>NZ_CM129812.1:0-4800000 GCF_052983195.1 Streptomyces hebeiensis
CTTGGTGATGCTCCGTCCGCTGCGCTTCCGGAGCTGCGGGGCTTTGCCCCGCCGGCCCTGGGCTTCGCTTCGCTCTGCCCTGGGCCGGCGGGTCCGCTGCGCTCCCCCGCCTCAAGGGCCCTTCCGGCTGCGCCTCCAGGGCCCGAGGCCCGCTGACGCGGGCCTGACTGGCTACGGGGAGCGGGGGGTCGCTCGTTCGTGCCGGGTTCTAGTGTGGTGGCTGCCTCAAGTAGATGCAGCATGTATCGTTGGCGGAAATTGGGGACACCCCGCCAGTCACTCGGGATTCTCCCAACTTTCGAGAGGATGGCCAGATGGCTGGTCACCACGAATCTACCGGACCAGATCCTGCCCTGAGCAGCGATTCAATGCTCTGGGTGGCGCAGTATCAGACGGCGGGTGTGAAGGCCCGGTTGAGACCGTTCGCGCTCCTGGAGACGCAGGGCCTGCCCGCGAGCGAGGCGGGCGACCTGGTGGCCGGGGCGCAGTGCGACGTGGTGGAGCTGGACGGCATGGTGCCGGCTTCTCAAGGTGTGCTGTGTTCGCGGGCGGCTGGGACGAAGGGGTGATGGCGGTGAGTGAGGCCCCTGGGGGCATCGCGGTCCGGGACTGGCCACGGCGCGGCGGCCGGTCGGGCGGGTGGTTGAGCTGGCCGTACGTTTCGCGGACGTGAGGCAGCGTGAAGGGGCAGACCTGGTGCGGCTGGAGGGGTTCGTTCGGGAGTCCGTGCTGCTGCACACCATGGCGCGGCGCCGGGTGCTGGAGGTGCTGGGCGAGGCTGGCGGTCTGTGTGCGGCGCGGAGGGTGAACAGCGACGAGGACTGCATCCTCTGCGCGTTCGGTGTCGGGCACTACGGCCCGGACGGCCAGCCGCCCTTCAAGGACGGAAAGCCCGGCTGGCATAGGGCGGGTGCGTCGATCTGGAACGGCTCGGGTGCGGCCTCTATTCGGCACGCGGCCATCGAAGGACCACAGGAATAGGAACCGGGGAGGGCTTAGAAATGCTTTTGCTTTCGCTCAAGGAACACCAGGTCGACCAGAAATTGCGCTTTCGTGACTGGGTAGGGTTTCCTGCAAGATCCTTTATGCCTCCGGAGGGGGCACGTGCCATGGGGGTGTCCGCGACCGGGTCCGGTAAGACGATCACCACCGCTGCGTGCGCTCTGGAGTACTTCCCGGACGGCCGGATCCTCGTCATGGTGCCCACCCTGGATCTGATCGTGCAGAGTGCCCAGTCCTGGCGGCGGGTCGGGCACCGTGCGCCGATGGTCGCGGTCTGCTCGGTGGACAAGGACGAGGTCCTGGAGCAGCTCGGAGTGCGCACCACCACCAACCCGATCCAGCTCGCTCTGTGGGCCGGGAGCGGTCCGGTGGTCGTGTTCGCCACGTACGCCTCCCTGGTGGACCGCGAGGACCCCGCTGACGTCGCTGGCCGTGGGACTGTTCCTGGGCCGTTGGAGTCGGCTCTGGCGGGCGGGGAGCGGCTGTACGGGCAGCGGATGGCTCCGTTTGACCTGGCCATTCTGGACGAGGGGCACATGACCGCAGGGGATATGGGGCGGCCGTGGGCGGCGATCCATGACAACAGCCGGATCCCTGTCGACTTCCGGCTCTACCTGACCGCGACCCCTCGGATCCTCGCCGCGCCCCGGCCGCAGCGAGGCCGGGACGGGCGGGAGGTGGTGGTCGCGTCGATGGAGGACGACTCCAGCACCTACGGCACCCGAATTTTCGATCTCGGTCTGGCGGAAGCGGTGGAACGCTCGATCCTCGCGGGGTTCGAGATCGACGTGCTGGAGATCCGCAACCCGGACCCGATCCTGGGCCTGTCCGAGGACGCCCTGCGTGGCCGGCGCATGGCCCTGCTCCAGGCGGCGCTGCTGGAGCACGCGGCGCAGCAGAATCTGCACACCACCATGGTGTTCCACCAGCGGGTCGAGGAGGCGGCCGCGTTCGCCGAGCAGATGCCGCGCACAGCCGCGGAGCTGTATGCCGCTGAGGCCTCCGCGGCGGCGCTGGCCAGTGCGGAGGAGCTGCCCGCGTCGTCGATCGACGCTGAGCTGTACGAGCTGGAGGAGGGCCGTCACGTGCCTGCGGAGCGGGTGTGGGCGGACTGGCTGTGCGGGGACCATCCCATCGCGCATCGGCGTGCGGTGATCCAGCGGTTCGCCAACGGCATCGACGCCCAGAACCGGCGGGTGCACCGGGCGTTCCTGTCCTCGGTACGCGCTCTCGGGGTCGGGGTCGATATCACCGGGCTGCGCGGGGTCGAGGCTGTGTGCATCGTCGGCTCGCGCAGCTCCCAGGTCGACATCGTCCAGAACATCGGACGGGCACTGCGCCCCAACCCGGATGGCACGACCAAGACCGCGCGGATCATCATCCCCGTCTTCCTCCAGCCCGGGGAGGACCCGAAGGACATGGTCGCCTCCGCCAGCTACCAGCCCCTGGTCGACATCCTCCAAGCCCTGCGCTCACACTCGGAACGCATGGTCGACCAGCTCGCCTCCCGCGCCCTGCCCCGCGCAACCGAACGGCGGCGTATCTACGTCCGGTCTGCCTCCGCGGCCGGCCCGGAAAACGGGGACCTGTCCGAGGAGGCCCGCGAGGCGCAGCAGGAGGTCGACCGCGTCACCTCGGTCGTGGTCAACTTCGCCTCCCCCCGCGACGCCGCCGACATCGCCGCCCTGACCCGCTGCCGCGTCATCCGGCCCCAGTCCCTGGTCTGGCTCGAGGGCTACCAGGCCCTGGTCCGGTGGCGCATCGAGAACGGCATCACCGGCCTGCACGCCGTCCCCTACGACGTCGAGACCGAGGTCGGCGTCACGAAGGACTTTCCCCTGGGCCGATGGGTGCACCAGCAGCGCAAGGCGCTGCGCGCCGGCGAACTCGACCCCCACCGCAAAGAGCTCCTCGAGGACGCCGGGATGGTGTGGGAACCCGGCGATGAAGCGTGGGAGGCCAAGCTCGCCGCACTCCGCTCCTACCGGCGAGCCACCGGACACCTCGCACCCCGACAAGACGCTGTCTGGGGCGAAGGCGCGGCAATGCTGCCCATCGGACAGCACGTGGCGAACCTCCGCCGCAAGGACGGCCTCGCCAAGGACCTGCAGCGCGCGGAGACCCGGGCCGCGCAGCTCGCGGAGATCGACCCGGACTGGAACTGCCCCTGGCCGCTCGACTGGCAACGCCACTACAAGGTGCTCGCCGACCTCGCCGCCGACGAGGACGGTGGAGTACTGCCCGACATCGCCCCTGGCGTACTGATGGACGGCGATGACATCGGACGATGGCTGGAGCGCCAGAAAAATCCAGGCACCTGGAAACAGCTCTCCGAGGAGCAGCAGCAGCGGCTGTTGAAGCTAGGCCTACAGCCCGACCAGGCCCCGGCCCCCGCCCCGACGGCGAGCCGCACGGCGAAGGGGCCGAGCAAGGCGCAGCAGGCATTCCAGCGCGGACTCGCGGCCCTCACGCAGTGGGTCGAGCGGGAAGGCGTGGACCGGCCGGTCCCGCGCGGCGCGGTCGTCGAGATCGAGGTCGATGGCAAGGACGAGCCGGTGCCGGTGAAGCTTGGCGTGTGGGTCTCGAACACCAAGTCGAGGCGGGACAAGCTCACTCAGGAGCAACTCGTTGCCCTACGGGAGCTCGGTATCGCTTGGGCATGACTCTGGCACCGACCCATCGGTGCGCTAACCAGACAGCGCCGAGCCCGCAGTCCCCAAGGGAACGCCTGCAGGGACTGCGGGTTGCAGATTCGACTGGTGTCTCAGCTGCTGTCGCCACTCTGATCAGTTTCTGTGTCCGGGGCCTCTTGCCCGGCGGTCGCTTCTGGGACGAGGCGATCGGTGTCCGACAGTTTTAGCGCGCGGTGAACTCCCGAGATGGGCGGGGGATCGTTGTCCGCCACGATGATCTGCAGGTCATCGATATGCTGGAGGGCAGCGCTGAGCAGGGTGGTGTACATCTTGCGTAGCCGCTCGAGATCGATGCCTTCGTGGCCGACGTTGTTGCTGAGGCCGTCGATGATCAGGATGTTCGGGAGCGGAATGCTGTTGTCCCGCAGGGCAACAAGTTGGTGTGCGAGGACGTGCGCCACGTTGACGAGGACTTCCACTCCCTGAGAGCCGAGGTCTGAGAAGGACCGGCCGTCGACGATGGGCAGGTACGTCTTGCGACTGATGTACGTGCCTGCCGGTTCTTCGAATCGTGGAGTGTCGAAGGCGCGGAGGATCGTCTCGAAGGCTTCGTCGAGTTTCCGCAGTCGTTCTTGGACGGCAGGGTTGCTGTGCCTGGAAGCGTCGATGCTCGCGTTGAGAGATTCTTGTTCCTGCTCAAGCTCGGCGATGCGGCGTGCCTGCTTCTGGGAACGCTCGTACAACGACAGGGCTTGTTCTAGGCTGATCAAGCGTTCTTCAAGCCGGGCTTGTTCGGCGGCGGTGGCGCGGATGCGGTCGGTCTGATCGCTGACGAAGGCTGACGTGGCTCGGTCTAGCTGTGCTCCGAGGTCGTTGCGGAGACGGGTGAACCGTTCCGGGTTCGGTAGAGACTCGATTCCGTGAAAAAATCGAGTCATGGCACGTCCTTCCTCCTATCCCGTTGAGCTGCGCAAACGAGCGGTCCGTATGGTCGCCGAGGTCCGTGGTGACTATCCGAACGAGTCGGCCGCGCTGCGAGCGGTCGCCCAGAAGCTGGGCATCGGTTCGGCCGAGACCCTGCGGAACTGGGTCAGGCGCGACGAGGTCGATTCCGGGCAGCGGCCGGGGGCGTCCACGGAGGAGTCCGCTCAGATCAAGGCGATGAAGAAGGAGATCGCCGAGCTGAAGCGGGCGAACGACATCTTGAAGGCTGCGGCGTCTTTCTTCGCGTCAATGCCATCGTTGGAGACGTCGAACCAGTGACGGTGCGACACTGACGGACGCCGACGGGACTGGCTCTTTTCTTTGCTGCCCCGTCCGTTGCGGGCTTGTCGGCGATGTGCCGCCCCGTCGGCGTCCTCGTTCTTCGCGATGTGGCCTGATAGAAGCGTGCTGCTCGCCCGATTGAGGCGTGCCCCCGCGGAGAGCGACGACACCTCGTCCGACTCCCGCCGGAGGCCCTCTGTGATCGTTGTCGGTATCGATTCGCATAACTGATCGTTTCAGAATGAGTTTGGCTCACAGGCTTGGCAGTTGGGCTGGTGGACGGCAGAGTTCTGAGTGTGTCGGATGATCTTGTGCCTGATGACCTGTGGGATCGTGTCGCTCCGCTGCTCCCGCCTCGCCCGCCGCGGCGTCGGCGGTATCCAGGCCGACTGCCGGCGGATGACCGTGCGGCTCTGCGGGGGATCGTCTACGTGCTGCGCACGGGAGTGACCTGGGCGGACGTGCCGACCGAGACGATCGGCTGCAGCGGGGTGACGTGCTGGCGGCGGCTGCGGGACTGGACCGAGGCCGGCGTCTGGCCCCGCCTGCACGAGATCCTCCTCGCGGAACTCCGCAAGGCCGGACTGTTGGACATGGAGGACGCCGCGGTCGACGGCTCGCACGTCCGGGCCCTGAAAGGGGGGCTCACACCGGACCTTCACCGGTCGACCGCGGCCGCCGGGGCAGCAAGCACCATGTGATCACGGACCGACACGGAACACCCCTAGCGGTGTCGTTGACCAGCGGAAACCGTCACGACGTCACCCAGCTCATGCCCCTGCTGGACGCGATACCCCGCATCCGCGGCCTGGCGGGCAGGCCACGTCACCGACCACGGCGGCTGTTCGCCGACCGCGGCTACGACTACGACAAGTACCGGCGGCTCCTCCGCGCTCGCGGCATCACGCCGAAGATCGCCCGCAAGGGCACCGCCCACGGATCCGGCCTGGGCAGGACCAGGTGGGTCGTCGAGCGAACCTTCGCCTGGCTCCACCAGTTCAAGCGCCTCCGGATCCGCTACGAGATACGAGCCGACCTTCACCTCGGACTGCTCCAACTCGCCTGCAGCATCATCTGCTTGAGACGACTCCGAACCTCATTCTGAAACGATCAGTAAGAAGACCCACACCCTGGTCGCAGTCGACCAGGTCGGAAAGCGCCTGACGCAGTTGACCGTGGACGCGACTGCCAAGGGGCACCGGCAGGTCTGCGTCTGGCTGCGGCAGTTCGAACAAGTGATGCTCGCCATCGAGGACTGCCGGCATCTGACCCGGCGCTTCGAGGCCGACCTGCTGCTGGCGGGCCACGCGGTGGTGCGCGTGCACACCCGACTGATGGCCGGCGCGCGTCGTTCGGCCCGCGAGCGCGGCAAGTCGGATCCGATCGACGCGGAAGCGGTCGCGCGCGTCGCCCTGCGAGAGCCCGACCTGCCCAGGGCCGAGCTGGACGGCCCGACCCGCGAGGTGAAGCTGCGTTCCGACCACCGTCGCACCCTGGTCCGCCAGCGCACTGCCATCGCCAACAAGCTGCGCTGGTTCCTGCACGAGATCGACCCCGAGCTGGCTGTCCCCTCGCGCGGCCTGCGGCGGCTGTGCGTCCTTGACGCCTTGGAAGCGGACCTCGCGGCCCGCAGCGGAGTCGTGCCGGAGATCGCGTTGGATCTGGTTCAGGACTGCCGGCGTCTGTCCATACGCATCAACGCGATGGAGGCGCAGCTGCGCCATTTGGTCCGCGAACTCGCTCCCAGCCTGCTGGAGGTGCCCGGCTGCGGGGTCTTGTCTGCGGCGATGATCCTCGGAGAGACGGCCGGCGCCACCCGCTTCAAGTCCAAGGACGCCTTCGCCCGGTTCAACGGCACCGCGCCGATCCCTGTCTGGTCCTCCAACACCGTACGTGTCCGGCTCAATCGGGGCGGCAACCGCGCCATCAACAACGCCCTGCACATGGCCGCGGTCACCCAAGTCCGCCGCGGCGGGCCCGGCGCCGACTACTACGCCAAGCAACTCGCCGCAGGCACCACTGTCAAGGAAGCCCTTCGCCTGCTGCGGCGCCGCATCTCCGACCGGGTCTTTCGGGCCCTGCTGGCCGACGAGGCGGCACGCGCCTCCCACGGACCCATAACGGATCTTCCGCAGGCTGCTTGACATAGAAGCATCGCCGAACTCGACCGGCCACACACGCGCTCGTAGCGTTCATCGACGAGCACAAGGACCGCTTCGGCGGGGTCGAGCCGATCTGCCGGGTCCTCACCGACCACGACTGCAAGATCGCCCCCTCCACCTACTACGCCCACCGCAAGCGACTCCGGGCCCCGTCTGCCCGCACTGTCCGCGACGCCGAGCTGAAGTCGCTCATCCAGCAGATCTTCGAGGCCAACTACCGTGTCTACGGGGCCAGGAAGGTCTGGCGTGAGCTGCACCGTCAGGGCCACATCGTGGCCCGGTGCACGGTCGAACGCCTCATGCGCGAGCTCGGCATCACCGGTGCCGTCCGCGGGAAGAAGATCATCACCACGATCCCGGACGGCTCCGTCGAGCGGGCGCCTGACCTGGTGGACCGCAACTTCGTCGCGCCGGCCCCCAACCGGTGCTGGGTCGCGGACTTCACCCACATCAGCACGTGGTCGGGAGTGGTCTACGTCGCTTTCGTCGTGGACACCTTCTCCCGCAGGATCGTCGGCTGGTCTGCTGCCTTGTCGAAGGAGACCAGGCTCGTTCTGGACGCCCTGGACATGGCTCTGTGGCAACGCGACCGCGACGAACAGCCGTACCAGGCAGGTGAGTTGATACATCACTCCGATGCCGGGTCGCAATATACGAGTTTCCGGCTTGCCGAGCACCTGGACGCCGTCGGCATAGCGGCCTCGATCGGCTCGGTCGGCGACGCCTACGACAACGCCCTCATGGAGTCCACGATCGGCTTGTTCAAGACCGAACTGATCAAGCCCGGACGGCCCTGGCGAACCCTTTCCCAGGTCGAACTCGCCACCGCCGAGTGGATCGACTGGTACTGCCACCGCCGACTTCATGGTGAAATCGGGCACATCCCACCCGCCGAATACGAGGCCAACTACTACCGCGAAACCCTGAAACCCCAGGTCACAACCATAATCTGAAGTCTCTACCGAACCCGGAACGGTTCAGAGGCACCCATGGCCACCGAGGACCCGACGCCCAGTTACACCATGGTCGAGGATGACTGCTCCGTCCAGAACGATCTGGCGGAGCGGATCAGCCAGTTCAACTACGAGTCCGATACCGGCGTGGCGGTCATGGCCTTGTTCCCGGCCCAATGGAGCGGGAGCGCCGGCGATACCGTGACTCTCCGGGGGGACGGGAGCATCGCCCTCGACATGGACGGCACGTTCGACCTTCCGGAGTCCGGGTTCCGGGCTCTGAACATTCCGGTCCCCGAGGTGATCCAGGCGCTGAGCGCCCGCGAGGCGGCACTCGTCGGCGACGGGCCCACGATTCACTCCTTCACATCGGAGGTGCTGGGAAGGTGGAGCGGATGGAACGAGCCGGTCTCCACCGCCCTGCTCGGCGACTGGGCGGACCCTCTCTACGACCAAGGTCACCTGACCCCTGAGGCCTTGGACAAGCTGAGGTCAGAGGCCAGTGTCATCCACCGGCAACTCACCCCGGTCTGGCGCCGCAAGGTCAACCAGTCGCGGCTGCTGCTGCTCGACACCCCGCTCGGCGACGGGCTGACCCTGTACGACCTGGTCTGCGGACAGGCCGCCGTCGACCCCGGCTTCGAGGCCGGCTTCGAGGACTCGCGCCTGACCGAGATCCTGAAGGCCCTCTCCCCGGCCGAGCGAGCGGTGACTCTCGCTCTCGGCGCCCGTGGGGTCACCACCTGGGCCGAAGCGGCCATGGCCGCAGGTGCTGCGGATCCGGAGAGGCAGGGTGAGAAGGTCCGCCGGAAGGTGAAGGGGCTCGCTGGGCGCATCACCGGCAGCTCGACCGGGGCCGAGGCGGCCACGGTGAGCGGCCGATGAGCGCCCCGGCCCCTGTCGCAGCCCGCCCGGCCAGGCGCCGGGAGGTGGTGTTGCGGATCGCCCTGCCGGGCATTCCGGCCTGCACCGCGGTACTCGGCACCGGCAGCGTCGGCGCGGCCCTGGTCCACGGCGCCATCCCGGCAGCATCCCCGCTCGTGTGGCCGCTCGTGGTCCTCGCCCTCGGCACGATGGCGTACGACGTCGGGCTCCGTGCCCTGCGCCGCCGCGCCGGCTGACCACGCTGCCGCACGGCAACGAAGTCCACCCCAGGCCAAGGTGCGTGCGCCCACCCCCGCGCCTGGCACACCCTGGGCCTGGCGCTCTCGGCGCTGGGCTTGGGCCACGTTGTGCTCGGCCGGCTCCTGCTTGTGCTGAGCCTTCGTGCCCGCCGCCTCGGCGGCGGGCGCCTCGACTTCGGCGAGGCGCGGCCACGCTGCTTGTTCCCGGGCGGCGCTCTGACTCGGGGGCCCGGGGCGGCGCTGGTGGCCTCCCGGCTGCGGGCGCTGGCCGGGAGGGACCGACGCGTTGCTGGACCCGGCCATGGCCGAGCTGGTGTGGAGGGACAGCGGCGCCGGGCGGCCGCGGCCGCTGACCGCCGACGCGGCGTTCTGCCGCCGGCTGGGCGAGCGGGTGGGACGGGACTGGCTGGGGCCGCTGTCCGCGGTGGACCAGGCGAGCATCGCTCGCACCGACACGGGATGACCCTTTCGCGGAGGAGGCGGTATAGCTCGGGGCGGTACGGCTACGGCCTACCGCCCCTTTCCTTGATCCCCTTTCGGCGGCCGATGCTCCAGGCCCAGCAGAACGAGGCCACCACCCGGGCTAGCGGCACAGCCAGGCGTCTCCGTGGTCGCCGCGAAACTCGCGGCGGCCGGCCGGACGTTGATCGTCACGGCGCGAGCCCACCCCAGGGTCGACCTCTTGTTCCATCCGCGAGCCGTGAGCTCTGCAACAGATCGAGCCCCTGGGGTGCGCTGGTGTCGCGAACGGCTACTGAGATGGCGGACCGACGAGTCCTGGGATTAGGGCGCCGCGTGACCCGCATGTGCTCGTGACCTGCATAAATGACTGCATCTGGACTGCATCTGGACTGCATCTGGGAGGACAGCTTGACTGTGTTCTGCGGCATCGACTGGGCAGAGCTCCACCACGACTTCGCCCTCGTTGACGACACCGGCACACTGCTCGCCAAGGCCCGCATCAGCGATGACGCGGCCGGCTACAGCAAGCTCCTGGACCTCCTGGCCGAACACGGCGACAGCCCGGACTCTCCCATACCGGTGGCCATCGAAACCAGCCAGGGCATGCTCGTGGCCACCCCGCGCACCGGCAGCCGCAAGGTCTTCGCGATCAACCCGCTCGCTGCCTCCCGCTACCGCGACCGCCACGGCGTCAGCCGCAAGAAGTCCGACCCCGGTGATGCCCTGGTCCTGGCGAACATCCTGCGCACCGACATGCACGCCCACCGCCCCCTGCCCGCCGACAGCGAACTCGCCCAGGCCATCACCGTGCTGGCCCGCGCACAGCAGGACGCCGTCTGGAGCCGCCAACAGGTCGCCAACCAGGTCCGCTCGCTGCTGCGCGAGTACTACCCCGCCGCCCTGCACGCCTTCCAGGGCAAAGAGGGCGGCCTGACCAGGGCAGACGCCCGGATGGTCCTCGCACTCGCCCCGACCCCGGCCAGGGCGGCGAAACTCACCCTCGCCCAGCTGCGCGCCGCCCTCAAGCGCAGTGGCCGCATCCGTGCCTTCGACACCGAGGCCGCTCGCCTGCGGGACATCTTCCGCTCCGAGTACGCCCGCCAGCTCCCGGCCGTCGAGGACGCGTTCGGCAAGCAACTTCTGGCCCTCCTCAAGCAGCTGGATGCCACCTGCCAGGCCGCGGACGACCTGGCCGCAGCTGCCGAGGCTGCCTTCAAGCAGCACGCCGACAGCGAGATCCTGCTCAGCTTCCCTGGCCTCGGCCCCCTGCTCGCGGCCCGCGTCCTCGCCGAGATCGGCGACGACCGGAGCCGCTTCGCCGACGCGAGAGCGCTCAAGTCCTACGCCGGTTCCGCCCCGATCACCCGCGCTTCCGGCAAGAAACGCTTCGTCGGCCGCCGCTTCGTCAAGAACAACCGGCTCATGCACGCCGGCTTCCTCTGGGCCTTCTCAGCCCTCCAGGCCTCACCCGGAGCCAACGCCCACTACCGCCGCCGACGCGAGCACGGAGACTGGCACAACGCCGCCCAGCGTCACCTGCTCAACCGCTTCCTCGGCCAGCTCCACCACTGCCTCCAGACCCGGCAACACTTCGACGAACAACGAGCTTTCGCACCACTTCTCCCAGCTTCCGCGTAATTCAGGAGATGGGCAGAAGCTCAGTCAGTGAGCGCTTGGCGGCCCTCGTTGAGGCTGCGCCACCTGGGCGCTCAGAGTTACTCAGTGAGGGTGAGTAAGCGAAGTTCAGCGTCCAACATGCGGATCAACTCGCCAACCCGTCCGCCGTCAGCCGGCGCCGTCGGGAAGCGTTTGAGCACGTCAACCACGACCGGTGTTGCACGACGCACCGTCCGTTCAAGGTGTTCAGCACCGACGCTCCGGTCTGTTGGCGACTCGTGAAAACTGACCCCTGAGCGACTCCTGAAAATTGACCCCTCCTGATCCTTGGAGGGTGCTGAAAGTGGAGGACTGGGCAGAGATACGTCGGCTGCACCGAGCGGAGGGTGTGCCGATCAAGGAGATCGCACGGCGGTTGGGGGTGGCCCGGAACACGGTGCGGGCCGCGTTGGCCTCGGACCGGCCCCCGAAGTACGAACGGGCCCCGCGGGCGTCGGTGGCCGATGTTTTCGAGCCGCAGATTCGGGCCTTGCTGAACGAGTGGCCCCGAATGCCGGGGCCGGTGATCGCCGAGCGGATCGGCTGGCCGTACTCGATGACACCGCTGAAGAAGCGGCTGGCCAGGATCCGGCCGGAGTATGTGGGCATCGATCCGGTCGACCTGACCTACGAGCCCGGCGAGGTCGCCCAGTGCGATCTGTGGTTCCCCGAGACGAAGGTCCAGGTCGGCGCCGGACAGGAGAGAATCCTGCCGGTGCTGGTGATGACGCTGGGCTTCTCCCGGTTCATGACCGCGACGGGACCTGTCCCCGAGTGGTGGACACCTCTGAGCCCGGCCCCGGTAGGGGCCGGGTAGGAGGCATCTTTTATGGTGATGAAGGTCTACTCGCCCGAGTTCAAGGCGGACGCCGTCGCGCTGTACCTGTCGGACCCGGGCCACACCTTCGAGGGCGTCGGCAAGGACCTGGGGATCAGCCGGGAGACGCTGCGCAACTGGGTACGGACCGAACGGGCCCGACACGGCGGGGGCAGCACGACGAGTACGAGCACGGAGAAGAACACGGTGGATTCCCCGCCGACGGCCGAAGAGCTTCAGGCCGAGAACGAGGCCCTGCGCCGTGAGCTGGCGACGGTGCGCAAGGAGAACCAGAAACTGGCCACCGAGCGTGACATCCTACGCAAGGCCACGAAGTTTTTCGCACAAGAGATGACCTGGTGACCAACCGCTTCCAGTTCGTCGAGGACCACCACCGCGCCTGGGGCGTGAAGCGGTTGTGTCACGTGCTGGAGGTCGCCCGCTCCAGCTTCTACAAATGGCGGGCCGGCCGTCAGGCCCGCGCCGCGCGCGAGCGGGCGGACGCCGCGCTCGCCGAGCGGATCAGGGCCGTGCACGCCGAATGGGACGGCACCTACGGTCGCCCGCGGATCACCGCCGAGCTGCGCGACCAGGGCGAGCACGTGAACCACAAGCGTGTCGGACGGGTCATGCGCAAGTACGGCATCGCCGGGCTGCGGCTGCGCAAGCGCCAGGTCACCACCGTGCCCGAACCGTCCGCGACGCCGGTGCCGGACCTCTTCCGGCGCGACTTCACCGCCACCGCCCCGAACACCAAGTACGTCGGCGACATCACGTACTTGCCGGTGGGCGACGGCCAGTTCCTGTATCTGGCGACGGTGATCGACTGCTTCTCGCGCCGCCTGGTGGGCTGGTCGATCGCCGACCACATGCGCACCTCGCTGGTCGCCGACGCGCTCCAGGCAGCCGCCGCGACCCGCGGCAGCCTGGCCGGAGCCGTCTTCCACAGCGATCACGGAGTGCAATACACCTCCCGCCAATTCGGCGATGTATGCGCTGAGTTGGGGGTGCGACAGTCCATGGGTGCGGTCGGCACGAGCGCGGACAATGCGCTCGCCGAGAGCTTCAACGCGGCCCTCAAACGCGAGACGCTCCGCGGCGCCCGCCGCTTCGACGGGGCCCGCGCCTGCCGCCTGGCCGTCTTCCGCTGGACCACCCGCTACAACACCCGCCGACGACACTCAGCGAACGGACAGCAGGCACCGATCGCCTACGAGCAACGGTCAGCTACCCTGACACTCGCCGCATAACAACACGAACAGGTGTCCACTCCTCCGGGACAAGGCCCGCGTCGAAGTCACGGCGGAGGTTGCGGGCGAAGCCCGCAAGCGGAGCCAGGGTGTCGTGCTCGACGCCGACGATCCACTCCTTGAGCCGGTCGCCGTGGCGTGCGGTCATCATGACGGCGAACTTCCTGACGTGGCCGGTGAGCCGGTCCAGCTCAGGGTCGCGCTCACGCAGACGGTGCAGCTTGTCGGCATCGCCGTCGCGGAGGTGTTCGGGATGGGTCATGATCCATGAGGTGACCTCACGGACAGAGGGAGGCTTGGGGCCGCCAGCGGGTGCGTGTCCGCGCCCGGTGCGATAGCGCCGCAGGTGACGCTGGACAGCCAACTCTCCTCCTGGATAGCCGAGTTGCTGGATCTCCCGGTGGAGCTGTGCGGCATTTCTTATGCCTTCGTTCCAACGCTGGTGCAGGTAGCCGACGTACGGGTCGACGATGTGCGCCCGCTGCAGGCTCTTGGCGACGACATCATCGGCGGAGCGGGCGTTGACCAGCTTGCGGACGGTGGCTTGGTGCAGTCCGAGCTTCCGCCCGATCGCCGCCTTCGACATCCCCTGCGCCCACAGCTCGTGGGCGGCGGCGTGCTGCTCCCGCAGCCGGGTCACGATCTTCAGCTCCTTTGACGGCTGCACCACCTCGGGCGCCGCGTCAAGGTGGCCGGCGCCGTCTTCCGCTGCGGCAAGCGGTTCGGCCAGGTGGGAACGGTGGGCGTTGACCGTCTTCTCGACCGCCTGGCCGAGGTTGGCCCACAAGTGATACCGGTCGGCGACCTGCTGAGCCTGTGGTGCTCCGACCCGCGCCCCCTCTCCGTAACCGCTGGAGCGGTCCCGGCAGATCACCTTCACCTCGGGATGGCCGCGGAGCCAGGCGGCCAGGTCCTCGCCCTCACGACCGTCGTAGAGGTGAATCGGCCGGTGGGTAGCCATGTCGATCAGTACCGTGCCGTAATGCCGGCCCTTGCGAAAAGCGAAGTCATCGACGCCCAGGACCTCCACCTCACCGACGTCCGGATCAGGCACGGCTCTGACCAGGCGCAGGAGTGTGTCCCTGCCCACCGTGATGCCCATGGCAGCCGCCAGGCGGGCTCCCGCCCGGCCCGCCAGGGCCAGGCCGATCTGCGCCAACATCCCACGCATCAACGGCGTGTAGCGACTGTGCGGGGTGGTCAGTCCCGCGATCTGCTCGGCGAACGTCACCGCCGAGCAGACGGGGTTCTCGCAGCGGAAACGGCGCACGCATAACTCGATCACGACACCGAGACCGCCCGCCGCGGCGTCACGCAGGCTGCGTATGTACCGGCCGTGCACCCGCGCCGAGCTCTCACCGCACCCGCAGACCGCCGTCGCCGCCCGCACCCGCGCCCTGAACACCACCCGATCCGGTCGCCTCTCCACCTCCTCTATCAGCAACGCGGACAGGTACGGAAACAGCTCCAGGAGCACATCACGTGAGCACGCGTTGCATGATCGCGAACAGGCGGAGCAACGTACTCAGCCGTCCGGATCACAAGATCGTCGACAGAACCCTGATCTTGACGTGGACGGCGTCGATGAAGACGACCGGGTAGACCGGATCGAGCGGGCGGGTGCGCCATTCCGCCATCGATTCCAGGGCCTTGTCGGTGATCGTGGAGATGGTCTCCTTCGTGGTCGTCATCCCGTAGGTCTGGGCGAGGTGGGAGACGATCTCGCCGGAGGTCAGGCCCTTGGCGGTCAGCGAATCACCAGATCGTCCAGCGCGCCGGTGCGGCGGGCGTACACGGGCAGCATCCGGGGCCGGAAGGTGCCCAGCCTGTCTCTGGGGATCTGCACCGTCACGGCGCCGACCTCCGTCATGACCTTCTTGGCCCGATAGCCGTTGCGCATGTTGCCGCCTGAACGGGACCCGCGCCCACCGCTCCGGCCGGCCTCGGCGGCCAGGTGCTCGTCCATCTCGGCTTCCAGGGCGGCCTGCATCAGGTGCTGGGCCAGCTCGGGCAGCAGCCCGCCCTCGCCCATCAGCCGCAGCCCTTCCCCGCGGACCTTCTCGGCCGCGAGCGCGGCCAGCTCCTCCAGCAGCTCGCTGGACAGACCGTTCGGCGACACCGGCATCGACTTCACGTCGGCACCCTGAACACTGCTGTCAGCCACGGCAAGCGACACGCTGCCGGAGGTCTCGATCCGGTGATCCATCGTCGTACTCATCAGGTGACTCCTTCGTGGAGGCTCACACCTGATTCATGACACTCCCCGACGGACGGCGTCAGTCCGGTACGGGTGAGTCCCCTCCGGACTCGCGCTCCGAGGGGTTCACGGACGCGAGAAGCTCCCCGAGCTCGATCGGCGAGCGGTCCCGCGCGCGCGCCAAGGACCAGAACAGCAGCGCGACGCCCATCGCCCCGGGGTCCGGTGAGCCGAGGGCGCGCCGGCCGACGTAGGAGGCGCGGCCACGGCGGGCGCGGAAGGAGGCGGTGGCCCGGGCGGCGTTCAGGGCGGCGAGGGCGACGTCCCGCAGGTCCGCGCCGGCGTCCAGGGTGTCCCGGGCGGGGACCAGGGCGTCCACCATCGTGCGGTCTCCGGGTTCGGCCTCCCCCACCCGTTGGATGGCGGCGAGCCCTTCGCGGACACCGGCGCGCCAGGCCTCGTGGTCGTCGTCGTGGGCGGCGAGGGCCCGTGCGATCTCCTGGAACAGGAGCCCCAGCAGGGGGCCGCTGGTGCCGCCGACCTCGTCGAGGAAGACCTCGGCGGCCACGGCGAAGGGTGGTTCGGCGGGGCGGGTGTCCAGTGCGGACGCGACGAGGTCGAGTCCTTCGCGCAGGTTGTCGCCGAAGTCGCCGTCGCCGGAGATCTGGTCGAGGGCGGTGAGCGTGTCGTGTGCGGTGCGTGCGGCCTGCGCGTAGGTGCGCAGGACGAGTCGCTGGTCGGTGGTCAACGGCTGGGCTCCAGTACGGGGAAGGCGGGTGTGCGGGCCGGGGCCTGCCAGAAGGCGGCCCAGTCGTCGCGCAGGGCGGTGACGGTGAGGGAGAAGCCGCTCATGTCCAGGGCCGGGACGAAGGTCCCGACGAGCCTGCCGGCCACGTCCAGGCCTCGCCTCTGAAGAAGGTCCGACACCCGGGCGTGGACGGCGTGCAGTTCCAGCAGTGTGGTGGCGCCGAGCCCGTTGACCAGCAGGACGACGGTGCCCGTGGTCGCGGGCAGCGCGTCGAGGATCTGCCGGGTCATGCGGTCGACGAGTGTGTCGAAGCCGGGATGCGCCAGGGCCGAGGCGGCGCGCTCGCCGTGGATGCCGACGCCGTATTCGAGTGTTCCGTGAGGCAGCTCGAACGCCTCGCCGCCGCGGGACGGGGAGGTCTGGGCGCGTGCGGCCACGGCGACGCTGCGCGAGGCCGCCGCGAAATCGGTGCCCAGCGCGGCGAGTTCATCGAGACCCAGTCCGGAGTCGGCGGCGCCGCCGAGCAGTTTCTCCACGATCACGGTGGCAGCGGTGCCACGTCGGCCCGTGGCGGTCTCGGTGCTCTCGGTGGCGAGGTCGTCGTCTACGAGGACGCGGCGGACGGGGATGCCGTCGGCGCGCAGGCGTTCGGCTGCGATGCCGAAGTTGATGCGGTCGCCGGTGTAGTTCTTCACCACGTGCAGGACGCCGTCGTCTCCCGCGACGTCCCTGGATGCCTCGTGGACCTGGCGGTTGTGGGGCGAGGCGAAGACGCGGCCCGGGACGGCGGCGTCCAGCATGCCGCGTCCGACGAATCCGGTGTGCAGGGGCTCGTGGCCGGACCCGCCGCCGGAGACGATGCCCACGCGCCGGTCGGGGTGGCGGTCGCGGGCGGCGACGTACAGCGGGTCCTCGTTGAGGCGGAGGAGGCCGGGGTGGGTCAGGGTGAGGCCGCGCAGGGCCTGCTCCACGGGGTTCCGGTCGGGCAGGAACAGGCTGTTCACGAAACCGGGGTCCTTTCGGTCGGGTGCGGGGCCGGGCTGCCGGGTGGGTGGGCCTCGCCCGCCCGCAGCCGGGTGGTGGCCAGGGCGGAGACGAGGGCGACGCCCACGCAGTAGACGATCAGCCAGGCCCAGTGGCCGCCGGCGACCGACAGCAGGGCGGTTCCGATGAGCGGGGACAGGCCGCCGCCGAGGGTGGCGCCGATCTGCTGGGTGACGGAGAGGCCGGTGTACCGGACGTTGACCGGGTAGAGGTTGGAGAACAGGGCTCCCTGCGCGCCGTACATCGCACCGTGCCCGATGCCGAGGCCGAGCGTCATGCCCAGGATGTAGGCCCAGAACTGGCCGGTCTGGAGCAGCAGGAAGAACGGCACCGCGAGGACCGCCTGGAAGAGGGCGCCGGCGATGTAGACCTTGCGGCGGCCGACGCGGTCCGAGAGCGCGCCGAAGTACGGCAGGGTGCAGCACTCGACGGCGCAGGCGATCAGGACGGCGAGGAGCACGGGGCCCTTGGGCAGGTCGAGTTCGGTGGTGACGTAGGTGATCGCCACCACGTAGTAGATGTTGAACAGGCCGCTTTCCGCGATCTTGGCGAGGACGGAGAACAGGACCGTCGTGGGCCGGCGGGTCAGCACTTCGCGGACGGGTAGCCTCTGGACCTCGCGGTCCTCGCGCATCTTGACGAATTCGGGGCTCTCCGTGACGTTCAGCCGCATCCAGAGACCCACACCGACCAGGAGGATGCTGGCCAGGAAGGGCAGGCGCCAGGCCCAGGAGTCGTACGATCCGGCGGGCAGAACGGTGTCCAGGACGGAGACCAGGCCCACCGGGACGAGGACGCCGGCCGGAGTGCCGATGTGCACCAGGGAGGTGAAGAAGCCCTGCCGGGACGGCGGGCTGTATTCGAGGGCCATGAGCACTCCGCCGCCGTACTCACCGCCCATGCCGATCCCCTGGAGCAGCCGGATGGCGACGAGGAGGAGCGGGGCGGCGACGCCGATGCTGTCGTAGGAGGGCAGCAGGCCGATCGCGAAGGTGCCCAGGCCCATCATCAGCATGGTGATGATCAGGACGTTCTTGCGTCCGAGGCGGTCGCCGAAGTGGCCGAAGAGGATTCCGCCGAGGGGGCGGGCCGCGTAGCCGACGAAGTACGTGGCGAACGCGGCGAGGGTGCCCACCAGGGGCGAGGCGTCGGGAAAGAAGATCTTGTCGAAGACCAGCGCCGCGGTGGTCGCGTAGAGGGTGAAGTCGTAGTACTCGACGGTGGTGCCCAGGGCGCTGGCGGTGACGACTTTCCGCAACGACGCCCGGGCGTCTGGGGTGGCGGCCGGTTCGGGCATGCTCGCTCCATTGCGATGGCGGCTCGGGCGACACGGTCGGTGCTGTCCTGCATGTTGCACGGATGCCGACCGTGTCCGTTGTGAGTGGCGGCTCTCCTGCCGGAGACCGCGTGCTAGCATCTGATGCATCAGACATTACATTCGCGCCGTGGGCGCGGCAATACCCGGGAGGCCACGTGAAGGACATCCGGCTCGGCGGCATGATCTCGACCGTCGTCACGCCGTTCGACGCGAAGGACGAAGTCGACCTCGACCTGCTGCGCGGCGAGGTCAGGTACCTCCTGGACCAGGGGGTGACGGCGATCTGCGCCTGCGGCAGCACCGGCGAGGGCCAGACGCTGTCGCTGGAGGAGAGCGCGGCGATCTGCGCCGTCGTCGTCGACGAGGTCGCCGGACGGGTCCCGGTCGTCGGCGGTGTGATCCAGAACAGCACGGCGCAGGCCAGGCGCTACTCCCTCGCGCTGAAGGAGGTCGGGGTCGACGCCCTCCAGGTCACCCCCGTGCACTACGTGTTCGCACCGTCCCCCGAGGAAACGGTCGCGCACTACCGTGAGATCGGCGAGGCCACGGACCTGCCGATCGTGCTGTACAACGTGGTGCCGTGGGCGCTGGTGCCGGTGGACACGATCGAGCTGCTGCGCGAGGTCCCGCAGGTCGTGGCCATCAAACAGTCCGGCGGTGACATCCACCTCCTGGCCGACCTGTTGCACCGTATGCGCGACCGGTTCACCGTCCTCGCCGCGCTCGACGATCTGCACTACCCGGCGTTCGTCATGGGCGCACACGGCGCCCTGGCCGCGATCCCCACGGTCACCCCCCGGCTGAGCGTCGAGCTGTGGGACGCGGTGCAGGCCGGCGACCACGCCAAGGCCCTCGAACTGCACGAGCGGATCCTGACGGTCTGGCGGGCCATCGACGCGCCCAACCTGCCCGCCACGCTCAAGGCAGCGCTCGAACTGCAGGGCCGCTCCCCCGGTCTGCCGCGCCGTCCCTTCAAGCCCGCCACCCAGGCCGAGCGGGAGCGCATCAGGACGGCTCTGCGTGCGGCTAACCTGATCGATTAGATGCTGTGTCGACAACGCCGGCCGCCGGGTCGGAACCGGCGGCGCGGCGACCGTTGGAGAAGAAGGGCGATCATGGCCACCCCGTCCGTCCGCAGCAGCCGCGGCACCACCCCCCTGGTCGTGGAGTCGATCTCCGAGCAGCTCCACTCGATCCTGTGCGAGCGGATCACGACGGGCGCCTATGCCCCCGGGTCCCGGCTCGATCCGCAGGCGATCGCGAACGAGTTCGGCGTGTCCCGGACCCCGGTGCGTGACACGCTGCTGCGCCTGGAGCACGACCGGCTCGTCGAGACGCGTCCGCGCTCGGGCACGTTCGTCACCCGGCCGAGCCGTCAGGACGTCCACGAGGTGTGCCAGCTGCGCAAGGGCCTGGAGTGGCTGGCCACCGGAGTGGCCGCCGGGGCCATGCCGCTGGAGCAGATCGCCGACCTTCGAGACGAGGCCGTCGCCGCCATCCGCGCGGCCGAACAGGGCGACTACGAACCGTTCTTCGCCAGCGACACCCGCATTCATCGCGAGATCATCGCCAGCACCGGCAACAGCCGCCTGATCGCGGCCCGCGAGTCGGTCGAACCCTTCGTCTACTGGCTGCGCGTCCTCGGCGCCACCGGCCCGCACCGCCTCGCGGGGTCCACCCGGAGGCATCTCGAAATACTGGACGCCATGGCGGCACGCGACACCGAGGCCGCCCAGGAGGCCGCCGCGCTGCACCTCACCGAGGTCGAGGAATGGACGCTGGCCGACATGGCCTCGCACGACATCGTCACCTGACGCTGACGCCTGCCGCGGCTTGCGAGGGCGACCGCGCGCGAGGCGGCCGAGGCCCCGCCCCCTACCGCCGCTCCCCCGTCCCGCGCGGTTCCCGGCACTTGCGCCTGGCCCTACCGCGCTCCGGGCGCCCGGGTGCGGCACGGACACCCGCGTCGCGGACCGTCGGCGTCCCGGCCGCCGTCGCGGTCCTTGACGTCTCCCACGTGCGGTGCAATGGATGGGAACGCTCCCAAAAACCCGTGCGCGGTAGCCATCAGGCACTCGATCCCGGAGAGACGATGAAACGGAACAGATTCCTGGCCGCCCTGCTGGCCGTACTGGCCGGCTTCTTCTTGACCACGGGTCCCGGCCCGGCGGTCGCCCAGGCCGAGTCTCGCGAGCCACTGGCCGGCGGCCTGCACATCAGCGACGGCCGATTACGTGAGGCCAACGGGAACGACTTCGTCATGCGCGGGATCAACCACGCGCACACGTGGTACCCGGGCGAGACGCAGTCGCTGGCCGACATCAAGGCCGTCGGCGCCAATACCGTCCGCGTCGTTCTCTCCGACGGCCACCGCTGGTCGAAGAACAGTCCCGAGGATGTCGCGGGTGTCATCTCCCAGTGCAAGGCCAACCGGCTGATCTGCGTACTGGAGGTGCACGACACCACTGGCTACGGCGAGGACGCCGCGGCCGGAACACTCGACCACGCGGCCGACTACTGGACCGGCCTGAAGAGCGTGCTCGCCGGAGAAGAGAACTACGTCGTCATCAACATCGGCAACGAGCCCTGGGGCAACACCGACCCCGCCGGCTGGACCGCTCCCACCATCGCGGCCGTGCGAAAGCTGCGTGCCGCGGGGCTCGAGCACACGATCATGGTGGACGCGCCGAACTGGGGCCAGGACCTGCAAGGGGTCATGCGCGCCAACGCCCGGTCCGTCTACGATTCCGACCCCACCGGTGACCTGATCTTCTCGATCCACATGTACAGCGTCTACGACACCGCACAGGAGATCACCGACTACCTGAACGCCTTCGTCGACGCCGGACTGCCCCTCCTGATCGGCGAGTTCGGCGGGCCGCCCGACCAGTGGGGCGACCCCGACGAGAACACCATGATGGCCACCGCCGAGCGGCTCCGTCTCGGCTACCTCGCGTGGTCCTGGAGCGGCAACACCGATCCCATCCTGGACATGGCCACGGACTTCGACCCGGGCAGGCTCACGGACTGGGGCAAGCGCGTCATCAACGGGCCCGACGGCATCGCCGAGACCTCCCGCGAAGCCACGGTCTACGGCGGCGGTTCCGGCGACAGCCAGGCCCCGACCGTCCCCGGCGCCCCCGTCGCCTCCGCGGTGACCGCCACCTCCGCCACCCTCACCTGGCCGGCCGCCACCGACAACGTCGGCGTCACCGCGTACGACGTCGTCCGCGTCAGCGGAGGAACCGAAACCAGGATCGCCACCTCCACCGGCACCACGGCGACCCTCACCGGCCTGACCGCCGGCACCTCCTACACGTTCGGCGTCTACGCGCGGGACGCGGCCGGCAACCGTTCGGCCCGCTCGGCCACGGTCGGCGTCACCACCAAGGAGGGCGGCGGCCCCGGCTCGGGCTGCGCGGTCGGCTACCGCGTCGTCGGCGAGTGGAACGGCGGCTTCCAGGGCGAGATCACCATCCGCAACACCGGCACCGCCGCCATCACCGACTGGTCGTTGGCGTTCGCCTTCGCGAACGGCCAGGTCATCACCACCATGTGGGGCGGCACCCCCCGGCAGACCGCCGCCGCGGTGACCGTCACCCCCGCCCCCTACACCGCCACCATCCCCGCCGGCGGCTCGGTCGCCCTCGGCTTCCTCGCCAACAGGGCCGGCACCAATTCCGTGCCGAGCGCCTTCTCCCTGAACGGCGGCAGCTGCGCCGTCAGCCCGTAGGACGTCCGTTCACCGGGCGGGCGGCGCCGTCACCGTGAGCCGGGCCGCGCGGGTGCGGCCGGAGGACGGACCCGTCTCGATCGCGAACTCTCCCGGCTCCACCGCCCGCTCGCCCGAGCGCGTGACGGAGGCCAGGGTCCGCGCGACCACCGGGAAGGTCACCTCGGTGCTCTCGCCCGGTGCCAGCTCCACCCGGACGAACCCGCGCAGTTCGCGTACGCGCGGCCACGACGTCCCGCCGAGCACCCGGCGCACGTAGAGCTGTACGGTTTCGCGGACGGGCCGGCCGCCCGTGTTGGCGACGCGGACCGTACAGCTGACGGGCCCCGCACCGCCGCCCCGTGTTCCTTCGCCCGCCGGGACTCCGTCCGTCGTGATCCCGTCCGCCCGGGCCCTGTCGGGGTCGGCCGCCTCCAGGTCGGCCGTCGTGGCGGACGGGTGGGAGAGCCGGGGCGGGCCGTACTCGACCGTCGTGCACGACAGACCGTGACCGAACGGATGACGCGCCGTGGCGGGCTGATCCACATACCCTCGGTACGTGTGGTCCTTCCCGTTGTAGTAGACGGGCAGTTGGGCAGCCGACCGGGGTACGGAGACGGGCAGCCGACCGCTGGGCTCCGACACGCCGAACAGCACGTCCGCCACCGCGCGCCCGCCCCACGGGCCGGGGTACCAGGCGCTGAGGACGGCGCCCGTCCGGTCGGTGAGGTCGGGCAGTGCGTGCGGACGGCCCTGCACCAGGACCAGCACCACGGTCACCCCCGTGGCGGCGACGGCGTCCAGCAGGGCCGACTGCCCTGCGGGGAGGGAGAGTTCGGCCAGGTCCACGCCCTCCCCGCAGGTCATCTCCACCGGCTGGGCCGAAGCGACGACGGCCGCGCCGTTGGAGTCGAAGCGCGTGGTGGACTCCCGTGCGCTCGAACCGCCGAGCACCACCACCGCCACATCGGCCGCGCGGGCGAGCGCCACCGCCTCGGGGAGGCCCGTCGTGTCCCCGCCGACGAGGCCGCTCCCCCGGGCGTACGTGATCTCGGTGCCCTCGGGCGCGGCGGCCCGGATTCCGTCGAGCAGGCTGACGCCCGTGCCGGGTCGCGGGGGCGCGGTGTAGTCGCCGATCTGCCCCGCTACGGAGTCCGCGTTCGGCCCGATGACCGCGATCGTCCTGACCTGTTGTGTGAACGGCAGTGTCACACCGTCGTGTTCGAGGAGGGTGAGTGACTCGCGGGCGAGGCGCTCGCTGAGCCGCTCCGGGGCCGCGACGGCCGGGCGCGCTCCCGTGTACGGCTGCTCGAAGAGACCGAGCCGGAACTTCAGCGCGAGGACCCGTCCGGCCGCCGTGTCGAGCGTGCCCTCGTCGACGAGGCCCCGCCGCACCGCTTCCGCCAGCCGTGGGAAGCACCCGTCCCACAGGCTCAGGTCGGTTCCCGCCCGAAGCGCCAGGGCGCCGGCCGCCACCGGGTCGCCGGCCAGTCTCACCAGGCGGTCCAGGGCGAGTCCGTCGGCCATCACCAGCCCGCTGAACCCCCACCGTTCGCGCAGGATCCCGGTCAGCAGATCACGGTTGGCGGCGCACGGAACGCCGTCGAACTCGTTGTACGCGGCCATGACGCCCGCCGCGCCGGCGCGTATCCCCGCGCGGGCGGCCTCCAGGTGGATCTCGTGCAGCTCTCTGGCGCCCAGCTCGGTGGCCGCGCTGTTGCGACCGCCGACGGTGGCGCCCTGTCCCGCGAAGTGTTTGAGGACGACGGCCGCCCGGTCCGGTCCGATCCGGTCGCCCGGCGGTCCCTGGACGCCGCGCACCAGCGCCTCGGTGAACCGTGCCGCGAGGTACGGGTCCTCCCCGAAGCACTCCTCGGTGCGGCCCCAGCGCGGATCGCGCACCAGGTCGAGCGCGGACACGAGGGCGACATGACCGCCGCGCGCCCGGAGCTGCGCGGCGGCGAGGGCCGCCGCCTCCCCGTAGAGTTCCGGGTTCCACGTGGCTCCGACCGCGAGGTTGACCGGCAGTACGGTCCCGTCCAGCGCCTGGTGGCCGTGCGGCATCTCCTCGACCATGAGGACGGGGATGCCGAGGCGGGTGTTCTCCACGACATGGCGCTGCACGGCGTCGGATACCCGCGCGCCGTCCGCCGAACCGATCCCCGTGGCAGCCGTCACGCCCGACCACGGGTCGGCGCGCTGCAATCCGTACAGCGCGCCCATCCCGTCGAAGGCGGCCACCTCCGCGCGGAACGCCTCGGTGAGCCGGTGGCCCTCGGGGGTGCGCTCGTACGCGTCCCATCCGTACATCCGCTGGTTGACCTGGCCCACCTTCTCGATGAGGGTCATCCGTGCCAGCAGATCGCGGACCCGGTCGGCGACGGGCGCGGCGGGGTCGCGGAACAGTGGTTCGGACATCGGATGGCTCACCTCGCGGGACACGTCGGTGCGATGGATGGTGCGGGTGGTGCGGGTGGCTCGAGGTGGTCAGCGCAGCGCGAGGACGCGGACCCCGTACGGGGCGAGCACCACGTCCTGCACGGGCTCCCCACCGGTCAGCTCGGTCAGCTCGCCGTCCGCGGCCGGGCGTACGGTCAGCTCCTCGTCGGACTGGCTCACCAGCCACACGAAGCGGGAGCCGTCCTCGCGGACGAGTGTGTCGGCCGCGACATAGGGCGTGTCGACCGTCACCGTCCGGGCGGCTCCGGCGAGTTCGGCGAGTGCCGCGTACAGCCGGTGCGTCTGTTCCGGGTTGACACGGGCCGTCCGCGCGGCCATGTGCTCCAGCGGGTAGGTGGCCAGCACCGTGCGGCCCTCCCCCGTCTCGTGGCACAGCAGTGCGGGGCGGCCGTGCGCGTCGGTGGCGACGACCCGCGCGCCGGTCGGGACGACCGGCAGGTAGGCGCGGCTGTCCTCGTTCCCTGCGACGGGGAAGGTCAGGATCTCGCCCGCGGCGATCGAACCGAAGTCCTCGGTGAACGTCATCTCCAGGACGTCGTCCGCGATGGGCTCGGCGACACCGTAGGAGAGCTGGAGTTCCACCCCGAACAGGCCGTCGAGGTCGTGGAACCACGGACCGCGCGTCGTCGGGTGTTCGCCCGAGCAGAACGACAGGTAGACGGTCGCCCCTTCCCGGGCCCTGCGCTCCAGGGCCCGGCGGGTACGGGTGGTCAGCTGGCGTGTGGAGGGCAGCAGATACAGCCGGGCGTCGTCCGGCAGCCCGTCCGCCTCCCGGGCGAACGCCACGGGCAGGTCGGCGCCGCGCGCGGCCACGTACCCCTGGTGCAGCGAGGTGAAGATCAGCGGTCGGTCGGCGGGCCGGCTGTAGGGGTAGCCACGCTCCAGGAAGGCGGGCACGACCAGTGCGGCGTCCGCGTCCGTGCGGCGGCAGCGCGCGAAGTCGACGCGGCGCAGCACCTCGGCGAAGTCGGCCAGTTCGCGCAGCGGTTCCTTCGGACGTCCGGTGTGGTCGGTGATCCCGAAGTGCATCTCGAAGGGGTGGTGGTCGTAGGGCGGGCGGTCCCACAGGTCGTCGTAGTCGGTGTTGTTCCAGGCGATCCAGCCGGTGGCTCCCCCGAGCAGTGAGTTGTGCAGGGTCTGCCGGTAGAACACGCCCGCGTTCGCGGCCGACACGGTGTCGGTGGAGAGCCCGAACTCCTCCAGTACGACCGGCCGGCCTGCGACGGCGGCGAGTTCGCACTCGAAGGCGGCGCGGTAGTGCTGGCGTGGCCGGTCCGTGTCGGAGCGGTAGACGTGCGGGCCGACGAAGTCGACGTACTCGGCGGTGTCCCGCAGGGAGAAGCCGTTGTCGCGGCCCGTCACCTCGATGCCCCAGGCGCCGTCGCCGAGTGACACCGGCTGGGTGCCGCCCGCCGCGCGGACCGCGTCGCACATGAACTGTGCCCAGGCGGTGACGACGTCGGGTGAGGGCGGGTCGACCTGGTAGATCCGTCCGTAGCCCGGCATCTCGTTGGTGATCAGCCAGCCGGTCACGGCGGGGTGGTCCTTGAAGCGCCGGGTCATCTGGGAGACGAACCACGCCTGCCGTCCGACGAGCCACACGTCCTCGTACAGGTCCCGTCCGCCGCGCCAGGCGGGGTCCCAGTTCTCGCCCGACATGTGGCCGACGATGAAGGTGGGGATCGTGCCCATGCCCGCTTCGGTGTGGGCCTCGAGGAAGTCGCGGAAGCGGTCGCAGAGTTCCTCGTCGACACGGCCGGGCTCGGGGTGGAAGTCGGGCCAGTAGAAGAAGGACCGGGTCATGTTGAGCCCGTGGTCCCGCAGGACGGCCAGCTCCTCGCGTACCGTCTTCGGCTCGTAGTCGCGCCACATCAGCGGACCGCCGGTGCGGGACCAGAAGTTGGCGCCGAGCCAGGGAAGAACGGCGGAGTCATGGGTGAGCTGGGCACTGTGGCGTCGCATGGTCTCTCTGGCCTCTTCGAGTGCGGGGGTGTGTCGGCGCGGCTGTCGGTGTGGAGGGTTCACAGGTGCGGGCGGGCCCCGGATGGCCGGAACGGGGCGCACGGTTCAGGCTCCCGTCGGGAGGGGACCGGTGGATTCCCGTACGACCAGCCGCGGGCGCCCGTCGAGGACGGCCGGGGACACGTCCTCGCCGCACCGGGCGAGCAGGGTGAGGGCGGCGGCGGCGCCGACGCGCTGCACCTGCTGGTCGACGGTGGTCAGCCGGGGGTGCAGCCAGCGGCCGAGCGGGAGGTTGTCGTACCCCACGACCGACAGGTCTCCGGGCACCCGGAGCCCGGCGCGCTGGGCGGTGCCGATGCCGCAGACGGCCATGGAGTCGTTGGGGAAGACCAGGGCGGTCGGCCGGTCGGGCAGGGCGAGCAGGTCCTTCGTGACGGCGACGGCCGCCTCCTCCGTGAAGTCGGTGTGCCGGACGGCGACCGGCCGCAGTCCCCGCTCGGCGAGGGCCTCCTCGAACGCGGTACGGCGCAGCCGGGTGTGCAGCAGTTCGGCCGGACCCGCGACGTAGGCGACGCGGGTATGGCCGAGTTCCAGCAGGTGGGCGACGGCCTCGCGGACGCCGGCGCCCTGCTGCCCGAGTCCCACGCCGGGCACCGCCGAGCCGTGGGCCGGTGCGCCCAGCAGGACGGCGGGCAGTCCGAGGCCGTGCAGCAGCCGGGGGCGCGGGTCGTCCGCGCGTGCGTCGGTGAGGACGGCGCCGTCGATGCGGCCTTCGGCGACCAGCCGCTCGTACAGCGTGCTCTCCTGCGGCATGTCGGCGACCAGGTGGAGCAGCAGACCGTAGCCCCGCGGGGACAGCTCCCCCTCCAGACCCGTGATCAGTTCGCTGAAGTGCGGGTCGGCGCCCAGTACGTCCGTGGGGCGCCGGACGACGAGGGCGATCGTGCGGGTGCGCGCCCGGCGCAGTGCCGTCGCGGAGGCGCTGGGCGACCAGCCCAGCCTGGTGGCCGCTTCGAGGACGCGTCGCCGCGTGGCGTCCGAGATCCGGCCGGTGCCGTTGACGGCCTGGGAGACCGTCGCGGTGGAGACTCCCGCCTCGGCGGCCACGGCCTTGATCGTTGGGCGCGCGGCGCCCTCGGGACGTTCCTTCACATCTTCACCGCCCCGCTGACGAGTGCCTGCTGCATGCGCTTCTGGAGCACGGTGTACACCACCCAGACCGGGACCAGTGTCAGGAGCGTGCCCGCCGTCAGGATGCCGTAGTCGGTGCCGGTCAGGGACTTCAGGGTGGGCAGGGCGACCTGCACGGTGCGCTGCTCGGGGTCGGGGCCGATGATGACGAGCGAGTAGAGGTACTCGTTCCAGAAGGTCAGGAAGTTCAGCAGCAGGATGGTCGCGATCCCCGGCATGCACATCGGTGTGTAGACGTGCCGCAGGACGGCGAAGGTGGAGGCGCCGTCGATGCGCGCGGCCTCCTCCATCTCGCGCGGGATGGTCCGCATGAACTGCACCAGGATGACCACGGAGAGGGGCATCGCGGTGGCGGGCAGGAACAGCACCATGAAGGCGCGGGTGTGGAACAGCCCGGTGCCGGCGGCGAGCAGGAAGGTGGGGAAGAGCGCGGCGAACGTGGGAACCAGGAACCCCAGCGAGAACACCCGCTCCACCAGGGCTCCCAGCCGCCCCTCGGAGCGGGCGATCGCGAAGGCCGCGGGGACGGCGAGTGCCAGGGTGAGCGCGAGTGCCAGTGCCGTGACGAGTGCCGAGTTGACGACGGCGGGGCCGAGGTGGGCGGAGGAGAACGCCTCCCCGAAGTTGTCCGGGGAGAGCGAGGCGGGCGGGGAGAAAGGGCTGCCGAAGATCTGGTCGTTCGTCTTGAAGGCGGAGACCAGCAGGTAGTAGAGGGGGACGACCAGCAGCGCCGCGTACAGCCACGCGAGGATGTGCGCCGGCAGCCAGGACCTTCCGAACTTCATGGAACCGCTCCGATCAGTAGTTCTGGCGGAAGACGCGACGGATGGTCAGGAGCCCGGCCAGGCCGGCCAGGAACAGGACCACGCCGACGGTCTGGCTGTAGCCGAGATCGGCCGCGATGAAGGCCTTCTGGTAGACGAGGAAGGACAGCGTCGTCGACGAGCTTCCGGGGCCGCCCTGGGTGAGCAGCAGCACGTTCTGGGCGGAGCCGAACAGGGTCCACAGGAACTGGAGCATCGTCACGACCCCGACGAAGTCGCGGATGACGGGGAAGTGGATGCGCCACATGGCGCGCCAGTGGCCCGCGCCGTCGAGCTGGGCGGCCTCGCCGATCTCGTCCGGCACACTGCCCAGGCGGGCCGCGAACAGTACGGCGGTGAAGCCGATGCCGCTCCACACGTCGAGGAGGATGAGGCAGGCCAGCGCGGTGGAGGGCGAGGCGAGCCAGGCGTCGGTCAGCGAGCCGAGGCCGGTCTTCTCCAGTCCGCCGTTGAGCAGTCCGTCCGGGGAGAGGACGGCGTAGAACACCATCGCCTTGGCCGGGGTGGAGATCAGGCCGGGTATGAAGAGCAGGTACCGCAGCGCGCGGTGGCCGGGCGGGCGCTGGGCGACGTAGTACCCGAGCATGTACGCGGCGACGATCATCAGCGGGAGCGCGACGACGAGTTGGGTGGCGGTGTTGCGCGCCGCGTCCCAGAAGACGGGGTCGTCGAGGACGGTCCGGACGTTCCCGAGCCCGGCGAAGGAGATCGGCTGGAGCATGCCGGGCCAGTGCAGGGCGGCGATGACGAAGATGGCGACCAGCGGACCGACCATGAAGACGAGGTACCAGACCAGCGCGGGCACGGCGAGGACGACCCCGCCCTGGGTGCGGCGGGCCGCGGCGGCGGGCCGCGGTGCGGGCGGGGCCGGCAGGCGGACCGAGGTGCCGTCGGGGGCGGGCGAGAGCGTCGGCATGAGTGACTCGCAGAGGGCTCGGGCGCGCGGATCAGGCCGTGCGGTAGGCGGATTCGAGGGCGGAGCGGACGGATGCCGCGCTCGTTCCCCGGGTGAAGGCGGTACTGGTCGCCGTGATCAGTGGCTGGGTGGCGGCCGGGGGGACGTACAGGTCGGGCAGGAGCGCCTGGTCGACCCGGTCGCCGAGTTGCTGGGCCTTGGCCACCAGGGGGAACTCCTTGCTGACCGTTTCCGTCACGAGCGCCATGTCCCGTCCGCTCTCGGTGATGAAGCGCGACACCACCTCCGGTCGGTACATGAAGCGCAGGAACATCTCGACGGCAGGCAGCTTCTTCACGCCGTTGGGGCTGATCCAGAAGCCGATGAGGGTGAACGAACGCAGGATCGTCGGCTTGTCGTGCGCGGCTCCGGGCGCGAGCGGCCAGCCGCCGACCTCGGTGTGACCGGCGGTCTTCGGCGGCACCTTCGCGAGGGCGGAGGACATCGCGGACTGGACGGCGGCGGCTTCGGTGTTGTACTGCGTGGTCATCGTGTCGGAGGTGAGGCCCTGGGCCTTGTCGGCGAAGACGCCGGCGTCCCGCAGCGCGACGAAGTAGTCGATGCCCTCGCGGGCTCCCCTGCCGCTGAAGTCGCCGGTCGAGTAGACGACTCGGGCCTCCTGCGGGGTGAGGAAGGTCTGGATGATCTGGGCGAGCAGCTTCTGCCCGGTCCAGTCGTTGCCACCCACGGTGACGGGGGCGATGCCCTTGGCCCGGAGCTTGCGGGCCGCGCCGATGAGCTGGTCCCCGGTGGTGGGTATGGAGTCGACGCCGGCCCGTTCGAGCAAGGCGGTGTTGTAGGCGACGGGCCAGTTGGCGGCGAAGTACGGGAAGGCACGCAGCCTGCCCTTGCCGTCGGTCCACTCCGTCAGGGCGGCGGGCAGGACGCGTTCGCGCAGCCCCCAGTGGTCGAGGTAGTCGCGCACGTCGACGGTGGCGCCCACGTCGGTCCACGCCAGCGTCTTGTCGTACAGGTTGACCATGACCACGTCCGGCTCCTTGCGGGCCAGCCGGGAGGTCTCGTACACCTGGGCCAGGTCGTCACCGTTGACGAGGTTCTTGATGCGGAGCCCCGGGTTCTCCCGGTGGAACTCCTTGACGACGGCGGTGTACGTGGCGGAGCCGGGTGCCGTGGTGCCGAGCTGGGTGTGCACCACCAGGGTGCCGGGATCGGAATCGGCCGAGGCGAGCGAGGAACAGCCGGACACAGCGGGGATCGCGGCAGCGGCGGCGAGGCCGGAGCCTGCGGCGAGGAAACCGCGCCGACTCAGAGGTGAGCGCACAGCGGGATGTCTCCAACCAGGACGTCAACCATGTTGGTTAAACGATGTACCAGTGGGTTGCGAGAAACCTAGGGGCACGTCCACGAATGGTCAACCCCTTGTGTGCATCCGGTGGTGCGCCGCGCGGACGAGGGGATCGGCTGGGGCCGGTGGGGTCGGTACGGTACGGCTCATCCGCTCGACGCGGTCCGCTCGTCAGCTCGACGCGGTCGGTTCGTCAGTTCAAGGCGCTCCGCGCCCGCTTCAGGAGCTCGTTCCGCATGTCCTCCGAGGTCTTCAGACATTCCATCCACACGTCGCTGGCGAAAATGCCGAGGCTTTTGGTCGTCCCCTGGTCACGCGCGTCGCGGACGACGGCCTCCAGTTGGTCGACCTGTCTCTGCGCGGCGATACGGACGTCACGTGCCGCCTCGGTCACGGAACAGGGTCCCTCCATGTCCAGCACGTGGAATGTCTCCCGCAGTCTCATCAGCCTGGCGCGGTGATCCTTGAAGACCGACTCACAGTCCTGGGGCAGTGGCTGGTCCCAGGTCTGGATCAACGCGCTCTCCAACGCCTCGGCCGCGTTGAGGAATTGCACGTACACCTCACGGCGCATCTCTCGCTTCCGTGCCTTCCGCTGCTCCTCGTGGTCCCTTCGCTTCTGCCTCTCCTGGGCTTCCACCTGACGTGCCGTGGTCCGTAACGCGACCCGCCCGGTGAACCACACACCGAACAACGTCGACAGCGCGGTGACCAAGGCAACCGCAATCGTGTCGCTCACATCTGAACGGTCCCCGCCGCGCGCCGCGGCTACACCGTCCCCGCACCGCGGAAGGCCGCCCCCGGCCGGGGAAGCGGCCCCTCGGCGCGGCCTGTTGTCCTCGCTCCCCGCCATCGGAACCGGCAGCGGCACCCTCCTGTCCACCGGCGCGTTCGCGCTCATGACGGCCCTGCTCTCCGAAGAGGCGTTCCTCAGCTGGGGCCGGCGGGTGCCGTTCGTCATCAGCGCGGTCCTCTCGCCCCCCTGTTCGCGGCCGGCCTGCTCCTGCTGTCCGTCCGGCCCGACCCGGTGTCCGCCTCGGTGGAGCCCGGCCGGGCCACGACCCCGCCGGAAGCGGCGACGGACCGCGTGGCGCCCGGCCCGCGGACGTCGCGGGAGAGGACCGGCTGACCGCGGCGCCCGCCCGGCCGGTCACGGTGTGCCACGACCGGGCGGGTCACGGCCCTGACGATCTCGAGGGGGCCCGACGAACCAGTCGGGTCGACGGTCTACCGTCGGGGCATGAGGTTTCGTCCCGCGGTGGGGTTCCGCGTCCCCGTCCGGGGGCGCCGGCCCGTTCGCCGAGCCGTTCACCCCCGCGGCCTGACGCCGGTCCGGTCCGTCGCAGCCCCTCCCGAGGAGTACGTACGTTGTCGCAGTCATCCGGCCCGGTCGCGGCCATGGAACGCCACCAGGTCGCCGTCTACGTGGGGGCGCTGGCCGCCGGCGGACTGGTGGGCTGGGCCGCCCCTGCCGTGGGAGCGGGCCTTGAGCACGCCATCAATCCGGTCCTCGCCGCCCTGCTGTACGTGACGTTCTTGCAGGTGCCCGCCGCCGAGCTGGTCCGCTCGCTGCGGGCGGGCCGGTTCCTGGCCGCCGCGCTGGTGGTGAACTTCGTGGTGGTGCCCTTGGTGGTCGCGGCGATGTTCTCCTTCCTCCCCGGCGACCGGGCAGTGCGGCTGGGCGTGCTGCTGGTGCTGCTGGCCCCGTGCGTGGACTACGTGATCGTCTTCAGCGGTCTGGCCGGTGGCAGCAGCCGGCGGCTGCTCGCGGCGACTCCGCTGCTGCTGCTCGTGCAGATGGTGCTGCTGCCCGGCTATCTCTTCGTGTTCCTGGGCTCGGGCCTGGCCGATGTCGTCGAGGTGGGACCGTTCGTCGAGGCGTTCCTCGTGCTGATCGTCGTCCCGCTGGCACTGGCCTGGCTCACGCAGGCGTGGGCCGCCCGGCGCCCGGCCGGCCGGAGGACCGCGGACGCGATGGGCACGGCCATGGTGCCGCTGATGGCCGCCACCCTGCTGACCGTGGTCGCGTCCCAGGTTCCCGGACTCGGCGGCAGCCTCGTCGACGTGGCCCGCGTCGTGCCCTTCTACGTCCTCTTCCTGGTCGTGATGGCGTTCGCCGGGCTCGCCGTCGCCCGACTGTTCCGTCTCGACATACCGGAGAGCAGGGCGATCGTGTTCACCGGCGCGACGCGCAATTCCCTGGTCGTCCTCCCCCTCGCCCTGGCCCTGCCCGGCCAGTTGGCCGTCGCCTCGGTGGTGGTGGTCACCCAGACCCTGGTCGAGGTGGTCGGCATGGTCCTCTACGTGCGAGCGGTGCCCCGGATGCTTCCCGCTTCCTGAGGGCCCGCACCCGGTGCGGGCGGCTTCGATGGCTCCCACGCGACCTGCCGAGTCGTCGACGGCCTGCGTCGCCCCGGCGGGGAGCTCGCCGGACACCTCCGGGGTCTGACCCGCGGCGACGGTGAACGCCTTCTTCACCTCCTGCGTCACCGCGTTGCCGTCCGCGTCGGTGGCGGTGACGCGCAGGGACGCGTCCCGGCCCGCCGCGGAGTCCGAGGGGGCCGCTTCGCGCGGAACTTCATCTGGCCGAGGGAGGCGGTGGAGGCCGCTGTCCGCCACTTGCCGTCGTCGAAGGACACCTCGACCGTGCCGGCGGGCGCGTTCCGGCGGGTGTACACGTCGAAACGCAGGTCGCCGGTGGCGACCCGGCCGGCCGGAGGGCTGCACGCGGACGGGCAGGCCGCCGGCGACGCCGACGCTGCCGTTGAACGCCACGGCGTCCTTGGCGTCGCGGCGCAGGCAGCCGAGGATGAGCTGGTTCTCCCGGGCCGGCCCCGGTGTCGAGAACATGACCCGCTCCGGTCGCCTTGCCCAGGTCGAGCACGGCCTCGGTCCCGGTGCCGGGCGTGTCGTCGGGGACGGTGAACTCGGCTGTGGCCAGGTGTAGGCCGGTCGCGTCGCCGGCGCTGTCGAACGTCGTGGCGTAGCCCATGGCGGCGGTAGTGGCCCGCGGGAGCATCGGCCTTCGCCTCGCCGTCGACCGCCACGAGGGATTCCCCGGAGATGTGTGCGTGGCCGGGCGGGTGGCGACGGGTGCCACCGGGCGCGTTCGGTCGCCGGACGGGACCGGCACCGATCCGGCCGGTTCACGGCGCGCAGAGAATGGCGAGCGCCGCCGTGCGCGCCGGGCTGTACGGGGGTTCGGACCACGCGGCCACCAGGTCCACCACGGGTGCGCCCGTCAGAGGGCGGAAGACCACTCCCGGCCGTGCGAGGGACCGCTGGGACGCGGGGACGAGGGAGATGCCCGTTCCGGCCGCCACGAGCGCGATGATCGTCTGCATCATGACCGCCTCCTGCGCGACTTCAGGACGGGCACCGTCGGCGCGGTGGCAGTAGGAGGTGATGACGTCGTGCAGCCAGGGGCCCTTCTCCCGGGGGAACAGGACAAGGGACTCACCCCGCAGGTCCGCGGGAGCGATCTCCTCCAGGTCCGCGAGGGGGTGTCCGGAGGGCAGGACGGCGACGAGAGGCTGCCGGGTGAGCAGCCGGGTCCGCAGTCCGGGCACGGGTGGGGAGGGCGGACGCATCAGGCACAGGTCGAGGCCACCCCGTGCGAGTGCGGCCAGTTGCTCGGCACTGGTCATCTCCCGCAGGACGAGGCGGAGGTCCGGCAGCCGTGCCCGGAACACGGGCAGTACCCGCGGCAGCAGTTCATCCGCCGCCGATCCCACGAAGCCCAGAACCAACCGACCGAGCTCGCCGGCGGCCGTGCGGCGCGCGGTCCGCGCCGCACGGTCGGCGTGGGCGAGGGTTTCGCGGGCCCCGGGCAGGAAGGCATTCCCCGCGGGGCTCAGCGTCACCCGGCGCCGGTTGCGTATCAGCAACCGGACGCCGAGATCGGTTTCCAGCCTCTGGATCTGTTGGGAGAGCGCGGGCTGGGCGATGCCCAGACGCTCCGCGGCCCGACCGAAGTGCAGTTCTTCTGCCACGGCGACGAAATATCTGAGGCGGCGCAGCTCCATGGGCTCAACTTATAAGTAACGGCGATGGTTTGATAACAGCCGATTGATTGTCTTTTCCACCGGGCCTTTCTAGCGTCGCGTCATGCGCAGACGACATTTTCTGAGGACCACCGGGGCGGCGGGGCTGTCGGCGGTCGTGGCACCGGCCGGACCGGCGCGTGCCACGGGCCGTACCGGCTCGGGCCGCGCGGCGCTGGTCCGTAACGACGTGTGGGCGACGGGTGAAGACGGAAAGCGGATCTTCGTGCGCGAGATCCTGCCCTCCCGCCCTGTCGTACGTGCGAGGCCGCTGTTGCTGGTGCACGGGGCCCGGCCCGGTGGCACGGCGGCCTTCGACCTGCCCGTCCCGGGCGGGTCGTTGGCTGCGGATCTGGCGCTGGCCGGCTTCCCGGTCTACGTCATGGAGGTGCGCGGCTTCGGGCACAGCGATCACCCGCCCGCGATGGGCCAGGATCCCTCGGCCGCGCCACCGCAGGTACGCTCCGGCGAGGCGGCGGCCGACATCGACGCCGCCGTGTCACTCGTCCGTCGGCGCCGGCCCGGGCCCCTGTCCGCCTTCGGCTGGGCCACCGGCGGCCACTGGCTCGCCACACACGCCGCGTGGCGGCCCGGGCGGATCGCCGATCTCGTGCTGCTGAACACGCTGTGCGCGGGCACCGGCCCGTGGCCGCTGCAGAGCGAACTCGAGGACCCCGAGAACCCGGGGCGGCCCCGGCCCCAGCCCGCGTGGCGGGCGGTCACGGCCGATTCGCTCACCGCGCGCTGGGACAGCGGGCTGTCCGACGACGATCCCGATGCCCGACGTGACCCCGCCGTGCGGGACGCCTACCGTAGCGCCGCCCTGAGCGCCGACCCCACCAGCGGCACTCGCATGCCACCCGCCTTCCGCAACCCCACGGGACCACTGGTCGACGCCTTCCATCTGGCGCAGGGACGCCCCTCCTACGATGCCGGGCGCATCCGTGCCCGTACGCTCCTGCTCCGCGCGGAACGCGACTTCTGGTCCCGCCCGGGAGACGGTGACCGACTCGCGCGGCGACTGGTCAACGCCCGGGACGTACGGGTGCGGACCCTGCCCGAAGCGAACCACTATGTGCATCTGGAACGCCCCCGGTACGGCCGGGACCTGCTGCTGGACGAGATCAGGGAGTTCCTCGGCCACTGACCGGACACACGGCCGGCCGTCGGCGTCAGGGCTGTTCCCCGGCCAGCGGGAAGTGGCACAGCGCCGCGTGGGGTTGGCCGGGCCTTCCGGGGTCCCCCGCGTCCGCTCGGGAGACGGCCGGAGGTGCCAGGTCGGCGCACCGGTCCTCGGCCTGCCAGCACCGGGTGCGGAAGCGGCAGCCGGAGGGGATGTCGTACGGGGAGGGGATCTCGCCGCGCAGCCGGATCTCCGCGTCCTCGGCGGCCCGGGACGCGTCCAGTACGGGCGCGGCGGACATCAGGGCAGCGGTGTAGGGGTGCAGGGGGCGGTCGAAGACGTCCTCGGTGCGGCCGTGTTCGACGACCTTGCCGAGGTACATCACCGTCACCCGGTCGGCGACGTACCGGACCACGGACAGGTCGTGGGAGATGAACACGTAGGAGACGCCCAGCCGTTCGCGCAGCTCGGACAGGACGTTGAGCACCTGCGCCTGCACCGACAGGTCCAGGGCGGACACCGGCTCGTCGCACACGATGAGGTCGGGGTCGAGCGCCAGCGCGCGGGCTATGCCGATGCGCTGCCGCTGGCCGCCGGAGAACTCGTCGGGGTAGCGGTGGGCGTCGCTCTCCCGCAGCCCGACCAGGGAGAGCAGTTCACGGACCCGGCGTTCCCTGGCCTGTGCCGTGGGCACGACGTCCCGGTGCGTGCGCCACGGTTCACCGATGAGGTCGGCGGCGGACATCCGGGCGTTGAGCGAGGCGAACGGGTCCTGGAACACCATCTGCACCCGGCGCCGCCAGGCCAGCAGTGCCTTGCCCCGCAGGGTGAACGGGTCGGTTCCGTCGAAGCGCACGGTGCCCGCGTCGGGCCGCTCCAGCCCGAGCAGGACGCGGGCCAGGGTCGACTTGCCACAGCCGGACTCGCCGACGAGCCCGAGGGTCTCGCCGCGGCGCAGCCGCAGGTCGACGCCGTCCAGGGCGGTCAGACGCCGCCGGCCGTGGCCGAACGTCTTGGTCACGCCGGAGACCTCGAGCAACGGCGGGGCGTCGGCCCGGCCGTCGAAACGGTGGCCCGGCACGGAGGTCCCGGTCGCGGAGGTCTCGGTCGCGGGGTTCTCAGACACGGTGGAGTTCCTCCGAGAAGTGGCAGGCTGCGGAACGGGAGGCTCCTACGGACCGCAGAGGAGGACGCTCCCGCACACAGCGTTCCCGTACGAGGGGGCAGCGGTCCTGGAACACGCATCCGGACGGCACCGCGCTGAGATCCGGCGGGCTGCCCGGTACCGCGGGCAGCGGACGGCCCCGGACGGCGTCCTCCGGAACGGAGTCGAGCAGCCCTTTGGTGTACGGGTGGCGGGGGTGGGAGAAGACCTCCCGTACCGTTCCGTTCTCCACCACGGTGCCCGCGTACATGACCACGACATCGTCCGCCCGCTGGGCGACCACCGCCAGGTCATGCGTGATCAGGACGACCGCCATGTCCCGCTCCGTCTGCAGGTCCCGCAGCAGCCGCATGATCTGCGCCTGCACCGTGACATCGAGCGCGGTGGTGGGCTCGTCGGCGATCAGGACGTCAGGGTCGAGCGCGACGGCCATCGCGATCAGCAGCCTCTGCCGCATGCCGCCGGAGAACTGGTGCGGGTACGCGCGGGCCCGCAACCGCGGCTCGGGAATACCGACGCGGGTCATCAGCCGGACCGCTTCCTCCTCGGCCCTGCGCCGGGAGAACCCGCGGTGGATACGGAACGGTTCCCCGAGCTGCCGGCCGACCGGCTGCACGGGGTTGAGGGCGGTCAGCGCGTCCTGGAAGACGATGGACAGCGCGGGGCCGGCGAGCTTCCTGCGCTCCGCCCGGCTCAGCCGCAGTGTGTCGGTGCCGCCCACGCGGACGGCACCGCCGGTCACCTCGGCCACCGGGTCGAGCAGGCCCACGACGGACAGCGCGGTCATCGACTTCCCGCAGCCCGACTCGCCCAGCAGGGCGAGGGTCCGGCCCCGGTGCACGCCGAAGCTGACGCCGTCCACCGCGCGTACCGTGCCGGAGGGGGTACGCAGGTCGACGCACAGGCCCTCGACATCCAGCGCGGGGCGGTCGGGATCGCAGGGTGAGTGCTTCACTGCATCATCTCCGTGGGAACGGCCGTGGCGCCGCGGCGCTTCCTGGGCAGCGTCAGACGCCAGCGCTGGGCCGGGTCCGTGGCCAGGCGTGCCCAGGCGGCGAGCACGGTGGCGGACACCGTGGTCAGGACGATCGCGACGCCGGGCAGCACGGCGATCCACCACGCCGTCCCGAGGTACTGACGGCCTTGAGCCACCATCAGGCCCCAGCTGACGTCGGGCGGCTGGATGCCGATGCCCAGGAAGCTCAGTGATGACTCGGTCAGCATCACGAGGCAGAAGTCGAGGGTGGCCACCGTCAGCAGCGTCGGCAGCACGACGGGCAGGACATGCCAGTAGATGATCTTCCGGCTCGGTGTGCCGAAGGTCCGCGCCGCGTCGACGAACAGCCGGCTCCTCAGCTCGGCCGACTCGGCGCGGGCGGTGCGCAGGTAGACGGGGACCCGCGTCACCGCGAGGATCAGCACGATGTTCATCGCGCTGGGCGCGAAGACGTACAGCACGACGACCGCGATCAGCAGGGAGGGGAAGCTGAGGATGATGTCGGCCACCCGCATCGTGACGCTCTCCCGCACGCCACCGTGGTACCCGGCCCACAGTCCCAGCGCGGAGCCGATCACCAGCGAGCACAGCACCGCCGGCACCGCGACGGACAGCGTCGTACCGGCGGCGTCCACCAGCCGGGCGAGCACGCTGCGTCCCAGCACGTCCGTGCCGAGCAGCCCGTGGACGCCGTGGTCGAGGGAGGGCGGGCGCAGCGAGGCACGCAGGTCCTGCCGTTGTGCCCGGTCCCCGATGAACAGGCGGCCGGACAGCGCGACGAGGACGACCAGGGTGAGGACCGCGGCCGCGACGGCGGCGAGCCGGTCCCGGCCGAGCAGCAGCCACCAGCGGGGCGGACGAGGGGCGGGTGGGGTGTCCGAGGCCGAGGGCGGCTCGATCCGGTCGGTCATCGTGGCTCCTTCCCTCATGCCGGCACCGCCTGGCGTACCCGGGGGTCGAGCAGCGCGTGGCAGACGTCGACGAGGATGTTCAGCGCGAAGATCGTCACCGCGGTCAGCAGCACGGCTGCCTGCAGCACCGCGAAGTCGCGCTGGAGGATGGAATCGATCATGAGCTTGCCGATCCCGGGCCAGCCGAAGATCGTCTCCACGATCACCGCGCCGTTGACCAGAGCCACGGTGAGGTCCCCCGCGACGGTCAGGACCGGGGTGACGGCGTTGCGCAGCGCGTGGCCGAAGACGACTCGCCGGGCATCGGCGCCCTTACTGCGGGCGAGCTTGACGTAGGGGGCGGACAGCGCGCCGACCATGCTGCCGCGGACCACTTGCACCAGCACACCGAACGGGCGGATCAACAGGGTGGCGACGGGCAGGATCCACACCTCCGGGCCGCCCAGCGTGCCGGACGTCGGCAGCAGGTCCAGGCTCACACCGAAGACCAGCACTCCCACGATCGCGAACCAGAAGTCCGGGATGCTCGCCGCGGTCATCGACAGCAGGCCCGCGATCCGGTCGATCGCCGAGCCCGGCCGGTAGGCGGCGAGGCTGCCGACCAGCAACGCGCCGCTGATCGCCAGGAGCATGGTGACACCGGCGAGTTGGAGGGTGACGGGAAAAGCGTCCAGCACCATGGTGGCGGCCGGCTGTCCGGTGCGCAGGGAGGTTCCGAAGTCGAGCTGTACGGCACCGGTGAGGTAGTGCCACAGCTGTACCGGCACGGAGTCGTCGAAGCCCTGGGCGGCGGAGAAGTCCGCCCGCTGCTCGGGGGTGGCGCTCAGCGGAAGGTAGAGATCGACCGGGTTGCCGGTCATACGGGCCAGGAAGAACACACCCAGCACCACGCACAGGAGCGGGATCGCGCTGGATACGACGCGCTTGCGCAGGAACGGGACCATGTCAGTGCCGCACCTCCTTCGCCGCCCTCGCTGGTTCCGCCGCCTTCGCCGCGTCCGCGGCCTTCGCGGGGGTGACGTCGGCCAGCCGCATCTCGTCTCCGGTGGCGGAGTTCGGCCGGTACCGTACGGACGGTGACAGGCCGAGCAGTCCGCGCATGTGGGCCAGGTAGGCGTACTGCGCCACCGACGCGTTCTGGTGGGCGAGCAGGCCGGCGAAGGCCCTCTGGCGCGCCGCACCGGACAGGCCGCCCGCGGCGGCGATGCGCCGGTCGAGTTCCGCCGTGCCGAAGGTGGACTGCGGGCCGTCGCTCAGCAGATACTGGCTGGTGGTGAACGCCGCGTCACCGGCCTGGTTCCCATGCATGATCAGCAGGGCGATCGGCCCGACGCCGCGCGGCAGCGGCCGCAGCTGGTACTGGAGTTGGGTGGCGGTGTCGGCCATGCGGACCTTCACCTTCAGCCCGATCCGGCCCAACTCGTACTGCAGGGCCTCGGCCGTCTCCGCGATTCCGGCGAACTGGCCGTTGCGTGCGACCAATGTGATCTCCCGGCCGGTCGGCACGCCGTCGGCCGCCGCCTCCTCGACCAGCGCGCGGGCGGCGTCCACGTCGTACCGGGTGGGTTCGAGCGCGTCGTTGTGGCCCACCACGCCGGGCGGGACCAACTGGGCCGCCGGCTCGGCCAGTCCGCCCAGCAGGGCGTCGGCGATGCCCTCCCGGTCGACGGCCATGCCGATCGCCCGGCGCACCCGCAGGTCGTCCAGCGGCGCCTCGCGTCCGTCCAGCCGCAGGGCGGTCGTCTCGTTGTTGGGGTAGTCGACGGTGGTCTTCTTCTCCGCGTCCATCGGGTCCAGCGACATCGCGATGTCGGCCTCGCCCTTGTCGATCATGGCGGCGCGAACGCTCGCGTCACCGCGCCAGACGTAGCGGGCCCGGGGGTAGGCGGGGGCCTCGCCCCAGTACTCCTCGTTGCGGGTCAGGGAGATCGCGGAGCCCGCCTGCCAGGACCGCACGGCGTAGGGGCCGGTGCCGACCGGTATGCGCACCTTGGCCTCGGTGTCGGTGGTGCGCGGCACGATCTCGACGAAGCTCAGCCGCAGCGGGAGGATGGGATCGGGCTTCTCGGTGGTGACGGTCAGCCGGGTCGGGCCGTCCACGCGTACGTCCAGTCCCTCGTCGCCGAAGACGTATCCGTCCACGTTGCAGGCGAGGTCGGAGTTGACGGCTCGGTCGATGGAGAAGGCGGCGTCCTGCGCGTCGAACCGGTCGCCGTTCTGGAACGTCACCCCCGGGCGGATGTCGAAGGTCCAGGTCGTGGGCCGCGTCTGGGTCCAGCCGGTCGCCAGCAACGGCCGCAACTCGCCCGAGGTGGGGTCGCGTTCGACGAGCGGTTCGGTGATGTTGGAACGGACGACGACACCGGTGGCGGTCAGGGACGACTCGCAGGGCTCCAGCGTCGGCGGTTCCTGGGTGAGCACCACGCGCAGGGTGCGGCCGTCCGCGCTGCCCGCGTCGCCGGCGCTGTCGCCGTTCGCCACGGCACACCCGCTGGACAGCAGCATCGCGCCGGAGAGGAGCAGAGTGAGCAGGGTGCGGGACCGGCCCCGGCCCGGGCGCGCATCGGAGGAAACAGAGGAAGCGGAGGAGGCGGAGGACTTCATCGTCGGCGTGTCTCCGGGAGTGCTGTTGTGGTGCGTTCCGAGTCCGCACGGCCGTTATCGCCGTCCACATACACATACTCGGTCTGCATCTGTAGACGCCGAAGCTAGACCCGGGGTGCAGCAGCGTCAAGACATGCGACGTGCGCGACGTTCCCCTGCGCTCCCCGATCCGCACTCCCTACGTCGTACGGTTGTGGCAGCGCACACGGTCCGGCAGGATGCGGCCATGCCGACCTCACCCTTCGTCCGCCGCTACCGCCCCGGGGACCGCGCTGCCGTGTTCAACGTCTGCGTGCGTACCGGGTACGAGGGGGGTGACTCCCGGGAGATCTACCCCGATCTTGAACTCCTGCCGAACATCTTCGCCGCGCCGTACCTCGAACTGGAGCCGGACCTGGCGTTCGTGCTGGACGACGGCCGGGGCGAGGCCGTCGGCTACATCGTGGGGACGGCCGACACCCCCCGGTTCACCGAGGCGTTCCGGGACGAGTGGCTGCCTCGGCTGACGGACCGGTATCCCGCTCCCACGACGCCGCCGACCACGCCCACGGAGAAGATGCTCGCGCTCATGCACACCCCGGAGCGGATGGTCGTGCCGGAGCTGGCCGACCACCCGGCGCACCTGCACGTCGACCTGCTGCCGGGACAGCAGCGCCGGGGACACGGGCGCACCCTGATGAACGCCCTGCTGGCGGCCCTGCACGCCAAGGCGGTACCCGCCGTCCACCTGTGCATGTCCACGGCCAACCGCCCGGCCCGCGCCTTCTACGACAGGGTGGGCTTCCGGGAGCTCGACGTCCCCGGCTCCGGCTCGTCCACCTACCTCGGGCGCCCCACCGAGCCCGGTCCGCTCCCGGAATGAGTCAGGTCCCCACACGGTGTCCGGGCACGAGACACCGCGCCGGGCCCGAGCGGCGCGCCGTGCGGTGCGTCGCGATCCTCGTCCGGGCCCTTACCCAGGCGTGTCCGAGGCCGTGAGCGGACGGCACCCGGCCAGGTGCGTACGGTCTCCGGGACGACACCGACGCCATGGGTGGGTGTCGTAGCACCACTCGTTTTCGACCACCACCCCAGGCCCTCGTCCCGGTGAAACCGGGCGAATCCCGGCCGGTACCGGCCAGGCGGGGTAGAGCGCAACGCCGCCGAGGTCGCACAGTGGTGACCATGCTGAACCGAGTCGCCGTCCTGTCCGACATCCACGGGGTCCTGCCGGCGTTGGAGTCCGTCCTCGCCGAACCGGACGTCGACGCCGCCGATCGCATCGTGCTCACCGGTGACATCGCGGCAGGCCCGCAACCGACGCGGGTTCTCGATCTGCTCACCGGTCTCGGCGACCGCGTCGTGTGGATCCGTGGCAACGCCGACCGCGAACTGACGGAATACCGACGGGGACTGCGCGACACGATCCCCGACCCCATCGCTCCCTGGGCGGCGGAACAACTGCGCGAGGAGCATGTGGTCCTTCTCGACTCGTTGCCGTCCTCACGTTCCCTGTCCGTCCGCGGCCTGGGAAAGGTGCTGTTCTGTCATGCCACCCCCCGCGACGACGAGGAGGTCGTCCTGGTCGACTCCCGTTCCGACCGCTGGAAGGAGGTCTTCGGTGGCCTCGATGCGGACATGCGCACCGTGGTCTGCGGCCACACCCACATGCCGTTCGTCCGCCTCGCCGAAGGCCGGCTCGTGGTCAACCCCGGGAGCGTCGGCATGCCGTACGGAAGGGCCGGAGCGCACTGGTGCCTCCTCGGACCCGGCGTCGAACTGCGCACCACGCACTTCGACATCGAGGCGGCCGTGGCTCAGGTCCGCCAGGACTCGTCCTACCCCCGAGCCGGCGAGTGGGCGGACTACTTCCTGCGCGCCCGGGCGACCGACGTGGAAGCCCTCGCGGCCTTCGCTCCGCGCGACGGGCGCGCCCACACGCCGTGAACGCCCTGTCACCGATCGGCCGGAAGATCAGTCATGAGACACCCGCTCAGCCCAGCACCCGCCCGAGGAAGCCGCGCAGGTAACCCGCGACGACGTCCAGGTGGCTCTCCAGCAGGAAGTGGCCGCCGTTGATCAGGTGCACCTCCGCGTCCTTGGCGTCGCGGGCGAAGGCTCGCGCACCGGCCGGGCCGAAGATTTCGTCGTTGCGGCCCCACACGGCGAGCACCGGGACCTCGCTGGTACGCAGGAATTCGTGCAGCCGTGGGTAGAGCGGGCGGTTGTTCTGGTAGTCGCGGAACAGCGCCAGCTGGACCTCGTCGTTGCCCTCGCGGGAGACGAGGGCGAAGTCGTGCTCCCAGGTGTCCGGGCTGACCAGGCTCGGGGCGGGCACGCCGTGCACGTACTGCCAGCGGATGGCGTCGATGCTCAGCGCGGCGCGGACGGCGGGTTCGGTGTCGGGGCCGGGGTTCGCCCCGTAGGCCCAGACGTCGGTCCAGAACGACTCGACGAAACCTTCTTCGTAGCCGTTGCCGTTCTGGGTGACGAGGGCGGAGATCCGTTCGGGGTGCCGGAGCGCGAGGCGCCAGCCGATGGGGGCTCCGTAGTCCTGGACGTAGAGGGCGTAGCGGTCCAGGCCCAGTTGGTCGAGCAGTCCGGAGGTGAGTTCGGCGAGGGCGTCGAAGGTGTAGGCGAACTCCCCCACGTGGGGAGCGTCGGAGTGGCCGAAGCCGAGGTGGTCCGGCGCGATGACGTGGTAGTCGTCGGCCAGCAGCGGGATGAGCTCGCGGAACATGAACGAGCTGGTCGGGTAGCCGTGCAGCAGGACGATCGCGGGGGCGTCGGCCGGGCCGGCTTCCCGGTAGAAGATCTCGTAGCCGTCGACGGTGGCGGTCCGGTGGTGCACCGAGCTCATTTCTAACCCCTTTGGATGTCCGATCCGGTTAGTTCACCGTCAGGCAAGCACGGAATGGGCTAACCTGTCAAATGATTCGATCCGGTTAGATGGAGAGTGTTGCCCGATGGACACGCTGCTGGACCTGCTCAACAGCAGGCCGCTGGTCAACGGCGAGGAGCAGGACGCGCTCGGCGACCCGGCCGGAGGCATACGCTGGGCACGGGAGCACGGCGGCGAAGGCAGCCTCGCGGAACTGGCGCTGCTGCGCGACACACGAGACATCCTGCGGGACGTGGTGCGCGGAGAGAGCTCGCCCACCGCGTTGAGCCCGCTGCTCGAAGGGGTCCACCAGATCCCGGAGATCACTTCCGACGGTCTTCAGTGGACAGTCAAAGCTCCCCCGCACGCCCGGCTGGCCGTCGAGGTGATCCTCGCCTGGGCCGCCACCGAGAAGCACACGCCCGGGCGGCTACGCCCCTGCGCCAACGACGAATGCCAGTTGTTCCTGCTCGACCGCAGCCGCGCCAACCGCGCCCGCTGGTGCTCGATGGCTGTCTGCGGCAACCGCGAGAAAGCACGCCGCCACTACGAACGCACCCGCTGAGCTCGTTCTGGGGCCGACCGCGCCGAACCGCGCGGGAACGCCGATGTGCCGCGGCTGCGGGCAGGTGCCGGCCGGGCCGCCTCAGCGCTCAACGCATGCCGGCGGCGTCGAGGAGGGTGGCCACAGCGGGCCGGAGAAGTCCGGCCGAGGTCTCGGCCCGAATTCCGAAGCGGGCGCTCGCACCGTCGAAGACAAGAATCAACTGTCGGGTCGGCAGGCCGGGAGCGCCGGCCCCGCCGCGTTCCGCCTCCGCGTGGTAGACGGACTGCGGCTCGCCCTTGACCCGTTGCGCGATCCGGCTCGCGGGATGGTCCGGATCCTTGACCTCGACCTGGACAGCGAGGTACGGGCAGACAGCGAGGTACGGGCAGCATCGGTACGTCGCCGCGACCGCCTGCGTCCCCATCTGCGCAGGCAGGGCTACCGCTCCCGCGTCGAAGCGCGAGAGGAGACGTCACCGAGAACCCTACCGAGCGTCATGACCTGCCCTTTCGGAGAGATGACGTCAGAGATTCACACAACGCGCTCGCGATGAGCAAACGCGTGCGGAGGTCCCGGTACGGCAACGAGCGGCAGGTACCGGGGGTTGTCGCGGTCAGGCGGCCGAGAAGCTGTCCACGCCGAGGCGGGCGCCCGGGCGGGAGCCGTCCGGGGCGGCGTCTCCCCAGGGCCCACGCCCCGTGCCGGGCCCCGGCCGTCGGCGGGCCCTCACGGCCCAGCCCCTCGGCAGTACAAGCCCCGCGTCCGTTTCGTTCATAAAGAACCTCCGGCGACGGTGCGCGCCACACCGCCGCCGCTCCCCCTTCACACCGCCGGTGAACCCACACGCGACCTGCGGGGTTTACCCGTCCTTGACTCGTGAACGCCCGTGCCACGAACGATGATTCGGATTTAAATATGTTGATACCGTGATTTCCCGGGGTGCCACCCACCCCGCGAACCGCATCACAGCAAGGAACAACGAGCAGCAATGAAGAGCGACCCTCCTGAAGCGAAGGACTCCGGCCCGTCATCCTCCGCCTCCCCGGCCACCCGCTGGAACAGTGCGGACGGCTCCTGGGAGACCACGTCCCGCGGGCGCGCCGTACTCACCGATCCGCGCCTGAACAAGGGAACCGCGTTCACTCGTGAAGAGCGCCGCGACCTCGGGCTGACCGGCCTGATCCCCGCCCAGGTGATGACTCTGGAGCAGCAGGTGACCCGCGCGTACGCCCAGTACCGGGCGAAGGCGACGGACCTGGACAAGAACGTGTACCTCCGGTCCCTGCAGGACCGTAACGAGGTGCTGTTCTACCGGCTGCTCGGGCAGTACCTCAGCGAGATGCTCCCGATCGTCTACACCCCCACCGTCGGTACCGCGATCGAGCGCTACAGCCATGAGTACCGGCGCTCTCGCGGCATCTACCTCTCCGTGGACGCCCCCGAGGACATCGAGCCGGCACTGCGCGCCGCCGGGCTCGGCCCGGGTGATGTGGACCTGCTCGTCGCCACGGACGGCGAGGCCATCCTCGGCATCGGCGACTGGGGCGTCGGCGGCATGGACATCTGCGTCGGGAAGCTCGCCGTGTACACCGCCGCGGCCGGTATCGACCCCGCCCGCGCGCTTCCGGTCGTTCTCGACGTCGGCACGAACCGCCGGGAACTGCTCGACGACCCGCTCTACCTCGGCAACCGCCATCCGCGCGTGGACCGTGAGACGTACGACGCCTTCGTCGCCGAGTACGTCGCCGCCGCCGGCCGGGTCTTCCCCGAAGCTCTGCTGCACTGGGAGGACTTCGGCTCCGCGAACGCGCGGCGCATCATCGACACGTACGGCGACAAGGCCCTCACCTTCAACGACGACATCCAGGGCACCGGCGCGGTGAACCTGGCCGCCGTCCTGTCCGGCGCCCGGGTCACCGGCGCGCCGCTGCGCGACCACCGCGTCGTGATCTTCGGCGCCGGGTCGGCCGGGCTCGGCATCGCCGACCAGCTGCGGGACGCGCTGGTGGCCGACGGCCTTTCGCCGGACGAGGCATCGGACCGGTTCTGGTGCGTCGACCGGTACGGTCTGCTCACCGACGCCGACACGAGCCTGGACGGACACCGGCTGCGCTACGCCCGCCGCGCCGACGAGGTCGCCGGCTGGGACCGCGACGAGCGGGTCGGCGGCATCGGCCTCGCCGAGGTGGTCCGCCGTGCCCGGCCGACCATCCTGATCGGCACCTCGGGCCAGGGCGGTGCCTTCACCGAGGAGATCGTGCGCGAGATGGCCGCGCACACCGAACGGCCGGTCGTCCTTCCGATGTCGAACCCGACGCCGCTGGCCGAGGCCACGCCGCAGGACCTGATCGAGTGGACCGACGGGCGCGCGCTGGTCGCCACCGGCAGCCCGTTCGCCCCGGTGACCCATGGCGCCGTGACCCATGTCATCGGTCAGGCCAACAACGCCCTGGTCTTCCCCGGGCTCGGCCTGGGCGCCGTCGTGGCCCGCGCCGACCGGATCACCGAGGGCATGCTCCTCGCCGCGGCACGGCAGATCGCCGCCATGGTCGACCCCACGACCCCCGGCGCACCGATCCTCCCTCTCGTGGACCGGCTGCGGGACACATCCGCCGCCGTCGCCGTGGCCGTGGCCCGCGCGGCCGAGCGTGACGGTGTCGCCCGCGCGACTCTTGACGACGATCTCGACACGGCGGTGCGAGCCGCCATGTGGAGCCCGGACTACCGACCCGTGAAGTCGGTCTGATGTCCGCGCCGGTGAAACAAGGGACAAGACTGTGAGCTTCTCTCATATCTTCACGATCGTCGTGCCCGTCTTCCTCGTGATCGCACTCGGTTACGGGGCGGGCCGCGGGCAGTCGTTCGCCGGGGAGCGCGGCGGTGCGCTCACGGTGCTCACGATGCAGTTCGCCCTTCCGGCGTCGCTGTTCCTGAGCATCATGAACACCCCGCGCCACACCCTGCTCAGCCAGGGGCCGCTCGTCGGCATGCTCGCCCTCGGGCTGCTCGGCCTGTACGCCCTCATCCTCCTGGGGCTGCGGACGATCGGCCGGCTGCCGCTCGACCGGGCGGCGATCGTGGCGCTGGCCTCGGTCCAGCCGCAGTACGCCTTCATGGGTGTGACGATCCTCGGCAACCTCTTCGGGGGCGCGACCGCGGCGATCCCGATCGCCATCGCGGGCATCCTGGTGAATGTCGTCCTCGACCCCGCGGTGCTGATCCTGATCAGTTGGGACCGGGGCGGGGACAAGGCCAGGACCGCCGCCGTTCCCCGGCCCCGGGTGGCGGCGCACGCGCCCGGGCCCGTACCCGCCGCGGCGGGCGCCCCGGCCGGATCCGGCGCGGGCGGCGGGTTCGGCCCGCCGGACATCGCGGGCCCGGACGCAACGGACCCCGACGCCGCCGAGATGCCGCACGGCCCGGACACCGGCCCGGCCGGCGCGGGGGCGCGGGGGCCCACCTGGCTACGGATGGTGCAGCCGCTGCGCAAGCCCTTCGCCTGGGCCCCGCTGCTCGGCCTGGTCTTCGCGCTGGTCGGGATCCACCCGCCCGAGATGGTGGACAGCTCGCTCACACTGGTGGGACAGGCCGCCTCGGGCGTGGCGCTGCTGTCGGTGGGTGTGACGCTGGCCCGGGTCGGCCGGCCGCAGCTCAGTGCCGGCGCGTTCGCCGTCGCGCTGTGCAGTGTGGTGGTGCTGCCGCTGAGCACCTACGGGATAGGGCTGCTGCTGACCTCGCAGCAGGTCGCGGCGCAGGCCGCGCTGATCGTGGCGTTCCCCGTCTCCCCCGTGCCGATGATGCTCGCCTCGCAGCACGTCAAGAGCGAGGAACACCGCATCGCCTCGGCGGTGATCATCAGCATCGTGCTGGCGTTCGTCACGCTGCCGCTGATGATCAACCTCACCAACTGACCGGGAGCGACTCGACCCCGGCGGGGACGGTGCGGAGGGCGAGCCGGATGACCGGCTCGCCCTCTTCGGCGTACGTGTCCGCCGGTCACCGGGCACGGTGCGCGATGTGCTGGTACACCTCACGGAACGGACGGTGTTCCCCGCCCCGGGAGGTGATGCCCGTGCCCGGCCGTTCCCGTGTCGTCGTGGCCCCCGGCGGCCTGCGGCGGGAGCCCTTGCAGCGGCTGTTGTTCGGCTGTGTGTACGGGACGGTGCTGGCCAGTGTGCTGGCGGCGGCGCTCGGTCACAACGGCGGTGCGCCGGACCCGGGCTACGACGCGGTGTGGGTGCTGCTGGCCGCGCTGGCGGCGGCCACGGCACACGGCTACGCCCACGCCATCGCGCACCGGACCCACCTCGCCGGACCGGCCACCGCGGGCACCTTGTGGTCGATGCTGACCGAATGGCCGATCGTCGCCGCCTGTGTGCCGACGGTGGCTGCGCTGCTCGGAGCGCGGGCCGGGTGGTGGTCCGAGGACGACGCGATCGAGTTCGCCCTGGTCCTCAACACGGTGGCGCTGTTCGGCTGGGGGTACTGGGCCGCGCGGGTGGCCGGGCGCGGCCGTCCGGAGGCCTGTCGGGCCGGGGCCGTGGACATGCTGTTCGGGCTGTTCATCGTGGCGGCGAACGTCCTGAGCAAGTAGACGGGAGGGCGTGACCCGGCTCCGGTCCGCCGAACCGTCGGCGTCGAACCGTCGGCGTCGAACCGTCGGCGTCGAACGGCCGGTCCCGTCGGGCCAGGTACGTCCGGGGCCGGTCCGTCGGATCCGGTGACACCGTCAGCCGTCGTCGCGGTCACCGTGCGTGTGGTGGTGGACCCATGGGTGCCGTACCCGGATCCATACGTCCCTGGCCCGTCGGCCGGCCTCGGTGCGGCTGCGGGCCACCAGTTCCTGGGCCTGTTCCTCGCTCTCCACCATCGGCCCCGAGCCCCTGAGCGGCTTGCCCGCCGTCTCGTGCAGGAAGAAGGTGGCGATCAGTCCGACGACACCGGCGGCCATCAGGTAGTAGGCGGGGACCATCGTGCTGCCGGTCGCCTCGACCAGGCTGGAGACCACCAGCGGAGTGGTGCCGCCGAACAGGGAGACGGAGATGTTGAAGGAGATCGACAGGGCTCCGTAGCGCAGCCGGGTGGGAAAGAGCGCGGGCAGGGTCGAGGCGGACGTCCCGGCGAAGCACACCAGCAGCAGGCCGAGGATCAGACAGCCGAGGGCGGGCAGCAGGATGCCGCCGGCCCTGATGAGCAGGATCGCGGGCGCGGCCAGCGCGATCAGTGCGAGGCTGCCCGCCATGAAAACGGGCCGCCGGCCCCAGCGGTCGGAGGTCCGGCCCACGGTGGTGATGGTGAGCACCACCACGATCATGGTGCCCAGGACCAGCAGCTGGGCGGTGAGGGCATCCTCGCCGAGGGTCTCGGTCATGAACGTGGGCAGGTAGGAGGTCACCATGTAATTGGTGACGTTGTAGAGCAGCACCAGCCCCATGCAGATCAGGACGGCTTCCCAGTGCCGGGTGAAGATCTCCTTGAGCCGTCCCTTGCCGGACTGCCGGGCCTCTTCGGTGGGGTCCTCGGCGCCGGGCTGCTGCCTGGCCTCTTCCGCCTGCTCGGTCGCCTGCTGGAAGGCGGGGGTCTCCTCCAGCCGCAGTCGCATGTAGAGGCCGATGAGACCGAGCGGTCCGGCGATCAGGAAGGGCAGCCGCCAGCCCCACTGCACCATGCCGTCGTCGCCGAGGACGGCCGTCAGGACGGTGACGATGCCGGAGCCGAGCGAGTAGCCGACGAAGGTGCCGAAGTCGAGCCAGCTGCCGAGGAACCCACGGCGTTTGTCGGGGGCGTACTCGGCGATGTAGGTGGTGGCGCCCGCGTACTCACCGCCGGTGGAGAAGCCCTGGACCAGGCGGCAGGCGAGCAGCAGGAGGGGCGCGGCCAGGCCGAGCGTGGCGTATCCGGGCAGCAGCCCCACGGCGAAGGTACTGATCGCCATTATGATCATGGTGGCGGCGAGCACCCGTTTGCGGCCGATGCGGTCGCCGAGCGGGCCGAACACCAGCCCGCCCAGTGGGCGCACGAGAAAGGCCGCGGCGAAGGTGGCGAAGGTGGAGACCACCTGGGTGGCGGGCGAACTCGACGGGAAGAAGACCTTGCCGAGCGTGCCCGCCAGGTAGGCGTACACACCGAAGTCGAACCACTCCATGGTGTTGCCGAGTGCCGCCGCGGACACGGCCCTGCGCACTTCGGGACGGTCGGTGACCGTCACGTCCTCGGCGCTCAGCGGCTGTTTGCCCCGGCGCAGCAGGATACGGAGCAGTCGGTCGGTGGCGGCGCTACCGGCCCCGCCCGGCCGCCCGCCCCGCCGGGGCCGCGGCGTCTTGCGGTGTCCAGTCCTCATTCCATCCCGTCCGCAGGGCACGTTCGTGGTGACGCATTATTCCCCCGCCGGTCCCTGCCTGCGGAAACGACGGCGGGGACCGCGTGTCCCCCGCGGTCCGTCCCGCGTCTACCCGAAGGGAAATCCCCTATGCCCCGGGGCACCGGGGCTGCGGGGCTGGACGGGCGGTGTGCGGCGTCAGGACGTGGAACGGGGCCACAGTCCGGCGACCCTCTCCCCGAGCCGTACGCCGTCCCGGGCGGTCCAGTGGCGGCGCAGGACGCGCACGCCGACGCAGGTGTTGACCGTGGTGACGGCGGGGAAGGCGCCGAGGTCGGTGGTGATGAAACGGGCCAGGTCCTCCTCGTCACGGAAGACGCCGTAGTGGATGACCGACGAGGACCCCGCCACCATCGACACCTGGCGGGCGGAGGGGTGGGCGCCGAGGGTGTCGAGCAGGCCGGGAATGGCCTGCGGCAGCACGGTGAGGGAGAGCAGGGCGTTGAGGGGGAAGCCCAGCAGGGTGGGCTCGATCTCCACCCGGGGCACCAGGGCGCCGCATTCGAGGAGCGACTGCGCGGTGCGGTAGGCGGTCGAGCGGCTGACGCCCAGTTCGCGGGCGATGTCGGCGGCCGGGATCCGGCCGTTGGCGACCATCAGTTCCAGGGTGCGGCGCTCCAGCTCCGAGAGCCGGCCGGGCGAGGTCAGCCGCTCGCGGGTGACCTGGACCGCGTGCTCGCGCAGCTGTGCCGTCCGGTCCTCGGAGAGCCGGTGCAGCCGCCAGGTCTGGCCGAGCGTGTGGGCGCGCAGGACGAGCTGGGACTCGGTGGAGACGATGCCCTCGGTCGCGGGCAGGCGGTGGGTGAGCAGGTCGAAGATGTCGGTGCCGAGCAGGGGATAGACACTGCAGTAGATGTCGGCACTGCCCGTCGTCAGCAACAGGGTCTGTACCTCGGCGAGTTCGAGGAGCCGGCGGGCCACCTCCTCGGAGCGGCCGGGGGCGCAGGTGATCCAGACCTGGCGCGGGTTCTCCGTGGTGATCAGCGGCCAGTCCAGTCGGCCGACCACCCGCAGCAGCCGGTCCGCACGCAGTCGGGAGAGCCGGCGGGCGATGGTGCTCGGTGAGCTGTCCAGCACGTCGGCGAGGGCGTTGACCGGGGTCCGGGGCGCTATCTGGAGCGCGGCGACCAGGTCGAGGTCGACGTCATCGAGCAGCCGTTCTTCCGGGCGCGCCGATGTCCGCCGGGTGGTGACGGTGGGCGAGGGCATGGACCGATCCTAGACCCTCCCATCACCAAGAAGTTACACGGATGAAATCGGCGTACATCACTTCTCCATTGACACAAACAACCATGCTGACGTCTTATTGCCGATCAATACGCCGCGCTGCGGCCACCCGGCTGGTGAGGAAGGGAAACGATGTGGTGACCAAGACGACGGTGGAGACGACGGTGGAGAAGCCCACCGCGTCCGTGGCGCTGACCCTGCGGGTACTCGGGATCGTCGAGCGCGTGGGCAACCGGCTGCCGCACCCGTTCTGGCTCTTCGTGATCCTCAGCGGCGTGCTGCTGGTGCTCAGTTGGGCGCTGCACGCCCTGGGCGTCTCCGCGGCCTCTCCCGCGGACGGCGGACGAGTCGTGGTCCGGAGCCTGGTCTCCGACGCGGGTGTGACGATGATGCTCGACGGCCTCATCGACAACTACGCGACCTTCCCGCCGCTCGGTGTGGTGCTGGTCGTGATGCTCGGCGTGTCGGTCGCGGACCGGGCGGGACTGCTGACCGCGATGCTGCGGGCCGCGCTGGCGAAGGTCCCGGTCCGGGCGGTGACGTTCGTCGTCGCGTTCACCGGGATGGTGGCGCACATCGCGTCCGACGCCGCGTTCGTGGTGATGATCCCGCTGGGCGCCATCGCCTACCGCTCCGTCGGCCGCAACCCGGTACTGGGCGCGGTGGTCGCCTTCGTGTCCGTCTCGAGCGGCCACGCGGCCAGTCCGCTGGTCACGCCGTCGGACGCCACGCTGGCCGCGCTGACGACGGCGGCCGCACACACCATCGATCCCGCCTACACGGTCACCCCGGTGGCCAACTACTTCTTCTCGCTGGTCTCCTCCGTGGTCCTGGCCCTGGTGGTCACCGTGGTCGCCGAGACCCTGCTGACCCGGCGCGTGGCGATGACCGCGGGCCCCGAGGAGTTGACGGCGGCCGGCTCCGGCCCGGCCACGCCCGCCGGGGGCGGGGACCGGGTCTCGGGGCCGGCCGACGGCGCGGACCTGCCCGATCTCTCGCTCACGGGGGACGAGCGGCGCGGGCTGCGGAGCGCCGCCGCCACCGCGCTCGTGCTGCTCGCGGTCATCGCCGCCGCCGCGCTGCCCGCCGCTTCCCCGCTGCGCGGTGAGCACGGCGCCGTCATCGACTCACCCCTCGTCCACAACGTCGCCGTGTTCCTCGCACTGCTCTTCTTCACCACGGGCGTCGTCTACGGCCGGGCGGTGGGAGCGGTACAGCGCGCCCGGGACATCCCCGACATGATGGCCCGCGGGCTGCACGACCTCACCCCGGTTCTGGTGCTGTTCTTCGCGATCTCGCAGTTCCTCGCCTACTTCAAGTGGACGAAGATCGGTGAGGTCATGGCAATCAGCGGCGCGCGGCTGCTGGACTCCTCCGGGGTGCCGCTCACCTTGGTCTTCGTCGGTGTGATCGTCGTCGTCAGCGTGATGAACCTGTGTCTGACCAGCGGGTCCGCGATGTGGGCGCTGATCGGGCCCGTCTTCGTGCCCATGCTGATGCTGCTGCATGTCGCGCCCGAGACCACGTGGGCGCTCTACCGCATCGCGGACTCCTGTACCAACGCCATCACACCGATGAGCCCGTACTTCGTCCTCTGTCTCGGCTTCGTCCGCCGCTACCGGCCCACCGCCGGCATCGGCACTCTGATGTCGCTGACGCTGCCCGTGTCCCTGGCCATGCTCCTCGTGTGGACCCTGCTCTTCCTGGCCTGGTACACGGCCGGGCTGCCCTTCGGACCGGGGGCGCCCGTGCACTGACCCCCGCGCGTCGCACGGCGCCCGCCCCGCCCGGCGGCCCCGGGAGCCCTCGATCCGGCTCCCGGGCCGTCACTCCATGTCCCCCGCACCCGCCACCGCGAGAACCGGAGAGTCACCGCGTCATGTCCGTACCCGCATCCGCCTTCCCTTCCCCGTCCGACGCCTCCGACGGCGTGTCCCGCATCGCCGACCGGTGCCGTACGGCGGAGTACCGTCAGGGCTTCCTGACGGATCTGCGCCGACTCGTCGAACAGGAGTCGCCGAGCGACGACAAGGCCCTCCTCGACGCGACCGCCGGCCTCCTGGTGAACCTGCTCACCGAGCGGCTGGGAGAGCCGGACCGCCTCGTGCGCCACCGCGACGCGGCGTGCGGTGATGTCGTCGAGGCCGAGTACACCGGCTCGGTGAGCGGCGGTCCGACGGTCACGGTCGTCGGCCACTACGACACGGTGTGGCCCGCCGGTACCCTCGCCGGATGGCCGTTCACGGTGACGGAGGAGACCGTCACCGGACCCGGTGTCTTCGACATGAAGGCGGGCCTGGCGCAAGGAGTGTGGGCCCTGCGCGCCCTGCGGGAGCTCGGCCTGGCCCGGCCGACCGTACGCTTCGTCCTCAACGGGGACGAGGAGACGGGGAGCGTCATGTCACGCCCTGTCATCGAGCGGGCCACCGAGGACGCGGTGGCGACCCTCGTCCTGGAGCCCGGCGGCTCCTGGGGTGTCAAGGCCGGCCGCAAGGGGGTGGGCATTTTCACCCTGAACACGACGGGCATCGAGGCCCATGCCGGACTGGACCCGGCCAAGGGCGCCAGCGCCGTGCACGCCCTCGCCGACGCCGTGCGGCAACTGGCCGACGCGGCGGACCTGGAGCGGGGCACCAGTGTCAACGTCGGGCGGATCAGCGGCGGTACGGCCCGCAATGTGATCGCGGGCGAGGCACATGGGCTGGTGGACATCCGAGTCGCCGGCCAGGAGGAGATCCGGCGCATGGACGAGGTCCTGGCGAGCCTGGCCCCCACCGATCCGCGGGTCACCCTGACCGTCGGCGGCGGCTGGAACCGGCCTCCCATGGAGCCCGGTCCGGCCGGCCGCGCACTCTTCGCCGTGGCGGACTCCGTGGCCGCCCAGCTGCGCGCCCCGCTCGCGGAGCTGTTCGTGGGCGGCGGCAGCGACGCCAACTTCGTCGCCGCCCTCGGCCGCCCCGTGCTGTGCGGCATGGGCGCGACCGGCGACGGCGCGCACGCACGCCACGAACACGTTCTCACCGCCGACCTGCCCGACCGTACGGCACTCACCGCGGGGACCCTGCACGCGCTCGCCCTGGGCAGCGGCGGCGCCGCGGAGTGAGACCGCGCCGGTGGGCGTCCGGTGACGGGCGCCCACCGGCCGGGGGCGGCACGGGCGGCGGCCGACCCGTCGCCGCCGGGCGCCGGATGCGACGCGGGCGCGGCGGTGCCCAGGTACCGATCGGGACGCGGCGGTGCCGGTACGTGGCTCAGCGGGCGCCGACCGAGGTGAAGTCCCCGGTGACCTCGGCCGCTCCTCCCACGGCCGAGGCCCGCGCCGTGTACCGGTCACCGGTGGCGTCCCGGCCGCCCTCGGCGTGGTCGTACTGGGCGGCGAACATGTGCGTACCGGCCGGCACCGTCGCGCCGTCCCTGAGCGTCCAGCGGAAGACCAGGGCACCACCGTCCGCGTGGACCGAGACGGAGAAGTCCGTCACGGGCAGCGACCGCCAGGAGCCGGTGTCCCGCACCCCGCCGGTCTGCGCGATCCGCAGTTCCACCGTCAGCGCGGTGAGCGGCCGTTCGGTCGTGAGGGTGAGATTGTTCTGGGCCCAGTAGGCGTTGCTGTGCGGATCGACCGCGCCGGCCGACCGGAGATAGCGGGAGCGGGTGCCCGCCCGAGCGGACGCGTCGCTCCCGCCCGCGGAGGGTCGCCCGGCGGCCGGCGACCGCTCGGCGTCGGCGGACGCGGCGGAGTCGGAGCCGGACGCGTCGGAGCCGGCACTGCCGGTCGTGGCCCGCGGGCTCCGCGGGGCCGCCCCGGAGTGCTCCGGGGCGTCCGCCGGGCCGTTCGGCCCCGCGACGGCCGGCCGCTCCGTGGCGGCCACGGTCCGGGAGGGTTCGTGGGCACCGTCGACGACGGGGCCGAGGGCGAACAGGCTCAGGCCCAGGACACCGACGGCCCCGCCCGTCACGGCGGCCACCCGCGGCCAGGGCGCGGGCCGGTGACCGGGTCCGGCCGCGGGCGCCGGGTCCGCCATGCCCCGCTCGATCCCGGCGAGTATCCGCTCCCGGTCCGGGCGGTGGGCGCGCGCCTCCTGCCGAAGCCGCCTGCCGAGGTCGTCCATCAGCACCTCTTCTCCATGCGTCCCACGGCCACCTTCGCATGGATGCCGGCTTCCGCGGCACCGGTGCCCAACAGGCGTTGCAGCTCCGCCATCCCGCGTGACGACTGGCTCTTGACCGTGCCCACCGAGATGCCGAGGGCGAGAGCGGTGTCACGCTCGGAGAGGTCCATCGCGTACCGCAGGACGACACACGCGCGCCTGCGGAACGGCAGCCGGCCCAGCGCGGCCCGGACGTCCAGCACCACAGGCACGTCCGGGCCGTCGACCCCCTCGGGGCGCTGGGACCAGAACAGCGAGATCCTGTGGCGCTCGCGCACGGCGCTCCGGATCCGTGAACGGACCAGGTTGGCGACCACCCCCCGGGCGTACGCGACGGGGTGGTCGGCTGCCCTGACCCGGTCCCAGTGCCGCCACATGGCGAGCAGCGCGTCGGAGGCCAGATCGTCCGCCGTGTCCGCCTCGCCCGTCAACAAGTAGGCGAGAGTGGACAGTTCCGCGTAGTGCCGCTCGAAGAACGCGTGGAATTCGGCGGCCGCGGTGTCGTCCACGACAGAGCTCACGACAAAACCGCCCCTTCTCCGCGGTGGTGTCCCCGCGGTCGACCGGCCCCCGTCGTACGCGTTTCCGGCCCGCCCTCGCCGGACCGGGCACGGTACGACGGCTCGGTCCGGCGGGCGCGGGCGCCCTGGCTCAGCCGTGGAAGGAGTGCTCCGTGGCCGAGCGGTAGGTCTGTCCGGGGCGCAGGACGGTCGAGGGGAACGAAGGCTGGTTCGGGGAGTCGGGGAAGTGCTGGGTCTCCAGGCACAGCCCGTCGCCCTGCCGGTAGACCCGGCCCGAGGTGCCGGCCAGGGTGCCGACGAGGAAGTTGCCCGAGTAGAACTGCACGCCGGGCTCCGTGGTGGCGATCCGCAGGATGCGGCCCGAGCCGGGGTCGCGGAGGGTGATGGCGTGCCGGGGCTCGGCCGTGATGCCCTTGTCGAGTACGAAATTGTGGTCGAATCCCTGGCCGCGCAGCAGCTGCGGGTGGCCGGTGCGGATGTCACGGCCGATGGGCTTCCCGGCCCGGAAGTCGAACGGTGTGCCCACCACCTTCGCCAGTTCGCCGGTGGGTATGAGGGTCGTGTCCACCGGTGTGTAGCGGGTGGCGGCGAGCGTCAGCTCGTGCCCGTACACATCGCCGCTGCCCTCCCCCGCCAGGTTGAAGTAGGTGTGGTTGGTCAGGTTGACGACCGTCGGGCGGTCGGTCGTCGCCGCGTACTCGATGCGCCAGCTGCCGCGCGGGGTCAGGGTGTAGGTGACCGCCGCCCGGAGGGTGCCGGGGTAGCCCATCTCGCCGTCGGGGCTGGTCCGGCGCAGGACGATCCCGACGTCCGAGCCCCGGGTGAACGGCTCCACGTCCCAGACGCGTTTGTCGAAGCCTTCCGTGCCGCCGTGCAGGGTGTTCTGCCCGTCGTTCAGCGGGAGCTGGTAGGTGCGGCCGTCCAGGGTGAAGCGGCCCTTGGCGATCCGGTTGCCGTACCGGCCGATGAGCGCGCCGAAGAAGGTGTCGGCCCCGAGGTAGTCGTCGAGGTTGTCGAATCCGAGGGAGACGTTGGCGTACCGGCCGCGGCGGTCGGGGATCTCCAGCGACTGGACGATGCCGCCGTAGCTGAGCACGCGCAGCCGGGTGCCGCCGTTCTCCAGGGTCCAGCGGTGGACCCTGGAGCCGTCCGGGAGCCGGCCGAACGGCTCCCGGACCGGGGCTCTGCCGCCGGCCTGTCCGGCCGGTCCTGACTCCGCTCGCGCGGTGGTCGCCGTGGCGGCCGCCAGGCCCGCGGCGGCGGCTCCCGCCAGGACGGTACGCCGGGTGGCGGGGCCCGTGGTGGTACGCGGGCGGGGTGTTTCGTTGTTCATCAGCGCGGCTCCTGCCGGGAATGCGTCGGGGTGTGTTCGGCCCGGCCCCGGTCCGCGCGAGGCGGCGGGCCGGGGGCCGGTGGTGTGTCACGGTGGTCCGGGCGGTCACGGACGGCGCGCGGTGGTGCCGGGGAGACGGGGTCAGCCGGCCCTGAGCCGCAGAAACGTGACCGAGTGCGGCGGAAAGGTGTGGGTGAAGGTGGCGCCGACACCGTCCCGTGTCGAGGTCACCGGCCTGATGGGCTGGTCGTCGACGGTGTTCACGGCCTCGGGGGCGCCGCTGAGTGTGGTCAGCCGGGCCGTCGGGGCGACGTTGCGCACCCCGGCCAGGCGGACGGTCGTACGGGCCGCGTCGCCCTGCGCGTTGACGACCTTGACGATGAGGTCGTCCCCGTCGCGGGTGACGACCTGGCGGAAGGGCTCGGCCGCCTTGTCGTCGGTGAAGCGCCCCCATTCCGCGCCGTCGAGGTAGAGGGTGACCTGACGGCCCCGGACCGCGACGCGTACGTCGTAGGTCCGGCCGGTCTCGATCTTCGTGTCCGTGGAGACGAGCGTCTGTTTGGCCCCGCCGACGGCCTTCTCCACGGCGGACTGCGTGTTGTTCCAGCCGCCCAGGTTCCACCAGTAGTAGTTCCCGGTGTCCCGGACGCCGAAGGCGATCAGGAAGCCCTCCTTGCCGGCCTGTTTGGTCGCCTTGACCCGCAGGTCGTAGTTCTGCCAGGCGGGGTCGCCCGCGGTGACGAGGGTGTTCTCGGCCGCCGTGTCCGTCTGGACGTAGGCGCCGTCCCGCACCGCCCAGCTTCCGGTGCCCGCCGCCTTCGTCCAACGGCCGTCACCCGCCGAGAAGTCGTCGGCGAACAGCGTCTTCCCGTCGGCGCCGGTGACCGTGACGTCGTCGTAGGCGGCGCTCGTCGCCCAGGTGGACAGGCCGACGGCGCCCGTGATGGGAGCGGTCCCGGCCGGGGTGGCGCTCGCCGTGCTGGGAACGACCCGGTCCCCGGTGTTCGTCATGAACAGCTTCTGCGTCTCGTAGTTCGCCGAGCCCCAGGAACGGGTGGTGTCGAACCAGATCATGTCGGGCCGCCACTGCACGGAGTCGGTGTTGGCGAGCAGCGGGGCGTACGAGGCGAGCTTGACGACGTCCGCGTTGCGTTCGAGGCCCGTCATGAAGGCGGCCTCGGCGAGGGCGTTGCCGAAGGTGTTGCCCTGGGAGGCGTACTCACCGAGGAACACCTTCGGTCCGGAGCGGTCGTAGGTGTCGTAGCGGTCGTTGTTCTCCAGGAACCACTGCGGGCTGTTGTAGTAGTGCTCGTCGACCATCGCCACCTTGGCGTCGCGATTGAGCTGCCAGGCCCTGTCGAAGGTGGCACCGGCGTCGTCGGGGCCGGAGTTGGAGATCACCGTGATGTCCGGGTGCGCGGCCTCGACGGCCTTGCGGAACTCGGTGAAGCGGGCGAAGAACGCGTCCGGGAGGTTCTCCTCGTTGCCCACCTCGATGTGGGTGAGGCCGAAGGGCGCGGGATGGCCCATCGCGGCGCGCTTGGCACCCCAGACGGAGGTGGCGGGCCCGTTCGCGAACTCGATGAGGTCGAGCGTGTCCTGGATGTGGCGGCGCAGCAGGGCCGGGTCGTCGGTCGCCGTGTCCTGACCGCAGCCGGTGACGAGGGCGGGGACGACCGGCAGGGCGGTCGCGCCGATGTCCTCGGCGAACTGGAAGTACTCGAAGTAGCCGAGTCCGTAACTCTGGTTGTACCCCCAGAAGTTGGCGTTGGTGGCGCGCTGCTCGACCGGGCCGACGGTGTCCTTCCACTGGTAGGAGCGCTTGCGCTGCCAGCCGGAGGCCGCGTCGTACCCCTCGTGGCTGCCGGTGTTGACCAGGCAGCCGCCGGGGAACCGGACGAACCCGGGGCGCAGCGCGGCGATCTTCTCGGCGAGGTCCTTGCGCAGTCCGCCGGGGCGGCCCTTGTAGGTGTCCCGGGGGAAGAGGGAGACCATGTCGAGCCGGACGGTGCCGCGGCCGGTCGCGGTCACGGCGAGGCGGCCCGCGGTGTGCGTGGCCGTGGCGGTCAGGGTCGCGGTGTACTTGGCCCAGCGGTCGCCGCGGGCGGTGATCCGCAGCGGCCGGGCGAGCGCGGTGCCGTCGGCCGCGCGTAACTCCACGCCCAGGGGGGTGCCTGCGGCCTGGTCGGTGCGCGCCCACAGGGAGACGTCATAGGTCTTGCCCCGCGCCACCGCTATGCCCGTGGTGAAGCCGGAGTTGACGACACCGGTGCCGGCCGCGCTCCCGTCGAGCCCGAGCCGCAGGTAGGTGCGGTTGCGTTCGTTCAGCCGGGCGGAGTCGTTCACGGCGGTGGCCGTGCCGGTCCCGGTGGGGGTCCACGCGGTCATCGGGGTGTACGAGGCGTTGTCCGCGGTGCTGTACTCGAACGACCGGTTCTGGACGAGTTCGGCGTAGAGCCCGCCGTCCGCCGCGCGGTTGATGTCCTCGTAGAAGACGCCGTACATCGTGTCGTCGATCGCCGGTCCCGGACGGCTCGCGTCGATGTCGATCGTGTAGTCGGTGGTGTCCTCGGCCGCCTGCGCGGGCGCCTGGAGCACGCCTGCCGTCACCAGGAGCGCGGCGGCCGCGAGAACTGGTCTCCAGCGTGTGCGTGGCATGGGTATCCCGTCGCTCCTCGTTCGATATCCCGGACGATGGCCAGAACTGCGAACGCACCATAGGAAGAGGCGCCGTGAGCGTCAATGGTCCGCGCAGCATGTCCTTGATCCGGGCCGGTCAGGCCGGTGCGGGCGGCCGCCGCCCCCGTACCGCCGCGGCCCGGACCGCTCCCGTGGGACGGGCCCGCTCCCGTGGGACAGGTCCGGGCCGCTTCCGTACGGGGGCGCGGTCAGATCTCCAGCAGGTCCCCGGCGCGCACCGGGCGGCCCGTGGCGAAGGACTCGTTGGCGGCCAGTCCGGTGACCAGGGAGCGCGCTCCGTCGGCCGCGTCCGCCGCGCGTCCGAGGACGTCCGGCGCGGCGGGGTCACGGTCCCCGAAGAGGTCGGCGAGCATCCGGACGTCCCCGCCGCCGTGCCCGCCCTCGCCGGTCGCCGGCGTCAGCGCCCGCGGTTCCTCCCAGAACCGGCGCAGCAGCAGTTCGGTCCGGCCGGCCTCGTCGCCGACCGCGGCACCGTGCATCACCGCGCTCACACCGTCGGTGCGGGGCCGGGGGCGGGCCCAGGTGGACTCCTCGACGAGCAGTTCCAGGCGGCCCTCGCTGCCGTTGAAGGCGATCCGGTAGCCCTCCCAGGGGGCGTACGCGGTGAGGTGGTAGGTGAGCGTCGCGCCGGTGGCGTAACGCACCAGGACCGCCATGTCGTCCTCGATGCTCACGCCGGGGCCGAACACGTTCCGGTCGCGGTGGTAGCCGTCCTCCGCCTCGGCGTCCAGGTAGAGGGAGCGCAGGACGGAGGAGTCTGCGAGGTGGACGGCGAAGGGGTCGTCGTCGGCGGCGGGCGAGCCGTGGGCGCGGGTGTAGTCACGGGCCAGGCCCCGGCGCCGGCCGGCCTCGTCGCCGTAGAAGAACAGCCCGCCGTGCGCGTACACCGTCTCCGGTCGCGTGCCCAGCCACCAGTTGACCAGGTCGAAGTGGTGGGTGGCCTTGTGCACCATCAGGCCGCCGGAGTTGGCCTTGTCGCGGTGCCAGCGGCGGAAGTAGTCGGCGCCGTGGCGCACGTCCAGCAGCCACTCGAAGTGCACCGAGCCGACCTCGCCGATCCGGCCGGCGGCGAGGGTCTCGCGGACGGCCGCGTGCACGGGGTTGTACCGGTAGTTGAAGGCCACCCGCACCTCGCGGCCCGAGCGCCGCCGGGCGTCCAGGATGCGCCGGGCCCGCTCGGCGTCCGTGGTCATGGGCTTCTCGGTGACCACGTCGCAGCCCGCGTCGAGGGCGCGAACGATGTAGTCGTCATGGGTACGGTCCACACTGCACACGACGACGAGGTCGACCCGCTCGCGGTGGAGCATCTCCTCGAAGTCGTCGGGGCCGTACGCGGGTACCGGGGGCCGACCGGGATGCGCGGCCGCGATCCAGTCGTTGTGGACCGCCATGCGGTGGGCGTTGACGTCGACGAAGCCGACCAGGTCGATCCGGTCCGCGTACGGTCCGGTGAGCGCCTCGGTGAAGAGCTGGGCTCGGGCGCCCAGGCCCACCACGGCGCAGCGGCGGCGTGCGGTGTCGGGGGACATCGGGATCTCCGTTCGACGGGGCCGTGGGGAGGGTGGTGGAGGCGGCGGCAACGATTGCACGCCGCTTCACCGCGGGACAAGGGGGGCCGAAGAGCCATGCCTTCACGGCTGATTCGGGAGTTTTCATTGACTGCCCGGTTGTCACAGGCGTAACTTCCCGGCCAGTTGGAAACCGGTTGGCAACGTTTGCAGCCCCCTCCCTCACCGCTCCCTCCCGCGTCGTTCCTCCGCCGCCCCCGCGTTTGTCCTCCCCGTCGCCGCCCGCCCGCACCCCCGTAACGCCCGCATCCGTCGAAGGGCCCGATGTGCACAGGTCAGCCGCGTTCGTAAGCGGCCGTCGACCCCCGTACCACCAGATGGGTCGGCAGCACCCGCCGCAGGGGTTCCGCTCCGTCGACGGCGGGTGTGCCCAGCATGCGGAACATCAGGTCGACAGCTGCTCGCGCGCCGTGTGCCTTGGGCACGGAGACGGTGGTCAGCGGTGGGGCGGCCATGCCGGAGAGGGCGATGTCGTCACAGCCCACCACGCTCATGTCGTCGGGAACCCGGACGCCGCGCGCGGTGAACCGGCTGATCAGCCCGAAGGCGACGATGTCGTTGAAGGCCACCACCGCGCTGGCGCCGCTGGCGAGCACCACATCGGCGGCGCCGGTGATCCCGCCGTCGAAGTGGGGGGCCACGCTGCCGACGTGGACGATCTCCACCGTGCCGGTCCTGGCCATCTCCTCGATTCCCGCGGCCCGTTCGCCGGCCGCCCAGGTGGAGCGCGGGCCGCCGACATAGGCGATCCTGCGGTGGCCGAGTGCGTGCAGATGCGTCAGCGCGTCCGTCATCCCCTCCAGCAGATCAGCCGTCACGCTCGCGAATCCCGGCTCGGATCTATGGAGCAGCACGATGGGCTTGTCGGTGAGTTCGCGCAAGCCCCGCAGCTCCTCCCCGCCGAGCTGGGGCGAGCACAGAAGGATGCCGTCCACCTGGGGTGCGAGGGTACGCACCGCGTCCAGCTCCAGCCCCTCGTCGTGCTCGGAGTCGCTCACGAACACGGCGTGCCCCAGGCCTCTGGCGCGGGCCTGCACCCCTTTGCAGATGTCGGCGAAGAAGGGGTTCAGCAAATCCGGGACGATCAGTCCGAGATGGCCCGTGCGGCCGGTGATCAGGCCCCGCGCCGACGGGTTCGGCCGGTAGCCCAGCCGGTCGGCCTCGGCCCGTACCCGCTCGCGCGTCCGCCGGCTCGCCGTTCCCCCCGGTGCGAGCGCTCGGGACACCGTGGACGGGGAGACCCCCGCCGCCTTCGCGACCTCTCGAATCGTCACCTGCACGCCCCGAGGTTGGCACCACCACCGACGGGCGTCAATGAACATCGGTGGCCGCCGTCCGCCCGCCGGCCGGCCGGCGCATCGCGCGCCGTACGACCGGATCCTGGAGAAGAGAGGTGAGTTCATCCATGCCCGCAGACAGGACGACGAGGCCCTGGGCACTCCTCGTGACCCTCGCGCTCACTGCCCTGCTCACCGCCTGCGGCGGTCCCGACGACAGCGGTGGCGGGGGCCGGGTCACCCTGCGCTACACCTGGTGGGGCAACCCGGACCGGGCGGCCAGGACCGAGCAGGCCGTCGCGCTGTTCGAGAAGCGGCACCCCGGGGTCGAGGTGCAGACGTCCTTCGCCGGCTACGACGCGTACAAGCAGAAGCTCGCCACCCAGGCGGCGGGCGGCGACGCGCCGGACGTGATGCAGCTCGACTACCGGATGATCGACCAGTACGCGACCGGCGGGGTACTGCTCGATCTCCGCGAGCAGTCCGCGGTGCTGCGCACCGACGACATCGACCCGGGGCTGCTGGCCACCGGGGAGGTGGACGGCGCGCTGGCGGGGCTCGTGCAGGCGCGGGGCACCGAGACCTTCGTGTACGACGCGGCGCAGTGGCAGGCCACCGGGGTGGCCCCGCCGCGCGCGGGCTGGACCTGGCAGGAGTGGGCGGACACCATGCGCGAGCTGACGCGGAAGTCCGGCAAGCCCGGCGCCACCGATCCCGGCCAGAGCGAGGACTGCTTCGAGGTGTGGCTGCGCGGTCAGGGCAAGTCCCTCTACCGCGAGGGTGGCGGGCTCGGTTTCACCGTCGACGACCTCACCCGGTGGTGGACCTTCACCGACGGGCTGCGGCGCGAGGGCGTGGTCTCCTCCGCCCGGCAGACGACCCAGCTGGACGGCACGGTGGAGAACACCGCGCTCGGGCGCGGGACGGCGATCGGGGACTTCAACTGGGACGCGCCCGCCAGCGGCTATCTGGGAATCGTCGGGGACGGGGTGACGCTCGGGCCGATGCCGTCGGGTGAGGACGGCAGGCCCGGCCAGTACTTCAAGCCCTCGATGTTCGTCGGCGCGGCGGCCAACACCGCGCACCCCAAGGAGGCGGCGCAGCTGATCGACTTCCTGATCAACGACCCGGAGGCGGCCGGTGTGCTCGGGGCGAGCCGCGGCATACCGGTCAACGAGTCGATCCGTGCGGACCTCGTGCCGAAGCTCGAAGGCTTCGACCGGACCGTTGCGGACTACCAGGACTCCGTCGACGGCAGCCTGGAGGCGCCACCGCAGGCACCGCCCTCGGGTGACAGCGCCTTGCAGACCACCTTCAGCCGCGACTACGACCAGGTGTCGTTCGAGCGGATGTCGCCCCGCGAGGCGGCCGAGAACTACGTCACCGAGGCGAAGGCGGAGCTGAGGTAAATGACCACCACCGACATACCCGCGGCCACCGCGCGCCGCACGCCGCCACCGGCCGCGGGCAAGGGCGCCGGCCGCCGGCGCGAGGGCGCGGCCTGGGTGTTCCTCTCCCCCTGGGTGCTCGGCGCGAGCGTGCTGACCCTGCTGCCGATGGCGGTGTCCCTGTACCTGTCGTTCACCGACTACGACATGTTCAACCCGCCGCGCTGGGTGGGGCTGCGGAACTACACGCAGATGTTCACCGAGGACCCCCGCTACTGGCGGTCGGTCGGCACGACCCTGCTCTACGTGGTGCTCGCCGTGCCCCTCCAGCTGGCGGTGGCGCTGGCGGTCGCGCTCGCGCTGAAGTCGGTGCGGCGCGCCAGAGGCTTCTACCGTTCGGCGTTCTACGCTCCCTCGCTGCTGGGCGCGTCCATGTCCATCGCCCTGGTCTGGCGGGCGATCTTCAACGACGGCGGTACCGTCGACAACCTGCTGGGCACCGGCGGCTGGGTGACGCAGCCCGGCTGGGCGCTGCTCGCCGTGGCCCTGCTGACGGTGTGGCAGTTCGGCGCGCCGATGGTGATCTTCCTGGCCGGTCTCCAGCAGATCCCTGCCGAGCTGTACGAGGCCGCGGCGGTGGACGGGGCGAGCAGGGGCCGACAGTTCGTGTCGATCACGCTGCCGATGCTGTCGCCGGTCCTCTTCTTCAATCTGGTGCTCCAGACCATCCAGGCGTTCCAGGTCTTCACCCCCGCCTTCGCGGTGAGCGCGGGCAAAGGCGGACCCGCCGACTCCACCCTCTTCTACACGCTCTACCTCTACGACCGCGGCTTCGTCGCCTCGCACATGGGTTACGCGTCCGCCATGGCCTGGGTACTGCTGATCGCGATCGGCGCCGTCACCGCGGTGCTGTTCCGCACCTCGCGCGCCTGGGTCTTCTACGCCGGTGAGGAGACCCGATGACCACGAACGCGCCGACCGCCGCGCCCGGCGCCCAGGCCGCGCCGCGCCGGCCGCTGCCCTGGCGGCGGATCGCCCTGCACACCGGCCTGCTGGCCGCGCTGCTGGTGATGCTGTACCCGCTCGGCTGGCTGCTGGCGACCTCGCTCAAGCCCGCCGACGAGGTGATCGCCAGCCTGAACCTGCTGCCCAGCCGGCTGGAGTGGGGCAACTACACGACCGCCCTGGACGGTGTGAACGACGTCTCGATCCCGCGGCTGCTGACCAACTCGCTGCTGATCGCGGGCGGCGCGGTCCTCGGCAATGTGCTGAGCTGCTCGCTGGCCGCCTACGCCTTCGCGCGGCTGCGGTTCCGGATGCGTGGCCCGCTCTTCGCGTTCATGATCGCCACCATCATGCTGCCGCACCACGCCGTGCTGATCCCGCAGTACGTCATCTTCAACCAGCTGGGCATGGTGAACACCTACTGGCCGTTGATCCTGCCCAAGTTCCTGGCCACCGAGGCGTTCTTCGTCTTCCTGATCGTGCAGTTCATGCGCGGTCTGCCGCGCGAGCTGGAGGAGGCCGCGCGGATCGACGGCTGCGGTCCCTTCCGCAGCTTCGCGCTGGTGATCCTGCCGCTGATCCGGCCCGCGCTGATCACCACGGCGATCTTCACCTTCATCTGGACCTGGAACGACTTCTTCACCCAGCTGATCTACCTCTTCTCGCCCGAGAAGTTCACCCTGACGCTGGCACTGCGCTCGTTCGTGGACGCCTCCAGCCAGTCGGCGTTCGGGCCGATGTTCGCGATGTCGGTGATCGCCCTGCTGCCGATCGTGCTGTTCTTCCTGGCCTTCCAGCGGTTCCTGGTGGAGGGCATGGCCAGTTCCGGGGTGAAGGGGTGAGCGCGGCGCGGGCCCGGGAGCCGGGCGAGCTGTTCGGGCCGCGCACGGCCCTGTTCGCGGACATGCTGAGCGTCGGCCTCGCGACGGCCGTGACATGCCTGCCGCTGGTGACCGTGCCGGCGGCGCTCTCCACCGCGTGCGCGGTGCTGCGCGGGTCCGTCCGGGACCGGCCCGTGACGGCGGGGCGGTACGTGGCGCTGCTCCGGCGGCGTGCCTGGGGCGCGGATCTCGCCGCGGGTGCGCTCCTCCTGGCCGGGGCGCTGCTGTTCGCGGCGGATCTCGCCCTGGCCGGGGCGGGGCTGCCGGGCGCGCGGCTCTTCGCGGTGACGGCCGCCGTGCTCGGCGCGGGTGCCGCGGTGGTGGGGCTGCGCGCGTGCGCCCGCCCGGAGTCGAGGGCCGCGGGCTGGCGGGCCGCGCTGCGCGGCGCGGCCCGTGACGCGGTGTCGGACGTGGGCGGAAGCCTGCTGGTGCTGCTCGCCCTGGCCACGGCCGGGCTGTGCGCGTGGATGACGCCGCCGCTGGCCTTCCTCGCGCCGGGGCCGCTGGCGTTGGCGCTGACCGCCGTCGACGTGCGGCGGGGCGGGCCCGCCGCCTCGCGGGCCCGTGTGAAGACCTCCCGTACCTGTGACACTTCCGAGACCGCCGAGACCTCCCGGGAGCGTGTGTGATCGCCCGCCGAACCCTCCTCGCCACGACCGTCGGCACCGTCACGGCGGCCGGTCTGGCCGGAGTTCTTCTCACTCGGGCACTTCCGCGCCGAGTCGCTGGAGGCCGTGGACGAGAGCGGGAGCGGAGGCGAGGGCTGGCGGCTGCGCGCGGATGCGCGGGCCGCGTTCCACCAGCCACTGTCCGGCCGGGGCCTGGAACCGCTCGCCGGGGCCCGGGACACCTACCAGCTCGTCAGCGGTGAGGCGGCGTACACGGTGGGCGAGGACAGGATCGTCTTCGGTCCGGGCAACGGCAAAGGCGGCAAGCAGCCCCCGGTCGTGGACCCCGGCGAGCGCTCAGCCGGAGAAGTCCAGGCGCGCCAGCCGGATCCGGCCGCGCAGCGTGACCCGCAGGTCATGGACGCCGGTCAGCGACACCTCGGCGTGCACCGAGGTGTAGTCGTACGGTCCGCCGGTGGCCGGGACGGCCAGGGCCGCCACCGCCTCGCCCCCGGGCAGGGACACCTCGACCGAGCCGGGGCCGCCCGAGACCTCGGCGGCGACCCGGGCCACGCCGCCGCCGAAGTCGCAGTCCCGGAAGAGGAGTTCGCCGTCCTCCCGCATCGGTGCCACCGCGTCGCCCCGGGTCTTGGCGCGGTCCACGATCTCGGTACCGCGCTGCTCGTCGTAGTCCGCCGCGGACAGACCGTTCACCCGTACGGCGCGGGCGCGCGGGGCCTCGCCCGGCAGCGTGACGCGGGCGGTGGCGCGGATGTCCGCGCTGGAGGCGCCGGCCTCGATCACGTACACCCCGCCCGGTAGGGTCCAGCGGCCGTGCGCGACGTCGTGGTGGCCGAGTTCGGTGAGGCGTACGGCCGTCTCGACGGTACGGGACTCCCCCGGACCGAGTGGCACGCGCGCGTAGCCGACGAGCTGGCGGTGCGGGCGCGGGACGCGCGGTGCCTCCTCGCGCGCGTAGAACTGCACCACCTCGTCGGCCGCGCGCGCTCCGGTGTTGGTGACGGTGACCCGGACCGGCAGGGTGTCCTTGCCGTCGGCGGGCGCGGCCGCCTCCAGGCCGTCGTAGCCGAAGGTGCTGTAGGACAGCCCGTGGCCGAAGGGGAACAGCGGCGTGCCGTCGAAGTAGAGGTAGGTCTGGCGCGAGCCGATGATGTCGTAGTCGAACAGGCCGGGCAGGTCGGCGTCGTCCGCGTACCAGGTCTGGGGCAGCCGCCCGGCCGGTGAGACGTCGCCGGCCAGGATCCGGGCCAGCGCGGTGCCCGCCGCCTGGCCGCCGTGCGCCGTCCACAGCAGCGCCGGGAGCGCGGCGCGCGCGTCCGGTACGGCGTAGGGGTAGGCGGAGACCAGCACCAGCACCGTGTCCGTGCCCGTGGCGTGGGCCGCGCGCCAGAGCCGGTCCATCCGCGCGGGCAGCGCGAGGGTGGTCCGGTCCTCGGTCTCCCGGCCGTTGATGTGCGGGTCGTTGCCCGCCACGACGATCACCACGTCGGCGTCCGACGCCACGCGGGTCACGGCCTCGTCGCCGCGTTCGACGGTCTCGATCTCGAACCGGTCGCCCTGGTCGGCAACCTTCACGCCGTCGGCGGCGACCGCTACGTGACGGCCGGTCCCGAGGTGGGCGAGGAGGTGTCCCCCGTCGTCATGTGGCACCAGCCGGAAGGTCTCCTGGACGACCCAGCCGCCGGGCTGGTCGGCGGAGGCGCGCACGTACCCGTCCTCGGCGACCGAGAGATAGCGGCCGTCGGGCGCGCGCAGCGTGATCACCCCGTCGCCCCAGTCGGTCAGGGCGACGGTGGTGGGCTCTTCGCCGCAGGTCAGCGGCGGCAGGTCGGTGCGGCCCGCGAGCAGCGCCGGGTCGAGCGCTCCGTCGGCGCCGCGCTGCTCGTCGGCGGCCTCGGAGACGGGCACCTGGAGTCCGCCGCCGGCCGCCGCCCTGATCCTGACCCGGTCGGCGCCGTCGGCGAAGGTGACCCGGTCCGCGCCGAACCGGCTCCGCAGTCCGTCCAGCGGGGTGGAGCGGTGGATGAGGGTGCCGCTGTACCAGTCGAGTTTGCACTCGTCGGCCAGCGGGCCGACCACGGCGATCCGGCGGCCGGGCTTCAGGGGCAGCGACCCGTCGTTCTTCAGCAGGACCACGGCCTCCTCGGCGGCCCGGCGGGCCAGCTCGCGGTGGCGGGGCGAGTCGATGTCCTTGACGTCCCGGTACGGGTCGAGTTCCGGGTCGAACTCGCCGAGCGTGAACCGTACGGTCAGCTGGCGCCGTACGGCCGTGTCGATGTCGTCCTCGCCGATCAGCCCCCGCGCCAGGGCGCCCCGGATACGTCCGATGACGATCGAGGGGTCGGTGCCGTGGTCGGTGAAGCTGTCGACACCGGCGCACAGGGCCGCCGCGGTCGCCTCCTCGTGCGTGTCGAAGTAGTGCTCGGAGTCCACCAGGTTGGAGGGCGCGCCCGCGTCGGAACAGACCAGCAGTTCCCGCTCGGTCCAGGTGCGCAGTTCCTCACGCAGGTACGGGGAGAGGTGGTTGGGCCGGCCGTTGACCAGGTTGTAGGCGGGCATCACGCCGGCCACCGCGCCGGCCTCGACGGGCTCGCGGAAGGCCCGCAGGTCGTACTCGTGCAGGACGCGGGGGCGGACGGAGGAGGAGCGGGTGGCCCGGTCGGTCTCGTTGTTGTGCGCGAGCCAGTGCTTGAGCACGGGCGCGGTGCGCCAGTAGGCGGGGTGGTCGCCGCGCAGGCCACGGGTGTAGGCGACGGCGGTGGCGGCGGTGAGCTTGGGGTCCTCCGCGTACCCCTCCTCGTTCCGGCCCCACCAGGGGTGGCGCAGCAGGTTGACGGTGGGGGCCCAGACGTTGAGTCCGACCCGGTCGTCGTCGGCGCGCATGGCCCGGACCTCGGTGGCGACGGCAGCGCCGATCCGGCGCACCAGCTCCGCGTTCCAGGTGGCTCCGAGCCCCACCGCCTGGGGGAAGACCGTGGCGGGTCCCATCCAGGCCACGCCGTGCAACGCCTCCTGACCGGTGCGGAACGGCCCGACGCCCAGGCGTGCCACCCCGGGCGTGAACTGGTGCAGCAGAGCGGTCTTCTCCTCGAGCGTCAGCCGCCCGAGCAGATCGTCGACGCGCCTTTCGAGGGAGAGCCGAGGGTCGCGGAAGGGCGGCTGCTGGTCTGCGGTCACGGGCGATTCCCCCTGAACAGATACGGGACGGAGCGGGTGGATCAGTATCGAAGCGCTTCGATGCTCTGGGTCGTATCGACAGGTGTCAAGACGCGCCGCCGTCAACGGCGTGCCGTAGCCGCACCTGTAACGCGGCGTGTATTTACCGCAGTTGGGGGTTCGGGCTCGCGGTTGAGGAATCTTGGAACCGGCCCTTGTGCCTCTGGAGACGTTCACTTAACCTCGCAGCAACATCGAAGCGCTTCGACGCAGCATGGGCCGATCGCGGCTCTGTGGCCGCTGACGCCCGGTCCGGACGGGACAGGACGGCCGTCGGTCACCGCCCGTCACACCGCTCGCCCCGCCTCCTGCCCTCACCTCCTGACACCGCCTCCGGTCGACGGCCCCCCGCCAGGTGTCCTGGCGCCCACGAAGGGTTGACGCAATGACGCAGAACGCCTGTTCCGCCCCGAGCCGGAGAAGTTTTCTGGCTTCCACGGCGGTCGCCGCCGTCGCGGTGGCGGGCGGTGCTCCGCTGCTGGCCGCCTGCGGCGGCGGTGGGCGGAGCGGCGGGGAGGAGGGCACCACCTCCGGGAAGGACGCGCGGAAGATCCTCCCGGCCTTCGTGGCACAGACCGTCGTCTCCCCCGACATCCCCGCGAAGAACGGCTCGTCCGCCGGGTTCCTCAAGGCGATTCCCGAGGCGCGGCTCAAGGCGTCGGTGCCCGAGAAGCTGGGCAGGGGCAGCACGATCAGGATCATGTCGCCGTTCTGGGGCACGCCTCCCGACGGCGCCAACCCGTACTACCGGGCCGTGAACGAGGCGATCGGTGTGCGAACCGTCTGGCAGAACCAGGACGGGAACACCTATGACGAGAAGCTGGGTGCCGTGCTCGCCTCGAGCGAGATCCCCGATGTGGTGGTCGTACCCGGCTGGAATCTGGGCGGCAAGATCCCGGGGGCCATCAACGCCAAGTTCGCCGACCTCGGGCCGTACCTCTCCGGCGACAAGGTGAAGGACTTTCCCAATCTGGCCGCGGTGCCCACCGACGCGTGGCAGCGGTCGATCTTCGGAGGCGCGCTGCGCGGCATCCCGATGCCCGCGTCGTACGTCGTCAACATCGCGCCCTTCTACCGCGCGGACATCTTCGACGCGAAGGGGTACGAAGTCCCCACGTCGGCGGACGAGTTCCTCGCCCTGGCCAAGGAGGCCACCAGCGCCAGGGCGAAAGTATGGGCCTGTGACGACCTGAAGTGGACCGCCTTCAACATGTTCGGGGTACTGCCGGGCGACGACAAGGCGCTGGCCTGGGACCTGGTGGACGGCAAGCTGGTGCACCGTATCGAGACGCAGGAATACCTCGAGGCCCTGGAGTGGACCCGCAAGCTGTTCGCCTCCGGCGCGGTCCACCCCGACGCGCGCGCCGGTACGGCCACGGACGCCGGCATCCGCTTCACCGCCGGCCAGGTCCTCGTCTACAACCAGGACCTCTCCAGCTGGTATGCCAAGACCGCCGAGCAGGGCGGCAGGAAAGGCTTCCGCATGGGGGCCATGGACATTCCGGGACACGCGGGCGGCGACCCGGTGCTGCACGCCGTCCAGCCGGCGAACATCTGGGCCTTCGTCAGGAAGGACGCGCCGGAGAAGCTCGTCCGGGACGTCCTGGCCGTCTCCAACTTCACCGCCGCGCCGTACGGCACGAAGGAGCGCATGCTCACCGACTACGGCGTCACGGGCACCCACTACACCTGGAAGGGCGGCCTGCCGGTCAAGAACGACCGCGGCAACTCGGAGATCATCGGGGCGTTCGACTACACCGGCGACCCGGCCGCGTACATCGCCCACCCCGACCTGCCGGACATCACCAGGTCGCAGGTGGAGTGGCAGCAGCGGATGGGCGCCTTCACCGTCAAGACCCCTTTCTACGGGCTGACCATCACCGAGCCCACGCGCTGGACCAACCTCGCCAACGACTTCGAACAGTTGGAGGACGACATCGTCCGCGGCCGGAAGAGGATCGGCGACATGCGGCAGGCGGTGGCGGACTGGAAGAGCAAGGGCGGCGACGGGCTGCGCGACTGGTACAAGAAGATCCTCGACGACTCCGGCCCGGCCGCGAACTGACCGGGCGAGGCGAGGAGTCGACGTGTCGCACAGTGGGGTACCGGTACCGGAGGCACGCCCCGCGCGGGAGAGCGGCGAGGCCGGTTCGAGTGGCGGAAGCGGTTCGGCCGTCGGGGGCGGTACGGGCGTCGAGCGGGGACCGGGCGGGGCACTCCCGCCGAAGACCGTCCGCGGCGACGGGCGCCGTGGCCGGCGGAAGGCGACACCCCGGGCGGACGGTGGCGGAGCACGGCGGGGACCGGGCCCGCGCGAACGGCTGCGCCGGGACCGGACGCTTCTCCTGCTGACCCTGCCAGCGCTCGCGCTGGTCCTGGTCTTCAACTACGTGCCGATCCTGGGCAACGTGGTGGCCTTCCAGGACTACGACCCGTATCTCAGCGAGAACGGCTTCGTGGCGATGCTGCAGAGCCCGTGGACCGGGTTCGAGCAGTTCGAGCGGATCTTCGCGGACTCCGCGTTCTGGGACGCCGTACGGAACACCCTGGTCCTGTTCGTCCTGCAACTGGCGCTGTACTTCCCCGTCCCGATCCTGCTGGCCCTGCTGATCAACAGTGTGATCCGGCCCCGGGTGCGGGCGGTGGCCCAGGCCGTGATGTATCTGCCGCACTTCTTCTCCTGGGTGCTGGTCGTCACGGTCTTCCAGCAGATCTTCGGCGGGGCGGGCATCATCGCGCAGGAACTGCGCCGGCACGGCGTCGAGGGCTTCGACCTGATGACCGATCCGGGGATCTTCAAGTTCCTGGTGACGGCGGAGGGCGTCTGGAAGGACGCGGGCTGGGGCATCATCGTCTTCCTCGCCGCGCTCGCCTCCGTCGACCACCAGCTGTACGAGGCCGCCGCCATGGACGGCGCGGGCCGCTGGCGCCGGATGTGGCATGTCACACTGCCCGCGCTGCGCCCGGTGATCGCCCTGCTGCTGGTGCTGCGGGTGGGCGACGCGCTCACCGTCGGTTTCGAGCAGATCCTGCTCCAGCGCGACGCGGTGGGGCCGGGGGCCGCGGAAGTGCTGGACACGTTCGTGTGGTGGAACGGCATCCGGAACCAGGACTTCAGCTATGCGGCCGCCGCCGGACTGATCAAGGGCGTCTTCGGGCTGGCACTGGTGCTCACGGCCAACAAGGTCGCCCATCTCATGGGCGAGCAGGGGGTGTACAAGAAGTGAGTGCCACCGGCACGGCCACGAAGGACACGGCGCGGAGCGGGACTCGACGGGCGGCGGCGAAGCGCTCGCGCTGGTCGGCCCCGCCCCGCCCAGTGTGGGAGGAGGCGCCCACCCGTCCCGGCCTGGCGGGCAAGGGCATCGTGCTGGCCGCCGCCTGTCTGGCGATCCTCTTCCCGCTGTGGATCGTCGTCGTCACTTCCGTGTCCTCGCGGGAGACCATCGAGGCGGCCGGCGGGCTGGTGATCGTCCCGAAGGATCTCACCCTCGTGGCGTACCGGGAACTGCTCAGCGGTGGCCAGGTGCAGCGCGCCGCCCTGGTGAGCCTGGGGGTGACGCTGGTGGGCACGGTGTTCAGCATGGTGGTGTCCATCGGCTGCGCGTACGGGCTGTCCCGGCCGGGCTCGGTCGGTCACCGCTGGATCCTGATGACGCTGCTGGCCACGATGTTCTTCGGGGCCGGCCTGATCCCCACCTATCTGCTGGTGCAGGCGCTGGGGCTGACCGACACCTACCTGGCGCTCATCCTGCCGAGCGCGGTGAGTGTCTTCAACATCCTGGTCCTGCGCTCCTTCTTCATGAACATCTCGCCCGAACTCCTCGACAGCGCGCGGATCGACGGCGCGGGCGACCTGCGCATCCTGTGGCGGATCGTCATGCCGCTGTCCCGGGCGGTGATCGCGGTCATCGCGCTGTTCTACGCGGTCGGTTACTGGAGCGCCTGGTTCAACGCGTCGATCTACCTGACCGACCAGAGCATGATGCCGCTGCAGAACGTCATGATCCAGCTGGTGCAGAAGCAGGAGCCGCCGACCGGCCTCGGCCAGCAGATCAAGACCGGGGCGCTCTCCCCGCTCGCGGTGCAGATGGCGGTGATGGTGATGGCGCTGCTGCCCGTCGCCGTCGCCTCGCCGTTCGTCCAGAAGCACTTCAGGAAAGGCATGCTCACCGGCGCGGTCAAGGGCTGATCCGGCCCCGGCCGCGCGTGCCACCCGCTCGCACCCCCACCGACGGAAGGTGACGTCATGGCAGACGACGACCGGAACCCCAGCAGACGTACGCTGCTCGCCACGGCCTCGGGGGCGGCGGCCGCCCTCGCCCTGACCGGCCCGGCCGCCGCCGTCGCCGCGACCGGCTCGCCCGCCGGCGCCGGTGTCCCGGCCGGGGCCCGGCCCGCCCCCGGGCGCGGGGCCGCGGCACAGGCGTACACCTGGCGCACCGCCGCCATCGGCGGCACCGGCTTCGTCACCGGAGTGCTCTTCCATCCGAAGGTCAAGGGTCTCGCCTACGCCCGTACCGACATCGGCGGCGCCTACCGCTGGGACGAGGCGGCCCAGCGGTGGACGCCGCTGACCGATCACATCGGCTGGGACGACTACCACCTGCTCGGGGTCGAGGCCCTCGCCGTGGACCCGGCGAACCCGGACCGGGTGTACCTCGCGCTCGGCGCGTACACCCAGTCCTGGGCGGGCAACGGCGCGGTGCTGCGCTCCACGGACCGGGGCGCCACGTTCAGCCGGACGGACCTGACGGTGAAGCTCGGCGGCAACGAGGACGGGCGGGGCACGGGGGAACGCCTGCTCGTGGACCCCCGCGACAGCGACGTGCTGTACCTGGGGACCCGGCACGACGGGCTGCTCCGCTCCGCCGACCGGGGCGCCACCTGGGCCGCCGCGTCCTTCCCCGCCGCGCCGAGCGGGAGCGGCCAGGGCATCACCTTCCTGGTGGCCGCCGAGCGGACCGTGTACGCGGGGTGGGGCGACGGTGGCGGCGCCCTGTACCGCACGAGCGACGGGGTGACCTGGCAGGCCGTGCCGGGCCGGCCGGTCACCGCGGCCACCCGGGTGCCGGTCCGGGCGGCGTACGACGCGGGCGCGCGCGGTCTGTACGTCACCTACGCCAACACTCCCGGCCCCAACAACCAGACCGACGGGGCCGTGTTCCGGCTGGACACCGTCACCGGGGCGTGGACCGAGGTGACCCCCCTCAAGCCGTCGGGCGGCGACGCCTTCGGGTACGGCGGCGTGGCGGTCGACGCCCGGGTGCCCGGCACGGTCGTGGTCTCCACCAACAACCGCTGGGGCCCGGTCGACACGCTGTACCGCTCCACCGACGGCGGCCGGACCTGGATGTCCCTGAAGGAGACCGCGGTCCTCGACGTCCGCGAGACGCCCTACCTCACCTGGGGCGGCTCCGCGCCGAAGTTCGGCTGGTGGATCCAGGCGGTCGCGATCGACCCGTTCGATTCGCGGCACCTCGTGTACGGCACGGGCGCCACGCTCTACGCGACGCGCGACCTGGTGCGCTGGGCGCCGTGGGTCAGGGGCCTGGAGGAATCGGCCGTACGCCAGCTCGTCGCACCGCCCGCCGGGGGCGCGACGCTGCTGAGCGGGCTCGGTGACGTCGGTGTGATGTACCACGACACACTGACGGCCTCGCCCTCGCGCGGCATGGCCACGAATCCGGTCTTCGGCACGGCCACGGGTCTGGCGCTGGCGCCGCTGAAACCCGCGTACGTCGTCCGGGCCGGCTGGGGGGACCAGGGCAACGGGGCGTACTCCACGGACGGCGGCAGGAGCTGGCGGCCCTTCGCCGCGCAGCCCGCCATCGCGTCCACGGCCCCCGGACCGATCGCGGTGAGCGCCGACGGCACCACCCTGCTCTGGTCGTTCGTCCACTGGGACGGCACGAAACACCCCGGCTTCCGCTCCACCGACAACGGGGCGTCCTGGGCCGAGGTGACCACGTTCCCCAGGGGCGCGGTGCCGGTCGCGGACCCGGTGGACCGCACCCGTTTCTACGTGTACGACACGGACGCGGGCGCGGTGTACCGTTCCACGGACTCGGGTGCCACGTTCACGCGCGGCGCGGGCGGACTGCCGTCGGGGGACGTCCAGTTCCGTATCGCCGCGGCCCCCGGCCGGTCGGGCGACCTGTGGCTGTCAGCGAAGTGGAACGGCCTGTACCGGTCCACCGACGGCGGTGCGTCCTTCACCAAGGTGACCAGTTGCTGGGGCAGTTACGCGCTGGGCTTCGGCAAGGCCGCGCCGGGCGCCGCCTACCCCGCGATCTTCCAGACCGGCGCGACGGAGCACTTCGTCGGTGTGTACCGCTCCGACGACACGGGCACCAGCTGGATCCGCGTCAACGACGACACCCACCAGTGGGGGTGGACCGGCGAGACCATCACCGGCGATCCCCGCGTCCACGGCCGGGTGTACCTCGGCACGAACGGCCGTGGCATCCAGTACGGAGACCCCGCCTGATGCCCTCCCTCTCCGACGCCACCCGTGGCCGCGTGCTGTTCGGCGGTGACTACAACCCCGAGCAGTGGCCGGAGGAGATCTGGCCGGAGGACGCGCGGCTGATGAAGGAGGCCGGTGTCACCTCCGTCACCGTCGGGGTCTTCTCCTGGGCCCGGATCGAGCCCCGTCCCGGGGTGCGGGACTTCGGCTGGCTGGACCGGCTGATGGACCTGATGCACGGATCCGGCATCGGGGTCGTGCTGGCCACGCCGACCGCGTCCCCGCCGCCCTGGATGGGGTCCCTCCATCCCGAGACGCTGCCACGCGACGAGGACGGCAGGACGGTGTGGTGGGGCTCGCGGCAGCACTTCTGCCCCAGCTCCCCGGTCTACCGCCGGTACGCCGCCGCCGTCACCGAAGACCTCGCCGGACGCTACGCCGGCCATCCGTCCCTGACCATGTGGCACATCAACAACGAGTACTGCACGCACTGCTGGTGCGACGAGACGGCCCGGCACTTCCGGCGCTGGCTGCGCGCGCGGCACGGCACACTCGACGCGCTCAACGAGTCCTGGGGCACCTCGTTCTGGAGCCAGCGCTACGACTCCTGGGAGGAGATCATCCCCCCGCGCCGGGCCCAGTACATGAAGAACCCGGGGCAGGTGCTGGACTTCAAGCGATTCACCTCCGACGCCCTGCTGGAGTGTTACGAGGCCGAACGCGACATCGTCGCCCGGCACAGCCCCCGGGTCCCGGTCACGACGAACTTCATGCCGCTGTGGTCCGGGCAGGACGCCTGGAAGTGGGCCGAGCGGGAGGACGTCGTCTCGGTCGACGTCTACCCGGACCCGAAGGACCCGTACCGCGGGCAGTACAACGCGATGCTCGGGGACATGACCCGCTCCCAGGCGCGCGGGCCGTGGGCCCTGATGGAACAGGCCGCGGGCGCGGTGAACTGGCGGGGCGTCAACCACCCCAGGCCCCGCGGTCTGAACCGGCTGCTGTCGCTGCAGTCCGTGGCCCACGGGGCGGACGTGATCTGCTACTTCCAGTGGCGCCAGTCCCGGCAGGGCGCGGAGAAGTTCCACTCGGGGATGCTCTCCCACGCGGGCGAGCGGGGGCGCGCCTTCCAGGAGGTCAAGCGGATCGGCGCCGAGCTGGCCGCGCTGGGACCCCATGTGGCGGGGACCGCGCTCACGGCCGAGGTCGTCGTCCTGCACGACTGGGACTCCTGGTGGGCGGACCAGCAGGACGGCAGGCCGTCGGAACTGGTGGAGTACACCGAGCTCGTACGCGCCTGGCACCGCGCGCTGTGGGAGTCGAACATCCCCGTCGACTTCGCCCGGCCCGATCACGACCTGAGCGGTTACCGGCTGATCCTCGTACCGCACCTGTATCTCCTGGGTGACCGGGCGATCGAGAACCTGGTGCGGTGCGTACGCGAAGGGTCCACCCTCGTCTGCGGTTTCCTGACCGGGGTGGCGGACGAGGACGACCGGGTGCGGCCGGGCGGCATGGACGGGCGCCTGCGGGAGTTGTTCGGCATCGGAACCGTCCACGAATGGTGGCCGCTGGCCGCCGGGGAGCAGGTACGGTGCGACGGCTTCCTGGCCGGCCTGTGGTCCGAGGAGCTGGAGCTCTCGACCGGCGAGCCCGTCGCCCGCTACCGCGACGGCGAACTCGCCGGACTGCCCGCGGTCGTACGGAACGGGCGCGCGTGGTACGTCTCGACCCTGCCCGAGCCGGCCGCGCTGCGGGCGCTGCTGGCCGAGGCGGCGGACGGCGCCGGGGTGCGGCCGGTGCTGGCCGGGCTGCCGGCGGGCGTGGAGGCGGTACGCCGCGGGGAGCTGCTGTTCCTGCTCAACCACGCCCCGACGGCGGTCACCGCCCCGGTGGCGGGCCGCCACCGGGAGTTGCTGGGCGGCCGGACGGTGGACGGGGCGGTGGAGCTGGAGCGGTACGGCGTGGCGGTGCTGCGCGAACTGCCGTCCGATCCGGCGGCGCCCCGCGCGGGCGGCGGGTGAGCCGCCCGCTCGTGAGCCACCGGCACGGGGCCGCCGCCCGGCCCGCCCCCGATCTCCGCCGGCTCCCCCACGGTCCGTGTGACCCCGGCCGGCGGGCCCGGTCTCTCCCGAGGCCGTGGCACCACCCCCACCCATGGAAGGACACCATGGCGCATCGCATCCTGAACACGAGCCTGCTCGCCCCCGCCGCCGCGTTCGCCGCACTGGTCGGGTTCGCCGCGGCCCCCGCCCAGGCGGCCGTCTGGTCCTCCTCGGAGCAGTGGGGCAACTACACCACCTCCGACGGCTACATCCTGTACAACAACATCTGGGGCTCCGGCGCGGGTGCCCAGACGATCTGGGCCAACTCCTCCTCGGACTGGGGCGTGTGGGCCAACCACCCGAACACCGGCGGCATCAAGTCCTACCCCAACGCGAAGAAGGTGATCGGGAAGGCGATCAACTCCCTCTCCTCGCTCAGGAGCGGGTACAACGTCACGGTACCGGCGGCGGGCGCGTACAACTCGTCGTACGACATCTGGGACAAGGACTACACGTACGAGGTCATGCTCTGGGTGAACTACAACGGAGCCGTCGGCCCGCTGGGCGGCTCTCAGGGGACGGCGACCCTCGGCGGTCACACCTGGAACGTGTACAAGGGGAACAACGGCAACAACGAGGTGTTCTCGTTCCTGCGCACCTCGGACTCCACCGCCGGCACGGTCGACATCCTGCCCATCCTGAAGTGGATCAAGGACGCCAAGGGCTGGTGGGGAAACGTGACCATCGGTGACGTCCAGTTCGGCTACGAGATCACCTCGTCGGCCGGCGGCCTGGACTTCCACACCAACAGCTTCTCGGTGTCGGGTAGCTGACAGTCCGTCAGGGCCTCATGGACCGACTGTCACGGGAGCGGGTCTCCGGCCACGGCCCGGGGGCCCGCGCTCTCCCGTACGGTCAGCTCCGGCTTCAGCAGGACGACCTCGTCTCCGCCCCGTCCGGCGAGTTTCGCGACGACCTGCTCGACCGCGCGCCGGCCCATCTCCTGGGCCGGCAGGGCGACCGAGGTCAGGGGCACCGACGCCTGTACGGCCACCTGGTCCGGGCAGATGGCGACGACCGAGACGTCTTCGGGCACCGCCCGGCGCTGCTGGCGCAGCAAGGCCAGCAGCGGGTCGGTGGCGGCCTCGTTCTGGACGACGAAGGCGGTGGTGCCGGGCCGTTCGTCGAAGATCCGTCCCACGGTGGCGGAGACCGAGGCGTAACCGCCCTCGCACGGGCGGTGGAGCAGCCGCAGACCGAGTTCGCCACAGCGTTCCCGCAGTCCGCTCAGGGTGCGTTCGGCGAAGCCGGTGAGCCGTTCGTAGACGCCCGGGGCCTCACCGATCACGGCGATCTCCCGGTGTCCGAGCCCGGCCAGGTGCTCGGCGCACAGGGCGCCCGCCGCGGCGAAGTCGAGGTCGACGCAGCTGAGGCCGTCGGTGTCGGCGGGCAGGCCGATCAGCACCCCCGGCCGCCGCGCGGCACGCAGCGGCGGCAGCCGGTCGTCGTGCAGCTCCACGTCCATCAGGATCATCGCGTCCGCCAAGGCGCTGCCCTCGATGCGCCGGACGGCGTCCGCGCCCTCCTCGCCGGTGAGCAGCAGGACGTCGTAGCCGTAGGCGCGGGCGGTGGTGGCGACGGCGATGGCGATCTCCATCATCACCGGCACGTACATGTCGGTGCGCAGCGGCACCATGAGGGCGATGATGTTCGACCGGTTGCTGGCCAGCGCGCGGGCACCGGCGTTGGGGTGGTAGCCGAGCTGCTCGATGCTGCGCTCGACCCGGGCGCGGGTGGAGGCGGAGATGGACCGCTTGCCGCTGAGGACATAGCTCACGGTGCTGGCGGAGACTCCGGCATGCTGAGCGACATCGGCGAGGGTGACCATTCAGCTCTCCAAGGCAGACCGAGGTGAAGCGCTTCGACGCGATTGTCTACGACAATAGGTCGCACCCCTATGACCTGTCCATAAGAGCGTCGAAGCGCTTCGACTACGTCCTGAAAACCGGTCATATCCGCAGCCCGGAAACGGACGTTGCCCGACGGTGCGGTGTCCGGGGGCAACGGTACGCGCTCGGTGTGCCGGGCCGGCTCGTGCGGGAGGGCGGGCCGGCCCGGGCGGCACCGTCAGGAACCGGCCAGTGCCGTGAGGATCACGGCCGCGAGCGCGGCGCGGTCGACCAGGCCGGTGGCCGTGGTGTGTTCGGAGCGGGCGTGGGCGCCGGCGCCCAGGGCGCCGAGACCGTCCAGGACCGGAATCCCCGCGGCGACGACGAAGTTGCCGTCGCTCGCGCCGCCCACCGCCGCCTCGCGGAGGTCCTCGCCCAGCAGGGCGGCGCAGTCGCGCGCCAGGTCGGCCAATCGCGCGACGCCTTCTGTCCGTTCGAACACGGGCCGGTTCCAGCCGCCGGTGACCTCGAGGGACGTACGGGGGTCGACCGGCCGCAGGGCGGCCAGCGCCGCGCCGATCCGCTCCTGCTCGGCGGCGGTGGCGACGCGCACGTCCAGGTGGGCGACCGCTCGGCCCGCCGTGACATTGGAGCGGGTGCCGCCCTCGATCACACCGACGTTCAGGGAGGTGCCCGCCGCGCTGTCGCGCAGCGCGCCCAGCCGCAGAATCTGGTGGGCGAGTTCCTCCACCGCGCTGGCGCCGGCCGTGGGGTCGAGGCCGGCGTGCGCCTCCCGCCCGGTGACGGTGAGGGTGAACAGCCCGACGCCCTTGCGCGCCGTCTTGAGGGCCCCGTCGGCGGCGGCCTCGAAGACCAGCGCGGCACGGCTCTCGCGCGCTTCCGCGACGATGGTTTCACTGGAGTGGAGGCTGCCGGTCTCCTCGTCGCCGTTGAGCAGCAGCGTGCACGCCGGGCGGGGCAGCCCGGCCGCCTCCAGGGCGCGCAGCGCCCACACCGCCTGCACCAGCCCCGCCTTCATGTCGAACACGCCGGGGCCGGTGATCCGGTCGCCCTCGCGGTGGAAGGGCCAGGTCGCCAGGGTGCCGGTGGGCCACACCGTGTCGTAGTGGGCGAGCAGCAGCACCGGCCGCTCGCCCGTACCGGGGTAGCGGCGGATCACGACGTCGGCCGCGCCCGGGCTCCGGCGCACCTCTTCGGTGTATTCGGTGCCGAGGGCCGTGTCGAGCCAGTCGCGCAGCCAGGCCAGGCACTCCGCCAGCGCCTGCGGGTCGTCGCTCGCGCTCTCCCGGGAGGTGTACGCGGCGAGATCGGCGACCATCTCGTCCTGGTGGGCGGCGAGGTGGGCCCGGATCTTCTGGGCCGCGCTCGCGTCGGGGGCCGCGAGCGCGGGTTCGGACGCGGCGACGGGCGTGGCCGTGGTGGCCAGCCGGTCCAGGGCGTCCAGCCGTGACTCGGCCATCAGGCCGGGGTCCCGTTCCAGTTCGCGCAGGCCCGCGATGACGGCGCGCAGCACCGGTGTCGCCATGCCGTGCCGCTCGGCCTGCTCGAAGACGTCCGCGTAGTGCGTGGTCACCTCGACCGGCCGACGGCGTACGGCGAGGTCGCGCCAGATGCCGCTGCGGTCCTTGGGCTGGGTGCGCAGCCACGCGGTCAGCCGGCCGGTGGCCGCGCGCCGCAGGGCCGGGTCGGCGCCGCGCCGGAACGCCTCGGGCTCGAAGGCGTCGAACGCCTCCAAGGTGACGCCGAGCGCGTCGGCAACCTGGAAGACCTCGGCGGCGAGCGCGTCCATGGCGGGTGCGTGGCGGTCGATCAGTTCGGCCATCGGCGCGTCGGCCAGCGCCGTCGCGGCCAGCATGGCGCCGAAGCCCGCCTTGGCCCAGAGATAGCCCTCGACATTGTCGCTGCTCTCGGCCGGGCCCCAGCTGGTGAGGTCGGCGACGAGGCCGCGTACCCGGGCGGAGACCGGGGCGCCGCCGGGTTCGCCGATGACCAGCGCGCCGGCCCCGCCGTCGCGGATCACCCCGGGTTCGATCACATCGGCGAAGATGTTGACGAAGGCCGCGACGGTGCGCTCCGCGCCGATCCGCCGGGCTATCAGGTCCTCGTTGAATCCGTTCTGCACGGAGACGACCCAGCCGTCCGGGGCGAGCCGGGGCTCGATCCAGTCCAGCGCGGCGTCCGTGGCCTGGGCCTTGACCGCGAGCAGCACCCGGTGGAGGGGGCCGTCCAACGCGTCCGGGGTGGCCGCCTCGACGGCGACGCTGCTGCGTTCCCCGCCCCGGTCGAGCGTCAGCCCGTGCGCCTGGACGGCGGCCACGTGCGCGGTGTCGGTGTCGATGACGCGGACCGGGTGTCCGGCCCTGGCCAGGCTGTGGGCGAGGGTGCCGCCGATGGCTCCCGCCCCCACCACCGTGTAGGCGTCGCGGGTGCTCTGGCGCGTAGCGGAACTCATCCGTGGTGTCCTTCCCCGGCCTCGGCCGGTGGGTGGGCGGTGGCGGTGGTGCCGCCCGTCTCGTCGTGGTCGTCCGGCGGCCAGATCCGGGGCAGGTGGAGCGCCCCGGTGCTCGATCCCCCGTCCACTCGCAGGATCTCGCCGGTGATCCAGGAGGCGTCGGGGCCCGCGATCCAGCGGACGGCGCGGGCGATGTCCCGCGGGGTGCCGGGCCGGCCGAGGGGGTTGGCCCCGATCGCCGCGGCGTACCGCGCGGAGACCGGGTTGCGGTCGCTGGCGACCGGGACGAAGCCGGGGCTGACCGCGTTGACCCGGATGCCCCGGGCGCCCAGTTCCAGCGCGGCGGCGCGGGTGGCCATCTCGAGCGCGGCCTTGGAGGAGGCGTAGGGGCCGCCGCCGGGCCGGGCTCGCAGTGCGGAGCCGGAGGAGATGTTGACGACCGCCCCGCCCGTGCCGTGCTCGGCGGCCAGCCGGGCGAAAGCGGCGGTGGCCAGCACGGGTGCGCGCACGTTGACGGCGAAGAGGCGGTCCCATGCCTCGGCCCGCACCTCGTCCATGTCCAGCGACGGATATACGCCCGCCGCGTTGACCAACACGTCAACACCCCGGACACCGCCGGCGGCACCGACGGCGCCGGTCGCCTGCCAGGCGCGTTCGACCAGCCGGGCGGGGGCGTCGGGGTCCGTCAGGTCCACGGTGACCGCCACGGCCGGGGTGGTGGCCGCGAGCCGGTCCGCGGTCCGCTCCAGTTCGTCCCGGTCCTGGTCGGCGAGGGTGAGCGCGTAGCCGTCGGCCGCGAACTCCTCGGCGACGGCCCGGCCGATGCCCCGGGCGGCTCCCGTGATCAGGGCGTGGAGCGGTGGCGTCGTCCCGCCGGGCGCCCGGAGCCCGCGGAACTCGTTCTCCGTCACCGGAACTCCTTGTCCTTGGTCTCGGGCATGGTCACGTACACGAGGAAGGAGATCAGCGACGCGGCACTGACGTACACCCACAGCAGGTCGCTGTGCCCGTTCTCGTGCAGCCAGGTGGTCAGGTACGGCGCGGTGCCGCCGAAGAGGGCGACGGCCAGCGCGTACGGCAGCGCGATCCCGGTGGCGCGGACCTCGGGCGGGAACTGCTCGGCCATGATCACCGCACAGTTGGCGGAGTAGCCGAGCACCAGCAGCATGCCGGCCAGCTGCACGAGGAACACGCTCAGGAAGCTGTTGTCCAGCAGCCGCAGCAGCGGCCAGGAGAACACCACGAATCCGCCGGCGAACGCCGCCATCGTCGGTTTGCGGCCGAGTCGGTCGGACAGCAGCCCGGCGAACGGCAGCGACACGACGAAGACGATCAGGCAGAGCGTCTGCGAGAGCAGCGCGGTCTTCAGGGGGATACCGGTGGTGAGGTTGGCGTAGGTGGGCAGGTAGTTGACCCAGATGTAGTACGTCAGTGTGCCCGCGATGGTGATGCCCGCGACGCGCAGCGCGGCGCCCGGGTGCTCCACGAACATCGCCTTGAGCGGGTTGGCCCGGGTACGGCCCGTGCCCCGCGCCTCGGTGAAGGAGGCGGTGTCCTCCACCGAGACCCGCAGCCACAGGCCGACCAGGCCGAGGAGCCCGCCGAGGACGAAGGCGGCCCGCCAGCCCCAGGAGTGCAGGGCGGCGTCGCTGAGCAGGGAGGTGGCGACGGTGCCCAGCAACGAGGCGATCAGCACGCCGCCCGCCACCGACACCTGTTGCCAGGACCCGGCGAAGGCGCGCCGGCCGCGGGCGGCCGACTCCACCAGGAAGGCCGAGGAGGAGCCGAACTCGCCGCCCGCGGAGAAGCCCTGGACCAGCCGGGCCACCAGCAGCACGAGGGGGGAGAGCACACCGATGCTGTCGTAGCCGGGGGTGAGCGCGATGACGAAGGCCGCGCCCGCCATCAGGCCGACGGTCAGTGTCATGCCCTTCTTACGGCCGTGCCGGTCGGCGTAGACACCGAGCACGGCGGCGCCGACGGGCCGCATGACGAAGCCGACGGCGAAGACGGCCAGGGTGGACAGCAGGGCGACGGCCCCGTCCCCGGCCGGGAAGAACTCATCAGCGATGATCTTGACGAAGATCGAGTACAGGGCCCAGTCGACCCATTCGACGGTGTTGCCGATGGTGCCGGCCACGATGGCCTTGCGCTGGGCGGGGGTCATCCGGTGGGACGTGACCGGGGCCGCGGCGGCGGCCTCGGCGGGCTCGGTGCTCATGGCGTGTGCTCCGGGGATTCGGGGCGAAGCGCGGTGCGGGCGGCCTCGGCCAGTTCGGCGTGGGTGGCGTACCAGACGCCCGGGTGGGCGGCGATGTGGTCCAGCAGTTCGCGCAGCACGGCCATGCGCGAGCGGTGCCCGATGACATGCGGGTGCAGGGTGAGCTGGAAGACCCCGCCCTCGCGGTAGGCGGCGTCGAACTCGTCGGTCCAGATCTCCAGCACGTCGCGCGGGCGGCTGTGCGGGCGGACCGAGCCGTAGCGGTCCATGGTGAAGTACGGCGCGTCGTCGCGGATCCAGTCGACGGGGATCTCGACCAGTCCGGTGGGCCGCCCCTCGGCGAGGATCTCGTACGGCTCGTCGTCGGCCATGAGCGAGGAGTCGTAGGCGAAGCCGAGTTCGAGGATGGTGTGCAGCGTGGAGTCGGAGAAGTCCCAGGAGGGCGTGCGGATGCCGACCGGTCGTCGGCCCGTGAGGTCGGTGAGTGTCCGCAGCGCGCGGCTCACCAGTTCCTTCTCGTCCTGGCGGCCGAGCAGGGTGTTGCGTTCGTGGATCCAGCCGTGGACGGCGAGTTCATGGCCGTCGCGGGTGTAGGCGCGGGCCTCCTCGGGGTGCAGGAGCGCGGAGACGGCCGGCATGAAGAACGTCGCGGGCACGCCGTGCCGGGCGAGGAGTTCCAGGATCCGGGGGGCGCCGGCCCTGGCTCCGTACTCGCCCTGCGCGAGCCGGCCCGGGCTGGTCTCGCCGTCGCGCAGGGGGATGGTCTCGTGGTCGGGGTCGAAGGACAGCGCGACCGCGACCCGGGCCCCGCCGGGCCACCGGTCGGGCAGCAGCCGCCGCCCGGCGCGGACCGCGTCGACGTGGCGGCGCCACTCGCTCTCGGGCCAGCGCCAGCTCTCGGCGGACGGGTTCGGGTCGGTGCGGGACACGCCGGTTCGGGACATGGGTGCTCCCTGGGAGGTTCGAGTGTGCCGTGCCGCACGGCATGGGCGGGGCCGGGCGCGGGCGGTCGGGTACGGGGTGGGCGGCCGCCCGGTGCTCCGAGGAGGACGTGCGGCAGGCGGGCGAGGAGGTGGTGCGGGCAGGGGTGAGAAGGGCGGGGCGAGTGCCGGACGGTCAGCCGAACTGGTCCATCCGGGTCCAGCCGTACTTGACGGTGGACAGGTGCAGGGTGACGTCGGAGGCGTTCAGCCCGGGCAGGGCACCGACGACTTCGCCCGTGTAACGGAAGAGATCGGTGCGGCGGGGCAGAACCACGTGGCCGACCAGGTTGAACCGGCCAGTGGCCGCCGCCAGGAACTTGGTGCCCGGATGGCGGGCGAGCTGCCTGCCCGCCGCGTCGAGACGGTCCGGCTCGATGGACAGCCACACCATGAACTCGGCGTCGTAGCCCAGCAGCGCCGGCTCCACGAGGGTGCGGAAGTGCAGGACGCCCCGGCCGACCAGCCGGTCGAGGGCGCGCGCGACGCTGGACTCGCTGCGGCCCAGCCGGCGCGCGAGGGTGCTCACGGGGAGCCGGCCGTCCGGGGCGAGTGCGTCGGCGACGGCGTGTTCGAGGTCGGAGAGCGCTTGTGGCGCCTGGTCCCAGTCCTCCCGGTCGCACGGTGTGGCCAGCGCGGCGGGGCGCAGATTGGCGGCGGCCTCGGCCGGGAGCAGACCGGTGTCCCACAGTGCCGCGGAGGTGAAGGTACGGATGACGGCCACGCATTCGGTGCCCGCGATGAGGTGGGCGCCGGGCAGGTCGGTGAACAGCAGCCGCATCAGGTGCTCGTTGTCCTGGGCGACGAAGTCGACGATCAGGTCGGCGGTGCCGGTGACCACGGCCAGGAACCGCACCTCGCGGCAGTCCGCGAGCACTTCCGCCAGCTCCAGGCCCTTGCCCGGCAGTGCCTGGACGCGTACCAGCATGGAGGAGCCGGCCGTGGTGCGGTCCAGCTCCAGCGCGGCGACGACATGCAGCAGCCGGCGCTCGCGCAGCGCCTGGTAGCGGCGCTGCGCGGTGGTCTCGCTGGCGCCCGCCCAGCGGGCGACCGCGCTCCACGGGGCACGGCCGTTGAGCTGGAGCGCGGCGATGACGCGGCGGTCCAGCTCATCGATCATGTCGGCGCGAGCGCGGGTGGTCATGGGGCGGGACGCTAATCACCACTCCGGCACCCGTCAACGAAGGAATCCTGCGTCCGCCCGGGCCCGGGACGCGCTCTCCGGCCGCGCGAGTGTTACGGGCGAGGAAAATCCGCAGATCGACGGGGTGGACGGGCGGGGTGCCGGTTCGCGCCGGATCACACCACCCGCCCGCCGAATTTTTCCGTCGCGCACCGGCCCGGGCAGGCGCCGTGCGCCACGTGCGGCGCCTGCCGTACGCCGCGTGTGCGCGAAGAGGGACACACCGCACGCCGGGAGCGCGACATCCCCGGACACCCGAGGCGACGGTCAAGGGGCCGGGCCGTTGGCCCCCTGACCGTCACGGGGCCAACGGCCCCGTCGGCCCCCGTTTCAGGGGCGCGGGCCGATCTCCCGGGCCCCGTCGAAGACCGCGATCGCCATCGCCGGGCAGGAGTCGGCGGCGTCGAGCACCAGCTCGTCGGGGGCGGTGCTGCCGGCGACCGGGCGGGAGGTGTCGCCGTCGAGCACGAAGTGGTCGGGTGCCACGCCCGCGCAGATCCCCGACCCCATGCAGCGCCGCGCGTCCACGGCCAGCCGCCAACTCATCGGCTCACCACCCCACCGGCATGGTGCGCGGGCCCCGGACGAGCATCTGGTCCTTCCAGACGACGTCGCCGGCCAGACGCAGCCCCGGCAGCCGGGTGAGCAGCGCGCGCAGCGCCTCCTGGAGCTCGACCCGGGCCAGGGGCGCGCCGAGACAGTGGTGCACACCGTGGCCGAAACCGAGGTGCTGGACCTGCCGGCGCTCGACGTCCAGGACGCCCGGCGCGCTGAAGCGGATCGCGTCCCGGTTGGCCGCGCCGGTCGCGACCAGCACCGGCTCCCCCGCCTTGACGAGCGTGCCGCCGACCTCGATGTCCTCCGTGGCGTACCGGGGGAAGGCGGCGCCGGCGCCGAGCGGTACGAACCGCATCAGCTCCTCCACCGCGCCCGCGATCAGCTCGGGCCGTTCGGCGAGCAGCCGCATCTGGTCCGGGTGGTCGAGCAGGACGTGGACGAAGTTGGGGATCTGGCTCGCCGTGGTCTCGTGGCCGGCCACCAGCAGGCCGACGCACATGTCGATCAGCTCCGTCTCGGAGAGCCGGTCCTCGACGTCGCGCGCCTCGATGAGGGCGGACATCAGGTCGTCGGCGGGCTTCGCGCGGTGCTGGGCCACCAGTCCCGCCATGTAGTCGGTCAGCTCCTGCCGTTTGGCCAGGAACTCCTCGGCGGTCAGCCGACTGGTGGACAGCGCGGCGTCGCTCCACTCCCGGAACAGCGGCCGGTCCGCCACCGGGACACCGAGCATCTGACAGATCACGGCGACCGGGATCGGCAGCGCGTAGTCCTCGACCAGGTCGGCGGGCGGGCCGGTCTCGATCAGTCCGTCGACGAGGTCGTCGGCGAGCCGGGCGATGTCGGGCCGCATCTTCTCCATGCGGTGCACCGTGAACGCCTTGGTCACGAGCGTGCGCAGCCGCGTGTGGTCGGGCGGGTCCATGGAGAGGATCCCGCCGGTGCGCTTCGCGGGCATCGGCCGGGGCGGGTCGTCGTGGTCCCGCTCCGCGGCCCGGCTGAAGCGGCGGTCGCCCAGCACGAGCCGGGCGTCGGCGTAGCGGGTGGCCAGCCAGGCCGGCTCGCCGTAGGGGAGCTGGACCCTGAGCAGTCCGGGCTGCTCACGGGCCCGTTCGTACGCGTCCGACAGGCCGATCCCCTCGGAGGTGTTGAACGGATAGCTGACGGGTTCGGCGGGTGCGTGCTGTACCTCGGTCATCGATGGGCCCCGATCGCGAGTCGTGGCGGGCACTGGACAGGGACGTACGTGCGCGCGCCATGGCCGCCGCACAAACGCGTGCAGCCACCATGTAAGCGTACGATTACAAACGTAGGAGGGCCGTACTCCCGCGTCAACGGGGCCCCGTCCGCCCGCTCCTGGGCCGTTCGGCGGAGTCACCGGCCGCCCCGGTGGAGCGACCGCCCGGACGCATTGGGCCCGGTGCGGTACTACGGTGTCCGCAGTCCGGTGTACGGGAGGTACGGCATGGCCCAGCGGGGGGCGGGAGCGCGGCGCGATGCCGCCGCGACCAGGCAGGCACTGCTCGACGCCGCGGCGGCGCTGTTCGCCGAGCGCGGTTTCGAGGGCACGACGGTCCGGGACATCGCGCGTCGCGCCGAGGTGAACCAGGCCCTGGTCTTCCGCTACTTCGGCTCCAAGGAGGGGCTGTTCGAGCAGGTGATGGCCGGGGTGGGCCGGGAGTTGCTGGCCGGTACGCCCGCCGGGGGGATCCTGGCGGCGGTCCTGGAGGGCCTGCTCGCGCCCGCGGCCGAGCGTGACGCGTCCCTGGAGGCGTTCCTCCGGTCGAGCGGGGACACCGGGGCGGTGTCGTCCGTGCGCCGCGAGCTCGGCGAGGAGTACGCGCGGGCTCTGATCACACTGACCGACGCGCCGAACGCGGCGCTGCGCGCCGATCTGGTGCTTGCCTGGGTGGTGGGCATCGGGCTGCTGCGGGTGGTGGCGCCCAAGGAGCCGCTGTCCACGGCGGACCCGGCCGAGGTGAGCTCCCTGGTCCTGGAGGCCGTGGGAACGCTGTTGGAACGGGTGGACCGGAGGGCACACGGCGTGCACCAGGCGGACGGTGACGCGACGCGGGCTCCCCGGACGCCGCGGGCACGTCCCGAGGCGGTGCCCCAGCCGCAGGACGGCTAAGGGGTCCTTTCACTATGCCCGTCCGGGTCACCCGGCCTGGCACCGCACCTCGCCGCGTTGCCGAAAAGCCCAGGTAGCTCCTTCCCCGAGCTCTCAACTCCGTTCGAGCAGGGGAGACCCCATCCCAGGACTCTCCGGCGCCTTGCGATGCTCCCCCTCGGCCCAGAGGGCCGGGGAGGTGCCCCCTGCACCAGACCACGCGCCCTGCTCGGACGCTCATAATCCTGAGCGGGTCAGATGCGCCAGCCGCGCAGGTGCTCGGCCACCTGGTAGACGGAGACCTTGCCGCCCTGGACGGACCGCACGAGTTCGACCAGCGCGCCGTAGGGCGGGTCGATGCCCTCCCCCGAGGCGTGCATGTACGCGGCGGCCACCTGGCAGGCGTACAGGCTGTTGCGGTACGGCAGGGGTTCCAGCCGTACGAGGGTGTGCAGGAGGGCCGCCGCCCGCCAGGCCACGTCCGGGTCGCTGGTGGCCGGGCGCGGGATCCGGGTCCTGTGCCGGGCGACGGCAGCGACCAGTGCCGAGTAGTCGGCCACCGAGACGTCTTCCGGCACGGCCTGCTCCTGGACGTCCAGGAGCCAGGCCACGTCGATGAACAGGTCTGCCATCAGGCGGCTTCCACCCGCCCGTCCGCCCGGGCGGGTGGCACTTCGTTGGCGAACGCCTCGTCGAACTCGCCCCTGTGCCGCTCGCCCCAGCCCACGGCGTAGCGGACGAACTGCAGCCGCTGCTGCTCCCGCAGCGGCAGGTCGTGGACGTACTGCTTGAGCGACTTGCCCTCGGCGGCCGCCGCCGCGCGGACCGCGTCCAGCTCGTCCTCGGTGAAGCTGATGTTGAGTGATGGCATGCATCCACGGTACCTAACAGGTACCGGAAAGGAAAAGCGGGCCTTGGGGACCGTTCGGTGCCAGGTGTCCGGTTTCGCCCCCGGACACCTGGATCGCGGTGGCCGGGGCGCGTGCCCGGTCCCCGCGCTCTCAGCCGGACGACGTTCCCAGCCGGATCACGTTCCAGGACAGCGGCTCCAGCGTGGCGCGCAGGACACCGCCTTCCAGGGCCGTGCCCCGGGCCGGGTGCGGGACGACCCGCTCCGGTTCGGCCAGGGTGTTGCGGGCCTCGGGGTCGGCGTCGGCCAGCACGGAGTGCTCCACGAGGGTGGTGACGCCGGCCGCGCGCAGGTCGATCTCCAGGGGCAGCCCCTCGCGCTGGTGGCGGTTGACGGCGAAGACCGTGACCGCGCCCGTGGTCTCGTCCTGAACGGCGGTGGTGTGCAGGAGCGGTACCTCGCCGTACGCCGCCGTCTCGTGCACCGGGGACTCGACCGCGGTCCGCAGCACCCGGCCCCGGCCGTACGCGGAGGCCTGGGCGAACGGGTAGAACGTCGTCTGCCGCCAGGCGGGGCCGCCCGGCTCGGTCATGATGGGGGCGATCACATTGACCAACTGCGCGAGGCAGGCGACGGTGACCCGGTCGGCGTGGCGCAGGAGGGCGATGAGCAGCGAGCCGAAGACGACCGCGTCGGTGACGGAGTAGACGTCCTCCAGCAGCCGCGGGGCCTCCTGCCAGTCCGTGACCGGATGCGGGTTGGGCCGGTTCATGTACCAGACGTTCCACTCGTCGAACGACAGGTTGATCTTCTTCTTGGACTTCAGCCGCGCGCCGATGTGGTCGCAGGTGGCCACGACGTTCTCGATGAAGGACTCCATGTCGACGGCGGAGGCCAGGAAGGAGTCACGGTCGCCGTCGCGCTCCTCGTAGTACGAGTGCAGGGAGATGTAGTCGACGAGGTCGTAGGTCTCCTCCAGGACCTTGGCCTCCCACGCCGCGAATGTGGGCATGCCCTGGTTGGAACTGCCGCAGGCGACGAGTTCGACGCCCGAGTCGAACTGCCGCATGGCGCGCGCGGTCTCGGCGGCGAGCCGGCCGTACTCCTCCGCGGTCTTGTGGCCGGTCTGCCAGGGTCCGTCCATCTCGTTGCCCAGGCACCACAGCCTGATGCCGTACGGGTCCTTGTCGCCGTGGGCGATCCGCCGGTCGGACAGGGCGGTGCCCCCCGGGTGGTTGGCGTACTCCTGGAGTTCGAGGGCCTCGGCGACGCCGCGGGTGCCGAGGTTCACCGCCATCATGGGCTCGGCCCACGGGCCCACCTCGCGCAGGAACGCGATGTACTCCCCGAGCCCGAACCGGTTGGTCTCGGTGGACCGCCAGGCGAGGTCCAGCCGACGGGGGCGCTCCTCGACCGGGCCGGTCCCGTCCTCCCACCGGTAGCCGGAGACGAAGTTGCCGCCGGGGTAGCGGATCGTGGTGACGCCGAGTTCCCGGACCAGGTCCAGGACGTCCGTCCGCAGGCCCGACTCGTCCGCGCGGGGGTGGTCCGGTTCGAAGATGCCGGTGTAGACGCAGCGGCCCAGGTGTTCGACGAAGGAGCCGAAGAGGCGGGGATCGACGGTGCCCACGGTGAAGGCGGGGTCGAGGACGAGCTTCGCGGACTGGTTCATGAGGCCCTTCTCGGGGTCGGTTCATCGGCGCCACGGCAGGGAGAAAGCGTTTTCTCCGCCGGCCCACCGCATTTCATCCCGGGCGTCGTCCACGGTCAAGCCCGCCCGCGCGGCATCGCGCCCGCCACGGCCGGGAGGAAACCGCCGGGGCGGTGAGGGGCTCGTCCCCTCACCGCCCCGGCGGTGGTCGTGGCGCCGCTCGCCGAAGGCCGGCGGGCGCGGGGCGCGGCCCCGGCGCGGTGTCGCGCGATGCGGCGCGATGCGGCGCGATGCGGCGCGATGCGGCGCGATGCGGTCAGCGCTTGATCTCCTTGATCCGCAGCATGCGCGTGATGACCTTGTCGAGCTCCTCGTCGTCGAAGACCTTCTTCCAGTCGTCCTTGACGATCGACTCGCGGCCGTAGTCCATGGCGATCAGGCACGCGTCCGAGAAGGGGTTGTCACCCTTGAGCGTGTTGGCGAGGGCGACCTGGGTGTGGCCGAGGAGCATGGCGCGGGCCGCCGCCTCCGGCACGCCCACCGTGTGGACCGTCTCGTGCAGCGCCTCGGTGAGCAGCGCGCCCACCATGCAGGCGATGGTCTCCACCAGCGTCGGCTCCAGGACGGCGAGCTGCTTGACCGTCACCCAGTGCACGTCCACGACCGGCGCGTACATCGTGCGGACCACGGCCTCGGTCAGCTCCTGGGCCGCCGGGTCCGCCCCTTCGAAGGCCGCGACGACCTCCTGGGGCGCGGCGATCCCGCCGAAGGTGTCCGCGTACTCCTCCTTGGTGGTGCGCTCCAGGAAGACGGAGGGGTGGCAGGGGTGGGCGCAGGCGTTGTGCACGTCGTCACGGCGGGCGAGCAGACCCGCGTAGGCGGCGGCCGGGTCGAGGGTGAGCAGCACCGCGCCCGGCTTCATCAGCGGAACGAGCTGCTCGGAGACCGTGCCGAGGACGACGTCCGGCACGGCCAGGATCACCACGTCGGCGCGGGCCGCGGCCTCGGCGGAGTCCGTCAGCTGCCTGCCGAGACCGGTGATGAGCTCCTGGCCCTTGGCCGAGTTCTCGGCGAACAGGACCGTGAAGTCGCTCTTGACGAGATTGTTGGAGACGCGCTGGCCCATCTTGCCTGCGGCGCCGATGACGGCGACGGTCTTGTTCTCGGTGGCCATTACTTGCTCCTCAGAAGTGTGTTGATGCTGTGCCGGGTCCACTGGTCCTCGATCCGGGCGGTCGTCTCGAAACCCTCGTCCTGCCAGGGAAGCCAGTGCTCGGCGATCTGGTTGATCCCGCGCTGCTCGGGCCGCACGGTGCGCACCATGTGGGCGTAGTCGAGCAGTCCTTCGCCGAGCGGGCAGCCGGCATAGGTGAAACCGACCCAGCCGTCCCGCCGGCTGAAGGCGAAGTCCTTGACGTGGATGTTCACCACGTACGGTGCCGTGGCCTCGACGACGGCCCTCGGGTGCTCCAGGCGGGCGACGCAGTTGCCCGGGTCCAGGACGACGCCCAGGTGCGGGTCGTCGACGGCCCGGACGACCGCCAGGAGGTCGTCGGTGGAGACCTGTTCGTAGGTCTCCAGGCCGAGGGTGACCCCGCGCTCCGCGTACCGGGGGACGCTCTCGCGCAGGAGGCCGGTCGCCTCGGCGGTGCCCGGCCGGTGCTCGGCGGTGTTCAGCATCGAGCGGACGAAGCGGGCGCCCAGCTTCTCCGCCAGTCCGAGGTACGTGGCGAGATGGCCGGGGCGAATGCCCCGGGTGCCCAGTTCCAGCGCGATACCCAGGTCCTCGGCGGTGGCCCGGACGGCCGCGAGCCGGGTGTCGTCGTAGGTCTCGATCGGCGCGTAGTCGCAGATCTGGAAGACCTCCGCCCCCAGTTCCCGGGCGTCGAGGAGCATCTCCTCGACGGTCAGCGGCCGCGGGGCCCGCGCGGAGATCCGCCAGAAGTAGCAGTAGGTGCTCAGTCCGTACGCCATCACGCGCCCGCCTTCACGGCGCCCCGGGCGCTGATCTCGTCCAGGATCAGCCCCACGGCGGCCGGGTCATGGGCGAAGCGGCCCAGGAAGAGACCGTCCACACCGTCGCCGAGCGTACCGAGCAGACCGGGGCCCGCGCTGCCGCCGTAGATGACGCGGCTCTCCGCGTACCGGGGGCGCGCGCCCAGCCAGTCGGTGAGCGCGGCGCACACGGTGGTGATGTGTTCGGCGGAGGCGGGTTCGGGGGCGCCGATGGCCCACTGCGGTTCGTAGGCGACGACCACGCGCCCGGCGTCCGCGCCGTGCCCCGCGGCGGTGTCGAGGATCCGGGCCAGTTCGGCGGCGGTGCGCTCGGCGGCCTCGGCGGGCTCGGCCCGGTCGAGTTCACCGACGCAGAGCACGGGGGTCAGTCCACTGCGCAGCGCCGCGGCCGTCTTGGCCGCGACCACGGTGTCCCCCTCGCCGAAGAGGCGGCGCCGCTCGGCGTGGCCGACCTCGGCGTAGGAGCAGCCGATCTCCTTCAGATACGGCCCCGAGACCTCGCCGGTGTAGGGGCCCCGGTCCTCGGCGGCCAGGTCCTGCGCGCCGACGGTCACACCGGTGCCGGCGAGGACGCTGTGCACGGGGACGATGCCGGGGAAGGCCGGCAGGACGAACACCTCGGTCAGGCCGCCCGTGACGGCGGGGTGCCGGGCGGCGAGGTCGCCGACGCGACGGGCCCAGTTGAGGGTCTCGTGATGTCCGAAGTACATCTTGAGACTCACCCCGAGCAGGGTGGGTGCGGACATCAGGCGGCGTCTTCCTGCTCGGTCTCGTAGTCGTTCATCAGCTGGACCTTGGCCGCGGAGGCGGAGGTCTCGTCGAAACGGTAGGAGAGCCATTCGGCGGCGAGCCGGCGGGCCAGCTCCAGGCCGACGACGCGCTGGCCGAAGGTGAGCACCTGGGCGTTGTTGGAGAGGATCGCGCGCTCGACGGAGAAGGAGTCGTGGGCGGTGACGGCCCGGATGCCCCTGACCTTGTTGGCGGCGATGGCCACGCCGAGGCCGGTGCCGCACACCAGGAGCGCCCGGTCGGCCTCGCCGCGCGCGACCATCTCGGCCGCCGCGATGGCGATGGTCGGGTAGGCCGTGTGACCGTCGGCGTCCACCCCGACGTCGGTGACGGCCGCGACCAGGTCGCTGTTCTCGAGGTCCCGCTTCAGTACTTCCTTGTAGTCGTAACCGGCGTCGTCCGAGCCGACGACGATGCGCAGCTTGTTGTCGCTCATGGGGGTGGTGCTCCTCAATGGGTGGTGAGTACGCCGTGGACGGCGCGGACGATCAGGGCGAGCGAGTGGGCGCCGGCGTCCGGGGTGCCGAGGGACCGTTCGGCGTGCGGGCGGGCGCGTCCCATCCGCGGCACGAGGTCGGCGGTGGCCTTGGCGGCCTGTTCGGCGGCGGTGGCCGCGCGGTCCCAGGCGGTGGCCAGGTCCTCACCGGCGGCGGTGGCCCCGGCCAGGGTCTCGGCGAAGGGGACGAGGACGTCGACCATCGTCTTGTCGCCGACCTCGGCCTTGCCGAGCCTGCGGACGGCGGCGGACGCCTCGGTGACACCGTCGGCCACGGCGCGGGCGGTGGGCCGTTCGGTGTCGCCGAGCGCGGTGCCGACCGCGTGCAGCAGGACGCCCCACAGGGCGCCGGAGGTGCCGCCGGCCCGGTCCGCCCAGGCATCGGCGGCGGCGGCGACGGTCGTGCCCGCGCCGGCGTCCGCCCCGGCGGCCTCGGCCGCGGCGCGGTGCGCGGCCTCGGAGCCCCGTCGCATGCCGATGCCGTGGTCGCCGTCACCGGCGACGGCGTCGATGCGGCCGAGTTCCTCGGCGTGCTCGTCGACGGTGTCGCGGACGGCCTTCAGCGCGGCGACGGCGGTCGCGGCGACGGCCCGTGAGGCGTCGGTGGCCGCCGCGGGCCCGGCGGTGCGGGCCGTCCCGGCGGCGGGCCCGGACGCGTCCGTGTGCGCCGGCGCGTCCGGGGCGGTGTCCAGCCGGCCCTTGCGGTAGGCGGGGGTGTCGGCCCCGGCGGTCCACAGGGCTTCGAGGTCCTCGTCCAGCCAGCACAGGGTGAGCGAGACGCCGGCCATGTCGAAGCTGGTCACCAGCTCGCCGACGTCCGGCTCGACGACCTCGACACCGGCCTCGGCCAGCAGCTGGGCCACCCGTCGGTAGACGACGAAGAGTTCCTCGTACTTGACGGATCCGAGCCCGTTGAGAATGACCGCGGCGCGGCTGCCGCGCGCCCGCTCGACGTCCTCGGGGAGTTCCGCCAGCAGTGTGGCGACCAGGAGTCCGGCCGCCTCGTCGGCGCTCGGCACGTCCCGCTCGCCGATGCCCGGCTCGCCGTGGATGCCGAGGCCGACCGCCATCCGCCCCTCGTCCACGGTGAACAGCGGGTGGTCGGCGCCGGGCAGCGTGCAGCCGCTGAACGCGATGCCGAAGGAACGGGTACGGGCGTTGGCGCGCCGGGCGGTGGCGACGACCTCGGCCAGCGGCCGGCCCGCCTCGGCCGCCGCGGCGGCCGCCTTGAACACCGGCAGGTCACCGGCGATGCCGCGGCGCTTGTCCGCCTCGGCGGCGTCCGCGCTGGAGACGTCGTCGGTGACGGCCACGCACACCGTCTCGACGCCCTCGGCGGTCAGCTGCTCGGCGGCCTGCCCGAAGTGCAGGACGTCGCCCGCGTAGTTGCCGTACATCAGGACGACACCGCCGCCGGCCTGCGCGTTCTGCGCGACGGTACGGATCTGCCGCGCCGACGGGGAGGCGAACACGTTTCCGACCGCAGCGCCGTGCGCGAGCCCGGGGCCCACCAGCCCGGAGAAGGCCGGGTAGTGGCCGGAGCCGCCGCCGATCACGACGGCGACCTGGCCGGGGGGCGTCGGCGCGGCGCGTACGACACCGCCGGCCACGGGCCGCACCCAGCGCCGGTGGGCCGCAACGAAGCCCTCCAGTGCCTCGTCGGCGAAGGCGGCGGGGTCGTTGAACAGACGGGTCATGTCAGTGCACCTCGAGGAGCGGCTTGTCCGCCGAGTCGTTGGGGCCGGTGTGTCCGCGGGTGGCGAGGACGGTCATCAGGGCCGCGGAGAGCAGCATGAATCCGCCCACGACGAACATGGGGAGGGTGTAACCGCCGCTGAAGTCCTTGAGCCAGCCCGTGACGTAGCCCGCGGCGAATCCCGCGATGTTGCCGGCCGTGTTGATCAGGGCGATGCCCGCCGCGGCGGCGGCGCCGGTGAGGAACCGGGAGGGCAGCGACCAGAACACCGGCAGCGCCGCGAAGATCGCGCAGGCCGTCACGGTGATCACGGCGATGGTCGCGGAGGGGGAACTCATGTACAGCGCGACGGGGATGGAGACACCGCCGACGACGGCCGGTCCCGCCACGTGCCAGGCCTTCGCGCCGTGCCGGGTGGCGTGCCGGGACCAGAAGAACAGCACGATGGCGGCGGGCAGGTACGGGATGGCGGTGATCAGCGCCTTCTCCATGACGCTGAACGACGTCCCGAAGCTCTCCTGGAAGCCCTCGATGATGGTCGGCAGGAAGAAGGCGAGCGCGTACAGGCCGTAGATGAAGCCGAAGTAGACCATCGAGAGGACCCAGACCCGGCCGCTGCGGAAGGCATCCTTGAGGGCCTCGCGGCCGTGGCTGTTCTCCGAGTGGCCCGTCTTGGTGGCGTTCTCGGCGGCCAGCTCCCCGGTCAGCCAGTCCTTCTCCGCCGGCGACAGCCACTTCGCGTCGGCGGGCCGGTCGATCAGGTAGAACCAGGCGACGACGCCGAGCAGGATCGCGGGGAGCGAGACGAACAGGAACATCACGCGCCAGCCCTCGAGCCCGAACAGGCCGTGGTGACCGATCAGCCAGCCCGCGAGCGGGGCGCCGAGCACCGTGGTCAGCGGCTGCGCGAGGTAGAACAGGGCGAGCACCTTCGTGCGGTGCCGGGTGGGCACCCACTGGCTGAGGAAGAGGATCGCGCCGGGGAAGAATCCGGCCTCGGCGACGCCCAGCAGGAACCGCAGGACGTACAGCTGCTCGCTGTTCTGCACCCAGGTGAACAGCAGGGACACGATGCCCCAGGTCACCATGATCCTGGCCAGCCAGCGGCGGGCCCCGAACCGGTGGAGCGCCATGTTGCTCGGCACTTCGAGCACGATGTAGCCGATGAAGAAGACGCCGGAGGCGAAGCCGAACTGCGCCGCGGTGAGCGCGAGGTCCTCCCCCATCCCGTTCGGCTCGGCGAAGGACACGGCCGTGCGATCCAGGTAGTTCACGAAGAACATCAGGGCCACGAACGGGACGAGCCGCAGCGAGACCTTTCTGATCGCTGATCTCTCCACGCCGGACGGCGCGGACGACAACGCGGTGGCACCCATTGGTGACTCCCTTTGCTGCGCCGGACAACTCTGTCCGGACTCGGGTCATAGTCGGCAGCGATCGTGGCTGAGACGGAGCGCAGCACCCGCTCGACCGGCTGATGTGTCCTCAACGTAACCCCCGGAAGAAAATTGGTCACCAATTAACCAATGTGGCCAGGGTCACTCTTGAAATGGCTCGACCTTCTCTTGACAAGGAGCGGCTCGCATGCATCGCGATCTCTGCCCGGAGGACCCGTGAACAGCGCAAACGAACGTCTGGTGTACTGGTGACCGTGACCAGTCAGCCCGTTCAGCCGTCGTCCGCCCCGCCGGACCTCGCCCAGCTCCTGCGCCCGGTGGTGCGCGAGTCCTCGGTCAGCGAGGTGGCCAAGCGGCTCCTCGACCACCTCTCCGCGGGTGACATCAGGCCGGGCACCCGGCTGCCCGCGGAACGCCAGCTCGCCGAGGCGCTCGGCGTGGCGCGCTCCAGCGTGCGGGGCGCCCTGTCGGCCCTCGACGTGCTGGGCATCATCGAGATCCGCCCCGGCTCCGGATCGTACGTGCGGGCGGGCACCTCGGAGTTCCTGCCGCGCGCCATCAACTGGGGCCTGATGCTCGGTCAGCGGCGCACGCAGGACCTGGTCGAGGTGCGGACGCACCTGGAGGGTGTCTCGGCGCGGCTGGCGGCGGAACGCGCGACGGCGGGGGACGTGGCGCGACTGGAGGAGCACCTGACGCGGATGCGGGAGGCGGGGACGGACGCGGCGGCGTTCATCGACGCGGACATCGCGTTCCATCTGGAGACGGCGAACATCGCGCGGAACTCGGTGCTCAGCGACATCCTGCACAGCATCCGCGCACTGTTGCAGGTGTGGATGGAACGGGTCAGCGACCTGGAGGGCACGGTCAGCGGCACGCTGTGCGAGCACGACGCGGTGCTGGCGGCGATCCGCGCCCATGACGCGGACGCGGCGAGCGAGGCGATGGCGGAGCACATGCGGATGGCGAACGCGCGGCTGCGGTCGACCATCGACGCGACGGAGGGAGCGGCGGACTGATCCGCGGCGACGGAGGCTCGGCGGAGCCGGCCGGGCCCGGGCGCAACACGTCCTCCGGTCGCCCCGTCGCGGGACCGCGGCCGGCCGGACAGGTCCGGTCAGCGGCCGCCGAGCTCCCGGCCGCCGGGCCGCGGTCCGGCCCGGTGCCGGCCCGCCCGGAGCACGGTGGACTCCTCCTCCGGCAGGCTCGGCCAGACGGGCCGCCGCGGCGGCTCCTCGCGCGGGCTCTTCGCCTCCTCCGGCCGGTTCCACTCCCCCTCACCCAGCACGAGCAGCGGATCGAACATCACCACGACGCCCGCGACCACCATGAAGACCACCGGGCCGATCAGCATCGGGAACAGCAACGAGGTGGGCGAGCCGCCCTCCGGGGCCACCCCCGCGATCCCCTCCAGCCGCACACTGACCGAGGCCATGGCCGTGTAGTGCATGCCGGACACCGCCAGGCCCATCACCCCGCTGGCGCCCAGACTGGGCAGGAACCCCTGGATGGACACGGCGGCCCACAGGGCGGCGGTGGCGGCGGCGACCGCGATCACGACGGACGCGACAACTCCCGGCAGTGCGTACTCCACTTGCCCGTGCATGCGCATCCCGGACATCCCGATGTAGTGCATGGCGGCGATCCCGGCCCCCATGAACACACCGGCGCAGATCAGCACCGCTCGCCGGCCACCCCCGTACCCGGCGATGAAGACACCCACGCCCACCACGGTCACCGCCACGACGAGGCTGAGGACCGTCGTCGGGACGTCATAGCTGATGGGCGCCTCCATCACCCGGAATCCGACCATGGCGATGAAGTGCATCGTCCAGATGCCGGAGCCGATGCAGGCGGCCCCGAGCCCGAGCCAGCCGGGTTTGAAAGTGCGCTCGGTGAACAGCGACCTGGTCACACAGCGAAGCCCCAGGACGCTGCCCAGGCACGCCATCAAGAAGGCCGCCACCGGAGTGACGAGGCCGTAGGAGAACCCGTCGATCGTGCCGTACATGTACGGTATGCCCTTCCCCCGGGAACGTGGTGTGCACGAGTGTTCGCACGGTGCGACGATAGGGGCCCCGATCTCACAGCGCGCGCTCTTCGTATCACTAATTGGTAAAGGTGTTGGCTCGTGTCACGCGAGAGGGGCCAAGCAGCCCGAAATCCCCTCAGAGCACCGCGAGTTCGGCCTCCAGGTCGGCCAGCCCCAGGGAGCCCTGGGACAGCGCGGCCATGTGCCACCGCTTCAGGTCGAAGGCGGAGCCCCGCCGCCGGCGGGCCGCTTCCCGGCCGCGCAGCCAGGCGCGTTCACCCAGTTTGTAGCCGATGGCCTGGCCGGGGGTGCTCAGATAGCGGGTCATCTCGCTGCGGACGAAGGCGTCCGGGCGAGCGCAGTGGGCACGCAGGAAAGCGGTCGCGGACGCGGGGGTCCAGCGCTCGCCGGGATGGTGCGGTGAGTGGGCGGGGGCGGTCAGGGACAGGTGCGTGCCCAGGTCGATCACGACCCGTACGGCACGGGTCAGTTGGAGGTCGAGGTGGCCGAGCCGGTGTTCGGGATCGGCGAGGAAGCCGAGTTCGTCCATCAGCCGTTCCGCGTACAGGGCCCAGCCCTCCGAGCCGGCGCTCACGGTCCCCACGGCCGTCTGGTAGCGCGTGAGCCGGTCCGCCCGGTGGGCCCACTGCGCCAGTTGCAGATGATGACCGGGCACCCCCTCGTGGTACCAGGTGGAGACCAGTTCGTACGTCGGGAAACGCCTGCGGCCCAGCGTCGGCAGCCAGGTGCGGCCCGGGCGCGTGAAGTCCAGGGAAGGGGCGGTGTAGTAGGGCGCGGCGGCGCCGCCAGGCGGGGCGATCCGGGACTCGACACGCCTGATCCGGTCGGCGATCTCGAAGTGTGTGCCGTCCAGGCGGTCGATCGCCCGGTCCATCAGGTCCTGGAGCCAGGCGCGCACCCGCTCCTCGCCCTCGACGGCGTGCCCGTACGTGTCGAGGTGGGTGAGCACGTCCCAGGGAGAGGCCGCGTCGGGCAGGATCTTCGCGGCCTCGACGCGCATCTCCTCGCGCAGGCGGTGGAACTCGGACCAGCCGTACGCGTACGCCTCGGGCGGGTCGAGGTCGATCCCGGTGTAGTAGCGCGCGGTGACGGCGTAGCGGTCGGGGCCCGCCACGTCCGGGGCGCCGTCGACCGCCGGGGCGTACACCTCCCGCAGCCAGTCCCGCAGGTGGAGGACGCCGTCGGCCGCCGCCCGGGCCGCGCCCTCCACCTCGCCGCGCAGTGGCTCGGGCGCGCCCGCGGCGAAACGGCCGAACCAGCCGCCGTGCCCGCCCCGTTCCCCCGCCCACTCGCCCAACTGGACGATCATCGGGGCCACATGCGCGGGCCCGCCCGGCAGGTTCCGCCGCAGGCCCTCGGCGAGGGAGGCGCGATAGGAGGCCAGCGAGGCCGGGACGGAGCGCAGCCGGCGCGCGGCCACGCGCCACTCCTCCTCGTTCCCGGTCGGAGTCAGGGTCAGGGCGGTGCGGACGCGGTGCACGGGCGAGTAGATCGGGGACATCGACCTCAGTGTCTCGCCCGTTTCGTGCATCGCCAGTTCGGCGGTCAGCCGCTCGCGGAGCAACCGGGCGCAGCTCCGCTCGGCCGCGTCGGCCAGGTCTGCCTCGCCTGGCGGGACCGGGCCGCCGCCGTGCGCGCCGTGTACGCGGTGCGCGCCGTCCAGCCGGCGCAGTGTGTGCCTCGCGAGGTCCGCGACGGCGTCGAGTCCGTCGGGGGAGAAGTCGGGCAACCCGCTGTGGCTCTCCCGGTGGCCGAGCATCGTGCCGAGTACGGGGTCCAGGGCGATCAGGGCGTCGGTGTGGTCGTCCGCGATCCGGCGGGGCGCCGTCGGTCGTCGCGCCGGGGTGTTGGCTCCGTCCGTCATGCCGTCCATCCTCGCGCCGCAGGGCGACCGGCCGCCCGGAAAACGGGACACGCGAGGGGAACGCGCGGGCAGGGCGGCGATGCCGCGCGGTGCGGGGTGGACGGCGCGGCCCCGGCACCCGGCACCCTTGCCGCTGCCGCGCGGGCCGTCGACGGCGAGGATCTCGCCGTCGCGTACGCCGAGCGAGATCTCCTCGAGGGCCGGCGAGCCGCCGGCACCCGGCACCCGGCACCCGGCACCCGGCACCCGGCACCCGGCACCCGGCACCCGGGGGCTCAACCGGAGGTCAGCCGCCTCGCGTTCCCGAGTCGTCGGCCGGAGACGGGGGACGGGGCCGGACACGGCCGGCTCACGGCGCGGCGGACGCCAGCCAGGACAGGGCCGCCGCCGTCATCGCCGATATCCCGGTGGGCAGCGCGGTACGGACGTCCGGGGCGAACTCGGGCGAGTGATTGGGCGGGAGCGCGGCGAGCTTCTCCTCCGCCGTACCGGGCAGCCGCGCCCACGCGGCGGGGCCCACGGCGCCGAGCATCCAGTAGGACAGCGCGATGCCCGGCATCCCGTGGGTGGCCGTTCCCGCGTCGCCGTAGAACGGGAAGTCCTCGGTCGCCATGGACGGGTGCCAGGCGATCACGCGTTCGGCGCCCAGCAGCCGCACGTGCGCCTCGCGCACCCGCGCGGTGGCCGCCGGATCGGGGTGGGTGGCCGGGGAGCGGGAGACGACCGCGATGTCCGGGTCCCGCGGGCAGCCGGAGGCCGCGCATTCGGCCCGGATGACCCGCTCCACCGCCAGGGCCGTGCGGTCCAGCGAACGCTGCGACAACGCCCTTACCGTGACGGCGAGTTCGGCACGGTCGGAGATGACGTTGCCGCTCGTCCCGGCGTGGAAGGAGCCGACGTGGACGACAACGGACTCGGTGGGCGCGGCCTCGCGCGACACCGTGCTCTGAAGCCTGATCACCGCCGCGGCCCCGGTGACGACGGGGTCCACGGCGAGGTGCGGGGTCCCCGCGTGTCCGCCCCTGCCGTGGATCACGGCCTCCAGGCCGACGCTCCCGGCCAGCATCGGCCCGTAGCCGTGGGCGACCATGCCGGCCGGCAGGGGGACGGTGTGCTGCGCGAGTACGACGTCGGGGCGCCCGAAGCGCTCGTACAGCCCGTCCGCCAGCATGGCCCGCGCGCCCGTGAGGGTCTCCTCCGCCGGCTGGCCCACGATCACCGCTGTCCCGCGCCAGTGGTCCCGGCCGCGGGAGAGCAGGGTCGCGGCGCCCGCCGCCGCGGCCAGGTGCAGGTCGTGTCCGCAGGCGTGCGCGGCCGGGCCCCGGCTCGCGTAGGGCAGTCCGGTGCGCTCGCGTATGGGCAGGGCGTCCAGTTCGGCGCGGATCATGACCCGCGGCCCGTCGCCGTTGCGCAGGACCCCGACGACGCCGTGGCCGCCGATCCCGCCGGTGACCTCGTACCCGGCGTCCCGCAGCCAGGCGCCCAGCCGGGCGGCGGTACGCCGTTCCGCGCCGGACAGTTCGGGGTGCCGGTGCAGTTCGAGGCAGAGGGTGACCGCCGGGCGGAGGACGTCGCGCAGGCCGTCCAGCACGGGCATGTCCCCTTCGGCGCGCGACGGCGGATCCGCGTCCGACGCCGGGGCCGTGCCCGGGTCCGGCGTGTTCGCGTCCGGGGACGTGGCCGGGTCGGAGGGCGTGCCCGGGTCGGAGGGCGTGCTCGGGCATGGGGACGTGCCCAAGCCGGGGGGCGTGCTCGGGTCGGGGACCGGATTCGTATGCGGTCCCGGGTCCTGAGCGCCGGGGTCCGGCTGCGCGAGGGTGCTCACGGCGCCATCGTGCGGCACCGGCCCGGGGGGTGGCCTACAAATCGCTGACACGGGCCGTCAGTGGAAGACCGGCCGATCCGTCGGCGCGGTCCGCTGCAATGGCCTGGCGCACCACGGACCACCGGGAACGCCCCGGGGGCCGTGCTCCCAGAAGGAGTCACCATGGCTGACAAGACCGCGCTCGCCTCCCTCGCCGACGAGATCATGGAGCTCGAGTCGGAGACCTTCGAGATCTCGGACTACTCGGACGCCAGCGAGGTCGTGCTCGCGGGCTCCACGAGCTGCAGCTCCACCTCGACGTGCTCCTCCACCACCAGCACCACCTCCTGCAGCGCCTGATCCTCCGCACCGCGCACGCCGGGCGGGCGGCACCCCGGGGCTTCCCCCGGTGTGCCGCCCGCCTGGCGCTTCTACGCCCCTCGAGGCTACGGGAAGGGGTGTGGCACGCGCCGGATCTCCCGCTCGGTCAGCTCCCGGGTGCGCAGCCCCGCCCGGTACGCGGCCGTCCGCAGCCGCGGCATCCGCGGGGCCCGCTGGCGTGACCAGCCGAAGTCGATGGGCAGCAGGCCCGGGACGATCGCGCAGACCGTGCGCAGACCGATGTGGCGCTGCTCGGGTGTGGTCTGGTCGACGACGAGGACGTCGTGCCCCGCCCCGACGAGCTGGTCGCGGCAGTAGGCGACGTCGTCACGGAGGTCGCCCGTCCGGGGGCGGTCCCGCTCCTCCCACGTCCGGTAGACGTCGGCGAACGGGCGGACGGCCGACGGTTCCCGGTAGGTACGGACGTGTTCTGACATCCGGGGAAGCCCGTAGAGCTGGGCGTGGTCCTTGAGATGGCGCACTTTCCCGAAGTCGTCCGCCATCGCCTCCAGTTCGGCGCGGCGCTCCTCGACCTGCCGGGGGAGGTGCGGGATGTAGGTGAGGACCTCGGAGAGGGCCGCCTCCAGGGCCGCCCCGGGGTCCAGGGCGGCGCCCGCCCCGAAGGAGAAGGTGCCGGGGCCGCCGTCGCGCCGTACCGCGAGGCCGGTGACGACCGGGACGCTCAGGTCGATCCGGTTGTCGAAGGCGTGCACGTCATAGCCTTGGAGGGCGGCCCGGTCGACCATGGTGCGCACGGTGGGGTCGGTCACGGAGTCCAGGGCGATCTCGGTGAGCGGTGTGCCCCCGTACCAGGCGAGCAGGAAGGCGTCACGCTCGATGAGTTCGAGGAGGCCGCCGAGGATGGCCTCCTCCGCACAGCCGCCGGTGGCACAGCCGTTGGAGCACTCGAAGACGAAGTTGTCCGAGGCGAGGCCCGCGCTGTAGTGGACGAGCCGGGCCGGCACGAGTACGGGGCGCTCGTCGCGCAGGGAGTGGCCCCACAGCCAGGGGATCGGCCGGTCGGGGTCGAAGGGGCTGACCATGGGGTCGTCGCGGTAGGTCTCGGGCGCGTAGAACCCGCAGTCGGCGGGGTCGAGGACCGCGTGCGGACCGGCCTTCAGCTCGTGGTACGAGGCGGTGAGCGCGGTGGTGCCGGTGCGCCGGTGGGTGCCCGCGTACCGCTCCAGCCCCTCCAGGAACGCCAGGTCGCGGCTGGCGTCGAAGCCGCTCGCCTGGCCGCTCCAGGTGACGTCCGTCAGTCCCGCGTAGCCGCGCATGAAGACGCTGCCCGCGACCGGGGCCGTGGTGGGCGAGGTGACATTGATCCAGGTTCCCGCACCGAGCACGCCGCAGACGGGGTTGGCGAGGGCCTTCACCGGCAGGGGGTACGCGGACGCCGGGCGCAGCCGGTAGGTGTCCGGGGTCGGTTTCGGCCGGCTGCGCGGTGTCAGTCGCGCCGCGTCCGGCCGGTCCGCGCCGCGCGGTCCGCAGTGCGGGCAGAGCGGGTCGGCGAGCAGCGGGAACGTCCGGACGGTCAGGGTCTCGAGATCGAGCCGGGAGACCTGGCTCAGGCGCCGGTCCGCCGCGCCGGGCCCCGGGGGCAGCGCCGTGTCCGCGAGGATCACGGCGCCGTACAGGGCGTGCACGGCGTCGACGGCGTACACGGGGAGCGGGGGCCAGTGGCCGATCGCCGAGGTGCGCACGCCGGTCTCCAGCGCGTCCCGCTCGGTACGGGTCCGCAGCCGCTGCCAGCGCATGGCCAGGCACCGGCCGCAGGCGCGCACGGCTCTCTCCCCGCCCCACGGCCCCACCAGGACGGCCCGGGCGGTGAGGTGGACGTCCGCCGAGGGGCGCAGCGCGGCGAAGGGGTCGGCATCCGGCCGGCCGAGCACGTCGCCGGCGCCGAGGGGGACCACGGTGGGGGCGGGACCGGGCGCGAGCAGGTCCGTCAGGGCCCGCTGGAGCCGGTCGCGGGCCGCCGCCAGCGGTGTCCCGTCGGCCGCTCCGGCCGGGCCGGTGGGCACCCGGTCGGTCTCTGTCGTCGTCATGTCGTGTTGCTCCAGCGGAACGTCTTCAGGGCGATCGCCCCGAACAGGACGGTGAACACGGCGAGTCCCGCGCAGCCCAGGGCGATGTCGCCCGGTCCGCCGCGTCCCGCGAGTGCCGAGGACATCGCGTCGTTGAGATAGCGCAGCGGCAGTACCCGGGAGATGCTCTGGAGCCATGACGGCATCATGTCGAGCGGCAGGAACGAGCCGGAGAGGAACGCCATCGGCACCATCAGGCAGTTGGCTATGGCGGCGACCGCCTCAGGGGTGTTGGCGTACGAACCGATCACGACGCCGATGGCCAGGAACGCGGTGATGCCGAGCACGAGCACGGGCAGCGCCAGCGGCCACCGGCCGTCCAGCCGGAGACCGAACAGCGGCAGCATCGCGACCGCGAGGAACACCACGGCCTGGACGGCTCCCACCACGAGGGCGATGACGTAGCGGGCCGCCAGGACGGCCGGGAGCCGGGCCGGCGTCATCCTGATGAGCCGCAGCAGGTCGTCGCGGCGCCACTGCATCAGGGTGAACGCGACGCCGAACACGGCGGCGTTGGCCACGCCCCAGGACATGACGCCCGGCGCGATGTACGAGATGTAGGGGCGCCCGGTCTCCGGCACTTCCTGTCCCCGGAAGATCAGTCCGAAGACGATCAGGAAGAGCAGCGGGAAGGCGAAGGTGAAGAAGAGAGTGGCCTTGTCCCGGACCTGGGCCCGGAAGCCGGCTCCTGTCAGTGCCGTGTACGCGCTCATGCCTGCCGCTCCGTGTCGTGGTCGTGCTGGTCGCCGTGGCGGGCGCCGGTGAGTTCGAGGTAGACGTCCTCGAGGGTGGCCGTACGGGTCTGGACGCCGTCGAGGCCCGTGAGCGCGTCGAGCGCCTGGAGCACCTTCCCCGACGTCGCGGTCTCCAGAACGAGGGAGCCGCCCTGCACGGTGACCCGGTCGACCCCGGCCATGGCCGCGGCCTCCTCGCGGCTCAGCCGTTCGACGGGGAGCAGCACCCGGGTGGGCGCCGCGGCGGCGCTCACCAGGTGGTGCGGGGAGTCCAGCGCGGCGACCGACCCCGCGACGAGGATGGCCACCCGGTCGCACAGCGCCTCGGCCTCGTCCAGGTGGTGCGTGGTGTAGACGATGGTGCGGCCCGCGCTCTTCAACTCTCTCAGCACGTCCCACAGATCGCGGCGGGCCTGCGGGTCCAGGGCGGCGGTGGGCTCGTCCAGGAAGATCAGTTCGGGCCCGTGGACCAGGGCCGAGGCGATCGCCAGCCGCTGGCGCTGGCCGCCGGAGAGGTTCTCGACCATGACGTCGCGCTGCCCGTCGAGCCCGACGTCTGCCAGGGTGCGGTCGGCGTCGTCGCGGCCCGCCCCGTACAGGGCGGCGACCGTGCGGAGGTGTTCCCGCGCCGTCTGGCGTACGAAGAAGGCGGAGGTCTGGGTCTGTACGCCCAGCCTCGGCAGCAGGGCCACGTTCCGCGGCCAGGGGGACTGCCCGAGCACGGTGACGGTACCCGAGTCCGCCCGGCGCAGCCCTTCCATCATCTCGACGAGGGTGGTCTTGCCCGCGCCGTTGGGGCCGAGGAGGCCGAAGAACTCCCCCCGGCGCACCTGAAGTGACACCCCGTCGACCGCCTGGTGGTCTCCGTACCGCTTGCGCACCTCCTCGATGACGATCGCCGCGTCGGCGGCTTCCTCGTGCGGCGCGAACGCCGTGCTCCTGGCCTCGCTCATGTGGTTCTGTACCCCTCGGATCGGGTGTGGGACATCGGGTGTCGTGGGTGGCTGTGGCTGTGGCTGTGTCGGGGATCGGGTGGGCGGGTGCGTCAGGCGACGAGCAGGCCGGTGAGGACCACCGCCAGGGCTGTCGTCGCCGCCAGGATCAGCAGGACGAGCAGCGCCGAGCCCAGCGCGTACGACACGTAGATCCGCCGCGCCCTGCGCGGGTAGCGGGCGGCGGCCGGGCGGTCGCGCACGCGGAGTCGCAGGTACCGTCCGCTCTCCGGGGCGAGCCGGATGACGCGCAGGGCGTGCCCGAGCATCGTGTAGCCGTCCAGCGGGGGCAGCGGAACCAGGTTGACCAGGGCCTGCACACTGCCGAGGAGCAACAGGGCGGAGAGCACCCGGCGGGTAGGGTCGCCGGGCGGCAGCGCCGCCCACCAGGCCAGGAACGGCAGCAGGAACAGCAGGTTGGCGAAGGCACCCGCGCCCGCGACGGCCAGCTGGTGCCAACGCGTCCGGAGAAAGCGGTAGTTGTCGACAGTGCAGTACATCACGGCTGCGGGCAGCCGCCAGCGCAGTCCGATCTCACCGACGGTTCCCCCGTGGTGGCGGGCGGCGACTCCGTGGGCCAGCTCGTGCAGCGCCGTGCTGAGCCACAGCAGAGTGCAGACGGCGAGCAGCGGAACGGGATGCCGCAGCAGCCACCAGGTGTCGCGGCCCAATTCGGGCAGGCGTGCGGCGAGCAGGACCTCCATGGCCACCGTGAGCGCGGCCGCCGGCAGGAGCACGGCGGGGCGCAGGACGGGGCGCAGGAGCCGGTGCAGCCGGCCGGTGGTGGCGTTCGCGTCGGCAACCAGCCGCAGGGTGCCGCGCAGCACGGTGCCCCGGAGCATGGCGCCGGAAGGGCTGCCGGACCGGACCGGTGTGGTCGGCGGCGTGGCCGGGCCGCCCGCCAGCAGCCCACGGGCGCCGAGAAGTCGGAGGAGCTGCCGCCAGTGGGCCTCGGCCAGGCGTTTGCCGAAGGCGTGGCCGTACTCCTCGCCGATCTCCGCGAGGCGGCGGGTCCCGTCCAGCCGGCGCATCAGGAAGTGTTCCTTCGCCCCGACCTCGAAGGAGCCGCCCCCGACCGGATCCTTGACCAGGTGCACGGTGGCGGGGCCGTGCAGCAGGGCGGGGCTCAGCAGGACGTCCGGGCGCAGCGCGGGCCGGTGGGAGAGGAAGTCCCCGGGCGCGGCGGCGCCGTCCGGGGCGGTGGTGGTGCCGCGGCCGACGGGAGTGCCTGGTCCGGCCGTGGCGTCCTGTTCCGCGGGGCCGGCGGGGACATCCGGTCCGGCGGGGGTCGCGGTCATGGGGCCGCCGCCGGTTCCGGCGAGCCCGTGGCGTCCTCGCGCAGCACCCGGCCGAGTACATGGGCGAGGTACGCCTCGTCGCGGATGGTCACGTGCAGCCGGTTGTTCGTCATGTGCATGTACGGCGAGAGGAGCAGCGGCAGCGCCACGGCGGGGTCGCTCACCCGCTCGTCCCGGGTGCCGTCCCAGGAGCGGAAGACCAGCTCCCCCCGGACGGCCAGGTCCTCGGCCCGCGCCCGGAGTTCGAGGCAGTGTGCGGCCCAGCCGCGCAGGAAGACGGGCAGCCGGTCCATCGCTCCGGTGCGCACGGCCCGCCGGATGCCGTCGAAGCGGCGGCCGAGGCCGGGGGCCAGCTCCGTGTAGTTCTTGTCGTACTCCTTCGAGCCGATGAAGCCCGTGCCGGGGAACGCGGTGTGCCAGAACTCGTAGTACCGGTCCAGGTAGTCGGCGAGTTCCCGCCGGCCGGGCAGGAAGCAGCTCGCCATGACCATCATGAGCTGGGCCGAGGTGCCGAGCAGGACGGTCCGCAGATGGAGGTTCATCGTCCGCAGGGCGTCCATGACGAGGTCGCTGGAGTGGGCGAAGTGCCACTCGGCGAGCGCGACCCCGGCCGGCCCGCCGTACTTGCCGTACTCGGGTTCGTAGGGTTCGTACGAGAAGGAGTTGTTGGGCCGCAGGTTCATCCGGCCGTCCGGGGTCATGAACGCGCCCCGGTCACCCTCCGGGAACTCGATCTCGAAGAGTTTGTTGTAGAACTCGTTGAGGAAGCCGGAGTCGACCTCGTACAGCGCCGGCCGGGCCCGCAGGAAGCCTCTGACGGCCGCCTCCGCGCGCCGTCGGACCTCATCGGTGGCCGCTGCGTCGGCGGGGCGGAGCCGGAGGCGGACGTGCGGCCCTTCCAGCCAGTAGTTGATGAAGAAGTGCCCGGCCAGCAGGCCATCGGCGGTCAGCTCCGCGATCAGGGGGCGGAGGCACGTGACCAGCAGGGGCTGCGGGTTGGCGGCGTAGAAGATGTGCAGGGCCTGCCACTCCCCCGGCACGGGCCCGGGGCTCGTGCCGGGAGCGGCGCCGGTGGCGGGGGCGGGGCCGGCCGCCGTGGCCCGGGAAGCCCTGTCCGGGCCCGTGGCCCGCTCGGGTATCAGCTCTGACATGTCGGTACGCCCTTCGTCCGTCGGGTCCAGGTGAAGGTCTCCACGGCCAGCTCGGCGACATGGCGGCCGCGTGCGGTCCGGACGTACGGACCGTCCGCGCCGGGGAGCGCCTCCCGCAGGACGACCCGGTCGTCCGGGCGGGTGAGCAGCGCCTCGAAGGCGGAGAGGGAGAGCGGGCTGTCGAAGTCCACGTACTGGGGCTTGGCGCCCGCCCCGCCCCGGGGCCCGCCGGACACCGTGGCGAAGACCTGGTCGGGCAGCCCGTGCGTACGGCGGAAACGCTGCCAGGCGAGGAAGCGCTCGTGTTCGCCCGTCCCCGGCCCGGGAGCGGGCAGGACACCTGCCGTGGTGGTCCAGCTCCGGCGGCTGAGGACGACGTCGCCGTACAGCACCCGGGGCCGTGCGGTCACCCCGGCCGCGGGCTCCCCCTCGGGCACGCCGGCCCACACGTCGACCGGGGACATCGACGTGGGGGACATCAGCAGCAGGGTGCGCGGTATCTCGGGCAGCGCGAGCGGCACGAGGTAGCCGAGGTAGGCGGGGACGACCTCGGTGCCGCCCAGCCGCTCGGAGCGCAGGACCAGGCGGTCGGCGTCCGCGTCGTGCTCGGCGTAGAGGTCGTCGAGGTGGAGGCGCCGGTCCTCGGGGACGGTGCTGACCTCACCGGGGCAGACGATCTCGTACTCGGTGAGCCTGCCGTGCAGGTTGAGGTTGCTGGTGACCGCTCCCCCGGTGATCTCGGCCAGGACGGCGCCGTCGGGGGTACGGGCGGCGGCGTCCTCGCGCAGTGCCCGGGAGAACGGTTCGGGGGACCCGCCGGGTCCGGTCGAGTCGTACACGTGGGTGAACCGGCTGAAGGGGAAGGACAGTCCGCCGTAGGAACGGTTGAGCACGGTCAGCCGGGCGCCGTTGTCGTGGGCCAGTTGGATGTGATGGGTCCGGGGGACGAAGTGTCCGGCCAGCGGGGCGAGCGCGTCCGCCACGGGGGCCAGATCCGCGTCGTCGAGCCGGATCGGCTCCGCCGGGCCGTGCTCGGTCCGGGCCGCCCACGCCCGGCGCATCCGGGCGATGAACGCCTGCCGGGCCGCGTCCAGGGCACGGATCCCCGGCAGGCCGAGCCAGTTCTCCTCCGGCACGTAGTCGCCCCGTTCGTCGAACGGGCGGCGTTTGCCGGCGAAGGAGAGGTACTGGTCGAAGAAGTCCTCGTGGAAGTCGTGGACGAGCCCCAGGAGGTCGTCGCACCGTCCGCCCCGGCCGTACCGGGCGGTGAAGAAGCCCTGGAAGGTGATGCGTTGGGGCAGCGTCAGGTCGAAGGCGGGAAGGATGGACTCGACGCGGCGCAGCGCCCCGCCGTCGTCCCCCGCCCCACTGCCGGTCCCCGCCCAGCCGTCGGCCCCGGTCCACGCGCCGAGGCGGCAGGTCACCTCCCGGCCGGCGCGGACGTCCTCGTACAGCAGGGTCCGCGGCAGCGTCGCCGCCCGTTCGCCGTCCGCGCCGCCGTGGCCGGCGGGCAGCAGGAGCCGCTGCGCGTCGCTCAGCCCGGCCCGCAGTTCGCGCAACAGCCCGGCCCGCTCCGCCCGGTCGGCGGACGCGTAGCGCTCGACGGCCCGCGCGGGACCTTCCAGGGCGGCGGCCAGGCCGTCGGCCCAGGGGCGTCCGAGTTCGCCGAGCGCGTCGCGGTAGGACCGCAGCGGATCGGGGCTGTGCACGTCGGTGTCCAGGCAGTCCACCCGGACCAGTCCGAGCTGGAGCAGCGCCGCCACGTAGGTCTCGCACTCCTCGGGTTCGGCGTCGTGCTCGGTGCGCAGCCACCGCACCAGATCGCCGTAGCGCAGGTCGTCGCGCCCGTCGAACAGCGAGAGGAGCCGGTCCAGCGTCCCGCTGCGGCGCAGGTAGAACAGCCGGTCCTTGACCGCGTCGAAGGTGACCGCCGCCGCGTCGTCGCCGGTGACGGCCCACTGACGGACGTACCGGATCCGGTCGTTCTCGTGTTCCCAGCCCGACGCCGGGCGTACGGGCAGGTCGCCGCGCCGGGCGGGGTCGGCGAGGACGAGTTCGGTGAACCTGGCCAGTACGACGACGTTGAGGCGGACATGGCTCGACCAGCGGTCGTCGACGCCGGCCACCGGGGCCGCGTCGGCGAGGTCTTCGGGGCCGTGCTCGTCGAACACCCCGGCGGCGATCCCGGTGAACGTGCTGAACGGGCTGGTCTTGCACGCCGTCCGGTAGAGGTACGACAGGGCCGACCGCTCGATCTTGCGCATCCGCTTGTCGGGGGCCGTCCCGGCCGCGGCCTTGGCGGCATAGGTGTCGAGCTGTCCTTCCAGCGTCGGGGAGGCCAGCAGCAGCCCCCGGCGCAGCCGATCCTCGGTCAGCAGTCCGCGCAGCGCGGCACGCGTGGCGGCGAGTCCGGCGGCGAGCAGGGGCTCGCCCCCGGCCCGCAGTTCCTCCAGGTCGCGCCGGTCCCGGAGCCAGTCGGCGAGCCGCCGCGCCGTGTCCGGGCCGAGCCCGGCGACCAGCCGCAGGGCGGCCTCGGGGTCGGTGGGCAGCCGGTTGTTGAAGATCTGGCGGCGCAGGGCGAGCAGGGCACGGCGCTGCGCCCCTCCGGGGCCGGCCGGGGAGAGGTCGGTGGCGCGTACGGCCTCGTGCAGGAGGTCGCTGAGTCCGTCCGCGCCGGTCCGCAGCCGTTCCTCGGCGGCCAGGACGTCGTCCGCCCAGCGGCGGCCGGCCGGGTGGCGCAGCGCCTGGACGGATTCGACGGGAAGGCCCGCGACGCGCAGCATGAACCGTCGGCCGGGCTCGTGGACGCGTTCCGTGGCGCTCTCGGCCGCTTCGTCGTTCGCGACCGCGTCCAGGCCCGGGCGCGTACGTGTATCCGTTGTCGTGTGTGTGTCCGGTGTCATCGCGGATGCCCCGTCCCGGGTCAGACGATCTCGTAGCGGAAGTCGGCGGGGTCCGGCCGCTCATGGCCGAGCAACATGATCAGCAGGGGTTTCTCACCGGTGGCGTCGAGGCCGAGTTCCTCGATGTAGGAGATGTTGTCGAAGCCCAGGGCGACGCCGGCGCCGAGACCGAGCGCGGCGGCGGTGGTGTAGAAGGTCTGGGCGACGGCCCCGACGGTGGCGTTGACCAGCCGGTAGCCGCGGTCCCCCACGGCGTCCAGGACGGCGTCCACGCGGATGGTGGGGACGACCACGACGCCGGCCTGCTCCAGGTTGTAGTTGGACAGGAAGTAGTTGCGCTGGAGGAACGGGCCCGGCGCGCCCGGCACCACCGGGCCGAGCGCGCCGGTGTCCGGGTCGTAGGCGTAGGCGCCCGGTGCGACGCCCTCGACATGGTTGACGAAGGCGTACAGCGTGAGCAGGCGAGGTGCCCGCGGCCCGTCGGGTCCCCCGGCCCCGGCGGACGGCTCCGCGTCGCCGCCCAGCGACACGCGGGCGCAGGCGCTCAGCATGGCGGCCAGTTGCGTGGGGGTCACGGGACGGCTCGCGTCGAAGCGGCCGAAGCTGCTGCGGCGTTCGCGCAGGGCGGTCCGTACGGTCACCGGGGGCAGCGCGGGTTCGGGCAGCGGTACGGGTGTGCCGGTGGCGGCGCGCGCAACGGCCGCGGCCTGTTCCAGGGCGCCGGGGGCGGGCCGGTCCGCGGCGTCCCGGGCCGTCGCGTCGTGGATGCGCCGCAGGGTCTCGAACCGCAGGACGGTACGTGAGCGTTCGGAGTCGGTGTGCCGGACGGCGGGGCCCGGTGCGGGCGGCGCGGGGGCCGGGGCGGGCGGGTCGGACCGCGGCCCGGCGGCGGACCCGCCGCCCCGGCTCCCGCCGGCCGGTTCCTTCGCCGTGTGCCCGGCGGCCGGCCCGGCGCTCTCCCAGGCCAGCGGGACGACGGCGAAGATCCCCTCCTCCTCGTCGTCCACCCCCAGCAGGTGGCTGAGCCTGCGCTCCTCGAACCACAGCGCCGGTTCGAGTGCCAGGCCGCGCGAGTGCGCCCAGATGCGCCAGGTCTGGACGAGCGCGCCGAGATCCATGCTGACGGCGTGGAAGGAGAAGCTGTTGTACTTGAACGCGTTCTGCCAGTACTTGATGCCGAGGACCAGGAACTGGTCGTGGTCCGCGCCGGGTACCGCCCCGCCGAGCGCCGCGCGCACCTGCGCGGTGACGTCCCCCGCGAGCAGGCGCTGCATGGCGTGGTGCGGCGCCGAGTAGTAGTGCACCCCCGGGACGAGCGGCCCGCCGGGGCCGGAGACCCAGTAGACGCTGACCGGATACAGTCCGCCGCCCGAGGCGGTGCCTCGGGACCAGTTGGCCTGCGGATAGTGCGGCAGGGCGGCGAGGTCGGTGTTGGCCTGGACCCCGAGCCGGCGCCCGGTCAGCCCGTAGGAGTCCCGCAGCATCCCGGAGAGCGCGTCCAGCGTGAACGGGCCCGGCTCCCGCCGCGCGGCGGGCAGACACCCGGCGGCCACGGTGGCCGTGGCGGGGAACCCGGTGTCCGGCAGCGGGAACGACTCGACGCCGGGGTAGAACTTCGTCTTCCTCGGCCGGTCCGCCCAGTCGGGAACGAAATCGACGGGCTCCATCGGGACCCGGCCGCGGTGCATGATCGCGGACGCGTAGTCATGGGCGTAGCCCACGGGGCTTTCCTCTCTGCTGGACGGTGAGGTCTCGGACGTGTGTCGGGCCGCTGAGGTCGTCATGGGACGTCATGGGAAGGGGTGGGGCGCCGGATTGATCTCCTCCGGCGTCAGGTCGTGGTCCCGCAGCCCCGCCGCGCGCAAGGCCGTGCGCAGCCGGGGCATGGTGCGTGCGCGCTGCCGGGACCAGCCGAAGTCGATGGGCAGGAGACCGGGGACGAGCACACTGACGGTGTGCAGCCCCAGCACTTCCTGTTCCGGCGTCGTCTGGTCCACCACGACGACGTCGAAGCCGGCGTCCGTCACCGCGGCGACACAGCGCAGCAGGTCCTCCCGGAGGTCCGGGGACGCCGGGGCACCGGAGGCGTCGGGCCAGCCGAGTTCCCCCACCGTCCGCAGGGCCGCCGTGGTCGTACGCCGGTGTTCCCCGGCGCCCGGACGGTGTGGTCCGGTACCCGAACGGTGTGGTCCGGCGCCGCCGCCGAGCAGGAACGCCGCGTGCTCGCCCATCTCCGGGATGCCGTAGACCAGGGGGTGGTCGTGGAGGGCGGTGACCCGGTCGAAGTCCCGTGCCATGGCGCGCAGTCGTGGTTCATCCCGTTCTGTCCGGCCCGGGAGGTTCACGGCGTCCGTGGCGATCTCGCAGAGCGCCGAGTCGAGCGCCGACTCGGGGTCGAGCCCCGCGCCCGCCCCGAAGCACATCCGGCCGAGGCCGCCGTCGAAACGCTCCGCCACGGCCGTGACCACGGGGACGGGGAAGGTGATGCGGGTGTCGAAGAACCGTGCGCGGTAGCCGTACATGGCGAGCCGGTCGACCATGTGCCGGGTGGCGGGCCGGGTGCTGGTGGCCGGGTCGATCTCGGGCAGGGGCTGCTGTCCGTACCAGGCGAGCAGGAAGGCGTCGCGCTCGATGACCTCCATCAGACCGAAGTAGACGGCTTCCGCCGGACTCCCCCCGGAGGCACAGCCGTTGGAGCTCTCCTGGACGAAGCGGTTCTCCAGACCGGGCGCGTGGTAGTACGTCAGCACCTCGGGCACCAGCCGCGGCCTGCCGTCGCGCAGCGAGTAGCCCCACACCCAGGGGATGGGGCGGTCGGGGGCGAAGGGCCGTACGTGCGGGTTGGCGTGGTAAAAGTCGTCCGTGTACAGGCCCACCCGACGTGGGTCGACGGCGTCGCCGCCGAACTCGTCGAGGGTGCCGATGACACCGGTGGTCCGCGCGCGGGCCCGCATCCCGGCGTACCGCTCCATCCCTTCGAGCACGCCGATCCGGTCGCTGTGACCGAAGGTGTCGGCGTGGCCGCCCCAGAACGTCTCGCGCAGGTAGCTCCCCGAACGCATCGAGAAGCAGCCGATGGTCGCCGAAGTGGTGGTGGAGGAGACGTCGTGGACGACGGAGGGGCCCAGCGCTCCGCACACCGGGTTGGCGAACGCGGCGACCTCGATGGCGTACGACTCGACGGGGCGCACCCGGAAAGTGCCGGGGCGGTGTTTGGGGGCGGGCGGCAGGGTGAGGGCGGCGGCCTCGGCGCTGTCGGTCGCGGGGGTGGCGCAGTCGGGGCATTCGGGGTCGGGCACCAGGGGGTAGCGGCGGACCGACAGCGTGCGCAGGTCCACCAGCCGGATCTCCGGGAACGGCCCGGCCGGGGCCGGGGTGTGCCGGCGCAGGGCGGTGGCGAGCGCGGCGACGGCGTCGGCGGCGAACGGGGTGGCGTAGGGCCACTCCCCCGCGGACCGGGTCCGGCCGCCCAGCTCCAGGGCGTCGCGCAACGCCACGGACCGTACGGCCTGCCATCGGCGGGCCAGGCAGCGGGAGCAGGCGGAGGTGTCCGTGCCGTCGGTGCCCGGCAGCGGCCCGACGACGGCGTGAGCGCCGTACACGTGCAGGGGCACGCTCGCCTGTCGCGGAGGCCGGACGCGCTCGTCGCCCGGGCGCCCGTCGGTCCGCGGCTCTCCGCGCACGGCGGTCCCCACCGGCCGCGCCGGTTCCCCGCCCGGGCCGTGCCCGCTCCCGTCGCCGGGCGTACGGAACGCGTCGCGGGTGCCGAGGGCGTTGACGCTCAGCGCCGGACCGCCGAGGTCCGCGAGAGTCCGCCCCAGCAGTGCGGCCAGGCGGCTCCCCGCGACATGGGCGGGATGCACCGGGTCGGCCGGGTCCATGAGGGCTGCCGGGCCCACCGGGGCGACGCGATCCGCCGGGCCGACGGGACCGATCCGGTCGGCGGGGTTCATGACGCCGCGCGGGTCCGTGGCGCCGGTGGCGCCCGCCCGGCCGGAGAAGCCGCCCGGAGACTCGCCCGGTGAGGGGGCGTGGCACGTGTCAGACACCACGGGAGGTCTCCGTCACCGTGAGAAGCACCCGGGCGGTGCTGATCCCGGCGGTGGCCAGGTCGGCGCCGCCGGTGCGCACCACGAAGGCGTCGCGCCCCGCGCCCCGGAGCCGGTCGAGCACCTCGGCCCAGGGTGTCGCGGCGCGGTCCGTGCCCTCCCAGGTGTCCGGCACGGTCCCGGGCGCGACGACGTCGACGGTGCCCGCGTCCAGGTCGCGCAGCAGCGGGTCTCCGGTGTCGAACGGCTCCGCGAGGCCCTCCCGGTCGAGCTGCACCCGGCCGAGCAGGTCGCGTACCGCTGCCGCGGCGGCGCTCAGCCGGCCGGTCTCGCTGCCGATGGCCCAGCCGCCCGCGCCACGGGCGAGCATGACGTGCACCCCGGAGCGGTCGGCCTCGCCCAGGTCGAGCAGTTCCAGGTCGACCTCGAGAACGGCGGCCGAGCGCAGGAGGAAGGTGAGTTCGGCGTCGGCGGCGGGACCGTCGGTGAACGCCGCGGGATCCACCCGCCGCGCCGCGCCACCCCGCAGTGTCCGGCACAGCGCGTCGTACGCGAGGGCGGACAGCAGCCCGTCGGCCGCCGCGTCGGCGGGCGTGGCCCCGGCGCCGACCCCGGCGCGCGACGGCTCGAACAACCGGTCCGCGTTGTGCGGGCCGAAGGTGCGTGCCGCCCCGGCCGGTACCAGTACCCGCGCCCCGTCGATCAGCGACGCGGCCCCGGTCCAGGCCGTCACCTGCTCCTCCGTGGCCCCCGTTCCGGCCGCGAGGGCGAGCGCGCCGGGCCGTACCGTACGGGGAGCCGACCGCGACGCGCGCAGCCGGCGTGACGTCACCAGCCCGCGCGGGGACGCGACGTGCTCGGCGTACACCTCGGCCGCCGCGTCCAGCGCCCGCAGCCGGGCCCCCGCCACGTGGTGCACGTCGACGGCCGCGACCCGGCGGGACGCGCCGTGCCCGACGGTGAATTCGACGAGGGACGCCTTGAGGGGCAGCTGGGTGAGCGACTCGTCCGCGAATCGGGTGAAGACCCCGGCCCGGGGAGCGACCAGGACGGACCGGCGGCCCAGTTCCGCCACGATGGCGTCGGCCTCGCGGGCGGTGGCCACGGTCGGCGGGCGCGGCCCGGTGCTCCCGGCGGTCGTGAGGTCCACACCGACGTCCACCCGCTCACCCACGCCGCTGTCCGCGCCATGGTCCGCGCCGGGAGCGTCTCCGAGCGGGTCAGGATCCGCGTCCGCGACCGTGCCGTCGTGCACTCCGTGACCCACGCCAGGGCCCGTGCCGGGGGCGGCAGCGTCCTCAGGCGCGCGCTCCGAGGCCGTCGCTCGCGCGCCGCCCGGGCCGCCGGGTCCGCCCTCGCCGCCCGGTTCGCCCGCCGAGCCGCAGAACGGGCAGCGGGGGTGCGGCAGCAGCGGCTCGGAGGTGACGTCGAGGGACTTCAGGTCCTGGATGACCAGCCGGCCCTCGGTCTCGGCCGGCAGGGCACCGGTGGTGAGCCGGAAGACCTCGTACCCCAGCAGGTTGCCGATCATGGCTGAGAGGGGGCCGCTCGGCGGCTCGCCGACCGGGGGCACGCCGGGCAGCGCCAGAGCGCTCCAGAGGTCCGCGGCGGCCGCCGCTTCGCCGTGCGAACCGACGCGCAGCGCGGCGCAGGCCCAGCAGCCGACGGTACCGGGCGCCATGAGCGGGCCCACGACGGCCTGCCCGTCGTAGGACCAGGCGGGCAGCAGCGTCCGGCCCTCGGGGACCCCGGCCCGCAGGAGGGGGAACAGCCGGCCGGGGGCCGACGCTCCCCCGGTCACCACGACGATGTCGTACGCGTCGAAGTCCGCCCAGGTCAGGGCGCGTCGGGGGGAGTCGGAGGGGATCCGCGGAAGGTCCACGGGGCAGCCGTCGGACTCCGCTTCGCGTGCCTCGGCCTCGATGGCCGCCGTGCTCCCCGCGTCGAGCCCGGTCATCAGGCCGATGGTGGCGCAGCCGTTGCGGACAAGGCTGAGGGCGCACCAGCGGGCGACGAGGTCGTCACCGGCCACGGCGACCCGCGCGGTGCGGAACCGTGCGAAGCGGGCCTCGGCGTCGTCCGCGTAGTGGTCGGCGTAGGCGATCTGCGGGGCGTAGCGCCGGGCGGTGTCCGGCGCCAGGGCGGCCTCCGGCCCGGCCGCGCCGCCGGCCCCGGCCCCGTCGCCGCCCGGCGGGACGGCGCGGGCGAATTCCCGCTCGTAGAGGCTGTTCACCAGCTCGCCGACCATGGCCCGCTGCCGGTCGCCGAGGCCGTCGCAGATCTCGGCGACGGAGTGGTCTCCCGTGAGGTGCGGGACGATCAGGGTGGCGAAACGGTAGGCGGACTTGGCGGTCAGCTGGAACCCCCCGTCGGCATTGTGGAACAGCACTCCGTCCGCTGTTTCGGTGAACAGGACGTCCCTGCGGATGCGGGGACGGGTCGCCGCAACGGCTTCGTAGGTCGCTGAGCCCATGTGTGATGACACCCCTGGATGCTTGGGTCAAGGTGGCCGGGTCGTTCGAAGGTTCGGTCTTCGCCCGTCAGTGGCGTGCGCGCGCCGTGCGCCGGTGGGCCTCGGGCGCGTCGCGCGCCTGCCGACGCGCGTAGATTTTCAGCAGTGCGTGGATGCGGTACGGGCCGGGAGGCCCTTCTTCGAGCAGCCCCGCGTCGGCGAGCCGTTCCAGTGCCTCCTCGGCCCGCGCCGGGTCTCCGAGGGCTCGGGGCGTGACCAGCAGCCCTTCCAGCTCCCCGAGTTGGCGGAAGACGTCCTGCCGGTGGGGTTCCAGGCGGCGTAGAGCGTCGCCGAACACGTGCGGTACGGACAGCCGTGGATCGTCCGCGAGCGAGAGCCGGGCGGTGGGATCCTCGGCCAGCCACGCCGCGCAGTCACCGATCCGCAGCCCGGGGCGGATGAGCAGCCGGGCCGCGGCGATCCGCAGTCCGAGCGGGAAGTGGCCGCAGACCTCGGCGAGTTCGCGGGCGGCGGCGGGCTCCGCGGCCACCCGTTCGGGGCCGAGGGCCGCCGCCAGTACCGCCTGCGACTCCTCGGGGGCGAGCACGTCCAGCCGGTGCACGCTGCCCCCGTGGGTGGCCACGAGCCCGGCCAGCCCGCGTCTGCTCGTGATGACGACGGCGCTGTCGGCCGTCGCCGGCAGCAGCGGACGCACCTGGTCGGCGCCGGTGACGTCGTCGAGGACGATCAGGGACCGCCCGCCGCCGGTCCCGGGCGGGGGCAGCTCCGTCCGGATCTCGGCCGGCTCGCGCGCGGATCCGTCGGGGCGCGTCATGGCCGGCGTGAACACCCCGCCGGGAAAGGCGCCTTGGACGTCGTGGGCCGTCTGGAGGGCCAGGGCCGTCTTCCCGATGCCCGGTGCGCCGGAGACGATCACCAGCACACCCTGGGCCCCGGAGGCGAGGCGGTCCCCGAGTGCGGCCCGCTCCCGCGAGCGTCCGGCGAAGCACGGCACCGCGGGCGCGGGTGGCCGATCGGCCGACAGGAATGCCGGCGGCGCCGGGGCGACGGGACGGACCGCCGAGGTCGGTGCACCCCCGGGTGCCCCGTCAGCACCTGGCAGGCGAGGCCGAGTTCGGCCCGGGACAGCCGGTGCGGGTGGCTCGGCGGGCCCGTCCGCCGGAGTTCGTGGCGCGAAGGCGGTGATCTCGTCGGCCGGCCCAGGGGACGTGGGGGACACGGTCCCGGGGGACGTCCGGGCGGGAGCCAGGCCGTCGGCACCCGCCCGGTCCGTGCGCCGGGCCGGGGCGGGCGGGCCTGCGGTGAGCGCCTTCGGCACGGAGTGCGGCGCGGCGCCCGATCCCAGTTCCCGTGTCCCGGGCGGGGCGAGTCGCGTCGTGGTGGCGCCCGGCAAGGGTGTCGCACGGTCGACGGCCGGCGGGCCGAGCCCGTCGCCGCGCAGGATGGCGAGTTCCAGCCGCTGGAGGCCGGGGCCGGGATCGATCCCCAGTTCCTCCTTCAGGCGTTCCTTCACGGAGCGGTACTCCGCGAGGGCCTCGGACTGACGGCCGGTGCGGTACAGGGCTTCGATGAGCTGTTCGGAGAACCGTTCCCGCCCGGGATGTCTTCGCGCCGTCTCCCACAGGTCCACCAGTACCTGGCGGCACAGACCGAGGGCGAGTTCGATGTCACAGGCGCGTTCGAGCGCGCGCAGCCGCTCCTCCGTCAGGCCGGGCACCTCGTCACGGTGCAGCAGCGCGGACGGTACGTTCGCCAGCAACGGCCCCTGCCACAGCGTCAGCGCCTCCTTGAGCCGGTAGAGCTCGCCCTCGACGTCCCCCGTGCCGTCCGCGCCGCGCACCAGCGCGCGGAAGCGTACGAGATCGAGCGTGTCGGCGTCCGCGTTCATCCGGTACCCGCCGGGCACCGCCTCGATGAGGTCACCGCCGGCACCGTATGTGCCGAAGAGGCGTCGGAGCCGGAGCACACAGCTCTGCAGCGCCGCCCTGGCCGTGGTCGGCGGGCTCTCGTCCCACAGCACCCGCAGCAGATGTCCGGTCGGTACGACCGTTCCGGGGTGCAGCAGCAGAGCCGCCAGCAGGCTGGTCGGTTTGGACGGTTTGAGGACGACCGTTTCGCGGCCCTCCGCGAGGGTCAAGGGACCCAGCAACTGGAAACGCACGCGAATCCGCCCCCCTTGATTCAGAGCCCGGATCTGCGGCTCATGAAAGTGCCGAACCGCAGGCACATCATGGCTTCGGAGCCCCGAAAAACGAAAAGGACGGATTTATTTCTCTGGTACAGACCTCTGCCAGGCCGCACTGGATTCCTTCTCCCCCGTATGCACAACTCGCAAGGCACCACATACTCTTGGCCGGGCTCGACGCACATGACCCGACCGGATACCCACGAATCGACCGCACATTACCAGCACATGAATGGACGACAAATATCACGTGACACGCTTTTTCAATGGCAGCGCCGAGCGCTCGTCGGAAATGCTAGTAACTCGGCGCAGGAAAGTCGACCCCAAGGTCAAGAAGTATTCAAGCCGATGGCATCCGGCCGGAAATGTCCCGTCGGTGGCCCGGCGCGGGCACGGACTTCAGGGGCACGGCACACGGCGCGGCACCGGACTCGGCACGGAGCCGCCACGGACACCGGTGGCGCCAACTCGCCATGGAAAGAGGGCCCGGCGGAGCCCGCGCTCCGCCGGGCCCTGCCCGGTCGATCCCCTCCGCCCCCGTCGCGACCGCCCACCGAAGGCGGGGCGGCGGTCAGTCTCCCGTGTGGCGCTCCGGCTTCGCCTGGACCACCGTCAGGCCGCGGGAGCGCAGCCCGTCCACGATGCGCGGGTCCGCCTCGTCGTCGGTCACCAGCGTCCAGTCGGGCCGCAGCGGTGTCCAGGTGTGGAACGGGTGCCGGCCCAGCTTCGCCGCGTGCGCCAGGACGTACACCCGGTCGGCGCGGCGCGCCATGAGTTCCTTGAGCCGCGTCTGGCGCAGGTCGGCCTCGCAGATGCCGAGTTCGGGCGAGACCCCGTCGGTCCCGAGGAACAGCCTGTCGAACGTGAGCCGTTCCAGGGCCGCTTCGGTCAGCGGCCCCACGAACCCTTGGCTGAGGGGGCGCAGGGTCCCGCCGAGACATTCGACGTGCACGGACTCGATGTCGGACAGTTCCTGAAGGGCGGTCAGGCCTGTGGTGGCCACCGTGATGTCCTTCGCCGAGCGCAGTTCGTGCGCCAGCGCCCCCACCGTGGAACCGGCGTCCAGCAGCAGCGTCTCCCCCGGCCGGACCTCTGCCGCCGCCCAGCGCGCGATGGCCTGCTTGGCCTCGAACGCCTCGCCCGTCCGCTGCCGCAGCGACGCCTCGGGGTGGGCGGCCAGCGCCATGGCGCCACCGTAGGTGCGGGCGAGCCGCCCGTCGCTGGTCAGCTTCGCGAGGTCGCGGCGGATCGTGGACGCCGTCACCCCGAAGAGCTGGGACAGCTCCTCGACGCTGGCGAGACCGGTGGTCGTCGCGAGATGGACGATACGGTCGCGCCGGGCCTTCGAGCCGATCGCAGGCATCTGTCCTGTGTCCTCAGTCGTGATCTTCTCGTCCTTCGTGCTGACGGCCCGGCGGTCAACGGGCCGGAGCGGTCGACATCTCGGCGGCCTGGCGCAACGCCTCGACCATGCTACCGGGCTCGGCCCGGCCGGTCCCCGCGATGTCGAAGGCCGTGCCGTGATCGACCGAGGTACGGATGACCGGCAGCCCCACGGTGAGATTGACGCCGGCCTCGATCCCCATCACCTTGACCGGTCCGTGGCCCTGGTCGTGGTACATCGCGACGATCAGGTCGTAGTCGCCGCGCGCGGCGAGGAAGAAGGCGGTGTCGGCGGGGAGCGGTCCGACGGCGTCGATGCCGTCGGCGCGCAGGGCCGCCACGGCCGGGACGATCTTCTCCTCCTCCTCGCCATAGCCGAACAGGCCGTTCTCCCCGGCGTGCGGGTTGATCCCGCACACCCCGATCACCGGGCGCTCGACCCCGGCGCGCACCATGGCCTCGTGGCCGCGGCGCACGGTCCGCTCGACCAGTCCCGGCTCGATGCGGCGCACGGCGTCGATCAGCCCGATGTGGGTGGTGACGTGAATGACCTTCACCTTGGGGGTGGAGAGCATCATCGAGACCTCCTCGACGCCGGTGAGGTGGGCGAGGAGTTCGGTGTGTCCGGGGTAGAGGTGGCCCCCGGCGTGCAGGGCCTCCTTGTTGAGGGGGGCGGTGCAGATGCCGTGCACCTCCCCGCGTACGGCGAGGTCGGCGGCGACGCGTACGTACTGGTACGCCGCGTCGCCCGCGACGGCGGACAGTTCGCCCCAGGGCAGGTCCGCGGGGAGCAGTCCGAGGTCGACGACGTTGATGCGGCCGGGGGTGAACTCGGCGTCCGCGGGGCCGTCCACGGTCACGATCGAGCAGCTGACGCCGAGGATGCGGGCGGCCTGGCGCAGGCGTTCGGCGTCACCGATGACGACGGGGCGGCAGCGGCCGACGGTGTCGGGGTGGAGCAGCGCCGGGACGATCACCTCGGGGCCGATGCCGGCGCCGTCGCCCATGGTGACCGCGATGATCGGGAGCGGCCGTGCGGCGGCGTCGCTCGCGTGCGCCGGGGCGGTCGACGGGACTGCGTTCACAGGACTTCTCCTTGCGGTGCGGGATGAGGTGCGAAAGGGGCGGGTGCGGAGTTCGTCGTCGTGGTCCCGGCCGGGTCCGCCGCAGGAGTCGCGGCCGGATCCGCCGTGACGGTCGCGGTCCGCTCCGCCGTGGCCGTCCCGCCCACCGGGTCGGCCGGCGCTCGCGATGCCATGAGGGGGCCGTGCCCGGGCCTGAGCGCCCGGGCGATCCGCAGCAGCGACCAGGTGTCGCCGTAGCTGCCGGGGCGGGTGACGACGGAGCGTCCGTCAGGGGTGCGGCTGTGCACGGCGCCGTGGTGGATCTGCCCCACGGGCCGGAGTTCACCGATGCCGAGCGAGTCCAGGACCCGGCGGGCGGTCTCACCGCCGGTCAGGACGAGGTCGGCGGGGTGCGCCAGGGCTGCGACGGCCCGGCCGAGCCCGGCCGCCGTCCGGCGGGCCGCGCCGTGCCGGATGCCCTCGGCTGTGTCGATGCTGACGACGGTGACGCCCTCCCGCTCCGTGGCGAGCGGCACCGTCTCGCCGGGCCGGGCGAGGAGTTCGGGGGACAGCACGGTGTGCCGGGCTCCTGCGGCCGTGAGTTGCGCGATCTGCGCAACGGCGCCGGGTTCCGCGGTACCGACCACGACGAGCAGCGGACGGTCCGTCGCGTCCCTCCGTCGGTCCGTTCCGACGCGCTCGGACACGTTCCGGGCCACGTCGGGTGACGCGGCGTCAGCACCGTACGGTGGCGTCTCGTCCGGTCGGGGCCCCGGCACACCGTCCGGCCGGCCGACCAGCCGCCCCAGCGCGGCGGCGAGGCCGCCCGTACCGAGGAGTCGTACGCCGGGCCCCAGGCGCAGCGCGGCGGCGGCGATCGCGTCCAGGTCGGCGTCCGTCTCCGCGTCGCACACGGGATGCGTGCCCGCCGCCAGGAGCCGGCGGAGCCGCTCGGTGAGGTCGTCGCCGCTCCCCCGCACCACCGCGAGCGGCACGGGCGCCGTGGCCAGCGGGCCGAGCGCCTCGGCCACCGAGCGTGGCGCGGGCCGCGGTTCCGCCCGCCAGGCGTCGGTCGTGTGCAGGGGCGCGCCGTGGAGGTGGACGACGCCGTCGCGGACGGTGCGGCCGGCCGCCGGCAGGGCGGGGGCGATCACCAGCCCCTCGGCGCCCTCGGCGTAGGCGAGGGCCTCGGCGGCGAGGTTGCCGCGCAGCAGGGAGTCCGTCTTCTTGATCAGTACCGTCCCGGCGCGGACGTCGCGCAGGGCCGTGCGGACGACCCGGGCGGCCTCGTCACCCGGCAGTTGACGCGTGTCGAGGTCCAGGACGAGCGCTTCGCCCGCCGGGGGCGGCGCGGCGTCGCCGGGGCCGAGGACGATCCGGCCGGGGAGGAGCAGCGCCACCGCGGTCTCGGCCGCGCCGGACAGATCGTCCGCGAGGGCGAGAACGGCGGTCGGATCATGCCCGCCAGAGGGATCGAGGAGCACGGGCACCTCCCTTGGGACGGCCCGGGGCGGGCCGCTTCGGTGCCTGATGATGACACATGTTGCGCGAAGTGCGCGAGACCTCTTGCGCGGAACACGCAATCATGCCACCTTGTGCGGCGCGACACCTGCTGATGCCGGACATCCGGGACGCCCCTCGTCGGACCGACAGAACGACGGACCGGCGGACCGGCGGACCGGCCGGCCGAAGGACCCGAAAGGACCGGAAGGACCCGACGGACCGGAAGGCCCCGGCATCAGCGGCCCGAGCCGGTCGCCTCCCAGAACTCGAGAAGGTCGACGATGACCCCTACTCCCCGGAGCGCGCCCCTCGACGCCTCCCCCGCCCCACCCGCGTCACTCAGCCGCCGCTCGCTGCTGCGCGCCACCGTCGCCGGCGGCGCGGGCCTGGCCCTCACCCCGCTGGCCGCCTGTGCCGGCCCCACCGGGGCACCCGGCCCGGGCACGCTCACCCTCGGCCTGAACCGGTCCCTGGTGAGCCTGGACAACAAGCTCAACCAGTTCGACGCCGCCGTCACCGTGCAGCGCGCGGTCCGGCAGGCCCTCACCCGGATCGGGCCCGGCATGAAGCCGCGGCTCGTTCTCGCCGACCGGTTCGAGATGGCCGCTCCCACCGCCTGGAGCGTGCGGCTGCGCGACGGCGTGCGCTACTCCGACGGCAGCCCCGTCACCGTGGCGGACGTCGCGACGGCGCTCAGGATGTACGGCGAGGTCAGCGGGTCCTTCCTGCTCGGCCTCTTCCCGGAGCTGCCCGCGGTCGAGCAGACGGGTCCCCGCACTTTCCTGCTGCACACCGACAAGCCGGTACCGGTGCTCGACCGGCTGATGGCCAACATCCACATCACCCCGGCCGCCGCGAACAGGCCGGAGGAGCTGCAGAGCGGCGTGGGTTCGGGCCCGTACCGGGTGCTCAAGGCGAACGGCGGCGCGGGCGAGTACACGCTCGGCCGCAACCCCCGTTACTGGGGCACACGGGCGCGGGCCGAGACCGTACGGGTGCGGTTCGTCCCCGAGGAGGCCGGCCGCGTCGTCGCGCTGCGCAGCGGCGAGCTGGACGTGGTGGACACCCTCACCCCCGACTCCGCGGAGCAGCTCACGGGCCTGCCGGGCGTCGAGGTCGAGGAGGCCCCGGGGGTGCGCATGTGTCAGCTCTTCTACAACTTCCGCAAGCCGAAGGGCCATCCGCTCGCCGACGTCCGGGTCCGGCAGGCGCTCAGTCACGCGATCGACGGCGACGCCCTCGTACGGGACGTGCTGAACGGGTCGGCGGAGGAGGCGGGCGGCGTGGTGCCGCTCGCGCTCGAAGGAGCCGTGCGGACCGGCCGCTACGACTACGACCCCGGCAGAGCCCGCGGCCTGCTGAGGTCCCTGGGCGCCGAGCGCCTGCGGATCAAGGTCATCTGGGAGAGCGGGGAGTTCGCCGCCGACGCCTCCGTGATGGAGGCCGTGCTGGACATGTTCAAGGACATCGGCGTGAGCGCCTCGCTCCAGCAGTTCGAGCCCGGCGGGGACATCCTCGCCTGGCGGCAGGGCAAGGCGGGCGACTGGGACGTCATCGGCAACGGCTACGGCAGCCCCACCGGCCAGGCGCTCACCACCCTCCAGGGCATGTACGGCGGGACCCCGGCCAAGGAGCGCACTCGGGACGCCTTCATGGGCTATGTCGTGCCCCGGATCGAGCGGCAGTTGTCGGCCGCGGCGACCGAGGTGGACGACGCCGAGCGCGCCCGGCGGCTGGCGGCCGTCCAGCGGGCGATCTGGGACACCTGGCCCAGCCTGTGGGCCTTCGCCCCCAAGACGCTGCTCGCCCGCAGGCAGCGGGTACGGGACCTGGCGCTGCTGCCGCTGAACTCCTACGACCTGTCCGCCGTCCGGCTGGAGGGCTGACGCCATGCCGATGTATCTCGCCCGGCGGCTCGGCCAGAGCCTGCTCACGGTCTTCCTCACCCTGACCACCGTCTTCCTGCTGGTGCGGCTCGCGCCCGGCGATCCGGCCTCGGCGTACGCGGGCCCTACCGCGACGAGCGCCGATCTGGCGCGGATCCGGGCGCAGTTCGGCCTGGACGAGCCGCTGCTGACGCAGTACGGGATCTACCTGCGCGATCTGGTGAGCGGGAATCTGGGCGCCAGCTACTCGTTCCACGCGCCCGCGCTCGACGTCGTGATGGACCGGCTGCCCTACACCGTCACCCTCGCCGTCTCGGCGATCGCCGTGACCGCCGTGGTGGCCGTGCCGCTCGGTGTGTGGATGGCGCGCCGCGCCGACTCCAAGCGGGAGCTGGGCGCCAATGTGCTCACCGTCGCCGGGCAGTCCGTGCCGGACTTCTGGACCGGGGTAATGCTGCTGACCGTCTTCGCCGTGCTCCTGCCGGTGCTGCCCGCCTCCGGGTTCACCTCGTGGAGCGGCCTGGTCCTGCCGACGGTCACGGTCGCGATCCTCCAACTGGCCCTGATCTCCCGTCTGGTGCGCCGCGAGATGACCACCGCGCTCAACTCCCCGTACATCACGGTCGCCCGCTCACGCGGCTTCTCCGAGTCCACCCTCACCTGGCGCTACGCCCTGGCCAACTCGGGGGTCCCGCTGCTCACCGCGATCGGCACCCGGTTCGCCGCCCTGCTCAACGGTGTCGTCGTGGTGGAGGTGGTCTTCGGCTGGCCCGGGGTCGGCTCACTCGTCGTCCGCGCCCTGGAGACCCGTGACTACCCGCTCATCCAGGCCACCGTCCTGGTGACCGCGACGCTCGCGATCCTCGTCCAACTCCTCGTCGACCTCGCCTACCCGCTGCTCGATCCGCGGGTACGCCTGGGAAAGGCGGCCTGAACCATGACCACCGCCCTGTCCGGAGCCGATCCGGGCGCCTCCGCCACCTCCCCCGGCGGCCGGCCCAGCGCCGTCACCGCCCGCGACCTCGCCCGTGCCACGGCCACCCGGCAGCGCCGCGGCGCCCGGTTCCGGCTGTGGGCCGGCACGGTCTGCACCGCGCTCGTCGTCCTGCCCGTCGCACTGGCGGGGCTGCTGCCCCTGCCGGACGCCGACGCCCAGGACCTGTCCCGGCGCAGGCTGCCACCGCTCAGCGAGGGCCACCTGTTCGGCACCGACCAGCTCGGCCGCGACCTGCTCTCGCGGATCCTGCACGGCGGCCAGGTCTCCCTGACGGTCGGTGTGCTCGCGGTCCTCGTCTCCGGCCTGATCGGCATCGCGGCGGGCGCGGCGGCCGGGTTCTTCGGCGGCTGGGTCGACGCGGTCGTCTCCCGGCTGCTGGAGGCGCAGCTCGCGCTGCCCCTGCTGATGATGCTGCTGCTCGTGGTCGCCCTGTTCGGGCCGTCGGTCACCGTCATCACCTGTGTGATCGCCGTCGCGCAGTGGCCGGAGGTCGCGCGGCTCACCCGCTCGCTCGTCCTCGTGGAACGCGAGAAACCGTATGTCGCCGCCGCCCGGGTGCTCGGGCTGCGCGGCGTCTCCATCCTCGGCCGGCATGTCGTCCCCAACATCATCCGCCCGGCGAGCCTGGTCGTCCTGCTGCTGCTCGCCCAGGCCGTGCTGCTGGAGAGCGCGCTGAGCTTCCTCGGCGCCGGTCCCCAACGGCCGTTCGCTACCTGGGGCCGGATCATCTCCGACGGCCAGGACTACATCACCACCTCGTGGTGGCTGGTCACCCTGCCGGGCCTGGTCATCGCCCTGCTGGTGGTGGGCGTCAACCTCGTCGGCGACGGACTGCGCGACCGTACCCGTACGGCGCGGGCGCCGCGCGGGGCCCGGGTGCCGCGTGGAACCCTCGCCTCGCGTGTCACGAAGGGAGCCTCCAGGTCATGACCACGGACACCGGCCGCGCCCCGCGGCCCACCGGCGCCCCGGCCGCCTCCGAGCGGGACACCGCCCCGCTGCTGGCCGTCGAGGACCTGCAGATCGAACTCGTCACCGCACACGGCGTGGTCCGTGCCGTGGACGGCGTGAGCTTCACCGTGGACCGGGGCGAGACCGTGACGCTCATCGGCGAGTCCGGATCCGGCAAGTCCACCACCGCCATGGGCGTCCTGCGGCTGCTGCCGGAGGGCCTCGCGGTGCTGTCCGGCTCGGTCCGCGTACAGGGTGTGGACCTCGTGGCCGACCCCGGCGCGGCGCGCCGGGTGCGCGGCCACACCGTGTCGCTGATCCCGCAGGACCCGATGACGGCCCTCAGCCCCGTGCACACGATCGGCCGTCAGCTCGGGGACGCGCTGCGGCTGCGCCACCCCGGCCTGTCCCGCACGGAGGTCAGGGACCGGGGCGTCGAACTCCTCGCCCAGGTCCGCATCCCGAAGCCCGAGACCCGCTGGAAGGCGTATCCGCACCAGTTCTCCGGGGGCATGCTGCAACGCATGCTGATCGCCGTCGCGCTCGCCGCGCGGCCCCGGCTGCTGGTCGCCGACGAACCGACCTCCGCGCTGGACGCCACCGTGCAGGCGAGCGTCCTGGACCTGCTGATGGAACTCCAGGAGAAGGAGGGCGTGGGGGTGCTGATGATCACCCATGACCTGGGGGTGGCCCGGGTCGTCTCCGACCGCATCCATGTGATGAGGGAGGGCCGGTTCGTGGAGTCGGGATCCGCCGAACGGATCGTGGACCGGCCGCGCGAGCCGTACACGCGTCAGCTGCTCGCGGCCGTGCCGCGGCTCGGTCCCTGGGACGAGAACGACACCACCGGCACCACCGACCCCGGCGCGGTCGGCGCCCGGGACACCACCACCCCGAGGGGAGCCGCCACATGACCGGCACAACGCCCGCGGACGGCGCGGGCACCACGACGGCGGAGCGGCCCTTCCTCAGCGTCGAGGACCTGGTGGTCGAGTACCCGACGGCGCGCGGCCCCTTCCGCGCCCTGGACCGGGTGAGCCTCACGGTGCCGCGCGGCGGCTCGGTCGCGGTCGTCGGCGAGTCGGGCTGCGGGAAGTCCACCCTCGCCCGGGCGCTCGTACGGCTGCTGAAACCCACCTCGGGCCGGATCGTCGTGGACGGCACGGACATCGCCGCCCTGCCCGAGCGACGGCTGCGGCCGCTGCGCCGGCGGGTACAGATGGTCTTCCAGGACCCGTACGGTTCGCTCGACCCGCATCTGACCGCCGAGGAGATCGTGGCCGAGCCGCTGCGCCACGCGGGCGTCCGCGAGCGGGCCGAGCGCGCCCGGCGCGCGGCGGAGCTGCTCGACCGGGTCGGCCTGCCCTCCGGCGCGCTGCACCGCCGGCCGCCCGAGTTCTCCGGGGGCCAGCGGCAGCGCATCGGCATCGCCCGGGCGCTCGCCTCCCGGCCCGAGCTGCTGGTCTGCGACGAGGCGACGTCCGCCCTCGACGTCTCCGTCCAGGCCCAGGTGCTGACGCTGCTGCGCGAGCTCCAGGCGGAGAGCGGCATCGCCTATCTCGTCATCGCCCACAACCTCGGCGTCGTCCGGGAGATCAGTACCGACGTCGTGGTGATGCACGCCGGCCGGGTCGTCGAGCGCGGCCCGACCGAGGCCGTGCTCGCCTCACCGGCCGAGGAGTACACCCGGGCGCTGCGCCGGGCCGCCCTCGACCCCACCACCGTCCGGGGCGTGAAGCCCCGGCACCTGCTCACCACCGCAACCGCATCGGAAGGCACTCGCTCGTGAACACCGGCTTCGACCTGCCCCACGTCCCCCTCCCGCTGTCGCGTCTGGTCCTCGGGACGATGACCTTCGGCGACACCGTCGACCGGGCGGGCGCCGCCGCCATGCTCGACACGGCGCTGGAGGCGGGGCTGACCGGCGTCGACACGGCCAACGGTTACGCGGGCGGCGAGAGCGAACGCATCCTCGCCACGCTGCTGCCCGGCCGCCGCGACCGGCTGGTGCTGGCGACCAAGGCCGGTATCCCCCACCCCGACCAGGGTGAGCACGCCCCGCTGTCCGCGGCCGGGATGCGGGCCGCGTTGGAGGGCAGCCTGCGGCGCCTGGGCACCGACCATGTCGACCTGTTCTACCTGCACCAGCCGGACCGGACCACGCCGGTCGCCGAAACCCTCGCCACCGTCGCCGAGTTCGTGGCGGAGGGCAAGGTCCGGGCGCTCGGCGTCTCCAACTACGCGGCCTGGCAGATCGCCGACCTGTGCCGGACGGCCGACGAGGTGGGGGCGCCCCGGCCCGTCGTCGCCCAGCAGCTGCACAACCTCCTCGCGCGCCGGATCGAGGAGGAGTACGTGGAGTACGCGGCGGTCACCGGGCTGCGGACCATGGTCTACAACCCGCTCGGCGGAGGGCTCCTGACGGGCCGCCACCATTTCGGGGAGGCGCCCGGCACCGGCCGGTTCGGCGACTCCCGGCTGGCCGCGATGTACCGGGAGCGCTACTGGGACGAGCGTCTCTTCGACGCTGTCGGCCGGCTCACCCGGATCGCCGCCGAGGCGGGGATGCCGCTCACCGAGCTGGCGCTGCGCTGGCTGCTGGACCGTCCCTCGACCGACGCGCTGCTGCTCGGCGGCTCGCGTACGGAGCACCTGCGGGCCAATGTCGAGGCGGCGCACGCCGGTCCGCTGCCGGCCGAGGTGACGGCGGCCTGTGACGAGGTCGGCGCGGCGCTGCGCGGCCCGATGCCCGCGTACAACCGCTGAGCCGTCCCGCCCTCGCCCCCGCCCCGCCGCCGCCCGGCCTCGCGCGACACCTCGTGACATCTCTCCGACCATCTCCCGAAGGGACGACGCCGATGCCCCACCCGCTGTCCGAGCCCGGTCCGCCCGACCCGGTCGCCGCCGACGGTGTCGTCCGGCCGCACCCCGGTGAGCCGGGCCGGGCCGAGGCCCGGCTGACCGCGCCGGGCACGGCGCAGAACCACGCCGCGAACCTGACCGTGCTGCCCGGCGGTGACCTCGGCTGTGTCTGGTTCGGCGGTACGCAGGAGGGCGTCGCGGACATCTCCGTGTGGTTCTCCCGGCTGGCCCCGGGCGGCGACACGTGGTCCGCCCCCGTCCGGCTGTCCGACGATCCCGGGTGCTCCGAGCAGAACCCCGTCCTCTTCCCCACCCCGTCCGGGGAGCTGTGGCTGCTGCACACCGCGCAGCGCGCCGGTCACCAGGACACGGCCGAGGTACGGCGCCGGATCAGCCTGGACAACGGCGCGACCTGGGGGCCCGCCACGGTGCTGTTCCCTGCCACGGCCGAGGGCGGCGTCTTCGTCCGCCAGCCGGTCACCGTGCTGGAGTCGGGTCGCTGGCTGCTGCCGGTCTTCCGCTGTGTCCGGGTGCCGGGGCAGCCATGGGACGGCGGTCATGACGTCAGCGCGGTGCTGGTCAGTGACGACGCGGGGCGCAGCTGGCGGGAGCGGCCGGTGCCGGGCTCCACCGGCCTGGTGCACATGAACGTCCACGCGGGGGCGGACGGGGCGCTGCTGGCGCTGTTCCGCAGCCGCCGGGCGGACGCCGTGCACAGCAGTACGTCGCACGACGGCGGGGAGACCTGGACGGTGCCGCGGGCCCTGCCGGTACCGAACAACAACTCCTCGTTGCAGTTCGTACCGCTGGGCGACGGCCGGCTCGCGCTGGCGCACAACCCGAGCAGTGCCGCCGACGCCACCGCGCGTCGCGTATCGCTGTACGACGAGATCGACGACGAGGGTCTGGCCGACGCGGCTCCGGCGCGGACGACGGAGGCGGTCGACTCCACGGAGGCAGGCGGCTCCACGGCGACGGGGGGTTCGGCGACCGCGCCGGACCCGGTGGCCCCCGCCGTGCCGAGTGCCGCTTTCTGGGGTGCGCCGCGCGCACCGCTCAGCCTGTCGGTGTCGGCGGACGGCGGGCTGACCTGGCCGGTGCGCCGGGACCTGGCGACAGGAGACGGCTACTGCCTCACCAACAACTCACGGGACGGCCTGAACCGGGAGCTGTCCTACCCGACCGTCACCCGCGCGACCGACGGAACACTGCACGTCGCGTACACGCACCACCGGAACTCCATCGCGTACGTGCGCCTGGCACCGGAGTGGGCGGCCCGGTACCTCTCCCGCTGAGCGGGCCCGTGGGCGGGGCCGCTCACCGGCCCGCCCACGGGAACCGCTGATGCGGGGCTTGCGGCGGGAATACCCGCCCGGGCCCGGTGGCTGGCAACGGTATGAGCACTCTCGGACTGATCGGCAGTGGACACATCGGCAGCACGCTCGCGCGGCTCGGCGTCGCCGCGGGCCTCGACGTCGTACTGAGCAACTCACGCGGCCCCGAGACCCTCGCCTCGCTGGTGGCGGAGCTGGGGCCGCGGGCGCGGGCGGCGACGCCGGCGGAGGCCGCGGCCGCCGGCGACCTGGTCGTGGTGACCGTCCCGCTCAAGAACTACCGCCAGGTGCCGGTGGCGCCGCTGGCGGGCAAGGTGGTGCTGGACACGAACAACTACTATCCCGAGCGCGACGGCCGGATCGCCGAACTGGACGCGGAGGCCGTGACCACGAGCGAACTCCTCCAGCGGCACCTGCCGGACGCCTCGGTCGTCAAGGCGTTCAACAACATCTTCTTCAAGCATCTGGCCGCGCTGGCCCGGCCCTCGGGGGCGCCCGACCGCTCGGCTCTCCCGATCGCCGGTGACTCCCCCGAGGCCAAGGCCTCGGCCACCGAGTTGCTGGACGTGCTGGGCTTCGACGCCGTCGACGCGGGCAGCCTGGCCGAGAGCTGGCGTTTCCAGCGCGACACGCCGGCCTATGTCGTGCCGTACGCGAAGAACCCGCAGGGTCTCGGGATCTTGGCGGACGATCCCGGAACGAGCGCGGACGCCGCGGCGCTGCGCACGGCCCTGGCCGCGGCCACCCGTCCCGCGGGCCACTGACACGGCCGGCTGACACGGCCGACTGACGCCGCGTACGGGACGAGGCTCCGGCGATGTCCCTCCGGGAGGCAGCCGGGGTCCCGTTGGCGTACGCGCGCGCGGCGCGCACCACGGCCGCCCGGCAACCGGGTCGGCAGCGGGCCCGGCGCCGGATCCGGCGGCGGGCCCGGGCGGCTGCCGGACGGACCTCAGCCCGCCCTGACCGCTGTCACGGTGAAGGTGTCCCCGCAGACGACCGGCTCCGACGTGCTGAGCGTCATGGCGTCCCGCGAACCGGGCGGATAGATCTTCAGCAGGCTGGGCCTGGCCCAGCAGGAGTCGCCCTTGATGCCCTTGTTGAGCGTGTGCAGCGTGACCACGGCGGTCGCACCGGGCGCCAGCCGCACGGCGCCGGTCCGGCCGCCCTCGCGGGTCGCGGGCTCGCCGATCATGGCACCGTCGCCCGCCAGCAGGGAGACCCCCGGGTAACCGTTCAGCGCGCAGGCGGCCGGCCCCTTGTTGACGAGGATCAGGTCGTAGCGGATGTTGCCCGCGCCCACGTCGGGGCGGCCCAGCCGCAGACCCATGTTCTCCGCCGTGCAGCGCGCCGCCGCCGCGGACTTCCCGCCGACGGCGCCCGGCCGGTCGGTGGCGGTGGTGGCCCCGGCGGTGGCCGTCGCGGACGGTGCGGGGGCGGGCGGCGCGGCACTCGGCCTTCCGGACGGTGCCCCGTTGCCGCTCGTCGTGGCCGTGGCGGCGGGAGCCGTGGGCGTGGCGTCGGCGGCGGCCGACGGGGCCTCGCCGGATCCGCCGCTCCCGCCACCACCGCCCCCGCTGCCGCATGCGGCCAGGGCGACCGCCAGCAGCGTCGCCGCCACCGTGACGCGGCCCGTGCGCCGGGACGGGCCGTGCCCGGCACGGCCCGTCCCGGCCGAGCCCGGGGGCTGCTTCCTGGAGGTCTGGTCACGATCGGACATTCGTTCCACCTGCCCATCGGTGTCGCCGGGAAGACCCTGTCCCGCGCTTCCGACGTACGTATACCCGCGAACGCGGGCGGTGCTGCCTACGGACGGTGGCGCCCGGAAGCGGTCGGTCCGACCACGCGTTCCTCCTGCGCGGAACTCCCGTGGTGGTGTGAGACTGCTGGGTAGGAGGTGACCACCGATGACGTGTGGAAACCCCGGCCCCGGCTCGGGAGCCGCACCCGGCGTCGGTCCCGGCTCCCGCGCCGGTCCGGGTCCCGTCCCCGCGTCGGCGACCGCCCCCGGCCTCGGGGAACAGATGCTCGAAGAGCTGCTCGGCACGGTGCACACCACCGCTCCGATGGAGCTGCCGGCGCTCGTGGACCGGTGCGCGGCCATGATCGGGGTCCAGCGGGTCGTCATCTATCTGGTCGACCTCCAGCAGCGGCATCTGATGCCGCTGACGCCCGGGCTGCCTCCCCTGCTCGTCAGCTCCCCCGGGGCGGGGCTGACGTACCGGACGCTCGATCTGCGGATCGAGGAGGCGCCCGGCGGCGGGCTCGTCGCCTGGCTGCCCCTCGTGGACGGGGCGGAGCGCCTCGGCATCCTGGAGGCGACCATGGAGTCGGTCGATCCGGCACGGCTGCGGCGCTGTCGCATGATGGCGTCCGCACTCTCCATGGCGATCACCTCCAAGCGCGCGTACAGCGACAGCTTCGCCCGCCGCACCCGTACCGAGTCCATGGACCTGCCCGCGGAGCTGCTGCGCTCGCTGCTGCCGCCCCGCACCATCGGCGGCGACCGGGCCATCTCCACCGCGGTGCTCGAACCGGCTTACCACATCGGCGGTGACGCCTTCGACCACGCCCTGACCCGGTCCACCCTGCATGCCGCGCTCTTCGACGCGATGGGGCACAACCTGGCCTCCGGCCTGACCACCACGGTGGCCGTGGCCGGCTGCCGCAACGCCCGGCGCTCGGGCGCGGACCTGCCGCACCTCGTCGGCACCATCGACGAGGCGCTCGGAGCGTGGCTGCCGGACCAGTACTGCACCGGCGTCGTCGCGCAGCTCGACCTGGCGAGCGGTGTCTTCCGCTGGTGCAACTGCGGCCACCCGGCTCCGCTGCTGATCCGCCGTCGGCAAGTGCTGCACGGCGCGCTGGAGCGGCCCGCGCAGCCGCCGATGGGCATGCCCGCCCAGCTCGTCCACGCGCCCCGGACGGCGTACGAGACCCCGCTGCAACCAGGTGACCGGGTGCTGTTCTACACGGACGGGGTGACCGAGGCCCGGCTGGAGGGCGGTGAGGAGTTCGGGGTCGAACGGTTCACGGACTCCATCATCCGGGCAGCGGCCGCGGGCGAACTGGCACCCGAGGCTCTGCGCCGGATCATCCACGCGATCCTGGACCGGCAGGGCGACCGGCTGCGTGACGATGCCACGCTCCTGTTCATCGAGTGGCGCCCGCCCCGTCCGTTCCGCCCGCGCCGCCCGTGACGGCGTCCCCGGCCGGCGCGGTCCGTGACCGGCCGGACGGCGACCACGGTACGAGCAGCAGCCCGAGGGTGATCCAGACATAGGCGTTGGCGCCGAGGAAGGCGACCGCGTCCGTGGTCGGCCGGTGCCAGAGCCAGACGACGCTGCTGCACATCAGGACGTACAGCCCGGCGCAGATCATCAGCGGCGCGCGGCTGACGGCCCGGGCGCGCAGCGCCGTGTCCGCGAGCACCAGCAGGGCGGGCAGCACCCAGACCAGGTGATGGACCCAGGTCACCGGGGAGACCAGGCAGGCGGCGAGGCCGGTCAGCGCGAAGCCGGTGCGGTCGTCACCGTCGCGGACGGCCGCGCGGGCCCGGTAGGCCCACAGTCCGAGGACGGCGACGGCGCAGACCAGCCACACCGCCCGGCTCGGCTGGTCCGGCTGGAGCCGGGCGAGAACGCCTTGCAGCGACTGGTTGGAGACATAGCCGAGCGCACCGATCCGGTCCGTGTGCCACAGCGCGTCGGTCCAGAACACCCGGGAGGCGCCGGGGTCGACCGCGGCGGCGAGCAGGGTGGCCGCCACGGCCGTGGCCCCGGCCCGCCCCGCCTGCCGGGCGCGGCCGGTGACGAGCAGATAACCGATGAAGAGCGCGGGCGTGAGCTTGACGGCAGTCGCCAGGCCGATGCCGATGCCCGCGTACCGGCCGCGGCCGGTGGCGAGCAGCCGGGCGTCCGCGAAGACGAGCGCGACCAGCAGGAGGTTGACCTGTCCGAAGCTGAAGGTGTCACGGACCGGTTCGAAGAGCGCGAACAGGCAGCCGGCCACCGTGAGGCCGAACCAGCGTCGTCCGCCCGCACGGCGCACGACCGGACCGGCCAGCCAGCGCAGGAGCAGTACGGAGGCCGCGATGCTCAGGCCGAGGCTGATCGCGACGGCGACGGGCCAGGAGACCAGGGCCATCGGCAGCATGGCCACCGCGGCGAACGGCGGGTAGGTGAAGCCGTAGTGGGTGCCGGGTTTGAGGTAGTCGTAGATCCGCCCTCGGTGGTGGACCCAGTCGTCGACGGTGCCGTAGTAGACGGCGACGTCGAAGAAGTCGCGGTGCAGGGGGACGGTGACGAGGAAGACCGCACTCGCCACGACAAGAGCGCACGCGGTGGCGACCCGGCCGACGGGGGCCTCGAGGACGCGGGCAGCGGCGCGGCGCGGGCCGCATGAGCCGTCCGCGCGCGGGCGGCTCATGCGCCCGTCCCGGCACGGGCGACTCGCGCGCCGGTCCGAGTGCGGGCCGAGAGAGCACCCTGGCCCGACATCTGGAACATCCACCACAGCGCCAGCAGCGCGAGCGCGCCACCGCCCGCCGCGAGGGTCAGTTGCGCCGCGTCGGGCGGGTATCCGCTCGGCAGCAGTCCCAGGGCGAGGACGCCGCTGCCCACCGCCGCCCAGCGCCGGACCCGGCCCTCGGGCGCGGCGGCGGCGATCAGGAACAGGCCCCACAGCGCGTACCACGGCCGGAAGGCCGGTCCCAGCACGAAGAGCGCGAGCAGGCCGAGGGCCAGTGCGTACACCGGGCCGATACGCGCCCGGCGCCGCCAGAGCACCACCACGATCACGGCCGTGGTCGCGAGGCCGAGCCGGCGCCAGGCGGGCAGGGCCAGATCGCTCGGCCCCTCGCCGCCGACGGCGGCCAGCACGGCCCCGGTCAGCCGGCCGAGTCCACTGGTGAGGGACCAGTTGCCGGCGGAGACGGGAGTGGTGAGCGTGGTGAGCCAGCCGTAGCCGGTCCCGGTCATGGCGGTCACCACGGCGGTGGTCGCCAGCGCGACAAGGCCGGTCAGCGCGGCGGCCCGCAGCGTACGGGCGGCTCCCGCCAGGCGGAGCGCCCACAGCGCGGCGACCACCGGCAGGGCGAGTGCGGCCGGCGCCTTCACCAGCGCGGCGCACGTGACGAGCACGGCCGCGGCCACCGGCAGGCCGCCGTACGCCGTGACCAGCCCGGCGCCGAGCAGGCCCAGCATGAGGGCGTCGTTGTGGGCGCCCGCCACCAGGTGCAGCAGCACCAGGGGGTTGAGCGCACCGAGCCAGAGCGCGGCCGGACGGGCGACGCCGCACCGGTCGGCGAGCGGCGGCAGAAAGGCGATCATCAGTCCCACGCCGAGCAGCGCGACCAGCCGCATGCCCAGCAGCGCGGCGGTCAGATCGGTGTGGGCGAGGCCCGCCGCCCTGGCCGCGAGGGCGACGAACAGCGGACCGTACGGCGCCGGGGTGTGCTGCCAGACGGGTGCCACCTCGGTGGCGAGCGGGCCGCCGAGGCGCGCGGGCCCGTGGGCGTAGACGTCGATCCGCGCGTCGGCCATCGCCCCTTGCGCCAGATAGCTGTAGACGTCCCGGCTGAACAGGGGCGGCCCGAGCACCAGCGGCGCGGCCCACAACGCGAGCGTCACCAGCAGCTCGCGCGGGACCGGCGGACGCGGGCCGCGGACCGACCGGCCGAGCCACCACCAGGCGGCGACCAGCAGCACCAGCCCGAAGTAGGCGCCCAGCACCCCGAGCGCGGCCCGGCCCGACGAGGGCAGCAGGGCGTCCCGTACCGGCAGCGCGCCCGCGGTGAGCCCTCCCGCCGTGAGCGCGACGGAGCCCACGAGGCCCAGCACCCGGCACCGACGGGGCGTCACCTCGGCGTTCAGGGCCAGGGCCCGTCGCCCTGACCGCCCCGGGCTCGCGGAACCCGCCACGGTGTCCCGACGCGTCGTCGCCGGGCGCGGACGGTCCGCGTGGGCTCCCTGCACCGTGCGCTGCTCCCTCGGCCCCGCGAGCCGGGAGGCGTCGTCCCGCCGCCGGCCCCGCTCCCTGATCCGGCCTGATCCCGGCGGGCAGGCCCTTGCCCCGGAGAGGTTTCCAGCGAGGGATGGCCAGGAGGCGACACCGACATCACGGCCCGGTGGCCACCGCTCTGCCATCGGCCGACGCCACCACGGACGCGTACGCCCCCTCCCGCGCGTCCATAGGGACGTTCCGCACGTACCTGGCGCGTCCGCGCCGGGTATGCAAGCGGGGGACGGCGTGCCGCCGCGCGCGGGGCGGTGGTCGCCCGTTCACGCACGCCCGGCCCCGGCGAGGAGGAGGAGACGATGGCCCCGGCGACCCCGGTGTCCGAAGGTGGCGTCCCGATCGGGCGAGGGACCTGACATGCCGTCGGACGGTACGGACCGGACGGACGGTACGGGGAAGACCCTCGTCGCGGGGATCGGCAACGTCTTCCTCGGCGACGACGGGTTCGGGGTGGAGACGGTCCGCCTGCTGGCCGGCCGGGCCCTGCCGCCGGACGTCGAGCTGATGGACGCGGGCATCCGCGGGGTCCACCTCGCCTACCGGCTGCTCGACGGCTGGTGCCGGCTCGTACTGGTGGACACGGTCGACCGCGGCACGGCCCCGGGCACCGTCCATCTGATCGAGGCCGGTCTGGACGGTACGGCACCGACGACGGCCGGTGAACCGGCCCGCGTGGACGGGCACGGCATGGATCCGGCGGCCGTGCTGCGGCTGCTCCGCGACCTGCACGCGGGCGTGGGCGGGACCCTTCCCGAGCGGATTCTGGTGGTGGGCTGCCAGCCGCTCACCTTCGCGGAGGGCATCGGGCTGAGCCCGCCGGTGGCCGCTGCCGTGGGTCCCGCCGCCGACCTGGTCCTCGACCTCGTGACCCGGCCGCCGGGAACGACCGGCGGCCCTCGGCCGCGCACCGGGGCGGCGCCCACCACGGGGTGAGTCCGGCCGGTGGCGGTGAGCCCGGGGCCGCGGGGGCCCGGGGCCCGTCCGGCCGCGGGCCCGCGCCGCCCGTTCCGCCGTCAGGCGGGTCCGGCGGCCGACGGCCCCTCGGGCAGCGACCGTACGGCGGGGACGACACCGCGCCCCGACCCGCCGTTCGCGTTCAGCTGGATGTAGCGCTCCAGGAACTGGTGCAGCGTGGTGTGGAGTTCGCCCAGCCGGACGAACCACAGAGCCAGGCTCGTCGACCCGGCCGGGGTGATCTCGTACACCCGGCGTGCGGGCCCGGAGGCCGAGGCCCGCCACCGGGAGGAGATCCGGCCGTCCTTCTCCAGGCCGCGCAGCAGCCGGTACACGTGGGCCGACTCGGCCTCGGCCCAGCCGAAGGCGCCCAGCCGCTGGGTCAGCTCGTACCCGTGCCCCGGCCGTTCGGCGAGGAGGAGCAGGATGACCGGGTGCATGAGCGCCCGTCGTTCGGTGTCGTGCGTCGGCATGGCGGCGATCTCCTGACAGGGACCGGGGGTCCGGGCGACGGTGCGGCGCCCCGCTCGGCTCACGCTAACCAGCCGGTACGGACGGCGCCCGCCGGACACGGCGGCGCCCGTGCCGCGCGGGCCAGTGCCCCTCCCGACAAGGTCTGTCCCGTCGCGGCACGGGACATCGGCGGCCGAGGAGTCGGGCGGCGCGCACGGGCGCGGCCGTGGCGGCCCGGGCGGCGGAGCCCGTCGACGGGGTGGCCATGGGCGAGGCGCGCGGCCGTACTCACCATGACGGCCGCCGCCGGGTGAGTGATCTCCCGGCGCCGCGCCCCGCCCCGACGCATGGCCGGCGACAGCGGCCGGGTCCACCGCGAACCCGGCCGTTGCCGGGGCGGTCGCCGTTGCCGGAGGCCTGGGGTTCGCGCCGTCCGGACCGGCGGACGGCCGGACTGCTCGGATGCGGCGGGCCCGGCGGGCGGTGACGATCGGGACATCCCCGAGGAGGCCTCCCATGTGCCGAGTGGTCGATCTGCGTCAGGCCGTCCTGGCCACGAACGACAGCAGTGCCCGACAGCTGCGCGAACACCTCGCCGCCCGCGGCACGGTGGAGGTGAACCTGCTCTCCAGTCCCGGCAGCGGCAAGACCGCGCTGCTGGAGCTGCTGCTCGCGCGCGCCGTCGCCGCCGGCACGGCCGTCGCCGCGGTGACCGCCGATCTGGCCACCGAGAACGACGCGCGGCGCCTGGCGCGCGCCGGGGCGCCCGTGAAACAGGTGCTCACCGACGGGCTGTGCCATCTGGAGGCCGGGATGCTGCGCGGACATCTGGACGGCTGGCTCCCGCCCGGCACCCGCGTGCTGTTCGTGGAGAACGTCGGCAACCTGGTGTGCCCCGCCTCGTACGACCTCGGGGAGAGTCTGCGGATCGTGCTGGGATCGGTGACCGAGGGCGAGGACAAGCCGCTGAAGTACCCCACGGCGTTCGGACTCGCCCATCTCGTCGTCGTCACCAAGACCGATATCGCCGACGCGGTCGAGTTCGACGCGCCGGCCTTCCACCGCAACGTCCAGCGGGTGAATCCGGGCGTGCCGGTGCTGTCGGTATCGGCCAGGACCGGCGCGGGCGTGGACGAGTTGCTGGACTACGTTCTGGCCCGCGCGGAGGGCGCGCCGGTGCACCACCCGGTGCTGGCCCACCGCTACCGGAACGCACCGCACTCCCACCAGGGCACCGGCGACGAGCACCCGCACACCCACGACAGTCCCGGGCACCCCGCACACCCGCACACGCACGCGGGCGAGGAGAAACCCGGGGAGCCGTGGCCCGACGACGGCCCCGGAAGCCACGGACATGGGCGTGCGCACGCCCACCACCCCTCCGAAAGCCGGCCCGGCCCCTCCGCCCGCCCGGCGCCCGCCGGGCGCGACGGCGCGGCTCGGACGTCATGAGCGCGCCCGTCACCGGCACCTCCGCCCCGGCCGCGCCCGCCGCCGGCCAGGTGCGCCGCCGGGCCGTCGTGCGCGGCGTGGTGCAGGGCGTCGGCTTCCGCCCGTTCGTCCATGCGCTCGCCGGGGAGCTGGGACTGGCCGGCTGGGTCACCAACACCGCCGACGGCGTCGAGACGGAGGTGGAGGGAGGGGAGGCGGCCGTGGCGGAGTTCTGCGCCCGGCTGGCCGCCGACGCGCCCCCGCTCGCCGTGGTGGAGTCCGTACGGCACCAGGCCGTGCCCGCCACCGGAGGCGGCGGATTCGCCATCCGGCCCTCCTCCGGCGGCGCGGGGCGCACGCTCGTCTCCCCCGACACGGCGACCTGCGACGCGTGTCTGGCGGAGCTGGCGGACCCGGCCGACCGCCGCCACCGGCACCCCTTCATCAGCTGTACACACTGCGGCCCCCGGTTCACGGTGGTCACCGGACTCCCCTACGACCGGGCACGCACGACCATGGCGGGCTTCCCGCTCTGCGCGGACTGCGCCCGCGAGTACGAGGACCCCGCCGACCGGCGCTTCCACGCCCAGCCGGTGGCGTGTCACGCCTGCGGTCCGGTCCTGGCCCTGGTCACCGACGCGGCGGCGGCCGGGGACCGGCTGTCGGGCGAGGAGGCGCTGGCCGGGGCCCGGCGGCTGCTGGCGGAGGGCGCTGTCGTCGCCGTGAAGGGGCTCGGCGGCTACCACCTCGCCTGTGACGCCTCGAACGCCGCCGTCGTGACCGCGCTGCGCCGGCGCAAGGACCGGGGCGGGAAGCCCTTCGCGGTGATGGCCGGTTCGATGGCGACGGTGGAGCGGCTCGCACGGGTGAGCGCCGAGGAGCGCGCGCTGCTGCTGGGCCGGCGCAGACCCGTCGTCCTGCTGCGGCGGCGGCCGGGGGCCGCTTCGCTCGTGGCCGACGAGGTCGCGCCCGGCAGCCCCGATCTCGGGGTGCTGATGCCGTACACGCCCCTGCACCACCTGCTGTTGGGCCTGCCCGGGGACCCGCCGGGCCCGGCCGTGCTCGTCATGACGAGCGGAAATCGCTCGGGTGAGCCGATCGTCACCGACGACGCGGAGGCGCTCGTCCGGCTGGCCGGGCTCGCGGACGCCTGGCTGACCCACGACCGGCCGGTGCGGGTGCCGTGCGACGACTCCGTGGTGCGGATCTCGGCGGGCCGGGAGCTGCCCGTACGCCGCTCGCGCGGGTACGCGCCGCTGCCGCTCCCCCTGCCGCTGTCCGTGGCCCCGGTGCTCGCGGTGGGCGGGGACCTGAAGAACGTCTTCTGCCTGGCGGAGGGCCGCCGCGCGTGGCTGTCCGCGCACGTCGGGGACATGGACGACCTCGCCACGCGCACGGCCTTCGAGTCCGCCGTCGGTCATCTCTCGGCGCTGACGTCGGTCACGCCCGAGGTGCTCGTCGCCGACCGGCATCCCGGCTACCGCTCGGCTCGCTGGGCGCGGGAGCGGGCCGGGGGCCGTCCCGTACGGCGGGTGCAGCACCATCACGCGCATGTGGCCGCCGCCATGGCCGAGCACGGGCTGGACGGTTCGGCCCCGGTGATCGGCGTGGCCTTCGACGGCACGGGATACGGCGACGACGGCGCGGTGTGGGGCGGCGAGGTGCTGCTCGCGGACTACGACGGCTTCCGGCGGTTCGCGCACCTGGCCTACGTCCCGCTGCCGGGCGGTGACGCGGCCGTGCGCAGTCCGTACCGGATGGCGCTGTCCCAGCTGTGGGCGGCGGGCCTGCCCTGGGCCGGGGAGCTGCCGTGCGTCGCCGTGTGCCGGCCGGGCGAACTGCGGCTGCTGGAGCGTCAGCTCGAACGGAACGTGGCGTGCGTGCCCACCTCCAGCATGGGGCGGCTGTTCGACGCCGTGGCCTCGCTCGTGGGGATCCGCCACCACGTGGAGTACGAGGCTCAGGCGGCGATGGAGCTGGAGAACGCGGCGCTGGCCGCCGGGGGGCTGCCCGGCCGCGGTGCCTACCGGTTCGGCCTGCCGGCGGGTCCGCCGGGCGGGAGCCGTCCGCTGCCGGTGAATCCGGGGCCGGTGCTGGCCGCGGCGGTCTCCGATCTGCGGTCGGGCATGGACGCGGGGACGGTGGCGGCGCGCTTCCACGGCGCGGTGGTCTCCCTGGTGCGCGAGGTGTGCCTGAGGGCCCGGGACCGTACGGGACTCGGGACGGTAGCGCTGAGCGGCGGGGTGTTCCTCAACACCCTGCTGGCCGAGGGCTGTACGCGGTTCCTGGAGGAGGACGGGTTCACCGTGCTGCGCCACCGCGAGGTGCCACCGGGCGACGGCGGGCTGGCGCTCGGCCAGGTGATGGTGGCGGCGCGCACCACGGCCGGCCGGCCGGCCGGACAGGACCGGGAGAGCCGATAGAACCGACGGAACCCATCAGACCCGCCGGACCGACCGGACCGACCGGACCGATCCGTGGCGGGACCGAGTGGCGGCCGGCCGGACCGGCCGAGACGAGGAGGAACAGGAGCGATGTGCCTTGCTGTGCCCGGCAGAGTGCTGGACATCGGGGAGCGGGACGGGACCCGGATGGCGCGGGTCGACTTCGGCGGCGTCGTCAAGGACGTCTGCCTGGAGTACGTGCCGGACATGGAGGTGGGTGACTACGCGATCGTGCATGTCGGCTTCGCCCTGCAACGGCTGGACGAGGCGTCCGCGCGCCGGACGCTGGAGCTGTTCCGGAGCCTGGGCGTGCTGGAGGAGGAGTTCGGGGACGCGTGGGGGCGCGCGGCGCGCGAGGCGGGCGCCGGCCGCCCGACGACCGCCCCCTTCCCCGACCCTCCGCTCCACGGCGCGGCGCCGGCCGCGGTCGAGGTCGAGGTGACGGAGCCGGAACCGGTCGCCGTGAGCGAGGAGAACGGACGATGAGGTATCTCGAAGAGTTCAGCGACCCGGAACTGGCCGACCGCCTTTTCGCGGACATCCGGGCCACCGTCACCCGCCCCTGGGCGCTGATGGAGGTGTGCGGCGGCCAGACCCACTCGATCATCCGCCACGGCATCGACCAGTTGCTCCCCGACGGTGTCGAGCTGATCCACGGCCCCGGCTGCCCGGTCTGCGTCACCCCGCTCGAGACCATCGACAGGGCACTGGAGATCGCGTCCCGCCCGGATGTGATCTTCTGTTCCTTCGGCGACATGCTGCGGGTGCCGGGCAGCGGCAAGGACCTCTTCACGGTCAAGAGCGAGGGGGCCGACGTCCGGGTGGTGTACTCCCCCCTCGACGCCCTCGGCATCGCCCGGCAGCACCCGGACCGCCAGGTGGTGTTCTTCGGGGTGGGTTTCGAGACCACCGCCCCGCCCAACGCGATGACGGTCTACCAGGCCAGAACGCTCGGCATCGAGAACTTCAGCCTGCTGGTGTCCCACGTGCGGGTGCCGCCCGCGATCGACGCCATCATGAACTCCCCGGTGTGCCGGGTGCAGGCGTTCCTGGCCGCCGGTCACGTCTGTACGGTCATGGGGCTCGACGAGTACCCCGAACTCGCCGCCCGGCACCGGGTGCCGATCGTGGTCACCGGCTTCGAGCCGCTGGACATCCTGGAGGGCATCCGGCGTACCGTACGGCAGTTGGAGGCCGGCGAGCACCGGGTGGAGAACGCCTATCCGAGGGCCGTGCGGCAGGACGGGAGTCCGGCCGCGAAGGCGATGCTCAGCGATGTCTTCGAGGTCACGGACCGCACCTGGCGCGGGATCGGCACGATTCCGGCGAGCGGCTGGCGGCTCTCGGCGAAGTACCGCGCGTACGACGCGGAACACCGCTTCGCCGTCACGGACATCCGGACCGAGGAGCCGGCGGAGTGCCGGAGCGGCGAGGTCCTCCAGGGGCTGATCAAGCCGAACGAGTGCGAGGCGTTCGGTACCCGGTGCACCCCGCGCAACCCGCTCGGCGCGACGATGGTCTCCAGTGAGGGCGCGTGCGCCGCCTACTTCCTGTACCGCCGGCTCGCCGAACCGGGTCCGGCCACGGCGAGAGGCACCACCGGCACGGCGACCGGGACCGCCGGATCCGCGACCGGGGCCGCCAACGAGCGGGCCGAGGAGGTGACCTCCGTTGGCTGAGACGACCGCGATCCGTACGGTGGACGGCGCCGCGGCGCGGGTTCGGGCCCCGGCCGCCACCATCACCGACGCCGCCTCCTGGACCTGTCCCGTCCCGCTGCGGGACCAACGGACGGTCGTCATGGGGCACGGCGGCGGCGGTCAGCTCTCCGCCGAGCTGGTGCGTCATCTCTTCGCCCCCGCCTACGGCAACGACGTGCTGGCGCAGCTCGGCGACTCGGCGACCGTCACCCTGGGCGGAACGCGGCTGGCGTTCTCCACCGACTCCTACGTCGTGCGCCCGCTGTTCTTCCCCGGCGGCTCCATCGGCGACCTCGCGGTCAACGGAACGGTGAACGATCTGGCCATGGCGGGCGCCACCGCCGCGTTCCTGTCGTGCGCCTTCATCCTGGAGGAGGGCGTGGAACTGGCCACGGTCGGGCGGGTGGCCGCCTCCCTCGGCGCCGCCGCCAGGGCGGCGGGCGTGGTGGTCGCCACCGGTGACACCAAGGTGGTGGACACCGGCCACGGGGACGGCGTCTTCGTCAACACGGCGGGCATCGGGCTGGTCCGGGACGGGGTGGACATCCGCCCGGAGCGGGCGGCCCCCGGCGACGTCGTCATCGTGAGCGGTCCTCTCGGGGAGCACGGTGTCGCCGTCCTGAGCGTGCGCGAGGGTCTGGAGTTCGGCGGGGAGGTGCGGAGCGACACCGCGCCGCTCGGCTCCCTCGTCCAGGCGATGCTGGACGCCTGCCCGGACGTGCACGCGCTGCGCGACCCGACCCGGGGCGGCCTGGGGACCTCTCTGAACGAGATCGCGTCGGCAGCCGGGGTGGGCATCAGTCTCCGGGAACGGTCGCTGCCGGTGCCGGACGTGGTCGCGGGCGCCTGCGCGTTCCTCGGCCTCGATCCGCTCTACGTCGCCAACGAGGGCAAGCTGGTGGCGTTCGTACCGCCGGCGCGAGCCGACGCGGTGCTCGCGGCGATGCACGCGCACCCCCTGGGCGCGGGGGCCGTGGCGATCGGTACGTGCGTGGCCGAGCACCCCGGAACGGTGGTGGCGCGGACGGGCCTGGGCGGCACGCGGGTGGTGGACGTGCCGGTCGGCGAGCAGTTGCCGCGCATCTGCTGAGAGCCCTGGCCGGTGGTCCGCCGGACGGGCTGTACCGACCGGTGCGCGGGCGGCCTCCGAACCGGGGCCGCCCCGCCACCTCACCGGTTCACCGACGCTCGGGTGCTTGGCACTCAGGTGCTCAGTGCTCAGTGCTCAGGTGCTCAGTGCTCGGGTGCTCGCATCAGAACTCCTCGTGCGTCTCCGGAGCGCCCCCGATCCGGCCCCGCGCCACCCCGGCGACCCGGGCCATCTCCTCCTCGGTCAGCACGAAGCCGAAGATGTCCAGGTTCTCCCGCTGCCGGCCGGGGTGGCCCGACTTCGGGATGGGCACGCAGCCGAGCTGGGTGTGCCAGCGCAGAACGGCCTGGGCCGGGGTCACGCCATGGGCCTCGGCGACCGCCCCGATCTCCGGGGCCTTCAGCAGTTCCGTCCCGCGGCCGAGCGGGCTCCAGCTCTCCGTGCGGACCCCCTTCGCGGCGTGGAAGACGCGCGCCTCCTCCTGGGGGAAGGCCGGGTGCAGCTCGATCTGGTTGACCGAGGGCAGCACCCCGGTCTCCGCCTCGAGGCGGTCGATGTGCTCCGCGGTGAAGTTGGAGACGCCGATGGAACGGACCAGACCCTCGTCCCGGAGCTTGATCATCGCCCGCCAGGAGTCGACGTACTTGTCCACCCGCGGCAGCGGCCAGTGGATCAGGTAGAGATCCACGTAGTCCAGGCCGAGCCGCGACCGTGACTCCTCGAAGGACGCCAGCGTCTCCTCGTACCCGTGGTGACGGCCCGGCAGCTTGGTGGTGACGACGATCTCCTCGCGCGGCACACCGCTGCGGGCGACACCGCGTCCGGTGCCGGTCTCGTTGCGGTAGTTCGTCGCCGAGTCGATCAGCCGGTAGCCGAGCTCCAGGGCGCCCGCGACGGCCTCCTCGGCCTCGGAGTCGTCGAGCGGGTAGGTGCCGAGCCCGATCGCGGGCAGGGTGCTGCCGTCGTTGAGCGTGTGCAGCGGGATGCTGGTCACGGTGTCTCCCTCTCTTCGTCCGGCTGTCCGGTCCGACCAGCCTAGGACGTGATCGGCTTCCCGCCACCGGGCCCCCGGGGGAGGCGGGCCGTCGCCGGGGAGGCGCCGGTCCGCCGAGCCTCACCGCGGTGGCAGGACGCCGGTGCGGGCCACGTCCGCGTACCAGCGGGCGCTGGACTTGAGGACGCGGTCCTGGGTCGGGTAGTCCACGTAGACCGCACCGAAGCGGCGGCTGTAGCCGTAGCCCCACTCGAAGTTGTCCAGCAGCGACCACAGGAAGTAGCCGCGGACGTCCACGCCCGCCGCGACGGCGCGGTGCACGGCGGCGAGGTGGTCCCGGAGGTAGGCGATCCGCCGCGGGTCGTGGACCTCGCCCTCGGAGTTCACCGTGTCGTCGAAGGCCGCGCCGTTCTCGGTGATCATCAAGGGCAGGTCGGGGTGGTCGTCCCGGACCCGCGTCAGCAGTTCGTACAGTCCGTCGGCGTCGATGCTCCAGCCCATGGCGGTGCGTTCGCCGGGCGTCTGGTGGAAGGCGACGTGGTCCGCCCCGGGCCAGGGGCTGTGGTCGCTGGCGCCGTGGCCGTCGGAGCCGTGCTGCGCCGGGCCGTCATGGTGGGCGACCAGCGTGGGCGAGTAGTAGTTGATGCCGAGGAAGTCCAGCGGCTGATGGATCAGCTCGAGGTCACCGTCCCGTACGAGCGAGGACCAGTCGACGATCCGCGCGGTGTCCTCGAGGACGTCGGCGGGGTACGCGCCGCCGAGCATGGGTCCGGTGAAGACGCGGTTCGCCAGGCCGTCGATGGCACGGACGGCGTCCCGGTCCGCCGGACCGGCGGTCAACGGCCGTACGTGGTGCAGATTGAGCGTCACCGACACCTGGGTCCCGGCCGGCAGCGCGGCGCGCAGCGCCTGGACGGCGAGCCCATGGCCGAGGTTGAGGTGGTGGACGGCGCGCAGCGCGTCGGCGGGATCGGTGCGGCCGGGGGCGTGCACTCCGGAGCCGTACCCGAGGAAGGCGCTGCACCACGGCTCGTTGAGGGTCGTCCAGGTCCGCACGCGGTCGCCGAGGGCTTCGGCGACGAGGGCCGCGTACTCGGCGAACCGGTACGCGGTCTCACGCGCGGGCCAGCCCCCGGCGTCCTCCAGATGCTGGGGCAGGTCCCAGTGGTAGAGGGTGGCGACCGGCTGGATGCCCTTCTCCAGCAGCCCGTCGGCCAGCCGCCGGTAGAAGTCGAGCCCGCTCTGCGAGACCTGCCCACCGCCGGTGGGCCGGACCCGGGGCCAGGACACCGAGAAACGGTAGGCGCCGACCCCCAGCGAGGACATGATGTCGATGTCCTCGCGCCAGCGGTGGTAGTGGTCGGTGGCGACGTCACCGGTGTCGCCGCCCAGCACCTTGCCCGGCGTACGGGAGTAGACGTCCCAGATGGAGGGGGTGCGGCCGTCCTCGTGCACGGCTCCCTCGATCTGGTACGCGGCGGTCGCCGTGCCCCAGAGGAAGTCCGGCGGGAAGCGGAGGGAGGTCGCGGGTGAGTCGTCCAGGGCGGGGCCGGTGCTGGTCTCTGAGATGGCCACGGAGGTCCTTCCGGAGTGGGCGGTCGGTACGAGGGGAACGGTCGGAGCGAGGGGGCACGGTGGGTGCCGGGGCGGGTGGACGGTGGCTGGGAGTCGGTGGAGGGTGTCCGGGAGCCGAGGGACGGCGGGAGACAATCTGGGAGCGCTCCCAATAGGCTGTGCACGACTTTCCGCAAGAGGCACGGCCCGTGTCAAGAGCAGAGGCCGGATCGAACGGTGTCCGCCGGCCCGGCCGCCTCGGTATCCGGACCCGACGTGCCCGTACCCCGCCGGCCACGCACAATCTCCTGGTGGACGCGGTGCGAACCCCAGGAACGACAGGCAGGAGACGTCATGAGCAGCCGCAACCGGCCGGGCCGGCCACCGACCCTGGAAGCCGTCGCCCAGCGTGCGGGCGTGGGCAGGGGGACGGTCTCACGGGTCGTCAACGGCGCGCCGGGCGTCAGCGCGAAGGCCAGGGCCGCGGTGGAGGCGGCGGTCGCCGAACTCAACTACGTACCGAATCCGGCCGCCCGATCCCTGGTCACCAGCCGGACCGACAGCATCGCGCTGGTCATCCCCGAGTCGGAGAGCCGGCTGGCCTCGGAACCGTACTTCTCCGCCGTGATCCGCGGGGTGAGCACGGAACTGGCCGAGACCGACATGCAGTTGCTGCTGATTCTCGTGCGCGACGAACGCGAGCTGCGTCGGCTGACCCGTTTCGTCGGGGCGCACCGGGTCGACGGTGTGCTGCTGGTGTCGGTGCGCCAGGACGATCCGCTGCCCGCGCTCCTGGAGGAGCTGCGGATACCGACCGTCCTGGCGGGCCGGCGCACCCCGGTCGAGCCGCTGAGCCATGTCCACGCCGACAACCTGGGCGGCGCGGCCGGTGCCGTACGGCATCTGCTCGACCGGGGGCGCACCGCCATCGCGACCATCACCGGGCCGCTCGACATGGACGTCGGCCACAGCCGGCTCCAGGGATGGCGCGACGCCCACGTCGAGCGACTCGTCCGGCCGGACGAGTCGCTGGTCGCCACGGCCGACTTCACCGAGGAGGGCGGCCGGGCCGCCATGCGTGACCTGCTCGGACGCCGCCCGGACCTCGACGCGGTGTTCGCCGCGTCCGACGTGATGGCCGCGGGCGCGCTGACGGAACTGCGCGAGCACGGGCGGCGGGTGCCCGAGGACGTGGCGGTCATCGGCTTCGACGACTCGATCGTCGCGCGGCACACGGTGCCGCCCCTGACGAGTGTCGGCCAGCCCAGCGAGGACATCGGGCGCACCATCACCCGGCTGCTGCTGGACGAGATCAAGGATCCCGCCCTGCCGCGCCGCCATCTGACGCTGTCGACCACGCTCACCTGCCGGGAGACCACCTGAGTCGCGGCCCCCGGCAGGACTCCGGCGGCGACCGGGGCGCGCCCGGACCTCGCCGCGGGGCGGCGGGCCGGACCCGCGCGCCCCGGCGCGCCCGGTCGGGTCACGCGGGTGTCGGCGTCCAGAAGCAGAAGGGGTGACCGGCCGGGTCGAGGCAGACCCGCACGTCGTCCTGGGGCTGGACGTCGTGGAGGACCGCGCCCAGTTCCACCGCGTACGCGACGGCCGTGTCCAGCTCCGCCACCTCGATGTCGAGGTGGATCATCATCTGCTGGGTGTCCGGCCCCGACGGCCAGACGGGCCGTGCGTACGCGGGTTCCGACTGGAACGCGAGCCCGGCACCGCCGTCCGGTGGGGTGAGCTTCACCCAGTCCGGCTCCTCCTGGGTCACCGTCCAGCCGAGGAGCCGACGGTAGAAGCGGGCCAACTCGGCCGCGTCCGGCGCGTCGAGCACCGCGCCGGTCAGCGTCATCCTCGGTCGGTCGGTCATCCGTCCCTCACCTCTCCGGCCGTCGCCCGGTCTGTCGGCGCTCTTCCTGGCCATCCCTCAGGCATGCCGTCCACTCTCACGCGGCGGGGGCGAACGTGTCCACCTCCGTCGGTTCGAAGGACTCCCGAGCGGCCGCCGAGGACGAGGACGAGCCGACCGATGAGGTCGGTCCCCGCCCATTGCCCCCGTTGAACGAGTGTCGAATGCCCCGACGGAACGCCCGGCACGACGCGCCCACGATCGGGTGAGCGATACGGACCGAATGGGGACCAAGTGCTAGGCAGGAGAGCTCATGCCCGTTCCGCAGCTCTGGAGTCCCCATGTTCCTCGACGCCATCCTCACCCAGGACCAGACATCACGTCGTTCCCGCCCTGTGGTCCCGGAGATTCCCGAGCAGTCGGCCGAGGACAGCGGAAGCGAGCGGGGCGGCCGGGTCGAGGAGCGCGACCTCACCTTCGACGGCTTCCGCTACACGTGCCGCGTCGCGAACACGGGCTGCCCGGTGACCGAACCGATTCTGCTGCTGGGCGGCTCCTCCCAGGACCGCCTTTCGTGGGTACGGCACGAGAAGTGGCTGAGGCCGAAGGCCCAGGTGATCACGGTCGACCTGCCCGGTTACGGGACCGCCGACTTCCTGCCCGCCCACTACGGGGTCGACTTCCTCGCCGCGGCCGTCGCGCACCTCCTGCGGGAGCTCGGGGTGGAGCGGGTCAATCTGGTCGCCGCCTGCTACGGCGGCGCCGTGGGGATGCGCTTCGCCCAGCACTACCCGGCGTCGCTCGCACGGCTGATGCTGGTCGGCATGACCACGCGGATCCCCGCGGACTACGCGGCGGCCATGGAACGCTGGGCCGTCATGATCGAGCGCGGTGAGACCGAGACCATCGCCCGCGAGCTGGCGGACCGCTTCATGTCTCCGCCCGGCACCGGACCGGTGCGCAAGCACGCGGCGGTCTCCCGCCTCGTCTACCGGCAGATCGCCGGGCAGAACCCCGACCAGCTGCGGAAGTCGGCGGAGCACAACACCCGGCTGATGCGCCACGAGTGGTACCGGCCCGAGCCCGTGCCCGCCGTACCGAGCCTGGTGGTCACCGGCGAGTACGACACGCTGTGTACGCCCGAGATGGGCCGCGAGGTGGCCTCGGCGCTGCCGGAGGCCCGCTTCACGACCATCGCGGAGACCGACCATCTGGCGCCGGTGGAACGCATGGAGGACTTCGCCGACCTCATGGCGCGCTTCTGCACCGACGGGTCGCTGGACGAACTGCCCTACTGCGCGAGGCCGGAGTCCCTGGGGACGGCCGTCACCGCCGTCGCGGGCGAGGGCGGGCGCAGGGCGCGCTGAGCGAGCAGGCCGGCGCCCTCGCGCGGGATGGGGGGCCGGGCCGGCGCCTCGTCCCGCGCTGCCGTACACCACCGGGCGCGGCCGGCACCGTGGCCGCACGCTCCGGGGCCGGCGAGCCCGGGACGACCGTCAGCTCGGTGACCGCATACTGTTCCGGGGTGACCCCCGAGCACCGCGTCTCCCCCGGCCGTATCGTTCTCCTCAACGGAGCGTCGAGCTCGGGCAAGACCAGCATCGCCCACGAACTGGTGCGTCTTCTCGACGACCCGCACCTGCTGATGAGCGTCGACCGCTTCTACGGCATGCTCCCCGGCGCGGACGCGTCATCGGCCCGGGCCACGTCGGCCGACGTCCTGGTCCACCGGGTGCAGGCCGGGTTCCACCGCGCGGTCGCGGGCATGGCTGCGGCGGGCAACCATCTGGTCGTCGACCAGGTGTTGAGCCGTCCCTGGCGGCTGCCGGACCTGCTCACCGTGCTCGACGGCCACGACGTCACCTTCGTCGGCGTGCACTGCCCGCCGACCGAACTGGCCCGGCGCGAGCGGGCACGTGGGGACCGCGAGGCCGGGCAGGCCGCGGCGCAGCTCCCCGTCGTCCACGCGCACGGCCTGTACGACATCGAGTGCGACACCTCGTCGCTCACCCCGCGCGCGTGTGCCGAGCGAATCGCGCGGCACCTCGCGCGGAGGACCGGAAGCAGTGCCTTCGACCGTCTGCGCGCCGCTCACGGACCGGACCTGCCTCGCCCCGGTGCGGGCTCGCCCTGAGGGCCCCGCCGGGGAGCGGTGTCACCGGCCGGGGTCGTAGCTCAGGTCCCGAGCCACGAGCGACGCGGGCACCAGCCGTAACCACGTCGTTCCTCGCTGCCGAGGGTCGTCGTGCAGGTAGCGGACGAAGCGCGGGTCCCAGCGGGATTCGTCGGGCCCCAGGTAGCGAGCCAACTTGCGCCTTCCTCGTGGTACGTCAAAGGGGACGAGTTCGGCTGACCCGCGAGCGATGACCTGCCGGACATGGCCGGCGGGGACATCGCACACGTCGACCACGAGGGACACCCGCGGGTCGGCCCGGACGCGGTCGTGCAGCGCTGCCCATGGCCCGGTCAGGATCCAGAAGGCCCCCTCTTCCCACAGGAACCAGACCGGGCGCACGGTCGGGCCGTTCGTCGCGATGCGCGCGGTGAGCGGAGCGCTGAGGAAGGAGTCGATGTCGAAGTCCGGATTCGGCACACGCTCATGGTCCTCCCCTCGACGACCGCTGCCCACCGCCTTTGGTCCTACGACGCCCGATTCCGGCGCGACGCGTCAGCCGCTCTCGTGGAGCGGCAGGGGCACCGCCGTGGCAAAGGCACCGTCGTGGTGCACCAGCGCGTGGCCGTCGCCGTGACCACCGCCGGTGTCGACCTCGCCGACCACCAGGAAGTGGTCGCCGACGCGCTGGCGCAGTGTCACCCGGGCGGTCAGCCAGGCCGGTACGCCGTTCAGGACGGGCAGTCCGTCGTGGCTCTCCGTCCACCCGACCCCGCCGAAACGGTCGATGCCGCTGCGCGCGAACTGCCGCGCGATCGCGGCGTGTTCCGCCCCCAGAACATGGACGGCGAACCGGTCCGCGGCGCTCACGGCACGCGCCGTGGAGGCCGTCGCTGCGAGGTAGAAGGAGACCAGCGCGGGTTCGAGGGAGACGGAGGTGAACGAGGTCGCGGTGAAACCGGCCGGGCCCGGGACTGTGATCACGGTGACTCCGGCCGCGTGCCGTCGCAGGGTGCGGCGCAGTATGTCTGCTCCGCCGGGGGTGACGGTGCTGGGGCGTTCGGTGGACACGGTCATGCCGCTTCCCTTCGTTCGAGTGGTCATGTCTGTTCCGCCGAGATCGGTGGGCCGTGACCGCCGGGGACCCGGCCCGACCGGGAACCTGCCCGGCACGTCACAGCTCCTCCCCTCGTTCGACGGTCAGGATGGGCCGCAGCCCGGGGTCGGCGCGCAGCCGCTCCAGCCAGAGCACGATCACCGCCGCCGTGGTCCGGTGCGAGGCGTCGTTGAGGACGTCGTGCAGTCCGTCGCGCACGACACCGAGCGTGCCGTGGGGCAGCCGGGCGGCCAGATCGCGGGCGTGTGCCGGCGGAGTGACGGGATCGGCCGCACCGTGCAGCACCAGGGCGGGCAGGGCCGGCAGCGCCTCGCGGCGCAGGTGTGCCGGTACGGGCCGGGTCAGCCCGCCCCGTACGAACTCCGCGTCGCGCGTGAGGCGTTCGCGGTGGGTCGGGCAGGCCGTACGGGCGGTCAGTTCGGCGTCCCAGGACCAGTCGTCCTCCGCGCCGCCGCCGGTTCCTCCGGTGCCCTCCGCGCCGGCAGCCGGCGGCGCGCCCGAGCCGGTCGGGGCCGCGCCCGCCACGACGACGCCCGCGACCGGGAGTCGCCGGTCGGCGGTCGCGGCGGCGTGCAGGGCCTGGAGCGCGCCCGTGTCGCTGCCGACGAGTACGACGGGCGCGGTGGGCTCGGGGCCGGCTGCCTCGCCCGCGCGGCTCAGAACGTCCGCCGTTTCGTCCTCCTGGGTGGTGTCGAGTACGTGCACGACATACCCGTCGGCGGAGAGCCGTCGGCCGAAACGCTCGTAGACGCCCGGGTGTTCCCCGCGGCCGGGCAGCAGGAGCAGGGTGCCGCGCGGCGCGACACCGGTGGGCGGCAGCCAGGGCGGGACGGCGTGCGACACGGACAGTCCGGTCATCGGGGGCTGCCGGCGGGAAGGAGGGCGGACGGAGTGGGGGTCCCAGCGGCGCTTCCGGCGGCTGATCCGGCGGAGGCTGATCCGGCCGGCTCGCCGTCCCGGGCACCGGCGGTCGCCGCGCGGTGGGCGAGTTCCTGGCGCACCAGCGGCAGCAGGTGACGCCCGTAGTCGATGGCGTCGTCCAGCGGGTCGTACCCACGGATCAACAGCGTCGTCACGCCGATGTCCACATAGTCGAGCAGGGCCCGGGCGACGGTTTCCGGCGTGCCGACGAGCGCGGTGGTGTTGCCGCCCGCGCCGCTGGCGGTGGCGGTCGGGGTCCACAGCGCACGGTCGTGGAGGTCTCCCTTGGCCGCCGCGGCGAGCAGCCGTCGCGAGCCCTCGTTCTGCGGTCCGTTCTCGTTCCGGCTGCCCCGCGTCTGGTCGAAGAAGGGCCGGCCCGCGCCCCGCTTGATGGTGTCCAGGACGCGGTGCGCGCGTTCCCAGGCGAGTTCGTCGGTGGCTCCGAGGATCGGGCGGAAGGAGACACTGATGCCGGGCGGGGCGGGGCGGCCCGCGGCGGCGGCCGCCGCGCGGACGGACGCGATCTGTTCCGCGGTCTCGGCCAGCGGTTCGCCCCACAGCGCGAAGGTGTCGGCGTGCTTGCCGCCCACGCGGTAGGCGGCCTCGGAGGAACCGCCGAAGTAGAGCGGGATGCCGGCTTCGCGTACGGGCAGGACGTGGGAGGCGTAGTCCTCGAACCGGTAGTGCCGGCCCTCGTGCGTGAACGGTTCGGACGAGGACCAGGCCCGGCGCAGGATGCCCAGGTACTCGTCGGTACGGTCGTACCTCTCCTCCTTGTCCAGGTAGTCGCCGTCCCTGCGCTGTTCGACGTCGTGTCCGCCGGTGATGGTGTGGACGGCGACCCGGCCGCCGGTGAACTGGTCGAGCGTGGCGAAGGTACGGGCCGCGAGCGTCGGCGCGATGAAGCCGGGGCGGTGCGCGACCAGCAGCCCGAGGCGTTCGGTGTGGGCCGCGACGTACGAGGCTACCTGGACGCCGTCGGGCCTGCCGCTGCTGTAGCCGATCAGGATCCGGTCGAAGCCGGCGTCCTCGTGGGCACGGGCGAACCGGGCGGTGTAGGCGCGGTCGATCACCGGACCGCGGGCGGGCCTCGTCTCGGAGGCGTCCTGGGTGCCGATCATGCCGATGAACTCGACGGACGGCGGTCCGGCGGAGACCGGTGCGGTGGCCGCCGCACCGGTCACGGCGCCGGTGGCAGTGGAGGTGGGCGAAGCAGTGGGGTCCGTCATGGATCAGTCGCCTTTCCTGGTGGAGCCGTTATTGGTGGAGCCGTTCTTGGTGGAATCGTTCGTGGTGGAGCGGTTCGCGAGCGCGCGGTCGAGAGCCGCGCGGCCGGTGGCGAGGAGGGCGGAGTCGTCCTGCGGCGTGTGCACCCGGGCGCACAGCACGTCACGGAGGTGGCGTTGGAGCGGGTTGGCCCGGGTGAGACCGTGGTTGCCCGTGAGGGAGACGGCCTGTTCGACGGCCGTGACGGCGGCACGGGTACCGAGGACCTTGATGGCACCGGCCGCCTCCGCCGCCTGTCGGTCCCCGCCGTCGACACGGGCGGCGAAGGTGTCGACCAGGGCGTCGGCGCCGAGCAGGGCGGCCTCGATCTCGCCGACGGCGCTCTGGAAGCGGGGCAGCGTGGCCAGCGGCGCGCCGAGCGCGGTGGGCACCCGCTCGTGCAGGAAGCCGGTCAGCCAGTCCCGGGCGGCGCCCGCGACGCCCAGGTACAGCGCGGTCAGCCCGAGGGCGTTCCAGGCGGCCGTCTCCGGGTCGGGGCGGGCCCCGGGGGTGTCGCCGGCCTCGGTGAGGGCGATGACGTCGTCGGCGGGTACGGGTACGGAGTCGAGCACGACGTCGTCGCTGCGGCTGGCGCGCAGACCCACGTGGTCCCAGGTCGGCTCGACGGTCAGACCGGGACTGCCGGCGCGCACGACGAACGAGCCGACCCGCACGGGATCCTCGTCGGTCCGCGCGAACACGAGCATCCGGCTGAGCCCGACCGCCCCGGTGGAGTAGATCTTGCGTCCGGTGAGCAGCCACTGGTCTCCCCGGCGGCGGGCGGTGGTCGCGGGCAGGCCGCCGCGCACGGGACTGCCGAGTTCGGGTTCCACCCGCAGCGCGTTCACGAGGGCGGGGCCGGTGGCCGCCTCGTCGAGCAGTTCGGCATAGGCGGCGCGCGGCCAGAGCGAGGTGCGGGCCTCGGCGGCGTGGGTGAACAGGGTCATGGCGGTGACCAGCGCGACGGCCGGGTCCCCGGCGCCGAGAGCGCGCAGGATCCGGACGGTGTCGGCCAGGCCGGCACCGGGGCCGCCGTGCCGGGCGGCGACCGTGGCGGTGAGCAGACCGGCGTCCTGGACGGCTTCGACGCCCTCGTACGGGAAGGAGCCGGCACGGTCGTGTGCGGCCGCGCGGGCCGCGAGTGCCCGGGTGACGGCGGGCAGCCGCTCCCACGCGGGGGGCGGCAGTGCCGCGGCACCGGCGCGGCGTGCGGCGGAGCGGTCGGCGTCCGACGCGACCCGCTGATCGGTGGAGGATCCCACGGCCCGTTCGGTGGGCCGGCCGGTGGGCGACGAATCGCCGGAGGCCGACGAGTCCGGGGACGACGGTGGTGGGGGCGCGGTACGGGTCACGGTGTCTCCGGCCGGTCGATGCGGTCTTCGGGTCGAGGGCCGGCGGTGGGGCCGGCGAGCCGGTCGCGCCAGCTGGACCAGTGGTGACAGGCGACCGAGTGCCCCCGCCCGAGCGAGAATTGGTCCGGGGGGAGGTGGTCCAGGAGGAGGTGGTCCGGGGCGGGGCGCTCGGTGCCCGCCCGGGCGGGTTCACTGTGCTCGGGGTCGTTCTCCGCCCGATCGTCGCGCTCGCGGTCCTTGCGCACCGGGGCGTCGTGCTCGGCGACGGCGCGCGGGGACGGCTCGTCGTGGCACTCGGGCCCGGCGAAACGGCAGCGCGGCGCGAAGACGCACCCGTCGTCGTCGGGCCAGGGTCCCCGGTCCGCCGCCGGGCGCAACTGTGCGGGCAGCGGGCGGTCCTCACGGCGTACGCTCGGCGCGGAGGCCGTGAGCAGCGCCGTGTACGGATGGCGTGGCCGGGTGAGGACCTCGCCGATGGGCCCTTGTTCGACCAGTCGGCCACGGTAGAGGACGGCGACCCGGTCGGCGATTCCGGCGAGCGAGCTGAGGTCGTGGGAGATCACCACGACGGCCAGGTCCATCTCGCGGCGGAGCCGGTCCAGCAGGCCGAGGACGAGGTTGCGATTGGAGGCGTCCAGGGCGCTGACGGGCTCGTCGGTGAACAGGAGCCGGGGCCGGGTGACGATGGCCCGGGCCAGCGAGACACGCTGACGCTGGCCGCCGGAGAGCTGTCCGGGGGTGCGCGACCCGAGGACGTCGGCCTCCAGCCCTGCCAGGGCCAGCGCCTCGTCGACGCGTACGGCCCGCTCCCGCCGGGTCGACACGCCGACGGCGGCCAGCGGTTCGGCCACTATCTGGCGCACCGTCAGGTCCGGGCCCTGGGAGCGCAGCGGGTCCTGGAACATGAACTGCACCCGCCCGGAGCGCCGGAACTCCCGAAGCTCGCCGCCGCGCAGCCCGGTCAGGTCCCGCCCCTCGAAGGCGACACCACCGGAGTCGGGCGGCACCAGACCGACCGCCGCGCGGGCGAGGGTGGTCTTGCCCGAGCCGGTCTCCCCGATGATCCCGATGATCTCCCCCGGTCGTACGGTGAGGTCGACGCCGGAGAGCACACGGGTGGCCCGGGCCCGGCTCGACGAGGTGGCCCGGCGGCCGTAGGAGACGGACAGCGCGCTGATCCGCAGCAGGGTGTCCGGGTCGTCGGTCGGCGGGGGCGGCTCATCGGGTGCCGTGGCCGGTCCCCTCCGCCGGAACCGACGGGCGAGTCCGACGAGTCCGGCCGGTCCGCCGCGCCGGGGAGACGGGGCCGGCCGTGGCGCGCCGGAGGTGGGCGCGGTGGTCATGCGGGGACTCCTTCCGGTACGGACACGGGTGCGGTGCCCGGCCGTGCGGGTACGCGCAGGCAGCGGGCGCGGCGGCCGGGGGCCGGTGTGCGCAGGGGGACGGGCTTCTCGGCGCACTCCGTCACGGCGTGGGCGCAGCGGTCGGCGAACCGGCATCCGGGCAGCTCCGCGCCGGTCTCCGGCGGCCGGCCGGGGATGACGCCCAGTTCCCGGCGGCCCCAGTCCCCGATCGACGCGACCCGCAGCAGCGCCTCGGTGTAGGGGTGCGCGGGCGCGGCCAGCACCTCGGCGGTGGGACCGTCCTCGACGATCTCGCCCGCGTACATCACGACGATCCGGTCGCAGCTCTCGGCGACCACGGCGAGGTCATGGGTGACCAGGAGCAGGGCCAGTCCCTGTTCCGCCCGCAGTCGCTGGAGGAGTTCGAGGATCTCGGCCTGGACGACGACATCGAGGGCGGTGGTGGCCTCGTCCGCGATGAGCAGTTCCGGGGAGCAGGAGACGGCGATGGCGATGAGGACGCGCTGGAGCATCCCGCCGGAGAGTTCGTAGGGGTACTGGTGGTAGACCTCGCCGGGCCGGTGCAGACCGACGTCCGCGAACAGTTCGACGGCGCGGGCGTGTGCCTCGGCCCTGGACAGTCCCCGTGCCACGCGGAGTTGTTCCGCGAGCTGACGGCCCACGGTCAGGGAGGGGGTGAGGTAGGAGGCGGGGTCCTGGAAGACGGCGCCGACGCGGCGGCCCCGTACGGTGTTCCACTGCCTGCGGGTGAGGGTGGTGAGTGCGGCGTCCGGGCCGTCGGCGGAGGCACCGAGGGTGATCCGGCCGCCGGTCACCCGGCAGCCGGCCGGCAGCACACCGAGCACGGACCGGCAGGTCAGGCTCTTGCCGCTGCCGGACTCACCGACCAGGCCGACCGCTTCGCCCCGGCCGACGGTGAAGGACACACCGCGTACCGCGTGGGCGCCGCCGGAGACGGTGACGTCGAGGCCGTCGAGGGTGAGGACGGGGCCGTGGCCCATGTCCTCGGCGCGGCCGTCCGGATGGTCCGGCTGCCCGGCGCGGGACGCGGGCACCGCGTCGGGGGCGGTACGGGACGCGGACGCCGCCCCGGGGGCAGTAGGGGGCGCGGACGCCGGCCGGACGGACTCAGCCCGTGGTGACACGGTGCTCGACCTCCTCGGGGTCGGTGGTGGACGGACGGTGGGCGGAGGGGGCGTCGGGTCCGTGCGTGTGATCGGGATGGGTACCGGAGTCCGTGTCCGTGGTTCGGTGACCGGGAACCGCCTCGTCGGTACGGCCGGCCGGCCCGTCGGCCGCAGCCGTGGCCGCCGGGCCGTTCGCCCCCACGTCCGCGACGACGGCCGGCGTATCCGAACCGACGGTCGGCGCGTGCCTGCCGACGGCGGCCGCTCCCCCACCGGCGGCCGAGGCGCCCGGGCCGACGGCGGGCACGTCCTCAGCCTCGGTGACCACCCGCGCCCGAGGGTTCGGCCGGAGCTCCGGCCAGGGCGCTCCCGGCGGGGCCGTGCGGGACATCCACCGGAGCGCCGTCCGCCAGGTCTTCCCGCCACCCTTCACCGGGCCCCGCGCCGCCGCGCCGTCCGGTGCGCCGGCGTCCCGGACCGCGTCCGCCAGGATGTTCAGCGCGCCGACCGTGAGCATGATGGCGGCGCCCGGGATCAGCGGCGCCCACGGCTGCTGCGCCAGATAGCCGAGATCCGAGGCCAGCATCCCGCCCCAGGTCGGCGCGGGCGGCTGGACGCCCAGACCGAGGAAGGTCAGTGATGCCACGACCAGCAGGGCCTGCCCGACGGCCTGGGCCGTGGTGACCGCGACCGTGGGAAGAATCTTGCCCCAGACATGGGTGCGCAGGATCCACCACGGGGACGCGCCCATCAGCTCGGCCGCCTCCACGTACTGCGCCTTCCGCAGTCCCAGCGCCGCCGCCCGGGTGACCCGGAAGTACAGCGGCGCGAAGAGCACACCGAGCGCCAGCATGGCCTGGTGCATGCCGTTGCCGAGCGCGCCGACCACGGCGATGGCGAAGACCGTGAAGGGCATGATCATCAACGTGTCGGCGACCCTCTGGACGGTCCATTCGACGCTCCGGCCCAGCCATACGGAGGCGATGCCGGGGACGATGCCGAGCAGCATCGCCGCCCCGACCGCCTCCAGGGCGCCCACGACCGATCGGCCGGTGCCCGCGAGGAGCCGGCTGAGGACGTCGCGTCCCAGATAGTCGGTGCCGAGCGGATGCGCGGCACTCGGCCCGCGCAGCATGTCCGCCGGGCTCTGTGCCAGCGGATCGTGCGGGGCGAGGGCACCGCCGAACACCGCCACCCCGGCTACCAGGGCGAGCACGGTCAGCGCGATCCTGGCCGACGGCAGCCGCCAGGTGCGGCGCAGGGTCCTCATCGGTCGCCCCCCTCGGTGGCGGGCCCACCACGCCGCCGGCCGCGAAACGGTCGGCGGGCGGCCGGATCGAGCGCGGCGAGCGCGGCGTTGACCCCGATGTTGGCGACGAGGACCACCCCGACGGTCACCAGCAGCGTGCCCTGGATGACCGGGATGTCGTGCTGCTCCGCGGACTGGAGGGCCAGCTGGGCGATCCCCGGCAGGTTGAAGATCTTCTCGGTGACCACCGCGCCGCCCAGGATCACCGGCACGCTCACCCCGAGGACGGAGAGGGCGGGCCCGGCCGCGTTGCGCAGCACGTGCCCGAACAGCACACGCCGGGTGGAGAAGCCCCGCATCTGTGCCCCCGTCACATAGTTCTCGCGCAACGCTCCGACGAGCGACGTGCGCAGTTGCCGGGCGAGGGAGGCCGCGGCGTCCAGGCTGAGGGCGAACGCGGGCAGGGCCGCGTGGCGCAGCCACTGGCCCGGGCTCTGGTCGAGCGGGACGTACCCGCCGGTGGGCAGCACACGGAGTTGCACCGCGAAGACGACGATCAGCACGATGCCGATCAGGAACGGCGGCAGCGTGGCCGGCACCGAGCTGACGAGCGTGATGGCCCGGTCGAGCCGTCCGCCCGCGTTGAGGGCGGCGGCGATGCCGGCCGCGCCGCCGATCACCACGGCGAGCAGCAGGGCGAGCCCGGCGATGGACAGGTCCACGGGCAGTGCCAGGGCGATGCTGTCGGCGACCGGGACGCCGGTGAACCAGGAGACGCCGAGGTCCCCGGTGAGCGCGTCGCCGAGCCAGCCGAGGTACTGCGCGTACAGCGGCTGGTCGAGCCCGAACCGCGCCTCCATCCGCGCGATGTCGGCGGGCGTGGCCATGTCGCCGAGGACGGCCGCGGCCGGATTGGCGTCGGAGAGCGCGCCGAGCGCGAAGGTGAGGAGGGAGGCCAGGACGAAGACGGTCGCGGTGACGAGGAGTACCCGGCCGAGCGGCGCGGGCGCGGCGGCGAGCCGTCGCCGCACGGCGGACCGGCGCGTCGCGCCGGCCTCGTCCCCGGCGGAGCGGGCCTCGTCCCCGGCGGGGCGGCGGGGCTTCGTCAGTACGGGCGCGCTCATGAGACGGTGACCCCCTCGAAGCGCTGCACGACCGTGTAGGCGGGGATCTCGGAGACCCTCGGGTGCCGGGCCAGGATCCGCGGGACCGTGTAGAGGAAGACGTTGGGCATGGTCCGGACGGCGATGCCGGTGGCGCGCCGGAGCACGGCCGGGTAGTCGGGCGAGTCGAGCGGGGTCCGGCGGACCTCGCCCAACGCCTTCTCCAGCTCGGGCGAGGTGGTGCGGCCGGGGTTCATCAGCCCCTCCTTGCCGAAGAGGACCTGGAAGCCCTGGGTGGCGGATTCGCGTCCGGCGAACTGGTCGACGTAGAACGCCTTGGCGCGCTGGACGTAGATCAGCTGGGTGGCACGGGCGGAGGGAATGGTCTCGAGGGTGGCGGTGATGCCGACCTTCTTGAGCTGGGCCTGGATCAGTTCCGGTACGCCCTCGGCGTTCTGGGCCGTGAGGGTGACGTGCAGGCCGTCGGCGTGCCCGGCCTTCGCCAGCAGCCGTCTCGCCTCGTCGGGGTCGTACGGGAAGAGCCTGTCGAGGGCGTCGTCGTGGCCCGCGTATCCCCGGGGGAAGGGCTGGCGGGTGACCTCGCCGTGTCCGAAGGAAGCGGTCTTCAGCAGTTCCTCGCGGTCGACGGCGTACTTGAGGGCCAGTGCCACGTTCGGGTCGGTGAAGGGTTCCTTGCCGGTGTGGACGTCGAGGACGGCCACCACCATGGACGGGATGACCTGGACCTCCAGGCCGGCGGCGCGGGCGGCCTGGACCTGGCTGCCGGGTATCTGGGCGACGTCGTACTGCCCGGAGGAGAGGGAGGCGACGACGGTGGAGGGCTCCGGGAGAGGGTGGAGCTCGAAGTTCTCGATCTTGATCCGGTCGGCGTCCCAGTAGGTGGGGTTGCGGCGCAGGACGGCCTTGTCGTTCTGGACGTACGACACGAGGGTGAACGGCCCGGCGCCCGCGGGCCGGGTGGCAAGGCTCGCGGCGTCGGTCTCGAAGACCCTCGGGTTGACGATCATGCCGGTCTTGCCGGCGAGGAGCAGCGGGATCTGGAAGTCGGGCTCGCTGAGCCGCAGTCGCACCGTGTGCGCGTCGACCGCGATGACCTCCTTGACGCCGACGAGTTGGGAGGCGACCAGCGATTTCGCGTCGTCACGCCCGCGTTCCAGACTCTTCTTCACGGCGGTCGCGTCGACCGGGGTCCCGTCGGTGAACTTCTGCCCCTGGCGGAGGGTGAAGGTGACGACCGTGCCCGCGTCGTTGTACGTCCACGAACTCGCCAGGGCCGGGCTGGCGTCGCCCGCCTCGTCGAGCGTGGTGAGTCCCGCGTAGACGAGGGAGAGCGAGTGCACGTCCCAGCCCGCGGTGGAGGTGATGGGGTCCCAGGAGGTGGTCAGGTTCCAGCCCCATTTGAGGGTGCCGCCCTTGCCGCCGGCCCCGGTGGTGGCCTGTCCGCCGCAGGCGGCCAGGCCGAGCGCGGCACCCACGCCGAGTGAGAGTCCGAGGAAGGCACGCCGGCCCGGACCGGGGCCGGCGGACGGCGTCGGAGCGGCCGGCGACGCGGCGCCCCGGCGGGCCGCCCCGCCGGCGGTGGTGGGGGTCGGGAGGATCGGCATGGGTACGCCACCTTTCTGGGCCGAGCCGACGCGTTCGGGTACACGGGCGGGCCATGGGCGCCCGGTCGGGTGGCCCGGGCGAGAGGAACGAAGAAGAACGGGAGGGAACGGGGAGGAACGAAGACGCACGAAGCGGATGGGGGAGAAGAACGCCGGTGCCGCACGGCAGTCGTGCGGTGTGCCCCCGGGCGGTCGGCGGAGTCGCGGGGCGAATCGTCGCCGCGGCAGCGAGGCGGACGAAACCACTGGCCGCCCTTTTGATCGGGGCAGGCCGAGCGAGGCGGCGGCGGGCGAACCTCCCGCTGCCGGGCAGGCGAGGGAAGGACGGGGAGAAACCGACGTGCGCGGGTGCGGCCTCGGAGGACGGGGCGGTCGGGCACGACGGATGCCGAGCGGCCGCCGACGACGTGACAGCGGGAGCGGGAGCGCCGTCGTCAGGCGGACCGGCCGGTCACCCCGGGCTCCGGGGCCCGGCGGCCGACGACGCGTGGGACCGGCTTCCCCGACATCCGGGGCGACGGGAAAGGCCACTGGCCGGCCGATCGGCCGGCCGTGACCGGAAGGCACATTCCCGCCGTGCGACGGTGAGACGCGCGGGGCCGCGTGCCGACGCCTTCAACAGGGTTGCGTCGGCGGTCGGATCAGCGACAGAGGGCGCTGGAGGTGCGCCGGTAATCCACGTAGCGGCAGACCACGCCTGGGTGCATCGAATGCATGACTCGTATCCTCTGCGTCCGGCGGGACGCTGTCAATGGACACCTACAGGTGTCTCATTGTCCGAGATCCATCGCCGAGTCCGCCAATACCGCCGACGACCTGCACGTTCATCTCCCGTCCCGGGTAAGGACGGTGGCGTCGCACCGTATGGCGCGGCCGCTCGGGCCCCGTCGGCGGACGGACCGGCGAGGGCCGGCGTCGACCGGGGCCGGTCGCGACGCGGAGCGGCCGCCGCTCCGAGAACGGCGTCGTTCGTCGTGCCCGTCGTCCGGGTCAACGGCGCGGGCGGTAGGGCGCGGGGTAGTCACGCGCTTCCTCGGGCCCGAGCCACAACGGGCCGTTCGCCGTTTCGATCCGCAGCGCACCGGTCGGCGGCCCGGCCGCGTCGGTGAGCAGGGTCAGATCCGGGCCGCTGAGGCTGTGCCAGCGCGCCAGCGCGGCCGGTGCGGACAGCCGTACGGGAACAACCGCACCCGAACCGCCCGCCGCCCTTCCGGCCGCTTCCAGGTACTCGGCGACCGGGCGCCGGCCCGGGACGCACACCCGGCCGCCCGGTCCGTCGAACAGCAGCGTGGGCAGGGCGTAGCGGTACCGCCGCTCCCCCAACTCCTTGGCCCGCCCCGGGTGCGGACCGGGACCGGTGATGCCCAGCACCTCTGGCACGGGAGTCCGGGTCTCGGCCCGGTCTGCGCGCACCGCGCGTACCGTCTCGGGCGCGGCGGCCTCGCGCAGCAGCCGGTCGACGTCCAGCCCGGGGATCCCCCGCACGACGTGGCGGACGCCGTCCATGGTGTCGGCCGGCGTACCGAGGACGAAGGTGCTCTCGCGCAGCCGCCGCAGGACGCGCTCGGCGGTCACCGGCCCCTGTGAACGGGCGGCCGTGGCGGCGAGGGAGGCGGGCAGGCTGGTACGGGTCAGCCAGTGCAGCCTGGGGGCGTACGGGGCTCCGGTGTGCGCGGTGACCTCACGGATGAACCCTTCGTACCACCGGGCCTCGGCGTCGGGGTCGGGGGCCGGATCGTCGTCCTCGTCGAAGAGGATGCCGAAGACGGTCCGCCAGCGGGTGCGCGGGCCGAGGGACTGCCGGAGCAGCCGGAAGACGGGTTCGGATCCCCAGGCCCAGGGGCACGCGGGGTCGGTGAACTCGGTGACGCGGACGAGGTCGTGGGCCGAGTCCGCGGCGCTGTCCTTGCTTGCCGCGACCGGGCTCGGCCCTCCGGGACCGGGCGGCGGGCCCGATTGCGGCCGCGGCAGAGGACCTGATCCCGGTCCCGGCAAGGGGTCCGAATCCGGTCGCGGCGGGGAGTTCGATTCCGGAGCCCGGTCAAGGGCCCGCCCCGGCGTCCGAGCCGGTACCGGCTCTCCGCCACCGTCCACCCGGTCCCGCCGCCCGCTCATGCCGGCACCGCCGGGAGGACACCGCGCGCGGCGGACCCGGCCGCCGGGGCGGCCTCCCGCATGTCTGCTTCCGCCTGCGCCGCCCCCGGCGCCCCTGCCGTCCCCATCGCGGCCGTCGGCCCCGTCGGCCCTGCCGTCCCCGGCGCCGCGGACGCCTCAGCCGCGAGGACGGCGATGGTCGTCCCGTCGAGCACCGACCGCGCCGCCGCCCCGGCCGCGTGCCACAGGTCCGGCAGTCCGCGGGCCGCGCCCGGGTACCGCAGCGTCTCCGGTGACGCGCCGCGCAGCGTGAGGAACTCCCCGTCGACCGCGGTCATCACCTCGGCCACACTGATCGCGGCCGGGTCCCGGCCGATCCAGTACCCGCCCTCACAGCCCCGCTGGCTGCGGACGAGCCCGGCGCGCCGCAGGTCCCGGAAGACCGACTTGAGGAAGCGGAACGGGATGTCCTGCGCGGACGCGATGCCTTCACAGGTCAGCGGCCGGCCGCTGTCGGTGGCGAGTTCGACCAGCGCCCGTACCGCGTAGTCCGCCTTCGCCGAGATCTGCATGTGCGCACCGTCTCCTCGAGTTCGTCGTTCAAGAAGTACCGTCCGGGCGCCCGACCGGGTTCCCCGTGCCGGTCCCGTGCGGATCCGTGCGGACCCGCACGGGCAGCGCCGCTGTCAGTGCCCCCGGGCACACCGCCGGAAAGCCGGAAACTCCCAGCTCGGCGGTAATGGACACATCTTGACATCCATTCGCCGCGCTCTCTACGGTCGGGGCCGCGACCCCGCGCCCGCGGCGCCCCGACGAGCAGGAGTCCCATGGCTTCGCACAGCACGCCTCCGCACCGGCCCGACACCGCACCCGCCGCCGCGCCCTGTCCCCCCGCCGACGCCGGGAAGGACGCCTTCCACCCGGATCTGCCGGACCACGACCACGGCCACGACGGTACGCCGCACAGCACGCTGCCCCTGCGGGCCCGGCTGCACCACGTCCGCGCGGACGCCCTCGACGGGGACACCGCCCAGACCGGCGGGATGCGCCGCTTCGCGGCGATCAGCGGGAACAGCGTGGGCTCCGAGCGCATCTGGATGGGACAGACGCATGTCGCCCCTGACACCGCGTCGGCCAACCACCACCACGGCGCCTCGGAAACGGCGATCCACGTGGTCAAGGGGCATCCGGAGTTCGTCTTCCTGGACGACTCCGGTGGTACGGCGGAGGAGATCCGGATCCGCACCTCACCCGGTGACTACATCTTCGTACCGCCCTACGTGCCCCACCGCGAGGAGAACCCGAGCCCCCAGGACGAGGCCGTGGTGGTGATCGCCCGTAGTACGCAGGAGGCGATCGTCGTCAATCTGCCCGAACTGTATGTCCTGAAGGGGGAACAGGAGTAGGAGCGAGCGCCGGTCCGGAGGACCGGAGGAATCGGCCGACGCCGGACACCTGTTCCCGCCCGGACGGCCACCGGCGTCGAAGACTGCCGACCGCACGATCCGCACAGACGAGCGAGGCGATCACTCGATGGTGATTTCCTCCCCTGTCGCGCCCGGTGTGACGTAACGCTGGGAGCAGCGGCGCGTGGCGCGCCGCGTGGATGTGCTGCGGTGGGGAGAGGGCATGACCCAAGAGGCGGGGCGCGGAAGTCCGGACCAGCGGGCTGTGCTGCTGGCAGCGGGGCTGGCCGATCTGGCGGTGAGCACGCTCGGTTCGGCCCTGGGCGGTGTACGGCAGCTGCTGCGCCGCTCGGACGCCGCGGAACTGGCGGCGGAGGCCGAGCACGAACTGACGGCCCGGGGGCGGCTCGTGCTGGACCGGCACGCCGCCGTAACCCCTGCGCACCTGGAGGTCCTCGCCCGGCACGCCCTGGCTCGGCGGGCCTCCGATGGCGCCTGAACGGTGGGAGCCGGCCGCGTTCAAGGCCCGCGTCGACGAAGTGCTGCGCCGGTTCGTCGCCCACGAGGCGGAGCAGTTCGCCGCGATCGACCCGGCCCTGGACCCGGTGGCGGAACAGCTTCAGGCCGCGGTCGCGGACGGCAAACGGCTGCGCGCGGCGTTCTGCTACTGGGGCTGGCGCGCGGTGGGGCAGCCGGACAGCGACGCGCTGGTACGGGCGGCGGCCTCGCTCGAGCTGGTGCACGCCGCCGCGGTGGTGCACGACGATCTCATCGACGACAGCCCGTTGCGGCACGGCCGGCCCACCGCGCACATCGCGCTGCGCGACGCCGTACGCCGTCGTCCGCGTGGTGCCACCGCCGCCAGGTCGCTGGCGATGCTGGTGGGGGATCTGCTGACGGCGCTGGCCGGGCAGCTGTTCGTCACCAGCGGTCTGCCCACCGCGTACCTGGCGCGGGCTCGTCCCTTGTGGTCGGTACTGGCCCGGGAGCTGATCGCGGGTGAGTGCCTGGAGATCCTGCGCACGGGGGCCGATCCGGACACCACGGACTCGCTGAAGGTGATCCGGTACAAGACGGCCAAGTACACCGTCGAACAGCCTCTGCTGATCGGCGGGGCCCTGGCGGGGGCCGACGGTCGGCTGCGCGAGGGCTACTCCGCGTACGGGCTGCCGCTCGGCGAGGCGTTCCAGTTGCGGGACGACCTGCTCGGCCTGTTCGGAAACCCGGAACGGACGGGCAAGGCCAACACCGACGACATACGCGGCCACCGGCCCACGGCCCTGCTGGCCGAGGCCTGGCGGGTCGCCGGTGCCGACGAGCGGGCGCGACTGCGCGCTCTCCTGGGCCGCCGCGATCCGGGCGGAGAGGGCCTGCACGCGGTGCGCGAGGTGATGCGACGGCTGAAGGCGCCCGACCGCGTCGAGGACATGATCGCGGCACGGGTCGAGGAAGCACTCGACGCTCTGCACGAGCTGGCCGTACCCACGCACGCCGCCATCGCCCTGACCACGCTGGCACACGCGGCGACGGTCCGTCCGTCCTGACCCGCGCGCCGGCCGGGCGCGGGTCCGCGCCGTCCCCTCCCGCCGTCTCACCCGCCCTTCGTGGACAACAACTCCCGTGGATGACCACTCCCTTGGATGACAAGGAACCCCGCATGAACCGCACCGACACATCGATGGACGCCCTCCGGCAGGCCGGTGACGAGCTCGCCGACGCCACGGTCGCCGCACTCTTCGAACGCGGGGAGGTGGGCACGTTCAACACCCTGATGCGCTACGTCTCCACCTCCGGCGCTCCCCTGCCGGAGGGGCTGCCCGATGTCGCCCGGGAGTACCTCGAGGTCACGAGCGCCCCGCCGGCCTGGGTCGACTGGGGCGAGATGGAGAAGGCGCGGCTGTTCTTCCTCGACAACAACGTCCACATCACCACCGCCCTGTCCTTCGCCTCCATGCCCGCCTGCTACCTCGTCCCGCACGTGGCGAAGCTGCTCTCCACCACCCACGGGCTGGAGTATCCGTCCAAACGCATGGCGGAGACGGGTCAGTTCACCGTCTATCTGATGCGGCCCGACGCGTTCGAGGCAGGCGGCCGGTTCGTGCCCGCCGCCCAGAAGGTCCGTCTTCTGCATGCCTCCATCCGCCACCACCTCACGGCTGAGAACCGGTGGGACACCGCGACACTCGGCACGCCGATCTGTCAGGAGGACATGATCGGCGGACAGATGTTCTTCTCGTTGCTCGTGCTGGACAGCCTGCACCGCCTGGGTGTCCACATGTCGACGGAGGGGGCGGAATCCTATTACTACGCCTGGCGTGTGGTCGGTGCCATGCTGGGCATCGACCAGGACACCGTCCCCAGGACTCTCGAGGATGCCCGCCGGTTCCTGGACGACTACATGCTGCGGTACATGGGGCCCTCCGAGGAGGGCACGCGCCTGACCCGGCAGCTCATCGACCTCTACGAGGAGGTCGTGCCCGGGACCTTCTTCGACCCGGTCGTCTCCGCTCTCGTTCGCCACCTCGTCGGAGACACCTGCGCCGACTGGCTCCAGGTGCCCCGCACCGCGTGGGACACCCTTGTCAGGGCCGTGCCCCACCTTCTCGGCGTACTGGAGAGCGTCGAGGACCGCTCGCCCCTCGGCGCCTGGGCGTTGGACCGCCTCGGTCACCTCACCACCGTCTTCGAGCTGTCCTCGCTCACCCGCGGACGTGTCATGCACTACGCCATTCCCGAACACCTCCGGAAGGACTACGGCGTGTCCGGCGCGGTGCCCCGCACCCGCCGGTGGACGCCGCCGGCCGCCACGGTCTCCGAGTGACGCGCGCGCTCCGCTCCGCCCGCCCCGGGGCGGGCGGGAATCACACGTCCCGGCCGCTTCCGCCGCCGCCCGCGGCGGCCTTGATGCCCCGGGTGATCTCGTCCATCACCGACAGCTCGGGCGCCTTGTCGTTCACGTCGAAACCGGACCGCACGACGACCATCAGCCGGGGTGTGGCGGGCGAGGGGAAGGCGAGCGACTGGACATAGCCGTCGTCCCCCTTGGCCGTGACGACCTTCCACCGCACGAGGTAGCCCTTCTGCCCGGCGACGGTGACTTCCTCGGCCTTCAACTCCTCGTGCGAGGAGATCTCTCCGTAGGTGTCGCCGCCGTAGGACTCCTCGGCGTTGGCCTCGATGTCCTGCTCGGCAGCCGCCTTCGCCGTGGCTCCCTTGATCTTCAGCGCGGCGGCCGGCGCGCTGAACACCCCACCGCGCACACACTGCTGGGACGTCTCACCGGGGCAGGCGTAGGTCCCGGTGGTCACGCCGGCGCCGACGGGGCCGGATTCGCCCTTCCAGCCGTCCGGCACGGGGATGGCTATGCCGCTGGCCGCGTCGGTTGCGTAGCCCTCCTCGGTCCGCGGCTGTCCGGGCGAGTCGCCTTCGCCGTCCGGGCCGCCCGGTTCCCGCTGTCCGTCGTCGGGGGCCTGGCCTTCCTGCCCCGGCCGCGACGGGGCCGCCGAGGCGCCCGAACGGGCCTCGGCCGCCGGGCTGTCGCCGTCCGTGCCCTGCCCGAGCAGATAGAACCCGCCCGCGACGGCCAGCACCACCACGGAGGCGATGACGCCGACGGCGACCCGGCGCCCGCGCCCGCCCGGAGACCCCGGCGGGGACGGCGGGTAGGGCGGCGGGGCGGGCGGTCCCCACGCGGCGGAGGCGGCGGGGGCGGGAGCGCGCAGTTCGTCGGTCCAGACCGCCCCGTCCCACCACCGTTCCTGGCGGGGACCGTCACCTGAGTGACCCGGGTCGGGATACCAGCCGGGCGGAGTCGTATGCGTCACAGCCCCAGCCTAAACACACTCTCTTAATATGCGATAAGAGGCCCATGAGAATCCTTGCCGGCACGGACCGGTGCGGCGACTCCAACCGGCCCTCAGATCACCGTTGTCGGGGTGTCCGGGGTCGCGGGCAGGGCCCGCAGCCAGTCCACCAGGATGCGGTTGACCTCCTCGGCCCGCTCCTGCTGCACCCAGTGTCCACACCCCTCGAGAACGTGGCAGGACACCAGCCCGGGCAGAGTGGTCGGAAAGGCCGCGATCGCGTCCCCCATCCATGTGGTGGAGGCGTCCCGCGTGCCGCCGATGAACAGCGACGGCTGGGTGATCGGCGCCCCGTGCCAGGCTGCCAGGTCCTCCCAGTCCCGGTCGACGTTGCGGTAGCGGGCCAGGGCCCCGGTGAGACCGGTACGCTCGAACTCACCGGCGTAGACGTCGAGGTCGGCCTCGGAGAGCCAGGACGGCAGCGCGGTGCCCCGGGCCGGGAAGCGGTCGGCCATCTTCCCGTCCCTCGGCACGAAGAACAGCGCCCCCTCGCCGCCCTCCGGCATGGTGTCGCCCGAGATCCCGGTGTAGAAACCGGCCAGCCACGCGCGCACATCGGGCTCGATCTCCGCCTCCGCCCGGCCCGGCTCCTGGAAGTAGCTCACGTAGAACTCGTCGTCGCCGCCGACCCTCGCGAAGGCGTCGCTCGGCCGGGCCCCGTCGCGCGGCGCGTATGGCACGCTCAGGAGCCCGACGGCGGTGAAGACGTCCGGCCGCAGCAGCGCCGAGTTGGCGGCGATGGGCGAACCCCAGTCGTGTCCCACGACCGTCGCGGTCGTGGCTCCGAGCGCGCTCACGACACCGGCGTTGTCGGCGACATGGGCCAGCATCCGGTACGCGTCCACCGCACGGGGCTTGGCCGAACGCCCGTACCCGCGCACGTCGACGGCCACCGCGCGAAAGCCCGCGGCGGCGAGGGCCGGGAGCTGGTGGCGCCAGGAGTACCACGACTCGGGGAACCCGTGCACCAGGAGCACCAGCGGCCCGGTGCCCTGCTCCACCAGATGGATGCGGCCCCCGGGGACGTCCACCAGCCGGTGCCGGGCTTCCGGGACAGTCGGCGCGATCGGCGCGATCGGCGCGATCGGCGCGGGGGTGACGGCGGGCTGCTGCATCGGCTGCTCCTTGCGCGAGGTCGTCGGCGCTTCGGAACGGCGGCGCGCGACGTGTTCGGGCCCCAGCATGCGAACGCCGCTCACACCTCGGCGACTTTTGTTGCCGAATCGGCAAGAGGTGCCGGAGCCGCGCCGTGGCACGCGGCGAACGCGGTATCGCCGTACGGAGGGGGCGGCGGCGCGCTGGAGCGTGAGCGGAGCAGGCGGGCCCACGGTCAGCCGGGCTCCGGTTCCTCCCTGACCACCTGTTCGGGCCGCTTGTCGTCACGCAGGCCGAGGAACCGGGGATGCCGCAGCATGCCGTCCCGCGTCCACTCCGTGAAGGCGACCTGGGCGACGAGTTCCGGCCGGACCCAGTGCGGGCGCGGCTCGCGCACCCGGTCGGCGAACGGGGAACGGGGGGCGGCCAGACCGTCGAGGGTGCCGCGCAGTCCCACCAGCGTCGCCCGGTCGAAGCCGGTGCCGACCTTGCCCGCGTACCGCAGCCGGCCCTCCTCGTACGTGCCGACGAGCAGCGCGCCGAAGCCGATCCGGCCGCCGGCCCCCGCCGGTTCGGTGAAGCCTCCGACGACGAACTCCTGTCCTCGGGCGCACTTGAGCTTCAGCCAGTCCGGGGAACGTCGGCGGACGTAGCGGCCCCCTGCCCGCTTGGCGATCAGCCCCTCCCAGCCGCGCGCGCAGGCCGCATCCAGTTGTTCCTGTCCGCCCTCGTTGCGGTGCGGCGTGAAGCGGAGGGGAGCGCGGAAGGCCACGGCGCGGCGGAGCAGCGACTTGCGGGTGCGCAGCGGCAGCCGGGTGAGGTCGTAACCGTCCAGGCGCAGCAGGTCGAAGAGGTAGTACGTCACCGCGACCCCGCTGGCGCGCGCCCGCGCCGCGTCGGTGATCTGCATGCGCCGCTGGAGCAGGGCGAAGTCGGTCCGCCCGCGCGCGTACGCGACGATCTCACCGTCGACGGTGAAGTCCCGGCACTCCTGGGCGCTCAGCGCGTCGATGATCTCGGGATAGGTGGTCTGCACGGCGCGTCCGCTGCGGGACAGCAACCGCGTGCGGTCCTCGTGGCGCGCGCCCAGCGCCCGGACGCCGTCGAGCTTCCGCTCGAAGAGCCAGTCCGCCCCGAAGACCCGCCGGTCGCTGAGGACGGCGAGCATGGGCGGCATGGCGAGTTCGTCGCCGGGCGCGGCAGGTCTGAGCAGGCCGCGCTGGGCGGCCGGCAACGTGTCCAGGAGCCGGCTCACCATGGTTTTCCCGCCGGGGCGCGTCGCGAGGGCCCCGGCTCGCCCCGTACGCACACGTACACGCCGCTCCCATTCCCGCTCCCAAGCCGTAGGTGCTGCGCCCGACACGACCAATCTCGCAGCGGCGCCCGGCCCTCGCGACCCGAGGGGGCCCGACGGCGCACGCGGCGCGGGTGTGACGCGGCAGGCACACGCAGTACGGGAAGGGGCGGGAAACGGCGGCCAAGGGCGGGAAGGCAGGGAGCGGAGCGGATGGGCGGGCGGGGGTTACGAGCGGGCCCCGGCCGTCGGCACGATCCCGCGCACCACTCCGAGGTCCACGAGGTCCTGCGGGCGCAGCCGGAGCCGGCCGGCCACCTCCCGGGTCTCCTCCACGGGGCGTTTGAGGATCGCCGTGGCGGGTTCCGGGGCGATGACGGAGAAGTAGCTGTCGGCGGTGACCCAGGTGTTGCCCGGGGCGGACAGGGCGAGGGCGCCACCGGAACCGCCCTCGCCGATCACGAGGGTGGTCAGCGGCACCCGGGCGGTGGCCACGGCCTGGAAGAGATCCGCGATCGCCGCGCCCGCGCCCGAGCGCTCCGCCTCCGCGTCATTGGCCGCGCCCGGCGTGTCGACCAGGGTGAGGACCGGGATGCCCAGCCGGTCGGCGAGCCGGACCAGCCGGGCGGCGGTGCGGTACCCCGCCGGGAGGGTGGCGGTGCCGGCCTGGGCCGCGTACGCGACGGGCCGTCCCTCGCGCAGTCCGAAGCCGCACAGCATGCCGGGGTCCCTGCCGCCGCAGCGGTCCCCGGTGATCTCCGCGCGCTGTTCGAGGTAGGCGTCGAGGTAGGCGGGGGCCCGGGGTCGATCGGGTGACCGGGCGCGAAGCACCGCCTGCCAGCCGGTGGCGGGCGTACCGCCGAGGCCGAGCCCGGCGGGTGGTGGCAGGGCCTCTCCGGCCGGGCCGCTCAGGATCGTCGCGCCGGAAGCAGCGCGCTCCCCTCCTCCGCCCGCCGTCAGGAGCGTCAGCCAGCGCCCCACGGTCGTACCCAGTTCGTCCGGGTCCACCAGCGCATCGACGTGTCCGGCGGCGAACTGCGCCCGCGCGGTGTACGCGTACGGGTCCGCGTCCGCCGGCCGTACGCGCGAGCCCGCGAAGCCGATCTGGGCGTCGGGCAGCGCGAGCACGACATCGGCGCCCGCGCCCAGCGTGGCCCAGCCGCCCCCGGTCGTGGGATCGCGCACCACCGCCAGCTGGGGCAGCCCCCGCGCCCGGGTCAGCGCGGACTCCCCCGCCACGCGCTGGAGCTGGAGCAGTGCGCGCATGCCTTCCTGCATCCGGCTGCCGCCGGTGGCGATCAGTGAGACGACCGGCAGCCCCTGGGCGCGTGCGTGGCGGTGCGCGGCCACCAGGCGGTCCCCCGTCCGTTCTCCCAGCGAGCCGCCGAGGAAGCCGAACTCGAAGGAGATCAGGACCGCCCGTGTCGTGCCCACGCGCGCGGTGCCGCAGACGACGGACTCCTCCTCGCCGGTGCGCGCCCGGGCCCGGGCGCGCACCGCGTCGTACCCCGGCCAGCCGAGCGGCCCGTCCGGTGCCTCGTCCGCCGCGCCGCCCGTCACTCCGTCAGGAGCGGGCAGTTCGGCGAAGGTGCCGGCTTCGGCGAGGGCCGCGACCGCCTCGCGCGCGCTCAGCCGCTCAGGCATGGAGGGCCCGCTTCATGATCTTGCCCATGTCGTTGCGCGGCAGGGCCTGGAGGTAGCGCACGGTGCGGGGCCGCTTGTGGGCGGCGAGCTGCGCGGCCACGTGGTCGGCCAACTCCTCGGCGGACGGCGGTTCCTCGGCACGCGCGGGAACGATCCAGGCGACGACGCGCTCCCCGAGGTCCGGGTCGGGCTCACCGGTCACGGCCGCCTCGCGCACGCCCGGGTGCTCCAGGAGGACGTTCTCGATCTCCCCGGCGCCGATCTTGTAGCCGCCGCTCTTGATCAGGTCGGTGGCCTTGCGGCCGACGATGCGGACCTGGCCGTCGGGGTCGCGTACGGCCATGTCCCCGGTGCGGAACCAGCCGTCGACGAAGGCCGCCTCGGTCGCGTCGGGGCGGCCCAGGTACTCGGTGAAGAGGTTCGGGCCACGCACCTGGATCTCGCCGACCGTCTCGCCGTCGTACGCCTCGACGGCCGCGTCCGACTCGTCCACCAGCCGCAGCTCGACGCCCTTGAGCGGTACGCCGACCGTGCCGGGGCGCGGTTCGCCGTCCACGCGCACGCTGGTGTTCATCAGGGTCTCCGTCATGCCGTACCGCTCGATGACCCGGCGTCCGGTCGCCTCGGCGATCCGCCGGTGGTCGTGTACCGGCAGGGCGGCGGATCCGGAGACGAGCAGCCGGGCGCCGGCCAGGGCCTTCGCCAGCGCCGGGTCGCCGGGAAGCGCCTCGGCGACCCGGTGGTACATGGTCGGCACACCGAAGAGCATCGTGGCCCCCGCCGTCAGTTCCCGGGCGACGGCCTCGGTGTCGAACCGGCCCAGGTGACGTACCGAACCGCCACGGCGCAGCGGGCCGAGGACACCGAGGATCAGACCGTGGACATGGAAGAGGGGCAGGGCGTGCACCAGCACGTCGTCGGCGGTCCACTGCCAGGCGTCCTCCAGGGCGTCCAGCGTGGCGGCGACGGCGCGGCGCGGGAGGACTGCGCCCTTGGGCGGGCCGGTGGTGCCGGAGGTGTAGACGATCAGTGCGGGCGCCGACGGGGACGGCTCGGGCGGCAGGGGCACGGGGACGCCCCCGGGCCGTCCGGTCCCCCGCGCCGTCGCGGCCACCCGGGGCAGCGCGGCGAGTTCCGGCGGGAGCACCGCGTCCGGTTCCGCGACGACGAGATCGGGGGCGCTGTCCGCGACGATATGGGCCAGCTCCCGTGTGCCGCTCTTGGGGTTGACCGGCACGACGGGCACTCCGGCCAGCAGCGCGGCCACCACTCCCACCGCCGTACCGAGCGTGGGCGTGGCCCAGACCGCGATCCGCCGCGCCCCGGCGACACGGGTGGCGAGCGCGCCGGCCGCGTCGGCCAGCTCCGCGTGGCTGAGCGTACGGTCGCCGAACCTGAGGGCGGGCCGGTCGGAGCGTGCGGCGAGAGCCGGGAAGAGAGGGGACACGCGTCGTTCTCCTTGCTGTGGACGCCGGGGGCGCGATGGACGAGTCCGAACGGTCGGCATCAGCCGTTACCCGAAGCCTGGCACGACCAGGACGAGCCAGACGGCGGCGGGCACCGCCGCCACCACGATCCCGCCGTACACCATCAACTGCCGGAAGAACCGCTCGCGGTCCACGTCCGGCGCGGCGGCCAGGACCAGGGCGCCGTTGGTGGAGAAGGGGCTCACGTCGACGACGGTCGCGGAGATGGCGAGTGCCGCGACCATCCCGATGGCGCCGATCTCCCCCTGGGCGAGGAAGGGCACGGCCAGCGGGATGAGCGCGCCCATGATGCCGACGGAGGAGGCGAAGGCGGAGACGAGGGCGCCGATGTAGCAGAGCAGGACGGCGGCGAGGAGGGGGACACCGATGTCGCTGACGGCGTTGCCCGCGTAGTCGATGGTGCCCATCTCCTCCAGGACACCGACGTAGGTCAGGACGCCGCAGATGAGCAGCACGGTCGGCCAGGCGATCTGGCTGACGGCCCTGCGGCTGGTGTCCGGCCAGAACGCGCTGAGCAGGACGGCGAGGGTGACGGAGGACAGCCCCGCGTCGAGGTCGAAGCCGAGGACGGCGACGACGAGCGCCACCAGCGCGCCCAGGGTGGCGATCCGCGCGGGAGTGAGCTGTTCGGCCTCGGGTCGGTCGGTCTCCTGCCGTTCGGTCTCCGGCCGGCCGTCCTCACCCGCGGTGCCCACGGTCCACCGCTTCGCCCCGTCCTGTCGGGAGGAGAGTTTGAGCCCGCCGCACAGGACGAAGACGACACCGGCTATCAGCACATTGGCCACGAGGGAGGCGAGGAACAGGGTCAGCTCGCTGCCGGGCAGCTTCTCGCGGGCCACGATGCCGTTGACGATGGAACCGTAGATGCTGATCGGCGAGAATCCGCCGCCCTGCGCTCCGTGCACCACCATCGCGCCCATCAGCAGCGGGCTGATCCCGTGCCGCGCGGCGAAGCTCAGGGCGATGGGCGCGACGATCGCCACGGCCGCCGGGGAGACGGCACCGATACCGGTCAGCACACCGGCGACCGCGAACATCACCCATGGGATCAGCGCGATCCGGCCGCGCACCAACCGGATCGCGGCATGGACCAGCCAGTCCGTGGTGCCGTTGGCACGCGCGATCGCGAACAGGTACGTGACCCCGACGAGGACCACGAACAGATCGCCGGGGAAACCGGCGAAGATGCCGTCCGCGTCGAGGCCGGCGACCAGCTGGCCGACGCCGAACGCGGCGGCGAAGGCGAGAGCGCCCATGTTGATGGAGCGGGTGGTGGCGATCACGAAGACCACCACCAGCACGAGGATCGAGATCAGTTCGGCGGACATGGCGGGGCTCCCGTCCCTGGGTCCCTGAGGCTGGCCGAATACGACTGGCCAAGTGGCTGAACCACAGTGGACGGGGGCTTCTCCGACCGTCAAGGGATCGGACAGAATTGGCTCAGCCACCTGACCGGCCGGTGCACTCGCCGGGAGGGGCGCTAGGCTGCCGGTCACAGGCATCGGGAGAAACCGGTCAAGCGTCCGGTCAGGGATTGGGGGTCCGGATGTCCGACGCGCTGCGGCCGATGGCCCGGCAACGGCTCTACGAGCAGGTGCTCGACCGGCTGCGCAGCTATGTCGCCGAGGCGGACCTGGCCGCGGGCGACCGGCTGCCACCCGAGCGGGAGCTGGCCCAGCGGCTCGGCGTCAGCCGGGCCTCGGTCAAGCAGGCGATCGTGGTGCTGGAGGTACAGGGCCTGGTCGAGGTGCGGCACGGCGGCGGCACCTACCTCACCGGGAACAGCCTCGAACCCGAGCCGGTCGAGCGACTGGTGGAGCGCAGACGCCGGCTCCCCGACGTACTGGAGGCCCGCGAGGCGCTGGAGACCAAGCTGGCCGAACTCGCCGCGGAACGCCGCACGGAAGAGGATCTGGCGGCGCTGCGCGACGCGCTGCGCCACATGGCCGACGAGATCGAGGCGGGCGGCCTGGGCGTGGAGGGTGACCGGCTGTTCCACGCCGCGGTGACGGCCGCCGCGCACAGCGCGCTGCTCGCGGAGTTCATGCGGTCGATCTCGGAGCAGATCGCCGAGAGCCGCACGGAATCCCTGCGTCAACCGGGCCGCCCCGGACGGTCGCTGGCCCAGCACCGGGCGATCCTGGACGCGATCACGGCCAGGCGGGGCAAGGCGGCGGCCACCGCGATGCGCCGGCATGTGCGTACGGTCGCGAAGGTGCGCCTGCTGGACTGGAACCCGGAGGACGAAAGCCGGTAGGACGCCCGCGGCACGGGGTCAGGACCTCGTGCCCCGTGCCCCGTATCAGTTGAACGTGTCGGGGTCCGGGCCGGTGCGCCGGCCCTGGTCGAGCGTGCTGATCGCCGCCATGTCGCTCTCCGAGAGCGCGAAGTCGAAGACGTCGATGTTCTCCCGGATGCGCGCGGGCGTGGCGGACTTGGGGATGACGACGTTCCCGAGCTGGAGGTGCCAGCGCAGCACGATCTGCGCCGGCGTCTTCTCGTGGCGGGCGGCGACCTCGACGATCGCCTCGTCCTGGAGCAGCGCGCCCTGCGCCAGCGGGCTCCATGCCTCGGTCGCGATGTCGTGCTGAGCGTGGAAGTCCCGCAGTTCCGCCTGCTGGAGGGCGGGGTGCAGTTCGATCTGGTTCACGGCCGGGACCACCGAGGTCTCGTCCAGGATCCGCTGGAGGTGCGGGGACTGGAAGTTGGACACACCGATGGCGCGGGCCCGGCCGTCGGCCAGCAGCGTCTCCAGCGCGCGCCAGGTGTCCACGTAGCGGTCGCGCGCCGGCGTGGGCCAGTGGACGAGGTAGAGATCCACGTGGTCCAGGCCGAGCTTGCGCAGGCTGGTGTCGAACGCGGCGAGAGCCGAGTCGTAGCCCTGCGCGTCGTTCCAGAGCTTCGTGGTGACGAACAGTTCCTCGCGGGGCAGGCCCGAGCCGGCGAGCGCGCGGCCCACGCCCTCCTCGTTGCCGTAGGCGGCTGCCGTGTCGACGCTCCGGTAACCGGCCTCCAGCGCGGCCAGGACCGTGTCGGCGGTCCGGTCCGGTGCGACCTGGAAGACACCGAAGCCGAGCTGCGGAATCCTGACGCCGTTGTTGAGCACGATGTGAGGGACGGAAGCCATGATGGTGGTCCTCTTCTCTCGCTCGACGTTTCCCCGGTGCCCGGCCCGGGACGCTCGGGGCCCACCGCCTGCCACCAACGTAAACGAGGTCTGCCCGCCTCACCGGGTCACCGGCGCCGGATGGGGAGACACTGACCTTGGTGACCCCGGCGGGTCCCCACCGCCGCCGGGGGAAGGTCACCACGGCGGTTCACACGGAGCAGGGAACGGACTGATCCCATGGGCGAGTTGATCCTGGTGCGGCACGGCGAGACCGCGTGGTCCCTGTCCGGTCAGCACACCAGTCACACCGACCTGCCGCTGACCGAGCGCGGCGAGCATCAGGCCCGCTCCTTGGCCCCGCTGCTGCGCGCGCACCGCATCGCGCTCACCCTGGTCAGCCCCATGGCCCGGGCCCGGCGCACCGCGGAACTGGCCGGTCTCGACGCCCCGCGGACCGAGCCCGAGCTGCACGAGTGGGACTACGGCGGCTACGAGGGAGTCACGACGGACGAGATCCACCGCACGCGCCCCGGCTGGGACCTGTGGACCGACGGTGCGGTGCCGGGTGCCGACGCGGCGGGCGAGAGTCCGGTGGAGGTCGGCCACCGCGCCGACCGGGTGCTCGCCGCGGCGCTGTCGGCGCTCGACAGGGACGAGGGCGACGTCGCCCTCGTCTCGCACGGCCATTTCCTGCGCGTCCTGACCGCGCGCTATCTGGGGCTGGCCCCGGCCGCGGGGGCGCTCTTCCAGCTGGCCACCGGAACCTTGTCCCGGCTCGGTACGGAGCACGGCCGTCCGGTGATCACCGGATGGAACCTCACGCTTCCCGAGAGCGTTCTCCGCACCGCTCTCCAGGAAGGACGGCGCCCGGCCTGACCGGTTCCCGGCCCCGGAACGCCTCTCGCGCTCCGGGCGAGCGGCGCGTGCGCCGGTGGGCGGCGGCGGGTCGCGGCGACCCGCGGCGGAAGTCCGGCCCACCGGTCCGCGGCACACGCGCTCGCGCGCCACGCACCGGTGGGAGAGCCCGGGGCCGAGCGAGGTCGGCCCCGGGCTAATCGGGTCAGGAGGGGAGGATGTTCTCCGCCTGCGGGCCCTTGGCGCCCTGGGTGACGTCGAAGGTCACCTTCTGGCCCTCCGAGAGCTCACGGAAGCCGGACATCGAGATGTTCGAGTAGTGTGCGAAGACATCGGGGCCACCGCCGTCCTGTGCGATGAATCCGAACCCCTTCTCCGAGTTGAACCACTTCACCGTTCCACTGGCCATTGCTCAGTCTCCGTTCCGAGGGACACATGACGGCGCCCGCACCACACGGGCACCGGAGGTGATCGCCCTGGTCCCCGACAGACGCTGAACAGCACAAACGCCCGTGACGGCACGTCACGGGCGAGCGGTACTTCGGAACCACGACAGCTGATCACGACGCTACCGTGCGCGAAGCGATCCAGCCACAGAAACAGCCAACTCTTGCGTCTGTGGCGCGTAATCGGCCCATGACCGAGGGCCACGACCACCCATTCGTACCAATTGCCGCCAACGGGGGTGCGCACAGGCGCGCAACCGTCGGTCGCACAGCTCCGTACGGCGCGAAATGATCAGCCCGGACAGCGCCGTACGAGTGACGCCGTAAACAATTTTGCGGATCCTGCACTTTTGCATACTCTGCATCTCGTGAGAACGGAAGGCACGGTCCTGGGACTGCGCGAGCGCAAGAAGCGGGCGACCCGCAGGGCCCTGGCCGAGGCGGCCGTGCGGCTGGCGGCCGAGCACGGCGCGGAGAATGTCACCGTCGAGGCGATCAGTGAAGCCGCGGGGGTTTCGCCACGCACATTCTTCAACTACTTCGACACCCATGACGACGCTTTCGTCATGATCGACCGGGATGTCGGGGAGCGGGTACGGCGCGCCGTGCGCGAGGCGCCGGCCGACCGGCCCCCGCTCGAGGTGGTGCGCGACGCGTTCGCCGCCGAGTTGATGAACGTGGAGGAGCAGCAGGAGATCTGGCGGCTGCGGGCCACGGTGCTCCAGCGCTCGCCTCACCTGCTGATCCGCGGCATGGGCGCGCACATCGCCGACGAGATCGCGCTCGCCGGGGCCATCGCGGGACGCGACGGGGCGGCCACCCCGGCAGTGCCCCCGACTGGGCGGCGGCAGCCACCGTGCGCGGAGCGCCCCGCTCCGGGGCCGTTCCCCGACACCTCGCACCTGGACCTCTACCCGAAGCTGCTGGCGTCCGTCGCCAACACGGCCGTACGGGTCTCCGCCGAGCACTGGTGCGCCCAGGCCCAGGCGGAAACGCCGAGTCCCGCGGCGTTCCTCGAAATCTTCCACGACGTCTTCGATCAGCTGGCCGCCGGGCTGCCGCAACCAGAGCCCGGCGACCGACCATCCAAGGATTCAAGAAGGACACCTTGAGTACAACGCAGGCGCCCGACCAGGCGCCGACCTCCATGACCGACCGGCAGATACTCCAAGTCATGTCGGGTCTGATGGCGGGCATGTTCGTCGCCATCCTGGCCGGCACGGTGGTGGCCAACGCGCTGCCCCGCATCATCACCGACCTCGGCGCCAGCCAGTCCTCGTACACCTGGGTCGTCACCTCGGAGCTGCTCGCCATGACGGCGACCGTCCCGCTGTGGGGCAAGCTCTCCGACCTCTACAACAAGAAGCTGCTGCTCCAGCTCTCGCTCGCCATGTTCGTCGTGGGATCGCTCCTCGCCGGCTTCTCGCAGGGCGCCGGGCTGCTCATCTTCAGCCGTGTCGTCCAGGGCATCGGCGCGGGCGGTCTGACCGCCCTGGTGCAGGTCGTCATGGCCGCGGTCGTCCCGCCGCGGCGGCTGGGCAAGTTCTCCGGGATCTTCGGCGCCGTCTTCGCCGTCGGCACGGTCGCGGGCCCGCTGGTCGGCGGTGTGCTGGTGGACACGTCGTGGCTGGGGTGGCGCTGGTGCTTCTTCATCGGCGTGCCGTTCGCGCTCGCCGCGATCCTGATCCTTCAGCGCACGCTGCGCCTGCCCACGGTCCGCCGTGAGGTGAAGATCGACTACCTGGGCGCTTTCCTGATCGTCGCGGGTATCAGCGCGCTGCTGATCTGGACGTCCCTGGCGGGCAACGAGTTCGACTGGGCGTCCTGGCAGACGGCCGCCCTCACCACGACGGGGGCGGTGCTGCTGCTGGCCGCGGTCTTCGTCGAGTCCCGGGCGCCCGAGCCGATCATTCCGCTGGACATCTTCCGCAACCGCACGATCACCCTGACCACGGTGGCGAGCCTGCTGGTCGGTGTGGCCATGTTCGGCGGCACGGTCTTCCTCTCCCAGTACTTCCAGATATCCCAGGGCAAGAGCCCGACCGTGGCGGGCCTGATGGGCCTGCCGATGATCCTGGGCCTGCTGGTGTCCTCCACGGTCGCGGGTCAGATCATCAGCGCCACCGGCAAGTGGAAGATCTATCTGGTCGCCGGCGCCGTGATCATGACGGCGGGTCTGGCACTGCTGTCCACCATCGGCTCCGACACCGGCTTCGGGCTGCTGAGCCTGTACATGGCCGTCCTCGGCATCGGTGTCGGCATGCTGATGCAGAACCTGGTCCTCGCGGCCCAGAACGACGTCCCCGCGGCGGAACTCGGCGCGGCCACGTCCGTGCTGTCGTTCTTCCGCAGCATGGGCGGCACGATCGGCACGAGCGTCCTGGGCGCCGTGCTCGCCAACCGGGTCAGCTCCGAGCTGGCCAAGGGCATGGGCGGAGCCGGCCAGGGCGAGGGCGGCGGTTCCGGCGAGGGGAAGATACCGGACATCTCCACGCTGCCCGAACCGGTACGCGAGCTGGTGCAGAACGCCTACGGGGTGGCCACGGCGGAGCTGTTCCTGGTCGCCACGCCGTTCGCCGCTCTCGCGCTGGTCGCGGTCCTCTTCATCAAGGAGAAGCCCCTCAAGACGACGAGCGGCATGGAGCGGCTCGCCCAGGAGCGCGGGACGTCCGACGGAGAGGGCGGGGACGCCGACGGTGCCGCCGCGACGCCGGCGACGCCCGTGAGCTGACCGCGAACCGGCCCGTGCCGGCCGCCCGTACGGCCGCGGTCGTCGCACGCGTCGCGCGCCCGCTCCGTACGGGGCGGTTCCGGCCGCCGGCCCCGGTCGTGTCCTCGACGGACACGGCCGGGGCCGGCGGTCTTCTTCCACCGGCGTGCCAGGGGTGTCAGGAGTGTCAGCGGGACGTGGCGGCCAGCGGCCGGTCGTCGTCCGCGCTCACTCCCAGGTTCTGGTGGATCTCCATCGTGGCCGTGGAGCGGTTGAGCGTGATGTAGTGCAGACCGGGCGCGCCTTCGGCGAGCAGTCGTTCGGCCATCACGGTCGCGTACTCGACACCGATCCGATGGCCCTCCTCCGGCCGCCCCGCGGCCGCCTCCAGGCGCCGGGCCAGCTCCGGGGGGAAGCGGGCGTCGCTGAGTTCGGCGAAGCGGCGGATCTGCCGCGCGTCGGTGGCCGGCATGATCTCCGGGATGATCGGAGTCGTACACCCCGCCGCCTCGATCCGGTCACGCAGGCGGAGGTAGTCCTCCACATGGAAGAACATCTGGGTGATGGCGTAGTCGGCGCCCGCCCTGCATTTGGCGACGAAGTGCCGGATGTCGCTCTCCCAGTCGGGTGAACGCGGGTGCCGCTCGGGGAACGCGGCCACCCCGACCGTGAAGTCCCCCAGGTCCCTGATGAGGGTGACGAGTTCACCGGCCTGCGCGAACCCCTCCGGATGTCGGACCCACTCGCCGCGCGGGTCGCCGGGCGGGTCACCGCGCAGAGCGAGGACGTCCCGGATGCCCGCGTCCGCGTACTGGCCGATGATGTGCCGCAGTTCCGCCACGGAGTGGCCCACGGCGGTCAGGTGCGCCACGGGGCGCAGCGTGGTCTCGGCGGCGATGCGCTTGGTGACCTCGATCGTCCGGTCCCGTGACGAGCCGCCGGCCCCGTAGGTCACGGAGACGAAGGTCGGCGCCAGCGCTTCGATACGACGGATCGCGTTCCAGAGCGTGCGCTCCCCGGCGTCGGTCTTCGGCGGGAAGAACTCGAAGGAGTACGAGCGCTTTCCCTCGGCCAACAGGGCGCGGGGACCGGGCCGGGCGTGCGGGGGACGGTCCGCGGTAGCTGCCGCCATGGCGGGGGTCCTTTCTTCACGTCGCTCAGTGCGTGGACACGCACACGGTGCGCACACACTAGCCGTGCGGGCTCGTGCGCCCATGGTGTGCCCACGAACTGGTCAGCAGTGCCGCGGTGCGGGTCAACGCGACGGCTCCCAGGGCGCGTTGACGGACGTGGCTTCGGGCGTGCCGGGCTCCGGACCGGTCAGGCCGGCCCGCGCGTACTGTCGGCGGCCACCTCCTCGACGAGGTCCAGGTAGCTCTGTGCGCGCCGTTCGGCGGCCGGGCGGCGCGCCGGGGGCAGTGTCCGCAGGGCGCGGCGCCGGGAGCGGCGGGTGAGCAGCGTGAGGGAGAGGTCCGTCCGGGGGGAGCGCAGGAACGCGCGCGCCCGCCGCCGGGCCCGGTGCCGGAGAGTGAGGTAGAACCCGGCGGCGATCAGGAAGTTCAGGGCCACCTTGGCGACGATCCCGGCGGCCGAGGTGAGGACGGGGGCGTCGAACAGCGCGTGCATGCCCATGGCCGTCAGGACGCAGAGCACGGCCGGTCCGGCGCGCCGACGGCGGTCGTCGTGCGCGAGCAGGATGCCGACCGCCGTCCCGGCGACCGCGCTCAGAGCCCAGTGGGTCCCGAGGCCGGTCACCAGGACGCGGGTGAGGAAGGACCTGAGGACATCGGCGGAGCCGTCCACCCCACCGCCCATCAGAACGGAGTTCATCGCGTAGGTCCAGTTCTCCACCACCTGGAACCCCAGTCCGGTGAACGCGCCCAGGAAGAACCCGTCAAGGGGCCCGCGTACGCGGCTCCGGGCGCCGAGCGCGATGAGCGCGACGCCGGCGAGTTTGAACAGTTCCTCGTTCAAGGGCGCGGTGAGGGCGGCGGCCCACCGTGAGGCGAACGCGATGCCGGTGGTCTTGGCCCAGATGCCCTGAAGTCCGGTGTTGGCGACGATCGCGCAGCCGGCCGCGGCGGTGGCCCCCCAGGCGACCCCGCTCCAGGCCCAGGCCCGCGGTGGCGGCCGGAAGGGGCGCACCCGGCCGAGGACGGCGACGCCGATGCCCACGGTGAACAGCAGCAGCAGGAGGGCGAGCGACGCGGGGCCGGAGAAGACCCGAATGACGGCGGCGAACTCGACGAGGGTCAGCAGGGCTCCGAGCAGGCACAGTCCACCGCCGAGCCAGCGAGCCGGTCCGCGCCGCCAGGACCGGCGCACGGCCGTGTACGCGGCGGGCAGGGCGGGGCCGGTCATGCCCCTCCCCCAAGGAAGGCGACGCTCCGGGCCGTCGCCGAGGCGTCCGCTCGCGCGCGCGGGCCTGCGCCCGGTTTCGCCAGTACGGTGACCTCGACGGCGTAGCTCGCGCCGGGCGGCAGCCAGAGGGTGGCCGTCCCGGCGCGGCCGTCCCGGGCCAGCGCCCCCGTCAGTCCGCTCGCGCCCCCGCTGCTGGTGACCGGTCGTGGTCCGCCCAGGCGGCTGTCCTGGTCGGCCACGGACTGTACCCTGCCCAGGCCCGCCCACAGGCGTCGGGCGCCGGTGCGGGAGGCGAGTGCGACGTACCTCGCCACCAGATCGACGCCGTCGAGCGAAAGGGCGTACGACACGTCGGGGTCGCTCTCGGCCTTGCGCACCTGCCAGCCGTCGCCGACGATCCGCAGCGCCGCGCTCTCCCGGCCGGGTCCGAGCCACAGCACCGTGCCCTGTCGGACCGGCTCCCGGTCCGACAGGGCCAGGCCGATCAGCGGCCAGCCGGCCGTCAGCGTGACCATGCCGAGCGCGATCGCGATGATCCGCCGGCGGTCCCGCGGCCCCTGGGGCGGCGGGTGCCCGAGTGCCGATGTGTTGTCCATGTGTCCACGGTCCGTCAGACACCGGGTTCCCGCGGTGTCAGACCCTCGTACGAGTGAGACGGGTGGTGAGGGGCACGCGCTCAGGGCTTGTGGCGGAGCGGGGTGATCTGCTCGATGTCGTAGCGGAGGCGCAGGTCGGCGATGGCCTCGGGGTCGGGTGCGGCACCGTCCTTGAGGATGTCGAGCAGTTCCTCGAAGTAACGTTCGTGGTCGGAGGGCGGGGACGACTGGAAGAACATCCGGGCCGGCGCGTCCGCCCGGTTGGCGAAGGCGTGCGGGCAGCCCGGCGGGACGACGATGACCGTACCCGGCATGGCCCTGACCACCGTCAGGCCGGACTCGGACTCCCAGTGCCGCCAGTCCTCCGTGCGTACGCGCGGCTCGAAGGCGAGGACGTCGAGTTCACCGTCGAGGATGTAGAACAGTTCCTCGCTGTGCGCGTGCCGGTGGGCGCCGACGTCGAATCCGGGCGGGACGACGACCTCGAAACTCGAGGACACCGTCGAGTGCTCTCCGGTGACCTTGAAGGTCACCTGCTGGGCCGGGGTACGGACGGTGGTGCCTCCGCCCGGCGGGACGATCAGCCCCTCCGTCCGTGTCAGCTGGGTCATCCGGTTGCTCCAGGCAGTCGAGTTCGGGGGCCGCGGGCCCGGCGATCGTACGGTCGGCAGTGCCGGGACCGGGACCTTCGGCCCCACGGAGCGGGACAGGGCTCCCGCGACACCGGTCACGGCCGGCGCCGGGGACCCGGTCCCGTCCTCCCCGTCGTCAGCGCATGGACCCGGCCGCGGAGCGGAGGTTCGTTCCCTGCGCGCCCAGCATATGGGGCTCCATCAGCTCCGGTACGATGCCCGGCCCGCCGGCCGTCCACCGCCCCAGGGCCATCTCGGCGGTGATACCAGGGCCGAATCCGGCGATGATGCCCTGGGCCCCGTCCGTCACCGCGCCCTCGTCGAAGAGTCTTCGGACGGCGTCGAGGACGACGGCGCTCGCGATGTTGCCGTACTCGGTGAGAGTGCCCCGGCTGAACCGGAAGGCGTCCGGCGGCACTTCGAGGAACCGGCTGAGGTCGTCCAGAATACGCGGACCGCCGGCGTGGATGATGTAGAAGTCCAGCCCGGTGGCGTCCCAGCCGTGCTGGTCGGCGATGGCGCGCAGGGCCGGGGCCAGCGGCTCCATGGTGGTGGGGACCCGCTTGTCGAGCAGGAAGTGGAACCCGGTGGCCCGGACGCTGTAGGCGATCCAGTCGGTGGTGTCGGGTACGAGGTGCGACGCGTTGCGCTCCAGCGAGATGCCCGTGCCGCCCTCACCCCGTACGACGGCCGCGGCGACCGCGTCCCCGAACAGGCCGTTGGACAGCAGCGATCCGACCCCGAGATCGGTCGGCTGGTAGCACAGGGAGCAGAACTCGCAGGCGACGATGAGGACGTTGGCCTCGGGGTACGCCTGGCAGAAGTCGTGCGCCCTGTTGATGGCCGCGCCGCCCGCCGCGCAGCCGAGCTGGGCGATCGGGAGCTGCCGGGTGTGGCTGGGGAAGTCCATCTCGTTGATCAGCCAGGCCGTCAGCGACGGCATCATGAAGCCGGTGCACGAGACATAGACGATCAGATCGATGTCCGTGGGGCGGAGTTCGGCGTGGTCGAGCGCGCTGTTGATCACAGCGGGCACCCGCGCCTTCGCCTCGGCCTCGTACAGCACGTTGCGGTCCTCGAAGCCCGGGTGCTGGAGCGTCTGCTCGATGGGTTGGACGATATGCCGCTTCGCTACGCCGGTGTTCGAGATCAGCCGCAGTGCCAGGGGCAGTTGTGGATGGTCCGCGTGCAGTGAGCGCGCGAGAGCGAGTGTGTCTTCCATGGTGATCACGTGCTCGGGAACCGAGACAGCGGGTTTACACAGAGTCGCCACGACACGCCTTTCTTGATGTCTGTTCGCTCAGAAACTGCTGCCCACACTCACGGGCGATCAACCACCGCCGCAACCCGAGTTGTGCAGGTCGAGAGGGGTGTACGAGGCATCGCTGACCGATAATCCATTCATCAGATGAGCCGTCAAATCCTTGTCCGACGGATACGGAACGTAAGAATGACCAAGAACGGCCTCACCCGTTCAGGGGTCTGTGCGCGGCGATCCGGTGACCGTTCGCGGAACGCAGGAACCGATGCGACGCGACGCCCATCGGCCCCGCCGGCGCCGTTCCCCCGGCACCCCGGGCCACGCGGTCCTCATGACAACGTTCACTCGTCCGGCTCCATCCCGTACCTCCGGCGGGTGAACGTCCCCGCGGAGGCGACGACCGGGCCGGTCGTCCCACAGATATACGCCGCCCCCTCCGCCCGCACCGGCCTCTCCGCCCGGACGAGTGCCACGGCACCCGGATCGGGCGGTAGATTTCTCCTGTCGGCCCCGGTTCTCAGGGTGGGTTGCCGACGGATACGGATCCGTGCGAGACGGTGGAGTTGTTGGTGGGGGCGTTCACCGGAATCGAGCTCATGTCCCGGGCCCTCGCCCGGCGTGCCGTCCTCGGGCACCAGGTCTCGGGGGCGCGGTGGCGTCTCCTCCCCGCCCCCACCGTCCCCGGCACGCCGCCGTGTCCCGACATCGCGCCCGGCCGGGGCGCCGAACGCGCCGCGGCGACGAGCCAGGCGGTCCCGGCGTGATTCTGCTGACCGGGGTCACCGGCACCGTCGGCGGGCTGGTGGCACGACGGCTCGACGCCGACGAGCCCGTACGCCTCCTCGCCCGCGACCCCCGCCGTCTCACCGCGCTCACCGGACCGCGGACGGAGGCCGTCGGCGGCGACTTCACCGACCGCGCGAGTCTGGCCACGGCCCTGACCGGGGTCCGGGCGGCGTTCCTGGTCACGAACGACCCGCTGACCCACGCGCACGACGAGAACTTCGTCGCCGCGGCCCGCGCCGCGGGCGTACGACACGTGGTGAAGCTCTCGGCGCGCGCGGTCGACGAGCCGGACGCCACCGACCTGGTCACCCGCTGGCAGCGCGGCAACGAGGACCTCATCCGCTCCTCGGGCCTGGGCTGGACCTTCCTGCGCCCCCGGGCCTTCATGTCCAACACGCTGGGCTGGGCCCGTTCGATCCGGGAGGAGGGCGTGGTCCGGGTGTTCGGCGCGTCCTCGCCCAACGCCAGCGTCGATCCACGGGACATCGCCGATGCCGCCGCGCTCTGCCTGACGGACGGTGAACCGACGGCCCGGGCCCTTGCCCTGACCGGACCCGCTGCCATCAGCCCCGTCGAACAGGTCGCCGTCCTCTCCCGCCTGCTGGCGCGTCCGGTGCGCCTCGAGGAGCTGACGTGGGGCCAGGCGCGGAGCCGGTTGCTCACCCGCCATCCGGCCCCGGTGGCGGATGCCCTGATGGAGAGCGCGGTACGGCAACGGACCGGCGTCAAGGGTGAGGTGGATCCGACCCTGGCCACGCTCCTGGGGAGGCCGGCGCGCGACTACGCCTCCTGGGCCGCCGACCACCGCTCCGCCTTCGCCGTCGGCCGCGGGGCCTGACCTGCCTCGGCCGCCCGGCCCACCCGACTCGCGGCCTACCCGACTCGCGGCCCCACCGCGGTGAGGTAGCGCTGCACTGTCGGCGCCAGCCAGGCCACGATCTCGTCGTGCCCCATCTCGACGGCGGGCGGCAGCTTGAGCACATAACGGTTCAGCGCCATGCCCAGCACCTGCGAGACCACCAGAGCGGCCCGCGTCGGCGCCTCGGCGGGATCGGGACAGACGGCCGCGACCAGGGGGGTCAACTGCTCCCGGAACACGGTATGAATCCGGTCGGCGCCCGCGGGATGCGTGACGCCGACCCGCACCAGCGCGTTCAGCGTCCCGTCGTCCTCCCAGCGGTGCAGGAAGTGCCGCACGAGCCGGGCGCCCGCCTCCTCGCGCGGCGTGTCCGCCAGGGAGGGGAGCCCCAGATCGATCGCGGACGCGGCGGCGAACAGCCCTTCCTTGCTGCCGTAGTACCGCATCACCATCGAGGGGTCGATGCGGGCATCGCGCGCCACGGCGCGGATCGTCGCCCGGTCGTACCCGTCCACGGCGAAGCGGTCGCGGGCGGCCTCGAGGATGGCGGCCCGCGTGACGTCCGAACGCCGCGGCCTCTCGTCCGCCCCGGCGGGTTCCCGTTCCATGCCCACAACTGTAGGCCAACGGTTGTTGACGCACCAGAGACGCCCGCTCTACGCTTGTCAACGAGTGTTGGCCAACAATCGTTGGCTACTGATGCACGGCATCTTCGGGAGGTCGTCATGGCTGCCGGCACACCGATCCCGCCCCACTCCCCGACCCCCGGTCCCCCCTCCGTCCGGCGCACGGAGGGGACTGCCGACGTCCTGGTCGTCGGCGCCGGACCGACCGGACTGCTCATCGCCGGAGACCTGGCCGCGGCCGGTCACGACGTGACCCTGGTCGAGCGCCGCGCGGCGAGCGCCGGCAACCTGACCCGCGCCCTGGTCGTCCACGCCCGCACCCTGGAGTACCTCGACGCTCGGGGCCTCGCCGACGAGCTGGTGAGCCGGGGCCATCGCGTGCGGGAACTGCGCCTGTTCGGCCATGCCACGATCCGGCCCACCCGGCTGGCCAGCCGCTTCCCGTACGTCCTGGTCATCGGGCAGTACGAGGTGGAGCGCCTGCTGGAGCGCAGGGCCCGCGAGGCGGGAGTGACCTTCCGGTACGGCACGGAGGTGACCGGTCTGCGGCAGGACGGCGGCGGCGTCGAGGCGGACGTGCGGCCTGCCCCCGGCGAGCGCGGCCGGTCCGGGGCCACCGTGTCCGACGCGGCAGGCGAGGACGGTTCCGCCCGTACCGTGCGGGCCCGGTATCTGATCGGCGCGGACGGCGTGCACAGCACGGTCCGCGGCTGTCTGGGGCTGCCCTTCCCCGGCACGTCAGTGATCCGCTCGATCGTGCTGGCCGACGTCCGGCTCGCCGAGCCCCCGACCACCCCCTTCGAGCTGAACGCGATCGACAGCGCCTTCGCACTGGTCGGTTCGTTCGGCGACGGCTGGTACCGCGTCATGGGCTGGAACCGCGACCGCCAGCTCCCCGACAGCGCGCCCGCGGATCTGGCGGAGGTCAGGGACTTCACCCGGCTGGCCCTCGGTACCGACTTCGGCATGCACAGCCCACGCTGGATCTCCCGCTTCCACAGCGACGAGCGGCAGGCCCCGCACTACCGGGTGGGCCGGGTCTTCCTCGCGGGCGACGCCGCGCATGTCCACTCCCCAGCCGGCGGCATGGGGATGAACACCGGACTCCAGGACGCCGCGAACCTCAGCTGGAAGCTCTCGGCCGTGCTCCGCCGCCGCGCGTCGACGGCGTTGCTGGACACCTACGAGCGGGAGCGGCACCCGGTCGGGACCATGGTCCTGCGCACCAGCGGTTCGCTCCTCAGGCTGGCGCTGGCCGGCAACGCCCCGCTGCGGGCGCTGCGGAGCGCCGCCGCCGAGGTGGTCAACCGCGTCGGTCCGGTGTCCGACCGCGCGGTCCGTACGGTGTCGGGCATCGGGATCTCCTACCCCCGACCGCGCGGCGCCCACCCGCTGGTGGGCAGGCGCGCGCCCGATCTGGCGCTGACCTCCGGACGGCTCTACGAGGCGCTGCGCCGGGGCACGTTCGTCCTCGTACGGCCGACCGGCAGTCCCGGGCCGTACGGAGCCGACGACCACGTCCTGACGGTCGAATCGGCACGGAACGGTCGGCGGACCCTGCTGATCAGGCCCGACGGCCATATCGCCTGGGCGAGCGACGGACCCGATCCCGACGGACTGCGCCGGGCGCTCGAGCAGTGGACCGGTCGGCGACCCGCACCCGTCGGCTGAGCCCCCGCTCCGCGACGGCCCGGTGACGGGCCGGGAGCCGCGTGGGCCGACGGCCGGCCGGCACGGCCCACGCGGTCAGCCGTCAGGCATCACCTTCCTTCGACGCTCCCGCGGCCGCGCCCATCGCCAGACCGGCCACGATCAGCACGGCGCACACGTAGACCTCGTAACCGTCGAAGAAGCTCACCCTGGCCACCAGGGACCAGAGGTCGAACCACCCGTCGGTCCACTCGTGCAGAAGCCCGCCCACTCCCTGGGAGAGCAGGATGAAACAGAGGATCCCGAGAAACGTCTTCACCCCCGCACGCTAAGAAGTGCCCGCCGGGAGCGGCCAGCGGCCATGGGGAGGGAACACGCCTACCGAAGTCGCTGATCCGGCCGCGCTCCCTCCTACCGAAGTCGCGGCCACGGCCCGGCCGGCCGGTGCCGCGATCCTGATCTCCGCCCGCCGTGTCGTCCCGCCCACCGTCACGGCGAGCGTGACCGTGCCCGGCCGCAGCGCGGTCAGCGTGCCCGTGGCCGGGTCGAAGACCGCCGTATGACGAGGCCGCGCGCCGTGCCGGTCACCGACGCGCAGGTTCGGCGACCCGGTCCAGTCTGCGCTCAGCGGGAAGCCGACCGGAACCGCCCGGGCTCCCTGGGTGACGGTCGCCGTGACCTTCCCGCTCCCGCCCGCGGCCAGCACCGCCGGTGCGTCCAGTGCGAGGGCGTCGGTGTGGGCCCTGGTCTGTACGGAGAGCCAGTCGGGCCCGCCCCGCCACGGCCGCCGGACGGCGGCGGCGCGCTCGCCGGCGCTCACCGCGTCCACCCCGACCAGTGACCAGCCGGTGAAACCGCCGTCGGCCGCCGGCCCGGCCGGAGCCTTGCCCGCGTTGCCGTTGACCAGGTACGGCACCCCGTCGACCCGTGCCGCGCCGAACACGCCCACGTGGCTGCCGACGAGAGCCGCGCCCTTGCCCGTGGTGCGGCGGAAGTGCGCGAGCCAGCCCTCCAGGAGCGCCGCTTCCTTCCGGTCGCTCAGCTCACTGGCCTTCTGCGCGGTCGGGTCCCGGGGCGGTACGTGTTCGATCAGCATCACCGATCCGACGCGGTCGTCGTCCGCCGCCTCGTCCAGCCGCCTGCGGAGTTCCTTGATCTGGTCGAGGCCGCCGCCGCGCAGGCTCAGGGTCGAGGTGTCCAGGGTGAGGAAACGGGTCCCCCGGTGGTCGAAGACGCGGTGGGCGGGGCCGAACTGTTCGGTGAAGTTCGCCAGGGAGCCGCCCATCACCTCGTGGTTGCCGGGTACGTAGTACCAGGGGAGGTCGCCGCCCAGTTCCTCGGTCAGGACCGTACGGGCGAAGGCCAGGTCCGCCGGGGAGCCCTCGTCGACCAGGTCGCCGTTGACGACCAGGAAGTCCGGCCGCGCCGCCTTGATCTCCCGGAGGGTGCGGCGGGCCTGCGCCACGATCGAGCTGTCCGGCTCGCGCGCGACGAACTGCGCGTCGGACATCACCGCGAACCGCCAGTCCCGGTCCCGCACGCGCGCGGCCGTGCCGATCAGCGGGTCGGCGGGGCGGGCCTGATCGGGCAGGTCGACCGTCGGCGGCACCTGCGCGGTCAGCTCGTCGATGACGATCCCGCCCGTGTACTGCTTGGCAGCGGCGGTCTCCGCGAGATAGAAGCGGTGCACGCCGAGGGGCGCGGCGGCCCCCGGCGGCACGTCGAAGGTGACCTGCCGCCAGCCGGTCCAGGTGATGTAGGGGCCGCGCAGCAACTGGTCGGATCCGGCGGCGTCCTTGAGGTGAAGGGTCGGCCAGGCGCCCTGGCCGTCGCCCTTGATCCAGAGTTTGAAGGACCGCGGCTGCCCGGCGACCGGGATCCGCGTGGGCGGAGTGGCATAGGCCGCCCGGGTGGCGGTGGACCGGGTGAAGTCATAGGTGAGCGCGAGCCCGGTGCCGCTGCGGCCGTCGGGGGTGGCGGAGAGGGAACCGCCCGCGCGGGCCTGGCTGAAGGTCCATGCCGCGGCGTCGTCGAGACCGGTGACCGCGCGCTCCTCCAGGCCGACGGTGACGGCGAGGACGGTGGTGGCACCGCGGACGGTGGCGGTGATCCGGCCCGCGGCGCCCTCCGTCCGGGACGTCACGGTGAACGATCCCCGGCCGTCGTCGGTGACCGTGAACAGCGAGCGGTCGTAACCGAGCCGCACGTCCCGGGGTTCGACGGGCGCGCCGGCGCCCTGGGCGTCCAGCCCGACGAGGCCGAAGGTGCCGGTGGACGCGGCGTCGGCGAGTCCGAGGCGTCGAGTGGTCGGCTGCAGGCGGTCGAGGGCGCCGAGGACGGTCAACACGGTGCCGCCGGCGGCCCGGCCGCGTTCCGCGCGCACTTCGGTGGTGCCGCTGTGGAGCGCGGTGAACAGCCCGTCGCGGTCGACCCGGCCCACCGAGGGCCGCAAGGACCGCCAGTGCGGGGAGCCGGCGGCCGGCCCGTAGGTCTCGTCGTGTCCGGCAGCGGTGAGGCGGCGGGTCAGCCCGGGGAAGACCCGGTCGGGGTGGCCGCCCTTGACGGGATCGGCGGTGGGGGCGTCGGCGGCGGGCGTCCGGGTCCGGACCCAGTAACCGGTGAGGCGTCCGCTGCCGTCGGGCACGGTGAGGGCGAGGCCGTTGGGGACGGCCCGTTCGCTGCCGTCGGACGGACTGTTCTCCACCGTGAGGGTGTCGCTGCCGGGCATCCGGGCGACCAGGGTGGAGGAGCCGCCGCCGTCGAGGTTGAGCGCGTTGTGGGCACCGGCCTGACGCATCATCGCGCCGAGCCGGGTGAGGGTGACTCCCCCGCTGTCGGCCTGCCGGCCGTCGACGGTGATCACCTGCATGGCGGACCCGTCGCGGGAGAAGCCGACGGCCGTGCGGGGTGCCGCGGTGTTGTTGCCCTCGCCGTCGTGGTTCTGCGCCACGCCGTCGACGACGAGCAGTTCCCGGCCGCCGACGGCGGTCCGCGGCACGGGTCCGCCGTCGGCGCGCGGCCGGTAGGCGAGGCTCACGGGGTCCCCCGGCCGCAGCGCGGCGAGCGCTGCGGCGCCGGCCTCGCGGCCGACCAGGACGATGCCGCCGGCCGCGACGGGGCCGCTGCCCGGGCGGTCGGCGACGGAGGCGACCTTCCCGTCCCGTACGGCCACTTCGGCGACGGGGGTGGCCCGGTCCACGGTGAGCGCGCGGTCGGCCGTGCCCCAGGCCGCCGTGTAGGCGCCGATGCCGTCGGCGGGCACGTTCGCCGCGTTGTAGGCGGCCAGCGTCCGCGTCCCCGAGGGAAGGGTCACGGTGCCGTCGAAATAGAGCTCCAGGATGCGCCCCGCCGCCTCCGGACCGATGCCGACGGCCCGATGGGCGCCGGTCTGCGGAGAGTGGACGACCTCGCCGTTCGCGACACCCGGGCCCTGGGGCGCGCCCGTCTCGTTGATGTCGAAGAAGTCCCCGTTGACGGCGGCGACGGTACGGCGGCCGGGGCCCGGGTCGTGCTGTGCGGCGAGTTCGGAGACCGTACGACGCTCGCTGACCCGGCCCGAGGAGAGGTAGTCGGTCCTCGTGCCGGTGGCCGCGAGGTCGACGGAGAGCGCGTCGACGCGCAGCCACCCGGCGGGTTCCAGGCGGTCGTAGGAGGTGAGGCGTACGCCGGGGGCGACGGGACGTGAGGTGCGCGCGGTCTCGATGCCGTCGGCGTCCACCGCGCTGCCGGGGGCCGCTCCGGCTCTCGCGTCCGCGGGCGTTCTCGGGTCCGTGGGCGGCGCACCGGCCGGGGGCGGCGCGACCGGCCGCAGTATCTCGGCGGCGGTACGGGGGCGGGGGTCGGGGTTCGAGTCGGCGGCGGAGGGGACTGCCGCCCCCGCCGTCAGGACGGTCACCGCCGCGAACAGCACGGCGGACCGCTTGGCGATGCCTGGGCCCACAACTTCTCCTGGAGGACGGTGGATTCACGCGCGTCGGTTCTGTCTGCTGCCGTCAGCATCGCCGTGCCCGCACCAATGAACCAGGGGTCCGCGACGACGGCACGGGGAACACGCGGTGTCCGGACCCGTACGGGTCGTTCGCCGGCCGCCACTGCGCTGTTCCGGTGGCCGTCCGGGCAATTCGGTTATTCCCGCCAAGTTGTCCGTTACCGACCGCGGGTCGCGGCGTTGAACGTGCGAAGGCCGCTCACCGTGCGGCCGTGCTTCACACGTTCAAGGAGAAACTTGATGTCGCGTATCGCGAAGGCAACCGCTGTACTCGTCGGCACGGGAGCGGTGCTGGCCAGCGGCGCCGGCCTGGCTGTCGCCGACTCCGAGGCCGACGCCGCGGCCATCGGCTCGCCGGGTGTCCTGTCCGGCAACGTCATCCAGGTGCCCATCCACATCCCGGTCAACGTCTGCGGCAACACCATCAACGTGGTCGGGATCCTCAACCCGACGTTCGGCAACAAGTGCGCCAACGTCTCGAAGAAGGAAATCAAGCACCACAAGGGCGGCCACCACAAGCAGGGACACCACAAGGGTGCTCACCACATGGGCGGCTACGGCGGCTGACCCCCGGGCCTCGGCGCACGGCCCCCGGGCCTTGTGACACCGGCGAGTTGACGGCCCCCCGCGATCGCGCGGGGGGCCGTCGCACGTACCGGGCCGTGCGCGTCGGCGGACCCGTCCCGTCGGCTCCCGGGGCGGCCCGTGGGCCCGGCGGGAGTGCGGTGCGGCGGTGCGGGTCACGGGTCCGAGAGCGGGATGAGGCAAGGTAGGCCCTGGTCGCAAGAGGTCGTACATGACGCGGGAGGCAGCGTGTCCGCCGAGGAACACGGGCGTGGGGGGCCGTCGCGGTCCCGCGGAGGGGAGCCCCCCGAGCGGGGTCCGGGCGTACGGGGGCACCGGAGCCGGCTGTCCGGTGCGCTGCTGCGGACTCCGGTGGCCCTGTGGCGGGACGACGCCGCGGACCGGGCCGCGGCCCTGACGTACTACGCGGTGCTGGCGATCTTCCCGGCGCTGCTGGTCACGGTCTGCTGCATCGGCCTCGCCGGGCCCGGCGCGAGCGGGAAGCTGGTGGGCCAGGTGGCGGCTCTCGTACCGGGCGAGTCGCGGGCGCTGGTGCACAGCACGCTGGCGGAGATGGCGAACCAGCGGTCGGCGGCCTGGCTGCTGGTGTCCTTCGGGACGGCGGGCGCGGTGTGGTCCTCGTCCAGCTATCTCGGGGTGTTCCGGCGCGGGCTGCACGCCATGCACGGCGCGGTCGATCACCGTCCGCCGTGGCGCACGGTGCCGCGGATCGCGCTCGCCGCCTGCGCGCTGCTGGCGCTCCTGGTGACCAGTGCCTTCACGCTCGTCCTGACCTCGGAGGCCGCGAGCGCGCTGGGGAAGGCCCTCGGGATGGGGTCCACCGTGTCCCTCGTGTGGAAGGGGCTGAAGTGGCCGCTGTTGCTGGGGCTCGCCGCGGTGCTCGTACTGATCGTGTTCCGTACCGGTCCGCCCGGAACACGCCGATTGCGCCGGGCGCTGCCGGGCGGCGTGCTGGCGGTGGCGCTGTGGCTGCTGACGTCGGCGGGTTTCACCTTCTACACGGCGCACGCCGGTACGTACAGCCGGCTCTACGGGTCGCTCGCCGGGGTCATCGTGTTTCTCGTCTGGCTGTGGGTCACCAACCTGTCGCTGCTGGCCGGTGCCCAGTTCAACGCCGAACTCGCCCGGGCACGGGTCCGGCACGAGGGTGATCCTCACACCGGTCCCGTGCCCGTGCCGGCGCCGGGCTCGGGCCGGTCCGGCGGCACATCCAAGAGTGATGTGCCTGTCGCCGGACCGGCGGAGCGAACGTCCTAGAGAGCCTTGGGCGACGGCGGCCGGGCCGCTCAGCAGCTCAGGTTGGAACCGGGGGTCGTGCCCAGGATCTGGACGAAGCGCTGGTAGCTGTTGATCCGGCTCTGCACCTGCCCGGGGTTGCCCCCGTTGCACTCGAGGGAGCCGTTGATGCTGCGGATGGTCTCGCCGAATCCGCGGCCGTTGACCATGGCGTCATGGGGCGTCATCGTGCCGGGGCCCCGCTGGGTGTTCCAGTACCACAGGGCGGTCTTCCAGGAGACGGCCGCGTCGGTCTGGACGAGGTTGGGGTTGCGCAGCAGGTCGATGCCGAGGGCGTCGCCCGCCGCCTTGTAGTTGTAGTTCCAGCTCAGCTGGATCGGGCCGCGGCCGTAGTAGGCGGCCTGGCCGGCGGGGCACCCGAAGGGCTGGTTGGCGTCGCAGTAGTGCGGGTAGTTGGCGGTGTTCTGCTCGACGATGTGGACGAGTCCGCCGGTCTCGTGGCCGACGTTGGCCAGGAAGGCCGCTGCCTCCTGCCGCTTGACCGTGTCACTCCCGGTGTTGGCGAAGCCCGGGTAGGCGCTCAGCGCTGCGGTCAGGCCGCGGTAGGTGTAGAAGGAATTCCGGTTCGGGAACATCTGGTTGAACTGGCTCTCGCTGACCACGAAGCCGCCGCTCGGGGGCGGGGTGTCGCCGCCGCCGTCGCAGGAGTAGGGCTCCCAGTACCAGGTGCTGATGACGGGGTCGTAGCCCGGGTTGTCGTGCTCGGCGCGGTAGTACTTACCGTCGGTGTACTTGACGATGTCCCCGGCGACGTACCACTTTCCGGCGACCCACGCCGGGTGATTACAGCTCCCGCCGTTCCCACCGCCGGTCCCGCCGTCGCAGGCGCCCTGGTCGGCCCAGACGTCGCTGGTGCCGGGGGCCTCCCCCTGGGTCCACCACTTCGCCTGCCAGTTGCGGCCGTTGTACGAGGCGCTGTTGCCGCCCACGTAGACGGCGGACGCGTTCCAGCCGGCGGCGCAGGCGGCCGCGGAGGCCGATGACGCGGGGAGGAGGACGGTGAGGGCGAGGGCCGATGCCACCACGGTGAACAGGGCCAGTACGCGTTGTCTCAGTTGTCTCAAGCGACTCACTCCTTCGTGCGACGCACCGGTGCCCCGGTGGTCGCCATGGGGGGTGAGGGAACCAAAGCGGAAATTTCATGCACCTGTCAAGGTCTGGACCAAGCATGTCCGCTTCCGGCCGGGCCCGGCCCGGACGGGTTCCGATTCGCGTCCGCCACAGCGCGTACGGGCGCGCTACGGCCGCCGGGTGGGCAGCGCGGCGGGCTCCTCGACGGCCCGGTCCACCGTGCTCTCGGCGGGGATACCGCGCCAACTCGTGCCCGGCCCCAGGTGCTCGCCCTTCATGAGCAGCGACAGCGCTCCGAGCCGGGCCCCGCTCTCCACCACGGAGTCGTACAGCACCACCGCGCGGGTGCCGACGCCGGCGCCGGCGCGCACGGTCACGGTCGACATCTTCATGACGCGGTCTTCGAACAGGTGAGTCTGCAACGACGCGTCCATGCCGATCGCGGCGTCGTCGCCCAAGGTCACCAGGTCGAACTCGGTGAGATACGTCGTGCCGATCCAGACGCGCCGGCCGATCCGCGCGCCGAAGCGGCGCAGCACCACCGGCAGGAAGGGCGTGCCGGTCAGGTAGAAGAGCGCCGCCGGCACCGCGGCCGCCTCGTACAGGCCCGTGATGAACTCCGTGCGCCGCACGAACAGGCTCCACAGCGGTTCCACCCGCGGCTGGTAGGTGCCGATGACGACACGCTTGAGCACCACGCAGTACGCGATCACCGCGAGCGCCGCGCCCGCTGTCAGGACCGGTGAGAGGAAGGCGACCGCCGGCAGGGCCAGGGAGCCTGCCAGCGCGGAGAGTCCCAGCAGATACAGCCACGCGCTCGTCGCCAGCGTGGAGGCGGGCATCGTCACGCGGAAGAACTCGATGCCGAGCCGCTGGAGCACCGCCGCGCGGGTCGGCCGGAACGTCAGGTGCTCCGGGTACGACCCGCTGCTCTGGCGGACCGGCAGGCGCAACGCGGGCGAGCCCAGCCATGTCGTGTCCCCGGGCACGCCGGCCCCGGGCGGCAGCGTCGCCACCCCGACCAGGGAGCCGGGCCCCATCGAGGTGCCGGCCGGCACGAACGCGGCGTTGCCCACGAACGCGCGCCGCCCCACCTCGGTGGGTCCGAAGGCGACCTGGCCTGCCGCGAAGGTGGCGGTGCCGACACTGGCCAGGTCGGCGACGAAGCTTCCCTCGCCGAGGGTGAGCAGGTCGGGGTCGAGGTGGGCGGCGGTGGAGACCTCGGCTCCCCGGCCGATCCGGGCGCCGAGCAGCCGCAGCCAGGGCACCGTGTACAGCGTGGCGTAGAGCGAGTTGGTGTACAGCAGGCTCGTCTCCAGCAGCTTGTCCACCAGCCACTTGCGCACGCCGAGCGAGGACCGCGCCGGATGGATACCAGCCGGCGCCCGCCACAGGACCAGCCGTTTGCCGGTCGCGACGACGGCACACGCCGCCACCACGAACACCGGGCCCGCGAGTGCGGTGGCGGCGATTCCGCCCCACTCCCCCCAGGTCAGCGACGCCCACCAAAAGAGGGCGACACCCGGCAGGAGCATCGCGAACGGGGCGCCCTCCAGGCACACCAGGCCCAGCAGCGCGGCCGCCCGGTGCCGGCCCCGCCACGGGCCGATGGAGCGGTGGGAGCGCAGCATGCTCTCCACCGCGGGCCCGAGAGCGTCGACCGGCCCGGGCGGGGACCCCGCCCAGCGCGCCCCCGCCGGTACCGTCTCGCCCTGTCCGAGGACGGACTGTTCGCCGAGCGCGGCCCCCACCTCCACCCGCGCGCCCGGTTCGAGGACCGCGTTGGCCCCGACATAGGCGTGCGCCCCGATGTCGATGGGGGCGAGGGTCACCCAGCCGTCCGCCACCTCCCACGCGCGCAGGGAGACGTCGTAGCCGATCGAGGCGCCCCCGCCGACGCGCAGCATGCACGGCAGGCTGATCCTGCGCGTGGCGATCAGGGTGCGGGGTCCGATCCGCGCCCCGAGCAGCCGCAGGTAACCGGCCATCAGGGGGGAGCCGCTGAGCATCGGCAGCGGGCTGAGGAGCAGCAGCAGGTTCGCCGTCCACAGCCGCAGGTAGGTCCTGCCCCACAGCCGGTGGCGCCCCGGCACGACCCCCGCCGTCAGGGGACGGACGAGCAGCGCGGGCAGGAGCCAGCGCACGGCCAGGTAGCCGGCCAGCACACCGGCCGTCGCCTGCGCCGCGGACCCGACCGAGATCCGGCCCGCGTGCCGGCCGTAGACGACGGACACCGGGAGCGTGAGTACCAGGAGCAGCCCGTAGAGAACCGCGGCCTGGGCGGCGCCCGCGGCCGCGACGCGCCGGGCGGTGTGCCCGAGGGGCGCGGCCCGGGGTGGCGGCGCGGGCCGGTTCGTGGCCGCCGGGGCGCGCACCAGCCCCGCCAGCCCGCGTACGGTTGGACGCGCGTAGAGGTCACGCAGCGCCACACCGGGGCCGATGCCCCGGGCGCGCAGCACCGATACGGCCCGGGCCGCGAGCAAGGAGTGGCCACCGAGTTCGGTGAAGAAGTCCGCCTCGACCGACACCGACGCGGGCTCGATGCCGAGCACCTCCGCCCAGACGTCGCGTACCCGCGCCTCGTGGTCGTCCGCGGGAGGCGCCACCGTCCCCCGTCGGCCGGTCGGCGAGCGCCGGCCGGTCGGCGGAGGCAGTCGGCCGCGGTCCACCTTGCCGCTCGGCATGGCGGGCAGGGCGTCGAGCACGTCGAGGAAGGACGGCACCATGTAGGCGGGCAGCCTGCGTCCGAGACGTTCGTACAGTCTGGCGAGGAGGGTCGTCTCGTCCTCCGCGCTGCCCGGCGCGCGCGTCACGTAGGCGGCCAGTTCGCCGGTTTCCCCGTCCGCGCCGGGCCGACGGGCCGGTACGGTGACGGCCTCCGCCACGGCCGGGTCCTCCAGCAGCACACTGTCGATCTCGCCGGGGTCGACCAGGTAGCCGCGGACCTTCACCTCGTCGTCGGCCCGGCCCAGGAACTCGATCTCCCCGTCCGTCCGGCGGCGGCCGAGATCCCCGGTGCGGTAGAGCCTGCCGTTCCCAGGAGCCAGCGGGTGCTCGACGAAGCGTTCGGCGGTCAGGGCGGGAAGACCGACGTAGCCGCGGGCGACACCGGGGCCGCCGACGCAGATCTCCCCCACCGCGCCGTCGGGCACGGGCCGCAGCGACGCGTCGAGAAGTTCCACCGTGTAGGTGGGCAGCGGGCGTCCGATGGTCACGGGACGGCCTGGCAGCAGTTCGGACCAGGTGGCGGTGACGGTCGTCTCGGTCGGGCCGTAGGTGTTGAGCATCCGTCGCCCCGGTCTGCTCCAGCGCGCCACGAGCTGCGCCGGGCACGCCTCGCCACCGACCACCAGGCTGCGCAGTCGCGGAAGTTCCCGCGGGATCGTCTCCAGCAGGGTCGGCACGCAGTAGAGGACCGTGATGTCCCGGGCCGCCAGGAAGTCGGCGAGGTCGGCTCCGAGCAGGCCCACGTCGGGCGGGCCGGCCACGACCGTGGCGCCGACCGCCCAGGTCGGCCAGATCTCCTCGATGGAGAAGTCGAACGAGATCGTCATGCCCTGGTACACCCGGTCCTCCGGCCGCACGTCGTACACGCCGGGGATGACGTCGAGGAAGTTGCAGATGCTCGACTGGGTGATCTCCACCCCCTTCGGCCTGCCGCTCGACCCCGAGGTGTGGATGACATAGGCGACCGGGTCGTCGTCGAGGGGACCGGGCGCGGCCGTGCCGGGTTCCGGGCGGGTGACGGGCCGTACGGCGATGTCCCGCGCGTGCGTGTCCAGCTCCGTCCGCCCGGGGAAGCGACCGGGTGCGCCCCGGACGAGTCCGGACAGGGTCAGTACGGCCTCGGCACCGGCGTCCTGAAGGATGTAGGAGACGCGGTCGGGCGGCGCCGCCGGGTCCACGGGGACGAACGCGGCCCCGGCCTTGCCCACCGCGAGCAGGGACACATAGGTCTCCACCGAGCGCGGCAGCAGGATCCCGACCCGGGATCCGGGGCCGATGCCCAGAGCGCGCAGGTGGTGGGCGAGTTGGTTGGCGCGTGCGTCGAGTTCCGCGTAGGTCAGCGTCCGCTGCCCGCACTCCAGCGCCGTCGCGTCCGGGGTACGGTCGCACGCCGCCTCGAAGACGTGGTGCAGCCTTCTGCCGGTCGCCGCATGCCGGGTTCTGCTCGGACCACGCTTGTCCATCGCCTGTCTTCCCTGTTCCTCGGCACGCGGCGCGGCAGGACGCGAGGCGGGCGCCTTCCTTGCGCGGCACGGTGCTGTCACCGGCCGGAACTGCCGTTCGAGCCCTCAGATTACGCGGACCGGGCTCATCGGGCATGTCGGGAAGGCCCGTTGACGAGGGAGTGTTCCGAGGTGGGAGCCGTCCGACGGTCGCCCGCCGGACGGGGCGGCGGCCGTCGGACGGCGCTCAGGGGCTCAGGGGCGCGGACGGGACAGGGTGGAGCCCCGTACCACCAGCTCCGGCTGGAGCACGATGCGCCGGTGCTCGTGCGCATGGGCCGCGTCGCCGGTCTCCTCGATCAGCAGGTCCGCCGCGGCGGCCCCGAGCCGGAAGGCCGGCTGGCGCACCGAGGTCAGCGGCACGGCGGCGGCCGAGGCGAACTCGATGTCGTCGTAGCCGGCGAGCGCGACGTCCTCGGGCACCCGGACGCCGGCGTGGTAGAAGGTCTGGAGCACTCCGAGCGCGAGCAGGTCGTTGGCGCAGAACACCGCGCCCGGCCGGGAGGCCATACCGAGCAGCCGGGCGCCGGCGTCGCGGCCCGCGGCGACGTCGAGGCGGGCCGCCTCCACATGGCGCAGCGCACCGGGCGGCAGCCCCGCCTCCGCGAGGGCCAGCTCCGCGCCCTCCCGGCGGTTCCGGCACTGCGCCAGGTGCATCGGGCCGCTGACGTACGCGATGTCGCGGTGTCCTCGGCCCAGCAGATGGCGTACGGCGAGGGCACCGCCGGCCACGTCGTCCACGGAGACCGAGCAACCGTGCGCGCTGGGCACGATCCGGTCCACGAGCACGAAGGGGATGCCGTGGCGCCGGAGCGCGTCGAGATTGCCCCCGCTCATGTCGGCGGGTGTGACCAGGACGCCCCGTACCTGCTGCTCGGAGAACATGGTGAGGTAGGCGGCCTCCTCGGCGGGGCTCTCGGCGCTGTCGCAGAGCATCACCCCGAGCCCGGCGGCGCGTGCGGAGCGCTCCGCTCCCGAGGCCACCGCCACGAAGAAGGGATTGGCCATGTCGAGCACGAGCATGGCCAGGATCCGGCTGCGGCCGGCCCGCAGCTGGCGCGCGGACTCGCTGCGGACGTAGCCGAGCCGGTCGATGGCGGTGAGGACGCGCCGACGGGTCTCCGCCGTGACGGTTTCCGGGCGGTTGATCACGTTCGACACGGTCCCCACCGACACCCCGGCCGCGCCGGCCACGTCCTTGATCCCCACCGGGCGGCGCCTCACGGGAGCCGGAAGTCGACGACCCTCAGGGGCGAGGGGGTGGTGCCGGAGGAGCGCTGCTGGTACATGAACGACCGGACACCGTCCTGGGCGAGGCGGGTCTCGTCCACGACGACCTCGCCGAAGGCGTTCAGCCCCGCCCCGTCGAAGAGGGTCTTCCAGTCGCTGTACCCGGAGTCCTTGGAGGCCGCGGCGATCCGCCCGTACGGCATGACCGCGTAGGCGTTGTCGTACCGGTCGAGGACGAGGCGGGTGCGCTGGCTGGAGCCGAGCGGGACGGGTATCTCGGTCTTCTTCCAGGCGCCCGCCGCGTTCTTGACGAGGTGCAAGGCGCGGCCGTTCGCCGTGCGGTCCTTGACGTAGTCGGTGGTGCACTGGCCGAAGCGGCCGGGGACGTAGCTGATGATCGCCTGCGGCAGCCCGGCCGAGTCGGTGGCCCGGCTCTCCTGGTTCATCAGGGAGTGGTCCGGGTTCAGCGGGTCGACGACCGTACCGGGGTCCCCGACCGCGACCTTGTCCGAGCCGCCGGTCGTGCCGACGACCGCGCCCGCGGCGGTGCGCCAGGTCCGGCCGCGGTCGGAACTGTGGACGTATCCGGTGTCGTGGTTGGTGATGCCGCCCGGGGCGCACATGACCGCGTTGTTCTGCTCGCGCCAGGTGAAGAAGGCGTGCAGCCGGCCGTCGGCGCCGTAGTCGATGCCGTGGAGATACATGTTGCGGGCCGCGCTGGAGCCGTGCTCACTGGTGTATGTGCCGGTGGCGGACGACCACTCGCCGAGGTTCGTCCAGCGGGAGCCGTCGTACTCGGCGAGGCCGTTGCGGCCGTTGCCGGAGACCCCTGCGCGGTAGCCGAGCTGGAGCCGGCCCTCGGGGGTGGCGACGAACTGCGGGTAGGTGAACTGGGAGGTGAGGGCGAGCCCGTCGAGCGTGGTCTGCACGGCGCCGAACTGACCGGCGTCCCGGGCCCGCCCGGCGGGGGCGTCCAACAGCCCGGCCGCGGACTTCACGTAGAAGAAGCCGCTGCTGTGCGAGTCCATGTTCAGGTGCAGCCGGCCGTCGATCCGGGAGACGCCCATGGAGATGACGTTGTGGGAGTCGTCGAGGGTGAGCTTGTGCGGCAGCCGTACGGTCTGCCAGGTGTTCGCTCCGAGCGCGCGGCGGGCCACGGTCACGGTGCGGTCGGCGGTGTACCAGGCGGCGTACTGGTAGCCCTTGTAGGTCAGCAGACCGTTCTTCTGGAAGGCGTTGTTGTTGACCAGGCCGTTGTACGACTCGAAGTAGACGGCCCGGCCGTCCAGTCGGGTGTCGGCGACGCGGGTGACCGCCGGACCGGGGGCGGCCGCCCGGGCCCGGTCCGCGGCGCCGGGCGGGACCGTGGCGGTGAGGAGGACCGCGGCCAGCGCCGCGGCGGTCGTGGGGGTCATGTACGCAACCTCTTCGGGTGTCGGTGAGGACCGGGCCCCCTCCGGCCCGGTCCTCGTGGACCCGTGAGGGCCGCGGAAAGCCCGCGAGGATCACGGGGAGGGACCACGCGGGCGTCAGACGAGGTGGAACACTTCGGTGAGCGGCTTCATCGCCTCGTCCGGCCGAGCGCCGTCGAGGGCCTCGAAGAAGTCCGCCATCTCGGCCTGCCAGCGGGCGTTGACCTCGGTGGCGGCCATCGCGGCCTGGGCAGCGGCGAAGTCCTCGGTCTCCAGGTAGCCGACGAGGAGGCCGTCGTCGCGCAGGAAGAGCGAGTAGTTGTGCCAGCCGCTCTCGCTGAGGGCCCGGAGCATCTCGGGCCAGACGGTCTCGTGCCGTTCGCGGTACTCGGCGACGCGGTCCTGGCGGACCTTGAGCAGGAAACAGACGCGGGCCATGGGTTCCGCTCCGATCAGAAGTCGAACGTGTCGATGTTCTTCTTGTCGAAGACGGTCGGTTCCCCGAGGATGACCTCGCCGTCCTTGCCGATGGTGTACTCGCCCAGCTTGCCCGCGGTGAACTTCTCGCCCTCGGCGCCGGTGATCTGCCCGGAGGCGAGGGCCGCCGCCGCGTACGAGCCGAGGTAGCCGAGTTCTTCGGGATTCCACAGGGAGAACTGCTCGACGGTGCCGTCCTTGACGTACTTGCGCATCTGGTTGGGCGTGCCGAGCCCGTTGAGCACGACCTTGCCCTTGTACGAGGAGTCGCTGAGGTAGCGGGCGGCGGCGGCGATACCGACGGTGGTGGGCGAGATGATGCCCTTGAGGTCGGGGTACGCCTGGAGCAGGCCCTGGGTCTGCTGGAAGGACTTCTGGTCGGCGTCGTCACCGTAGGCGACCTTCACGAGCCGCATGTTCTTGTACTCGGGCTGTTTCAGCTCCTCCTTCATGAACTCGATCCAGGTGTTCTGGTTCGTGGCGTTCTGGGTGGCCGAGAGGATGGCGATCTTGCCCTCGTAGCCGATCTGCTCGCCGAGGTGCTGGACGAGGCTGCGGCCGATCTCCTCGGAGCTGGCCTGGTTGATGAAGACCTGGCGGCAGTCCTTGGCCGTGTCGGAGTCGTACGCGACGACCTTGATGTCCTTCTTCATGGCCTGCTTGAGCGGGCCGCACACCGCGTTGGGGTCGTTGGCCGCGATCAGGATGGCGTCCTGGCGCTGCTGGATGAGGGTGTTGATGTACGACACCTGGGAGGAGGCGTTGGCGTCGGAGGGGCCGACCTCCTTGCCGGTGCCGCCGTACTCCTTCGCGGCTGCGATGCCCGCCTCGTCGACGATCTTCTCGTAGGGGTTGTTGATCTGCTTGGGCAGGAAGGCCAGTTCGAGGCCCTTCTTCAGGGGTGCGTCCGGGTCGGCCTTCGCGGCGTCACCGGCGTTCGACGTGTCCTTGGCGGTGCTGTCCTTGGTGGTGCCGGAGCAGGCGGTCAGCGCGAGAGCGAGGGCGCAGACGCCGGCGAGGGCGGCGGCCGTACGGCGACGGGCGGCGGGACGGGTCGTCATGGCGGGCGGACCTTTCGGGAGGTTCGGCGGACTTCAGGACTCGGAGCCGGTACGGCCGGCCGGGCCCGTGGGGAGGGCGCCGGCCTCGCGTCGGTGCCGGCGTTCGACCACGGCGGCGACGACCCGCGGGGCGAGGACGGAGGCCACGAGCAGCAGCCCGGTGACGATGACCTGGACCTCGTTCGGCACGTCGTTCAGCGTGAGCAGGTTCTTGAGGACGCCGATGAGCAGCACCCCGGCGACCGCCCCGAAGAGGGTGCCCTTGCCGCCGTCGAAGTCGACGCCGCCGAGCAGGACGGAGGCGATGACCAGCATCTCGAAGCCGATGCCGTTGTCGGCGCGGGCGCTGCCGTAGCGGAGGGTGAAGACGATCCCGGCGAAGGCGGAGAACAGGCCGGTGACCACGAAGAGGATCAGTTTGAAGCGCTTGACCCTGATCCCGGCGAAGTACGCGGCCTCCTCCTGCGCCCCGATGGCGAACAGCGACCGGCCGAAGGCCGTGGAGTGCAGCAGGACGGCCGTGGCCGCCGCGAGGATGAGGAACAGGACGACGGGGTAGGTGAGGAACGTGCCGGGGACGGTGCTGGTGTCCACGGCCCAGTCGGCGTACACCTGCGGGAAGTCGGTGACGGCGTCACTGCCCAGGACGACGGAGGCGAGGCCGCGGTAGAGGGCGAGCGTGCCGATGGTGACGGCGAGCGAGGGCAGGCCGACGCGGGTGACGAGCCAGCCGTTGAGGAGCCCGCCCGCGACGCCTGTCAGCAGAACGACGGGGACGATCAGTTCGAAGGCCCAGCCCGCGTTCCAGAGCGCTCCGGTGAGCGCGCTGCCGAGTCCGAGCATGGAGGCGACGGACAGGTCGACCTGCCCGGCCACCACCAGCAGCGTCATCGGCAGGGCGATCAGGGCGACCTCGACGATGTCGTTGAAGGCGAAGGCGAGGTTCTCGCCGGACGCGAAACCGTCGGTGCTGCCGAGGCCGACGACGAGGACCGCCACCAGCAGGGCACCGACCGCCGTGTCCCAGCGCAGGGCCAGGTCCCTGACCGTACCGCCGGCGCCGGCGCCGGCGGTACGCGGCGCGGGCGCCCGGTCCCGGGTCCGCCGCGCGTTCGGTGTCTCAGGCGCCATGGCCATGGCGGGCGCTCCTCTTCCTCAGTGCGGCTGTCATGCGCAGGGTGACGATCCGGTCGACGCTGATGGCCGCGAGGAGCAGCGCGCCGGTGATGGCTCCCTGCCAGAACGCGTCCACCTTCAGCACGACCAGGGCGCTGCCGATGGTGGTGAGGAGCAGCGCGCCCAGCGCCGCGCCCCACACCGTGCCGGTACCGCCGGTGATGGCGACGCCGCCGACGACCACCGCGCTGACGACGGTGAGTTCCCAGCCGTGGGCGTTGTCGGCGACGACGGTGCCGAAGCGGGCGAGCCACAGGGCGCCGGCGAACCCGGCCACGGCGCCGGAGAAGGCGTACGCGCCCAGCACGCGGCGCCGGATCGGCACGCCTGCCAGCCGGGCGGCCTCGGGGTTCGAGCCGATCGCGTACAGCTCGCGCCCCGACCGGTAGGCACGCAGGTAGTAGGCGGTGGCGGCGAGCAGCGCGAAGGCGATGAGCGGGAGGCAGGGGACGCCGAGCACGCTGCCGCTGCCCAGATCGAGGACGGGCTGGGGCACCTCGGCGGCGCCGATCTGCTCACCGTGCGCCCACCAGTAGTCGAAGCCCTGGATGATGTAGAGCATCCCGAGGGTGACCACCAGGGCCGGCACCCGGCCGAAGCTGACCAGGCTGCCGCTCACCAGTCCGCAGAGGACACCGAGGGCGGTGCCGAGCAGCAGGACGGTGAGCACGCCGTGGTCGGTCCCGGCGACGAACTTGCCGCAGGCGAAGGCGGAGAGACCGACGACGGATCCGACCGACAGGTCGATGTTGCGGGTGACGACGACCACGGACTGGCCGACGGCGAGCAGGACCAGGATGGAGGCGTTGAGGAGCAGGTCCTTGACGCCCTGGTCGTCGAGGAAGCGGGGGTTGGAGATCCAGGTGCCGAGCACGAGCAGCGCCAGCGCTCCGGCGATGGAGATCTCCCGGGCCCGGAAGACGGTGTCGACCAGGGAGCGGGCGGAGCCGTCGTCCCGGGTGGTCGTGGTGGGCTCGTCCAGTGCGGTGGTCATGCGGCGGCCTTCGTGTCGCGCCCGGTCGCGGCGGTCATCACCGATTCCTCGGTGGCCTCGGAGCGGGGGATCTCGGCGGTGAGCCGGCCTTCGTGCATGACGAGCACACGGTCGGCCATGCCCAGCACCTCGGGCAGGTCGGAGGAGATCATGAGGACGGCGAGTCCCTCGGCGGCCAGGGAGGACAGCAGGCGGTGCACCTCCGCCTTGGTGCCGACGTCGATCCCCCGGGTGGGTTCGTCGACGATGAGCACCACCGGCTCGGTGGCCAGCCATTTGGCGAGGACGACCTTCTGCTGGTTGCCGCCGGAGAGGACGCCGACGGGGTCGGCGAGCCGGTTGTACTTGAGCTGGAGGCGGACGGCCCAGTCGGCGGCCCGGCCGCGCTCCAGGGCCCGGCGCACCAGTCCGCCCCTGCCCAGCCGGCCGAGTCCGGTGAGGGCGATGTTCCGTTCGATGGACATGTCCATCACCAGTCCACGTTGTCTGCGGTCCTCCGGTACGAGGGCGAGGCCGGCGGCCATGGCGGCGGTCGGGGATCCGGCGGGCAGCGCGCGTCCGGTCACCAGGACCTCGCCCGCGTCGGCCCGGTCGACACCGAACACGGCCTGCGCCACCTCGCTGCGGCCCGCGCCGACGAGTCCGGCCAGGGCCACGATCTCGCCGCGCCGTACGTCGAAGGAGACGTCCCGGAACACGCCCTCACGCGTCAGCCGGCGCACCGACAGGGCAGTCTCCCCCACATCCGTGCCCTGCTTGGGATACAGCTCGCCGAGGTCACGACCGACCATGGCGCGGACCAGGTCGTCCTCGGTGAGCCCGGCGAGCGGGCGGGAGGATATCCAGCGGCCGTCGCGCAGGATGGTGACGCGCCGGCAGAGTGCGAAGATCTCCTCCAGCCGGTGGGAGATGAACAGGACGGCGGCGCCCTCGGCCCGCAGGGTCCGGACGACGGAGAACAGCCGGGCGGTCTCACCGCCCGTCAGGGCCGCGGTCGGCTCGTCCATGATCAGGACGCGTGCCTCGAAGGAGAGCGCCTTGGCGATCTCGACGATCTGCTGGTCGGCGATGGACAGCCCGCGGGCCGGCCGGTCGGGGTCGAGCTCCACACCGAGGCGCTTCATCAGCGCTGCGGTGGTCTCCCGAACGGCCCGGTGGTCGATCCGTCCCAGCGAACGGCGGGGCTGCCGGCCCATGAAGATGTTCTCGGCGATCGACAGGTCGGGGAAGAGCGTCGGCTCCTGGTAGATGACGGCGATGCCCGCGTCCCGTGCGTCGGCGGGGCCGTGGAAGACGACCGGCTCGCCGTCGACGAGTACCTCGCCGGAGTCCGGACGGTGCACCCCGGCGAGCGTCTTGATGAGAGTGGACTTCCCCGCGCCGTTCTCCCCCGCGAGAGCGTGCGCCTCGCCGGGAAACAGCTGGAGGGACACGTCCCGCAGCGCCCTCACGGCGCCGAAGGACTTGCTCACGTCCTTCAGGGCCAGGACCGGGGCGGGGCGCGGGCCGGATTCCGGGACGGGCTCGTTCATGGGGACTCCTCGGCGGCTGGACGTCTTCCTGACAGCCCGCCGTGAAAGGTTTCAATGAGGTTGCACGGAAGCTAAGCGGCGCCGCCCGAAGGCGTCAATGGGCTGTGCACGACATTTTTCCGAGGGGTTTTGGACGTACGCGACCGTGTGGCGACGGGCGTCGCGCGAAGGGTTGACACTCCTGGGCGGCTCCCATAACTTCACGGCAATGAAACGATTCACACCGGCCTGTGCCGATCACTTCGACGACGTCGACGACTCGCGCCGCGGGTCCGTACCACGGGAGCGCTGAGATGACGGATCGATCCACCGAGTCCGCTGTGAAGGCGGCGCTGAAGTCGCAGGCCGTCGAGACGCCTTCGTGGGCGTTCGGGAACTCTGGAACACGTTTCAAGGTGTTCACGCAGCCCGGCGTGCCGCGCACCCCGGAGGAGAAGCTGGCGGACGCGGCTCGGGTGCACGCGCACACGGGCGTGGCGCCGACGGTGGCCCTGCACATCCCGTGGGACCGCGTGGACGACTACGGCGCGCTGGCGGAGTACGCGCGAGGGCTGGGGCTACGGCTCGGGGCGATCAACTCGAACGTGTTCCAGGACGACGACTACAAGCTGGGCTCGGTCACGCACCCGGACCGGGCGGTGCGCCGCAAGGCGCTGGGCCACCTGCTCGAGTGCGTGGACATCATGGACGCCACCGGGTCCCGCGACCTGAAGCTGTGGTTCTCCGACGGCATCAACTACCCCGGACAGGACGACATCTCCGCGCGGCAGGGGCGGCTGGCCGAGGCCCTGTCGGCGGTGTACGAACGGCTCGGCGACGACCAGCGGATGCTGCTGGAGTACAAGCTCTTCGAGCCGGCCTTCTACGCCACGGACGTCCCCGACTGGGGCACGGCGTACGCCCACTGCCTGCGCCTCGGCCCGAAGGCGCAGGTCGTGGTGGACACGGGGCACCACGCGCCGGGCACGAACATCGAGTTCATCGTCGCGGTGCTGCTGCGGGAGAGGAAACTCGGCGGCTTCGACTTCAACTCCCGCTTCTACGCGGACGACGACCTGATGGTGGGGGCCGCCGACCCGTTCCAGCTGTTCCGGATCATGTACGAGGTGATCAAGGGCGGCGGACTCGTCGCGGGCACGGCCTTCATGCTCGACCAGTGCCACAACATCGAGGAGAAGATCCCCGCGATCATCCGCTCGGTGATGAACGTGCAGGAGGCCACGGCCAAGGCGCTGCTGGTGGACGCGGCGGCGCTGGACGCGGCGCAGCGCGCGGGGGACGTGCTGGCGGCCAACGCGGTACTGATGGACGCCTTCAACACCGACGTACGCCCGCTGGTCGCCGAGGTCCGCACGGAACTGGGCGCGGACGCGGACCCGGTGGCCGCGTATCACGCATCCGGGTACGGCAAGAAGATCGTCGCGGAGCGGATCGGCGGCACCCAGGCGGGCTGGGGAGCCTGAACCGCGCCGCGCCGCACGGTGGTTCACCGCTCTCACGCGCGTCCGCTCGCTCCCCGCGGGGAGCACGGCCCACGTGCGTCCCGTAGACCGAGTGGGAACCGCAGACCTCGTACATCCCGCACACCCCGTTACATCACAGAGGGACACCATGACCGACCAGCCCGATCTGCATCCCGCGGCGGCCCAGTTGCTCGAGCGCTCGCACCGGCTCGGCGCCGACCCGCGCAACACCAACTACGCCGGCGGCAACACCTCCGCGAAGGGATCCGCCACCGACCCCGTGACCGGCGACGACGTCGAGCTGATGTGGGTCAAGGGGTCCGGCGGTGACCTGGGCACCCTCACGGCGGGCGGGCTGGCGGCCCTGCGTGTGGACCGGCTGCGCGCGCTCACCGACGTCTACCCGGGGGTGGAGCGCGAGGACGGGATGGTCGCCGCGTTCGACTACTGCCTGCACGGCAAGGGCGGCGCCGCACCGTCCATCGACACCGCCATGCACGGACTGGTCGACGCGGCCCACGTCGACCACCTCCACCCGGACTCGGGCATCGCCCTGGCCTGCGCGGCGGACGGGGAGAAGCTGACGGCCGAGTGTTTCGGCGACACGGTGGTCTGGGTGCCCTGGCGCCGTCCCGGCTTCCAGCTCGGCCTGGACATCGCCGCCGTCAAGGAAGCCCATCCGAACGCGATCGGCTGTGTGCTCGGCGGGCACGGCATCACCGCCTGGGGCGCGACCTCCGAGGAGTGCGAACGCAACTCGCTGCACATCATCAGGACAGCCGAGGCGTTCCTGGCGGAGCGGGGCGCGCCCGAGCCGTTCGGCCCGGTGCTGAAGGGTTACGAGCCGCTGCCCGAGGCCGAGCGGCGTGCCAGGGCCGCGGCACTCGCCCCGCTGATCCGGGGCCTGGCCTCCACCGACCGGCCGCAGGTGGGCCACTTCGACGACAGCGAGCCGGTCCTCGACTTCGTCTCCCGGACCGAGCACCCGAGGCTCGCCGCCCTGGGCACCTCGTGCCCCGACCACTTCCTGCGCACCAAGGTCCGCCCCCTGGTCCTCGACCTGCCGCCCGCGGCGCCGCTGGGGCGGGTGCGGGAGCGGCTGGCGGAGCTGCACACCGCCTATCGCGAGGAGTACCGCGCGTACTACGAGCGGCATGCCTCCGCCGATTCGCCACCGATGCGCGGAGCCGACCCGGCGATCGTGCTGGTGCCCGGCGTGGGGATGTTCTCGTACGGCAAGGACAAGCAGACCGCGCGGGTCGCGGGCGAGTTCTATCTCAACGCGATCAATGTGATGCGCGGGGCCGAGGCGGTCTCCTCGTACGCGCCCATCGAGGAGTCGGAGAAGTTCCGGATCGAGTACTGGGAGCTGGAGGAGGCCAAGCTGCGCCGGATGCCGGCGCCGAAGGCGCTGGCCGCGCGGGTCGCGCTGGTCACCGGCGCGGGATCCGGGATCGGCAGGGCCATCGCCCACCGGCTCGCGGCGGAGGGGGCGTGTGTCGTGGTCGCCGACCTGAACGCCCAGAGCGCGGAGCGTGTCGCCGGGGAGCTGGGCAACGCCGACCGGGCGGTCGCGGTGGGCGCCGATGTGACCGACGAGGAGCGGATCAAGGCCGCGTTCGACGCGGCGGCCCTGGCCTTCGGCGGGGTGGACCTCGTCGTCAACAACGCCGGGATCTCCATCTCCAAGCCGCTGCTGGAGACCACGGCGGCGGACTGGGACCTCCAGCACGCGATCATGGCGCGCGGCTCGTTCCTGGTCTCGCGCGAGGCCGCGCGGGTGATGGCCGACCAGGACATGGGCGGTGACATCGTCTACATCGCCTCCAAGAACGCGGTGTTCGCCGGTCCGAACAACATCGCGTACTCCGCGACCAAGGCGGACCAGGCCCACCAGGTGCGGCTGCTGGCCGCCGAGCTGGGCGGCCTGGGGATCAGGGTCAACGGCGTCAACCCGGACGGTGTGGTGCGCGGCTCCGGGATCTTCGCGGGCGGCTGGGGCGCGCAGCGGGCGGCGGTGTACGGGGTGGAGGAGGACAAGCTCGGGGAGTTCTACGCCCAGCGCACGCTGCTGAAGCGGGAGGTGCTGCCCGAGCATGTGGCGAACGCCGTCTTCGCGCTGACGGGCGGCGACCTGACCCACACGACGGGGCTGCTCGTCCCGGTGGACGCGGGCGTCGCGGCGGCGTTCCTGCGCTGAGGAAGCGGCGGGGGCGGCGGGGCGGGGTCCGGGACGGTACGCGGCGCCGGGCCCGCCCCGGTCCGGGACGGTCCGGTCCGGTCCGCCCCGGGACGGTACGCGGCGCCGGGCCCCGTCCCCTTTCCACCGCTCCCCCGCGCCTCCCCGAACTCCCCGTACCGTCCTGCCTCCCCCCTGACCTCGCGTACCGCCTCGTTCCCGCCTCCTCGTACCGTCCGCCGTCCTTTCCCTGCCGCACGCCCCCGTTCCCCTGCCGTCCGCCCCGCTTGCCCGTACTCTTCGCCCGGTTTCCCCCACCCACCGCCCGCCCGCTGTCCTGTCAACGAGGTCCGTCGTGTCACTCACCGAACCGCTTCCCTTCGCAGCCGTCGATCTCGGTGCCTCCAGCGGCCGTGTCATGGTCGGACACGTGTCCGGGCGCGGCTCCGGCACACTGCGCCTGGAGGAGATCCACCGGTTCCCCAACCGGCCGGTGCGGGCCGCCGGAACGCTCCACTGGGACATCCTCTCCCTGTACGCGGGCGTGCTGGACGGGCTGCGGGCCGCCGGGGCCGCGACAGGACGGGCGCCGGCCGGCGTCGGTATCGACACCTGGGCCGTGGACTTCGGCCTGCTCGACGCGGACGGCTCGCTGCTGGGCAACCCCGTGCACTACCGCGACGTCCGCACCGACGGCGAGGCGGCCAGGGTTTCCGCCGTCGTGCCGCCTGAGGACCTGTACGCGGCCACCGGTCTCCAGTACCTGCCGTTCAACACGCTCTACCAGCTCACCGCGGCACGGGAGAGCGCGACGCTGGCCGCCGCGCGGCGGCTGCTGCTGATCCCCGACCTGATCGCGTACTGGCTCACCGGCGAGGCGGGGACGGAGATCACGAACGCCTCCACGACCCAGCTGATCGATCCGCGTACGCGCGACTGGGCCAGGCCGGTCGCGAACGCGCTGGGCGTCGATCTCACCCTGTTCGCCCCGCTGCGCGGGCCGGGCGATCCGGCGGGGCTGCTGCTGCCCGACGTCCTCGCCGAGACCGGCCTGACGGGGCCGGTGCCGGTGACGGCCGTAGGCTCTCATGACACCGCCTCCGCCGTGGCCGCGGTACCGGCGTCCGGCGAGCGGTTCGCCTACGTCGCCACCGGCACCTGGTCGCTGGCGGGGCTGGAACTGGACGCGCCCGTCCTCACCGAGGAGAGCAGGCTCGCCAACTTCACCAATGAACTGGGCGTCGACGGAACCGTCCGCTACCTGCGCAACATCATGGGGCTCTGGCTGCTCCAGGAGTGCCTGCGTGCCTGGGAGGCGGACGGGACCGGCCGGCCTCTCGACCGGCTGCTGCGCGAGGCCGCCGATGTACCGGGACTGCGGGCGGTGGTGGACGCGGACGATCCCGCGTTCATCGCGCCGGGTGACATGCCGCGGCGCATCGCGGATGCCTGCCGCCGCGTCGGCGGGCGGGTGCCCCGGGGCCCGGCCGAGATCACCCGCTGCGTCCTGGACTCGCTGGCCCTCGCGCACCGCCGCGCCGTGGAGGACGCGCAGCGGCTGTCCGGCCGCACGGTGGACACGGTGCACGTCGTCGGCGGCGGGGCCCACAACGAGTTGCTGTGCCGGCTGACCGCCGACGCGTGCGGGCTGCCCGTGGTGGCCGGCCCGGCGGAGGCGGCCGCCTTCGGAAACGTCCTCGTGCAGGCACGGGCGGCGGGAGCAGTCCGTGGTGATCTGACCGACCTGCGGGCGCTGTTGAGAGGCGCGCTGGAGCCACGCCGGTACGAGCCGTCCGGCGACCGGAAAGCCTGGGACCGTGCTGCGGAACTGCTCGCCGGCGAGCGGGCGGCGCGCTGACCGGGAGCCCGGCGCACCGGCATCGACATCGGCACCAGCACCAGCACCAGCACCAGCACCAGCACCAGCCACATGCCCCTCATCGGCGACGTTCACCCTCCGCATATGATGGTCACACCGATCAGGAGACGTAAACGAGATGTGACAGGGCGGGCGGGACGCGTGACGCAGACGGTCGGCATCAAGGACGTGGCCCGGCTGGCCGGTGTCTCGGTCGGGACCGTCTCCAACGTGCTCAACCGGCCCGAGAAGGTGTCGGAACACACCCGGGTACGGGTCCGCGCGGTGATCGACCAGCTCGGTTTCGTACGGAGCGAGACGGCCCGCCAGCTCCGGGTCGGCACCAGCCGCATCCTGGCCATCCTGGTGCTCGACATGGGGAATCCCTTCTTCGTCGCCGTGGCCAAGGGCGCTGAGCGCGCCGCCCGCGAGGCCGGGCTCGGGGTGATGCTCTGCAACAGCGCGGGCAGCACCGCCGAGGAGGCTGAGTACCTGTCGCTCTTCACCGAACAGCGGGTTCGCGGTGTGCTGCTGACCCCGGCCGACGCGACCGGCGGCAATGTGCGGACGTTCGCGCGGCGCGGCATTCCCTACGTTCACGTCGACCGGGCCGTGCCTGCCGATGAGGGCTGTTCCGTCTCGGTCGACGACGAGGCGGGCGGCACGCTCGCGGTCCGGCATCTCCTCGCGGCCGGCCATCGCTCCGTGACGTACATCAGCGGACCGATGTCCCTGCCGCAGTGCCGGGACCGCCGCACGGGAGCGCTGGCCGCCCTGCGTGAGGCGGGGCTGCCGGAGACGGCGCTGCGGCATGTCGAGTCGGCGCGGCTCGACGTCGCGTCGGGCATCGACGCCGGGGCCCGGCTGCTGGGCCTCGCGGACCGTCCCACCGCCGTGTTCTGCGCGAACGACCTGCTCGCGCTCGGCGTGCTGCAGGCGATGTACGGGGCGGGGGTCGACGTTCCGGGCGATATGTCGATCGTCGGTTACGACGACATCGAGTTCGCGGCGGCGGCGGTCGTACCGCTCACGTCCGTACGGCAGCCGGCGGACGCGATGGGGCGTACGGCGGCCCGCATGCTGATGGAGGAGACGGGCCCGGACGCGGAGGGGCACCGGCACCACTCGGTGGTTCTCCAGCCCGAGTTGGTGGTGCGCAGTTCGACCCACGCGCCGGCTCCCCGCCCGTCGGCGTCCCGTCGCCCTGCGCCTCACGACCCGGCGCGCTGATACCCGGTCGACGCGGGCTGCCGCGCCGGGTCCCGAGCCGAGGGCGAGGAGGCCCCCGCCGTGTCCGGTGCCCGGCGCCCGGCCCCTGGGGTACGGCGGACCTCACGTCTCGGGGCCCCTGGACGAGCCGGCCTCGACATGGGGACGCGGCGGACACCGGCCGTCCGGAACGATTCGCCGTTCCGACAGGCGCACGCGCTCGGATTCCCCCGGGAGAGCACTCGGCGCGGAGTCATCCTTCACCCTGACGAGTGGCACGGCACGTCCGCACCCGGCGGTCCGCCACGCCACGGCGCGCGACCGGACCGGCGGCGGGACGGACTCAGAGCGGCGCCGCGTAGCACCGGACCGTGACGGTCCGCTGCTCGCTCCAGCGCTGGTCCACCTCCGCCAACAGGCTCCAGCCCAGCCGCTCGTACAGCGCCGCGGCGGCGGTGTCGGTGGCCACGACGTCGAGTACGGCGTGCAGCCCACGCCCCCGGGCCTCCCTGGCCGCCTGCGAGATCAGCAGGGCGCCGATCCCATGGCCCCGCGCCGAGGGCGAGACGAACAGGCGGCGCACCACGGCCACCTCCGCGGGGCTCGTGCCCGCGCGGTCGCTCCAGAGACCGGGGGCCAGATCGTCGGATCCGGCCGGTGACAGGGCCAGGTGGCCGACGATCCGGCCGTCCTGCTCGGCGACCCAGGCGCCGAACTGCGCGGGCTGCGCCAGCCATTCAGCTGGGCACTCGGGCCAGTTCAGCGGGTAGCCGTCTCCCTTGTGCACCTCGGCGAGCATCCGCACACAGTCCTCGAGATCGGCCCCGTCCCGGAGACGGACCTCACACATGGGGATGTCATCTGCCGTCGGCATAGTCTGTCGATTCACCGAACCATGCAACCACAATCGGCGGTCATCCCCGTCGTGAAGACGCCGTCGCCCGACCCGAAAGGCGCGTCACCGCCGCGCCGTTGGCCGGAGGATGGCTGAACAAGCACTGTCGGCACATGAAATCCCTGAGGAACGAGGGGCGATTGTTCCAAGGATGAGTCAACGACCGGTCCATACCAACCGTTGGCCAGAGCATTACGTACAGCTCTTGACTATGGCGCGGCCGAGCACGGGGGGGACCGGCCGGACGCGCTGGACGCGGCCGGGAGGCCGGCCCCGGACATCTCTTCCCGTCACGGCGCCACGACCCTCTTGATGTGGACGCGACACCTGTGCCATATATGTCCAGACCACTTTCCCGGGTGGAGGACATTGTCCATGCGAGGGTTCTCCCGCACCGCCGCGTTCCTGTCCGCCGCCGTCCTGGCGCTGACCGCCTGCGATGCCGAGGGCGGGAGCCCGCGGGCCCCTTCGGCACCCGCCGGGGTCACGGCCCAGGCCGGAAGCGCCACCTCCGTTCACGTGATGTGGCACGAGGCACCGGGCACGGCCGATGTCGAGCGCTACGAGATCTACCGCGGCAGAACAAAGGTGACAGATGTCCCGGCCCAGCACACCATGACGGACGTCACCGGTCTGAAGCCGGCCACCTCCTACACCTTCACTGTCCGGGCCCGTGCCGGACGAGGCCTCTCACCGCACAGCGGCGGTGTGTCCGTCACCACCCCCGCGGCGGTCGCCGAGGACACCACGGCCCCGGCCCGGCCCACCGGTCTGAGGGGGGTCAGCGACGGCGCCCGGGCCGCACGGCTCCAGTGGAACGGGGCCACTGGGGACCAGGGCATCACCTCGTACGACGTCCTCCAGAGCGGCACGAAGATCCACAGCGTGGCCGGAAGCACGACGACGACGCGCCTGGCCCGGCTGCGACCGGGCACCCGCTACCGCTTCACCGTCGTCGCCCGGGACGCGGCCGGCAACGCCTCACCCGCCGCCCGCGCCGTCGAGATCACCACCCCGCGCGGCCCGGGCGGCGATCCCGCCACCGCGCCCCTGGACTTCCGGGTCGCGCCACACGCTGCCGACGGCGCGTACTACGCGGACCTGTCCTGGCTGGCGCCCAGGACGGGCGCCGAAGTCCTCTCGTACCAGATCCGTCTCAACGGGTCCTTCGCCACGACCCTGACCTGGGGCGACGAGCCGCCTCGCGGCCGGGCCAGCTATCGGATGCACCTGGGCCGGAAGGCCGGCGAGACCTACCGGATCGCGATCCGCGCCCAACTGCCCGACGGCACCTGGGGCTCCCTCTCCCCGGAGCGCACCACCGTCACCGGCGGGGGTCGCCCGTAAGCGCTGTCCGGCGGCCTCACCGGGGCGGAGCCGCCACGCACGGACGCCTGCTCCTGCCGAGCCTCAGACGGGCCAACAGCCCCGCGCGGCCGTCCCCGCAGGGTGCCACCGGTGCTCGCGGCGATGTCACTGTCTCCGGGCCCGTCTGCGAAGAGGGCCCCGGGTCGGCCGGTGGCGGCGCGGCGGCGTCGGAAGGAGGCGTCGGCACGTCCTCATCGGAGGGAGGCACCGGGCTGCGTGCCGCGGCATCGGCTCCTCGATCGTCCGGGAGCACTTCGTCGGGGCGGGGCGCGGGACGCGCGCACCGCGCCGTCTCGAGCAGCAGGGTGAGCCCCGCGCGGTGCCACTGGATCTCGTCCGGATCGTCCGCCACCAGCAGACGCCGAACCTTCTCCCGCGCCGTTTCGGACTGTGGATGAACCTGGGACAACTCGGGCATCAGTCGACGTACATAGGCACGTTCATAGCAATCCGGGACCAACTCGGCCAGCTGGGCCGGATCCAGCACACCGGCCACGACCGCCGCGCGCTCCCACGGCCCGGCGCACTCGTGCAGCAGAAGGCCGATCCGCCGCCCCCGCCAGTTGCGCGCGCGCAGGTCCCGCCCCGCCGCCGTCCCCCTGTCGAGACCTTTCGGGAAACGGCCGGAGAGCAGGGTCCGTTCCCGTTCCGCGAATTGCCTCAACTCATCGGCCAGATACAACCACACGATCGCGCGGTAGCGGTTCAGATAGAACCTCACCGGCGTGATGAAGCCGGCTCGCGCGAGCCTGCCGAAGCGGCCGGGGCTGATCAGCATCAGCTCGGCTCCCTCGGCCGTCCCCACGGTCCTGACCCGTTCGCGCAACGCGTCCGGAAATCCCTCCGCCGCGCGCAGCCGATCGATCTCCCGCCGGGAGACCTGCCGACGGCCTGCGACCGGTCCCGCGATCGTGCGGACGTGCCCCAGCTCCGCGGCGAGCTCGAATTCGCCACGCCGCAGGCACAATTCCCGCGCCGCCCGGGCGATCCCCACCGCCGCCGGCCTCTCCGCGGCCTCCTCCACCCCTGTGGCCTGCCCGTCCGCGGCCCCGCACTCCGGCGGCTCCGGGGCCCGCACCCGCTCCTGCCGTCGCGTCCGCCCCGGCCCCCGCTCTGGCCCCGGCTGCGGCTGCGGCTGCGGCTGCGGCTGCGGCTGCGGCTGCGGAGACGCTGCCGCCTCCCCCACTCGGCCGCCTGTGCTGCCGTCGCGGACGTCACTGATCGCCATGATGGTCCTCCCCCGTGAGGCGTAACTACTCTCGGTGATGACCGTAGCGCGGCAGCGGCACATCCCGCCCGACCTGTGGACAACTCACGGGGCACGCGGAAAGCACCAGCTCAGAGGCCCGTCGCAGGACGTTCAGAGGCCGCTCAGCGTGGTGTGGTCGGGCTGGCGTGCCGCGACGCCGAGATGTTCGCCGACCCGGTTGACGAGCAGCGTCATCTCGTACGCCACCTGGCCGACGTCCGCCTCGGCCGCGGCGAGGACGCACAGGCAGCTGCCGTCACCGGCGGAGGTGACGAACAGCATCGCGTCGTCGAACTCGACCATGGTCTGCCGCACCTTGCCCGCTTTGAAGTGGCGCCCCGAGCCTCGCGCGAGGCTGTGCAGCCCCGAGGAGACCGCCGCGAGATGTTCCGCGTCCTCGCGCGCCAGATCCGTACTGGCTCCGGTCACCAGGCCGTCGTTCGAGAGCACCAGTGCGTGCTTGATGTGCTCGACCCGTTCGGTCAGGTCGTCCAGGAGCCAATCGAGCCCTTTTTCCAGCGCCATCTCTGCCCTCCCCGTTCCTACGTTCCCCAAGATCCCTCGATGCTCGTAGCCTTGCGCACCGACCGCGTGCGGGCAAGCGGTCCTCGCACACAGGTCCGGGTAACCCGGTATTCCCGGCCCCGCGTCGCGCGGAACACAAGTGCGGCGCAGAATGCCCCCATGGCGACGAACATGAGCAAGGACGAGTGGCATGCCTTCGTCTCGGAGGGCACCCGCACCGGCAAGCTGTCGACCGTACGGGCCGACGGAAGCCCGCACATCGCGCCTGTCTGGTTCGTCATGGAGGGCGACGATCTCGTCTTCAACACCGGCAAGGAGACGGTGAAGGGCCGCAATCTCGCACGGGACAACCGGATCGCTCTCTGTGTGGACGACGAAAAACCGCCGTTCGCGTTCGTGGTGATCCACGGCCGCGCCGAACTCGACGAGGACCCTCGGCGACTGCTCGAGACGGCCACCAGGATCGCCGCTCGGTACATGGGCCAGGACCGGGCCGAGGAGTTCGGTGCGCGCAACGGCGTGCCGGGCGAACTCCTGGTGCGGGTACGGATCGACAAGGTCTCGGCTTACACGGGTGTGGCCGAGTGAATCGCATGGGGCGGGCCGACGCGCCCACCGTGGGGAGATCATGGGTCCATGGACCATGACCACACCCGAGTACGGGAATTCTTCGGCGCCCGGGCGGCAGGCTGGGACACGCGTTTCCCCGACGACGGCCCCGCCTACGCCGCGGCAGTGGCCGCGCTCGGGCTCCGCCCCGGCGACGCGGTCCTGGACGCGGGGTGCGGCACGGGCCGGGCACTGCCGGCCCTGCGGGAGGCCGTGGGCCCCCGGGGCACGGTGCTCGGGGTCGATCTGACTCCGGAGATGCTCCAGGCGGCCGTACGGGCCGGGCGCCGGAGCAGCGGGCGGCTGCTGCTGGCCGATGTACGACGGCTGCCCGTGCGCTCGGAAACGCTGGACGCCGTGTTCGGTGCCGGGCTGATCTCACACCTGCCGCGTCCCGCCGACCACCTGAGGGAACTGGCCCGAGTGGTACGGCCGGACGGCCTGCTGGCGCTCTTCCATCCCGTGGGCCGGGCGGCGCTCGCCGCCCGGCAGGGCCGACGGATCACGGACGACGACGTGCGTGCCGAGATCAATCTGCGCCCCCTGCTGGCCGGCTCCGGCTGGCGGCTCGACGTGTACACCGACGAGGATTCCCGCTTCCTGGCCCTGGCCACCCGGCAGGGGTGAGCCGTCGGAGCGAGGCCCTCCGCGCGGGCGAAAAACAGGCCCTCTTCTGCCCGGAGCTCACCAACCGTACGTTGGAAGAGTGACCCCGGACGTCAGCCGAGGTCCGTGCCTCGCCGGGCAGTGGAGGGAAGGTGATCCCGGTGTTCGACAGACTCCGCAGCATCGTGGTGCCCACGAAGGCCGCCGCAACGGTCGCGGAGCGGCCCCGAGCGCGTCAGCACAACATCTTCGAGGCCGCCGCCGATTACGTGTCGGCATGCGCGGACGACGACCAGCAGCGGATCGACGAGGCCGCGAGCTGGGTCTCCCCCGAGGCGCTCTCCTTCGGGGTGAGCGAACTCGCCTGCCGCGCGGTCATCGCGCTCGCCCGGGAGCGTGACGAGTCGCCGCAAACCGTGGCGCGCAGCCTGCTCGGCCTGCCGGCCGCCTGAGAGGGACGGAACGATCCGGCCACCGCGATCGCCGGGCCACCGGGCACGAGCCATCCCCGCGGCCCGCCGGGTGGCAGCCGCGTTCTCCCGCGCCGCCGGGCGCGTCCGCCTCGGCCCGTGCGCGCCGCGACGCGTACTCCCGGACGTCGCATACGCGGCGGCCGGGCCGACGCCCACGCCGCTCTCGGCTCCCAGGAGGGCCGAGCGGGTACCTCAGCGGCCGAGTTCCTTACGGCTGATCCGGCGCAGCCTCTTGCGCTGCGACGGGTCGAGCATCAGATACGCCACCGTCGGCACTCCCAGCACCACCAGCAGCGCGAACCAGAATCCGATCAGCGGAATCAGAAGTAGGCCGACGGCCACTCCCCCGATGGCGATCTTCGCTCTTGTCGACATCTCGACGCCTCCTCCGCGGCCCGTGCCGCTCCCTGACCGGTGAACGCGCACGGGAGTCCGCCAGTTCCACTATGCGCCGACGCGCAGCGGTTCGCCGACCTCGTGCAGATGCCCGAGGGCCTGCCGGTACGAGTCGATCAGGCCCGTCTCCGTGTACGGCACCCCGAGCCGGGCACAGTGGGCCCGGACCAGCGGCTGGGCGAGGCGCAGGTGGGGGCGCGGCATGCTGGGGAAGAGGTGGTGCTCGATCTGGTAGTTCAACCCGCCGAGGAACCAGTCGGTGACCGCGCCGCCGCGGATGTTCCGCGAAGTGAGGACCTGTCGGCGCAGATGCCCCCAGTCCGCGCTCCCCTCCGGATCGGGCATCTCCATGCCCTTGTGGTTGGGCGCGAAGGACATTCCGAGGTGAAGGCCGAGGAGCATCTGATGGATCAGGGCGAACACGATCGCCTGCGCGACGGTCAGGGTGGTCAGCAGCAGCGCGAGATAGCCCACGACATGGGTCACGAGCAACAGCCCTTCCCGTATGCGCCGCCGCCCGGGCATGCGGTTGTCCTTCCGGGAGAAGACCGCCTGGAAGCCGTACACCTTCAGGGCGATGCCCTCCAGGGTGGTCAGCGGGAAGAAAAGCCATGCCTGATGGCGGGTGAGCCAGCCTCTCAGCCCCGACCGCCCCGCTGTCTGGTGCTGGGCGAAGACCAGGATGTCCGCGGCGACGTCCGGGTCCTTGTCGATGTGGTTCGGATTGGCGTGGTGACGGTTGTGCTTGTCGTTCCACCACTCCTGGCTCATGCCGAGCAGCAGATTCGCGTGGACAAGCTGGACGAGCCGGCCGGTGCCCCGATCGGCGGTGATCTGCCCGTGCCCCGCGTCGTGCGCGACAAAGGCCATGCGTGCCGAGACGAGGGCCAGCTGAGGCGCCAAGAGCAGTGACCACCAGGAAGGCCCCAGCAGCACCAGTCCGACGGTGATGCCGGCCAGGATGAGCAGATTGACCGTGATACCCCGGGCGTACCACCCGGCTCGGCGCTCCAGGAGACCCTGCTCCCTCACCATCCGCAGCAGCGGTGCGAATTCGCTTCCGCGACCGCCGCGCACGGCAGCGGGCGCGGGCTCGGGAGAGGGCACGGCCCCCGCGGGGAGTGCGGTCTCGGGAGAGGGCGCCGGCGCGGGCTCCGCAGGCGCGGGTACGAACTCCGCGGTGGGAGCAGGGGCGGTTCGGGGCATCACGGTCTCCGGTCTCCGGGCCGCCGCGGCGGCTGAGGCTGGTGCCCCTCTCGGCACCAGGTCACGCGGAATGCGCTTGACCTCCCAAAACGTACGTTCGGTCAACACCCCGCCACCATGAGGTCACCACCCGGATCCGGTGGGGGTTTCCCGTTGACCGAAGGTGGGGTTGACCACACCCCTGGGTCCCGGAACATCCGGTTGCCACCCTCGCGCCGCCGGCCCTCACGTGCCCGTGGGTCGACCACAGGTGCCCACTCAGGTCGGCCGCCTGTCCGGGGCCCGCTCGAGCGGGCCATGAGGTACTCTCGGCGACCGCGCCCACTAGTCAAACTTGAAGAATGTGACCTCGCTGTGCCACATCACCACCGTCCCCGCCCTTCTCACAGCTCCCACGGTTCCTTCGTCAGCCCACCGACCGGCGTCACCGACCTCGCCCGCCCTGCCCCTCCTCACCGGGGCGCGCCTGGCGCCCGACGCTTCCCCGTCCACCGCCTTCTGGGGTGCGGCCGCCCTGCTCGCACTGCGGATCGCCGCCGACGGAAAGCTGCTGCCGGATCTCTCCGGCACGGACCACGACGCATGGCGGGCGGGCCCGCTCACCGCCGAGGACCAGGAGCGCGTCCGCCTGCTCGCGGCGGCGATGCCGGCCGTCGCGCACAGCGTCCCGCTCGGCACCGCACCGCCGCGGTCCCTTGTCCTACCCGCCCCCGAGCGGCTGCTGCGGTCGTTCGTCGACGCGGTCGTGGCCGGGCTGCCCAGGACGCCCGCCGCACCGCTTTCGGCCCGCGCGCCCGACCTCGCTCGGCCTCGGCGGCCGCCTCGCGGACGACACGGGACCGGGCAAGACCATCACGCTCGTCTTCCCTGTCACGTCAGCATGTTGAGTCGTTGAGGTCCGGCATCCGGGACGCACACGGCGGCGGGAACATCACCCAACTCGCCGCGTCGCACAACGGGACGGCGGCCGCCGGTGTCCGCATCGGGAATGCAGGCCAGCCCGGGTCCTGGCCTGTGACACGGCCACGAACCCTTCCCGTGGATTCACTTCCTTTCCCGCGCAACGGGAATATATCACCGGCATTCAAGGGAAACGACGGAATGCATGACACGAAGTGCGGTCAGCCGTAAGGACATAGACGCAACGAGCAGGTCAAGACTTACCTTTAGGGAACTGTGGCCGTATGGTGCGGCTCGAATCGAAGGAGTCCCTTGTTGTCAAACATAAATGATTCTGCCGTGCGTGCGGTTGAATCGGAACAAGGTCACGTGTCCTCATTGTATGAGCTGCTCACCGAGCGGCTTTCCGAGGCGCGAGCGAACCGGGCGAGTGTGCTGAAGGCCCCGGCGGACGGCGCCGGCGAGGCGTACGAGAGAGAGATCGCCGCCGACCGTCTGACCAAGGAGATCGGTCGGCTGGAAGGCGCCGAGAAGGGTCTGGTCTTCGGGCGGATCGACTGGACGGACGGCACGGCCTTGCGCATCGGGCGGATCGGACTGCACACGGAGGAGGACGAACTGCCGCTGCTCGTGGACTGGCGCGCGAACGCGGCGCGGCCCTTCTACGAGGCCACACCGGTCCACCCGATGGGTCTGCGGCGGCGCCGGCACCTGCGCCTGGAGGAGCGCACGGTCGTCTCGGTGAGCGACGAACTGCTCGACGGGGCCGCCCCGACCGACGAAGACGTCGTGGGGGACGGCCCGTTGACCGAGGCTCTGTCGGCACGGCGTACGGGCAGGATGCACGCGGCCGTCGCGACGCTGCAGGCCGAGCAGGACGAGATCGTCCGCTCCGCCCACCGCGGGGTGACCGTGGTGCGGGGCGGGCCCGGCACCGGCAAGACGGTGGTCGCCCTGCACCGGGCGGCCTACGTCCTGTACGCGTTCCCGCGCGCCGCGGAGGAAGGCGTCCTCGTGGTGGGCCCCAACGCCCGTTTCCTCGACTACATCTCCCAGGTCCTTCCCTCGCTCGGGGAGAACGACGTCGATCTGGCGACCTGTCAAGAACTGGCCGGAGTCTCCCCGGACGCGGTGGACCCGTTCGACACGGCGCGCCTCAAGGGCGGCTTGGACCTCGCCGACGCCCTGGCCGGCCTGCTGCGAGACCACCAGGCCCCCGCCGGTGACTTCACCGTCCGGGTCGGGCAGGAACTGGTCCACCTGTCCGAGAAGGAGGTCGCCTCCGCACGCACCGCCGCCCTGGCGGCCGCATCCGGCCACAACCCCGCGCGCCAGGTGTTCAAGGAACTCCTGGTCGACGCCGTCACCGACGCGATGCAACGGGCCATGGGCGACCTCCTGGAGCAGATCGACGCCGATGCCGAGCAGATGACGGGCCTGAACCTCGACCGGTTCACGGGGGTCGCCCAGCACCGTGCCGACGGCGCCGCCGACCCGGGTCCGGTCCACGAGCTGGACCTGGACGCCATCGGGGCCGATCTCCTCGACGACGCGGGTGTCGACCGGGCGGTCGAGGCGCTGTGGCCGAGGCTGGTACCCGGCGATCTCGTGAAGGCACTGCTGACGGATACCGACGCCCTGGCCGAGCGCCTGCCGAACCTGACCCCGCAGGAGCGGTCCCTTCTCCTGCGTGGCCCGGACGCCCCGTGGACCGATGCGGACGTGCCGTTGCTGGACGAGGCGGCGAGCCTGGTCGACGGCCCGCTCGAGCGGACGTACGGGCACGTCGTCGTCGACGAGGCGCAGGAACTGACCGCTATGCAGTGGCGGATGATCATCCGCCGCTGCCCGGCGAGGGCGATGACGCTGGTCGGTGACTTCGCCCAGTCGGGCCCGGCCACGACGGCACGCGACTGGAAGGAAGCCCTGAGCCCGCATGTCGGGACCCGGTTCAGACTGCACGACCTGACGGTCAGTTACCGCACTACGCAGGAGATCCTGGAGAGCGTCCGGGACCTGCTCGCGCGGATCGCTCCGGACCAGCGGCCCACACGTTCACTGCGCAGCGGTGAGAGCCCGCGCACCGTGACCACACATGAGGACGGGTTGGTCAACGCCGTCGTGGAGGAACTGCGCGCCCAGAGCACCGCGCAGCCGGACGAACTCCTGGGAGTGATCTGCGCGGACACCCGGGTGAGCCAGTTGACGGCTCACGGCATCGCCGACCACGCACGCATCGTGCCCGCGTCCGAGGCACGTGGCCTCGAGTTCGACGGGGTCGTCGTCCTGAACCCCGAGGAGATCATCACGGCCCGCCCCGGCGGGGAGAGGGACCTGTACGTGGCCCTGACGCGGGCCACCAAGCGCCTGTGCACCATCACCACCCAGCCCGCATTGGCTTCGTTCACTTCAAGCAGCAGCGATTGTCTGCCCGTTTGGGCAGCAGTCGGCGATCTTGAGACTCGTGGGTGTTCATGAGAAGTGACGTCAAGTCCCCACATTGCCGGGCGCCGGAAAGCAGCGCGCAGGCCGTCTGCCGTTCCCGGCAGATGAGGGGGCGCGCTCGGACGGTCATGATGCTCTGCGGGGCGCCCCTGGCTTTTGGGCCGCGGGAAATGAGACGGCGAGGCGGGGAACAGTGACCGATGTGTTCGACAGGGCCGTGGACGTGTTCATGGTGGCCGTGGGGCTGGGATGCGTGGGGCTGGGATGCTGGGCCGTGCTCCGGCCGCGCCGGCCACCGGAGCCGATCCAGGGGCCTGTGTGGGTGGTCCGTGCCTGGGGGCTCGGCTTTGTTCCGCTGGGGATCTCCATCACCGTTGAGACGGTGACCCTGATGGCCGACGGGGAGCCGGCCCGAGTGGCGGACATGACCCGCTGGGTCGCCGGGCCGCTCGTAGTCGGCTCGATCCTGGCTGCCTTCGTTGCTCGGCGGCGGGAGCGCCGTCGGGACCGGGCCGCTCATGAGCGGCGGCCGCAGTGAACCGGTCCGCTTCCTGGAGCGAGGCGACGCTTGTGGCCGCGGCTTGCTGGGCGGTCAGCGGCCCGGGATACGGTGCGCTCGCCGCCCTCGACGATCCTCACCTGTCCGTTGCGCCATTCATCGGAATGGGGCTCGTCCAGCGATTCTGGGCGCGTCACCGCTTCTGGCCGGCAGCGGTCGGCGCCGGCCTCGCAGGGGCTGCCGTGCTGTTCGGGCTCGTTGACGGGCCGCGGCCGGCGCTGGGCCGGTACGTCGCGGACGCGCTGGCCACGGGGGCCGCGGCGACCGCCTCCGTAGCCGTGCTCACCCTGGTGGGGCGCGTGAGAGGACGCCGTCATGCCGCCGCACGGTGACCCGCCGGTGGGCCGGCGCATCAGCCTGCAGCCCGAGCCGGGGGCCGTCCGACGGCACACCGTCTGGCGTCGCGTGTGGGGGCTGTGCGCGGCTCTGACCGGTATCGCGATGCTCCTCCTCGGTGCCGCGGGGCTGTCCATCGTGCCGGGCCTGATCGAGGGCGAGAAGGCGTTCGGCACCGCTACTGCGTGCACCGCCTCGTCCTCTTCCCATGACGACTGCCTGCGCTCGTTCGATGCGACCGTGACCCATACGGTGATCAGGGAGCAGACCAAGTCATCGGAGTACACGCTGTACCTTAAGGGCCCAACAGGTGTGCCCCACAGCATCGACATGGGCGACTCGGAGCCGCTGCTCAAGCGCCTGCGTCCCGGCGACGGCGTGACGGTCAGCATGTGGCGGGACTACGCGACCGAGGTGCGGCAGGGGAAGGTCTCCCAGGAGACCGCCGATACCCCGGAGGGTGAGCCGGTCTTCGTGTGCGCGCTCGCCCTGGCGGTGATCTGCGGCGGCGCGTACGGCCTGTATGCGGGAGGAACGGCCCTGTCCTGGTCCCGGCGCCACGCTGCGCGGGGCCTGCCCGCCACACTCGTGACGCGTGGCAAGGAAGCGACCGGAGCGGCGCTGTGCGCGCTTCCGGCCCTGGTCGTGGGCGACTTCACGAACGTGCCGGTCATGCTGGTGGTGTGGCTGGGACTGCTGCCGCTGGTCCGGTGGGTCGTGCAACGGCAGCAACAGCGAAGTACCGGACGGCACGCTCGACCATGAGCCTTGGCCAAGGGTGTCGACGTCACGCTGATCCCGACCCGGGATCACCGCCTCGCGGCACCGAGCAAGAACTACCGGTATTCGGCGAACCTGCAAGTCGCCGTCGACGCGAACACCCGCCTGGTCATCGCCCTGGACGACCCGCGACCCGGCAACCGTAACGACACCATCGTCTACCGCACCAGCGGTATTGACCAGCAGTTGGCCGGCCGCGACGTGATGGCCGACGGTGCCTACCGCGGCAACCCCGAGGTGATCATCCCGTACCGCAAACCCCGCGACGGCAGCGAACTCCCCGCCCGGAAACAGGACTACAACGCCGGGCACCGCAACGTCCGCGCCTGCGTCGAACACTGCTTGGCCCGGCTCAAGACCCACAAAACCCTGCGCGACTACCGCCGCGTCGGCCGACCAGCCGCTTATGCGCCGTGGCGCAAGCGCTGTGCGCCGCGGCGAAAGACCGCGCGCGTCCCGACCGCGATCGTTGACCGGGCACGGGTAGGCGCGGATTTCGCAAGGAGTGATTGGCTCGTGATCGAGAAGACTCTGTCGGGCAAGGTGGCGCTGGTGACGGGGGGGCAGCCGGGGGATCGGCGCGGCGACGGCCCGGCGGCCGGCTGCGCTGGGCGCGGACGTGGTCATCACCTATGTCGCGCAGGCGGAGAAGGCGAAGACGGTAGTCGAGGAACTGCGGTCGCAGGGCGTGCGCGCCGAGGGCATCCAGGCCGACCAGGCCGACCGCGCCCAGGTGACGGCCATGGTGGACGCGGTCGCTGAGAAGTTCGGCCGGATAGACATCCTGGTCAACAGCGCCGGTGTCTTCTGGCCCGGGGAGATCACCGACGCCGTACGCGATGAGCAGCTCGCGATCAACCTGACCGGTGTCGCCGACACGACCTACCGGGCCGTGCGGCACATGCGCGAGGGCGGCCGAATCGTGAACCTGTCGTCCGGCCTTGCCAGCAAGACCTTCGCGGCCGGCATGTCCGACTACGCGGCGACCAAGGCTGCGGTCACGGCATACACCCGCGGGTGGGCCCAGGATTTCGCCGCGCGCGGGATCAACGTGAACGTGATCGAGTGCGGCATCATCGACACCGACATGGCCATGCCGAAGGATTCCGAGGGCGGCCAGTTCATGCTTCAGGCGGTTATCCCGATGCACCGGTACGCCGAGGCCGACGAGGTCGCCGGTGTGGTGGCGTTCCTGGCAGGGCCGGACGCCGCGTACATCACCAGCAGCATCCTTCGTGTCGACGGCGGCGCCCTCGCCTGAGGCTTGGCTCAGGACTCACCGCGGCTGTCGCCGCGGGTCTCGCGGGGCGTGACGCCGAACTCGCGGCGGTAGGCGGTGGCGAACGACGCGTGGCTGGCGAACCCGGACGCGTGCGCGACCTGCGCGATCGACCGGTTGTCCCAGGTTGAACTGGCCAACCGGGTCCGGGCCAGCCGCAGCCGCTCCGAGCGGATCAGGTCGCGGGAGGTGGTGCCGGCGGCCTGTAGCACGTCTTGCAGATATCGCGCCGACCAACCCAGGACCCGGGCGATGCCGGTGATGGAGAGGTCGGGGTCGGCAGCGTGACGGCGTACGTACTGCCTCACCTGCGCCTCGACCTCTCTTCGCGGGGCGGACGGCACCGAGTCGCTGGCGCCTTCAGCGGCCAGGCAGAGCAGGTCGAGCAACTGGTCGCAGGCGATGTCGAAGGTTGCCTTGGAAAAGTGTTCCCGCTCCTGTTGGAGGGTGAGCACCATCCGCCGGATCAGCCGACCGAGCCCCGCGGTGCCGTCGAAGACTTGCGGATCCTGGGCCGCGGCGGGATTGCGGCGGTGGATCGCCTCACCGGGGACGATCAGCGCGACCGACTGAAATTCCTCGCCGTGGGTGAAGGTCAACGGGCGGTCCACGTCGCACAGCGCGAGAGTGCCCGGCCGGATCTCGCCCGCGGCCGCGGCCTGCTCCACCTGGGCGCTCCCGGCGGTCGGCACCAGTAGTTCGAAGGCTCCGCGCGGGTCTGTCCGGATGTGCCGCCGCTCCCGCACGAACTCCTCGCGGACGTTACCGCAGAGCGCGATGCCGTACGACCGTGACCGCTGCCACTCCAGCCGACCCGCCCACGGGCCGGCATCCGTAAGGGTGACCCGGCTGTCGCCGTGCAAGTCGATGAACGCTTCCCGCCAGGCTCTGGGCGTCGGGATCAGTCCACGCTCGTTCCAGCGATACATCCCTGTACAGTTTCCAACCCCGACGATGCCGATCCCGTCGAGACGAATGAGGAGCGCCGGGCCGAACAGGACTACAACGCCGGGCACCGCGAAATCCGCGCCCGCGTCGAACACTGCCTGTCCTGGCTCAAAACCTACAAAATCCCGTGGAGAACAACCTCTCCGAGCTGTGGACCATCCTCGACTGGACGACGCCCGGCCTGCTCGGCCGGCTCGGTACCTTCCGCAGCCACCACGCGCGGGCGATCGAGGGCGGCGGCGACCCGGCCGCGGCCGAGCGGCTCGCCAGGCTGGTCCGTCCCTTCCTGCTGCGCCGCCGCAAGTCCGACCCGGGATCGCGCCCGAGCTGCCGCCGAAGACCGAGACCGACTGTGCCGTCTCCCTCACCGCGGAACAGGCGGGCGTGTACGAGGCGGTGCTGAGGGAGACCCTCGCGGCGATCGGCGCGTCGGACGGCATGGAACGGCGAGGGCTGATCGTCACCCTGCTCACGGCGCTCAAACAGATCTGCAACCACCTGGCGCAGTACCTCAAGGAGGAACAGCCCCGGCTGGTCGGCCGCTCCGGGAAACTGGAGCCGCTGGACGAACTGCTCGGCACGATCCTCGCCGAAGGGGCGAGCGTGCTGGGCGCTGGGCCCCGGTGGGGCCGAGCGGCCCGGATCCCGCGACCGTCCTGGCGGAATGAGCGGAATCGACGGAATCGGAGGAGCCACGGGCGCTGACGGAACCGACGGAGCCGGTACAGCCGGCGGAACGGAGTTGGCAGCGCGGACGGAACAAGCGGACGGGACAAGAAGAGCACCGGCGGACGGGACGAGACGCTTGCCCCGCCGCGAGAGCCGGCGCGAGGATGGGGCCGTGTCCGGCGGCATCCGACCGGGGAGGCGCGGTTGACCGGCTCGTGGGTGGCCCTGGAAGCGGGCGCCGATCCCGTGCGGCGCCGGGGCGCGCTGCACAGGGCGTACGAGTCCTTCGCGTCGACGGGTCGGGTGGAGCGTCCCGTACGGACGGTGGTGGCGGATTCCTGGCGCCGTTCGGTCCGTGCGCGGGTCGGCCGGGAGGACATGGCCCGGGTCGAGTTGTCCGACGACGAGCTGGCCGCTTACCGGGACGCCCATCCGCTGGCCGGGGCCATGCCCCTGTTCCGTGAGCTGATGGGCGCGTACGCACTGGACGGTCGCCATCTGATGGCGGTGTGCGACGCGCACGGCAGGTTGCTCTGGGTCGAAGGTCACCGCGCGACCCGACGGCAGGCGGACCGGATGAACTTCGTCCCCGGGGCGCGCTGGGCGGAGGCCGTCACCGGCACCAACGCGCCGGGCACGGCGATCGCGGTCGACCGGCCCGTGCAGGTCTTCGCCGCCGAGCACTTCCAGCGGCCGGCGCACCCCTGGACCTGTGCGGCGGCGCCCGTGCACGACCCGCGGACGGGACGGCTGCTGGGCGCGGTCGACATCACCGGCGGAGACCGGCTGGCCCACCCGCACAGCCTGGGATTCGTCGGCGCGGTGGCGCGGGCGGCCGAGTCGCACCTGGCGCTGCTCGACCCGGCGCCCGAGCAGGGTTCCGTACGGCTCACTGTCCTCGGCCGTGACGAGGCGCTGCTGCGGGCGGGCGGGCGTACGGTCCGCCTGAGCCGTCGGCACAGCGAGATCATGACTCTCCTTGCGCTCCGCCCTGAGGGTGTCACGGGCGACGAACTGCTGGTGGGGCTGTACGAGGACGAGTCGGTCACCCCGGTCACCCTGCGCGCCGAGCTCTCCCGGCTGCGCGGGCTGCTCGGCCCCGGCCTGCTGCGCTCCCGCCCGTACCGGGTGGCCCCGTCCGTCGAGTCTGACTACGACGCCGTCGTCCGGCTGCTGGCATCGGGGGCGACGACCTCCGCGATGGGCGCGTACGCGGGACCGCTGCTGCCCGGTTCGCGGGCCCCGGCCGTCGTACGGCTGCGGCGTCGGCTGGCCGACCAGTTGCGCGCGGCGCTGATCGCCCGGGAGGACCCGACGCTGCTGGCCGACTGGGCGTACAGCCCTTGGGGCGAAGACGACCTGCCGGTATGGCGGGCCCTCGCGGCCGCGCTCCCGGCATCGCAGCGACCGGCGGCGCGGGCGCGGGTTGAGGAACTCGACGCGCGGCAACGCCTCCCGCGTTCCGCCCGCCCTCCCGCAGGCGGAACGTGACGTATCTCCTTACTGCCGGTGGATAGAGCACTCCTCGCGCGGGCCGTACGACCGGCCTGACGGCCCCGGGCGCACCGTCCGAGTAGGCGGAGCCCTCATGCCGGAGCTGTTCGTGGTGGGCCACGAGCACCGGCCGGAGGCGTCGCGGGCGGCGGCGACGGCCGGTGCCCGTGGCCCGCGCAGACCGACGACGAACTCCTCGCGTACATCCGGGAATCGGTGCGGCACGACGATGGTGATCGGCGAGAAGTGCGCGGACATGATCAAGGAGGACGCGTCGACGTGACCGGGCCGCGGGGCGCCGAGGTTCCGCCACTCGAACGAGTGACACCCGCCCCGTGCAACCCGGTCGCAACGTTGTGCTCTCTAGCCTTTGAGGCCCGGGCGCCGCCCGACGGCGGGCGGCGCGGACTCCGAGAGGGCACAGAGATGACCCGTTACGCAGCGCCCGGCAGCGAAGGCTCGATCGTCTCGTACGCGTCCCGTTACGACCACTGGATCGGCGGGGAGTACGTCCCGCCGGCCCGCGGCCGGTACTTCGAGAATCCCAGTCCGGTCAACGGCCGTCCCTTCACCGAGATCGCCCGGGGCACGGCCGAGGACGTCGAACGCGCACTGGACGCGGCACACGGCGCGGCGCCCGGCTGGGCGCGGACCCCGGTCGCGGAGCGGGCCGCCGTACTGAACCGGATCGCCGACCGGACGGAGGCGCACCTGGAGGAGTTGGCGGTCGCCGAGAGCTGGGAGAACGGCAAACCGGTACGGGAGACCCTCGCCGCCGACCTCCCGCTGGCCGTCGACCACTTCCGCTACTTCGCGGGTGTACTGCGCGCGCAGGAGGGGTCCGTCAGCGAACTGGACGAGGACACCGTCGCGTACCACTTCCAGGAGCCGCTCGGGGTCGTGGCGCAGATCATTCCGTGGAACTTCCCCCTGCTGATGGCCGCGTGGAAACTGGCACCCGCGCTGGCGGCGGGCAACACCGTGGTGCTGAAGCCCGCCGAACAGACCCCGGCCTCGCTGCATGTCTGGCTCGGCCTCGTCGCCGACCTGCTGCCACCGGGTGTGGTCAACGTCGTCAACGGCTTCGGCGTCGAGGCGGGCAAGCCGCTGGCGTCCAGCCCGCGCGTGGCCAAGGTCGCCTTCACCGGGGAGACGACGACCGGGCGGCTGATCATGCAGTATGCCTCCGAGAACATCAAGCCCGTCACGCTGGAGCTCGGCGGCAAGAGCCCGAACATCTTCTTCGACGACGTCTGGGCCATGGACGACGACTTCCGCGACAAGGCCCTGGAAGGCTTCGCCATGTTCGCCCTCAACCAGGGCGAGGTGTGCACCTGCCCGTCACGGGCCCTGATCCAGGACGGCCGCTACGGCGACCTGCTCGCCGCCGGCGTTGCCCGCACGGAGGCGATCGTCCCGGGCCACCCCCTGGACACGGCCACGATGATCGGTGCCCAGGCGTCCAACGACCAGCTGGAGAAGATCCTTTCCTACGTCGACATCGGGCAGCAGGAGGGCGCCAAGATCCTCACCGGAGGCCAACGGATCGAATACGACGGCGAACTGGCCGGTGGCTACTACGTGCAGCCCACGATCTTCGAGGGCCACAACCGGATGCGGATCTTCCAGGAGGAGATCTTCGGCCCGGTTCTCGCGGTGACGTCCTTCAGCGATTTCGACGACGCGATGAAGACGGCGAACGACTCGCTGTACGGACTGGGCGCGGGAGTCTGGACCCGGGACATGAACACCGCCTACCGCGCGGGACGCGCGATCCAGGCGGGCCGGGTATGGACGAACTGCTACCACGCCTATCCGGCGCACGCCGCGTTCGGCGGATACAAGCAGTCGGGCATCGGCCGTGAGAACCACCGGATGATGCTGGACCACTACCAGCAGACGAAGAACATTCTTTGTTCTTACAGCCCTCAGAAACTTGGCTTCTTCTAAAGCCTGAAGTCGGGTTGCCTGGAGGCATCGTTGCCCTCCAGGCAGTCCTACACGACAGGTACCGAATGTAATCAATTCGTATCTTTGAGTTACTTTCTGACATCCAAGGGAGTTCCCGCCGGACCAGTCGCGGACCAGTAGCGCCGAAGGACATCACTCCAGGAGCCGCCCGCCCACGAGCGCAGCGACCCGCCGATACTCGGCAGCGGCGCCCGAACAGCCAGCAGTTCTGGAAGAGATCTTCGACCTCCGGTCGCCCTGAACGCATCCGTTTCGCGAGCGAAGGCTGCCCGCGGCGAGAACGGGCCTGCCGACGTCACGGACCTTCTTCCGCAGAGCCGTGTGCGACGACTGGGTCGGCGCTGGCGCACGAACTCGCCCGGCGGGGGGCACGCCTGGCACCTCTCCTGCGCGAGGGACCCGAACTGGAAGTTCTGGCGGAATCCCTGCTCACCGCGGCATTGGCCGTCGAAGACGATGTCACCGACAGCTCCGCGCTGCACGACGTGCCTGGAGATGCCGCGCCCTCGGTGGCCTGTCCTCATCCGCTCAGCCACGCCGTCAGGCCCCGTAGCACGGCGTTGCGGCCGCGATCCGGCACCGTCCACAGCGTCTGACCCTGGACGCCCCACTGCTCCAGCAGGGCGTTGGCGGCGAGGAACCCGGTCGTCGCCGCGCGTTCCATCAGCGCCACGGGCAGACCGCTGCGCACCAGGTCGCCGGCTACCACCACACGCGGGTCAGGGCTGCGCACGGACGGCCGGTCGAGGTAGCCGCCCACCGGGAACAGGGGGCAGTCCTGGCGCCATTCATGGCGTGCGTCGACGATCCCTGCGGCACGGGTCTCGGGGTAGACGCGGTGCAAGTCGGCGATGAGGCGCTTTTCCTGGACGTCCCGGGTGACCGTGCTCGGCAGCGCGTAGGCATGCAGTTCCACGACCGATCCTCCCGTGCGCGTGGCCCACTGGGCCGCCTGGTCTTCCCAGCGTTCCAGGACGCTGATGTTGTCCAACGCGTCGAACCCGGCGGTGCCGAGGAAGCCCGGCCGGTCCGGCGCGACCGGCCGGTCCAGCCACAGGCGGGTGACCAGGAACGGCGGGGCGGTGCGCAGCCGTGCGATTTGCTTGCGCCAGGTGGGATCACCCAGCCGGGCGGAGCGGTCGACGAGGTGGCGTAGCCCGGCGGCGTCCAGGGCGAGGACGACACTGTCGTGTCGTGCCTCGTCCTTATCGGTGCTGATCTGGTAGCGCCCGTCGCGTGTGGGTTCGATGTGTTCGACGCGGATGCCGGTGCGCACGAGGGCGCCGTGCCGCCGCAGGTAGCCGGCGAGTGGGTCCCATAGGGCAGTCGGGAAGGGGGCGCGGGGGACGTCGAAGAGCAGACCCTCGGCGGAGCCGAGGAAGTAGATGTGGAACATCACTGCGAGCTCGGCCGCCGACAGTTGCCTCGGGGCGGCGAAGAAGCTGCGGGAGAAGACCTCGAAGGCCAGGTGGCGGGCCCGTTCGGGGAAGCGCACCGCGTCCAGGAAGTCGTGGGCGCTGACGTCGTCGAGCCGGCTGTATACGTCAGGCAGACGGACGTCGCACAAGGGCAGCGCGGCGACCAGGTCGAGTGACGGCAGGTCCTTCAGGCTGAAGGAGGGGCTGAGTAGCGCGAAGCCCAGTGCGCTGAGGGGAGGGGTGCGGGGGACGTGCCGGAAGCCGTCCCGGGCCCCGCCGACGTGCAGCAGCGGGTAGTCCGGCAGGCTGGTCAGCCGTTCCAGTGCGGGGTCGGTTCGGCGCAGCAGTCCGCGTAGGTTGTAGTACTGGCGGAAGAAGGCGTGGAAGCCGCGGCTCATGGTCACGGTGGTGCCGTCGCGCAGTTGGGTCGGCCATCCACCGACCCGGCCGCCCAGGTAGGGCTGCTTCTCGTACACGGTGACGGATGCCCCGCGCTCGGCGAGCGCGGTGGCGGCGGCCAGGCCGGCGATGCCTGCGCCGACCACCGCCACCGATGGCGGGGTGCCCTGCACCCGCAGGGTTCCGGGCCTGGCGGGCAGGATCCGTGCCCGCCGGTCGCGTCCCCGGCGCGCGGCGCCCTGGTGCGCGGTCCTCATGCGTCCTCCCGGTGGTGGTGTGGCCGGCGGGCGACGAAGGTGTGGGTGATGCCCGTCTGCCAGCCTGGTAGCGGCAGGGTGCGGACGTGGTCGAAGCCGGCCGCGTCGAGCCGCCGCGCGAAACGCGCGGCGGTGTCGAAGTCCAGGACGCTGAGCCACAGATGCCGGTACAGCGGTCCGTCCCCCAGCAGGGTCGCGACGGGCAGCACGACACCTCGGCAGACCAGGGTCCACACCGCGCGGACGGCGCGCCGCCCGCGCAGGGTGTACTCGTGCACGCCGATGCGGCCGCCCGGCCGCAACTGGGCGTGGGCGGCGGCGAGTACGGCGTCCGGATCGGTGACGTTGCGGAAGAGATAGGCCGCGAACACCGCGTCGAAGGGGCCGCGTACCCCTGCCTCGGAGAGCCGCTCGGCCGGGGCGTGCACGAAGGTCACCCCGTCCGCCCACGGTTTGGCTGCGGCCCGCCGGAGCATGCCGGCCGAGGCGTCCACGGCGGTGATGCGGGCGGCGGGCAGCACGGACCGCAGCGCGGCGGTGGAGGCGCCGGTGCCGCAGCCGAGGTCCAGCAGGCGCAGCCCCTGCCCCTGTCCGGGCAGACCCAGCCGGCGCACGGAGCGGCGCAGGTGGGCGTGGTAGCCGGGGTTGGCGGCCACGAGGGTGTCGTAGCTGCGGGAGGCGTGGTCGAAGGCGGCGGCAAGGTGGTCGTCGCGCAGCAGCGTCATGCGGTCTCCGTCGGGGGGAAGTGCGGGGCGGATGCGTCCGGGGCGTGACGTGGCGAGGTGGCGGGACGTGTCGGCGGAAGCGGTGACAGGGGCAGGTCGAATGGGCGGCGGGGCAGGAGGGGCAGCTCCAGAGCGGAGCGCAGCATCGGTCCGACGGGCGAACTCAGCCCGATGGAAAAGTCTTCGTGCAGGCGGGTGCCTCCGTCGAGGAAGCGCAGCAGCCGTGCCATGGGCACGCAGGCGAACAGGCGGCTGAACAGTTCCGGGCCGTCGGCCCGGCCGCTGTCCAGAGCGCGCAGCAGGACGGCGTCCATCGCGCGGAAGCGGGCCGGATGAGCGGCGGGCGGCACCGGGCGACGCCCGCGGCGCAGGGCGTCGGCGACGGCCCTGGTCTGGCGCTGCAGCCCGGCGAAGGTGTAGCCGGTGGCGGGCCGGGTCGCGCCGCCGGCGGCGCCGATACGGAAGACCGAGGCTCCGGTCTGCCGGGCGATCGGCGCGTCGGTCATCGGGATGACTCCGGTCTCAGTGGCCAGGACCTGACGTTCGCCGAGCCGCAGCACCTCGTCGGCGTAGTGCCGTACGGCAGCCTCGTACCCGTCCGGAGTGAGGGTGCGCGGGGAGAACTCGGTGTACTCCACGAGCGCCTCGCACGGTCCGGTCGGCAGCACGTAGCCGAACGACAGTCCGTGGACGGGCTGCGGGGTACGGAAGTCCATCAGCTCCACGGCGGCCGGGTCGAAGGCCGGGCGGGCGGTGCGCACGAACCAGCCGCGGAAGTGCTGCAGCAGGGTGGTACGGGCGGCCGGCAGGCTGCCGAGGGGACGGGAGTCGAACACCCAGCGGGCCGTCAGCATCCGCGCTCGGCCGTCGGAGTCCCTGAGGTGTACGTGAGCGCCACCGGGCACATCCTCCACCGCTTCGACGGTCGCTTCCAGGCGCCGCACGTTCCGGCTGAGGGTTAGGTCCCGGGATACGAGGCGCTCGAAATCCTCGGAGCGGACCATGCGGTACCGCAGCGGTGAGATGTCCCCCTCGACCGGGGCGCCGGTGCCCGGGCGCACCCTCAGTCGCCGCCACTCGTGGCACACCGCCTCATCGAACCGTCCCGGTCCCGCCGTCCAGTAGCACCAGGTCCGCGGCGGCGACCGCAGCGGGCCGGGCGGCGCGTCCACCAAGACCACGGAGGGCGTCCGCAGGCCGGGAACGCGCCCGGCGAGTCGGTGGGCCAGCGACAGGCCGGCCGCGCCAGCGCCCACGACGGCCACGTCCGTGTCCGGCATGGCGTCTCCCTTCTTCGGTGGTCTTCCGCTCTTCTTCGGTTGCCTTCCGATGCGGTCCGGAGACGGATGCGGCCCAGGGCGGCGGGAACCGTAGGGCGGTGACGGACTCCAGGTCGGCGGCCTGGGGCCGGGCGTCCGCTGCCGGATGCCCTGCACCGGTCTTCCGGAGTGTGTACCCCGGCGGATGCAAAGCACCTCCTCGGCGGCGAGCGGCCGAGTGCCGGACACGGCACGGTGGAGGGGGCGGATCACTGATGCTTCGCAGTCATCGTGTGCGGCGTTCGCGCATCCGCCTGTGCTGTCCACGCCGAAGCAGACGGGTGACGGCAATGGCGAACACGGAAACGACGGAGGAAACCGTGAGGCGTGCCACCGATGCGAAGGACCATGCCGCGACCGCGCCGCCGCGGCCGGTCGCGGCGGCGCCCGGGGCGTCATTTCCGCATACACCCACGGGCGAGGGACAGGACGGAACCGGCGCGTGGACGGCGATGAGCGGGCTGCTTTCCGCCGGCCCCGCCGACGTGCGGGCGGTGGACGCAGACGTGCCGGGGGCCGTCGGCCGGATGCTTGACCATATGCTGGCGGAGCGTCTGCGCCGCGCACGGCTGGCGGATCCCCGGTTCGCCGAGGAACTGGCCGAACGGGTCACGCGCTTCACTCTCCAGGGTGGCAAGCGCACGCGTGCGCAGCTGGTGTGGTGGGCCTCGCGGGCCTGCGCCGGCGGGGACCCGGCGTCCGCGGCCGCTGCCCTGCGGATCGCAGGCGCCCTGGAGCTGCTCCAGACGTGTGCGCTCGTCCACGACGACGTGATGGACCGGGCCGCGCTGCGGCGCGGCCGGCCCGCACTGCACGCGGAGCTGGCCGGGAAGTACGCCGGCCAGGTGGGGCAGGAGCGTGCCGGGCGGTTCGGTCAGGCGGCGGCAGTCCTCGCCGGAGACCTGGCACTGGCCTGGGCCGACGATCTGGTGGCCGAGACACCGCTGGCGCCCCGGGTTCAAGTGGCGGTGCGGCGGCTGTGGAGCGACCTGCGCACGGAGATGGTCGCGGGCCAGTACCTGGACGTGGAGGGTACGGTCACTGCTCCGCGGTCACCGCTCCGCGTGCTGCGCGCCGCCCGTCTGAAGAGCGCCTTGTACTCGGTGGAGCGGCCTTTGGCGCTGGGAGCCGCCGTGGCGGGCGCGGACGAGGCGACGCTGCGCCGGCTGTGCGACGCCGGGCGCTTTGTCGGCATGGCGTTCCAGCTGCGCGACGACCTCGACGACGTCTTCGGCAACCCGCGCCAGACCGGCAAGACGTGCGGCGGCGACATCCGTGAGGGCAAGCAGACGTACTTGGTCGCGGCCGCCCGCGCACGCGCCGAGGCCGCCGGCGACGGCGCCGCTACGGCCGTGCTGGACCGGTGGCTCGGTGACGCGGAGCTGACCGAGCGCGGCTTGGCGGAGGTGCGGGACGTACTGGTCGCGACCGGGGCGCGTGCCACCGTGGAGGCCAAGATCGACCGGCTCGCCGCGCAGGGGCTGCGGCACTTCGACGGCGCCCGGCTCGAGGAGGAGGGCGCCGGCCCGCTGCGCGCTCTGCTGCTCGCGGCGGCCGGGGCGCGACTGGGCAGGGACGCCGCCGCACCCCCGCCGCCCGAGCACGGTCGGTACGCGACGCGTGCCCGTGGCAGCGCGGGAGGTGGCCGGTGACCCGCACCCTGCCCGGTCCCACGGACCACGTGGTGGTCGTCGGCGCCGGACTTGCCGGGCTGTCGGCGGCCTTGCACCTGCTGGGCGCCGGACGCCGGGTCACCGTCGTCGAGCGCGACGAGTCGCCCGGCGGCCGGGCCGGACGCCTCGACCTGGCCGGCTACCGGATCGACACTGGGCCGACCGTGCTGACCATGCCCGACCTGGCCGACGAGGCGTTCGCCGCCGTCGGGGACAGCCTGTACGAGCGGGTCGATCTGCTTCCTCTGCACCCGGCGTACCGGGCCTGTTTCGCGGACGGCAGCAGCCTCGACGTCCACACCGGCGCGGACGCGATGGCCGCGGAGGTGGAACGGTTCGCCGGGGCGGCCGAGGCGGCCGGCTACCGTCGACTGCGCGAGTGGCTTCAGCGGCTGTACCGGGCCCAGGTGCGCCGGTTCATCGACGCCAACTTCGACTCACCGCTCGACCTGCTCAACGCCGACCTGGCTCGGCTGGCGGCGCTGGGCGGCTTCGGCCGCCTGGACGCACGGATCGGCCGTTTCCTGAGCGACGAGCGGCTGCGCCGGGTGTTTTCCTTCCAGGCGCTGTACGCGGGGGTGCCCCCAGCGCGGGCGCTGGCCGCCTACGCGGTCATCGCCTACATGGACACCGTCGCCGGGGTGTACTTCCCACGGGGCGGCATGCACGCCCTGCCGCGGGCGATGGCGCAGGCAGCCACCGAGGCAGGCGCCGAGCTGCGGTTCGGGCAGCCGGTGACCCGCCTGGAGCGCTCGGGCGGCCGGATCACGGCCGTCGCCACCGGCACCGATCGCATCCCCTGCGACGCGGTCGTCCTCACCCCGGACCTGCCCGTCGCCTACCGGCTGCTCGGCCGCCGGCCGCGCAGACCGCTCGGGCTGCGCCTCTCGCCCTCCGCGGTCGTGCTCCACGCCGGCACGGACCGCACCTGGCCCCACCTGGCCCACCACACGATCTCGTTCGGCGCGGCGTGGCACACCACGTTCGACGAACTCACCCGGGCCGGACAGCTGATGAGCGACCCGTCGCTGCTCGTCACCCGCCCCACCGCCACCGATCCCGGCCTCGCACCGCCGGGCCGCCACCTGCACTACATCCTCGCGCCCTGCCCCAACACCGACATCGGCCCGGACGCGGCGGCCTGGTGCGACCTCGGCCCGCGCTACCGGGACTCGCTGCTGCGGGAACTGGGGCGGCGCGGGCTGCACGGCATCGAATCGGCCATCGAGGAGGAGTGCCTGGTCACCCCGGCGGACTGGCACGCCCAGGGACACGCGGCCGGAACCCCCTTCTCCGCGGCGCACACCTTCGCGCAGACCGGGCCGTTCCGGCCGCGCAACCTGGTGCGCGGCGTAGAGAACGCCGTCCTTGCCGGCTGCGGCACCACGCCCGGCGTCGGCGTGCCGACCGTGCTGCTGTCGGGGAAGCTGGCCGCGGCCCGCGTCACCGGCGGACCCCGGCGCCGGGGCTCCAACTCGCGTCGCTCCAAGCCCGCTGCCCCCACCCTCAGGCCGACACCGGCAACCGCCCCACCGGCGTACGAGGCACCCCGCACCGGACTCACCGCCGTACAGGAGTCGCCGACCGCCTCGCCGAACCCGCCAGCCGCCGCACGGCAATCTCCGCTGCCGGGAGACCCACCGGCCGACCCCGCGGCCCCCGCAACCGAAGGCAGGACAGGATGACCGATCGAGAGCTGGACGCGGTGGGGATCACCGATCCGTCGCTGCGTGCTGCCTACCGCCACTGCCGCGCCCTCAACGCCCGCCACGGCAGGACCTACTTCCTCGCCACACGGCTACTGCCGCTCGAGCGCCGGTCCGCCGTGCACGCCCTGTACGGCTTCGCCCGCTGGGCCGACGACATCGTCGACTCCCCCGCCCCCGGCACCGCCACGGAGGTGCGGGCCCGGGCGCTGGCCCGGTTGCAGAAGGAACTCGAGCAGGGGCTGCGGCGGGGCCGCAGCGACGAGCCCGTGGTGCACGCCCTCGCCGACACCTCGCGCCGCTATGCCATCGACCACGCCCACTTCCGGGACTTCATGACCGCGATGCGCTCCGACCTGGTGGTGACGGCCTACCCCACCTACGCCGACCTGAGCGCCTACATGCACGGCTCGGCCGCGGTGATCGGGCTGCAGATGCTGCCTGTGCTGGGCACGGTGGTGCCGCGGGAGGAAGCCGCGCCGTACGCGGCGGCGCTCGGTGTCGCCTTCCAGCTGAGCAACTTCCTGCGGGACGTCGGCGAGGACCTCGACCGTGGGCGCGTCTACCTGCCCGCCGACCTGCTCGCCGCGCACGACGTGGACCGGGAGCTGCTCGCCTGGAGCCGCGCGACGCGCCGGCCCGATGGCCGGATCACCGCCGCGCTCAGGGAGTTCGAGGCGCTGACCCGCGGCGTCTACCGGGCGGCCATGCCCGGTGTCGCCATGCTCGAACCGGTGGCGCGGCCCTGCATCCGCACCGCGGCCGTCCTGTACGGCGGCATCCTGGACGCTGTCGCCCGCGACGGGTACGCCGTGCTGCACCGGCGGTCGGTGGTGCAGCGGCGGCGCAGGGCGGTGGTCGCCGCCGACGGGCTGGCCAGGGTGATGAGGGCCCGGCTGCACGCACGGTCCGGCCACGGACACCGGCCGCAGATTCGCGCCCGCGCCCTGCATCAGGCGCCGCTCTCGCCGACGGCGGGCGGTCGCCGCGCGGAGGAGGTCGCGTGAACCGCCGTCGCCTGCCGCTGTCGCTGCGCCGCCACGCCGTGCCCTGGGAGCGTCAGCAGCCCACCTGGGATCAGGCGCGCCCCGGGCTGATCGCCGGGGCGCTGAAGCGGGCGCAGGCCCGCCCGTCCGGGAACTGGTACGTCCTCGGCCCTTCCCGCGCCCTGCGGGGGGACGCCAAGCTGGCACGGACGGTCGCGGGGCAGGAGGTCGTGGTGTGGCGCGGGCCCGACGGGCGCCTCGTCGGCGGGCCAGGGATCTGCCCGCACCTGGGGGCACCGCTCGGGGACAGCCCGGTGCGCTGCGGCACACTGGTGTGCCACTGGCACGGACTGGCTCTGGACGGCAGCCCGCACGCGGGCTGGTCGCCGCTGCCGGTGCACGACGACGGGGTGCTCGTGTGGACGCGGCTGGACACGGTGGGCGGCGAGGAACCGCTCGATGCACCGGTCGTACCGCGGCGCCCCCCACCCGCGCGGGCTTTGACGGCGGTCTACACCGCAGTGGGCGTCTGCGAGCCCGAGGACGTGGTGGCCAACCGGCTCGATCCGTGGCACGGGGCGTGGTTCCACCCCTACTCGTTCGTCGACCTGACGGTGGTCGACGCACCCAGTGGCTCGGCCGGCGAGGCGGACGACGGTCCGGACGCCCTGACCGTGGACGTGTCCTTCAAGGTGGCGGGCCGGCTGGTGGTGCCGGTCCGCGCCGTGTTCACCGCGCCGGAACCGCGCACGGTCGTCATGCACATCACGAACGGCGAGGGTGTGGGCTCCGTCGTGGAGACCCATGCCACGCCGCTCGACGCGGACGGGACCGGCCGGCCCCGCACCGCAGTGATCGAGGCGGTGATCGCCGTTTCGCACCGTCCGGGCTTCGCCGCCGCCCGCCGCTGTGCGCCACTGCTGCGTCCCCTGGTGCGCGCCGCGGCCGGGAGGCTGTGGCGGGACGACCTCGCCTATGCCGAACGACGCTGGCAACTGCGATCGACGGGACGCTTCCCGGGCTGAGCCGGGACGGGTTCTGAAACGCTCGCCTGGGTGACACACGCACCCCTGCATGGCCGACCGGAGCCGCCGACGTCAATTGGCTCCGCCAGATCCCGACCGCGCGGGAGACAGCGGGAGACATTCGCCCGTCTACCCCCGGGGTGCAGCCAACGGCGAGCCGCCCGGTGACGCTCTGCACGGAACCACCCCGTTACGGGTTCGGCGGGGCTGCCTGCCGGATCTCCGCGCTCTCACCCGTGCGCCGTCGCCGAAACCCGCCGCAGGTGCAAACTGACCATCCGAGACTGTATGAGCGCCTCAGCAACCGTCCAGTGGATCACGTGGTACAACGAAGAACGCCTCCACTCCGCGCTCGACTACGTACCGCCCGCCGAGTACGAGCAAGCCTTCCAGCGGAGCCAGGAGCAAGTCCCGCAGTCCGCCTGAACCATCAAGATCGGACTCTACGAAACTCGGGGCGGTTCACCGGACCAGGTGCGGACCGACTCAGCCCGGCACTCGACGTTTCCACTCTTTGTCGCAGGTCAGAAGCGAGATCAGGCGTGTACCACCAGCAGACGAAGAATCTACTGGTTTCGTACTCGCCGAAGAAGCTGGGCTTCTTCTAGGACCCACGAAAGAGTGCCTGACCTGGGCAAACACCCGCCAGGCACCCTTCATGACCACTACCCGGAAGACAAAGCGAAAAGACACTTACTCCCACTTCGTCCCATCGCTACCTCGGCATCGCCCACCGGGTCCGGAATGTTTCCGGACCAGATCGCGGATCAGCCGCCCCCCGTTTGAGGTCTCCCTCCCAACGGTCACCAGGGTGAGCGGACGAGGGACGCTGGCTCAGTGACTGATGACGACCTTTCCGAAGCGCGGTCCCCGCTCGAAGTGGGCGAACGCCTCCGGTGCCTGATTGAAGGGGAAGACACGGTCGATGACGGGCCGGAGACGACTTCGTCCGAGGGCCTCGTTCATCTGCTCGAAGTCGCTGCGACTACCCACGCTGATCGACCTGAGGGTTGCGGCCCGGCGGAAGAAGTGGGTCACGTCCATCTCGTTACCTGACGCGAGGTTGCCGACAAGGGCGATCTGGCCGCCGTATGCGACGGCCTCGATGGACTGTGGGAGGGTACCGGCGCCGCCGATCTCCAGGACGCGACCGGCGCCGCCGTCGGTGAGCTCCCGCACCCGCGCACCCCATTGCGGTGTCTCCTTGTAGTTGACGATGTCGGCTGCGCCAAGGGCGCGGAGGCGTTCGGCCTTGTCGTCGTCGGACGTCGTGGCCACCACACGTGCGCCGGCCAGACGGGCGAACTGCAACGCGAAGACCGACACACCGCCCGAGCCCTGGACAAGCAGGATGTCGCCCGGCCCGACCCCAGCCACCGCCGACCACGCAGTGAGTGCGGCGCACGGCAGTGTGGCTGCCTCCTCGAAGGACAGTTGGTCGGGGACGGGGACCAGGCTCTGCTGATCGAGGACGACGTGATCGCTGAGCCACCCGTCGCGCTGCGTGCCACGCAGTCCTCCCCAGCCGGGAAACGGGCCGTACAGCCAGGTGGGATGGAAGGTGCCCACGACACGATCACCGACCCGGAATCGCGAGACTCCGTCCCCGACGGCCTCGACGACGCCCGCGCCGTCGGAGAGCGGGACGCGCCCCTGTACGTCGACGGAGTAGCTGTCGGAGACGATGAGTCGATCGCGGGCATTGAGGGAGGTGGCCCTGACCTTCACCAGCACTTCACCCGCCGACGGATCGGGTACCGGGCAGTCGGTGGTGAGCGCCAGACCACCACCCGCCCGCACCTTGAATGCGCGCATTTGCAGCCTCTCTTTCGTGAACTACCGCCACGGTAGGCTGACGGTTCTGGACGATTGGCATCTTTCCGTCCACTGTTTAGTGCAGAGCGTCCAGGAGGGTAAATGGATCCGGTCGACGACCTCCTCGCCACGATGAGGATCGAGGACGCGCGATATATCCGAGTGGAAGCGAACGCGCCGTGGGGTGTCTCGTTCCCCCCACGGCACCTGGCCCGGCTGATCCTCATCTCAGGCGGCTCGTGCCGGCTCGACTCGGACGTCCTGGCCCGTCCACAGCGCCTGCAGTCGAACGACTGCTTCCTGGTTCGCGCGGGTGTGGGCTTCACCCTGCGAGACGCGGACGACAGTGAGATTCTCGACTGCGACGACCTGGCGGCTCAGGCACCCGGTCACCTGGTACGAGTCGGAGGCGACGGCGAGCCGACCCGGATTCTCTCCACTCGTTTCACTTTCGACGCCGTCGCCGCCGAACCGCTCTTCGCGCTCCTGCCACCATTGTTCCGGTTGCCCCCGGACGACGCCTCCGGCGAGCTCCTGCGCGCCACGTTCGAGCTCATCGAACACGAGAGCTCGGCCAATCGACTCGGCGCCGGCTTCGTCATGGGCCGTTTGTCCGACGCGCTCTTCGTCCAGGCCCTGCGAACCTGCTGCGCGGACGTCGGGAGCGGCAGTGTCGGCTGGGTCGCCGCCCTCCGGGACCCCCGGCTGGCCCTCGCCATGCAGGAGTTGCACGCAGACCTGAGCCGTTCGTGGACGGTCGGCGAACTCGCCCGAACGGCGGGGATGTCACGCTCGGCGTTCGCCACGCTGTTCAAGGAACGGACGGGGGACACCCCGCTGAGCTACCTCACGACATGGCGCATGTACCGGGTGAAAGTTCTGCTTCGAGAGACCCCACTGAGCGTTCAGGAGATCGCCGTCAGGGTCGGCTACGACACCGGGACCGCCCTGAGCCGGGCTTTCTCGAAGAGGGAAGGCGTCTCACCCGGAACCTGGAGGAAGACGGCCGGGGCACCGGGGGGGAGCGAGTCGCGAGGAGCTGACTTCACCAAAGGTCACGCCCACATCAGGGGTGATGCGAGGGTGACGGTTGCCTGACAGGACTCGGCGGTCTTGTCGTAGCGGGTCGCGATGCCGCGCCATTGCTTCAAGCGGTTGAAGCACCGCCACAACGTTGCGCTGCTTGTAGATTTCGCGATCGACTGTCGGCGGGCGTCCGCCGAGGCTGCCGCGCCGGGCGCGGTTGCGGATCTGGTCGGACCACGGTCTGTCGCGAGGGGACGAGGGTTGGGTCGCGGACCTGGCCGCGCTCACGAGCCCGTGGGGTTTTGACCTCGCCGCTGTCGCGGCGCCGATCGAGCTGTGGCACGGCGCCGCGGACCAGATGGTCCCGGTCACCCACTGCCGGTGGCTGACCGGGCACCTGCCCACGGCTGAGGTTCACCTGGAACCCGAGCACGGACACCTCTCCATAGCGATCGGCAGTCTGGGCGAGAAGCTCGGAGTTCTGCGAGGTCGCGTCGCCGACCGCGCCACGTCCTGATTGCGAGACAGGGCAGGTCAGACGGTGTCCGGATAGCTGCCGTCTCCCAGATCAGGGTCCGGGAGCACGCCCGAGGGGTCCCGGACGGCGACCTTGCGTCCGTCCAGCCGCAGTCGGCGCAGCCCTTCGAGCGACATGCGACGGCCGAGATCGGAGAAGGAGTGCACCCTGGTGACGTCCAGAACCACGTCGGCCGGGCCGTCCGAGCCGGCCATCAGGTCCAAGAGCTCCGAGGCGGCGGTGAGTTGGACGTTGCCCCGGAGAGCGAAGGTGACCGTGCCCGGCGACTCGCTCACGTCGACGGCGTCGAGCCTGCCCTGGTCGGAGGCGAACAGGTGCATCCCCATGTCGCGGGAGAGCCGCTCGAAGGCGCGGCGCCCTCGCTGGCTGTTGCCGTGGGAGTCCAGGCGCGGGGAGAAGGTTCCGATGCCCACCCGGTCGGGCAGGACGCCGACGATGCCACCGGCGACGCCGCTCTTGGCGGGGATGCCGACACGGGTGAGCCAGTCGCCCGCCGCGTCGTACATCCCGGCCGCGGCCATCACGGCCATGACGTGCCGGGCGACGGCGGGCGCCATGATCCGTTCGCCGGTGACGGGCTGGATACCTCCGGTGGCGAGCGTCGCGGCCATCACGGAGAGGTCCCGGACGCTGACCAGGATCGAGCACTGGCGGGTGTACCCCTCGACGACGGCGGGCACGTCCCCGTCGAGAATGCCGTAGGTGCGCAGCATGTAGGCGAGGGCGAGGTTACGGTGCGCGGAGGCGAGCTCCGAGGCACACACGCGCTCGTCGACCCGCAGATCCCGTCCCGCGAGGCGGGAGAAGAACGCCAGGGCACGGTCGACGCGCTCGACCTGACCGGCCTCGGCGCCGACCAGGAGCGAATGCGTGGTGATCGCTCCGGCGTTGATCATGGGGTTCTTGGGCCGGTGGGTTCCCCCTTCGAGGGAGAGCTCGTTGAAGGCCTCGCCGGACGGCTCGACCCCGACGACATCCAGGACGCGGTCGAGGCCGCGGTCGATGATGGCCGCCGCATAGGCGAACGGCTTGGAGATCGACTGGATGGAGAACTCCGTGTCGGCGTCGCCTGCGGCGTAGGTGCGACCGAGCGTCGTGGTCAGCGCCATGCCGAAGGGCTCCGGATCGGCTTCGGCGAGCTCGGGGATGTAGTCGGCGTTGGCACCGCTGGTGTCGTCACGCAGGCTGTCGAGTACTTCGTCCAGATAGTCGGGCACGGGAGTCTTCATGAGGCAGGTCCCTCTGTCGCGAGGCCGGTGTTGAGAGCGGTGGGAGTTGGGAGCCCCAGGGTCCCTTCGGCGGCGGGAGGAGCGGAGCCGCCGCTTCCCGCGTGTCGACGGTGACGTTGAAATACACCACCGAGTGCTCCCCCCCGCTCCCACCGAAAGCGGGGGCCGCCGTCGTCGCGTACCTGGTGTCCGACAAATCCCGCCTGGCACGCGACGTCCGGCACGGCCTAGCCGAGGAAGGAGCGCAGGGCCGAGTTGACCTCGTCCGCGTGCGTCCAGAGCAACCCGTGCGGGGCACCCTCGATCTCCACGTACCGCGCCTTGGGCAAGTCCTGCCGAAAACGGCGGGCGGTGGCGTCGATGGGCAGGATCTTGTCGGCCGTGCCGTGCAGGATCAGAGCCGGCTTGCCGCTGTCGCGGACCGCCTCGACATCGGCGCGGAAGTCTTCGATCCAGGCGGAAACGACCGCGTGCGCCGCCACGGGGGCACTCGACGTCGCCACGTTCCAGCTCGCGGTGACGGCCTCCTGGCTGATCCGACTGCCGAGGTTCTCCTCCAGATCGTAGAAGTCCGAGAAGAACTGCGTGTACCAGGCGTACCGATCGCCTTTCGCCGCCGCCTCGATTCCGTCGAAGACCTTCCGCGGCACACCCTCGGGATTGTCGTCCCGGGCGACGAGGAAAGGCTCCAGCGAGGCCAGGAACGCCATCTTGGCGACCCTTTCATGTCCGAATCGCGATACGTAACGGGCGACTTCGCCGGTACCCATCGAGAAGCCCACCAGGGCGACGTCACGGAGGTCGAGCATCTCCAGCACGGTGTTCAGGTCCCCGGCGAAGGTGTCGTAGTCGTATCCGGAGTTCACCTTCGACGACTTACCGAATCCCCGGCGGTCGTAGGTGATGACGCGGTATCCGGCGGCCAGGAGATCGCGCGTCTGGCGCTCCCAGCTGTGGCCGTTCAGTGGATATCCATGGATCAGGACGACTGGCCGGCCCTCGCCCTGGTCCTCGTAGTAGAGCTCGACCGGCGTGCTGTTCTCGTTCCCTACGGTGATGTACCCCATTATTTCTTCTACCTTTCTGGTCGCTGTGGGCGTCGAGGCCCGGAGGATCAGCTCATGCCGTTGTTCGCGGGACGCCGGCGCCCTCACGCCGGAAGCAGTACGAGCTTGCCGCCCAAGTGCCCCGACCGGCTGACCTCCAGTGCGGCCGCCACCTCGCCGAGGGGGTACGTCCGCTGGATCGACACCCGCAACCACCCCGCCTCGATGAGGCGAGAATGTCCCCGAGCGCTTGGGCCCCGCCCGCTCCCGGTTCGCCCCTGTGGATCTGGATACCACTTCCTGCCGCGTCGAAGGCCGCGAGGGAGACGACCCGCGCCGGCCCGCCGGCGAGTTCGATGGAGTCCGGGATCTCACCGCGGCCGCTTGTGGCTGCTCTCGCTCGCGGTGCCGATGACGCGCACGCCCCGGTCGACGGCAAGCTGAACGGCGAAGGTGCCGACACCACCGGCGGCGGCGTGGACCAGGAGCGTCTCGCCCTCGGCGATCTTGAGCTTGTTCGGAGAACCGCACGGTGAGGGACATCTGCCCGACTCCTGGCTCCTGTTGGGCGTTTACGTGTGAGAGGGCGGGTCGGCCCGGAGCTGTCCGGCCGCGGGGCCCCGCGTGGTCTCCGCCTCGCCGTCCACGAGTTCGTACTGCAACGCTCCCGACGGGCAGCGGCGCACCACTTCGGCCAGGCGTTCGGCCTCGGCACCGTCGGGCCGGATCCACGGGCGCTTGCCCGGATCGAAGACCTCCGGCAGACCGTTCACGCACTCGGCGGCGTGGCGGCACCGCCTGGCCTCGAAGGTCACGGTGATCGACCGGCCCTCGTATGCCTTCTTCTCGGTTCCCCCGCTCATTTCGGCCTCCATCGCTCGCGGACCCGGCTGTTCAGTCGCTGACTTTGCTGCGGGACTGGTACAGCAGGTCCTGATACTCGGGGTGCCGGGCGATCCACCCGGCGTAGAACGGGCAGGTGGCCAGCACCCGCAGGTTCGCGGCCCGCGCCTCGTCGAGGGACGTGCGGGCCAGTGCCGCCCCGACTCCCCTGCCCTCGTGCTCCGGCGAGACCTCGGTGTGTACGAACGCGATCAGTTCCGCCGTACGGATGTACTCCGCGACGCCCGCGACCTCGGCCTTTCCGTCGACCCGGGCCTCGTACCGCTTGTCCCCGGGAGCATCGCTCACTTCCACCGCCATGTGTCCTCCCTCAAGTCCTCCGCGTGAGTCTCGTTGCACACTAGCCCAATCCGGTTGACGCATCAACTTTCTTCCCGCCGAATCCGAGCCCGGCGGGACGGCCGAGCAGTCCACCGCGAGCGTTGACGTCCGCGCGCCAGATCTCAAGGGCGAGGCGGGCCGACCGGCTGTTGTCCGCGGGGGAACCGGTCAGCGACAGGCAGTACCCGATACGGACGGGAGCCAACACGGAAGCGATGTCAGGCCTCGCTTCCGGTGGGCGTGGCCAGGAGCCGCGTCTCCCAGGCGAAGGCCACACCGCCGGCCCCGCCGCGCTGGGCCTGGACCTCGGCCGCGTTGACGGTCACCGCCGGTTCAGGGCTGTTCAGACTGGCGAACTGAAACGGCTGATGGTCGATCAGCACGACCACGCTCTCCTCGGGAGTCAGCAGCGCGTTGAGCCCGGCCTTGTTCTCAGTGCTCACGGGATTCCCTTGCTGGAGCTTCGCGTCCACGGGCCCCAGGCAGCGCACGGAAATCCCGATGCCGACAGTGAGCCAACCACGGGCCGACCGCCTGGCGACCCACAACCACTTGATTGACGCATCACCCACATCAGCTGCCGACTTTCGTTGCGCACGGTGGCCCAGGCGGTGCCCTCACGAGTGGCAGTGGCTGTTGTGATCGTCGTGCGTCCAGCGTCCCGTCGTGGTGGTGGTCGGCGCGGGAGTTCCGGTCTTCCGCCCCGCGCTCTTCTGGCTCTGCTCGTTCTTCCGCCGCAGCGCGTCGAGGCTCATCGCCTTGGGGGAGTGTCGTGCCAGGCCCTCCAGTCTTTCGGGATGGGGAGACGGGACGGCCGCTTAGCTGCCGGGCGGACGGCCACCCTGCGGTAGATGACCGGTGGATCCGGCGGGAGATCGCGGTAGACACATCGGTAGAAGTGCAGGTCAGGCGGTGGTAGACGAGATGGGAGACGGGACCGTGTCGTCGTCCGGGGAAAGTCCAGGTCGAATCCGCCTCTTCTGTCGACTCCGTCCGCGCCCGGGAACATCAGCTCCAGGGCATCGGACGATTAGCTCCCGCGGTCGTCCGGGCCGTGCAGGGCCTGCTCGGTCCAGATGCACTTTCCATTCGTCGTGTAGCGGGTGCCCCAGCGTTGCGAGAGCGCCGTGATCAGCTGCAGCCCGCGGCCGCCTTCGTCGGTGTCCGCGGCGCGGCGCATACGGGGCATCGTGAGGCTGCCGTCGAAGACCTCGCAGATCAGCTCGGCGCCGTGCAGCAGACGCAAGCTGACCGGGCCCTTGGCGTGGCGTACGACGTTGCCCACCAGTTCGCTGGCCAGCAGTTCCGTGGTGAATGTCAGGTCGTCCAGGCCCCAGGCGGAGAGTTGCTCGCTGACATGCCGGCGGGCCAGGCTCGCCGCCTTCGGGTCCTCGGCGAGCGGCCAGGAGGCCATCCTGTCCGCGTTCAGGGCATGGAGGCGGGCGACGAGGAGCGCTGCGTCGTCGGCTGCTTGGTGCTCGGCGGGGAGCATGCCGACCGTCAGCGTGTCGCAGAGGCGCTCCAGATCCGCGTCGGTGCCGTCCTCGTGGGCGGTGCGCAGGAGCCGGACCAGGTCCGCCATGCCCTCGTCGATGTCGCGTTTCGCCGATTCGACGAGGCCGTCGGTGTAGAGCACGACCAGGGTGCCCTCGGGCAGCGTCAGCTCGACCGTTTCGAACGGCGGCTCGGCCGCGCCGAGGGGCGGGTCAGCGCCCAGTTCCGGGAACCTCACGGTGCCGTCGGGGTGCACCAGTGCCGGGGGCGGGTGCCCGGCGCTGGCGATGGTGCAGGCCTGGGTGGTGGAGTCGTAGAGCGCGTACAGGCAGGTCACGTACGACTCCTCGCCTATGACGCCGACGATGTCATTGAGGTGCCCCATGATTTCGTCGGGGGGCAGTTCGAGGTCGGCCAGAGTGTGGACGGCCGTGCGCAGACGGCCCATGGTGGCCGCCTCGGGCAGGCCGTGGCCCATGACATCGCCGACGACGAGGGCGACGCGGCCGCTGGAGAGCGGGATGACGTCGTACCAGTCACCGCCCACGTCCATGCCCTGCCCGGCGGGGAGGTAACACGCGGCGGTCTCGCAAGCGGGCAGGTCGGGCAGGTCGGTGGGAAGCAGGCTGCGCTGGAGTTCGCGGGACCGGACGCGCTCGGCGTCGTACAGCCGGGCCCGCTCCAAGGCCTGTGCGACGAGGGCGCTGATCGTGGTCAGCAGGGAACGCTCGTCGTCGTTGAGCCGACGCGGGCGGTCGAAGGAGACGACGCACACCCCGAACGTGCGACCGGACGCCGTCAGCGGCAGGAACGCCCACGCCTGTTTGTTGGCGATGCCGGGCAGGTCGGCGTGGTCAGGCGCGTACGCGACATACTCCTGCGGCGAGGACAGGAATGCCGGTGCTCCGGACGAGATCACGCTCCAGGACGGGCTGGTGCCGGCTGCGGCGCGGTCGTTCACGAGGTCGAGGAAGTCGTCCGCGTAGCCGACGGACCCGACATTGAGGAGCCGGTTTCCTTCGATGGCCTGCACCATGAGTCCGACGGCGTCGAACGGCGGCAGCACCCGCTGCGCGACCGCGTCCACCACGTCCTGTGAGGTCGTCGCCTTGGCGAGCGCGGCGGTCAGTTCCGTGATCTGGGCCGCTCGCTCGGACGCGTCGTTCTCGGCCGCCCGGCGCTCCTCCTGCACACGCAGTTTCTCGGTGACGTCCGTCAGGTAGAGGGCGCAGCCCACGGGCCCCGGGACCAGCCGCAGCCGGTAACGACGCCCCATGTCCGACATGTGCACGTCAAAGCTGGCGGGCTTCCCCTCTGCGGCGGCCCTCTGGCAACGGCGCTCCAGGCCCTGGATCCGCCGCGCGGCGGGCAGGTCCCACAGCACACGCCCGAAAAGTTGCTCCTGGGAGAATCCCAGTACGTGTTCCGCTTCCAGGTTGGTGAAGATGATGCGCCATTCAGGATCCACCGCCAGGAAACCGTCGCTCATCTGCCGAAGGGCCCGGCTGAGCGCGTCCCGAGCGGAAGGCAACTCGCTGTTCTCCCACCTCACGCCGACCATCCGGAGCGGCCGGCCCTGGTCGTCGTACGTCGGCATACCGCGGGCCCGCGACCAGCCGTACGTGCCGTCCAGACGCCGTACCCGGTACGCGGCCTCGTACACCGAATGCTCACGGATCGCCCGCTGCGCCTCCGCCAGCGTCGGTGCCAGGTCGTCGGGGTGGAGAATGTGCATCCAGTCCTGGATCTTGCCGGTGAAATCGACCGGTCTGCTGCCGTAGAACTCCATGGCCACCGCGTCCCAGATCAGCCCGTCGGTCTGGAGGTTCCAGTCCCACCAGCCGACCCTGAGGCCCGGGACGTCCTGCCAGGGCCGCTCGCCATCGGGCTCCTTCGGCGCGGAGTCGGACAGCCTCGGGGCCCGGGCCATGTGCCCCTCGGTCCAGGCGGCGACGACCCGGAGGAAATCCCACTGCTCCGGGGTGGGCTCGCCCCGGTCGCCTGTCAGAAGGGTGATGGTGCCTGTGATGCGGCCCCCGCCGGACACCGGCAGGGCGGCCAGGCCCGTGCCGAGCCCTGGGACATCGGCGGCTTCGGCGGGGAGCAGCGGCAGCCATACGGCAGTGCCCTGGCGCAGGGCACACGCCGGGGCCAGCAGGCTTTCCTGATCGATGATCTCCCAGGAGCGGGTGAGGGCGGGTGGCAGACCAACCGCCGACGCCAGGCACAACGCGGACGTGGGACCACACAGATGGATCGTCCCGCCCAGAGCGCACAGCTCACCTGTGGCGTGCTGGAGCGCCAGCCGGAAGACTTCGCTTTCCGGGGCACCGAAGGCCACCGTACTGAGCAAAGCCAGTCGCGGATTCACACTCCAAATCGTACGCTCGGCGGCGGCGCCCCAACGTCCCCGGAGCCCCAGCCCGCAGGCGGATCCGAGAGGCCATTGCAACGCGTGGTCGTGTTGATCAGGCCGCCAGCGGTTTTCATTGGCCGTCGGCCGGTTGAGTCAGGGGCCAGGCGCGGACGTCCAGCGCCTTTCCGATCTCCGGGTCCTGCGTGGCGTGGTCGTGCTCCTGCTCGGCGATCTGGCGACGTAGGTCGACGATCTGGTCGATCGCGGAGACCGCCAGGTTGTGCCGGCCGGCGTCGATGCAGCACTGGGCGTAGCTCTGGAGGCCCCAGACCAGGTCGTGCACATGCGCCTCTGGCAGCGCCTGGGCGAGGCTGGTGATCTGTTCGCGACACGGTCTCGACCGTCCCCAGATACTGTCGGGCGAAGCCGCGGGAAGTTCCCCATCCTGCACGCGTGGCAGGTGGTTCAGGTGCCGGTCCAGCAGTTCAGGAGGTCTCCTGGATGGTGGCGGGGATCTGGTAGAGGGTGAGTCCGGTGTGCCGTCTTCTGGGACAGTCGCTGTTCGGCGCTGACGCCCTTCACAACGGCGCGCGGTGGCGTCGACGCCAATGAGGAGATACTCTCCGTTTTGCGGAACGACAGTACGGAGACGGTCTTCGTACCGTCGGAGGGAGGTGTGCGGACATGGGCGTGCCAGGCGTGGAGGGACGTCGGTCGCGGGCGGACAAGCAGCGCAACCGTACGCACATCCTTGAGGTGGCGGAGGAGTTCTTCGCCGAGCGCGGCATCACCGGCTCCATGGATGCCATCGCCAAGCTGGCCGGTGTCGGCCCGGGCACCCTTTACCGGCACTTTCCCAACCGGGAGGCGCTGATCGCCGCTCTCCTGCGAGCTCGGGACGAAGAACTGGAAGCCCGTCGCGTCGCCATCCAGGGCGACGAGACCGACTCCAGCACCGCGCTTGCCCAGTGGCTGGAGGCGCTGAGCAAGTGGGCGACCGCCTTCGACGGCCTGCCCGAGCCCCTGCGCGCCGCTCTGACCGAAGACACGTCCCCTCTGGCGATCACCTGCCAGGGCTTCATCTCTGTCACCGAGGAGTTCCTCCTCGCGGCCCAGCGTGATGGCGGCGCCCAGTCGTGGGTACGGGCACGGGACTTGTTCCTCAGCACGCTGGCGACGGCCTGGGCGTGCGGTGCCGCCATGGCCGACGAGTCATCGCACGAGGCTCTCAACGCCCTCATGCGTTCCGGATGGGAGACGCCTGCGGGCGGGCGCTGAGGCATGCCGGACGCGTAGGTGCGGGCGATTCCGTGGAGTTCAGCCCTTGTGGACGTTTCGCGGTCGCGGTGCTTGTCATCACCCGGGCATCGGGAGGCGCCGTGGCCGACTGGGTCGGACGGCCCATTCGGTAAGTCCAGGCCGGTCGGCCCAACGTCCACCGATCGCCCGTCGCTGGGAGGGGCTCCTGACGCGTCCGCCGCAGCCCGCCTCCGCCACGGCACATCAATCGAGACGAGGAGATCCAGTATGAAGATCGGCATTTTGGGTGTCGGGCACATCGGCAAGACCCTGACCCTACGGTTGAGCACCGCCGGGCATGACGTGAAGGTGGCCAACTCGCGCGGCCCGGAGACTGTCGATGCCGACGTACTGGCCTCGGGCGGACGCGCGGTCACCGTTGCGGAAGCCGTCGCGGACGTGGACGTCCTGATCCTTTCGATCCCCTTGAACCGTCTTCCCGAGATCGCGCCGCTCCTCGCCGACATGCCGGCCGATACGGTCGTCGTCGACACGTCGAACTACTATCCCTTGCGCGACAGTCAGATCGAGGCCATCGACGCCGGTCAGGCGGAAAGCCTGTGGGCCACCGAACTACTGGGCCGACCGATCGCCAAAGCATGGAACGCGATCGGCTCGCACTCGTTCGCGGCCAAGGCCGAGCCCGCGGGAAGCGCGGACCGCATCGCCATCCCCGTCGCCGCCGACAGCGACAGGGACCGGCGACTGGCCATGGCACTTGTCGAGGACACCGGGTTCGACGCGTTCGATGCCGGGACGCTCGCGGACTCGTGGCGGCAGCAGCCCGGAGCGCCAAGTTACTGCACGGACCTCACGCGCGAGGAGATGCCCGGCGCGCTGGCGGCGGCGGAGGCGGAGCGCCTGCCGAAACGTCGCGACCTGGCGGTCGCCGCAATCCAGGAGCGGGTCGGAGACAGCGGCACGAACCCTGACGCGGAATACCTCGTGCGCCTGAACCGCGCCCTGTTCACGTGACCCGACGGGCGCGGGGACCAGACGTGAACGGAGTCGGACTGCGCATCGCCGAGCAGGGGCAGGGACCGCTGGTCCCGCCGCTGCACGGCTGGCCGGAGAGCTGGTACTCCTGACGCCACCAGTTCGAGGCACCGGCAGCGGCCGGATACCGGGTCGTCGCCCCCGACCAGCGTGGCTACGCCCACAGCGAGCAGCCACCGGACATCGCCTCGTGCACCCTGCTCCACCTCGTCGGCGACGTGATCGCCCTGATCGAGGAACTCGGCGAGGAGCAGGCGATCGTCATGGTCACGACTGGGGCGCGCCCGCCGCCTGGACCGCGGCGACGCTGTGCCCCGACAAGGTCCGTGCGGTGGCCGGGCTCGGTATTCCGCCGATCCCGCCTGGTGGGATGGTCCCAGCACGAGGTTTGTGGTGCCTCAGGGCTGTGGGCATTGGACACAGCAGGAGCGTCCCGCCGAGGTCAACGCCGCACTCCTCGCCTTCCTCGCCCCGGCGAAATCGGTGGTGTGAGCCGAACAGCGGTCGACATGCTGCTTGAACAGGGGCACCCGGAGCCCGCGTTCGTGCGCCAGGACGACGCACGTGCCGGCGCGCTCCGCCAGGCGGGAGCCGAGGTCTTCGTCGACATCTCCGGGTACGAACAGTCCTTCATGACGTTCGAGAAGATGACCCTGCCGGAGGAAGAACGGCGTGCCCGGTGGGCTGCGAACCGTTGTTCCGCTCGGGGTACCCGCATTCGATGAGCGTGCGCGGCGAACTCCGACAGGGCCTCAGCGTTCGTAAGCGGCGATGATGCGTCCGACGACTCCGCCGCCGCGCAGGCTCTGCAAGCCGTCGGGGATCTCGCGCGGTGCGATCGGGTTGAGCGGCGGGTTGAGTTCTCCGCCGCTCATGAGTTCGTAGAGCTCGGTGAGGTCTTGTTGCGTGCCCGACAGGGAGCCGAAGATCCGTAGCTGCTTGAAGATGATGGCCTGGGTGTTCACCGTGGCCTCCAAGCGGCCGAGGCCGACCTGCACGAGCGTCCCGGACGTGCCGAGCGTCTCCACCGCTTGGGCGGTGGTGGTTCCGAACCCGGCGTAGTCCACGATCAGCGGCAGGTCCTCGTCGGCGAACTCGGTGATCGACTCGGCGACGCCCGCCAGCCCGATCTCGGCCGCGAGTTCCCGTGAGGACGGGTCGATGTCGGCGGCATAGATTCCGCTCCCTTGAGGACGGCGACGCGTGCGCCGATGTAGCCGAGGCCCCCGAGGCCGATCACTCCGACCCGCATGCCCTTCTTCAGGCCGCCGACGGTGACCATGGCGTGGTAGGAGGTGATGCCCGCGTCGGTCGCCATCGCGCCCAGCTCGAAGGAGAGTTCGTCGGGCAGGCGGACGAGGTTCGCCGCGGTGGCTCGTATCTTGGGGCCGTAGCCGCCGTCCCAGGCTCCGTAGCCGATGGCATCGCCGTCGGGCATCACCGGCGCCAGCCCGACACGGTCGCCGACCTTCCAGTCGTCCATCCCGGGGCCGACCTCACTGATCACTCCGGCGTTCTGGTGCCCGAGCGTCATCGGGATACGCGGGAACGACGTCATCCACTCGGGTCGTCGAGCGCGCCGACATCGGAATGGCACAGGCCGGCGGCCCTGACGTCGACGACGACCTCGCCCGGACCCGCGTGTGGAGCCGGTACCTCCTCCAGGGTCAGCGGCTGACCGGTTCCGTTGAAACGCCACGACTTCATGGGGCTCACGTGTCCTTTGCTGCGGCCGGCACGCGCGGTCGGCGCCTCGCCCACCACCCGTGCCGCGCCGGATGTGTCCTGCTTGTTCTGCCGCGTTCAGGGGCGGCCGGGGCGCGTGCCACCCCGGCCGCGGCGGGCCCCGCACCGCCGGGCCCGCCGACCGCTCGTCGGCACGAGTGACGTGTGCGCGAGCGGGGACGGCACCGGTGTCAGCGGTGGGCGGCGCGGTTCATCTCGACGACGTCCTCCAGCGTGGGCGCGTCGCTGAGGGCGGCGAAGCGCTCCAGCATGCTGTCGCGGACGCGCGCGTCCTTGTGCCGGTCGGCCGCGGCGAGGGCCGGGCCCATCTCTTCCAGGGTCAGCTCTGTGCAGTAGGCGGGGCCCATGGGCTGCTGACGCCAGGAGTCGGCGAGCACTCCGGCGTCGTAGGGGTCGAAACCCGTGTCGTCCACCAATTGCATGGCCACCCGCCGCGCCTGCTCGGAATCGGCCGCGACGGGGATCGCGATACGCCCCGGGGTGCCCGCCGGAACGCCCTTGGTCCGCTGAGTCCCGGCCAGGGCGGCGTTCCATGCCTTGACCACCGGTCGGCCCAGCAGCTCGGCGTTGCGCACGCTCTCCACCTGGCCGTTCTCTACGGCCTCGATGCGGCCGTTGAGGTGCGGATAGTAGTTGGAGGTGTCGATGACCACCGTCTCGCTGGGAACCGAGGCGAACAGGTCGGCCAGCTCCTGTACGCGGTCGAAGGGGATGGACAGGACGATGACGTCCCTGTCCCGCACGGCGGCATTCAGGGCCACAGCGTGGGCACCGGACTCCAGCGCCTCGGCCGGAACGGCCTCGGGGCCCCGGGCATCGGCGACCTGTACCTCGTGACCGGCGGCGCTGAGCTTGCGGGCGAGATTGCTCCCGATCGCACCTGCGCCAATAACAGCAATTTTCACGATTTGTCCTATCTGAGGGTGCACTGCCCCCGAGGGCAGCATCGAGCGACTGCGGTCGTGGGGAGCCGTCGCCGCAATGAAAGGTCGGCCGCGCCGACCGGCCCTGGCAGGCCGCAGCCATCCGGCCGTGCGGCGGTGGGCTATCCGGGCACGTCGCCCGGTTCCTGCAGGACGCCCATTGCCTGGTCGGTGAGATCCGCCAGCGAGACGACACCGCCGCCCGCGGTCCAGGCGTCGGTGGCCGCGTCCAGGCACGAGATCGCCGCCGCCACGAGGGCGCCGGCCCGCATGTCGGTGGCGGGATCCGGGCCGCCGAGGCGACGGGAGATCTCCGGGACCAGCATGCTCTGCCAGCCCTGCGTTTTCTCCCACTGCCGCGTCATCAGCGCGCAGGCGTCACTGAGCAGCCGGATGATGTCCATCGGCGCTCCGGTCTCACCGGGCCGGGGTTCGGCGATCACGTCGAACGCCCGACGTAGCGCCTCCCAGGGCCGCTCCCCCGCGGGCCGGGCGGCCAGGGCGTCCGCGATCTCGCGGCCGAACTCGCCCACCCTGCCCAGCACGAGTTCCTCCTTGGTGCCGAAGTACCGGAAGAACGTGGTGCGCGACAGACCGGCCGCGGCGGCGATCTGCTCCACGGTCGTGTTGTCGAAGCCGCGCTCGGCGAAGAGCCGGAAGGCGACTTCGCTCACCTCCGCCCGCATCGCGGCACGCGTCCGCTCACGCAGCGAGGAACGCCCGGACGGTGCGGCACCGGGGGTGGATGACGACGTTGCGGGATCGACCATACCAAGAGTGTACACAGACTCTAAGTGGTACTCGATACCAACTCGGATTACCGTTTCCGTTATCGACAAAGTTCCACTCCGGGAGTCGATTCCACGTCCCAGCGGGGCTTCACCGCCGTGGCGGCGAACGCGAGGTGCGTGGGGCGCCATCACGTGCCTTCGGGAGGAGATCGGGGTTCCCCCGTCTCGCGGCCTTCCGAACCAGAGCCTGACGTTCAGGAACTACAGCATCCGGGAACCGCCCTGGCGGGTCGGCACCACATCGGCGGCCTCCATCAGGCGCCGCGATGTGGCGTTGCTTTCGATGCGGCGCCGCAGGGCATGGCGGCGCCGCGCAGCGCATTCGGCTTTGCCGGGTCGGTTCGGCGGAGCGGGCGGCCTTCAGTTGCGCGCGATGTTGCCGACCGCGATGCGCAGGTCTCCCTCTCCGGGGCGGAGCGGAGGCAGGGGTGTCGCGTTCGCGGGGTTCAGTGAGTCGAACAGCAGGGCGATGAATCGGGCCCGCATCGAGGGAGCGGTGCCGGGGATCGCGAGCCCGGCAACGGCCATCACGAGAAAACGCGGAATGTCTTCGGCCGTCAGATCGTGACGGACCTCGCCCTGCTGCTGCGCGCGAAGCAGCAGAGGGTGCAACGACTCACTGAAGCGCTGAAGGACGCCCACGGCGACGTCGGAGAAGTTGCTCGCGAAGGTGACCAGCCCCTTCTCCTGCGCGATCAGGTCGAGCAGTTGCGCGGCGATGTCCTGGAGGGACTGGCGGGGACGAGGGGTGTCGACGGCGTCGTCGATGAGGGGGAGCAGGTCGGTTTCGAGGATGTCGTCGAGGACGGCCCGGACGATGGCCTCCCGGTTGGGAAAGTGACGGTACAAGGTGGCGATGCCTACGCCGGCCTCGGCCGCGATCTGCTCCAGTGAGGCGTCGCCCGCACCGAGGACCGTCCGTCCGGCGGCCGTGATGCGCTCGATGGTGGAGCGTGCGTCGACTCTGCGCCGCCGGGCACGGTCGCCCTTGGTGGTGGCCATCTGTGACTCCTTCCTCTTCGGCGAAGGCTACCCGCGCATCGGCATGTCCGGTAGCACCCTATCGGTTTGATAGTCACCTATCGGTTTGATAGTACTCTCTCGTTTCGTGCCTCCGTGAGCCCCCTGCAGGGCCCACGGAGGCACCTGGAGATGGGGAGAGAGCTATGTCCGTTCTGCTGTACCGGCTGGGCAAGTTCGCCTACGGCAAACCCTGGTACGTCATCTTGGGCTGGCTGGCCGTGGTGGCCGCCGTCCTGGGGCTGCTGATGGCCAACCCGGTCAGGCTGAGCAACGAGGTGCGCATTGACGGCACCCCGTCCCAGCGCGTCATCGACGAGCTGGCCGTGTCCCTACCGGAGGCGTCCGGCGGGCAGGGCATGCTGGTCTTCAAGCCCGCGGCCGGCGCCAGGATCGAGGACCGGAACGTTCGGTCCGCCCTCCTGGCGGCCGTGGACGCCGTCTACCGCCACGACCACGTCACAGACCCCCGGAAGGCCCTCGCCGCGGAAGTCGCCAAGGGTGAGAGCAGCCCGCTGCTGCGGGCCCAGGCGGCGGTGGCGCAGGCCGCGGGCCAGCCGGCCTCCGGTAAGACACCCGTCCCGTTGCGGGTGGACGGTCTGCCGGTGCCCGGAGTCGTCGTCTCCGCCGACGGCTCGACGGCCCTGATGCAATTCCAGTTCGACATGCAGACCTTCGAGCTTCCCGCCGGAACCATCGCCAGCACCGTCGAGGCCGCCGAGCGGCAGGCCACCCGCGGCGGCATCGAGGTTCTGCCATCGGCGTCGATGATGGAAATCCCGGAAGTCATCGGCGTCGGGGAGATCGTCGGTGTCGCCGTTGCGGCCATCGTCCTGCTGATCACGCTGGGGTCGGTCGTGGCGGCGGGCCTGCCCCTCGTCATCGCCCTGGTCGGGGTCACGGTGGGTGTGGGCGGTGCCTTCACCCTCTCCACCGTCTTCGAGATCCACTCGCTCGCCGCGGTCCTGGCCCTGATGCTGGGGCTGGCGGTCGGTATCGACTACGCCCTGTTCATCGTCAACCGGGAACGCAGGCTGATCCTCGAGGACGGTCTGGACGCGCACGAAGCGACCGGCCGTGCGATCGGCACCGCCGGAAGCGCGGTCTTCTTCGCGGGCAGTACGGTCATCATCGCCCTGACGGGCCTCCTGGTCGTCGGGATCACTCTGCTCAGCACCATGGCCCTCGTCGCCGCCGCCACGATCGCGGTCGCGGTGCTGCTCGTACTGACCCTGCTGCCGGCACTGCTGGGGCTGGTCGGAGAACGCGTCTGCCCCACTCGCACCCGGCGCCGGGCACCCCGGCAGGCAGCCGTCGCCGGCCACACGCGGGCGGCTCGTTGGGGAGCGGGCCTGGTCCGGCACAAGTACCCGGCGCTCGCGGCGGCGTTCCTGATACCGGCGGTCCTGGCAGTGCCCGCCGCGGACATGCGCATGGGTCTGCCCTCGGGGGCCAGCTACAACACCGGCACCCCGCAGCGTCAGAGTTACGACCTGGTCAGCGACGCCTTCGGGCCCGGCTACAACGGCCCGCTCATGATCGCCGTCACGTCCAGCGCCAAGGAACGCCCGCTCGCCCCGGCGGCTCTCGCCGCGGTCGCAGCCGATCTGAGTGACGTCAAGGGCGCGGCAGCGGTCTCACTGGCCGGGATGAGCAGCACCGGCACCACGGCCATCCTCGCTCTCGTCCCCGCCAGCGGCCCCAACGACGACGCCACCAAGTACCTGGTCACCGCCCTGCGGGAAAAGACCGCGCCGGCCGGCGCCGCCCACGGAGCCGTCATCGGCATCACCGGCTTCACCGCCCTCGCCATCGACGTTTCCGACCGGCTCGCCGACGTCCTTCCGCTCTACGTGGCCACTGTGCTCGGACTCTCCCTGATCGTGCTGCTCCTGGTCTTCCGCTCCTTCCTGGTCCCTGTGACGGCGACGCTCGGCTTCCTGCTGACCATCGGCGCCACCTTCGGTGTCACCACGGCTGTCTTCGAGTGGGGCTGGCTGCAGGGGCTGATCGGACTGGATGCCACCGCGCCCGTCGTGAGTCTGCTCCCCATCATCATCACCGGTGTCCTGTACGGGCTCGCCATGGACTACCAGATGTTCCTGGTCACCTCCATGCGCGAAGCACACATCCACGGCGCCGACCCGACGGCCGCCACCATCACCGGTTTCGCGCGCGCCAGTTCCGTCGTCGTCGCGGCGGCCACCATCATGGTCAGCGTCTTCGCCGGGTTCGTCTTCAACGCCGATCCCATGATCAAACAGGCCGGGTTCGCGTTGGCCGCGGGCATCCTCATCGACGCCTTCATCATCCGCATGACACTCATCCCGGCCACTATGGCCCTCGCCCAGGAGAAAGCCTGGTGGCTGCCCGCCCGGCTGGACCGCCTCCTGCCCGACCTCGACGTCGAGGGCGACAAGCTCGCACAGAAGATACGCCTGCCGCGCTCGGCCGCTGCCCAGCAGCACGCCGCCGCGACGACCGCCGCGGCGAAGAAGGCGGACATCACGGGCTGACTGCGCCAGTCCTGTCGCGTCAGGGGCGTTTCGGCCGATGAGGGTGCGGTGGCCGAGGAGGAAACTCGGCCATGCCGACGAAGGCGAGGTACGCGCCCGGTCTTTGTGACGCCGCGGTACCTGGGCGAGAAGGTCTCCGCCTCCCGCGACCGGCACCTGGACGCCGGAGTCGATTCGCCGGCGATGCGTCTGGGCCTGCCGACGAGGCCGGCCACGGAGGGGACCTTACGGAGGGGAGCTTGTCGATCAAGGGGCGCCCGGCTGGATCGGCGGCGGCGCGTGGATCGTGGCCCCCGGTGTCCGGCGGTGCCAGGGCGGGATCCTCGCCGGGCGGTTCGGCAATGGGCGGCGGTCGCGGGTGGGTCCCGGGCAGCGTGGGCAGCCTCTTCCCGGTCCGACCAGGTCTGCGGGCACTGGGCATGGATGTGCTTGACAGCCTCGACCGGCTGGGCGCCGAACAGGACGCGCAGCGGCGGGTTGTCGGCATCGGCTCAGCACGGATCTGCTCGATCAACTCGGTCTGCTTGATCTTCCCTTCGGGCAGCCGCGTGTCCTCGAACCGGATCGCATACCGGTCGAACCACTCAGGCGGAGCCCAGGCGGCCAGCCACTTCGGCTTGAGGGACGCCACGGTGTTCAGCACAGCTCGCAGGGTCTCACCGAGTCGCACCAGCCCGTTGACCTGCCGGGCGGCGGACAGCACGATCGTTGAGTCCGTGCGCGCACGGCCGCCGGCCTTGAGCAGGCCGTGTTCCGCGGCGGCTTCAAGGACCTGATCCAGGAGCTGAATGCCGGGGGCGGCGGCGCTGTACTGGTCGCCCACCGCCCCGTCCACCAGGCGCGGGCCGCTGCCGTCGAGCCGTTCGGCGTCCCGGTCACCGCGGAGGACCTGCTTGGACAGCGGCGGCCGGGCGTAGGGCAGGTGGGGCTCGCGTCCGACGAGGCCGATGTATCCGTCGAAGCCTTCGCGGCGCAGGGTCTGGGCGGCGGCCAGTCCCGCCGCCGAAGCTCCGACGGTCACGACCCGGCGCAAGGGCGCCGAGTTCGTCAGCGGTCCGCCAGATGAATCGCCGCGGCCGGGCAGACGGCGGCCGACTCCCGGACGCCGTCGTGGTGTTCGGGCGCAGGGGCGGCGGTGAGCAGTTCGACGATGCCGTCGTCGTCCTGGTCGAAGACCTCGGGTGCGAGCATGACGCACTGGCCCGAGGCGACGCACTTGGGCTGGTCGACTGTGACGCGCATGGGGGTTCTCGTTTCTCGATGTGGGGGCGGAGTTGCGGGTTACCAGGTGACGGGGAGTTCGTAGACGCCGTAGACGAAGCCGTCGTGCTTGAACTCCAGCTGGTCGATGCTGGTCGCCAGGGCCAGGGTGGGGATGCGGCGGTAGAGAGTGCTGTAGACCGCCTGGAGTTCGACACGGGCCAGCGGCTGCCCCAGGCACTGGTGCACGCCGTAGCCGAAGGCGACATGGCGACGGGCGTCGCGGGTGAGGTCGAGCTCGTCCGGGTTCCCGGCGAAGGCCTCCGGATCCCGGTTGGCGATCTCGTTGGCGAAGATGATGCCCTCGCCCGCGCGGATGACCTGGCCGCCGATCTCGATGTCCTCCCGCGCCACACGCCGGCGCCCGGAGTGCGTGACGTTCAGGTAGCGCAGCAGCTCCTCCACTGCCCCGGCGACCACCTTCGGATCGTCGGCCGTTCGCAGCAGGGCCAGCTGGTCGGGGTTTTCCAGCAGGGCGAGGGTGCCCAGGGCGATCATGTTCGCGGTGGTCTCGTGGCCGGCGCCCAGCAGCAGGACGCTCATATGGGCAGCGTCGCGCAGCGTCATCTCGCCGGTGGCCACCCTCTTGGTGACGAGCTCGGAGAGCAGATCCTCTTCGGGCCGGACCTGTTTGGCGGCCAGCAGATCCTCCAGGTAGTCCGCGAGCACCGTGGTGGCGGCGAGGACCTCATCCGGCGTGGAGTCGCGCTTGACGATGACCTTGGTGTTGCGCTGGAAGAGGTCGTGGTCCTCGTACGGCACACCCAGCAGTTCGCAGATCACCAGGCTGGGGACCGGCAGGGCGAACGCCTGGACCAGGTCGACCGGCTTCGGACCGGCGAGCATCTCGTCGATCAGGTCATCGATGATCTTCTGGATCGACGGACGCAGCGCCTCGACCCTCTTCACGGCGAAGGGGGCGGTCACCATGCGACGGATCTGTGCGTGCTCCGGGTCGTCCATGTTGAGAAACGTGCGGCGGGCTCGATTACTGGCCTGCTGGCCGGCCGAGCGGTGGGGGAAGCCGGGCCTCGTGGCTTCGGCGCTGACACGCGGGTCGCCGAGCAGGGTGCGCAGGTGGTCGTAGCGGGTGACCAGCCACGGGCTGCTGCCGTCCCAGATCCGCACCCGGGTCAGCGGCTTGTCGATCTGCAGGGCGTGAAGCGCAGGCGGGGGGTCGAAGGGACAGCCGGCTGCTCGCGGGCTCGGGTGATGAGGAAGTTCGACCGTCGTGTCCGTATGGGTCTCGGTCATGACCGCCTCCGTGAGGGAGAAGGGGTGCGTCCCGGCATTCCTAACAGCATTAGGTGCTTGAGGCAATCATTTGTCGAAGCGGATCCGTCCTGCACGTCGCTATCCGGCCAGCGCCCGCCGTGAACGGTTCGTCGGCACCCGCCCCATACAGGATCGACAGCACCGTGGCGCGCTGCTTGATGATGTGCGGCGGCACGATGGGCTCGGCGGCACGCGTCTCGACCCACAGGGCTGTGGCCAGCAGGACCACGGCGCCACCGACCATGGCCCCGGTCTGCCAGGACATCCAGGCGAACGGGCCGTCGACGAACGAGATCCGGATGAGCAGCGTGCTGACACTCGCCGCGATCAGGGTCGCGCCCAGGTAGTCGATCTTGATGTTTTCACGTCGCATGACGGGGAGACGCAGCGTCCGTTGGAGCAGGACCAGCGAGGCGACGGCCACCGGCACACTGATGAAGAAGCACCAACGCCATCCAAGCCACGTGGTGTCCACAATGAAACCGCCCAGCAGCGGACCGCCAATAGTGGACACGGCGGTGACGCTGCTCAAGTAACCGCTGTACCGGCCGCGTTCGCGCGGCGGGATCATCGCCGCGATGGCTATCTGGACCAGGGCCTGCGCACCGCCCACGCCGATGCCCTGCACGGCGCGCGCGGCGATGAGCTGCCCCGCTGACTGGCTCAGCCCCGCTCCCACAGACCCGAGGATGAAGACGACGATGGCGCACTGCACCAGCGTCTTCTTGCTGAACAGGTCGGACAGCTTGCCCCAGATCGGAGTGGTGGCGGTCGTGGTCAGCAGAGTCGCGGTGACGTCGAAGCGTGTGAAACGAGCCCCGGGAACGAACATCGCCATGTTCGAGGCCGCGATCCGCGAGTTCGGGCGCGTCGACGCCGTGCTCAACGTGGCGGGCATCGCCTCCGGCGAACCGCTCGTGGACACGTCGGAGGAAACACTCGACAAGGTCCTCCCGATCGATCTGCGTCACCGCCGCCAACATCCCGATCGACGGGCAGTGCGTCATCGCCTCCCCTGACGTCTCCGGCCAGCGGGACGAGGACGGCATCGCCATTCTGCTGGGATCGCTGCCTCTTCGCTTCGCTGACCGCACTGGACTGCCTCCGGGCTGGCATGCCCACCGCCTCAGTCAGTACCGAGATCCGGACCATGGAACCCGTCAGCCAGGTGTCGTGCTGCGCTTCAACCGGTGACGAAGGTGGTCACACTTCGGGCGGGAAGCTGGCCTGTGAAGGCGCCGTTGGAGATGTTGATCCTGCTCTGGGGGGCGAGGTTCCTGCTAGCGTCCGTCAGCCAGGACGACACACCGGATGGGGTGTTGTTCCGCAGGGCGAACCGCTGGCTCACCGGCGAGGCCCCCTTGTTGATGGCGACGACGACCAGCTGAGAGCCACTGCCCCGGTAAGCCGAGGTGTAGACGTTCGGCTGGGGATTCGAGGCCGTGTCGATCCGCACATGCCCTGGGCGGACGAACTTCGAGAAGTGTGCCATGTTGGCGCCGCGCTTGCTGATACGCCCGTCCTCCCGGAGGGGACCATAGCCACGCCGGATGTACCACCACACGTACGCCTGGAACTCGGCGTCCACCATGGCGCGGTGGATGTGTTCTCCCACATCGAGCGCTTGGGGCCAGAGGTCTGCCGAGTCGCTGCTGTTGGGGTGGTAGACCTCGGTCATCCAGAGTTCTTTGCCCCCGCCCCGCTGCTTGAAGAGGGGGTAGGGAAAGTTCTGGTACTGCGTGCCGTAGAGGTGGGCCCCGAGAATGTCGAGGTTGGCGAGCGCTTGGGCGTCGTTGAGGATCGGGTCCGAGAAGCTCTTCACGTACTGGAACGACTCCGGGGCGATGACCCTGGTGCTGATCGAGCCGGCGTTCTCCCGCAGAAAGCGGATCACCTCGGTCGGAGTCCACCACGTCCAGTCATGCGCGTAGTCGGGCTCGTTCTGCACCGAGACGGCATACAGGTTCACCCCGTTGTTCCGCATGAACGCGACGAAGTCGTTCAGGTGCTGCGCGTAAGCGCCGTACATGTCGTACCGCAGCCGCCTCGCGTCGGCCTGATTGCCGCGGACGAAGGTCTCGACCATGTGAGCGGGAGGATTCCACGGCGACGCGATGACGGTCGCGCCGAGTTCGATCGCACGCCTCGCCGTCGCCACCTCGCGACTCCAGTTCGCCCGGTCCTCGTGGACGGGGATCCTCAGCACGGAGAACCCCAGCTGCCCCTCACCGTTGCCGAACGCCGTGTCCCTCTGGGCAGGCGTCAGGTCGCTGATCCAGACCGTGTGGTTCATGCCACCGAAGCCCCGTATCGTCTGACGAACCGCCGACGGGTCGACGATCACATCGGCAGCCGCAGTGCTGGGTGTCCCGGAGGCCGCCACGGCCGGCGTCGCGGTCACGAGGACCGGCAGAGCCCCCATCGTCGCCAGAACGGACCTCCGACTCGGAGATCCCGGCCCACTGGTGGTGGATTCGTTTCGACGTAACGTCATTCCTCCTCCTTCTGAACGGTGTCACTGATCTGAGCTGCTCGAGGCGGCCACCCCGATGACCATCCCCCCCGTGGCCCGGTTGGTCACGGGCACATACCACTGGAACTGGCCGTTCCTGGACACTACGTGGCCGGCCCAGGCGTTCTCGCCGGCCCCAACTGAAGGTGGCGAGGCTCAGCGGCGAGCCGTGATCGGTTCAGTTCACCATGTCCGGGGACGAGAACACCGCGTGGACGGTCGACAGGGGCCGCAGGCCGGTAGCTGTGCTGGTGCGGGGGCTCGATGGCGCGTGGCCCTGCTGCCCGGGATGCCTCAGGTGCGAGCCCACCTCTGGCTCGGCCGGCCGTCGCAGGTCCACAGGACCGCGGCGGTCCCGTTGGTGGTGCCCGCCTGGTTGACGTCGAGGCACAGTCCCGAGAGGACGCTACGGACCGAGCCGTCGGATGCGAGCGTCCACTTCTGGTTGTCCTGCCCGTTGCACGGCCAGGTGACCACGGGGGTGCCATTGCTGGTGCCCCGGTCGTAGGCGTCCAGGCACTTGTCGCCGTAGACGCGGATCTCGCCTCCGGTCCAGGTCGTCCAGGACTGGTTCGCCGCGGTGTGGCAGTCCCAGATCAGTACGGTGGCGCCGGAGGCGGTGGAGGCGTTGTCGACGTCCAGGCAACGGCCCGAGCCGGCACCGCGCAGTCGGGATGTCGTGCTCTCCAGCGGTGCGCCGCCGGTCACCCGGTAGACCGCGACGCCGTGTGCCGGCACGTTCGCGGAAATCTGGCCACCGGTGGTGGACGTGGCGCCGGTCCACAGGTCGGTCAGGGCGAACGATCCACCGGACAGGCCGACTTGGACCGCCGTAGTGGTGATCGTGGTGCTTTCGCCGCCGCGATTGAACAGGCCGACGGCGACCGAGCCGTCGGACAGGGGCTTGGCGAACACCTCGGTGGCCCCGTCGTCGCGCACCCGTCGTCCGCCCGCGCCCAGAGGGTCCTGGTTCACAGCCAGCAGGCGCGGGTTGCGCAGGATGGTGCTGACGTCGGCGGACATGGTGCGGATGTCGTTGCCCGCCATGAGCGGCGCGGCCATCAGGGCCCACAGCGCGAAGTGCGACCGGGCCTCGGTCAGTGTGAGCCCCGGTCTGCCGACCACCAGCATGTCCGGGTCGTTCCAGTGTCCGGGACCGGCCTGGGCGGCCAAGGGGGCGTTGACGTCGACGACGTTGCCCACGCCCATGGGGTAACTGTTCGTGTTGCCGTTCTGCCAGATGTCCAGCAGATCCTCGGTGGTGCGCCACAGGTCGGCGACCTGGCTCCAGTTGTACGCGGCACCCGTGATGGCATGGAAGCTGTTGGGGTTGATGCTGTAGACGATGGGACGTCCTGTTGCGCGTAAGGCGTCTCGCATCAGCGTGAACCGGGCGATCTGTTCCTCGCGGGTGCCTTCGGGAGAGCACCAGTCATACTTCAGGTAGTCCACGCCCCAGGAGGCGAAGGCGTTGGCGTCCTGTACCTCGTGGCCCTTGCTGCCGGTCGAGCCGGGGTAGCTGCCTACGCGCTGAGCACAGGTGCGCTCGGTGGGCACCTGATAGATCCCGAATTTGAGCCCCCGGCTGTGGATGTAGTCGCCCAGTGCCCTCATACCGCTGGGGAACCTCGTCGGATGCGCGCGCAGATTGCCTTGGGCGTCGCGCTGGGGGTCGAACCAGCAGTCGTCGACGACGACGTACTCGTAACCGGCGTCCCGCATCCCCGAACTCACCATGGAGTCGGCGGCCTGGCGGATGACCGTCTCGTTGACGTTGTCGCAGCCGAAGCTGTTCCAGCTGTTCCACCCCAGCGGCGGGGTGAGCGCCGGACTCCCGGGGGCGGCCTGCGCCGGCGACTGCACCGGCGCGGAGGAGAGCAGCGTCAGCGCAACAGCCGCCGCTGCCAGCAGACGCGGAAGACGTCCGCAGGGTGAGGTACGCATTGTCGGGCCCTTTCACGATGGACCTGGGCGCCGGGCCGCGTCGAGCCGCGGCCGTCGGCGATGGCGTGAGCATGACATTAGGTGGGGCGGACCGTCCGATGAGCGCGTCCGGGGGCGAATCCCGGCAGTGGTCCACCCCCGGGTGCTCGTGCCGTCGGGCTAGAACTGCGTGAAGAACCTCCACGTCTCACCGGGGAGCCAGGTTCGGGAGCCGCTGTCACCGGCGGCTCCGTCCTGCGGGGCGGCGATGTGTCCGCCGTCGAACGCGGCCCAGACGACCGGACGTCCGGCCGCGCATCCCGCGTAGGTGGTGGAGATGTGCCGCAGGCTGCCCTGGGACGGCTCGGGCGGGTTCTGGGCGGTGCAGCCGTTGTTCCTGACGAACCGGTCGCGCAGCGCGCGTCCGCCTGCGATGTTGTCGCTGACGCCGTGCGCCGCGAAGTACGCGACGGCGCCGGTGCCGCCCGCACACCCGCTGATCTGGCCGGGAGGGCCGTAGGCCGCGACCGCTCGGAAGACGTTCGGCCGGGAGCAGGCGAGCGAGTAGCTCATGGCGCCGCCGTAGCTGAAGCCCAGGGCGAATCGCCGCGTCGTGTCGACGCAGAGATCTCCCTCGATCCTCCTGAGGAGGTCGTCGACGAAGGTCACGTCCTCGCCGCCGGAATTGGCCCAGGCGTTGTCGAGGCCCTGGGGTGCGACGAAGATGGCACTGTTGTTGGCCAGCCGCTTGAGCCCGTAGTAGGACCAGACCTCCCGCTCCACGGTCTGCCCGGTGGCGACGTCGGTGGCGGTGCCGCCCCACCAGTGGAAACCCAGGAGCAGCCGGTAGGAGCGGTTGCGGTCGTAGTTGTCGGGGACGTCCAGGATGAAGCTGCGGTTCTTGCCGCCGCTCTGGATGGTGTACGTGCCGTCCCGAAGAGTCGGGGCCTGGCCGCATCCGGCGGCCGCCGAGGCGGTGCCGGCCTGCGTGGCGGACGTGCTTTCGCCATGGCTGCTGCTCACCGCCGGGCCGCTCGTGGCCATGACGAGCGCTGCCGCGACGGCGACAGGTACGAGTAAGAGCTTACGCAGTGACATGGCACGACTCCGCGCGGTGGTGGACGGTGGGCATGGACACGCTCTTCTCCTTCCGTTCATGCGAGCGGCCGGCGCGGGCAACGGTGCGCGACGGACGTGTTCATGGCGTGGTCAGCTCGAAGCGGCTGACGGTCACGATGCCGCCGAGCGCCTGGGTGGCGTGGTTGAAGATGGCGTAGCGGTAGCCCATGAAGAACTGCCAGGCGTTGTTGAGGGTGAAGGCGGGGCCGAAAGTGGTGTAGGTGGTGCCGTTGGTGCTGTAGGAGAAGCGGGCCTGGCGGCCGGTGCCGGGGCGGATGTCGGCGGCGGCACGCAGCCAGACGCGGCTGCCGGTGATGGCCGTGGTGGCGCGTTCGGTGCCGGTGCCGGTGGTGTTCCAGTTGCTGTCCATGGTCAGGCCGTCGACCATGACCAGGCGGGTGGTGCCGTTGTCGCGTTTGAGGCCGATCCAGGCGGAGGAGTCGCGGAGCATCGCGAGGCCGGCCCGGTCGCCGTCGCGCATCTGGGCATGGTCGAGGGTGATGGTGGCGGTGGAGGTGGGGCCCTGGATGCGGTGGGTGAGGGTGTTGCGGGCGGTGTAGAGGTCGTTGGTGACGGTGGCGGTGGTCAGGCGTAGGCCGTTGTTGACTGCCCATCGGCCGTTGTCGGGGTTGTGGTTCCACTCCCAGGCGGGTTTGAGGGTGGTCCCCTGGAAGGTGTCGACGCCGGTGAGGGGTTCGACCTGACGGGGTGGTGGGGGGAGGCTGGGAGAGGTGTAGGTGGTGCCCCAGGCGCCGTTCACGAGTTGCAGTTGTGGCCAGCCGTCGGATGTCCAGGTGACGGGGGCGAGGGCGGGGACGCGTCCGCCGGGGTAGGCGTCGACGAAGGCCAGGTAGTACCACTGGCCGTTCTGGGTCTGGACGAGCCCGCCCTGATGCGGGACACCGCCGCCAGGGATCGGTCCTGGCAGGTTGAGAAGGACCTGACGCAGGGTGTAGGGGCCGAAGGGGCCCGAGGTGGACTTGAGGATGTACTGCCCGTTGGCCGGGCGGGTGAGGAAGATGTAGTAGTTCCCGTTGATCTTGTAGAAGCGGGAGCCCTCCAGGGTTCCGATACTGGCGGGGGTGGAGAAGACCTGCTGGGCGCGGACCTGGCTGCGGGCGTCCGGGGAGAGTTGGGCGACGCTGATCTGGGAGTTGCCGTAGGCCACGTAGAGGGTGTTGTCGGTGTCGACGAGCAGCCCCGCGTCGTAGTAGACGTTCGGCAGGTCCGCGTGCCGGGCCCAGGGGCCCTCGACCGATGTGGCGGAGTAGATGTAGGTGCGGGCGAAGTCGATCTGGCCCAGCCAGTAGAACGTGCGGTTGCCCGGCCGGTAGGCCAGCGACGACGCCCAGATGCCCCGCACGTAGCCACGCCCGCCGTTCAGGTCGTATTTGGCCCCGAAGTCCAGACGTGGCACCGAGTGGCCGGCGAACTCCCAGTTGACCAGGTCGTAGGAGCGCAGAATCGGCGCACCGGGCGAGTAGTGCATCGTCGAGGCCGAGCAGTAGTACGTGTCACCGACCCGGATGATGTCGATGTCGGCGAAGTCCTGCCAGATCACCGGATTCGTGAACGAGGCTGCGGCAACCTGAGGCTCCTGGGTCGCCGCACGAGGTGACGCGGCGTGTGCCGGCCGCGCGCCGACCAGTGGCATCGCGGTTCCCGCGGCCAGTCCGGTGGCGGTGGTCAGTATTCCCCGTCGGCTGGGGAAGTGGGGCTGTGCGGATGCGGACATGGGAATCACTCTTCTCGGCGTGGGGGGGGAAGGCCGGGAGTGCGGCGAGGGTCGTCATGCCTCGCGGGGTTCGCCGAAGTGATGGTGGACAAGGAAGACCCCGGGGATGGGAATTGGGAGCGCTCCCATTGCGGGGCGCGCAGAAAGACCCCTCTTCATCGCGGGCTCCTGACAAATGAATTCGGGAAGTACTGCCGATCGTTGTGGTCGTGAGAGGAACGTAGGAGCGCCCTCCTATGGCGTCAAGCCCCTGTGACGGCCTTGTCGCACAACGAGAGTGCTCTCTTCGAAAGGATCGGAACGAGCCAGTACACTGCCCGGCATGTCCTCAGTCGACGGCCGCCAGGACGAACCGCTGACCATCGCGCAGATCGCGAAGCGTGCGGGCGTCTCCGTGGCCACGGTCTCCAAGGTCGTCAACGGGCGGGCCGATGTGGCCCCGGCGACCCGCTCGCTGATCGAGGACATCATCCGCCGGCACGGGTACCGGCGACAGAAGGCGGCAGGGCCCGCCGCCCTGCTCGAACTGGTCTTCCATGAGGTGCGCGGCCCCTACCCGACCGAGATCTACCGCGGCGTCCGGCGAGTGGCCGTGGAACACCAACTGGCCGTAGTCGTATCCGAGTTACGGGGCGACCACACCCCGGGGCGAGACTGGGTCGCGGGCGTGCTGGCCCGCCGCCCGATCGGTGTCATCTCCGTGTTCGCGGGCCCCAGCGACGAGCAGGCAGAACAACTACGAACCCGCGGTATACCGTTCGCGCTGGTCGACCCGACCGGATACCCCGGCCACGGCGCCCCGTCGGTGAGCGCGAGTAACTGGAGCGGCGGCCTGTCGGCGACCCGACACCTCCTGGAGCTCGGGCACCGGCGCATCGCCGTCATCACGGGGCCGGAGCACGCCCTGGCCGGCCGGGCCAGGCTCGACGGCTACCGGGCCGCCCTCGACATGGCCGGCATTCCGATCGACCCCGCCCTCGTCCGCATCGGCGACTTCCAGATCCTGGACGGGCTCAAGCACACCCGTGACCTGCTGCGCCTCCCGGAGCCGCCGACCGCCGTCTTCGCCGGCAACGACGGCCAGGCGCTCGGCGTCTACCGCGCGGCGGTCGAGGCGGGTATACGCGTTCCCGAGGACCTGAGCGTCGTCGGATTCGACGACCTCTTCCCGAGCCGCTGGCTGACCCCGCCACTGACCACCGTGCGCCAACCGCTCGCCGAGATGGCCGCCACCGCCGCCGGCATGGTGATCACCCTCGCCCAGGGCCGCCCGCTCGAGCGCGGACGCGAAGAACTCGCCACCGAGCTCGTCATCCGCGAGAGCACCGCTTGCTTTCGGGGCTGACAGCCGAAACCTGTCGGAACGGGTTGACGCCGCCCGAACTCCGCCTATCATCGATGCCCGTCCGATAGCTCGACAGTCGTTCAGCGTGCTGAACCTGCCACACGCTTCGGAGCGCAGCACCCTTGCGCCGCGCACGCGGACAACGTGCTGGACGATCGCGGAGCGGGGCGGGAATCGACCCCGCACCCCATGCGGCACCTGCCGCTGAGGGTTCATCGGTCGCTGGGAGTAGGCCCTGCGCCTCAGGCGCGCCTCGCGCCTGGTGGCTAGGGTCGGTCCCCATGGAGACCACGGGAATCGTTCGCCGCCAGACGGCACAGCGTATGCGCGACACTCTGGAGCGGCTCGTCACCGAGCGGGATGTGTGGGTGTCGACGGCTCACCCTGATCACGGGCCGCACCAGGTGCCACTGTGGTTCTTGTGGGACGGGCGAGCAGTGTGGATGTGCACCAGCGCAACTTCCGTGACCGCACAAAACGTCCGCAATGAGCCACGCGTGCGCCTGGCTCTACCGGACACCTTCGACGTGGTGCTCCTCCAGGGTGAGGCGGAGTGTTTCCCGGACCAGGAGGTGCCGGGAGACGCAGCGGAGGCGTTCGCCGACAAGTTCGGGTGGGATCCACGCCTGGAGGAGGGTTCCTTTCTGTATGTACGCGTGGTCCCGAGTACTGTGCGCGCTTGGCGCGGCGAGCCGGAACTGCGCGGAAGAGTCATCATGCGCGACGGCACGTGGCTGGAATAACGGCCGTCACCCGCCGACGTGCCTCTCTCGCAACACGATCGCCATCTGGAGTACCCACCTCGGCGTTTCAGCAGTGACAACCGGGCCGGCGGCTTACCCATTCGGCGCCCGAGGAGCCGATGAACGTCCCCGCATGGGGCCACACTTGGATGTACCGAGGGTAAGGATCACTCCGCCGATCTGGGGCTTCCGCGCTGGTTGGCACGGAAGCGCGCTTTCTTCTGACGATTCCCACACGTGTTCATGTCACACCATTTACGGGTGCGACTTTGACTGGTGTCGAAGAAGGCGGCTTGACAGGTTGGCGATGCGCACAAGGCCAATCTCCCGTCTCGTTCGCCCGCGATGATGCTGATCGCGTCGGCGGCGATCACGCTGAGGGCGTCTTCCACACAGGAAGCCGAGCTGAGCCGCCAATGCCGCTTGCCGTCGGCCGTCAGGATCGCCGCGGCACGACCCTGAGCACTGCAGTCGTTGATGACTTGGACAGCAGGTGCGGGGAGAGCGTCCTGAATCGCGGCCGCTGTCGCGGCAGCGTGAATCGACTCCCTCAGCTCCCGGGCGAGGTCGAGCTGGGCAGTGGTGCAGGAGTCCACGGCGAGACCGTTGACCGCCAGCCAGTCCACGAGTCGGTGCGGCACGGGAATGCGCTCCACAGCGGTGCCATGACGCTCCGACAGGGTCCCCGTGAAGCTGGTCGCCAGCACGCTACCGAGGCGGAAGTCAGGGAACCCAGCAGACATGGAACCACCTTAGCAGGTTGCACACAGGCATGAAGGGATGCTAGAACCATCTAAGCCGGTTCCGCGATGGCCAGGAGGTCTCATGCCCCGCCCCACCAGCGACGTGCAAGCATGTGAAGCCCACGCAACTGACGGTGACCTCGACGATCTACGGGCGCGACTGGCCGCGGCGCGGCTACCGGAAGCCGAGACGGTCCATCGCGCCGCGCCCGGCCCTCGCCGATGGGAACAGGGTGTTCCTCTCGCCGACCTCATCGATGTCGTGAGCTACTGGCGCGCCGGGTACAACTGGCGGTCGTTCGAAGAGCGCCTCAACCGGATCGGCCAGTTCCGCACGACCATTGCCGATCTGGGAATCCACTTCCTGCACCGCCGTTCGGCGCGCGCGGATGCCACTCCCCTGATCTTGACGCACGGCTGGCCGGGCAGCATTGCCGAGTTCACCGACATAGTGGACGAGCTGGCAGATCCGAAAGACGCGGACGCGCCGGCGTTCCACGTCGTGGTTCCCTCACTACCGGGCTTTGGTTACAGCGACAAGCCGGCCACCACCGGGTGGGGAACCGAAAAGATCGCGGTCGCATGGGTGGAACTGATGGGAAGGCTCGGCTACAGCAAGTTCGCGGCCCACGGCGGCGACTGGGGAGGCAATATCACCACGGTTCTCGGCGGCAGGTTCCCGGAGCACGTTCTCGGCATCCACACCACGTTCGCGGAGGGGCCGCCCGGGTTGACAACGGACGGGCTGACGGCGGTCGAACGCACGTGGACCGAGCAAACCCGCGATTTCTGGCGCCACCGCGCGGCGTACGCGAAACAGCAGGCGACCCGACCGCAGACCATCGGCTACTCCCTCGTCGACTCACCGGTCGGGCTTCTCGCCTGGATCCTTGACAAGTTCGCCGAGTGGTCGGACACCGAAGACAGCCCGTTCGAGACGATTTCCATAGACAGCGTTCTTGACAACGTCACCCTGTATTGGCTGACACGGACCGGCGCATCGGCGGCCCGCATTTACTACGAAAGCCACAACTCGCTCGATCCGGAACTCCGGGTCGACGTCCCGTCAGCAATCAGCATGTACCCCCGCGACATCGAGAAGTGTCCGCGCCCCTGGGCACAGGAACGGTACCGACAGATCGTCCGATGGAGGTCGCCCGAAACCGGGGGACATTTCCCGTCGCTGGAGGTTCCCCAGTATTTCGTCAAAGATCTGCAAGAAGGCCTCGCGGCAGTGCTGGCCGCTCATCGGTGAACGCGGCGAGGTCCTGCGGCGAGGGACCGTTGTCACGGCCCTGTTCACGCCGGGGGGTGGAGATGGATGCGCTGTCCGTCGTGATCGAGTATGACGAGGATCTCCGTCGGACCGCCGTGTGCCTTGATGGCGTGCGGGATCATGGTGGAGAACTCGGCGGCCCGGCCGGCCTCGACGCGTATGGCGCGTTCGCCGATCGTCCCCATGCAGCCGGGGTGTCCCGCCCGCGTCGGTACACCTGTGGGAACGCGGCTGACGGGTGGTTTGTCCGCGAGGGCGGCGTGGCCGCGCGAACGCGCCGATCCGGGTCCCGCCCAGGACTCAGTGGGACCCCGACCCGGTATGCCCGCTCCTCCTACTTGCGTCGGGAGGTGTTGATGCTCCCCAGAGTGCTGCAGCCTCGCCAGACCGTGTTCGCGGGCCCGGGCGGGTTGCGGGTCAGGTCGCCGGCGTCGTCGTGCTCCAGGAAGAACCGGTAGTGCCGGAGGTCCTTGAGTGCGGACAGTGCGCGGGTCCAGTCGATGTCGCCCTTCCCGACGTCGACGAACCGGAATTTCCTTCCTCCCGCGCGGGTGCCCGCAGCCGCCGTGCGGTTGCCGTCCGGGTCCCACTTGATGTCCTTGATGTGGAACGCGATGAATCGCTTCCCGTGCTTCTTTATCCACCAGTACGGATCCTCGCCGGCGACCGCGACCCAGCCCAGGTCGACCTCGAAGTTGACGTACCGGGGGTCGGTGTACTCGAGCAAGGTGTTGTAGAGCGGGACGCCGTTCTCGAGGGCGAACTCGCTGTCGTGGTTGTGGAAGAAGAAGCCGCCGAAGCCCTGCGAAACGGCGTGCTCGCCGCACTCGTTGAACTTTTCCGCCAGGGCCTTGAAGCCATCGCTGGTGTTCCCGCCGGATCCGGCACCGGGGAAGCCGAACATGCTGCCCGTGCCGACATGGGGAAACCTACCCAGCGTCTGGGCGTCCTCGAAGATCTGCATCCTGCCGTCGTGGGTCAGCCACGGGTTCGGGAGGTTGGCTCCGCGTGGGCCGAAGTGGTTGCTCACGATGCGAAGCCCGTGCGACTGGACGATGGACCTGAGCTGGGCCGTCGTCTTCGTGTAGTAGTCGCCGGCGAGCTCGAGCTCCCGGACACCGGCGTCGTGGACCGTCTCCAGGGCGATTTCGAGGTTCTTGTAGTCGCTGCCGATCAACTGGCGGACGGTGAAGATCTGCAAGCCGACGCGGTCGGCCGGAATCACGTTCGGCCCGCCACTGGGCCGGTCCTGCGGTGAGGATGCAAGGGCGGAGGCCGGGCTCGCATGGGCGGTGAGCGCTCCGGTGGCCAGCACGCCGGCACCGGCGCCGAGCACGGCGCGACGACTCAACTCGTTTTCCACAGGCTCTCCTTCTGTATTCGCGCGGCCCTACGGCCATCGCTTTCCAGCGCTGCGGTGCCGACCATAGGACGACGGCAGAACTTTCAACAAGAGTCCGACAGAAGTCTGTAGATCAGCGTGCATAAGTGGGTCGGGCCGACAACAGACAGGTGGCATCTCTGGCCGGGCAGTGCCGACGGGCTTGTGGACGCCGGCTCCGGCCTGGCCGAGGACGCTGCCGTCGGTACCCTTGTCACTACTTGTCCCGCTTTGGCGCCAGTTGCTTCTCGGACACCACGATCGCCTCATGGCGCCGTCGTGTGATTCACTTCGACCATGCCCCAGTCCGCATCCGCGCCACGCGCGCCGGTTCCTCGCGACGCGGCGGCCACGGGCGGCTTCGCCGGACCCGGCTCCGGGTCTCCCGGCGCCGGGGAGTTACTCCAACTACTTCGCGACGGGCGGCCCCGGACCCGTGCTGAGCTGGCCAGACTCACCGGACTGGCCCGGTCCACCGTCAACATCCGCGTCGATGCCCTGCTCGCCAGCGGTCTACTCGCCCCCTCGGGCAGGGCGGCCTCGACCGGCGGCCGCCCTCCGGCCAGATTCGCCTTCAATCCACGGGCTCGGGTCGTGGTCGGCGCCGACCTCGGGGCCACTCACGGAAATGTCGCCCTGACCGATCTCACCGGCCGCCCCCTGGCCGAGGCCGCCGAGCGTGTCGACATCTCGGCAGGGCCGATCACAGTCCTCGACTGGGTCGTCGCGACGATACGACGACTGCTCGACGAGGCGGACCGGAACGTCGAGGACCTGGTCGGCGTCGGGATCGGCCTGCCGGGCCCGGTCGAGCACTCGAGCGGCAGGCCCATATGCCCGCCCATCATGCCGGGGTGGGACGGCTATGACGTACCGGGACACGTGCGGCGCCACTGGGACGTTCCGGTGCTCGTCGACAACGACGTCAACCTCATGGCCCTCGGCGAGCACGTGACGGCCCACCCGGAGCTCGATCACCTCCTGTTCATCAAGGTCGCCACCGGGATCGGCGCGGGGATCATCAGTGGTCGTCGCCTGCTCCGGGGCGCGGTCGGAGCGGCCGGCGACCTCGGCCACGTGGCGGCCCCCCATGTCTCCGACGTCCTGTGCACGTGCGGCAACACGGGATGCCTTGAGGCCGTCGCGAGTGGCCGCGCGATCATCGAACACCTCACCGCAGTCGGCGTTCCGGCCGCGACGAACAGTGATGTCGTCGCGCTCGTCCGCGACGGCAATATCGCTGCCGCGCAGGCAGTTCGTCAGGCCGGACGCACAATCGGCGAAATCATCGCGACCTGCGTGAGCCTGCTCAACCCCGAGCTCGTCGTCATCGGTGGTTCACTCGTCCAAGCCGGCGAGAGTCTCATCGCCGGGGCGCGAGAGGTCGTCTACGGCCGCACGCACCCTCTCGCCACCGCCCGCCTCCAGATCGTGCCGGCAACGACCGGCATCCGGTCCGGCGTCATCGGCGCGGCGGTCATGGCCATCCAGCACGCCCTCGCCGCCGATCGCCTCGACGCGGCACTCGCCGGCGCGTCATCGCCTCCGACCACGGCCGGCGAATGACCCCTTCACGAACGGCGAGCGGTCCGACGAGCGGGCCCCGGGTGATGTCCCGGCCGGCTGTCCCTTCCCTGCTCGAGACCATCACCGTGGTGGTACGGATGAGTGCAGAGGTGGGGAAGCGTGGCCGTTGTGGTTCTGCTCGGTGTCTTGGCGATCGCCGTCGCTGGGTGTGTATGTGTGGTGTGGGCCGAGCGCGGAGGGCCCGGCTGGGTCCGTGCCGTGGCGACCGTGACGCTCGCGGCGGGTGGCCTGGTGCGCCGCTCGAGCAAGAACCGGCGACACAGCCTGAACCGGTCAAGCGACGACGGCATTTCTTCGTCCTCGCCGCGGTGCGCGTCCGCCGACGCCTTCTGGACGCTGTCCGACCGGACGAACTCGGGCACGGATCACAACGGTTCTCCCAGAACGGTCAGAACCGCGTCGAGCGCGGTCGGCGTGGTGGTCGCGTGAACGCTGAAACGTATGCGGTCCTCCCCGTGCACGGTTGCGGTCACGCCCGCCGCGGCGAGCCGTTCGTGGAGAGCCGGGGCGTCACCGTGCCGAGTGCCCACCACCACAAGCCCCGCGCGTTCGCGGGGCGAAACGGGCGACAGTACCGGCATCCCCGCGGCGAGGAGCCGGTCGATGAAGGCCGTCACCGTGTCCTCGACGCGGCGCTGGACGGTGGCGACCCCGACCGATTCCAACTGCGCGAGGGCCGTCGCGAGCGCCCCGGAGGCGAACGGTGATCCGTTGGTCGTCGAGAAGCGCTGTGCGCCGGGGAGCGGGTCGTGGGGCACGCCGTCGTAGTGCGTGGGCCTTTCGACACCGGTCCAGCCGCCGAGAAGGGGCCGCAGGCGCGCGAGGCCCCGGGGGGACAGTGCCACGAACCCCGTGCCCCACCCCGCTCTGAGCCACTTCTGACCGCCGACGACGAGCGCGTCGGCCAGGGTCCAGTCGGCGTCGACGACACCGAATCCCTGGATGCCGTCGACCACGAGGAGACGGTCGCCGATCGCCGAACGGATGCCGGCGAGGTCGGCGCGGACCCCGGTGCGGAAGTCGACCGCGCTGACCGCCACCGCGACGGTGTCCGGCGTGAGGGCGGCTGCCACGCGTTCGGGCGTTACCGGCGCGAGCTCGTTTCCGGGCACGGCGGGCAGAGTGCGCACGGCGATGAGCCCCGCGTCCTGTGCTCGCCACCACGCGTACAGATTCGAGGGGAACTCCGCACCGCTGACGAGCACCGCGCCGCGCGGCAGGCCGAAGGCGATCTGGAGGAGGCCGAGCGACGTGCTGGACGTCAGCACCACCGCGCTCCGGTCGAACCCGGTAAGACGCGCGACAGCCGCGAGCGCGTTCTCGTCCTCCGCGTGCAGTCCCGCCGAGGGCACACCCGCGCTCGCGTCGGCCGTCAGCCGGCCGATCGTCTCCACGACCGCGCGCGACGGTGGTCCGTAGCTGCCGAAGTTGAGGTACCCGGTCGGCTCGGCGAAGGAGGCGAGGTAGTCGTCGAGTTCCGCCGTCACGCGAGCGCCCCCTGAAGGAACTATCGGGTATGCGTGCGGGCGACCACCCGTCACCTGCCTGAGAACTACGCAGTATACGCGTCCACTCCGAGCCGACCAGCGCCGGGCGTGCGGAGTTCATACGGCCGCGCCGGTGGAACACCGAGCAGCCGAGGGAAGGCGACGCCGAGGACCGGGGAGCGTATTCCGTGCCGGGGGACGGCTGAACTCTGTCCTCATCAAACGAAAGGCGGGACGCACGTCGGCTCTTGACAGGCTGGTCAGCAGACCACACCATACCGGTCACACCCGGCGGCTTTCAGCGCGCTGGGACCGCCTCCGAATGGGAGCGCTCCCATGATGTGCTGCCGGCCCTGCGAGTGTGCGTCCCTGCCGGACGGCCCATGCACAAGGGGACGTCGTACCACCGCGCTTCCTCAGCGCGTCGCATGCTCGGGACGAGAGCGTGCGACGCATCCCTGCCAGGAAATCGAGGTACAGTCATGCGCCGCAGAATCCGCGCCCTCATGGCAGCGTTCGCCGCTCTGCCGCTGGCGCTCGCCTTCGCACCGTCCGCCCACGCGGCCGACCCCACGACTATGACCAGCGGGTTCTACGCGGACCCCGACTCCAGCCCGAAGCGGTGGGCCGCCGCCAACCCCGGTGACGGCCGGGCGGCCGCGATCGGCGCGTCCATCGCCAACACTCCGATGGCCCGCTGGTTCGGCTCCTGGAGCGGCACCATCGGCACGGCCACGGGCGCGTACGCGGGGGCGGCGGACCAGAGGGACAAGCTGCCCGTCCTCGTCGCCTACAACATCTACAACCGCGACTACTGCGGCGGACACTCCGCGGGCGGAGCCGCCTCGCCGTCCGCCTACGCGAGCTGGATCGCGCAGTTCGCCGGCGGGATCGCCAACCGCCCGGCCGTCGTCCTCCTCGAACCGGACTCCCTCGGGGACTACGGCTGCATGACGCAGGGGCAGATCGACGAACGCGAGAGCATGCTCACCGGCGCCCTCGCCGAGTTCAACCGCCAGGCCCCCAACACCTGGGTCTACCTCGATGCCGGCAACCCGGTCTGGGCGACCCCGGCGACCATGGCCCAGCGTCTCCACGAAGCCGGCCTCCGACAGGCCCACGGCTTCTCGCTCAACATCTCCAACTACTTCACCACTGCCGAGAACACGGCCTACGGCAACTCCGTCAACAGCGAACTCAACGCCCGCTACGGCTACACCAAGCCGTTCGTCGTGGACACCAGCCGTAACGGCAACGGCTCCGACGGCCAGTGGTGCAACCCCTCCGGCCGCCGCATCGGCACCCCCACCCGGCTGGGCGGAGGCGCCGAGATGCTCCTGTGGGTCAAGACGCCGGGCGAGTCCGACGGCAACTGCGGCGTCGGGGCCGGATCCACGGCCGGACAGTTCCTCCCCGAGGTCGCCTACAAGATGATCTACGGCTACTGATCCAGGACCGCTGTCATCCGGTGCCCTCCGCGCCACCGTCCGGCGGCGGCGACGGGCAGGCGGCCGGTGATCCCGTCCCTGACCGGGCGTGCGAGTGCCGTGGTGCGTCCGGCCGGGACTGCGGGGTGCGCGACCGGAACCCGCGCGGTGCGAGTTCCGGTCTCCCACCTCATGAGTGCGGACCCCACGCCAACGGCCGGCCGGTGTGGAGGACTTCCCCACGGAGCCCCTGCGGCGAATCTCCGACTCAATTCACGAGGAGATCGCCAGATCGGCGCTGGGGAAGGCGGTGTACGACGGGTTTACGTCGGGCTCACCGCCGGCACCGTCACAGCGCCGGTCCGGATTGAACATCAGGTAGGTACCGGCACCGCAGGTCATGGCGAGTTCGGCGTCCCCGCCGACGACGATGTTCCCGGACAGGTTGGCACCACCCTGGATCAGTGCGTTGTCCTTGACCACGGCGTTGCCGCCGACGGTACCGCCGTTGACCCAGCCGAGCCCCTCGATACGGGCGTTGCCGGTGACCGTACCGGCGTAGACCGCGGCCTTCGGACCGACGTAGGCGGTGGCGGCGACGCTGGCCGTGTTCGAGACCCAGCCGCCGCCGTTGGAGTGCCAGTGCCCGCCGCCGGTCGCGGCCGGCTTGACGTGGCCGGGCTCGAAGCCTGACGGGGTGGCACCGGAGAGGCGGAACTCGTACGGAAAGCGCCGGGCCTTGGTGTATCCGTCCAGGAAGCCGTAGTGGGGCACCGCTGTCGGTGTGGCGGTGACCACCAGCCACACCTCGCTCTCGCCGGACTGCAGCTGGAAACTGATCTGCCCGTCGGTGCCCGAGCTCAGCGCCGAGTAGCGTGCCGTGCCGTTGCGCATCGCCACCAGCCCGAACGTCCAGCCGCTCGCGCCGGTCTCCGCGTGCCCCTTGAGGCGGATCTTCACCAGCCCGCCCGGCGACGAGGGCACAAGCTTGATCTTGTTGAAGCCGTAGTCCGAGGGCGCCACCCGCGCGTTGATCCGGTAGTGGCTCAGGCTCTGGTCGACGGCCTCGACGTTGCCTCCGTTGTACGCGTTGAGGAAGCCCGCGCCGTACACGTTCGTGATGAACGGCATCAGCGTCGAGCGGTTGCCGAAGTCGTAGTTGACGGTGCGGGTGGCGTACTCGCCGATCCGTCGGCCCAGTTCGGACTGGCTGATGCCGGTGATCCGGCGGTACGTCTCCAGCGGATGCTCGGTGCTGCGCGCCTCGTTCCACATCCGGTTGAACATGGCCAGTCCGTCGCGGTCCTTGATGTACTGCGCCAGCATCCAGTTGCCGTAGTGGTGCCGGCTGGAACTCCAGTACAGATTCTCCGAACGCAGCCAGCGCGTCAGGTCTCCGGCCGCGGTGGTGGGCAGCGCCTGCATCGCCATGAACTCGGCGCCGGTCTCCCAGAACGTGCCCGCGCTCGGATCGACGAAGCCGGCACCGGACCGGCCCAGAAACGTGTAGTTCTGGAAGACATGGGCCAGTTCGTGCGCCAGGCCCCACGACCCGGGCAGCGCGGCCCCCGGGGCGACGTTGATGATGCCGACCCTGTTGTCCACCGATCCGCCGGTGGCCCAGGCGTCCAGCTCGGTGCGGTTCCAGGTCCGGGTGACGATCACGATGATCTTGTGTTGCGCCAGCAGCCCGGTCTCCGGTGTGAAGGCCATCGTGTTGACGTAGAAGCTGTAGAGGTTCTCCAGCTGGGTGATGACACTGTTCGGGTCGAAGTTGTACGGCGCGGGCGCCGACACGGGATTGGTGCCGGACTTCTCGCCCCACAGCAGGACGAAGTTGGTGGACTCCCGGCTCCGGGAGGCGGACCAGGGCACCTCGCCCGACTGGGTCCATCTCGCCGGGATGTACACGGACTTCGCGGCGGGGGCCGAGGCGCGCGCCGTCGCCGGCGGCGCGACGGACGCACCGGTCACCAGCGTGAGAGTCAGTACGACAGCCAGGCACAGTGGCCGTAATCGAGAGCGAAGAAGCTTCATGGCGGAAACACCATCCCATTGAGGGCCGATGATGGACGAGCGCCACGTCGGTTTTCCGGCCTGTTCCGCGCACCGGAGAACGACGGTGGACGCGGTGGATTCCGGTGAGCACGTGAAGGCCGACACCGATGGACGGGGCGTCTATTACTTGTTGACACTGAGGTAAGAAAACCCTTTCGGCAACGTTCTGTTCGGGCCAATCGACCGGAGTTCTCACCGCCGCGGCGGCAATTCCACCCGCTGGACCGGTGTCGTGTTCCCGGCACGGTCGGTGGCGACAAACTCGAGGGTCTGCGGCTCGTCGCGCAGCGCCCTGGTGAAGGGCTCCTGGTAGACGCCCCAGAACGTCTCCGGGGTACGCCACTGGACGCGGTCCACGCCGGACACGTCGTCGTCGGCGTGGAGGGTCACCTCGACGTTGCTCGGCCCGAGCGGACGGACCTCGGCACGCACCGACGGGGGCCGTGTGTCGACGGCGACCTCGCGAGTGGTGTGAACGGTCCGGCCGGAGGAGTCGGTGACCCGGCCCCGGAGCACGTACCGGCCCTCTCGGTCCAGCGCGATCACACCGGTCGCGGGCTGCCACGCGCCCTCGTCCACCGCGGCCTCCACAGTGGCGGACGAGACCGAGGTCACCGCGAAGCCCGGCCCGCGGGTGTACCACCCGGACGGGGCGCGGTCGCCGGTGACCTCCACCCGGACCACAGGCAGCGGATCGCCCACGCCGACGTCCGCCGGGAGCGACCATTCGACGACGTCCTCGACCTGCTGCCCGTCCGCCGAGGTCCGCCGGGTCACGCGTGGAACGTCCGCCGAGTCCGGGCCGATGACACCGCGGCGGGGCACGGGCGGGCCGTCGAGGGTGCTCGCGGTCGCCGCCATGAACACCGCGACCGCCTCGTCCCGGCTCAGCAGCCCGGACCGGGCCGCCCGCACCACCCCCCGGTGGACCGCGGTGAAGAACGCTCCGACGTCGGCGTATCCGCCGTCCGCCCACAGTCCGGTGAGGAACGACCAGCCGTCGGAGTCATGGCGGTCGGGTACCCCGGGTGCGCTGCCCAGGAAGGCGATCTCCGGATCGGCCAGGCGCAGGTACATGTGGTAGCGGTGGTCCCCGCCGGACCAGGCCGGTTCGAAGGTACGGCCGAGCACCGAGACCAGGTCGCCGTCGGTGGTGTGCCCGGCGACGCTGCCGTCAAGACGCCGATGGGCGGCCGCCGCGACCTGCAGGGTGGTGGTGGCGTCGTCGCGCGCGAGCAGGACCGTGGGGCCGAGTTCCAGGCTGACCAGGGTGGGGTCGTCAAGGGTGGGCACCAGCCGCAGCGGCATCGGCAGGTCGAGTTCGACGATGTCGCCGGGGCGGAAATCGCGCCGCAGTGTCACGAATCCGGTGTCCGGCACCGGCGTCTCCACGCCGTCGACCCGGGGACGGGCGGCCCAGGGCGGGATGCGCAGGAGCAACTCGCCCGAGAAGGCGAGACCGAACTCGATCGCCACCTTCCCGTCGCGGGGGTACCGGGTCCGCAGGGTCACCTCCCCGTCGGCCCGGCGCAGCCGCGAGGGTACGTACTGCGTGACGTACAGCTGCCCCGGTGCGTGGAACCACACCGATTCCTGGTGTTTGACGTGGCTCTCCAGCCCGGTGCCGCCGCAGCAGGTGCCGACGTTGTCGTACTCGCGGACGGCGCCCGGGTCCACCGGGTACATGTACAGGACCTCGGGACCGGTGTCAGAGGTGACGTCCGCGCGGGAGCCGACGATGTGGTTCAGCGAGGCACGCTCGGCGTAGTCGGCGTACCGGACGTCGAGGGTGTGTCCGAAGAGCGAGCGGGCGATCTTCAGCAGGTTGTAGGTGGCGCAGGTCTCGGCGTTGCGTCGCTTGACGAACCCGGCCACGGTGTTCGCGGGGCCCCACAGTTCGCCCTCGCCGGTGCCGCCGTGGGCGAAGATCCGGCCGGGCACGATCTGGTCCCAGAGGGCGACCACGGCGTCGAAGTAGCGGCGGTCGCCGGTGGCGTCGTACTGGTCGAGGTGTCCGACGAGCATCGGGAGATGCTGGTTGGCGTGCATGCCGTCGAGCACGTCACGGCCCTCGACCGCGGCGTCGAGCACGCGGTCGACCTCGAATGCCCCGGCGGTGCGCAGGAACGACGGTTCGCCGGTGATCCGGTGCAGTCTCGCCATGGTCTCGTTCATTCCGCCGAACTCGCCGGCGATGTAGAGCGACCACATGCGCTGCGACCGCGCCCGGTCCAACCGCAGGACCCGGCCGGCCACCCAGTGGCCCATGCCGGTGGCGATCTCCAGCGCCTGCCGGCAGCCCGTCAGCTCGTACGCGTCCAGCAGACCGGCCATGATCTTGTGGCACGTGTAGTACGGGGCCCAGATCTCCCCGTACGGAGCCAGGTCCTCCAGCCGCGAGAACTGCCACTCGCCGTACGCCGCCAGAAAGCCCGGATGGCTGTAACGCCCGGTCGCCGCCAGCGCGTCGCGCGCCTCGGCCAGGCCCGCGACCATCTCGTTCGCCTTGCCCCGCAGGAGCTCCTCACCGGTCGAGGCGTACGCCAGCGACAGCATCGACAGGAAGTGCCCCGCGTAGTGCCCGCGCAGCAGGCTCGCCGTGGGTGCCACTCCCGGACCGGGGTAGTCGGCCTCGGACCACGCCCGCTCGTCCGGATGGCCGAAGTCCTCCCAGGTGCCGGGCGGGAGTGCCCCGCGGGTGTCGAGCCCCGCGTTGGCCCGGAAGACCGCGAGCACCCGGTCCACCGGGAACTCCCTGGCGAGATGCAGCATCTGGTCCCGGGTCCGGGAGTGCACCCCGTCGAGCAACTCCACGTCCCGCAGGGCGAAGGGACGCGCGCGGGTCATCGGGCCGCCCATTTCTCGAGCCCGGCGGCGTCGATCGGCAGCGCGCCCGACAGCACCTCGTGCCCGGTCCCGGTGACCAGGAGGTCGTCCTCCAGACGTACGCCGATTCCGCGCAGTTCCGGGGGCAGGGTCTCGTCGTGGGCGTGGAAGTACAGGCCGGGCTCGACCGTCAGCACCATGCCGGGCCGCAACGACGCGCCCTGGTACCGCTCGTACGACGACGAGCCGCAGTCGTGCACGTCCAGGCCCAGGTGGTGGCCGATACCGCAGACGAGGTAGCGGCGGTGCTGCTGGCCCTCGGGGGCGAGCGCCTCGTCGACCGAGACCGGCAGCAACCCCCAGTCGTGCAGGCCGCGGGCCAGGACTTCCATGGCGGCGAAGTGGAAGTCGGTGTAGGTGGCGCCGGGGCGTACCTGGTCCATGCCGGCCCGGTGGGCGGCCTCGACCAGGTCGTGCGCCCGGCGCTGGGCCGGTGTGAAGGAGCCGGCCACCGGGATCGTCCGGGTCACGTCCGCCGTGTACAGCGAGTTGGCTTCGACGCCCATGTCCAGCAGCAGGGTCTCACCGGGCCGGACCGGGCCGTCGCAGCGGACCCAGTGCAGGATCGGCGCGTGCTCGCCGGAGCCGACGATGGTGTTGTAGCCGGGCCCGTTGCCGAAGGTTCGGGCGTGCCGGTCGAAGGTGCCCTGCAGCCAGCGCTCCCCCAGGGCGTCGGCGACGGCTCGCGGGATCTCGTCGGCGACGGCGGCGAATCCGGTGACCGTGTGGTCCACGGCCTCACGCAGCTGTGCGATCTCCCAGTCGTCCTTGATCATGCGAAGGTCGGAGAGCACGGTACGCAGTTCGTCCGGTTGGCCGCCCTGCCGCTCGCCGAGGTCGTCGATCGGCCGCACCGGCAGATCCAGCGCGGCCGACCACGCCGCGAGCCCCGCCGACGGGCCGACCCACAGTTCCCCGTGCGCCGCGCTGGCGTGGAAGTCACGTTCGCCGGGCCGGGCCGGAGCCGGCATGTACAGCACCGCGTCGTGGCCGCCCGGGCGCGGTGTCATCACCAGGACCGCGCCCTCGGTCTGGCACGAGGTGGCCCAGAGGAAGTCGCTGTCCACCCGGAACGGGTAGTCCGCGTCGCCGTTGCGGCGCCTGGCGCGGCCCGCGGCCAGGACCAGGGTCCGGTCCGGCAGGCAGGCGCTCAACCGGGCCCGGTGCTCGGCCGCCGCCCGTGCCGCGGCCGGACTCACCGGCGCCGGGACGTCGCGTTCGGCCCAGCCGTGCCCGATACGGGCCAGGAAGCCGGGGCTTTCGTCGGCCAGCCGCGGCGGCCTGGTACCGGCGTACGGCGGGGTGGTCGTCTCGGTCAACGCTTTTCGCCTCCTCGGTCACGGACCATCTCCCGCAGCCGGCGCAGCACCCGGCCGTCGGTGATGCCGTCGTGTTCGTACTCGTTGGTCACCCAGGTCTGGGCGTTGCCGACCCGGGTCAGGGTGTCGCGCTGCAGCCCGGCGTCGACGAACACGTCGTCGGCGTAGACCGCCGCGGCCAGCGGCACGTCGTTGGCCGCGAGCCGGGCCGGGTCGTAGAGCGGGCTCCAGACCTCCTGCTCGGCGAGTTCGGCCATCGCGGGCGCGAACGGCCGCAGCGCCCGGACCTCCTCGAACATCCAGGGAAACGTCATCTCCGAGGTGAACAGCAGTGGCCGGCGGTCCTCGGCGAACTCCGGCCGCCGGTCCCGTTCGCGCTGGGCCGACCAGCGGAAGGGGCCGTTGGCGCCGTCGCCGTAGATCGACTCCTGGAGGGTCCAGAACAGCGGGTTCCCCGCGTTCGACGTCTTGACCAGCACGGTCTGAAGGAAGGTGTCGTCAAAACGGCCGTCTCGGCGGATCGCCTCGGAGACCAGCCAGTGCAGGCGTTGGTGGCCGGCTCCGAAGCCGAGCTCCCCGCCCAGGGTCTGGAACCGGCGCACCGACAGTGGCGAGCCGTCGGGCAGCGTCACCTCACCGGCGGCGAGCCGGTCGGCGATCGCCGCGACCGCGGCGATGTCCTGCGGGTAGCGCCGGTAGAAGTCGGCGGTCTTGTCGGCCACCCGTTCGAACGTGCGCCGGTAGACCTCGTCCGGATCGGGCGGTGTGCCGGGGATCCCGCCGCAGACGTAACAGGCGGTCAGCGCCTCGGGGGCGTGGGACAGATAGGTCAGGGTGATCCACCCGCCGAAGCTCTGTCCGAGGGTGGCCCACCGCTTGCCGTCGTAAGCCCGGGTCCGGATATGTTCGAGGTCGCGCACGATCGAGTCGGCCCGGAAGCGCAGCAGGTGGTCCGCCGCGGCGCGGGCATGGGGGAAGCCCGCGATGTCGGTACCGTCGACCGGGGTGCTTCGCCCGGTGCCGCGCTGGTCGACCAGAACGACGCGGTAGTGTGCCAGGGCCTCGGGCAGCCAGCCTCCCACCGGGGCGGGCCGGGGATTGGCTCCGCCGGGGCCGCCCTGCAGGTAGGTCAGAAGCGGCAGGTCGTCGTGGCGACGGTCGGGGTCGGTGAACTCCCGGACGAACAGCTCGATGCTCTCGCCGCCGGGATCGGACCAGTCCAGTGGCGCGGCGATGGTGAACTCGCGGACCCAGGCGCCGGGCAGGGGGTACTCCAGGTTCATGTGGTGGCCCCCGTTACGTTGGAGCGCCGACGCGCGTCCCACTCGGGGCGGATCCGCGGCACGGCGGCCAGCAGTTCGCGGGTGTACTCGTGTTGCGGGTCGTCGAAGACCGCGTCCCGCTCGCCCGCCTCCACCACGCGGCCGCCCGTCATCACCGCGACGCTGGTGGCGATCTGCCGGACCACGGCGAGGTCGTGGGCGATGAACAGGCAGCCGAAGCCCTCCTCGCGCTGGAGTTCGCGCAGCAGGTTGATGATCTGCGCCTGCACCGAGACATCGAGCGCCGAAACCGCTTCGTCGCAGACCAGTACGCGCGGATTCACGGCGATGGCGCGGGCGATGCCGATGCGCTGGGCCTGCCCGCCGGAGAACTGCGCGGGGTAGCGGCCGACGTGATCGGGGTCGAGCCCCACCCGTTCCATGAGCGCGCGGGCGACGGACCGGGTGCCTCCGGGAATCGGCCGTTTCTGGTAACGCAGGGGCGCGGTGACGATCCGCTCGACGGTGTGCCGCGGGTTGAGCGACGAGAACGGGTCCTGGAAGACGACCTGCACCTGGCGGCGTACCTCCAGCAGGTCCGGCCCGTGCAGGGCGGTGATGTCGCGGCCGTCGAGGTGGACGGTGCCCGACGTGACGTCGATCAGCCGGGCGGCGAGCCGCGCGGTGGTCGACTTGCCCGACCCGGACTCCCCCACCAGCGCGAGGGTCCTGCCCGCGTGGAGGTCGAAGGAGACGGTGTCGACGGCGGTGAACCTGCGCGCGGGGCGCAGCAGTCCGGCCGTGCCCGCGACAGGGAATTCCTTGACCAGGTCCCGCGCCCGCAGCAGTGGTTCGGGGCTCATGTGTCGCCTCCCAGGGTCTGTAGTTCGCCGATCTCATCGTCGATCCGCGGGACCGCGTCGAGCAGTGCCCTGGTGTACGGGTGCCGCGGGTCGGAGAAGACCTGCTCGGCCGTGCCGGACTCGACGACCTTGCCGTGCCGCATGACGATCAGTGTGTCGGCGACCTCGCTGACCACGGCGAGATCATGGGTGATGAGGATGAGCGCGGCACCGGTGTCACGGCGTACCTCGGCGAGCAGGTCGAGGATCTGGGCCTGGACGGTGACGTCGAGCGCGGTGGTCGGCTCGTCGGCGATGATCAGGCTCGGCTCGGTGGTGAGCGCCATCGCGATCATCACGCGCTGGCGCATGCCGCCGGAGAACTGGTGCGGGTATTCGTCGACGCGACGGGCGGCGTCACGGATGTGCACGCGTTCCATCGCCTCGATCGCCGCCTTGCGGGCTGCCCGGCGGCTGACGTCGGAGCGGTGGGAGCGGTAGGCCTCCGCGATCTGCGTGCCCACCGTGTAGTACGGGTTCAGCGAGGAGAGCGGGTCCTGGAACACCATGGCGATCCGGTCGCCGCGAACGGCGCGCATCCGGCGTTCGTTCAGTGTGGTGAGGTCGGTGCCGTCGAACTCGATGTGGCCGGCGCGGGTGGCGCCCTTCGGGAGCAGCCCCATGATCGCGAGGCTGGTCATGGACTTGCCGGAGCCCGACTCGCCGACGATGCCGAGGGCGCCGCCGGGCGGCACGGCGAAGTCGACGGCGTCGACCACCGGCTTGCCGTGGAAGGCGACGGTCAGGTCGCGCACGCGCAGCAGGTCGCTCATGACGCCGCGCCCTTTCCGACCCGCGGGTCGATCGCGGAGTAGACGAGGTCGACGGCCATGTTGCCGACCACGACGAAGAACGCGGCGAGCAGCGTCACGGCCATGATGACCGGCTGGTCGTTCTTGGTGATGGAGTCCGCCGCGAGTTTGCCGACGCCGTTGATCCCGAAGACGGTCTCGGTGATCAGCGCGCCGCCGAGCAGACCGGCGAAGTCCATGCCCGCGATCGTGACGATCGGGGTCAGTGCCGGCCGCAGCGCGTGCCGCCGCCACACCAGGTCCGGGCGCAGGCCCTTGGCTTTCGCGGTCCGCACGAAGTTCTCTTCCAGGGTGTCGATGACGTTGGCCCGGGTGAGCCGGGTGTACGACGAGGCGTAGCCGATCGCCAGCACCGTCCACGGCATGATGAAGTTGAGGAACCACTGCCCCGGGTCGTCGGCGAACCGCACGGCCTGCGGGAAGGGCAGCCACTGCAGCCACACCACGAGCACGTACTGCAGGGCGAGGGCGAGCACGTAGTTCGGGATCGACATGCCGCCCAGGGTGAGCCCCGCGATGAACCGGTCGGTGAACCTTCCTTCGCGCACCGCGCTGAGCAGACCTCCGATCACGCCCATGACCAGCCAGAGCACGGCCGCGCCGAGCGCGACCACCGCGGTCACCGGCAGCCGCTGCACGACCATGTCGGTGACGAACTGAGAGGTCTGGAACGAGTAGCCGAGGCAGGGTGCCGGGCAGTGCACCGCGGACGGGCCGCCGCCGTAGTCACGGCCGAGGAACAGCCCCTGCAGGAAGTTCAGGAACTGGGCCGGGAAGGGGTCGGTCAGGCCGAGGTTGGCACGGATCTGGTCGATGCGCTCCGGGGTGCAGTTCTTGCCGCAGATCTGCACGGCCGGGTCCGGCGACAGGGCGAAGAAGATGATGTAGGTGAACAGGCAGACCAGGAAGAGCACCAGCAGCATGCCCAGCACGCGGTGCACGACGTAGCGGGTCATGAGCGGCCTCCCGGCTCGGCGGCGATCCGGATGCGGTCGCCGAGGACCATGAAGGACAGCACCAGCAGCGCCAGGAAGAGACCCGGTACCAGGAAGTACGTGGGGACCACCGCGTACCAGCTCACCGAACTCGAGATCATCTGCCCCCAGGACGGCGTGGGCGGCACCAGGCCGACACCGAGGAAGGACAGCCCGGCCTCGGTGCCGATGTAACCGGGTACGGCCAGGGTCACCATGACCAGGACGGTCGAGCGCAGGTTGGGCAGGATCTCGGTGAAGACGATGGTGGTGCGGGAGGCACCGGACGCGCGGGCCGCCTCGACGAACTCGCGCTCCTTGAGCGACATGGTCTGTCCTCGCACGATCCGGGCCAGGTACGGCCAGCCGAACACCGAGATCACCACGACCAGCAGGTACTGCCGGTCGTCCGCGGGCAGTGCGGACAGCACGGCGATCATGAAGATGAGTGCGGGGAACGCCATCAGGAACTCCATGACGCGCGAGATCACCATGTCGGTCCGGCCGCCGAAGTATCCGGCCAGCAGGCCGAACACCATGCCGAGCACCGTGGTGAGCAGTGTCGCGCCGAGTGCGATGAGCATCGAGGAGCGGGCTCCGTACACGATCCGCGCGAAGATGTCCCGGCCGCTGCCGGGTTCGACACCGAGCCAGTGGGACCCGGAAATGCCGCCCCAGGACCCGACGGGCATACCGCCGAGGTCGGGGTCGATGGCGCTCTGGTCGAACTCGTACGGGTCCCAGCCGCTGACCCGGACGATGAGAGGCGCGCACACCGCCATGAGCACGATCAGTGCGATGTAGCCGAGGCAGGCCACGGCCACCGGGTCGCGCAGCAGGGTCCGCGTCACGCTCCGGCGAGGGTCGGGCCTGGTGCCGGCGGTGCCCGGGGCGGACACCGTCGGCACCCGCGGACCGGTTGACGGGATCGTCATGTCAGCCCTTCGCCGGGTCCTTGAGACCGATGATCCCGTAGTCGACGTCGCCGCTGGGCACGATCACCCCGGCCACGTTGGTGCCCGGCAGGTAGATGCGGTTCTCGACGTTCAGCGGGACGAAGGGGGCCAGCGCCATGATCTTCTTGTCGAGCTCGCCCCATGCCTTGTTCGCCGCGGCCAGGTCGGTCATCGCGCCGATGCGGTCGATCTCGGCGTTGACGGCGTCGTCGTCGAGCTGGGCGACGTTCTGGTTGCCCTTGGCGGTGATGTGCCGGCCGTCGAACAGCGGCGGCAGGAACGTCGACGCGCTCGACGCCCAGTCCGGGCACCAACCGGTGATCGCCGCGTCGTGCTGCTGCGACGGTGTGCCGATCGTCTCGTAGTAGGTCGCCGCGTCGATCACGTTCAGTCTGACCTCGATACCGGCCCGCTTGAGCGCCTGCTGAATGGCCTCGCCCCTGCTCCGGTCGACTTCTTTCGCGCGTACGTCCAGGGTCATCGTGAAGCCGTCGGGGTAACCCGCCTCGGTGAGCAGCCGCTTGGCCTTGGCCACGTCACCGGCGTTGTCCGCGCTCGGATAGGGGTCGTAATCGACGTGCCCGGAGACCGTCTTCGGCAGAATGCTGTGGGAGATCGTCGCGAACTGCCTGCCGCCGGTGGCGTTGAGCACCGAGCCCTTGTCCACCGCGTAGTTGACGGCCTGACGCACCTTCACGTCGTTGAGCGGTTTCTTCGTCGTGTTGAGACCCATGTACGTGAGGCAGGTCGACGGTGCCGTGACCGTGCGCGCTTTGAGCTGGGGCGTCCGCAGGCGGGCGACGGTGGCCGTCTGCACACTGCCGGAGATCGCGTTGACGTCGGCGCCCTGGCCGGCGATGAGACGCTCGTCGATGGTGGCGCCCTCGACGCCGACGGTGAAGCGCCACGCGTCGGGGTACGCCTTGCGGACCGTGTCGCTCTTCGGGTCCCAGTGCGGGTTGCGCTTGAGCTGGATCACGCTGCCCGGGACGAGTTGCTCCAGGTCGTACGGACCGGAGGAGATCACGTCCTTGATGAATGAGTCGCCCCCGCCGGTCCCGGCGGGGAACGGGGTGCCGCTCGACTGGGACAGCGCCGCGTCGAACTCGGGGAAGGGAGCCTTGAGGTGGAAGACGATGGTCCGGTCGTCGGGCGTCTCGATCGTGGGCAAGTCACCCGAGCGGTACGGCCCCTGGTAGCCCTTCGGCGCGTCGATCAGCTTTTTCAGGTAGGGCGAGCCGATGCCGATCTCCGGGTCCCAGCCGCGGCTGATGCCGAACTTGACGTCCTTGGAGGTGATCGTCGCGCCGGTGTCGAACTTGATCCCGGATTTGAGCTTGTAGGTCCAGGTCAGGCCGTCGGCGGAGACCTTGCCGAGGCTCTGCGCGAGGTCGGGGACCATCGCGTTGGGGTTCTTGGCGTCGTTGGGTGCCTTGGTGATCAGCTGACGGTAGATCAGGCGGTAGAACGCGTTGACGCCGCCGTCGAAGCCCCGGGTCGGATCGAGGTAGGAGAAGTCGGTCGACTGCAGGACCTGCACGGTCCCGCCCTTGACCGCGGTCCCACCGCCCCCACCGCCGGCACCCGTCGACGTGGAGCCACCGCCGGTGCATGCCGAAAGGGCGAGTACGCCGGCCGTCAGCCCAGCGAGCGCCGCTGAAGACGAGGTTCTCTTCAAGGGGTCCTACCTTCCGGTCGGGTGCGAGCAGCCCGGCCGTCCGGACGAGCGGGACGGATGACGGGCCGGCGGACCAACGACTACGTGCGGAAACGGTGAGCAGACGCACTGCGAATCCGGTGGGCAGGCGGGCAGAGCGGGGCAGCCGCGAACCGGTCCCACAGAGGGACCGGGATCACTGCGATCCCGGTCGCTTGAGAGGACAGTAGTATGTGACACCTTCCGGGAGAAGAGCTTCGGCGGGGATTTTGCGCGCCGGCCTTCCTGTTCGCGGGCGCGCGCCGACGGCCCGCCCGGCTGGGCCGGACGGGCTCGTCACACCGGTGTCTCAGTCCTCCGAGCGGCCGTTCCACCAGCCGAGCACGTGCCCGATGTGGGCGGTGACCAGTGTTTCCGCCCCCCGCCCGTCACGTGCCTCCAGCAGATCCACCAGGCTGTGGTGCTCGGCGGCCGAACGGGCCAGCTCGGCCGTACCGATCATGTCCGCCAGACCCACCATCCGGGTCTGCTGCCGCAGGTCCTTCACCATCGCGATCAGCCGACGGTTGCCGTGCAGTTCCAGCAGGCGCAGGTGAAAGGCCATGTCAGCGGCGAGGTAGGCGGCGAGATCGGCCGCGGCGGCCGAGTCCACGATCGTCTGCGCCTTGCGCCGCAGGTCGGCAGCGGCCTCCGGTTGCAGCGTCCGCGCGATCTCCCGCATCGGCGGCGCCTCCAGCAACTGGCGCAACCGCACGATCTCCCAGAGGTCCTGCTCGCTGACCTCGGTGATCCGGAAACCCTTGTTGCGCACCACGTCGACGAACCCGCGTCCCTGCAGGTTGAGCAGGGCCTCACGGACCGGGGTGGCGGAGATCCCGAAACGCGCGGCCAGCGTCGGCGCGGTGACCAGGGCCCCCGGGGCCAGTTCGCCCGAGACGATGGCCGCGGCCACCGCGTCCTCCACCGTGCCGCGCAGGCTCGCCCCCACCGACACCGGGCCGATGATTGATGAGCTCATCCGCGCCGTCCTCCCACCACTGAAATGTCACACCCCGCCAACCCTCGTCGGCCAACGACGTGCCGAGTATCGCATTCGCCGGCCACGACGTTCGGCCCACGGGGGCGCGGGTGCGGACCGGTACCCCCTCCCGGTCCTGGCCCGGTGACGAAACGCCACGGGGCGTCCGCCCTGCCCCTCAGAATTCGAAACCGGCCGGATACGGATCGGTCGGGTCCAGCATGTACTGGCCGATCCCGGTCACCCAGGCCCGGCCGGTGATGGTCGGCAGCACCGCGGAAAGGCCGCCGACCGTGGTCTCTCCGACCAGACGGCCGGTGAACCGGCTGCCGATGAAGGACTCGTTGACGAAATCCTGGTGCAGCGGAAGCTCACCGCGTGCGTGCAACTCCGCCATCCGAGCCGACGTGCCGGTTCCGCAGGGCGATCGGTCGAACCATCCCGGATGGATGGCCATGGCGTGCCGCGAATGCACAGCGTCGGAACCGGGCGCGATGAACTCCACGTGGTGGCAGTGGCCGACACCGTCGATCTGGGGGTGCTCGGGCGGCGCGGACGTGTTGATCGCGTCCATGATCGCCAGCCCGGCGCTCAGGATCTCGTCCTTGCGCTGCCGGTCGAACGGCAGCCGCACGTCGTCGAGGTCCACCATCGCGTAGAAGTTCCCGCCGAACGCCAGGCTGTACCTGACCTCGCCGAGGCCGGGCACCTCGATGGTCTCGTCGAGCCGGTCGCAGTAGGCCGGCACGTTCTCCAGCGTGACGCTCTCGGCATGCCCGTCCTTGACCGCGACGTTGGCCACCACCAGCCCGGCCGGGGTGTCCAGCCGGATGCTCGTCACCGGCGCGACGACCTCGACCATCCCGGTCTCGACCAGCACCGTGGCCACCCCGATCGTGCCGTGCCCGCACATGGGCAGGCACCCGGACACCTCGATGTACACCACGCCGAAATCCGCGTCGGGGCGGGTCGGCGGCTGCAGAATGGCGCCGCTCATCGCCGAATGACCGCGCGGCTCGTTCACCAGCAGCCGCCGTATGTGGTCGAGGTGCTCGGCGAAGTACAGCCGCCGCTCGTTCATGGTGGCGCCGGGGATCACCCCGATGCCTCCGGTCACGACCCGGGTCGGCATGCCCTCGGTGTGCGAGTCGACGGCGGAGAACAACCGCGATGTACGCATCTCAGACCGCCACCGCGCGGCGCGTCTCGAGCGCGGTGATGGCCCGTCGCATGTCGGCACGCACCTGCGCGTCGTGCTCGGCGGAGAGCGGGCCGCGCGGCGGGCGGCACGGGCCGCCGTATCGGCCGACCATGTCCATGCCGAGTTTGATGGCCTGCACGAACTCGGTGCGCGAGTCCCACCGGAATACCGCGACGAGGTGCTTGTAGAGCTCCCGGGCCTCCTCGAAGCGCCCGGCCAGCATGTGGTCGTAGATCGCCACCGACTCGGCCGGGAAGGTGTTGGGGAAGCCGGCGAACCAGCCGACCGCCCCGTCGGCCATCAGCTCGAACAGCACGTCGTCGGCGCCGGCCACGACGTCGATGTCGCACCGCTCGGTGATCTCGAACAGCCGACGCACGTCCCCGCTGAATTCCTTGATCGCCCTCACGTTGGGCAGCTGGGCGATCTCCGCCACCAGGTCGGGGACGAGATCCACCTTGGTGTCGATCGGGTTGTTGTAGATCATGATCGGCAGCCCGACCTCGTCGATCTTCGTGTAGTGCTCGACGACCTGCTCGCCGCTGGCCCGGTACATCGTCGGCGGCAGCGCCAGTACACCGTCCGCCCCGTCCTCGGCGGCCAGTTCGGCCCAGTGCCGGGCCTGGTGCCAGCCGGGCCCGTGCACCCCGGCCACCACGACGCCGCGCCCGCCGACGGCCTCGACCGCCACCTGGACGACCTTGCGACGCTCCGCGTCGGTCAGCGCGGAGTACTCGCCGAGCGATCCGTTCGGACCGACACCGTGGCAGCCCTCCCCGATGAGCCAGTCGCAGTGCTCCGCGTAACGGTCGTAGTCGACCTCCAGCCCGGCGGGGGCCGACGGGTTCTCCTTGAAGGGCAGCGCGGTGGCGACGATCACCCCGCGCAGATCGGTCGGTGCGGAACTCATGGGACGTCCTCTCGGTTGCTGGTCCTGGCCGAAGCCGCGAGTTCGCCCAGGCGCACGGGAATCGCGATCGGCCGGTGGGCGGTACGGCCCGGGTCGAGCAGACCGGGTCCGTTCGAACCGGTGAGCATGGACTCGACCGTGCGGCCGCAGGTGCGGCCCTGGCACAGGCCCAGGCCGGCCCGGGTGGTCAGTTTGAGCGAGCGCAGCCCGCGGGAGCCGGTCAGCTCCGCGGCCCGGCGCAGGGCGCCCGCGGTGACGTCCTCGCAGCGGCACACCACGGTGTCGTCGTCCAGCCAGGCGCGCCAGCCGGGGCGGATGCCGTGCGCGGCGGCGAGCCGCGCGGCGAACTTCCGGAAGACCGCCCGCTCGCGGACCGCGCTCGGTGCGGGCACGCCACCCGAGGCGACACTCCCGGCGATCTCGCCCTCCGCCAGGGCCAGGTCGACGCCGCCGATGCCGGTCAGCTCTCCGGCCGTCAGGACCCCGGGCACCGACGTACGCTGCCGCTCGTCGACGGTGACCGCGCCGTCCACGTCCACCGCGCAGCCGGCCGACAGGGCGAGTTCGGTGCGCGGGACGAAGCCATGGCTCACGCAGACGGCGTCGGCCTCGATCCGTCGTCCGGTACCGGGGACCGGCGTCCAGTCGCGGGTCAGGCGCGCCACGGTGACCGCCTCCACCCGATCGGTGCCGTGCGCCGCGACGACTGCCGCGCCGGTCCGGTACGGAATCCGGTGGGCGACCAATTGCCGGGCGTACCCGGCCAGTTCACCGGCCTTGCGCCGAGCCGCGAGCAGCTGCCACGGCCGGGTCGCCCAGCCCCCGGCGAGCTGCGCCGGGCCGGCCGCCTCGACCACCCCCGCGACCTCGGTCCCGATCCGCAGCAGGCTCGCGACCACGGGCAGCAGGAACGGCCCCGCGCCCGCCACCAGGACGCGGCGCCCGACGGCCACCCGCTCGCCCTTGGCCAGCGCCTGCGCCGCCCCGGCGGTGAAGACCCCGGGCAGGTCCCAGCCGGGGAACGGCAGGGTGCGCTCGTACGCCCCGGTCGCGAGCACCAGGGCCGCCGGATCGAAGGTACGCGGCTCGCGCCCCTGCCCGTCCGGCTCGCCGACGAACACGTGCACCAGCGGCGGGGCGCCGTCACGCCGCTCCACCGACCAGACGTGCGCGCCGGTCACGACCTCGCAGCCGTCGTCGCCCAGCAGATCGTCGCGCATCGCGACGAAACGGTCCCAGCCGTGATGCCACAGGCGCTCGCCCGGGTCGGCGCGTCCGCCCGGCAGATGCCGCCAGTACTGCCCGCCGATGTCGGCGCCGGCTTCGAGCAGGACGACACGGGCACCGTGGCGGCGGGCGGCCAGCGCCGCCGCCATGCCGGCCGGTCCCCCGCCCACGACGAGCACCTCAGTCACGGTCGTCCTCCTGGAGGTCGACCCTGTCCCCGTCCACGGCCCGCCGCTGGCAGGCCCGCACGTCACGCAGCCCGTTGACGGTCACCAGGCAGTCGAAGCAGGCTCCGATCCCGCAGAAGACGCCGCGGGGGCGGCCGGTGCGGGTTCGCCGCCAGGCCACCCGCCCGTCGGCCAGCAACAGCCCGGCGATGCTCTGTCCGGCCAACCCGGCGATCCGCTCACCGTCGACCTCGATATGTATCCCCGTCATCGGGCGGCCCCTTCGAGATGCGGCAGCAGGGTCGGGCGGTCCAGGCGGAACTCGGCGGCCAGCGGATCGGCCGCACCGCCCAGGAGTTGGTCGCGCAGCAGCTCGGCGGTGGCCAGGCTCAGGCCGATCCCGGCGCCCTCGTGCCCGGTCGCGTGCCACAGACCGGGCAGTCGCGGGTCGGCACCGATCACCGGCAGGTGGTCGGGGACGAACGGCCGGAACCCGCCGTAGGCGCGCATCGCCTGCGCGGCGGCCAGGAAGGGGAACAGGAGCAGCGCCTTGGCGGCCAGCGCGGCGAGCACCCGGGCCTCGATCCGCTCGTCGAAGCCGCGGCGCTCCCGGGAGGAGCCGATCAGGACGGTCCCGGCGGCCGTCGACTCGACCACACTGGAGACCTGCAGGTCGGCCGAGCCCGAGCCGACCGCGCCCACGTAGTCAGCGTCGTACACCTTGTGCCGTACACGGACCGGCATCCGCGACGTGACCAGCACCGTGCCGCGGCGCGGACGCACCGGGAGAAGAACGCCGAGCCGCTCGGCGACCAGGCCGGACCACGGTCCGGCGGCGAGCACCACGGCGTCGGCGGGCAGGCTTCCCGAATCCACCCGTACGCCGACGAGCCGGCCCGCCGACAGCACCGGTCCCGTCACCTCGACGCCCTGTCGCACGCGCGCGCCGTGTCGGCGGGCCGCGGCCAGCAGGGCCTCGGTCGCGGCCACCGGCTGCACCTGCAGGTCCTCGGGGTAGAACACCGTGGCGGTGCTGTGCGGTGTCAGGTCGGGTTCGAGCTCATGAGCCCGGGTGTCGTCCACCGTCTCGGCCAGCACTCCGGCGTCTCGCTGGGTGTCCGCGAACGCCAGCAGAGCCTCCGCGCCCGCCTCGGTCGTGGCAACCACCAGGCCGCCCTTGCGTTCCAGTTCGAGGCCGGGGAATCCGGCGGGGAGCTCGTCGCGCAACTCGGCCTCGATCCGCGCCCAGGCGGCGAGCGAACGCTGCGCCAGCCGCAGCTCGGGGCCGGGTTCCTTGTCGGAGACGAGCAGATTGCCCTCACCACCCGCGGAGGTTCCCCCGGCCGTGGAGCCGCGGTCGACGACGGTCACGTCGCAGCCGGCGCGGACCAGGGCACGGGCTGTCGCCGCGCCGACGATGCCCGCGCCCACAATGACGATCCGAAGAGGAGTGGCCACGGCAGTACTATGTCACATGTCCCGTTGCGCTGGGAGACCTTCGATCTCCCGGCAGTGCTCGCCGAGCCGAACCTCGAAGGCCCACACCGCGACCGCCGCCACCCGCGACCGCGCGGGCGCGGGTGGCGGGTGGCCGGCCGCGTTCGGGCCGCTCCGGCCCCGGAACCGGCCCGTCTGGCGAGGTGGTCAGCTCGCGTGGTCGTAGAACCGGCGTTCCACCACGGCGCGGGCGCGCCGCGTGGTGCGCCGGTAGTCCTCCAGCATCTCGCCGACACGTCCCGGGCCGTAACCCAGGTAGCGGCCCACCGCGGCCAGTTCGCGGACGTCCGTCGGGAAGGTGTCGCCGGGGCGGCCGCGGACCAGCATGACGGCGTTGCGGACGCGGCTGGCCAGCACCCACGCCTCGTCCAGGGTCCGGGCGTCCTCGGTGGGGATCAGCCCGGCGGCGCGGGCGGCGGCCAGGGCCTCGCGGGTGCGGGTGGTGCGCAGACCGGGCTCTGCCCAGCCGTGGCGCATCTGGAGCAGCTGGACGGTCCACTCGACATCGCTGAGGCCGCCTCGGCCGAGCTTGGTGTGGGTGGTGGGGTCTGCGCCGCGCGGCAGCCGCTCGGACTCCATGCGGGCCTTGAGCCGCCGGATCTCGCGGATCGCGTCCTCGCCCAGGCCCTGGCGCGGATAGCGCAGCGGATCGATCAGCTCGATGAAGCGCGCGCCGAGACCGGGGTCGCCCGCGACGGGTTCGGCGCGCAGCAGCGCCTGGTTCTCCCAGATCAGCGCCCAGCGACGGTAGTAGGCGGCGTACGAGGCGAGGGTGCGCACCAGCGGACCGGACTTGCCTTCGGGGCGCAGGCCGGCGTCGATGAGCAGGGGCGGGCCGACGGTCGGGAGTTGGAGCAGCCGCCGCGTCTCGTTGGCCACGGCGAAGGCGGCGCGGGCGGCTTCCTGTTCGTCGGCCCCTTCGCGCGGCTCATGGACGAAGAGCACGTCCGCGTCCGAGCCGTAGCTGAGCTCGTGGCCGCCGAAGCGGCCGAGGCCGATGACGGCGAAGCGGGTGGGCGGCTCGTCGTCCCAGGTTGCGCGGACGGCGGCGCGCAGGGCGCCGGCGAGGATCGCGGCGTTCAGATCGGAGAGGGCGTCGCCGACCATGTCGACCAGGGCCCCCGGACTCGCGGGCTCCTCGGGCAGCGAGGTCCGGCCCGAGGGACGGGCCGGGATGTGCGGCTCGGAGTCGCGCGGCGCGCCGGGCACCCCGGCCGCGGGCCGCGCGCCGTGCGGGGCCCGCGCCGTCGGCGGGGTGGCCGAGGCACCGACGCCGGCTGCCTCCGGCCGGCTCACGGCCGGCCGGATCGCCCCGTTCACCAGCCGCGCGCTCTCGATCACATCCGCCGCCGCCGTACGGAACAGCTCGCGCTGCCGCACCCCGCGCGCCACCGCGACCGCCTGCTCGGCGCCGTCGGAGCGGGCCACCGCGGCCAGCACCTCCTGCTCCAGATGGGCTCTCCCGCGCGGGCGCAGCCGCTCCGGGTCGCCGAGCAGGGCGACCGCCTCGCGGGTACGCAGCAGCAGGTCCGGGGGGAGCCGCCCGGCGGAGAGCACCCGTGCCAGGTTCTCCACGGCGGCCCCCTCGTCGCGCAGCAACCGCAGGTACCAGGGCGTCTTGCCCAGCGCGTCGGAGACCTTGCGGAAGCCGAGCAGCCCGGCGTCCGGGTCGGCGGAATCGGCGAACCAGTCCAGCAGTGCCGGCAGCAGCGTACGCTGCGCGGCCGCTTCCCGGGTCGTCCCGGACGCCAGAGCCTCCAGGTGACGCAGGGCGGCGGCCGGGTCCGCGTAGCCCAGCGCCGCCAGCCGCCGGCCCGCCGCCTGCGAGCTCAACCGGGCCTCCCCCTGCCGCAGTTGCGCCACCGCGTCCAGCAGCGGCCGGTAGAACAGCCTCACGTGCAGCCGCCGCACCTCGCGCGCGTACCGGCGCCACGCCGCGACCAGCTCGCTCACCGGTTCGGTACGACGGTCGCAGTCGTAGACGGCGCCGAGCGACCGCCCCAGTCGCCGCAGATCCGCCTCGCCCTCCGGTACGAGAGGGGTGCGGCGCAGCCGATGGAGCTGGACGCGGTGCTCCATCGAGCGCAGGAAGCGGTACGCCTCGTCCAGCGCCGCCGCGTCCGAACGGCCCACGTAGCCGCCCGCCGCCAGCGCCGCGAGCGCGTCCAGTGTGGTGCCGCCGCGCAGCGACTCGTCGGACCGGCCGTGCACCAACTGCAGTAATCGCACGGCGAACTCCACATCGCGCAGGCCGGCCGGGTCCGGCTCCAGCTCGCGGTCGTCCTCGGCGGCGGGGGTGTTCTCCCCCGCCCGGCGGCCCATCTGCCGCACGTACGGCACGAAGTTCTCCCGCTCCACGGCCGGCCAGAGCATCGGCGTCAGCGCGTCCACGTACACCTGCCCGAGCGCGCTGTCGCCCGCCACCGGCCGGGCCTCCAGCAGCGCCTGGAACTCGCAGGTCCTGGCCCACCGCTGGTAGTACGCCAGGTGGCCGGCGAGCGTCCGCACCAGCGGCCCGTCGGGCCCTCCCGGGCGGAGGCCGGCGTCGACCGGCCGGATGGTGCCCTCGGCCGTGACGTCCGAGCAGATCCGCATCAGCCGGGAGGCCAGCCGGGTGGCCGCCCGCACCGCCCTGGCCTCGTCCGTCCCGTCCACGGCCTCGGCGACGAAGACGACCTCCACGCCGGAGACGTAATCCAGCTCGCGCCCGCCGTACTTGCCCATCCCGATCACCGCCAGCCGGCAGGCCGCGGCGTCCTCCGGCTGCTCCTCCGCCACGATCTCCAGCGCGGCCCGCAGCGTCGCCGTCGCCAGGTCCGCCAGTTCGGCGGCGGCCCGGGTGACATCGGTGGTGCCGCACACCTCGCGCGCGGCGATGGCCAGCAGTGCCCGGCGGTACGCCACCCGCAGCGCGTCCGGCCGCGGCAGCCCCGCCCGCGGCTCGCCCCGGACCCCCTCCGCCAGTGCCTGTTCGAAGCCGGCGGTGGTCGGGGGCGGGTCCGCCGCCTCGTACGACACCAGCGCCCGCCAGTGCCGCGGATGCCGGGCCAGATGGTCGCCCAGCGCCTCGGACGCCCCCAGCACCCCGAGCAGCCGGTCGCGCAGCGGCTCGGCGGCGACCAGGGTGTCCAGCAGCGTCTGCCGCGAGTCGGCGCGCTCCTTGTCGTCCCCGTCCTCCAAAGCCTCCGGAAGCGCCTCGACCAGCCGTACCAGCCCGCGCAACGCCAGATCGGGGTCCGCGGTCGCCCCGAGCCCGTCCAGCAGCACCGGATCGCCGCGCACTCCGGCCAACGCAGGCGCGTCCAGCAGCCGCCGGGCCGCCGAGGGGCTGGTGAAACCGTGCCGCAGCAGCTGGGTGACGTCACTCCTCCTGCGTTCCTGGGGTAGAGCCATGCGCGCCGCCTCCCTCCCTGGCCGACATTCCCGCACTGCCATGTTCAAGGCCCGCTGACGAGCCCGAGCGAACGCCATTGCGATGCCGACCCAGACAATCCTTGAAGATAATGTCTTCCTACCGATATTCACGCAGCACCGACCGGGCCACGTCGAGCCGTCACGGAATACCCGCGTTCCACCTTTGCCCGACCGGCAAAAGCGAGGCCACCGACCCGACAACCTCACAGCCTTCGACACCCCGCCCCATGGTTGATTTTGCGGCACACATTCCCTCACCCCCTACATCAGGTGAAACGCCTGAATGCGGCGGCAAAAACGTAGGAGTCGCCGTCATTGCAGGTCAAGACGGAGGCAATAAAACGTTGACTGATGCAACGATGCGCAAAACAGGGCAAAATGGATTCACCTGGTACTGCATCCGCGAGGTTTTGGACAACGCCTTATTTTCGAGGCCTCCCCACCCCTCGGACTTCTCCCCCGCGACCTTTTGATCAATATTCACCAACTGTTTATCCATGTTTTAGTTTATATCGGAACCAGCAGCCGCTTCCCATCCGGCCGCCCACGCCGGTTCCCCGCGAGCAGTAAAGGAATTACCATCGCAGTAAAGGAATTGCCATCGCTGTGGCCGCGATGGCTCGGTTTCCACGGAACGCGGACCGACGGGCTGGCCGGAAAACGAGGTGCGAGACATGGCGCAATGTGACCGCGTCGGTCGGGAAGCCCACGATGTCTCACGGATCCCCTGCTGCGTCACCCGCCGGCGTGCGGGGCTGTCGCGGGCAGTTCGACAGTGATGCGGATACCGCCGGCGGAGCGCGGGGCTAGCGTGAGGGTTCCGTCGTGTGTGTCGGTGATGGTTTTGACGATGGCCAGGCCCAGGCCGACGCCCGCGTGGTCGGTGTATACGCGTTCGGTGCCGCGCTGGAATGGCTCGGTGAGTGTCGAGGCCAGCTGTGGGGTGAGCTTCTCGCCGGTGTTTTCGACGGTGAGCACCACAGTCCTCGGGCGGACGCTGGTGTTGACCCACACCATGCCCTGTTCAGGCAGGTTGTGGATGATCGCGTTGTGCACGAGGTTCGTGGTCAGCTGCAGCAGGAGCGCTTGCGATCCGATCGTGGGCGCGATGTCGCCGCCGGTCTCGACGGTGACGCCGTGCCTTTCCGCAAGGGGGAGAAGCGTTTCGGTGGCCTCTTCCGCCATGAGGGACAGGTCGACGTGTTCCCGGGTGACGGACCGCCGCTCGGCGCGGCTGAGCAGGAGCAGTGCCTCGGTGAGGTCGATCGCCCGGGCGTTGACTGCGTGGAGGCGGTCGATGAGCTCGCCGGTGTCGCGGTCCGGATCGCCGCGGGCCACGTCGAGAAGTGCCTTCGAGGTCGCCAGCGGGGTGCGCAGCTCGTGAGAGGCGTTGGCCGCGAATCTCCGCTGTTCGGCGATGTGCGCTTCGAGCCGTGCGAGCATCGCGTCGAAGGTGTCGGCGAGTTCGCGGAACTCGTCGTCGCGGCCCGGCAGCCGGATCCGGTGGGCGAGCGATCCGTTCATGGCCAAGCGTGTGGCGTCGGTGATGCGGGTCAGGGGGGCGAGCATCCGGCCGGCGAGAATCCAACCTCCCACGAGACCGAACACCAGCAGGAAGACCAGCCCCGCGCCCGCGGTCGGCGCGAAGATGTACAGGAAGTCGGAGCGCTTCAGCGGTCCATCGGGGCTTGCCCCCACGTCGGGCATGAAACGCAGCAGGGACACCCACACGGCCGCGAGCAGCAGTGCGCCGGCAAGCATGAGGAATCCGGCGTAGCTGAGCGTGAGTTTGAGGCGAACGCTCAATCCCGGCGCTCTATCCACGGTCTCCTCCCCCGGCTCCGGCCTGCGGTCGCGTGCCGATGCGGTAGCCGGCGCCTGGCACGGTGGCGATGATCCAGGGCTCCCCAAGACGCTTGCGCAGTGCCGAGACGGTGATGCGCACCGCGTTGGTGAACGGGTCGGCGTTCTCGTCCCACGCGCGTTCCAGGAGCCCTTCGGCGCTGACGACACCGCCTTCGGCCGCGACGAGCACTTCGAGCACCGCGAACTGCTTCCGGGTCAGCGCAACGTAGCGGCCGTCCCGGTGGACCTCTCTGCGGAACGGATCCAGCCGCAGCCCCGCGATCTCCCGTACGGGCGGCTTGTGGTGGGCGCGCCTGCGGTCGAGTGCCCTGAGCCTGAGCGCGAGTTCCCGGAGTTCGAAAGGTTTCGTGAGGTAGTCGTCGGCCCCGAGTCCGAACCCGGTGGCCTTGTCGTCGAGACGGTCGGCCGCGGTGAGCATGAGAACCGGCATGCCGCTGCCCGAGGCGACGATGTGTCTGGCGATCTCGTCACCGGAGGGTCCGGGGATGTCGCGGTCGAGGACGGCGATGTCGTAGGTGTTGACGCTCAGCAGTTCCAGCGCGGTGTCGCCGTCACCCGCGATGTCGGCTGCGATCGCTTCCAGGCGCAGGCCATCGCGGATCGCCTCTGCCAGATAGGGCTCGTCCTCGACAATCAACACGCGCATGTGGTCGACGATACAAGTCGGCACATATCGCCGACATATCGAAAACCTCATACCTGCCGGCAACACCGCACTGCCTTGACTGGCGGTATGGCTCGCACCTCACCATCACAACGAACAACGCCCCGTCGGATTCGCCGGCTCACCGGCGCCGGTCCCTGGCGCGCGGGCATCCGACGGGCGATCCGCGCCGGCTCACGGCCCGGGCCCTGGAAGCGCGGCCCGGCGCTCGCGGCGACGGCGCTGCTGCTGGGCCTCTTCATGCTGCTGCACGCGAAGATCCCGAACCGGATCGGGAACCTCGGCAGCCTGGTGGAGACCTTCCTGCCGTGGTTCGGCCTGTTCGTCCCGGTGCTGCTGGCCGGGGCGCTGTGGCGCCGCTCCGCCACCGCGGTGGCCGCCCTGCTGCTGCCGGTCGTGGTGTGGCTGTCCCTCTTCGCCGGGATGCTCGGCGACAAGTCGCACCCGGGCAGCGACCTCATCGTGGCCGGCCACAACGTCGGAGCCCACAACCCCGACCCGGCCGGCACCGCCCGCGACCTGATCGCCTCCGGGGCGGACGTGCTGGCCCTGCAGGAGCTGACCGAGCGGGCCAGGGGCACGTACGAGAAGGGGTTGGCGAAGGCGTACCCGTACCACACGGTGCGGGGCACGGTCGGGCTGTGGAGCAAGCTACCGCTCTCGGACACCCGGCCGGTCGACACCGAGATGGACTACGGGCCGCTGGCGGACACCAAGCCGGCCGACACCAAGATGGCCTACACCCGGGCGCTGCGCACATCGGTGGCCACGGACCAGGGTCCGCTGGCGGTGTATGTGGCCCACCTGGGATCCGCACGGGTGAATCCACGGGCGGGTTTTTCGACGGCCCAGCGGGACAGAGGCGCGCGGGCGCTCGGCAGGGCCGTCGCCGCCGAGCAGAGCGAGCGAGTGGTGCTGCTCGCCGACCTGAACGGCACCACGGACGACCGCGCGTTCGCCGACATCACCTCGCGGTTGCGCTCGGCCCAGGAAGTGGCCGGGGACGGCTTCGGCTTCAGCTGGCCGGCGGGGTTCCCGGTGGTACGGATCGACCAGATCCTGGTCAGAGGCGTGAAGCCGGAGAACTCGTGGGTGCTGCCGGCCACCGGGAGCGATCACTTGCCGGTGGCGGCGGGAATCAGCTGGTGAACACCGGGCGGGGACGGCTCTCCACCTGTCGCAGGGCGGACCGGACCTATAGTCGGCCAGTGAGGTTCGCAGACGGCGGAGGCAGATGAGGCCGCAGGCCGGCTCGGCGTCGGGGCTTACGAACCTGCTGCCTCGCATCCCGGAGCTTCGGCGGGCTCACGATCCAGGTGTTTCTGACGTCCTCGCAGCACGTGTCGCATCTGCCCGTGGCGCGGCTGGTCGGTTCCGATCGCGCATCCGACGGCTGATCAGCGCGGTGACGGCGAAGACGGCGGCCTCGTAGATCATGGCGTGCTGAAAAGCGGCGCCCGGGCCGGCGGTGGGTGCGAAGTAGACGAGCCCCGCCGTAGCCACCCCGATCGACCCGCCCAGCTGCTGAGCCGTGGGCAACAGCCCGGACACAGAACCGGCCGCGGAGCCGTCCACCCTCGCCAGCACCAGAGCGAACACCGACGCGGTGAACGAGCCGAACGCGGCGCCGCCCAGAGCCAGGACCGGCAACGCCGCCCAGCGTCCGGCCGCCGTGCCGATGAGCGGCGCGAGGGCCAGGGCCGTCCCCGCCAATACCAGCGCCGAGACCGTGAGCACGGCCGACCCGTGTCGGCGGGCGAGCGCCGGTGCGCCACGGCTGCCCAGCACGGCCGCGGCCGCGAAGGGAGCCGACGTCAGCGCGGCCATGAGGGCGGGATACCCGATGGCCGACTGTAGATGCAGGAACAGCAGATACGTGAAGGACGGCACCCCTGAGTTGAACACGAACACCAGCAGCACCCCTGTACGCGCCCTGCGGTCGCGGAACAGCGACGGATGCACCAGGGGATCCGGCCGGTGCGGGAGAGTCAGGGCGAAGCAGCCGAGAACGGCCACGGACGCGGCCAGAGTGGCCCAGGTCCACCAGGGCCAGCCGGCTTCCCCTCCCAGCGCGAGCGGCAGCACCAGCGCGCCGAAGCCCACGGTGGTCAGCAACACGCCCACCCCGTCCACGCGCTGTCCGGCCGCGCCTCGTGTGCGAGGCAGTACGGTCGCGCCCGCGAGCGAGACGAGTGCCACCGGCACCGTGACCAGGAACACCGAGCGCCAGCCTAGACCGAAGGCGTCGACGCCGACGAGAAGTCCGCCGATCAGTGGCCCGGCCAGCGACGCCATTCCCATCGTGGCACCGAACAGGCCGAGAGCCCGTGGGCGCCGGGCAGCGGGGACGGCGACCTGGATGATCGACAGAACCTGCGGGGCGACCAGGCCGCTGCCCGCGCCTTGGACCAGCCGGGCCGCGATGAGGAACGTGGCGTCGGGAGCACACGCGGCCGCTACTGAACCGGCCATCAAGACGCCGGTGCCCAGCACGAACAGCCGACGGTAGCCGTACCGGTCGCCGAGGCGCGCGGCCGTGATGAGCAAGCAGGCGTAGGTGAGGGTGTACCCGGCCAGGATCAGCTGCACGGCACCAGAGCCGGCACCCAGGTCGGCCCGGATCGCCGGGGCCGCGATCTGCGCGACAGTGACGTTGAGCAACTGCGCGAAGGTCGCGCTCAGCACGACCGGCAGTACGAGCCGCCCGCCGCCACCGTCCGCGAGACGTCCCGCGCTCGGGAACGGGGAATCCTTCACGGGCCGATGCCGGCTCACGAGGCGAGGACCGCGGCGAGGTCGCCCGGCCGGGCCGCGAACGGGCTGTGGCTGCCGGGCAGGGTGTGCACAGTGAACGCGTTACCGGGGAAGGCCCGGTCGGCTTCCGCGATCATCAGGTCCTGCGCGGCCGGTGCCAGCGCCCGGTCCTCGGCGCAGCGCAGGAAAGTTCGTGGAATTCGTCCCCACCGTGCCGCGGTCAGGGTGACCGGAGTCGTCGGGATCGCCAGTGGCAGATCGGGGCTCAGCGCGGACCGCCACCGGTCAAAGCGGTCCAGGGGGGTGTCGTGGTAGTGGGTTTCCCGCAGTTCGTCGAGGTAGGCGGGATCCGGTGAGAGCGGATTGATCCGTACGGCGCCCAGGGCCTCGGGATCGCCGAGGTTCAGGTTCCGGCCCAGCGCGGTGGCGTTCTCGGGTGAGCCCAGGTAGTCGAAGAACCGCGGCCGCCCGCCCGGGACGAACGCGGACAGGTAGACGATCCGGTCCACCAACTCGGGCGCCCGCTCCGCGGCCAGAGACGCTGGACCGCCGCCCGCGCTGTGCGCGACGAGCACGACAGTGCGATGGTGACGCACCTGGCGCAGGACGCTCAGTACTGCCTCGGCGCAGTCATCCATCGTCAGGAGGGCGAGCCGTGACTTCTCGGTCAGCAGGCCCGGCTGGCCGGGCAGCAGGTACCCGGTGGGCAGGGGGGCATCGAAGCCGTGCCCCGGCATGTCGACGGCCACGCTCACAGCGCCCAGTCCGGCCAGCGCGCGCTGCGTCGCCGCCCACTGTCCGGAGCTGTGCCAGGCGCCGTGCACGAAAACGAAGACGGTGTCGCTCAGAGATACGTTCCTCATGGCTCCATTGCAGACAGGAACCACAGCGCCATCCATTCCTAGATCTGGTAAGTGGCATGGCAATATCTTTGAGGTATTGCACCAGCCGATGGGATGGAGGGCGGGTCATGGAAGCGCGGCACCTGCGGTACGCGGTTGCTCTCGCCGAGCACGAACACTTCGGCCGGGCTGCCGGCGAACTGGGCATCGCGCAGCCGCCGCTGTCCAAGCAGATCGCCGATCTGGAGCGCGAGGTCGGGGCCCGGCTGTTCGACCGCACCCGTCAGGGGGTGTTCCCGACCGCCGCCGGCGAGGCGTTCCTCGCGCGGGCGCGCCGGGCGCTCGACGAGATGGCGGCGGCCACTGTGGACGCGGGCCGGGCCGCGCGCGGCGAGACGGGACGGCTGCGCCTCGGCTTCATCGCCTCGGCGCTGCTCGACCCGCTGCCGGGCGTCCTGAGCCGGTTCGGCCGTGAACGGCCCGACGTGAGGCTGGAACTGCACGAGATGGCGACCAGCCGCAGCAGCCCAGCTCTCGTCGCCGGGGAACTGGACGTGGCCATCACCCTCGGCCCGCCACGGGGTGCCGGAGCCGAGCATCTCGTATCCGTCCCGATCGGACGCGACCACGTGATCGCTGTGGTAAGTACGGTGCACCCGTATGCGGGTCAACCCTCGGTAAGCGTCGACCAGTTGCAGCGACAGCCGCTGATCGTGTCGGCCGGCGAGGACGAGCCCGCCGTAGTCGCCGGACTGCGCACCCTGCTGGGCACGGACTCCTCGGCTCTCGGCGGCGCGACCGTCGCGAGGGACGTGCACACGATCATCGGCCTCGCCGCCTCCGGCGTGGGCGTCGGCCTGGGGCCGTCCCGCATGAGGGCGGTCCCACGTCCCGGAGTGCGGTTCTGTGAAGTGACCCCGAGCACGCCCCTGCCCGATCTCGTCCTGTCCTTCGCGGCCCGCGATCACCTCCCGGTCCTGCGCGCCTTCCTCGACACCATCCGCAGGACCTGCCCCGACGTCGGTGCCACACTCGACGACCGGCTCCGGCCGCACAGTTGATTCGGGCCGGTCATGCCTTCGCATGCGCGTGTCCGGCCTTCCGGCACGGGTCGGTCTCGGCGTACACGAGCGAGTCCCGGAACGTTGCGTCGGCCAGCATGCCCGGCACCGGCGCCCCTCGCGGCCGACGGCCGGTCCCAGGCCGGAACGCGCCGCCAGGGACCCGCCGGGAAGCCGTCGTTGACGCGCGCAACTGCCGTGTGTCATCACTCGGAAGGGCGATGTGAAGGGGCGGCCGCGGGCGAGTGCGTGTGGCATGGGGACAGGCGCTCGCACACGGAGGCGCCCCGGAGGAGGACATCGTGTTCCGCCACTCGATACGCACGCTCGTGGTCGGTCTGTGCGCGCTGACCGCCGCGTCCCAGGGGGCCACGGCCATGGCCCTCGCCGTGCCCGCCGGTCAGTACCAGGCCACGCCCGCCACGGCCCCGGCTCTCCGGTCTCAGACTCTCTCCGACCTGGCCACCGCCATGAAGGGGGAGGCGTTCGCCTACGCGTCGTACAGCCTCTTCGCCGCTGAAGCCGACCGGCAGGGCCACGCGGCCGTCGGCGAGCTCTTCCGCGGCACGGCGCAGACCGAGCTGAACGAGCACCTGCGCCAGGCCGCCGCCTTGGCCGGCACCGTGGGGTCGAACGCGGCCAACCTGCGTGAGGCCATCAGCGGCGAGACCTACGAGCACCAGGTCATGTACCGCGACTTCGCGGCTCAGGCCCGTGCGGACGGGGATCTGGACGCTGCCGAACTGTTCACCGAGATCGCCGCGGACGAAGGACGCCACCGCGACGCGTTCCGCACCGCGCTCACGGCCGTGACCACCGGCCGGGGCAGTATCCCGGCACCGCCCACGGCCGACGTGGTACCGGTGCCCGCGGGGCCCCCGAAGGTGAAGGCCGCTCGTACCCGGGCCAACCTCGACACGGCTCTGCACGGCGAGGCACTGGCCCACGCCAGGTACCTGCTCTTCGCCGCCCACGCGCGACAGACCGGCAACACAGCACTGGCCCGCCTGTTCGAGGGCACTGCCGGGGTCGAGTTGCACGAGCATTTCGCCGGTGAGGCCGTCCTGGCCGGTCTGGTCAGCACCACGAAGCCGAACCTCCGAAAGGCCATCGCCGGGGAACACGAAGAAGCCACCGTCCGCTACCCGGAGTTCGCCGAGCGGGCCACGGCGGTCGGCGACACCGCCGCCGCCCGTTACTTCCGCGACACCGCCGCCGACGAGGCCAAGCACATGACGGCCTTCCGCCAGGCGCTCGACCGGCTGCGGTGACCGCCCTGGCCACGCCCCGAGCCCGGCCGCGCGCGTCGCGTGAGGAGGTCCCGGCCGGTCGACGTCCACCCGGACCGGCCAGACCGCTTCCGGCACATCCGTCGCCGCGTCACCGCCACGTGGCGAGCCGGCTGGTCGAGAAACCGCCCTGCCAGACCGCCCGTGCACCCGAGTCACCGATCCGGTAGACATCGACGACCGCGCCGAGAGCCACGCCCAAGGCGATCACCAGGACAGCGACGCGCACCGGAGTGGAAGAGGCCAGACGTAGCACCGTGGACGCCCCGCTTCCGGCGGGGCGTCCACTCTTTCCGGCCGGACCGCCGGCGTCCCGGCCGCGCGCCCGCTCCTCGCGAGCAGCGGCGTGGCCGAGGAGCCAGACGGCGACCGCCGGTACGAACAGTGCGATCGCCCAGGGGGTGAGGCCAGGTGCCAACTCGGCGTGCTTCTCCAGCAGGGCGCTTTCCGGTACCCGCTTCTCCAGCCACTCGCCGGATTCGGTGGACAACACCACCAGGACGAGGGCGGCCAGTGCCGCGCCGGGGAGCATCCAGCCGAGCCTGCGCGCCGCCGAAGGCCGGAGCGCGCACACCACGAGCGCCAGTGCCGTCAGCGGGACCAGCACCACCGCGCCGTGGACGAAGAAGGGGTGGCTGGGAAGGCCGTTGATCAGCCCGATGTTCACGGGAAGGTCCTCCGACGGGGCAGGCAAGTGGGTGGGGTCAAACGCTTGCTGTCCCTGGCATTGTGTGGCACGTGCACCCGCGTGCGGGGCGTCTGCGCGCGTATGGAGCAGTTCCCGAGGTGTGGTGCCGGTGTTTTTCCGTCACGGGGCCAGGGAGAAGTAGTTCTCCTCTTCCTGGGAGAAGTGCAGCCGTAGGACGGTATGCAGTCCGTAGAGGCAGGAGCGCAGATCGTCGAGTTGACCGGAGTCCAGTCCGCCCTGGGCGTCGGCCAGTTGCAGGTGGAGTGCGATGCGCCGGGAAAGACGCCCGATCTCGGTATGGGCGCGGCTCATGGTCGCGGTGGACTCCGGGCCGCCGAGCGTGGGAGCGAGCGCGGGGTAGAGCTGGTGCGCCTCGGCGTACTCGTGCGGCAGGAGCCGCTCGGTCAGCAGCCGGTGCGTGTACGCGACGGCCGCCAGGGCGTCCGAGCCGGAGCTGTCGCAGAGACGGTCGGCGGCGGCGCGTACCGCGTCGAGGACGTCCCGCAGATCATCGTGTTCGGCCGCGAAGCGGCGGACGAGCGCTTCAGCGCTGGGAGGGAGAACCCCTCGCGCCGCCCGGCCGGCGCGCAGGACCCGCAGGGCGTTGAGGATGACCGCGATGTCGATGCCCTCCTGCAGCAGGGCACCGGCAGCGGGCGGGAGCAGGCCGACGGCGGCCGCGGCCATGGCGGCGGGCGACGCCAGCATGCCTCCCAGCGCGCTCTGTACGGCGATACGCCGGGCGTGCCCGGCGATGGCGACGGCATCGGCGAGGGGCCCACCCGGTCGGTGGTCAGGACGATGTCGGCCGCTTCGGAGGAGGCGGTGGAACCCCGGGCGCCCATGGCCACCCCGATGTCCGCCGCGGCGAGCGCGGGGGCGTCGTTGACGCCGTCACCGACCATGACGGTGACGGCCCGGTCGCGTTGGGCACGCACCTCGGCGACCTTCTCCGCGGGGCCGAGGCCGGCGCGTACGCCGTCGAGACCGGGGACGGCGGGCGACTTCGTGCGCGGGCTCGGCACGGTCCCCCGTGAGCATCATGATCTGCTCGATGCCCGCCGTCCGCGGGTGGCGCAAGGTCCTCGGGGCGTCGGAGCGTACGGGATCACGCAGGAGGACCGCGCCGACCACGTGCCGGTCGACGGTCAGCCAGGCGACGGCCGCGCCATCGAGCAGGGCGCGGTTGTCCGCCGTTCTGGCCCAGGACGGCATGGCGTCCGTGGTGTCGATCCGGCCGATGGACGCCCGGTGCCCGGCCACGGTGCCCGAAGCGCCCCGACCGGGCTCCTCGGTGATGTCCGCCACCACGTCCGGTACCAGTCCGCCCGGTTCCCGAACGGCCCCCGGCGGCGGGGTACCGCCCACCGCCGGGGGTCGGCCGCATCGGCCCGCCCGGGGGGACTGAAGGTCCGCCCGGCAGGGACCTTCAGCCCCTGTGTCGCGGTCCGCGCCGTTCCATGCTGGTGGACGAGCACCGCGCGGCCCTGAGCCCGACGGCGGGTCCGCACCGAGGTGAGGAGTGAGACGATGCCGCACACCACGGAGTGGAGCGCAACCCGACGGCCGGATCCTGCCGGGTCGAAACCCTCGCCAGCGGTGTCTGGAGCTGCAACAGCCGGATGAACCGGAACACCCCGCTGAGAAACCCCTGTTCGGTGCGACCGACGATGAAGATCCGCCGACGCCCGTCCCGTGCCCTCACCGACGTGATCACGAAGCCCTGGTCGCGGAGACGGAAGTCGTGAGCGTCCGCCGTCCTGAACCTGCGACTCGTCGCCGGTTCGGGCACGGCGATCCGCTTCCGCCCCGCGTGGCAGTCGGAGCGGGGAGGACCCGTTCCGAGCGACCGGCTTACCGCTCAGGGGGACAGCCGACGTCGCACACCGTCCGTGGACTCCCGCACCTCCAGCCAGTGCGGGGCGATGTACTCCTCGAAGGGCAGCGGCTCCCGCGAACGGATGCGGGCCGCCAGGCACTTCACGGCCAGCGAGGCGATCGCGGCCTTGTCGGGCACCACGGAGGTGAGCGAGGGCGTACTGTAGAGCGCCTCCTCGGACCCGTCCACTCCCGCCACGGCGACGTCCCCGGGCACGTTCAGCCCCGCTTCGTACAAGGCGTGTTGCGCGCCCACGGCCAGCATGTCGCTGAAGCAGAAGACCGCGTCGGGCCGCGCATCGGCAGGCAGGGAGAGGAGACCGCGCATCGCCAGCAGCCCGTCCCGGCGGTCGAACTCCTTGACCCGTGCCGCCAGTCGGGGATCGTAGGTCAGTCCGGCACCGTGCAGCGCCTGCTGGAAACCCTCCAGCCGTTGGCGGCTGGTCGCCGACTGCGGCTGGTCCACACCGATGGCACCGATCCGGGTACGGCCCAGAGCTGCCAGGTGGGCGGTGACGTCACGGGCCGCGGCGACGTTGTCGATGAGGACGTGGTCGGCCACGACGTGATCGTGTTCGTAGCTTCGCTCGCCGAGCAGCACCAGCGGGAACTCGTCGGCGACCGGTGCGAGATCGGCGGGCGACACGCGCAGGGGCGAGAGGATCACACCGTCCAGCAGCGACGCGCCGACGCCGGTCGCCAGGCGCAGTTCCTCCTTGGCATCTCCCAGCGTCTCCTCGATGAGGACGGTGAAGCCGTGGGCCGAGGCCTCCGCCCCCACGTGGTGCGCGAGTTCGGCGAAGTAGGGCGTGGCGAGGTCCGGGACGGCGAGGGCGATCAGGCCGCTGCGGCCGGTCCGCAGCCGGCGCGCCGACGGGTTCGGCCGGTAGCCGAGTTCGCTCACGGCCCGCATCACGCGGGTCCGCGTGCTCTCGGACACCTGCGGGACGTCACGTACAACGTTGGACACGGTCTTGATCGACACTCCCGCGCGTTCCGCCACGTCCTTGAGTGTCACTGCTGCCACTGAGGAGCCCCCAAAGCCGCCTGCCTTCGTTGATTATGCACGGCCATGCCGTAGCTGTCAGCCCTCGGACCAATCGTCAAGTCCTCTCCGGCCAAAGGGTTGACCTTAAAGATACAGGGCGGTTACAACGTTGGAACCGATCGGATCCGGTCGTGCCACAACAGGTGGCCGACCGCAGCACGCCCACGGACCGGTGCCGCCCGCACCCACGCATGAGCGCCTTACTCGGTCCAGCACCGGAGATCCCACCACGCATTCGCGCTGCCCGCAGTGGTCCACCCCCGTCTGTCTTCCGAGAGGGTCCGCATGGCTCCGCACCGTTCCCGTCGCCGCGCACCTGGAGGGACCCGCACGGTGAGCGGGACGTATAGCGGCTCCCCGGGAGCAGGCGGGCGTGCCCCGGCCGGCCATGTACGGCCGGCCGACCGTCGAGGGCCTGCCCCACGGCGGCACACCGCACCCGCGCCGCACCTGGACGTTTCGGCACACGCGGCCGGGCGGCCCACCCCGGCATCCGGCAGCCGGCCCGGACCTCCCGTGCGACCGGCGCACCCGCCAGCGGCGCCGCGGCCCCGTCCCGCCCCGTCCACGTCTCCTCCCTGGAAGGCCCTCATGCCCGAGTTCCGAAGCGGCCGGCGCCTGCACCCAGGCCGCCGCGCCGTCCTGGCCGCGGCCGCCGTCGGCCTCAGCACAGCCCTGACGGCATCGCTCTCCGCGTGCTCCGCCGCGGGCGACACAGCATCCGAAGAGATCACCCTCACCTTCTCCTGGTGGGGCAACGACGACCGCTCCGAGCGCACAAAGAAGGCCGTACGGCTCTTCGAGAGGGAACACCCCGGCGTCACCGTCCGCACGTCGAACGCGGACTTCGGCTCATACATGCAGAAGCTGGCCACCCAGGCCGCGGGCGGTGGCATACCCGACGTGGCGCAACTCGACTACCGGCAGATTTCCCAGTACGCGGGCGGCGGCACACTCCTGCCGCTGGACGACGCCGTCGCGGACGGCACGATCCGCACGTCCGAGATCGACGAGGAGTTCCTGCGCACCGGCACGTACGAGGGCGGGCAGTTCGCCATACCGGCGGGCCGCGGCATCACCGGATACGCGTACGACGCCGGCATCTACAAGAAGGCCGGCATCCCCACACCCCGGCCCGACTGGACCTGGCAGGACTGGGCGGAGGCCAACAGGAAGATCGCCGCCCTGGGCCTGAAGTCCCCCGACGGTCGCGCCGTGACGGGAGCCAACGACAACGGGCCCAACGAGGACATCTTCGAGAACTGGGTGCGCAGCCGTGGCGGGCAGCTCTACGCAAGCCAGACGAAGCTCGGCTTCACCGAGGACGACCTCACCGAGTTCTGGACGTTCTGTGACAGACTGCGCGAAGAGGGCTCCGTCGCGCAAGCCGAGGACACCTCGCAGGCCAAAACCACCGAAACCAGTCCCATCGGCCGTGGGCTCGCCGCCGCCGACTACACCTGGGACGCCCCGTTCCCCGGGTACACGGCCCTGCTCGGCGACGCTCTCCACTTCGCGCCGGTCCCCACGACCGACGGACGCCAGGGTGCGTATTTCAAGCCTTCGATGCTCCTTGGCGTCGGGGCGAACAGCGAGCACCCCGAGGAGGCGACCGCACTGGTCGACTTCCTCCTCAACGACCCGCGGGCCGGCGACGCGCTCGGCTTCACCCGGTCCACACCGCCCAACCGCGAGATCGCCGCCCGCGTCGCCAAGGCCCTCGAGGGACCCGAGCGGGAAATCTACGAGTACGCGCTGAGGATGGAGAAGTACGGCCTGGACGCCCCGCCGACCGCACCACCACGGGGTGATGTCGCGATCCAGACCGCCTTCAAGCGCGCGTACCACCACGTCATGTACGAGCTGGCCTCCCCCCGGCAGGCGGCGCGCGAATTCTTCGACGAGGCCAACCGGGAGCTGCGGTCATGAGCACGGTATCGACCGGGGCGCCCGCGCGCGCCCCCCGCACGACGGAACCGGAGCCGCCGGCTGCCGAGCGTCGGCACCGTGAACGGCAGTGGCCCGGCTACGTGTTCCTCACACCGTGGATGATCGGCGCGGCCGTGCTCACCCTGGTGCCGATGGCCGTGTCGCTGTACCTGTCGTTCACGGACTACAACCTGTTCGACCCGCCGCGGTGGGTGGGCCTGCGCAACTACCAGGAGATGCTCACCGAGGACCCCCGGTTCTGGCGGTCGGTCGGCACCACGCTGCTGTACGTGGTGGTCGCCGTGCCGCTCAAGCTGCTGCTCGCGCTCGGGGCCGCGATGCTGCTCAGGAGCCTCGGCCGTGGCCGCTCCTTCTACCGCTCCGCCTTCTACGCGCCCTCCCTGCTCGGCGCGAGCATGTCGATCGCCCTGGTGTGGCGCGCGTTGTTCAACGACGGCGGCTCCGTCCCCCAGGTCCTGAGCGCCGTCGGCATCGACGTCGGCGGGTGGGTCGGCGATCCCGGCCTGGCGGTGTTCGTCATCGTCCTGCTGACGGTGTGGCAGTTCGGCGCCCCGATGGTGATCTTCCTCGCGGGGCTCCAGCAGATCTCGCCCGACCTCTACGAGGCGGCGGCGCTGGACGGCGCGGGCCGCTGGCGGCAGTTCGTCTCCGTCACCGTGCCGATGCTGTCCCCGGTCGTCTTCTTCAACCTGGTGCTGGAGATGATCCAGTCCTTCCAGGTGTTCACCCCGGCCTTCGCGGTCAGTGGCGGCGACGGCGGTCCCGCCGACTCGACGATGTTCTACACGCTGTATCTCTACGAGCGCGGCTTCACCGCCTCCCATATGGGCTACGCGGCCGCCATGGCCTGGCTGCTGCTGATCGTCATCGGCGTCATCACCCTGATCCTGTTCAGGACCTCCCGGTCCTGGGTCTTCTACGCGGACACGGAGGGGCGATGAACCTCACCACCAAGCGATGGCTGCCGCACACGATCGCCGTCGTGGGCCTGCTCGTCCTGCTCTATCCCCTGGCCTGGCTGCTCGCCACGTCGCTCAAGCCGGCGGACGAGGTGGTGACCAGCCTCGACCTGTGGCCCAGCCATCTGGAGTGGTCGAACTACGCGACCGCCATGGACGGCGTGTCCGGCGTCACCGTGACCCGGCTGCTGGGCAATACCCTGCTGATCGCGGGGGGTGCCGTCGTCGGCAACGTCCTGTCGTGCTCCCTGGCCGCCTACGCCTTCGCCCGGCTGCGCTTCCGCATGAGCAAGGTGATGTTCGCGTTCATGGTGGCCACGCTGATGCTGCCGCACCACGTCGTGCTGATCCCGCAGTACATCATCTTCAACCGGCTCGGCATGGTGGACACCTACTGGCCACTGATCCTGCCCAAGTTCCTCGCCACCGAGGCGTTCTTCGTCTTCCTCATCGTGCAGTTCATGCGCGGGCTGCCACGTGAACTGGAGGAGTCGGCCCGCATCGACGGCTGCGGCGCGTTCCGTACGTACTGGACCATCACGCTGCCCCTGAGCCGGCCGGCGCTGATCACCACGGCCATCTTCACGTTCATCTGGACGTGGAACGACTTCTTCACACAGATGATCTATCTCTTCGCACCCGAGAAGTTCACCATCACACTGGCCCTGCGCAGCTTCGTCGACGAGTCCAGCACCTCCGCCTACGGGCCCATGTTCGCGATGTCGGTGATCTCCGTACTGCCGATCGTCCTGTTCTTCTTCGTGTTCCAGCGCTACCTGGTGCAGGGCATGGCCACCTCCGGACTGAAGGGCTGAGACAGCATGCCCCACGCACCCACCGCGCCTCCCAGCGACCGCCGGGAGCCCGGCGAGGTCTTCGGATCCGGCTTCACCCTCTTCGCCGACATGCTGCTCGTCGGCCTGTTCACGGGCGTCGCCTGTCTGCCCGTCGTCACGGTCCCGGCCGCGTTCGCCGCCGCGTCCGCGACCCTTCGTGACACCGCGGGCAACGGCGCACCGGCCGGCGCCGGTGTGTACATCGGCCATCTGCGGGCCCGCCTGACGGCGGGAACGCTGGCCGCCGGCCTGATCCCGCCGCTTCTCGTCATCGTCCTGCTGATCGATACCGCTCTGCTGCGCAGCGCGATCCCGGGAGCGGCCGTGATGGTGCCCGCCCTGGCCCTCACGACCCTGGTGGCCGCGGTCGTGGGACTGCGCGCCACGGCGCTGGACGCCCCTCACCGGCTGTCCGCCCGCGAGGCCCTGGTCCGCTCGGTCGCCGACCCGCGCGGCACGCTCCTCCTCGTCTGCGCCGTGACCCTGGCCGTGCTCCTCGCCTGGTCGATACCCCCGCTCGTGCCGCTTCTCCCGGGGCCGCTCGCGTTCGCCGCCGCCGTCGTGGACCTCCGCGCCTCGCCGGACCGCCCGCAGGACGACTGAACCGTGCCTCTCCCCCGCCCCAGGCGGGTCGGTTCCGGGCAGCCGCCCGATATTCTCCCCGGGTGACGCAGCGACCCCTGTCAGGCGTGCGGCGTGTTCCTTCAGCGCTGAGAGGTCATTCACCCGGAGCATTCCGACCGCACACGGCTGTGCCGACCAGGGCAATCTGATGACGTCCGGTACGTGTCGCCGCGTGCGGAGGACGCTGGGACGATCTGGAGGGGGAGAACCAGAACCGTACCGGAGTCGGTCCGACGAGCACCGGAGGACGCGCATGGTCACGAGGCGGCGTGTGGTTCAGGCCGCGGTCGGAGGAGTGTTCACGCTTCTTCCGGCGGGTACCGCGCCCCCGCGGCCGTGGGCGTCGACCGGCGGGAGCATTCTCGATCCGGGGAAAGTGGACAAGTACGTCACACGGCTCGTCGTCCCACCGGCCATGCCCCGGTCCCCCGGCGCCGTCGGTGACGCCGTCGACTGCTACGCGATCGGTGTTCGCCAGTTCCAGCAGCAGGTACTGCCCCCTGGCCTGCCCAAGACGACGGTGTGGGGCTACGGCTCCACCCGGCATCCTCGTACGTTCCACTACCCCGCCTTCACCATCGAGGCCCGCTCCGGGACACCCGTGCGGGTGAGGTGGCAGAACCAGTTGCTGAACCGTGAGGGCCGGTACCTGCCGCACTTGCTGCCGGTCGACCCCACACTGCACTGGGCCAACCCTCCGGGCGGGATCCCCGCCCGGGACTCACGTCCCGCGTTCCGCTCGACACCCGGGCCGTACACGGGCCCCGTGCCGATCGTGACGCATCTGCACGGCGGGCGGAACACGGAGGAGAGCGACGGTTACACGGAAGCCTGGTACCTGCCCGACGCGCTCGATCTTCCGGCCGGATACGCCACGGTCGGCTCCTATTACGAAGAGTTCAAGAACAAGTTCGAAGACCGGTACGGCGTCCGCTGGGAACGGGGGGACTCCGTGTTCCAGTACGCCAACGAGGGACGGCCCTCGACCCTCTGGTTCCACGACCACGCCCTGGGCGTCACCCGCCTGAACGTCTACACCGGACTGGTGGGCTTCTACCTCCTGCGCGGCGGCCCCGCGGACCTCCGCGACGGAGTGCTGCCCGGTCCCGCGCCCCGGCCCGGCGACCCGCCCGGCCGGAACTACCACGAGATCCCCATCGTCATCCAGGACCGGTCCTTCCACCCCGACGGCAGGCTCTCCTACCCGTCCGGGCGCGGCGCCTTCGACGGCTTCAAGGGCCCCTACATCCCGGACAGCGACATCCCTCCGATCTGGAACCCCGAGTTCTTCGGCGACATGATGGTGGCCAACGGAAGAACGTGGCCGCTCCTCCACGTCGAAGCACGCCGCTACCGGTTCCGGTTCCTCAACGGGTGCAACTCGCGGTACCTGATCCTGAAGATCGTCACACACCCGCTCGCCCGCAGGCCCGCGCCCCCCGCGCTCCCGTTCTGGCAGATCGGCAACGAAGGAGGCTTCCTCCCGACACCGGTACAGCGCGACAACCTGCTCATCGCCCCCGCCGAACGCCTCGACGTGATCGTCGACTTCGCCTCGGCCCCGCTCGGAACCGAGCTCTACCTCATCAATGAAGGCCCGGACACGGCGTTCCAGGGCGGCGCGGCGGGAACGGACTTCCCGTCCGCGGACCCGGCCACCACCGGACAGGTCATGAAGCTCGTGGTCGGAGCGCCCACGGCCCCCGACACGACCGTGCCCCCGGCACACCTGTCGCTTCCGGCGTTCGAACCCTTGAGGGAAGCGGGCCGGATCCGACAGCTCTCCCTCAGCGAACAGAACTCCGTCTCGCTGCCGGGCGTCGGCCCTCGGCAACTGCTGCTCGGCACCCTGGACCGGAACGGCGTCGCAGTGCCGATGCGCTGGGACGACCCCGTCACGGAGAATCCGGCCCTGGGGACGACCGAGATCTGGGAAATCCACAACTTCACGAAGGACGCTCACCCGATCCATATCCACGAGACCCAGTTCCAGGTCCTCGACCGGTGCCGGGACGACCACACCGTCCGGCCCGCCGAACCGTGGGAGAGAGGGTTCAAGGACACGGTGGTCGCCTACCCGGGCGTCGCCACGAGGCTGAAAGCGACCTTCGACCGGGCGGGCCGGTACGTCTGGCACTGCCACATGCTCGAGCACGAGGACAACGAAATGATGCGCCCCTACGACGTCGTGTGACGGCGGCGCTTCCGGAGGCTCCCTCGCACCCGACGGGTATCCGGAGGCAGGGTCGTGCTCTCCGGAGCGATGGGCAGATGGGCACCTGAGCCCCGTTACCGCCCCGCCGCTTGGGACCACGCGGCGGCGGCGAGGCAGATCCTCGACCGACTCCAGCGCCCGACGCCGATCCGAACCGGGTCTCCGGAGGCGCAATGCCTCGGCCGCAGTGGTGGGGTCGGTGCTGGAGTGGTACGACTTCTTTCTCTCCAGCACGTCCGCGGCGCTGGTCTTCAACAAGATCTCAGGCGAGCCGGAGTTCGTCGATCTCGCCGTACCGGCGGCCGCCCGGGCCGCCACCGCCGGACGGCCGTTCACACCCCGGCGGCGGGGTAGGGGAAGGACTGGAAATCGCTGTCGAGCCGGCCCGCATCGCGCGGCAGCCAGCCGGCGGCCAGCCGCGCGACCGTGCCGGCCGGCAGGGGTGGGTTGACCGCACGCAGGTCCGGACGCGCGACGGACTGCAAGGCCCAGGCGAAGGCGTTGAGCGAGGCGATGGCGGCCCATCGTTCCCGGTCGACGCCGAGCAGAGTCATCGCGCGGATGTACACGTGCCAGACGTGATAGCCACGGGGCACCGCGCCGTTCATCGCGTGCACCTCCGACTTGACGTCCGCGCGCCGCGGATCGAACAGCACACCTTGGCCGAAGTAGGAGAACGCTCGCACGAGACCGGAACCGTGCCGCGGGTAGTACCTGTCGAAGCACCCCAGCTGGGTGCGGGAGATGAGGGTCAGTGGCCCGACGAGCGGGCGGAAGCGCTCGACGAAATTGTACGGATAGTCCGGATGCGCGCTCATCTCCCGCCAGATGCGCAGCGGGGCGCTCTCCACGTCACCGCCGAGGTGCCCGGCGATCGCGGTGTACGCCTCCATCAGCTCCGGCGACGCCTTGAAGTTGGTGACGTCGTCGAACCGGTACCACATCTCGTTGGCCCTCCGGTCCCCGTGCATGCCGGGCACCTCGGGTAACTCGTCCCCGGGCCGCCGCTTCCCGGCGTGCGCCGGGACGGCCGAGGTGACGGTGGCACCGGCCGACAGGGCGGCGACCGCGGAGAAGCGAAGTGCTGTACGCCTGCTGATCTCGGGTGTGGGCATGAGTGTGCCTTTCGGTACGGCTGGGCGTGGGGCGTGCAAGGGGGTGTACGGGGTGTGCGGCGTCACGGCGGACGGTGGGCGCGTACGACGGGTCAGGGCGCGGTGCCCGTCTCCCGGCGCTCGTCGGTGAACGGGAGCGCGAAAGGCAGCAGTGGCAGCCGGTCGTCACGCAGTGTGGCCAGCGTGTGCAGGATGCCGGCGCTTCCGGTGCCGAAGTCCATGGAGAGCCGCATGAGTTGCTCGCCGGGGAAGGCGATCTCGCCCCCCAGAACCGTCATGTGGAGCCGCAGCCGGTCGTGTTGGGTCGCGATCGTCCCGGCGGGCCCGCCGTCGCGCCCGCCGGGCCCGTCTTGCGCGCCGAATCCGGCGCGCCGGGCCTGCTGGAGGAACCCCAGCTGTCCGGCTGTGCCCGTGAAAAGGCCGGGGAACACATGGAAGACGGGCAAGGCGGCCTTCAGCAGGCCGTTCATGGCCCGCAGCAGATCCGGGGGCCGCCGGTGCCTCAACAGGGCGAGCAGGGCCAGACCGATCCCCGCCGAGCCGGTCGCGATGTACGGCATCATGCGGCGTCCTTCGTCGACCTGCAGGGCTCCGGTGCCGGGGACGAGTACGCATCGTTCCAGATCCAGCCGCACGGCGCGCTCGGCGAGGTCGAGGTACTCCTGAGCGTGGTCGTCGGTCTCCTCGTACAGCCGCGTGAACAGCAGCGCGAGTCCCGAGGCTCCGTGGAGGAGGCCCGCCCGGCGGGCCGAACCGCCGCGACCGGCGGTCTCCGTGGAAAGCGGGACACCGGTCAGCCTGTCCGCGATCCGGTGTGCGGCGGTGACGGCTTCGGCACGCAGCCCGCGGTCGCCCAGCCGGCGGGCGAAGTGGAGCCGGTTGAGGATCACACCGGCCTGTCCCGTTCCCAGGTCGTCCCCGACGACGACACCGTCCCGGAGAGGGGCCTCGGCACGATCCAGAACCTCCAGGGCGGCATCGCGGTCACCGAGCGCCTCGAAGGCGTACGCGATGCCGTGCAGCCCGTCGTAGAACCCGCGCCGCGGCGCGGCCCGCGACCGACGGACGGCGTCGAGCAGCCAGGCCTCGTACTCCTCGCGGCGGCCGTGGCCGGCTCGGGCCATCGCGTACAGCACACCCGCTGCCCCGTACCCGAACCCGAGGCCGCCGAGGACGAACTGTTCGACATCCCCGGGGAAGAGCCGGTCGTCCCGCCGCGGCGTGGCGCTGTTCCACACGGCGCGGGCCACCGAGGCCTCGATCGCGGGCCAGTCGGCGGTGGCGGCGTCCCCGAGGTCGCCGATCGGAGTGCCGTCGGCCGCCGGCCGGTCCGGCGCGCGGGCCGCGCCGGGCCGGTGCGGCGCCAGCAGCTCCAGGGTCTCGGAGGCCCAGTGCCCGGAGACCGGAAACCGGGACGTCACGAACCGGAGGTGGGCCGCCGCGCGACTCGGGTCGAGGGGCAGCACGGCGGTGAGCGGGAGGAACGTTGACAGCCGCAGGCAGCCGAGCGCATACCGGTCGGCGAGGACGCCGCCCCTGGGAGTGGGCGGGGCGAAACCGGGCGCGCCGGTGCGGATCTCCTGGGGGTCGTCGGAGCGGACGGCCATTTCGAAGTCGAGCAGCCGGATGCCACCGTCCGGGGTGAGGACGATGTTCCCGGGGTGGAGGTCCCCGAAGGCGAACCCCTTCGCGTGCAGCGCGCGGACAGCGGTTCCGATCTTGTCCAGGACGTTCGTGGCCCACACGGTGTACTCGGCGAATGCCCGGTCACCGGCCTCGGGAGTGTGCAGGGGCGTGCGCCGGGCCACTTCTCTGTGGAATCCCACGCCTTCGACATGGGAGAGAACCAGGAAGTGGTGTTCCCACAGCTGGAACGAGTCGACGCAGTCGACGACCTCCTCGACGTCCGCCAGTTCCCTCAGCACGTCGCGCTCGTGGCGGAGGCGCTGGACGGCGTCCCGGCCGCGCTGGTCGAGCCCGGCGTGGGGGCGGGCCTCTTTGAGAACCACCTTCTGCCCGGTCCGCCGGTCCGTGGCGAGATAGACTCCGCCGCCGTTGGAGAAGTGCAGGGCGGAATCGATCGTGTAGGGAAGTCGCGGCGGTGCTTCGTGCCGCGTCCGCTCCCGCAGCGCGGCGGCGAGGAACGCGGGCGGCCGCACCCATTCGGGCAACCGGAAAACAGGGGAACGGGTGTCGGCCACCAGTCGGCCGTCCGGTGTCTCGATCGCCGGTTCCGGGGCATTCAGGACGCCGTGAACGTACCGTTCGGCGAACCCTCCGTACCGAAGGTGGAGAGGGCCGTCGGCCCAGCGCAGGTCCGACAGGATGTGTGGCCCGCCGAGCCCCTTGAGCCGGGGGGCGAGGTCGGTGAGCAGCGCGTGGAGCTGCGCGTCGGACACCGGGTACACGGTGATGAACTTTCCGCTGCCGCCGCGGTCCGCGTATTTGTGGTTGCGGCCGCGGAGTTCGGTCTCACCGGCCAGGAACTTGAACGGTATCCTCCGCTCGACGCAGTAGGCGAAGGTGCGGTCGAGCAGGAGCTGGGCGGTTTCGGGGCGGGCCGACACGTGCACCTTCCAGCCCTGCGGAGGAAGCCGCGCGTCCCGCGGGGCCAGACGTACCCAGGGGCCGTGGATGCCGGAGGTCCAGCCGGCGGGCGGCTCCTGCCCGGCCTGGAGGTAGTCCCCGTGTCCGTCCGGACGTCTTCGCGGCTCGTCGTAGAAGGGGCTGTCGGCCCGGCAGTACCGGACGTAGTGGAGCTTCACTTCACCTTCCTCCCGGAACGAAGGCCCGCGGCGGCCGGGGGGATCGCCCCGGGGCCCGGTGGCACCATGGTCCACCGGGCCCCGGATCCATATCCATACGATTCCGGCTCAGTCCGTCCCGCGGCTCATTCCGCTCCGCGAGCCGGCTCCTGGACGGGCTCCCAACCGCAGAAGATGGTCGAGAAATCGCTGATCATCAGTTGTTCGCTCGCCACTTCCTCGGCGCTGGTGATGCCTTGCAGATCAAGGACGAACTGCACGGTTCCAACCTCCCTTTTCGGGGCGTCGACCGGGAAACACTGCGATACATCTTTTCCCTGCGGTCAAGCACCGTCAATCCCGCGACTCCCCGACTGTCTTGAATACATGGTTTCCGGAGGCGGATTCGAGCGAGTGATGAGCTGTTCGGACCGGATGATGTGAACGCGCTTCCGGAAGGCGTACAAACGTTTGCCGCCGATCGGTGTGGCCCCCTGTTTGTGCCACCGCAACCGCTCGCCGGGGCCCGGGTGGGCGGCGGCCCCGGAGACCACCGCCCATGTCCGGGGAGCGTCAGGGGTTTTCGATGGTGATGAAGGGGTCCCACTGGAAGTACCCCTTCAATTGCCGATGGCGGTCGAGGATCTGGAAGTAGAAGTGGTACACGACCTTGCCCGTCTTCTTGACCGTCGCCCGCCAGTAGTGATCCTGGTAGTTCTGCGTCACGAAGTCGGGCCTGCCCTCCGCCCCTTCCTTCGGAATCGGGTAGATCCCGTCGATCACCTCGATCTCCGGCGTCCTGATCAGCGTGTGGTCGGTGTCGCTGCTCACGTACTTGTAGAGCAACGCCTTGTAGTCACTGCTGAGCGACAGCGTCGTCTCCCGCCACCTGATGCTGTCCCCGGGCTCGGCACGGAGGTTCAACTCGGCCCCCGATGTGCCGATGATGTGGTCGTGGCGCGTCGTCATGTAGATCAGGCCGTGGTCGACCTGCGTCGGCGCGGCCGGGTTCCTCGACGCGTTGGGATACTGCTCGACGATCGTGGCCGCGTCGAACGCGATCAGTACGTTGAGATCAGCCATTTTCTTCCCCCTTCGATTATGGGAATTCCTGGCACTGGCACGCCGCCCCGGCGTGCCCCTTCGCCGCCCTCCGGTCCGGCAGGACCGTCGTGCCGACGCGGAGGGCCACCCTCGCACTGGCACGGAGAACCAACGTCACTCCACCGCTGAGGACTTTCGCACCTTGTACGCCATCGCTCGCGGGTAGTCGTGCCGGTGCAGGCGGACACGGACGAGCAGCGGTCCCGCGTTGACCGGGTCGTCCGGGTCGGTGAGGCGGGCCAGCAGGTCGTCCAGTTCGGTGGGGTGCGCGACGCTGATCCCGGTCGCCGGGGTCCTCCTGCCGGCGAAGACGGCCGCGAGGCGGTCGTAGTGCCACGGGTGGAGGACGTTGTAGAAGTCCGCGCCGTCCGAGTCCGCGGAATCCGGACCGGCGGAGCCCGGATCAGCGTAGTAGGACGGGTGAACCAGCATCTGCTCGATGCCGTAGAAGTGTCCGTTGTCCATGACGAACACCACCGACCGCAGGCCGAGCCGGGTGTGGGTGGAGATCTCCTGGCAGGTCTCCTGGAAGGCGCCGTCGCCGACGAACACCATCGGCCGGGCGTGCCCGCGCTCGGGGGCGAGACCGGCGCCGGTGGCCGCGCCGACCGACCAGCCGATGGACAGCCAGCTGATCTGGGACAGAAAACCGCCGGCGGGCAGGGACAGGTTCATCGAGCCGATGAGGGAGAACGCGGCGTCGGAGACCACCGTCCAGTCCTGCCGGGTCTCGTGGCCCAGGAAGTGGTTGATCCGGTCGAAGACGCCGTCATAGGTGAGCCGTTCGGCGTGCCTGGACCGAGAGCCGCTGGTGCGGAGCGAGGCACGGTGGTGCTCCAGGCCGGCGGGGCGGTCGCGGGGAGCTCCGTGGTGGGCGTGAGCCTCGGCGTAGTAGTCGGCCGCCAGTCCCCCGGAGCCGTAGGCCTTCACCAGCGCGTCCTGGAGGGCGGGCAGCAACTGCTCGAGCTGCACGTCGGGGAAGTAGCGGGTGCCGACGCTGACGCCGCCGTTCGCGGCCATCACCCAGTCGCCGCCGACGTATCGATCGCCGCCGAGGTTCTTCGACGTGGACCAGGCGCCGAGCCCGATCCGGCAGGTGGCCCAGTCCTTGAAGATCCAGTGCACGTCCGGGTGGCTGGCCGCGCCGTTGTACACGCCGTGGAACTGCGGCAGGTCCTCGTCGACGACGGCCTTGGCACCGACGGTGGTGCAGAACGGCACTCCGGTGGCCGCCACCAGGTCGGTGAGCTGTCCACCGAGACGGAACCGGTCGACCTCCTCACCGGCCCACACGATCGGGCGTGGGCGGCCGTCCGGGCCGGGATGCTCATCGATCAGGGTGAGGATCGCGTCGACGGCGCGGTCCAGCATGGGCCGGTTGCGCGCGCTGAACGGCCGCTCGCGGCGGCGGATGGGCTCCGCGGGCCCGGAGCAGGGCTCGTCCCACAGGTCCTCCATGACCTCCAGGTAGACCGGCCTGCGCTCGGAGAGGCAGGCGGTGAGCGCGGCATCGATCTGGCCGGGGGCGAGCCCCGGGTTGGAGATGACCTGGGCGTCCACGGTGACCTGCCGGTAGACGTCGAGGTTGCTCTCGGAGCGAGGGCTCATGTGCGACGTGAGCATGCCGATGGCGCGGTAGTTCTGCCACTGCTCGTAGGGCGGGGACGCGTTGACGGCGATGAGCGGGATCTGCTCGACGTAGGCCCCACCGCAGGCGTTGAGCAGGTTGAAGGCGCCGACACTGTAGGTGACAGCGGCCGCGCCGATGCCGTGGACACGGGCGTAGGCGTCGGCGGCCTGGCCCGCGCCGCCCTCGGTGGGGGTGCCGACCCACTCGATGTCGCCCTCGCCCCGCAGGGTGGTCAGGAACGGGCCGAGGTGGTTGCCGGGGACGCCGAACAGGTGGGTGATGCCCAGCTCGGCCAGACGCAGGGCGAGGTAGCGGGCGACCGTGCAGTCGGAGGTGGTCGCGGTCACGAGCGGTCCTCCTTGCTCGGGCCCGGGGTGGTGACCGGCGGTGCCTTGTGGACGGCGACGGCCGCGCGGACGGCGCTCTCCAGGGCGCCCTCGATCCATGCGTGCTTGAGGGATGTGTGCTCCCCGGCGAAGTGCACGGGCCCTTCCGGCCGGGAGGCGTCCAGGTGGAAGCTGGTCATCTGGTGCGGCGTGTAGATGGCGGCCTCGCCGAAGGCGTACGGGTCGCGGGCCCAGCTCTTGGTGGCGCCCCGCCCGGTGAAGAACACTTCGATACGGCGGCCGTGCAGGGCCTGGAGGTTGCGCAGGGCGTAGACGTAGCGCTCGGCGTCCCGCATGGAGTCCCAGCGCGCGGCGTCGTCGGACCAGCTGTACGAGGCGAGCACCACGCCGCCGGTGCTGCCCTCGACCCGGTGCGAGGGGTAGTACATGAACCGGTTGGGGTTGTCGGTGGCGGAGCCCCCTCCGAAGCAGTGGGTGGCGGGGCGGACGGCGGGACCGCGCAGCGGCAGGCTGCCGCCCAGCTGCCGCATCTCCTCGGAGACGCTGCTGTCCTTGACCGCGGCGCCGAGCAGGCCGGCCCCGGGCTCGGGAAGCGTCGGGACGGATTCGGTGTCCGCCTCGTCGCTCAGCCGGTAGTACTCGTGGAGCCCCGGAGCGACGCTCTCGAGTTCGTCGCGCCAGTCGTCCTCGGTGAACTCCCACCACCGGCGGCTGAACTCCAGCAACACCTTGGTGGCCTGGTCGTAGTGCGTCTCGATGATGGCGCGGCGCTTCTTGTACGACATCGAGGGGACGATCTCCACGAAGCGCAGGGCGGAGAACGGGATGGTGACGACCGCCAGGTCCGCGGTCCACAGGCGCGGCGCGGCCTGCGGGTCGTTCTCGGCGACGGTCTGCACGGCCACGCCCCATCCGTCGGGTCCCACGACGCCGGTGCCCCCGGGGTCGGTGTCGCGGCTGGGATCGTGGTACTCGAGGCGGATCATGCGGTGGCCGAGCCGCACCTCGTCGCGCAGACCCTGGTGGAGTGCGTGCGGCAGGCGCCAGCTGCCGCCGGGTATCTCCCAGTAGCGGACGGCGGGATTGATGTCACTGCGGCTCAGGAAGGAGTGGAAGAAGGAGAGGTACAGCCGCGAGGACATGTTCTCGATCGTTCCGACGGCCTCGACCGCCTCGTCGCTGAGCCCGGCGTGGTCGCGCAGGAAGCCACCCATCGAGTAGCCGTCGAAGTCGCGGATCACCCGGGCCCAGCCCTCGACCCACTCGTCGAACGGCTTGTTGACGCGCTTCCCGTCGACGACGTCGGAGTAGTAGTCGCGCACGCTCTCCAGTGCGTCGTCGACCATCTTCACGACCGGGGCGCGGACCTCGTCGTCGGTGAGGTGGAAGCCCTCGTTGATCCGTTCGGGAGTGGTGGCGTAGTCGGCACGGCGCACCTGGACACGGTTGGTGCGGATCCAGGAGTTGCCGAGCTTGTCGGGTTCCCGGAAGTCGGGGCTGTCGTCACCGTAGGTCCACGTCCGGCCGGTGAAGGAGGTGTAGGTCACCGGGGGGACCGGGGTCTCGGGGCTGCTGCCGGTGGAGGGGTCCACGTCCACGTTGTAGAACTGGCGGCGACCGAGCCCGAGCTTGTCGACGAGGGCGAGGACGAGCGGGTGGAAGTCGGGCAGCCGCATGGCGCCGGCCTCGGCGTACTGGGCATGGTCGTCGAAGGGCTGGTGGTGCTTGGTGGCACGGAAGGTCTTGATGCGTCCGCCGACGCGGCTCTCGTTGGCCTCCAGGACGGTGACGTCGTGACCGGCGTCCTTGAGCAGGCGGGCGGCGACGAGGCCGGTGACACCGGCACCGATCACGAGGACCTTCTTGCGCGGATGCCGGGTGGGGCCGAGATGGCCGGTGTCGATCAGGGTGTGGAGATAGTCGAGTTTGAGGTCCTTGCCGTCCGGCCCCACGAGGAGGAGTTCTCGGGCGAGCTTGAGACATGTCTGCCAGCGCGCACGGGCGGCGGAGTTGTCCCGCGGAGTGTCGGTCATAGCTCGGAATCGTAGATATGGAAAAACAATTCACCGCTTCCCCCGGGAGACAAAGTCCTGAAAACGTCGACCGCATCGCTTGACGCATTTGTGGCTTGCTCACCCTGACCCTTATTTCCCGCTCTCGGAAACCGAAGATTCGCCAGGGGCGGAAGGGAAAGGCGGCGAAGCAGAATCAGCGATTCACGCACGGAATGCGGAATTCCTTGAGCGGTGACGGTGACGGTCTCGCCAGCCGGTCGGGCCGGTGAGGGTGCGAGGTCGGCGGCCCCCGTCCAGCCGCGGTCGTCCCACCGCGTGACGTCCTCGGCTCGAGGCTCACGCGTGGGACGCGGGCACACGAACGACCACGACCGGTACCGTCGCCGGCCGTACGGGCGGGGCGTCGTAGCGGGCTTCGCCGGGCCCGGACGAGCACGCCGATCCGGTCCGGAGCACGTCCGGTGGGTTGCCGGCTCCGTCGGCGGCCGGGCGGGACGAAGCCGTTACGGGCGTGGCCGCCGGGGGCGGCGGTGCGACCCGTCCGATGTGCGCCCGGGGTACGGATCCCAGCCAACCGACGACCGTCGCGCGGACCGTCGGCACTCCGCGCCTCGGCGAACGGTCGCCGGCTCCGGCCTCGTGCGCGCCGGCGTCGCGTACTGTGGGCGTGTTGCGGAAGTCCCGCCTGACCGCCGACGTCAGGCAGTCACCTCTGCGCCGCCGTCTCCGACCGTCGAGGACCGTCTGCGCGCTCGATAAGCCGCGGCCTTGACGCGGTTGCCGCACTCGTCCATCCCGCACCAGGTGCGCCGGGCACCGCGCGAGCGGTCGAGACAGATGCGCGTACAGACGGTGCGACCGCATTCCACGAGCACCGATGACTTCGACCGGCGGTTCGGCGGACTGGATGAGCTGGTCACCACGCTGACGGCGAGGTGACCGGGACCGACCCGCGCTCCGCCGCGTCGGCATCCGGCCGTACGACGGCTGATCACGGCGGACGACACCGCCCCACGATCCCGGCGAAGCCGCGATTGGGGCCCGCGCCGTTGTCACGCCGGGCCGGTGAACGTCGTGCGCGTGTGCCCGTAGCCGCGTGGCCGGGCCTTCTCTACCGTCGTGCCAGGCCGTAGCCGCCGTCGACGGTGAGAACCTCACCCGTGACGAAGCGGGCTTCCTCGCCGACGAGCATCGCGATCGCCCTGGCCACGTCCTCCGGTTCCGCGACCCGCCCCAGAGGTGTGTTCGTCATCAGCCGCCGCTGGAACTCCCGCGGCATGTGCGCACTGCTCTCGGTGCGGACATAGCCCGGTGCCACGACGTTGACGTTGACACCGAGCGGGCCGGCCTCGTGGGCGACGAAGCGCGCGAAGGTGTTCAGGGCGGCCTTGGCGGTGCCGTGGGCAGCCATGCCCGGGGCGGGCGGACCGTCTGCCGCGGCGCTCGAGACGTACACGATGCGGCCCCGCCCCCGGGCACCCATGAGCGCCAGCGCGTGCCGGGTGAGGGTGTAGACGGAAGCCAGCTCGTTCGTCACCTTCGTCCTGAAGTCGTCCCAGGCGAGGTTCCGCACGGGGGTGGGGGTGAAGCGGGCACCGGCGTTGCAGACGAGGACATCCAGGCGTCCGTCGGTCGCGGAGCGCTTCAGCAGTTCGGCCGACTGGCCGGGGTCGTGCACGTCCGCCCGCAGGGCGAAGGCTTCGCCGCCGTCGGTCTCGATGAGCTTGACCACCTGGTCGGCCGCCTCACGGTTGGAGACGTAGTTGACGGCTACCTGGTACCCGCGAGCCGCGAGTACCCGCGAGGTGGCCGCGCCGATCCCGCGGCTGCCGCCGGTCACCAGGGCTGTCGGCTTCGTCGTGGCCTTCATGTGTCCTCCATGTCGGCGGAACGGTGTTTCCCCAACGCTTCCGTCGGAGCACCGCGCACCCCGGACTGCTCACCCACTACCACTCCACCGGACGCCGCCGCCCGCCCTTCGGACGGACGGCGCTCGTTTCACCACACGTCCTAATACGGCCGGGCGCGCTTGGCGAAAGCCGGTGCCAGCTGATCCTGCGAGGCTCGGGGGAAGGCGACCGTGTTCGGGTCACCGTCCGAGACGTACCAGTTCTTGCCGGTGGCGAGCTTGTCCAGCCACCGCGACGAACCGAACTCGGCGTCCGCGTCCTTGGGCCCCGCGGAGCGGATCCGCGGGATCGCGTCGGGCGCGAAGGTCTTGGCGAACGGCGAGACCGAGGGGTTGGACCCCACGAGGTACACCCCTCCGTAGCGATAGCCGGTCCCCCGCGCGGCGACCGCGGCCGGCTGGGGCATGGCCCCGAAGGGCAGGGCGAGGGACGTGACCCGGGTGCCGGGCACGGCCTTCTCGATCGCCTGCTGCCCGGCGGCGATGGCCCGCACGGCGCCCGCCTGGTCCAGGGAGCGCAGGTTCTGGTGGCGGTCGGTGTGATTCCCGACCTCGTGGCCGTGGCTCGTCAGCCAGGCGAGCGCCTTGGCGGAACCCGTGGCGGAGAAGGCGTCCGCGTTGACGAAGAAGGTCGCCACCGGCTTGAACGCGGGGTACTTCTTGGCCGTGTTCATCAGGATGGCGACGGCCGTGTCCGGCGCCGGGGCGCCGTCCTGGCCGAGTCGTACCTGGCTGTTGGTCGAGTCGTCGAAGGTGAGGACCACCGGGTGCGTACCGGCCGGGATGTCGATGCGGCCCGTCTGGAAGTCCCGGGCGGTGACCGGCACGTAATTCTCCCGGGCGAGGCGCTCCAGCTCCGCTCGGAAATCGGCCGGGGTGCGGTCGTAGACACTGGCCGGTTTCTCGGTGAGCTGGTGGTACATCAGCACGGGCACCTGGCCGAGCTCGTTCGCGCCGACCTCTTCCGGGGCCTTCGCGGCGACGGGGCTGGCCGCCGCCGGTGACGCGGCCGCCTCACCACCGGTCGACGAGCCTCCCGGGGAGCAGCCCGAGGCGAGCAGGACAGCGCCCGCGAGGGCGCAGAACGGGACGAGAGAGTGGCGCATGTGTGACCCCTCCAAAGCGAGCGTGTCGCCATCCCTACCGGCCGCGGGAGCCCCCGTACCGCCCCCTCCCCTGTATGGCCCAGTCACCACATCGGGGTCGCACGCGGCCGTTCGCATGAAATCCGGTCAGAAACAGGAGGATCGGTGCACCGGCGCGGCATCCATGGAGGGACCAACCGGCCTCAGCACGAAGGACATCGTGATGTTCAGCAGAAAAATACCGTATTCCGCCTCCTCCTACGGTTCCCACCGTCCGGCCGTCCCGCGCGCACTGACAGTGTCGGCCGGGGCACTCGCACTGGCCGGAGCAGGCGTCGGGGCATGGGCCTTCTTCACTTCGGGCCCGGGCGTACAGGGTCTCACCGACGGCGCCGTCCTCGACGCGCGCAAGGCGGCGCATGTCAGCGCCTATCTCGACGCCGCCGCGGCCGGCGGTAAGGACAAGGTGCGTGCCACCCTCGACGGCGCGGTGCTCCCCGTCCGAGCCGAGGGCTCCCGTCTGAAACTCAGCCTCCCGCCTCTGGCCGAGGGCCGGCACACCCTGGTGGTGGAGGGCGACAGCAGTCTGCCCTTCGCCTCGTACCGGGAGGTCGTGGGCTTCTCCGTGGACACCACCGCTCCGGCTCTGACGCTGGCCGATCCCGAGATCAAGAACGTCGCCGCCGCGGCGAACACCACCGGCAAGGCGCCCACCGGCGCCAAGGTGACCATCACCGGCAAGGCGTCCACCGACGCCAAGGTGAGCGTCGACGGCAAAGAGGTCTCCGTCGACGAGGCCGGGGCCTTCAAGGCGACGGTCCCCCGGGGCACACCGCTCGTCACGGTCACCGCCGTGGACCGGGCCGGAAACACCACCACCAAGACGGTGTCCGCCCGGGGCCGGCGCCCCATGATCCGCGCCGCGCACATCACCGCCATCGGCTGGGGCGACAACACACTGCGCGGCAACATCCTGGCCCTCGTCCGCAGCGGCAAGCTCAACGCCGTGGAACTGGACATCAAGGACGAGGACGGCGAGGTCGGGTACGCCTCCCAGGTGCCGCTGGCCCGTCAGATCGGCGCGGCCAAGGGCTACTACGACGCCCGCAAGGCCGTGGCGGAGATCCACGCCGCCGGCGCCCAGGTCATCGGGCGCATCGTCGCCTTCCGCGATCCCGTGCTCGCCTCGGCGTCCTGGAAGTCCGGCAAGCGCAACCAGATCGTACAGACCCCCGACGGGCAGCCCTACAACGGCGGCCACTACGGAAAGCTGTCCTTCACCAACTTCGCCGACCCGGCGGTCCGCAAGTACAACCAGGACCTCGCCGTCGAGGCGGCTGGTCTCGGCTTCGACGACATCCTCTACGACTATGTGCGCCGCCCCGACGGCCCGCTGTCGAAGATGCGCTTCCCGGGCATCGGGTCCGCCACGCCCGAGCAGTCCATCACCTCGTTCGTCGCCGACACGCGGACCGCGCTGCGCTCGCAGCCCACGTACCTCGGTGTCTCGGTCTTCGGTATAGCCGCCACCCGGCCCACCGAGATCGCTCAGGACATCGGGGCCCTGGCCAAGGTCAGCGACTACATCGCACCGATGGTCTACCCGTCCCACTGGGGGCCCGGGGAGTACGGCGTATCCAACCCCGACACCGCACCGTACGCGATCGTGCAGCGCTCGCTGAAGGACTTCGCCCGCCATGTGAAGGGCACCCAGACCGAGGTCATTCCCTGGCTCCAGGACTTCTCGATGGGCAGCCACTACGGGCCGGCCCAGGTGGCCGATCAGATCAAGGCAGCGGCGGACAACAAGATGAACTCCTTCATCCTCTGGAACGCCGGAGCCCGTTACCAGGGGGCGGCGCTCCAGCAGATCACCGCGCGCTGACGCGAGGTGACCGGTCGAACGCGGGGTCGGCGTACAACGCGCGCGGTGTGCGTTGTACGCCGACCCCGTTTCTTGCGCTCCCGTGTTCCCGCCGGAAGGTTCGCGCTGTCACGGAACTGGACACGGATGTTCTGTTCAGCTGCGCGCGTGCGCTCGGCAGCGCCGGGGCGGCCGAGGTGAGGGGCGCGGGTTGTCGCCGGCCGGCCGCGTGGAGGCGGGCCCAGGACTGCTTCCGGGTGGAACAAGGGTCGCGGCAGGAGGGTGCCGGTTGGACGCAGACGCTGACGGCGTCCGTGTTGTCGGTGGGGCCGGGGTCCTTCTCGTTGCCCGTGGCGGTGGCGGTGTTGGGCAGGCCGCCCCCTGCGTGTCGGTCGCGTCGCTGCCGAGACGGAAGACGACCGTGTTGGTGTCGGCGTCGTAGTTCGCCTGGTCGTCGCCCTTCGCATCGCTCTTCGCCCCGGCGTTCGGTCCGGCCACGATCCGCAGGGAACCGGGCAGGTACGTCGTACCGGCCGGGACGGCGTCGGTCAGGGTGAGATTCCCGGCCCCGCCGCCGCCCTCGTTCCTGGCGGTGATGCGGTAGGTGATGACGTCTCCCACCTCCAGCGGCCCCGCGGGGACAGCGGTCTTGGTGAACACCACATGGGGAGCCGTTGGCCATGTCAAGGTCGGCCCGTCCCACCAACCGCATACGCGCCGCTCTGACCTGCGGCCACCTCTTTCATGGCCGAAAGTGCCTGCCGCGGCTCCTGCACTCGGCCTCACTGAGAGTGAATCGTCGATCGCTCGGTTGACGTGGCTACGGGAAATCGACCGCCTTGGCCTCGTTCTTCCGTGATGGCCGGCGCAGTCGGCTTCCGTGGCTGCCGGGGCCCGCACGCGGCCCGCTCGCTCCGGCGTGGACGGCGCACTGGGGAGTGAACACGCCGTGGCGACGAACCATTTGGACTCCGCGCGCCCTACCGGCGGTCAGGCGCCGCGGGAATGATGAGCGCACCCCAAGTGATCCAGGCGACTCCGCGCACCTGCCCTTACGGCAGATGGACATGCGGTGGAAGGAGTCCACGTTGTTGCTTCTCATCTCCCCGGACAGCGTCGAGGAAGCCCTCGACTGCGCGATGGCGGCGGAGCACCTTGACATCGTCGATGTCAAGAAGCCCGACGAGGGCTCACTCGGCGCGAACTTCCCGTGGGTCATCAGGGAGATCCGCGAAGCGGTCCCGGCCGGCAAACCGGTGTCCGCCACTGTGGGTGACGTACCGTACAAGCCCGGGACGGTGGCCCAGGCGGCGCTCGGCGCGGTTGTCTCCGGTGCCACGTACATCAAGGTCGGCCTCTACGGATGCACGACGCCCGACCAGGCCGTCGACGTGATGCGCGGGGTCGTCCGGGCGGTGAAGGACCATCGGCCGGACGCGTTCGTCGTCGCCTCGGGCTACGCCGACGCCCACCGGATCGGCTGCGTCAACCCCCTCGCACTGCCCGACATCGCCCGCCGCTCCGGCTCCGACGCGGCCATGCTCGACACTGCGGTCAAGGATGGGACGCGGCTCTTCGACCACGTACCGCCGGACGTCTGCGCGGAGTTCGTGCGGTTGGCCCACGAGCGCGATCTGCTCGCCGCCCTCGCGGGCAGCGTCAAGGCGGGGGACCTCGGCGAGCTGACCCGCATCGGCACGGACATCGTGGGGGTGCGCGGGGCTGTCTGCGAGGGGGGCGACCGCGATGCCGGAAGGATCCGGCCAGATTTGGTGGCCGCGTTCCGGGCAGAAATGGACCGGCAGGCCCGGCAACACGCGGCCGCAGTCGCCGGGAGCTGACCGCCGGCATGCCGACACGTCAGCCCCGCCGCGCCCCGGGTACCCGCGACGGGCACTTCGCCGTCCTCGACCCGGCTACGGGCGAGGCGTTCGACGAGGCACCCGACCAGCGGCCGGACGAGTTGGACGCCGTCGTCGCGCGGGCCCACAAGGCCTGGCGCGGCTGGCGGGCCGACCCCGTCGCCCGTACGAGCGCGTTGCTCGCGGCGGCCGACGCGGTGGATGCGGCGGGGGCCGACCTCGCTCCGCTGCTCACCCGTGAACAGGGCAAGCCCCTGGCCGAGTCGTACGCGGAGATCGCCCGCACGACGGCCCGCCTGCGCTACTTCGCCGAGCTTGTCCCCGGGCCCCAGCCGATCACGGACGGCCGACCGGTACGCAGCGAGATCCGCTGGCGCTCGCTCGGGCCCGTCGCCGCGATCGTCCCATGGAACTTCCCCCTCCAACTCGCGTCGGCGAAGTTCGCGCCAGCGCTCGCCGCGGGCAACACGATGGTGCTCAAACCTTCCCCGTTCACGCCTCTCGCCACACGACTGCTGGTGTCCGTCGTCTCCGACGCCCTCCCCACGGACGTGCTGACCATCGTCACCGGTCGCGAACCCCTCGGCGCGCGCCTCGCGTCCCATCCGGGGATACGCCACGTGACCTTCACCGGTTCCATCGCCACCGGGCGTGCCGTCGCTCGGGGGGCGGCGGCCTCACTCGCCCGGGTCACCCTCGAACTGGGCGGTAACGACGCCGCCATCCTGCTGGAGGACGTGGATCCGGAACGGATCGCGGACCGGCTTTTCTGGGCGGCATTCCGGAACTGCGGGCAGGTCTGCATGGCGGTCAAGCGCGTCTACGCCCCGGCCCGGCTCTGCTCCCAGGTGGTCGAGGCCCTCGCGCAGCGTGCGAAAACCACCGTCGTCGGAGCGGGGCTCGAGCCGGGTTCGCAGTTGGGGCCGGTCAACAACGCGCCGCAACTGGCCCGGGTGGAGCGCTGTACGGCCCAGGCCCTGGCGGACGGCGCCCGAGCCGTGACCGGTGGCCGTCGGCTGGACCGTCCGGGCTACTTCTTCGCCCCGACGATCCTGGCCGATGTCCCCTACGACAGTTCGGTGGTGACGGAGGAGCAGTTCGGCCCGGTCCTGCCGGTGCTGCCGTACGGGAACATCGACGAGGCCGTCGAGGCGGCCAACGACACCGGATTCGGGCTGGGCGGTTCGGTATGGGGAACCGACCTCGACCGGGCCGAGGCGGTGGCGGACCGGCTGGAGTGCGGAACCGCGTGGATCAACCACCATGCCGAGCTGTCCCTCGCCCAGCCCTTCGCGGGCATCAAGGAGAGCGGGGTCGGCGTGGCGGGCGGGCCGTGGGGGCTCTACGGAAACCTGAGGCCGTTCGTCGTGCACCGCCCGGAGGAGGAGCTGCCATGAGGTTCGACGCGGCTGTCCTGCGCTCGTACGAGAGCCGGTTCACCGTCGAGGAGGTGAGCTTGAAGGCGGGGCCGGCCGAGGGCGAGATCCTGGTGAGGATCGCGGGCTGCGGAATGTGCCGGACCGATCTCGCGGTCCGGCGTTCGGCGGGCCGTTCCCCGCTGCCTGCGGTGCTCGGCCACGAGGGGGCCGGGGTCGTGGCGAAGACGGGCGGCCCGGACACCGGCCTGAGCGTCGGCGACCATGTCGTGCTGAGCTTCGACTCCTGCGGACGCTGCCGGAACTGCCTTGGCGCGGCCCCCGCTTACTGTGACTCCTTCGCCTCGCTCAACCTTTTCGGAGGCCGCCGGGAGAACGCGGCGCGGTTCACCGACGCGGCCGGGGGCGAACTGGCCCCCCGGTGGTTCGGCCAGTCCTCGTTCGCCGAGTACGCGATGGTCCCTGCCCGCAACGCGGTCCGGGTCAGCCCCTCGCTTCCCCTCGAACTGCTCGGGCCGCTCGGCTGCGGCTTCCTCACCGGCGCCGGAGCGATCTGGAACAGCTTCGGCGTCGGCCCCGGCGACACCGTCGCGGTCTTCGGCGCGGGAGCGGTGGGGCTGGCCGCGTTGATGGCGGCCACCGCCTCGGGGGCGATGACCGTGGCCGTGGACCGCCACCCCGAACGGCTGGCCCTGGCCGAGCGGTTCCATGCGATCCCCCTGCACGCCTCATCGGCCGGTCTGCCCGACCGCATCCGGCGGCTGACCGACGGCGGCGCGCGGTACGCGCTGGACACCACGGGCTCCGCTCAGCTGATCAACGACGCGCTCCGGGCCCTGCGCCCGACCGGCCACCTCGGCCTGGTGGCACGGCTCCACACCGCGCTGCCGCTCGAACCGGGGACACTGGACCGGGGCCGGAGGATCTCCCACATCTGCGAGGGGGACGCCGTGCCGGGGTTGTTGATTCCGCGGCTGACCGGACTGTGGCAGGCCGGTCTGTTCCCTTTCGACCAGTTGATCCGCATGTATCCGCTCGCCGACATCAACGAGGCCGAACGCGACTGCGATGCGGGCCGCGTGGTCAAACCCGTCCTGGTACCGGAAAGGACGAGCCGATGAGCGACGCATTCAAACTCCGCTGCGACGTTGCGCGACCGAACACCGCATTGCCGTGTCAGCGCAATGACGGCCGTGGCTTGTTCGCGAACACCCATCGATTGCCGGCCAGCGCGTCATTCTGCTCGGGCATCGGGCCACGTCCGAGCCGACGGGTGAAGTCGAAGGGCGTGTGAACCGATGTGTCCCATCCCTTGCCCATCAGGTCACCCGCGGAGTCGGGCCGCGACTCGCCGTTGAACAGCGTGAGCAGATCGATGCCGATCTGCTGGTTCGTCGAGGTGTAGAGCGGACTGTCGCGATAGGCGAGCAAGTCCTTTTCGAGCTTGACCTCGAATGCCAGAGCACTCCCTTCCGCGCTCAATCGGTGCACCGTGTCGATGAGGGACGTCTCGACGGCGTTGGGGAGGTAGAACAGCAACCCCTCGGCCAGCCAGACGCTCGGTGCCGTCGTGTCGAAGCCGGCGTCGGTCAGCGCTCCGTCCCAGTCGGCGCGCAGATCGACCGGAATCGGTAAGCGTGTCGCCCTGGGGGTGGCAGACAGCCCGTCGAGCACCTCTTGCTTGAACCTGAGCACGCCCTCCCTGTCGATTTCGAAGACCACGCAGCCGGGAGGCCAGTCCAGCCGGAACGCGCGTGCGTCCAACCCGGACCCGAGGAGCACCACTTGGCGCGCGCCCGCGCGCACCGACCGGAGGAGGAAGTCGTCGAGGACCCTCGTCCGCAGACCGAAATAACGCGCGAAACGCCCCCACAGCGGGTTCGCGTCCCCATCCGGAGCCTCTTGCAAGCGGACGGGCCAGCCCGCGGAGGCCGGTGCGGCGCGCACGAAGTGTTCCGCGTAGACATCCCTTGCCAGACTGTCGCTGCGGTGGGTCTCGATCGCCCGTGCTGCGGCGACGAGCAGGGCGGTGAGGCCGACACCCCCGTCCACGCCTTCCACACCGGTGTTCGGATGCGCTGTGCCGACCATGTGTTCTCCGTAGGTTCTCGGGTGGCCCGGCAAAGCCGGGCCTGTCTCACTGGGGGACACCGAAAAGGGAACAGGGAAATGATCAACCATCACGTTCCCCGCCCGAATCCGGTAACCGGAACACCCCACAGCGTCCTCACTATCCAGCCGACGCCTGTCCCCTGCCTGACGAGGCCAACAGAGTTCACCCGAACGGGTATGTTGCCGCCCAGCTCTTGGGCCGTGAGTGCGGGCATGCCGTCGGCTGATCCGGGTCCGCGCGTGACATCGGCTCTCACGACCTGCCGCGGTCGTGAGAGCCGACTCCCGGCGTTCGCGCCGCGTGTCAGTCCACGATCACGGCGTTGAGCGGCACCGCTCCGGACGTCCGCGCGAACGATCCACCGAAGTACCCCTCGACCTCGGCCTTTTCGGCCGCGTTCGGGTAGGCGTTCGTGCATGTGGTTCCCGCGCTGGCACCGGACATCAGGCTCGAACAGGGCCCGGGCTTGCGGTCGGGCAGACCCAGGATGTGGCCCAGTTCGTGGGCAGATATGCGGATCGTGTTGTGCCCCTCGTCCACCGCCTGCCGCCCGATGTAGACGGTTCCGTTGCCCAGCGAGGTGGTGATGGCGCGGGGCCAGCCGTTGTCCGCCAGGACCCGTATGTTGGCGCGTTGCCCGGCCGCGGCCGGCCGCAGTTCGACGGCGTCGACGCTCTCGTTCCAGATCGCCGCGCCCCGGTCGACCGCGGACCTGAACTCGGCGGAACCACTGGCGTCGTAGGTCACCACACGAGCGGCCGCGGCTCTGTCCGCGTCCGCCGCCACGGACGGAGCGGCTGCGGCCTGGCCGCCCATCAGCGCTAAGGTCACGGTCAGGGCGGCAGCGAGCCCGCTGGTCAACGTACGGACGTGCATGGTCGGCCTCCTCACGGGAGAGACAGTCGTGCTCATGACACGATTCCCCTGCTCACTGCCCAGCGAGGCCTGACAGCAATCCGTCGATCCGGCGACCGTGCCGAAAACCGCCGTCGGCGTCCGCCTCGGGGCTGCTACCCGTGCGGTCGGTTCGGCCGGCTCAGGGGCGGAATAGGGCTCAAGGGCATCCCGGATGGGCCAGCGGCGCTTTCAGCGCACCGGCTCGTGATCGGGATCCGATCCTTGGCCCGGCGTGCGGATGAGCGTGTCGCCCGCAGTCCCGTCGGCCCCGGCCGGCCGTCGCACGGCCTGATCAGAGATCGAACTCAAGGTGTTCGACGTCGGTGAACTCGACTTCCAGGCCGTGGGCGCGGCGGCCGCTGTCGCGGAAGTAGACCTCGCCCAGCGCCTCGGCCGCGATGTCGCGCAACTGCCGCTCGGTGCCGCCGGCGTCCCTGGCCTCGAAGAGACGCGCTGCGTGCTGTGGCGGCAGTGCGACGGTGAGATGACGCAGTCGGGCGTCGTCGGTGCTGCCCGGCGCGGCGGTGTAGCCGAACCGGGCACGGGTGTCGACGACGATGCCGGCGGTGGTGACCGCGGTTTGCCGGGCCCTGGCGCGGATCTGCGGTTGCCACCGCTTCCTCACCTCGTGCTCCAGACGGTCCGCGAGGTCCCGGCGGGGACGCTTGATCTGGTTCTTCACGTACCGTTCGACGGTGCGCCGGCTGATGCCGAGCAACTCGGCGACCGGTCCAGTGCCCTTGAGCTGCTTGACCAGGTACCGCATCCGGGCACCGGCGCTCTTCGGGATCGGCCGCGTGAACGCCTTCCGCAGCGCGGCGTCGAGACCGCCTCCCACCGTGTCCACCGGCGTGTCCCCCTACTCTCCGTCGTCCTTGGCGGTGACTTCGCCCGTCTTGATGTAGCGGGCGAGGTTGAGGACCTGGCCGTGCCTTTCGCGCACTTCCTCGGCCCACAGGGTCGTCCGGGTGCCCTCGTGCTTGACCATGCCCGGCGACACCCCGAGCCGGAAGCTGCCGGGCACGGTCTTGCCATCGGCGTCGTACGGCAGGACATCCAGCGGGGACGGCCCGTCGGCGGCGTACACGGCGCAGTCCGACAATACCGCTACGGGGTACCGGCCGGTGGCCGCGGCCAGGTTGAGCATCTTGCGGTGCATGTTGACGCGTGCCCGGGAGATGACGGCGGCGCGAATGTCGGGCCGCCAGGTCGGCCGGGAGAGGGCCGGCCACGCCTGCCCGGGCTTCCAGCCACCGCCGCGCGCCCGTTCCCTGAGCTTGCCGATGCCGCCCTTCACCGTGGACTTGATGGCGTCCAGGACGATCGCGGTCTCCGCATCGCGCTGCTTGTAGCCGTCCATCGCCTCCAGGAACTCCGGCGGCGGAAGCTTCTCCCCCACGCCCAGGTCCGCCATGGTGTCGACGTAGGCGTTGCGCAGCCGCTTGTACCAGCCATCCAGGAACTTGCCCTTCTCCTCCCTCACCCAGGCCTCGATCGGGGCGACGTCGTAGCCGAGTTCCACGGCGTACGCCACCGTCGGGGTCGCGTACCACGCGGGCCCCTCGGGGCGTTCGCCGGTGGGCGTGAACGGGCTGGGCAGCAGGGCGCCTTCGAGCCGCCGCCACTGTTTGCCGACGATTACGCGGGAGAGGTCGACGTGGGAGAGGTCGACCAGCCATGCCCCGGGCAGCGCCGGGTCGAACCGCGGGTTGCCGACGTGCACGGGCGGCGTCGCCAGGCCGACGACCACACCGTTGGCGGCCGCGCCGAAGGCGAGGTTGACATCGAGGCCGACGAGGAACCGCCGCATGCACTCGGCGTCGGTCAGCTCCCGCGCCCAGTCGTAGGCCTCCTCGAACAGCATTTCGTCCGGGCCCCGCTGGTGGAAGCGGGGCAGGCCGGAGAGCAGCGGATGTCCGTCGGGCGCCTCGCACGGCGCGCACTCCGTCGGGTGCTCGCCCAGCGAGCCGGGCCGGTGCTCCCTGTGGCGCCTGCCGTCCTGGTCCGGTTCACTCGCGCGGGTCGGCGGGTTGAGGGCGGTCATCAGCTCGAGGCCGGTCACGGCGGTGGAGCCGCGCGGCGTCATGACCCGCTGGGCGTAGATGCCCAGTACCCGGGCGAGTTCCGCCGGCTCAAGTCGCGCGGCGTGGCCCCAGGTGCGGGTGTCGAGCGCGTTCCACGGCAGGATGCACAACTGGACACACTGCCTCTGCCGGCCCTGCGCGGGCCGGTGGATCCGCGCCCACGGACCGAATCCCCGCTTCGTCAGCCGCCAGTCGGCCCGGTCGAGCTGTTTGAGGACCTTGTGCCCGTCCGGGAGGCGCCCGGCGAACCGCTCGGCCTCCGACAGCGTGACCGGCAGCCCGTACCGCTCGCACGCGGCCTGGGTGAGCACCAGGAGCGGGTCGGCGTCCTTGCCGGAGCCATGCAGCTTCGCGGCCCCGAGCTGTGCCTCCCGCAGCGTCCACTCCACCAGCGCGGGAAGGGACTTGGCGGGCACGTCCACGACCAGGCCGCCGATGCCGTAGCCGATCACCTGGCGGTCGGCGGTGGCGTCGATGACGAGCAGCGGCCCGTTCGCGAACCGTGGGTCGGTACCGGCCGCCGGGGCGTTCGCCGGGGCCGCCTTCCGCGCAGCCGGGCGCCGCGGCGTCGACGACGTCCTGGAGGTGGCCGGCCGCGCCGCGGGAACGGTCCGCCGCGGTGCGCTCTTCGCAGTGACGTCCGTGACGTCCGTGTTGTCCATGGCCTCCGGGCCGCCGGTGGCGTCCGTGGACTCCGTGACGTCCGCGACGGCAGTGGCCGGGGTCAGGGCCGGCGCCTGTCCCGGGGAGGCGGTCTGCGCCGCTGATGCAGCGGGGACCGGTGGGGTGGTGCCTGGGAATGCCTCCGGCGTCGTGGCCGCGTCCGGCTCCGGAGCCGCGGGGTGGGGATCGGCCGGGTAGAGCTGGGCGAGCTGCTTCAGCATGCGGGCATAGGCGTCGCGCTCCGGCGGACGCGGTTCGGTCCTGCCTGCCTCCCAGCCGCTGACCGTCGCCCGCCGCACCCGCAGTGCGGCGGCCACCTCGTCCAGCGTCAGGCCGTGCGCCTGACGCAACCGCTTGCGCTCCGCCGGCGGCGGCAGCGGGGAGCGGGACGCGACCAGCGCGTCCACCGCGTCGAACAGCTCTGACATGGAGAACCTCCTGTCCCCCAACCCTAGCGTGGAGCGTACGAAGCGCGTACGTGACACATACAGGCGGCGTACGCGGCAGTTCGCACAGCGGGTCGTGCGCCTCTCCGGTGGCTAACGCGGCCGCTTCCCGTGGCTTCCCTGGCGATGCCCCTGTTCCGGCGCTCGACCTGCTCGGCCCGCACCGCCCTCGTCCCGGCGGTGTCAGGAACCGGTGAGGATGACGAGCTGCCGCGTCGCTCGGGTCATCGCGACATAGCGGTCGACCGCTCCTTCGACGCCGTTTCCGAACCCCGCCGGGTCGACGAGGACGACGAGGTCGAACTCGAGCCCCTTCGACAGCTCCGGGGTCAGCGACCGGACGCGGGACGTCGTTGTGAACGTCGGATCGCCGATGACGCAGGCGGTCCCGCCGGCATGTGCGGCGAGCCAGGTGTCGAGGACCGACCGCAGATCCGATACGGGTCCGTGGACGACGGGGACGCCGCCCCTGCGGATGGAGGCCGGCACGTTGGCGTCCGGAAGCACGGCCCGGATGACCGGCTCGGCTTCCGTCATGACTTCTTCCGGCGTCCGGTAGTTGATGCTCAGGGAGGCCGTTTCGATCCGGTCGAGCCCGACCCGCTCGAGCCGTTCCCGCCACGACTCCGTGAACCCGTGCCTGGCCTGGGCGCGGTCCCCGACAATGGTGAAGCTCCGGGACGGGCAGCGGAGCAGCAGCATCTGCCACTCCGCGTCGGTCAGTTCCTGCGCCTCGTCCACGACGATGTGCGCGAACGGACCGGCGAGCAGGTCGGGTGCGACGCCGGGCGGTGCGGTCCCGTCGACCAGGGTGTCCCGCAGGTCCTGTCCGTGCAGCATCGTCACCGCGCCTTCGCCGTCGGCGTCGGCGTCGAGCAGGTTGTCGATGACGCCTGCCATGCGCTCGCGTTCGGCGGCGACAGAGGCTTCGTACCGGCGCTTGCGCCGCGACGCCTCCGGGTCGCCGAGCCGTTGTCGTGCCGCGTCCAGGAGCGGCAGGTCGGACACCGTCCAGGCTTGGGCGTCCTCGCGCCGCAGTTTCCGTACGTCCTCGGGGCCGAGCCACGGGGCGCACAGCCGCAGGTAGGCGGGCACCGTCCAGAGGTCCCCCACGAGGTCGGCCGCTTCGAGCAGCGGCCACGCGCGGTCGAAGGCGTCGCGCAGCTCCCTGTTCCGCCGCAGCGACGTGCGGAGCAGGCCGGCCGGGACACCGTCGTCGTGCTCGTCCGCGTCCTGGTCGTCCGCGTCGTGCTTGTCCACCAGGATGGTGAGCAGTTCCTCCCAGACCTGGTCGCGTGCCTCGTTGTGCGGAGTACCGGGTTCTGCCGCTTCGAAGGCCGCGGCCCAGTCGGCGGCGCTCAGCCGGATGTCGGACCAGTGGGTCGTGACCGTCATCCCCCGGGTGGGCGGCTCCTCGTAGAACCTGACGGCCGTCTCGATCGCCTTCACCAGGCGCGCGGACGACTTCAGGAGGTCCACGTCCGGGTCGGGCTCGACCGCTGCCGCGGCTCCCTCGGTGACGAGGTCCCGCAGGGTGCAGGTCTGCACACCATCCTCCCCGAGGCTGGGGAGGACGTCGGCGACGTAGGACAGGTAGGGCCGGTGCGGCCCGACGAACAGCACACCGCCCCGACGGTGACCGAGGCGAGGGTCCGAGTGGAGGAGGTAGGCGGAGCGGTGCAGGGCGACGACGGTCTTCCCCGTGCCCGGGCCTCCGTCGACGACGAGAGCGCCGCGGGACCCCGCGCGGATGATGGCGTCCTGGTCGGCCTGGATGGTGCCGAGTACATCGCGCATCCGTTCCGATCTGTCGCTGCCCAGGCTTGCGATGAAGGCGGACTGGTCGTCCAGCGCGGCATGCCCGACAAGCCTGTCCGAGGCGAACACCTCGTCCCAGTAATCGCTGATCCGGCCGCGAGCCCAGCGGTACCGGCGGCGGCTCGCCAGCCCCATCGGGTTGGCGTGGGTGGCTCCGAAGAACGGCTCGGCCGCGGGGGAACGCCAGTCGAGCAGCAGTCGGCGGCCCGTACTGTCCGTGAGGCCGAGCCGCCCGATGTACACCGGTTCTTGGTTGTCCGCGCCGACCATGCGCCCGAGGCACAGGTCCACACCGAAGCGACGCAGTGTGCGCAGGCGAGCGGTCAGCCGGTGGATCTCCATGTCCCGGTCCATCGCCTGCCGTCCCACACCGCCGGGCGATCTGCGCTCGGCGGCGAGGCGGTCGGACAGTTCGGCGATCGTTTGCTCGAGGCTCTCGGCGACGGCCGCGAGGTGCTGCTCGTCGCCGGCGACCAGCGCCGGATCGGCCTTGGGCGAGAGGTGGTCGGGAAGGTCGAACACGCTGGTGGTCAGCGACTGCACGGCATCGGCTCCGATCTGTGGTCGCTCGTCGGCGACCATGGGGCATGGGTCAGGCGTCCGCACCGGTGTGACGGACCTGAAGGCCGGGAGGAGCGGCGCTCCACCTGCCGTGGCACCCTGGCCGTTGTGACCACGGGTCGCCGGGAACGGCGGGGCCGATTCTGGCCTCGGCCGGCGATTCTGCAGCATCCCCAGGGCCTTGCCGCAAGCCCCCCGGTGCGCTATACGTTGAGAGTGGCAAGGAGCGGGTTCTCCCCTTGCCCTCTCCGGTACCCGTCTGGGCCGGGCCTCACGAACAGACTCGGCCCCGGTCGGAAACGACCGGGGCCGAGCGCGTATCGCGTGGGATTCAGCAGTCCCGGATGTACCAGACGGGCGTCCAGTCGTAGGCGTACTCACCCGGGGCAGGGGTCGCTGCACATGGTACGGGCGCGCGCGGCCGTACCGTACGACCTGCTCGTCCTCCCCCACCGCGGGTGGTGGCGGCGCTACTACCGCAAGAGCTTCCTGTCCCTGCCCGACGCGCGGTCGCAACGCTTCTACTGGATCCAGCTGTACAAGATCGCTTCGGCCGCCCGTAAGGACGCGCCGGTGATGGCGACGTGCGGGCCGTGGCTGGAGCCGACCCCATGGCCCAACACCTGGTGGAACCTCAACGTCCAGCTGGAGTACTGGCTCACCCATGGCTCCAACCATCTGGAACTCGACGCGGTCACCAGGGCGTTGAGCGAGTTCCGCGGCCGGCTCAGCGCGGAGGTCAGCGCCCGCTACCGCGCCGACTCGATGGGAATTCCGCGTACCACCGACACCCGGCTGGTCAACGGTGGTGCCACCGATCCGGGCACCGGCTACGGCGTGGGCGTCCCCGGCCGGGAAACCCCCACGCCGGAGGTCGGGAATCTCACCTGGGCGCTGCACAACGTCTGGCTGAGCTACCGCCACACGATGGACAGGGCCGTCCTCCATGTCGGCCCTGCTCGGCAAGGGGGACGACGCGCTCGCGTTCCTCGGTCAGCTGATGGAGCGCTTCGTCCAGCCCAACACGAGTGAGATCCGCATCCCGCTCGCGAAGGGAGAGTCGGCGCTCACCACGGCGGCGGGCGACGATCCGGACCTGACGATACGTCCGGTGACGCCCAATGAGCCGGCTCCGCCCTGGGGACTGCCGGGGGCCGCCGCCGGTCGCCGACGCAGGGGGCCGACGAGTTGATGTGCGGTCAACTCGTCGGCTCGGCAGCCGCGTCGACGCCGTTCTCCGGGGGCCGGGCAACCGGCGCGACGCGTACGCCGCGGAGCCTGTCGGTCACTCCAGGGAGCCGCCGCTACCGGCTCGCTCGTCGACGTGTGCGGGGCCGTGTCCGAGGTCAGCGTCGACCGCGGCCGCGATGACGCGGTCCCGTTCGGCACGTGTGAACAGTCCTTCCGACAGCCATGTGCCGGCGAGGGCGCGCACCGCTCGCACGAGGTGGCCGGACGTCGCGAAGGGAGCCTGTGCCCAGAGAGCGTCAAGGAAGGCCTCGGGTGGCGCGGCCCGTAGGCCGGCCGGGCGGGACGGCGGATGTGATGGCACCGAACTCCGCGACGCGCTTCTCGCCGTGGACTGCCCGCGCCGGAAGAACGCAGAGGCTGTCAAGCAGCCAGCTGTCCCGGGCGTCGCGGTCGACGTCGTCGGCCGGCGTTTCCCTCTTGACGGTTCAAGATCCCGCTCCTACGTTGCGAAAGCGCTTTCCGCGTTGGCTCAGCACCGCTCGGAGACACGGCCGCGTTCGGACGCCGTAAAGGTCACGCGGCCCTGGGGCCGCTCACGGCCCACGGCATTCACGCGGTCGGTTTCCTCGAAGCGCAGCTGTACGGATCCACCGGCCCCACCAGAACCCCGGAACCCCCGGAACCACCAATCGATGAAGGATGTGCCTCAGTGACCCGTTCCAGATGCGTGTCCGCGCTCGTCGCCGTGCTCACCATGGTGATCACCCTGCTGGGCGCGCCGTCCGCCGCCCCCGCTGTCGCCGTCGCCTCGACCGGAGTGAGCCAGAACGCCACCTTCACCAACCCGATCTCCCAGCGCGGGCCCGATCCCTGGCTCACCTACTACAACGGGTACTACTACCTCGCGACCACGACCTGGAACTCGACGATCACCATGCGCAAGGCCAGTACCCTGGCGGGGCTCGCCACCGCCCCCGAGCGGGTCGTCTTCAACCTCACCCGACCCAACGGGGCCGGCACGATGTGGGCCCCGGAGTTCCACCTGCTCGACGGCCCCAACGGCAAGCGCTGGTACTTCTACTACACGGCCGGACGGCAGCCGTACGACCTCAACACCCAGCGGATCCATGTGCTCGAGAGCGCCGGAACGGACCCGATGGGTCCCTACAGCTTCAAGGCCGACCTGCTCGACCCGGCTTCGGACAACACCTGGGAACTGGACCCGGGCATCCTGAACCTGGGCGGCAGGCTCTACCTCCTCGGCACCTACTACAACGGCTCGCAGCCGATGTTCATCCGCCCACTGTCGAACCCGTGGACCGCCAGTGGCACCCGTCGCGTCCTGTCCACCCCGACCTACGGCTGGGAGACGGTGGGCGGCGCGGTCAACGAGGGCGCCGAGGTGCTCCAGCGCAACGGCAAGACCTTCATCGTCTACTCCGCCAGCCACTGCTCCACTCCCGATTACAAGCTGGGGATGCTCACCTACAACGGTGGCGATCCGCTCAACGCCTCCTCGTGGGTCAAGTCACCGAGCCCGGTCTTTCAGCGGTCCAACGCCAACGGGGTGTACGGCCCCGGTCACAACGGCTTCTTCAAGTCGCCCGACGGAACCGAGGACTGGATCGTCTACCACGCCAACAGCTCGGCCGGCGGCGGCTGTGACATGAACCGGAGCACCCGGGCGCAGAAGTTCACCTGGAACGCGGACGGCACACCGAACTTCGGCACCCCGGTCGCCCTCGGCACCCCGCTGACCGCGCCCTCCGGAGAGTAATCGGACCGAACGCCGCCCGACGCCGTGGTCACCGCTGACCACGGCATCCGAGGTGTCCTCTGTTGCGAACAGCGCGTGGCACGGCCCGACATCGCGATCCGAATCCCCAGAGGGCCTTCGCGGGCGGCGGCTTCCCGCCGCTGGCCCATAGCCCGGTGGCACCGCCCCGAGGAGCCGGACAGCAGAGAGGTACCATATGAGCGCCACCTAGCTCGAAAGAGAAGCCTGTGACTGTCAACGAGGATTCGTTCACCAACTGGAAGTACCGCGAGGAGATCGCGGAGTCGATGATCCCGATCATCGGAAAGCTGCACCGGGAGCGGGACGTCACGGTCCTGCTGCACAGCCGGTCCCTGGTGAACACGTCGGTGGTGAGCATCCTCAAGACGCACCGGTTCGCCCGGCAGATCGCCGGTGAGGAGCTCTCGGTCACCGAGACGCTGCCGTTCCTGACGGCTCTCACCACGCTCGATCTCGGTCCGTCCCAGATCGACATCGGCATGCTCGCCGCGACGTACCGGGCCGACGACCGCGGCCTCACGGTGGAGGAGTTCACCGCTGAGGCCGTCGCCGGCGCCACGGGTGCCGACAAGATCGAGCGCCGCAGGCCGCGCGACGTGGTCCTCTACGGGTTCGGCCGCATCGGCCGCCTCCTCGCCCGTCTGCTCATCGAGAAGGCCGGGTCCGGCAACGGCCTGCGGCTGCGCGCCATCGTCGTCCGCAAGGGCGCCGGTCAGGACATCGTCAAGCGCGCCTCATTGCTGCGCCGTGACTCCATCCACGGGCAGTTCCAGGGCACGATCACCGTCGACGAGGCGAACAGCGAGATCGTCGCCAACGGCAACCGGATCAAGGTGATCTACTCCGACGACCCGACCTCGGTGGACTACACCGCGTACGGCATCGAGGACGCCATCCTCATCGACAACACCGGCAGGTGGCGCGACCGGGAAGGGCTGTCGAAGCACCTCCGCCCCGGAATCGCCAAGGTCGTCCTGACCGCGCCGGGCAAGGGTGACGTCCCCAACGTCGTCCACGGCGTCAACCACGACACGGTCAAGCCGGACGAGCGGATCCTGTCCTGCGCGTCCTGCACCACCAACGCGATCGTCCCGCCTCTGAAGGCGATGGCGGACGAGTACGGTGTCCTGCGCGGCCACGTGGAGACCGTCCACTCGTTCACCAACGACCAGAACCTGCTGGACAATTACCACAACTCCGACCGCCGAGGCCGCTCGGCGCCGCTCAACATGGTCATCACCGAGACCGGCGCCGCCTCGGCCGTCGCCAAGGCACTGCCCGACCTCAAGGCGAGGATCACCGGCAGCTCCATCCGCGTCCCCGTACCGGACGTCTCGATCGCGATCCTCAGTCTGCGGCTCGCCCGCGAAACCACCCGCGAGGAAGTCCTCGACCACCTCCGCGAGGTGTCGCTCACCTCTCCGCTCAAGCGTCAGATCGACTTCACCAATGCCCCCGACGCGGTATCGAGCGACTTCATCGGCTCGCGCCACGCCTCGGTCGTCGACGCCGGCGCCACCAAGATCGACGGGGACAACGCGATCCTCTACCTCTGGTACGACAACGAGTTCGGCTACTCGTGCCAGGTCATCCGCGTCGTCCAGCACGTCTCCGGGGTGGAGTACCCGACCTACCCGGCCCCCGCGGTCTGAGCGGTCCGTTCGGACCGTTCGGACCGCTCGGACCGGGTGAGTCGATCCGGCATGGCCGGGCCGATCGGACCGATCACGCCGGATCGGGCCGACGGCCGCGGTCGCCATCGGAGCCACGGAGGTTTCCCGACGCACGGGCGGCGGCATCAGCGCGCCGCACGTGCGACCGCGCCGATGACCTCGACCGCCAGGTCGAGTTCGGCCTCGGTGTTGTAGTAGTGCGGCGACAGCCGCACCAGGGGATGCACGCCCCGGTGTTCGGTGTCGAACTGCGTCTGCTCGGGGAAGGTCGTGGTGACATTGACGCCCTGCCGTGCGAGCGCCGCGGCGACCTCCGAGGTGGGGACGGCCGCGACCTTGGCGGTCACGATGGCGCACCGGGTGCTGCCGAGGTCATGGGTGGTGACGCCCGGCAGGGCGTCCAGGCGGTCACGCAGATACGCGCCCAGAGCCGTGGCGCGCTGTCCGATCTCGTCCAGGCCCAGGGCGAGCGCCTGCCGCACGGCCGCGTCCAGGCCCAGGACGCCCGAGTAGCTCATCTCCCAGGTCCCGAAGCGGCGGGCGCCGTCGTGCCAGGTGAAGCCGCGCTCGCCGTCCCAGGTGGCCGCGCCGATCTCGGTGACGAACGGATCCAGGTGTTCCAGTGCCTCGGAACGCACCCACAAGAAGCCCGTGCCGCGCGGGCCGCGCAGGAACTTGCGGCCCGTCGCGGTGAGCATGTCGCAGCCGATCTCGGTGACATCGACGGGGAACTGGCCCACGGACTGCGTGGCATCCAGGAGGAAGGGCACACCTGCCGCGCGGGTGATCCGACCGATATCGACCGCCGGGTTGACCAGGCCGCCGCTGGTGGGAACGTGGCTGACGCCGACGAGCTTGGTTCGTTCGTCGATCAGATCGGCCAGGGCCGCTGTGTCGAGCTGCCCTGACGCGTCGTCGGGAACGACGACAACCTCGGCGCCGGTGCGCTGCGCGACCTGGAGATAGGCCAGCACGTTGCTGCCGTACTCGGCCCGTCCGGTCAGGATGCGGTCGCCCGGCGCGAAGGTCATCGAGTAGAAGGCGGCGTTCCAGGCGTGGGTCGAGTTGTCGAACAGGGCGATCTCGTCGGACCGCCCGCCGACCAGCCGGGCGATGTTCGCGTACGTGGCGTCGATCCGCTCGCTCCCGGTCGGCGGCCTCGTAACCGCCGATGGCCGCTTCGAGTTCCAGATGCGTGGTCATGGCCTTGAGCGTCCGCCGGGACAGGAGCCCCGCTCCCGCGTTGTTGAGGTGCACCCGGTCGGCCGTGCCTGGAGTGTCCTCGCGCAGCGCGTCGATGTCCATACGTGTGATATCCCCTCTGTGGGAAAGCTCTCCGCCGCACGCTCTCAAACCCCGGCCGTTCAGTAAACCGGCTCGCGCGCCCCGTCGGCCTCGTCGCCGGGGAGACGTTCCCAGAAGTGTCCGGCCGCAGTGGACAGGCAGATCCTACGCGCCCTCGCGCGGGCGGAACTTCGCGGTGCACTTCAGGTAATGCGGAACCGTCCCCAAGATTAACTCTTTTCCATGATCATCCCAAAGCGCCCGGACGGCGAGGGAGCGGGGCGGCAAACCGTTGAATCTCCGACCGTGGTTTCTCTAGGCTCCATTACGTCGAACTCAGATGACGGCTCGGCCGGTTCGGGGAAACAGGCCGATGACACGTATGTGATGGCCGGCGAAAAAGGTGACGGGGAATTCTGACGTCACTCGTATCGGCGGGACGGACGGGTTTTCCGACGAAGGCGGGAAGAGCTAGGTGGAGGAGATCGACTTTCCGCCGGACGTCCGGACGATGCTCTGGATCCTGCTGGGCGAAATGCCTTTGCAGGCCAGGGAGAATCTGGCGTGGGAAAGTCGTAATCTCTACCTTGCCCTTCAGAGGGGTCTGATCGACCTGCGCTCTGCCGCGCGGGAGACGATTCAGATGGTGGAGGAGGCGTTGCCGCCGGAGGTGGCGCAGCCGTACATCGAGAGTGTGCGGATGCTCACCGATATGCCCAACGGCGGCGACCCCGTTCAGCAGTTGTTGCTCAAGCTGGACGAAATGGCCAATGGTCAGGTCGAGTACTCCCAGAATATCCAGGGGTCGAAGTGGGAGATCATCTCCGAGATCATCTTGCTGATCGCCGAGCTGGCCATTCTCGCGGCGCTGATGGCGTTCACCGGTGGTGCGTCGGTGTCGCAGATGTTCCTGGCGAGGGCCCGGAGCAAGCTGACGATCCTGATGATCGTCGACCGGCTGGTGCGGATGTCGCACATCGCGCCGACCCTCGGGGAGGCGATCCAGGAGGCCATGCAGACGCTGGCGGTCCGGCTGGCGCAGATGGGTCTGAACACCGGTGGCCGCAGGCCCGGCGGGGTGGACTGGTTCGACGTCGGGGTCGCGGCGGCGTTCGGTGCGCTCACCGCCGGCTTCATGGAGTTCCTCGAGAAGATCCTGAAGCCGATCAAGAACTTCTTCAAGGACATCCTCGGGGATGTGTTCGACAAGTTCAAGATCAACCGGGACAGCCTGCTGTTCAAGGGGCTGGTGAACGGTCCGCCGGTGGTCGTCACGGCCTTCGTGGTCGGGGGTACCGCGGAGAGCGCGGCCGAGGTCATCATCAACGGGGCCTTCTACGACAAGTGGGAGTTCAAGTGGGAGACCTTCGTCGGGTCCGGTACCAGCACCGTGTTCGACCTGGGTGCGGGTCTGGCCATCGGCGCCGGGGCCATCCAGATCTACAACAACTACTTCAACGACAAGAACAAGTTCACCGACTACAACAAGCTTCCCGGTCCCAACGACCCGCTGGGCACCGGGGACTCGAAGCCGCCGGTGTCCGAGAAGCCGTACGTGAGCCCGGGCGGTGCGGACGCCAAGGGCACGACGGTGAAGAGCGACCTGTTCACGCCCGGTCCGGCCCCCCTTCCGAACACGACCGTCTCGTCCGATCTCCCGGACGGGATCGGCAGCGGCCTCAACACGCCCCCGCCGCCCCCGTACTCGCCTCCGCCGCCGCCGTACTCGTCCCCGGACACACTGAACACACTGCCCACCGGGGGCTCCGACGCGCTGTCCGGGCCCACCGACTTCAGCCCGCGGACGCCGGGCGGCACGAACAGCCTCAACAGTGCGAACAACCTCAACAGCACGAACGACTTCAACAGCACGAACAACCTCAACAGCACGAGTGGGTCGCAGGTCCCCTATCTGCCGCCGCCCACCTCGTCGCCGACCTCGCCGCCCACGCTGCCGTTCTCGTCGCAGTCCGACACCGCACCGCTGACGTCCGGACCGGCCTCCGCACGCAACGCCGGGCCCTCGTCCAGTTCGAACGCCGACTTCACACCCGACTTCACACCCGACTTCACGCCGGATGTGACGCCGGACCTGAGCAGCACGGACGGTCTCAGCGGTACGGGCCTGAAGACCGGCCTCGACGACGACGCGTCGATCGGTCAGGACGGGACACGCGAGGTCCGGAACGATTCCACCGATCAGGAGGACCTGCCAGGGCGCGGCACGTCCGGCCGGAACGCGAACGCACAGCCGGGCCTGGAGGACGGCCCCAACCAGCAGGTCGGCGACGCCCCGCCGGTGTCCGAGGCCGAATCCGGCTCCGTCGCGCCGCCGGCACCCATCAGCACCTCGACCGGCCCGAACGCCGCGGCGCCCGCACCCGGGACACAGGGCACACCGCCCGGTGCGCCGCAGGGGACGTCCGGCACGGGGAACCAGTCGCAGCAGTCCTCGCGGACCGACCTGAACGACCCGGGCGACCGGACCGACCTGACCGACCGCAACGATCCGACCGACCTGCCGGACCGGCAGACGGACCAGGACCGGGACGAGGACGGTCAGCAAGAGCTGACCGACGGTACGGAGCGGTCGCTCACCCCGCCGCCCCCGGGCGTCACGGACGACACCGTCACGAACACCGGCACGACCGCACCCGACGGCGTACCGGCCCCGTCAACACCGCCCCCGGGACTGCGCACGTCCTCCGACGCCCCGCAGCTGGACGGGATACCCGCGCCGCCCACGCCCCCGCAGCCGCCTCACGCCGGCCTGACCGGCGGCACGGACATGACCGTCCCCGACAGCGGCACACCGACCGGTGACAGTGACGCCATAACCGGTGATGTCGGACCAACGCCCGATACCGATACCGATACCGATGGGGAAGCGCCTGCCGCGCGGACACCGGAGCCCGCCGTGCCCGTCGCCGATCCGGTACGGCCCGAGCAGTGGCGGGACGGCCGCCACGACGCACCGGCCGTCCCGCTGCGGACCGAACGGTTCGACCCGGCCCTGGACCCCGGCCAGAACCCGCCGGGGCCCGGACTGCTCGACGGCAGGGACACCCTCGTCCGGATGTGGGTCCAGCGGATCCAGGCCGACGACGGCCGCTGGGTGCGAAGCGTATCCCTGCACCTGCCGGTCCGGTTCGGCGAGGGCTTCGACCCCGCCGGCCTCACCGCGTACCAGGAACGGATCAACGGCCTCCTCACCACGCACATCAACAACGGACTGCTGCTTCCCGAGTCGGGCGATCAGCTTCACCTCGACCTCACGCTCACTTCCGCGCCCGACCACCCCGAGGCCATCGAACTGAGCCGAACGCCCTGGCCGGACGACTCCGACCAGCTGCATCTGCGCCTCCACACCGACGACACGTCCCTCTCGCCCGAGGCCCGCGACGAGCGGCGGGAACGCGACGACGCGACCGCCCTGCACGAACTGATGCACTACGCGGGCGTACCCGACCGGGGCCGGTCGGCCAAGGCGCTCTTCCGTCGGCTGGTGCGGCAGAGCGACAGCTATGGCCTCATGGCCGACCACAGCCGACTGCCCGACCCGGCAGGGGCCGCCGTTCCCCTCCACTACCTGCGCACCGTCGAGAGTGTCATCGACACCGGCGCCGTCCTCCGCGACCACCCGCTCTCCGCACGTGGCACCCGGCCTCCCAGCGGCATCGACGACCCCGCACGAGCGCCGCGGATGCTGGCCCCCGCCGACGGCCCACCGGTCCACCCGCCCTCCCAGGCCGCAACACCGGCCCCCGCACCGCAGCACGACCACGACCACGACCACGACCACGACGACGTCAGGCCTCCGACTCCGCATGTGTCCGTCGTGTCCACCGATCCGTTCACGCCCTCCCAGGAGCCGAAAGGGCAGAACCGGCAGGAGCCGACCCCGCGCACCGACCGACAGACGGCCCCGCCGACCGACCAGCAGACCGACACGGAGACCGAAGAGCCGATCACGGCTCTGGTTCCGGCGGTCACCACCGGGCCGCCCGCTCCCGCCGTCGTCACCCCGTCCACGAACACCTCACCGCCCAAGGCTCCCGGCACCGCCAAGAGATGGATCACGGATCTGCTCGCCGCGAGCCATCCACCGGAGGTGGACCGTGACATGCCGCCTCCGTCCCGAGAACGCCGCAGCCCGGCGCAGTTCGAGGACGGCCACAGCATTCCGGCGTACCTCGACGACCTTCAGGCGCTCCTGCCGGACAGCCTGACCGACGCCGAGCGCGCTCAACTCCTGGCGACTCCCGCTACCTTCGGCCAGAGCAACGTCCACCTGCGCGGCATCGATCAGGTCGTGGAGGTGATCGAGAACGAGCTGGGGCGCAGACCCGGCGCGAAGCCCGGCAAGGGTGCCGCTCAACTGCTGACCGACATCCGTCAGACGCTCCGGGACAAGCCCAAGACGTTCACCGACGGCGGGCGCCCGTTCCCGTACGTCAACGCGGACGGAAACGTCCGGGTTCTCCATATCACCACCCGTCACTACGGCACGTGGAGTTCCTTCAAGGACACTTTCGGCCATCCCGCGAAGATCGACAGCATGCACCGGGCCTCCGCCACGTTCGGCCTGGTGAAGAACATGCAGGCGAACTCGCAGTGGGGGCTGGGCGGCCCGATCGGTCCCGCCGGCACCACCATGTTCGGTGGATTCGGGCGCCTCGCCGTCCGGTTCGGTTTCATCAACAAGGTCGGCTACACGCTGACGGACCAGCGCATGAACCAGATGGAGACCCGTACCCTCGACGGCTCCCAGGCGTATCTGGACAGCGTGTACTACGAGGTACGGGTCACCGACGCCGCCGGACACATCGTCACCGGCAAGCAGGCGCTCTTCGGCCTTGCCGTTCGCCACGGGCTGCTGGTGCGCCTCCCCGACAGTGTGACGAAGCTGCCGACGCCGAGCCGGATCCCGCGGTCGATGACGCTGGACCGTGACGCGCAGTACCGCTTCGTCCGTATCGAGGGATTCGGCCCCGTCGCGGCGATCCGGGACTGGGCCGCCGCGCGGATCGGTGCCCTGCCGGGCAGCTCCGCCTACCACGAACTGGACACGTTCTTCTCAGGCGACAGCTTCCAACGGCACGGCGGCACGATGGCACGCGGCCGGATCACCACCCCGCCGCTGTTCGCCGACGACAAACGGAAGTCACCGCTCGGCGTCTTCGTCGTGGAGGAGGTGATCCCGCGCGCGGCGGTCCTGTTCGGCGAGACGGACAAAGCCGAGATGCGGGACATCAACACCTCCACCATTCGCAGCGAGCGGAACCGGGCGGAGGGGAAGAGCCTGACGGTGCAGGCGGCCGGCGGACCCGCCTTCAATTTCGCCGATCCCCTGGGCGAAGCGTTCGACCTGCGGTTGCAGGCCGGCCCGACCGGCCAGTACACATACGCGACGACTCGTTCGACCGGCCTCGGCGGCGCCGGGACCACCAAGTCGGCGGGCCATGTGAAGGGCCCCAGAACCGCCCTCTACGTGGTCGTGAAATCGGTGTACGTACGACGGAGCGGGGACGGCGGCCCGCCACGGCAGTTCCTCACCTGGAGCCTGGACCGGATGACCAGCGCCGAGGCGCGGCGACTGGCCGGCTGGGACGACGGCACGCGGCTCGCCCTGCGCCACGGCGGGCCGCCGCGCGTCCCCGCCTACCTGACCGTGGACCGGCCCCGCACCCTGGGCATGCACCGGGTGAAGGAGTTCACCTTCCCCGACGGGCGGCGCACCGACGCCCCGCCGACGGCGACGGACGCGGTCGGCCGTACGCTGCTGGACGCGTTCGCCGACCGGGTGGTGGCCGCCGTCGCCGCGCGCCGCCAGGGCCTGGTGGCACCGCTGGACCAACTCCTGCCGCCGAACCCGCCCAAGGGCTGGCGCGCCCGCTTCAACGACCTGCTCGAACACAATCCGGGCGCTTTGCTCAAGGCGGCGCGCAGCCGGCCGACGCCCCCGCAGTGGTCCGACCCCGCGAAGTACCGGACGGCGCTCCAGAACACCCTGCAGATCCTCGGTGTGCTGTCCCAGCAGAACGTCACGGCGAGCCTGGAGGCGCTGACCACGATCGGCCTCCGTATCCGTCTCGTCGACCCGGACACGGTCGGGCAGACGTACTACTACGTCTGGGTGCACGGCGAGCTGACCGGGCGGAGCTACGAGGGCAGGGACATCGACGAGGGGATGCGTTTCAGCGCCCAGGGCATCGACCGGCTGGACGGTCAGGTGAGCGCGAAGCGCGGCATGGAGATCGGTTTCGAAGGCACACTGTCGGGCCGTGACAACGACGTCGACAGCGCCGACATGCGGAAGAACACGCTCGGGCTGACGTTGGGAGCGCGCAAGGGGTGGCAGCGGGAGGCGGAGAGTGCGTTCGGCTCGACCGTCGGCAACGAGCCCATGTCGGTGACCACGAAGCCCATGGACCTGTACCGCTTCAACATCGCGCTCACGGCGGTCCTGGGCGGCTACTGGCGGCCCCGTGGCCTCGTCCGTGGTCTGGGCCTCGGACTGCCGGGCCTGCTGGTGCTCGACGAGCCGGTCAATGTGCTCTTCGGCCGGTCGGCGAGGGGCTTCCAGCAGGGCGGCGGCCCGGTGACCGGACAGGTACTGATCAGCGTTCCCAGCCAGCACGCTCCCGCCGTCGACCCGCACGCGGACGGGGCGCTCAATCCGTACACGGCCGTCGAACCGGCTCCCGTCCCCATGGCACCGGAACGCGCCCTCGCGCTGGCCAAGGGTGACCTGGTTCTGCCCGACGGGGCCGACGGCGGGAGCGGCGGCCGGCTGGCCGACCGTGGGTCCGCGCTGTTCCGGGAGCTGCGCAAGCACCCGTTCGTGATCGTGAGCATGGTGCTCTCGCCCACACTGCTCGCCGGCGTCGACCGGGTCCTCTCGGAGGCGTCGGGCGGCGCCTGGCAACTCATGAAGGAGGGCGCGCCCACCCGTGACGCGGTCGTCCGCACCTTCACCCCCCAGTATCTGACGGCGAGCTTCGACCAGAGTTCGGGCCCCCTGGGGCTGGCGAGCAGCGGGCTGCTGGGCAAGGGTCCCGCCGGCGAGTTGTGGGGCACCTTCCGCTACGCGACGACCGTGGCCGGCCTGCGTGCCCTCACCCCGTCGATGTCGATGGACACCGAGATGACGCTCGGCGCGACCAGACAGGCGGGCGGCAAGGCGAGCAACAGCACTGTTTTCGTCTTCGGCGGCCAGTTGGTGTACGCCGCTCCCCGGCACCCCGGGCACGGTGTCATGGGCACCTACGGACTCGTCGCCAACCCGGTCTCCCTCTCGAACGGACGGAGCCGCAGCGTCGTCCGGACCGTCGTCGCCGACATGAACCGCAAGGGGTTCACCAACCAGGTGCTGGTGGCCGGGAACGTGGACCACTGGCTGGCGATGGTGACGAGCCGGCTCGGTATGGGCCGGATCGGAACCACGACGGCGGCGAGCTCACTCGTCCCACGGCTGCTCGCCGGAACGGCCGGGCTCACCGTGACAACACCGGGCGGCCTGCTGGGGCATCTCCCCGAGAAGAACGCGCACCGGCTGGGACTGCTGGACGACGGGCTGGGCGAGGTCCCCCGGTACGCGCGGCAGGCGTGGGCGCCACAGCCGTGGATGCGCGGTACCTCGTTCGGCACGTACGCGGTGAACGCGCTGGATCCCACGCGGGCGTTGACCGCGTTCGAGGAGCGGATCCGCAAACTGGGGCTGGACGAGGCGAGCCGGGAGCGGGTCCGGCAGTTGGTGTCGGGCCGGGCCACCCGGGCCCTGAAGGGCGAGATGACGACCACCGCTCCCGCGACGCCGGTCTCGGTCGGCGCCTGGGGCTGGGGCGGGATGTGGATCGGTGGCCGGTGGGTGCGGGCTCGGGTCGAACTGGTCCCCGGTACGCCCCGTTTCGAAGGTCTCGATCACAGTGTCGAGCTGGAGGAGAACCGCCGGGCCATGGAAACCGTCCAGGAGGGCTCGGACTCCTCGTCCGGGGCGGACGTCGGTTTCCTCACCAGTCAGATAGTGTACACCGGCGATCCGGACGTGGTGGGAGCCGGGCCCACCTACAGCGAGGGCGGCTCCCACAAGAAGACGGTCACGTCGGGCCACACGACCACGTCGATCACCATCTACCGGGCAGCGTCCACAGAACCGTACGCGGAGGTGGTCACCCCCTACCGGATGCGCATCACGCTGGAGGCGGACGACACTCCGGACGCGTCCGGCCCGGCGGGGCGGCGGGCGAAGCCGGGAGAGGGAACGGCCACGGCGTTCGACCGCTTCCGGGGCAGGCAGCGGATCGTCGAGGAGCACGACGTGGGCGAGTTGCACGAGCACGTGCCGCTGAGCCTCATGGAACCGGTGATGCCCGCGCCGGAGTCCGGGTCCGAGGCCGCGCTGCCCCCGTTGCCGGCGCCGGATCCGGCAGCCGACCCTGCTCTGTCCAGGGCCCCTCGGCCCGCGCCCCTCCCGGCGGCCGACAGGACGGTCCTGGTCCGGTACGGCGACGGTGTCGAGCGGCCGTTCACGTTCCCCGAGAACGGCATCCACCCCAAGGCGATCGTCGGAATCGAGAACATCCGGGCCGCGAACGACCTCCTCCTCACACGGGCCTACGACGCCGGCTTCTCGATCGAGGCGCTGGGGGCCGAGGACGGACCCGACACCGCCGTCCTGACCGAACTGCTGCGCCGGACCAGGCGGACCGGGCTGACACGGGTGGGCAGCGGCCCGGCGCAGGCACTGGAGGACGGCACCGGCTACATGGCGCTCACCGCGTTCTTCCCCCGCACCCTGGAGACGGACGGCTACCAGGTGGCGGGGCTGACCGAGAAGCACCTGATGTTCACCACCGATGCCGGCGAGCTGACCCTGCGTTCCACGCCCGACTTCAGCCGTGCGGTGCTGCTGACCGTCGGTGACGGCAACAAGCTCGAGGTGCTCAGACGGCACGGCGAGAACGCGAGCACCTCATCGTCGGACGAGCACTCCCAGTCCTCGTCCTTCGGCGGCGGATTCCTGTACAACTCCCCCGACCAGGCGGGCCTCAACCAGGTGGGGGTCTCCGGGCCGGGGCCCAACGACCTGGACGGCGACGGGATCCCGGTCGGCGACGACCATCTGACGTCCCGCAACCTCAAGCCGAACACCGGGCGGTCGTTCCTGTTCGCGGTCCCCACCACGTGGCTCAGCACCGGAGCCGTGCACCGTGGACTGGTGGACTCGAAGGCGGTGGACAAGGTCGGCGGTACGTTCGGCCGCGCGCGGCCGGGGCCGCAGGCGATGACCTCCGAGGCATACGTCGTCGCCTGGATACGGGAGGACATCGCCCGCGAACTGATGCTGATCAGCGACACCAGTTTCCCCGCGCACGTCGGCAAGGCGTGGGACGCGGTCAAGAAGGTCAGCGCGGACTGGGTGGCGGCGGACCAGGCGTACTGGAAGAAGCGCCGCGAGGGCACGGCGCTCCGGGACGAGCGGACCGCTGCCCTGGTCGAGTTGGACCGGGCGAACGAGGGGGTACAGACCGCGCGACGGACCCTCGATACCGCGCGGGCGCAGGTCGAGGCGGCCATGGCGACGGCGCCCGCCGCTCCGTCGGCCGATCCGGGTGTGATCAACGCCAGGGCGCGGGAGGCGGCGGCGGTCGAGGGGCTGGCCGGAGCCCGGCGCGCGGTCGACAGCGCGAAACAGCGGGTGGCGGACGCGACCAGGGCCTTCGAGAAGGCGGGCGAGAAGCTGCGCGGGGAGCTGGTGCCGCTGCTGGACGCGGCGAACGGTCTGGCGGCCGAGTACCACCGGCTGCGCCACGCCGCCGACCAGCTCACCCGCTGGCACCAGCTGATGGCCACGGAGGAGGGCCGCAAGATACTCGGCGGCCGCGCCGAGCCCCCGGCGGTGACGTACGAGCCGGTCAAGAAACCCGAGAAGGCGGTCCCGCCCCGCTACACGCGGTCCGGCGAGGGAGCGGACGCCCGCCTGACCGCGCCGGTCGTCGAGGAGAGCGCGGCCGGGAACTCGGGGCTGAGGGCCTTCGCGCGTACGGAGCCGGCGGAATACTCGCTCCACGATGTGCCCAGGGACGGCGACGCGTTCTTCCACGCGCTGCTGGACGGGCTGGAGCGGGCCGGGCGGGGCGATCTGCTCACGGCGGCCGGCATCGACCCGTCCGGGGCGCGGGACGCGGCGGTGGCACGGCTGCGGGACGTGCTGGCGGCACGGCTGAGCGACCCGGCCGAGAGCGGTCTGAGCGGCTTCGTGACGGTGGACGGCACGGACACCTTCACCCCGGCCGAGGTGGCCGGAGCGGGGCTGCTGCTCGGTGAGAACACGGCGGCGCGCAGGGAGTTCGACGCGCTGGGTGTGATCCCGCACGCCGTGGACCTGAGCGATGACGCCCGGACCCGGCTGGCGGCTGCCCAGCTCGGACGCGCGGGTGGGGCGGCAGGGGAAGCGGGCTGGAACAACTCGGCGACGGACCTGTTGCCGGGGCTGGCCGCCCGGGCGTTCGGCGTGCGGGTCACCGTCGTGCGGGCGGACGGGAGCTTCCAGGACTTCGCGCCGCCCGCCGGCTCCGGCCGGAACGCCGGGACGCTGGAGACGGACCTCGGCGTCGAGCCGAGCCCCGCGCCCCCGCATGTCGTGCTGAGCCTGACGGACAAACACTTCCAGCTCGCGCTCCCGGTCACGGACACGGACACGGACACGACGGTTCCGGACAGCGCGACGCCGCCCGAGGGGCCGGACACTGACCCCCAGGACGGTGCCGACACGGATGTGTCCGGATCCGGGGCCGGGCCGGGGCGTGGACGGCGGGTACCGGTTCCGTTGGACGGGGAATGCGTCCTGTCCTCGTTCATGGCGAGTGCTCCACTGCACATCCGTGACCGCCTGCCGGATCTCTCCGAGAGACACCCCGCCGCGTACGCGTGGCTCTCCGTGCCGGAGGCCGTGCACGACGACCTGCGGCGGCGCACCGGGCATCCCCTGCCCACCGATCAGTCTCCCGTCGTGGCCGAGGTCATGCGCGCACACGTACTGGACCACCTCCGGCGGGCGGAGGAGAGCGGTACGGGGCTGGACCGTATGACCCGGCTGCAGTTCCGGGGACACCGGGCGGGGAACCTGTCACGCCGGTTCGACGCACTGGACCGTGACCAGCTTCTCGCCCAACTCGCCCATCACGGTGTCACGGCCGTCACGCTCGAAGCCCTCGGCGACGCCACGCTGCGGATGGCCTACGTGAACGCCCGTACCGCGCATCCCGAGGACGGGATGAGCGACGCGGACATCCGGACCGTCGCCAGTACGGCGGAGAGCCGTGACCTGTTCACCTACCTCGACGATCGCGGTCTGCTGCCGCCGGTGACCTCCCTCGGGACCACCGGGCTGCGCACCCTGCTCGAGCGGTCCTACCCGGTCAGCGACGCGCCTCTGGAGGGCGACGAGTACGCGGCGCTGCGCCGGACCGTGGCGGACTGGTCCAGCCACTGGAACTCCCCGGAGGGCGAGATCCTGGTACCTCTGCTGGCCCAGGCCCTCGACCTGCGGGTGGACGTCCTGGTCGGCGGTGACGGACCCGGCACCCGGCTGCTCACCACCGTGGGGCCGGAGACGGCCCCACGACGGACCGAGATCTACTACTCGGGCAACAACCACTACGACGGCAGCGATGCCACTCCCATCGACCGGGAACGGGATTTCGGGGCGACGGTCGCCCCCAAGCGGGTCAAGGACGAGGAGCAGGACGACGCCGGGGACATCCGGCTCAATCCGTTGTGGGTGCCGCTGGACGAGTTCAACGCGGAGGTCCTGACCCGGAGCCGGGACGGTGTGTGGCTGTACACGGTCACAGCGGACGGACGGGTGGTCCTGGGCAGTGAGCAGCCGTCCGCGCTGATCGAGCAGGAGCAGTTCGACCGGCTGCTGGCCGGTATGCGGGAGAAGGATCCGGGGCTGACCGCGGAGGCGCTGCGCGACAGCCTGGACGGGCTCGGGCACACGGGTGTCGCCGCCGCGTTCGGCGAAGCGAGCGGCCGTACGGCAGCGGGTATGGCCCGGGTGTCGGGCGAGTTCCGGTGGGACAAGGAGCTCAACGCGTGGACGGTGAACGACAAGTCCGGCCGCTACATGAGCGACAAAGTCCGGCCGGACGTGGACCCCGAGCAGGCCACCGCCTGGCTGGAGAACGTGGCGAAGCTCTTCGCCGAACGGCTGGGGGCCACGGTCGTGGCCAACCCGGTCAAGACCAAGGCCGCCCTGCCGGCGCCGCCAGCCCCGGCGCCGGCCCCGACCTCGAGCACAGAGACCCAGGATCACAACGGGACCAAGAGGCAGACCCAAGACCCGGGTCAGCCCCGGGAACAGCCTGCCGAGACGGTGATCGCCACTCCGCCCGCCCCGGTCGGCACCACCACCGCCCCCGGCCCGACGACTCCCCCGGCCGAAGCCACGGCCGACGCCACGACCGGACCCACGGCCGAGTCCACCGCGGACGCCGCGATCGCCGGCGCACGCGTCGATCACGAGGAGGCGCTCACCGCCTTCGGCCGAGCCGCGCGGACCGTCGCCCTTCTCAATCAGCGCGTGGAGGCGGGCGAGGGGAGCCATGAGGACGTCCTGCTGCTCCACGACGCGTGGGAAGAGGCCGGGCAGGCACAGCGGCGACTCGACGACGCCCTGGACCGGCTGCGCGGTCTCGACGCCGGTGCCGCCGACGCCGCGGTGGCGTCGATCGTCCCGCGTGTTGACCGTACGGATGCCGAACGAGGACTCACCGCCGCCTTGGTCTCAGCCGACGACCTGCCCGACGACCCGCCGCGCCTCGCGCCCGACGACATCATCACCACGGCCCAAGTGGACGCCGCCGAGGTCACGTTGCGTGAGGGGCCCGCGCTCCAGGCCGCTCTCAACGGTTCCCTCCCCGTACGGGACAGCAGGCTCGACCCCGCCGACCACGTACGACTGCTGATGGTCCGGCCCGGTCCCTGGGACGACACACTCGACTCCATCGCGGCACATGCCTCACGCCGTACCTGGCGCTCCGCCCACGACGACTTCGCACTCGCCACGGCCCGGGCCTCCGAAGTGCCGGCGGACACCGACCCGGACGACGTGTGGTGGCGGGCGGTGTCGCTGGTCCTGCCCCCGCAACTCCACCCCGTCCTCGTGGACTCGCGGTACGCGGGTGCGGCGTTCCGCGACGCGGTACGGCAGGTCGCGGAACACCTCGCCGTACACGGGCAGGACGCGGTCTCCGGCATCGACCTGGCGAACCGGCTACGGCATGGGCTGGGCATTCCGCCGTTCCCCGGCGGCACCGCCGGACCGACCGCGACGGACAGCTCCGCCGGAAACGAGCCGGAGACGCCCCCCACGTCGAACGTGGGCTCGGCCCCGGCCCCGGGGCTGGAGCCGGAGCCGGAGCCGGAGCCGAGCGAGAGTCGCACGGCGGAACCGGTCGACGTGGAATCGACGGACGGAGAATTCGACCGGGCCGCTCTGCGGATGGACGCGGCGACTTTCACTCAGCTGCTCGTCACCGCGCTGGGCCGGCATGCTCCCGAGCTGCTGGCCGCGGGCCCCGGAGCCGCCACGCCCGAAGCGCTCGTCACCTGGCTGGACGCCACGCTGACGAAATGCGTGTCCGACGGTGGAACCGCGGTCCCCGGTACGGGACCTCTCTTGCCGGCACACGAAAAAATCCCTGTGACCACACTCACGTCAGTACACGTGGAGCTGACGTCGGACCAATACCTTCAGGCGGTACTGCAAGGTGATCAGCTGTCGGTGGGGGACGCCGGCCTGACGCGCACGCAGCAATTCCGTCTGCTGCTCACAGGACTGGGCGACAGCGACACGACGAATGCCGGATTCATCGAGACGTTGGCGGAATTCACGGCGCGCCAACTCGCCTGTCGCCTCCTGCTGTTGGACTCCGCGGGCCACCACCTCGCCCTCGGCCCGGCCGACGGGCCGATCGTGTCGCTCGATCTTCGCGGCACTCACCCCACGCCATACGCTCCCCCACCGTATGCCGATGTGAGCGGGCCGGTGTTGCTGACGCTCGAGCCGGGCAGTCCCTCGTGACTACCTCGGCATCCCCTGTCCGGGCCGAGGGAGGGGCCGAGGGCGAGAGGGAGCCGAGCGAGGGGCACGGCCCGTCACAGCGCGCCCTCCGCGTGGAGGGACGCGATGTCCGCGCCGGTCAGCCCCAGCCCGGACAGAACCTCGGCGGTGTCGGCGCCGTGCGGGCGGCCCGTCCACCGGATGGCGCCGGGGGTCTCGGACAGCCGGAAGAGGACGTTCTGCATCCGCACCGTGCCCAGGTCCGGGTCGGGCAGTTCGGTGATCGTCTCCAGGGCCAGGTACTGCTCGTCGGCCATGACGTCGCGGATGTCGTAGACCGGCGCGATGGCCGCTTCGGCCTTCTCGAAGGCCGCGACGACCTCGTCGCGGGTGTGCGCCGCGATCCACGAGCCGACCGCCTCGTCCAGTTCGGCGGCGTGCGCCGCGCGCCCCGATCCGGTGGTGAACCAGGGCTCGCCGATGTATTCGGGGCGGCCGACGAGCCGCAGCACCCGCTCGGCGATCGACTGCGCGGACGTCGAGACGGCCACCCACTTGCCGTCGCTCGTGCGGTAGGTGTTGCGTGGGGCGTTGTTCGTGGAGCGGTTTCCGGTGCGTGGCTGGACGTAGCCGAGCTGGTCGTACCAGATGGGCTGCGGCCCGAGGGCCATCAGCATCGGCTCGATGATGGCCATGTCGACGACCTGGCCGCGGCCCGTCGTGTCCCGGCCGCGCAGCGCGGCCATCACGGCGTACGAGGTGGAGAACGCGGCGATGGAATCGGCGAGGCCGAACGGCGGCAGCGTCGGCGGCCCGTCCGGCTCCCCCGTGACCGCGGCGAAACCGCTCATCGCCTCGGCGAGCGTGCCGAACCCCGGGCGGCGCGCGTACGGGCCGTACTGGCCGAAGCCGGTGATCCGGGCGAGGACCAGGCGGGGGTTGGCGGCCGACAGCTCGTCCCAGCCCAGGCCCCACTTCTCCAGGGTCCCGGGCCGGAAGTTCTCGATCAGGACGTCGGCGTCGGCCACCAGCCGGAGCAGGACGTCCCGGCCGCCGGGCGTGGAGAGGTCGAGCGTGATGTTCCTCTTGTTGCGTCCGAGCAGCTTCCACCACAGGCCGACGCCGTCCTTGGCGGGTCCGTGGCCGCGGGAGGGGTCGGGCCTGCGCGGGTGCTCCACCTTGATGACCTCGGCACCGAAGTCGCCGAGCATGGTGGCGCAGAGCGGCCCCGCGAACAGGGTGGCCAGGTCGATGACACGAAGGCCCCGCAGGGGGCCCACGGGACGGGGAGGGGCGGGGGGCCGGTGGTGATCGTTCATGGTGCTTCCTCGTGCTTGCTCGGAGAAGGCGTCGATCCGGGGGCGGGCATTGTCCCCCGCCACAAGGCGCGGGTGACGTAGGCGACCGGGTGCATGTCGGCCGCGCCGTACTCGGTGAGCGGAGGCGGGCACAGGGCCGGGCCGGAGCGGGACCGGGAGCCGGAGCGGGACCGGGCGCCGGAGCGGGACCGGGCGCGCGGTGGTGGTGTGGTGGTCATGTGGACACCTCCGCGGTCAGCCGCGCCAGTTCGTCGAAGCCGATGCCGTCGAAGCCCGCCACCGTCGTGGCCAGGCGGTTCTTCAGCTGAGCGGTCCAGCGTTCGTCGATCGCGTCGGGGGACCCCGCGAGCAGCCCGGCGACGGAGCCGGCCGTCGCGCCGTTGGAGTCCGTGTCCCAGCCTCCGGAGACGGCTCGGCAGATGGAGCCGGTGAAGTCGCCGTCCGCGTGGGTGAGGGCCGCGGCCAGCAGGGCCGCGTTCGGCAGGACGTGCACCCAGTGGTGGCCGGGCGCGTAGCGGGCGTGGAGGGTGTCCACGACGGTGGCGAAGCCGGCCCGGGTGCCGGTCGGCTCGGCCCGGGCCGCCTCGACACCGAAGCGGATCGCCCGTGCGTAACGGGAGCGGGGCGGGATGAACCGCAGGCCCGCTTCCAGGGCCTCGTGGACGGTGGTGGCGGGCCCGGCCGCGTGTGCGAGGACGGCCGCCACGAACATCTCGCCGTACACGCCGTTCGCCGTGTGCGTCAGTGTGGCGTCACTGTGGGCGAGCCCGGCCGCCCGGGCCGGGCGGCCGGGGTGGGTCCAGCCGAAGACGTCGGCACGGATCTGCGCGCCGATCCACTCCCGGAACGGATTGCGGTGGGTGGCGGTGTGCGGGGGCTCCAGTCCGTCGAGGAGGTTTCGGTAGGCGACGCGCTCCGCGGTGAAGGTGCGGCCGGCGGGGAGCGCGTCGAGCCAGAGCCGGGCGACGTCCTCGGTGGTGAAGGAATGGCCGTGGCGGCGGAGGAGGAGCAGGCCGAGGAGGGGGTAGTTGAGGTCGTCGTCCTCGGGCATGCCGTCGATGTTCTCGGCGAGGGAGGTGGACCGAGAACGTCGGTTCCAGGGGTGGGCCGCCGCGACGGCCGGGTCCAGGCCGATCTCGGTGAACCAGGTGTCGAGCGGCCAGTTGGAGGTGGCCACGGCAATGGCCCTGATGCCCTCCAGCGGGAGCTTCTCCACCGGCTTGCCGAGCAGGCAGCCGACGGCGCGGCCGAGCCAGGCGGCGTGCAGGCGGGAGGCGTCGGCCGGTGCCGGCGGGGCCGCGGGCTCGGCCGCGTACCCCGGGCACAGGGAGGTAATGGCGGCCAGGTCCGTGGGTTCGTCCGTCGCCGACGGGGCCGGGATCGCCGCGAGCTCGTCCAACAACTCCTCCGCCAGGGACCGCAGCTGTGGGGCGGGGGGCTGCTTCGACACACCGGCACGGTCCGGGGCCGGGTGGCCGCCCGCCCGACGCCAGCGGAGCTCCACCGCCGAGGCGTCCCGGCCGTCCTGTGCCGCCTGGCGCAGTTCGTGCCCGATCAGGTCCTCGGGCTGGACCCAGGTCAGGCGCAGCATCGCCGTCCCGCGATCAGGGAGGGGGCGTGGTGGGCGCGGCCGCGTGCCACGTCGAGGGTGTGGCTCTCGCGGGTGACACCGGCCTCAGGTGCCGCTCCCCTGCCGTGCGGGGCCCTCGCGACGGAGACGCCGGTGACGTGCTCCTCCAGGAGCGGGACAGGGGTGGTGCTGGTGGTCATGCCTGGGTCCCTTCCGGGGGAAGCGAGAGAGGTGGGAGCGACGCGGGTGGGGCGGCGGGAGGCGGCTCAGCGCTGGTACCGGTCGAGAATCCGGTTGCCGTCCGCAACGAGGCGTGTGCGGAGTTCGTCCGTTCCGAGGGCGCCGTTGTAGTACTCCTGGTAGGCCGGGGTGGCGATCTTGTCCTTCCACTCCGCGAAGCCGAGCACACCGAGCGCGGGCGACGGGCGGAGCCCTGCCGCGACGTCCACGCCCGTCCGCCATCCGTGCCTGCGCGTGTTGACCGCCGGGTCCTTCAGCGCCTCGCGACTGGTGGGCAACAGCCAGTCACCGGTGGCGAGTTCGACCTGGTGGTCCGCCTGGTTGAGGTAGGCGATGAAGTCGACGGCGGCCTTCTTGTGCGCACTGTCCCGGGATACGGAGAGGGTCTGTGGCGCGACCCCTTGCGTGAGGTGTCCCGTACTGTCCCCCGGCATGGGCAGGACCGTCCAGTCGAAGCCCTCGGGGGCCTGCTGCCGCACCTGCTGCCGGTAGGAGAAGTTGAGCGGCAGCATGGCGTAGCGCCCGCCGAAGAAGCCGGGCAGCGTGTCCGAACCCGACATGCCCAGGCCGTTCCTGGGTGCCGTACGGTCCTCGTTGACCTGTCGCCGGACCAGCTCCGGGACCGAGGATTCGGCGGTGTCGTAGCGGATCCTGTTCTTGCCGCCCCCATCCTTGGTGAAGACCTTCCCGCCGGTGGACAGGGCCAGGTTGACGGACTGGGCGACCGGCTCCTTCATGGCCCAGGCCACTCCGTAGGTGTCGGTCCTGCCGTCGCCGTCGACGTCGCGGGTGAGCTTCCTGCTGATGTCCTCGAAGTCCTGCCAGGTCCAGGGGCGTTGTGCGGTGGGCAGGAGTACACCGGACGCTTCCAGCAGTTTCGTGTTGGCGATCAGGACGCGCGGCTCCTGGAGGAACGGGACTCCGTAGACGCCTTCGTCGTACGACGTTGTCTCCCAGGACGCCTGGGGGATGTCGTCGCGGAGTCTCTTCGGCAGATAGGGCGTCAGGTCGGCGAGGTAGCCCCCGTGGGCGAAGTCGGTGAGGTCGGAGGCGTCGTCGTGGATGATGTCCGGCGCCTCACCGCCCAGAAAGGAGGTGAGGAGCTGGTCGTGGATGCTGTCCCAGCTCCCCTGGACGTAGCGGACCTGGACGCCGGGGTGGTCCTCGTTCCACTGCCGTACGAGTCTCTTGTTGGCTTCGACGGACTCCTTCTGCCAGGCGAGGCTGAGGAATTCGAGCCTGATCCCGCCGTCGGCCGTCGTGTCCGGGGCGGCGCCGCATCCGGCGAGGAGACTCAGCGCGAGAGTGGTGGCCGCGCCGCGGAGGAGCGTCCGCACGAGTGTGGTGGTCCGCCTCCTCCGCCTCGGGCTCCTCACGCCTTCACCGCCCCCGCCAGCATGCCGCCCACGAGCCGGCGCTGGAGCAGTGCGAAGAACACCAGACCGGGGACGGTGGCCAGCACCGAGGCGGCGGCCAGGGGACCGAGGTCCGCGACGCCCTCGGCGCCCAGAAAGCGGGTCAGGATCACGGACATGGTCTGGTTCTCCGGGGATTTGAGCAGGACCAGGGCGAAGAAGAACTCGTTCCAGGCGGTGACGAAGGAGAACATCAGCGTGGCCACCAGGCCCGGTGCGAGCAGGGGCAGGATCACGCTGACGAGTATGCGCGCCCGGCCCGCGCCGTCGATGGCGGCGGCCTCCTCCAGGGACGGTGGCACCGCTTTGACGTACCCCTGGAGCATCCAGAGGGAGAACGGCAGGTTCCACACCACGTACACGACGATCAGGCCGGCGATGCTGTCGATCAGACGCATGTTCTTCAGGACGAGGAACAGCGGGATGATCACCAGGACGAACGGGAACATCTGGCTGACCAGGATCCACACCGAGCTCGCCCTGCCGACCAGGGAGCGGTGCCGCGCCAGCGCGTAGGCGGCGGGCACGGCGACGGTGACCGAGATCAGCGAGGCCGCGCACGCCACGACGAGGCTGTTGAGGGCCGAACGGAGCAGTGGCTGGGCGTCGAACGCGGCGCGGTAGTTGTCGAGACCGGGATGCCGGGGCAGCCAGGCCGGGTCCAGGGAGCCGAGTTCCCGCGCCGTTTTGAACGACGTCGACAGCAGCCACAGCAGCGGAAAGCCCAGGAAGATCAGGTAGCAGGCGAGAGCCAGGTACTGACCGGCGCCGCCGGCGAGGCGGAGCGCGCGCACCTTGGCCGGCGCGCGCTCCATGGCCTGCGCGCCCTTCGTGCCGGGCGTGCCGGGCGCGGGCGGCTTCGGCGTGGACAAGGACGGCGACCGGGATCGGGACGGGGACGGGGACGGGACGCTCACGCCGCCTCCTCCTTCAGCTTCGCGCGCAGGAACAGGGTCAGCAGGACCGCGATCACGGCCACCATGACCAGCCCCATCGCGGCGGCGTAACCGAACTGGCCGTACTTGAAGGCCTCTTCATAGGCGAAGAGCATCGGCAGCCTGGTCTGCCCGCCCGGGCCGCCCCGGGTGAGGACGTACACGAGCCCGAAGGAATTGAAGTTCCAGATGAAGTTGAGGGCCGTGATGGCGACAGCCACGGGCTTGAGTGCCGGCCACGTGACCGCCGTGAAGCGGCGCCACACACCCGCCCCGTCGAGTTGGGCCGCCTCGCGCAGTTCGGGTGGGGCGCTCTGCAGTCCGGCGAGGAGTACCACGGTCGTCTGGGGCATGCCCGCCCATACGCCGACCACGATGACCGCGGGCAGGGCGTAGGAGAGACCGGCGAGCCAGTCGATCTTCTCGTGGTTCTCGTGGAGGAGGCCGAGCTGGGTGAGCGTCTTGTTCAGGACTCCGGCGTCGGAGTGGTAGACGAGACGCCACATGACGCCGACCACCACTTCGGGCATGGCCCACGGCACCAGCGCCAGGGTCCGGGCCAGCCAGCGCAGCCGGAGGTTCTGGTCGAGCAGCAGCGCGAGGCCGAGGGCCAGCGCGAACTGTCCGGCCGTCACGCACACCGCCCAGGTCAGGCCGATGCCGAAGGAATACCAGAAGAGGGAGTCGAAGCGCAGGTCGAGGAAATTGGTCAGGCCGATGAACCGGGTGTCGGAGGTCCGGACGGCCTGGGCGTCGGTGAACGCGAGCGCGGCACCGTACAGGAGCGGGCCCACGCTGAGGACCAGGACCGGGATCAGCGCGGGAAGGAGCAGGAACCAGGCGCTCCGGTCCAGGCCGAGCGCCCGTCTGCGCTGGGCCGGTGTCCGGGGCGGTGGGGTTCCGCGGCTGTCCGGGACAGCACCGGCCCGGGACGCGGTGACACTCATGGCGACCTCGTGTTCTCAGCTGTCGGCCGTCACAGGCGGAGCGGACGCGCGGACGACGAGGGGGCGCGGACAGTGGCGCTCTCCGTGATCGGCACGATCGTCGGCCGGCCACCACTGGACATGCGTGTCATGTGTACAGCCCCTCTGCCGCGCGATGGGCATATTCGCCCCGCTACGAGCGTTTTATGCACACATTTACACTCACTGTAAACGTGTAGCGATGGTCCTCCCGCGATCCCCGGGCGTCAACAGGGGGTGCTTCGTCAGGTGTGGTTCGTCGAGCGTGTCTCGTCTCATCAGTCGTCGATGCCGGACCGCTCGGCGCCCGCGACGATATGGCGCTGCAGCACCACGAAGACGACCAGGAGCGGCAGGATCGAGACGGCCGCGGCGATGAACAGCTCGTGCAGGTTGACGGTTTGGGCCGTGGTGAAGGTGGCCAAGGCGACCTGGACGGTCCACGCGTCGCGGTCCTGACCGATCACCAGCGGCCAGAGGAACGAGTTCCAGGAGCCGATGAAGACGATCGCGCCGACAGCGGCGAAGACGGGCCGTGTGTTGGGAACCACGATCCGCCAGTACGTGCGCCAGTGGCCGAGCCCGTCCACCTTGGCCGCGTCCTCCAACTCGCGGGGAAAGCCGAGGAAGTACTGGCGGAAGAGGAAGACGGCGAACGCGTTGAACAGGGTGGGGACGATCAGTCCGCGCAAGGTGGAGATCCAGCCGAGCGACGAGACCAGGACGAAGCTCGGGACGAAGGTGACGGCCGACGGGATCATCAGCGCGACCAGGAACGCGTAGAAGACGCGGTTGGCGTACGGATACTCGATGCGGGCCAGTCCGTACCCGGCGAGTGAGGCGAGCAGCAGGGTGCCGACGGTGGTGAGAACGGCGATCACGGCCGAGTTCCCAAGGGCGTGCACCATGGGAACGCTGCTGTCGTCGAACAGTTCCCGGAGGTTGCTCCATTTCAGGCTGTGCGGGAAGAACGTCCAGTCGGTTCCGGTGATGTCCGCCTCGGTGGCCAGACCGTTACGGACCAGGAGGTAGAACGGGACCAGGAAGAATGCGGCGAGCACGATCAGCAGGACCGACCGCAGTGCGCGCCCGGCCCGCTCCGGGGCGCGGGCCGAGGAACGGACCGGGGGCCGGACCGAAGGTCGGGCCGCGGCGCGGATCCGGGCGGGGGTCGATGCGCGGGGCGGGGCGTACGCCGTCGGATCGTCGGTCGGATACCGTCGCACGGGTCGTCAGTCCTCCTGGCGTCCGAGACCGAACCAGCGTGCCTGTACCACCGTCACCACGGCGATGATCAGCGCGAGGATCACCGCCCCCGCACTGCCCACGCCCAGGTTCTGCCCCTGCCCCAGCGCCACGTAGTACAGGTAGACCAACGGCGGCCTGGCGTACGGCGGGTAACCGCGTGCCGTCGAGAGCAGGTTGTAGAACTCGTCGAAGGCCTGGAACGCGTTGATCACCAGCAGCAGGACGACGGCGACGGAGGTCGCGCGCAGTTGGGGGAAGGTGATGTGCCGGAAGACCTGCCAGCCGGGGCGGGCCCCGTCGACCGCCGCCGCCTCGTAGAGGGTGGCCGGGATGCGCTGGAGCCCGGCCAGCAGGATCACCATGTAGAAGCCCGCCTGGAGCCACAGCCGCACGGTCACGATGACCAGCCAGTACCAGGGCGGACTGGTGGTCGACAGCCAGGCGACGTCGGAGCCGCCGAACCACCCCAGTACCGTGTTCGCCAGCCCGTAGCGCACCCCGTTGAAGATCGACAGCTTCCAGATCATCGCGGCGACGACGTAGGAACAGGCGGTCGGCAGGAAGAAGACCGACCGGAAGAACGCCTGGGCGAACCGCAGCCGGCTCACCATCAGGGCGAGGGCGAGCGAGAGCGCGTAGGTCGCCGGGACGATCAGGAGCGAGAAACCGGCGAAGGTGGTGAGGCCCGCGGTGAAGGACGGATCGCCGAGTATCTCGGCGTAGTTGTCCAGCCCCACGAAGTCGGTCGGAGTCACCGTGTTGTGCGCGTCGAAGAAGCTGAGCCACACACTCCACACCAGCGGGACATAGGTGAAGAGGGCGAGTCCGGCGGCGAAGGGACCGACGAAGACCCAGAACCACAGATAGCGGTTCTCAGGCCCGAGCAGCCGCCGCCCGAGCGGCGTACGGGCGGCTTGCGGCGTCCGCGTACGGGCGGCTTCCGGTGTCCGCATGGTTACGACCGCACGCGCTTCAGCTCGGCCTTCGTCGTCGCGACGACCGACTTGACCTGGGTTTCCGGGTCGGCGCCCGCGGTGATGATCCGGCTCAGCGCGTCCTGGTAGGCGGTCCGGCTCCGATCGGTCCACAACAGGGGCTGGGCTGCTCCGTACCCGGTCGTCAGACGTACGGCCCCGGCCGCCGCTCCCTCGGTGAGCGGGGTGGCCTTGTTCGCCAGCGAGATCCGGGCGGGGATGTGGAAGCCGTAGGAGAGCGCGAAGTCCTCCTGGTAGTCGGTGCGTTCCACCCACAACCACTTCACATACGCCTTCGCGGCCTCGGTGTGGCCGCTGTGCGCGCTGACCGCCGCCCCATAGGCGCCGACCGGGACCGCGGGCCTGCCGTGCGCTCCGTCCGCGGGGAAGGGCAGCACCCCGAAGTCGTCACCCAGCGCCTTCTCGATCAGCGGGAGGGCCCACAGTCCCGTCCACTGCATGGCCGTCAGGCCCTGGGTGAACGCCGATGGGTCGGACCAGTCGGTGGGGGCTCCGAGCAGCAGGGACTTGTCGGTGTGGAGGGCGCGCAGCTTGCCGAGGGTCCTGGCGGCCCGCGGATCGTCGAAGCCGATCTCCCCCTCGGCGGTGACCAGGTCCAGGCCCGCCGCGCGCAGCGGGGTGCCGGCGAGGACGCCGGCACCGCCGTCGTTGCCGAGGAAGAGCCCCTTGACGTCCCGCGTCGTCAACGCCCTTGCCGCGTCGACCAGTTCGTCGAGACTCGCCGGTGGCCGCACGCCCGCGTCGGCGAGCAGGCTCTTGCGGTAGTAGAGCAGCTGCGCGTCGATGACCTGCGGGATCCCGTAGATCCTGCCCTCGTACGTCTTGGGCGCGAGGACCGCGGGGTGGAAGTCGTCGCGCACGTCCTCGAGGAGGTCGGTGAGATCGGCGACCTGGCCGCCCCGGATCTGGTCCAGGGTCGGGCCGCCCTCGAACACGTCCGGCCCGTTCCTGGTCAGCAGTGCCGCGGCGGTCTGCTGGTCGTAGTTGCCGGGCCGCCACTGGACCGTGACCCTCGCCTTCCGGTACGCCGACGCGTAGCGTCGCACCGCCTGTTCGGCGCCGGCCTCGCCGTACTGGTGGTACCAGTGGTCAAGGGCGGGGCCGCCCGCCGCACCGTCGCGCCCCGTGTCGGAGCCGCAGGCGGCGGTCAGCGCGAGGGCGCCGGTGGCGGCCAGCAGGCGCCGACGGCTCATGCGGGTGCTCGAGGTCCTTGAGTGGGCCATGGTCCATCAGTGTGACACCGGTACATGTAAAGCACGTTGCCCGTACATGAAACGTCCCACGCGGGAGTGAGCGGACCTCGAACACCCGATGGCGGCCGGCACACACTGTCAGTCGGTGTACACCTCGGCCCGGTCCACGCTCACGAATGACGCGGAGGACTGGGCGTTGCGCTCGCCGGTCACACGGATCCGCAGTGTGTGCTTGCCGAACGGGAGCCGGGGACTGAGGTACTGCAGGGCCTCGCCGACGCGGATCGTCCCGTGGAAGTCGACACGCTGTTCCGCTCCTCCGTCCACGCTGAGGGCCGCGATGCCGTTGCCGGTGTCCCGTACGGACAGCAGGGCGATCCGGGTCCCCGTGAAGGTGAAGGTGGCGGTGTTGCCGGCCTTGTCGCTCCAGTGGTCGTCGCTCCAGAAACACTGGCTGCCGCAGCCCGTTCCGGAGTTCCAGGTGCCGGTGTACGCGACGGATCCCTCGCCACTGGAACGGCCGTCGTCGTTGATCCAGTAGGTGCCGGACCCCGGGTCCCCGGAGGGCAGGTCCTGGGTCGCGCCCAGGGCGAGCGGACGACCGAGGTTCGGGCTGCCGTCGGCGTTCCAGGTGATCTTCTGGGCGCGGGTGGTGCGGTTGGTGTAGGTGTTCACTGAGGTTGTCTTCGCGTGGTGGACGATCCAGTCCTCGGTGCCGTCGGGCGAGCGGAAGAAGGCGTGGTGGCCGGGGCCGAAGACCCCGCGGTCGTCGGCGCGTGAGAACACCGGGCCCGCGTGCTGGGTCCAGTTGCGCGGAACGAGTGGATCGGCCCCGTTAGGCAGGGACAGCATCCAGACCTGGTAGTCGGGCTTGCCGGTGTCACAGGTGGAGTATGTCATCCAGGTGCGGCCGTTGCGGTTCAGGAACTCCGGTCCCTCGCGGACCTCGGGGCAGCCGCCGTCCGCGTCGATGGCGACGGCATTGCCCGAAACGGTGTAGGGGTTGGACATCGGCGCGATGTTGAGGCCGTTGTGCTGGTACGGGTTGATGCCGCTGTAGGCGAGGTAGAGACGCCCGTTGTGCTGGAACACCCCCGGGTCGATGGCGAAGTCGGAGGCGTGGTTGGGCGGGGTGAGCTTCGCCTTGAAGTGGTAGGGCCCGGCCGGATCGTCGCGCTCGGACTCCAGCACGTACAGCCGGTGGTGGTCGTCGACCCCGTCGTCGGCCGTGTAGTAGAGGTACCAGCGGTCGCCGAAGCGGTAGAACTCCGCCGCCCAGATGTTGCGGTTGCGACTGGGGTCGGTGTCCTGCCACACGGTCACGGGCTCGGCCGCGAGCAGGGTGCTCAGCGAGGGCGAGCGCCACATACGGATGCTGCCGCCCTGCGTGGTGGTCAGGTAGTACGCCCCCCGCCAGTGCGTCATAAACGGATCGGGGCCCGGGTTGAGCGGGTTGCGGAAGGTGGTCCCCGCGGCGGCCGGCGCCGGGCCCGGGGTGGCCGCCGCAGGTCGTGCGGCGGTGGACTCGCGTTCCACGGCGGCGGCCTGCGGTACGGAGACAAGGCCGAACAGGAGGGACAGGAGGACGGCGACGAGTGCCGCGCGACGGGTCGCGCGCGGGCCTGCACGCATGAGCGGCTCCTTTGCATTACATCGATGTAAGCGCCGGATGGGAAGTTAGCGCCCCGCCCGGGCCCGGGAAAGGGTCGCGCGGCGTCAATCGGCGCGGGGAGCGGGGCGGACAGCGACGTTCCTCTTGAACAACAGGTTTTGTCAGAAGCGTTGACTAATCTCCCGGAGCGCTCCTACCTTCATCGCGTCGCGCATCGTACGTCATATACGAGAGGCCGTTGTGTCCATGTTGGTAGCCCCTTGTTCCGCATGTCCGTTTGAGGGTCGGCTCGTGGGCCGGATCACCGACGGACCATCCACCGCTCATTGACCCACGATGCGAGACGCGGCCCGTTCACCGCCAAGTTCCCGGGCCGCGAAAGAGAGTTCCGACACTCCCTCACGGGGGAGCCTACCCTTCGGGAGCAGTGGTGCCGCCCCTTTCCAGCGTGCCCTCGTCCAAGGCCGGGAGATCACCGGCCCGGCAGCGCAGCAGCATGCGGTGGACGATCGTCGGCTTCTCGGCCCTCGGTCTGACGATCGCCTATCTCGACCGGGCCGCGCTGAGCGTGGCCATGCCGTACATGTCGAAGGAGTTCCACATCAGCTCCGCCGTGCAGGGCGTGATGCTGTCGGCGTTCTTCTGGACGTACGCGTTGTTCCAGATTCCCTCCGGGTGGCTGCTGGACCGTTTCGGTCCGAGGGTCATCTATCCCGTCGCGGTCGGCTGGTGGTCGATCTGGACGGCGCTGACCGCCCTCGCGCAGGGCGTCGGCTCGGTCATGGTGTTCCGGCTCGGCCTGGGCATCGGCGAGGCGCCGGTGCAGCCGGCGAACATCAAGGTCGTCTCGCGGTGGTTCCCGCGCAAGGAGCGGGCCTTCGCCTCCAGTCTGTTCGACATGGGCCAGCAGATCGGAACGGCGCTGTCGATCCCGGTGGTGACGGCGCTCGCTCTCTTCGGCGGCTGGCGGCTGGCGTTCATCGTGATCGGTGTCACCGGACTGCTGTGGATCGTGGGCTGGGTGGCCGTCTACCGCGAGCCCGGGGAACATCCGCGCGTCTCCGCGGCCGAACTGGCCCACATCCGCTCCGATCAGGGGCCGACGGCCGGCGAGGAACCGGTCGGCGCGAACACACCGTGGCGGGAGCTGCTGGGCGACTCCCAGGTGTGGGCGCTGATGACCGGTTATGTGTTCCGCTCGCTGGCCGGCGCGTTCTTCCTCACCTGGTACCCAAGCTATCTGCTCGACGACCGCGGGTTCTCCGAGGCGGACTTCGGCATGGTGGGCTGGATCCCCTCGCTCATCGCGATCGGCTCCACCGTGCTCGGCGGCGTCGTCTCCGACCGGATGCTGGCGTCCGGGCTCTCGACCAACCTGGCCCGAAAGGTTCCCATCGTCACCGGGCTGGGCCTGAGCGCCTGCATCGGCTTCGCCCCCTTCGTGGAGAGCAATGCGGCGCTGATGGTCGTACTCACCGTCAGCAGTGCCGCGCACTCCTTCGCCGGCGCGGCGATCCTGAGTCTGCCGGCCGAAGTGGCACGCTCGTCGGAGAGCGTCGGGGCGGTGGCCGGCTTCCAGAACTTCGGCTCCCAGGTGGGCAACCTCCTCAGTCCGATCGTCATCGGACTGTTCCTGGCCGCCGGCGACGGGTCGTACGTGGGGCCGCTGGTCGGCGCCGCCGGGTGCTGTCTGGCGAGTGCGGCGATCTATCTCTTCTGGGTGCGCGTCAATCCCGTCACACCGCACCACGACCTCCCGGCGGAACCCGCCGAGCACGGTGAAAGGACCACCTCGTGACCACCTCGTCGAACGCCGCCCGCCTGATCGAGCGGCTCAGCACCGTCGTCGGGATCCCCGTCGTCCCGTACGACGAGAACGGCGCGGTCGACCACGACCTGACCGCCGCACTGACCGCACGGCTGATCCGCAACGGAGTGACCGCGCTGACGCCCAACGGCAACACCGGTGAGTTCTACGCCCTCTCCCCCGACGAACGCCGCCAGGTCCTGACGAGTGTCGTCTCCACGCGCGAGAGCGCCACCACGATCGTCGCCGGGGTGGGGCTCGATCTCACGACGGCCGTCGCGGACGCACGCTTCGCCCGCGACTCCGGGGCGGACGCGATCATGGTGCACCAGCCGGTCGTGCCCTATCTGACGGCGGACGGCTGGGTCGAGTACAACGCGAGCGTCGCGGCGGCCGTACCCGATGTCGGTGTGCTGCCGTACCTCACCCACCGCGCCGTCTCCGGTGGGCACATCACACGCCTGGTGGAGCGGGCGCCGAACGTCGTCGGGCTGAAGTACTCCGTTCCCGACCCCGTCGTGTTCGCCGCCACCAGGGCGGAGGCCCCGGACGGACTGCTGTGGATCGCGGGCCTGGCGGAGTCGTACGCCCCGGCCTACTGGCAGGCGGGGGCCCGGGCCTTCACCTCGGGCCTGGTCAACGTCGCCCCGGCCGTGTCCCTGGAACTGCTCGCGGCCCTGCGGCGCGGTGACCACGACGCCGCGGGACGCGTCTGGCGGCGTATCCGCCACTTCGAGGAACTGCGGGCGCGCGACGGATCGGCCAACAACGTGTCGGTGGTGAAGGAGGCCATGCACCAGCTCGGCCTCTGCCGACGGGACGTCCGGCCGCCCAGCCACCCGCTGCCCGACGCGCTCGCGCGCGAGGTCGCCGAGTCGATGGCACCGTGGCGCTCCACGGTTCCCGAGGCGACCGGGGAGCGTGCGGCATGAGGATCGCGTCACTCCAGACCTTCCGCCAGCGGGTGGGCGACCGGCCCAGGGTGCTGGTCAGGATAGGCACCGAGGACGGCCTCGACGGGTGGTCCGAGGTGTACAACCACGGCCCCGACCTGGCCTACCCACCTCTGCTCGACTACCTGTTCGAACAAATCAAGGGCATGGACGCACGGAACCCGGGCCGGGTCAACCAGTTCCTGCTCCAGTCCAGTCGCTTCCCCCAGGGGGCACTGGGCCTGGCCGCGATCGCCGCGATCGACCACGCGCTGTGGGACATCGCGGCCAAGTCCCTCGGCGTACCGGTCTACCAGCTGCTCGGCGGCGCGGTACGCGACCGGGTCCGGGTCTACGCCGGCCTGTACTCCGCGCCGGACCTCGGCGAACTGCGTGACACCACAGCGGAGTTGCACGACCGCTTCGGCTTCACAGCGTTCAAGCTGAGCCCCTACCGCAAGGAATTGCACCGGACCCGGTTCGGGCTCGTGGTCCGGGAACTGGGCGAGTACTTCGGAGAGGTCCGTGCCGGCCACCCCGAGGAGTGGGACTTCGCGTTCGACGCGCACGCGTGCCTGTGGGAACCACGGCAGGCCGTCGACCTCGGCGCCGCGCTCGCTCCCCACCAGCCGCTGTTCCTCGAGGAACCCCTGCGCCCCGAGCACATCCCCGCCTGGAGCAGGATCCGGTCCGAGATCGCCGTGCCTCTGGCGACGGGGGAGTCCCTGTACTCCTCGCACGAGTTCCTGGCGCTGCTCGCCGCGGGCGGGGCCGACATCGTGCAGCCCGACATCTGCGTGGTCGGGGGCCTCACCCAGATGACGAAGATCGCCACCATCGCCGACGCGCACTACGTCCCGGTCGCGCCGCACAACCCGCTCGGACCGCTGGCGACGGCGGCGAACGTGCACTTCGCGGCCGCGACCACCAACTTCGCCGTCCTCGAGTACAAACCGGACGACGTCTCGTGGTGCCCGGACCCCTACCTCCCGGTCGACGGGCACCTCCTCCTGCGACCGGACCGCCCGGGATGGGGCATCGAGATCGACGAGTCCGCGCTCACGACCGACGACTGGGTCACCTGGAAACGGAAGGTCCCGGTGCGCCCCGACGGCTCGACGGCGTGGATGTGACCTGACGCGGACGGCGACGTCCGGTACGGTCGCCCCCTCCGCGTCCGTACCGCTGGATTCCCGCTCGAACGCCACTGGATTCCCGCTCGCATGCCGCCTGGTCCGGCCTCCGCGCCGACGGCGTTCCGCGGTAGGTCACTTGGCTGCCGGGTATAACCCGGAGCATGATTTATCACATCGTTCCGCGCTCCGAGTGGCAGGCCCGCCCCGACCACCCGTACGCGCCCGCGTCCCTCACGGATGACGGCTTCGTCCACTGCTCCCCCGACGAGGAGACCTCGCTGGCCATCGTCAACGCCTTCTACCGGACGGCACCGAAGCCGTTGCTCGCCCTGGTCATCGACGAGGACCGGCTGGGCGTCCGGGTGGAATGGGGGAAGGCGGCACCCGTCCCGCCCCCCGGTGTCGCCGAGAGCGTCGTCTTCCCTCATGTGTACGGCCCCATCGACCGTGACGCCGTGACCCGCATCCTGGAAATCGCGTGGGACGAGCAGGGCCGGGCCACGGGGTTGGCCCACGTGAGCTGAACGGCCGCGGCGCGGCCCGGTCCACCTGTGCTTGGATGGCGCGATGAGCGACGAGGGCACCCGAAACATCGGCATCCTGCTGTTCCCCGACGTCGAGGAGCTGGACGCCGTCGGCCCGTGGGAAGTCCTGTCGTACTGGACACGGAACTTCCCCGAGGACGGGTGGCGGGTGTTCTGCGTCTCGGCCGACGGCAATCCCGTGACCTGCGCCAAGGGACTCACCGTCGCCGCCCACCACTCCATGGCCGAGCTGCCCGCGCTCGACGTCCTGGTGCACCCCGGTGGCCGCGGCACCCGGCCGCAGCTCGACGACGCGGAGCACCTGGCATGGGTCCGCGGCCAACGCGGGTCGGTCCCCCTCATGACGAGCGTGTGCACCGGGTCTCTCGTATACGCGGCTGCCGGGCTGCTGGCAGGCCGCCCCGCCACGACCCACTGGGCGTCGCTGGACCGGCTCGCGGAGATCGATCCGACCATCGAGGTCCGGCGCGAGGACCGGTTCGTCGACGACGGAGACATCATCACCTCCGCGGGCATCTCGGCCGGCATCGACATGGCCCTCCACCTGGTCGCCCGCCTCGCGTCGCGTGAGCGCGCGCGCCAGGTTCGACGCGGAATCCAGTACGACCCGGAGCCTCCGGTCTGATCCTCAGACGACCCGGCGGGGAATCATCCCCCCAACTTCCCGTGAAATCAAGGGATTTGTTCGTGGGCCACACCGTGCGGCCACCTCGACGGGAAACCTTGACAGGTCACATCGGCCTCCCTACCTTCCGCCGAGTGAAACGATTCATCGCCGAGTCGTAACGGAGTCGCATCGTGATCAGCAGAAGACAGCTGCTCGGTACGTCCGCCACCGCCCTGGGAACCGCGCTGACAACCGGGCCGCTGCCTGCCGCCCGGGCCGCCGGACCGGGCCCCGGCGGCCTCGCGCCCCCGCGCGTCACCGGGCCGACCGTCGAGTACGTCCGGCATCCACTGGGCCTCGACACCGCCCGCCCCCGGCTGAGTTGGCCCCTCGCGGCCGGCCGGGCCGACGGGACCGGCCAGAGCCAGAGCGCGTACCGGATCCGCGTCGCCACCGCTCCGGAGCGCCTGTCCCGGCCCGATGTCTGGGACAGCGGGAAGGTCTCCTCCTCGGAGTCGGTCCTCGTCCCGTACGCGGGCCCGGCACTCGCACCGCGTACGCGCTACCACTGGTCGGTGCGCGTCTGGGACGCCGAGGGCAACCCCTCCCACTGGAGCGCGCCGTCCTGGTGGGAGACCGGACTCACCGCCGCCGACTGGTCCGCGCGCTGGATCGCCGCGCCCACCGCACTCGTCGGCGCGCCCTCCCTGGAAGGCACCTCGTGGATCTGGTTCCCGGAGGGCGACCCCGCGAGCAGCGCACCGGCCGCGACCCGCTGGTTCCGCCGCGTCCTCGACGTGTCCGACATACCGGCGGGCCTCACCCGGGCCCGCCTGGTCATGACGGCGGACGACGGCTGCACGGTCCATGTGAACGGCGTCCGGGTGGCACACACGGAGGCCGACAGCCGCGCTGAGAACTGGCGCCGTCCCGTGGTCGTGGAGGTGACCGACCTGCTGCGCCGGGGCACGGGGGTCATCGCGGTGTCGGCCACCAACGCCACCACGGGGCCGGCCGGGCTGCTCGGCCTGCTGGAGCTGACCACCGCGGACGGGACGCGCACCCTCGCCACCGATGGAGCGTGGCGGACCACCGACCGGGAACCCGCGGGCGACTGGCGGTCCGCCGACTACGAGGACTCCTCCTGGTCGCCGGCCCAGGTGCTCGCCGCGTGGGGCGCGGGCCCCTGGGGCACGGTGCGGGTTCCGTACTCCCCCGTGGCACAGCTGCGCCACGAGTTCCGGCTGAAGCGCAAGGCCGTCGCGCGGGCGCGGCTGTACTCCACCGCTCTCGGCCTGTACGAGGCGTACCTCAACGGAGCGCGGGTGAGCGAGGACCGGCTCGCGCCCGGCTGGACCGACTACCGCGAGCGCGTCCAGTACCAGACGTACGACGTCACCCGCCTGCTCGTACCGGGGAGGAACGCGCTCGGCGTCACCCTCGCGACCGGCTGGTACGCCGGTTCCGTCGGGTGGTACGGCCCCCACCAGTACGGCACCCGGCCCGCGCTGCTGGCACAGCTGGAGGTCATCTACGCCGACGGGACGACCGAACGAGTGCTGTCGGACACCGATTGGCGCACCGCCACGGGGCCGGTCACCGGCGCCGATCTCATGGCGGGCGAGGACTACGACGCCCGGCTGGAGACCGACGGATGGACCCGCGCCGGCTTCGACGCGGCCGGCTGGGCCGGGGCCGAGGCGGTCGACGGCGTCACCGCCTCGCTCGTGGCGGAGGTCGGCGGACCCTCCCGGGTGGAACGCGAACTCCCCGCCCTCCGAATGACGGAGCCCAGGCCCGGTGTCTTCGTCTTCGACCTCGGGCAGAACATGGTCGGCACGGTCCGGCTGACCGTCTCGGGAGCCGCCGGCACCACCGTACGGCTGCGTCACGCCGAGGTGCTGGGCCCCGACGGCATGCTCTACACCGACAACCTGCGCACCGCCCGCGCCACCGACCGTTACACACTCAAGGGTGCCGGCACCGAGATCCACGAGCCGCGCTTCACGTTTCACGGGTTCCGCTACGTCGAGGTGACGGGCTACCCGGGCCGGCCGCCGCTCGGCGCGGTCGTGGGACGGGTCATCCACACCGCGGCACCGTTCACGATGGACTTCCGTACGAACGTCCCGATGCTCAATCGGCTTCACCACAACATCACATGGGGCCAGCGCGGCAACTTCGTGTCCGTACCCACCGACACGCCCGCGCGGGACGAACGGCTCGGCTGGACCGGCGACATCAATGTGTTCGCCCCCACCGCCGCGTACACCATGGAGTCGGCGCGCTTCCTCACCAAGTGGCTGGGGGACGTGCGCGACAGCCAGACCGCCGAGGGCGCGTTCACCGACGTGGCGCCGCACGTCGGCGATCTGGGCCACGGTGTGGCGGGCTGGGGGGACGCCGGGGTCACCGTGCCCTGGGCGCTGTACCAGGCGTACGGGGACACCCGGGTGCTGGAGCAGTCCTGGCCGTCCATGGTGCGGTGGCTCGACTACCTGGAGCGGCACAGCAGCGGCTGCCTACGCCCCGCCGAGGGGTACGGCGACTGGCTCAACGTCGCGGACGAGACCCCCAAGGACGTCATCGGCACCGCCTACTTCGCGCACAGCGCCGACCTGGTCGCGCGGACGGCCGAGGCACTGGGGAAGGACCCCGCCCCGTACACCGCCCTGTTCCGCGCGGTCCGGGACGCCTTCCGCGCGGCGTACGTCTCCGCCGGCGCGAGGATCAAGGGCGACACCCAGACCGGTTACGTACTGGCCCTCTCCATGGACCTGCTGACGGAAGCCGACCGGGGGCCCGCCGCCGACCGTCTCGTCCAGCTCATCAGGGCCAAGGACTGGCACCTGTCGACGGGCTTCCTGGGTACACCGAGGCTGCTCCCCGTGCTCACCGCCACCGGCCACACCGACGTCGCGTACCGGCTGCTGCTCCAGCGGACCTTCCCGAGCTGGGGCTACCAGATCGACCGCGGGGCCACGACGATGTGGGAACGCTGGGACTCCATCACACCGGACGGCGGCTTCCAGGACGCCGGCATGAATTCCTTCAACCACTACGCGTACGGCTCGGTGGGCGAGTGGATGTACGCCACCATCGCGGGGATCGCGCCCGGCGCCCCCGGCTTCAAGAAGGTCGTCGTCCGGCCCCGCCCGGGCGGTGTGGTGACGCGGGCCGAGGGCCGTTACGACTCTCTCTACGGGCCGGTCACCACCCGCTGGAAGACGGACTCCGCGGGCTTCCGGCTCACGGTCTCGCTCCCCGCGAACACCACCGGGGAGGTGTGGGTACCCGCCGGGGCCGCGGCGGACGGCACGGACATCGCGCACGGGACCGCCCGGTTCCTGCGGCGGGAGGACGGCTGCGCGGTGTTCGCCACCGGCTCGGGTACGCACCGCTTCGCCGGCTGACCGAGGCGGAACGGCACCGGGCCGGTCGCGGTCGGGAGGGGTGCCTCCGCTGGGAGGCGCTCATCCCGTGCCTTCCCGCTTGTCGTCGTCCCGTCCCTCCCGCTTGTCGTCGTCGACGATCTCCGCGTCCACCACGTCCTCGTCGCCCTGGCCGCCCTCGCCGCCGGAGGCTCCCGTCTCGCCGGTGGCGCCCGCGGGCGCGCCCTGGCCCTGTGCCTGGGCGTACAGGGCGGTGCCGACCTTCTGGGCCGCGGCGGCGAGTTTGTCGGTGGCGCGCCGCAGAGCGGTGGTGTCGCCGGCCTCGGGGGACTCGGTCCTGAGCGTCTCCTTCAGCTCGCCCAGGGCGGTCTCGACCTCGCCCTTCACCTCACCGGGAATCTTGTCTCCGTTGTCGGCCAGCAATTTGTCCGTCTGGTAGACGAGCTGTTCGGCCCGGTTGCGCGTCTCGGCGGCCTCGCGGCGCCTGTGGTCCTCCTCCGCGTACTGCTCGGCCTCGCGCATCATGCGGTCGATGTCGTCCTTGGGCAGCGCCGAGCCGCCGGTGACGGTCATCCGCTGCTCCCTTCCGGTGCCGAGGTCCTTGGCGCCCACGTGCATGATGCCGTTGGCGTCGATGTCGAAGGTGACCTCGATCTGCGGCACCCCGCGCGGGGCCGGCGGCAGACCGGTCAGCTCGAACATCCCGAGCTTCTTGTTGTACGCGGCGATCTCGCGCTCCCCCTGGAACACCTGGATCTGCACCGACGGCTGGTTGTCCTCGGCCGTCGTGAACGTCTCGGAGCGCTTCGTCGGGATCGTCGTGTTGCGCTCGATCAGCTTGGTCATGATGCCGCCCTTGGTCTCGATACCGAGGGACAGCGGGGTCACGTCGAGCAGCAGGACGTCCTTGACCTCGCCCTTCATCACGCCCGCCTGCAACGCGGCACCGACCGCCACGACCTCGTCCGGGTTGACGCCCTTGTTCGGCTCCTTGCCGGTCAGCTCCTTGACCAGGTCGCTCACCGCGGGCATCCGCGTCGACCCGCCGACCAGGATCACGTGGTTGATGTCGGAGAGCTTGGCTCCGGCGTCCTCGATCGCGTTGTGGAACGGGGCCTTGCAGCGCTCGAGGAGGTCGGCCGTCAACTGCTGGAACTGGGCCCGCGTGAGCTTCTGCTCCAGGTGCAGCGGCCCTTGCTCGGAGGCCGTGACGTAGGGCAGGTTGATCGCCGTCTCGGTCGCCGAGGACAGCTCGATCTTGGCGCGCTCGGCCGCCTCGCGCAGGCGCTGCGTGGCCATCTTGTCCTGGGTGAGGTCGATGCCGTAGGCGTTCTTGAACTGCTTGGCCAGGTACTCGACGATCCGCTGGTCCCAGTCGTCGCCGCCCAGGTGCGTGTCACCGTTGGTGGCCTTGACCTCGACCACGCCCTCGCCGATCTCCAGCAGGGACACGTCGAACGTGCCGCCGCCCAGGTCGAAGACCAGGACCGTCTGGTCGTTCTCCTTGTCAAGTCCGTAGGCCAGGGCCGCGGACGTCGGCTCGTTGATGATCCGCAGCACGTTCAGGCCCGCGATCTCGCCGGCCTCCTTCGTCGCGGTGCGCTGGCTGTCGTTGAAGTAGGCGGGCACGGTGATCACGGCGTCCATGACGTCCTCGCCCAGGTACGCCTCGGCGTCCCGCTTCAGCTTCTGCAGCACCCGTGCCGAGATCTCCTGCGCGGTGAACCGTTTGCCGTCCACACTGCCGGACTCCGGGAAGCGCCACTGTGCGTCGCCCATGTGCCGCTTCACCGACCGTGCCGTGAGTTCGACGTTGGTCACTGCCTGGCGCTTGGCGATCTCGCCGACCAGCACCTCCCCGTTCTTGGCGAAGGCCACCACCGACGGTGTGGTCCGTGCGCCCTCGGTGTTGGCGATGACCGTGGGCTCGCCGCCCTCCAGCACGCAGACCACCGAGTTCGTCGTACCGAGGTCGATACCCACTGCACGTGCCATCGCGCTCTCCTCCCACGGCGGTACCGCGCTTCCGCGATACACGGGACGCCGGTCGGCGCACGGACGGCAGGTGTGCGCGGGACACCGACGTACACCGCCGTGCGGGCGACGGGCCGACGCCGGCCGGGCGTCCGCGGTGCTCCGCGCGGCAGAGCGGAGCGGACGGGAGCCCCGGGCCACCACGGCTCCGCGTGGCACGGCCCCTCGCCGTTCGCGCGCTCGCCGTTCGTGCGCTCATCAGCCCTATACCCGATTGGCCCGCCTTTGATGACACCGTCCACCGATCCCGTCCGGGCGCACGCGGTGGTTTTCCGGGAACTGCCTGTTCGGAGCTCGTGTGAGAGGGCCGGTGCGATGCCGTGTCCGCGTCCCGGCCACGGTCACGCCGCCCCGCCGCGCGGTACTCGGTCCCGGCCGACCACGTCCGTCCGGCGCGCGTCATCGGGCCGGACCTGGTGTGCTGGTTCCAGAGGCCGTCCTGCCCGTTCCCGTTCGCGTTCTCGTTTCCGGGAGACTCAGATGACTGCGTGCCGCGTCGCACAGGTCGCCACCGCCGGTGGCTCGTTCGAGATCGTCCAGCGCGAGGTGCCGCGGCCCGGGCCGGGCCACGTCCGCGTCGCCGTGGACGCCTGCGGCATATGCCACAGCGATGCCCTCTTCGTGGCCGCCGCCCTGCCGGGTGTGCGGTTTCCGCTGGTGCCCGGGCATGAGATCGCCGGGCGGGTGGAGGCGATCGGTGAGGGCACGCCCGACATCTGGCACGTGGGCGACAGGGTGGCGGTGGGCTGGTTCGGCGGCAGCTGCGGCCACTGCTCACCATGCCGACGGGGCGACTTCGTCGTCTGCGAGAACCTGAAGGTCCCCGGCTGGGCGTACGACGGGGGCTATGCCGAGGCGGTGATCGTCCCGGCGGACGCGCTGGCCCGGATCCCCGACGCGCTGGCGGCCGTCGACGCCGCGCCCCTGGCCTGCGCGGGGGTCACCACGTACAACGGGCTGCGGCGCAGCTCCGCCCGGCCGGGCGACTTGGTCGCCGTGCTCGGCATCGGTGGCCTCGGTCACCTGGGCGTGAGGTTCGCCGTCGCGATGGGCTTCGAGACCGTGGCCATCGCCCGCGGGCCCGCCAAGGCCGACCTGGCCAAACGGCTCGGCGCCCACCACTACGTCGACAGCACGGGCGGTACCGCCGTCGCGGACGCGCTCCAGGCCCTCGGCGGGGCCAGGGCCGTCCTCGCCACCGCCGCCAATTCCGACGCGATCACGGCCACGGTGGACGGGCTGTCCCCGCGCGGTGAGCTGGTGGTCATCGGCGCGGACGCCGCCCCGCTGGGCATCAGCCCGAACCAGTTGCTCATGAACGGCCGAGTCGTCCGTGGTCACCCGTCCGGGACGGCACAGGACATCCAGGACACCATGGCTTTCAGCGCGCTGCACCAGATCCGTCCGATGATCGAGACCGTTCCGCTGGAAGGGGTCGCGGAGGCGTACGAGAAGATGCTCTCCGGCGCCGCCCGCTTCCGGATGGTCCTCGCCCCGCGCTGACGCGCCTCCGGTCCCCGCCCGCCGGGTCCGGCGGGCGGGGAGGCGCCGCGCCGACGCCCCGGGAGGGGAAACGGCCTCTTCCGGACACGCGTGCTTGCGGCGCCTTCCCGTGGTCATCCTTTTCCTGCGGGGGCAGAAAGGAGACCGCCGAGATGACCATGCGATGGGAGGCGTTTCTGGAGAAGATCCAGGAGCGCGGTGAGTACGGCAGCCCGCAGGAGGCGGAGCGCGCGGCCCGTGTCGTGCTCGCCCTGCTCGGTGCGCATCTGGTCGGCGAGGTACGTGCCGAACTGGCCGCGCGCCTGCCGGAAACCCTCTCCCTGATACTGCTCAACCCCCTGCCCGCGGCCGAGCCGCTCACGCCCGAGCGGTTCGTACGGGCCACGGCGGCCTGGATCGAGGGGGCCACTGAGCAGACCGCGACCTGGGACGTCGGCGCGGTGCTCAGCGTGGCGGCCGACGCGGCGGGTGAGGACCTGCTGAGCCGGATCCTGCTCCAGCTGCCCGCCGGGTACGACCTCCTCTTCGGCCACGCCGGAAGCGGCTGAGTCGCGCGCGGTCGCACGGACCGGCTGCTCGGGCCCGGCCCGCGGACCGGGCCACCCGGAGGACGCTAACGGAGCATCTTCTGCCACACCTGCGCCGGAGCGCCGCTGCATGTCGCCTGCTGGACCTCGCGCCTGCTGCCGGAGGGCATGCCCGCGTCCTGCAGGCACTTGCCGCTGTGCACGTTCTGGATCTGGTACGCCCCCGTGGCGACCGGGGTCGCCGTCCACCGCTGGCCGGCCGCACCGGAGCAGGTGTGCATCCGCACGCCCGCGCCATCGGCGGTCGACGCGTCCTGCACGGCCACACATTTCTTGCCGACGCGGGCGACGAGGGTGAAGCCGCCGCCCGCCGCCGCGAGCTGGGTGAACTCCTGGTGGTCCTTGCTGTTGCAGGTGAACTGCTGGACGACGGCCCCCTCGGACTGGGAGGCACCACGGATGTCCAGACACTTCCCCGTGGCCAGATTGTGGTACGTGTGATATTCGATGGCGGCTGCGGAGGAGGGAAGCGCGTCGGCGGCGCCGAACAGGCTCATGGCCGCCGCGAAGGCGAGAACGGTCGCACGGGAAGGCATGTACGTAACTCCTTGATGCAGGGCGCCCACTGCCCCACCGGCCCCGCGGGGCCGGTGGGGGGTGCACGGCGAAGTGCGCGAGCACGGCGTGCCACCGGGACGCGGTGGATGCACGTATGACATCGCGCCCGCACCAGAAGCTCCACCGATCCTGCCCGGGATACGCCTCATAGGTGATTTCGCGGCCCCGCGGTTGCCGGCGGCCGCTCCTGCCGTTCGCGGGCAGGACCCTAATAGTCCTTCGGTATCGCGGAGTTGAGGGCGGCGCGCCGTTCCGCGAGGTTGTCCGCGCTCAGATCGGCGGCCAGGTCCGGGGCGTAGTGGGCGGCGATCTCACGGAATCCGTCCAGCGTGCGCTCATCCATGATCGACGCTCCGGGGGTGGCGACGGGGAGCGTCAGATAGCTGCGGACCCGGCCGAGATCGTGCGCGTGCCGGCTCATGTCGACGGCGTAGTGGTTCACCAGCTGCCGGGTCGTCGGGTCCGGGTGGGAGATCTCGTTGGCGAGGGTCTCGAAGCCGAGGTTCAGGAAGTGGTCCGGCTCGTCCAGCAGCAGGTTGTGGGCGGCCGATCCCTTCCAGCCCGCCCGGTTCCAGTTGGCGTTGCCGGGGATCTCGTTCTTCGCGGGGAAGCCCCGGTACTCGGAGGAGGGAAAGGTCTCCAGCAGCAGGCCGCACAGGGCGCGCGTCTCCGCGAGCGTCCCGGCGGTCTCCTCCGGGACTCCGAACACGTAGAGGATCTCCGGGACCAGGCCGTTCTCCTCCATGTGCTCGAACGCGGTGATCAGGTCCGAGCGCAGGGTGTCGGCGTGTTTGCGCATCGCGCGCAGCACCTCGACGGATGCCGCGCCGTCGGCGCCGAAGCCGAAGCGGTTGAAGCCCGCGCGGAGTACCAGGTCGCGCACCTCCTCCGAGCGCATCGCCGCGTTGTAGGAGTCGGCACGGGTGAGCGCGTGCAGGGTGATGTCGATGTCCGGGTACCGCTCGCGGGTCTCGACGACGGATTCCAGTCGCGCGGTGAGCAGCCCGAGGTCACCGCCCGGCAGGGCCTGCTGGAAGAAGTCCAGTGAGGTGCAGTACAGGTTCAGTGTGGGGAACTCGAAGCGCGTCGCGAGGCGGCAGGCGGCGTCGAGATGCGCCCGGACGTTGAAGAACGTCTCGCGCTTGCGGGTCTGCGCCCCGCAGAAACTGCACCCGAACATGCAACCCTGGCTGAACGGCAGGGTCATCTCGTGCGCCAGGTAGGTGCGCAGGTCGGACTCGGTGAGCTTGGCCAGCTGCCCGCCCAGATCGATGTCCATGCCCCCGGGCAGCGCGGACAGCCAGTGCCGGTCCGCCTTGTGGGCGCCGGGGAAGATCCGCGCGAACTCCTCCCGGGAGAGCCGTTCCACCCCCTGCCCGCCGACGTACACCCGGTCGGCCGGCAGCCGGCGGTCGGTGGTGAGGTAGCGGTGGACGTGCGCGGCCGGTGCGATGTTCTGGGCCCCCATGGCGGCGATGCCGAAGGAGTCGTACTCCTCCAGGCCGTCGGCCTCGCGCAGATCGTGCAACTGGCAGTCGAAGAGATCCGGTTCGGCCAGCCCGTGGCGCTCCATCAGTTCGGCGGCGTACAGCGGGGCGACGGGCAGGAACGGCAGCCGGTCCGGGGTGAAGGGCACGTCCCGGGCGAGGTAGTTGTCGTGCACGTACGGCGGGTGGATCATCAGGGTGCGGCCGGTCGGCACCCGGCTGTCGCCGTCGCGGGCCGCGGTGGTCAGGAGGATGCTCGTGCGCGAAGGGGCCATGTCCGCCTTCCGAGGGTAGGCCGGTGCTTCGGTACGTTGCGCAGCGCCACGCCGTCGCGATCGCCCGGGGTGCCGGAAGAGCAATGAATCGATGGTCCGTGCCGACGGCCGGATCCGTACAGGCGTGTTTCGGTCAACGGCCGCCCGGAGCGGCGCCCGGCACACGTCCGGTGCGCGCGCCCGGGGCACGGACGAGGGTGGCCGCGGTACAAAGGAACGTACCGAGCGAGGGGAGTCTCACCGTGGACCCGCACGTTCCGCCCGTGGAGCTGACCCCCGCGGCCGCCGAGCTGATCCGGCGGCTGCGGGCGGCCCACGGACCACTGATGTTCCACCAGTCGGGCGGCTGCTGTGACGGCAGTGCCCCCATGTGTTTCCCGGCGGGCGAGTTCCGCACGGGCGGCTCCGACGTGCTGCTGGAGTCGCTGGCCGTGGAGGGCCTCGCCGAGCCCGTCCCCTTCTGGATGTCCGCGAGCCAGTACGAGCTCTGGCGCCACACCCGGCTCGTCGTGGACGTGGTGGCGGGCCGCGGCAGCGGATTCTCGCTGGAGGCCCCGGAGGGGGTGCGCTTCCTGATCCGGTCGCGGATGGTCGGGAACGGCGCGGCCGACCGGCCGGTCCCGCCTGGCGTCAGGGGTTGATGCTGCTCACCACACCGGCGGTGACGGCGATCCCGTCGGCGATGGTCGGCGCGACGCTCGTGCTCGCGAGGAAGAAACCGAGCAGTACGCAGACCAGCGCGTGCGAGATCTTCAGTCCTCCGCTGCGCAGGAAGACCACCGAGAGGACCACGAGAAGCAGCAACACTGAAATGGAAACGGCCATGCCAACCTCCTCCGCCGCCGCACCGGACGGGCGGCGTCCGGCGGCCAGTGTGGCGGAGGAGGAGGTCCGTACGGCCGACTGGCGCGTCCGCCGTACGGGTGGTTGTGGCGCGGGGGCCGCTATCCGCGGGCGCGCAGGAAGTGTGCGAGACCGGCGAGGTCGTCGGTGTTGATGTGGTCGACACCGGCGGCGAGGAGCTCGTTCCAGAGGGCGTCCCGGGCGGGTCCCGGCGTGTCGGGGGTGCCCCAGAAGCGGACGCGCTGTCCGTGCGCGTGGGCGGCGGTGGTGATACGGCGCAGCTCCGCGCGTTCGGCGGCGGGAAACGCGCCGGTGCCCAGCCAGCCGAAGGTCTGGGTCCAGTTGGCGCTGATGAGCGGCGCGAAGGAGGCGGGGGCCGGGGAGCCGAGGTCGTCGAGCCGGCCGTCGTAGAAGGCGTGACGTACGCGCTGTGCCTCCATCGGCTCCCGGGCCGCGCGGTCACCGGAGATGACGGGCGTGACCGCGCCGAGCCGCACCGTGCCGCGCACACAGCTGCTCAGCATCGCGCGATAGCGGGTCAGTTGGCGGTGCAGCTCGGCGTAGGTGGTGGCGCCGTCGGTCTTGAGGTCGATCAGCAGTTGCAGGGGGCGGTGGTGGCCGGGGAACACGGAGCCGTGCCCCGCGTGTACCAGGGCACTCAGCGGGTCGAGGTAGAGGGCGCGCAGGGTACGGGCCGGGTCGAGTTCGGTGGCTTCGTGGGCGACCAGCAGCTCGCCGTCGACGAGGAAGATGTCGGCCTCGACGCTCGTGAAACCGTGGGAGAGCGCGTCGTGGAGCGGCCGTGGGTGGAGGTAGTCGTTGTGGGCGTGCGCCTGGCGCAGCGGCCGGACGGCCCGGGGCCGCGGCCGGGGCGAGTCCGCCCGGGCGTACGAGGGGACGGCGACGGCACCGGCGAGCGCGGCGGCGAGAGTACCGACGGCGCGGCGGCGGGTGGTGAGGGCCATGATGCCTCCGGGAGGGGCGCGAGAGGGCACGGTCCCGGTGAGTATGGGCCGTCTCGGGGCCGGATCGGCAGGCCTGCGCGCAGAGTTCGCCGAGGTGACGTTCATGGTTCAGACATGCGGGACGGTGAGCCGCGTCGTGCGGGCACCCACGGGGCCGCGACGCCGGTCACCGCCGGCCGGACCGCGTCTCCATGCTCGTCCCGTCGCAGGGGCTCGTCGAGCACGACCAGGCCGGGACGCGCGCCGTCGCCGACCTGGTCGACCCCACCGGCGGACGCGCCGGCCTCGTCACTCGGGGCCCGGCAGGCCCACCAGGGCGGACAGGGTTTCCTTGTGGCGGCCCGGGGAACCGATCGCCAGTTCATCCGACTTGGCACGTTTGAGCGCCAGGTGAGCCGGATGCTCCCAGGTCATCCCGATGCCTCCGAGCAACTGCACGCATTCCTCGGCCGCGTGCACCGCGACCCGGCCGCAGTACGCCTGGGCGAGAGCCACCGCGAGCGGTGCCTCCGGGCTGCCGGTGGCGAGGGCGTCGGCGGCGTTGCGGGCTGCGGCCCGGGCGGAGACCACCTCCAGCCAGAGCTGTGCCATCCGGTGCTTGAGCGCCTGGAAGGAGCCGACGGGGCGGTTGAACTGGTGGCGCGCGCGGGTGTGCCGGACCGCCTCCTCCAGGCACCACTCGGCCAGGCCGAGCTGTTCGGAGGCGAGCAGTCCGGCGCCGGCCAGCAGTCCGCGCCGTACGGCGGCCTCCGCCACGGGTGGTGCGGCGATCCGCAGGCCCGCCGGCTCCTCGACGGTGACGTCGGCGAGCGGGCGGGTCAGGTCGAGCGGCGTCAGCGGGTCCACGGTGACCCCGGGCGACGCGGTCTCGACCGCGTAGAGCCCGTCCTCCCTCGGAACCAGCAGCACGTCGGCGCGTACGGCGTCGGCCACCCCGGTCACGCCGGAGCCGCCCACCGGCAGCTTCGCGTCCGGAGCCGTGGTGAGTGGCAGGGCGAGCACGGCGACCCGGTGGCCGGTGGCGAGCGCCGTGAGCAGGCCCGCGATGTCCGTGTGCGCCGCGTTCCCCGGGTCGCAGCCCAGCAGCGTCTCGGTCGCCACCACGGAACTGGTCAGGTACGGCGCGGCCGTGACGCCACGCCCCAGCTCCTCCAGGACGACCGCGGCCTCGCGGTGACTCGCCCCCTGGCCACCGAGCTCTTGCGGAACGAGCAGCCCCGCCGCGCCGATGCCGGCGGCGAGCGAGGTCCACAGCCCGGCGTCGTAGGGGTCGCCGGACTCGGCGCGGGCGAGCGCCGCGGACACGTCGGCGCGGTCGGTGAGCAAGGACCGTACCGCCGCGCGCAGATCGTCCTCGGTGTCGGAGTAGAGCAGGTCGGGCGAGGCGTCCGCGGGTGGGCGCGCGCTCATCGGGCCAGGTCCTTCCATGCGACGTCCTTGTCGGTGCGGGGCTCGGCGGGCAGCCCGAGGACGCGTTCCGCGACGATGTTGAGCAGTACCTCGCTCGTTCCGCCCTCGATGGAATTGCCCTTCGCGCGCAGATATCGGTAGCCGGCGTCGCGTCCGGTGAAGTCGACCAGCTCCGGCCTGCGCAGGGTCCAGTCGGAGTACAACAGGCCCTCCTCGCCGAGGAGTTCCACCTCCAGGCCGCTGATCTCCTGGTTGAGCCGGGCGAAGGCGAGCTTGATCCCGCTGCCTTCGGGGCCGGGCTGGCCCTGGGCGAGCTGCTGGCGCAGCCGCTCCCCGGTGAGCCGGGTGACCTCGGCCTCCACCCAGAGCGTGAGCAGCCGCCCGTGCAGGTCGCGCGTGCGCAGTTCGGGCCGCTCCCGCCAGGCGCGGGCGACCGGGCCGATCATGCCGCCCTCGCGCGGCAGCCGGGCGCCACCGATGGAGACGCGCTCGTTCATCAGCGTGGTTCGCGCGATCTTCCAGCCCTCGCCGGTCTCCCCGAGACGGTGTGCGTCGGGGATGCGGACGTCGGTGAGGAAGACCTCGTTGAACTCGGCCTCGCCGGTGATCTGGCGCAGCGGCCGTACCTCCACGCCCGGATCGGTCATGTCGCACAGGAAGTAGCTGATGCCCCGGTGCTTGGGCACGTCGGGGTCGGTACGGGCGATGAGGATGGCCCAGCGGGCGAGATGCGCGCTGGAGGTCCACACCTTCTGTCCGTTCACGATCCAGTCGCCGGAGGACTCGTCGCGGACGGCGCGGGTGGCGAGCGCGGCGAGGTCGGAGCCGGCCCCCGGCTCGCTGAACAGCTGGCACCACACCTCCTCGCCGGTCCACAGGGGCCGCAGGAAGCGCTCCTTCTGCTCCGGCGTGCCGAAGCGCAGGATGGTCGGCGCCGCCATGCCGAGGCCGATCCCGATCCGGCGCGGGTCGTTGTCGGGCGCGCCCGCGGCGGCGAGTTCGGCGTCCACGACGGCCTGGAGGGAGCGCGGCGCGTCCAGTCCGCCGAGTCCCGGGGGGTAGTGCACCCAGGCCAGACCGGCGTCGAAGCGGGCCTTGAGGAAGTCGTCGCGGTCCGTCGTGGCCGGCGGATGGTCCGCGAGCAGCCGGCGGACGCGGGAGCGCAGCCCGGCGCCGTCGAGCGCGGTCATCGGGTATCGGCCCCGGGCAGGACCACCACGCGTCCGGTGGTGGTGCCGTCGGCCACGCGCTGCACGGCGTCGGCCGCGCCCTTCATCGGGACGCGTTCGCTGATGAGCGGCTTGACCGCGCCCCGGGCCGCGAGCGCGGTGAGTTCCTCGTGGCAGCGCGCCACGTCCGCCGGGCGCCGGGTGGCGTACAGGCCCCAGTGCAGGCCCAGGATCGCGTAGTTCTTCATGAGCGCGTGGTTGAGGGCGGGGGCGGGGATCGTGCCGCTCGCGAAGCCCACGACCACGATGCGGCCCTCGAAGGCGACGCACTTGGCGGACTTGGCGTAGGCGTCGCCGCCGACCGGGTCGTAGACGACGTCCGCGCCCCGGCCGCCGGTGGCTTCCCTGACGGCGGCGGGGATGTCGTCGCTGCGCCGGTCGATCACCACGTCACAGCCCAGTTCGTAGGCGGTACGGGCCTTGTTCTGGCCGCCGACGACACCGATGACCCGTGCCCCGGCGGCCTTGCCGAGTTGCACGGCGGCGCTGCCGACGCCGCCGGCCGCCGCGTGCACGAGCAGCGTCTCGCCGGGCTGAATGCGGGCCCGCCGGTGCAGGGCGAACCAGCCGGTCTGGTAGCCGATGTGCAGGGCCGCCGCCTCGGTGTCGTCGAGCGCGTCGGGGGCCGGCAGCACGGCCGCCGCGTCGGCGAGGGCGTACTCGGACAGGCCGCCGTGCGGGAGCGCGCAGGTGGCCACGACCCTGCGGCCGTCCGCCGTCTCACCGCAGACCTCCACGCCCGGTGTGAACGGCAGCGGCGGCCTGACCTGGTACTGGCCCCGGCAGAGCAGGGCGTCGGGGAAGTTGACGTTCGCGGCCCTGACCAGCAGCCGGACCTGTCCCTCGGCGGGCGCAGGCCGCTCCACGTCCTCGAGCCGCATCACCTCGCCCGGTTCGCCGTTCCGGTGCACTCGCCATGCCTGCATCTGGGGGCCTCCACACCACGTCGATCGGTACCGGTGTGGATACTAAGCGGTCGCTTGCCCCGCGGGGAACAGCTCTGCCCACCCCTCCGCCCCTGTGGTCGCCCGTGTCCCTACCGCTCGTCCCGTACGCCCGGGGCCACCGGCTCCGGCCCTCGTGAGGCGGCCGAAGCGGGTGCGTTCGACTCGGGCGCGATCGGCTCGGGCGCGGGGGACTCGGGAGCGGTCCGCTCCGACGTGGCCGGCTCCGGCCCGGTGCGGCGCAGATAGGTCTCGGCCTGCCAGATCGCCTCACGCGCCGTGCGCTGCCCCATCAGCACACAGAGGGTGTACGCCACGTCCTCAAACCGTCTGCGCGTGGGCTCGTCCAGCGGGTCGGCGAGCACCAATCGCTCCCAGGACCGGTAGCGGCCCAGCAGATCGGCGACCAGGTTTCTGTCCGGTAGCAGCATGTGCACCACTTCCCGACTCGTCTCCGCTCGCTCACCCGGGTCTCACGGGCCCGGGTGGGCGAGGACGGCGTGTCCGGGGACCGGTGGGGCGCCGTGGGCGGCGAGCCGTCGCGGACAGCGTGACGCCAGTCCCCCACCCGTCATTGTCGCTCCGCTCCCCCGTCGCCGCATCCGCACGCCGGGGGCGGCCGTACGCGTACGGTCCGCGGACGTCAGTCCTCTCCCCTGGCCAGGGCCAGCAGCCGGTCCAGGACGCGCGGGCCGCCCGCCCGCACCCCGTCGTGCTCGAACTCGTCCGTCACCCAGGTGCGCAGTCCCCGGATCGCCCGCGCGGTGCGCAGGGAGTGCTCGGTGTCGACATACATGTCGTCGTGGTAGACGGCCGCCGCGACCGGCACCTCGTTGGCGGCGAGGCGGGCCGCGTCGTACAGCGGTGCCCAGTCGGTTCGAGCGGCCAGCAGGTCCGCGGTCTCGCGCAGCGGGCGCAGGGCCGGGTCGGTCTCGAAGTGCCAGGGGTGGACGCTCTCGCCGGTGAAGTACAGCGGTGCCTCGCCGGCCAGCGTCTTGGCCGCGTCGAACCGGGCGAACTCGCCGCGGATCCGCTCGGCGGCCCACTGGGTGGGGTGCTCGTCCTGGGCGTAGATCGCCTCGTGGAGCACGGCGTACAGCGGATGGCCCGCGTACGACAGCGCCGCCGCCACGCCCTCCTGGAAGGCGTCCGAGAGCGCGGGGCCGCCCGGGGTCCGTACGAAGGCGTTCTCCAGCAGGTAGTGCAACTGGTGGCTGCCGTCACCGCCGCCGAGCATGATCCCCAGGGACTGGAACGCCTCGGGCGTGAGGACGTATCCGCCGGCCAGCACGGTGCGGTGGTCCGTCAGGTGCTCGGCGATCCGCCGGGCCCGCGCGATGTCCTGCGGGTAGCGCGCGTAGTGGGCCTCCACCTTGCGCGCTATGCGCGGATAGGCGGCGCGGTAGACCTCGTCGGCCGTGGCGTCCAGCGAGGGAAGCCCGCCGGTGATCAGCACGGTCTCCAGGCCCTCGGGCGCGGTGGAGAGGTAGCGGGTGGCGCAGAAGCCGCCGAAGCTCTGGCCGAGCACGGTCCAGGGTGCCCCGCCGGTCAGCCGGGGGCGGATGCTCTCGCAGTCGCGCACGATCGAGTCGGCGCGGAAGTGCGCGAGGTAGTCGGCCTGTTCGCGTGGGCCACCGCGGTGCGGGAGGGTCTGCCGGTCCGCCGGGGTGGACAGGCCGGTGCCGCGCTGGTCGAGCAGCAGCACGCGGAACTCCTGCAACGCGCGGCCCAGCCAGGCCTGCCGGCCGATGAAGCGGCGGGCGCCGAAGCCGGGCCCGCCCTCCAGGTACACCAGCCAGGGCAGCCGGGCGTCCGCCTTGGCACTGGCGACGACCTCGCGCGCGTACAACTCGATGTGCTCGCCGGTCGGGTCGTCGTGGTCCAGCGGCACCTCGAAGTAGTGGTCGGTGAGGACGACGCCGGGCTGACGGTAGCTGGTCAATGCTGCTCCTGTTCTGGTCCGCCCCGGTGGGGGGCGCCGGCACCCGGACAGTTCAGCACACGGCGGCGGGTCGGCGGCACCCCGCCCTGTCCGTACGGCGCCCGGCCGCCGGACGCGTGACTCGGACGGTCCCACCCGTGTGCGCGGCACCGGGGCCGCTCCTAGCGTGAGGCCATGATCCGGTTCGAGCAGGTCGGCAAGGTCTACCCGGACGGGACGACGGCCGTGCGGGACCTGTCGTTCGAGGTGGCCGAGGGCGAGCTGGTGACGCTGGTGGGCCCGTCCGGCTGCGGCAAGACGACCACGATGATGATGGTGAACCGGCTGCTCGAGCCCACCGCCGGGCGCGTCCTCGTCGCGGGCCGCGACGTCCGGGGGGCCGATCCCGTCCTGCTGCGCCGCGGTATCGGCTATGTCGTCCAGCAGGGCGGGCTGTTCCCCCACCGGACGGTACTGGACAACACGGCGACCGTGCCCGCCCTCATCGGCTGGAAGCGCGCCAGGGCCCGGGCCCGCGCCGCCGAACTGCTCGACCTCGTGGGGCTCGATCCGGCGGTGTACGGGCCGCGGTACCCGGCGCAGCTGTCCGGCGGGCAGCGCCAGCGGGTGGGGGTGGCGCGCGCCCTGGCCGCCGATCCGCCGGTGCTGTTGATGGACGAGCCGTTCGGCGCGGTGGACCCGGTGGTGCGTGAGCGGCTGCAGAACGAGTTCCTGCGGCTCCAGGCGACGGTGCGCAAGACCGTGCTGCTGGTGACGCACGACATCGAGGAAGCGGTACGGATGGGTGACCGTATCGCCGTGTACGGGGAGGGACGCATCGAGCAGTACGACACGCCGGCGGTGGTGCTCGGCGCGCCCGCCACGCCGTACGTCGCCCGGTTCGTGGGGGCGGACCGGGGCCTGAAGCGGCTCTCGGTCACCGCGGTGGAACCGGTCGACCTGGAGGAACCGCCGGTCGCCAGGACCGGCGAGCCCGCGCGGGAGGCGGCGGCGCGGATGCGCGCGGAGGGGGCCCGCTGGGCGGTGGTGCTCAGCGACAGCGGCGAACTGCACGGGTGGGTCTCGGCGGACGCGCTGGCAGAGGCGGGCGAGCGGGGGCCGGTGGGGGGTCTCGCCCGGCGGATGGACGCGTGGGTGCCGCTCGGGTCGCCGCTGAAGCAGGCGTTCGGCGAGATGCTCCAGCAGGACGCGGGATGGGTGGCGGTGCTCGACGGGGCGCGCTTCCTCGGGGTGCTGACGCCGGCGAAGCTGCACGAGGCACTGCGCCGCTCGGTCGACGCGGACGCCCGGGGCGTCGGGCGCGACGAGGTCGACTTCGACTCGGTGTCGGACGCGTAGGGCGTGATGCGAACGTCCCGCCCCGCCGGGTCCGCGGATTGCGGCCGCCGGTCGGGGGCACGCGTAGTCCAGCGGGACCCGGCGCGGCGGCCGGGTCCCGTTTCCTCGTGCCCCCTCCCTCGCCCCCCGCGGGCCCACCACGGTCTTCTGCGACCCCGCCGGGCGGTCGTACGGTGACATCCGCCCCGTGTTTTCCGGCGATCCGCTCTTCTTCCGACCGAGGTGGTCCCGCATGGCCCAGTTCGACCTGCCCGTCGACGAACTCCGCGCGTACCGGAGCCGATCCGTGGAACCGGAGGACTTCGACCAGTTCTGGGAAAAGACGCTCGCCGAGGCGCGCGGACACGACCTCGGTGCCCGGTTCGAGCGCGTGCCCACGACGCTGCGGACGGTCGAGTTGTTCGACGTGACGTTCGCCGGATTCGACGGGCACCCCGTCAAGGGCTGGTTCGTCCTGCCCGCCGGCACCCGGGAACCGCTGCCGGTGGTCGTCGAGTTCCTCGGCTACGGCGGCGGCCGCGGCCTGCCGCACACGCACCTGCTCTGGGCCTCGGCCGGATTCGCGCACTTCGTGATGGACACGCGCGGCCAGGGCGCGGGCTGGAACGGCGGGGACACCCCCGACCCGGTGGGCAGCGCGTCGTCCTTCCCCGGCTTCATGACCCGGGGCATCGAGGATCCGCACGCCTACTACTACCGGCGGCTGTTCACCGACGCCGTGCGTGCCGTGGAGGCCGCCCGCTCCCACCCGCTCGTGGACGCCTCGCGCACGGCCGCGCTGGGCACCAGTCAGGGCGGTGGTATCACCCTCGCGGTGGGCGGTCTGGTGCCGGACCTGGCGGCCATAGCCCCGGACGTGCCGTTCCTGTGCGACTTCCCACGGGCGACCACGATCACGGACCGTCCCCCCTACCGGGAGATCGGCAACTACCTCAAGACCTACCGGGGCAGAACGGAGACCGCCCTGCGCACGCTGAGCTACTTCGACGGCGTGCACTTCGCGGCGCGCGGCCTGGCTCCGGCGCTGTTCTCGACGGCTCTGGAGGACCTGACCTGCCCGCCCTCCACGGTTTTCGGGGCCTTCAACGCCTACCCGCACCAGGACAAGTCGATCGAGGTGTACGACTTCAACGACCACGAGGGCGGCGGGCCGTTCCAGCAAGCCGCCCAACTGGAGTGGCTGCCGGGGCGGTTGGCCGCCTGATCCCTCCGGGGCGGATCGCCGGCGCGGCCGTGCACGGCACTTGACCGGAGGGCCGGACCAACTCTAGGTTTCCGGCAGGGAAAGCGCTTGCTACCACGGAGCGCCGTCTCCGGGAAGGCATGCCCGCCCCGGGGACGCCCGGCTGTGCGCCGTCACGGGACCTGACGGCCGCTCACGGCGCGACACCCCCACACCCCGGCCCCGCCGCCGTCCGTCCGGGGCCGGCCGCGGGGCCGGTCACCACGGGTTTTCTCCCCCGCCTCGTACGAGCGCCCGCCGAAGCGCTCAGCCGGGCGGAATCAGCCGGACGGGATCAGCCTCTTGGCCTCCAGATAGCCCCTGGCGACGTCCTCGGGCAGCCGCCGCCACCCGTCCACCTCCTCGTTCATCCGGGCCAGGTCCCGGGTCGTCAGTACGGTGTTGAGCCGCTCCAGCGCCCCGGTGACGCCCGCGCTCCCGGCGCGGGCCCGGTTGACGACGGGCACGATGTGGTCGGCGTTCTGCAGATGCCGGTCGTCCGCGAGGAGCACGAGGCCGAACTGGTCGAGCGTCGCGTCCGTGGTGGTGGTCAGGACCATCTGGTCCTGACCGTCCCGCACGGCCTTCTTGGCCGGGGTGGTGCCCACGCCCTTCGGATCGATCGCGGTGACATGGATGCCGTACGCCTTTCGCAGGCCGGGCGCGCAGTAGGGCCGCCGTACGCATTCGTCGCCCGCGGCCAGCCGTACCGGCAGCCCCGAGCGGCCGAGGTCGCCGAGCGTCCTGAGCCGGTGCTCGCGCGCGTACGAGGCGGCGACGGCGAAGGCGTTCTGGTCGACCGCCCGGCCCGGCGGGAGGACGGTCAGTCCGCGCGGGGCGGCCAGCGCGCGCAGGGCCCGCATCGTGGTGGCCAGGTCCGGCGAGCCGACGGGTGCGGCGTCGGGGCCGTGGGTCCTGGCGTTCAGCCAGTCGGCGAAGGTCGCCGCGTACTCGGGCACGACGTCGATCCGGCCGCTCTCCAGGGCCGGCTCGTAGATCTCCCGGTTGGTGACGGACAGCAGGCGGGTGTGGTAACCGGCCCGGTTCAGCAGGAGTGCGTACAGCTGGGCGAGGACATCGCTCTCGGTGAATCCGGCCGAGCCGATCGTCAGATGTCCGCTGTCGCCGGGTGACCCGGTGATCTCGCCCCGGTTCTCCAGGGACGGGCCCGTGGCACAGGCGGCGCAGGCGAGCAGCAGGCACGCGACGACGGTACGGACCCGCGGTGGCCTCCTCATCACCCCGGTCCTCCCCCGGCCCTCCGGCCGGCCGGGCCCGGACCGGCCCGGTGCGGGGCGAGTCCCCGCGCAGCCTCGAAGACGCCCTCCACCAGCAGCGCGAACAGCGCGACGAGCACAGCCCCGGCGACCACCTGCGCGGTGTCGGCGAGACGGAATCCCGCGGTGATGATCCGGCCGAGGCCGCCGCCCCCGACCAGGGCCGCGATGGTCGCGGTGGCCACCAGCTGGACGGCTGCGATCCGTACGCCGGTGAGGATCAGCGGCAGGGCGAGCGGCACCTCGACCCGGACCACGAGCTGACGTGCCGTCATACCCAGCCCGCGGGCGGCCTGGACGACCTCGCGGTCGACACCTCGTATCCCGGCGTACGCGTTGGCGAGCACCGGCGGGATCGCGAACAGCACCAGCGCGACGACCGTGGGCCACTGGCCGTACCCGCCGAGGGGGGTGAGCAGCAACAGGACGAGCACGGCGAACGTGGGGACGGCCCGGCCGGCGCCCGACACGGTCACCGCCAGCGCGCCTCCCCTGCCGAGATGGCCGAGGACGAGCGCCACGGGCAGCGCGAGGGCGCAGCTGAGGGCGAGGCAGACGGCGGTGAGGTAGAGGTGCTCGATGAGCCGGTGCCCGATGCCGTCCTCGCCCGCCCAGTGCGCGGCGGTGGTCAGCCAGGACCAGGCCGCGCCGAGCACGGTCACGGCGGCGTGCCCCGCGCCCAGGGCGTGAGCAGCCGCTGGAGCGCGAGCAGCAGCAGGTCGGCGACGACGGCGAGGAGGACGCAGAGCACGGTGGCGGTGAGCACCTGTGCCTTGAAGAAGGTGTTCATGCCGGCGTAGATGAGGTTCCCGAGTCCGCCGTAGCCGACGATCGCCCCCAGGGTGACGAGGGAGACCGCGGAGACCGCCGCGATCCGCAGCCCCGCCATGGCGGCGGGCAGCGCGAGCGGCAGTTCCACGGCGAGCAGCAGCCGGAGGTGGCCGTAGCCCATGCCCCGCGCGGCCTGCCGGATCTCCTCGGGCACGGAGCGCAGTCCGGCCAGGAGATTGCGTACGAGGAGGGTCAGGGAGTAGAGGACCAGCCCGGCGACCACGAGCGAGGCGGACAGCCCGTACACCGGCAGCAGCAGCGAGAACATGGCGAGCGAGGGGACGGTGTAGAGGACGGTCGTGAGCCCCAGCACGGGCCCGGCCAGTCCCCTCCAGCGGCGAGCGGCCAGGGCGAGGGGCAGGGCGATGAGGACGGCGAGGGCGAGAGCCGCCGAGGTGAGCTGGAGGTGCTGGAGCACGGCGTCGCGGAGGATGCCGCGGCGGCTTGTGAGATAGGCGCCACAGATCCACTCGTTGCGCGCGAGGCAGTCGTCCGGGGGCGCGGTCACCCGTCCATTGCAGCCGCGTTCCCGGGCCGCCGCGCGCCGTACTGGCCCGTACGGGGGCGGTGCGGGGGCGGGCGGGGCGCCCGGGGCGATGACGGAACGCGGTGCCGTGCGGTCCCGGGGCGGCCCCGGGACAGCATGCCCCGGGGGGCGTGTGCGCCGGGGCCGAGGCAGGGCCGACCGGGCCGGGGACCAACCGTGCGGGGCCACTGCCGGGGGCCACCTCCCCCAAGCTCGCCGGACCGGGGCCGGGCGGTCCGGGGCCGGTGATCCGGGGCGGGAGCGGGCAAACCGGGACCAGGGCGGGGAACCTGACCGGAGCCGGGCAGGCTCGGACCGTAGGCGGGCGGGCTCGGACACCGGGCCGGATGAGCTCCGGCCGGGAGCGGCCGTTCCCAAGGCCATCGGCCCCGGGCCCACCCGGCCGGTGGCCTACTCGACCGGCCGGGCCCGGCAGCGGCCCCATGGGCCTCGGGCCGGGCTGCCACGGCCCCAGGGGGCCCCGACGCCGCAGGACAGGGCCGTCTTGCCCGGCAGGGCAGCCCCCGGGGACACTGAGGCGTTCATCCACACCTCGCGACCCAGGAAAGCAGCCTGACCCCTCATGCATGACCAGATTCCGTCCGACACATCAGCCAAGGCCGCGCCTGGAAGGGGGACGACCGAGGAGCCGCTGGCCGCCGGGCTCAAACAGCGCCATCTGACCATGCTCGGACTCGGCGGTGTCATCGGGGCCGGGCTCTTCGTCGGGTCCGGGGCCGGGATCGCGCTGGCCGGGCCGGGGATCGTCGTCTCGTATCTGATCGCGGGCGTGATCGCGATGTGCGTGATGCGCATGCTGGGCGAGATGTCGGCCGCGATGCCGGCGTCGGGGTCGTTCTCGGTGCACGCGGAGCGGGCGCTCGGCCGGTGGGCCGGGTTCAGCGTGGGGTGGCTGTACTGGTTCCTGCTGGTCGTCGTACTCGCCGTGGAGGCGACGGGCGCGGCGCAGATCGCCAATGGCTGGGTCCCGGCCGTTCCGCAGTGGGCGTGGGTGCTGGGCTTCATGGTGCTGTTCACCGGGTCGAACCTGGCGGCCGTGCGGAACTTCGGCGAGTTCGAGTTCTGGTTCGCCGCACTGAAGGTGTTCGCGATCGTCGCGTTCCTGGCCCTCGGGCTGCTCGCGATCTTCGGGGTGCTGCCCGACACCGAACCGGTCGGCCTCGCCAACCTCACGGATCACGGCGGCTTCCTGCCCGGCGGCTGGCAGGGCGTCGTCTCCGGCGTCCTCGCCGTGGTCTTCGCCTTCGGAGGACTGGAGGTCGTCACGATCGCGGCGGCCGAGTCCGACGACCCGGTGCGCTCGGTGGCCCGGGCGGTGCGCAGCTCGGTCCTGCGGATCCTGTTCTTCTACGTCGGCTCGATGCTGGTGATCGTGACCGCCCTGCCGTGGACGGCGCAGAAGGCGGGGCTGAGCCCGTACGTCACCGTCCTCGACAGGATCGGTGTCCCCTCCGCGGGGCAGATCATGAACATCGTGGTGTTCGTGGCGCTGCTGTCGGCGCTGAACGCCAACCTCTACGGATCTTCCCGCATGATCTTCTCGCTGGCCGAGCGCGGCGAGGCGCCGGCGTTCCTGCTGAAGGTGAGCGGGAGCGGGGTGCCCCGGCAGGCGGTCCTCGCGTCCGTGGCCTTCGGCTTCGTCTCCGTCCTGCTCAACCTGAAGTGGCCGGACTCGGTCTTCCTCTACATGCTCAACGCGGTGGGGGCGGTGCTGCTGTTCGTGTGGGCCCTGATCGCGGTCTCCCAGCTGCGTCTGAGGCGGCGGATCGAACGCGAGGCCCCGGAGCGGCTGGTCCTCCGGATGTGGCTCTTCCCGGGACTGACCTGGCTCACTCTCGCCGCGATGGCCGTCGTCTTCGTCCTGATGCTGACCGACGACACGGCACGCCCGCAGCTGCTGTGGTCCCTCGGCGCGTCGGCACTCGTGCTTGCGGTGGCCGGACTCCGGGAGCTGCGCGCGCGGCGGGGCCCGGTCAACTCGTAGGCGGCGGGGCCGAATCGGCGGCCTCACACGCCGTACCGCATACTTGTCGCCAGATGACGCGCGGCCGGACGCTGAGCCCGGTGCCGCCCGCGTCGGCACGGGAAACACCAGCTGGAGGTCTGACATGGCGAGCGACGGAAGCGGTTCGAACCGGATCGACACCAGCAGGCCGCACCCGGCCCGGATGTACGACTACTACCTGGGCGGCAAGGACAGCTACCTGGTCGACCGGGAGGCGGCGGAACAGGTCGTGTCCCTCTACCCGGGCATCAAGGAAGGCGCCTGGCTCAACCGGGCGTTCATGCACCGGGCGGCCCGCAGGCTGGCCGGCCTGGGGGTGCGGCAGTTCCTCGACATAGGCACCGGCATCCCGACCGAGCCCAACCTCCATCAGACCGTGCAGCGGGTCGCGCCCGCCGCACGGGTCCTGTACACGGATTACGACCCGATCGTCCTGCGGCACGCCGAGGCTCTGCTGCGGGGCACGCCCGAAGGCCGTATCGAGTACGTCGAGGCCGATGTCCGCGAGCCCGCGAAGATCCTGGCCGCCGCCCGGGAGTTCTTCGACTTCGAGCAGCCCGTCGCGCTGTCCCTGGTGGCCCTGTTGCACTTCGTCTCCGACGAGTACGACCCCATCGGGATCGTCAACGAACTCCTCACGCCCATGGCCCCCGGCAGCTACGTCGTGCTCTCCCATGTCACCGGGGACTTCGAACCGGAGACCTGGGCCCGCATCGTGGATATCTACCGCAACGCCGGAACCCCGGCGCAGGTGCGCTCGCGCGAGGAGTTCCTGCGCTTCTTCGACGGCCTGGAACTGCTCGAACCGGGCGTCACGGTCGGTCCGCTGTGGCACCCGGAGCCCGGCTCCGTCAAGAGCGGTGACGAGAAAGTGCCGTTGTACGTGGGCGTGGCCCGTAAGAACTGAGCGGCGGACGCGCGCCACCCGCCGCGCACCGCCCGCCGCGTCCCGTTCGCCGTACCCACCCGGCGGCGACGGCACAGCTTCATCGGCCATACTGCCTGTCGTGGAGCAGAGCATAGGTCCTATCACCCCGCCCCTGCACAGCGCCGGGACCGATCCCGCGTACATCCCCGGCCTCACCGCACCGCGCCCCGCCGCGGTGCCGGAACCGGACCCCGAACAGGAGGTGGCCGAGCGGCGGCCCGACGACAGCGACACACCCGAGGCTCAGCGGGAAGAGCCCGACGAGCGGGATCCCGGCGCCGAGGAGCGGTCCGACGGCGCGGACGGCCCCGGCCAGGAGCCCGGGGGGCCCGAGCCGGACGGGAAGGGGTCCCGCGGCGAGGAATCCGCCACGGAGGAGGGCACCGGGCCCGCCTTCGAGGTCTCCGACCGGCGCGCCGCGATCATCGCGGACCGGACCGGCGTCACCTTCCGGCTGGACGGCGAGGAGGCCGAGTTCGGCTGGGACGAGATCGGCGCGGTCGAGGTCGACACCCCCAGATTCGGGCGCAGGTTCGCCGTCACGGTCTACACCGGGCCCCGCCGGTGGTACGAGGTCGATGTCGAGGCACCGGCCAGGCGTCTGCTCAAGGAATGGACGGCGGACCTGGACGCGGTTCTCGACGCCTACTTCGAGGATGACCGGGAGGACGACCGCGAGGGCGGCGAACGGAACGACGGGCGGGGCGACGACCAGTCAGCCGATCAGGACGCGAATCAGGACGGCGCGCCGAGCGCCGGCCGGAAGAGCGACCGGAAGGACGAGATCTCGTAGGACGGGGCCCCGTCAGGCGATTCGGCGTCGAACCGGTTCGCGTGGCGGGGCTTCGCAGGGCGGAGCCCACAGGCCCTTGCCCGAACGTCCGCGCCGGTTCCCGGGCCCTGCGCCACGGCCCGGACCACGCGCGTGACGCCGTCGGTGGCCCTGGTGGCGACCCGCCGGTCCGGCACACGTGGGCCCGGCACACCTCTCCGCTTCGGTGTGCCGGGCCGACGGCCATCAGGCCCTGTCCGAGGCGGCCTTGTCCGTGGAGGAAGGAGCCGCCGGATCAACCGTCGGCCTCCGGTGGGCCGTCGCGCGTGCCGCGCGCCGCAGCCCGGCCCGGCGCAGGGCCAGGCCCATGCCGACGAGGCCCCGTACCGGCCAGGCGGGCCGCCGGGCGGCGAAGGCCGCGCGCAGCCGGTCGTCCAGCAGTGCGTTCGAGGCCATCCGCACCACGGGTGCCAGCGCGCCGGGGAACCGGTCGGTCAGCAGTGCCTGTGTCGCGCCGTACAGCCGCTGTCCGTCCTCGGTGCGGGCGAAGACGCGTTCTTCGTAGTCGTCCATCCACCGGGCGAAGTCCGCGTACGAACCGGGCACCCCCGTCAGTTCCATCCGTTCGGCCAGTCCGGCGTAGAAACGGTGGGCCGCGTCCTTCTCCTCCTCGGTGGTGCGGCGCCAACTGTGCCCGTCGATCCACCGCAGTGGGGCGACGCAGAACGCCGCGAGGACGTAGACGAACTCCTCCTGACCCACCGGGAGCCGCGCGTGCAGCCGGTTCAGCGCGTCGATCGCGGCGCGGCCCCGCGGTGTGTCCAGGCCGTGCTCGATCAGGGTGTACATCAGCTCGCCGGTGGCCTTGGCCCGCACCCGGGGCCGGGAGACCATCTTGCCGGTGCCCGTCAGTACGGCGGCGATGGACGGTACGGCGAAGGTGCGGTAGAAGCCCAGGTTCAGTCCGAGCCGGAGGTCGTCGGCGAAGTCGACCAGTGCCATGTGCCGGTAGACGGCGTGTGCCCGGCGCTCGTCCTCGTCGGTCCTCATGCGCTCGACGGTCCTCTCCCCTACGGCTGCCGGCCGCCGACGAGCCGTCACCGGACGGCGGCGACCACCAGCATATCCGTGGGGCCGGAGCGTCGGACGCGGCCCTCGGGGCACTCCGGTCACTCGGGGAACCCCGGTCTTCGCCCGCGTCCCGCCCCCGGGCAGCACATTCGTCGACGTCCATACCGAACGCCTTTCCCCCGGCACCTCGAAACAAGTGTTCACTCAATGACCAGATTGACACCTTGACCCTTCCCTGACTCGAGAACAGACTCGCGGCAGGCGCCACGAGTCGGCCGGCCCGCCGCAGGACCAGGTCCGCGCCGCGTTCGACGCCCGGGTCACGGCGCACGCCCCGACGGCGCGGATGGCGGCGCGCTCTCGGCGGCCGCATGGCTCGGTGACCTTCGCCGGGTACGAACTCGACGGCGTCCGGCAGGAGTTGACGTTCCCTCGGCAGCGACGACAAGCCGGACCTGAACGTGGGCGACCTGGTCGAGTTCGCCGACACGGCCTCCTTGAGCCGGGGCGAGCCGCTGTCGCTGCCGCGGGTCGAGGAGGTCGGCCCGCAGGGGTGGCGCGTGCGGCTCTCCGGAGAGCCCGATCCGCCGGTGGGGCGGCGCGCCGCGTGTCGAGGAGGGCCGGTGGCTGCCGCTGGAGGACGGTGTCCTCGTGTGCTCCGAGCCGGCCGTCCCCGGAGGCGAACGGCACGGACAGCGGCCCGCGAACTGACCCAGCAGCGTACGCTCGGAAGGAGCCACCACGATGGCAACGCCCCTGACCGCCGACAAACTGCTCAGAGCCCTGCGCGACGAGGGGCTCGAGGTCGTCGAGCACCGAAGCTGGCGCACCCACAACCGCAACCACAAGGGTGTGTGGGGGCCGGTGAACGGTGTGATGATTCATCACACCGTGTCCTCGGGCACTCGGAGTTCGGTGGAACTCTGCTACAACGGCCATTCCACTCTGCCGGGCCCGCTGTGCCACGGCGTGATCGCCAAGGACGGTTCGGTCCATCTCGTCGGCAACGGCCGGGCCAACCACGCCGGCCTCGGCGACGACGACGTCCTGCGCGCGGTGATCAACGAATCGGCGCTGCCGGCGGACAACGAGGCCAACACCGACGGCAATCGCCACTTCTACGGTTTCGAGTGCGTCAACCTGGGCGACGGCAAGGACCCGTGGCCGACCGCCCAGCTGCTGGCGATCGAGAAGGCCGCCGCGGCGGTCTGCCGCGCACACGGCTGGACCCAGCGCTCGGTGATCGGTCACAAGGAATGGCAGCCCGGGAAGATCGATCCGCGTGGCTTCACCATGGACTCGATGCGCGCCAGAATCGCGGGGCGCCTCGGTCGCAGGCCGGACGGCCCGCCGCCGGCCGGGCCGAAGCCCCCGGCGCGGTACGAGCCGTTCCCGGGAGCCGCGTTCTTCGCGGCCGGCCGGCGCAGTGCCGTCATCACGGCGATGGGCAAGCGGCTGGTCGCCGAGGGCTGCGGACGCTACCAGGTCGGTCCCGGCCCGGAGTGGACGGAGGCCGACCGTACGTCGTACGCCGCGTGGCAGCGCAAGCTCGGCTACTCGGGAGGCGACGCGGACGGGATCCCGGGCAAGGCGAGTTGGGACAAGCTGAAGGTGCCGAACGTGTGAGACGGCACTGTACGGGGATTCTGGAGGCGGCCCGCCACACCTTCGCCGAGCGCGGTTGCACACAACCGCTCACCTCCTGGTGGCGATGCGGGAGCGCAGTGCCGCTGTCCCCCGGTCCGTGCTGTCCCCCGACGCGCCGACGGCGCCCGGCGACGACGTGGACACCCTCGGAGCGTTGCCCCACCGCCCGCCGGCCTCGTGCCCACCTCCCTCCGCCCTCCGCCACCCGCGGGGAAGCACGCGAAGTTAGGCGGAAACGCGCCCCTGTGCCCGTGCGCGGAGATCCCTACGCTGTGGGCCATGCGTGCACCGGTCGCCCCAGCGGCCGGTGGGGCCGCCGCACACCTCTCGTGCCCGTCATCGACGCGCCGACGGCACATGGGCCGATGTCCGCGTCGTCGCGCTGTCGCAAAGGCCGTGCCTCCGTAACGCCGTACCACCGCACCACGGACACCGGTCGGAGCCACCGGCCACCGGCACCATCCTCATGAGCGTTGATCCCCAAGGAGAGATCCAGTGATCGGACGCAGAACCGTCATCGCGAGCACGCTGGGACTCACCGGCGCCCTCCTGTCACCGGTGGCCGCCGCGCACGCCCAGGGCGTGCCGGACGCCACGCACCCGGACGGCCCGGACGCCGTCCGCGCGGCGGGAGCCGTCGCCGACCTGTCCCGGGCGGTGGTGGACTCCGCCCTCGCCCGGCATCCCGACCCCGCGACGCTCGGTGGCTGGGGCTACACGTGTGGGCTGTTCCTCTACGGCGTGTACCGGGTGTACCAGCGGGTCGGGGACCCTTCGTACCTGGCCTACATCAAGCGCTGGGTCGACCGGTTCGTCGACGAGGACGGCGGTATGGACCGCACCTTCAACAACCTGGACGCGATGCAGGCCGGGAATCTGCTGCTGATCCTCCACAGGGAGACCGGCGATCCGCGGTACCGGACGGCGGCCGACCGGATACGGGACCGGATCACCACGTATCCGCGCACGTCGGACGGCGGCATGTGGCATGCGACGAGCAAGACCAACGAACTGTGGGCGGACGGCGTCTTCATGGCCCAGCCGTTCCTGCTGCGCCACGGCATCGCGTACGGGGACGAGGACTACGCCTACGAGGAGGTGGCCCGGAACCTCGCGGTGTACTTCACGCGCCTCAAGGCCTCGAACGGGCTCCTGTACCACGCCTACGACGCGGACGGCGACGCTCCGTGGAAGCCCGATCCGGCCACCGGGACCTCCGCATTCTTCTGGGCGCGGGCCATCGGCTGGACCGCCCTGACCCATGTGGAGGTGCTGGAACTGCTGCCCGCCGGCCATCCCGCCCGGACCGGGCTCGTCTCCCACGTACGGCACCTGGCGCGGGGGTTCGTCCGCTACCAGGACCCGTCCAGCGGCCGCTGGTTCCAGGTCGTGGACCGCGGATCCGACCCCGGCAACTGGACCGAGACGTCCGCCTCCAGCATGTACACCCTGATGCTGCACGCGGCGCTGCGGCACGGGTACGTCTCGGGGCGGCACTACAAGAGAGCGGTACGCGACGGCTACGCGGGCGTCCTCGAGAAGGTGACCACGGGCCCGGACGGGCTGACCGACATCACCGACATCAGCGAAGGCACCAACGTCGGTGACCTGGCCTACTACTTCGGCCGTCGGCGCAACACCAACGACCTGCACGGCCTCGGCGCCTTCCTGCTCATGAACGAGCGGCTCGCGCACTGACGTCACCGGGCGTCGCCGGGCCGCAGGGCGGCGCGTCTCCGTGGTGGGAACGCGCCGCCCGCGGCCTGGGCGTTGTGGCCGGTCCGGGGCGCGGGAATTCGGCGGAATGCGGCCCTGTGGCCGCACGGCGGATCCCATACCTTCTGGCCCATGCGTGTACTTTTAGCCTCCACCGGTGGTTCGGGCCACTTCACTCCTCTCATACCCTTCATCGACGCGCTGGCCGCGCGCGGGGACGAGGTTCTCGTCGTCGCGCCGGCACGGCTCGAAGCGGTGCTGGCCGCCCGTGAACAGCCCTACCGTGTCTGCCCGGAGCCGCCTCCGGCCGTGCTGAACCCGTTGATGACCCGCGTGTTGACGCTCCCTGTGAACCCCGGTGTGATCGTGGCCACCCGGGAGGTGTTCGGGGGCCTGCACCTGACCTCGATGCTGCCGGTGGTGGAGGAGGCGTGCCGGAGCTGGCGGCCGGACCTCGTGCTCCACGAGTCGTACGAGTACGCCTCGGTGGTGGCCGCCGAACGCCACGGGATACCGCATGCCCGCGTCGCGGTCACGGCGGCGCGGTTCGCGCTGTTCACCGATGCCGTGCTGCCGTCCGTGCTCGAGCCGTACGGCGCGGACCTGCTGGAGAAGCTGCGGGCCTCACCGTATCTGACCCGCTTTCCGGTGTCGGTGGATCCCTCGCCGTACGCGGTGACCCGGCGCTACCACGAGCCCGCGGCCCCAGGCACGGAGCCGTCCGCGGTCCGGTGGGGCGGCGACGGGGATCCGCTGGTCTACCTCACCCTCGGCACCGAGACGGGCGGCATGCCGAACGCGCCCGCGCTGTACCGGGCGGCGCTGGACGCGGTCGGCACACTGCCCGTGCGCGTGCTCGTCACGGTGGGTTCCGGCACCGACGTGTCGCGGCTCGGGCCCCTCCCGCCCCAGGTCCGGGTGGAGCGCTGGGTCCCACAGGCCGAGGTGATCGCGGGCGCCTCCGCCGTGGTCTGCCACGGCGGTTCGGGAACGGTCTTCGGCGCCCTGTCGGCCGGTGTGCCCCTGGTCTGCGTCCCCCTCTTCGCGGACCAGCCCACGAACGCCCGGCTGGTGGCCGAGGCGGGCGCTGGAGTGGCCGTCGAGCCCACGGGCAGCGCGGAGGCCGAGGCGGCGCCCCTCGGCCCGGCGGACATCCCCCGGATCCGGGAGGCGGTCGAGACGGTGCTCAAGGAGCCGTCGTACCGGACGGCGGCCGCGCGTCTCGGGGCGGAAACGCGCGCGACCCCGACGGCCGGCGAACTGCTGGACGACCTGTACGGACCTGTGCCGGGCGCGGCAGCGCCGCCTGGACGAGTTTCAGCCAGCGGTCGTCGTTCTCGTACAGGACGATGACGCGGCCCGTACGGTACGAACGGACCGCGTCCGCGGCTACGGTCACTCGGCGTCGGTCACGCCCGGGAACGTCGGCCGGGGTGCCGGTCACCGTGCGGTGACCGGCACCCCGGTACGGGGGCGTACGCCCGGTACGGCCGCGAAGGTCTCAGCCGCCGAAACGGGCGGTGAGCTTGCGCTCGACCAGTCCGACCAGGGCGTACAGCGCCCAGGCCAGCAGGCAGAGCAGGCCCAGCGAGATCATGACGAGCCGGATGTCGTCGTTGTCCTGCGCCTGCTTCTCCAGGTAGCCGAGGCCGGCCTCGGCGCCGATGAACTCGCCGATGACCGCGGCCGTCACCGCCTGGAGCACCCCGAGCCGCAGCCCGACGGCGATGGCGGGCAGGCTGTACGGCAGGTCGATCTTGATGGCGCGGGCCACCGGACCGATCTTCAGCAGCCTGGCCAGGTCGTCGACGCCGGTGGGGACGGAGCGCAGCCGCGTGATCATGTTGATCAGGACCGGGTAGAAGGACACCAGCGCGACGAGCGCGATCTTGGAGCCGATGCCGAGTCCGAGCCACAGCACGATCAGGGGCGCGATGGAGATCTTCGGGGTCACCTGTGCGACCACGATGACGGGCATCAGCACCCGTTCCGCCCAGGGCAGTCGGGCGAAGACGATGGCGAGGACCACCCCGGCCACGCTACCGATCAGTACCCCTTGCGCCACCTCGGCGAGCGTCTGCTGGATGTGGACGGTGAGCGCGCCGTGCTGCCACAGCGTCCAGCCATGGGCCGCCACGGCGCCCGGGCTCGGCAGCTTGTAGGCGGGGACGTCGAACAGCACCGTCACCAGCCACCACAGCACCACCCCGCCGACCAGCGAGAGCGCGCCGACGACCAGCGGTCTGACGGTCCTGGCCGCGCCCTCCTCCGGGCGCGCGGACACGCTAGCCGAGGTCATTCGGCTTCACCACCAGGTCGTCCGCCTTGTAGGAGGAGTCCAGCAGCTTGAAGTCCGTCTGCGAGTCGATCGCCTTCTGCCAGCGGGCCACGTCCGGCGCGCCGAGGCCGTCCTTCTTGGTCGTGTCCGACTGCCACAGGCTCTTGGCGAAGAGGTCGTTGATGACGGTCGTGATGTCCGCCTCCTGCCCCTTGAACGACGGGGCGTACTTCTCCACCGACATCTTGACCGCGGCGTCCGGGTTCTTGATCGTGTACTCGATCCCCTGGTTGAGGGCCTTGTCGAACCCCTTGACCGTGTCCGGGTCGTCGTTGACGGTGTCCTCGCTCGCGACGACCACGTTGCCGAAGGACGGCAGGTACGAGTCGCTCAGCAGCTGCTTGACGTCCACGCCCGCGGACTTCAGCGCGTAGTAGCGCAGCCGCGAGAAGACGATCGCGTCGACCTGACCGTTCTTCAGCGCGTCGACGATCACCCCGGTGCCCAGGGTCCTGACCTTCAGGTCGTTGGTCGTCAGGTTGGCGCTCTTGAGCATGGCCTGGAGCTGGATGTAGTTGGGGCTGCCGAGGTCGGTGACCGCGACGGTCTTGCCCTTCAGGTCGGCCGGGGACTCGATCTTGGCGTCCGCGGAGGAGAGCAGGGCACCGATGCCCTGCTGGTAGGTGGTGTGGACCACCTTGGTCTTGATGCCCTGGCCGTAGGCGGTGATGACGGAGTCACCGTTCGGGAAACCGAAGTCGATGTTGCCGGCCGCGACGTTCTTGACGATGTCGGACCCCTGCGCGTACGTGAAGTTCACGTCCAGGCCCTCTTTGGCGAAGTACCCCTGCTCCTTGGCGGCGTAGAGCGGTGCGTAGTACGGGACCGCGGCGCCGTCGATCTGGATGGTGACCTTCTTGGGCCCGGACGACTCGGACTTCGCGGAGTCGGCGGGGCTGCACGCGTTGACCAGGCTCACGACCAGCGCGGCGGAACCCAGGCAGGCCGCGGAACGGTTGAGCTTCTTCATGCTTCTCCTAGTGAGGGAACGAACGGTTAATACGTGCACGAGGTCACCGGCTCCAGCGCAGGAGCCGACGTTCGGCCAGCGAGACGAGACCGAAGCCGAGGAGGCCCACCGCCACCGTGAGGACGACGGCGGCGATCAGCAGGGGTGTGTCGTTCTGGGTGTTGCCGAGCACCATGAGGTAGCCGAGGCCGCGGTCGGCCGAGAGGTACTCGGCGAGGAACGCGCCGGTCATGGCGTCGATGACGGCGATCTTGGCACCCGCCAGCAGGGCCGGCATGGCCGCGGGAAGCTGGATCGTCCGCAGGTACCGCCACCGGGACAGGTGCAGCAGACGCCCCAGGGTGGAGACGTCCGCGGGAACGTCGCGCAGACCCAGCATCGTGGCCGCTGTCATCGGGAAGAACACGAGCAGCAGGATCAGCGCGTACTGCGACGTCAGGCTGAGGCCGAACCAGAGCACCAGCAGCGGGGCGACCGCGATCTTGGGGGCGGCCTGGAGCAGGACCATGTAGGGCGCGAAGATCTCACGGACGGTGCGTGACGCCCACAGGACCCAGCCCAGCAGGATGCCGACCAGGGAGCCGCCGACGAAGCCCAGCGCGATGTTGCGCAGCGTGTAGCCGAGGTGGGGCCAGAGCTGCCCCTCCGTCACCAGCTCGCGTCCGGCGTCCCAGACCTCGCCCGGGGCGGGCAGCAGGAAGCTCGGCACGTCCGCCAGGGTCACGTACAGGTACCAGGCGGCGAGGATGACGGCCAGGTAGGCGGCCGTGGTCAGGATCCGTACCGCGAATCCGCGGGCGGGCCGGTTCCGCGCCCGGGTGCGGCCGGCCGCCGGGTCCCGCTCCTTGCGGGGCGCCGGGCCGCGGGTCACCGTGCCCGTACTCATTCCAGCTCCTGGCGGAGCATGCCGGCGAACTCCGCGAACTGCGGCAGTTGTCTGGTCCTCGGGGTGCGGTCCCGGTCGAGCGGCACCTCGTGCACGGCCTTGATCCGGCCCGGGCGTGCCGTCATGACGGCCACCTTGTCGGCGAGGTAGGTGGCTTCCTCCACGCTGTGGGTGACCAGGATGATGGTCTTGCGCGTCGTCGCCCAGATGCGCAGCAGGTCGTCGTGCAGCCGGTCCCTGGTGATCGCGTCCAGTGCCCCGAACGGTTCGTCCATGAGCAGGATCCGCGGGTCGTAGGCCAGGGCGCGGGCGATGGCCGCGCGCTGGCGCATGCCGCCGGAGAGCTCCTTCGGGAACGAGCCGGCGAAGTCCGTGAGGCCGACGAGGTCGAGCAGTTCACCCACCCGCTCACGGCCCTTCGGCGACTTGTCCCCCTGGGCCTCCAGGCCGAGGGACACATTGCGCCGCACCGTCCGCCACGGCAGCAGCGCGGGCTCCTGGAAGACGAAGCCGATGTCCTTGCCGGGCCGCGGCTCGACGGTCCAGGCGAGCTCACCGCCGAAATCGGCGTCGAGCCCGGCGACCATGCGCAGAAGTGTCGATTTGCCGCAGCCCGAGGGGCCGATGAGGGCGACGATCTCACCTTCCGCCACGTCCAGGTCCACGTCGTCCAGGGCCACCACCTTCGACCCGTTCGCGGCGGTGTAGGTCTTGCTGATGCCGCGTACTGACAGGAACGCGCTCATGCGGTGATCGCTCCCGCCGCTTCGGACCGGGAGGTTCCGGTCCACCGGCGCCGGCCGTCGCCGACGCGTATGGGGTGGTCTTGCACGAAGAACTCCTAGATCGCTACGGATCCCGGTCCGGGCCGTATCCACGCCGGAGTTGACACGGACCGTCACGACGGCACCGCGTTCGGTTTCCATAGATGGAAATCCACATTCCGGCGATGAGGGTCGTAGCCTGAACCGCTTTTCGGCCACAGTCAAGATCTCGTAGGTATCTTGCATTCCGGATATGTTGCTTGATTTGCCGCGAAAATCCGGTCGACAAATGGCAAGAACCAGTCAGGTACCGGGTGGTTGACGGAGCATTTGCGGGTGATGGAGACTTCCACATCCGGAAAGCGGCAATCCACATATGGAGGTTTCCCTGATGACCCGAAGCGCCCAGGACCCCTGGCAGGACGGCACACCTCCACACCTTCCGGCCAAAGTGGGCACGTTGCCGCCGGTCTGCCTGCTCCCCGGCGACCCGGCCCGGGTTGATCTCGCCTCCGAAGTGCTCGGCGATTTCGAGATAGTTGGCCAGAACAGAGAGTTCAGGATCGGAGTGGGCCGGGCAAATGGTGTTCCGGTCGCGGTCTGCTCGACCGGTATCGGCGGCCCGTCCACCGAGATCGCCGTCGTGGAGCTGGCGCGGCTCGGCGTGACGACGGTGCTGCGGACCGGCGGCATGGGCGCCCTGTCCGAGCGGATCGCGCCCGGCTCCGTGTGCGCCGTCACGCGGGCCGTGCCCGGCAGCGGGGCCGCCGCGCACTACGCCGCCCCGACGGGCGGGCGCGAGGCGGACGGTACGGTACTGGCCGGCCTGCGCGAGGGGGCCGCGGCCCTCGGCATCGAACTCACCGAGATCACCGTCGCCACGACCGATTCGTACTATCTCGGTCAGGGCCGGCCGCTGCCGGGGCACGAGGGGCGGGCCGCCGCCCGGATGGCCGAGCTCCGGCAACTCGGCGTGGACGGGGTGGAGATGGAGACGGAGACCGTCCTGGCGGTGGCCGGGGCCATGGGGATCCGGGCCGGGGCCGTCCTGGTGGCGCACGCCAACCGCGCCACGGACGACTGGCTGGAGGACTACCGACCCGCGCAACTCGCCATGCTGCGGCTGGCGGCGCACAGCGCGGCGGCGCTCTCGGCCTCACCAGGATCGGATGCGACGAGGGGCCCGGGGAGAGGGGGGCTCTGACGGCACGGGCCGTGACGGGCCGTCGGCCGCGGTGTCGTCGGCTGCCGGCCGGCACACCAGGACGGCCCGGACCTGACCACCCCGGCCTGTCCGGGGCGCGGGCGCAGGTCACTCAAGGACAACTCGGTTCAAGGGACGGACTGCTGAGCGATGCAGGTACTTTCACGGGGTCTCCGGGTCATCCGGACCCTGGCGGCCAGCCGCCAGGGCATGACCCTGCAACAGCTGCACGAGGAACTCTCGGTGCCCATCGGCAGCATGCACCGCGTGCTCACCGCGCTGACCGAGGAGCGGTACGTCACCAGGTCGCCCGTCAACCGCCGTTACTTCCTCGGCCCGGCGGCCGCCGAACTGGCCGCGGTCTCCTCGGTTCCCCTCGGCAGCGTCCTCACCCCGCCCGCCCCGATGGAGGAGGCGGCGCGTGCGAGCGGCGAGACCGTGTTCCTGACGGAACTGATCGGTCTGCGCCTGGTCTGTGTCGCCCTGGTCGAGTCGCGCCACCCGCTGCGCCTGTTCGTACGGGTGGGCCAGAACATGCCTCCGCACGCGGCGGCCTCGGCCCGCGCCATCCTGGCGTACCAGCCTCCGGAGACCGTCGGCCTCGTGCTCGGCGACCACGATCTGACCGCCTGCACCCCGCAGACCCCGCACACGGCGGACCAGGTGCCGGCCCATCTCGCGGAGGTGCGGTCGCGGGGGTACGACGTGTGCGACAACGAACTGGACGATCACGTGTGGGCGGTGTCGGCTCCCGTGTTCACCTCCACCTCACGGACCGTTTCCAGCGTCACGCTCGCCGCGGCCGGCCACCGCATGCGCGATCCGCTGGAGCGGACACGTGCCACCGAGATCGTGCTGCGGGCCGCCCGCACGATGTCGTGGGGGCTAGGCTACACAGGCGACTTCGCCACGGACTCCGGTTTCACACGGGCGTCGGCGGCTCCCGCGGCCGAGCCCGACTGAGCCCGCTCCGCATCCCCCGCCGACTCCACCCCTCGTACGCGTCGCGCGGACGGCCTCGGGCACACTGGGGCCGCGACGGGCGTTGCTGAAGCGAAACCGGCCCGGCATGGACCTCGGCCGTGCCGAGTGGGCAGAATCGCAGCTTGATCACATTGTCGTCCAGGACGGGGAGCTGAGCTGTGCGAAAGCGGTATCTGGGTGGGACGGCGGCGATAGCCGCCCTGAGTATGACGATTGCGCTGTCCGGTTGCGGCAGCACAGCTTCGTCCGGAAAGGTCACACTCAGACTCGTTGCCGCCGAATACGGCACGACCCCGGAAACCAGCTCGGAGCGGTACTGGCTGGCGCTCGCCACCGAGTTCGAGTCCAAGCACCCGGGTGTCAAGATCGACATCGACATACGTCCGCCGAAGACCATCGACAGCGATGTCGCCGCGATGGTCGAGGAGGGCAAGGCTCCGGACCTCGCGCAGGGCGGCTCGTACGCCGACTACGCGAAGCGGGACCGGCTCTACACCGCCGACGAGATCATGTCCGTACCGACGCAGGCGAATTTCCTCTCGCAACTGTCGGACGCGGGCAAGGTCAACCGCATCCAGTACGGTGTGCCCTTCGCCGCCTCCACCCGGCTGCTCTTCTACAACAAGGACCTGTTCGACCAGGCCGGCATCGACGCCCCCAAGGACTGGGCCGACCTCAAGGGGGACGCGCAGGCGCTCAAGGAGCAGGGCGTGACGACGCCGCTGGCGCTGCCGCTGGGGCCCGAGGAGGCGCAGAGCGAGACGCTGATGTGGCTGCTGGGCGGCGGGGGCGGCTACACGGACACGGCGGACGAGTCGTACAACATCGACTCGTCCGCGAACGTCAAGACGTTCGCGTGGCTCAAGGACCTCGTCGCCCAGGGCCTCACGGGCCCGGTCGCGCCGGGGAAGCTGGACCGGGCCGCCGCGTACAAGGCCTTCGCCGCCGGCAAGGTCGGCATGCTCAACGGCCATCCGGGGCTGCTGACCGTGGCGCAGGACGAGGGCATCGACGTGGGAACGGTGGAGCTGCCCGGGGTGGACGGCAAGGCCAAGGCGTCCATGGGGTCGGCCGACTGGATGATGGCGTTCAAGCAGAACGGCCACCGGGCGGAGATCGGGAAATTCCTGGACTTCGTGTTCCAGGACGAGAACATGATGACCTTCGTCGGGAACTACGACCAGCTCCCGGTCACCTACACCGCGACCGAGAAGATGGCCGCGAACGCGGCCTACGAGAACGTGAGCGTGTTCCGCTCCGCGCTGGCCGAGTCGGAGCTCTTCCCGTACGGCAAGACGTCCTGGGCGAGCGTGAGCGAGAGCATCAAGCGGAACATCGGCAAGGCGGTCGAGCCGGGCCAGAGCCCCAAGGACGTGCTGGGCCAGATCGCCAGGGAGGCAGCGACGTCCGAGTCGGCGGAGTGACCGCGCCGTACCGGGGCGCCGCGCGTCCGGGTACGGCCTGGGCCGGGCCGCTCCGGCAGGCGCCGAGCGGGTGCGCGGGCCCCGTCCCGGGCCGGCGCGCGGGCGTAGCATGAGAAGCAGGCGGCCCCTGCGCACCTGCTTGCACGCACGACGCACACCGCGCGGTCTCAAGGCGCGATCGGCTGGAGGCTGAGAGCCATGGGCGCCCTTCTGCTCATTCTTCTTCTCGTGTTGATCGTTTTCGGGCTGGGCTTCGTCCTGCACGCCCTGTGGTGGCTCGGGGTGGTCATCGTCGTGCTGTGGCTGCTCGGCGTCGCGGTCCGGGCCGCCACCGACGGCAGGCGTGGGGGCCACTGGCGCCACTGAACCGGAGCGGGGCCGGCCGGGAGCGGTGGGCCCGTGTGTCAGGCCGTCTTCCGGGCGACCGCCCCGTACATGGCGATGTCACGGTCGTCCACCGGCTCCTGATCCGCGTCGGGTCGCCAGCGGTGGACCTGGGTCAGTCCCGGCTCGACCAGCTCCAGGCCGTCGAAGAACGTCAGCGCCTCCGCGTGGGTCCGCAAGCGCATGGGCATACCGCGCGCGGCGTACTCCCGCGCCACGCGGCCGACCTCCTCGGGGGCGAAGTCGTCGGTGCCGATCGTCATGGCCAGGAAGCTGCCCGCGGGCAGCGGGTCGAGCAGCCGCCGCACGAGGCCGTGGCCGTCGTCGCCGTCCAGGATGAAGTGGAGGATGCCGATGACCATCAGGCCGACCGGTTGCCGCAGGTCCAGCAGCTCCTTGAACTCGGGGGAGCTGATGATCGCGTCGGGGTCCCGCATATCGGCGTCGACGTAGGCGGTGCGGCCCTCGGGCGCGCTGGTCAGCAGGGCCCGCGCGTGGGCCAGCACGATCGGGTCGTTGTCGACGTAGACGACCCGGGAGTCGGGACGGACACCCTGGACGACGTCGTGCACGTTGGGTGGCGTCGGCAGGCCGGTGCCGATGTCCAGGAACTGCCGGATGCCCTGCTCCCGGGCGAGATGACGGGCCGCCCGGTGCATGAACTTCCTGTTCGCACGCATATGGACGGGCAGCGCCGGCCACGAGCGGCACATCGCGTCACCGGCTTCCTGATCCACCGGATAGTTGTCCTTGCCGCCCAGGATGTAGTCGTAGACACGGGCCGAGTGGGCCGTCCCCGTGTTGATGCGGTTCTGTGGCGAGCCGTCCTGTGATGCCACCATCTCTCCTCCCGGTACGTGCGTTCGCGCGAGCGGTCCCCGCCCGGATCCCGGGTGCCGGTCGACCCTCGGCGAAGTTTAGGCGTCAATCACCTGTGGGGAGTGTAAAAGCCAAGTCCTCGAGGCCGGGAGTGAGTTACGGGGAAACTCGCGAGGAACCGGCCGGATCCGTCAGGGACCGCTGCATCAGTACGGTGTCGATCCGGCGTCCGTGCTTGTGCCCCACGCCGGCCAGCCGGCCGGCGTCGGTGAAGCCGAAACGCCGGTGCAGCGCGGCCGACGTGTCGCTGCCGGTGTCGGCGATGACCGCGATCACCTGACGCACCCCTGCCCGGCCACAGCTGTCGAGGAGGGTGTCCAGCAGTGCGCGGCCCAGCCCCCGGCCCGTGTGCTCGGGGGCCAGGTAGATCGAGTCCTCCACCGTGTACCGGTAGGCAGGCTTCGGGCGCCAGGGGGCGGCGTAGGCGTATCCGACCACGTCCGCGTCCACCTCCGCGATCAGGAAGGGCAGGCCGCGGCCCGTGAGGTCGTCCAGCCGGCGCCGCCACTCCTCGCCGGCCGGCGGGCTCTCGTCGAAGGTGACGACGGTGTGGTGGACGTAGTGGGCGTAGATCTCGCCGACGGCCTTCAGGTCCGCGGGGCGCGCGTCACGGATGACCGTCCCGGACGCCGTCACGGTGGGTTCGGGATTCTCCATGGGGTGATTATTCAGCGCGCGAACGGGACAAAGGGTCATTCGATCGTGGAGAAGGGCGCGATCACGGACGTGGTGGACGATGATGGCGGTAGAGGCGTGGTGACCTGACCGTGGTGAGCGGACGTCGACGGAGATGTCCGCGACCGCGACGAGAGGCAGGAAGTGATGACGCGGACGCCCGACATGCCGGTGCACATCCGCCGCGACCGGTTCGACCCGGCCCCCGAACTCGGCCGCCTGCGGACGGAGCAGCCCGTCTCCCGGGTCCGACTCGTCACCGGCGCCCCGGCCTGGCTCGTCACCCGCTACGAGGACGTGCGCGAGGTGCTCGGGGACTCCGGGCTGTTCGGCAACAGCGAGGACGGCCGGCCCGCCGGCGCCCCGCCCCTGCGCGTCCCGGACACGGAGGCCGAGGTGCCCCGGCTGTGGAGCCCGGGCAACCTCCTCGCCTACGACCCCCCGGAACACACCCGGCTGCGGCGTCTTGTCACCGGGGAGTTCACCGTCAAGCGGATGCGCCGGCTCCGGCCGCGCATCGAGGCCATCGTGACCGAGCACCTGGACGCCATGGAGCGGTCCGGACCGCCCGCGGACCTGGTGCAGTCGTTCGCGCTGCCGATCCCCTCCCTGGTGATCTGCGAACTGCTCGGCGTCCCCTACACCGACCGGGCCGACTTCCAGCACCGCAGCAACATCCGCCTCGACCTGTCGCTCGGTCTCGACCGGCGCGTGGCGGCGATGCGGGAGTCCCAGGAATACATGGCCGGTCTCGTCGCCGCCCAGCGGAAGCGGCCGGGCGAGGACATGCTCGGCATGCTGGTGCGCGAGCACGGCGACGAGATCAGCGACGAGGAGCTGACCGGACTGGCCGATCTGCTGCTGATCGCCGGGCACGAGACCACGTCCAACATGCTGGGCCTGGGCACGCTCTTCCTGCTGCGCAACCCCGGCCACCTGGCCTGGGCACGCCAGGACGAGCACATCGACGCGGTGGTCGAGGAGCTGCTGCGCCACCTGTCCATCGTCCACACGGTCATCCCCCGCGTCGTCCGCGCGGACACGGTGATCTCCGGGCAGCCGCTGAAAGCGGGCGATCTGGTGGTCTGCTCGCTGCCCGCCGCCAACCGCGACCCGGCTCTCACGGCCGACCCCGACCGCTTCGACCCCGGCCGCAAGGTCTCGCACCTGGCCTTCGGCCACGGCATCCACCACTGCCTCGGGGCGCCCCTGGCCCGCATGGAGATGCGCATCGCCTACCCGGCGCTGCTGCGCCGCTTCCCCGCCCTGCGTCCGGCGGTCCCGTTCGAGGAGATCCGCTTCCGTATGTACTCCGTCGTCCACGGCCTCGAGTCCCTCCCCGTGGCCTGGTGACGTCAGAAGGGAATCCCGTCATGCGCGTCCACGTCGACCGCGACCGGTGCATCGGCTCCGGCAACTGCGTCATGACCGACGAGGAGGTCTTCGACCAGGACGACGAGGGGAAGGTGGTGCTCCTGGAGAACGATCCGGGCGCCGAGCACGACGAGGCGGTCCGCACCGCGGTCGCTTCCTGCCCCGTCCAGGCCATCAGCGCCGACGGCCCCGCTCGGTGACGAGAGAAGCAACGAAACGGCTCAGCGTCACGACACACGGTTCTCCCCACGCGTACGCGGACCCGCGCCCGTGGTCCGTGACGCGTCCGCCGCGAGGCGGAGAAGCCCGTCCCGGGCCACCGGCGCGGGGAGGCCGGGACCGGTGCGGAGCAGACCGGCCCGGACCGAGCCGGGCCGGTCCGGGCCAGGCCAGGCCAGGCCGGGTCAGGTCAGGTCAGGTCAGGTCAGGCCGTCGCGTCCCCGTCGACCGCGTCCGCCGTACGGGCGGCCGTTTCCCCCGTCTCCCCCGTCCCCTCCGCGTCCAGCGCGTCGAGTTCGGCGACGAACCGGTCGCGCAGCGCCGCCTTCTCCCCGTCCGGCAGCCAGCAGGCGTCGACCCCCGCGAGCGCCATCGCGCGCAGCTTCGCCCGGCCGAGGCCGAGGTCGTCCGCCGCGATCCGGTACTCGTCGGTGAGCGTGGTCGGGAACAGCCCCGGGTCGTCGTCGGCGAGGACGACATTGAGCCCGGCGTCGATCATCGCGGCGATCGACGCACGCCGCCACGGCCGCCAGGAGCGGCGCGAGGTGGTGAACGCGACCAGGAAGGGCACACGCTCCTCCCGGCAGCGTGCCACCACCGCGTCGTCCTCCAGGACGTAGTAGCCGTGGTCGATACGGTCGCAGCCGAGCAGGTCGAGGCAGGTGATGGTGTTGTGGGCGACCGGCGCGTGCTCGGACGAGTGGGCGGTGCGGCGCAGCCCCGCCGCCCCGGCCAGCCGGTAGGCGTCGGCGAAGCGCTCCGGAGGCCCGACCGTCTCCAGGTTGTCGAGGCCGATGCCCGCGACGTACTCGTGGGGGTTGTCGGCCACTTCGCGCACCCTCGCGAGCGCCTCGTCGGCCGAGGTGCTGCGGTCCACGGCGGCGATCAGACGCCCGCTCATGCCGAAGTCGCGCTCGGCGAGGCGGATGCCCTCGGCGTACGCCTCGACCGCGCCCCGGTAGCCGAGGGTGCTCAGGTGCGGGGGGAGGCCGTCGAAGGACACTTCCAAATGCCGTACGGAGCTGGTGCGGTGGGCCGCCTCGAAGGCTTCGTAGGTGATGCGGGTGAGGTCGTCGGCGTCGCGCAGGGCGTCGACGATCCACCGGGACACCTGGAAGAGCGAGTAGGAGACCTCGGGCTCGTCGGCGGCGCGCCCCCGCGGGACCGGGATACGGGTGTCCTCGTAGAGCTTCGGGTCCGGCGGGAGCGAATTGACGTCGCGGTAGATCGTCTCGGGGCTCGCGGGGAGGTCGAGTCCGGCGCGGCGGGCGAGTTCGGCGAAGGTGGTGGCCCGTACGGTGCCGATGAGGTGGCAGTGGAGGTCGGTCTTCGGCAGCCGCTGGAGATAGCCGTCGGTGCCGGTGGAGTCAACGATGCTGGTGTCGCCGGTGGTGCCGGTGGTGCTGGTCATGGTGTCCGATGCGGGTGTGGGCGGATACGGGATCGGCGGGCGCGCCGGGGGGCGGGGCGGGCCGACCACCCCCCGCGCGCGCCGGTCACTTCGAGCTGACCTCACGGGCGAACCGGTCCACCCACTCGTCACGGCCCTCGACCACCGGGCCGGGGTCGAGGGTCTCGTAGCCGGCGGCCACCGGGTCGGTCGCGGCCTTGCCCGCCACCTTTCCGAGCACGTCGGGGACCTTGGCATCCGGGTTGACGGGCATGTCGCCGATGACCTCGGCGGCCTTGGTCTGGGCCTCGGCCGACAGGTAGTAGTCGATGAACTCGTTGGCGGCCTTCTGGTTCTTGGCGCCCTTGGGGATCATCATGCGGTTGGTCGCCATGTACTTGCCCTTGGCCGGCGCGACCCAGCTGACCGGTTCGCCCGACTCGATCAGCTGGGTGGCGAAGGCGCTGATCCCGGGGGCGGCGACGATCTCGCCCTGCGTCAGGAGGTTCGTCACCTCGGTCGAGGAAGTGTAGAACTGGAGCGTGTTCGGCGCCCAGGAGCCGAGCTTGCCGTAGGCCTTGTCGATGTCGAACGGACCGCTGCCGTAGACGTTCCCGATGCCGGAGACGGTCAGCTGCCCCGCGGTGACGGAGATGTCGGGCAGGGCGGTCTTCTTGGCGTACTTCTTGTCCCCGTAGACCGACCAGTCGGCGGCGGCCTTCGCGTCGAGCTTGTCGGTTCGGTAGAGGGTGCCGTTGAGCTGGTACGTGTAGGCCGGGCCGGCGTACTTGTCGTCGACCGCGAAGTCCCTGAGCTTGTTCAGGTTGGGCACGTCCTTGGCCTGAACGGGCTGGAAGAGGCCCTTGGACTGGCCGAGCGCGGCGTAGTAGTCGGAGATGAGCATGACGTCCACACCGGAGTCCCCGCCCGCGAGCTGGAGCCGGGTCAGCCGGTCCGAGTTGCTGCCCGTGTCGAGCTTGACCTTGTAGCCGGTCTTCTTCTCGAAGGGCTCGATCACGGCCTTCGTCAGCTCCTTGGAGCCGAACGGGAAGGTGCTGACGACGAGGGTGTTCTTGTCGTCGGCGCTGTCGCCGGCCGAACAGCCGGCGAGGGCCGCGCCGAGCACGGTGGCGACGACGGTGGCGAGTGCGCGGTGCCGCCGTAGGACGGTGGTGGGCACGAGGGGCTCCTTCCGGGAGCGGTGACGTCCGCGTACGCGACGCGGATGGGAACGTATGGGATCGGGACCGGATGGGCGCACGACCGTTTCGTACCTGCGGTGGGCGAGAGCACGGTCGGTACCGGCGGGGCGTGGGCCGAGACGGGTACGGCGGGGTACGAAGGGCGGGGTACGAGGCGGGGCGTCTCCGCCGGGTCAGCCGGCCAGTTCCACGACGCGGTCGGGACGGGCGACGACGGTGACCTGGTCCCCGGGGCTCGGGTCCGGGCCGGTCTCGTCGGCGCGCAGCGCGGCGATGAGCGGTACGGGCTCGCCGGTGCCCTGGGTCGTCAGGGCGATGTGCCGGTCGACACCGCGATAGGCGACGCGGGTGACGGTGGCGGGCAGCGCGAGCCGCGCGCCCTCCGTCGCGGGCCCGGTGGAGATCTCCAGGTGCTCGGGACGCACGGTCAGCAGGCGGCCGTCCCGCTCGATGAAGTTCTCGTATCCGAGGAACTCGGCGACGAAGCGGTTGGCGGGGCGCGGGAACACCTCGGCGGGTGAACCACTCTGCATGACGCGCCCCGCGCGCATGAGCACCATCGCGTCCGACATCTCCAGGGCCTCGTCCTGGTCGTGGGTCACGAGGACGACGGTCAGTCCCGTCTCGGCCTGGATACGACGGATCTCGGCGCGCATCTGCACCCGCAGGCGGGCGTCGAGGTTGGAGAGCGGCTCGTCGAGGAGGAGCAGTGAGGGGCGGATCGCGATGGCGCGGGCGAGCGCCACTCGCTGTTGCTGCCCGCCGGACAGCTTCTTGGGGCGCTGCCCGGCGAGGTGGCCGAGGCCGACGAGGTCGAGGGTGTCGGCCACGCGCTCGCGGCGTTCCGCCACCGGGACGCGGCGCAGTTTCAGCCCGAACCCGACGTTGTCCGCCACCGTCATGTGCGGGAAGAGTGCGTAGGACTGGAAGACCATGCCGAGGTTGCGCTTCTCGGGCGGGAGCCGGGTGGCGTCCTCGCCGGCGATGCGGATGGTTCCCGAGGTCGGGGTGGTGTAGCCCGCCAGCATGCGCAGGGTGGTCGTCTTGCCGCATCCACTCGGTCCGAGCAGGGTCGTGATCTTCCCCTGTTCGACCGTAAGGTTGAGACCGTCGACCGCGGTGAAGTCCCCGAAGGTCTGGCGTATGTCGATGAATTCGGCGGCGGCGGTGGTCGATGCGGTGGACGGCGCGGCGGTCGATGAGGCGGCGGTCATCAGTTGATCCCCCCGAAGATCTTGGTGAATCCGACGGTCCGTTCCGCTATGACGGCGATGACGACGGTTCCGGCCAGGATGAGTGTGGACATGGCGGCGATGACGGGGTCGTACGACTGCTGGATGTAGTCGAGCATCGTCACCGGCAGGGTGCCGAAGTCCCGGCTCTGCAGGAGCAGCGAGAGCGGCACGTTGTTGAACGAGGTGATGAAGCCGAGCAGCCCCGCGGACATCACGCCGGGGCGCAGCAGCGGCAGGGTGACCGTGCGGAAGGCGTGCCACGGCGAGGAGCCGAGGCCGCGCGCGGCCTCTTCGAGGGACTGGTCCGCGAGCGCCAGCGACGCGCCGGTGACGCGCACGGCGTACGGCATCAGCAGCACGGTGTGCCCGACGAGCAGGGCGAGGAAGGACGTCTGCTTGAGCCCGATCATCAGCTGCTGGTACAGCGCGAGCCCGATGACGAGTTCGGGGATGACCAGCGGCGAGAGGAACAGTCCTTCGAGCAGCGAACGGCCGGGGATGTGGCCGCGGTGCAGCGCCAGGGCGACGGGCACGCCGACGGCGAGCGCCAGTGCCGTCGAGACGACGGCGAGCAGCAGGCTGGAGGTGAGCGCCTGGCTGAAGCTCTCGTTGGCGACGGCTTCGCCGAACCACCGCACGGAGAATCCCTCGGGCGGGAATTTCAGGGTGCTGCCGGCGGTGAACGCTCCGCCGACCACGAAGAGGATCGGTACGAGCATGACCACATAGCCGAGCACGGCCAGGGCCGCTGCGATCGGGCGCGCTTTCACTGCACTCGTCCTTTCGCCCGTGCGACGGCCGAGCTGAGCCCGGAGACCAGGAAGACGAGCACGGTCATGACGAGCGCCGTCGCGGAGGCCGCGGCCCAGTTGACGGTGACGCTCGAATAGGAGAACAACTGGGTGGCCAGCATGCGTTGGGAGGATCCGCCGAGGAGGTACGGGGTGGTGTACGCGGTGATGCTGCCGGCGAAGACCAGGGTGGCGGCGACGACGACACCCGGCAGGGACAGCGGTACGACCACGCTCCACAGGGTGCGCAGGCGGCTCGCGCCGAGACCGCGGGCCGCGTCGTCGAGTCCCGCGTCGACCTGGGCGACCGCCGAGTAGCAGGCCACGACGGCGAGCGGGAGGAAGAGCTGGACCAGGCCGAGCACGACGGCGAGCGGGGTGTACAGCAGCTGGGGCGCCTCGTCGGCGAACCCGAGCCCCGTGATCAGCCGGCCGGCGAAGCCGTTGGAGCCGAGGATCACCAGCCAGCCGAAGGTGCGTACGACATTGCTGAGGAGCAGCGGGAAGACCGCGAGCGCCAGCCAGATGCCGGCCCAGCGGGAGGTGGAGCGGGCCAGCAGGCAGGCGATGGGGAAGGCGAGGACGATGCACAGCGCGGTGACGACGAGCCCCAGGCCGAGGGTGCGGCCGATGATGCCGAGGTCGTAGGGGTCGGAGAGCATCTCGCCGAGCCGTACGAACACGTCGGACGGGGTCACTCCCGGGGGTGAGAAGAGCATCACCGCGGAGGGCACGGCGAAGCCGAACACGATGAGGAGCAGCCCCGGGAGCAGGAGGAGCGCGCCGGCGCGCGGACGATTGTTCATCAATGGGTAGTTCGATTCTTTGGGCCGAGCGACGAAGATCATCGCTGCAACCGGTTGTGCAACCGGTTCCAGGGAGCTTAGATCGTAGCGGGCCGAGCGCCACAGGCCCATATGTAAACATCGCGTAAATCCTGATCCGTCCAGCCGACGGAAAGCGGACCCCGCCGGTAAGGCGGAAAGGAAAGGGTGACGTGAAACCCACCGACGACGAGCGTCCCGACGGCCGGCCCGTGCCCACGCTCGACGATGTCGCCCGGCGCGCCGGCGTGTCGAAGTCGACGGCGTCCCGGGCGCTGAGCCGTCCCGATCTCGTCGCCCCGGCCACCATCGCCAGGGTCCACGACGCCGCCGTCACACTGGGTTTCGAGCCCAGCCGGGTGGCGCGCGCCCTGGCCCACGGCCGTACCGGCCTGATCGCGCTCGTCGTGCCCACGCTGGAGAACACCTTCTTCACGCCCATCATCAACGGCGCCCAGGCGCGTGCCGCCGAGGCCGGATCGCAGCTGACGGTGGCGGTGCACGAACCGGACGACCACCCGGCCCTGGCCCGCCTCGCCCGCCAGGTCGACGGTTTCCTCCTCACCGCGCCGCGCGGCGACGACGACAGCGTCCGGTCCGTCGCCCGGCTCGCTCCCACGGTGCTCATCGACCGCGAGGTGGAGGGGATCACCTCGGTCTCCGCCGATGTGGCCCGCGCCTTCGGCGAGGTCGTCGGACACCTGGCCGGGGCGGGGCACCGGCGCATCGCCTACCTCGGGGGGCCGCACGGCTCGTGGCAGAGCCTGCGGCGCTCCGAGGCGGTGCACCGCGCCGCGCTCGGGCGGGCCGAACTCAGCATGCTGGGACCGGTACCGGCCACGTTCACCGCCGGCGTGGAGAGCGTCGACGCGGTCCTCGACAGCGGGGCGAGCGCGGTGGTCCCGTACGCGACGTCGGTGGCGCTGGGCCTGATGGCGGCCCTGGCCCGGCGCGGGGTCGACGTGCCGGGCCAGGTGCTCGTCAGCGCTGAGCGTTCGGTCCTCGACGCGCTCGGCATGACCCGGGTGCCCGCCATCGACGTGGACGGCGAACAGCTCGGCCGGGTGGCCGCGGAATGTCTCGTCGAACGGATCGAGCGGCGCGGCGGTACGGCGGGGGCGTCGTCCTGGCTCCCCGTCGGCGTCCGGCTGCCCACCGGGTGAGGGCGACGGCGGCGCGGCCGCACGCCGTCGAGGCCCCGTCCGGTGACGCCTGCGCCGGCCCGCCGGGGGCACCATCGACGGCCCCGGCGCGACTGTCCGACCTCTCGGTTACGTTGGCGCCATGACTTCCTTCGTACTGGTGGCAGGCGCGTGGCTCGGGGCGTGGGCGTGGGACGACGTGGTGGACGAGCTGCGTGCGGCCGGGCACGACGCTCATCCGCTGACGCTGTCGGGCCTCGGCGAGAAGCGGGACGCGCCCGCCGGACAGCAGACCCATGTGCGGGATATCGTCCAGGAGATCGAGCGCCGTGATCTGCGCGAGGTCGTCCTGGTCGGGCACAGCTATGCGGGCATTCCGGTCGGTCAAGCCGCGGCCGGCATCGGTGACCGGCTGGCCCGCGTGGTCTTCGTGGACTCGGACATCCCGGCGGACGGCGAGTCGTTCGTGTCCGGCTGGCCGGACGGCCGGGCGATGGTGGAGGCGTCGATAGCCGAGCACGGGGGCTTCTGGCCCCCGCTGTCCGCGTCCGACTACGAGGGCCAGGACCTGAGTGATGAGCAGATCGCGCGGATCGTCAGCGGAGCGACACCCCACCCGGGCGCCACGCTGACCGAGCCGGCCGTGCTGGCGCGCCCGCTCGGCGAGCTTCCGGCGACGTACGTCAAGTGCCTGCTCGACGGCCCGGAGCCGGGCGCGGACGTGGCCGCGCTGCTGACCGGGGAGCGCTGGCGACTGGTCGAGATGGACACCGGCCACTGGCCGATGTTCTCCCGCCCACGCGAACTGGCGCGGATCCTTCTCGACGCGGCCGGTGCCGGCGGCTGAGCCGCGCGCTCGGCCACCGGCCGGCTTCGGCCACGGCCCCCCTGTCACGGTCGCCGGCGCGCCGTGACGCTCACACGACGGTGACCGGGTGCCGGACGACGGCGTCGAAGAAGTAGCCCTGCGTGTTGTGCGTGGCCTCGACGGGCTGCGTCCGGCCGGCCGTGTCCGTGGCGCGTGCCAGAAGTTCGGTCCTGCCCGGTGTGGCGGGGCGCCAGGGGACGCTCCAGCGTGTCCAGCCGTCTCGGCGCGGGGCATCGTGCGCGCGGGCCGGGCGCCAGGTGGCACCCGCGTCGGTGCTGACCGACACCTCCCGTACTCCCCCGGCGCCGGACCAGGACCTGCCGTGCAGAACGTACTCGCGGCCCGCGTCGAACGTCTCCCCGCTCGCGAGTTCGAAGGCGCTCTTGAGCGTCTGCCGGGTCAGCGGTGGCCCGCCCCCTTCCGGGTGAGCGGGGCCGAACAGCCGGTAGAAGTCGGTGTTCCAGGGCGAGTACAGCGGTTCGGCGGAGACCTCGATGTCGCCGACCCACTTGACCGAGGAGATGCCCACCCAGGAGGGGACCAGCACCCGCACCGGGTGACCGTGGTCGTACGGCAGCGGCTCGCCGTTCATCTCGTACGCCAGGATCACGTCGTCCAGCGCCTTGGCGACCGGCAGGGGACGGCGCACCCGCCCCAGGTTCACCCCCTCCGTCACATACTCGTCATCCAGGCCACGCGGCATGACGTCCACCGCCCGGCGGTCGAGCCCGGCCCGCCGCAGCACCTCCGACAGCCGGACACCGCCCCACCGCGCGACACCGACGGCGCCCAGGGTCCACGCCGTGCCGGAGACGGACTGCCCCTGCTGAGTGGCGTACAGCGAACGGCCGTTGCCCGCACATTCGACGAAGGCCGTGTGCCGGACGGCGGGCAGCGCCCGCAGGTCGTCGAGGCCGAACTCGACGGCCCGGTCGAGGCCGGGCGCGCCGCGCAACCCGCTTCCCCACAGCTTCAGGCGCCACCGCGCCGGATCGATGACGGGAGTGGTGGTGTGGTTGCGGACGAAGAAACGGTCTGCGGGCGTCAGATAGCCGGTCTCCCGCAGCGCCTGCCACCGCGTCTCGGCGTTGGTCCCGCGTACGGTGAACCACTCGGCGGGCAGCGGCTTGACGATTCCGCCGGCGGACGCGGTGGCGGACGTGACGGTGGACGCGGCGCCGGGGCCGGCTGTCGACGCGGCGGCGGCCCGTGACGCGGACGGCAGAGCCGCCGCCGTGGATACGGTGGCGAGCAGGGCCAGCAGGTGACGGCGGGACATCCCGTCCGCCCTGGCCGCGCCGGCGAGCCACTGCCCCGACCGCAGCCGGTCGTAGGCGACTTCATCGGCCGGGCCGGGTCGGGAGACGTCTCTCATGATGGCGTTTCCTCTCCTCCGCCGGGCCGACACGCGACCGCACGGTCCGTTGCACGGGTGTACCGCCCACGACCGTAGGGCCGTAGTGCTGCGGCAGTGTGAACGGCGTGTGGCAGAGCGTCCCGCGACGTGCGCTCCCGTGCGTTTCGGGCGCGTCGCGCGCGTCGACCACCGAGCCCTGCGCACCGGCGGGAACCGCCGCGCTCGGGGCCCCGCGGCGTCGGCGCCGTCAGCCCGCCCGGGTCGCCACCAGTACATGGCTGTCGCCGAACTGCCAGACGGGCGCCGCGTGTTCGAAGCCCGCCCGGCGCAGCAGCTCCACGTGGCGGGGCAGGGAGAGCGCGTCGCCCGCCTCCGTGATCGGGCCCCGCCGCTCGCGCTCCTCCAGCAGGTCCGCGAGTTCCGGGTCCTCGGCCAACGCCGCCCACCAGGTGTCCCAGTCCTCGTGGGCGGAAACCCCTTGCCGCCGGGCGCGGCAGCGGCCCACGTGTGCCGCGATCCGGGCGTGCCGGGCGCCGGTCTGGCGCAGGTGGTCGGCGTTGATCAGCACGCCGCCCGGGCGCAGCATCGCGGCCAGTTGGGCGTAGGTGCGCCGCAGCGCCGCCTCGGAGAGGTAGTGCAGGGCCGTCGTGGAGACAGCCGCGTCGACGGGCCGCCGCAGCCCCAGGGCCTCGGTCCATCCTGCCGCGCCGATCTCGGTGTCGACATAGCGGGCGGCGTCCGAGCGGTGGGTACGGGCCAGTTCCAGGAGCAGCGGGTCCATGTCGACCGCCACGATCTCCGCCCGCGGCAGGCGCGCGGCCAGCCGGGCCGCCAGGGACCCGGGGCCGCACCCGAGATCGAGGATCTGCGGGCACGGCTGCCCCTCCGTCACGTGCTCGACGACATCGGCGATCACCGTGAACCGCTCCTCGCGGTCGACGGCGTAGCGCAGTTGCTGCCGCTCCCACCGCCGCACCCACGATTCAGCCGCCGCCATGCTCAGCCCCATCGACCGTGCCGCCCTCACTCGTTCCCGTACCCGACCGGTCCCCCAATCTACCGTAACTGAAAACGGTTCCCGTTACGCACTGCGCGCCCCGAACGCGTTCTCCGGGTGCGTCACTCCAGCGTGCGCAGGACGTCGAGGAGCCGGTCGATCTCCTCCGGTGTGTTGTAGACGTGCACACTGACCCGCACGGAACTGGTCTTCTCTCCCGCACCCGACTGGCAGTGGTCGTCGGTACGGACCATGAAGCCGTGGCTGAAGAGGATGAAGCCCATGTCGTGCGCGCCGATGTCGCGGTGCCGGAAGGTCACGATGCCGCAGCGCGGCTGTACCCCGCTGCCCGGGTCCAGGCTTTTCTGACAGCCCAGCACCTGGTAGGGGGGCAGCTTCCGCAGTCCGTCGGTGAGCCGGAGCGCGAGGGCCGTGGTCCAGCGCTCGATCCGGTCCGTCCCGGCCGCCTCCAGCCAGTCGAGGGCGGCGGCCAGTCCGGCGGCGCCCGCCGTGTTGGGGGTGCCGTCCCATCCGCCGGGGGCGAACCGGGGCCCGCGCGCCTGACGCGCCCAGACGGCGCCCGAGCCCGGCAGCGCCAGGGCCTTGTGCCCGGAGAACACCACGAAATCCACGTCGAGGTCGGCGACGGACACCGGCAGGTGCCCCACGCTCTGCGCGGCGTCGAGGCAGATGGGTGTCTCCGGTCCGACCGCCCGCCGAATGCGCTGGACGTTCATGTCCGCGCCGTAGACGTGGTGCACATGGGTCGCCGCGACGAAGCGGGTCCGGGGCCCGACCGTCTCGGCGAGGGCCGCCGGGTCGTAGTCGCCGGAGGCCGCCTGGTACGGCATCTCGCGCACCGTCACCCGCACGCCCCTGGCGGCCAGCAGCTTCTGGAGGTCCAGCCAGGGGACCAGATTCGCCTGGTGATCGGCGAACGGCACGACGATCTCGTCACCGTCGGTCAGGACACCGGGCAGCCAGTCGAGCGCGACCGAGCGCAGCCCCGCGGTGGTTCCGCTGGTGAAGAAGACGTCCGACCGCTCCGGCGCCGGGTCGGCGAAGAAGGACTTGATCCTGGCGCGCGTGTCCTCCAGCAGTGCGGTCGACGCGTTGGCCCAGGGATAGGTGCCACGGCCCGCGTTGGCGTTGACGGTGGTCAGGTACGTCTGGACGGCGTCCAGGACCGCGCGTGGCTTCTGGGACGTCGCGGCGCTGTCCAGGTAGACGAGTTCGGGATGCTCGGCGATGATCGGGAACATGGCGCGCAGAGGGCGTTGCCATCGGCTCAGGTCCTCCGGGAACGATTCCTCGCGGATCAGGGAGACGTCCTCCTCGGTCATCTCGTCAGTCCCGGACCAGGGGGGCGCCGGCATCGCGCCAGGCGATGATGCCACCGTCGAGGCTGCGGGCGTCGGTGTGTCCCATACGGGTCAGCAGGGCCGCGTAGCGCGCCGATCTGTCCCCGACGGGGCAGGCCAGCAGCACCGGTTTCGTCCTGCTGAACGGCAGCCCGCCCCGCACGAGTTCCCCGAACAGTTCGTCGGTGATGTTGATCGCGTGCTCGATGTGCAGGGCGGCGTACGCGGACGGCCCGCGCAGGTCGATCACCAGGGGTTGCTCCCGCGATATCCACTCCCGTGCCTCGGGTACCCCCACGGTCGTGACGGCCGCGACGTCGGCCTCTGCCACGTCCAGCAGCGAGTTCTTGCGGGCGGGCCGCCCGGTCAGTTCGGGACGGCGCTGCTTGACGTAGCTGAGGTAGCTCTCGATGCGGTCGCAGACGATGAAGACGGCGGACCGGCGTTCCCCGTCCGCCGTCAGTTCCTCGTCCGCCGCGCGCAGTTGCCGCACCGTACCGAAGTACGCGGCACCTCCGGTGGGCCCGGCGAGTATGCCGCAGCGGCGGGCCAGGGTGAGCATCCCGTCGATGGCCTCGTCCGAGGTCACCTGCTCCATCGTGTCGTAGGTGGCCGGGTCGAACAGACCGACCTCGTGCACTTCGTCGATGGTACGGATGCCCGGGATGAAGTCGGACTTGTCCGCGACCAGTCCGACGACCCGCACCCGGGAATCCTGCTCGCGCAGGGCCCTGGCGACACCGGTGGAGGAGCCGGCGGTGCCCACGCACGCGACGAACCAGTCCGGCACGCGCCCGTCCAGGTCCTTCACGATCTCCGGTCCCGTCCCCAGGGCGTGTGCCTCCGTGTTGCGGTCGTTGTAGTACTGATCGGTGTGCAGGTAGGCGCTGTCCGGATCGGAGAGGGCCCGGTGGAAGAGGGTGAGCGGGTCCTCGGTGTCGGTCGGGTCCAGGCACTCGCTCCGCCCCGGCAGTTCCTCTATCTCGGCGCCGAGCAGCAGGAGCAGTTCCTTGATCTCGGGCACCCGCATCCTGTTGGTGACGCTCTTGAACGACAGGCCGTGCATACCGGCGAGGACCGACAGGGCCTTCGCCGTGTTGCCGCTGGACAGCTCCACGATCTGGCTGTCCCGCTCCTTGGCGGCGGCCAGGCCCGGGCGGACCATGTTCCAGGCGGCCCGGTCCTTGACCGAGCCGAAGGGGTTGAACATCTCCAGCTTGGCGTACAGGTCGATGTGGCGCAGACCGTGCACCGCCGGATCGATCCGCACCAGCGGAGTGTTGCCGATGACCTGGGTGATGCTGTCGTACCTCATGCGCTCCCCTCCCGACACAGCGTCGGCCAGTACTGCTCGTCCAGACACCAGCGCCAGCTCTCGCCGTCGCGCCACACCGCGGCCTTCCGCGCGGCCGGCAGTTGCTGGGCACGACTGGCCTGGAAGTCCATGCAGTAGCCGGCGGTGTTCACAAAGCCCAGCAGGTCGCCCGGGACCGGCAGGCGCGGCAGGTGGACCTTCCTCCGCGAGATGAGATCCGCTTCCAGACAGAGGCCACCCGCCAGGTAGACCCCGGCCGCCGGATCACTCCCGGCGGGGCGGGTCCCCCCGGCCCCGAGCACGACCGGGTCCATGAGGACACCGTGGTCCTCGAGGCCGATGTCGTCCGCCTTGGCCGCCAGGCGTACGAGGTGGTCCTCCCGTTCCGTGCGGCGCACCTCCAGCACCCGGGCGAGCGTCAGCCCGCACTGGTCCGCCAGCGCGCGGCCGGGCTCCGTATAGAGGTCGTACAGGTTCTCCAGGAGCAGCGCGGACAGCGGACGGCCGCCGAGGGAGGACGCCGGGGCCGACAGCAGTTCGTCGAGGTACTCCTCGCCCGCGGCCGGCCGGTAGGCGGGATAGAGCCCGAGCGCACCACGCACGGTCCCGGCCTCGGCGCGCAGTCCGTAGCCGTGTCCGCGCCACGTCAGTTCGGGGCGCTGCCCGAGGACCGCCTTGGTGAGTTCGGTCGTGTAGCGCTCCCACTGCTCGCGCCGCGCGAGGTAGTTGACGCCGAACCCGCCCCCGATGTCCACGACGCGGGGCCGCAGTCCCCGCTCCCGTACCGCGTCCAGGGCCCGGACGCTTCCTTCGAGCGCCACGGCCTTCTCCGCGACGCTGGTGGTGTCCAAATGGAAGCCCACGCCGATCAGATCGACGGCCTGGTGGTGCTCCGCCACCGCCTTCAGCAGGCCGTCCAGTTCCCCGGCCGGCGAACCGAACCTGCTGGTGCGGCTCAGCACCCGGGCCCCGGGCGCCTCGAACGCCGACAGCCGCAGGAGGATTCGTACCCGGGGTAACGCGTACGCCCGCACGAGCTCCGCCAGGTCGTCCAGTTCGGCACGGCCGTCGACATGGACCGTCGCTCCCGTACGGGCCGCGAGCCACAGGAACTCCGGCGTCTTCGGGCCGGTGGCCATGATCCGGTCCGGGGTGAACCCGGCCCCGAGAGCGTGCTGCAACTCGCCGAGCGACGCCACATCGGCGCCGGCGCCGGTGGCCGCGAGCCGGCGCATCAAGGCGGCGGAACGGTTCGTCTTGTGCGCGAACCAGATCTGGCCGCCCAGCCGGTGCTTGGCGTACATCGCCCGGAAGGCCGCCGCGTTGTCGGCGATCTGGTCGGGGAGCACCACGTTCAGCGGCGACCCGAGCGCGTCCACGAGCCCGCGCAGGAAGTCCTCCGCCCGGAGCAACGCCGCCATGCGCGGCGCCGTTCGCGGCTCCAGGTACAGAGGCAGTGCTGCACTCAAGACCCCTCCTCCGTTCGAGTACGCGATCTTCCGTCCTCGTTCCAAGTGATATTCATTTCCCTTTTCGCAGGGGCTTACGCGCCGACTGCGGATCCACGGCCCGGAGGGAGGCGGTCCGGGCGGGTGGTCCCTGGCCGCGATCCGTTTACCGCTCCGCGTCGCAGGTCACTCAGGTGGAGCCGAAGCATCCCACCGTGAGGGAGGTCCGATGGCTCGGACGGGGATCCGGAACGTGGGCCGCGGGCGGACCGTCGAGTCGGTGCGGGTACACGCGTTCGAGGTGCCCACCGACGGCCCGGACGGCAGGGAGCAGGACGGCACGCTGGAGTGGGGTTCGACGACCCTCGTGCTGGTCTGTCCGCGGTCCGGTGAGTGCACCGGTCTGGGGTACACCTACGGCGACGTGTCGGTCGCCGCGTTCGTCGAGTCCGCGCTCGCGCCCCTCCTGCGCGGTGCCGACGCCGAGTCACCGGCGGCGCTGTGGCGGCGGGCCTTCGGCGAGATCCGCAACGCCGGCCGGCCCGGGGTGGGCGCCATGGCGGTCTCCGCGGTGGACGTGGCGCTGTGGGACCTCAGGGCGAAGCTGCTCGGCCTCCCCCTGTTCCGTACGCTGCCCGCCGTCCACGACCGCGTTCCCGTCTACGGCAGCGGAGGATTCACCAACTACCCCCTCGCCCGGCTCGTGGAACAGCTGTCCGGATGGGTGGAACGGGGCATCCCGCGGGTGAAGCTGAAGACCTCGCGAGAGCCGCGGCGGGACCCGGAGCGGCTGTCGGCCGTACGCGCGGCGATCGGCGACGACACCGAGCTGTTCACCGACGCCAACGGCGCGCTCTCCCGCAAGGAGGCCGTGTACTGGGCACGGCGGTTCGCCGAGGAGTGGGACGTCCGCTGGTTCGAGGAACCGGTCGGCTCCGACGATCCCGACGGACTGAGGCTGGTGCGCGAGCACGGGCCCGGCCGGCTCGAGGTGGCGGCGGGCGAGTACGTGTACCTCCCGCGCGACGCGCACGGCCTGCTGTCCGCCGGCGCGGTGGACTGTCTCCAGGCCGACGTGACCCGCTGCGGCGGCATCACCGGGCTCCTGCGGATCGCGGGGCTCGCCGCCGAGTACCAGACCGACCTGTCGGCCCACTGCGCCCCCGCCACGTCCGCCCACGCGTTCTGCGCGGTCGAGAGGCTGCGCCACCTGGAGTACTTCCACGACCACGTCCGCGTCGAGCGACTGCTGTTCGACGGAACCCTGTCCCCCGACGCGGGCGTCCTGCGGCCGGATCCCGCTCGCCCCGGTCTCGGCCTGGAGGTCAAGTGCGCCGACGCCGAGCCGTACCGCGTGTACGGCTCCTGAGCGACGACCGGGCGGGCGAGTGGCGGAGAGCGGGGAACGCGGCCCGAAGTCCTCGACGAACCCGAAGAACCGGAAGTCTCCGAGGATCCGGCCGAAACTGCCCGGCCGGGCGGCTCGGTGGCTTCGCGAGCCACTGGCTCCGCTCAGGCGCCAGGTGGGCGGGGCGGAACGGCTCAGGAGTGTCGCGCTGCTCGCCGCGGTGACGAGTCTCGACGGCGCGGACAAGGCGACCCTGGCGGTGAACGCGGGCAGCCTGGAGCACGCCTTCGGCGTCAGTCACGCGGGCATCGGTCTGCTGGCGTCCGCCACGGCGCTCACCGGGGCCGTCTTCACCCTCCCGGTCGGCGCGCTGACCGACCGGGTGAACCGCGTCCGTCTGCTCGGCACCAGCATCCTGTTGTGGGCGGTGGCGACGGCGCTGTCCGGGGCGGTCTCGTCCTTCGCCTGGCTGCTCGCCGCCCGGGTGCTGCTCAGCGCGGTCACCGTCACCGCCGGACCCACCGTCGCCTCGCTCGTCGGCGACTACTTCCCGGCGGCCGAACGCGCCCGGCTGTACGGATACGTCCTCGCCGGAGAGCTGCTGGGCACCGGTGCCGGCTACCTCGTCTCCAGCGGTGCCGCGGCCCTGAGCTCGTGGCGGCTGTCCCTGGCCTGGCCCGCCCTCCCCGCCCTGCTCCTCGCTCATGTCGTCCGGCGCGCCAGGGAACCCGCCCGGGGCGGGCAGCCTGCGTACATCGGAGGACGGGCCGGGCCCGGGAACGGCCACGGCCCGGCGGGCGCCCGGCCGCACCCCGGGACCGGCCCGGGGAACGCCCGGCCGGGGCCCGGCGCGCCGCCGGGCGCGGACCCCGCCGCGCTGTCGTTCTGGCAGGCGGTGCTCATGGTGCTGCGGATCAGGACCGTCATCGTCATCATCACCGCCTCCGCCCTCGGCTACTTCTTCTTCGCCGGCGTGCGCACCTTCGCCGTCCTGTTCGCGACCCAGCACTACGGCCTCGGCCGGGCCGCGGCCGGGCTGTTCATCCTGGTCGTCGGGGTGGCGGGCGTCGGCGGACTGTTCCTGGGCGGCCGCACCGCCGACCGGCTGCTGGACCGCGGATACGTGAACGGGCGGATCATCGTGCCCGTGCTGGCCTCCCTGGCGGCGCCGCTGGCTCTCGCACCCGCCATCCTCTCCACCTCCGCGCTCGCCGCGGCACCGCTGCTGGCGCTGGGCACCGCACTGCTCACCGCCCCGAACCCGCCCCTGGACGCCGCCCGGCTCGATGTCGTCCCGCCGGGGATCTGGGGGCGGGCCGAGGCGGTCAGGACCACGCTGCGCACCCTGGGGGAGTTCTCCGCTCCCCTCGTCTTCGGGTACCTGGCCGCCGACGTCTTCACCCGCGACGGCCTGAAGTGGGCCTTTCTCGTCTGCCTGGCACCGCTCGTGGGGGCGGGGCTGCTCGGCCTGGCGGCACTTCGTACCTATCCCCGCGACCTCGCCGCGGCCTCGGCGTGGTCCGGCCGTGCGCGGGGATCGTGACCGGCCGTGCCCGGTGTCGCGGCGTACGGCCGCGCACCGTCCGCCGCCGTACCGCCCGGCCGCCGTTCGGCCCAGCGCCGGTTTGCGTACCGGCCCGTCTGGCTACAGAGCAGCGGCGGTGCGACGCGGTCCGGGCCCTGTGCCAGCGGCGTCACCCGGCGTCCCGTCGCCTGTCGTCGTACGTCTCGGGAGGGGCCGTGTCGCAGTTGGAGAAGGACCTGCGCGGAGAGCCGCCGGCCCCCGCGGCCGACACCCGGATCAGCATGGGCAGCCGGCTCAGGAACTATCTGACCACCACCGATCACAAGACGATCGGCAGCATGTACCTGGTGACGTCGTTCGGGTTCTTTCTGCTGGCGGGCGCGCTCGCGATGCTCATGCGGGCGGAGCTGGCGCGCCCCGGCCTCCAGGTCGTCAGCAACGAGCAGTACAACCAGTTGTTCACCATTCACGGCACGATCATGATGCTGCTCTTCGCCACGCCGACCTTCGCCGGGTTCGCCAACGCGATCATGCCCCTGCAGATCGGGGCGCCGGACGTGGCCTTTCCCCGGCTCAACGCGCTGACCTACTGGCTGTTCCTCTTCGGGGGGCTGATGGTCGTCTCCGGCTTCGTCGTCCCCGGGGGCGCGGCGTCGTTCGGCTGGTTCGCCTACGCGCCGTTGAACAGCGCGGTCCGCACGCCGGGGGCGGGCGGCGACCTGTGGGCGACGGGGCTCGTACTGGCCGGCCTGAGCACCACGCTGGGCTCGGTGAACTTCATCGCGACCATCGTCTCGCTGCGTGCCCCGGGCATGACGATGTTCCGGATGCCGATCTTCACCTGGAACATCCTCTTCACCTCCGTCCTGGCCCTGCTGGCCTTTCCCGTGCTCACCGCCGCACTGCTGGCCCTGGAGGCGGACCGGAAGTTCGGCGCGCACATTTTCGACGCGGCCAACGGCGGCGCGCTCCTCTGGCAGCACCTGTTCTGGTTCTTCGGCCATCCCGAGGTGTACATCGTCGCGCTGCCCTTCTTCGGCGTGATCACGGAGATCGTGCCCGTCTTCAGCCGCAAGCCGACCTTCGGTTACATGGGCATGGTGGGCGCCACGATCGCCATCACCATGCTGTCGGCGACGGTGTGGGCGCACCACATGTTCGCCACCGGCGCGGTGTTCCTCCCGTTCTTCTCCATGATGTCGTTCCTGATCGCGGTACCGACCGGGGTGAAGTTCTTCAACTGGATCGGCACGATGTGGCACGGCAGCGTCTCCTTCGAGACTCCGATGCTGTGGTCGACCGGCTTTATGGTGACGTTCCTGCTCGGCGGCCTGAGCGGGGTGCTGCTCGCCTCGCCGCCGCTGGACTTCCAGGTCACCGACACCTACTTCGTCGTGGCCCATCTGCACTACGTGCTCTTCGGAACGATCGTCTTCGCCACGTTCGCCGGGTTCTACTTCTGGTGGCCGAAGTGGACCGGCCGCATGCTGGACGAACGCCTCGGCCGGATCCACTTCTGGACGCTCTTCGCGGGCTTCCAGGCGACGTTCCTGGTCCAGCACTGGCTCGGCGAGGGCGGGATGCCCCGCCGGTACGCGGACTACCTCGCGGCGGACGGGTTCACCACGCTCAACACCATCTCGTCGATGGGCGCGTTCCTGCTGGGTCTGTCCACGCTGCCGTTCCTGTACAACGTCTGGAAAACGGCTCGTTACGCGCCCACGGTGGACGTCCACGACCCCTGGGGGTACGGGCGGTCGCTGGAGTGGGCCACCTCCTGCCCGCCACCGCGGCACAACTTCCACGCCCTGCCCCGGATTCGCTCGGACTCCCCCGCCTTCGACCTGCACCACCCGGAATTCATGAGCCTGCCACGGCACGAGCGGGGCGCCGAGCGGCCGACACCGGACACGCACGGAAAGCAGAGCGCGTGAAGACCGAGGCCCGTCTGTTCGCGGGAGTCGCCCTGTTCTTCCTGGTGACGGACACGTTCTACATCTGGTTCGCCCGGGAGCCCGCCGGCTCCGCCGCGCTGGCCGTGTCCTTCCTGATGGCGGCGGTCGTCTCGTTCTTCTGCGCCGCGAACCACCGACGCAGGGGCGAGCGGCCCGAGGACCGGCGCGACGCCGACGTCAAGGACCGGACAGGGCCGCTGGACTTCTTCCCGCCGTACAGCGCGTACCCGCCCATGACGGCCCTCGGCGCGGCCTTCCTCGGGCTGGGTGTCGTCTACGGTCTGTGGCTGTTCCTCATCGGCCTCGGCGTCACCGTCGCGGGCGTCACGGGGATGGTCTTCCAGTTCGCGGGCCGCGACGACTGACGACGGCGGCCGCGACCTCCCGCGCGTCCCCCGGACGGCCGAGCGCGACAGGCTCCGGGGGTGGGACGGCGCGCGGTAGGCCGGTGGAGTGGACCGGAGCGGCCCGTTTCCCTCCCGGGGGCCGGGGTACGCGGACCGTCCTGGCCGCGTGGAGGCGCGGCCGGGGCCGGACCGCCGAGGCCATGGCGGGGCGCGGGCCCGTTTCAATGCCCGGTGCCGGGGTCATGGCTGTGGCGTTGTTGTCGCCCCCTGGTTGGAGAGATGATGGCTGAGAACAATCCGCTCGCGGCCGCTGCCGAGAAGGTAGCCGCCGCGCTGCGCCGTGACACCGGCCCGGCGGACGGGATCCCCGGCAAGCCGGCGGCGCAGTCGCCGCCGCTCGAGGAGCCGGTCGAGCCGCACGACCCGCTGCCGCCCAAACCGGACCAGAGCGGCCCCGACACCGTCACCCCCACCGGCGCCGCCACGGGTGTGGACCGGGCGAGCGTGGCGCAGCACGGACCGTATCTGACCACCGCGCAGGGCGCTCGGCTGTACGACAGCGACCACTCCCTCAAGGCCGGTGCGCGGGGCCCCGTTCTCCTCCAGGACCACCATCTGCGGGAGAAGATCACACACTTCGACCACGAGCGGATCCCCGAGCGGGTGGTGCACGCCCGGGGCGCCGCCGCGCACGGTGTCTTCCACGCGTACGGCACGGCCTCCCAGGTCACCAAGGCGGCCTTCCTCGGCAAAGACACGGAGACGCCCGTCTTCGTACGTTTCTCGACGGTGCTCGGCTCCCGCGGATCGTCGGACACCGTACGGGACACGCGCGGTTTCGCGACGAAGTTCTACACCACCGAGGGCACGTTCGACCTGGTGGGGAACAACATCCCGGTGTTCTTCATCCAGGACGCGATCAAGTTCCCCGACATCATCCACGCCGGGAAGCCGCATCCGGACCGGGAGATCCCGCAGGCCCAGAGCGCCCACGACACGTTCTGGGACTTCGTCACCCTCCACACGGAGGCGACCCACCACACCCTGTGGAACATGTCCGACCGGGGCATCCCGCGCTCCTACCGGACGATGGAGGGCTTCGGCATCCACACCTTCCGCCTCGTCAACGCCGAAGGTGCCACCACCCTGGTCAAATTCCACTGGAAGCCCAAGCTCGGGGTGCATTCGCTGGTGTGGGAGGAGGCTCAGATCATCAACGGGATGGACCCCGACTTCCACCGCCGGGACCTCGCCGACGCGATCGAGGCCGGCGCCTTCCCGCAGTGGGAGCTGGGCATCCAGACCTTCCCCGACACACCCGAGCAGACCTTCGAGGGCATCGACCTGCTCGACCCGACGAACATCGTCCCCGAGGAGCTGGCGCCCGTTCAGCCGGTCGGGCTGCTGACGCTGAACGCCAACCCGTCGAACTACTTCGCCGAGACCGAGCAGGTCGCGTTCCACCCCGGCCACCTCGTTCCCGGCATCGACATCACCGACGACCCACTGCTGTCGGGACGGCTGTTCTCGTACCTGGACACGCAGATCAGCCGTCTCGGCGGCCCCAACTTCGCCCAGATCCCGGTCAACCGGACGCACGCGCCGGTCAACGACATGCTCCGGGACGGCATGCACCAGACCGCCGTGCACGCGGGCGCCGCGCCGTACCGCCCCAACTCCCTGGACGGTGGCTGCCCGTTCAAGGCGGGGGCCGACACGAGCGCGTACATCGAGGTACCGGTCGAGGTGCCGGAGGCGAGGAAGGCGCGTGACGCGCCCGCCTCCTTCGCCGACCACTTCACCCAGCCGCGACTGTTCTGGCTGAGCATGACGCCTGTCGAGCGCGAGCACATCATCGCGGCCTACACCTTCGAGCTGGGCAAGTGCTACGAGCAGGCGATCAAGGAACGGGCGCTGAGGGTGCTCGCCAACATCGACCCCGAGCTGTGCGAACAGGTCGCCAAGGGACTCGGGCTGCCCGCGCCGGAGGCCACCGTGCCCCTGCTGGCCCTGGACCCGAGCCCCGCGCTCTCCCAACTGGGCCGGACCTGGCCGCTGGACGGACGGGTCATCGGGATCGTCACCGACGGGGACGGCGATCTGGGCGGCGTGCGGTCCGTACGGCAGACGGTCCTCGACGCGGGCATGGTGCCGTTGGTGATCGCGCCGTCCGGGGGCGAACTCGACGCGGACGGTTCGCCGATCACGGTGCAGCGCACGTTCGCCACCGCCCGCTCCATCGAGTACGACGCCATCCTGCTGGCCGGCGTCCCCGGGCCGGGCAGTGACGCGTACGGCGCGCGGGACGCCAAGGCCGGCAACGGTACGCCGGCGTCGGGCACCGCCACCGACCCACGGGTCCTGCTGATGCTCGCCGAGGCGTTCCGGCACGGCAAGGCCCTCGGCGGCTGGGCCGGCGCCGAGACGGTCCTCGAAACAGCGGGCATCTCCACCGGCGCGCCCGGTGTCGTGACCGGGACCGGCGGGACCGACGTACTGGCGGGGATCACCGAGCTGCTGGGCAGCCACCGGGTGTGGGAACGCTTCCCCGCGGGCGTGTGAGACAGAACCGGTCGGTGACCGCTCTCCCCACGGGCGCCTGTGGCGGCTCTGCTCACAGGCGCCCGTGAAGGTTCTCCTCAAGGGCGGGGCACCCGTGACGGTTCTCGTCACGGCCCCGGGCACGGGCGCCTGACGAGGGGGCCGCGCCGGTAGGCGCCGCCGTCGGCGGCAGGCCCTCGGGGCGGCCGGCGACCACGGCGGTGCCGCTCGGCCGCCCGGCGGGGAGGGACGTGCCCCGGTGCGCGCGGCGGGCCCTGCATGGGCGGGGAGCCGGGTCGTACCGCCGGACGGGACGGACGCTACGCGGTGTGGTTCCCCATCAGGCGGGCGCGGCGTGCCGCGGCGGACCGGCCCGCTCCGGACAGGCACCAGTCCCACCACCGGTCCAGTGTGTCCGGCGCCACCCCTCCGCGACCACGACGGCGGGCCAGCGCAGGGCACGGCCCTGGGCCGAGACCTTCGCGCCGCCTCGGTCACCTCCAGCGCACGACCCGGCCCGGCGGGGCCGCGCTCGCCGCGTATCTGGCCGCCCTCGACGGCCGCGCGGTCACCCTCGTCACGGCGCTCGGCGACGGCCCGGCGGACGCCGAACTGCGCGCCCTGCTCGCCGGGCGCGTACACCTGGTGGAGTTGCCGTTGGCGGGAAGCCTGCCGGCCAAGACCGGGTCATGGTCCAGGGCCGACCGCTGCTCAGGCTCGACGACGGGGACGGCCGGGCGGGCGGGGCGACGCGGGAGGCCGAGGAGACGCTGGCCACCGCGCGCGGTCCTCGTCTCCGACTACGGGCGCGGCACGGCGGACGTCCTGCGCGCGGCGCTCACCGCGGCCGCCGCGCGAGTGCCCGTCGTCTGGGACCCGCACCCGCGTGGCGGGCCGCCGGTGCGCGGGGCCCGGCTCGCCGCGCCCGCCTCCCTGTACGACGCGGCCCGGGCGACCGGTGCCGTGGACACGCTCCTGCCGACCCGGGCGTCCGGCCGTGCCGTCCCCTCCCTGCGGCACTGGACCGGCGATCCGCCGGAGGTCGCCGTCGACCTGCCACCGGCGGCCCGGGCGAGGACGGCCTGCTGGCGGGGCCGCCCGGCGATCCGCACGCCACCGTCCCCGATCGTCCGACTGCTCGGGACCGACCAGGGTGCGGGCCGCCAGCAGCCCGAGACGGGGTGGGCGCGTGCCGAGGCGGAGGAGGCGTCGGTGGAGCCGTTGTCGACGACGACGACCGCCGGCCGTTCGGGCAGGGCGGCCAGCCGGTCGAGCGTCCGCAGCAGGCTCGCCCGGCGGGGTGCGCGTCGAAGAGGTCGGCCGCGGTCGCGAGCGCGCCGGGTGCCCACCACGAGTCGTCGTCACTAGGCGACGTAGGGGGTGATGGCCTGCCGGACGGCGAGATTGCGGCCCAGCGCACCGGTGTTGCGCCCGGGGCACAGGGCTCGCGCGCCCACCGGAGAAGCGGCACCAGCGGTCACGCTCGTGCTCGTCGGCCCGCCACTCGGGCGGTGGCTCCCCCCGTTCACCCGGGGCCGCGAACGCCAGGCCTCCCGGCGGCGCTGGCCCGGCGAAGGCCGCTCCCGCCCCTAGTGGAGCACTCGGGGCGGCTGCTGGAGGCCGGCCGCCGGACAACGGTGAAGGGGTAGCGGTCGCGGCGCACGTCCACGGCGCGCAGATACGTGGGATGACCCGCGGGTCCCGCCGCCACCCCGCCTGCTCCGCTACTCCTCGTCCGGCCGGGTGACGGTGTCCGTCGGGGACGCGGTCTTCCGCGAGGAGGCGGATTCCTGCGAGGAGGCGGTGGTCGCCTGCCGGGCGGTCGCCTCCGCCCGGGACGCGGGGTCCAGTGTCCGGCGCGCGATCTGCCCGCGCTCCTCGTCCGACACCGGCATGTCGACGCGCTCCCCGTAGTACCAGCGGTTCAGCGCGGCCCGGAGCCGGTCGCCACGGGACGCCTCGGTGCCCGGTCTCTCCAACGGTACGGGGATGTCACGGACCAGCACGCGGTAGCGCTGCTCGGCCGGGACCGGTGCGTGCCCCGTGCCGATCTCGCCGTAGACGCTCTGCGCGACCTTGCCCGTCGGTGTCCCTTCCTCCAGCAGGCGCCGGTCGTGTGCCTGCAGGGCGAGGCAGAGGCGTTTGGTGACCGCGTAGGAGACGATCGGTCCGACGACGACCGTCACGCGGAAGATCCAGGTGAGCGCGTTGACGGACACCTGGAAGGAGTAGGCGATGACGTCGTTGCCCCCGGCCAGCAGGAGGACGGCGTAGAAGACGATCGCCGCCACACCCAGGCCCGTACGGGTCGGATTGTCGCGGGGGCGGTCACACAGGTGGTGCTCCCGCAGGTCCCCGGTCGCCCATTTCTCGACGTACGGATACAGGTAGAGCACCGTGAAGACGAGCCCCGGCAGGATCACCGCCGGGATCAGGACGTTCCACATGAAGGTGTGCCCCGCCACCGAGTTCTCCCACGGGGGCATCAGGCGCAGCGCCCCCTCGAGGAAGCCCACGTACCAGTCGGGCTGCGCGTCCGTGGCGACCTGGTCGGTGCGGTAAGGACCGTAGGTCCAGATCGGATTGATCTGGGCGAGGCCGCTGATGAAGGCGACCACACCGAAGACCATCGCGCTCAGCCCCATGGACTTCGCCGTGAACTGCGGGAACATGGGCTGCCCGACCACGTTCGTGTTCGTCCTGCCCCGGGACGCCCACTGGGTGTGCTTGAGATACACGACCAGAGCGAGATGCGCGCCGATCAGCGCGATGAGTATCCCCGGCACGAACAGGACGTGCAGGATGTACAGCCGGGGAATGATCAGTTGCCCGGGATAGACCCCGCCCCACATGAAATCGCTCAGGTACGTTCCGACGCCGGGAATGGAGAGCACGATCGTGTGGGCGGTGCGCAGGCCCGTGCCGGACAGGAGGTCGTCCGGCAGCGAGTAGCCCGCGAAACCCTCCAGCAGCGCGAGGAGGAAGAGCGTCACCCCTACCATCCAGTTGGCCTCGCGCGGGCGGCGGAACGCCCCCGTGAAGAAGACCCGGAGCATGTGCACCGTCAGGGCCGCGACGAACATCAGGGCCGCCCAGTGGTGCATCTGACGGATCAGCAGCCCGCCACGTACGGCGAAGCTGATGTCCAGGGTGGAGGCGTAGGCCTCGGACATCGGCAGGCCCTGCAACGGGACGTAGGAGCCGTGGTAGACCACCTGCGCCGTGCCGGGCCGGAAGAACAGGGTGAGGTAGCTGCCCGTCACCACCAGGACCAGGAAGCTGTAAAGGGCGAGCTCGCCCAGCAGAAAGGACCAGTGATCGGGGAACGCCTTCCGCAGCAGCGTCCGAACGGCCTCGGAAACCGGCAGCCGGCGGTCCAGCGCGACGAATCCGGTGACCGCCGCCCGACGCGCCCGTGCCTCGGCCCTCGCCTGCCGTTTCCGGAACAGCATCGGCCACGCTCCCCCTTGTCCGCGTCGGCTGGGGCCACCGCCCACCGCAGGTGGACTACCCGACCGACACCGGCCGTAGCGGACACGGCCACCGCATTCCCACAACAGGGGGTGAGGGCGCGGGCCAGGTGGGTCAACCGGTCAACCGCCGGCCACCGGCCGTTTGGGAGCGGGGCCGCCGGTCGGGGCCCCGGTGTCCTCGTCGTCGACGGCGTGGCGGAGGAAGTCGTCGACCATCCGGTGGAACAGAGTCGCGAGCTGCTGGAGTTCCTCGGGTGACCACTCCGACAGGGCCAGTTGCATCCCCCGGCAGCTCGCCTCGCTGATGCGGTCGACCGCGTCCCGGCCGGCCTGCGCCAGCTGGATGCGCTGCGCGCGGCGGTCATCCGGGTCCGGGACCCGGGTCACATAACCCGCCTTCTGCAACTGCTGCACCTGCCGGGTGACGTGCGACGCCTCCACGCCCAGTTGAACGGCCAGCTCACCGGGGCGCAGAGGGTCCGCGTCGGCGATCCGCCGCAGCAGCGCCACGGCGGCCCGGTCCAGCGGCACTCCGGCCAGCGCCATGAGCCGTTCGTGCTGCCTGACCCGGTTGGTCAGATAGGCGATACGGTTCAGAGCCCGCTCGATCTCGACCACGTGTGACGAGACGGGGGCGGCTGCTTGTGGCGGTGTCGGCATGCACACCACCCTACCAGCTACTTGCTTTACTCAAGTAAATCAACACGTTTAGCCGCGCTCCACAGCCACGACGGCTCCACATCCCCCGGCATGACGGAGTGGCACACATCACGTCACGACACGGTGAACGCGGACCGTCCGTCACACAGCGGAACAAACGCGTCCGATTGACTGTGCACTCCACCCTCCGGGCGCGTTCCGCTGCCCGCGGAACCGACACGCCCGGAAATCAACGAGGCCGACGCGTCACACGGAACACACGGTACGCATGTCACCGGAGTGACGAATTCCATGAGTTGGCATTCCGCTTCCACTTTCCCCCTCTTTACCTTTTCCGCCTACGCCTGACGGTACAGCGAGAATCAGCCATGTGCTCCAAACGCATGACAACGACTCGTCCGGTGGTTGGAGATCACCCCCTCCTCAAGGATGACGCTCAACGCGGGTAGATCGCGGAGGCTATGGCCGTGACCGCGACCAACACACCGCATCCGCCTTAGATTTCGAACCATTCAAAGCGGGCCGCCTTGGAAACAGAAGGCTTCCATTCCGCCATACCGGCTCCGGCCGGTGGCGCACGCAATGCGGGGCGGAGCCCGGATTCACGGGCTCCGCATTGGTCGGCCGACATCCCTGGGCACTGCCCGACGAGGGCCGCCCATTCACCTGTCCACATCCCTGACACACCATCAGTTCCGCTGGCCAACAGGCCGGACAACCCTGTTCGCCATGCCGGAGAACACCACAGGAGAACTCTGTGTCCCATAACGTCATGCTGCGCTCCTCCGCGATATCCGTCGCTCTGGTCTGCGCGGTCACGGGCGGCACGCTCGCGGCCACGTCGGCGTCGGCCGCGCCCGCCCCCGTACAGGCCACGGTCTCGGCCGCCGCTTCCGACGACGACCACGGAAGCAACGGCCAGGGCCCGGTCACACCGGTCGACCCGTCCAGACAGGAACCCACCGAGCAGGGCATCCAGGCGCTCGCCCCGAAGATCACCCGGAGCCAGGTGATAGCGCGGGCCAAGGCCTGGGTGGGCATCGGCCTCGACTACGACTGGGGCGGCTCGTACCAGGGTTACCGCACCGACTGTTCCGGCTACGTGTCCATGGCCTGGAAGCTCGACGCGTCGCTCACCACGGACACCTTCGGCCCGCGCGGTGTCACCGAGGGAATCGGCAAGAGCGAACTGAAGCCGGGTGACGCGCTCTTGAACAAGGCCAGCGGCGCCTCCGGCCACGTGGTCCTCTTCGAGAAGTGGACCAACTCGGACCACTCCACGTACATGGGTTACGAGTTCACCTCCTCCGGGGTGCACCACCGCGAGATCCCGTACCCCTACTACTCGGGCTACGGCACCTTCGTCCCGGTCCGCAACAAGTCGGTCGTCGAGGACGGCCCCGCGGATCCGGGGATGACGGAGCTGGCGGCGGGTGAGTTCAGCGGCGGCGGCAAGAACGACCTGCTGGCCGTACAGGTGTCGACGGGCAAGCTGTTCATGTACCCCAACACCGGCGGCAGCGGACTCGACATGCTCGGCTCCCGCGTGGAAATCGGCACAGGCGGCTGGAACGGCATGAAGAACCTCACCGTCGGCGACTACAACGCGGACGGCAAGGACGACCTCATCGCCACCAAGACCGAAACCGGCGAACTCTACCTCTACCCCGGCACCGGAAACACCGGCCTCAACACACTCGGCTCACGGGTCCTCATCGGAACCGGCGGCTGGAACGGCATGAAGAACCTCTTCTCCGGAGACTTCAACGCCGACGGCAAGACCGACCTCGGCGCCGTCAAAACCGAAACCGGCGAACTCTACCTCTACCCCGGCACCGGAAACACCGGCCTCAACACACTCGGAACCCGCGCCCTCATCGGAACCGGCGGCTGGAACGGCATGAACAAACTCGCCTCCCCCAGCGACTTCAACGGAGACGGCAAAGCCGACCTCATCGCCACCAAGACCGAAACCGGCGAACTCTACCTCTACCCCGGCACCGGAAACACCGGCCTCAACACACTCAGCAGCAGGATCCTCATCGGCACAGGCGGCTGGAACGGCATCTCCGACTACGCAGCCGCCGACTTCACCGGCGACGGCATCGGCGACCTCACCGCCATCGAATCCACCCCCTACAAGACCGGCAAGCTCTACCTCTACAAAGGCAACGGCAGCACACTGGGCGGCCGTACCGAAATCGGCACCGGCGGCTGGTAGACCACGCCGTCCCGTTGACACCAGTGGCGGGGCACCCCTTCCGGCTGACAGCACTCCCGGCCCGGCCACCCGACAACGGATGGCCGCCCATCCGCTGACCGCTTGTCGGCCGACAGCCGGCTGAACAGCCCCCGCCACCGGCGCCCTACCCGTTTCACCGGACGTGGGCCCGTGCCCCGGCACCGCAGTGGTGCGGGCCCCGTTCACCATTCAGCCCGCAGCCCGGGCGGCGCCATGCCCGCCGCCCGCCTGCTGCTGCTCTCGGGAGTTCCCATGAGTGAGAAGAACACCACGAAGTACCTCCGCGGACTGGCCGCCCTCGGCGCGGCCGCCGCCATCGTCGCCACACCCCTGAACCCCGCCTCGGCCGACGCGGCCGGCTCCGTCACCTCGGGGACGGACGGCAAGGACGTCTCGTACTACGGTCTGTCCCTGACGGTTCCCGCCGACTGGGACGTGGTCGACCTGGCGGCACGTCCCGACACCTGTGTCCGCCTCGACCGGAACACCATCTACCTCGGCCACCCCGGGGCCGACCAGGACTGTCCGACCCGTCTGATCGGGCCGAAGACCGACGCCCTGGTCATCGAGCCCGTCTCCGGCGCCACCGCGCGTACCGACCTCCCCGTCGTGGCTGTCCCGGAGGGAGGGCCGGTCCCCGGCACACTGCCCACCGACGAAGGCCACGAAGTTCGCGTGACGTTCGAGGCGGCGGGGCTGTCGGCGACGGCCAGTCACAGCGGCACGACCACCGCCGTACAGCGAATCCTGGCCTCGGCCACGGTGGACGGCACCGCGCCGAAGCCGCCTGCCGCCGAGCGACCGGCGCCGCCCACGGCCCCCTCCCTCGCAGCGGTGACCCCGTCAACGGGTTACAAGGGCAAGGCGTTCGACGCCTGCGCCGCCCCGTCCAACGCCGCCATGTCCGACTGGGCTGCCTCGCCGTACCGCGGTGTCGGCATCTACATCGGCGGTCCGACGCGGGTGTGCGCACAGCCCAACCTGACCGCCTCATGGATACAGACACAGACGTCGCGCGGCTGGCACATGCTACCCATCTACGCGGGGCTGCAGGCCTCGGGCATCTCCTCCGGCAACGCGGCGGCGCAGGGCCGCTCGTCCGCGGACAAGGCCGCCGACCTGGCCAAGGACCTGGGCTTCGCCAACGGCACCGTGCTGTACACGGACATGGAGCAGTACTCGTCCGGCTACCGGACCAACGTGCTCAACTACCTCTCTGGATGGTCGCAGCGGATCCGGGAGCTCGGCTTCCGCTCGGGTGTCTACAGCTCCTCCAGCAGTGGCATCAAGGACCTCGCCTCGGTCTACAACTCCAGCTCCTACCACCGCCCCGATGTGGTGTGGGTCGCGAATTGGAACGGCCAGGCGAACACGAACGACGTCAACCTGCCGTCCGGTTACTGGGCCGACCGCCAGCGGGTGCACCAGTACGCGGGCAACGTCACCGAGTCGTACGGCGGAACCAGCATCAACATCGACCGCAACCACATGGACGTCGGCTCGGCCGTGTCCGACTCGGGGATGACGGAGCTGGCGGCGGGTGAGTTCAGCGGCGGCGGCAAGAACGACCTGCTGGCCGTACAGGTGTCGACGGGCAAGCTGTTCATGTACCCCAACACCGGCGGCAGCGGACTCGACATGCTCGGCTCCCGCGTGGAAATCGGCACAGGCGGCTGGAACGGCATGAAGAACCTCACCGTCGGCGACTACAACGCGGACGGCAAGGACGACCTCATCGCCACCAAGACCGAAACCGGCGAACTCTACCTCTACCCCGGCACCGGAAACACCGGCCTCAACACACTCGGCTCACGGGTCCTCATCGGAACCGGCGGCTGGAACGGCATGAAGAACCTCTTCTCCGGAGACTTCAACGCCGACGGCAAGACCGACCTCGGCGCCGTCAAAACCGAAACCGGCGAACTCTACCTCTACCCCGGCACCGGAAACACCGGCCTCAACACACTCGGAACCCGCGCCCTCATCGGAACCGGCGGCTGGAACGGCATGAACAAACTCGCCTCCCCCAGCGACTTCAACGGAGACGGCAAAGCCGACCTCATCGCCACCAAGACCAAAACCGGCGAACTCTACCTCTACCCCGGCACCGGAAACACCGACCTCAACACACTCAGCAGCAGGATCCTCATCGGCACAGGCGGCTGGAACGGCATCTCCGACTACGCAGCCGCCGACTTCACCGGCGACGGCATCGGCGACCTCACCGCCATCGAATCCACCCCCTACAAGACCGGCAAGCTCTACCTCTACAAAGGCAACGGCAGCACACTGGCCGACCGCATCGAAATAGGCACCGGCGGCTGGTAGACCACGGTCCGCGAGCGCGATCCGACCACTCAACTTTCCTCTCATCCAACGGGGTTTCGTATGTCTTCCCTCACGCGTGCCAGTAAGCGGCTCGCCGCACTGACCGTCGCGTCCACAGCGACCGCCGCCCTGTGGAGCTCCGCTCCCACGGCATCCGCCGCCTCGGTCGCCACCTGGGACAAGGTCGCCCAGTGTGAGAGCGGCGGCAACTGGCACATCAACACAGGTAACGGCTACTACGGCGGCCTGCAGTTCTCGCAGTCCACGTGGGCCTCCTTCGGCGGCACGCAGTACGCGTCCCGTGCCGATCTGGCGACCAAGGAGGAACAGATCCGCACCGCGGAGAAGGTCCTCGCCGTGCAGGGCGAAGGAGCCTGGCCGACATGCGGGCCCAGAGCCGGGCTGGGCCGTGACCACGCCGACCCGTATCCGCCCCGGGTGGCCGACCCCGGGATGACGGAGCTCTCAGCCGGCCAGTTCACCGGTGACACCAAGAAGGACCTGGTCGCCGTGCAGGTCACCACCGGCAAGCTGTTCGTCTATCCCAACACCGGCCGGTCTGGACTCGACATGCTCGGCTCCCGCGTGGAAATCGGCACAGGCGGCTGGAACGGCATGAAGAACCTCACCGTCGGCGACTACAACGCGGACGGCAAGGACGACCTCATCGCCACCAAGACCGAAACCGGCGAACTCTACCTCTACCCCGGCACCGGAAACACCGGCCTCAACACACTCGGCTCACGGGTCCTCATCGGAACCGGCGGCTGGAACGGCATGAAGAACCTCTTCTCCGGAGACTTCAACGCCGACGGCAAGACCGACCTCGGCGCCGTCAAAACCGAAACCGGCGAACTCTACCTCTACCCCGGCACCGGAAACACCGGCCTCAACACACTCGGAACCCGCGCCCTCATCGGAACCGGCGGCTGGAACGGCATGAACAAACTCGCCTCCCCCAGCGACTTCAACGGAGACGGCAAAGCCGACCTCATCGCCACCAAGACCGAAACCGGCGAACTCTACCTCTACCCCGGCACCGGAAACACCGGCCTCAACACACTCAGCAGCAGGATCCTCATCGGCACAGGCGGCTGGAACGGCATCTCCGACTACGCAGCCGCCGACTTCACCGGCGACGGCATCGGCGACCTCACCGCCATCGAATCCACCCCCTACAAGACCGGCAAGCTCTACCTCTACAAAGGCAACGGCAGCACACTGGGCGGCCGTACCGAAATCGGCACCGGCGGCTGGTAAGACACCAGCAGGCCGGTACCGAGACCGTGCGGGGCGCCTCCCTCGGGGCGCCCCGCACGCTCGACGCCGTAGCGGGGGCGGCGGCATTCGGCGTTACGGAACACTGCTCCTGGTCGGCCGGTGCCGCGCACTGTCGTTGAGCGAAGCCACATACTCGCGCGCCAGCCGCAGCGCCTCGGAATGCAGGGCGTCGCCGGCGGCGAGGACCTCGGGCAGCAGCTCCCGTTCGAGCGTGACCGCCCGGAAGGCCATGGCCACCGTGACCTCGTGATCCGGCCGGTGCACGATCTCGATCGGATCACCGGCCCGGATCTCGCCGGGAACGATCACTCGCAGATAGGCGCCGGTGACGGCACGTCGGGTGAAGCGCTTGACCCAGCCCTCCTCGCCGAGTCTGCTCTGGAAGGTGCGGCAGGGGATCCGTCCGCTCGTCGTCTCCAGCACCAGGTCGGGCCCGATCCGCCAGCGCTCACCGATCCGGGCGCCGGTGATGTCCAGGCCGGATGTGGTGAGGTTCTCCCCGAACGCGCCGTTGGGCAATGACCGTCCCAGCTCACGCTCCCAGGAGTCCAGGTCCTCCCGGGCGAAGGCGTACACCGCCTGGTCGCTGCCGCCGTGATGACGCAGGTCGCAGACCGCGTCACCGGCCACGCCACTGCCGCCCCGGCCCGGGGGGCCGGGATCGGCCACCCCGACCGGACCATCGGCGGGTTCCTTGAAGATCCCGGTGGTCCCACTCGGAGAGTTGGTGTATTCCACAGCCCTGGGACGGCCCCGGTTCACTGTCAGCAACCTCATTGGCCGGATGGTAACCACTCGCCTTCGAGTGCTCCAGTGAATTCGGCGTCTGTCTGCCTGCCGACCGCGGGCCTGAGTGGACGGCGACGCCTCGTCAGTGCGGTCGGCACAGTCCCGCGACGAGGAACCCGACCAGTCGGCGTGTGTCGTAGCGGGGATTGCTGCCGGCCCCCGCGCAGAGGCTCGCGACGCCGCGCATCAGTTCGTACGGCTCGAGATCGGAGCGGATCTCGCCCGAATCGGCTGCCGCGTCGAGCAACTGCGCGCACACGGGGACGAGCCGGTCGAGGAAGTAGGAGTGCAGGGGGTCGAAGCAGGGGTCGTCGGACTGCAGCACGGCGGCGAGTCCGTGCTTGGTGACCAGGAAGTCGACGAAGAGGTCGATCCATCGCCCCAGCGCGGCATGCGGAGTCGGGCAGGCCGCCAGCAGCGCCGGACCGGCCTCGGCAAGGCCCTCCACCTGATGCCGGTAGACGGCGACGATGAGATCCGCCCGCGTCGGGAAGTGGCGGTAGATCGTGGCCGTCCCGACGCCGGCCTCGGCCGCGATGTCGCGGATCGGCGCTTCCACGCCCGACGTGACGAAAACCGCGGCGGCCGCGTCGAGCAGGGCTTCCTCGTTGCGTCGCGCGTCCGCCCGCTTGGGCCGTGCCGCGCGTCCTGCCGTGCGCCCCGCGTCCCGATCGCCGCCGTTCACCGTGTCCGTCCCTCCACCACCCGACTTACCGGGACAATGTCCCGGTTCCTTATGATGGCAGAGCGGGGACACAGCGTCCAAACCTGAGCGCCAGGGCGCGGCGAAGACCGCCGTCATCGGCCGAGGCGCATCGGCACCGGCCTGACGCGGTCACTCACGGGGAAGGAGGGCCCCCGTCCTCGTCGGCGTGCGGCCGCCCGACGGCGGGTCCGACGGCAGTGTGGGGCCCGTCGTGCTGGACGGCTGACGCCATTTCCCCTCCGGCAGGCCCGACCCCAGGCGTTCGCCGACACGCTCGCGCAACAACAGGTACTCGTCCCAGCGGCGCGGCAGCGGGCCGGCAGGACGCTCGACGACGCGGGCCGCACCGATGGTCTGCCCCAGCAGGAACTGCTCACGTGTCAGATCCAGTTCGACCCCGCTGGGCAGCCGGTTCCACCAGTGGAAACCGTGTTGCGTTCCGTCGAGGTACACCTCGCCCACCACGAGGGAGCCCCCGAAGACGTCCTGCACGATCAGGGCGGTGATGTCGCAGTGGCCCCGGGCGGGGTTGCCGGGCCGCCAGTCGTCCAGGTCGTCGGGCGAACAGGTGTCGAGGGCCCAGCTCTCACGCAGAGCCCGGTCGAGATCCAGCAGATTCCAAGGAGTCATGCCGTCAGCCTCCCACCAGGCACTGACGATCGAGGGCGCTCCGCCTGCCGACGGCGCTCCGCCTCTCGTCGGGGGTGCTTCCCCTCCCCCGTGGTCATCGCAGGTGGGACGCTCCGTTGAGATCCAGTACGGCTCCGGAGGCCCAGGCCGCGCCCGGCGAGGCCAGGTGGACGACGGCCGCGGCGATCTCCTCCGGGGTCCCCACCCGGCCGAACGGGCTTTGCGCCCGCACCGCGTCTCCCTCCGGGCCGGAGAGTTTCGCCATCTGACGTTCGGTGGCGACGAAACCCGGTGCCACCGAGGTGACGGCGATCCGGTGGGGCGCCAGGGCGACGGCGATCGACTGGCCGAACGCGTGGAGTGCGGCCTTTCCCGCCCCGTACGCCGGGTGGTCGGGCTCGCCCCGGTAGGCACCGCGGGAACCCACGTTGACGATGCTGCCGGGCGCGCCGCGGCCGATCAGCTGGTCGACGAAGGCCCAGGTGACGTTCACCGCCCCGAGGAGGTTGGTGTGGATCATCGAGTTCCACGTCTCGACCCAGGCGTCCCAGCCGACTTCGCCGATCCGGTGCCGGTTCGCCGCCCGCGGGGCCACCGCTGCGTTGTTCACCAGGACGTCCAGGGTCGTCAGCCCCCGCACCGCCTCGTCGACGACGCCACGCGCGGCGGCCGGATCCGCGAGGTCCCCGCCGACGACCAGGTGGCCCTCGCCGGGTAGCAGGGCGAGGGTCTGATCGGCGTCCTCGCGGTGGTGCCCGTAGTGGACCGCGACGCGGTGTCCCGCCACCGCCAGGGCGACCGCGGTCGCACGTCCGATGCCACGTGAGGCACCCGTGACGAGCGCTCCGCGGGTGGTGACGTCCTGCACGCACAGTTCCTTCCAGGACAAGCGGGTGGTCTGCAGCTTGCGGTGGTCGATGTCCGGATGTCAACATCACGGCCGACACCGGCCCGCCGTGACCGCCGGCGGCACGGAGGCTCGCCCGGCAGACCGGTCTGTACGACCCGGCAACGGCCTTGTGCCTCGCATGTGCGCAGCGGTGTGATCAGCGTGGGTCCATCCGCCGGACGGAAGACGCGCCCGTTCGTTTCCACTCGTCGGCAGGGGTCAGCGGCACCGGTTCCGGCCGGTTGCCCGAGGTCGTCAGTTCGACGCGCCTTCCCTCGGACGAAGAGCGCAGGACTGCTCGCAGTGTCTCCAGCACGTGCAGGGCGTGATCGCCGCCGACCCGTGCCGGGCGCCGGGCGTCGGCGGTCAGGAAGTCGAGGAGGCCGACGCCACGGGCACCGCCGACGTATCCGGCCGACGGTTCGAGCGGGCGCCAGTCGGTGCCGCCGAGTTCGAAGTGCCGTGTCTCGCCGTCGAAGCGATTGGGGTCGGGGACCGCGAGCGTGCCGGTCTCGCCGTGCACCTCGATGGGGACAGCCGTCGTGGCCGTGCCGTCGAAACTGGTCGTGAGCGTCGACAACGCGCCTCCCACGTGCTCGAGCACCGCGGACACATGGGTGTCGACCTCGACCGGGATCGTCTCCCCCGTACGCGGTCCGGAGCCGATCACCCGCTCGCCGCGCAGGCGGGCGGACGCGCCGATCACCGCGCGGACCGGTCCCAGCAGGTGGACCAGGGCCGAGACGTAGTACGGTCCCATGTCCATCAGCGGGCCCCCGCCCTCGGTGTAGTAGAAGTCGGGATGAGGGTGCCAGCGTTCGTGTCCCGGGGTGACCATGACGGCGAGCGCGGCGAGGGGGCGTCCGACGAGGCCGGCGTCGATCGCCGCGCGGGCCGTCTGGGTGCCCGTGCCGAGGACGGTGTCCGGGGCGCAGGCGATGCGCACGCCCGCCGCGGCCGCCGCCTCGACGACCGCCCTCCCGTCACGGTAGGTCGCGGCCAGCGGCTTCTCGCCGTACACGTTCTTGCCCCCGGCGATGGCGCCGAGCGCGATCTCGGCGTGAGCCGCCGGGGTGGTGAGGTTGAGCACGGTCTGGACGTCGGAGTCGCCGAGCAGCCTCTCGACGGTCACGGCTTCCGCGCCGGAGATCCCGGCGGCGACCGCGGTGGCCCGGGCCGCGTCGAGGTCGGCGACCGCGGTGATCCGCACGGCCGGATGGTTCGCGAGCGTTTCCACGTAGGCACGGGATATGACGCCGAGTCCTACGATGCCGATGCGGTGCGGGTCGCCCACAGCATGCCCCTTTCGATGACGGTGCGGACGTTCGGATTCTCGAGTACGTCCACGCTGTGTCCGGGGGTGGTGACGACGACGCGTCCCGCGCCCCAGTTCCGGGTCCAGATCGCCGGGGAGACCACTGGGCGCTGCCACGGCTGCCAGGGACGCGTGGGATGTGTGGTGGTGGCCAGGATGTCGATGAGGTCGTCGTGGAGCACCCAGTACTGCTCGGTGTCCAGGGCGAAGTCGCCGATGTCCGCGGTGACGGGGTGCTCGCGTCCGAGGTCCGTGATGTCGACGGTGTGCGGCAGGTAGTTGTCCTCCTGCCCGCCCCGCCGCTCGCAGGGATCCTTGCCCGGGTGAGTGGCGAACTGGCCTCCCACCAGGTGGAGATAGTCCGATGATGCGCGGAAGGAGTCGGCGATGCCGCCGTGCCAGCCGGTCAGGCCGGTGCCGGCGGCGACGGCCCCGGCGAGGCCCTTCAGCTCGTCGGCGGAGATCTCCGACATGGTGACGCACTGGACGACGAGGTCGGTGCCGGACATGGTCGTGGCGTCGGCGTAGACGTGGGTCGACTCCTCGACTCGCACGTCGTATCCGCTGCGTTCGAGGAAGGGCATGAACAACTCCGTGGCCTCGACGGGCTGGTGCCCCTCCCATCCGCCCCGCACCACCAGGGCCCTCTTCTCAGAAACGTCGCGTCTCATTGTTCCCACCGCTCCTGTGCTCCTCCGACTCGGGGTCCTACGACAAGCGGGCTCGGCGGGGCGCGGGTGGGGCCCGGGCCCTCCCGCGCCCCGCCTCGCCGTTCCGCACGACGTAGCGTCCCGGAAAGGAGCCGCCCTGTGAACCACGCCGCGCGCATCGTCACCGGACGTGGGCGGTCCCAACGCCGCGCGCGCCCGCCTGTCGATGCCTGCCGGGTCACTTCACCGCTCCCGACGCCATACCCGCGATGATCCCGCGGTTGAAGAACAGAAACGCCTCCCCGAGCCAGGCCAGGTCAGGCCAGGCCCGTGATGCCGAACAGCGACAACGCGTCGACGAGACCAGCACTGGCGAATGCCGCCGCCACGGACTGTGGAGGGTGGGCCCTGACCGGAGGTCCGCGGTCACCCCCTCGCGCGCGCCGGGGCCCGGACCCGCGGGCACGGCAGGGCGCGACCGCGAGACATAACGTTCTGATCACGAAGCCGAACGGCGACCTTCCCACCCTGGTGATCCAGGTCTAGCGTCCCCAACGAAAACCAACCACTTGGTAATAGTTGGCACTCGCCCGGCGCGTATCCGCGCACTGCCACACCGAAGAAGGTCTCGGCCCCACCCACGAAGGAGCGCTGAACTCCCGGCGGAACGAGTGCGGTTGTGCGGCGCCTCCGTACAGCACCGGTCGCAGCGCGAGCACCGGCAGGCCGTCACCACCCACAGACAGGAAGGCAGTCCATGACGACCGAATTCGCTCCCGGATTCCTCTGGGGAGCTTCCACCGCACCGCACCAGATCGAGGGCAACAACCTCAACAGCGACTTCTGGGCGAGCGAGGGGCGGATACCGGGCATGGAGCGCAGTGGTGACGCCTGCGACAGCTACCACCGGTACCGCGAAGACATGGAACTGCTCGCCGACGCCGGTCTCGATGCCTATCGCTTCGGCATCGAATGGGCACGGATCGAGCCTGTGCCCGGGGTATTCTCGCGAGCCGAACTCGCCCACTACAGAGGCATGATCGAGACAGCCTCCGAGCTCGGCCTGACCCCGGTCGTGACCCTCCACCACTTCACGAGCCCACTCTGGTTCGCGCAGGAGGGCGGCTGGCTCGGCGACCGCGCCGTCGAGCGGTTCCGGGCGTACACCGAAGCGGTCTCGCCGATCCTCGAAGGCGTCGAGTGGGTCGTCACCATGAACGAGCCGAACATGCTGGCCGTCATGGTCGGCATGGCGCGGGCCGTACGGGACCGACAGACGGCCGAGGAGTGGCAGAGCCCCACCGTCGACAACGAGAGCCCGCGGCCGCCGCTGCCGGCTCCCGATGTGAAGATCGGCGAACGGCTGGTCGAGGCGCACCACGCCGCCCGGGACGTACTGCGCGAGCGCACCGCCGCCAAGGTCGGCTGGACGGTCGCCAACCGTGCCTTCGTCGCCCGCCCAGGGGCCGAGGAGAAGAAGCGGGAACTGGAGCACATCTGGGAGGACCTCTATCTGGAGGGAGCACACGGCGATGACTTCGTCGGCGTGCAGTCGTACTCCAGCCAGTGGGTCGGCCCGGACGGCATCGAGCCCCACCCACCGCATCCGGACAACACACTCGTGGGAACAGCCTACCGGCCCGACGCCCTGAGTATCGCCGTGCGGCACACCGCCGAGGTCACCGGCGGCATGCCGATCCTGATCAGCGAGAACGGGATCGCCACCCGGGACGACACCCGCCGGATCGCCTACACCCGCGAGGCCTTGGACCACCTCGGGGCAGCGCTGGCCGACGGCATCGATGTACGCGGGTACCTGCACTGGAGCCTGCTGGACAACTACGAGTGGGGCCACTGGGAGCCGACGTTCGGTCTGGTCGAGGTCGACCGGGAGACCTTCGAGCGCCGCCCCAAGCCCAGCCTCGCGTGGCTGGGCGAGACCGCTCGCCGCGCACGCGCTGACCGTACCCCACGACCGTGAGGACAACACCGTGCAGGTACCCACTCCATAGGAGCCCCATGCTTTCGCCCCGCACCAGTCCCACCCGTGACATCGTGAGCCTGGACGGACTCTGGCGATTCGCCCTCGACACCCACGCCGGTGCCACTCCATGGGCGTCGCGGCTCGCCTCGCCCCTCGAGGCCCCCGTCCCCGCCAGCTACAACGACCTGTTCGTGGACACGGAGATCCGAGACCATGTGGGGATCGCCTGGTACCAGCGCGAGGTGCGGGTACCGCGCGGCTGGGCGGGGGAACGGGTGGTCCTCCGCTTCGGCTCCGTCACCCACGCCGCGCAGGTGTACGTGGACGACCGGCTGGTGGCCGAACACACCGGCGGCTACACACCGTTCGAGGCAGACCTGACCGGGATCGTCCGCCCCGGCACGGAGTTCCGGCTCACCGTCGGCGTCGACAACCGGCTGACGAACGTGACCATCCCACCGGGCACCGTCACCACCGGCTCGGACGGCCGCGATCGCCAGTCGTACCTGCACGACTTCTACAACTACGCGGGCATCGCCCGCCCGGTCCGCCTGTGCAGTACGCCACCGACCTTCGTCGCGGACGTCACGGTCGTCACCGGCCGGGACGGCGCGGCCGGCACCGTCGACTACCGCGTGGAGACCGCGGGCGAGGCGGCCGATGCCACCACCGTCCGGGTGCGCGCGGTCGACGAGACGGGCCGCACCGTGGCGGAGGCACACGGCTCCGAGGGCGCCTTCCGTATCGAGAACGTCATTCTCTGGCAGCCCGGGGCCGGCCACCTCTACGACCTCGTGGTGGAGCTGACCGCCGACGGTGGCACCGTCGACAGCTACTCCCAGTCCTTCGGCGTCCGCACCGTCGAAGTGCGCGGCACCGAGTTCCTCATCAACGGTGAGCCGTTCTACTTCACCGGGTTCGGCAAGCACGAGGACACCCCGGTCCGCGGCAAAGGCCACGACGACGCCTACCTGGTCCACGACTTCGAACTCCTGCGATGGACCGGCGCCAACTCCTTCCGCACCTCGCACTACCCGTACGCGGAGGAGGTGCTCGACTTCGCCGACCGGCACGGCATTGTCGTCATCGACGAGACCGCCGCCGTCGGCCTCAACCTGGGCGTCATGGGCGGACTCACCGGAGCCGCGCCGACCCCGACCTTCGCACCGGAGAACTTCGGCGGGCCCACCCGCGACGTCCACGCACGGCACCTGCGGAGACTGATCGAACGGGACAAGAACCATCCCAGCGTGGTGATGTGGTGCCTCGCCAACGAACCGGCCTCCAACGAGGAGGGCGCGCGCGAGTACTTCGAACCGCTGGCCCGGCTCGCCCGCGAACTCGACCCGACCCGCCCCCTCACCTACGCCGCGGTCATGTTCGCGACGCCGGACAACGACCTGATCGGCGACCTGTTCGACGTCCTGAGCATCAACCGCTACTACGGCTGGTACGTCTTCACCGGTGACCTCCGGGCCGCCGAGCAGTACCTGGAGCAGGACCTCCGCGGCTGGGCCCGGCGCTTCGGCAAACCGGTCATGATGTCGGAGTACGGCGCCGACACCCAGCCGGGCCTGCACTCCGTCTGGGACACCCCGTGGAGCGAGGAGTACCAGAGCGACTACCTCGCCATGTACCACCGCGTCTTCGACCGCGTACCCGAGTTCATCGGCGAACACGTCTGGAACTTCGCCGACTTCCAGACCTCTGCGGGCATCCACCGCGTCGACGGCAACAAGAAGGGCGTCTTCACCCGCGATCGCAAGCCGAAGGCGGCCGCGTTCGCGCTCCGCCGCCGCTGGCGCGGTCTGGACGGACGCAGGCCCGGCCCGGCCGCGAATGGCTGACACGCCTCCCCGTCCGCGCTCCCCTGCCTTGAACCCCGGTGGCAGTCGATCGCCGAGCGGGTCTGGTACCGCTGCTGCACGGTCAGCACCGCCGGTCCGGCCACACATGCGCGTGCCACCCTCCGCCAACTGCCTCACCACCCGCCCCTCATGAGACCAAGGAGTCCTCATGCCTCACGACGATCCTGACATCAGCGTGGCGGGGCCCCCACCGAGCGAACCCGCGAAAAGCGACGACGAGGAGCGGGCAGCGGCGGCACCGGGCGACAGCCGGGAACCGGTACGGCCGACGCGAGGCGACGGCCGGAAACCGGCGCGCCCCGCCCGGAGCGACGGCCAGGAGCCTGCCGAGACCCCCGTACCCGAGCTCCAGGCCCCACCGCTGAAGGAGGTCGGCGCGGCCTACATCTCCTGGATGATGATCGCCAATTTCGGTGCCTCGCTGGCGCTGATGGTTCCGCTGTCCTACTCGTTGGCACTGCGCATCTCCGAGCTCGCTCCCGGACGCGAGGAACTGCTCGGATACGTGACCGGATCAGCCCAGTTCGTCTACCTGCTCCTCAGTCCCCTGATCGGTTTCTGGAGCGACAGGACACGCTCCCGCCTCGGCCGCAGGACACCGTTCCTGGTTGTCGGAACGGCCCTCGGCGTCGTCGCGCTCTTCGGCATCTCCGTCGTACCGACCGTGTTCCTGGTGGGCGTGACGTGGGTCGTCGGCATGATCGGCTGGTCCACGGCCGGGCAGGCCATCCAGAACGTCCAGGCCGACCGCGTGCCCGAGGAGCAGCGCGGCCGCGTCTCCGCGCTGACCAGCGTCACGAGCCAGGTCGCACCGGTGGTCGGCATAGGCATCGCGTACGCGGTGGCCTCCAGCGCCCTCCTGGTGTTCCTGGTCCCGGGCGTCCTCGGCGCGGTTCTGCTGCTGCTGTTCCCCCTCTTCAAGCCGGAAGGGGACTCCCGTGAACTCGTCCGCACCAGCGATGTGACCCTCAAGGGCCTGTTCGCCAGCTACGGGTTCGATCCTCGGCGGTACCCGGACTTCGGCTGGAACTGGCTCGGTCGCTTTGTCTTCTTCATGGGCCTGTACTTCAACACCACCTTCGGCACGTTCTTCTACGCCCAGCGGCTCGACCTGCCGATCAAGGAGGTCGCCGGCGTCGTGGCGACGGTCGGAACCATCGGGATACTGGCCGCGGCGGGCGGTGCCATCGGCGGCGGCTTCCTCTCCGACAAGCTCGGCCGGCGCAAGTTGTTCACCCTGATCGGCTCCACGATCTTCGTCGCAGGGGCCGTCGTCGAGGCGTTCGCCCATTCGCTGCCCCAGCTCGTCGTCGGCGCTGTGCTGATGCAGCTCGCCATCGCGGTGTTCAGCGCCGTCGACCAGGCCATCGTGTTCGCCGTCCTCCCGGACCGGGCCCAGGCCGGCCGCTATCTCGCGGTCGTGGCCTTCGCACAGAAGATCCCCAGCGCCATCGCCCCGCTGATCGCCCCGCTCATCATCACCATCGGCGCCGCGGGAGGCGAGAAGAACTACACGCAGCTCTACCTGAGCGGCGCGGTCCTCGCACTGGCCGGCGGACTGATCATCAAGTTCAAGGTCACGTCGGTCCGGTAGTGCTCCCCGCTCCCCACACGCCCCGCACACTTCTCGGGCCCGAGGAAAGCCGCCGGGGCGTCCGCCTGAGTCAGCCGCCGTGTGCCGTGGCGGCGTCCATCGTCTCCTCAGAAGGCAGAGCATGAAGAACGCACCGTACGACCTGCGCGTCGACAGCGGCGGTGACCAGTTCGCCGTGTCGGGCCCCACACCCCGCCTCTCATGGAAACCGCCGTCGGGCATGGCACGCCCGGGCGGATACGAGCTGCGCCTCACCGTCGACGGTGAGGCGCGGCCCGCGGTCCGGGCCGCGCCCGGCCGGCACCGGTTCCTGCCCTGGCCCTGGGCCGCGCTGCGCAGCGGCCGGCAGGTGGCCTGGCAGGTCCGGGCCGACGACGCCACGGGCCCGTCGCCGTGGTCGGAGTGGCACACGTTCGAGGTCGGACTCCTCGACCAGGACTGGCGGGCGCGCTGGATATCGCCGGCCGAACCCGGCGACCCCGGCCACGGAAAGCGTCCGGCCCACACGCTGACGACGCGGTTCGAGGCACGGGCCGGAGTACGCTCGGCGCGGCTGTACGCGACCGCTCTCGGCGTGTACGAGGCCTACGTGAACGGCGAGCGGGCCGGCACCGCCGTGCTGTCACCGGGGTCCACCTCCTACGACCGCACGCTCTACGCCCAGGCATCGGACGTCACGGCCGCTGTCAGGGCGGGCGGCAATCTGCTCGAGATCCTCCTCTCCGACGGCTGGTACCGGGGCCAGGTCGGCGCGTTCCGACTGCCGGCCGGCTGGGGGACGACGCTCGGGGCGCGCGCCGAGCTGCACATCGCGTACGGGGACGGTTCACGGCAGGTCGTACGCAGCGACGAGACGTGGACGAGCACCCGGTCGGCCATCCTCCGGGCCGACCTCATGGACGGGCAGACCACCGACTTCCGCGGCGGGCCCGGCACCGGACGGCCCGTCCTCGTCGACCAGGTCGAAGCGCCCGCGATCGACTGGTCACCGGCGCCGGCCGTGCGCGTCGTGGAGTCGCGCCCGGCCCTGCGGGTCGAGCGGATCGGGGACGGACGCTGGATCGCCGACTTCGGCCGGAACACCTCCGGCTGGATCGCCCTGAGCGACCTCGGCCCGGCAGGCACCCGTACCGTCGTCGACCACGGCGAACACCTCGGCCCGGACGGCGACCTGACGACCACCCACCTCGATTCCGTGAGCCCCGACGGGCAGCTCGTCCCCTTCGTCCAGCGCGACGAGGCCGTCTCGGCGGGACGGGGCGAGACGTTCGAGCCCCGACACACCGTGCACGGCTTCCGGTACGCGCGCCTCCGCCGCGACGGCGCCCCGCTCGACCCCGCGAGCATCACGATGCGCGTCGTCCACACCGACCTGCGCCGCACCGGCACGTTCGCGTGCGACGACGACGGCCTCAACCGTCTTCACGAGATCGCCGACTGGAGCTTCCGCGGCAACGCCGTCGACGTTCCGACGGACTGTCCGACCCGCGAACGCCTAGCCTGGACCGGCGACTACCAGGTCTTCGCACCGACTGCCACACGCCTGTACGACGTCCTCGGCTTCAGCCGGAAATGGCTCCGCTCGGTCCGCGACGACCAGCTGCCCGACGGCCGGATCGCCAACTTCTCGCCCGACGGACGTCGCGTCAAGCACCACCTCGACGACCGGCTCGCCATGATGACCGGCTCGGCGGGCTGGGGTGACGCGATCGTCGCCGTACCCTGGGAGCTGTACGAGTCCTACGGAGACCGCGACGTCCTCACCGAGAACTGGGAAGCGATGGTCCGCTGGGTCGAGTGGGCGCTGGAAACCGCCCGCACCGCACGCCACGCGTCCCGTACAGAACGCTCGGCCGAGCCCCTTCCGCACGAGCGGTACTTGTGGGACGGCTCCTTCCACTGGGGGGAGTGGAGCGAGCCGAAGCCGAAGGCCGCCGACGGCACGCCCGTCGACCCGATCAGGACCGACCCCGTCGCCTGGTTCATGGCCGACAAGGGCGAGGTCGGCACCGCCTTCCTGTACCGCTCGACGTCGACCCTCGCCCGTGTCGCCAGGGTGCTGGACCGCACCGAGGACGCGGCCCGCTACTCCGAGACGGCGGAACACGTCCGCGACGCCTGGCGCACCGAGTTCCTCGCCCCCGACGGGCGCACCGCCGGAGACACCCAAGCCGGCTATGTACGCGCCCTCTCCCTCGGACTCGTCCCCGACGAGCTGCGCACGGCCGCCGCCGCACGTCTCGTCGAACTGATCCGCGCCGCCGGCACCCACCTCGGGACCGGCTTCCTCGCCACCCGCGACCTGCTCCCCGTTCTCGCCCGCACCGGCCATGTCGATCTGGCCTACGAACTGCTCTTCCGGCGCACCGCTCCGTCCTGGCTCTACATGCTCGACCGCGGCGCGACAACGATCTGGGAGGACTGGGAAGGCGTCGACGGGAACGGAGACGCCCACGATTCCCTGAACCACTACAGCAAGGGCGCCGTGATCCGCTTCCTGCACACCCACACGCTGGGTCTGCGGCAGTCACCGGGTTCGGTCGCCTGGGAGTCCTTCGAGGTCGCACCCATCCCCCACCCCTCGTTGACGTGGGCCCGGGGCACACACGAGTCCCCTCAGGGCACGATCGCCGTCGAGTGGCGGACGACCGGTGACGAGCTGACCCTCACCGTCGACGTGCCGTCGGCCACCACCGCACGCGTCGTCTTCCCCGACGGCACCGCCGAGACCGTCGCGACGGGGACCTTCCGCGCCACCCGCCCACTGCCCGGGGCACGTTGAGACGACCACTCACGAACGATCGATGTCACGGCCGACGGTTCCCCCGCGAGCCGCGGCCACCGGGACGGCCGCCCCAGCCGGCCGGCTCTTCCCGGTGAACGGCTCGTCGTGCGCCATGACTTCGGCGCGACGCCCGGGTCGACTCGACGCCACAAATCCCAACCGTGTGGTAACTTTTAATGCCGAGTGGCCGCACAGGACCTGTTCGAACCGGCATCGTGGGAGAGAGCGAGCGCACCGTGGGCGAGGCGAAAGGGCGCGGGCCGTACGCCAAGACACCGGCCCGCCGAGCGATGATCGTACGGGCGGCACGTGACAGTTTCGCGGAGAACGGCTATGCCAAGGCCTCCCTGCGGGATATCGCGGAGCGGGTCGGCATCACGCACGCGGGCCTCCTCCATCACTTCCGCAACAAGGACGAGTTGCTGGCCGCGGTGCTCGCCGAGCGGGACTCCGAGGAGTGGCAGCAGGGCCTGGCGCGGGTCGATCATCCGGAGCAGCTGTCGCCCTACCTCGGCGAGCTCGTCCGCCACCACCAGAAGGCTCCGGAGTTGATGCGCCTGTGGATCGAGCTCGCCGCCGCGGCCTCACGCTCGGACCATCCCGCTCACGCGTACTTCGTCGAGCGTTACGAACGCGGGCGCGCGCAGTTCGCCGAGGGATTGCGCGGCAAGGCGGACGGCAGCCGATTGCGCGAGGGCCTGAGCCCCGAGAGCGCCGCGGTACTCTTCCACGCCGTACTCAACGGACTCCAGTTGCAGTGGGTGCTCGACCAGGAACTCGACGTCACCGGACCTCTCGACGACTTCGTACGCCTCCTTCTCGACCGGGACGGCCGGTGAGTCGGGAAGAGCACGAGGACCACGACCGGTCGTCCGCTCCGGTCGTCATGGCTGCCCGGTGCCCCGTCGAGCAGGCCCAGGGCCGTGCACAGGGAGACGGAGAGGGTCATCCATACAGACAGGGTGGCCGCTCCGAGACACGCGTCCCAGCCCGACCACCGAAAACGGTAGTGGGCTGGGACGGCGTGTCCCCGGTGCGGGTCCGGACCGTGGGGCACGGGGTCAGTGTCCCGGGATGACGCCCGACAGTTCGTTGGTGCTCTTCGGCAGGGTCACGGAGGTGATCTTCTTGCCGGTATCGAGGTCGATGGCGTGCAGGGCCTTCTTGCCGGGTTCGGAGACGTAGGCGGTGTGGCCGCGGACGAAGAGGGTGGGCCGGGCCTGCTGCCAGTCCAAGGGTTCCTGCCACTCGCCGACGGCGGGGATCTTCTTCTCGATCTCACCGCTTGCCGGGTCGATCACGCGGATCGCGCCGTCGGTGCCGAGCACGAGCGCCTCGCCCTCCGGGCCGCGGGCCAGCGAGCGGAACGAGTAGCTGGTGCCCAGGTCGACCAGGCTCAGCTTCGCCTTCTCGGTGTCGATGAGGGACACACGGGTCGGCCGCTCCAGCTCCGCGTCCGGATCGGTCTTGTAGTCGCCGAGGATGACCGGCGAGGCGTCGCTGCCGGCCTGGTTGCCGATCCGGCCGTAGTCGTCGGGCGCCTCGACCTTGGTGAACTCGCCGTCCTTGTAGATCAGGACGCCGTCCTCGCAGCCGACGGCGACGGCCTCGTTCCGGGCGGCCGCCTCGCCGTGCACACCGGGGCAGTTCTCGGCACGCGTGATCTCCTTGTTGTTCTTGTCCAGTACAAGAGCCCCCGTGCGCTTCTCCTCGGTGCCCAGTGTGCTGAGGAGTTCGCCGTTCCCCAGCTCGATGGCGACACCATGGTGCGCCTCGGCGGAGGTGTAGGTGCGGCTCTCGGGCTTCTCGCCGCCGCTCAGGTCGGCGGGGTCGAAGACGTTGACCTCACCGGTGCCGTCGGTGAAGAGCACCGTCCGGCCCGCGTGGCGGACGACGTGACCGGGCTTGGCACCCTGGTACTCGATATCGCTGAAGGTCCGCTCGGCGGCGTTCAGTACGCGGAAGCCACTGTCGGTGGAAACGATGACGTGGTCGTCGTCGCCGGCGGGGTTGACCCGGTTGAATCCGGACAGCCCGATGGTCTCGGTGAGTGCGAGGGTCTCGCCGTCCAGGATGTACAGGCCCCCGTCGAACGTGGCGACCAACGGGTCCTTGACCGCCGCGGCGGTGGGTGCGGCGCTCGACGTGTCCTTGGCACCCGAGGAGGAGTCCTTTCCTCCGCAGGCGGTCAGGACCGTGGCCACCGCGAGGGTGAGTGCCGTACCCGTGAGGGCTCTGACGCGTATCGAGGTGTTCACCGGTGTGTTCCTTTCCGAGCCGCGCGGTGGCGGCGTGCGGTACGTGACGGTCCCGGCCCGGTCGGCCGGCGTCCATGGGCCCAGCGGGTCAGTCGCCGGTCGCGCCGGCGGTCAGGCCGTCGGTCATGGCGGTGGTGTTGGCGCGCATCATCCGCAGATAGGTGTCGGCGCCCTCGCCTTTCGCGGTCAGCGACTCCGAGTGGAGCCCGACGACCTGGACCTGGGCGCCCAGTTCGGCGCGGAGCACCTCGGCCAGGCGTGCGGGCCGGGAGGAGTCGGCGAACACGGTGCGCACGCCGGCCTTCTCCATCGCCCGGGTGAGGGAGCGCAGGTCGGAGGAGCTGGGTGAGGCGAGGGTGGTGCCGCTGGGGATGACCGCGCCGATGACCCTGAAGCCGAAGCGCTCGGCGAGGTAGCCGAAGACGTGGTGGTTGGTCACCAGGGCGCGTTTGTCCTCGGGAATGTGGTCGAAGGACTTCTCCATCCAGGTGGTGAGGTCCGCGAGGCTCTTCTCGTAGTGGTCGGCGTTGGCGCGTATCGCGGCCTCGTTCACGCCGTCCACGTGCTCGATCACCTGGTCGGCGATCAGCCCGGCGGCCTTCCGTACCCGGTCCGGGTCGGTCCAGAAGTGCGGGTCGGGACGCCCTTCCTCCTCGTCGGGACCGCCGTCGTCGCTCGCCCGGAAGGTGAGCGGGTCGACCGCCCTGCCCGCCTCGAAAGTGGCGACGCCGGACTCGCGGGCCGCGTCCACGTGCCGCAGCACGTTCTCCTCCAGTCCCAGACCGTTGAAGACCACCAGGTCGGCACGTTCCAGTTCGGCGGCCTCCACGGCCGACAGGCCGAAGGAGTGCGGGTCCGCGTTCGGCTTCATCAGGACGGTGACGTCGGCCTCCTCTCCGACGATCTCCCTCGCGATGTCGCCGAGGATGTTCGTCGTCACCACGATCCGGGGCCGGCCGCCCTCGTTGGCGCAGGCGGTGGCGGTGGCGGCCGTGACCAGGGCGAGCAGCCCCATGAGCAGGCCGCGCAGCCGTGCCATGCGTATCCGGGCGCGCTTCGTTCCCCTCATCGGCCGGTCTCCGCCATCAGCACCGGCTCGATGTCCAGGGCGAAGGAGCGCGCGACGCGCAGGCCGTCGTTGTAGTCGATCTCGAACACCCTCTTTCCGCCGGGATCGTTGACGTAGGCGCGGCTGCGGTCGACCTCGATCACGGATGCGGTTCCGTCGGTCGCCAGGCGCTGCTCCCCCGTAAGAAGCCGCTCGGTGCGTGCGATGTGCTCGCCGGTGGTGATGTCGTAGCCGTGCAGGGCGCCGTCGGTCTCCAGGACGAGCAGCGGGGAGCCCTCTCCCGCGGTGTTGGCTGCGACGACGGGCCCGGTCTCCACCCGGGTCCATGTCCGCTCGGTGACATCGAGAATCCACACGGCGTCGTTCCCGGCGGGCGCGGTGAGGGTGTCGCTGCCGGGGCGCTGCCGCAAGTCAACGGCCCGTTGCCCGTCGGGGACGGGGTCGCCGTAGGGGATCTTCTCGGCGGTGAAGGCACCGTCCTCCGCATGGACGAGCAGGGCGCCGTCGGCGCATCCCAGCACCACTCCGCGTCGGGTGACGGCGTCGCCACGCGGGTCCTCACACTCCGCTTCCGGGACCGCGACGCGCTTGCCCTGCCGGTCGAGCACGGCCGGCCTCGTCGTGCCGCCCTTCTCGGCGAGGGCCAGCAGGTGCTCCGCGTACGGTACGACGGCACCGGCGTAGGCGCCCGACAGCGTCCGGGACGACCCGATCTCGCCCTTCTCCAGCTCGCTCCGGTCATGGAGAAACACCCGGCCGTCCTCGTCGGTCACAGCGGTCACGGTGGCGTCGCCGCGTACCCGCGCTTCACGCCCCGTGGCGAGGTCACCGACATCGCGTATCGCCGCCCGGTAGTAGTGAACGTGGTCCCCGTGGTCCACCGTCCACGCGCCGCTGTCGAGCACATGTGTGCTCTCGGAGGTGTGGAAGTAGCCGAACCGCCCGTCCGTGCCCAGCCGGACGGCGCCCGCCACGCGTGCCGTGGTGTGCGCCTTGCCGCTGATGAGGTCGAGGACCCGGGTGTTCCCGCTCTCCGGGTCGTTGAGGATCAGGCGGGACTGCTGCTCGGCGGCCTCCCGCGCACCCTCGACGAACCCGTGCGGCGTGGCGGACGAGGAAGTCGGCGTCGGCCGGGCTGCGTTGTCCCCGTCTCCCGTACAGCCCGTGGTGAGCGGCGTGATGAGCAGCAGGGCTGCCGTTGCCCATGGAGTGACGTTTCTTCGGACAGTCAAGACCATCGCCTCACGTTTCTTTCAGTTGACTTCGTGCGCAGGGGCACGGGCGGGCCTGGGGGCGGGGGCGGTCGAGCGGTGTCCACGGCGATGACGAAGGCCGGACGCCAGGTGGGAGAGGAAGAACAGACCGACCGCGAGGGCCGAGACGGTCGCCCCGGCGGCGGTGCCCAGATGCCAGGACAGCAGCAGCCCCCCGAACGTGGCGGTGACGCCGAGGAGCCCGGCGAGCGCCACGACCCCGCGGACACCGCGCGCCCATGGCAGCGCCCCGGCGGGCGGGGCGATGAGCAGGCCGAGGACCAGCAGCGTTCCCACGACGTGGAACGAGGCGACGATCGCCAGACCGAGCAGCCCGAGCAGCACGGCATGGGCGACCCGCGGACGCAGACCGAGGGTCTGGGCCTTCCGCGGGTCGAACGCCAGGGCCAGGAAGGCCCGGTGACCGAGGACCGAGACAACCAGCGCCACCAGCAGCGCCGCCGCCAGCAGGAACAGATCCTGCCGGCGTACCGCGAGGAGGTCACCGAAGAGGAACCCGGTCAGGTCCACCGCGAAGGACTGCGAGCGCGAGACGATGATCACCCCGAGCGAGAGCATGCCGACGAAGAGCAGCCCGATCCCGGTGTCCTGGGACAGCCTCGGAGTACGGCCCAGCGCCGTGACGCCCGCTGTCATGACGGCCGCGCTCAGCGCCGCGCCGACCAACAGGTTGCCGCCGAACAGCGCGGCCACCGCGACCCCCGGCAGAAGCCCGTGGGACATGGCGTCGCCGAGGAAGGCCATTCCCCTGAGCACCACCCAGGTCCCGGCCAGCGCGCAGATCGCCGACACCAGGATTCCGCCCCACAGGGCTCGTTGCACGAAGGTGACCTCGAACGGGGCCGTCAACCACTCCATGGCGAGCACACTACAATGAAAATCATGTTCATAAAACCGACCCGTCCGCCCACGGCGGCGCAGGACCGGACCGCGCACGTCCGCTTCGTCGGACTGTGTGCCGGATATCCGGGCCGCCCCGTCCTGCGTCAACTCGACGCCGAGATACCGAGACTGGCCACGACCGCGCTGGTCGGCCCGAACGGCAGCGGTAAGTCGACGCTGCTCGGCGTCCTGGCCGGTGTGATCCGTCCCGCATCGGGAGAGCTGCATCACCACGGGGAACTGCCGCCCGCCTTTGTCCCCCAGCGCACGGCCACCGGCGACACACTGCCGCTGACCGTCCGGCAGACCGTGGAGATGGGACGCTGGGGCGAACGCGGCCCCTGGCGCCGGCTGACGGGGCGCGACCACGCGGCGGTGGACCACGCGCTCGACCGGCTCGGCATCGGCGATCTCGCCACGCGTCAGTTGGGGGAACTGTCAGGCGGACAGCGCCGGCGCGCCCTGATCGCACAGGGCTTGGCCCAGGAGTCCGATCTGCTGCTTCTCGACGAGCCGACCACCGAGCTGGACCCGGAGGCCAGGGTACGGATCGGAATGCTGCTGACGGAACTCGTCGCCGACGGCGTGACGGTGGTCCAGGCCACACACGATCTGGACGCCGCGCGCTCGGCGGACACATGCCTCGTGCTGCGCGACGGACGCCTGGTGGGAGCGGGCCGCCCCGACCAGGTTCTCACCGAGTCGGCGCTCGCCCGGATCTGGCAGCCGCTCTGACACACGGGCCGCCTCGCCCGACGCGAACAGGGCCGAACGGCGCCTGGGCGGCGGCGCGTGGCGGCCCGATGACGCGAGAACCGAGCGCGTGGGCCGCCTCGTCGATGACGCGGGCGGCCGGGGGTCGCCCGCTGCGGCGAGGGCGAGGATCTCGTCGTAGCCGTGGTCCCGGCCGGTGGCTGCCCGGACCTGGTAGCGGATGCTCGGGATGGCGAGAAGCGCGACGGCGCTGCCCCGAGTTCCGTCAGGTGTGAGCGGCCCATGGGGGTTGATGATCCAGTGACGGCTGATTCCCCGGCCGTGCTCGGCGGAGGGTCGCGCACATGGCCGCCGACCCCGACACCGACCCCGGCCAGACGGGGGAAGTCCCGGGCGAACCCGTCGGTGAGCGGTGCCCAACTGTCTTGACGGGTCGATTGTTCCAAGTCAAAAGTAACTCAACCCGAGGACGAGTCATGTGACAAGGGAGTCTTTGATGACTGTCGCCTCAAGCAGTGCGCAGTCGCACCCTCCCGAACGCGGTGCGCGTCCGAGCGCCGAGCGGAAACCGGGCGTCGCCCGACGTGACCGCCTTCACCCGGCCGGTCGCCGACCGGACAGGTTCTCGTACCCGATCACCGTCTACGCGGCGGATGTCGTGGCCCTGATGAAGCCGGCGCTCCAGGACATCTACGCCAATGGCAAGCCGGTGAGCGGCCTCGACACGACCAAGCGCCAGATCAACCGCATCCTCGCGCAGGACCGACCGAAAGGCTTTCCATGTCCACGCCCTTCTCCCTCGCCATCGTCGGCGCCGGGCAGTTCGCCGGGCAGTTCGCCAAGCTCTGGCGGCTGCACCCGGGCGTCGGTGACATCGTCGCCACCGACCTCATCCCCGAGCGGGCCGCCCGGCTCGCCGCCGAGCACGGGCTCGCCGGCACACTCCCCTCCTTCGAGGCCGTACTGGAATCCGACGTCGACGCGGTCGCGGTCTTCACCCAGCGCTGGACCCACGGCCCCCTCGTCGTCCAGGCCCTGCGCGCGGGCAAGCACGTGTACTCGGCCGTGCCGATGGCGGTCAGCCACGGAGAGGTCGCGGCCGTCATCGACGCCGTACGGGACACCGGCCTGACGTACATGATGGGCGAGACCAGCCAGTACAACCCGGCCACGGTCTACGCCCGCGAGCAGGTCGCCAAGGACGCCTTCGGCCGGCTCTTCTACGCCGAGGGCGACTACGTGCACGACATGGACCTCGGCTTCTACGAGGCGTACCGGTACAGCGGCGGCGAGGGCTGGAAGTCCACCGCCAGCTACCCGCCCCTTCTCTATCCGACCCACTCGGTCGGCGGGGTGCTCGGCGCCTGGCGGACGCACACGGTGAGCGTCTCCGCCATCGGCGTACGGGACGACCGGGGGGACGGGGTCTTCGACAAGGAGATCAGCCAGTTCGACAACGACTTCTCGAACGCGACGGCGCTGTTCGAGGTCGCCGGCGGCGGTTCGTTCCGTACGAACGAGTTCCGTCGGGTGGGCTATCCGTCCCACATCCGGGAGTCGCGTTTCCGCTTCTTCGGTACGGAGGCGAGCCTCGAACAGCTCGCCACGGTCACTTTCTGGCAGGACAAGGAGGGTGTACAGGACATCACCGATCACCTTCGTCCCAAGGCGACCCTCTCCCCCGACGACCCGTCGCTCCAGCACGTGGCGCCGGCGCTGCGGGACGCGTTCACCTCGGGCTCGGCGCCGGTGCACGACCGGTCCCGGCTGCCCCAGGAGTTCGCCCATGTCTCCAACGGCCATGAGGGAAGCCACCACTTTTTGGCCGACGACTTCGTCACGGCGGTCGCCACGGGCACGCTCCCCCCGGTGAACGCCTGGGTCGCGGCCCGCTACACCCTGCCCGGGATCGTGGCGCACGAGTCCGCGCTGAAGGGCGGTGAACGCCTGGAGATCCCGGACTTCGGGGACGCGCCGGAGTAGCGGGACGGGCGGCGCGGTGCGCGAACGCGCGGCCTCGGCGTAACGGGAACGCCGAAGCGACAGGCGCACGCCGGAGCGACGGGTGTGCGCCGCACGCCGCACCGCGAGCGAGGGGCCGCCGGGTCATCAGACCTTGGTGGCGGCGCCCTGCAGGGAGGTGAAGTCACGGAGGTACGCGTCGTACGGCGCGGCCCCCTCCAGCCGGAGCAGCGCCTCGTCGTTCTCGCGGAGGGACGAGTAGTCCAGGTTGTGGGAGCCGGTGAAGGTCCACTTGGTGTCGGCGTGGCCCGCGTACGTGCCCTCGATCAGGATGTACTTCGAGTGCACGAGGTAGCCGTCGGAGGTGGAGAGCCGCCGCAGGTCGATGTTCCTGTGCCCGGTGAGCTCGGCCGCGTCGTTGCTGTCGTGGTAGACGACGCGGATCGAGCAGCCCTGGTCGGCCATGGCCTTCAGCTTCGCGGCCACCTCGTCGCGATGCAGGGCGAACGCGGCCACGCTCACCTTCCCGTTGTCCGCGCACGACAGGTTGGAGAGGATGCTGACCACGATGTCGCCCGTGCGCTGCGGGAAGAAGTAGTACTTCTCCGTGCCGACCTTGCCCTGGGTGAAGTAGTCGGAGTTCTTCCTCATGGCGGCCAGATCGTTGAAGTAGCCGACGTACGCCGTGTAGAGAGCTGTGTTGCCGACGACCGTGTAGGCGTTGTTCCAGTACTTGCCGGTGTTGACCGGGGTCTGATTGGCCGAGGTCTGGATGACCACGTCCTCCGCCTCGCCGGCGTCGCCGATGCGGGAGAAGGTGAAGAACTTGTTGTGGTTGATCAGTCCGGACCCGCTGTTGCCGATGCACGCGGCGTTCTCGGTGCACACCTGGACCCATGACCGCGCGGAGCGGTCGGTGCCGAGCGCGGCGATGAGGTTCCGCGCCGCGTCCCGGTCGGCGAACTTGCTGTCGAGCACGACCCGGATGTTGACGCCCCGGGTATGGGCGGACGTCAGGGCGTCGACATATCCCTGGTCGGTCAGCGCGTAGAGCGAGGCTCGGATCAGCCGGCCGCTCTGGGTATTGCCGATCGCACCGATGATGTGGTTCTTGATCGCGTTCTTCTCCGCGGTCGTCCCCCGCGGATTGCTGAAGACGGCACCGGTGGCGATCGGCGGATCGGCCTGTGCGGCAGATGCCGGTCCCCCCGTCAGCGTGGTGCCGACGAGCGCCACCACCGCCATGAGCAGCATGCGTATACGCACGTCTTCCCCTCCCCGGTCCACTCCCGTGGACACCAGATGACGAAGTCGTGATCGTTTCACGGCGGTGGCCGGAAAGCCATGGCGGCTCGTGTCCGGACTCGCTGCTGCCCCACACGCACCGATGGCATCACGCACGGCGAGTACGCTCGGCGAAGGGCTTCCCAACGAGGTTGTCGAGCAGCACCCTTTCAGCGCCGGATCGTGACCACCAGCCGCGGCAGCACTCTGCCGGCGATGGAGCCCGAGGGGACATCTCCCGTGCGCACCGCGCCCATCGCGCGGTAGAAAGGCTCGGCATTCGGGTCGGCGTCGATCGTGAGCCGGGTGAACCCCAGGTCTCGTCCGGCAGCGAGGGTGCTTTCGAACAGGAGGCGGCCGATCCCCCGGCCGATGGTTCGCGGCTCGACGAACATCATGCCCAGAACGCCGACGGGTGGGTCGCCCTCGAGAGTCGTGAAGCCCAGGATGTGACCATCTCTGTCAGCCACCAGAGCTCGTCGGCGCGCGACCTCACTCGCGCCAACGGTGAGCTCGTCCCGACACGCTTCCAGGAACTCGGCGTCATAGCCCCAATGCGACTTGGACCGCAGCGCCAAGTCGGTGAGTATCTCGGCCTCCGTCGCCCGAGCGGGCCTGATCAGCACGTCCATCCATGTCCCCCGGTCCAGATGTGGGTCCTACGATCTTCGCATCCGGCAGGCACGCGGGAGAAGTAGGCGGCGGCGTGCGGCCCGCGCGCCTCGGGGACACGGCAACGCCCCATCCCGTACAACCATCCGACCTCCTTGATCGTCGAATGTGTACGCCCGGAGGCCCCGGTGCGTCATTCGTCATGGCCACCATCTGTCCGGCCATCCAATGGGGGGAGTCCCATGAGACCTGCCTCTGCCTGGCGCGCGCTGTGCGTCGGAACCGGTATCACCGCGGCGGTCGGCCTGCTCACAGCCGGTTTCGCCGCGCCCGCGTCCGCGTCCGTGGACGAGCCACAGAGCGACCAGCTGTGGCTCAATGTGCCGTACGAGCATGCGATGCCGCTCGGTACGGCCGGCGGGCAACCGGAATCGCGCTCGCTCGACATCGGTCTGTACCACGACAACAACAACTTCACGGTGACCGAAGGCGAGGTCACCGTGGACATCTCCGGTCTCGCCGGCGTCGCCGAGGTGACCTGGCCGGCGAACTGCGCGCCGGCCGGCACGACCGCGGTGTGCGACGTGCCCGAGGTACCCGTACTCGGGCCCGACTACCGGAGCCAGATCCGCCTCACGGTCCGCGCGGCCGACGGCGCGGCGGCCGGCGCGAGCGGCAGGATCACCTACGAGGCGTCGGCCACCGGCGGTCCCGAGGGCACGCTCACCGCGCCTCACGAGAGCTTCGACACCACGCTCACGGTCACCTCCGGACCCGACCTGGCGATCGGCGACATCCCCCCGGTCGGGAATGCCGGGCCCGGCACCGCTCTCACCGTCCCCTTCCGCGTCACCAACAAGGGCAACGAGAGCGCGAGCGGCTTCACGGTGCGACTGATGGCCTCGTACGGCCTGAAGGAACTGACCGAGTACGACGCGTGCACGTACACGCGGTCGAGCGACGGCGAGCACGTACCGATGACGTACGCGACCTGCTCCTTCGACCAGGCACTCGCGCCGGGCCACTCCTTCGAGCTGCCCGCGCCCCTGAAGGTGCGGCTCGCCGCACACGCGCTCAACGAGCGGCTCGACATCAGCGTCGAGCCGGGCGGTGGCGTCGAAGACATCGACTCCGTCGACAACTACGCGATACAGGAGATCCAGGCCGCCAACACCGCGGACTTCTCGGTGACCGGTGACACGGTCTCCGGCGCGCAGGGCGAGACAGTCACGGCCCGGCTCACGTTCAGGAACAACGGCCCGGCCTGGTTCGGCAACCTCGGCTCCGGAGACCCGGCCGCCAAGGTCCGGCTGATCGTCCCCGCGGGCACCACGGTCACCGGTGTCCCGTCCAGCTGTACCCCGCACACCCTCTCCGGAGGCTACTACCCGCAGCGGGCAGGCGCCCCGCGCTACGACTGCGCGCTGCCGTACTGGGTGCTGGAAGACATGGAACGTTCGTACGACTTCTCTCTGCGGGTCGACACCGCGGTGCCCGGTTCGACCGGCGCAGTGAGCATTCATCCCGAGTTCGGTGAGTTCGCCTTCGACCCGGACAGCACCAACAACACGGCTGTCCTGACCGTCAACTGAGCCGCTCCTTGCTGGTGCGGGAAATGGTCAGAGGCCGGCGTGCGGGGTGAACGGCCCGGGCTGCCCCGGGCGCGCATCGGCGAGGCCGGCCGACGCCGGACGGCGCGCCGACGACATCGCCAACCCGCTCCGCCGCCGGTGTGTGAAGGTGGCGGAGCGGCCATGCGTCCACCATGCGTGACACCGGCCGGCCGAACCAGGGGACGACATCCCCTGGGTCCGGGCCCCGGCCCGGCGCACCATCGACCTCATGGGTTCTGCGAAATTCACGGATCTGGGCGCCTTCCTGCGGTCACGGCGCGCACGCATCCGCCCGGCCGACGTCGGGCTCCCGACCGGACCTCGGCGCCGGGTGTCCGGACTGCGACGCGAGGAGGTCGCCCAGCTCGCCGGGGCTTCGGTGGACTACTACAACGAGCTCGAACGCGGAGCCGGGTCCCAACCGTCCGCGCAGATGATCGCCGCTCTGGCCAGGGCGCTGCGGCTGACCGCTGACGAGCGCGACTACCTCTACCACCTGGCGGACCGCCCGGTACCCGTGCTCGACCCGGCCGCCTCACACGTCCACCCCGGAATGCTCGACCTGCTCAGTCGGGTGACGTCCACACCCGCCCAGGTCATCACCGACCTGCACGTCACCCTCGCCCAGAATCCCCTCGCGGTGGCGCTGCTCGGGGACCACTCCGGATTCAGGGGTGCTCGGGCGAGCTTCGCCCACCGGTGGTTCACCGAACCGGACGCTCGACAGCTCTATCCGGAAGCTGATCACGCGGCCCAGTCCCGCGCCTTCGTCGCCGATCTGCGCGCGGCCGCCGCCCGGCGGGACGCGAAGGACGCCGAGGCCCGCTCGATGGTCAATGCGCTGCTCAGCCTCTCCCCCGAGTTCACCACGCTGTGGACCGACCATGACGTGGCTCTCCGACGGAACGAGCGCAAGCGTCTCAACCATCCCGCGCTCGGTCTGATCGAGGTCAACTGCCTCAGCCTGTTCAGCGAGGACGGCCGGCAACGACTGCTCTGGTTCACCCCCGCCGTCGGTACCGACAGCGCCGGCCTGCTCGACCTGCTCGCGGTCATCGGCACTCAGGAAATCAACGGACCGGCACACTGAACAACCGGATCCCGAAGCGGTGGCCTCCATGCCGCACGTCCGGCGCGCACCGCCCGAGCTGCCCCGGGGTCGTACGGCCTACGCTCACTCCTGGCCGTCCGCCAGAACCACGCAGGCGCTGAGATGCCAGGTCTGGCCCTGCTTCGCGGAAAACTCCAGGTCCACCTCCCTCCCTGCGGGACCGCCGTCCAGCGGGATGCGCAGCCAGGCGAACTGCCGGCCGTCGAGCTGCTCGCTACGGGCTTTCTCGACTCCGTCCACGCGGACGATCAGCGTCCTGGTGAAGGTGTTGGGATCACCGGTGAGCAGATGCGCCGCGTGGCGTCCGGCCGGCAGCCTCAGCCGCAGCACGGTCGGGGCGTTGCCGCGTACGTAGTCCCGGCGCACGACGTCGAAGAGTCCGGTGTCGGTGGCGGCGGGCGTGTTGCCGACCCAGCCGAAACCCGCTCCCTCCTGCCAGCGGCTGTCGGGTGTGAGGCGGGTGTAGTCCTTCAACACCGGCGCGGAGCCGGGCCCGGCGTCCCCCGTTCTCGGGGAGTGGTCGCCCTTGTTGACACGACCGGCTTCCTCACCGGCGAGCCGGCCGCGCCGTGGGCGTGCACCCCACCGATTGGTTGAACGTGTTCAAAAAGAAGGGATACGCTGAGGCCGGGCAAAGCCGAGGGGGTTCGATGAAGGTAGTGCTGCCCGAGGGAACCGGACAGGTCGGCAGGATTCTCGACCGTGCGCTGACGGCGGCCGGGCACGAGGTCACGGTGGTGACCCGGCGTCCCGTGCGGGCGCGCGACGTCGGCTGGGACGGGGCCACGCTCGGCCGCTGGGCCGCGGCGATCGACGGCTGCGATGCCGTGATCAACTTGGCCGGACGAAGCGTCTCCTGCCGTTACACCGCCGAGAACCTGCGAACCATGATGGACTCCCGGGTCAATTCGGCGCGGGCGGTCGGCGAGGCCATCGCCGCCGCCGCGCGGCCACCGCGCGTCTGGCTGCAGATGAGCACGGCGACGATCTACGCGCACCGCTTCGACGCGGCACACGACGAGGCGACCGGGGTGATCGGGGGCTCGGAGACCGGGGTGCCGGACTACTGGGCGTACAGCGTCGAGATCGCGCGGAACTGGGAACGGGCGCAGGCCGAGGCGCCGACTCCCGCCACCCGCAAGGTGGCGCTGCGCTCGGCGATGGTGATGAGCCCGGATCGGGGCGGCGTGTTCGACGTGTTGTCGTGGCTGGCGCGACTCGGGCTGGGTGGTCCGGTGGCCGGGGGCGCGCAGTACGTCGCCTGGATCCACGACGAGGACTTCGTACGGGCGGTGGAGTTCCTGATCGCCCGGGACGACCTCGAGGGGCCGGTGAACCTCGCCTCGCCCGGCCCCCTTCCGCACCGCGACTTCACGCGAGCGCTGCGCAGGGCCTGGGGCGTCCCGTTGGGGCTGCCGGCGACACGCCGGATGGCCCGGTTGGGGGCGTTCGCGCTGCGCTCGGACACGGAGTTGCTCTTCAAGAGCCGTCGGGTGGTGCCGGGGCGACTGCGCGCGGCAGGGCTCACCTTCGCGTATCCCGAGTGGGAGAGGGCCGCCATGTCCCTCGTGCAGCGGGCGAGGCCGGTTCGTACGGCATCTGGGCGGGGCGCGTGAATCCCCGCGGCGACACCCGTCTTCTCCCGGAAGAGACGCGGCAGCGTCCCGTACCACCGCCCCGACGGCGCGGCCGGGGCCGCACCACACCGGCCCCGGTTGGCCACCGGCCGGCCTCCAAGGTGCCTGGCTCCGGCGGGCGTTCACCGCCTGGAGGGGTCGAACGGGATGCCCCGCCACAGCGCGCGTACGTCGGAGCCGGCGTCGTCGGCGACGCAGTCGCCCGGAACGGCCCAGAACTTCACCATGGTGGTATCGGCGGTGACCGGAGGCCAGCCGGGGTCGCCGCACGCGGCGAAGTCGGCCCATGCGCGAAGCATGCGCCGGGAGAGGGCTCGGTCCTGTTCGTCGGGGATACCGCCGATGAGGAAGGCGGCGCCGTCCGCGTCCAGGTTGCCGAACGCGAACGGGACGTCGGCGGTGTGCCAGGGGCTGGCCGCCCCGCTCGGCGTCACGCGCCTGCGGGCGAAGCGGGAGAGATACGCTCGTCCGCCGGCTCTCGCATGGTGCTCGGCAAGCCGGCTGCCGTACTCGCCGAACCGTGCGTCACCGAAGAGCGCGAGGTAGAGGTCGAGCAGCGAAGCGCCGGGCATCAGCGCGCGGTAGCCCGCGATCAGTCGGGCGGGGAGACGGAGGGCGTCGGCGAAGTCCTCGAGTTCCCGCTCCGAGGTGATCGCTCGCACGCTTCCGATCTCGTACAGGAACCGGTACTCCTCCAGGGTGTGACAGACCAGGAGGTCCACGTCGAGGGAGGCGCCGGCGGCGAGCGCGCGGAGCGGGTCCACGGGCAGCACATCGCCGTCGACGACGGGCTGGAAGACCACCGGGTCGTACGCCTGGACCGCCACTACGGGGTCGGCCGAGCACTGTCCGGCGACTTTGTCCGAGGCGGCCACCAGGAGCTGCGGCGAGGCGGAGAGCAGCCCGTCGCCCGTTGGGACGACACCGGCCTCGGCCGCGATCCTGGACATGAGCGCCGCGGCGGCCTCGACAGTGAAGGACGCGTGGGGCGCGCTGTGGGCGATGGCCCGGCGGAACAACCCGCGCGCCCGCTCCATGGCCATCAGGCAGGCGACCGACCCCGCCCCGGCGGAGTGCCCGGCGACCGTGACGTTGTGGGGGTCGCCACCGAACGCGTCGATGTTCTCCCGGATCCAGCGCAGGGCGGCCACCTGGTCGAGCAGCCCGCGGTTGTCCGGGAAGCCCGGCACATGGCCGAAGCCTTCGAAACCGACCCGGTAGTTGCAGCTGACCACGACCACTCCGGCGCGGGCGAGCGCGGCCCCGTCGAAATCGGGCTGGGCGGAGGAGCCGAAGGTGTACGCGCCGCCGTGGATCCAGAACAGCACCGGCAGCGGGCCGCCGTCCGGCCGCCCGCTCACCCATACGTTGACGGTGAGGACCTCCTCGTCCCCGGGCCGCCACACCGGCGAGCCGGGCAGCACGGCCGACTGCGGCGCGATGGGCCCGAAACTCCGGCAGTCACGCACTCCGCCCCAGCGGGCGGCAGGCCGCGGAGGACGGAAACGGTCAGGACCGAAAGGCGGGGCGGCGTACGGGATGCCGAGAACGGCCACAAGTCCGTCGGCCGACCGCATGCCGCGTACGTGACCGCTCGTCGTCCGGAAATCCGCCCCCGCGCCTGCCCTGTCACTCATACGACACAAGCTGCCATGACCCCTACGGTTTCGCGAATGAGTTGCCACCGGCGGTCCGGCACAACGCCAGTCGGCCTGGAGGCGGGCCGAGTGGCCGACGCGACTGTCCGGCCTGCGGACGGGGCGGCCGTCCCCGCCGCAAGCCAGAGTCGTTGTTCACCGGCCGAGGCACACCTTCCCGACGACCGACGACAGTCAGCGGTGCGGGCGTGCGCGGCCGGGTGACGGGCCGGATCAGCGGACTTCGGTGACCCGGCGCTCCTTCAGGGAGGCGCAGTTGGAGTTCTCCACCGACACGTACACGTTGTCGATGCTGCCGCCCCAGCTCACGCAGTGGCCCTTGCCGTAGACGGAGACCGGCCCCGCGTACGACGTGTAGTTCCCGTCGTCCCCGGCCCACTCCTCGGTGTCGGGGACGTAGATGCTCGCGGACATGTGCTTGGCCGCACCCGGGTTGGCGCGGATGGTGGCGACGCAGTTCTTGCCGGTCGAGGAGTTGTACGTCAGGTAGACGGTGCCCAGTGAGCCGACGGGCGCCGAGTTCACGGTCTTGTACGCCTTGCCGCAGACACCCTGCGGCGTGACGTTGGGTGCGGCGGAAGCGGTCGTGCCGAACGCGGTCGTGACGCCCACCGCGAGCGCGGTCAACGCCCCGGCGGTCGCGATATTGCGGATGATCCTCATATTTCCCCCTTGTACTCTTGAGAGCGGTTTACTCACACTTGATGTGACACGCGAGCGGCACGGATGGTTGCGCCGTATTCATGTCGGGATATCGACCCGAACGCCGGAGGGGTGCGGGGACGCCCACCGGGCCGGCCGCCGATCGACCCACCCCGGCCGTCGCCACGGGAGGCGGGCCGGTACCGCGGCGCCGAGGTTACGGTGGGTGTGACCCAGATGCGGGTCACAGGGGCAATGAGTTGATCTTGAAGCCTTGAATGCCTGGCCCGTCACCCGTTTGGCTCAGCGTCGATGGTGGTGATGTTGACCATCGTCTCGGGGCCCGGGGTGGGTTGTGACCTCGATCGAACGGTCCGCGTATCCGCGGTTCAAGCGGCTGATCACCGCGCATGAGCTGCACTTGTTCTTCTCGCCGACTCGCGATGAGCTGGAGCAGGCGGCCGGGGCGACGGACGGGGACGGGCATCTGCTGGCCCTGTTGCTGATGCTGATGCTGAAGTCGTATCAGCGGATGGGGTGTTTCCCGGGCCTGGAGGATGTGCCGGAGCAAGTGCTGGAGTTCGTGCGGCGGCAGGTGGAGCTGCCGGAGGGGACGCTGCCGGTGTACCGGGCGGAGAGGACGGCCAACTTCAAGAACCTGACCCGGCGCATGGAAAGGAACCCCGCACCGATGCTGACCGCGGCCGCCGCGACGGCCAGCAGGGTCGACCGCCAGGGCCAGGCCGCCCCAGTGAGCGTCAGGTGGGAGAAGGGGTACTCCGAGAACTTCGCCGTGACCCGGGCCGTGGAGCGGTCGCTGTGGCGGGCGAGGTCACGCAGGACAGGATCGAAGCCGAACTCACCGTCACGCCGTCCCCCGCCGGGCAGTTCGACGGCCAGCTTGTTGCGGTGCGCCCAGGTGCGCAGCGACGCGTCGACAGCCGACACGTCCGCGACGCCCGGCACCACGAAGCGGTCCACTCCGTGGGAGCTGGAACCTGTCGGCTGGGCGATCAGGACGAGGCCGTGACGAGTGGTGACTGTGCCACGGCTGCCGAGGACCACCGTACGTGCGCTGAAGGACACCCCGCCGTACGCTTCGAAGGCGGCTGCGGCGTCAATCTCATCGACGCCGTCGACCAGGCCGATCCCCACCGTGGAGCGCAGCCAGGGGAACGCGGCGTTCAGCGCGTACGGCAGGTCGCCGGGAGTGAGGCGGTTTGCCGGGATCGTGGTTGGCCCGTCCGGAGTCCAGCCCGGATACGACAGGCCCTTCCCGATTCGGGTGGCTTCGTCCTTGCCTGCGAGTTCCTCCACGACCCGCAGGGCTCCGACCGTGCCTGAGGTGACGCCGGCGGTGGTGGTGACCCGGCCGTCCTCCACGTATCGCTGGCCGCGCTTCCAGTGCACCTGGGGGTATTGGCGCTTCAGGGAGCTGATGTCGGACCAGAAGGAGGTCGCGTTCCGGCCGTCCAGCAAGCCGGAGGCCGCCAGCAGCTCCGAGCCCGCGCATACTCCCAGAACACGGGCACCCTTGCGGTGCCGCTCCACGATCCATTCACGCAACCGCGCCTCCTTGGCGTCGGCCGGGTCGGTCACCGCGGGCACGACCACCACATCGGGCTCGGGGACCACTCCGCTGTCCACCTCGGCCAACGTGTGGTCGGGCAGAAGATGGGCCCCGCCGGACAGCGGGGAGACACGGCGTTCGGCTGCCACGGTGTAGACGAACAACTTCTCCGACTCGGCGAACACCTGGTACGGCGCCATCACGTCGGTGGCCACGGCCCCCTCGTTGCTGACCACCACGGCCACCGTGATCCGGCTGCTCGGAACGGCCCGCGTGGTCGGCCACGCACCCGCGTCCGACGCGGCAGGTGCGGGCGCGAAACTATCCGCCATCGACGTGCTCACCCCCGCGAAGGCGATCCCGGCGAACGACGCCACCGACAGCACCGTGCCCGTGAGCACCCGGCCCGCACGGCGGACCGCCCGGCGCCTCCTGGTCAACCTTGACACGATATACCTCCATAAAACGGTTGATCGATGGCGGTGTGGTACACGCAACCGCCCCCATGGGGAGAACAAGAAAGGAATTGGCCGAGGGAAGGCGTCAGGAGCCGTTCCCGGCGGGCGTTTCAGCTGGCGGGGCGCGACTGCGTGCGGAGCCGGGACGGCGGAATGCCGAAGCTCTCGGTGACCAGACGGCGCAACTGCCGTGCGTCACGGAAGCCGCAACGGGCAGCGACCGTCTCCACAGTCAGGTCGGTGTCCGTCAGCAGGGCACGGGCCCGTTCCAGGCGCAGCTGGCGCTGGTAGGCCAGCGGAGTGATCCCGGTGGCTGTGGTGAACGCCCGCGTCAGACCACGCGGCGACAGATGGGCAACGGCTGCGAGCTCCTCGAGGGAGTGCGGGGCATCCACGTTCTGAGCCAGGTGGTCCTGCACCCGGTGCACGGCGGGCTGCACATGGTCGCGGTAGCGCAGGAAAGGGCTGATCTGGGCAGCATCGCCGTCCCGCCGTAGATAGAGCACCAGTTCACGGGCGACGGCGGCGGCCAGTTCCGGGCCGTGGTCGCGTTCGACGAGGGACAGCGCAAGGTCGATCCCGGAGGAGATGCCCGCGCTGGTACTGATGCGCCCGTCGTGGACGTACAGGGCCGCCTCGCGGACCCGGGCTGCCGGATACCGCTCGCGCATCGCTCCGGTCAGCGACCAGTGCGTCGTGCACGACCGGCCATCCAGCAGCCCCGCCTCTCCCAGGGCCGCGGCGCCGCTGCACACCGACGCCACCCGCGCCCCCGCGTCATAGGCATCCCGCAGCCATCGCACTGCGGCGCTCGACACCAGCCGGTCGGATCCAGTCAGCCGTGGCCCCGGGACCAGCACCAGGTCACCCGGTCCCGCCTGCGTCGCAGCAAGCGCCTGGAGCCCGGCGAGCTCCAGCCCCTGCGCCGAGCGCACCCCGCCGGTCTCGGCGACGTACTCCAGCCGGTAGCAGCCGCCCAAGTGCGCTGCCGCATAGAAGACCTGTACCGGGCCGCCGAGATCCAACAGGTTCACCTCGGGCAGCACCAGCACGACCACCCGTCCCGTACACCCGCTCGTCACATCACTCACACGGACACAGTAGGCAAGCTCCACCGGCACCCACGAGGACAACCAGCGCCGGAGACCGGACGGATCAGGCACTGCCAGGTACGGACCCTTGATCAATTCTCGGTGCCGCAGGAGCCGACCGAGTGGAACCGATGAAGGCCCTGGTCGAGGAACGCCAGCAGGCAAACAACGTGCCCGGCATGAGCTTCCCGCTCTTCCATCCAACCGACCACGAAGGACCACCCGGCCAGGTAGCCCCAGAAGTCGCCGAGGCGTTCGCGGCCGTAGACGTAGGTGCCGCCGGAGGCCGGCTAACGGGCCGCGAGCCAGGCCGAGGACGTGGCGTTGCAGAAGGCGAGCACGGCAGCGACCGCCAGGCCGATCAGCAGCCCGGACCCGGCGGCGTGCGCGGCCGGCGCGAGGGTGGCGAAGATCCCCGCGCCGATCATCGACCCCAGGCCGATCACCACGGCGTCGGACACCCCGAGCCGCCGCTGAAGTTCGTCCGGCATCCCGGCGGCGGTCGATGGCTTGCTCATGGCCCACTCTCTCGGCGGCACAGCCGCGTACGTGACGCACTCCGATATCGGGAGACGATACGGAAGCCGAGCCGGACCGCCGGCCGCAACCCCAGGCCACGGGCGCACGCGGGTCACACCCCCTACGGCGTCCGTCCTCCGGCCTCGCTGCCGCCGACGTATGTCGCCGCCACCTCGATGTCCCCGATACGTGACGGGTCGACGCGCCGGGGGTCGTCGCCGAGCACGACGAGGTCGGCGTACTTGCCCGGGGTGAGGCTGCCCAGGTCGTCCTCCCAGTGGCAGGCCCGGGCGCCGGCGACGGTGTAGGCACGCAGGGCCTCGTCGACGGTGACGCCCTCGTCCGGGCCGATCACCTGGCCGGACTCGGAGGCACGCTCGACCATGAACTGAACGGCCCGCAGCGGGGATCCGTCCGCGACGGGACGGTCGGAGCTGCCGACGAGGGGGATACCGTGGTCCAGGAACGCCCTGCCGCGGTAGAGCCACGGGGCCCGCCCCTCGCCCATGATCGCCGCGTAGTCGTCACCGAAGCGGCGCAGGAAATTGGGCTGGACAACCGCGCTGACACCGAGTCGGGCGAAGCGCGGAAGCTGGTCGGGGCGGATCAGGCCGGCGTGCTCGATGCGGTGCCGGGCGCGGGGGCGCGGCCAGTGGCGCTGGGCTCGTTCGAGGGCGTCCAGGGCGAGGTCCGCCGCGCGGTCACCGATCGCGTGGACGGCGAGCTGCCATCCGGCGCGGTGCCCGTCCACGATCGTGTCCGCGAGCGCGTCCGGGTCGTCCTGCAACTGGCCCGCGTGATCGAGCCCTTCGTACGGATCCGTGAGTGCGGCGGTCCTGGCCATCATGCCGCCGTCCGTGTAGATCTTCAGCGCGCCCAAGGAGAGGCGGTCGTCGCCGAACCCGGTGCGCAGCCCGAGATCGAGGGCCCGGGGGATGCCGTCGGAGTCGTGCGCGGCGACCGGACGCAGCCGGTCGGCGGACACCATGAGCTGCACGCGCAGCGGCAACTGGCCCTGCTCCTGGGCGAGTTGGTAGGCCCCCAGCTCGACGGGGCTGTGGCCGAAGAGGGCGCTGCCGATGCCGGCCTCGGCGCAGGCGGTGACGCCCTCGGCCAGACAGGTCCGGGCGGCCCGCCCGATCGCCCCTGCCAACTCCTGCTGGGAATACGGCAGGCGCAGCGCGCGGGCGGCCCCCATGGCGCCCTCGACGAGGAAGCCGTTGTCGTGCGGGATGCCGGCGGGGAGCAGGGCGAGAACGGCGGAGTTGACCAGGCAGCCGTGCCCGGATTCGTGCAGCAGGAACACCCTGTGCCCGTGACTGACCCGGTCAAGTTCGGCAGCGGTCAGATGGCGGCCCAGGGCGCGCTGGTCGTAGCCGGCGACGCTTACCCAGGCGGCGGGCTCGCCCTTTCGGGTGACGGTCTCTTCGACGACGGCGAGCACGTCCTCGATCCGCGTGCGGCCGGCGACGCTCACGGTGTTCTCCTTGAAACCCGTCCAGGCCAGGTGCACATGGGCGTCGATGAACCCTGGCAGCACGGTGGCGCCCTGCAGATCGATCACCTCGCGTACGGGAAGAGAGGTCACGGCGTCGTCGAGGCCCACGATCCGGCCCCGCCAGACGCCCAGTTCACGGGCGACCGGGTGGTCCGGGTCCATGGTGACGAAGCGCGCGTTCGTCAGTCTGGTGCAGAGCATCGACGGTGTCCCTCCGACCGCGGGGAGTCAGTCGGAGGAGGCCGCGAGGGACCGGGGGCGCAGGTCGGTCCAGTGGGTCTCGACGTAGTCCAGGCATGCCTCGCGGGTGTTCTCGTCGAGGACGACCGTCCATCCCCCGGGAACCTCGGCGAAGGACGGCCACAGCGAGTGCTGCCCCTCGTCGTTCACCAGGACCAGGAAGCGGCCTTCGGGGTCGTCGAAAGGGTTGGTGCTCATGTGTCAGTGCCTCCTCGGGTCCGACGGACCGGTGACTGCCATGTCATGAGTGGGCGCCATTAGGTTAGGCTCACCTAATGCAGGACGAGCCTAACCTCTGTCCTTCCCTCTCACAAGGAGATGCTCATGCGCCTGGTGATCGAACGGGTCCGCACCGAGGAGACCACGAAGGCGCCCCCGAGCACGTTCTTCCGGACCGCGCGCTACCGCCGCGACGGCCGGCCGTGACCGATCCCCGCTCCGGCTCCGCGACCGGCGCGGAGAACGCCTTCGCCAGGTTCGGACTGCCCGGCGAACCGGGCAGCGACGAGTTCTGGGCCGCGGCCCGGACACCCGTGTCGGTGCCCGCCGACGGCGGCGGCTGGCTGACCTTGTTCCTGTGGCGCGGGGCGCGTGCGGTCATCGACTTCGAGAGCTGGTCGCCGCCGGTCCCCCTGAGCCGATGGGCCGGCACGGACTGCTGGTACGCCGAAGTGCGCATGCCCGCGCGGCTGCGGGTGACCTACCGGCTCATCGTGGGTGACGCGGCCCACGCCGACCCGTTCAACCCGGTCGGCGCGGGCGGTGACCGGTCCATCGCCGCGACCCCTGACGCCCCGGACCAGCCGCACTGGCCCGTCCTCGGCTCCGGCGCCGACGTCGTACTGCCCCTCCCGCGCGCCCGGCTCCGCTGGACCAGCGAACGGCTCGGCGGACGGCGCACCGTGCGTGTGCACCCGGCAGGCGGCGGCGGACCGGTGGTCCTGCTGCTCGACGGGGACGACTGGCTGCATCTGCACCCGGCGATGACCGCGTTCGACTCGGCCGTCGCCGTGGGCGAGATGCCCGCCGTCACCCTGGTCTTCCTCCCGGCCAAGGACCGGCAGGCCGAGTTCGGGTGCAGGCCCGAACTGTGGGAGGCGGTACGGGACGAACTGCTGCCGCTGGTGGCGGAATCCGGCGTACCGGCCGACCCGGACCGGCTGGTGGTCGCCGGGCAGAGCCTGGGCGGGCTGAGCGCGTTGTACGCGGCGCTGGAGTTCCCGGACCTGGTCTCGCGGGTCGCCTGCCAGTCGGCCTCCTTCTGGTGGACGCCCGGCGCCATGGACCGGGCGGACCCCTTGGGCGGCCCGGTCGGCGGCGCCATCGCCGCGCGGCTGCGCCGGAGCCCCGACCTGTCCCGCCTGCGGTGCGCGTTCGACGTGGGGGAACACGAGACCCGGATGCTGCCCCACTGCGAGCTGGCCGAGACCCTGACCGAGCGGGCCGGCGCGACCGTACGGGTTTCGCGGTCGGCGTCGGGCCACGACCGGGCCGGCTGGCGGCACGCCCTGCTCAGGGACGTCGCCTGGGCTCTCGCCTGAGCGGTTGCGGAGGGGTGTGCCGCCACGCCCCCGCGCCCGCCCGGCGCTTCACCGGGCCACGGCCCGGCAGTAGTCCGCGTCGCCGGCGAGGAGGTTGCGGTGGGTGTCCTCGGCGGTGACGACGCCGTCGTCCAGGACGAGAACACGGTCGGCGGCGTCCAGCAGCGCCGGGCTGCTGGTGATCACAACCGTGGTGCGGCCGTGGCGCAGCTTGGCGACATTGCGCGCGATGAGTTGCTCGGTGACCGCGTCGACGGCCGTCGTCGGATCGCGCAGGACCAGCACGTCGGTGTCGGCTGCCAGAGCGCGGGCCAGGGACAGCCGCTGCCGCTGTCCCCCGGACAGGTTCGCCCCGCGGTCGCGGACCGCGTAGTCGAGCCCCTCGCGGTGGAGGGCGACGACATCGGTCAGCATGGACGCCTCGACGGCCTCGGGAACCATCTCGCTGGTGCCCGACGGGTCGATGTTCGTGCGGAGGGTGCCCGCGAAGATCTCCCCGTCGTACGGATTCACCAGCATGTGCTCGCGGACCGACTCGATCGACAGGTCCGCGATCGCCTGCCCGCCGACCCGCACCACTCCCTCGTACGCGTCGGGCGCGACGTTCACCGCGAGGACGGAGGCGAGGTCGGCCGCCGCGCGCGGCTGGTAGGCGGTGATCGCCACGAACTCGCCGGCGCCCACCTCGAACTTCAACTTGCGCAGGGACCCGTACCTGACGCAGTCGACCTCGAGGCCTCCGCCCGGGGCCGGTCGCCGCTGCCCCGGGGTCGTCACCGGCGGCGCCGAGAGCACCAGCGCCATACGCTCGGCCGAGGCGCGCGCCATCATCACGTACTTGGGCATCTCCGAGAACGTCTTGAGCGGTTCGATGATGAACTGCGCGAGACCCACGGCCATGACCAGTTCGCCGATGGTGATCCGGCCGTCGAACGCCAGCCAGCCGGCCGTCAGGGAGACGGCGGCGGCGAGCACCGCGTTGAGGGCCAGCGCGGTGCCCGCGTACGTGCCGTTCACCCCGGCGACGGTGATCGCCTGGCGCTTCGCATCCGTGCTCACCTCGCGGTAGGACCCGAACGCCGCGTGGTTGCCGCCGAAGCCGTGCAGCGGGCGCAGGCCGTTGATCAGGTCGGCGACCTTCGCGCCCGCCCGCGCCACCCGGGCCTGCTGTTCGCGCGTACTGGCGCCGATCCGCTTGGACAGGACGGCCAGGATCGACAGGATCGCGACGGTCCCCACGATCACCAGCAGGCCGAGCCGGATGTCGGCCAGCCCCAGCGCGACCGCCGCGACCACCACCGCGACCAGCGAGCTGATCAGCAGCGGCACCACCTCGATGATGTCGGCGGTCTGGTCGGCGTCCTCGGTGGCGACGGTCAGCACCTCACCGGACTTCAGGCCGACGTCCCTGGCCACCGGCTGGAGCCCGCAGGCGGCCACCCGCACCCGCCAGCGGTGCGCCTCGGTCGTGTTGGCCTTCTGCAGGACACGCATCCCGAACCGCCACGACAGCGACACCGTCGTGATGATCACGGCCAGCGCGCCGATCGACAGGCCGAGCGCGCCCAGGCTCCGGTCCCGCATGGTGTGCTCGACGATCAGGCCGAGCGCGATGGGGAAGGCCGTCTCCCCCGCCTGGTACAGGCCCATGAGGACGGTGCCCCAGACCATGGCGCCGACGTTGCCGCGCAACGCGGTCCGCAGAATGTCAGACCCCGGTCGGGGCCGCCGCGTGTCAGGAGTTTTCATCAAGGTGGTGGGCAATCGCTTCCGGGGTTCGCAGGGTGAGCAGATCACGGATCGTGATCACGGGACCGTACTCCCGGCGGAGCAGCCCGATCAGCCGTACCGCCAGCATGGAGTGCCCGCCGAGGGACACGAAGTCGCTCACCGCGCTCACCTCGTCGTCATCGAGGTCCAGTGCCTCGGCGAAGAACTCGCACACCGCGGTCTCGGTCTCCGTCTCCGGGCCGCGTTCCCCCGCCGTGGTCAGCGTGCCGAGCGGCTTGGCCTCCGGCAACGCCTTGGTGTCAGCCTTCCCGTTCACGGTCAGCGGGATGCTGTCGACCCGGGCGAAGTGCGTCGGGCGCAGGAAGTCCGGCAGCCCGGCCCCCACCTCGCCGGCGACCCGCGCCAGGTCGGCGCCCTCCAGCACGAGATAGGCGGCCAGCCGGTACGCGCCGTCGACCTGCGGGTCGGGTTGGGCGACCGCCGCGGCGAACCGCACCGCCGGATGCGCCGCGAACGCGGCCTCGACCTCGCCCAGTTCGACCCGGTGCCCGCGGATCTTGACCTGCTGGTCGGTGCGGCCCAGGTACGTCAGGTTCCCGTCGGGCCGACGGGCCACCAGGTCCCCGGTGCGGTACATGCGCTCGCCGGGTGCGCCGAAGGGGCAGGCGACGAAGCGGTGCGCGGTCTGGGCACTCCGGCCGAGGTAGCCGCGCGCGATGCCGATGCCCGATACGTAGAGCTCACCCGGGACTCCGTCGGGCAGGGGCCGCAGCCACGGGTCCAGTACGTACACCTCGGTGTTGTCGATGGCCACGCCCACCACCGGGTCCTGGCATTCGAACGTGCCGACACCGAGGGTGTTGATGGTGTATTCGGTGGGCCCGTACAGGTTGTAGCCGGCCGTCCCCTCGGTCTCGGCGAGCCGCTGCCACAGCGCGGGGGTGACGGCCTCGCCGCCCAGCAGCACCAGCGCGGGACGCCGTGCCGGGTTGTCGAGCAGTCCCTCGGCCACCAGTTGCTGCGCGTAGGTCGGGGTCACGTTGATGACGTCGATCCCGTGGTCCAGGCAGTACTCGACCAGACGGGGCGCGTCGCGGCGCAGTTCCTCGTCGCAGATGTGGACCTCGTGGCCGTCGGCGAGCCACAGCAGTTCCTCCCACGACATGTCGAAGGCGAACGACACGGTGTGCGCGATTCTGAAGACCCGGTGGCCGTGCTCGGCGAGGACCGGCTCGAAGATCCGCCGCTGGTGGTTGATCAGCATGTTGGTGAGCCCCGCGTACTCGGTCACCACGCCCTTGGGCCGCCCGGTCGAACCGGAGGTGTAGATCGTGTACGCGGGATGCCGCAGGCGGTCCGGGTCGTCCGGCGCGAACGTCGGATACGGGTCGGCCTCGGGCAGGGGACGGTCCAGCTCGATCAGGTCGCCGCTCAGCCGCGGCGACACGGCGCTCACGGTGAGGATCGCCTCGGGCCGGGCGTCCGCGACGATGGCCGCGATCCGCTCGTCCGGGTGGTCCAGTTCCAGCGGCACGTACGCGGCACCGACGCGCAGCACGGCGAACAGTGCCACGATCGAGTCGAGCGAGCGCGGGATCGCCAGTCCCACGGTCGTCTCGGGGCCGATGCCCCGACGGGCGAGCACGCCCGCCACCGCACGGCTGCGGTCACGGAGTTCGGCGAAGGACATGGTCGAACCCCGGGCGACGAGCGCGACCCGCCCGGGATGACGGTCGGCCGCCCGGTCGAAGCGGTCGACGACGGTGTCCGTGCCGATGCCGGTGCGCTCGGCGGGTTCGGGGTCGGCTCCCAGCCCCCGCAACGCGCCCACCCGCCCGGTCGACCGCGCCAGGTCCTCCAGCACGCTCAGGTAGTCGTCGAGGAGACGGCGGGCGCCCGCGGGGTCGTCGTCGCGGTGCTCCAGCTTGACCGTGAGCCGGTCGCCGGGCGTGACGACCCAGGTGAACGGGTAGTGCGTGGAGTCGTCGGCCTGGACCGAGGTGATGCCGTGCCTGGCATTCATCTCGGCGAGCGCGTCCAGGTCCAGGAAGTTCTGGAGCACGAACAGGTTGTCGAACAGCGTGTCGTGCCCACTGGCCCGCTGGATCTCGCCGAGCCCCAGGTGCTCGTGTTCCATCGCCTCGACCCGGGCCGCCTGTACCGCCGACAGGTACGCGCCGACCGTGTCGTCGGGCCGTGCCCGCGTCCACAGGGGCACCGTGTTGAGCAGCACGCCGACGATGCCGGAGTGGCCCTCGCCCTCCCGGCCCGAGACGGTCACCCCGAACACCGCGTCGGCGCGGCCCGTACGGGCGCCGAGAAAGAGGCCGAACGCGCCGGTCAGCACCGTGTTCAGCGTGACGCCGTGCGTGACGGCCGCCTCCCGCACCAGTTCCGAGAGTTCGGCGGAGAGCGTGTGCACGAGGGCGCGCGGCAGGTCGTCCGAGAGGGCCGGGGCCGGACCGGCGAGCATCGTCGGACCTGACAGGCCGGCCAGGTGCTCCGCCCAGAAGCGGTGCGACGCCGCGAGGTCCTTGGCCTCCAGCGCCCGGGCGTAGTCCTCGAAGCTCGGCGCGGCCGGGGCCGCGGCCGGCGGCTCGCCCGCGACGACGGCGCCGTAGGCGTCGAACAGGTCGCGCAGCAGGATCTCGCGGGACCAGCCGTCCCAGAGCAGCAGGTGGTAGCTGAGCAGCAGGCCGTCCCGGCCGTCGGGCAGACGCACCACGGTCACCCGGATCAGCGGCGGCCGGTCCAGGTCGAATCCCGACTCGCGGTCCCGGGTGCGCAGGGCCTCGACCTCCGCGTCCGTCGTCGCACGGACGGTTCGGACATCGACCCGCCGGCCCGCCTTCAAAACCTGGACCGGTTTTCCGTCGTCGTCGGTGGTGAAGCCGGCGCCCACGGCCGGGTGGCGCCCGATCACGTACGCCATCGCCTCGGCCAGCGCGTCGGTGTCCAGGCGCCGGTCGAAGGTGAAGTAACTCTGTGCGACGTAGTGGCCGGTCGCGCCCGCCATCTGGGCCTGGAAGAACAGGCCCCGCTGGAGCGGGGTGGTCGGTGCGGTGCGTTCGGCCGTCGCGCAGGCGTCCGCGATCGTCTCCAGCGCCCGGCGCCAGTGCTCGGCGATCTCGTCGGGTATGCCCACGGCGAGGGTGAAGGTCGCGTGCAGGCTTCCGGTGGCCTCGTCGGTCCACGCGTTGACCTCGACGGCGTACCGGCCGCCCCGGTCGCCGGTGGCCAGGTGCGGCGCCTGGGACTCGCCGCCCCGGCCGAGGTAGTTGAACAGCACCTGCGGGCGGGCGTTCAGCAGCGGGGCCGTCTGCGGGTTGAGGTACCTGAGCTGGCCGTAGGCGACGTGCCCGGCCTCGTCCGGCTGCCGTTCCGCGACCTCGCGCGCCGCCGCGACGGGGTCGGTGTGCGCGGTGAGCCGCACCGGTGCGATGGAGGTGAACCAGCCGATGGTGCGGCTGTAGTCGTGGTGGTCCAGGGCCGGGACCCGGCCGTGCCGCTCCAGGTCCACCGCGAGATCGGTGGGCGTGGGCTGGACACGGGTCAGCGCGGTGCGCAGCGCGCCGCACAGCAGCTCGGTGAGCCCCACGCCGAGTACGGCGGGGGCGCTGCGCGTCACCACGTCGCTCACCTCGGGCGCGAGTACGAGAGTGGTCTCGCGCGGATCCACGACCGCGGGCAGCAGCGCGGGCGCCTGGAGCGTGGTGACCCAGTGTCCGAGGCCGTCGGTCACCTGGGCGGCGCGCGCCGCCAGTGCTTCGGCGTACTCGGCGTAGGACGTGGTCGGCGGTGGCAGGGGGGCGCCGTCCAGGGCGGTGGCCAGGTCGTCGAGGAGGACCAGCCAGGACACCGCGTCCACGGCGAGGTGGTGCGCGGTGACCACCAGGGTGCGGCTGGCCGTCAGCCAGGAGAACGCGATGACGTCTCCGGATTCGGGATCGAGCCGTCCCGCGGCCTCGTTCGCCGCGGCCGTCGCGTCGGTGGCGTTCGTCCGGACGACGGTGACCTCGCGGGCGGGGCCGGTGGACAGGGCCCACACGCCGTGCTCGACGCGCAGCCTCAGCCGGAGGGCCGGGTGGGCGGCCACGACGGCGTTCGCGGCGCGCCGGACGTCGTCGAGGTCGGTGCCATCGGCCGCCACCAGCGTCCTGGCCTGGGCGAACCCGGCCAGCGTCCCGCCCAGTTCGCGCTGGCGCAGGATGATCGGTGTCGGCGGCAGCGGTCCGTCCTCGCGCCGTGCCGGTACGGGCGCCACGGCCCGCCGGGTACGCGTGCCCAGGTGGTCGGCGAGCGCGCGCGGTGTCTTCCGCAGGAACACGTCCCGGGGGGTGATCGGCAGCCCGAGCGCCCTGGCCCGGTTGATCAGGGTGATGGCGACGATGCTGTCGCCTCCGGCCTTGAAGAAATCGGTGTCGGCGTCCACGGCGGCGCCGGGCAGCGTCCGGGCGAAGACGTCGGTCAGCGCGGTGAGCGCGGAGCCGCTCGCGGCCACCGGGGTGTCCTCCCGCGCGGCGCGCTCGGCCAGCGCCTCGCGGTCCAGTTTGCCGTTGACCGTCAGCGGCAGGGCGTCGACGGGCAGCACGCGGCCCGGCACCATGTGCGCGGGCAGTTTGGCGGCCAGCAGGGCCGTGACGTCACCGGGCGCCCGGCCCACGACGTGGGCGACGAGGTGGTCGCCGCTGTCCGCCACGGTGACGGCCACGTCGACGACACCGTCGAGTTCCCTGATCGCGGACTCCACCTCACCGGGCTCGATGCGGAACCCCTTGAGCTGCACCTGGTCGTCGGCGCGGCCGACGAAGACCAGTTCGCCGTCGAGGGTACGGCGGGCCAGGTCGCCCGTGTGGTACATGCGGGAGCCGTCGTCCGCGAACGGGTTCGCCACGAACCGGCCCGCGGTGAGCCCCGGCCTGCCCAGGTAGCCGAGCGACACCTGGTCGCCGGCGACGTAGATGGCGCCCACCCGGCCCGGCGGGACCGGCCGGAGCCGGTCGTCGAGCAGATGGGTGACCAGACCGGGAAGGGGGCCGCCGATCGGGCTGACGTCACCGGCCGGGCCGAAGTCCTCGGCGGTCAGCACGCGGTGGGTGACATGGACGGTGGTCTCGGTGATGCCGTACATGTTGACCAGTTCGGGCGCATCGGTGCCGTACCGCTCCACCCAGCCGCGCAGCCGCCCGAGGTCCAGCGCCTCGCCTCCGAAGATGATCCGGCGCAGCGTCGTGATGGGTGCGTCGGCGTGCCGGTCGGCCTCGATGAACCGGTGGAACGCCGACGGGGTCTGGTTGAGCACGGTCACCCCGCGCTCGCGGACCAGCCGGTGGAAGTCGACCGGGGAGCGGGTCAGCGCGTACTCCGGCACCAGCAGTTCGCCCCCGTGCGCCAGTGCTCCCCACAGCTCCCAGACCGCGAAGTCGAAGGAGAAGGAGTGGAATTGGACCCATACGTCGTCCGGGCCGAAGGCCATGCCGGGACGGGTGTTCGCGAGGAGCGTCACCACGCTGGAGTGCGGTACGACGACGCCCTTGGGCCGGCCGGTCGAGCCGGACGTGTAGATCACGTACGCGGGGTCGTGCCAACCGACCCGGGGTTCGGTGGTGTCCAGCGGCAGCTCGTCGCCCTGGACGACCACCTGGGCCCGCACGCCCGCCCGGGACAGCAGTCGGGTGAAGCGGTCCCGCCGCTCACGGTCCACGAGGACGACCTGCGGGGCGGCGTCGGCGAGGATGTACTCCAGCCGTTCGTCCGGGTACGCCAGGTCCAGCGGCACGTACGCGCCGCCCGCGGTGACGACCGCGACCAGGGCGACAACCTGTTCGAGGGAGCGGGGGACGGCGACGGCGACCCGCTTGCCGGGCCCGGCACCCGCCGCGCGCAGCGCCGAGGCCAACGTGGCCTTGGCCTCCGCGAGTTCGCCGTAGGTCAGAGACCGGGTGCCGCCGTCGAGGGCGCACTGGGTGACGGCGGTGGCCGCCGGGTCGCGGTTCGCGGCGGCGTCGAACAGTTCGCCCAGGGTCGCCGGGGCGATCCGGGCCGGGTGCCGGTCGTCCTCGGGGGCCGGCTCGCCGACCAGCGCCTCCGGCCGGTGGAGCAGGCCGGTGAGGGTCCGGGTGAACGTGCGCAGGATCGCCTCGGCGCTCTCCTGGCGCAGCAGTTCCCCGTCGTAGATGAGGTTGAAGCGCGGTCGGCCGTCCCGGGTGCGCTCCGCCACCAGCGTCAACGGGTAGTGTGGAGCGCCCTCGCTGACGATGTCGGTGATGACCAGCTCGTCGTCGGGACCGCGCAGGGCGTCCAGGTCCGTCGCGACGTCGAACACCACCAGGGTGTCGAACAGGGGGCCGGCGCCGGCCTGGCGGCCGATCCGCGCCAGCGAGACGTGCTGGTGCGCGAGCACCGCGCTCTGGTGTTCCCGCACCGCGGCGAGCAGCTCGCGCCCGGTGGTGTCGGCGGCCCACCGGGCGCGCACGGGGATCGTGTTGATGAACAGGCCCACCATGTCCCCGATGCCGGGCACCTCCGCGTCACGCCCGGACACCGTGGAACCGAACACGACGTCCCTGGAGTGCAGGATGCCGCCCAGGGTCACCGCCCACGCGCTGTGCACGGCCACGCTCAAGGGCACGCCGGCCGACCGGGCGGCGGCGTCGATGTCGGCGACTCCGTCGGTGACAGTGGTGCCGTCGGCGGCAGCGGTGCCGTCCGGGAGGTCGACGGCGGTGTCGGCGAACCGTTCGGAAGGGGGGTGTCCTTCGGCGACCAGCGAGGGTCCGGGCAGGTCCGCGAGTTCGTCGCGCCATACCCGGTCGCTCTCGTCGTGATCGCGCCCGGCGAGCCAGCTGACGTAGTCGCGGTAACCGCCGAGCGGGTAGACGGACCCCGGCGCGTGGTACTCGGCCAGCAGCGCGCGGAGCATCGGCGGCACCGACCAGCCGTCGGCGACGATGTGGTGCACGGTCTGCACCAGGACGCTCCGGCCGGATCCCGCGCGGATGAGCGTGTAGCGCATCAGCGGCCCCGCGGCCAGATCGAAACCGGCGCGGCGGTCCCGTTCGGCGAGGGCGCGGATCTCGTCGTCCGTGAGGGAGGGGCGGTCCAGCGTGGTGAAGGGTGCCACCACGCCGCTCTCGAGGACGGAGACGACCCGGCCGTCGGCGAGCGCCGTGAACCGGGCGGCCAGGTTGGGGTAGAGCGTGAGCAGCCGGGTGGCCGCCGCCGCGAGCCGGTCGGCGTCCACGTCGCCGGCCAGTGTCAGCAGCTGCTGCTCGACATAGCTGCCCGTCGCGTCGTCGTCGAAGACCGAGTGGAAGTACAGGCCCTCCTGCAACGGGGTGAGCGGCAGGATGTCCCGCAGCCGCGGGCCGTCCAGGGCGTCGACATCGGCCTGGGTGAGCCGCACCAGGGCGAAGTCGCTGGGTGAGTGGCCGCCTTCGTCGAGCGCGGCCAGCGCGGTCAGGGCGTCCCGGAAGTACTGTCCGAGGGTGGTGATGTCCTCGTCGGTGAACATCCCCTCGGGCCAGGAGATGGTGGTGATCAGCTCGTACGCGCCGGTCGCGTCGGGTTCGGCGATCGCGTTGAACTCCAGGGCGCGCGGCAGGCGCATCCTCGGGTCGCGCTTCTCGCCCAACTGCCCCGTGGCACCCGCGAGCTGCCAGTCTCCGGAGGCGCCCGCGTCGAAACGGCCCAGGTAGTTGAACAACACCTGCGGTGCGGACGCGGTCAGCGCGGTGTCGGTCAGGTACCGCAGGACTCCGTAGGGGACACCGTTGCCCGGTACCCCGGCCAGGTCCTCCTTGACCGCCTTGAGGGCGGCGGCCAGATACGCCGGCGCGGTGAGATCCGCCGCCGCTCCGGGGTCCACGGTCACCGGGAACAGGGTGGTGAACCAGCCCACGGTCCGTGACAGGTCGGGCTCGAAGCCGGCGGTGTCCGCCACGTGGCGTGCCTCGCGGCCGTGTCCCTCCAGTTCGATGTGCGCGAACGTCTGGTCCTGTCCGCGGTCGCGGCGCCACCGGGCGAGGGTGACGGCGAGCGCCGTCAGCAGCACGTCGTTGACGCCCGCGTGGAACTTGGCGGGAATCCCGCCCAGCAGCGCGGCCGTCTCCCCCGGGCCGAGGGAGACGGTCCGCGTCCGCTCCCGCGCGACGTTGTCGGCCTCGGTCGGCGCACGTCTGCCCAGCGGAGCGTCCGTTCCCGGCAGGGGGCGCTCGAAGTAGGCGCGGTCCGTGTCGTGTGCCGCACGGCCCAGCAGCTGTGTCCAGCGCCTGAACGAGGTGCTGACGGGTGGCAGGTCGATCGGGACGCCCGCGGCGAACTGGCGCCATGCCGTGGCCAGGTCGTCCATCAGGATCCGCCAGGACACGCCGTCGATCACGAGGTGGTGGGCGACCACGACCAGTTGTCCTGCCTCGCGGCGCCACACGGCGCGCAGCATCACGCCGTTGTCCGGGTCGAGCCCGTCGGTGGCGAGCGCGACACACTCCTCGGCCGGACGGTCGCTCTCCTGCCACCCCACGACGGCCCGGCCGGGCCGCGGGATGTCGAAGCTCCAGCGGTCGCCGCGCACCAGCCTGGCGCGCAGCATGTCGTGCCGCTCGAGGACGGCTGCGAGGATCGCGTCGAGGGCGGGGGCGGTCAGGTCCGCCGGTGTGTTCAGTACGACCGACTGGACGAAGCCGTCGATCGCCTCCGTGGTCCGGCCGAGCCACTGCACGATGGGCGATCCCACGACGGGACCGGTCCCGACATCGCCGTGGTCCACGGTGGAGAGGTCTTCCCGGCTCGCCACCGCGGCCAGTGCCCCGAGCACGCTGTGGGTGAAGATCTGCCGTGCGGTGACGTGGAGGCCCGCGTCCCGCAGCGCGCTCAGCAGTGAGATCGCCAGAATGCTGTCTCCGCCGAGCTGGAAGAAGTCCTGGTCGACGCCCACCTGCTCCAGCCGCAGCACCGACGCGACGGCCTCGCACACCACCCGCTCGTCGTCGGTGGCGGGCGCCACCACGGAGCCTGTGCCGATCACGGGCTCCGGCAGCGCGCCCCGGTCGAGCTTGCCGTTCGCGGTGAGCGGGAACTCCTTCATCACGACGATGTGGGCGGGCACCATGTACTCCACCATGTGCCGGTTGGCCCATGCCTTGACCTCGTCCGCCCGCAGGTCCTCGTGGCCGGCGGCCGGGAGCACGTACCCCACCAGGTAGGTGCCGCCCGCCGTGTTCTTCTTCGCGACGACGCAGGTGTGCCGTACTCCGGGGTGCTCCGCGAGGCCGGCCTCGACGTCCTCGGTCTCCAGCCGCATGCCGCGGATCTTGATCTGGTTGTCGGCACGGCCGAGGAAGTCCAGCGATCCGTCCGGGGCGAAGCGCGCCAGGTCGCCGGTGCGGTAGAGCCGGGACCCGTCGTCGGCGAAGGGGTTCGCCACGAACCGGGACGCCGTCAGGCCGGGCGCGCCCACGTACCCGCGTCCCAGGAGGAGTCCTCCCGCGTACAGTTCGCCGCCGACTCCGACCGGGACCGGGCGCAGTTCGTCGTCCAGCACGTACAGCTGGGTGTTGGGGTTGGCCTTGCCGATCGACGTCGACAGGCGTTCGGCCGCGCCCCGGTAGATGACGTGCGAGACTCCGATGGTCGTCTCGGCCGGGCCGTAGCCGTGGTACAGGGGGATGTCGAGCTGGGTGCGGAACCGCTCGTACAGCTCCGGCGTCAACACCTCACCACCGCACCATACGTGACGCAGGCTGTCCAGGCGGCCGGAGTCGCCCACGATGTCCAGCAGTACGTCGAGCATGGACGACACCAGGTAGGTGAAGGTGACGCGCTGTTCGGCGATCACGCTCAGCAGGTGGTGCGGGTCGCGTTCGCCGCCGGGCCGCAGGATCACCAGCCGGCCGCCGGACACCAGCGGCAGGAAGATCTCGTTGATGGAGATGTCGAAGGACAACGGCGCCTTGAACAGCGACGCGTCGTCGTGGCCGAATCGCAGGATCTCGTCGACCTGCCACAGCAGGCGCTCGCTGATCGCCTCGTGCCGGATCATGGCACCCTTGGGCCGCCCGGTCGAGCCGGACGTGAAGATCACGTACGCCAGGGCCGTGCCGGGGACGGCCGCCTCGGGTCCCTCGGTGGGGTAGGCGCCGAACCGCCAGTCGCCGAGGTCGACGGCCACGGCGTCCGGCTCGTCCGCGTCGTGCTCGCCCGAGTCGTTGAGCTGCAGTACGACACCGGCGTCCTCGACGACGACGGCCCGGCGTGCGGCGGGCCACTGCGGATCGAGCGGTACGAACGCGCACTTCGCCTGGAGCACGGCGAGGAGGCCGATGACCATGTCGGCCGAGCGGCCCAGCGAGATGCCGACGACCTGTTCGGAGGTCAGGCCGCGTTCGACCAGGTGGTGGGCCAACTGAACGGCGCGTGCGGCCGCCTCACGGTAGGTCAGCGACCGGTGCTCGTCGACGATGGCGACGGCGTCCGGCCTGGTGCGCGCCTGCTCGTGGAACATCTCCATGACGGTCGGGCGGACCCGGTCGGCCCGGGTGTCGTTCCACTCGGCCAGGGCTTCGATCCTCGCCGCCGCGCTGGACGGGCCGATGGTGCCGATGGGCCGGTCCGGGAACTCGGCCAGGTCGTCCAGCGCGAGCTGCGCGTCGGCCGGCGCGACGCCGTCGGGGACGGTGATGCTCAGGCCGTCCGCGCCGACCTGCCACTCCCCCGTCCCGGCACCGCCGTTGTCGACCCACCCGAGGATGTCGGCGAACAGCGTGCCGGGGGTGAGGTCGATGCCGTCGGGGCCGCGGCCCGTCGTCCAGTACGACAGCCCGACGGCACACGCCTCGGCGATGGTCCGGTCGCCGTAGTCGCCGGTCCGCCTGCGTACACCGGCCAGGAGGGTGGGAGAAAGCAGTACGTGAGGAGCGCGAGGTTCCGTCATCGAAGACTCAGCATCCTTCCAGGGTATGCAGGCCAGCCTAACCTAACTAAGGGTTACCTAACCACCCTCGTTCGCCCAACCGCCCTCTCGCCAGGCGCGCCACAGCCGCGCGTACTGGCCGCCCCGAGCCACCAACTCCTCGTGCGTTCCTTCCTCCACCACGCGCCCCGCGTCCAGCACCGCGATCCGGTCCGCCGCCATCGCCTGGGTCAGCCGGTGCGCCACGAACAGCGTGGTCCGGCCCGAGCACGCGGCCAGCACGGCCCGTTCCAGCTCGGCGGCGCCCTCGCTGCCCGCCTCCGCGGTCGACTCGTCGAGCACCACCACCGGCGAGCGGCGCAGCACCAGCCGGGCCAGGGCGATCTGGGCGACCTTGGTGCCGTCCAGCCGCTCGCCGCCCTCGCCGACCGTGGTGTTCAGCCCGTCGGGCAGCGACTCGACCCATCCGTCGGCGCCGACCGTGCGCAACGCGTCCATCAGCCGCGCGTCGCTCGCCCCGGGCGCGGCGAGCCGTAGGTCCTCGGCGAGCGGCCCCGAGAACACGTGCGTCTCCTGCGTCAGGATGCTCACCAGGGCCCGCGCCCCGGCCTCGTCCAGAGCGGCGAGGTCGTGCGGCCCGACGCGCACCGACCCGGCCCCGGGGGTCCCGATGCCGGCGATCAGCGCGGCCAGGGTCGACTTGCCCGCACCCGTCGCGCCCACCAGGGCGAGCGAACCTCCGGCCGGGATGGACAGGTTCACCTGCCGCAGGACCGGTTCCTCGGTGCCGGGATAGCCGAAGGTCACCCCCTCCACCGTCACCGGGTACGGCGCGGAGTCCGCCGACGCGACGGACACGTCGCCCACCAGCCGGTCCTCCGAGGGCTCCCCCACCACCCCGACCAGGCGGGTGAGGCTCGCGCCCGACTTCTGCGCCTCGTCGAAGGTGAACATGATGGCGCCCAGCGGGGTGAACAGCCGGTGGAACATCAACGGGGCCGCCGACACCTCGCCCAGGCTGGCGGCGTCGGCTTCCAGCAGGGCGTATCCCACCACGAGGATCAGGACCAGCCCGATGAACTCGGCGCGGTTCTCCCTGCCGACGAACCGGCCGAAGAACCGGAACACGTCGACGCCGAGATCGCGCACACGCCATGACTCACGGGTGACCTTCTCGCGGACGGCTTCCTCCAGGCGGTACGCCCGGACCGTATCGATCCCGTCGAGGCCGCTGATCAACGCCTGGGCGCGGTCGGCCTGGGCCACCCGCTGCTTCCGGTAGAGCGGGGCGGAGCGGGGCAGGTACCAGCGCAGGGCCAGGGCGTACGCGGGCAGCGCGCCGGCGCCGGCCAGGCCGAGCCGCCAGTCCAGCCCGAACATGCCGACCGTGGCGATGACGACCAGCACCCCCGCCGAGAACACCGTGGGGATCGCCGTCCGGATGCCCTTGGACAGCACGGCCACGTCGTCACCGACCCGGGACAGCACGTCGCCGCGGCCGACCTGCTCGATGCGTGCGCTCGGCATCCCCAGCACCGCGCGGACGGCGCCTTCCCGCAGCCGGGCGAGCAGATCCGCCCCCAGCCGCCCGATCAGATACGTCGACGCCGCGGTGGCCGCCGAGCCGAGCAGCGCGGCGACCCCCATCGCTACCCCGACCGTGACCAGCACCGAGCGCGATCCGCCACCGGCCACCCCGTCGACCACCTGGCCCAGCAGGAGCACGGGGAGCACCTGGAGCGCCGCTCCGGCCACCGTGGTGAGCACGGTGAAAGCCGTCAGCCAAGGGGTCCTGCGGCAGTGTGCAGCGACCCAACGGGTGGCCTCGCCCCCGGTCGCCGTGCGCAGGGTCGCCGGGGTTGCGCGGGTGTCGGTGGCACTCACCCAAGGACCAGGTCTCGCCGGGTACGGGCCGGTCCGGCCGCCATCACCGGCCGACCGACTTGACGAGCTGGTCGATCGCGTACGGCAGGGAGAGCGGGGTGCTTTGGGACATGGCCGCACCGACCGCCGGGCCCTCGCTGTCCAGCAGGTACGACACCTTGCCGTTCTTGACGGCGGACAGGTTGGTGAACAGCTCGAACTTCTTGAGCGCTGCCGTGTCCGCCTTGTCGTTGATCACGAAGATGCGGTCGACGTCGACCAGGTCGACACGCTCGGGGGACAGCACGGTGAAGAACTTGCCGTCCGCGATCTCGTCGATCTTCGTGGCTCCCTGGTAACCGATGCCCGTCACCAGCCGTCCGCGCACGTCGGTGGTGGTGAACGGAGCGAGCGAATCCTTGTACCAGGACAGCGCGACAGCGGTCTGGCCGGCGAACTCGGGGTGCTCCTCGCGAGCCGTGTCGAGCTTGTCCTGGATGCCCCGCACCAGCTCGGCGCCCTCGTCCTCCTTGCCGAGCGCCTTGGCGATGTGCACCGCGTTGTCCTGCCACGGTGCGCTGAACGGCTCCTTCTCGCCCTTGGTACGGCCCACCGTCGGGGCGATCTTCGAAAGCTTCTCGTAGCCGGCCCGGTCGATCTCGGAGTAGACCGCGATGATCAGGTCCGGACGCAGGGAGGCGATCTTCTCGTAGTTGGGGCCCGGGTCACCGTTGTTCATGACGACCTCGGGGCGGGTGTCTCCCCACTTGTCCTTCACCCAGGGCCACTGGGTGTTGATGTCGGGGGACTTGCCCGCCGGGTTCGGATACTGGTCGACCATGCCGACCGGCTTGATGCCGAACGCCAGGATGGCCTGGTCGTCCGTATAACCCACGGAAACGACTCGCTGAGGAGCCTTGGTGATCTTCGTGGATCCAAACGCGTGTTCCACCGTGACCGGGAACGCGCCGGCGGCGGCCGCCGGAACGTTGTCGCTCCCCTTGTCCGGCGAGTCCGAACCGCATCCCGCCAGGAGGCCGACACCCAGGGCCGCGGCGGACACTGTCGCCGCCAGCCGCCTCCAGGGCTTCACAAGAGTCGTTCGATGCATCCGGAATCCCTTGCTTTCACACAGTGCACTGCGCCCCCGTATAAGGGCAGCCAAACCTTACCCCGAGCAACTGAGGCTAGCCTAGCCTTACTTGCGACTTTTTCTCCGCCGGACACGAGCCGGGCCGGGACGTGCCCGACCTGCGCCGACTCGGTGGGTGCCGTCGCGCGTGCGGACATGAAATCCGGCCGGCGGCGCCTGGAGCCCGGAGGCTCGCGGAGCACCGACGGGCATCACGCGAGGGCCTACGGGGCCGGCCGGACGTGCGTGCGGCCGATCGGCACGATGAGCGGCCGATCGCCCACCGGGTCGTCGACCACCTTGGCGTGCAGCCCGAACGCCTCGTACAGCAACTCGGCGGTGATCACGTCACGCGGGTGCCCCTGCGCCAGGATCGATCCCTCCCGCATCACGACGAGATTGTCGCTGTAGCGCGTGGCCAGATTGAGGTCGTGCAGCACCATGACCACGGTGCACCCCGACTCGTGCAGGTCGTCCACCAGGTCGAGCACGTCGATCGCGTGCGCCAGGTCCAGATAGGTGGTCGGCTCGTCCAGCAGCAGCAGATCAGTGCCCTGGGCCAGGGTCATCGAGATCCAGACGCGCTGGCGCTGTCCGCCGGAGAGCGAGTCGACCGGGCGGTCGGCCAACTCGGACACCCCGGTCATGGCCAGCGCGCGCGCCACGACCTCGGCGTCGTCCGACGACCACTGCCGCAGCCAACTCTGGTGCGGATGGCGCCCCCTGGCGACCAGGTCGGCCACCGTCAGCCCCTCCGGCGCGACCGGCGCCTGCGGCAGCAGACCGAGCTTCTTCGCCACGTCCCTGGTCCTGAGCCCGGCGATGTCCTCGCCGTCCAGCACCACCGTCCCCAGAGCGGGCTTGAGCAGCCGCGTCAGGGTCCGCAAGAGGGTCGACTTCCCACAGCCGTTGGGACCGATGATCGTGGTGATCACCCCGGGCGGGATCGCCACGTCGAGATCGTCGATGACCGCCCGGCCGCCGTACCCGACCGTGACGCCCCGGGCTGCCAACCGTGCGACGTCCGCGACCTGGGACCCGGTCCCCGCGACGTCCGCGACTCCGGACCCGGTTTTGGTGATGAACTGAGTGACCACAAGCCCCCCTTGATGAGGTTCGCCTTACCTTCTTACCATCTATCGGAGGTTCGCCCGCACCAGCAGAGAGACGAGGAACGGGCCGCCGATCGCCGCGGTGACCACCCCCACCGGGAGGGTGATCGGCAGCGCCGTGCGCGCGACCAGATCGGCGCCGATCAGCAGCAGGGCTCCTACCAGGCCGGAGGCGAGCATCGGCGGGGTCGGGTACTTCGCCAGGCGCATCGCCACCTGCGGCGCCACGAGCGCGACGAACGGCACGGGGCCCGCCGCGCTCACCGCTCCGGCGGCCAGCAGCACCGCGCACAGGAGCAGGACGGCCCGCACCCTCGAATACCGGACGCCCAGGCCCGCGGCGATGTCGTCGCCGAGGTGCATCGGCTTGAACTGGAACGCGACCCCGGCCACGACGGCCATCAGCACGACCGTGCACCAGAACGCCACCCTCACCTCGTCCCACGACCGGTCGTCCAGCGAGCCGACCAGCCACGCCTGCGCCCTTGCCACGTCCCTGATGTCGGCCGAGACCAGCAGCCAGGTCGTGATCGCCTGCATGACGGCGCTCACCGAGATACCGATGAGGATGAGCCGGAAGCCCTCGATCCCGCGCCGCCACGCCAGGAAGTACACCAGCAGACCCGTGCCGAGACCGCCCGCGAGCGCCGCCGCGGACAGGCCCACCGAGCCGGCCACCGCCGCGGCGGTCCCGCCCGACACCGTCACCAGGAACACCGCGACCGCGCTCGCGCCCCCGGTGATCCCCAGGATGTCCGGACTGGCCAGTGGATTGCGCGCGACGGACTGCGTGATCGCTCCGGACATCCCCAGCGCGATCCCCACGACGAGTCCGGCGAGCGCACGCGGCATCCGCAGGTCCATGACCACGAACTCGTCGACCCGCTCGCCCCTGCCGAGGATCGTGGCGATCACCCGGGACAGCCCGACGGGGAAGTCCCCGACGCTGATGGAGAGACAGAACACCAGGAAGGTCGCGGCCGTCAGCAGCAGCGTCACCAGGACGAGCCAGGGCCGCCACACGAACGACACGCGGCCGAGCCGCACGCCCGGCGCCACCGATGAGGTCACTTCTGTCCCGTTCACGCGTTCTTGAACTTTCCTCGCCACACCAGGACCGCGAAGAACGGGGCGCCGATGAGAGCGACCACCACACCCGCGTCCAGTTCCCCCGGCCGCACCACCACGCGTCCCACCATGTCGCAGACCAGCAGGACGACGGCACCGAGCAGACCCGCGTACGGCACCAGCCAGCGGTAGTCCGGCCCGGTCAGGTACCGGGCGATGTGGGCCACCATGAGCCCGAGAAAGGCGATGGGGCCGCACGCCGCCGTGGCCGCGCCCGCCAGCAGGGTGATCGCGACGATGCCGATGGTCCTGCTCAGCGCGATGTTCACACCCAGTCCTCGCGCCACGTCGGTACCCAGGTTGAGCAGGTTGAGTGCGGGCAGGGTGATCAGTGCCGGCACCAGTCCGACCGCGATGAACGCGGTCACCGGACCGATGACGTCGAATCCGACACCGGCCACGGAGCCCGCGTTCCAGAACCGCAGCGCGTTCAGCGAGTCCTGGTCGGACAGCGCGACCGCCGTGGTCATCGCCATCAGGAACACCGTGATCCCCTGCCCGGCCAGGGCGAGCGTCAGCGGGTTGCCCGCCCCCCGGCCGATGCTCGCGAGGCCGAAGACGACGGCGCCGGCGACCGCCGCCCCCGCGAAGGCGAACCAGACGTACTGGAACGGGTTGGCGAACCCGAAGACGGCGATCACCGACACCACGGCGAACGAGGCGCCGGAGTTCACTCCCAACAGGCCCGTGTCGGCTATGGGGTTGCGTGTGTATCCCTGGATCAGCGCGCCGCCGACCCCCAGAGCGGTGCCCGCCACGATCGCGAGCACCGTCCGGGGCAACCGCACCGTGCGCACGATGAGCCTGATCTCGGTGAGCCGCTGATCGGAGTCGGGCACCGCGAACAGCCCGCGCCAGACCTCCGCGGGACTCAACGCGCGCGCGCCGACGGCCAAGGACACCACCGCCGCGATCAGGAGGATCACCACCAGCGTGCCCAAACCCGCGACCAGCCGTCTGTGGAGGTGAGTTGCCCCTTCGGGCGCGGGGCGCTCAACTGCAGTTGCGTACATGTCGACGTACGTCATCCCTTTGATCCACCGGGGACGCGTGGCCCGTTGGGCACCACACGTCCAGGACAGAACCCAGTGCCTCTCCCGGCACAAGTGGTACTCCCGGCACTAGGGCGTGTTTCGAAAGTAGCGCCGTCCGCCCGTAGGGCGGGGCTCGCGGCGTCTGGTGCGTGCGATCGCAAGGCGGAGGATCGGCGTCGTCGATGGACCGGACGTACTTGGACGACTCCGACAACGCAGCAGGGGGCACCTCCCAGCGGTAGCTGGGGGAGTGCGTGCCAGGCGTCGCGAGCCGGGCGGGACCTTCGAAACACGCCCTAGCGGGCGGTGCCGTCCGCGACCGGCCGGGCCTCGTCGGAGGTGGACTTGACCCCCCGGTCGAGCAGCGAGTCCAGGATCTCGCCGACCCGTATCGCGGTGTTGGACAGCAGGGACGTCGTGATGCCGTGCGTGTGCTCCGTGCCGCCCTGCAGATAGATTCCGCAGCGCAGGCCGGGCTCCGTCGCGATGCGGTAGTCACGCTCGACGCGGACGCGGCCCTCGTCGTCGCGCAGACAGCGGTCGGCGACCTCGCCGAGGAGGCCGAGGGGGTCGGCCGGGCCGTAGCCGGTGGCGAACACCACCACGTCGGCGTCCAGGGGCGTCTCCTCACCCGTGACAAGGGATTTCACGGTGGCACGGACACCGCCGGGGGTCTCCTCGACATCGGTTACCCGGGACACGTTGAGAAAGCGCAGCCGCTCCGCGCCGAGGACCTTCTCCTGGTACATCCGCCGGTACAGGTCGTCGATCAGGTCGATGTCCACCACGCTGTAGTTGGTGTTGCCGTGGTAGGCCATCAGCCGGCTCTTGACGCTCTCGGGCGCGGCGAAGAAATCGTCGACCGCCCCGGGATCGAAGATCCGGTTGGCGAAGCCGCTGTCGTCGGCGGGGCTGTACCCGTAGCGGGAGAAGACCGCGCAGATCTCGGCCCGGGGGAAGCGGCGGTGGAGGTAGGCGACGTTCTCGGCGGCGCTCTGCCCGGCGCCCACGACGATGAACCGGGAGGGGTGGGTGCCGCCCGGACCGCCGCCCAGTCCGTCGACCTTGCGCAGCAGATCGGAGTTGTGCCAGATACGGTCGCGGCGCTCCACGCCCTCCGGCATGAGCGGGCGCAGCCCCGTGCCGATGACCAGGTTGCGGGCCCGGTGTGTCTCGAGGCCCTCCCCCGACCGGACCGTCACGTCCAGGTACTCCACGGTGCCGTCGTGGACGAGGGGCGTCACGGAGACGACCTCGTGGCCGTAGGAGACCATGTCGTCGACCTTGGCCGCGGCCCATTCGAAGTAGTCGTGGAACTCCACCCGCAGCGGGAAGAGGCTCTTGTGGTTGATGAAGTCGATCAGCCGGTTCTTGCTCTGCAGGTAGCAGAGGAAGCTGAACTCGCTGGCCGGGTTCCGGAGCGTCACCAAGTCCTTGAGGAAGGACACCTGCATGGTGGCGTCGTCGATCAGCATGCCGCGGTGCCAGCCGAAACTCGGCTGCTGCTCGAAGAAGCGGGCGGTGACCGACTCCTGCCTGCCGACGTGTGCGTTGTGCTCGCTGAGCGCGATCGCCATCGCCACATTGGAGGGGCCGAAACCGATGCCAATGAGGTCGTGGACCTGTGGTGCGTCGCCAGGAAAAACCTGTGACATGTCACTCCCATCGTGCGGGAAAGCCGCCTGTCAGGCCTGAGGGAAAGTGCGAAAGGTGGGCACGCCGACAGAGCGACCCAGGCTGAACTTAGGTGAGCCTAAGCTAATCCCTCGCCGCTGTCGATAGTGCCGCCCGATTGCGACAACCCGTCAACCGCGGCCGGAAATCGCCCCATTGCCAACTAAGGCAAGCCTTGCTTTACTCGCTGTCGATCTATTCCTGCTCCGAGGAGGAAGCCCATGCGGGTCGTCATGTTCGGTTACCAGACCTGGGGGCACCGGACCCTGCGAGCCCTCCTGGACTCCGAGCACGACGTGGTACTGGTCGTGACGCACCCCAAGAGCGAGCACGCGTACGAGAAGATCTGGAGCGACTCCGTCGCCGACCTCGCCGAAGAGCACGGCGTCCCGGTGCTGATCCGCGACCGCCCCGATGACGAGGAACTGTTCGAACGCCTCAAAGAGGCGGACCCGGACATCATCGTGGCCAACAACTGGCGGACATGGATCCCCCCGCGCATCTTCGGCCTCCCGCGCCACGGGACGCTGAACGTCCACGACTCGCTGCTGCCCAAGTACGCCGGCTTCTCCCCGCTGATCTGGGCCCTGATCAACGGCGAGCGCGAAGTGGGCGTCACCGCGCACATGATGGACGAAGAACTCGACGCCGGCGACATCGTCCGGCAGGAGGCCGTCCCGGTCGGGCCGACGGACACCGCCACCGACCTCTTCCACAAGACCGTCGACCTCATCGCCCCGGTCACCATCGGCGCACTCGGCCTCATCGCCGCCGGTCAGACGGAGTTCACCAAGCAGGACCGCTCCCGGGCGAGCTTCTTCCACAAGCGGTCCGCCGAGGACATCCGCATCGACTGGAGCTGGCCGGCGGAAGACCTCGCGCGCCTGGTCCGCGCCCAGTCCGAGCCGTATCCCAGCGCCTTCACCTTCCACAAGGGCAAGCGCCTCGAAGTCCTCGCCGCGGTCGTGTCCCAGAACCGCTACGGCGGTACGCCCGGCCGCGTCTTCTACCGCGAGGGCGAGGGTGTGGTGATCGTCGCCGGAGCCGACGCCCGCACCGGCCGCAACCGCGGCCTGGCCATCACACGCGTACGGACCGAGGACGGCCGGGAGCTGCCCGCGACGGAGTACTTCACCTCCATGGGCGGCTATCTGACCAACCGCCCCTGAGACCGGTCCCCAGGCCGTTGCCGCCCACGGCGGGGCCCGCGTTCCGGCATTCCGACAGGACGCCTCAGCCGTGTGATCCGGCGGGCGGGTCGGCGAACACACCATGGAGCATGCCGGTGGCCTGCCCGACTTCGATGAGGTAGCCGTCGGGGTCGCGCATGTAGCAACGCACCTCGGCCTTCCGGTCGAGAGGTTCCGTGAGGAACTCCGCGCCCTTGGCCACGGCGTTGGCATAGAAGGCACGGATGTCGGCGACACGGACGTTCAGGAAACTGGAAACGGTGTCGCCGGTCTCCGGCGGTGTCAGGGTCACCCCGGGCTTGTCCGGTGTGGGTCCGCCTCCGGGGTTCATGATGATCCAGCTGTTGGCCACCTTCACGATGGCCGGATTCTTCTTCAGCACGACCTCGCCGCCGAGGATCTCGGCGTAGAAGCGACTCGACCTCGCGACGTCGCGCACGGTCAGGAAGTGGGTGAGAACAAGCCCATGCTCGGGTGTGGGCAGATTGCCGGGAGTCGTCATCGCGGTGCCCCTCTCGTGCGGGCGCCGGGCCGGGCACCGAGCCCGCTTCTCGTGCCCGGGCCGGCTCGGCCCGGGTTCCCGCTTGATTCTGGGGGAAGCGGCCGCCGTCGCGCGTATGGGTACCGTTTACCCACGTCAGGGGCGTGTCTCGGCGTCGCCCGCCGGTGCCGTGCCCGTGCGGGCCGACCGAGTTGCCCCCGCGGCGGGCGGGGGCGAGCATGCTTGATAAGGAATCCGTCCCCGGCAGGCACCGAAAGCGACGGCCCCGGTCTTCCGGGAGCTTGTGCGGCCCGTCGTCCCCTCCCGGGGGCCGGAGCCGGTCGGGCCGGGCGAACCGGCCAAACCCGCCACATTCCGAACAGCGGTGACGCCGATCCGGAAGGCACAACGGTGACACAGCGATCGACGCACACGCGTGAAGCCTGGCCGCGGCTCCGGACGGCCGACTGGGCCGAAACAAGAGACACCCTGCACATGTGGACGCAGATCGTCGGCAAAGTGCGCCTGGCGCACGCACCGCTGATGAACCACTGGTGGCAGGTCACCCTCTACGTCAGTCCGCGCGGGCTGACCACATCCGCCGTCCCGTACGGATCCGGCGCCTTCGACATCGAGTTCGACTTCATCGACCACCAGCTGCGCATCCGTACCAGCGATGGTGCCGTCCGCACCGTGGCTCTGGAGCCCAAGCCCGTGGCCCGGTTCTACGCCGAGACGATGCGCGCCCTGGACGAGGTCGGAATCGAGACGCGGATCCAGGCCCACCCCAACGAGGTGGAACCGGCGATCCCGTTCGCCGAGGATGACCGGCATGCCTCTTACGACGCCACCGCGGCCCGCCTCTTCTGGCGTCAGCTGTTGCAAGCCCATCGCGTCATGGGCGATTTCCGTTCGGGCTTCATCGGCAAGGTCAGCCCGGTGCACTACTTCTGGGGCGCCATGGACCTGGCATGCACGAGGTTTTCCGGACATCCCGCCCCGCGGCACCCCGGCGGCGCACCCAACTGTGGTGACTGGGTGATGGTGGAGGGCTATTCCCGCGAGTTGAGCAGCTGCGGGTTCTGGCCCGGCGGCGGCGAAGAAGGTGCCTTCTACGCCTACGCCTACCCCGAGCCCGAGGGGTTCGCCGATTACCCCGTCGCTCCGGCCGATGCCCTCTACAGCGGGGAAAACGGCCAGTTCATCCTGGCGTACGAGGACGTCCGCACCGCCGACGACCCGGACGGCGTGCTCAGCGCGTTCCTCCGCACCACCTACGAGGCGGCGGCCGAACGCGGTGGGTGGGACCGCTCCATGCTCGAAACCGACCCCCATCGCTGGCAGGACTTCCAGTGACGGAGCGCGGGGCCGGAGGGATTCCGCCACCGGAGCGGTCCGGCGTGCCGACGCGTCGTCTGCCGGGCCCGCGGGCCGCTGCCGGCTCGCGGCCGAGTGGCCGCGTCCCACCCCCGAGTGCCCGGGGCCGGATGGCCGAACAGTGGCGCACGACATGCTGACCGCCTCCATGGCCACCGGCACGGAGAGGCCGGCCATGGTGGCGACGGCACTTACGCTTTGGTACCTCGCGTGACGCGCGGGCCGTGACGGTACCTGGACCAGGTCCCCATCGACAGGAGCTTCGAGCATGACCTCATCCTTCGTGTACGCGGCGGCACGAACCCCGTTCGGACGCTTCGGGGGCGCCCTCGCAGGCGTCCGCCCCGACGACCTCGCCGCGACTGCCCTGACTGGCGTCCTGTCCAAGGTGCCCGGCCTTGATCCGGCACTGATAGGCGATGTCGTCTACGGCAACGCCAACGGGGCGGGCGAGGACAACCGCAACGTCGCGCGCATGGCCGTACTCCTCAGCGGACTGCCCGTCTCGATTCCCGGATCGACGGTGAACCGGCTGTGCGGGTCTTCGCTCGATGCCGTCATGATTGCCTCCCGCGCGGTGGAATCCGGGGATGCCACCGTCACCATCGCGGGCGGCGTGGAGTCGATGACCCGCGCCCCCTGGGTGATGCCGAAGCCCGAACGCGCGTTTCCCGCGGGCGACTCGTCTCTCGTGTCGACCGCCCTCGGATGGCGCCTGGTGAACGCGCGCATGCCGAAGGAGTGGACCGTCTCCCTCGGGGAATGCAACGAGTTGCTCGCCGACCGGCTGGGTATCGGCCGGGACCGCCAAGACGAGTTCGCACTGCGTTCGCACCGTCTGGCCGACGCCGCCTGGAACTCCGGCCACTATGACGATCTTGTCGTCCCCGTTCCCGGCGTCGACCTCACCCGCGACGAAAGCATCCGGCCGAACTCCACCCCGGACGCTCTCGCGTCCCTGCGACCGGCCTTCCGACCGCAGGGCAGCATCACCGCCGCCAACGCCTCGCCCCTCAACGACGGGGCCGCGGCACTCGTCATAGGCTCCGAGGCCGCGGCGGACTCGATCGGTGCCGAGCCCCTCGCACGGATCGCAGGCCGTGGTATCCACGCGCTGGCTCCCCAGGACTTCGGCATCGCACCGGTCGCCGCGGCCGAGCAGGCCCTCGCACGGGCCGGCATCACATGGGCCGACGTGGCGGCGGTCGAGCTGAACGAAGCCTTCGCCGTCCAGTCCATCGCCTGCCTCGACAGCTGGAAGATCAACCCGGAGATCGTGAACGCCTGGGGCGGAGCCATCGCCATCGGCCACCCGCTCGGCGCCTCGGGTGCCCGTATCCTCGGCACCCTCGCACAACGACTGCGGTCCGGTGGGGACCGCTGGGGCCTCGCCGCGATCTGCATCGGCGTCGGCCAGGGTCTGGCCGTCGTGCTGGAGAACCCTGCCGCCCGAGGCTGAGTGCCGCTGCGGCGGCTGCTTCCCGCTGCGGACGTCGTCCTCGTCAGCGCGTGCCCGGCAGAGCGTTTTCCAGGAGGACCTCTGCCGCCGCCCGCGCGTGTCGTCCGTAGTCCGGATCACTCAGCACCATGGCTCGGCTGGCGGCCCCGTCCGCGAGAGTGACGAGTTGTTCGGCGAGTGCGGCGGGCTCGCGGCAGCCCAGTTCCGTCACCAGTGCGGTTACCAGCCTCACCATCAGCAGTTTCTGTTCGCGGGCATAGGAGTGGACCGCGCTCCGCGGGTCGGGGAACTCGGCGGCGGCGTCGATGAACGGGCATCCACGCACCGGAGCCGCGTCCACCGCGGGCGGGACGAACAGTGCGAGGATCCGTTCCCTCGCCGGGATGTCCTCGCGCATCAGCGCGCTCTCCAGGGTGTGGCCCGTCGAGGCGAGGTCTTGGAGATGGGCGATGACCAGGTCGCTCTTCGTCCGGAAGTGCGCGTAGAGGGTGCGCTTGGACACCGGCGCCTGCTCCGCGATCTGTTCCATGCCGGTCGCGTTGATCCCTTGGGTCGCGAACAGCCTGGCGGCGGCGGCCAGGATCCGTTCGCGCCCTCCGCGCCCCTGCCGTCGAGACGCCGTCGTCACCGTGCTCATAAAGGAAGTATACGCCCTCGTTTACTTCGGAGGGAGGGAGTGGCTATAGTGGACCCATAGGTAAACGCAAACGTTTACTTAAGCGCCTTTGAGGAGAGTTCTATGAGCGGGCTGGTTTTCACCGAGCTGAGCGACTACGCGGAGAAGCTGATACGTGGTCGCCACGCGACACGCGCGTTCCGCCCCGAAGCCGTGCCCGGGGACACGATGCGCGCGATCTTCTCCCTCGCCGGCACCGCGCCGTCCAACTCCAACGCGCAACCGTGGCGGGTCGAGGTGGTCAGCGGCGCGAGGCGCGAACGCCTCTCGGACGCCTTGCGGGCGGCCCACGCCGAACAGCGCACCACGGCCGACTTCCCGTACTCCGAGGGCATGTACGCCCCCGTCCACCAGGAGCGGCGGGCGGCGTTCGGCGCCGGTCTGTACGGAGCGCTGGGCATCGGCCCTGACGACCACGCGGCACGCGCGGCCTACGATGCGGAGAGCCTGCGCTTCTACGGGGCGCCCCACGCCGCGTTCCTGTTCGTCACCGGCGACGGCGGGGCGCGACTGGCCGCCGATGTCGGCGCCTACATGCAGACGCTGCTCCTGGCCATGGCCGCATACGGCGTGGACAGTTGCCCGCAGGGCCTGCTCAGCTTCTACGCCGACACCGTCCGGAACGAACTCGGCGTCGACGAAGGAAAGTTGCTCGTCGGCATCTCCTTCGGCTACGCCGACGAGAGCGCGCCGGTGAACCGGGTCACGACCGAGCGGGCAGCCCTGGAGGCAACCACCGCCTTCCACGTCCACTGATCTTTTCGCCTCGGCATGGCTACCACGGCCAGTCATCGGGCTGGTACGAGAGCGAGCTCATCAGCCGGATCGACTCTGGAAAGCGTCGTATAGGCCGGTTCTTCGCGGACGAGGTCGCGGCGCCGCTGGGCCTCGACTTCCACTTCGGCCTGCCGCACGACGCTGATCGCGACCGGATCGCCCGTATCCACGGATTCCGTCCCTGGGAGATGATGCTGCGCCTCAGAGCGATGCCGGCGTCATTCGTCCGGGCATACGCGAATCCACGCAGCCTGACCGCCAGGGCGTTCGGCAATCCGCGAGTGCTGGGCACCGTCGAGAACTTCAACCGACCGGATGTCCAGGCCGCGGAGATCCCGGCAGCCAACGGCGTCGGCCAGGTGCGGTCGATCGCCAAGCTCTACGGGGAGGTGGCAACCGGCGGCACTGCCCTGGGCCTCACCGCTGCCACGATGGAGGCGTTGCGCGGCGCCGCACCGCCTCCGACGAACGGACTGTTCGACGAGGTGCTGCGTGTCGAGACGAGGTTCTCCCTGGGCTACGTCAAGCCGTTCCCGGCGTTCAGGTTCGGCTCCGCGTCGAACCGTGCCTTCGGGACGATGGGCCTGGGCGGGTCGTTCGCCTTCGCAGACCCGGACACCGGTACGGGCTTCGCGTACGCGATGAACCGCACTGGATTCCGGCTTTGGGACGATCCTCGCGAAGTGGCCCTGCGGGAAGCTCTCTTCGCACGTGTCCTCGGCGAGCGGCCTCAAAGGCCCCGACCCGGCCTCCGGACGTTCTGGTTGCTGACGCGCGAGGCGTGCGCTCGAATTCCGCGTCCTTCCAGTTCCGATGTGGGAGGTGAGTCCGGCCGCGGGTGAACCGACGGAATGCTTCTTGTGCCCAGGCGGCAGCATCATCCATCCCGGTCAGGCGGGCTGCTTCTCCATGTGGTCCAGGATGCGCTGGGAGAGCTGTCCGAATGTGTGGAGCTGGTTCGGGGTCAGGGCGTCGATGAAGAGGCGGCGGACGTGCTCGACGTGCTGGGGCGCGGCTTCCTCGATCGCCTTGTAGCCGGCCGGTGTGGCGACGATGAATGCTCCGCGTCCGTCGTCGGGACACTCCTCCCTGGCCACCAGCCCGCGTTTCGCCATCCGGGTGACCTGGTGGGACATCCGGCTCTTCTCCCACTCGACGAGTTTGGCCAGATCCAGGAAGCGCATCCGCCCCTTGCCCCTTTCGGTGAGGCTGACGAGTACGACGTAGTCGGAGGCGGACAGTCCGGAGTCGGCCTGGACATGTCGGGACAGCCGTCCGATGAGTGTCTCGTGCATGCGGATGAAGCTGTCCCAGGCGGCCTTCTGTTCCGGGTCGAGCCAGCGCGGCTGTGCGTCCATGGGATCAGTCTAACGAAATCGTTGACAGCTCATCTACTCCCGGTGGCGGGGTCAGGACCCCGGTGAGGCGGCGTCCGCCGTGGCCGAGACGCTTCGGTTCGCACCGGCCCGGACGGAGTCGATCACGGTGACCTTCGAGGCGAGACGCCGTCTCCACACGCGCCGAGACCAGGGCCACGCTGTGCGGCTGCGGGCAGAGCCGCCCGCAGCCGTACCGCGACCACACGGGGCCCTGCGGCCAACAACACGACCGCTGCCGCTTCCCGCGTGCAACATCCCGGATCTGCCGGTCTCGGCGTCAGGATGTTCTGTTCAGGTCTGGTTCTCGCCGCCGTCGACGTAGACGTTCGATCCGACGACGTAACTGCTCTGGTCCGAGGCCAGGAAGGCCACGACCGCGGCGGCCTCCTCGGGCCGCCCGAAGCGGCCCTTGGGCACGGTCGCGGCGACCTGTTCCCTGACGGCCCGGGCGGTCTCCTCGTCACCGAAGGCGGCGGTGCCCCCAGGGGTCTCGATCCAGGCCGGCGAGACCACGTTGACCCGGATGCCGCGGTCCTTGAGCTCGGTGGACCACGTACGTGCGAAGGACCGCACGGCAGCCTTCGACGCCGCGTACGCACCGAACGCCTCTACTCCTCGGTCGGCTGCCGTCGAACCGACCAGGACAACCGAAGCTCCGTCGTTGAGCAGCGGCAACGCCTTCTGCACGGTGAACAGGGTGCCTCGGACGTTGACCCCGAAGGTCTGGTCGAAGTGCTCCTCGGTGGTCTGTTCCAGCGTCACGAACGCACCGACCGCCGCGTTCGCCACGAGCACGTCCAAGCCCCTGCCCCGCGCCCGGACCGCCTCGTAGAGCCGGTCCAGATCCTCCGGCTTCGAGATGTCACCGACGACCGCGGTGGCCCGGTCCGCGCCGATGGTCTTGACCGCGGCCTCCAGCTCGGCCGCGCGACGGCCCGTGACGAACACGTACGCGCCCTCCTCCGCCAGCCGAACGGCGGTGGCCAGACCGATGCCGGTACCGCCCCCGGTGACCACCGACGTCCTGCCTTCCAGCTGTCCCATGCGGGTGACTCCCTCACTCTCGATACCGATCCGTTCACCACCGAGAGTGCGGGACGCCGGGGATACTATCCATGACGTGCAGTCCATCATTCTTTACGTATCGTCCAGGAGGTGTCATCGGTGCTCGGATTCCGGGACCCAGTGGCTGACGCGATCGGTCTGCTCCGGCCCCGCACGGTCATCGGGCCCAGTCTCCGGGCCGCGGGACAGTGGGCTTTGCGCTTCGACACGTTCCTGCACGTGCGGATCGGGGGCCTCGTGCGCGGCACGTGCTGGTTGATCCTCGAAGGGCACGAACCGGTGCTCCTGCGGGAGGGCGACACCTTCATGCTGGGAAACCCACCGCCCTACGTGCTGGCCGGCACCCTCGACGCCCGCCCGCGCCCTGCGGAGGCGGTGTGGTCGGGCGCCGAAGACGGGTTCGTCCGGATCGGCCCCGAGTCCGAGGAGGACCTCTACCTCTGCGTCGGGCACATCGCGTTCGACGAGGAGAACGCGGCCCTCCTGACCGATCTTCTGCCGCCACTCGTGATCGTTCGCGTGGACGATCCTCATGGCGGGCGGCTCGCGAAGCTGATCGATCTCCTGGCCACCGAGATCGGGGTCGCCGCGGCCGGCGGACCACTGGTGCAGAACCATCTCGCACAGATCCTGCTCGTGCACATGCTGCGCGCTCACGCCGGCCAGACGGACCGGCCCACCGGCTGGCTGGGCGCCCTCAACGAGGACGGCATCGGTGCGGCCCTGCGTGCCGTGCACGCGGACGTGGCCCACTCCTGGAGCCTCAAGGAACTCGCCGAGATCAGCCACATGTCACGCTCCGCGTTCGCCCAGGCCTTCAAGCGCCACGTCGGGGTCCCGCCGTTGGAGTACCTGATCCAATGGCGCATGAGCCTCGCGCGCGACGCCCTCGCCCGCGACACCCTGCCGATCTCCGAGCTCGCACGGGCCACCGGCTACCTCTCCGAGAGCGCCTTCAGCACCGCGTTCCGTCGCGTGGTCGGCTCGTCGCCCACACAGTTCCGCAACCAGGCACGACAACCGGCGCGCTCGGCCGCGAACGGAAGCTGAGGGCGAACTCGCCGGGCGGGCCGGTGTGCGGGGGTGAGCTCGTCGTGCCGCTCGAGGGGCTTGGCGGCTTCGGGGCATACGGGAACGATCCGCCTTCCGGACGTGCGGATCACGGCGTGGATCGCCGCCCGGACGTTTCCGCAGGCTGATCTCGGTAATGGATGGACCGCTCTCGTCCCAGGGCACGGGCGGCACCTCTGGCTCCGCGAGCCCACCAGATGATCATTTGCCAGACAGCCCCTATGACCGTGTCGCCTTGCCGCACTCGCCCCCGGAGGACTCGCCCCGCCCGACCGGCGCGCTGCGGTCGTACGGGTCGACCTCCGTGCCGGCTTCGGTGGCCCGGCGGTCCGTGCCGAAGGGCGGGACGAGGTAGCCCGTGGGGGCGCCGCAGCCGCCGTTGGTCATGTCGTACTTGTACGAGACGATCGAGAACGTGCCCGGCTCGGTGATCACCTTGCCAGGGTCGTCCCAGCTCAGGACCAGCTCGCGCCGGACGATCGTGCGCACGATCTCGTCGTCTTCGCCGCCCGCGTCCGCAGGGGTGACCGGGTAGACGAAGGTGACGTCGGCGGTCACCTGGAGCGCGCCGCGCTCGCCCTCCCGGTAGGTGAGCCTGCCCCGAGTCTTCACGACATCGCCGACCAGGTGGGTGCGCGAGGGTTGGAAGCGGCTGAAGAGGAGAAGGGGGGTGAAAGCTGCTACAGATTTTCTAGTCATTCATAGTCATTCCTAGTCGTGTGTCTTACGTATCTTGGTCTCGTGAAGCTTTCGGAGTGGGCCCGTCAGCAGGGCGTGAGCTACCAGACCGCCTGGCGGTGGGTGAAGGACGGGAAGATGCCCGTCTCCGTTCGCCAGGCGCCGTCCGGGACGTGGTTGGTCGACGAGGTCGCCGTCCAGTCGTCCGGGCGTGTGGTGGCGTACTGCCGTGTGTCGTCCGTTGACCAGAAAGCCGATCTTGAGCGGCAGGCCGCCCGGGTCGTGTCTGGCGCGAACGGGCTGGGCCTGGCCGTCGCTGAGGTCGTCACCGAGGTGGGATCCGGGTTGAACGGGCGGCGCCGCAAGCTGCACCGGCTGCTGTCCGACCCGCAGTCGGCGGTGATCGTGGTCGAGCACCGCGACCGGTTGGCCCGGTTCGGCGTCGAGCACCTGGAAGCCGCGCTGTCGGCATCCGGGCGGCGCCTGGTCGTCCTCGACCCCACCGAGACGGCCGATGACCTGGTACGCGACATCACCGAGGTGCTCACCTCCATGTGCGCCCGCCTGTACGGGCGGCGGGCGGCGGAGAACCGGGCCGCCCGCGCGGTGGCCGTGGCGACCGGCGAGGCCGCCGAGTGAAGAAGTTCCAGCCGCGGCCCGGGTTCGTGGTGCGGGCGTATCGCTTCGCACTGGACCCGAACGCCACCCAGCAGCATGCTCTGCGCTCGCACTGCGGCGCGGCGCGTGCCGCCTACAACTGGGCCGTCGGCTGGGTGACCGCCTCCTGGTGGCAGCGCCGCGCGGAGGAGTCCTACGGCATCGGCGAGGCCGGGCTGACGCAGTGGCGGCCGTGGTCGCTGCCCGCGCTGCGGAAGGCATTCAACGAGGCCAAGCAAACCGATCCGGGGTTCGCCGCCTGGTGGGAGGAGAACTCCAAGGAGGCGTACTCCACAGGCCTGGCGAACGCGTCGGCCGCGTTCGACAACTACGCGAAGTCCAAGAACGGCAAGCGGCGCGGCAAGCGGATGGGTGCGCCGCGGTTCAAGTCGAAGCGCAAGGCGCGCCTTGCCTGCCGGTTCACCACCGGCGTGATCCGCGTGGACGCTGACGGCCGTCACGTCACCCTGCCCCGGCTGGGCACGATCCGCACCCACGAGCCCACGGTGAAGCTCCTCGCCCGCGTTCAGGCCGGGACGGCCCGGATCCTGTCCGCGACCGTGCGGCACGAGCACGGACGCTGGTTCGTCTCGTTCCAGGCCGAGGCCAGGCAAGACCTCGAACGCGTGGCGCGGCCGGACGTGGCGGTCGGCATCGACCTGGGGGTGAAGACCCTCGCGGTCATGGCCGACAGCACCGGCGAGATCCGCACCATCGCGAATCCCGGGCACTACGACCGTGCACGCAAGCAGCTGCGCCGCGCCTCCCGCGTCGTCTCCCGACGCCAGGGCCCCGACCGGCGGACCGGGCAGAAGCCGTCGAAGCGGTGGGAGAAGGCCAACGCCGCCCGCAACAAGGTGCATCACCGGGCGGCCAACCTCCGCGCGGACGCTCTGCACAAGCTCACCACCGCCGTGGCGGCCGAGTACGGCACGGTCGTGGTCGAAGACCTCAACGTCGCCGGGATGCTCCGCAACCGGCGTCTCGCGCGAAGGATCGCCGACGCCGGCTTCGGGGAGATCCGCCGCCAGCTCACCTACAAGACCCGCCAGCGCCACGCCACCCGCACCATCGCGGCGGACCGCTGGTACCCCTCCTCGAAGACCTGTTCCGGGTGCGGCGCGGTGAAAGCCAAACTGCCGCTGCACATGAGGACCTACCAGTGCGACGCCTGCGGCCTGGTCATCGACCGGGACGACAACGCCGCACTCAACCTCGCCGCGCTCGCGGCAGCCGCAACAACTGGTACCGGAGTGGCCGGAGACCAGGACACCCAAGCGGTGTCGAAGCCTCGTGGAGCCGACCAGAAGACCCGCACCACCCGCCCCCGCCGCAAGGCGGAGGCGGGGCGGGCAGGTGGTGCAACCCTGCCGCACCAGCGGCAGACGGAAGCGAGAGACCGTACTCAAGCCGAAGCCCTCACGCTCTGGTGACGAGACGGACCTTCCGGGCGGAAACGTCCGGATTACTGAGACCTGACTACGGTCTCAGCAACGGTCACTCTTCTCGCTCGGGGTGCGGAAAGCGGTTCTCAGAAGGTCTTGGACGTCCTTCTGGTGCGGGTTGATCAGCGCGATCGCCTTCTCGGGGCGCTCGCCCCGCAGCACCCCGCGGTCCAGGCCGGACTCGACGAGAAAGTCCCGGCTACGGGCAAGGGCCCGCTCGACCTCGGCCGCGCTCATCCAGCCGACCGCCCCGGCCTTCGGCACGGTGATGCCCGCCGCTCCGCCCGCCCAGCTCGCCGCCGGCGAACCGCGGAACGGCTCCTCCCGCGTAGGGCGTTGGGCCGGCTCCGCCGGGGGTGCCTGGGTCGGGCGGGCGGTCTCGCCCGCCGGCGGCGGGGTGTCAGCGCCGGCGAACAGGTCCACTGCCCGCCCCGGCGCGAGCGCCACCGCCAGCAGCGCCAGCGAGGCTGCCAGCCCGACCACGTACCAGCCCGTGCGCCGCCTGGGCCGCGCGGGCGTGAAGCTGCGCCGGCCCTCCGGGCCGCGGCCGGGCTCCGCGCGCAGCCGCTTCGCCACGGCGCGGGCCCGCGCCGACGGCTCCTTGGGCGCGTCGGCGGCACCCTCCACCGACTCGCGCAGAAAGCGCTCCCACTCCTCGTCGGATTTGGACGAGCCCTCCGGCTCCGTACCCGCGCCCATCCCCAACCCCCTGGCAATCAGTACACCGCGACCCACTCCCCTGGGACGCGTCCGCATGATGACACAGAGCGCTGACAGCGCGTCCCGGGGCTCGGCCAGAGCCGTGCGCGACGCGAGCTCGAGGTGCACGGCCGGTGCCGGAGGGGCGCGTGGGTCAGGGCTCAGGACGGTCCTGCCGGGCAGCCGTCCGGCGGCGGTGTCCTCGTGGACGGCGGCCAGATCGGCCGGCGGTCCACCTGCACCGTCGGCGCTTCGATTTGGCTTCCTGCCGCCCATGATGTGATCGATGGGTTCACGCCATAGTCGATCCGACTCGACCACATCGTAGAGGGAACGTGATGTCCGAGGGGTTCAAGCGGCGTACGCCGAGCCGATTGGGTGAAGGGGCTGCGCTGAAGGAGGAGATTCTCGGGGCTGCGGCGCGGTTGCTGACGGAAACCGGGAGGGAGCAGGACCTGTCGTTGCGAGCAGTCGCGCGGGAGGTCGGTATCGCGGCGCCCAGTATCTACCTGCACTTCAAGGACCGGGCCGAGTTGGTCGAGGAGTTGACACGACGAGCGTTCGGAAAGCTGGTCGCCGAGGTGCGCGATGCCTGGGAGGAAGAAGAAGAGGCAGCCGGGCCACGCGCGGCGCTGGGCGCGATGGCGCATCGCTACTGTCAGTTCGCATTGGACAACCCCAAGATCTACCGGCTGATGTTCGGCATCGAGCGGATCGAAGGGTCCCGGGACCAGGCGGCCTCGCATCCCTTGTGGACCGTGCACCAACTCTGGGTCGAAAAAGTTGCCGTCTGCCGTGCGGATCGTAGCGGGCATGAGGGGGACGAGCGCTTGGCCAAACTGTTGTGGTCCGCCTTGCACGGGCTGGTGGGACTGGCGATGGCGGTGCCCTTCCCGGCCGACCAACGGAATCTGGCGCAGCTGGTCGATGACTATCTCGACTTGATGCTGTGAACGCTCGGGCAGGTCGGGGAACAGGTGCCAGGAGGAACCGGGCGGGGCGTCGGTGCGCCCGGTGAGTCGCCGGTAGGTGGGGAAATCCATGGGGGACCTTCGGTCAAGGGCAGCGGGCCGCGATGGCGTCCGCGGCCCGGCGTACTTCGCTGATGACGCGGGGCCGGTCGTCCTCGGTGAGTTCGTTGTGGGAGCCGCTGACGCCGAGCGTCTCCTCGCCGCGACGGATCGGCGCACTGATGGCGACGACGTTGAGGACGCGTTCGCTGAGGGACAGGGCGTATCCGTCGCCGCGGACGCGGCGGAGGTCGTCCGCCGGTGCTTCGGCGGTGACCTGCTCTCCGGAGACGCGGGTGAACGGGGTGGACCGGTCGATGAACGTGCGGAGTTCCGGTTCGGACAGCCACGCGGCCGGGGCCTTGCCCGCGCCCAGGGTCAGGGGCAGCTTCTCGCCGATGGGCAGTTGGTAGCGCAAGGGGTTGCGGCCCTGCACGCGGGCGATCAGCAAGCGGGCGAAGGCCGTCCGGGGCTCTCCCGCAACCGGGCCCGGAAAGCGGCCAAGGCACCGGCCGTGGCGCGTGTCCAGGAGATCGGACGCGGAGACGGCACCCACATCACCCGCTTCGCCCTGCCGTACCACCCTGCGGCTAGTTTGTGTGCAGGACAGGTACGCAGGCCCGTGGCGGCAGAGGTGCACGGGGGACGGGAGATCGGGAAGAGTGTCGCTGCGCGGAGGTGATCCGGCGGAGATCGGCGGCTATCGGCTTGAGGCACGGCTCGGCTCGGGTGGCATGGGCACGGTCTTTCTGGCCCGCACGGGTTCGGGGCGACCTGTCGCGATCAAACTGATCCACCAGCAGTTCGCGGAGGACGAGGAGTTCCGCATCCGTTTCCGCCAGGAGGTGGCGGCGGCGAGGCGGGTGAGCGGCGCGTTCACCGCCGCCGTGGTCGACGCCGCCCCCGAGGCCGAGCAGCCGTGGATGGCGACGACCTATATCGAGGGCCACACGCTCGCCCAGCACATCGCCGCGGAGGGCCCGCTGAGCGGAGCGGAGCTGAGGAGGCTCGCCATCGGGCTGGCGGAGGCGTTGCGCGACATCCACCGGGTGGGGGTCGTCCACCGTGACCTGAAGCCCTCGAACGTCGTGCTCTCGCCAGAGGGCCCGCGCGTCATCGACTTCGGCATTTCGCGCGCCGTGGACCAGCAGACGCTGACGATGACAGGGCGGGTCATCGGTACGCCGCCCTTCATGTCACCGGAGCAGTTGCAGGCGCCGCGTGGTGTGGGGCCGCGGTCCGACGTCTTCTCGCTGGGGACGCTGCTGGTGTACTCGGCGACGGGTCAGGGGCCCTTCGACGCGGACAGCCCTTACATGACGGCCTATCAGGTGGTGCACGAGGAGCCGTCGCTGGGTGCCGTGCCGGTGGCTCTGCGCGCGGTCGTCGAGTCGTGCCTGGACAAGGACCCCGAGGGGCGCCCCTCGGCGGACGAACTCCTCGTGCTGCTGAGGGACCTGCCGGCCGACCTCGGTGGGACCGACGCGAACGGGGCCGGTGCGGGCCGCACCCGCGACACGATCACCCAGCATCGCGTCGAGACGCGGGGCACCCCCGAGCCGACCGGCCCGACCACCGCCCCGGCCGGTCCCGATCCGGGGAGCACGTCCGCCCCCGCCCGCCGCCGTCCGCGTCGCCGATGGCGTCCTGTGCTCGCGGCCGCGATCGCGGTGGCGACGATCGGCGGGGCAGCCGCCGCCCTGAAGGCGGGCGGCTCCGGGGGGAACAACGGCGGCGACAACGGCAACAGCGTCGCGGCGCCGGGTGCCGCGCTTCCGGCCGGCTTCGAGCCGTGGCGCACGACCGTGCCGGGCGGTCGCGAGGACATCCCCGACGAACTGCGTTGCGTCGCGCGCGGCGACGCGCTGTTCTGCGGCGGCGGGGGTGTTGTCGCGACCCGTATCAGCGCCTTGGACGGTTCACGGATGTGGACGGCGAAGAGCCCGGGCGTCCCCGTCCAGGGCATGCACCTGGTGGGCGCCACCGACGACACGGTGCTCGGTTACCGCTTCGCCGCCCAGGACGCCCCACAGGACCCTCCCAGCGAGGTGGTGGCCATCGACGCGAACAACGGCCGGGAGCTGTGGTCCGTGCCGTCCGGCGCCCGGTCGACGGCCGTCACGGGCCGGACTCGGGACGCCCTTGTGGTCGGCTCAGCCGTCGTGACGGTGGACGCCACCAACTCCCGCTTCGAGGCGCGGGACGCGCACAGCGGTGACGTCACCTGGAGGGCGTCGTTCCCCGCGGGTGCGCAGTGTGCTCCGGTGCCGACGGGCCCGCGACTCTTCGCGATGTGCGCGACGGACGCGGAGGTGGATGCCTCGGAGGTGCGTCACCCCACCCTGCACCCGGTCGACCGCGCCTCGGGGACACTGGGCAGGCCCATCGCGGTCAACGGCCCCGCCGTGCCGATGGGCGTCGCCGACGGCAGGCTCGTACTCCTTCGGGTGCGCATGGAGGGAACCGCGCTGGTCGGCTACGACGGCATCGCGCGGGTCGACCCGGTCTCGCGGAAGGTCACGTACTCTCGACTGGCCAGGACATACGCGGGGACGCCCGGCATGGCGGACGGCACCGTCTACGTGAGTGGGCAGACCGGTCTCGTCACGGCGATCGACCCGGTGACCGGCCGGAAGAAGTGGTCGCGGCAGACCGGCGTGGAGGGGGCGTCGGGTCCCGTGGCGGGAGCCGGCGCGCTGTATTTCAGCTCGGCCACCGGCCGGGTGGTCGCGCTGTCGCCGCACGACGGCAAACTCCGGTGGACGACGGACCCGCAGGCCGATGGTTTGACGGGCGAGCAGGGTGCGAGCCCGCGCGTGACTGTGGTGGGGCGTGCGCTGATCGTGGCCGCGGACAAGAACACACTTTTCGCCTTCGACGCGCGGAAGCCACCGAAGCAGGGCGGCACCGGCTGACGGGCCGTCAGCCCGGTCGGGCGGCGGTTCGACCGCGGGGCTTGCCCCAGGGGGGCTTGCCCGAGGGGCGGGCGGGCCCGCAGTATTCCACCGCGCACACTTGGCGCGATCGTCCGTCTCGGAGGTATGAGAATCGTGCGGTACTTAAAGCTCGGCACCACCGGCCTGGATGTCTCCCCTCTCTGCCTGGGGTGTATGAGCTACGGCGTTCCCGATCGCGGCGTACACCCGTGGACCCTGACCGAGGACGCCGCCCGTCCCCTGCTGCGGCAGGCCGTCGAGGCCGGCATCAACTTTTTCGACACCGCCAATGTCTACTCCGACGGCACCAGCGAGGAGATAACCGGTCGTGCGTTGGCCGACTTCGCGCGGCGGGAGGAGATCGTGCTGGCCACCAAGATCTACGCGGCCATGAGGCCGGGCCCGAACAGCCGCGGTCTGTCCCGCAAAGCGATCATGACGGAGATCGACGCGAGCCTGCGTCGCCTGGGCACTGACTACATCGATCTGTACATCGTGCACCACTGGGACGCGTCGACGCCGATCGAGGAGACCATGGAGGCCTTGCACGACGTCGTCAAAGCCGGCAAAGCCCGCTACCTGGGCGCGTCGAACATGTACGCCTGGCAGTTCGCGAAGGCCCAGTACACCGCCGAGCGCCACGGCTGGACGAAGTTCGTGTCCATGCAGAGCCACTACAACCTCCTCTACCGCGAGGAGGAGCGCGAGATGCTCCCGTTCTGCGCGGACCAGGGGGTCGCCGTCACGCCTTGGAGCCCTCTGGCCCGCGGACGACTGACGCGCGACTGGGACGACCTCAGCGCCCGCCAGGAGACCGACGAGCTCGGCAAGACCCTCTACCAGGAGGGCGATCGCGAGATCGTCGAAGCGGTGGCGCGCGTAGCCGAGGGCCACGGTGTGCCTCGTGCCCAGGTGGCGCTGGCCTGGCTGCTGCGGCAGCCCACGGTGACCGCGCCCGTCATCGGTGCCACCAAGCCCCAGCACCTCCACGACGCGCTCTCGGCACTCGAACTCCAGCTCTCCGAGACCGACCGCAAGGCCCTGGAGACCCCTTACCAGCCACACGCCATCGCCGGCCTCGACTGAGCCGCCCGGCCGTGGGCCCGGCCGCACTCTCTCCGGGCCCACGGCCGACGCGCTGAACGGGGGACGTTCCGGCTGTTGCGTACCGGGCCGGCCCCACCGAGGGGGGAGCCGCTCGTCGGCTTGGTGGTCACTGGGCGACGTAGCCGCCGTCAAAGGACGGTGGCCGACATGACCGCGCGTCGAGGCGGGCGGTGTCACCCCCGGAGCAGGCGCCCGCTGCCTGGCGCAGCCGGGACCGGCACATGCCGCCCCAGGTCAGCGTACCCGGCCGCGCGGTTTCAGAGGGGTCGGCGGGAGGTCGGGGGCGGCCAGGCGGTTGCCCGCGTAGCCGTGTACCTCGCCGAAGCGGGCGCCCGAGGTCCAGTCCTCGCGGGCCTGTTCGATGTCCGCCTGGGAGCGCCCGATGAAGTTCCACCACATCACGATCTCCTCCTCGAAGGGCTCGCCGCCCAGGAGCAGCAGGCCCGCGTCGGATTCGGCATGCAACGGGAGCTCGGAGCGGCCGCAGCCGAGGTAGAGCATGGATCCGGGGACGACGGGCACACCATCGACCGCGGTTTCGCCGGACATCGACAGGACGGCGTACTCGAAGTCCGGTTCGAGGGGCAGCCGGGTTTCGGCGCCCCGGGCGAGGGTGAGATCGGCGCCGACGATCGGGGTGTACGTCGTACCGGGCGAGACGGCACCGTCGAGGGCGCCCAGGATGACGGTGGCGGACAGGCCGGGCGCGGTGACCTCGGGGAGGTCGGTGTGGTGCTGGAAGTGCGGCTGGACCTCGCGGTGCGCGCCCGGGAGTGCCACCCAGAGCTGGGCGCCGTGCAGGAAGCGGGCGTGGACTCGGGGGCTCTCCTCGGAGTGCGAGATGGCCCGGCCGGACGTCATCAGGCCCAGCTCGCGCGGGCGGATGGTCTGGAGGCTGCCGAGGCTGTCGCGGTGCAGCACCTCGCCGTCATGCAGCCAGCTCACCGTCTGCAGCCCCATGTGCGGGTGGGGCGGCACCTGCATACCTGGTTCGTCGGCGATGTCATCGGGGCCGTAATGATCGACAAAGGCCCAGGCGCCGACCATGCGGCGGCCCAGGTTGGGCAGCAGCCGCCGGACCTCGGTGGACTCGCCCAGCTGGACCCGGCGCGGGCTCAGCAGCTCACGGACCGGCTCGGCGACGACGAACCCCCGCCCGCCGCAGACGGTGGGAGACGCCTGGCGATCAAGATTGCTCATGGCGCACAACCTACTCTCCACCCGAGCCGCCCGGCCGCCCGAGTCACCCCCGGGTCACCGGAGCCGCCCGGCGCGTTCGGGCGGAGGAAGCCGCACGCCGTCCCTGAGGTGGAATATCCCCCGCGCCCACTCCGTTGACGGCTCCTGTCGGAACGGGCGAAGGAGGACACGTGGAGAGCACGCGGAGCACGACGAGCGCGTACTACGAGTACGGCACGGCCGCCGAGCGGTGGGACCGCGCCCAGCTGTTCTTCGACGCGAAGGAGTACGTCACGGCCGCCCGCATCCTCGCCGGCCTGGTGGCCGAGGTGCCGGAGCAGGTCGCCCCGCGGCTCCTGCTGGCCCGCGCCTACTACCACTCGGCGCGGCTGACCAAGGCCGAGAGCGAGCTGCGCGCCGTCCTCGAGCGCGATCCGGTGGAGCCGTACGCGCATCTGATGCTGAGCCGCACGCTGGAGCGTCAGGGCCGGACGGCGGAGGCGGCCGCCCAGTCGCGGCTCGCCGCCGCGCTGAACGGGGAGTTCCCATCGGGGGCGTGAAGCCCGGGCCCTCGTCGAAGCGTGCTTCCCGGGCCGTGCTCGTGGGGCGCGCTTCTGGGCGCGTGGCTCACCCGAGCTCCGCCAGCCTCCTGCGGGCCGGGCCCAGCGCCCGGCCCCGGCTCGGTGCCCCGGACCACGGGCGGGTCCGGGCCTGCTCCAGCGCGTCGCGCACCGTCCAGCGCCGTGCGTCGAGGTCCGGATCCGCCAGCTGCTCCCAGCTGATCGGCATGGCCACCGGAGCGCCCTCCTTCGCCCGTACGGAGAAGGGCGCGACGGACGTCTGCGCATAGGCGTTGCGCTGGACGTCCAGGTAGAGCCGCCCGCCGCGCGCGTCCGTGCGGACCTCCGTGGTCAGCCGGTCCGGGTCGCGGTCCGCCAGGGTCCTGGCGACATCGGTGGCGAACTCCCGTACCTCGTCGAAGCCGCTACGGCCGTCCAGCGGCACGATCACGTGCAGTCCCCGGGAGCCGGTCGTCATCAGGGTGCTCGGCAGGTTCAGTTCGCCGAGCAGTTCCCCCAGCTGCCGGGCGGCCCGGCGCACGGACTCGAAGTCGTCGCCCGGCGGATCGAGGTCGAAGACCAGCCGGTCCGGGCAGTCGGGCCGCCCGGCGCGCGACAGCCAGCGGTGGAAGGCCAGGCACGCCTGGTCCGCGAGGTACACCAGGCTCGCGGTGGTGTCGCACACGGTGTGCGTGACGGTGCCGTCCCTCTTCGGCAGCTCGGCCCTGCGGATCCAGTCCGGATAGCTGTCGGGTGTGTTCTTCTGCATGAAGCGGGGCCCCTCCAGCCCGTCCGGGCGCCGCTCCAGCATCAGCGGCCGGCCCTTCAGCTCGGGCAGCATGAAGGGGGCGACGCTCCGGTAGTACTCGGCCAGTCCGGCCTTGGTGAGGCCCTCGGTTCCCGTCCCCGGAAAGAGGGTCTTGTCCGGACGGTGGATCTCCACGGTCCTGTTCCCGGCCCGGACGTTCCGTGTGCCGGTGCTCATGTCGCGTACCGCTTCCTCTCGTTCCCCCAGGTTCTCCCCGTTCCGCTCGTTCCCCCCGTTCCCCCCGTTCTCTTCATTCCTCCCCTTCGCCCTTCGGGGTTGCGGCTGCCCGTCGGGCGGCCCCTCGGTTCAGCCCGACCAGGTCCACTCCGCCACCTCGGGCAGATCGGTGCCGTGTTCGCGGATCCACGCCTCGTGGCGGGCGCGCACGTCCGCCATGGCCTGGCGCACGGCGACCGCCCGTACGCCGAGGCCGGGCACCCGGTCGATCACGTCCATCACCAGCCGGTACCGGTCGAGGTCGTTGCGGACGACCATGTCGAAGGGGGTGGTGGTCGTGCCCTCCTCCTTGTAGCCGCGTACGTGCAGGTGTTCGTGGCCCGTGCGGCGATAGGTGAGCCGGTGAATCAGCCACGGGTAACCGTGGTACGCGAAGATCACCGGCCGGTCGGTGGTGAACACCGCGTCGTACTCGCTGTCCGTCATGCCGTGCGGATGTTCCGCGTTCGGCAGCAGCCGGGCCATATCGACCACGTTGACCACCCGTACGGCCAGCTCCGGCAGGTGCCGGCGCAGCAGGGAGGCCGCGGCGAGCGTCTCCTGGGTGGGCACGTCCCCGGCGCAGGCCAGGACCGCGTCCGGTGGCCGCGTACCGTCCTCCGTCCCCGCCCAGGTCCAGACGCCCAGCCCCCGGGCACAGTGGGCGCGGGCCTCGTCCAGGGTGAGCCAGTCGAAGGTCGGCTGCTTGCCCGCGACGATCACGTTGACGTAGTCACGGCTGCGCAGCGCGTGGTCCGCGACGGACAGCAGGGTGTTGGCGTCGGGCGGCAGGTAGACCCGTACGACCTCCGGGCTCTTGTTCAGGATGTGATCCACGAAGCCGGGGTCCTGGTGCGAGAAACCGTTGTGGTCCTGGCGCCAGACGTGCGAGGTCAGCAGGTAGTTGAGGGAGGCGATGGGGCTGCGCCAGGACAGCCGGCGCGAGGTCCGCAGCCACTTGATGTGCTGGTTGACCATCGAGTCGACGATGTGCGCGAACGCCTCGTAGCTGGAGAACAGACCATGCCGGCCCGTCAGGAGGTAGCCCTCCAGCCAGCCCTGGCACAGGTGCTCGGAAAGGACCTCCATCACGCGCCCGTCGCGCGCGAGGTGCTCGTCCGTGTCGAGCCTCGCCTCCTGCCACGCCTTGTCGGTGACCTCGTAGAGCGCCTCCAGCCGGTTGGACGCCGTCTCGTCCGGGCCGACGACCCGGAAGTCACGTCGTCCCGCCGTGGCCTCCATCACGTCGGCCAGCAGGGCGCCGAGGACGCGGGTGGGCTCGTGCAGGACGGTGCCGGGCTTGTCGACACGCACCGCGTGCCGCTCCAGCGGGGGCACGGGCAGCTCGCGCAGCAGCAGACCGCCGTTGGCGTGCGGGCCGGCGCCGAGCCGGCGCGGGCCCTCGGGGACGAACTCCAGGACGGCGGGGCGGGGCGCGCCGGTCGCGTCGAAGAGTTCGTCGGGACCGTAACTGCGGAGCCATGCCTCCAGTTGGCCCAGGTGGTCCGGGTTGTCCCGGACCCCACTGAGGGGGACCTGGTGCGCGCGCCAGGTGCCCTCGACGGGCGTACCGTCGACCTCGTGCGGGCCGGTCCAGCCCTTGGGGGTACGCAGCACGATCAGCGGCCAGCGGGGGCGGCCGTCCGCACCGCCCTCGCGCGCGTCGCGCCGGATGCCGACGATCCGGTCCAGGGCGGTGTCCAGCGCCCGTGCCATCGCACGGTGGACGGCCAACGGCTCGTCGCCGGAGACGTACAGCGGTTCGTGGCCGTACCCGCGCAGCAGCGCGTCGAGTTCGTCCTCCGGCAGCCGGGCGAGCACCGCAGGGTTGGCGATCTTGTAGCCGTTGAGGTGCAGGACGGGCAGGACCGCGCCGTCGTGCACCGGGTCCAGGAACTTGTTCCCGTGCCAGGACCCGGCCAGCGGGCCGGTCTCGGCCTCGCCGTCGCCGATCACGCAGGCGACGACCAGCCCGGGGTTGTCCAGGGCGGCGCCGTAGGCGTGGGCGAGGGAGTAACCGAGTTCGCCGCCCTCGTGGATCGAGCCCGGGGTCTCGGGCGCGACGTGGCTGGGCACACCGCCGGGGAACGAGAACTGTTTGAACAGCCGCTCCATGCCGGCCCGGTCCCGGGTCACGTCCGGGTACGTCTGCGAGTACGTGCCGTCCAGCCAGGAGTTGGCCAGCACGGCCGGGCCGCCGTGCCCGGGGCCCCAGACGCAGAGCATGTCGAGGTCGCGGGCCTTGATGACCCGGTTGAGGTGCGTGTGGACGAGGTTGAGGCCGGGCGAGGTGCCCCAGTGGCCGAGCAGCCGGGGCTTGATGTGCTCCGGTGCCAGTGGCTCCAGGAGCAGGGGGTTGGCCATGAGGTAGATCTGGCCGACGGCGAGGTAGTTGGCGGCGCGCCAGTGGGCGTCGAGGGAGGCGATCTGGGCGTCGGTGAGGTCGGTGGCCGCCGCGTCGGCGCCCACCGCGTCGGTGGTCCTGGGGGATGCGGGGGCGCCGGGCGGTCGTGCCGTACCGCCGGACCGGTCGGAGCCGGCCCCCCCGGCAGCCTCGGACGGCCCGGCTGTCCGGGCAGTTCCGGCCGACCCGGCAGCCCCGGCGTTCGGGCCGCTCGCGCCGGTGCTCGCCTCCGCCATGTCCAACTCCCTGATGGTTGCTCCTGTCGCGATCGGGGCCCGGCTCGCGGTCGCGGTCGCGCTTCTTGCCGACGGCGACTGCCGTCGGCCTCCTGGGTACCTCCGGGCGCCCGGTCCGCCCGGCTGTCGGCTGTCGGTCGCCGGCTGTCGGCCGCCGCTACGACGTTCCGCTGTCCGGTTCCGGGCCGTGCCACACGGTGGTGACGTTGCAGAACTCCTTGATGCCGTGGCCCGACAGCTCACGGCCGTACCCCGAACGCTTCACACCGCCGAACGGCAGGGCCGGGTGCGAGGCCGTCATGCCGTTGAAATACACACCGCCCGCCTCCAGGTCCCTCACGAAGCGGCGCACGTCCTCCTCGTCGCGTGTCCACACGTTGGAACTCAGCCCGAACGGCGTGTCGTTGGCGAGGGCGACCGCCTCGTCCGGGCCGCCGACCCGGTACAGCGTGGCCACCGGCCCGAACGCCTCCTCGCGGTGGATCCGCATCGCGTCCGTCACACCGGCGAGCACGGTCGGCTCGTAGAACCAGCCCCGCTCGTACTCCTTCGGCCGGGCCCCGCCGCACAGCGCGGTCGCGCCCCGCTCCAGCGCGTCGTCGACCAGCGCCTCCAGATCGGCGCGGCCCTGCTCGCTGGAGAGCGGCCCGACGTCGGTGGACTCGTCCAGCGGATCCCCGACGGTCAGGTCCCGCATGCCGGCGGTGAACCGCTCGGCGAAGGTGTCGTAGACGTCCTCGTGCACGATGAACCGCTTGGCCGCGATGCACGACTGGCCGTTGTTCTGCACCCGGGCCGTCACCGCCGTCCGTGCCGCGCGCTCGATGTCCGCCGACGGCATGACCACGTACGGGTCGCTGCCGCCCAGCTCCAGCACGGTCTTCTTGACCTCGTCGCTCGCGATCGAGGCCACCGAGCGGCCGGCCGGCTCGCTGCCGGTGAGGGTCGCGGCGGCCACCCGGGGGTCGCGCAGAACGGACTCGATCGCACCCGAGCCCACCAACAAGGTCTGGAAACAGCCCTCCGGATAGCCCGCCCGGCGGAACAGGTCCTCCAGGTAGAGCGCGGTCTGGGGGACGTTCGAAGCGTGCTTGAGCAGGCCGACGTTGCCCGCCATCAGGGCGGGCGCGGCGAACCGTACGACCTGCCAGAGGGGGAAGTTCCACGGCATCACCGCGAGCACCACGCCGAGCGGGCGGTAGTGGACGCGCGCGTGGGCGGCGCCCGAGTCCGTCACATCGGCTTCCGCGGGGTGTTCGTCCGCCAGCAGATCCTCCGCACGCTGTGCGTACCAGCGCATCGCCTTGACGCACTTGAGCGCCTCCGCGCGGGCCGCCGCCACGGGCTTGCCCATCTCGGTGGTCATGGTCCGGGCGATGTCGGGCGCGTCCTGCTCCAGCAGGTCGGCGGCGCGGTTCAGCAGCCTCGCCCGTTCGCCGAACCCGGTGACGCGGTACTGCCGGAACCTGTCGGCGGCCGCCGCGACACGACGCTCGATCTCCTCCGCCCCGAAGGCGTCGAACGTCTTGAGCGTCTCTCCGCTGGTGGGATTCACCGTCGCGATGGGCATGGTGATTCCTCCTCCTCGTGTGACGGTTCCGACCCTTTCGCGCCTCGCGCGGCCCCGCAACAGGTGGGGGCCGGATCACCCCGCGGCGGCCTTGCGCCGGTCGGCCCTGCGCCGCAGCCTGCGCCGCTCCTCCTCGTCCGTACCGCCCCACACTCCGGAGGTACGGTTCGTCGTCAGCGCCCATTCGAGGCACTGCCGCTCCACCGGGCAGCCGTGGCACACCGCCTTGGCGCGTTCGGCCTGCACCGCGGCGGGCCCGGAATCCCCCACGGGGAAGAACAGCTCCGGGTCCTCGTCGACGCACGCCGCGTGCCGCAGCCACGCCCAGGATTCCGCGTCATGGCCCGTGTCCGGGGCGGGAACGGTCGGCTCCGCCCCGGGCGGGCCCGTCGTGCGCGGCCCGGGACCCGCCCGGTCCACTCGCAGTTCCGTGACGTTCGATCCGGTCTCCGTTCGGTCCGCTGTTGTCAGCCGCACCCTGTCTCAGTCCTCTCCCCGCACCACGTTCCAGTCCTGATCCGCCGTCCGCTGTCCTCGCCGGGACTCTCTGTTCCCGAGTTCGCGCGCGGTGGCGCGGGCCGGGACGCAGGTGCGGATCCGCCCTTCGCGTTCGGTGGGGCGGCGCGCGGCGGCCATGGCCGGCCACGGGCCTCGGTCGGTGGTCATGTCTGCCTCCGAATTCGCTGTCGCGTCATGTCTGCCGTTGTGGTCTCTTCAGCTGTGGTCCTTATCGGCGGTGAACTCATCGGCGGTCGTGTTGTCCGCCGTCGTTCGTCATCCGCCCATGGACATCGGGTACCCGGTGGCGCACCGTCCGAACGGGCCACAGGCCACCGGGGCCGGGTGTCAGCGGATGACCTTCTCCAGCAGCAGCCGCAGGCCCGCCGCGATCGAGTCGGCGTCGATCCCCGCCGCCCGCAGCTCCTCCTCCGGCGTAGCCGAGCCCGGCATGTCGCCGACCGCGAGCCGTACGAGCCGCCGCGGCGCCGGGCGGCCGTCGGAGAACACCTCGGCGACCGCGTCGCCGATACCGCCCTGCGGGTGGTGATCCTCCACCGTCACCAGACAGTCCGTGTCCTCCGCCGCGCTCTGCAGTGTCCGCTCGTCGACGGGTTTGACCGAGTACAGGTCGACGACCCGGACGGCGACACCCTCGTCGGCCAGCGTGTCCGCCGCCCTCAGACACTCGTGGACGGTCGTGCCGGCACCGATCAGGGTCACCCGGTCCTTGTCGGAGCGGCGCAGCACCTTGCTGCCTCCGATCGGGAACCGTTCGTCGGGTCCGTAGACGACCGGCGTCTTGCCCCGCAGCGTCCGCAGGTAGCGGATACCGGACAGCTCGTGCATCGCCAGGACCAGCGCGGCCGTCTGGTTGGCGTCGCAGGGGTGCAGCACCGTGCTGCCGTGCACCGCGCGGAACATCGCCAGGTCCTCCAGCCCCATCTGGGAGGGGCCGTCCTGCCCGATGGCGACGCCCGCGTGCGAGCCGACCAGGTTGAGCGAGGCGCGGCCGATGGCGGCCATCCGGATGAAGTCGTGCGCGCGGGTCAGGAAGGCGGCGAAGGTCGACGCGTACGGGACGTGGCCCAGCGCCTGCATGCCGACGGCGGCGGCGACCAGCTGCTGCTCGGCGATGTAGCACTCGAAGAACCGGTCCGGGTGCTCCTTGGCGAAGAACTCCGAGCGCGTGGAGTCGCTCACCTCGCCGTCCAGCACGACGACATCGCCCCGTCCGGCACCCAGCGCGGCGAGCGCCTTTCCGTACGCGTCGCGGGTGGCGACCTCGTCGCCGATCTCGTAGCGCGGCAGGTCGACGGCCGTGGTCCGGCGGGGCGAGCGGGTGGCCGCCGCGGGCTCCCGCGGCTTGGTCACGGACACCCGGATGGAGCGGCGACCGCCGAGTTCGGCGATGGCGCTCTCCGCGTCGGGCAGCGGTTTGCCGTGCAGGCCCTCGCGGTCCTCGACAGCGGCGACGCCCCGGCCCTTGCGGGTGCCCGCGATGATCGCGGTGGGCTTGCGGAGCGTGGAGCGCGCCTCGTTGAAGGCGGCGTCCACGGCATCCATGTCGTGGCCGTCGATCTCGACGGTGTGCCAGCCGAAGGCCCGCAGCCTGCGGCCGTACGCGTCCAGGTCCCGCTGGTGACGGGTGGGCCCGCGCTGGCCGAGCCGGTTGACGTCGATGACGAGGGTCAGCGAGTCCAGGTGCTGGTCCCCCGCGTGCTCGATCGCCTCCCACACCGAGCCCTCGGCCATCTCGCTGTCGCCGGAGAGCACGTAGACGCGGTACGGGGTCCTGCCGAGCCGCTGTCCGGCCAGTGCCATGCCGACGCCGACGGGCAGCCCCTGGCCGAGCGAGCCGGTGGCGACGTCCACCCACGGCAGCTCCGGCGTGGGGTGGCCCTCCAGGCGGCTGCCGAGGGTGCGGTAGGTGAGGAACTCCTCCTCGTCGATCGCGCCGGCCGCCAGATACATGGAGTACAGCAGCGGCGAGGCGTGCCCCTTGGAGAAGACCAGCCGGTCGTTGCCCGGGTGTCCGGGGTGGTCGTAGTCGTAGTGGAGATGGTTGGCCAGCAGGGCGGCCATGAGATCCGCCGCCGACATCGAGGAGGTCGGGTGTCCCGACCCCGCACGGTCGGCGACCCGGACCGAGTCCACCCTCAACTGCTGTGCCAGTTCTGTCAGTTCTTCGCTGTTCATGTCACTCCTTCCCGGGGCCGCCGGGAACCCTCGCCAGCTCGGGCGAGGACGATTCGAGCGGCACCGTCCACGAGCGGACCAGTCCGAGCTGGACCGCCTGCCGCGGCAGCACCGCGTCGAGCAGCCAGTCGGCGGCGACCCGCACCCGGTTCCCGGGCATGGCCGCGAGGTGGTAGCCGCGGGTGACGGCTCCGGCCGCCAGCCCGGACAGCGGCACCCCGAAGGGGTTGGCCGCCGCCTTGACCCCGCCGAGGTCCACGACGAATCCCAGGTCGTTGTGCCGGTAGGTCCGGCGTTCCCCGTGGCCGAGCGAGGCCGCCACGTTGCGGCCCGCCACCGTGCCCTGCCTGCTCGCGTGCTGGGCGGTCATCGGGGTGTACTCCCCCGGCCTGGTCAGATCCGGTACGGCCGCGGCGTCACCGCAGGCGAACACCTCGGGATGGCCGGGGACATTGAGTTGGGCGTCGACACACAGCCTGCCCCGCTCCACGGGCAGTCCGATCTCCGAGACCAGGGGATCGGGCCGCACGCCGACGCACCACACCAGCGTACGCGTCTCGACGAACTCGCCGGTGTCCAGTGTCACTCCGGCCGGTCCCGCCTCCTTGACGGACGTACCGGTCCGCACCTCCACGCCGCGTGCGCGCAGCACCCGGTCCGCGGTGGTGGAGAGCCTGCGGTCCAGCTCGGGCAGGACGCGGGGGGCGATGTCGAGGAGCATCCAGCGCGGCTTCCCCGGTCGGTGCCCGTACGGTCCACGCCGCTGGTTACGGACCAGCGCGTCGGTGAACAGCTTGCCCTGGGCGGCTACCTCGGTGCCGGTGTAACCCGCGCCGACCACGACGAACGTGGAGCGCGCGGCGCTCTCCGCGGGGTCGGCGGAGGTGGCCGCCAGCTCGATCTGGCGGGTCACGTGGTCACGCAGGTAGAGCGCTTCGGGCAGGCCGCGGAACCCGTGTGCGTACTCGGCCACGCCCGGCACCGGCAGCAGCTTGTTGACACTTCCGACGGCCAGGACCAGCCGGTCGTACGGCAGCTCCCCGCCGACGCCCTCAGGACCGGTGTAGTGGACCTTCGCCGCTTTCAGGTCGACGTGGTCGGCCTCCCCCAGTACGAGCCGTACGCGCGGCAGCGTCCCGGGCAGCGAGACGGTCGCCCGGCGCGGTTCCAGGATCCCCGCGGCCACCTGGGGCAGGAGGGGGAGGTAGAGGAAGTAGTCGGTGGGATTCAGCAGCACGATCTCGGCTCTGCCCCGCAGCTGCCGGGAGAGCGTGCGGGCGGCCTGGTAGCCGGCGAATCCGGCCCCGACGATGACAATGCGTTCTCGGCTCACGTTCGACTCCGGAAGGTCGTGCATCGGGTCGTACGGATCAAAGGGGCGAGTGCCCGACGGGCACCGGGGCAAACACCGGGGTCGGCGAGGGGACCCGGGGCGGACACCGGGAGCGGCGCGAGGCGGTCCGGGACGAGCGCCCGGGAAGCGGGGCGGCCCGGGCGGGGTCGGCCCGTGGGCAGGACGGGCGGACGGGGCGTGCGACCTGCCGTTTGACACGGCGGTGATTGGTGGGAGGGTGGACGCAGCGGAGGAGCCGTCCGCGCGGCAGCGGTCGGCGCGACGGCCCGTACGGCCGTGTGCCGCGCCGTTGTCCGCCCGGTCGTCCGCTCGGACGGTCGAGCGGTCGCTGACGCGGCCCTTCGCGCGGTCGTCCGCGCCGCGGAGCGGGTGACCGTCCGTGCGGTTGGGGGTCTTTGGCGTGTGGTCGCCCGTGTGACGCCTCACATGGTCGTTCGTACGGCATCCGGCCCGCGCGGGCGTCCCCGACGAAGGAGCCGCCCAGGACCGTCCGTCGTGGATCGTGTCCGGGTGTCTCGCGCCCCGTCCGTCGTCCGGACGGGGGGCCACGGAGGGGGCCACGGAGCGAATCACCGCTTGCGCGGGCTCCCGCCGGGTACCGGCACGTCGACGCCCGCGACGACGGCCGGCCGGAGACCGCCCTTCAGCCGGTCCCTCATCCGGCCGCCCGGAGGCGCGCGGGACGCGCACGACCCGCAGGAAGTAAGGAGAGTCGACATGAGCGGCGACAGCGACGAGACGATGGGCGACGAGGTCTACCAGCCCGACGACGCCGAGATCAACGAGGACGAGGGCATCCTCGACCCCGAGGACACGCTCCTCAACCGGGGCGCCGACCCGTTCGACGAGGGCTGGTCCCCGCCCGAGCGCCCGCTGGGTGTGAACCACGTGGGAACGACAGCCGCCGAGCAGCGGGCGGGCGAGTCGCTGGACGAGCGGCTCGCGGAGGAGGTCCCGGACCAGCAGCCGCCCGCCGGGAACGGCATCGGAGACCTGCCTCACGGCGAGGGCGAGCCGCTGGACGACGAGGTCGGTGACGGCCGGGCCGGCCGGCTGGTGGCGCCGGACGAGGGCGCGCACGAGGACGCCGAGAAGGACATGATCGCCGAGGACGTGGGGATCGACGGGGCCGCCGCGTCGGCCGAGGAGGCCGCCGTGCATCGCGTACCGGACCCGGACGCGGGCGAGTAGGGCGCCGCCGGACACAGAGGACGCCGTGCGCCGGGGACGGAGAAGGTCCGTTGTGCCGTCGCGCGGCGTCTCGGTATGTGACGCGTACGCCCTGTGTGCCGCGTGCGCTCCCCATGCTGCGCGCGCCCTGTGTGCCGCTGTTTCGACGGCCGGCACGGCTTCCGTGCGCGGCGCGGTCGGTCGGAGCTCCGCGTTACCCACGGTCCCGGGGGACGTCGCAGGTGCCCGCGAAGGGACGGTCACACACGGGCGCCGGTGTGCAGAGCACCGGAACCCGGCGTGGGACGGCCCGCGTCGGCGGTTCGGTGGGCACCGGTGGTACGAGGGCGGGCACGGGGGCGGGCGTGGGTGCCGGGCCGCGTTGTGCGGCGTCGAGCCCGGTGAGCGGCGTCCTCGACACCCGCGGAACGTCCTGCGGCGCGAAGACGCTCCTGGTGAACCAGATGACCTTGCCGTCGGCCGTGGCGCAGGTCCCCCAGCTGTCGCTGAGGGCGGCGAGCCGGCCGAGGCCGCCGTCGGCCGTCAACAGCCGGGGCATGCGGGGGCCGTTGTCCTCCACGGAGACGGTGAGATGGCGGCCCGCCCACCGCAGTTCGAGCACACACCGGTCGCCCTCACCGACGTGCAGACGGACGTGTGTCAGCACTTCCTCGATGCCTCTGCACACGGGCGCGACATGGAGATCGAGCCGCCACTGACGCAGGTGTGCGGACACGATGCGCCGTATTCGCGGGACGCGCTCCTCAGAGGCGGGCAATTCCACCACGTGGTGCCGGTCGAGTGGAATCGTCATGGTCCAGGCTCCTCACACACGGAGGCCCACTTGCTTCACCACGTTGTGCCAACGACCCCCGAGCACGAAGCGTGAGCTGAATCCACTTCTGGGTCACCCATAGCGTGACCCGGCCGCGCGGGGCGCGCAACACGAACGGCTCAGCGGTTCTCCAACCGCAGCTGGACCTCCTCCTCCTGGTCGCCGGAGGCCGTACCGACGACACGGACGGTGAACGCGGTGGACAGCGCCTCGCGCAGACTGTCCACCGCCCGGTAGCCGCCCTGCACGTCGGCCGTCACCGGCGCCGTGAGCCGGACCGGGCCCGGCCGCGACCGCAGGTCGGCCACGTCGAACGTGGCGGTCCACACGGTGGGGCGTTCCCCCGGCAACTCCTGGGGGACGTCGTCGGCCGCGCGGTCGGAGGCGAAGGCGGAGCCGAGCACACCGAACACCGCGCGCGCGTCTTCCGTCGCCCCGCCGCTGAGTGCCACGACGACTTCGGTCGCGGTCTGGTCCGCACTGTTCACGTGGTTCCTTCCTCTCCGGAGGGTCCTGCTGTCGGCTCCGTACAATCGGAGGGCCCGCTTCCAGGCTCTCCCCGGCACCCGAAGTGTGCGACCGGAGTTGCTCCCCGCGACCGGCGCACGGTCCCCCGGCGGTCGGCGGTCGGCGGTCGGCGGTCGGCGGTCGGCGGTCGGCACCAGGGTCTTCGCCTGGGCGCGCGGAGGCGCACCCGCTCCCGCTCACCCCGGTGACTCGTCCGGTACCGGCTGCTGCTCCGGATGTACCTGGCCCGTTCGGGGGCGGCCCCGGGGGCCCGCCCCCGACTCGTCCGCGTCGGGCAGCTCTTCCTCGGCCGTGCCGTCGCGCCGCTGCTCCTCCCGCTCCCCCACGGGTTCGATGTCCAGCGGGTCGGGACCGGCGGTGGCCTGCTGATCGGGCGGATCCCGGGGGACGGCGGTGTCCCGCTCCTCCGGCCCTTCGCCGTGTGCGTCGCTCATGGTCTCTCCGTACGTCGTTCCGCGGCCCGGTCCGGCGCCGCCCGTCTCCTCCGTCGACGGCGTCGACGCGCCGCCGGGGCATCACCCGGCTGCTACCCGGCCGCCCTCTTCGTACGCGTTTCCACGCGCGGTACGCGTTTCTGCGCGCGCACGCCGTTCGCGCCCCGCGTACGGTACGCACGTCACCTGCGCTACGACGCCACTGGTGCGGAGCGACCTCGCGCGTACGGGCGATGACCGGGGGTAGGCGCAGCGGCATGACCGTCGCGAAGACCAGTGTTCTCGTTCTTGACTGCGCCGAACCCGCCGAACTGGCGGAGTTCTACTCGGCCTTCCTCGGGGCCGACACCCGGATCGGTGCGGATCCGGACTTCGTGGAGATCGTCGGCCACGCCGGAGTCCATCTCGCGATCCGCCGGGACCATGGCTACGCCCCGGCGAGCTGGCCCCGCCCCGAGAACTCCCAGCAGGCACATCTGCGGATCATGGTGTCCCGGGAGGAGATCGACGAGGCGGAGCGCGAGGCGATCGGCCTCGGCGCCCGGCCGTTGGACACCAAACACAACGGCGGACCGCGGGACACACGGACCTACTCGGATCCGGCCGGCCACTCGTTCACACTGGCCGTCCTGCCCTGACCTGCCCGCGCTACCGGCGACGGCCCGGGGACCCGGGGGCGGTGCCCGGGCCCCGGGGCCAGGTACACGAACAGGTACCGGGTTCCCACGGCGTCAGGAGCCGAACTCCTTGAGGAACGCGGTGCAGAAAGCGTTCAGGTCGCCCGGCTTCCGGCTGGTGATCAGGGTGCTGGGAGCGGCAGTACAGACCTTGACCTGCTCGTCGACCCAGGTGGCACCCGCGTTGCGGAGATCGGTCCGCAACGACGGCCACGAGGTGAGCGTCCTGCCGCGCACCACGTCGGCCTCGATCAGCGTCCATGGCGCATGGCAGATCGCCGCCACCGGCTTGCCGGCGTCGAAGAAGCCCTTGACGAAGGACACGGCCGCGGGGTCCATGCGCAGCGCGTCCGGGTTGGCGACGCCGCCGGGCAGGACCAGCCCGTCGTAGTCGGCGGCGCCGGTCTCGGACACCGTACGGTCGACGGGGAAGGTGTCCGCCTTGTCGAGGTGGTCGAACGCCTGGATCTCCCCCGGCGCGGTCGACACCAGGGTGGGGTCCCCGCCCGCGTCGCGCACGGCCTTCCACGGCTCGGTCAGCTCGACCTGCTCCACGCCCTCCGGGGCCACGAGAAATGCCACTCGCATGTGATTCACGTCCTCTCCGTAGTGCCTTCCCGTACTGCCTCGGCACTGCCTCGTCGGTGCAGTGCGGTGTGGCTCCCGCCTGCCCGGAGGGCCGTTCTTCACACCCGGACGGTCGTCCCCGGACAGGGAGGGCCGGTCCTTGAGAATTCTTCCCGATTTCGGGCATGGGGGCGCGTCGGGACGGTGACGGACGTACCGGCGTCACGGAACAGGTACGGGACAGCCCCCTCGAAGCCGCCTCGAGAGGTGTCGCGCCTCAGAGAGGTTTCGCGCCGGGGGCACTCGCGGCCCGGAGCCGGCCACCCAGGGCCACGGCCCGGCGCCGCAGCCGCTGGAGCGGGGTGGGCGGCAGCTCGCGGGCGGCGCCCCGGGCGTAGTGACGCTCGACGTAGAACTGGCCCGCCGACAGGACGGTGGTGACCACGACGTACCAGATGGTCGCCACCATCAGCAGCGGGATGACCTGGTACGTACGGTTGTAGATCAGCTGCACCGAGAACAGCAGGTCCTGGACGGCGAGGACGCTGACGATGCTGGTTCCCTTGAGCGTGCCGATGAGCATGTTGCCCGCGGTGGGCACAATGGAGCGCATCGCCTGCGGCACGACGATACGCCGCAGCACACGCGTCCTGCTCAGGCCCAGCGCCGCGGCGGCCTCCGTCTGGCCGGAGTCGACGGAGAGGATGCCGCCCCGCACCACTTCCGCCGCGTACGCCGCCTCGTGCAGGGTGAGGCCGATGAGGGCGGTGAGTCCGGCCCCGAAGAGATTCACGGTCTTGACCGTGACGAATTCGGGGCCGAAGGGGACACCGACGCCCAGGGTGGGGTACAGGGCACCGATGTTGAACCAGAACAACAGCTGGACCAGCAGCGGCGTGGAACGGAAGATCCACACGTACCCCCAGCTGATCGCACGCAGTACGGGGTTGGCGGACAGCCGCATGACGGCGACGACCGTACCGATGAGGAAGCCGAGCACCATCACTCCGGCAGTCAGCCAGAGGGTGAGCAACAGGCCGTCCAGGACCGCGGGGGTGGTGAAGTACCTGACCACCACGCCCCATTGGAACCGCTCGTTGCGGACCACCGAGTTGACGACCATGGCGAGAGCCAGCAGGGCCACGGCCGCGGCGAACCACCGGCCCGGGTGCCGGCGCGGGACGATGCGGGGGCTCTGGTCGCAAACGCGAGGCGTGGACGGCTCCGGCTCCGACAGGGGCGCGTGCTTCGACAGGGGCGCGGAATCCGACGGGGGCGCGGCCGCTTCGCCGGACGCGTGATCCGGGGAATGCGCGACGTCAGGGGGCACAGACATGAGGGCTCCGGCAGGAGTGCGGTGGTGGCGGTGGTCGGCGTACGTCGGACGTCATCACGCGTACCGCGTCCCTCAACACGGTCGGCGCGGCCGGGCGTTCACACCGGTGCCCGGCCACACGCACCGCGATCGTACGGCTGGGAGCGGCATACCTGTCAAGGCACGGTCCGGCACGGGACGCCGCCGCCACGGCGCCCACGGGATGACCGCCTGTTGACTTCCCGTGGCGTCCCGTGCTCAATTGGCTCCATGCGAAAGCAGCTGCCCTTGGTCACCCGCGGCCACATCGACTTCGGTCGTGTGTGGTCCTCCTCTTGTTGCGCCTGACTCGGCAGCGGGCCGCCTGACCGGCCCTTCCCTCCCTCGGTGACCCCGTCGCGGGCCGAGTACCCCGTTTCACCGGGCGCGCGCTGCCGTCCTTTTTCCCTTCCGACGACGTACGACGCGACTCGACGGCGTTCTCCGTCACGCAGTTCCTTGCCGGGCTCCGCCTGTTCGGGGACGGCGTTCGCCGATGTTCACCTGACGGCCCGTCAGCACATCGGCACCTCCGCCGTTGTGCGCGTCCGTCGACCCGGCTTCGTCATCACCGTCATATCAAGCGGCGCCTCACGCTCTCGCGCTGCCCGTGCGCCGTTGTTCTTCGGCACACCTGTCCGCGCACGGCACATCACCCGCCCCGCTCGCTCGTTCCTGCCCGAAAGGTCCGTCATGCCTGTGGAGTTCCTCGGCATCGCCGCCACCCACGACGGGTCGGAGACGCATCCGCGCTCCGGCGCCTCGTTCGACAAGGAGTACACGCTGCGGCTCGCCCGCGCCCACGAGGACCACGGCTGGGACCGGGTGCTGTTCGCGTACGGTTCCGGCTCGCCCGATCCCGCGCCGGCCGCCGCGTACATCGCTTCCCGGCTCGACAGGCTGGGGATCCTGCTGGCCCACCGGCCGAACGTCTCGTACCCCACCTTCGCGGCCAAGACCTTCGCCACGCTTGACCGGATCAGCGACGGCCGGCTCACGGTGCACTTCATCACCGGCGGCAACGACCACGAGCAACGGCGCGAGGGGGACACGCTCAGCAAGGACGAGCGGTACGCCAGGACCCGTGAGTACATCGAGATCGTCAAGCGGATCTGGACCTCGCACGAGCCGTTCGACCACGAGGGCGAGCACTACCGGTTCCACGACTTCGTGAGTGATGTCTTCCCGGTCCGGCAGCCCCGGCCCGATGTCTCGTTCGGCGGTTCCTCACCCGCGGCTTACGCGGCCGGGGGCGCCGAGGCGGACATCTACTGCCTGTGGGGCGAGCCGCTGGAGCGGACGGCGGAGCAGATCGAGGCGGTGAAGGCGGCCGCGCGGGCGGCGGGCCGTACGACGCCGCCCCGTATCCAGGTGGCCTTCCGTCCGATCATCGCGCCCACGGAGGAACTCGCCTGGGAGAAGGCGTACCGGACGGTCGACACGATCAAGGCCCGCAGGGCACAGGGCGAGGCGGCCGTCGTACGTCATCACCGCGGGGGCGAGCCGGAGAACACCGGGTCGCGACGGCTGCTGTCGATCGCGCGGTCCGGCGAGCGCTTCGACCGGGCGCTGTGGACCCCGACCGCCGCCGCCACCGGTGGCGCGGGCAACTCCAACGCCCTGGTGGGCACGCCCGAGACGGTCGCCCGAGCACTGCTGGACTACTACGACCTCGGTGTCGACATCATCTCCGCCCGTGGGTACGACCTGTTGGGCGACGCCGTCGACTTCGGCCGGTACGTCATCCCGCTGGTGCGTGACGAGGTCGCCAAGCGGGACGCCGAGCGCTCGGCCCTCGGCGCGCGGACACCGAGTGAGGCCGGCCGATGACATCCGTCGCCGAACCCGGCGGGCCGACCTGGCTGGCGACCTCCATCACCGATCCGCTGGTGAAGCCGATGCTTCGCGAGCTGGGGCACGAGTACTCCACCCGGTACGGCAAGGACGCGCACTACGAGCTGAGCCATTACCCGACCGAGGAGTTCGAACCGCCGCACGGTGCGCTGCTGCTGTTGCTGGAGGGCGGCGAGCCGGTCGCGGGCGGAGCGTTCCGGCGGTACGACACCACCACCGCCGAGTTGAAGCGGATCTGGACGCACTCGGCGCACCGCAGACGCGGGCTGGCCCGGCGGGTCGTCCTGGAGCTGGAGCGCGTCGCCGTCGAGCGGGGCTACCGCGGCGTGTACCTCACCACCGGGCCCCGCCAGCCGGAAGCCCGGGGACTGTACCTGAGCACCGGATACACACCGCTGTTCGACACGGCCGCCGACCCGGAGACGATCGGCCCGCTCCCGTTCGAGAAACGACTCCCCCCACTCCCCCCACTCCTCCCGCTCTCCTCACCCTCCTCGCCCTCCTCTCCTCGCGCCTCCTCGCCTCGTGCTCCCTCGGCACCGCCCGCACCCGTCGCGGTCGCCGCCGAACCTCCCGTTCCCGCCCCGACGGCGACCGCCGTCGAACGAAAGGTCTGACCCCGTGCGTATCCTCATCACGGCCCCCTGGCGCCGCTCCCGCGTCTCCTCGGCGGGATCCGCCATGGCGGCGGTGCTGCTCCTGCCGTTGCTGGCGGGCTGTGGCGCGGACGCGGCGGGCGACGAGACGGCCGGTGGTGCCGGAACCGCTCCCTCGCAGGACGTCGTCTCCGCGGTGAAGAAGAACGAGGCCGCGGCGGAGCTGCTGCCCGCGGACGTCCGTGAGCGCGGTACGCTGCGGCTCGCCTCCTCCATCGGCTCCCCGCCGAGCGCGTACTACCCGAGCGCGGCGAACAAGCGCCCCGCGGGCCAGGACATCGACATCGCGGACGCCGTCGGCAAGGTCCTGGGCATCGAGCTGACGCGTCAGGAGGCGAGCTTCGAGGCGATCCTGCCCGCGCTCGGCAGCGGCAAGTTCGACGTGGGGACCGGCAATTTCGGGGTGACCGACGAACGCCGCGAAACGATCGACTTCGTCACCTACATCAACGACGGCCAGGGCTTCTCGGTCCGTGCGGACGACAAGAGCCTCGGCAAGGTGACCCGGCTCGACCAGCTGTGCGGCAAGACCGTCGGAGTGGGGGCGGGCACGACGTTCGAGACGACTCTCAACTCCAACAAGGCGGTCTGCACCGACGCCGGCGAGAAGCCGTACCGGGTCAATGTCTACTCCGACAACGGGGCGCTGCTGACCAGCCTCCAGCAGAACCGGGTCGACGTCGTCATGTCGACCATCAACGGGTTGCGCTACCAGGCGGCCCAGCCCGCGGCCGGGGTCAGGTTCCTGAACGAGTACCACCGGCTCGATGTCGGCTTCGCGTTCAAGAAGGGGTCACCGCTCCTCAAGGCGTTCCAGGCGGCGGTGAACGAGCTGATCAAGGACGGCACGTACGACCGGATCCTCGACAAGTGGGGGACGAAGGACTCCGCCGTCGAGGAGTCGCGCATCAGCCCGCCCGAACGGAAGTAGCCCGCGGGAGACCCGGGCGGCGTACGCCCGGAGATCGTGCGCGGCGGGATCACCCCCGTCGACGCGCGGGCCTTCGCCCGCAGGACGCGGGCCGCCGTCGCCACCGGAGGTACCTCGGAATGACCGCTCACACCACCGCGCACACCATCGCGGGCGCTGACACGAAGGCCGGCACGGATGCCGCCACCGCTCCCCTCACCGCTCCCGCCACGGGCGACGGCCCGATGGTCGACATCCGGGGCGTCCACAAACACTTCGGCACGCTGGAGGTGCTGCGCGGAGTCGACCTCCAGGTCCGCGCCGGTGAGGTCGCCGTCGTGCTCGGACCCTCCGGCTCGGGGAAGTCGACGCTGCTGCGCGCCATCAACCACCTGGAACGCCTCAGCCGGGGGCACGTCCTCATCGACGGCGAGCTGATCGGCTACCGCAGGTCGGGCGACAAGCTGTACGAGCTCAAGGAGCGGGAGGTGCTCAAACAGCGCCTCCACATCGGCTTCGTGTTCCAGAACTTCCATCTGTTCCCGCATCTGACCGTGCTGGAGAACATCATCGAAGCGCCGGTGTCCGCACTGCGCAGGCCGCGCAAGGACGCCGTCGCACAGGCCGGACGGCTGCTGGAGCGGGTGGGGCTCGCGGACAAGGCGGACGTCTACCCGCGCCGGCTCTCCGGCGGCCAGCAGCAGCGAGTGGCCATCGCCCGGGCGCTCGCCCCGGAGCCCAAGGTGCTGCTCTTCGACGAGCCGACGTCTGCGCTGGACCCGGAGCTGGTGGGCGAGGTCCTCGATGTCATCAAGGACCTCGCCCGCAGTGGCACCACCATGATCGTCGTCACCCACGAGATCGGTTTCGCACGCGAGGTCGCCGACACCATCGTCTTCATGGACGAAGGAGTCGTCGTCGAGCAGGGCCCGCCGGCGCGGATCCTCGACGACCCCCGGCACGCGCGCACGAAGGCGTTCCTGTCGAAGGTCCTGTGACCCGGGTGCCCGGCCACCGACCGCGCCACCCGCGGTCCCGCCGCGCACTGGCCCCCCGGCGCACGCCCGCGGTTGCCCTGACCGTACGACGCGGGTGATCCGGTCGCGCACCGCGGTCGCCCCGGCCGTCCTGCCTCCGGACCGCCGCGCGCACCCCGCCGCGCGCCGCCGAGGAGCCACCGTGCCTCCGAACGGGCGGCCCGTCACCCCGTCGATGAGCCGGAGTGCCGTACGCGCATTAGAGTCGTGCCACAGCCCGCACACCTCACTTCGCCGGGCGATGGTGACCACATGAGGAGCCCACCGTGCCTTCTCAACTCGTCAGTCGAATACCCACCCGAATATCCGTGACCTCCTTGGGCGTTCCGCGCCGAGAACGGCCGCGGCCGTGAACCGCGCCTGTCCGCCGGTACCCCACCACTCGTCGGCTGCCTGTCTGACCCGACGGGTCCTCCTGTCCCTGCGCGGCGCGGGCGGCACGGCCGTGGTCGCGGAGCACGTCGAGCGGGCACGTGATCCCGACGCCGCCCTGGCCGCCATACGGATCCTGGGCGCCGATGTCGTCGCGCCCGCGCTGCTGACGAACGCGGCGTTCCACGCCAGGGACGCGGAGGCCGTCATCCGGGCCTTCACCGTCCTGCCGCTGCCCCGTACCGCCCCGCCCGCGCCGCCGGCCGGCCCGGAGGAGCCATGGCTGTCGGCCTGGCTCGACTGGGGCACCCTGACGTCGCTGGCCGTCGTCGCCGCCACCGCCTCGGCGTCCCTGCGGGTGCCGCGGCCCGCGGGCCCGCTCGCCGCGGCACCCGCCGCGGCGAGCGGCACGGGCTGGGCCGTGTGGTCGGTCATGATGAGCCGGCTGGCACCTCTGGCCCTGCCAGGCCTCGACGGCCCCGTGCACGACGCGGCCCGCGCGTCGGCGCTGGAGCTGGCGCGCGGGGCCACCCGCGCCGTGCTGCGCCGGGACGCCGCCACCGCCGCCCGGGTCATCCGATGGCTGGCCTGGCTACGGGCGGACGGAGTGCCCCTGCCGCTCGAACTCGGCCCGCTGCTGGGGCACGTGGCGCTGATGCGCGGCGGCGACCGGCCCGCGCTGGACATCGCGATCGCCCGGCGCCTGCTCATCGCGCCTGTGGCGTCCGCGCCCCGGCGACGCGCCGGATCGGTTCCCGCGCGCCTGATACCGCGGCTGTCCTGGGGCCGTACGCCATGACAGGACACTGCGCGGTTCACTGCGCGGTCCGAGAGCCGTGCTCGATGCCAGAGCCGTGCTCGATGCCAGAGCCGTGCCCGGTGCGAGAGCCGGACTCGGTACCGGGGCCACGCCTGGTGGTCGCTCCGCCGCGGCTCAGCCGGTGAGGTCGGGCAGGTCGGGACCGATGGTGAGGGTGACCGCGCCGGACGCGGCCCCGGCCGCCGGAGCCGGATCCAGCCCCGGGAGGTGGGTGGCGAGGGCACGGGCCCCCGCGTCGAGCCCCTCGGGGTAGGTGAGGGTACTGCGCCCTGCCGGTGCGGGGGCGTTGCCGGTGGCGGTGACCCGGAAGCCCAGTGCGCCGAGCCGGCCCGCGAGTTCACGCGCCCTGCCCGGGGTGTCGGTGCCGTTGAGGACGGTCACCGGGACGGAGTCCGTGGCCGGGGCCGGCCGCCCGGCCGCCTTCTTCAACTGGTCCCGGGTCATCTCCCGGTCCTGTCCGAGGGCGGCGAACAGCTCCCCGGCGGCGGGCTCGTGCCATACGACGTTGGCCGTGTCCCCGGGGACGTCCCGGGCCCGTGGGTGGTTGGGGACGGTCAGGAAGGCGATGCGGTCGGCGGGCACATCCCGTACCTCGGAGGCCAGTTCGTAGAGGGGCTTCAGCCCGGCCAGACCCGGGTCGGTGGTCAGGGAGCGGGTGGCCGAGTCGAGGAACCCGTACAGGGACTCGGGGTCGTACAGCCGGGATCCGGCCTTGGCGAGGAGGGCCCGCATGAACTCCTGCTGACGACCGATCCGGCCGAGGTCCGTGCCGTCGCCCATGCTGTACCGGGCCCGTACGTACCCGAGCGCCTCGCGGTCGCGGACCGTCCGGCACCCGGCGGGGAGGTCCAGGCGGGCCTTGCGGTCGTGGATCGGCCGCCTGGGACAGACCTCCACCCCGTCCAGGGCGTTGACCATCCCGGTGAACCCTCGGAAGTCCACGATCACGAAGTGGTCGACGCGGACGCCCGCGTTCCGTTCCACCGTCCTGATGGCACAGGCGGCCGCCTTCGCGGTGTCCCCGGTGGCCCCGCCGATCGCGAACGCCGCGTTGATCTTGAAGTCGTGAGGGGTGGAGGTGGTGCCGTCGCCCCGGGCACAGGCCGGGATCCGTACCCAGGAGTCGCGGGGGAAGGACACCACCGTGGCCCATTCACCGCTGCCCGAGAGATGCACGAGCATCAGGGTGTCGGACTGTGTGGTGGCCAGTTCGCCGCCGTAGGAACCACCCAGTCCCGCCCGGCTGTCGGAGCCGATGACCAGGATGTTCGTCCCGCCGCCGACGGCCCTGGGCCGGTCGTCGCCGAGCGCGTCGCCGACGCCGGCACCGCGGATGTTGCCGCTGAGCTCGCCGTAGAACCAGCCGCCGGTCCCGGCCGCGCCGAGGACCAGGACGGCTGCTGCCATGGCGATCCACAGGCCGATCCGCCGGTAGGGAGGCGGCCGCCGGACACCACCCCGTGGGAGTGATGCCCTCCGGCCCGCCTGCCTTGTCGCGCTTGCCTTCACCGCGTCATGCTCCTCACCGCGTCCCGCTCCCTCGGAAGGGACGGCCGGCCCCGGGCCGCCGGCGTCCCACAGGGTGAACAGCGGACACGGCCCACGGGGCACGGGTGACTTTGTCGTCATGGCGATACCGGTCGGGTCCGCACGGCCGTGGCGGCACCGGCCCTGCCGCACGGATGCGACGGAAGCGGTGAGCCTGGTGGGTGGGACGGACGCGGTCGGGTGAGGTGCGGTCGGCGTCCATCGGACGGCCCCGTCCGGTGGCCCGGACCTGGGGCGTGTCGTGTAGTGGTGGTGCGGGTGGGACGGTCGGAGCGCCGTCGGCCGGTGCCTGTCCGGTGGGAGCAGGCCCCAGGACGGCCGGAGCTGAGGGAGCCTCGATGAGGAGCACCGTCGGTACGAACACCGCCGTGACCACGGCGATACTGTGCGCCGCGGCCGTCGCGGGATGCGCGGGCGGCGGTGGCGCCGGAGCGGGTCGCGCGGCGTCCGAGGCACCCGCCGGTGCCGCGACCGGCTCGGCCAGCGCTCCGGCTTCGCCGTCCGCGCCGACGGGCGCGGGGCGTTCGGCGGCCCCCGCCGTGGAGGTGGGCAGGGTGTCGGTGGCGACCACCACGCTCGGCCCGGTCCTCGTCAACGGCAAGGGCCGTACGCTCTACCTGTTCGAGGCCGACGGCAAGAACGTCTCCACCTGCACGGGGACCTGCGCCAGGACCTGGCCGCCCTTCATCGTCACCGAGGAGCCGAAGACGGGCACCGGTGGTGTGGAGCGGCGGCTGTTGTCCACCCTCACCCGGGGCGACGGCAAGAAGCAGGTCACCTACAACGGGCACCCCCTGTACACGTACAGCGGCGACAGCAAGGCGGGCCAGACCAATGGTCAGGGCCACACCGACTTCGACGCCCACTGGTACATCCTCACCCCCGACGGGGCGAAGAACAGCACGCCTCAGCCCAACTCGGGCGACTACTACTGACCCCGGCCGCCGGCCCCGTACCGCACCCACGTCCGACACCGCCCCGTCCTCGTTCCCGGCCCGGCGCGACAGCGTGACAGCGTGACAGCGTGACAGCGTGACAGGAGAAGCGATGTCATCGGACCCTTCCGTCCCGCCCGCGCGTCGCGGGCGGCCGCTCCGGCTCCTCCGGGGGGCGGCCCGGCTGCTGGCCGCCGTCGGCCTCGCGGGGAACGCCTATGTCCACGCCCATCTCGCCGACCGGTACGACGCCGTGTCCGCGAGCGTCAGCCAGGGCACTCTGTTCCGGATCGAGGCCGCGCTGGCCGCGCTCGCGGCGCTCACGGTACTGATCTGGCACCGGCCGCTCGGCGATCTCTTCGCCTGGGCCGTCGCCACCGGAGGGCTGGCGCTCCTGCTCGTCTACCGCTACGTCGACCTGGGTGCGGCGGGCCCGTTCCCCGACATGTACGAACCCGTCTGGTACGGCGAGAAACAACTCGCCGTCCTCGCGCAGGCCGTCGCCGTCGTCGCCACGGTCTTCCTGCTGCTCACCTACGAGCGTGATCACGGCGGTGGCGCCGGGTGGCCCGGGAGCCGCCGCCGACGCGGTCGCGCGCACTGACCGACGGCCTGCCGAGCGCGCCCGTGCCGGTCCCGGTCACGCCGGTACGTCGGCCGCCGCATCCGCCGCGAGTTCCCGGTCCTCCTCCGGCACGGCGTCACGCAGCCCCAGGCGCAGGTGCTCGACATGGAACAGAGCCTGGTCGAGCAGCTCGGCGACATGGTGGTCGTACAGGGCGTAGACGATCGAGCGCCCGTGCCGCTCCCCGGCCACCAGTCCGAGGTTGCGCAGCAGGCGCAGCTGGTGCGAGCACGCCGACTGTTCCATGCCGACGGCTTCGGCCAGGTCCCCCACCGAGCACGGCCCTTCCTGGAGGCGGGCGAGGATCCGCAGCCGGGAGGGCGTGGCCAGCGCCTGGAGGGTGGCGGCGACATCAGCGGTTCCCACGGCGTCCAGGCGTTCGCGTGTGGTGGCGGTGTTGTTGGCGGCGGCTCCATGACCCATGGGACCATCCTACCGATGACAGATGAATATATATTCATTTGCACCTGTGTCGTCCGTCGTCGCACGCGTTGCGCCGTGCGAGCGGCGGCACGACGCTGAGAGAAGCGGGTTACCCGACCGGGGGAGGAGAGCGCGATGAACGCCTTCACGGTACGAAGGGTGTACGACGACGACCCCTCGGCGGACGCCGGCCACACCCGCGTCCTCGTGGACCGCCTGTGGCCGCGGGGCGTCTCCAAGGAGCGCGCGGGCGTCGACGAGTGGCTCAAGGACGTCGCGCCGTCGTCGGAGCTGCGCTCCTGGTACCACCAGGACGCCTCGCGGTACGAGGAATTCGCCTCACGGTACGAGCACGAACTCGACGGTGCCGAGCGCCGGGAGGCCGTGGACCACCTGCTCGAGATCGCCGCGGACCGTCCGGTCACGCTCGTCACGTCGGTGAAGGACCTGGAGCACAGCCATGTGCCGACCCTGGTCCGGCACCTGCGCGAGCGAGGCGGCCGACGGGGACGGCGGACACGCTGAGGCCGGTACGGCGCTGACACGGTGGGCGTCGTGTCGTGCACGCGCTGTCGTGCACACGGTGTCGTGCACGCGGGTGGGCCCGGTCGTCCGTCCGGGACGCCGCGTCTCAGCATGCGAGAAGTCCGTGAGACACGCCGGACGACGGGAATCGTCGAGGCCGGTAGCGCGTTGTGCGTCCCGGTCGGCGCCCCTCCAGGGGGCCGGCCTTGCTCCGTCCCCGTCCCCCGGAGTCTCCATGACCACCGCACCGCCCCGCGAGGCGGCCAGGCCCGTTCCCCTTCTCGCCCCCTCCCCCACCTCCTCGCCCCGCCCGGCGGCGCCCCCGGCGCCGCCCGTGCGCCGGATCCCTCTCGTCGTCTCCGCGCTGCTCGCGGTCGCCCTGACCGGCTACGTCTGGTCGGCGCACGGGGCCAAGCCGGGAGTGCTCCTGCTGCTGGGGCTCGGTCTGGGCGTGGCCCTGTTCCACTCCCGCTTCGGCTTCACCTCCGCCTGGCGACAGCTCGTCGCCGTCGGCAACGGCTCCGGACTGCGTGCCCACGCGCTGCTGCTGGGGGCCACGGCGACCCTGTTCGCCCTGGTGATCGGCACGGGCACCGGACTGTTCGGCTCGGTACCCGCGCCGTCGGCCGGGACGCTGGGTGTGGGGCTGCTCGTCGGCTCGTTCCTGTTCGCCGTGGGCATGCAGCTCGGCGGCGCCTGTGCCTCGGGCACACTGTTCGCGGTCGGGTCCGGGCAGTCGTCGATCGTGCTCACCCTGGGCGGTTTCATCGCGGGCGCGACGCTCGCCGCCTGGCAGTTCGACCTCTGGAAGGACCTGCCCGCACTGGAGCCGGTCGTCATGTCCGACCACATCGGCTGGTTCGGGTCCTGGGCGGTGACCATCGCCGTACTCGCCGTGATCGTCCTCGTGTCACGCCGTGTCCAGGCCCGCCGCAACCCGCCGCCCACCGGTCCTGTGCCGTCCGCGCGCGGCGCGGCCGCCCGCGCGCTGCGCGGCTCCTGGCCGCCGGCCGTCGGGGCCCTGGCCCTGGCGGTGCTCGGCGCCGGGGTGCTGCTGGTCTCGGGCGGGGCGTGGGGCGTCACCAGCGCGTTCAGCCTCTGGGGCGCGGAGCTGGTCCGGGCGCTCGGCGGGCACCCGGAGACCTGGACGTTCTGGCAGCAGCCGGGGAACGCGACGATGCTCTCGGGTCCGGTGCTCGCCGACAAGAACAGCCTCACCGACATCGGCATCATGATCGGCGCGGCGGTGGCGGCGGCGCTCGGCGGCACCTGGACGCTGCACCGCGGTGTGCCGTGGCGCACCGCCGTGGCCGCGGTGCTGGGCGGTGTGCTGATGGGTATCGGCGCGCGGCTGGCGGGCGGCTGCAACATCGGCGCGTATCTGGCGGGCATCGCCTCGGGCAGTCTGCACGGCTGGATCTGGGGCGCGGTCGCGATCGTGGGCACCTGGGCCGGGCTGAAGCTGCGTCCCCTGTTCGGCCTGGGCAACCCCAAGCCGGGGGACGGCGTCTGCTGAGCGGGCGTCGCGCCGGCGACGACCGCACCGTCGCCGCGGAGCGCGCCCGGGCTGTCGAGCCCGGTCCGCTGTCCCGGGCCGGGCTCGACGCCGTACGGGCCCTCCGTGTACGGGGAGCCGCGCGTACGCGATCCCGCCCGTACGGGACCACGCGCCGTGGCGCCCGGTCGGCACGCCCGCGCCCTCGGCCGGTCGGCAAGCCGTTCGACACGGCCGGGTGAGCGCGGTACACGCTCACCGGTGCGGGTGGTTTGGGGCGTTGGCCGGTGGTCGGACCCGGTGCGGCGGGGCAGCCTCGGTCCGTACCGGGACCGACCAGGTCCTGGGAGCCCGTCACCGAGCATGGAGAGCAACCGCATGCGTGTCCTGTGCACCGCGACCGGGTCCCCGTCGCACGGGAGGGCCCTGCTGCCGCTGGCGCGTGCGCTGGTCGCCGCCGGACACGAGGTCACGGTCGCCTCGACGGCGGCCGTGGCTCCCGTGTTCGCCGAGGACGACGTCACCGTCGTGTCGTGTCTGCCACCCCTGGTCCCCTCCGCGGGCGCCGACGGGCGGGACCCGGCCCGTACCACCGCCTCGGCCGGCCCCCGCGACGCGGACCATGCCGGACCGGGCCCCGGCGCCCCGGACACCGGTGTCGCGCGCGACGGGGACGCGGACGGCCTGGGGCCGGACATGCGCAAGCTCGTCGCGCGGCTCACCGGCTCCCACGCGCTCGAAGGCCACCGCGCCCTGCGCCCCCTGGCCCGCGACATGACGCCGGACGTGATCGTCCGGGACGGCATGGACCTGGGGGCCTGCCTGCTCGCCGAGCAACTGGGAGTTCCGCACCTGCCGATCCCCTCCGGCTTCGTCAACACGGTCGATCCCGCGCTGCTGCTGCCGGGGCTCAACCGGCTCCGGGAGTCGCTGGGGCTGCCCGTGCGGGAGGATCCCGCCTCGCTCCACCCGCACGGCCGGTTCGACTACCTGCCCCGCGACCACTCGTTCGCCCGGTTTCCCGCCACGGTCCTGGCCTACCGCCAGACCACCGCGGTCGACCGCACCGCGAGTCTGCCGGAGTGGGTGGCGCGGCTGCCCACGGACCGGCCCCTGGTCTTCGCCGCCGTGGGCACGGCGCTGCCCATGTTCCGAGGGTTGCTGCCCGAGGGCACGTCCCTGCCGCACGGGGTGAGTGACCCGTCCGAGGTGCTGCGGGCGATCGTCGCGGGGCTGTCCCGGCTGGAGTGCGTCGCCGTCGTGGCGACGTCGGGCATCGCGTGCGACGGGGTCGAGCCGGGGCCGAACGTCCATCTCACCGACTCCCTGGCGCAGCCGCTGCTGCTGGAGTGCGCCGATCTCTTCGTCACGCACGGTGGCTACAACAGCGTCCGGGAGGCGGTGCGCACCGGCACCCCGATGGTGGTGGCGCCACACTTCGGCGATCAGCCGCTCAACGCGCGCCGGGTACGGGAGCTGGGCCTGGGGCGGCATCTGACGGACCTGGAACCGCGGGCGCTGGCCGAGGTGTGCGCGGACCTCCTCGCCGACCGCGAGGTCGCCGCCCGGTGCCGCAGGGCGCGGCTGGCCACGCTGGCGCTGCCGGACATCGGGCGGAGCCCCGCCGACCTGGCGGAGCTCTGCGCCCGGGCCGCGGTCGGAGCGCCCCGGACCAGCTCCTCGACCGGCAAGGTTCGCCCGTCGAGGGGCGCCCGCCGGGCGGCGGCCGATGTCACCGCGGTGCCGCGCGGGGGCGCCTCCCGGCGGTAGCCGGGAAAACGCGTGCCGGCCGCCGCGACGGGGCGGGCGTGACCGGCAGGGGCACTGGCCTCAGGCCGAGGACGGGTCCCAGTAGGAGAAGCGCGGGAGCCATCTCACCTGGTAGTCGGGGTGCCCCGCGTATTCGGCCGCCAACTGCCGGACGGCGAAGCCGAGTCCGACCGCGCGCCCCGAGGCGAAGTCGCTCGCCGGGCGGTCGGTGTCCAGGTCTGCGACCTCCTCGTACTCGTCGAGGAGCACCCTGTTCGTATCGACACGGCGCAGCGTGGAAGCCGGGTCCTGGCGGGCCATGTGCTGGTCGTAACCGTGCGTCCGCACGACGAACGCGATTCCGCCGGCCCGGTCGTGCACTTCACCGGGCTGGTCCATCGGGCAGCGCCAGGTGTCGCCGCCGGCCTCTTTCGCGATGTCCTCCTCCTCGGTCAGGCGCGCCCGGACGAAGGCAAGGAGGTCGACGTTGACTGTCATGCGTGTTCCGGTCCTTTGCCGTCACGAGGTCGAACGGGGGAAGAAGGGCAACGTACCGGACCGGTTCCCTGCCACGGAGTACCCACACTCTAGCGCCCCGCCGCGCGTCGTCCGCCCGGGCCGCGGGTCCCCGGGAAGGCTCACGGCCCCGGTCGGCCGGTCCGCCGGCACGGCACCAGACGGGACTCCAGCAGGTCTTCCAGGACGTCCCGCAGCCGCGTCCGGCGGGCGATGTCCCACAAAGCCCGGACCAGCGCCGGGGCCGGGTCGTGGGCGGCGACGGCGAGCCCCACGCGGGGGCCTCGTACCGGCCCTTCCAGCGGGAGCACCCGCATACCGGCCGGCACCCCGAACGTGTGCAGCCACGCGTGAGCGATCACACCGGACCAACCGCCGCCCAGATGGGCGTAGAGCCCTGCCACGGTGTCCGATTCGAGGACGGGCTTGGCCTCGACGCCGTCGGCCGCGAAGCACTCGTCCATGACCCGCCGGTTGCGCATCGACGGGGCGAGCAGACACAACGGCAGTTCGGCCGCCCGCGCCCAACTCACCGTCCGCGCCCCGGTGAACGTCCCGTCGTCGGGTGTGAGCAGCAGGTACCGCTCCTCGTACAGCGGCAGCCTGCGGGTGCGGCGCGGCGCGGTGTCGTCCAAGTACGTGACCGCCGCGTCCAGTTCGAACGCGGCGAGCCGACGGCCGATCTCGCGTGCGGGCAGCGACTCCAGACAGATCCGGACCAGTGGGTGCTCGGCGCAGAAGGGGGCGGTCACGAGCGAGATGGCGGTCAGCGCGGTCGGAACGACCCCCAGCCGCAGGGTGCCGCTCAAACCGCCCCGTAACGCCGAGAGTTCCTGGCGCAGCGCGTCCCGTTCGGCGAGCATGCGGTGCGCCCACACCAGGACGCGCTCCCCCTCCGGCGTCAGCCCCTCGAAGCGCCGGCCCCGCCGCACGATCGTCACATCGAGTTCGCGCTCCAGCTTGCGTATCCCGGCGGACAGCGACGGCTGGGACACGAAGCAGGCATCGGCCGCCCGGCCGAAGTGCCGCTCGCTGGCGAGAGCGACCAGATATTCGAGTTGGCGCAGCAGCATGGCTCACCCTGACCGGTGAGGCCCCCCGTCCGCAATGCGGCGGAGTCTGTCCGCGACGTCGCGTCACGGCGTCACGACGCGCTCCACCACGTTCACGCGTCGGCGTCGCGTACGTCTCCCGGTCAGGAGCGGCGGGCCCGCTGCCGCCGGACCGCCGCCTCGTCCGGCCGGAGCCGTTTCTCATGGTGCGCCCGGACAGCGGACAGCGGACCCTAGTGCCCCTCCCGGCAACGTTTGCCCCGTCGCGACGCCCGGCACGCGCGCTCGCCGCGTTGGCCACAAGCCCAGGTAGCTCCGCTACATGGACTTCTGCCCGCCTTGCGATCACACGCACCGGACGCCGCTCCTTGACGGGCAAACCCTGCCGGTCGCGGCACTAGCCGCGGTACGTCTCCAGCAGCCGCAGCCACACCTCGCTGATCGTCGGGTACGAGGGGACCGCGTGCCACAGGCGGTCGATCGGGATCTCACCGACGACCGCCAACGTCGCGGAGTGCAGCAGCTCGCCGACCCCCGGGCCCACGAAGGTGACGCCGCGCAGAACGTTCCGGTCCAGGTCGACCACCATGCGGGCACGGCCCCGGTAACCGTCGGCGTAGAGGGACGCGCCCGCGACCGCGCCCAGGTCCTGGTCCACCGCGCGGACCCGGTGGCCCGCCCGCTCGGCCTGGGCGAGGGTCAGCCCGACCGCGGCCACCTCGGGAGCGGTGAAGACGACCTGGGGGACGGCCGCGTGATCCGCGGTGGCGGCGTGCGCGCCCCAGGGCCCGGAGTCCAGCAGCGGCACGTGCTGGGCCCGGGCCGTGATGGCGGCTCCGGCGATGCGGGCCTGGTACTTGCCCTGATGGGTCAGGAGCGCGCGGTGGTTGACGTCGCCCACCGCGTAGAGCCAGTCGCTGCCCTCGACCAGGCAGCTGTCGTCGACCGTGAGCCACGATCCCGGTTCCAGACCCACCGACTCCAGCCCGGCGTCGTCCGTGCGCGGAGCACGGCCGGTGGCGAAGAGGACCTCGTCGGCCTCGACGCGTTCGCCGCCCGAGAGCACCACGGTCACCGGCCCCGTCCCGCCGTCGCGCTCCACCGCGGTGACCGAGACATGGGTACGGACGGTGGCGCCCGCCTCCTTCAGCGCGTCCGCGACCAGCTCACCGGCGAAGGGTTCCATCCTCGGCAACGGACCCTCGCCGCGGATCAGCAGCGTGACCTCCGCGCCCAGTGCGCGCCAGGCGGTGGCCATCTCCACGCCCACCACTCCGCCGCCGACGACCACCAGCCGCCCGGGCACCCGCCGCGAGCTGGTCGCCTCCCGGCTCGTCCACGGCCGGGCCTCGGGGAGGCCGGGCAGATCGGGCAGGACGGCGCGGCTGCCGGTGCACACGGCGACGGCGTGCCGGGCGGTCAGCGACTGTTCGTCACCGTCGGGGCCGGTGACCGTCACCCTCTTCCGACCGGCCAGCCGCCCGTGCCCGCGATACAGCCGGGCCCCGGTGCTCTCCAGCCACTCGACCTGCCCGTCGTCCTTCCATTGGGAGGTGAACTCGTCGCGGTGGGCGAGCACCGCCCGCGCGTCCAGCGGCCCGCGGACTGCGTCGCGCAGTCCCGCGGTCCTGCGCGCCTCGGCATGGGCGATCGCCGGGCGGAGCAGCGCCTTGCTGGGCATGCAGGCCCAGTACGAGCACTCGCCGCCGACGAGTTCGCTCTCCACCACGGCGACGCTCAGCCCCGCCGCCCGCACCCGGTCGGCGACGTTCTCGCCGACCGGTCCCGCTCCCAGCACCACAACGTCGTACTCGATGGCTTCCGTCATGGGGTCAGTCTGGTGGTGGCTGTCCCGCATGGCCACACGATCTTCGGGAAGGGGCCAGGAATACGGGCCCGGTATGCACGGTTGTCGCGGGCGGCCGCCCGGTTGACGAACCCATGTAAATCACGAGAATCGCGCACATCGCGCGCATCACGGAACTCAGGAAGGGACAACACAGACTATGGCCACGATGGAACTCACCAAGGAGAACTTCGACCGAACAGTGTCGGAGAATGACTTCATTCTGATCGACTTCTGGGCCTCCTGGTGCGGTCCTTGCCGGCAGTTCGCCCCGGTCTACGAGGAGGCGTCCGAGCGCCACGACGACCTGGTCTTCGCGAAGGTGGACACGGAGGCGCAGCAGGAACTCGCCGCCGCGTTCGACATCCGTTCCATCCCGACCCTGATGATCGTGCGCGAGAACGTCGCCGTCTTCGCCCAGCCGGGCGCGCTGCCCGAGAGTGCCCTGGAGGACGTGATCGGCCAGGCCCGCGCGCTGGACATGGACGAGGTCCGCAAGTCAGTGGCGGAGGCGGAGGCCCAAGCCGCCGCGCAGGGCGGCACGGAGAACCCTCCGGCTTCCTGATGCCCCTCCCGGCAACGTCGGACACGGCCGGGACGATGCCGACGCCATGAACACCCTCGGCGTCGGTCCCTGGCCGTGTCCCCCTCTTTTTGGAGGCTCGGTTCGCCTCCGGGGCGCTTTATGCCCCTGTCGACGGTCGACCGTGCTCGGTTTGCTCGTACCTCACAAACCTCCGCGCGCTCTCCCTTTCGACAGTGGCGGCGCCCCCTTCGGCTCGCTCGCCGGCGGACGGGCCCGGCCGGGACGTATCAGGAACCCCGGCCTTCGGCGGTCGTGCCCGGCCGCGACGTCACGGGAACCCCTGCCGGGCCGGCCGGCCACGGCACCGTGCCGACCGGGTCAGCCGTCGCGGCCGGCTCCGTCGGCGGGCACCGGGACGACGCGTACGGACAGTCCGTAGTCCAGTTCCTCGCCGTCGACCGTGAGCGCCTCCACCGTGCGCGTCACCGGATCGATGTCCGCCACCATCCCCTGGCCCGCGTAGCGCGGATAACCGGACGCTCCGGTCTGGCCGGTCGCCTCGACGAGCGCCGAGCGCAGGGCGTCGGCCGCCGTGGGCGGGCCCGCGCGCCCCTCGCTGAACTCCGCGACCACCAGGATCTCGAACCGCTGTGGAATCGTAGTCATGCCACTGACGCTAGGGGCTGTCCGGTCGAACCTCACGGAACAGCCCGCGGCGTCCCGCCGGACACGTGTCGAGGAGTAACGGGCGGCCTCTCGACCGGGCCGCCCGTCGCTCAGCTGGACTCGCGGTGGACGACCCAGGTCTCCATCACATCGTGCTGCTCGCCCGTGCCGTCCGGGGCGCGTACGGCACGGTCCACCAGTTCGGCCAGCTGCTGTCCCGTCACCAGGTCGATGTGGACCGTCGAGAGCCGGGGCCGCAGCAGCCGGCCGATGAGGGTGTCGTCGCAGCCGACCACCGCCGTCCCCTCCGGGATCCTGATGCCCTCGTCCTGCAGCGCCCGCATCAGGAGCATCGCGTACTCGTCGTCGTGGGCGAAGACGGCGTCGAGGCCGAGGTCGCGCCAGCGGGCCGCCAGTGCGGCGGCGGACTTCTCGTCGCAGGCCAGCGCCAGCGGCTCGACGCGTGCGCCGGTGCCGTCGGCGGCCGTGCGAGCGCCCGCCAGGCGCAGGGCGGAGAACGGAGCCAGCGCCGGCTCCTCGGGCTGCACCACCCCGATGTTCCGGCAGCCTCGCCCGATCAGGTGCTCCACCGCCCGCGCCCCGATCCCGCGCTGGTCCATGACCAGCGAGTGCGCCCCCTCGACGCACTCGGGGCCGAGGGTGACGACGGCGCGAGCGCCGGACCGCTTGAGGACGTTCACGCCGTGCGGGGTCAGCGCGATCTCGCCGAACGAGACGACCGCGACGGGCCGTAGTTCGGCCCAGGCCCGGGCCGCCTCGTCCGGTCCGAGGCCGAGGCTGCCGTACTGCACCACGGTGTAGTCGAGCCGCCGCAACGCCTCGTGGAGTTCGGTGAAAAAACGGCCGAAGAACGCCCCGGAGGGCACGCGGGCGGTGGGCAGCAGCACGATGCTGGTGTGTCCGGCGCGCAGGCTCCGGGCGGCGGCGTGCGGCACGTATCCCAGGCTCTCGGCGGCTTCGCGCACCTTACGGCGGGTGGGCTCACTGATCCGCACGGCCGATGTGTTGTTCAGGACGTAGGAGACGGTGGCCCGGGAGACCCCGGCCAGCCGTGCCACATCGGCGCTGGTGGGAACGGAGCGATCGGCGGACTGCTCAGGTAAGTGATTCATCGCACAGGGATCCTTCCAGACCTCGGCGGCGCGGTCTGGCATATGCGCGAACCTCGTGCTCCTTCCCGGCCGGACACGCTGCGTGACTGCGCCCGGCCGCCGGGTACCCGGCGGCCGGGACTGATCGTCCAGGCCCTACCGTCATGGAGGTGACAGCCTTCTCGCACACCGACAGCCCCGACCGCCCCGGCAGCATCACCGGCACCACTGGGAACAACGGCCACGGTGCCGACCGGCCCGGCCGGTCCGGGCCGACCGCCACGACCGAGGCCGATCCCCGCGGGGTGGGCCGGGTCCACACCTCCTACGCCCCCGAACACGACGGCGATCCGGACCCGGGTGAGATCGTCTGGACCTGGGTGCCCTACGAGGAGAACGACGGACGCGGCAAGGACCGGCCGGTGCTGGTGGTGGCCCGGGAGGCGGCGGGCACGCTCCTCGCCGTACAGCTCTCCAGCAAGCGCCACGACGACGACCACGAGTGGGTGCCGATCGGAGTGGGGCCCTGGGACCGGGCGGGGCGCCCGTCCTGGGTGGACGTCGACCGGGTGCTGCGGGTGCACGACCAGGGCATGCGGCGGGAGGCCTGCGCGCTGGACCGGGGACGGTTCAACCTCGTCGTCAACCGTCTGAGGGAGCGGTACGGCTGGCGTTGAGGGGAGGCCGCGCCGGCCCCCGGCGGGCCGGCGCCACCCCGTTCGGACGATCACCCCGGTTTTCTTCCCCGCGTCCCCGCGGCCGTGCGTGCGTACGGCCGCGCAAGGGAAGACGGGTCTGGACCGCCGTACGACGGGCCGTCGCATCACCGACGGAACCGGTTACCCGGGGGCACTCTTGTGCGAAGCGACGGGACTGGCCTTAGGTTGAACGGAGCGCCCCGCCCCGGCCCGGGACGGGGTCCGGTCACCGGTCTTCGACAGGAGGATCCGGCCATGCCTTCCGGCGACACGTTCACCGACGAGGGGCCACCCCTCGGCGAGACCGACGCGGAGGAACTGCTGCGCGGCATCTGTTTCAAGACGGGCCCGCCGCGCACCGTCGGCGTCGAACTCGAATGGCTCGTGCACGACCGGCACCACCCCGAACGGCCCGTACCGCACGACCGGCTGGAAGAAGCCCTCGACGCCCTGCGGACCCTTCCCCTTCGCTCCGCGCTCACCTTCGAACCCGGCGGCCAGCTGGAGCTCAGCTCGCCACCCGCCGCCTCCCTGATGGAGTGCGTGACCTCCACCGCCGCCGACCTGGACACCGTACGGGCGGCCCTGGGCGCGGACGGTCTGAGACTCTCCGGCGTCGGCCAGGACCCCTGGCACTCGCCCCGCCGCATGCTGCGGGAGCCGCGCTACGACGCGATGGAGACCTACCTCGACCGGATCGGTCCGGCCGGCCGCGCGATGATGCGCTCCACCGCCTCCATCCAGGTCTGTCTTGACGCGGGTCACGAGGAGCCGGGGCCGCTGGGCCACGGCCGGCGCTGGCAGCTCGCGCACCTGCTGGGCGCGGTGCTGGTGGCCGCGTTCGCCAACTCCCCGATGCGCGAGGGGCGTCCGACCGGCTGGCGCTCCACCCGTCAGGCGATGTGGGCGCAGCTGGACCCGGCCCGTACCACGGCGCCGCCCGACCACCGGGATCCGCGTGCCGCATGGGCCGCGCACGCCCTGGACGCCCCGGTGATGTGCATCCGGGCGGCCGAGGGGCCCTGGGCCGTGCCGGAGGGGCTGAGCTTCCGGCGCTGGATACGGACCGGTCAGCCGCGCCCGCCGGTCCGGGCCGACCTCGACTACCACCTCACGACGCTCTTCCCGCCGGTCCGGCCGCGCGGCCACCTGGAGCTGCGGATGATCGACGCCCAGCCGGGTGACGACGGCTGGCTGGTGCCGCTGGCCGTCACCACCGCGCTGTTCGACGATCCGGAGGCGGCGGAGACCGTCTACCGCGCGGTCAAGTCGCTCGCCGACACGGCGGGCTCGCTGCCCGCTCCCCGGAACCTCCTGTGGGTCAACGCCGCGCGCTACGGTCTGGCCGACCCCGAACTCCACTCCGTCGCGTCGGTGTGTTTCGCCGCCGCGCTGGAGGCGCTTCCGCGCATCGGCGCCTCATCGGCCGTGCTGGACGCGGTCGCGGCCCATAACGACCGCTACGTCCTGCCCGGGCGGTGTCCCGCCGACGATCTGCGCACGCACATGACCGGGAAGGACCTGTGCACATGACCGACCACGAGACGCCGGCCGGTACCGCCGCTCCCGCCGAGGCCGGGGACGGCACCGCGGGCACGCTCAGGCTGCGGGCCGTCGAGTCGCTGACGGCCGCCCGGGACCGCACCGCTCTGCTGACCTCGTGTGTGGACGACCACGACCTCACCGCGCAGCACTCGCCGCTGATGTCCCCGCTGGTCTGGGACCTGGCCCACATCGGCAACCAGGAGGAGCAGTGGCTCCTGCGCACCGTCGCCGGGCTCGCGGCGCTGCGCCCCGAGATCGACTCGGTGTACGACGCGTTCGAGCACCCCCGTGCCAGCCGGCCCACGCTGCCCCTGCTGCCGCCCGCCGAGGCCCGCTCGTACGCCTCGGACGTACGGGGCCGGGTCCTGGACGTCATCGAGCGCGTCCCGCTGCACGGCGGCCCGCTGCTGGACGCGGGGTTCGCGTTCGGGATGATCGCCCAGCACGAGCAGCAGCACGACGAGACGATGCTCATCACCCACCAGCTGCGCCGGGGCCCCACCGCGCTCACCGCGCCACCGCCGCCCGCCGGGGACACGACGGGCCTGCCGGCCGACGTGCTCGTCCCGGCCGGTCCGTTCACGATGGGCACCTCCACCGAGCCGTGGGCGCTGGACAACGAGCGCCCGGCGCACCAGCGGCTCGTACCGGCCTTCCGCATCGACACCGTGCCCGTGACCAACGGCGCCTACCAGCAGTTCATCGAGGACGGCGGCTACACGGACGAGCGCTGGTGGGCACCGGAGGGCTGGGCGCAGATCCGCGAACACGGCATCGGCGCCCCGCTGTTCTGGCGGCGCGAGGGCGGGCAGTGGCTGCGCCGCCGGTTCGGGGCGGTGGAGCCCGTCCCGGCCGAGGAGCCGGTCCTGCACGTGAGCTGGTACGAGGCCGACGCGTACGCCCGGTGGGCGGGGCGGCGGCTGCCGACGGAGGAGGAGTGGGAGAAGGCCGCCCGGTACGACCCCGTGTCGGGCCGGTCCCTGCGCTATCCGTGGGGCGACGACGACCCCACACCGGAACGGGCCAACCTCGGCCAGCGCCACCTCCGGCCGGCCCCGGCGGGGAGCTATCCGCGGGGGGCCTCACCGCTCGGGGTGCGTCAGCTGATCGGGGACGTGTGGGAGTGGACGTCGAGCGACTTCCTGCCGTACCCGGGCTTCGTGGCGTTCCCGTACCGCGAGTACTCGGAAGTGTTCTTCGGGGGCGCGCACAAGGTGCTGCGGGGCGGGTCGTTCGGGGTGGCGCCGGTGGCCTGCCGGGGCACGTTCCGCAACTGGGACCTGCCGGTCCGCCGGCAGATCTTCTCCGGGTTCCGTACCGCCCGTACGGCCGCCCCGGGCGAAGGAGACAGCTGATGTGCCGTCATATCGCCTTCCTGGGGCCGACGGTGGCCCTCGGCGAGGTGCTGACCGTGCCGCCGCACGGACTGTACCGGCAGTCCTGGGCACCGCGCAGGCAACGCAACGGGACGGTCAACGCCGACGGTTTCGGTGTCGGCTGGTACGCCGGGGGCGACCCCGTGCCCGCGCGCTACCGCCGCGCCGGGCCCATCTGGTCCGACCCGGGCTTCACCGATCTGGCCCGGGTGGTCCGTACGGGAGCCCTGCTCGCGGCCGTACGGGACGCCACGGAGCCGGGGGCGGACGGCGAGGCCGCCGCGGCGCCGTTCGCCGACACCGGCGGGCCCTGGCTGTTCAGTCACAACGGGGCGGTCGGCGGCTGGCCCGACAGCCTGGCCGAGCCGATGGCGGCGCTGCCCGCACGGGAGGTGCTCACACTGGCCGCCAGAAACGATTCCGCACTGGTCTGGGCGCTGCTCGGGTATCGGTTGCGGTCCGGCGACGAGCTCGGCCAGGCGCTGACCGAGACCGTACTGGAGGTGGCGACGGCAGCACCCGCCTCCCGGCTCAATCTGCTCGTCACGGACGGCGCCCGGATCGGGGCCACCGCCTGGGGGGACTCGCTGTGGTATCTGACCGGCCCGGGCCGCCGTGTGGTGGTGGCCTCGGAACCGTACGACGACGATCCGCGCTGGCACGAGGTCCCCGACCGCACCCTGGTCGTGGCGACCCGCACCGGCGTCTCGCTCTCCCCCCTCAAGGAGCCGCCCGCGTGAGCCCGTACCGCACGACCCGCACCCTCCCCGAGGACGCCACCGGCGCCGCGCTGCGCGCCGATGTGCTCCACGGGCTGACCCGCACACCGAAGACGCTGCCCCCGAAGTGGTTCTACGACGCGCGGGGCAGCGAACTGTTCGAGGAGATCACCCGGCTCCCCGAGTACTACCCGACCCGCGCCGAGCGGGAGATCCTGCTCGCCCGTGCCCCGGACATCGCGGCGGCGACCGGCGCGCGCACCCTGGTGGAGCTGGGGTCCGGCTCCTCCGACAAGACCCGCCACCTGCTCGACGCGCTGACCGGTGTGCACACCTACGTACCGGTCGACGTGAGCGAGAGCGCGCTGGCCGGGGCGGCCCGGTCACTGCTCGCCGAGCGCCCGTCGCTACGGGTGCACGCGCTGATCGCGGACTTCACCACGCGGCTGACGCCGCCGGACACCCCGGGCCCCCGGCTGGTGGCGTTCCTCGGCGGCACGATCGGCAATCTGCTGCCCGCCGAACGGGCCGCGTTCCTCGCGTCGGTGCGCGCGCTGCTGGCTCCGGGGGACGCGCTGCTGCTCGGCACGGATCTGGTGAAGGAGGAGTCGGTCCTGGTCAGGGCGTACGACGACGCGGCCGGAGTGACGGCCGCGTTCAACAAGAACGTGCTGACCGTCCTCGACCGGGAACTCGGCGCGGACTTCCGTGCGGACGACTTCGACCACGTGGCGCTCTGGGACCGGGAGAACGAGTGGATCGAGATGCGGCTCCGGGCGCGCAGGTCCCTCACCGCCAAGATCCCGGAACTCGGTCTCGCGGTGCACTTCGAGGCGGGTGAGGAACTGCGCACGGAGGTGTCGGCGAAGTTCCGTCAGGAGGGGGTACGGGCCGAACTGGTGCGTGCCGGAATGGAGTTGGCACACTGGTGGACCGACGAGGAGGGACGGTTCGCGCTGTCGCTGGCGACAGTGGCCTGACGGGCGGGAGGCGGCGCGACGCCGCGTGCGGCGGTCCGTGCCCCCGGCCGCGGGCCATGGGGCCAGGTGACGCGGGGTCGCGGCCCGCCCGTCCCGACGACCGCCTCCCGGGCCGCCGAGGCGAGCGCCCGGCGCGCGGCGGGGGCCTCGCGGCGCGCGGGGCCGGCGTCGGAGGGCACGGCGGGCGCCTCGGCGGGGAGTGGCGGCAGGACCGTGATCTCCGCCGTGAGCCCGCGGGCCGCCGCCACCCGCCACAACGACACGAGCAGAGTGTCGTCGCCGATGAACGCCGGTGCCCCGGACGCCGACCCGTCCGGTGCCCGGTAGGTGATCCGTACGGGACACACCGGGGCGCCCGCGTCCAGCGCGGCCTGGAAGGCGGCCGGTGTGAACTTCCCCTGGTCCCGGCCGCACCACGTACAGCCCTCCGGGAAGACGATCACCCGCGAACCGGCGGTCAGCGCGCGGGTGAGGGCCCGCACGGTGCCGGGCAGGGCCCGTAGCCGTTCCCGGTCCACGAACAGCGTTCCGCCGAGCGCCGCCAGCGGCCCCAGGACCGGCCAGTGACGTATCTCGGTCTTGGCCAGCATCCGGCCGGGCAGGACGGTGGCGACGAGCGGTATGTCGAGCCAGGAGATGTGGTTGGCGACGACCAGGACACCTCTCCCGCGCCGGGGCGGCCGGCCGGTGACACGGACCCGCACGCCGAATCCCCGCAGCACCGCGCGCGCCCACACGCGGGTGCACCGCTCACGGAGCGCCGGCCCCAGGAGGGCGGTCGCCGGGGCGAGCAGTACGCCGGCCAGTACGACAGTGACGCCCGCCAGCAGCCGGGCCGCCGCGCTCGGCGCACCGGACGTGGGGCCCCGGTGCGCGCAGCAGGACGCCGGGGCACAGGGCGCGGTGGGCAGCCAGGTGCTCATGCGGCGGGCACGAGGGAGAGGAAGTGCCGCAGGTAGCGGGGGTTGGTGCGGCGCATCGACAGCAGGACGTACAGGTCGGCGACGCCGAACTCCGGGTCGTGCGCGGGCGCGCCGCACACCCAGGCGCCGAGCCGGAGATAGCCGCGCAGCAGTGGCGGCAGCTCGGCGGACGGCACGGGCGCGGCGCCGGGGCCCGGCGTCCACAGCCGGTGCGGGGTGACCCAGTACTCCTCGGGCGCCAGGTGCTTGTCCTTCACCGTGTGCCAGGCGGAGGCGGCCAGGGCTCCCCCGTCGGCGAGCGGGAGCGAGCAGCAGCCGGCCAGCCAGTTGTGGCCCCGGGTGGTCATGTAGCGGGCCAGGCCGCCCCAGACCAGGCCGATGACCGCGCCGGTGCGGTGCGCCGGGTGCACGCAGGACCGGCCGACCTCGACCAGGTCGTCACGGATCGGGGCGAGCCGGGAGAGGTCGAACTCGCTGTCGGAGTAGACGCGCCCGGCGGCCCTGGCCCGGTCGGGCGGCAGCAGCCGGTAGGTGCCGACGACCTCGCCGGTGCTCTCCTCCCGTACGAGCAGGTGATCGCAGTACGCGTCGAAGGCGTCGGCGTCCAGGCCGGGCTCGGGCCCCTCCAGGCGGGCGCCCAGCTCGCCGGCGAACACCAGGTGGCGCAGCCGCTGTGCGGCCCGTACGTCATCCGCGTCGCGGGCGAGGGACACCCGGTAGCGGGTTCCGTCACCGGGCGCGGAGGCGGATGCGGAGGCCGGCGCGGGGGCCGGGGCCTGCGCCGGGACGGAAAGCGGGGCGGGAGGCCGGGCGGCGGAGAGCGGGGCGGGGGCGATGGCGGACATGGCTGACTCCTGTGCCGTGGGGACGGTCCGGTGCCGGTGCCCGTGACCGCCGTCCGTGCGCCGGCCGGGCACCCGCACTGTCGTTTCTTCCGTGACCGGCTGGATTTGACATGACCACACGGCGGAGAGCGGATGTGGGACGGCTGAATGCCGTGGATCCGCGACGGCGGCGCCGCGCGCACTCGGCCTGGCCCGCCGGGGGCGCCCGGCCGGGCGCACGCCACGCCGGTGCCGGCGGGCCGGGCGCGAGCCCGCCGGTGGGTCCGGCGGGCCGGGCACCGCGTTGCCGGGCGAGGGACCGCTTCGGGATCATGACCTCGCCCACCGGCCGTCCGCCCGTCCGCCCTCCCGGACACGGCAGCGGCGCGGCGGGGCCCGTACGCGTCAGTCCGTGGACAGCGCGGCGGTGATACGGTCCGCCGCCGTCTTCGCCGCGCGCTTCGGATCCTCGCCCTGGAGGACCGCCGTCATATAGGGCTTGATCGGGTTGTCTGCCTCGACGTCCGCCCACAGCGGTGAGTTCGGGGTGGCCCTGCCGCGCGCCGCTCCCTCGGCCATCGCCGCCGTACCGGCGTCGCCGCCGACGACATCGGCGAGCGTGGTCTTGTTCGGCACGTAGCTCATGGTGCGGGCCAGTTCCGTCTGCCACTTCTCGCTCGCCAGCGCCTTGACGACGTCCACGGCGGCGGACTGGTGGCTGGAGTTCTTCGGGACGATCAGGTCCGAGCCGCCGGTGAACACCGTCCCCGGTTCGGCCGCGGTCCTGCCCGGAATGGGGAAGAAACCGAGCTTCCCGGCGAGCTGGGGATTCTTCTCCTCGATGACCCGCGCGGCGTTCGGCGCGGAGATGATCTGCGCAACATCGCCCTCGGCGAAGACCTCGGCCTGCGGCGGCGTCGCCTCGTCGGCGTTGCGCGGACCGTCCCCCAGCGCCTGGAGCCTCTTGTAGAAGTCCATGCCCTTGAGCGCGGCCGGCGAGTCGATCGCGCCCCGCCAGTCGCCGCCCCGCTCGACGGCCAGCTCCCCGCCCTCGTCCCAGATGAATCCGGCCAGCGTGTACCAGTCCTGCCCGGCGAGGTAGATGCCCTGGTCACCGTTCTGGTCCAGGGCGTCGGTGGCCGTGAGCCACTGCGCGCGGGTGGTGGGCGGCCGGTCGATCCCGGCGCGCTCGAAGAGGTCCTTGTTGTAGATCACGACGCGGTTCGCCGCGTACCAGGGGATGCCGAACTGCGCACCGTCGATGCTGCCGGGCTGGGCCAGGCCGGGCAGCCAGTCCTCGCTCCCCAGGTCGCGTATCGACTCCAGCGTGAGGTTCCGCAGCCGCCCGCTCTCGGCGTACCGCGCCACCTGGGTGTTGCCGACCTCGATCACGTCCGGCCCGTCGTCGCCCTCGATGGCCTTCGTCACCTTCTCACCGATCCCGGACCACTCCTGGATGACGATGTCCAACTCGACGGACGGGTGTTCCTTCTCGTAGTCGGCCACGAATCGCTGGAGGAAGTCGTCGGAGGCACTGTCCTTCATCAGCCAGACGGTGACCGTGGCGGCACCGTCCCCCAGCCCTGGCACCGCACCGCAGCCGGCGAGGGCCGTGCAGGACAGGAGGGTGAGGACGTGGACGAGACGTCGGTTCTTCACGGGGTTCGACCTTCTGGCGTGGCGGCACGAAAAAGGGAGCCCGGCGTGGGGGAAGCGAACTGCGTTCGCACGGGTGTGTGGGATTTTGGTATGGGCCAATAAGCCGGTCAAGGCCGGAAACATGATCGATACGTACGCTGTGTGCCCGCGGTCCGCCGCACGCCTCGCGCGGTGGTGCGGGGTGGGGCAGGGTGGAGGGAACAGCGCGACGCGAGCAGCGGAGGGAACGGCCCATGTCCCACCACACCTATCGGGTCACCGAGATCGTCGGCACCTCTCACGTGGGCGTCGACGACGCCATCCGCAACGGCATCGCCCGCGCGGCCGAGACACTGCGCGGCCTGGACTGGTTCGAGATGACGGAGGTCCGCGGCAACATCGTCGACGGCGACATCGAGCACTACCAGGTCGGGCTGAGGGTCGGATTCCGCATCGAGGACGGGAGCTGACGGCGACGGGACCGCGGGGAGCCCACGCGCCCGTGGCCCCTGAGCCGTTCGGTTGTGGGAATCCTGGTGCCGCCCGGGCGTTGAACGAGGTGTGAGCATCGCGACGACGACCAGGTTCTCCGTACTGGACCGCTCCCGGACGCGGGAGGGCCGGGACGGCCCCGAGGCGCTGCGCGACACGGTCGCGTTCGCCCGCGCGGCCGAGGCGTTCGGCTACCACCGCTTCTGGGTCTCCGAGCACCACGGAGTGCCCGGGGTGGCCGGCTCCGCGCCGACCGTGCTCGCGGCTGCCGTCGCCGCCGCGACGAGCACCATCCGGGTCGGCACCGGAGGCGTGATGCTGCCGAACCATCAGCCTCTGGTCGTCGCCGAGCAGTTCGGGGTGCTGGAGGCACTGTTCCCCGGACGGATCGACATGGGCCTGGGCCGGTCCGTCGGGTTCACCGACGGGATACGCAGGGCACTGGGGCGGGACAAGCGGGACGCGGACGACTTCGCCGGACAGCTCGTCGAGCTCCTCGGCTATTTCACCGGCACCCAGACCGCCCACCCCCAGGTCCACGCCCGCCCGGCCGAGGGGATGCGGATCCCCGCCTTCGTCCTGGCCACCGGCAGAGGCGCCCGGATCGCCGCCGAGGCGGGACTGCCGCTGGTCATCGCGGCCGTACGGGGCGAGGACGCGATGCTGCGGGCGATCGAGGACTACCGCCGCGCCTTCCGCCCGTCGGCCTGGGGCGAGCGGCCGTACGTGATGCTCTCGGGCACCGTCGCGGTCGCCGCCACCTCCGAGGATGCGCGCCGGCTGCTGCTGCCGGAGGCCTGGTCGGCGGCGTACTCGCGCACGCACGGCGTCTTCCCGCCGCTCGCCCCCGTGGAGAAGGTCCTCGCCACCCCCGGGACCGGCCGGGAGCGCGCCCTGTTCGACGAGGCCCTGCGCGGCCACCTCGCGGGCACGGAGGAGGAGGTGGCGGCCGGCCTGGAGAAGCTGCTGGCGCGCAGCGGCGCGGACGAGTACCTGGTCACGACCAGTACGTACGACCGCACGGCGCTGCTGGACTCCTACCGCCGGCTGGCGGCGGTGCTGGGGCTGCGCGAGGGACGCCCTTCGCATGGTCCTGCCTGACCGCGCGATCGGGTAACGTCGTTGGGCCGCGCCGGTGCGCTCGTCCGGCGTCGCGCGTCAAGTGATCACTTCGGGGGCGTGGTGCACAGCGCAGCGAACGTTCAGGACAAGCCCAGGGTCATGGTGCTGTCGATCGGTGTCGGATGCTTCGACGAGGGCACGGGGTGGGAGGAACTGGGCTTCGTCGCCGAGCGCGTCGCCGAGGTCGGCGCGGCGTTCGACCGGTTCGACGTGCGGGTGGAGCGGGCGCTCGATCCGACCGAGGTGGAGATCGAGGGCCTGCTGCGCCGCTGGATCCTCACGGAGGAACGGTCGGCGGCCGACGTCGTCGTCATCCATCTGATCGGCCATGGCACCCAGAACCCCGGCGGGCGGCTCTGCTTCATCGGCCGCGACGGCGAAGAGGTCGACGTGGACCGGTGGATCGGGAAGGCGCAAAGCCGGGCCGACCGCGCCCCGGACGGCCCTCGGACCGTATTCCTGGTGGACACCTGCGACGCGGGTACGGCGACGGGACGGCAGTCACTGACCGACCTCGGCACCGACCGGGGAGTCTGGGCGCTGGGGGCCGCCGTCAGCGGTTCACCCACGCAGCGCGGCCGGTTCACCGGCTGGCTCGCCGCCGCGCTGCACCGCCTGGCGGACCGGGACTTCGCGCTGGAGGTGCCGGCCGTCGACTTCAAGGACTTCGCCCTCGAGATGTTCGGGGTGGTCAGGCAGGAGGAGGAATGGCGCATCTCCGTCGGGTTCAGCCTGGAACTCGGCGACGGCGACTGGCCTTTCCTGCCCAACCCGAAGGCCGGCGGACTGTCGCGGGAGCAGATCGAGCGGCGTCGCGGGTCGTTCGGCTACGTACCCGGCCAGGACCTCGGCACCACGATCGCGACGGGCGCGGACATCAGTGACGCGAACTACTTCGTCGACCGTGCCTCCGGGCGCGGCCTGGTCTCCGTTCCCCAGGACGTCGGTTTCTTCTCCGGCCGGGCCGAGCAACTGGTCGCATACCGCTCCTGGTGGGCGGGCGACAGCCCGCTGATGGTCGTCACCGGCGCGGTGGGCTCCGGCAAGTCAGGACTGCTGGGAGCTGTCGTCTGCGCCGCGCATCCGGAACTGCGGCGGCGCTTCCGCCAGGTCTGGGAGCCGGCGGACCGCGAGCTGCCGGAGATCGCGGAGATCGTCGCCGTGCACGCGCGACAGCGCACGGCGCAGCAGCTGATCGACATGATCGTGAGCCAGGCGGGGCTCACCCCGCCGGCACCGGAGAAGCCCGGCATCGACGACGGCGAGGACAACCGGCCGGGCGCCACGCACTGGACGGTTCACATGCTCCGTGAGGCGCTGTACGAAGAGGACAAGCGCCGTCTCGTCGTCATCGACGCGCTGGACGAGTCCGCCGAGCCGGACGCGGTGGTGCGGCTGATCGAGGCGCTGGTCGTGCCGTCGAAGAGGAAGGCTCCGCAGGCCCCTCCCTGCCGCATCCTCACCGGCAGCCGGCCGGAGACGGTGGCGGAGCTGCCGAAGGCTCTGGAGGACGGGTCCCGGGGCGTCCTGCTCGACCTGGACAAGGCCGACCGCACCGTGGTCAAGGACGACGTCCGCCACTACATCGCGGCACTGCTGAGGGCGAGCGAGCCCTATGCCGGCGGGGCGGCGTCGGAGTACGTCGACATCATCGCGGCCACGGCGGCGAACAACATCGCCGGTCAGGGGACGGAGGACACCCGGTGGGGCCCGTTCCTGCTGGCGGGGATGTTCGTCCACTACATGGTGACGAGAAAGAAACCTCCGCAGGACCTGGCCGACGCCAACGCTCACGCGGGGCGGGCCGCGGGGGACCTCCCGACCATCCTCGAAGCCGTGCTGGACGCGCGTCACCACGCCTTCCCACTGCTGCGTCCCGTGCTGCACGTACTCGCCCGTTCCAAGGGTGACGGGATGCCGCTCACGGTGCTGCGGCGGTGTGTGGAGGCGTTCCACGACGGCTCCCGGCAGTCCGACGCAGCGGACTTCTCCAAGGAGCAGTTCACCAGGACGCTGGTCGAAGCCTCCCCGTTCCTGTATTCCCAGCGAGAACCGGGAGGCAAGGTGGCGCTCTACCGGTTGTTCCACCAGGGACTGGCGGACTACCTGCGCACGCATCCCTGGAACAGCCTGGACGCCATCGACACCGCGGGAGAACGGAGCCTCGAAGGAGTCCTGTTCGGCGCGCTCGTCGCTCCTCATATGGGGGCGCGGGAGGGCGAGGACTCCTGGGCGGACGCGGAGCCCTACGTCCTGCGCCACGCGCTGGACCACGTCGCCGCGGCCGGCCTGTCCGACCAGGCCGAGGCGTTGCTCACCGATCCGTACTTCCTGGTCCGTTTCGATCCCCGTCAGGACCCCCGCCCGCTGGACCTGGCGGCCTCGGCGAGCGCCGACGAATACCGCCGGCTGCTGGCCACGTCCTGGTCGGCGCACTCCGAACTCACCAGCGGGGCCGACCGCGCCTCGGTGCTGGCCTATGACGCGCACCGGCTCGGCATGACCGGCAAACAGGCGGAGTTCACCTCGATGGCGCGCGCGCTGTCCGCCGACCGGCAGGGTGTCAGCCACTGCGCCGTATGGGCCAGGGGAGGCGCCAGCGACACCCGTTCCCGGCTCATTCACAGTCGGAGCACGATGATTCACGACGTGGCGTTCTCGCCCGACGGCGAGCTGCTGGCCGCGGCCACCCACGGCGGAGTCGAGGTGCGGTCGGCCGAGACCTGGCAGCTGGTGACGCCTCCTTTCGGGCGCACCGAGAGATGGGTCGAAGCCGTCGCCTTCTCCCCCGACGGCCGTCGGCTCGCGTTCAACACGGGTGAGAGCGGACAGCGGTTGCGGATGTGGGACGTGGAGACCCGGTCCCTGACGGGTGCCTCCTGGCCGGCCCACACCGGGCAGATCAACAGCGTCGCCTTCTCCCCGGACGGCCGCATGCTCGCCGCCGGCGGCGAGGACCACACCGTCTCCGTCTGGGACATCACGGCGAACCCGCCCGTCGAAGTCGCCCGAACGCGGCACGAGGGAGCGGTCGCGGATGTGGCCTTCAGCCCCGACGGACGGTCCCTGGTGTCCTGCGGCCGGGCCGGACTGGCACTGCTGGGCATGGACGACGAGCGGAAAACGACCTGGCTGACCGACTCGTGGTCCGTCGCGGTGGCCTTCTCGCCCGACGGTACGCTGCTCGCCTGTCTCGACTCCGACGGCGACCTTTCGCTGTGGGCCACCGCGACACGGGAGGTGACCGACACCGTTTCACTCGGTGACGTCGCCGTCTCCGGCGGTTTGTCCTTCTCCCCCGACGGCGGTTGTCTCGCGGCGGGCACGATGGGTTCGCTCAAACTGGTGGACATGGCGTCGACGGAGGTGATCGGGGACCTGGGCAACCGTGACCGGTTCGTCCAAGGCGTGGCTTTCCGGCCGACGCCGCCGCTGCAACTGGTCAGCTGTGCGCTCCGTGGCAGTCTGCGCCTGTGGAAGACGCTCGATCAGGACCTCGACGACGAACCGCTCGACCAGTTCACCTCCGAACTGGTGGCCTGCTCCCTCGACGGCCGGCTCCTGGTGGTCGCGGACAACGAGGAGAGCGCCCTCCGCATGTACGAACCGGTGTCCGGCAGGAAACTGGGCGAGGTGCCCCTGGGCAGGCACACGATCGATGACGTCCTCGGCTTCTCGCCGACGGGGCATCTGCTGGCCATGCTGAGTGCGGAGAAGAGCCTCCTCCTCCTGCGAGCGGACACGCAGCCGCACCCGCGCATCGAGGTCGTCAGCACGTCGGTGAAATCCACCGGCCGGGAATCCTGCGCCTTCTCTCCCGACGGCGGTCTGCTGGCGATGCTGGTCACCCTGGGGCAGCCGTCCTTCGGGGCCGTCACGTATCCCACCCAGATCAAGATCTGGGACACCCGGAGCCTGCGGCTCACCGGCCGTGTCCCCCTCTCCGGACGTCCCGACCGGTTCCACTTCACCGGTCCGGACAAGCTGTTCGTGTCCATGGACGGCGCCATCGCCGTGTACGACTGCTCAGGTCCCGACAAGGAGCCCGTATGACCCGCGTCCTCGGCGTCCACGGCGTACGCAACTACAAGGCCGCCGACACCACCCACACACTCGGCGGGGCACGGCTCAAGGCCGACTGGCTGGCGGCTCTCGGCGAGGCCGGACAGCGACTCGACCTGGCACACGCCTACTACGCCGACCTGTTGCGTGCCGAACGGCAGAACGGTGAGCTCACCGAGGACGAGCTGGCGCTCGTCGGGGCCTGGGCCGAGGCGTGGGGCGTCGAACTCGACGGTGTGCAGGGCAGGGCCACCGGCTGGCTGCGCTGGGTCTGCGGCCGGGTCGCGGAGCTGACCCAGGAGCGGCCCGCCGTGGTCGAGAAGACCGTACGGCTGTTCTTCCCGGAGGTGACCCGGTACTTCACCACGGGCCGCGCGACGGTGCGCGAGCGGGTCAAAGCGGCGCTTCTGCGGCACCGGCCGGAGATCGTCGTCGCGCACTCGCTGGGCAGCGTGGTGGTGTACGAGGCGCTGCACGACCTCGCCGACGAACTGGAGGTCCGCCTGCTGCTCACCCTCGGATCGCCACTGGCCCTGCCCAATGCCGTGTTCCACCGGCTGGATCCGGCACCGGTCGAGGGCCGGGGAGCCCGTCCGGCCTGCGTCGGGCGCTGGGTGAACATCGCCGACACCGGGGACTTCGTGGCCATTCCGAAAGGTGAGCTCGCGCGGGTGTTCTCCGGTGTGGAGGAGCTGCCGGACATCAGCATCGCACCCCTGTGGCCGCACAGCGTCGCCGACTATCTGCGCCATGCGGCCGTACGCGAGGTCATCGTCCCCTGACCGTCGCCCGCAGGAACTCGCGGTTCATCATCGAGATGCTCTGGAGCGGGATCCCCTTGGGGCAGGCGGTCGCGCACTCGCCCGCCAGCGTGCAGCCGCCGAAGCCCTCCTCGTCCATGGTCGCGACCATGTCGAGCACCCGTGTCTCGCGCTCGGGCGCGCCCTGCGGCAGCACACCCAGGTGATTGACCTTGGCCGAGGTGAAGAGCATCGCCGAGCCGTTGGGACAGGCCGCCACGCACGCCCCGCATCCGATGCACTCGGCGTGTTCGAAGGCGAGGTCCGCCGCGGGCTTGGGCACCGGGGTGGCGTGGGCCTCGGGCGCGGCACCGGTGGGAACGGTGATGTAGCCGCCGGAGCCGATGATCCGGTCGAACGCGGACCGGTCCACGACCAGGTCCTTGACCACCGGGAAGGCACCCGCCCGCCAGGGCTCGACGTCGATGGTGGCGCCGTCCTCGAAGTGCCGCATGTGCAGCTGGCAGGTGGTGGTGCGTTCGGGTCCGTGGGCCTCTCCGTTGATCACCACGCCGCAGGCGCCGCAGATGCCCTCGCGGCAGTCGTGGTCGAAGGCGACCGGTTCCTCCCCCTTGAGGATCAGCTCCTCGTTGAGGGTGTCGAGCATCTCCAGGAACGACATGTCCTCGGAGATGCCGTCGATGCCGTAGGTGACCATGGCACCGGGGGTGTCGGGGTCCGGCTGGCGCCAGACGCGCAGGGTGAGCCTCATGCGTAGCTCCGCTGGGTGGGATGGACGTACTCGAAGACGAGGTCTTCCTTGTGCAGGACGGGCGGGTTTCCGGTACCGGTGAACTCCCAGGCGGCGGCGTACGCGAACGTCTCGTCGCGGCGCGCGGCCTCCCCGGCCCCCGTCTGCGACTCCTCGCGGAAGTGGCCGCCGCAGGACTCGGCGCGGTGCAGCGCGTCGAGGCACATCAGCTCGGCGAGTTCCAGGTAGTCGACGACGCGGTTGGCCTTCTCCAGGGCCTGGTTGAGCTGTTCGCCCGTGCCGGGCACCTTGATCCGCCGCCAGAACTCCTCGCGGATCTGCGGGATCCGGTCGAGCGCCTTGCGCAGGCCCTCCTCGTTGCGGGCCATCCCGCAGTGCTCCCAGAGGAGTTCGCCGATCTCCTTGTGGAAGGAGTCCGGGGTGCGGTCGCCGTCCACGGCGAGCAGCAGCCGCAGCCGGTCCTCGGTGTCCGCGACGGCCTCCTCGACGGCCGGGTGCGAGGCGTCGGCCGGCTCGTGGCGCGGATGGCGGGCGAGGTAGTCGTTGATGGTGGACGGCAGGACGAAGTAGCCGTCGGCGAGGCCCTGCATGAGGGCGGAGGCGCCGAGCCGGTTGGCGCCGTGGTCGGAGAAGTTGGCCTCGCCGATCGCGAACAGGCCGGGGACGGTGGTCTGGAGGTCGTAGTCGACCCAGAGTCCGCCCATCGTGTAGTGGATCGCCGGGTAGATCCGCATGGGCACCTCGTACGGGTTCTCGGCGGTGATCCGCTCGTACATCTCGAAGAGGTTGCCGTACTTCTCCTCGACCGCCCGGCGGCCGAGCCGGGCGATGGCGTCCGCGAAGTCCAGGTAGACGCCCTGGCCGCCGGGGCCCACACCGCGTCCCTCGTCGCAGACGTTCTTCGCCGCCCGCGAGGCGATGTCGCGCGGGACGAGGTTGCCGAAGGCGGGGTAGGTGCGCTCCAGGTAGTAGTCCCGCTCGTCCTCCGGGATCTCGGCCGGGGGCCGCCGGTCGCCCCGCTCCCTGGGCACCCAGATGCGGCCGTCGTTGCGCAGCGACTCGCTCATCAGCGTCAGCTTGGACTGGTGGTCGCCGGAGCGCGGGATGCAGGTGGGGTGGATCTGGGTGAAGCAGGGGTTGGCGAACTGCGCGCCGCGCCGGTGCGCCCGCCACACGGCGGTGGCGTTGCTGTTCTTGGCGTTGGTCGAGAGGTAGAAGACGTTGCCGTACCCGCCGGAGGCGAGGACGACGGCGTCGGCGAGATGGGTGGAGATCTCGCCGGTGATCAGGTCGCGGGCGACGATCCCCCGGGCCCGGCCGTCGATCACGATCAGGTCGAGCATCTCGGTGCGCGCGTGCATCTCGACGGCGCCCGCGGCGATCTGCCGGGAGAGGGCCTGGTAGGCGCCGAGGAGCAGTTGCTGGCCCGTCTGGCCGCGGGCGTAGAAGGTGCGGGAGACCTGGACGCCACCGAAGGAGCGGGTGTCGAGGAGTCCGCCGTACTCCCGGGCGAAGGGCACTCCCTGGGCGACGCACTGGTCGATGATCTCCACGGACACCTCGGCGAGCCGGTGGACGTTGGACTCGCGGGCGCGGAAGTCGCCTCCCTTGACGGTGTCGTAGAACAGCCGCTGGACCGAGTCACCGTCGTTGCGGTAGTTCTTGGCGGCGTTGATGCCGCCCTGGGCGGCGATGGAGTGGGCGCGACGCGGCGAGTCCTGGTAGCAGAACTGGACGACGTGGTAGCCCTGTTCGGCGAGTGTGGCACCGGCGGCGCCGCCCGCCAGCCCCGTACCGACGACGATCACGGTGTGCTTGCGGCGGTTGGCGGGGTTGACCAGCTTGGCCTCGAAGCGGCGCCGGTTCCAGCGCTCGGCGATGGGGCCGTCCGGTGCCTTGGTGTCGAGCGCCGGCGCCCCGACGGTGTATTCGGTGTACGGGGGGTACGGCGGGTGCACGGGGTTCACGGTGTGCGGTCGCGGGGACGTTTCGGCCATGTCAGCTCACCACTCCGGTCATGACGGCGACGGGTACGGCGATGAAGCCCGCGGTCAGCACCAGGGCCAGCAGGTCGGCCGTCGTCCTCAACAGGCGGTCACGGGTGGCGCTGCCCGCGCCGAGGGTCTGCGCGGCGCTCCAGAAGCCGTGCCGGACGTGCAGGCCGAGGGCGAGCATCGCGACGATGTAGACGACGTTGCCGTACCAGGTGGAGAAGGTGTCCACGACGTTCTGGTACGGGCGGCCGGGCTGGAACCCGCCGGGGTGCACGGTGCCGGTGGTCAGGTCCAGGACGTGCCAGACGACGAAGAGGGCGAGGATGACTCCGCCCCAGCGCATCGTGCGGGTGGCGTAACTGGCGCGGGGCCGCTTGTGGACGTAACGGCTGGGGCGGGCGGCGAGGTCACGGCGACTGAGCTGGTACGCGCACACGCCGTGCAGCACGACGGCGACGACGAGGACCACCCGGACGATCCACAGGCCCCACTTCTCATGCAGCAGCGGCTCGCCCATGACGCGCAGCCAGTGTCCGTAGTCGTTGAAGGAGTCGGGCCCGAAGAAGATCTTCAGGTTGCCGTACATGTGCGCGACCAGATAGCCGAGCATGATCAGCCCGGTCAGGGCCATGACGGTCTTCTTGCCGATCGTCGATGCCCACAGGGTGCGGGTCAGGGACGGCCGTCGGTCCGTCCTCGTTGCCAGAGCCATGCACAGCACGGTAGGCCGCTGCCTCTCAGAGGTCCAAGACATGGTCCGGCTGATGTCCATAGCCGTCGCCTATCATGCAAGAGTGCAGTTCCAGCAGCTCCGCTACTTCGTGGCCGTCGCCGAGACCCGGCACTTCACCCGCGCCGCCGAACAGGTCCATGTCTCACAGCCGTCGCTGTCCCAGCAGGTCAGGGCGCTGGAACGGGAGTTGGGGGCGCGGTTGTTCAGCCGGGCGCGCGGCAATGTCGCCCTGACCGACGCCGGTGAAGCGCTGCTCCCCCTCGCCCGGCGGATCCTGGCGGACGCCGAGACGGCCCGGCTGGAGGTGGCCGAGCTGGTGCAGCTACGGCGCGGCCGGGTCAGGCTGGGGGCGCCGCCGAGCCTGTGCACCGGGCTGCTGCCGGAGGTCCTGCGCACGTTCCACGATCTGCACCCGGGCATCGAGCTGCTGATCGAGGAGAGCGGTTCGCACGACCTGGTGCGGGAGCTGGCGCGCGGCGCGCTGGACCTGGCGCTGGTGGTGATGCCGCTGCCGACCGCCTCGCCCGCGCTGACCACGGTGGAACTGCTGCACGAGGACCTGGTCGTGGTCTCCTCGGCGAGCGCGCCCGCGCTGCGGCGCCCGGTGCGGATCGCCGATCTGGAGGGGCAGCCCCTGGTGATGTTCCGGCACGGCTACGACCTGCGCGAGCTGACGGTGGCCGCGTGCCGGGCCGCGGGGTTCGAGCCGTCGTTCACCGTGGAGGGCGGCGAGATGGACGCGGTGCTCGGCTTCGTACGGGCCGGGCTGGGCGTGGCGGTCGTACCGAGCATGGTGGCGGCGCGGACGCGCGACCTGCGGGTCACCGCCCTCGCCCGCCCCGGCCTGAGCCGTACGATCGCGCTCGCCCACCGCAGCGACGTGGCACCACCGCGCGCCGCCCGCGAGTTGCAGAAGGTCCTGCTGGCCACGCGCCCGCCCGCGGGGGCGGCCCCGCCCGCGGGCGGCTGAGCGGGGGCGCCGGCCTCCTGCCGTCCGCCTCTCGGGCGCCCCGTCCGCCGGGTGCTGCGTGGCGGGCCAACCGGAACTGGCGGCCGTCGATGCCCGCCTGGCGTTGTTTCACGAGTGTCGACAGCAGCCGTCCAGGGGCGCCGGCCGCCGACTGGGCTCGAGGACTCTTTCGATGGTCTGGGGGTCGTCGGCGCCACGAAAAACAGCCACCGGACGGGCCTCGGGCCCGATGAGTACGCCGGTCCGCCCGTCGAGTGAGGCATCGGTGGCCGCGAAGACGGACGACGAGGCAGCCACTGACGCGAGGCCGACGGTGGCGCGTGTGAAGATCCGGCTCACCAGCGGCCACAGCAGGCGCAGTGGCGGAGAGACGGTCTCCGGTGAGGTCATGGTGCCGTCGGTCATGCTGGTGGCGGCGCCGCCGGGGTCGGCCGCGAAGACGGTGGCCCCGGTGCCGCGGAGGCGTTCAGCCAGGTCAGGAGTGTAGGCGAGGTTGGCGAGCTTGGCTCGGCGGGTGAACCTGTCCCGGGTGCCGGTGAACCGGCTGTCCACGCTGGCCCCCGCCACTCCGGTCCCACAGCAACCTACCCGCTCAGGCTCATGGGGCCGATGCTGACTGCGATGTGGTCGACGCTGGTGGCCCACTTGCGGTGGCCGCGGGATGGACCACCGCTCGGGGTGGCCCATCCCGCAGAGACGTGTCAGCGCCGGCGCAGCTCCGCGAGCATCAAAGTCGGGTCGTCCCCGGCCAGGTTCGCTCCGTTGGTCACATAGGCCCGATTCCCTCGAATGGCGACGGCCGTGGTGCCCTGCATGCCGTCTTCGGCGTCCAGCAGGGTCTCTTGGGCGCCGTTGGCACCCACCCGCACGAGCTTGCTGGTCTGGTTGATCGCGGCGAGGATCTCGGTGCCCCGACCGGTGAAGTCGAAGTCGTCGATGCCCTCCAGCCGCGTGGCCCGGACCGTGGCTCGGCCGGAACCGCCGTCCTTGGTCACCGGGATGCGCACGAGGGTGCCCTGGTCGGAGTTGCCGGCCCACACGGCGCCGTCGTGGATCTTCATACCGTTGGCACCGAAGAAGCCGTTGGGCGCCAGGGCCGGGTCCGCCGACCACACGGAGGCCTCGCCGCCGCGCAGCGGGGCCCGCCAGATGCGCCCGCCGGTGGAGTCGGTGACCAGGAAGCGGTCCCGCTTGCCGTCGATAACCAGTGCGTTCGGGAAGCTATCGGCAGGCAGCGGTACAACGAGCCGGGGCTCACCGGAGCGACGGACCTGCCAGATCCCGGTCAGCCCGCCCTGCCCGGAGGAGTAGAGGAAGTACACAGCGCCGCTGTCCGACCGGGCGACCCCGGTGACCCCGGGGGTCCCGACTACCGGGGTGGTGGTGCCGCCGCCCGGAGGTAGCGGCATGGTGGCGAGTAGCTGGACGGCTCCGTCCTTCGCGACCCGCACCACCTGGCGGGCGTGGATCATGCCGATGACCACGCCACCGTCGGGCTCCAAGGCGATGCTCTCGGCGACCTGGCCCGCGGCTCGATCGAAGTGGGCGAGGACGCGCACGTCGCCCAGACGGGTGCCGGCAGCGTGGTCGGGGTGCGTCGGAGAGGTGGCCAGGACCGCGGTGGGGGCGGGGGTCGCGGAAGCCGCGGGAGCCGCAGCGACTGCGGCGAGCAGGGCGGCGAGGCCGAGCATGGCGGCGCGCCGCCGCAGCCCGGTGGGCCGGTGAGGGGACATGGTCTTCCTTTCGGTCATGCGATGGAGATGGCCCTGGGCAGGACGGGCCGTTCGGCGGCAAGCACAGGACCGTCGGGCGCGTGCCGATGGTGGCGGGTCGGCCTGGGAGGTGTCGGTCCCGTCGGCGCTTCGCTGCGCGGGACGGGATGGAACGTTCCTGGTCGAGCACAGTCGGCAGCTCAAGCCGCGAGGCCACGGACGGCTGCAAGCGACGCCTGTAGGCAGCCCGCGGGGACACGTGCACCTGCTCGTAAGGGTGCGGCTGGGGGAACGAGCCGGTGAGGAAGCCTGCAAGTCGCACCACACGGTCGGCGAAGTCGTCCGATTGGTAGTTCGCGAGCCCCCGGCCGAGCACGGTCCGCGTCCACGGTTCCGGGCACGGCGCGGCCGACGCCGAGGTCGATCCGGCCCGGGTACCGGGCGGCGAGGGTGCCGAACTGCTCGGCGACGACGAGCGGAACGTGGTTGGGCAGCATGACCCCACCGGCGCCGACGCGGATTCGCGAGGCCGCCGCGGCGATGGCGCCGACCGTGATCGCGGGCGCGGAGCTGCCGACGCCGGGCGCGCCGTGGTGCTCGGCCATCCAGTAGCGGGCGTAGCCGAGACGTTCGGCGTGCCGCGCGAGCGCGATCGTGTCGGCGAACGCCGACTCAGGGGTGCGGCCGATGATCGTGGTGTCCAGCACGGAGAGCTGGACGGGTGGGATGACGGACACGGACGGACACGGTTCTCCTTCCACCTCACCATCGCGGACTGTATCGCACAGTACAAAAGATCCTGCGGCAGACTGTATCAGTGAGTACAGAATCTCTGTACCGTGAAGTGCAAAATATGGAGGAGGCTCCATGGGGCTCACACCGTCCACCGCACGGGGTCGCGCGACCCGGAAACGCATCCTTGACGCGGCAGCAGACCTCATCCAGCGGCGTGGCGTCGCGGCGGTGACGCTGGACGATGTCGAACGCGCCGCGGGGGTCGGCCGCAGCCAGCTCTACCACTACTTCGACGACCGCGACGACCTCGTCCGCTCTGTGGTGCATTCCACCGTGGACACGGTGCTGGCCGCGCAGGAACCGTTGCTCCTGAAGGTTGACTCGCTGGCCGGCATCGACCGCTGGTTCGACGCGATTGTGGCCAACGGAACGCGGCAGGACGCGGTGGGCGGCTGCCCGATCGGCTCGTTGGCCAGCCAGCTCAGCGGTCGGGACGACCTCGCCCGCCAGGCGTTCGTGGACGCCTTCGCGCGCTGGGAGGCCCCCCTCATCGCCGGCCTGCACCGGATGCAGGAGTCCGGCGAGCTGCGCTCGGACGTGGACGTGACGGAGCTGGCCGACCTCACCATGGCCGCGATTCAGGGCGGCCTCCTACTGGCCCAGGTCCGCCGCACACCAGACCAGCTCCGTCTCGCCCTGCGTGGCGCGCGCGCGGCGCTGGAGGACGCGCTTACCCACGGCGTGCGCTGTCCCCGGAGCGCACCGCATGTTGCACACCACACAGCAAGCGGCGCATGACCTCGGCATCGACACAGTTTCTGATCGCACCGGTCAGACGGGCGCGATCCAGCAGGCCGGTGACCGCCTCGTCGAGCTCGGCCATCATTTCCGAGGCCTGCGAGCCGACGCCGCCCGCGGACTCCAGGACGGCCGCGAAGTCCGGGGCGTCGAGCATGAGGTCAAGCGCGAAGCGCAGCAGACAGCGCAGGCCCGCGAACGGGTCTTCGGCGGCGACCGCGGCCTGCGCCTCTTCGATCAGTTTCCCGGAAGCGTTCCTCCGAGAGCGCCTCAACCAGCGCATGACGGTTGGGGAAGTGCCGGTAGACCGTCCCGACGCCCACCCCGGTAAGCCGGGCGATGGCGTTCAGCTCTCGGCCGCGGCCGGAGCCGCGGCCGACCCAGCCGTCAGTTCACAGCGACGGCCCCGCGTCCGCCAGGGACAGCGCGTGCAGCCGCTCCGGCGGGCCCGGTCTCGCGTAGTACCAGCCCTGCGCCGTGTCGCAGCCCAGTTGGCGCAGCTGTTCCGCCTGCGCCCCGGTCTCCACGCCCTCCACCGTCACGGCCAGCTCGAGGCTGTGCGCCAGCGAGACGATCCCCTCTACGATCTTCAGGTCGACCGGGTCGGCGGGGTGCCGCTGCATGCCCTGGGTGAACGAACGGTCCAGCTTGAGCACGCTCACCGGCAGCCTGCGCAGATTGGCCAGGTTGGAGTAGCCGGTGCCGAAGTCGTCCAGCGCTATGTCCACGCCCATCTCGGACAGCTGCCGCAACGGCTTGAGCAGGTCCTCGTCCGCGCCGATGAGCGCCGACTCGGTGACCTCGAGGCAGAGCGATCCTGGCGGCAGGCCGACCCGGTCCAGCACCTCGACGGTGTCGCCCACGAGTCCGGGATGGTGCAGCTGGGTGGGCGAGAGGTTGACATTGATCCGCAGCGGTCCGGCCGCACCGCCCGCCCTGGCCGCACCGCCCGCCGCAGCCGAGCCACGGGCACCATCCGCACCCCCCGCGCCACCCGCACCACCCGACAGTTGCTCGTGCCACGCCATCGCCTGCCGTACGGACTGCTCCAGCACCCAGCGCCCGAGCGGCACGATCAGCCCGGTGTGCTCGGCGAGCGGGATGAACCGGTCCGGGCCGAGCACCCCGTGCTGCGGGTGGCACCAGCGCACCAGCGCCTCCGCGCCGTGCACGGAGCCGTCGTCCAGGTGCACCAGCGGCTGGTACTCGATGAAGAACTCGCCGCGCTCCAGGGCCGCCGGCAGCGCCGTCGTCAGTCCGTGCCGGGTGATGGCGCGGGCATCGGCCTCGGCGTCGGCCAGCTCGTAGCGGTTGCCGCCCGCCGCCTTGGCCCGGTACATGGTGATGTCCGCGCTGCGCAGCACCTCGGCCGCGCTGCGGTCGGCGGCCCGGCCCTCCACGATGCCGATGCTGCCGCGCACGGTGAAGTCGCGCCCGTCGACCGTCACCGGCGTGGACAGCGCCCCGAGGATCCGGGAGGCGAGTTCGGTGACGCCGCTCTGGGTCGCCGGGCCGGTGATCAGCGCCACGAACTCGTCGCCGCCGAGCCGGGCCACCATCTCCCCCGGTGCGGTCGCGCAGCTCTGGAGCCGGTCCGCGACCTCGACCAGGAGCCGGTCGCCCGCGGAGTGGCCGAGGCTGTCGTTGATCGCCTTGAAGCCGTCGAGATCGAGGTAGCACAGACCGAACCGGGAATCGTCACCGGCGGAGAGGGTCTTCTCCAGCCGTTCGGAGAACAGCGACCTGTTGGGCAGCCCCGTCAGGGCGTCGTGCGTGGCCTCGTAGCGCAGCCGCAGGTTGAGCAGCCGACGCTCGGTGGTGTCCTCCATCAGCGCCAGCTGGTACTGCGGGGCGCCGTCCGCGTCGCGGAGCAGGGAGACCGTCAGGTTGGTCCACAGGACCGTGCCGTCATTGCGGTAGTACGCCTTCTCGACGCGGTAGTGCTCGCGCTCGCCGCGGACGAGTTCGTCGTAGAGCCGCCAGACGTGGGAGACGTCCTCGGGGTGGACCCAGTCGCGTACGTTCCGGCTGAGGACATGGTGTTCGAGCCCGCCGAACATCTTGGTGAGGGTGTCGTTGACCTCGAGGACGTTGCCGTCGAGGTCGGCGATGCTGATCCCGATGGCCGCGCCCTCGAACACGGCGCGGAACCGGGCCTCGGTGGCGTGCAGGGCCTCCTCGGCGGCGCTGCGCGCGCGCAGCGCGGAGCGGGCGATGGCCTCCTGTTCGCAGAGCGTGCGCTCGCGCAGGGCCTGGGCGAATCCGGCGGCCAGGGAGTGCTGGAGGCGGGCGCAGCGGGCCCGGGCGTCCTCCGCGGTGAGGTCTTCCGTACCGCGGTACAGCACCAGGTAGGAGTCGATGACGCCGAGCGTACGGCTGAGGACGTCGGGGTCGGTGCAGTTCGCCGTGATCAGCGCGGTTCCGACGCCCGCCGCGGGCGCGGGGTCGAAGGGGCGCGCGTGCAGCGCGTCGGCCAGCTCCTGGGCGAGGGGGGCGAGATACGTCTCGAACTCGGGGCGCGTCATGGACATCGCTGTCGCCGGGTAGATCGCCCGGCTCCAGATCGTCGTGAAACGCCTGAGTCTGTCCTCCGGGTTGTCCTGATCGGTGCCGGATCCCGGGGTCCGGTGCGGCGGGGTCACGGTTTGCGCCCCACTCCGCCGAAGCCCACGAAGGCATAGGGGTCCTCTTGTGCGTCGGGCTGGTCGGGCCGCCAGTCCGGCATGGCCACCAGTCCGGGCGCGACCAGCGTGAACCCGTCGAAGAACCGGGTGATCTCCTCGCGCGCGCGCATCACCAGCGGGTTGCCCAGGGAGCGGTAGACACCGGTCATTCCCGCCACGCGCTCCGGCGGCTCGGGGACGCCGTGGGGCGAGGCATGGGTGACGACGAGCAGGCTGCCCGGCGCGAGCGCGTCGCGCAGTTCGGCCACCGCCCGGTACGGCTCGTCCTCGTCCTGGACGAAATGCAGGACGGCGACGAGCAGCAGCGCCACCGGCCGCTCCAGGTCGAGCAGTCCGGCGGCCTCCGGGCTGTCCAGGATCTTCCGCGGCTCGCGGAGATCGCCGCTCGTGGCCGAGGCGTACGCGTTGCCGTCGAGAACGGCCTGGCTGTGCTCGACGGCGACCGGGTCGTGATCGACGTAGAGGACCCGGTTCATGGGAGAACCGTCCTGCGCGACTTCATGAACATTGCCGAAACTCGGTATGCCGCAGCCGATGTCGAGGAACTGGGTGATGCCTTCCGTCCGTGCGAATTTCACCGCGCGGCGCATGAACGCGCGGTTCGCTTTCGTGATCACGGGAAGGCCAGGCAGGAACTCCATCGCCCGGCGCGCGGCGTCCCTGTCCACCTCGAAATTGCGCGAACCGCCCAGGTAGTAGTCGTAAATGCGGGAAACGCTCGGCACCGAGATGTCGATGCCCGGCGGGGCCCAGGCGGGACGCTCCATCGATGTCTCCAACAAGTCGCCACGGTTCACGGCCGTCTGAACGACCGGCTGTTCGAGCCGAGGCTACTGATCGTCCGCCAAGAGAGCGAGCCCAAACGGAAATTAGAGATCCGTTCTTGGTCACACGCCTACGGCACATGCGGCCGGTCCGCCGCCATCCCACGGGAGCGGATGACGGCGGACCGGCGGGCCGAAGCGGGGGCGTGGGGACTACTCGGCCGCCTCGACCAGCTTGTTGTCCGGGGTGACCGCGAACCAGGTGCCGCCGACGCCCTGGCCATTGGTGTCGCCCGGCTTCTTGTCACCCGCGAAGGTGTAGATCGGGGAGCAGTCGAGAGTCTGCTGCTTGATTCCGTCGGGCCGGTCGAAGGTCACGGCGCCCTTTGTGGTGACGCCGTCGAAATCGGCCTTGTTCACGGGCGCGACCACGGGCCACTTGTCGAGGCACTCACCGGTGCAGGCGGTCTTCATCGGCCAGGCGGAGTCCTTGGTGAACCGGTAGACCGTCATGCCCTTGGAGTCGACCACGATCTCGCCGAGCTTGGGGTCGTTGCGGACCGACAGGCCCGCGTTGCTCACCTCGGAGGCGGAGCCCGAAGCGGTCGCCTTCTTGCCGTCGGGCGCGGAGGCGTACCATGTGCCGCCCACACCCTGGCCGTTGGCGTCCCCGGGCTTGGTGTCCTTGACGTACCGGTACATCGGCCAGCCGTCGATGGTGAGCTGCTTGGTGCCGTCGGGCCGGGTCACCTCGCCCAGCAGCGCGGCGTCGGTGCCGGTGGGGGCCTTGGCGTCGCCGGCCTCGACGATCGGCCAGGTCTTCGCGCAGTCGCCCTCACAGTTGGACTTCGGGGGCTTCGGGGTGTCCTTGTCGAAGCGGTAGAGCGTGAAGCCCTCGCTGTCGGTGAGGACTTCGCCGAGCTTGGCGTCCTCCGTGACGGCGAGCTGGCCGGCCGGCTTGGCCTCCGCCGGAGCGCCGCCGGCGGGGGCACCGGCGCCCGAGCCGGCTGCCGCGCCGGTCCCGCCGCCCGTGTACCCCGTACCGCTGCCCGCCGCACCCGGCTGGCCCGCCGGATTGGCCACGCCGACGGACTGTCCGTTGGTGTTGGTTCCCTGTTCCTGACCGCACGCCGTCGTCAGGGCCAGGACGGCCACCGCGGTCACCGCGAGCGAGGCGTTCCGCCAGGTGTTCATGTCAACTCCCGTGAGATGTAAGGCAGTTGGTGCACCGGAGTGCGCCGTTCATGGCCTTAAGTACGCGGCGGGCGCGGGTCCGTGTTCAACGCGACCGAAAAAATCTTCTGGCACTTTCACGCCGCCGCCCCAGAGCCCCCAACTGCCCCACAAGTGGCATCTGATCGAGTCTTGCCACAGCTCACCGTCCTCCAATTACCTCCATTCGGGGGAATCCTGAGCACTTTCCGCATGGTGTGGCCTGATCAGGTCCAAGCTCCTGCCCGTGTACGGATCGCTCGTCGCGCGGCTGTTGACCGTCGCCGCCCTCATATCGCTGTCGGCCGTGCCCACGGCCGCCTCGGCGCACACGTGCGCCCATGCCTCGATCGGTCCCGGCGGTTCGTTGGCGGCCGTCGCCGTGGCGGGTGGCCGCCACTGCCCGCCGCCGCCCCGGCCGACCCCTACGCCGCCGGAGCCGCCGGCGCCCCCGTCGCCGCCACCTCCTCCGGAGCCGCCCGACCCGCCCGAACCACCGAAACCACCACCGCCACCCAAACCTCCCGAGCCTCCCGCGCCGCCGCGGCCGACTCCCACGCCCCGGCCGACGCAGGCACCCGTCGTCGTGCCGGAGCCGCCGCACACCGCCCGACCGGCTCCACCACCGCCCCGGACACCCGCGGTGGTACGGCCTGCGGCACCGCGGCCACCGGCCACGCCGGCACCGAGCCGCAGCACGCCACCGCCGACTCCGTCCGTACGCCCGGCCCCGTCCGAGGTGGCCCTGCCCGCGTACCGCAAGACGGTCCGCAAGCAGCCCCGGCGGCACGCCTCCCCCGTCATCCTGATGCTCCTGATCACGGCGCCCGCCGTGCTCGCCGCGGCCGTGCTGCGCCCCCGTTCCCGCTGACCGACGGAGACACCCATGTCGGAATGGCTCGTTCTGAGCATCGCTCTGGCCGCGGTCTGCGCGGTCGTCCTCACCATCATCGTCGTCAACCAGCGCCGCGTCGAAGCGGACGACGACCCCGCCGAGACCCCGGACGTCATGGACTACATGACGATGATGATCGGGGTGGTCTACGCGATCGTGCTGGGCCTCGCGATCGCCGGGGTCTGGGAGGCCCGTGGCTCGGCCCAGGACTCCGTGCGGCAGGAGGCACAGGCCCTGCACGAGGTACGGGAGCGCGTCCAGGTCTATCCGGCCGAGGTCCGCGACCGGATCCGTGCCGATGTCGACGCGTACGTCTCGCACGTGGTGCGCACCGAGTGGCCGCACATGTCCGAGCACGAGGAACTCACGCCGAAGGGCACGCGGCTGATGGACACGATCCGCCGCGACGTCACCCAGTACTCGCCCCGGACCGATCTGGAGGGCCACGCGTACCAGCCGCTGGTCGACCAGGTGGCCACGGCCGACGCCGCCCGGACGGCGCGCGGGGAGAACGCGGGCCCGACGATGCCCGGCGTCGTCTGGTTCGGCCTCACCATCGGCGCCGCGGCCACGGTGGGCATGATCTTCATCCTCCAGATCCGCCGCACCGGCCGGGAGTTGCTGCTGGCGGGCATGTTCAGCGTCCTGATCGCCTTCCTGCTCTTCCTGATCTGGGACTTCGACGCACCGTACGGCCGAGGGATCGGGGCGACCACGGAACCGTTCCTCGCCCTCTTCCCGCACGCCGCGGGATGACCGCCTGAGCCCGAAGCGCCGACCGACACGGGTGCCCCCCGCTCAGGGGACACCCGTGCCCCATTCGCCCGCCAGCGATCGCGGGTGTGGTAGAGCGCTTCTAGCGTTTCGGACATCGAGGACGCACACCCGCCCTTCGCGGACGACGGTTCCGCACGGGATGCTCCTCACCGGACCGGAGGCCGAGCATGCGTGTGATACGGGCGATGTCCGCCGCTCTGCTGACCGTGGGCGTGTTCGCCCTCACCGCTCCCCCGGCGGGCGCGGCGGCGGCCGGCGGTGCGTCGTTCCGGGGCGCCGTCTCCCCCGCGACGGTCGCGCCGGGCGGCCGGGTGACGCTCTCCGTCACCGGCTGCGCCGCCTCGGCCACCGCGTCCGCCGCGGTCTTCGACACCGTCACCGTCCCGGCCGGCCGCAGCGCCGCCGCGACGGTCGACTGGGACGCGAAACCCGGTTCGGTGCACACGGTGACCTTCACGTGCGCGGGCGCGCGCAGCACGGCGCGCCTCACCATCGCGGGAGCCGCTCGCACCGCGGCGGCCACGACGGCTCCGACGGCCGCCTCCACCTCGCTCACGCCCGTAGGGGTACGGGGCGGTCTGGGCGGCAGCATGGGCGGCGGGAGCGCCGTGCAGACGGCCACCGGTGCGGGGCTGGTCGTGGTGGCGATCACCGGCGGCGTGTACGCGGTGCGGCGGCGCGCAGCCGTCCGCGCGCACTGAACCGGGCGGGCCGGCCGGAACGACGAGAACGAAAGCGCACAACCTGTCCGCGAAGGCGCACACCCTGTCGCCCCGAGCCCTCCTCGAAGGCTCGGGGCGACAGGCGTCCGCGTGCTCGGATGCCCTCGGCCGGGAGGCGGTCGGCCGGTCAGATCCGCACACCGCTCAGGCGCCGTCGGCGGGCGAGGAACACCGACCCGCCGACGGCCGCCGTGGCGACGAGCACCCCGCCGAAGGCCATCTCGGTCGAACTGGGCCCGACCGAACCGCCGAGGCCGCCCAGCGCACCGCGTCCGGCGAGCACCTCGAACTGGGCGGTCGCCACGCGGTTGCCGTCACCGCCCCGGTTGCCGTCACCGCCCCGGTTGAAGTCACCGCCCCGGTCGCCGTCGCCGCCGCACCGGACGGCAAGGTTGTAGCGGCCCGGCGTGGCGTTGTCGTAGACACGCGCCACGGCTCGGCCGCGCCCGCCCGTGTGCGACGACAAGTGCGTCGTCGGGAACGCGTTGGAGGTGACAGTGCCTCCTTGGCCGCAGCCGTCGGCGGTGATCACGAGCCGGCCCCCCTGGTGGACCGAGAACGGATCGACGGTGACATTGCTGGGTCCCTGGTTGCCGGGGCCGCCGTGCGGGACGGTGGCGCCGGCCGACGGGGCGGCGAGCGCCAAGGCCGCGCAGGCGGCCGCGGTCACCGCGAGAGCGCGTGAAGCACGCATCGTTGAACCTCCCGTGGAAGACGCCCCGAAGCGGCGCCCCGGGAAATTCGACGAGTACGCCTTCCATGACGAACCCTCACCGGGTGAACCTTTCGTCGCATGTCGGCACTCGTCCACACCGGTGAGGCGACACGCCGACGCCGGGGCGCTCGCGCCTGACGGAGCCGCAGGTCACGGGCCGTCAGGAGGTGTGTGATCGTGATTGCCCGGACGGATGAGCCCGCCCGTGGCCGCGCCACCCGTTCGCCCGCCTGTGATCGCCACCGGGGCGGACCGCACTTAGCGTGCCCCCAGAGGCGCCCACGAAGGGAGAACCATGGGCCCGTACCACGACGGCCCGGAGTACAGAAGGAAACGCTCACCCTGGGGCGTTCTCACTCTTGTCATGCTCACGGGTATCGCGCTGATGCGGAACGGGGTGGACACACCCCTCGGACCGCCCCAGCCGGCGGCGGCCGCCGCGCTGGACGCCCCGACGGATCCGGCGGCGGACGCCAGGATTGCCGTCCCCGCGGTCGAGCCGCTGCCGTACGCCCCGATGGCCCGGGTGCGCATTCCGGCGATCAGGGTCGACGCGCCGGTGGTGGACGTGGCGCTCGACCCGGACGGCTGGATCGCGGCGCCGCCCGCCCGGGATCCGAACCTGGCCGGCTGGTACCAGAACGGCATCGCCCCCGGGCAGCGCGGCACCGCGGTGGTCGTCGGGCATGTCGACAACCACACCGGTCCCGCGGTCTTCTACGGGCTCGGTTCGCTGGAGAAGGGACAGCACGTCGAGGTGGACCGCTTCGACGGGCGCACGGCGGTGTTCGAGGTCTACGGCGTCGAGGTCTACGCCAAGAACGACTTCCCGGCGCCGCAGGTCTACGGCGACACCGGTCATCCGGAGCTACGGGTGATCACGTGCGGGGGCGGCTACGCGAAGGGCAGCGGGTACGCCGGCAACGTCGTCGTCTTCGCCCGGCTGGTCAGGACCGCCTGACGCGGGGCGGGGCGGTACTCGGTCCCGGCCGGGCGCCGCACATCGCCGGCCGGGCGGCGCCCGGTGCCGGCCCTCGGCCGTACCCCACCGGCCGTAGCGGCGTCGGCCCTGCCCTGCCCCGCCCCGACGACACCGCACAGCCCGCTCAGCGGCGCCCTCAGCGGCGCGGTACGGCGATCCGGTAACCCGCCTGCCGCAGCAGTGGCAGATAGGCTCGCAACGCCGCCACGCTCTGGCTGCGGTCGCCGCCCGCGTCGTGCGAGAGGACGACGGTGCCGGGGACCGCCCCGTCCACCACCCGGGCGATGATCCGGTCGGCCACGGGCGGCGGTTCGGTCCAGTCCAGGCTGTCCAGACTCCACCCGAGCGGCTCCATGCCCAGCTCGGCGCCCAGCTCGAAGGCGTGCCGGTTCCAGGCGCCGTAGGGCGCGCGGTACCACAGGGGCGGGGTGCCGAGCACCCGCTCCACGACCTCGCTGGTACGCCCCATCTCCGCGCGGATGCCGGAGCGGGTGAGCGTCGTCATCAGCGGGTGGGACCAGGAGTGGTTGCCGATGACATGGCCGTCACCGGCCGCCTCCCGGAGCAGGTCGCGATGGACGTCGGCCATCTCACCGCAGACGAAGAACATCGCGCGGACGTCGTACTCGCGCAGTGTGCGCAGGATGTCGGGCGTGTACAGCGGATCCGGTCCGTCGTCGAAGGTGAGGACCACGCTGTTGCCCAGTTCGGGGAGGTCGAGGAACGGCCGGGAGCGCACCGGGGGCGCGGGCCTGCGCAGTTCCTCGGCGACGTCCGCCGCCATGGGATCCAGCCGGTACGCGGACGGCCGGAGACGCTGTCCGGCCCTGGACGCCCCCGCTCCCGGTGCCCCGGCCCCGGCCGCCGCCCGGCCCGCGGTGTCCCCCCGGCCCGGGGCCTGGGCGGTTCCCGCGACGAGGAACCGGCCGGCGAAGGCGGCACCGAGGCAGGCGGCGACCCGCAGCACGGCACGACGCCCCGGAACCATCTGATCCTTTTTCATGATTAATGGCTCGCACGGTAGACGTCGGCATGCCTCCCCGCACCACCGGTCGCCCCGGGAAAGCACCCGATGGGGTGAGGCGCGGCCGACGGCCGACGGGTCGCGCCCTCCACCCCGTACGGTCGGGCGGCCGACGGCGTACGGCCGGGCCTGGTGGGTATCGGCGCAGCTCAGCAGCGGGGGGAGGGCACCGCGCGGCCGGCCCGGGGGAGCCGATACGCTGCCTGCCGTGACCGAGCAGCAGCCCACTTCATTCGAACGCGGGACCGACGGACCGAAGGTGATCGTCGTCGGCGTGGACGGTTCGCAGTCCTCGCTGCGCGCCGCGGCGTACGCCGGCGGCCTGGCCCGGCGGCAGAAAGCCCTGCTCGCCATCGTCTACGTGCAGCCGGTGCTCTCGGCGAGCGCCGCCCTCGGGGCCCCGGTCGCCGACACGACCGAGCAGATCGCCGAGGGGCTGATGGCCGAGATCCACGGGGCCATGGACCGGGTCAAGGATGTCTGGGACGTCCGCTGGGAGTTCCACACCTTCCACGGGGACCCCTACAACGGGCTGGTCACCGCGGCTGACGAACTCAAGGCGGACGCCGTGGTGGTCGGGGCCTCGGAGTCGGCGGGACACCGGTTCGTCGGTTCGGTCGCGGTGCGGCTGGTGAAGGCGGGCCGCTGGCCGGTGACGGTCGTCCCCTAGCGTGCGCTTCGCGCGGTCGCGCGCCGGTGGAGGTGTCAGTCGACCGTCATCAGACCGTCCACCGCCGCGCCACGGCTGAGCACCGCCTCCGTGATCCCGTCGCGCACCTCGCGGTAGTCGTCGCGGCCGGGATCCTCACGGACGGCCTCCGGCAGATCGATCACGCGCCCGATGTCCAGGTCCCACATCTGCGGGACGAACTCCGCCTTCGTCACCGGCCAGCGCTCCCCCTCGGTCTCGGGCGCGGTGAACGTGAAGCGTCCGATCGAGCCCTGGTTGCCGCGCCCGTCCAGCTCGCCGTCGTCGTTGGTCATGGTCCCGGCGATCTGGTCGCCCATGCCGTAGACCACCCAGGTCCCGTTGACCATCTCGTACGCCTGGGGAACATGGGCATGGGTGCCGATGATCAGGTCGATGTCGGGCCGGTCCCCGGTGCGTGACCCCGTGAGCTTCCTGGCCAGGCTCAGCTGGTCGTCGTCCGGCTCCGTCTGCCACTCGGTGCCCCAGTGCATGCTCACCACGACGACGTCGGCGCCGGCCTTCCGGGCGGCCCGCGCGTCCGCGACGATCTTCTTCTCGTCGGTCAGGTTCACCGCCCACGGCCGGCCCTCGGGGAACGGCTTGTCGTTGGTGCCGAAGGTGTAGGCGAGTTGGGCGACCGTGGCACCGCCCGCCGTCATCAGCGCGGGCCGGGCCGACTCGGCTGCCGTACGGGCCGAGCCCACGTGCTTGAGGCCCGCCTTGTCGAAGGCGTCCAGGGTGCGGCGGATACCCTCCGCACCATCGTCGAGGCTGTGGTTGGAGGCGGTGGAGCAGGAGTCGTAGCCGGTCTCCCGCAGACCGGCGGCGACCTCGGGCGGTGAGGTGAAGTCCGGATAGCCGGAGTAGGAGCCGCCCTCCTCGCCGTACACGGTCTCCATGTGGCAGATCGCCACGTCCGCGCCGGAGACCACCGGCTTCACAGCGGCGAGCATGGGGGCGAAGTCGTAACCGTCGCCGCCCGCGTCGAGGTTCGCCCGGCGGATGACGGAGTCGTGGGGCAGCACATCGCCCGAGGCGACGAGCGTGAATCCGCGCCGCGCCTCGGGCCCGGCCGCCGGGGAGACCGCGAGCCGGCCGCCGGCCGCCCGGTCGGAGCCCGCGCAGGCCGCCGCTGTTCCGATGAGCAGGACCACGGCGGCCACCACTCCCTGTCTCATACGTGTGGTCATCGAGAAGGCTCCGATTTCAGGCGAATACCGTCCCGATGAATCCATATAGTCGCATAAAAGGATGTCAAGCCACCAAGCCGACCATTCCCTTCGTATGGCCTGAACAGCCCCGTGGGACCGTTCATCGCACCGCTCGTCGCAGTGAGCGACCGTTCGTCGCAGAGCCGTGCGCGCCACCTGTCCCCCGGCGCCGTCCTGCGTTCGGATACCGCCAGGGCCGGTCCGGAGGATCTTCACGGCACCGGCCCGGCGACGACGATCGCGCCGCGACAGCGACAGCGACAGCGACAGCGACGTGAAACGACGGCGACGGCTGGAAAGGACGTTCACGATGACCACTGCCCCCGCCACGGCCCGGGCGACGACCGACGAGCGGGCGCTGACGGACCTCCAGCGCGAGCACGGCCCCGCTCTGCTCAACTTCCTGCTGGGACTGACCTTCGGGGACCGGCAGCGTGCGGAGGATCTGCTCCAGGAGACGCTGGTACGCGCCTGGCAGCACCCCGAGGCGTTCGACGGTCCCTTCGAATCCATGCGGCCCTGGCTGTTCACCGTGGGACGCCGGCTCGCCATCGACGCGCGCAGGTCCCGGCTGGCGCGACCGCCCGAGGTGGGTGACGGGATCCTCGCGACGACCCCCGACCCGGAGGACCCCACCGAGACCACGACCCTGGCGCTCGACGTCCGCAAGGCGGTGCGAGAGCTGAGCCCGGAACACCGCGCCGTGCTGGCGCACATCTACTTCCGCGGGCTGAGTGTGAACGAGACCGCCCGGGCGCTGGGCATTCCGGCGGGTACGGTCAAGTCCCGGTCGTACTACGCGCTACGGGCGCTCGCCCGCGCCCTGCCCGGCTATCGCAGGTCCTCCTCGTCCACCAGCGCCAGCAGCGACGGCGCCTCGGCCACCTCCAGGTAGGCGGCCCCGCACGGACCGCACCGCGCGAGGTGGTCCGCGACGCGCCGGTCCTCCTCGGGAGCGAGCGCGCCCAGCACGTACGCGCCGAGGAACGACCGTACATGCCGTCCGGAATCGGTCGTTCCAGCGTCGGCTGCCTCACCGTCGGCCCCACCCGTCACAATCCGCTCCCGTCCGCCGCCCGATCCTGCCCTTCTGGCCACGCGCGGCGGCCGCCGCCGGTTCAATGCTCCGTGAAGGGGGTTTCGGGGGGCGGGAAGAAAGGCGGAGAAGCGATGCGTCCGGACAGTACCGACAACGCGGGCGGTGGTGACCTACTGGTGCCGATGGCGTGGATGTACGCGGAATACGTCGCCGACGAACTGCTGCGCACCGGCGATCTGATGCCACCGACGACACTGGAGTACCGAGCGGGCCGGCACGCGCTGGCCCTGACCATCTTCCTCTCCGGCAGTTCGGCGGGCGGCCCCCGCTCGGGGGCCCGGATGGCGGAGTGGCACTCCCTGACCGCGTACGGCACCTCCTGGCCGGAGTGGGTGTGCGCGCGGCTCGACCGGCTGGAGGCGCTCGCCTTCGAGGCCGGTGGCACGGTCCGCGATCCGGACCTGGAGCTGGCGGGCGCGGCCTGGCGGTGGCTGGAGGAGACGGAGATGCTGGCGCCCGACCTGGACGCCATGGGGCCTACGCGCGAGGACCCCTGCCCGGCGGCGGAGGAGGAAGGGCCGAAGGTGTGGACTCCGGCGTGGCAGCTGGGGCTGCCGCTGGGGCACCTGGCGATCCATCTGTTCTGAGCCCTGCCCCCTGTACGGCGGTCGCACACGGACGGCTGTACGGCGGTGGCACACGGACGGCGCGAATGGCACGGGTGGCACGGAACAGCACGGGCGGCCGTACGCGGATCGCGTGGCGGCCGGGTGCCGACCGCACGGCGGCCGGCTCCAGTCGGCCTCAGCTTCCGTGCACCCCGGCGCGGTACTTGGGGATCCGTACGGTGATCCTCATCCCCGCGCCGACGCCCGTCTCGATCACCAGGCCGTAGTCGTCCCCGTAGACCTGGCGCATCCGCTCGTCCACGTTGAGCAGCCCGATGCCGGTGGACGCGCCGTCCTCGCGGCGCAGGATCCGCCGTAGCCGGTCCGGTTCCATCCCCACCCCGTCGTCCTCGATCACCACCTCCGCCTCGGCGCCCGCGTCGAGTGCGCTGATGGTGAGGTGGCTGGTGGTGCCCGCGCCTTCGAGACCGTGTTTGACGGCGTTCTCGACGAGCGGCTGGAGGCAGAGGAACGGCATCGCCACCGGCAGCACCTCGGGGGCGACCTGGAGGGTGACGGTGAGCCGGTCGCCGAACCGGGCCCGGACGAGCGCCAGGTACTGGTCGATGGAGTGCAGTTCGTCGGAGAGCGTGGTGAAGTCGCCCCGGCTGCGGAACGAGTAGCGGGTGAAGTCCGCGAATTCCAGCAGGAGTTCGCGGGCGCGCTCGGGATCGGTACGGACGAACGAGGCGATGGCCGCCAGTGAGTTGAAGATGAAGTGCGGGGAGATCTGGGCCCGCAGCGCCTTGATCTCCGCCTCGATCAGCCGGGTGCGGGAGCGGTCCAGCTCGGCCAGTTCCAGCTGCACGGAAACCCAGCGGGCCACTTCGCCCACGGCCCGCGCGAGGACCGCCGACTCGCGCGGGGCGTACGCGACGAGGGTGCCGAGCACCCGGTGGTCCACCGTGAGCGGGGCGGCCGCGCCCCACCGCAGGGAACAGTCGAGATCGTCGCAGCCGCCGGCGAACGCCGTGCCGCGTCCGCTCTCGAGCACCCCGGCGACCTGGTCCATCACACCGGTGCCATGGTCCTCGCCGGCGCCGTCCCACGCGAGGACCCGGTCCCGGTCGGTGAGGCAGAGAGCGTCGGTGCCCAGCAGGGAGCGCAGCCGGCGGGCCGCCTTGCGGGCGCTGTCCTCGGTGAGGCCGGCCCGCAGCGGGGGCGCGGCGAGCGAGGCGGTGTGCAGGGTCTCGAACGTGGCGTGCTCGACGGGCGTGCCGACATCGCTGATCCGCTCGAGGCGCGCGGTGCGGCGGCCGAGCAGAAAGCCCCCGGCGAGCAGCAACGGCCCCAGCACGATCAGGGCGGCGAGCGCGGCGCCGCTCATGGCGCCTCCGTCGTACGGCCACGTACGCCCGTACGATCCGACACGTCCGCGGGGTCCGGGACGCCCGCGGGGTCCGGGACGTCCGTACGGTCGGACGCCCCCGTACGGCCCGGCGCGGCGCCCCGACCGGACACGGTCCCGGCGGACCGGCCCCCCGGACCGGCGTCCGCGCCCGGACCGGCACCGGAGCCGGCCCGGGCCCGCCGTCCGTCCACCGCGCCCGTGGCCGCCCCGCCGCACAGGCCGTCCCGACCGTCCCCGCCGCGCGGAACCAGGGCCTCCGGCAGGTGGAAGCGCGCCATGGCGGCGCTGGTGCCGGGCGGTATCCGGCCCGGCGTGGCCAGGGACACCAGGATCATGGCGAGGAAGCCGACCGGCACGGACCAGACAGCGGGCCAGGCCAGCAGCGCGTGCGGCCAGCCGGACCGGACGGCTCCGCCGACCGTGACCACCGTGGCCGCGAAGGAGAGGCCGCCGCCGAGCAGCAGACCGGCGGCCGCGCCGGGCGGGGTGAGCCGCCGCCACCAGATGCCGAGCACCAGCAGCGGGCAGAAGGAGGACGCGGAGACCGCGAAGGCCATGGCGACGGAGTCGGCCACGGGCATGGAGCTCACCAGCAACGACCCGCCCAGCGGCACGGCGATGGCGAGCGGGGTGGCCAGCCGGAAGTCTCGTACGCCGCGCGAGGGCAGGACGTCCTGGGTGAGCACCCCCGCCACGGCCATGGTGAGCCCGGAGGCGGTGGACAGGAAGGCGGCGAAGGCGCCGCCCGCCACCAGCGCCCCGAGCAGGTCCCCGCCGAGCCCGCCGACGGCGCGCTCCGGCAGCAGCAGGACGGCCGCGTCGGCGTCGGTGCCGGACGGCAGCCGGGGTACGTAGAGCCGGCCCAGCGCCCCGTACACCGGCGGCAGCAGGTAGAAGGCGCCGATCAGGGCCAGGACGACCACGGTGGTCCGGCGCGCGGCCCGGCCGTTGGGGCTCGTGTAGAAGCGGACGACGACGTGCGGCAGGCCCATCGTGCCGAGGAAGGTGGCCACGATCAGGCCGTAGGTGGCGTAGAGGGGATGGTCGACGCGTCCGGCGACGGCGCCGGTCAGGCCGGCCGCGACGCTCGGCCGCCCGTCGCCCTGCCACGCCAGCACCAGGAAGAACGCCGGGACGAGCAGCGCGGTGAGCTTGAGCCAGTACTGGAACGCCTGGACGAAGGTGATGCTGCGCATGCCGCCCGCCGCGACCGCCGCCACCACCACGAGCGCGACCAGCACCCCGCCGAACCAGCCGGGCGCGCCGGTGAGGATCTTCAACGTCAGTCCCGCGCCCTGGAGCTGGGGAACGAGGTAGAGCCAGCCGGCGCCGACCACGAACACACTCACCAGCCGGCGCACCGCCCGGGACTGCAGCCGCCCCTCGGCGAAGTCGGGGAGGGTGTACGCGCCGGAGCGGCGCAGCGGGGCGGCGACGAAGACCAGGAGCACGAGGTAGCCGGCGGTGTAGCCGACCGGGTACCAGAGCATGTCGGGCCCGTGCAGCAGCACCAGCCCGGCGATCCCGAGGAAGGAGGCGGCCGAGAGGTACTCGCCGCTGATCGCGGCGGCGTTGAGCGCGGGGCCGACGGTGCGGGAGGCCACGTAGAAGTCGGAGGTGGTGCGGGAGATCCGCAGCCCGAAGCCGCCGACGAGGACGGTGGCCAGCACGACGACGGTGACGGCCACGACCGGGTAGCTCTGGTTCACGGGACGGGCCGGCCCTTCACGAGCCGGGCGAAGTCGCGTTCGTTGCGCTCCGCGCGCCATACGTACCACCAGGCGAGGAGGGCGAGCAGTGGGTAGGCGGCGAAGCCGAGCACGAACCAGACGGCGGTCTGGTCGCGCAGCGCGGCGAAGGCGAGCGGCAGGGTGCCGGCGACGCAGGCGAGGAGGGCGAACGCCGTAAGACCGGCGCGGAGTTGACTGCGCATCAGAGACCGGACATAGGCGTCACCGAGCGGTGTGTGTTCCGCGATCTCGGCCTGGGCGCGGTAGCGCGGCAAGGGGCGGGCGCGCAGGGGCTCACCGGTGACGACCTCGCGCCGCGGTGTGCCCGCGGGCGCGTCGCGCGGCCCGGGCGACCGCCGCTCGAACGGTTCGGCACCGGGCGGTGGCGGCCGCCGCGGCCGTGCGTCGTCCGCCATGGCACCTCTCCGTCCGGCCCGTCCCGTCCTCCCACCGGTGCTCGCGGCCCACGGCCCGGCGCTTCGTCCTGTCGCGCGTGGAGTGTACGCAGCCGGGTCATCCGGCGGGAAGGGCCTGGTCAACGACCGCCTTGTCGCATCAGGAGGTCGCGCAGCGCGCGGGCGTGCCGACGGCTGACCGCCAGCTCCACGGCGCCGACGCGGACACTCATCGCGCCCGCGTCCAGGCGCAGCTCGTCGATCCGGTTCAGGGCGACGAGATGGCTGCGGTGGACGCGGACGAAGCCCCGGGCACGCCAGCGCTCCTCCAGGGTGGTCAGGGGGATCCGGACCAGGTGGCTTCCGGTGTCGGTGTGCAGCCGGGCGTAGTCGCCGCGCGCCTCGACGTACGCGATGTCCTCGACGGCGACGAAGCGGGTGATCCCGCCGAGTTCCACCGCTATCTGGTCGGTGGCCGGGGCCGCGACGGGGGTCCGCTCCCCCACCAGTTCGGTGACCCGGCGTACGGCCTCGGCGAGCCGCTCCCTGCGGACCGGTTTGAGGACGTAGTCGACGGCCTTGAGGTCGAAGGCGCGAACGGCGAAGTCCTCGTGTGCGGTGACGAAGACGATCAGCGGGGGCTGGGCGAAACCGGCCAGCAACCTGGCCATGTCGAGCCCCGACAGGCCGGCCATGTGGATGTCGAGGAAGACCACGTCGACGGCGGCGGGGTCGCCGGGCCCGGCCTCGAGCGCGGCCCCGATGCGGCGCAGCGCTTCCGTGGCGCCGGTCGCTCCCTCGGCGGCCCGGATCCGCGGATCGGCCCTCAGCAGATAGAGAAGTTCCGCAAGCGCCGGTTCTTCGTCGTCGACAGCCAGTACGCTCAGCATGCTGCTGGAGTTTAGGCGCGTCCGGCCGCGTGTGGCATGAGTGATTCGGGGCTGCGGTACGTACCAGAGACCATGCGGACCTTGGACCTCCATCGCGATGTCGGCGCCTACGCACTCGGAGTGCTCGGCCCCAGGGATGCCTTCCGCTTCGAGGATCATCTGATGGACTGCCCGCAGTGCGCGTTGCTGCTGGACGACTTCGGCGGAGTGAAGGCACAGCTCGACACGTACGTACGGCAGGCCCCCACCGGCGTGGGACCGTTCACCGACCCCGGGCCGGGGCTGCTGGCCGGGCTCCTGGACCGGGCGGCGGCCGGGCGGCGCCGCGCCCGCAGACGCCGGCTGGTGCTGGCCGCGGCGGCGGTGGTGCTCGCGGTGGGCGGCCCGCTCGCGGTGCTCGCCGCGCTGGGGCCGCGGGACGCCGGTCCCGGGGCGGGCGCGCCGGTACGGTGGACCGCCTCCGACGAGCGGACGGGCGCCTCGGCCGTGGTGACGGCGGCGGAGACGGGCTGGGGCACGGACGTGGGGCTCGAGCTGGTCCGGCCGGGCGGGACGGCGGTGTGCTCCCTCGTCGTGGTCGGGCTCGACGGTTCGCGGGAGACGGTGACGACGTGGGCGAGCTCGGCGGAGCGCGAGGAGCGGCTGGTCACCCGGGGCGGCACGGCGATGCGGCCGGGCGGGATCGACCACTTCGAGGTGCGGACGACGGACGGTCACGCTCTGATGATCATCGGCGGCCGGAACGGCACCTGAGCCGGACGGCGCCTGCTCGAAAGCCCGGGCCGTGCCGTGTCAGCGCCTGGTCACTTCAGCAGCCGGGACATCCGGCGGTCGGCCAGCGGCTTGCCGCCCGTCTGGCAGGTGGGGCAGTACTGGAGCGAGGAGTCGCTGAAGGAGACCTCGCGGATGGTGTCCCCGCAGACGGGACAGGCCTCACCCGTGCGGCCGTGCACCCGCAGCCCGCTCTTCTTCTCCGCCTTCAGCCGCCCGGCGGCAACCCCGCGCGAGCGTTCGACGGCCGACCCGAGCGTGGCACCCATCGCCTCGTACAGTGCGGTGATCTCGTCCTCGGACAGGTTCCGCACCGGCTTGAACGGTGACATCTTCGCGGCGTGCAGGATCTCGTCGCTGTAGGCGTTGCCGATGCCCGCGATGAGGCTCTGGTCGCGCAGCGCGCCCTTGATCTGCCGGCGTTCGCCGGCGAGCAGCCGGGCGAAGGCCGCCCGGTCGAAGGAGCCGTCCATCGGGTCGGGACCGAGCCGGGCGATGCCGGGCACGTCGGCCGGGTCGCGGACGAGGTGCACCGCGAGCCGTTTGGTGCTCCCCGCCTCGGTCAGGTCGAATCCGTCGCCTTCCGCGAGGACCGTCCGCAGGGCGAGCGGTCCCTTGCCGGGCCGCGGCGGAGCGGCCGGGAAGGAGTCCTTCCAGCGCAGCCAGCCGGCGCGGGCGAGGTGGACGGCCAGGTGCAGTCCGGCCTCGCCCGCGACGATGTCGAGGTACTTGCCGTGCCGGGCGACGGCGGTGACCGTGGTCCCGGCCAGGGCGGACAGCGGCGGGTCGTAGGTCTTGAGGACATTCACCGCGAGGGGCCGGACGCGGGCGATCTCCCGGCCCACCAGATGGCCGTCGAGGAACTCTCTGAGCGCTTCCACTTCGGGGACTTCCGGCATGTGTCCAGCGTGCCGCAGCGCCCTCAGCTCCGCCCGTCGGCCGGTCCGCCGGCCCCGCCGCCGTCGCGCAGGCCGTAGACGCGCCGGGCGGTGGCGCCGAAGACCGCGTTCCGCTCGTCCTGGCTCAGTCCGCCGGTCAGGCTGCGGGCCGCGTCGTAGACCTCGCCGTACGTGGCGGCCAGCCGGCACACCGGCCAGTCCGAGCCGAACATCAGCCTGCCGGGGCCGAAGGCGTCGAGGACGACGTCCGCGTACGGCCGCAGGTCGTCGGTCGTCCAGGCGTCCCAGGCGGCCTCGGTGACCATTCCGGAGAGCTTGCAGACGGTGTTGGGGCGGGCGGCCAGCGTTCTGACCGCGTCGGCCCAGGCGGCCGTGCCGGTGTCGGTGCCCGGGCGCGCGTGCGTTCCCGCGTCCGTGCGACCGCTCGCGATGGGTGGTTTGCCGAGGTGGTCGAGGACGAAGGTGAGCTCCGGCAGCAGCCGTGCCGCCTCGGCCGCCGCGGCCAGCTGAGGCGGGAGGACGACCAGGTCGTAGGCGAGGCCCGCGGCCGCGACCGCGGCGAGGCCGCGCCGTACGTCGGGGCGGAGCAGCCACGCCGGGTCGGGTTCGCCCTGCACCTGGTGGCGGATGCCCACGAGCCGGTCGCCGCCGGGCAGTTCGCGTAGCGCGGCCAGGGTGTCGGCGATGCCGGGCGCGGTCAGATCGGTCCAGCCGACGACGCCCGCGACCAGCCCGCCGCGGTCGGCGACGGCGAGGAACTCCGGCGTCTCCTCCGGGACGCAGACGGTCTGCACGAGGACGGTGGCCGTCACCCCCGCCGCCCCGGCTTCCGGCTCCAGGTCCTCGACGGCGAAGCTGCGCCGGAGGGGCGCCATCGCGGCTCCGGTGATCCAGTCCTGGTCGCGTACGGACAGGTCCCAGATGTGATGGTGGGCGTCGACGACGGGAGCGGTGACGGCCGCCGGGCCGGTCATCGTCCCGCCCCGTTCCCGGACGGTCGCCCCGCCCCGTTCCCCGTCGGCGGGAGACCGCCGACGGAGCCCGCCGACGCTCCGCCCTGGGCGCGCGCGGCACCCTCGGTGTGCGCCACGCCGTCTGCCCTCGGCACGCCACCCGCCCCGGCCGGACCGCCGGTCACCGCCGAGCCCTCGGTGCCCGCCGCAGCGTCGGCCTCCCACGCGGGATCCGCCGCCCGTGCCGGAGTCCTGGCCCACGCCATGTCGTCGGTCAGCAGCCCTTCGGCGCGCAGTTCGGCCCAGAGGTCGTCGGGGACGGTACCGGCGGCGAGCCGGGCCGCGTCCCGTACCTCCGCCGCCGACCGGGCGCCGACCAGCACACTGGCGACGGCCGGGTGGCGCAGCGGGTAGTGCAGGGCGGCGGCGCGCAGCGGGACCCCGTACCGCCGGCTGACGGCGTCCATGCGCCGCGCCCGGTCCAGCAGTTCGGGAGGGGCCGCGGCGTAGTCGTACCTGGCGCCGGGCCGCGGGTCTGCGAGCAGGCCGGAGTTGAAGACGCCGCCGACGACGACGCTCCGGCCGCGCGCGGCGGCCACGGGCAGCAGTTCGGTGAGCGCCGACCGGTCGAGCAGGGTGAACCGGCCCGCGCACAACACGACATCGGCATCGGTCTCCCGCAGGATGCGGGTGAGCGGTTCGGGCCGGTTCATGCCGGCGCCGACGGCACCGACGACCCCTTCGGCCCGCAACCGTTCCAGCGCCGGGTACGCCTCCCGAAGGGCCTGTTCGGCGTGGTCGTCCGGGTCGTGCAGGTAGACGATGTCGATCCGGTCGAGGCCGAGCCGTACCAGGCTCTGCTCGACCGAGCGGAGGACACCGTCGGCGCTGAAGTCCCAGACGCGCCGGTGGGTCGCGGGGACCGCGAAGCCGTGGCCGAGGTCGTCGCCGTACGGCCCGCCCGCGACCGGTTCGAGCAGCCGTCCCACCTTGGTGGAGACGGCGTACGCGGCGCGGTCCCTGGCGCGCAGCGCCTCGCCGAGCCGGCGTTCGGAGAGACCGAGGCCGTAGTGCGGCGCGGTGTCGAAGTAGCGGATGCCCGCCTCCCAGGCGGCGTCGACCGCCGCCGCCGCGTCACCGGGCGCGACCGCGGTGTAGAGATTGCCGATCCCGGCGGCCCCGAAGGACAGCCCGGTCACCGGGACGGTGCCGCGTCCGAGCGTGGTCCGTCGCATGTCGCTGCCCCTTCGGGAGTGGTCCACGTCGATCCCGACGAATATTCATCGGATGACTGGCGCCCGTCAACACCCGGGCAGCCCCTTCCCGTACGGAGGCCACCCCGTACCACAACCGACACGCGGGGCGTGATATCCGATCTATAGGTGAAAACCGGGAGCACACACGGTCGGCGTGACGGTCGGCGCCGCGAGGTGACCGGCGGCCGGCGGCGGGATGACCGGCGGCCGGCGCGGAGGGGCGGGGAGCCGTCAGCCGGCCGGCCGCTCCGGAACGCCGAACTCGCACCACACACATTTGCCGCTGCCGCGCGACTCCACACCCCAGCCGTCCGCCAGCAGGTCGACCAGCAGCAGTCCGCGCCCCGAGGTCCCGGACTCGCCCGCGTCCCGCCGGTGCGGCAGGGCGCTGGACAGGTCCTCGACCTCGATCCTCAGCCGCCGCTGCGGCCCGGGCACCACCTGTACGGTCACCACCGCCCCGGCGCGGGTGTGCACCAGGGCGTTGGTGATCAGCTCGTCGGCGGCCAGTTCGATCTCGTCCACGCGCCCCGCGGCTCCCCAGGCCGTCGCCGCCGCCCGGATCATGCGCCGCGCGGTGCGCAGCGCACCCGGGTCGCCCTCGCCGACCTCCTGCTGGAGCCGGCCGCCCACGCGGGGCGGGCGGCTGCCGCCCCGGCGCAGCAGCAGCACGGCCGCGTCGTCCTCCCCGCCCTGCTCGTCCACCGCCCCGCAGAGCCGGTCCGCCAGTTGCTGGAGGTCGCGCGGGCCGTCCCGTACCAGTGCGGCCAGCAGCAGCATGCCCTCGTCCAGATCCGTGCCGGGCTGCTCCACCAGCCCGTCGGTGTAGAGCAGCAGGGTCTGGCCGGGGTCCAGCTCGACGGTCTCCACCGGGTAGTCCAGCTCTCCGAAGACCGCGGACAGCCCCAGTGGCATGCCGCCGGGCACCGGGAGCCTGCGGCAGCTCCCGTCGGTGTCCCTGATCATCGGGTCGATGTGCCCGGCGCGGACCAGCCTGACCACCCCGGTCGCGAGGTCTGCCTCCGCATAGGTGCAGGTCGCGAAGCGGTCGGTGTCCAGCTCGTACAGGAAGACCGAGGCCCGGGCCATCACGGTCGCGGGCGAGTGCCCCTCGGTGGCGTACGCCCGCAGGACGATCCGCAGCTGGCCCATGACGGCCGCGGCGTGGGTGTCGTGGCCCTGGACGTCACCGATCACCGTCCCGACCCGGCCGCCGGGCAGCGGGATCACGTCGTACCAGTCGCCCCCGATGTCCTGGCCCAGCCGTGCCGAGCGGTAGCGCACGGCGATCTCGGCGCCGGCCACGGCGGGGATCCGGCGCGGCAGCATCGCCTGCTGGAGCCCCTGGGCCAGGTCGTGGTCCTGCTCGAAGAGCATCGCGCGCTGGAGGCTCTGGGCGATGCTGCTGCCGAGCGCGAGGAGGATGTCGCGGTCCTCGGCGCTGAAGCCGCTCTTGTGGCGGTACAGCAGCCCGAGCGCGCCGAGGGGGCGCGCCTGGGCGATCAGCGGGAGATAGGCGGCGGCGTTGATTCCGAGGTGGCTGATCTGCGGCCACAGCTGCGGGTAGCGGGCGGCGAACTCCTCGGGGGACTCGATGAAGCGGGGGGTGAGCGTCCTGAGTACCTCGCTCATCGGGTATCCCTCGTCGGTCCGGGTGACCCGGGTGCCGGGCACGTACGAGCCGTCCGGGCCCTCGGCGACGAGGTGGATGCGCCCGGACTCCAGCAGCCCCATCACCAGGCTGGTGGCGCCGAGGTGCGCCAGGCCGTCGGACTCCTTCAGCACGTCGATGACGTCCTGGACGGTCCTGGCGTGGGCGAGGGCGGCGGCGGTGCCCTCGACGACACTGGTACGTGTCGGCCGGGCGGCGGCCAGTTCGTGGCGCGCGGTGGAGTCGACGAGTTCCTGCACGGCGTCGCGGACGATGCCGACGACGCGGCGCGCCCGTCCCTCCGGGTCCCGGAGGATGCGGCCCTGGGTGTGGGTCCAGCGCCGGCTGCCGTCGCGCCGGCAGACGCGGAAGTACGCGCTGTACGCCTCGCTGCCGCTCCTGACCGCCTGCTCCAGGATCTCGTCCAGGCGGCGCATCTCGCCCGGCGGGATCCGCGCCTTCAGGCTCCGGCGCCGGCCGTCGTACTCGTCGGGGCGCAGGTCGAACACGGCGAGGGCCGGGGAGTCCAGATGGAGGCGGCCGCCGTCCAGGTCCCAGTCGAAGGTGCCCATCCGGTTGAGGGACAGGCTGACGCCCGGCGGGACGGGCCACTCGCCGGGAAGCGACGGGGTACCCGCTGCCCGTTCAACCATGGGGACACTCTGTCATCATTTGCCGGATTCCTCGACTGCTCCCCGGGCCGCCTGCCGCCCGCGGCAGCGCCCCCTCAGCCGCCCGCCGCGCCCAGCGGTGGCTCCGGGCCTTCCAGCAGGTCCGCGTCGTCCTGGGGCCCCGTCAGCTCCACCGAGCCCGGGTCCCCCGGCGCCCATGGCCCGTCCCCGGACGAGTCCCCCGCCGACGGCCGCGCGCGGCCGGTTCCCGGGGGCGCCTCGGGCAGGGGCGCGCCCGGCGGCCGCACGGCGCCGGGGTCGGTGATGTCCGCGCCCGGTCCGTACGCGGGTGGGGCCTCGGGGAAGGCGTCGCTCTCCCCGTCCGTGCCGGTCCGCCGCTCGATCCAGGCCTCGCCGGCCAGGTCGGCGATGATCAGACTGGTGACCGCCCGCGGCGCGGGCCTGACCACGACCACCCGGTCGGGCCGGTAGGAGGCCCATTTCCCGCCCTTGTGGCGCACCTGCCCACGGGTGGCGACCGGTCGCCCCAGCGGGCTGCCGCACGCGCAGCGCACCCGTGGCAGCCCGCGGTCGTCCACCATGACGGCGGTGCCCTCCTGGAGGACGGCCTGGAAGGCGGCCGCGGTGCCGCCGCGGAAGGCGTGGTTGGTCACCCGGGTGTCGGCGCGCAGGGACACGGGGGTGAGTCCGCGCAGATAGCCGGGCAGCACGGCCGGGGTGATGCCCGCGCCCTCGGCGAAGGCCCGGGCCGTCACCGGCTCCTCGGTGAGGTAGCGGATCTGCCGCTCCACGTCGCAGGTGGCGGCGGACCGGACGCCCGCGTACAGCCCCGGCGTGGAGCCCGGCAGGGCGCGCGCCGTCCGTACGGGCAGCGTGGCCCCGCCCCCGGACTCGGGCGCTCCCGGCCGCGCCGGGGAGCGCTCGGGGCCCGGGACGGGGCGTGGCGGGTCGGCGGCCGTCGAGGGGGTGAACGGGGCGGGCTCCCGGGCGGTGGCCCGCTGGAGGTAGAGCTCCTTGGCGTCCACCGTCGCCTCGCGGGCTCCGTCGTCCCCTCCGCAGCCGGCCATGACGAGGACGCCCGCGAGCAGCGCCAGAAGCGCGGCATGCCGACGGCGGATGGATGAGCGCACCGGAATCTCCCGCCTCGCCCGTCAGGGATGTCAGAGTTGCCAGACTTGTCCTCTCATGTCTGACGGACGTCTCCCGCGCCCGCAAGCGGACACAGGGCCGACCGGAGCAGGCGCGCCGGGCAGGCCGGGCGCGTCGGCATGTGCCGGGCACGCGAAAACGTCCCGCACCTCGCGGTCGCGAGGTGCGGGACGTCAAGGTCTTCCGCCGGGCGGGAGGGGGACCTCCCTCGAGTCGGACGGGTCGCCCGCCCCCGGGGGCCGGCGTCGGGGCGCCGGTGTCAGTCGATACCGGGCAGGATGTGCGGCTCCGCGAGGTCGTCCTCGTAACCCGCCAGCCTGATCGGGGCCGATCTGGCCCACACTTCGAGATTGCCCAGCTTCTCCGGCGTTCGCTTCGACTCGCCGGGATCGGCCGTCCGGCTCTCGTACTCCGTCACGTCTGGTGTCACCGCGCACTCCTCTGTGTCGCGCAACTCTGGTACAGGGGCAGCTCCGTCGCGGTGGCGCCGTTTCCAGGAACGGGATCGCGGCCGGTGATGGCGGGCCTGTCCCAGTTCGGCCGCGGGGGATGGTGTACCCCCGCCGGGCCGTTCGTGCGCACAAGAGTAACCAAATGAGCGTCATACCGCTCGACAGTGCCGGTATTCGGGTGATGTTCCGGCCATTCGACCGACTACCAGTTGGCGGGTGCGTAGTCCTTGAGGAAGCAGCCGTACAGGTCCTCACCGCTCTCGCCCCGTACGATCGGGTCGTACACGCGGGCGGCTCCGTCGACGAGATCGAGCGGGGCGTGGAACCCCTCCTCGGCCAGCCGCATTTTGTCCGGATGCGGACGCTCGTCGGTGATCCAGCCGGTGTCGACGGCGGTCATCAGGATGCGGTCCGATTCGAACATCTCCTGGGCGCTGGTACGGGTCAGCATGTTGAGCGCCGCCTTGGCCATATTGGTGTGCGGATGGCCCGCGCCCTTGTAGCCGCGACTGAAGACGCCCTCCATCGCGGAGACGTTCACGACGTAGGCGCGCTCCGCCCGGGCGGCCCGCATCGCCGGCCGGAGCCTGCTGATGAGGATGAACGGCGCGGTGGAGTTGCACAGCTGCACTTCGAGCAGTTCGACCGGGTCGACCTCGGAGACCGTCTGCACCCAGCTGTTGGTGTCGTGCAGGTCCGGTACGAGACCGCCCGCGTCGATCGCCGTGCCCGCCTCGATCCTGGCGAGCGTGGCGGATCCGCCGACGAGCGCCAGGTCCGTGACGTCGGAGGCGCTCAGGGCCTCGGTGCGGGCGGCGGGCAGCACCGCCGCCGCGCCGCTGCCGAACGCGCCGATGACCTCGGAGGAGGGGAGTTCACCGGCCGGCAGGGGTGCGGCCTCGGCGGCGACGAGCTCGCTGTACGCCTGCGCGGACCTGCGGACCGTCTGCGCCGCGTTGTTGATCAGGATGTCCAGCGGGCCCTCGGCCGCGACGGAGTCCGCGAGCGCGACGACCTGCGCCGGGTCCCGCAGGTCGATACCGATGATCTTGAGGCGGTGGATCCAGTCGGCGCTGTCGGGCATCGCCTTGAAGCGCCGTATCGCGTCGCTGGGGAAGCGGGTGGTGATGGTGGTGTGGGCGCCGTCGCGCAGCAGTCGCAGCGCGATGTACATGCCGATCTTGGCCCGGCCGCCGGTGAGCAGCGCGCGCCGGCCCGTCAGGTCCGTACGGGCGTCGCGGCGGGCCCGGTTCTCGGTGGCACACGACGGGCACAGCTGGTGGTAGAAGGCGTCGACCTCGACGTAGCGGGTCTTGCAGATGTAGCAGGACCGGGGGCGCTGGAGGATGCCCGCGATCTCCCCGGCCGCCGAGGAGGAGGGCAGCAGCCCCTGGGTCTCGTCGTCGATGCGTTCCGCGGAGCCGGTGGCGGTGGCCTCGGTGACGGCCTTGTCGTGGGCGGTCTTGGCGGCCCTGCGCTCCTGGCGGCGGCGCTGCTTGACGGTCCGGTAGACGCCGGCGGTGGCGCGCCGGACGGCGATGGCGTCGGGGTGGTCGACCTCCAGCCGGTCGAGCTCGTCGAGCACGCTCAGGCAGACGGCCATGCGTTCGGGGTCGATGCCGGGACCGAAGGCGGTTTCCGGGGTCTCGTCGTGCGCCGGTCCCGTGCCGGACACGGGTCCGTCCTCTGTCACCGTCATCGCTGTCGCTGTTCCTCGATCACTCGTACGCCAAAGCCCCGGCCGGGTTTCCCTGTCGGCTGTCGCCGCGTCCCCCGCGGGCCGGGGCGGGCCGGAGCAGGCCGGATACGTACCGACACGCCGGGGAGGGCAACAAAATGCCACTATCTTATCCGGCCGCGGGGCCGGCCCCGGCGCCGATGCCGCGGTCCCGGGGGCGATGGGCGCCCGAAAGACTCAGCCGGGGGCCTTGACGCCGAGGAAGCACGTCGGCGTGCGCAGCCGGAAGCCGAGCGACTCGTACAGCCTGACGGCGTTCGTGTTGTCGGTGGCGGCGTGCAGGAACGGTGTCTCGCCCCGGGCCCTGATGCCGTCGCAGACGGCCAGGACCAGCCGGGCCGCGAGCCCCCGGCCCCGGTGTTCCGGCGCGGTGCAGACGGCGCTGATCTCGCACCAGCCCGCCGCGCGCAGCCGCTCCCCCGCCATCGCCACGAGCGCGCCGTGGCGGCGGATGCCCAGGTAGGTGCCGAGTTCGATGGTCCGGGGCAGGAACGGGCCCGGCCTGGTGCGCTCGACCAGGTCCAGGATCTCCGGTACGTCGGCGGGGCCGAGCCGCACGGCCTCTTCGTCCCGCGCGGTCACCGTCCCCGGGGCCCCGGGGCCGACGAGTTGCACGCCGTCGGCGTAGAAGGTGGTCTCCCAGCTGTCGGGCGGCGGGGACCGGTGCCCCATCAGCACGAGGGAGCCGCCGGGCCCGGCGAGCGCGGCGGCGTCGGCCCAGTCCTCGTCGGTGGCGTCCTCGGGCAGCGCCAGCCAGGGCGACACGTCCGCCGGGTAGCACAGCACCCGGCCGCGCCGCCGGGCGAAGCCGGCGTGCGGCCCGGTGAGCGCGGCCCGCACGGGGTGGTCCAGTGGGTGCGGGCGTACGGGGGTTTCCTCGGCTGACCCGCGGCTGCCGGTCGCGTTCACGACGGACCCATGACCGTCGGCCGTGGCCGTGGCGGTCGTCTCCTCCGCTGTGCGGCCACGGGCGGCGCGGGCCGGTCCGTCCTGGGCCGGTCCCTCGTCAGCCGACCCGTCGCGGGCCGGTCCCTCGCCGAAAGGCTCTTCCCGGACGCTCGGCACGGGGACGCTGCGGGTGCGCGCGTCCGGGGCTCCAGGGCCGAGTGTCATGCCGCGACCTCGATCACGATCTTGCCCTGGGCATGCCCGCTCTCCACGGCCCGCAGCGCCTCGCCCGCCCGCTCCAGCGGAAAGATCCTGGTCACATGGGGATCCAGCGTGCCGTCCTGCACCAGCCGCGCGACTTCGTCGAGGACGGCGGCCGTCCGCAGCCGTACGACCGCCGCGCCGCCCAGCTCGGGCACCGTACCCTTGTCGGCGGCGCTGACCAGCCTCGTACGGTCCGTGAGCAGTCCGGCCGCGGCCCGCAGCACGGCGCCGCCGACCAGGTCCAGCACGGCGTCGACCCCGTCGGGAGCGGCGGCGCGCACGCGCTCGGCGAGGTCCGGCCCCGGAGCGAGGTGCACCGCCCCGAGGGACTCCACGAACTCCCTCTTGGCGGTGCTCGCCGTCCCGAGGACACGGATGCCCCGGCCGCGCGCGATCTGGACCGCCGCGACGCCCACTCCGCCGCCGGCTCCGGTGATCAGCAGGGTCGCGCCGGGCTCCGGGCCGAGCTGGTTGACCGCGTCGAACGCGGTGGCCGCCGCGACCGGCAGCGCCGCCGCGTCCGTGAAGGACAGCGCCGCGGGCTTGTGCGCGGCGACCGCGACGGGCAGCAGGGTGTGTTCCGCGTAACCGCCGGTGAGCGTGGACCCGAACACCGCGTCGCCGACGGCGAAGCCCTCGACGTCGGGGCCGGTCGCCACGACCACTCCGGCCGCCTCGCTGCCCAGTACCTCGGGCGGTTCGGCGGGCGGGGAGCCCGGCCTGCGGTAGCCCGAGCGCAGTTTCCAGTCGACGGGGTTGACGCCCGCGGCGCGCACGGCTACGAGGAGCTGTCCGGGTCCGGGGCTCGGCGGCGGCCGGTCGATGAACGACTCCGCCTCGGGTCCGCCGTGCCGGGTGAAGACGTACGCCCTGGACATGCGTGCTCGCTCTCCTCGCCGCTCGGTGCGCCTGGCGGCACTGTAAGCGGTCCACGCGGCGGGCGGGCGACCGCCCCCGGGCCCAGGAGCGCACCCGCCCGGTGCCGAGCGCCGTGGCCCGGCGCCGGTCCGTCCGCGGCGGGCCCGGACGCCCGGAGGGCCCGGACCGTCCCCGCGGCGAGCGGGGCGGTCCGGGCCTGCGAAAAGCCTCCGGGAGACGGCGCCGGTCAGGAGGTGCCGCACTCCATCGACGCCGGGTCGGCCGCCTCGGCGATCAGCGCCTCGTGGGCCGCTTTGAGGCGTTCGACGTCGGGCTTCATCTTCTTGCGGTCGTAGGTGAGCAGCCCGTTGAGCTCACCTTCCACATCGGTGATCTGGGTGTACACCGCGCCGTTGCTCCCCTGGCAGGTGAGCTCGCGCACATGGGCCAGCTGGGCCAGGTACTCGTCGGTGTACTTCGCCTGGTCGACGCCCACGTAGGTGTGCTGTACGGGCCAGGCGTGGCCCGGCACGGCCAGCCCGAGGCCGCCGTACTCGCCGCTGACCAGGGCCCGTTTACCGTCGGGGCGCGGCAGTTGGGCGGCCGGGTAGCCGTGCGCGTCGGCGATGTCCCCGTTCCCGCCGTCGACGGCGCCGCAGCAGTTCAGCCCGCTCATGTTGTTGACCAGCCGGGTCGGGTCCCAGGACTTGGCCTGGTCGGCGACCCGCGCCTGGTCGTACTGGCCCCAGCCCTCGTTGAAGGTGACCCACATGATCACCGACGGGCTGTTGCCGTGCTGGTCGATCATCCGCTTCATCTCGTGCTCGTACTGGGCACGGGAGGCCGCGTTCGGGTTGATCGTGTTCATGGCCGGCATGTCCTGCCACACCAGCAGCCCCAGCCGGTCGGCCCAGTAGAACCAGCGGTCGGGCTCGACCTTGATGTGCTTGCGCACGGAGTTGAAGCCGAGTTCCTTGTGCTTCTCAAGGTCGAATGCCAGCGCCTCGTCGGTCGGCGCGGTGTGCAGCCCGTCGGGCCAGAAGCCCTGGTCGAGTGTGGCCATCAGGAAGGTGGGCTTGCCGTTGAGCACCGTGCGGGGGGCTCCGTCGACCGTCTTCACGGCGATGGAGCGCATGCCGAAGTAGCTGCCGACGCGGTCCTTGCCCGCGGTGACCTCCAGCCGGTACAGGTGGGGGTCGTCCGGTGACCACAGGCGGGGGTCACGGACCGGCACGCTCAGCTTCGTGCCGCTGCGGCCGGTGACGGTGCCGACCTTGCGCTTGCCGTCGTACGCGGTGGCCGTGACCGGCAGCCCGTCCCGTATGCCGCGCACCTCGACGTCGAGCTTCTCGCCCGCGACGTCCGGGGTCAGCTTCAGCGAGTCAAGGTGGTCGGCCGCGACCGGCTCCATCCACACCGTCTGCCAGATGCCGGAGGACGGGGTGTACCAGATGCCGCTCGGGTCCAGACGCTGCTTGCCGATCGGCGGGTTCTCGCCGTCCGCCGCGTCGGTGGGGTCGTAGACGCCGACGATCAGCTCCTGGGTGCGGCCGGGCTCGAGCGCGTCGGTGACATCGGCGCTGAAACGGTCGTAACCGCCCTTGTGCTCGGTGACCTTGGTGCCGTTGACGTACACCTCGGCCCGCCAGTCGACGGCGTCGAAGTTGAGCTTGAGCCGCTTGCCGTCCTTGGCGCCGACCTGCCACTGGGGCGGGACGGTGAAGGTGCGCCGGTACCACATCCGGTCCTCGTGCCGCTCGATACCGGAGAGCTGCGACTCGACCGGGTACGGGACGAGGATCTTCTCGCGGAGCTTCTTGCCGACGGGCGGGAGGTCGCCTTCGTCGGCGGCGGCGAACTCCCACTGGCCGTTGAGGTTCCGCCAGGCGTCCCGGGTCAGCTGCGGCCGGGGGTATTCGGGGAGGGCGTTGCCGGGCGTCACGTCCTTGGCCCAGGGAGTGCTCAGGTCGTACTCGGACTTGTTGGGTCCACTGCTCCAGAAGGCGCCGACCGGCTCGCTCCCCTGAGAGGTGAGGCCGCCGGCTCCGTCGTAGCGCACCTCGGCCGTGCCGCCCTTGCCGACGACGGGCTGCTTGAGCCGCACCAGCAGCCGGCGGTCGTCGCGCGGGTCCTTCTGCACGGTGCCGAGCGGCCAGGCCGCGCCGCCGATGACCGCGTTGACGTGGGAGGCGAGCCGGGCCGGGGGCGCGGCCAGCTTCTGGGCGAAGTCCAGGCGCAGGGTGCGGCCGTCGGGCAGGACGGTGGCGGCGATGGCGCCGTCGTAGGCGAAGCCGTCGGGCAGCCGGAACGCGGAGGAGGGCACGGGCTCCTTGGTGCCGCCGGGCTCGGTCCACCTCAGGTGCAGGTTGGAGCCGCCGTAGTGCTCGAAGTACTCGACCTTGATGTCGTAGGCGCGGCCGGCGGTGAGTTCGACGGGCTGGGCGGTCTGTTCCTTGTCCCAGTCGTCCACCCAGTGGTCGATGACGAGCCGGCCGTCGACCCAGAGCCGGAAGCCGTTGTCGCCGATGATGGAAAAGGTGTGCGCGCCGGTGCTCTCCGGCACTATCTTGCCGGTCCAGCGCGCGGTGACGTCGTCGGCCTGTCCGGTGGCTGCCGCCAGCCGTGGTTCCAGGTTGTCGAAGTCGAGGGCGGGATCGAAGGTGGTGGCCTTGAGCTCATGGAAGTCGAAGGCCCCGGGGGCGGACTGCGTGTAGTACTCGCCCTTGAGGCCACGGACTTCGGCGGCGCCGTCGTCCACGGCGGCCGACGCGGCCGGGACCGCGGTCAGGCCCGCGGCGCCGAGGACGGCGGCCAGCAGGAGAGCGGTCTTTCTTCGGATGCGCACATATCCTCCTCGATGCTGAGGTGAGGGTGGCGGCTCGTTGCGATGGTATGTACAACGTTGGAAGAAACGGCAGTTGGCATGACAGCATGCCGTTCCGCCCGCTGTCCAGGTACATGACAAGCCACGACAGGTCAGGGCTCGCGCAGGACGTGGTACGAACTGGACACGAGGGGCCGCGGGCCGCCTCGGGAGGGAATGGCCGGTGACCGTCAGCCTCAAGGACGTCGCGGAACGCGCGGGCGTCTCGATCAAGACGGTGTCGAACGTGGTCAACAACTACCGGCACGTCACCCCGGCGATGCGGGAGCGGGTGCGGCGGGCGATCGAGGAACTGGGCTACCGGCCGAACCTGACGGCACGCCACTTGCGCAAGGGGCGTACGGGCATCATCGCGCTGGCGGTGCCCGAGCTGGGCAATCCCTACTTCGCGGAGCTGGCGGGCGCGGTGATCGACGCCGCCGCCGCGCACGAGTACACCGTGCTGCTCGACCACACCGGGGGCAGCCGCGAGCGGGAGATCCTGGTCAGCCAGGGGTTCCGGGCACAGGTGATCGACGGGCTGATCCTGAGCCCCATCGAACTGGAGGCCGAGGACCTGCGCGGCCGGGACCAGGACGCTCCCCTGGTGCTGCTCGGCGAGCGCGCCTACGACCTGCCCTACGACCACATCGCGATCGACAACGTCGCGGCGGCGCGGACGGCGGTCCGCCACCTGCTCGGCCTCGGCCGGTCCAGGATCGCCTTCCTGGGGGCCCGGACCGACCGGATCAACGAGCCCTCGCACCTTCGGCTGCGCGGCTGGCGCACGGAGCTGACGGCGGCCGGGCTGCCGGCCCCGGACACCCTGGTGGCCCCGACGGGCGGCTGGGGCCACGCGGACGGCGCGACGGCGATGGCACGACTGCTGGACTCGGGCGAGCGGCCGGACGCCGTCTTCGCGTACAACGACCTGATCGCCATCGGCGCGATGCGGGTACTGGCCGAGCGGGGGCTGCGGGTGCCGCGGGACGTGGCGGTGGTGGGGTTCGACGACGTCACCGAGGGCCGCTACGGCACGGTGAGCCTGACCACGATCTCACCCGACAAACACACCATCGCGCGGCTCGCGGTGGCCTCCGTCGTGGAGCGGCTGCGGGCCGGGGGTGCGGTGCCCGAGGACGCCGAGGCGGGGGACGGGGCCGGCCGGGGGCGGGAGCTGCGTGTCTCGTTCCGGCTGGTGGAACGGGAGAGCACCCGCGGGGGCGGGTGACCGCGGGCCGCCCGTGTCCCCGGAGCCCGAGTTCGCACAGCTGTGCCCCCGTTGGGGCTGGTGTCCGTCCTGCCTGTGTCCGGAAATCGCCGCTCCCGGAGGATGCCGCGTGCCCATCTGCGGGAGTACGCCATGAGCACGCCGTACATCGTCTGCGGTACGCGGAAGTGACCTCTCCGGAACGACGACGCGAGCGCCCGGACGAGGGATCGTGGATTACATGAGTGCTCTGGCCCTGTCCGTCTTGTTGTGTCTCCTCTCCGCGGTCGCCTACGCCTCCGGAGCCATCCTCCAGGAACGCGTCGCGACGGCCGCCCCGGACCGGACGTACGCCCCCGTGCGCCACGGGGCGTGGTGGGCGGCCGTGGCGCTGAACGGGCTGGGCGCGGTGCTGCACGTGGTCGCGCTGGTGTACGGGCCGCTCAGCCTCGTACAGCCGCTGGGAGCGCTCACCATCGTCTTCGCGCTGCCCCTCGCGGCGCTGTTCGTGGGCCGCCGGGCCGGGCGCGCGGCCTGGCGGGGCGCGGTCATGGCGACCGTGGGGCTGGCGGGCCTGCTGGCCCTGACCGGGGGCGCCGACACCCGCGCGCCGGACGCGGCGCAGCGGCCGGTCCTGGCGGCCGTGACGATCGGCGCGGTGGGTCTGGTCTTCCTGGCCGCTCGGCGGGTGGGCCGGCCCGTCGTACGGAGCGTGCTGCTGGCCGGCGCGGCCGGGGTCGCGTTCGGGATCGCGTCCGTGTTCGTCAAGAGCGTCGCCCTGGGCCCGTTCTGGGACGACCCCGCCGGGCGCCTGCCGAGTCTGGCCGTGATCGCGGTGCTGGCGACGGCCGGGCTGCTGCTCTCCCAGGCCTCGTACCGGGGCGCCGGGCTGGCCGCGCCGCTGGCGACGGTCACGGTCGTCAACCCGGTGGTGGCGGCGGCCGTGGGGCTGACGCTGTTCGGCGAGTCGTTCCGGTACGGCGTGCCGGGGACGGTGCTGGCCCTGGGCTCGGGTGTGGTCGCCGCGGCCGGCCTGATCCTGCTCACCACCGCGCGCAGGGGCCTGCCCCCGGAGGGCAGGTCGGTGTCATCCCTCCTGCGGCCCGCGGTGGAAGGCGCTTCGCCCGGGGCGGCGGGCCCCGTCGGCCCACGTGTGTCCTCGGGGGCGGGCCGCCGTGTGCCGTCAGAGGCGGACGCCGCCCGCGCGCAGGTAGGCGAGGGGGTCGATGTCACTTCCGTACCCCGGCCCCGTGCGCATCTCGAAGTGGAGGTGCGGGCCCGTGCTGTTGCCGGTGGATCCTGACCTGGCGATCCGCTGACCGCTGCTGACCTGCTGGCCCTCGCGAACGTTCAGCGCGGACAGGTGCGCGTACTGGCTGTACTTGCCGTCCGAGTGCCGGATGACGACCTGGTAGCCGTACGCCCCGCCCCAGCCGGCCGAGACGACGTGCCCGGCGGCGACGGCCTTGACGGAGGTGCCGGTGGGGACGGGGAAGTCGATGCCGGTGTGGTAGCCGCTGGCCCAGGAGCCGGGCTTGCGGTAGGGGGTACCGGTGGAGGCGGCGACCGGGGCGGTGAGGCCGGCCGCTCCGGGCGCCTCGGTCCGCGCCTTCGGCGCCTCCCGCTTCTCCTGGGGCCGCTCGGTCTTCTCCGCCTTCGGCTTCTCCGCCTTCGGCTTCTCGGCCTTGGGCTTCTCGGTCCGGGTGGGTGCCTTGGCCTGCTGCTTCTCGGCTCGCGGCGGCTCGGTGCTCTGCGCGGGCGCCCCCTTGCCCTGCTGCCCCGCCGGGACGTGCAGGACCAGTTTCTGGCCCGGGAAGATCAGGTCCGGGTCGCTGCCGACGACCCGGCGGTTGTTCTCGTACAGCCGCTGCCAGCCGCCCTTGACGGCCTCGTCGGCGGCGATCCCGGACAGCGAGTCCCCGCGTGCCACGGTGTAGCCCTCGCGCCGGGTCGGCACATGAGTGGGGGACGCGGCCTTCTTCTTCTCGGCCCGCGCCAGCTTCTCCGCCCGGGTCTGCTCCGCATGGGCCTGTGCCGCGCTCGCGGCGCCGATGGGCCCGCTGCGGGCCGCGGTCTCGGCCTCGGGCGCGTTCGACGAGCCGGGCGACCGCTGGAGGGCGATGTCGGGGGTGGCACCGCCGCGGTCCAGCCCCGCGGTGACCGAGCAGGCGGGCCAGGCCCCTGGGCCCTGCCCCTTGAGGACCTTCTCCGCTATGGCGATCTGCTGGTCCTTGGTGGCGAGGTCGGCGCGCGGCGCGTAGGCCGTACCGCCGTACGCCTCCCACGTGGACCGGGTGAACTGGAGACCGCCGTAGTAGCCGTTGCCGGTGTTGATGTTCCAGTCGTTGGTCGACTCGCAGGCCGCGACCTTGTCCCACACGTCCACCGACGCCCCGTGTGCCGCTCCCGCCGCGATCAGGGGCAGGGCCATGCCCGCGCCGCCGGCCGTGACGGTCAGCGACGCACGGTTGATACGGCTCGGCTGGTATCGGCGGTGCCGACCGGTTGCGGCCATGACTTCGCTCCCCCACTGGCAGTAGGACACGTCGCAGGCGGCCAACCTACGGGCAGGGCACGGACCATGACAAGGTCTCGCCTACGCTTCGGCCGCGGATGCGCACTCAGCGTGCCACCCCGGCGCCCGCCGTGTCCCGCCGAATGCCGAATTGGCCTTCTTCAGCCATGGGTTGACGCCCCGTCGCCGGCCGTCGGCGCTTCGGACGGGCCGTCGGCGACCGTGGGGCACAGCGACCGGAGCCACCGCCCCTCGGGGGAGGAGGGCGGTGGCTCCGGCGGTTCGGGGATGCCCGGGCGGGGCGGGGTCAGGTACGCGCGGGCAGGGACGGTTCCGTACCGCTCTGGGCGCAGACGGACGCCGCCACCTGCGCCGCGAAGCCGAGCATCGCCGTCACCTGTTCCCGGTCGAGGCGGAGCGCGCCGCCCTCGACGTGCGCGCCGGTGGTACGCAGCCAGTGCAGGACGCCCGCCGTGAAGGCGTCGCCCGCACCGATGGTGTTGACCACCGTGACGGGCACCGCCGGTACGGACACCGGCCCGTCGTCCCGGGTGTAGGCCGTGGCACCCCGGGCGCCCCGGGTGAGCACGACGAGCGTGCCCGCCTCGGCCAGCCGACGGCAGGTCTCCTCGGGCTCGGCATCGGGCCACAGGCGCGCGAGGTCCTCGTCGCTCGCCTTGACGACCTGCGCCAGGGCGCACAGTTCACGCAGCCGGCGCACCCCCTCGACCGGGTCCAGCGTGCGGTCCTCGCGCACGTTGGGGTCGACCACGAGCAGGGACCGCGCGGCGCCCGCCCGGGCCGTGGCGGCGACCGCCTCGGCCGCCGGGTCGACGACCGCGGCCAGTCCGCCCACGTACACCGCGGCGAACCGGTCCACCCGCGCGGAGTGGTCCGGCAGCCGGAAGGTGGCCGTGTCCGCGAGGTGGAAGTGGTAGCCGGTGCCGTCCGGCCCCGGGTCGGCCACCGCCAGCGTGGTGGGCAGCTCCGAGCGGGCGCAGAGGCCCAGTTCCGTCCCCGCCGAGGCCAGCCGCCGCTCGATCAGCCGGGCGAAGCCGTCGCCGCCGAGCGCGCCCGCGAACCAGCTGGGGGTGCCCAGCCGGGCCAGCCCTGCGGCGACATTGGCGGGGGCGCCGCCGGGCTGGGCCGCGTAGGTCTCCGGCCCGGCCGGTGACGGTACGAGGTCGATCAGCGCCTCGCCCATCACCAGCACCGCGCCGGAACCGGCCGCGGGACCGGCCGGGGCGGGCCCGGGGCCCGCCGGGAACTCCTGTGTCACGGCTCCACCACGATCTTGCGGCCCTTGCCCGCCTTGAACCGCTCCAGCGCCTGCGGGTACTCCTCCAGCGGCAGCCGGTCGCTGATGAAGACCGCCGGGTCGAGCACCCCGGTGGCGAAGAGCGCGGCGGCGCGCTCGTAGCTGTGCAGCACCGCCATGGAGCCGGTGATCGTGATCTCCTGGTTGTAGATGCGGTACGGCTCGATGACGGCGGTCGTGGCGTAGTCCGAGACGCCGAACTGGAGGAACGTACCGCCCTTGGCGACCCGGCCGAGACCGTCCTGGATGGCGCGGGCGTTGCCGGTGGCGTCGATCACGACGTCCCAGCCGCGCGGCCGGTCCAGCTCGTCGGCCGCGGCGGCGGACCGCGAGCAGCCGAGCTTGTCGGCGGTCGCCAGCCGCTCCGGGTTGACGTCCAGGACGTCGACGGAGGCGGCACCGGTGCGCTTGGCCAGTTCCAGCATCATCAGGCCCATGGTGCCGGACCCGTAGATGAGGACCTCGGCGCCGAGCGTCGAGCTGAGCACGTCGTAGCCGCGTACCGCGCAGGACAGGGGCTCGATCAGCGCCGCGTCCCTGACGTCGACGTGGTCGGGCAGCTTGACGCAGTTGGCCACGGGCGCGACCGCGAACTCGGCGGCCCCGCCGGGCTTGCTGACGCCGATGGCGTTCCAGCGGTCGCACAGGTTGCCCCGCCCGGCGCGGCAGTAGCGGCACTCGTGGCAGTGCAGGGACGGGTCCACGGCGACCTTGTCGCCCACGGACAGCTCGGTGACCTCGGAGCCGATGCCGACGATCTCTCCCGCGAACTCGTGACCCGGCACGATCGGCAGGGTGGGCGCGAACTCTCCCTGGAGGATGTGCAGGTCGGTGCCGCACAGTCCGCACGAGGCGACGGAGACGACCACGTCACGGGGGCCCGGGGTGGGATCGGGAACCGTCGTGACGGAAACCTGGCCGGGGGCTTCGATGATCGCTGCCCTCATTATTTAACAGCTCCAAGAGACAGGCCCTGGACCAGCTTGTCCTGGGCGGCGAAGCCGGCGGCGAGCACCGGCAGTGACACGATGACGGACGCCGCGCACAGCTGGGCCAGGAAGAGCCCCTGGCTGGTCACGACGCTCATCAGGTACACGGGGGCGGTCTCGGCCCGCACCCCGGTCAGCACGCGGGCGAACAGCAGCTCGTTCCAGCTGAAGATGAAGCAGATCAGCGAGGTGGCCGCGATACCGGGGGCGGCGATCGGTGCCACGACCCGGGCCAGGACCGTCGGCAGCCGGGCGCCGTCCACCTGTGCGGCCTCGATGACGGAGACCGGCACGTCCGCGAGGAAGGACTGCATCATCCAGACCGCGATCGGCAGGTTCATCGAGGTGTAGAGGATGACGAGCAGCCAGATGTTGTCCAGCATTCCGACGTTCTTGGCGAACAGGTAGATCGGCAGCAGGCCGGCGACGACGGGCAGCATCTTCGTGGACAGGAAGAAGAACATCACGTCCGTCCACTTCCGCACCCGCCGGATGGACAGCGCGTACGCCGCCGGAAGCGCGAGCAGCAGCACCAGGACGGTGGAGAACAGCGACGCCATCAGCGAGTTGAGCAACGGCGGCCAGGGGCTCGCCCCGCCGTCGGAGCCGAAGAAGGCCCGGTAGCCGTCGAGCGTGAGGCTCGCCGCCAGCGAGGGCGGATTGGTGGCCGCGTCCGCCTCCGAGTGGAAGGAGGTGAGCAGCATCCACAACGCCGGCAGGCAGAAGACGATGCCGATGACCCAGGCCAGCACGCCCAGCCCGGTGTTGATCCGCCTGGCCCGCTTGGCGCCGGGGGCGTACTTGTGCTCGACACGGGGCCGCGCGGCCGTGGTCGACGCGGTGTTCGCGGTGTCCGCGACGGAGTGGGTGCTCATGCGCGGTTCGCCTCCTCGCTGAAGAGGGACGAGACCACACGCAGCGCGAAGGTCGCGATCACGATCGTGCCGATCACAACGACGACGCCGGCGGCGGAGGCCAGTCCGTATTCGTAAGCCCTGTAGAAGGTCTGGTAGATGGTGTACGGCAGGTTCGCCGTGCCGAGGCCGCCCGCGGTGAGGGTGAACACCGCGTCGAAGTTCTGCACGATGTAGATGGATCCGAGCAGGATGCCCAGTTCCAGGTAGCGGCGCAGGTGCGGCAGGGTCAGGTAGCGGAACATCTGCCAGGGGGACGCGCCGTCCAGCCGCGCGGCCTCCAGGGTCTCGGCGGGCCTGCTCTGCAGCCCGGCGAGCAGGATGAGCATCATGAACGGGGTCCACTGCCAGATCAGGGCCGTCTCGACCGCCAGCAGCGGCATGTCGGAGATCCAGTCGGGCTGCGCCGGCTCGGAGACTCCGAAGAGGCCCATGAACCAGGCCCAGCCGCCGTTGAGCAGGCCGTACTCGGGGTTGTACAGGGCGTGCTTCCACAGCAGCGCCGCCGAGACGGGTACCAGCAGGAACGGGGTGATCAGCAGGGTGCGGACGAAGCCGCGGCCCATGAACGTACGGTCCAGCAGCAGCGCCAGCAGCATGCCGAGGACCACGCTGACGATCACGACGGTGGCCGTGAGCAGGACGGTGGTGAACACCGAATCGCGCAGGCTCTCGTCGGTGAAGACCGAAGCGTAGTTGGAGAGGCCGGCGAAGCGGCGGTTGTCGGGGGAGAGCGAGTTCCAGTCGAAGAGCGAGATCACCAGGGTCGCCACGAAGGGCAGCTGGGTGACCACGACCAGGAAGACGAGGGCGGGCAGGAGCGGGGCCCGGGTGGCCCAGGCGCGCGCCCGGTCGGAGGCCGTACGGGCCGCCTTCGGCGTCGTCGCGGGGCCGGGCGCGCCGGCCGGTGCGGATGGTGCGGTGCTGACGGAGGTGCTCATCGCTGCTTGTCCCCCACCTTCTCGGCGAGCTTCTGGGAGGTCTTCAGCGCTTCTTCGACGGACTGCTTGCCCGCGATGGCCGCGCTGATCTCCTGCGACACCTTGGTGCCGAGGTCGGTGAACTCGGGTATGTCGACGAAGTGCACACCGACCGTGGGCCGGGGCTGGGTGCCGGGGTCGCGCGGGTCCGCGCTGGCGATGGCCTGCTTGGTGACCTCGGCGAAGGCGGCCGCCTCCTTCAGGTAGGCGGGGTTGGCGTAGGTCGAGGCCCGCTTGCCGGCGGGCACGTTGGACCAGCCGCTCGTCTCGCCGACGAGGTTCTCGTACTCCTTGCTGGACGCCCAGGAGACGAACTTCCACGCCTTGTCGGTCTTCGGGGAGGACTTCTGGATGCCCCAGGCCCAGGTGTAGAGCCAGCCCGAGCTGTCGGTCTGCTCCACGGGCGCGGGCACGTACCCGATCTTGCCCTTGACCGGGGAGCCCTTGGCCTCGAGCGAGCCGGCGCCCGCGGTGGCGTCGTACCACATGGCGCTCTTGCCCTGCGTCATGTTGTTGAGGCACTCGGCGTAGCCGGCCTGGGAGGCGCCCGCCTCGCCGTGCTTCCTGACGAGGTCGACGTAGAACTTCGCGGCCTTGGTGAAGCCCGGGCCGGTGAGCTGGGCCTCCCAGTCCTTGGTGAACCAGGTGCCGCCCATGGTGTTGACGACGGTGGTCAGGGGGGCGATGACCTCGCCCCAGCCGGGCAGTCCGCGCAGGCAGATGCCCCGCATGCCGCGTTCGGCGCCGTCCGCCTTGGCGGCGAGGTCTGCGACCTGCTGCCAGGTGGGCTTCTCGGGCATGGTGAGGTTCTTGGCCTCGAAGACGTCCTTGCGGTACATGAGGAAGGACGACTCACCGTAGAAGGGCTCGGCGTAGACCTTGCCGTCCTCTGCCGTGAGGGACTCGCGCAGCGGCTTCAGGATGTCGTCCTGGTCGAATCCCGGGTCCTTGGCGAGGTGGCCGTCGAGCGGTTCCAGCCAGCCGTTCTTCGCGAAGAACGGTGTCTCGAAGTTGCTCATGGTGGCGACGTCGTACTGGCCCGCCTGGTTGGCGAAGTCCTGGGTGAACTTGTCACGGGCGTCGTTCTCCGGCAGCACCGTGAAGTTGACCTTGATGCCGGTCTCCTTGGTGAAGTGACTCGCGGTCAGCTTCTGGAGTTCGATCATCTGCGGGTTGTTCACCATGAGCACGTTGATCGTGTCGCTCCCCCCGGAGGCCGCACCCCCCGCGCCGGCGCATCCCGCGAGCAGTGATGTGAGGGCGACGCCCACGCCCATGCGCACATACATTCGACGTCGTCGTCGTTGGTGGAGGGGCATCAGATCTCTCTCTCCTGATAATTCGTTGCGGGATGGTACGGAAAACAAGGGGCTCGGGGACGTCTTCGTCCCGGCACCCGCCGGGCGAGGGGCCGAGCCGGCCGGAGCTCTCGCGGTGGCGGAGTGGGAGGCGGGTGGCTCAGACACGGATGACGTGCGGCCCCAGCAGGGAGTAGCGCTGGGCCTCGGCCGACGGCAGACCCGTGTCGGTCACGATCGCCTCGAACTCGGCCACCTCGGCGAAGCGGCAGAAGCTCACCGCGCCGAACTTGGTGTGTATCCCGGCGAAGACCCTGCGCCGGGAGCTCCGCATGGCCTGCGCCTTCACCTCACTGACGGCCGGGTCGGGGGTGGTCAGGCCGTACTGGCGGGAGATGCCGTTGGCGCCGACGTACGCCAGGTCGATGACGAAGTCGGCGAGCATGCGGGTGGTCCAGTGGTCGACCGTGGCCATGGTGGAGCCGCGCACCCGGCCGCCGAGCAGCAGCACGGCGAACTTCTCGGCGTCGGCGAGCGCGGTCGCCACCGCGAGGGACGCGGTGACCACGGTCAGCGGCCGGTCCCTGGGCAGCGCCTCGGCCACCAGCTGGGGAGTGAAGCCCTCGTCGACGAAGACCGTCTCCGCGTCCCCGAGGAGGTCGGCGGCAGCGGCGGCTATCCGGGACTTCTGTGGGACGAGCCGGGTGGTCCGGGCGGCGAGCGTCGTCTCGAACCCGGCGCTCTCCACGGGATAGGCGCCGCCGTGGGTGCGCCGCACCAGTCCGTGCTCCTCCAGGGTGTGGAGGTCGCGCCGGATGGTTTCCTTCGCCACCGCGAGCCTGGCGGCCAACGCGGTGACCTCCACCGACCCGTCACGTCGGGCGATCTCCAGAATTTCTCGGCGACGCTCGTCGGTGTCCACGACCACACACTTCCCTGCTCACTGCGGCTCAGCACCCGTTCGGGCTCATGCGTCGTTTGTACAAGCAAGGCCCAGGCCGCGACCAGGCCCTTCACAGAAGTACATGCGACCGTATGTGCCCGTTTGACATTTGACATCACCGCAGGCCAGCACCCATGAGAAGGGGAATGTCGCCCGTGTCACAGCCCGCTTCACGGTCCTTTCGTGCCCGTTCGGCGCCCGGCGCGGAGTGCGCTTTCCCGCCGGCCGGTGCCCGTACGGCACTCCCCCTGTCCGCATTCGGAGCGCCGCCGGCCGTGGCGGCCTCCGGTACGCCCGGTGGTGCGCGGCCCGTTCACAGCGGCTCGCGGCGGCTCACCCACAGGCTCGGCGGGCGGTTCACACTTCGGACGGAAGAGGGTGCGGCCGACCAGGAATGCGTAACCTTCCCCGGAGCTTGAGGATGACTGAACAGCCGTGTTCGTCACCGCGTATCGCTTCAGGACGGGCACGGCGCCCCGACGACAGAACAACAGACGAAGCCGAGCACCAACAGCAACACCGACTACCAGGAGCACACGCATGAGTGGTACTGCCCAGATCGGCGTCACCGGGCTCGCGGTGATGGGACGCAACCTCGCCCGTAACTTCGCCCGGAACGGACTCACGGTCGCGCTGCACAACCGCACCGTGTCGAAGACCCGTGCCCTGGTGGACGAGTTCGGTGCCGAGGGCACCTTCGTCCCCGCCGAGTCCGCGGAGGAGTTCGTCGCGGCGCTGGAGCGCCCGCGGCGGCTGGTCATCATGGTGAAGGCGGGCGCCGCGACGGACGCCGTGATCGAGGAGTTCGCCCCCCTGCTGGAGGAGGGCGACGTCATCATCGACGGCGGCAACGCGCACTTCGCGGACACCCGGCGCCGGGAGAGGGAGCTGCGCGAGCGCGGCATCCACTTCGTGGGGGTCGGTATCTCGGGCGGTGAGGAGGGGGCGCTGCACGGGCCGAGCATCATGCCGGGCGGCTCCACCGAGTCGTACGCGTCGCTGGGTCCGCTCCTGGAGCGGATCGCCGCGAAGGCGGACGACGGCACGCCGTGCGTGGCGCACATCGGGCCCGACGGCGCGGGCCACTTCGTGAAGATGGTCCACAACGGCATCGAGTACGCCGACATGCAGCTGATCGCGGAGGCGTACCACCTGCTGCGGTCGGTCGCGGGCTACTCCCCCGCGAAGATCGCGGAGACCTTCCGGACCTGGAACACCGGACGGCTCGACTCGTACCTGATCGACATCACGGCGGAGGTACTCGCCCACACGGACGCGGACACCGGCAAGCCGTTCGTGGACATCGTGGCGGACCGGGCGGAGCAGAAGGGCACCGGCCGCTGGACCGTGCAGATCGCGCTCGACCTCGGTGTGCCGGTCTCCGGTATCGCCGAGGCGGTCTTCGCCCGCTCGCTGTCCGGGCACGCGGGGCTGCGCGACGCCTCGCAGTCCCTGCCGGGACCGACGGCGGCGCCGCTGGACGAGGCCGAGGCGGCCCGCTTCGCCCACCAGGTGGAGCAGGCGCTGTACGCGTCGAAGATCGTCTCGTACACGCAGGGCTTCCACCAGATCCAGGCGGGCAGCGAGGAGTACGGCTGGGACATCGACCTCGGCTCGGTGGCCTCGCTGTGGCGGGCGGGGTGCATCATCCGTGCCGCGTTCCTCGACCGGATCCGCGCCGCCTACGACGCGCGGCGCGACCTGCCGAGCCTGCTGTCGGACAAGCAGTTCGCCGAGGAGATCGGCGCGGCCCAGGACGACTGGCGCGCGGTGATCGCCGCCGCCGTGGGCCAAGGGGTGCCCACGCCGGGCTTCTCCGCGGCGCTCGCCTACTACGACGCGCTGCGCGCACGGCGGCTGCCGGCCGCGCTGACCCAGGGACAGCGCGACTTCTTCGGGGCGCACACCTACCGGCGTACGGACCGCGAGGGCTCCTTCCACACCCTCTGGGGCGGCGACCGTTCCGAGGTGGCGGGCTGACAACGCCGGCGTAGGCCGGTCGCCGCCGCCACCGGCCAGGCTGGTGGGCAGGCAGGTCAGCCGGCCCTGCCCGGCCGGTGGGCGGGCCTCTGCCGAGCCGGTCGGGTCACCTCGGCCGGCCGGTCCGGCCGATGGGTCCCGGCGAGGGCTCCGGCTCCGGCACGGGGTCGGGGCCCGGCGGGTGCGGCACCGGATCCGGGGTGGGGACGGGGCCGGGGGCCGGCGGGGTCGGCGACGGCCCCGGTCCCGGTGTCGGCCCAGGGGTCGGTCCCGGCGGACCGGGCGGCGGCGTGGGAGACGGGGGTACCGGATCGGGGTGCGGTACGGGGTCGGGGTACGGGCTGGTCATGCCGGACCTCCAGGTGAACCAGTGTCGTGCGTTACCGATGTCTCGCGGTGCGCGTGCCCCCGCGCGTGTACTCCACGCGTGGTGCCGCGCGGAACGTGTCCGCCGCGGGGTGTCCTCGGCCGAGGGCCGCCGCCGCGGCGGCGGCCAGCCCGGAGCGGGGACTGGCCAGGACCACCGCGCTGGTGGTGGTGCGATCGGCCGCGTCGGCCATCGACGCCTGGGCCAGGACGATCGCGTCTGCTCCGGTGACCGCGTCGACGGCGGTGGCCACCGCGTCCAGAAAGCCGTCCCGGTCACCGGCCTCGAAGCGCTCCCACGCCCCGGTCACCAGCACCGTACGGAGTGCCACGGGCCGCCCCGCCGCCTCTTCTCGGACGAGTGCGGCCGTCGGTTCCAGTGTGCTCTCCAGCGCGGCGATGACGACGACCCGGCCGGCGGCCGCCGCCGCCCGCGCCATGGGCCGGTCCACCCGGAGCACCGGCACCCCGAGAGCGGGCCCGGACGCCTCGGCGACGGCACCGAGGGTGGAGCAGGTGCACAGCACGGCGGTGGCGCCCTCGGCGACGGCGCGGGCGAGCACCGCCCCGACGGCCCCGGCCACGGCGTCCGGTCCCGCTGACCTGGCCCGGCCCAGCAGGTCCTCGTGCACGAGGTGGCGCAGCGCGAGGCCCGGATGGCCGGCGTCGCGCAGACCGTCGAAGACCGGGACGTGCAGCGGCGAGGTGTGCAGGAGGGCGAGCATGTCGGAGATCGTAGCCAGGGCGTCGTCCCGGTCCCTCTTCGTCCCTTCCGAGCGCTCCTCCGCTCAGGGCTCGCCGGTGGCCATGGCCTGTTCCCGCTCGGCGTCCGCGGCCCGGGCCCGTCGGCAGATGACGACGGCCGCCGCGGCCCCGGCCACCGCGAGGGCGGCCGGCACCATCCACGGCCGGTCGAACCGGTGGCCGGTGAGATGGTCCAGGGACAGCCGGCCGGGCCCCGCCAGGCCGACACCGGACGCCGCCCAGCCCAGGAGCGCCGGGTACTCGAAGCCGCCCTCCTGGCTGAAGAAGCCGTTCGGTGCCTGCACCGACACCGCCGCGGCCATGTTGCCGGCCACCGCCGCCGCGGCGGCCGGGGTGGCGAACCCCAGCGCGAGCAGCGTGCCGCCGCCCGCCTCCGCGAGCCCGGAGGCGACGGCGCTCGGCCGGCCGGGCCGGTAGCCCATCGCCTCCATGGCCTGGGCGGTTCCGCCGATCCCGCCGCCGCCGAACCAGCCGAACAGCTTCTGGGCGCCGTGCGCGGCCAGCACCCCGCCCATGCCGAGCCGGAGGGCGAGCAACCCGGCGTCGCGACGGGCGGAGTACGTGCGGCAGGTGCGACAAGCGCGGCGGATGCGGGAGGACCGACGGGTGCGGCAGGTCATGGCGGGCTCCTGGGCTACGGGGACGGGACCAGGTGCGCGCGGGTCGGCGCGCCCTCACGCCTCCACTCTCGGGGCCGGGGCGGGTGAAGGGGCAGCGTTGCTCGGCCGTACGGGTCGTGACGCCGCGGGTCGTGCGGGTCGTGCGGGAGCACGGCCGTCCCGTGGCCGGGTTGTGGTCGGGCGGTGGGCGGGTCCCCTTCCCCGGCCCAGGGCGCGACACGCACTGGAGGGAACCCGCCGCGGACGGATCAGCGCGCGCAGCGCAGGGCGCGCGGGTCCACCGCGCCCGCCATCACTTCCATGCCGGCGTCGTTGGGGTGCAGGTGGTCCCCGCTGTCGTACGCGGGCAGCATCCGGCGCGGCGCCGCCGGGTCCTGAACGGCCGCGTCGAAGTCCACCACCGCGTCGAACGCGCCGCTGTTCCGGATGAACGCGTTGACCTCCTGCCGGATCGCCTCACCGCCCTCGTTCCACTCGCGCCAGCCCTCGTAGGGCAGCACCGTCGCCCCGACCACGCAGGCCCCGGCCGCGTGCGTGCGCCGGATGATCTCCTGGTAGCCGGCGATCAGCTGGGCGGCCGTCGGCGCCGGGGTGGCCTTGAGGTCGTTGACGCCTTCGAGCAGGAGCACGGTCCGCAACCCGCGCTGGGAGAGGACGTCCCGGTCCAGCCGCTTGAGCGCGCTCTCGCCCGCGCCGTCCGAGAGCACCTTGTTGCCGGAGATGCCCTCGTTGGCGACGCCCTTGAGCGGGGTGCGCCGGTCGGCCAGCAGCCGCCTCGCGAGGAAGTCGGGCCAGCGGCGGTTGGTGTCCGCCGTGGTGACGGCACCGTCGGTGATCGAGTCGCCGAACGCCACCACGGCACCGGTGCCGCGCGGGGCGTCGACGACCACCGCGTCCAGGTAGTACCGGAAGCTGGTCTGCTGGGTGTAGGCCGTGCCGGACTCCTCCGCCGCGTGCTCACCGGCCGGGGCGATGTACGAGGTCTGCAGCCCCATCCGGTGCCCGGTCGCGGTGCCGGACGCGTCCCGGACGTACACGCTCACGGCCAGGTCGGCCTGCGGACGTACGGTGCCGCGCAGCGGGTCGCTGTACACGGAGCCGCCCGGCGGGACCGTGACCGAGGCGGCGCCGCGGAAGGTCAGCGGGCGGTTGGTGCCGGGCACCAGCGCCGCACCCGTGTCCCGCAGTCCCACGTACGCCCGGCCGAAGGTCACCGGCTCGGTGCCGAAGGCGTTGGACAGGCGGACGCGCAGGGCGCTGCCCCCCGCGCTGGTGCGCAGGACGACCCGGTGGGTGCGGTCGGGCACCGAGGCGTCCAGCCGGTCGGCGCTCGCTCCCCAGGTGACCACGGAGGTGGTGGGAGCGGCGGGGCCGGCGGCGGTCGACGCGGTCGGAAGCGCGAGGGCGGTGCTGAGGGCGAGGGCGAGGACGGCGAGGGTCCGCCGGGAGCGGCGGGGTAACTCCGGTCTGTTCATCGCGGGTTGCTGCCTCTCGTCGGTTGATCGTGCACATGCCACTCATGGCACGGGCGGAAGGCGCTTCAGGTTCGATGCGCGAAGGAATGCGACCGCCATGGCGCGGAGTCACAATGGGAGAACGACGGCCGGGGCCGCCCCTCGACGGCCGTCGCACGGAGAAGCGGAGGAAGCGACAGGGAGAAAACCGGGAGAAACAGGGAGAAGAGGACAGGAGGGCCGTCGTGCCGCGAACCAGCGATCGGGAAGCCGTGCGGGACCTGCTCGACGCCTATGGCCGTACGTATGCCGACGAGGCGCGCATCCCGTTGCGGAACACTCCCCAGCCGCTCTACCAACTGCTCGTGCTCGCCTGCTTGTTGAGCGCTCGGATCAGCAGCGGCATCGCCGTGGCGAGTTCCCGGGCGCTCTCGGAGGCCGGGTTCCGCTCCCCCCGGCGCATGGCCGACGCCGGCTGGCAGCGGCGGGTGGACGCGCTGGGCGTGGGCGGCTACCGCCGCTACGACGAACGCACCTCCACCCAGCTCGGCCGAGGCGCCGAGCTGCTGCTGGAGAAGTACCACGGCGATCTGCGCCGGCTCCGCGAGGCGGCGGACGGCGACATCGGCACGATGCGGTCGCTGCTGCGCGAGGTGCCGGGGCTCGGTCCCGTGGGCGTGGACATCTTCCTGCGCGAGGTGCAGGGGATCTGGCCGGAAGTCGCCCCGTACCTGGACGAGAAGACGTTGCAAGGGGCGCGCAAGCGCGGTCTGCCGACCCGGACCGAGGTCCTGGCCGAACTGGCGGGCGACACCGGTACCGACCCGGCGCTCTTCGCCGCGGCGATGGTACGCGCGGCCCTTGACAAGGGGGGCCGTAAGACGGGCAAGGACGGCAAGGGGAAGTCCGGCACGAGCCGGAGCAGGAGCTGACCCGTCCGGGCGGGGGACGCGGTGGTGCACCGCCCTACGGTGGTGCACCACCGCGTCCCCCGCCCGGACGGGTCAGCTCCTGCTCCGGGACACGGGCCGCGTCAGCCGTGCGGCGGCCTGTCGTCCGACGGCGGCTCCTGCGTGCCGATCTGCTCGTCCAGCTTCCGCTGCGCGGTGTCGACCTGGTCGCGGTACTTGTCCCCCGTCCTGCGGTCGACGGCGTCGCCCGCCTTCTCCACCCCTTGGCGCGCCGTGTCCTCATGTCCCTTGATGAGGCCCTTCAGCTTGTCGAGCATCGACATGGCCCACTCCTCGCTCGGTCCTCGGCCCCCGCTCTCCTCCACCTTCACCGCTGACCGGCGATCGCGCATCCGGGAGCGGACCGCTCCACCAGGCACGCGGGCCGAGCAGGGTCATGACCGCCGGTACGAGCAGCAGCCGGACGACCGTCGCGTCGACCAGCACACTGACGGCCAGGCCGAGGCCCAGCATCTTGACCACGATGTTGTCGCTCACGATGAACGCGGCGAAGACGCTGACCATGATCAGCGCGGCACAGCCGATGACCCGGGCCGTGATCGAAAGGCCGTGCGCGACACTGCCCCGGCTGTCACGGGTGCGCAGCCACGCCTCGTACACCCGGGCCAGCAGGAACACCTCGTAGTCCATGCTCAGGCCGAAGACGATGGCGAACATCATCATCGGTACGTAGCTCTCGATCGGCACCGTCCCGTTGACGCCCAGCGCCGGTCCGCCCCAGCCCCACTGGAAGACGGCCACCACCACGCCGTACGAGGCGGCGATGGACAGGAGGTTGAGCACGGCGGCCTTGAGCGCCACGAGCGGGCCGCGGAAGACGACGAGGATGATGACGAAGGCCAGGGCGACGACCACCCCGATGATGAGCGGCAGCCGTGCGGTCAGGATGGCCTTGAAGTCCTCCTGGGCCGCGGTCGGGCCCGTCACATAGGTCCGGGCCGCCGTGGAGCGCGCGCCGCGCGGCAGCGCGTCGTCCTTGAGGTCGTCGAAGAGGCGGGCCGTACCGGCCGACTGCGGGGAGGTCCGGGAGAGAGCGGTGCCCGTCAGCAGCCGGCCGTCGGTGGTCGGCCGGAGCGGTGTGACGTGCGCGGCGCCCGGGACACCGGTGAGTGCCTTCGCCAGGTTCGACGCGAGTGCGGCGCGGTCCGCCCGGGGCACCGCGCTCTGGTCGACGACCAGGGTGAACGGGCCGTTGGCACCCGGTCCGAAGCCGGCGGCGATGAGGTCGTAGGCGCGCCGGTCGGTGAAGCTCGTGGGGTCGGCCCCGTCGTCGATGTGGCCGAGGCGGATGGAGAACAGGGGGATCGCGAGCACGACCAGGACGACGAGGCCCCCGGCCAGGAACCACCAGGGGCGGCGTTCCACCTGCCGGGCGTAGCCGGTCCAGCCGCCGCGCCGCCGCGCCTTCGCGGGCACGACCGGACGCGTACCGGCCGGCCCGCGCCCTCCGGGCGGGACGGGTGCCGGGGCCATTTCGGCCACCGGCCGCCGCAGCCGGTAGCGGTCGATCCGGCGGCCCGCGAGCCCCAGCAGCGCGGGGACCAGGGTGACCGCGCCGAGGACGGCGGTGACGACCGTGACGGCCGCCGCGACCCCCAGCTTTCCGATGAAGCCGACCTGGGACACGTACAGCCCGGCCAGGGCGACGATGACCGTGCAGCCCGAGACCACGACGGCCCGCCCGCTGGTGGCCACCGCCCGGCCCGCGGCCGTCGCCGGGGCGGCTCCGTCCATCACCAGCTGCCGGTGACGGGTGATCAGGAAGAGCGCGTAGTCGATGCCGACGCCGAGACCGATCATGGTGGCGAGGGTGGGCGAGACGCTCGCGAACGTGGTGGCCGCCGCGATCAGCCCCAGGCAGGCCAGTCCGACGACCACCCCGGCCAGGGCGGTGAGCAAGGGGATTCCGGCGGCCAGGACGCTGCCGAACCCGAGGAGCAGGACGAGCACGGCCACCGCGAAGCCGATGGCCTCGCTGGTCATGTCGGACGGGGCCGGCCGGGCGAGTTCGCCGAGCGGACCGCCGTACTCGACCTGGACGCCCGTCTCCCGCAGCGGCGCGACCGCCGAGTCCACGCCGTGCAGGTAGCTGCTCGGCAGTGCGGTGGGAAGGGTGTCGAACCGTACGGTGATGTACCCGGTCCTGCCGTCGGGCGTCAGCGCGCCGGTGGGCGGCGCGGCCGGTGTCGCGGGCAGCGGGCTCTCGGCGCCGAGGACGTGCGGCAGCTTCTCCAGTGCGCCGACGGCCTCCTCGATCTCGCTCCGCCGGTCGGTGAGCGGTCCCCGGCTGTCGTGCAGGACGACCTGGGCGGCGATGCCCGCGGCCTGCGGCGCGTGCGCGGCGAGCAGCCGGGCGCCCGTGTCCGACTGGGTGCCCGGCAGCGTGAAGTTGTCGGAGTAGGTGCCGCCGTAGACGCTCTGGAGCGCGTGCAGCCCGCCGAGGGCGACCAGCCAGAGGACGATGACGACGGCGAAGTGACGCGCGCACCACTCCCCCAGCCGTTGGAGCGGTCCGCCGGGTGCCCTGCCGTCCGGCGTGTGTCCGTGTCCGCCGCTCCGCGCTTTCATGCGTTCCCCTCAGAGGGAGTGGCCGTCGGCCGCGCCGACAAATGTCGGCATTTTAGGCGCCTCATCAGGAAAAGAACGGTTCAGCGCGTGACGTCGGCGTGCCGCACCAGCCCCACCTTCAACTGGCCTTTCACCCTTTCCCCTTGACGGGCGAACACCGGCCTGTATGGTCTAGGCCAAGTGGTCAAGACCTTTCCGTACCGCTTCCGTATTTCCTTGCGCGCGGAAAGGAACGGGCCATCGCCCTTCGCGCCTCTTGGACCCCCACACTTGAGAGGCCGACCCGCCGTGTGCCGGATCCCCCACGGTCCGGACCTCGCGCGGGAAGACCGATGTGAAGGAGTAGGTGTGCACCCCAAAAAGAAGTTGGCCGCCGGGCTGGGAATTGCCCTGGCGCCGGTTCTCGCATTGAGTCTGCCGGCAAGTTCCGCCAGCGCTCACGGATATATCTCGAATCCGCCCAGCAGGCAGGCGCAGTGCGCCGCCGGGACCGTCCGTTGCGGTGACATCACGTACGAGCCGCAGAGCGTGGAGGGGTCCAAGGGCCTCACCAGCTGCAGCGGCGGCAACTCCCGGTTCTCCGAACTGGACGACGACTCCAAGGGCTGGGCCGTGACCCCCGTCTCGAAGACCACGTCGTTCGAGTGGAAGCTGACGGCGCGCCACGCCACCAGCACCTGGCAGTACTTCGCCGGTGGCCAGAAGATCGCGGAGTTCGACGACAACGGCGCCCAGCCCGGCGCGACCGTCACCCACCAGGTGGACTTCGGCGGCCTGTCGGGCAAGCAGAAGGTCCTTGCCGTCTGGAACGTCGCGGACACCGCGAACGCGTTCTACGCCTGCATCGACGTGAACGTCGACGGCTGAGCGGACACGCGGGCCCCTGAGTCGGGGCCCGTCCCCGAGACAGGGGCCTGTTCCCGACGCAGGGATTCGATCCCGAGGCCGGGCTCCGGGGCCTTGAGGCCAAGGCCCGGTCCATTCCCCCACACGAGATTCCCCCCACACACGAACCGGGCCGCCGTCCGCGTCGGCGGCCCGGTCGAGGAGTGATCACTCACATGCCTCAGCGCACCCTCGGACTGCTCACCGCGGCCTCCGCGACCGCGGCGCTCGCCGTGCTGTCCCTCGCGCCGTCCTCCCCGGCCCAGGCCGGACCACCCGCGCCGGCGGAGCTGTCGGCGTCGTCGGACCGATCGGCCGGGGCGGAGCGGACAACGCCCCTGGCGGCGGACTTCGTCGTCAGCGAGGCGCAGTTCAATCAGATGTTCCCGAACCGCAATTCCTTCTACACCTACAGCGGCCTGACCGCGGCGCTCAGCGCCTATCCGGGATTCGCCGGCACGGGCAGTGACACCGTACGCAAGCAGGAGGCCGCGGCATTCCTCGCGAATGTCAGCCATGAGACCGGCGGCCTGGTGCACGTGGTCGAACAGAACACCGCGAATTACCCGCACTACTGCGACGCCAACCAGCCGTACGGCTGCCCGGCGGGAACGGACAAGTATTACGGGAGGGGCCCGATCCAGCTCAGCTGGAATTTCAACTACAAGGCCGCGGGTGACGCTCTCGGAATCGATCTGCTGAACAATCCGGACCTCGTGCAGAATGACGCCGCGGTGGCCTGGAAGACCGGTCTGTGGTACTGGAACACCCAGAGCGGGCCGGGCACCATGACACCGCACGACGCCATGGTCAACGGAGCCGGATTCGGTGAGACCATCCGCAGCATCAACGGCAGCCTGGAGTGCAACGGCGGAAATCCGGCCCAGGTGCAGAGCCGGATCGACACGTACAAGAGCTTCGCGCAGATGCTCGGCGTGGACCCGGGCTCCAACCTCAGCTGCTGACCGCGAGCTGCCGGTCCCGGCAGCGCACGCGGACACCGTGCTTCACGCTTCGTGCTCAGGGTGCCGTCGGCCCGCCGGCCGACGGCACCCTCGGTCCGTCCGGGAAAGGCAGGGACCGGGCCGGCACCGGTGTCAGGCGGGCGACCAGCGGGCCGTCAGCCGCGGTGTGCCCGCGGGGCAGCTGTACAGCGCGCCGAGCCGGTCCGCCGCCCCCTCACCGGTGGGCGCGGCACCCACCAGCAGCACCTTCCACGGCAGCGCGCTGTCGGTCTCGACCACGATCTCGTCACCGGTACGCCGGGTGGTGAAGACCGCCGCCGCGCCGGAGCCGTCCGGAGCCGGGATCGTCGTGACCGTGTCCACTCCCTCGGCCGGGGCGTACACCCGCAGTGTCACCCCGTCCGCCCAGTCGTACTCGGGGCCCTCGCCCTCGGCTCCGAACGGGATGACCGCGCCGGGCCTGGCCAGCAGTGGCAGCGTCGCGAACCCGTGGGTCTCCCGGTGCCAGCCGGGCCCGCTCACCTCTGCCCCGGTGAGCACGTTCGTCCAGGTGCCCTCGGGCACGTAGAACTCGACCGTGCCCTCCTCGGTGAAGACCGGTGCCACGAGCAGATCGTCGCCCAGCAGGTACTGCCGGTCCAGCGGGCGGCAGGCCGGGTCGTCCGGGAAGCCGAGCAGCATGGCGCGCATCACGGGCGTACCGGTGTCCCTGGCCTGCGTCGCCGCGCGGTAGAGGTACGGCATCAGCCGGTGCTTGAGACGGGTGAAGGACCGGGCGACGGCCACGGCCTCGTCGCCGTAGTCCCACGGCACCCGGTAGGACTTGCTGCCGTGCAGGCGGCTGTGCGACGACAGCAGGCCGAACTGCAGCCACCGCTTGAAGAGCGCGGGCGTCGGCGTTCCCTCGAACCCGCCGATGTCGTGGCTCCAGAAACCGAACCCGGACAGCCCGAGCGAGAGGCCGCCGCGCAGTGACTCCGCCATCGCCTCGAAGGTGGACTCGCAGTCACCGCCCCAGTGCACGGGCAGCCGCTGCCCGCCGGAGGTGGCGGACCGGGCGAAGAGCACCGCCTCGCCCTCGCCGCGCTCCTCCAGCAGCAGCTGGAAGACGGTCTCGTTGTAGAGCTGCGTGTAGTAGTTGTGCATCCGCTCGGGGTCGGAGCCGTCGTACCACTCGACGTCGAGGGGCACCCGCTCGCCGAAGTCGGTCTTGAAGCAGTCCACGCCCTGGTCGAGCAGGACGCGCAGCTTGCTCGCGTACCAGGCCCGGGCGTCCGGGTTGGTGAAGTCGACCAGGCCCATGCCGGCCTGCCAGCGGTCCCACTGCCAGACGTCGCCGTCCGGCTTCCTGAGCAGATAGCCGTGGGCCATGCCCTCCGCGAACAGCGGGGACTTCTGCGCGATGTACGGATTGATCCACACGCAGACGCGCAGCCCCCGCTCCTTGAGCCGGGCGAGCATCCCGTCGGGGTCGGGGAAGACGTCCGGGTCCCAGACGAAGTCGCACCACTGGTACTCGCGCATCCAGAAGCAGTCGAAGTGGAAGACGCTCAGCGGGACCTCTGCGTCGGCCATGCCCTGGACGAACCTGTTCACCGTGGCCTCGTCGTAGGAGGTGGTGAAGGAGGTGGACAGCCACAGGCCGAAGGACCAGGCGGGCGGCAGCGCGGGGCGGCCGGTGAGCGCGGTGTACCGGGCGAGGATCTCCCGCGGGCTCGGTCCGTGGATGACGAAGAACTCCAGGGACTGGTCCTCGACGCTGAACTGGACGCGCCCGACCGCCTCGGAACCGACCTCGTAGGCGACCCGGCCCGGGTGGTTGACGAAGACGCCGTACCCCCGGTCGGTGAGGTGGAACGGAACGTTCTTGTAGGCCTGCTCGCTGCTGGTGCCGCCGTCCGCCTGCCAGATGTCGACGCTCTGGCCGTTCTTGACGAACGGGGTGAACCGCTCCCCGAGCCCGAACACCTGCTCCCCCACGCCGAGCGTCAGCTGCCCCAGCATGAAGTGCCGGCCCTCCGCGTCGGTCGCGAAGCCGGCGCCACGTGCCCCGACGGACGTGAGGACCTGTCCGTCGGCGACGAAGTCGAGCCGCCAGGGCGCGCCTGCCTCGGTCCCGGTGCGCAGCGTGAGCCCGCCGGAGGTGAGTTCGGCCGTCGAGCCCTGCCGGACGGCCTTGGCGGGCGGCGCGGATTCGCCGGCGCCGGCGAGCGCGAACTCCGGGCGCCGGGGCAGCCGGCCGCCGTGGTGGGTGAGCCGTACGCCGATCACGCCCTCGGCCGGGGAGAAGCACTCCACCGTCAGCAGCGGCGCGTTGAGCGTGTCGCCCCGGTGGCCGACCTTGCCGACCGGCGCGTAGAGGGAGATCCGGTCGTCGGTGACGACGGCGTCGGCCACGGAGACCGCGTAGCGCGCGGTGACGCCGGGGCGCATCTGCCAATAGCCGTCAGTGAACTTCATCTGGGCTCCTGCTCCTGTTCCTGGTGTGGGGGCTGCGGTGCGCGTGTGCGGTGAGTCTGCCCGGCCGGTGCGCCGCGCCAGGGTCGGCGGACCGGACGAGGACCTATTTGACGGAGCCTCCGGTGACACCTGCCGCGACGTACTTCTGGGCGATCACCAGCAGGACGGCGGCGGGTACGGCGGAGATCACCGCGGTCGCCATGACCGCGCCCCAGTCGCTGACGTGGGCGCCCATGAACTCGTACATGCTGAGCGTGATCGGCTGGACGTCGTCGGTGGTGTTGAGGGTCAGCGCGAACATGAAGTCCGACCAGGCGAAGAGGAAGGTGAACAGGCCCGCGGTGATCAACGCGTTGCGGCTCATCGGCAGGACGACGCGGACGAAGGCGGTGAACCGGTTCGCCCCGTCCACCAGCGCCGCCTCCACGGTCTCCTTCGGTATCGCCACCATGAACGCGCGCAGCAGGACGATGGAGAACGGCAGCCCGAGCGAGGCGTCCGCGAGGATCAGCCCGATCGGCGAGTTCACCAGATGGAGGTCGACGTAGGCGCTGTAGAGCGCGTTGGCGATGACGATGCCCGGGACCATCTGGGTGATCAGCGTGCCGAACACGATGGTGCGGCTGCCGCGCAGGCCGAGCCGGGCCAGCCCGTACGCCGCGGGTGCCGCGAGCGCCAGACAGACGACGACGGCGCCGAGCGACACGACCAGGCTGGTGACCAGGGAGTCCGTCTGGGTGCTCAGGGCGCGCCGGAAGTTGTCCCAGCCCGGGGAGGTGGGCAGCCAGCGGGTCACGGCGAGGCTCTCGCCGGGCTGGAGCGCGATGTTGAGCATCCAGTACAGCGGGAAGAGGAGGACGGCCAGGACGAGCAGCGCGACGAGCGTGCTGCCGAGGGAGCGGCGGGTGCGCGGCGCGGACGGGCGCGGGGTGCCGCGCACCGGTCGTGGGGTGCGGCGCGGCCCGGGAGGGGCGGTGGTGGGCGTGGTCATGGCGGTCACTTCCCCTGGCCGAAGTCGGAGCGGTTGGCCCGCAGGTAGAGCACGGCGAACACCGCGCTCACGAGGATGAGCACATTGCCGACGACGGCCCCCTGCCCGAAGTTCATCTGCTGGAAGGACAACTGGTAGGTGACCGTGCCGAGGGTCTGGGTGGAGTCGGCGGGCCCGCCGCCGGTCAGGGCGAGGATCAGGTCGAGGATCTTGACCGTCGACATGAAGCCCAGGATGAGCACGACCGTGACGACCGGCCGCAGCAGCGGAAGAGTGATGCTGCGGAACGTGCGCCACGCGCCCGCGCCGTCGAGCGCGCCGGCCTCGTACAGCTCGCGGGGTATCTCCTGGAGCCCGCCGTAGAGGATCACCATGTTGAACGGGATGCCGATCCAGATGTTGACCAGGACGGTGGCGGCCAGGGCCACGCCGGTGCTGCTGAGCCAGGGGACGGGCGAGGAGACCAGGTGCAGGCCCGCCAGGGCGCTGTTGAGGACGCCGGTGTCCTGGTCGAGCAGTTTCCGCCAGACGACGGCCGAGACCACCATGGGCACCAGCCAGGGCAGCAGCAGCACGGCGCGGACGACACCGGACAGCGGGAAGCGGCGGGAGAAGAAGACGGCGAGGGCGAGGCCGATGGTGAACTGGCCGAGGAGGGAACCCGCCGTGAAGACGAGGGTGTGCCAGAGCGAGTTCGTGAACAGCGGGTTGTCGAACACACCGCGCCAGTTCTCGAAACCGTTGAAGGGCGCCTCGCCGGTGAAGTAGGTGCGCGGGGTGTAGCTCTGGAAGCTCATCGTGAGGTTGCGGACGAGCGGGTAGCCGAAGAAGGCCAGCATGTACAGGACGGCCGGGGCGACGAAGCCCCAGCGCAGCAGGGCCTGCCGGCGGCCGGTGCCGGCCCGGCCGCCGGCGGTCGTCGCCGGGGGCGCGGGGACGGTGGTGGTGGCGGTGGTCATGACGGTCGCCTCACTCCTCTCAACTCTTCGCACTCCTCTCCTCACCCCGTCTCATTCGTCGGCCGTGGCCTGGGCCTGCGCCTGTGCCAGGGCGGCCTCGGGGCCGGCCCGGCCGGTCAGTACGGACTGGAAGGCGCTCGCCAGGGCGTCGGAGACGACCGGCCAGCGCTCACCGACCCGGTCGGTACGGGAGCGGGCGGTCTCCACCTCCTCGGCGAAGGCGGCCAGCTTCGGATTCTTGGCCGTGTACTCGGCGGCGGCGCTCGTGCGGGTGGGCACGTTGTTGCGCGACTCGCCCCAGTCGACCTGGTTGCGGCGCTCGTTGAGGCAGTTGATGATCTTCGCGGCGGTCCGCTGCCGGTCCTCGTCGCCGGTCCGGGGCACGGTCATGACCGTGCCCCCGATCGGCGGCACCGGCGGGCGGCCGGCCTCGGGGACGGGAATGGGGGCGACCGCCCAGTTCAGGTCCTTGTGCTCGTTCAGTACGGGAACGTTCCACGGACCGTTGACCATCATGGCCGCCCGCCCGCCGATGAACTGCTCGGCGATGTCCTGCTGGTTCCAGGTGACCACGGCTCCCGAGGCGGACTTCTGGTCGACGAGGTCCTTCCACAGTCGCAGCGCGGGGGCGCCCTTGCCGTCGTCCAGCCGGGACTCGTCCCCTCCGGCCGACCAGAAGAACGGCAGGAACTGGTACACGCCGTCCGCGTTGGGCGTCGCGCTGAAGGCCATGCCGTACCGGGAACCGCGGGTCAGCTTCTTGGCCGTCGCCTTGAGCTCGGCCCAGGTGGTGGGTGGTTCGACGCCGGCCTCGCGCAGGACGTCGGCGTTGTAGAACAGCGCGAGGGAGTTCACGGAGCGGGCGATGCCGTACTGCGTGCCCTGGTAACTGCCCAGGGTCCCGGCGGCGGCCGACATGCCCGTGACGGCCACCCCGGCCTCCTTCAGCGGCACCAGCCCGCCGGTGGCGGCGAACTGGGGGAGCTCGGAGCCGTCGAGGTCGAGGATGTCGGTGAGCGAGTGCGACGACGCCATCCGGAGCGCCTTGGCGGCCACCTGGTCGGCGGGCACGCTGATCTGGCGCACCTTCACCCCGATCCGCCGTGCGCATCGGTCGTAGAACTCCTGCTCCTGGGCGTGTTCGATGTCGGTCGCCGAGTTCAGGACGGTGATGACACCGGGATCGGGCTCCGCCGCGCACCCGGTGAGGCCGGTGACGGCCACGAGGGCGGCGGCGGTGAGGAGCGCGGCCGGCGCCGGGGGGCGCCGACGGGCGGTCTGCATGATGATCTGCTCTCCGTTCGGTCTACGGCTCTGTAAAGGAGACGGAGGTGACGCGGGGTCGGCGTGGCGGGGAACGAGCGGCGTTGCCGTTGGGGACGGACCGGGTGCTGCGGGTGTGCGGGAGGGGGCGTCGCGGAGTGCGTCGCCCCCTCATGTCGAATCGATTCGACGCCGCGCTGCGGTGATGTTAGGCCCTGGCCGATACGGCGACAAGAGGAAGGACGGGGTTACCGCGGCACCTCGGTCCGCGCGAGCCCCGGTCTCGCCGGAGCGCACGCGGCCGCCGTCGCGGGCGGAATCAGTCGGCGGGCTTGCCGAACCAGCGGGAGAGGTGGTCGTCCAGGTCCCGCTGATCGTCACCGATCCAGGCGACGTGGCCGTCGGGGCGTAGCAGGACGCAGGGAACGTCCAGTGCCGCGGTGGGATCCGCGAGGTGATCGACCCGGTCCGACCAGCCGCCGACGGTCAGGCGTTCGGTGCGGTCCAGCAGCAGGCCGCGGCCGCGATGCAGCAGATCGTAGAGCCGGCCGTGTTTCACGTCGATGTCGGGCAGGCGGCGGCCGAGCAGGTCGGGGCCTTCGCCGAAGTCGTAGCGGATACCGATCGCGCTGATCTTCTCGATGAGATGGCGGTTCACCTCGTTGAAGTCCATCAGTTCGGTGAGCAGCCTGCGCACGGCCCGCGGGCCCGGTTCGGTGGAGTGCAGTTCCATCTGGGCGCGGGTGTTGTCCAGCACGTCCCTGGCGACCGGATGGCGTTCGGACTGGTAGGTGTCCAGCAGTGTTGTCGGCGCCCAGCCGCGGAGGTGCGCGGCCAGTTTCCAGCCGAGGTTGAATGCGTCCTGAACGCCGAGGTTGAGGCCCTGTCCGCCGGTGGGTGGATGGATGTGTGCCGCATCGCCGGCCAGCAGCACCCGACCGACCCGATAGCGTTCGGCCAGGCGGGTGGCGTCCCCGAAGCGGGACAACCAGCGCGGTGAGTGCACGCCGAAATCCGTTCCGGCGATGGTGCGCAGCTGTCGTTTGAAATCCTCGAGGGTGGGTGGTTCCGCACCATCGCCGACTCCCGCGGCGGGAACCACGACGCCATAGGCGCCATCGCCGAAGGGCCTGAGCTGGAATCGCTTGTTGGTCGCACCGATCTCGGTCACCTTGGCGGCGATCTCCTCCCGCGGCGCCCCCACTTCCATCTCGCCCATCAGCGTCTCGGTCCGCGAGGGCTCACCGGGGAATCCGACGCCGAGAAGTTCGCGCACCGTACTGCGCCCGCCGTCACAGCCGACGAGACAGCGCGAACGCAGTTGTTCGCCGTCGGCCAGCTCGACGGTCACACCCTCGTCGTCCTGCTCGAAACCGGCGACCGCACAACCGCGCCTGACCTGCGCACCCAGTTGGATCGCATGTTCTTCGAGCAGGTGCACGACGACCGGTTGCGGGATGCCCAGCAGATAGGCGTGCGCGGAATCCAGGCCCTGGGGCACGGGTTTGTCGATGGCGGCGAAGAATCCGCCGGCAGGCCGCAGTCTTCCGTGTTCGCGCATACGATCCAGCAGTCCGCGCATGGCCATCAGCTCGAGACTGCGCATGTGCAGACCGACGACGCGGACGAACGACACGAGCTCGGTTTCCTTCTCCAGAACGAGTACCCGCACATCGTGCAGCCGCAGTTCGGCGGCCAGCATCGCACCGGTCGGCCCGCACCCGGCGATGATCACGTCGAACATGAGGGGCGCGCGCTCGGCGCCGGAGGCAGGCGACCGGAGTGCGGGAACGTCGCTCGCGGTGAAGTCGCGCTCGACCGTGTCGTTCGACGACGGCTCGGCGGTGAACCGCGGAGAGTCCATGGGTGTTGCCTTTCGGGAGTGCCTTGGGGTGGAGGCGCTCCCGGCGACACCTACGTCAATCGCCGGCCGTGACGGGAAGGGGGAGCACCCACGTCGATACTGCGTTCATGGGTCTCACCTCCTCGGGCGGTGTCACGGTCTCCAGCAAGCTACAAGCCCGGGCGTCACCCCGTCCATACCTTTCCGAGGCACGTGATCACGGATCGGAGGTCCGGTCCCGGTAGGGTCAGTGGCGGGGCGGGGCGAGCGGGGCCGTGCCCGGCAGCAGGACCGGCGGGATCAGCAGATGGCCCACGGACTCCGCGAGCAACCGCGCCCCCGGTTCCTTGACCGACGGCGCGCCGCCCCCGCGCAGCGCGTCGGCCGCCGCCACGGCCAGCCGGGTCACCTCGAAGGACAGTGTCTCCACGGGCAGTTCGACCCGGGGCAGCGCCCGGCTCGCGGGATCACCGGGCAGAGTGCCGATGACGACGACGGCGAGGTCCTCGGGCACCCGCAGCCCCGTGGCGGTCACGGACGGCAGGATGTGGTGGTGCGCCGAGGGGTGCTGGACGATCAGTGCCGTCGGCGCCGCCCCGCCCCCGTCGCCCCGGCCGGCACCCGCCGCACCGCCGGCTCCCCCGCCGCCGCCGACGTCGGCGTCGAGGGTTCCGAGGACCGTACGGAGCCGGTCGGCGAGCCGGGCGGGGTCGGCCACCGAGTGGACCACCGTGACGGCGGCTCCGGTCATACGGGCTCCCCGGCGCGCGCCCGCGATACCGCGCAGCGCGTAACTGCGCCGCCCCTCGACCTCCCGCTCGCCCGGCGCGAGGTACACCATGTCCCGGTGACCGGCGGCGGCCAGTTCGCGCACGGCGAGCGCCGCGGCCTCCTCCCAGTCGAGGTCCGTCCACGGCAGCGCGTCCTCGTCGGCGGGCCGCCCGATCAGCGCGGCGGGGAAGGCCAGTTCGCGTACGACGTCGATCCGCGCGTCCTCCATGTCCACGGCCATCAGCACGGCGGCGTCGGCCAGCCCGCTGAGCGCCACCCGCCGCAGCCCCTCGGCCTTGTCCTGGGAGGTGGTGAGCAGCAGGTCGTAGCCGAGACCGTTGGCCGCGTCACTGACGTCGATCGCGAACCGGCCGTCCACGGAGTCCTGGAGCCCGGCGGCGCGGGGCAGCGCGAGCGCCAGCACGTGCGTACGGCTGCTGCGCAGTGTCCGGGCGCTGGCCCTGGGGTGGTACCCGAGCGCGTCCACGGCCTCCTGGACGCGTCGGCGGGTCTCCTCGGAGATGCTCCGGGAGCCGTTGAAGACATAGCTGACGGTGCTGGGCGCGACGCCGGCCCGCCTGGCGACATCCCTGATGGTTACCATCCGCGGCCCCTTCGACGAGGCGGGTACGTCACCGCCGGGCGTGCCGGTCCCTGTCGGTCGCCCAGGCCCCGGTCCGCCCCGGCCCGGCCCCGTACGACCGGTCGTGCACGAGGTGCCGCCGGTCGTACGCGGTGCGCGCGCCGGACAGGCCCCGGCGATGAGCCGCCATCGTATCGAACGGCTCGCCGGGACGAATCCGGCCACCTCCCCGGTGACCTGCCCTGCCCCGTCGACCGGACACGCCGCCGCATCGGGGTCGTCAGACGGCGGACGGAGCGCGGCGGTCGACATCAGGGCCCCGAACATCACCAGGCCGGAGAGCACCCCGGCCGCGCCGGGCGGTTCCGAGCGCTCCGGATCCCGTACGGTCGGACCCCGTACGGACAGCCCCGGTCCGCCCCGCGAATCCGGCGAGAACGGCGTGACCCTGGCGGACGTGGCGGCCGACGCGGGCGTCCACCAGTCCACCGCCTCGCGCGCCCTGCGCGACGGCGCGGGGGTCGGCGCGGCCACCGCCGAGCGGGTACGGGAGTCGGCCAGGCGGCTCGGCTACGTGGTGAACCCGGCGGCGGCCAGCCTGCGCACCGGCCGCTCACGGCTGCTCGGCGTCCTGGTCCCCCGGCTGACCGACATCGTCCTGGCGACGGTGTACGAGGGAATCGAGGCGGGCGCGGCGGCGGCCGGCCACCAGGCGGTGGTGACGAACACCGGTGCCGATCCCGCCGCCCAACGGGCCAAGGCGGAAGGACTGTTGGCGCTGCGTGTCGACGGTCTGCTGCTGGGCGACGCGCGGGGGGACACCACACTCGCCCCCCGAACTCGTCGCCCGGGGCGTCCCGGTGGCTCTGGTGTCCCGCCGGCTGCGCGGAATCACCTCGTTCACCTGCGACGACGCGCGCGGGGGGCGGCTGGTCGCGGAACATCTGCTCGCGCTCGGCCATCACCGGGTGGGCGTGCGCGTCCACGGCTCCCGCCCGGACGACGAACTGACCGACCGCGTCGGGCGAGCCGGGGACGCGCCCGGCCCGTGGCGCGCTCACTCCCCCGCGGCCCGCTCCGCGTCGGGGCGGTCGGCACGCGTGTTGGCCCGGTCGATCTCGGCCATGTGCTCCTCCGCCCAGGCCCGGACCGCCGCCAGCGGCCCCTCGAGCGACAGGCCCAGCGGTGTGAGCCGGTAGTACACGCGCGGCGGCACCGTCGGCTCCACCCGGCGGCCGACCAGCCCGTCCCGCGTCAGCCCCTGCAGCGTGGCCGACAGCATCTTCTGCGAGATGCCGGTCATACGGCGTTGCAGCTCGGCGAAGCGCACCTCGTCCGGCGCCGCCTCCGCGAGCACCTTGACGGCCATCGAGGTCCATTTCGTACCGATCCGGTCGAGCAGGCGCCGGGTCGGGCACTGGGGATCGAACAGATCACCGCGGACACCTTCGCGCGCTCGGGACGTCGAGGAGGTCACCTGGAGCTCACCACCTGTGGCGGACGTACGGTCTTGGACGGCCCACCTTAGTCACCTAACGTTGGGAAGTCACTATCGGTAATCACCACAGAGGGCTCATCATGCGCACCACACGCCTCACCCCCAGGCTCCGACCACGGCGCCCGGGACACCGAGCGGGCAGCGGCCGACGGCCGACACCGCGACCGAGACCGAGTCCCGGACCGGGATCGAGCTCCGCCGCGTCCTCGCGGGCGGCGTCGAGTTCAACGTCGCGCTCGCCGGCGAGGGACCCGCCGTCCTGCTGCTGCACGGCTTCCCGCACACCTGGCGGGTATGGACCGACGTCATGGCCGGGCTCGCGCGGACCACCGGGTGATCGCTCCCGATCTGCGCGGCTTCGGCGCGAGCGCCCCCATCCCAGGCGGTTTCGACGCCGCCACCCTCGCCGCCGACGCCGAGGCCCTGCTGGCGGCGTTGGGCGAGACCTCCGCCGCCGTGGCCGGCATCGACGCGGGCACCCCGCCCGCCTTCCTGCTCGCGCTGCGCAACCCCGGCCTGGTACGCCGCCTGGTCGTCATGGAATCGCTGCTGGGCGGGCTGCCGGGGGCCGAGGAGTTCCTCGCCGCCGGCCCGCCCTGGTGGTTCGGCTTCCACTCCGAGCCGGGCCTGGCGGAATCCGTCCTGACCGGCAGCGAGGCGCGCTACATCGGCTGGTTCCTCGACTCGGGCACCCTCGGCGAAGGGGTACGCCCCGCCCTGCGGGACGCCTTCGTCCACGCCTGCACCGGACGCGAGGCCCTGCGCCGCGCCTTCTCGTACTACCGTGCCCTGCCCACCAGCGCCCGGCAGATCCGGAGCGCCGTCGCGTCGGCCCGGCTCACCGTGCCCACCATGGCCGTCGGTGCCCACCCGGTCGGCAGGGCCCTCGAACAGCAGCTGCGGCCGGTGGCGGACGACCTCGTGGGACACGTCGTGGAGAACTGTGGCCACATCATCCCGCTGCACCGCCCCGAGGCCCTGCTCGGCCTGCTCCGGCCGTTCCTGGCCGTCGGGTGAAACCGAGTGAGGCCGGGTGAGGCCCGCGTGCCCGCGATGGTCCAGCGTCGCCGCCCGGCGGCGGGGTGGCCGACGGAGGCCAGGAGGAACCGGGATGATGAACTGCCGTAACGGGTTCACCTACCGACACGAGCCGATACGAGTTCGCCAACGATGTGGAGGAGTGGTCAAATGCCGCACGAACGAGCGGGTCAGCCCGCGCGGCCGGAGGACCTCACCGATGTCGCCAGGCTGGTGACGGCCTACTACGCCCTGCGCCCGGATCCGGGCGAGGCGGGTCAGCGCGTGGCGTTCGGCACCTCCGGACACCGGGGGTCGTCGACGGCCACCGCGTTCAACGAGGACCACATCGCCGCGACCAGCCAGGCCATCTGCGAGTACCGCGCCCGGCAGGGCATCACCGGCCCGCTCTTCCTCGGCGCCGACACCCACGCGCTGTCGGAACCGGCCCGGGTGACGGCCGTCGAGGTCTTCGCCGCCAACGACGTGACGGTGCTCGTCGACAGCGAGGACGGTTACACCCCTACACCGGCCGTCTCCCACGCGATCCTCACGCACAACCGCGGCCGCGCCTCGGGCCTCGCGGACGGCGTGGTGGTCACGCCGTCCCACAACCCGCCCGGCGACGGCGGCTTCAAGTACAACCCGCCCAGCGGCGGCCCGGCGGGCTCCGAGGCCACCAACTGGATCCAGGACCGGGCCAACGAGATCATCGCGGGCGGGTGCGAGGACGTACGGCGGCTGCCGTGGACCCGGGCGCTCGCGGCGCCGACGACCGGACGGTACGACTTCCTCGGCCGTTACGTGTCGGCCCTGCCGGAGGTGCTCGACCTGGACGCCGTCCGGGCCGCCGGGGTGCGCATCGGCGCCGATCCGCTCGGCGGCGCGTCGGTCGCGTACTGGGGGCGGATCGCCGAACAGCACCGGCTGGACCTGACGGTGGTGAACCCGGTGACCGACCCGACCTGGCGGTTCATGACGCTGGACTGGGACGGCAGGATCCGGATGGACTGCTCCTCCCCGTACGCGATGGCCTCGCTGATCGAGCAGCGGGACCGCTACCAGATCGCCACGGGCAACGACGCGGACGCCGACCGGCACGGCATCGTCACCCCCGACTCCGGGCTGATGAACCCGAACCACTACCTGGCCGTCGCCATCTCCTACCTCTACGCCCACCGCGAGCGGTGGCCCGCCGACGCGGGCGTCGGCAAGACGCTCGTGTCGTCCGGGATGATCGACCGGGTCGCCGCCGGCCTCGGCCGCCCGCTGGTGGAAGTGCCCGTCGGTTTCAAGTGGTTCGTGGACGGGCTGGCCGACGGCTCGCTGGGCTTCGGCGGCGAGGAGTCGGCCGGGGCGTCCTTCCTGCGCCGGGACGGCTCGGTGTGGACGACGGACAAGGACGGCATCGTCCTGGCGCTGCTCGCGTCGGAGATCCTCGCGGTCACCGGCACGTCGCCCTCGGCCCACTACGCCGCGCTCGTGTCGCGGTTCGGGGCGCCCGCGTACGCGCGGATCGACGCGCCCGCGACCCCCGAGGAGAAGGCTGTGCTCGCCCGGCTCTCGCCCGAGCAGGTCACGGCGGACACGCTGGCCGGGGACCCGGTGACCGGTGTGCTCACCCGTGCCCCGGGCAACGACGCGCCGATCGGGGGCATCAAGGTGACGACGGAGTCGGCCTGGTTCGCGGCCCGCCCCTCGGGCACGGAGGACGTGTACAAGATCTACGCGGAGTCCTTCCGCGGTCCCGACCACCTCGACCAGGTCCAGGTGGAGGCCAAGGCCGTCGTCGCGGCGGCCCTGGGCGGCTGACAGCCCGCGCGCCGAGCCCGGCCCGGCGGGCCGGGCGTTGGCACGGCCCGCCACGGCGGACGCGCGGGCGGGGCGCGCAGTGCTCCTCGGCGTGCGCCGCCGGCGCGCGGAAGCGTCCGCGGTGGGCGACGTCCTGGTCGCGTGGGCGTACTCACTCCGCGCGGCCATGAGGTGAGTCGAAGTACTCAGGCGACGGTCCGGACGGCCTGAAAGCATCGGCGCATGGCCGGACAGATGATCGATTCACCGCGCCGGGTCGGCATAACCGCCGTCGGCAGCCTCCTCCCCGACGACGTCGTGCCGTCGGACCGGTTGCAGGCGGAGGTGACCGGGGGCGGCGGGATCGCCCTGCCGCCGTCGCTGCTGCGGCAGGCGACGGGGATCACGACCCGCCGGATCGCCGGCGAGGGCGTGTACTCCTCGACGCTCGCGACCGGGGCCGCGCGCCGGGCGCTGGCGGCCGCCGCGCTCGATCCGCTGGACGTCGACCTGCTGCTCTTCGCCTCGGCGACCCGGGACATGGCAGAGCCGGCCACGGCGCACGTGGTGCAGGCGGAGCTGGGGTCACGGGCACACGCGCTGGATGTCACCAACGCCTGCAACAGCTTCGTCAACGGGATCGACCTCGCCCGCTCCATGATCCTCGCGGGGCGGTCGAGGCGGGCCCTGGTGGTCACGGGGGAGACTCCGAGCCGGGCGATGAACAGGGCGCCCGCCTCGGCGGCCGAGTTCCGGGCCGGGTTCGCCGGTTACACCTTCGGCGACGCGGGCGCCGCCGTCGTGGTGGAGCCGGTGGAGCGCGGCGGGATCGTGGACGTGGACGCGGCGGCGTATTCGGAGCACTGGGAGGTCGGCGGCATCCCCGGCGGCGGCTCCCGGCACCCCCGGGGTGACGCGTACACGTACTTCCGGGGCGACGGCCACCAGTTGCGAGGGGCGTTCGAGAAGGCCGGGCCCGAGGTCGTCGACCGGACGCTGCACCGTGCGGGGACCGGCTGGGACGGCTTCGCGAAGGTCCTGGTGCACCAGGTGACGGACCCGTACCTGGAACGGTTCGCCGAACTGACCGGCGTCCCCCGGGACAAGCTCGTGCGCACGGTGCCCGAGCTGGGCAACGTCGCGAGCGCGAGCATCGGGGTCCAGCTGGACCGGGTGTACGGGGAACTGCGCACCGGCGACCGGGTGTTGTTCGTCGGACTCGGCGGCGGGATCAGTGTCATGACGATGGTGTGGGAGAAGTCATGAGCGGCGTGGAGAGCACTCACCGGACGAGCACCCACCGGGCGGGCGACCGCCGAAGGCGCGAGCGCCGGGACAGCATGTGGGTCATCGTGCCGGCCCATCAGGAGGAGGCCCGGCTGCCCGACACGCTCCGGGCCCTGGCGGCCCAGCGGGAGAAGGACTTCACCCTGCTGGTCGTGGACAACGGCTCGTCGGACCGTACGGGGGCGGTCGCCCGCGAGTTCGCCGCCGGGGCACCGTTCCCGGTGGAGGTCGTCGAGGAGCCGGCGAAGGGCGTGGGGTGCGCCGTGGACACCGGGTTCCGGTACGCGATCGCACGGGGGGCCACTCTGCTCGCGCGCACGGACGCCGACTGTCTGCCCCGCCCGGGCTGGACCGCCGCCGCGCGGGCGGCGCTCACCGGGGGCACGGCCGGCGCCGGAGCCGCGTACCGGGCCGGCGGCCGGCGCGGCGCCGACGGGGCGCGCCCGTCCGGGGGTTCCGAGGGAGTGATGGTGTGCGGGCGGATCGTCGCCCGGCGGGACGAACACGGCCCGCTGGGGCGCTGCGGTTTCTCGCTGCTGGTCGCGCTCGCCGCGCTCTTCGGGCGGCTGCGGCCCGCCCACGCCCGCAGGCACGGCTATCTGGCGCCCTACCGGATGCACGCGGGGAACAACATGGCCATCACCGCCGACCTCTACCTGGCGGTCGGCGGGATGCCCCGGCGCCCCTCCCCGACGGACCGGCTCTTCCTCAACGCGGTACGCGGCCACACGTCCCGTATCGAGAGGTGCCGGACGATGGTCGTGGAGAACTCGACACGGCGGCTGCGCGCGTACGGGATCGCCGGCACCGCCCGCTGGTATCTGGACCAGGGCAGCGGCCCGCACGGAGAGGACCCGCGCTGATGCTCGACCGGCTCGACCACGCGCTGCGCGCCCGGCCCGAACGGCCCGCCGTGCTCACCGCCGGCCGGTCCGGGGCGCCCCGGACCGCCGCCACCCGGGGCGAACTCGCGGAACTTGCCGACGCGTACGCGGCCGCCCTGCACGCGCGCGGGCTGCGCGCCGGGGACACCGTCGGTGTCGCCGTACGCCCCGGACCGCGTGCCCTCGCGGTCCTGCTCGCCCTCTGGCGGCTCGGGCTGCGCGGCGCCGTCCTGGACCCGGGCGCGGGAGAAGACGTACTGCGGGCGAGGCTCGCGCTGGCCCGGCCGTCGCTGGTGCTCGCCGACGCCACGGCACAGGCCGTCGCGGGCTGGGCCCGGCCGCTGGCCCGCCGGGCCCGGCTCGCGCTGCCGGACCTGGCGGAGCTGGGCCCCGTCGCCACCGTCGGCCCCCGGCTGCCGGGCTGCGCGCCCCGGCTCGACGCGGACGCGCCGCGTGCGGGCGTCCCGGCGTCCCTCGGGACGGACGGCGACGCGGTGATCGTCTTCACCTCCGGCACCACGTCTTGGCCGCGCGCCGTCGTGCACACCCGGGCCGGGCTGGCCGCCGGGATGGCGTCGGTCTCCGCCCTGTTCCGAGCACGGCCGGACGAACCCGTCCTCGGCGGCACGTTCTTCGTCCTCGTGCCGTCGCTCGCGCAGGGCGCCCCGGTCGCCCTGCCGGCGCGCTCACCGCGCGTGCTGGCCCGGCAGACACACCGACTGCGCGCCCAGGCAACCTATCTGACGCCACCCCAGTTGCGGGACGCGCTGCGCGCGGGCGCCCGCTTCCGGGGCACGGTGTGGACCGGCTCGGCGCCGGCGAGCGCCGCGCTGCTGGCCCGGGTGCGGCGGGCGGGCGCGGACCGGGCGTGGGGGGTGTACGCGCTCACGGAACTGTTCCCCGCCGCGGCCGTCGAGGCGGACGAGAAGGCCGCGTTCGACGGCGACGGGGACCTGGCCGGTGCTCCGCTGCCCGGTGTGGAGACCGCGCTGGACGCGGAGGGACAACTGCTGCTGACGGGACCGGCGGCGCGCGACCGCTACCTCGGCGAGGCCCCGGACCCGTGGATACGCACGGGCGACCGCGCGCGGCTCGACGGCGCGGGCAGGATCGTCCTCGAGGGCCGGTGCAAGGACATGGTGCTGCGCCGGGCGGAGAACATCTACCCGGGTCTGTACGAACCGGCCTTGCAGGTGCCGGGGGTGGAACTGGCCGTGCTCGTGGGCGTCCCGGCGGACGACGGCGACGAACGGCTCGTCGCCGTCGTCCAGCCGGAGCACGGCTCGGGCCCGGGCGAGATCCGCGCGGCGCTGGCGGAACCGATGCGCCGGATGGGTACCGCCCGGCCGGACGCACTGCTGTTCGCGGACATCCCGCTGTCCGGCCGCTCCCGGAAGCCGGACCGGGCGGCGGCCGCCGCGCTCGCCGCGGCACGGCTGTCGGGAGGACGCTCATGACCGCGGCCCGCCACGTGCGCACGTCCGCCGCCGGGGCACGTCCCGTACCGGTGCGGTCCACCGCGCCGGGAGACACCTCTGCCGGCGCGCCGCCCGCCCCTCGGACGCGCGGGCCCCTTCCACCCACGTCCCCTGCTTTCTCCCGCGTCCCCGCGCGCTGGAAAGGTGCGGTCCGATGACACGAACGGCGAAGCCGTCACCATGGCCCTCACTCCCGTCGCCCCGGACCGGCACGTCGCACGCCCGGGCCCGCCGCCGGGACCGGCGCGTCTATCTGGCGGCCCATCCGCTGCTGTTCGGTCTGCTCGCCGTGGACCGGCGCCGCCCCGTGGGCAAGGTCGGCGGGACCGTGCTGGTGCACGGCGCCGAGGCGTACCGCGAGGCGCTGACCCGGCTGCCGCTGGACCGTACGGCGGCCGGCACGACGGGCGGCGCGGCGCGGGCAGCGCTCGGCGACTCCCGTGGTCCGGCCGCCTCCCGTGGCACGGACGACGGTGGCGTGCTGTTCGACCAGGAGGGCGGCGGGCACCGGGCGGCACGCCGCGATCTGGCCGGGCGGCTCGGCGCGGAGGGCGTGGCGCGTCTGCGCGCGGTGTGGCGGCCGGCGCTCGACGCTGCCACGGCCCGGCTCGACCGGGGCCACGAGGTGGATCTGGTGGATCTGGCCCGGGCCCTGTCCGGCTCGGTGGTGTGCGCGCTGCTGGACCGCGACGCCGACCCGCTGGAGGTCGCGGACGCCGCCCTGGACGCCGCGTCCGCCGCCGTCCGCGGCCATCTTCCCGGCCCCCGCCGCCGGTCGGCCGCCACCGCCGCCCGGGCCGCCACCCGGCTCCGGCGCCTTCTCGCCACCGACAGCGCCCTCGACACGATGGTGGCGGTGGCCACCGTCACCACGACGGTCGCGGCGCTGCCCCGGGCCGTCGCCTGGTGCGCGGACGCCGGGCTGTGGGCGCAGGCCGAGCACGCCACATCGCGCCCGGGTCGTGCCCCGGGCCCGGGCTCCGGCCTGGCCCCGGTCCTCGCGGACGAACTGCTGCGGGTGCTCGCGCCCTCGCCGGTCCTACCCCGCGTGGCCGCCGCCGACGGCTCGGTCGGCGGCTGCCCGGTGCGGGCCGGGGACCGGCTGGTGCTCGTCGCCCGGCACGCCGCAGACGCGCACCGGCGGGATCCCGACGCCGGCCGCCCGGCCGACGCGTCCCTCGCCCATCTGGTGTTCGGCGCGGGCCCGCACACCTGCCCGGGCGCCCGCGCGGCGCGGACCCAGCTGGCCGACGTCCTGACGGCGCTCGCCCCCTTCCGGCCGACCGTGGTGCGGGCCCGGGCCGACCGGCGGGCGGCACTGCCGAGCTGGCGGTCACTGACCATACGGGCGACGAGGCCGGCGGCCGCCCCGGGACCGGTACGGGCCTCTGGTCCGGTGCGGGCCAGAGAGCCGGACGGAACGCGGCCGCCCGTGCCGCGCACACCGCCGCGCGTGCCGGTACCGGCCCCGGGCCCCGCTCGTACGACGGCGAGCACGGCACGGCCGTCGCCCACGGGAGCCTCCCCGTCGGCGCCGGCGGCCCGGGCCATGGACCCGGCGCGGGCCGAGGTGCCGAACCGGGCGACGGCACCGGGGCCGGGGCGGCCGACCGCAGGACCGCGCCCGTGACCGCCCCGGTCCGTATCGCCGTCACCGGGGCGAGCGGCTTCTGCGGCTCCCACGTCGCGCGCGCCGCCGGGGCGGCCGGCGCGGACGTGGTGTGTCTGGGCCGCCACCCGGGCCCGGTGGGGGAACACCGCTTCTGGGACGCCGCGCGTGCCGTTCCCGATCTCACGGGCACGGACGTCGTGGTGCACTGCGCGGCGGCGGTCGGTGATCCCGCGCCGGGCTCGCCGGCCGAGACCGCCATGCACGCGGTCAACGTCGAGGGCACGCGTCGGCTGCTGGCCGCCGCGGACGGCCGGACCGTGGTCTGGGTGAGCAGCGCCAGCGTCTACGATCCACGCCCGGACCGCCGCCTGGTCCGGGAGGACCACCCGCGCGGCGGCCACCTCAACGCGTACGGCAGGACGAAGACGGCGGGCGAGGAGCTGGCCCTGGCCGCCGGCGCGGTGGTGCTGCGGCCGCGTGCCGTCTACGGGCCGGGCGACCGTCAACTGCTGCCGCGTCTGATCGGCCGCGTCCGGGCCGGGACACTGCTGCTGCCGGGCCCGGACGTGGAGTTGAGCCTCACCGCGGTGGAGAACCTGGCGGACGCCTGCCTGGCCGCCGCCGGCTGGCCGCCGGGCGCGTACAACATCGCCGACGCCGAGCCGTACGCGCGTGACACCGCCGTACACCAGGTCCTGACGGCGCACGGCGTCCCCGCCCGGATCCGCCATCTCCCCCGGCCCGTGGCCCGCTCGGCCGCCCGGGCCGCCGAGACCTGGGCCCGCCGGATGCGGGGCCGCTCCGCCGGGACCGCGCTCAGCCGGTACGCGGTGGACCAGCTCGCCCATTCCGTCGTGCTGGACACCACCCGCGCCCGCGACCAGGGCTGGTTCCCGCGCCGGACGCTGGCGGACCACCTCGCCGACCTGCGAACGGCCCGGTGAGCCCCGGGCCGCCGGGGCGGCACGCCGCCCGCCGGCTCACGAACGGGCCCGCGGGGGCGGCCCGTAGCGGTGCGTCGTCGTGGTGCGCCGTCGCGGCGGTCTGTCGCGACGGCCCGTCCCGGCCGTCGAAGCGCTCCGCCGCGGCGGTCGGGCAGCGGCGGCGTCAGGCGCGGCCCGCGCCCCGGTACAGCTCCAGTTCACCGGCCAGTTCCAGCGCGAGCACCGTCGCGTGCTCGTCCAGGTCCGCGGCGGCCGGCGGGTCGATCCACAGCATCCCCGGCACCTCGTGGAGCCCGCCCACGACCCGGTGGCCCAGTTCCGTCCCGGTGCCGAGCACGCTCACCCGGCGCACGGGCGTACGCAGCCCGCGCACGCCCACCGGGCCGCGCGGGATGTCGAAGACCGTCAGGTACAGGGTGCGGCGGTCGCGGGAGAGGGTGCTCGGCCCGTAGTGGTGACCGGCGGGCAGGCCCGCGACCGTCCCGTACACCGCCTCGGCGTGCCGGGCGGTCCACGCGCCGATGCCCTCGAGACGCTCGGCCTGCTCGGGAGGGATCGTGCCGTCCTCCTTCGGCCCCACCGAGAGCAGCAGGTTGCCGCCCGCGCCGACGGTCTCGGCGAGGTGGCGGATCAGCTGCCCGGTCGACTTGTAATTGTGGTCCATGTGCCGGTGGCCCCAGGAGTCGTTCAGCGTCAGGCACAACTCCCACGGCCCCGGGGGCGGTTCGATCGGCACTCCCTGCTCCGGGGTGGCGTAGTCGCCCGCACCGGGCAGGCGCGCGTTCAGCACGCACGCGGGCGCCTCGGCGCGGATGAGCGCGGCCAGTTCCCGGACGCGCCACTGCTCCTCCGTACGCTCCCACTCGCCGTCGAACCAGAGCAGGTCGGGGCGGAACCGGGTGCACAGCTCCCGGACCTGGCCGTCGCGGTAGTCCAGGTAGCGGGCCCAGGCAACCGGGTCCTCCCGGCCCTCGGGCGCGTCGGCGTACGGGTTGTCCTCCGGCCCCGCCGGCCGTTCCGCGTGCCGGACGGAGGCGTAGTCGGGGTGGTTCCAGTCGCTGTGCGAGTAGTAGAGACCCACCTTCAGCCCCCGCTCGCGCAGCGCCGCCGCGTACGGGCCGACGAGGTCGCGGCCGGCCGGGGTGTGCCGGGCCACGTTCAGGTCGCCGAGAGCGGTGTCCCAGAGCGCCACACCGTCGTGGTGACGGGTCGTCAGCACCGCGTACCGGGCGCCCGCCCGTGCGAACAGCCCGGCCCAGGCGCGCGGATCGTAGGCGCGGGCGGTGAAGCGGTCGAGCTGCGCCATGTACCGCTCGTGCGGGACCTCGCCGTCGAAGAACGACCAGGACTCCCGGACGCCGTCGACGGCGTAGATGCCCCAGTGGATGAAGATCCCCAGCTTGGCGTCGGGGAACCACGGCCGCATGGTCATGCGCGTACTCCTGACAGAGCGTCGGACAGTCCTACGGCCTGGCGAGGTAGGCCAGGCCGGGGTGCGCGGCCGTGTAGCCCGCCACGAGGTCACGGGCGACGGTCACGGAGTCCACCAGCGGATGCAGGGCGAACGCCTTGGCGGCGGCGGCGCGGGAGCCGCTCTCGGCGGCGGCCAGCACCTCGCGCTCGACGGCCTTGACGGCGCACACCAGGCCGGTGGCGTGGTGCGGCAGGGGCGAGACGGTCAGCGGATGGGCGCCGTTCGCGTCCACGAGACAGGGCACCTCGATGACGGCCTCCTCGTCCAGTACGCGCAGGGTGGTGCGGTTGCGTACGTTCAGGATGAGCGTGGTGCGCTCGTCGCGGGCGATGGCACGCATCAGCGCGAGGGCGACCTTCTCGTACCCGCCGGACTCCAGGTCGCTCTCGTCGCGGTCGCCGACGCCCGCCGCTTCGCGGTTCTCGGCCATGTAGGTGGCCTCGCGCTCGGCGCGGGTACGGTCCCAGGCGGCCAGGGCGGGAGCGTCGGGCCGCTCCATCTCGGCGTAGAACCGGGCCTGCTGGTCGCGCAGGAAAGCGCCGCGCGTGCGCTCCGCCTCCTGGTAGGCGCGGACCGCTTCCCGGTTGAAGTAGTAGTAGTGCAGGTACTCGTTGGGGATCGCGCCGAGGGACCGGAGCCACTCGGGCCCGAAGAGCCGGCCCTCCTCGAAGGAACCGAGGGCCTCGGAGTCGGTGAGCAGGCGCGGGAGTTCGTCGCGGCCGTCGACGTACAGGCCGCGCAGCCAGCCGAGGTGGTTGAGGCCGACGTAGTCGGCGCTCGCCCGGGCGGGGTCGGCGCCGAGGACGCGGGCGACCCGGCGGGCGAGGCCCACGGGTGAGTCGCAGATGCCGATGACCCGGTCGCCGAGGTGGCGGGCCATGGCCTCGGTGACCAGCCCGGCCGGGTTGGTGAAGTTGATGACCCAGGCGTCGGGGGCGAGTTCGGCGACGCGGCGCGCGATGTCGACGGCAACGGGTACCGTGCGCAGTCCGTAGGCGATGCCACCCGCGCCGACCGTCTCCTGGCCGAGGACGCCCAGGTCGAGCGCCACCCGCTCGTCGGCGGCACGGCCTTCGAGTCCGCCGACGCGGATGGCGGAGAAGACGAAGTCGGCGCCGCGCAGTGCCTCGTCCAGGTCGGTGGTGGCGGTGACGGCCGGTGCGTCGGGGACGGGGGCGGCCTGCTCGGCCAGCACCCGGGCGACGGCCGAGAGCCGGCGGGGGTCGAGGTCGTGGAGCGTGACGTCGGTGACGCGGCCTTCGGCATGGTCGCCCAGCAGGGCCCCGTACACCAGCGGCACCCGGAAACCGCCGCCACCGAGAATTGTCAGCTTCACGCCTGAACCACCTTCATACCTGGACGGCCTCTCCACCCGGACGGTCCCGCACCGCCGCGGGGCGGCGGCCCCTCATTATCGCTCCCGTCTCACCGCGCCTGATCAAGGGAGGCGGTGACTCGATCGAGGAGTGCCTGAAGGGTCAGCCCTTCCTCCACCGAGAGGCCGGTGGCCGCGTAGATCCGGCGCGGAACGGGCAGCGCCCGCTCGCGCAGCCGGACGCCCTCCGGGGTGAGGTGGACCGTCACCGAGCGCTCGTCCGCCGCACCGCGCTCGCGCCGGACCAGGCCGGCCGACTCCAGCCGTTTCAGCAGGGGCGAGAGCGTGCCCGAGTCGAGCCGCAGCCTCTCCCCCATGGCCTTGACGGTCCGCGGCCCCTCTTCCCACAGCACCAGCATGGCCAGGTACTGGGGGTAGGTCAGGCCGAGGTCCTTGAGCGCCTCGCGGTAGACGCCGCCGAACGCGCGGGTGGCCGCGTGCAGCGAGAAGCAGACCTGGCGGTCGAGCCGGAGCAGTTCCGCGTCGGTCGACGCGGACCCCTCGGAGCGAAAGGCGGTGCGGTCGGGTGGTGGCGTCATGGCTCCAGCGTAGCCTGCCGGCGTCATTTAGTTGTGCACAATTTAATTGCATGCAATCATGATGGTGGCGATCGCTTCCCGGCCGCCACCGTCATGGGACAACACCCCGTCCCACCGTGCGAACGAAGGACTCATCATGGACGCGCTGTACACCGCCGCCGCCACCGCCAACGGCCGCGAGGGCCGCGCCGTCAGCTCGGACGGCCGGCTCGACCTCGCACTCGCCCTGCCCCCGGCGCTCGGCGGCAACGGCGAGGGCACGAACCCGGAGCAGCTCTTCGCCGCCGGCTACGCCGCGTGCTTCGCAAGCGCGATGCAGGCGGTGGGCCGCGAGATGAAGGTCGACACGAAGGACGCGTCGGTGACCGCCGAGGTCTCGATCGGCAAGGACGGCACGGGATTCGGGCTCGCGGTCGTGATGCGCGTCGAACTGCCGGACTCCCTCGCGGGCGAGACGGGCCGCAAGCTGGTGGAGGCGACCCACGCGTACTGCCCGTACTCGAAGGCCACCCGCGGCAACATCGAGGTCGAGCTCGTCGTCGAGTGACCGGGCCCGGTCACGCCGGGCTGTACCGACACGGCCCGTACCAGCTGCCTTCCGGGCCACCTACCGGGATATCCCCCAGGGCGGCAGAAGGCCGCCGCATACGGCATGCACAAATCAACAACGACTCAGCGCGGACCGACAAGGCCAAGTAGCCGCACGCTCGGCATCGTGGATGGCGAACACCGGAACGGTCTCCATTCCCGACCGAGAGGAATCATTCATGCGTACACGACTCTGGCTCACCGGCGCCGCCGTGGGAGCCGCCCTTCTGGTCGGCGGAACCGCCGTCACCGCGCAGGCCGCTTCGGCGCCCTCCGAGACCATCGCGTCATCGGCCACCGCGTCCTCAGGCCGCTGGGTCTATGACGGCAGTTACTCCGAGTCGGCGTGCTACTCGCTGGCGGCCTCCTACGCCGGACCGGCCTACTGCACCCCGCGGGGCAACAAGTGGGCGCTGTACATCTGGGTCGAGGACTAAAAGCGCGAATCATTCGACACGAGGGGGACCCATGCGTACGAGCCTCTGGCTCACCAGTGTCGCGGTAGGCACCGCCTTGACGGTCGGGGGTCTCGCCACCACCGCGTGGGCGGCACCCGTCCCGGCCTCTTCGAAAACCGTCTCGGCCTCCTGCGTCCCGCTGAGGTGGCCGACCGTCCTCAGGTGCACGTCCGCGCAGGCGTGCATGGACACCGCGCGGAATCTCGGCCATGAGATGTGGTGGTGCAGGCCTCTGTCCGACGGCTGGTGGGAACTCCGCGTGTGGAGCTGATCCCGCCGCGACGTGTCGGCTCCCACGAGTCGCACGGAGCCTCACGGGGCGGCTCGAAGCGCCCGGCCGGGAGTCCCGGCCGGGCGCTTGTCGTGAACGGGTTCCGAAGGGCCCGGCAAAGCCGCGTTCGAACCGGCGCGGCGAAGATCACAATGCCCCGCGCCGCGGCAGCCGACATCGAGGGCCGGGCCGCACCTGAATCAGGGCGTGTCGGAAGGGGGCTTCGCGGGCGTACCAAGGGGAAGCGGCACCAGGTCCGGAACGCGTTACGCCGTGGGCCGCATGTGCTCCCGCGCCCACTCCTCGAAGCCGGTGAGCGGGATCCCGAGGTCCCTCGCGTACTGCGGGCGGCCCGGCTGCCCGACCACGTTCAGCCACTCGTGGCCGGCACCCATCCCCGGCATCCCGGCGGCCACGGCCTCCTCCTCGGTCATGTCCGGTGCGGACAGTCGTGTGCCCAGGGCACGGGAGAGGACTTCGGCTATCTCCGTCATCGACAGGTAGTCGCTCGCCAGCTCCAGCTCGACCCCGTCGAACCGCTCGGGCGCGGCGACGGCCGCGGCGGCCGCCCTGCCGATGTCGTCCACCGCGACGAGGGACAGCCGGGTCCCGGGCTTCACGACGCTCACCAAGCCGCCCTCGATACCGCGCGGGAACAGGAATGCCATGGACGGCAGGAAGTTCTCCATGAAGAACCCCGGCTTGAGGAGCGTCCAGTGCGGGAACCCGGCCGCCCGGACCCGGTCCTGGATCGCGCTCTTGGCCCCCAGGGTGCCTTCCATCGGAGCCCAGCGGCCTTCCGCCCAGCCGGGAGCCTCGGTGTGCGCCCCGGCGCCGCTGACGGACGTGTGCACGAACTGCGGCACTCCGGCGGCCTTCGCGCCCTCGATGAGGTTGACGCCCTGCGCCACCTCCCCCTCGAAGTCGAAGCCTTCCGCGGTGACGCCGGGCATCTGTACGGAGAAGACGGCGCGGGCGCCCTCGGCCGCCCGGATCACGGAATCGCGGTCGCGCAGATCACCTACGACCAGTTCGACACCGAGCGCCTCGACGGCCTTGGCCCGGTCGGTGCCCGGGTCGCGCACCAGGGCCCGTACGGGGACGCCCTCGGCGCGCAGGGCGCGGGCCGTGGCCCCGCCCTGCCTGCCGGTGGCGCCGGTGACCAGGACGGGTGCGGTATCGGTGGACATAGTGCTCCTCATGCGCTCGCAGCTAAACGGCGGGGCCCGCCATTTACTTCGGGGTACGATACGGCGGGCCCCACCACTTAGCAACCAGGAGATGTCGCCATGCCCGAGCGCCAGCGCGCGGACGCCCGGCGCAACTACGCGCGGATCCTCGCCGTGGCCGAGGCGGAGGTCGCCGCCCACGGCGCCGGCGCCTCCCTGGAACAGATCGCCCGCACCGCGGAGGTCGGCTCGGCGACCGTGCGCCGGCACTTCCCCACCCGCCGCGCGCTGCTGGAGGCCGTGTCCAGGAAGCAGATGGAGGCGCTGTGTGCGCGCGCCGAGGCCCTGACCGGCGAGAGCGACAGCCGAAGCGCGCTACTGGAATGGCTGAGTGACGTCATCGCCTATTCCGTCTCCGCCCGGGGGCTGACGGCCGCGCTGGTCTACGAGGGCGCCGGTCCCGACTCGGCGCACGAGAACAGCTGCTCGGCGGCGATCGAAGAGGCGGGAACCCCGCTGCTGCGCCACGCCGTGCGGGACGGCGCGGTGGCACCGGGCATCACCGTCGCCGACCTGATCACACTGGTCGTCGGCATCGTCCTCGCGACGGAGCACCACCCCGACCCGGCCGCCTCGGCGGACCGGCTCTTCCGGCTGTCCGTGGCGGGACTGAGCCCGCGGAACGGAGCGAGCCCGCAGGGCTGACACCGCGCGGCGGCTCAGGCGGAGCGTCGCTCCGGCCCCCTCCAGGACGGCCATCGGTCACGGTTGTCGGAGGGCAATAGAATCCGGGAGGGCCGAGACGGCGCGCTCACCTCGCAAGTCCGCGTGCCGGAAGGGCTGTTCGGGCACGATGACGGGGTGCCCATGGCGCCCTCCGGAGGGAGCGGGAATGGCAGAGCGTCCGGCGACGGGGCGGAAGGACCGGCCGGCGGCGCCCCGGTTGCGGCTGGACGAGCTGCTGGAGGGTCTGCAGGAGCAGGTGGCGCAGGTCCGGGCGACCCGGGACCGGGTGCACGCGCTGTTGGACGCCGTCCTCACCATCGGCTCCGACCTGGACCTCGATGTGGTGCTGCGGCGGATCACGGAGTCCGCGGTGTCCGTGGTGGACGCCGAGTACGGGGCGCTGGGGGTGTTGGGCGAGGAAGGGCGGATCAAGCGGTTCATCACGGTCGGCGTGGACGAGGAGACCATCAAGGCGATCGGTCACTATCCCGAGGGCGGGGGCATCCTGGGGCTGTTGATCAGGGAACCGGAGCCGCTGCGCCTCGCCGACCTCGGCACCCATCCCGAATCGGTGGGCTTCCCCGAGGGGCATCCGCCGATGACCACGTTCCTGGGGGCGCCGGTGCGCGTGCGCGACCGGGTCTTCGGAAACCTCTACCTGACCGACAAGCGCGGCGGGGCGCGGTTCGACGACGAGGACGAGGCGGTGCTGCGCACGCTCGCCGCCGCGGCGGGTGTGGCCGTCGACAACGCCCGGCTGTACGAGGACACGCGCCGCAGGGAGCGGTGGCTGGGCGCGAGCAGCGACCTCACCCGCGGCCTGCTCTCGGGCACCGATCCGGACCAGGTGCTGTACCAGGTCGCCGCCACCGTCCGGCGGCTGGCCGGCGCCGATCTGGTGACGGTGGCGGTGCCGTTCGACGGCGGCGACGAGCTGGTGATCGAGGCCACCGACGGGGAGGGCGCCGAGCGGGTGCACGGGCTGGTGTTGCCGCCCACCACACTGGCCGCGAAGGTGTACCACTCCAACGAACGGGTCTCCAGCGCCGCGCTGTCGGGGGAGCCCCAGGAGGGCGGGGGCTCGGCGGGGCAGATCGAACTGGGGCCGGGGTTTCTGCTTCCGCTGGGCGGCAGCGAGCATGTCCGCGGGGTTCTGCAGGTCGCCAACCTGCCCGGCGGGCAGGAGTTCTCCGAGGCCACCATGACCATGATCAGCGGATTCGCCGACCAGGCCGCACTCGCCCTGGAGATCGCCGAGCACCGGCGCGAAGCCGACCGGCGGATGGTCCTGTCCGACCGCGACCGTATCGCCCGTGACCTGCACGACCTGGCCATTCAACGGCTGTTCGCCTCCGGCCTGACCCTGAACTCGGTCCTTGGCCGGATCAGCGACCGGCCCGAGGCGGCCGAGCGGGTCCGGCGCGTGGTCGACGACCTCGACGACACCATCAAGACGGTGCGGAACACGATCTACGCGCTGCGCGAGCGCGACCGCGAGGGGGCACGCGGTCTGCGTGCCGAACTGCTGGCCGAGACCGACCGGGCCACGGGCGTGCTGGGCTTCACCCCCGCCCTGCGCATGACCGGCCTGCTGGACACCGGCGTACCCGCCGAGTATGCCGAGCAGCTCCTGGCGGTGCTGCGCGAGACGCTGTCGAACGCCGCCCGGCACGCGCACGCCACCCACGTCGAGGTCACGGCCGAGACCGACGGCAGCCGGCTGCGACTGCGCGTCGCGGACAACGGAACCGGCATCGACCCCGGCGTCACCCGGTGCAGCGGTCTCGCCAACCTCCACCGCCGCGCCGGCGACCTCGGCGGCAGTTTCACACTCGCGCCGAACGAGCCCGCCGGCACCGTCGCGGAGTGGACGGTGCCCCTCCCGGTGGAGGCGTGAGCCCGGGCCCGGTTCCCCGACCGGGACCGCTCCCGGTCCCGACCGCCGTGCCCGCGCGGCTCCCGCGAGAACAACCGGGTCCGCTCCACTGTCCTCGCGCGCGTACGGGGGTTGGGCCGGTCGGCCCTACCCCCTCACGACGACCGCGGGGACGATGAACCGATGTTCCAGAACGACGCCTTTCGCGCACTCGACCGGCACGAGTGCCTGAGCCTGCTCGCCAAGGTGCCGGTCGGTCGCGTGGTGTACACGCGGCAGGCGCTGCCCGCGGTCCTCCCCATCAACTTCTCCCTGGACACGGACGCCTCCGTCCTGCTGCACACCTCGTCGGACTCGGACCTCGTCCGCGCCATCGACGGCGTCGTGGTCGCCTTCGAGGCGGACGAGTTCGACGCCGCGAGCCGGTCGGGCTGGAGCGTTGTCGTCACCGGACGGGCCACCGTGGTGACCGATCCCGTCGAGCACGAGCGGCTGTCGGACGCCGGCCCCACGTCCTGGATGCCCCTGGGGGACGCGGTGTTCGTTCGGATCGAGTCCGAGATGCTCACCGGACGCGAGCTCAGAGGAACGCACGGCACGCGGTGAGGCGCGGCGGCACGGGGAACGCGCGGCGTCAGGCGCCGCGACCGCTGGGCGCACGACAGGGTCGCACGCGCTGAGCGCCTTCCTGCTCTTCGCGGTCTGGCCGTTCACGCGACTCGTGCACGTGTGGAGCGCCCCGATCGGCTACCTGGTCCGGCCGTACCTGGTCCACCGGCGTCGGGCCACACCGGCCGCGCGTCCGACGGACCGGGGCCGGCCCCGGTCGCCCTCCGGCCCCCGGCGAGCGGCGTGAGCCACGGATCCGCGCCCGCACCGGATCGGGTAGTGGGCGGACGCGGTCGTCGGGCCGGACGCGGGTGAGCCGGGGCGTTCGGCCCGGCGGCTCACCTCGTACCGTCAGCCGCCGTCGCGCTTCAGCCGCTCCTGGGCCTGGGTGGCGATGACGGCGGCCTGGATGCGCCGCTCCACACCGAGCTTGGCCAGCAGCCGGGAGATGTGGTTCTTCACCGTCTTCTCGGCGAGGTACAGCCGACGTCCGATCTGACGGTTGGTCAGTCCCTCGCCGATCAGGGCCAGGATCTCCCGCTCCCGTCCGGTCAGGCCCGACAGGGTGTCGGGCTCGGCCTCCCGCTCGTGGAGCTGGTCCTGGTCCTGGCGCAGCCGGGCCATCACCTTGGCGGTGGCGCTGGGATCGAGCAGGGACTGGCCGGCCGCGACCGTACGCACGGCCGACACCAGGTCCGACCCCTGGATCTGCTTCAGCACGTATCCGGACGCCCCGGCGACGATCGAGTCCAGCAGTGCCTCCTCCTCGTCGAACGAGGTCAGCATGAGACAGGCCAGTTCCGGCATCCGCGAGCGCAGTTCCCGGCACACGGTCACCCCGTCGCCGTCCGGCAGACGTACGTCCAGCACCGCCACCTGGGGGCGCAGCGCGGGGACGCGGACCAGGGCCTGCTCGACGTTGGCGGCCTCGCCGACGACCGTGATGTCCGGCTCGTCGTTCAGCAGGTCGTGCACCCCACGCCGTACCACCTCGTGGTCGTCCAGCAGGAAGACCCTTATCGGGTTGTCGCGCCCGGGCTGCTCCCCGTCCGCCATGTGATGCTCCTCGTCGCTCTGTCCGAATTCCGTCTCGGGCCCGGCCCACTGGGCGCAACCGGCGCCGGCCTCCCGCACGATGCCCGCCCCTCGCACGATCTTGCTCGATCCCGGACCGGAGGGCGAGGGCCGGTAGGCCCTACCGCCCCCCAACTCCGGTCCCCTCGTTCCGGCACAGCATGCCGACGGACCCGGAAGGGGTGCCATCCGGCCCTGCCCCGGGGCCGGATGGCCCATCGCCCGGCACGGCACACAGCAGCACGCTGGATGTGAAAGCTCGTACGCCCGACTGGAGGCACGTCATGAACGCTCCCGCCACGGCCGGCATGCTGCAGGCGCTGACGACCGAACACCGGCGGCGGCTGATGCACTTCGCCCGGGAGGTGTCGTTCCATCAGGGCACCCGCCTCTTCGAGGAAGGGGGCCGCGCCGACCGGTTCTGGATCATCCGCACCGGCGGCATCGACCTCGACATGCGCGTGCCGGGCCGCCCCGCCGCCGTCATCGAGTCCCTTGGGCACAACGAACTGGTCGGCTGGTCCTGGCTGTTTGTCCCGCACGCCTGGCACCTGGGCGCCGAGGCGACCAGTCCGGTACGCGCCTACGAGTTCGACGCCACCGTGGTCCGCTCGATGTGCCGGGACGACCCCGTGTTCGGCGCGAGCGTCGCCCAGTGGGTGGGCGATGTCGTCGCCCACCGCCTGCGCTCGGCCCGTACCCGGCTGCTGGACCTGTACGCCCCCTACGGCAGCGGGAGCCTCCTGTGACCGAGGAGGAGTTCCGCGACAGCTGTCCCGGCAGGTACGCCCGACTGCCGTGCCGCTCCGGCCCTCCGGCGGCTTCGTAGCCGGAGACGCCCCGGGCACCCGCCCGGACACGCCGCTGGACCGGATCGCGCACCAGCACGCCGCGGTCGGTGTCACCGACGACCGACAGGCCGCTCGACCCGGACGGGCATGGTGCGAGGACACATCAGCCGGCAGCGGTCACGGCACCGCGGTGGACGGGCACCAGGCGGCCCGATGTCACCCGCGGAGTGGGCTCGGTGGGGCGCAGGTCTTCGGGCACGTAGACCTTGGCCTTCGGATCGAACGGCAGGAGCTCGAGGACCAGTTCGGCGCCGTTGGTCAGGGCATCGCGGTGGCGGGCGAGGTCGATCTCCCACGGGTCGCCGTTCCAGTACTGGTCGGCGACGAGGATGCCGTCCCGGTGCGGAGGATCGCGGGCGCGACCGTCGCCGAGGAGGTCGGGCCACCGACGGCACCGGTCGGCAACGCGCGGGGAGGCGCCGCAGGGCTTGGGCGATCCCCCGCGTCGCCCAAGCCCTGCGGCCGGCCCGTCCCGGCCCGGTCGGGGAGCGTGACGGGCGGCTCTGAGTATATTGGCTGAGAGCCAGTCAACGCAGGAGTCCAGCATGTCCCCGCGAAGCCCGTCGGTCAATGAAGAGTTACGTCGGCGTTCCAGGGAGCGGCTGTTGCAGGCGACGGTCGAGCTGGTCGCCGAACACGGGTACGAGGCCACGACACTCGCCGACATCGCCCACCGGGCCGGCTCCGCACGCGGGCTGGTCTCTTACTACTTCCCCGGGAAGCGGCAGCTCCTGCAGTCCGCCGTGCACCGGCTGATGCACCGCACGCTGGAGGCCGCCCTCAGCCGGGAACCGCGCACGCGGGACGGTCAGGAGCTGATGGCGCGGGCGATCGACGCCATCCTGGGGCTGGCGGCCGACAAGCCGGTCGTGATGCGCGCGCACATGGCCCACATCCTCCAGGCTGAGGGCTTCGTACGGTGTCCCGAGCAGCAGCGGCTGGCCCAGCTCCTGCGCGACACGGTCGTGGCATACGGATCCGAGGACGCGGACAGCGACTACCCGATGCTGCGTGCCCTGCTGATGGGCGCGGTGTTCGCGGTGCTGATGCCCGGGGCCCCGATGCCGCTGCCCAGGCTGCGCGCGGAGTTGTTCCGGCGGTACGGGCTGGCCTGGGAACGCGGCGTTCCGCCGGGCGGGGAGCCGCCCGGCGGAACGAGTCAGGCCTTCGTCCTTCAGTGGCCGGAGGAGGCGAAGTAGTCCGGCTGCGTCTGGGCGTTGAGCTCGGACATCCGCACCTTCTTCGCGGGGTCCGTCAGGCGATCGTCGAGCCTCAGCACGTCGAAGCCCTTGACCATGTCGTTCGAGTAGATGTGGCCGTTGTAGTAGTACGTCGACCACGTGCCGCCGCCCACCATGGTGTCGGCCGAGAGCGGCCCGCGCTCGAAGTACGCGATCTCCTTCGGCTTGGCGGAGTTGGTGAAGTCCCACACGGACACACCGCCCTGGTACCAGGACTGGACCATGATGTCGCGGCCCTTGACCGGGATCAGCGAGCCGTTGTGGGCGACGCAGTTCTCGGTGTCGGCCTGGTGCCTGGGGATCTTGTAGTAGCTGCGGAAGACCAGCTTGCGCTTGTCGCCCTTGCCGACGATGTCGTAGATGCCGTCGGCACCACGGTTCGGGCCGATCTCCGCGTTGCAGGTGGCGGCGCCGCCGCCGCCCAGCTCGTCCGTGAAGACGACCTTGTCGGCGCCCTGGTTGAAGGTGGCCGAGTGCCAGAACGCGAAGTTGACGTTGTCCTGGACCCGGTCGATCACCCGGGGCTGCTCCGGGTCCTTGATGTCGAAGAGGATGCCGTCGCCCATGCAGGCGCCGGCGGCCAGGTCCTTCGAGGGCAGCACGGTGATGTCGTGGCAGCCGCTGGTGGCCGACACGCCCGGGTTGGTGGGCGCGCCCGGGTTGCCCCCGTCCGGGAAGAGCACGTCGAACTTGACGAGTTCGGCCTTCTGCGGGGCCTTCCGCGGCACCTTGATGATGGAGATGCCGTCGTGCGGCGGTTGGCAGTCCGGGAAGGACGCGCTGGGGGCGTACGACGACACGTAGATGTAGACGTTCTTGCGCTCCGGCACCAGGGTGTGGGTGTGCGAACCGCAGGCCGTCTCGATGGCGGCGATGTACTTGGGGTTCCGCTTGTCGCTGATGTCGAAGATCTTCATGCCCTCCCAGGAGGACTTCTCCGTCGCGGGCTGCGAGGTGCTCGCGCAGGAGTTGTCACTGCGGGAGGAGTCCGTGGAGAGGAAGAGCAGGTCGCCCTCGACCGAGATGTCGTTCTGCGATCCGGGGCAGAGCACCTGCGCGACGGTCTTCGGCGACTTCGGGTTGCTGATGTCGAAGATCCGGAAGCCGTCGTAGTTGCCGGCGAACGCGTACTTGCCCTGGAACGCCAGGTCGGAGTTCGTCCCGGTGATGAGGTCCTTGGGGACATTCGCGAGGTGCTTGATGTTGTCGCTGTGGACGATCTCGTCCACGCCGGGTATCTCACCCTTGTCGATGGCGGCCTTCGCTTCGGCGGCCTGGCTCGACGAGACCTTCTCCCTGACCGGGTTGTCGCCGGGGTCGGGGGTCGCGGACGCGGTCCCCGCGGTCAGGAGCGTGGCGAAGAGTCCGGCCGCGGCTGCCGCCACGCCCAGACGTCTGCGCCGCACTCGGGTGGTGTGCAACGAGGTCACTCGGTCCTCCCTGGTTTCCCCCGTTCGGTGTCGAACGGGTTCTCGACGTGGGCAGTATCGTCCTTCTCATGTACATCTCAACAGATGGCAACACAGACGTAACAAGAGTTTTTGATCACGTGCGCGCGGAAGCGTGCTAGGACGGTGGTGCACTCCACCAACAGCCCCAGGGAGGCCGCTGTGTTGACCCGCCGCAGGAATCCACGCGTCCGCAGGCCGGCGTACGCGGCGCTGACCGCCGTCGCCGTACTCGCCCTGGGAGCCTGCGACTCGGGCGGTACGGAGGCGTCGGGCGGCGACGGTACGGCGCATTCCGCCGCGGAGAAGGGACCGGGCGTACTCGCCCCGGGCAAGCCGGGCGAACCGGCGAAGACCCTGTCCGCGGCGGAGGCGGCGAAGGCCGCTCCGGACAACACCCCCAACTCGGCCGATTTCACGTATGCGCAGATGATGATCGTGCACCACGGCCAGGCGCTGACGATGACGGAGCTGGTGGCGGAACGGGCCGACGCGAAACAGGTGAAACGCCTCGCCGAACGCATCACCGCCGCTCAGAAACCCGAGATCGGGATGATGGAGGCGTGGTTGAAGAACAACGGAGGAGCGAAGCGGGGCCACGGCCATGACCACGCCACGATGCCCGGAATGGCCACCGAGGCCCAGCTGACGCAACTGCGCGCCGCGAAGGGGAAGGCCTTCGACGAACTGTTCCTGAAGCTGATGATCACCCACCACCAGGGCGCGATCACCATGGCCACCGAGGCGCTCTCGGAAGGGCGGAACGTACAGATCGAGGAAATGGCGAACGACGTGCTGTCCCAGCAGACGGCCGAGATGAACCGGATGCGCTCGATGTGATGCGGGAGAGGCCCCTCGTGAGCGATCAGCGCCGGTGGTGCCGGGCCGTCAGATGGCCCGCGTCCCGCGCCCCGGCGATCAGCCTGAGCGATTTGCGGCGGCTGAATCCGGTGGCGGACATGACGGCCAGCACGGGATCCTGACCCTCGCGCTGGGCGGCCCGGTAGATCTCCGCGACGCCGCGCCGGGCGGCGCTGCCGCGCGAGGAGGTGGGGCGCGCACGGTGCCGGCCGACAGCTTCCCGCTCCGGCTCCGGTCCGGGTCCGGGTTCCGGGTAACCCGCCGCGGTCCGCCGCTCCCCCACCGGAGCCGCGGCGACAGGTGCCGCCATCCCCGGGGGCTCCGCCGCGCCCGGCGGGCACCGCGACTCCCGCGAATCAGGCCGACGCTCCTGCGGGTCGCGGATGCCGGGCACGTCAAGGAGGGGCACAGCGCGGGAACTCGGCGGGTCCTCGGTCGGCATCTCGGAGACCGGCCTCTCGGAGACCTGTACGTCGGAGACCGGCATCTCGGAGGCCGGTACGTCAGAGGCCGGCGTCTCGGAGGCCGGTACGTCGGAGGCCGGCGTCTCGGAGGCCGGTACGTCGGAGGCCGGCAGGTCGTGAACCGGCGCGCCGTGCACCGCGGCATCAGGGACCGGCGCCTCGCGCGTCACGGCCACTCCCCGGGTGGGTCCCGAGACGGCCTGCGCCTCGCCGCCTCCCCGGTCGGGTGTCTCCGTAAGTGGTGGGGGCTCGTTCGGCCGGTGCGGACCCGTGACGACCTGACAGGCGTGGCGGAGCGGGACTTCGATCGCCTCCGCGAGGGCGGCGAAACCCTCCAGCGTCAGGGGCGGATCGGCCTGGGCGTCCTCGATGGCGATCCGCCCCTCCCGTACGACCGCGAGCACGTCGAGCCGGGCACCGTCGGCGAAGGTCAGCCGGACATCGACCCAGGGCGGCAGGATCTCCTGCGGAGCGGCGACGTCCCGGGGGTCCGTGACGCCGGTCGCGCTGCCGTGTCCCTGGACCTCCCACAGAGGCCACTCGCGCGCGTCATGGGGCCGGGATTCCCGGGCGGACATCCACTTAGATTCCGACACAATCGCAACTTAATCAGGCAATCCGCCCTTATTGTCAGGGCACGCTCGGGGGTGGCCCGCACGGCACCCTGTCGGCGCATCCCGCCTCAACCGGCGACGTGCGGCCCGACGGACGAGCCGTCACCCAGGCCCGCGACGTCGGCCGCCCGGGCGAGGACGTCGCGCAGCATCGCCGGCGTGAGCCGACCGGTCGCGGTGTTGCGCTGGCTGACGTGGTAGCAGCCGAAGAGGTGCAGTTCCCGCGCCCCGCCGCCCGCCGCCGGCCCGTCGAGAGGCGGCAACGCGAGGTGGGCCCCGTGGGCGAAGGCCGGCCGCGGGCGGGGCGTGGGCCATCCCGCCGCCGCCAGCGCCGGCCAGGTGGCCTGCCAGCCGAAGCCGCCGAGCACCACGACCGCGCGCACGGTGGGCCGCAGCAGCCGCAGTTCACGCACCAGCCAAGGACGGCAGGTGTCGCGCTCCGCGGGGGTGGGCCGGTTGTCGGGCGGGGCGCAGTGCACCGGCGCGGTCATCCGGACGGCCCGCAGGCGCATCCCGTCTCCGCCGTGGGTGGCGACCGGCCGCGTGGCGAGACCGACGTCGTACAACGCCCGGAACAGGACGTCACCGGAACGGTCGCCGGTGAACATCCGGCCGGTACGGTTGCCACCGTGGGCGGCGGGGGCCAGGCCGATGATCAGCATCGCGGCGTCGGCCGGTCCGAATCCGGGCACCGGCCTGCCCCAGTACTCCCAGTCCGCGTACGCCGCCCGCCGCGTCCGCGCCACCTCTTCCCGCCAGAGGACCAGCCGCGGACAGGCCCGGCACTCGGAGACACGCCGGTCCAGCGCCGACAGGTCCGGCGTGGCGGGCGCGGTCCGCTCCGGTTCCGCCGACTCCCGTCGGGCCATCGGTTCGCGTCCGGCCTTCGGCTCGTGTCCGGCCATCGGTCCCTCCGGCTCGTACGACAGTCGCCCTCCTCCAGCCGACTGTACGACCCGGGTACGACACTCCCCGCGCCCGCGGCGGACACCGGCACGCGTGCGACCGGTCGAACACCTCGGTATGGAATTCCTCACCGCGAGTTCCGGTTGGCACCGTGGTACGAGAACCATCGTGGTACGAGAGACATCGTAATTTGACGAACGTCATAGTACGGAACGTATCGTACAAAACCCGGCCGGCCGTACCGAGCGAAACGGAGTCCTTCATGAGCGATCTCTTCGAGCCCTACACCCTGCGGTCGCTGACCATTCCCAACCGGGTGTGGATGGCGCCGATGTGCCAGTACTCCGCGGACACCACGGGCCCGGACACCGGCGCGCCGAACGACTGGCACTTCGCGCACCTCGCGGCGCGCGCCTCCGGCGGGACCGGACTGATCCTCGTCGAGGCCACGGCGGTCAGCCCCGAGGGCCGGATCAGCCCCGCCGACCTCGGCATCTGGAACGACACTCAGGTCGCCGCGTTCCGCCGGATCACCGACTTCATCACCTCGCAGGGCTCGATTCCGGGGATCCAGATCGCCCACGCGGGACGCAAGGCCTCGACCGACCTCCCGTGGCAGGGCGGCGCCCCGCTCGGTCCCGAGGCGGGCGGCTGGCAGACGCTGGCACCGAGCGCGGTGCCCTTCGCCGAGACCGATCCCGTGCCCGCCGAACTCACCGTCGACGAGATCCAGGAGATCGTCGGACAGTTCGCGGCGGCCGCTCGCCGGGCCAGGGAGGCGGGCTTCCAGGTGGTCGAGGTGCACGGCGCGCACGGCTATCTGATCGGCGAGTTCCTCTCCCCGCACAGCAACCGCCGCACGGACGCCTACGGCGGCTCCTTCGAGAACCGGGCGCGGTTCGCCCTGGAGGTGGTGGACGCCGTACGCGCGGAGTGGCCCGAGGACCTGCCGGTGTTCTTCCGCGTCTCCGCGACGGACTGGCTGGACGAGGGCGGCTGGACGGCCGACGACACCGTCCGCCTCGCGGACGAGCTGCTCGCACACGGCGTGGACCTGCTCGACGTGTCCAGCGGCGGCAACGCACCGCGCGTCCGCATCCCGGCCGGCCCCGGCTACCAGGTGCCGTTCGCGGCCCGGGTCAAGGCCGAGACGCGGCTTCCGGTGGCGGCCGTCGGCCTGATCACCGAGCCCGAGCAGGCCGAGAAGATCATCACCAATGGCGAGGCCGACGCCGTCCTGCTCGGCAGGGAGTTGCTGCGCGACCCGTCCTGGGCCCGTCGCGCGGCTCGCGAACTGGGCGGCACGGTGTTCGTGCCGCGGCAGTACCACCGGTCCTGAGCGGGCCGGCGAGCCTCTGGGCGGCGCCTCGAAGGCCGGCACCGGGTCTTCGGGGCGCCGCCGTCGTGTGCGCGGGCCGACTCGGCCCACGCACCCGGACCGACTCCGCCCGCTGACCTGACACACACGTCCGGAGGCGTCCGGCCGCGGCCGGACGCGCGGCCAATCCGGCCGGTCAAGGGGCGAGCACGTCCGCCAGCCAGCTCAGTTGGCGACGGACGTGCACGGCGTCGCCGCCCTCGTGCTGGTTGAAGGGGTACGCGTGGATCTCCCGCAGCGGAGAGCGGCCGGTGAGCTCTCCGTAACGGTTGTAGGCGGCGTAAGCCCCGCTGGGCGGGCAGACCGTGTCCCGCAGCCCGACCCCGAAGTGCGCGGGGGCGGCGGCGCGCCGGGCGAAGGAGACGCCCTCCACGTAGGAGAGGGTGCGGCGGGCTGCGGCCTCGGCGCCGCGGTGCACGGAGAGGTAGGTGGCGATCTCGCCGTACGGGCCGGCGTCGGTGAGGTCGAGGGCGCGCCGGATGCCGCACAGCAAGGGCGCGCTGACCACCGCGGCCGCGAGGTCGGGGACCAGCCCGGCGACGGCCAGGGCGAGCCCGCCGCCCTGGCTGTTGCCGACCGCCGCCACCCGGTCACGGTCCACGCCCGGGAGCGACCGCAGTGCGGCGACGGCGCGAACCGCGTCGGTGATGAGCCGCCGGTAGTGGTAGTCGTGCGGGTCCAGCAGGCCGCGTACGACCGGTCCCGGACCGCCCGGTGCCCCGGCGTGCGGGTCGGGGGTGTCGCCACCGCTGCCGTACTGGTCGCCCTGGCCCCGGTTGTCCATGAGCAGGTGCGCGTATCCCGCGGCGGCCCAGGTGAGCCGCTCGTGGGGCAGGCCACGCCCGCGTCCGTACCCCGCGTACTCGACGACGGCCGGGCGCGGCCGCGGGTCTCCCGCCGGTCGTGTGTACCAGGCGCGTACCGGATCGCCCGCGAAGCCGCGGAAGGTCACGTCCCACGTGTCGACCAGGCGCAGCCCGTTGTCGACAGGCCGTACGGACACGACCGGTTCGCTCCGGCCGGATTCCCCCAACGTGGTTCGCCAGAAGGCGTCGAAGTCGGCCGGCTCGTCAGGGGCGGGACGGTGTCTCTCCAGTTCGGCCGGTGGCAGATCGAAGGCGGGCATGGCACCTCGCTGAGGGTCAGGGGGCGGCCGGGCCATCCGATCGGCACGGTCGCCCGCCGGAAACTTTCGAAAAGTCAGAACGGAGAACTCCCCAGCTCCTTTGCGGATATGCACAGCCCCACGCCGATTCTGACGCAACACGACCTCATGCAGAACCCATTGACACCGCTATCGCACACCCTTAAGTTGCGGCTTCATTGCCGAAATATTCGGAGAGTTTGCCGGCCGACGGGATCGGCCGCCGCCACACGTTGACGGTCGGCTCCTTCGTGCGGTCCCTCGGACCGGCCACGGGCCCGGCCCGTGGGACCGCTCATCGGACAGGCCCGTCGGACACTCACCGCCCTTGCTCCGCTCTTCTCCACGGGAGGCCCGAGCGTGACGACCCGCACCGCTGTTGACCCGGAGCCGGCCACCGGGAATCCGCCTCCGCCCGAGGACATCACCCCACGGCGGGGAAGGCGGCCCGCCGCGCGCCGCACCTGGCGGCAGGCGCTGCGCCGGGACTGGCAGCTCTACTCGCTCGCCGTGCTGCCGCTCGCGTTCTTCCTGGTGTTCCGCTACCTGCCGATGATCGGCAATGTCATCGCCTTCCGCCGCTTCGAGCCGGGCGGTTCCATCCTGGGCGCACAGTGGGTCGGACTGCGGTACGTGCGCATGTTCCTGACCGATCCGACGTTCTGGCAGGTGTTCACGAACACCCTGTGGCTGGGCGCCCTGACGCTGCTGTTCTGCTTCCCGGTGCCGATCGTGCTGGCGCTGCTGTTCAACGAGGTCCGCACCCGGGCGCTGAAACGCTTCGTGCAGTCGGTCTCGTACCTCCCCCACTTCCTGTCCATCGTGATCGTCGCGGGCATCACCACGCAGATGCTCGCCGCCGACGGACCGGTGAATCAGGCGCTCGAGAGCCTCGGTCAGGCACCGGTCGCGTTCCTCCAGGAGCCCGGCTGGTTCCGTACCGTCTTTGTGGGTTCGGAGATCTGGCAGACCGCCGGCTGGGGCACCATCCTGTATCTCGCGGCGCTGACCACCATCGACGAGGACCTGTACGAGGCGGCCCGCATCGACGGTGCGGGCCGGTGGCGGCAGATCTGGCACGTCACCCTGCCCGGCATCCGGCCGACCATGATCACGCTCCTGATCCTCAACATCGGCACCTTCATGGCCGTCGGCTTCGAGAAGGTCCTGCTCCTGTACAACCCGCTGACGTACCCGACCGCCGACGTCATCTCCACCTACCTGTACCGGACGGGCGTCGAGTCCAACAGCTTCAGTTACGCCGCCGCCATCGGCCTCTTCGAGGCGGTCATCGGTCTGGTCCTGATCGCCTCCGCCAACCTGCTCTCACGCCGCACAGTGGGGACGAGCCTGTGGTGACACCGCGCCGCACGGACAGCCGTGAGGACCGCCGCCCGGGCCACCGACCGGGCGCACGGCTGAGTCCACGGCCGGGCGCGCGACCGGTCCGCGGCACCGTGCGGCGGCCCCTCCATCGTCCGGGCCGTGGCTACCGGGTCTTCCAGGGAATCAACGCCCTGGTGCTGACGGGTGTCGTCGTACTGACCCTCTACCCGTTCCTCAACATCCTCGCCCGCTCGTTCAGCGCCGAGGCCCGGATCAGGGCCGGCGAGGTGAACCTGTGGCCGCGGGGGTTCAACCTCACCACCTACGAGATCGTTTTCCGGGACGAGACGTTCTGGCGCAACTACGTCAACACCGTCCTCTACACGGTCGTCGCCACGGCTGTCGCCATGCTCCTGACGACCTGTTACGCCTACGTCCTGTCGAAGAAGGACCTCACGGGCCGGGGCTTCCTCATCGGTGTCGCCGTGTTCACCATGTTCTTCTCCGGCGGGCTGATCCCCCACTACGTGCTCGTCACCAGCCTCGGCATGAAGAACACCCTCTGGGCGATGGTGATCCCCAACGCGATCAGTGTGTTCAACCTGCTGGTGATGAAGGCGTTCTTCGAGAGCCTGCCGGCCGAACTGGAGGAGGCGGGGCAGATCGACGGCCTGAGCACCTACGGCACCCTGCTCCGGATCGTGCTTCCGCTGTCCAAGGCAGTCGTCGCCACGATGGTCCTCTTCTACTCCGTGAGCTTCTGGAACTCCTGGTTCTCCGCGTTCCTCTACTTCGACCGGGCGGACCTGATGCCGGTCACCGTCTATCTGCGCAACCTCATCGTGGGCGCCACCGGCGGGACGGGCGCCGGGGCGAGCACGGACCAGCTCACCCAGGTCGCCGCGAACATCCAGTCGGTCACCATCGTGCTCACCGCGCTGCCCGTCCTGTGCGTGTATCCGTTCGTCCAGCGCTATTTCGTCTCCGGTGTCACGCTCGGCGCGGTCAAGGGATGACCGGCCCACCCCTGGCGCACCATCGGGACAAGGGAGTGAGGGAGTCACCGTGAAGAACTCCGGACCACTGTCGCGACGCGGTCTGCTCGCCGTGGCGGGCTTCGCCGGGCTCGCCGCACTGAGCGGGTGCGGCGGGGGCGAGGGCGACGAAGGCCCCGCTGACCTGTCGAAGAAGCGCAAGGGAGCGATGGACAAGTACGGCGTCGGCGACCAGTTCACGGCGGCCGGGCCGCTCAGCTTCTCGATCCTGCACAACAACATGCCGACCTACCCGATGAAGGACTCCTGGCTCTTCTGGAAGGAGATCACCAGACGCACGAAGGTCACCTTCGAGCCGACAGCGGTGCCGGCCAGCGACTACGAGAAGAAGAGAAGCCTGATGATCGGTGCGGGCGACGCCCCCTGGATCATCCCCAAGACCTACCACCCCCAGGAGACCGCGTTCGTCTCCTCGGGGGCGCTGCTCCCGGTCAGCGAGTACACCGGCCTCATGCCGAACTTCACGGCCAAGGTGAAGGCATGGGGCCTGGAGGGAGAACTCGACTCCATCCGGCAGGCCGACGGCAAGTTCTACCTGCTGCCGGGCCTGCACGAGAAGGTGCGGCACGGCTACTCGCTGGCCCTGCGCACGGACGTCCTGGAGCGGCTCGGCCTGAAGCTTCCCGGCACCTGGGACGAGGTCTACGACGTCCTCAAGGCGATCAAGGAGGAGTACCCCGACCGCTATCCGTTCTCGGACCGCTGGAGCGTCCCCACCTACCCGGCCGGATCGCTCCTGTCGTACCTCTCCAAGACCTACGGCACCAAGGCCGGCTGGGACTACGACAACGTCACCTTCGACACCACGGCGCGGAAGTACGTGTTCACCGGGGCCATGGACGAGTACCGGCGGCTGCTCGAATATCTTCGCAAGCTGTGCGCCGAGAAGCTGCTGGATCCGGAGAGCTTCACCCAGACCGACGACGAGGCCGTGCAGAAGCTCCTGTCCGAGAAGTCCTTCGCGATCAGCGCCAACCCGCAGGAACTCGTGCAGAACTACCGGTACAACCTCTCCGAACAGGTCGAGGGCGCCACGATCGAGATGATCCCGGTGCCCGTCGGCCCGGCCGGCCGGGCGGTGCGGGGAAGCCGTCTGGAGAACGGCCTGTTGATCTCCAGCGCGGCGCTCAAGAGCGACAGCTTCGTCGCGCTGATGCAGTTCGTGGACTGGCTGTGGTACTCGGACGCCGGGCAGGAGTTCGGCAAATACGGTGTCCAGGGCGTCACCTACAGCCGGTCCGGGCCCGGCCGGTACCGGGTCGCGGACGGTATCGGCCTCATGGGCACCCCCGCCGGCGCGCCGAAGGACCTCCAGAAGGACTACGGATTCTCCAACGGCGTGTTCGCCTACGGCGGCAGCTGGGCGCTGGTCTCCTCGTCCTTCGCCCCGGACGAGAAGAAGTTCGCCGACGCCATGGCGCGGCGCCCCCTCCGCCCCGTCGAACCCGCTCATCCTCTGAGGGCCGAGGAGCAGGAGCAGGCGGCGCTCTGGGACACCCCGCTCAAGGACCACGTCGCACAGAACACACTGAAGTTCGCCCTCGGCAAGCGTCCCCTGGCCGAATGGGACGGCTACGTCGCCGAGTTGAAGAGCCGGAACATGGACCGCTACGTCGACCTGCACAACCAGGCCTACGAACGCTTCCAGCGCGAGAAGGGCTGATCCCATGCGTCACGGCGTCCCGGACCGGCCCGTAGGCGGGCTCGGGCCGCGTCGCGGCACCCGGACCGAGCACGGTCCGGGTGCCGAGGGCCGGCCCTCGCCGGGCCGCGTGCCCGGGCCCGGCTTCTCCGGCGACGGTCCGCTCTCCCGGGCCGCCGCCCTGGTCCACACCCTGCTCACGGTGGAGGCGATGCTGCTCGCCGCCACGTCCCCGGGGCTCGTCGCCCTGTTCTTCCTCGACCGCGACCCGGTCGGCCTGCCGCTCGCCGCAGTCTGTCTGCTGCCGCTCGGCCCCGCTCTCGCCGCCGCCCTCCACACGCTGCACCACCGCGGTCGCGACCTGACCGACCTGCACCCGGCCCGCGACTACTGGCGCGGCTGGCGCCTGAACGCCTGGCCCGCCCTCAAGCTCTGGGCGGGGCTGCTCACCTGGCTCACCGTCGTCGCGTTCTGCCTCGCCCACTTCCCGCTCACCGGACTGCCCGGCTGGTGGGCCGCCCTGCTGGCGGCGGCCGGGCTCGCGGGGCTGCTCTGGGGCGCCCACGCCCTGGTCCTCACCTCCCTGTTCGCCTTCCGCACGGCGGACACCTGCCGGCTCGCCGCGTACTTCCTGCTCCGCCACGGCAGGACCACCCTCGGCGCCGCCTCCTTGATCGTCGTCGCCGCCGGCCTGACACTCCTCGCCACCGAGGCCCTGCCCGTCCTGCTCGCCCCGCTCCTGCTGCTGTCCCTGCTGCACACCAGCCGCCCGGTGATCACCGAGACCGAGGAGGACTTCACCGTATGACCCCGCCCCGCACCGGCAAGATCCCCTACGGCGGCGACTACAACCCGGAACAGTGGCCTGAGGCCGTCTGGGACGACGACCACCGGTTGTTCACCCAGGCACGCGTCGACACCCTCACCGTCGGTGTCTTCTCCTGGTCCCTCACCCAGCCCGCCGAGGACGTCCACGACTTCTCGGTCCTCGACCGGATCGTGGAGCACGCCGCCGCCGAGGGCCGGCGCGTCTGCCTCGCCACCGGAACCGCCGCTCTCCCGCCCTGGCTGGCCCGCGCCCACCCCGAGGTCAACCGGACCGACTTCGAGGGCCGCCGCCACCGCTACGGCCAGCGCCACAACTTCTGCCCCAGCTCCCCCGTCTACAAGACGGCCGCCGCCGCGCTCGCCGGCCGCCTCGCCGAACGCTACGCGGACCATCCGGCGCTGCTCGCCTGGCACATCGGCAACGAGTACGGCGGTGCCTGCTACTGCGACCTGTGCGCGGTGGCCTTCCGTGGCTGGCTGCGCGAGCGGCACGGCGGCCTCGACGCCCTCAACGACGCCTGGTGGACGACCTTCTGGTCGCACCGGTACACCGACTGGGACGAGATCGAGCCGCCCAGCGCGCTCACCGAGCACTGGCGCGGCCCCGACCACACCGCCTTCCAGGGCATCACCCTGGACTTCCTGCGGTTCACCACCGACGCGCTCCTCGGCTGTTTCCTCGCCGAGAAGGAGGCGATCCGCGCACACTGCCCCGACACGCCCGTCACCACCAACTTCATGGGCATGTACCGGCCGCTCGACTACCACCGCTGGGCGCCCCACCTCGACTTCGCCTCCTGGGACAACTACCCGCCCCTGGACGCGCCGCCGACCTGGCCCGCGCTCGCCCACGACCTGATGCGCGGGCTCAAGGACGGCGCCCCCTTCTGGCTGATGGAACAGACTCCCTCCACGACGGCCAGCCGTGACGTCAACCCCCTCAAGCGCCCCGGCGAACTGCGCCTGGCCGGCTGGCAGGCGGTCGCCCACGGCGCCGACGCCGTCCTCTACTTCCAGATGCGTGCCTCCCGGGGCGCCTGCGAGAAGTACCACGGCGCGGTCATCGGTCACGGCGGCCGGGCCGACACCCGGGTCTTCCGCGAGGTGAGCGAGCTGGGCATGGAGCTGGAGCTGCTGGGCGACGCCGCGCTCGGGGCCCGCACCCCGGCCCGTGTCGCCCTGCTCTTCGACTGGGACAGCTGGTGGGCCCTGGAGATCTCCGACGGCCCCACCCGCCTGCTGCGCTACCAGGAACAGGTGCACGCCTACTACCGGGCCGCCCGGGAGGCGGGAGCGGACGTCGACATCGTCCCGGTCACCGCGGACCTCTCCGCCTACGACGTGGTCCTCGCCCCCGTCCTGCACATGGTCAAGGGCGATCTCGCCACCCGGCTGGAGGCCGTGGCCGCGCGCGGAGGCACGGTACTCGCCACGTTCCTCTCCGGCCGCGTCGACGAGCACGACCGGGCGTTCCTGTTGTCCGACGTCCCCGGCCCGCTGGCCCCCCTCATGGGCATCCGCGTCGACGAATGGGACGCCCGCCCGGCGGACACCGCCCATCCCGTCGTCCTCCACGGCAGCAAGAACGAGGCACCGGACGAGGACGAGACCCCGGACGCCGTGCGCACGGACGCGCGCCTGGTGTTCGAGATCGTCCTGCCGCGCGGCGCCGAGCCGGTCGGCACGTACACGGCCGACTTCTACGCGGGCACTCCGGCCGTCACCCGCCACGCCTTCGGCGCGGGCGAGGGCTGGTACGTCGCCACGGCGCTGGACCGGACCGGTGTGGACTCGGTGGTACGCCGCGTCCTGGCCCGGCACGACCTGATCGGCCCCTACGCCGACCGGCCGGACGTGGAGACCGCCACGCGCGTCGCCCCCGACGGAACCCGACTGCACTTCCTCCTCAACCACGCGCCCGAGCCGGCCCGCCTGACCGCCCACGTCACCGGCACCGACCTGCTGACGGGGCGCCGGGTCGAGCGGGGCGCCCCGCTCGTCCTCGACCCGCGCGGGGTGGCGGTGGTGCGGGCTCAGTGAATGCGGCGGCCGTGGGCGTCCGGTACGCCGGACTTGCGGAAGAAGTAGCTGTTGACCTGGTCACGCCACTCTCGGGCACAGCGGAGCTGTTCCTCGTAGCGCTCCGTCACCCGCGCGTGCCGCGCGTCGTCGACCAGGCCGGCGAGCGAGGCCCAGGTCTCCCGCGCCGCCGCCACCTCGGCCACGCCCTCGAAACGCGTGTCGTAGATGTGCTGGATCACGGTCGTGCCGCTGTGCAGCACATGGCCGTAGGGCACGTGGTGGAAGAACAGCAGCAGCTCGTCGGGGCAGGTGTCGGCCGACTCGTACACCTCGGCCCACGGCGCGGCGTACTGTCCCGCGTACCCGGTGCCCGTGGCGCGGCTGCGGTCGACGCCGATCCCGTTCCGGTCGGCGAAGTGGTAGGTGCCCCAGGGGCTGTACTCGTACCCGTCCACGCTCGGCCCGTAGTGATGGCCCGGCTGCACCATGAAACCCACCCCGAGCGGCGCGGTGTACTTCTCGTACGTGCGCCACGAGTCGCGCAGAACGGCGCGCAGCCCGGCGCGCAGGCGTTCGGGGTCGGGGCCGGCCTCCGGCGTGAAGGTCAGCTCGATCCACTCGTCCAGGAGCGCGAGGGGGTCCGCGTCCGGCTGCCAGCCGAGCCGCCCCACGGCGTACAGGTTCGCCTGGGCGAGGGGGTGCCCGGTCCAGTACGGGTCGTCACCGGCGTTGGACACCGCGACGAGTCCGCCCCGCACCAGCTCGCCGACGCGGGCCGCCGCCGCGCCGCCGGGGCGGAACCGCAGCACCTGGCTCCACATCGGCGTGAGCGCGCACACGTGCCGCTGCTGGCCGGTGTACTCCTGCGTCGCCTGGATCTCCACCGCCAGCCGGGTGCGCGGCATGGCGCCGATGACCGGTGAGACGGGCTCACGTGTCTGGAAGTCCATCGGCCCGTGCTTCACCTGGAGCACGGCGTTGTCCCGGAAGGCGCCGTCGAGCGGCACGAAGTGGTCGTACGCGGCCCGTGCGCGGTCGGTCGTCCGGTCCCGCCAGTCCTGCCGGTGGTCGTAGACGAAGGCACGCCAGTGCACGGTGCCGCCGTACGGGGCGAGCGCGTCGGCGAGCAGGTTGGCGCCGTCCGCGTGGCTGCGGCCGTAGGCGAAGGGTCCCGGCTGCCCCTCCGAGTCCGCCTTCACCACGTACCCGCCGAAGTCCGGTATCGCCGTGTACACCCGCTCGGTCGCCCCGGCCCACCATGCGCGTACCTCCTCCTGGAGCGGGTCGGCCGTGGTGAGTCCGCCGAGCACGACCGGCGCGGCGAAGGTGACCGACAGGTGCGTCCTGATCCCGTAGGGCCGCAACGCGTCCGCGATGTCCGCCACGTCCCCGATCCGGTCGGTCAGCAGATGTGCCTCGGCCTCGTGCACGTTGACGTTGTTCACGGAGACCGCGTTGATCCCGCACGCCGCGAGCAGCCGGCCGTACGCCCGCACCCGCTCCAGGGCGCCGCGCGCCCGGCCGTCGCGCCAGAACAGCGAGCCGCCCGCGTACCCCCGCTCCACCTGTCCCATCACCGGGTGGACGGCCACGTTGTCCCAGTGGTCCAGCATGCGCGTGGCCAGCGCGGGGCGGTGCGCCTCGGGCGCGTGCTCGCCGTCGAACGCGGCCGCGCCGAGCCGTACGACGTGGAACAGTCCGTGAAGCAGCCCGCGCTGCCCCGTGGCCGTCACCACCGTCCTTCCCCGCTCCCGGGCCAGCGTGAACCCCTCGTCGCCGCGTTCGGCGGCCTCTTCCAGGCACAGCAGCAGGTCGTACGCGGGACCCTCCGACGCGGTCCCTTCTCGCGCGCGCGTCACCGTACCGCCGAACCGCTCGCAGGCCGCGGCCACCTCACCGTGCACGGTGTCCACGAGGGGGCCGGTCCCGCTGACGAGGACGCGCCCGGAGCCGAGGGCGCGGAACGCCTCCGGCGGCAGCCAGGCGTGGTCCGCTTCCGTCCGCGGTACGGAGAAGACGGGCGGTCCGGGTGGTTCGGAAGCGGGGCCGGGGCCGCGGGGCGCGTCGGTCACGGGATCCTCCCGGGGGCTACGGCAGTCGCCAGTCCACCGGCTGTGCTCCTTGGCGGACCAGAAGGTCGTTGGCGCGGCTGAAGGGCCGCGAGCCGAAGAATCCGCGGTCCGCCGACATCGGGGAGGGATGGGCGGACTCGATCGCGGGCAGGTCGCCGAGGAAGGGCCGGAGGTTCCGGGCGTCACGGCCCCAGAGGACGGACACCAGCGGCTTGCCCCGCGCCACCAGGGCGCGGATGGCCTGTTCGGTCACTTCCTCCCACCCCTTGCCGCGGTGGGCGGCGGGCTTGCGAGGGGCGGTGGTGAGCGCCCTGTTCAGCAGCAGCACTCCTTGACGCGTCCACGGTGTGAGGTCCCCGTTGGACGGCCGGGGCAGCCCGAGGTCCGACTGCAGCTCCCGGAAGATGTTCTCCAGGCTGCCCGGCAGGGAACGCACGTCGGGCGACACCGCGAAGCTGTGCCCGATGGCCATTCCCGGCGTCGGATAGGGGTCCTGCCCGACGATCAGCACCCGTACCTCGTCGAAGGGTTGCTGAAAGGCACGCAGGACATGCCCGCCGGCCGGCAGGTAAGTACGGCCGGCCGCGATCTCGGCTCGCAGGAAATCGCCCATCGCGGCGATGCGTCCGGCCACGGGGCGCAGCGCGTCCGCCCACCCGGATTCGACAAGTTCGTTCAAGGGTCGTGCTGCCACAGCGATCACTCTACTGGCCCACGGGACGGGCCCACCAATCCAGGACGAAGGGGAGGGCAACGGTCTTGTCGGCAACCGCCGTTCACGGGCACCGCTCCGTGGTCACCGGTCGGCACGCGTATGCCGAGTCCGGCCGGTTTCATGCCGCGAGCGGTTCCTCTTCATGCTGCGAGCGGTTCCTCGCCCGAGCGCCGGGGCTCGGGTTAGGCTGCCGCCGTCACTCGCCGTTCGTTCTCGCCTCTCTCTCAATTCCTCGCCTTTCCCCACCGTTTCCCTCGCCACCGTTTCCCTCCCACTCATCCTGGAGCCGGTCCATGAGCTCAGCCGGGCATGTGAGCTGGGTGCTGGGCGTCGACTCGGGCGGTTCGGGTCTGCGGGTCGCGCTCGGCTCGGCCAGTGGCGGGAGCGGGAACGCCGACGGTACGGGCCGGGTGGCCGTCCTCGCCACGGTCACCTCCGCCGAGCCGGTCCGTACGGGCCCCTCCGGCATCGACCCGGCCGACCTCCTCGGCCGGCTGCTGCCCGCCGTGGAGTCGCTGCTGGCGACGGTGGGGGCGCACCGCGGCGACGTCACGGCGCGGCCGGTCGCGGTCGCCATCGGAGCGGCCGGGATGGCGTCGCTCGGTGACGCGTTGCGCGCCGAGCTGCCCGCCGCGCTGCACGGGGCGCTGGGCGTACGGAAAGTGGCGCTGGCCGCGGATGCCGTCACCGCGTACGCCGGAGCCCTCGGCCAGCGCCCGGGGGCGGTCGTCGCGGCCGGTACGGGGCTCATCGCCCTGGGCACCGGCCTGGCGGACTGGCGGCGGGCGGACGGCTGGGGCCATCTGCTCGGGGACTGCGGGGGCGGCGCCTGGATCGGCCGCGCCGGGCTGGAGGCGGCCCTGCGCGCGCACGACGGCCGGAGCGGAGGTTCGCCCGCACTGTTGTCCAGGATGGAGGACGCGTTCGGGCCCGCCGACGGGATGCCGGGGCTCCTCTATCCACGCACCGACCGGCCCGCCGTCCTGGCCTCCTTCGCACCGGAGGTGGCCCGGTGCGCGGCCGACGATCCGGTCGCGCGGAGCATCATGTCGGCTGCCGCCCGCCATGTCGCGGAGGCCGCCGAGGCGGTCTGCCCCGCCTCCGGTGCGCCCGAAGTCGCTCTGACGGGCGGCCTGTTGAAGCTCGGCGACCCGCTCCTCGGACCCCTGCGCGCCGAGCTGGCCCGGCGGCTGCCGCATGCCGCGCCGGTGCCCGCGGCGGCGGACCCACTGGCGGGGGCGCTGCTCGTGGCGGGGGCGCTCGCCACGGATTCGCTGCGACTGCCACGCGATCCACACCTGCTGAACATCCCGACAGAACGGGACGGATGAGCGGAAAAATACCTAACGGATAAATGAGGACAGACGGTTCCCCACCGCCCCCTCACCGAACAGCGCAAGCCACGAAACCAGTAGCATTCGACGCCATGAGCACCCCCACTGGGCCCGCATCCGGCCTGCCCGTACGAATGCCGCGACCCCGACAGTCGGGGCGCCACCGCCGCCCGGAGCCGGTCGCGGCTCCCGATGGCGCTCCCGCGCTCGTCCTGGCCGTCCCCGGCACGCCCTCGGCCGCCGTACGTGGTCTGGCCGAGGAGCTCGTCAGCATCGCCCGTTCCGAGCTGCCCGGCCTGGAAGCGGGCATCGGCTTCCTGGAGGGCGACGATCAGTACCCCTCGCTCCAGGCGGTGCTGGCCGGCGCCGCGGCGCTGCGTACCGAGCGCTACGAACTGGCCAAGTCCCTGGGCCGGGAGGTCAGCGAGCCCGAGGGCCCGGTCGCGGTCGTCGTACCGCTGCTGGCAGGGCCCGACAGCGCTCTCATCACGCGGATAGGCGAGGCTGTCGAGGCCGGCGGCGCGGCCGTGGAGCTGACGGACGTGCTCGGTCCGCATCCGCTGCTCGCCGAAGGGCTGCACGTACGCCTGTCGGAGGCCGGTCTCGCCCGGGCCGACCGCGCCCGGCTGTTCACGGTCGCCACGGCGGCCGACGGGATCATCCTCGGCACGGTGGGCGGCGAGGAGGCTGTCCAAGCGGCGGGCATCACCGGGATGCTGCTGGCCGCTCGGCTCGCGCTGCCGGTGATGGCCGCGGCCCTGGACCAGGAGGGCTCGGTGGCCGCCATCGCGGAGCAGCTGCGCGCGGCCGGCTCGACCCAGCTGGCGCTGGCGCCGTACCTGGTCGGTCCCGAGCTGCCCGAGGGGCTGCTGGACGCGGCGCTCAAAGAGGCGGACTGCGCGACGGCCGAACCGCTGGGCTCGTACCCGGCGATCGGCAAGCTCGTGCTGTCGAAGTACACGACCGCGCTGGGCATCACGCCGCAGCCGCAGGGCACCCCGGCGCGCTGACGTCGCACTCGCGGGGTGACGGCGACGCCGCCGGCCCCGCGCCCGCGGGGTGTGTCGGCACGTCGCCCCACGCCCGCTACGTCGGCACGGCACCCGGCCGACGCCCGGCGGCGGGAGGGCAGACCCGTACGCCGGAAGTGGCCCGCGCCGGCCCGCCCTGGTCCTTGTCCGGACTCCGGGCTCTCCGGCCCGGGCCGGTCCGCGTCCCGCGCCCGGCGCCAAGAGTTCTGGACGAGGGCCGGGCGCCGGGTGAGGCGCCCGCCGAGCCAAGCCGATACTCCGCCGGCCGGCCTGGGACGGTACGGGCATGACGATCGAACCGAGTGGCGGATCAGAGGCGCGGATACGCCGAGCGGTGCCGCGGGACGCGGCGGCGCTGGTGCGGCTGCGGGCCCTGATGCTGGAGGCCATGGGCCAGCCCGTCGGCGCGGCCGGCGCGCCGTTGGCGGTCGGCCGCGCTCGACTGGTTCGACGAGTGGCCGGCGCGCCCCGACGAGTTCGCGGCCTTCGTGGCGGAGGATCCCGGACTCGGCGTCGTCAGCGGCGCCGTGGGCATCTGTGATCGGCACGCCCCGGGTCCGCTCAACCTGAGCGGCGTGCACGGTCATGTCTTCAACGTGTCCACCGACCCGCGCCGCCGTGGCCTCGGTCATGCCCGCGCCTGCCTCGACGCGCTGCTGGACTGGTTCGCCACCGACACCGGGGCCCGGATGATCAGCCTGTACGCCACCGGGGACGGCCTCGGCCTCTACCGCTCCCTCGGCTTCACCCCGCCGCGCCATCCGGCCCTGCGACTGCGGCTCACCCAGGAGGAACCGGAGGGGTGACCGAGGCGGGCCGGACGCGGTTGCCCGGCGGGGTGTCGCGCGCAACCGCCCGACGGGCCGGATCGCCGGCCCCGGCGCGGCCGGCGATCCGGCCGACCTCGGAGCCGCCGCGCCCCGTCTCCCCCGTTCACCGCCGCGCACGATTTCATGCGGGGATGAGACCGGTATCGGGGTTGCGCCGGGGGCGCGCGTTGACGATCAAGTAGGCCGATGAGACCCCGCACGCCGACCTGCCGCGATTGCCCCGCGTAGTTGAACCACAGCAAAATGTCACACGGTGGCCCCGCCGTGTCGGACGGCGGACGGCGGCCGCGCACACTCGCCGTTCCGTCCGGTACCCGCCCGTGCATCAGCGAGCCCGTCACCTCGACGAGCTCGTCCGCCCTGGGCCTGTCCACCACACCAGCGAGCCCGTCCGCCGACGGGCCCGACCACCAGCGAAGGGGGCGACATGCCCGGTACATCACCCGGGAGCGCGGGTGCTTTCCGGCCGGAGCGTGGCGCGCGGGAGACGGTGCGGGCACTGCTGGCCCTGGTCGCGTATCCGATACTGCTCCTCTCGATCGCGGGTGTGTTCGCCATAGCCGTGGGCGGCGACTGGGACACCGGGCGGACCACTTTCGTCTTCCAGCTCTCGGTCATCGGCTATCTGGCGGCGCTGGAGCGTCTGATCCCTTACCAGCGGTCCTGGCACCCCACCCGCCGGGAGTGGGTCTCGTACGGCGTGTACTACACGCTGACGGCGGTGGGCGGCGGTGTGGCGCAGTCGCTGGTGCTCGGCGGGGTGAGTGCCGTGGCCCGTCCCGACCCCGTGCTGCCGCTCTGGGCCGAGATACCCCTCGCCCTGTTGCTGGGCTCGCTGGCCAGTTACACGGTCCATCGCCTGGGGCACACCAACCGCTGGCTGTGGCGGCTGCACGGCGTCCACCACGTACCCGAGAAGGTCAATGTCGGCAACAACGGTGTCAATCACATCGCCGACATCCTCATCGCCCAGGGGTGTACCCAACTGTCGCTGGCGCTCGTGGGGTTCTCGGAGACGTCCGTCTTCGGGGTGGGGCTGTTCGTGGTCGCGCAGGGGTATTTCGTCCATGCCAACGTCACCGTCCGGCTCGGCCCGCTGAACCATGTCTTCGCGAGTCCGGAGCAGCACCGGCTGCACCACAGCACCGATCTGGCCGAGGCCGGGCACTACGGCTCCGATCTTTCGATCTGGGACCGGGTGTTCGGCAGCTTCACCTGGCGGCCGGGGCGGGAGCCGGCGGCGGTCGGTCTGGTGGACCCCGATTCCTTCCCGAGGACCGAGTCGTTCATGGCGACGCTGGCCCATCCCTGGCGGCGGCCCGTGAAGGCCGGTGACACCACCACCGGCTGACGCCCCGCCACCCTCGGCCAGCCTCACACCGGCCACAGGCTGACGCCTCATCACCACCGGCCGATGCCTCACCGCCCGGTCGGCCATGCGCTTGTACCTCGCTCGTTCGCCCCACCGACGAGCCCCGGCCGGCACGGGTTACGCCCTCACCATGATCGGCCGGTCCTCCGGCCCATACCCCCACTTATCTGTTTTTAGCTTATTTGTTCTCCGCGCACATGCACGCGGTGACCCCGGTCTCCACCCGTCCCGACGGGAGGCCGGGGCCCCCGCCTGCCCTTCGCGCACGCTATCTGCTGACGACTCAAGGACCCGACCATGTCTGAATCGCTCCGGAGCGCGCCTCCCGAGAAGATCGCGATCATCGGTATCGGCTGCCGCTTCCCGGGCGGCGCCTGTGACCACCGGACCTTCTGGCAGAACCTGCTCGACGGCAAGGACTGCATCACACCGACACCGCGCGACCGGTACGACGTGACCACCCTCGGCAGCGGAGACCAGGCCAGGCCGGGCCGGCTGGTGGGCGGCCGGGGCGGGTACATCGACGGGTTCGACGAGTTCGACCCCGCGTTCTTCGGGATCAGCCCGCGCGAGGCGGACCACATGGACCCGCAGCAGCGGAAGTTGTTGGAGGTGGCCTGGGAGGCGCTGGAGGACGGTGGCCAGAAGCCGGTCGAGCTGGCCGGTACTGATGTCGGTGTGTTCGTCGGCGCCTTCACCCTCGACTACAAGATCCTCCAGTTCGCCGACCTCCGCTTCGACACCCTGGCCGCGCACACGGCGACCGGCACCATGATGACGATGGTGTCGAACCGCATCTCGCACTGCTTCGACTTCCGCGGCCCCAGCCTCTCTCTCGACACCGCGTGCAGTTCCTCCCTGGTCGCCGTGCATCTCGCCTGTGAGAGCCTGCGCCGCCGGGAGAGTTCACTCGCGCTGGCCGGCGGCACCCTGCTGCACCTGACGCCGCAGTACACCATCGCCGAGACGCAGGGCGGCTTTCTGTCGCCCCGGGGCCGGTCCCGCACGTTCGACGCCGACGCCGACGGCTATGTCCGCGCCGAGGGTGTCGGCATCGTCGCGCTGAAGCGCCTGGCGGACGCCGTCCGCGACGGCGACCCGGTCCATGCCGTGATCACCGCGAGCGGGGTGAACCAGGACGGACGCACCAACGGCATCACCGTCCCCCGTGCGGAGGCTCAGATCACCCTGATCGAGCGGGTGTGCGCCGAGGCGGGCATCGCGCCGGGCAGCCTCCAGTACATCGAGGCCCACGGCACCTCCACACCGGTGGGCGACCCGATCGAGGCCACCGCGCTCGCCCGGGCCCTCGCCGTCGGCCGCCGGCCGGACGCCCCCTGCTACGTCGGCTCGGTCAAGACCAACATCGGGCACACGGAGTCGGCCGCCGGGATCGCCGGACTCATCAAGACCGCGCTCAGCCTCGAACACCGTACGATCCCCCCGCACATCAACCTGGAGCGGATCAACCCGGGTATCGATCTCGCCTCCGCGCCGTTCTCCATCCCGACGGAGGTCACCCCGTGGCCCGCGCACGAGGGCCCGGCCCGAGCGGGGGTGAACTCGTTCGGCTTCGGCGGCACGAACGCGCACGTACTGCTGGAGGAGGCGGCGCCGCCGCCCCCCGCCGAGGAGCCCGTGGCCGCGGACCGGCCCCGCTACAGCGTCCTCCCGCTGACCGCCCGCGACACGTCCGGGCTGCCGGTCCTGGCCGAGTCGATCCGACAGGAGCTGGCGGCGCCCGCCGCCACGGACGCCGGGCACGGGATCTCGCTGGCCGACCTCGGCCATACGCTCGCCCGTCGCCGCCAGCACCACGACGCCAGGATGGCCGTCGTGCACACCGGCCGCGAGGACCTGGCCGAGGCGCTGGCCGCTCAGGCACGGGGCGAGGCCCACCCGCGGGTCGTCCTCGGCCGTCGGCGCCCGGCCGAACAGCGCCGCCTGGCCTGGGTGTTCACCGGCATGGGGCCCCAGTGGTGGGGCATGGGCCGGGAGCTGTTCGCCTCCCAGCCCGTCTACCGGGAGGCCGTCGAGCGGTGCGACCGGGAGATCGCCGCGCTCACCGGCTGGTCCCTCGTCGAGGAGATGAGCGCGGACGAGGCGGACTCCCGGATGGCCCAGACCTGGCTGGCCCAGCCCGCCAACTTCGCGGTCCAGGTGGGCCTCGCCGCCCTCTGGCGCGCCCACGGGGTACGGCCCGAGGCGATCGTCGGGCACAGCACGGGCGAGGTCGCCGCGTTCCACGAGGCGGGGGTCTACAGCCTGCGCGACGCGGCGCGCGTCATCGTGCACCGCAGCCGCCTCCAGCAGCGGCTGGTCGGAACGGGCACGATGCTCGCGGTGGGTCTCCCCGAGGACGAGGCCGCGCGCCGGGCCCGGCCGTACGGCGACCTGGTGTCCGTCGCCGCCGTCAACAGCCCCGCCGCGGTCACCCTCGCCGGTGACGAGGCGGCCCTGACATCCCTGGCGGACGAGCTGCGCACGGAGGACGTGTTCGCCAAGCTCCTCACCGTCCAGGTGCCATACCACAGCGCCCGTATGGAAGCGATCAAGGACGAACTGCTGTCCTGCCTGTCCGGTATCGAGCCGCGTCCCGCCGAGGTGCCGCTGTACCTGACGGGCCGGGAAGGCACGGCCCATGGCACCGAGCTCGACGCCGACTACTGGTGGGACAACGTCCGCGACCGCGTCCGCTTCCGCGCCGCCGTCGACCGGATGGCCGACGACGGGTACCGCGTCTTCCTGGAGATCGGCCCGCATCCCGTCCTCGCCCATTCGATCAGGGAGTGCCTGGAGAGCAGGCCGGTGGAGCCGGACGCCGACGTGGTGACGCTGCCGTCGATCCGCCGGGAGGAGGACGAGGAGGCGCGTTTCACCACTTCCCTCGCCACGCTCCACACCCTCGGCACCGACATCTCCTGGGACAGGCTGCAGCCCGCCGGGCGGACCGTGCCGCTGCCGCGCTACCCGTGGAAGCGCGACCGGTACTGGACCGAGCCGGAGCCCGTGGCGCAGGTCCGGCTCGGCCGGGTCGACCATCCGCTGCTCGGCCGCCGGCTGGCCACGGCGGAGCCGGTGTGGGAGGCGGAGCTGGACCTCTCCGCCGCACCGTACCTCGCGGACCACCGCATCCAGGGCCGCGCCCTGTTCCCCGCCGCCGGCTATCTCGAGATGGCCGCGCAGGCGACCCGGGCCCTGACCGGCGGCACGGAGACCGCGCTCGGCGACATCGAACTGCGCAAGGCGCTGTTCCTGCCCGACGACGCGTCGCGGACCGTCCAGCTCGCCCTGTCCCTGGAGGATGCCGCGTTCACGGTCGCGACCGGCGGCGGCGAGAGCGCGGAGCGCACCGTCCACGCGACCGGCGTGGTCCGCTCCGGCGACCGCGCCGCCCGCCGGGCCGCGGCCCTGGACATCGACCGGATCACCGCGCGCGCCGGGACCCGTCTCGCGGGTCCGGCGTGCTACGCGGCGCTCGGCGCGCTCGGCTATCACTACGGCCCGGCCTTCCAGGGGATCGAGGAGGTGTGGACCGGCGAGGGCGAGGCGCTGGCCCGTATCCGGCCGCCCGAGGTCCTCGGGGACGACGCGGCGCACCACCATGTGCACCCCGTGCTGCTCGACTCCTGCTTCCAGACCCTGCTCGCCGCGGGCTGTGCGGACGGCCCGCACGGACTGCCGCTGCCCGCGCGGGGCGACGGCGGGACGGACGGGTCCACGGGCATCCTGCTCCCGCTGTCCATCGCGGAGGTACGCACGGGGCCGGTCGGGGACCAGCCGCTGTGGGCCCATGCCACCGTGACCCGGCGGAGCGACGGCGAACTCGTCGGGGACATCGCCCTCCACGCCGACGACGGCACTCCGCTCGGCCGCGTCAGCGGATTCCGGGCCGCCGACGTCGAGAAGGCGACCGCCGCGGTGGGGCTCGGCACGATCGACAACTGGCTGGCCGAACCGTCCTGGATCGACTGCCCGCTCGGCTCCGACGAGCGTGTCGGGGCGGTGGACGGGACGACGGGCGGCTCGGCGGACCGCGCGGCCCCAGGGTCCTGGCTGCTGTTCGCCGACGCTCCCGGCGGGGTCGCCGACGCACTCGCGGAGCTGGTCACCGCCCGGGGCGGCCGCTGCCGTCTCGTACGCCCCGGTGAACGCTACGCCGCCGGTCCCGGCACCAACACCTTCACCGTGGTGCCCGGCAGCCCGGACGACCTGCGCCGGCTCTTCGCGGACCTGGCCGTGACCGTCGGGTACGGCCAGGACGCGGCGGGCTTCGACACCGTCGTCCACCTGTGGAACCTCGACCTGCCCGCGCTGGACGACACCGAGCGCGGCCGACTGGAGGAGCACAGCACCCGGGGGGCGTACTCGCTCATCGCGCTCGCGCAGGCCCTCAAGGACGATCCCCGCCAGTCCGGCGGGCCCGCCGCCCTGCATGTGGTCACGCGTGGCACGCAGGCGGTCGACCGAGGCGATCCGGTCGAGCCGCTGGGCGCGCTCGCCTGGGGTGTCGGCCGGGTTCTGCGCCACCAGGAGCTGACGGCCCATCGCGGTAAGCTCGTCGACCTCGCCCCCGGTGACGGCCGGGCCCGCGAGGAGACCCGCCGGGCCGAGGCCGGGGCCCTGTTGGAGGAAATCCTCGACGCCGCCACTGCCCCGGGGCCGTACGAGGACGAGATCGCGCTGCGCGGCGGACGCCGCCTCATCAGCCGGCTCACCAGGGCCGAGGGCCTGACCCGGCCGCTGCCGCCGCGGCTGCGCCCGGACGGCGCCTATCTCGTCACCGGCGCCTTCGGCGCGCTGGGTCGGCTCCTGTGCCGCTTCCTCGTCCGGCGCGGTGCGCGCCACCTGATCCTCGTCGGCCGCACCCCCCTGCCGGACCGGGCGCGCTGGCGCACCCTGGATCCTGAGTCCCCGGCCGGCCGGAACGCGGGCTTCGTCAAGGAACTGGAGGCCCTGGGCGCCCATCCGGTGCATGCCGCCGTGGACACCACCGACGAGGCGGCCCTGGCCGCCTGGCTCGCGGCGTACCGGGAGCGGGACGCCCCGCCGGTGCGCGGTGTGTTCCATCTGGCGGGGCACGTGCGGGACACCCTGGTCCCCGCGATGGACCGGGCCGCCTTCGACGCGGTGCTGGCCCCCAAGGCGGCCGGTGCCTGGCTGCTGCACCGGCTGCTGCGCGACGAACCCCTGGAGCACTTCGTCCTGTTCGCGTCGATCGCCTCCCTGCTCACCACGGCGGGCCAGACCAACTACGCGGCGGGCAACGCCTTCCTGGACGCGCTGGCCCACCACCGCCACGCACGGGGCCTGCCGGGCCTGAGCCTGGACTGGGGGCCGTGGGCGACCGGCATGATCGAGGAACTGGGGCTGGTCGAGCACTACCGCGCCAGCCGGGGCATGAGTTCGCTGTCCCCGGACGCGGGCATGGCCGTACTGGAGCGGGTCATCGGCCAGGGCCGCGCCCAGCTGCTGGTGGCCACGGTGGTGGACTGGAAGGTCTTCCTCGCCTGGTACGAGTCGCCGCCGCCCCTCGTCACGGAGCTCGCCGCGACCGACGGGGGCGAGGAGGCGGAGGGCCGCGGCAGCTTCCTGGACGTCTTCGGCACGGCGGACGACGAGCGCCGCGCCGAGCTGGTCGCGGAACGGTTCACGACCGCGGCCTCGGCCGTGCTGCGGGTGCCCGCCGACCAGATCGACCGGTCGGGCAGCCTGGCCGCCCTCGGGCTCGACTCCCTGCTCGCCATGGAGCTGCGGGTAAGGGTCCAGGCCGAGACGGGGGTCGCGCTGCCGCTGGTGTCCCTGCTCAGCGGCGCGTCGGCGGCCGAGCTCGGCACGCAGCTGTACCACGCGGCGGCGGCCCTCGTCGCGGAGTCGGCGGGCGGCTCGGGCGCGCTCGCCACCGTGGAGACGTACGAGGACGAGACCTGCCACCCGCTGACGCAGAACCAGAAGGCCCTGTGGTTCCTCAAGCAGCTCAACCCCGACGGCTTCGCCTACAACATCGGTGGCGCGGTCGAGGTGCGGACCCGTCTGGATCCAAAGGCGATGTTCGACGCGGTACGGACTCTGGTGGCGCGCCATCCGGTACTGCGCGCCAACTTCGCCCTGGAGGACGGCCGGCCGGTCCAGCGCGTGTCGGCCGGCGGCGAGCCCGATCTGGCCCTGTTCGATGTCCAGGACCAGGACTGGGACACGATCCACGAGACGATCGTCCGTGAGTACCGCAAGCCGTACGACCTGGAGCGCGATCCGCTGATCCGATTCCGCCTGTTCAAGCGCGGCCCGGACCGCTGGATCATCATGAAGGCCGTCCACCACATCATCTCGGACGCGATCTCCACGTTCACCTTCATCGAGGAACTCCTGGCGCTCTACGAGGGGACGCGCCGGGGCCGGCCGGTCGAGCTGCCGCCCGTACCGGCGCGGTACCTCGACTTCCTGAACGCCCAGAACCGCTTCCTCGCGTCGCCCGACGCGCGGCGGATGCTGGACTACTGGCGCGGCAGCCTGCCCGCCGAGGTGCCGGCCCTCGACCTGCCCACCGACAAGCCCAGGCCGCCGGTGCAGACGCACAACGGCGCGTCCGAGTTCTTCGTCCTGGACGACGGTCTCAGCGCCCGGGTGCACGCGCTGGCGCGTGAGCACGACGTGACGGTGTTCATGGTGCTGCTCAGCGCCTACTACGTGCTGCTGCACCGCTACTCGGGCCAGGACCACATCATCGTCGGCAGCCCCGTGACGGGGCGCACGGAGGAGGAGTTCGCCTCCGTCTACGGCTACTTCGTCAACCCCCTGCCGCTCTACGCGGACCTGTCCGGGGACCCGTCCGTCGCCGCGCTGCTCGCCCAGGTGCGCCAGGTGGTCCTCGGCGGTCTCGACAACCAGGAGTACCCGTTCGTCCTGCTGGTCGAGGAGCTGGGACTGCAGCACGACCCGAGCCGGTCGGCGGTCTTCCAGGCGATGTTCATCCTGCTCGCCCACAAGGTGGCCTCGGAGCAGTACGGATACCGGCTGGACTACATCGAACTGCCGGAGGAGGAGGGTCAGTTCGACCTCACGCTGTCGGCGTACGAGGACGAGTCGGAGGGGCGGTTCCACTGCGTTCTGAAGTACAACACCGACCTGTTCCTGCCGGAGACGGTCCGGCGGATGGCGACCCACTACGTACAGGTGCTGGACGCCCTCACCCGGGCCCCCGCCGCGGCGCCGGTGGGCCGGCTCGACCTGCTGGGGCCCGAGGAGCGCGAGCGGGCCCTGCGCGATCCGGCGGCCGTGGGCCGGCCGCTGCCCCATGACGTGCCCGTGCCCGAGCTGATCGCCGAAGCCGCCGCGCGCCGGCCGGACGCCGTCGCCGTGTCCGTACCGGCCGAGGCGGGCGAGACCCGCCGTATGACGTACGGGGAGCTGGACCGCCACGCGGGGGCGCTGGCCGGGCGGCTGCGCGAGAGGGGGGTGAAGCCCGGCGACGTCGTCGCGGTCTGCCTGCCCAAGTCGCCCGAGCTGATCGTGGCGCTGTTGGCCGTCTGGCGCGCGGGTGCCGCGTATCTGCCGCTGGATCCGGACCATCCCACCGACCGGCTCGCCCTGATGGCGGAGAACGCGGCGGCGGCCCTGGTCGTCACCGATACCGAGGGCCAACGCCGCCTCGTCGGGCCGGGTCTCGACGCCGTCACCGATGTCCTCGCCGGGGACGGGCGGGCCGGGGCGGCGGAAGCCGAGGTCCACGGTCCCTTCCCCGTCGACCCGGACTCGCCCGCGTATGTCGTCCACACCTCCGGTTCGACGGGCCGCCCGAAGGCCGTCGAGGTCAGTCACCGGGCGCTCGCGGCCGTGCACGCGGCTTGGCACGAGGAGTACGGTCTCGGCGCGGCGCCCGGGGTACACCTGCAGATGGCCGCGGTCTCGTTCGACGTGTTCACCGGCGACCTGGTGCGGGCGCTGTGCTCGGGCGGCCGACTGGTGCTGATCGGCCGTGAGCTGCTGCTCAACACGGAGCGCCTGTACGGGACGATGACGGACGAGGGGGTCGACTGCGCCGAGTTCGTGCCCGCGGTGGCCCGCGCCCTGATGGACCACTGCGCGCACGGCGGCCACCGCCTGGACTTCATGCGCCTGCTGATCGTCGGCTCGGACGCCTGGAAGGTCGAGGAGTACGAGCGGCTGCGCGGCCTGTGCGGCCCGGACACCCGGGTGATCAACTCGTACGGGCTGACCGAGGCGGCCGTCGACAGCGCGTTCTTCGAAGGCCCCACGGCCGGGCTGGAACCGAACCAGCAGGTCCCGATCGGCAGACCCCTGCCGAACTGCGCTCTGCACATCCTGGACGAGCACCGCGAGCCCGTGCCGCCGGGAGTCACGGGCGAGCTGTGGGTCGGGGGCGCGGGCCTGGCCCTCGGCTACGCGGGCGATCCCCGGCAGACGGCGGAGCGGTTCGTGAGTCTGACCCTGGGGCGCGGGCCGGGGGCGGTGCCCGAGCGGCTGTACCGCACGGGTGATCTGGCCCGCCGGGACGCCCGCGGGCTGATCCACCTGCTGGGCCGGGCGGACGCCCAGGTGAAGGTGCGCGGCCACCGCATCGAGCCGGGTGAGATCGAGTCCCTGCTGGTGTCCGTGCCCGGAATCGCCCAGGCGGTGGTCACGGTCCGCGCGGACGCGGACGGCGAGGCCGCGCTGTGCGCCTACTGCGTGCCGGAGGCCGGGAGCGAGCCGGACCCGGGTGAGCTGCGCCGCCATCTCGCCACGCGGTTGCCGACGTATCTCATCCCCGCCCACTTCACGACGCTGGACGCGCTGCCGCTCACCTCGAACGGCAAGGTGGACGTGGCCGCGCTGCCGGAGCCCCGGCGGGAGTCCGGCGAGGAGAGCCACGAGCCACCGGTCACCCTCTACGAGGAACGGATGGCGGCCCACTGGCAGTCGCTGCTGGGCGTGGAGCGGGTGGGGCTGCGGAGCGACTTCTTCGCGGCGGGCGGCAGTTCCATCAAGCTCATCGAGCTGATCCACCGGCTCCAGGCCGAGTTCAACATCACGGTTCCGGTCAGTCTGCTGTTCAAGGTCACGACGCTGCACGGCATGGCGAGGACGGTGGAGGACATCATCACCGGGAAGATCTCCGGCGGCAGGCCCTACCTGACGTTCAACTCCGGTCAGGCGTCGGCGTTGTTCTGCTTCCCGCCGGCCGGCGGGCACGGGCTCGTCTACCGCTCGCTCGCCGCGCACCTGCCCGCGTACGAGCTCGTGGCGTTCAACCACATCGGCGGTGACGACAAGGTGATCCGGTACGCGGACCTGATCGAGTCGCTCCGCCCCGATGGGCCCTGCCCGCTCTTCGGGTACTCGCTCGGCGGCAACCTCGCCTTCGAGGTCGCCAAGGAACTGGAGGCCCGGGGACGTACGGTGCCGCAGGTGGTGATCATGGATTCGTACCGGATCCAGGAGCCCTACGCGGTCTCCGACGAACACCTCCAGGCGTTCGAACACGAGCTGCGGGAGCATCTGCGCCGTCACACCGGCTCGCGGACACTGGCCGACGAGACCCTCGAACAGGCCAAAGAGTACCTGGACTTCTGCGGCCGTACGCCCAACGTCGGCACGGTCGCCGCGACGGTCGCCGTGATCTCCGACGAGCGGAAGACCGCCTTCTACGCGGCGGGACAGCGCGGCACCTGGCACGGCAGTTCGTCCGCCGGCACCGTCCTGCTGCGCGGCGGTGGCACCCATGCCGAGATGCTGGACGAGAAGCACCTGCCGAGGAACGCGGAGCTGACGCTCTCGGTCCTCGCCGGGGCGAACTCACCGGCCGGGGGTGAGACCCATGTCGCGTGAGAACCGGCCGGTCTGGCACCGGCGCGAACGGGGACCGGAGGACGCGCCCCGGGTGATCATCATCGGGGCCGGCATCGGCGGCCTGTCCACCGGCGCGTACGCGCAGATGAGCGGCGCCGAGACGCGGATCTTCGAGCGCCATGTCCTGCCCGGAGGGTGCTGCACGGCGTGGTCCCGGCAGGACTACGTCTTCGACTACTGCATCGAATGGCTCACCGGCACGGGCCGGAACAACGACGCCAGCCAGGTGTGGCGGGAGCTCGGCGCCCTCGACGGCAAGACGATCGCGAACTTCGAGATGTTCAACACCGTCGTCGACGAGAACGGCCGCTCGGTGACGTTCTACAACGACCCCGACCGGCTGGAGCGGCATCTGCTGGAGATCTCGCCGGCCGACGCCCGGCCCATCAAGGCCTTCTGCCGTGATCTGCGGCGCTTCATCGACATCAACCACTATCCGTTCCTGACCCCGCCGCCCCTGCAGCCGCTGAAGGAGAAGCTGGCCACGCTGCGCGTCGTCCTGCCGGACTTCGTCCTGTTCTGGCGCACCGCCGCGACCCGTATGGAGAAGTTCGCCGGCCGCTTCCAGGACCCGTTGCTGCGCCGGGCGTTCCCGTTCATCTTCTTCCAGGACCACGAGGTCTTCCCGCTCCTGCCGTACCTGTTCAACATGGCCAGCGCCCACCACCACAACGCGGGGTTCCCGCAGGGCGGCTCACTGGGGCTGGCCCGGTCCGTCGAGGAGCGTTACACCTCGCTGGGCGGCCGGGTGGACTACCGGGCGCGGGTGGAGCGGATCCTGGTCGAGAACGACCGGGCGATCGGTGTCGAACTGCGCGGCGGTGAGCGGCACTACGCGGACCACGTCGTCTCCGCCTGCGACGGTCACACCACGATCCACCGGCTGCTCGGCGGCCGTTACACGAGCCCCGCGGTCGACCGCCTCTTCGAGGAGATGATGGGCCGCCCCGAGATGGTCTACCCCGGGGTCGTCTCGGCGTTCGTCGGTGTCAAGGGCGAGTTCGACCCGTCCGAGCGGCACAGCGTCACCTATCTGCTGTCCGAGGAGGACAGCGCCGCGCTCCCGGCCGTACGGCAGAACAGCTTGGTGGTCCAGTTGCGGTCCCACTACTCGGACGGTTTCGCTCCGCCCGGCAAGTCCGTCGTGCACTGCACCTACTTCAGTGACTACGCGTACTGGAAGGAGCTGCGGCGCACGGACCGCAAGGCGTACTGGGCGCGCAAGCAGGACGTGGCGGACTTCGTACGGGACTTCCTGGAGCGGCACCACCCCGGGGTGGCGGGGGCCATCGAGGTCATCGACGTGGCCTCACCCACCACCACCGAGCGGTACACGGGCGTGCGGGAGGGCTCCATCCTGGGCTGGAAGTCGTTCACCGACGCCGACGACGTGATCACGAAGCTGATCAACAAGGACCGGCTGCGACTGCCAGGGCTGAGCGGTTTCTCCCTGGCCGGCCAGTGGTTCGGCGGTGGCAGCCTGATCCGGGCCGCCGCGAGCGGACGGTTCGTCACCCAGTACCTCTGCCGCGACCTGGGGCTCGAGTTCCGCGCCTGGGAGAGCGGCGGCACGGAGCCCTGGCACGCGGGGAAGCTGGGCAGCCTGCCCCAGCTCGAACGACGAGGGGTCCGGTGACCGCGTGCTGAAGGACCTCGTGGTGAAGGACCACGCGGGACAGGAGCGATCGATGCGACCAGGAAACCGGGGAGAGCGGGACATGCCGTCCGTCAAGCGCAGGGAATCCATGATCATCATCGGGGGCGGGCTCGGCGGCCTGTCCACCGGCGCCTACGCGCAGATGAACGGCTACCGCAGCCAGGTCTTCGAGATGCACGAGATCCCGGGTGGCTGCTGCACGGGCTGGGGGCGGGGCGACTTCACGTTCGACTGCTGCATCAGCTGGCTGCTGGGCAGCGGTCCGGGCAACGAGATGCACCAGATCTGGCTCGAACTGGGCGCGCTCCAGGGCAAGGAGGTGCGCCACTTCGACGTGTTCAACATCGTGCGCGGCCAGGACGGCCGGGCCGTGTACTTCTACTGCGACCCGGACCGGCTGGAGGCGCATCTGCTCTCCCTGTCCCCGGCCGACGCCCGCCCCATCCGCGCGTTCTGCGGCGGGCTGCGCAAGTTCATCTCCGCCCTGCCCGCGTATCCGTTCCTCAAGCCCGTGGCGCTGATGAGCCGGCGGGAGCGCTGGCGCATGCTGGCCGGCTTCGTCCCGTATTTCAACCTGTTCCGCACCTCGATGACCTCGCTGATGACGGAATACTCGACACGCTTCCGGGACCCGCTGCTGCGGGAGGCGTTCAACTACATCCTGTACGAGAAGCATCCCGGGTTTCCCGTACTGCCCTTCTACTTCCAGATGGCGGCGCAGGCGCACCAGTCGGCGGGCGTGCCGGAAGGGGGTTCGCTGGAGCTGGCGCGTTCCATCGCCGACCGCTACGAGCGGCTGGGCGGCGAGGTGACGTACAACGCCAAGGTGGTGAAGATCCTCGTCGAGAACGACCGGGCGGTGGGTGTCCGGCTCGCGGACGGGCGGGAGTACCACGCGGACATCGTCGTCTCCGCCTGCGACGGGCCCACCACGGTGATGGAGTTCCTGGGCGGCCGCTATCTGGACGACGAATACCGGAAGCTGTTCACGGAGACCATTCTGGAACCGGGCATGGTCTTCCCCGGCTATGTCAGTGTGTTCCTGGGCCTGCGCCGTCCCTTTCCGGACGGCGAGCCCACCACCACGCACCTGCTGGACGACGCCACGGCCGGCCGACTGCTCGGCATGCGCCATCCGAGTCTCAACGTCCAGTTCCGCAGCCGTTTCTACCCGGAGCTGTCGCCACGGGACACCACGGTCGTCTACGCCACGTACTTCTCGGACACGGCGCCCTGGCGGGAGTTGAGCGAGGGCCCCGAACAGCACAGCCGGCTGCGTCGCGGGGAGGAGCACCACACCCTGCCCGTGCGGCGCGGCCGCCCGTACTCCGCGGCCAAGCGGCGGGTGCGTGACACGGTGGTGGATTTCCTGGAGGAGCGCTACCCCGGTCTGAAGGACTCCATCGCGGTGCGGGACACGTGCACGCCCCTCACCCAGATCCGCTACACGGGCAACTACGACGGGACGTTCCTGGGCTGGCAGCCGTTCGTGGAGAGCGGCGAGACCATGGAGGAGCTGGTCAAGAAGCACGGACCGGCTCTGCCCGGTCTGGAGAACTTCTACCTCTCCGGCGTCTGGGCCACCACGGGCGGCCTCATCAGGGCGGCCGCCGCCGGACGGCAGGTCATGCAGTTCATCTGTCGCGACGACGGACTCGACTTCACCGCCTCCGTCGACGACTCCGCGCCCCCGCCCACCCATGTCGTCATCCCCGTGGGCCCCGGTGCCCCCGGTGGGACCGGCGGGGCCGTGCCCGACGACCGGAGTACGGGGGCACCGCCCGAGCCGGCACGCCTGACCCGCTGACCGGCCGCCGGTCGAGGCCGCGGGCCGGCGGCGCGGGGCCCCCTCCATGCCCGGTGCTCCGCCATGCCCGGTGCCCCGGCCCCGGCCCGGCCCCGTCACCACGCCCCCGGGACCTCACGCCGGATCAATACCTCCTCACGACACACTCACCAGGACCGCAGCACCCCACCAGCAAAGGCGGACACCCCCATGTCACACCGGCCGTCCCAGGGCACCACGGACACCGCTCAGCGCCCGGAGCCCCTCTCCTATCCCTTCTGGACCACGGAGGGACTGGATCTGCACCCGGACTACCGCCCCTTGCGGGATCAGCCGCTGGCCAAAGTGCGGCTGCCGTTCGGGGAGGACGCCTGGCTGGCGACGCGTCACGAGGACGTCCGTACGGTCCTGTCCGATCCCCGGTTCAGTCTCGCCGAGGCCGTCCGCCGCGACCAGCCGCGGATCGGGCGGATGCCTCGGGCCGGCGGGGGCCTGATCGCCACCGACGCCCCCGACCACACCCGGCTGCGCTCCGTGCTGAGCAAGGAGTTCACGGCACGCCGCATCGAGCGACTGCGGGACCGGGTCGGGCGGATCGCCGACGGGCTGCTCGACCGGATGCTCCAGGCCGGGCCGCCCGCCGACCTGTCCGAGGACTTCGCCTTCCCGCTGCCGATGACGCTGATCTGCGAGCTGGTGGGCGTTCCCCGTGAGGACCACGGCCGGGTGCGGTCCTGGGCGGACATCGTCTGCTCGGGCAGTGCCTCGCCCGAGGTGCTCCAGAAGGAGGCGGCCGATTTCTTCGCCCGTGTGAACGGCTGGCTCCACGCACGCCGCCAGGAGCCCGCCGACGACCTGCTGACGCTCCTGGTGCGCGCCTGTGACGAGGACGGGGTGATCAGCGAGGAGGAGCTGGTGGGCGTCCTCAACGAACTCCTCGTCGGCGGATTCGTCACCACCACCAACCAGATCGGCAACTTCTTCTCGCTGCTGCTCCTGCCCCGGCCGGACGAGGAGGACCTGCTGGGCCGGTTGCGTGCGGAGCCCGCGCTCATCCCCAAGGCCGTGGAGGAACTGTTGCGGTTCGTCCCCCTGCTCAACGGCCTGACACTGCCGCGTTACGCGCTGGAGGACACCGAGCTGGGCGGGGTACTGGTCCGCGCGGGCGAGCCCGTCATCGTCTCCCAGGCAGCGGCCAACCGTGATCCCGAGGCGTTTTCGGACCCGGACAGGGTGGTCTTCGACCGGCCCGGCAACGCGCATGTGAGCTTCGGGTACGGAACGCACTACTGCCTGGGCGCTCATCTGGCGCGGCTGGAACTCCAGGTGTCGCTGGAGCGGGTGCTCGCCCGCATGCCCGGTCTGCGGCTCGCCGTACCCGTGGCGGAGTTGCGCTGGCGGTCGAAGCAGTTCTTCAGCGGCCTGCACGAGCTGCCGGTCACCTGGTGATCAGGCCGGCCGACGGGCCGGCGGTGTCGGCGGGTCCTCCCGGCCGAGGACCTGGGAAGCCCAGGGAGGACCCGCCCCGTCCGCCCGCGGGCGGAGGTCAGGAACCGGCCAACAGCCGTAGCAGGCGCGCCACCTCGTGGCCCATGGCCTCCCTGGCCGGGCTCAGGTAGCGGCGCGGATCGACGGTCGCGGGCTGCGCGGACAGCCGCGCGCGGGCCGCCGCCGTGAAGACGGTGTTGAGATGCGTGGCGATATTGACCTTGCGCATCCCGGCGCGCACCGCCGCGGCGAGGGTGTTGTCGTCCACGCCCGACGAGCCGTGCAGCACCAGCGGTACGGGGACGGCCGCGCGCAGGTCGCGGATGAGGTCCAGGTCGAGCCGCGCCGTGCGCTCGGTCATCTGGTGCGAGGTGCCGACCGCCACGGCGAGGGCGTCCACGCCGGTGTCCGCGACGAACCGGGCCGCCTCCTCGGGGTCGGTGCGGACCCCCGGCTTGTGGGCGCCGTCCTTGCCGCCGATCTCGCCGAGTTCCGCCTCCACCCAGACGCCCTTGTCCCGGCACCGGCGGCTGATCTCGCGGGTGCGGGCGACGTTCTCCTCCCAGGGCAGGTGGGCGCCGTCGTACATCACGGAGGTGAAGCCGAGCCGTACCGCCTCCTCCACCAGGTCGGGCCGCGTCGCGTGGTCCAGGTGCAGCGCGGCCGGCACGGCGGCCTCCTCGACGGCCGCGCGCGCGGCGGCGGCGAGCGGTGCGAGGGCGCCCCGGTAGGCGACGGCGTTCTCGCTGATCTGGACGATGACGGGGAGGTCCGCCTGCTGGGCACCCGCGAGGACGGCTTCCAGCTGTTCGAGGAGTACGACGTTGAAGGCGCCGACGCCGTGCGCCGCGCCGTTGATGATGTCCCCGGTGGGGGCGAGTGGCATGGTCTGCTTCCCGTGCTGACGAAGGGGTGGAAGGCCCGGCCGCCCGCGGGGCCGGGGAGGTGATTGAGGGGCCGTCAGCCGAGGATGACGGAGCGCGTCAGATGGGCCGGCCGGTCGGGGTCGCGGCCGGCGGCGGTGGCCAGTTCGACCGCCAGGCGCTGGGCGACGACGAGTTCGGCCAGCGGGTCGAGTTCGGGGGTCCGCAGGTGGGCACCGGTGGCGCGGACCTGGTCGGCCAGTGTCTCGGGCAGTGGGGAGAGGGGCCACACGACGCGGCCCGGCGCCGCCACCGCGACGGGTCCGTGGCGGTACTCCATGGCTGAGTAGGACTCGGTCCACCAGGCCGCCGCCTCCCGCACCTTGAGCGCGGCCTCGGCGGCGAGACCGGTGCTCCAGCCCGTACCGATGAAGGTGATCTGCTCGGCCGCGAGCAGTTCGGGCTCCAGTTCGGTGGTGAGGGCCGTGGTGACATCGGTGCGCGCGCGGTCGGTGTCGAGGCCCAGATGGGCGCGCAGCAGCAGGAGCTGGGTGGTGGGGAAGCGGGTCTGGACGACGGACCGCTCGTCCGCGTAGTCGAGGCAGACCACGTCGTGCGCGGCGGTGGCGGCGGGCGAGTCGGCCACGGCGGTGACGACGCTGATCCGGGTGGTGGCGGGGACCTGTTCGAAGGCGGTGAGGATCTCGGTGGTGGTACCGGACCGGGTCAGGGCCAGCACCCGGTCGTAGGCGCGGTGGAGCCGCGCCTCGGATGCGGGGAAGGCGTCGGTCAGACCGAGCCCGGCGTCCTCGCGCAGCTGGGCGTACGCCTGCGCCATGAACAGCGAGGTGCCGCAGCCGATGACGGCGACGCGCTCGCCCGGGGCGGGCAGGGCGGGGGTGTGAGCGGGGAGTTCCTCGAGGGCGCGCTCCCAGCAGTCGGGCTGGGAGGCGATCTCGTCACGCGTGTACGACATGGTTCTCCGGTGGAAGTCGATGCGGATGCGGTGCGGACGGGGGTGTGGTGCGGATGGAAGCGTGGTGCGTATGCGGCGGACTCGATGACGGAGTCCGCCACGGGGGCGGTGGCGGGGCTCGGCGGTGAACCGGGCCCGCTGTCGGTATACCCGGAACGCCCTGGCCCGTGATCAGTGCCCGAGCGTGGCGCGCAGCCCGGGCTGGAGCAGGTCGCCGTGCGCGCGCACCATGTCGTCGCACAGGTCCCAGATGCGCTCGACGGGCAGGGCGGCGGCGGTGGCCGGGTCGGCCATGGCCGCCTGCCGGACGGAACGCGGGTCGTCCTCGAGGGCCGCCCGGACGACGAGGTCGTTCATGCTCAGGTAGCCCCGGTTGAGCGCGGCGCACTGTGCGGGCAGGGCGCCGACGCGGGTGGGCTGTACACCGCTGCCGTCGACCAGGCACGGCACCTCGACGGTGCCGGCCGCCGGCAGGTTGTCGATGAGCCCGTGGTTGGGGACGTTGCCGTAGACGGTCCGGGGGGTGCCGGTGGTGATGCTGTGGATGATCTGGGGCGCGTACTCCATGGTGCCTTCGACGTGCAGCGGTGTGCCGGCGGCGAGCGCGTCGCGGGTCCCCTCGTACTCGGCGATGTTCTCGTCCACGATGCCCAGGTAGGCGCCGATGGGCAGGCGGAGCCGTTCGACCTCGCTGTCGTGGTGGAGGTACCAGGGAACGTACTCGGAGGAGTGCTCGCTCGTCTCGGTCGGGTAGTAGCCGAGGCGGCGGTACATGTCGACACGGACCCGGCGCCGCAGCTCCGGGTTCTGCTCGACGAGCGCGTCCAGCCGGGGGTAGAGGTCGGCTCCCTGGTGCTCCAGTCGCAGGACCCAGGCCTGGTGGTTCACCCCGGCGGCCTGGTAGGTGACCTCCTGGTGCGGGACGCCCAGCAGGTCGGACAGGTCGCGGATGGTCCAGTACACCGAGTGGCACAGGCCCACCACGCGGGTGAGCCCGGTGGCCTGGGCGAGGTACTGGACGTTCATCGCCATGGGGTTGGTGTAGTTGAGCAGCCAGGCGTCGGGGCAGACCTCGGCGATGTCCTCGCCGAGCGACTTCAGCAGGGGGAAGGTGCGCAGCGCGCGGAAGATGCCGCCGATGCCGAGGGTGTCGCCGATGGTCTGGCGCAGTCCGTAGCGGGCCGGTACGTCGAAGTCGGTCCGGGTCGCCTCGCGCATGCCGACCTGGACGATGTTGATGACGAAGTCGGCGCCCTCCAGGGCTTCGCGCCGCTGGGCGTGCGCGGTGATCAGGGGGCCGGTTCCGGTTCGGCGGCCGCCGGCGGTGCCCGAGGCGGCTTCGGAGGCGTTCCCCTCCGCCGTCAGGCGATCCGCGATGTGGCGCGCGGCGCCGTGCGCCGTGGTCAGCCGCTCGGAGTCGATGTCGTGCAGCGCGATATGGGCGTTCCGGAGTTCGGGGAAGGCGAAGATGTCCGCCAGCAGTCCCTGGGTGAAGACGACGCTGCCTGCGCCGATGAACGCGATCTTGGTGCTGGTCATGAGGGGTTCTTTCCGTTGCGGACGAGCGCCTCGGTGGCTTCGTCCCAGGTGGGCTGGGCGGGTGTGCCGCCGTGGGCCCGCGTGGACAGGGCGCCGCAGGCGGCGGCGATCTCGAGTGCCTCGATGGTGGACAGGCCGCGCAGGCGGGCGGCGACGAAGCCGGCGTCGAAGCTGTCTCCGGCGCCGACCGTGTCCAGCGGCCGGGCGGGGACGCCGCGGGTGCGCAGGACGGTGCGGCCGTCATGGGCGAGGGCGCCGTCGGCCCCGTCCTTGACGACCACCAGCGGGCCGCGGGCGGCGAGTTGTCGGGCCGCCTCGTCCAGGGACTGCGCGCCGGGCGCGAGGGCCCGGGCCTCCTGGGCGTTGGGCAGCAGGACGTCCGTGACAGCGAGGACGGCGTCGAGGCGGCCCGGGGCCCACTCCCCCGACGGGTCGTCATTGGTGTCGAGGGAGGTGGTGGCACCGTGCTCGCGCGCCGTACGCAGCAGGCGGGGCAGCGCGTCGGCGAGCCGCGGCAGCAGGAAGTACGAGGCGGCGTGCACATGACGGCTGCCGGTGAGCAGGGCTTCCGGTACGTCGTCGGGGCCGGTGGCCGGCAGGGTGCCGGGCGCGGTGAGGATCGCCCGGTCGCCGTCGGGCCGGGTGAGGACCACGGTGAGGGGGGTCGGCCGGTCGGGGTCGACGCGCAGCGCGTGGGTGTCGACGCCCCGGTCGTTCAGGGCGGCGACGATGAAGCGCCCGGCCTCGTCGTCACCGACCCGGCCGGCGAAGGCGACTCTCAGCCCGAGCCGGGCCGCGCCGCACGCCATGATCGCGGCGGAGCCGCCGAGGGTGAGCAGGCCGGTGTCGACGAGCTGTTCGCGCTGGCCGAAGGCGAGGGCGGCGGGCGGGGTGTCGAGCGGGCCGAGGACGACGTCCGGGTTGGCGTCCCCGATGACGAGCAGGTCGTAGGTGGGCGGCATGGGACTTTCCGTGGGGCGGGGTGCGGGGCGTTCCGCAGGACGTTGTGCGAAGCGTTCCGGATGGCTTTCCGGGGTGTTTTCCGAGGGAGGTCGCCCGGTGGCTTCCGGACGTCGCCCGGCGCTTTCCCGGGAGCGCCGCTCGGGATGTTCCGGGGTCGTGGGGCTCATGCCGGTCAGCCCTTGAGTCCGCTGTTGGTGATGGACTGGATGAACGACTTCTGGGCGAACAGGAAGGCGAGCAGCACCGGGAGGACGGTGATGACATTGCCGGCCATGACCGCGGACCACCGGGTGTGGTGCTGACCCTGGAAGGTGGTCAGCCCGAGTTGGAGGGTGTACTGGGTGTCGTGGTTGATGGCGATCAATGGCCAGGTCAGGTCGTTCCAGGTGGTGAGGAAGGTGAGGACCGCCACAGTGCTCAGCGCGGGCCGTGACAGCGGCAGGACGACGAGGAACAGCACGCGGAGCCGGGAGCAGCCGTCGATCCACGCCGCCTCCTCCAGTTCCCTGGGCAGGGACAGGAAGAACTGCCGCAGCAGGAACACCGCGAACGGCGTGACCAGGGACGGCACGATCAGCGCGCCCAGGGTGTCGATGAGGCCCAGCCGCTTCATGACCAGGAAGGTGGGGATCATGGTCAGCTGGAACGGGATCACCATCGTGGCCAGCATCAGTACCAGCAGCACCCGGGAGCCGGCGAACCGCATCCGGGCGAACGCGTAACCGCCGAGCGCGCCGAGCAGCAGGTTGGAGGCCACCGCGACGGTGGAGACGATCAGCGAATTGGCGAACCACCGGGGGAACATGGCGTTGCCGAGCACATAGCCGTAGCCGCCCAGGTCGATCCGTGCGGGCCACAGGGCCGCCGGGAAGCGGTTGATCTCCGCGTCGCTCATCACGGAGCTGAGCAGCAGCCAGATCAGGGGCACGGCGAAGAGCAGGGACAGCGGCGCGAGCAGCAGGTGCCAGGCGCTGAAGGGCAGCCGGAGGCGGGTGCGCCGGGGGCCGGTGGCGCCCTGGCTCCCGGCCGGCGTCATGGACTCGGTCCGGGCGGAGGGGGTGGTCGCCGTCATCGTGCGGCTCCTTCGGTACGACGGTTCGCGCGGGCCCTGAGCAGCCGGGGAACGCCACCGACCACGAGCAGCGCGAGGGCGAGCGCGTAGGCGGCCGCCGCGCCGTACCCGGCGGTGAAGTTCTTGAACGCCTGCTCCCAGATGAAGTAGACGATCACCGTGGTGGAGCCGAGCGGCCCGCCCTTGGTCGTCACGTACACCAGGTCGAAGACCTGGAGGGCGTTGATGGTCTGCCACAGGAGCAGGAAGACGGTGACGGGTGTGAGCGCGGGCAGGGTCACATGGCGCAGCAGGTGCCACCGCCCGGCGCCGTCCAGCCGCGCCGCCTCGATCAGGGACGGGGACACGTCCTGGAGGGCGGCGAGGAGGACCACCACGCAGAAGCCGGTGCCGCTCCACAGCGAGATGGCGACGAGCACGAACATCGCCTGTCCGGGGTCGGTGAGGAACCCCTGCGGGGAGACCCCGAGGTGTTGCAGGAGGGAGTTGGCGGCCCCGAACTCGGGGTCGAGGATGAAGGAGAACAGCACTCCCTGCGCCGTGGCGGAGACGACGAACGGCACGAAGATGAGCGTGCGGTAGAGGCCGACCAGCCGGATCCGCCGGTTGAGGACGAGGGCGAGGAACAGCCCGAGCCCGATGCTCAGGGGCACGTACAGCACGGTGTAGAGCAGTGTGTTGCCCACCGCCTGGCTGAAGTGCGGGTCCTGTGCGAGGGCGCGGTAGTTGTCGAGGCCGACCCAGCGGCTGGGCGTGACCAGGTCGTCGGCCTGGAAGGACAGCAGCAGGGACCACAGGACGGGGACGACGCTCAGGCCGAGGATGACGAGGACCGAGGGCGAGATGAACGCCCAGGCGGTGGCCGACTCACCGCGCGCGAGAGCGCCTCGGCGGCGTGCCCCGGGGTGTTTCCCGGGCGGCTTTCCCGGGTGTCTCCCCCGGGTGTTCCCCGGGCCGTGCGGTGTGTTGTCGTCGTGGTGGGTGGCCGTGTGTTCGTGGTCACGTTCGCCGCCCCGGCCGTCGTCGTGGCCGCCGTCGGGTAGCGTGAGGGGAGTGGGAAGGCGCGGCATCGGAACCTCTCAACGCGGGATGATGAGCGCGGCGTTGGCCTCGTCGGCGCACTGGCGCAGGGCCTTGGCCGGGGTGCTCCGGCCGAGCAGTACGGCGACGATCGCCTGTCCGAGGGCCTGGGAGATCTGCGGGTAGGCCGGGTGGACGGGGCGGACCCGGGCCGTCTCCAGGGCTTTGGTGAACACCGGGAGCCCCTCGGTGTTTTCGGCATGGTTGCGCCATGCGGTCATGGCCTGGGTGCTCCGGCTGAGCGGCAGGCTCCCGGCGTCGACGTCCCACCGCACGTCCTGGGCGGGCCGGCCCAGCCAGCTCACGAACGTACGGGCCGCCTCCACCCGCGCCGGACCGTTGTCGAACACCGTCCAGGTGTCGGGGCCCGAGATGGTCAGCGGGCGGCCGCTGTAGCTGGGCAGGGGCACGACATGGTAGTCGATCTTCGCCTGGCGGATGTCGGGCAGCTGCCACGGCCCCGTGGCCACCATGCCCATCCGGCCGGCCAGGAAGACTTTGTACATCTGCTCGCTGCCGGGTTTCGGGTCGACGTAGACGCTCTTGTCCCGGGCGAGCCCGGCCAGCGTCTCCAGGGCCCGCACGCCCTCGTCTGCGAAGCCGATCCGCCGCCCGTCCCCGGCGACGACGTCACCGCCCAGGTCCCACACCATCGGCCACAGCCGCCACACCGTGTCCTCGTCCCCGACGCCGGGCCAGCCGGTGCCGAAGGTGCCCCGTCCCCGGTCGGTCAGTTTCCTGGCCGCCTCGGTGAACTCGTCCCAGGTCCAGCCCGGTTCGGGCAGGGGCAGGCCGACGGCGCGGAAGAGCTTCTTGTTGCAGACCACGGCGAGCGAGTCGAGCACCGCGGGGACGGCGCGCAGCTGTCCGTTGAGGGTGACGGCCTCGCGCGCGGGCGCCCAGTAGTCCTTCCAGGGCACGGTTCCGGAGCGGTCCATGTCGGTCAGGTCCACCACCGACGGGCTGCGCGCCACGTTGGCGAGGTCCGAGCCGAAGACGAAGGCGATGTCGGGGAAGGAGCCGGACGCGAGCGCGGCGGTGATCTTCTGCAGCATCGCGTCGGCCAGCACGCCGCCGCCGGGGTCGACCCGGATGGCGGGATGGGTGCGGTTGAACTCCTCGACCAGTCCTTTCAGGACCTCGGCGGCGCTGTCGGTCTGGCCGTGCCAGAGCTCGACCGTGACCTTGCCGTCGGGTCCCACCCCGTCACTCGCGCCCGCGCCGCAGCCGGACAGCGCGGCCGTGGCGGCGGCGCCGAGCGCCAGTCCCGTACCACTGCGCAGGAGCGCACGGCGCGAGGGCCCGGCGGGAGCACCGGGGGCGCCGGGATCGTGAGCGCCGGAATCGCCGGGAGTACGGGGAACGCCGGGAGTACGGGTACCGGGAAAGCGGTGGGCTGCGGCCATCTGAACCCCCAGGAGAGTGCGCGGAGCGGTCCGGGACAGATGACACGTGAGACGTCTCGGCCCGGTGTGGATCGGTGTGGGTGAGGTGGTGGGGTGAGGCGGGGGCGGTCCGCGTACGGAGGGCCCGGCGTGCGGGGGTGACGCCGGCGACGCCGGATTCGTCACGGGCCGGGCCGCTCGCGTACGGAAGGCCCGGAGCCTGGTGCACCCCACCTGAACGGGGGTGCACCAGACCGGTCATGACCGCTGGGCGGACCGACCGGATCGCGGCGGACCGCTCAACAGGTCTTGCGCACGTACGCGGGGTCTCCGAGGGGCTTGACGTCCAGGTCCCGCAGGACGATGCTCAGCCGGCCGCCGAACTCGGAGCAGCTCTTGCGCAGGTACTCCTCCTTGTACTCGATCACGATGACGTTGTTGCCGAATCCCTCGACGTAGTCACCGCACTCGTCCCACTCGCCGCACTCCTCGGCGATGGCGAAGTCGGCACCGGTCGCGTCCCGCTCGGTGGAGAAGCCGGCGGTGTTCTTCTGAGCGATCGCCAGGCCCTTCGAGTGGGCGTGGTCGGCGAGCCGCTTGATGAGGTCCTTGGCGCCGGCCTCGTTGAGCTGGCTGAACCGGTCGAAGGTGTCGAGGTTGTCGGGCTCGACCGCTTTGAAGCCCTTGCTCGCGCAGGTGTCGATCCAGCCGTTCACCTTGGCCGCGATCCGCTTCCGCTTGTCCTCGGTGCGGGTGTCCAGTACGGCTTCCTTCCAGAAGCCGTCGTAGACGACGTTGCCCTTGGAGTCGCGGAGCAGCAGGTCCTTCTCCCACTCGCCCTCCGCTCCGGGCTGGGTCTGGAAGGCGTTGACGTAGCAGATGTTGTACAGACCCGCGGCCGGGGACGCGGTGTAGTCGCGGCTGACCACCTTCACCCCGGTCGGCGGGGTGTAGGCGCCACCGATCTGGTAGTCGAAATTGGCGCCCGCGGGCGGCAGGGTCACGGCCTGGGCCGCCGCGCCCGCGGGGCCCGCGGTGATCAGGGGGGTGACCACCGCCGTCGCCACGACAGCTGCCGCGGCGAGACATCGACGGGACCGGACACGATTGACGAGGGGCATCTGGAGCTCCAGAAGATGGGGGGTACGACCCCGCCTCGGACCATTCAGACGGTCCTGGCGACTTTGTCCGGACTTACGGCACGGGGCCGTGCTACCGGCTGGGCATACCTCTGGCGCCGGGTGCTCAACTCTGGCGTTGCATGGAGTAAAGCGATCAGGAATCACCCTGTCAACAGATCGAAGTTGAGCACATCGCGCACAAACAGAGCACATCGCTTGCTCGAACCTGACACTCGACAGCGCCACCTGCTCTGTTTCGCTCAGAGATATGCTCACAGCATGCTGAAAAATGAGCGCCACGCGCGGATACTTGAGCACGTGTCCGCGAAGGGCGGCATCGATGTCGGCGAACTGTCCCGGCTGTTGGACGTCTCGGGAGCCACGGTCCGGCGCGACTTGCAGCATCTGAGCGGCCTGAACCTGATACGCCGCACCCACGGTGGCGCGGTCGTCGGCGATGTCGGCCTGGAGGCCCCGCTCCAGCACCGCGCCGAGCGCCGCCGCCCGGAGAAGCAGGCCATCGCGCGGGCGGCGGCCGACCTGGTGCCCGAGGGGGCGGTCGTCGGCATGACCGGCGGAAGCACCGTCACCGGGATCGCCCGGCTGCTCGCCGAGCGGGGGCCCGTGACCATCGTCACCAACGCGGTGAACATCGCCGCCGAGTTGGTGCTCCGCAAGGACGTCACCCTGGTCGTCGTCGGCGGATACGCCCGCGCCGAGAGTTATGAACTCGTCGGCCCCATCGCGGAGAAGACACTGGCCGACCACCACACCGACATCACCTTCATGGGGGTGGACGGGATCAGCGCGGCCCACGGCTGCACCACCCACGACCAGCTCGAAGCGGCGACGGACCGCGCCTTCACCGGCAGCAGCGGGCGGACCGTCGTCGTCGCCGACCATTCCAAGGTCGGGAAGGTGACCTTCGCGAAGATCTGTCCCCTCACGGACATCGACGACCTCGTCACCGACGGCGCCGCGCCGGCCGACCAACTGGCGGGGATCACGGAGACGGGAGTGCGGGTGACGACGGTCTGACGGGCCGGAAGGACACGCGATGGTGGATTCAATCGATTTTTTCTCCTTTTATGGGTGAATCCCTTCCTGTTGGGCAGCATCAAGGCGAGAGCACGCACGGGGGACGGGCGCGAGTGGCAGAGTGCACCGCGTCCGGCCTGCGCCGTGTGGACGACTCCGGTCGTGACCACGACCGGTACGGGGGACTCTGTGCTGCGACTGCACTTCACGAACGACGACCTGCTCAGGACCACGGTGGCTGCCGGTCCTGACCCACTGTGGGAGACCGTCCTCAGCTCCCACCTTCTTCTCACGGCCCAGGGAAAGGCCGTGTTCGACCAGTGGCGGTCGCACGCCCGGGACCGGCTGCGCCAGTTGCCACGCGAACACGGCCGACTGATCCGGACATTGGCCCCGCCCCGGGGCTCCTTCCCCGACTTCCTGAATCCGCCCGAGGCCGCGGACGGGCTGGCGCCGGGGATCGACGCGGTGCTGTCGACGCCGCGCGAGCGGCTGCACGAGGAGATCCGCGCCCTGCAGGGGGCGCCCTCCTGGCTGCGTCCCCTGGCGGACGGGGAGCCGGAGGCGCTGCGCACGCTGGGCCGGGCGCTGGAGCAGTATTTCCAGGCGGCGCTGGCGCCCTACTGGGCGGCGGTACGGGCACAGGCGGAGGCGGACAGGGCGGTGCGGGCGCGGGCGCTGCTCACCGGGGGATGCGAGGCGCTGTTGTCGACCCTGGGCCCGTCGATGCGCTGGCGCCGGCCGGTGCTGGAGGTCGACTACCCGTGCGACCGGGACGTGCGGCTGGCGGGCCGCGGACTACGGCTGGTGCCGTCGGTGTTCTGCTGGCGGGTGCCGATCACCCTGTGCGACCCGGCCCTCCCGCCGGTGCTGGTCTACCCCGTCACCCGCAGCCACCTGTGGTGGGCACCGCAGGCCGAGCAGCCGGAACACCGAGCCCTGGGCAATCTGATAGGGCGGGGCCGGGCCGCCGCCCTGCGAGCCGCGGAAGGCGGGTGCACGACAAGCGAGTTGGCCCGGCGCATGGGCGTGACCCTGGCGACGGCGAGCGAGCACGCGCGAACCCTGCGCGAGTCGGGCCTCGTCGTCTCACGCAGGGAGCGCAATACGGTGCTGCACGTGCTGACCCCGCTCGGCACGGGCCTGCTGGCCGCGAACGCCGCCCGGCCGCAGCACGTCTGACCGGTGAGTGGCCCGAATACCGCACCGGCTCGGCCCGCAGCGGCCTTCCCGCGGGGTGCTTCCCGTGGGTGTACCTCCCGTGGTGTGCCCCCCGTGGGTCTACCTCCTGTGGTGTGCCCCCGTGGATCGGCTCAGCGCGGCTCCGCGTTCCCCCGCCCGCGACGGCCCACCGTGACCCTCATCGATCACACGTCCCAGGTGACCGGGAGGCTCTTCACCCCGTAGATGTCCGCGGTCTCCGGGCGCAGGGCAACCGCTTCAGGCGGTACGGCCAGGCGCAGCGTGGGGAAACGGCCGAGCAGCGCGGGGAACGCGACCCGCATCTCGACGCGGGCCAGCTGCTGGCCCAGGCACTGGTGGATGCCGTGGCCGAAGGCCACGTGCCCGCCGTCCTGCCTGCGAAGGTCGAGCACATGAGGATCGGTGAAGCGCTCCGGGTCACGGTTGGCGGTGTTGTACGAAAGGATCACCGGCGAGCCGGCCCTGATGATCTGACCGCCGACCTCTACATCCTCCAGCGCCGTCCTCATGAACGTCTTGGCGACACTGAGGTATCGCAGCAGTTCCTCCACGGCCCGGTCGGCGAGCGCGGGATCAGCGCGCAGCGCGGCCAGTTGCTCCGGGTTGCGCAGCAGGGCGAAAGTGCCGAGGGCCAGCATGTTCGCGGTGGTGTCGAGCCCGGCCGCCAGCAGGATCAGGGCGATCCCCTTCAGCTCCTCATCGGTCAGATCGCTGTCGGTGAGGTCGCTGAGCACGTCGTCGGTGGGGGCCGCGCGTTTGGCGGCCACCAGCTCCGCGAGGTAGTCCTGGGTCGCGGTATAGGCCGCCATCAGGTCCTCGTCGCTCGTCTCCCCGTTCATGAACGAGTCGACCTGCTCCTGGAAGGACCCCCGGTCCTGGTAGGGAACCCCGAGCAGCTCACAGATCATGATGGCGGGGATGGGCTTGGCGAAAGCGGTCACCAGGTCCGCCGGCGGCCCGGTCTTCTCCATGGCGTCCAAGTGGTCGGTGGTGATCCGCTCGACGCGCTCGGTGAGCAGTCGCATCCGCCGCACGGTGAACTTGCCCATCAGCGGTTTCCGATAGCGGCTGTGCCGGGGCTCGTCCATGAGGAGGAACTCGCCGGGCGGCGCCGGGGGGACCTCGAAGTCTCCGTAGTCGATGGTCGGGTGGAGCATGAGCTCCTTGCGCGAGCTGAACCGCTGGTCGGCCAGGACCGCCCTGACCAGGTCGTACCCGGTGATCAGCCAGCCGGGCTTTCCGCCGGGGAAGGTGTAGCGACTGATGGGGCCGTGCCGACGGGCGTCGAGCAGCTCTGCCGGCGGGTCGAAGGGGCAGCCGGGCCGACGCGCCGTCGGCATCGTCGTGACGGTATGCGGGGATGCGTCCATGGCCATTCCTCATCTCGCGACCGTACGCGTTCACCAATGCTCGAAAGCTACGTTGCGTTCAGAAACCTGTCAATTGACGTAATGCCAACTGTCCAGGTGAGCACCGGAATATTGATGCAATGACGGTGAAGCCGAACGCAATGAAACGTTGCAATGAATGACAGCGAAGGCAATACTGGGCTCCATGCCGGGAGGACGGTTGACCCAGCAGGACCGCCGGCGCATCGCGGCGGGACTCGCCGACGGGCTCCCCTACGCCGAGATCGCGAGGCGGCTCGATCGGCCGACCTCGACGATCAGCCGGGAGAGATCGGACGCAACGGCGGCCCCGGCGGCCATGGGCCCCGGCAGGCGCACCTGGAGACGGTCCGGCGGGCACGGCGTGGCACACCGGCGCCCGCGTACGCGGCCGGACCACCGGGTGGCACGGCGGGAGAGGAGATCATCGAGACGCGGTCCGAACGGGGCTGCCGAGGATGACAGCGCGTGTGCACGTCGACCTGTCGCTGCCCGAGGACGGCACGGCGCACCACGGCCGAGCTGACCCGCGGGCTGAAGGTCAGCGCGGCCTCCGTCTCCGTGGCCGTGAACCGACGGGGCTCGGCTCGGGCCCTGCCCGGGGACGACCTCGATGACAACGCGCAGCCTGCTTTCATACGACGATGACCCGGCGCCCGCGCGTGTGACCGGCATGGCTGTCGACATGCGCCGCCGCGGCCTCGGCGAGCGTGTACGACTCCTCGACCGGGATGTGGAGTTTTCCCCGCGAGATGAGGTCGACGGCCTCGGCGAGCGCCTCCGGCACGCTCCCGGCCACGCCGGAGAACCGGACACCGAACTCCGGCGCGCCGAGATCGGCGATGGAGATCACCTTCCGCGGATCCCCGGTCAGCTCGACGAGTTCGCGGATCACACCCGAGCCGGCCAGATCGAGAGCCGCGTCGACACGGCCGAGCCGCCGCACCCGCTCGACCCAGCCCTTGCCGTACGTCGTGGCGACTGCGCCCAGGCTCCGCAGGTACTCCTGGTTCGCGGCCCCGGCCGTGCCGATCACCGTGATGCCGCGGTCGCGGGCGATCTGCAGCACCGCCGATCCGACGCCTCCTGACGCACCGCTGACCAGCAGCGTCTGCCCGGACCGCACACCGACCTCTCGGATGACGCGCAGCGCGGTCTCCACCACCGAGGGGTACCCGGCCGCCTCTTCGAACGTCAGATCTTCGGGCATACGGGCCCAGGCCGACAACACCGCGAACTCGGCATAGGTGGCCGAGCCTTCGCCGAACACGTGGTCGCCGACCTCGACCCCTTCGACACCTTCGCCGACCTCGTCCACCACCCCGGAGGCGTCCTGCCCGACTCCGGAGGGCAACTCGATCGGGTGGGCCCCCAGGATCTGGCCTTCACGGATCCTCCAGTCGACGGGGTTCACGCCCGCCGCCCGTACCGCGATGCGTATCCGACCGGGACCCGCGTGGGGCTCCTCGACGTCCCCGAGTCGCAGCACGTCCGGACCGCCGAACTCGGCGAAGCTCACTTTTTTCATGCGGTCGAACATAGCACTAACGGTTAGCTTTTCAAATCGGTTTCAGACTCGCATCTGGTAGCGTCGGACCATGACCGCGCCACCCGGACGCCGTGAACGCAAGAAGGCCGCGACCCGCCAGAAGATCGCCGACACCGCGCTGCGGCTCTTCCTGGAACGCGGGTACGACGCGGTGGGCATCCGTGACGTGGCCGCCGAGGCAGATGTGGCCGTCACCACGGTCTTCGCCCACTTCGCCTCCAAAGAGGCCCTGGTGTTCGAGCAGGACGAAGACTTCGAACAACGCCTCACGCAGGCGGTCACCGGCCGGGCGCGGCACGAACCGCTCGTCCCCGCGCTGCGCCGCGAGATCCAGGCCCTGGTGCGACATTGCACGGCGGACAGCGCCGCCCCGATCTGGCGCATGATCGACGAATCGCCCGCCCTGCGGAAGTACGAGGAGTCGATGAGGCTGCGCCACGCCGAGTCGCTGGCAACGGCCATCGCCGCCGATCCCGGCCTGACACAGACCACAACGGCCTGCCGGACGATCGCGAGGTTCGCGATCGACGGCTATTCACTGGCCCGGGAGGCGGCCGATCCGGAGACCGCGCTCGACGAGATCTTCCGGATGATCGAGGCAGCCTGGGCCGCCACCCGCCGCCCCGAGGACCCCACCGGCACCGCCCGACCGTAGACCGTAGTCAGGACACTCCGGAGCCCAGACCGACGGCCTTGGCCGCGCGTCGCGCGAAGACGTCCGCGCTCCGGTCCTTCATCTGCCGCAACACGTCCGCCCGGCCAGAGCCGGGACACCGGCGACGAACTGCCCGAACACGAGGTCCGCACCGCACTGCTGAATCCGCCGGCCGGAGTCGGCACCGTCACGGCGACCGAAGCCGCCACTCGGCTGGGCTACAGTTCCGGGCCCTGCTCGTTCCACCTCCGGCAACTCGCGCTCCACGGACACGTCGGGGAAGCCCCGCACCACGGGGGTCGCGCACTCCCCTGGCGCCTGAGCCGCGCCGTCGCCAATCCGACCCCGGAAGAAATGAGCCGGGTCGCGGACGCGCCAGACGGGCGCTCGCGCCCTGTCAGGACCGCGAACAACGCCCCCTGACCCGGCCCGACGACGCCCGGCCGGTCGCCCTCATCACCCGGCCGTTCCGCTTGCCGCCCCACCCGACGGACGAGGCGGACAAGATCTGAGCACCACCGGAACGCCGCGCGGATGGCGGGCACGGACGACCGTGGTCGTGCGTACCATCCGCGCGGTGTTCCTCCTCACCAACAGAAAGAGACAGCGATGTACGACTACGACCTGCTGGTCGTGGGCTCGGCAAACGCCGACCTGGTGATCGGCGTCGAACGGCGCCCCGGCCCCGGCGAGACCGTGCTCGGTTCGGACCTGTCCGTGCACCCGGGCGGCAAGGGCGCCAACCAGGCGGTGGCCGCCGCTCGCCTCGGCGCCCGTACGGCGTTGCTGGCCCGTCTCGGCGACGACGCGCACGGGCGGCTGCTGCGCGATGCCCAGGAGGCCGCCGGTGTGGACACCTCCTGGGTGCGGGCGGGTGGCGCGCCCACCGGCGTCGCCCTGATCACCGTCGATCCCTCGGGGGACAACAGCATCGTGGTCTCCCCCGGCGCCAACGGACGGCTGTCCCCTGCGGACGTACGGGAGTCGACGGCGCTGCTGGCGTCCGCGCCGGTGGTCTCGGCACAACTGGAGATCCCCCTGGAGACGGTCGCCGAGGTGGTACGGCTGCTGCCCGCCGGCACGCGCTTCGTCCTCAACGCCTCTCCCCCGGCGCGTCTGCCCGCCGAGGTTCTGACGGCCTGCGACCCGCTGATCGTCAACGAGCACGAGGCGCGAGTGGTGAGCGAACACGCCTCGGCCGCGCCGCTGGACGGCGACCCCGCGAGTTGGGCGAAGGCGCTCCTCGCCCTCGGCCCCCGCTCGGTGGTCGTCACCCTGGGCGGGCGTGGGGCGCTGGTGGCGGACGGCGGTGGGGCGGCGCCGGTGCCGGCGGTGCCCGTGCGCGCGGTGGACACGACCGGGGCCGGCGACGCGTTCACGGCGGCGTTGGCGTGGCGGCTCGGGATGGGCGAGACGCTGTCGGACGCCGCCGCGTACGCGGTCCGGGTGGGTGCCGCGGCGGTCACGAAACGGGGAGCGCAGGCGTCGTTCCCGACGGCTCAGGAGGTGGCGTCGCTCGACGCCGCCCGAGCCCGGCTCGCCGATCGGACCGGCTAGACCCACCAGACCGATCAGACCGACCGGCCGAGGCCGTCCCGGGGCGGGGATCGCCCCGGGGCCGAGGAAACGACGGCCTCCCGATGGATTGACGATCTGATGTGCTCATGCAATGGTCCGCATGGGAGCGCTCCCAACCCCCCACTCCGCGAAAGGGGCTTTCCCATGCCCATGCCATTCCTTCCCCCGCGCCCCGGCCGGACGTCCTCCCGCCGGGTCCGCCCCACCGCGCGTGCCGCCTCCGCCGTGCTGTCCGCGGCCTTACTCGTGGCGGTCGTCGCGACCGCCCCCTCCGCCGCGGCGCCGGCCCACTCCCGAACCGCCCCGGCCACCGGGCCCGTCGCCGCCGAGCCCACCGCCGTACGCGCCAATCAGCTCGGCTATCTCCCGGACGGCCCCAAGCGGGCCACGGTGGTCACCACCTCCACGGCGCCGTTCGGCTGGCAACTGCGGAACGCCGCCGGAGCCGTGGTCGCCTCCGGCGCCACCACCCGTCCCGGCACCGACGCGGCCTCGAAGGACGCGACGCAGCTGGCCGACTTCTCCTCGTACACCGGCACCGGCAGCGGCTTCACCCTGGTCGTCGGCGGCCGGAGCAGTCATCCCTTCGACATCGACGCGGGGCTGTACGAGGACCTGCGCTCGGACGCCATGGCGTTCTTCTACCAGCAGCGCAGCGGTATCCCCATCGAGGCGTCGCTGGCGGGCGCGGCCTACGCCCGCCCCGCCGGGCACCTCGGCGTGGCGCCCAACAAGGGCGACACGAACGTCCCCTGCCAGGCAGGCGTCTGCGACTACCGCCGTGACGTGCGGGGCGGCTGGTACGACGCCGGCGACCACGGCAAGTACGTCGTCAACGGCGGCCTCTCCACCTGGCTGCTGGTCAACTCCTTCGAACGCGCGAAGCGCGCCGGTACGGACGGCGCCCTCGGCGACTCCACCCTGCGCGTTCCCGAGCGCGGCAACGGGGTCCCCGACGTGCTGGACGAGGCACGCTGGGAGCTGGACTTCCTGCTGCGGATGCAGGTACCGCAGGGCAGGCCGCTGGCGGGCATGGCGTTCCACAAGATGCACGACGCGCAGTGGACCGCCCTGCCCACCCGGCCCGAGCTCGACGACCAGCCGCGCGAACTGCACCGGCCCTCGACCGCGGCCACCCTCAACCTGGCGGCCACCGCGGCCCAGTGCGCCCGGGTCTACGCCCCGTACGACGGGGCGTTCGCCGCACGCTGCCTGGACGCGGCCCGGCGCGCCTGGACCGCGGCGAAGGCGAACCCCAGTCTGCTGGCCCCGGACTCCGACGGCACCGGCGGCGGGGCGTACGGCGACGCCACGGTCAGCGACGAGTTCTACTGGGCCGCCGCGGAGCTGTACACGACGACCGGTGAGACGGTCTACCGGGACGCCGTCACCTCCTCCCCCTGGCACACCTCGGCCGGCGCCTTCACGGACGGCGGCTTCGGCTGGGCCGACACGGCCGCCCTCGGCCGGCTCACCCTGGCCGGCGCCAGGACCGGGCTGCCCGCCGCCGACACCGCCCGCCTGCGCGCGTCGGTGACCTCGGCGGCCGACCGCCATCTGGCCGTCATGTCGGGGCAGGGCTACGCGGTGCCCATCCCGGCCTCCACGTACGTATGGGGGTCGAACGGCCAGGTGGGCAACAACGCGGTCGTGCTGGCCACCGCGTACGCCCTGACCGGCAGCCGCTCCTACCGTGACGGGGCGATCGAGACCCTCGACTACCTGCTCGGCCGCAACACGCTCGGCCAGTCCTACATCAGCGGCTACGGCGAGCAGCCGTCCCGCAACCAGCACCACCGCTTCTGGGCCCACCAGGCCGACGCCTCGCTCCCCAACCCGCCCGCGGGCTCCCTGGCCGGCGGCCCGAACGCGGGCCTTCAGGACCCGGTCGCGCAGGAACGCCTGCCGGGCTGCGCGCCCGCCGCGTGCTACATCGACGACATCGGCTCGTACTCGACCAACGAGGTGGCGATCAACTGGAACGCCCCGCTGGCCTGGCTCGCCCAGTTCGCCGCCGAGTGAGACGTCCCGGGCCGCCCGCCCCCGGCCGGAGGTGGCGGGCGGCGCCCCCGGCCTCCGGCGGGAGACGAGCGTGCGCGTCCCCGCCGCGATGGCGCGCGGGAACTCCGCCGCCGGGAGCGCCCTGGAATACGACCTCCATTCGCTGGGCGGGGCGGAAGCCGCCACTCGCGCCGCCGGACTCCACACCGCGCTTCTCCGTCACGCGGGAAACCGCTACCGGCAGTCCGCCGACCTGGGCTGACGCGGGCGTGAGCCGACCCGGGACCGAGCCGGTGCGGTCGGCCGGTCCGTCGGACAACGCGCACGGCTCGAACGGTGCGCACGGCGACGTTCCTCGGCCCGCGAAGCGCGGCATCATGGTCTGTAGGGGGAGGGCAGGGCGCTCCCGGAAGGCGGGACGGACCATGAGATTGCCGCACCCGTACCAGCATCCGAGGCCACACCCGCACCACCACACGGGACGGCTGGGGAAGCTGTCGCCGTACGGGCATCGGGCCAATCCGCTCCTGCGGCTCTCCGACTGGCTGCGGATCTGGGTGGACCTGTTGATCGCCGCCGCTCTGGTGATCGGCGTACCGGCCGCGGGGTGGGCCGCCGGGGCGGCGACGTACGACCACTACCAGGCTGTCACCCGGAGCCGGAGCGCGGACCGGCACCGGGTGACAGCGGTCCTCACCGGCGACGCCGGTGGGTCCGCCCCGATCGCGGGGCCGGGCGTCGCGCTCGCCGGCGCACCGGTCCGCTGGACGGCGGCGGACGGCACGCACCACGGTACGGCCGCGGTAGCGGCGGGGCTGCGGAAGGGCCGGCAAGTGCACATCTGGGTGGACGACAGGACGGAGAAGGTCGTGGCGCCACCGTCGAGCCCCGGGCCCGCCGTGACGCTGTTCTCCGGCGTGGCAACGGGGGTGACGGCAGCCGGCGGGGCGGTCGGGCTCGCCGCCTGTGTCCGCGCCGCCGTCCGCCGGTCGTTGGACCACCGGGACTGCGCGCGGTGGGAGAAGGAGTGGGCGCGGGTCGAACCCCACTGGTCCCACCGCGCCTGACGTCGGCCGCCACCCAGCCGCCGGGCCCGACGCCGGGCCCCGTCACCGGCCGCGGAGGCCGCTGACCGCCGGGCCCGGGTCGTCGGTCATCTGAGGGCGGTGTCGGCGGGCCCCGCGAGCTGCACGATGTCGTCGGAAGCGACGTCGTGCAGGCGGATGGCGAGGTCCTCCAGGGCCCGGCTGGCGGCGAGTTCGTCGCCGATCTCGGGAACCGTACGGTCGACGGGGTTGCGGCGCGCGACACCCCTGCCCACGACGTGGGACGTCTCCCCGGTGTTCAGGACGGCACGGGCCCGCGTCTCGTCGCCGTCCTCCGTGATGTCGATCTGCGCGTTCCACTGCTTGGACTGCATGACTGCCTCCCCAAAAGGGACTCTCTTCTCATCCTTCCACTTTTCCGCCGACCCGGACGGGCGCCGGAACGCGGGCCGGTCAGACCGAGCGGTCGTACCGGGTCTCCCCGAGACCCACCGTGCCGGACGGGGGCAGGTGGTCCAGGAACCAGCCACGGGCCAGTTCCCCCACCGCCTCGATCGCCCCGGGCTCCTCGAACAGGTGGGTGGCCCCGGGGACCAGCGCCAGCCGGTGCTCGCAGCGCAGCCGCTCGGCCGCCGACCGGTTCAGCTCCACGACCTGGAGGTCGGCGCTGCCCACGACGAGCAGGGTGGGCGCGCGGACGGCGGCCAGGTGCTCCCCCGCGAGATCGGGCCGGCCGCCCCTGCTGACCACGGCCGCGATCTCCGCGGCCGGCTCCGCGGCGGCCGCGAGCGCGGCCGCGGCGCCGGTACTGGCACCGAAGTAGCAGACCGGCACCGGGTGCTCGTGGCGCAGCCACGCGGTGGCCCGGCCCAGCCGCTCGGCCAGCAGCCGGATGTCGAAGACGTTGCCCCGGTCGAACGCCTCGTCGGGGGTCAGCAGGTCGAACAGCAGGGTGCCGAGACCGGCCCGGTTCAGTTCCGTGGCCACCGCCTGGTTGCGCGGGCTGTGCCGGCTGCTGCCACTGCCGTGGGCGAAGACCACGACGCCCGGCGCCCCGTACGGCAGGACCAGGTGTCCGGGGAGGCCGACCCATCCGGCGCCGATGGTGACCTCCGCGTCGACGGCCGGCGGGTCACGGCGCGCGCCGTGACCCACGGTCCGCGCGTTCTCGGCCAGCAGCTCGGCGACTTCCGCGTCATCGGTCTGCGAGAAGTCGTCGTACCACTGTCCGACCGAGCCCAGCCGGTCGGGCGAGGACAGGCAGACCAGCGCGTCGGTCTCCCGGTCCAGGGCGGCCAGCGCCTCGGGCGGCGCCACCGGCACGGCCAGCACCACCCGGTCCGCGCCCCGCGCCCGCGCCACCTGGCAGGCGGCGGACGCGGTGGAGCCGGTGGCGATCCCGTCGTCCACGATCAGCGCCGTCCGGCCGACGAGTTCCACCGCGGGGCGCTCGCCCCGGTAGTGCTCGAGGCGCCGTTCCAGCGCGGCCCGCTCCGCCCGCTCCACCGCGGTGCGCTCGCGGGCGCCTACGCGGGCGGCCATGACCACGCTCTCGTTCAGGATGCTGACGCCGCCCTCGCCGATGGCGCCGAATCCGAGTTCCGGCCGGGCCGGCACGCCGAGTTTGCGGACCACGATCACGTCCAGGGGCGCGTCGAGGGCCCGGGCCACCTCGTAGGCCACCGGTACGCCGCCCCGCGGCAGTCCCAGGACAACGGGATCGTCGAGGCGCAGCCGCCTCACTTCGTCGGCGAGCCGCCTCCCGGCGGCGGTGCGGTCGGAGAAACGCATGCCCGCCTCCTCTCCCGAGGCCGAGCTGTCAGGCTTCCTCTTCCAGTCCACCTCGAAAACGCGCGGAGCGTAAGAGGCGGAGGGCAAGAGGTGGAATGACCTATTCCGGCGGTTCCCGGCCCGCTGCCACCGGGGCCGGGCCGACGTCGCCGTTCACCGGTCGCACGGAGGGAACGGGCGGTGCCCCACGCGAGGGGCGTACGGCGCGGGCGGGGCGGCGTACCGGTCGCGCGGGGGCGGTCAGGACGGCGAGGCAGCCGACGACGAGGGCGACTCCGGCCCAGCCCAGCGCGGGCAGGCGCTCCCCGACGACCACGACGGCGAGGACGGCGGCGACGGCGGGTTCCAGGAGCGACAGCGTCGTCGCGGTGGTCGCGGTCACCCGCGCCAGCCCCCAGCCGAACAGGACGTATCCCGCGAACATGGGCACCAGGGCCATGTACGCGCCGACGGCGGCATGGGACCAGGACGCCAGCAGCGGTGCGCCGGTGACCACCAGGACCGGCAGGAGCAGCAGGCCGCCCAGCCCGAAGACCGCGCCCATCGCGGCGCGGGACGCCGTACCCCCGCTGATGAGACGGTGCGCCGCCCAGGAGTAGACGGCGTAGGTGACACCGGCGACCAGGCCGAGGCCCACCCCGAGGACGGTCCTCGCGCCGGACCCGGACCCGGCCCCCGCGCCCGGGTGCGCCCGGGCGGCCTCGGCGGCGCACAGCAGGACGACGCCGAGCAGGCCGAGCCCGGCACCGGCGGCCCAACGGGCCGTCAGCCGACGGCGGTCCACGAGGCGTTCGACCAGCGCGGCGGCGGGCGGGGCGGCGCCGATCGACACGACCGTCCCCACCGCGACCCCGGCCAGCCGCATGGAGGTGTAGAACGCGAGGGGGTAGACCGCCACCGCCACCGCGCCGAGCAGGACGAGGCCGCGCCGCGCGCGCAGGGCGGCCCGGTCCCGCGTGATCGGCCGGGCGGCGGTGACGGCCTGGAGCAGTCCGCCCAGCCCCATCGCCACGGCCCCGATCGCGAGCGGGCCGACGGCCGGGGCGAAGGTGGCCGCGGTTCCGGTGGTGCCCCACAGCACCGAGGCCGCGAGCACGCACGCGGCGCCCGCTCCGCCGCCGCGCGACGGGTGCGGGCCCGTCCCCGCCCCGGTCACCGGGTCCCGGCCCAGGCGTCCACCACGGAGGCGGCCAGCGCCCGCGCCCGCCGCAGGCGGGCCCCGTCCCCCTCGAGACCGGCCCGTGCCACCGCGCCTTCCAGCAGGAACGACAGGTGCTCCGCGATCGCGTCGCTCTCGCTGCGCCGGTCGGGCCGCAGGCCGCGCAGGTGGCCGGCGAGCAGTTCCTCGACCTCTTCCTTGTGGCGGCGCACCGCGTCCCGCCCCGGGTCGCCGGCCGGCAGTTCGGCGGCCGCGTTGAGCAGCCCGCAGCCCCGGAAGCCGTGCTCGTACGCGAGCGCCGCGTGGTCGGAGTACGCGTCGAAGACGGCGAGCACCCTCGCGCGGGGGCCGTCGGCCCGTTCCAGCCGTCGCCGGTACAGTCCCAGCCACTCCTCGTGCCTGGCCTCGAGGTAGGCCCTGACGAGTTCGGCCTTCGAGGAGAAGTTGTTGTAGAGGCTCATCTTCGCGACGCCGGCCTCGGCGGTGATCGTGTCGATCCCCGTGGCCGTCACCCCGTCCGCGTAGAAACGGCGCGCCGCGGCGGCGAGCAGCCGCGCACGCGCGCCGCCCCGCCGGGTCGGCCGCGCGGGTGCCGCACCGGTCTCCGTCATGCCCCTCCTGTCCCGTGCGTTCGTCCTGACCCGTACGTCCGTGTACGGCCCTCCGCCTCCGCGCCATACTAGGTAGACCGGTCTGTCCCGACAACCTCGCTGTTCCCTGACGGCACGGTCCCGGGGGCGGAAGCGCCGCGCCGGACGCACGCCCCGTCGGGCGCCGACGCCTCCCTTGACGGTCTCGCGGAGCGCGATCAGACTGTTGTGGACGGTCACGATTGTCAGCGCCCGCCGCGCAGGAGTTTTCTGCTCGTGCGGGTCATCGGCCCCGGCCCGCTGACGGGCAACCCTTCCACCGCGACGGGGTGCCCCGGGTGACGACCAGGCCCCGCCGGAGTGGCGGGACAAGCTCGGTCTCGCGTCCCGCGAGCCCCCGACGGTGGGACCGGTGAGATGCCCAGGAGTGCCGGCGCGAGAGCGGACGCGCCACGGTGTCACCGGCGCTCCCGCGTGCCCCGTTCCCTCCTTCTGACGCGGCGTCTGCACATCGACCTGCTGCGCGTCAGCAGCGCCTGCGTTTCCGCCCGTTAGGGACGTCCCCGGCCACACGTCCGCGAAGGACCGGTGGCCGCCGGGCCACCGATCAGCCACTGCCCACGGGGCCCGCTTCGGCCTGCCCGCCCCCTTAGGGGTCCTTTCACTATGCCCGTCCGCCCACCGGTGCCGCCGTTTGTCACCGGGGTCCCTCCACCACCTCTTGGAGAGCCATGCCCCCGACCACCGCGCCCAGGACCACCACGCACCCGCGCAAGCCGGCCCCGCCCTGTCCGCACACGACACCCTCCGCCCGCCCCACTCCCGCCTCCGTCCCCTTCCGCAGCCGGATCGGGGACGACCGGGCCGGCGGGTTCTACCCGGCGCCGCGCCGCTACCACCTGTATCTCTCGGCCGGCTGTCCGCGCTCGCTGCGCGTCGCGCTCACCCTCGGCCTGCTCGGGCTCGGGGACGCGGTCACCACCACGGTCCTCACGCTGCCCGCCGAGGCCGACGCCCCCGGTCCGCTCGCCGGGCTGCGCCGGGCGTACGAGGCCACCCGGCACCGCTACGACGGTCCGCTGACCGTGCCCGCGCTGTGCGACCGGTGGAGCGGACGCGTCGTCAGCAACCACACCCCCGACATCCTGCGCGACCTCGTCGACCAGGTCGGCGACCGCGTCGGCCGGGCCGCGGACCTGCGTCCCCCCGCCCTCCTGACGGAGATCGAGGCCGTCCGTGCGCTGCTCGACGAGGACGTCACGCGGGCGGCCCAGCGGGCGTGCGCGGCGGCGGCGCGACCGGGCCGGGACGAGGCCCGCCGGACACTGCTCGCGGCGCTGGACCTGCTCGAGGCACGGCTGACGCGGGGACCGTACGCGGCGGGCGGCCACCTCACGGCCGCGGACGTGGACGTCTGGGTGGCGCTGGTGCACCTCGACGGCGTGCAGCGGCTCCACCTGGACGCCGGAACCGCACAGGACATCGGCCGGTACGAGCGGCTGTGGGCCTACGTACGACGGCTGTACGGCCACCCGGCCTTCCAGGCCGCCTTCCGCCCGGACGACATGGCCCGTCTGCACCGCCGCACCTGCGACGCCCCGCTGTCGTCGGGCGCGGCTGTGACGCTGCCGGGGATCCTCGGCCCGGTCTGACCCTTGGAGGCCGGCCCGCTCAGAGCCGGCCCGCCGCCACGATCCGGCGCAGGAAGCGCCGCGTCCGCTCGTGCCGCGGTTCACCGAAGACCCGTGCCGGCGTGCCTCGTTCCAGTACCACGCCGCCGTCCAGGAAGCACACCTGATCGGCGATCTCCCGGGCGAAGCCCATCTCGTGGGTGGCCAGCACCATCGTCATGCCGTCCTCCTTGAGGTCCCGTACGACCGAGAGCACCTCACCGACCAGTTCGGGATCGAGCGCCGCGGTGATCTCGTCCAGGAGCAGCAGCCGGGGCCGTACGGCCAGGGCCCGGACGATCGCCGCCCGCTGCTGCTGTCCGCCGCTGAGCCGGTCGGGGTACTCCCCCGACCGGTCGCCGAGGCCGAGACGTGCCAGCAGTTCCCGCGCCCGGTCCTCGGCCTCCGCGCGCGGGAGGCCGAGCACGCGGCGCGGCGCGAGAGTGGCGTTCTCCAGCACCGTCATGTGCGGGAAGAGGTTGTACGACTGGAACACCACGCCGATACGGCGGCGCACCGCGTCCGGATCGACCCCTGGGGCGGTGATCTCCTCGCCGTCCAGGAAGATCGCGCCGTCGTCGACCTCCTCCAGCAGGTTGGCACAGCGCAGCAAGGTCGACTTGCCCGAGCCGGACGCGCCGATCAGCGCCGTCACGGTGTGCGGGGGCACGTCGAGCGAGACGTCCCGCAGGACGACCCGGCCGCCGCCGTCGGCTCCGCCGGCCCCGCCACCGCGGCCGGCCCGGCGGCCCGGGCGGGTGCCGCCGAAGGTCTTGCGTACCGACTCCAGGCGCAGCACCGGATCCTGATCGCCCGTCATACCGTTCCTCCCTGTGCGCGCCGGCGCTCCGTGCGAGTCGTGACCCAGTCGGTGAAGCGGGTCATCGGGATGGTCAGCGCGACGAAGACGAGGCCCGCCACCACGTACGGCGTGTAGTTGAAGTGTTTCCCGGCGATGATCTGTGCCGCGTACACGGCGTCGACCGCACCGGCGATCGAGACGAGGCCGGTGTCCTTCTGGAGCGAGACCAGGTCGTTGAGGAGCGGTGGAATCACCCGCCGTACGGCCTGCGGCAGCACCACGTACCGCAGGGTCCTGGCACGGGAGAGCCCCAGCGAGCGGGCCGCCGCCCGCTGGGAGGGGTGCACGGACTCGATACCGGCCCGGAACACCTCGGCGACGTAGGCGGAGTACGTCAGCACGAGGGCCGTCCCGCCGAGCAGCACCGGGTCGGTGGTGACGCCTTGGAGCCGCAGCGCCGGCACGCCGAAGACCACCATCAGCAGGCAGATGATCAGCGGCAGTCCGCGGAAGAAGTCGGTGTAGGCGACGGCCAGCGCCCGCAGGGGGAAGAAGACCGGGCCGCGCAGGGTGCGGGCGACGGCCAGCAACAGTCCGAGCACCAGGACGCACAGGCCGCACACCGCCAGCAGGCGCAGGTTGAGCAGCAGCCCTTCCAGGACCTTGGGCAGCGCCATCCGGGCGTACTCGGCGCTCAGGAACGTCTCCCGGGTGCGCTGCCAGCCGGGCGAGCCGGTGACGAGGATGACGAGGACGAGGCCCGTCACCAGGGTGGAGAGGGCGGCGATCGCCGTGGCGCGGCGGGCCCGGGCGCGCTTGTACCGTTCGCGCTCGATCCGGCGCGCCGAGGGCGTGTACGGGTCCTCGTCGGCGTGTCGGTCCGGCCGGTCGCCTCGCCCGACGCGCCGCCCGACGCCGCTTCCGCCGTCCCTCGCCGGGTCCTGCCGGCCGTTCCGGCCGTCGTCCCGTCCGTTGTCCCGTCCGTCGTCCCGTCCGTCGTCCTTTCCCAGCGGGAACACGTTCGGTGACGTCATGTCAGCACCGGGACGTCCACGGCGTCGGACAGCCAGCGTTTTTCCAGGGCGGCCAGTGTGCCGTCGGCGCGGAGTCCGTCGACGGCCCGGGTGACACAGGGCGTGAGGGCACTGCCCTTGTCGAGGACGAGTCCGAACTGTTCCTTCTGTCCGGTGGTGGTGGCGAACTGTCCTACGACCGTCGCCTCCGGGACCTCGGCCGAGGTGATGAAGAACGCGGTCGGCAGGTCGACCACGATCGCGTCGACCTGGCCGCCGCGCAGCGCGGACTTGGCGTAGTCGTTCTTCTGGAACACGGCGGGCCGCTCGCCCGGCCGGATGGTTTCGTCGATCACATCGAGGCTGGTGGTACCGACCTGGGCACCGAGCTTGGCATCCCGCAGTTCCGCCGTGCTCTTCGCCGTGGCGTACCGGGACTTCTTCAGGGCGACGACGGCCTGGCGCACGTCGTAGTAACCGGAGGAGAAATCGACGGCCCGCTTGCGCGCGTCGCTGATGGAGATCTGGTTGATGTCAAAGTCGAACGTTTTGTCACCTGGCGCGAAGGAGTTGTTGAACGGCACGGTCTGCCAGACGACTTGTTCCTTTCCGTAACCGAGTTCCTCGGCCACGGCATGGGCGACGGCGGATTCGAATCCCTTTCCGCTCGCCGGATCGTCGTCCTGGAACCAGGGCGCGTAGGCGGGCTTGTCCGTCCCGACCGTCAGCTTCCCCGGTGCCTCGGTGGGCAGTTCACCCAGGGCGCACGCCGTCGAGGACGTGCTGTCCGCGGACGGCGTCGGTTCCTGCGGGGCGCACGCGGTGGCGGCCATGGCGAGGGCGAGCAGCGCGGGAAGGAGCCCGCGAGCGGTGATCAGGCGCATGGCGGGAGAGTGGCACCGGGCGGGGGCGGCTGTCGAGATCACCGGCATTGCGGTCGCATGAAATCCGCCGCCCCCGCGGAGCGGCGGCGATGTCCCGGGACGACGCCGTGGCCCGGCCGTGGCGTTCAGCACCAGGCCGACGAGCAGGACGGCGGACAGGTAGGTGCACAGCAGCGTCTGCTTGGAGTCGGCGACCGCGCTGGCGGAACCGAGCTCACGGCCAGGCCTTGCGCTGGGCGGCCGACAGGGACGGCGTGATCGCCAGGGACAGCGCGGCGATGACGATGCCGGGGAGCGACCGGTCGACGTCACCGCGGCCGGTGTGGGGACGGCCCGCGGCCCGTCCCCGGCGCTCACCGCCCCGACCGCGCCCGCCGCCGCTGTCGTTCCCACCATCCACGCGATGCCGGTCACCGCCGCGAGCATGCCTGAGACACGCATACCGACCCCTTTCTCTCCCGGGTGTCCCGCCACCGGCCGGACACCCGCAACCGAACCCCGCCCAGGGCGTGTTACGGAACACGCCCTGGGTCTGTCGGTGGTAGTGGTCACCCGGTCCCGAAACGTTGACGTGTACGTGCGCCCCGGTGGAGGGGTGCCGGGCGGTCAGCCGACGGTCCGTCCCGCCGCGCGCCGGGCGGCGGCCTTGCCCGCCGGCTCCTCCGGCAGCTTGAGCAGGAACGTCAGCAGGAAGGCCACCAGGTACAGGGCCAGGAAGAGCAGGGTGACGCCGCCGGCGCCGACGAGCGGGAGGAAGAGGCTGGCGATCGCCGGGCCGACGAAGGCGGCACCGCCCGCGCCCAGGTTGAGCAGGGCCATGGCGCCGCCCTTGTTCTCCGGTGCCATGGACGGGATGAGCGCCGAGATGGGCACGAACCCGGCCAGGGTCGCCCCGTAGAGCATGCCGGCCACCACGGCGGCCCAGTAGTGATCGGGCCCCAGCCAGACCGGCACGAAATAGAGCGTCGTGACGCTGATCGCGCAGCCGAGCGCGCCGAATCCGGCGATGGTGGGCCGCCAGCCGATGCGGTCGGAGAGGGCGCCGAAGATGAGGTTGAAGAAGATGTTGGTGCCGTAGATGATCGCGAGCAGCTGGAGCCACTTGTCCGTGCCGAATCCGACGTCGTCGGAGAAGATGCGCGGCAGATACACCAGCATCCCGAACTCGGGCGCTGTGTTGATGATCCGGACCAGGCAGCCGACGAGGACGCGGGGGTGCGTCCAGATGATGGAGACGGATTCGCGCAGGCTCTGGCCGGTGGTGACCTCGGGCGGCGCCAGTCGGTCGCCGCCCGGCCTGTTGCGCGCGCCGACCAGGGCGAGCGCGCCACCGACGAGGATGAGGACGAGCGCCGACCACAGCGTGCCCAGCCGGCCGACGGCGGGGATCGTCAGGGACGACCAGAGCGAACCGAGGGTGGGCAGGCCGCCGGTGAAGGCGAAGTAGAACCAGCCGACCGCGGTGCCCAGCCTGGCCGTCGGCGCCGTGTTGGTGATCCATACGAGGAAGCCGAAGGCGAAGAGGGGGTAGCCGAACCCCCGGATGCCGTAGAAGAGCGTCATCAGGGGGAAGTTCTCCGTGCCCAGTGCCAGCAGCAGGTACGCGACGTCGAAGACGGCCCAGACCGCGAGCCCCACCCACATCACCCGGCGCGGCCCCCATACCTGACAGAGCGCGCCGGAGAACCAGGACGCCAGCATGACGGCGATGCCGTAGACCGTGATGACGTATCCGGCCCGTACGTCCGTGCCGGCTCCGTGGTCGGCCATGTAGGGGGCGATGAAGCCGGACTCGACGCCGTCACCGATCATGAACAGCAGGAGGCCCGCGTAGCCGAGGAGCAGGGGCTTCGGCAGCCCCAGCCGGTCCGCGGCGCGGCGCCGGCCCGTGACCGCTCCCCCCTTGGGGCCCGGCCCCGCGTGCGAGCCCGTTTCCGGACCCGCCTCCGAGCCAGTCTCCGGGCCGGTTTCCGAGCCCGTGGTCCCTCCCGGCATCGCTACCTCCACTCTGAGGCGAATACGGAGTACGACCGCAGATACTCGGGCGGACGGGAGGAAATGGCAAGACGCCCGGTGAAGGTCCGTTGACTCTCCGTGAAACCGGCCGATCGGCGCGGTACGGTCATCAGCCCGTGGGGCCGAGCCCGGCCCGGCCCCACTCGGCTCTGTCCCACCCGGTCGGTTTCGGCCCGGGAGGGTCAACGGATTGACACCACGTCAATCCGGCGTGCCGCGGAACAAGTTCGCCAGGTCCTCGATGACACCGTGCGTGGCGTGTGCCAGGACCTCGGGTTCGGTGGGCCCTCCGCTGTAGCCGACGACGGGCATGCCCGCCGCGAGGGCGGCGTCCACACCCGCGGGGCTGTCCTCGACGACGAGGCAGTTCCCGGGCGGGCAGCCCTGGCTGCGGGCGGCATGGAGGAAGAGGTCCGGCGCGGGCTTGCCGAGGGGGACGTCGTCGGCACTGAACACACGGCCGGCGAACCGCTCCATGAGCCCGGTGGCCGTCAGGGAGTGGGCGATGCGTTCGTGGCTGCCGCTGGAGGCGACGCAGTACGGGAGGGGGCGGCGGTCGAGGAGGTCCAGCAGTTCCACGACACCGGGCATGGTGAGCGGCCGGGCCGCGAACGCGTCGCGGACCCTGCCGCGGTAGTCACGGAGCCATTCGGGGCCGACGGGCACGGTGGCGTGGGCGCGGACCTGCTCGTACAGGTACGACTCGGGGCGGCCGAGGAAGCGTTGCCGGACGAGGGCCGGGGTGAGGGGCCAGCCGACTTCCCGGGCCATCTCCGCCACGATCGCGGGGCCGGTGCGTTCGGTGTCGACCAGGACCCCGTCGCAGTCGAAGATGACGAGCCGGGTGTCGCGCGGCACACCACGCGCGGGAGTTTTCGGCGTGTTCGGCGTGTTACGTGTGTTCATGGGAGGCCTCGCTGTCGTAGGGCGCCAGGGCGCACTGTGTCATGCCGGCGGCCCGGTGGCACCACCGGATGCGCACTCACAAAGGTCATGACGTCATGATGACTTGGGAAACCTGGCCGGGGCCTCCGCACAAACCCCTGAGATCGGGAGGCATGAGAACCTCACAGGTCAGCCAGGTAGCGCGGGAGCGAAGTCCGACGCAGCCCCAGGGGACGATGATCACATTTCGCTTCGGTAGCGGCTATTGACGCTTTCGCCAAGCTGTAGTCATCATGACGTCTCGACGACACATGAACTCAATGAGGAGATCACGGATGGCCGGGCACAAGTACGCGCGGGTGCGCGACCATCTGCTGCGCCGCATCCGCGATCTCCCCGTGGGCGGACAGCTGCCCGCGGAGAGTGTGCTGTGCGCGGAGTACGAAGTGAGCCGCATCACACTGCGCCGTGCCGTCGACGAACTGGTGCAGGACGGCCACCTCGTCCGCGAGCACGGCCGCGGCACTTTCGTGACCCACCCGCGCTACCACCTCAAACACCGCGAGCGGTTCGTGAACGAGGTGACCGGCTTCTACACCCAGCTCGCCCGCCAGGGCCACACCGTCACCTCGGAGGTGCTCACCCAGGAGAGCACGCGGGCCGGCACCCGGCTGGCCGCCCTCCTCGACATCAGCCCGGCCACACCGGTCGTCCGGCTGGAGAGGCTGCGCCGGGTCAACGGAGTCGTGCATCATCTCGCCGAGTCGTACGTGGAGGAGGAGCGCTTCCCGGACGTCCTGACGACCGACTTCACCGCCATCTCCCTGTACGCCTATCTGCGTGCGCACCACGACCTGTTGCTCGCCCGCAACGAGATCGTGGTCGGCCTGCACCTGTGTGACGGTCGTGAGGCGGGCCTGCTGGACGTGGCCGAGGGGACGGCGCTGCTGCTGGCCACCTCACGCGTCTTCGAACCGGGCGGGAAGCCGGTCATCCACGGCACGTCCAAGTTCGTCCCCGAGACCGCGGAGCTCTCCTTCGACATCGTCGCGGACGTCGAGTAGCGGCCCGCCACGGAACCGATCACCAACCGTACGAAGTGAAACGTGTGGAGTACCCATGCTCAGTGACCTGCTGACGGAGGAGCGCATACTCTTCTCCCCGTCCGAGCTGACCTGGCGGGAGGCGGTGACCGGCGTCGCCCGGCCGCTGCTGGCGGCCGGTGACATCACCCCGGACTACGTCCGGGCGATGCTCGATTCCATCGCGGCCGGCGGAACGTACATCGATCTGGGCCACGGCATCGCCCTGGCACACGCCCGCCCCGAGAACGGGGCCGTGCGGACCGCCATGTCGATGCTGCGGCTGCCGGAGCCCGCCCCGTTGCTCGACGACCCGCTCCACGCCGTCGACCTCTACTTCTGCTTCGCGGCCGTCGACGCCGAGGCGCACATGAGCGCCATGGCGTCACTGGCCCGCATCCTGTCGGACGCCGGCACCCGTCAAGCGCTGCGCGACGCGACCTCGGCGCCCGAAGTCATCAAGTTGATCACTCAGTTCGAGGAGACCCGATGAAGTTCCTGGCCATGTGCAGCACCGGACTCGGCAGCAGTTTCATGGTGCGCATGAACATCGAGACCATCGTCCGTGAACTGGGGCTCGCGGACGTCGCTGTGGAACACTCCGACATCAGCTCCGCGGGACCCGGCAGCGCCGACGTGTTCTTCGTCGCGAAGGATCTGGAGGACGCGGCCCAAGGTCTCGGCGACGTGGTCGTGCTCAACAGCATCATCGACATGGACGAACTGCGCGACGCGGTGAAGTCCGCGGCCGCCCGCCACGGCCTCCTCTGACCGCCGCACCGGCTTTCCCCACCGTCGTTCACGGACCGCCCCGCCGGCCCGTCCGGCCGTGAGCCCACGCCGCCCAGTACGGCACACATCACCAACCCCGCACGTCACGGCCTCGTCGTGCCCGAAGAGAGGCGTTGTCAGTGAACAGCGTTCTGCAGAAACTCCTGGACATATTCCGCGAACCATCCGTCATCGTCGGCCTGATCGCCCTGCTGGGCCTGCTGCTGCAACGCAAGTCGGTCTCCGACACCATCAAGGGGACGACCAAGGCGTTCGTCGGCTTCCTCGTCCTGGCGGCGGGCGCCGGAGTGGTCTCCGGCTCGCTGACCCCGTTCGGCGAGATGTTCCAGCACGCCTTCGGTGTGCAGGGCGTCGTGCCCAACAACGAGGCCATCGTCGGCAAGGTCCTCACCGACTACGGCTCGCAGGCCGCGCTGATCTTCTTCTTCGGCATGGTCGTGAACGTGCTCCTGGCCCGGTTCACCAGGTTCAAGTTCATCTACATGTCGGGGCACGTCGCCCTGTACCTGGCGGCCATGATCGCCGTGATCCTCATCGCCAACGGCTTCAGCTCCTGGCAGGCCGTCCTCTGGGGCGCCCTCGCCCAGGGCCTGGTCACCACCCTCTCCCCCGCGCTCGTGCAGCCCTGGATGCGCAGGGCCACCAACAACGACACCGTCGCGCTCGGCCACACCGGCAACGTCGGCATCGCCACCAGCGGCCTGGTCGGCAAGCTCGTCGGCGACCCCACGAAGTCCACGGAGGACCTGAAGATCCCCAAGGGTCTCGGGTTCCTGCGTGACACCACCGTCGTCATCGCCGTCTCCATGGGCGTCATCTATCTGCTGGTCACCCTGGTGGCCGGACCCGGCTACGTGGAGGACAAGCTCAGCGACGGCCAGTGGTACCTGCTGTGGGCCGTCATGCAGGCGGGCACGTTCTCCGCGGGCGTGTTCATCATCCTTGCCGGTGTCCGGGTCGTCCTCGCCGAGATCATCCCGGCCTTCAAGGGCATCTCCGAGAAGCTGGTCCCCAACGCCAGGCCCGCCCTCGACGTCCCGATCGTCTTCACCTTCGCCCCGAACGCCGTACTGATCGGCTTCCTGTCCAGCTTCGTCGGCGGACTCGTCGGCATGGGCGTCCTCGTCGCCGTGGGAGGAACGATCATCATCCCCGGCATCGTCGCCCACTTCATGACCGGCGCCGCGTCCGGCGTCATCGGCAACGCCACCGGCGGCCGGCGCGGCGCGGTGCTCGGCGCCCTGACCAACGGCCTGCTGATCACGTTCCTGCCGCTGCTGGTGCTGCCCTTCCTCGGGGATGTGGGGCTGCAGAACTCCACCTTCTCCGACGCCGACTTCGGCGTCTCCGGCCTCCTCCTCGGCGGCGCCGTCCAGGCCGGTCACGCGGCCGTCATCGGCCTGATCGTCTGCGCCCTGGCCGCCGTCCTCATCGGCAGCGCCGTCACCACCCGCCGGGCGGCGGGCAAGGCCGAAGAGGCACCGGCCGAGGCCGAGGAGGGCCGGGCCGTCTCCTGACCGTCCTCCCGGAGCGGCGCACCCGGGCGGGAAGCCCGCGCGGCGCGCCTGTGACGAAGCGGCCCGGCACACCGCCGGGCCGCTTCGTTCCGCACGTCCGTCTCGTCGGGCGCCCGTCAGGCCGCCGCGGAGCCCCGCTCCCCCGTGTCACGGTGGATCGGCGTCCGTGAGCCGGTCAGTGGCACGCCGGTGCCGCCCCGGCGGGCCGCGACGATCTCCGCCGCGATCGACAGGGCGGTCTCCTCGGGCGTACGGGCGCCCAGATCAAGGCCGATCGGCGACCTCAGACGGGCCAGTTCCCGCTCGCCCACGCCGGCCTCGCGCAGCCTCCGGGTGCGGTCGGCATGGGTACGGCGCGAGCCCATGGCGCCGACGAACGCGACCGGCATCCGCAGGGCTTCCGCCAACAGGGGCACGTCGAACTTGGCGTCGTGGGTGAGCACGCACAGGACCGTGCGGCCGTCGGTCTCGGTGCGCCGCAGATAGCGGTGCGGCCAGTCCACCACGATCTCGTCCGCCTCCGGGAAGCGCGCCCGGGTGGCGAAGACGGGGCGCGCGTCGCACACGGTCACATGGTGGCCGAGGAATTTGCCGGCCCGCACGAGCGCCGCGGCGAAGTCGATCGCGCCGAAGACGATCATGCGAGGGGGCGGCACGCTCGACTCGACGAACAGCGTGAGGCCACCGGGACAGTGCGAGCCGTCCTCCCCGATCTCGACCGTGCCGGTACGACCGCCGTCCAGCATGGCCCGGGCCTCGGCGACCGCCGTCCTGTCCAGCTCCGCGGCGCCGCCGAGACCGCCCTCGTACGACCCGTCGGGGCGTACGAACAGGGCCTTTCCGAGCATGCCGACGGGCCCCCGGGCGACCCGGGCGACGGCCGCCGGCTCGCCCCGGGCCGCGGCGGCCAGCGCCGAGCGGAACACCGTCCGGGCGGGTGTGTCCGCGCGGACGGGTGTGATCAGGATGTCGATGACACCACCGCAGGTCAGCCCGACCGCGAAAGCGTCCTCGTCGCTGTAGCCGAACCGTTCGAGGCGGGTCCCACCGTCCTGGAGGGCCTCGGCGCACAGCTCGTACACCGCTCCCTCCACGCAGCCGCCGGAGACCGAGCCGATGACCGTCCCCTCGTCGTCGACGGCGAGGGCCGCCCCGGGGCCGCGCGGTGCGCTGCCGCCGACGGCCACGACGGTCGCGACCGCGAAGCTCCGGTCCTCCGCCGCCCAGCGCCGCAGTTCCGCGGCGATGTCAAGCATCCGGCGCTCCCGGGTCCGCGAGCAGGACGCGGTCGGGCCGGATGGGCAGGCTCCGGTGGCGTACACCGGTCGCGTGCCAGACCGCGTTGGCGACGGCCGCCGCCGCGCCCACGATGCCGATCTCGCCGATGCCCTTGATCCCGACGGGGTCCTCCGGGTCGGGGTCGTCGATCCAGTCCGCCTCGACGCGCGGTACGTCGGCGTGCGTGGCGACGTGGTAGCCCGCGAGGTCGGCGCCGTAGTGCCCGCCCGTCGCCCGGTCCCGTACCGCCTCCTCGTGCAGCGCCATGGAGATGCCCCAGGCCATCCCGCCGACGAGCTGGTTGCGCGCCGTGAGCGGGTTGACGATCCGACCCGCCGCGAAGATGCCGAGCATGCGGCGTACGCGGACCTCGCCGGTGCCGGTGTCCACGGCGACCTCGGCGAACTGCGCCCCGAAGGAGTGCCGTTCCTTCTTGGCGAGGGCGCCGACGGCCTCGGACGTGTCCGACCGTACGGTGATCCCCTCCGGGGGGACGTCGGCGCCCGGCGCGAGGCGTTCGCGCAGTTCGCGGGCCGCCGCCGAGACGGCCCAGGCCCAGGAGCGGGTGCCCATCGAGCCGCCCGCGATCATCGCCGGTCCGAAGTCGCTGTCCCCGATCCGCACCCGGACCCGGTCCGGTGTCACCTCCAGCGCGTCGGCGGCGACCAGGGTGAGCGCCGTGCGGGCCCCGGTCCCGATGTCCGCCGCGGCGATCCGCACGGTGAAGGAGCCGTCGGGCTCCGCCGTCACGGCCGCCGTGGACGGCCCGGCCCCCGCGCCGAAGGAGGCCGCCGCCGTACCGGTGCCCAGCAGCCAGCGCCCTTCGCGGCGCAGGCCGGGGCGCGGGTCCCGGTCCGCCCAGCCGAACCGCTCGGCGCCCTCCCGGAAGCAGGCGAGCAGCCTGCGGCTGCTGAACGGCAGCCCGGAGACGGGCCCCCGGTCGGGCTCGTTGCGCACGCGCAGCTCGATCGGGTCGATCCCGCACTTCTCCGCGAGTTCGTCGAGCGCCGCCTCCAGGGCGAACGATCCCGGTGCCTCGCCCGGCGCGCGCATGAACGTCGGTGTGGGCACATCGAGCCGTACGACCTCATTGGCCGTGCGGTGGGCGTCGGCGTCGTACATCACCCGGGCCACACCGGCGCTCGGCTCGACGAACTCGTGCACGGTCGAGGTGAGGCTCAGGGCGCGGTGCTCCAGCGCGAGGAGCCGTCCGTCGGCGTCCGCGCCGAGCCGGACCCGCTGGGCCGTGGGGCTCCGGTAGCCGGTCAACGAGAACATCTGACGTCGCGTCATGACGACGCGGACGGGGCGCTGGAGGAGGGTCGTCCCCATCACGGCCGCCACCTGGTGGGCGCGCAGGCCTTTACTGCCGAAGCCGCCGCCGATGTGTTCGGAGCGCACCCGCACCGAGGCCGGATCGAGCGAGAACATCTTTGCGAGTTCGAGCGCGATCCAGCCGGTGCCCTGGTTGGAGTCGACGACGTCCAGCCGGCCGCCGTCCCACCGGGCGGTCGCGGCGTGCGGCTCCATCATGGCGTGGTGCTCTTCCGGCGTGGTGTACTCCTCGTCCACCACGACGGCGGACGCGGCGAGAGCGGGCTCCGTCTCGCCCTTCTCCGTCACCGCCGGCATGAAGCCGTCCAGTGTGTACGCGCCCGGGTGGTCCCCGGTGAACGCCACGTCGTGAGGCTCCTCCTCGTAGCGCACCACGAGGGCTTCGGCGGCTTCCCTGGCCTGCTCGGACGTCTCGGCGACGACCATCGCCACCGGCCATCCCACATGCGGCACCCGGTCGTGCTGGAAGACCGCGGCGGTCGGGTCCGGCTTGCCCAGTATTCCGATGTAGTCGCTCTCGACGCGCGGGGCGTTGCCGTGGTGCAGGACGGCGAGGACGCCCGGCATCGCGAGAACGGGGGCGGTCTCCACCGAACTCACCCGGCCGCGGGCGACGGTGGACACCACCAGCCAGCCGTGGGCGAGGTCGGCGAACGGGATCTCGCCGGCGTAACGGGCCGCTCCGGTGACCTTGTCACGGCCCTCCACGCGGGTGTGCGCGGTGCCGACGGCACCCTGTGCCGGCGTGGTCCTGATCGGTGCGGTGGTCATCGGGCGGCCTCCTCGGCGAGCTGTGTCAGCACGGCCACCACGAGGTTGCGCATCAGTGTCACCTTGTATCCATTGTGGGGCAGCGGCTCCGCGGCAGCGAGTTCCACGTCCGCGGCGGCGGCGAAGGTCTCGGCGTCGGCCGGCGCCCCGAGCAACGCGCGCTCGGCCGCGCGGGCCCGCCACGGGCGGGACGCGACCGCGCCGAAGGCCAGGCGGACATCGTGCACGACGCCGTCCCGGACGTCGAGCGCGGCGGCGATCGAGCCGATGGCGAAGGCGTACGAGGCGCGTTCGCGCACCTTCCGGTAGCGCGAGCGGGCCGCGACGGCGGCGGGCGGCAGGGTCACGCCGGTGATCAGCGCGCCCGGCGGCAGGGCGGTCTCCAGGTGCGGGGTCTCCCCCACGGGCAGGTAGAACTCGGTGAGCGGCGACTCGCCCGGTCCTTCGGCCGTTTCGTAGTGGACGACCGCGTCGAAGGCCGCGAGTGCCACGCCCATGTCCGAGGGGTGCACGGCCACGCAGTGGCCGGAGGCGCCCAGGATCGCGTGGTTGTGGTGCTCGCCCTCGATCGCGGGACAACCGCTGCCGGGAACGCGCTTGTTGCACGGTTTGGTCACGTCGGTGAAGTAGCCGCAGCGGGTGCGCTGGAGCAGGTTCCCGCCGACCGTGGCCATGTTGCGCAGTTGCCCGGAGGCGCCGGCCAGCACCGCCTGCGCCAACGCCGGGTAGCGGCGGCGCACTTCGGGATGCGCGGCGAGGTCGCTGTTGGTGACGGTCGCGCCGATGCGCAGGGCACCGTCCTCGGTCGACTCGATCCCGTCCAGGGGGAGTTCGCGTACGTCGACGAGGAGGGCCGGCCGCTCGACGCCGGTCTTCATCAGGTCGACGAGGTTGGTGCCGCCGCCGAGGAACCGCGCCTCGGGATCGGCGTCGAGCAGAGCGACCGCGCCGGAGACGTCGGACGCGCGCCGGTATCCGAACTCTTTCATGCCGCCGCCTCCGTGCTCCGTGCCGCCGTGCCCGCCGCCCGCGCGGCCTCCGTGCCGCCCGCCGCCTCCCTGGTCCGTGCCGCCGTGCCCGCCGCCCGCACGGCCTCCGTGCCGCCCGACGCCTCCGCGGCCCGGACCCCGGCCCCGTCCGGGCGGCCCGCTGTTTCCGCCCGGCTCCCCGCCGCCCGGGCGATCGCCTCGACGATCGACACGTACGCGCCACAGCGGCACAGGTTGCCGCTCATCCGCTCCCGGATCTCGTCGGCGGTCAGGGCCGGCGCTCCCGCTTCGGGGCGGACGTCGTCGGTGACGGCGCTCGGCCAGCCCGCCGCGTGTTCCTCGATCACCGCGACGGCCGAGCAGATCTGGCCCGGCGTGCAGTAGCCGCACTGGTAGCCGTCCAGGTCGAGGAACGCCTGCTGCACCGGGTGCAGCCGCTCGCCCTCGGCCATGCCTTCGATGGTGGTGACCTCGCGCCCCTCGGCCGCCACCGCCAACTGCAGGCAGGAGACCGTCCGGCGGCCGTCGAGCAGGACCGTGCAGGCACCGCACTGCCCCTGGTCGCAGCCCTTCTTCGTACCGGTCAGATCGAGCCGCTCACGCAGTGCGTCGAGCAGGGTGGTGCGGTGGTCGACGGAAAGCGCGTGCTCCTCGCCGTTGATGTTCAGAGTGATGGCGCTGTACGTCGATGAGGGGGCTGGGGGCATGATCAGCCTTCTTTCGCGTATCCGGGGACGCCGACGGGCGACGGTCCGGCATGCGGTAACGAATCAGATACGGGGAGAGGCCGCTTCGCGCGGCGACGTCGGGGCCTGGGACCACGCGGGACAGCGGGACGGACGGGGTGGGCGGAGGATACGAACGAGTAACGCGAACGCCACCGATCGCCCACGCCGACCGCATCCACCGCTATGGTGGCCCAATCGGACAGTTGTCCATTACTGGGAAACCTAACGGACAACTGTCCGCTTAGCAAGGTCGAATTCCGGCCTCGCCGCGAAGGAGGACGAGTGCGGCAGAAGAAGGACGCGGCGCCCCTGCGCTCGGACGCGCAGCGGAACCGCGAACGCATTCTGGAAGTGGCCCTGGCGGAGCTGACGCGCTGCGCCGACACCCCGCTGAGCACGATCGCGAAGAAGGCGTGCGTCGGGCAGGGCACCTTCTACCGTAACTTCCCCAACCGCGAAGCGCTCGTCCTCGAGATCTACCGCCATGGGATGCAGCAGGTCACCGACGCCGCTGCCCAGTTGCTCAGGACCCGGGACCCCGAACGGGCCCTGCGCGAGTGGATGGACCTCCTCGCCCGGTTCGCCATGGCCAAGGCCGGTCTCGCGGACGCGATCCGCCAGGCCATGGCCTCGGGGAACCTGACGAAACCGGGACCCGCCCCGGTGATCGCGGCGGCCGAGCTGCTGCTGCGCGCCAACGAGGCGGCCGGTACCATCCGGCCCGGCGTGACCGGGGACGACTTCTTCCTCGCCATCGCCGGCCTCTGGCAGATCGACCCCCGCGAGGACTGGCAACCGCGCGCCGCCCGGCTGCTGGACCTCGTCATGGACGGACTGCGCGCGGGAGCACCGGACCGGTGAGCGCCCACCGGTCCGGACGGGCCCAGAACCCCCGCACGGACGTGTACGACGTCGCCGTCGTCGGAGCCGGCATCGTCGGCGCGGCCCTCGCACGGGAGCTGTCCGGCCACGAGCTCACCGTGGCCCTGCTCGAGGCCCGCGCCGACGTCGGCGACGGCACCAGCAAGGCCAACACCGCCATCCTGCACACCGGCTTCGACGCCGAGCCAGGCACCCTCGAATCCCGGCTGGTCGCCCGCGGCTACCACCTGCTGTCCGCCTACGCCGAGGCCACCGGCATCCCCGTCGAACGCACCGGCGCCCTGCTGGTGGCCTGGGACCGGGAAGAGCTCGGCGCCCTGCCCCGCCTCAAGGAGAAGGCCGAGGCCAACGGCTACGAGCACTGCCGCCTCGTCGACGCGGACGAGGTCTACCGCGCCGTCCCCGCCCTGGGCGAAGGCGCCCTCGGCGGCCTGACCGTGCCCGACGAGTCCGTCATCTGCACCTGGACCACCAATCTGGCCCTGGCCACCGACGCCCGTCGGCGCGGCGCCGAGTTGCTGCTGCGGCACGCCGTCACCGGCGTCCGGCGCGACGACGGCCACACCACCCTGATCACCACGGCCGGCGACGTCCGTGCCCGGTGGGTCGTCAACGCCGCCGGTCTCGGCGCCGACCACATCGACCGGCTCTTCGGCCACGACCGCTTCACCGTCACCCCCCGTCGCGGCGAACTGTTCGTCTTCGACAAGCTCGCGCGCCCCCTGGTCGACACCATCGTCCTGCCCGTGCCCACGTCCCGCGGCAAGGGCGTACTGATCGCGCCGACCGTCTACGGGAACGTCATGCTCGGCCCCACCGCCGAAGACCTCACCGACCGCACCGACACCGCGACCTCCGAGAGCGGCCACGACTTCCTGCTCGGCAAGGGCGAGCGGCTCATGCCCAGGCTGCTGGCCGAGGAGATCACCGCGAGCTACGCGGGCCTGCGCGCCGCGATCGACCACGGCGACTACCTCGTCGAAGCGACCCCCGAGCAGCGCTACCTCCTCGTCGGTGGCATCCGCTCCACCGGGCTGTCCGCCGGCCTCGCCATCGCCGAACACGCGCGTGGCGTCCTGGCGGGCGCCGGCCTGCCCCTGCGCGCCCGCGACCGGCTGCCCGATCCGCCGCGCATGCCCAACCTCGGCGAGGCCGCCGAGCGTCCTTACCAGAACGCCGGCCTGATCGCCCGGGACCCGGCCTACGGCACCATCGTCTGCTTCTGCGAGCGCGTCACGGAAGGCGAGGTCCGGGATGCCTGCCACGCCCCCGTGCCCGCACGCGACCTCGACGGGCTGCGCCGCCGCACCCGCGCCATGAACGGCCGCTGCCAGGGATTCTTCTGCGGCGCGGCCGTCGAGGCGCTGCGCGCGCGGCACCACGCCGACGACGGCTGCGACCGGGCCGACGGCCGCGACGAGGACTGAGGGACCACCGATGAATCACCAGCCCGCCCCACTCACCCCCGACGTCCTCGTCATCGGCGCCGGGCCCGCGGGCCTGACCGCGGCCGCGGAACTCGCCCGCCGCGGCAGTGGCCACGTCCTCGTCGTCGACCGTGAGCAGCGGGCCGGCGGCATCCCCCGGCACAGCGACCACACCGGGCACGGGGCGCGGGACCTGCGCCGTGTGCTGTCCGGGCCCGCCTACGCGCGGCGCCTCGTCGGCCGGGCCGCCGCCGCCGGGGCCGAGATCCGCACCCGCACCATGGTCACCGGCTGGGCCGACGACGACACCGTCGACGTCACCGGCCCCGACGGCCGCTACCGGATCCGGCCCCGGGCCACCGTCCTGGCCACCGGCGCCCGCGAACGCCCACGCGCCGCCCGCCGCGTCCCCGGCGACCGCCCCGACGGCGTCTACACGACCGGCCAACTGCAGAACCTCGTCCACCTCCACCACCGGCCGGTCGGCACACGGGCCGTCATCGTCGGCGGTGAACCCGTCAGCTGGTCCGCGGCCCTCACCCTGCGCGAGGCGGGCTGCATCCCCGCCCTCATGATCAGCCAGTACCCCCGGGCCGAGTCCTACGCCGCGTTCACCGCCGCCGGACGGACCCTGCTGCGCGTCCCCGTCGCCACTCGCAGCCGCGTCACCCGCGTCATCGGCACGGACCGCTGCCGGGCCGTCGAGATCGAACACCTCGACACCGGCAGGCGCCGTACCGTCGCGTGCGACACCGTCGTCTTCACCGGCGACTGGATCCCCGACCACGAACTCGCCCGCGGCGCCGGCATCGATCTGGACCCCGGCACGCTCGGACCGCTCACCGACACGGCCCTGCGCACCAGCCGCCCGGGCGTCTTCGCTGCCGGCAACCTGGTCCACCCGGTCGACACCGCCGACGTCGCGGCCCTGGACGGCAGGCACGTCGCCCGACAGGTCATCGACCACCTGCACGGCCGTCCCCGCCCGGCCGAGGGGGTCCGGCTGCTCGCCGAGGCGCCCTTCCGCTGGGTCGCCCCGCAGATCCTGCGCCCCACCGACCCCGCACCCGCCCGAGGCCGCCTGCTGCTGTGGACCGACTCCTTCGTCCGCCTCCCCAAGGTGACCGTCCGCCAGGACGGACGGACCGTCGCGCGCCGCACGCTCGCCTGGCCCGCCGCCCCCGGCCGGGTCTTCCGGGTCCCGGCCGGTCTCCTCGACGGCGTCTCGACCACGGGCGGCCCGGTCCGCATCGGCCTGGACGGGGTCCGGTCCGGGGCGTAGGGCGTGCGAGCCGGGAGGCACGATGTGGGCGGCGTGCCGTGGGCACGGCAGCCCGATTCAGGACCGTACGAGCACACTGGAGCTACTGGATGACCCTGGGCACCGAAACGACCGGCCGGATGAAGCGGTCTCCCGATGTCGAGAACGAGGTCCTCGATGTGACGCACCACCAGGATCCCGGCCGTAACCGGCTGACCCCGGTGGTGCGACTGCCGTCGGACGCCGCCCTGGCCGTGGTCGACGCCCTCGCCGGTCTGGTCCGGTCGGCCCACCGCCGGGAGGAGTCGAGCCCGGCCCCGGCCGGTACGCTCAAGCAGGCGCAGGTCTTCGAGGAAGGCGACGTCTTCATGCTGGAGCCGCCCTTCGAGGGCTTCTTCGCCGACCGCTACCTGATGGACTTCTACGACACCGCCGACCGCGGCATATGCTCGCGCATGCACCTGCACACCGGACTGCGGTTCGTGCGGATGATGACCGGCCCCGGGACCACGATCCGGGTCTCGAGCCTGTCCCCGATCACCGTCCGCCCCGCGGCGGGCTGGACCGATCCGCTGAGCACCTTCACCGACGCGCTGCCCGGTACCCCGGCTGGGGTGCACCGCCACCGGCACAACGTGATCGTGCCGCCGAACTCCTGGGTGGACATGCAGATCCCGCGCGGGGTGTCCCACCAGTTCAACGCGGTGGGCCCGAACGCGGTCATCGACTCCGTGCACCCGGAGGAATCCATCGAGACCCTGCGCGAGGGGATGTCGGGATACCGGATGATGGCGCAGACCATCTTCCTCGCCAAGGACAAGAGCCCGGCCGCCACCTGCGCGGACATCACGGGCCCGGACGACAGCACGCACGCCTGACGACGGGGCCCGTCCGCCGCGTTCCCGGTGCGGGGCGGGTGGCCGGACGCCACCCGCCCCGCACCGAGGACGGGTTCCGCTCAGGCCGTGGCCGGCTGAGCGCCGGGAGAGGCGGGTGCCAGACGGCCGGCCCGGTGGAGCGCGTGGAGGGCGCCGGAGCAGGCCAGACCGAGGGCGACCAGCACCAGCCAGGGCAGCGCCGGCACACCGGCCTGCCGGGCGGCGTCGAGGGATGCCCCGGTGAGCAGGTTGCCCACCGTGATCCCGACGCCGCAGATGGTGTTGTACAGGCCGTAGTGGGTGGCGACGAGCCGGTTGCCCGAGAGCCGGACGATGGTGTCCATCTCGAAGGGGTACGCGATCATCGTGCCCAGCGCCAGCAACAGCGCGGCCAGCGTCGGCGGCACGGCCGCGAGCAGCCACCGCCCGGCCCCTCCGTCGGGCACCGGCACGGCGGTGGCCACGAGCAGGGGCACGAAGGCCAGCCCCATGCTCGACAATCCCCAGGCCAGGGCCTGTCCGGGGGCGAGTCGTCGCTTGCACCACGCGGTCACCCGGGTCTGCCCGAAGATCGTGGACAGTCCGGACGCCGCGAAGAGCAGCGCCACCGCCGCGGTCTCGACCCGGCCCCCGTCGCCCAGGCGTCGCACCTCCAGCGGCAGCGCCAGATAGACCTGGAACGACAGGACGTACGAACCGATCATGGCCGTGGCGAAGAGCAGGAAGGCCCGGTTGCGCGCCACGCTCCGCCACTGGGACAGCACGCGCTCCCACTGCCCGGCCTCGGCGTTCTCGTCTTTCTCAGCGGCCCCGCGGGCGGGCAGCATCCGGATCTGTACGACGCACAGCAGGCCGAAGACCACCGCGGAGACGAGGCAGGTGACCCGGAAGTCGATCCCCGTCAACGCCATTCCGACCAGCGGCCCGAGCAGGATCCCCGCCTGGTAGAAGACGTTGAACAGCGCGAACGCCTCGACGCGGCGGTCGCCCGCGTCGGCGGCGAGGTAGGCCCGTACGGCCGGGTTGAACAACGCCCCCGCGAAGCCGGTGGCCGCCGAGGCGGCGAGCAGCGCCGGTACCGAGTCCACCAGCCCGAGCGTGGCGAAGCCGGCGGTGCGCAGCACGCATCCGGCGACGATCAGGGGTTTGTAGCCGAAGCGGTCGGCGAGGGTGCCGCCGACGAGGAACATGCCCTGCTGGCTGAAGTTGCGTACCCCCAGGACGAACCCGACCAGCCAGCCGGCCAGACCGAGGGTTCCGGACAGGTGCTGGGCCAGGTACGGCATCAGCATGTAGAAGCCGAGGTTGATGGTGAACTGGTTGGCCATCAGCAGTTGGACGCTCCGGTCGTAGGACCGGACCTGCGCAAGCGTTCGCTTCACCGGACGCCGCCTTCGGTACGGGTGCCGTTCGCGGTACCGGCATCCGCTTCGGTACGGGCGTCGTCCGCACCACGCGTACCGTCTTCGGCGCCGGCGGACCGGGCCGCGGTCGGGGCGAGCGGGTCGACCACCGCGGTGCAGCGGGTCCAGCGGGTGACCTCCTTCTCGTCACACCGTCCGACCACCTCGGGATCGGGCGCCGGCGAGACGCCGAGCAACCCGTGTTCGGCGCAGTAGGCGTCGTCGTAGACGGTCTCCAGGTACCGCTGCGGACCGTCGGGGAAGACCGCGACGATCCGCGCGTCCCCGGGGAGCGTACGGGCGAGCCAGCCGGCGACCAGCGCGACCGCGCCGACGCTCCAGCCGCCGGTGGCGTAGTGCGAGGCGGCCAACTGCCGGCAGGCCCAGACCGATTCGGCGGGGGCCACCCAGTGGACCTCCTGGAAGCTCTCGTACGCGACATTGCGCGGGTGGATGCTCGATCCGAGCCCGCGCATCAGCCTGGACCTGGCCGGCTGGCCGAAGATGGTCGAACCGATGGTGTCCACGCCCACCAGGCGCATCGCGGGGTAGAGCTGGCGGAGGACGCGCGAGATGCCCGCCGAGTGTCCTCCCGTGCCGACACTGCACACGAGGACGTCGATGTGGCCCACCTGGGAGGCGAGTTCGAGGGCGAGCGGCGTGTAGGCGGCGACGTTGTCCGGGTTGCTGTACTGGTCGGGGCTCCAGGCTCCGGGATGCCGCGCGAGCAGTTCGGCGACCCGGTCGCGGCGGGCCTGCTGCCAGCCGCCGGTGGGATGGGGGCGGGGTACGAGGTCCACGGTGGCGCCGTAGGCGGCCAGGAGCCGGATCATGGACGGTTCGAGGCCCGGGTCGGTGACGAGCGTGACCGGGTGGCCGTAGACCATACCGGCCAGGGCGAGGCCCAGACCGAGCGTGCCGCTGGTCGACTCGATGACGGGCCGGCCGGGCAGCAGGTCACCGCGGGAGCGGGCGCGTTCGACCATGTGGAGGCCGGGGCGGTCCTTGATGCCGCCGGGGTTGAAGCCTTCGAGCTTCGCCCAGAAGCCACGGCCCGGCGCGGTGAACGGCTGTGACACCCGCAGGAGGGGCGTGTTGCCGACGAGCCCCGGCAGGGTCGCGCCCGCGGGCGTGAAGTCGCTCATGACGGGCCGGTGGACCGGGGAATGGGCCGAGGCTTGGGCCGGGGAATCGGCCGGGGCGTCGATCGTCGAGTGTGTCGGAGAGTGAGCCGACGAGTGGGTCGAGGAGTGCATCTCTTCGCTCTCATTCGCTGGGGAAGCTGTACGGGGCTGTGCGTGGGCCTCGACTCGCGCGGCGCTCATAGCAGAGCGCGGCACGGCGGTTCGGCCACGGCCGACCGGGAGGGCCGGTCCTGGATCACGGCCTAGTGCCGGCACTAGTGCCGCGACCGGCAGGGTTTGCCCGTCAAGGAGCGGCGTCCGGTGCGTGTGATCGCAAGGCGGGCAGAAGTCCATGTAGCGGAGCTACCTGGGCTTGTGGCCAACGCGGCGAGCGCGCGTGCCGGGCGTCGCGACGGGGCAAACGTTGCCGGGAGGGGCACTAGATCAGCCATCTGCACAGGGCGGCCAGTGCGGTTCGGCCGCCGTTCGGTATCCAGTCGCGGAGAGCACCAAGAGGTGCGGCGACGAGCGGCCCGGCCACGCGTACGTGCTCGGCCGCGGTGGCCGGGCAGGGCAGCGCACGGAAGGGCAGCGGCGTGACCCCGGCCCGGCCCGCGTCGGAGGCGGAGCAGCCGTCGGGTGCCTGCCGCCCGGCGACCGTGTTGCCGCCGAGGCTCCCCTGGGGGGTCGAGAGGGAGTGTGACGCACTGCCCGGGCCGCCCGGGAACGGGTTCGCCCGATGGGACACGTCCGCCGCGCACTGCACCATGGCAAGCAGCAGGGCGCTCAGGGCCGCCCATACGAGCCGTCGTTTCCAGGGCGCGGGGATCCACGGCGGACACCGGTCTCCCAAGGGCGGGACCGCCCGTGAGCGGTCGAGAGGGATGGCAGAGCAGGACGGCACAGATCCTCCGCGTGGCGGCCGCCCGCGCCGGATCGTCCACGGCGGGGCAGGGGTGTCAGGGCGGTATGACGGTCCGTCGGGCCGTCCCCCACCACGCACGGAACAGCGGGCGGGGAGGCCGGACGCCATGCCCCGGTCGACGAGGGGAGGCGTCGGTGCGACGTCGTGCCGCTCCGCCGCGCCTCGGCGGGGTGTCGACCGGGTGGAGGTTCAGGTCTTAGATGCGCAGGACGGAGGAGGCTGCCGCGGGTGGCGCGAGGACCGGACCGCGCACCACCGGGACGTGTCCGTGCCCGACGTCGGGCACGGCGTCGTTCGCCGTGGAGTTCAGCGCCGACGGACCCGGCATTCCCGTTCCGGACCCCTGCGGGGGCTGGCCGAGCGCGCACTCCTGGAGCGCGTGGTGCTGCCCGTGCTCACCGTGATGACCGCCCGGCAGCTCCGTGTCGGGGAGGTGGCACGTAGCACTCGCGAACTGTGGGACCGCGGCGAGCGCCGTGGGACCGTCGGACAGGGCCGAGACGCTGTCGGACGGAGCGAGATGCCCGAGCGTTCCTTCGGGGCTCGCCGCGTGCGTGTACAACACGCCGAAGAGGATCAGGGCCAGTCCCAGCAGACGCAGCGGAGCCGCTGATGAGCGGCTCCGCCGTGTACTGAAAGGAAACCTGGCTGTGATCACGCCGTGATCCTAGCCGTTGACTGTCGTCGCGTTGGCGGCGACGGTCCGGACGCCGCGTGAACAAGCCATGTGGGGATCATGCTCCGCCGGAGAGCTCGCCGTACACACGTCCGGGTCCCGGCTGTTCACGGAACGCAAACGCCCTCGTGAGGCACCACCTGCGGTGTGGACGCGGTCGACGGGACGCCGGGCTCCGCGGGCCGCTGCGTTGTCCGGATCCTAGTGCCGCGACCGGCAAGGTTTGCCCGTCAAGGAGCGGCGTCCGGTGCGTGTGATCGCAAGGCGGGCAGAAGTCCCTGTAGCGGAGCTACCTGGGCTTGTGGCCAACGCGGCGAGCGCGCGTGCCGGGCGTCGCGACGGGGCAAACGTTGCCGGGAGGGGCACTAGCGCCGGCCTCGCCGACGGCCGGACAGGATCTGGAGGGGGCCGTAGCCGGGCGGCGGGGGCCGGTCGATAGGCTTCGGGGAGCGCGGGGGCAGCACTCCGTGCCGCCGCACCCGCCGTTCCGTCCGTCCCGGCGGCGTACGTCTCGAAAGTTCGCGACCCATGCACCTCGGCCCGGCCCGATCCGCCTCCCCGGCCACCGGGGTGCTGCGCGGGCTGCGTGCGACGGTGCTCGCGGTGCTCTGCGTGCTGCTGCCGTTGGCCGGACACGCCCTGGCGCAGGGGCACGCGCCCCGACCGGTCATCGTCGCGGGCATCGCCGCCGTGGCTGTCCCCGGCGCGGTGACACTCACGCGCCGGCGGCTGACCGACGCACAGGCGCTCGCTGTCCTCACGGCCGCCCAACTCGCCTACCACGCCGCCTACTCACTGCCCGGCGCCTGCCGCACGACGGCCGACAGCGCCGCGACGCCCGGCGGTCTGCCCGCCGCCGTCGAGCACGGCGCGGCCGCCGGACCACCCGCCGGGGTCCTGCTCGCCGGACACCTGGTGACCCTGGCCGTCGGTGCCCGGTTGCTCGGCATCACCGAACGACTGCTCTGGCAGAGCGAGCCGTTGCTGCTCGCCGTGGGACACCTGCTGCTGTTCGCCTGGCCCCTGACGGGTACCGCCCACCACCAGGGCCCGCGGACCACGGTCCGGGAAAGCGCCTCCCCCCTGAAGTCGGCCGTGCCGGCACGGCTGAACGCGGGCCGCGCCCCTCCGCCTCGCGGGCCCGCTCCGTTCATCCCCCACCGGCCGACGCCGACCGGCGGCCCCTGCCTGCCCTGACGGCACGACGCGAGGGCCCTCGGGCCCCTCGGCGCCACCGGGCCCCTTCCGTCCCGGTGGCGTCCGCCGGGGACACAGAAAGCCCCATGAGGCCCGTCACCAACCGGCGTGCCGCCCGTACCGAACTGGTCTCCAGCAGCGCGGGCGATGCCGCCGCACTCGACCGGCTGCCCGAACGCGTCACACGGACCTTCAGCGACGAGATGACGCGGAAGTACGCCAAGGTCGCCGTCGGGGGCCCGTCGTTGTCGGGGGCGCGTGGGGCCGACGGCGCCGACCCCATGCCGCACACCGCCGCCCGTCCCCGCGTCATTTTCCGACCGCACCCGACACACCGAGGAATCATGAAGAAACACCTGTACATCGCCCTGGTCATGGTGGCCGCGTTCGCCGCCGCCCTCGGGTCCTTCCTCCTCTTCTCGCCCGACGAGCCGCGCGGCACCGTCAACGCCGAGCCCGCCGCCGAGGCCCTGCCCGTACGCGAGTCGAGCCATCGCCTCACCCGGCCCGAACGCTCCGAGCTGACCGTCGTTGAGTTCCTGGACTTCGAGTGCGAGGCGTGCGGGGCCGTGTACCCGGTCGTGGAGGAGCTCCGCGAGAAGTACCGGGACCGCGTCACCTTCGTCGCCCGCTACTTCCCCATGCCCGGCCACCGCAACGGCGAACTCGCCGCGCGCACCGCCGAAGCCGCCGCCCGGCAAGGCAAGTTCGAGCAGATGTACGGCAAACTCTTCACCACCCAGGCCCAGTGGGGCGAGGCCGAGGAGTCGAAGGAGGCTCTCTTCCGCGGCTACGCCGAACAACTCGGCCTGGACATAGCGGCATTCGACGCGGCGCTGAAGGACCCGGCGACGGCCGCGCGCGTCCGGGCGGACCAGCGCGACGGGCTCGGCCTGGGCGTGCAGGGCACACCGACCTTCTTCCTCGACGGCGAGCGTGTCTCCCCGGGCTCCGCCGCGGAGTTCGAAGCGCTCATCGAGGACCGGCTGGCCCGGCCGTGACCGTACCACCGTCGGCGAACGCGCCGTCGGCACGTGCGCGCCCGGTCACGACCCACGGCTTGTGACGGCAGCCGGATCCGTGGTGAGGGTGTCCTGACGCGCCACCGCCCGCGCGGCGCGTCAGGTCACCAGACCCCGGCGATAGGCGTAGACGACTGCCTGGACACGGTCGCGGAGACCGAGTTTGGACAGGATCCGCGACACGAAGGTCTTGACGGTCTCCTGGCTGATCAGGAGGGTCGCGGCGATTTCCCTGTTCGAGAGGCCGTTCGCGACGAGGCGGAGGACTTCCAGTTCGCGAGGGGTGAGCGGGATGTCCTGGGCAGGACCCTCGGGGGGCCGGATCCGGGCGGCGTACCTGCCCACGAGCCGGCGTGTGACCTCGGGATCCAGCAGTGCCGCGCCCGTGGCCACGGTCCGGATACCGTGCAGCAGGTGGGCCGGCGGCGCGTCCTTGAGCAGGAACCCGCTCGCTCCCGCGCGCAGCGCCTCGTAGACGTACTCGTCCAGGTTGAACGTCGTCACCACGAGCACCTTGACGGGGTGCGGCACCCCGGCGCCGGCCAGCAGGCGGGTGGCCTCGATGCCGTCGAGCACCGGCATGCGTACGTCCATCACCACGACGTCCGGGCGCAGCCGGCCGGTGAGGTCGACCGCGGCCTGTCCGTCCCCGCACTCGCCCGCCACCTCGAGGTCGGGCTGGGCGTCGATGATCGTCACCAGCCCGGTGCGGACCAGCGTCTGGTCGTCGCAGACCAGGACCCGGACCGGCGCGGTCACGACGCGTTCCCCGCGGGGATGCGCGCGCGTACGACGAAGCCGCCGCCCGTGTGGTGGCCCGCGTGGAAGTCGCCGCCGAGCACGTCGACCCGTTCGCGGAGACCGGCCAGACCCCGCCCGCTCCCGCCGGGAGACCCGGCCCGCGAGCCGGAACCGTCCGTGTCGACCTCCACGATGATCTCCCTTCCGCAATGGCGCACCTGGACCGAGGTGCGGCTGCCGCGGGCGTACTTGAGGGCGTTCGTCAGGGCCTCCTGCACGACCCGGTAGGCCACGAGGTCGGCGCTGCCGGCCGATTCCGCGGGCGTGCCCTCCTCGGTGAACTCCACCGGCTGCCCGGCCCGGCGCGTCTGCTCCACGAGCGTGTGGAGTCCGCCGACGGGCGGCGTCCTGGCCCCGGTGCCGTGGTCGGGGTTGAGCAGGTCGAGCAGGTGCCGCAGGTCGCTGATGGCCCGCCGGCCGGTGTCGGAGACCGCGGTCAGGGTCTGGTCGAGGCGGTCGGGCGCGGCGGACAGATAGCGTGCCGCCTCGGCCTGCACGACCATCGCCGTCACGTGGTGCGTCACGACGTCGTGCAGTTCACGGGCGATGCGGGTGCGTTCGGCGGTGCGGGTGTCCTCGGCGACACGGCGGCGGCGTTCGGCCTCCCGGGCCCGGGAGGAGCGCAGCCCTGCCCCGATGCCCCACGCGAGGGCCAGCGCCAGGTAGAAGAGCGCGAACCCGCTGGGCGCTTCGGCCCCGGAACCGAGTTGGTGGAGCGCGACCGCCAGCGGTACGTACGCGGCGGAGAAGGCCAGCGCGGTGGCGCGTCGGTGCCACCGCAGATGGGATGCCAGGCCCACCAGTGCGATGGGCAGTCCGGTGCCGGCGAGCGTGTGGTAGCCGCGGAGCTGGTCGACGGCGAAGCCGAGCGACACCAGGGCGGAACAGACGACCGGCCATCGGACCACCCCGGCGAGCGGAAAGCACTGGAGCGCGACGGCCACGAGGGCGAGCACGTCGAAGGGACGGCCGGGCAGGCCGCCGAGGTCCGTCCCGTGGGTGTGGAACGCCGGCACGAGCGACGCCGCGAAGAGCAGCACTCCGGCACCCAGGTACCGGAGCCCGGCGTCGATACGACGCAATGGCTCCGGGACCCGCCGAAGAACGATCACCGGGAAAGTGTAGAGGCGGCGGCGATCCGCTCGGGGCGCGGGCGGCGGGGCACGATGGTGCCGCGCCGGCGGGCCAGCCATATGAACCCGATCGTCATCAGCACGCAGAACACCACCGCGTACAGGCTTCCCTCCGGACCGAAGTCGCCACCGGTGACCAGTGCCGGCCCCGACATCGAGGCGTCCAGCAGCCCCTGGTTGTCACCGTTGCCGGAGACCACGGTGCTGAAGATGCCGGACGCGGCGAAGTTCCAGCCGAAGTGCAGGCCGATCGGCAGCCAGAGACTGCGGGTGGCGGCGAAGGCTGCGGCGAACATGCCGCCGGCCTCCAGTGTGACGGCGATGGCGCCCCACACACTGGCATCCGGGTTGAGCAGGTGCGACAGGCCGAACAGCACGCCGGTCAGCGACATCGAGATCCAGGTGCCGAGGCGTTCCTCGATGATCCGGAACAGGACGCCGCGGTAGAGCACTTCCTCCGTCACGGCGGCCGCGGCCATGAAACCGATCAGCCCCACCGCGGTCGACACCGAGCCCCGCCCGTGCACCTCGTAGTACCCGAGGAAGAAGATGTTCACGATGACGGTCCCGAACAACCCGAGGCCGATCAGCGCTCCCCGGGTGATCCCGGACGCGGCGCCTTTCCGGGCCACCTCCGTGGAGGGTCGGCGCTCGGTCCGCCGCACCACCCACCCGTACACGAGCACCGCGAACAACGCCGTCGACAGCCCGACGGCGGACGTGAGCCACGGGTTCGCCCGTACCGCTGTCACGGCCTGACCGCCGATGGCGGCGACCGCCACGGCGGCGAGGAGCTGCCAGACCACTCTCATGATGCGCCTTTCCTCCGTCCGCGGCCGGAGCGCCGCGGACGGACGGAACGCTACGGATCCGGTGGCTCGAAATCGTCACCACACGGTGGACACCCGCGTGTAGCTCGCTCGGGGGACACGCGTGAGCCGGTGCCGCGCTGCCCGACCTGGTGGAACGTGGTGCCGCCGCGCCGCTCGCGGCCGCGACGCCCACGTCGGGCCGCCGAATCCTCGCACGCTGCGCCGGGACGGGTGAGGCCGGCGTCCTCAGGCGGGTGCGGGGCGTAGGCGCGGGTGCGGGTTGTGTGCGCGGACTCGCACCCGCACCCGCACCCGCACCCGCACCCGCACCCGCACCCGCACCCGCACCGAGCCTCTGTCCCTGTCCGTCTGTCAGCGCAGGGTCAGCAGCGCCTCCTGGCTGAACGGGACGAGCTCGTTCAGCCGGCCGTTCAGGACCTTGTCGGCCCACTCCGGGTCGGCGAGCAGCGCGCGGCCGACCGCGACGAGGTCGAACTCGTCCCGTTCCAGGCGGTCGAGGAGCCGTTCGACGCTCTCCACGCCCGCGGCGGCGAGGCCGGTGGCGGCGGGCTGGAAGACCGCGTCCAGGCCGACCGAGCCGACGGTGACGACCGGCTTGCCGGTGAGCTTCTTCGTCCATCCGGCGAGGTTCAGGTCCGACCCCGTGTCGGGGAACTCCGGCGTCCAGTAGCGGCGCCCGGAGGCGTGGAAGGCGTCGACTCCGGCCCCTGCCAGCGGAGTGAGCAGGGCCTCCAGCTCGCTCGGGTCCTCGGCGAGCCGGGCATCGTAGTGTCCGGCCTTCCACTGCGAGAACCGCAGCACCACGGGGAAGTCGGGGGCGACCCTCGCGCGGACGGCGGCCACCACATCGGCGGCGAACGCGGTCCGGGAGGCCAGGTCACCGCTGTAGGCGTCGGTGCGCCGGTTGGTGCGCTCCCACAGGAACTGGTCGATCAGGTAACCGTGCGCGCCGTGCAGTTCCACGCCGTCGAAACCGGTCCGCTCGGCTGCCTCGGCGGCGTCGGCGAAGGCGCTGATGACATCGTCGATGTCGGCGAGGGACATTGCCTCGCCCGCTCCGCGGGTGCCGTCCAGCGCGATCCCCGACGGCCCCATGGACGGCGCCTCGGGAAACGGCGGGGCTCCGGCGGGACGCTGGATCCCGACGTGCCAGAGCTGAGGCATGATCGCTCCGCCGTGCTCGTGCACGGCCTCGACGACCCGCCGCCATCCGGCGAGCTGCTCCTCGCCGTGGAAGCGGGGAACGTCGGCGGCGTCGCCGGCGGAGCGGTGGCCGACGTACGTGCCCTCGGTGATGATCAGGCCGGTCCCCGCCGCGGCCCTGCGGGCGTAGTAGGCGGCGACGTCCTCACCGGGAACGCCGCCCGGGGAGCTTCGACGGGTCATGGGGGCCATCACGATCCTGTTCGGCAGCTCGGCCGAACCCAGCGTGAACGGGCGGGCCAAGGCCGCGGCCGCGCGGTTGCTCACTGTCGCTCTCCTGTCGTGGGTGCCGGGGGCATGTCCCCCGGAGCGGATATCCGCAGTGCGACAACGTCGGCGGCGACGCGGAAAATCCTGCCGTCGGCGTCGGCTTGACGCGACAGGCAGGCGACCCGGCCCGGCGAGGCCCGTACGGGGCCCGGCAGGACCCGTACGCCGTCCGCCGAGCCGTCCCGGGCCGGGGGCCGTGTGTTCCTCGACGCAGGTGGCTTCGCCGGCCCGGGACGGTTCTCCCCCGTGGCCGTCAGTCCAGCGGTTCGATCCAGAGGTTCCTGAAGCGGACCTTGTTGCCGTGGTCCTGGAGCCGGATCGCGCCCGCCGCGGCCGATTCGGCGGCGCCGCCGCCGGTCGGGCCGTCCACCGCCACGTTGTCGTGGACCTTCTTGCCGTTCCACACCACGGTGATCCTGGCGTCGTCGGTCTTCCGGCCGTCGGCGTCGAAACGGGCCGCGCGGAAGACGATGTCGTACGTCTGCCAGGTTTCCGGTGCGGTGGCCGCGTTCAGGTCCGCGGCCTTCTTCTCGTAGATGGCCGCGGCCTCGTTCGGGGCGAGTCTCGCCACCCCGAAGGAGTCCAGGATCTGGATCTCGTACCGGTCCTGGAGGTAGATCCCGCTGTTCCCGCGGTCCTGCCCGGTGACGTCGTCGGGCAGCTTCGGCACCCGGAATTCCGCGTGCAGCCTGAAGTCGCCGAAGGCCTGCTTGGTGCGGATGTCACCGCAGCACACCTCGACGGACTCCTCGGCGGTGCGCGGCCATTCGACACTGCGGCCGTCGGTGTGCTGCCAGTCGGTGGCGAGGCTGCCGCCGGAGAACAGGTCGATACGGCTGCCGGCCTTGCGCACCTCGATCATGTCGAGGTTGACGTGGCCGGTGTCCTCGGGCCGATGGGTGTAGGTGATGGTGTTGCGGCCCTTGCGCAGGGTCAGCCGCTCGGTCTTGGTGGACCAGCGGTTCCAGGCGCCGGTGGAGGGGAGGCCGGTCTGCCGCGCCTGTCCGCCGTTGACGCCGACGCCGATCGTCTTGGTCCCGGTGAAGGGGTCGGGGCCGTTGCCGTAGCGCAGCGCCACGTCGTAAACGCCCTTCGTGGGTGCGTCGACCTCGAAGGTGGCGGTGGCGCCCTGAGTACCGAAGCCGTCGACGAAGCCACCGCCGGTGTAACCGGCGTGCTCGGTGTCGATGTCCGCCCCGCCGGACAGCCGTGCCGACTCGGCGTCGTACGAGGTGACGGGCTGCGCGGGGCCCGGGCGCGCGTTCAGTGTGTACCAGGCTTCGGTGGACCAGAGCTGCTCACCCGAGGCCGAGGCGAAGGGGCGCGGCGATCGCACGTGCACCACGCGGTCGGTCTTCAGACCGGGGATGGTGAGACGGACCTTGCGACGGTCGTCGGACAACCGGGCGGCCGTGACGGGGAGGACCTCCTCGTCGATCTTGGGGCCCCCGTACGCCGGGGTGGGAACGTACCGCCACTGCTCGACGGAGTAGGCGCCGCTCGTCAGTTTGGCGGCCGTCTCCTCCGACAGGGGCTCCGTGTAGGTGAGTTCGAAACCGTCGCGAGTGGCGCGCATGGTCCTGATGTCGAAGACCGCTGTGCCGTTCGGCGTGAGTTTCTGGAGTCCGAACCGGAGTTTGCCCTCCTGGCCCCAGTTGCCGTCGGCGCCGAGGCCGCCCGCGTAGATCGCGCCGTCCGGTCCGGTGCTGATCCGGGTGATGCCGGCCTCCAGGCCCTGCGTGTGCCGGAACACCGCGCCTTGGTACTCGCCGTTCACCTTCTCCAGGTCGGCGCGCTGGAGCCCGCCGTAGGTGACGTCACCGAAGAGCATCTGCCCGGCGAAGGGCCCCTTCTTCAACAGCATCGGTGTGCTCGGCGAGTTGGCTATCTCGTTCTGCGGCAGCCAGAGGACCGGCCGGGTGACCGTACGGTCGTCGAACGGTCCGGCCGGGTCGGTGTAGTGGTTGAAGAACCGTTCCTTCTTGATGTGGAGCAGCTTGGAGGCGGGCAGCCAGCCGCCCTGGTTGTCGGTGACGAAGAGGTCGCCCCCCGGGCCCCGTCCGATGCCGTTCGGCGTGCGCAGGCCGCCGGCCAGGTACGTGACCTTTCCGGTCTTCCTGTTCACCTTGATGGTGGTGCCGCGGTTCGGGGCCGGCTGAGGCCGGGTCGTCGCGCCACCGTAGTTGATGGCGACGGACAGGTTCAGGTAGAAGTCCCCGCCCTCGTAGAGCAGTCCGAAGGCGAACTCGTGGAAGTTTCCGCCGTACGGCCAGTCGGCGATCTTGCGGATCTCGTCGGCGGTGTTGCTGCCGTCGATGTCGGACAGTTCGGTCAGCTGGTGCTTCTCCGAGACGTACAGCTTTCCGTCGACGTACTTGATCCCCATCGGCTCCTTCAGGCCTTCGGCGATCTTCTTGTAGGTGACCTTGTCCGGACCGGTGTCACCCGTGACGTTGTCGAGGACGTACACCTCCCCCTCTGTATTGGTGCTGCCGCCCCACGTGGTCACGGCGAGCCGGCCGTCCGGCAGCCAGTCCATCGCGGAGACCTGCGGCTCGAAGCCCGCGGGGCGCAGATCGGTGAGGGTGTAGCCGGGGTTGACCGAGGTCAGCGGGAGGCCGTCGCCGGGGGTGTCGAAGCTGCCCTCGCACTCCTTGCGGCCCGGGGCGGTGACACGGACGACGCCGGCGTCCGTGCTGAGCACGGAATTCGGGACGAGGGTGAACTCGTCGGCGCCCGGCGGCTTCCACTGGAGGGTGACCTGCTGCTCGCCGCCGCGGTCGAAGTGGTCGATCCGCAGCGCGTGGTAGCCGGGGAGAAGGGTGATCTCGCCGTCCTTGGGCTCCGCGCCGTGCAGTCCGTCGTGGTCGATGACCTTCCGGTCGCCGAGGAACAGCCGGGATCCGTCGTCGCTGATCAGACGGAAGGTGTACGCGCCCTCGGCGGGCACGTTGATGTTGCCGATGATCTGGGACACGAAGTTGTCGGTGAAGCCGAAGCCCTCCGTGGACGACCAGTCGACGACGGGGATCAGCTTGTCGACGTTGGGGGTCTGGGCCGGCTTGAGATCACAGAGCTTGTTCAGCGGGGACTGGACATCGAAGACGCGGAGGGTGACGCCGGGTTCCTGGGGCGGCAGGTCCGCGAAGGGCTTCTCGTCCGCTTCGGCGGACGGTGCCGCGAGGCCACCGGTGAGAAGGACCGCGAGGAGTAAACCCGCGGTTCTTCGTGGCCTACGGCGATGGCTACGGAGGTTCGGGTACTTGTGTGGCGTCACTCTTCCTCCTGCTGGGCGCTGCGAGGCGGCGCGGCCGGTGGTGGACCGCGGTCGCGGAGTGGAGTTCGTCCACGTACGGGTGGTGCGGCGGCGTTCCGCCATGGTGCACGCAGACGTCCGTACGGAAGCGACGCCCAGCGTACGAACCGCACCATGAACCGTCCATACTTTGTCCACAACGAGGTGAAACCGTCGAGGGGTTGACAAACGCAGCCGGATATCACTCCGGCTCACATCCGTCTCGCGTCAGCCCCTGACGGAAGTCCGCCCGAAGGCCGTCCGCACCGTCTCCGCCGACGAACCGCCGGCCATCGCGTCAGCGCGAGACGGTCCGCTGGGTGGCGGGGACGGGCGCGAGCCGGTAGGCGCCCTCATGAGTGATCACGCGCCCGGCGGTGGGCGGAGCGAAGTGGGTGCCGAGGACCAGGGTGTCCGTGTCGGCGAGGGAGCGGAGCAGCTCGCGCCGCGAGGCCTCGGACCGCTCCGGGTCGATGTCGACGCACGCGCCGATGGCGGGGTGGGCGAGCTGGACCGGGTGGTGGACACAGTCGCCGGTGATCAGCGCCGTCTCACCCCGACTGGTCAGCTCGACGGCGACGTGGCCGGGGGTGTGGCCGGGAGTGGGCAGCAGGCGCAGGCCCCGTGTGATCTCGACCCCCTCGGCCGGGACGTCCACCAGGTCCAGCAGCCCCGCCTCCTCGACCGGGAGCACGGAGTCGCGGAACATCTGCGCGCGCGCCTCCTCCATGTCGTACGTGGCCCAGAACTCGCGTTCGACGCGGGAGGCGAGGTAACGGGCGCCGGGGAAGGTGGGAACCCACTCGCCTCCCGCTTCCCGTGTGTTCCAGCCGACGTGGTCGGCGTGCAGGTGGGTGAGGATCACCAGGTCGACGGAGTCCGGTGAGAAGCCGGCCGCGTCGAGGCGCCCGAGGAAGCCGGTGCGCAGATCGTGCCAGGCGGGGTTGGCCCGCTCCTTGCCGTTGCCGATGCCGGTGTCGACCAGGACGCGCAGTCCACCCACGACGAACGCGAAGCTGTGACTGTCGATACGCAGGACGCCTTCCTGGTCGGCGAAGTCGGGGCGCAGCCAGTCGTGTCGCTCGACCACGTCCGTGGTGGCGTCGGGCAGCAGCCAGGGTCCGGTCGCGGGTGGCAGGAGGACCTCGTCGACGCGGTGGACGGTGATGTCGCCCACCATCCAGGAGGGGACGGCGGTGGTCTCGTCGGCGGGTGAGGCGTTCACGCTGCGTTGTCTCCTTCGTTCTTCCGGGGCCGCGTCCGATGTGACGCCGACCCCTCCCCCTCTCGCTAAACGCGATCGGTTTGCGTTAAGCGACCGTAGACCTTAGCCTCCACTAAAGCAAACCATTAGCGTTTGACGCCTGGGGCTCCCTCGCTCCAATCCGATCCGCCCGATCCGAAGGGAACCTTCATGTCCGCCACTGGACTCACAGCGCCGGAGGTGGCCCTCTGGGCCGACCGTGCCGGGCTCCCGCTCCCGGCCGACCGGCATGTCACGGTGGCCGCCACCGCCGACCACATCCATTCCGTCGTCGCGGTCCTGCGGGAGCTGGACTTCGGTGACACCCCGCCTGCCGCCGCCTACCGCGTGGGAGAGGGGTACGACGATGCAGCCGTATGAACTGTCCCTCGCCGCGGCCGCGGATGCCATCCGGGCACGGAAGCTGTCACCCGTCGAGCTGGTGGACTCCGTCCTCGACCGCGTCGAGAAGGTCGAGCCGAGCCTGGGGGCCTACGTCACCGTCACCGCGGAGGAGGCCCGCCGGTCGGCGCGCGAGGCCGAGCACGACATCGCGGCCGGCCGCGGCCCGCACGGCTCGCTGCATGGCGTCCCCATGGGGCTGAAGGACCTGATCGACGTCGCCGGCGCGGCCACCACGGCCGGCTCCCGGGTCCGCGCGGCTCACCGCGCGGAGGCCGACAGCACGGTCGCCGCCCGTCTGACCGCGGCCGGCGCGGTCCTCGTCGGCAAGACCCACACCCATGAGTTCGCCTACGGTCTGACCACGCCGCAGACCAAGAACGCCTGGGACCGCGACCGGGTCGCCGGCGGCTCCAGCGGCGGATCCGCCGTCGCCGTCGCCGCGGGTGCGGCGACCTTCGCGCTGGGCACCGACACCGGCGGCTCCATCCGGGTGCCCGCCGCGCTCAACGGTGTCGTCGGCCTCAAGCCGACCTACGGCCTCGTCCCCCGCCACGGCGTCACGTCCCTGTCCTGGTCGCTCGACCACGTCGGCCCGATCACCCGCACCGTCGAGGACGCGGCCCTGGTCCTGACCGCCCTGGCCGGCCACGACCCCCGCGACCCCGCCTCCCTGGCCACCTCCGTCACGGACTACCGGCCGGGCGCGGACACGGATCTCACGGGACTGCGCGTCGGCGTGCCGCGGAACTACTACTTCGACCACGTCGCGCCGGAGGTCGAGACCGCGGTCCGGCACGCCATCGGCCACCTCGAAAGCCTCGGGGCCCGTCTCGTCGAGGTCGAGATCCCGATGACGCGCTACATCCAGGCGACCCATTGGGGCCTGATGGTGCCGGAGGCCACCGCCTATCACGAGCGCACCCTGCGCACGGTCCCCGAGCTGTACCAGGCGGACGTGCGCGTCCTCCTCGAAGCCGGCGAGCTGATGCCGGCCGGGGACCACCTGCGCGCCCAGCGCGCCCGCACCCTCATGCGACAGGACTGGGCCCGCCTGCTGAAGGAGGCCGACGTGATCGCCGCCCCGACGGTCCCGGCGACCGCGGTGCCGTCCGACCAGTCCACTCTCACCTGGCCGGACGGCACCGTCGAGGGCGTCTCCGACGCCTACGTACGCCTCTCGGCCCCCGCCAACATCACCGGTGTGCCCTCGCTGTCGGTACCGGTCGGCCATGACACGAACGGCCTGCCGATCGGTATGCAGTTGCTCGGCCGCCCCCTCGGGGAGCCGGTCCTGCTGCGGGTCGGCCACGCCTACGAGCAAACCCGGCCCGCCCGCCCGGTGGCGACGGTGTGACGGTCCGGCCGGCCGGTCCCGGCGGGAGCGGGCCAGGCGGGACCGGGCCAGGCGGGACCAGCGCTTGAAGCTACGCTGTGGCTTTAAGGTGGCTCCATGAGCCGAAAGACAATGGTGCGCCCCGGTGGGCGCAGCGCCAGGGTCCAGGCGTCGGTCCACGCCGCCGTTCGTGAACTCGAGGCGGAGGTGGGCCGCGAGGCGCTCACGGTCCCCCTGGTGGCCACCCGCGCCGGCGTCACCCCGTCCACGATCTACCGCCGATGGGGCGACCTGCGGGAACTGCTGTCGGACGTGGCGGTGGAGCGCCTGCGGCCCGACACGGCGCCGGTGGACAAGGGGAGCCTGAGCGCGGATCTCGCGGCGTGGGCCGAGCAGTTCCTCGAGGAGATGGCCGCCCCCTCGGGCCGCGCCTACATCCGCGACGCCCTGCTCGGCGACCCTGACGGCAGCAACGCCGGCCAGTGCTCGGCCTACGCGGCCGAACAGATCGACGTCGTCCTCGACCGCGCGGCCGGCCGCGCGGAGACCGCACCAGACGTCGAGACGGTTCTCGACCACGTCGTCGCGCCCATCATGTACCGCATCCTCTTCCGCCCGGACGGCCTCGACGCCGCGTACGCGCGGGGGCTGGTGGCGGGACTCGTGGGGCCGGCCGACCGCTGACCCTCTTCGAGGCCACGGCGGTACCACCCTGCTCGGCGCGCCGGTGACACGGACCACCCGGGGCCGCCCGGGAAGAGCACCGCCCCAGCCGCCGGTGCCGCACCGTGCCGGTTCAGCCGGACGTGCGCTGTCGGGCGAGGCGGTGCAGACGGAGTGCCAGCTGGATCTCCAGGGCCCGGCCGGGAGTGCTCCAGTCGGGGCCGAGGAGCTGTGCGACGCGGTCGAGGCGTTGGACCACGGTGTTGACGTGGACGTGCAGGACGTCCTTGGCTCTGGCGAGGCTGGCGCCGTGGTCGTAGTAGGCGTCCAGGGTGCGGACGAGTTCGCTGCCGCGCTGGGTGTCGTAGCGGAGTACGGGGCCGAGCACGCGGTCCACGTACCCGGTGATGTCGGCCCGGTCGCCCAGGAGCACGCCCAGGAAGCCGAGTTCGGACAGGCCGGCGCCCTCACCGGTCCGGCCCAGGGCTTCGAGCGCTTCGAGACAGCGGCGTGCCTCGTCGTAGGCGTCCGGCAGGCGTTCGGCCCCCGTCACGGGGCCCGCGGCTCCGACGGTGGTGGGCGTACCGAAGCCGCAGGACAGTTCCCGGGCCAGGTCATGGGCGAGTGAACCCGGATCGGAGGTGGGCGCGAGCAGCACGGTGTGGCCGTTGCGGGCTCCGGCCAGGCCACCGAGGGCCCGTGCGCGGCGTGCCGCCTCGGCCGACAGCCGTGAGCGTACGTCCGGTTCGCAGCCCAGGACGAGGACGGCGTGCGGCCGGGCGAGGTTGATGTCCAGTCTCCTGGCCCGCAGCGCCAGACTGCCGGTGTCGGGGTGGCGGCCCGGCCCGCGGCCGGTGAGCAGGTCGTCGAGGAGTTCGCCGCGTACCCGGTTCTCGGCTTCGGCCACGGAGCGGCGCAGCAGGAGCAGCAGTGCGGTGACCAGGCCGGCCCGCTCGAACAGGCGGCGGTCGGCGGCGGTGAGATCGGCCCGGCCGGTGAGCAGGAGGCTGCCGAGGAGTTCCGGGCCGGCCAGGACGGCGCACACCCAGTTCCCGTCGACGGGGACGGCCCGTCCACCGGCCCGGGAGGCTTCGATTCCCTGTCCGGGCGGGGTGACGGGGCCGGTTCCCACGCGGGTGAGTTCGGTGCCGTCGGCGTCGTGGACGGCCAGGCCGCTGTCGAGGAGGGCGGCGATCTCGCGGGCGACGTCGTCGACGCCGCCGCCTCTGAGGACGAGGTCGGTGAGCCGGTCGTGGGCATCGGCCGCGCGGTGCAGGGCCTCGCTGTGGGCGCGGGCCGTCTCGTTGGCCGCGTTCAGTTCGACGAGCGCGGTGCGGGTCTCCTCGAGCAGGCGTGCGCCGTCGATGGCGACGGCGGCGTGGTCGGCCAGCGAGGTGAGCAGGGCTATGGCGTCGGGGGTGAAGTCGCGGGAGGCGCGGTCCGCGGCGAACAGGACGCCGATGACCCGTCGGCCGACGCGCAGGGGCACCCCGAGGATGCCGAGGAGCCCTTCTTCCTCGACCCCCTCGTCGATGGCACCGGTGTGCTTGAAGCGGCGGTCGGTGCGGTAGTCGGTGCTGGCGTAGGGCCGGGCGGTCTGGGCGACGAGGCCGCCGAGCCCTTCGCCCATGCCGAGGCGGAGCTGCTGGAACTTGGCGGAGACCGAGCCGGAGGTCACCCTCATGAACGTGTCCCCCGCCACCGGGTCGTTGAGCGTGAGATAGGCGATGTCGGTGCCCAGCAGGGTTCTGGCCCGGTGCACGATGGCCCGCAGCACGGCGTCCAGGTCGCGCAGCGCGGCCAGGTCGCCGGCGGTGTCGAAGAGGGCGGCGAGTTCGGCTTCGCGCCTGCGGCGCTGCGTCAGGGTCCGGTGGATGTCCCGGGCCACCCGGGTGGCCTCGTCCACGGCCCGTTGTTCGTGCGGGCGCGCTCCGGCGGCGCGTGCCCGGGCGGCGGGCCGGGCCAGTTCTTCGGCCGGTGCGTCGGCTGCGAGGAGGTCGAGCAGTTCCCGGAGTGCTGCCGTGGCCGCGTCGGCGGAATCGTGCACGGTGGCCATGGGGGGCGGGCTCCCTTCTCCGGCGGCGGGTGTGTGGTTCGGCCCGAAGCCCGCGGACCGGACGGTGCCCACGGGCCGGACGGTGCCGCGGGGCCGCGCCCGGGTCCGTGTCCGCGGGGTCCGCCCGTGGGCGGGGTCCGCCCGTGCCGTCCTGGGCGGACCGTACCCCGGCCCGGGAGCCCCGGTCAGGCGCGTTCGGGGCCGGCGACCGGCACATCCCGCTCGTGCGGTGGCGCGGCCGTGGTGGAGCGGGTCAGGTCACGGCCTCGGGTCTCCTTGATGACGGCGACGGTGACGGTGGTGATCACCGCGGCGAGACAAAGGTACAGCGCGATGGGGGTCGGGGACCCGAAGTCCTTCAGCAGCTCGACCGCGATGATGGGCGCGAGGGCACCGGCGACGATCGAGGCGAGCTGCGATCCCATGGAGGCGCCCGAGTAGCGGACCTTGGTGTCGAACATCTCGGAGATGAACGCGGCCTGCGGACCGTACATGGCGCCGTGCAGCAGCAGTCCCACGGTGACCGACACGGTGATCACGGCGAACGACTCCGAGTCGACCAGGGCGAAGAAGGCGAACGCCCACGCTGCCATGCCGACGGAGCCGATCAGTGTCACGGGCTTGCGGCCGAGCCGGTCGGAGAGCGCCCCCCACGCGGGGATGGTGACGAAGTGGACGGCCGAGCCGATCAGGACGGCGTTCAGCGCGGTGCTCTTGGGCAGTTCCAGGTGGCTGGTGACGTAGACCAGCAGGAAAGAGGTCAGGATGTAGTACGAGATGTTCTCGCCGAACCGGGTGCCGATGGCGCCGAGCACCTCGCGCCAGCTGCGCCGGAAGACCTCGACGACCGGGGGCTTGTCCTTGATGCCGCGGGCGGCGTCGGCCTCGGCCTTGGCCTGGGCGGCGAGGAAGACCGGCGACTCGGACACCGATACGCGGATCCACAGGCCGATCACGACCAGGACGCCGGAGAGCAGGAACGGCACGCGCCAGCCCCAGGACAGGAACGTCTCCTCCGACTGGACGGCGGCCAGCAGCGCGAGGACACCGGTGGCGAGCAGATTGCCGCCGGGCGCCCCGGCCTGCGGCCAGGAGGCCCAGAAGCCGCGGTGCTTGTCGCCGCCGTGTTCGGAGACGATCAGTACGGCGCCGCCCCATTCGCCGCCCAGGGCGAAACCCTGGATCAGCCGCAGCACGGTGAGGAGGATGGGCGCGCCGACGCCGATGCTGTCGTAGGTGGGCAGCAGGCCCATGGCGAAGGTGGCGCCGCCCATCATCAGAAGGCTGATGACGAGGAGTTTCTTGCGGCCGATCTTGTCGCCGAAGTGTCCGAAGACCACGCCGCCGAGCGGCCGGGCGGCGAAGCCGATGGCATAGGTGACGAAGGCGATCAGTGTGCCCACCAGCGGGTCGCTGGTGGGGAAGAAGAGGGTGTTGAACACCAACGCGGCGGCGGAGCCGTAGAGGAAGAAGTCGTACCACTCGATGGTCGTGCCGATGAGGCTCGCGCTGACGATCCGGGCGATGCCGCCGGAGCTGCGCGCGCCGGGCCGGTCGGTCGTGGTCTCGGTCATGGGTTCACCGGTTCTCGGGTACGGGGACGGGGGCGGGCGGTACGGGGGGTTACGGCGTGGTGGTGCGAGCGCGTCAGGTGGCTCCCCAGCCGCCGTCGAGAGGCAGCGAGGCGCCGGTGACGTAGCCGCTGTGGTCCGCGCACAGCCACAGCGCGGCCGCGGCGACCTCCTCGGCCTCCAGCAGGCGCTTGATGGGCGGGCGGGTCAGCAGGACGTCGGTCAGGACGTCCTGGGGGCTGATCCCGTGGGCGGCGGCCTGGTCGCGGATCTGGTTCTCCACCAGGGGGGTGCGGACATAGCCGGGGTTGATGCAGTTGCTGGTCACGCCGTGCGGGGCGCCTTCGACCGCGGCCACCTTGCTCAGGCCTTCCAGGGCGTGTTTGGCGGCGACATACGCCGCCTTGTAGGCGCTGGCCCGCAGTCCGTGGACGCTGGAGACGTTGATCAGCCGCCCCCAGCCCCGCGCGTACATGTGCGGCAGGCCGCGGCGCATCAGCAGAAACGGCGCCGTGACCATCACCTGTTGGATGAGGGCGAACCGTTCGGGCGGAAACTCCGTCAGGGGTGCGACGTGCTGGAGGCCGGCGTTGTTGACCAGGATGTCGGCATCGGTCGGCAGTGTGTCGATCGCGGCGGGGTCGGCCAGGTCGACGACGTGTGCCTCACCCCCGGTCTCGGCGGCGACCGCTTCGGCGGCCTCGGCGTCCCGGTCCACGACGTGCACCGTGGCGCCCGCCGCGGCAAGCGCCACGACGCACGCCTTGCCGATACCGCTGCCGCCGCCGGTGACCAGGGCGACCCGGGACGACAGGTCCACGTCGGCGCCCGTGGGCGCCGCGCGGGGGACGGGGGGAGGAGTCTCGCTTGTCATGGCCGGAAACAGTAGGGACACCACGAGGCCACATCCATGTATGTGACCGACACAATGAGGGCTCGTCCTGTAGCGGTCCCGGCCATGGGACGAGCCGTTCGTGCCGTTCGCCCGGGGAAGGCGTCAGCGGGCGATCCCCCCGCCTCCCATGTAGAGGTCCAGCCCCTCGGTGGAGTCGAAGCCGTCACCGAACAGCCGGGTGACTCCCCCGGTGGCGGGCCCGTCCGCCGTGCCGGGCAGGAGCCAGGCGGAGCTGTCGGTCCTGTCGGTGCCGGGTGCCGCCACGACCAGCTCGGACCGGTGGTCGCCGTCCATGTCGACCAGGCGCACCGCCGCGCCGAACCCGCGCCGCACCTCCGGGTCGCCGCCGAGGTCGCCCTCCCTGACGGCGCGGGCGCCCTCGCCGGTCAGGCCGTCCGGGCCGCCCCGCAGGAACAGCACCTCTTCCGGACCGGGCTTCGCGTACACGTCCCCGCGGGGCGAGCCGGCCACCACGTCCGCGTAGCCGTCGCCGTCGACGTCACCGGTGTCCAGGGAGGTGAAGACGGCGTCCTCGTCCTGAGGTTCCTCGCCGGGCACGCCCGGAGCGTCACGGTCGAGGGTCGTCGTCCGCCTGCCCTTCCCCGGCCCGGACTCCGAGCCGTACACCACGGTCACCGCACTGCGGCTCACGTCATCGCCGCGGGGACCGAGCACGAGGTCCGCGATCCCGTCGCCGTCCACGTCACCGGCCGCGCCCGTCGCCGCGTCGGGGAGACCGACGTCGTCGGGCTGGGTGAAGCCGTCCGGGCCGCCGCGGAGGTGACTCACCGGCCAGTGCTGCTCGGACCAGGCCGCCTCGGGGAGCGAGTCGTGGTGGAAGGCCACCAGGTCGTCGGCGCCGTCGCCGTCCAGGTCCCCGGCGACGAGTTGCGCGTAGTTGGCGGTGTCGACGTCCTTCGCCGGCCGGCGCGGGGCCGGGACCGGGGCGGTGGCCGCCGGGGTGCCGTCGCGCTTGAAGGGGCCCTTGAGCAGGCCCTTGCCGGAACCGAGCCCGAAGACCAGATCGGCATGCCCGTCCCCGTCGAAGTCCCCGGCGACGAGCTGCTCCTCCAGAATCGGATCCAGCATCCAGGGGACGTGGCTGCCGTCCGTGCCCGGCACCCGCACAGCGCTCTTCAGCCCGTCGGCCGAACCCCACATGATGATCACGCTCGGCTTCCAGTCGAAGACGGCGGCGGCGAGGTCGGTGTACCCGTCCCCGTCGAAGTCGCGGGCCATCACATCGGAGCCGAAGAACGCCTCGTCGCGGCCCTTGCCCGGTATTCCGGCGTCGTTCTGCGTGAGGTACTGGCAGCGGGCGAGGCCGGTCCCGTCGCCCGATCCGTACGCCACCTCGATGCTGCCGCCGCCGCTGCCGTTCGCCACGTCGCCCATGGATCCCATGGCCAGGTCGGGGTGACCGTCCCCGTCGAAGTCGGCGGCGGGGGCGACCCCGGCCGGGGTCTCGCCGGTCTTCGCCGCGGGGCCCGCGGCCGGTGCGGTGCCGTGGGCGGAGGTGTGGCAGGTGTGCGGGGCGGTGATGGTCCCGGCGCCGTCCCGGGCGACGACGACCCCGACCCCGACGGCCAGCGCCAGGGCCGCCGCGCCGCCCGCGATCGCCCACCGGCGTGTGCCGCCTCGTCCCCGTACCGGCCCCTGCTCGTCGCCTCGGTCACTCATATGATCAAGCACGCCCGGACCGGACCCGGCGGTTCCGTCTTCCGATTTCCTGGGCTCTGTGATCTCCACGACGTGGCGCCGGGGAACACGACGTGGCGCCGGGGAAACAGGCCGGAGCCACGCGGCGGCCGGCCTCGCGGGGCGCGCGGGGTGGCCGGCCGCCGTTTTCCTCCATGGACAGCCGCTGAGCCGCTGTGATGTGATCCGTGCTGCGGAACAGCCGCGTCCGGCGGCGCGACATGGGGCGATCCCCCAGGCGCCCCACGGGGACGACAGGCCCTCCGCATCCCGTTTTCCGCCCCTCGATCTGCCCGCGGCTCCCCCGCTCGTCACTGCGGACGCCCGAGGCCGACGTGTCCATGCCCGAAGGTTCCGCGCACATGCAGAAGACCAAAGCCGCACTCTGGGAGTTCCTTCAGGGACTCGGTAAAACGTTCATGCTCCCGGTGGCCCTGCTCGCGTTCTGCGGCATCTTCCTGGGCATCGGCTCGTCGCTCTCCAGCGAAGCCGTCGCCGACACCCTCCCCTTCCTGAAGGCCGACGGCTTCCACCTCGTCTTCACCTGGATGGCCAACACCGGGCTCGTCGCCTTCACCTTCCTGCCGGTCCTCTTCGCGATGGCGATTCCGCTCGGTCTCGCCCGTGAGGACAAGGGAGTCGCCGCTTTCTCCGGATTCGTCGGCTTCGCCGCGATGAACCTCGCGGTGAACTTCTACCTCACCGCCAAGGGCGTCGACTTCGAGGACGAGGAAGCGGTCGCGCACTACGGCATCGCCGATGTGCTGGGGGTGAAGTCCATCGATACGGGACTTCTCGGCGCCGTGGCCGTTGGCATCGTTGTCAGCCTCCTCCACCAGCGCTTTCGTACCCAGCGGATGCCTGACGCGCTGGCCTTCTTCGGCGGCCTGCGCTTCGTCCCGATCGTCTCGGCGCTCGTCCTGAGCCTGCTCGGTCTCCTCATCCCGCTGCTCTGGCCGACGTTCAACGGCTGGATCAACGCCGTGGGCCGCGGCATCGGCCACACCGGTGTCCTCGGGCCCTTCTTCTTCGGCATGGGCGAGGTGCTGCTGCGGCCGATCGGCCTCCACCACATCCTCGTGGCCATGTTCCGCTTCACCGACGTCGGTGGTTCCGGCGCGGTCTGCGGTGAACACGTCTCCGGCGCCCTCAACATGTTCTACGCGCAGCTCGACTGCTCGGCCGCCCCGAACACCGCCGTCACCGACGCGACCCACTTCCTGTCCCAGGGCAAGATGGCGGCCTACCTGGGCGGTCTGCCGGGCGCCGCGCTGGCCATGTACCACTGCGCGAAGAAGACGATGCGGCCGCGGATCAAGGCCCTCCTGGTGTCCGGTGTGGTGGCGTGCGTGGTCGGCGGCATCACGGAGCCGCTGGAATTCCTGTTCCTGTTCATCGCGCCCTGGCTGTACTTCATCCACGCCGTCCTCGTGGGGCTCGGCTTCCTCGTCGCGGCGGTGCTCGGCGTCTTCATCGGCAACACCGACGGCAATGTCATCGACTGGCTGGTGTTCGGCGTCCTGCAGGGCACGACGACCAAGTGGTACCTGGTGCCGGTGATCGCAGCGGTCTGGTTCGGCGCCTACTACTTCCTCTTCCGCTGGGCGATCACCCGGTTCGACCTCAAGACCCCGGGCCGCGAGGAGGAGCCCGACCAGGACGCGGCAGGCAACGAGGACGCGGCGGACTGCGAGGGACCGCGGTCCGCCGGGACCACGGCCTCGAACGGCGACGGGCAGGCGACGCCCACCCGCGAGCTGGTCGCCGGAAAGTACGACGCCGTCGCCATCCTCGCCGCGATCGGCGGCGCCGACAACATCCGGTCCCTGGACAACTGCATCACCCGCCTGCGCATGACCGTGGCGGACGCCGAGCAGGTCGACGAGGCACGGCTGAAGAAGCTCGGCGCCCTCGGCGTCATCAAGCTCGACGGCCACAACGTACAGGTCATCATCGGACCGCAGGTCCAGTCGGTGAAGGACGCGCTCGCCACCATGGTCCCGGTGGGCTGATCATGACGCGCCCCTCCCCCGGCGGGCCCGGCGGACCGTCCTACGACTTCGACACGCCCGTCGACCGGCACGGCACCTGGTGCACCCAGTGGGACTACGTCGAGGACCGCTTCGGCGTCCCCGGCCTGCTGCCGTTCACCATCTCCGACATGGACTTCGAGACCGCTCCGGAGATCCTGGCAGCGCTCCGGGGCCGCCTGGAGCACGGGGTCCTCGGCTACTCGCGGTGGCGTCAGGACGACTTCCTCTCCGCGATCACGCGCTGGTACGCGTCGCGGCACGGGACGACCGTGGATCCCGGGCAGATCGTCTACGGACCCTCCGTCGTCTACCAGTTGTCACAGCTGCTGCGGCTGTGGTCCCGGCCGGGCGAGGGCGTCGTCGCGCACACTCCCATGTACGACGCGTTCCCCAAGACCGTGGCGGCCAACGGGCGGCGGCTGCGGGAGTGCCCGCTCGACGACTGGGCCGGACTGGAACGGCTGCTGGCGCGGACCGACACGGCCGTACTGCTGCTGTGCTCGCCGCACAACCCCACGGGCAGGGTCTGGTCCGTGGACGAACTGGACCGGATGGCACGGCTGTGCGCACGGCACGACGTGGCGGTCATCAGCGACGAGATCCACTCCGACCTGGCGCACGCCCCGCATGTCCACAGCCCCTGGGCCCGGCACGGCGGCACGGGCCGCTGGGCGGTGCTCACTTCGGCCTCCAAGTCCTTCAACATCCCCGCGCTCACCGGTAGTTACGGCATCATCGGCGATCCCGCGTCGCGCGACGCGTACCTGGGACAGCTGAAGGAGGCGGACGGCCTCTCCTCCCCCGCGGTGCTGTCCCTGGTGGGCCACATCTCGGCGTACAACGAGGGTGGCCCCTGGCTCGACGCGCTGCGCGGGTACCTCGCGGACAATCTCGCCCTGGTGGCCGAGCGGCTCCGGGCGGCGTTCCCGCGACTCGGCTGGGAGCCGCCGCAGGCCGGGTACCTGGCCTGGATCGATCTGCGCCCGTTGGGTGTCGACGACGACGCGCTGCAACGCGAGCTGATCCAGGTGGAGAAGGTGGCCATCATGCCGGGGGCCGTCTACGGATCCCCGGGACGGGTCCGGCTGAACGTGGGGTGTCCCCGTGCCAAGGCGGCGGCGGGTGTCGACGCCCTGATCCGTGCTCTGCGCCGCCTCACCGACGCGGAGCGGCCCCCGGATCCGCAAGGCCCGCCGACGCCCACGCCCCTGGCCTGATCACCTCTGTGACGCACGCCATCCGGCCGGGAGCGGCCGACACAGGTGATCGCCCAGCACGGCGCCGCCGCTGTCGCCGCCGCCCACACCGACCTCGTCGACCACACCACGGAGAAGGCCACCGGGAAGAGCGCGCTCGCTCGGCGTCGAGGAGGCTACGACCGGCGGCGCGGCCTGCCGCGTTTGGAGCCCTTGGGGCCGCCGGAACCGCCGCGTGGGCTCTTGCCGGTCGACCTGCCCGTCGACCCGCCGGCCGTCTTGCCGGCCGTCTTGCCGGCCGTCTTGCCGGCCGCGGGCTTCCGCCGCGCGCCGCCCGTATCCGGACGGTCGCGCGCCGGCTGCGCCGAGGCCTGCTTGCGGCCCCGTGTGCTGTTGACGGTACGCCCGCGGACGATCCCGATGAGGTCCTCCACCAGGTCGGTGGTCGCGTCCTCGGGCCACGACAACGCGACCTGCGACTCGGGAGCGTCCGTGACCGGCCGGTACGTGAGGTCCTTGCGGTGGTGCGAGCGAGCGAGCGACTGCGGCACGACGAGCAGTCCCACTCCGGCCGCCACCAACTCCACGGCGTCCGCCGTCGTGGCGGGGCGCTCGTTCGCGGGCCGTCCCGGCGGACGTTCCCAGTCGAGCACGTCGTCCAGGGGGTGCAGCACGATGTCGTCCGCCAGATCTTCGACGGACACCTCGTCGACCGCCGCCACGACGTGGTCCTTCGGGACGATGACCACCGTCGTCTCGGTGTAGAGGGGAATCGCGCTGAGGACGGTCCGGTCGACCGGCAGCCGCACGAGACCCGCGTCGACGCCGCCGTCGCGCAGGAGGCCGGATGCCTCGGCAGCGGACGCCGCGACGAGGGTCAGGGGCACTTCGGGCAGCCGCTCGCTCCAGATCCGCACCCACTTGTTGGGCGTCACTCCCGGGACGTACGCGAGCCGGAACGAAGGGGACACTTCCGAGCCTGTCACTCCCCCAGGCTACCGGGCGTGGTCGGAGGCCGAGCACACGCTCGATATTCTCGGCACCATGAAGTCGCACCAGACCACCCAGACGATGAAGCCCGCGACCGCGGCGAAGAAGCTGGGTGTGTACCTCGAGGCCACCCCCGCCGAGTTCCGGGAGGGCGTCGTCTCGCGCGCCGAACTGAACGCGCTGCAGGCCGATCCACCCGAGTGGCTGCGGGAACTGCGCCGCGACGGCCCCCATCCCCGTCCGGTCGTCGCGGCGAAGCTGGGTACCTCCATCGCGGGCCTCGCACGCGGCGGGGTCACGGACCCCCTCACCACCGAGCAGATCGACGCCTTGAAGAGGGACCGGCCCGAATGGCTGGAGAAGGAGCGCGCCGTCCAGGCCGAGGTACGGAAGGAAATGGCGCGGATCAAGGAGAGGGACGCGGATGGCGACGACCGCCCCGGGCGACCGGGTCGCTGACATCCGCCCCTGACGGGGTCAGCCGGTCCCATGAGGCCGGCCGGTGCGACGGATTGTCGCACCGGCCGGCCTTTTCACGTGTCGGGACAGGCCCTGGCCGGGTGGGCGGGCGCCGGCCGCCCACCACTGCCCGGTGGAGTCGGCCGGATACCGTGCGCGAGCCGCTCCATAGGCCCTACCAGCCGTCTGCACGAGACCTGCACGAATGTCAACCCTGTTACCCGACCATGACAAAGCGATCTTGACAGTCGGTGTTGAAGCGCAAGTAAGTTCGGTATGCACCGAGTTCCCGCTACAAGCCGGCGCCCCGCGCCGGGAGAAGGAATGCCTATGGGTTCCCACGCCCGCCCCAACCGAATACACCGGACCGGGGCCCGCATCGCGACGGTCGCGTTTTTCGGGGCCGTCCTGCCGATCACCGCCGGCGGGCTCGCCCAGGCGGCCACCCCCAGTGCCACACAGACCGTTGACGAGAACGGCCTGCCGAGCGGCGAGACCACCACCCCCGCCGACCGGAGCCAGGGCGCGCCGGACACGAGAGACCAGGCCGTCCCCGCCGTCAAGGCCGACCACGCCTTCCTGCTGGACGCCCGCGACGGCAGCCAGGAGCGGGAGATGTGGGCCGGCGCCAAGGCCGACGAGAGCGTGTCGATGGCCAGCACCACCAAGATCATGACCGCCATGGTCGTACTCAAGCACCCGGAATGGCTGGACCGGCAGATCGCGGTGAAGCAGGAGTACCGGGACTACGTCCAGGAGGCCGGCGCCAGTACGGCCGACCTCCAGACCGGCGACACGCTGACCGTCCGGCAGCTGCTGCACGCCATGCTGATCCCTTCCGGCGCGGACGCCGCGCGGGCCCTGGCCGACAACTTCGGCTCCGGGGACACCGAGGACGCGCGGATCGCCGACTTCGTGAACCAGATGAACGCCGAGGCGCAGGCGCTGGGCTTGACCGGTACGCACTTCGACAGCTACGACGGCATCTCGAACGGCGACAACCGCAGCACCGCGCGCGACCTGGCCAAGCTCGGCCAGCGCGCGATGCTCCAGCCGGTGTTCGCCGACATCGTGCAGAACAAGCAGTACGAGACCGAGGCGCCGGCGGCCAACGGCCGCACCCGGTACTACACCTGGGTCAACACCAACGAACTGCTGAGCAGCTACGACGGCGCCCTCGGCATCAAGACCGGCAGCGGCCCGGAGGCCGGCTACGCCCTCGTCTTCGCCGCCGAGCGGGACAACCGCACCCTGGTCGGCGCGATCCTCAAGGCCGACAAGGACCGGTTCGACGACGCCACCAAGATGCTCGACTGGGGCTTCGCCCGCTGATCAGGCAGTTCCCTCGGAGCCGAGCGCGTACCACGTGCGGCACCGCGGGCCCCCGCCCGTCCCGACACTCGCGGACGAGCGGGGGCCTTCCGCGTCGCACGTGATCCGCCACCGCCCCCGGGATCCCGCCCGCCCCACGAGCCACCGCACCGGAGCGACACAAGCGCGATCAAGCAGCGGCGGATCCCGACGAACCGGCCGGCGGGCCAGGACGGTCAGCCGATGCCGGGGGCACCCTCCCGCAGCTCGTACTCCGCCCAGACCGTCTTCCCCGGACCGTCGGACCGGCGGTACCAGTCCCAGCGGCGGACCAGCCCGGCGACGAGAAGCAGCCCCCGGCCGCCGGTGTCGTCGGTGCCGGGATCGGCGAGGGAGTCCGGGCGGGGCGGTACGAGTTCGCCCCGGGTGTCGGTGACCTCGATGCGGACGGTACCGGTCTCGGCGATCACCCGGAGGTGAAGGTGGAAGTCCCGGCCGGGGACGTGACCGTGCCGTACCGCGTTGGCGGTCAGCTCGCCGACGACCAGCACGATCACGTCGTGCCGACAGGTGTCGTACGGAACCCCCCAGGCGTGCAGCCGGTGGGCGGCGAGCCGCCGGGCGAGGCGGGCGCCGCGCGGGGTGGAGGTGAAACGCATCTCGAAAGCGCGGTCGAGGGGAATGTGCGGGGTGATCAAGTGGGTGCCGGAGTGGCCGGGTTGAGCGGTGCGCGCGGAGATGCCGGGTTTGTTCGTCATGCCGACAAAGGTGCCGCCAGTCGCGTAGCGTGACGAGCGGTGACGCACCGACACGGGCCGGTTGTACGCGGTGCTGTCGGTACCGGTACGAGACACACGGCGTGACGGGACGCCCGGGTGGGCGTTGGTCAGGAGAGGCGGTGGCGATGACCGACAGGGCGGGCGGGGAGGCGAGGACCGTGACAGCGGGCGACGAGTTGACGGTGAGCTTCGGGGACGGCTGGGAGAACGACGGCGACGAGGGCGGGGCGGCCACGGCGGACAAGTCCGGGCAGGGGATCGTCACGGCGTTCGGACAGAGCATGAAGACGCTGCGGGTACGGGCGGGACTGGAACGCGAGGAGTTCGGGCGGCGGATCGGGTATTCGGCGTCGACTGTCGCCTCGTTCGAGCAGGGGCGGAGGATTCCCTCGCCGAGGACGATCGAGCAGGCGGACGAGGTGTTGGGGGCGGGTGGGTTACTGACTGTGTGGAAGGAGCAGGTGGAGAGGGCACAGTATCCGGTGTTCTTCCGGGGGATGGCCAAGCTGGAGAAGGAGGCCATCGAACTGCTCTCGTACGACACCCTCGTGGTCAAGGGGCTGCTTCAAACCGAGGAGTACATGAGGGCAGTGCTCGCCATGCGACGGCCGCCGCTCGACCAGGAGACCATCGAACAGCGGGTGGCCGCACGGCTGGCTCGGCAGGACATCTTCGACCGACAGCTCGCACCGTTGCTGAGCTTCGTGATGGACGAGTCGGTGCTGCGTCGCCGACTCGGCGGAAAAGGTGTGCTGCGACGACAGTTGGAACACCTGCTTCTGATCGGCCAGAAGCGAAACGTAGAGATCCAGATCATGCCGCTCGTCTGCGAGGAAAGCGCGGGCGTCGACGGGCCTTTCACCGTCGTCACCCGAGACGACGGCAAGAAGTTCGTGTACGCAGAAGCACAGGGAACCAGCACCCTTCAAACCGACCCGCAACAGGCGGCTCTCGCAGCAGCCCGCTATGGGATCATCCGATCACAGGCTCTCACTCCGCGAGAGTCCGTGGAATTCATCGAAAGGTTGCTGGGAGAGCTATGAACATCGCTGAGTCCTCGGCCGTCGCGTCGGACCTCATCTGGTTCAAGAGCAGCTACAGCGGAGCCGAAGGGGGCGACTGCGTAGAGGTCGCCGCCGGTACGGGAGTTGTGCACATCCGGGACTCCAAGGCCGTCGCCGGGCCGGTCATCCACGTGTCGCGTGAGGCGTGGGCGGGGTTCGTCGGGGAGGCCTGACGGTCGTACGCACGCGAGAGCCCTGCCGGTCCCTCACGGGCGGCAGGGCTCTCGTGCGTCAGGCTTCGCCCAGACGCCGCTTCGGCGGATCAGCCTGAGGCACGACAGAAGAACCACCCCCTCGTGACCAGCGCCAAGCCCGGCGGATCCGACCCAGGGCCAGCGTTCTCAATCGACGTGGCACCCCACCAGGTCAGCGGCTCGCCTTCTGACAGATGCACTTCGACAGGACACCGGTGTGACCGACGCTACTGCGCCTCCCGTAACCACCTCGACCACGAGATCCACCCGACCACCGCCGCCATCGCCACCCTCGGCGACCCCACGCGGGCGCTGACAGCAGCCGTGGCCTCTTACGACAACGGCCCGGCAGCTGGACTTCTCCTCCTCGCCGCCGCCGAACGCGCCCCCCACGACCCGGAAGTTGCCGCGCTGGTCGCGGAAGGCATCAAAGCACTGGAGGACGCCTTGCGGCCCTCCCACGGTGACGCCGCCCCTCAACTCGCCTCCACCGTCCTCGGTACCCGCCTGCGCCTGCGCGCCCAGCGGACCACCCCCAAGGAGCAGACATGGCCCTGATCTCCATCGACCGTGAACGCGGCCTGCTGACCGCCGAATTCCAGGGCCTCGACAAGCTCTGGACTCTCAAGAGCCGCCTGGAAAGCCCCCTCACCCGCGTGCGTGGTGCCACCCACGACCCCGGCATCGCCCGCGAACCGAAGGGCATCCGCGTCGGTGGCACCCACTTCCCCGGCGTAATCACCGCCGGCCACTTCCGCCACAACGGTGAACGCCTTTTCTGGGACGTGAAGAACCCGGGCAAGGCGGTCGTCATCGAACTCGCCGACGCCGAAAGCTACGACCGCCTCATCATCGAGGTCGACGATCCCCGCGCCACCGTGGCCCTCATCGAACAGTCCATCGCCCGCGGCTGAAACGTGACTTACGGCTTGGACGCCCTTCTGGCGGCCCTGTCGGCATTCCGCCGCGTTGTTCTGTTCCCGGGCACCGAAATTCATGCCCGCAACACCGTCCGCCGCTTCCTGCGCGCGGCGGCCGCAGATGACTTGCTGATCGGCAAGTGGACCGGCCGCGCCAGCATCCTCGACCCGCACAAGCCCTACCTCCACCAGCGGTGGGCGGAAGGCTGCACCACCGCCCGCAGGCTGTTCGAGGAACTTCGCGACCGCGGCTACACCGGAGGGGAGAGCGTGGTCAAGGAGTACGTCCGGCAGCTGCGCGAGACCTTGCCCCGTACTGACCGGCCACCCCGTCGGCATCCATCCGTGCGGGAGGTGACCAGCTGGATCACCCGCCACCCGAACAACATCGCCGATCACCAGGCCGAGCGTCTCATGGCCATCCTCGGCCGCTGCCGGGAACTGGAGATGACCGCCCACCACGTTGAAACCTTCGCCGAGCTGATGACCAGCCGCCACGGTGACCAGCTGGAAAAATGGATGTCCAAGGTCCAAGCGGACGACCTACCGGAACTTCACTCCTTCGTCGCAGGCCTGCGACAGGACGCCCAAGCTGTCGCCAACGGCCTCACCCTGCCCTACAGCTCCGGCCCCGTCGAAGGCGCAGTAAACCGGATCAAGATGCTCAAACGGCAAATGTTCGGCCGTGCCAAGCTGCCCCTGCTCCGCAAACGCATCCTCCTGAGCTAACGCTCAGTCACCGCACCACAAGACCTGCGACAGAACCAACCGTGACCCTCTGGCGGCGGATCAAAACTGACTCACTTCGTGGCATCCATATCAGCCTGATCTTGATGGGAGATCGGGAGGAAAGGGTGATCCGAGTGGAGGACTGGCAGAGATCCGCAGGCTGCACCGGGCCGAGGAGATGCCGATCAGGGCGATCGCCCGGCATCTGGGCATCTCGAAGAACACGGTGGAACGCGCGCTGGCCACCGACCGGCCGCCGGTCTACTCGAGGCCGTTGAAGGGCTCGGCGGTCGACATGGTCGACATGGTCGAGCCACAGATTCGTGAGCTCTCGTCTGTGCCTCGGAGCAGCTGGAGTTCGACGACTACGTCAAGAGCATCGGTGACGAGAAGCTGGTCCTCGACACGCTCGTCGGCGATCTCCAATGATCGAGTACCCGAAGCTCGGATTCGCCAACGAGCAGGACGTCCCCGGAGACGTGCATGCCGCCTACGCATCCCTTCGTCGCGGCCGGCTTCGACAGCCGCGTCAGGACTTGGAGCTGGGCCGCCCGGGGATGTGACTGAGAATTGACTTGGAGAAACCCCCATCGACGCAGACATCTTGGCCGGTGACATATCCTGCCAGCGGGCTGACAAGAAACTCGATCACGTTCGCGATATCCATCGGGTCGCCAATTTTCGACAACGGGATGATTTCTTCCCTTGCCTTCTTGACTTCGGGATCGAGGTACATTTGTTCAGTCATCTGCGTGCGAGTCATGCCCGGGGATACCACGTTCACGCGGATTCCGTCAGGCGCCCATTCCAGTGCGAGTGTCTGAGCCAACATCGTGAGTGCAGCCTTGGTCGGGCTGTAAGCACCCGATCCGGCATGTGGGAGCTGGCCGGACATCGAAGAGGTGAAACAGGCGGAACCGCGACTATCCTTCAGATGCGGGTAACTCGCTTTGGCAAGTAGCCACGCCCCGCGGAGGTTGACGGAGAACATGTCGTCCCAGTCCTCAAGGGAGAGATCCTTGAGTGCCCCAGGGTTGGCGATTCCGGCATTTGCCACCAGCGCATCCAAGCCGCCGAACTCGTCGACCGCAGCGGTTACCAGCCGATCGGGCACGTCGGGATCACCGAGGTCTCCTGTCAACGCAATGGCCTTGCCGCCCATCGACTGGATCGATCGGACGACCTCGCCTTGTCGCGCGTTCACAGTAAGGCCGGATACCGCGATCATCGGCTGTTCGCCGCGGGCAAGCGCTGCCTCTGCGATCCTCAGGCTTGCGGACGCGCCGATGCCGCTGCTTCCGCCACTGACCAGAACTCTCATTGCACACTCTCCTTGTATATTCCCAGCGGTCGTACTCAGCAGGCCGCACAAGTCGTGACAGCTGTATCTGATGCGTTTCGAAGCACTTCGGCTCACACCGGTGAGTGAGAAATGTCACCTTGCTGTTCGACGCCTCTCGGAGTCACTCTGAACCCGGAGGTGCCGAAATCACTCTCCGAGATTCCAACCCTCTTCACCGAGGTCACGCATCGCCTTCGCGAATTCTTCAAGGGTGTTCTCTTCGCGAATGACTTCGAGCACTACGTTGTCTGCCCCGATTGTTTCATTGACGGATTTACCCAGCTCGTTCCAATCGATAACTCCAGTGCCGATGGGGTCGTGGCCCCACGTTTCCGTACTCGTGTCGGAGATATGCATGAGTGCAACCGATTCGTGGTGTGAGCGCAGACTCGATACGGGATCCTCTCTGATATAAGCAGCGTTCGCGACGTCGTACACGATTTTCAGTGCATCATCATCGACCGTGCGGACGATATCTGCCAGTTCCCCAATCGTCGGCGCAAAGCAGTAGGGGGTGTTCTCGAAGAGGAGTCGTTTTCCCGCCCGCTTGACCAGCGGGATCAGCTCTTCCAGGCTTTCGTGCATCCACCCGTGGACACTATCTAGTGGGGGGGAGATCATAGGACGCCGCGTGCCGGGTGAGATCACAATTTCCGGGACATCCCAAGCTACTGCAAGATCGATCACCGACGTGATGTGCTCGATGCTCTTCCGGCGCATGCTGGCACCAGGACTGGCCAGATTGATGTCGTATCCCCCGGCATTCAGGGATCGGATCTTGGCGCCGTTCTCGTTGAGCATCGCCGGGATTGCCGAATGCTCGGACCTAGAGATCTCCTCCGGCCAGCAATGTGGAGAGCTGATGGGAACCTCGAAGGTATTGTATCCATTCTGGATCAACTCGGACATCGCATCGATCGCCCTTGCCGACCAAAGATATGAAAAAGTGTTGATGATCACGTGAATTTCCATTCGATCTTTTGAGATGTCCCCATCGCACGCTCGGGAGCAGGGGCGGCTACGACCGGGAGTCCTTGTACTGTTCAGGGGCTGAGCTGGCCGCAGTGAGCTCTTCACACTCCGCCGCGAGCGAGTCCAGGCTTCGCTGAGCACAGACGGACGAACTCCCGTTCCGCATCGGACAGTTCATGACGACTCCGTGCTCAGGGTGGAGTCGCTCCATCAGCTGCCCATCCCGAGCCGGGCGCCGCCGGCGACATCCAGGCTCAGACCGGTCAGGTAACGGTTGGCCGGGTCGGTGAGGAAGGCGATGGTCGCCGCCACCTCCTCCGGTTCGGCGAACCGGCCCATCGGGATCTGCGCGGCCCGCGCCTCGCGGGCGCGCCGGTCCCCCTCGGGGTCGCCGCCGCTGGCGCGGTCGGCGAGCTGCGCCCACATGGCGGTGTTGACCGGGCCGGGGCACACGCAGTTGACCGACACGTTGTCCTGGCCGAGTTCCAGGGCGAGCGACCAGCAGATGTTCAACACGGCCGCCTTGCTGGCGTTGTACGGCACGTACGCGCGACGGGCTTCCTTCGCGGCGACCGAGGCGATCGCGACCATGGAGCCGAAGCCCTGGGCCTTCATCACGAGGCCGACTTCGCGCAGTACCGAGAAGGCCCCCGTGGCGTTGATCGCCATCACCCGGGCGAACTCGGAGCTCGGGGTGGTGAGGAGATCCGGCTCGTTGCCGAGCACGCCGGCGGCGTGCACCAGGACGTCGATCGCCCCGTACTCCGCCCGGATCCCGGTCACGGTGTCGCGCACTGCCTGCTCGTCGGTGACGTCGAGCTCACGGAAGTCCGCTAGCCACTTCGGGAGGCTGCCCGGTGCCGTGCGGTCGCAGCCGATGACCACCGCGCCCGCTGCGTGCAGACGTTCGGCGGTAGCGGCTCCTATACCTCCGCTGGAACCGGTAACAAGCGCGATCTGGGACGGAGCGGTCATGGTGCGTCCTCCGTAGATGCTGTGGATTTCGTGGATGCTGAGCATTACTCGGCTTCAGATGCCGCAGGGGGCGTGGTGTCAGTGGTGTGCGTGCCCGCGCGGCCCGTCTCCGGCAGCGTCAGGTAGACGATGAGGCAGATCAGGACGATGGCCGTCATGTACACCGCCACGCCCATGGGGCGGCCCGCTTCGACGAATGAGCTGGCGATGAGCGGGGCGGTCCCACCGAGTGCCGCGATGACGATCTGGTGGGCTACACCGATGCCGGACACCCGGACGGCGGCGGGGAACAATTCGGCCTGGATCGTCGGATAGACGCCCTGCCAGATGGCAAGGACCACCCAGCCGCTGACGGTCACCGTCACGTATACGCCGAATCCAGGCTGCTGCAAGAGCAACAGCAGCGGGTAGAAGAGCACCACCATGCCCGCGGCCCCGATGATGGGGAAGGGTTTGCGGCGGCCAATGCGGTCGGACAGGGCTCCGCACAGCGGCACAATGATCACCAGCAGGCCCAGCCCGATGGCGTTCCCCGCCAGGGCGGAGTCCAGGTCACGTCCGGTGGTCAGGTGTGCGTAGGTGGGCAGGAACGTGGCCCACGTGTAGTAGGCGACTGCCGGGGCGGACAGAGCCGCTGTTTGCAGTAGTGCCTTGGGGTGCCTGCGCAGCAGTTCCCGCAAACGCAGGGTCTCGGACTTCTTCTCGGCGGCGGAGTCCTCGACAGCGGCCTCGAACTCCGGGGATTCGTCGGCGCGCGAGCGCAGCAACAGCCCGACGATGCCGAGGAGGCCGCCGACGGCGAACGGGATACGCCATCCCCACGTCTCCAGGTCGTGGGTGCTCAGGGTCGAGGTGACGATCGCCCCCATGCCGGTGGCAGCCAGCGTGGCCAGGCCGCTGGCCGCGTTCGACAGCGAGCCGAACAGGCCGCGCCGGTCGGTCGAGCCGTTCTCCACCATGTAGGCGATGGCGCTCTGCGACTCGCTGCCGGCCGAGATGCCCTGCAGTACGCGGGCGAGCAGGAACAGCAGCGGCGCCGCGTAGCCGATGGCGGAGAACGGCGGGGTGAGCGCGAGGATCAGGCTGCCCACGGTCATGCCCCCGACCGCTACGGCCATCACGCCGCGGCGGCCGTAGCGGTCGGCCAGGGGGGAGATGATGATGCCGCTCAGTGGCCGTACCACGAACCCGACCGCGTAGGTCAGCAGGGCGCTGATCAGCGACATCGCCGGGCTGCTGCCGGGAAAGATCTGGCTTGAGAAGACAGCGGCCAACAGGCCGTAGATGTACCAGTCGTACCACTCGATGAAGTGGCCGACGGTGCCGGCCAGGATGTTCGACCGCCTTCTGCGGGACGGGACTTCTCCTTTGGCCGGGTTGGAGGGGGAGTGCGATGAGGTTATTCTTGACGCGTTCGCCATTGAGCGCTCCTCAGTGCGGTGAGGGATGGGATCTGTGCGAACAAGCGGCGGGGGAGAGCGCCGCGGTTCAGGTTGTTGGGCCGAAAGTGTCGGCGGTTCCGGAAGCCTTCTTCGAGCGTGGATGCCCTCGACACCTGCCTCGGTGCGGGGCCGTTCGAGGCCCGCGGAGGAATCAGCGCGTTGCGTGGCTGGACCAGATGCGGCCCTCCTGCTCCTCCACGGGAAGACCGGCGGATCGCAGGATGTCGTCGAGGAGCGCCTGCGTGCGGGCGGCTTCTCGTCCCGATGTCAGCGGTGTGCCGCGGTCTCGTACGCGGTCCAGGAAGTGGTGAACGGCCGCGGCGAATCCGAAGGTGTGCGTCGCAGTGGCCCAGCCGAATGCCTCGGGGCTCATCGAGCGCACGGTGCTCACACCGTCCCGAGTGAGGGTGACCGTGTCCGGAGCCACCACCTCGGCCGAGGTCTCGGCGCCGTAGGCATCGAGTTTTTCCGCCCACGCACCCGCGTTCCGTGCCGCCGTCAGGACGCCGGTGCCACCACCGGCGAAGCGGACCAGAGCGGAGACGCCGTCCTCCTGCCAGGGGTCGTCACCGGCGGCGTGGGCGGAGACGTCGACCGGTTCACCCGGGCAGAACCAGCGCAGCAGGTCCACCATGTGGATGGCGTTCTCGAACGTCGCACGGTACTCGCTGCCGCGGCGGTTCTTCTGCGCGACGCAGAATGCGGCACCGGCGTCTCCGAACTGGTCACGAGCGGCGACGTAGGCCGGCGCGAACCTGCGGTTGAAGCCGACCATCAGCACCCGGTCACGCTCGTCGGCGAGGTCGGCGAGCCGTTCCGCGTCACTGGTCGCGGTCGCGAGGGGCTTTTCGCAGAAGACATCCACGTCCGCCTCCAGCGCGCTGCTCACGCCGACGACATGCTCCGACCTCGGAGTGAGCACGAACAGGGCGTCCAGGTCACGTTCAAGTGCCTGCTCGACGGTCGGGACCGCCGTGGAGAACCCCCATCGACGGACCAGTTCGGAGGGATCCTCGCGCCGGGACACCAGGACATCGAGCTCGACGTCGTCCCGCGCCACCAGGGTGGGCAACTGCGCGACGTGCGCGATGTTCCCGGCGCCGACCACGCCGACGCGCAGCGAGGGCCTGCTCATCGGGACACCTCCGCGGGCGCGGGTCCGGCCGCCTCGTCGAGGAGTGCGCGGAGCGCGCGGGCGGACCGGGCGAAGCCTTCCTCCGGAGCCGGGAGGTCCTGCGGGTGCCACCGGTACTCGTACTCGAGACTGAGGACGTCGTCGTATCCGTGCTGCTTGACCGCCTGCAGGATGTCCGGCCAGGGCACGATGCCCTCACCGACGACGCGGGAGCGCACGGCCCGCTCGTCCGCTTTCACCCGAGCCGTCTCGGAGGCGACGAAGGGCGCATCCGGATCGGTGAAGACGAGGTCCTTCACGTGGACATGCCCGATCAGGCCGCCCTGCTCCCGAAGTGCCTCCGGCCAGGCCTCGTCGTGCGTGAAGGTGAGATTCGCCTGGTCGTAGAGGACCCGGACGGCAGGCGCGTCCACCTCGCGTATCAGTCGAGCGGTCTCCTTCGCCGATTGCGTCATGGTTCCGAAGTGGTTCTCCACGCACAGGCACACTCCGGCGTCGGTGGCGAGCGGCGCCAGCTCCGAAAGCCCCGAGCGCAGGCGTTCCCAATGCCCGGCGTGATCGGTTCGGTCCGCTCCCCAGGAACCCGCGTACACGCGGAGCCGAGTGGCACCCACGCGATGGGCGCAGTCGATGGCCGACCGCAGTTCGTCGAGCGCTGCCCGGCGCTGCGCGGGGTCCTCGTGGTTGAGCCCCGTGGTGTACGGAGCGAGCCCCACCACCGGTACGCCCACATCGTCTGCCACACGGGCCGCCTCGGCCGCCGCTGCGCCGTCCCCGATCGGCAGTCCGCTGCGGTAGCCGTTCTGGTAGATGACCTCCGCTCCCTCCAGACCGGCCGCGGCGAAGAGCTCCAGCGCCTCGGGGAGGGTCTGTTCCGGTGTGCCGAGGGTGTGGCCAATGATCCGCACTACAGGTCCTTTTCGGTTCGGCAGGGGTCGTTCCAGTCGGCGGGACCGACCAGTGGTGGCGGGTTGTGTACGCGGGAGCGGTCGACCAGTTCGATCAACAGGCCCCAGGGCGCCCGGAGATAGGTCCACCGGTTGCCCGCGACGCGCGGGCTGTCCGGGCCGACCTCCTTGGTTCCGCCCAGGACACGGGCGCCGTGCGACCGGAGATGCTCGACGGCGGTGTCGACGTCCGCCACGGTGAAGCACAGGTGGTGGCCACCGGCATCGCAATGGCGCGGGTAGTCGGGGCGCTGGTCCGTGCTCCACCACTGGAACAGCTCCACGTTGAGGTTGGGCGGCATGCGCAGCATGGCGAGTTCCAGCCGGGCATCGGCGGGGACCTCGAAGTGTGCGGGCATGAAGTCGGCGTCGGGTCCGCGCGCTGAGCGGTAGAGCTCCTCGGCGCCGAAGGCGTGCACGAAGAAGGTGACCGCTTCGCCCAGGTCGGGCACCGTGAAGGCGACGTGGTCGACGTGTTGAAACCCTGCGGGCAGGCTCATCGGGGCACCTCCGCGGTCGACTCACGGACCAACAGGTCCGGGGCCAGGACGACATGGCTCGTCTCCCCGTCCTTGAGGAGTTTCTCGGCGAGGTCGATGGCGATCACTCCCATGTCGGCGATGGGCTGGCGGACGGTGGTCAGTCGCGGGTTGTACCGGGCGCCGAACTCCAAGCCGTCGAAGCCCATCACCGACACCTCGTCCGGGACGGAGACACCTCGCACGCCAAGAGCGGAGATGAGGCCGAACGCGACCATGTCGCTGGCCGCGATGACCGCTGTCGGACGCTCCTCGCGTGTCATCTCCGTCAGACGCTCGGCGGCCCGCTCACCCGCGTCGGGCCCGGTGCCCCCGTCCAGGACCATCGCCGGTATCTCCAGCTCCGCGGCCAGCCCTTCGTAGGCGGCCAGGCGGTCCCTGGACGTGTAAGCGCCGGAGATGCCGGACACATAGGCGATGCGCCGGTGCCCCAGGCCGCGCAGATGGTCCACGGCGAGGGCGATTCCTTCGGCGCTGTCCACCGTCACGGTCGGCACCTGCGACTGTTCGACGCGGTCGATGACGACGACCTTGCTGCCGAGCGCGACGTTCTGCAGTTCGTCGAGATCCACGGTGGTCGACGGCGCGACGATCCCGAAGGGCGCGTACATCTCCTGAAGAGACGTCAAATAGGCGTTGGTCCGGTCGACTTCGCCGCCGGTCACGCACAGGACCAACTGGTAGCCCTTGTCGGCAGCCGCCGCGGCCATGGTCCTCGCCAGCTCACCGTAGAAGGGATTGGTGATGTCCGGGACGATCAGCGGAACCAGCCTGCTCGCACGACGGCGCAGGGCCTGCGCCAGCGGATTCACCCGGTAACCGAGACTCTCCGCCACCTCCAGGACGTGCTTGCGAGTCTTGGCGTTCACGGCTTCCGGCCGGGAAAAGGCTCGGGAAACCGTGGAGCGGTGCACGCCCGCCCGAGCTGCGACGTCATCAATGCTCACCTCAGCCATGGCTGACCTCCGAGGACGCAATGGAAGGCCGCCTGTACGCGGCCCAGATGAGGCTCATTGTGTCGGCAAGGTCGTCCAAGGTCGGCAGCCCGGCGAAGCCGTCCGCCCAGGTGTCGGCCACCTGCCGGACGAACACGTCGTACAGCGGATCGCTGTCCACGTCGATGGTGCTCGATTCGGTGACACCGTCCGCGGCGTGCGTGAACGAGACATGGCCGGAGGTGCCCACATCGACGTATCCCTCGCTGCCCGCACTGGTGAAGGAGCAGTACCGCTTGGCGGGGCTCGACGGGAAGGCGTAGCCGACCTCGATGATCGCCTCGCTGCCGTCGTCGCCCGCCAGTACGAGGGTGGCGTGGTCCTCGACGCCCTCGCCGTGCAGGCTCGCGGACACGTTGGCGGCCACGAGTTCCACACGGCGGGCGCGGCTTCGCCGCAGGAAGAGATCGATGAAGTGCGGCGCCAGGTTCACCAGACACCCTCCGCCGGACCGGGCGGGCTGGAGCATCCAGGAGCAGCCTGCCTCGTGATAGCGCTCCGGCGGACCGGCCACGAAGCTCGTACGTTGATACGTCGGCGCACCGGCCAGGGACAGCGCGTGGTCCACGGGGCCGCCACGTTGGACGAAGAGGACGGTCGCCGCCACCCCGGCTGCCGCGGCCGCATCGCGAATCCGCTCCACGTCCTCGGGCCCCGTGCCACCCGGCTTGTCGACCACGAACGGGATGCCGCGCTCGACCAAGGCCAGACAGGTCTCCACCATGCGGTCGTGCGGGCCGAAGACGTAGGCCAGGTCCAGGGGGCCGGCGTCCAGCGCTTCGCCGACTTCCCCGTAAACGGCCGCGTCGAGGCGTCTGGCGATGTCGGTGACCTGGTCGGGCTCCTCGTCCTGGACCAGCACGACATCGTGAGTGTCCCCCCAGGCACTGACATGCAGGGGTACGTGCCAGTGCCGGGCACCGAGCACGGCCGTTCGCGGACGTCTCACGACGCGTCTCCCAACTGTTGATACAGAGCAATTTCTACTGATCGTGCTCTTTGAGACCGGTCACTGCGATCGATTGCTGCGATCGATTGCAATACGGAAACAGAGCTGCTTAAGCTCTGTCAACACCCCCCGACCATCCGATTTCCTTGAGGTGACCCCATGCGCAAGCTGCGCACCTTGAATGCCATCTGTGACACGGGGACGGTGCTGATCGTGCGCCTTCCCACTGCCGAGGCTTCGTACGGAGTGGCCTGCGAGGCCATCGCCGGAGGGATACGCGCGGTCGAGGTCACGCTCACCACGCCGGGCGCCCTGGACGTGATCAGCCGGCTGAGTGAGGAGTACCCCGAGGCCGAGATCGGCGCCGGCAGCGTCCTCGACGCCTCATCGGCGTACGCGAGCATTCAGGCCGGCGCGCGTTTCCTGGTCAGCCCCCACGTCGGCCTCGGCATGCTGGAGACCGCCGGCCGCTACCAGGCCGTCAGCGTCTGCGGAGCCGCGACCCCCACGGAGATCGTCCAAGCGGCCACAGCAGGGGCCGACCTCGTCAAGCTGTTCCCCTCCTCGGTCCTCAACCGCGACTACGCCCGTGCGGTACTCGAGCCGCTCGGCCACATCCCCCTGGTCCCGGCCGGGGGCGTCTCCCCGGACAACGTGGCCGAGTGGTTCGACGCCGGAGTCGCGGCGGTCGGCGTCGGAAGCTTCATCACCAAGGCGGCGCAGCGCGAAGACGCCGAGCAGCACCCGGTCCGCGCGGCAGCCCGGACATTCCTGGAGGCGGTGACCGATGCCCGCGCCTGACCCGGCATCCCCCACGTCCGGGACACCACCGGTCTACGTCGCGATCGGCCCCGCGGGATCGGGGAAGTCCCATGTCGCCCGGGAGCTCGCACGTCGGCTGCGGGCGGCCTACCTCGACAAGGACTCCCTGGCCGGCGACCTCGTGGACGTCGCGCTCGAACTGGTCGGGCGGCGCGCGGGAGGCCGCGAAGACGACCCGACCTACGTCGAGCGGTTGATGCCGGCCGAGTACAAGGCGCTGTTCGCTACGGCGGCGGACAACCTGCGGCTGGGCCTACCCGTCGTCCTGGACGCGCCCTTCGCTGCATACCTCGCCGACCCCGACTTCTTGACCAGCTCCGTCGACCGGGCCTCCTGGCCCACGGGGACACCCGTCGTCGTGGTCGAGGTACGGACTTCCCCGGAGACCGTTCGTGCGCGGCTGACCGAGCGGGGCCTGCCTCGCGACCGGGCCAAACTGGCCGACTGGTCCGCTTTCTGGCGGCAGCTCGGGGGCCGGGGGTGCGCCTGGTCCGGAGCTCGGCACATCGTCGTGAACAACGATGGCGAACCGGACCTCGATGCGATTGCGGAGATCGCGGGCGACGCTGAGCAAGCCACCTTCCCCGCCTGCCAGTAACGGTTGTTGGTGTGTCACCGCCTGGAGCTGAGGGCGTGTTGTCGGGTCGGTGGCGCCCGGCACCTCCCAGTCGTCGGCCCACCCGATGATGTGCGCTCCGACCGACGCGGCAGCCTCTCTCCCCTTCGCGCACGCGGCGTGAAGAGGAATTGGCTGCCGCACCCAGGACGATCTTGGTCAGGCCAGGAAGCTCAGTCGAACCTGGCGGTTGGCATTGTCTTTATTGGTGTCGACGAGGCAGACGGACTGCCACGTGCCCAGTTCCAGGCGGCCGTCGATGACCGGCAGTGTGGCGTGCGGGGGGACCAGGGCCGGGAGGACGTGGTCGCGGCCGTGGCCGGGGGTGCCGTGGCGGTGGCGCCAGCGGTCGTCGGGCGGGAGGAGGGTGCGCAGCGCGGCGAGGAGGTCGTCGTCGCTGCCCGCGCCCGTCTCGAGGACGGCGACGCCGGCGGTCGCGTGCGGTACGAACACGTTCAGCAGGCCGTCCCGGCCCGCCGCGGTGTCGCGGAGGAACGCCTCGCAGTCGCCGGTCAGGTCGGTCACCGCCTCCTCGGTGCCGGTGGTGATGTGCAGGATCCTGGTGGTGAATGAGTCCGCCATGGGTCCATCCTGCCCGCCCGGGCCGCGGGATCGCGCGTCCGCGTGCCGAGACGCCATTGACCCGGTCGGGAATACCTCGCTACGTTCGGCGCCATGTTGCGTTCAGCCCTGCTCACCACGCGCGGTCACATCGACCTGCTGCGGGTGGCGTCCGCCGCGTGTCGCCGCGGCCGCTGACGCCCTTTTCACCGTACTGACGCGCGGGAGCTCGCCGTTTCGGCGTATCCCGGCGCCACGTCGCTGACGCGGCGCTCCCGTTGGCGGCTCTCGTCCCGCTCACCGCCCCCTTTTACTCGCGCCGGTTCCGGCCGACGCCGCACCGTCCCGAGAACCGCCGTCCCGCGACCCACCGTCGCGCGAGACGCCGTGGCGTGCCGCGCCGCAGTGCGCCGCGTCGTGGCGTTCCCTCGCGTCGCGACCGGGCCGCGCGGTCCCCCTGTCTCCCAGCACGGAGTCCCCATGACGGTCGATCACGCCCCACCGGACATGTCCGCCATTTCAAATGATCACCCGCCCTTCGCCCTGGAACCGGTCGCCCCGTCCGCCGCCACCCGCTCCTGGCGTCATGCCGTCCCCCGCTGGCTGCGGCGCGTCGTCGGACCGCTGCTTGTTCTGCTCCTGTGGCAGGTGCTCAGCGCGACCGGTGTGCTGCACCGCGACATCCTCGCCTCGCCCGGGACCATCGCCACCGCCGCCGGCGAGCTGATCTCCGACGGCACCCTCGGGACCGCCATGGCCATCTCGCTCCAACGAGTGGCCGTGGGGCTGCTGTTCGGCGCGGTGGCCGGGGTGTCGCTCGCCCTGGCCTCCGGGCTCTCCCGGCTCGGCGAGGACCTGGTCGACCCGGTCGTCCAGATGCTGCGGACCGTGCCGTGGGTCGGTCTGATCCCGCTCCTCATCATCTGGCTGGGCATCGGCGAGGCCCCCAAGGTGGCCCTCATCGCGCTCGGTGTCGCCTTCCATCTCTACCTCAACGTGTACGCGGGCATCCGCGGCGTCGACGAACAACTCGTGGAGGCCGGGCAGTCGTTGGGGCTCGGCCGCTGGGGACTGATCCGGCATGTCGTGCTGCCGGGCGCCCTGCCCGGTGCGATGACCGGGCTGCGGTACTCGCTCGCCACCGCGTGGCTCGCCCTCGTCTTCGGCGAGTCCATCAACGCCGACGCCGGGATCGGCTTCCTGATGAACCAGGCACGGGACTTCCTGCGCACGGACGTCATCGTCGTCTGCCTGGTCGTCTACGCCTTCCTCGGCCTGATCGCCGACGCCGTCGTCCGTACTCTCGAAAGGCTGCTGCTGCAATGGCGACCGACATTCACGGGCCGGTGAGCACCGTTGAGGGCCCGGCCGCGGCCCCGGCGGTCCGGGTCGAGGGGCTGACCCGCGCCTTCGACGGCCGGCCGGTGATCGACCGGCTCGATCTCACCCTGCGTCCCGGCGAGTTCACCGCCCTGCTGGGCCGCAGCGGCTGCGGCAAGTCGACCCTGCTGCGGGTGCTGGCCGGGCTGGACCGTGACATCAGCGGCACGGTCCTCGTGCCCAAGCGCCGCGCGGTCGCCTTCCAGGCCCCTCGGCTGATGCCGTGGAAGCGCGTCTGGCGCAATGTGCTGCTCGGGCTCGACGGACGGCCCGACCGCGCGCTGGCCGAGCGCGCCCTGGACGAGGTCGGCCTCGGCCACCGATCCGGCGCGTGGCCCAAGACACTTTCGGGCGGCGAGGCCCAGCGTGCCTCACTGGCGAGAGCGCTCGTACGGGAGCCGGACCTGCTGCTGCTCGACGAGCCGTTCGGCGCGCTGGACGCGCTGACGCGGATCAAGGCCCAGCGACTGGTGGCGGAGCTGTGGCAACGGCGTGGCTGCGCGGTCCTGCTGGTGACCCACGACGTCGACGAGGCACTGCTGCTCGCGGACCGCGCGCTGGTCATGCGGGACGGTGTCATCGCGTACGAGACCCCGGTCGGACTGGACCGTCCACGCGCGGTCGGCGACCCCGGCTTCGGCCCGCTCCGCTCCCGCCTGCTCACCGAGCTGGGAGTGGACGAGCCGGCCGCCTCCTCATGACGGCCGACCGCCTCATGACGGCCCACCGCCTCCTGGCGGCCCCACCGCGACCTGACGGCCCCACCGCCTCCTGACAACCGGTGCTCCCGGGACGGCCGGTACCCAGCCGCCCCCGTGTGGCGCGCCGGCTGCCCGCACTCCCCCACACCGAGGAAAGCCACCCTCCATGAAGCGTTCTCTCGCCGCCACCCTCCTCCCTCTCGCCCTCATCCTCTCCGCCTGCTCCGGTGCCTCCTCCGCCGACGGATCCGGTGGTACGAACGGCAGGACCGACGGCAAGGGGTCCCTCACCCTCAAGGTCGGTGACCAGAAAGGCGGCGCCGAGGCGATCCTGCGCGCCGCCGGTGAGCTCGACGACCTTCCGTACAAGGTCACGTGGTCGACCTTCACCTCCGGTCCGCCGCTGCTCGAAGCCGTGAACGCCAGGGCCGTGGACATCGGTTCCGTCGGAAACACCCCGCCCGTCTTCGCCGCCGGAGCCGGCTCGAAGATCAAGGTCGTGGCCGCGACCCACGGGGACGCGCGCGGCGACACGATCCTCGTGCGCGAGGACTCGCCCCTGAGGAAGACGTCCGAGCTCAGGGGAGCGACGGTCGCCGTGGCCCAGGGCAGCTCGGCGCACTACCAGCTGATCGCCTCGCTCCGGAAGGCCGGTCTCACCGTCAAGGACGTCAAGGTCAGGCTGTTGCAGCCGGCCGACGCGCTCGCCGCGTTCACCAGCGGCAAGGTGGACGCCTGGTCCGTCTGGGACCCGTACACCAGCCAGGTGCTGCACGGCGGGCTCGGCCGGGTACTGACCGACGGCCGGGGCGTCGTCAACGGCCTGAACTTCCAGGTCGCCGCACCCGCCGCCCTGGAGGACAAGAAGAAGGCCGCCGCGATCGGCGACTTCGTCGACCGGCTCCGCCGGGCGCAGGACTGGGTCTTCGGGCATCCCGAGGAGTGGGCCGAGGTCTGGGCCAAGGACACCGGAATGCCGTACGACGTGGCCCTGGACGCGGTGAAGCGCAGCAATGGCACCCGCAGGCCGGTCGCGCTGGACAAGGCCGCGATCGGTTCCGAGCAGGAGATCGCCGACACCTTCGCGGAGCTCAAGCTCATTCCCCGCCGCTTCGACTTCGCGGACTTCGTGGACAACCGCTTCAACAAGAATCTGCCGCCGTCCACCTCGCCGGCGCGCACCTACGGAAAGGCCTCTTCCTGATGAGCGTTCACCTGCACTGGTTCCTGCCGACCGGCGGCGACGGACGTACGCTGGTGGACCGCCACGCGTACACCGACGGGGGCATCTCGCGCTCCGCGAACACCCCGGTCAGCGGGATCCGCCCGCCCGACGTCGAGTACCTGGCGCAGATCGCCAAAGCGGCCGAACACCTCGGCTTCGAGGCCGTGCTGACACCGACCGGCACCTGGTGCGAGGACGCGTGGCTGACGACGACGGCGCTGGCGCAGCAGACCGAGCGGCTGAAGTTCCTGGTCGCCTTCCGGCCCGGGCTGATCTCCCCGGTGTTGGCGGCGCAGATGGCGGCCACCTTCCAGCGCGTCAGCCGGGGGCGGCTGCTGCTCAACGTGGTGACCGGCGGCGACGCGACCGAGCAGCGCCGTTTCGGTGACCACCTCGACCACGACCGGCGCTACGCCAGGACGGCGGAGTTCCTGTCGGTGGTGCGGGGGGTCTGGGGCGGCAGGCCGTACGACTTCGACGGCGAGCACTTCCAGGTCGAGGGCGGGCTGACCGCGCTGCCGCCCGACCCGCTGCCGGAGATCTTCTTCGGTGGTTCGTCGGCCGCCGCGGGGCCGGTGGCGGCCGAGCACGCCGATGTGTACCTCACCTGGGGCGAGCCCCCGGCACAGGTGAAGGAGAAGATCGACTGGATCCGCTCGCTGGCCGAGGAGCGGGGCCGTACGGTCCGCTTCGGCATCCGCCTGCACACCATCTCGCGCGACTCCTCCCGGGAGGCCTGGGCGACCGCGGACCGGCTGCTGGACGACCTCGACCCGGAGACCGTCGCCGCGGCGCAGCGGGCGCTCGGCCGGAGCGAGTCGGTGGGACAGCAGCGGATGCTGGCCCTGCACGGCGGTTCGCGGGACAAGCTGGAGATCTCGCCCAGCCTGTGGGCGGGCGTCGGTCTGGTACGCGGCGGCGCGGGCACCGCGCTGGTGGGCAGCCACGACGAGGTGGCGGACCGGATCGAGGAGTACCACGAGCTGGGGATCGAGCACGTCGTGCTCTCCGGCTACCCGCATCTGGAGGAGGCGTACTGGTTCGGGGAAGGGGTGACGCCGCTGCTGGCGGCCCGCGGGCTGCTGGCCCAGGTCCCGGCGTCCCCGCTGCTGGGAGTTCCGGCGCGGAACGGGCGCCCCGCGTCCGCGCCCGGCGGCGCCCCGCTGCTGGTGGCCGGGGGGCGCTGAGCGGGGCACGGCCCCTGTCGGCGGGGAAGATTCCCGGCCTCCGTGCGGTTGGCGCCACCGTGAACAGCTTCGGAGTGCGGGCACAGGCGCGGACGCGGACGCAGGAGGTGCAGGCACTGCCTGTGCCGGCACAGGCGGTGCCTGCACAGGCGGCACGGACGCGGCCACCACGCACGCAGGCGGCACGGGCGGACACACGGCCGCACGTGGCGCCGCGGGTCGGGCCCGGGGTGCGCAGCATCGATGTCGTGGTCATCGGCGCCGGGCAGGCGGGCCTGTCCGGCGCCCACCATCTGCGGCGCTCCGGGCTCGAGCCCGACCGGGACTTCGTCGTGCTCGACCACGCCCCGCGCCCGGGCGGCGCCTGGCAGTTCCGCTGGCCGTCGCTGACGTACGGCAAGGTGCACGGCATGCACGCGCTCCCCGGCATGGAGCTGGTCACGGGCCCGGCCGACGACGACCGCCCGTCCGCCGAGGTGATCGGGGCGTACTTCACGGAGTACGAGCGGCGGTTCGGGCTCCGTGTCCACCGGCCTGTCGAGGTGTCGGCCGTCCGCGACGACGGGCGCGGGGGACCCACGGCGGGCGGCCGGCTGCTGGTCGAGACCTCCGAGGGGACCTGGGCCGCCCGGGCCCTGATCAACGCCACCGGCACCTGGGACAGACCCTTCTGGCCGCGCTACCCGGGCCAGGACGTCTTCCGGGGCCGCCAGTCGCACACCGCGGACTACCGCGGGCCGGCGGAGTTCGCCGGGCTGCGGGTGGTCGTGGTGGGCGGCGGCGCGTCCGGCACACAGCATCTGATGGAGATCGCGGAGGTCGCGGCCGAGACCGCCTGGGTGACGCGCCGGCCGCCCGTCTTCCGCGAGGGCCCGTTCGACGAGGAGCGGGGACGAGCGGCCGTCGCGCTCGTCGAGGAGCGGGTACGGAACGGGCTACCGCCGCGCAGTGTGGTGTCGGTGACGGGGCTGCCGTTGACGGATGCCGTCCGGCGGGCCCGGGCGCGGGGCGTCCTGGACCGGCGCCCCATGTTCGACCGCGTCACGGAACACGGGGTGCACTGGCCCGACGGCACCACCTTCGACGCCGACGCCATCGTCTACGCCACCGGATTCCGCCCCGCGCTGGGGCACCTCGCGCCCCTTCGGCTGCGCGAGGCGGGCGGCGGGATCCGGATGGCGGGCACACGGGTCGTCCACGACCCCCGCGTCCACCTCGTCGGCTACGGTCCCTCCGCCAGCACGATCGGCGCGAACCGGGCGGGCCGGGCGGCCGTGCACGAGATCGTCCGGCTCCTGGCACCCGCCGCCGGAGGCGCACCGGACGGCGCGGAGAACACACGGGGGAACGGCGAGAACGTCGGCACGGGGAGCGCCGCCTGAACACCCGTTCCCCGGCTATGCCTCCGCCTCCCGGGCGACCGTCCGCCTCCCGGCCGCTCCGTGCGCGCCGTCGCCACTCCCTCCACGGTCCTCCGCGCGGGTCATCCGGGGCCGGCCGCGCCCCTGCGGTGGGCGTTGAACTCCTCGACGTTGCGCCGGTGGTCGGCGTACCGCGTGGTGAAGCGGGTGTCGCCGGGCTTCACCGTGACGAAGTACAGCCAGTCCCCGCGTGACGGATTGAGCGCCGCCTCCATGGCCTCCTCCCCCGGATTCCCGATCGGCGTGGGCGGCAGGCCCTTGTGGGCGTAGGTGTTGTAAGGGCTGTCGGTCTTGGTGTCGTGGTGCGTGGTGTCGAGCGTGGAGCGGCCCAGCGCGTAGTTGAGGGTCGAGTCCATCTGCAACGGCATGCCGAGGGCGAGCCGGTTGTGCACCACCCGCGAGACCTTGGCCATGTCGGCCGCTGTCCCGGCCTCCGCCTGCACGATGCTGGCGATGGTGACCGCCTGGTACCCCGTCACACCGCTCCGCTGGAGGCCCGCGCTGATCCGGGCCCCGCCGAACCGCTGGTTCGCGGTGTTCACCATGTAGCGGAGCAGTCCGGCCGGGGTCGTCGCCGCGTGGATCGGGTAGGTGGCCGGGAAGAGATAGCCCTCCGGGTTGCCCCGCGCGGCCTCCGGAAGGGCGAGCTCGGTGGTGTGCACCGCCTTTTCGGTGGTACCGCCGGGTACCCGGAGGACCTGGTCGACGGAGGCGTACACCTGGACGGCACGCCGTCCTTCTGGCACGAGCAGGGTCTTCGTGCGCGGCTCGGCGGCGTCCTGCGCCTCGTCCCCCAGCAGGACGGGCACCAGCACGGCCGAGACAGCCGCGAGCGCCGCCGTCACCAACAGGGCCAGCCGGCCGCGGCGCGTCAGCCGGGGTCGCCGACCGCGCCGCCGCGCCCCCGTCGGCCCGCGAGGCTCGTTCGTCATGGGGCGCACGCTAACCCGGTGTGATCATCGATCCGGGCACCTGAGGCGCGGGCGACACGGACGGCATACGGACGGCACAGGCGAAGGCATACGGACGGCTCACGCGCCGCCCGGACAAGCACCGTCCCGGACCGCGCCGGACCGCCCCGGGCCGGCCCCATCGCCCCGGACCGCGCCGGATCGGCCCTGGACCAGCCCGGACCGCCCCGGACCGCTCCGGATCGGCTCTACGGTACGACCGGTGCCAGGTCGCCGGGGGTTCGTGCCGTACCGGACGCGGGCGCCCGGCCGTCTCCGGCGCCTCCCACGACCTCCGGCTCCGCGCCTTCCCCGGCTTCCGTTTCGGATACCTCTGCCGCTTCCGTCCCGGCTTCCGCTTCCGCCGCCGTTCGCGCGGGCCTGCTGTCCCTGCGGACCAGGGCCGCGTAGCGTCCGTCCCGCCGCATCAGTTCCTCGTGCGTGCCTCTCTCCGCGATCCGCCCCGCGTCCAGGACCACGATCTGGTCCGCGTCCCGGATGGTGGAGAGCCGGTGCGCGATGGTGATCGTCGTACGCCCCTCGGAGAGCGCGTCGATGGCCCGCTGCACGGCCTGCTCCGTACGGGTGTCCAGGGCGCTGGTCGCCTCGTCCAGGATCAGCACGGGCGGGTCGCGCAGGATGGTGCGGGCGATCGCCAGCCGTTGCTTCTCACCGCCGGAGAACCGGTAGCCGCGCTCGCCGACCAGCGTGTCGTAACCGTCGGGCAGGGCCGCGATGTGGTCATGGATCTGAGCGGCCCGGGCAGCCGTCTCCAACTCCTCGTCGGTGGCGTCCGGCTTGGCGAAGCGCAGGTTCTCCGCGACGGATGCGTGGAAGAGGTACGTCTCCTGGGACACCACGCCGACCGCCCGGGACAGGGTCGCGAAGCCGAGGTCACGGACGTCCACGCCGTCGAGCAGCACCCGGCCGCCCGTCACGTCGTACAACCGGGGCACCAGATAGCTGAGCGTCGACTTCCCGGAGCCGGTGGGGCCCACGACGGCGAGGCTGCCGCCGGCCGGGACCGTGAGGTCGACCTCCTGGAGCGTCGGTGCGTCCTTGGAGTCGTAGGCGAAGTCGACGCCGTCGAACCGGACGTCGCCGCGGACCGTGCCGAGGGCGACCGGCCGCTCCGGCTCGGTGATCTCGACGGGCAGATCGAGGTATTCGAAGATGCGCTGGAAGAGCGCGAGCGAGGTCTGCATCTCCACCCCTGTGGAGAGCAGACTCACCGCGGGCCTGAACAGTCCCTGCTGGAGCGAGACGAACGCGACGAGCGTGCCGATGGAGACGGCTCCGCCGTCGGTCTGCAGCGTGAGGCCCGCCGCCCAGTAGATGACGGCGGGCATGGCCGCCATGACGATCCCGATGGTCGACATCCGCCACCGGCCCGCCATGTTGGAACGGACCTCCAGGTCGACCAGCCGCTCGGACTCGTCCGCGAAGGACTTCGTGAGCGAGTCGGCGCGGCCCATCGTGCGTCCGAGGAGGATGCCGCTCACCGAGAGCGATTCGGTGACGGTGGCGGCCATGGCGGCCATCTGCCGCTGGCGGTCCGTGGTGATCCTCTTGCGCTCCCGGCCCACCCGGCGGCTGATCCAGACGAACACGGGCAGCAGGAGCATCGACACGGCCGTGAGCCGCCAGTCCAGGGCCAGCATGGCCACGATCGAGGCGACGACGGCGGTGAGGTTGGAGACCAGGGAGGTCGCGGTGGAGGTGACGGTCGCCTGCATGCCGCCGATGTCATTGGCGATGCGGGACTGGACCTCGCCCGTCCTGGTCCTGGTGAAGAAGGCGAGCGGCATGCGCTGGAGCTGCGCGTAGACGCCGGTGCGCAGGTCGTGCATGACCCGCTGGCCGACCGTCGTGGAGATCAGCGTCTGGAGCACGCCGAAGACGCTGGTGACCACGGCGGTGAGGATCATGCCGAGGGCGAGCAGGCTGAGCAGGCCCGTACGGCCCTGCGGGATCGCGGTGTCGAGGATCTCGCGCAGCATGAACGGCGAGACGACCGAGACCAGCGACGACGCCGCGACGAGCAGCCCGACGAGCGCCAGCCGGCCGCGGTAGGGACGGAACAACCGGAGGATGCGCCGTACCTGGGCGGGCGGCTCCGGCCGGTCCGGCGGCCCTGGTCGGGGCGAGGGCGTCCAGGAGGATGTCGTGTGTTTCATGGGCTCCTTCGAAGAGCGGAGGGGATCATACGGACGGAAACCGGCGCACGGCGAGCATAGCGACTGTTACCTATGTTCACAATGAACCACGTCCTGATATTGTTCCCGTCATGACCACCCCCGACGCCGACGGCATGCTCGCCGAGCAGTTGCTGCGCCTGACCCGCAGGCTCCACCGCCTCCAGAGGCAGCAGTTCGAACCGATCGGCGTCACCCCGGCCCAGGCCCGCCTGCTGCGGACCGTCGCCTGTTACGACCGGCCGCCGCGCATGGCCGATCTCGCCGCCCGCCTCGAAGTGGTCCCCCGTGCCGTGACCTCGCTGGTCGACGGCCTGGAGGCGAGCGGACTGGTGCGCCGCGCGCCCGATCCCGCCAGTCGCCGGGTCGTACGGATCGAGCTGACCTCGAACGGCCGGAGCACGCTGCGCTCCCTGCGCACGGCGCGCCGGTCGGCGGCCGAGGACATCCTGGCCCCGCTCACCCAGGAACAGCGCGAGGTGCTCGGCGGCCTGCTGGACACGCTGATCGGCCCGGGCGCCGAGCGCTGACGTCACGGCGCCCGCCGCCGTCCCTGCCCCCGACCCCTGAACCTGCCCCGCCCCTGCCCATGGCCCCTGCGCGGGAGACTCCTGGCTCGATCCGGCTCATTTCTCGGAAAACCGATTGCCCCGACCGGTCGCGGGAGCGAACCTTGCACGGTTTGAGCCACTCCACGAGTCATGGGACATCATGCAGATTCGCGACCTCCCCTATGCCGATCCCGGGACTCCCGACGCCCGGTCGGGCCCCAGGTTCCTGCTGTGGCTCGGGCGCAACCAGCTCGGCGGTCAGCTCAAGGCCGTGTGCTGGGGGCTGCTGCACTTCGCCGGTATCGCCGGGCTCTCGGTGGGCGCCGGGCTCGCCGTCCAGGCGGTGGTCGACCGCTCGGGCGGCCGGCTCGCCGTGGCCGGCGGGTTCATCGCGCTGTGCGGCGCGGCCATCGCCCTCGGCGACACCATGCTGCACCGCGTCGCCATCACCAACTGGATCACCGCCGCCGCCCGTGTCCAGCAGCTCCTGGCCCGTAAGACCGCCGAGTTGGGCGCGGCGCTGACCCGACAGGTCGCGGCCGGAGAGGTCGTCGCGGTCTCCACGGGCGACGTCGAGAAGATCGGCTGGTTCGTGGAGGCGCTCTCGCGCTTCGCGGCCGCCGTCATCGCGATCGCGCTGATCTGCGTAGGCCTCGTCGTGTACGTGCCCGAGCTGGGAACGCTGGTCGCGATCGGCGTGCCCGTACTCGCCGTCGCCGTACTGCCGTTGCTCCCCCGCGCCACCAAGCGGGCCGACGTCCAGCGCGAGAAGGCCGGCAAGGCCACCGAGCTGGCCTCGGACACCGTCGCGGGACTTCGGGTACTGCGCGGCATCGGCGGCGAGGAGCTGTTCCTCGGCCGTTACCGCGCCGCCTCCCAGGAGGTGCGCGAGGCCGCCGTCCGCAGCGCCCGCATGTGGTCGCTGATCTCGGCGGTCCAGGTCCTGCTGCCGGGAGCGCTGCTGATCTCGGTCATCTGGTACGGCGCCCGCCTCGCCCTGGACGGCGGTATCGAGGTCGGCGGTCTGGTCACCGTCTACAGCGCCGTGACCCTGCTGCTCTTTCCCCTGCGCCACTTCGAGGAGATCGCGATGGCGTACTCCTTCTCCCGCCCGTCCGCCAAGCGGGCGGCCCGGGTCCTGTCGCTGGAGCGGACGGCGTACGAGGACGAGCGCGGCGGCCTGGGCCGTGTCGAGGCCGGCGCGCCGCCGGCCGGCGATCTGTACGACCCCGTCACCGGGCTGCTCGTACCGTCCGGGCGGCTGACCGCCGTCGTGTGCGGCGACCCGGACGCCGCGGGGCGGCTCGCCGACCGGCTCGGCGGCCATGCGGCCGAGCCGGTCAGGAGCGCGTCCGTGCTGCTCGGCGGGGTGGCGCTGGACGACCTCCCGCTGGACGCGGCGCGCGGCGCCGTCCTCGTCCAGGACAAGGACCCGGTCCTGCTGTCCGGGACGCTCGCGGAACTGCTGGACGTGCCGTCCTCCGGGGACGTCGCCCCGGAGAGGGCGCTCGCCGCCGCGCAGTGCGGGGACGTGCTCGACGCGCTCGTCCAGGCGTCGGTGGACGGCAGCGGCGACCCCCTGCGGTCCCCGATCACCGAGCGGGGCCGCTCGCTGTCCGGCGGCCAGCGGCAGCGGCTGGCGCTGGCCCGTTCCCTGGTCACCGACCCCGAGGTACTGGTACTGGACGAGCCGACGTCCGCGGTGGACTCGCACACCGAGGCGCGCGTGGCGCGGGGCGTGAAAGAGCTACGGGCCGGACGCACGACCGTGGTGTTCACCTCCTCGCCGCTGCTGCTGGAACACGCGGACCGGGTCGCGTTCGTGCACGAGGGCACGGTCACGGCGGCGGGGCCGCACCGCGAACTGCTGCGCGCCGAGCCCGCCTACCGCGCGGTGGTGACGCGCGAGACCGAGCCGGAGGAGCGCACGGAGGGCGAGCGGCGCGCCGAGCGCGAGCACCGTGTCCGGGCGCGTGCCGAGCGCGCCCGGGGCGGCGAACACACCACCGGGGTCGGCACGCTCGACGCCCTGGACAGCGCGCTCGACGACGGACTCGCCGAAGGGTTCGGCGCCGGCCGCACCGGCGGCTTCTCCGGCGAACACGCCGGCACGCGGGACGACGAGCGCACCGACGGGCTGAGCGACCGGCACCACGGCGCTCCCCATGCCGGACAGGACGACCCGCGCGCCGGACAGGACGGCCCCCGCGCCACGAACAGCGATCCCGGAAACGGGGCCCGCACCGGACACGACGACAGCCCCGCCCCGGCCACGCCGAGGGCTCAGGAAGAGATCGAGGAATCAGCATGATCGGCGTGGCGCCACCCGCCCACGACCCGGCGGCCCCGGAGTCCGCGACGACGCTGCCCGTCGGCACCCCGGCGACCGTCCGGGCCTACGTCGGCTCGCTGCTGCGCCGGCACCGTACCGCCTTCGCCCTGCTGATCACCGTGAACGCCGTCTCGGTGATCGCCTCGATGGTCGGCCCGTACCTGCTCGGCGGCACCGTCGAGGAGCTGGCCGACGGCGCGCGCGACCTGCGTCTGGAGCGGACCGTCGCGATCTTCGCGGTCGCGCTGGTGGTGCAGACCGTGTTCGTCCGGCTGGTACGGCTGCGCGGGGCGATGCTCGGCGAGGAGATGCTCGCGGATCTGCGCGAGGACTTCCTCGTCAGGTCGGTCGGCCTGCCGCCCGGCGTGCTGGAGCGGGCGGGCACCGGCGATCTGCTGTCCCGTATCACCACCGACGTGGACCGGCTGGCGAACGCCATGCGCGAGGCCGTGCCGCAGCTCGCGATCGGCGTCGTCTGGGCGGGGCTGCTGCTCGGGGCGCTGACGCTCACCGCGCCGCCGCTCGGGCTCGCCGTGCTGCTGGCCCTGCCGCTGCTGATCGTGGGCTGCCGGTGGTACTTCAGGCGGGCGCCGTCGGCGTATCGCTCGGAGGCCGCCGGGTACGCGGCCGTGGCCGCCGCGCTCGCCGAGACGATCGACGCCGGCCGGACCGTGGAGGCGCACCGCCTCGGCGCCCGGCGGATCGCGCTGTCGGAGCGGCGGATCAAGGAGTGGACGGCCTGGGAGCGGTACACGCTGTGGCTGCGGACGGTGCTGTTCCCCGTCATCAACCTCACCCATACGACGATCTTCCTGGCCGTGCTGGTGCTCGGCGGGTCCTTCGTGCTCCAGGGCTGGATCACGGTCGGCCAGTTGACGACGGGCGCGCTGTTCGCCCAGATGCTGGTGGACCCGGTCGGAATCATCCTGCGCTGGTACGACGAGCTCCAGGTCGCGCAGGTGTCGATCGCCCGGCTGGTGGGCGTACGGGACATCGAGCCGGACGCGGGCGACGCGTCGGTGGTGCCGCACGGCCGGCACGTCAGCGCCGACGAGGTGCGCTTCGGCTACCGCGCGGGCGTCGACGTCCTGCACGGGGTGACGCTGGACGTCCGTCCGGGCAGCCGCGTGGCGCTGGTCGGCCCCTCGGGGGCCGGGAAGTCGACCCTCGGACGGCTGCTCGCCGGCATCTACGGGCCCCGGTCCGGCCGGGTCACGCTCGGCCGGGCGGAGCTGTCGAGGATGCCGGCCGAGCGGGTGCGCGAGCAGGTCGCGCTGGTCAACCAGGAACACCACGTGTTCGTCGGCTCACTGCGCGACAATCTGCTGCTGGCCCGTCCGGGCGCCGGGGACGCCGAGCTGTGGGCGGCGCTCGGCGCGGTCGACGCGGACGACTGGGCACGAGCGCTGGAGGAGGGGCTGGACACGGCCGTCGGCTCCGGCGGCACGGCGCTGACGCCGGCCCAGGCGCAGCAGATCGCGCTGGCCCGGCTGGTCCTGGCGGATCCGCACACGCTGGTGCTGGACGAGGCGACGTCGCTGCTCGACCCCCGGGCGGCCCGCCACCTGGAGCGGTCGCTGGCCCGGGTGCTGGAGGGCCGTACGGTCGTGGCGATCGCCCACCGGCTGCACACGGCGCACGACGCGGATGTGATCGCGGTGGTGGAGGACGGCCGGATCAGCGAGCTGGGCAGCCATGACGAACTGGTCGCGGCGGACGGCGCGTACGCGGCGCTGTGGCGTTCCTGGCACGGCTGAGGCGGATTGGCAGGGGCCGGCCCGGTGCGGGGCCGGCCTCCTGTGCGCCTCCCGGGCGGCCCGCCGCGCGCCCGCCGTCCGGCCGGAGCGGGGGCCCGCCTCCGGTGGCCGGACCCCGCACCTCCTGGGCCGCCCCGCGTACTGCCCGGCCCGCCCGGGCACGGGCCCGGCGGCTCAGATGAAGCCCAGCGCCGCCGCCCCGCCTATGCCGCCGAGCAGCATGAACACCGGCATGAGGACCTTCACCTCGACCCAGGCGCCGGCCCGGAACCGCATCGCCTTCGGCGGGCCCAGCGGGTACCAGCGCTTGCGGCCCACGGGGATCGGCCAGAGGATCGGGCAGCCGGAGACCGTCAGCGCGTCCCCGATGTCGTGCACGAGCGCGCCCAGCACGATCGGCAGGCCGAGCCAGAGGTACTCCTGGCCCGGCTCGGTGAACAGCCAGCTCGCGCCGTTGCCCGGCTCGTCCAGGATGCCCGCCAGCATCCACGCGCTGGACGCTCCGAGCAGCCAGACGAGGATGTCGCTGGAGACCCGGGCGGCCCGCCACAGCAGTCCCTCCACCGCGAGCACCATGTGCACGAAGAGGATGGCGAGGACGCCCCAGCGCCCGCCGGTGTACGCGACCGCCGAGGCGCCGGCGCCGATCAGGACCGCCCAGACCCAGGTGTGCGTCAGCGTGCGGTGCCCGCCGCTCCTGCGCGGGTCGCCGGGCTTCCTGGTCGCCTTGTAGACGGCGTAGGACAGTTTGTCGACGACCTCGCAGAGCGTCTTCGATATGGGTCCGAAGGCCCGTGAGATCGTCGCGGCCTTGTGGTCGAGGTCCGGGGCGAGCGCGGCGCCCGCGCAGATGAGGGCCCCGGCGACCAGGACCGGCCATGGCATGCCGTGCCCGGCGGCGGAGGCCGCGGCACCCACCCCCAGCCAGGCCGCCGCTCCCGACAGAGAGTGTGCCGGTCCCATCATGGTCGTAACCCGCCCCCATGCAGTTGTCGTGAAGCCCCGTGGTGAAGCCCGATGCGGTGAAGCCCCGCGCGGTCGGGCGCGGTTGCCCCCGCAGCGTATCGCTCATGATCTTCGCCTCGGCCGCCGGTTCCCTGATCGGGCCGGAAGGAAGGCAAGATGGGGGGCGTGACCCTTATCGATCAGCTGCCGCAGGACGCCGACCCCGATGCCCTCTTCGAGGCTTTCTCCTCCTGGGCCGAGGGACAGGGCATCACGCTCTATCCGGCCCAGGAGGAGGCGCTGATCGAGGTGGTCTCCGGCGCGAACGTGATCCTCTCCACGCCCACCGGTTCGGGAAAGAGCCTGGTCGCGGCGGGTGCGCACTTCACCGCGCTGGCCGAGGACAAGGTCACCTTCTACACCGCGCCGATCAAGGCGCTGGTGTCGGAGAAGTTCTTCGACCTGTGCAAGCTGTTCGGCACGGAGAACGTCGGCATGCTGACCGGCGACGCGTCCGTGAACGCCGACGCCCCGGTGATCTGCTGCACCGCCGAGGTGCTGGCGTCGATCGCGCTGCGCGACGGCGCGGACGCGGACATCGGCCAGGTCGTGATGGACGAGTTCCACTTCTACGCGGAGCCGGACCGCGGCTGGGCGTGGCAGATCCCGCTCCTGGAGCTGCCGCAGGCCCAGTTCGTCCTGATGTCGGCGACGCTCGGCGACGTCTCCCGGTTCGAGGAGGACCTGACCCGCCGCACCGGCCGGCCGACGTCGGTCGTACGGTCCGCGACCCGGCCGGTGCCGCTGTCGTACGAGTACCGCCTCACCCCGATCACCGAGACCCTGACCGAGCTGCTGGAGACCAAGCAGTCCCCCGTCTACATCGTGCACTTCACGCAGGCCGCGGCCGTGGAGCGGGCGCAGTCGCTGATGAGCATCAACATGTGCTCGCGCGAGGAGAAGGACAAGATCGCGGAGCTGATCGGCAATTTCCGCTTCACGACCAAGTTCGGCCGCAATCTCTCCCGGTACGTGCGCCACGGCATCGGCGTGCACCACGCGGGCATGCTGCCCAAGTACCGCCGCTTGGTGGAGAAGCTGGCCCAGGCCGGTCTGCTCAAGGTCATCTGCGGTACGGACACGCTCGGTGTCGGCGTCAACGTGCCCATCCGCACGGTGCTGTTCACGGCGCTGACCAAGTACGACGGCAGCCGCGTGCGGACCCTGCGGGCGCGGGAGTTCCACCAGATCGCGGGCCGGGCCGGACGCGCGGGCTTCGACACGGCGGGCTTCGTCGTGGCGCAGGCGCCGGAGCACGTCGTGGAGAACGAGAAGGCGCTGGCGAAGGCGGGCGACGATCCGAAGAAGCGGCGCAAGGTGGTGCGCAAGAAGGCGCCCGAGGGCTTCGTCGCCTGGTCGGACACGACCTTCGAGAAGCTGATCGCGTCCGATCCCGAGCCGCTGACCTCGCGGTTCCGGGTGACGCACACGATGCTGCTGTCGGTGATCGCCCGGCCGGGCAACGCCTTCGAGGCCATGCGCCGGCTGCTGGAGGACAACCACGAGCCGCGCAAGCAGCAGCTGCGGCACATCCGGCGGGCCATCGCCATCTACCGCTCGCTGCTGGACGGCGGGGTGGTGGAGCGGCTGGACACCCCGGACGCGGAGGGCCGTACCGTCCGGCTGACCGTCGACCTTCAGCAGGACTTCGCGCTGAACCAGCCGCTGTCCACCTTCGCGCTGGCCGCGTTCGAGCTGCTGGACCCCGAGTCGCCGTCGTACGCCCTGGACATGGTGTCGGTGGTGGAGTCCACGCTGGACGACCCCCGGCAGATCCTCGCCGCCCAGCAGAACAAGGCGCGCGGTGAGGCGGTGGCCGCGATGAAGGCGGACGGGATCGAGTACGAGGAGCGGATGGAGCGGCTCCAGGACGTTTCGTACCCCAAGCCCCTGGAGGAGCTGCTCGTTCACGCCTACCACACCTACCGCACCAGCCACCCGTGGGTCGGTGACCATCCCGTCTCGCCGAAGTCGGTGATCCGGGACATGTACGAACGGGCCCTGTCCTTCACCGAGTTCACGTCCTTCTACGAACTGGCGCGGACCGAGGGCATCGTGCTGCGCTACCTCGCGAGCGCGTACAAGGCGCTGGAGCACACCATCCCGGACGACCTGAAGTCGGACGACCTGGAGGACCTTATCGCCTGGCTGGGCGAGATGGTCCGGCAGGTGGACTCCAGTCTGCTGGACGAGTGGGAGCAGCTCGCCAACCCGGAGGAGGAGACCGCCGAGGAGGCCCAGGAGAAGGCCGACCAGGTCCGTCCGGTCACGGCCAACGCCCGGGCCTTCCGGGTCCTCGTGCGCAACGCGATGTTCCGCCGGGTCGAACTGGCGGCGCTCGACAAGGTCGGGGAACTGGGCGCGCTGGACGCCGAGTCGGGCTGGGACGAGGACGCCTGGGCCGAGGCGATGGACGGGTACTGGGACGAGTACGACGATCTCGGCACCGGCCCGGACGCCCGCGGCCCCAAGCTGCTGGCCATCGAGGAGGACCCGGCGCACGGGCTGTGGCGGGTCCGGCAGACGTTCGCCGACCCGAACGACGACCACGACTGGGGCATCAGCGCGGAGGTCGACCTGGCGGCCTCCGACGCGGAGGGCGTGGCGGTCGTACGGGTCACCTCCGTGGGCCGGCTGTGAGCCCTGCCGGACAGGGCCGTGAAGCGGGCCCGGCCCGGATCCAGGACCGGGACCTGGGCCGGGACGCTGTCCAGGACCACTGGCAGCACGAGACGCGATCAGCACTTCCGCACCATGGAGAACTGCGAATATGACGAATCCTGCCGAGAGACTGGTCGATCTGCTCGATCTGGAGCGGATCGAGGTCGACATCTTCCGCGGGCGCAGCCCCGAGGAGTCCCTGCAACGGGTCTTCGGCGGGCAGGTCGCGGGCCAGGCCCTGGTCGCCGCCGGCCGTACGACCGACGGGGAGCGCCCCGTCCACTCGCTGCACGCCTACTTCCTGCGGCCGGGGCGACCGGGCGTGCCGATCGTCTACCAGGTCGAACGGGTCAGGGACGGCCGGTCCTTCACCACCCGCCGGGTCACGGCCGTCCAGCAGGGCCGCACGATCTTCAATCTGACGGCCTCCTTCCACCGCCCGGAGGAGGGCGGCTTCGAGCACCAGCTGCCGCCGCGCCTGGAATTCCCGGACCCCGAGACGCTGCCCACCGTGGCGGAAGAGGTGCGCGCGCACGTGGGCGAGCTGCCGCAGCCGCTCGAACGGATGGCCCGCCGGCAGCCGTTCGACATCCGGTACGTGGACCGGCTGCGCTGGACCCGGGACGAGATCGAGGGCGCGGACCCGCGCAGCGCCGTGTGGATGCGCGCGGTGGGACCGCTGGGTGACGACCCTCTGGTGCACACCTGCGCGCTGACGTACGCCAGCGACATGACGCTGCTGGACGCGGTGCGCATCCCGGTCGAGCCACTGTGGGGGCCGCGCGGCTTCGACATGGCGTCGCTCGACCACGCGATGTGGTTCCACCACCCGTTCCGCGCGGACGAGTGGTTCCTGTACGACCAGGAGTCGCCGATCGCGACGGGCGGCCGGGGGCTGGCGCGGGGCCGGATCTACGACCGGGAGGGGAAGCTGCTGGTGTCGGTGGTGCAGGAGGGCCTGTTCCGCAAGCTCACCGGCTGAGGTCCGACGTCGTGGCGGCGGGGCCGGGCGGACACGTCGGGGTCCCGGTCGGCGTCGGGGGTTTGGGCGACGTCCGGAATCCGGTCGGTGTCCGGGGCCGGCTCCCGGGGCGGCTCCTCCGCGTCACGGGCCGGCTCTCGGCGCGGATCCGGCCGTAACCAGTCGGTCAGTGCCCACCACCAGTGCAGCGTGCTCAGCGGCGCGGACGGCCCCCCTGAACGACCCGCCGACAGGCCCGCGTGCGGCTCGGCCTCCGGGCTCTCGGCCAGTGGCTCGCCCGTCAGCTCCTGGAGCCGGCCGAGCCGGTAGCGAACGGTGTTGGGGTGGGTGAACAGGCTCGCCGCCGTCCGGTCCAGGCGGCGCCCGTGGTCGAGGAACGCCAGGGCGGTACGGGCGAGTTGACGGTGGAAGTCGTCCGACGGGTCGAGGGCCCCCAGGAGTCGGCCGCTCAGGTAGGCGCCCAGCAGCGGCTGGTCCGCCAGCGCGATCTCGCCCGCGAAACCGGTGAGTTCGTACGGTCCGGGCCGCCGCCGGTGTCCGCCGGTCTCCAGGGCGCGGACGCAGAGCCGGTAGGCCGGTCGCAGCTCGTCCAGGGCGACGGCCGGCGAGACCACCACCAGCGCGGCGGCCCCGACCTCCTCGCTCCTGGGCGGCCGTGGCGACAGGCCCACCAGCCGCCCCTCGACCAGCCCGAAGACATCGCCGAGCACGGCGAGCCGCCGGCCGAGCCGCCGGGCGCGCGCCGGGTCCCGGGCGTCCGTCACCAGGCAGTGACGCGCCCGGTCCGGTCGTATCCCGGCCCGCGTCAGCTCCTCCGGGGCCGGTACCGTCCCGCCCACCAGTAACCGCCGCAGCAGCCTCGTCCGGATCTCGCCCGTCGCCCGCGGCCCGACCCGCTCCGCGGCGCGGTATCCGTGGATCACCTGGCGCTCGACCGCGTCGCCGTACTCCTTCAGCCGCAGGACCGCGCCGAGGAGCGCGTCCTGCGGCACCCCGGCGGACCGGCAGCGGTCGACGGTGATCTCTATCGCACGGGTGAGGGCGGCCTGGACCCCGCGCAGGACCGCGGTCATCGGCACGCCCTGCCCCGCCCGGTCCGCCCCCAGGAGGGCGGCGGCCGCGAAGTTCTCCTCGTCCACCCGGTCGACCCCGTCCACCCGGTCGGACGCGCCGAACCAGTCCCCCGCCGCGGCGACCAGGGCGGCGACATGACGGCGGGTCTCCGCCTCGGTGAGCTGGTGGGCCACCTCGGGCGAGCGTCCGCGCGCCGCGCGGACGAGTTCGCCCCGTACGTCCGCGTCGAGGGCCATGGCCCGCAGGATCCCGGCGACCGGCTCGCGCTGAGGGGTGACGGTCAAGGCCTCGCCCTTCCGACGCTTCCGACGTACGAGCACTGTCACTGGGCCACAACGACGGGCGGGTGCGTTGGCGCCCGGCCACTACCGCCCTCCCGCGGCGACCTGATTACCTGTGGGCTACCGCACAGTAACAGCAGGGCCTTCGGGGCGGCACCCTTCGCGCGCGCCCGTGGCGGGGCCGTCGTCGGGCGCGGTCCCGTGCGCTGCCGCCGGGTGCCGTCTCCGTGCGCCGCCGCCGGGCACCGCCGTCGGGCGGGACCCGCGGCCACCACCCGCCCCCCGTCGGAAGGTATCCCGTGGACCCCATGGCATCAGCCGCAGAGCCGTCCCTGTTCAGCCGTCGCCGGGCACTGACCGTGGCCGGCGGCGTGCTCGCCGGTGCGACCGCCCTCGCCCAGGCGGCACCGGCCTTCGCCGCCTCGTCGTCGGCCGACGCGGACGCGATCGTCGTCGGCCACGGTCTCGCGGGCCTGGTGGCCACGGCGGAACTGGCCGCCGCGGGGCGCAAGGTGCTCCTGCTGGACCAGGAGCCGGAGTCCAACCTGGGCGGGCAGGCGTTCTGGTCGTTCGGCGGGCTGTTCCTGGTCGACTCCGACGAGCAGCGGCTGATGGGCATCAAGGACTCGCGCGACCTGGCGTGGCAGGACTGGCTGGGCACGGCCGGCTTCGACCGCGGTGTCACGGACCCCGGCGGCCCGGACCACTGGGCGTACAAGTGGGCCGAGGCGTATGTGGACTTCGCCGCGGGCGAGAAGCGGTCCTGGCTGTACCAGCTGGGGGTGCGCTGGTTCCCGATCGTCGGCTGGGCCGAGCGAGGTGGCGGCCTGGCGGACGGGCACGGCAACTCGGTGCCCCGCTTCCACGTCACCTGGGGTACGGGCCCGGCCGTGATGGAGCCGTTCGAGAAGCGGGTACGTGCGGCGGCGGCCTCGGGCCGGGTGACGTTCAAGTTCCGGCACCGCGTCGACGAGCTGGTGCGTACGAACGGTGCCGTCACCGGGGTGCGCGGCAAGGTGCTGGAGCCGAGCGACGCCCCGCGCGGCAAGAAGAGTTCGCGCGTGGTGGTGGGTGACTTCGAACTGCGCGCGCCGGTGGTGATCGTCACCTCCGGCGGCATCGGCGCCAACCACGACCTGGTCCGGCAGAACTGGCCGGAACGGCTCGGCGCCCCGCCCGCGAACATGATCACCGGGGTGCCCGAGTACGTGGACGGCCGGATGCTCGCCATCACCGAGCGGGCCGGCGGGCGGATCGTCAACCCCGACCGGATGTGGCACTACACCGAGGGGCTGCGCAACTACGCCCCGATCTGGGCCAAGCACGGCATCCGTATCCTGCCCGGCCCCTCGTCCCTGTGGCTGGACGCCAGGGGCAAGCGCTTCGCCGCCCCCAACCTGCCCGGGTACGACACCCTCAGCACGCTGAAGGCCATCACGGACACCGGGTACGACTACTCCTGGTTCGTCACGACGCAGAAGATCATGGCGAAGGAGTTCGCGCTGTCCGGCTCCGAGCAGAACCCGGACCTCACCAACAAGGACATCCCGCTCACCCTCTCGCGCATCTGGCAGACCCCCGAGCCGGTCGAGAAGTTCAAGAAGAACGGTGTCGACTTCGTCGTCGCCAGGACCCTGCCGGACCTGGTGGCGGGCATGAACGGGCTGATCGGCCGGAACCTGATCGACCTGGCCGACCTCCAGCGGCAGGTCGACGCCCGCGACCGGGAGATCGACAACCCCTACACCAAGGACGTCCAGGTCATGGGGATCCACAACGCGCTCCGGTACAGCGGGGACCAGCTCAGCCGCACCGCCTCGGCCCACAAGATCCTGGATCCGGGCGCCGGCCCCCTGATCGCGGTACGGCTGAACATCCTCACCCGCAAGACACTCGGCGGGCTCCAGACCGACCTGTCCGGCCGGGTCCTGGACGCCACCGGCGCCCCGGTGCCGGGCCTGTACGCGGCCGGCGAGGTCGCGGGCTTCGGCGGCGGCGGGGTGCACGGGTACCGGTCGCTGGAGGGCACGTTCCTGGGCGGCTGCCTGTTCTCCGGCCGCCAGGCGGGACGGGCAGCGGCGGCGGCGACGGGTTCCTGACGTACCCGTTTCCTGCCGTACCCGTAGGGGGCCGGTCAGAAGCCGGGGAGCGGGTCCTGGTCGGCGTCGCGGCGCCAGGTCCTGATGTCGGGCGCGGGCGGGTGCGTTTTGGCGTCGCAGGTGGGTCCGAGACCGGTACGGCGGGACACCGTACCGGTCAACAGCCTCCCGCACATACGGCATCGGACCGGACGCCGGACCCCCGCCCCGGCGCCCGTGCCTGTACCGGCGCCGGTGTCCGTGCCCGTGCCCGGCAGCAGTCCGTCGTCCCCCGGCCCGGCACCCGGCCGCGCCGCCACCCCGTGATCCGCCACCCCGTGATCCGTCTCCTGTTCAGCCACGCCTCCCAGCTGTACCAGCCCGGTCCCCGGCATGCACACCTCCGGGTACAGAATGGGCGGGCAAGGCCGGAACCCCCCGGACAGCGAGGAGATTCTCCATGGCTCTGTACGACATTCCCCTGCGCACCCTGGCCGGTGAGCCCACGTCCCTGGCCTCGTACCAGGGCAAGGCCGTCCTGGTGGTGAACGTGGCCTCCAAGTGCGGTCTCACCCCGCAGTACGCGGGCCTGGAACGGCTCCAGAAGCAGTTCGGCGCCCAGGGGTTCACGGTCCTCGGCGTGCCCTGCAACCAGTTCGCCGGGCAGGAGCCGGGCACCGCGGAGGAGATCGAGACGTTCTGCTCGGCGACGTACGGGGTGACCTTCCCGCTGCTCGAGAAGACGGACGTCAACGGGGAGACCCGGCACCCGCTGTACGCGGAGCTGACGAAGACGGCCGACGCGGAGGGGGCGGCCGGGGACGTGCAGTGGAACTTCGAGAAGTTCCTGCTGTCCCCGCAGGGCGAGGTCGTGGCCCGTATCCGGCCGCGCACGGAGCCGGAGTCCCCGGAGGTCGTCGCGGCGATCGAGGCCCAGCTCCCCGCCTGACGCCGCAGGTCCCCGCGCCGGGTCCACCCCGGTCCTGACCGGAGACGGAGCCGGCGCGGGGCCGGTGCGGGTGCCACCCCCGGTGCGGGCGCCGGGTGACGGGCGGGTACGCGCGACGGCGTACGACAGAGCCGAAGGCGAGTCCCGCGCGTCTCGCGTCGCGACCGCGCGCTCAGGCGGCAGCGGCGCCGAACCACCGGGGCAGTCGACTGAGCAGTTCCCCCTGGTCCTCACCGGCCCACGCCACGTGGCCGTCCGGCCGCAACAGCACCGCGGGCACGTCCAGTTCCTCGCTGACGTCCACGACATGGTCGACGCGGTCCGCCCAGCCCGCCACCGAGAGCCGGCCGGTCCGGTCGAGCAGCAGCCCGCGGCCGCCGTGCATCAGCTCGTAGAGACGCCCCCGCTTCAGCTTCACGTCCCGCAGCCGCCTGCCGAGCAGTTCATGGCCCTCGCCGAAGTCGTAGCGGACCTCGACCGCGGTGATCATTCCGGTCACGTACCGGTTCACCTCCTCGAAGTCCATCAGCTTCGAGAACAGCTCCCGCAGCGCGGTCGCGCCGGGATCGGTCCCCAACAGCGTGATCTGCGCACGGGTGTTGTCCAGCACGCGGGCGCCCACCGGGTGCCGTTCGGCGTGGTAGCTGTCCAGCAGCCCCTCCGGGGCCCAGCCGGCCACCGCCGCCGCCAGCTTCCAGCCGAGGTTGAACGCGTCCTGCACGCCGAGGTTGAGCCCCTGCCCGCCGGTCGGCGGGTGGATGTGCGCCGCGTCGCCTGCCAGCAGCACCCGGCCCACGCGGTAGCGCTCGGCCTGCCGGGTGGCGTCGCCGAACCGGGAGAGCCAGCGCGGCGAGTGCGCGCCGAAGTCGGTGCCCGCGACGGCCCGCAGCCGCCGCCTGAACTCATCGAGGGTCGGGGCGGTCGTACGGTCCTCGCTCACCCCCTCGGCGGGCACGATGATGCGGTACACCCCTTCCTGCCCGTCCACGTCGGGGATGGCGCCGAACCGCAGTTGGGTCCTGCGCACTTCCTCGACGACGGCGGCGACCGTCGCCGGGTCCTCGGCCACCTCCATGTCGCCCAGCAGCGTCTCGACCTTGGCGGGCTCGCCGGGGAAACCGACGCCGAGCCGCTTGCGCACCGTGCTGCGGCCGCCGTCGCACCCGACGACGTAACGCGAGCGGAGGTGCGTGCCGTCCGCCAGCTCGACGGTCACCCCGTCCCCCTCGTCGGCCTGGCTCAGCCCGGTCACTTCGCAGCCGCGCCGGATCTCGGCACCGAGTTCGCGGGCACGCTCCTCGAGCAGCCGCTCGGTGACCGGCTGCGGGGTGGCGAGCCCGTACGGGTGCGCCGTGTCCAGCCGGTCGGGCCACGGCTTGACGATGCCCCCGAACAGGCCGCCGGCCTGGAACTTCTCGCTGACCGCGAGGAACCGGTCCAGCAGGCCGCGCTGGTCCATCAGCTCGACGCTGCGCGCGTGCAGGCCGCGTCCGCGGGACTGCCCGGTCGGCTCGGTCAGCCTCTCCAGCACGACCACGCGCACGCCGTGCAGCCGCAGCTCGCAGGCCAGCGTCAAGCCGGTCGGTCCGCCACCGACCACGATCACGTCAATCATCACAACGCCCATTCAACGAAAGTAGATTCAAGGCCACCCGCACCACACGGTCCGTCGGCGCGCACGGTCGGTCCGACACGACCGCACACCCCCTACGACGACGACACGGCACGCACTCCGCGCATCCGCCGTCCCCGCAGGTCCTGGCCTCGGCCGACGATTCTGCGGCACGAGGGGGGCCTTGCCGCAAGGCCCCCCGTGCGCTATACCTTGAGAGTGGCAAGGAGTGGACAACCTCCTTGCCTTTGTCTTTTGCGCCGCCGTGCGGCACGCGGGAGATCAGCGGTGACGCCGTGCCGACGGACGACGCGGCGGCCGGTTCTCGGGGAGTGGCACCGTCACGGTGAGCCGCGTGGCGTCCAGAGCGGTCCATTGGCGGACACCGTGGAGCGCGCGCAGCACGTACCTACCGCTCCGCACGTCCGTGACGATGGCGGACCGGCCCGTCACCTCGTCGCGGACCTGGTCACCCACCCACGGGGCACCGTTCTTCATCAGTCCTCCAGTCAGCAGGGGTGGCCGGCGGCCACGTACGGCCGGGCCGGGTCGGTGTGCACGGTGTGGTGCATGAGCATCAGGTGCCCCAGGCAGCCGCGGCAGACGCACAGCGGCGTCTCGTGCGCGTGGTGCCCGGGGCCACCGGGGCTCGACATCGTGCCGATCCGGATGGTGCTCAGCCCCGAGCGACGGCAGATGAAGCACGGGCCGAGGTGGTATTCGGGCGGCCCGGGGAGCTGAAGCCGGACCGCGATCACGGCTCTGCCCTTTCCGGCGCGGAGGCCGAACCGTATTCCGACAGGAGCCAGCGGCAGTCAGTCGCGAGCAGCCGCACGCGTACATGCGCCTCCAGTAACCCGGCCGGCGCCGCATCGCTCTCGGCCGCCCGCCGCGCGGTGCCGATCCGGGACACGAGCAGATACCAGTCCCGGCCACCCTTCCACAGCCCGTCCGCGTGCGCCTGAGCCGCGGGAATCAGAACGCGGACGTAGTCGCGCAGTTCATCGGCGAGCGCCTGAAGCTGCTCTATCGTCCCCGCGGCCCGGCCAACGTCCGCGGCGCGAACGAGGGCGGCCTGGATCGCATCGGTGGGGGGTGCTGGTGCAGCGCTCATGGTCGGCTCCATGCGCTCATCGTGCGATCCGAGATGTGCTGTCCGCATTGGCGAGGTGATGACGAACCGGCCAGCCTTTCATCACCCGGCCATGAAACCCGGGCCGCCCGTCATAGCCGCACCGTGAAAGCGGCCCTCTCCGGCGAGTGCAGACCTCTAACGTGAAGGGGACGATCGGAGAAGGCGATGGCACACGATGCGGAGTCGGTTCGCACCCTCCGTGCCCGCGCGGCGGCAGACGGCCGTCCCCCGTGGCAGCTCAGCAAAGCGATCTCGGACCAGGCAGGCTGCTCTCTGCTGAAAGCCTGGCGGCTCAGCAAGAACTGGACCCTTCAGACCGCCTGCGAGAAGCTCGCCCAGTTCGGAGCACGGGTGACCATTCAGCAAATGTCAGCATGGGAGACGGGCCGCGGCCGACCGGGCGAACACAATCTTGACCGCCTGTGCCAACTCTACGAGACGCGTTCCGACCGTCTCGGCTACGGCCACGACTACACGCCTCACAACGAACCGCGGACAGGTACCCCATACCCCGAGCAGCAGCCAACGCCGACGCCGACGGACCATCCAGCATCCCTCGGCCTGGCCATGATGCCGCCCACCAGTACTGCGCTCGCAGCCCTTGCTTCCCTTCGACGCAGCATGACCACGATCCTGGCGACACCCATAGCGGAGACCACGATCGACCAATGGGAGCGGCAGGCCGCCGAGTACGGTCACGCCTACCAGATCACCCCACCGGCCGAGATCCTCGCCGGCAGCATCACTGACCTGTTGGAACTGCGAGCGTTGCTGGACCAGCGCCAACCGACGGACGTTCGTGCGCGGCTCTGCCGGATCGGCGCCCAGCTTGCGGGTACGGCAGGCATCGCTCTCGTGGCCCTGGGAGAGCACCGAGAGGCCCGGCAGTGGTATCACCTGGGCCAACTCCTCGCGGAGGAGACAGGCGACCGGGCGTTACGCGCGTGGCTGCTGGCCAGGGAGGCGGTCATTCCGTTCTATTTCGGTGCTCCCGCGGCCTCCTTGGCACTGGCCGAGAGGGCGCGCCTCCTGGCCGGCTCCACTGTGTGTGCCACTGCGGCTTGGGCGCCGAGTCTGGAGGCGCGGGCTCTCGCCCGCATGGGGCGGCATCGTGAAGCTCAGGATGCCATGGCGCTGGCTGGGCGCGCCTTCGCCAAGCTGACAGCATCGGACACGTGTGACACAGCGTACGGATACACGGAGCGTCAACTGACGTGGCACGGCGGCAGCATGTGGGCGTCGCTCGGAGACACACGAAGGGCCCAGGCTGCGCTACAGGCCGCTCGTGGTCTCTACGACCCGAGCGAGTACCTGGACCGCGCCTTGATCTCCATGGACGAAGCGGCGTGTCTGTTCGGCGTAGGGGAAGTCTCGGTGGCGTGCCGCGAGACGGAGATATTGCTACTCGGCCTGCCTGATGAGCACCGGACCGGCATTGTCATCTCCCGAGCCCGTGATCTCCTCGCCGCCGTGCCTGCGCGAACTGCGGCCAGCGCTCCGGTGCGGGATCTTCGGGAGGTGGTGGAGGGCAGTGCTCGGCCGGCGATTACACCGCGTTAACGGCGGGCAAGGAGCTGCAACAACCCTGCGACGGCGACACCGGCCACGATGCGCCGGTCATCAATCATCTGCTGGATCTGGTCGAGGCCGTGCCATTCGATACGGTCCGCTTCGTGGGTGTCGACCGGATCGGTCACCCGTACCGCATCGCGGGCCAGGAACACATGGTGCTCGGCCGTGGACATGCCGCCGATCGGTTGGGTGTACGCGAGTGGCTCCAGTGCGCTCGCGTCGACCTGGTACCCGGTTTCCTCCAGTACCTCGCGCGCAGCCGCGACCGCCAAATCCTCTCCCTGCTCGGCGATGCCACTGGGAATCTCCCAGTTCCAGGTGTTCGTGGCGAAGCGGTGCCGCCACATCAGCAGGACGCGCTCCGAGTCATCCAGCAGGACGGTCGCGGCGACAGGTGCCAGCTTGATCAGATGGTGCTCATACCGTGCGTGTCCAGGAGGTTCTACGTCCACGAGATCCAAGTCGACCCAGGGGCTGGTGTAGATGGTGCGGGATCCGTGCACGGCCCATTCGCTCACTGGTGTCCTCCAAGTCGGAATGATCGGTCAGGATGTCACGTGCGTCCGAGCAGGACGAGGGCGCTCCTCCTCCCCCTGCGACCGATGGAACAAGATCCTCGGCGGCCTTTCCAGCGAACTGACTTCGGCTTTGGCAGTGGCCTTTTTGGACTCGCCCCGTCGGCCGTTATTTCGTATCTGGATGGCCTCACGGACGCCCTGCTCCGTGTTCATGGGCGCCTTCGACGTGATGGAGAGGGACGACGGTACGGCCGTCCGGGTCGGGTCAGGAGGCGCCTGCCCGCCGGGCGGCCGTGGCAGTCGGCGATAACGCAGCCGGGATGCTGGCCCACAAATTGAAGCAACAAGCCAGAAAACGAAAAAATCGAGACTCCGCGTGAACCATTTGTCCACATATTGACAGATTCATACCGCAGTCGACCCGGATCGAACTACTCACGGTCAACCAATCGCCCCTTTACGTTACGATCTCCATCGGAGATCACCCTTGACGTTTGAGCGCTCGCCCTCGAATTGAGGCGGGCCTATTCCCCCAGGATCCTGCGCCCATGCTGACAGCCGTCTTCCAAGGTCATGAAATTTTCGTGCTCTTTGCCACCGCGCTCACGCTCCTCACCGGCGGACTCGTCTACAGGAAAGCCTGCGCATGTGCCGACCGCCCCCTCACGGTGGCCCTGTGGGCATCGTCTGTCGCGGCTATCCTCTCCCTTACTTTATGGACAACTGGTGGCGAGACCGCACCGCAGTGCGTCATCAATAAGGACGTCCTGGAACCCTTCGGAACAGTTCAGGGTCAACTCAACGCGGCCATGTTCGTGCCATTCGGACTGCTTGGCATTCTTGCTACTCGCCGTCTGGCCCTCACCGCGACTCTCTGCGTCCTCTTCCCAGCGCTGATCGAAACCGTGCAGGGGCTGACCCCATTTATCAGCCGCCTGTGCGACACGAGCGACCTGGTCGCGAACGCGGCAGGAGCCGCCTGCGGCTTGGCTGCAGGTTTCCTCGCCAACAAGGCGTTCAGCACACCAACCGCGAGAGTGGTCGACGCTTCCTCATACCCGCTGATCGCCTGTGGGGCTCTCGCTGTCATCCTGACCGGCAGTTGGCTGGCATGGATGGAGCCCATTGTGATGGACCGGACGGTATCCCAAAGGGCCGCCAACTCATCACAGAAAGCTGCGATAAGCGACGCTCTCGACGAAGCTTTCGGTGGCTACTTCAAGCCGGACAACTTTGATTTCACTCAAGGCGAGGGCGAGTCGGGCACCATTATGGCCAATTTCCGCGCGGGTGCGGCTGAACTCTCCTGGCCCGACGCCGAACAATTCACCGTCAACCTCACCCCGGACAACATAGAAAAGGGGCACACCTTCCCCGTCCCTGGCACTTCCGGCCCGGTAAGATCCAGCAATGATGCAGAACGGATCGCTATCGCCTACGCGGAGCGATTCGCGCCGTGGGGGCTCGAAAGTTCGGATATCAGCGTTGAAAGAATTGACGAACGGGAGGACCTAGGCTGGCTCGTCAATTGGCGCCGCTGGAAGGGCGAGGTGCTGCTACCCATGCGCCTGGATGTTGTGATCGAACCTGGGGGGAACGTGCGTGACCTCATTGCCCGCAACATCGACGATCCCGAACTGCCCAAGGCAAACGTTGCAGAAAAGGAAGCCTGGTCCCTTTTCAAAGACCACTACGGCAGCGCCACGGACTGGGCTGAACGCAATGAACCCGTCCTGCTCGCAGCACGCCGGGACGGAGCGTGGCGCGTTCACTGGCTGCTCACAATGAAGACAAAAGACGTCATGCTGAGCGGAACTGTCGATGCCACCGATGGAACATTCCACAACTCGGAAGAACGAGTCATCTTGCCCGACAAAAAATAATGGTTCCGCTACTTCCGCGACCATGTACTGCGACGCCCCCTGGAATCCGCACGCCCCGGTGACACAGAGACACGGGCAGCGCCAGCACCCCCGTGAGGCGAGATGCGGCCCCGGCGGCATAACCCCCTTGACCACCCCGGCAAGTCGGCCGGTCAGGCCTTACTTTACGGCGGGTCAGTCGCTCCAGCAGACCGGGGGACCTACACACGGAAGGTCCGCCTCCGGCAGTCCCGACAGCGGAGCCTTCTACTCATTCACTCAGAAATACCTCGATGGCCCGAGCCACCGACGCTGGGGTCGACTCGTCGCGCGGATCATCCATTCCCAGCATTGGTAGATCCAGCGTCACGCTTGCTGAGTCTCCGAATTCACCCTTAACTGCTCTGAGAGACTGGAGCACGGCATAGTAGGCGGGGCTGATTTGCTCGAAATCTTCCCTGATGGAGAATTCTCCATCCCGTTCAACGATCGGCCGAAAAGGCGGAACGACAATCCACTCCGGCAAGCCGTCATCTCTGGAATTAGGCAAGATCTGTGCCGCCTCTCTGTTCGGCGTACCACCGTAGCGGTCGAATGCCCAAACTCCAGATATCACAAGCGCGTCAGCCCGAACCGAGCGGCTACTTTGGTTGGCGAACTCGATCGCCATCGATTCAGGCAGCAGCCTCGACCAGAGGTCTAGGGTCGACTGCTGGAGGGACGTCACGTAGATCTTCATCGACTCACCTACGGGATCGGCATGGAAGGAAGGATCCGAACTCGGCCGATCGTACTCATTGAATCCTCCCAGAGTGCGAAGGCGTCGATTCCGCCACCCCCGTCCGCGAGATGCTCAATCCTGCTCTCCGCAGGAATGTGTTCGGTTCGAATTACGCCACGCACCAACGTGTAAGCGCCTTCGTCAGGGAACGTCGCATAGGCGGATTTAGCGTAGAGAGCTGCGCCCTCCGGAGTCGAAGAGAAGTACTTCGACTCGATTCCGCGCGGATTCTGAAAGCGTCGAGTATCCATGAGTTGCTTCAACTCGTCGTCCTTCACGGCGCGGTAGACATATTGCCGTGATCTGGACGAGTGTGCCTGCGCCGGTGCGGAGCCATTGGCCTGGGCGGAGGTCGGTGGCGTCGATCCAGTCGTTGAGTTCGGGGACCCAGAAGGGGTGGCCGTCGGTCGCAGTGACCTGGGCTGTTTGCGTGCCCTTCTTGCCGTCGGTGTCGATGACGACCTTGACCAGGTGTTTCAGGCCCTGGCCCTTGATCTCGGCGGTGACCGTCTCGACGCGTCTCTCGCCCGTCTTCGGGTCGGTCGCGATGACCTTGTCTCCGGCCTTCACCTGCTCGATCGGCTTGGTGGTGCCGTCGGCCATCAGGACCTTGGTGCCCGCCACGAAGCTGTTGTCGACCGGGCAGGAACCTCCGCCCCCATCGGCCTTGCCCGAGCCACCACTGCCGCTGGAGCCTCCCCCGCTGGTGCGGGAGGTGCCGCCGGAGGTGCCGCCCGGCTTGGAACCGCCGGCCTTGGCGCCGCCGCCTCCCCCGCCGCCGGACGCCTTGTGCAGAGAAACCTTCGGCGCGGCCTTCGCCTGGGCCTGTTTCTGGACCGCGTTGCCCGTTTTCCTGGCCTGGGCCGCGGCTCTGTCGGCGATCCTCTTCTCCCGTTCGGCCGCCTTCTTCTTGGCTCTCTGGGCTGCTTCCCTCTTCGCCTTCTCGATCGCCGCCTTCTTGGCCCGCAGCGCCGACGCCTCCGCCGCCTTCGCCGCCTTCAGAACCACCTCCGCCGCCTTCTTGGCCGCACGGAAGGCCAGGACCGCGTTGGCGGTGCGGTCGACCGCCCTCAACACCGACGGGATCTTGCCCAGCTTGCCCCAGGGAATCGCCCCGACGATCAGACTGCCGCAGGACCACAAATCACCGCCGAAGCACTCCACCGCATCGTTGATACCGATGAAGTCCTTCAAGGTGCCCCACGCCACCGAGAGAATCACCGAGGTGAGCGACTTGCCCATCATGGCCTGCGCCTGGGAGACCTGAGCCGCCGACAGACCCGCACCGGCCAGCGCCGCCGCCCGCTCCGACGCCGTCAGAGAAATCGCCAGGCCCGTCGGATCGGACATCGTGACGGGGTTGTTGTGGGCGTAGGAGTAGCCGTTGGACTGGAGGACGTCGTTCAGGTCCAGGACCGGGTCCGCCGACAGGAAACGCCCCACCCCCGGGTCGTACAGCCGCGCGCCCAGAGGCTGGAAGCCGGAGGAGTCGTCACGGGTCGCGCCCAGGAAGCCCGTGTGCGACTGGAAGTTGACGCCGACCGTACTCGTGCCACGCTGGTTGCCGAACGGGTCCTGCTTACGGATACGGACCGTGTTCGTACTGTTCAGCGCGACCTCGGCATACGTACTGCCCTGATGGTCACCCGCCAGCGCGACCAACTGCTCCGCGCCGTCGCCGTTCGCGTACCGCATGACCGCGCCGCCCGGCGCCGTGTAGGTGCGCTGCGTGTGGATCAGGGCACCGCCCGCCGCGACGGTGACCTCCGTGTCGCCGAGGGAGAGCGTGGCCTGCTTGCCCTTGACCATGAGCAGCCGGCTGCCGTCGGGGCCGTAGACGTACCGGGTGTCGTTCTGCGCTGACCACCGCTGCTCGGCCTTGCCGGTCGCGCAGGTGGCCAGCACGAGGGGCGTCGAGTTCGCCGAGTCGGCGTCCTTGACCCCCACGCACAGGCCCGATGCCACGTGCGTGAGCTGGCCCGACGCCGACCGCTTCAGCTCCTGGGCCGCCTTGCCGTCACACTTCTGGATCCCGAGCGCCGAGCCCGCCGTACCCGCAGCCGGCTGTACGCACCAGTCGTCGTAAACGGTCAGCGCGCCCCGGTCGGCATCCGCCTGTCCCGGCGTCGGCGTGAAGCGCCAACTCTGGGCCTGGGACGCGTTGCAGGGGTAGAGCTGGAGCGGCTGGGCGTCGGCCGCCAGGCCGCTCTTCAGGTCGAGGCACTTGTCGGCCAGGCCGACGTACGGCGTCCTGCCCCCGGTGCCCTGGCCGGTGATGCGCTCGACCTGCCCGTCGTAGGTCCAGGACAGCTCCTGCTTGTCGCCGTTCTGGGACGAGGTGATGGACTTGGTCTCGCCCGTGAGTTCGTACAGGCGCTCCGCCTCGGCCTTCACCTGGGCGCCCTGCGGAATGGTGTAGGCCTTCGAGACCTTCGTCAGTGTGTGCGGCTGGGTGCCGTCCTCCTTGCCGTACGCGTAGGAAGTGACCGCGTCCTTCGCCGTCGCGCCCGTCAGGTCCTTCTCGGTCAGCTTCTTGCGGTTGCCGGCCAGGTCGTACTCGTACTCCTGCCAGTAGCCGGAGTTGTCCTTGCCCGCCGCGACGTTCAGCGAACCGTCGCTGTTCTTCGGGGCGGTGCAGGCGGTCTGCTCCTTGGCGGTCCAGGCCGTCTCGAGCTGGCCGAGGGGGTCATAGGTGAAGCACTGGCGTTCGGCGATGCCGGTGGAGTGCTCGCGGATCGAGGTGACGTTGCCGGACGGGTCGTAGGTGTAGGACCGCTTGGAGACGAGGTTGCCGCCGACGACGCTCTGGTCTCCGGTCTGCTCCCGGTAGACGGCCTGATCGGTCAGTTCGCCGCTGGACTCGTCGTACGTCGCCTGTGTCCAGACCCGGTTCGGCCGCGCGCCCAGCGTCGAGCGCTGGACCTGGCCGTAGGAGTCATAGACGGTCTCGGCCCCGTACCAGTCCTTGCCGGAGACCGAGAGCGGTTTGCCGTCCTCGTTGTAGCGGACGACGAGCTTCTCCGCGTCGAATCGGCCGGCCTTCGGGAGCGTCGCCTCCTGGAGCATGCCGGTGTCGGTGTACGCGTACCCGTAGGTGTACGACGTCTCCAGACCCCAGGCGGTCTTCAGCGAGTCCGGGAGGGTGAGGGTGGTCGAGGTCGGCTGGTAGTCCTTGGTGTAGCCGTCGACCTTCTGGGTGTACGCCTCGCCGTCGGTGTAGCGGGTCGCGGTGTACGGCATGCCCTTGCCGCCGGGCGCCTTGTCGTAGTCGAAGGCGGCCAGCAGCGTGCCGGTGGAGCCGCCGAGGCGCTGCTGGGTCGGGCGGGACAGGAGGTCGTAGTCGTTCCAGACGACGACGCCGCGATCGTTCTTGGTGGTCAGTACGCGGTCACGGGCGTCGTACGCGGTCCTCGTGGTGCCCGTGTCGGGGTCCGTCGCCGTGACCTTGCGGCCCCGGTGGTCGTACGTCCAGCTCCACGGATGCGTGGTGTCGGTCGAGTTGGTCGCCTTTTTCATGCGGCCGTGCTCGTCGTACGCGTACCGCGTCGAGGTGAAGCCGTCCGGCGCTTCCGGGTTGAAGGTGTCCACGCGGGAGGTGCGTCCGAGGGCGTCGGTGTAGACGCGATAGTCGGAGGTCCCGGTCGGGTTGACGACCTTCGACCAGTCTTCGCCGTACTCGTAGCGGGTGGCCCGCGCCGGGACCGGCTGTGAGGTGGCCTCCTTGGTCAGCGGGTCCAGGACCTTCAGGACGGGCGTCTCCGCCAGGACCCGGCCGAGACCGTCGTACGTGTAGCGCGTGATGTTGGGGACGGCGGTGTCGGCGAGGGGGGTGAACAGCTCGCCGGGCTTGGCGTCCTGGGTGAGGTAGGCGTTGTTGGTCTGCCAGACCTCGCCCGAGGTGTTGTAGAGGGTGTCGGTGATCAGGTGACCGCCGCCGTCGGCCTCCTCCTGCGTCTGCCGCTCGCGGCCGAGACCGTCGTAGAGGGTGACGGAGGTCTCGATCCGGTCCTCGTGACCGCGCGCGTGGGTGGTGACGTACGGCGGCTTGCGGTCGGGGTTGCCCTTGTCGTATCGCGGGATGGTGTACGTCGCGCGGAAGTCCGGCACGGACGAGGAGGACGGGGAACGGCCCGCTCCCCATGCCTCGGCCATCCGGCCCAGCGGGTCGTATGTCGCCTCGCTGACACGGCCGTTGGCGTCCGTGGTCCTGAGGGTCGTGGAGCGGCCGGGCTCCAGTTCCTGCTTCTGCGAGTGGCCGGCGGCGTTGGTCTCGGTGACCGTGAAGACCTGTCCGGTGGGCGGGTCGTAGGTGATCGTGCCGGCGTTGCCGTCCGGGTCGTACTGCTTGACGACGCGGCCGACATCGTCGAACTCGGAGCGGCCGTCGCTCTGGAAGCCGGTGCCCTCGCCGTTCAGCGACCAGGTCTGGGTGGCCTCACCGAGCGTGCCCGCGGCGAGCGCGGTGCCGTAGCCCTGGCCGTCGTAGGCGGTCCGCGTCGCACCGCTGAGCGTGGACAGCTCGGTGAAGTCAGCGGCGGCGCAGGTGGTCGGGGAGACCAGGACCTGCTTCGTGAGGCCGATGAGGTGCTTGGCGCTCTGGTGGACGTACTCCAGCCTGGTGCAGGACTCGTCGCCTCTCTCTCCGGTGTCGCCGAGCGATTCGACCTGGGTGGGCAGGCCGTACGTCGGCTCGTAGGCCGTCGTACTCCTGACGGCCCGCTGGGTGCGGGTGTCGTCGCCCGTGCCGGAGGAGCGGGTGTACGCGATCTCCTCGGGTTCGGTGACCCGCCAGGCGCGCAGCGGGCTCAGACCGTCGTCACGGTCCCGTTTGGCCAGTTCGGTGGCTTCGGGGACGGTGACGCTGCGCGACAGCCAGTCGGTGTCCGCGTCGGACGCGCTGGTGTACGTCAGTTCCTCGGCGATACGGCCGGCGAAGGGCTCCCGATCCTTGGCTATCTCGGCGCCGGTGATGTCCTCGACCGGGACGGTGTCGCCCATGCCGCGGAAGTAGCGGGTGACGGCCTTGGACTTCTTGCTGCCGATGGACGGCTCGTCCGTGCCGGTGATGACCGTGGTCTGTTCGAAGCCCGCGAACTGCGCGTAGGTGCGCGTGGACTTCTTGGTGAACTCGGCCTCGGCGAGCTTTCAGCCCGCGTTCTTGTAACCGTAGGCCGTCTGTGTCGCGAACGAACCGTCGACGTTGGGGAGTTCCTCGATGGTGTCCACCACGTACTTGTGGAACCAGTCGATTTCCTCGGCCTCGGGGTCGGGGTTCCAGAACGTCGGGTAGCACAGCCGGGTGTTGGCCCTGAGCGCCGCGGTGTCCTTCTTGCCGGGCAGACCGGTGCCCGAAGCGCACTCCCCCTCCGGCTGCTTGTAGGTGACGACGGTCTCGCCGCCGTACTCGTTGATGACGCGCGCGACGCGCAGCCGCGAGAAGCCGGGGCGCGAGTCGCTCTTCACCCGGTTCGGCATGTCCTCGGCGTTGGACTCGAAGCGCACCGCGTTCAGGGTGACGTTCGCGTCGTCCGAGCCGTTCCGGGCGTAACCGGTGCGCTGGATCGACTCCAGCCACAGCGCCGTGTTCGGGCCGGTCCTGAGGACCGGGAAGCTCTGCTTGAGGGTGTACTTGTCGACCGCCTGGCGAGCGGTGGTGCCGGCCAGGCGCTGGGACTCGGTGGTGATGGAGGTCAGCCGTTTACGGGTCCAGAACGACGGGCCCGCGTTCCAGCATTTCTTGCCCGACTGGCAGCGGAGGTCGGCCGGGGTGTCGTACCAGATGCGGTACTTGCCCGGGTCCTTGTCGGTGAAGTTCGCCTCGGAGCAGGTCAGCTCGTCCTCGCCGAGGCAACGCTCGGCGACCGTGAAGGAGACGCGTCCCGTGGCCGGCGAGGTGAAGACACCGTCCTTGGTGTTGCGCTGGCCGTAGTCGATGTGGTCGAGCCAGCCGCCGCGGTCGTAGCGTACCGGGGCCTTGAAGTTGAAGTTGCGGGCGTAGTAGTTGTCCTCCTTCTTCCACCACAGGGACATGGCGTTGCCGTGGACGTCCTCGACGTAGTCGAGGTTCCAGCGCCAGGCCTGGGTGCACCACGAGCCGGCCCAGTCGCCGGACTTGTAGCAGTCCTCGTCCGGGTGGTTGCCGTACACCGGCACGGTCAGGACCGAGTCGGTGACCGGACGGCCGCTCGACCAGCCGGGCAGCTTGTGCTTGCCGAAGTGGTATCTGGTGCCGTCGCGGGTGGTGACGACCCAGTACTCGCCCTTCCGCGCGCCGTTGCCGGTGGAGTCGTCCTTGATCTGCTCGACCTTGGCGCCGTCGCCGTTGGCGGTGGTCCACGTGCCGTCGTCCCACACCAGCTCGGTGGTCATGCCGCCGAGGGAGAGCGTGGCGTTGTTCGACCCCCAGCACATGTCCGCGGTGCGGTGGGTGGCGTTGTTCGAGCCGGGCTTCTTGGCGTCCTCACGGCAGGTGGCGTATGTACGGGTGATCGAGCCCGGGTTGTAGTCCCAGCCGTCACCGATCCAGGACGCCTGGTTGTTGGTCGCGGAGGTGCGGCCGTCCACCGACTGGGAGGAGTAGCTCAGGTTGACCTTCGGTGTCAGACCGCCCGCGGACTCCGGGACCTGCACCTGATAGCCGTAGGTGAACGCCCCGGAGGACGACCCCGCCGACCAGGAACCCGAGGACAGCAGCGGGGTGGCGGTGTAGTCGCCGGAGGTGGAGGAGCCGGTGTCCATGGCACCGACCACCTGGGGGCCGGAGGCGTCGACGGCCTGGAGAACGGAGACGGAGGTGGAGGCCGTACGGGCGGACGCGCCCGTCTTGCCGGAGTCACCGGAGGCACCTGCGTTGCCTGCGTCGCCGGCCAGCAGCCCGGCGACCGGTACCGAGCCCGAGAGGATCTTGCGGGTGGACGCCTTCTTCGCGGCAGTGGTGCGGGTCGGCGCCTCGGCGGCCGGGACCATCTCGACCGAGCTGCGCAGCCGCTCGGCCTTCTCCTCGGCCGTGGCGGACATGGTCGTGGTGCCCTCGGCGGCGCAGTCGCCGGTGTCGGGAGCGTCCAACACGCAGTCGGGCAGCAGCATCAGGCCGAAGCGGTCGGCGGCCTGGGGCCCGTAGAGGTCGGCGAAGGCCGTGGTGTCGACGGCGAGCGCGACCTGGGCGGCCGGGTCGGCGGTGGCCGGCGGGGTGACACGCATGATCAGGCCGGAGACGCCCGCGTCCTGGGACGTGGCAGGCGGGGCCAGGTCCACCTTCCAGTCACCCGCGAGGGCGGCTGGGTCAGCGCCCTCCGGTACCCCGACCGCGATCGGCAGGTCGTCGACCGGGACGGTGGTGCCGGGCGCGGTGTCCGTCGTCAGTGTCGCGACGCCGCTGTCCTCGGTCCACGGGGTGACGGCGGTCGGCGCATACGGATCGACCGGCACCTCGGGTGCGGTGGTGAGGCTCTTTTCGGCCTCCTCATCACCGTCGACCGGGGTGTTCTCCGGCAGTTCGGGCAGCTCGACCGACCGGCTCATGCCGGGGCCGGGCACCGCGAACGCGGCGCCGCTCAGGGACGTCACTGTCAGCGTCGTGGACAGCAGTAGGGCGGTCGCCATGCGGCCGTACCGCCGGCGCCGTCGTTGTGACTCCGTCCTGACCAGGCGTCTTCGACCCAACCAGGACAGCGGACCTTGAGCACGCATACGCGTCGACCCCACCCGTGCGATGCAGAAAACAACAGAGGCGGTCCGCCCCTTCTGTCATGAGCGCCGCAGGTCTCAAGGGCATTGCGTGACGAGGAAACAACAATATGTGAGTTGACTCACACGAAAATCACCACCAAATCATCGCTTGAACGACTTGAGGCGCCAGGCCGACAGAGAACGCTCTTGATTGCTACAGATCCACCAGCCGAGATCACCCAAATCCGGCACTCACGATCGGTGACCAAGAGCTCACTGAAACTCCATCACGGATTCATAAATTTTCCATACATGGACGACCTGTGAAAACTGTGTGACCGTGTCCGCGCTCATGTCCTCATCCGCCTGGTTCACACGGAAGTAGACCGTCGTGTCCGCGCCGCCCCGCCTTCTCAGCCCCTTCGTGCGCACACGCACCCGGCTGACGCTCACGCTCGGCCTGGTTCTGGCCGCCCTGACCGCTGCCCTGCTGCCCTGGTGGCAACCCGACGAGCCGTCACCACCGCAAGCCCGCAAGGCGACCGACGTCCGGAAGGCGGCCACCGCTCCGCGCGATGAGGCCGCCGCCGCGGCCGAGGCCGAACGCACCGGTAAAGCGGTGGTCGTCGACACGGCTACCACCGCCACCGACATGACCTGGGCCCAGCCAGACGGTCAACTGCGCACGCAGATGGCGGCGCTGCCCAGAAGGGCGAAGAACACCGAGGGGAGGTGGGCGCCGATCGACAACCGTCTGCGCCGCACCGACGGCGACCCCGACGGCCTGGGTGTCCGCCCGGTCAACCCGGCCGTGCCACTGCGGTTCGCCGACGGCACGTCCGCCGACGGGAATGCCCGCGCGAACCGGTCGTACACACGGCCGTCCCTCGCGAATGATGAGGTTCCGTCCGGTGAGACCGTGTTGGCGGAGACGGTCGTCCATGGCCATGTCATCTCCTACACCTGGCCGGGCGAGTTGCCCGAGCCCGTGCTCGACGGCCCGCGCGCCCTCTACTCGGAAGCGCTGCCGGGCGTCGATCTGCTCCTGGTCGCGCGGGAGGAGGGTGGCTTCGCGCAGTTGCTGATCATCAAGGACCGTGAGGCCGCCCAGAACAAGGCGCTGACGACGATGTCGTACGGACTGAGGTCCTCGACGGCCGTCTTCCGGTACGACACGACAGCGCGCCGGATCCTGGTACTTGACCCTGCCGGCACGGAGGTCGGATCCGTGCCGACGCCGTTCGCCTGGGACTCCAGCGGGCGTGACCCGGAGGCTCCCGAGGAGACCCCCGAAAGAACGGACGGGGGAACGGACGAGCCGCGTACCTCGGTCGCCGCACCGGAGGACGTACTGAAGCTGTCCGGACTGAGCGGAATCGAGCCCGGGGCCCGGCAGGCTCCGGCGCCGATGGAGCTGGCGGGCGACGGGACGGGGACGGCGAGGATCGATGTGAAGGTCGGCGAGACCGGCCTGCTCACCGATCCGGAGGCCCGCTTCCCGGTGTTCGTCGACCCGACGCTCAACGCGGGCTGGCTGGCCTGGACCGTGGCCTACAAGCCGCACCCGAACTCCAGCTTCTGGAACGGCACCAACTTCAGCACGGGCACGTCCGACGCGCGAGTGGGCCACGAGAAGGAAACCAACGGCACCGCTCGCTCCTTCTGGCGGATGAGGTACAGCACCTCCCTGAAGGGTGCGACAGTCACCTCGGCGAAATTCAAGGTGCTCAACAACCACTCGTGGTCGTGCGACAAACGACAGTTTGAATTCTGGCTGACCGGGGCGATCTCCTCGGGCACGACGTGGAAGAAGCAGCCGAGTTGGTCGAGCGAGATCGAGAAGAAGTCGTTCGCGCACGGCTGGTCGTCCAGCTTGTGCCCCGACGACTACGAGGAGTTCAACGTGAAGTCGGCCGCGCAGAAGGGCGCGGACGGCGGCTGGTCCAACATCACCTTCGGGATGCAAGCCACCAGTGAGGGCGACTCACAGACCTGGCGGAAGTTCAGGGCGACCTCGGCGGAGCTGACCGTCGTCTACAACCGCGCGCCGGCTGTGCCCAGCAGTGTCTCGAGCACCCCCGGCGGCACCTGCAGAACCAGCACGGGCGGGGCGACGATCGGCAAGACCAACCTGGTCCTGTCCGCGAAGTCCTCCGACCCCGACGGCAACCTCAAAGGACTGCGCTTCCGGTTCTGGAAGTCGGGCGCGAGCACCCCGGCCGGCACCCTCGTCACCAGCCTCTCCAGCGGCAAAGGCACGCTGACCGTTCCGTCGAGCACGCTCGTGGACAAGGGCGTCTACTACTGGGACGTCCGGGCGGAGGACTCCGGTGGCCGGGTCTCCGCGTACTACCCCACCAGCGGAAACCGGTGCACGGTCACGGTCGACGGCTCCGCCCCGCCACCGCCGACCGTCGAGAGCGACGTCTTCCCCGAGGCCACCGACGACGGCCAGACCTGGGCAGCTGTCAAGTTCCCCGGGACCGGAGCCGTCACACTCACCTCCGCGGGCGCGGCGAAGTTCCAGTACGGCATCGACGGCGTTGGCTGGAGCGATGTGACGGCCACCAACGGCACCGCCACCGTTCCCGCCCTGAAGCCCCCGCACTCGGGACCCAACTCGCTGCAGGCATATGCGTTCGACGCGAGCGGAAACAAGAGCGCCGTAACGAACTACAGCTTCTACGTCCAGCCCGGCGACCAGGGAGACGGCCCCGGCGACACCGGCGGCGACGGCATTCCCGACATCCTCCATGTGAACAGCGCAGGCGATCTGTTCACCTGCGTCGGGCTCCCGGGCGGCGGTCTGCACGGCTGTCTGGGCGCCTCGTACGCATCGGACAAGCAGTTGCACCCCGCCGACCACTGGTACGCCCCCGCCACCGGCAAGGCCGCGCTGATCACCCACTACGGGGACGCCTACCCCGGCGACGGCATCACCGACCTCTTCGCCGTCACCCCGGACGGTGCCTTCTGGCTCTACCCAGGCGACGGCTACGGCAGCTTCGACGTCGGCAAGCGGATAAGAATCCTGCTTCCCTCCGACGCCCCGGCTCCCGCCACCTGGACCCAGATCAAGGCCGTCGGCGACATCACCGGCGACAAACTCCCCGACCTCGTCCTGCGTGCCGGCCCCGAGTTCTGGATCCTGTCCGGCTACACCGGCGCCACGTTCCGGTCCGCCACGCTGATGAACGTCGACGCCTGGGCCCGCCGCGACATCGTCAACCTCGCCGACATCAACGGTGACAGCACACCCGACCTGCTCTGGCGCAACCTGGACAACGGCAACATGTACGTCCGCCACGGCAAGCCGGGGACGGCCGACGGAAGCGTCGACCTCGAATCCCTCAAGCTGGCCTCCAACTCCCTCAACGGGGACGTCTCCTACGGCACCGGTTGGACCGAGGCCAACACCTCGACGGCCCTCGGCATCCCCGACGTCAACAACGACGGCGTCCCCGACATCTGGGCCCGTTCCGGCGTGGACGGTCAGATGCGGATCTACCACCCGTCGAAGACCAACACGAACACACCGGTCAAGGTGGCCCTGTCCACGGACTGGAGATCGATGAGAGCCCTGGGCTAGCGCTGTGAACAGCGACGTTCAGCCTGCGGAAGCGTCGTCGAAGTCCGGTCCTCACTAACGGATCGGGACGCCCGAGAGCGTGCGGGCGATCACCAGGCGCTGGATCTCGCTCGTGCCCTCGAAGATCGTGTAGATCGCGGCGTCCCGGTGCATGCGCTCCACCGGGTACTCGCGGGTGAAGCCGTTGCCGCCCAGGATCTGTACGGCCTGGGCCGTGACGCGCTTGGCGGTCTCGCTGGCGTAGAGCTTGGACATGGAGCCCTCGGCGGCGGTGAACGGTTTGTTCGTAGCCGCCATCCAGGAGGCACGCCAGACCAGCAGGCGCGCCGCGTCGATGCCGGTGCGCATGTCGGCCAGCTGGAACGCGATGCCCTGGTTGTCGATGATCGGGCGGCCGAACTGGCTGCGGGTGCGCGCGTAGTCCAGGGCGACCTCGTAGGCGGCGCGGGCCGTGCCGACGGCCATCGCGCCGACGGCCGGGCGGGACGCCTCGAAGGTGGCCATGGCCGCGTTCTTCACGCGCTCGCCGCCGCCCGCCCGTTCGGCGGCCCGCTCGCGCGCGCGGGCGAGCCGTTCGTCGAGTTTCTCCTTCCCGCCGAGCAGGCAGTGTCCGGGCACCCGCACGTCCTCCAGCACGACCTCGGCGGTGTGGGAGGCGCGGATGCCGTGCTTCTTGAACTTCTGGCCCTGCCGCAGTCCGGGGGTGCCCGGCGGCACGATGAAGGAGGCGTGTCCCTTCGGGCCCAGCTCCGGGTCCACGACCGCCACGACCACGTGGACGTTCGCGATGCCGCCGTTGGTCACCCAGGTCTTCGTGCCGTTCAGCACCCACTCGTCGGCGGCCTCGTCGTACACGGCCCGGGTGCGCATGGCCGCCACATCGGATCCGGCGTCGGGTTCCGAGGAGCAGAAGGCGGCGAGTTTCACGTCGTCGGGGTCGCCGTACATCTGCGGTATCCAGGTGCCGATCTGCTCGTCGGTGCCGTTGGCGAGCACTCCGACGGCCGCCAGGCCCGTACCGACGATGGACAGGGCGATGCCCGCGTCGCCCCAGAACAGTTCCTCCATCACCATGGGGATGCCGAGGCCCGTGGGGTCGAAGTACTGCTGTGCGTAGAAGTCGAGGGAGTAGATCCCGAGCTTGGCCGCCTCCTGGATCACCGGCCAGGGCGTCTCCTCGCGCTCGTCCCACTCCGCCGCGGCCGGGCGGACGACGTCCGCGGCGAAGCCGTGGAGCCAGTCGCGGAGCTGCCTCTGGTCGTCGTTGAGATCGAGCGTGAACTCGGACATGGTCCCCTCCGGCACGTTACTTGCGGTAACAACAGTCTGTTACCAGCGAGTAGGCGATGTCAACCGGTGACCACGGGAGCAGCGTCCGCGGCTCACGGGGTGTTACGTTGCCGGGGCGTCAGGCACGGTGTACATCGCACGGGCGGGGAGAGGCCGTATGGAGAGCACACAGCAGGCCGAGCAGCAGCGGTCCGCCCAGCAGCGGCGGCGCCAACTGCTGGAGGCCGCCGACCGGGTGGTGCTCCGGGACGGCCCGCACGCGTCCATGAACGCCATCGCCGCCGAGGCGGGCATCACGAAACCGATCCTGTACCGCCACTTCGGCGACAAGGGCGGGCTGTACCGGGCACTGGCCAAGCGCCATACGGACGCGCTGCTCGCCGCCCTGCGGGCGGCGCTGGACGCGCCGGCCGAGCGCCGGCGGCGGGTGGAGGCGACGCTCGACACGTACCTCGCCGCGATCGAGGCCCGGCCGCAGGTGTACCGCTTCCTGATGCATCCGGCCGAGGACAGCCAACTGCCCGAGCAGGGCTTCGACGTGGGCCGCCACTCGGCGCCCCTGCTGCGCCGGCTCGGCGAGGAACTCGCCACGGTGATCCGGGAACGGGTCGACCTGGGGCCGGACAGCGAACAGCTCGCCCGGGTCTGGGGCCATGGCATCGTCGGCATGATGCACGGCGCGGGCGACTGGTGGCTGGGCGAACGCCCCTGCACCCGGGAGCAGCTGGTACGCAGCCTGGCGGACCTGCTGTGGGGCCGGCTGGCCGAGGTCGACGACCGCGAGGGCGGCCCGGGGTTCTGAACGGTGGCGCGGGGCGTGGCCGCGGCCGTGCGGGGCCGTACGCGTACGGTGCCGTGCGGGATGGTAAGCGTCCGGGGCGTCCGCTGGGACTCCCCGGCCGCCGGGACTCTCGGGCGCCGAGCCGACCCCCGGCGCCGTCTCCACGTACCGGCGCCCGCGCCGTACCGCCCGAGCGGCGTCACCCGTACGGGCCGGCCTCCGCCGACCACGACGCCCGGCGGACCGCCCGCAGGAGCCGGGTGCGACGGAGGCCGGTGAGGCGGTCCGCGTAGACCGTGCCGTCCAGGTGGTCGCACTCGTGCTGGAGGCAGCGCGCGAAGAACCCCGTTCCCTCCACCCGTACCGGCTCGCCCTCGCGTGTGACGCCCTCGACGACAGCCCGGTCGAACCGTTCGGTGCCCGCCTCCAGGCCCGGCAGCGACAGGCAGCCCTCCGCGCCGCGCACCGCGATCCCGTCGGCCGCCACGAGCCGGGGGTTGATGACGTGTCCGAGGTGGCGGACGTCCTCGTCGTCCGGGCAGTCGTACACGAACACCCGCAGCGGCACCCCGATCTGATTGGCCGCGAGCCCGACCCCCCGGGCGGCGTACATGGTCGCGAAGAGATCCTCGATCAGCCGCGAGAGGTCCGGACCGAAGTCCGTGACGGTCCCGCACGGCGCGTGCAGCACCGGATCGCCGAGTATTCGCATGGCCTGTACTCGCCCGGTGCTGCCGGGGATCGGACGGTTTCGCATGCCGATCAGGTTACGGTCCGTGGTGACGCCCCAGGTTGTGCCGGTGCCGCGGTCGGGCCCCTGGCCGGATCTCGATAGGCTGACCCAGGGACCGATGCGAGGAGGACCAACGACGATGTCAGGCAACACGGACCCGCTGACGCCGCGGGCCAAGCTGGCCGTGACTGCGGGCAGAGCCGCGGCGGCCGTGTCGCGCGCCGCCGGGCGAGGCAGCGGATCGGTGATCGGCGGCAAGGTCGCGCTCAAGCTCGACCCCGACCTGCTGGGCCGGCTGGCGCACCATCTCGATGTCATCCTCGTCTCGGCGACGAACGGGAAGACCACCACGACCCGTCTGATCGCCGAGGCGCTGCGCGCCGCCGGGCCCGTCGTCTCCAACGCGCTCGGCGCCAACATGCCGGCCGGTATCACCTCCGCGCTCGCGGGCGGCTCGGACGCCAAGTTCGGCGTCATCGAGGTGGACGAGAAGTACCTGGCGGGCGTCGCCCGGGACACCACCCCCAAGGCGATCGCCCTGCTCAACCTCTCCCGTGACCAGCTGGACCGCGCCGCCGAGACGCGGATGCTCGCCGAGAAGTGGCGCGAGGGCCTGGCCGGTACGAAGTCGGTCGTCATCGCCAACGCCGACGACCCGCTGGTCGTCTGGGCCGCCTCCTCCTCGCCGAACGTGGTGTGGGTGGCGGCCGGCCAGGAGTGGAAGGACGACGCCTGGTCCTGCCCGTCCTGCGGCGGCGTGATGCAGCGCCCCGGCGACGACTGGTTCTGCGGCGAGTGCGGCTTCCGCCGGCCCTCCCCCAGCTGGGCGCTGCACGGCGACCACGTCCTCGACCCGAACGGTTCGGCCTGGCCGATCCACCTCCAGCTGCCCGGCCGCGCCAACAAGGCGAACGCGGCCACCTCCGCCGCCGTCGCGGCGGTCTTCGGGGTGCCGCCGCAGGTGGCGCTGGAACGGATGTACCAGGTCCAGGCCGTGGCCGGACGCTACGACGTGGTGCAGTTCCTCGGCCGGGACCTGCGGCTGCTGCTCGCCAAGAACCCGGCGGGGTGGCTGGAGACGTTCTCCCTCATCGACCAGCCCCCGACCCCGGTCATCCTGGCCGTCAACGCCCGGGGCGCGGACGGTACGGACACCTCCTGGCTGTGGGACGTGGACTACACCCGGCTCACCGGCCACCCGATCTTCGTCATCGGCGACCGCAAGCTGGACCTCGCCGTGCGCCTGGAGGTGGCGGGCCAGGACTTCCGGGTCTGCGAGACAGCCGACGAAGCCGTACAGATGGCGCCGCCCGGACGGATCGAGGCGATCGCCAACTACACCGCGTTCCAGGATCTGCGCCGCCGCGTCGGCAACTGAGCCGTCCCGGCCCCTGCCCTGTCCGGCGCTCCGGCCGTCCCGGAGCGCCTCGGGGCCGCCCCGAGCCGGTGCGGTCCGCGGGACGGGGCTCGAGGTCCCGTCCCGCCGCGCGCCGGCGGACCGGGGCCTTCACACCGACGAGAGAGGCAACAGATCCCGTGTCCGCGAACTGGACCCCCCGGCCCCCTGGAGGACGAGCGAGAATGAGCGAGAGCAGCCTGCGTCTCGTGTGGATCTACCCCGACCTGCTGAGCACCTACGGCGACCAGGGCAACGCCCTGGTGGTCGAGCGCCGGGCCCGGCAGCGCGGTCTGGACGTCACACGCGTGGATGTCCGCAGCGACCAGCAGGTGCCGACCTCGGGCGACATCTATCTGATCGGCGGCGGCGAGGACCGGCCGCAGCGGCTGGCCGCCGAGCGGCTGCGCCGGGACGGCGGGCTCAGCCGGGCCGTGTCCAACGGCGCCATCGTGTTCTCGGTCTGTGCCGGGTACCAGATCCTCGGCCACGAGTTCATCAACGACCTGGGCGAGCGCGAGGCCGGACTCGGGCTGCTCGACGTGGTCTCCACCCGGGGCGAGGGCGAGCGGTGCGTCGGTGACGTACTGGGCGACATCGACCCGCGGCTGAACCTGCCGCAGCTGACCGGGTTCGAGAACCACCAGGGCGTCACGCACCTCGGCCCGACGGCCCGGCCGTTCGCCCAGGTGCGACTGGGCCGCGGCAACGGCACCGGCGACGGCACGGAGGGCGCGTACAACGACACCGTCTTCGGCACCTACATGCACGGTCCCGTGATGGCCCGCAACCCGCACATCGCGGATCTGCTGCTGAAGCTCGCGCTCGACGTGAACGCGCTGCCGCCGACCGACGACCGCTGGTACGACGCGCTGCGCGCCGAGCGCGTCGCGGCGGCGACGCAGCCCGCCTGAGAGAGGGCGGCGCGGCCCGCCCGGGAAGGCGGCGGGGGCCCGCCGGGGACGTGACGGGGCGGCCCGCCGAGAGCCGTGCGTACGCCCGGTCCGGGGCCTCCACCGCCCCGGGCCGGGCCCCGGCCGGCCCGGACCGGCTCCGGGCGGCCCGAGCGGAGCCCGGGGCGTCCAGCAGGCGGACGCGGGGTTTCGGTCCCGCCCCCGCCCGCCGGTAGGGTGACGACGATCAGGTCGTACGAAGAAGTCCGGCCGTCGGCCCACGTTGCAAAGGTGTCCCGGGCAATGCGAATTGGTGTGCTCACCTCCGGCGGAGACTGCCCCGGCCTCAACGCCGTGATCAGGTCCGTCGTGCACCGCGCCGTCGCCGACCACGGCGACGAGGTGATCGGCTTCCACGACGGCTGGAAGGGTCTTCTGGAGTGCGACTACCGCACCCTCGACCTGGACGCCGTGGGCGGCATCCTCGCCCGTGGCGGTACGATCCTGGGCTCGTCCCGGGTCCAGCCCGCCCATCTGCGGGACGGTGTGGAGCGTGCCAAGGGCCATGTGGCCGACCTGCGGCTCGACGCCATCATCCCGATCGGCGGTGAGGGCACCCTCAAGGCCGCCCACCTGCTCTCCGAGGCGGGACTGCCGATCGTCGGCGTGCCGAAGACCATCGACAACGACATCGCCTCGACCGACGTCACCTTCGGTTTCGACACGGCTGTCGGGGTCGCGACCGAGGCGCTGGACCGGCTCAAGACGACCGCCGAGTCCCACCAGCGCGTCCTGATCGTCGAGGTCATGGGCCGGCACACGGGCTGGATCGCCCTGCATTCCGGGATGGCCGCCGGTGCCCACGCCATCGTCGTGCCCGAGCGCCCGTTCGACATCGACGAGCTGACCGAGGTGGTCGGCAAGCGCTTCTCGGCGGGCAAGCGGTTCGCGATCGTGGTGGTCGCGGAGGGCGCGAAGCCCCGCGAGGGGTCGATGGCCTGGGACGAGGGCGGCAAGGACATCTACGGGCACGAGCGCTTCGCGGGCGTCGCCCGGCAGCTCTCGGTCGAGCTGGAGGAGCGCCTCGGCAAGGAGGCCCGGCCGGTGATCCTCGGCCATGTGCAGCGCGGTGGCACCCCCACGGCGTACGACCGGGTCCTCGCCACCCGCTTCGGCTGGCACGCGGTCGAGGCGGCGCACCGCCGCGAGTTCGGCATGCTGACGGCGCTGCGCGGCACGGACATCGTCATGGTGCCACTGGGCGAGGCCGTACAGACGCTGAAGACCGTGCCCGCGGACCGCTACGCCGAGGCGGAGTGCGTGCTCTGATCCCCCCGCCCGCCGTGGTCGGCCCCCGGGGGCCCGGGCCGCGCGGCGCGGCCGCCCCGGTCGCCGACGCGGCCGGGGACGGTTCTACTCTGGTGCGGACGACCGGCGCGTATCAGGCGCCGGTCAGCGGCGACGTCCCACGGGAGCAGACGGATGGATCACAGCGGGCACGGCACGACGATGGATCTGCCGCCGTTCACGCTGGCCCGGGCCCTGGGGTACTCCCCCGACCTCTTCTTCCTGATCGGCTGCCTGCTGGCGCTGGGCCTGTACGGCTGGGGCGTGCTGCGGCTGCGCCGGCGCGGGGACAGCTGGCCGGCCGGGCGTACGGTCGCGTTCGGCCTCGGGGTGCTGACGGTGGCGCTGGTGATGTGCACCGGGCTGAACGACTACGGCATGGTCATGTTCAGCGTGCACATGGTGCAGCACATGGTGATCAGCATGGTCTCCCCGATCCTGCTCCTGCTGGGCGCGCCGGTGACCCTGGCCCTGCGCGCGCTGCCGGTCGCGGGCGGTGGCCGCACGGGGCCGCGCGAGCTGCTGCTGGCGCTGCTGCACAGCCGGTACGTACGGGTCGTGACCCATCCGGCCTTCACGATCCCGCTGTTCATCGCGAGCCTGTACGGCCTGTACTTCACGCCCCTCTTCGACTTCCTCATGGGCTCCAGGCCCGGTCACATCGCGATGATGGTGCACTTCCTGGCGGTCGGCCTGGTCTTCTTCTGGCCGATCATGGGCGTCGACCCCGGCCCGCACCGGCCCGGCTATGTGATGCGGATGCTGGAACTGTTCGCCGGAATGCCGTTCCACGCCTTCTTCGGGATCGCGCTGATGATGGCGAGCGAGCCGATGGTGGACGCCTACCGCACTCCCCCGGCCTCCCTGGGGATCGACGCCCTCGCCGACCAGAACGCGGCGGGCGGTATCGCCTGGGCGTTCAGCGAGATCCCGTCGGTCCTGGTTCTGGTGGCCCTGGTCTACCAGTGGTACCGCTCGGAACAGCGGCAGGCCCGACGCTCGGACCGGGCGGCGGACCGGAACGGTGACAAGGAGCTGGCCGCGTACAACGCCTATCTCGCCTCGCTGCAGGCCAGGGGCCGGTAGCGCGGAGCCCGGGTCCGGGGCGACCATGGGGCTCACGGCCCCGGCCCCGGAGGAGGACATGACGTGTCCGGATCCACGAAGACGATGGGTGTGGTGACCGTCGGCGCGCTGGTCGTCGTGACGGGCTACACCGCGGCGCTCGGCAGCAACGGCTGGCTCTGGTTCGGATGGGTGGTCCTGGTCCTGATCACGCTCTCGATGGTCGCCTCACGGGGCCGCTGACGTCCGCGACCGGCAGGGTTTGCACTGGGCTAGTGCCGCGACCGGCAGGGTTTGCCCGTCAAGGAGCGGCGTCCGGTGCGTGTGATCGCAAGGCGGGCAGAAGTCCATGTAGCGGAGCTACCTGGGCTTGTGGCCAACGCGGCGAGCGCGCGTGCCGGGCGTCGCGACGGGGCAAACGTTGCCGGGAGGGGCACTAGGGAGTGGGCCGGCCGTTCACACTGGTGCCGTCGACGCCCGACGGCCGCACGGGAGTGGCCCCGCCCTCCGGCCCGGCGTCTTCCGCTGCGCGCTTCGTGGCACGCTCCGCCGTGGGCCCGGCGGGTCCGGTGCGGCCGTCGGCCGCGGGCCCGGCCGTGCCGCTCCTGATCGCGTCGAGGATGGCCATGCCCTGACCCACCAGCCCCGCCGCGACGCCGTTGACGCCGTCGGTGCCGTTCAGGACGGTCAGCCGTGCGTCCGCCATGCCCCGGGCGGCCGAGTCGGCGAGCGCCGGCAGGTTCTCCACGATGCGGTTGGCGGCGATGAGCTCCTGGTTGCCGTCCTTCAGGGACGCCGCGCGGACCGCGTTGGCGTCGGCCTGTGCCTGGGCGAGGGTGCGCTCCGCGTAGGCGTTGCCGTCCGCCTCGAACTTGGCCCGGTCGCGGGCCGCCTCGGCCAGGGTGCGCTGCCGGTACGCCTCGGCGTCCGCCGGCCGGCCGACCTCGGCCGCCAGCCGCTGCGCCGCCAGCCGCGCGTGGCGCTCGGCCAGCGCCGTCTGCTCCTCGATGGTCTCCTGGGATGCCCTGGCCTCCGCCAGGGGGCCCGCCTGGGCGGCGCGGGCGCCCGCCTGCTCCGTCTCCGCGTGGAAGCCGGCCCGTTTGATGGCGGTGTCCCGCTCGTACTCGGCCTTGAGCGCCGCGGCCTGCTGCTCCCGCTCCGCGGCTTCCTGGTCCGCCCTGGCCTGGGCGATACGGGCCTGGCTCGCGACCGCCGCCGCGTGCGGGGCCGCGAGGTTGTTGATGTAGCCGGTGGCGTCCTCGATCTCCTGGATCTGGAGGGCGTCCACCACGATCCCGAGCTTCTCCATCTCGCTGTGGCTGCCCTGCTTGACCTCCTGGGCCACCCGGTCGCGCTCCCGGATGATCTGCTCGACCGTCAGTCCGCCCACGATGGACCGCAGGTGTCCGGCGAAGATCCGGCCGACCAGTTCCTCCATCCGGTCCTGCTCGGTGAGGAAGCGGCGGGCGGCGTTGGCGATCGACACGGCGTCGTCCCCGACCTTGAACACCGCGACCGCCCGCACCCTGAGGCGGATGCCCTGCTGGGTGACGCACTCCTCGACGATCTCCGCCTCCCGCAGCGCCAGCGACAGCATGCGGGCCTTCTGTTTGACGGGCACCACGAAGCTGCCGTGCCCGGTGACGATCCGGAACTGGGTGTCCCGCGCCTGTCGTTTGGAGCCGGATATCAGCATCGCCTCGTTGGGCGCGGGAACGTGCCAGAACAGCATTGCGGTCTCCTGACGTACCGATCTCCTGATGTACTCCGGGGCTCCCGGCGTTCGTGACGGCCCCCGTCCTGCCGGAGAGGAACCCGTCCTGCCAGGAGGGAAGGGGCTCCTCAGGAGGGAAGGGGCTCCACGATCACCGAACGCGCCGAGATGGCGTCGACGACGATCACATGAAGGTTCCTGCCGATGGGGTGGTCGGCCCAGGCCGCGTACGCCTCGGAGCCGCCCCGTACCGATACCAGCACCTCACCGGGCCCGTCGGCGGGGATCGGAACGGTGACCCTGCCGATCGCTCCGACCGGGCTCTGCGAGGACTCATCCGCCGCGCGCATACGGCTCATCACTCGCGACCATGGGCGACCACGCCTCCTGGAGGGCCTGCCTCCGGTCTCGTACGCCCCGAGAACGCCCCGGGCGCGGCTGCCGACGGCGGTCGGCGGCCGACACGTCCTCTCGATCTCTTTCACCCTACTCCGCGTGCCGCCGGACGGACCTGCCGAGCGGGCGGGGACGGCGTCTCGCACCGGGCTCGGTCCGGTGCCGAAGTCGCCACCCGATCGGGTGAATGTGGCGCCGGGACGTTGCCGGACGGCACCACTTCCATCCCCTCCGGTGCGCCGAGAGCCCGGATTCACCGCCTCATTGCCGGGTAGCGGGCGGCGTCAGCGCGACGCGCCGGGGATTCCGGGTCGTACCGCCCCGGTGGATGCACCGCCATGCTGCTGCCGACCCACCCGCGACCGCTGACCGAAGGAACGCCACCAGTGACGACGACTGGCACGGAAGAGCCGGCCGAGACCGGCGACGCTTACGAGAACGAGGTGCCGGTCCGGCGCAAGCATCCCGGCAAGGTCGTCGTGGCCTGGCTGACCACCACCGATCACAAGACGATCGGCACGATGTACCTCGTCACGTCCTTCGGCTTCTTCGTCTTCGGTGGTGTGCTCGCCCTCTTCATGCGGGCCGAGCTGGCCCGGCCGGGGACGCAGATCCTCTCGAACGAGCAGTTCAACCAGGCGTTCACGATGCACGGCACGATCATGCTGCTGATGTTCGCGACGCCGCTGTTCGCGGGGTTCACGAACTGGATCATGCCGCTCCAGATCGGCGCGCCGGACGTCGCCTTCCCCCGGCTGAACATCTTCGCGTACTGGCTGTACCTCTTCGGCTCGCTCATCGCAGTCGCCTCCTTCCTCACGCCGAACGGAGCGGCCGACTTCGGCTGGTTCGCCTACTCCCCCCTGACGGACGGGGTCCACTCGCCGGGGGTCGGCGGCGATCTGTGGATCATGGGCCTGTCCTTCAACGGCTTCGGCACGATCCTCGGCGCGGTCAACTTCATCACCACGATCGTCTGTATGCGCGCCCCCGGCATGACGATGTTCCGCATGCCGATCTTCACCTGGAACGTGCTGCTGACGGCCGTGCTGGTGCTGTTCGCGTTCCCCGTGCTGGCCGCCGCGCTGTTCGCGCTGGAGGCGGACCGCAAGTTCGGCGCCCACGTGTTCAACGCCGCGAACGGCGGGCCGCTGCTCTGGCAGCACCTCTTCTGGTTCTTCGGCCACCCGGAGGTCTACATCATCGCGCTGCCGTTCTTCGGGATCGTCACGGAGATCATCCCGGCCTTCAGCCGGAAGCCGGTCTTCGGCTACATCGGGCTGGTCGCGGCGACCATCTCTATCGCGGGGCTCTCCGTCACGGTCTGGGCGCATCACATGTTCGTCACCGGCGGTGTCCTGCTGCCGTTCTTCGCCTTCATGACCTTCCTGATCGCCGTGCCGACCGGGGTGAAGTTCTTCAACTGGATCGGCACGATGTGGAAGGGCTCGCTGTCGTTCGAGACACCGATGCTGTGGTCGATCGGCTTCCTGGTCACCTTCCTCTTCGGCGGTCTGACCGGGATCATCCTGGCCTCGCCGCCGATGGACTTCCACGTCTCGGACTCGTACTTCGTGGTGGCGCACTTCCACTACGTGGTCTTCGGGACGGTGGTGTTCGCGATGTTCGCCGGGTTCCACTTCTGGTGGCCGAAGTTCACCGGGAAGATGCTGGACGAGCGGCTGGGGAAAATGACGTTCTGGACGCTCTTCGCCGGGTTCCACGGCACGTTCCTCGTCCAGCACTGGCTGGGCGCGGAGGGGATGCCCCGGCGGTACGCCGACTACCTGGCGTCGGACGGGTTCACCGCGCTCAACACCGTGTCCTCGGTTTCCTCGTTCGTACTGGGTCTGTCGTTGCTGCCGTTCTTCTACAACGTCTGGAAGACGGCGAAGTACGGGAAACAGGTCGAGGAGGACGACCCGTGGGGCTTCGGCAGGTCCCTGGAGTGGGCGACGTCCTGCCCGCCGCCGCGGCACAACTTCCTCACGCTGCCGCGGATCCGCTCCGAGTCCCCGGCCTTCGACCTGCACCACCCGGACATCCGGTCGCTGGACGAGGCCCTGAACAGGCCCCATGCGTCCCGGACCGTGGCGCCCGGGGACAAGCAAGAGGGCTGAGGGAGAGGTCCGTGGAGCCCGAGGAGGACATCGCCCGGGGCATCGCCCGGGACGTGGACCAGCCCGTGGACCGGAGCGTTGACCGGCGCGTCGCCCAGGACATCGCGCGGGGTATCGCCCAGGTCGAGGGTCATCTCCTGTGGAGCGCGGAGATGGCGGACATCCGGCGTCAGGCGGGCCGGTTCAGCGCGCAGTTGCCGTGGCTGACGTCCGCGCAGCGGGCGGATGTGGAACGCGTCTACGTGACCGACCGGGCAGCCGTCTCCCGGGCGATACTGCTGCGCGTGCGGGAGCGGGCCCTGGCGTTGCGCGGGGAGTACGGCGAACGGTACGCACGGCTCAGGGCGCGATGCGTGGCGTGGACCGTGGCTGCGGTCGGCGCGACGATCGGTCTCCTGGCGGCGGTGACATTCCTCGCCCGCTGACACCTGGTCGGGCCGGGCGGCGCAATGGCCGTGACGGCGGGAGAGACCCGGGTCTCGGGGCTTCCGGGCCTCGGGGACATGACACCGGCAATCGGCGAACAGCGCGCGGCGGTCGGCCCGGCACGCGGGGAAACGTGCCGGGCCACCCGCATGACACGTCACTCGGAGCTCAGGGCGTCCTTACCGGCCCAGGCCCGGGAGTGGTGGGAGCGCAGTCCGCTCCAGTCCAGCGCGTCCCGCGCCTGCCGGGACGTGAGATCGGCGGCCTCGCGGGCCTCGGTGACGACGTCGCCGTGCTCCCTCACCAGTTGGTCATAGATCGGCGGATTCGATGCCACGTTCTTTCGTCCTTCGGTCGTCAGGCGGTGAGCCGCCCTCCGGGCCGAGGCCGGCAGCGGGAACACCGGCGTCCACGCGTAAACCACGCCACGCATTCCCCAGGTCAGCCTACGTATGCGCGCCCCGTTCCCCCAACCCTCTGTGAAACGGATCACGCCGGAATACGCCCATTCCCGCCCGGGGACGCGCCGTCGGTCAGTCGCGGCCCTGCCAGAGGTCCGGGCCGAACACCTCGTAGTGGATGCGCTCGGCGGGCACTCCGGCGTCCCGCAGGCGCTCCCGCACCGTGCGCATGAAGGGCAACGGGCCGCACAGATAGGCGTCGAGGGGCCCGGCCGGAAGGGTGATCGCCGCAAGGTCCACCAGCCCGGTGCGATCGCCGACGGCCGCGCCGCGACCGTGCTCGTACCAGAAGTGGGCCTGTCCGTCGCCGAGTTTGCCGACCAGGGCCAGGTGCTCGTCGCGCAGCGCATGGTCCGCGGGCGAACGGTCGCCGTGTACGACGACGACGGGGCCGCGGTGTCCGTCGCGCACCAGCTGCTCCAGCATCGCGATCACCGGCGTGCAGCCGATGCCCGCCGAGGCGAGCAACAGGGGCGCCCCGGTGTCGCGGAGGACGACATCGCCGTACGGGGCGGACAGCTCGACGACGTCACCTTGGCGGACCCGGTCGTGCAGATACCCGGACACCTCACCGGCCGGGGACGCCTCGCCGGATGCCTCACGGGGCGTCTCAGCGGCGGGGCCGGATCCGGCGGGTACGCGCTTGACCGTGATCCGGCGGGACTCCGTGCCAGCCGTCCCGGTGAGGCTGTACTGCCGGATCTGCTGGGCACCGTCGGGCAGTTCGACACGGACCGAGACGTACTGGCCCGCCGTGAACTCCGGCGCCGCGGCGCCGTCGGCCGGCCGGAGTTCGAGGGAGATCACGTCGGCGGTCTCCTGGACCCGCCCGACCACTCGCCACGGCCGCCAGGTGTCCCCGAGGAGGACGCCGTGGCGGGCGTAGAGGTCCCGTTCGGCGCGGATGAGGCTGTTGGCCATCAGCCAGTACACCTCGTCCCAGGCAGCGGCGACCTCCGGGGTGACCGCGTCGCCGAGCGCGTCCCCGATGGCCGCGAACAGGTGCGTGTGCACGACGCGGTACTGGCCCGCGCCGATGCCGAGGGAGGCGTGCTTGTGGGCGATCCGGCCGAGCAGGGCGTCCGGGGACCGGTGCGGCCGCGTCACCAGCGCTCCCGCGAAGGCCGCGATCGCACCGGCGAGCGCCTCGCGCTGTGCGCCGGTGGCCTGGTGGGCGCGGTTGAACAGCGTGCGCTCCAGTTCGGGATGGGCCGCGAACATCCGCGCGTAGAAGCGCTCGGTGATCCCGCCCAGGGCCTCTCCCACGGCGGGCAGCGTGGCACGGACGACGGCGGCGGACTCCTCGGTCAGCACAGTGGTGCCTCCCCTTCCTGAACTGGCATATGACATTCGCATTTATGGGCGTGCGCACACGTCCCACGGCTTCGCGCGACGCGGCCCTGCTCGACGGGTGCGCCCCGCACGACGGACACAACGCACACGACGGCGACGCGCACGGCGGTCAGGGCCGGCACGGCGGTCAGGGCCGGCACCGGTGACCTGACGCGGCGTCAGTCCGCCCGGCCGCCCCTGCCCACCAGCCCCAGCAACACCGGCCCGGTGGGCGACTCCGTCAGGCTCTCCACCGTGAGCGGATCGAGCGAGGCGTAGAAGGCCTCCTGCGCCCGCCGGAGCGCCCCGCGGAGCCTGCAACCCCCGTGCAGCGGACAGGGGGTCTCCCCCTCGCAGTCCACGACATCGCCGACTCCTTCGAGCTCCCGCATCAGCCCCCCGATGGAGACCTCACGACCCGCCCCGGTGATGGCCAGCCCGCCACCGCGGCCCCGTCTGGTCTCGACCAGACCCAGGTGCTGCAGCCGGGCCACGACCTTGGCGAGGTGCGAGTACGGCACTCGCAGGGCGGCGGCGGTCTCCCGCGCCGTGGAGGGTTCCTGGGCGACAGCGAGCGCCATGAGCACCCGCAGCGCCAGATCCGATGACCTGGTGAGGCGCATCCACGCAGATTAGATAATACGCATCTCGGATGCAAATTAATGTCGCGGGTCCGCGCTCCCCAGGCGACGGGACCCTTCGCCGGACGGGCCCGGACCGCTCCTCGTCGGCCGGCGAACGGTCCGGCCGACGCCGGCCCGCGGAAGGTCAGATCTCCAGCGAACCCTCGACCTTCTTGAGGCTGTGGCGGGCGAGCGCCAGATTGGCCCGTTTGCGGTCGAGGGCCAGGTAGAGGAAGAGCGAGCCGTGGCTGGCGGCCAACGGACGGATCAGGTGGTACTGGGAGGAGAGCGTGATCAGGATGTCCTCGACCGTGTCCTCGATGTCGAGGGTGGCCAGGGTGCGCGCCTTGGCCCGTACGACCTCGGTGTTGCCGGCGGCGGCGACCTCCAGGTCGAGCCCCTGGCCTCCGCCCAGCGTGCCCAGGGACATGCCACTCTCGTAATCGACCACCGCGACACCGAGGGCGCCTTCTATGCTCATGGCCTCTTTGAGCGCGGTCTCCAGATTCATCGTATGGGTCCTGCTTCCTCGATCTGGCGGCGGCACTTGCCCAGGCAGGAGAGAAAGAAGTCCATGAGCAAAGTCGCCAAGTTCGGTCACCAAAGTGCAAGTTGCGCCTAGGCTACTGTGTCAACTGGCTGGAAATGAAGGGATACACGTGTCAGCCATCGAGGCATCCCTTTCCGAGCTGCTGAAGACCCCGGGGCTCACCGGAGCCGCGCTGGTGGACGGCGTCACGGGACTCACCTACGGCGCCGTCGGGGACGCGCCGGAGGCGGGAGACGGCGCGGAGACCGCCGAGTTGACGGCCCTGATCACCGATCAGGTGGGCCGGGCGGCGGAAGACAACGAACTGGAGAGCGTGATAGTGACAAGCGCGCGCCGCTATCTCGTCGTTCAGACCGTCCGGCGAACCGGGGACCCGCTTCTGCTGGTCGCCGCACTGGACAGGAGCCGGACCAACCTCGCCCTGGCGACACGCCAGTTGACGGCCCACGCGGAAGGTCTGGCGGCGTGACGGACGGATCGCACCTCGCGACCACGGGCGAAGGGACCGGCGCCGGCCACCCGCCCGGGACCGCCAACCTCGGCCGCGCGCAGATCGGCAGCCCCGGAGTTCCCGGTGTCCCGTTCGGTGAGCCCGACGTCCCCCGCCCCTCGCCCGACGGCACGGCCCAGGAGGCGGCTCGCGCTCCCGGCGGCCAGGAGCCGCGGCAGGACGCCCCCGCGCGCACCCTCCGCGCGCTGCTGCTGGGGCTGCGCCAGGAAGCGCGCAGCGGCACCGTGCGAGTCTCCGGGACACCTGGAGGAACGATTCATCTGAGGGACGGGCTGATCGTCGCGATCGAGAGCCCGGGTACGCCCTCCGTCGAGTCCGCCCTGCTGAAGTCGGGCCGTATCGACGAGGAGGGCTGGGCCCGGGCGCTCGCCACCGCCCGGAAGACCGGCGCGGAGGGCGACGCGCTGGGAACCACCCTGGTCGCTCAGGGCCTGGTCGGGGCCGTCGAGCTGGAAGTCCTGTGCGCCGCCACGGTGTTCGAGGGCGCGTTCGCGCTGTCGCTGGGCCGGACGGCCGAGTGGGAGACCGCCGAATCGTCCCCCGTACTGCGGTGCGGGCCCGGGGTCGAGCCCCGGGCCGCGGCCGAGGAGACCACGCGCCGCCTCGCGTTGGTGTCCCGGCTGTGGGGCCCGGCGGCCGAGCTGGCCCGGGCCAGGACGCGGCCCTCGTCCCAGGCGGAACGGACGGTCGGCCGGCTGCCCCGCCGCTACCAGTCGCTCCTCACAGCGGCCAACGGCCGCCGCACCCCACGGGATCTCGCGTTCGTCCTGGGCCGGGGGCTGTTCGGTGTCATGGTGGACCTGATCCGCATGAACGACCTCGAGCTCCTCCAGTGGGAGGGCGCCCGGCCGGCCGGCAGACCGAGCACGGCCCCACGGCTGATCCCCACCGAGCAGTCCCCGCCCCCCGCGCCGTCGGCCACGCTGCCCCGACGCGTCCCCCGCGCGCGTCCGGACCGCCTCGACCCCTGACGCGGGAGTGGCGCGCCTTCCCGTCCCTTTCCCACGCCCACGCCCACGCCCAGGCCCAGGCCCAGGCCCACGGCAGCACCTCGACCGGATCACACCCTAGGAGCGACCACCATGCACGCACCCTCCTCCGTCACCTCTCTCGTCGACGTTCTGACCTCGCTGCGGGAGCGGGTGATGGGGACCTCGGAAAGCGTTCTGTCGACCGCCGACGGACTGCTGGTGGCCGCCGACGCCGACAGTGTCCAGCCCGAGGCGATAGCCGCGCTGGCGGCGGCCACCCTGGGCATCGGCGCGCGCATGGCCCAGCAGGCCGAGGCCGGCGCGCTCCGTGACGTGGTGATCCGCTGCGGCGGCGGACAGATCGTCGTCCTCGCCGTCGGTGACCGGGCGCTGCTCTCCGTCCTGGGCGACGAGGGGCTCGACATCGCGGCGCTGCAGCGCGAGGCACCCGCGATCGTCAAGGAGCTGAGCGCGCTGCTGGCCCAAGACGTGTCCGCCTGATCCGCCGACCCGGCGCCGACCCCCTACGTCGGCGTGCCCGGGGCGCGGATCTCCAACCTCGATCCGCCCACGCTCGCGGCTGTCACCTTCGGCCTCGCCCAGAGCGCCGGACGGCGACGACGGCGTCACGCGGTCAAAGAACGGTGTGACGCTCCACCTGGTGTACCTGGTGTCTGTAGTCCCGGGGAGCGAGTCCGTAAGCGGCGCGGAAAGCACGGGTGACTGTTCCGGGGGGTGAATCCCCAGCGGGCCGCGATCCGGTGGATGGGCGTCGTCCGCAGTGCCGGTCGGAGAGGTCGCGGCGCGCCCGTTCCAGGCGTTGCCGGCGGATCAGCGCGGAGACGGTGACGTGCTCGGACTGGAAGAGGCGGTGCAGGTGGCTCAGCGAGATGTTGTGGGCCGAGGCGATGGCGGGCGGGTCGAGCCGCGGGTCGTTCAGGTGCCGCTGGATGAACGTCCGGATGCGGAGCGTGAGGACCTGGGTGCGGCTCTCCGTCGGCAGCCGGTCCTGGTCTCCGTCTGGTTGGCCCGCACGGCGGTGAACGGGTCGGTCGGCACCGTCTCCAGCCGGGGCCCGTCGGAGGACCGGTAGCCGGCGGTGCCCCGGACCAGTCGGGTGAGCATTCCGGCCAGCAAGGCGCCGACCCCCTCGTGCCCCGGCAGCCGCCGGACGAGCATGCGGTCCATGACGTCGGCGGGCAGCGGTACTCGCGCCTTGGGGATCTCGAAACCCACCAACGGCACCAAGATCTCGGGATGGGTGTGGAACGGCGCCCTGGACGACGGCGGCTCCCAGGCCGCGGACAACGAATGCTGACACGGCGTTCGACCGGTAAGTGAGTGGTGTCGGGGACCGGCTGTGGCTGACGCCACGAGCACCGGTCCCTGGCTCCGTGGCTGACGCCGCGAGCACATCGCGCCGGCGGGTCCGCTCAGCGGTACGGCTCGTCCGGCAGCCACTCCGCCAGGATCTCCCGTGCCGCCTCGTCCAGTACGCGGCGCAGCCGGAGCGCGTCCGGCGCCAGGGCCGTGACGACGACGGCCGGGCCGGCCAGCGGGGTGAGTACAGCGCTCTCTCCCAGCAGCCGGGGCCGGGCCGGCTTCACATCGAACTCCGGCCCGACAACGAGCAGTTGGCCCGTGGCACGGTGCCCGGCCAGTACGGCCGGGCCGTCCCAGCCACCGGGCACACCGGGACCGCTGCCGAGTTCCTGGTCGAACAGCGGCCGGCCGGCCCGGCGGACGGTGAGCCGGCTGACGAGCGTGCCGGGCGGCTCGCCGTGACGGCCGAGGACCTGTTCCTCACGCAGCACCAAACGGGCGGTGGCGGCCAGTTCGACGCGGGTACGCGCGCGAAGGTCACTGCCGTACGCGGAGATGACCGGCCCCGGCAGCCAGCACAGCTCGGCGTGCTCGCCGACGGTCAGCCGCACGTCATACGAGGCCGGTACGGCAGTGCGGGACGGGAGGGAGACCGTGGCCGCGGCCGCGTCGACGGTCAGCCGCGCCCCCTCCCGCACCTCCGCCTCGATCGCGAGCCGGTCCCCGCCCAGAGGGGCGCTCATCGCGCCGACGACGGTGACCCGGAGACCGGGGCCCGCCGCCCGGGTTCGGCGCAGGGCCAGCGGCCCCTCCCCGCTGAGGACCGGCAGTCCGGCGGGGGTGGCGACGATACGGGCGGTGGCCCGGACGCCGCTCACGCGGTCCAGGCGGCGAGGCGCCCGAGCACCCACTCCCGCACGGGACCGACACCCGCCCCGTCCGCCCCGCTCTCTCCACTCTGCCGGGTCGTCCCCTCCGCACCCGTCCTCTTCTCCGCGTCCCTCAACGAGGTGAAGACGACCGGGAGTTCGCCGCGCTGCTCCTTGGCGTCGCGGGCCATCCGGTCCAGGTCGGAGCCGACGTACGGCGCCAGGTCCGTCTTGTTGACCACCAGCAGGTCGGCGGTGGTCACCCCGGGCCCGCCCTTGCGCGGGATGTCGTCGCCGCCCGCGACGTCGATCACGAAGATCTGGGCGTCCACCAGGCCCTTGGAGAAGGTCGCGGTGAGATTGTCACCGCCGGACTCCACGAGGATCAGATCGAGCGGACCGACCGCGTCCTCCAGGTCCTCGACGGCTTCGAGGTTGGCGGAGATGTCGTCGCGGATGGCGGTGTGCGGGCAGGCTCCCGTCTCGACGGCCTGGATGCGCTCGGGCGGCAGGACGGCGTTGCGGAGCAGGAACTCCGCGTCCTCACGGGTGTAGATGTCGTTGGTGACGACGGCGAGCGAGAGCCGGTCGCGCAGGGTGCGGCAGAGCGCGGCGACGGTCGCGGTCTTGCCCGAGCCGACGGGTCCGCCCAGCCCGATGCGCAGGGCGCGCCGGCGCCCGTCGGGACGCCGGGCGTCCGCGCTGACGGCCGCCGGGCCCGTACGGCTGTGGTCGAGGTGCATGGTGTGGCTCCTGTTCGGAAGGTCATGAGGCGAACAGCCGGACCGGCCAGGCCGCGTGCTCCTCCGCCGTGATGTCGAGCATCGGTGCCGAGGCGGCGGGCAGCGCCTCGAGGCCGTCCGTCGCCGCCCGCGCCGCCGCTTCGGCCGCCCGCGTGGCGGCCTCGTCCAGTTCGGGCGCCAGGCGGGCGAGGACGGCGGTCGCCTCGAACGGGTCGAGCCCGAGGAGCCGTACGGCAGCCGTGGCGGGGCCGCTGACGGCCTCGTACCCGGCACAGTACGCCGCGTCCTCGGGCGTGAGCCCGGCCGAGCGGGCGGCGAGGCCGAGCACGACGGGCTGGTGCGCGCCGCGCGGCCGGGCCGCGGCCAGCGTGTCGAGTTCCGGCCCCGGCCAGGTGGCGCGGGCCGCGCGCATCAGTTGTCGGCCGAGCTTGCGCGCGGTCGTGCGCAGTGCGGGCGAGGGGGTACGGGCGTCCGCCGCCTCGTCCAGCGCGAGGGGGTCGAGGCCGCGTGCGGCGGCGGCCGCCAGCGCCGCCGCCGTGCGTCCGGTGGTGTGCAGCCTGCCCCGGCAGAACTCGGCCAGTTCCTCGGCGCCCCGGATCCGGCCGGCCCGTACGGCGGGCTCGACCCCGCCGGAATGGGCGTGGCCGCCGGCGGGGAACCGGCCGTCGGCGAGGACGAGCAGCGCGGCGCGGCTCATCGGGCCTCCTCCCTCACGGATCAGTCCTCATCTCGATCAGTCCTCATGCCGCAGGAAGCCCTCAGAAGAGGAAGTAGCGCTGGGCCATCGGCAGTTCGGTTGCGGGCGCGGGCTCCACCACGTCGCCGTCGATCGTCACGGTGAACGTGTCGGGGTCCACCTCGACCCTCGGCAGCGCGTCGTTCTCCCGCATGTCGGCCTTGGTGATCCGCCGGGTGTCCCCGATCGGGGTGAACGCCTTTGCCAGGCCGAGCCGTTCGGGCAGCCCGTCCTCGATCGCGGCGCGTGCCACGAAGTTGACCGAGCCCGCCGCGGCGGCCCTGCCCAGCGCGCCGAACATCGGGCGCGGCAGCACCGGCTGCGGGGTGGGGATGGAGGCGTTGGCGTCGCCCATCTGCGCGTACGCGATCTGTCCGCCCTTGATGACCAGCTGCGGCTTGACCCCGAAGAAGGCCGGGTCCCACAGCACCAGGTCCGCGAGCTTCCCGGTCTCCACGGAGCCGGTCTCGCCGTCCAGTCCCTGGGCGACCGCGGGGTTGATCGTGTATTTGGCGACATAACGACGCGCACGGTGGTTGTCTGCGCGCCCGTCCCCGGGCAGGGCGCCCCGGCGCCGCTTCATCACGTGCGCGGTCTGCCAGGTCCGTGTGATGACCTCACCGACACGCCCCATGGCCTGGGAGTCCGACGAGATGATCGAGATCGCCCCGAGGTCGTGCAGGACGTCCTCGGCCGCGATGGTCGAGGGCCGGATGCGGGACTCGGCGAAGGCGAGGTCCTCCGGCACGGCCGGGTTGAGGTGATGGCAGACCATCAGCATGTCGAGGTGTTCCTCGACGGTGTTGAGGGTGTGCGGCCGGGTCGGATTGGTGGAGCTGGGCAGGACGTACGGTTCGGAGACGACGCTGATGATGTCCGGTGCGTGGCCGCCGCCCGCGCCCTCGGTGTGGTACGCGTGGATGGTGCGGCCGGCGATGGCGGCGAGGGTGTCCTGGACGAAGCCCGCCTCGTTCAAGGTGTCCGTGTGAATGGCGAGTTGGGCGCCGGTCTCCTCGCAGACGCCGAGGCAGGCGTCGATGACGGCGGGCGTGGCGCCCCAGTCCTCGTGGATCTTGAATCCGATCGCGCCGCCGCGGAGTTGGGAGCGCATCGCCTCCCGCGACATCGTGTTGCCCTTGCCGAGCAGGCCGATGTTGACCGGGAAGGTCTCCAGCGCCTCGAACATCCGGGCGAGGTGCCAGGGGCCGGGGGTGATGGTGGTGGCCTTGGTGCCCTCGGCCGGTCCGGTGCCGCCGCCGACGAGGGTGGTGATCCCGCTCGCGAGGGCCTGTTCGACGACGGTCGGCGAGATGAAGTGGACGTGCGCGTCGATGGCGCCGGCGGTGAGGATCTTCCCGTTGCCCGCGATCACCTCGGTCTCCGGTCCGATGACCAGCTCCGGGTGGACCGCGTCCATGGTGTCGGGGTTGCCGGCCTTGCCGATCCCGGTGATCCGGCCGTCCCGGATCCCGATGTCGGCCTTGACCACGCCCCAGTGGTCGAGGATCAACGCACCGGTGATCACGGTGTCGGGAGCGCCCTCGGCCCGGGTCGTACGGGACTGGCCCATCGACTCGCGGATCACCTTGCCCCCGCCGAACACCGCCTCGTCCCCGGCGTGCCCGGGGCCGCCGGAACGGTCCTCCTCGATCTCGACGAGCAGTCCGGTGTCGGCGAGGCGGACCCGGTCACCGGTGGTGGGGCCGAAGAGATCGGCGTACGCGGCGCGGGAGAGCTCAGTCATCGAGGGCGCCCCCGGTCTCGCCGCGCAGGCCCGGTACGACCCGCAGGCCGGCCAGCGGGACGAGCGCGACCTCGACGGGGACTCCCGGTTCGAAGCGCACGGCCGTGCCGGCGGCGATGTGCAGCCGCCGGCCGCGGGCGGCGGCGCGGTCGAAGTCCAGCCCGGGGTTGGTCTCGGCGAAGTGGTAGTGGGAGCCGACCTGGACCGGCCGGTCGGCGGTGTTGAGCACGGTGAGCCGGGTGACCGCGCGGCCCTCGTTCAGCGCGACGGGACCGTCGGCGTAGAGGATCTCTCCGGGAATCATCGGCGCCCGCCCGTCAGACGATCGGTTCGTGGACGGTGACGAGCTTGGTGCCGTCCGGGAAAGTGGCCTCCACCTGGACGTCGTGGATCATCTCGGGGATGCCTTCCATGACGTCGTCGCGGCCGAGGACGGTACGGCCCGAGGCCATCAGCTCCGCGACGGTGCGGCCGTCCCGCGCGCCCTCCAGGATGTGCGAGGTGATCAGCGCCACCGCTTCCGGGTGGTTGAGCCTGAGGCCGCGCTCCCTGCGCCGGGCGGCCACGTCGGCGGCCACATGGATGAGCAGGCGTTCCTGTTCGTGCGGAGTCAGTCGCACACTTCCACCTCACCGTCAGTCGGCCCGGCGACGACCGGGCGCCAGCGGCACCCTGGTGCCCCTCCCGACAAGGCTTGCCCCGTCGCGGGGCCCGGCACGCACGCACGCACCACGGTGTCATCAGCCGCTGCGCGGCGGGCGCTCCGTGCCGGGCAAACCATGCCGGTCGCGGCACCCGTGCCGCTCGGCCATCCCCTCCGGCCGCCACACTCCGCCCAGTTCGGCCGCCAGCCAGGCCGCCGCACCGGCCCGGAACCGTGCCGGTGCCCAGGAACCGGCGCCCGCCGGCACCGCCCCCAGCAGCGGGGCCCCCGACACCTCCGGCAGATCCGCCAGGTTGCAGCGCTCCGCGAGGCCGGGCTCGGCGGGCCAGCTGCCGATCACCACGCCGAGCGGGGTCAGCGCCCGCGCGCGCAGCGCCTCCGTCGTGAGCGCCGTCGCGTTCAGCGTGCCGAGGCCGGCCGGCGCCACCACGAGCACCGGGGCGCCCAGCAGCCGGGCCACGTCCGCCAGTGTCGCGCCGGTCTCGTCGAATCGTACGAGCAGCCCGCCCGCGCCCTCGACCAGCACGAGATCGTGCTCGGCGGCCAGCTTCCCGGCCGCCGTGGCCACCTCGGCGGGCCCAACGGGCGGCAGCCCGGCCCGGCGGGCCGCGGTCGCGGGGGCCAGCGGGTCGGGGAACCGGGCCAGTTCGACGGCCGTGGCGGCGCCGGCCAGCCGGGCGGCCTCGGCCGCGTCCCCGGGCTCTCCCGGGGCGAGCCCGGTCTGCGCGGGCTTGAGCACCGCGACCGTACGCCCGCCGGCCAGCGCCACCGCCGCCAGGGCGGCCGTGACGACGGTCTTGCCGATCTCCGTCCCGGTGCCCGACACCACCACCACCGGCATCGCTCAGCCCTCCCGCGCCGCCGCGAGGACCGCGCGGCCGATCCGCGCGAGGTCCTCGTCGTCCGTCACATACGGCGGCATCGTGTAGATCAGGTCGCGGAACGGCCGCAGCCAGACGCCCTCGCGCACCGCGGCCCGGGTGGCCGCCGCCATGTCCACCTCGTGGTCCAGCTGGACGACCCCGATGGCGCCCAGCACGCGTACGTCCCGCACGCCCGGTACCGAGGCGGCCTCCGCCAGCGAGTCGCGCAGCCCCGCCTCGATCCGCTTCACCTCGCCCTGCCAGTCCTGCCCGAGCAACAGCCCGATCGAGGCATTGGCGACGGCCGCGGCCAGCGGGTTGCCCATGTACGTCGGTCCGTGCGCGAGGACGGGGACCTCGCCCCGCGCGATGCCCTCGGCGATCCGCGCGGTGCACAGCGTCGCCGCCATCGTGAGGTAACCGCCGGTCAGGGCCTTGCCCACGCACATCACATCGGGCGAGACCGCGGCCTGCTCGGCGGCGAACAGCGTGCCCGTCCGGCCGAAGCCCGTCGCGATCTCGTCGAAGACCAGCAGCACTCCGTGCTCGTCGCACGCTTCCCGCAGCACCCGCAGGTAGCCGGGCGGATGGAACCGCATCCCGCCCGCCCCCTGGACCACCGGCTCGACGATCACGGCGGCCAGCTCGTCCGCGTGGCGCGCGACCAGCGCGCGCAGCCCGTCCGCGTAGGCCTCCTCGTATGTGGCGGGCGGCGCCCCGGCGAAGACCTGGCGGGGCAGCATCCCCGACCACAGCCCGTGCATCCCGCCCTCGGGATCGCACACCGACATCGGCTGCCAGGTGTCCCCGTGGTAGCCGCCCCGCCAGGTCAGCAGCCGCCGTTTTGCGGGCCGGCCCAGCGAACGCCAGTACTGGAGGCACATCTTGACCGCGACCTCGACCGACACCGATCCGGAGTCGGCGAGGAAGACATGGCGCAGCGGCTCCGGTGTGATCTCCACCAGCTTCGTCGCGAGGAGCACGGCGGGCTCGTGGGTGAGCCCGCCGAACATCACATGGCTCATGCGCTCCAGCTGGTCCCGCGCCGCCGCGTTGAGCACGGGGTGGTTGTAGCCGTGCACCGCCGACCACCACGAGGCCATGCCGTCGACCAACTCACGCTGCCCGTGGGTCTCCTCGGCGAGCCTGAGCCGTACCCCCGAAGCGGACCGGACGACCAGCGGTTCGGTCCGGCCCGGCATGGGCCCGTACGGGTGCCAGACGTGGGCCCGGTCCAGGGCCAGCAGCCGGTCGGGCGTGAGCTCAGGCATTGGGGGCCAGACCGGTGCCGGCGCCGCGGCGGCGGACCGCCACCAGATCCCTGCGCACCCCCGCGGCGTCCCCGGTCGCGCCGGTGGCGGGCGCCTCGGCGGGACGCGTACCGGCCCCGGAGCCGTCAGCCGCCGCCGCAACGCCCGCCCCCTCGGCCACCGTCGCCTCGACCGCCGCCGCCTGGGCCGCCTCGGCCGCGCGATTACCGGTCCGCTCGGCGCCGCCGCACGCCCCGTCGCCGCTCCCGCAGGAACCGGCGCCGCTCCCGCAGGGCCCGTGGCGGCCGTCGGCGCGGTGCGGCGGCAGGGTGGCCGTGTCCGCGTCCTCCACCTCGAAGCCCGCGTCCGCGATCATCTCCAGGTCCGCCCGGCCCTCCTGGCCCTCGCTGGTGAGGTAGTCGCCGAGGAAGATCGAGTTGACCAGGTGCAGTGCGAGCGGCTGCATCGTGCGCAGATGCACTTCACGTCCGCCCGCGAGCCTGACCTCCACGTCCGGGCAGACGAACCGCGTCATCGCCAGGATGCGCAGACAGCGCTGCGGCGTCAGGTTCCACTCCGAGGCGAGCGGCGTCCCCTCCATCGGGATCAGGAAGTTGACGGGCACCGAGTCCGGATCCAGCTCACGCAGCGAGAAGACGACGTCGACCAGGTCCGCGTCGCTCTCCCCCATGCCTGCGATCAGCCCGGAACACGCGGACAGACCGGCCGCTCGCACCCGCTGCACGGTGTCGACCCGGTCGGCGAAGGTGTGGGTCGTGGTGATGTCCCCGTAGGTCGCCTCGGAGGTGTTGAGGTTGTGGTTGTACGCGTCGGCGCCTGCGGACCGCAGCCGTTCGGCCTGCCCGTCCGAGAGCAGCCCGAGGCACGCGCACACCTCGACGCCGTCGTTCTGCTCCTTGATCGCCTCGATGGTCCGCGAGATCCGGTCGACGTCGCGGTCCGTGGGGCCCCGGCCGCTCGCGACGACGCACACCCGCTTGGCCCCGCCGGCCACCCCGGCGGCCGCCATCCGCGACGCCTCCTCGGGCTTCAGCCAGGTGTATTTCAGGATGTCGGCCGTGGAGCCGAGGCGCTGGGAGCAGTACGAGCAGTCCTCGGGGCAGAGACCGGACTTCAGGTTGATCAGGTAGTTGAGTTTCACCCGCCGCCCGAACCACTCGCGGCGCACCCTCCCGGCGGCGGCCACCACGTCGAGCAGGTCGTCGTCGGAGGTCGCCAGCACGGCGAGCGCCTCGTCACGGGTCGGCAGCTCACGCCGCAGCCCCTTCTCCACCAGCGTCTTCAGCAGATCCATGGGGGAGATCCTGACGCACGGCACCGCCCCGCGACCATGGCGGGACCCCACAACTCCCCCCGCGGCAGGTGTGTGCACGACCGCATTCTTCCCTGGTCCCCGCCCGCCTAGGCTCTGTGAGCAGCCTACAAAAGGACCCTCTCATGGCACAGGATCCGTTCGACTGGACCGACGACGAGGCCCACCGCCGCGAACGCGCGGGGCTGGTCCGTACACTCCGCCCCCGCCCGGCCGAGACGGACCTGCTCGACCTGGCGAGCAACGACTACCTGGGGTTCGCGCACCACCCCGAGGTGACGGAGGCGGCGGCGGTCGCGGCGCGCCGCTGGGGCGCCGGGTCCACCGGCTCCCGGCTGGTCACGGGCTCCACCGAACTCCACGCCGAACTGGAGCGGGAGCTGGCGGACTTCTGCGGCTTCGAGGCGGCGCTCGTCCTCTCCTCCGGGTACGCGGCCAACCTCGCGGCCCTGACCGCGCTGACCGCGCGGGGTTCGCTGCTGGTGTCCGACGCGGCCAACCACGCGTCGATCGTGGACGGCTGCCGGCTCTCCCGCGCCGAGACCGTCGTCGTCCCGCACGCCGATCCCGGGGCGGTACGGGCGGCCCTCGACGCCCACCCGGGGCGGCGGGCGGTCGTGGTGAGCGACGCGGTGTTCTCGGTGGACGGTGACGCGGCACCGCTCGCGGAGCTGGCCGAGGCCTGCCGCACCCGGGGCGCGGCTCTGATCACGGACGACGCGCACGGTCTGGGCGTGCTGGGCCCGGGCGGCCGGGGCGCTCCGGCCGAGGCGGGCCTCGCCGGGGCGGAAGGCGTGGTGGCCACGCTCACGCTCTCCAAGTCCCTCGGCGCTCAGGGCGGCGCGGTACTGGGTCCGGCCCGGGTCGTCGAGCACCTCGTCAACACGGCACGGACGTTCATCTTCGACACCGGACTGGCGCCCGCGGCCGTGGGCGCGGCGCGGGCGGGCCTGGGGCTGCTGCGCCGGGACCCGGCCCGCGCGGAGCGGGTCCGCGAGGTCGCCCGTACGCTGTACCGGCTGCTGGGCGAGGCGGGGCTGACGGCCGTACGGCCCGACGCCGCCGTGGTGTCCGTGCGGGCGCCCGGGCCGGAGGCGGCCGTGCGCTGGGCCGCCGACTGCCGGGCCGCCGGACTCGTCGTGGGCTGCTTCCGGCCGCCGTCGGTGCCGGACGGGATCTCCCGGATCAGGCTCACCGCCCGGGCCGACCTGACGGACGGCCAGATCGCCGCGGCCGTACGTACGGTCGCGGCGGCCGCCCCGGCGCGCTGACCCACACGCTTCCGCCCGGCGCGCACGGCGGCGGGGCCGGCGGTGGCGGTGATCCCGGGGCGACCGATCTCATACGTCCGGGCGCTCCTCGCCCAGTGCGGCGATGAAGGACGTCCAGGCGGCGGCGGAGAACACCAGATGCGGCAGCCGCACATCCTTCGAGTCCCGCACGGCCAGTCCGTCCGCGCCGGCCGGGGCGGACTCGACGCAGTTGTTCGCCCCGGTGCTGTACGTGCTGCGCCGCCAGTGCGGCGCGGGGCCCGGCGTACGGCCCGGCGCGCGGCTCCGCGCACGGGCCGGCACGGAGGACGTGCGGGACGCCGGGGGCGGCGGGGCGCCCGGAGTCCGGACAGGGGGCTGTGCGAGGCAAGCGGACATGATGCTGCTCCCTACACGGCGTCGCCGATCCCGGCGATGAGGTCCAGTGATTTCTCGGGTGAGAGCGCGTGCGCCCGCATCGATTCGAAGGCGGCGCGGTACGCCTCGATGTCCTCTTTCCGTTCAAGGTAGAGGCTATTCGTCAAGTGGTCGAGAACGACCAAATCCAGATCAGTAATGCGCGGAAAAGAGAAGATAACAAAAGGTCCGGTGAGTCCGATATAGCCGCCCACCGTGAACGGCAGTACCTGAACACAGACCTGGGGGAGCCGCGCGACCTCCGATAACGTCCGTAATTGCTCCCGGAGCACCCCCGGTCCGCCCACCTGCCGGTGCAGCACGGCCTCGTCGAGCAGGGCGTGCAGCTTCAGCGGGGCCGGCGCGCGCAGCACCTCCTGGCGGGCGAGCCGCACCTCGACGAGCGAGTCGACGGTCGCCGGCGGCTGCCCGTCCAGCGCCGCCCGGGTCACGGCCCGTGCGTAGCGCGGGGTCTGGAGCAGGCCCGGGATCACCGAGGTCTCCAGGGTGTGCGCCGAGGACGCCTGGGACTCCAGGCTGATGAAGTCCCGGTACTGGGGCGGGATCACCCCGCCGTATGCCATCCACCACCCCGGTCCGTTGTTCGACGTCCCGGCCAGCGCGCCGAGCAGCGCGCGCAGTTGGGGGTCGACGTCGAGGGCGTCGAGCAGGGCGGCCAGATCCTCGTCCTTCACCCCGCTCACACCGGTCTCGATCCGGCTGATCTTCGACTGGTGCCAGCCCAGCAGACGCGCGAGATCGTCGCTCGTCAGGCCCGCCTTCTGGCGCAGTCTTCGCAATTCGTCCCCGAGCCTGCGCCGACGTACCTCTGGAATATGCCGCATGACCGAATCCCTTCGCCGCGTTCTCCTCGGTTCTTCTTGCCGATAGCAAGGGGCACCGCGCGGAGAAGCTATCTTTTCGCGGCCCGAATACGGTCTCGCGTAGTACGGTTCACCGCTTCGAGCGACAGATATATGCATATCCCGGTGCATCGGCCCGAGGAACGGCACCATGAGTGGCACGCTGGCGCGGTGCACGGCCCGAGCGGGTCCGTCCGGCCCGAGCGGGTCCCTCCGGGGCGATCGGGACCATCCGTCCGGGTGGACCGGGTCAGTCCGGTTCGGCCCGAGAACCCGGGTCCGGTCCCGCGAGGGCCCGGACCCGGGGTCGGTCCCGTAACGGTCTGGGCGGGCCTGGTCCGTACGGCTCCGGTCCGTACGGTTTCGAGGCCGTCCGCGCAGGCATCCGCTCTGTGCCGGCTCCGGTCCGGCGGGAAAGGGACAGCGTCGCCATGGCAGACCTTCAGGAAGCATCCATCACCCTGCCGAGCGAGCCCGCGTCGGTTCCAGCGGCGCGAAGATACGTCGGGGAGCTGCTGACCGAGTGGGGGGTGCCCTGCGCGGCGGAGACGGCGGAGACGGTCCGGCTGATCGTCTCGGAACTGGCCACCAACGCCGTACAGCACACCTTCGGCCTGTCGCCCACCTTCACCGTGGAGCTGCGACTGGAGGAGGACGAGGCCCTGCGCGTGGGCGTCACCGACAGCCATCCGCGCTGGCCCCAGCGGCTGCCGGCGGCCGTTCAACAGGACAACGGCCGGGGCATGGTGATCATCCGTTCGCTGGCTGCCGAGTCCGGCGGCCGGGTGTCCGTCATCCCCACCCCGGAGGGCGGCAAGACGGTCTGGATCGCGCTGCCCTGGACGGGAGCCCCCGTCCAGGGCTGAGGGGTCCTTGCCCTGTGCCCGTCCGGGTCGCGCGGCCTGATCGGACGCACATGGCGCAAGGACCCCTGAACCGGCCGCCCGCGGACCACGGGCCGCTGCCCGCGTGTCCGTCCTCCCGGCCTCACGGGCCTCCCGGCCGCACGGGGTTCACGGACTCGCGGTGCCGCGGACTCGCGAAGTCGGGTGGTCGGGTGGTCGGGGCGCGCGGAGCCGGGCGGTCACGGACTCGCGGGGTTCCCGGGGCCCGGCCCTGGGGGAGGCTCCGAGGCCGGGCCCCGACGGCCGCCGGGCCGCCCCCGGCCCGCCGGTTCGCGCGGTGCGGTCACCTCACCCGGCCGTACCACACGCTCCGGGACCAGATCTTCTCCAGCCGCACCTTGGCGCCGGTCTTCGGCGAGTGCCAGATCTTGCCGTTACCGGCGTAGATCCCGACGTGGTAGACGCTGTTGCCGTAGTGGAAGAACACGAGGTCTCCCGTCCGCCGCTGGGACGACCCGATATGGCGGCTGTTGTTGTACTGCTGCTGGGCGGTTCGCGGGAGCTTCTTACCCCCTGCCTTCTTGAACGAGTAGAGCGTCAGCCCCGAGCAGTCGAAGCGCCGGGGTCCGGAGGCTCCCCACTGGTAGGGCGAGCCCTTCTTGGAGGCCGCGACCTTCATGGCCTGTGTCGCGAGCGTCGCGGCCTCGGCCTCGGGCGTGGCGCCGGGAGCCAGTATCGTGCCGCCGACCGCGGCCAGCGTGAGGACCGACACGGCGCCGGTACGGGACAACAGGGACGGGACATGTGCCTGCGCACTCATGCGCAACCCTTCGTCAGCCGCCTGTGAAAGATGACCTGTCGGGTTCGGACTGGCGAAGACGCCCGGCCGCTGACGCGGCTTCACCCCAAGGGTCGGCCCGCGAACGCGGCCGGCCCGTACTGCTCGGGTCCTCCACTCCTGCCGATCCACTTCTCGCGACCAGTCGTCCGGAACGGCGGCAGGACTCGGCGTCCGCCCGGACCGCCCCGCCGCGGCGGCGGGGGCTTGTCGTCCCAGGGATCTTGACGCGTCATCAGTTGATATCCGGGCCGAAACGACGATATGTGAAGTTCGTCACGCCTGGTCCGTGCGAGTGGCGAGCGGGTGTGTCGGCTCCGGCACCGGGACCCCGATGAGGGCCGCACCTGCGCGGAAAACAGGGCCCTCTTCCCCATACGGGCGGCGGGCGCAACTTCGCTCATTGGCGCCGTCCACTCGGTTCGTACGCCGAACGAGCGAAGCACTCCCGTACGGACGCGGCCATCCGGGGGCGGCCCGGGCGGTCTCACGGCGGGTGCGTGCGCGTCATGGGGCGGTTCAGGGGGAGCACGCGGGCGGCAGGGCCACCCGTCCCGTCCGGCGCTCCCCGTCCAGGGCCCGCAGCGCCCGGCCCAGCGTCGCGGCGTGCACCTCGGTCTCGCCGCGCCGGTGCATCACCGCCAGTGCGTCACGCAGGGCGGCCACCCGGGCCGGCAGCGCCTGGGCGGCGCGCAGGGCGCCGTACGTGTCCGAGCCACGGGCGGGATTGATCCGGCCCAGCAGGTCCACGACGGCCAGATAGGCGTCGACCACTTCCCCCTCGGCCCGGGTCAGGGCGGGCAGCGGCGGCGGCTCCGGGGGCGGCACGCCCGTCACCGCTCGCCGCGCAGCGTGGACTCGCGGCTCGCCACCACGTGGTCGACCAGGCCGTACTCCTTGGCCCCGACGGCGTCGAAGAACGTGTCCCGCTCGATGTCCGCCATGATCCGTTCCACGGCGTGGCCCGTGTGCCGCGCCAGGAGGGAACCGATCAGCTCGCGCCGGCGCAGCAGCTCCTCCGCCCGGATCGCCAGATCGGACAACTGCCCCCGCACGGGCTCCTCCATCGCGGGCTGCCCCACCACGACCCGCGCGCCGGGCAGCGCGATCCGCTTGCCGGGCGTCCCCGCCGCCAGCAGCACGGCGGCGGTGGCGGACGCCTGGCCGAGGCAGGCGGTCTGCACGTCGCAGCCGACGATCCGCATCGTGTCGTAGATCGCGGCCATGGCTTCGACCGAACCGCCCGGCGAGTTGATGTAGAGGCAGATGTCCTGGTCGGGCGCGGCGTACTCGAGATGCACGAACTGTGCGATCACGTCGTTGGCGGCGGTCTCGTCGACGGCGGTGCCGAGGAAGACGATCCGGCCCTCCAGCAGCTTGGAGTACGGGTCGAGGGTGCGGGTTCCGCTGCTGGTCCGCTCGGTGAACTCGGGCAGGACATGGCGGGCCGAAGGACGGGGAGGGTGCATGGCCGGACCTCTCGTTTCGCTTCTCTGTAAAAAATGTACAGGACGTACAGAGCGTTAGGATGGGGAGCATGGCCTATGAGATTCCGGTGACGCAAGCCCGGGCGGAACTCGCCGAACTGATCAACCGCGTCGTCTACGGCGGCGAGCGCGTCGTCGTGACCCGTCACGGCAAGCCGCTGGTCGCCCTGGTCTCGGCCGCTGATCTGGAACGACTCGAGGGCGAGCGGGAGGCGGCGGAAGAGCACGTGATCACCTCGCTGTCCTCGCTGCGCGCGCCGGAATCCGCTCCGGGCGAACGGGGGCGGTTCGGCATCGCGGCGGAGCACCGGCGGCCGGAGCACTGAGGAGCGCCGTCGGCCCCGCGGCCCGCTCCCCCCGTCGGCCGTCTCGTCGGGCCGCCGTCACCCGCCCTCGCGCCGGGTACCCCTCGCGGGCGCGACCTGCCGAAAACGCGGGACGGCTCATAGGCTCGGCGCACACCAGGGCAGCGGACCGGCCCTTCCCGGCGAGCGGAGGAGTCTGACATGACGGAGTCGAGCCACCCTTCACCCAGACCCGTGACACGACCCTTCAGGTTCAGCGTGAACATGGTGACCCCCGACCTGGGCGCGGCGTGGCGCGCCCGCTGCGTACGCGCGGAGGAACTGGGCTACGACGTCATCCAGGTGCCCGACCATCTCGGCATGGTCGGGCCCTTTCCCGCGCTCGTGGCCGCCGCCGAGGCGACCGAGCGGCCCAGGCTCGGAACGTTCGTCCTGAACACCGTTTTCTGGAACCCGGCGCTGCTCGCCCGGGAGATCGCCACCACCGACGCGCTCACCGGCGGCCGACTGGAGATCGGGCTCGGCGCCGGGTACGTGCGCGAGGAGTACGAGCGGGCGGGGCTCGAGTTCCCCTCCCCCGGCGCCCGGGTCGGCCATCTCGCCCGTACGGTCACCGAGCTGACGCGGCTGCTGGCCGACGAGACCTGGCAGCCCCGGCCGGTCCAGCGGCCGTTCCCGCCGCTGCTGATCGGCGGGAACGGCGACCGGGTGCTGCGACTGGCCGCCGAGCACGCGCAGACCGTCGCCTTCACCGGGGCCCGGATGACCGAGGACGGCCTGCGCGTGCTGAACGCACGGGAGTTGGCCGCGCGCGTCGCGGCCTACGAGGGCTTCGCGGCCCGTCGCTCCTCCCCGGCCGAACGGAATCTGCTGCTCCAGATGGTCACCGTCACGACGGACCGCAGGGCGGCGGTCCGGGACCTGCTGCCGCACCTGCCGCATCTGTCGGTGGACGAGGTCCTGGAGCTGCCGCTGCTCGCCCTCGGCACGGTGGGGCAGATCGCGGACCAGTTGCGTGAGCTGCGGCAGCGCCTGGGCTTCAGCCATTTCACAGTCCTCGACCCGTACATGGAGGCGCTGGGCCCGGTGATCGAGGAGCTGCGGGGCGGCTGAACCGCCGTGGACGGCGGTGCGGCAGCGGGCCACCTCGACGCCGTCCCAGAAGGCGAAACCCGTTGGCCGGACAGCCGAGCGCCCTGTTTGGCTTACGCCATGAGCGATCTTCACATCCGCCGCGCCCTCCTCTCGGACATCGGCACCGTGCTGCGGTTCTGGCGCGACGCCGCGGAAGGAACGAGCATCAGCGACGACCAGGACGGAGTGGCCCGACTCATCACGCGAGACCCCGAAGCCCTGCTGCTCGCGGAGCGCGACGGCCTCCTCACCGGAACCGTCATAGCCGGCTTCGACGGATGGCGATGCTCCGCCTATCGGCTGGCCGTACATCCCGACCACCGCCGGCAAGGCATCGCCACCGCCCTGCTGGAAGCCGCGGAACAACGCTTCGCCGCCCTGGGCGGGCGACGCGTCGACGCCATGGTCCTGGAAGCCAACGAACAGGCACACCACACATGGGCGGCGGGCGGCTACCAGCGCGAGGACCGATGGCGACGCTGGGTCAAGCCCATTTAGACATGGCAGGGGCGGCGGGCGAGATGCTGTGAGCAGCCGGGATTCGACGGTTGGCGCCGCCGCCCCTGCGCTGTGCGTACGGACGGGGGACAGGGGCAGCCGTACGGAGAGCCACGGCCTCCGACCGAAGCCATCGGTCGGACCCGACCCGGAATCCGAAGGCCGGGACCCGACGGCCGGGACCCGAGGACCGGGACCCGACGACCGGCCGCGAAGAGCGGATTCGCCGGCCGGAGCCACCGGCCGACGTCACCGCCCGAAAGGGGTGTCTGTTCCGCCGATGGGCGATCCTTCTCCGAAGCGTGGGCGGGGCCCCGGCCCCGGCCGCGCGCGACACCGCGCGGACCTCCGCCCGCTGACCGACCATGGGACGGAGGTGACCCGATGACCGAAGTGTTGCTGCTCCTCGTGGCGGTACTGCTGTCGCTCGCGTGCGGGGCCTTCGTCGCGGCCGAGTTCTCCCTCACCACGGTGGAGCGCGGGGAACTGGAACGGGCCGCGGAACGCGGCGAACGGGGCGCGGCGAGCGCGATGAAGGCCGTGCGGAACCTGACCTTCCAGCTCTCCGGCGCCCAGCTCGGGATCACGGTGACCAACCTGGTCGTGGGCATGGTCTCCGAACCGTCGATCGCCACGCTGCTCCGGGGGCCGGTGGAGGCCGTGGGACTGTCCCCCTCCGTGGCCTCCTCGGTCGCGCTGGTGATCGGCACCGCGCTGTCGACCGTCTTCCTGATGGTCGTCGGTGAGCTGGTGCCGAAGAACTGGGCGATCTCCTCACCGCTGGCCGTGGCCAAGGTGGTGGCCACCCCGCAGCGGTGCTTCACGGCCGCCTTCCGCCCGTTCATCAGCCATCTCAACAGCACCGCGAACCGCATCGTGCGCGGCTTCGGCATGGAGCCCACGGAGGAGCTGGCCTCGGCCCGGAGCCCACAGGAACTGGTCGCGCTGGCCCGGCACTCCGCGAAGGAGGGCGCGCTGGAGGCCGACACGGCCGAGCTGTTCGTGCGGACGCTCAGCCTGGCCGGGCTGACCGCGGAGAACGTGATGACCCCGCGGGTGCGGGTGATGGCCCTCGACGTGCGGGCCACGGCCGAGGACGTCGCCAACGCCACCCGCGCCACCGGTCTGTCGCGCTTCCCGGTCTACCGGGACAGCCTGGACCGGGTCGTCGGTGTCGCGCACATCAAGGACGTCCTGCCCATCCCCGTCGAGAGCCGGCCCCGGCGCGCGGTGGCCGAGCTGTTGCACGAGCCGCTGCTGGTCCCGGAGACGCTGACGGTGGACAGGCTCCTGGACCGGCTGACCGGCGGCGGCACGCTGGCCGTGGTCATCGACGAGTACGGCGGTACGGCCGGGGTGGTGACGCTGGAGGACATCGTGGAGGAGGTCGTCGGGGAGGTACGGGACGAGCACGACCCGCAGGAGGCCTCCGGGCTGGTACGGGTGGGCGAGGACGTCGAGGGCCGGACACTGTGGTCGGCCGACGGCGCAGCGCGGGCGGACCAGCTGGTGGCGGCGGGGCTGCGCATGCCCGAGGGGCCGTACGAGACGCTCGCCGGCCTCATGGCCACGGAGCTCGGCCGGATCCCGGCCGAGGGCGACCGGGTCGACCTGGCCGGCTGGCGGTTCGAGGTGACCGAGGTCGCACGCCGGCGCGCGGAACGGGTGCTGCTGCGCGCGCCGCTCGCCATGGACGGCACGACGGGCGCCGACGGCGTGGACCGGGGCGGCACGGCCTCCGGCGGCACGGGTACGAACGGCACGGCTCCGGGCGGCGCGGGCCCGAAGCGCGCGGATACGAACGGGACGGCCCCCGGCGGCGGGGAGGCCCCGTGATCATCGCGTTCCAGCTGTTCCTCGGTCTGCTGACGCTCGTCGTCAACGCCTTCTTCGTGGCGTCCGAGTTCGCCCTGATCTCCGTACGGCGCAGTCAGATCGAGCCGGCGGCGGAGGCCGGGGACCGGCGGGCGCGGCGGGTGATCTGGGGCCTGGAGCACGTGTCCGCGCTCCTGGCGGCGGCGCAGTTGGGCATCACGCTGTGCACACTGGTGCTCGGCATCGTCGCCGAGCCCGCCATCGCGCATCTGCTGGAGCCGCTGTTCAACGCCGTCGGGGTGCCGCCGGGTCCGGTGCACGCGGTCTCCTTCGTGATCGCGCTGGCCCTCGCCACGTATCTGCACATGCTGCTGGGCGAGATGGTGCCCAAGAACGTGGCGCTGGCCGCTCCCGACCGGGCCGCGCTGCTGCTCGGGCCGCCGCTGGTCGCGCTGGCCCGGGCGCTGCGCCCGGTGATCTTCACGGTCAACGCGTTCGCCAACGGACTGCTGGCACTGCTCCGGGTGCGGACACGGGACGAGGTCGCCGCGGCCTTCTCGGACGACGAGCTGGCCCGGCTGGTCACGGACGCCGGCCATGCCGGACTGCTGGACGACCGCGCGACCGAGCGGCTGCACGACGCGCTGGAGCTGGGCCGCCGTCCGGTGCGCGACGTCGTCACACCGGTGGAGCGGGTCGTCTCCGCGCGGTTCGGTGTCACCCCGGAGGGGCTGGAGCGGCTGGCGGCCGAGTCCGGGTTCTCGCGCTTCCCGGTGCTGGACACCTCGCGCCGGATCCTCGGCTACCTCCACGTGAAGGACGCGCTGGACGCGATGCCGCGCGATGTGCCGTTCCCGGTGTCGGCGATGCGCGCGATCGCGCGCGTACGGGCGGCGCATCCGCTGGACGACGTGCTGACGGCGATGCGTCGCAGCCGTACCCACCTGGCCGCGGTCCTCGACGACGATGGCCGGCTCGCGGGCCTGGTGACCATGGAGGACGTCCTGCGCGAGCTGGTCGGCCGGCACGCCTGAGCCATCGATCCCCCTGCCGCCACGCCGGGCCCGGGGACGCCGGGTCGATCCCACGGGACACCTCCGGGCCGGGCCCTGCGGCCTGTACCACGTCCCGGGAAGCCGGGCCACCGGCTCGCTACCGCGCGGTAGGATCGGCCTCGCCATGGAGATGAATGCCAACTACACCAGTTTTGTCGCGGTCGGTGACTCCTTCACCGAGGGCATGTCCGACCTCCTCCCCGACGGCTCGTACCGCGGCTGGGCCGATCTGCTCGCCATGCGCCTGGCGGCCCGTACCCCCGGCTTCCGGTACGCGAACCTCGCCGTCCGCGGCAAGCTCATCGGCCAGATCCTGGACGAGCAGGTCGACACCGCGGCGGCGATGGCGCCCGACCTGGTGACGCTGGTGGGCGGGCTCAACGACGTCCTGCGCCCGAAGTGCGACATGGGCCGGGTGCGCGGCCTGCTGGAGGAGGCCGCGGCACGGCTGGCGCCGTCCTGCGGGCAACTGGTGCTGATGCGCAGCCCCGGCCGGAACGGGCCCGTGTTGGACCGGTTCAGGCCCCGGATGGAGGAGCTGTTCGGCTTCGTGGACGAGCTGGCCTCGCGCCACGGCGCGCTGGTCGTCGACCTGTACGGGGTACCGGTCCTCGCGGACCAGCGGATGTGGGACGTGGACCGGCTGCATCTGACGACGGAGGGTCACCGCAGGGTCGCCGAGGCCGTCTGGCAGACACTGGGCCTGGCCGCCGAGGACGACTGGCGGGCGGACCTGCCCGCGGCGGTGCCGCTGCCCTGGCCGGCGCGGCGCACCGGCGACGTCCGCTTCGCGCGGCAGTACCTCGGCCCGTGGATCATGCGCCGGCTCACCGGCCGCTCCTCGGGCGACGGCCGGGCCCCGAAGCGGCCGGAGCTGCTGCCGTACGACGTGACGTCCGGGACCCCCGGGGTCTCCGGGTCACCCGGCGCGTCCGAGACCGCCGGGGCGCCTCGTAGGTCCGAGGATCCGGAACAGCCGCTCCGAAGGCTCTCGTAGCAACCCACGAACACGGGCGGGGCACTGGCCTGCACAAACCGCCTATAGAATTCCTCCACGTGACAGCTGTGACCGCGAAGCCTCGCATCCCGAACGTCCTTGCCGGCCGCTACGCCTCGGCGGAGCTCGCCGAGCTGTGGTCCCCCGAACACAAGGTGAAGCTGGAGCGGCGGCTGTGGCTGGCCGTCCTGCGGGCCCAGCGGGACCTGGGGGTCGAGGTGCCGGAGGGCGCCCTGGCCGACTACGAGCGCGTCCTCGACCAGGTCGACCTGGCGTCGATCGCGGAGCGCGAGAAGGTCACCCGGCACGACGTGAAGGCGCGGATCGAGGAGTTCAACGCCCTCGCCGGCCACGAGCAGGTGCACAAGGGAATGACCTCCCGCGACCTGACGGAGAACGTCGAACAGCTGCAGATCCGGCTCTCCCTGGAGCTGGCCCGGGACCGCACGGTCGCGGTACTGGCGCGGCTCGGCGCGCTCGCGGGCCAGTACGGCGAGCTGGTCATGGCGGGGCGCTCGCACAATGTCGCCGCCCAGGCCACCACGCTCGGCAAGCGGTTCGCGACGGCGGCGGACGAGCTGCTGGTGGCCCACGAGCGGCTGGCGGACCTGCTGGGCCGCTACCCGCTGCGCGGGATCAAGGGGCCGGTCGGCACGGCGCAGGACATGCTCGACCTGCTGGGCGGCGACACCGCGAAGCTGGCGGACCTGGAACGGCGGGTGGCCGGCCACCTGGGCTTCGGCCAGGCGTTCACCTCGGTCGGCCAGGTGTATCCGCGCTCCCTCGACTACGACGTGGTGACCGCGCTGGTGCAGCTGGCCGCCGCCCCGTCGTCGGTCGCGAAGACGATCCGGCTGATGGCCGGGCACGAGCTGGTGACCGAGGGCTTCAAGCCGGGCCAGGTCGGTTCCTCCGCCATGCCGCACAAGATGAACACGCGTTCCTGCGAGCGGGTCAACGGCCTGATGGTGATCCTGCGCGGCTACGCCTCCATGACGGGCGAGCTGGCCGGCGACCAGTGGAACGAGGGCGACGTCTCGTGCTCGGTGGTGCGCCGGGTCGCCCTGCCCGACGCGTTCTTCGCCTTCGACGGCCTGCTGGAGACGTTCCTGACGGTCCTGGACGAGTTCGGCGCGTTCCCGGCCGTCGTGGCGCGCGAGCTGGACCGCTACCTGCCCTTCCTCGCGACCACCAAGGTGCTGATGGGCGCGGTACGGGCGGGAGTGGGCCGCGAGGCCGCGCACGAGGTCATCAAGGAGCACGCGGTGGCCTCGGCACTGGCGATGCGCGAGCGGGGCGCCGAGCGCAACGAACTGCTGGACCGGCTGGCGGCGGACGAGCGGATGCCGCTGGACCGCCCGGCACTGGAGGCGCTGATGGCGGACAAGCTGTCCTTCACGGGCGCGGCGGCGGACCAGATCGCGACCGTGACGGCGCGCGTCGAGGAGATCGTCGAGCAGCGCCCCGAGGCGGCCGGCTACACGCCGGCGTCGATCCTGTGACCGCGGCCCGGCCGTGACGCCCGAAGAACTCGAAGCCGCCCGCGACCGCGTCGTCCCCGATGTCGTCGCGGCCGGCCTGCGGGTGTTGTTCTGCGGCATCAATCCGGGGCTGATGTCGGCCGCGACGGGCCACCACTTCGCCCGCCCCGGCAACCGCTTCTGGCCGGTCCTGCACCGGTCCGGCTTCACCCCTCGCCTGCTGCGCCCGGCCGAGCAGGACGAACTGCCGTCGTACGGCTTGGGCATCACCAATGTCGCCGCACGGGCGACGGCCCGGGCCGACGAACTCGCCCCGGAGGAGTTCCGCGAGGGCGGCCGGATCCTCACGGCGAAGGTCGTACGGCTGCGGCCGCGGTGGCTCGCGGTGGTCGGGGTCACCGCGTACCGCACGGCCTTCGACGACAGACGGGCCCGGATCGGCCGCCAGGACCGGTCGATCGGGGCCACCCGGATCTGGGTCCTGCCCAACCCGAGCGGCCTCAACGCGCACTGGACGGCGGCGACGATGGCGGACGAGTTCGCCCGCTTGCGAGCGGCCTCTCAGGACGGCAAGGGCGAGCGGTAGTACGCGTACCGTCCGGCGCGCACGGCGCGGCCGGGGGTGTCGGCGGCGGCCGGGGGTGTCGGCGGCGGGCGGATCACGGGCCCTGCCGGGGCGCCCGGCGCGGCCGGTCCGTCACCGGTCATGGCGGGTCCGTCGCCGTCACCACCGCCAGCAGGCGGAAGGGCCGTTCCTCGTCGGCCTCCGCCAGGCCGACCGCGAGCCAGCGGTCCTCGACGCGCCACAGGTACAGAAAGCGGGGGCCGCCGCTCAGCTCGCGCCAGGGCTCCGGTATCTCCTCGCCCTCGCCGCCGCGCACCTGGACGCTCCACGTGCTCATGTACCACGGCTCGCCGAAGCGGAGCGTGAGGATCTCCGCGAGCGCCGCGTGCTCCGCGTCGAACTGGTCGGCCTCGTCGGCGCGTCGCGTGCCGTCGTCGTCGCCGGGGCCGCCGCCGCGGGCCAGTTCGGCGAGGTGGTAGCCGGGGCCGCTGGTGCCCACGTCGGACGGGCCGCGCCGGGCGGGGAACGCGCGGGCCCGCAAGCGCTCGATGACGGCGAGGTGCTGAGCGGTGGTCATGGGTCCAGTTAACCTTCGGGGTACGACAATTGGCGCCCCGTCAGGCGCGGTCGGACCGTCAGCGGGCCGCAGGCCCGCGGCTCGCCCCGCCGTCGGGCACCGAGTAGCATCCGCGAAACGCGCCGTACGAGCTGGGAGGACATACCGTGGGGCGGTTGACCGGCCAAGACCCTTCCCTCCTGCGTCGGATCAACTCGGCGGTCGTCCTGCACACGTTGCGCGGCGCCGGCTCGCTCACCCTCACGGACCTGACCCGGACCACGGGGCTGTCGCGGCCGACCGTGGAGGGCGTGGTCGAGGGGCTGATCGAGACGGGCCTGGTGGTCGAGTCGGGCCCCGAGGAGGGCGGCGCCCGTCGGCAGGGGCGCCCGGCGCGGCGCTTCCGGTTCCGGGCCGAGGCCGGGCACCTGCTGGGCATCGAGATCGGGTCGCACCGGGTGGCCGCGCTGCTTTCGGGACTGGACGGCCGGATCGTCGAGTCCGGTACGCGCGAGGTGTCGGAGAAGGCCGACGCGGACGAACGCCTGGATCGGGTACGGCTGCTCGTCTCGGACGTGCTGCGGCGCGCGGCCGTGGCCCGCGGCTCGCTGCGGGCGGTCGGGGTCGGCAGCCCCGGCATCGTGGACGCGGACGGGACCGTACGGCTGGGTACGGCGCTGCCGCAGTGGACCGGGCTGCCGCTCGGTGACCGGCTGCGGCGCTCGTTCCGCTGCCCGGTGCTGGTGGAGAACGACGCCAACGCGGCGGCCGTCGCGGAGCAGTGGAAGGGTGCGGCGTCCGAGTCGGACGACATCGTGTTCGTGCTGGCCGGACTGAGTCCCGGAGCGGGCGCCCTGATCGGGGGGCGGCTGCACCGGGGGTTCGGCGGCGCGGCCGGTGAGATCGGCGCGCTGCACCTGCTGGGACGTGAGGAGATGCCGGAGAGACTCCTGTCGATGACGGGTGAACCGCTCCACCCGCTCGACGAGCAGGCGGTGGCGCGGGTGTTCGCGCACGCCAAGAAGGGCGACGTACGGGCCAAGGAGGCCGTGGAGCGGTTCATCCAGCGGCTGGTGCACGACGTGGCGGCGCTGGTGCTGGCGCTGGACCCGGAGCTGGTGGTGATCGGCGGCTGGGCGGCCGGCCTCGACGGCGTACTGGACCCGCTCCGGGAGGAGCTGGCCCGGTACTGCCTGCGGCCGCCCCGGGTGACGCTCTCGTTGCTCGGCGAGGCGGCGGTGGCGACCGGCGCGCTGCGACTGGCGCTGGATCATGTGGAGGAGCAGCTGTTCGCGGTGGAGGGCACGGTCACGGCCCGCCGCTGACGTCGAGCGACGGGCCGCGCGTTCCCGGGGCCGAGCGCCCCCGGGCCGTGGCGAGTGGCAGGTGAGCCGTGGCACGTGGGCGGGTACGTGCCCGGGATCGGCACGCGGGCCCGTCGGGCGGACGGGCCCGCCGTTCAGGACGCCTGGCGTTCCTGCGGCTGGTCGCTGATCTCCAGGTCGCCGGACGCGCCGAAGGTCAGCCGGCAGGTGTCCGCCCGGTACGTGGCGAGGGACACCACGGCCGTACGGCCCTGGACGACATAGCGCGTCGTCACCACGAGGACGGGCGCGCCGGGCAGCCGGTCCAGCTCCTTCGCGTCGTCCGCGCGGGCCGAGCCCAGCTCCACGGCGCGCTCCTGGCCATCGAGGTCCAGCCGCTGGAGTGCGCGCAGGACCGCGCGGGCGCGGGCCGGTCCGGAGGGCGTGTCGATGGCCGGCAGGTCGGGCACCGACGAGGCCGGTACGTAGAGCAGCTCGGCGGCCACGGGCCGGCCGTGCCAGACGCGGAGCCTGCGGACCGTGTGGACCTCTTCCCCGCTCGCCGTGGACAGCAGGCGGGCCACCGTGCCGGGCGCGGTGGCCAGGGCGCACTCGACGGCCTGCCAGCCGTCCCCGCCCGCGCCCGCGCCCGGCCATTCGTGCCGGGTCGTGGAGACGTCGACACCGACCCTCGGCGGCGCGACGGTCGTGCCGACGCCGCGGCGGCGCTGGAGGCGCCCCTCCAGCTCCAGCTGATCGAGTGCCTGCCGGAGCGTGGCGCGGGCGACCCCGAACCGGGCCGCCAGCTCACGCTCGTTGGGAAGGATCTCCCCGACCGCGAAGTCCGAGTCGAGTGCGTCGGCGAGCACGGTCCTGAGGTGCCAGTACTTCGGCTCCGGCACCGCTTCCAGCTGCGTGGTCCCCACGTGATCCTCCGCAATCGCCGGGTCCCCCCGGCTGGTTTTCCGTGCCTTTGTTTATTAAAGGTCCCTGCACTAACGATCGACGATAGGACTGGTCAGCGTCTTGGTCAAGACCAATCCCGCACGTGGGGGGACACCCGGGCGGCCGCGCACAGCGGCGGGCCCGGCGCGCGGGCATGCGGGAATTCCGGCGGGACGGCCGCGGGACGGCGAGGCGACGGGGCCGGGAGGCGCCCGGGAAGGGAAGGTCAGTCGCTGAGAGGTGGGGCCATCGGGGAGACGCCGAGCAGTTTGTCGGGGTTGCGGATGACGTACACGGTCTCCACCGCGCCGTCGCCGACCTCCAGTTGAAGGACGAGTTCCGGCCTCCCGTCGCTGAGCACGAGCGCGGCGGGAGCGCCGTTGAGCTCCATGAAGCGGACCTCGAACGCCGCCGCCTCGGTCCCCACCGCGGCGAAGAAGCGGCCGACCTTGTCCGCGCCGACCATGACCCGCAGGGGCGCCTTCGCCTTGCCGCCGCTGTCGCCGACCAGCCGGACGTCCGGGGCCAGCAGGGCGAGCAGCGCGTCGAGGTCACCGCCGGCCGCGGCGGCCAGGAACCGCTCGGTGAGGTCGCGGCGTTCGGCGGGGTCGACGTCGTACCGGGGCCTGCGCTCCTCGACGTGGCGGCGGGCCCGCGTGGCGAGCTGCCGCACCGATGCCTCGCTCCGCTCCAGCACGGTGGCGATCTCACCGAACGGGAACCCGAACGCCTCCCGGAGCACGAAGACCGCACGCTCCAGGGGCGAGAGCGACTCGAGGACGACCAGCACCGCGAGCGACACCGAGTCGGCCAGCTCCGCGCGCTCGGCGGTGTCGGGCACGGCGGGGCCGAAGTCGGTGACGACCGGCTCGGGCAGCCACGGGCCGACGTAGGTCTCGCGCCGTGTCCTGGACTGCCGCAGCCGGTCGATCGCGAGCCGGGTCGTGATCCGTACGAGGTACGCGCGGGGCACGCGGACGTCCGCGCGGGACTCCGCGTTCCAGCGGAGCCACGCCTCCTGGACCACGTCCTCCGCGTCGGAGATCCGACCCAGCATGCGGTAGGCCACGCCGGTCAGGACGCCACGGTGCTGTTCGAACTCGTCGGTACGCGCGATGTCGGTTCCCACGGGACCATCCCATCCGACCGCGCCTCCGCTGTCCAGGCACCCGCCCCGACCTCGTTGTTCACGCAAGGTTCGCGCGCCGGCCGCCGACGGCCGCTAGGCATGGCATCGCAACCGCGGCCCATCTGCCCAGGAGATTCCCGATGTCCCACACCCCCGGCGGCGCCCCGCGCCGGTCACCGGCCCCCGGCGTCTCGTCCGTCCCGTCCCCGGCCACCGGGCCCGCGCCCGCGCGCCGCAGCGTCCTGCGCGGCTCGCTCGCCGCCTCGGCCGCCCTCGCGCTGCCCGGCACCGCCGCTCTCGTCACCGCCGCTCCGGCCCAGGCACGGTCCGGTCGGCCGCGTGCCGCCTGGGGCGTACAGGCGGGCGATGTCACCACCTCGTCCGGGCTGGTGTGGGTGCGGTCCGACCGGCCCGCCCGAATGATCGTGGAGACGTCGGCCACCGAGTCCTTCCGCCGCGCCCGCCAGTGGCACGGGCCGCTGCTCGGCCCGGGCTCCGACTTCACGGGGACGGTCCCGCTGGGCGGGCTGCCCGCGGGAGAGCGGGTGCACTACCGGGTGACGCTGGCCGATCCGGACGATCCGCGCCGTACGTCGGAGCCGGTCCACGGGACCTTCCGTACGGCGCCCGCGCGGCGGCGGCAGGACGTGCGGTTCGTCTGGTCCGGCGACATCGCGGGACAGGGCTGGGGCATCAACCCGGACATCGGCGGTTACCGCGTGTACGACGAGATGCGACGCCTGGGCCCGGACTTCTTCCTGTGCAGCGGTGACACCATTTACGCGGACGGACCGATCGAGCCGAGCGTGACGCTGCCCGACGGCCGCGTCTGGCGCAACATCACCACCGAGGAGAAGGCCAAGGTCGCGGAGACCCTCGCCGAGTACCGGGGGAACTTCCGCTACAACCTGCTGGACGCCAGCGTACGGGCGTTCAACGCCGAGGTGCCCTCGATCACCCAGTGGGACGACCACGAGGTGCGCAACAACTGGTACCCGGGACAGATCCTCGACGACGACCGCTACACCGAGAAGAGCATCGACGTCCTCGCCGCCCGCGCCTCGCAGGCGTTCCGTGAGTACTTCCCGGTCTCGACGCTCCACGCGCGCGGGGCGGACCGGCGCGTGCACCGGGTGATCAACCACGGTCCGCTGCTGGACCTGTTCGTCCTCGACATGCGGACCTACCGCAACGCCAACTCGCCGAACCGGCAGAGCGACGAGACGACCGGCATCCTGGGCGCGGAGCAGCTCGCGTGGCTGAAGCGCGAGCTGTCGCGCTCGCGCGCGGTGTGGAAGGTGATCGCCGCCGACATGCCGATCGGCCTGGTCGTCCCGGACGGTACGACGGACTTCGAGGCGATCGCGAACGGCGACCCGGGAGCGCCGCTGGGCCGGGAGCTCCAGATCGCGGAACTGCTGCGGTACATCAAGCGGCGGCGGATCACCGGCACCGTGTGGCTGACGGCGGACGTGCACCACACCTCCGCGCAGCACTACCTGCCGGAGCGGGCCGCCTTCAAGGACTTTGCACCGTTCTGGGAGTTCGTGACGGGTCCTCTGGCCGCCGGCCAGTTCCCGGCGAGTTCGCTGGACGCCACGTTCGGCCCGGACCGCGTCTACGTCAAGGCGCCGAAGGGGTCGAACCTGTCCCCGATGGAGACGCCGCCGCTGTTCGGGCAGGTGGACATCGACGGCGGCAGCGGGGAGCTGACGGTCCGGCTGCGCGAGCAGGGCGGGACGGTGCTGTTCACGAAGGTGCTCCAGCCGGGGCGGGTCGGCCAGTAACCACGGGATCGCCGCGTTCCCGGGCCGGTACCCGGAACCGGCCGACGGGCGGACGGTGCGGGCAGCCGGGCGGCGTGGGCGGCACCCGGCTGCCCGCCCGCGTAGGCCCGCGCCGTCCGCGCTGGAGGAACGCCGCAGGTCAAGTCCATTGTCAGTGGCGGGCTTTAGCGTCGTCCTCATGTCACGATCCGTACAGACGCTCGCCTACGCGCGGCCGTCCGCCCTGGGGCGGACGGGGACCGACGCACTGCTCGGCCTGGAGACCTCGGGCGGCGGCACGCCCTCCGGCGCCGAGAAGCACCCCCGGTTCTTCTCCGGGTTCCTGACCTCCCCGCGCGCCGCCGCCCGGGGCCTGCTCGCCGTGGCGGACGTGGCGGGGGCGCGTTACCACCAGCCGCGGCCGGCCCCGTCGCGCGACCCGGTGGTGACGGGGAACGGCGACCGGCTCCGCTTCGAGTCGTTCTCCGCCTGCTGTGGGGTGTACGCCCGGCTCGACATCGGCCGTGCGGGCCTCGACGGCGCCCGGACGGGACACGGGACGACGAACGTGGACGTGAACAATCCCTTGCGCACGGCCCTGTCCCGGATGACCGGCGACGATCCGCTGCATCTGCGAGTGGGGCCCGAGGAGTTGGCGGTCACGACGACGGGCGGGGCCGTCGTGGAGAAGAAGGTCCCGCTGCCGGAGCGCTGGCTGCGGGGGTTCGCCGAGGCGCAGGTGGCCTCGGCCGGGTTCGATCTGCGGGCCGAGATCGGCGCCGCGGAGGCCGTGCGCTTCCTGCGTTCCCTCCCCCGGGCCGGCTCGGGCGGCGCTTCGCGCGGTGCGACCTGGGTCGTCCCGGCGGGCGGCTCGCTGCGGCGGACCTCCCGACCAGGGCCTGGAGCGGTGTGCCTGCCAGGACCCGAGCGGCTGGCCGCGCTCCAGCGGGTGCTGCGGGACGCGACGGCCCTGCGCGTGTACGGGCCGGCGTCCGACGGCGCGGCGACGGCGAGCGCGTGGGAGGCGGTCCTGCCCGGCATGCGGCTCACGCTCACACTGTCACCGGACGCGGCACGCGGTTTCTCCGGGGAGGGCGGTGTCCTGGAGGCGCTGGCCACGACCGACGCCGCCGCGGACGCGGAGCTGGTCTCCGTCCTGCTGGCCTGGGAGCCCCGGGTCGATCCGGTGGAGCTGGCGGAGCGTTCGGGGCTGACGGTGACACGGGTACGGGCGGCGCTGGTCCGGCTGGGCACGGCGGGCCGGATCGGCTACGACCTCGCGGACGCAGCGTACTTCCACCGCGAACTGCCCTACGGCACGGACCGCGCCGAGCGGCACAACCCGAGGCTGGTGGCGGCCCGCGAGCTGGTGTCGGCCGGCGCGGTGACGCTGGACGGCACGACGGCCCGGGTGGCCTCGGGTGAGCGGTATCACCAGGTGAGGGAGCGGGCGGGCGTGCTCAGCTGCACGTGCCGCTGGTGGGCGGACCACCGGGGCGGGCGCGGCCCGTGCAAGCACGCGCTGGCGGTCCGGATGGCCCGGCGCGAGGGAGCCGCCGCGCGACCGGGTCCGGTCCGGGCGGGCGTCGCGGGCCCGCCAGGTGCGGTCGGACAGGCCCTGGGCGGTCCGGACGGTCACCGAACGGCTCCCGAGGGCGAGACCTCCGCCGTCGCGACGGGAGGCAGGCGATGAGCGCGCTGCTGGACGCCGTACGGGAGGGCCGGGTCCGGGACGTACCCGGTCTGGTCAAGCCGCTGGACGCGGCGGAACGCAAGGCGGAGCTGGCGGAGCTGAAGGCCCTGCGCACCGAGGTCCGTTCCTGGGGATGGGACCGGTGGCAGGGGCGGACCAGGACCCTGGACGCGCTGATCGTGGCCGGGGCCGGCTGTCTGACGGGGGCCGCCGCCACCGTGTCCTGGATCACCGCACGCGACCTGCGCGACGGCGACCGGACGCCCGTCTGCGAACTGGTCGACCTCCTCGCGGGCCGCGAGCCGGGGTGGCTGGGCGATGTGGCCCACCGGCTCGCGGCGAGGGCGTCGACCGCCGAACTGGACTATCCGCTGATCGAATCGCTGGTCGGGCTCGCGCGGTGTGCCATGCCGACGACCGAGCCCGTGGTGCGCGGCTGGGTGACCGCGATCGGGCACCGTCACGCGCTGCGGCACAACCTGCTCGGGAACCGGCACACACCGGTCATGGTCCCGCGCCTGTTCGAGGCGGCGGCGACGCCGGCCCCGCTGCTCTGGTACGACGATCCGGAGGATCCGGGCCAGTGGCCCCAGGCTCTCGTGGCGGTGGTCGAGGCGGGGGTCGTGGAGCGGCCGGTGGTGGTGACGGGCTGCGTGGAGCGGCTGCTGCGCACGGGCCGACCCAGCGAACTGAAGTTCTTCCTCGGCCTGTTGGGCGCGCTGGACCTGACCGAGGGGGAGCGTCGGGAGCACATCGCCGACTGGATCGGGATGGCGGCGGACGCCGCCTCGCCGGTGGCCGGGTACGCCCAGGGAGTGCTGTCCGAGCTGGCCCTGTCGGGCGCGTTGCCGCTCCGCGCCCTCGCGGACATGTCCGCCTCGGTGCTGTTCCGCCCGGAGAAGAAGCTGGTCAGGGCACAGCTGGTGCTGCTGGGTAAGGTGCTGCGCGCCGAGCCCGGCGCGGCGGGCGACCTGTTGCCCGTGGTCGCCGAGGCGTTCGGGCACGAGGACACCACCGTCCAGGAGCGGGCGCTGAAGCTGGTCGCCCGGCACCTGCCACACGTGGACCGCGTCCTGCACGAGGAACTGGCCGGGCACGCCGGGCTGTTGAGTCCGGTCCACCGGGACCTGGCCGTCGCGGCCTTCGGCGAGTTGTCGGCGTCCGCCGCCTCGGGGGCGTACGAGGAGATCCTGCCGCCGGTGCCCACACCGGTCCCGATGGCGCCCGCCCCGTCGGACCTCGCCGAGCTGGTCGAGGACGTGACGGCACTGATCACGTCGGGCCGGGGGAACGTGGGGACCGACTGGAGCCCCCCGCTCGGCACGGCCGAGTTCGAGCGGACTCTGGACGGTGTCGTCCGGCACGCACACCGGGATCGGACCGCCCTCGCCGAGGGACTACGCGAAACGTTCGCTCGTTTTCCCTCGTTGCTCCCGGTGGGCGGACACGGTGACGCCCAGTTCCGGCCCACCGGCTTCATCACGGTGGCCGCGGCCGTTCTCGGGGAGGCACCGACCGGGTCCCAGCAGTCCCTGGAGCCGTCCGTGGAACGGCCGGCCTGCGGGCACCAGGCGCTGCGGAACGTGCTCCTCGCCCGGCTGCGGGAGGCCGCCGGCCGGCTGGCGCGGGCGGAGTCGCTGCCGTTCCTGCTGGCCACCCCGACATGGCTGACGGGGACCCTGGACGCGGATGTCCTGGTGGACCGGCTGGCCGAGTACCACCGTCTCGGGGTCGACGCGGGGCCGCTGGACTTCGCGCAGGCCCTCATCCGGCTGCCGCGCGGAGCGGATCCGGCCGCGGCACGCGCGGCGGCGACTCTCGGCACCCCGGAGGGCGACCGGCTGGCGGCATGGCTCCTGGGGGACGGGGTGACAGCCGGGTCCGCGGTGGGGGCGCGGCCGCCCTCCGACGGCCAGGAGCCCGACGGCCAGGAGCCCGGCGGCCACCGAGCGTTCCCTCAGCCTCTCGCGTGGCTGAGCCGGCCCAAGCCTGACAGGTGGATGCCCTGCTACGACCGTCGGATTCCCGAGGACGCCCTGTGGCTGTCCGTGCTGCCGCAGGACCGGGACGTCCTCGCCGGCTGGCTGGAGGCCGAGACGCGCAACGCCCTGAAGGAGGTCGGCCGGACGGCCGGGGCCGCCACCTGGCTGCTCTCCGCCGCCGAGCGGGACGGGCCGGCCGGACCCGCGCTGCACCGCGCGCTGGCCTGCGCACTGGTCGTGCCACGGGCGGAGGACCGACTGGCGGCCGTGGACGCGCTGCTCGTCCTCGCGGCCCGGGGCGACCTGAACGGCCGGTCGCTGGGCGGGGAACTGGCCGGGCTGCTGATCGAGGGCCAGGGCAAGGCCAACCGGCTGACCGACTCACTGCGCACGGCCGCGGCGACGGGCGCGTACCGGACGGTGTGGTCCGTCCTGCGCGCGGCGCTGCCGGAACTGCTGCCCCCGGTGACCGGTGCCCCGAGGCGGCCGGAGGCGCCGGGCACACGGACCGCTACGCCCCCGGACGCGGCGCCCCCGGACGCGGCGGGCTCGGACGCGGCGGGCTCGGACGGGGCGTCCCCGGGCAGGTCCGCGCGGCACGGGGCGATACGGACCGGGCTGGGAGAACTCCTGGCCGTGGCCGCCGACTGCGTGGAGCGCTGCCGGGACGGCGGCGTGCCGCCGGGCCTGGCGGAGTTCGCCGGGCACGGCGGCTCCTCCCAGGCGGTTCGGCAGGCGGGGCGCCTGCTGACCGCGCTGCGCACGGGAGGCGATCACTCCACGCCATAGAACGAATAAATCAGGCCAAAGACCAACAGATCCACGCTTAACCCATGAGTCACATCCTGTTCGTGATCACGCAACACCATCCCGTCAGAGTGATGTCATGACCAATGTGACCTCAGCGAAGAGCGCCCGCCGCCCCCACCACTGGCGGCGGGACCTCGTCGAACTGGCCGCGCTGTTCACCGCCGTGGCGGTGGCCGACGCGGTCGCGAACATGATCGCGCACGGTCCCGACGGCGCGTTCCTGCTCGTCGCCTCGGCGGTGGCGCTGGTCGCCACGGCCACGTTCCACACATGGTGGGCACGCAGGCACAGTCATGCCCCACCGGCGTCGGGCGCGGGCGGAGCGGATCCGGGTGCCGCCCGGGACGAACAGGGGGCCGACCGCACGGCGGGGCCGGCCGGCCCCGCCGCCACCACGCTGTGGCGGATGCGCACGACCGTGCGGGACGAGCCCGGCAGCCTCGCCGCGCTGTGCGCGGCGTTGGCGGCGCACAGCGTGGACATCCTGACCCTCCAGACGCATCCGCTGGCCGAGGGCACGGTCGACGAGTTCCTGCTGCGCGCCCCGGACACGCTCCTGGCCCGTGACCTCACCCGCGAGGTGGCGGCGGCCGGTGGCCGTGACACGTGGATCGAGCGCGCCGACGCGCACGACCTGGTCGACACCCCGACCCGGGTGCTGGGCCTGGCCACGCGCACCGCTCTGGACCCGGCCGAGCTCCCCCTGGCCATAAGGCAGTTGCTGGGCCGCTGCACCATCCACCACCACCCCGCCCCGGCGGCCGGCGGTCACGGTACCGCGGACATCCCCGTCGAGGGCGTCCTGACCGGCACGGAGATGCGGTTGCGCGACCCGCACGGCGGCGGCATCACCGTCGAGCGACCCCATCTCCCCTTCACTCCCACCGAGTTCGCCCGGGCCCGCGCCCTGGTCGAGCTGGACACCCGGCTCGGCCCCCGGCTGCCCCGCGGGCGGGAGGTGTTCACGCTCCCCGAGGGAGAGCGGATCACTGTCCGCCGCGCCGACCGCGACGACCTCGACGCCGCCCGCGCCCTGCACGCCCGTTGCTCGGACCGTACGCTCGGGCTGCGCTACCACGGCCCCGTGCGCGACGCCGACCGCTATCTCGACCACCTGCTGAGCCCGCGCTTCGGGCGGACGCTGGCCGTCCAGACGGGCTCCGGGCGGCTGATCGCGCTCGGACACCTGCTCTGGGACGGGGACGAGACCGAGGTCGCCCTGATCGTCGAGGACGCGTGGCAGCGCCGGGGCATCGGCTCCGAGCTGCTCGGACGGCTGGTGGCGAGCGCCGGTGAGGCGCGCTGCTCGCAGGTCTACGCGGTCACCCAGGCGTCGAACACCGGCATGGTCGCGACCATGCGGAGCCTGGGCCTGCCGCTCGACTACCAGATCGACGAGGGCACGCTGGTGATCACGGCCCGGCTGGATCAGACCGCGGCGGCGCCCTGGACCGGACCGTACGGCGACGAGACGGTCCCCGAACAGGCGACGACACCGGCCGACCGCTGAGCACCGCGCGCCGCCGCTCCGGACCGGCCCGGCCCGGGAACACCCCGTCCGCCCCAGGGCGGACGGGGTGTCACGGCCGACACCGCGCCGCACCCTTCAGCGCCCCACCCGGCCGGCGGTCACACGGACGAGATGAGCGGGGCCCGCTGTTCCGCTTCGATCCGGCCAATCACGAGCCGTGCCGTACGGTCCTCTCCCCTCTCCCCTCTCCCCTCCCCCCTGCCGGGCCGCCCCGCCGCGCACGAGCCGCTTCCCCGTTCGTGACTCGAACCGTCGAGCCCCGCGCCTCGCCTCCCCCGCGCCGTGCCGTCGACCGGCTCCCCACGGCCGTTCGCGCTCGGGAGCCCGCCGGGCAGGGCGAGCGGCCGCGGTCGTCCTCCTCGGCGGACAGCCGGTCCCGACGGTGGCGTGGTCATCGGCCAACCCCCGCGGCCTCCGCCCGTAACGGATGTGACGCGCGGCGCCGACTCGGAGAGGATGTCCGCATGTCAGACACAGCCGGCAGCGCGCTGCCCCGCCAGGTCGCCGACGCCTACGTCGACGCGCTCATCGAACTCGACCCGATCACCGGCACCTACCTCGGTGTCGCGGAGAGCCACCCCCGGCTCCCCGATTTCTCCCCGGCCGGGCAGGAGGCCCTCGCCGACCTCGCCCGGGCGACCCTCGCCCGGCTCGACGAGGCCGAGAAGCTGCCGGGCGCCGACAGCGACGCCGAACGGCGCTGCGGCCGGCTGCTGCGCGAGCGGCTGACGGCCGAACTGGCCGTGCACGACGCGGGCGAGGGACTGCGCAAGGTCAGCAACATCCACTCGCCCGCGCACCATGTGCGCGAGGTGTTCACCGTGACACCGACCGAGACCGACGAGGACTGGGCCGTGGTGGCCGAGCGGCTACGGGCCGTCCCGGCGGCGCTGGAGGGGTACCGCGCCTCGCTGGCCCTGGGCCTCGACCGCGGCCTGACGGGCGGCCCCCGCCCCACCGCCACCTTCGTCGGACAGCTGACGGAGTGGGCGGGCGAGGACCGCGGCTGGTTCGAGGACTTCGCCGCCGACGGCCCCGACGCACTGCGCGGCGAACTGGACGAGGCGGCACGGGCCGCCACCGCCGCCGTCACCGGGTTGCGGGACTGGGTGCGGGACGTGTACGCGCCCGCCGTCGCCGACGCGCCGGACACGGTGGGCCGGGAGCGCTACGCCCGCTGGTCGCGGTACTTCAACGGCACGGACCTCGACCTGGACGAGGCGTACGCGTACGGCTGGTCCGAGTACCACCGGCTGCTCGGCGAGATGCGGGCCGAGGCCGACAAGGTGCTGCCCGGCGCGGGCCCCTGGGAAGCGCTTGCCCACCTGGACGAGCACGGCGCGCACATCGAGGGCGTGGACGAGGTCCGGGAGTGGCTGCAGGGCCTGATGGACGAGGCGATCGCCGCGCTGGACGGCACGCACTTCGAACTGGCCGAGCGCGTACGCCGGGTGGAGTCCCGGATCGCCCCGCCCGGCGGCGCCGCCGCCCCGTACTACACCGGCCCTTCGGAGGACTTCTCCCGCCCGGGCCGCACCTGGCTGCCGACCATGGGCGAGACGCGTTTCCCCGTCTACGACCTGGTCTCGACCTGGTACCACGAGGGCGTGCCCGGCCACCACCTCCAGATCGCCCAGTGGACGCACGTCGCCGACCAGCTCTCGCGCTACCAGGCGACGGTCGGCATGGTCAGTGCCAACGCGGAGGGCTGGGCGCTCTACGCGGAGCGCCTCATGGACGAGCTGGGCTTCCTGCCCGACGCGGAGCGCCGGCTCGGCTATCTGGACGCGCAGATGATGCGCGCCTGCCGGGTGATCGTGGACATCGGGATGCACCTGGAGCTCACGATCCCGGCGGACTCGCCGTTCCACCCGGGTGAGCGCTGGACGCCCGAGCTGGCCCAGGAGTTCTTCGGCCGGCACAGCGGACGCCCGGCGGACTTCGTGGAGAGCGAGCTGACCCGCTATCTGTCGATGCCGGGCCAGGCGATCGGCTACAAGCTGGGCGAACGCGCCTGGCTGCTCGGCCGCGAGAACGCGCGCGCGGCGCACGGGGACGCCTTCGACGCGAAGGCCTGGCACATGGCGGCGCTGTCGCAGGGCTCGCTGGGGCTGGACGATCTGGTGGACGAGCTGTCGAAGCTCTGACCGGCGCGACGCGCACGACGCGGCCGGGCCCCGCCGAGTGGCGGGGCCCGGCGGTCAGCGGCGGAACCCGCCCTCCGAGTCGATGACCTGACCGGTGACCCACGCCGCCTCGTCGGTCGCCAGCCAGGCGATCAGGCGGGCCGGATCGTCCGGCGTCCCCCACCGCCCGGCGGGGAACCGCGCCCTGACCGCCTCGTACTCGGCCCCCGTCAGGTAACCGGTGTCGACGGGCCCCGGGTTCACGGTGTTGACGGTGACCGCCGCGTCCGCGAGCGCCGTGGCCGGGGACCGGGTGACCGAGGCGAGAGCGCCCTTGGCCAGGCCGTACGCCAGCTCCCCCGGCATGCCGCCCGCGATGTCCTGGCCAGAGGTCATCATCACGACCCGGCCGCCGGGGAGGGCGCCCCCGGCACCGGCGTGCGCGGCGCGCAGCCGCGCGTACGCCTGGACGAGCAGGAGCACCGACCGGGTGTCGACCGCCCAGTGCGCGTCGAGCATCGCCGCGTCCACCGTGTCGAGCGTCCCGTCGAAACCGCTCAGCGCGTGGTTCGCGACCAGGATGTCCAGCCGGCCGCCGAGCGCCTCCGCCGCTGTGGCGACCAGCGCGGCCGGCGCCTCGGCATCGGACAGGTCCCCGGGGCCGTGCACCACCGGGGCGGCCGGATCCGCGCGGGCCTGCCGTACGAACGCGGCGACGCCCTCCGGACCCTCCGGGTCGGCGCCCCACGGCTTCTCCGCGTCGTGCGGGACGTGGTGGTGCAGATAGGCGGCGGCGCCGTACGCGACGAGCCGCCGGGCGACCGCGCAGCCGATGCCGCCCGTGCGGGAGGCGCCGGTGACGAGCGCGGTTCGGCCGCGCAGCGGCAGCGGATCGCGGCGCAGGGCTTCGGGCGTGGGAGGTTCGAGGGCGGGCATGGCCCCCATGCTGATGACCCGTTCGGCGGGTGTCATCCCGTTTTCGGCCGGCCGACGCCACTCGGCCGACCGCCCTCACCGCGACCGGCCGACGTCGTGTCAGCCCGTCGGGCGCTGCCGGACCCTCGAACCCCGCCGGTCCTTGACGACCTCCAGCTGGGTCGGGATCCGGCGGCGCAGGTCCGCGACATGGCTGACGATGCCGACGCTGCGGTCCCGCTCCCGCAGTGAGTCCAGTACGTCCAGCACCTCGTCCAGCGTCTGGTCGTCCAGGCTGCCGAACCCCTCGTCGATGAAGAGCGTGTCCAGCCGGACGCCCCCGGCCTCGTCGGTGACGACGTCGGCGAGTCCCAGCGCCAGGGCGAGCGAGACGAAGAACGTCTCGCCGCCCGAGAGGGTGGAGGTGTCGCGCGCGCTGCCGGTCCAGGCGTCGACGACCATCAGCCCGAGCCCGGAGCGTCGCTGTCCACCGCCGCGGGCGTCGGTGTGGACCAGGGTGTAGCGGCCGGCGGACATGCGCCGGAGCCGTACGGTGGCCGCGGCCGCGACCTGTTCGAGACGGGCCGCCAGGACATAGCTCTCCAGGCGCATCCGGCGCTCGTTGTCGGCTGACGTGCCCGCGGCGAGCGTGGCGAGGCGGGCCACCCGGTCGTGCTCCTCGCGCAGCGGGCCCAGTTCGCGCGTCTCGGCCTCGGCCCGCCGGGAGAGTCCGGCCAGCTCGGTCCGGCGCGCGCGGGCCGCGGTCTCGGTGGCGGCCGCCCGGCGCAGGGTGCGCTCGGCGGCGTCGTACGCGACCTGCGCGGCGGCCGGGTCGGCGGGCGGGCGCTCCGCGGCGGCCCCGGTGCCGGGTTCGGCGAGCCGGTCCGCGACGGCCGCCTCCTCGGCCCGCCAGGCGTCGATCCGGTGCTGGAGTACACGCCGGTCGTCGTCGCCGAGCAGGGCCTCGGCCGCGGCGTCCGGCGTGTCGAAACCGGCCCGGAAGGCGGCGCCCGCCAGCCGGTCGTCGGCCTCCTTGAGCGCGGCCGCGGTGGTCTCGACGGCGCGTACGGCCTCGGCCGCCGCGGCGAGCCGCTCGGCCCAGCGCCCCAGCTCCGCGGCCCGCGTCTCGACGCTCTCCGCATCACCCCGCGCCCGGTCGATCTCCGCCCGCAGCGCGGTCTGTTCGCGTTCCAGCGCCTCGCGCCGTGAGGTGCGGGCGGCGCTCCGTCGCTCGGCGTGGCGCTGGGCGTCGAGCCTGCCGTCATGTTCGCGCTCGGCGCGGGCCAGGGCCTCCCGGGCGGCGTGGGTACCGGCCGCCGCCCGGTGGGCGGCGGCGTGCTCGCGCTCCAACTCCTCGACAATGGTGGCGAGTTCGGCCACCGATTGGGTCCCGGCGGCGGCCTCGGCCGCCGCGTGCCGCTCCCGTACGGACGCGTGTTCCCGTTCGCTCTCGGCCCGGGCGTCGGCGGCCCGCCGGTACGCGGCGAGCGCCGTCTCCTCGGCCGCCCGGCCGACCTGCCCCGCCTCGGCGTGGGCCGGCTCCGGATGGCTGGTGGCGCCGCAGACCGCGCAGGGCTCACCGTCGACGAGGCGGGCGGACAGCTCGGCGGCGATACCGCGCAGCCGCCGCTCGCGCAGGTCCAGCCAGTTCTCGTGGGCGGAGTTGGCCTGCCGCGCCGCCGAGTCGAGCCGGCGCTCCGCCGCGGCGACCTCCGTTCGCAAGGTGTCGCGGCGGCGGGCCTCGGCGAGCCGGTGCCGGGCGGGTTCGAGCCGGCCGGCGAGCTGTTCGGCACGGGCGGCCGCCTCCTGGGCGTCCTCCACCCGCCCGAGCAGGGCGCGGCGCTCGGCCTCCCAGCCGGCCAGCCAGGCCGCCGTCTCCTCGATGGTCTCCTCGTCCGCCCGCGCCTGCCGCTCCAGCGCGGTCCGTTCCTGGTTGAGTTCCGCGTCCCGCCGCTCGGCGCGCCGGGCGGCGTCGAGGGCGCCCAGCTCCTGCCGCACGGCCCGCTCCCGTGCGACCAGCCGCTCCGCGCCGGCGTCGACGAGGTGGTCGTCGGTGAGACCGGCGACCGCGAAGCCGCCGGACAGGGTCGCGCGGGCGCGGGCGTGGGCCGCGGACGCCGTGCGGTGGGCCCGCTCGGCGTCGTCGCGCAGTGCCAGCGCGGGGGCGACCCGCTCGGCCCGGCGATCGCGGTCGAGCAGGGCCCGGGCGCGCTGGTATTCGGGGCGGCGGGCTTCGAGCGCCTCCGCGCGCCGCCGGGTCTCGGCTGCCCGCTCCTGGAGGCGGGCCAGTTCGCGCTCGGTCTCCAGGGCCCGCCGGGCTGCGGCCAGTGCGCTCTCCGCGGTGGTACGGGCCGATTCCGCGATGTCGGCGCGCTCCCACGCGGTCGAGCGCACCTGGGCCGCCCACTCGAGGACGGCCGGCGCGAGCCCCGCGTCGCCGGGCTCCCGGTCGGGCGGGGGCGGCGCCGAGCGGTCGTCCGCCGCCTGGTCGATCCGCTGCGCCACGGCGAGGAGCCGGTCGTCCCCGGCCCGCACCCGGTGCTCGCCGGCCCGGCGCAGCTCGGCCAGCCGCTCCTCGACGGCGGCGAACCGGCGGGTGTCGAAGAGCCTGCCGAGCAGTCGGCCGCGGGCCTCGGCGTCGGCGCGCAGGAAGCGTGCGAAGTCGCCCTGCGGCAACAGCACGACCTGGCAGAACTGCTCCCGGCTCATGCCGAGGAGCTGCCCGATCTCCTCGCCGGTCTCCTGGTGGGAGCGGCTGAGGGCGCGCCACTGCCCGCTGCCCGCGTCGTACTCCCGCAGGAGGCTCCGCGCCTTCTCGGTGGTGAAGCCCGTGGACCGCTTCTTGGGGCGGCGCTGGGCGGGTCGCCGGGTGATCTCCAGCCGCCTGCCGCCGACGGTGAGGGCGAGCGTGACCTCGGTGGGGGTGCCGTCGGCCGCGTGGTCGCTGCGCAGGGTGGTCCCGGGACTCTGCCGGGCGCCGGGCACGGCCCCGTACAGCGCGTAGCAGACCGCGTCGAGGACCGAGGTCTTGCCCGCGCCGGTCGGTCCGTGCAGCAGGAAGAGCCCGGCGGAGGCGAGCGCGTCGAAGTCGATGTCCTGGGTGGTGGCGAACGGGCCGAAGGCGGTGACGGCCAGCCGGTGCAGCCTCACGCGTCCCCCTCGCGCGTGCCGGTGTCGACCCGTACGTCCTCGAGCGCGCCCCGCAGCACGGCGCGTTCGGGCTCGTCGGGTCCGAGGCCGCCCCGGACATGGGCCACGAAGTCCTCCGCGATCTGCTGGTCGGTTCGGCCCGCGAGCCGCCGGGCGTACGAGGCGAGCGGGTCGTCGTCGCCGCGCTCGGGCTCGAAGACCAGGCTGAGCGTGTGCGGGAACCGCTCGGTGAGCCGGGCCATGGGCTCGGCGGGCCGGACGCCGTCGGTGAGCGTGGCCTCGACCCACGCCTCCTCGTACCGGGCGAGCCGGGGATCGGCGAGCAGGTCGTCGAGCATTCCCCGGATCCGGGCCAGCGGGCGCGGTACGGGGCAGTCGACGCGCTCGGCCGCGATCTCGCCGCGCGGCCCGAGGTCCACGAGCCACATGGTCTTGCGGTGCGCGCTCTCCGAGAAGGAGTAGGCGAGCGGCGAACCGGCGTAGCGGACCCGGTCGGTGATGGTCTGTGAGCCGTGCAGATGCCCGAGGGCGACATAGTCGACGCCGTCGAAGACCCCGGCGGGCACGGCGGCGACACCGCCGACGGTGATGTCCCGCTCGCTCTCGCTGGGCGCGCCGCCCACCACGAAGGCATGCGCCAGGACGACGGACCGCGTCCCGGCGGCCCGTCCGGCGAGGTCGGCGCGCACCCGGTCCATGGCGGCGCCGAGGACGGCCTCGTGCCCGGTCCGTTCCGCCGTGAACTCCTCGCGCACGAGGGACGGTTCGAGGTACGGCAGCCCGTAGAAGGCCACGTCCCCGTGCGTGTCGGGGAGCAGGACGGGCGTGCCGCAGCCGGCGGGGTCGGTGCGCAGGTGGACGCCGGCGCGCTCGATGAGTCCGGCGCCGACGCCCAGCCTGCGGGCGGAGTCGTGGTTGCCGGAGATCATCACGGTCGTGACACCGGTGTCGGCGAGCCGGTGCAGCGCCCGGTCGAAGAGTTCGACGGCGGCCAGCGGGGGCACGGCCCGGTCGTAGACGTCACCGGCGACGACGACGGCCTCCACGTCGTGGGCGCGGACGGTGGTGACGAGGTGGTCGAGGAAGGCGGCCTGGGCGTCGAGCAGGCTCACGCGGTGGAAGGACCGGCCCAGATGCCAGTCCGAGGTGTGCAGGATCCTCAAGAGAAAACCTCGTCCCCCGGTGTCAGCGTCGCCTCTCCGGCCGTGGCGTCCGCCAGCCAGGCACGGAACGCGTCGAGTTCCGCGTCCGGGAGCCCGATCTCGATCGTCACGCTCTCCCCGTACCGTACGTCCCGCACCGTACGCCCCATGGCCCGCAGGTCGTTCTCCAGCCGGCCCGCCCGCTGGTGGCCGACCGTGACGGTGGCCAGGCGGAGCCGGTGCCTGGTCGTGGTGGAGAGGCTGTCCAGGGCTTCGCCGACGGCCCCGCCGTACGCCCTGATCAGGCCGCCCGCGCCCAGCTTGACGCCGCCGTAGTAGCGGGTGACGACGGCGGCGGTGTAGCGCATGTCGCGGCGCAGCAGCATCTGGAGCATCGGCGCTCCGGCCGTGCCGCCGGGCTCGCCGTCGTCGCTCGCCCTCTGGACGGAGGCGTCGGCGCCGAGCACGTACGCGAAGCAGTTGTGGGTGGCGGCCGGGTGCGCGGCGCGGACGCCCGCGACGAACTCCCGCGCCTCGTCCTCCGTGGCGACCGGCGCGAGGGCGCAGATGAAGCGCGACCGGTTGATCTCGGTCTCGTGCGTGCCCGCGCGGGCGACGGTGCGGTACTGCTCCTGCATCCCCTCACCCTATGCGGGGCCCGCCCCCGGGAATGGCCGGGGCGGCGGGGCCGTTGTCGTGGAGCATGTACGCAGACGCGGAGACGATTCGTCGCATTCTCACCGACAGCGGTGACACCTGGGCCGTCGTGGGCCTGTCCGGCAACCGGTCGCGGGCGGCGTACGGGGTCGCCGCCGTGCTCCAGCGCTTCGGCAAGCGCGTCGTGCCGGTGCACCCGAAGGCCGAGCCGGTGCACGGCGAACAGGGGTACGCCCGGCTCGCGGACATCCCGTTCCCCGTGGACGTCGTGGACGTGTTCGTCAACAGCGAGCTGGCGGGCGGGATCGCGGACCAGGCGGTGGAGATCGGCGCGAAGGCGGTGTGGTTCCAGCTCGGGGTGGTCGACGAGGAGGCGTACGAGCGGACCCGCGCGGCGGGGCTCGCCATGGTCATGGACCGGTGCCCCGCCATCGAGATTCCGCGCCTGGACGGCTGACCGCACCGGGGCCGGTGACGTTCGTTCCGCGGGCGGGCGGACACGGGCCCCGGCCCGCGGGTCAGCGGACGGGTGGGATGGAGACGGCCATGATCATCTCCACGGTTTCCCCGCCGTCGTTGCGATAGGCGTGCGGAACGCTCGCCTCGAACGTCGCGGACGCTCCCGCCGGTACGGTGTGCGGCTCACCGTCCACGACGAGCGTGAGCCGGCCGGCGGTGACGTGCAGCAGTTCGGTCGTGCCGGGCGGATGCGGGTCGGAGCCGGCGGCGTCGCCCGGCTGAAGCGTCCACGACCACAGCTCCAGGGGCCCCCGGGCCTCGGTGCCGACGAGCAGCGTCGTACGGCTGCCGGCCGGGGTGGACCACATCCGTACGGCCTGGTCCGCGGGGACGACGCGTACCTCGGGGCCCTGCTCGTGGTCGAGGAGGGTGGTGATGCTCACCCCCAGCGCGTCGGCGAGCTTGACGGTGGTGCCGACACTCGGATTGGTCCGGGCCTGCTCGATCTGGATGATCATGCCGCGGCTCACCCCCGCCCGGGCGGCCAGAGCGTCGAGCGTGAAGCCGCGCTCGCCGCGCCAGCGCTTGAGGTTGCGGGCGAGTGATTGCGTGAGCTGGTCGAGGTCCGACACTTTCCGTCCCGTATGTCCATGGCGGGTGCCGTGCACCGCACTACGGTGGGGCGCGCCCGGTCGTTCACCGCACTGTACTGCGGGCGGGGCCGCGGTCGGCCGCGGTCCTCGACGGGGCCGCGCTCACCGCGGCCCCTGCCGCGGGGGCGGGTTCGGGACGAAGTCCTCCATTCCGTGGGCTCCATGGACTCCATGTGTTCTCCACCGCCGCACGTGGTTAGCATGAGCGCCACATGTGGTGCGGAAGATCGCCGTCCCCATCGGTGTCCGATTCCGCCCGTGCGGCCGATTCCCGCAGGTCGGCCGGTCTGCTCCTCGCACTCGATTACCTAGGGACCGCGGAATGCCAGCTCCTGTCGCCCCCAGTCCGCGCCGAATACGCACCCCCCGGACCTCCCTGGCCGTACCCCTGACCCTGGTGGTGGTGGCCGGCGCCGTCGGCGGCGCGGTGGCCGCGACGGCTCCCGGGCAGGCTCGTACCTGGGTGGTCACCACGGTCGTCGTCGCCTGGGTGTGCGTCGCGGTCGCCGTCGTCTCCTGCGCGCTGGCGCTGGGGCGCGGTCGGCGCGGCACGGCCAAGGCCGAGGAGGACACGCGCACGGCGCAGGCCCAGCTGGCCAGGACCGGCGCGGACTCCGCCCACCTGGTGAACGTCACGCTCCCCGCCGTGCTCAAGAGGGTCAGGGAGGGCGCGGGCGCCGAGGAGACCCTGGCCGCCACGCCGCCGCCGTCCGATCTCCAGCTGCGCCGCGCCTTGGAGATGTTCGTCGTGGAGTTGGCGGATGCGGAGGGGCGTGCGGCTCGTGCCGTGGTGGAGCGTGATGGTGCTCTGGGGCGGTTGGAGCGGGGGGCGGGTGATCTGGATCTGATCGTGTCGAAGGTGTTGCCGGATGCGATCGGTGGGTTGCGTTCGGGTGGGTCGGCGGAGAGTGTGCTGGGTGGTTTGGCCGTGCCCGGGGAGCCTCGGCTGGCTTCTTTGGTGGAGGTGGTGGTCAGGGAGCTGGCGGTCAGTGAGCGGCGGGCGGCGGCGGCGCAGGCGGCGAGTGCGAAGGCGTTGAGCCGGGTGCAGGCGAAGGCTGTGAGCATGCTGGCGGATCTGCGGGAGATGCAGGACCGGCATGGTGCGGAGGTGTTCGGTGATCTGCTCAGGCTGGATCACAATACGTCGCAGTTGGGGTTGTTGACGGACCGGCTGGCTCTGTTGATGGGTGGCCGGGCGAGTCGTTCGTGGAACAAGCCGATCGGTATGGAGTCGATTCTGCGGGGTGCGGTGGGGCGGATCGCCGCGTATCAGCGGGTGCGTCTGCACTGTTCGAGCAGGGCGGCGATCGCGGGGTTCGCGGCGGAGCCGGTGATGCATCTGCTGGCCGAGTTGATGGACAACGCGGCTAATTTCTCGCCGCCGATCGATGAGGTTCATGTGTATGTGGAGGAGCGTGCGGCCGGGATCGTGGTGACGATCGAGGACAGTGGTCTGAAGATGGCGGCCGCGGCGATGCGCCGTGCGGAGGAGGCCGTCTCGGGCCGTGTCACCGACCTCGCCCTCCTTCAGGGCACGCGGTTGGGGTTGGCGGTAGTGGGGCGGCTGTCCGCCAAGTACCACATCAGTGTCAACTACCGGCCGTCGTCGCGCGGCGGCACCGGCGTCGTCGTCCTCTTCCCGCCCCAACTGCTCGCGCAGGACCAGGGACCGACGTCCGAGCAGCCCACCCAGTCGCTGCGCCGCCCCGCTGCCCGCACACCCGACGCGCCGACGGGAACGGCGGCCTCGGCCGGGTCGCCGCCCGCCCTGCCCGATCCGCCCGCGCCGGCGGGCCCCCTGCCTCGGTCGGCCTCCCCGGCCACGCCCGCACCGGCGGCCGTCCCGATGGAGTCTCCCGGCCAGGCTGCCGCCCCTGCGGCCCCTTACGCCTCCGGGCCCTCTGCCACCCCGGCCGAGCCCCGGACGCCCACCACCGACGGGCCCACCGACGCGCTCGCGGCCCCGGCCACCGGCCCGGCCGACGGTCCTGGCCTCTCGACGCCGAACGGGCTGCCCGTCCGTCCGCCCGGCCGGACCATGGCCGCCGCCGACCGCGGCCGTCCCCGGCCGGGGTCCCAGGGCGAGGCCGCCCGGCCGTCCCGTGACGCGGGCGCCCAGTTCGGCGCTTTCCACCGCGCGCGCCGCTCCCCGGACGGCCCCTCGGGAACCCCCGCCGAGTGACGGCCGTCCCTTCCCCATGAGTCCCCGTAAGGCGCCCGGGGTCATGAGGCGCCGCCCCCACCCGGAACGTGAGATTGGAGGCACGGGGCCGACGACCGCCCTTCCCGGCATCACCAGCCCCATGTACACCATGCAGACCACTGACAACAGCCTGACCTGGCTCCTCGAAAGCCTGTTGGAGCGCACACCCGGCACCCGCCACGCCCTCGTGCTCTCGCGCGACGGCCTGAAACTCTGCTGGACCCCGAACCTCACCCTCGACCAGGCCGACCAGCTCGCCGCGATCTGCTCCGGGATCCAGGCACTCGCCCAGGGCGCCTCCGTCGAATTCGGCAACGGATCCGGCGGCGTACGCCACTCCATGACCGAGTTCCACGGCGGCCTCCTCTTCATCGTCGAGGCCGGCTCCGGCGCACACCTGGCCGTCATCGCCGAGGACGGCGCCGACCCCGGCGTCGTCGGCCACCAGATGACCGGACTGGTCGAACAGATCGGCGAGCACCTGCGCGCCGAACCCCGCACACCCGCCCAGGGCAACCGGCGATCATGATCCGTCGGCCCGTCGACATCGGGGATCCCGACCGGCTGTACACCGTCACGGGCGGTCGCAGCCGGGCCGACGACGACACCTTCGACCTGGTCACCCTCATCGTGAGCGAGTGCGAGCCGGCGCAGGGGATGCAGTCCGAACACGTCCGCATCCTCGAACTGTGCCGCCACCCCACCGCGGTGGTCGAGGTGGCCGCCGAGCTGAAACTGCCGATCACGGTGGTCCGGATCCTGCTCGGCGACCTCCTCGCGACGGGCCGGATCACCGCCAGGCACCCCCGCCCCACACGCTCCGCCGACCTTCCCGACTCCGCCCTCTTGAAGGAGGTGCTCAATGGACTCCGCAACCTCTGAACTGCCCGCCACCCGCACTCCGCTGGCGGACGCCGCCGAAACCGGCCTCAAGATCGTCGTCGTGGGCGGCTTCGGGGTCGGCAAGACCACCCTCGTCCGGTCCGTGAGCGAGATCCGCCCGCTCAACACCGAAGAGGTCATGACCCAGGCCGGTGTCGGAGTCGACGAGACCGCCGGACTGCCCCACAAGACCACCACCACCGTCGCCTTCGACTTCGGCCGGATCAGCCTCAACGAGACGATGGTCCTCTACCTGTTCGGCGCCCCCGGACAGGAACGCTTCTGGTTCCTCTGGGACCGCCTCTTCCTCGGCACCCTCGGCGCCGTCGTCCTCGTCGACACCCGCCGCATGAGCGACTCCTGGTACGCCATCGACCGGCTCGAACACCACAAGACGCCCTTCGTCGTCGCCGTCAACCGGTTCGACGACGACGTTTCCTCGTTCTCGCTGGCGGAGATCCGCCAGGCGCTGTCGCTGCCGGAGCACGTCCCGCTGGTCGACTGCGACGCACGGGTACGCTCCTCCGGCAAGAACGTCTTGATCACCCTCGTGGACCACCTCTACGAACTGGCCATGGCCCGGGAGATGACACCATGACCGACCCCGCAGGCCCCCTCGGCCCCGCAGGACCCGTCGACCCCATGGACGCCGTCGGCGCCGTGGAGGCCACTGCCCCCGGCCGACACGCCGGCCCCGCCGACGTTCAGGGCCCGCCCCCGGGCTGCCCGGCGCACGCGGGCGCCGGCGCCGCGGTCCCGGGCGCGGTACCGCTCAGTGGGCTGGAGTACCAGCAGACACCGTCCCAGCTGTACCGGACGCTGCGCCGCGAGCACGGCGCGGTCGCCCCGGTCCTGCTCGACGGGGACATCCCCGCCTGGCTGGTGCTCGGCTACGCCGAGGTCAGCTACGTCACCAGCCACGACGACCTCTTCGCCCGGGACTCACGGCGCTGGAACCAGTGGCCCAACATCCCCGCCGACTGGCCGCTCATGCCGTTCGTCGGCTACCAGCCCTCGTTGCTGTTCACCGAGGGAGCGGAGCACCAGCGGCGGGCCGGCGTGATCAGCGAGGCGCTGGAGGCCGTCGACCAGTTCGAACTGGCCCATGTGTGCCGGCAGATCGCCGAGGGGCTCATCGACACGTTCGCCGGCAGCGGGCAGGCCGAGCTGATGGCCTCCTACGCGCACGCTCTGCCGATGCGCGCGGTGGTCCAGCTCTGCGGGATACCACAAGGCGACGTGGACACCGAGGACCTGGTCCGGGACCTGAAGATCTCGCTGGACGCGCCCGAGGGCGACGACCCCGTGGCCGCGTACCTGCGCGTGCAGGAGCGCATGGAGCGGCTGGTCAAGGAGAAGCGGAACAGCCCCGGTCCCGACGTCACGTCCCGGATGCTGGCCCACCCGGCAGGGCTGACGGACGAGGAGGTCGTCCAGGACCTGATCACCGTCATCGCCGCGGCCCAGCAGCCGACGGCCAACTGGATCTGCAACACGCTGCGGCTGCTGCTGACGGACGACCGGTTCGCGCTGAACGTGTCGGGCGGCCGACTCAGTGTGGGACACGCGCTCAACGAGGTGCTGTGGCTGGACACCCCGACGCAGAACTTCGTCGGCCGGTGGGCGGTGCGGGACACCCAGCTGGGCGGCCGGCACATCAAGGCGGGCGACTGCCTCGTGCTGGGCTTCGCCGCGGCCAACACGGACCCGCAGATCTGGCCCGAGGGGCATGTCGGGGCGGAGAACTCGGCGCACCTGTCGTTCAGCAACGGCGAGCACCGCTGCCTCTACCCCGGCCCGCTGCTGGCCGACGTCATCGCCCGTACCGCGATCGAGACGCTGCTGGAGCGGCTGCCGGACGTGGTGCTCGCGGTGGAGCCGGAGGAGCTGACCTGGCGGCCGTCGATCTGGATGCGCGGGCTGACCTCGCTGCCGGTGCGGTTCACTCCCGTCGTACGGTGACGAACGCGGGCGGCGGATGTGCCCGCCGCCCGCGCCCGGCCACCCCGTGCCGTACGGTGCCCGGCATGTGCCGTACGGTGCCCGCACGTGCCGTACGGTGTCGTACCGGGCCCGCCGCCCGCCGTCAGGACCCGACGGGCGTGAACTCCACCGGCAGGGACTCGGGCCCGCGCGTGAACACCCCGCGCTCCGCCGGGTCGAAGCCGTCCGCGAGGCGCATGTCCGGCATGGCGTCGAGCAGTTGGTTCACGCCGGTCTCGACCTCGGCCTTGGCCAGCAGCGCGCCGACGCAGAAGTGCCGGCCGAGGGCGAAGGCCAGATGGTCGGCGGCGGCGGAGAAGGCCGTCGTGGTCGTCAGATCCTCGCGGAAGATGTCGAAGGTGTCCGGGTCGCGGTAGCGGGCGTCATCCCGGTTGGCGGCCCCGATCAGGCAGGTGACCGTGGCTCCGGACGGGATCGTGCCACCGCTGACTTCGACGTCCCGCGCGGTCTGCCGCATGATCATGTGCACCGGCGGGGTGTACCGGAGGGTCTCCGCGAACGCCCGCTCGATCAGGCCGCGGTCCTGGCGTACGGCCGCCAACTGGTCCGGGTGGGCCAGCAGATTGGCGATGATGCCGGCGATCGCCTTGTCCGTGGTCTCGCCCCCGGCCGCGAGCAGCAGGCTGCAGAAGGCCTTGATGTCCTCGTCGCTCATCCGTACGCCGTCGACCTCGGCGGCGCAGAGCGTGGACAGCAGGTCGTCGCCCAGGTCCTCCCGGCGCCGCTGGATGATGGGCAGCATGTACTCCGCGAACTCGACGCGGGTCCGCTCACCGGCCGCCGCCACCTCCGGGTCGGCGGACAGGTTGCCGAGGAAGGCGATGACCGCGGTGTACCAGCCGTGGAACCGGGGGTGGTCGGCCTTGTCGAGACCCAGCATGTCGGCGATCACATTGACGGGGAACCGGGTCGCGTAGTCCCGGACCAGATCGGCGGAGCCGGTGTGCCGGAAGGCGTCGATCAGTTCGCGGGAGTTGCGCTCGATGACCGGCTGGATGGAGTCCCGGAGCTGGCCGCCGCGGAACGCGGGGGCGACCAGGGCCCGGCGGACCGCGTGTTCCCGGCCGCTGAGCTGGAGGATGGTCCTTCCGTGGACGGGTTCGAGCTGCCAGTCGTAGTTCTCGGTGGTGAAAGCGGCCTCTTTGTCCTTGAAGGCCCGCTCCACGTCGTCGTACCGGGAGATGATGTAGCTCCGCGTGGCCTCGTGCCAGATGAGCGGCGCGCTCTCCCGCATGACGCGATAGGCCGGATACGGGTTCGCGGCGAACTCCGGCGAGAGTATGTCGGGGACCTGCGGTGCGGTGGGCATGGATGCTGCTCCCTCGGTCGGTACGGTCCGGATCGGCGGACGCTCCGTACGACCAAGGTTATTGATCAACCGCCGTCGAGAACAGGCCAGGCCCCGGCCGGGCGCGCGCCACCGAGTGCGCCCGTCGCGGCGCGGGCTCCCGCCCGAGGGATGATGTGGGGCGGCGTCGTGGGCGTCAGTCGGCGGCGGGAACGGTGTCGGGCTCCCCGGGCGCCGGCGTCGCCGCCGCCCGCTCGGCGGCCTTCTTCGCCCGGTTCTTCAGGACGAGCATGGACGTGAGCCCGATGAGGACGGCGAGCACCAGCCCGAGCCAGGAGAAGCGCTTGAGCCAGGCCTCGGCGACCACGCCCACGGTGTAGACGACCGCTGTCGTACCGCCGGCCCAGACGATGCCGCCCAGCACGTTGGCGATCAGGAACTTCCAGTACGGCATGCGCAGCACGCCCGCCAGCGGTCCGGCGAAGATCCGCAGCAGGGCCACGAACCGGCCGAAGAAGACCGCCCACATCCCCCACTTCTCGAAGGACCGCTCCGCCATCGCGATCTGTGCCTCGCCGAAGTGCTTGGGGAACCTGCCCCCGAGCCAGGCGAGCAGGGGCCGACCGCCCTTACGGCCGATGGCGTAGCCGATGGAGTCCCCGATGATCGCGCCGGCGGTGGCACAGGTGCCCAGGACGAACGGATCGATCTCGCCGTGCTGGGAGGCGAGCAGCGCGGAGCTGACGAGCACGATCTCGCCCGGCAGCGGGATACCGAGGCTTTCGAGCCCGATGACCACCCCCACCAGGAGGTAGACGCTGACCGCGGGGACGGTCTCAAGCCACTCCTGGACGTGCAACGCCGGTTCCTTCCGTGAAGTGCGCGATGTCCGCGTGATCGGTCCGCGACGGTCGGCGCGACGGTCAGGACAGCTGATCGCGGCCGGGCGGCTCGGGTGTGCCCGCTTCTCGCGGGCGGCCGCCGCGCGGGCGTGCGCGGGTGGAGCGCACGCCCGTGCAGCCTACCCGGTGTCCCGAGGCGGCCGGGAACATGGAGCGGCCGGCCGGGAACGATCAGGTACCGGAGGGAACCGGCCGGCCCCGGGCCGAATCCGTCGGCCGGCGGGTGGACCCGCCGGCCGGGCCACCGGGCGCCGGAGCGGCACCGCGTGCCGTGGCCGTCAGGTACCGGAGTGGCACCGCCGCCCGTGGCGCGCGGACGATCAGGCGCTGGGGCGGAGGGTCCATACGACGGTCATCTCTCCCGTGACCGCGCCGTCCTCCCGGGCGAGGGCGATCACCACCGGGAACTCGGGCCGCTCCCCCGCGTCCAGCTCCGCCACCACGTCCCGGACCGGCCGGCCGAGCGTCGCGGTCGCCGTGACCGCGCCCATGGCGAGTTTGCGGTAGTCGATCTCCGCCCGGACCGCGAGCGGCACCGCGCGGCCGAGCTGGTCGCCGAAGGCGGCCAGGACGATCGCGCCGCTGGCGCTCTCGGCGAGCGTGAACATCGCTCCGGCATGCGGGCCACCGACGTGGTTGTGGTAGTCGGGCCGGTCCGGCAGGCGGACGACGGCCCGTTCCGTGGTGGTCTCCAGGAATTCCAGCCCCAGGGTCCTGACCATCGGAACGGTGGCGGCGAGCAGTTCGCCGGTGGACATCTGATCGGCGCTCATACGACGCGATGTTACCTACGAGTAGTAGAGCTTCACCATCCCCTGACGGGCCGGACGTGGCAGCGGCCGAAAAGCACCTCTATCGTTATTCGCCATGTGGCCAGGACAGCAGCCGCCCGGGGGCGAGCAGAACCCGCAGGACCAGACACCGAATCCGTACCAGCAGCCGGGGTACCACCAACCGAATCCGTATCAGCAGCCCGGCTACCAGCAGCCGGGGTACCAGCAGCCCGGTCACCCGCCGTCCGGGCAGCAGCCGGCCCAGCCCGGACCGCCCGGACCGCCTGGCCAGCAGCCCAACCCGTACCAGCAGCCGACCGTGCCGCAGCAGTACTCGGTACCGGGGCCGCCCGGTGGCCCCGGCCCCTCGAAGGACAAGAAGAACACGACCGTCGTGGCGGCCGTCGCCGCGGCGGTGGTGGTGGCCGTGGCCGCGGGCACGGCGTTCTTCGTGCTGGGCGACGACGACGAGAAGAAGGACACGGCCTCCGGCGACGGCAAGGCGTCCGCGTCGGCATCCGCGTCCGAGGAGGACCCGGCGCCGGCCGAGTCCGTCGCCAACCCCCGGGACGGATCCGCCAACAAGCCGCAGATATCGGGCTGGAAGGTCGTGACCAATCCCAAGCACGGCACCCAGTTCGACGTGCCCGCGGACTGGGAGGTCGACAAGCCCGACGTCCACTCCGGGTTCGAGGACGCCGCGAAGGGGGACGGCTCGCCCGTCGTCACCTTCTCCGCCCCCGCGACCTACAAGTCGCAGTGGTGCTCGCAGGACACCAACAAGGACGGCAAGGAAGAGGACAGCAGCCTCGCCGGCGTCGGCACCAAGGGCGGCCGGGGCGCCAAGGACACGGCGTCGGCGGCCCGCAGCGAGGCGGGGACCTGGGTCTGGGCCGCGTACGACCAGGCGCAGACCCCGGAGGAGGCCACGAAGTCGGGCACGGTGAAGATGAGCGAGGCCGAGGCCTACACCACCACGACCGGTCTCAAGGGCCACTACGCGACGGCGACCGCCACCGGCGTCGCCAAGAAGAACAAGTGCGACACGGACGGCAAGTCGATCGCCTTCACCTTCACCAACGCCAAGGGCGACTACGCGACCTGGGTGCTGTACGCCAACGCCGGTGTCCCCGACGAGCTGTCGGACGACACCATGAAGAAGATCATGAGCACGGTGCGGCTGGCCTCGCCGCCCGCCTGAGCCGGCCCCCGGGCGCCGGGCGGCCGGACCCAAGCGCTGTGGGGGTGTGCGGCTCTCGTGGTGCTGCTGACGGCCGCCGTACTGTTCGTGCCCGACGTACGGAGGCTGACCCGTCGTGAGGCGAAGGACCTGGTGGCCGCGTCGGCGCCGGACGTCTCAGACGCTGAAGGCGCCGTCGGGCGGGCGGGGTGAGGGCACCGCCCCGCTGTCCCGTACCGGCGCCGCGCGGCCGGCCCGGCGTCGCAGCGCCGGGCCGTGCTCGACCCGGGCGGGGAAGGCGTCGGCCGCCGCACGGCGGGCGAGCGCGGCCGTGTCGAGGGGGCGGCGGGAGGCGACCAGGACGGTGTTGCCGAAGCGGCGGCCCCGCAGCACGGACGGCTCGGCGATCAGCGCCAGTTCGGGAAAGACGGCGGCGAGGGTGGCCAGTTGGGAGCGGAGGAAGCCGAACGGTGCTCCGTCGGCCAGATTCACCGCGTAGATCCCGTCGGCCCCCAGCACCCGGGCGGCCTGTCGCGCGTACTCCACGGAGGTGAGGTGCGCGGGGACGGTGGAGCCGCCGAAGACATCGGCGATCAGCAGGTCGGCCGCCCCGCCGGGAGCGGCCTCCAGCCACCGCCTGGCGTCCGCGCCGTGCACGGTGATCCCGCTGTCGTCCGGTATCGGCAGCCGCTCGGCCACCAGCGCCAGCAGGGCCCCGTCCGCCTCGACGACGTGCTGGGCCGAGCCGGGCCGGGTGGCGGCCACGTAGCGCGGCAGGGTGAGCGCCCCGCCGCCGAGGTGCCAGACGGTGAGCGGCGTGCCCTCGTCCGCCGCGCAGTCGATGACGTGGGCGAGCCGCCGTACGTACTCGAACTCCAGGTGCCGCGGCTCGTCCAGGTCCACGTACGACTGCGGCGCGTCGTCGACCGTCAGCAGCCAGGCCCGTGCCCGGTCCAGGTCGGGCAGCAGCCTGGCGGTACCGCCGTCTACGGCGCGGACGACGGGGACGGGCTCGGGGACGGAGGCGGGGTCTTCGTGCACGTGCCCATTGTCGCGCGGGCGGAACGGCCGGGCGCGACCGCCCGGCCCCCGGGCCCGGCCGGAGGGCGAAGCCCGGCCGGAGGACGGAAGGCCGGCCCCGCCCCGGCGCGCGAACCTGCCGGGTGGAGGCCGACCGGGCGCGGGGCCGGCCGACCGGGCGGCGAGACCGCCCCGCGACGGATCGCCGGCCTGGAGCCGGCCCCGGCCGGGCCGGCTCGCGGCGGTGGCGGCCGGCTCAGAGCAGCGCGGTGACCGTTCCGGCGCCGACCGTTCGGCCGCCCTCACGGATCGCGAAGCCGAGCCCCGGCTCCAGCGGCGTGTCCCGGCCCAGCTCGACGGTCACGGTGACCGTGTCGCCGGGGCGCGCCACCGCCGCCTCGCCCAGGTCCATGTCACCGACGACGTCCGCCGTGCGGAGGTAGAACTGCGGCCGGTAGCCGGTGGTGACGGGCGTGGAGCGGCCGCCCTCCCGTGCGGGCAGCAGATGGACCCGCGCGGTGAAGCGGCGGCTCGGCACGAGGCTGCCGGGCGCCGCCACGACATGGCCCCGGCGGACCGCGTCGCGCGGCGTGCCGCGCAGCAGCAGCGCGACGTTGTCCCCGGCCTGCGCGGACTCCATCGGCTTGCCGAAGGTCTCCAGCCCGGTGACGACCGTCTCGACACCGGCGCCCAGCACCTCCACCCGGTCCCCGACGCGCACGGTGCCGCGCTCGACGGCACCGGTGACCACCGTGCCCCGGCCCGTGATCGTCAGGACGTTCTCCACGGACAGCAGGAAGGGCGCGTCCGTGTACATGACGGGCACCGGCACATAGGTGTCGACGGCGTCCAGCAGGGCCTCGACGGCGGCGACCCAGCGCGGGTCGCCCTCCAGGGCGCGCAGGCCCGAGACCCGGACGACGGGCGCGGTGTCACCGCCGTAACCGTGCGCGGTGAGCAGTTCGCGGACCTCCAGCTCGACCAGGTCAGTCAGTTCCGCGTCGCCCGCGTCGGCCTTGTTGATCGCCACGACGATGTGGTCGACGCCGACCTGCCGGGCGAGCAGGACGTGCTCTGAGGTCTGCGGCATGATCCCGTCGAGCGCGGAGACGACGAGGATGGCCCCGTCGAGCTGGGCGGCCCCGGTCACCATGTTCTTGATGTAGTCGGCGTGACCCGGCATGTCCACGTGCGCGTAGTGCCGGGTGTCGGTCTCGTACTCGACGTGGGCGATGTTGATGGTGATCCCCCGGGCGGCCTCCTCCGGGGCCCGGTCGATCCGGTCGAAGGGCACGAAGGTGCCGGTCCCCCGGTCGCTGAGCACCTTGGTGATGGCCGCGGTCAGGGTGGTCTTGCCATGGTCGACATGGCCCATGGTGCCGATGTTGAGGTGCGGCTTGGTCCGCACGTACGCCGTCTTGGACATGAGGTACGCAACCGTTTCTCGAAGCGTGAGCGGGACCCCCGGGTCTTGCCGACCCTCCCCCTGCGGGGTCCGCCGGACGATCCGGGAAGGGTCAGCTTCGGGCGCCGCCGAGGGGCGCCGCCGCCGCGGCGTCGAGTGCGGCGGGCGCGGGGCGCGCGGCAGCCTTCGGCGCGTCCGCGACTGCGGACGGCGCTGCGGGGAAGGCGTACCGGAACATGCCGTCGATACTGGCCCGGTGGTGTTCCGCGCGTCGAACGGTTTTTCCGGACGGCCCGGTTGGGCGCGCCTTCGGAGGGCCATGAGGAACACCGCGCGGCGATCACACAGGTCTGTCGGTTAGTCTCCCCGAATGTCCGACACCATCACCCGGGGCTCCTCGGGGCTCGTCGTCCACTGCTCGCGGATCCTGCTCTCCCCCTGGTCGCGTTTCTCGGTCCTGGTCGCCGTGCTGGCCGGGGCGGCCGTCGTGGTGTCGGTGTACGAGCCCCAGAGAGTGCTCACGGAGGGCATGCCCGCCCGGATCGGCGGGGGCGCGGCCCTGGTGCTGTTCGCGCTGGCGTACGGGCTGTGCGCGGTCGCGTTCGTCCCGCGCCCGCTGCTCAACCTGGCCGCGGGGGCGCTCTTCGGTGCGCAGTTCGGGCTGGCCGCGGCGCTGGCGGGGACCGTGCTGGGGGCGGGGCTGGCCTTCGGGCTCGGCCGGTTCCTCGGCCAGGAGGCGTTGCGCCCGCTGCTGCGCGGGCGCTGGCTCACGGCGGCCGACCGACAGCTGAGCGGGCACGGCTTCCGGTCGATGCTGGCGATCCGGCTGTTCCCCGGGGTGCCGTTCGCCGCGGCCAACTACTGCGCGGCCGTCTCGCGGATGGGGTGGGCGCCGTTCCTGCTGGCGACGGCTCTCGGGTCGGTTCCCAACACGGCGGCGTACGTGGTGGCGGGCAGCCGCGCGGCGGCCCCGACGTCCCCCGTGTTCCTGGTCGCGCTGGGGTTCATCGTGCTGACCGGGCTGGGCGCGGCGGCCGTCGCCTGGCGCAAGCGCCATCATCTGCGCGGGCGCTGATCCCGACGGCGGGCCGTGCCGGGCGGCCCGACGGCGCTGACCCGCCGTCTCGGATCCGCCGCCCCGGGTCCGCCGCCCCGGGTCCTGTGGCCCCCGGCCGCCGACCCGGGCCTTGTGGTCCCCGGCCCGGCGGTCCGGATCCGTCGCCCGGGTGCGCCCGCCCCCGGCCCGGTGGTCAGTTCCGCGATACGGGGCTCAGCCCCAGGTCCCCGCCGGGCGGTGGGGCGGAGAAGCGCGCCACGTCGGCTTCCGTCACCCGCTCCAGTTCCCCTGGGGACCAGCGGGGCGCGCGGTCCTTGTCGATGACCTGTGCCCGGATCCCCTCCAGCAGGTCCGGGGTGTCGAGCGCGGCACAGGAAGCGCGGTATTCCCAGTCGAGCGCCTCCTCCAGGGTGTTCAGCCTGGCGGCCCGGCGCAGGGCGGCGAGGGTGGCTTTGAGAGCGGTGGGCGACCGGCCCAGGATCGTCTCCGCCGCTTCCTTGGCGGCGGGCTCGCCGTGGCCGAGCAGCCGGTCGACGACCTCCTCGACGGTGCCGGCCGCGTAGCAGGCGTCGATCCAGGCCCGGTCGGCGGCGAGTTGGCCGGCCGGCGGGGCCGACGCGTACCGCCGTACCGTCTCGCGTACGTCCGCCCCGTCCCGTACGCGGTCGTCCGCGAGCGCGGCGCGCAGCGCGGGCAGCCGGTCGGCGGGTACGTAGTGGTCCGCGAGCCCGCACAGCAGCGCGTCCGCGGCGCCCGCCGCCCGTCCGGTGAGCGCGAGATGGGTGCCGAGCGCGCCGGGTGCACGGGTGAGCAGCCAGGTGCCACCGACGTCGGGGACCAGCCCGATGCCGGTCTCCGGCATCGCGACGGCCGACCGTTCCGTGACGACCCGTACGTCACCGTGCGCGGAGACGCCGACGCCACCGCCCATCACGATGCCGTCCATCAGGGCGACATAGGGCTTGGGGTAGCGGGCGATGCGGGCGTTCAGCCGGTACTCGTCCCGCCAGAACGGCGCCGAGGCACCGCCGCTCGTGCGCGCGTCCTGGTGGATCACCCGGATGTCGCCTCCCGCGCACAGCCCGCGGTCGCCGGCCCCGTCGACGACCACGGCGGCGACGCTCTCGTCCCGCTCCCACTCGGTCAGGGCCTCGGCGACGCGCGTCACCATGGGGTGGGTGAGGGCGTTGAGGGCACGGGGGCGGTTGAGCGTGACGCGGGCCGTGCGCCCGGCCCTGGCGGTCCGTACCGGTTCCTCGTGAGACATGCTCCGGTTGGTTCCTTCCCCTGGGCCGACGCGTCGTTCCCAGTATCGGCCCGCCCCGGCCGGGTCCCCGCGCCGGGTGACGCGCGGGACGGCGGCGCGCGGGACAGCGGCGCGCGGGACAGCGGGACGGTGACGCGTGGGACGGCGGGACGCGCTCGGGTCAGCGGTCCAGCGCGTCGAGAATCCGCTCGGCCGCCGATGTCGCCGTCAGCGTGCCCTCCCGTACCCTGCGCTCCAGCTCCGGCGTCAGCTCCCGGACCGCCGGGTCCTCCCGAAGCCGGCGCAGCAGTCGCTCGCGGACCATCGACCAGGCCCAGTCCACCTGCTGGTCGGCGCGGATCGCGGCGAGGCGGCCGTCGGCGTCGAGCAGGGAACGGTGCTGTTCGAGGCGTTCCCACACCTCGGCGAGCCCGGTGCCCTCGCGTGCGCTGCAACTGAGGACCGGGGGCGTCCACACCGCGTCCGGGGAGCGCATCAGCCGCAGCGCGCCCGCCAGTTCGCGCGCGGCGGAGCGGGCGTCCCGTTCGTGCGGGCCGTCGGCCTTGTTGACGGCGATGACGTCGGCCAGTTCGAGGACGCCCTTCTTGATGCCCTGGAGCTGGTCGCCGGTGCGGGCGAGGGTGAGGAGCAGGAAGGAGTCGACCATGCCCGCCACGGCCGTCTCGGACTGGCCGACGCCCACGGTCTCGACGAGCACCACGTCGTACCCCGCCGCCTCCATCACGACGACGGTCTCCCGGGTCGCCCGCGCGACCCCGCCGAGGGTCCCGGCCGTGGGCGAGGGGCGGACGAAGGCCGCGGGATCGACGGCCAGCCGCTCCATCCGGGTCTTGTCGCCGAGGATGGATCCGCCGGTCCGGCTGGAGGACGGGTCGACGGCGAGCACCGCGACCCGGTGTCCCTGCCCGGTCAGCAGCGTGCCGAGCGCGTCGACGAAGGTGGACTTGCCGACGCCGGGGACCCCGCTGATCCCGATCCTGCGCGCTCCTCCCGCGTACGGGAGCAGTTCGGTCAGCAGGCGCTGGGCGAGCGCGCGGTGGTCTGCGCGCGTGGACTCCACCAGCGTGATGGCTCGGGCCACGGACGAGCGGTGGCCGTCCAGTACGCCCTTGACGTAGGCGTCGATGTCGATCCGGGGCGGCACGCACTCACCTCTCGTCGCCGGGCACCGGGGCGCCGGAGGCGGGGTCGGCGGCGGGCCCGGGGGCGGAGCCCGGCACGGCAGCGGGGTCGGCGGCGACGTCGGGGCCGGCCTCGTGCCCCAGCGACCGCGCCAGTTCCGTCAGCAGGTCCCCCGCCGCGTCCGGGATCACCGTCCCCGGCGGGAACACCGCGGCCGCACCCGCGCGGCGCAGTTCCTCGACGTCCCCGGGCGGGATCACCCCGCCGACGACGACCATGATGTCTCCGCGGCCCTCCGCGGCCAGGTGTTCGCGCAGCGCCGGTACGAGCGTGAGGTGTCCGGCGGCGAGCGACGAGACGCCGATGATGTGCGCGTCCGCCTCGACGGCCTGCCGGGCGACCTCGGCCGGCGTCTGGAACAGCGGGCCGACGTCCACGTCGAAACCCAGGTCGGCGAAGGCCGTCGCGATCACCTTCTGGCCCCGGTCATGGCCGTCCTGGCCCATCTTGGCGACCAGGATGCGCGGGCGGCGGCCCTCGGCGCGGGCGAAGGACTCGACGGCGGCGCGGGTGCGCTCCACGGCCGGGGAGGTGCCTGCCTCGTTGCGGTACACACCGGCGATGGTACGGATCCGGCCCGCGTGGCGGCCGTACACCCGCTCCAGGGCGTCGGAGATCTCCCCGACCGTGGCCTTCGCGCGGGCCGCGGCCACGGCCCGGGCGAGGAGGTTCCCCTCCGGCCCGGGGCCGGGCTCCGCCTCCGCCGCGGCGGTCAGGGCGCGCAGGGCGTCCTGGCAGGCGTCCTCGTCGCGTTCGGCGCGCAGCCGCCGCAGCTTCTCGATCTGCCGGCCGCGGACGGCGGAGTTGTCGACCTTGAGGACGTCGATCGTCTCGTCGGTCTCCACCCGGTGGGTGTTGACGCCGATGACGGGCTGGCGCCCGGAGTCGATCCGCGCCTGGGTGCGGGCCGCGGCCTCCTCGATCCGGAGCTTGGGGATCCCGGCGTCAATGGCCCGTGCCATGCCGCCGGCCGCCTCGACCTCCTCGATGTGCTGCCAGGCCCGCCGCGCGAGGTCGTGGGTCAGCCGCTCGACGTACGCGCTGCCGCCCCACGGGTCGGCCACCCGGCAGGTCCCGGACTCCTGCTGGAGGAGCAGTTGGGTGTTGCGCGCGATCCGGGCCGAGAAGTCGGTGGGCAGCGCGAGCGCCTCGTCGAGCGCGTTGGTGTGCAGCGACTGGGTGTGGCCCTGGGTGGCGGCCATCGCCTCGACACAGGTGCGGGTGACGTTGTTGAAGACGTCCTGCGCGGTGAGCGACCAGCCGGAGGTCTGCGCGTGGGTGCGCAGGGACAGGGACTTCGGGTCGGCGGGGCCGAACCGCTTGACCAGCTTGGCCCACAGCAGCCGGGCGGCCCGCAGTTTGGCGATCTCCATGAAGAAGTTCATACCGATGCCCCAGAAGAAGGACAGCCGGGGCGCGAACGCGTCGATGTCCAGTCCGGCGCCGAGCCCGGCGCGCAGGTACTCCACTCCGTCGGCGAGGGTGTAGGCCAGTTCCAGGTCGGCCGTCGCCCCGGCTTCCTGGATGTGGTAGCCGGAGATGGAGATGGAGTTGTAGCGGGGCATCTCGCGCGAGGTGTGGGCGAAGATGTCGGAGATGATCCGCATCGACGGCTGCGGCGGGTAGATGTAGGTGTTGCGGACCATGAACTCCTTGAGGATGTCGTTCTGGATGGTCCCGGTCAGCTTCCCCGGCGGTACGCCCTGTTCCTCGGCGGCGACGATGTACAGCGCGAGAACGGGCAGCACCGCGCCGTTCATCGTCATCGACACGCTCATCCGGTCCAGCGGGATGCCCTCGAACAGCCGGCGCATGTCGAGGATCGAGTCGATGGCGACGCCGGCCATGCCGACGTCGCCGGTGACCCTGGGGTGGTCGCTGTCGTAGCCCCGGTGGGTGGGCAGGTCGAAGGCGACCGAGAGGCCCTTCTGCCCGGCGGCGAGGTTGCGCCGGTAGAAGGCGTTGGACTCCTCGGCGGTGGAGAAGCCCGCGTACTGCCGCACGGTCCAGGGCTGGTTGACGTACATGGTGGGGTACGGGCCGCGCAGGTACGGGGCGATGCCGGGGTAGGTGGCGAGGAAGTCGAGCCCGGCCAGGTCCCGTTCGGTGTAGAGGGGTTTGACGGTGATGCCCTCGGGGGTGTCCCAGCCGAGGTCGTCGGCGGAGGTGCCGGTGGCTTCCTTGACCGCCGTACGCCACTGCTCCTCGGTGACCGGCGCGGCGTCGCGGGCGCCCGCCACCGCGCCGGGCGGGGGTCCGTCGAGTGCGATCTCGGAGAAGTCGGGGATCCTCATCACGCCACTCCCATCCGGTCGAGAACGGAGCCGAGGACGGCGACCGCGTCCGTGCCCACGGAGACGAACTCGTCGATCCCCGCCCGCAGATACGTCTCCCGGTGTTCGCCCGGCCGGCCGGCCAGGAAGACCCGGGCCGCGCCCGCGGCCTTGAGCGCCTCGGCGACCGGCGCCGCCCGCTCGGCGTAGAGCGCGTCACTGGAGCACAGGCAGGCGACGGTGGCCCCGCTGCGCTCGAAGGCGTCGGCGGCCGTGTCCGTGTCGACCGACACCGGGTCGTGCACGGTCTCGATGCCGCCGGCCCGGAAGAAGCCGGTGGCGAAGGCGGCCCGGCCCGTGTGCGCGGCGGCCGGTCCGAGCGCGGCCAGGAAGACCCGGGGGCGGGCGCCGGTGGCCGCGAGGTGCGCGTCGGAACGGGCCCGCAGCGCCTCGAACGCCTCGTCGCGCCGGACCACCGGGAGCCCGCCGCCCGACGGCGCCGGTGCCGGTTCCCGCTCGACGGGGGCCTGGTCGAGCAGCGGGAACTCGCTGACGCCGGTGATGGGTTCGGCCCGCCGGGCCAGCCGCCCGGACCGCTCCCGCCAGGTCCCCTCGATCCGCTCGCCGATCAGACCGGAGCGCAGGGCGGCCCGCTGGCCCCCGGCCCGTTCGATCTCCTGGAACCAGGCCCAGGCGGCGCGGGCCAGGTCGTCGGTGAGCCGTTCCACGTACCAGGAACCGCCGGCGGGGTCGATGACCCGGCCCAGATGGGACTCCGCCAGCAGGATCGTGGAGGTGTTGCGGGCGATTCTGCGGGCGAACGTGTCGGGCAGCCCGAGCGCGTGGTCGAAGGGCAGCACGGTCACGGCGTCCGCGCCGCCGAGGCCGGCCGCGAGCGAGGCGACGGTGGTGCGCAACATGTTCACCCACGGGTCGCGACGCGTCATCATCACCGGCGAGGTCACCGCGTGCTGGCGCTGCGCCCCGGCCCCGGCGGGCGCGCCGCAGACCTGGGCCACCCGGGCCCACAGCCGCCGCGCTGCCCGGAACTTGGCGATCGTCAGGAACTGGTCGGCGGTGGCCGCGTACCGGAACTCCAGCTGCCCGCAGGCCGCTTCGGCCGAGAGCCCGGCCCCGGTCAGGTCGCGCAGCCAGCCGACCCCGGTGGCCAGGGCGCAGCCGAGTTCCTGGGCATCGGAGGCGCCCGCCTCGTGGTACGGCAGCCCGTCGACGCAGACGGCGCGCAGGCCGGGGTACGTCCGGTCGCAGAGCGCGGCGAGCTCCACGGCCCGGTCGACGTCTCCGGCCGTCCGACGTCCCGTACGGGCGAACCGGCCGACGGGATCGGCGCCGAGGCCGCCCCGGGCGGCGTGCGGCGCGATGCCGCGCCGGTCGTAGAGCGCCAGCAGTTCGCGTGCGGCGGACGCGAACTGGTCGTCGGCGTCGAGGACGACGGGGGCGAGGTCGAGATGGACTCCGTCGAGGGCGGTGGCCAGTTCACCGGCGGGGACGCCGGTGGGCCCGACGGTGAGCCAGAGGGACGTGACGCCGTTCTCCAGATCGGCGAGCACGGCCTCGTTGGTCCGCCGGGGATCGGGATGCCCGTGCCGTTGCCGTACGTCCCAGCCGGAGACGGTGGCGCCCTCCGGCCGGCCGGCCCGGGTGAACGGCGCGAATCCCGGCAGACCCGTGCGCGCGGCGCCGAACCCGGCGGGGGCCCCGGCGCCGTCTCCGCGGTCACCCTCCGCGGTGCCCCCGAGGGCGTCCTCGTGGGCGTCATCGGCGAGGATTGCGGCGATGTCCTCGGCGGTGTAGAGGGGGCGGGTGGTGAGCCCGTCCTGGAGCGTGGTGCGAAGCGCTTCCTCCGCGGCCGGCCCCGTCAACTCCCGCCCTGACTTGCGCAGTACGCCTGCCACCAGGCTCTGCCATTGCGCGCGGGTCGCTTCCGGGAACTCGGCGGCCAGGGAAAGCCCGTCATCGGGCAGGACCGTCATGCCCAGATGTTAGGGCAGCGCGCCGGAAGAGCAGCAGGGCGCGCGAGTGTGAGCTATCCCTCTCCTTACCTGCGAGTAGGAGCCGTCGGGAGGGATGGCGCTGACCGCCCGTCGGCATACGGGACCGCTCGGGACCGCCCGCCCCGTTCACCTTCACCACACCGGGCATTTGCCGCGATTACACCGACGCTTTACCCGAGTTTCACCCGAATGACCCCGCGACGGCCCCGCGACAGACAGACGCTACGCTGCCCACGGCCAACGCCCCACGGCCCTGGCCCTGTCAGCCCGTCACTGCGCCACGGCTCCGTCGGCCAGTGCCCCGAACTCCTCTTGGACGGCGTAGCACCCCATGTCTTGGTTCGAATCATTCATCCTCGGGCTCGTCCAGGGTTTGACCGAGTTCCTCCCGATCTCCTCCAGCGCGCACCTGCGGCTGACCGCGGCGTTCGCGGGCTGGCACGACCCGGGGGCCGCGTTCACGGCGATCACCCAGATCGGCACGGAGGCGGCCGTCCTGATCTACTTCCGCAAGGACATCGCCCGGATCCTCTCCGCGTGGTCCCGCTCCCTGGTGAACAAGGAGATGCGCGGCGATCACGACGCTCGGATGGGCTGGCTGGTGATCGTCGGCTCGATCCCCATCGGCGTGCTCGGCATCACCCTCAAGGACCAGATCGAGGGCCCGTTCCGGGATCTGCGCCTGATCGCGACCACGCTGATCGTGATGGGCGTCGTCCTCGGCATCGCCGACCGGCTCTCGGCCCGCGACGAGAGCGGCGGCAGGCACCGCGCGGGCAAGGAGCGCAAGACCCTCAAGGACCTGGGTGTCCGGGACGGTCTGATCTACGGCTTCTGCCAGGCCATGGCCCTGGTGCCGGGTGTGTCCCGCTCGGGCGCCACCATCAGCGGCGGCCTGCTGATGGGGTACACCCGCGAGTCGGCGGCCCGCTACTCCTTCCTGCTGGCGGTACCGGCTGTGCTCGCCTCGGGCGCGTACGAGCTGAAGGACGCGGGCGAGGGTCACGTGTCCTGGGGACCGACCCTGTTCGCCACCGCGATCGCGTTCGGTGTGGGCTACGCGGTCATCGCGTGGTTCATGAAATTCATCACGACGAAGAGCTTCATGCCGTTCGTGATCTACCGGATCCTCCTCGGCATCGCGCTGTTCGTGCTGGTCGGGACCGACACACTGAGCCCGCACGCGGGCGAGTCGGCGGGCTGACGACGCGCGCGCATGTAGCGCTACCCAGCATTTTCCAGCGTCTGACTACATCACCACGCCATGATCATCTCCCACTCGTCTCCCACCCGGGAGGCGGGATCCATGCCGAGTTCGGCATAGATCGGCTTATGCCGTGTGCCGGGTTATGCCGACCGGGGCGGCGACAGCATGGGGAGCCCCGTGCCTGCCTCGGAACGGTCGGCATAACCCTGGACTCCGTCTCAGAGTGTTCGGAGGAACGCCAGCAGGTTGTCCGGGGCGGTGAAACGTCCGGGGGTGCTGCCGGCGGGAGCCGTGCGCGCGAGCGCGCGTTCTCCGAGGGGCTGGGGGCCACGGTGCTGCCGGACTTCAGCGTCGTCGGCGACCCTCTGGAGCGACAGGGCGCGATCACTGTGCGGCCGCTCGCGGGGGATGCGACCGACGTACTGCTGGTACTGCAGCGCCGCCATGCCCGCCGAGGAGTAGGCCGCGTACGACTGGGCGGGGCGGGCGATCAAGCGGCACCGGGTGGAGATTCCCGAGACGGTAACCGCCCGATCGGCGGCGGGCGGCTCGGCCAGGTCGGCAACCTGAAATCCGGTATCCCCGACGTCGCCCCAGAGGGCTGGATCCGGTGGGGTGCATTGCCACGCCATCCGGTCGTGCGGGTCGGACGGGGAGAGGCCGGCTGCGCTGTCGGCGCATGTCCCTTGGCGGGCTGCCCGGCAGCGCGGCACGGATCAGCCGGATGCCGTCAGTGCCGCGCGCGCGGTGGTGAGGATCTCCTCGGAGAGCGGGGAACCGTTGGTGGCCCGGGCCAGGACGAGTGCGCCGAGCATGGTGCACAGCCGGGTGATGCCGTCCTGGTCCTCAGTGGTGAGCCACTCGGCGAAGTCGCCCACGCCTTCGGTGTAGATCCGGCGGGCTTCCTGGACTTCGCCCTCGCGCGCCATGTCGGTGACGAGTGCGGCGACGGGACACCCGTCCGCCGGGCTGTCGCGGTGTCCAGGGGAGAGGTAGGCGTCGATCAGTGCCCGCCGGGCGGCGCCTCGCTGCCCGGCGTGCTGCTCGAGTCCGTCCTTGTGGCGTCGGGTGAGTTCGTTGAATGCGTGGGCGGTGGCTTCGTCGATGAGTGCCTCTTTGGAGGCGAACTGCTTGTAGAAGCCGCCGTGGGTCAGTCCGGCCGCCTTCATGATGTCGGCGACGCTGGCGTGAGTTCCCTGTTCCCGGAACAGGCGAGACGCGGTTTCCACGACCCGCCGGCGGTTCTCCTCGGCCTGCGCCTGCGATACGCGCCCCATCGGCCACCTCCCGCTTGGATGTCGACTGGCATCTATCCTAGACCAGTGTTTAGATTGTGGTTGTAATCTAATTTAGTGCCGCCGGCCGCTCGCCGACGGCCGTCACATTGGGAGTGGCATGGAACTGAAGGACACGGTCGCGGTCGTCACCGGCGCCAACCGGGGGCTCGGGCGGCATCTTGCGGCCCAGCTCGTGGAGCGTGGCGCGAAGGTGTACGGCGCGGCCCGGCGCCCCGAGACGGTCGACGTGCCGGGTGTCGTCCCGCTGCGGCTGGACGTCACGGACGAGGCGTCGATACAGGAGGCCGCCCGCGTGGCGTCCGACGCGACCCTGCTGATCAACAACGCGGGCATCTCCACCGGCGCGACGCTGATCGGAGGCGACCTGGCTGAGGTACGTCGCGAGATGGAGACCAACTTCTTCGGCCCGCTCGCCGCGACCCGCGCCTTCGCCCCCGTGATCGAGGGCAACGGCGGCGGTGCCGTGCTCAACGTCCTGTCCGTCCTGTCCTGGTTCCACCCGGCCGGCCTCGGCTCCTACGCCGCGTCCAAGGCCGCCGCTTGGGCGCTGAGCGACGCGACCCGTGAGGAGCTGGCACCGCGCGGGATCACCGTCTCGGCGCTGCACGTCGGCTACATGGACACCGACATGGCCGCCGGCGTGCCCGCCGATCAGAAGGTCGCCGCCGCCGACGTCGCGGCCCAGGCCCTTAACGGCATCGAGACCGGCCTGCCCGAGATCCTCGCCGACGAGGCCAGCCGGTACGTCAAGCAGAGCCTGTCCGCGGCACCCCAGCCGAACGCGGGCTGACGCTCGCCCCTCCACCCCGGCGCGACCACCTCCACACCTCTCGGACAAGGACATCCCATGCGTTACACGACCTTCGGACACCGGACCGGACTGCGCGTGTCCGAGTACGCGCTCGGCACCGCGAACTTCGGCACTGGCTGGGGCGCAGGCGCCGAGCCGGACGAGGCCCGCCGGATCTTCGACCGGTTCGCCGAGGCGGGCGGCACCTTCCTCGACAGCGCGGACGGCTACCAGTTCGGCGAGTCGGAGGAACTGACCGGAAAGCTGATCTCCGCCGACCGCGACCACTTCGTCCTGGCCACGAAGTTCACCCTCGGCGCCGCCCCGCAGCCGGACATATCCAGGACCGGCAACAGCCGCAAGAACATGGTCGCCTCGGTGGAAGCCAGCCTGAAGCGCCTGGGCACCGACTACATCGACCTGCTGTGGGTGCACTTCCCCGACGAGCTCACCCCCATGGAAGAACTCCTGCGCGGACTCGACGACCTGGTGAGCGCCGGCAAGATCCACCACGCCGCGCTGTCCAACTTCCCCGCCTGGCGCGTCTCGCGCGCGGTAACCCTCGCCGATCTAAGGAACCAGGCCCCGATCGTGGGCATCCAGCACGAGTACAGCCTCGTCGAACGCACCGCCGACCGTGAGCTCCTGCCCATGGCCGAGAGCCTCGGGCTCGGCGCAGCCCTGTGGTCCCCGCTCGGCGGCGGACTGCTCACCGGCAAGTACCGCCGCTCCACCGAGGGGCGCCTGAGCGACCTGGGCGCGGTCATCCACACCGAGAGCACCGGCCAGAAGACCGCCGTCGTCGACACCGTCCTGGCCGTCGCCGAGGAGACCGGCGTGGCACCCGCCCGGGTAGCGGTGGCCTGGGTGCGCGAGCGCGCCGCCCGTTCCGTGGCCACGCTCGTCCCGATCATCGGCCCGCGCAGCCTCTCCCAGCTCGACAGCTACCTCGGCGCCCTCGACGTCCAGCTGACCGACGAGCACTACACCCGCCTGACCGAGGTCAGCGCGGTGCCGCTCGGCGCACCCCACGAGGGGATCACCGCCTCCCTGGACCGCCTCCAGGGAGGCGCCGCCGACCGCGTCATCGCCCCGGTCGTGCCGGTGGCCTGATGGGTGAACGCGGCTGAGGGCGCGGTGCGCCCGCGCCGCAGCCAGAAGAACAACACAAACTATCTCGTACTGGGAGAAGCCCGGGGCGAGCGGAGACTCCGACCTTTCACGGACGGGACACGGAACGGAGACGACGATGAGGGCTTTCATGGTCGAGAAGTACGGCGGCCAAGCCGGGATGCGCGCCGCCGAGCTACCCGCCCCCCAGGTGGGTGCCGACGACGTCCTGGTCAAGATCCACGCGGCAGGCGTCAACCCGCTGGACCTCCGGATCCGCAACGGCGACTTCAAGGCGTTCATGCCCTACCGTCTCCCGCTCGTCCTGGGCAACGACCTCGCAGGGACGGTCGTCCGGGTCGGCCCGGCCGTCACCCGCTTCGCGGTGGGCGACGAGGTCTACGCCCGGCCCGACAAGGACCGCATCGGCACCTTCGCCGAACTCATCGCCGTCCACCAGGACGACCTGGCACCCAAACCGGCCATGCTCACCATGGCCGAGGCCGCCTCCCTTCCCCTGGTCGCGCTGACCGCATGGCAGGCACTGGTCGAGCGGGCCCACGTACAGCCGGGCCAGAAGGTCCTCATCCACGCGGGCGCAGGCGGCCTCGGCTCCATCGCCGTCCAACTGGCGAAGGTGCTCGGCGCACACGTCGCCACCACCGTGAGCACCGCCAAGGTCGACCTGGCCAAGGACCTCGGCGCGGACATCGTCGTCGACTACCGCACCCAGGACTTCGAAGAGGTCCTCGACGGCTACGACGTCGTCCTCGACAGCCTCGGCGGCGAGAACCTCGCCAAATCCCTGCGCGTACTCAAGCCCGGCGGCACGGCCATCAGCGTCGCGGGCCCGCCCGACCCGGCCTTCGCCCGCGAACTCGGCCTGAACCCGGTCCTCCGCCTGGCCATGACCGCCCTCAGCTTCAAGACCCGACGTGACGCGAAGCGCCACGGCGTGACGTACTCGTTCCTGTTCATGAAGGCCAGCGGCGACCAACTGCGCGAACTCACCCCCCTCATCGACGCCGGAAAGATCCGTCCCGTCGTCGACCGCGTCTTCCCGTTCGACGAAACCCTCCAGGCCATGGAGTACGTCGAGAAGGGCCGCGCGAAGGCCGGGAAAGTCGTCGTCTCCCTGACGTGAGCGCGGGCACAGCCCAGCAGGACGCCGAGGCAGCCCGTCACCACGAGAAGCCCAACCCCCACACCCCCGTCCCCCACCACACACCAGGACCCGGCCATGAGCGCATCGTCCAGCTCCCCCACACCCACCCCGTCGTCGTACAAGAACGCGCCGACCCGCTCCGTGTCCGTGCAGGGCGTCAGCTTCGCCTACCGGCAGCTCGGCCCGGACGACGGCGTACCGCTGATCCTCCTCAACCACCTGTCCGCGGTCCTGGACAACTGGGATCCACGGGTCGTCGACGGACTGGCCGCCCGACGCCGCGTGATCACCTACGACAACCGCGGCGTCGGCGCGTCCGGCGGCTCCACACCCGACACCATCGAGGCGATGGCCCGCGACACCGTGCTGTTCATCCGGGCCCTCGGGTTCGACCAGGTCGACCTGCTCGGCCTGTCGATGGGCGGCTTCATCGCCCAGGTCATCGCAGCAGAGGAACCCGACCTCGTACGCAAACTCATCCTCGCGGGCACGGGCCCCGCCGGCGGACCCGGCATCGACAAGGTCACGTCCCTCACCGTCCAGGACATGCTGAAGGCGACGCTGCGGCGCAAGGACCCGAAGCACTACCTCTTCTTCATCACCTGCCTGCCCACAGCCGAACGCCGGCTCTACCTCGCCTGCTGGCTGGACCTGGCCACCCGCGAGGTCGTCGGCTATGCCATGGCCGACCACCACCGCGCCGAACTCGTCGTCGACGCCCCCGACATGGCCCACGGCCGGGGCGGACTGGAGCCAGGCTGCGTGATCCACAGCGATCGCGGCAGTGAATGCACGTCAGCCCCGTTCCGCGCCCGTATAGGGAAGTTGGGACTGCGGCACAGCTGCGGACGCACCGGATCATGCTTCGACAACGCTGCCGCGGAGAGCTTCTGGACCCTGCACAAAGAGGAGGTCGGCACCCGTATCCGGCCCGACCGGGCCACCGCCCGAGCCGAGGTCTTCTCCTTCATCGCGACCTTCTACAACCACCGCCGCCCGCGAAAGCACCGGACTTTCGGCTACCTCACCCCGACCGAGACCAGGCAGCGGCATCGGCACGCCCTCGCGGCATAACGATCACGTGTCCGAGATCACGGGGAAACTTCCCAGGCCGGGTAGTTAGCGCTGCAGCCCCGTGCGCAAGGTGAGGTGGAGGCACTCATCTGCGCAGAACGTGGGCAACGCGGCCCCGTTGAGACAGATGTCGACCAAGACGTCCTGCCCACGGAGCCGCGTTGTCCGTCCATTCTGCCTCCCCGCCTGCCATGGCGACGCTCTCGCGAGAAAACGCCCTGGCCACCGGGCAGTTCGCCCCCGGTCACCTGGGCGGACTGACGCCGCATCTGCCCTTCGAACTCGTGGACGCGGTCCTGGAGGAAACCCGCGCGGTCCAGCGGCGGCTGCGGGACCTGCCGTCCCGGGTCGGGGTGTACTTCCTGGTGGCGCTGTGCCTGTTCCCCGAGGTCGGCTACCAGCTGGTCTGGGACAAGATGACCTACGGGCTCGATGGCCTCCTGCCGACACCCAGCGCGAAGGGACTGCGGGATCTGCGTCGCCGCGTGGGCTGCGCTCCGATGAAGGCCCTGTCCGGCGTGATGGCCGGGACACTGGCCCAACCCCGTACCCCAGGGGCCCGTTTCGGTCCCTTCCGCACGGTCTCCTTCGCCGACTGCAGCTCGATCAAGGTGCCACGAGTCCTCGCCCTGCTGCAAGAAGAACCCGAACGGCAGTGGCAGGCCCGAGAGATCGCCGAACTCCTCGGCGACATCACCCTCGTCGACTCCTACCACCAGCTCAGCCGCTGGAGCAAGAAGGGACTGATCAAGAAAGTCCGCACAGGCCGCTACTCGGCGGCCTTACCCCCGACTGACGTGTCCTTGCAACCTCGCGCTGAACCCTAACTACCCGGCCTTGGGGAAACTTCATCATCGCGTTTCCCCTCCTCTCCGTCATCACGGCCGGCCGAAGCACCGAGGTGCTGCGGTGACACATGCGAACGCGCCCTTGGCCATCGAGGGACACCGGCGGATCGTGCTGCCCGCGGGCGGCGCGCTGTTCTTCTTCGGCGTGTTGGTCGGCGTCGGTCCGGCTCGGACCGGGAAGGCCGCCGACGTGAAGGCCGCCCCGCAGGCCACGGTGACCGCCACGACGACCGAGACACCCGCGCCCGGGCCCGCGGTGACCGAGATGGTCACCGCCGCGCCGAAACCGGCGCCGACCGTCACCGAGACGAAGACCGTGCGGGTGACACTCGAGCCCTCGATCGGCGGCGACGACGGCAGCGGCACGTCCGGCGGATCGGGATCCGGTGGGGGCGGGTCGGCGTACGACGAGGACTGCGACACGGCCCGGGCCGCCGGAGCCGCACCCGTGCGCGCGGGCGATCCGGGAGCTACGGCCGGCACCTCGACCGCGACGGTGACGGGGTCGGCTGCGAGTAGGACGGGCCCCGGTCGCCGTCGGCCCACCGGATGAAATTCGTCACGACGGAGAGCTTCATGCGGTTCGCGATCCACCGGATACTCCTCGGCATCGCGCTGTTCGCGCTGGTCACGACGGCACACAGAGTCCGCACACGGGCCGAGCCGACCGGCTCACGACGCCCGGCGGGACGGGGCGCGCCGGCGAGTGTGAGGAAGGACGCGTCCCGATCGGCTTCCCGCCACCGGCGCTGCCCCTACGGTTGTCACATGTCCTCCACATCCGCATCCGCATCCGCCCCGTCGGCCCTCAGCGCCGCGGCGGCCAATGACCGGATCCGCGCGCTCGTCGACGCGGCCGACGGAACGTGGCCCGCGGAGGCGTACGAGGTCCTGCTGCTGGAATGGGCGGAGGCCCTCCACAACGGCATGGACGAGGCCGCCTGAGGCCCTCGCCCCGCCCCGCCGGGCGACCCGGTGACGGCTCCGGCGCGATCGGTCCTGCCCGGTACCGGGCAGGACCGATCGCGCCTGTCAGGAATGACCGTACGTCAGCCGAGGACCGTCGCCGCGCCTCTCAGGAGCAGGCCGCAGCCGAGGGCGAGGACCACCGTGGCCGAGGCCAGGGGGGCGGCTCGGTGGACGAGAGTCGCGAGGCGGCCGCCGGGGCGGCGGGCGAGGCGGCGCGTGGTCGTCTCCCGCAGGCGTACCACCGCGAACCCGGCCGCCGTCAGGGTGAGGGCCAGACCCGCGCCGTAGGCCAGGACCAGCAGGAAGCCGAACCACGCCTGGCCCAGGGCGGCCGCTCCGACCAGGACGACGACGGCCGACGGGCTCGGCACCAGGCCGCCGGCGAGGCCCATCAGGATGACGCCGCGCAGGCCAGGTGCGGGCGGGGTGTGGCTGTGCGTATGCGGGTGCGCGTGATCGTGCGGGTGCGTGGGTGGGTGCGGGTGCGGGTGGTCGTGGGCCTTGGCGTCGGCGAGGCCCCCCGATGCCCCCGGTCCCGACGGCCCTGGCCCGGACACGGCGGCCGACACCGGCACGCGCTCCTCCGTGTCCGCGTGCGTGTGGGTGTGCGGGTGGCCATGGGTGTGCGCGTGGTCGTGACCGTGACTGTGACCGTGCGCGTGGTGGCGTCCGCGCCATGCCTTGCGCACCAGCAGCACACCGGCCGCCGCCACCAGCCCGCCACTCGCGATGCCCAGCCAGGAGACCACGGTCGGCGCCGCCGCCGAGCCCGCCACGATCAGGCCGCCCAGGACGAAGACCCCCAGGGTGTGCGTCAGGGTCACCGAGGCCCCGAGCGCCAGCACGTCCCGCAGCGAGCTGCGGCCACCGGCCGTAGCGGCGGCCGCCATCATGGTCTTGCCGTGGCCCGGGGCCAGCGCGTGCCCCGCGCCGAGCACCAGGGAGGCGCCCAGGGCGAGCAGCGCGAAACCGAAGGACAGTTCGTGCCGGGCCACCAGTGCCGTCAGCGCCTGCGCCCAGCGGTCCGCTCCCCGCGGCAGGACGCCCGCCACCGGCGAGCCGACGCCGTCACCGGAAGAGGCCGAGGTGTCCGAGGTGCCGGACGACCCGGCCAGCGCGGGGCCACCGGGTTCCGCCGAGAAGGCCGCCGAGCGGTCGTCGGCCGGCGAGGAGAGCAGGTCCTCGGGGTACGCGGTCAGCCGCCGGGACAGCGAGTCGCGCGGTACGTCCGCACCGTCCAGCGTCATCCGGTCGCCGCGCGCCGTGATCTCCCGCCACCCCGTACCGGTCGTGGCGTCCGCCGGACGGAACTCGACGCGTATGTCCCCCTCGTCCGGGAGCGGGGCCGTCAGCGCGCAGGTCACCCGTAGTGTCCGAAGTCCCGCTTGCCCCGGCCGTTCCCGCGCCGAGGCGCGCTCCGCCGAGACCGCTTCGGCGGCTCCCGCGGTCCCTGCCGCCCCGTCACCCCCGACGGTCAGCCCGGCCCCGGCCGCCGCCGTGTCACAGCGGGCCCGGGCCCATGCCGACAGTTCGGCCTCGGACAGCCGGTCGTCGCCGTCGGTGTCGATACGGCGGCGTTCCTGCGCGGCCGGGATCTCCGCCAGGTCCTCGACGTGGTCCACGCGCAATGTTCCCGGCGCGACGACCAGGCCGTCGTACTGGTTGACGGTGAAGTTCCCCAGCGGGTGCGCCTGCGCCGCGGGGGCCATGATCAGGGCCGTGGCCGCGCCCGCCACCAACGTGGCGAGGACGGCCGCGGTACGGCGGTGGTTCACCGCTTCTCCTCCAGCTCCACCAGCGCGGACCTGGCCTCGCGCGCCCCCGTCGGGGAGAAGCCGGGGTTCAGCTCCAGCGCGGCGCGCAGATCGCGGCGCGCCGCGTCGTCGTCGCCCAGGGCGCGCTCGATCATGCCGCGATGAAAGAGGAACGAGGCGTTCCGGTAGCCCGGTGAGGCGGCCGTCGCCTTCTTCGCGTACAGCAGCGCTTCCTCGTCCTTGCCGTTCGCGTGCAGCGCCCAGGCGAGCGCGTCCGCCGTGTGGACGCTCTCCCGGCGCGCGAACTCCGCGCGCGCCGCCGTCAGGGCGTCTCCGGCATCGCCGTGGTCGGCCTCGATGAGCGCGGACTCCAGATCGGTGGCGACACCGCTCGCGTCCGCCAGCTTCGTCCACGCGCCGACGAGCGCGTACTGCTCCACCGCCCGCTCCGGCCGGCCGGCCGCCTCCCGCAGCTCTCCCAGCGCGGCGAGCTGGCCCGGCAGGGGGTAGCGCCGTACGACCTCCTCGAGATCGTCCAGCGCGCGCTTCGTCTCTCCCCGGGCCGCGTGGGTGCGTCCCCGTCCCTCCAGCGCCGGTACGTAGCGGGGGTCGGCGCGCAGCGCGGTGGCGTAGTGCTCCAGAGCGCGCGCGTACTGGCCCTGGCTCCAGGCGAGTTGGCCGAGCGCGGTGGCGACGTACGCGGTGTCGGCCGGGGTCGCGGCCGAGTCCAGTGCCCGCAGCAGGACCTCACGGGCCTTCGTCACATCGCCCCGCAACTCCAGTACGTACGCGAAGCGTGTGAACACCGGAATGCCGGGGCGGCGCCGGTCGGCGAGGCGGACCGCGCTCCACGCCTCGTCGTAGCGGCCCAGTTCGACCAGCGCGTCGACGCGGCTGGACAGTGCCGTCTCGCTGTACGGATTCACCCGCAGCGCCCGGTCGGCCTCGGTCAACGCGGTGCGGAAGTCGTGCCGGGCGGCAGCCAGCGCCGCCCGGCCGGCGAGCGCCGCGTCGTTGTCGGCGGCGGGGCGCAGCGCGAGCGAGCGCTCGAAGGCCCGCTCCGCCTGCGGGTAGCGCATCGGGTCGCCGCTGGTCCGCGCCTGCTCGACGTAGGCGGCGCCCAGCGTCGCCCATCCGGTGGCGTCCTCGGGCCGCGCCTTGAGGTGTTTCTGCAGGCCCTCGATGCCCTGGGTGAGGTCTCCGGCCGCCAGCCTCTCGACGGGCACCGCCGCCGCGAGGACGGGGGCGCCCGCGGGGGAGGGGTCGGTGTCACCGCTGGTTCCGAGGGCCACCGACGTGGCGGTCAGACCGGTGGCCACCGCCACGACCGCGGCGATCCGCCACCCCCGGCGCGCTCCACGGCCCTGGCGCCGCCCCTGGTCCTGGCGCCGCGCCTGGTCCTGGTCGGGCGCCTGGTGCCGCACCCGACGCCGGCCCTGGCCCTGCCCCGGGCTCCGGTCCTGCTCCGGGCTCCGGTGCGGGTCCTGCCCGTGGTTCTGCTCGTGGCCCTGCTCCCGCCGGCACTCGCGCTCCCCCTCACGCTCACGCCACCGCGCGAACCGCGGCTTCCCTACGGGCATGTCTCTCGCCTTCCTCGGTCGTCCGGATGATCTCGGGCCGGCCGGACGGCCGTACGCCTGGTGGGCATACGGCCGTCCGTACCTGGCGTTGTGTCAGCCCAGCCAGGTACCGCGTGCGGACCGGCGGCGCGAGCGCGTCCAGATCAGGCCGAGACCGATCACCAGCACCGCCGCGGCGGCCCCCGTCGCGGCGGAGGCGAACATCACCGTGTTGCTGCCCCAGGACGCGGTGAGCGAGGAGATCCCGCCGGTCAGACCCGCCGCGCCGCTCTTGGCGGAGGCGGCCTCCGCGCGGGTGTCGGACCCCGCGGTGGGCAGCGCCACATACGGGAAGGCCTTCTCGAAGTCCTTGTCGTTGGCGTCGACCGAGTCGCCCAGGTCGTTCTCAGCGCCGACCAGTTCGCCCTCGACGACCTGGAGGGCGATGTCCAGCACGTCGTCGGTCAGCCGGCGCCCGTTGGGGAAGCCCGCGTTGTCACCGTCGAGCACGCCCAGCCGCTTGGGCTCGGCGACCGGCTTGATGGAGGTGTTGAGACGCAGCATCTCCGACGGTGTGACCTTCGGGGGCTGGTTGAGGTCCTTGACGCCGGTGAGGAACACCTCGACCAGGTCCTCACGGGGTTCCGCCGGTGCCTTGATGTCGAAGATCGCCTCGACGAGCTTCGGCAGTTCGGGTTCGGTCACGTTCTTCAGGAAGTCCCCGTCGTTCTCCGGCGAGGAGGCGTTGAACTTGTCCTTGTCCTTGACCGGGTTGACGACCTCGTTGACCAGCGGCATGCCGAGTCGCGAGACCTGGGTGAACTCTCCGTACGCGTTCTTGCGCGAAGTGGTCGAGTAGATGCCGACGACCGGCTGTTCCTCCGACTCCCGGATGTAGGAGTTGGGCACCTGGAGGGCGATGGTGTTGACGTTGTAGCCGTTCAGTGTGTCGTTGCCGACCTCGGAGAGATCCCCGCCGTACAGCAGGTCGAAGACGCGCAGGTCGAGGAAGAACGGATCGTCGGCCTGGCCCGCGAAGCTCTTCATCCCGCCCGGGAGTTCCTTGACGGCCTGGTCGCGCAGCTTCTCGTAGTCGGGCATCGACGCCCTGCCGACGTTCGACGGGGCGACCGGCAGGCCCTCGGCGACCTTGTGCTTCGAGGCGACCTTTCCGTGCTTCAGCCGCAGCAGTTCGATGTCGTAGGTCTGGGTGAAGTTGAGGTCCGCGTCGTCCAGGCTCTCCACCGGGCCCGTGTTGTAGAGGAAGGTGTCCTCGTTCTTCCGGTGGTCCTTGAAGGTGAACCGGTACAGCAGGTCGTCCTGGGCGTCGCCGTCACTGTCGATGTGGATGTCGTAGCGCGCGTCCGTGGCGAAGGTGTAGAAGTTCGGCCCGCCCGCCGGTTCCTGGAACGGCAGCCAGTTGGCCACCACCGTGGTCGTGTCCGGGTGATCGGGGCTGACGAACGCGTACACATCCGTGTTGTCGTACTGCGGTTCACCCGAGATCAGGGGTGCCTCACGGTGGCTGGAGGCGTTCGCCGTGCCCGGCGTCAGCACGGCCACGCCGGCCGCCGCGAGCCCCCCGGCGACCAGCGCGCCACTGACGAGCAGTGCGACACCGCCGCGTTTCCGCCCCGTGCGCCGGCTTGTGGTGTGTGCGGTCATCGCAGTCCGTCCTTCATCCGTCATCGCGCCTGTTCCGGCCCGCTGTTCGTCCATTACGTGCGCGGGGCCCGCCGTGTTCGATCCCCTCGGCACGAGTTGCCACGTCCGTTCGCGGCGCGTTTCGTGCTCGCGACGCGTTTCGCGCGTGGTGCGTTCGTGCGTGTGGTGCGTTCGTGCGCGTCGCGCCTGTGGCGGGCCGCCGCGCGGCGTGTCCTACACGGGCCATTCGGGGCGGGTGGGCGACGGGATTGGTCGGATCGCAAAAAAATTCTCCGGCCGGGCCGAGGGGTGACTCGGCGAGGCCGGAGGAGTTCTGACGGAAGGCCGGAAAGCGAGGTGAGAGACGGCCGACGGGCTTCCCGCGCCCGCTCCGTACGCGCGTGCCGCGACGCGGCACGCGAGGTGAGGCGGGAGGAAGCCCGTCGGCCGGTGGTCCGCCCCGCTCAGGACTGAGGACGGCTCCCGTGGTTCGCGCCGTTCTTGCGGCGCGCCTTCTTCTTACGGCGACGCTTCGACGACATGCCGTCTCCTTTCTTCAGGGGCTTTGTTCCGGTCTTTTATACCGGTTCACACCGTTCCACACCGATTTCACGTCGGTGATCTTGGGGCGCGTACCCGGAGCCGCACACCCCACCCTCGATGTGAGGCACCTCACAACAAGCGGAGGGCCTTGCCAATATTTCGGCAAGCGTTGACAAGTTTGCACAACGGTGACGACCATGAAATATGTCGTTCACCCGCCCCTCGCTCCTCCGTCCGTGACGGAGCTGCCATGGCCCCCACCCTGACCGACGTGGCCAAGAGCGCCAACGTCGCACTCTCCACCGCCTCCCGTGCCTTCAGCGACCCGGGCCGTCTCGGACCGCAGACCTTGCGCAAGGTGCTGACCGCCGCGCAAGAGCTGGGATACGAGCCGCCCGTGGTCCGTGGTCCGTTCCAGCCGGCCGAGGCTCCCGCGGCCGGCTCGGACGACAGCGGTACGGCCACCGTCGCCGTGATCGTGCCGGACATCGCCAACCCCGTGTTCGGGGCCTTCGTGAAGGCCGCGCAGGGAGAGGGCTGGCACCGTCGGCGGACGGTCGTACTCGCCGACACCGATCTCAGTCCGGACCGCGAGCGCGAAGTCATCGCCCATCTGCGGGAGCGGGCCGACGGGCTGATCGTCTGCTCCCCGCGACTGGAGGCGGACCAGGTCCTGGACCTGTGCGGCCGTACCCCGGCGGTGCTCGTCAACCGGGAGACCTCCGGCGCGGACTGTGTGATCGCCGACGCCGCCCACGGACTGCGCCAGGCCGCCGAGTACCTGGCCGCTCTCGGGCACCGGCGGATCGCCTACGTCCAGGGCATGCAGCGTTCCTGGTCCAACGCGCACCGGGTGGACCTGATCCGCGCCGAGGCCGAACGGGCCGGTCTGGAACTGGAGTTGCTGGGCTGGCAGGCGGAGACGGCGGACGGCGGCACGGCCGCGGCGGCGAGCGTGATGGCCTCGCGCGCGTCGGCGGTGATCACGCACAACGACCTGGTGGCGTTCGGTGTGATCGCCGGCGCGCGGGCCCTCGGCCTGAGCGTCCCGGAGGACCTCAGTGTGATCGGCGTCGACGACATCCCGTTCGCCGAGGTGTCCCAGCCGTCCCTGACGAGCATCTCCGTGCCCATGGCCCGGGCGGGCGCGGTCAGCCTGGAGATGCTGGGCCAGGTGATGGCGGGCGAGCGGCAGACGCCCCGCACACTGCGACTGCCGACGCAGCTCATCGTGCGCGCGTCCACCGGACCGGCCGGGCCCGCCCCTACCCGCACCACACCGAAGGAGGACCTGACGTGAGCGCCGACGCCCCCGCGCCCGGGGGGAGCCGTCCGACGGCTTCCGCGCCCCCGGACGCACCCGGGTCCGCCCCCGTACCCGCGGCCACGGCCACGCCCGCCGCCATCGCACCGGAGCCGCCCGGCGCCCCCACCGTCGTCGTCGTCGAGCCGAACTTCGCCTTCCTTCGCACCGAGTTCGAGCGGGCCCTGCCCGAGGGCAGCCGCGTCCGCTGGCCCGACCCCGGCGACCCCGCCGCCGTCGAGGCCGCCCTCGCGGACGCGGACGTCCTCGTCTCGGGCCGCTGCACGCCCGCCATGGCCGCCGCCGCGCCCCGGCTGCGGCTCGCGCACGCCTCCGGCGCCGGTACGGACGGCATCGACGTCGACGCCCTCGCGCCCGGTGTCCAGGTCGCCAACACCTTCCACCACGAGGACTCCATCGCCGAGTACGCCGTGTCGGCCGCGATCATGCTCCGCCGCGGCTTCCCGAGGCAGCACGCCGCGCTGCGCGAGGGGCGGTGGGACTCCCCCTCGTACGATCCGGGCGCCCCGTGGGTGGACACGCTGGCCACCGCGACCGTCGGCTTCGTCGGCTTCGGCCACATCGGGGCCCGCTGCTGGCAGCGCTTCCGGGCGTTCGGCGCCCGGGGCATGGCGGTGACCCGACGCGGGGAGGTGGACGCGGCGGCCCATGGACTGGCCCGCTCGGAAACCATCGACGGACTCGGGCCGCTGCTGGAGTCCTCGGACGTGGTCGTCGTCTCCGCCCCGCTCACCCCCGGCACCAAGGGCCTGGTCGGCGCGGCCGAGCTGGCCCGGCTCGGTCCGTCCGGCGTGCTGATCCATGTCGGCCGCGGCCCGGTGGTGGACGAGGGCGCGCTCTACCGCGCGCTCCGCGACCGTACGCTCGGCGCCGCAGCGATCGACGTCTGGTACCGCTACCCGGCGGGCGGGCACACCGCCGCCCCCGCCACCCATCCCTTCGAGACGCTGGACAACGTACTGATGACTCCGCACACCTCGGGCGTCACCCGCCAGACCTTCGAACACCGCGTGCGGGACATCGCCGCCAACATCGGCCGGCTCGCCGCGGGCGAACGGCTCCACAACGTCGTGGCGGTGGCCCGATGACCACGGCCGGAACAGCAGCGGCAGCGAACGCGGGCACAGGAACGGCTACACGTACCTGCGCCGACAAGGGCGTTGGCACGAGAACGGGAACGGGCGCCGACACCATCGTCGCCGCCGAGGTGTTGGTGACCAGCCCCGGACGCAACTTCGTCGCCCTCAAGATAACCACCGCGCAGGGCCTGGTCGGCTGGGGCGACGCCACGCTCAACGGCCGCGAACTCGCGGTCGCCTCCTACCTCCGCGACCATCTCGCCCCGCTCCTGATCGGCCGCGATCCGGCGCGGATCGAGGACACCTGGCAGTACCTCTACCGCGGGGCCTACTGGCGGCGCGGTCCCGTGACCATGACGGCGATCGGCGCGGTGGACATCGCGCTGTGGGACATCAAGGGCAAGGCAACCGGTCAGCCGGTCTACCAACTGCTGGGCGGGGCCGTCCGGGACCGGATCCTCACGTACACCCATGCCACCGGCTGGGACGTTCCCCACCTGCTCGACTCGGTCGACGCGCGCCGCGCGGAGGGTTTCCTCGCGATACGCGCGCAGAGCGGCGTGCCGGGCCTCGACACGGTGTACGGGGTGACCCGGGACGGCGTGGGGTACGAGCCGGCCGGCCGGGGCGCGGCGCCCGCGGAGGAGGTCTGGGACACGGAGTCCTACCTGCGGCACGCGCCCAAGGTGCTGGCCGCGGTACGAGAACACGTGGGGCCGGAGGTCAGGCTGCTGCACGACGCCCACCACCGCCTCACCCCCGGACAGGCGGCCGGCCTGGGCCGCGCGCTCGAAGAGGTGGACCTTTTCTGGCTGGAGGACGTCACCCCCGCCGAGAACCAGGAGGTGCTGCGGCACGTCCGGCGGCACACGACCGTCCCGCTGGCGATCGGCGAGGTGTTCAACACCGTCTGGGAGTGCCAGAGCCTGATCACCGAGCAGCTCATCGACTTCGTGCGGACCTGTGTGACCCACGCGGGCGGGATCAGCCATCTGCGCCGGATCGCCGCCCTCGCGGAGATCTGGCAGGTACGGCTCGGCCCGCACGGTCCCTCGGACGTCTCCCCCGTCGCGCTCGGCGCGTCGCTGCACGTCGGCCTGTCGACACCGAACTTCGCCATCCAGGAGTACATGGGGTACGAGCCGCTCGTCCACGAGGTGTTCCAGCACGCGTGGAGCTACGCCGACGGCCATCTGCACCCGGGGGACCGGCCCGGAATCGGGATCGAGGTCGACGAGAAGCTGGCCGCCCGGTTCCCCTACGAACCCGCCTACCTGCCCGTCGCCCGGCGCCGCGACGGCTCGATGACGGACTGGTGACCGTACCCGTGACCACGACGACAACGACAACGACAACGACAACGACCCTGCCGCGCCTGGGCCGGGAGACGGCCGCCGCGCGGGCCCGGTCGCGGCCGGCCGCCCCGTCCGGCACCGGGATCGTGCACCTCGGACTCGGCAACTTCCACCGCGCGCACCAGGCCGTGCACACGGCTGCCGCGCTGGCACACACCGACGGCCCCTGGGGCATTCTCGGGGTGGCCGGCCGGACGCCGGACGTGGCACGGGCGATGCGGGAGCAGGACCTGCGCTACTCGGTCGTGGAGATCTCCCCGGAGCGCACCCGGATCACGGTCCCCGCCGTGCACACCGGCGCGCTGGTGGCGGCGGAGCAGCCGGAGGACGTGCTCGACGCGCTGGCGGCGCCCGCCACGGCCGTCATCACCCTGACCGTCACAGAACACGGCTACACGTTCTCGCCGCGCACCCACGGTCTCGACCTCGACTCCCCGGACGTCCGGGCGGACCTGCGCGGGGACACTCCCGCGCGGACCACGATCGGGCGGATCGTGCGCGGTCTGCAGCGCCGCCTGCGCCTGCACGCCCGGCCGGTGACGGTCCTGAGCTGCGACAACCTCGTCGGCAACGGCGAGCTGACCGGCCGACTCGTGCGGGAGTTCGCCGAGGCGCTGCCCGCCGCGGAACGCGAGGAGCTGGTGCCGTGGCTGGAGAGCGCGGTGACGTTCCCCGGCTCCATGGTCGACCGGATCGTCCCAGCCACCACCGACGCCTACCGCGACGCGGTCGCCGCGCGCCTGGGCCTGTACGACGCCGTGCCGGTGCCGGCCGAACCGTTCAGCATGTGGGTGATGGAGGACCGGTTCGCCGCGGGACGGCCGGCCTGGGAGCACGGCGGAGCGCTGTTCACGGCGGACGTCGAACCCTACGAACTGCTCAAGCTCCGGCTGCTCAACGGCACGCACTCGCTCATCGCGTACCTGGGCGCGCTGGACGGGCGCGAGACGGTCCCGGACTCCGTCGGGCGGCCGTTCATCGCCGAGGCGGCGCGCCGTGTGCTGTACGACGAGTACCTGCCCAGCCTCACCGTGCCCCCGGACGTCGACCCGGACCACTACGCCGGGCAGTTGTTCGACCGCTGGGCCAATACCGCGCTCGGTCACCGGACGCGGCAGGTCGGGTCCGACGGCTCGGTGAAACTGCGCCAGCGGGTCCCCGACCCCGCCCTGCTCCACCTGCGGGCGGGCCGGATGCCGCACCACCTGGCCCTGACCGTGGCCGCCTACCTGTGCTGCGTGACCCCGCCGCGCGGTTTCGAGCCGGGGCCGCACGCCGCCGCGATGGCCGACCCCGCCCGCGAGCGGCTCCGCGCGATCGTCGCCGGCGCCGCTCCCGGCACCGGTGTGCGCGGCGCCGCGGCCGTCCGCGCGGTCCTGGAGAGCGGGCTGCTGGGCGACGGGCTGACCGAACATCCCGAATTCTCCGCCCGGGTCGCCGAGTTGGCCGATGTCATCGTCCGGCACGGCCCGGCCGGCGCGGCGGCCGACGCCCTCCTCGCCACGGACGGCGCTCCCCGTCCCACCGACTGACCCCGCCCGCCGACCCCGCTCTTTCCCGCAGACCCCCTCACAAGGACGTGAGAACGTGCTCCTCCCCGACACGACCCGCGCCGCCGTCCTGCACGGCCCGGGTGACCTCCGTACAGAACACATCCCCCTGCCCCCGCTCGGCCCCGGCGACGTGCTGGTCACGGTCGACGCCGTCGGTGTGTGCGGCTCGGACATGCACTACTTCGCGGACGGCCGCAACGGCGCGAACACACTGCGCCGGCCGACCGTGCTCGGCCACGAGGCCGCCGGGACGGTCACCGCCACCGGTTCCGGCGTCGAGCTGGAGACCGGCACCCGGGTCGCGGTGGAACCCGCCGTGGGCTGCGGTGCCTGTCCGACCTGCCGCTCCGGGCGCTACAACCTCTGCCCGAACGGGGTCTGCCTCGGCTCGCCCCCGACACACGGGACCTTCGCCGAGTCCGCCGTCCTCCCCGCGCGGGCCGTGCACCCGCTGCCGGACGCCCTCCCCCTCGAGCTGGGCGCGCTGATCGAGCCGCTGGCCGTCGCCGTGTGGGCGGTACGCCGCGCCGAGATCGGCCTCGGTGACCGGGTGCTGATCACCGGCGCGGGGCCCATCGGCCTCCTGGTGCTCCAGGTGGCACGCGCCGCGGGCGCCGCCGAGGTGATCGTCACCGACGTCAACGACGCCCGGCTGGACCGGGCCCGCGCCTTCGGCGCCGGCGTCGTGCTCAACACGGCCGGGCGCGAAGACCTGGGACTCGACGGTGTGGACCGGCTGGTGGAGTGTTCGGCCCATCCGGTCGCGCTGTGGCAGGGCCTGCGCACCCTCCGCCCCGCCGGCCGGGCCACCGTCGTCGGCCAGGCCGGGATCTCGGTCGACGGACTGCCCCTGGCCCATCTCCAGCGGTGGGAGATCGATCTGGTGACGGCGTTCCGTTACGCCCATGCCTTCCCGACCGCCCTCGCGATGGCCGCCGACGGCCGCGTCGATCTGGCGGGTATTCTCACCGGGCGTTTTCCTCTGGACCGGGCGGCCGACGCGCTGCGCGCGCCCCAGCGGGACCCGTCGCACCTCAAGGTCGTCGTCCGGCCCGGTGACTGACTCCACGGTCCGGTAACCCTCCCGACTCCTCGTCCCCTCCCCCGCGGCCACGACCGCGTCTCTCCCCCGCCCGTACGGCCCGCTTCCCCACCCGTACGGCTCGCCCGGGCGACCCCGGTCCGTCCGGACCGGTCCCCACTCGGCGGGCCGCCTCCCGTCCGCCTCCCGGCGTCGCACCCCCGTCGGGCCGCGGCCCCGGCCGACCGCGCCACACCGCGGGCGGGCCCACATCCGGCGATGCCCTCCCTATCGGCACCGCGCGGTCCCATGTCCCGTATCCCGTACCGGCACCGCCCGTACGGCACCCACGCCCCACCGGCGCCTCACACGCCCGCTTCCCCGCTCTTCTCCCTTTTTCCCGGGGCTTCTCCCTTCCCCGGTCTTCCCCCCGGTCCGCCCAAGGAGGCATGGATCATGGAAAAACACCGCACCACCGCGCCCGGCGCCCCGCCCGCGGACCCACGGGCCGTACGCCGGGCCGCCTGGGCCGGCCTCGTCGGCACGGCGCTCGAACAGTACGACTTCGTCATCTACGGCACCGCCTCGGCCCTGATCTTCAGCGAGCTGTTCTTCCCCAACGTGTCGCCGACCGTCGGCATGCTCGCCAGCTTCAGCACCTACGCGGTCGGCTTCGCGGCCCGGCCGCTCGGCGGGCTCTTCTTCTCCCGCTACGGGGACCGTCTCGGCCGCAAATGGATCCTCGTCACCACCCTGCTCCTGATGGGCGGATCCACGCTCGCCATCGGACTGCTGCCCACCTACGGCCAGGTGGGCGTGTTGGCACCGATCCTGCTGCTGATCTGCCGCATGGGCCAGGGTTTCGGTGCCGGCGCCGAGCAGTCGGGCGGTGCCACCCTGCTCACCGAGACGGCCGCCACGGGTCGGCGCGGGCGGCTCTCGTCGCTGGTCATGGCGGGCGCGGCACTCGGTACGGCACTGGGCGCGGTGGCCTGGATCCTGGCCCAGCGGCTGCCCGACGACGCCCTGATGAGCTGGGGGTGGCGGCTGATCTTCGCCAGCAGCCTCCTGGTGACGGTCGTCGCCATGGTCATCCGCCGCAAGCTCACCGAGAGCCCGGTCTTCCAGGAGCTCAAGGAGCAGCGCGAGCGCCCCGCCTCCCCGGTCAAGGAGGTGCTGACCCACGGCCGCAGGCCCATGCTGCTGGTGCTCTTCATGAACGTCGGGATCAGCGCGCAGTCGTACACGTACCAGGTGTTCATGGCCTCCTACCTGGTCTCCACCGTCGGCGTCGCCAAGGACTTCGTCCCTGAGGTGCTGCTCCTCGGCGCGATCTGCGGCGGTTTCGCGGCGATCGGTTTCGGCACCCTCTCCGACCGGTTCGGGCGGCGGCCCGTGTACTCCCTGATCCTCACCGCCCTGGTGCTGCTGCCCACCCCCACCTTCATCGCGCTGAACACCGGGTCCAAGGCGGCGATCACGGTGGCGATCGTCATCGGGTTCGTCCTGGCGTGCCAGGGCGCGGTCGGGGTGCAGATGAGCTACTTCCCGGAGCTGTTCGGCAACCGCTACCGGTACGCGGGCGTCACCCTGGGGCGCGAGTTCTCCTCGGTCGTCGGCGGCGGTGTCGCGCCACTGATCTGTACGGCGCTGGTCTCCGCGTTCGCCGGCTCGTGGGTGCCGGTGGCCGTCTACATGTCGCTGATCACAGCCGTCAGCCTGGTCGCCGTCCGGCTGTCGCCGGAGACCCGGGACCGCGATCTGAACATCGCGGCCGACGCCACCGGGACGACCGTGGCGGTACCGGGACGGGAGGCGGCGGCCGACGGCGGCGACGACGAGCACGTGGCCCGGCGTCCCGCCCCGGACGCGGGGCGGGGAGTCCCCCGCTGACCGGGGCGGTGCTCCGGCGCGGCCGAGGCGGCGCCCTGGTCCGGACGGCGGCCCCGTGGCCCCGCCGTACCCGTTACCTGGCCCGCCCGCCGTGCCGGCCACCGCCGGGCGGCGGAAAACCCCCGTGGCGCCCGGCGCCACCCCTCGTGGGCATTCGGCGCAACCTGCCGTTTCAGCACGTTAGCCCCTGTCTTGTCCGGGAACGCGTGAGTGAGGCGGGCAGACGCGGCGGCGTACGAGGGAGGCACGGTGGCCACGGAGACGGACGGGTCCGGTTCCGCGCTGGACGTCAGGGCGCTGGAGGCGGCCCTGCGCGCCCACGTCGCCGGTGAGGTCCGGTTCGACGCCGGCAGCCGGGGCGCCTACTCCACCGACGGATCGAACTACCGGCAGGTGCCGATCGGCGTGGTCGTGCCGTACACCGTCGACGCCGCGGCGACGGCGGTGGAGGTGTGCGCCCGGTTCCGGGCCCCCGTCCTGCCCCGCGGGGGCGGTACGAGCCTGGGCGGGCAGTGCACCAACACCGCCGTCGTCATCGACTTCACCAAGTACTGCCACGGCCTGGTGTCGCTCGACACCGAGCGCCGGACCTGCGTGGTCGAGCCGGGCATCGTGCTCGACGAGCTCAACCGGCGGCTCGCGCCCCACGGCCTGCGGTTCGGTCCCAAGCCGTCCACCCACAGCCACTGCTCGCTGGGCGGGATGGTCGGCAACAACTCATGCGGCGCCTCGGCCCAGGCGTACGGCAAGACGGTGGACAACGTAAGGCGGCTGGAGGTCCTCACGTACGACGGCACCCGCTGCTGGGTGGGGCCCACGTCCGACGCGGAGTTCGAGGACGTGGTGGCGGCGGGCGGCCGGCGCGCCGAGCTGTACCGGGGACTGCGGGACGTCATCGACCGCCACCTGGCCGAGGTGCGCCAGGGCTTCCCCCGCATCCCGCGCCGCGTCTCCGGCTACAACCTGGACTCGCTGCTTCCGGAGAACGGCTTCGACGTGGCCCGTGCGCTGGTCGGCAGCGAGGGCACGCTCGTCACCGTCCTGCACGCCGAGCTGGACCTGGTGCCCCTACCGGCGGCCGAGGCGATGCTCGTCCTCGGGTACGACGACATCTGCGCCGCCGCCGACGAGGTGCCCCGGCTGCTGGAGCACAGCAGTCCGACGCAGTTGGAGGCCATCGACGGGCGCATGGCGCGGCTGATGCGCGAGGAGGGCGCCTTCCTGGACTCGCTGGACCGTTTCCCCGCGGGCGAGAGCTGGCTGCTGCTCCAGTTCAGCGGCGAGAGCCGGGAGGAGGCCGATGCCCAGGCGCACGCGCTGCTGCGGGCGCTCGGCCGGGACGACGACGATCCCGCCGTCGCGTTCTCCGACGACCCCGAGCGCGAACGGAAGATGCTCAAGGCACGGGAGGCGGGGCTCGGGGTGACCGCGCGCCCTCCGGACGAGCGGGAGACCTGGGAGGGATGGGAGGACTCCGCCGTACCCCCGGAGCGGCTCGGTGACTATCTGCGCGACCTGAAGAAGCTGTTCGAGGAGTTCGGTTACGACCACCCCTCGCTCTACGGGCACTTCGGGCAGGGCTGCGTCCACACCCGGATCCCCTTCGGGCTCAAGACCGCCGAAGGGGTCGCCGCCTTCCGGGAGTTCCTGTTCCGGGCCGCGGACCTCGTGGTGTCGTACGGCGGCTCGCTGTCCGGCGAGCACGGTGACGGGCAGGCGCGCGGGGAACTGCTGCCGCGGATGTTCGGTGAGCGGCTGGTCGGCGCGTTCGGCGAGGTGAAGGCCCTCTTCGATCCGGACAACCTGATGAATCCGGGGAAGGTCGTGGCGCCCTACCGCACCACGGACCGGCTGCGACTGGGACCGCACTGGAGCCCGCGCGGCCACGCGACGCGGTTCGGCTACCCGGACGACGACCACTCCTTCACCCGCGCGGTGATGCGCTGCGTCGGGATCGGTAACTGCCGCACGCGGACCGGGGGCGTGATGTGTCCGTCGTACCGGGCGACCGGGGAGGAGGAGCACTCCACGCGCGGCCGTGCCCGGCTGCTGTTCGAGATGCTGGGCGGGCACGCGGACTCGGCCGTCACCGACGGCTGGCGGTCCACGGCGGTACGGGACGCCCTCGACCTCTGCCTGGCCTGCAAGGGCTGCCGGTCGGACTGTCCGGTCGGCGTCGACATGGCCACGTACAAGGCCGAGTTCCTCTCCCACCACTACGCGGGCAGGGTGCGTCCGGCGGCGCACTACTCGCTGGGCTGGCTGCCGCTGTGGGCGCGGCTGTCGCGGCTCGGGCCGCGCCTGGTGAACGCCGCGCTGAACGCACCTGGTCTGGCCCGGGCCGGCAAGCGCCTGGCGGGGGTGGCGGCGCGGCGGACCGCGCCGGTCTTCGCCGAGGAATCGTTCCTCCAGTGGTGGCGGGCGCGGAACGGGGCGAGCCGGGTCCCCGGCTCCGGGCGAGGGCACGCACCGCCGGTGACCGCCGGCGAGGTGTCCACGGACGCGATGACCGCGGACGGGGTGACCGCCGACGCGACGGGGCCGGACGGGGCCGACGGGCGGACCGTCGTCCTGTGGCCCGACACCTTCAGCACGTACTTCCACCCGGAGGTCGCCAAGGCGGCGGTCCGGGTCCTGGAGGACGCCGGCTTCCGGGTCGTCGTGCCGGAGCGTGCCGTGTGCTGCGGTCTGACCTGGATCTCCACCGGCCAACTGGCCACCGCCCAGTGGGTGCTGCGCCGTACCGTCGACGTGCTGCGGCCGTGGATCGCGGCCGGTACCCCGGTGGTCGGTCTGGAGCCCTCCTGCGCCGCCGTCTTCCGCGCGGACGCGCCCGAACTGCTCCCCGAGGACGAGGACGTGGCACGGCTGTCGAGGCAGTTCCGTACGTTCTCCGAGCTGCTGCTGAACGACGCTCCCGACGGCTGGCGGCCCCCGGCGCTGGCCCGCTCGGCGACCGTGCAGACCCACTGCCACCAGCACGCGGTCCTGGCGTACGACGCCGACCGGGAGCTGATGCGGCGGGCCGGGATCGAGGCCGAGGTCCTGGACGCCGGGTGCTGCGGTCTCGCCGGGAACTTCGGCTTCGAACGCGGCCACCACGACCTGTCCCTGGCGATCGGTGAACAGGGGGTCCTGCCCGCCGTGCGGGACACCGCGCCCGGGGCGCTGGTCCTCGCGGACGGGTTCAGCTGCCGTACGCAGATCGACCAGGGCCGCACCGGCCGCCGGGCCCTGCACCTGGCGGAGGCGCTGGCCCTCGGGCTGGACGGGCCGCTGCCGGCCGACCGGCCGGAGAAGGCCGTCGCCCGGCCGGTGGCCTCCCGCCGCGACGCCGGGCTGCTGACGGCCGGCACCGCCGCTGCCGTCCTCGGAGCCGGCGCCGCCGGCGCGTACGCCCTGGCGCGCGGCACGGGCCGCCGTGCGCGGGGCACCGTCCGGCGGGCGTAACCCGCCCCGCGCGGCTCGGCCCACGCCCTGCGCGGTGGCCGAACCCCCGGGCGCCGGGCCCTCACCGGGCCGGGAGCCGGCCGTGGAACAGGCGCCCATTCGTCCGTCCGTCCCACAGAGTACGAGAGGAGCATTCATGACGACCAAGGTGTCCGACTACATCCTTCAGCGGTTGCGCGAGTGGGAGGTCGACCATGTCTTCGCCTACGCGGGCGACGGCATCAACGGACTGCTCGCCGCCTGGGGCCGGGCCGAGAACAAGCCGCGGTTCGTGCAGGCCCGGCACGAGGAGATGGCAGCGTTCCAGGCGGTCGGGTACGCGAAGTTCTCGGGCCGGGCCGGGGTGTGCGCGGCGACCTCGGGACCGGGCGCCATCCATCTGCTCAACGGGTTGTACGACGCCAAGCTCGACCACGTGCCCGTGGTGGCGATCGTGGGGCAGACCAACCGCAGCGCCATGGGCGGCTCGTACCAGCAGGAGGTCGACCTGCTGAGCCTGTACAAGGACGTGGCCGCCGACTTCTGCGAGATGGTGACCGTCCCCGAGCAGCTGCCGAACGTCATCGACCGGGCCCTGCGCACGGCGTACGCGAAGCGGACGGTGACCGCCGTCATCATCCCCGCCGACGTGCAGGAGCTGGACTACTCGCCGCCGACGCACGCCTTCAAAATGGTGCCGTCCAGCCTGGGCGTCACGTCGTCCGCGCCGGTCCCGGCGGAGGCAGACCTCGACCGCGCGGCCGAGGTCCTGAACGCGGGCGAGAAGGTCGCCGTCCTGATCGGGCAGGGCGCGCGCGGGGCGCAGGAGGAGGTACGGCGGCTCGCCGACCTCACCGGCGCCGGGGTGGCCAAGGCACTGCTGGGCAAGGACGCGCTGCCCGACACACTGCCGTACGTGACCGGCGCGATCGGTCTGCTCGGCACGCGGCCCTCGTACGAGCTGATGCGCGACTGCGACACGCTCCTCGTGGTGGGGTCGAGTTTCCCGTACAGCCAGTTCCTGCCGGAGTTCGACCGGGCACGTGCGGTCCAGATCGACATCGATCCCTTCATGATCGGTATGCGCTACCCCTTCGAGGTCAATCTGGTCGGGGACGCTCGCGAAACGCTCAGGAGTCTGCTGCCGAAGCTCAAGAAGAAGCGGCACGGCTCCTGGCGCAAGAAGATCGAGAAGGACACGGACCGCTGGTGGGAGGTGATGCGGGCGCGAGCCGCCGTGGAGGCGGAACCGATCAACCCGGAGTACGTCGTGCACGCGCTCGACGCGCTGCTGCCCGACGATGTGATCCTGACGGCCGACTCGGGCTCCGCGGCCAACTGGTACGCCCGGCACCTGCGGATCCGCGGCGCCATGCGCGGCTCCCTGTCGGGCACGCTCGCCACGATGGGCCCGGGGGTGCCGTACGCGATCGGGGCCAAGTTCGCGCATCCGGACCGGCCCGCGCTGGCTCTGGTCGGCGACGGGGCCATGCAGATGAACGGCATGGCGGAACTGATCACCGCCGCCAAGTACTGGCGCGACTGGGAGGACCCGCGGCTGATCGTCGCCGTCCTCAACAACCAGGACCTCAACCAGGTGACCTGGGAGATGCGCGCCATGTCGGGCGCCCCGCAGTTCCTGCCGTCCCAGGCGATCCCGGACGTGCCGTACGCGGACTTCGCCCGGTCCATCGGGCTGGACGGGGTCCGGGTGGAGAAGCCCGGCGAGGTCGAGTCCGCCTGGCACAAGGCGCTGGGCGCGGACCGGCCCTACGTGATCGACTTCCGCACGGACCCGGCCGTGCCGCCGATCCCGCCGCACGCGACCCTCGACCAGATCGAGGCCGCCGCCTCGGCGATCGTCAAGGGCGACAGCGACCGGGCCGGGATGATCCGGCAGGGCCTGAAGGCCAAGGTGCAGGAGATGCTTCCGGGCCACCGGCACCGCGAGGAGTGAGTGGTCCCGGCGCCGACGCCGGACCGGGACATCCGAAGTCACAAGCCGCACAAGCCGCACAAGCTGCAGAAGGAACGAGCAAGGAGCGAGGAGGCCGCATGGCCCAGACCGTCGTCATCACCGGCGCGAGCGCCGGCATCGGCCGCGCGACGGCCCGGATGTTCGCCCGGCGGGGCGCCGACGTGGCGCTGGTCGCCCGGGGCCGGGCCGGGCTCGACGCCGCGGCGGCCGAGGTGGTGGAGCTGGGCGGCCGCGCGCTGCCGCTGCCCACCGACGTGGCCGACCACGCTCAGGTAGCGGAGGCCGCGGACGCGGCCGAGGCCGCGTTCGGGCCCGTCGACGTCTGGGTCAACGCCGCCTTCACGTCGGTGTTCGCCCCCTTCACCGACATCACGCCCCAGGAGTACCGGCGGGTCACCGAGGTGTGCTACCTCGGCTTCGTGCACGGTACACGGGCCGCGCTGGAGCAGATGCTCCCCCGCGACACGGGTGTGATCGTGCAGGTCGGATCGGCGCTCGGCGTCCGGTCGATCCCGTTGCAGTCGGCGTACTGCGGCGCCAAACACGCCGTCAACGGCTTCACCTCCAGCATCCGTGCGGAACTGATGCACCGGCACAGCCGGGTGCGGATCACCGTCGTCCAGATGCCGGCGGTCAACACGCCCCAGTTCTCCTGGGTGCTCTCCCGGCTGCCCCGCCATCCGCAGCCGGTGCCGCCGATCTACCAGCCGGAGGTCGCGGCCCGCGCCGTCGTCCACGCGGCGGACCATCCGCGTCGCAAGCAGTACTACGTCGGCGCCTCCACGGTGGCGACCATCCTGGCCGACAAGGTGGCCCCGGCGCTGCTGGACCGCTATCTCGCCCGTACCGGTTTCGACGCGCAGCAGACGGACGAGAAGGTGGCCGCCGACCGGCCCGACAACCTCTGGCACCCGCTGGACGGCCCGGACGGCCACGATTTCGGTGCGCACGGAGCGTTCGACGCGCGGTCGGCCGAGCACAGCCCGCAGGCGGCACTCGCGCGTCGCCCCTGCGTCGTGGTGGCGGCGCTCGCGGGCACCGTCCTGGGCGCGCGGGGGCTGCGCAGAATGCTGGCGCGCGGGCAGCCGGCCCGCTGACGTCCGCCGTCGACCGCCCTTCCGCACGTCACCCGGGCCGGCGGTCACGTCACCCGGGCTGGCAGCGGGGGCACCACACGGTGCCCCGGCCCGCGACCCGGCCCCGGCTCAGGGGCGTGCCGCAGCGCGGGCAGCACGCGTCGGCGTCGTCTCGGTGGCCGGTGAGCCAGCTCGCGCGCGACGGTACGCGGCCCGCCCGTACCGCCGCGCGCACGGTGCGCCGCATGTCGGCGTAGAGGCGGCTCCGCTCGGCGTCGGTGAGGGTGGCCGCCCGGTGGCCGGGGGCGAGGCCGGCGCGCCACAGGATCTCGTCGGCGAGCAGGTTGCCGAGCCCGGCGAGGCGGGACTGGTCGGTGAGGGCCGCCTTGAGTCCGCCCCGGCGGCCGGTCAGGTACGCGTCGAACTCCTCCCGCGTGATCTTCCCGGCGTCGGGGCCCTGGCGCGCCAGGAGGCGTTCGACGTCCGTCTCGTCGGCCAGCCACAGGCCCTTGAGCTTGCGCTGGTCGCGGTAGCGGAGCTGGCGGTCGGGGCCGACGGTGAACACGACGCGGTCATGACGGTGCCGCTCGTCGTCGGGCCGGCAGCACACCAGCGTCCCGGTCATGCCGAAGTGCAGCAGCAGGGTGGGTCCGTCGGTGCGGGCCAGCAGCCACTTCCCGTGCCGTTCGGCCCGGGTGAACCGGCGGCCCTCCAGCCGCTCACGCAGCCGGCGCGCGCCGATCCCGTGCAGGACGCCGCTGTCGTACACCTGGACCCGACGGATCCTCCGGCCGCCCGCGCAGGACTCCAGGGTCGCGCGGAAGGCTTCGACGTCGGGCAGTTCGGGCATGTCCGGCTCGTTCCGTCGCTCGTCACCGGCCCCGGCGCGATCCCGGTCCTGTCCGCAGGGCGTCCGCCGCCACGCGCAGGTCGCTGACGAGCCCCGCGTACACGGCGGCCCGGTCGTCGGCGCGGAGCACCGCGGACGGGTGGATGGTGGCCAGACCGTACACGGTGTCCTCGCGTCCGGCGGGAAAGCCGTCGGCCGTGGGGCCTCCGGCGGGCGAGCCCCCCGCTCCGCCGCCCCGACCGCCGGGACCCGGTGGAGACAGCGGGATCAGCGCGCCCCTGTCCTTCGTCACCCGGAAGGCCGGTCCGAACAGCGCCTTGCCCGCCGTCGCGCCGAGGGCCACGACCACCTCCGGGCCGACCACGTGCAGTTCGGCGGTCAGCCAGGGGCGGCAGGCGGTCATCTCGCGCAGGCTCGGCGCCTTGTGGATACGGCGCTTGCCGGGCCCGGCGGAGGTGAACTTGAAGTGTTTGACCGCGTTGGTCAGGTACGCCTCCGCGACGTCGAGGCCGGCCTCCTCCAGCGCCTTGCGCAGCATGTGCCCGGCGGGCCCGACGAACGGCTCGCCCTGACGGTCCTCCTGGTCCCCGGGCTGCTCCCCGACCAGGACGACCCGCGCCGAGGCGGGACCCGAGCCGAAGACCGTGCGGGTGGCGTTCTCGTACAGGGGGCAGCCGTGGCAGTCGGCCGCGGCACGCCGGAGCGCGGCCAGCCCGCCACGGTCCGGAAGGTAGGGCGCGGCGTCGTACGCCTGTCCCGAGCCGGTGCCGACGCTGCCGGCCTTACCGGTGTCCTTGCCCGTGTCCTTGCCGGTGTCCTTGCCCGTGTCGGTGTCGGTGTCGTGGTCGCGGTCCTGTCGGGTCACCGCCGTCATCTCCGTCCGCCTCCGTCACGGATCCGTCCCCGGCCCGCCCGCCTCCGCGCCGCGTCCGCCGTCGCGTCGCGGTCGTGGGCACGCGTCCGTACGCCCGTCTCCGTACACGCCCGTCCGCGACCATCCGTCTCGGCGCGCGAGGGCGGCGGGCTCATGCGGCCCGCTGGTTGTAGGCGCCGGCCACCTTGTCGTTGAGCGCGCTGCCCCACGCGCGCAGCCTTCGGGCGACGGGGTGCGCGGGCGGCCCCAGGTCCGCTCCTTCCGTCAGCCGCCGCCTGCCGTCCGTCGGGTTCGGCAGCGCCCGGGTGGCCAGCGTGGTCATCCGGGTGGTCAGTCCCGGGGCCACACCATGGACCACGGCCGCGGCGCGCGCGACCGGGGTGAGGACGATCCGCGTCCGTCGGCGCTGGACGGCCGTGACGATGCGGTCCGCCGCGCGGCGCGCGTTCATGGAGACCACGGGCATGCCGGCCAGGGCGGAGAACCAGGCGAATTCGCGTTCCTGATCGCCGCCGAACCGCGCGTGCAGATGGGAGCCCGTCCGCATCAGCCCGGGGTGGACGGCGGTGACGCTCACCCCGCCCCGGGCCGCCTCCGCGTGCAGCCCCTCCGCCAGCGCGCCGACCGCGGCCTTGGCGCAGGAGTACGGCAGCAGATGCGGCGCCGCCAGCAGACCACCGACGGACCCGATCAGGGCCAGCCGGCCGCCCGCGGGGCTGCGGCGCAGATACGGCAGTGCTTCCAGCGAGGTGTACAGGGCGCCCTTGAAGATGCTGTCCAGCGCACTCTCGAAGGCCTCCGCACCGAGGTCGTCGACGGGCGCGACCTGGATGATCCCCGCGTTGGCGATGACGAGGTCGATCCCCCCGAAGGCGCTCGCGGTGTCGCGCAGCATCTCGCGGACGGCGTCCCGGTCCCGTACGTCGCACACGGCGGTACGGACGCGGACCCCGCCGGGCCGCCGCAGCAGGGTGTCCGCCCGGCCGAGCTCCGCCGCGTCCCGGGCCACGATCGTGACGTCGCAGTGGCGCGTCGCCAGTTCCTCGGCCAGCAGGAGCCCCAGGCCGCGGGAGCCGCCCGTGACGACGGCGGAGAGGCCCGTGAGAGACGGGGAAGCGAGCAAGGACGCCATGAATGCCTCCTCGACAGGTCACAGACGGACCTCAGAAACATAACAAATAGGGCAATAGGTGCGCATTTCTCGGGTACTGCACCCATATGAACAGATTGAAGTGGTGGAACTGGCACAAGAAGTCCGGCCAGGAGCCCGCGGACCGGGCCCCAGAGGGCGAGCACACCGATACGCCTGCCCGGCACAGCCGGGGCCGACACGCCAAGCGAGGGACCCGCTTCAGCCCGCCCCGGGCCCGGCCGCGCGGCGATGACCACTCGGGCGGCGGATTCGGCAGCGGCGGATTCGGCGGCTGAGCCGACCGCCGACCCGGTCGGCCCATTCGGCGGACACGACGGACGCGACCGACACGACGGGTGTAACGGATGTAGGGGACACCACGGACGCCGTTTCCGTGTCGCGCCTCCGGCCAACCAGGCACCCATGGACCACTCCCACGCGCCCGTACCCGGACGCGCTCGCGGCGTACCACGGCACCGGCCGGACCCCCTTCACCCCACCCGGGCACAAGCAGGGCAGGGGTGCGGACCCGCGCGTCCGCGCCGTTCTGGGCGACGCGGTCTTCCGCTCGGACGTGCCGGCCATCAGCGGCCTCGACCCGAGCACGGCCGCGCGCCGTACGACGCCGCGTTGGAACCGGCCGGGACGGTACGCGAGCGGATCGACTCCATCGAGGGCATGACCGTGCACGGGCCGGAGGTGCCCGACGCGGCGGACCCCCGCGCCGCGCGGCGTGCGCGTGGCCCGGGAGGACTGACGGGAGGGCCGAGGAGCCGGCCCATACGCCCCCGGCGTATGGGCCGGGACGCCGTCGGCGGTCCTTCGCGCGGGCGGCTGAAGATGCGGCGGCCCCGATCCTGACGAGACTTGTCGTATGGCAGAACACCGTCGGGCCCGGGGCACCTCCGCGTCCGCAACGACCCGTCGCCGCGCGCGCGAACGGCCCGCCGGGGCCGGTCGGTGACGGCGCGACGGGCACGGCGCGCGCCGCGGGTGCGGGTCCACGCCTTCGTACGCGCGGGTCAGCGGGTTCCGGACGGCTTCGACGGCGTGGGCGGGGTGCCCGCGCGGTTACGCGTCCTCGCCGAGGGGCGCGTGGGCGCCGTCGTCAGCGACGCCCCGGCGCGCCCGCGGCGGCCACGCCCCCGGCACCTGGCGGCCCATCAGCATCTGCTGCTGGCTCTCGGTGAGCGCGGTCCGGTGCTGCCGCTGCGGTTCGGGACGGTCCTCCCGGACGAGGCCACGGTCCGCCGGGGACTGGCCGCGGCGGAGACACGTCACCTGGCGACGCTGGAGCGGCTGTCCGGCCGGATCGAGGTGGCGCTGGCCGCGCACGCTCCGGCGCGGGCGCTGGCGAGCCTCGTTCGGGAGGACCCGGCCATCCGCCGGCTGCGCGAGGAGGCACGGCGGTGCCCCGGGTACGAGGCGCGTGCGCGGCTGGGCGAGGCGGTGCTGACGGCGATGGCCCGCCGGGCGGCGGAGGCGGCCCGGCACGCGGTGCTCGAACTCACGCCGTTGGCCCGGGCGGTGACGCCCGGGCCCCGGGTCTCCGGATCCGTGCTCACCACGTCGTTCCTGGTCGACAGGGCCGCCGTCGACCAGTTCCGCGACGCGGTACGGGAGTTCGCCGTACGCCGCCGTGACCGGGTGGACCTGCGGGTGGCGGGGCCGCTGCCCTGCTACAGCTTCGTCCCGCCCGAGCGGGTGGCCGCCGGGCCCGGGGACACGGCGGCGACATGACGCCGACCGGCGGCGGAGAAGGCAGGGAAGGCAGGGAAGGCAGGGAAGGCAGGGAAGGCAGGGAAGGCAGGGAAGGCAGGGAAAACGCCGGAACGGGACGAAGGAAACAGGGCGAAGAACGCCGAGAAGAGGCAGGGCTTCTCGACCGGCCGTGCGAACGCCGGCCGATCCGGACGAGCAATCGAAGGTGGCGTACTGATGGATGAGAGAACCAAGGCCGCCCTGGCCGCCGCGGTCGCCGGCGGCTATGTGCTGGGCCGTACGAAGAAGGGGCGGCTCGCCCTGTCCCTGGCGACCCTCCTGGCCGGGCGGCGCCTGCGTCTCCAGCCGCGCCGGCTGCTCGCGGACGGGGCGCGCAGGCTGGGCGGGGTGCCGCAGGTGGCGGAGTTGCGGAAGCAGTTGCGCGCCGACACCACCGACGCGGCCCGCCAGGCGCTGACCGCCGTGGTGAACCGGAAGCTGGGCTCGCTCGCCGACGCCATCAGCGACCGCACGCTCGGCCTCGACGAGAAGACGCGGGGGCTCGGCGAGAGGGCCGGGGACGCCGGTGAAGCGACCCGGGGCGCCGGCGAGAAGGCCCGTGAAGCGGCCGGCGGCGCGCCGGCCGCCGGACGGACCGGGCGCCGCGCGGGGCACGGGGAGTCCCGGGAGGACGAGGGGGCGGAGGAGTATCCCGAGGAGTACGAGGACGCCGAGGGCTACGAGGAGGCGCGGGACGAGGACGCGTCCCGCGAGCGGCACGCGCCGCGTCCGGCTCCCCCACCCGGCAGGAAGTCGCCCCCGCCCGCCAAGAAGACCGCGGCGAAGAAGACCGCGGCGAAGAAGGCGACCGCGAAGAAGGCGTCCCCCGCCGGGCAGGCGTCCCCGAAGTCGTCCACGTCGTCGGAGCGGGCCGCCAAGCGCGCGGCCACGCGCGCGGATCGCCGGAGGTAGTCGGCATGAACAGGACAGACCAGGCCGCCCCGGACGCCCTCGAACCGCTCGCGCGGCTGCGCAAGGAGGTCACGGCCTACCTCACCGCCCGGGCGCGGCACGCGGCCACGACGGCGGGCGGCAGACTCACCGGCCTCACCGGCCGGCTCACCGACATCGCGGAGAACGGCGGGCACCTGCCGGCGATCGGCTCGATCGGTTCGATCGGCTCCCGCCTGCTGCACGGGGAGTCCCCGGTCAAGGCCTTGCTGTCGGAGAAGGCGAAGGGCCTCAAGGAGAACGTCGTGGAAAAGGCCAAGGGCCTCCTCGGCGGGGGCGGGAGCGGCGGCAAGGCCGGCTCGCCCAAGGTCACGAACATCATCGAAGTCCTCGACGTCGGCATGCCGTTGCGCACCTGCTACGACTACTGGACCCAGTACGAGAGGTTCAGCGGATTCACCAAGGGTGTGCGCGACGTGTCGAAGGACAGCGACGACGACACGGCGAGCACCTGGAAGACCAAGGTCGGCCCGTCGGCCCGCAGCTTCCGGGCGACCGTGCTGGAGCAGGTGCCGGACGAGCGCATCGTGTGGACGTCGGAGGGCTCCCGGGGCACCACCCGGGGAGCCGTCAGCTTCCACGAACTGGCCCCCGCGCTGACGCGCATCGTCCTGGTCGTCGAGTACTACCCGTCGGGCTTCTTCGAGAAGACCGGCAACATCTGGCGCGCCCAGGGCCGTCGGCTGCGGCTCGACTTCAAGAACTTCCAGCGGTACGTGACGCTCACCGACGAGGAGCCGGGGGACGCCTGGCGCGGGGAGATCCGGGACGGGGAGGTCGTACGCACGCACGAGGAAGTGGTGGAGGAGGAAGAGGCCGCGCGGGAGGAGCGGTACGAGGGCGACGAGGACGAGGACGAGGACGAGGACTCCGGCAACGGCAGGGGCCGCCGCTACGAGGACGAGGCCGGTGACGACGAGTACGAGGAGGAGTACGAGGACGAGGTCGAGCGAGGCGGCAGGAGGTAGGAGGTAGCGCCCGGCCCGACGACGTGCCGGGCCGGTCAACGGCCGGTCAACGCCGCGAACACGGCCCGGAGTTCGTCGCCCCCGCCCCGTTGACCTCCCCGTACCCCGCCCTTACGGTGCGCGCGTTCGGAATCACAGATGGTGTTCGACATGCCGAACGTGCCTCCGCCCCACCGTCAAGGGAGACTGCATGAGCCGCGGTGACATCCCCAGTCGCAGAGTGGTGCTGAAAGGAGCGCTGGCCGCCGGCGCCCTGTCCGCCGTACCGGTGCCCGCCCTCGCCGCACCCTCCGGCGCCCCTGCCCGCAACCCCCTGATCGAACGGCGCGCCGATCCCCATATCCACCGCCACACCGATGGTTTCTACTACTTCACCGGCACCGCGCCCGAGTACGACCGGATCGTCCTGCGCCGCTCGCGCACCCTGCGCGGGCTGGCGGCCGCCGACGAGTCGGTGATCTGGAGGAGGCACACCAGCGGCGACATGGGAGCGCACATCTGGGCACCGGAGCTGCACCGCGTCGACGGCGCGTGGTACGTCTACTTCGCCGCGGGCCGCACCGACGACGTGTGGAGGATACGGATCTGGGTGCTCGAGAACACCCATCCCGATCCCTTCCGCGGCACCTGGACCGAGAAGGGCCGGCTCACCACCGCCTGGGACACCTTCTCGCTCGACGCCACCACCTTCACCCACCGGGGCACGCGCTATCTCGCCTGGGCGCAGCACGAGCCGGACATGGACAACAACACCGGTGTGTTCCTGTCCCGGATGGCGAATCCGTGGACTCTGACCGGCCCCCAGGTGCGGCTCACGACGCCCGAGTACGACTGGGAATGCGTCGGTTTCAAGGTCAACGAGGGCCCGGCGGTCATCCAGCGCAACGGCCGCGTCTTCATGACGTACTCGGCGAGCGCGACCGACCACCACTACTGCATGGGCCTGCTGACGGCCGACGACCGGGCCGACCTGCTCGATCCGGCGTCCTGGACGAAGTCCCCGGCGCCCGTGTTCGCCAGTAGCGGGACGACCGGGCAGTACGGTCCTGGTCACAACTCCTTCACGGTCGCCGAGGACAGGCGTACGGACGTCCTCGTCTACCACGCCCGCCAGTACAAGGAGATCACCGGCGATCCGCTGAACGATCCCAACCGCCACACCCGGATCCAGCCACTGGGCTGGCGGCCGGACGGCACCCCGGACTTCGGCGTCCCGGTGGCGGACGGCCCGGTCCCCGGCCTCACGCCCCGACGGGGTACGGACGCGGGAGTGTGACCGGGATGGGACAGGACATGGGACATGGCGTGCGGCATGGCATTCCGTACGGCACGGGAAACGGGACACCACCAGAAGTTCTGGTTCGCGGACACCGGCGACGGTCATGTCCGGCTGCTGGGCCGGCAGAGCTCGCTCGGCCTGACCGAAACCGCCGACGCCGTCGAGCAGCGGGCCTGCACCGGCGCGGCCCGGCAGGAGTGGAAGGTCGCCGCGAACACGAGCGGGTACGTCACGCTCGCCTCCCGGGCGAGCGGCGAGTGCCTCGACGTGGCGTCCGGTTCCACGGCGGACTCGGCACGGCTCATTACGTACACCTGTTCGGGAGCGACGAACCAGCAGTTCAGGCGCGCCACGGCCTGACGTCCAGCGCGCGCCGGAGTCCGGCCGGGCTTGGCGCGCGCGTCAAGCCGGTGGACGACCGGCCCACGTTCGGGTGAGATGCACGGAATCGGGCGCGGCGCGTGCTGCTGTGGGGGCGACCATGCCCGTACGGGCCTGCCCAGGGCCCGGAAGCCAGGAGGCACCTCCATCATGTTCGTCCGTCGATCGGCCCGTACCGTGTGCGCCGGCGCTCTCGGCGCGCTGGCGCTCTCCGTCGCCGCTCCCCCCGTGACCGCCGCTCCCGTACCGGTCGGCTCTGCCGTGCAGGACGGTCCCGCCGTACAGGACGGCTCTGCCGTGCAGGACGGTCCCGCCGTACAGGACGGCTCGGTCGTGCAGGACGGTCCGGCCGCGCGGACCGACCGGCTCACCGTCACCGTGGCCGACTCGGGCACGCCGGGGACCGACGGCTCCTTCGAGCTGTCCTGCCACCCGGCCGGCGGCGGTCACTGGGCCGCCCAGGAGGCGTGCGACCGGCTGGACGGGATGACCCGCTGGGGCCGTGACACCTTCGCGCCGGAGTCGACGGCGGGGTCGGCCGGCGCGATGTGCACGACCATGTACGGCGGTCCCGCCACGGCGCGGATCACCGGCACCTGGGCGGGCCGCCCGGTGGACGCCGCGTTCTCGCGCTCGGACGGCTGTGAGATCGCGCGCTGGGACCGGCTCGTACCGCTGCTCCCGGCTCAGGTCTCCTGATCGCTCGTCGCGTCACCGCAGGTCACGGGCCCCTTCGCCGTCGGCGGAGGGGCCCGTGGCGATCTCACTGAGTGGCCGGGGGCGGTGTGCAGCGGCCGTAACCGGTCTCATCCGCTTGACGTGACACCTGGGTAACGGGTCCTACGTACTGTCGTGTGCCGAGCGTCCGCCGTGCCGTGCGTCCACCGTTCGTCCGCCGGGGGCGCGCACGGCACCCCGACCACGAAAGAGGCCCGCCCGTGACCGCACCCGCTCCGCGGCCCAGCACCACCGACCGGGTGCGGACCGTCTGCTCGTACTGCGGTGTCGGCTGTGGAATCGTCCTCGACGTCGCGACGGGGCCCGACGGCCGGCGGACCGTGGTCAAGGCGTCCGGCGACAAGGCGCACCCGGCCAACGCCGGCCGGCTGTGCACCAAGGGCGCGACGAGCGCCGAGATGCTCGCGGCGCCGGGCCGGCTGACCCGGCCCCTGATCCGTACGGACCGTGGGGAGGCGCCCGCCTCGTGCGCGATGGAGGCGGCGATCGAGGAGACCGCCCGGCGGCTGCGCGCGGTCGTCGACGAGCACGGCCCCGACGCGCTCGCCTTCTACGTCTCGGGCCAGCTGACGCTGGAGGCCCAGTACCTGGCCAACAAGCTGGCGAAGGGCTTCGTGCGGACCGCCCGGATCGAGTCCAACTCGCGGCTGTGCATGGCGAGCGCGGGCACCGGCTACAAGCAGTCGCTCGGCGCGGACGGCCCGCCCGGCTCGTACGAGGACTTCGAGCACGCCGATGTCTTCCTGGTCACCGGTTCCAACATGGCCGACTGCCATCCCGTCCTCTTCCTGCGGCTCATGGAGCGGGTGAAGGCGGGCGCCAAGCTGATCGTGGTCGATCCCAGGCGCAGCGCGACGGCGGCCAAGGCCGATCTCTTCCTCCAGGTCCGACCGGGCACGGACCTGGCCCTGCTGAACGGCCTGCTCCACCTGCTGGTCGAGAACGGCCACACCGACCCGGACTTCATCGCCGAGCACACCGAGGGCTGGGCGGACATGCCCGCCTTCCTCCAGGACTACCCGCCCGCCGAGGTCGCCAGGATCACGGGTGTCCCGGAGGCGGACCTCCGCCGGGCCGCCCGGCTGATCGGTGCGGCGGGCGCCTGGATGAGCTGCTGGACCATGGGCCTGAACCAGAGCACGCACGGCACATGGAACACGAACGCCCTGGTCAATCTGCATCTGGCGACCGGTGCGATCTGCCGCCCGGGCAGCGGCCCGTTCTCCCTGACCGGCCAGCCCAACGCCATGGGCGGCCGGGAGATGGGGTACATGGGGCCGGGACTGCCGGGACAGCGGTCGGTGCTGGTGGCGGAAGACCGCGCCTTCGTCGAGGACCTGTGGGGCATCGCGCCGGGCAGCCTGCGGGCGGACGATCCGGGCCGGGGCACGGTCGAGATGTTCGAGCGGATGGCCGCCGGGGACGTCAAGGCCTGCTGGATCATGTGCACCAACCCGGTCGCGTCGGTCGCCAACCGCAAGACCGTCATCGAGGGGCTGGAGGCGGCCGAGTTCGTCGTCACACAGGACGTGTTCACCGACACGGAGACCAACGCGTACGCGGATGTCGTCCTGCCCGCGGCCCTGTGGGCCGAGTCCGAGGGCGTGTACGTCAACTCGGAACGCGGCCTCACGCTGAGCAGGCGAGCGGTGGACCCGCCGGGCGAGGCGTGGCCGGACTGGCGGATCATCGCGCGGATCGCCTGCGCGATGGGTTACGAGGACGCCTTCGGGTACGAGAGCGCCGAGGAGGTCTTCGAGGAGATCAAGCGGGCCTGGAATCCGAAGACCGGCTACGACCTGCGTGGGGTCAGCTACGAGCGGCTGCGCCGTACGCCCGTGCAGTGGCCCAGCGCCGCCGAGGACGGGCCGGACCGCAACCCGGTCCGCTACCTCAACGACGGGGTGGGCCGGCCGGTCGTCGAACGGCCGGACGGCAGCCGGCCGCGGCTGGTCTTCCCCACCCCTTCCGGGCGCGCGGTGTTCCACGCCCGGCCCCATCTTCCGGCGGCCGAACTGCCCGACGACGACTTCCCGTTCATCCTGAACACGGGCCGGGTGCAGCACCAGTGGCACACCCTGACCAAGAGCGGCAAGGTCTCCAAGCTCAACAAGCTGAACCCCGGACCGTTCGTGGAGATCCACCCGGAGGACGCGCGGACGCTGGGGATCGAGGAGGGCGACTCGGTGGAGGTCGCCTCGCGGCGGGGCCGGGCGGTGCTGCCGGCCGTGCCGACCGACCGGGTGCGGCCCGGGAACTGCTTCGCGCCGTTCCACTGGAACGACCTGTTCGGCGAGTACCTCAGTGTCAACGCGGTCACCAACGACGCGGTCGACCCGGATTCCTTCCAGCCGGAGTTCAAGGTGTGCGCGGTCTCGCTGACGCGGTTCGCGGCACGGCCGGGAGGAGGCGCGGACGCGGGCCGGGCGGACGCCCGGGACACAGGGGCGGGTGCGAGTGCGAGTGCGGACGGAACGTACCGAACCGGAGCGGCGGGGGCCACGCCCGCTTCCGTGAATTCCGTGGGTTCCGCGGCCGGTGGGGTGGCGGTTCTGGCGGAGCTGTTCGGGATCAGCGCTCCCGCCCCGCCACCGCTGGACGAGGACGAACGCCACTATCTGTCCGGCTTCCTGACCGGGATCGCGGCCGGGACCGCCGGGGCGCCCGGGACTCCGGTGCTCCCCGCGCACGCCCCCTTCGCACCGGAGCGGGCGCTCTGGGTGAACGGGGTGCTGGCCGGGATGTTCTCCCGCGTCCCCGGTGCGGCCATGGCCGCACCGGGCGAGGGGCCCGCGCCCGGTGACGGCGGCACGTCCCGTGACGGCTGCGCGGCCGATGACGGCGGTCGCGCGCCCGGGCGCGAGGTGGTGGTCCTGTGGGCGTCGCAGACCGGCAACGCGGAGGAGGTCGCCACGGCCGCCGCGCGCAGACTGGCCGACGACGGCCGCGCGGCCCGGCTGCTGAGCATGGCGGACAGCGCGCCGGCCGCCCTGCCGCGCGGCGCCGACCTGCTCATCGTCACCAGCACCTTCGGGGACGGTGACGCACCCGACAACGGGTCCCCCTTCTGGGAGGCGCTCAGCGCGCCCGACGTGCCCCGGCTGGACGGGGTGCGGTACGCGGTCCTGGCCCTCGGGGACTCCTCGTACGACGACTTCTGCGGGCACGGCCGCCGCCTGGACGAGCGGCTCGACCAGCTGGGCGCCGTACGGCTGGTGCCGCGTACCGACTGCGAACCCGACTACGAGACGCCCGCCGGGCAGTGGCTGGAGAAGGTGATCGCAGCCCTCGGCGCGACGGTGGAGCCGGCCGGGGCGCGGAACACGGCACCGGGTACGGACGGCGCGGCGCGGACACCCGCCGGGCCCTCGGCCCCGGCGTCCGCCACATCCACCACATCCGCCGCACCCGCCGGGTCTCCCCCGGCTCCCCCCGTTCCCGCGTCGTCCTCGCCGGCCTCCAGGACCGCGCCGGTCACCGCCCGGCTCACCGGCAACCGCCTGCTCAGCCTTCCCGGGGCCACCAAGGAAGTGCGCCGGTTCACCTTCGAGACCGGCGACGGCGGAACGCCCCTCGAGTACCGGGCCGGGGACGCGCTCGGGGTGCACCCGCGCAGCTGCCCCGACCTCGTGGCCGAATGGCTCGCCGTGACGGGCCTCGACCCGGCGTCCGGAATCGAGCTGCCGGGCATCGGGGACGTCTCCCTCGGGGAGGCCCTGCACCGCCACCTGGACCTCGCCAAGGTCACCCCCGACCTGCTGCGGCTCATCGCTGACCACACCCGTGACCACAGGCTCAAGACGCTGCTGCGCCCCGACAACAAGGGCGAACTCGCGAAGTGGACCTGGGGCAGGCAGCCCGCGGACATCATCGCGGAGCACCCCGTCCGGGCCGGCGCGGCGCAGTGGGCGGCCACCCTCGACCGCCTCCGGCCACGGCTGTACTCCATATGCTCCAGCCCGCTCACCGACCCCGGCCGGATCAGCCTGACCGTGTCCGTCGTCCGCTACGACAGCCGCCGGGGCGTCCCCCGCAAGGGCGTCGCCTCGGGGTTCCTCGCCGACGCGGAACCCGGCAGCCCGGTGCCCGTGCACGTCCGGCGCTCCGCGCACTTCCGGCCGCCCGCCGACCCCGCGACGCCCATGGTGATGGTGGGCCCCGGCACCGGCGTCGCCCCCTTCCTGGGGTTCCTGGACGAGCGGCGGGCCCGCGGCGACCGGGCCCCGAACTGGCTCTTCTTCGGCGAGCAGCGACGGGCGACCGACTTCTACTACGCGGACGAGCTGGCCGCGCTGCACCGCGAGGGCACCCTGACCCGGCTGGACACGGCCTTCTCCCGCGACCAGCGCGCCAAGGTCTACGTACAGGACCGGATGCGCGAACACGGGGCCCAGCTCTGGTCCTGGCTCCAGGACGGCGCGCACTTCTACGTCTGCGGCGACGGCTCGCGCATGGCCAAGGACGTGGACCGGGCGCTGCGCGACATCGCGGTGGCCCATGGCGGGCTGGACGAGGACGCGGCGGCCTCGTACGTCAAACAGCTGGCAGCGGACCGGCGCTACGCCCGCGACGTCTACTGACCGCGACGGCTCCCGTTTCCTCCTTCCCGTTTCCACTCACCCCGCATGGCCGAAAACGCATCCTTCGAACGGCCCTCTTGGGAACTGCTTTACCTCCTGCGGTAGTTCTGAGAGCGTTCAGCGCCACATCGTTCGACTCGTCGAACGACTCAAGCCCATGAAGGAGTGGACGCCACGATGGTGTTCAAGAAACTGCTCGGAGCCCTCGGAGTGGGCGGTCCCTCGGTCGACACCGTGCTGGACGGTGGGCCGGCGGTACCGGGCGGCACGCTCTCCGGCCAGGTCCGCCTGCGCGGCGGCCAGGCCGACGCGCACATCGAGGAGATCACGCTGGACCTGGTCGCCCGCGTGGAGGCCGAGGGCGAGGAGGGCGAGCACGAGGGCACGGTGGTCTTCGACCGGGTCACGGTCGGCGGCGGCTTCCGGCTGTCCGAGGGCGCGGAACAGGTCGTCCCGTTCTCCCTGACCCTGCCGTGGGAGACGCCCGTGACCCAGCTGTACGGTCAGGCCCTGAGCGTGGTCCTCGGGGTGCGGACCGAACTGGAAGTGGCCGGGGCCCGGGACAAGGGCGACCTGGACCAGCTGGAGGTGGCCCCGCTGCCGGTGCAGGAGGCGATCCTGGAGGCGTTCGGGCAGCTGGGCTGGGGCTTCAAATCGGCCGATCTGGAGCTCGGCCGCATCGGCGGCACCGGCCAGCGGCTCCCGTTCTACCAGGAGCTGGAGCTGACCCCGCCGGAGCGCTACGCGCACGCGGTGAACGAGATCGAGGTGACCTTCCTCGCCACGCCCACCGGCATGGAGGTCGTGATCGAGGCCGACAAGCGGGGCGGGTTCTTCTCCGAGGGGCACGACGTGCTCACCCGCTTCACGGTGGCGCACGACGACCTCCACCGGACGGACTGGAACGCCCTGGTGGAGTCCTGGATCCAGCAGCTCGTCGAACGCCACGGCGCTCGCGGCGGCCACGGCTCGGCCCCGTACGGCCACCAGCCCTCGTACGAGGGCGGTCACTACGGCCACGGTGACGGTCACTACGGCCACTCCGAGAAGCACCACGATGAGCACCGGCGTTCGGGCCCGAGCACCGGCGCCGTGGTGGCCGGGGTCGCCGCCGGTGTGGCGGTCGGCGTGGTCGGCGGGATGGTGGCGGCCGAGGTCGTGGACGAGATCGGCGACGCCTTCGAGGGTGACGACGAGGAGGAGGGCGAGGAGGGCTGACTCCTCCCCCCTCCCGGGGTCTGGACAGCAGTCCGCCCGGACGGCCGTTTCCGGCCTCCCGGGCGGACTGGACGCCTACGGAGATCAGCTCGCCGGCTCCCAGACGGGCAGCCAGACGTCATTGGCCGCCCCGCCCGACGTACACGTGTACTGGATCAGCGGGTTGCCCTGCCCGACGCCGCCCTTGACGTTCAGGCACTTCCCGTTGGACCTGACGACCAGCTGGTACCCCTTGCCCTTCGGCACGAACTTCCACTGCTCGTTGGCGCCCGAGCCACATGTGTACTGGATGACCTCGGCGCCGTTCTCGTTCCCCCCGCCCCTGACGTTGAGGCACTTGCCGCTCCGTACGGACGCCAGCCGGTAGTAGCCGTTGCCCGTCGCGGTGGCGTCCCAGCGCTCGTTCGATCCACCGGTCCAGGGGTACTGGATGACCGGCGCCCCGTTCTCGGTGCCACCGCCCTTGACGTTGGCGACCTGTCCCGGGTCGGAGGCCAGTCGCAGGCTGAGCCGGTCCACCGTCACGGCCCTGGCCCCCGCGGCATGCTCCGGCTGGGCCGACGCGGCGGGTCCGGACGCGGACAGGGCCAGCGCCACTCCCATGACGGCGACGGACGTGGCGACCCAGTTCCGCTTCTTCGACGACATCGTTCCTCCTGGTGGCTGCTCACGGCCGGAACGTCCGGCCGGGGAGGAGACTGCCGGGCCCTCGACGATCTCGGCGAGCCATCACCGGGCAAACAACTCCTTCGTGCTATTTGCGGCGATACGGACGTTCGAGCACCCCGAACGCGGTTGCCACTCCGGGCCTCTCCACTCACTCGGGCGGTGTACATCGCCCGTGGTTGACGCACCGGCATCGGGGCGGCGCGGCCGGGGAAGGACTGGCAGGACGACGGAATTCGCACGGGCCGAGGAGGTGCGCATGCGGATCCAGATCGGTCGATCCGGTACGGGCAGCGGTACGGACACACGAGAGGGAGCGGACGAACCGTCCGGGCGGGACGGCGCGACCGCCGGGCGGGACCGGTCGCGGAGCCCGGTGCCCGGACCGCGCGCGCCGCATGCGCCGGAGTCCCGGCGAGGATGGTCCGGACCGTGCCGGACGGCCGGAGTGATCGGGGAGTTCGGGCCGGGCGGCCGGTTCGCCGCGCTCCTGGCCTCGCCGTGGTGGCGTGGGGCGGCCGCCGTGGTGGCCGGAGCGCTGTCCGCCCTCGCGTTCCCCGAGCCGTCCTGGTGGTGGTTCGCGTATGTCTCGCTCGTACCCTGGATGCTGCTCGTACGGACGGCGCCGACCGGCCGGCGGGCCGCGCTGGACGGCTGGCTGGGCGGCCTCGGATTCATGGTCGCCGTGCATCACTGGCTGATACCGAGCCTCCATGTGTTCATCGTCGTGCTGGCGGCGCTGCTCGGGCTGTTGTGGGCACCGTGGGGGTGGCTGGTGCGTGCCGTGCTCGGCGGGTCTCCCTCCGCGCGCCGGGCGGCCGCCGCCCTCGTGGTACTGCCCTCGGGCTGGCTGATGGTCGAGCTGGTCCGGTCCTGGCAGGGACTCGGCGGGCCGTGGGGCGTGATGGGCGCCAGCCAGTGGAGTGTGCCGCCCGCCCTTCGACTGGCCTCCCTCGGCGGTGTCTGGCTGGTGAGCCTGCTGCTGGTCGCGGTGAACACCGCGTTCGCCGTGCTGATATCGGTCGCCCGGGCACGGCTCGTGGCGGCCGTGGGCCTCGCTCTGTGCGCGGTGGCCGCCGCCACCGCCTGGACCTGGGCGCCCCGGCCCGCGCCGGCCGGGCGGGTACGGATCGCGGTCGTCCAGCCGGGCGTCTTCGCCGGGCCGGACTCCGTCGAGCGCCGGTTCGCGCGCGGTGCCGAGCTGACGCGTGCGCTGCGCGGCCAGGACCTCGACCTGGTGGTCTGGGGTGAGAGCAGCGTCGGCGCCGATCTCGCGGCCCGTCCGGACCTGGCGGCCCGGCTCGCCTCGCTCTCGCGTGCGGCCGGTGCGGGCATCCTGGTGAACGTGGACGCGCGCACCACGGACGCGGCGGGCCGGGCCGGCATCTTCAAGCGCTCCGTCCTGGTGGGCCCGGACGGCCCGACGGGGGATACGTACGACAAGATGCGACTGGTCCCCTTCGGGGAGTACATACCCGCCCGGACGGCACTGGGCTGGGTCACGTCGATGGGCAAGGCCGCGGGCGAGGACCGGCTGCGAGGCACAGGGCAGGTGGTCATGACACCACCGGGCGAGGACGCCGGCGGACCGCGGACCGGGACCGCGTTCGGCCCGCTGATCTGCTTCGAGACGGCATTCCCCGACATGAGCAGGCAGTTGGTCAGGAACGGCGCGCGCGTGCTGGTGGCGCAGTCCTCGACCTCGTCGTTCCAGGGCAGTTGGGCACCGGAGCAGCACGCCTCGCTGGCCGCGCTGCGCGCGGCGGAGACCGGCCGTCCGATGGTGCACGCGACGCTCACGGGCGAGAGCGCGGCCTTCGGGCCGGAAGGCGAACGGGTGGGCACGCCGATCGGGACGGAGCGCCGCGGAGCGGAGGTGTACACGGCTCCCCTGGCCCGGGGCACGACTCCGTACGTCCGGTTCGGCGACTGGCCGGTCCGTGGCGCACTCGCCGTGCTGGCCGTGTTCGGCGCGGTCGTGGGCGTCCGGACCCTGACCCGCCCCTCGCCCGCACCGCGCGTACCGTCGACTCGCACCGCCCCCGCGGATGCCGCGGATCCCGGTCAGAGCGGATAACGCCTGGCCGAACGGGTGACCCGTGCCGCAGGATGGCCGGCATGACGACGATTGAACGTACCGTGCCCTCCACCGTCGCGGGTGAGCGCGCCATGCTGGAAGGCTGGCTGGACTACCACCGCGCGACCTTGGCGGCGAAATGCGCGGGGCTGTCCGACGCCCAGCTCCGGCAGACCTCCGTGCCACCGTCCGAGCTGAGCCTGCTGGGCCTCGTCCGGCACATGGCCGAGGTGGAGCGGGCCTGGTTCCGCCGAACCCTGGCCGACGAGGACGCCCCGCCCCTCTACTACGACGAGACCGACCGCGACGGTGACTTCCATGTGGACGGGGACGCCACATGGGACGAGGCGTACGCGACCTGGCAGGCCGAGATCGCCCGTGCTCGGGAGCTGGCCGGCCCGCTGGACCTCGACGCCCTGGGCGAGGGGCGGCGCGAGCGGACCACCGGTGAGCCCTACAGCCTGCGCTGGATCTTCACGCACATGATCGAGGAGTACGCCCGGCACAACGGCCACGCGGATCTCCTGCGGGAGCGCGTCGACGGCGCGACCGGCGACTGATCCAGCGCTCGCGCGCCAGAGGCCGCCCCGACGCCACGTTGACCACTGTCACCCGTCCGGACCAATACAAGCCCTTTTGCCGCCCCATCTCCCTTCCCGGCCACCAGAGTTGCGCGTGTGTACAAGACGACAAGCACGGTATGGGCCCTGGTGGGGGTGACGGTCACGGCCGTCTCCGGATGCATGGCCGTGGCGCCCGGCCCCACGCCGGAACCGGGCCCTCGTCCGGGGCTGACCGGTGCGGCTCCCCGGGCCGGGGACGCGAGGGGCACGCGGATCGTTCAGTCGCCGGCGCGCGAGGCGCTGGAGAGGATCGCGCCCGTCGCCGGAACGCCGCGGCCGGCCCCGCGCGTTGCCCCGGAACCCCGCCGCCCCGCGCACGGCCGGACGAGCGGGCCCGGATACGGCTCCGGGCACCTGGCCGGGCGGCCCGCCGTGCCACTCCCCCGCCCGGGAAAGCCCTCCGAACGCCCCGCCCAGCGGCTCTCCCCCGTACCACCGGCGGCGGCCGCGCTCGCCACCGATGTGTGCGCGATCGGCGAGACATACGGCCGGTGGGGAGAAGAGAGCCTGTCGGACCGGGTCTGCCGGGACGTGTACGGGAGATGAGACCTCTCCCGGCCCGCTCCCCCGGCAGGCCGGGGGCGGACCGGGTCCGGCCGCCGTTGTCCGCACCTCACGCGAACCGGTGTGACCGGGGTTCGAGCCCGGGGCCGACAGGCGGCCCCGGGTCGGCGCTCACGTCTCCCGCAACCACCGCTCCAGCCGGTCGATCCCCGCCCGGACCCCGTGCCCGCACCCGGCGCCGCCCAGGGCGTCCGCCGCACGTCTCGCCCGGTCGAGGTGAACGCGCGCGGCGTCCGGCCGCTGAAGCTTCACATAGTCCTCGGCCAGGTTGAGGTGGAGCGAGGGATACAGAGCGCGCAGCGCCTCCGACTCGGCGCCGGCCGCCCTCGGTCGCGCTCCTCCCGCCCCGCCCCCCGGACGGGCACCGTCCTCCGGGCCGATCGGGCCCATGCCCGCCGCCGCTCCCCCGCCCTCCGGGCCCGCACCGCCGTCACCCGTCGGTCCGTCTGCCGCGGTCAGCGCCCGAAGGTCCCAGGCCAATTCGTCCCCCGGGTCGTCCTGGGTGTCCGCCAGGTAGTGCGCGAGGGTGCAGCGGTGCAGCGCGTCCCCCGACTCACCGATCTCCGACCACAGTTCGCCGAAGCGATTGCGCGCCTCCTCGCGGTCACCGCCGTGGAGCAGGATGACCGCCTGCCCGATCCTGGTCATGACGGCGTCCGCCGACGCCTCCCGTCGCTCCGCCACTGCCGCCTCCGCTCTCACCCGCACCGTCCGGTCCGTCGCCGGTGTCCGCCGGACCAGACGCTATCGGGCGGGGCGGGCGATCCACTTCAGGCTCGGGCCCGGCGACCGGCCCTGTCGGCCCCGAAGGGTCGAAAGGGCGGGACAGGGCCGGCGGAAGCTCGCCGAAGCAGCCACCGGTCACCCGAGGTCGGGGATACGCCAGTCGATCGGCTCGTGTCCCTGCGCGGCGACCGCGTCGTTGATCTGCGTGAACGGCCGTGATCCGAAGAACTTCTTCGCCGACAGCGGCGAGGGGTGCGCGCCCTTGACCACCACATGGCGCTCCGTGTCGATCAGCGGCAGCTTCTTCTGCGCGTACGCCCCCCACAGGACGAACACCGCCGGGTCGGGCCGCTCGGCCACCGCGCGGATCACCGCGTCGGTGAACTTCTCCCACCCCTTCCCCTTGTGGGAGTTGGGCTCCGCCTCACGGACGGTCAGCACCGCGTTGAGCAAGAGGACGCCCTGCTCGGCCCATGGCATCAGATAGCCGTTGTCCGGCACCGGATGACCGAGCTCCTCCTTCATCTCCTTGTAGATGTTCCGCAGCGACGGAGGCGTCTTCACGCCCGGCCGGACCGAGAAGCACAGTCCGTGCCCCTGTCCCGCGCCGTGATAGGGGTCCTGCCCGAGGACGAGGACCTTCACCTTGCCGTAGGGAGTGGCGTCGAGCGCGGCGAAGACCTCCTCGCGCGGCGGATAGACCGGCCCCTTCGCCCGCTCCTCCTCGACGAAATCGGTCAGCTCCTTGAAATAGGGCTTCTCCAGTTCATCGCCGAGGACGCCGCGCCAGGACTCGGGCAGCATGTCGGTGTCGGTCACGTCAACAACCTCCGGTAGCAATCACCTGTCTGCCACAGAACCTACCGGGGACCACTGACAACGCCTCACGCGCTCGGACGCCGCCGCCCGCCGACCCGACGTCGGGCACCGTCGCCCGGCGCGCCTACACCACGCCCGCGTTGAGGAAGATCCCTCCGTCGATCACCATCGTCTGTCCGGTCGTCCACGCCGACTGTTCCGAGGTGAGGAACGCGACGGCACCCGAGATGTCCTCGGGCACCCCGAGCCGGCCCAGCGGGTACGCGCCCGCCACCTCTTCCTCGCGGCCCTCGTACAGCGCCCGCGCGAACCTGGTCCTGACGACGGCGGGGGCCAGGGCGTTGACCCGTACCCCCGGCGCGAACTCGTGCGCCAGTTGCAGCGTCAGGTTGATCATGGCCGCCTTGCTCATTCCGTAGGCGCCGACGAACGGTGCCGCGGACAGGCCCGCGACCGACGCGATGTTCACGATCGCGCCGCCGTGCTCCTTCTGCCAGGCCGCCCAGGTCCGCTGCGCGAAGCCGAGTGCGGAGAGGACGTTGGTCTCGTACACCTTGCGCGCCACGCCCAGGTCCAGCTCGGCGATCGGGCCGAAGACCGGGTTCGTTCCGGCGTTGTTGACGAGGAAGTCGACACGGCCGAACTCCGCCATGACGCGGTCGACCGCCGCCGCCTGGTGCGCCTCGTCGTGCGCCTTGCCCGCCACCCCGATGACCCGGTCGGCCCCGAGCCGCCCGACGGCCTCCCGCAGGGCGTCCTCGTCACGTCCGGTGACGCACACCCGGTCGCCCCGCGCGACCAGAGCCTCGGCCACGCCGTAACCGATTCCCCGGCTCGCGCCGGTGACCAGGGCGACCTTCCCGCTCTCCGGTACCCGCTCCACCATTTCCGTCACTCCGTCGCTCCCCCGCTCCGCCGTCTCCCACGCCTCGTTCGCCCCGTCGGGCCCGGTGCCGGTCGCGGCACTAGTTCAGCGGGCCGCCGGCCACGTACATGACCTGCCCCGAGACGAATCCGGCGTCGTCGCCCGTGAAGAAGGCGATGGCGCCCGCGACGTCCTCCGGCCTTCCGACGCGCTGGACCGGGATCTGGGCGGCGGCCGCGGCCTGGAAGTCCTCGAATTTCACGCCGATCCGGGCCGCCGTCCGGGCGGTCATCTCGGTGACGATGAACCCGGGGGCCACGGCGTTGGCCGTGATCCCGAACTTGCCGAGTTCCTTGGCGAGCGTCTTGGTGAAGCCCTGGAGACCGGCCTTGACCGCGGCGTAGTTGGCCTGGCCCCGGTTACCCAGGGCGGAGCTGGAGGACAGGCTGACGATTCGGCCGAAGCCCGCGTCCACCATGTGCTTCTGACACGCCTTCGACATCAGGAACGCGCCCTTGAGGTGGACGTTCATCACGGTGTCCCAGTCGGACTCGCTCATCTTGAAGAGCAGGTTGTCCCGGAGCACGCCCGCGTTGTTGACGAGGATCGTCGGCGCGCCCAGTTCGGCGGCGACACGGTCGACCGCCGCTTCCACCCGCGCGGCGTCGGAGACGTCACAGCCGACCGCGAGAGCGGTGCCCCCGGCCGCGGTGATCTTCTCGACGGTGTCCCCGCACGCCGACTCGTCGAGATCGAGGACGGCGACCGCGCGGCCCTCGGCCGCCAGCCGTACGGCGGTCGCGGCGCCGATGCCGCGTGCCGCCCCGGTCACGACGGCGACACGCTGCTCAGTGGTGGACATCCTGATCTCCTCGCCCTGGGAACCTGGATCTGCGACTCTCACACGGCCGACGTGGCTGATCTGGCTGATCCGGCCGGCGTGGCCCAAGCGGCCGACGCACTGAGCAACCGCTTAGTACCTTCGGCAGACGAGACGCTAGAAGCCACGGCACCCGGTGTCAACGGCCCCGGGACCAGGAGGGGGACCCGCGCTCCCGGCACCGCCCTCGCCGTCAGCGGACCAGCAGGTCCAGCAGCCGTTCCGCCTCGGCCGTCGGGTCCGCCGTCAGTCCCGTGTGGACGGGGCCCGGCTGGACGACGGTCGAGCGCGGCGCGATCAGCCAGCGGAACCGCCGCCCGGCGTCGTCGCCCGCCGCCTGCCCGGCCTGCTCGCCGCCCTGGCACACGCCCTCGACGGCGCGCAGCGCCGCCCGTACCCCCTGGACGTCGGCCGCCGGGTCGAGGGCCAGCAGCTTGGCCTCGTCCAGGTGCGTCCTGGCCGCCACGTAGGACCGCGCGCGGCAGTAGACCAGCACCCCGGCGTTGAAACACTCACCGCGCTCCACCCTGGGCACGACGCGCAGCAGCGCATACTCGTAGACGTCCCTGCCGTCCCTGTCTTCCGCGTGGCCCTTGCCGCTCACCGGCCGCCGCCCTTCTCCTCGTTCGCCCCGCCGTCCCGCCGGTCCTTCCGCCCCGCCGCGTGCGGCCAGGGCGTCAGGTGATCGGTCAGCCAGCCGGGCGGCTGCGCGGGCCCGGTACGGACGGGCGCGTCGAAGGTGATCCGCTCGTGGATCGTCGCGGCACGGGCCAGCAGCGGCTCCAGGTAGGCGCGTCGCAGCGCGTCGGCGGAGTCGAAGCCGGGCTCGTCCGCGAGCCACTCGTCGGGCACCTCGGCGGTGATCGCGTCCAGCAGTTCCTCCGTGACGAGCGGCGCGAGCTCCGCGGCGGCCGCGGCGACGTCCGGCCCGAAGGGAACGAGGACATGGTCGGAGGCGTTGTACGGCTTGGCCGCGGACGCCCGCGCACCCGGCCAGTTGTGCTGCCAGATCATGCTGGCACCGTGGTCGATGAGCCAGACATCGCCGTGCCACACCAGCAGGTTGGGGTTGCGCCAGGACCTGTCGACATTGTTGATGAGGGCGTCGAACCAGACGATCCTCCCGGCTTCCTCCGGAGCCACGCGGTACGCCAGCGGATCGAACCCGATCGACCCCGGGAGGTAGTCCATCCCGAGGTTGAGCCCCCCGCTCGCCTTCAGCAGTTCCTGCACTTCCTGGTCCGGCTCCGACAGTCCGATGACCGGATCGAGCCACATCCGCACCAGCTCGGGAACGCGCAGGCCCAGCTTCCGGGCGAGCTGACCGCATATGACCTCGGCCACCAGGGTCTTGACGCCCTGACCCGCTCCGGTGAACTTCATGACGTACGTGCCCAGGTCGTCCGCCTCGACGATCCCGGGCAGCGATCCCCCCTCACGCAAAGGCGTGACATAGCGGGTCGCTACGACTTCTTCCAACACTTTCCCAGGCTACCCATCTCTTCAGCCTTACCATCCACGGACGATTCCTCCGGGGCGCAGAGGCAGGAGTCACCGGTCGACGGCGCTGGGGAGAATCCGGGGAGTTTCGGCCGGCAAGCCGGTCTCCCCGCTCCCCAAGCAGACCGCCGATGGTGCCGCGTCCCCTGCTGCCGGCTTCCGGCATGAGGTGAGCATAGTAAGGGTGATCGCCGGCGAGGAGTGTCCGAGCCACCGAGCCAGGGTCACGACGGACCTTCGCCCGGTCCCGGGTGATGTCCGCGGGCTTGTCTCGGTGGCGGCCGGGTCCTCGCCGGAGAACCGGTGATGACCCGCCAGTCCGTGCCCGGTCCCCGGCTGCCCGGGCTCCCGGCCCTCCGGCACGAGGACGTCGAGTTGCTCCGCAGCACGGGGACGGGAATGAAGCGCGGGATGTGGTATTTCGCCGCGGTCTTCCCGCCGCGGGTGCGGCAGGGACTGCCGGCCGGCGCTGCACACTTCGGACAGTCGTTTCGTGGGCTTCCGCAAATCGCGACCTGCGGAAACAGGATCGGCTCGGGGGCTCTCGCGGAGCTCTCGCGACGGGTCATTCATGAGAGGACGTCGGGACGGGCGGGGTGGTCATGGTCCTTTGTGCGGGCGGATGAGGAGCAGGGCGATGTCGTCGTTGCGGGGTGCGGTTCGTTCGGCGTGCTCGAGGAGTGTGTCGGCGAGGGTTTCCAGGCTCTCGGCGGGTGCGGTTGCCAGTCGGTGGGCGAGGGCGGTGGTGGCGTCGTCGATGTCGGTGCCGGGGGTTTCGACGAGTCCGTCGGTGTACAGGGCGAGGACGGCACCGGGCGGGAGGGGGATGTCGGTGGTGGGGTAGTCGGCGTCGGGTTCGATGCCCAGCAGGAGCCCTGGGGGCAGGCGGAGGGTGTCGGTGCGGCCGTCGGGGTGGCGGAGCAGGGCCGGCGGGTGTCCGGCGTCGGCCAGGCGCACACGGTGATGGGGCAGGTCGAGGTGGGCGATGAGACAACTGGCGAACAGGCCGGTGTCGAGGTCGCACAGGAGGCGGTTGGTGCGGGAGAGGACGTCGCCGGGTGAGGAGCCGGTGGTGGCGTGGGCGCGTACGGCGGTGCGGATCTGTCCCATGAGGGCGGCGGCAGTGGGGTCGTGTCCTTGGACGTCGCCGATGGCCACGGCGGCGGTTCCGTTGGCGAAGGGGATGATGTCGTAGAAGTCGCCGCCGATGTCGATGCCGTGGCCGGCGGGCCGGTAGCGGGCGGCCGCTTCCAGGCCGCGGACGCGTGGCAGGGTGCGGGGGAGCAGGCCGGTCTGCAGACTGTGGGCGAGGGCGTGTTTGGCGTCGTAGAGGCGGGCTCGGTCCAGGGCCTGGGCAATCAGGCCGGACAGTGAGCTCAGCAGCGAGCGTTCGGCGGGTGGGAACGGGCGAGTGTGATCGTAGGCGAGGACGAGAGTACCGACCGGCCGGCCGGAGACGATCAGGGGAAGGAAGGCCCAGGAGGCCATCTCGTCCTGGTGCACTGCCGAGGGGTACCTCCTCTTGAGGTCGGCGAACGTGGGGAAGAAGCCGGGGACGCCGGCGGTGATGGCGCGCGCGGCGGGGGCGTCGGCGGTCATGGGTTCCGCGTCGAAGCGGGCCATCAGCTCGGGGCCGTAGCCGCGGTAGCCGGTGATCCGCAGTCGTCCTTCTTCCACAGCCAGCAGGGCCATGGCTTGGGGGCCGAAGGCGGGCACGATCTGGTCGGCGGCCAGCTCGACCACGTCGTGAACGCTGACCGCCTCGGCGAGTGCGGCGGCGAGGTGCGTCAGGTGGTACAGCGCGCTCGCCCCGACCGACGGGGCCGCGCCCGCGGGCCGCGGCCCTTGCTCGGTGGTGGCAGGCTGCCCGGCGGCGGGAGTGATGTGGACGCTGATGCCTCTGTCGTCCGGGTAGAGCTGGAAGAGCAGCCAGGTGTCGGCTGGGTTCCTGGCGGTGAAGGAGGCGGGCCGGCGGGAGACCGCCGCCGTCCGGTAGGCATCTTCGAACACGGGATCGTGCATCCACAGGAGCACCTCCCACGGCCGGTTGCCCAGCAGGGCGGCGGCGTCGGCACCCACCAGCTCGACGCCGGCAGGATTGATGAACGTGATCCGGCCGTCCAGGTCGAGGGCGCAGCAGCCCACCGGCAGGCGGTCGGTGAAGTCCAGAGCCGCCGCGGCCTGGGCCGGGTCGGTGTCGCGGGACGGCCGTGCCAGGAGCAGGCGGGGTTCGTCCGACAGAAGCAGCGGACGGCCACTCTCGGTGGCCTGGTCCAGGATGGCTGCCGCGCGGCGGCAGCCGGCGGCGATGGCCTCTTGCTCAGCCGCGCTGAGCCGCGGCGGGTGCCAGACCGGCCACAGCAGCACCATGCCACCCCACACGGCAGTGGCACCGATGATCGGGGCCGCGGCAAGCATGAAATCGTACGGCAGGACGATCCCGACCTGGGGATAGCGGCGCGCGATGTCCTCCTGGCTGCCCAGCCACAGCAGCCGCCGCTCCCGCATGGCGTCCGCCACCGGGATCGAGGTGCTCACGGGGACGCGGGTCCACGGGGCGGCGATCCGCCGGGACACACCCGAAGCCATCTCCAGCCGCAGCACCGGCTCCCCAGGAGGCAGCAGATAGAGCAGGCCCACCGATGCGCCGGTCTCCCGCACCACATCGGCCAGAACGGAATCGGGCAGGATCCCGCCGGAACCGGGAACAGCAGCAGACCGCACGGCCGTCACCCGCTGGGGCCGGCCCGAGCAGCGCCGCGCAGGCGCCCGAAACGGCTGCGGGCCGCCTCCGCGCTGATGCCCAGCCCCGCGCCGGTCTGCTCCCAGCTCGCCCCAGCCCGCCGGTCCGCCACCACCGCCGCCCGCACCAGCTGCCCCGCCAGCTCAGGAACCTGCGCGACGGCAGCACAGTGCCACGGGGCGGGCGAAACAGGCGAGGGCGGCTGTGCGGGAAGCTGCGCGACGCTCCTCACGTGCAGCAGCAGGACCTCACCGGCCTCGGCCACCCTGTCCCGGGCGAGCTTGGCCTCCCGCCAGCGGCGCCGGGCCCGCCAAGCCGCCTGCCGGTGCACAGGCCGACAGTACCGGCGCCCGTGTGCCACCGCCCCCGGCAGCGGAGCCCCGCACCAGTCACACCGCACGTCACCCATACAGGAACGATATGACCGAATTATGTCGACAGCATCATCGGTCACAAGTTGCCGGTCGATCCTGGCCGCTCCCGCGCCTCCTGGTCGATGCCCTTGGGTATCCACTTCACCGTGACCCAGCCCCCGAACGCGTCCGGGCCCTCGTCGAGCCGCTCCAGGGCGCGGGTGGCTCCCGGCTCGACTGGACATTCGTCACCACCGGTCTGCCCGACGCCGTCGCCGCCGCGCGCGAGCGCGCCGAGGCGTCATCGACGGACAGCGGAGAACACCTCGACGTCACCCTCATGGGCGGCGGCGCCACCATCGCCTCGGCCCTCGACGCCGGACTGGTCGACGCGCTGACGCTGCACTGCGCCTGGCACCCGTCGTACCGGGCGCCGGGACACCCCTGTTCACCGGCGGAACGCCCCGCACGCCGCGGCGGCGGAGCGTGCCCCCGAGAACGACCGCGACGCACCTGGCCCACGACGTCCTCTGACGAAGTCGTCGCCGGGACCTCACAGGGCGTGGCATGGGACCAGATGACGGCAGGTCAATGGAAGACACGGGCATCCCAGGGCGCACAACATCGGGCCGAACAGGGGTACTCGGATGCCTTCGCCCGGCGGCTGTCATCCGTGAGGGAGGCCACCGCGAGCATCGCGGCCGTGTCCCCGTTCTGCCTGGCGAGCCGGTGCCACGTCCGGTGCGGCGGCCAGCACCGCCGTTCCTTACGAAGGCCCTCTCGTTGAAGTCGTGGTGCCGGTGTGTGCTACCGGGGGGATGGGCGGTCCGGTGGGCTGGGGCGGCCGAAGAGGAGGTCGTAGCCTGCGGGGAGTTGGAGCAGGATTTCCTTGAGCAGGTCGTCGTCGGCTGTGTCGGCGACGGTGCTGAGGACGGCGCTGACGTCCCAGGCCGCGGTCTGCTCGGTGGCCCCTTCGATCCAGGCCGCGGTAGCCCGCACGAACCGCTCCGGCGGCAGCGGCTCAGCGCTCTGCAGCGGGTTGAGGAGGATCAGGGCGAAGTCTTCCGGCAGCCGAGCCGCCAGCCGGGCGCGTACCTCGCCGACCAGGTGGGCTCCCAGCAGGGCCAGCACCACGCGGGCCACGCGCTCGGCTTCCCGCGGTGTGTCGTACTCGCCGCGTTCCAGCACATGGGCGAGAAACGCTTCCCGTCGCGCGGTCACGTCGGCCGTCACCCCTTTCTCGGACCGTGGGGCGCGGAGGACGGACGAGGGGGGATCGGATGCCCGTCCTCCGCCGCTGTTCAGCCCCTCTTCGGGTCCGGCTTCAGCCGGAGATCTCCTTGTGGCCGGATCCGACGTCGATGGCGATCTTGCGGGGCTTGGCGCGCTCGGCGATCGGGATGCGCAGGGTGAGCACGCCTGCGTCGTAGTCGGCCTGGATGTGCTCGGTGTCCAGCGAGTCGGCCAGCACGATCTGGCGGGAGAAGACACCCAGCGGCCGTTCCGACAGTTCCATCTGTGCGTCGTCGGCCTTCGCCACGGGCCGGCGCTCGGCCTTGACGGTCAGCATGTTCCGCTCGACGTCGATGTCCAGCGCGTCCGCGCTGACGCCGGGGATATCGAAGGCCACCACGTACTGGTCACCCTCGCGGTAGGCGTCCATGGGCATGGAGGACGGCTGCGACCAGGTCCCCGGGCCCATCAGCTGCTGAGCCAGCCGGTCGAGTTCGCGGAAGGGGTCAGTGCGCATCAACATCGGAAAACACCTCCCAGGGGTTCGGCAGTTGCTGCCAATGCGCCTCACTGGAACCGTTGTACCATGTCGTCCAGTGGATGACAAGTAGCGATGTCATCCAAAGGGTGACCACTCAGGGAAGAGTCCATGCCCCCAGCCGACCAGTCCGACCTCGCCCGGCGCCGACTCGACCGGCCCAGTGCCCTTCCTCGCCACCGCGGCAGCCCTTCAGGCCCTGGACGAAGCCCTGCGTGCCGCCTGCGCAACCGGCCCGGACCCGCCGGAACCACCGGCGAACAACGCGTCCAGGCCACCCGCGAACGTCGCGCCGCCGAACGCGCCAACACCGCCTGGGCCCGCCGCAACGCAGCCGGCCTGCGCCGCGTCGCCGGTCAGATCACCGCCCTCACCGACCTGCCCACCGCGGCCCGCCTCCCGCTCGGCCGGCTCCACGAGGCCCTCGCCCACCACGACCCCGCCGAGCTCATCCACCCCCTCAACGCCACCCGCCCGTCGCCCGTTCTCGCGTTGAGGAGCGTGAGTGCGCGGCGGGGGGTTTCTCTACGGTGGATCCATGCCGGCCAGACCCGTTCCAGCCCGAGGCGTGCGTGCTCACCTCATCACTCCCGACGGTCGACGCCTTTCCTATCTCGACTTCGGTCCGGACGGGGGCCGGCCCCTGCTGGCGCTGCACGGGCACCTCGGCGAGGGCGCTGACTTCGCTGAGCTGGCCGGGGCCCTCGGTTCTGACGGGTGGCGGGTGTTCGCGCCCGATCAGCGTGGACACGGAAGCTCCGACCGAGCGGAGCGGTACGACCGGAGCGGATACCTCGACGATCTCCGTATCCTGCTCGACCACCTGGGCCTCGGCTGCCGTGCCCTGCCCGTCCTCGGGCACTCTCTCGGCGCCATCAACGGCTATCACCTCGCCGCGGACCGGCCCGGCACGGTAAGCGCCCTGATCAATATCGACGGGCCCGCGTATCTGCCCCTCCTGGACCCCGTACCGCTGTCCTTCCTGCTCGAGCTGCCGTACACCACCTCCACACGCGAGGAACTCCTCGCCGCCTGCGGTCCCCTGGCTCCCCTGCTGGAGAACGGAGTGCGGCCGCACCACGACGGCTGGCGGCTCGCCTGTCACCCCAAGGACATGGTCGACTCGGACACCCGCGTCCTGGGCGACCACTGGCGGCAGTGGCTGGGCTCCGACTGCCCCGCACTGCTCCTGCACGGCACGGCCAGCACCGTTCTGCCCACCACTCAAGCCCACGAGATGGCATCCCGGCGCCCCGGCACCCTCCTGGCCGAACTGGACGCCGACCACTGGGTGCACCTGCGCAAGCCGCAACAGTCGGCGCACGCAATCCGCCGGTTCCTCAATGGCTGCTCATGAGCAGCCACAGGCGTGAGGGCCCGGGCAGCCATGACGGCTGTCCACGAGCCTCACTCTCGTGGGGAAGCTCTCGGCGGCATCGTGGCGGGGGCGATGACCATCCTCATGCACCTGAGGTCGATGGGAACGGCACTGGGAGAGGTGCTCGTTGACCCCACGTACATATGTTCTGGTTTTCAGGGGTTCCTCAGGTTGCGCGGCGCAGAGGGACGACGACGGCCTCGCTCCACCTGTACAGCACTCAGCCCCGACGCCGCTCCGCCCGCAGGAACCGCGCCGGCCTGGTGGCCGCCGCCTCCCACGGCAGCCGCGTCGCCTTCCAGGAAGGCTTGGACGCCACGAGAACGATCCCCCTCACTTCGGCCGCTGCCTCGTCTCGAGGCACTTTCCAAGCCGAGCCGGCCACCCGGCGTGGTCGGATCCGGCCGGATCCTGGTCTTCCGCCCTGCGGGCAGGGCACTCCGGGGTGAAACGTCCGCTCTGCGGCGGCTGATCGCCGATCATCCCCGATGATGGGACCGCCGGAGCAACGGACCAAGCAACGCTGAAAGGTGCGCACATGGCAGTGGAGGACGGCACATGGCAGGAGGACCGCGTCGCGGGACGGGTGTGGACTGTGCGCCTGGACCCCTACGGCAGCCCCTCCGCCGGCACGGTCCGGCTCTCCTGCTCCCGCCCGGCCTGCCCCGATCAGCGCTTCCCCGGCGGCGCCGCCGCGGGACGCAAGGCCGCCGTCGAACACGTCAACCTGCACCTGGCCCACATCCGCGCGGGCGGCGGGCCACGCGACGAGGCGTGGTGCGCCTGCCGCACCGTCGACTGCGCCTGGCACACCCCGGACCCCGCCACCGGACCACGACCACGCGGCGGCACCCGGCCGGCGGCGGGATCAGCGCGGTGCGGCGGCCCGATGGCCCTGACCGTGTACGCGGACCGTGCCGGAAGACTGTGGCGGATCGCGGAGGTGTGCGCACGGTGCGCGGCCGCCACCCCCGAATGCCGTGTCCTGGACACCGCCGCGCCCCCGGCCCGCACCACCCCGGCCGGGACGGACCGGGTGGCGCACACTCCGGCCGCCACGCCGGGGAACGGTGTTGCGGCGGTCTTCTCCGACCATGCTCCCTCCCCGGTGACCGGTGCTTCTTCCTCCCCCGCCACCGCACCAGCATCGGTCCCCCGTGCTCGCGCCGCCTCGCCGGCCAAGGCGTCCCGGCGGGCGAAGCGGTGGGGGAAGATCGCGCAGCGGATCGTGCCGCACGACCTCGAGCCCGACGTCCTGCGCCTGGAGCTCATCGAGCTCGGGGACGCCTTCCGCGCCTACCAGCAGTGCACCGAACCCGACCTTGCCCTCCTCGCCGAACTCCACGAGCGCAAGGCCCGCGCCTTCCGTCTGTGGGCCGACGTCAGCGGCGACGGCTCCCTGCGCCACGACGCACACCGAGCCGAGAAGGCCGCGCAGACCACCCGCGAGATGCACGCCAACCGTGGTGGCCTGCCCATCGGCGACACACCAGACGACAACGTGCCGGCAGTGCAACGGCTGCTGACCCGGCAACAAGCCGCACACGCCCGCACCGTGCTGGACTACGTCCAAGCGCACGCCCCGCACCCGGAGCCAGAGGCGCGCCTGACGGTACTCATGATCACGCTACGGGCCGCACGCGCCGGCACCGGGAACGTCACCGGACAGGACCTCACCGGCTGGCTCCCCGACGATGCCGAGCGGGTGCTTCAGCAGCTGGTCGACGCCGACTGGCTGCGCCTGCCCGGCACCGTCGCCGAGGTCATGGCCTCCCGTCCCGAGGACCCCGTCGCGGTCACCATCCCCGCGCTGCTGCCCGAGCAGGCACGCCCGTTCGCCTTCGGCAAGACCACCCGCGCGAGGATCTCCGGCTGGGCACAGAAAGTCGTAGGCGACCGGAAAATCCGCAAGAAAAAGGCCCCCGCGGCCGCCCGGCTCCTGGCCCTCTACACCGCCGCCCACACCCGCCCCGACGGCCGCCTCGGATGCGCCGAGGACGGCGGGCTGCTCCTGGACCAGGCCGCCGCGTTCTGTGCCCTGCCACCCGACCAGGTCGTCGAACACGCGGAACTGCTGGTCGCCGCCGACTGGCTCGCCGAAGCCGACGGCGCTGGAGACCGGTTGCGCGGACAGCTCACCGAGCGCGTCCTCCCGCTGGGAGGACTGCTGTAGGGCTCCGGCCCCCTCTGCCCAGAGTGTCAGGACAACTGCGTTTCACCCCTCGATCCGTACGAGGACATGGAGGTCACCCCTCTGCTTCCCGAGCAATCCGTCGATGGCGGTGCGACCCTGTGTGTTCCGGCCTCCGGCATGCTCGAGGCATGGGTACGCCGTAATCGTCGGGCCGGACGGCGGCTTCGACTGGACGGCGCCCGACGAGGAGGTCTTTCGCTTCTGGCCGACCGGTCACGGGCAACCGCAGCAATTGCAAACGGGCAACCGCAGCAATTGCAAGGCGTGGGAGCTTTCCGGTGCGAAGGCCGCCGTCGGCCGGGCCACAGTCAGCGCGGACGGCGGCCATCGGGGCACCGGCCTGCTCCATCCGCACCTCCCCGCCCCGTACGAGGACCAGAGAGGCCCAGGGGAGGCGGCTCCCTGTCTCTCGGGCTCGCGGAGTGCTCAGTCGATACAGAACTCGTTGCCCTCGATGTCCAGCATGGGGATGCACGACTCGTTTTCCTCGTCGGCATACAGCGTTTGCACATGGGTCGCGCCGAGCGCGACGAGTCGTGCGCACTCGGCTTCGAGCGTGGCGAGGCGCTCGTCCCCCACGAGCCCGGTGCCGACCCGGACGTCGAGGTGCACCCGGTTCTTGACGATCTTGCCTTCGGGGACGCGCTGGAAGTACAGGCGCGGTCCCACACCTGAGGGATCACTGCAGGCGAACCACGCACCCTGCTTCTCAGGCGGCAGGGTGCGGTTGAAATCGTCCCACGTGGTGAATCCCTCCGGCGGCGGCGGTGCGACGTACCCCAACACCTCGCACCAGAAACGAGCGAGGCGCTCAGGTTCTGCGCAGTCAAAGGTGACTTGGAACTTCTTGATCGCTGGCATCGGCGCACCATAGCAGGCGCCAAGTGACCAAACCGGACAGTCCGCGAACGCCTCGATACGGCACGGGAGATCAGTTGGCGGGCAGGTGGATCGTGCCGTGGAGGGACCAGTGGTCCGAGGGACCGTGAGTGGCGGAGACCGCGCAGCTTTCGAAGGGGGCGTTCCGCGGGGCGAAGATGTGGTCGATCTTCATCGTCGCCGCGCCGGTCTCCTTGGCGGCGACCGCCGTCGCCGGGCCCGTGCGGGGGTTGCTCAGGTCGTTGAGCTGGGCGCACTCGCGGTACGACGCGTAGGCGTTCTCAAGGATGCCGCGGTTGCCGCCGTCCGGGCCGGTCGAGTCCGGCCCCACCGCGTTGAGGTCGCCGCCGAACACGGGGCGGTACCCGGTGGGCGCGGCGGCGGCGATGTCCAGGAGTTCGCCGGCCTGTTTCGACCGGGCGGTGCCCTTCGGGTCCTCATAGCCCTCTCCGGCGCTGAAGTGGGCCGTGCACACGTGCAGGGCTTGCGAGGGCAGGTCCGCGCAGAGGGCCGTGCGCTGCTCGGCCTTGGTCGTCTTCCCGTCTCTCACGAACGACGCGGGGGACGAGAGTGGGAAGCTCTGGTAGTAGGTGTTCGAGTCCGGTACGGCCAGTGCGACTCCATAGGCGCCGCGGTCGAGTCCGTCCGCCGTCGCACACGTCATGATGTTCAGGTCGGAGGCGGGGGCGGCGGCGGGAGCCGTGCGGTCGCCGCCGTTGCCCACCTGGCCCAGCGGCACCAGGGTGAACCGCTCCCAGCTGCCGACGGAGTCCGACCGGGCTCTGAGCATGTCCTTGTCGTCGCCCTGGGCATTCCTCTCGACGCTGACGTACTTGTTGTCGACCACCGACTTCAGGGCGATCCGCATCGGCCCGTCGGGCTCCCGGGACTCCACCACGAACTGCTGCCAGGACCCGATCACGCCGCCCCTGGCCCGCATCATCCCCTCGTGGCCGCCGGTCGCGCCGAGTTCCGATGTGGCGAAGAAGCCGGTCACCCGCGAGCGCAGGGCGATGTTCGCCCCGGCGTGGTTGGTGTGCAGTGTGAACCGCTCCCACGAACCCACCTTCGCGGCCGTCGCCCGCATCTTCCCGTTGTCGTCGGGATCGACGGAGACGTACAGGCCGTTGGCCTCGGCTCTCAGGGCGTACCTCATCCCGGCCGATGTGGCGACGTTCTCCGCGTCCGCCGATATCGTCGCCGCCCGAGCCGGTGTGGCGGGCAGGGGCGACAACCCCGTGGCCAGCGCCAGGACGAAGAGGAGAATCGTCGTTGTCCGACGCATGGCGCCTTCCCGCTCGTGGTGAACTCCGCTTGCGCCATGCGGATTTCACGTGTCGCCTACCGGTCGAACCGACCGGGGAGTATCAGCCGTTGATGAGTTCCGCGAACCGCTGGGCGTTGATGTTGCCGCCCGAGGCGATGATGCCGATTCTGCGCGGTGGGGTGTCCAGACGCCCGTTCATGAGGGCGGCCAGGCCCGTGGCGCCACTGGGTTCGAGGACGATCTTCAGCCGTTCAAAAGCGAAGCGCATGGCGTCGACGATTTCCCTGTCACTGACGAGAGCGACGGCATCGACCAGGCGCTGATTGATGGAGAAGGTGATCTCGCCGGGGGTGGGCACGGCCTGGCCGTCGGCGATGGTCCGGGGCACGGGGACGGTGACGCGTTCGCCGCCTTCCAGGGAGCGCTTGGTGTCGTCGCCCGCCTCGGGTTCGACACCGACGACCCTGATGCCGGGGTGGAGCGCCTTGGCGGTGACGGCGCTGCCCGCGATGAGACCGCCGCCGCCGACGGGTACGAGGAGGGTGTCGAGTTCGCCGGTCTCACCGAGGAGTTCGAGGGCCGCGGTGCCCTGTCCGGCGATGACGTCGGGATGGTCGTAGGGAGGGATGAGGGCCAGGCCGCGTTCCGCGGCGAGAGCCTCACCGAGGGCCGTGCGGTCCTGCGTGTAGCGGTCGTAGGTGACGACCTCCGCGCCGTAGCCGGCGGTCGCTTCCATCTTGGAACGGGGTACGTCCGCGGGCATGAGGATGACCGACGTAGTGCCCAGTTCGCGGGCGGCCAGGGCGATGGCCTGGGCGTGGTTGCCGGAGGAGTAGGCCGCGACGCCCTTGGCCAACTGCTCGGAGGGCAGCTGGGCGACGGCGTTGTAAGCGCCACGGAACTTGAAGGCGCCGACGCGCTGAAAGTTCTCGCACTTGATGAACACTTCCGCGCCGACCAGGGCGTTCAGAGTGCGGGAGGTGAGTACGGGGGTACGGCGGGCGATGCCGTCAAGACGTACGGCGGCCTCGCGGACGTCGTCGAACGACACGGGCGGTGCAACGGACACAGCGGATTCCTTCCGTCGGTGGGAAGTCGGGCCGGAAGCCTGCGCGGTGCTCGGACGGCGGTCACCAGCCGGTGACGCGCGGCCAGAAGGCTTCGATCGCGGGCGCGGGAGCGGTGCTGTTCGGGGAACTGTCGGTGACGTGGTAACCCTGGTGCTGGGCCGCGGTGGCGCAGGCGTGGTTGGGCAGAATACGCAGCCGGGTGCCGATGGGCAGGTCGGGCAGGTCGGCACCGGCGCGGGCGGTGAGGGTGCCGTGCTCCTGGCTCGCGGCGCTCATCACCAGATGGGGGATGAGGCGGCCGGCGAGGTCGGTGACCAGGCCGTAGCCCTGGTCCTCGGCCTGGGCGGCGGTGCCGCGGTCGCGGGACATGGCCATCCAGCCGCCGTCGGTGAGGATCCAGCCGTACTCGGGGCGGTGGCCGATGACCGTGACGACGACCGACAGGGCGAGGTCGTCGACGCCGCAGACGCCCAGCCCGGCCATGACCAGGTCGAAGAAGACGTAGTTGCCGGCGCGCAGTTCGGTGACGCCCGTGAGGTCCTCGGCGGCATGGGCGGTGGGAGTGGAGCCGACACTGACGGTGCGCACGGGCAGGCCGGCCGCGCGCAGCTTCTCGGCGGCGGCGACGGCGGTGCCGCGTTCGTTCTCCGCCGCCAGACGCCGCTCCTCTGCGCCGTAGGCGAAGTAGGACTCGCCCGCGTGGGTCAGGACGCCGTCCAGGCAGCCCGCCTCGTGCAGGATGTGCCCGATCTCGGTGAGCTCGGGGGTGTCGGACTTGAGGCCGCCGCGGTGGCCGTCGCAGTCGATCTCGATCTGCGCGGGGATGGCGATGGCGGCCGCGCGGGCGGTGTCCGCGACGAACTGTGCCTGCTCACGGCTGTCGAGGAGGACGCGCAGTGCGATCCCGCGGCGCAGGAGGGCGATGACGCGGGGAAGTTTGTGCGGGTCGATGCCCACGGCGTAGGTGATGTCGGTGTAGCCGCCGTCGGCGAAGGCTTCGGCTTCGGCGAGGGTGGAGACGGTCACGGGGCAGGGAGTGCCGTCGTGCAGGAGGGCGGCGACGCCGAGGCTCTTGGACGTCTTGACATGAGGGCGCAGGGTAACGCCGAGCCGATCGGCCCTGGCGGCCAGGCGGTTGATGTTGCGCCGGGCCTTGTGCGCGTCGACGACGGCGAAGGGGGTGTCGGGGTCGCTGAGCGTCTCAGCGGGGGCGGGGGTGGTGTTCACAGCGTGGCCCCCCTGTCGTCGCTCGTGGGGGCGAGTTCGCCGGCCCTCATTCGTGCCGCCCTCATTTCGTGTAGGTGTAGACGCTGGCCCGGGAGATCCCGAGGAGATCGGCGATCGTCTGCGCGGCGTTGCGGGATTCGAAGTAGCCGTCCTCGTACAACTTGCGCACCAGCGCTTTCTTGGCGTCTCGGGAAAGAGCGCGTGGAGTGGTGGAGCTCTCGGCGGCGGCCGCCTCGACCACCTCGCGCAGCACCCGCCGGTTCCGGTCGCCCAGCGTCTCCAGCGGCTCCTCCCGGTGGGCGGGATCGGTGGCGACGAGATTCGAGAGAGCGAGCGTCACCGGGGAAAGGGTCGACACGTCCAAATTGAGGCACAGAGCCGCGATGTAGTCGCCTGCGGCGTTCTTGATACCGATCGACGTGCTTTTCGCGGGCCGGCCGTCGGGAAACCGATTGGCGTAGTTCTGGACGACACCGGGGTAGTTCGGGTCCTTGACGCGAGCCAGTCCGAGTTCGGTCGCGGAGTCGCCGATCCTCCGGCCGGAGAGGTTGTTCTCGATCAGGCGGATCGCGTGCGCGGGATCCCGCAGATCGTGCAGCACCACCTCGCAGAGCCCGGGGAACATCCTCGCCAACGCGACCGCGATCTTCTCGGTCTCGGCGAGCAGGTGTTCGTCGTCCGCCGAGAACGAACGCGGCGCTCGCCGGGGCGGGATCCCGTCCGGCGCCGCGGAGCCCTCGTCGTCCGCTTCGCCGTCACCGACGTTCACTTCCCGCCCCTCCCTCACGGCCAATGGTGGGCGCCGCCCCGTCCGGCCCGCCATCCGCCCGTCGGACTTTCAATCCAGCACCGCACAGACACTCTATATATTTTCAGATTCTCCGTCCAGACACGCCCAGACCTGCGGGTACCCTGAGCGCGCGTCAAACGAACCGGTTCGGTTGACTATCCTGAGTCCATGACGGCTTCGAGCACCCCTGACTCCACACGCGAACGGATCGTCGGTGCGGCGAAGGCCGAGTTCTCGCGGTACGGGATCGCCGGCGCGCGGGTGGACCGGATCGCCCGCGAGGCCCGGACCAGCAAGGAACGGGTGTACGCGTACTTCCGCAGCAAGGAGGCGCTGTACGCGTTCGTGGCGGGCCGGGAGCTGGCCGAGGTGGTGGAGGCGACCCGGATGGACCCGGCCGATCTGCCGGGGTACGCGGGCCGGCTCTTCGACTACTTCACCGAGCACCCGGAGCGCTTCCGGCTGCTGTGCTGGGGGCGGCTGGAGCCGGCCGAGAGGCCGCTGCTCGACGGGGAGGCGCCGACCCGGACGGCCGTCCTGCTCAAGGTACGCCAGCTGCGGGAGGCTCAGGAGTCCGGGCAACTGGACCCGGCGTGGGACCCGGTCGACGTGCTCGCGCTGGTGACCCAGATCGCCACCGCCTGGCTCACCCAGACGGAGATGGCGGCGGCAGCGGCACAGCTGGCCCGGGACCCGGCCACGGCGGCCCGGCGCGCGGCCGTGGTGGAGAGCGTACGGCGGCTTTTCCCGCGCCCGGGCGCCACCGGGCCGGCCGACGGAACCGGCCTGACGACCGGAGCCGGGCGGGACACCACCGGCCTGGTGGCCGGGGCCGGGCGGGACACCACCGGCTGACGGCAACACCGCGGCCGGCGGCGGTACCGCCCGGGGCCGCGGTAACGTCCCCGGCGCGTCGGCGGACGGCGTCAGATCAGTTTGAGGGCCCGCAGGTCGGCGGCGTACTTGCCGATGAGGGACGCCGACAGGTGAGGGATGTCGGCGTCGGGCCCGACCCCGGCTTCCAGGACGGCGGCACGGAAGGCGTCGGCGGGCACGGCGGAACCGGCGACGGGTTCGGCGGGTTCCGCGAACGCGTGCAGCAGCGGCAGAAGCGAGTGCTGCCGCTGCTCCTGCGGCAGCGCACGCATCGCGGTCCCGAACCGGGCCAGCCACTCGTCGTAGTCGTCGATCCGCCGTACGGGGTGGCCGGCGTCGACGAGCCAGTCCACGAAGACGTCGAGGGAGACGCCGTCGTCGTGCGGGTTGAGGACGTTGTAGGTGCGGTGACCCTCGGTGGCGCGCTCGCCGAGGACGGCGACGGCCTCGGCGGTGAAGTCGACGGGCAGCCCCTCGTAGTGCGCGGGCCGGCGGACACCGCCGGGGCCTGCGCGGTAGAAGGAACCGGGCGCGATCCCGGTGGCGGCGAGGCTCAGCAGGAGGCGGGTGAACACGTCGGGGACGTTGAGCTGTCCGCCGTACCGGCTGTGCGCGAGGATCATGTCGGAGCGGAACGTCGCCACGGGCAGCCCGCACAGATCGTGCGCCTCGCGCAGCAGCACCTCACCGGCCCACTTGCTCGTGGCGTAGCCGCTCGCGTACGAGTCGTCGAGCCGGCGGACGGGACTGGCGACCCGGATGTCGGCCGACTCGTCGGGGGTGGCGGCCTGGGCGGCGATCACGCCGACGGTCGACAGATAGGTGAACCGCTTGACGCGCCGGGTCAGCGCCAGCCGGATCAGCTCGGCCGTGCCCACGACGTTGGGGCCGAACAGCTGCTCGTAGGGAAGGACGTGGTTGACCAGGGCGGCCGGGTGGACGATGAGGTCGACGGTGTCCGCGAGCCGGTTCCAGGTCGGACCGTCCAGACCGAGGTCCGGCTCGCCGATGTCACCGGCGAGGACCTCCAGCCGGTCCTCGGCCAGTTCCCCGAAGCGCGCGAGGAGTTCGGGGTCGCCGCTGTCGAACGCCTCGTACAGGCGCCGCCTCGCGACGGCCGCGTCCGAGCCCCGGACGACGCAGACGAGGGTGCCGCCGGTGCGCGCCAGCCGTTCCAGCCACTCCAGGCACAGGAACCGGCCGAGGTAGCCGTTCGCACCGGTCAGCAGCACGGTGCGGGCGGGACCCGCCACGTGCGGGAGCGACGGGGCGGCGGCGAGGGTCTCGGCGTCCACGAAGGCGTCCAGGGTGAGGTCGCGGGCGCGCACCTCGGTGGCTCCGGCCCCGTGCACCGTGGCGGGCGAGGGGCGCCGGTCGCCGGACGAGAGCGCCCGCTCGACGTGTTCCGCGAGACGCCGCAGGTCGTGGGCGGGGCTGATGACGACGCCCACCGGGACCTCGACGCCGAAGATCTCGCCGAGCAGCTGGGAGAACGACACCGCGGACAGCGAATCGCCGCCGAGGTCGGTGTAGCGCGCGGCGGGGTCCGCGGGGGTGCCCAGTACGGCCTGGGCGGCGCGGACCACGGTGTCGGCCACGGGACGGTCGTGTCCGGAGCGCCGGAGCGCCCGCAGTTCGTCGTTCTCGCGTGCGGCGAGGTCGGCGTAGAGGCGTTCCAGGCGCTCGCCGTAGCGTTCCGTGACGCGGGGCCGCAGCAGTTTGCGGATGTCGGAGAGCAGTCCGTTCTCGGTGCTGAACGGTTCGGTCTCGATCAGGAAGTCGCGGGGGATCTCGTAGGAGTTGAGCCCCGCCTCCTTGGCTGTCCCCCGTAAAGACGCGGCGATCCGCGCCTTCAGCTCCGCCGGGTCGCCTCCGGCCCGCTCGGCCGCCTCCGGCACGGGGACGACCACCGCGAGCAGATAGGCGCGTTCGCTGCTGCCGTGGACGAAGATCTGCCGCACCAGCGGGCTGCCGGCGAAGACGGCCTCCAGGCGGGAGACGGCGACGAACTCGCCCTGGGAGAGCTTGAGCACGTTGTTGCGGCGGTCGACGTAGAAGAGTTCGTCGGGGCCCCTCTCCGCGAAGATGTCGCCGGTGCGGTAGTAGCCGTCCTCGTCGACGAGGCCCGCCATCACGTCGGGCCGCTTGTAGTAGCCGGGGATGAGGGCGTCGGTACGGATGAGGAGTTCGCCGCGCGGGTGCGGAAGGTCGCTGCGGAAGTAGCCCAGTTCGGGTACGTCGACGAGTCGGTAGTCGCGTACCGCCGGGCGGATCGGCCGGTGGTCGGCGAGCATGCCGCCCGCCTCGGTGGAACCGTATCCGTCGTGCAGCGGAACGTCCACGCAGGAGGCGACGAAGTCCGTCATCTCGTCGGACAACGGCGCTCCACCGCTGCCGATCCACAGCAGCCGTCCGCCGAGGGACCTTTCGCCGAGCTCCCTCTTGACCTCGGTTTCGAGGACCGCGGGGTCGCCGCCGGCGGCCGTCCTGCGGTCGAGTTCTCTGCGGTAGTGCTGGAGGAGCATGTCGCACACCCTCGGTACCAGCAGCAGGTCGGTGGGGCGCACGAGTCCCAGGTCCTCGAAGAGGGTGGACAGGTCGCTGCGGGCAGTGAAGCAGACGGTGCCGCCGCTCCCGAGGACGGTGTACAGCGTGGCCCGTCCGGCGAGATGACTCATCGGCATGTAGCTGAGCATGATGAGCGGCAGACTGGACTTCCCGGGCCAGAACCCGTGCCACATCCGGCCCACCAGGCGCTCGGTGTACATCGCGCCTTTGGGCGTGCCGGTGCTGCCCGAGGTGTAGAGGAGCAGGGCGAGCCGGTCGGTGTCCGTGCCGCCCTCGAACTCGGGGGCCGGCGGCAGGCCCCGACCCCGGTCGAGAACATCGGCCAGCGACTCCAGGACGACCGTGCTGCCCGCGTCGGTCAACCGCCGGCGGGCCGCCTCGAAGCGCTCGCGTTCGTCGTCGGCCTCCGGACGGTGGTCGAAGACGATGAGGCGGCCCACGGATCCGCTGTCCAGGGCGCAGTCCACGGCGGTGTCGAGGAACTCGACACCGGCTGCCAGGACGCGCGGCCCGGTCTCCGCGATGACCGGCCCCAGCCGGGCGGCCGACGCGCTGGACTGGAGGGGCACGCAGACGGCACCGAGCCGGGCGCAGGTCAGGTCGACGGTGACGAAGTCGGTGCTGGTGAAGCCGAGGACGGCGATGAACTCGTCCACCCGCAGGGGTTGCCGGGGGTCGTGGTGCAGATCGGCCGCGAGCGCCTCGACCCGGGACCACAGTTGTGCGTAGGTGATCGTGTCGAAGTGCGGCAGCAGCCGGTACTCCGCCCGGCCGGTCGCCGGGTCCCGGATCAGTTCCCGGGCCCGCTCACCCAGCGCGGGGCGGTCCGCGTACCCCTCCATCGCGGTCGCGATGATCTTATTCAGGGTGAGGCCCGGCCGCCCGATCGCCTCGTCGACCGCGGGCAGCGGCAGGGCGTCGCGCACCTGGGGGTCGTGGGCTCGGAGTTCGGCGATACGACGGTCCGTACGGTCGTCGGGGCCCGGGAACCAGGACTGTGGTTCGGTCGCCATGGTCAGCCTTTCGTGAGTCACGAGCACGCACGTCACCCGACGGCGGTGGTCCCGACACCGCACGCCGGGCTTGACGCGCAGGTCAATCAGCAGAGAGCGCGCCTCTCCCGATCACCGGCCCCGACGGGCAAGGAACCCGCTCCGTACGACGACGGGGAGCCACACGCCGCCTGCATCCTGTCCGGCGCGACAGGCGACCAAACGGTTCGGTTTGAGATTTGGCGCACCATGGGGCGCTGGGCGCACATGACGGACTGGGTGCCGCGCGGCGGGGTGGTTCTCGCGGGCGACCGGGGATCGGGAGCGCCGGAGCGGGTAGTCGACACACCTGTGCCACCCGTCACAACGGGGCCACCCGTCCGATCCCGTACTCGACCCTCGACGGAGCCGTCGTGAAAATCGGAGTCTCGACCTTCATCACCGACCAGGGCATCGGCCCGGTTCCCCTGGGGATCGCGCTCGAGGAGCGCTCGTTCGATTCCCTCTTCATCGCCGAGCACACCCACATCCCCGCCGACCGCCAGTCGCCCTATCCGGGCGGCGGCGAGCTGCCGGAGATCTACTACCGCACGCTGGACCCCTTCGTCTCCCTGACCGCGATCGGTGTGGTGACCGAGCGGCTGCTGCTCGGCACCGGCATCGCGCTGATCCCGGAGCGCGACCCGATCGTCACGGCGAAGGAGGTGGCCTCGCTGGACCTGGTCTCCGGCGGACGGGTGATCTTCGGTATCGGTGTCGGCTGGAACCGCGAGGAGATGAGGAACCACGGCACCGACCCCGCCACCCGCGGCCGGCTCACCGACGAACGGCTGCTGGCCATGCGGGAGCTGTGGACCGCGGAGAGGGCCGAGTTCCACGGCGAGTTCGTGAACTTCGACCCGGTCTACGCCTGGCCCAAGCCGGTGCAGCGCCCCCACCCGCCGATCTACGTCGGCGGCGGCGAGGGCGCGTTCCGGCGGGTGGCGCGGCTCGGGGACGCGTGGCTGGCCAACAGCGTGCCACCGGAGGAACTCGGCCCGCAGATCGAGCGGCTGCGTGCACTCGCCGACCGCGAGGTGCCGGTGACGGTGTACGCGGCTCCCGATGCCCCGGAGCAGATCGAGGGCTACCTCCGGCTGGGGGTCGAGCGAGTGTCGTTCTACCTGCCGACGATGCCGGAACGGGAGACGCTGAAGCACTTGGACCGGCTGGCCGAGCTCGCCGCCCGGTACCGCTGAGACGGGAAGGGCGATGTCCGAAGAGCGCGGGGGGACGGGAGCGGTCGGGGCGGCCCGAACGGCCCGCACGGTCGGGGCAGTCGGGGCAGTCGGGGCAGTCGGGGCAGTCGGGGCAGTCGGGGCAGTCGGGGCAGTCGGGGCAGTCGGGGCAGTCGGGGACAGGGTGCGATGCCCGCTCTGACGAGCGCCGAGGCACGGGAGCGGTTCGCCGCGGCGCGCGTCGCCCATCTCGCGACGGCCGACGCCGCGGCCCGCCCGCACCTGGTGCCGGTGGTGTTCGCCCTGGAGGGCGACACGGTCGTGCTGGCCGTGGACCACAAACCGAAGCGGACGACGCGGTTGAAACGACTGGCCAACATCGCCGAGAACCCGGCGGTCTGTCTGCTCGTCGACCACTACGAGGAGGACTGGGACCGTCTGTGGTGGGTCCGGGCCGACGGTGAGGCGCGTGTGCACCCGCCACCGGACGGGGCACCCGATGCCGCCCGCCGCCTCCGCCCGCTCACGGCGAAGTACCGGCAGTACGCCGACCGGCCGCCCGACGGACCGGTCGTCGAGGTCGCCGTGGCGCGCTGGAGCGGATGGCACGCGACCTGACGCGTCACCGAGCGGCTCACGGCGGCTCACTCACCCTCCGTCTCCCGGGGACGGTAAGATGCCGTGCGGCCCGTCGGCCGAGGAGAGCCGCCCATCGCGCCGTGCGGCGTGCCGAGGGCGTGAACGTGAAGGCGTGAACCTCCAGGCGCGAGCCCAGCACACGCGCCCACCTGCCCGGACGAACTCGGCCTCCCGCACGGCCTTTCCCCGGAGGGCCACCGGACGAGCCGCCCCCGGTCCCGCCGCCCTCGCCTCCGGCTTTCCGACGCACGCGCGTTGCCGCGTCCTCACCGAATCCGGCGCACACACCCGTGCCCGGATCCCGTACCCGACCCAACCGGACCCGACCGGACCCGAAAGAGCGTGATGCCCATGGAAACCACCGCCTTCCCACGGCAGTTCGCCCGCACGCGGCGCTTCTCGCTCGGAGCGCCGCGGCGGTTCACCGTCTCCCCCGACGGCGACCGCGTCCTGTTCCTGCGGTCCGCGTCCGGCTCCGATCCGCGTGCCCTGCTGTGGCTGTACGAGCACGGCGAGGAACGCCTCCTCGCCGGCGGGACGGCCGACGCGGAGGAGAAGGGCGCGGGAGTCGGGGGTTACGCGGCCGACCGCGACGTGCGCCTCGTCGCGTACACCGTGGACGGCGCGCTGGAGCTCGTGACGACGGACGGCGGCGCGCCGTGGCGGGTGCCCACGCCCGGTCCGGTGACCGACCCGCGTCCCTCCCCCGACGGCGACCACGTCGCGTATGTCACCGGAGGCGCCCTGCGGGTCGTCCGGGCGGACGGCTCCGACGACCGGCCGCTCGCCGTACCGGAGACTTCCGATGTGACGTACGGTCTGCCCGACCATGTCGCCGTCGAGTCCATCGGCAGAACCCGGGCCTTCTGGTGGTCGCCCGACGGCACCGCGCTGCTGGTGGCGCGGGTGGACACGTCGAAAGTGCGGCGCTGGTACCTCGGCGACCCGTCGGACCCGGCCGCACCGCCGCGGACGATCCGCTATCCGGTGGCCGGCACCGTCAACGCCGAGACCTCGTTGCACATACTCGGGCTGACCGGCGGCCGCACGCCGGTACGACTGCCCCGGCAGGCATCCGGGACACCCGCGGGCCCCGGCTCCCCCGGTCCGGCCGCCGTCTGGCGGGACCCCGCTTTCGACTACGTAGTCGCCGCCGGCTGGGACGCCTTCGGCCCGCTGATCAGCCTCCAGACGCGCGACCAGCGCACGGTGTGGGTCGTCGGCGCCGATCCGACGACCGGTGAGGTCGGTCTCCTGGCCCGGCGGACCGACCCGTACTGGGTGTCCGTCCCGTGCGGCGCCCCGCTGCGCACCGCGACCGGCACACCGGTCCTGCCCGGGGTGCGGGGCGACGACCCCACGCTGTGGATCGGCGACACCCCGGCCCCGGCCGGCACGGAGGTCCGCGCGGTCCTCGGGGCCGTGGGCGAGCGGGTGTTCTTCGAGGCGACGGCGGTCGACGAGCCGACGGAGACCCACGTGTGGTCGTACGCACCGGGACGTGGCTTCGAGCGGGTGACGTCCGCCCCCGGGGTGCACACGGCCGCCGTCGGGGGTGACACGGTCGTGCTGGACAGCAGGACGCCGGACGGACAGACGGTCACGGTCGTGCGCGGCGGCACGGAGACCGGCCGGATCGAGGTCCTCACCGAGGAACCGCTGGTGACTCCGTGCCCGGTCCCCCTTGTCCTGGGGGACCGGCGGCTGCGCGCACAGCTCCATCTGCCGTCCTGGCACGAGCCCGGCGCGGGCAGGCTGCCCGTGCTGCTCAGCCCGTACGCGGGCCCAGGCATGCAGGTGGTGACCGAGGCGCGCGCCTGGCACACCGCCGTCCGGCAGTGGTTCGCCGAGCAGGGTTTCGCGGTACTGGTCACGGACGGGCGCGGTACCCCCGGGCGGGGACTGGAGTGGCAGCGGGCCATCGCCGGCGACCGGCTGACGCCCGTCCTGACCGACCAGATCGACGCGCTGCACGCCGCGGCGGCACACCATCCCGACCTGGACCTGGACCGCGTGGCCATCAGGGGCTGGTCGTTCAGCGGCTATCTGGCCGCGGCGGCCGTGCTGCACCGGCCCGACGTGTTCCACGCGGCCGTCGCGGGGGCCCCGCCGACCGACCGCCGGGTGTACGACACGTACTGGGAGGAGCGTTTCCTCGGCCACCCCGGCATCACGCCCGAGGCGTACGAGCGCTCCTCGCTGCTGTCCCACGCCCACCGGCTGACCCGGCCGCTGCTGTTGGTCCACGGGCTCGCCGACGACAACGTGGTCCCGGCCCACACGCTGCGTCTGTCGGCGGCGCTGCTCGCCGCGGGCCGGCCGCACACCGTCCTGCCGCTGCCCGGTACGGGGCACCTCGTCGCCCGGCCGGGGGTGGCGGACACCCTGTTGCTGCGTGAACTCGATTTCCTGGAAAAAGCGTTGGCGCCTGAACGGTCCGGCGCCACGCCGCGTACTCCCTGACGAACCCGGCCGTCCGAGAGCCGGGGGAACGGAGCTGGGAATGACGTCATCGCAGGGCATCCCCCGGATCGCGGCCCCCAGGACCGTGGGCCGCAGAACCGTGGTCGCCGCGGCCGGTGCGATGGGGCTGAGCACGGCGCTGGCCGCGTGCGGCGGCGAGCCGGACGCGGCGGGCGGTTCGGACGGCGCGGGCGACGCGGCGGCGTCCGGCGGCGCGGCGGGCGGGGCGGCGGGTGCCGTCCTCGCGAAGACCGCCGACATCCCGGAAGGCGGCGGCAAGGTCTTCGAGGACAAGGGTGTGGTGGTCACCCAGCCGACGGCGGGCGAGTTCAAGGCGTTCTCGTCGAAGTGCACCCACACGGGCTGCGCCGTGAAGGACATCAGCGACGGCACGATCCACTGCCCCTGCCACGGCAGCCGGTTCAGCGCGGCGGACGGCAGTGTGCAGGCCGGCCCCGCGACCAAGCCGCTGCCCGCGGCCTCGATCAAGGTCGACGGCGACTCGATCACCCTGGCGTGAGCGGGAGCGCGAAACTCCTTGTGCCGTAGGGCGGTTGCCGAGTCGGTCCGGGAGTGACCCGGCGGAGCGGGCGGTCGACAGCTGGCAGACTTCACTTTTCGTCGGCAGCGGGTGAAGTCTGTCAGCCGTCGACCGCCCGCTCCGCCGTACCCGGAGCGCCGGGCGTGGTCCACGGTGCCCGGATCGACGGCCGATGCATGACGGCCGGTGTGGGCGGCGGCCCGGGGCGGTGTACTGGTGCAGCGCCCGGCCGAGGGCCGCGTTCACCCGGTCGCGGGCCCTGGACACGCACGTCGGCGCGTCGTAGCCGCACGACCTGACGGGCCGTGGTCGCGCACGGGTCGCGAGCCGTCAGCCGTAACTGCGCGCCGGCCCCGGCCCCGCCGCCGAGGCCAGCGCGTCGGCGACCGGACCGATGTCCTCGGGCGACAGCCCCGAGACCGTGAGCCGCACCCCCGCCGGGGCGGCCATGCGGAAGCGCGCGCCGGGCGCCACCACCCACCCTGCGCGGAGCAGCCGCGCCACGGCGCTGGTCTCGTCCGCGACCGGCACCCAGACGTTCATCCCGCTGCGGCCGTGCGCGCGCACTCCCCGTTCGGCGAGCGCCGCGACAAGCGCGTCGCGCCGTTCCCCGTACGACCGCGCGACGGCCGCCGTGTCCACGGCCCCCGAGGTCCACAGTTCGACGACCGCGCGCTGGAGGAGCCGGCTGACCCAGCCGGGGCCGAGGGCCTGACGGCCCGTCACCCGGTCCACCGTCACCGCGTCGCCGGTGAGCACGGCCACCCGCAGATCAGGCCCGTACGCCTTGGCCGTGGAACGTACGAACGCCCAGTGGTCCGTACGGCCTGCGAGCGGGTACGTCGGCAGGTCCACGATGCGGTGCCCGTGATCGTCCTCGATGAGCAGGACGTCGGGGTGGGCGGCCAGCAGGGCGCGCAGCCGCTCGGCACGGGCGGCTCCGATCGACGCGCCCGTGGGATTCTGGGCCCGGCAGGTGACGACGACCGCCCGGACGCCCGACCGCAGCACGCGTTCGAGGTCGCCCGGAAGCGGACCGTCGTCGTCCACGCCGATCGGTACGGGGCGCAGCCCCAGCGCGGGAACGAGGTCCAGCAGCGCGCCCCAGCCGGGATCCTCCAGCGCGACCGCGTCACCCGGACGCAGATGCGCGGCCAGGGTGCGCTCCATCGCGTCGAGCGAACCGGAGGTCACGGCGATCGGCCCGGCGGGCACCCCGTCCGCGTCCAGAGCGGCCCGGGCCAGCCGCGCCAGTTCCGCGTCGACGGGCGCCTGGCCGTAGAGGCCGGGCCGCTCGGCGTTGCGGCGCGCCGCCGCCGCGAGGGCGTCGTGCAGCGGCGGCAGCAGCGCGGGGTCGGGATTGCCCTCCGACACGTCCCGGACGCCCGGCGGTGGCTCGACCCGGATCGAGCCGCGCGGGGTACTGGCGGGCCGGGGGCGCACCCGGCTGCCCCGACGGCCCGCCGTCTCGATGACACCGCGCTCGCGCAGAGTGCGGTAGGCGGCGGCGACGGTATTGGGATTGACGCCGAGGGTCGCCGCCAGCTCTCGCATGGGTGGCAGCAGTTGGCCTGGCGACAGCTCCCCCGCGCCGACCGCGCGCTCCACGCTCGCCGCGATCTCCGTCGCGCGCCGGCCCGTGATCCGATACTCTCCTAGCACAAACAATATTATGCACTAGTGCAAAGGAGTCCGCAATGACACCGCCCGACACGCCAGGCTCTGGGACATCCGTGCCGCTGACGCCCACGGCCGAGCCGGAACAGTCCGCGCGAGCCGGGTACCGGCCCACCGCGCGCACCGTCCCCACCCGCGCCAGGCAGCGGGCCTCGTACGACCGGGAGCTGGTGCACCGGATCCTGGACGAGGCGTACGTCTGCCATCTCGGCTTCGTCCGCGACGGCGCGCCGGTCGTCCTGCCGACGCTCTACGGCCGGGTGGGCGAGCGGTTGTACGTCCATGGCTCGACCGGCTCACGCCCTCTGCGCATGGCGGGCCGGAAGGAGGGCGGGGCGGCCGAGGGCGCGGGGGCGTCGGCGACCGGCGATACGGAAGCGGCCGACGGGACGGGCCCGGGACTGCCCGTCTGTCTGACCGTCACGCATGTCGACGCTCTGGTGCTGGCGCGCTCCGCCTTCCACCACTCGCTCAACTACCGCTCGGTCGTCGTGCACGGCGTCGCCCGCCAGGTGGCCGACCCGCGGGAACGGCGCACCGCGTTGGACGCGATCGTCGATCAGGCGGTGCCCGGCCGCTCCCGGGACTCGCGCCCCGCCGACGCCCGGGAACTGGCCGCCACCGCCGTGCTCGCCCTCGATCTCGACGAGGTCTCCGCCAAGGTCCGCACCGGGGGCCCCAACGACGAGCCGGCCGACCTGACGCTCCCGTACTGGGCCGGAGTCGTCCCCTTGACACGCGGCTACGGTTCCCCCGTACCGGCCGAGGACCTGGACCGGGCCGTCGCCGTGCCGGACTATCTCGCCTCACTCTGAGAAGCCGTGTCCGGCGGACCCGGCGGGCCTTAGGCGCACACCCGGCGGCCCGGCGGCCTTCCGCGCGACGACCTCACGCGCCGCCCGGCGGCCGGGCGGCCGGGCGGCCCCGTCACGCGGGCACGTCGCCACAGCCGGCCGGGGCTTCGCGGCGGTCCGCCAAGCCCCGCCTCTCCCGGCCCGCTACACCTCGCCGGCCGTGACCGCCACCCGCCTCCTCGCCGCTCCCCGGGCCTCGTCCAGGGCCAGCCCGAGCACCGCGACGAGCAGCAGGGACGTACCCGTCACGGTGGGGAGGGTCAGCCGCTCACCGAACAGCGTGACCGCGATCAGCGCCGCGCTCACCGGTTCCAGCAGCATGATCACGGATACCGTCGCGGACCGGATGACGGCGGCGCCCGCGAAGTACAGCGCGTAGGCGAGGGCGGTGGGCACGGCCGCCACGTAGACCAGCAACCACCCCACCTGCACGGGCTGGGCGGTGTGCGGCAGCAGTCCCTCGACGGCGCCGAGCGGCAGCAGCACCACACTGCCGATGCCGAACGCCCAGGCGGTCGTGGTCATCGCGTCGGCCCCGCCGCCCGCACGTCCCAGCCACCGGGTGAGCAGAGTCATCCCGGCGTATCCGGCCGCCGACAGGACCGCGAGCGCGACGCCGGCGGGCCGAACGGTGGCCCCCGTCCCGCCCATCACCAGGACGACCAGCCCGGCGAGCGCGCCGGCCACGGCGAGCAGGCCGCCGCCGCCGAGCCGTTCGCCCCAGGCGACCCGCGCGCCGAGGGCGATGAGGACGGGCCCGGCGCCGAGGGTGACCACCGTGCCGACCACCAGGCCGGTCACCTCGACGGACGCGAAAAAGGCGCTCTGGAATACCGCGAGTCCGACGCCGCTGCCCAGGACGCGCACCAGCCGTCGCCCGCGCGGCTCCTTGGGGGCGGATTCGCGCCGCGGGCGCATCGCGAGCACGCCGAGCAGCAGCACGAGTCCGCCGACGCACCGCCAGAAGGAAAGGGCCAGGGGACCGAGGTCACTGATCCGGTAGACAAGCGAGGCAGCGGCGCCGGCGGTTCCCCAGGCGACGCCGGCGACGGCGAGGAAGAACAGGTTCCGGCCGACGGGCAGGCCGGTGGCGGAAGGGAACGAGGGGGTGGACACGTGAGGTCTCCGTACGACGAACGGGTGGATGGCCGCTGGGTTCCGTCACGCGGGCAGCGACGAACCGCTCGGGGCGGAGAAGTGCCCGAGCCCGGTCTTCGTCGGCGGAGAGCCGCCCGCGCTATGCGGCGGGCGGCGAAAGTACGTTCATACGCATGCGCGGTACCTTATGGGCCGGGACGCTCCTCGGACAACGGCACCCGATCGCCCCCCGCGTGGGCCACGCCACCCACCTCGGGCACACCACTCGCTTCGGCTCCCCCGCCGATCGCCACGGCGTCCTTTCCCGGTCCGCCGGCCACCGGCCCCGACGGGGCCTTCGGTGTCGTGGACTGGGCGATGAACGCGCCGGTCAGCACGAGAGCGCCGCCGAGGATCTGCGGCAGCGCGAGGTGCTCCCGCAGCAGCACCCAGGCCAGTACGGTCGCCACCACCGCCTCCAGGCAGGCCACGACGCCCGCCACCTGGGGCGAGAGCCCGCGTACGGCGAGCACGCCCGTCGTGTAGGCGAGCACGGTGGCGACCAGCACCACCCAGCCCAGCAGCAGGAGCGCCGGCACGCGCGAGGCGCCCAGGTCGACGTCGCCGCCGAGCACCGAGCGGTCCATGCCCCAGGGGCGGGCCACGACGGTCAGGACGACGGCTCCGACGAGCAGGCCGTACGCGACCACACCCATCGGATGTGCGGGCTCGGGCCGCTGCGTCGGCTCGGCCCGTTCCGCCTCCTCCGCCCGCTCGGTCCGCCGCGCCCGCTCCCCGGTGCCCCCGGCCGCCTCCCGCGCCCCGCCACTGCCGCCGTGGTCGGCCAGCAGGAAGTAGCTGACCTGGCAGAAGGCGGCGCCGAGTGCGAGCAGGACACCCCAGGGGTCGAAGCCGAGCCCCGACCAGACCTCGACCACGCAGGCGAGTCCGCCGACCGCCAGAACGACCCCGACCGCCGCGGCGCGGGTCACGGGCCGGCGCTGGACGAAGCGCACCCAGAGCAGCACGAGCGCCGGGCCGAGATACTCGATGAGCAGCGCGACCCCCACCGGGATACGCGCCACGGCCGCGAAGTAACAGGCTTGCACGCCCGCCACGGCGAACAGGCCGAATCCGGCGAGGAGGGTGGGGCTGCGGCGCAGCAGCGCACGGTGGCGCCAGGCCACGGGCAGCATCACGACGGCCGCGCCGGTGACCCGGAGCCAGACCACGTGCAGCGGGTCCAGCCCCGCTTCGATCAGCGGCTTGGCCGCGACACCCGAACCTCCGAACGCGAACGCCGATGCCAGGGCGAGCCCCAGGCCGACGCTCCTCCCCTGTCGCGCGTGCATGCCGCCATCATGACAGCTGAGTACAGGAGCGTCACCCTTATGACACCTGTCGAGATGACTGTCGGGACGACACCTGTCGAGACGATGGCCGTCGGGACGCCCGGTGGAGCCGCCCGGCCAGCGCCTGTGTGTCGACCCCGGCGCGCTCCATCACCTCGACGGCCCGGCACTCGTGGTCGGCGGCGAGCGCCGCGAGCACATCGAGGCCGTGGACGCGCGGCTCCGCACGACGGGACGCCCACTCCCACGCGTGCCCCAGGGCGGAGACGGCGGACGGCGACCAGCCGGCCACGGTCCGCCCGGCCCGGGACCGTACGACCGGAACGGCCCCGGAGTCCTCCACCCTGCCGTGCCAGCGCAGTCCGTAGCCGATGCTGCGCTGTACGAGGTAGCCGAGCACCCTGATCACCGGTGCGTCACCGACGCTGTCGCCGACACCGCCGAGCGCCGCGCGCACCTCCGGGTCCGCCTCCAGCAGGGAATGCAGCAGGTGGGCCGTGTCGATCTGCCCGTCCCCGTCGCGCCGCGCCCTGCGGCGCGCGCCCGACAGGGCCGCGGCGAGTTCCGCGGTGAGCCGGCCGTCGTCCTCGACGTGCGCCCGGGAGCGCGGTGGCTGCTGGGCGCGACCGGTCGCCCGGAGGCCGGCCGGGGCGGGCGGGGAGCCGACGCGCGTCACCGCTGACGAGCCCGGAACACACGGAGGTGGATTTCGCACACTGCCACCCCATCAGTCCCCTCTGCCCGAGGCATCCCCGGTGGGAAGCATTTCCGCATCCCACCGGAGTGGTGCACGCCTGCGCCGCTCCTCATCCTTACGGATGAGATCGCCCCCGGTCTCCCCCGGAACGCCCCCGGCGCACCGGCACCCCGGCGGCACCCGGGCCCGCGGCCGAACACCCTGCCGACCACCCGGCCGGACCTGGTCAGGCGTCCTCGTCGGCGAGTATCAGGTACAGCCTCTTGCGGGAATCATTGATGATCTCGACGGCCTTCTGCCGCTGCTCGGGCGTGCCGGTCCGCCAGACCTGACCGAACGCCTCCATCAGCCCGAAACCGGCCTGCCGGATCTCGTTCATCGTCTCCCAGTCGATGCCGCGCCCGGCCTCTTCCCAGGGGGTGTCGGGCACCGACTCGGCCTCGGTACGGCCGGCCTCGGTGAGCGTGAACAGCTTCTTGCCGCCGCCGCTCTCGCTGGTGATCATCCCCTCGTCCTCCAGCAGTTGGAGGGTCGGGTACACCGACCCGGGGCTGGGCCGCCAGGCGCCGCCGCTGCGCTCGCCGATCTCCTGGATCATCTCGTAGCCGTGCATGGGCCGGTCCTTGAGCAGCACCAGGATCGAGGCACGCACATCGCCGCGGCGTGCCCGCCCCCGGCCGCCGCGCCCCCGGCCGCCGCGCTCGAACGGGCCGCCGAAGGGGCCGCCCGGCCCCCCGAAGGGCGGCCCGAACGGCCCGAAGGCCCGCCGCAGGCCCTCGAACTCGCCCTGGAGATGCTGACCGGGCCCGCAGTGCCCGACCCCTGGTCCACGCCCGTGGCCGTATTCGTGTCCGTGTTCATGTCCATGGGGACGCATCGCTTCGCTCCATTCATCGTTGATCGGTCGCGATATCTCAACGATATATCGGAACCGATCGCACAGCAAGACACCCGCCGGCTGGGACCCGGCCTCGGACTGCGTCTAGGCTCGGCGCATGCGGATCCGAATCGTCGACGCCTTCACCGACCGGCCCTTCAGCGGCAATCCCGCCGGGGTGCTGCTCCTTGACGCCGGGCCGTTCCCCGACGACTCCTGGCTCCAGCGGGTGGCGGCCGAGGTGAACCTGTCCGAGACCGCCTTCGCCCACCCGCTGCCGGCCGGCGGCGACGCCGACTGGGCGCTGCGCTGGTTCACGCCCACGACCGAAGTGGACATGTGCGGTCACGCCACCCTGGCCACGGCCCATGTCCTGCGCTCGGCGGGCCGCGCGAGCGGAACGGTGCGCTTCGCCGCCCGCGCCGGGATCCTGGGCGCCACCACGCACGACGACGGCTCGATCACCCTCGACTTCCCGACGTCCTCCCTGACGCGGGTGGAGATCCCCGCGGGGATCGCCGCGGCGCTGGGAGCCGAGCCGGTATCCGCGTACGACACGTCGGAGGATCTCGGCGACCTGCTGGTGGAGTTCGCCGACGAGCGCACCGTACGGGCCCTCGCCCCCGACTTCGGCGCGCTCACCGCCCACTCCCGGCGCGGCGTCATCGCCACGGCCGTCGCCGAGGACCCCGCGGGCGGCTACGACTTCGTCTCGCGCGGTTTCTTCCCGGCCGTCGGAATCGCCGAGGACCCGGTGACGGGCAGCGCGCACACCGCGCTCGCGCCGTTCTGGGCGGCGGCCCTCGGCCGTGCGGACCTGACCGGGCTCCAGGTCTCGGCCCGCACCGGGTTCGTGCGTACGGCACTGCGCGGCGAGCGGACGCTGCTGACCGGCCGGGCGGTGACGGTCGTCGACGGCGAACTGTTCAGCTCCCCCGACGTGTGACGCCGCACGGCACACCGGATGCCGGGGCGGCGCCCGCGTGCCGCCCGCCCCGTCCGTACACCACTGTCCGTACGCCGCCGTCCCGGGTCTCCGTACGCCGCTCGGTCCGGCGGCGCACGGACGCCCGGTCCCGCTACACCGTCGGCAGCCAGCCCACTTTGCCCGCCAGCAGCGCGTAGCCGAGGAAGGCCCCGATGTCGAGGAGCGCGTGCGCCACCACCAGCGGACCGACCCGCCCCCAGCGCCGGTACAGCAGCACGAACACGACGCCCATCACCATGTTGCCCACGAAGCCGCCGATGCCCTGGTACAGGTGGTAGGAGCCGCGCAGCACCGAACTCGCCGCCAGGGCGGCCGTCGGCGTCCATCCCAGCTGTCCCAGCCTGCGGAGCAGGTAGCCGACGACGATGACCTCCTCCAGCACGGAGTTCTGCACCGCCGACAGGATCAGGACCGGGAACTTCCACCAGACGTTCGGCAGCGACTCCGGGACCACGGTCAGGTTGAACCCCGCCGCCTGCATCGCCAGGTAGAACGCCAGCCCCGTGCTGCCGATCCCCGCCGCCACCACCGCGCCCCGTCCCAGGTCCGGCCAGGGCCGACGGCCGTCGAAGCCGATGTCCCGCACGCCGCTGCCCTCGCGCAGCAGCAGATGCGCGACCAGGGCGACGGGCACCAGGGCGGTGCTGATGCCGAACAGCTGCCAGGCCAGGTCCAGCCAGGGCCGTCCCGGGGCGGCCGACGAATTGAGATTGGCCGCCTGGCTGCCCAGCGACTCGGGCCTGGTCACCGAGCCGATGAAGCTGATGAGCGCCGATACCCCGCTCGCGCCCAGCGAGAGAGCCAGCACGAGCACGGTCTCGTGCCGCAGGGTCTTCCGCGAGATGGCCTCCTGGGGAAAGGAACCTGCCATCCGCCCCGCCTCCACCCGCACACGTACCTCCAGTTGAGTCGTCCCCGGACCCGTGGTGTCGCCGACGGGCGCGCGGGAACGCCGGAGCGCACGCGACCGGCCGAGGGCCAGATCCTGTGACCTCACAGCTTGCCCGACCGGACCGGAGAGAGTGCGGTCAGGCCCGGGTCCGACGGCTCGCGCCGTCCGCGCGACCACACTCGTATCGCCGGACGGACGACGGCTCGCACCGCGTGCACGTCCACTGGCGCCGCCCGGGCGGACCACGCCTCACGCCGGATCCGCCCTCATCGGTACCACTCGTACCGGAACCGCTCACACCGCCCGGACCGCGGCTCGCGCGGGGAATCCGGCGGGCCAGGTGTGCACCGGCTCTCCCGCGTGCATCAGCTCACAGTAGCGTCGGGTGGTGGCGGCGAGTGCGGCGTCCCGGTCCAGCCCGGCCTCCAGCGCCCGGTGGAACGTGTCCACCTGCCACGACGCCCCGTTCACCCGCCGCTTGCACCGCTCCTCGATCACCCCGAGGTAGAAGTCACGGTCCGCGGGCTCGACCTGCCAGGCGTCGAGGCCCGCGGCGGCGAGCGGCAGCAGCTCGTCCCGCACGAGCTTGACCACCGGAACGCTCGTGGTCCCGCCCGCCCGGCCCGGGCGTGGCCAGCGCAACTCGGCGTCGATGCCGTACCGGCACGCCACGTCGAAGTTCTCCGCGGCCTCGGCGAAGGACAGCCTGCTCCAGACCGGCCTGACGTCCTCGGCGAGCGCCCGCACCAGGCCGTAGTAGAACGCCGCGTTGGCGACGACGTCGGTGACCGTGGGGCCGGAGGGCAGCACCCGGTTCTCCACCCGCAGGTGCGGTACGCCGCCGACGACCTCGTACACCGGGCGGTTCCAGCGGTAGACCGTGCCGTTGTGCAGCGCCAGCTCCGAGAGCCCCGGCACACCGCCGGCGTCCAGGACCCGCTGCGGGTCCTCGTCGTCGCAGATCGGCAGCACGGGCGGGAAGTAGCGGAGGTTCTCCTCGAAAAGGTCGTACGCGGAGTCGATCCAGCGCTCGCCGAACCAGGTCCTGGGGCGCACGCCCTGCGCCTTGAGCTCGGGCGGGCGGGTGTCGGTGGCCTGTTCGAACAGCGGCGGCCGGGACTCGCGCCACAGCTCGCGGCCGAACAGGAACGGAGCATTGGCACCCAGTGCCACCTGGACCGATGCCACGGCCTCCGCGGCGTTCCACACATCGGCGAAGCGGTCCGGAGTCACCTGGAGGTGCAGTTGCACGGAGGTGCAGGCCGCTTCCGGGGCTATCGACGACGATGTGGTGGACAGCCGTTCCACCCCTTCGATGTCCAGCGTGAAATCCTCCCCGCGGGCCGCGTGCATCTGCTCGTTGAGGAGTGCGTAGCGGCGGACGTCCGAGAGATTCTCGGAGACCACGTCGTGCTGGGTGAGGGTGGGGAGAATTCCGATCATCACGATCCCCGCGTCGACCTCACGCGCTTTGCGGTGAGCATATCCGAGCCCGGCGCGCAGTTCCTCCGCGAGCTGATCGAGGACTCGACCACCGATACGGTGCGGAGCGATATTTACTTCCATGTTGAACATGCCGAGTTCGGTCTGGAAATCCCCGCTCGCGATGCGCCGCAGCACCTCCGCATTCAGCATCCGGGGCATCCCGTCGGTGCCCGCGAGATTGAGCTCGATCTCCAGCCCCATCAGATTCTTGGGGCGGTCGAACCTCCCGTCCGCCAGCAACCGCTCCAGTACCGCCAGGCACTGCCGGAGCTTCCTGCGGTATTTCTGCCGATCGGACAGGTCGGAACCGCCCGCCTCGACCTTCTCCCCCATCGAAGTGTCCCTCCTCGTGGGCAGCCCGCGGCACGAGCATCGCGTCACGGTCGATAATGCCCACACAGCGTGATCCATAACGTCCCGGTCGGCCGATGGACCCCCACGGACGGCGGCCGACCGCTACAGTGGTGCCCCCGATCGATCGGCACATTCCTTTGGCATGGCGTTGACTACGGCGTTTCCGGTGCCCGACATCCGGGGAAAAACGCCGAAGAGTTGGTGGTGATTTTCGGCCGACCCGTTCGAAGGAATCGGCCCAGGCCAGCCGCGTGTCTTCGCCGTTTATCCACAGTAACCGCACCGGACGAGGTCCGGATATCGCCTTGTCCGCAATATCGGCGAGAGCTAGAAGAAACCTGACGTGAACACACGTCGTATAAACTTCGCGTACGAGGCGGAGAGTCGGCGTCCCGGCATTGCGATCTGTGAGGCCCACCTCTGACCCCGCACGCTGACAGTGACGTCCGCACCGGTTCACGCTCCCCTTCACGCATCACCCCTGTGTCTCCTGAAGTGAGAGGCAACCCACCATGCCGCTGCATGTTCCTCCGGCCCCCGCGCCTGCCCTGCGCAGCGTTCTCGCGGCACTCAGTTCCCCCACCGCCGTGCGCGATGCCCGCACACCGGCACTCCAGTCCGCCCCGGGGCCGCTGAACCCCGAACTGCCCCTGCCCGTCCACGCGCTCGACCTGGTCGCGACGGCGGAAGAAGCGGCAGCCGCGGGCCGGGCGCCACGGACCAGATTGACCGGCTGGCGCTTCCTGATCCGCGGCGGTGACCGAGCGGTCGCCGCCGCCGACGCGATGCTCACCGCGGACGGCTGGGCGTTCTCCCGCTTCTTCGAGGGCCCGTACCTCACCGCCACGGAGCGCGCGCTGCGCCAGGCCGAGTCGCTGACCACGCCGTACCAGCCGCGGCTGTTGTGGGTGGCCGAGCTCTACATGCTCGCGCTCTGGCTGCACGAGGACACGCGGGACGACGCCGCCGAGGGCGCGCTCGGGCCGGCCGACATCCTGGTGCCTCTCGCACCGGCCCCGCCGGGCATCGCGGCCCACCGCCCGCACCGGGTCGCCGATCTGCTGCCGGTGATCGGGCTACGGCTCGGGGCGGCACCGCCGCTGCTGCGCGCTCCGGCCTGACGGGAATGACGGGCTCCCTCCCCGCTCGTCCCGTGCGCCTCTTCGGTGCCCCGCGACCTCACCGGTCACGGGGCACCGGCGCGTTCCGCGGTGCCGACCCGGCGCGCCGGGCGCGTCCGACGCCCGCGAACGGGCCGCCGGAGGGACACTAGTGCCCCTCCCGGCAACGTTTGCCCCGTCGCGACGCCCGGCACGCGCGCTCGCCGCGTTGGCCACAAGCCCAGGTAGCTCCGCTACATGGACTTCCGGCCGCCTTGCGATCACACGCACCGGACGCCGCTCCTTGACGGGCAAACCCTGCCGGTCGCGGCACTAGTTCTCTTCGGCCACGTCGAACCACCCGAAAAGACCGGCGAGTTGAGCTGAACCGTCCGTGCGGGTGATACGTCCTTGAGCAGAAAGGAGAGCTGCCGCGAAATCCCTGCGGATCGCCGTCCGTGGGGCAACACTAGGACCGGACCAGACAGATACGGGGGAGCGGCCATGACGACGTCAAGCCGCGGGACACACACCACGACGCAGCGAAAGAACCCATCCATGTGCCAGCACCAACCAGCCTGTCCGACAGCCGATTCCGCCGACCGCGACGCCGCACGATTGGTGGCGCACCACCCGGAGCAGGGCTGGAGTCTGCTGTGCAACGGTGTCCTCGTCTTCGAGGACACCGGCGAGCTGCTGCCGGACGGCAAGATCATCGCCCCGCACCGGTCGTCGCGCGGCGGGCAGACGATCACAGCGGCCTGACGGGCCGCCACGGCGAGGCCGGAGCGTCCCGAGCGCCCGGCGGACGACGGGTGGGCGGCATGCCGCCCGCGGCGCCCCCGCCCTGTCGGTCCTGCCCCGGCGCCGCCACCGTACCGGTCACATCGGGCGCGGGCACCGGGCCGTTCGGCCCCTCGGGCGCGGTCCGGCCGGGACCACGGCCCCGGCCGGACGGCCTGCCCGGCGCCCCGGACGGTCAGTCGTCGTACGCGTCCAGCGGCGGGCAGGAGCAGACCAGGTTGCGGTCGCCGAACGCGCCGTCGATCCGGCGGACCGGCGGCCAGTACTTGTCGGCGGCCGAGACACCGGCCGGGAAGGCCGCCTCGGTACGGCTGTACGGACGGTCCCACTCGCCGCCCAGCGCGGCGGCCGTGTGCGGGGCGTTGCGCAGCGGGTTGTCGTCCGCCGGCCACTCCCCCGACGCGACCTTGTCGATCTCCCGGCGGATCGCGATCATCGCCTCGCAGAACCGGTCGATCTCCGCCAGGTCCTCGCTCTCGGTGGGCTCGATCATCAGCGTGCCCGCCACGGGGAACGACATCGTCGGCGCGTGGAAGCCGTAGTCGATCAGCCGCTTCGCGATGTCGTCGACGCTCACTCCCGTGGCCTTGGACAGCGGCCGAAGATCCACGATGCACTCGTGCGCCACCAGACCGGCCGGACCGGTGTAGAGCACCGGGTAGTGCGGCTCCAGTCGCTTGGCGATGTAGTTGGCGGCGAGCACGGCGACCTGGGTCGCCCGCTTCAGCCCCTCGCCGCCCATCAGCCGCACGTACGCCCAGGAGATGGGCAGGATGCCCGCCGAGCCCCAGGGCGCCGCCGAGACGGGCCCGACGCCCGTCCCGGGCCCGGCCGCCGGCTGGAGCGGGTGGTTCGGCAGGTACGGCGCCAGATGCGCCCGTACACCGACGGGACCGACCCCCGGGCCACCGCCGCCGTGCGGGATGCAGAACGTCTTGTGCAGATTCAGGTGCGACACGTCCGAGCCGAACCGGCCCGGCTTCGCCAGCCCCACCAGCGCGTTGAGGTTCGCGCCGTCGACGTAGACCTGCCCGCCCGCGTCGTGCACGGCCGCGCAGATGTCCCCGATGTGCTCCTCGAAAACGCCGTGTGTGGAGGGATAGGTGACCATGAGGACGGCCAGCTCGGCGCCGTGCCGTTCGATCTTGGCGTGCAGGTCCGCCAGGTCCACGTCACCGTTCTCACCGGTCTTGACGACGACGACCTTCATCCCGGCCATCACCGCGCTCGCGGCGTTCGTCCCGTGCGCGGAGGAGGGGATGAGACAGACCGTGCGGCCGGCGTCGCCGTTGGCGCGGTGGTACGCCCGTACGGCCAGCAGACCGGCCAGCTCCCCCTGCGAGCCGGCGTTCGGCTGGAGGGACACCGCGTCGTACCCGGTGACCTCGGCGAGCCGCTCCTCCAGCTCCCGGATCAGCGTCAGATAGCCGCTCGCCTGCTCCGCCGGCGCGAACGGGTGCAGCGCCCCGAACTCGGGCCAGGTGACCGGCTCCATCTCCGTGGTCGCGTTCAGCTTCATCGTGCAGGAGCCGAGCGGGATCATGCCCCGGTCCAGCGCGTAGTCCCGGTCGGCGAGCCGGCGCAGGTAGCGCAGCATCGCCGTCTCGGAGCGGTGGCGGTGGAAGACCGGGTGCGTCAGATACGAGTCGGCGCGCAGCAGGTCCGCCGGCAGGGCGTCGTCCGTGGCCTCGTCGAGCGCCTCGATGTCGCCGGCCACGCCGAAGGCGGCCCACACCGCGGCCAGCTGCGCGCGGCCCGTCGTCTCGTCACAGGCGACCGAGACGTGGTCCCCGTCCACGAGGCGCAGGTTGATCCCGCTCGCCAGGGCCGCGGCGACGACCTCGGCGGCCCGGCCCGGGACGCGGGCCGTCAGCGTGTCGAAGAACGCGCCGTGCACGACCTCCACCCCGCCCGCCCGCAACCCCTCGGCGAGCAGCGCCGCGTACCGGTGGGTGCGGCGCGCGATCGCCCGCAGCCCGTCCGGGCCGTGGTACACGGCGTACATCCCGGCCATGACGGCCAGCAGGACCTGCGCGGTGCAGATGTTGCTCGTGGCCTTCTCCCGGCGGATGTGCTGCTCCCGCGTCTGGAGCGCCAGCCGGTACGCCCGGTCCCCGTCGGCGTCCACGGACACCCCGACCAGCCGGCCCGGCAGGTTGCGCGCGAAGTTCTCCCGTACGGACATGTAGCCGGCGTGCGGTCCACCGAAGCCCATCGGGACGCCGAAGCGCTGGGTGGTGCCGACCGCGATGTCCGCGCCCAGTTCCCCGGGCGGGGTGAGGAGCGTCAGCGCCAGCAGATCGGCGGCGACGGTGACCACCGCGCCGAGTTCGTGGGCCCGTTCGATCACGGGCCCGAGGTCCCGGACGGCCCCGGAGGCGCCCGGGTACTGGAGCAGGACTCCGAAGACGCCGCGCTCGGCCACCTCGGCCGGGATGCCCTCGCTCAGATCGGCGACCACGACCTCGACGCCGGTCGGTTCGGCCCGGGTCTCGACGACGGCGATTGTCTGCGGCAGGGCGTCGGCGTCCACCAGGAACACCCCGTCCTTGACCTTGCCGACGCGGCGCGACAGCGCCATCGCCTCGGCCGCCGCCGTGCTCTCGTCGAGCAGTGAGGCGCTCGAGGTCGGCAGCCCGGTCAGCTCGGCGACGACGGTCTGGAAGTTGAGCAGCGCCTCCAGCCGGCCCTGGGAGATCTCCGGCTGGTACGGCGTGTACGCGGTGTACCAGGCCGGGTTCTCCAGCACGTTGCGCAGGATCACGGGCGGGGTGAAGGTGCCGTAGTAGCCGAGCCCGATCATCGACGTCCGCACCTCGTTGCGGTCCGCCAGCGACCGCAACTCGGCCAGCACCTCCGGCTCGGTACGGGAACCGGGCAGCCGCAGCGCCTCCACGCTCTTGATGGCGTCGGGCACGGCGGCGTCGGTCAGCTCGTCGAGCGAGCCGTAGCCGACCTGCGCCAGCATCTTCGCCCGCGCCTCCGCGTCGGGCCCGATGTGGCGCTGCTCGAAGGGTGTGCCCCGCTCCAGCTCGGCGAGCGGAATGCGACGGTCGGTCATGGAGAGGCCTCCTGGTCTGTCACGACCTGCGAGAGGCACCCGCGCGAACGGGCACCCGGACGGCCTCCCCCTCTGTCATCTCGACCTGAGAGCTTCACCGGCCCGCCGCACACGGTCCGGCTTTCACCGTCGGTGAGAGCGGGAGCCGTCCGACGCCCGCCCTGCTTTCCAGAGTGACCTCGTCCATGCGGTACGGGTGCCTGAGAGATTCCGGGGAGGATTTGCTCCTTCGGCGCCCCCGGCCATCTCTCCGGAGGACTCTCCCGCATGGGGTCAGCAGCCGACTGCCAGCCTACCAGCGCGGTGTTACAGGCGGCTTTCGAGTGGCCGACGTCCGAAATCTGCACTTTGGTATTCCGTAGCGACCAGTGCGACCAACGCGACCGGTGCGACCGGTGCGACCGGTGCGACCGGTGCGACCGAAGGGAACGACGGTGGAAACCGACATCGATCCGCGCAGCCTGATAGGGCGCAAGGCATTCGACCGGGACGGCCGCAAGATCGGCACGGTGGACGAGGTGTATCTGGACGACGCGACCGGTGTCCCCGAATGGGCGGCCGTCCGCACGGGAATCTTCAGCCGCGACGCCTTCGTCCCCCTCGCGCCCAGCACACTGCTGGACGGCGGGCTGCGCGTCCCCTTCGGCCGCGCCCTGATCAGGGACGCGCCCGACTTCGGCGTAGGGCGTCACCTCTCACCCGAGCAGGAGCTGGAGCTCTACCGCCACTACGGACTCCCCCTCCCCGCTCCGGAGCCGGCCGACCCGCCCGCCTCCCTGTCGGACCGTGACGCGGAGCGCGGCTTCGGGCGCATCGCCGACCAGGACGACTGACCCTCGGCAGGCCCCGCCGCACCGCCCACCGTCGCGTCGTCCCGTGTACCGCCCCCGGCCCTTCCCTCCGGTCCAGGCCCCCCTTCCGCCCCGTCCCCGGTCCCTTCTCGGTCGTTCCCCTCGCCCGTCACGGCCGCGTCCGCGTCGGCCGGCCCCACAACCGCGCCCGCCACCGCCCCCGGTATGAGGGGCAGCGGATCGGAGAGTTCGAGATCGGGGTCGTCGACCCAGAAGGTGCGCACCCGCCCGGGCGCGGAGCCCGGTTCCTCGAACCGTACGGTCACCCTCCCCAGCCCGCTGCCCTGCACCCAGCCCGCCCCGAACGCCGCGTGGCGCACGTCGTGACCGGCGGGGAAGCGCCGCTGCCCGGGCCCGTCCACGGCGTCGGCCGACGCCGGTCCCGCCACGACCGCCGGTCGGTCATCCGCCGTGCCCCCCGCTTCCCCGCCTCCGGTGTCCCCGCCTCCCGCCGCCAGGTCCGCCGGCGGCACCGGGGCGCCGCCCCCAACGACGCTCCCCTCGCCGACTCCGCCGACGGGAGCGTCGGCCGCCGCCTGGGCGAAGAGGTCCTCCTGCGTGTAGTCGGCCAGCCCCGTCACGCCCACCCCCAGCAGCCGCACGCCGCCGGTGGTGTCCACCCCCTCCAGCAGCCGCGCCGCCGCCTCACGCACCACGACCGGGTCGTCCGTGGGCCCGCGCAGCGTGTCCGACCGCGTCAGCGTCGAGAAGTCGTACCGCCGGACCTTGAGGACCACCGTCCGCCCGGACCGCCCCGCGTCCCGCAGGCGCCCCACGCACCGCTCCGCGAGCCGCTCCACCTCGGCGCGCACCCGGACCCGGTCGTGCAGGTCGACGTCGAAGGTGTCCTCCACCGACACGGACTTGGCGTCACGCTCGGAGACCACCGGCCGGTCGTCATGGCCCCGCGCCATCCGGTACAGCGACGCTCCGTGCGCCTTGCCCAGCAGCCGTACGAGCTCGTCCTCACCCGCCTCGGCCAGATCCGCGACCGTCGTCATCCCTGCCCTGCGCAGGTGCTCACCCGTCGCCGGTCCCACCCCGGGCAGGGTCCGGACCGGCATGGGTCCCAGCATCTCCCGCTCGGAGCCGGGCGGGATGATGACCAGACCGTCGGGCTTGGCCTGCTCGGAGCCGATCTTGGCGAGCATCTTGGACCCCGCCAGCCCCACCGACCCGGCCAGCCCGGTGGCCGCCCTGATGTCCGCGCGCAGCCGCTCACCCGTCGCGCGCGCCGAGGCGGTGTCGTCCGCCGCGCCGCCCGCCTCCAGGTCCACGAACGCCTCGTCCAGGCTCAACGGCTCCACCAGCGGGGAAAGCCTGCTCAGCAGCTCCATCACCTGGTCGCTGACCTCGCGATAGAGCCGGAAGCGGGGGGTGAGGAAAGCCGCGTTCGGCGCCAGCCGCCGCGCCTGGGCCATGGGCATGGCCGAGTGCACCCCGAACCGCCGCGCCTCGTACGACGCCGTCGAGACCACCCCGCGCGGACCGAGCCCGCCGACGATCACCGGTTTTCCGCGCAGACTGGGCTTGGCCGCCTGCTCCGCCGCGGCGTAGAAGGCGTCCATGTCCAGATGCAGGATCGTCGGTGCGGTTCTCACACTGCCGATCGTCCCTCACGCCACTGACATTCGGCTTCCGCCGTCCGGGCCGGGGTGCCCGGTACGTCCGGGGTGGCCCCACGTCCGCCACGAACCGAGCCCCGAAAAGAGGCGCGCGGTCAGACCGCTCGGTCTCGGCGGCGCCTGGCCAGTTCGTCCGCCGGGTTGTTCCCGATCAGCGTCTCGCCGGTGTCGACCCGCTCCCCGTGCAACTGCGAGAGCGCGGCCTCCACGTCCCGCCACACGACCCCCACGGCGATCCCGAAGACCCCCTGGCCCCCTTGGAGCAGGCTGACCACCTCGTCGGGAGAGGTGCACTCGTGGACGGTCGCGCCGTCGCTCATCAACGTCATCCGCTCCAGATCCTGGAACCCCCGCGCGCGCAAGTGCTGGACCGCGGCCCTGATGTTCTGCAGGGCGACCCCGGTGTCCAGGAACCGCTTCACGATCTTGAGGACGACGACGTCCCGGAAGCTGTACAGGCGCTGCGTGCCCGAACCGTAGGCCGGCCGGACACTCGGTTCGACCAGTCCCGTACGCGCCCAGTAGTCCAGTTGGCGGTAGGTGATGCCCGCCGCGGCGCAGGCGGTCGGGCCTCGGTATCCGACCGTCTCCGCGCCGGGGCCGGCCGCGCTGCCGTGAAGCGGAAACGGCCCGCTCGCCGCCGTACTGTCGCCGCTGCTTCTCACGCCGACCCTCCGTCCTTGACCTGCCTTGTCGAAGGTAGGCAGTCACCCGGGGTGCGTCAACGATCGCCGCACTCGCCACGCCGGGTGATAATCACCCTGAGTGTGGTTTCCCGTGCCCCCTTCCGGGGAAAGGCTGACCGAATGTTCGCCGGCGGCGGGCCGACGGGGCGCTCACCGGCGTCTCACTGGCTGTTGGTCCCGAAGTCCTCCGGCGAGATCTGGTCGAGGAACTCGCGGAACTTCTCCACCTCGTCCTCCTGCTCGTCCGGGATGGCGATACCGGCATCGTCCAGGACCCCGTCACTGCCGAAGATCGGCGTACCCGTGCGCAGCGCGAGCGCTATGGCGTCCGACGGCCTGGCGCTCACCTCGACCCCGCTCGCGAAGACCAGCTCCGCGTAGAAGACCCCTTCGCGCAGATCCGTGATCCGGACCTCGGTGAGCTCCTGGCCCACCGCTTCCAGCACGTCCTTGAAGAGATCATGGGTCAGCGGCCGGGCCGGGGCCATGCCCTGCTGGGCGAAGGCGATCGCGGTCGCCTCCCCCGGTCCGATCCAAATGGGGAGGTACCGGTCGCCTCCCACTTCACGCAGGAGCACGATCGGTTGGTTGGAGGGCATTTCCACCCGGACACCCACTACGTCGAGCTCGTTCACACAGCAACCCTAGGACGTGCCCGGCCGGTTTGGGTAGTCGGACTCCTCCACGGTCAGTGGCGGCGGGTCCCCAGGGCCGATCTGACCAGTGCCGCGTGCAGCCGGACGGAGAGAGCGGCCAGTTCCCGCATGGTGGCCTCGGCGTGGGCCCTGGTCTGCGGATTACGGTGTCGGCGCAGCGGGGCGACCACCTGTTCGAGCAGGCCGGCCTCGCGCTCGGCCGCCGCTTTCACCAGCCTGAGATGCCGGGGTTCCAGACCGAACTTCCCCAGATCGGCGAGCAGCTTCGCCACCGTGGCGGAATCGGCGTCGTACCCGCCGTCCGGCATCGGGGGGAGCAGGCCGTACGACTCCCACTCCGCGAGCATGGCCTCGTCGGCCCCGGCGGCGGCCAGCAGTTCCTCGCGGCCGACACGTCCGGCGGGCGGAGCGACCTGCTCCGCCGCCTCCCAGACGCCGTCGTCCGGTCCTTCGCGCTGCGGGCCGGGCAACGGTGGACGCTCGCCCCGTTCCAGGGCGTCCAGATGCTCCCTGATGACCTTCAGGGGCAGATAGTGGTCCCGCTGCATCCGCAGCACCTGAGCGAGCCGCTCGACGTCCTCGGGGCTGAATTTGCGGTAACCGGAGGGTGTCCTGCGCGGCTCGACCAGCCCCTCGGACTCCAGGAACCGGATCTTGGAGACGGACACGTCGGGAAACTCGTCCCGCAGCTTCCCCAGCACCACGCCGATACTCACCAGCTGGGCGCCCATGGGGGCGGCGCCGTGGCCGGCACCGCCCTTCGGTGTTCCCTGCATGGACCTTCCCCGAGGGTCACACGCCCCGCTGGCTCGCGAAGAAGACCAGCCGGTACTTACCGATCTGGACCTCGTCACCGTTCGCCAGCAGGACCGAGTCGACCTGCTCACGGTTGACGTACGTGCCGTTGAGGCTGCCGACGTCCGAGACCGTGAAACGGCCGTCCGCGCCCCGGCGGAACTCCACGTGCCGACGCGAGACCGTCACGTCGTCCAGGAAGATGTCGCTCTCCGGATGACGGCCCGCGGTGGTCAGCTCGCTGTCCAGGAGGAAGCGGCTGCCCGAATTCGGGCCGCGCCGCACCACCAGGAGCGCTGATCCCAGCGGCAGCGCCTCCACCGCGGCCTGGGCCTCGGGAGTGAGCGAGGGGAGCGCTGTCTGGCCGGTCGCCTCGGAGTCGTAGGCCTCGATGCCCGAGATGGAGATCGTCGAGGTCGTCTCCGAAGCGCGCTCCGGGGGCACCCCGCCCCGCAGCGGCGCTCCGCAGTTGGAGCAGAACCGACTGGCCTCGGCATTGCGGTGCCCACACCGCGTACAAACCGGCAAACCCGCCACCGTGGGGTCCTCCTGCCGCGACTGCCCCGCCAGGGCACCTGATGCGTACGGATCCGAGGAACCTATGCGGCCGGAACCAGCAGGGTCAACCGACGACGCGCCGAGGCCCTCGCCGCCCACCTGGTCGCGGAAGAGCGGACGCTCGCCGCCCGGCTCCTCGCCCTGACCATGGCGCGCGGCACGATGGCGGGCGGAGCCGCCCTCCTCGCGCGCGCTCTTGCCGAACAATTTCGCAAACAACTTCACGGGCGATTCCCCTTGACCGAAACAGACCCGCCCGTGGGGCAGGACGAACCCTGAATGAACACACCTGCCGACCCGGACATCTTGACAACGTCCGAAACCACCGGACAGTTTCCACCACTCACCACGCTGACCGTGCGCCGACCCCCCGCAAGCTCATGCCCGCGTCCGGCAGCTGCCATGCGCCCCCGCCTCACCGCGATGTCGACCGAGCGTAGTCAGGCCGCTTCGTCGGTCGCAAGGCGTTCACAACGATCTCCTCGGCCCGTGCCACCGTGGCCGTGGCCTGCTCCTTCTCCAGCGTCTGGACCACCCCGCCAGGAATGTTCAGGGCGGGCTCCAGATCCTGCGGTTTGCCGATGACCTTGAAGATGTACGGCGCCTCCACCGGGTTCCCGTCGATCCGTACGTCACCCCCCGTACCCGAGAAGTACGTATCGGCGACCACCCTCACGTCATTGACCTGGATCGCCTCGGCACCCGCGGCCCGCAGCTCCTGAACGGTGTCCAGCAGCATGTCCGGCTCGACGGCTCCGACGGCGTCCTCGACACTCAGCGTGATTCCCGGTCCCTGTGCCGCGACCGTACCCGCCAGAACTCCTAGTTGCTGTTCCTTCTCCAACGTCTGCTTACGCGCCTCCTCCGCCTGGTCCGAACTGTTCTCCAGCTCGGTCCGCTGATCGTCCAGGCGCTGCTTCTCATCCTCAAGACGCTGGGTGCGGTCGTCCAGTTCATCGAGGATGCGCACGAGATCCTCCTGGCGGGCACCCCTGAGCGCGCTGTCGTCGTTATTGGACCGTACCTGAATGGCGAGCCCGAGTCCGAGTCCGAACAGCAGCAGGGCGACGACGAGCTGAGCGCGTGTCACCCGCGGCGGCCACAGCCCGGCGGCCAGCCGCTGGCGCCCGGTGAGCTGTGGGGTCGCCTCAGCTGTACGGGAGCCGGGGGACGTCCGGGAATCCCCGGGCCCTTGGGGAGCAACGGACGTGTGGGGGTCAACGGGCTTGTGGGAGCCTCCGGGCTCAGGGGCGCTCCGCGCCAAGTCCTCGGGCGTACGGGGCTGCTGTGGCACTCGTGACTCCTGCGGAACCTGCTCACCTCGTGGCGCGCGCGACATCGGCGCGGTGTCCTCGGCACGCCGCCGCTCGGCGGTTCCGCGACTCTCGGGCCCAGTGGTCCCACAGGGCTTCTCCGGCCGGGGGGTCCGGGCTCCGGAGGTCTCGTCCGTACTCATCGGCCTCACGCCCGGAACACATGCCGACGGATGGCGGCAGCGTTGGAGAAGATGCGGATACCGAAGACGACGACCACACCCGTGGACAACTGCGCGCCCACGCCCAGCTTGTCACCGAGGAAGACGATGAGCGCGGCCACCACCACGTTGGAGAGGAACGAGACGACGAAGACCTTGTCGACGAAGATCCCGTCCAGCATGGCCCGCAGGCCGCCGAAGACCGCGTCGAGAGCCGCCACGACGGCGATCGGCAGATAGGGTTCGACCACCGCCGGGACCTCGGGCCGGGCCAACAACCCGACCACGACCCCCACGACGAGACCCAAAACGGCGATCACGATGTGCCCTTCCCAGTGTCGGCCGTGCTCTGCCCGTTGCCCTTCCCGGCGTCGGCGGCCTTCGGCTCTGCGGTACGTACGATCAGGCTCGGCGCGGCAGGCAGACGCACCTCTTCCTGGCCTGAGAGAGTGGCGCGGACGCCGAAGTCCTTCCGCAGGGTGCGCAGGTACTGGCCGTCGGCGCTGTCCTGGAAGGCGGTGCTCAGCTCTGTGCCGTCCCCCACCGCGAGCACCGTGTACGGCGGCACCAGTGGCCTGTTGTCGACCAGTATGGCCTCTCCCGCGGCCCGGATCGCCGAAAGGGACGTCAGCCGCTGGCCGTTGATGGCGACTGCCTCCGCCCCGGCCTCCCACAGGCCGTTGACGACGCGCTGCATGTCCCGGTCGCGGACCCGGCCGGTGTCGGAGAAATCAGCGCTCTCGCGCGGCCCTCCGCCGTCCGACTCGGAGTTCTCGGCGTCGTCCACCACCAGCTTCACGCCCGGTCCCGACACCGGCGTCGCCCCGGAGAGCAGCGCCACCAGCTCGCCCTGCTCGCCACCGTGCTCGCGCAGGGCCGCGCGCTGCCGCGCGCCGACCTCCGCGCGGAGTTCCTCGACCGCGCTCTCCAGCCCGTCCGCCGTGGCCGTCTCGGCGTCGATCCGGTCGATGAGCTCCTCGCGCTCCTTCGCCACGACGGGGGCGGAAATCCGCGCCTGCGCCGCCCCCAGCGTCACCACGAACGCCGCCAGCACGAGGCCGGCGGCCAGCCCCAACTTGGCGCGCAGCGTGCGTGGCAGCCCGCCCTCCTGGGCGGCCCTGCGGGCGGCTGCCTCCGCGTACCCCTCGTCCAGGCTGTGATCCATCACATTGTTCAGCAGCGACATGGACGCGTCGGGACGCGCCGAGGGGGAGCGAGTGCTCCGAACGGGGGGCTGCTGCGACATGCCGCACATCGTCGCACGTCGGAGCCGCTACCGCCGAATGGCCCTACCGGTATGCCGCACGGCCCCTCCCGGCCCGGGCGGCACACCGGTCATACGGTTCCGAACCGCCCGGGCTCTAGTGCCGCGACCGGCAAGGTTTGCCCGTCAAGGAGCGGCGTCCGGTGCGTGTGATCGCAAGGCGGCCGGAAGTCCATGTAGCGGAGCTACCTGGGCTTGTGGCCAACGCGGCGAGCGCGCGTGCCGGACGCCGCGACGGGGCAAACGTTGCCGGGAGGGGCACTAGTGACCCGCGCCGTCGACCACGGACGACCACTCGTCAAGCAGGGCCTGGGCCGACGCGTCGTCGGGGCCCTCCGCCCACAAATGGGTGACGGCTTCCGCCGGGTCGGGCAGCACCATCACCCAGCGCCCGTCCGCCTCCACCACCCGTACACCGTCGGTCGTGTCCACCTGCCGGTCCCCGGCCGCTTCCACGACGCTCCTCATCACCTGCCCCTTGACGGCCCACGGTGTGGCCAGGTCCCGGCGCAGTACGTGCGCGCGCGGGATACGGGCGTCGATCTGGGACAGTGTGAGCTGAGTGCGCGCCACCAGGCCGATCAGCCGGACGAAGGCCGCCGTCCCGTCGAAGACGCTGCTGAACTCCGGGACGATGAAGGCCCCGCGCCCGTCGCCGCCGAAGATCGTGGACTCCTCCCGGCCCACCCGGGTCAGATCGTCGGGGGAGGTGGTCGTCCACTCCACCTGAGTGCCGTGGTACGCGGCGACCTGTTCGGCGATCCTGGTGGTCGTCACCGGCAGGGCGACCCGGCCGCTGCGCCGCTCGGCCGCGACCAGGTCCAGCAGCACCAGCAGGGCCCGGTCGTCCTCGATGATCCGCCCCTTCTCGTCGACCAGCGACAGCCGCTCGCCCACCGGGTCGAACCGGACACCGAACGCGGCCCGGGCCGACGCGACGATCTCGCCGAGCCGCACCATGCCCGAACGGCGTGACTGAGCCGTCTCCGTGGGCCTGGACTCGTCCAGGCCGGGGTTGATGGTCAGCGAGTCGACACCGAGCCGGCCGAGCAGGCTGGGCAGGACCAGGCCGGCGCTGCCGTTGGACGCGTCGACCACGACCTTGAGTCCGGCCTCCGAGATCCCCGTGGTGTTGACGTTGCGCAGCAGCGAACCGGTGTACGAATCGAAGACGCTGGCCGGGAAGTGCAGATCCCCGACCTCTCCTGGGAAGGCACGGCGGTACTCCTGCCGCGCGTAGACCCGGTCCAGCTTGCGCTGGCCCGCCTGGGACAGGTCGGCGCCCCGCTCGTCGAAGAACATGATGTCGACCGAGTCCGGCACACCGGGAGAGGTCCGGATCATGATCCCGCCCGCGCTACCCCGCGCCGTCTGCTGCCTCGCGACGGGCAGCGGCACGTTCTCCAGGTCCCGCACGTCGATCGCGCTGGACTGGAGCGAGGAGATCACGGCCCGTTTGAGCGCCCGGGCGCCGCGCGAGTGGTCACGCGCCGTGGTGACGGTGGATCCCTTCTTCAACGTGGTGGCATAGGCGCCGGCCAGCCGTACCGCCACCTCCGGCGTGATCTCGACGTTCAGCACCCCGGACACGCCTCGCGCACCGAACAGATGCGCCTGGCCGCGGGCCTCCCAGATCACCGAGGTATTGACGAACGCTCCGGCCTCCACCGTCTTGAACGGATAGACCCGCACATTGCCCTGGATGATCGATTCCTCACCGATCAGGCACTCGTCGCCGATGACGGCGCCGTCCTCGATGCGGGACGCCCGCATGATGTCGGTGTTCTTGCCGATCACACAGCCCCGCAAATTACTGTGCTGGCCGATGTAAACGTTGTCGTGGACCACGGCCTTGTGGAGGAACGCACCTGTCTTGACGACCACGTTGGAGCCGATGACCGTGTGCTCGCGGATCTCCGCGTCGGCTTCGACCTTCGCGTAGTCCCCGACGTACAGCGGCCCGCGCAGAACGGCGTCCGGATGCACCTCCGCCCCTTCGGCAACCCACACTCCGGGCGAGATCTCGAATCCGTCGATGTCGACGTCGACCTTGCCTTCGAGCACGTCGGCCTGGGCCTTCACATAGCTCTCGTGCGTGCCGACGTCCTCCCAGTACCCCTCGGCGACATAGCCGTAGATCGGCTTGCCTTCCTTCATGAGCTGGGGGAAGACATCGCCGGACCAGTCCACCGAGACATCGGCCTCGACATAGTCGAAGACCTCGGGCTCCATCACATAGATGCCGGTGTTCACGGTGTCCGAGAAGACCTGGCCCCACGTGGGCTTCTCCAGGAAGCGTTCGACCTTCCCCTCCTCGTCCACGATGGTGATGCCGAACTCCAGCGGGTTCGGCACCCGGGTCAGGCACACCGTCACCAGCGCGCCCTTCTCCTTGTGGAAAGCGATGAGGTCGGTCAGGTCGAAATCAGTGAGAGCATCGCCGGAAATGACCAGAAAGGCATCGTCCTTCAGGGCCTCTTCGGCGTTCTTCACACTCCCCGCCGTGCCGAGCGGCTTCTCCTCGTTGGCATAGCTGAGATCCATGCCGAGTTCTTCGCCGTCACCGAAGTAGTTCTTGACGAGGGAGGCGAGGAATTGCACAGTGACAACGGTCTCGTTGAGCCCATGTCGCTTGAGCAACCGCAGCACATGCTCCATGATCGGCCGATTGGCGACCGGAAGGAGCGGCTTGGGCATGCTTGAGGTCATGGGACGAAGTCGAGTACCTTCGCCACCGGCCATCACGACGGCCTTCATGTCGGAAGCGTCCTCCTTGAAGAGACGGTCTCGCCGACTTCACTCGTCCGGACAGCAGCCCACCATGCCGTCAAGTGTGACCCCACGCACACTCCGCGAAATCACTGAGACGAGCTCAATCGGCCACGGTGTCCGCTTTGACGAGACGGCGGACCTGGACCACATACAGGATCCCTGCCCACCAATAGAGAGTTGTACCCCATCCTGCGAACGCCCATCCGAAAACTTCGGCGAGTGACGCAAGCCAACCACTTCCGTCACTGAGGAGCAGGAGCGGGAAGGCATACATCAAGTTGAAGGTAGCCGCCTTCCCCAGGAAGCTCACCTGGAGAGGCGGATAGTCGTGCCGGCGGAGGATTCCCATCATGACGAGCAGGACGAGATCCCGGCTGAGCAGGGCCACCGTGAGCCACAGGGGCAGGATCTCGCGCCAGGTGAGGCCGACCAGGGTGGAAATGATGTACAGCCGGTCCGCGGCCGGGTCCAGCAGCCTCCCCAGGCTGCTGATCTGGTTCCACTTACGGGCGAGCTTGCCGTCGAGATAGTCGCTGATCCCGCTGAGAGCCAGCACGAGCAGGGCCCAGCCGTCGCTGTTGGGTCCGCCGAACTCGGGGCGGAGGATCAGCCACAAGAAGAGCGGAACGCCTACGAGTCGGGCCATGCTGAGGACGTTGGGGATGGTGAGCACCCGGTGCGTCTGAACGCGAGTCTCCTGGACCTCCACCCGGGGGCCTCCTGTGTGGAACGTGCCAACGATGCCTCATGACTTTACCCTCAGCACCAGGCGTCCGGCGCATGGGGGGCAACCGGACATACATGGAACTGTGGGCATACAGGAAACGGGAGTCAGCCGACCCGTGGGGCCGGGACGCGCGGGCAGAAATGCCGGCCGTCCCGTGAACGCAGGTATGCCCCGCACCGAAGAAACCTGGTTCCTTCAACACGGGGCATACCCACAACAATTGTTCGGCGGCGTCCTACTCTCCCACAGGGTCCCCCCTGCAGTACCATCGGCGCTGAAAGGCTTAGCTTCCGGGTTCGGAATGTAACCGGGCGTTTCCCTCACGCAATAACCACCGAAACACTATGAAGATAACAACCACCGGAAAACAACACGGCCGTTCGTTACTTCAGAACTAACACAGTGGACGCGAGCAACTGAGGACAAGCCCTCGGCCTATTAGTACCGGTCAACTCCACCAGTCACCTGGCTTCCATATCCGGCCTATCAACCCAGTCGTCTACTGGGAGCCTTACCCCCTCAAGGAGGTGGGAGTCCTCATCTCGAAGCAGGCTTCCCGCTTAGATGCTTTCAGCGGTTATCCCTCCCGAACGTAGCCAACCAGCCATGCCCTTGGCAGAACAACTGGCACACCAGAGGTTCGTCCGTCCCGGTCCTCTCGTACTAGGGACAGCCCTTCTCAAGACTCCTACGCGCACAGCGGATAGGGACCGAACTGTCTCACGACGTTCTAAACCCAGCTCGCGTACCGCTTTAATGGGCGAACAGCCCAACCCTTGGGACCGACTCCAGCCCCAGGATGCGACGAGCCGACATCGAGGTGCCAAACCATCCCGTCGATATGGACTCTTGGGGAAGATCAGCCTGTTATCCCCGGGGTACCTTTTATCCGTTGAGCGACGGCGCTTCCACAAGCCACCGCCGGATCACTAGTCCCGACTTTCGTCCCTGCTCGACCCGTCAGTCTCACAGTCAAGCTCCCTTGTGCACTTACACTCAACACCTGATTACCAACCAGGCTGAGGGAACCTTTGGGCGCCTCCGTTACCCTTTAGGAGGCAACCGCCCCAGTTAAACTACCCATCAGACACTGTCCCTGATCCGGATCACGGACCCAGGTTAGACATCCAGCACGACCAGAGTGGTATTTCAACAACGACTCCACCCATACTGGCGTACGGGCTTCACAGTCTCCCACCTATCCTACACAAGCCGAACCGAACACCAATATCAAACTGTAGTAAAGGTCCCGGGGTCTTTCCGTCCTGCTGCGCGAAACGAGCATCTTTACTCGTACTGCAATTTCACCGGGCCTATGGTTGAGACAGCCGAGAAGTCGTTACGCCATTCGTGCAGGTCGGAACTTACCCGACAAGGAATTTCGCTACCTTAGGATGGTTATAGTTACCACCGCCGTTTACTGGCGCTTAAGTTCTCAGCTTCGCCAACCCGAAAGTCAGCTAACCGGTCCCCTTAACGTTCCAGCACCGGGCAGGCGTCAGTCCGTATACATCGCCTTACGGCTTCGCACGGACCTGTGTTTTTAGTAAACAGTCGCTTCTCGCTGGTCTCTGCGGCCACCCCAAGCTCACACCGTAAAGATGATCACCCAGAATGGCCCCCCTTCTCCCGAAGTTACGGGGGCATTTTGCCGAGTTCCTTAACCATAGTTCACCCGAACGCCTCGGTATTCTCTACCAGACCACCTGAGTCGGTTTCGGGTACGGGCCGCCATGAAACTCGCTAGAGGCTTTTCTCGACAGCATAGGATCATCCACTTCACCACAATCGGCTCGGCATCAGGTCTCAGACACAAGTTGCACGGATTTACCTGCACAACGTCCTACACCCTTACCCCGGGACAACCACCGCCCGGGCTGGACTACCTTCCTGCGTCACCCCATCACTTACCTACTACCACCTTGGTTCGACGGCTCCACCACTCCCCTCAACTCCGAAGAGATCAGGGCGGCTTCACGGCCTTAGCATTAATGGATTCGATACTGGGCGCTTCAAAGCGGGTACCGGAATATCAACCGGTTATCCATCGACTACGCCTGTCGGCCTCGCCTTAGGTCCCGACTTACCCTGGGCAGATCAGCTTGACCCAGGAACCCTTAGTCAATCGGCGCACACGTTTCCCACGTGTGAATCGCTACTCATGCCTGCATTCTCACTCGTGAACCATCCACCACTACCTTCCAGCATGGCTTCACCCGGCACACGACGCTCCCCTACCCATCACAGTCCCCGTTAGGAGTATGTACTGCAATGACACGACTTCGGCGGTACGCTTGAGCCCCGCTACATTGTCGGCGCGGAATCACTTGACCAGTGAGCTATTACGCACTCTTTCAAGGATGGCTGCTTCTAAGCCAACCTCCTGGTTGTCTCTGCGACTCCACATCCTTTCCCACTTAGCGTACGCTTAGGGGCCTTAGTCGATGCTCTGGGCTGTTTCCCTCTCGACCATGGAGCTTATCCCCCACAGTCTCACTGCCGCGCTCTCACTTACCGGCATTCGGAGTTTGGCTAAGGTCAGTAACCCGGTAGGGCCCATCGCCTATCCAGTGCTCTACCTCCGGCAAGAAACACACGACGCTGCACCTAAATGCATTTCGGGGAGAACCAGCTATCACGGAGTTTGATTGGCCTTTCACCCCTAACCACAGGTCATCCCCCAGGTTTTCAACCCTGGTGGGTTCGGTCCTCCACGAAGTCTTACCTCCGCTTCAACCTGCCCATGGCTAGATCACTCCGCTTCGGGTCTTGAGCGCGCTACTAAAATCGCCCTATTCGGACTCGCTTTCGCTACGGCTCCCCCACACGGGTTAACCTCGCAACACACCGCAAACTCGCAGGCTCATTCTTCAAAAGGCACGCAGTCACGACTGCATGTGCAAGCACACACAGCGACGCTCCCACGGCTTGTAGGCACACGGTTTCAGGTACTATTTCACTCCGCTCCCGCGGTACTTTTCACCATTCCCTCACGGTACTATCCGCTATCGGTCACCAGGGAATATTTAGGCTTAGCGGGTGGTCCCGCCAGATTCACACAGGATTTCTCGGGCCCTATGCTACTTGGGAAACGCACAAGCAAGCCGTACAGATTTCAGCTACGGGGGTCTTACCCTCTACGCCGGGCCTTTCGCATGCCCTTCGCCTACCCATACGGTTTCTGACTCACCGACCGGCCGGCAGACCGATCAAGCACGCTCCCACAACCCCACATACGCAACCCCTGCCGGGTCTCACACGTATACGGTTTAGCCTCATCCAGTTTCGCTCGCCACTACTCCCGGAATCACGGTTGTTTTCTCTTCCTGAGGGTACTGAGATGTTTCACTTCCCCTCGTTCCCTCCACACTGCCTATGAGTTCAGCAGCGGGTGACAGCCCATGACGACTGCCGGGTTTCCCCATTCGGACACCCCCGGATCACAGCTCGGTTGACAGCTCCCCGGGGCCTATCGCGGCCTCCCACGTCCTTCATCGGTTCCTGGTGCCAAGGCATCCACCGTGCGCCCTTAAAAACTTGGCCACAGATGCTCGCGTCCACTGTGCAGTTCTCAAACAACGACCAGCCACCCGTCACACACCACCCACAAGCGATGCTTCACCGGGACCGGCAAACTGAAGGACAACCACAACGGCCGCACCCTCAGACACCCAACAGCGCGCCCGACCCGACCCCTCCCAACCCTGCGTTCCACGCCGAAGCAGTACTAGCAAAACCAAGAGAAACCGTGCCGAATAGTCAACGTTCCACCCATGAGCAACCAGCATCAGACACTCGCTGATGTACTGGCCCCTGGACCCCCGCCCCGAAGAGCAAGAGCCAAGATGCTCCTTAGAAAGGAGGTGATCCAGCCGCACCTTCCGGTACGGCTACCTTGTTACGACTTCGTCCCAATCGCCAGTCCCACCTTCGACAGCTCCCTCCCCACAAGGAGGTTGGGCCACCGGCTTCGGGTGTTACCGACTTTCGTGACGTGACGGGCGGTGTGTACAAGGCCCGGGAACGTATTCACCGCAGCAATGCTGATCTGCGATTACTAGCGACTCCGACTTCATGGGGTCGAGTTGCAGACCCCAATCCGAACTGAGACCGGCTTTTTGAGATTCGCTCCACCTCACGGCATCGCAGCTCATTGTACCGGCCATTGTAGCACGTGTGCAGCCCAAGACATAAGGGGCATGATGACTTGACGTCGTCCCCACCTTCCTCCGAGTTGACCCCGGCGGTCTCCCGTGAGTCCCCAGCACCACAAGGGCCTGCTGGCAACACGGGACAAGGGTTGCGCTCGTTGCGGGACTTAACCCAACATCTCACGACACGAGCTGACGACAGCCATGCACCACCTGTACACCGACCACAAGGGGGACCCTGTCTCCAGGGTTTTCCGGCGTATGTCAAGCCTTGGTAAGGTTCTTCGCGTTGCGTCGAATTAAGCCACATGCTCCGCCGCTTGTGCGGGCCCCCGTCAATTCCTTTGAGTTTTAGCCTTGCGGCCGTACTCCCCAGGCGGGGAACTTAATGCGTTAGCTGCGGCACGGACGACGTGGAATGTCGCCCACACCTAGTTCCCAACGTTTACGGCGTGGACTACCAGGGTATCTAATCCTGTTCGCTCCCCACGCTTTCGCTCCTCAGCGTCAGTATCGGCCCAGAGATCCGCCTTCGCCACCGGTGTTCCTCCTGATATCTGCGCATTTCACCGCTACACCAGGAATTCCGATCTCCCCTACCGAACTCTAGCCTGCCCGTATCGACTGCAGACCCGGGGTTAAGCCCCGGGCTTTCACAACCGACGCGACAAGCCGCCTACGAGCTCTTTACGCCCAATAATTCCGGACAACGCTTGCGCCCTACGTATTACCGCGGCTGCTGGCACGTAGTTAGCCGGCGCTTCTTCTGCAGGTACCGTCACTCACGCTTCTTCCCTGCTGAAAGAGGTTTACAACCCGAAGGCCGTCATCCCTCACGCGGCGTCGCTGCATCAGGCTTCCGCCCATTGTGCAATATTCCCCACTGCTGCCTCCCGTAGGAGTCTGGGCCGTGTCTCAGTCCCAGTGTGGCCGGTCGCCCTCTCAGGCCGGCTACCCGTCGTCGCCTTGGTAGGCCATCACCCCACCAACAAGCTGATAGGCCGCGGGCTCATCCTGCACCGCCGGAGCTTTCAACCCTCCCCCATGCGAGGAAAAGTGATATCCGGTATTAGACCCCGTTTCCAGGGCTTGTCCCAGAGTGCAGGGCAGATTGCCCACGTGTTACTCACCCGTTCGCCACTAATCCACCCCGAAAGGCTTCATCGTTCGACTTGCATGTGTTAAGCACGCCGCCAGCGTTCGTCCTGAGCCAGGATCAAACTCTCCGTGAATGCTTCACCGGTCATCCGGTTCACACACACGAGAGCGGAACCGTCGGCCGGAATAAGACCGGACGGTCCACAGCATCCTCGCTGTGTTGTGTTTCAAAGAAACCTCAACCCAACCCCAAAGCTGGGGGAAGGTCGGGGTATCAACATATCTGGCGTTGACTTTTGGCACGCTGTTGAGTTCTCAAGGAACGGACGCTTCCTTCGTACTCACCCTCTCGGGCTTTCCTCCGGGCGCTTCCCTTCGGTATTTCGTGTCTCCGACTCTATCAGGCTTTTCCGTTCCCCCTGACCACCGATTCGCGGCACGCGAAAAGGGACCCGAGTTGAGGATCATTGCTTGATAGGCGCTGCCAACCCGCGACCCGAAGTCGCGCTGCGGTCAGGCAGGTCTACGACAGTACATCCGGTCGGCCGACGCAGGCAAATCGCTTTCCGCGCCCCCAGGGCCCTCAACTGGCAGCTCTTATGCGGAACCGTCACTTCCCATGACTTACCCTTCTCAACAGTCCGCCGTCCGCTCACTGACTGTGACGGTGAGGCGCTGCTCTTCTTTACGGCCCCTGGGAGGCTCTCCATGACCACCGTGACCGCGCCGCTGCCCGGACGGGCCATTGGACTCGCCGCTGTTCCCGATCCCGTGTTCGCCGGGGCGATGGTGGGGCCCGGTATGGCCATCGATCCCGTACGCGCGGCGGGCACGGCCGTCTCGCCGGTCGACGGGGTGGTGGTGTCCCTCCACCCGCACGCCTTCGTGGTGGTCGACGCGACCGGGCACGGTGTGCTGACGCATCTGGGCATCGACACCGTGCAGCTCAACGGTGAGGGTTTCGAGCTGCTCGTCGGCAAGGGGGACACGGTCACGCGTGGCCAGCCTCTCGTGCGGTGGGATCCCGCCGCGGTGGAGGCGGCCGGGAAGTCCCCGATCTGTCCGGTCGTGGCGCTGGAGGCCACCGCGGACGCCCTCGGTGATCTCCGTGAGGACGGCGAGGTCGCGGCCGGCGACTCTCTTTTCCAGTGGCGGTGACATCGCGGCCGACGGTGGCACCACCGTTGTTTGCCAGGGACGAGCGCGGGACGCTCGTCATAGATACGCCGTGGTGCTCTGAGCGCCGCGGCTCGACCGGGGACGGATGAGATGGAGACAACGCTGCGAGGCGTCGGGGTCAGTCACGGTGTGGCGATCGGCGAGGTCCGGCACATGGGGACCGCGGTGCTGGAACCGCCGGCCAAGCAGGTTCCGGACCAGGACGCCGAGCGTGAGCAGGGGCGGGCGCGGCAGGCCGTGGAAGCGGTGGCCGCCGATTTGATCGCCCGCGGCAACCTGGCCGGCGGCGAGGCCCAGGCCGTGCTCGAGGCGCAGGCGATGATGGCGCAGGACCCGGAGCTGCTGGCCGATGTGGACCGGCGGATCGCCGTCGGCAGTACGGCCGAGCGTGGTGTGTACGACGCGTTCGCCCAGTACCGTGCGCTGCTCGCCGGTGCCGGTGAGTACCTGGCCGGGCGGGTGGCCGATCTGGACGATGTGCGGAATCGTATCGTCGCCCGGCTGCTGGGCGTTCCGATGCCGGGTGTGCCGGACAGCGACGAGCCGTACGTGCTCATCGCCCGGGACCTGGCGCCCGCCGACACCGCGCTGCTGGACCCGACCCTGGTGCTCGGCTTCGTGACCGAGGAGGGCGGGCCGACGAGTCACAGCGCGATCCTGGCGCGCGCGCTCGGGGTGCCGGCCGTGGTGGCCCTCCCCGGGGCGGGCGAACTGGCCGAGGGCACGGTGGTCGCGGTCGACGGCAGCACGGGTGAGATCTTCGTCGAGCCGGGCACCGAGAAGCGCGCGGAGCTCGAGCGGGCGGCCGCCGCGCGCAAGGCCGCGCTGTCGGCCGCCACCGGGCCGGGCGCGACGTCGGACGGGCACAAGGTGCCGCTGCTCGCCAACATCGGCGGGCCGTCGGACGTGCGGGCGGCCGTCGATGCCGGGGCCGAGGGCGTCGGTCTGTTCCGCACCGAGTTCCTCTTCCTGGACGACAGCGAGCAGGCGCCGTCCGAGGAGAAGCAGATCGAGGCGTACCGGACGGTTCTCGAGGCGTTTCCCGAGGGCCGGGTCGTCGTGCGGGTGCTGGACGCGGGCGCCGACAAGCCGCTGGACTTCCTGACGCCCGCGGACGAACCGAATCCGGCGCTCGGGGTGCGTGGTCTGCGGTCCCTGCTGGACCACCCGGACGTGCTGCGGACCCAGCTGACCGCGTTGTCGAAGGCCGCCGAGGGACTGCCGGTGTATCTGGAGGTCATGGCGCCGATGGTGGCGGACCGCGCGGATGCCAAGGCGTTCGCGGACGCCTGCCGTGCGGCCGGTCTCCGCGCGAAGTTCGGGGCGATGGTGGAGATCCCGTCCGCCGCGCTGCGGGCGCGCTCGGTTCTTCAGGAGGTCGAGTTCCTTTCGCTCGGGACCAATGACCTGGCGCAGTACACCTTCGCGGCCGACCGGCAGGTGGGCGCGGTGTCCCGGCTGCAGGACCCGTGGCAGCCGGCGCTGCTCGATCTGGTGGCGCTGTCGGCCGAGGCCGCCAAGGCCGAGGGCAAGAGCTGTGGTGTCTGTGGCGAGGCGGCCTCCGATCCACTGCTGGCGTGTGTGCTCACGGGGCTGGGCGTGACCTCCTTGTCGATGGGCGCGGCCTCGATCCCGTACGTACGGGCCGCTCTGGCGCAGCACACCCTGGCGCAGTGTGAGCGTGCCGCTTCCGCCGCCCGGGCGGCGGACAGTGCCGACGAGGCACGGCAGGCCGCGCAGGCGGTGCTGTCGGGCGAGTGACCGGCCCCGTCGCCGGGTCCGCGGATCCAGCGGCCCGGCCCTGGTGCTCGCACGCCGTCCGTTTCGGCTGACAGGGGCTTCCCGCCGGCTTCCCGGCGGGAAGCCCCTTCGGTTTCACCGGGCCTCGGTGGTCCTCGCTCGTCCTCGGCCGGCCCCGGTCGCCGTTAGTGGTGCCTGCCCGTGTCGCCCAGGTCGTCGAGACTCACCGCGAACCCGGCGCGGTAGTCGACCCCGGATTCCGGAGCGAGGGGCTCTCCCGTCTCCGCGTCGGTGCAGTAGGCGTTGAAGACCTCGCCCGCGGTGAGCGGGACGAGGCTCGACCGGGCCAGGCGCCAGCCGTGCACGCGGTCGTCGTCGCCCGGCACCGTCGTACGGAGCACGACGCCGCCGGCGCTCTCCAGAGCGATGCCCACGGCGAGCACGCTGACGAATTCGGCGGCTTCGGAGGAGCCGATGCGAACCGGCTGCCGCTCTCCGGCCGGGTGCTCGGCGTGGACGACGGCCAGCAGTTGCTCGGTCCCGACGGGGACGCTGCACACGAGGTGGTGCGTTCCGGGACCGGCCGCTTCGAGCAGCCGCTCCAGCATGTGGGAGGCGCGGTCGAAGGCCGCGCCCGCGATGTCCTCTCCGCAGTCGGCGCAGTCCCCGAGGTCGGCGAGCAGTGTGGTGGCGTACTCCCAGGTGGCTTTGCGGACCGCCGTGCTGATGAGCTGCGGGACGAGGACGTCGACGCTCTGGCCGGTGTAGGCGACGGCCGCGCCGCTCGCGGGGATCCTGGCCGTGTAGTGGCCGCGGCCCGCCACGGAGTCCGGGTCCAGGCCGGTGTCCTCGCAGTACTCCGCGTACTCGTCCGGGTCGAAGAGGGCGACCGTGGCCGGCACGCCCTGGGACGCCAGCTCCTTCAGCAGCGTGTCGACGTGCCGCAGGTAGACCGCGTGGTCGTCGAACACGAAGGTGCGGTAGCGGCGCATCGCCGCGAAGTCGTGTGCGTCCGCCAGCAGCCCGACGGTGCTGGGGACTTCGCGGCGGAGCCCGCGCCGGAGGTGCTTCTCCCTCCTCTTCTCTCCCCTGGTTCCTGCTCCCCTGGTTCCTGCTCCCCTGGTTCCTGCTCCCCTGGTCCCTGCTCTTTTCCCGCGGCCTCGCCGTCCCCGTTTGTCTTGTCGCCCGCCGTCCGCCGCCTGTCCCGACCGGCCCGGTCCGCCGGTGTGTCCGTACCACTCCGCGTGCGCCATGATGCCCCCCTTGCTTATGGTCGACCATTACTCACTCACCGTAATCGAGGGGTCTGACAACGCGTCCGCCGACAGGGGCCCGGAACAGGGCGGTCCGGGCGGTCAGGCGCGGTCGCGGGCGAGTTTCTCGTAGAAGCGGAGCAGTTCGACGTTGTCGACGGAGCCCGCGCTCACCGCCTGGTCCAGTGCCGCGCCCTGCAGGAGCCGCTTGACCGGGACTTCGATGCGCTTGCCCGTCAGCGTGTGCGGGATTCCGGGGACTTCGATGATCTCGTCGGGCACATGGCGTGGTGAGAGCCGGTCCCGGATCGTCCGTTTCACCCGGTCCCGAAGTGTGTCGTCGAGGACGGCGTCCGGCGCCAGGTGGACGAAGAGCGGCATCCAGTAGCCGCCGTCGGGCTGTTCCAGGCCGATGACCAGGGACTCACGGATCTCGGGGAGGCGTTCGACCGCCTCGTAGATGTCCGCGGAGCCCATGCGGACCCCCTGGCGGTTCAGGGTGGAGTCGGAGCGGCCGTGGATCACGACCGAGCCGCGGCCGGTGAGGGTGATCCAGTCCCCGTGCCGCCAGACGCCGGGGAACGTCTCGAAGTAACTCTCGCGGTAGCGGCGGTCGTCGGGGTCGTTCCAGAAGCGGACCGGCATGGACGGCATGGGGTTGGTGACGACGAGCTCCCCGACCTCGTCCACGACGGGCCGGCCCTGGGCGTCCCACGCCTGGAGGTCCGTGCCCAGGCAGGCCGCCTGGAGTTCGCCGATGTGGACGGGGAGGGTGGGGACGGCGCCGGCGAAGCAGCTGCACACGTCGGTGCCGCCGCTGACCGACGCGATCCACAGGTCGTCGGCCACCTCGTCGTGCAGCCAGCGGAACCCGTCGGGCGGGAGCGGGGAGCCGGTGGTGGCGACGCAGCGCACCCGCGAGAGGTCGTGGTCGCGTCCGGGGTGCGCGCCGGCCTTGCGGCAGGCCATGACGTAGGCGGCGGAGGTGCCGAACAGGGTGGCCCCGGTCCGCTCCGCGACCGCCCACTGGGCGTCCACGGCGGGGTGGCCCGGGCTGCCGTCGTACAGCACGACGGTGGTGCCGGTGAGCAGGCCGGAGACGAGGAAGTTCCACATCATCCAGCCGGTGGAGGTGTACCAGAAGAACCGGTCCTCGGGGCCGAGGTCGCAGTGCAGGCCGATCTGCTTGTAGTGCTCCAGCAGGATGCCGCCCTGGGACTGGACGATGGCCTTGGGCAGGCCGGTGGTGCCGGAGGAGTACAGGATCCACAGGGGATGGTCGAAGGGGACGTGTTCGAAGACGTCGCTCGCCTCGCCGATCCGGGTACCGTCGGCCGGCGAGGCACCCGCGTCGACCAGGTCCGCCCACGGGAGGGCGCCCTCGGGGGCGGGTGTGCCCAGCAGCGGGACATGGATGACGGCGCGCAGTGTGGGCAGTTCGCGGCGGAGCTCGGCGACGGTCCCGGTGCGGTCGTGTTCCTTGCCCCCGTAGCGGTAGCCGTCGACGGCGATCAGCACGACGGGCTCGACCTGCTGGAAGCGGTCCAGGACGCTGCGGGCGCCGAAGTCGGGGGCGCAGGAGGTCCAGACGCCGCCGACGGCCGCCGTGGCGAGCAGCGCGGTGACGGCCTGCGGGATGTTGGGGAAGTAGCCGCTGACCCGGTCGCCGGGGCGGACTCCGAGGCGGCGCAGCTCCGCGGCGAGCGCGGTCACCTGTCGGCGCAGCTCCGCCCAGCTGATGGTGGCCGGCCGCTGCTCCTCGTCCAGGTGGATGAGGGCCGGTTCCTGGGCGCGGGCCGGGTCCTCGGCGGTGCGCAGGGCGTGTTCCGCGTAGTTGAGGGTGGCGCCGGGGAACCACCGGGCGCCGGGCATGGCGCGGTCGCCGAGGACGCGTTCGTACGGGGTGGCGAAGCGGATGTCGAACCAGTCGGCGACGGCGCGCCAGAACGTCTCCAGTTCCTCGACGGACCAGCGGTGCAGCGCCGCGTACCCGCCGTCGGCGGGAGCGCCGTACCGGTCGGCGGCCCATGCCTGGAAGCGGGTGATCGCGGCGGCGTCGATACGGCCGGAGTCGGGCGCCCAGAGCGGGGCGGGGCTGGCGCTTGCGGTCATGGGGGCGGCTCCCGGGCTGACTCGACGCTGGTGTGGTGTTTTGAGGGCCCTGTGTTCCGGGGCCGGCGACTGGATCTCGTACAGGCTGGGTCCTGGCACGGACGATGCCATGTGATCGCCTTTCGCACCAGGTTTCGGCCCCGCCGTCCACCTGCTGTGACGGTGCTGCCGCCATGGGTGAACGGGAGTTGAACAGAGCGCGCTCGGGGGCGGGCGAATGGCAGGCTGAGCAGCATGGACGGTGGTGAGCTGGTGCGTTCGATGAAAGTGGTCGGCTCGATACAGGGATGGCGGGCGGCGCGGACCGCCTGGCGTGGCCGGCGCGAGGACGCCAGGGAGCTGCCGCCGCGCGGACCCGAGCGGGCCCGGGTGCCGGGTCCCGCCGCGGGCGCCGAGCCCTCGCCCGGGGGCGGCACCGTACGGTTCGCGCGCGCTGAGCTGCGTGTCCGCGTCACGGTGGGCGGTGCGGTCTTCTGGGGCTGGGACGGCGCGGAGCCACTGCCGTCGTACGCGCTCGACGGGGACCCGCCGGAGCCGGACCCGCGGGCCGTTCTCGAACCGGACACCGACGGCGGCTGGCGTGTGGTGTCGGAGCGGGTGACGGTGGCGGTCTCCCGCCACGGCGGTGTGGAGGTGCGCACTCCGGGCGGTGTGGCGCTGCGCCGTGAGCTGCCGCCGCGCTGGTGGGAGCCGGTGGCCGGCGGGCCCGCGCGCTGGGCGCAGCGTGGCGAGGTGCCGGCGGACGCGCGGTTCTTCGGGCTGGGCGGACGGGCGTCGGGGCCCCGGCTGCGCAGTGGCGCGTACCGGCTGTGGAACACGGACCCGGGGGGCCGGTTCGGCCCGGACGACGACCCGTTGTACGTGACGATGCCCGTCCAGCTGGTGGTGTCCGACGCGGGGACGCATCTGGCCTTCTACGACAACACCTGGGACGGCCGGGTCGTCCTCCGGGAGGGCGAGGAGGGCGCGGGCTCGGGGCACGACCGGCCCGGCACCAGCGAGCTGCGGATGGAGGGCGGGCCGCTGCGCTGCTGGGTGGTGACGGGCACACCGGCCAGGGTGCTGCACACGTGGACAACGCTGACCGGGGCGCCCGTGGCGCCGCCGTCCTGGGCGCTGGGCCCGCAGCACGCGCGCTGGGGGTTCGGCGACGAGCGTGAGGTGCGGCGGATCGTGGCGGGGTACCGGGAGCGGGACCTGCCGCTGTCGGCGGTCCATCTGGACATCGATCACTTCGAGGCGCACCAGGTGTTCACGGTCGACCGCGAGCGCTTTCCCGATCTTCCGGGGCTGGCCAAGGAGCTGCGCGCGGACGGGGTCCGGCTGGTCTCGATCGTCGATCCGGCGGTTCCGGCGGCTCCGGGGAACGCGGTGCGCGCGAGCGGGCGCGCGGACGTCCCGGGAGGCGCGTTCGTGCGGAACGCCCGGGACCAGGAGGTGCGGGGGGTGGTCTGGCCGGGCGAGTGCGTGTACCCGGACTTCACGGATCCCGCAGTGCGCGAGTGGTGGGGCGAGCTGTACGAGGAGCGGCTGGCGCAGGGTTTCTCCGGGGTGTGGCACGACATGAACGAGCCGGTGTCGTTCGCGCCGTTCGGTGACCCGACGCTGCCCCGGTCGGCGCGGCACCGGCTGGAGGGGCGGGGCGGCGACCACCGCGAGGCCCACAACGTGTACGGGCTGGCCATGGCGCGGGCGGGTTTCGAGGGGCTGCGGCGGCTGCGGCCCGACGACCGCCCGTTCCTGTTCTCGCGCTCCGGCTGGGCCGGTATGCAGCGCTACGGGGGCACCTGGTCCGGTGATGTGGCCACGGGCTGGCCCGGGCTGCGGGCGTCGCTGTCGCTGGTGCTGGGGCTGGGGTTGTGCGGGGTTCCGTACTCGGGTCCCGACGTGGGCGGTTTCGACGGGAGTCCGTCCCCCGAGCTGTATCTGCGCTGGTTCCAGCTGGGGGCGTATCTGCCGCTGTTCCGGACGCACTCGGCGATCGACGCGGGGCGCCGGGAACCGTGGGAGTTCGGTGCGCGGGTCCTGGCGCACGCGCGGGCGGCGCTCGTCGAGCGCGAGCGGCTGCGGCCGTACTTCGTGACGCTGGCCCAGCTCGCCCGGGTGACGGGCGCGCCGTACGTGCGGCCGCCCTGGTGGGGCGCGCCGGAGGACCGGGCGCTGCGTGCGTGCGAGGACGCCTTCCTGCTGGGTGACGCGCTGCTGGTGGCGCCGGTGCTGGAGCCGGGTACGGACCGCCGGGCGGTGCGGCTGCCGCGCGGGCGGTGGTACGACACGGGGACGGAGACCGCGTACGAGGGGCCGGGCCAGGTGCTGTTGGACGCGCCGTGGTCGCGGATCCCGGTGCTGGCCCGGGCGGGCGCGGTGATTCCCGTGCGGGGCCCGGGGGGCCGGCCGGAGCTGGAGGTGTGGGCGCCGGCGCCCGGGACGACGGGTGGCGGGCTGGTGGTTCCGGACCCGGGCGACGGCTGGGCGGACGGGGAGATCGAGCGGTACACGTCCCGGTGGGCGGACGACGGCGTACGGGTGGAACGGGTCACGGACGAGGGCCCGGTGGCCCCTCGGTGGCCGGTACGGGTACGGGGCGTCCGGTAGTCCGGACGGGCCACTGGGGCGGCGCGCGCGTCGGACGTGCGCCGTCGCCACCGCGGCGGGACCGGCCCCGACGGGCATCGCCGCGGTTCCGGATCCGGCGTCGGCCACTGCCGGAGGCGTCGATGACCGGGCGGGCGGTGTGGTCCGTCTCCCCGGGCTCCGTGCGGACGGTCGGCGGTGGGCGGCGCGGAGCGGGTCCGGCAGGGGTTTCCCCGGGCTTCGCATGGGCTCGCGGACCGTGTCCGGTGCCTCTTCCCCCGGGTGGCGCCGAGCTGATAGAGCAATGTGTCCATGACAACGATGCGATCCATGCGATCCGTTCTCCGCAGCCTGGCCACATCGGCCGCCGTCCTGCTCGCCGTCACCACCGTCTCCCCCACCGCCCGGGCCCGGACCGCCGAGCCGAAGGCGCCGACGGCGCCCAGGGAGTTCGTGGCGCTGCGCACGGTGGCGCCGACGATCATCGAGGAGATGCGGTACGTCACGCCCCACACCTTCATGGGCGTACCGGTGGCCGGCTACCGGGAGCCGGTCTGCATCGTCACCCGGTCCACCGCGGAGGCGCTGCGGCGTGCCCAGGCGACTCTGCTGCGGCGCGGCTACTCGCTCAAGGTCTACGACTGCTACCGGCCGCAGCGTGCCGTCGACCACTTCGTGCGGTGGGCGGCGGACCTCCGGGACGAGCGCATGAAGGCGGAGTTCTATCCGAGGGTGGAGAAGTCGCGGCTGTTCGCGGACGGTTACATCGCGGAGAAATCCGGGCACAGCCGGGGCAGCACGGTGGACGTGACCGTGGTCAGGCTGCCCGCGCCGCCGACCAGGCCGTACCGGCCCGGTGAGAAGCTCACTCCGTGCCACGGCCCGAAGGCCGCGCGGTTCCCGGACAACTCCCTGGACATGGGCACGGGTTTCGACTGCTTCGACACGCTCGCGCACACGGACGACCCCCGGATCCGGGGCGAGCAGCGCGCAAACCGGCGGCTGCTGGGGACGGCGCTGGAGAGGGTCGGGTTCACCAACCTGCCCGAGGAGTGGTGGCACTTCACGTACAAGCCCGAGACCTTCCCGGACACCTACTTCGACTTCCCGGTGGCCCGGTCCTCCGTCGCCGGGCACTGAGGGCGCGACGCGCGGTCCGTGCCCCGTCCGGTGGGGGCGCGGACCGCGCGACGCGCCGTACCGCGGGCGAGCGGGTCGCCGGTGCGCGGGCGGCGGGCACGTGGCGCGCCGGCGCACCGGTGCCCCCGAGTCAGTTCACGGCGGGCTCGCGGCGCAGCGTCGCCCGGTTCAGCGCGTGTTCGACCACCGCGACCAGCACTTCCTTGACGGATTCGCGGTCACGCGCGTCACACATCATCAGCGGCACCTCGGGGTCGAGGTCGAGCGCCGCGCGCACGGTCTCGGCGGGAAAACGGTCGGCGCCCTCGAAGCAGTTGACCGCGACGGTGAAGGGGATGCCGCGCCGTTCGAAGTAGTCCACCGCGGCGAAGGAGTCCGCGAGCCGGCGGGTGTCCGCCAGCACGACCGCCCCCAGGGCGCCCTGCGCGAGTTCGTCCCAGAGGAACCAGAACCGGTCCTGGCCGGGGGTGCCGAACAGGTACAGCACCAGGTCCTCGCGGAGGGTGATCCGGCCGAAGTCCATGGCGACCGTGGTGGTCGTCTTGCCCTCCACCCCGTCGACGTCGTCCACGGGCCGGCCGGCCTCGCTCAGCGTCTCTTCCGTCCGCAGCGGTCTGATCTCGCTGACCGCCCCGACCAGTGTGGTCTTGCCCACGCCGAAACCACCGGCCACCAGGAGCTTCAGCGTCACCGGTGAGACCGGACGCGGCCGGTGGCTAGAGCGCCCGAAGGCCATTGATCACCTCGCGGAGAATGTTCACGTCCGGCAGTTCGGCCGGCGGAACGGGACGGGTTACGTGGACCAGTTCGTCCTCGACGAGGTCGCCGACCAGGACCCGGACCACCCCGACGGGGAGGTCGAGTCCCGCGGCGAGCTCGGCGATCGACTGGGGGGTGTCACCACAGCGTTCGACGATCTCCACATGCTCCGGGGAGAGCGTCTGGTCCCGGCCGGGGTCCCCGGCCGCGGGTTCGGGAACGACGACCGCGATCAGGTCGAGCCGGTGGCGCACCGTGGTGCTCGTGCGGCCACGCGTCATCGCGTAGGGACGTACCACCGGTCCGGCTTCGCCGTCGAACCAGTGCTGCGCATCCTGACCTGCGTCACTCATCTCGGCCTACTCACCCACCGGTGGGCAGACCGGTCCGTGGCGCCGTGCCGAGGTGGACGCCGACCCGCTTGACCATGAGCGTCATCTCATAGGCGACCTGGCCGACGTCGGAGTCCGCGTCGGCCAGGACGGCCAGGCAGCTGCCGTCGCCCGCCGCGGTGACGAAGAGGAAGGCGTCGTCCAGCTCCACCACGGTCTGCCGGACCTGGCCCGCCTCGAAGTGCCTGCCGACGCCTTTGGCGAGGCTGTGGAAACCGGAGGCGACGGCCGCGAGGTGCTCGCCGTCCTCGCGCGTGAGGTCCTTGGACGTACCGGTGGCGAGACCGTCGCCCGAGAGCACCACCGCCTTGCGGATGCTGGCGACCCGCTCGACGAGTTCGTCGAGGAGCCAGTTGAGCTCCCCCACTCGGCCCGGATCGGTCGACGTGCGTGCTGCGGCATTCGGTGCGGTCATCGACCGTCCCCCTCCGATGTGGTTCCTTGTGTCTCGCCGGCGCGGGTGGCGTCCTCGGCGGCGTTCTGCCGGCGACCGCGCTGCCAGCCGCGTTGCAGCGAAGCCATGCGGTCGCGCACCTCGTCCGCGTCCCGGTCTCTCTCGTGGTCGGCGCCCGTGGTCCGCCCGGTGGAGCGTTCCGGGGGCGGCGCCGCGTCCCTGAGCTGGGGGGCGAGGCTGGCCTGCCGGATTCGCCTGGGCAGGCCGCCGACCAGGGTCTGGGCCTCGTCCGACGGTACACGCCTCGGTCCGCCCGGGCCGGTCGGCCCGGTGTCCGGGCCCGAGGCCGAGCCCGTCGGCCGGCCCGGGCCACCCGCCGCACCCGTTCCGCCGGATCCACCGCTCCAGGGTCCCGGTCCGCCGGACCGCTCGCCGGACCTGTGGCCTCCGGTGCCGGACGCCGACAGGCCGCGGCCAGGGGCGTCCACGCGCCGGCCACGGTCGACGACCAGCGTCGGGGGCTTGCGACGCGGCGTCCCGGTCAAGTCGTCCGGGAGATCGGAGCCACCGCCGTCGCCCGTCTGCCGGTACTGGTCGTGGCGCCCGCGTGGGGACGGGATGCCCCGCCCGTCGCGCCGGTCCCGCGGGGCACGGCCCTCGTCCCAGGAGTCGCGCGAGTCTCGGATGTCACGGGGGTCACGAGCGTTCCGGGGGTCCCGCGGATGGAGCCCGGACCGTACGTCGAGGATCTCCACGGCGCCATGGCCGTCCGCGTCACGCGGGTGCTCGCCGTCGCGGTCACTGTCCCGGTCGCGGTCATGGCCTCGGTCGCGGGCCGGCTCGCGGGCGCGGAACAGGCCGCCGCGTTCGCTCTCGGTGTCCTCCAGGTCGCCGAGGCCACCGCCCGTGCCGAGGGTCGGCCCGCGCTCCGCCGCCAGAGAACCGACCGGGGCCTCGAGTTCGACCGGACCGTCGAGCACGTCCGGGTCGCCGCCCCGGCCCGTGGGGACCTGCGCCAGCGCCGCGCGCCGGCCGCCGACCTCGTTCCGGCCGCGCCTGCCCTCCAGCGTCTTCTTCCGGTCGAGCCGGAAGCCGGTGCCCTCCGTGTCGGGGGCGTCGGTGAGCAGCGCGGACGGCAGGAAGACGATGGCGGTCGTGCCGCCGTACGGGGAGGTCTGGAGCGAGACGCGGACGTTCTGCCGCTGAGCGAGCCGACTGACCACGAACAGGCCCAGGCGGTCGGTGTCGGACAGCTCGAACTCGGGTGTCTCGGCGAGCCGCAGGTTCGCGTCGAGCAGCACGTCGGGGGCCATGCCGAGGCCGCGGTCGTGGATTTCGAGGGTGAAACCGTTGGCGACCCGCTCGCCGTGCACCTGCACCCCGGTGTGCGGGGGTGAGAACACCGTGGCGTTCTCCAGGAGTTCGGCGATGAGGTGGGTGAGGTCGGCGACGGCGGGGCCGCCGACCCCGATGCGTGGCAGCCTGCGGACCTCGATGCGTTCGTAGTCCTCCACCTCGGCCACGGCGGCGCGCACCACGTCCATCAGCTGGACGGGCTTGCGCCACTGCCTGGACGGCGCGGCGCCGGAGAGGATCACCAGGCCCTCGGCGTGCCGGCGCATGCGGGTGGTGAGGTGGTCGAGGCGGAACAGGTCGGCGAGTTCGTCGGTGTCCTCCGTACGCCGTTCCATGGTGTCCAGGAGGGTGAGCTGGCGGTGGAGAAGCACCTGGTTGCGGCGGGCGAGGTTGACGAAGACCTCGGAGACGCCACGGCGGAGGTCGGCCTGTTTCACGGCGGCCTCGACGGCCGCGCGCTGCAGGGTGTTGAGCGCCTGGCCGACCTGGCCGACCTCGTCCTTGGGGTATTCGAGCCGGGGCGCCTCCGTCTCCACGTCGACCTGCTCGCCGGCGGCGAGACGGCGCATGACGCTGGGGAGGCGTACGCCGGAGGCCTCGTGGGCCTCCCTGCGCAGCTGGGACAGGTCCCGGATCAGGACGCGGCCGATCCGTACGGAGATGAGTACGGAGACGAAGAGCGCGACGAAGCCGACGGTGCCGGCGACCGCGAGCCGGACGAACACGGCACGGCGCACGGGGTCGATGTGGGCCCGGTAGAGGGCGTCGGCCTCGGCGCTCTCCCGGGTGAGGTCCTCGAGGACCGGCGCGGTGGCGTCCTCCCAGCCCCGCAGGGTGAGCGAGGCCTTCTTGGCGGCGCCGTCCCCGATGAGGGTGTTCTCGGTCTCGCGCAGGGCGAGGGTGGCCGGGGTGCGCCAGTACTGCTCCAGGGTCACCCGGTCGGAGAGGGGCAGGTCGGACAGGTTCGTCTCGTACAGCATGGTGCGACTGGCGATCAGGTCGGAGATCGCGCGCAGGTCGCCGGAGGTGAACTCGCGTGAGACCAGTGCGGCGGAGACGAGCGCGTCCTCTCGGGAGAGCATCTCCTTGGCGCGGTCGAAACCGACCAGCGCCCGGCCCCAGTTGTCCCCGTCCACGTCCTCGTGGCCGTAGAGGGAGGCGAGGAAGGTGTGGCTGGGATTGATGAGCTGGTTGTAGAAGTTCAGCGCCTTCTCGCGGGTGACCGTGCTCTCCTCCACGGAGCGGCGCATCAGGTCCAGCAGGTCCAGGGACTTGACGAGCGCGGTGTACCGCTCGGAGGAGATGCCGTCCATCCGGTCGCGCACTTCAGGAGTGACGTTTCTCTTGACACGCGCGACGGCGTCGTCGGTGTCGGCCCGCCGGGCGCGCAGATCGGCCAGCGCGTCGGAGGCCGTGGGATCGGCCAGGTAGATCAGCGATTCACGGCGTTCGGCCTGGACGGCCCGGATGCTCGCCTCGACGGGGCGGCCGACTTTGTTGATGACATGTCTGACGTCGACGAGTTGAGCCGCCTGGTCGCCGGTGAGCACGGAGACGAACGCCCACAGGCCGGTGAGCGCGACGAGCGGCACGAGCAGCAGCGCCACGATCTTCCGGCGGATGGATTTCCCGCGAAAGCGCATGGCCTCCCCCAGCTCGATCCCCTGCCTGTCACGGGGGATGCTCCATCAGCAAACGGCGCGAGCCTACTACTGTCACACCGGCAACTCGAAGACACATCCGGATGTTTTTCGGCCTTCGGGTGGCACATTGGTGATGGGTTGTCCCGGTACACGGCGAGATGACGCCGGTCGTCGGGAGGCGGGAGACCTGGCTGGACGCCATGTGACCGGTCACGCCGGATGGCCGAAATCGCTTGGTTCATCGCGGGGTTGATGATGACATGGGAATCTTCCGGGACTGCCATTCGTCCTTGTGTGCGTGGATTGTTCGGGGATCCGGGTACGTTGCGGTACTGCGGGTGGTTTCGCATGACACGTTCGGGTTCCCGGTCGGCGTGGGGCGGCCTGGGGCGGGGCAATTGCTTCCCAGGTGCCCCGGGACAGGGCCTGGCGGACACGCGGTGCCCGTCGGGGCACCACGCGGCACGGGCCCGAGGCGACGGGCATGGCCGCGGAGGGCGGACATGAGGGTGGGGAGGGACCTTTGAGGGAGATGGAGGAGCGGCACGGTGCCGCGGCGGAGAGCGGGTTCGCGGGCGTGCCCCGGAGCCTGTGGGTCGAGGAGCCGGCGAAGCGCTACCGGCTGCCGGACCCGGTGCGTACGGCTGCGGTCCGCGCGGTGATCTTCATGGCGGTGACGCTGATTCAGGCCATGGTCGCGTTCCTGAGCACGCTCGCGGGTTCCTGGCTGGCTTTCCCCATGGTGCTGAGCAGCGTGGCCTCCACGGTGCTGGCGACCTGGGGCGTACTGGACGTATGGGTGACCCGCCAGGTGTGGGTCCAGCGTCACGGGGTGGTGTCCAGCCCCAGCAGTACGGCACGAGAACTGCGCCGGGAGCGGCGCAGGGCCCGCCGGGCGGCGCGGCGGGAGCGCCGGGACGCCGCGCGCATACGGGGTGCCGTCACTCCGTGACGGCAGCCGGCACACGCCGGGGCCGGTGCGCGCCGGAGGCCGTGTGCGCGAGGGCCGGTCCGCGCGGCGACCGGTGTGCCCGCCGGGACGTGCGCGGCCCCTGCGCGCGCCGGCCGGTGGGCGCGGGGACCGGTACGCGGGGTGCGGGCGCCCGGGCCGACGGACGGTGTGCGACGGACGGTGTGCGACGGGCGCTGTGCGGCGGGCAGTGCGCGGGCGCCGGGGCGCGGCTCAGTCCGTGGTCGGCTCCGGGGCCCGCTTGTACATCCGGGTCGCGGTGATCTCGCCGTGGACGGTCTCCCCGTCCGGGTCCGGCTGGGGCAGTCCGGGGCGCAGGTGCTCCTCCACGCTGATGTACTTCAGCCCGGCGCGCAGGTCCGCGTCGTTGCGCAGGCGGATGACGAGGGGGAACTCGGCGAGCGCCGTCGTGTCGAACAGGCCCGTGGTGTACAGGAGCTGGACGCCGAGGGCGTCGGACACCGCGCGTTGCAGTTCCAGCAGATATGTGGCGTTGGCGCGGCCGATCGGATTGTCCAGGAAGAGCGTGCCCGCGTGCCGGTGCTTGTCGCGGCCGCGGTCGTTGCTGCGCAGGGCGGCCATCGTGCAGTAGAGCGCGATGGCCGCGGTGAGGAGCTGGCCGCCCGAGAAGACGTCGCCCATCTGTCCGACGGGGACGCGTTCGGCTCGCAGCACCGCGTCGGGCTTGAGGATCTCGACGGCCACGCCCTTGGGCTGCAGCGCGGCCCGGACGCCGCGCAGCAGCAGTGACATTCCGTCCCTGCGCAGGTCGGAGTTCTTCTTCAGGGCGGCGCGGGTCGCCTCGTCGATCACCTCGCCGAGCCGCTCGGCGAGCGTCGCGCGGTCCGGCTCCTCGAAGCGGATCCGCAGGAACTCCTGTCCGGACCACTCGCCCAGGCCCTCCGGCAGCCGGGAGAGCCGCTGCGCCGAACGGAGCGTCGTCAGCGCGGACTCCACCAGGCCGCGCAGCCGGTCGACGATGGAGTCGCGGTTGCGCTCCAGCTGGGCGAGTTCGTCGGTGAGCACACGCAGCCGGGGTGCGAACGCCTCGGCCCAGGCGGCGGCGTGCTCGGGCAGCGCGGACGCGGGCAGTTCCCGGATCTGCTGCCGGGCCGGGGTGCGCACCTGCTCGTACCGCGTGGAGTTGGCATGCCGTACGAGCACGTCGCACGCTTCGCGGACGCCCGCCTCCGCGGCGGAGAGGTCGGACGCGCAGCCGCGCAGGGAGCGGCGGGACTCGGCGGTGGCGCCGCGGGCCTCCTCCAGGGTGCCGGGGTAGGGCTCGGGCGCCTGCGGGGCCTCCTCGTCGCCGCCCCGCCCTGAAGCCTCCTCCGATGCCGCGCCGCGCAGCAGGTCACGCAGGAGCGCGGCGGTCTCGTCGAAGCCGCTCGCCGCGTCCTCGGCGGCGCGGTGGGCCTGGAGCAGCTCGGCGTGGGCGGCGCGCGCGGATTCGAGCGCGTCGGTCCGTTCGGCGAGCTCGTTGGTCGCGGTACGCAGCAGGGTCTGCGCCTGGTCGGCGTCGGCGGGGACCAGGTCCTCGGGCAGCTCGGTGTGCGCGTCCCCGTCCTCCGGAGCCAGCCGTTCCGCCTCGCCGCGGAACCGGCCGAGCTGTTCGCTGGCGGCCGAGGCGCGGGACTCCAGCATCTGCACGAGTGACTCGGCACGGGCCGCGGCGGCCTGCCGGGACGGGCCGTCGGCTCCGTCGGGGGATTCGAGGAGCTGGGCGGCGCGGGTGCGGACCTTGTTGGTGAGCCGGTCCAGCTCGGCGAGCGCGGCGCTCTCGTCGCTCTCCGCGCGGGCCTGTTCGGCCCGCAGGTCGGCGCCGACGCCCACCTTCTCGTACAGCTGGGAGGCGGCGCGGTACGCCTCGCGCAGCGCGGGCAGGGCGGCGCGCGGGGCGTCCGGATCCGCCTCCGGAACGTTCTCCGGCGCCCCGGCGATCTCGGCACGCTCGGCACGCAGGGCGCGGGCGGTGCGCCGGGCGTCGTCGCCCGCGCGCTGAGCGGCCCTGCGGTCCTCGTCGGCGGCCCGGGCGCGCTCCAGGCAGACGGCCGCACGGGCCTCCGACTCCGCCGCTTCGTCGGCCAGTTCGCGGAGCTCGGTCTGCCACCGGGAGCGTTCGCGGAGCCGGAAGGCCAGGCCGGACAGGGCATCCGCGGCCCGGCGGGCGCGCTGGGCCGCCTCCTGCCGCTCGTCGCGGACCCGGGCGGTCTCGGTGGCGGCCTCGTCGGCCTCGGCGCGCGCGGTACGGGCCTCGGCGAGCGCGGCCTCGGCGGCCTCGGCGGCTTCCCCGGCGGTCCTGGCCGCCTCCGACAGCTCCCGGAGCATGCCGGGCGGGCAGTCGGCGCGCCACGATCCGAGCCGGGCGGCGAGCGAGCGGTCGCCGGTGAGCCGGGCGGCGAGGAGCCTGATCTCCTCGTCGCGCGCGGCGGCGCGGGCGCGCAGCGCCCGCCGCTCCTCGTCGGCGGCGTACTCGTCGTGCATGGCCGGGTTCGGCGGGACCAGGAACACCGCTCCGTCGTCCGTGCCACCGCCCCCGGGCTCCGGCACGGGCGCCAGCAGCGCGGCGGCGGTGCCCACGGCGACGGTGGAGCGCGGCAGCAGCGCGGCCCCGGCGAGCGCTTCCCGCGCGCGGGCGTGCGAGTCGGGGTCGGTGATCACGACGCCGTCGACCAGTTCGGGCCGGGCGGCCAGTACGGCGGCGTGGTCGGCGGCGTCCACGGACTGGGCGAGGTAGCGCCAGCCCGGCAGCGCCGGAATGCCCTGCTCGCCCAGGAACTCGACGGTGGCGAGGACGTCGGGGCCGGGCGGCAGCAGACCGCCGTCACCGAGCGCGCCGAGGATACGGGCGTCGTCGGCCGCGGCGGTGCGCAGCTCGAAAAGCTGCCGTTCGGCGGATGCGACGTTCCCGTCGAGCAGTTCGCGCAGGTCGTCGGCGTACCGGTCCAGGTCCTCGGCGCCGAGGGGGCCTTCCGCCGCTCGGGGGACGGGCCCGGCCGTGGCCGTGGGCCCCTCACCGCTCCTCGGACTCCGCTCCTGCCGCGGGACGCCGGTACCGGCGTCCGGGCCCGTGGGGCCGGCCTCGCGGGGCGCGGGGACGCGGCCGACGGCGGCGACGGCCGCGGGCAGGCCCATCAGCTCGGTGAGGCGTTCGTCGCGCGCGATGGACTCGGCGGCGCGGCGCTCCGCGTCGTAACGGCGCTCCGCCGCCTGGGCGGCGTCGGCGGCCCTGGCGGCGGCCAGTTCGGCGCGGGCCTCCGCCGACGCGCTCTCCCTGGCCCGGTCCGCGGCGCTGCGGGCGGCCTCCCGTGCCGCTTCCCAGTCGGCGACCGCGGCCTTCTCGGCGTCGGTCGCGGCGAGCGCGGCGCGGGCCGGATCGGCGTCCGGCGTGCTGTCGTCGAGCCAGCCCGCCCGGACCGCCTCCGCGGTCTCCTGCTCGACCTCGGCCAGGCGCTGACGCAGGTGCCCGGCCTCGCTGCGGGCGCGTTGCGCCTCGGTGGCGGCGGACGTCGCGTCGCGGTGGGCGGCCTCGCCGGCCTCCTGGAGGGCGGCGGAGCGCTCCTCCTCCTCGTTCGCCAGCCGTTCGCCGTCCTCGGCGGCGGCCTGCAGCGCCCGGACGAGATCGGCCGCCGCGGTGGCGCGCGCGGCGAGGGCGGGCGCGGCGTCGCGTTCGGCCTCCCGGATCGCGGCGGCCACCCTGGCCGAGCGGTCGGCGGCGGCCCGGTGCCGCAGCACGGCCTCGGCGGCCTGCCAGGCGGAGTGCAGCGTACGGGCGTCGGTCAGCTCGCGGCGCTGGGCGGCGGCGCGCTTCTCGGCCGCCGTCAGGGCCAGGGACGCGTGGCGGTAGGCGAGTTCGGCGGCGATCAGTGAACTGCGGCCGCGCGCCTGGTCGGCCGAGGTCACCGTGTGCGCGGCGGCGGTGACCCGCTGGGCGAGGTCGGCGGCCCGCTCGCGTTCGGCGCCCGCCCGCGCCGCGAGGCGGCGCACGAGCGTACGGGCGCGGCGCTCGGCGCCCGTGTGGACGTCCCGGGCGCGGGCGCGGGTCCCGGTGGCGTCGACGATCCGGCCGAGCAGGTCGACGGACCCGGCGGTGAAGTCGCGCTCGGCGCTGAGCTCGGCCCGGCGGCCCAGCTTGTTGCCGAAGCCGGAGACGAGGTCGGCGAGTCCGTCGGTGTCCCGGGTGTCGGTGACCGCGCGCAGCAGCAGGTCCGTGAAGTCGGAGTCCTTCTTGACGGCGAACAGGCCGGCCGCCTCGCCCTCGTCCGCGTTCATCTCGCGCTGGTAGCGGAAGAGTTCGGGGTCGAGTCCGAGATCTCCGAGGTGCTCGTTCCAGCGGTCGTGGATCTCTTCCCAGTGGACGTCCAGGTGCGGGTACACCTTGCCCGCCTCCGTGAGGGCGTCCCGGAAGCCCTTCATCGTCCGACGGCGCCCGCGCGCTCCGGAGGCCCCCTCGACGGGCGGCCGTACGGAGGTGGACTCGGCGACCGGCAGGGAGTCGAGGCCGAGTCCGGGGCCCGGCCGGAACGAGTACCAGGCCTCGGCGAACCTCCTCGGGTCGTTGGACACCTGCCGGCCGCGCCACTCGCTGACCTTGCCGACGACGACGAGTTCGCCGGTGAGGGTGTGCTGCCACTCCAGGGCGACATGGCCGCAGTCGTCCGCGAGCAGGAACTTGCGCAGCACACCGGAGCTGGCGCCGCCGAGGGTGTTGCGGTGCCCCGGCAGCATCACCGAGAAGATCAGTTTGAGCAGCACGGACTTGCCACCGCCGTTCTCCAGGAACAGCACACCGGCCGGTGCCGGGCGGCGCGGCGGGCCGGTCGGCTCCTCCTCGAAGAACTCCGCCTGGGCGGGCGCGGGACGCGGCACGGGCGCGCCCACGCCCCGCAGGTCGAGCACGGTGTCGGCGTAGCGCGCACCGGCGGGCCCGATGGAGTAGAGGCGGACCCGGGACAGCTCGTACATGGCGGCGGACTCTCGTGGGGAGGGGACGTGGGCGGTGGGTGTGGCCGGTGGGCGGCGGTCGTGGCCGGGTGGGTCGGTCGGACGTCGGTCACATGGTGGTGGCGGTCGGACGGTCCTGGGCGGTGCCCGGCGTGCTCGGGTCGGCGGTCATGCGTGGAAGGGCAGGCCGGCGTCGGCGGTCAGCTCCAGGTCGTCCCCGTCGGGCGGCGACACGAGCGTGGCGGAGCCGTCGCCGACGGGGACGACGCCCAGTTCCAGCAGCTCGGCCAGGGCCGCGTGACCGGCCATGTCCCGGACCTGGAGCTGGTAGCGGGCGGTCGTGCGGTAGGCGCCTCCGGCGTCGTCGCCGGTGCGCTGGAGGAAGCCCGAGTCGGCGAGGAACGCGACGGCCTTGGCGATGATTCCGGTGGTCGAACCTGCGAGGCGGCGGGCGTCCTTGGTGGCGCCGGTGGAACTGCGCCGGGCGTAGATCCGCCAGGCCGCTTCCAGGCCGGGGGCGTCCGTGGACGGGTCGGTGTTGGCTCCCTCCTCCTCGGCGCGTTCCGCGAGCCTGCGGCATGCCTGCCGGACGAAGGCGTCGACGCCGTTGACGGTGATCCGGCCGATGTATCCGTCGTCGGCGAGGTCCTCCGGCCTCGGGAACGCCAGTGCCGCGACGGCGAGATGGGCGAGACCGTGCAGGAACCGGTCGGCGGAGTCCGTGGCGGCACGGCGGGCGTAGTCGCCCATGCGGACCGCGAAGACCGAGTCCTCGCCCGCCGTCACGGCCATTCCGGCGCGGGGCGATACCTCCAGCACCACCAGGCCGAACCCGGTGGCGACCGCGTCGGCGAGCCGCGCGAAGGAGGAGTCATCGCGGTAGCGGCGCAGCAGCTCGGCGTACTCGGCGTCGCGTGCGGGGAGCAGCTTGGGCTGGAGCCCGAACGACACGAGCCGCGCGGCGTCCGCGGCGTCGGCGGGTGTGACGCCGCTGCCCGCGCCCGTGGCGGGGCCGCCGCTCGCGGCCGGCTCGGCCGCGCCGCCGCCGTCGACGCCGGCGGTCTCGACGGCGGCGGCTACGGCCTCCCCCTGGAGTGCGGTCTCGCCGCGCTCGGCCGGGCCGGTCCACGCGTCGTGGAGCTCTACGTGGTGGTCACTCACGGGTGTTGCTCCTTGGCGGGTTTCACCTTCCGGCCGGGGCCGTGGGGTGCGCGGTGCGTCGGTCGGGTGCGTCGGTCGGTCGGGTGCCCGGGCGGACGCGGGGACGGGTGTCCGCCGAGGCGGGGCGGGGCGGCACGGCCGGACGGTCGTCGCGTGTCACACGTCACGCCGCCTCCGTCCGGTCCGCGGCCATCCCCGCCGCGTCCAGGCGCGCCGTCCCCACGATCAGGTCGGCGCCTCCGAACTCCGGGTCGTCCAGCGGCGTCCCGTCGTCCACGGCGAACAACAGCCGCTCCTCGCCCTGCCGGTAGGCCGTGCCCACGGGCGGGCTCGCCGCGTGGACGGCCAGCAGGGCGACGAGGTACGGCAGGTCGGGGTCACGGCGGCGGGCCTCCGCCAGCAGCCCGGAGAGGCGGCGCGGCGCGTCGTGCTCCAGGTCGAGGAGTTCCTTGGCGCTCGCCAGCTGCTCCTCGCTGAAACGGCTGTCGTCCGGCGTCGCGATCAGGTCCGGCTCCGGCATCTCGGCGCCGAGGTGCGCCCGCTCCGCTGGGGCCGTCAGCAGCAGGTCGACCAGGTCCCCGACCCGTACGGACGTGGGCGTGCGCAGGCCCGTGCCCCGGGCGAAGAACGCGTCCGTCACGCGCGTCGCCCGCTCGACGGGCAGCGGGAGCAGCGGGGCGAGCAGCTGCCCGTACAGGTCCAGTCCCGTGTGCGCGGCGGGCCGGGCGAACGCCTGCCGGTCCTGCTCGGCGCGGAAGAGCGGGCCCGCCTCCAGCAGCCGGGACTGGAGTTGCGTGTGGCGTCGGATGCAGTCCTTGACGATGTCGACCAGTTCGGCGGCGCGCCGCTTGTGCTCGGCCGTCTTCGGGTCGGAGCCGGTCTCGGCCTCGTCGCGCGCCTTGCGGATGTTGGTCAGGATCGCGTTCTCGTGGCGGTACCGGTCGGCGACATGGGCCAGGGCCTCGTCGATCAGGTCCGGTACGGCGTTGAGCCAGTCCACCGCGCGCACGTTGCGGCGGGTCGCCTCCAGCGTCCTGCGCAGCGTCTCCGCGTACTGCACGGTCCGGTAGCGGGCCTGCTCCGCGGCGAGCTGCGCGTCGGCCAGGCGCCCCCGGCTGATCAGGACCTCCAGCTTGACCTCGGCGGCGATCTGGGCGCTGGTGACATCCGTGTCGAGGGCGCCCACCAGCACGTTCACCGCTTCGTCGGTGGTCCGCAGGTAGACGCTGCCGTCGTGACCGGGAACCTCTTCGACGAGCTTGAAGTCGTAGTCCCTGCGCGTGTACACGCCGTCCGGGCCGAACGTGCCGTAGACCGCGCGGAACCCGCGGTCCACGCTGCCGACGTTGATCAGGTTCTCCAGCACCCAGCGGGCGACGCGCTCGTGCTCGTCCGCCGGGCGGGCCGGCGCCTGGGCCGCGACGCGCGGGAGCAGGCGGGAGACGATCTGCTCGTGGTCGGCGCCCGTGTCGAAGTCCATGTTCAGCGTGACCAGATCGATGGCGGCGAGCGCGACTTCGGCCATCGCGTAGACCGAGTACTCTCCCGCCAGGTTGGCCTTGCGGGCGTCCAGGTCGTGCAGCGGCGCGGTGCAGGCGAGCGCGCGCAGCCGCCGCGCGAGCCCTTCGTCGGCGGCCGGGCCCAGGGCGGGCCGCGGCCCCGCGCTGAGCTGGGGCGGAACGGCGTCCGTCGAGGCAGGCGAAGTCACGCAGCACAGGTTATGTCCTCACACTGACAACGGTCGAAACGGCGCAGAGCGGCCTCGGGATCAACGTCCGCTTCCGGCCGGTCGGCGCCCCGGCCGCGTGTTCCGACCGCCCCGTCGGCGGCCGTGGCAGCCCGCCCACGCCGGAGTCACTGTTCCCCCGCGTGTCCTCGTCAGTTCATTCTTGGCTGCTGATATGCGCATGCCGAAGTCGGAACTGGGGAGGCGCGAGTGAATCTCGTGGTGAACGGCAATGCCGAGAGCGGGCCCGGCGGGTCCGCGGAGCCGGTGGAGAAAGTGACGGGGTGGGAGGTACGGGACGGGGCGCCCGCGTTGATCGCGTACAGCCTCGGCGGCGGCTACCCGACCCCCGCCGACCCGGGGCCGCCGGCCCGGGGCAGCCGGTTCTTCTCCGGCGGGAACAGCCCGCTCACCAGCCTCGTCCAGGACATCGTCCTGCCCGCGCGGGGCAGGACCGGGCGGGCGCGCGTCGACGCGGGCCGGGTGCGGTACACGCTCGCCGGCTGGCTCGGCGGATACGCCGGACAGGAGGACGGCGCCCGCCTCTCCGTGGAGTTCAGGGACGGCAGGGGCACGCCGCTCGCGCTCTCCGTGCTCGGCCCGGTGACCGCCGCCGAGCGCCAGTCGCGTACCGCCCTCGTGGAGCGCACCGCGTCGGCGGCGGTTCCGCCCGGCGCGCGTACGGCGCGCGTGCTGCTCGTCCTCACCCGCAGCGGCGGCGGGACGTCCAACGACGGCTACGCCGACGCGATATCGCTCACCTTGACCGCCACCGGGGGAGACAAATGACCGGGCTCGACCGACGTGATCTGCTCAAGGCCGCCGGCGCGGCCGGAGCGCTGAACCTCGCCTGGCCGCTGAGCGCGGGGCTCTCGCCCGCCCAGGCCCGCGAGGCCGCCGAGGCGCTCGGGGCGGACTACGATCCCGCGCCGTTCACCCTCGGCGTCGCATCCGGGGATCCGCAGCCCCACAGCGTGGTCCTGTGGACCCGCCTGGCGCCGGAGCCGCTCGCCGCCGAGCAGCGACTGCCCGAGATCGTGGAGGTCGAGTGGGTCGTCGCCGCCGATCCCCGGATGCGGCGCGTCGTCGCCCGCGGCACCGTCCCCGCCTCCGCGACGCTCGGCCACAGCGTGCACGTGCCCGTCTCCGGGCTGTCGTCCGACACCCGCTACTGGTACGCCTTCAAGGCCCTCGGCAGAACCAGCCGCACCGGGCGGACGAAGACCGCGCCCGTCGGTGACATCGCCTCCGTACGCTTCGTCGCCGCCAACTGCCAGGCGTTCCACGACGGTTTCTACGCCGCCCACCGGGGCATCGCCCGGGAGGACGTCGACTTCGTCCTCCACCTCGGCGACTACATCTACGAGCACGGCCAGGTCGGCGGCGTCCCCGCCGACGTCGTCCGCGACCACGAGGGCCCGGCGGTCTTCACGGTCGCCGACTACCGCCGCCGCCACGCCCTCTACAAGGGCGACGCCTCGCTGCGGGACGCCCACGCCGCCCACCCCTGGTTCCTGACGTGGGACGACCACGAGGTCGCCAACGACTACTCCGGTACGGGCGGCGGCGCCCCCTTCCTGCAGCGCCGCGCGGCCGCGTACCAGGCCTGGTACGAGAACATGCCGCACCGCGACGCCGGCACCCGGTCCCTCCCCGACCCCGTGATCCACCGGACCCGCCGCTGGGGCGACCTGCTGGAACTGACGATCCTCGATCTGCGCTCGTACCGCTCGGCACAGAATCTGGCCGACGGGACCATCCTGGGAGCCGAGCAGAAGTCCTGGCTGAAGCGGAATGTCGACGGCGCCCCCGACTCCTGGCACGTCTGGGCGAATTCGATCATGCTCAGCCAGCTGCGCGGCCGGCCGGGCGGCCCGTACATGTTCACCGACCAGTGGGACGGCTTCCTCGCCGAGCGCGAGGAAGTCCTGAACCACGTCCACACCAGCGGCCTGGAGGACCTCGTCGTCGTCACCGGCGACTGGCACTCCGCCTTCGTGGACGACATCCGGCCGGACTTCGACGACACGTCGTCACCGGTCATCGGTACGGAGTTCACGGCGCACTCGATCACGTCGGGCGCCTACTCCGCGGACTGGAACCGGACCAACGGCCCGGTCATGGGCGCGGCCAATCCGCACCTGAAGTACTTCGAGGGCAACCGCTACGGCTACGACGTCTACGAGGTCACGCCGCGGCGCTTCAGCGCGCACATGCGGGTGATCGGCGACCGCCGCGACCCGGTCTCCCCGGTGACGACGCTCACCACGTTCCACGTCGACCGCGGGAAGGCGGGTTCGTACGAGGACCCGGCGACGAGGAACTCGCCGGCGCAGTGGCGGCGGGACCAGGCAGCGTCCTAGGAGCCCCGCCCAGGGGCGGGACAGGCCGCCGTCCGTCATGACGTCCGGCACACGTGAAGGCCGCGGCACCGTCGCCGCGGCCGGACCGTGCCGGTCCGGGGACCGGCGGGGGCCACCTCGGTTCCGTGGCGCACCAACCGCCGCAAAAGCAGCGTCGGTTGTCATACCTCCGCGATAAACTCTTCTGTGTCGTCCCATGGAAGTCCGTGGGGGTCGCCGAGGCTACGGGGGAGCTGGGGCGTATGACGGAATCAGGGGTGGGCATCGGCCTGCGGGGCCGCCGGGCGGTCGTCTCGCTCGTCGACGAGTGCCTGGAGCAGCCGCCGACGGCGGAGCGGCCCGTGACGATCCTGCTGGGTCCCCGGGGCAGTGGCGCCAGCGAGGTGCACAGCACGCTGATGGAGCGTTTCGGGCCCGAGCACCCGTTCGCGTATGTCAACTTCGCCGGGGAGCACGCGCTCCTGCCGCGTTACGGCCTGGCGCTGCTCGCCCGGCAGCTGGAGCGCAAGCTCCCCCGGTACCGGCGCTCGCACTTCCCGCGGTTGACGCTGGGGCTGCTGGCCTCCGACCACGAGCTGCGGATGACCAGCCTGGCCCAGGGCAGGCGCACCATCCGGCGCGAGCTGGAGGAGTTCCAGGAGCAGGCGGAGGCCCGCCACGGCGACTATCTCGCCGCGTTCTTCGAGGTGGCCGCCGGCGCGGTGGGGGCGCCCGAGGGCGCTTCCACCGCGGCGGTCGCCGTGCTGCGGGACGCCGTGCGGATCGGGCGCCGGCGGATGCCCGGCGTCAAGTTCACCGCCGGTGCCTCCTGGTACGGAGAGCACCGGCTCATCCGGAGCAGCGACCCGTGGGAGGCGCTGGTCGAGCTGAACCTGTGGCGGCACGGCGGTGACGCGGCCGACGGGGAGCGGCTGGACCGGGTGCTGTTCTCGGCGTTCCTGGCGGACCTGCGGCGCAACACGGCCCGCTCGTTCACGCCCCGTTCGTACCTGCTCCTGCTGGACAACTGCCACACGGAGTACGGCCGCCGCTTCGTGGACCTGCTGATCCGCGCCCGGCACGACGACACGGTCGTCGCCGATCTGCCCTGTGACCCGCTGACCGTGGTCGCGAGTTCGAACCGCTGGCTGCCCCGCTGGGGCACCGCCACGGGCGAGGCGTGGCCGTGGCGGCCGCGCGTCCCCGACCGGGCCTCCCTGCCGGACTGGAGCGAGCACCGGCCGACGCGCGACAGCGACGACACCTGGTGGTACCCGCTGCGGCTGCGCGACCTCAACCTCGACGAGGTGCGCGTCCGGATCGAGCTGGAGCTGCGCCACCACCCCGATCTCGCGCCGTTCACCCGGCTGGCGCCGTTCGTGCACCGACTGACCCACGGGCTGCCGCGCGCGGTGCGCCAGGTGCTCGACACCTTCCGGTACTCCGGCGCGCCGGCGGACGGATCGGAGCAGGACCGCTGGCTGCGGACCCTGCCCGACCGGACGCTGCGCGAGGGGGAGAGCGCGCCGACCCTCGCCGACGCCGCTCTGGACCACCTGCTCCAGGGGCTCGACGAGGGGCGCCGGCGCACGCTCGCCGAATGCGCCGCCGCTCGTGACCTGTCCGTCGGCGTCCGCGTGCTCAGCCCCGGGGACACCCTGTTCGGGGAGATCCGCGCCCGCTGGCTGCTGCTCGGGCCCGAGACCGTGACGCCGGCCCTGCACCCCTGGCCGCGCCGGCTGCTGCTGTGGCGGCTGGCGCGGCGCCCGGACGACTGGGACACGGTGCACGAACTGCTCGCGGAGCACTTCCGGACCGAGGGACGCCCGGTCCAGGAGATGTACCACCGGCTGGCCTGGGGCCGGATCGACGAGGTGACGGGCTATCTGATCGATCGCTTCCCGGTGGTGCCCGCGGCCCAGTGGATCAGCGAGTTCGGCGCGATCACGGCGGCGCCCAACCGGTTCGGTTCCGCCGGCGGCCCGCTGGAGCTGCTGGCGGATCTCGGCGCGGGCACCGGCGACCGGGGGCTCGGCGCGGAGTCGGTGATACGGGAGCTGGTCACGGCCCGATGGGTGTGGAGCGATCCGCTCGCCGACCCCGGGATGCGGCTCACCGATCTGATCGCGGACGGTTTCAACCAGCTGTCGCGGCTGCGGAGGAACGATGTCGTGGCCCTGTTCAACGAGGCGGAGCGCTATCGGCACTGGCGCCATCCGCTGACGTCCACGAGCGAGGGGTGAGAGCCGGATGCGCAGACTCGAATGGCCGTTGCACGTCGTCCGCCGGGTCGTGATCGCCGTGGCCGTCGTCGCCGTGCTCGCGGTGGGAATCCCGCTGGCCGTCGACCGGATCGGGGACGTCAGGGCGCGCTGCGCGGACGGCGTCGTGAAACGGGGGGACGGCGGCGAGTGCGTGGGGGTCACCGACGGCTCGTGGGTCTTCGCCGACCACCTGGAGCTGGTGGAGGAGCGGATCCGGAAGGAGAACGACCAGGTCGTCGCGGACGCCGAGAAGAAGAAGGAACCGTATGTGAGCGTCGCGTACATGACTTCCTTCACCCTCACCGACGACGACAGCAACTCGGAGGATTCGGTGCGGCACGAGCTGGAGGGCGCTTACCTCGCGCAGTACCGGCACAACCGCGGGGACCTGTCCTCCTCCCCCAAGATCCGGCTGCTGGTGGCCAACACGGGCAGCAGCTCCGCCGAATGGGAGCACACCGTCGACGAGCTGATCGACCGTACGACGACCGACGACAAGCTGGTCGCCGTGACCGGACTCGGTCCCAGCACCGACCGCAATCTGGCCGCGCTGAGGAAACTCTCGGAGCACGGGATCGCCACGGTCGCCAGCACGATGAGCGACACCACCATCCAGAACATCCCAGGCTTCGTGCGGGTCGGGCCCGACAACGTGGCCGAGGCGTACGCCGCCGCGAACTACCTGAAGAAGGCGGGCTTCCGCCGGGCGGTCGTCGTCCAGGACATGGCGGGCCGCAACCTGTACGCGAAGAGCCTGGCCAAGGCGTTCGTCGAGGCGTTCCCCGACGGCCGGCGCGAACTGGCCGCGGAGAGCATGACGTTCGACTCCTCGGGAGCACCGGGGGTCTGGAAGACCGAGCTGCGCAACATCCCCGTGAACATCTGCGACAAGAAGCCGGAGGTCATCTTCTTCGCGGGCCGTGGCCGCCATCTCACCCATTTCCTGGACGCGCTGGCCAACCGCAGCTGCACGGACCGGACCTTCACGGTGGTCGCCGGCGACGACACCTCGAACCTCAACCGCGAACAGATCGAACTCGCCTCCCAGCGGGCCGTTCGCGTCCTCTACACGGGTCTCGCGCACCGCGACATGTGGAGCGACGCCCCTGACAAGGTGTCCGAGCTGTCGGCGAGCCATTTCCAGAAGGGCGGGCGGATGGACCGGTGGTTCCCCGGTGACGACCGCTACGACGGCCAGGACATCATGGCTCACGACGCCGTCCTCACCGCCGCCCATGGCATCGAACTGGCCGCCGGCGGGCCGGATGTGACGGGAAGGGCGGTGGGCCGGATGTTCCACCAGATGGACGGCCAGCCGGTGGCGGGTGCGAGCGGCTTCCTCTCCTTCCGCAACAACGGCAATCCGCGCGACAAGGCGGTCCCGATCCTCCGGCTCAACTCCCGGGGCCGCGCGGACCTGGTGGAGGTGGTGGCGGGCCGGACGGGGCCGACCGGGGACCGGTGACGTGACGCCGGACAGCGGGGCCGAGGTCCTGGCCGGCCGGTCTTCACGGGCCCCCGAAGACCGGCCGGCGAGGGTTTCTCCGTCACCCCGGCGGCCCGTATCCCCCGCCGCCGGGTGTGCGGACGACCAGGACGTCGTCCGGGCCGGCCTCCACCGTGTCGACGCCCCGCAGCGGCTCGACCGCGCCGTCCGCCCGGTGGATCTCGTTCTCGCCGAGCGCCCCCGCCCCGCCGCCCGCCATTCCGTACGGGGGCACCCTGCGGTGGCCGCCCAGCAGCGTCACGGTCATCGGCTCCAGGAAGCGCAGGCACCGTACGGCGCCGTCGCCGCCCCGCCACCCGCCGGCGCCGCCGCTGCCCTCCCGTACGGAGAAGGATTCGACCCGCACGGGGTAGCGCCACTCCAGCACCTCCGGGTCGGTGAGCCGCGAGTTGGTCATATGGGTCTGGACGGCGTCCGCGCCGTCGAAGCCGTCGCCCGCGCCGGAACCGCTCGCCACGGTCTCGTAGTACTGCACCCGGTCGTTGCCGAATGTGAGGTTGTTCATCGTCCCCGAGCCCTCCGCCTGGACGCCGAGCGCCGCGTACAGCGCCCCGGTGACGGCCTGGGAGGTCTCCACGTTGCCGGCGACCGTGGCCGCCGGGTAGGCGGGCGCGAGCATCGATCCGTCCGGCACGCGGACCTCCAGCGGCTCCAGGCAGCCGCTGTTGAGCGGGATGTCGTCGGCCACCAGTGTCCGGAAGACGTAGAGCACCGCGGCCATCACCACGGACGTCGGGGCGTTGAAGTTGCCGGGCAGCTGGGGCGAGGTGCCGGTGAAGTCCAGGACGGCGGAGCGCGCCTCGCGGTCCACGCGCAGGGCGAGCGCGATGACGGCGCCGCCGTCGGTCTCGTACCGGCAGGAGCCGTCGCGCAGTTCCGCGACGATCCGGCGGACCGACTCCTCGGCGTTGCGCCGCACGTGCCCCATGTACGCCTGGACGGCCTCGACGCCGAACTGCGCGGTCATCTTCCGCAGTTCCGCGATGCCCTTCTCGTTGGCGGCGATCTGGGCGCGCAGGTCGGCGAGGTTGGTGTCCGGGTCGCGGGAGGGGTACCGCGCGCCGGTGAGCAGCCGGCGCGTCTCCGCCTCCCGGAACCGGCCGTCCCGGACGAGCAGCCAGTTGTCGAAGAGGACGCCCTCCTCGTGCACGGTCGAACTGAAGGCGGGCATGGAACCGGGGGAGATGCCGCCGATCTCCGCGTGATGGCCGCGCGAGGCCACCAGGAACGCCGGCCGCTCGCCCCGCTCGTCGAAGACCGGGGTCACGACGGTCACATCGGGCAGATGGGTGCCGCCGTGGTACGGGTCGTTGACGGCGTACACATCACCCGGCCGCAGCGTGCGCCCGGTCTCGTCGTCCTCGTCCTCGCGGCTTCCGGCGCCGCGCCGCCTGCGCAGCACCTCCTTGATGGACTCGCCCATCGAACCGAGGTGCACGGGGATGTGCGGCGCGTTGGCGATCAGGTTGCCGTCGGCGTCGAACAGCGCGCAGGAGAAGTCGAGCCGTTCCTTGATGTTGACGGAGTGCGCGGTGTTCTCCAGGCGGACGCCCATCTGCTCGGCGATCGCCATGAAGAGGCTGTTGAAGACCTCCAGGAGAACGGGGTCGACGTCCGTACCGACCGCGACGCGCCCGGGCCGTGGGGTCACCCGGGTCAGCACCAGATGCCCCGAATCGGCCGCCACCGCCCGCCAGCCGGGGTCGACCACGGTGGTGGCGTCGGACTCGGCGATCACGGCGGGCCCGGTGACGGTGTCGGAGGGGCGCAGGTCGTCGCGGCGGTGCAGCGGGACGTCCCGTACCCCACCGTCCGTGAACATCCGTACGGTGGCGTACGGTCCGCCTCCGCCGGGCGCGTCGGAGCGCGGTGGCTCGTACGAGGTGTGCGGCCCCGCCGCTCCCACGGCTTCGACCGAGACGGCCGCCACGACCAGGGGTTTGTCCGTCGTGAAGCCGTACCGGGTGCGGTGGAGGTCGGCGAACGCCTCGGTCATGGCGGTGGCGTCCGCCAGCTCGACCGGCAGGCTCGCGTCCGTACCCGCGTACCGCAGCAGCACCCGCGCGTGGGTGGTGACGGCGTCGTCCGGGACCCGGTCGGCGCGCAGTTCGGCCCTGGTCCGCTCGGCGAGTGACGCGCACAGCTCGCGCACCCGGCGCTCCGTACGGTCGTCCAGCTCGGCCTCCACGGACCGCTCCCGCATGGCGGTGGCGTCGGCGAGCCCGATGCCGTACGCGGACAGCACTCCGGCGAGCGGGGGCACGAGGACGGTGTCGACCCCGAGGACGTCGGCGACCGCGCACGCGTGCTGGCCGCCCGCCCCGCCGAAGCTGGTGAGGGCGTAGCGGGTGATGTCGTGCCCGCGCTGTACGGAGATCTTCTTCACCGCGTTCGCCATGTTCAGGACCGCGATCTCCAGGTAGCCGGCGGCCACCTCCTCGGGCGTACGGCGCGTCCCCGTCGCCGCGCGCACCTCCTCGGCGCGGGCCGCGAAGCGCTCCCGCACCACGTCGGTGTCCAGCGGCTGGTCGGCGTCCGGGCCGAACACCGCCGGGAAGTGGGCGGGCTGGATGCGGCCGAGCATCACATTGGCGTCGGTGACGGTGAGGGGGCCGCCGCGCCGGTAGCAGGCCGGGCCGGGCTCCGCGCCGGCGGAGTCGGGGCCGACGCGGTAGCGCTGTCCGTCGAAGTGGAGGACCGAGCCGCCGCCCGCCGCGACGGTGTGGATGCTCATCATGGGGGCGCGCATCCGCACCCCGGCCACCTGGGTGCCCAGTTCGCGTTCGAACTCGCCCGCGTAGTGCGAGACGTCGGTGGAGGTGCCGCCCATGTCGAAGCCGATGACGCGGTCGTGGCCGGCCTGCCGCGACGTGCGCGCCATGCCGACGACGCCACCGGCCGGTCCGGACAGGACGGCGTCCTTGCCGCGGAAGTGGGCGGCTTCCCGCAGGCCGCCGTTGGACTGCATGAACATCAGGCGGACGGAGCGCAGTTCGGAGGCGATCTCGTCCACGTAGCGGCGCAGGATCGGCGAGAGGTAGGCGTCCACGACGGTGGTGTCGCCGCGCGGCACGATCTTGATGAGCGGGCTGACCTCGTGCGAGCAGCTGACCTGGGTGAAGCCGGCGGCGCGGGCGGCGTCGGCGACGGCCTTCTCGTGTGCGGGGTGGCGGTAGCCGTGCATGAGGACGACGGCGGCGGCGCGGAACCCGTCGGCGTGGGCGGCGCGCAGCCCCTCGGTGAGTGCGTCCGTGTCGAGGGGCCGTACGGTGTCGCCCCGGGCGTCGACGCGTTCGGGGACCTCGATGACGCGGTCGTAGACGGCCTCGGGCAGCACGATGTGCCGCTCGAAGAGGCGGGGCCGGTTCTGGTAGGCGATGCGCAGGGCGTCCCGGAAGCCCTCGGTGATCAGCAGGACGGTCGGCTCGCCGCGCCGCTCGAGGAGTGCGTTGGTGGCCACGGTCGTGCCCATCTTGACGATGTCGATCCGGTCGGCGGGGATCGTCTCGCGCGGGCCGAGGCCGAGCAGCAGCCGGATGCCGGCGACGGCGGCGTCCTGGTACCGCTCGGGGTGGTGGGAGAGCAGCTTGCGGGTGACGAGCCGGCCGTCCGGGCGTCGTCCGACGACATCGGTGAAGGTGCCGCCCCGGTCGATCCAGAACTCCCAGCGTCCGGTCTGTGCGGTCATCCCCCCATTCTCGTCGCGGGGGCGGTGGGGGCGCCTTTCGTGGCGGCGGGGGCGGGGACACCCGGGGACAGCACGCCGAGTGCCCGGGAGACGGCCTGCTCGGCCCGCGGGTCCAGGCGCTCGCCGGTGCCCGCCGCGCGAGCGGGCGCGCGAGGGGCGCGGGCAGTCCGAGCATCGCACCCGGGTCCGGCCGGCGTCCCGAGGCCACCCGGGACGACGTCCGTCGCGAGATCCGCGGATCCGGCAGATCCGGCAGGGCCACTCGGGCACGCGGGCGGCACGGCCCGCCGCTGTGGACGCGCGGGCGGCGGCGCTGACGGAAGGGCCCCGGGCGGACCCGGCTCCGGTTGCCTCCGGGACCGTACCCGCGTCACGTCGCGTTCGTCGTGCACCCCGGTCCCGCCCGGCCGGGGCCGGTCGCCGGACGTCATCTCGCCGCTCCGCCCGGACCGCGCGGGGCCGGGATCCTCGGCAGCGGTACGTCGTGGGCCGCGAGGAACGCCGCCACCGCCCGGTCCCAGCCGAACAGCTCCGCGCGGTCGCGCGCGGCCGCGCGGCGCCCGCGCTCCGGGCGGGACAGCAGGTCCTCGACGCCGTCGGCGAACGCGGGCGCCGTGTCCGTCGCCGCCACCCCCGCGTCGCCGATCACCTCCGGCAGCGCCGACGACGCGCTCGCGACCACCGGGGTGCCGCAGGCGAGCGACTCCAGCGCCGACAGCCCGAACGTCTCGGCCGGGCCGGGCGCCAGGCAGATGTCCGCGGACGCCTGGAGCGCGGCCATCTCCGCGCGGTCGCCCACGTGTCCCAGGAAGTGCGCGGGCAGCCCCCGCTCCCGGGCCCGCCGGACCAGCCCACCGCGCAGCGGCCCGTCCCCGGCGACGACCAGCACCGCCCGCACGCCACGCGCCCGCAGCTCCGCCAGCGTGTCGAGCGCGGTGCCCGGCCGCTTCTCCACCGACAGCCGTGACCCGAGCAGCAGCAGGACGTCGGCGCCGCGCGCGTACCGCTCCCGCACGCCCGCCGACCGCCGGTCCGGCCGGCAGCGGACCAGGTCCACGCCGAGCGGCGCCCGCACCACATTGCGCGCGCCGATGCGCCGGAACTCCCGCTCCGCCCACTCCGTCGTGCACACGATCCGGGAGTACGCCCACGCGCTGCGCGCGTTCAGCCGGTCGGCCGCGCGCTCCGCCGCCGTCCCCGGCACTCCCCAGGTGCGCAGCACCCCGTCCGCGGTCTCGTGGGAGACCATCACGGAGGGCACCCGGTGGCGCCGTGCCCACTCCCCCGTCCAGCGCAGCGTGGTGCGGTCGGAGACCTCCAGCCGGTCGGTGCCGAGGTCTTCCAGCACGGTCCGCAGCCGCCGCCGTGCCGTCAGCACCCGGTAACCGCCGGTGCCCGGCAGCACCGGCCCCGGCAGAGTGATCACCCGGCCCTGCGCGGTGTCCTCGTCGGTCTCCCGGTCACCCGGCACGATCAGCACCGGCCGGTGCCCGGCCGCCAGGTACCCGCGGCCCAGCTCCCGCAGCGCGGTGCGCAGCCCGCCGGAGGACGGGGTGACGAAGTTCGCCAGCCGTACGATCCGCAGCCCGCTCACGCGACCACCGCCGTACGCGCTCCGAGCACCTCGTCGTAGTGGCCGAGCAGCTGGTCCCCCACGGTCTCCCAGGTCCGGCCCTCTACGGTGGCCCGGCCCGCGCGCCCGTAGGCCGCGCGGAGCGCGGGGGCCCGGGCCAGCTCCCGTACCGCCGCCGTGACGGCGCCGGCGTCGTGCGGGGTGACCAGCAGGCCCGTACGTCCGTGGTCCACCAGGTCCAGCGGGCCGCCGGCGGCGGGCGCGATCACCGGCACCCCGGCGGCCATGGCCTCCTGCACGGTCTGGCAGAAGGTCTCGTACGGCCCGGTGTGCGCGAACACGTCGAAGGAGGCGAAGGTCCGCGCCAGTTCCGCGCCGGTCCGCCGGCCGAGGAAGACGGCGCCGGGCAGCGCGCCGCGCAGCGATGCCTCGCTGGGGCCGTCCCCGACGATCACGACCCGCACGCCGGGCAGCTCGCACACGCCGGCCAGCAGCTCGACCTGCTTCTCGGGCGCCAGCCGGCCGACGTACCCGACGATCAGCTCCCCGTCCGGCGCCAGCCGCCGGCGCAGCGCCTCGTCGCGCAGCTCGGGCCGGAACCGTACGGTGTCCACACCCCGCCGCCACAACCGCACCCGCGGCACCCCGTGCTCGACGAGGTCCTGGACGGCGGCGCCGGAGGGCGCGAGCGTGCGGTCGGCCGCGGAGTGCACGGCGCGGATCCGGCGCCAGGCCGCGGCCTCGCCCGCCCCGACGTACGTCCGGGCGTAACCGGCGAGATCGGTCTGGTAGACGGCGACGGCGGGGACGTGCAGCCGCGCCGCGGCCGTCATCCCCCGTACGCCGAGGACGAAGGGCCCGGCCAGGTGGACCAGGTCGGCCCGGTGCGCGGCGATGGTGGCCGCCACGCGCCGGCTGGGCAGGGCCACCCGGACCTGCGGGTAGCCGGGCAGCGGCAGGGACGGTACGCGGACCACCGGGCACGGGGCGTCGGTCTCGGCGGCGCCGGCGACGGCCGGCGCGATGACGAGCGGATCGTGACCGCGTGCGGCGAGGTGCCGCGCGGTCTGGAGGGCGCAGTGGGCCACGCCGTTGACGTCGGGCGGGAAGGACTCGGTGACGATGACGACACGCATATGCGTGTTGTCGTCGTACCGAGCGTGTCCCCGCCAACGAGGATCTTTCCGCGTGGGAAACGTCCCGTGAGCATTGGTGGCGACGCCACGCGGACCGACCACCGGCCGACCGCCAGGACCCCGGCGGTACGCCCCGGAGCCCGGCGGTGAGGGCCCGCGGCCCGCCGCCCGGACGGGAGCCGGGGCGGCCGCGAGCGCGACGCCCGGGTCCGGGCCGACGCGCGCGCCCCGGGCCCGGCGCCTGGACGAAATCCGGTCCCGCCGCCCCGGACGGGGTCAGCGCGCCGCCGCGTCCGCGCCACCGATCCGGCTGCGTACGGCCGTCTGCACCTCGGCCTCCTCGGCCGGGTCCGCGGCCAGCCGCCGCAGCCGCTCCGCCACCCGGGCGTCCCCCGTCTCGGCGTGCAGCGCCGCGATCTCCCGCGTGGTCTCCTCGCAGTCCCACAGGCACTCGACAGCGAACCCGGTGGCGTAGGAGGGGTCGGTGGCGGCCAGTGCCTTCGCCGCGCGTCCGCGCAGTTGGGACGAGGCGGTCTCGCGGTAGACGTGGCGCAGCACGGGCGCCGCGCAGACGATGCCGAGCCGGCCCGCGCCGTCGACCAGCGTCCACAGCCGCCGGGCGTCGGGCCCCTCGGCCCGGACGGTCTCACGCAGCGCGCCGAGGACCAGATCGGTGTCGCGCGTACCGCCCCGGCAGGCGAGCACGCCCGCGGCGGAGGCCCCGAGGGCGTCGGGCCGGTGGATCCAGCCGCGCGCCCGGTCGACCGCGTCCGCGCCGCACATCCGCTCGAACGCGGCCACCGCCGCGTCGGCGACGGTACGGGACGGGTCGGAGGCTGCCGCTTCGATCAGGTCGAGCACGTCCGGGTCGCGGGCCTCGGCGAGATAGTGGAGGGCCGCGCAGCGGGCCCCGTCCGGGCCGCCGCGCGCGGCTTCGAGGATTGTCGGGCGGTCGCCGGGCCCGGCGACCGCCGTGAGGCAGCGGGCCGCCGGCAGATGCAGTTCGCCGCCGCGCTCCAGCCCTTCCTGCGCCCAGTCGAAGACGGCGGCCACGCTCCAGCCCGGGCGAGGTCCGCTCGGCCGGAGCTGTCGCTGCCAGCGGTCGAAGGAGCCCTGTTCACCGGCTGCCCTGATCCGCGCGCCGATCTCGGCACGCGGGTCGTCCGCCCACAGCCGCCAGGGCCGGGGCTCGAAGGCGTCACGCACGGCGGCGGCCAGCTCGGCGTCTCCTTCAGGGGTGCGGGGGAAGCGGTCGAGGACCGGACCGGCCAGGGCGCGCAGCCCGGTGTCGTCGTCGCGCAGCGCCAGTTCGTCGAGCGCCCAGGCCCAGTTGGAGCCGGTCTCGGCGTAGCGGCGCAGCAGGTCGAGCGCGTCGCGCCGGCCGTAGGAGGCCAGGTGGCCGAGCACGGCCAGCGACAGCCCGGTCCTGACCTCCTCGGTGTCGAACCGGTCCTCGGCGCGGAAGAGGTGGTGCTCGATCGCGTCGAGCCCGCCGTGGAGATCCAGGTACAGGCGTGCGTAGTAGAGCGAGCGGTTCTCGACCTGCCAGTCGTGGCGGGGGTCGTAGAGCACGCAGTGGTCGAGTGCGGCGAGGGCCTCGGCGCGGGGGGCGGCGAGCGCGTGGAGCGTGCCGTCGCCACGGCCCCTCTGCAACAGGCCGAGGAGTGTGCCGCTCGGCGCTATGACTGGATCGAACATCGGAAAAGCCTCACATCAAGCTGTCGACGCAACCGGGGGTGTAGGTGCCGCTGCCGGAGCGCTGGTGCCGCCACCGGCAAGGTTTGCCCGCCGCGACGGGGCCAGGCGGGACTTTCGCAACACGCCCTAGGGCGTGTTGCGAAAGTAGCGCCGTCCGCCCGAAGGGCGGGGCCGGCGGCGTCTGGCGCGTGCGATCGCAAGGCGGAGGATCGTCCTCGTACTGGACGTACTTGGACGACTCCGACAACGCAGCGAGCGGGCGTGCCAGGCGTCGCCGGCCAGGCGGGACTTTCGCGACACGCCCTAGGCCCCGCCCCGAGTGCACGCTCGACCGGCCGTCGTCCTTCGCCTGATGCAGACCATCTTCCCTGCCTCTCGTCGGGCCCCCTGCGGGCCCGACGTCATGATGACCCAGCCATTTCGCCACCGCGACCACATTTACGGCACCCCGGCTCACTGGGCTCCGAACAGCTTCAACAGGTCTGTCTTCCCAAACATCCGCGCGGTATCCACGGCGGACGGGGTGCCGCCGTTCGGATCGGCCCCGCCGGCGAGGAGCGCGCGGATCACCGCCTCCTCCCCCTTGAAGACGGCGCCCGCGAGCGGGGTCTGGCCCCGGTCGTTGGCGCGGTCGGCGTCGGCGCCGCGGGCGATCAGGGCCTCGACGGCCGGGGCGTGGCCGTGGTAGGCGGCGAGCATGACGAGGGAGTCGCCCCGGTCGTTGGTGAGGTCGGCGGGGACGCCGGCGTCGACGTACGCGGCGAGCGTCCCGGCCTCGCCGCTCCTGGCCAGGTCGAAGACCTTCGCGGCCAGTTCGATCACCTCGGGGTCCGGTGCGTCGCTCATGGGGGTGGACCGCCTCTCGTGTTCGCGTCACATCTCTGCGGCGCCGATCCGGGCCCGTACGGCACGGCCGCCGTACGAGTGAACCGACAGGGTACTGCCCGTGCGTACACGCCGGGATTCACGATCTTTCACCCGTTTACACCTTTTGTCACATAGATACTTCTGGCGATCATGGGGGCACGCACGGTGACCGCACTACAGCCAGGAGATCCCCATGGTCCTTTCCATGTCCGGTGTCGTACTGCTCGGAATCGTCGTCTTCCTCTTCTTCCGCAAGGGCGGGCTGAAGGCGTCCCACGCGGTGGTCTGCGCGCTCTTCGGCTTCTATCTCGCGGGGACGGCCATCGCACCGAGCATCACGGCCGGGAGCGCGAGCCTCGCGAGCCTTCTGGGCGGCATCAAGTTCTGACCGTCTCCTCCCCTTTCCGTCCTGCTGCCCCTCCGACCTTCTCCCCCGTCCGTCAGCACCGTCAGGAGACAGCCGTGGCCCGGCGCCCCCTCCTTCGCGTCCCGACCAGCGGCGGCGGCCGGATCGCGCGGGCCCGCCGGCTGGCCCGTACGGCCGCCGCCACCGTCGCGGACGTACTCCACCCGCTGCTCACCGTGGCCCGCGGGCTGCGGCTTCTCAGTGCCGCGGCGCACCGGAAGTGGGCCGCCACGCCCAAGGACCGGCGCGGGCCGTTGGTCTTCGCGGCGGCGTGCTGCCTGATGTTCGTCGCGTTCACGCCGTACGGGCCCACGCTGGGCCTGATCTCGCTGATGGCCGTGGCCGGCTGGCAGGGCCGGGAGCGCGTCCCCGAGCGGACCGGGCCCGAGGAGGCGGAGACGAAGCGGCTGCGATCGCTGTACGAGGCGCTGGTGCCCTACGTCGCGGTGCCGGACGACCCGAATCCGCTCTTCTCCCACGGCGGCGACTGGACCGCGGCGTTCAGCGACTACGCGTTCGACGCCGAGGGACGGCCCACTCGGCTGCGGATGACGTACCCCGCGCACTTCCCCGACAGCGATCCGGACGAGCGCGGCCGGGTCGAACAACTGCTGTACGCCAAGTGCGGGCGCGGCCGCGAGTACCTCTTCACCTGGGACGAGGAGGCGGGCGAACTGGAGATGACCGTGCTGCCCGCCCTGTCCACCGCCCCCGCCGCCCAGCCCTTCGTCACCGTCCCCCAGGAGATCGTGCTGGGCTTCGGGGACCCCGGCGCCGGGCGCCGTACCGTGCCCGTGCTGGTCGACGGCGCCGCCCAGGACCTGACGCCGGTCCTCTGGCGGACCGGGGGGCGCTCGACCGAGCCGCATCTGCTGGCGGCGGGCCGGCCCGGCGGCGGCACGACGAGCCTGCTCCGCTCGATCGCTCTGCAGGCCGTGCGCCACGGCGACGTACTGGTCGTGGACGGCGGCGGGAGCGGGGAGTACGCCTGTCTGACCGGGCGGCGCGGTGTCCTGGCCGTGGAGTGCGGACCGGAGGGCGCGCTGGCCGGTCTGGAGTGGGCCGCGAACGAGACCGAGCGGCGCCTGATCACCGCGGGCCGGGCCCGGCAGGCGGGCCTGCCCGCGCCGGAGGACACCCGCAGGCCGCTGTGGATCCTGCTGGACCGGCCGGCCGTCCTCGGCCAGGCGGCCGCGGCCGAGGGGCGGCCGGATCCGCAGGAACTGCTCCAGGTGCCGCTGCGCCACGGCAGGTCCGCGCGGGTCACGGTGGTGGTGGCCGAACACCTCGACGCGCTGGACGCGCTGCACGAGACGGTGCACGCGCACACCCGCGCCCGGGTCGTCCTCGGGCAGGCCCCGCCCGTGCGGATGGCCGAGGTGCTGGGGGCGCCACCGCACACCACTCCCCCGTACGAGATGCCGCCGGGCCGGGGGTACGCGCGGCTCGGGGCGGGGCCGGTGCTCAGGCTCCAGGTCCCGGCGACCGTCGACCCGTTCGACGACGAGGCGGCCGAGGCGCGCCGCCGGGCCGTGCTGGACCTGCTGCCGGACCGCCGGCCCGGCTTCGACGGGCCGGCGGCGGACGCGGGGCAGGAGCGGGTTCCCGAGCAGGAGGCCGACCGGGCGACGGGCTCGGCACCGGTCGCCTGACGCCTCGTCAGGCGACGAAGGTGCGCGGCGCGTCCGTGCCCGTGCTCGCCCCCGTCTCCACCAGGCGCGCGGCGGCCGCCAGCCGGACCGCCGCCTCGTCGGCGACCGGGCCGCCGACGGTGAACGGCAGCCGTACGTACCCCTCGAACGCGCCGTCGACCCCGAAACGCGGTCCCGACGGCACCCGTACGCCCACCCGCTCGCCCACCTCGGCCAGCCGGGACCCGGACAGCCCGCCGGTGCGCACCCACAGCGTCAGCCCGCCGTGGGGCACCGCGAACTCCCAGTCGGGCAGCCGCTCGCGCACCGCCGCGACCAGCGCGTCCCTGTTGTCGCGCGCCTGCGCCCGGCGCATGGCGACCGCCTCCTCCCAGCCACCGGTGCGCATCAGCCAGTGCAGCGCCAGCTGTTCGAGCACGGGCGTGCCGAGGTCGGCGTAGGCGCGCGCCGCCACCAGGGAACGGATCACATCGGGCGCGGCGCGCACCCAGCCGACCCGCAGCCCCGCCCAGAACGCCTTGCTGGCCGAGCCGACGGTGATGACCGTGCTGCCTCCGGAGTCGAAGGCGCAGACCGGCCGGGGCATCGCGATGTCGTCGTCCAGCCGCAGCTCGGACATGGTCTCGTCGGCCACGAGCACCGTGCCGGCCGAGCGTGCCGCGTCCACCAGCCGACGCCGCTGGTCCTCGTCGGCCAGCGCGCCGGTCGGGTTGTGGAAGTCGGCGACGACATAGGCGAGCCGGGGCGCCGCGTCCCGCAGGACCTGGCGCCAGCGCACCGAGTCCCAGCCCGCCAGCCCCTCCGCCATCGCGACCGGCACCAGCCGGGCGCCCGCCTCCCGCATCAGCTGGAGGATGTTGGCGTAACTGGGCGACTCGACCGCGATCCGCTCCCCGCGCCCGGCGAAGAGATGACAGATCGCGTCGATGGCGCCCATCGCGCCGGTGGTGACCATGATCTGCTCGGGCATGGTCGGCACGCCGCGCGCGGTGTACCTCTCGGCGAGCGTCCGCCGCAGGGCGGGCAGCCCCGCCGGATAGTCCCCGTGCGTGTGCGCGTAGGGCGGCAGCTCCTCCAGCGCTCCCTGGACGGCCCGGCTCAGCCAGGGTTCGGGGGCGGGCAGCGAGGCGGTGCCGAGGTCGATCACCGAGCCCAGGGACTCCGGCGGCAGGGGTTCCAGGCCGCGCGCGGGCAGCGGGTTGCCGGCCGGTACGGCCGTCCAGCTGCCGGCGCCCCGGCGGGACTGGAGGAAGCCCTCGCCGCGCAGCGCCTCGTAGGCGGCGGCCACCGTCGTACGGCTCACGCCGAGGGCCGCGGCCAGCTCGCGCTCCGCCGGCAGCCGGGCGGCGACCGGCACCCGGCCCTCCAGGACGAGCAGCCGGATACCGTCGGCCAGGGTCCGGTAGGCGGGTGGTCTGCGGGCTCCGGGACCGGCGGCGGGGCGGGGCCGCTGGGCCAGGAGCTGCCGGGCGAGCTGCGCCGCCCCGACAGCCGAAGTCCACTGCGTCATGGAAATCAGTCCACCTTCCCCGAATTGGACATGGTTGCCCGTCCACCACCCGCCACAGGGTGGCTCATACCAGTCCACTATCCCACCCAGGAGGCAACGGCATGGCCCCCACGACTCTCACCTCCCGGCTGCGCGGACGGCGTCTGCCCCGTCGGCTCGGTCAGCTCTACGCCGGGCTGGTGCTGTACGGGGCGAGCTCGGCGCTGCTGGCCCGGGCCGGCCTCGGACTGGAGCCCTGGGGCGTGCTGCACCAGGGGCTGGCGGAGCTGACCGGGCTGAGCATGGGGGTCGTCGCGATCGCCGTGGGCGCACTCGTGCTGCTGCTGTGGATCCCGATGAGGGAACGCCCGGGGCTGGGCACGGTGTCCAACGTGTTCGTGGTCGGGCTCGCGATCGACGCCACTCTGGCGCTGGTCCCCGACGGCCGGACCCTCGTCGTCAGGACCGTCCTGCTGGCCGCCGGCGTCGGGCTCAACGGCATGGCCACCGGCCTGTACATAGCGGCCCGCTTCGGGCCGGGCCCGCGTGACGGCCTGATGACCGGGCTGCACCGACTGACCGGCCGCTCGGTCCGCCTGATCAGGACCGGGATCGAGGCCGCCGTCGTCGCGACGGGATTCGTCCTCGGCGGCTCGGTGGGCGTCGGAACGGTGGCCTACGCCCTCGCCATCGGGCCGCTCGCCCAGCTCTTCCTGCGCGTGTTCGCCATCCCGGCGGCGTCCGACGGCCGGACGCCGGACGCCGCCGGGTCACCCGGAGGGGCCATACTGCGGCGGTGAGCGCCCTGACCCAGCATCCCTATCTGGACCACCCCGGCCCGATCCCGTTCGCGCACCGCGGCGGGGCGTCCGACGGCCTGGAGAACACGGCCGCCGCGTTCCGCCGCGCGGCCGCTCTCGGCTACCGCTACTTCGAGACCGATGTCCACGCCACCGCCGACGGCCGGCTGGTCGCCTTCCACGACGCGACCCTGGACCGCGTGACCGACGCCCGGGGCCGGATCGTGGATCTGCCGTGGTCCCAGGTACGCCGGGCCAGGGTGGCGGGCCGGGAGCCGCTGCCGCTCTTCGAGGAACTGCTGGAGGAGTTCCCCGAGGCGCGCTGGAACGTGGACGTCAAGGCCGCGCCGGCGCTGATCCCGCTGGTCGGGCTGATCCGCCGCACCGGCTGCTGGGACCGGGTGTGCGTGGGCTCCTTCTCGGAGCGGCGGGCGGCGGCCGCCGCCCGCCTCGCGGGCCCGCGGCTGGCCACGTCCTACGGCGTACGGGGGGTACTGGGCCTCAGGCTGCGCGGTTACGGGATCCCGGCGCCGGTGCGCCGCGGCGCCGTGTGCGTGCAGGTGCCCCGCGCCCAGAACGGCGTCCCGGTGGTGGACGAGCGCTTCGTGCGGACGGCGCACGCGCGCGGCCTGAAGGTCCACGTCTGGACGGTCAACGAGGCGGACGGAATGGCAGCGCTGCTGGATCTCGGCGTGGATGGCATCATGACCGATCAACTGGACACGCTGCGCGCGGTGTTCACCGCGCGGGGCCTGTGGTGCTGACGCGGTGCGGCCGGCGCGCCGCGGGGCCGGACCGGCACCGACGCCGGACGGCCCGGCCGACGGAAGGCCCCGGGACCGTGGGGGCCGTGACCGACGAGGACGCCCCGGCCGACGGGGCACGGGGGAAAGCGAGACCGCTCGGGTGACTGCCGGGACCACGGACCGCGCCGACGAGGCGGCGGCCCGCACGCGCGAACAACGCGGCTGGTACTTCTACGATTTCGCGTGCTCCGTCTATTCGACGAGCGTGCTCACGGTCTTCCTCGGCCCGTATCTGACCTCGGTGGCCCGCGCCGCCGCCGACGCGGACGGCTTCGTCCATCCGCTGGGCGTTCCCGTGCGCGCGGGCTCGCTCTTCGCGTACGCGGTGTCCGTGTCCGTGATCCTCGCGGTGCTGGCGATGCCGCTGGTGGGCGCGGCGGCGGACCGTACGGGACGGAAGAAGCCACTGCTGGCGGCCGCCGCGTACCTGGGGGCGGCGGCCACGGCGGGCATGTTCTTCCTGGACGGCGACCGCTATCTGCTGGGGGCGCTGCTGCTGATCGTGGCGAACGCGTCGCTGTCGGTCTCGATGGTGCTCTACAACGCGTTCCTGCCACAGATCGCCACCCCCGGGGAACGCGACCGCGTCTCCTCCCGCGGCTGGGCCTTCGGCTACACCTCGGGCGCGCTGGTCCTGGTCGTGAATCTGGTGCTGTACACCGGACATGACACGTTCGGGGTGAGCGAGTCGACGGCGGTACGGATCTGCCTGGCGTCGGCCGGCCTCTGGTGGGGCGCCTTCACGGTCGTACCGCTGCGACGGCTGCGTGACCGCCGGGCGCCGCGCGGCGGCGAGGGCGCGGTGGGCACCGGCTGGCGCCAACTGGCGAACACACTGCGGGACATGCGCCGCCACCCCCTGACGCTGGCCTTCCTGCTGGCCTACCTCGTCTACAACGACGGGGTGCAGACGGTGATCTCGCAGGCGTCGATCTACGGTTCCGAGGAACTGGGCCTGGACCAGACGACACTGATCGTCGCCGTGCTGCTGGTGCAGATCCTGGCGGTGGCGGGCGCGCTCGGGATGGGCCGGCTCGCCGCGCGGTACGGCGCCAAGCGGACGATCGAGGGCTCCCTGGTCGTCTGGACGCTGATCCTGGCGGCGGGTTACTTCCTGCCCGCGCACAGCCCGGCCGCGTTCTTCGTGCTGGCGGCCGCGATCGGGATGGTGCTCGGCGGCAGCCAGGCCCTGTCGCGCTCGCTGTTCTCCCACCTGGTGCCCCGGGGCAAGGAGGCGGAGTACTTCTCGGCGTACGAGATGAGCGACCGGGGGCTGAGCTGGCTGGGCCCGCTGGTGTTCGGTCTGGCCTATCAGCTCACCGGCAGCTACCGGGATGCGATCATCTCCCTGGTGGTCTTCTTCGCCCTGGGACTCGGCTTGCTCGTGCGCGTCCCGGTCCGGGCGGCGGTCGCGGCCGCGGGGAATCCGGTGCCGGACCGGATTTAGACGTGGCAGGCGAAGGGCGGTAGTGTACGCGTTTGGCCTGCCAGGCGGACCGTTACTGCGACGTATGGAGATGAAAACACTGGGTGACATCTCCTGTTAGATGTGACAAACCGGGCGCCGGTGGGTACAACAAGGGCGGCACGACGGGCGACGCATGACCCGGAACGGGAATCTTTACCGCCGACCGGACGTTGACCGGATGACGACGACAGCGACACCTGTCCTGTGGGCGACAAGCCCGGGAGGCACGATTCATGAGTGAGCGAGCTCTCCGCGGCACGCGACTTGTGGTTACCAGCTACGAGACGGACCGCGGCATCGATCTGGCCCCGCGCCAGGCGGTGGAGTACGCATGCCAGAACGGTCATCGATTCGAGATGCCGTTCTCGGTAGAGGCGGAAATTCCGCCGGAGTGGGAGTGCAAGGCGTGTGGCGCCCAGGCACTCCTGGTGGACGGGGAAGGCCCCGAGGAGAAGAAGGGCAAGCCGGCGCGTACGCACTGGGACATGCTCATGGAGCGGCGCACCCGCGAGGAGTTGGAGGAGGTGCTGGCCGAGAGGCTGGCGGTCCTGCGCTCCGGTGCCATGAACATCGCCGTGCATCCGCGGGACAGCCGGAAGTCCGCCTGACCGGCCGGACCGCGCGAGGACAAGCGAGACAAGCGTCACAGCACAGCCGCGGGCCGCGACACGATCGGTGTCGCGGCCCGCGGCTGTGTCGTACGCCGATGCCAGCACGTCGCCGATAGCAGCACGTCAGGGAGTCAGCGGCGGGCGCGGCCCCTGTCCGCCTCGCTCGTCCTCGGAACGGGAGCCCTCGGGCTCGTCATGGCGGATGACCTCCCCCTGGACGACCTTCCCGTCCGGCCGGCGCATCCGGGCCTGCTGGAAGGTGTCACCGAGGCTGCCGGGCGGCGCCACCCGGCTCATCCGGCGCTCCAGTGACTTCTCCGCGTACCGGCCGAGCGCGGTCCTGACCGGCGGTATCAGCAGCAGGAGGCCCAACAGGTCGGTGATCAGCCCCGGAACCATGATCAGCAGGCCGCCGAGCATCAGGAAACCGTTGCCCTTGCTCCGGTTGCCCTCCGCGTCGGCCGCCGGAGCGGAGACCTCCTCCGGACGGCTCTGGCGGCGCTGCTCGCGTTGCAGGGTCTCGGTCAGATTGCGGAAGGCCCGGCGCCCGGCCCGTTTGACGACCGCCGCGCCCAGCACCCCGGCGCCCACGAGGAGCGCGAGAACGGCCAGGCCGCCCGCGCGGTCCCCCACGACGATCAGCAGCCAGATCTCCAGCACCAGCCAGGCCGCGATGCCCAGCGGGATCCAGGTACGGGCGCGGCTGCGCGGCGGGGAGGTCCGGGGCGATTGCTCGGTCGTCATGGTCCAAGTGTGCCTGGTGCGCTGTCAGAACGGCGTAGGCCCCGTCCGCGGGACCGACCGGACGGGCCCTGTCGGCGCCGGGCCGACCGGTCAGGACGGGCCCGCGGGTTTGCGGCCGAGGAGTCGGTTCGCCCGGGACTCGACGCCCCACGCCGTGACCCGCCACAGCGCCTCGACGAGAATGTCCCGGCTCATCTTGGAATCGCCCAGCTCCCGCTCGACGAAGGTGATGGGCACCTCGACCACGTGGCAGCCGGCCTCGACCGCGCGCCGGGCGAGGTCGACCTGGAAGCAGTACCCCTGTGAGGCGACGGCGTCCAGGCCCAGCTTCTCCAGGGTCTCCGCGCGGAAGGCCCGGTAACCGCCGGTGACGTCACGGATCGGCACACCGAGCAGGGCCCGGGAGTAGGTGCTGCCACCGCGCGAGATCAACTCCCGTGTCCTGGGCCAGTTGACGACGCGCCCGCCCGGCACCCAGCGCGAGCCGAGGACGAGGTCGGCGCCCTTGAGGGCCGTCAGCAGCCGGGGCAGTTCCTCCGGCTGGTGGGAGCCGTCGGCGTCCATCTCGACCAGCACGCCGTAGCCGTGCTCGATGCCCCAGCGGAAACCCGCGAGATAGGCCGCGCCGAGCCCTTCCTTGCCCTTGCGGTGCAACACCCTGACCTGGCCGTCCGCTTCGGCCAGTTCGTCGGCGATCTTGCCTGTGCCGTCGGGGCTGTTGTCGTCGGCGACCAGGATGTCGGCCTCCGGCACGGCGGCACGCACCCGGGAGACGATCGCCCTGATGTTCTCGGCCTCGTTGAAGGTCGGGATGATCACCAGGGCCGTACCGAGCGGACCGTACCGCCGCTGACCGCCGTCGTTCACTACTGCCCCTTAATAGCCGTACGCCGTTGTCCCACCATAGCGAGCACGCCCGGGACCTCGCCTGTTGTGGTCACCGCTGGTGACGGCGGCACGGGCGACCATGTCCGGAGATGGGGGCACGGAAGGGGAGATCCTGGACGCGGCCGTGGCCAAATCTTGGCCCGCGCGGAACGGGCCCCGCGCCGGCACCGGCTGCGGAACGGGACCCGGCGTCCTTCGGGCCGGCCCGGGACCCGCTGGCTGCGGGTCGACCGGAAGCCGTTGTCTACTGAACGCCGGGGCCCGGCCCGGGTCGCACCCGCCGGCCGGCTGACACCTGCCCTCGCCCCCGCGACGCGGGCGCTGGACCTGGCTCCCAGCGGCGGTGCGCCGGTGCGGCACACCGCCCCATGACCCAGCGGCGTTCGAGGACTGCGCGGAGGTTGCCGGACGGACGTCCTGTGGTGGACCCGGCCGAACCTACCCGCCGGTGGCGGCTCACTGTCAACAGCCGTTTGATCTGCGACGTTTCCCCAAATCAGCAGGTCAGAGGGGAAGATCCGCAGGTCGGGACGGAGCCCGGGAGCCATCGGTCGGCGGTACGAAATGTCCGTACGTCACTCGTTCGGTCGCACGAACACCGTTTGTCCTCCGACCACGGTCCGCAGCGCCACGGGCAACGGCCGGCCGGGCGTGAGATCCGGCAGGCCGGGCGTGCCCGAGCGGGGGTCCGTGGACCAGCGCGCCACCCGGTCGTCGGGCGCCTGGACCACCAGTTCCTCGGTGCGCCACACCACGTAGTCGGCCGGGGCGCCCGGCACGAGGGTGCCCGCGTCGTCGCGGCCGACGGCCCGCCAGCCGCCCCGGGTGTGCGCCGTGAACGCGGCGCGCACGGACACCCGGTGCCCGGGCGTGCGGTGGAAGGCGGCGGCACGGACCGTGCCCCAGGGGTCGAGCGGCGTGACCGGACTGTCGGAACCGAAGGCCAGCGGGACACCGGCGCGCAGGAGCGCGGCGTACGGATTGAGCGTACGGGCCCGCTCGGCGCCGAGCCGGTGCGCGTACATGCCGTCCTCGCCGCCCCAGGCCGCGTCGAAGGCGGGCTGGACGGAGGCCGTGAGCCCCAGCTCCGCGAAGGCGGCGACGGTCTCGGGGGTGAGCATCTCGGCGTGCTCCACCCGGTGCCGGGCTGCCCTGATCCGCGCCGGGCCCAGCCGCTCGGCGGCGGCGCGGACGCCCGCGACGACCGTGTCGGTCGCGGCGTCCCCGATGGCGTGGAAGCCGGCCTGGAGTCCGGCCTCCGTGCAGGCCGCCACATGCGCCGCGACCGCCGCCGCGTCCAGATGGAGGGTGCCGGAGTGGGGGGCGTCGGCATAGGGATCGCGCAGAGCCGCCGTGTGCGAGCCCAGCGAACCGTCCACGAAGAGATCACCCGCGGCGCCCGTCGCGCCCAGCTCGCGGACGCGCAGAGCACCCTTCTCGTCGCTCACCGGCTCGGCCCAGTAGCCGAGGACGCGCGGCCCCGGCTCCTCCCGCGCCAGCTTCAGCAGCGCGACGAAGTCCTCCTCGTCGGAGATGTCGGGACCGCCGCACTCGTGCAGCGTGCCGATCCCGAGCGCCGCCGCGTGCTGCCGGGCCGCGCGCTGCGCCTCGGCCCGGCGGGGCGCTCCGACGGCGCCGTACGCCGCCGCGCGCACGGCGTGGTGCGCGGCGCCGGTGAGCGGCGCGTCGGGGTGGTAGCCGGTCAGGGCGGTGACACCCGGGACCAGGTCGAGCAGGGCGGTGGTCACCACGGCGGAGTGGACGTCGACGCGCGGCAGATAGAGCGGTCGCCCGCCGGCGGCCTCGTCCAGTTCGGCGCGGGACGGCGGCCGCCCCTCGGGCCAGTGGCCGGCGTCCCAGCCGTGTCCGAGCAGGACCGGGTCCCGGGGGCGGGCGACGCGGTGCGCCCGGACGAGCGCGAGGGCCTCCGGCAGGCTCGCGGCGCCGGACAGGTCGAGGCCGGTGAGGGCGAGGCCGGTGGTGGTGAGGTGCACGTGGGCGTCGGTGAAGGCGGGAGTGACGAGAGCGCCCTCCAGGTCGACGACCTCGTCGACGCCGGAGGAGAAGGAGTCGGCCGCGCCTTCGGAGCCGACCCAGGCGATGTGTCCTCGCTCGACGACCATGGCGGTGGCGAAGGGGTCGGCGGGACTGTGCACGTCGCCGCCGCGCAGGAGCACGGTGCGGTTGGGGTGGGTCATGGGGCCAGTTTCCCGCGTGGGACGCGGCCGCGGAGAACGGGGCCCTCGGCGGGCCGGTTCCCCGCTTCCCGGGCCCGCCGCCGAGCCGGGGTCCCGGCGGGGCGCGCGGGGCCGGCGCGCGCAGGGGCCGGGCGCGCGCGGGGGGACGAGAGCGGTCGGGAGCGGAGACGCGCACGGGGGCGGAAACGCGGTCGGGGCCGCGCGCTCCGGGGCTCATCGCGTCAGAACGACGGCGGGCGGCTCTCGTACGGCGTCGACAGGACCACCGTGGTCCTCGTCGACACCCCCGCCAGCGACCGGATCCGCGTCAGCAGGTTCTCCAGCGCCAGCGGCGTGCCCACCCGCACCTTGAGGATGTAGTTCTCGTCGCCCGCCACGCTGTGGCACGCCTCGATCTCCGCGATCTCCGCGAGCCGATCCGCGATGTCGTCGGGGGCACTGGGGTCGAACGGTTTGACGGAGATGAACGCGGTCAGCGGCAGGCCGACCGCCTCCGGGTCGACCACCGCGGCGTAGCCGCGGATGACTCCCCGCTGCTCCAGGCGGCGTACGCGCTGATGCACCGCCGACGTGGACAGGCCCGTGGCCTTGCCCAGGTCGGTGTAGCTCGTCCTGCCGTCCTTGACGAGCAGTTCAACGATCCGACGATCCAGCTCCTCCATACGGATCAACCTATGGCCCCGCGGCTCATCCGGCACAGCCGGCCGCGCTCCGGACGAAGGGAAGAACGCGCATGTGACGAAGACCACAAGGTTACCGGCCGGTCGGCCGTGACCTCACGGTTACCTGGCTCGCGCGACGGGCATTGCTTGCTGTGGTCGAGACCACACATGCCTGGTCGGCCCATCCGAGGGGGAATGTCTCCATGCAGAGCCTGAAGCGCGCCGGACGCACCGAGCCGGAGCCCGCCGAACTGGTCGACGCCGACGAGTTCGACTCCTATGACACGTTCGAGATGTACCGGGTGATCTGCCCGGACTGCGCGCGGCCCATCGCGCTGCCGGCGGGCGAGGACCTCCTGCCGGAGCACGCGCTGTGCCCCACGCCGTGGAACCCGTTCGTGCTGTCGGTATGCGCCGGTACGGGCCGCTCCGCGGCGGACGCACGCGCGGCGGACCAGTCGTTCGAGGCGCAGGAACAGGACACCGCGTTCCTGCTGACGCTCCCCCAGGGCCTGAACTGGCGGACGCAGCCCTTCTCGCACGTCGGCGGGCCGGGTTCGCGCCCGTTCAAGCTCCAGGCCGTACAACGGCAGGACGTGCGACGACAGGCCGCACAGCGGCAGCCCGCGCGGCGGCAGGACGTACAGCGGCAGGCCGCCTGACCCGGGCGTCGGTGCGCGCGTCTCCTGGTACCCGGCGCGGACGCTGTACGGACAGCGGACAAAGGCTGTCGTGTCGTCAGGAACGCGCCGGGCGGGTGCGGTTCAGCGTGATTCCGGGCCCGCCAGGTGACGGGCGATGACCAACCGCTGGATCTGGTTGGTGCCTTCCACTATCTGGAGCACTTTCGCCTCGCGCATGTACCGCTCCACCGGGAAGTCCATCGTGTAGCCGTACCCTCCGAGCACCTGCACGGCGTCGACGGTCACCCGCATCGCCATGTCCGTGCAGAACAGCTTCGCCATGGCGGCCTGCTCGGAGAAGGGCCGCCCCGCGTCGCGCAGCCGCGCGGCGGCGAGGTAGAGCGCGCGGCCCGCCTCGATCTGTGTGGCCATGTCGGCGAGCAGGAAGCGCAGGCCCTGGAAGTCCGCGACCGGCCGGCCGAACTGCCGCCGCTCCCTGGCGTAGGAGACGGCCTCGTCCAGCGCGGCCCCGGCCACCCCGACCGCGCAGGCGGCGATGCCGAGACGGCCCGAGTCGAGGGCGGACAGCGCGACGGCGAAGCCCTGGCCCTCCTCCCCGATGCGGCGGCTGTCGGGCACCCGTACGCCGTCGAAGTGGAGTTGGGCAGTGGGAGAGCCCTTCATGCCCATCTTCCGCTCCGGGGGCGCCGCGGTCAGCCCCGGGGCGTCGCCCGGCACGAGGAACGCCGTGATGCCCCGCGCGCCCTCCGCGCCCGTCCGGGCCAGGACGGTCAGGAAGTCCGCGACGCCGCCGTGGGTGATCCACGCCTTGGTGCCGGTGATCAGCCAGTCGTCGCCGTCCCGTTCCGCCTTGGTGCGCAGGGAGGCGGCGTCCGAGCCGGAGGCCGGTTCGGAGAGGCAGTAGGCGCCGAGCAGACCGCCGCCGAGCATGGCGGGCAGGTGGTCGGCGGCCTGTTCCTTCGTGCCGTACCCGGCGAGGGCGTGGCAGGCGAGCGTGTGGACGCTGACGCCGAGGCCGACGGTGAGCCGGGCGGCGGCGAGTTCCTCGAGGACCTGGAGGTAGACCTCGTACGGCTGCTCCCCGCCGCCGTACTCGGAGCCGTAGGGCAGGCCGAGCAGGCCGGAGGCGGACAGGAGGGTGAACAGCTCGCGCGGGAAACGGCCGGCGTCCTCCTCCTCGGCCGCCGTGGGACGGATCTCCCGTTGGGCTATGTCGCGGACGAGCGCGAGGAGGTCCTCGGCCTCCTCGGTGGGCAGCTGGCGTTCCACCGGGCGCGGGGTGCGGTCGGACATGGCGGCGGCTCTCCTCCCTGTTGGGCGCTACGGTTCCCGCCGGCACGGCCGACAGCCGACCCGGAAGGCACCACGGCGGCGGCCCCGCAGGGGGTGTGCGGCACCGCCGGCCGGTATCCCGCCGGGCGGTCTTCGCGGGCCCGCGAAGACCGCCCGGAGCAGGATCTGGGGCCCGTCCGGGCCGGACGGGCCCGGACGGCAGTTCTGCCCGGCCGGTGGCCGCCCTTCCGGGTCACGGAAGCGGACGATCAACGGCTGTGGCGCGTTGAGTATGCCCGATCGGCGGGCTCTCGTCACCAGTTGGCAGAGGCTCGCCGGTCCCGTGGGCCGCAGGGCCCGCGCACCGGGCGTACCGGGCCGTGGAGGGGCGTACGGAACCGGCCGGTCGTGCCTCCCGCCGTCCGCTACGCGCGGTCCGTGGTCCGAGGTCCGGGCGCCGAACCATTGACCTCACTGGTCTAGTCCTTCTAACGTCGCCCTCGACATCTTTCGCGTTCATGTCACGCCGACCGGCCCGGCGCCGCGTCGGCTCCCACTCCGTTCCTTCCCCCCACTCGTTCCTTCCTCCCCCCACGAGGAGAGCCCATGCTCAGGCTCCACCGTCCCCGTGCCCGGCTCCGGGCACTGACCGCCACCGCGTGTACCGCCGCCCTCGGCGTCGCGCTGCTCTCCGGGGCAGGCGGCGCGTCGGCCGGCGAACCGGCCGACTCCGCCGGCGCGGACAGGGCCATCGCCTCCGCGTCCCCCACCGCGGCGGGCGACAAGGTGGTCGGATACTTCACCAACTGGGGTGTCTACGACCGCGACTACCACGTCAAGGACATCCAGACATCCGGCTCCGCCGACAAGCTCACACACATCAACTACGCGTTCGGCAATGTGACCGGCGGTAACTGCGCGGTCGGCGACTCCTTCGCCGACTACGAGAAGGCGTACACCGCCGACCAGAGCGTGGACGGCACCGCCGACGCCTGGGACCAGCCGCTCAAGGGCAACTTCAACCAGCTGCGCAAGCTCAAGGAGCGCCACCCGGACCTGAAGATCCTCTGGTCGTTCGGCGGCTGGTCCTGGTCGGGCGGGTTCGGCGAGGCGGCCAAGGACCCCGCCAAGTTCGCCAAGTCCTGCCACGACCTGGTCGAGGACCCGCGCTGGGCGGATGTGTTCGACGGCATCGACATCGACTGGGAGTACCCGAACGCCTGCGGGGCGACCTGCGACACCAGCGGGCCCGACGCGTTCCGGAACCTCGCCTCGGCACTGCGGACCGAGTTCGGCGAGGACGCCCTGGTCACGGCCGCCATCACCGCCGACGGCTCGGACGGCGGGAAGATCGACGCGGCGGACTACGCGGGCGCCGCGAAGTACCTCGACTGGTACAACCCGATGACGTACGACTTCTTCGGCGCCTTCAACGCGCAGGGCCCGACCGCCCCGCACTCGCCGCTCACCTCCTACGACGGCATACCCACGCAGGGCTTCAGCTCCGACGCGGCGATCAGCAAGCTCAAGGGTCTCGGCATCCCGTCGGACAAGCTGCTGCTCGGGATCGGCTTCTACGGGCGCGGCTGGAGCGGGGTGACCCGGGCGGAGCCGGGCGGCAGCGCGACGGGCGCCGCGCCGGGGACGTACGAGGCGGGCATCGAGGACTACAAGGTCCTCAAGGACCGCTGCCCGGCGAACGGGACGGTCGCGGGCACCGCGTACGCGTTCTGCGACGGCCAGTGGTGGAGCTACGACACGCCCGCCACCATCGCCGGGAAGATGGCATACAAGGACCAGCAGGGCCTGGGCGGCACCTTCTTCTGGGAGCTGAGCGGGGACACCGGGGACGGTGAACTGATCCGTTCGATCGGCTGATCCGGCCGACCGCTGTCGGAGCCGGCGGCGGCCCGCGCGAAGCGGCTCGTCGGGGACGGGGTGTCTCAGTGGCCTCCGTCCCCGGCGTCACCACGGGGGCGCGGCACCTGGTACGACGGGTCCGGGCCGGTGGAGGGAGCCGGGCGCGTGTGCGCGGCGGGTTCCGTGCGTAAGGTGCCCCCGGCACCGCCCGGCACCGGCCCCTCGCCCCGCCCTTCGCCAGGCTCGCGCCCGGTGTACGGGCGGAAGGCCGGGTCCGCCGGCGGGGCCGGGCACTCGGGCGCGAACTCCTCGATCGTGTTGAGCGTATGGCGCAGCATCCGCACCATCAGGTCGCGCGGGATCTCCAGGGTCAGCTCCTGGTACCCCAGCCACTCCAGCGTCAGCCACTCGACCCCGCTCAGCCAGCCGAGCAGGGCGAGCCGGGCGATCGGCGGGATGTCGGTGTGCCCGTACGCGCCTTCGGCGATGGTGGATACCAGCCCCGTGCGGACGGCGTCGCGGATCTCCTGCACCTGGGTGTCGAATCCGACGCCACCCGTGATGATCGTGCGGTACGCGGCCTCGTTGTGCTGGGCGAAGCGCAGATACGCCTCGACCGTGCGCTGGACCCGTTCCGTGCGGGGCACCTCGGATCCGCCGGCCGCGGCGAGGGTGACCAGTTCGGCGACGGAGTCCTCGACGATGGCCAGGTAGTAGCCGCGCTTGTTCTTGAAGTAGTAGTAGATGAGCCCCTTGGCCACGCCGGCGTGCCGGGCGATGTCGTCCATGGACAGCGCGTCGTACGAGGTGTTGGCGAACAACTTGCGCCCGGTCGCGATGAGTTCGGAACGGCGCACCTGAGATCGTGGGGAAGCGCCGCGCTGCTGACTGCCATTCACATTCGCGTCCTGGGTCTCACGGAGCCGCCAAAGATCCACGCAGTATGGCAGAGAGATCACCGAAGATCACAGAAGCGTGCGCGGCGTCCAAGGGCCCTGAACGGCCGTACGACGCCACCTCCGGGGCCGGCCCCGGCGCCACGGGACCGCGGCACCGCGGCCGGCGCCGGGGATCAGAGCAGCCCCACCGCCCGCAGGGCGCGCCGCTGGGCCGCGCCGGGCGACGCGGGCCAGTACACGTAGGCGACCCCGCCCGTCCCGGACGCCACCTTGCCGGAGGAGTTGTAGCGCTTGGTGCGCAGCCAGATGTTCTCCCATTCGCGCCGCCGGTAGACCCGGCGCACGGCCGGGTTGTCGGGCGAGGCGGGGTCGTTGGCGATCACGTCGCCCGCGGCGGTGAAGCCGATCACGGTCATCAGGTGTCCCGCCGTCCCGTAACCGGCGCCCGTCAGCTCCTCCTTGAGGAAGGACTGGGAGGTGATCACGGGGATGCCGGCGGCGACGAGCGTCTCCACCTCGGTCAGCGAGACGAGCCGGGTGACGGCGGCGCTCAGGTCCCGGTAGGTGGCGGCGTACGCGGCGTTGAAGGGCCAGTTGCCGCAGCCCGCGTACTGGTGGTCGTAGGTGAACCGGGCCGCGTGGCAGACCTGCGGGTCCGCGTAGCCCGGATCGACCCAGGCGAGATCGGCGGCGGTGGGCCGGCGTCCCCAGTACTCGATGATCATCTGGGACGAGGTGGGGCTGCACCACGCCTCCCCGCCGTTGTCGTACTGCGGGTACTGACCGATGTGGATCTCCTGCGAATAACGCGGCACGGTCAGCTCGTGGGCGAGGGCGGGGACGGACTCCGGGACGGTGAACCGGTCCGGGATGTCCGACGCCATGGCCCCGATCCGGTGGACCGTGGGCGTGAGCCCGCTGCCGGGGGTGCGGTAGAGCGTGAGCCGCAGCCGGTAGGAGGTGACGCGCAGCCCGCTCGCCGCGTCGTCCACGGCGAGGGTGTCGGTCCACACCGAGCTGCGCCCGTCGCTCTGGTCGTCGACGGAGGTGCGCCGGATGTCGCCGTCGCCGTCCCCGGAGGTCCAGCGGCCCATGACGTACCAGGGGGTGTCGGTGCCGTCGGAGTACCGGCCGCGCAGTTCGACCTGGAGCCAGGTGCCGGCCGGGGTCCGCGCGTTCCAGGAGGCGATCAGCTCGGTCGCGGGGACCGTGGAGCGGTGCGTGGGAGAGGTCCAGGTGGCGTACTCCCAGGTGGTGGTCTTCCTGGTGTGCGGATCGGTGTAGTCGGTACGGCCCGCCGGGGTGCCGATCACCAGCGCCGGGCGGGGGCCGGAGACGGCCCGGGTGCCCTTGGCCGTGCCCGCGCGCCAGCCGGAGTACGAGGCCCAGAAGGCGTTGTCCACCGGGCGCGCGGCACGTTCCGCGCCGCCGGGAACCGCCCCCGCGGGGCGCTGGGGAGCGGCCGTCCGCCGGGCCGCGGACGGGGCGGCGTACGCCGGGACGGCGCCGGCGGCGCCGGCGCCCGCGACGACCGCGAGTGCGGCGGTGAGCACGGTTCTGCGCGAGGTGGGGCTGGCCATGGGGACCTCCGGTCGACGGCGTAAGGGAACGGCGAGAGGGAAGCGTCTGCCCGACAGTCGCCACTATCCCGGTTCGCTCGGGGCCGCGGCCAGAGATCGGCGGCGCGCCGGGGGACCAATATTGGTCTCGACCAGTGGCGTGACCTGCGGGCGGCGCCCCGTACCGTGGACCGCATGGACGATCTGACGGCGACGGCCGCGGCACTGCGTGCCCTGCCGCCCTCCTGCGGCCCGGTCCGGCTGATCGGCGTGGACGGTCACGCGGGCTCCGGCAAGTCCACCTTCGCGGCCCGGCTGGCGGCCGAGCTGGACGGCGCGCCGGTACTGCGACTGGACGACATCGCGACGCACGAAGAGCTGTTCGCCTGGACCGGACGGCTGTCGGCGCAGGTCCTCGAACCGCTCGCGCGCGGCGCGACCGCGCGCTACGCGCCGTACGACTGGACGCTGCGCCGCTTCCGCGCGCCCCGGACCCTGCCTCCCGCGCCCCTGGTCGTCATCGAGGGGGTGGGCGCCGGACGGCGGGCGCTGCGGCCCCGTCTCGCCCGGCTGCTGTGGATGGACCGCGGCGCCGAGGAGTCGTGGGCGCGGGGGCGCCGGCGTGACGGCCCCGGCCAGGCGGCCTTCTGGGACGGCTGGACACCGGCGGAGACGCGCCATTTCGCGACGGACCCGTCTCTGCCGTACGCGGATGCGCTGATACGGGAGCGCCAGGAGGGATACGAGGTTCTTCCGGGGCCCCTGACAACAGCAAGTACGGACCAAGCCATCACGTAACGTGACAGCGGGCGTGCCCCATACCGACCAGTCGGAAATCAACCCGGGAGAGTGGCCAACTCGGCTTGACCACGGGGCGGGACAGGTCTTACGTTCTCAATGTGCGGCTTTTCGGAGCCGCCGCGGACGCGAAGCCCCCGGTTGTTCCCCCGTGATCGGGGGCTTCGTTCTGCCTTTTTCGCCCCACCCACACCTCGGACCCCCCTGACACGCTCACCCTGGGTCACCGCCTCGAGTCCCTGCGGTGCCCTTATTCGCACACGCTCCGCGCAGGTACGATGCCTCTGGGTGCGGTCAATTCCCGTCCGCGAAAAGGTGGTTCAGCGCGCTGCCCGTGGGCGCCCGCCCGGCGGGACGTCACGGGGGCACGGTTTGTGGGGGACCTGATGGAAATCGGCACGCAGGGCACCGGAGCCCCCGCCGACCTCGCCTGGGTGCGCGGCGTGGACGCCTACACCATGGGGGCCTACCCCCAGGCGGAGGAGGAGTTCAGGACGGCGGTCCGGCTCGACGCCGGAATGGCCGACGGCTGGCTGGGGCTGCACGCGCTGCGCGTCGACACCACCTCCGCCCTGCTGCACATGTACCGCCACCGGGACCGCTTCGGCGAGCAGCGCTCCCGTCACCGGCGCACGCTCAACTCCTGGTACTGGCTGGGCTGGTGGGTCCAGCCGTTGCTGGAGAGCGGGCGCGACCTGCTGCTCGCGCACGCCTCGCACTGGCTGGACGGCCGGCACGTGCCGGAGCTGGACCGGGCGCTGGCGGGGCTGCCCCCCGTGGACGCCGACCCGCAGGTGCGCTTCCTGCACGCCTGCCGCGCCTATCTGGTCAAGGACTGGGAACAGTTGGTGCGCCACACGGACCCGCTCGCCGACGATCCGCTGCTGGGGATCGAGGCGGGACTGTTCGGCGGGATGGCGCGGGTCCGGCTGGAGATGTACGGGCAGGCGCTGCCCCTGCTGTCCACCGCGCTGATGCGCTGCCGCAGCGAGCAGCCCCAGCGCAAGGAGCTGCGCTACTGGCTGGCGCGGGCGCACGAGGGGACGGGGCGCAGCGCGGCGGCGCTGCCGCTGTACCGGGCGGTGCACCGGCTCGATCCCGCCTTCATGGACACGGCGGCCCGGCTCGCCGCGATCACGGACTCGGACGGCTACGAGGGCCCCGACGACCCCGGTCTGGCATCGGTGACGCTGGGGGGCTTCGGCCAGGAGATGATGGACGCGGTCGACGCGCAGGGCGATCTGGAGGGGCCTCCGGGGTCCGATGTCCTGCTGGGCGGTGAGGGCGGACCACCGCTCGGCGGCGGCGCGGCGCCGGTGGTGCCGGATCCGCCGACGCCCGGGCGGGACGCGCGCGACCCCCGGGAGCTGCGGGACGGGCGGGAGGTACGGGACGTGCGGGAGAAGGCCCCACCGCCCGTGCCCCCGCAGCCGGGGGTCCCGGTGCCGCTCCTGGGCCCGCGCTTCCCGGACGGCCCGACGGATCCGGAGCTGCTCGCCGAGGCGCTGGCGGAGCTGGAGCGGATGGTCGGCCTGGAGCCGGTGAAGCGCCAGGTCAAGGCGATCTCCGCACAACTGAACATGGCGCGGCTGCGGGCCGGGGAAGGACTGCCCGTCCAGCCGCCGAAACGTCACTTTGTCTTCTCCGGTCCGTCGGGCACCGGGAAGACCACGGTCGCGCGGATTCTCGGCCGGATCTTCTACGCGCTCGGCCTGCTGCACGGCGATCACCTGGTGGAGGCCCAACGGGCTGACCTGGTGGGCGAGTTCCTCGGCCAGACGGCGGTGAAGGCGAACGAGCTGATCGACTCGGCGATCGGCGGGGTGCTGTTCGTGGACGAGGCGTACAGCCTGTCCAACTCCGGCTACAGCAAGGGCGACGCGTACGGCGACGAGGCGCTCCAGGTGCTGCTGAAACGCGCCGAGGACAACCGCGACCACCTGGTGGTCATCCTGGCCGGATACCCGGAGGGCATGGACCGCCTGCTCGCCACCAACCCGGGCCTGTCGTCCCGTTTCACCAGCCGGGTGGACTTCCCGAGCTACCGGCCGCCGGAACTGACGGCCATCGGCGGTGTCCTGGCGGCGGAGAACGGGGACGTCTGGGACGAGGAGTCGGCGGACGAACTGCGCTCGATCAGCGGGCACGTGGTGGAGCAGGGCTGGATCGACGAGCTGGGCAACGGCCGCTTCGTCCGCACGCTGTACGAGAAGAGCTGCGCGTACCGGGACCTGCGCCTGTCCGGCTACCGAGGCGTCCCGACCCGCGACGACCTGGCGACCCTGCGCCTGCCGGACCTGATGCAGGCGTACGGCGAGGTACTGTCGGGCCGGGGCCCGGCGGACCGGGGACGCCGGACGGACCCCCCGCCGGAGGTCTGAGCGGGGCCCTGGGCCGGGTGTGAGACGTCCCGGGCCGGGGGCCGAGCTCATCGCGGTCGGCGACTTCGACGACAAGTCCGTCCGGCCCCGGAAGCGAGGGCGAGCCCACGGAGACGGGGCGGGCCCCGGAGAGGGGCCACGGCCCGAAACCGGAGTGAGCCCTCGGGGGCCGGGGCGGCCCGGCCCCCGAGGGCGGCGGCTCAGCCGGCCAGGACCTGGGTCGACCGGTCCTGCCGGCGCTGTTCGCCCACCAGGGGCGTCCGGGCGGCGGTCAGGCGGTGTGACGGGTCGCGGACCTCACCGACCAGCATCTCCAGCACGTCCTCCAGCGCCACCAGCCCGAGCACCCGGCCGGACGCGTCCGCGACCTGGGCCAGATGCGTCGCCGCGCGGCGCATCACGGTCAGGGCGTCGTCCAGCGGGAGTTCGGCCCGCAGCGTCGCCATCGGCCGCCACACGTGCTGCGGCACGGCCCGTTCGGCGGCCTCCAGGTCCAGCACGTCCTTCACGTGCAGGTAGCCCATGAAGGCCCCGCCGCCCTCCGCGCACACCGGGAAGCGCGAGTAGCCGGTGCGTACCGTCAGCTCCTCGATCTCCCGCGGGGAGACCGTCGGCTCCACCGTCACCAGGGACGCGCGGGTGAGCAGGACGTCGGTGACCGGGCGGCTGCCCAGCTCCAGCGCGTCCTCCAGCCGCTCCTGCGCCTCCGGCTCCAGCAGCCCGGCCTGGCCGGAATCCTCGACCAGCCGGTTGAGCTGATCGCTGGTGAAGACCGCCTCCACCTCGTCCTTGGGCTCGACCCGGAAGGCGCGCAGCACCACCCGGGCACAGGCACCGAGGCCGGCGGTCACCGGGCGGCACAGCCGGGCGAAACCGACCAGGCCGGGGCTGAGCCAGAGCGCGGTCTTCTCAGGCGCCGCCATGGCGAGGTTCTTCGGGACCATCTCCCCGATGACCAGGTGCAGGAAGACCACCACCGCGAGGGCTATGACATAGCCGAGCGGATGGATCAGCCCCTCGGGCACGTGCACCGCGTGGAAGACCGGTTCCAGCAGCCGCGCCACCGTGGGCTCGGCGACGGCGCCGAGCGTCAGCGAGCAGATGGTGATGCCGAACTGCGCGGCGGCCATCATCTGCGGCAGGTTCTCCAGCCCGTACAGGGCCTGTCTGGCGCGTGCGGAACCGAGGGCGGCGTGCGGCTCGATCTGGCTGCGCCGTACGGAGACGAGGGCGAACTCGGCTCCGACGAAGAATCCGTTGGCGAGCACGAGCAGGAGCGCGAAGGCGAGTTGGAGGGCGCTCATCGGGCGCCCTCCGCCACCGGGAGGGACTCGGCCGGCGCGGCGGGCCGTGAACCCGGCGGCACGCCGGGCCACCCGCCCTCCGACGCCTGCTCCGAGGTCTGCCCCGGTGTCCACTCCGCGGTCCGGTCCGAGGTCCGGTCCGGTGTACGCTCCACGGTTTCCACCGGGACGTCACCGGTCCGTACCAGCCGGACCCGTTCCGCCCGGTAGCGGTCCACCTGGCGTACGTACAGCCGCCAGCCGGGCAGTTCGGCCCGGTCGCCGGGGGCCGGGATACGGCCGAGGAGGTCGGCCACCAGGCCCGCCAGTGTCTCGTACGGCCCCTCGGGCGCCGCCAGGCCGATCCGGCGCAGCGTGAGGACCCGGCAGCTGCCGTCGGCCTCCCAGGCGGGCCGGCCGTCCTCGGGCGCGCCGGGAGCCAGTTCCGGCCGGCCGTCGGCCTCCGCGTCGTGCTCGTCGCGGACCTCGCCGACCAGTTCCTCGACGATGTCCTCCAGAGTCACGACCCCGGCCGTGCCGCCGTACTCGTCCACCACGACGGCTATGGGCTGCTCACTGCGCAGCCGCCCCAGCAGCTGCTGTACGGGCAGCGTCTCGGGGACCAGCAGCGCCGGAACCGCGATCCGGCCGGCCGGGGTGCGCAGCCGCTCCGCCACCGGCACCGCGAGCGCGTCCTTGAGGTGCACCATGCCCACGATCTCGTCGATGCGGTCCCGGTAGACCGGGAAGCGCGACAGACCGGTGGCTCGGGTCAGGTTCAGGACGTCCGCCGCGGTCGCTCCGGTCTGGAGGGCGCTCACCTTCACCCGGGGGGTCATCACGTGCTGCGCGGTGAGCCGGCCGAGGGAGAGGGTCCGGACGAACAGGTCGGCCGTGTCCTGTTCGAGCGCGCCGGCCCGCGCCGAGTGCCGGGCCAGGGAGACGAGCTCGCCGGGGGTGCGGGCCGAGGCGAGTTCCTCGGTCGGCTCGACGCCCAGCAGCCGCACCAGCCGGTTGGCGACGGCGTTGAGCAGGGTGATCACCGGACGGAAGACGGTGGAGAAGAGGTGCTGCGGGCCGGCCACGAACCGGGCGACCTGGAGCGGCTTCGAGACCGCCCAGTTCTTCGGTACGAGTTCGCCGATCACCATCTGGATCGCCGAGGCGAGCAGCATGCCGATCACGACGGCGATGCCGGAGACGGCACCGTCGGGCAGGCCGGTGGCCGAAAGCGGCCCGTCCAGCAACTGCGCGAGGGCCGGTTCGGCGAGCATGCCGACGACGAGCGAGGTGATCGTGATGCCCAGTTGGGTGCCGGAGAGCTGGAAGGACAGCTCCCGCAGGGAGGCCACGACGGTCCGGGCGCGCCGGTCACCGGACGCCGCGGCGCGCTCGGCGTCGGGCCGGTCGACGGTGACGAGGCCGAACTCGGCGGCCACGAAGAAGCCGTTGGCGAGGATCAGAAGGAAAGCTGCCACGAGCAGCAGGAGGGGGATGGTCATGCCGCCGCCTCCTCGGAGGGGGCGGCGCAGGTACTACCGGACGATCCGTCCATTGCTGGAGGGAGTCACTCCTCGGGTCGCAGGGGTCCCGCGGGCCGGTGAGCCGGCCGTCGTGTGCGGGAGGGGCGCACTCGGCGCCTCCGCACACCAGAGTAAACAAGACAGGCCCCGTCGGGCAGTGCCGTGGTCCGTCTCCTCGCGGGAGCGGACGCCGGGGTACGGAGGCCCGGCCACGCGGGGTGCCCGGGGAGCCCGGGCCCGGTCACCCGCCCGCCGACAGGCGCCGACGAGCCACGAGGACCGGACCGGGGCCACGGCCGGACGGGGTACGGAACGGGGCCGGTCCGGTGACGCGGTCAGGCGCCGGAGGTGCCCGGGGAGTCCGGCGTCTCCGGAGAGCCCGGGGAGTCCGAGGCCCCCGGGGCGGATGACTCGGTGCCCGATGACTCCGTGCCCGATCCCCGCGACTCCGTCAGCGCCCGCAGGGCCCTGGCGTCCCGGATAGCCCGCGCCTTGCCGATCCCCGGCTGGATGCCGAGGGCCGGCAGACTGCTGCCGTCACTGAGGTCGAGGAAGACCCAGGGATCGCCGGGACGCAGATTGACCCGCAGGATCTCCGCCCAGTCGAGCCGGCGGCTGCGCGTGATGTTGACCACGGTCACCCCCGCCTCGTCCGCGACCACCTTGGGCCGGCTGAGCAGCGCCAGGACGCCGAGGAAGAGCGCGGCGGTCAGGATGAAGCTCAGCCGCTCCCCCGGATTCAGCTTCTCCAGCAGCAACGCGACCGCCGTTATGACCGCGAACATGACCACTCCGACGGTCAGCAGCACGATCCGGGTACGGACCGGCCGGAAGGTGACCGGAAGCGCGGGCGCGGGAGCCGGCTGGGGCGCGGGGGCAGGCATGACTTCTCTTCCGTGCTGATGCCGCGCAGGCGGATGCGGCAGTCGGGTCGGGACGGCGGAACGGCGGGGCGGCGGAGGTGACGTGGGACGGCTGGGGCGACGGGCGGGACCGTGCCCGGGGCCCCGTGCCCGGTGGCCGCAGCCGTGGCCGGTTCTCGTCGGGTCAGAGTCGGCAGGCGTGGATCGCGGTGGTCAGGATGGCGCGGGCCCCCAGGTCGTAGAGGTCGTCCATGATCCGCTGCGCCTCCTTGGCGGGGACCATCGCGCGCACGGCGACCCAGCCCTTGTCGTGCAACGGGGACACGGTCGGTGACTCCAGTCCCGGGGTGAGGGCGACGGCGCGCTCCAGGTGCTCGGCGCGGCAGTCGTAGTCCATCATCACGTACGTACGCGCGACGAGCACGCCCTGGAGACGGCGCAGGAACTGACGCACCTTGGGCTCGTCCGCGTCCGCGCCGGTCCGGCGGACGACGACGGCCTCGGACGTCATGATGGGCTCGCCCACCACCTCCAGCCCCGCGTTGCGCAACGACGTGCCGGTCTCCACGACATCGGCGATGACCTGCGCCACACCGAGCTGGATGGCCGTCTCGACCGCCCCGTCGAGGTGGACGACGGACGCGTCGATGCCGTGGTCGGCGAGGTGCTGCGCGACGATCCCCTCGTACGAGGTGGCGACGGTCATCCCGCCGAAGTCCTCGACGCCGCCGGCCGTGCCGGGTTTGGTGGCGTAGCGGAAGGTCGAGCGGGCGAAGCCGAGCGGCAGGATCTCCTCGGCGTCGGCGCCGGAATCCCGCAGCAGGTCGCGGCCGGTGATGCCGATGTCGAGCTTGCCGGAGCTCACGTAGATGGCGATGTCACGGGGGCGCAGGTAGAAGAACTCGACCTCGTTCTCCGGGTCGACCAGGACGAGTTCCTTGGACTCCTTGCGCTGCTGGTAGCCGGCCTCATGGAGCATCGCCGACGCGGGGCCGGACAGTGAACCCTTGTTGGGAACGGCGATGCGCAGCATGAAAGGCATTCCTTTGTACGGAGACAGGTGAGTGCGGGTGTACGAGTACGTCGGGTGCGTGGGATGCGGTGGCGCGACCGGGGACGGCGGGGCGTACGTCGGATACGTCAGAGATGGGCGTACACGTCGTCGAGGGAGATCCCGCGCGCGACCATCATCACCTGGACGTGGTAGAGGAGCTGCGAGATCTCCTCGGCCGTGGCGTCCTTGCCCTCGTACTCGGCGGCCATCCACACCTCGGCCGCCTCTTCGACGACCTTCTTGCCGATGGTGTGTACGCCCTTGCCCACCAGTTCGGCGGTGCGGGACGTGGCGGGATCGCCGTCGGCGGCCTTCTGCTGGAGCTCGGCGAAGAGCTCCTCGAACGTCTTCTTGGACATGGTGTCGCCTACTTTACGCGGCTCGCCGAGGGCCCCTGCGCCAGGGCCCGCGCGCCGGCTCCGGGGGCCGGCGCGGGGCACGCGGCAGCACCCGGATCAGGCGACGGCCCGCAGCGCTGCCACGGTGGCGACGGCGGCGGTGACCGCCTCGTGGCCCTTGTCCTCGTGCGAGCCCGGCAGGCCCGCGCGGTCCAGGGCCTGCTCCTCGGTGTCGCAGGTCAGCACGCCGAAGCCGACGGGCACGCCGGTGTCGACGGAGACCTGGGTGAGGCCCTGGGTGACGCCCTGGCACACATAGTCGAAGTGCGGGGTGCCGCCGCGGATGACGACGCCGAGGGCGACGACGGCGTCGTAGCCACGCGCGGCGAGGACCCGGGCGGCGACCGGCAGTTCGAAACTGCCCGGCACGCGCACCAGGGCGGGGTCGTCGATGCCGAGATCGCCCAGGGCGCGCAGGGCGCCGTCGACGAGTCCGTCCATGATCTTCTCGTGCCACTGGGCCGCGATGACGGCGACCCGGAGGTCTCCGCAGTTCCGTACGGTCAGCTCGGGTGCGCCCTTGCCGCTCACGTCGTACCTCATCCACTCTCTCCGCCGTACCCGGCGGTGCTCGCGCGGTGCTCTTGGCGTCCGGTACCGGTTCGGCCGGACCGGGTCACTGGTTGCCGCAGACGGACACCTCGGCGGTGTCCAGCCACGGCAGGTCATGGCCCATCCGGTCACGCTTGGTGCGCAGGTACCGGAGGTTGTGCTCGCCCGCCTGTACGGGCATCGGCTCGCGTCCGGTGACCCGCAGGCCGTGCCGGAGGAGGGCGGCGGTCTTGTCGGGGTTGTTGGTCAGCAGGCGCAGGCTGCGCACCCCGAGGTCGCTGAGGATCCGCGCGCCCGCCGCGTAGTCACGGGCGTCCGCGGGCAGCCCGAGTTCGAGGTTGGCGTCGAGGGTGTCGTGGCCGCGTTCCTGGAGCTCGTACGCGCGCAGCTTGGACAACAGGCCGATGCCGCGGCCCTCGTGGCCGCGCAGGTAGACCACCACTCCGCGCCCGGCGGCGGCGACGCGCCGCATGGACTCCTCCAACTGCGGGCCGCAGTCGCAGCGCTGGGAGGCGAAGATGTCGCCGGTGAGGCATTCGGAGTGGACGCGGACCAGCACGTCCTCGCCGTCGCCGAGGTCCCCGTGGACGAGGGCGACGTGCTCGACCCCGTCGACCGTGGAGCGGTAGCCGTAGGCGGTGAACGCGCCGTGGGCCGTCGGCAGCCGGACCTCGGCCTCGCGGCGCACGGTCGGCTCCGCGCCGCGGCGGTAGGCGATCAGATCCTCGATGGAGATGATCGACAGGCCGTGCTTGCGGGCGAACGGGACCAGTTCGGGCAGGCGCAGCATCACGCCGTCCTCGCCGGCGATCTCCACGATCGCGCCGGCCGGGCGCAGCCCGGCGAGCCTGGCCAGGTCGACGGCGGCCTCGGTGTGCCCGTTCCGCGCGAGCACCCCGCCGGACCTGGCGCGCAGCGGGAAGACATGGCCGGGCCTGACGAGGTCGCTCGCCTCGGCCGCCCCCGAGGCGAGCAGCCGGAGCGTGGTGGCCCGGTCGGCGGCGGAGATCCCGGTGGTGACGCCGTGGGCGGGGCCCGCGTCGACGGAGACCGTGAAGGCGGTCCGCAGGGACTCGGTGTTGCGGCCGACCATCTGCGGCAGGTCGAGCCGGTCCAGCTCGGCGCCTTCCATGGGGGCGCAGATCAGGCCGCGGCACTCGCTCATCATGAAAGCGACGATCTCGGGGGTCACCTTCTCGGCGGCCACGACGAGGTCGCCCTCGTTCTCGCGGTCCTCGTCGTCCACGACGACGACCGGGCGGCCCGCCGCGATGTCGCGTACGGCCTGCTCCACGGGGTCGAGGGAGAACTCCCCCGCGGTGCCGGACGGTCGGGACGTCATGCTGCTGCTCCTTCCAGGGGCACCGCGGCGGCGCGGGACCGGAGCCACCAGTCGCGCATCCCCCACAGGACGAGGGCGAGGTAGACCACGTACACCAGGCCCGAGAAGGCCAGTCCGCTGCTGAAGGCGAGCGGTACGCCGACGATGTCGACCAGCAGCCAGGCGAACCAGAACTCGACCAGCCCACGGGCCTGGGCGACCATCGCGGCGAGCGTGCCGACGAAGATGTACGCGTCGGGCCAGGGGTTCCAGGACAGTTCGGGGACGGCGACGAACAGCCCGCCGACGGCGAGGGTGCCCACGGCCGTGCCGGCCAGCAGCACCACCCGCTCGCGCCCGCTCGCGAAGCGGACGGCGATCGAGCCGTCCTGGGCCTGCTGCCTGCCGCGCTGCCACTGCCGCCAGCCCCACAGGGCCACGCCGATGACGAGCAGTTGCTTGCCGACGCCCCCGCTGAGCTGGGCGGAGGCGTACGCGCCGACCAGGATGGCCCCGGACAGCAACTGGGCGGGCCAGGTCAGGATGGAGCGCCGCCAGCCGAGTGCCAGGGCCGCCAGGCCGATGACGTTGCCGATCATGTCGGACCACAGGATGTGCTGACCGACGGCCGTGAAGGCCTCGCCGTTCAGCCAGGACAGGACGCTCATCGGGAGGGCTCCCCGGCTCGGTCGCCGAGCATCCGCTCGACGTACTTCGCGATGACGTCGACCTCCAGGTTGACCGGGTCGCCCGGCCCCTTGAGACCGAGGGTGGTCAGCGCGAGGGTGGTGGGAATGAGGCTGATGGTGAAGTGCTCGGCTCCGGCCTCGACGACCGTGAGGCTCACGCCGTCGACGGTGATCGAGCCCTTCTCCACGACGTAACGGCTCAGCCCGGCGGGGAGGGAGACGGTGACGACCTCCCAGTGCTCGGACGGCTCACGCCCGACGATGGTGCCGGTGCCGTCGACGTGGCCCTGGACGATATGGCCGCCGAGCCGGCCGCCGACGGCCGTGGGCCGCTCCAGGTTGACCCGGGAGCCGGGCACGAGCGCGCCGAGGCTGGAGCGGTTCAGCGTCTCGGCCATCACGTCGGCGGTGAACTCGCCGTCCGCGAGGTCGACGACCGTCAGACAGACGCCGTTGACGGCGATGGAGTCGCCGTGCTTGGCGTTCTCGGTGACGAGGGGACCGCGCAGCCGGAAGCGGGAGGAGTCGCCGAGGTTCTCGACGGCGGCGACCTCACCCAGTTCTTCGACGATTCCGGTGAACACTCAACGCTCCTTCGTGGCGGGGCCGTCGGCGGGAACGCGGACGGCGGCGGCGACCTCGGCGGCCGGGCCGGGGACAGGGGACTTGGCTGCGGCGGACTCGGGCAGGGCGGCGGGCTCGGTGACGGGAGGCTCCGTGACGGCGGACTCCCGGGTGGCGGGTCGCGTGGCAGGGACCTCCGGCACGGCGGTGATCCTCACGTCGGTGCCGATCCGTACGGTCTCCGTCATACGGAGCCGCAACGCGTCGGCGAGGGTGGCGATTCCCGCGTCGGAGAGCGCCGCCGGGCCGGCGCCGAGCAGGACGGGGGCCAGGTAGCCGATGACCCGGTCGACCGCTCCCGCGGCGACGAAGGAGCCGGCCAGGGCCGGCCCTCCCTCGAGGAGCACGGAGCGCACGCCGCGCGCGTCCAGGGCGGCCAGCAGGGCCGGCACGTCGAGACCGCGGGCGGCGCGGGGCAGTCGTACCACCTCGGGCAGATGACCGGCGGCCCGGAGATCGGCGTCCTCGGCGACCGCGACGAGCGTGGCCGATGCGCCGTCCAGGATCCGGGCCCCGGGCCGCACGGCGGTGCCCTCGGTGTCCACGACGACGCGCAGCGGCTGGACGGCGTCCGGGACGCCCCGTACGGCGAGATGGGGGTCGTCGGTGCGGGCGGTGCCCGCACCGACGACGACCGCGTCGGCCTCGGCGCGCAGCCGGTGCGCATCGGCGCGCGACTCGGCGGAGGTGATCCAGCGGCTGGTGGCGTCGGCGGCGGCCGAGCGGCCGTCGAGGGTGGCCGCGTACTTCCAGGTCACGTGCGGGCGGCGCAGGCGTACGGAGGTGAGCCAGGCGACGTTGCCGGCCTCGGCCTCCTCGGCGAGCAGCCCCCGCTCCACCGCGACCCCGGCCGCGCGCAAGGTGCGGGCGCCGCCGCCCGCCCGGGGGTCCGGGTCGGCGACCGCGTAGACGACCCGGACCACACCCGCGTCGAGGAGCGCGCGGGAGCAGGGGCCGGTGCGGCCGGTGTGGTCACAGGGTTCCAGGGTGACGTACGCGGTGCCGCCACGGGCCCGTTCCCCCGCCGCCCGCAGGGCGTGGACCTCGGCGTGCGGCCCGCCGGCCCGCCGGTGGTAGCCCTCTCCGGCCGGCCGTCCCGCGCTGTCGAGGACGACGCATCCGACGACGGGATTGGGGCTCGTACGGCCCAGGCCGCGAGCGGCCAGCACGAGGGCCCGACGCATCGCGTCGGCGTCGGTCACGGTGTCCGCTTCGGTGGCCACCCGGGTCCTCCTGCCTCTTCGGGCACGGACTCCGGGGCCTGTCGATGACGACAGAATCAGCGGGAACGCATACGCCGGGACGCCGGGACCGACGATGTGGATCGTCCGAGGACGACCATCGACGGCGACGCACCTGCCACGGCCCGCCGCGCACTGCCTCCCATCCGGACTTTCACCGTCGGTCCAGGAATTTCACCTGGTCAACCGCCCACTGGATGCGGGCGGGTCGCGGACTGTAACCGCCGGTTCGGAATTACACCGACCCCGGAGTGCGCTGCTTCTGGTACGGGACCAGTCTGCCACGGCTGATCGTCGGCCATCCGGGGCAGGGATGTGTCCTGTCTCACAGAACGGCGGGATCCGGGGCCGCACCGGGCCCACCGCGGGGCGGCGCCCGGAGCGGACTTCGGGGGCCGATCGGGCGACGCGCGGGGCCCGGCGCCCGTGATCCTCACCGCCGCGGCCGGATCGGCCCTCCGTGGTGAAGTCGCTCACACGTCCCCGGCGAACAGCGCGTCCTGCGCCGCCTCACGGGCCGTCAGCAGCGCGCCCCGCAGGACCGCCGCGCCGCCCAGCGCGCTCGCCCTGACCTCCGTGCGCAGCGGCGACAGCGCGGCGAGCCGGGTCTCGGTACGGGACGCCAGGGCCGCCCCGCCCGCCTGGCCCATCTCACCGCCCAGGACGATCCGGCCGGGGTCGAGCACCGCGCTCACCGCCGCCGCGCCGAGCGCCAGCCGGTCGGCCAGGGCGTCGAGGAACTCGCCGGGGGCCGCCCCCCGCCCCGCGACGGCCGCCCGGACAAGCGCGGCGGACGGCGGCTCGGCCGCCACCGGCACCGCCTTGACCCCGTACCGCTCCGCGAGCGCGCTCACCGCCCCCGAGCCCGCCAGCGAGTGAAAGCCACCGTCGCAGGCGACCGCCGAGGGCAGTCGCGAGGTGCCGGGGACGGGCAGGAAGCCGATCTCGCCCGCGCCGCCCGAGGCCCCTCGGCGCAGCTTCCCGTCGAGCACGAGGGCCGCCCCCACGCCGTGGCCGAGCCAGAGCAGGACGAAGGTGTCCGGGCCGTGCGCCGCTCCCAGCCGGGCCTCCGCGAGCGCGGCCAGATTGGTCTCGTTCTCCACCAGGACGGCCGCCGCCAGCCGCTCCTGGAGCGCCCCGACGAGCCGGCGGTGCCAGGCGGGCAGGCCCGAGGTGTCGCGCAGCTCGCCGGTGACCGGGTCGACCAGTCCGGGCGCGCCGATGCCCACACTGTGCAGCCGGCTCGCGCCGGCTTCGCGGACCGTCCGTTCCAGCAGGGTCGCGACCCGCTCCACGGCCGTCTCGGTGGCGGTGTCGCCGCCGACGGGAGAGGCGGCCTCCGCCAGGGTGGTGCCCAGCAGGTCGGCGACGACGACGGCGACGCCGTCCGTCCGTACGTCGAGGGCGGCGAGGTGCGCGCGATCGGCGACGATCCCGTACAGCCGGGCGTTGGGGCCCCGGCGCCGGCCCCCCGCCTCACCCACCACCCTGACCAGCCCCGAGTCCTGGAGCCGGTCCACCAGATCGGCGACGGTGGGGCGGGAGAGCCCGGTGAGCGAGGTCAGCTGTCCTGCCGTCAACGGGCCCTCCCGGAGCAGGCGCAGGGCCAGCCGGTCGTTGATGGCCCGGGCGGTGCTCGGGGATGCGGCCATGCCGGGATCCTTCCAGAAGGGCCGAGCGGAGTCTATTTATCAGGAAGGGTTCCTGATAGTTTACTGCAGCCGCTGACGGCTGCGGCAGCGGCGGCACCGGCGAGGTGTCCGCCGGTAGGGGCAGTCTCTCGGGAAGGTCGGGGCCGATGCCGGCTGAAGAGGTCGCTGGGGAGTTCGCCGGAAAGCCCGGTGGACCCGATGGACGTGACGGAAAGACCGCCGGGGCCGCCGGAGGCGTCCACGACAAGCGGCGGTGGGGGCGCGCCCGGGTCGCGATCGCCCTCGTTTTCTGTGTGCACGGCTCGGTGACCGGCAGCTTCGCCACCCGGATCCCCTGGATCCAGGACCACACCGGCGTCAGCGCGGGCCAGCTCGGACTGGCGCTCGCCTTCCCCGCGCTGGGGGCCTCGGTGGCGATGCCGCTGGCCGGGGCGATCAGCCACCGCTTCGGGGCGCGCACGGCGCTGCGCGTCCTGCTCGCCCTGTGGACCCTCGCGCTGACGCTGCCGTCGCTCGCCCCCGATCTGGTGCTGCTGTGCGCGGCGCTGTTCCTGTACGGCGCCTCCTCGGGCCTGTCCGACGTGGTGATGAACGCCATCGGGGTGGAGGTCGAGAACCGGCTCGCCAAATCGATCATGTCCGGCCTGCACGGCATGTGGAGCGCGGGCGCGCTGATCGGCTCCGCGGCCGGCACGCTCGCCGCGCACCTGGGCAGCGACGCGCGCCTGCACCACGCGCTCGCGGCCGCCGTGCTCACGGCGGCCGGGCTGGCCGCCTGCCAGGCGGTCCCGGAGGTGCGCGGCACACGGGACGAGGAACCGCCGCCCCGGTTCGCGCTGCCGCCGAAGTCCGCGGTGCTCATCGGCGCGGTCGGCTTCTGCGCGGTCTTCGCGGAGGGCGCGAGCCTGGACTGGTCGGCGGTCTACCTGCGGGACGCGCTGGACACCTCGGCCGGGCTCGCGGCGGCCTCGACCACGGCGTTCGCGCTGACCATGGCGGTGGCGCGGCTCGTGGGCGACCGGGTCGTCGACCGGTTCGGCGCCGTACGCGCCGTACGCGTGGGCGGGGCACTGGCGACGGCGGGCGGGGCGATGGTGGTCGCGGCGCCGCATCCCGCGGTCGCCATGGCGGGCTTCGGGTTCATCGGGCTCGGGGTGGCCGTGGTCGTCCCGCTCGCGTTCGCCGCGGCGGGCCGGGCGGGCCCGAACCCGAGCCAGGCCATCGCAGGCGTCGCCACCATCACGTACACCTCGGGCCTGATCGCGCCCTCGGCGATCGGCGCGGTCGCGAACGCGACGTCGCTGGTGGTCTCCTTCGGGCTGGTGACCCTGCTGGCCTGCGGGCTGATGGTGGGTGCCGGGGCGCTGCGCGCGGGTGACCGGCGCGCGGCCCCGGTCACCACGGGCGAGCCCGCCCCGGCGGCGGACCCGACGACCTGAGCCACGGCCGCGGGTTCCCGCCGCGCGGGCCCACGGTGCGGTACGGGCTTTGACGCCGCACGGGCCGCCGGGCCGTACGGGCTGCGCGCCGAGCCGCCCGGCCAGATCGCGGCTCTCGGTTACCGTCGACGATCCCGGTCTTGCCGACGGCGCCGAGGTGGTCGACGACCTCGCAGCGCACTCCGGGGCTGACGGCGCAGCCTCGCTCGGCGAGCAGGGGCCGCACCCCGCCGATTGCGCGGACGACGGTGGAGCGGTCCACGCCGAACCAGCAGGCCAGTACGTCATGGGTGGTCGCGTGTCGGAGGTGCACGAGGGTGGCCAGGAGTCGGTCGACGAAGACCAGCCGGTGTTTCGCGCCGCGCCCACGGTCCGCTTCCGTGGCCCGGCCACACGCCGGGCCGGGTGGCGTTCATGCCGCAACAGGTCCGGCTCAGCCACGAGTTCGGCAATCGGCCGACAGTCCTGTGATCCTCCGGTCGCTGGTGATCGTTTCACGAGAGGCGTTCCCCACCACACGACCATGATCGACGATCAGGAACCCGACGCGTCACCGTTACGGCACACGCACTTGCAAGGGTTGTCCCGTGATCCCCGGCGGGCGCACGACGACAGCCACGGCACCTCGCCGGATTGTCGCAACGCCCGCGTACATCCAGGATGCGGGCACCCCTCCGCCGTGCGAAGCAGCGCATCTGACGGCGCCTGCTGATCCACCGGGGATTACGGGACAGGCCTCAGACAGCGAGGAGCCCTGGTGCGGCGAGTTGACCGTCAACTTTACCGCCTTTAAAGTACATTCATGATTAGCAATCACATCTCTGCGGACGAAGCGGCGGCGTGTGTCGCCGCCGGTGAGAAGGCCGGCGCTGAGGCTCGTCGCGCGACCCGCTGGTTCCCGGTGTTCGTGGGCCTGCAGGCGGGGTTTGCGCTCGCGTTCACCTTCGCGGTCGATGTCCTCCACGTGTACTACTGGACGGCGTTCGGGCTCCTGTCGCTGGGCTCGATCTCGATCTGGACGATCGCACTGAGGAATCAGGTCTCCGCGCCTCGCAACGGTCTGCGGAACATGCAGATCGCGGTGGCGACATGGTTCGCGCTCTACACCCTGATGCTCGATCCGGCTCTTCAGCTCGTCGGAGCGACCCGGCCGTGGTGGTGGATGCTCGCCGGTGTCATCGCCGTCAGCCCGATCGTGGCGTGCCTCTTCGCGAGCTCCAGGCGATGAGCCACCCACGCAAGGACCTCGACTCGCTCATCCACTCGCCCGTGAGATTCTCGCTGCTGGCGGCGCTGCGGAACCTCGAAGACGTCGACTTCCGGTTCCTCGCCGACCTGCTGGAGGTCAGTGACTCCACGCTCTCCCAGACGCTGACCGTGCTGTCGGATGCCGGGCTGGTCACGGTGCGAAAGGAGCCGGTGGGGCGCCGCACCCGCACCTGGGTCGGCATCACCGACACCGGACGCGACGCGTTCGCGCATCACCTGGCCACTTTGCAGGCCATCGTCGATTCCGGCACCGGCACCGCCGCGGCAGCAGACCCCGAACGGAGGGCCACGACGTGACCACCTCCGCCGGCCTCGCGACACCGGATGACCTCGGCCCTGCGGCCGATGCACTCGCTGCGAGGTTCGGCGGTCACGGCCTGCAGACCCCGCCCGGCCTCATACATCACAGCGACAAGGACTCTCACTACACCAGCCTGACGTTCGGTCAGCGATGCGACGCGGCGGCGATCCGGCCCTCTACCGGCCGTACCGGCTCGGTCGGCATCGTAGTCCCCGGCGGCAATTACCGGGCGCTACTGGCGCCCTTGTCGTAGTCGGTGGTGCCGCCGTCCAGGAGGGGAGGCTGCTGGGTTCCGGCGGCCTTCGAAAGCCAGCGCAGGGCGTGGTAGCCGGTCAGAACTATGAGCGTGCCCAGCGCGATGCCGGACAATTCGAAGTTGTCGGTGAACTTCAACGAGACACCGCCGATGCCGATGATGACGCCGGCTGCGGTCGGCACCAGATTGAGGGGCTGGGAGAAGTCGACCTTGTTGCGAACCCAGATCTGCGCACCAAGCAGCCCGATCATCCCGTAGAGAATCACCGTGATCCCACCGAGAACCCCGCCGGGGATGGCCGCGACGACGGCGCCGAACTTCGGGCATAGCCCGAACAGCAGCGCGAAGCCCGCGGCGGCCCAGTACGCGGCGGTGGAGTAGACGCGGGTCGCGGCCATCACACCGATGTTCTCCGCATACGTGGTCGTCGCGGGTCCCCCGACCGCGGTGGACAGCATGGTCGCCGCGCCGTCCGCGGCAATGGCCCGGCCCATCTGGTCATCCAGCGGATCCCCCGTCATCTCACCGACCGCCTTGACGTGCCCCGCGTTCTCGGCGATGAGCGCTACCAGGACGGGCAGGGCGACCAGGATCGCCGAGGCGGAGAAGTTCGGGGCGTGGAAGGTGGGCACGCCGATCCATTCGGCATTGGAAACCCCGGAGAAGTCGATCCGCCAGTGATCGGTGATCTTGCCTGACCCGTCCGCCGAATGAATCTTGCCCAGGGTCTTGTCGAAGATCCAGGACAGGCCGTACCCGAAGACCAGGCCCAGGAAGATTGCGATGCGGGCCCAGAAGCCGCGCAGCACCACCAGGGCAAGGCCGGTGAACAACATGGTGGCCAGCGCCGTCCACTGGTCCTGGGGCCAGTATGTGGAAGCTGTCACCGGGGCCAGGTTGAAACCGATGAGCATGACCACCGCGCCGGTCACCGCAGGCGGCAGCACCGCATGGATCACCCGGGCGCCCAGTACATGGATGGCGATGCCGCACCCGGCCAGACACGCACCGACCACCAGCAGGGCGCCCGTCAAGGTGCCGGCATCCCCGCCCTGGCTCGCGATGACTGCGGACACGCCCACGAAGGACAGCGAAGAGCCCAGGTAGCTGGGAATACGGCCACGGGTCATCAACAGGAACAGCGCCGTCGCCACCCCTGACGCCATCAGCGCCAGGCTCGGATCCAAGCCCATAAGGATCGGGGCGACGAAACACGCGCCGATCATCGAAACGACGTGCTGGGCACCCAAGCCGATGGTGCGCCCCCAGGACAGACGCTCATCGGGCCTGACGACCTCGCCCGGCCGCAGGTGCTTGCCATCGCCGTGCAGCTTCCACCCGACGCCCGCCATTATCACTCTCCGCTTTCCCATGGCCCGCACGCCGCGGAGCCGAGGTGATTAATAGCCGAACACCCTCATCGAGACAAACCGAGTCAGTCGACGCATTGCGTGTGGCGCTCGGCTGGCCTCCGTCAACCCTGGGCCTCGGACCGCCCAATCATGCCGGCAGGCTGACCAGCAGGCGGCATGGTCTCGCTCAACACAGGACGTACGGCCCCGATGCAGCCGGCCAAGCGCATCGAAACTCCCCCACCGACCTCGGTCCGGCTGCGCCCCGTCAGCACGACACAGGCGCCTACCACCGTACGGCGCCGCAAGCGTGGCCTCGTTTACATTCGCGTCTCCATCGCCCCTCCCGACGTGATCAGTCCGGAACTCCGGATCGGGCATGGAGCTGGCCGTGTATGGTCGGAGCCACATTCGTGGCCCCGGTCCTCATCGGCCTCGACCCGAACCTCGCGATCATGATGTCCGGTGTCGCGACCATCATCTTCCTGCTGGCGACGCGCGGCCGGGTGCCGAGTTGCCTGGGCTGTTCGCTCTCGTTCGTCGGGGTCGCGGCCACGATCCGGACCTCGGGCGGCGACAGCGCCACCGTCACCGGGGCGGTCCTCGTCGTTTGCGCCGTGCACGTACGACACGGAAGACACCGACGACGCGGGCGATACGGGCGATACGGGACCGCGGACCGGCCCGGAGGGGAACGGGGGAGGCGGCACGGGAGAACGGCGCCGTCAGCCGCTGTCCGGCCACCGTACGGCGGGCCCGCGCTCGCGTGACGCGACGGGGTCCGGCCCGGCGAGACGCGGTACGCCGGGCCCCGCCGTTTCCCGCGCGCGGCCCCGGCGACACCGGGCGGCCCGGCGTCGCGCGGGCGATCGCCGTTCCCCGCGCGCGGACTCAGCCCGTCACCGGCGTGTAGGCGTATTCCGGCGCGAACGTCCCCGCCGCGCCCTCGCACCCGCCCGACTCCCCCCGCAGCTCGACCCACCACAGCAAGGCGTCGATCCGCCGCCTCGCCCGTGTCGGTCGTCGGCGCCCGGCCCGCCGGACCGCACCACCGGCCGTTCGCCGGGCGAGGATGGGAGCGGCCGGATCCAGCCGGTCACGCCCCCACCGGCACCACAAAAGGTTGATGAATTAACTACTGCTGTGCTTACGGTGGTTCCCCGACCCGTCCGCCACGAAGGAGTGCACGCATGCCGGTCACACTCGGTCTCGGTCTTCCGCAGTTGAAGCACCACGTCCTCGGCCGCGACGTGGCCGCCGTGGCGCGCGCCGCGGAAGAGACCGGTTACGAGAGTCTGTGGGTCTTCGAACGCGTCCTCTTCCCCGAGCCCGCCACCCAGGGCCTGTTCGGTGTGCCGGGCGTCCCGTGGCCCGACACGTACCGCAGTGTGGCGGACCCGCTGGTCACGCTGACGCTGGCCGCGGCGGCCACCGAACGGGTCCGGCTCGGCACCAGCGTCCTGATCGCGCCGTTGCACGTCCCGTTCCAACTGGCCCGGACGCTCGCCTCGCTGGACGCGGCGAGCGGCGGCCGGGTGGTCGCCGGTTTCGGCACGGGCTGGTCGCACGACGAGTACGCCGCCGCCTCCGTCGCCCCGTTCGACAAGCGCGGCGCGGTGCTGGACGAACTGCTGGACGTGTGCGCGGCCGTGTGGGGGCCGGACCCGGTCTCGTACACGGGCGAGCTGACCACCATCGCCCCGTCCGAGGTGGGCCCCAAGCCGGCCCGGCCCATCCCGGTCCTCCTCGCCGCAGCCGGCCCGCGCGCCAAACGCCGGCTGGTGGACCGGGCGGACGGCTGGATGCCGGTGGCCATGGGGGCGCGGGAACTGACCCGGGAGTGGCGGCACCTGCGCGAACTGGCCGAGGAACGGGGCAGGACGAGGCCGCTCGACGCCTGCGTCCGCATCAACGCGCAGTACAGCGCGAAGCCGTACGAGGGCGACGGCCGGCAGCCCTTCCAGGGCAGTGTGGCCCAGATCGTCGAGGACCTGGTGGCGCACGCGGAGTCCGGCGTCCCCGGATTCCTGCTGGACGTCCAGACCACGACCCGGGACGCGGCCGAACTGATCGACGTGGCGGCCGAGGTGTACACGGCTGCGCGCGCGGCGGGCGTGTGACGGACGGCCCGCAGCCCCGTGTACGCGGGGCCGGCGCCCGGCGGCAGAGATCCCCGGCCCACACGGACCGGGGATCTCCGTGTCTACGGTTTCAGGTTGACTTTGCTGGCCGTGAAGCAGTTGCGGTCCTTGTGCTGGGACTCCTGCGTGGTCGCTGGGCCCGTGCGGACTGGTATGACGACGCCCGCGCCCGGCTGCGCTCCGCGTCCCTCACCCGCACCCTGCGCACGCCGCTGTTACCACTGGACGGTCCGCCCGCGCCCGCGCCGTGCTCGGCCGCACCCGCGCCGCTGTCCTGCGCGGCGACACGCCGGCTCCTCGATGACCGCATGCGAGAACAGCGAGGACGCTGCTCGGTTACTCGACCAGCAGCCCCGCCCGCAGCCGCCCGGTGATCCGGGCCAGCAGCCGGGAGACGTGCATCTGCGACACCCCCAGCTCGGCGCCGATCTCGGACTGCGTCATCTCGTCGCCGAACCGCATCCGCAGGATGCGCCGCTCCCGGTCGTCCAACTCCTCCATCAGCGGCTTCAGCGCCTGGACGTTCTCCGCCGTCTCCAGTCCCGCGTCGGGCGCGCCCAGCCGGTCCGCGATCGCGCCCGTGTGGTCCGATTCATCCGCGGGCATGTCGATCGAACCGGCCGTGTAACCGTTGCTCGCGACGACACCCTCGATGACCTCGTCCTCGTCCAGGCCGAGGTGTTCGGCCAGTTCGGACGTGGTCGGCGCGCGGTCGAGCCGGTGCGAGAGCTCGTCGGTCGCCTTGGCCAGGTCGATCCGCAGCTCCTGGAGCCGGCGGGGCACGTGCACGGCCCAGCTGGTGTCCCGGAAGAACCGCTTGATCTCGCCGACGATGTAGGGAACGGCGAAGGTCGCGAACTCCACCTCCCGCGTGAGCTCGAACCGGTCGATCGCCTTGATCAGGCCGATGGTGCCGACCTGGACGATGTCCTCCATCTGGTCGGCCCTGTTGCGGAACCGGGCAGCCGCGTAGCGGACCAGGGCCAGATTCAGCTCGATCAGCGTGTTCCGGACGTAACTGTGCTCGTGGGTGCCTTCCTCCAGCTCGGCCAGCCGGGTGAAGAAGACCTTGGAGATGTCCCGGGCGTCCTTGGGCGCCATCTCCGCCGGACATTCGACGTAAGGGAGATCCAGCTGCGCCGCCTCGGCCCGCTGCTGGGATCCGTACCGCGCGTCTTCGGTCGGGACCGTGCTCGCCGTGGACACTTCGTCCTCCCCTTTGGTGCGTGTTCCGCTGTCAGTGGAGGCCCGTCTACCCGGTTCCGCCCGGGACATGCGTGGGAGTTCTCGCGGATCTCGCACCGGTTCGCCGGGAGTCCGCGCGGATCCCGTCCCGGCTCGGGCCGTCCGGCCACCGCGCGGAGCGCGCGAGTCGCGCCGTGGCCGGCCGGGACGGTGTGCCGCGGTGCGGTGGCCTTGGCCTGCCCCGTTACCTTTCTCGTGGCTCCGAAATGGGGCGCCTGGCCCCCGGGCCCGGTATGGCTGTCTGCCCCCTGTCGAGGTGATGACCTGGGGGGTGTTGCCGCCGGGTCTCGGGGCACCGCTTGACCGCTGATGAGGGGCCTGACGACCGCCCGGCCCGGCGCAACGCCGGACCACTTCGGGGACGGGATGTCTGCGTAACGTGGTTGCCGGCGTGTGGTGCCGCAGGGACGGCCAGGATCGGGCACGAGTGCACGTCGAGGGGGCACGCGAGCATGGTCGACACCGTCGACATAGATCTGTTCCTCGGCCTTGACCTGGGCAAAGAGTTCCACCACGCCCATGGTCTGACCGAGCTGGGCAAGACCGTCCACGACAGGCGGCTGCCCAACACCGAACCGAAGCTGCTGGAACTGTTCGGAAAGCTGGTCACGAAGTTCGGTACCGTCCTGGTGGTTGTGGACCAGGTCGCCAACATCGGCGCACTGCCGATCGCCGCGGCCCGCGCGGCAGGCTGCCGGGTGGCTTACCTGCCCGGTCTGTCGATGCGGCGGGCCGCCGATCTCTACCCGGGTGAGGCCAAGACCGACGCCCGCGACGCCTTCGTGATCGCGGACACGGCCCGGACCATGCCGCACACTCTGCGCGCGATCGACCGGGACGACGAGACGCTGGCGGCGCTTACCATGCTCACCGGCTACGACAACGACCTGGCCGGCGAGGTGAACCGCACCACCAACCGGCTGCGCGGCCTGCTCTCCCAGATCCACCCCTCCCTGGAACGCGTGCTCGGCCCTCGTCTGGCCTACCCCTACGTTCAGGCCCTCCTGGCGAAGCACGGCTCTCCCACGAAGATCAGGAAGCTGGGGCGTGCACGCTGCGAGGCCCTGCTCCGGGCGCACGGCTCGCGCAAGGCCGCTCACCTCACCGGGGAGATCTTCGACGCACTGGCCGAGCAGACCCTCGTGGTCCCGGGCACCGAGACCTCCGCGCTGATCGTGCCCGGCCTGGCCGCGCAGCTCGCCGCCGCCCACACCCAGCGACGCCAGGCCGAGCAGGAGATCGCCGCCCTGCTGGAGGCCCTCCCTCTTTTCCACCTCCTGACGTCCCTGCCCGGCATGGGCGTCAGGACCACAGCGGCCGTGATCGTCGCGATCGGTGACGGCACCACCTTCCCCACCGCCGGACACCTCGCCTCCTACGCCGGACTCGCCCCGGCCACGAAGTCCTCGGGCACCTCCATCCGCGGCGAGCACGCACCCCACCGCGGCAACCGGCTCCTCAAACGTGCCCTGTTCCAGGCCGCGTTCGCCGCGATCGGCTGCAAAACCGACCCGTCCTCCCGGATCTACTACGACCGCCAACGCGCACGCGGCAAGACCCACACCCAGGCGATCCTCCGCCTGGCCCGCCAGCGCGTGAACGTCATCCACGCGATGATCCGCACCGGCGCCCTCTACGAAGCACGCACCCCCGGCGACGTCGACCTCGCCGCCTGACGACTCCACCACCCCTGCCCTCCAGGCCCCATCACGCCCGCGCACCGGCACGGTCGCTCCGGCCCGGCCGGCCACCGGGCTGCCCATCAGCCACCCGATCCGCCAGGAACGTCCCGCTTCGCGGGACGTTCCCGAAAACCAGGATCAATCCCTACAAGCCGACGCCGCCGGGGTTGACGAAACAGATAGGGGCACCCCCCGCTCAGCGTTGCCGCGGCCCAGCGGCGTTGCCGCGGCTCAGCGTTGACGCGGCTCAGCTCCAACTGGCGTGCAGCGGCTGGCCCTCGGCGTAACCGGCGGCGCTCTGTACGCCGACGACCGCGTTCTCCGCGAACTCCTCAAGGGTGTTGGCGCCGGCGTACGTGCACGCCGAGCGCAGTCCCGCGATGATCGAGTCGATCAGGTCCTCGACGCCGGGGCGCTCCGGGTCCAGGAACATCCGGGACGTGGATATGCCCTCCTCGAACAGCGCCTTGCGCGCCCTGTCGTAGGCCGACTCCTCGCTCGTGCGGTTGCGGACGGCGCGGGCCGACGCCATGCCGAAGGACTCCTTGAACAGCCGTCCGTCGGCGGACTGCTGGAGGTCGCCGGGAGACTCGTAGGTGCCGGCGAACCAGGAGCCGATCATCACATTGGAGGCGCCCGCCGCCAGGGCCATGGCCACGTCGCGGGGGTGCCGGACGCCACCGTCGGCCCAGACGTGCTTGCCGTACTTGCGCGCCTCGGCAGCGCACTCCAGGACCGCGGAGAACTGCGGCCGGCCCACCCCCGTCATCATGCGGGTGGTGCACATGGCGCCGGGGCCGACGCCGACCTTGATGATGTCCGCGCCGGCGTCGACGAGGTCGCGTACGCCGTCGGCGGCGACCACGTTGCCCGCGACGACCGGCACCGTGGGGCCGAGCGCGCGGACGGACTTGACCGCGGCGAGCATCGACTCCTGGTGGCCGTGCGCGGTGTCGACGACGAGCGTGTCCACGCCCGCCTCGAGGAGCTGCGCGGCCTTGCCCGCGACGTCCCCGTTGATCCCGACGGCGGCGGCGATCCGCAGCCGGCCGTCGGCGTCGGTCGCGGGCGTGTAGAGGGTGGCGCGCAGCGCGCCCGTGCGGGTCAGCACCCCGACCAGTGCGCCGTCGGCGTCGACGGCCGGGGCGAGCTTGCGATGGGCGTTGTCCAGGGTGAGGAACGCGTCGCGCGGGTCCGTGTCGGCGGGAATCACCAGCAGGTCCTTCGACATGACCTCGGACAGCTGCGTGAAGCGGTCCACCCCGGCCAGGTCGTGCTCGGTGACGACACCGACGGGCCGGTTCCCGCCGTCGACCACGACTCCCGCGCCGTGGGCGCGCTTGGGCAGCAGGGACAGCGCGTCGCCGACGGTCTGGGCCGGGGCCAGGACGATGGGGGTGTCGAGGACGAGATGGCGCGCCTTGACCCAGGAGACGACCTCCGCGACGACGTCTATCGGAATGTCCTGGGGTATGACCACGAGGCCGCCGCGCCGGGCAACGGTCTCGGCCATGCGGCGCCCCGCGATGGCGGTCATGTTCGCGACCACGAGGGGGATCGTGGTGCCCGTGCCGTCGGTGGTGGACAGGTCCACGTCTTGCCGGGAGCCGACGGCGGACCGCCTCGGCACCATGAAGACGTCGTCGTACGTCAAGTCGTACGGCACCGAAGGACGTAGGCTCGTATCCCCGGACTGGGGGTTCAAAAAGCGCATAAGGCCAGGGTACGGGCTATCGCTCGCAAGTGGCTTTACTTGGATCGGCACGCAAAATGGACCCCAGACGCCTCCGACGGGGGGCGGCGTCCGGGGGCCGGCGGGCGGCAGAGAGCCGACCGGAGGGCCTCCGCCCTCATCCCGTGCGACAGGAGGGCACCCCGTCGCACGGGGGTCCAGAGGGTCAGTCGTCCCACACGTGGATCGCGCTTGATCGTGGAACGAAGGCGTAGTGGGTGACCGGCGGATTGATGTACCCGCCCTTGTGCATCGGACATGCGCAGGTGCGCAGATAGCCCAGCTTCCGGTTCGGCTCCGCTGTCCCGTCGACCCGGTACTCCGGCACCGTCTCGGTCCGGGTGCCGTCAGAGGCGACCCGGTAGACGCGAATCGTCATGTCCACTGCACCGCCACCTTCCCGCGACGACGGAAGACACGGACGCGCAGCCCCGGGCAGGTGCACGACGGGATCCAGACGCCCGGACGCCGCGCCGGCCGTGCCGGTCGACGGCTCATGTCGGCGGGGAGTCCCGCGATCGACGTCGTCACGCCCTCTCCCCCGTCTTCGCGTTCGCAGCGACGGCCGCCCGCTTCCACACGCTGCGCAGACTCCGCGCCGTCGGGCAGTCCACGCCGTACTCACGGCACGGCTGGCACTTCTCCATGTGCTTCAGCAGCGCGCGGTACGCGGTCTTGACGGCCCCCTCCAGGGCCGGCCGACGGTTCTCGGCGTGATCCCGGAGCCCCGTGTCTTCCACCGGGCGGGAATGACTAATCTGTTCCATTGTTGGCGCTCCTTCATAGCGCTGACCACGTCCCGGGCCGTTCGCGCGGCGCCGGGACACTTACGCCTACGAAGGATTTCGCACGACGGGTGAGACGAGGTAGGGGCATCAGCAGGGGCAAGCTCCCACGCACGCCTGTGTGTTCGCCCGCGCAGGGGCGCCTGTAGGGGCAAGATGGGTGCATGTCCATGGGAGCACTGATCAGGGACCTTCGGCGGGCTCATGGTTGGAGCCAGGGGCGGCTAGCCTCAGAAATCAACGACGCTTTCGGCACGGCCCTTGAGCGGGAGTACATCAGCCGCTGGGAGCGTTGCAGGACGGTACCCGGGCCCTACTACCTCCGGTGTCTGTCCGCAGTCCTGGACGTTCCGCTGGCTGTTCTTGAGGGTGAAGTGAAACGACGCACATTCATCAGTGACATTGCCGCTACTGCGATAGCTCCCGTGGTCGCGTCGGATCTCCTGTCCGCCGGCTTCGCCGCTCGCCTCGATGGCGGACCGACACTCGACGCGTGGGAAGACCGGCTTTCCACGTACGGCACTGAGTACATGAGCCTTGGCGCGTCGGACATTCAGCGCCGCGTGTCGGGAGAACTCGTCATCGTTCAACAACAGCTCGATACCCCGCATCTATGGTCGGTCGCGAGCCGCCTGATGACGCTCTATGCCAAGACCTTCCCCGGCTCGGACGGCTCGAAGACCGTCGGCTGGTACCGCACGGCCGCGCGTGCCGCCGACGAGAGTAGCGACGAGAACACTCGTGTATGGGTGCGCGGCCGCGCGGCTATCGCACTGGGCTACGAAGGCGCGTCCCTTGGCGTGGCCGATCTTCTCGCCGATCAGGCAATGGCGATTTCCGACCGGCCGTCCCTCGGACTCCTCAACGCCGTCATGGGCAAGGCGCATGTGGCTGCTATTCGCGGGGACCGAGACACGGCGTACATTCTGGCGGACCAGGGCCGGAGAATTTTCGACGCTGCCGGGTCGGACAACGAGCCAAGCGATTACGCCGTCCCTTGGTGGCGGATGAACGTCTTCCTGTCCCTGCTGTTCGCCAGGCTCGGCGATGAGAGGCTCGCCGTCGAAGCACAGGCGAACGCACGCCGCGAACTCCCCCCTTCACTTCCGCGGTTCGCCACCCACCTGGAGCTTCACCGCGGACTGATGCTCGCGCGCTCCGGGGACAAGGCGGGCGGGATGGCGTACGCCCAAGGCGCCATGGACGCGCTTCCACCTGAAAAGCACTCGCTGACGTTGCGAATGCTGATGGACGAGGTTGCGGCCTGACATCACGCAGGAAGCCCATGAGAGCGCATGCGACGTCGCCACGGACGCCCGTGCTCTTGGGAACAGAACTGCCTTACGCGTCCGCGCCCCGGTTCCTGGTCCGGGCGGGGACGGCTCGGGGCGGGTCACTCCGCCGGGCGCGCGCACCGTACGCGTACGGTGACGCGGATCTCGCGCGCGGCGCGGGCCGGCCGTACGCCCGACGAGTGGCCGACGGCGTCCATCGGCGCCGCTCGGCCCGCCACCGGCAGGGCGCCCACCGGTGTCGCGCCGCTCGGACGGCACGTCGCCCCGGCTCTGGCGAGCATCGCCCCTCCGGGGCCGACCGGCCACCGGATCACCGGGCCCCGGCGCCGTGGCCGTGGCCGTGGCCGTGACCGTGACCGTGACCGACGGTACGTGCCGGGCGCCGCGCGCCACGAACCCGCGCGGTGGCGGACCGCCGTCAGTCCGCGTCCGGGTCGCAGCGCTCCAGGGCCGGGCGGGGTCCCGGGGCGAACTCCGTCAGCAGGAAGTCCGCCGCCGCCGTGTCGGTGACGAGGCTCGTGACCAGCCCCGACCGCAGTACCGCGCCGATCGCCTCGCCCTTGCGCAGCCCGCCCGCGATCGCCACCACCTCCGGGACCCGCCGCAGCCGCTCGGCCTCGACCGTGATGCACCGTTCGCCCAGGTCGCGCCCCACCCGGCGGCCCTCGGCGTCGAAGAGGTGCGCGGACATCTCGGCGGCGACCCCCAGCGTGGCGTAGTGGCCGCGCTCCTCCTCGGTGAGCATGTCGTGCACCGTGGAGATGCCGGCCTCCCACGAGCCGATCGACACGGCGGCCACCGTGACCTTGTCGAAGTAGTCGAAGGCGCGCGCGATCCCGGTCTGGTTGCGCAGCGCGGCGGCCGTCGCCGGGTCGGGCAGCAGCATCGGAGCGTAGATGGGGTGTGCCTCTCCCCCGGACACCTGTGCGGCACGCCGTACCGCCTCCACCGAGCCGCGCTCGGCGGTGCCCGCGTCGTACACGCCCGTGAGCTGGACGACGGTGCACGGCGGCAGCCGGTCGAGCGCCGCCGCCATGTGAATCGTGGACCGGCCCCAGGCCAGTCCCAGCACATCGCCCTCGGTGACCAGCTCACCGAGGAGATCGGCGGCGACCTCGCCGAGGTTCTCCGGGTCCGGCGACTCGTCCACGCCCTCGGCGGGCGATTCGACGACCACCGCGTGCCGCAGCCCGTAGCGGGCGCGCAGCGCGTCGGAGCGCTCCGCGTCCAGCTCCGCGGGCACCCTGATCTCGATCCTCACGAGGTCGCGTTCCAGGGCCGTCTCCAGGACCCGGGCCACCTTGAAGCGGCTGACGCCGAACTCCTCGGCGATCTGGATCTTGGACTTGCCCTCCAGGTAGAAACGGCGGGCCATGGCCGCCGCCTGCACCAGCTCCGCGGGTCCCATCCGCAGGGCTGACCGACCCGCCGACATTGCAGACACCGCGATCTCCTCACTGCTGTTCACACTCTGCTGTTCACACTGTGGACTCGCATCGCATCCTGTCAGATGCGGCGGTCCTTGATCGGCCCCGAGGGGCCGCGTTCACGTTCCCGTGGCCCACTGGCCCACTGGCCCCGGGGCCACCGGCACCCGGCTCACTCGGTCCCCGCGCCCGGGGACGCGTGGCGGCTCAGTGACCGCACGCCCAGGCGGCCGAGCCGGTTGCCTCCTCCGCCTGGTTGCGGAGCATCCGGACCGCCGCCGCCGGGTCGTCCGTCCCGTACACCGCGGAGCCGGCGACGAACACGTCCGCGCCCGCCTCCGCGCACCGTTCGATCGTCGTCGCCGAGACCCCACCGTCCACCTGGAGCCACAGTTCGAGACCGTGCTTGGCGATCAGCTCCCGGGTACGGCGGATCTTCGGCAGCATGATGTCCAGGAACGCCTGGCCGCCGAAGCCGGGCTCCACCGTCATGATCAGCAGCATGTCCAGCTCGGGGAGCAGGTCCTCGTACGGCTCCACGGGCGTCGCGGGCTTCAGCGCCATGGAGGCCCGCGCCCCCTTGGCGCGGATCTCCCGCGCGAGCCGTACGGGCGCGGCGGCGGCCTCCACGTGGAAGGTCACCGAACCTGCGCCCGCCTCGACGTACTGCGGGGCCCAGCGGTCGGGCTCCTCGATCATCAGGTGGCAGTCCAGCGGGATGTCCGTCGCCCGCGCGAGCGACTCGACCACCGGCGCCCCGAGGGTCAGGTTCGGTACGAAGTGGTTGTCCATGACATCGACATGGAGCCAGTCCGCGCCTTCGACCGCCTTCGCCTCCTCGGCGAGTCGCGAGAAGTCGGCGGACAGGATGCTGGGATTGATCTGCGCCATGTGCCAAGCCTGCCATGCTCCGGACCGCTTCCTGACCGTTCCTGACCGTCAGGCGGAGATCGGAACGTGCCCGTGGACCGGGCGACGGCCCGTCGGCCCCCGCCGAACCTCGCAGTCGACGCAATTCACATGTTTCGGCAGCGGTACGAAAGCCTCCGGTCCGGCCGGACCGGAGGCTTTCGTACGGACCGGCCGACCTGGTTCGGATTCACTCGGCCCCGTTCGCCGCGCTGCCCCGCTCGTCATCTTCGTAGGGCCGCGTACGTACATCTACGAACACCTACAGACAACAACGGACACGCGGCCGAACATCGTAGGGACATTTACGGACGCGCGGAGCCCCTACGATTGCGGGGTTCACGGAGATCTCACGGATCACGGTCGTCGGCGGTTCACGCGGTCCGCCGCAGCAGCGCCAGATACATCGCGTCCGTGCCGTGCAGGTGCGGCCACAGCTGTACGTCGGGCCCCTCCCCCAGCGCCGGTACACCCGGCATCAGCGGCCGGGCGTCGATCCACTCGGCCCGGACCGCGGGACCACCGCGCCCATGGCCGGTGCCGCGCCCGCGCAGGACGTCGTCCACGACGACCCTGGTCTCGGCGAGGTGCGGAGAACAGGTCGCGTAGCCCACGACACCGCCGATCCGTACGGCCTCCAGCGCCTCGCGCAGCAGAGCGCGCTGGAGCGGCGCGAAACCGTCCAGGTCCTCCGGGCGGCGCCGCCAGCGCGCCTCGGGCCGCCGACGCAGCGCGCCGAGGCCCGAGCAGGGGACGTCGACCAGGACCCGGTCGAAGGTACCGGGGGCCCAGGCCGGACGCGTACCGTCCGCGACGACGACCTGGTACGGCCCGGGGTTCCCGGCCAGTGCCCGCTCGACCAGCCGGGCCCGGTGCGGCTGTTTCTCGGCGGCGAGCAGGGCGGCCCCGCGCCCGGCGGCCAGCGCGCCCAGCAGGGCCGCCTTGCCGCCGGGCCCCGCGCAGCCGTCCAGCCAGCGCGTGTCCCGGCCCTCCAGGGGCGCGGCCGCGAGGGCGAGCGCGACGAGCTGGCTGCCCTCGTCCTGGACGCCGGCGCGCCCTTCCCGTACGGCGTCGACCGCGCCCGGCTCACCGCCGTCGGCGAGCCGTACGGCATGGGGCGACCAGCGGCCGGGGAGCCCGCCCTCCTCGCCCAGCGACGCCAGCAGCTCCTCGGTGGTGGCCCGGCCCGGCCGGGCCACGAGGGTCACCTCCGGCCGCTCGTTGTCGGCCTCGAGGAGTTCCTCGATACCGGCCCGGCCGCCGCCCAGGGCGTCCCACAGCGCGGAGACGATCCAGCGCGGATGGGAGTGCACGACCGCGAGATGGTCCTCGGGGTCCTCGTCGTACGGTGGGGCGACCCGCCGTACCCAGGTCTCCAGGTCGTCCTGGGCGATCTTGCGAAGGACGGCGTTGACGAACTTTGCCCGGCCGTCCCCGAGGACCACACGGGCCAGCTCCACGCTGGCGGAGACCGCCGCGTGACTCGGGATCCGCGTGCCCAGCAGCTGGTGCGCGCCCAGGGAGAGCACGTCGAGGACCGGCGGGTCGACCTCGCGCAGCGGCCGGTCGACGCACGAGGCGATGATCGCGTCGTAGGTGCCCTGACGGCGCAGCGTGCCGTAGACGAGTTCCGTGGCGAGCGCCGCGTCCCGCGCGTCGAAGCCGCCGCTCTCGCGGGCCTTCCTGAGCAGCGGCGGGAGGACGAGGTTCGCGTACGCGTCCCGCTCGTCGACGGCCCGCAGCGCGTCGAAGGCGAGTACCCGGACAGGGTCCTTCTTGGGGCGGCGGTACGGCTTGGCGGGACGGCGACGGGCCTGGTCGTTCAAAGGTGCTCCGCGGTGAGAGGGGTCGATCCCCGCCAGCGTACGTCCGGCGGCCCGGCGCGCGGGCGGGCAGGGTCGGACGGCGAGACGGGCGGCGGGTGAACCCAAGGCCGCCGGGCGACGGGGAGTCCGGCCGCCGGGCCCGTCCGGAGACGGTCCCGGCACGCCGAGGGCAGGGGAAAGGGCCGGGACAGGGGCAGGGACCGACGGGCCACCGTCCGATTCGGCCCAGCGCGATCAGACTCGGTCCGCTCCGAACCGGCCCAGTCCGAACCGGTCCGCTGAGATCAGGTCCGGTCAGGCGGGCGCGCCCAGGCGCTCACCCTGCGCGATCCGTACCCCCCGGGCCCAGTCGGCTGCGCGCATCGGCTTCTTGCCCTGCGGCTGGACCCAGCGGAGTTCGACGTCGTGCGAGCCGGTGCCCACATGGACGCTGTTCTTGGCGGCGGCGATCTCGCCGGGTGCCAATTCCCCGCGGTCGGGCAGCGGCGTCACCTGGATCAGCTTGAGCCGCTCGCCGCGGAACACGGTCCAGGCCCCGGGCGCGGGCGTGCAGGCGCGCACCAGACGGTCCACGCGCAGCGCCGGCGCGGCCCAGTCCACCCGGGCGTCCTCGACATTGATCTTGGGCGCGAGGGAGACGCCCTCGGCGGGCTGCGGCTCCGGCTCGAGCGTGCCGTCCTCGATGCCGTCCATGGTCGCGACGAGCAGACCCGCCCCGGCGAAGGCCAGCCGGGTCAGCAGGTCCCCGCTGGTGTCCGCGGCACGCACCTGCTCGGTGAGCACGCCGTACACCGGCCCGGAGTCCAGCCCCTCCTCGATCCGGAAGGTGGACGCGCCGGTGACCTCGTCCCCCGCCAGCACGGCGTGCTGCACGGGCGCGGCGCCGCGCCAGGCGGGCAGCAGCGAGAAGTGCAGGTTCACCCAGCCGTGCGTGGGCACGTCGAGGGCGACCCGCGGCAGCAGCGCGCCGTAGGCGACGACCGGACAGCAGTCGGGGCCGATCTCGCGCAGCCGTGCCAGGAAGTCCTCGTCGCGCGGCCTGGCCGGCTTGAGCACCTCGATCCCGGCCTCCTCCGCGCGCTGCGCGACCGGGCAGGCGACGAGCCTGCGGCCGCGCCCCGAGGGCGCGTCGGGCCGGGTCACGACGGCGGCGACCTCGTGCCGGTCGGAGGCGATGAGTGCGTCCAGGGCGGGTACGGCGACCTCGGGGGTGCCGGCGAAGACGAGCTTCATCGGTGGCTGACTGCCTCTCGGGCTGATGGCGTACGGGGCGGGGCGGGCGGGCTGTCGCCGGGTGACCCGGCCGTCGGACCGGCCGACCGGACGGACCGGCGCGACGAGCAGCGCACCAGTCTAGGGTCCGCCCGCCGTCAGCACTCCCGGGGGCCGCTCGCCGTCCCGGGGCGTACGGCGGCCCGGGGGCGTACGGCGGCCCGGGGGCGTACGGCGGCCCGTGCGCCCCGCCCGTGGACGGATACGCCCCGCAGCGTGACCACAACGGCCGTCGGCGCGTTGTCAAGACAGATTGACCCACGGGCCGCTCGCAATCGGCCCGGTCCTTTTCAACGCCGGTTCGAGAGGCTTGTTCATGGCCGACCACGCAACCCACGACGCACAAGCCCGGGCAAGTCTGCACCTGTTGGTGCGGGACATCGAGCGGGTACGACGGCAGGTGGACGCGCTGCGCACCCTCACCGCCCAGTTGGGCAATGTCTACCGCCCACGGCGCTCGGGCCCCGCCACGGGCTTCGTCGTCTACGGCAGGGCCCCCGCCCCCACCGTCCGGCTCGCCCAGGAGCTGCGCGACAGCGTCGAGACGCTGGTGACGGCGGCGGTGGACTTCGACCGCTCGCTGGGATTCTCGTGGGACGCCGTGGGATCGGCACTGGGCGTCACCAAGCAGGCGGTGCACCGGCGTTACGGCACCCGCAGGGCCGCGCAGCAGGCGAGCGCGGCCGACACCGACCGCGCGCAGGACGCCACGACGCCCCGTCAGCACCCGACGACCGTCCCGGGCACCCCCCTCCCGGCGGTCCCGGCGGCTCGTTCGATGCCTCCGCAGCCGACGGCGGGCGCGCAGTCGCTCCGCGGCGAGTCCCGCACGACCGCCTTCCCGGGCCCGCGCGGCGGCTGACCCGTCCGTCGCCGCCGGGCGCACCGGGAGCATCAGCCGCCCTGCGACGCGGAACGAGGCAGGTCGGCGGCGCGGGCCCGTCCCAGGGCGGGGGCGGCGCCGAAGGCCCTGGCCCCAGGATCGGGGCGGTGCGGCCGTCAGCCGCCCGACCGCACCGCACTCACGTGGGCCCCACGCCGCCCACGCGGCGGCCGCTCCCGCCCACGGCGTACGTCTCAGCCGATGTCCGGCGGGTCGATCCTGACCCGCACGGGATCGCCGCCCCGGGCGGACCGCCCCGCCCGCGCCGCCTTCAGGGCGGCCGCCAGCGCGGCCCCACTGCCGGGCGGCACCCGCACCAGAGCCCGCTCCCAACGCTCCCCCGGTGGCGGGTCGCCGGTCCTGCGGGGCCGGCCCGGATCGGTCATCGGCAGGGGCACGGGCCCCAGCACCTCGGCGTCGCCCGGCAGTGCGACCGAGGCGAGGAACGCGGTCAGCGCGTCCGGCGGGCCGGTCACGGCGGCCATCCGGGAGACGGGCGGGAATCCCAGCTCCGCGCGCTCGGCCAGTTCACGCCGGGCGTGGCCCACCGGGTCCCAGCGGACCAGCGCCTGCACCGGACGCAGCGTCGGTTCCGCGACCACCACCACCGTGCCGCCCTCGGCCTGCCCGCGTACCAGCGAGCCCGCGTGTATCCAGCGGCGCAGCGCTTCCTCCCCCGCCCGCAGATCGGGGCGGCCGAGCATCGCCCAGCCGTCGAGCAGCAGCGCGGCCGCGTAGCCGCCGTCGGCCACCGGCTCGGCGCCGGGGGTGGACACCACGAGCGCGGGGCGGTCGGGAACGGATTCCAGCACATGGTCCCGCCCCGACGTACGGACCGGGACGGCGGGGAACGCCCGGCCCAGTTCCTCCGCCGTACGCCGTGCCCCCACGACCCGCGCGCGCAGCCGGGTGGAGCCGCACTCCGCGCAGTGCCAGCCCGGCTCGTCCCGGCCGCACCAGCCGCAGCGCAGGTCCCGTTCGGCGGGCGCCTGGAGCGGGCCCGCGCAGTGCCGGCACCTGGCGGGCGCCCGGCAGCGCTCGCAGGCCAGCCGCGGCACATAGCCGCGCCGGGGCACCTGTACGAGCACCGGCCCGGTCCTGAGCCCGTCCCTGACGGCCTGCCAGGCGAGACTGGGCAACCGGGCCACCCGGGCCGCCTCGTCACGGGCCAGCTCGCCGTCGCCGACCGTACGGACCAGCGGGGCGGCCGCCCGCACCCGCTCTCGGGGCGCCGCGAGGGGCAGCGCCCAGCCGGTCGCGACGAGCTGGGCCGCCTCGACCGTGCAGGACGTGCCGCCCAGCAGGAAACCGCACTGGTCGTGCGCGGCGCGCAGCAGCAGCACCTCACGGGCGTGCGGCTGGGGGGCGTGCTGCTCGCTGTGGCTGCTGTCGCCGTCGTCCCAGACGGCGACCAGCCCCAGGTCCTGGACGGGCGCGAACATGGCCGCCCGGGTCCCGACGACCGCCCGTACGGAGCCGCGCCGGACGGCGAGCCACTGCCGGTACCGCCGCTCGGGGCCCGCCTCCGCCGTCAGCAGCGCGTGCCGCCCCTCGCCGAGGAGCGCGGTGAGCGCGGTGTCGACCCGCGCGGCGGCCCGCCCGTCCGGCACGACGACCAGCGCGCCCCGCCCGGAGGCCAGCGTCGCCGCGACGGCGGCGGCCAGCTCGCCCGCCCAGTGCGGCCCGGGCAGCGCCGTCCACACCGCCCGCGGGGACCCGCCGCCCGCGAGCGCGTCGAGGAACGCCGGCCCGTCGGCATACCGCTCCCAGGTGCCCGGCCCGGGTGCGGCGGGCGGCGGCAGCGGCTCCGGCGAGGGCTTGGCCTCGGCGCGCGCGTTCCGCGGCGGGACGGCGAGCTGGAGGACATCGGCCAGGGTGCCCGCGTAGCGGTCCGCGACCGCCCGGGCGAGGCCGAGCAGCTCCGCGCTGAGCACCGGCTCCGGCGACACCACGTCCGCCAGCGCGGCGAGCGGCCCCGAGTAGTCCGAGGCGGCCCGCCGCTCGACGATGAACCCGTCGATCAGCCGCCCGCCCTCGCGCCGCCCGCCCCGCACCTGATGTGCCCCGGCCCCGAAGCGCACCCGCACCCGCACCCCGGGCCGGGCCACCTCGTCGAGCTCCTCCGGCACGGCGTAGTCGAAGAACTGGTCGAGATGCAGCACCCCCTTGTTGACCACCACCCGCGCGACCGGCATCTCCCCCGCCAGCGCGGCCCCCCGCCATGTCCGCGGCTTCGCCCGCGGCACTCGCGCCGTGCGCACCGTCTCCCGGATCAGCGCAAGCTGCTCCGGCCCGCCACCGGCGGATTCCCCGGACTGCCTGTCGTCGCTGCGCACAGTTCCATACCTACCAGACCGCACCGACACACCCTTCTCCGTCGCGTCCGGCGTCCGCGAGCGGCGCCCCCGGCACACGCGGAACGGCCCCGACCGTCCTCGAGGGGCGGTCCGGGGCCGTTTCCGTACGGCTGTGGGGCGGTGGGGCGGGTCAGACGCCCGCGGCCTTGCGCAGCTCCTCCACGCGGTCCGTGCGCTCCCAGGTGAAGTCGGGAAGCTCGCGGCCGAAGTGGCCGTACGCCGCGGTCTGGGCGTAGATCGGGCGGAGCAGGTCGAGGTCGCGGATGATCGCGGCGGGGCGGAGGTCGAAGACCTGGCCGATGGCCTGCTCGATCTTGTCCGTGTCGACCTTGGCGGTGCCGAAGGTCTCCACGAAGAGGCCGACGGGCTCGGCCTTGCCGATCGCGTACGCGACCTGGACCTCGCAGCGCGACGCCAGGCCCGCGGCGACGACGTTCTTGGCGACCCAGCGCATCGCGTAGGCGGCGGAGCGGTCGACCTTGGACGGGTCCTTGCCGGAGAAGGCGCCGCCGCCGTGGCGGGCCATGCCGCCGTAGGTGTCGATGATGATCTTGCGGCCGGTCAGGCCGGCGTCGCCCATCGGGCCGCCGATCTCGAAGCGGCCGGTCGGGTTCACCAGCAGGCGGTAGCCCTCGGTCTCCAGCTTGATGCCGTCGTCCACGAGCTGCTTGAGGACGTGCTCGACGACGAATTCGCGCACGTCGGGGGCGAGCAGCGAGTCCAGGTCGATGTCGGAGGCGTGCTGCGAGGAGACGACGACCGTGTCGAGGCGGACGGCCTTGTCACCGTCGTACTCGATGGTGACCTGGGTCTTGCCGTCGGGGCGCAGGTACGGGATGGTCCCGTTCTTGCGGACCTCGGACAGACGGCGCGAGAGCCGGTGGGCCAGGTAGATCGGCAGCGGCATCAGCTCGGGCGTCTCGTCGCTGGCGTAGCCGAACATCAGGCCCTGGTCGCCGGCGCCCTGCTTGTCGAGCTCGTCCTCATCGCCCTCCACCCGCTTCTCGTACGCCGCGTCCACGCCCTGGGCGATGTCGGGGGACTGCGCGCCGATGGACACCGAAACGCCGCAGGAAGCGCCGTCGAAGCCCTTCTTCGAGGAGTCGTAGCCGATCTCCAGGATCTTGTTGCGCACCAGCTGGGGGATGGGCGCGTAGGCCTTGGTCGTCACCTCGCCGGCCACGTGCACCAGACCGGTCGTGATCAAGGTCTCCACGGCGACCCGGGAAGTCGGGTCCTCCCGGAGCAGCGCGTCAAGAATGGTGTCGCTGATCTGGTCAGCGATCTTGTCGGGGTGACCTTCGGTCACGGACTCCGAGGTGAACAGACGGCGGGACACATCGCTCCCTGGGGTTGCAGCGGCTGCTGGCTGATCATGGGTGGAACGGCGGAGGGGCCGGGCCCGCCGACATTCCACGACCACTTTATCGGTCGTACGAGGCTACAGGGCGAAGTGTCTCGATCTGTGGGAGTCCCCGTCGCCCGCGGCACTGCATTATGCGACACACCGGTTCGGCGTGGCCAGGGCCGCCGGACCGGGGCTCGACCGGTTCTCGAGCCGTCCCCGCTCCCCCGTGCGCCCGTGATCCGCCGCCCGCGCCCGCGCCCCGCCCGCAACGGGGTATTCACGCAACGCCGGACGGACCGGGCGCCATGGCCCGGTGCGCGCTCAGCCCGCGAGCCGCGCCGCCACCTGGTCCCAGACCACGTCCGCCAGCGCCTCCTTCGGCCCGTGCGGCACCGGTGTCTCACTGCCGTCCGCCGCCAGGACCACCGCTTCGTTCTCCTCCGAGCCGAACGTCTTCCGTTCCCCCACCTCGTTCACGACGAGCAGGTCGCACCCCTTGCGCCGGAGCTTGGAGCGCCCGTTGGCCAGGACGTCGTCCGTCTCCGCCGCGAAGCCCACGACCACCTGCCCCGGGTGGGCCCGCTCGGCCGAGATCTCGGCGAGGATGTCCGGGTTGCGGACCAGGACGAGCGGCGCGGGCTCCTCGCCGTCCTTCTTCTTGATCTTGCCCTGGGCGTAGTCGGCGGGCCGGAAGTCCGCGACCGCCGCCGCCATCACCACCGCGTCGGCCTCCGCGGCGGCCTTGAGCACGGCCTCCCGCAGCTGCACGGCCGTGCCCACGTGGACCACGTCCACGCCCGCCGGGTCCGCCAGCCCCGTGTTCGCCTCGATGAGCGTGACGCGCGCGCCACGGGCGGCGGCCGTTCCGGCCAGTGCGTAGCCCTGCTTGCCCGAGGAACGGTTCCCCAGGTAGCGCACCGGGTCGAGCGGCTCGCGCGTACCCCCGGCGCTGACCACCACATGGCGCCCGGCCAGGTCGGGCCCGGTGACGCCCCGGGCCAGCACCCGGCGGCAGACCTCGAAGATCTCCCCGGGGTCGGGCAGCCGTCCCTTGCCGGTGTCCACGCCGGTGAGCCGGCCGACGGCGGGCTCGATGACAACGGTGCCGCGGCGGCGCAGTGTCGCCACGTTCTCCCGGGTGGCCGGGTGCTCCCACATCTCGGTGTGCATGGCCGGGGCGAGGACGACCGGACAGCGCGCGGTGAGGAGCGTGTTCGTGAGCAGGTCGTCGGCGAGCCCGTGGGCCGCCCTGGCGAGCAGGTCGGCGGTGGCGGGGGCGACGACGACCAGGTCGGCGGACTGCCCGATCCGGACGTGCGGGACCTCGTGGACATCGGTCCAGACCTCGGTCGCGACCGGGTGGCCGGAGAGCGCGGACCAGGTCGCCTCCCCCACGAAGTGGAGCGCGGAGGCGGTCGGTACGACGTGTACGTCGTGCCCGCTCTCCGTGAGCCGGCGCAGCAGTTCGCACGCCTTGTACGCCGCGATGCCGCCCGCGACTCCCAGCACGACCTTCGGCTCGGCCACCGTGCCTCTCCCCTCGTCCGGGACCCTCCGGCCCCACGTCTCATCCTCCGACATGACACACCACAGGCCCGGCAGTCGTGCTGCCGGGCCTGTGGTGGAAGTGCGCCGCGAAGACCGTGCGCCCGTCGGGACCGTACGCCCGTCCGGGCCGTGCGCCTTACTGGGCCGGGCCCTCGATGGCCTCGGACGTCAGCAGACCCGCGTTGATCTCGCGCAGGGCGATCGAGAGCGGCTTCTCGTGGACGTGCGTGTCCACCAGCGGACCGACGTACTCGAGCAGGCCCTCGCCGAGCTGCGAGTAGTAAGCGTTGATCTGACGCGCGCGCTTGGCGGCGTAGATCACGAGGCTGTACTTCGAGTCCGTGGCCTCGAGCAGCTCATCGATCGGCGGGTTGATGATGCCCTCGGGCGTGGTGATGGAAGAGGACACTCTCTAGCCTTCCGAAGAAAATTCAAGGAGATCGTGATCGAAGGGACCACGACAGATCATGCGACTGCCACCAAGGCTAGCAGTTCGCGCGCCACGTCCTCGACGGAGGTGTTGACCAGCGTCGTATCGAACTCCGACTCCGCGGCCAGCTCGACCTTGGCGGCCTCGAGCCGGCGCTCGATCACCTCGGCCGACTCCGTCCCCCGGCCGGTGAGCCGGCGCACCAGCTCCTCCCAGCTCGGCGGCGCCAGGAAGACCAGCCGGGAGTCGGGCAGGGACTCCTTGACCTGTCGCGCGCCCTGGAGGTCGATCTCCAGCAGGACGGGCTCCCCCGCCCGCAGCCGGTCGAGGACCGCCTGGCGGGGGGTGCCGTAGCGGTTGCCCGCGAACTCCGCCCATTCCAGCAGCTCGCCGTTGGCGACCAGCTTGTCGAATTCGTCGTCGGAGACGAAGAAGTACTGGACACCGTCGCGCTCGCCGGGGCGCGGCTTCCTGGTGGTGGCCGACACCGAGAGCCAGACCTCGGGGTGGACCTTGCGCATATGCGCGACGACCGTGCTCTTGCCGACCCCGGAGGGGCCGGAGAGCACGGTCAGCCGCGGTCGTACCTCTGCTGCCATGCGGCGATTATCCAGGTTCCCGGCAGTGCCCGGGAACGTCAGGCTCCGCCGCCGCCGAACTCCCGCTCGAGCGAGGCGATCTGGTTGGAGCCGAGACCACGTACACGACGGCTCTCGGAGATGCCGAGCCGCTCCATGATCTGCTTGGCGCGGACCTTGCCCACGCCGGGCAGGGACTCGAGCAGGGCGGACACCTTCATCTTGCCGATGACGTCGTTCTCCTGTCCCTGCCTGATGACGTCATGGAGGGAGGCGCCGGAGTGCTTGAGTCGATTCTTGACCTCGGCCCGCTCCTGGCGAGCCGCGGCGGCCTTTTTGAGCGCGGCTGCGCGCTGTTCAGGGGTAAGGGGCGGAAGAGCCACGCCTACGTCACCTCGGATGTCGAACTGTCGGATACGGACCGGTGCGGGACCTGATCGCCCCACACCAGGCGAGCAACGGGCAACGCACTGCACGTGAACTGCACGTCGGCTCTCGACGGAGACTAGCGGCCATGACCGCCCGAGTCAGCGAGAACAGACGAAAAGTCCTGGTCAGCATCGCATAGGTGCGACGTTTTGGTCATTTTGTCCAGGTATTTGGACAGGAACTTGGCCATCGTCCCAGCTGGAGTTCCCCCGCGCTGTCGCCTCCGGCTCCGTCCCGGGCTCTCCGCCGACCGGGTTCAGGGCGGGCCCGGGTCGGACGGAGGACGTCCTCAGCCGCCCGCGACCGCCGTCCGTACCTCGTCGGCGAACCGCAGCGCGGCCTCCCGCAGCGCACTGACGTCCGGTCCGTGACGCAGAACACCCCGGCTGACGCTCGGGACGACGTCCCCGACGGCCGCCCCGAACACCCGGGGCAGATCCGCCGGGGTCGCGCCCTGCGCGCCGATGCCGGGAGCGAGCAGCGGACCGTTGATCGCGAGATCCGCGCCCGGGTCGCCGATCGTGGCGCCGACGACCGCGCCGGCCGAGCCGAGGGGCGTGGCTCCCGCGTTCTCCGCCGCCAGGTGGTCCAGCATCACCTGGGCCAGCGACCTGCCGTCCGCGGCCGTGGCGCGCTGTACCTCGGCGCCCTCCGGGTTGGAGGTGAGGGCCAGCACGAAGACTCCCGAGCCGGCCGCGGCCGCGGCGTCGAGCGCGGGCCGCAGGGACCCGAAGCCGAGGTACGGGGAGACCGTCACCGCGTCCGAGAACAGCGGCGAGTCCGGCGCCAGGTAGGTCCGCGCGTACGCGTCCATGGTCGAGCCGATGTCACCGCGCTTGGCGTCCATCAGGACCAGCGCCCCGGCCGCCCGCGCCTCGGCCACCGCCTTCTCCAGTACGGCGACGCCGCGCGAGCCGAAGCGCTCGAAGAACGCCGACTGCGGTTTCAGCACGGCGACCCGGTCGGCCAGCGCCTCCACCGTCGTACGGGTGAAGCGTTCCAGGCCCGCGACGTCGTCGTCCAGGCCCCAGGCCGTGAGCAGCGAACCGTGCGGGTCGATGCCCACGCAGAGCGGGCCGCGGGTGTCCATGGCGCGCCGCAGCCGGGCCCCGAAGGGCTCCGGGACCGGGCGGCCGGTCCTCGTACCGACGGGCGTGGTGCCGGGAACGGCGGGCGGCGTGGCGCCGGGCGTGCGGTCGGTCATTCGGTCACCTTCCGGGTGTCTGCTCCGACGGCCTCGGCGAGCGTGGCGTAGGGGCTGGCGGCCAGCCGGGCCGCGAGCCCGTGGTGGATCTCACGGCTCCACAGCGGCCCCTCGTAGATGAACGCGCTGTAGCCCTGCACCAGGGTGGCGCCGGCGAGGATGCGTCGCCAGGCGTCCTCGGCGTTCTCGACGCCGCCCACGCCGACCAGCGTGATCCGGTCGCCCACCCGGGCGTACAGCCGGCGCAGGACCTCCAGCGAGCGCGCCTTCAGTGGCGCTCCCGACAGGCCGCCCGTCTCGGCGGTCAGGGCCGGGTCCGAGGCCAGGCCGAGCCCTTCCCTGACGATGGTGGTGTTGGTGGCGATGATGCCGTCGAGGCCGAGTTCGACGGCGAGGTCCGCGACGGCGTCGATGTCCTCGTCCGCGAGGTCGGGCGCGATCTTCACCAGGAGCGGGACCCGGCGGCGGGTGACGCCGCGGTCGGCGGCGGCCCGTACGGCGGTCAGCAGCGGCCGGAGCTGGTCGACCGCCTGGAGGCCGCGCAGGCCGGGGGTGTTGGGCGAGCTGACGTTGACCACGAGGTAGTCGGCGTGGGCGGCCAGGCGCTCGGTGGACAGGACGTAGTCGGCGACGGCCTCGCTCTCGGGGACGGCCTTGGTCTTGCCGATGTTGACGCCGACCGTGGTCCTGAAGACGGGCCTGCGGGCCGCGAGCCGGGCCGCGACGGCCGCGGACCCGTCGTTGTTGAAGCCCATCCGGTTGATCAGGGCCCGGTCGGGCGTCAGCCGGAAGAGCCGGGTGCGGGGGTTGCCCGGCTGCGGCCGGCCGGTGACCGTGCCGATCTCCACATGGTCGAAGCCGAGCATCGCGAGGCCGTCGATACCGACGGCGTTCTTGTCGAAGCCGGCCGCGAGCCCGAAGGGGCCGTGCATCCGCAGGCCGAACGCCTCGGTGCGCAGCTCCTTGTGGCGGGGGGCGAGGAAGGCCGCCAGAAACGTCCGCAGGACGGGGACGCGCGCGGTGAGCCGGATCCACCGGAACGCCAGGTGGTGGGCCGCTTCGGGGTCCATCCGCCGGAACACGAGCCGGAAGAGCAAGCGGTACAGGTGCATGGGAGGGGGCGTCCGTCTTCTTCTCGTCGGACCTCAAAGGTCGGTGGGGTCTCGTCGGAAGGGGGGACACCGAGGCCGGTGTCCCCCCTTCCGACGGGACGGGCTTGCCTGCCGCCGGCGGTCAGACCTGGCGCGCGGCCGTCAGGTGTGCCGCGTGTTCCTGGAGGGAGCGAACCCCGACCTCGCCGTTCTTGAAGGCGTCGATGCCCTGGACGGCGGCGGCCAGCGCCTGCACCGTCGTCAGGCAGGGGACGCCCCGGGCCACCGCGGCCGTCCGGATGTCGTAGCCGTCGAGGCGGCCGCCGGTCCCGTACGGGGTGTTGACGATCAGGTCGACGCCGCCGTCGTGGATCAGCTGGACGATGGTCTTCTCACCGCCGGGCCCCTCGCCCTCGCTCTGCTTGCGCACGACGGTCGCGTGGATGCCGTTGCGCTTGAGGACCTCGGCGGTGCCGGAGGTGGCGAGCAGTTCGAAGCCGTGCGCCACCAGCTCGCGCGCCGGGAAGATCATCGAGCGCTTGTCGCGGTTGGCGACGGAGATGAAGGCGCGGCCCTTGGTGGGCAGCGGACCGTACGCGCCGGACTGCGACTTGGCGTACGCCGTGCCGAAGGCGGAGTCGATGCCCATGACCTCCCCCGTCGAACGCATCTCCGGTCCGAGGACGGTGTCCACCCCGCGCCCGTGGATGTCGCGGAACCGCGACCACGGCATCACGGCCTCCTTGACGGAGATCGGCGCGTCCAGCGGCAGGGTGCCGCCGTCGCCGGTCGCGGGCAGCAGGCCCTCGGCGCGCAGCTCGGCGACGGTGGCGCCCAGCGAGATGCGGGCCGCGGCCTTGGCGAGCGGTACGGCCGTGGCCTTGGAGGTGAAGGGGACCGTACGGGAGGCGCGCGGATTGGCCTCCAGGACGTACAGGATGTCCCCGGCCATCGCGAACTGGATGTTGATCAGCCCGCGTACGCCGACGCCCCGGGCGATGGCCTCGGTCGAGGCGCGCAGCCGCTTGATGTCGAAACCGCCCAGCGTGATGGGCGGCAGGGCGCACGCCGAGTCGCCGGAGTGGATGCCGGCCTCCTCGATGTGCTCCATGACGCCGCCCAGGTACAGCTCGGTGCCGTCGTAGAGCGCGTCCACGTCGATCTCGATGGCGTCGTCGAGGAAGCGGTCCACGAGGACCGGCCTGCTGGGACCGATCTCCGTGGACTCGGCGATGTACGCGGAGAGCCGGGTCTCGTCGTACACGATCTCCATGCCGCGTCCGCCGAGGACGTACGAGGGCCGTACGAGCACCGGGTAGCCGATCTCGTCGGCGATGGCCTTGGCCTCGTCGAAGGTGGTGGCCGTGCCGTGCTTGGGCGCGGGCAGCCCGGCCTCGGCGAGGACCCGGCCGAAGGCACCCCGGTCCTCGGCCGCGTGGATCGCCTCGGGAGGCGTGCCGACGACCGGTACGCCGTTGTCCTTGAGCGCCTGCGCGAGTCCGAGCGGCGTCTGGCCGCCGAGCTGGACGATGACGCCCGCGACCGGTCCGGCCTGCGTCTCGGCGTGCACGATCTCCAGGACGTCCTCCAGGGTGAGCGGCTCGAAGTAGAGACGGTCGGAGGTGTCGTAGTCGGTGGAGACGGTCTCCGGGTTGCAGTTGACCATGACGGTCTCGTAGCCGGCGGCGCCGAGTGCGAAGGAGGCGTGCACGCAGGAGTAGTCGAACTCGATGCCCTGGCCGATCCGGTTGGGGCCCGAGCCGAGGATGATCACGGCGGGCTTCTCGCGCGGCGCGACCTCGCTCTCCTCGTCGTAGGACGAGTAGAAGTACGGCGTCCTGGCCGCGAACTCGGCGGCGCAGGTGTCGACCGTCTTGTAGACCGGACGCACGCCGAGGGCGTGCCGCACCTCGCGGACGACGTCCTCGCGCAGACCCCGGATCGCGCCGATCTGGGCGTCGGAGAAGCCGTGCCGCTTGGCCGCCGCCAGGAGTTCGGGCGAGAGCTCGGGCGCGGCGGCCAGCTCGTCCGCGTACTCCTTGATCAGGAACAGCTGGTCCACGAACCAGGGGTCGATCCGCGTCGCCGCGAAGACCTCCTCGGGGGTGGCTCCGGCGCGGATCGCGCGCATGACGGTGCTGATCCGGCCGTCCGTGGGGATCCTGGCGGTCTCCAGCAGCGCGTCCTTCACGCCCGGCTCGTCGAGGCCCTGGTCGGCGCCGCCCGGCTCGTCGGTGAAGGAGAACTGGCTGCCGGACTTCTCCAGGGAGCGCAGGGCCTTCTGGAGCGCCTCGGTGAAGTTGCGGCCGATGGCCATGGCCTCGCCCACCGACTTCATGGTGGTGGTGAGGCTGGAGTCGGCGGCGGGGAACTTCTCGAAGGCGAACCGGGGCACCTTGACCACGACGTAGTCGAGCGTGGGCTCGAAGGACGCCGGGGTCTGCTCGGTGATGTCGTTGGGGATCTCGTCCAGCGTGTAGCCGACGGCGAGCCGGGCCGCGATCTTGGCGATCGGGAAACCGGTGGCCTTGGAGGCCAGCGCGGAGGAGCGGGAGACGCGCGGGTTCATCTCGATGACGATGACCCGGCCGTCCTCGGGGTTGACGGCGAACTGGATGTTGCAGCCGCCCGTGTCGACGCCGACCTCGCGGATGACGGCGATGCCGATGTCCCGCAGGACCTGGTACTCGCGGTCGGTGAGCGTCATCGCGGGCGCGACCGTGATCGAGTCGCCGGTGTGCACGCCCATCGGGTCGAAGTTCTCGATGGAGCACACGACCACGACGTTGTCGTTCTTGTCGCGCATCAGCTCCAGCTCGTACTCCTTCCAGCCGAGGATGGACTCCTCCAGGAGGACCTCGGTGGTCGGGGAGAGCATCAGGCCCTGTCCGGCGATCCGGCGCAGGTCCTCCTCGTCGTGTGCGAAGCCGGACCCCGCGCCGCCCATGGTGAAGGAGGGCCGGACGACGACGGGGTAGCCGCCGAGTCCGTCGACCCCGGCCAGCACCTCGTCCATCGAGTGGCAGATGACCGAGCGGGCGGACTCGCCGTGGCCGATCTTGGCGTTGACGGCCGCGACGACCTCCTTGAAGAGGTCACGGTCCTCACCCTTGTTGATCGCCTCGACGTTGGCGCCGATCAGCTCGACGCCGTAACGGTCGAGCGTGCCCGCGTCGTGCAGCGCGATGGCGGTGTTGAGCGCCGTCTGGCCGCCGAGGGTGGGCAGGAGCGCGTCGGGGCGCTCCTTGGCGATGATCTTCTCCACGAAGTCGGGGGTGATCGGCTCGACGTAGGTGGCGTCGGCGATCTCCGGGTCCGTCATGATCGTGGCGGGGTTGGAGTTGACCAGGATCACCCGCAGGCCCTCGGCCTTGAGGACCCGGCAGGCCTGGGTGCCCGAGTAGTCGAACTCGGCGGCCTGGCCGATGACGATCGGACCCGATCCGATGACCAGGACGGACTGGATATCGGTGCGCTTAGGCACGCTGGGCCTCCATGAGCTCTGCGAAGCGGTCGAACAGGTACGCGGCGTCATGCGGGCCCGCGGCCGCCTCGGGGTGGTACTGGACGCTGAAGACCGGCCGGTCGAGCAGCCTGAGCCCCTCCACGACGTCGTCGTTGAGGCAGACGTGGGAGACCTCGGCGCGGCCGTAGGGGGTGTCGGAGACGCGGTCGAGCGGGGCGTCCACGGCGAATCCGTGGTTGTGCGCGGTGACCTCGACCTTTCCGGTGGTCCGGTCCTGCACGGGCTGGTTGATGCCCCGGTGGCCGTACTTGAGCTTGTACGTGCCGAAGCCGAGCGCCCGGCCCAGGAGCTGGTTGCCGAAGCAGATGCCGAACAGCGGCGTGCCGCGCTCCAGGACGCCCTTGACGACGGTCAGGTCGGCGGTCGCCGGGTCGCCGGGGCCGTTGGAGAGGAAGACGCCGTCGGGTCCGCAGGCGTACACCTCGTCCAGGGTGGCGGTGGCGGGCAGGACGTGCACCTCGATGCCGCGCTCGGCCATCCGGCGCGGGGTCATGCCCTTGATGCCGAGGTCGAGGGCGGCGACGGTGAGGCGCTTGGTGCCGACGGCGGGGACGACGTAGGCCTCCTCGGTGGCGACCTCGGCGGACAGGTCGGCACCGGTCATCTCGGGGGCCCGGCGGACGCGGTCCAGCAGCGTCACGTCGTCGGCCACCGCCTCGCCGGAGAAGATGCCGACCCGCATCGCGCCGCGTTCGCGCAGGTGGCGGGTGAGCGCGCGGGTGTCGACGCCGCTGATGCCGACGACGCCCTGGGCGGCCAGCTCGTCGTCGAGGGAGCGCCGGGAGCGCCAGTTGGAGGGGGTGCGGGCGGGGTCGCGGACGACGTAGCCGGAGACCCAGATCCGCTTCGACTCGGGGTCCTCGTCGTTGACGCCGGTGTTGCCGACGTGCGGGGCGGTCATCACCACGACCTGGCGGTGGTAGGACGGGTCGGTGAGGGTCTCCTGGTAGCCGGTCATGCCGGTGGAGAAGACGGCCTCGCCGAAGGTCTCCCCCACGGCCCCGTAGGCGCGGCCGCGGAAGGTGCGGCCGTCCTCCAGGACCAGTACGGCGTCGGGCGCCGTGGGGCGGGTGCTTCCCCCGGTGGAGGTGGTCATCGTGCGGGGCCTTCCTTCGTGGTGGTGCTGAGGTGGTTCGGGGGGCCGACGGTCCCGTCGGCGGTCGTGCGGACGGCACCGGCTCCTTCGACGGCCGCGTTGAGGGCCTCGACCCAGTCAGCGTGTTCGGCGGAGCGGTCGGAGCGGAAGCCGGAGTCGATCAGCGTGTCGCCGTGGCTCCAGGTGACGATCAGCAGGCCGCCCTCGGTGAGGACCTTGCCCGCGATGCCCTTGTCGAGCCGGGCCTCGCGCAGTTGCCCGGCCGGGACGAAGAAATCGGCCGCCCCCGGGCGTACGACGGTGAGGCCCGCGTCCGTGAGCGTGAGCTCCGCCCGGCTGCGGACGCCCAGGCCGTGCGCCACGATGCGGTCGAGCCACTGCCCGGCCGTCGTGGAGCCGTGGTAGCGGCCCGTCATGCGCAGCACGGGCTCGCCGGGGCTGTCCGGCGCGGTGGGCAGCTCGGGCAGCGCGGACTGGAGGCTGCCGCGCCACCGCCAGCCCTGGCGCATCAGCCAGTACACGAAGGCGATGAACAGCAGCAGTCCGGCCACCCAGCCGAGGCGGGCGGCCCAGTCGGTCACGTCCGCCGACTTCTGCTCGGCGGCCAGGGGCAGGAGGTGCTTCGCGCTTGTCACGCTTGTTGTCAGGCTTGTCACGCCAGAATCCCGTCGACGACCGTGGCACGGCCCCGCAGGAAGGTGTGGGTGACGCGTCCCGGCAGCTCACGTCCCTCGTAGGGGGTGTTACGGCTGCGGGAGGCGAAACCCGCGGGGTCCACGGGACCACGGTAAGCCGGATCGACCAGAGTGAGGTTCGCGGGCTCGCCTGCCGAGACGGGACGGCCGTGCGACTCGAGACGGCCGATGAGGGCGGGCCGGAACGACATCCGGTCGGCGACCCCCGCCCAGTCCAGCAGTCCGGTCTCGACCATCGTCTCCTGGACGACCGAGAGCGCCGTCTCCAGGCCCACCATGCCCATGGCCGCGGCGGCCCACTCGCAGTCCTTGTCCTCGTGCGGGTGGGGCGCGTGGTCGGTGGCGACACAGTCGATCGTGCCGTCGGCCAGGGCCTCGCGCAGGGCCGTCACGTCGGCCTCGGTGCGCAGCGGCGGGTTCACCTTGTAGACGGGGTTGTACGACCGCACGAGCTCGTCCGTGAGCAGCAGGTGGTGCGGGGTGACCTCGGCGGTCACCTGCCAGCCCTTGGACTTCGCCCAGCGGACGAGCTCGACGGAGCCGGCCGTGGAGAGGTGGCAGATGTGTACCCGGGAGCCGACGTGAGCGGCGAGGAGGACGTCACGGGCGATGATCGACTCCTCGGCGACGGCGGGCCAGCCGCCGAGGCCGAGTTCGGCGGAGACGACGCCCTCGTTCATCTGGGCGCCCTCGGTGAGCCGTGGCTCCTGGGCATGCTGGGCGACGACCCCGTCGAACGCCTTCACGTACTCCAGCGCCCGGCGCATGATCACGGCGTCGTCCACGCACTTGCCGTCGTCGGAGAAGACGCGCACGCGCGCGGCGGACTCGTGCATGGCGCCCAGCTCGGCCAGGTTCTTGCCCTCCAGGCCGACGGTGACGGCGCCGACGGGCTGGACGTCGCAGTAGCCGGATTCCCGGCCGAGCCGCCAGACCTGCTCGACCACACCGGCGGTGTCGGCCACGGGGAAGGTGTTGGCCATGGCGTGGACGGCGGTGAATCCGCCGACGGCGGCGGCCTTGGTGCCGGTCAGGACGGTCTCGGAGTCCTCGCGGCCGGGTTCGCGCAGATGGGTGTGCAGGTCGACCAGGCCGGGCAGCAGGACCTGCCCCGCGGCCTCGACGACCGTGGCGTCCCCGGCCTCGATGCCGGTGCCGACGCGGGCGATGGTCTCGCCGTCGATCAGGACGTCCGCCGCCTCGCCGCCGAGGATCTTCGCGCCCCGGATCAGGATCGTGCTCATGGTTGCGTGTTCTCCTCGGTACGGGGGAGCGAGTGGGTGACGGCGGGCTCGTTGCCGCCCAGGAGCAGGTAGAGCACGGCCATCCGGATCGAGACGCCGTTGGCGACCTGTTCGACGGCCGTGCAGCGGCCGGAGTCGGCCACCTCGGCGGTGATCTCCATGCCCCGGTTCATCGGACCGGGGTGCATCACGACGGCGTGCCCGGGCATGCGGCCCATCCGGTCGCCGTCGAGGCCGTAGCGGCGCGCGTACTCCCGCTCGGTCGGGAAGAAGGCGGCGTTCATCCGCTCGCGCTGCACCCGCAGCATCATCACGGCGTCGGAGTCGGGCAGTACCCGGTCGAGGTCGTAGGAGACCTCGCAGGGCCACCGCTCGACCCCGATCGGGACCAGGGTGGGCGGGGCGACCAGGGTGACGTGCGCGCCGAGCGTGTGCAGCAGCAGCACGTTGGAGCGGGCGACCCGGCTGTGCAGCACGTCACCGACGATCGTGACGCGCCGCCCTGCGAGGTCGCGCCCGAGGCCCGCGTCCGCGCCGACCAGCCGACGGCGCAGCGTGAACGCGTCGAGCAGCGCCTGGGTGGGGTGTTCGTGCGTGCCGTCGCCCGCGTTGACGACGGCGCCGTCGATCCAGCCGGAGGTGGCGAGCCGGTACGGGGCACCGGAGGCGCCGTGCCGGATGACGACGGCGTCGGCGCCCATGGCCTCCAGGGTCAGCGCGGTGTCCTTGAGGGACTCGCCCTTGGAGACGGAGGAGCCCTTGGCGGAGAAGTTGATGACATCGGCGGAGAGCCGCTTGGCGGCGGCCTCGAAGGAGATCCGGGTGCGGGTCGAGTCCTCGAAGAACAGGTTGACGACGGTGCGGCCGCGCAGGGTCGGCAGCTTCTTGATGGGCCGGTCGGCCACCCGGGCCATCTCCTCGGCCGTGTCGAGGATCAGCACGGTCTCGTCGCGGCTGAGATCGGCGGCGGAGATCAGATGGCCGGGTGTGCGGGGGTTCGTCCCCGGGGGGCGCAGCATCGGGAGGGTGCTCCGGTGTGTCGGTGTGCGGGCGTACGGGCACGCGGAGGCGCGGCCGTACGCCCGGGTGGCGTACGGAGGGCGTCGCTGCCGCTACTGCTCGCCCGCGGCGGCGGCCTGCTGGGTACCGGTGGCCTGCTGGAGGCCGAGCAGCACGGTGTCCCGGCCGTCCTCCTCGGCGAGCTGGACCTTGACCGTCTCGCGCAGGGAGGTGGGCAGGTTCTTGCCCACGTAGTCGGCGCGGATCGGCAGCTCGCGGTGGCCCCGGTCGACCAGCACGGCGAGCTGGACGGCGCGGGGCCTGCCGATGTCGCCGAGCGCGTCCAGGGCGGCTCTGATCGTCCGGCCGGAGAAGAGCACGTCGTCCACGAGGACCACGAGCCGCCCGTCGATCCCGTCGCCCGGGATGTCGGTGCGGGCCAGCGCGCGGGCGGGCCGCAGGCGCAGGTCGTCGCGGTACATCGTGATGTCGAGGGAGCCGACGGGGACCGGCCGACCGGTGATGTCTGCGAGCTTCGCGGCCAGTCGGCGGGCGAGGAAGACCCCGCGGGTGGGGATGCCGAGCAGGACGACGTCGTCCGCGCCCTTGGCGCGTTCGACGATCTCGTGCGCGATGCGGGTGAGGACCCGCGCGATGTCGGGGGCCTCCAGAACGGGGCGCGCCGCACCGGCGTCCACAGCCGTTTTCCCGGGGCTGCGCGCGTTTCCTGTGTCCATACGAAACGGACCTCCTTCTCCGCCTCACGGGACGGACATTAAAGGACGTCGAAACCAAAACTACGCCGACCAGGTTAACAGGGGGCACCGACAGGCCCGCCGCCGCCCCGGCGCGGGACGGCCCGACGGCCCCGTGGTGGCACTGGTCCGTACCTCCCGGCTTGACTGATTCAGGTAACGCTGCGTAACCTCACAGTGAGTTACCAGACTTCGTCCGGGGAGCTATATGTCCAGCGAATACGCAAAGCAGCTCGGGGCCAAGCTCCGCGCCATCCGCACCCAGCAGGGCCTCTCGCTGCATGGCGTCGAGGAGAAGTCCCAGGGCCGCTGGAAGGCAGTGGTGGTCGGTTCGTACGAGCGCGGCGACCGTGCCGTCACGGTGCAGCGCCTGGCCGAGCTGGCGGATTTCTACGGGGTTCCGGTGCAGGAGCTCCTTCCCGGTACGACACCCGGCGGCGCCGCCGAGCCGCCGCCGAAGCTCGTCCTGGATCTGGAGCGCCTCGCGACCGTGCCGCAGGAGAAGGCCGGTCCCCTCCAACGCTACGCGGCGACGATCCAGAGCCAGCGTGGTGACTACAACGGCAAGGTGCTCTCGATCCGCCAGGACGACCTGCGCACGCTCGCCGTCATCTACGACCAGTCGCCGTCCGTCCTGACCGAACAGCTGATCAGCTGGGGCGTCCTGGACGCGGACGCGCGCCGGGCGGTCGCCCACGAGGACAGCTGATCCGGTCGGCCGGGCCCCGCCCGGCCTCCGACCGGTCACGGTGCGGACGTCAGGCGCCGGAGGGCGGCCCCCCGTCGGACGGGGGGCCGCCCTCCGGCGCGTTCCGGGGCCGCTCCCCCGACGGACGTCAGTCGGTCGCGGCGCGGCGCAGGCTCGGCTTCAGTTCCTTGAACCGGCCGAGCATCCCGTTCACGAAGGACGGGGACTCGTCGGTGGAGAATTCCTTGGCGAGCTGGACCGCCTCGTCGATCACCACGGCGTCCGGGGTGTCGTCCACCCACAGCAGTTCGTAGGCGCCGAGGCGCACGATGTTCCGGTCGGCGGCCGGCATCCGGTCCAGCGCCCAGTCCACCGCGTAGGTGGTGATGAGCTCGTCGATACGGGCCGCGTGGCGCGCGTATCCCTCGACCAGGTCCATGGTGTACTCACCGACCGGCGGCTGGCGGTCGTCGGTCCGGGCGTGCCGTACCCAGTCCGCGAGGACGTCCCGTACCGGCGCCTCGCGCTGGTCGGCCTCGAAGAGGATCTGGAAGGCGCGCTTGCGGGCCTTGTTCCGGGCGGCCACGGTTAGCTGTTCACCCGGCCGAGGTACTCGCCGGAGCGGGTGTCGACCTTGATCTTCTCACCCGTGGTGATGAAGAGCGGGACACCGATCTCGTAGCCGGTCTCCAGCGTGGCGGGCTTGGTGCCACCGGTGGAACGGTCGCCCTGGACGCCCGGGTCGGTGTGCTGGATGGTCAGCTCGACGGCGGCCGGCAGCTCGACGTAGAGCACCTCGCCCTCGTGCTGGGCGACGCTGGCGGTGAAGCCCTCGATCAGGAAGTTGGCGGCGTCGCCGACGGCCTTGCGGTCGACGTGCAGCTGATCGTAGGTCTCCATGTCCATGAAGACGAAGTAGTCGCCGTCCATGTAGGAGAACTGCATGTCACGGCGGTCAACGGTGGCCGTCTCGACCTTCACACCGGCGTTGAAAGTCTTGTCGACCACCTTGCCGGAGAGCACGTTCTTCAGCTTGGTGCGCACAAAGGCGGGGCCCTTGCCCGGCTTGACGTGCTGGAACTCGACGACGGACCAGAGCTGGCCCCCGTCGAGCTTGAGCACCATGCCGTTCTTGAGGTCGTTCGTGGAAGCCACGGTTGCGGAATCTCCTGGACTGAAAGCTGGCGGACGACCGAGGGTACGCGCTAGAGCGCGAGCAGTTCCTTGGTCGTGATGGTGAGTAGCTCGGGTCCGCCGTCCGCCTCGGGGCGGACGACGAGCGTGTCATCGATCCGGACCCCGCCCCGGCCCGGGAGGTGAACCCCCGGCCCGACGGTGACCGGCACACAAGCGTCCAGTTTACCCATGGCCGTGGGGGCGAGCTGAGGGTCCTCGTCAATTTCCAGGCCGACACCGTGTCCCGTACGGGGTGCGAGCCGCTCACCGTGGCCCGCGGCCTCCAGCGGGGCCCGCGCCGCCCGGTCCACGTCCCGGTAGCCCGCGCTCGGTACGAGGGTCTCCCGCCCGGCCCGCTGGGCGGCGAAGACCAGCTCGTACAGCTCGATCTGCCACTGGGCGGGTGAGGTCCCGATCACGAAGGTGCGGCCGATGAGGCACCGGTACCCGCGGTAGTCGGCGCCGAGGCCGACGGAGAGGAAGTCCCCCTCCTCCACCCGCCGGTCCGACGGCGGGTGTCCGTGGCGGCCGGAGTTGGGGCCGGTGGCGACGGTCGTGGGGAACGCGGGGCCGACCGCTCCGTGGTCGACGAGCCGGCGCTCCAGCTCCAGCGCGAGATGGCGTTCGGTCCGGCCGACGAGGATCGACTCTAGCAGCTCGTTCAGCGCCTGGTCGGCGATCTCGGCCGCGATCCGCAGGCAGCCGATCTCCTCCTCGTCCTTGACGATCCGCTGTTGTTCGACGGCGCGGCCCAGGTCGTCCAGGCGGAGCCGGGGCGCGGCCGCACGGATCTCGCGGTGCCGGGCGACGGTCAGATGGTGTTCCTCGACGGCGAGCGAACCGGCGGTGGCGGCGGCGAGGACACCGGCGGCGACGGCGGGGTCGCCGGCCCCCGGCAGGACCGTCAGCCGCAGCCCGGCGGCGGGCCGCCCGTCGAAGGCGTCGGCCGCCGGTGCGCGGGGACACAGCAGCGTGTCCCCGTCGGGGCCGAGCAGCAGGACGGCGCCCCGCGGGGCCGCGCCCGCGAGATAGCGGACGTTGGCGGGACGGGAGACCAGGGCCGCCGCGTCACCGGCCGCCGCGCACCGCTCACGCAGCCGCGCGCGACGGGCCGCATACACGTCGGACATGACCCGATCGTATGAGCGTCGTGCCTCCCCGGCCGGTTCGGCGCGTCCGACCGGGGTGCGGACGGGACGCACCTGCGGACGCGGCGCGCACGCCGGCCGGGGCGGGGACCGGAAACCGCGGCGGGGAACCGCCGGCCCGCCCGGGCCTCACCAGTTCGGCGGGCTCTTCAGGGCGCGTGCGAGGACATCGTCCAGGGCCCGGGCGGTCGTCTCCACGTCGTACTTGGAATTGTCGATGATCGGCAGCCCCGAGCCGTACCAGCCGGCCATCCGGCCGTGGATGCCGGCGACCTCCTCGTCGGAGAGCCTGCGGTTGCCGCTGCGCTCGGCGTTGCGCTCCAGCACGACCTCCAGCCCGGGGAGCAGGACGACGGGGAGCAGGCCGGGGCCGACATGGCGTTTCCAGCCGCCGAGCCCGACGACCGGGCGGTCGGGGAAGACCGCGTCGTCGAGGATGCAGGAGATGCCGTTGGCCAGGAAGTTGCGCGCGGCGAAGCCGCAGGTGCGGCGGGCCAGCCGGTACTGCGCCTCGGAGTGGTCGTTCCAGCCGTCCTGCGGGTCGGCGAAGCCGGAGCAGACCCATTCGCGGACGTCGTCCAGGCTGATGTGCGCGGTGGACACGGGCCGGTTCCTGGCCCAGTGGCGGGCGACGGTCGTCTTGCCGGCGCCGGCGGGCCCGATCAGCAGGACGGCGAGCGTCGCGGTGCCGGTGCCGCTGTCGGCCGGCGGCGGCGCGGGGACGGGCACCGGTCCCCCGGGCGGGAGCTGGACGTGCCCGGTGGATTCCCCCCTCGGCCCGCCGCCCCGCGGCGGTGCGGGCGGCGGCGCGGCGTGCTGCGGCGCGGGGCCGGGAGGCTGGTGCGGGGGCGCCGCGGGCGCGTGGTGCGGCTGCGGCCGGCCGGGCACCGGCCCGGGGGGCTGGTGCGGGACGGCGCCCGGATGAGGTCCCGCCGCCGGATGCGGACCGGAACCGACCGGGCCGGCTCCCCCGTGAGGGCCGGAGGCCGGGTAACCGCCGGGGCCCGGGTACATGCCCTGGCCCTGGTACGGACCGGGCGCCTGCGGGATCCCCGCGCCGGGCGCCCCGCCGGAGCCCTGCCGCGCCACCGGGCCGCCCGGCCGTGCTCCGTACCCCGGCCGGCCGGCTTCCGCGGCTCCCGGCGCCGGGGGGTACTGCGGGACCGGAGGTCCGCCCGCGACGCTCGCGGACGGGCCTGGGACCGGTCCGCCCCGCGATATCCCCGGCGACGGCGCCTGGTGCCCCCACCCGCCCGGGGTCTGCCCCGGCCTCCGGGAGGGCGGCAACGGAGCCGGAGCCCCCACTGCGTGCTGCATCCGGTGCCACTCCGTCTCGTGCGACTGACTCGTGCGACTGTGACCGCGACCGCGGCCCGTGCCCCTCCGGCACGGTCGTCCGGCGGGGCACTGGTCGGCGGCCTGACGGGCCGCGCGCTACCGAACGGTACCGCCCCCGGCCGTCGACGTGGGAACGTCTCCGGCATTCCCATCGTGCCCCGTCAGGACCCCTCAGCCCGTCAGTTCCTCCGCGAGCGCCCGCAACGCCAGCCGGTACGAGCCGATTCCGAACCCCGCGACCGTACCGCTCGCCACCTCGGCGACCACCGATGTGTGGCGGAACTCCTCGCGCGCGTGGGGGTTGGAGATGTGCACCTCGATCAGCGGCGCGGTGCGCTGTGCCGCCGCGTCCCGCATCCCGTACGAGTAGTGCGTGAACGCCCCCGGGTTGAGAACGACCGGAATCGAACCGTCCGCGGCCTCGTGCAGCCAGCGGATCAGCTCGCCCTCGTCGTTCGTCTCCCGCACGTCGACGTCGAGGCCGAGCTCCTTGCCGAGGGTCCGGCAGACGTCCACCAGGCCCGCGTACGAGGTCGCCCCGTAGACATCGGGTTCGCGCGAGCCCAGCCGGCCCAGGTTGGGCCCGTTGAGAACGAGGACGCGCCGTGTCACGCGGACACCTCCCCGTACGCGGCGAGCAGCACCGCCGGGTCCGGTCCCTCCAGCACGGTCGGCTTGGCCAGGCCGTCCAGCACGATGAAGCGCAGCAGGTCACCGCGCGACTTCTTGTCGACCTTCATCGTCTGCAGCAGCTTGGGCCACTGGTCGCCCCGGTAGGTCAGCGGCAGTCCGACGGACTCCAGCACCGCGCGGTGCCGGTCGGCCGTCTCGTCGTCCAGCCGCCCGGCGAGCCGGCCCAGCTCGGCGGCGAAGACCATGCCGACCGAGACGGCCGCGCCGTGCCGCCACTTGTAGCGCTCGTTCTTCTCGATGGCGTGCGCCAGGGTGTGGCCGTAGTTGAGGATCTCGCGCAGTCCGGCTTCCTTGAGGTCGCCCGAGACGACCTCCGCCTTGACCCGGATCGAGCGCTCGATCAGCTCGGCGGTGTGCGGCCCCGCGGGTGTGCGGGCGGCCCCCGGGTCGGCCTCGACCAGGTCCAGGATGACGGGGTCCGCGATGAACCCGGCCTTGATGATCTCGGCCAGTCCGCTGACGTAGTCGTGGACGCCGAGGGAGTCCAGCGCGGCGAGGTCGCAGATGACGCCGGCGGGCGGGTGGAAGGCGCCGACGAGGTTCTTGCCCTCGGCGGTGTTGATCCCCGTCTTGCCGCCCACCGCCGCGTCCACCATGGCCAGCACGGTCGTGGGCACGGCGATCCAGCGCACCCCGCGCAGCCAGGTCGCCGCCACGAAACCGGCCAGGTCCGTGGTGGCGCCGCCGCCGACCCCGACGATCACGTCGGTGCGGGTGAAGCCGGTCTGCCCGAGCGCCTTCCAGCAGTAGGCGGCGACCTCGGCGGTCTTGGCCTCCTCGGCGTTGGGCACCTGGACCGCGATGGCCTCGTACCCCTGGTCCGCGAGGTCCTGGCGCAGCGCCTCGCCCGTGCCGGCGAGCGCCTCGGGGTGGATGACGGCGACCCGCCGGGCCCGGGGGCCGACGAGCGTGGGCAGCTCGCCCAGCAGCTGCCGGCCGACCAGCACCTCGTAGGGGTCGTGCCCGGCCGAGCCGCCGACCTGGATCCGGGTGACTGACTGGTCCGTCATGCGGGATTCTCCTTGGCGTGCGTTCCCGGGGCCCCGGCGTCGTCCGCCGCCGGGCCCGCCTCGGGGAGGTGTTTCAGCTCCAGGGCGTCGAGGACGGCGTCGGCGACCTCGCCGGGTGTACGGCCGTCGGTCGTGACGACCACCCGGGCCACTTCCGTGTAGTGGTGGCGGCGGGCCTCCATCAGCCGTTTCCACTCCTGCCGGGGGTTGACCGCCAGCAGTGGCCGCGCCGTGTTCAGCCCGACGCGCCGGGCCGCCTCGGCGACCTCCATCGACAGGAAGACCACGGGCAGCCCGGCCAGCAGCTCACGGGTGCCGGAGTCCAGCACCGCGCCGCCACCGAGCGCGAGGACACCCCGGTGTTCGGCGAGCGCGAGCCGTACCGCCTCCCGCTCCAGCGACCGGAAGTGCGCCTCGCCGTTGTCGACGAAGATGTCGGCGATCTCACGGCCCTGCGCGGCGACGATGTCGGCGTCGCTGTCCCTGAAGCCGGTGCCGAGCCGCTCCGCGAGCAGTTCGCCCACGGTGGTCTTGCCGACGCCCATCGGCCCGACCAGCACGATCACCGGCGTCTGCGCCTGCGCCGGCCGTTCCCCGCTCATCGGATCCGGAGGCTGTCGAGGTACGAGCCGACGTTGCGGCGCGTCTCCGCCACGCTGTCCCCGCCGAACTTCTCCGCGACCGCGTCCGCCAGGGTCAGCGCCACCATGGCCTCGGCCACGATGCCGGCGGCCGGCACCGCGCACACGTCCGAACGCTGGTGGTGCGCCTGCGCCGCCTCCCCGGTGGCCACGTCGACGGTCGCCAGCGCCCGCGGCACGGTCGCGATCGGCTTCATCGCGGCCCGTACGCGCAGCAGCTCGCCGGTGCTCAGCCCGCCCTCCGTACCGCCGGAGCGGCCCGAGGCACGCCTGATGCCCTCGTCGGTCGTCACGATCTCGTCGTGCGCCCGGGAGCCGGGCACCCGCGCCAGGTCGAAGCCGTCACCCACCTCGACCCCCTTGATCGCCTGGATCCCCATCAGGGCGGCGGCCAGCCGGGCGTCCAGCCGGCGGTCCCAGTGCACGTGCGAGCCGAGTCCGACGGGCACCCCGTACGCGAGGACCTCGACCACGCCGCCGAGCGTGTCACCGTCCTTGTGGGCCTGGTCGATCTCCGCGACCATCGCGTCGCTGGCCTCCGGGTCCAGGCAGCGCACCGGGTCCGCGTCCAGCCGCGCCACGTCGTCCGGCGTGGGGTAGACCCCGTAGGGCGCCTTGGCCGTGGCCAGCTCGATCACGTGGGACACGATCTCGATCCCGGCCGTCTCCTTCAGGTACGACCGGGCGACGGCGCCGAGCGCCACCCGCGCGGCGGTCTCCCGGGCGCTGGCCCGCTCCAGGACCGGCCGCGCCTCGTCGAAACCGTACTTCTGCATGCCCGCGAGGTCGGCGTGGCCCGGCCGGGGCCGGGTCAACGGCGCGTTGCGCGCCAGCTCCGCCAGCTCGGCCGGATCCACCGGATCGGCCGCCATGACCTTCTCCCACTTCGGCCACTCCGTGTTGCCGACCATGACCGCGACCGGTGAGCCCAGCGTCAGGCCGTGCCGCACCCCGCCGAGGAAGGTGACCTCGTCCCGCTCGAACTTCATCCGCGCGCCGCGACCGTAGCCGAGGCGTCGCCGGGCCAGATGATCCGCCACCGCGTCCGTGGTGATCGGCACACCGGCGGGAAGCCCCTCCAGCGTCGCCACCAGTGCCGGGCCATGCGACTCCCCCGCGGTCAGCCAGCGCAACCTGCTCAACGGTGCTCCTCATCTTCGCGCCTGGAACGACAAGCGGCTCACCGGGTGCGCGGCCCCGGTCCGCCACTGTCGATCCTCCCACGGGGAGGGCCCGGCCCCGCCTCCGGTCCAGCAACCGGACGCGGTTCCACACATCCGGAACCACTCGCACGGTCCCACCGCGCGGGCCTCCGCCCGGAGCGGCCCTACCGGGCGCCGAGCGCCTGCTCACCCGCTTTGCGCATCGCGGCGAGGGGGGCGGGCGCGCGGCCGGTCATCTGCTCGACCTGCTGCACCGCCTGGTGGACGAGGAGGTCGAGGCCGGAGACGACCGCGCCGCCCCGGGCCGACCAGGCGGCGGCGAGCGCGGTGGGCCAGGGCTCGTACAGCACGTCGAAGAGCGCGCCCGGCCGCTCCGGCAGCCGCGACGCGAGCGCGTCGGTGGTGCCGGCCGGGGTGGTCGCGATCACCAGCGGCGCTTCAAAGGCCGCGGCGGCCGCGGCCCAGTCCGCCGTGCGGACCTCGACACCGAGCCGGTCGCCCCACCCGCGCATCTCGGCCGCGCGGGCCTCGCTGCGCACGTACGCGGTGACCGGGCCGGCGCAGATCCGGGACAGGGCCGCCAGCGCCGAGGACGCGGTGGCGCCCGCGCCCAGGACCGCGGCGGACTCCACCGCCGTCACCCCCCGCTCCCGCAGGGCCGCCACCATGCCGGGGATGTCGGTGTTGTCACCCCGCCGCCGGCCGTCCGCGCCGAACACGACGGTGTTGACCGCCTCGACCGAGGCGGCCGTGTCCGAGATCTCGTCGAGCGACGGGATGACCGCCCGCTTGAGCGGCATCGTCAACGACAGGCCCGCCCAGGAAGCGTCCAGCCCGGCCAGGAACCCCGGCAGAGCGGCCTCGTCCACCTCGAAGCGGTCGTACGACCAGTGGCCGAGGCCGAGCTCCGCGTACGCGGCGCGGTGCAGCACCGGTGAGAGGGAGTGCGCGATGGGCGACCCCAGGACGGCCGCCCGGCGCGTCTCAGCCGCCGCTGCCGCGGGAGTTGAACTTGTTCTTGAGCTCCTGGAACTCATCATGGGTCTTGGCGAACTCCGTCTTGTGCTTGCCGTCGGTCGCCACGAAGTAGAGCCAGCCGTCGTCGGTCGGATCCAGCGCGGCAGCGAGTGCCTCGGGGCCCGGGTTGCTGATCGGGCCGGGCGTGAGGCCCTTCTGAGTGTAGGTGTTGTACGGGTCCTGGTTGCTGTTGATCTCGGACTCGCTGATCTCGATCTCGCTCTGGCCCTTGAGGTAGTTGAAGGCCGAGTCGAACTGGAGCAGCTGGTTCGTTTCCGTGTTGGTGGGCTTGAGGCGGTTGTAGACGACCTCGGCCATCTTGCGGAAGTCGTCCTGCGTCTTGCCCTCGACCTGCACGAGGCTGGCGACGGTGAGCAGGTCCCAGGGGCTGTCGAGGTCGTACTTCTTGGCGTTGCCCTCCAGGTCCAGCTTGTTGTACTCGGCGTTGGAGCGGGCGACCATCTTCTTGAGGACGTCCTCCGGCTTGGTCCCCTTCGCCACCGGGTAGCTGGCGGGGTAGAGGAAGCCCTCCAGCGGGTCCTTCACCGGTGAACCGCTCTTCGCCCACTTGGGCAGGCCCAGCTGGCCGTAGTGCTCCTTCGCCGCCTTCTCCGTCGTCCCGTCGGGCAGGTCCAGCTGCTTGTCGATCTGTGCGTAGACCTTGGCGTTGCGGGTGCCCTCGGGAATGATCAGGGAGTTGTGGCTGCTGGGGCTGAGCATCCGCTCGACCGCGCTCGCCGCGGACATCTCCTTGGCCAGGGTGTAGACACCCGCCTGGATCGTGTTGCCCTTGGGGTTGGCCTGCTGCGCGGCGACGAACGCGCGCTGGCTCTTGACCACGCCGTTCTTCACCAGGATGGCGGCGATCTCGTAGCCGGCGGAGCCCTGCGGGATCTCGACCTGGATCGTTCCCGAACCCTTGCCCGCGAAGTCCGGCGGCGGTCCGTACCTGTCGGCCCAGAACTGGAAGCCCACGTAGCCGACCCCGCCCACCCCGCCGACCAGCACCACCGTGACGAACAGGCAGGCCACACCGTTGCGGCTCTTCTTGCCCTTGCCGGTCTTGCCGCCCTTGCCCCGGCGGTCGCGGCGGGCCGGGCCGCCCGCCGTCTCCCCGGCGCCGTCGTCCCCGGTCGTCTCCTTGGTGTCCCGGGCGTCGTCGTCCGCCGTGCCGGCGTCGGGACCCGGCTCGGGGTCGCGGTGCGCGGGCGGCCGGGGCGGCGGGTAGGCGTCGGGGGTGACGTAGTCGTCCGGCCGCTGTTCGGGGCCGCCCGCCTGCCGCACGTCGTAGGGGGGTGCGGGCTGGCCGCCGTACGGCATCGCGGCCTGCTGGCCGGTGTCCCAACCGCCGTTGTACTGGGGGTCGTTGTACTGGGGATCGTTGTACTGCGGATCGTTGTACGGGGTTCCGCCGTAGTGCGCATCGTCGTGCTGGGCGCCGCTGTACCGCTGCGGAGGCTGCTGCCCCTGCGCCCCGTACGAGGGGTCGTGGTAGGGCTGCTCGGGGGCCGGGGCGTAGTGGTGCTGGCCACCGTGGAACTGGCCGCCCGCATACCCGTCGCCGACCTGCTGACCGGTGTACTGGGGTTGCGGCTGCGTCTGGTGGACCTGCTGGTACGGATCGTGCCCGGTCTCGTAGTACGTCTGGGGCTGTGCCTGCTGCGCGTACACCTGCTGCGGCTGCCCACCGTGGGGAGCGGCGCCGTCCACGGACGCCTGCGCTCCCCACCCCGGGCCCCCGTACTGGGGTTCCTCAGGGTGCCACGGTTCGGAGCCTGGGCCCCGGCCATAGTCAGTCATCGATCCCCTTGAGCCGCGAGGCGCGGGTACCGCGTCACGGGCACGGCTTCCGTCTCGCCTCTTTACTGTGCGGCGGCTGTTCGAAACCGCCGCATCGCGCGGAACGTTACCGTATCGCGATCAGATGACCACTTCGACGCCATCACCCGGAGGATCACCGGAGACCCGTTCGGCCTCCAATGCACTCTGGAGAATGACGACCGCCGCCACCTGGTCGATCACGGCGCGGCCCTTCTTGGATCTGACGCCCGAGGCGCGCAGCCCCTGACTGGCCGTCACGGTGCTCATCCTCTCATCCACCAGTCGTACCGGCAGCGGCGCGATGCCCCGCGCGAGGTCCTGGGCGAACGCGCGTACCTTCACGGCCGCCGGTCCCTCGCCGCCGTGCAGCGAGCGGGGCAACCCCACGAGCACCTCGATGGGCTCGTACTCCGTCACGATCTGCCGCAGTCGCCGGTGGGCCGCCGGGACGTCGCGCCCCGGCACGGTCTCCACCGGTGTGGCGAGGATCCCGTCGGGGTCGCAGGAGGCGACCCCGATCCGGGCGTCCCCGACGTCGATCGCGAGTCGGCGTCCGCGTCGCATCGGCGTCAGCCCGCCTCGCCGACCAGGCGTTCGACGGCGGCGACGGCGTCCCCGACGGCGGCCGGGTTCTGGCCACCGCCCTGGGCGACGTCGGGCTTGCCGCCACCGCCGCCGCCGAGGGTCTTGGCGGCGGTACGGACCAGGTCACCGGCCTTGAGCCCGCGCCGGCGGGCGGCCTCGTTGGTGGCGATCACCGTCAGCGGGCGGCCGCCCGCGGTGGTGAACAGGGCGACGACGGCCGGCCGGTCGGCGGCCCCCGCCTGCTGGTCCAGCCGGCCCCGTACGTCGAGGACCAGCCGGCGCAGGTCGTCGGCCGAGGTGCCGTCCGGGACCTGCCCGGTGACCAGGGCGGTGCCGCGCACGTCCCTGGCGCTCTCGACCAGCCCGGCGGCGGCGGCGAGCACCTTCTCGGCGCGGAACTTCTCGATCTCCTTCTCGGCGTCCCGCAGCTTGGCGAGCATCCCGGAGATCTTCTCGGGCAGTTCCTCGGAACGGCCCTTGACCAGCTCCTGGAGCTGGGCGACGACGGTGTGCTCCTTGGCCAGGAAGTTGTAGGCGTCGACGCCGACGAGGGCCTCGATGCGCCGTACGCCGGAGCCGATGGACGACTCGCCGAGCAGCTTCACCAGACCCAGCTGGGCGGTGTTGTGCACATGCGTACCGCCGCACAGCTCCTTGGAGAAGTCACCGATGGTGACGACCCGGACCCGCTCGCCGTACTTCTCGCCGAACTCGGCGATGGCGCCCTGCTTCTTGGCCTCGTCGATGCCCATGACCTCGGCGTGGACGTCCAGCTCCCGGGCGAGGACCTCGTTGATCTTCTGCTCGACGTCGGTGAGGACCGTGCCGGGTACGGCGGCGGGCGAACCGAAGTCGAAGCGGAAGCGGCCCGGCGAGTTCTCCGAACCGGCCTGGGCGGCCGTCGGGCCGAGCGCGTCGCGCAGCGCCTGGTGGGTGAGGTGCGTGGCGCTGTGGGCGCGGGCGATGGCGCGGCGCCGGTGGCCGTCGATGGCGGCGTAGGCGGAGGCGCCGACCGTCACCTCGCCGACCTGGACGGTTCCCTTGTGCACGGAGACGCCCGGGACCGGCTGCTGCACGTCGCGGACCTGGATGACGGCGCCGGAGTCGAGCCTGATCCGGCCCTGGTCGGCGAGCTGGCCGCCGCCCTCGGCGTAGAAGGGGGTGCGGTCGAGGACGACCTCGACGTCGTCCCCCTCGGTGGCGGCGGGCGAGGGCACCCCGTCGACCAGCAGGCCGACGACCGTCGACTCGCCCTCGGTGGCGGTGTAGCCGGTGAACTCGGTCGAGCCACTGGTGTCGGCCACGGCCCGGTAGGCGGAGAGGTCGGCGTGGCCGGACTTCTTGGCCCGGGCGTCGGCCTTGGCGCGCTCCCGCTGCTCCTTCATCAGGCGGCGGAAACCGGACTCGTCCACGGACAGGCCCTGTTCGGCGGCCATCTCCAGGGTGAGGTCGATCGGGAAGCCCCAGGTGTCGTGGAGCAGGAACGCCTTGTCGCCGGAGAGGACGGTGCCGCCGGTGGCCTTGGTCTCGCTGACGGCGGTGTCGAGGATGTTCGTCCCGCCCTTGAGGGCCTTGAGGAAGGCGGCCTCCTCGGCCAGGGCCACGGTCTCGATCCGCTTGCGGTCGGTCACCAGCTCCGGGTACTGCTCCCCCATCGTGGCGATGACCACGTCGACCAGGTCGGCGACGACCGGCCCGGTGGCACCGAGCAGCCGCATGTTGCGGATGGCGCGGCGCATGATGCGGCGCAGCACGTAGCCGCGGCCCTCGTTGCCGGGGGTGACTCCGTCCCCGATGAGCATCACGGACGTGCGCATGTGGTCCGTGACGACGCGGAGGGAGACGTCGGTGTTCTCGGCGTCGCCGTAGCGGACGCCGGTCAGTTCGGTGGCCTTGTCGATGACGGCCATCGAGGTGTCGATCTCGTACAGGTTGCGCACGTCCTGGAGGATCATGGCGAGGCGTTCGAGGCCGAGACCGGTGTCGATGTTCTTCGACGGCAGGTCGCCGAGGATCGGGAAGTCGTCCTTGCCGCTGCCCTCGCCGCGCTCGTACTGCATGAAGACCAGGTTCCAGATCTCCACGTAGCGCTCGTCGTTGACGGCGGGGCCGCCCTCGACGCCGAACTCGGGGCCCCGGTCGTAGTTGATCTCGGAGCAGGGGCCGCAGGGGCCGGGGACGCCCATGGACCAGAAGTTGTCCTTCTTGCCCAGGCGCTGGATGCGCTCGGCCGGCACGCCGATCCTGTCGCGCCAGATCTGCTCGGCCTCGTCGTCGTCGAGGTAGACCGTGATCCACAGCCGCTCGGGGTCGAGGCCGTAACCGCCCTTGTCCCGGGGCGTGGTGAGCAGCTCCCAGGCGTAGGTGATGGCGCCTTCCTTGAAGTAGTCGCCGAAGGAGAAGTTGCCGCACATCTGGAAGAACGTGCCGTGCCGGGTGGTCTTGCCGACCTCTTCGATGTCCGGCGTACGGACGCACTTCTGCACGCTGGTGGCGCGCGGGGCGGGCGGCTTGACCTCCCCCAGGAAGTACGGCTTGAAGGGCACCATGCCCGCCGGGACCAGCAGGAGAGTCGGGTCGTCCGCGATGAGCGACGCCGAAGGCACGACGGTGTGCCCGCGCTCCTCGAAGAAGCTCAGCCAGCGGCGGCGAATTTCAGCCGACTCCATCAGTGGTCCTCATTCCGGTCGTACGGATCGTAGGAGTGTGCGGTTCTGGGGTGTTCGTCGGTACGGGAGGTCTCGGCGGTACGGGAGCTGTCGCCGGTACGGGGGGTGCCGGCGGCCGGGAGCCGGTCGGACGGGCGGAGCCGCTCGGCGTATTCGATCGCGGCGCGCCGCCGGGGCGCGGGCAGTGCCGGATCGGCCGGTGCGTCCAGGCCGAGGGCCGCGCCCAGTTCGGACTCGCGCCGCACCATGCCGGTGCGGACGTCGACGGCGAACTCCCGCACGCGCAGGCCGACTCGGGCCCCCGCGTCCAGCGCCTTGTCGGCGGCCTGGGCCGCGAGGCTCTCCGGGGTCAGCTGCCTCAGCTTGCGGTTGACCTTGGTGGTGGCCCAGACACCGGCGGCCGCGCCCGCTGTGAACCAGAACGTACGGCGGAACATCGCTGCGTCAGTCCCTCTTCTTTCCGTTCTTCCCGTTCTTCCCGCGCCTGTCGGAGGGGAGCGTACGGCCGACGACCACCCTGCGGCGGGCCGCCGGACCGTCGGCCGGCTCGCCCGTGGCCGCCGCTCCCCGGCGGTTCATGGCCTGGCGCACGCCGTAGCCGAAGGCCGCGACCTTGACCAGGGGGCCACCGAAGGTGGAGGCCACGGTCGTGGAGAGCGCGGAGGCGTTGGAGGTGACTTCCTGGACGTCCGTCGCGATGGCGTCGACCCGGTCCAGCTGGGTCTGCGCGGAGCGGACCGTCGCCGAGGCGTCCGCCAGCAGGGGCACGGCCTGCTCGGTCACGTCCGCCACGAGTCTGGTGGTCGCCTTGAGCGTCTGTGCCAGCCTCACCAGCACCACGGCCAGGAAGGAGACCAGGATGGCCCAGAACACGGCCACCAGGATCCCGGCAACCTCTCCACCGGTCACACCGCACCGCTCCCTGATTCTTCGGATTGCCGGCACCGTGGCCGACTGTCATCTGGAAGGCGACTGGGAAGTCGTCCTCAGACCCTATCGCGCCCGGGGCCAGGTCCCGTACCGCATTAAGGGGTCCCCGCGGCGGCGGGCCGTGCCCCCGTACGGGGCTCCGCGTACCGTCCGGCGAACGCGGCAGCCCGCCGCTCCCACCTGCGAGGGCGGGCGGCGGCGGGCCGTGGCGCCGCTGGGACGCGGCGCTGGGGTGCGTCCGCGTCAGCGGGCGTAGTACTCGACGACCAGCTGCTCGTCGCAGATGACCGGGATCTCCTTGCGCTGCGGGTCACGGTCCAGGCGGAACGCCAGGGCCTTCAGGTTGACCTGGAGGTAGCGCGGGGTCTCGCCGTCGGTGTCGTAGCCACCCTCACGCGCGACCTGGAAGGGAACCTTCGAGCGGCTGCGCTCGCGGACCATCACGACGTCGTCGGGACGGACCCGGAAGGACGGCTTGTCGACCTTGGAGCCGTTGACCTCGATGTGGCCGTGGACGACCATCTGACGGGCCTGGTAGATGGTGCGGGCGATGCCCGACCGCAGCACCAGGGCGTCGAGGCGGCGCTCCAGCTCGATCACCAGGGCCTCGCCGGTCTTGCCCTCGGCCTTGCGGGCGCGGTCGTACGCGCGGACCATCTGGCGCTCGCTGATGTCGTACTGCGCGCGCAGGCGCTGCTTCTCCAGCAGACGGACCTTGTAGTCACTGTTCTGCTTGCGTCCACGACCGTGCTCACCCGGCGGGTACGGACGGGCCTCGAAGTACTTGACGGCCTTCGGCGTCAGGGCGATACCGAGCGCACGGGACTTCTTGACCTTGGGACGCGACTGGTTAGGCACGTTCTCCAGACCTCCATTGTAGGTTAGGTTAGGCTCACCTTACTCAAAGGAGATCGCATGTCTCGACCCTGGGAACACCACACGCATCACGAACAGCCTCGACGCACAGGGCACCGACTCGACGGAGGTCCGATCAGCTCATGGTCAGCCGCGTCCCAGCGGGCTTGAAACCGCCCGGATGCCGTCAGCAGCCGAGCGCACACGAACTCTCGTACAGGGTACATGCTCGGCGGTGCTGCTCATTCCGGGGCTGGAGGCGGCGGGGCCCTGCCAGCTCATGCCCGATTCACGGCACATCGGACCGGACGGGGAGGTGTGCCTCGTCTTCCCGGCCGGCTCCCCCGCCGTCCCGTACCGGCTTGGGGAAGTCGAAGTGCTGTTCGACGCGGCGGCCCGCTGAGGGACCCCGGGCCCCGCGGAACCGGTCAGCCGCCGCCGCGCAGCCGCTCGCGCACCTTGTCCACGACATCGGCGTAACGCGCCTCCGCGCCGTACCGCGTCGGCTCGTAGTACCGCTTGCCGCGCACCCCGTCGGGCGCGTACTGCTGTGCGGCGATGGCGCCCGGCACGTCGTGCGGATAGACATAGCCCTGGGCGTGCCCCAGCTTGGCCGCGCCCTTGTAGTGCCCGTCCCGCAGATGCGCCGGGACCGCGCCCGCCAGGCCCTTCCTGACGTCGTCGAGAGCCGCCCCGATCGCGGTCGTCGCCGCGTTCGACTTCGGGGCGAGTGCCAGCGCGATCGTCGCGTGGCTGAGCGTGAGCGCCGCCTCCGGGAAGCCGATCATCGCCACGGCCTGGGCGGCGGCCACCGCCAGTGGCAGGGCGGTGGGGTCGGCGAGACCGATGTCCTCGCTCGCCGAGATCATCAGCCGCCTGGCGATGAACCGGGGGTCCTCCCCCGCGTCGATCATGCGCGCCAGGTAGTGCAGCGCGGCGTCGACGTCGGAGCCCCGGATCGACTTGATCAGCGCGCTCGCCACGTCGTAGTGCTGGTCGCCGTCCCGGTCGTAGGCGACCGCCGCGCGGTCGACGGTCTCCTCCACCGTGCCGAGCGAGATCTCATCCTCGCCCTTGTCGAGCGCGGCCCCGGCCGCCGCCTCCAGCGCCGTCAGCGCGCGCCTCGCGTCACCCCCCGCGATCCGCAGCAGATGAGCCTCCGCGTCACCGGACAGTGTCACCGCGCCGCCCAGGCCGCGCTCCTCGGTGAGCGCCCGGTGCAGCAGACCGCGCAGGTCGTCGTCGTCGAGCGGCTCCAGTGTGAGCAGCAGGGAACGGGAGAGCAGCGGGGAGATCACCGAGAAGTACGGATTCTCCGTGGTGGCCGCGACGAGGGTGACCCAGCGGTTCTCCACGGCGGGCAGCAGCGAGTCCTGCTGGGCCTTGCTGAACCGGTGGATCTCGTCCAGGAAGAGAACGGTCTCCTTGCCGTAACCGCCCGAGGCGCGGCGGGCACCGTCGATGACGGTCCGTACCTCCTTGACGCCCGCGGTGATCGCGGACAGCTCCACGAAGCGCTTGTTGGTCGCCCTGGAGACGACGTAGGCGAGAGTCGTCTTGCCGGTGCCAGGCGGCCCCCAGAGGATCACGGACGACGCCCCCGCGGGCCCTCCGTTCCCCTCCCCCACCAGCCGGCGCAGCGGGGACCCCGGCTTCAGCAGATGCCGCTGCCCCACCACCTCGTCCACGACGCGCGGACGCATCCGGACGGCCAGGGGACTGCTGGACGGGTCCTTTTCCTGCCGTTCTTCGGCCGCTGCGGTAAAGAGGTCGGGCTCCACGCGGAAAGCCTATGACACTTCTTTATGGGGCTCGGTTCGCCTCCGGGGCGCTTTATGCCCCTGTCGACGGTCGACCGTGCTCGGCTCCTCGTTCCTCGGAGCCTCCGCCCACGCGGCGGAGCCGCATATCGAGCACAACCTCCCTTCCGACAGCGGCGCGCCCCTTCGGCTCACTCGCCGGCGGACGTGGCTACCCCGGCCGTATCAGGCACCCCGGCGTGCCCCCGCGCCTCCGGGGGGCGAACCCGGTCCTCGGGTCAGCTCGTCCAGAAGTCCCACCAGCGCGTGAGGACCAGCATCCCGATCACCCCGATGTGCACCGCCGGCAGCACCCACGTGAACTCGTCCAGGAACCCCCGCACCGCACCCGGCGCCGCGATCACACCACTACGCACATTGTGCGAGGTCACGTACCAGAACATCAGGATCGTCGCGACCCACGCCAGCGAACACCACAGACACAACGCGTTGATCTCGTACAACGACTGGTACTGCAGCCACGTACAGAACCCCACCCCGAACAGCGTGCCCGCGTTCAGCCCCAGCCAGAACCACCGCCGGTACCGCGCCCCCGCCAGCAGCCCCATCCCCACACAGACCACCACGCCGTACGCCACCAGCCCCAGCATCGGATTCGGAAAACCGAACACCGACGCCTGATCACTCTCCATGACACTGCCGCACGACACCACCGGATTCAGACTGCACCCCGGCGTGAACCCCGGATCCACCAGCAGCTTGAACTTGTCGATCGTGATCACCCACGCGGCCAGCAACCCCGCCGCCCCCGTGACCACCAACAACAGCGCCAACGCCCGGCTCCCACCGACCGTGTGCACGGCACGTGTCTCCTCCTGGTCCGAGGAGATGTCGTCAACCGTCGCACGTGTCATATCGCCGTTCCGTCCATCGCTGGGAGGCCGATAGGGGCACGGCCATTCTGCCGCACACACCCCCATGACCACCGTTCACCGTGCATAAGTGGCCATCGGGCGAGTACGTGGCGGGCGGCGGGCGCGCGGGGCACCGGGCGGGGCGCCCCATGAGTGAGGGCCCGGACGGTCGGCCGACGACCGTCCGGGCCCTCACACGTGGGGGAATCGCTCAGCCGAGCCGGCGGATCAGCTCCGGGACGAGGGCGTCGAGCGCCACCGCCTCCTGCTCGCCGCTCTCCATGTCCTTGAGCTGGGCCACGCCCTCGGCGAGATCACGCTCGCCCGCGACGATCGAGTAGCGCGCGCCCGAGCGGTTGGCGGACTTCATCGCGCCCTTGAGGCCCCGGCCGCCGAAGGCGAAGTCCGTGGCGACTCCCGCCTTGCGCAGTTCGGTGACCACCGCGAACAGCCGCCTGCGCGCCTCCTCGCCGAGCGGCACCGCGTACACGCTGGTGGCGGCCGGGATATCGAGTTCGATGCCCTCGGCCTGGAGCGCCAGGACCGTACGGTCCACTCCGAGCGCCCAGCCGACCGACGGCAGGGCCGGGCCGCCGATCATCTCGGACAGCCCGTCGTAGCGTCCGCCGCCGCCCACCGCGGACTGCGAGCCGAGGCCGTCGTGGACGAATTCGAAGGTCGTGCGCGTGTAGTAGTCGAGTCCGCGCACCAGCTTCTCGTCGTCCTCGAACGCCACCCCGGCGGCGCTCAGCAGTTCCCGCACCTCCTCGTGGTACGCCTTGCACGCGTCGCACAGGTAGTCCCGGAACAGCGGTGCGCCGACGAGCTGCTTCTGGACCTCGGCGCGCTTGTCGTCGAGCACCCGCAGCGGGTTGATCTCGATCCGGCGGCGGGTGTCCTCGTCCAGGTCGAGCCCGCGCAGGAAACCCTGGAGCGCCTCCCGGTAGACCGGCCGGCACTCCTGGTCGCCCAGCGAGTTGAGCAGGATACGGAAGTCCGCCAGGCCGAGCGAGCGGTACGCCTGGTCGGCCAGGATGATCAACTCGGCGTCCAGTGCCGGGTCCTCGGCCCCGATGGCCTCGGCGCCGACCTGGGAGAAGTGGCGGTACCGGCCCTTCTGGGGGCGCTCGTAGCGGTAGTACGAACCCGAGTACCAGAGCTTGACCGGGAGGTTGCCCGCCTTGTGCAGGTTGGCCTCGAGCGCGGCGCGCAGCACGGAGGCGGTGCCCTCGGGGCGCAGTGCCAGCCGGTCGCCGCCCTTGGTCTCGAAGGCGTACATCTCCTTGGAGACGATGTCGGTGGACTCGCCGACGCCCCGGGCGAACAGCTCGACGTTCTCGAAGCCGGGGGTCTCGACGTATCCGTAACCGGAGTTGCGCAGGGGCTCGGAGATCGCGTCCCGGACCGCGAGGTAGGTCGCGGAGACGGGCGGGATCAGGTCGTACGTGCCCTTGGGGGCCTGGAAGGCGCTCATGGAGATCGGTGCTTCACATTCCTCGTCGTGGAGCGGCGCTCGGGCCGCTGCCGGCGGCCACCTCCCGCAGATACGGGTTTGCGGCGCGCTCCCGGCCGATGGTGGTCTGGGGGCCGTGGCCGGAGAGGACCACGGTCGAGTCGTCGAGCGGCAGGCACACCCGGCCCAGTGACTCGAGCAGCTCGGCGTGGTCGCCACCGGGCAGGTCGGTGCGTCCGACGGAGCCGGCGAACAGCAGATCGCCCGAGAAGAGGACCGGCGGGATGTCGGCTCCGCCGGTGGCCTCGGGCAGTCCGAAGGTCACCGACCCCTTGGTATGGCCGGGCGCGTGCGCGACGGTGAACTCCAGCCCCGCGAGGGCGAGTCGGGCGCCGTCGGTCAGCTCCTTGACGTCGTCCGGCTCGCCCACGGTCAGCTCGCCCATCAGCGGCATCCCGATGGAGCGGCCGAGGGCCTTCTCCGGGTCGCTCATCATGTAGCGGTCCTCGGGATGGATCCAGGCCGGTACGTCATGGGCTCCGCACACCGGTACCACCGAGGCGACATGATCGATGTGGCCATGGGTGAGGACGACGGCGACGGGCTTGAGCCGATGCTTCCCGACGGCGTCCGCGACGCCCTGGGCGGCCTGGTGGCCCGGGTCGATGATCACGCACTCCTCACCCGCGGCCCGGGCGACCAGGTAACAATTGGTCCCCCAGGCCCCGGCGGGGAACCCGGCAATGAGCACGATCGTCCTTATGTGTCGTCCGTCGGAGAACGCATCGCCCGTCGGGGGAATGCGGCAGACCAGAGCCTACCGGCGCTCCTCAATCCACAGCGAACCCATATAGCGTACGGGCCAGTCAGGCCGATGGCTCACAGCGACCGATGGCTCACAGCGACGAGGAGAAGACCCGGTGGTCAACAGCGATCAGAGGCGGCGCCAGCTCGCGCGGGAGAAGTTCGAGCGGCAGCAGCGGCGCAGGGCGGAGGCCCGGGGCAAGGCGAAACGGCGCAATGTGATCATCGCGTCCACGCTGGCCGTGGTGGTGGCCGCCGGCGTCGGCGCGTACGCCACCGGTCTGACCGACGGCGCCAAGGAGAAGGACGACAAGGCGGCGGAGGCCGCGGCCCCGCCCTCGCCGTCGGCGAGCGAGAGCACCACCCCGGAGCCGAAGATGGCGATCGACGCCTCGGCGAAGTACACGATGATCCTCAAGACCGATCAGGGCGACATCCCGGTCGCGATGGACGCGAAGAAGACGCCGCACACGGTGAACTCGTTCAAGTCACTCGCGGACAAGGGCTTCTTCGACAAGACGAAGTGCCACCGGCTGACCACGCAGGGTATCCACGTCCTCCAGTGCGGTGACCCGAAGGGCGACGGCACCGGCGGGCCGGGCTACACGATCGAGGACGAGAATCTTCAGAGCCTGGGCAAGCCCGCCGCGGACGGCCTCGTCACGTACAAGGCGGGCACGGTCGCCATGGCGAACACCGGCCAGCCGCACACCGGCGGCAGCCAGTTCTTCCTGGTCTACAAGGACTCCAAACTCCCGCCCGCCTACACCCCGTTCGGGACCATGGACGACGAGGGCCTGAAGGCCGTCGAGACCGTGGCGAAGGCCGGAGTGGAGGGCGGCGGGGGCGACGGCCCGCCCAAGACGGCCGTCACGGTCGAGAAAGCGACGGTCGACAAGGTGTGACCTTGCGAATTTCGGCCGCGCTGAGTGCGGACAGCCGGGCGGCCGGTCGCCTAGATTGGCGTTGTGCGGGGCGGGCGAGGCCCGCCCTTGGAAACTGTGGACGATGCCCGGGGAGCCCATCCCCTCACGGGCATCAGGTGGAGGAGGCGCTGTGAGCAGCGACCCGTGGGGCCGTGTCGACGACACAGGCACCGTGTACGTGCGGACGGCCGAGGGCGAGCAGGTCGTCGGATCGTGGCAGGCCGGCTCTCCGGAAGAGGCTCTGGCCTATTTCGAGCGCAAGTACGAGGGCCTGGTCGTCGAGATCGACCTCCTCGAACGGCGGGTGAGGACCACCGACCTGTCCGCGAAGGATGCGATGGCCGCCATCGACCATCTGCGGACACAGGTCGACGAGCACCACGCCGTGGGAGACCTGGACGCGCTGCGCGCGCGGCTCGACTCCCTGGTGGCGACCGTCGAATCGCGTCGTGAGGAGCGCAAGGCGCAGCGCGCCAAGCAGGCCGACGAGGCGCGCCGGGCCAAGGAGGCGCTGGTCACCGAGGCCGAGGAGCTGGCGCGGAGCGACCAGTGGCGGGCGGCAGGCGAGCGGCTGCGGGCCCTGGTGGACACCTGGAAGGGCCTGCCGAGGCTCGACCGGAAGTCGGACGACGAGCTGTGGCACCGCTTCTCGCACGCCCGCTCGGCGTTCTCGAAGCGGCGCAAGGCGCACTTCGCGGCGCTGGACGCGCAGCGCGAGGAGGCCCGTAAGGCCAAGGAGAAGCTGGTCGCGGAGGCCGAGGCGCTGTCCGGTTCGACGGACTGGGGGGCGACGGCCGCCCGGTACCGCGAGCTGATGGCGGACTGGAAGGCGGCGGGCCGCGCCCAGCGCGAGGCGGAGGACGACCTGTGGAACCGCTTCCGCGGCGCCCAGGACGTCTTCTTCGCGGCGCGCGGCGAGGTCTTCGCCGAGCGGGACGCCGAGCAGGCCGAGAACCTGAAGCTGAAGGAGGAGCTGGCGGTCGAGGCCGAGCGGCTGCTCCCGGTCACGGACCTCAAGGCGGCCAGGGCGGCCTTCCGGTCCCTGAACGAGCGCTGGGAGGCCATCGGGCACGTGCCCCGGGACGCGCGGCCCAAGGTCGAGGGCCGGATGCACGCGGTGGAGCGGGCGCTGCAGGAGTCCGAGGAGAACGAGTGGCGCCGGACGAACCCGGAGGCGCGGGCGCGCGCCGAAGGTCTGACGGGCCAGCTCCAGGCGGCCGTGGACAAGCTGCGCGGCCAGATCGACGCGGCGCGCGCGGCGGGCAACAACGCCAGGGCGGACAAGCTCGCCAAGGAGTTGGAGGGCCGCCAGGCACTGCTGGACCAGGCACTGAAGGGCCTCCAGGAGTTCGGCGGCCAGTGAGGCGCGACGAGAGGGGTTCCCCGTACGTTGAGGTACGGGGAACCCCTCTCGTCGTCCGTTACGGCCTGCGCGCCGAGGTGACCCGGTAGACGTCGTAGACGCCCTCGACGCCCCGTACCGCCTTCAGCACGTGCCCCAGGTGCTTCGGGTCGCCCATCTCGAAGGTGAACCGCGAGGTGGCGACCCGGTCCCGGGAGGTCTGGACGGCCGCGGACAGGATGTTCACGTGCTGGTCGGAGAGCACCCGGGTGACGTCCGACAGCAGCCGGGACCGGTCCAGCGCCTCGACCTGGATGGCGACCAGGAAGACCGACGACTGGGTCGGCGCCCACTCGACCTCCAGGATCCGCTCGGGCTGCTGGGACAGGGAGTCCACGTTGACGCAGTCCGCGCGGTGCACGGAGACGCCGCTGCCCCGGGTGACGAAGCCGATGATGGGGTCGCCCGGGACCGGCGTACAGCAGCGGGCCAGCTTCACCCAGACGTCGTCGACGCCCTTGACGACCACCCCGGGGTCGGCGTTCGAGCGGCGCTTGCTCCGGCCGCGCGAGGGCGGGGCGCTCTCGGCGATGTCCTCGTTGGCGGCCTCCTCGCCGCCGAGCGCCTGCACCAGCTTCTGGACGACGCCCTGGGCGGCCACATGGCCCTCGCCGATGGCCGCGTACAGGGACGAGATGTCGGGATAGCGCATCTCGTGCGCGAGCGTGACGAGCGAGTCCCCGGTGAGGATCCGCTGGATCGGCAGATTCTGCTTGCGCATGGCACGCGCTATGGCGTCCTTGCCCTGTTCGATCGCCTCGTCGCGGCGTTCCTTGGAGAACCAGGCGCGGATCTTGTTCCTGGCCCGGGGCGACTTGACGAAGCCCAGCCAGTCGCGCGAGGGGCCGGCCCCGGACGCCTTGGAGGTGAAGACCTCCACGAGATCGCCGTTGTCGAGCGTCGATTCGAGCGGGACGAGCCGCCCGTTGACGCGCGCTCCTATCGTGCGGTGGCCGACCTCCGTGTGCACGGCGTACGCGAAGTCGACGGGGGTGGCCCCGGCGGGCAGCGCTATCACGTCGCCCTTGGGCGTGAAGACGAAGACCTCGTTGCGGGAGAGGTCGAAGCGCAGCGACTCCAGGAACTCGCCGGGGTCCTCGGTCTCCTTCTGCCAGTCCAGCAGCTGGCGCAGCCACGCCATGTCGTTGACGGTGTCCTGGCCCGCGCCCCTGCCCGCGTGCCGGGGCACGTCGGTGCGGACCTTGGAGGCGCCCGCGACGGCCTCCTGCTTGTACTTCCAGTGCGCGGCGATCCCGTACTCGGCGCGACGGTGCATGTCGAAGGTGCGGATCTGGAGCTCGACCGGCTTGCCGTTGGGCCCGATGACCGTCGTGTGCAGCGACTGGTACATGTTGAACTTGGGCATCGCGATGTAGTCCTTGAACCGTCCGGGGACCGGATTCCACCGGGCGTGGACGGTGCCGAGCGCCGCGTAGCAGTCACGGACGGTGTCGACCAGGACGCGGATGCCCACCAGGTCGTAGATCTCCGCGAAGTCCCGGCCGCGGACGATCATCTTCTGGTAGACGCTGTAATAGTGCTTGGGCCGGCCGGTGACGGTGGCCTTGATGCGGGCGGCGCGCAGGTCCGACTGGACCTCGTCGGTCACTATGGCCAGGTACTCGTCCCGCTTGGGGGCGCGCTCCGCGACGAGCCGGACGATCTCGTCGTACATCTTCGGGTAGAGGATCGCGAACGCGAGGTCCTCCAGTTCCCACTTGATGGTGTTCATGCCCAGCCGGTGGGCCAGCGGAGCGTAGATCTCCAGGGTCTCGCGGGCCTTCTTCTCCTGCTTCTCCCGTTTGAGGTAGCGCATCGTGCGCATGTTGTGCAGACGGTCCGCGAGCTTGATGACCAGGACGCGCGGGTCCTTGGCCATGGCGACGACCATCTTGCGCACGGTCTCGGCCTGCGCGGCCTCGCCGAACTTGACCTTGTCCAGCTTGGTGACGCCGTCCACCAGGAGGGCCACCTGGTCGCCGAAGTCGCGGCGGAGCGTGTCCAGGCCGTACTCGGTGTCCTCGACCGTGTCGTGCAGCAGGCCCGCCATCAGGGTGGCCGGGTCCATGCCCAGCTCGGCGAGGATGGTCGTGACCGCGAGGGGGTGGGTGATGTACGGGTCGCCGCTCTTGCGCTTCTGGCCGCGGTGCCAGCGCTCGGCGACCTGGTAGGCGCGCTCGATCTGGCGCAGGGTCGCGGTCTCGATCTTGGGGTCGTTGCCGCGCACGGTCCGCAGCAGGGGCTCCAGGACCGGGTTGTACGGCGACGAGCGCTGCACCCCGAGCCGGGCGAGGCGGGCCCGTACGCGGTTGGAGGAGCCGCCGGAGCGGGGCGCGGCCGTGGGGCCCGGCTTGGGGGCGGTGACGGGGGTCGCGGGGCGCTCCGGGGCCGGGCGTCGCTCGGCGGGCGCCGAGGCCCGGCGGTCGGGCGGCGCGGGCTTCCCGGCGGGGCTCTGGCCGGGGCGCGCGTCGGAGGTGCCTGCCGGAGCGTGCGCGGTCGTGCGCGCGGCCGTTCCGTCCGCCGGGACGGACGTGTCCCTGGCCGCGGCGGCTGCGGCCCGCGGCTGGTCCTGGCGGGGCTCGGACGGCACGGCGGCCACTGGCTGGACCTCGTCTGGCAAGAGCGCTCCTCGTAGCGGATCCAGGGCCCGGGTCGGGCCCGGGGAACTTCCATGGTACTGACCTCAGGGGTCCGGTTCTCCCGGGGGCGGAATCGGACCGGGGTCCCACAACGCGGGACGGGCACCCGGTTGTTCCCGGGTGCCCGTCCGTCGTGTGCGCGCCGCGCGTATCGACCACGCGTGGCTTCCGCCCGCGCTCAGAGCGTGATCAGGGCCTCCAGCGGCGCCCCGTGCAGGGCGGGCTCCAGCCGCTCCCGGCCCTTCAGGAACGCGAGCTCCATCAGGACGGCGACGCCGACGACGTCGGCGCCCGCCCGCCTGACCAGCTCCAGCGACGCCTCGGCGGTGCCACCGGTGGCGAGCACGTCGTCGATGACGAGGACGCGGTCCCCCGCCTCCAGGTCCTCGGCGTGCACCTCGATCTCGGCGGTGCCGTACTCCAGCTCGTACGCCTGTGCCAGGGTCGCGCCGGGGAGCTTGCCCGCCTTGCGTACGGGGATGAACCCGACGCCCGCGCGGACCGCCACCGGCGCGGCGAGGATGAAGCCGCGCGCCTCCAGGCCGATGATCTTCGTCGCCCCGTGCCGTACGCACGTCTCGGCCAGCGCCTCCGTCAGCGCGGTGAACGCCTTCGGGTCGGCCAGGAGCGGGGTGATGTCCTTGAACACCACTCCGGGCTTGGGGTAGTCGGCCACGTCACGGATGCGGCTGAGCAGCAGCTCCCGCGTGCTCTGGTCGGTCATCGGCGCCCGCCCGTGGACCGGCCGCGTCCACCGCGGCCACGCTGACCCGCCACGGCGGGTGCCGCGTCCTGCGGGTCGTCCTCGCCACTGCCCACGGCCGCACCGGAGGCGCCGGCGTCCGCGCCCGCCTCGGCGGCCTCGCCCTTGGCGGCGGCGGCCTCCCGCTTGGCGAGCACCCGCTTGCGCAGCGCCCGCATCTTCGGGTCGCGCTCCTTGAAGTCGGCGACCAGCGGGGTGGCGATGAAGATCGAGGAGTACGCGCCCGCCGCGAGGCCGACGAAGAGCGACAGCGAGATGTCGTTCAGCATGCCGGCGCCGAGGACGCCACCGCCGATGAACAGCAGTCCCGCCACCGGCAGCAGCGCGACCACGGTGGTGTTGATGGACCGCACCAGCGTGCTGTTGATCGACCGGTTGGCGATCTCGCCATAGGTCCAGCGGGTCTGCTTGGTGATGTCCTTCGTGCCTTCCTTGAGGCTGTCGAAGACCACCACCGTGTCGTACAGGGAGTAACCGAGGATGGTCAGCAGACCGATCACCGTGCCCGGGGTGACCTCGAATCCCACCAGCGCGTACACACCGACGGTGATCGTGAGGTCGTGGATCAGGGCGATCAGGGCCGCGAGGGCCATCCGCCATTCGAAGGCGATCGCGAGGTAGATCACCACCAGGATCATGAAGATCCCGAGGCCCGTCCACGCCTTGTTGGCGATGGTCTCGCCCCAGTTCGGACCGACGAGATCGGCGTTGATCTTCGTCTCGTCGACCTTCAGGTTGTCGGCCAGCTCGCTCTTCACGGCGTTGGCCTGCTGGGTGTCCAGCTCGGTGACCTGGATCCGCAGTCCGCCGCTGCCGAGTTTCTGGACGATCGCGGGGTGCCCCGACGCCTTCTGGGTGATCTCCTGGGCCTGGGTCACCGTGGCACTCGTGCTCGGGGTGGTGAAGACGGCGCCGCCCTGGAACTCGATGCCCAGGTGCAGGCCGCGCACCGCCAGGCCGACGATGGCCGTGATGGTGATCAGGATCGAGATCCCGTACCAGATCTTGCGCTTCCCGACGAAGTCGTAGCCGACTTCGCCGCGGTAGAGCCGGGCGCCGAGTACGCCGAGTCTCGACATCTCACGCCTCCTTCGGGTCGATGGGGGCGCTGATACGGCGGGAGCGGCGCAGCGGCGGCTGGACGCCGAGCCTCTTCGGGTCCAGTCCGGACCAGGAGTGGCCACCGGCGAAGAACTTCTTCCGGGCGAGGAGCGTCATCACCGGCTTGGTGAAGAAGAACACCACGACCACGTCGAGCAGGGTGGTCAGACCGAGGGTGAAGGCGAAGCCCTGGACCTTTCCGACGGTCACCAGGAACAGCACCGCGGCGGCGAGGAACGACACGAAGTCGGAGACCAGGATCGTGCGCCGGGCGCGCGGCCAGGCCCGCTCGACCGCGGGCCGGAGCGTACGGCCCTCCCGGATCTCGTCGCGGATCCGTTCGAAGTAGACGATGAACGAGTCCGCGGTGATACCGATGGCGACGATCGCTCCGCAGACCGCGGGCAGGTTCAGCGCGAACCCGATGGCGGGGCCGAGCAGCGCCATGATCGTGTACGTCAGGATCCCGGAGGCGATGAGGCTGACGATCGCGATCGCGGCGAGGCCCCGGTAGTAGGCCACCAGGTAGACGATCACCAGGGCGAGGCCGATCGCACCGGCGATCAGGCCCGCCTCCAACTGCTCACCGCCCAGCGCGGGCGTGACCGTCGTGACGCTCTGCTCCTGGAAGCTGAGCGGCAGCGCGCCGTAGGAGAGGATGTTCCCCAGGTCCTGGGCGGACTGCTGGTCGAAGCTGCCGGAGATCTCGGCGCTGCCGCCGAGCCGCTGGCTCACCGAGGGCGCCGAGACCACGTTGCCGTCGAGCACGATGGCGAACTGGTTCATGGGCGGCTGCTGCTGCGAGAGCTTGCCGGTGATCGACTGGAACTTCTTCGTGCCGGCCCCGGTGAAGTCCATCGTGACGATCCACATGCCACGCTGCTGGTCGAAGACGCCCTGGGCGTCGTCGACGTCCGTGCCCTCGACCTCGGCGGGACCGAGGATGTACTTCTCCCACTGGCCCTGGGTGTTCTTGCCGCAGGCCACGATCGTGTCCTTGGGCGAGGTCCCCTGGTTGGCCTTGGTACGGGCGGCCTGCGTCGTGCAGTCCAGCTCCTCGAACTTCTTCTGGAGGGCCGCGGTCCCCGGGTCGGCGGACGGCGCCGGGCTCGGCGAGTCCTTCGGGGAGTCCTTGCCGTCGGAACCCTTGTCCGAGCCGCCGGAGTCGGAGGAAGCGCCGGGAGAGGGAGTCTCGTCCGCCGTGAGGGCGCCGGTGACGGCCCGGCCCTGGGCGGTGGCGTCGGCGGAGGGCTTGGCCGGGTCGGACGGCTTGTCGGCCGTCTCCCCGGCCTTGTCGCCCTTGTCCGCCGCGTCACCCTCGCCCGCCGAGGCTCCCGGCGAAGGGCTCCCGGAGGGCTTCGGGGCGGTCGGGGTGCCGGCCTGGTAGGTCAGCACGGGCCGGAAGAACAGCTGGGCGGTCGTACCGACCTGCTCCCGGGCCTGCTTCTCGTTGGTGCCCCGGGGGATGTTGACGATGATGTTCTTCTCGCCCTGGGTCTGGACCTCGGCCTCGGAGACGCCAAGACCGTTGACACGGCGCTCGATGATGCTGACCGCCGTGTCCATGTTGGTCTTGTTGATGGCGTTCGGCTTGCCCGGCGTGTTCTTCGCCTCGAGCGTGATGCTCGTGCCGCCGGCCAGGTCGATCCCCAGCCGCGGAGTGACATGACCGGACCAGAACATCCCGCCGGTGAGGGCGACCATGGCGATCAGGAAGAACACCAGGGTGCGCCCCGGCCTCCCTGGCGAGCCCGCCGGCTTTCTGCCCTTGCCCTTGTTAGGTGCTGCCACCTTCTCGATTCTCCCTGTCCAACCGCCCCGGTCCGGGTGTGTGCCGGAGCGGCCACGAAGTGTAGTGGGGGCCTGCCCCCGCAGGATTCCGCCCGGTCCGTGGGCGGCGGTGGCCGCCCGGCCGGCCGGCCGCCGTGGACGTGGCTACTTCGCGTCGGTGTCGCCGTCGCCCTTGCCGTCCTTGGGCTCGGGCTTCGCGTCCTTCACGTCCCGGGCCGCGTCGCCGTCGGCCTCGGCGCCCTTCACCAGGTCGATCTTGGTGCCGTCCGTCGTGTCCTCGGCGCCCTTGGCGTCCTTCTCCGGCTTCTCGGCGGCCTCGGCCGCGGTGTCGCCCGAGGCAGTGGCGTCGGCGTCGGTCAGCGAGGAGGCGTCGTCCGGGACGACGACGGAGGTGTCGTCACCGATCGGGTCGTCGCCGTGCACGATGCGGTTGTACTCGTCGTCCTCCAGCACCGCCCCGATCGCGTTCTTCGCGTAAATGGCGTGCACGCCGGGAGCGACCTCGAGCAGGACGGTGTCGTGGCGCACCTCCTTGACCGTGGCGTACATGCCCCCGATGGTGCGGACACCGGAACCGGACTGCATCTGGTCACGCATCGCAACAGCTTGCTGCTGCTTCTTCTTGGCGGACCGGGTCATCAGGAGCATCGCTCCGATGAGCAGGATGAAGGGGAAGAGGGCAGCGAGACTCACGGGAGGGTACTTCCTTCGCACGACCGCGCTGTCGAGCGGCCTGGTCTACGGGGGGTGGGCACGCCGACCATGAAGGGCGGCATCGGCGGAGTCTAAGCGAGTCCGCATCGTTGGAACAACGCCCGGCGAGGCGTCGGGGTTCCTGACCCGGGGCGCCCGCGTCGCGGCTCGCGCCCCTCACGCTCCGAACAGGCCCTGTTGCCCGCCCGCGCCGGGCGTCTGCGGCGGGGGTACGAGCCCGAGGTGGGACCAGGCCGCGGGCGTGGCGATCCGGCCGCGCGGCGTGCGCGCCAGCAGTCCCTCCCGTACGAGAAAGGGCTCCGCGACCTCCTCCACCGTCTCCCGCTCCTCCCCCACGGCCACCGCCAGGGTGGACAGCCCCACCGGCCCCCCGGCGAAGAGCTTGAGCAGGGCGTGCAGCACCGCCCGGTCGAGCCGGTCCAGACCGCGCGAGTCGACCTCGTACACCTTCAGGGCCATGGCCGCCACCTCACGGGTGATGCGGCCGTCGGCCTTGACCTGGGCGTAGTCACGGACCCGGCGCAGCAGCCGGTTGGCGATGCGGGGCGTACCCCGGGAGCGGCCGGCGATCTCGGCCGCCCCTTCGGCGTCGATCTCCAGCTCCAGCAGGCGCGCCGAGCGGTGCAGCACGCGCTCCAGTTCGGCGCTCTCGTAGAACTCCATGTGGCCGGTGAAGCCGAAGCGGTCACGCAGCGGGGGCGGCAGCAGTCCGGCCCTGGTCGTTGCCCCGACCAGGGTGAACGGCGGCAGCTCCAGCGGGATGGCGGTGGCGCCGGGTCCCTTGCCGACGATGACGTCGACCCGGAAGTCCTCCATCGCCATGTAGAGCATCTCCTCCGCCGGGCGGGACATCCGGTGGATCTCGTCCAGGAAGAGGACTTCACCCTCCTGGAGGGAGGAGAGGATCGCTGCGAGGTCCCCGGCGTGCTGGATGGCGGGGCCCGAGGTGATCCGGATCGGCGCGTTCATCTCCGCCGCGATGATCATGGACAGCGTGGTCTTGCCGAGGCCCGGTGCCCCGGAGAGCAGGACGTGGTCGGCGGTGGCGCCCCGGGCCCGGGCCGCCTTCAGGACCAGGTCGAGCTGCTCGCGCACCCGCTCCTGGCCCACGAACTCGCCCAGCGACGTGGGCCGCAGCGCCGCCTCGACCGCCTGGTCCTCGCCGTCGGCGGACGCGCCGACGAGCCGTTCGGCCGCATCCGCCCTCGGCGGGGTCGGGGTCTCGCTGCTGGTGTCGTCCGGGTTCACGCGGTTTCACCTCGGGGAGTCGGGCGCGTCGGGGCGCCCGGGAAGTACGGCACGGCGCGGGGCCCGGTCCATGCGCCCCCGTGTGGCGGGAGCGGACCGGACGGGGCTCACCGCGTTCTGTTCAGGCTCTGGAGAGCGGCGCGCAGCAGCTGCGGCACGGGCGGCTGCCCGCCGTCGGCGAGGGCGGCCTCGGCCTGCGGGGTGACCTGGGCGACGGCCTCGTCCGCGTCCCGGGCCGAGTAGCCGAGGCCGATGAGGGCGGAGTGCAACTGCTCGGCCCAGGAGGCGGGGGCGGCGGCGACCGCCCCCGGCCGCGCCCCGCCCGTGCCGACCGGCTCGCCGAGCCGGTCCTTCAGCTCCAGCAGGAGCTTCTGGGCGCCCTTCTTGCCGATGCCGGGGACGGCGGTCAGCGCCTTCTCGTCGCCGGTGGAGACCGCGCGGCGCAGGGCGTCGGGAGTGTGCACGGCGAGCATGGCCTGGGCAAGCCGGGGTCCGACGCCGCTGGCGGTCTGCAGCAGTTCGAAGACCTGCCGCTCGTCGTCGTCCGCGAAGCCGTACAGCGTCAGGGAATCCTCGCGGACCACCAGGGACGTGGCGAGCCGCGCTTCCTGGCCGATCCGCAGCTCGGCCAGCGTGGCGGGAGTGCACTGGACGGCCATGCCGACGCCGCCGACCTCGACGACCGCCGTGGTCGGGGCGAGGGCTGCGACCGGGCCGCTGACGAAGGCGATCATCGCGTGACCTTCCGTACGGGGGAGGACGGGGGCGAGGCGGGAAGGCGGGCGGGGCGGGCCGCGGACTGTGCCTGCCGCAGGCGGTTCAGGGCGGGCGCGCGCCAGATGTGACAGATGGCGAGCGCGAGGGCGTCCGCGGCGTCGGCCGGTTTGGGCGGCGCGGCCAGCCGGAGCAGCCTGGTCACCATCGCGCCGACCTGTGCCTTGTCCGCCCGGCCACTGCCGGTGACAGCGGCCTTGACCTCACTGGGGGTGTGCAGGGCGACGGGGATGCCGCGCCGGGAGGCGCAGAGCACGGCGACCGCGCTGGCCTGCGCGGTGCCCATGACCGTACGGACATTGTGCTGGGCGAACACCCGCTCCACCGCGACGAGTTCGGGCCGGTGCTCGTCCAGCCAGTCCGTTATGCCCTGCTCGATGGCGACCAGCCGGTCGCCGATCTCCGCGTCCGAGGGCGTACGGACCACGCCGACGCCGAGCATCGTCAACGGGCGGCCCGCCGTGCCCTCCACGACGCCCACACCGCACCGGGTCAGCCCGGGGTCGACTCCCAGCACCCGCATCGCACCCCCACTCTTTCGATCACTCGTTCCACCCTCGAGTGAAAACCCTGATCAGCACAGTAGCGGTCGCCACTGACAACGGGCGGGCCGACATGGTCGGGGCGGTGCGGGACGGCGACCGGGCGCCCAACCGGCCGACGGGCGACCGGACCCGTCGGCCCGTCAGGTGCGGGCGGTCAGGTGAGGCGGGTCGGGTGAAGCCGCGTCAGTCAGGCGTCGACCTTCTCCATCACGTCGTCCGAGACGTCGAAGTTGGCGAAGACGTTCTGCACGTCGTCGCTGTCCTCCAGGGCGTCGATCAGCTTGAAGATCTTGCGGGCGCCCTCCTCGTCCAGCTCGACCTGCATGGTCGGCACGAAGTTGGCGTCGGCCGAGTCGTAGTCGATGCCGGCCTCCTGGAGCGCGGTACGGACCGCGACCAGGTCGGTGGCCTCACTGAGCACCTCGAAGGTGTCGCCGAGGTCGTTGACCTCCTCGGCGCCCGCGTCCAGCACCGCGCCCAGCACGTCGTCCTCGCTCAGCCCGCCCTTGGGGACGATCACGACGCCCTTGCGGTTGAAGAGGTAGGAGACGGAGCCCGGGTCGGCCATCGAGCCGCCGTTACGGGTCATCGCGACGCGGACGTCGGAGGCCGCCCGGTTGCGGTTGTCGGTGAGGCACTCGATGAGCACCGCCACCCCGTTCGGTCCGTAGCCCTCGTACATGATCGTCTCGTAGTCGGCGCCACCGGCCTCCAGGCCGGCGCCGCGCTTGACCGCCGAGTCGATGTTCTTGTTGGGCACCGAGCTCTTCTTCGCCTTCTGGATGGCGTCGAAGAGGGTCGGGTTGCCGTCGGGGTCGGCGCCGCCGGTGCGCGACGCGACCTCGATGTTCTTGATCAGCTTCGCGAAGAGCTTGCCGCGCTTGGCATCGATCACGGCCTTCTTGTGCTTCGTCGTAGCCCATTTAGAGTGGCCGGACATCTGCCTGTCTCCTTCGCGTAACCGGTTCTGCTCCTTCGGCAGCGATCCTACCGGGCTCGGCTCACCCCGAGTCGCGCACCATCTCACCGAAGAGCCGGTGCAGCCGGTGGTCGCCGGTGAGCTCCGGGTGGAACGACGTGGCCAGCGCGTTTCCCTGACGTACGGCCACGACGTGGCCGCCGTGCTCGGCCAGCACCTCGACCTCGGCGCCCACCGACTCCACCCAGGGCGCCCGGATGAAGACGCCTTCCACGGGCCCGCCGTCGACGCCCGCGACCGCCACCGCCGCCTCGAACGACTCGTTCTGCCTGCCGAAGGCGTTCCGGCGGACGATCATGTCGATCCCGCCGATCGTCTCCTGCCCCGAGCGGGGATCGAGGATCTTGTCGGCCAGCATGATCATCCCGGCGCAGGTGCCGTACACCGGCAGCCCGTCCCGTACCCGGGCGCGCAGCGGCTCCAGCAGCCCGAAGAGCGCGGCGAGCTTGGACATGGTGGTGGACTCGCCGCCGGGGATCACCAGCCCGGCCACGGAGCCGAGTTCCTCGGGGCGGCGTACGGTCCTGGCCTCGGCGCCCGTGGCGGCCAGGGCGGCGAGGTGTTCCCGTACGTCGCCCTGCAGTGCCAGGACCCCGATCACGGGAGCCCGCGTTCCGGAGGTGGTGGGCATCTGCGGTTACCAGCCCCGGTTCGCGTAGCGCTCGTTCTCGGGGAGCGTGTCGCAGTTGATGCCGACCATGGCCTCTCCCAGATCCCGGGACGCGTCCGCGATGATCTTCGGGTCGTCGTAGAAGGTGGTCGCCTTCACGATCGCGGCGGCGCGCTTGGCCGGGTCGCCGGACTTGAAGATGCCGGAGCCGACGAAGACACCCTCGGCGCCGAGCTGACGCATCAGCGCGGCGTCGGCGGGGGTGGCCACACCACCGGCGGAGAACAGCACCACGGGCAGCTTGCCGAGTTCGGCGACCTCCTTGACCAGCTCGTACGGGGCCCGCAGCTCCTTGGCCGCCGCGTAGAGCTCGTTGTTGTCGCAGCCGCGCAGCTTGGCGATCCCGCCCTTGATCTGCCGCAGGTGCCGGACGGCCTCCACGACGTTGCCCGTGCCGGCCTCGCCCTTGGAACGGATCATGGCCGCGCCCTCGGCGATCCGGCGCAGCGCCTCGCCCAGGTTGGTGGCGCCGCAGACGAACGGCGTGGTGAAGGCCCACTTGTCGGAGTGGTTGACCTCGTCGGCCGGGGTGAGCACCTCGGACTCGTCGATGTAGTCCACGCCGAGGGACTGCAGGACCTGCGCCTCCACGAAGTGGCCGATCCGGGACTTGGCCATGACGGGGATCGAGACGGCGCCGATGATGGACTCGATCATGTCCGGGTCGGACATCCGGGCGACGCCGCCGTCCTTACGGATGTCGGCGGGCACCCGCTCCAGCGCCATCACGGCGACCGCGCCGGCGTCCTCGGCGATCCTGGCCTGCTCCGGGGTGACGACGTCCATGATCACACCGCCCTTGAGCTGCTCCGCCATGCCGCGCTTGACGCGTGCGGTGCCGGTCTCGGGGGTCTGGGGGGTGGTGGGGAGCGTGCTGGACACGGAAGCGACCTCTCAAGGGGGCTGAAAGCGGAGAACTGCCACCGAAAGGAGACGCCGCGGACGCCACCCGGGACAAGGGCCAATGAACAGCCGGTGGATCGTTCCCGTCGGTCAGGCGCTGCCCGGTCGGTCCGCCAGGGCGGCGGGTGGCTCGTCGTCCATCTCGAACGCCAGCGGAAACGCGGCGTGGCCCGCCAGCCGGAACCAGCGGACCGTACGGTGCCGCCGCAGGGCGCGGGCGGCGCGCACGGCGTCGTTGTGGAACCGCCGGGCCATCGGCACCCGGCGCACGGCCGCGGCCAGCTCCCCGGCGGCCTCCTCGCCGCCCGGCGCCGCCCGTACGGCCTCCACCTGCGCCGCCTCCCCGAACACGGCGCGCAGCGCCTGGCTCAGCTCGCTCTCCGCGACCTCGCGCTGCTCCTCCTCGGCCTGCCGGGCGGCGTGCGCGGCCTGGTACAGCACGATCGACGCGGCGGGATCGAGCACCCCCGAGGTCGCCAGCTCCTGCGCGACCGACGCCCGCCGCAGGAGCTGCGCGTCGAGCGCGGCGCGAGCGGCGTCGATGCGCGTGTGCAGACGATCGAGACGGCCGGCTGTCCAGCTGAGGTAGAGCCCGATCGCGACGACGGCGACGACGATCCAGATGAGGGTTTCGATCACGCGGCCCAACGTTACCGGTCGCCCTCGCAGCGGGCCGTGGGGTGCGCGGGCGCCCGGTGGGCGGTGCCGGGGGCCGGTGGACGGCTACAGCTGTGCGGTCCGCGACCACCGGCGGACACCTCCGGGCCCCGGCCGGGGCCCGCGCCCCGCGGGGACCTCGTCAGTCCCGCGCCAGGCCGAACCTCGCCCGCAGCCCCGGCCGGTCGTCCGTCGCCACCGACGCCGCCCCGTCCGTCACCGTCTCGTACACCGCCAGGATGTCCGCCCCGACCGTCGACCAGTCGAACCGCCGCACGTGCGCGCTCCCCCGCTCCCGCAGTTCCGCCCGCCGCGCCGCGTCCCCCAGCAGGCGTACCGCCGCGTTCGCCAGGGCGTCCGCGTCCTCGTTGGTGAACAGCTCGCCCGCCGCGCCGTGGTCCAGGACCTGCGCGAACGCGTCCAGGTCGCTCGCCAGGACCGCCGCGCCCGCCGAAAGCGCCTCGACCAGGATGATGCCGAAGCTCTCACCGCCGGTGTTCGGCGCGACGTACAGGTCGACGCTGCGCAGCAGCCGCGCCTTGTCCTCGTCGCTGACCATCCCGAGGAACTCGACACGCTCCCGCATCGGCGCCGAAAGCGACTCCACGGCCTCCTTCTCGTCCCCGCGCCCCGCCACCAGCAGCCGGGCCTCCGGGTACGCCGCGAGGATCTTCGGCAGGGCCCGCATCAGCACCGGCAGCCCCTTGCGCGGCTCGTCGATGCGGCCGATGAAGCCGATCGTGCGGCCCTGCCACGCCGGCTCCTCCCCGGCCTTGGCGAAGAAGTCGACGTCGACGCCGTTCGGGATGACCACGGCGTCGCCGCCCAGGTGTTCGACCAGCGTGCGGCGGGCGTACTCGCTCACCGCGATCCGGGCGCTGATCTTCTCCAGCGCGGGCTGGAGGATCGGATACGCCGCGATCATGGCCCGCGAGCGGGGGTTCGAGGTGTGGAACGTCGCCACGATGGGGCCCTGCGCCGCCCAGCAGGCGAGCAGCCCCAGGGACGGCGAGGCCGGCTCGTGGATGTGGATCACGTCGAACGTGCCGTCGTGCAGCCACCGCCGCACCCGGGCCGCCGACAGGAAACCGAAGTTCAGCCGCGCCACGGAGCCGTTGTACGGCACGGGCACCGCGCGGCCGGCGGAGACGACGTACGGCGGCAGCGGGGTCTCGTCGTCGGCGGGCGCCAGGACGGACACCTCGTGTCCCCGTCGGATCAGGTGTTCCGCCAGGTCCCGGATGTGGAACTGGACGCCGCCCGGCACGTCCCAGGAGTACGGGCAGACGATGCCGATCTTCACCGGGACTCCTGTCGGGACGGCCCCTGGTCGCGGGAGCCGGGTCGTGAGGACTCCTGCTGGGCGGCCCCCTGGCGCGGGGGCCCCGGTCGGGAGGATTCCGGTCGGGGCTCCCGTCGCGGCCCGGAGGACCCGTCCAGATCGGCGATCCACAGTCGCTGCAGCATGTGCCAGTCCTCCGGGTGCTCGGCGATCCCGCCGGCGAAGGCATCGGCCATCGCCTGTGCCATCACAGACGTCTTCTCGGCGCGCGTGCCTGTCCCGGGCACCTCGACGGGCGGCAGGACGCGCCCCCGCATCACCGTCGCGCCGTCGTACCACAGCGTGACCGGCAGCAGCAGCGCCCCGGTCTGCTGGGCCAGCAGCGCCGGGCCCGCCGGCATCCGGGCGCGGTGGCCGAAGAAGTCCACCTCGACACCGGACTCCGCCAGGTCCCGGTCCGCGACCAGGCACACCAGCCCGCCGGCGCGCAGCCGGCGCGCCAGGGCGCCGAAGGCGGACCCGCCGGTGTGCGGCAGCACCTCCATGCCCAGGCCCTCGCGGTACGCCACGAACCTGTCGTACAGCGACTCCGGCTTCAGCCGCTCCGCGACCGTCGTGAAGGGCACCCCGAGGACCCTGGTGGCCCAGACGCCGGCCAGGTCCCAGTTGGCCAGGTGCGGCAGCACCAGTACGACACCGCGCCCGGTGGCCAGCGTGTCGGTCAGCAGGTCGATGTCCTTGATCTCGACGCTGTCGCGCACCCGCTCCCTGCTCCAGGCCGGCAGCCGGAACGACTCCATCCAGTACCGCGTGTACGAGCGCATGCCGGCCCGGGACAGGGCGGCCAGCCGCTCGGGGCCCGCGTCCGGCACCACCCGGGCGAGATTGGCCTCCAGCCGCAGGACGCCCTTGCCGCGCCGCTTCCACGCGGCGTCGGCGACGGCCCGGCCGAGGGCGCCGGCCACCGGCTCGGGCAGCTTCTTGACCGTGCTCCAGCCGAGGCCGTACAGCGCGTCGATCAGCCGTTCGCGCACCTCGCTCATGACGCCGCCTCGCTTCCCCGCCGGCCACTGTCGGCACCGCTCGGCCCGTCGGACGGCTTGCCGGAGCGACCGTCGGACGGCCCGTCGGCGCGCGCCGCCGCGTCGGCCTCCGCCGCTTCCCGCCGTACGGTGACGACCCGCTGGCCGAGCGTCACCGCGCTGCCCACGGCAACGGTCCACAGCGCGATCGGCAGCAGGATCCCGATGCCCGGCACCCCGAAGGCGCCCAGTCCGGCCAGCCCGGCCGCGACCAGCGAGATGACCAGCCGCTCCGCGCGCTCCACCAGCCCGTTGACGGCGACCGGCAGCCCGATCGACTCGCCCCGCGCCTTGGTGTACGACACGACCTGGCCGCTGGCCAGGCAGAAGATCGAAACCGCGCAGAGGACGTTGTTGTCGCCGGTGCCCGCGTACCAGAGTGCGAATCCGCCGAAGACGGCGCCGTCTGCGACCCGGTCGAGCGTCGAGTCCAGGAAGGCGCCCCAGCGGCTGGAGATGCCCGCCTGCCGGGCCATGTTGCCGTCGACGAGGTCCGAGAAGACGAAGACCGTGATGACGATCGTCCCCCAGAAGAACTCCCCGCGCGGGAAGAAGACCAGCGCGCCCGCCATCACCCCGACGGTACCGACGAGCGTGACCGCGTCGGGGCTGACTCCACGACGGAGCAGAAACGCTGCGAACGGTGTGAGGACACGCGTGAAGAATGCACGCGCGTACTTGTTCAGCATGGCCTTCCCGAGGTTCGGTGTGCCGGGCGGCCCCTACGGCCACCGGCGGGCCGGCCGGTCCAGGTCCTGGGGCCGACAGGTCAGGCCCATCGTAGCCACGCCCCCATCGCCGCACCGCCGCCCACCCTGGCCGGGGCCGCGGGTACGACGTATGGACGCACCATGGCCGGAGTGCGAAGCTCGAAGGACCGGCGAGGGTGCCGTGGGAGCCGCCGGACGGCTCTCCGCCCGCCTCGCCCGCTCCCCGACTCCCCCATACCACTCATCTCCCTCCATCCCCCCCCATATCCCCTCACCGTGCCACCGATCAGGAGGCAGGAATCATGGGCGACAAGGCGCACACCCACCCCGGGGCCGCCGGCAGGGCGACGACGGCCGACCGGCCCGCGTCCGTACGGAACGTGGTCCTGGTCGGCCACAGCGGCTCGGGCAAGACCACACTCGTCGAGGCGCTCGCGCTCACCGCGGGCGCGCTGAGCCGGGCGGGCCGGGTCGAGGACGGCGCGACGGTCTCCGACTACGACGAGATCGAGCACCGCCAGCAACGGTCCGTACAGCTCTCCCTCGTCCCCCTGGAATGGGGCGGGTACAAGATCAATCTCCTGGACACCCCCGGATACGCGGACTTCGTCGGGGAGCTGAGGGCCGGTCTGCGGGCGGCGGACGCGGCCCTCTTCGTCGTCTCGGCCGCGCAGGAACCCGAGGCCGTCGCCGGTGCCACCCGCGTGCTCTGGGAGGAGTGCGCGGCCGTCGGCATGCCCCGCGCCCTCGTCATCACCCACCTGGACACGGCCCGCACCGGTTTCGACGAGATGACCGCGATCTGCGCGCGGATCTTCGGCGGGGACGACCCCGACGCGGTGCTGCCGCTGTACCTGCCGGTGTTCGGCGCCCCCGGCCCGGACGGCCACGCCACGGCCACCGGGCTGGTCGGACTGCTCTCCCAGAAGATCTTCGACTACGCCTCCGGGGAGCGCCGCGAACTCCCGCCCGACCCGGACCGGCTGCCGGTGATCGAGGAGTTCCGCAACCGGCTCATCGAGGGCGTCATCGCCGAGAGCGAGGACGAGACTCTCATGGACCACTACCTCGGCGGAGGTGAGGTCGACGTCAAGACGCTCGTCGCGGACCTGGAGAAGGCGGTCGCGCGGGGCGTGTTCCACCCGGTGCTCGCCGCGGCGCCCGCCGCGCCGGGTGCCCGGCAGGGCCTCGGCACGGTCGAACTGCTCGATCTGATCGCGAACGGCTTCCCCACCCCGCTGGAGCGGCCGGCACCCGCCGTGACCACGCCCGACGGCGCCCCGCGCCCGGAGATCTCCTGCGATCCGGACGGGCCGCTCGTCGCCGAGGTGGTCAAGACCGCCTCCGATCCGTACGTCGGCCGGATGTCCCTGGTACGGGTCTTCTCCGGCACGCTGCGGCCGGACGAGACGGTGCACGTCTCCGGCCACGGCCTCACCGACCGCGGCCACGAGGACCACGACGTCGACGAGCGGATCGGGGCGCTCTCCTCCCCCTTCGGCAAGCAGCAGCGGGTGCTGGCCCACTGCGTGGCGGGGGACCTCGCGTGCGTGGGCAAGCTCTCCCGCGCCGAGACCGGGGACACGCTCTCCGCCGCGGCGGACCCGCTCCTGATGGAGCCCTGGACCATGCCCGACCCGCTGCTGCCGCTCGCGGTGCGGGCGCACAGCAAGGCCGACGAGGACAGGCTGTCCCAGGGGCTGGCACGGCTGGTGGCGGAGGACCCGACGATGCGCCTCGAACAGAACCCGGACACCCGCCAGGTGGTGCTCTGGTGCCTGGGCGAGGCGCACCGGGAGGTGGCGCTGGACCGGCTGCGCGGCCGGTACGGGGTCCAGGTGGACGCAGTACCGTACAAGGTCGCCCTGCGGGAGACCTTCGGCGCGCGGGCGGCGGGGCGCGGCCGGCACGTCAAGCAGTCCGGCGGCCACGGGCAGTTCGCGATCTGCGAGATCGAGGTGGAGCCGCTGCCGGCCGGGTCCGGCGTCGAGTTCGTGGACAAGGTGGTCGGCGGCGCGGTGCCGCGCCAGTTCATCCCGTCCGTCGAGAAGGGGGTGCGGGCACAGGCCGCGCGCGGGGTCACGACCGGGTACCCGCTGGTCGACGTCCGCGTCACGCTGCTCGACGGCAAGGCCCACTCGGTGGACTCCTCCGACGCCGCGTTCCAGACGGCGGGCGCGCTGGCGCTGCGCGAGGCGGCCGGGGAAGGGGCGATCCAACTGCTGGAGCCGGTCGCGGACGTGGCGGTCCTGGTGCCCGACGCGTATGTCGGACCGGTGATGAGCGACCTGTCCGGGCGGCGCGGCCGGGTGGTCGGCACCGAACAGGCCGGTCCGGGGCGGACGTTGATCCGGGCGGAGGTGCCGGAGCTGGAGCTGGGCCGCTACACGTTGGACCTGCGGTCGGTCACCCACGGCGCCGGCCGGTTCGACCGCTCGTACGCCCGCCACGAGCCGATGCCGACGGCCGTCGCGGACCGGCTCGGTGAACGGGAGGCGGCCGAGGTCTAGTGCCGCGACCGGCAAGGTTTGCCCGTCAAGGAGCGGCGTGCCCGCGCCGTTGCCGGGAGGGGCGACGCGGGCACGCCGCCGGTACGCTCCGGGTGCGTCGCCGCCTCCCGGCTACGTGGCCCGGCACCACAGCCGACGCCTCCCCGGGGAGGGCGCGCGCACCGGCGCACGCCCCCAGGCGCTCCCGAGCGCCCGCGCACGCCTCAACTGGCGGCGAGCATCGGCGCGTACGCGTACGCACGTGCCGGTGGCCGAAGACGGGCGGACCCCCTGACGCGGAGAGTGCCGCACGGTTACGCTGTGATGCGCAGCTCCAGCAGGTGTGCGGGGCACGCGAGCCGGGAAGAGGCTCGGGCGGCAGGACTACTCGCGTTTACGTGCGGCAAGGGGGCGGCGGCGATGGCGGACGGGTTCGACTTCAGCCCAGGAGCGCAGGTGCCGCTCCAGGGCGCGGCCGGCCAGACCGCGGCGACCCATGCGCTCGCTTCGGCGGCGTACCGGGACAGCCCGATGGAGGAGATCCTCAAGGCCGACAACGAGTGGCACAAGTCCAAGGTGACCAAGGGCCGTTTCTCGCTCTTCGAGCCCAATCTCGGCGAGGCGTTCTCGCAGGCCGTCCGGGTGCGGATGCTGGGCGCCGGGCGGGCGGCGCTCATCCAGTCCTTCGGCATGGAGCCGCAGACCGTGGTGGAGCACGCCCTGGCGGCCGGCCACATCCGCAAGGAGCGGGACACCAAACTCACCGCCGTGACCGTCGTGTTCGGCGTGCTCTTCCTGCCCGGCCTGCTGATCTGGCTGGGCGTCTTCCAACTGCGCCGCACCCTCGCGGGGTCGAAGGACAAACGGACCGGACTGCTGGGCAACGGGGCGCTGCTGGCCGTGGGGGTACTGGCCGTGATCTTCCTGATCCGGCTGCCGTTCGACGGCGTCCTGGGCTGGTACCTGCGCGCCATGCTCGTCGCCCCCGTCATCGGCTGGGTGCTCGCCAAACGGATCTGTGAGTCGACCGCCAAGGACCTGCGGGAGCGCTGGGACGGCCTCCTGTCGGGCGGCGGTCTCGGCGCCAAGATCCCCGACGCGGTCCCCGGCAATCCCGGCGACTCGGCCCGGGAGGCGCTGCGCCAGAGCCTCCAGAACCTCACCGCCGAGCAGCACTCGAACATGGTCTTCTACGCCGGCCCCAAGGGCATTCTCGGCATGGGCACGCGCTGGGGCAGCTGGCAGCTCGCCGAGGAGCTGGTCCCCAAGGAGCCGGGCAAGGAGATCCACCAGTTCCGCAGCTACGACGTGATACGGGCGATGCACGACCAGCTGAAGCTGCTGGAGCGGGGCCCGCTGAACTCGGGCGGCTTCCCGAAGCCCTCGGTCAAGCACTGGATCGTCTCGGCGGTCGGTGAGGGCGCCGGCTCGGTGTCCCGGCGCGAGGGGCAGGACGTCGAGGCGTTCCAGGTCAAGCCGCACGAGATACAGCGGATCTGCAACGAGCAGCAGTTCGGCAGCAACGAGCGCCACTACCTGGGCGTGCAGTTCGTCCTCTGGGACGGCCAGCTGATCATCACCATGATGATCACGGTCACCGTGCTGCACGAGACCCTGCGCATCGAGATCACCGGCCACGCCCTGGGCCCGGTGCACCCCCTCTTCACGACGAAGTCGTCCCCGAAGACGATCACCAAGCCCAAGACCGTCCGGTTCTGGGAGACCACGTCGACCACCCTGCCCCTGGTCGAGCCGAAGGAGGTCGTCCGGCTCGCCGTGCGCGCGCCCCTCACCTGGTACCCGCCGGTCCTCGACTTCCTCGGCGGTAAGCTCTCCCTGCCCGAGCCCTTCGGCCTGCGGCACGCCTGGGCGGACCAGCCGTGGCGGCACCGCTTCATGGCCGACGACGCGATGCGCGCGGCGACCCCGATCCTGCGGGTGGCGCACAACGCCGCGCTGAAGGTCCTGGACGAGCACGGCGTGGACACCGAGCGCTTCGGAAACCGCTCCCTGTCCCTCGGCGGCGCGGTCCAGGACGCCGCACCGAAGAAGGCCGACGTCTACGACGCGTAGGCCGACCACGAGCAGACGGGACGACAGGCACGGAGCGACAAGGACGCGGGCATGTGGAGGCGCGCCCGCGTCGCTACGTCCCGTGGCGGCGGCAGCGGGAGCCGCCGCCTACGGCTCGACGGAGGCGGGCCAGGCGTCCGCGAGCATCGCGCGGGTGTCGGCGAGCAGCTGCGGCAGCACGCGCGTATGTCCGACGACCGGCATGAAGTTGGCGTCGCCGCCCCAGCGCGGCACGACGTGCTGGTGCAGGTGGGCGGCGATCCCGGCGCCCGCAGCGACACCCTGGTTCATCCCGATGTTGAACCCGTGCGCACCCGACGCCGTACGCAGGGCGGTCATCGCGCGCTTGGTGAAAGCGGCCAGCTCGGCGGTCTCGGCCTCGTCCAGCTCCGTGTAGTCGGCGACGTGCCGGAAGGGCACCACCATCAGGTGCCCGCCGTTGTACGGGTAGAGGTTGAGCACCGCGTACACCCGCTCACCGCGCGCGATGACCAGGCCGTCCTCGTCGGACTTCGCCGGGATCGAGCAGAACGGGCACCCGTCGTCGGCACCCGGCCCCGTGGGCTTGTTCTCACCCTGGATGTAGGCCATCCGGTGGGGCGTCCACAGACGCTGGAACGCGTCCTGGGTGCCCACTCCGATCTGCTGTTCCGGCTCACTCGTCATGCTGTGCAGCATATGACTTCGGGCCCCCCGAGCGTGTCGCCGGGCCCGCGCCGCAGGGCCTGCGGGGATGCTGGGCGGATGCATGTCCGCCCCGGCCCCGACCGGCTGCGCCACTGGGAACAGCGCACGGATCTGCCCCTGCTGGTGGCCTCGCCGGTCTTCCTCGCCTGCTACGCGGTACGCGTCCTCGCGCAGGGCGCCGACCCGATCCTGCGCGATCTCGCGCTGGCCCTGGCCCTGACGATCTGGGCGGGGTTCGCGCTGGACTACGGGGTACGCCTGGTCCTCAGCGGCCAGGGCATCGGCTTCGTACGGACGCACTGGCTGGACACGGTCGTCCTGCTCCTGCCGCTGCTGCGGCCCCTGCGGATCGTCGACACGTACACGACGGTCCAGCGCCGTCGCGAGCACCCCCGGCTGAGCCTGTACGGGCGGGTGATGTCCTATGCCGGGATCACCTCCGTCCTGCTCAGCTTCTCCGCCGCCCTCGCCGTCTACCAGCTGGAACGGGACGCGCCCGGCGCGACGATCGTGACCTTCGGTGACTCGGTGTGGTGGGCGTGCTCGACGATCACGACGGTCGGGTACGGGGACGCGACGCCGGTGACCCCGCTCGGACGGTCGTGCGCGGTGTTGCTCATGGCATGCGGAGTCGCGCTGCTGGGGGCGGTGACGGGTTCGTTCTCGTCGTGGCTGGTCCAGGTCTTCGGCCGAGAGGAGCGAAACGGCCAGGAGCCACCGGTCGGACGCTGAGGACACGGAGAGGCCCCCGGGAGCCGACGACGCTCCCGGGGGCCTCCGATGCCGGTGGCGGCCGGCCGTCACACCTGTACGCGGCGCTCCACCACGTCGACGAGCTTGGCCAGCGCCTCGTCACGCGGAACGCCGTTCTCCTGCGATCCGTCGCGGTGGCGGAAGGACACCGTGCCCGCGTTCATGTCGTCGTCACCGACGATGATCATGAAGGGGACCTTCTGCTTCTGCTGCGTGCGGATCTTCTTCTGCATGCGGTCGGACGACGCGTCCACCTCGACCCGCAGGCCCTTCTTCCGCGCCTCGGCCGCGAACTCCTGGAGATAGGGCACGTGCGCGTCACCCACCGGGATGCCCACCGCCTGCACCGGCGCCAGCCACGCGGGGAACGCGCCCGCGTAGTGCTCCAGCAGCACCGCGAAGAACCGCTCGATCGAGCCGAACAGCGCGCGGTGGATCATCACAGGCCGCTGCTTGGTGCCGTCGGGGGCGGTGTATTCGAGATCGAACCTTTCGGGGAGGTTGAAGTCGAGCTGCACGGTCGACATCTGCCAGGTCCGCCCGATGGCGTCGCGCGCCTGCACCGAGATCTTCGGGCCGTAGAAGGCGGCACCGCCCGGGTCGGGGGTGAGCGGCAGCCCCTGCTTCTCGGCCACCTTGCGCAGGACCTCGGTGGCCTCCTCCCACGCCTCGTCCGACCCGACGAACTTCTCCGGGTCCTTCGTGGACAGCTCCAGGTAGAAGTCGGTCAGACCGTAGTCGCGCAGCAGGTTCAGCACGAAGGTCAGCGTCGAGTCCAGCTCGTCCGCCATCTGCTCGCGGGTGCAGTAGATGTGCGCGTCGTCCTGGGTGAAGCCGCGGGCCCGGGTCAGGCCGTGCACGACGCCGGACTTCTCGTACCGGTACACCGTTCCGAACTCGAAGAGGCGCAGCGGCAGTTCACGGTAGGAACGGCCCCGCGCGTCGAAGATCAGATTGTGCATCGGGCAGTTCATGGGCTTCAGGTAGTAGTCCACACCCTCGTCGAGCTGCATGGGCGGGTACATCCCGTCGGCGTACCAGTCCAGGTGCCCGCTCTTCTCGAAGAGCGCGCCCTTGGTGGCGTGCGGCGAGTAGACGAACTCGTAGCCCTCCTCCTCGTGCCGGCGGCGCGAGTAGTCCTCCATCACGCGGCGGATGATGCCGCCCTTCGGATGGAAGACGGCGAGACCGGAGCCGACCTCGTCGGGGAAGGAGAACAGGTCCAGCTCGTTGCCGAGCTTGCGGTGGTCGCGCTTCTCGGCCTCGGCCAGGAAGTCCAGGTGCGCCTTCAGTTCCTCCTTGGAGGGCCACGCGGTGCCGTAGATGCGCTGGAGCATCGGGTTCTTCTCGCTGCCCCGCCAGTACGCGGCGGCGTTCCGCATCAGCTTGAACGCGGGGATGTTCCGGGTCGTCGGCAGGTGCGGCCCCCGGCACAGGTCCTTCCAGCACAGCTCGCCGGTCTTCGCGTCGAGGTTGTCATAGATGGTCAGCTCACCGCCGCCCACCTCGACGTCCGCGCCGTCGTCGGTCGAGGCGGCGCCCTTGATTCCGATCAGCTCCAGCTTGTACGGCTCGTCCGCCAGCTCCTCGCGGGCCGCCTCGTCGGTGACGACGCGGCGCGAGAAGCGCTGGCCGCGCTTCTGGATCTCCTGCATCTTCTTCTCGATGGCCTTGAGGTCATCGGGGGTGAAGGGGGTGGCCACGTCGAAGTCGTAGTAGAAGCCGTCCCTGACCGGCGGGCCGATGCCCAGCTTGGCCTCGGGGTGCAGCTCCTGCACGGCCTGTGCCATGACGTGCGCGGTGGAGTGGCGCAGGATGCCCAGACCGTCCTCGGAGGAGATCTCGACGGGCTCGACGACCTCGCCGTCGGAGACCTCGTACGCGAGGTCCTTCAGCTCGCCGCCCACGCGGGCCGCGATCACGGTGCGCTCGCCGTGGAAGAGCTCGGCCGCCGTAGTGCCCGTCGTCACCACGCGCTCTTCCCGCTCGGAATCGCGTTGGATGATCACACGGACGTCTGACACCGGTCTCTCCTGACTGAAGGGGCGCGACAGCGGACACTGCGCGTTCTGAATCGTACCGAGCCGCCGGGGCCACTCGCGAAACGGATTACCGGCCGAAGAGCGCAGCGCCCGGGCGAGGGCCGGGGCCGACCTCCGGGCCTCGGCCGGGGCGCCCCCGTGGACCGCACGCGCTCACAACCGTTCCGGTCCGGCGTCGTCGGCCCCGGCCTCGGGGCTCAGGCCGGGCTCGCCCCCTGCCGACCGCCCGGACCGCCCGGACCGATCGCCCGGACCGATCGTCCGGTCGGCCGGACGCGCGCGCCCGACGCAAGCGGAACGAATCGGCGCCCGCCGGGACGACAGCCGTACGATCCCCGCCCCCGGCGGAAAGGCGGCGAGGCATCCCCGGGCCACCGAAGGCCCGCCCGTCCTGAACGGCGCGTACCGCACGACCTGTCCGGGTATCAACCGGATCGGGCAGTGGACGAGCGTCATCTGCCGTGCGGGCGCGAGGAGTTCGGAAATGACGTACTGGTTCGAGGGGCCGTTGGCGGCATTTGACACGGAGACGACAGGAATGGACGCCGAGCAGGACCGGATCGTCTCGGCCACCGTGGTCGTCCAGGACATACCGGGAGGCCGGCTGCGGGTGTCCCGCTGGGTGATAGATCCGGGGGTGCCGGTGCCGTCGGAGGCCACCGCCGTCCACGGCCTCACCGCGGACTTCCTGCACCGCAACGGCCGGTGGCCGGCGCCGGCCGTGGAGGAGCTGGCCGGCGAGGTGGCGGCCCAGTGCGCGGCGGGCCGTCCCCTGGTGGTGATGAACGCGCCGTTCGATCTGACGCTGCTGGACCGCGAGTTGCGCCGGCACCGGGCCTCGTCACTGGAGGGCCGCCTGGCGGGGGTTCCGCTGCGGGTGCTGGACCCCCTCGTGCTCGACCGGCACCTGGACCGCTACCGCAAGGGCCGCCGTACGCTCACGGACCTCTGCGCGCGGTACGGCGTCGAGCTGGACGAGGCACATGACGCGTCGTCCGACGCGCTGGCGGCGCTCGAGGTGGTGCGGGCGGTCGGCCGGCGGTTCTGCGCCCGGATGGAGCGCCTGACGGCCGCCGAACTGCACACGCTCCAGGCCGTGTGGCACGCGGCACAGGCGCGCGCCGGGCAGACCTGGTTCTCGCGCAACGGCGCGCAGGAGCCGGTGGACACGGCGTGGCCGTTCAGGCCCGCACTGCCCGCCGCGGCCTGACCGCCCGATGTCCGCGCGAACGGCCGGGCGGCGGAATGAGTCAACGAGTAAAGGCCGACCCGTCATGGACGGACCGGCCTCTCCTGGTGGGCGATACTGGGTTCGAACCAGTGACCTCTTCGGTGTGAACGAAGCGCTCTCCCGCTGAGCTAATCGCCCGGGAACGGACTGAACCATACAGGTCTCGACGGCTTTCCTTCAAACCGGATACGACGTACTCGCGCCGGCCCCGGCGCCGCACTCGCCGGTCGCGGAGAAGGCCCCGCCACGGCCCAGCAGTCGACCCGACTCGACGCGCGCGGGGGCCGGTTGCCGATGCGCCGGGCTTCGCACCGCCTCCTGGACGGCACGAGGACGGCGTACGGGCCGCTCGCCGGCCGGACGCGCCGATCACGGGGAGCCCGCGAAGGCCCGGGTCCGCGGAAGATCCGCGTACGGCAAAGGCCCCGGGACCTGTCGGTCCTCGGGGCCTCGGCTCCGGACGTGGGCGATACTGGGTTCGAACCAGTGACCTCTTCGGTGTGAACGAAGCGCTCTCCCACTGAGCTAATCGCCCGGGCGCACCGCACACATTACCCGATGTCAGCGGTGCTCCTCGCCGCCCGCCCGGTCACTGGTCGATCTTCCAGGGCATGACGAGGCCGAACTTCCACAGATAGATCCCGGCCAGCACGGCCACGATCACCACACCGATGCCGGTGAGGATGAGGTTCCGCCGCCTGACAGCGGGGTCCAGGGCACGCTGGGCCGCCTCGGTGACCTTCCGCCGGGTCCAGCGGAGCACGAGCTGCGCCCAGACGAACTCGGTCGCCCAGATCGCCATGCCCGCGAAGATCACCAGCCAGCCGGGGCCCGGCAGCGGAAGCATGATGATGCCCGTGATCACCACCGCGAGGCCGACGAGGAAGACGCCGACCTGCCAGCTCAGGTGGAGCGGCCGTGAGGCCTTGATGAATCGCGGCGCGCGCGAGCCGAGCGGCCGCCCGCCCGTCGCCGCGTCGCCCGCCACCGCTTCCGTCGCGGCGTCCACGTCCACGACCGTCGGCACCCCGCCACGCCCCCGCTCGTCACTCTCCGCACGCATAGGGCTCAATCTACCCGAGCCCTCGCCTTCACCGGAATGGCGGTATGCCTCGAAGTCACACACCGCTGTACGAGGTACCCGAAGGATCACAAAACAGACAGAGGGGTTTACAACGGCACCGTAGGTGGCATGTCGATTTCGCCGACGTGCGAATCCCCGAGCGCACACTGAGCGAAAGGCCCTGGCGCTTATGAACACCACGGTCAGCTGCGAGCTGCACCTGCGCCTCGTTGTATCGAGCGAGTCCTCACTGCCTGTACCGGCGGGCCTGCGGTATGACACGGCCGATCCCTATGCCGTGCACGCCACCTTCCACACCGGAGCCGAAGAGACGGTCGAATGGGTCTTCGCCCGCGACCTGCTCGCCGAAGGGCTGCACCGGCCCACCGGCACCGGCGACGTCCGGGTCTGGCCGTCCCGCAGCCACGGTCAGGGCGTCGTCTGCATCGCGCTGAGCTCCCCGGAGGGCGAAGCCCTGCTGGAGGCCCCCGCGCGGGCCCTGGAGTCGTTCCTGAAGCGGACCGACGCCGCGGTGCCTCCGGGCACCGAGCACCGTCACTTCGACCTCGACACGGAACTCTCACACATCCTGGCCGAGAGCTGAGCCAGACCGAGAGCTGCTCGGCGCCGTCCGACTCGGGGAGACGGCGCCGCGCGGACAACCTCATACGGAGGACACCGGCGCCGTCGCCGCGGAAACCACCGCGGAGAGGGCGCCGGCGCGCGTGATCGGGGCACGGCACGCGCACGGGGCGCCGACGCCGGGCACCGCGGCCGATGGCCGTCGTGGCCAGGGACGACGGCGGACGGGGACGGCCGCGGTGGGAGTGATCACCGCTGACGCGTACGGCCACGGTCGGGCGGTCGGCGCGGGAGGACACGACCGCCCCGGGGACGCGGCGGTCAAGGCGGGCCGGGCGGGCGCGGGCCGCCGCCGGTGGCGGCCCGCGCCCGCCCGTATGTTCCCCGCCCGCCCCCGTCCCCCGCCGCCCGGCAGGGACTAAAGTCGGCGGGATCGGCGGGCGCACCGGCCCGCGGGCAGGCCAGGGAGCGGACCGTGCTGATTCCACACGACACCCGGATCGCCCTCGCCACCGTCACGGACCTGGTGAACACCGCGCCACGGACGCGCGCCGGGGACGGCGCGGCCGACCGGCTCGCGGATGTCGAGGCGCTCTACGGCTTCCTCCGCGCCCACGACATCAGCGGGGTGGGTGAGCTCGGCGAGCGGGACCTGCGCGCCGTACAAGCCGTACGGAGACGCTTCACGGAGGTGGTCGCGGCCCCGGACCCGCGCACCGCGGCCGAGCTGATCAACCGGCTGGTGGCCGCCGCGGGGACGACCCCGCAGCTGACCGACCACGACGGTTACGACTGGCACGTCCACTACTTCGCCCCGGGAGCGTCGGTCGCCGACCATCTCGCCGCCGACGGCGGCATGGCCCTGGCCTTCATGGTGGTGGCCGGCGAACGGGAACGGCTGCGGCGGTGCGGGGCCCCGGACTGCGGGCACGCGTTCGTCGACCTGTCGCGCAACCGCTCGCGCCGTTACTGCGACAGCCGGACCTGTGGCAACCGACTGCACGTGGCCGCCTACCGGGCACGCCGCAAGGAAGCGGCCGGTTGACGTTCACAGCAGGAACAAATCGTGCACCGCCGCCATCAGCAGCAGCGAGCCGATCACCGCCAGGAAGATCATCAACGGCGGCTGGGACAGCGCGAAAAGGCAACCGCGCTGCTCATCGGTGGGTGCGGGAGGTTCATCCCGGGAGGTATCGAGCATCTCGGGGCGATGATGACCTACCGGAATCCCGGCCACCGGCCAACACGTGTAACCAGGCCGGGAGTTCATCATATTCCGTGGATTGTGGCCGGGAATCCCCTACGCGGAGCGCCGAGTTGTGATCCATGTCGCGCGCAGCACTGGGTCACAGCCGGCATGTGGGCCGCTGACCTGCGCCGACGACCGCTCTCGTGTTCCTCGTGGCCGCGCGCCGCAGGTCAGGTCCGTCAGATGCCGTGCTTCTTGAGGATGGCCTCGATGTCGCTGAAGTCGTCCTCCTGGGCGGCGGGCCGCTTGCCCGCCGGGCGGCGCTCGGCGGGCCCGGCGCCCGGGCCGAGCGAGGGCGCGGACGCGGCCGGCTCGACCGCGTCCCCCCGGGCCGCCCTGGCGGCCGCCCTGCGCTCCTTGCGGCTGCCGCCGGCCCGGCGCTCCACGGCCCGGGTCGTCATGAAGAGCAGCCAGGCCACCGCGAGAACACCGAAGCCGGCCCACGCCGTCGGGCTGAAGGCCGTGTTGGCGGCCCACTTCACCAGTCCCGTCATCACCAGCGCGGCCGGGATCAGGGCGTAGGCGGCGATCCTCGTCGCCGCGAGGAAACGCTTGCGGTACGCCGTGATCGCGGCGATGCCCAGGCCCGCCGCCGACACCGCCGCGCAGATCGTCTCGGCAATCATCGGGTCCTCCAGGCAGAGCGTGTCATCGGCCGAACCGGTCTTCCCTCCCATCGTGCACCTGGCGGACCGTTCCGGGCCACGGCGGGGTGCCCACTCCCGGCGGATCTCGGGGAGATCTCGGGGGCGGTGTCCTCCCCAGGTCCCAGACCGGTCCGTGGCCCGACGGGCGGGGAGGCGATCGGGTCCTGCGAGACTGGCCCCATGAGCGACTCCTCACCCGCCCGCGTCGTCCTCGACGTGTGGTGCGAACTCCAGTGCACCGACTGCCGTGCCGCCCTGACCGATCTGCGTACCCTGCGCGAGCGCTACGGCGACCGGCTGGAGCAGCGGCTGCGGCACTTCCCGCTGGCGAAGCACAAGCACGCCTACGCGGCGGCGCAGGCCGCCGAGGAAGCCGCCGAGCAGGGCCGGGGGTGGGAGTACGCGGAGGCGCTGCTGGCCCGGGCGGAGGACCTGGCGGCCCGCGGCGAGCCCGTTCTGCTGGAGGTGGCGCGCGAGCTGGGCCTGGACGCCGAGGAGTTCGACACCGCGCTGATCGACGGGCGTCACCTCCTGGCCGTGGACGCCGACCAGGCCGAGGGAAGGGCGATCGGCGTCACCGGCACCCCGACATATGTCATCGGCGACGAACGTCTCGACGGCGGCAAGAGCCAGGCGGGGCTGCGGGAGCGGATCGAGGAGATCGCGGACCGGCTGCTGGCGTCGGCCGGGGACGCCTGACCGCGTGCCGCCGCCGGGCCCTTTCGGCTCGCTTACCGGTACGCGAGCCGAAAGGGCCCGGCGGTCACAGCAACCGCTTGAAGAAGTTGTGCCGGGTGGTCGCGTAGCCGAGGGATGCGTAGAGGCGGACGGCCGGGGTGTTGTCCGCGAAGACGTGCAGTCCCAGCTCCGTATGCCCGGCGGCCAGGGCGGTCCGCTCGGCGAGGAGCATCAGCGCGCGCCCGTGGCCCTTGCCCCGCTGCTCCTCGACGACGACCACCTCGTACACGTACGCGCCCGACGTGCCGGGGCTCAACTCGCGGCGCGCGACCCAGACATGGCCGACCACCGCACCCTGGTGGACCAGTACCTCGATCGAGGTGCCGGGCGTGGCGAGGCCGTCGGGCAGCAGCTTCGCGAAGCTCTCCCGCGACTTGGCGCGGGCCACGTCCGGGGACAGGCCGCGGTCGATCCAGCTCTGGGCGTAGTCGTCGTACGCGCCGGCCAGCCACCGCTCGTACTCCGCGGCGGTCATGGACCGGGTCTCGACCCCCGCGGGCAGCTCCGGCGGGTGCGCGGGCAGCGTCTTGACCATGTTGCGGCTGCGCTCGGTGTAGCCGAGGGATTCGGCCAGGCGCAGTGCGGCGTGCGCGGCGGGCGGCACGGAGGCCGTCATCAGGCCGCAGCCCCAGCCGCGCGCGATCTCCTCGGCGGCGAGCGCGGCGACGGTGGCGCGACCGCGCCGCCGGTCGGCCTCGTCGATCCGCAGCGTCGGCACGGACACGGCCGTGTGACCGAAGACGGGGTCCGTGGCCAGCTCGATCGATCCGACGGGACGGCTGTTCACACAGACGTCGTAGGTGCGCGACCTGCCGCCGTCGGCGGTCTCGTGAAGCGGCCCGGCCGGCCGCAGGGTGGTGGTCATCACAGGGTGTTGTACCCCCCGCGCGGTGGCGCGTCATCCGATTAAAGGATGACGCGGGCCGGGCCGTCGTCCCACCGGTGCGGGCCGGTCTCTCACGGGTCCAGGTCGGCGCCCGCGCGCTCCTCGAAGACGCGCATCGCCTTGCTGGTCACCGGCCCCGCCGCGCCCGGGAGTTCACGGCCGTCGACATGGCTGACGGCCTGTACGTCGCGCGTCGAGGAGGTCAGGAAGATCTCGTCGGCGCGTTCCAGGACGTCCAGCGGCAGGTCGGTCTCCCGGGCGCCGGACCATTCGGCGACGAGTGCCCGGGTGATGCCGGCGAGGCAGCCGGAGGAGAGCGGCGGTGTGTGCAGTTCGCCGTCGAGGACGACGAAGACGTTGGAGCCGGTGCCCTCGCAGAGCCGGCCCACGGTGTTGGCGAACAGCGCCTCGGTCGCGCCGCGTTCGTGGGCGCGGGCGAGCGCGACGACGTTCTCCGCGTACGACGTGGTCTTCAGGCCGGTGACGGCACCGCGCTCGTTGCGTGTCCAGGGGACGGTGATCACGGCGGTGTCGTCCGGGCGGCGTGTGATGGCGGCGCCGGCGACGACCAGGGTGGGGCCCTTGTCGCCCCGGTCGGAGCTCAGGGGCGACAGCCCGCCGGTGTAGGTGATCCGCAGCCGGCCGAGGTCCACGGGGTCCGCCTCCAGGACGGCGGCACAGGCGCGGCGCACCTCGTCGTGGTCGGGGGCGGGCAGCCCGAGGCCCCGGGCGGAGCGGGTGAGCCGGTCCAGGTGGCGGGTGAGGGCGAACGGGCGCCCCTGAATGGTCTTGACCGTCTCGAAGACGCCGTCGCCCACGGTGAGGCCGTGGTCGAACACGGACACCAGGGCTCCCTCGGCGGTCACCAGTCCACCGTTGACCCAGATCTTCATCTACGCGGTCCTTCCACTCGCCTCGTATGCTCCCGACGCTATCGCGAGCAGCCGGGAGGCCTTCAGTTCCGTCTCCTCCCACTCCCCCTCCGGATCGGATCCCCAGGTGATCCCGGCCCCCGCGCCGAAGCGCAGCACGGGCCGGGCCGCCGTGGCGCGGTCGATCCAGAAGGTGCGGATCCCGACCGCGAGCGCGGCGGTGCCGCGGTCCGCGTCCACCCAGCCGATTCCGCCGCAGTAGGGGCCGCGCGGGGCCGCCTCCAGTTCTTCGATGATCTTCAGGGCGCTGGACTTGGGGGCGCCGGTGACCGAGCCGGGCGGGAAGGTGGCGGCCAGCAGTTCGGGCCAGCCGGCCCGGCCGGCGAGCCGCCCCCGTACGGCCGAGACCAGGTGGACGAGGCCGGGGTGGGGCTCGACGGCGCACAGGGCGGGCACGGTGACGGATCCGGTGGCGCAGACCCGGCCGAGGTCGTTGCGGACGAGGTCCACGATCATGACGTTCTCGGCGTGGTCCTTGTCCAGCAGGTCGGCGGCGGTGCGGCCGGTGCCCTTGATGGGGCCGGACTCGACGACGCGGCCGGTGCGGCGGAGGTAGAGCTCGGGGGAGGCGGTGGCAATCTCCACGCCGTGCGCCGGCAGCCGGATCGTGCCCGCGTACGGGGCGGGGTTGTCGCGGGCCAGCAGGGCCGTGAGCGCGTCGACGTCGGCCGTAGCGGAGTCCGGCCCGGGCAGCGGCGCGGACAGCACGCGGCAGAGGTTGGCCTGGTAGACCTCGCCCGCCGCGATGTGCTCGCGGATACGGCGTACGCCCGCTGTGTACGCGGCGCGGTCGAGGGAGGACGTCCAGTCACCGGGCCCCGGTCCGCGCCATCGGCCGGGCTCGGGAGCGGGCACCGCGGCGGGCCGCACATCGGCGAAGCGGGCGCAGGTCAAGCGCCCCTCGAAGTCGGCGGCGACCGCCCAGAAGCCGGTGGAGTCGAGCGCCTCCGGATCATGGGTGACATCCCGCAGCCCCGTGGCTACGAGGCCGCCGAAACGGGCCAAAGGCGCGAGGTCGTACACGTTTGCGAGTCTAGTGCCCCTCCCGGCGAGGTTCGCCCCGTCACGGCACCGGCGCCCCGCCCGGCGGCGTGCACCGCGTCGCGACGCCCGGTGCGCACGCCCCTCACCGGGCAACCCCGCCGGTCGCGGCCCCGCGCCGGCCGCGGGCCCCTGCCTCGCCCCGCCCCTCGCCGCGGGCCCGGCCCGGGCCCGCGGCGAACGCACCGCAGCACGCTGCGGAAACGCGTTTTTGTACTGGCCCCGGAATCCGCTAGAGTTCAACACGTCGCCGGGCCGCGCAACTGGACCCGGAAAACGGCACGCGGACGTAGCTCAGTTGGTAGAGCGCAACCTTGCCAAGGTTGAGGTCGCCAGTTCGAACCTGGTCGTCCGCTCGGACAGTGGGGGATCTTCACGGAGTTCCCGCACTCCTGGTGGAGTGGCCGAGAGGCGAGGCAACGGCCTGCAAAGCCGTCTACACGGGTTCAAATCCCGTCTCCACCTCCAAGGACGATTAGCTCAGCGGGAGAGCGCTTCCCTGACACGGAAGAGGTCACTGGTTCAATCCCAGTATCGTCCACTGAATCCTGGATCCGTCCGGATTCCCCCGCGCGATTAGCTCAGCGGGAGAGCGCTTCCCTGACACGGAAGAGGTCACTGGTTCAATCCCAGTATCGCGCACGCGGCACACGCACCAACGCAGGTTCACCTGCGCGATTAGCTCAGCGGGAGAGCGCTTCCCTGACACGGAAGAGGTCACTGGTTCAATCCCAGTATCGCGCACGCATGGGGAGCCCCCGGTCGGATCATCGACCGGGGGCTTCTTCTGTGGCCGGTGACCAGGGGGGGACCGGCGGGGCGGGCACGCGAAACGGCCGGTCAGCTCCCCAGCTGACCGGCCGATCACTGCCGTCCGCCGCACCCCCGTCCCCACGGGGTTTTGGCCGGATGTCCCCGACCCGGGCCGCTCTCCCGGGTCCGGGGCGCCGCTCAGCGCCCCAGCATCACGCCCACGGACGACGCCTGTGTCACCACTGCCTCCCAGCCGCCGAAGGCGACCACGAGCAGTGCCGCCAGGGGGAGGACCATCGCCGTCGCCACCAGCGGGTGGCGCCTGCCGGACGGGCGGGCGGCGAACGCGGCGAACGCCCTGCGCCCCCGTGTCCGGATCATCGCCCGCGCTGCCGTGTCCGCCATGTCCCTCTCCCTGTCCGTTCAGGAGCGGCGGGTGTCGACCTCGGGGGACGAGTGCTGCACCCGCCGCATGGCCCCAACACTAGGGACCGGGCGGACGTACGGCGTCATGCCCGCGTACCGATTGCCGGGCCTCCCGGAGGATGACGCGCGCGCCCGGGACGTACTCCCCTGGGTGGAGAGCGGGTCCTAGGACTGGGGGGATTCCCTGAGAGGAGGACGCTGCGCCGGTGCGTCCACGGGCGCCGGCTGCTCGACCAGCGCGAGCACCCGGCTCGCCATGAAACGCGCCGTCCTGACCACCGCCCCGCTACGGGTGACTTCGCTCACTTCCACCACGCCACGGCGCACGGCCGTCTCCACCCGGCGGCCCGCCCTGCTCGCCACCACTTCGTACGTACGCGTCGTGTCCCCGGCGTCCACGACTATCTCCACACGGTCACCCTTCACGATCCAATCCCCCTTCTGTACCGGATCTTTGGGATCTCGCACGGAGCGGGGACCCGGGATCGCTCCGCCCGCGGCCCCGCCCCCTGACCACTTCTCAAGTTTCCCACCCGGCACTGACAATCGGTCGGTCCGCGAGGGCGCGGCCTATGAGCGCACCGGGGTGCGGGTACGTAAGCTGTGCCACGTCACACGGACGACCGGGCAGCGGGGATGGACATGGCGATGATGCGGCTCCGGCGCGAGGACCCGCGTGTCGTCGGCTCGTTCAGGCTGCACCGGCGGCTGGGCGCGGGCGGCATGGGCGTGGTCTACCTGGGTTCCGACCGGCGGGGCCAGCGCGTCGCGCTGAAGGTGATCCGGCCGGATCTGGCCGAGGACCAGGAGTTCCGGTCGCGGTTCGCCCGTGAGGTGTCCGCCGCCCGACGGATCCGGGGAGGCTGTACGGCGCGTCTCGTGGCCGCCGATCTCGAAGCGGACCGGCCGTGGTTCGCCACCCAGTACGTCCCCGGGCCCTCGCTGCACGACAAGGTCAACGAGGAGGGCCCGCTCACCGCGGCCGAGGTGGCATCGGTGGGTGCCGCGCTGTCCGAGGGGCTGGTGGCCGTGCACGAGGCGGGGGTCGTGCACCGCGACCTCAAGCCGTCGAACATCCTGCTCTCCCCCAAGGGACCGCGCATCATCGACTTCGGCATCGCCTGGGCGACCGGCGCGAGCACGCTGACGCACGTGGGCACGGCCGTCGGCTCGCCCGGGTTCCTGGCCCCCGAGCAGGTGCGCGGCGCGGCGGTCACGCCCGCGACGGACGTGTTCTCGCTGGGCGCGACGCTGGCGTACGCGGCCACCGCCGATTCGCCGTTCGGGCACGGCAGTTCCGAGGTCATGCTCTACCGGGTGGTGCACGAGGAGGCCCAGCTGTACGGGGTGCCGGACGCCCTCGCGCCGCTGGTGCGGGCCTGTCTGGCGAAGGACCCGGAGGAGCGGCCCAGCACGCTCCAGCTGTCCATGCGGCTCAAGGAGATCGCCGCGCGGGAGGCGCAGGGGCTGTCCGACAGCCGGCCGTTCGTCCGGCGGGCCCGGGAGGGGCAGGAGCCGCCGGCGCCCCGGCTGACCGAGCGGTACACGGAACGCGCCGCCGAGCGCATGTCCGACCGCGGCTCCGTCGGCTCCCCCGGCCGGGCTCCGGGCGGCCAGGGATCCCGGTCCGCCGGTCCCCCACGCGGTACGGGCTCCTCCCCCCGGCCCGGTGGCGCGCGGGCCCCGCGGCCCCGTGGCGGCTCGCCCACCGGAGGGAGCAGGCGGACCGGCGCGCGGCCCTCGGCCTCCGGACTCAGACCGGCCAATCCGCGCCTGCTGCGGCAGCGGCTGATCGTCTTCGTCGTGGTGACGCTCATCGTGGCACTGGGGATCGCGGCGGCCCAGCAGCTCTGAGGGGCCTTTCACTGTGCCCGTCCGGTGGCCGGCGGGCCCGTCAGCTCTCCGGGCGGCCCGCCGTGACCGCGTAGAAGGCGACCGCCGCGGCGGCACCGACGTTCAGCGAGTCCACCCCGTGTGCCATGGGGATACGGACCCGGGTGTCGGCCGCCTCGAGCGCCCGCCGGGACAGCCCGTCGCCCTCCGCGCCCAGCATCAGCGCGACCCGTTCCATCCGGTGCGGCGCGACAGTGTCCATCGGCACCGCCGCCGCGTCCGGGGTGAGGGCCAGCAGCCGGAAACCCGCTTCCCGGACGGCCTCCAGCGCGGTCGGCCAACCGTCGAGACGGGCGTACGGGACGGCGAAGACCGCGCCCATGGAGACCTTCACCGAACGCCGGTAGAGCGGATCGGCGCAGTCCGGGGAGAGCAGGACCGCGTCCATCCCGAGCGCGGCGGCGCTGCGGAAGATCGCGCCGATGTTGGTGTGGTCGTTGACCGCCTCCATCACCGCGACGCGGCGGGCCGTACGCAGCACCTCGGCCGTCGTCGGCAGCGGTTTACGGCCCATGGAGGCCAGGGCGCCCCGGTGCACGTGGTAGCCGGTGACCCGCTCGGCGAGCCGGGGCTCGACCACGTACACCGGTGCCCCGGCGGACTCGATGACGTCCCGCATCGCGTCCGCCCACCTGGCCGACAGCAGCATGGACCGCATCGCGTACCCGGCCTGCCCGGCACGGCGGATGACCTTCTCTCCCTCGGCGATGAACAGGCCCTCGGCCGGTTCCCGCCGACGGCGCAGTTCCACGTCGGTCAGGCCGGTGTAGTCCCGCAGGCGCGGGTCGTCGGGGTCGTCGACGGTGATGAGGTCAGCCACGGCCGGGCGCCGCCCCGGTCGGGTCCGCGTCGGCCGGGGCGGGGACCGCGCCGGCCGCGGTGCGCGGCGCGGTCCCCGCCGTGGCGGCCCGGGTGTCGGCCGCCACGGCCACCACGTCCCCGATGACGATGACGGCGGGCGGCCGTACCTGTTCGGCCCTGGCCCGCTCCCCCACCGTCGCGAGCGTCGCGTCCACCCTGCGCTGGGCGGCCGTGGTGCCCTCCTGGACCAGGGCGACGGGTGTCCCGGGGTCCTTGCCGTGCGCGACGAGCGCCTCGGCGATGGCGCCGATCTTGTCGACGGCCATCAGCAGCACGAGCGTGCCGCGGAGCCGGGCCAGCGCGGCCCAGTCCACCAGGGAACGGTCGTCGTCCGGCGTGACATGACCGCTGACGACGGTGAACTCGTGGGCCACCCCCCGGTGGGTGACGGGGATCCCGGCGGCGCCGGGCACGCTGATGGAGCTGGAGATGCCGGGCACCACCGTGCACGGGACGCCCGCCCGGGCGAGCGCCTGCGCCTCCTCCATGCCGCGCCCGAACACGAACGGGTCGCCGCCCTTGAGCCGTACGACCGCCTTGCCCGCCCTGGCGTGTTCGATCAGCGCCTCGTTGATGGCCTCCTGGGCCATGGCGCGGCCGTACGGGATCTTCGCCGCGTCGATCACCTCGACGTGCGGCGGCAGTTCGTCCAGCAGGTCGCGCGGGCCCAGCCGGTCGGCGATCACGACATCGGCCTCGGCCAGGAGCCGCCGGCCGCGCACGGTGATCAGGTCGGGGTCGCCGGGGCCGCCGCCGACGAGGGCGACGCCGGGGGTGCGGGTGCGGTGCTGGGGGGCGGCGAGGGTGCCTTCGCGCAGTCCCTCGACGATGGCGTCCCGTACGGCGGCGGAGCGGCGCGGGTCGCGGCCGGTGAGCACGGCGACCGTGACACCCTCGTCCCGGCCGGTGGCCGGGGTCCAGGCGGTGGCGGCGTCCGCGTCGTCGCTGCGGACACACCAGACGCGGGCGCGCTCGGCCTCGGCGGAGGCGGCGCGGTTGGCCTCGGGGTCGCTGGAGGCGACGAGGACGTACCAGGCGCCGTCGAGGTCGCCCTCCTGGTAGCGCCGGCGCTCCCAGCGGATCTCCCCGCTCGTCGCCATGGCCTCGACGGAGGGCGTCGCGGACGGCGAGACGAGCAGGACGTCCGCGCCGGCCGCGATGAGCGCGGGCAGCCTGCGCTGGGCGACCTGACCGCCGCCGAGGACGACGACGCGCCGTCCGGCGAGGCGGAGTCCTACGGGGTAGGCGGGGTGCGTCGTCTGCGCGGCGCGGTCGGCGTGCTCGGCCATATCGGTAGGGGCTCCTCGGACAGCGGGCGGGTGGTGCGGCGCGGGCGTGCGGTGCGCATCGCGCCGGGCGCGTTGCGCGGTGCGGCCGGGCGCGGGACACGGGCTGCCGGCCGCGGGCCGCTGCGTCGGTGAAGCGGCTGGTGGGGGCGGGTGGCCCGAGGATCAGCTTACGGGGCTGCGGCGCGCGGGGGTGCGCCCACCACGCTCTGTCCCGGCCCTTCCTCGGGCGCGCCCACCGCGGCAGACGCCACGCCGCGCCCGGTCCGGCGTGTCCGGTCCGGCGTGTCCGGTCCGCCCGGGGACGTGCCCGGGGCCGGCGGGTACGGGGCGGAGGCCCGCTCCCGTGTACCAGGGGGCGGAGCCGGGGACGGACGGCCGCCGGGCCCGTCTGGGCTCACGGCCGATCCCGCGGCTCCGTGTGCCCGGCGTCCGGACCGGGAGGGGCGGCCTCCCCGCCGGGTCCGTGGATGCGCGGAGGCCCGACGGGGCAGCGGCCCGCTACTTCTCCGTCACCCCCGCCGAATCGAACGTCGCCACCTCGTGCATCGCGCGCGCGGCGCTCTGGATCACCGGCAGGGCGAGCAGCGCGCCCGTGCCCTCGCCCAGGCGTAGGTCGAGGTCCACCAGCGGACGCAGGCCCAGCTTGTTGAGGGCCACCACATGGCCCGGTTCCGCGCTGCGGTGGCCCGCGATGCACGCCGCCAGGGCTTCCGGCGCGATCGCGCGCGCCACCAGCGCCGCCGCCCCCGCGCTCACACCGTCCAGGACCACCGGTGTCCGCATCGACGCGCCGCCGAGCAGGAAGCCGACCAGCGCCGCGTGTTCGAGACCGCCGACGGCGGCGAGGACGCCGATGGGGTCGGACGGGTCGGGCTGGTGGAGTTCGAGCGCGCGGCGCACCACGTCGACCTTGCGCGCGTGCATCTCGTCGTTGACGCCCGTGCCGCGCCCGGTCACCTCCGCCGGGTCCTGGCCCGTGTAGACGGAGATCAGCGCGGCGGACACGGTGGTGTTGGCGATGCCCATCTCGCCCGTCAGCAGCGCCTTGTTGCCCGCGGCCACCAGGTCGCGCGCCGTCTCGATGCCGACCTCGATCGCGGACAGGACCTCTTCGCGGGTCAGCGCGTGTCCGGTCGTGAAGTCGGCCGTGCCGGCGCGGACCTTGCGCGGCAGCAGGCCCGGGGTGGCGGGGAGTTCGCTCGCGACCCCCACGTCGACGACGCACACCTCCGCCCCCACCTGGGTCGCGAACGCGTTGCACACCGCCCCGCCGGCCAGGAAGTTGGCGACCATCTGTCCGGTCACCTCCTGGGGCCACGGGGTCACGCCCTGGGCGTGCACGCCGTGGTCGCCCGCGAAGACCGCTACGGCGGCCGGCTCCGGGATCGGCGGCGGGCACATCCGGGACAGCCCGCTCAGCTGTGCCGAGATGATCTCCAGCATGCCGAGCGCACCGGCCGGCTTGGTCATCCGCTTCTGGCGCTCCCACGCCTCACCGAGCGCCTTGGCGTCCAGCGGGCGGATGCCGGTGATGGTCTCCTGGAGCAGATTGTGCGGGTCCTCGCCCGGCAGGGCCCGGCGGCCGTAGGTCTCCTCGTGCACGACCCAGGACAGCGGTCGCCGCTTGGACCAGCCCGCCTGGAGCAGTTCCGGCTCCTGCGGGAACTCGTCCACGTAGCCGACGCAGAGGTACGCCACGACCTCGAGGTGCTCGGGCAGGCCCAGCGTGCGGACCATCTCCCGCTCGTCGAAGAAGCTGACCCAGCCGACGCCGAGGCCCTCGGCGCGGGCCGCGAGCCAGAGGTTCTCCACGGCGAGCGCGGAGGAGTACGGCGCCATCTGCGGCTGGGTGTGCCGGCCGAGGGTGTGGCGTCCGCCGCGCGTCGGGTCGGCGGTGACGACGATGTTCACCGGGGTGTCGAGGATGGCCTCGATCTTCAGTTCCTTGAACTGCTTGGCCCGGCCCTTGGGCAGCGACTTGGCGTACGCGTCGCGCTGGCGCTGGGCCAGTTCGTGCATCGACCGCCGGGTCTCGGCGGAGCGGATGACGACGAAGTCCCAGGGCTGTGAGTGGCCCACGCTGGGGGCCGTGTGCGCGGCTTCCAGGACGCGGAGCAGCACCTCGTGCGGGATGGGGTCGGGGCGGAAGCCGTTGCGGATGTCACGGCGCTCGCGCATCACGCGGAGCACCGCCTCGCGCTCGGCGTCGTCGTAGCCGGACTCGGCGGGCGTGCCGGGGGTCTCGTCCTGGGTGGCGGGAGCGGTGGCACCGGTCGCCTCCGGTGTCTCGGTCTCCGTCCCGGACTCCGCCTCGGTCCCGGACTCCGCCTCGGTCCCGGACTCCGCCTCCGTCCCGGACTCCGGCCGGATCTCGGTCAGCGCCTCGGCGGCCGGAGCCGGCTGAGGTGCTGAGTCCGGTACGGAGTCCGCTGCCGGCGTCGCCGCCGGCGCGGTCGCGGGGGCCGGTCGAGCGGGCTCGGGCTCGGGCACGGGGTCCTGGGGGGCTTCCTGGGCCTCCTGGGGGGCCTCCTGAGCGGTCTCCCGCTCGGCCCGGTGCTCCCGCGGCTGCTCGGAAGCAGGCGCGGCGGAGGGTTCGGGTGCGGGTTCCGGTACGGACTCGGGAGCGGGCGGGGCGGCGGGCACCTCCGCCTCCTCCGCGGCGGGCGCCCGGCCGGCTTCGGTCCGGTCTTCCGCAACGGGCTCGGCTTCGGCTTCGGCTTCGGGGGACGGCTGGGGAGCGGGCTCCGGGGCCGCTTCCTGGACGACGGGCTGCTCGGTGGCAGGTTCCGTCTCGGGGGCCGGGGCTTCCGCCTGATCAGGCGTCTGGACCTGGGCCTGTGCCTGCGCCGGTTCGGCTGCCCGCACCGGCTCGGCCTGCGCTTCCGGCCGCTCCTCCGGTACGGCCTCGGCGGCCGGTTCGGGTAGCGGCTCCGGCTCCGTCACCTGCTCCGGCTCCTGCTGAACGGCGGGCGCCGGCTCCTGTCCCGCCTCGGCCACCGGAGCGGGGGGCTCGGTCACCGGGGCCGGTTCCGCCGGGGCCTCCGGCACGGGCGCCTCGGCCATGGCGGCGGGCTCCGCGACGGCGGCCTCCGGTACCGGGACGGGCTCGGCGGCCGGCTGCGCGGCGGGTTCCACTGCCGCGGCTTCGGGGGCCTCCTCTCCCTGCGGGACCTGCGGCTCCTGAGGCGCCGGCACCTCCTGGGGCGCCTGTGTCGTCCCGGGGGGCTCCGTCACCTGCTCGGGGACCGGCGTGGGAACCGCCTCGGGGACGACCGTTTCTGCGGGCGCCTCCGCCTCGGCCGTGGCCGGCCCGGGACCGGACTGCTGCCGCGGCTGCGGCTCGGCCGGGGCCTCCGTCGTCCACGGCTCGCCCGCCTGCGGGGGCATCTCGCCCAGCTGCGGCCCCGGCGGCGTCGCGCCCTCGCCCCCCGCGACGGCGGGCTGATCCACCGCGACCGCCGGGGCGGCCTGGGGCGGCGCCTGAACCTGGACCTGGGCCGGGGCCTGGACGGGGACCTGGACCGGCGCGGCCGCCTGGGCCTGCTGGGGCCGCTTCCGCGCCCGCGCGGTGGGCGACGGGGCACCCGCGGGCCCCCGGTCGGCGAGCGAGCGCACCACGCCGCCCGTCGGGTCGGGCACCGGCGGGCCGAGGTGCAGCGGACGGCGCGGCGGCATCGGGGCGGCCGGGGCCGACGCCGGGGCGGGCGTGGGCGGCATCCGTACACCGCTGAGGTCCACCGAACCGGTGTCGCGGCCCCCCGTCTCGTGCGCGTCCGGCTGGTGCGGGGCCCGGGTTCCGGCGGCGGCCTCCGGCGCCTGGCCCGGGTCGGGAACGCCCGTCCCGGCCTCCGGAACCGCCTGCGCCGACGCCGCCGTGTCCGGCCCCGCCGGGGCGAACCCGGGCTGTTCGGGCGTCTCATGGGCGTGCCGCGCCTCCGCGACGGCCTGCTGCCCCGGCATCGCCGGGCCGCCCTGGGCCTGAGCCGGCAGCTGCGTCTGGGCCTGGGCCACCGGCTCCGCCGTCGGCGCCGGCTGTTCTATGGGCGGTACCTGCTGCTGGACCGCGACCTGCTGGACCTGGGCCTGCTCGGGGTTCGCGTACGCCTCGGCGCCCTGGCCGGGGTGACCGGCCGCCCCCGCGCCCGCGTACACCTCGGCGGGGGCGGCGTACCCCTCGGGCACCGCGTACCCCTCGGGCACCGCGTACCCGTCGGGGGCCGGGTAGCCCTCCTGCGTCGCGTACCCCTCGGGGAGCGCGTAGCCGCCGTTGGCCGCATACCCGTCGGGGACGGCGTAGCCCCCGGGCGCGGCGTACGCGGCGTGGGTCTCCGCGGGCACCACCTGCGGATCGCCCCAGCCCCCCTGGGAACTGGGCATCAGCAGGACGTCCTCGTCCTCGGTGGCGGGCGCCGAGGGGTCCAGGTAGGTGTACGTGCCGGGAGCGGGCATGCCCGGTTGATCCACCATGCCTGCGTTCTCCGGCAGTCCCTCGCCCGGGACCTGGCCGGTGTCAGTCATGCGTACCCCTCGCCCATTGGTTGTGCTCCTTCAGCCCTTCGACCGGGCGCCCGCGCCGTGGCGCTCGGGGCGCCCGTCGAGAACAACGAGCGTCGGCGCCACGCGGCACGAATGGCCCGCGGTCGTCCACGAATTCTCGCGGTTTCACGCGGGCTTGCACAGCCGTGGCGGGAGGTCCGTCCCGGCTGTGTGGACTGCGCCACGTCGACGCGTCCCCCGGTCCTCGTCGTACCACAGGGGGTCCAAAACAGTCCCCTTTTCCGGACATTGACGAACGAAACGACGAACGCCCGGCTGCCGTACAACGATCGGCCAGCCTACCTCGCGCCAGGCGGAACGCGGGTCAGGGGGCGCTTTCCCGCCGCCGTCCCGAGACCAGGAAGACGACCGACCGTTCGCGCTCCGACCAGGCGCCGGTGTCGAGTTCGACGGACTGCAGGAGGGTGCACTCCACCACGTACCCGCCGCCCCTCAGCGCCGTGCCGACAGCCTCCGCCTCGTCCCTGGTCGCGGCGTGGGTGACGATCCGTTCGGGCCTGCGGTCGGCGCAGGCGACGACGACGTCGATGCCGCCGCCCCCGATCCGTACGACGTCCGGCTCGGGCAACCGCTCCAGGATCTGCGGCGCGCGGCCCTGGACGACCTGCATCTGGACCCCGGCGCGGCGGGCGGCCGCGGCGGTGCTGGCGCAGGCCCCCGGCTCGTCGTCCACGGCGATGACGGCGGCGCCGAACCTGGCGGCCTCCGCCGCGATCGCCCCGCTGCCCGAGCCGATGTCCCAGACGAGGTCGCCGGTACGCGGGCCGAGCCTGGCCAGTTGGGCGGCGCGCAGCCAGGTCGACTCGCCCTCGTCGAGGGTGACGCCGTACTCCGCGGTGGGCAGTGCCCAGCCGCGGGCGGCGGGCGGGTAGCCGGGGTCCCGGCCCGCGAGCCAGCCCGCGCCCGGGGAGGCCGCCGTGCCGATCCCGCCGATGACGATCACGACATTGGGGTCGCGCCAGACGTGGTCGGCGGCCTTGTCGGAGGTCAGCACGCTGACCTGTTCCCGCTCGGTGCCGAGTTCCTCGCAGATGACGAAGGTGCGGTGGACGCCTTCGAGGAGCAGGGCGAGTTCGGCGGGGCCGGCGCCCGGGGAGGTGAGGACGGCGACCTTGGTGTGCGCCCGGCAGACATTGACGGCACGGCGCAGGGTACGCGGGTGGGCGACCACGATCTGGGCGTCGTCCCAGGCCATCCCGGCGCGGGCGAAGGCGGTGGCCACGGCGGAGACCGCCGGTACGACCTCGACCTCCAGGCCGTGTTCGGGGGCGCGCAGGGTGCGGACGACACCGAAGAAGCCCGGATCGCCGTCGGCGAGGACGACGGCGCTGCCGCGGTGCCCGGCGATCCGGCGGGCGGCCAGGTCGATGCTGCCGAGCCGGATGCGCTCGGCGTTCGGCGGCACCTCGGGGAGCGCGAGGTGGTGGGCGGCACCGGCGACCAGGGTGGCGGCCGAGAGCGCGGACCTGGCCGCGGGGGCGAGGGGCGAGCCGTCCCAGCCGATCACCATGACGCGGTCGGCCATCGTCGTCAGTCTCCCGAGGTTGTCGCGGGCGGGCGCGGGCGGGCGCGAGGGATCGCGCGTGGTGCCGCCGCCCGGCGGTCGGCCGTCGTCGGCACGGACCGCGGCCGTGGCACGGGGACTCGGCCGCGCGGTGGCGGGCGGGTTGGGCACGGTGAGAGTACCTGGCCCGGTCTTCGGGCGGCCGGGCGGCCGGGGGTGGAACGGCCGGGCGGTGTCCGGTGCGATGGCGTGGGTGGTACGGCGGCGTGGGTGTACGGGGACGCGGGTGGTACGGGGACGCGGCCGGCACGGGCCTGTGGTGCGGGCGGCGGTGCGGGACGGCCGGTCGGGGGTGTCGCCGGTTCGCGCGGCGGCGCTCAGCGCCAGTCGGTGTACGACGCGTATCCCGAGGTGTCCGCCAGTTGTTCGGCGACTCCCTCGAGGTCCTCGGGCAGCAGGCCCCACACGATGAGGTCGGTCCTGATGTCGGTCCAGCCGCCGTCCTCGGTGCGGGTCCTGGCTATCCACGCGTTGCGCAGGACACCTTCGCTGATACAGCCGATCTTCTGCGCGACCTGCTGGGAGGCGGTGTTGTCGGCGGCCGTGCGCAGTTCGATGCGCTCGAACTTCTGGTCGCGGAACAGCCACTGGGCGACGGCGAGCACCGATTCGGTGGCGTACCCCTCGCCCCGGGCCCAGGGAGCGGTGACGTACGCGGCCTCGGTGGCGAGGGCGTGCCAGTTGGTGTTGCGCAGCCGTATGACACCGACGAGCCGCTGGGTGAGGAACTCGGTGACGGCGAAGGCGATCCCGCGGCCCTTCTCACGTTCCGCCGGTGCGATCCTGCTGACCCACTCCTCGGCGTCCCTCCTGGTGTACGGGTGCGGTACGGAGGTCCAGGCGGTGACCAACTCGTCGTTCATCATCTCGATGTGCGCCGGAATGTCCGCCCGTTCGAAGGGGCGCAGCACCAACCGCTCCGTGCTGATGGAGACGTCCGGAAAGGTGGTAGTCATGCACAGCTCCATGCCTCAGTCCGTCGTAAATGCACAGCATGCAGCATCGGGCGGGGATGCGCATGGGCGGGGCGGTACGGATACGAGTGCCCCGCGCACAACGGGTGTACGCGGGGCACTCGCCGACGGGCGAAGAACTGCCGCACGGACGTGTACGGTCCGGCGGCCCTGGCGGGCGGTCCTACTTGACCGCGCCGAACGCGGGCACGATCGCGCCGTCGAAGGTGTCCTCGATGTACTTCTTCACCTCGGGCGAGTTGAGCAGCTCGGCCAGCTTCCGCACCCGCGGGTCGTTCTCGTTGCCGCGCTTCACGGCGAGGAAGTTGGCGTAGGGGTTGTTCTCCGCCTTCTCCAGGACCAGCGCGTCCTCGGCGGGCCTGAGCTTGGCCTCGATGGCGTAGTTGCCGTTGATGACGGCCGCGTCGACGTCGTTCAGGGCCCGGGGCAGGGTGGCCGCCTCCAGCTCCTTGAACTTCAGCCCCTTGGCGTCCTTGATGCTGGAGAGGTTGGCGTCGTTGCCCACGCCGTCCTTGAGGGTGATCACACCGTTGTCCGCGAGCAGCTTGAGCGCGCGGCCCTCGTTGGTGGTGTCGTTCGGGAGCGCCACGGTCTGGCCGGACTTGAGGTCCTTGACGTCCTTGACCTTGTTCGAGTACAGGCCCAGGGGCTCCAGCTCGACGTTGACGACAGGCACGATGTCGGTGCCCTTCTTCTTGTTGAAGTCGTCCAGGTACGGCTTGTGCTGGAAGAAGTTGGCGCCGACCTCGCCGCTCTGGGTGGCGGTGTTCGGCAGGACGTAGTCCGTGAACTCCTTGACCTCCAGCGTGAGGCCGGCCTTCGCCGCGAGGTTCTTCTTGACGTAGTTCAGGATGTCCGCGTGCGGGGTCGGGGACGCGGCGACGACCAGCGGCTTGGAGGTGTCGGCCGTGGCGCCGTCGGAGGAGCCGGGGTCGGACGCGGTGCCGCAGGCGGTGAGACCGAGGGCGAGGGCGGCGGTGGCGGCCGCGGCCGCCGTGTACTTGATGCTGGTACGCACGAAAAGTGCCTCTTTCCGAAAGAAACGGGTGTCGTGGTGAGGGCCCGGACAAGGAGTGCGGGCCGGCGGGAGGTCGGGAGAGCCGGCCGGGGATCAGGACGCGGCGCGGCCCCGGCGGGCGAGCAGCCGTACGACTCCGTCCCCGATCAGCTGGATCACGGTGACGATCAGGATGAGGATCACGACCGTGGCGATCATGAAGTTGTTCTCGAAGCGCTGGAACCCGTAGGTGACCGCTTTGGAACCGAGACCTTCGCCGCCGACCGCGCCCGCCATGGCCGAGTAGCCGATGAGGACGATGACGGTGGTGGTCACCGCGGAGACCAGCGAGGGCAGCGCCTGTGGCAGCAGCACCTTGCGGATGATCGTGGGGATCGAGCCGCCCATCGCCTGGACCGCCTCGACCAGTCCGTGGTCGACCTCGCGGACCGCCGTCTCGACCAGCCGCGCGAAGAACGGGATGGCGCCGACGGAGAGCGGCACGATCATCGCGGTCGGGCCGATGAACGTCCCCACCACCAGGGTGGTGAACGGGATCAGCGCGATGAGCAGGATCATGAAGGGCAGCGAGCGGCCGATGTTCACGATCGCACCGAGGACCTTGTTCACCGGGGCGTTCCGGAGCAGTCCGCCCTGGTCCGTGAGGACGAGCAGCAGTCCGAGGGGCAGTCCGCCGCCGATGGTGACGAGCGCGGACCACAGCACCATGTAGAGGGTGTCGATGGTCCCCTGGGACAGCAGGGGCTGCATTTCCGACCAGGTCACTTGGGCGTCTCCTTCGCCGGGGCGGTCTGCTGGGCGGGGACGGTCGGCGCGGCGCCGCGTGCGGCCTCCGCCGTCCCGGCCGCCCCGGGGGCGGCCGCGGCCCCGGCGGTCCGGTGGTTCTTCTCGTCCCCGGCGTCCCCGCCGTCCTCGTCCGCGATCTCGGCCTGGAGCCCCTGTTCCCGGAGGAAGCCGATCGGCACGACGTTGTCCTCGTAGGAGCCGGGCAGTTCGATGCGCATCCGGCCGATCTGGCGTCCGGCGACGGTGTCCATCGCGGCACCCAGGATCGATATGTCGATGTTGTACGTGCGAGCCAGCTCCGAGATCACCGGCCTGCTCGCCGTTTCCCCGTGGAAGGTGATGTCGACGACCGTACGGCCCGGGCCGGAGGCCGCCCCGCCCACCGGGAACAGCTCCCGCGCGAGCCGCGAACCGGGGGTGGCGAGCAGCCCGTCGACCGTGCCGGACTCGATGATCCGGCCGCCGCTCATCAGCGCGGCCGAGTCGCAGATCGTCTTGACGACCTCCATCTCGTGCGTGATGAGCAGCACGGTCAGGCCGAGCTGCTGGTTGAGGTCGCGCAGCAGCTGGAGGATCGAGCGCGTGGTCTCGGGGTCGAGCGCGCTGGTCGCCTCGTCGGAGAGCAGCACCTTGGGGTCACCGGCCAGCGCGCGGGCGATGCCGACGCGCTGCTTCTGCCCGCCGGAGAGCTGGCCGGGGTACGCCTTGGCCTTGTCGGCCAGGCCGACCAGGTCCAGCAGCTCCAGGGCGCGGCGGGAGCGTGCCTGGCCGGAGACCCCCAGGATCTCCAGCGGCAGCTCGACGTTGTCCTTGACCGTCCGCGAGGAGAGCAGGTTGAAGTGCTGGAAGACCATGCCGATGGAGCTGCGGGCCTTGCGCAGTTCCCGCCCCGCCCGCCGGCCGCGGCCTGCGAGTGCGGTGAGGTCCTGGCCGTCCACCGTCACGGTGCCGGAGGTGGGGCGCTCCAGGAGGTTCACGCAGCGGATGAGCGACGACTTCCCGGCGCCGCTCTGTCCGACGACGCCGAAGACCTCGCCCTCGCGGACGTGCAGGTCGACGCCGTCGAGCGCGGTGACGTGCCGGCCGCGCGAGCGCGCGGACCGGTACACCTTCGTCAGGCCCGTAGTAGTGATCACAGGGGGGTATCCGTCACTGTCGAGTGCCCGGCGCAGTGTGAGCCGGACACGGGGCATTCGTCGTTCCGACGCTCCACACCGACGCGGCGGGTGGGCGTGCGGCGGTGTGTGCGGGCGGAGGCGGGGCGGTCCGGCGCACGGTCCCCGGTGTGACGGGGCCCCATGGCGCACGGACGTGGCGCGGGCTGTCGTACGGGCCTCGCTTCGGGGCGCGAGGCGTCGGGCAGGGGCCCTCAGATGGCGCACATTCGACACAGACAACGAGCACCGGGCGTTGTGATCGCCTCGGTCGCGGGGGCGCGGTAGCTCGTCGTGGTCATGCCGTCAGTAAAGCAGACCGGCGCCCGGCCGAAAGAAGACAGTCCGTATACCGGACATTTTTGTCGCGCTATTCGGACGGTTCGGCCGGTCCACGCCGTACGGCGCCCTCGCGTCGAGGGCGTCACCCGGCCGTACGGATCTCCACCCCGTCCGCCGTGACCTGCACCGATACCTGGGAGAGGTCGCTGACCACCGCATCGGCGGTCAGTTCGGACCGGTCGTGTGTTGTGGCCAAGGCCACGGTCCGCATGCCGGCGGCGTGCGCGGACGCGAGTCCCGCCGGGGCGTCCTCGAAGACGACACAGCGCTTCGGCGCCACCCCGAGCCGCCGGGCGGCGAGCAGATACGGCTCCGGGTCGGGCTTGCCCCGCGTGATGTCGTCGGCGGCGATCACCGTCTTGGGCCGGATGCCGGCCCGGGCGAGCCGGGCCTCGGCCAGGCGGCGGGTGGCGGAGGTGACCACGGCCCAGCGCTCGCCCGGCAGGGCGGCGAGCAGGTCGGCGGTGCCCGGCAGCACCGTGACGGAGGCGACGTCGTCCACCTCCAGCTGTTCGATGCGGGCCAGGGCGGCGGGCACGATACCGGCGGGCAGCAGGTCGGCGGCGATTTCGGCCGCGGGACGACCGTGCAGCCCGGCCCGCGCCAGGTCCTCGGCGGTGATGCCGTATTCCTTCGCCCACAGGCCCCAGCAGCGGTCCACCGAGTCCTGGGAGGAGACAAGGGTCCCGTCGTTGTCGAACAGCAGGGCTTCGGCGTGCGTCTTCATGTGGCCCGACCCTACGTGGCCGGGGCGACCGGTCCGCGTCCGGGCGGTGTCCGGACCGTGCACACCCCCACGCCCGGGGTCCGGACCGCCGCCCGAGGGCCCCGGGGAGGTCGGGCACGGGCCGTCCGGGGGCGCGCGACGAGGGCCTTTCACCCCGTAATACGCTCAGGGCCATGCTTGTCGCCCTGACGGTCGCGGTCTCCGTGACCGCGCTCGTCCTCGCCGCCTGGTGCGGTCACGCCGCGTACCGCGACCAGCCCACCAAGGACTGGCACTTCATCGGCATGGCCGTCGTGACCCTGCTGACGCTCGTCCAACTGGCGGTGGCGATCGTGCTGCTGGCCCGGGGTGAACGGCCCGCGCAGGGATCGGTGATCTTCGTCTCGTACCTGCTGGGCGCTCTGCTGGCGGTTCCGGCGGCAGGCTTCCTCTCGCTCGGTGAGCGGACCCGTTGGGGCTCGGTGACCGTGTCGGCGGGCGCGGTCGTCCTCGCGGTGCTGGAAGTACGGCTGCACGACATCTGGGGAGGGTGACGCGGTATGGCGGAGGACGGGCGGGTGGCACCCGCGAAGCTGGTGCGGGGCCCCGGTCTGCTGCTGGTGTGGCTGTACGGCGTGATGTCCGTCGGCGCCGTCTCACGGTCGGTCTACCAGATCGCCACCGACTTCGACAGCGCGCCCCTGGCCCATGTCCTGTCGGCCGTGGCGGGCGTGGTGTACGTGTTCATCACGTACACGTTCGTGCGCGGCGGGGAGACGGCGCGCAAGGCGGCGCTGGTGTGCTGCGGCGCCGAGCTGGCGGGGGTCCTGATCGTCGGGACCTGGACGCTGGCGGATCCGTCGGCCTTCCCGGACGCCACGGTCTGGTCGGACTACGGCATGGGATACGTGTTCATCCCCGTGCTGCTGCCCGTGACCGGCATCCTCTGGCTGCGGAGGTCCCGGGGAGACGGAGCGGCGACCGCTTCGGCGACGGGATGACGGGGACCGGTCGGCACCGGAGGCCGGGTGACGGGGGCCGGCCGGCGGGAGGGGGATGACGGCGGAATCCTCTGCGGCCGAGTCGGTCGGACGCCCGGGACCGGACGGGACCGGCGGGAGCGGCGGGCGGGACCGGAGCGACCCGAAGGATTCCGCCCCGCACGTCAGGCGCTCGCCGCATACGTCCCGGAGGGAGCCGCCTTCTCCAGGGTGACCAGCCGCAGGCGCGGCCCGGCCTGTTCCGTCACCACGGGCGTGTAGCCACGGCTGCGGTACAGCCGCAGATTGCCCTCGCTGCGGTGGCCGGTGGACAACTGCAGGCGCCGGACGGCCGGATCGCTCGTGAAGTGCAGTTCCATGGCGTCGAGCAGCCGTCCCCCGAGACCGTGGTGGCGCAGCCGCGGGTGGACGACGAGCTTGGCGATCCGTGCGGTGCCCTCCGCGTCCGCACAGCCGCGTACCGACGCCACCACTTCGTCACCGAGGCGGGCCACCAGACCGTGCCCACGGGCGAGTTCGGCCGTGAGATCGTCGAGGCTCTGAGTGAGCGGCTCGATGGTGTAGTCGCCGTAGAGCTCGGCCTCTGACTGGTAGCAGAGGTACTGGAGCTTGAGGATCTGCTCCGCGTCCTGCTCTCTCGCCGCTGAGATGGTCACGCTCATGCCCATGTGTGCATGCCTCCCGCTCACTTGCCGACCGGTTGTCTATCGCTCCATTCCCCTTCGGCCCGGAAGCCCAACCTCCGCCACCAGCAATCTGCGAAGGCATCCCAGGCATCTCGACCTCAATGGCCCCAAACTGCCCTGTGACATGCCCAACTCCCCCGCGATCTCACGGTAGGTGGGGTCTTTGGGCGACAGCATCGCGGTGAGCACCTCCGGACAGCGACCGGGGGTGCGCCCGACGGCCGCGCGGAGCGTACGGCGCCGGTCGGTGCGCAGCGCGAGCCGTTCGGGGTCGGTCTCGGGGCCGGCGGCGGGGCCGTCGCGGCGGACGTAACGGCCTTCGTGCGCGGCGATGCGCAGCGCGTGGCGGGCCTCCTCCCGTACGGCGTCCCGTACCCAGTGGGCGAGGCCGTCGCCGGGGCCGGGAGCGTCCTGGGCGGGGGCGTACGGGCCGGGCAGGCCCGGGGCGGCGGGAGCGTGCGGGGCCGGGACGTACGGATCGGAGGCGTCACGGGGACGGCGGCCGCCGGGGGCGTGGCGTTCCGCCGGGGCGTGCGCGAGCCGTTCCAGCAGCCGTACCCAGACGCCCTGTTCGAGGTCACGGGCCTCGGCGCCGGCCGCCGCTGCCTCGGCCTCCGCCTCGGCGCGTACGAGCGGGAGGAGCACGCGGAAGAGGTCGTCGGAGGAGGCCGGTGCGCCCGAGGCGTTGTGCCCTTCCGGCCTCCCCGGGGTGCCGGGGACACCCGGGATGCTCGGGATACGTGGGCCTGTTGGTCCGGCGGGGGCGTGTGTGCCGCCCGTGCCTGTCGGTCCGCCCGTGCTGCCTGCGCCCCCTGAGCCGCCCGTACCGCCCGTACCGCCCGTACCGCGCGGGGTTCGTGCCACCGGCACGGTCCTGGGCCGTTCGGGCAGCGGCGCGCGCGGCGCGCCGGTCCGCGGCGGCCGGGCCGCGCGGCGGGACGGGACGGCCATGTCCGGTTTCCGGGAGAGTGGGCCTGGGGCTGGCATGAAGTCCGGCGTCATGACGGGCGGGACGACACGACGGCGACGGACGGTTGCTCCCGGCCGGGCACGTCACCCGACCGGGGTAACGGGGCGTCAGCGGCTGACGAAATCCGCCCGGGCCAGCAGAGCGGTGTCCGGGTGGTCGGTGAAGACGCCGTCGATGCCCGTCTCGAAGTACGCGGTGAGCGCGCCGAAGGCGTCACCGAAGGCGGCCGGGTCCGTACCGCGCCGGAAGTCGGCGGGCAGGAACGCGTTCTCGTTGCGCAGCGTGTACGGGTGGACGACCAGGCGCGCGGCGTGCGCGTCCCGTACCAGCGGGGTCGGCTCGCCCAGCTTGCCCGTGCCGTCCTTCGGGATGACGAGGTCGAGGGCCGGGCCGATGCCCCGCGCGTAGGAGGCGATCCACTTCAGGCCGGCCGGCGCGACCAGGTCGTCGACCGTACGCGGGTCGCCCGCGACCTTGAAGTCCCAGGGCCGGGTGCCCGCCGCGTCGAGCAGGACGACGCCGGGCGAGTCGACCAGCTTCGCCAGCCGCTGGATGCTGCTGGGCTCGAAGGACTGGAGGAAGATCGCGGAGTCCGCGCGGTCCCGCCCGTGGCGGCGCAGCAGCTTCGCCAGCCGCTCCTCCAGGCCGAGGCCCAGGGAGCGGAAGTAGGTGGGGTGCTTGGTCTCGGTGTAGAGCCAGACCGGGCGGCCCCGGCGGCGGCCCTGCTCGTCCGCCCAGCGCAGCACCTCCTCGAACGTGGGAACCGTCCAGCGGCCGTCGTAGAGGGTGTTGTGCCGGCGGGTGCCGGGAATGCGCTCCTTGGCGCGCAGGGTCTTGAGCTCGGCGAGCGTGAAGTCCTCGGTGAACCAGCCCGTCAGGCTGACGCCGTCGACGCTCTTGGTGGTCCGGCGGCCGGCGAACTCGGGATGGTCGGCGACATCCGTGGTGCCGGTGATGTCGTTCTCGTGACGGCATACGAGATGGCCGTCCTTGGTGGGCACCAGGTCCTGCTCGATCACGTGCGCGCCCATGTCGAGGGCCAGTTGGTACGAGCCCAGGGTGTGCTCGGGGCGGTAGCCGCTGGCGCCGCGGTGGCCGACGATCGTGGGGACCGGGAGGCGGGGGCCCGCGGGGCCGCGGTCCGCCGTACCGCGCTCGGCGGCCTGTGCCGTGGCCTGTGTCGCGACGGGCAGCGCGACGGCGGCCGAGCCGAGCACCGCTGCTCCCAGTACGGTCCGCCGTCCGGGCGTGTGGTGCGCACCCTGAGTCATGAAGGCTCCCTGCTCCTCGATGTGGTGTCCGGTGCGGCGCCGGGTGTGATGTCCCGCACCCGCCGGACGGGGCCCGAGCGTAAGCGGCGCGGCCCTCCGTGGGGGAGACGTGCGGCGAACTCACCGGGAACGCATGTCAACAGCGCGTATCACATCGGTGAACCCGGTGTGCGCGGACGGGCGGCCCGCGAGTATCGTCCTCACCTGCACAGACTTCACCGGCCGACGGCTTCGGCACGACGGACGGGCGGTCGGCGCACGTGACACCGGCAGTACCCGCACGACCCACTGTTCCCAGACCGTCCCACGACACGGGAGGATCCGTTGTCCCGCTTCGCACTCCTCAAGGCAGTGCTCGGACCGATCTTGCGCCTGTTGTTCCGCGCTCGGGTGGAGGGCGCGGAGAAGATCCCGGGGAGCGGGCCGGTGATCCTCGCCGGCAACCATCTCACCTTCATCGACTCGGTGGTCCTGCCGCTGGTCTGCGACCGCCAGGTCTTCTTCATCGGCAAGGACGAGTACGTCACGGGCAAGGGCCTCAAGGGGCGGCTGATGGCCTGGTTCTTCACGGGCGTCGGCATGATCCCGGTGGACCGCGACGGCGGGCGCGGCGGGGTCGCGGCGCTGATGACGGGCCGCCGGGTGCTGGAGGGCGGCAACATCTTCGGCATCTACCCGGAGGGCACGCGCTCGCCGGACGGCCGGCTGTACCGGGGCCGTACGGGCATCGCGCGGCTGACGCTGATGACGGGCGCGCCGGTGGTCCCCTTCGCCATGATCGGCACGGACAAGCTCCAGCCGAACGGTGCGGGAATGCCGCGCCTCGGCAAGGTGACCGTGCGGTTCGGGGACCCGATGGAGTTCTCGCGGTACGAGGGGATGGACCGCGACCGGTACGTGCTGCGGGCGGTGACGGACTCGGTGATGGCCGAGGTGATGCGGCTGTCGGGGCAGGAGTACGTGGACATGTACGCCACGAAGGCGAAGGCGGCGTGACGGGGCGGGGCGCGCCCCGGGGTGATCCCCGCGGTGCGCTCCGCCCGTACCCGGCCGGACACGACGGGCCCGCGTCGATGGCGGGGTGCCGGGCCCGGGAAGGCGCTTGCGACGGGCCTCGGAACGGGCCGGGCCGGTGGTCCCCGGGATGGCCCGGGCCCCGGCCCCGGGTGGGCCGGCCGGCTCAGTGCTCCGTGTCGTGCCCCAGCCTCTGGCCGCGCAGCAGGAACCACGTCGCCGTCGCCGCCGCCAGGAGGACCACCGCCCCGACCGCCGAGGCGGCGTGCAGACCGGCGACGAAGGACTCCTGGGCCGCGGCCATGAGGTCGGCGGAGAGCGGAGACGGAAGGTGGGCGGCCGCCTCCGCCGCACCGCCCAGCGACTCGTGCGCCGCCGACCCGGCGTCCCCCGGGACGCCGGGCGGGGTCGGGAAGCCGCGGTAGACACCCGTGACGATCGAGCCCAGCAGCGCGATACCGAGCGCCGCGCCCAGTTCGTAGGCCGTCTCGGACACCGCCGAGGCGGAACCGGCCTCCTCCTTGGGCACGCTGGAGAGAATCACGTCCGCCGTGACCGTGAACGAGAAGCCGGCGCCGACACCGACGACCAGCAGCACCGTGCCCAGCAGCGGATAGCCCGTGGCCACGCCGAGCCACAGCAGGGCCGCCAGCGCGACTCCGATCGCCGCGAGGCCGCCGCTCACGACGGACCGCACGGAGAAGCGCCGCGCCGCCCGCCCGGCGATCAGGCCCGCCACGATCGCGCCCACGGTGGCCGGCAGTTCGGCCACCCCCGCCTCCAACGGTGAACGCCCCTGGACCAGTTGCAGGTACTGGGACAGGAAGAACACCAGTCCCGACAGGCCGAGAATGGCCAGCAGGTCCGCCAGAACGGCCGCCGAGAAGCCCCGGCGGTGGAAGAGCCGCATGTCCAGCAGGGGCGACGGGAGCGTGAGCTGGCGCCGTACGAACGCGTACAGGGCGCCCGCGCCCAGCGCACCCGCCGCGGCGGCGCTCCAGACCGGCCCGTGCGCCGCCGCCTCCTTGATCGCGTAGACGACGCCCACGATGCCGACCAGCGACAGCAGCACGCTGGGCGCGTCCCACGGACCGGGCGCCGGGTTGCGCGACTCGGGCAGCGTCCTGATGCCGACGACCACCAGCAGCGCCATCACCGGCAGGTTGATCAGGAAGACCGAGCCCCACCAGAAGTGCTCCAGCAGGAAGCCGCCGACGACCGGGCCGACCGCCGCGCCCGCCGAGGCCATCGCGCCCCAGACGCCGATGGCGACGCTGCGCTCCCTCGGATCGTGGAAGAGCGTCCGGATCAGGGCGAGGGTCGACGGCATCAGAGTGGCGCCCGCGACCCCGAGCAGGCCCCTGGCCAGGATCATCATCTCGGGCGTGGCCGCGTAGGCGGTCAGGACGGAGACCCCGCCGAACGCGACCGCCCCGCACAGCAGCAGCTTCTTGCGGCCGACGCGGTCCCCGAGGCTGCCCATGGAGACCAGCAGGCCCGCGATCACGAACGAGTAGATGTCGCCGATCCACAGCAACTGGGTGCCGGACGGCTTGAGGTCCTCGCTGAGGAAGGGCGTGGCGAGACCGAGGACCGTGGCGTCGACCGCCACCAGCAGTACCGCCAGCACCAGCACCACCAGGGCCAGCCACCGCCCGGGGCGCTGGGCGACGGCGCTCTCGGCCTGGGCCGGGTTCTGCACACCGGTCATGACCGCACGCTCCGGCGCGCGCCGCCGAGCAGCAGTTCGACGACCATGTACGAGAAGTCCTTGGCCGCCACCCGCCCGTCCTGGACCGACCAGGCCGCGGCACCGATCAGTCCGTACAGGGCCTCGGTCAGCCAGGCGGGGCTGAGGTCGATCCGGAACTCGCCCTCTTCCTGGCCGCGCCGGAACAGCGCGGCGAAGCGCGCGTCGGTCCGAGTCCAGCCCTCGTGCACGTCGCCTTCGAAGAGCTGGTTCTCGGTGACGAGGAAGGCGATCAGGCCCGCGGCGGGCTCGATCAGCTCGACGAGCCGCCGCAGCGCCTCGTCGGCCGCGCCCTCGTCCAGCCGGGCCCCGTCGAGCGCCGTCTCCAGCTCCTGGATGCCCAGCTCCTCCAGCGCCTCGATCAGCACCTCGCGCCCGGCGAAGTGCCGGTGCAGCGTGGCCCTGCCGATGCCGGCGGCCTTGGCGACCTCGTCCATCGTCGCGGTCGGTTGCCGGGTGAGGAGCGCGGCAGCGGTGCGCAGCACCTGTTCACGATTGACAGCCATGAGCCGAAGATAACCCACATGAGACGCGAACGTCTCATGTGGGGGTTGTTCGACCGTCCCCGGCTGTTCGAGCGTCCCCGGCTGTTCGAGCCGTCAGCCCGCCGCGTCCTCAACTCTTCGCGTCATCGCCCTTCGCGACCTTGTTCTTGGCGTCGGCCCAGGCGTGCTGGATCACCAGGTCCGCCTTGACCTCCGAGAGCTGGACGGCCACCGCCGAAGGCGCCGTACCGCCCCGGCCGCTCCGGGACGCGAGCGACCCCGGCACGTTGAGCACCGACCGCACGTCCGGCGTGAGGTGTTCGGAGATCTTCGCGAACTGCTCGTCGGTCAGCTGGTCCAGCTCGATGCCGTGCGCCTCGCACTCCTTGACGCACTCCCCCGCGACCTCGTGCGCGACCCGGAACGGCACGCCCTGCCGGACCAGCCACTCGGCGATGTCGGTGGCCAGCGAGAACCCTGCCGGGGCCAGCTCCTGCATCCGTTCCCGGTGCACGGTCAGGGTCGCCATCATGCCGGTGAGGGCCGGCAGCAGGACCTCCAGCTGGTCGCAGGAGTCGAAGACCGGCTCCTTGTCCTCCTGGAGGTCACGGTTGTAGGCGAGCGGCAGCGCCTTGAGGGTGGCCAGCAGGCCGGTCAGGTTGCCGATGAGCCGCCCCGACTTGCCGCGCGCCAGCTCCGCGATGTCCGGGTTCTTCTTCTGCGGCATGATCGACGAGCCGGTGGAGAAGGCGTCGTGCAGCGTGACGAAGGAGAACTCCTTCGTGTTCCAGAGGATGACCTCCTCCGCGATCCGCGACAGGTTGACGCCGATCATCGCGGTGATGAAGGCGAACTCGGCGACGAAGTCGCGCGAGGCCGTGCCGTCGATCGAGTTCCCCGCCGAGCCGCGCTCGAAGCCCAGGTCCATGGCGACGCCCTCGGGGTCCAGGCCGAGCGAGGACCCGGCCAGCGCGCCCGAGCCGTACGGGGAGACCGCCGTCCGCTTGTCCCACTGGCGCAGCCGCTCCGCGTCCCGGGACAGCGCCTGGACGTGCGCCAGGACGTGGTGCGCGAAGAGGACGGGCTGCGCGTGCTGGAGGTGCGTACGGCCGGGCATGGCGACGTCCGCGTACTTCTGGGCGAGGCCGACCAGCGCGTCCTGGAGGTCGGCGATCAGCCCTCCGATGATCCGGGCGTGGTCGCGCAGGTACATCCGGAACAGCGTGGCGATCTGGTCGTTGCGGGACCGCCCGGCCCGCAGCTTGCCGCCGAGATCGGCGCCGAGACGCTCCAGCAGGCCGCGCTCCAGGGCCGTGTGGACGTCCTCGTCGGCGACGGTGCCGGTGAAGGAGCCGTCGGCGACGTCCGCCTCCAGCTGGTCGAGACCGGCCAGCATGCGGGTCAGCTCGTCGTCGCCGAGCAGCCCGGCCCGGTGCAGCGCGCGGGCGTGGGCACGGGAGCCGGCGATGTCGTACGGAGCGAGCCGCCAGTCGAAGTGGACGGACGCCGACAGGGCCGCCAGGGCCTCGGACGGCCCGTCGGCGAAACGGCCGCCCCAGAGCCGGACGTCACCGTTGTTGCTGCTCACTTCTGCTCCTTGGGAAGGCTGGGGAGGCGGGGAAGACGGACGCGGTGCCGGGAGGACACGACGCCGGGGAGACCCGGCCGCCCCCGCCGGCTCGAGGACCGGGGAGGCGGCCGTCGTACGCGTGTCGCCGTACGGCAGGGGGCTGGACTCAGAGACGCCTCAGCCCAGGTCGCGCTTGGCCGCGATCTTCGAGGAGAGGCCGAAGATCTCGATGAAGCCCTGCGCCTTGGACTGGTCGAACGTGTCGCCCGTGTCGTACGTGGCGAGGTTGAAGTCGTACAGCGACTGCTCCGACCTGCGGCCGGTGACGACGGCGCGCCCGCCGTGCATCGTCATCCGGATGTCGCCCGTGACGTGCTGGTTCGCCTCGTTGATGAAGCCGTCCAGGGCGCGCTTGAGCGGGGAGAACCACAGGCCGTCGTAGACCAGCTCGCCCCAGCGCTGCTCGACCTGGCGCTTGTAGCGGGCCAGCTCGCGCTCGACCGTGACGCTCTCCAGCTCCTGGTGGGCGGTGATCAGCGCGATCGCGCCGGGGGCCTCGTAGACCTCCCGGGACTTGATGCCCACGAGCCGGTCCTCGACCATGTCGATCCGGCCGATGCCCTGGGCGCCGGCCCGCTCGTTGAGCTGCTGGATCGCCTGGAGGACGGTGACGGGCCTGCCGTCGATGGCGACCGGGACGCCCTCCTTGAAGGAGATGACGACCTCGTCGGCCTCGCGGGCGGTGGCCGGGTTCTGCGTGTACTCGTAGATGTCCTCGATCGGCGCGTTCCAGATGTCCTCCAGGAAGCCCGTCTCCACCGCGCGACCGAAGACGTTCTGGTCGATGGAGTACGGGGACTTCTTGGTGGTGGCGATCGGGAGGTTCTTCTCCTCGCAGAAGGCGATCGCCTTGTCCCGGGTCATCGCGTAGTCACGGACCGGGGCGATGCACTTCAGGTCGGGACCGAGGGCGGCGATACCGGCCTCGAACCGCACCTGGTCGTTGCCCTTGCCGGTGCAGCCGTGCGCGACGGTGCCCGCGCCGTGCTTCTCGGCGGCGGCGACGAGGTGCTTGACGATCGTGGGCCGGGAGAGGGCGGAGACCAGCGGGTACCGGTCCATGTAGAGGGCGTTGGCCTTGATCGCCGGGAGGCAGTACTCGTCGGCGAACTCGTCCTTGGCATCCGCGACCTCGGCCTCGACGGCACCGCAGGCGAGCGCGCGCTTGCGGATGACGTCCAGGTCCTCGCCGCCCTGGCCGACATCGACGGCGACGGCGATGACCTCGGCGCCCGTCTCCTCGGCGATCCAGCCGATGGCGACGGAGGTGTCCAGGCCGCCCGAGTAGGCGAGTACGACGCGCTCGGTCACGGGTTTCTCCTTACGGTGCATTCACTGATGGGTATAACTATGCATTGCTCCGTATGATTCGTCAATCTCGGATTGGTTCGAACAATCCGCACCAGGTTTGAACACCGGGACGCCCGGTCCCGTACACCTCACCGAACGCAGGCGCCGCGTCCAGACCATCAAGGGCAAGCCGTCCGGCCACGCACCGGACGGCGTCCTCCCCACCCTGATCCGAGTGAGGTTTCCGCATGTCCAGGGGTATCGCGAAGTACAACAAGCGCCGTGTTCTCATCGCGGGTGGCGCGGCAGCGGTCGTGCTGTCGGGCGCGGTGATCGTCAGCAGTGCCATGGCGGGGGAGGGCGACAGCGGCCAGGCGGCGGCCGACGGCCGTACGGCGGCGTCGCCCGGCTCGGTGAACTGCCCGGACGTCGCGCCCAGCCTGCCCGCGATCCCGGCCTCCGCCCAGGCCGAGGTGGACCGCAACCTCGCGCTGCTGAACACCCAGATCAACGAGGCCGACCAGCGCCTGGTCAGCACCGTCGGCCAGGGCGGGGCCAACTTCGTCCAGAACGCCATCCTCGGCCCGCTGGAGGACAAGCGCGTCGCCACCATCAACCGCATCGCCACCGCCATCGGCCGCACCGCCGAGAAGCCCGCCGGGCTGGACTCCCTCGCCGCCTGCACGCTGAACGCCGGGGCGGCGGGCGAGGGTGCGGGCGCCGGGGACGCGGGTAACGCGGGCGGCGACGCGGGTGCGGGCGACGCCGGGGCCGGGGAAGCCGGTGCCGGGAACGCGGGCGCGGGCGCCGGAGACGCCGGGGCCGGCGCCGGAGACGCGGGTGCCGGGAACGCCGGGGGTGACGCGGGCAACGCCGGAGGGGACGGGGCCGGCGGTGCCACGGGCGCCTCCACGGTGAACTGCCCGGACGTCGCGCCCAGCCTGCCCGCGATCCCCGCCTCCGCCCAGGCCGAGGTGGACCGCAACCTCGCCCTCCTCGACACCCAGATCAGCGAGGCCAACCAGCGCCTGATCGACACCGTCGGCCAGGGCGGGGCCAACTTCGTCCAGAACGCCATCCTCGGCCCGCTGGAGGACAAGCGCGTCGCCACCATCAACCGCATCGCCACCGCCATCGGCCGCACCGCCGAGAAGCCCGCCGGGCTGGACTCCCTCGCCGCCTGCGCCCTCAACGGCTGAGGCCGGTACGGCGAGCCGGCACCGTGTGACCCCGGCCACGAACAGCACTGCTGACGGGCCACGACGACGTCGGCCGCCGTCCCGGGGATCTTCCGGGACGGCGGCCGACGGCCGATACTCGGCCCCATGGGAAAGCTCTACGAACGGATCGACGGACGCGTCCGCGCCTTCATCGAGGAACAGCCCGTCTTCTTCACCGCGACCGCCCCGCTGACCGGCGACGGCCATGTGAACGTCTCCCCCAAGGGACGGGCCGGGACGCTCGCGGTGCTCGACAGCCTGACCCTCGCCTACCTCGACTTCGGCGGCAGCAGCGCCGAGACGATCGCGCATCTGCGGGAGAACGGCCGGATCACCCTGATGTGGTGCGCGTTCACCGGACCGCCGAAGGTGCTCCGGGTGCACGGCCGGGGCGAGCCCGTCTTCCGGGACGACCCGCGCTGGGCGCTGTACATCCCCTACTTCAAGGACGCCGACGGGCCGGCCGCCCGGGCGATCATCGTGATCCACGCCGAGCGCGTCAGTGACTCCTGCGGATTCGCGGTGCCGTTCATGGACTACCGCGAGGAACGCACGCAGCACGCCGAACACTTCGCCCGGAAGACGGACGAGGAGTTCGCCGCGTACTGCGAGAAGAAGGACCACGTGGGAGTGAGCCTGGACGGGCTGCCGGCCCTGCCGTTGCCGCTGCCGCCGCGCGGCGACTGACGCCGGGCCGGTCGCCTCCGCACGCCGCGGTCCCCGCGACCGGGCCGCGCGGGCCGGCCCGCACCTCGTGCCCCGGATACCGCCGCGGTCCGGCCGTCGGGGTGCGGGCCGTTCGGCGCAGTGAGCAGGCCGCCGCCCGCCCGCCCGGCTACGGTCCGGACCATGCGCCTCTCCCTCGTACTCGCCGCCACGCTGCTCACCACTGCGGCCCTGACCGCCACCGCTGTCACGGCCCCGGACGCCCGCGCCTCCCCCGCGCCGCGGAGGGCACCGTCCCAGCCCTCCCCGCCCTCCCTGCCACCCGCCGACACCCCCCTGCCCGAGCGGATGGCGGACACCGGCGGCGGTGACCAGCTCATCACCGCCGAGGCGCCCGCCACCACATCGACCACGGGCACGGTCACCTGGTGGGACCGGCGCGAGGGTCACTGGGTGGCCGCCGGTTCCGCGAAGGCGCGCTTCGGAGCGGGCGGGCTGGTGGCCGGCCGGAAGCGCGAACAGGGCACCTCCACCACCCCCGCGGGGGTGTACGCCATGCCGTACGCCTTCGGTATCGAGCCCGCTCCGGCGGGGACGCTGTACGGCTACCGGCCGGTGACGGACGACTCGTGGTGGTGCCAGGACAACGACTCGGCCTCCTACAACCGCTGGGTGGAGGGTCTGCCCGACGACTGCCGGGCCTCCCGCGCCGAGCACATGGTCGACTACGGGCAGCAGTACGCGCGCGGCCTGGTGATCGGCTTCAACTACGACCGTCCGGTGCGCGGCCGGGGCGCCGGGATCTTCCTGCACGTCAACGGCAAGGGCGCCACCGCGGGGTGTGTCTCGGTACCGGCCGGCACCATGAGCGCCATCCTGAGCTGGGCCGACCCGGTCCGGGCCCCGCACATCGCGATCGGCACGACCGGCGGGCCGACCGCCATCACGGACATCGTGGGCGACGGACACACCGCGCGGCAGCGAGCCGCCCGGAAAGCCTCGTAAAAGCCTCGTAGCAGAAGCTCCATAAACGGCCAAAGGCCGACTCCGCTCGGTCTCCTCCGGCATCCGTTTGAACTGGCCGCCACTCAAATCCGTATCGGCGGGCACGGAGGAGAGCTGAGGAGCGGTCCCGTGGCGATGTTGCACAACGGCCGGGCGGCCAGACGGCAGACCATGCGTGCCATCCGCCCGCAACGGTCGGGCGCGCTGCCCCTGTTGATCCTGGGCTGGGCGGGCGCGGCCGCCGTCATGGCGCTGTGGTGGCAGAACACCCTGGTCGTGCGCATGGCCCTGGCCGAGTGGCTGACCGGGGCGGGCCGGCTGACCGGCCTGCTCGGCGGCTACATGATCGCGGTCGTGGTGCTGCTGATGGCCCGCGTACCGGCCCTGGAGCGGCGCGTGGGCTCGGACCGCGTGGCCCGCTGGCACGCGATGAGCGGGCGGTACGCCATCTGTCTGGTGATCGCCCATGTACCGCTGACCATCGCCGGGTACGCGGCGCAGGCCCAGGTGGACTTCGTCCGGCAGACCGTCGACATGGTCACCACCTTCCCGCGGATGATCGAGGCGACCGCCGGGACCGTGCTCTTCCTGATCATCGGCTCCGTCTCGGTGGGCATGGTGCGCCGGAGGGTGGCGTACGAGACCTGGTACTACCTCCACCTGCTCACCTATGTCGCGGTCTACCTCACGTTCTGGCACCAGCTCGCCACCGGTGCCGAGTTCGTGGGCGACGCGACGGCCCGGACGGCCTGGTACGTGCTGTACGGCGCCGCCGGCGCGCTGCTGGTCTGGTACCGCGTCCTGACCCCGATCCGGCTCAACCAGCGCCATCGGATGCGGGTCCACTCGACGGTCTACGAGGCGCCGGGCGTGGTGTCCGTCCTGATCAGCGGCAGGCGTCTGCACCGGCTGGGGGCCGAGCCGGGGCAGTTCTTCCGCTGGCGGTTCCGCACCTCCGGGCTGCGCTGGAGCTCCAACCCGTACTCGCTCTCGGCACCGCCCCGGCCCGACCTGCTACGGATCACCGTCCGCGCGAACGGCGAGCACAGCGAGGCGCTGTCGCGGCTGGAGCCGGGCACACGGGTATGGGCCGAGGGCCCGTACGGGGCGATGACGGCGGCGCGGCGCAGCAAGGAGAAGGTGCTGATGATCGCGGGTGGCGCCGGGATCACGCCGATGCGCGCGCTCTTCGAGACGCTGCCCGGCGGGCCCGGCGATCTCACGCTGCTCTACCGGGCCGGCAAGACGGAGGATCTGGCGCTGTGGGCCGAGCTGCGGGAGATCGCGTCGGCGCGCGGTGCCCGGCTGCTGTACGCGGTCAACGGGCCGGACGGGGTACGGCCCGAGATCACCACGGACCGGCTGCGCGAGCTGCTGCCGGACATCGAAGACCACGACGTGTACGTGTGCGGGCCCACGGGACTCGCCCGGCAGACGTACGACGCCTTGCGTGCGGCCGGAGTGCCCACGCGCCGTATCCACCACGAGTCCTTCGAAATGTGAGGCAGCCGGTGAAGAGGAAACATCCGTTCCGGCGGATCATGATCGGTGCCGCCGCGACCGCGTCGGCCGTTGTCGCCCTGCTCGCGCTGAAGCAGCCCGGCGGCTCGTCGGTGGCGGGGTCCGCACAACAGCCGGGGGCCGGGGCGGGGACGTCGGTGGGGGCGGCCGGGGCCGCGGGCGGGCAGACGGTGCTCGGGGAGGCGGTGAACACCCAGTACGGGCCCGTCCAGGTCCGCGTCACCGTGACGGACGGCAAGATCACCCAGGCCGAAGCCGTCCAGGCACCCAACAGCGACGCCCGCAGCCAGTCCATCACCGCCAACGCCGTACCCACACTCAACCAAGCCGCCCTCACCACCCAGAACGCCCAGGTCGACGCCGTCTCCGGAGCCAGCTACACCAGCAAGGGCTACCAGGAATCACTCCAGAGCGCCCTCGACAAGGCCGGCCTCTGATGGCCACCGGGTCCCCGGAGCCGGGACGGCTGCGCCACGTCGAGGAGTCGATGGGCACGGTCTTCTCGTTCGACATCCGTGGTGTGACGGACGAGGCACGGGTACGCGCCGGGCTGCGGGCGGCCGTGGCCTCGCTGCACCGGGTGGACGAGATCTTCTCGACGTTCCGGCCGGACAGCCAGATCATGCGGCTCGGCCGGGGCGAGCTGACGCCGGCGGAGTGTGTGACGGAGGTCCCGGAGGTCCTGGACCTGTGCGCGGCGGCGGAACGGGAGAGCGACGGCTGGTTCAGCACCCGCCACGCGGGCCGGCTCGACCCGGCGGGCCTGGTGAAGGGCTGGGCGGTGGAGCGGGCGGTACGGATGATCGCCTCGTCGGGAGCGGAGTCGGTGTGCCTGAACGGGGGCGGCGACGTCCAGCTCCACGGCGGCCCCTGGCGGGTGGGCATCGCCGACCCGCTGCGCCCGGGCGCGCTGGCGACGGTGGTGGAGGCACCGGAGGGCCAGGAGGGCCTGGCCGTGGCCACTTCGGGCCCGGCGGAGCGCGGCTGCCACGTCCTGGACCCGCACACGGGTGAGCCCCCGGTGCACGGCCTCGCGTCGATCACGGTGGTCTGCCCGACCGGCCTGACGGCGGCGGACGCCCGGGCGACCGCCGCGTACGCCATGGGCGAGGAGGCCCGCGACTGGCTGGAAGCGCTCCCGGACGCGGAGGGCTTCGCCGTCACGGCGACGGGCGGGACCTGGACGACCACGGGGTTCCGCCACTACGCGGCCCAGCTGGTGGTGTAGGGCGCGGGAGCGGGCACCGGCCGGCCGTCGCCCGGCGGGGCCGGCCGGCACGGCCCCCCGGCCCCGCGCCCGCAACCCGCGTCCGGCCCGGTCCGGTCCGGTCCGGTCCGAGAGCAACCGCCGCGCGCCGCCCGCGCTCAGCGGTCGTTCTGGGCCAGTCGCAGCAAGTGGTCCGCCAGTGCCTGGCCGCCCGCCGGGTCACGGCTGATCAGGAGCAGGGTGTCGTCGCCCGCGATCGTGCCCAGGATGGCGTGCAGTTCGGCCTGGTCGATCGCGGACGCCAGGAACTGCGCCGCGCCCGGCGGCGTCCGCAGGACCACCAGGTTGGCCGACGCCTCGGCGGAGATGAGCAGTTCACCGGCGAGCCGGCGCATCCGCTCCTCCTTCGCCGACTCGCCGAGCGGGGCGTGCGGGGTGCGGAAGCCGCCCTCGCTGGGGACGGCGTAGATCAACTCACCGCCGGTGTTGCGGATCTTGACCGCGCCCAGTTCGTCCAGGTCCCGGGAGAGCGTCGCCTGGGTGACGCTGAGCCCGTCGTCCGCGAGCAGCTTCGCCAACTGGCTCTGCGAACGCACCGGCTGCCGGTTGAGGATGTCAACGATCCTGCGGTGACGGGCCGTTCTGGTCTGCGGCACCGAAGGCCCGCCCTGCTCGGTCTCCGGCCCCTGGGCCTCGGTCATCGTCCGTCTCATCTCTCAGGCTCGCCCGTCCCCGTACGCGTTGTCGAGGATGCCGGGGAGAGCCCCCAGCAGCGCGTCCACCTCCTCGTCGCCGATGACCAGCGGCGGCATCAGCCGGACGACGTCGGGGGCGGCCGCGTTCACGAGGAAACCGGCACCCTGAGCCGCCTGTTGCACCTGTGGCGCAAGGGGCTCGGTGAGCACGATACCCAGGAGCAGGCCCGCGCCACGGACATAGGAGACCAACGGGTGGCCGAGCGCCTCCACGCCCGCGCGCAGCTTCTCGCCGAGCCGCTTCACCTGGTCCAGGAGATGGCCGGCGGCCAGGGTGTCGAGGACGGCGAGCCCGGCGGCGCAGGCGACCGGGTTGCCGCCGAACGTCGTGCCGTGCTGTCCCGGCCGCAGCAGCTCCGCGGCCTCGCCGAAGGCGATGACCGCCCCCAGCGGCAGACCACCGCCCAGCCCCTTGGCGAGGGTGACGACATCGGGTTCGACGCCCTGGTGCGCCTGGTGCTCGAACCACTGGCCGGTCCGCCCGATACCCGTCTGCACCTCGTCCAGCACGAGCAGGGTGCCGGTGGCGCGGGTGATCTCGCGGGCCGCCTCCAGATAGCCCTTGGGCGGGACGACCACTCCGTTCTCGCCCTGGATCGGCTCGATGATCACCAGCGCGGTCTCCTCGGTCACCGCGGCGCGCAGCGCCTCGGCGTCCCCGTACGGCACGTGCGTCACCTCGCCCGGCAGGGGCTCGAACGGCTCCCGCTTGCCCGGCTGGCCGGTGAGGGCCAGCGAGCCCATCGTGCGGCCGTGGAAGCCGCCGACGGTGGCGACCATGTGCGTACGGCCGGTCAGCCGGCCGATCTTGAACGCGGCCTCGTTGGCCTCCGCGCCGGAGTTGCAGAAGAACACCCGGCCGGGGCGGCCGGCGAGTCGCACCAGCCGCTCGGCGAGCGCGACCGGGGGCTCCGCGACGAAGAGGTTGGAGACATGGCCGAGCGAGGCGATCTGCCGGGAGACGGCCTCGACGACGGCCGGGTGCCCGTGGCCGAGGGCGTTGACCGCGATGCCACCGACGAAGTCGGCGTACGCGGTGCCGTCCGCGTCCCAGACGCGGGCGCCCTCGCCCCGGACGAGTGCCAGCTTCGGCGTGCCGTAGTTGTCGGTCATGACGCCCTGCCAGCGGGTCACGAGCCCCTGGTTGCCGCCGCCACTGCCGCCGGCGACGGCGCCGCCGACGTCGCCGCTGATGCCGTCGCCGTTGTTGTCGGCGTTGCCGGTACCGGTGCCGGTCACTGTGCCGCCCCTTCGTTCCGTTCGTTCTGTTCGCTCTGCTCGCCCTGGTCGCTCTGGTCGCCCCGGTCGCCTCGCGCCGTGTCGCTCTGACCGTCGGGCACGACCATCGTGCCGATTCCCTCGTCGGTGAAGATCTCCAGCAGGATCGAGTGCGGTACCCGGCCGTCGATCACCCGGGCGGTGACGACCCCGTTCCGTACGGCGAACAGGCACCCCTCCATCTTGGGCACCATGCCGCTGGACAGGTCGGGCAGCAGCTTCTCCAGCTGACTGGCAGTGAGCCTGCTGATGACCTCGTCGCTGTTCGGCCAGTCCTCGTACAGGCCCTCCACGTCGGTGAGGACCATCAGCGTCTCCGCGCCCAGCGCGGCGGCCAGCGCGGCGGCGGCGGTGTCCGCGTTGACGTTGTAGACATGGCCGTCGTCGACGCTGCGCGCGATCGAGGAGATCACCGGGATACGGCCGTCGGCCAGCAGCGCCTCGATCGCGCCCGTGTCGATCTCGGTGATCTCGCCGACCCGGCCGATGTCGACCAGTTCGCCGTCGATCCGCGGGCGGTGCCGGGTCGCGCTTATGGTGTGCGCGTCCTCGCCGGTCAGGCCCACGGCCAGCGGGCCGTGCTGGTTGAGCAGGCCGACCAGCTCGCGCTGGACCTGTCCGGCCAGCACCATCCGTACGACGTCCATCGCCTCGGGCGTGGTGACGCGCAGTCCCGCCTTGAACTCGCTGACCAGCCCGTGCCGGTCGAGCTGGGCGCTGATCTGCGGGCCACCGCCGTGCACGACGACCGGCTTGAGCCCGGCCTGCCGCAGGAAGACGACGTCCTGGGCGAAGGCGGCCTTGAGCTCGTCGTCCACCATGGCGTTGCCGCCGAACTTGATGACGACGGTCTTCCCGTAGTGCCGGGTCAGCCAGGGCAGGGCCTCGACGAGGATCCGGGCCTTGGGGAGCGCGGTGTGCTTGCGGGTGCTCATGAGCTGTACGCGCTGTTCTCGTGGACGTAGTCGGCCGTCAGGTCGTTGGCCCAGATGACCGCGGACTCGGTGCCGGCCGCGAGATCGGCGGTGATCCGCACCTCGCGGTAGCGCATGTCGACCAGGTCGCGGTCCTCGCCGACCGAGCCGTCCCTGCAGACCCACACGTCGTTGATGGCCACGTTGAGGCGGTCGGGTTCGAAGGCGGCGCTCGTCGTGCCGATGGCGGAGAGCACCCGGCCCCAGTTGGGGTCCTCACCGTGGATGGCGCACTTGAGGAGGTTGTTGCGGGCGATGGAACGGCCCACCTCGACGGCGTCGTCCTCGCTCGCGGCGTTGACCACCTCGATGCGGATGTCCTTGGAGGCGCCCTCGGCGTCCCCGATGAGCTGACGCGCGAGGTCGGCGCAGACCGTGCGGACGGCCTCGGCGAAGGCGTCGTACTCCGGCACCACGCCGGAGGCCCCGGACGCGAGCAGCAGCACGGTGTCGTTGGTCGACATGCAGCCGTCGGAGTCGACCCGGTCGAAGGTGGTACGGGTGGCGGCGCGCAGCGCGGAGTCGAGCGCGGGCGTCTCTACGTCGGCGTCGGTGGTGAGGACGACGAGCATGGTGGCGAGGCCGGGCGCGAGCATGCCGGCGCCCTTGGCCATACCGCCGACGGTCCAGCCGGCGTCCCCGCTGCCGCCGCTCACGACGGCCGTCTTGTGGACGGTGTCCGTGGTCTTGATGGCGATGGCGGCCTTCTCACCGCCGTGCGCGGAGAGTTCGGCGGCGGCCTTGTCCAGCCCGGGCAGCAGCTTGTCCATGGGCAGCTCGACCCCGATCAGCCCGGTCGAGGCGACGGCGATCTCGCCCGCGCTGTGGCCGTCGAGGACCTCGGCGGCCTTCTCGGCGGTGGCGTGTGTGTCCTGGAAGCCCTTCGGGCCCGTACAGGCGTTGGCGCCACCGGAGTTCAGGACGACGGCGGTGACCTCGCCGCCCTTGAGGACCTGCTCGGACCACAGGACGGGAGCGGCCTTGACCCGGTTGGAGGTGAAGACGCCGGCGGCGGCGCGGCGCGGCCCGGCGTTGACCACGAGGGCCAGGTCGAGCCCGCCGTTCTCCTTGATCCCGGCGGCCACTCCGGCCGCCGTGAATCCCTTCGCTGCCGTGACGCTCACTGCATCTCCTTGTTCGCCCCGCCGCGGTAGCGGCTGATGTCACTGACGCCCGCGCGGCGCAGCGGCGCGGCTTTCGTCTCCGTCTGCGGCCCGGCGGCCGCGCGCGCGACGCTCACGGTGCCACTCCGATCGTCGAGAGTCCCGTGTCCTCGGGGAGCCCGAGGGCGATGTTCATGCTCTGCAGCGCGCCGCCCGCCGTGCCCTTGGTGAGGTTGTCGACGGCGCTGATGGCGATGACGCGTCCGGCGGCCTCGTCGAGGGCGACCTGGACCTGTACCGCGTTGGATCCGTAGACCGAGGCGGTGGCCGGCCACCGCCCCTCGGGAAGGAGGTGCACGAAGGGCTCGTCTGCGAACGCCTTCTCGTACGCCTCCCGCACGTCCTGGGCCGTCGTGCCCTGCTTCGCCTTGGCGGAGCAGGTGGCCAGGATGCCGCGGGGCATCGGGGCGAGGGTCGGGGTGAAGGAGACGGTGACGGGCTCGCCCGCCGCCTCACTGAGATTCTGGATCATCTCGGGCGTGTGCCGGTGACCGCCGCCGACCCCGTACGGGCTCATGGAGCCCATCACCTCGGAGCCGAGCAGGTGCGGCTTGGCCGCCTTGCCGGCGCCGGAGGTGCCCGACGCGGCGGTGATCACGGCCTCGGGCTCGACGAGGCCCGCCGCGTACGCGGGGAAGAGCGCCAGCGAGACGGCGGTGGGGTAGCAGCCGGGCACGGCGATGCGCTTGGTCCCCGCCAGCGCGGCGCGCGCGCCCGGCAGCTCGGGCAGCCCGTAGGGCCAGGTCCCGGCGTGGGGGGATCCGTAGAACCGCTCCCAGTCCCCCGCGTCCCGCAGCCGGAAGTCGGCCCCCATGTCGACCACCAGCACCTCGTCCCCGAGCTGCTCGGCGACGGCCGCGGACTGCCCGTGCGGCAGCGCGAGGAAGACCACCTCGTGCCCGGCGAGCACCTCCGGCGCGGTCGGTTCCAGCACCCGGTCGGCCAGCGGCAGCAGGTGCGGCTGGAGCCCGCCGAGGCGCTGCCCCGCGTTGGAGTTGCCGGTGAGGGCGCCTATCTCGACCCCTGGGTGTGTGAGCAGCAGACGGAGCAGCTCGCCGCCCGCGTACCCGCTCGCTCCTGCCACTGCCGCACGTACAGCCATGGAAAATCCTCCTCGGTAACAGCATGACTATACGATCGCTTGCAGCTTTATGCAATGGATGGATCAATGAAACGCGAGACCCGTCGCGCCCGCCGCCAAGCACGACCGAGGCCACGCCCGCGGCGATCGCCGCGGAACGGCCGGTGGCCGGCCGGCCTACGGGCGCCCGACGGTCCGAATAGCCCCATCGAACGTACGGGCTAATACTGGAACGAGGAGGTGCGTCATGCGCAAGATTGCCGACTGCCGGGATTTCCCCAGCGAGACCAAGTGCACCCTCGCCATCTCCGGTGAGGAGGAGGAAGTCGTGCGCGCCGCCGGCGAGCACGCCGAATCCGTGCACGGACACACGAACGGCCCGGAGCTGCGGGAGCAGATCCGCTCCATGCTGAAGGACGACGTCCCGCAGCACGCCTGAGCCGCACGGCTGATGCCGGAGGCCGTGACGCGGACCTCGCGTCGCGGACCTGGATCGCGGCACCGGCCAGGGCCCGCCACCGGTTCCCTCCCGGCGGCGGGCCCGCTTCCGCCCGGGCCCGGCCCGCAGGCCTCCCGTGGATCTCCGGCGGTCCCACCGGCGCCGCCGCTCCCCCCGTGTCCGGCTCGTAGAATCGCCGGATGAGCGCTCCCGACTCCGGTCCCGTGATCACCTCCGAGCCAGGCACCGCGGCGAACTCCCCGGCGGCCGGCGCGGCCACCGAGGAGAGCGAAGCGCTGCGAACGCTGCGCCGCGTCTTCGGGTACGACTCCTTCCGGGGCGGCCAACGGGAGATCATCGATCACGTGGTGGCCGGCGGCGACGCGCTCGTCCTCATGCCGACCGGTGGCGGCAAGTCGCTCTGCTACCAGATCCCGGCACTCGTGCGGAAGGGCGTCGGCGTCGTCGTCTCCCCGCTGATCGCCCTCATGCAGGACCAGGTCGACGCCCTGCGTGCGCTCGGCGTCCGCGCCGGGTTCCTGAACTCCACGCAGGACCTGGACGAACGGCGGCTGGTGGAGGCCGAGTTCCTCTCCGGCGAGCTGGACCTGCTCTACCTGGCGCCCGAGCGGCTGCGCGTCGAGTCGACCGCACGCCTGCTGGAGCGCGGCACGATCTCACTGTTCGCCATCGACGAGGCGCACTGCGTGGCGCAGTGGGGGCACGACTTCCGGCCCGACTACCTCGCCCTGTCGTCGCTGCACGAACGCTGGCCGGACGTCCCGCGCATCGCGCTGACCGCGACCGCCACCCAGGCCACGCACACGGAGATCGCCACGCGGCTCAGCCTCCAGAACGCCCGGCACTTCGTCGCGAGCTTCGACCGGCCCAACATCCAGTACCGGATCGCGCCCAAGAACGACCCCAAGAAACAGCTGCTCCAGCTGCTGCGCACCGAGCACGCCGGGGACGCGGGGATCGTCTACTGCCTGTCCCGGGCCTCGGTGGAGAAGACCGCCGAGTTCCTGGTGCGGAACGGGGTCGCCGCACTCCCGTACCACGCGGGTCTCGACGCCGCGACGCGCGCCGAGCACCAGGCGCGCTTCCTGCGGGAGGAGGGGCTGGTCATGGTGGCGACGATCGCGTTCGGCATGGGCATCGACAAGCCGGACGTGCGCTTCGTGGCCCATCTCGACCTGCCGAAGTCGGTCGAGGGCTACTACCAGGAGACCGGCCGGGCCGGGCGGGACGGGCTGCCGTCCACGGCCTGGCTGGCGTACGGACTCCAGGACGTCGTCCAGCAGCGGAAGATGATCGACACCTCCGAGGGCGATGAGGCGCACCGGCGCCGACTGGGCGCGCACGTCGACGCGATGCTGGCGCTGTGCGAGACGGTGGAGTGCCGCCGGGTCCAACTGCTGGCGTACTTCGGCGAGAAGAGCGGGCCGTGCGGGAACTGTGACACCTGCCTGACGCCCGCGGAGTCCTGGGACGGGACGGTTCCGGCGCAGAAACTGCTGTCGACGGTGGTACGGCTGAAGCGCGAGCGGAACCAGAAGTTCGGCGCCGGCCAGATCACCGACATCCTGCTGGGCCGGAAGACGGCGAAGGTCATCCAGTTCGACCACGACGCGCTCAGCGTGTTCGGCATCGGCACGGACCTGCGCGAGGCGGAATGGCGCTCGGTGGCACGGCAGTTGCTCGCCCAGGGCCTGATCGCGGTCGAGGGCGACTACGGCACGCTCGTGCTGACGGAGGACAGCGGCGAGGTGCTGGGCGGCCGGCGCCAGGTGATGCTGCGCCGCGAGCCGGAGAAGCCTGCCCGCGCACCCCGCACGGAGAAGGCGGCCAAGGGCCGCTCGGCCGCCCCCGTCGACCTGCCGGCCGAGGCGGTCCCGGTGTTCGAGTCGCTACGGGCCTGGCGCGCGGCGACGGCGAAGGAGCAGGGCGTACCCGCGTACGTCATCTTCCACGACGCGACGCTGCGCGAGATCGCGACGACGGCCCCGACGACGTTGGCGGAGCTGGGCACGGTGACCGGGGTCGGGGAGAACAAGCTGGCGAAGTACGGGGAGCAGATCCTTCAGACGCTGGGCACGCTCTGAGGCGGCCGTGAGCCCAAGGACCCCTTACCGCGCACGGGCCGGGCGCCGGTCTACTTCCCCGGCGCCAGGTCCCGCGTCCCCGCGCGCTTGCCGTAGTGGTCCTTGACCACCCTGGTCATCGCCCCGGCCGGGTCCCCGCCCACCTCCTTGGCGGCGAAGAAGACGTGCCCGCGCACGCCCGCGTGCTTCTTGGCCAGCGTGAGGTGCCGGGACAGCTCCGCCGGGTCGCGCCAGGGGGCGGGCTGGGCCGGGTCGCCGGCCTTGTAGAGGGCCTCGCCCACGTAGAGGTCCACTCCGGTGGACCGGACCACCCCGTTCCACCAGCGCAGCAGCGTGCCGTAGTCGCACGCGGCATGGCCGATCTCCCAGTACAACTGCGGGACGACGTAGTCGATCCAGCCCTTCCTGACCCATGTGCGGGTGTCGGCGTACAGGTCGTCGTACGTCTGGACGCCGCCCCGCGTGTCGGACCCCGCCGGATCGGTGGTGGCGTTCCGCCAGACGCCGAACGGGCTGATCCCGAACCGCACGTCCTTCCTCGTCCTCGCGATCCGCTCCGACGTCTCCCGCACCAGCCGGTCGATGTTGTCCCGACGCCAGGCCGCCCGACTGGAGAAACCCGTGCCGTAGCGCTTGTAGGCCGCGTCGTCCTGGAACGTCTGGCCGGCGACCGGGTACGGATAGAAGTAGTCGTCCCAGTGGACCGCGTCGATCGCGTACCGCCGGACCGCGTCCAGCATCGCGTCCTGGACGAACTTCCTGACCTCGGGCAGCCCGGGGTTGTAGTAGAGCTTCCCGCCGTACGGCACGACCCAGCCGGGGTGCAGCCGCGCGGGGTGCTTCGCGGTCAGCCGCGACGGGTCGGTGTGGTTCGCCACTCGGTACGGGTTGAACCAGGCGTGCAGTTCCAGGCCGCGCGCGTGCGCCTCGCGCACCGCCGTGCCCAGCGGGTCCCACCCCGGGTCCTTGCCCTGGGTGCCGGTGAGGCACTGGGCCCACGGCTCGTACGGCGAGGGCCACAGGGCGTCCGCCGTGGGCCGGACCTGGAGCATGACGGCGTTCAGCCTGCGCTTCACCGCCGTGTCCAGGTGCCGGATCAGCTCGGCGCGCTGCTGAGCGGCGGTCAGTCCGGGCTTCGACGGCCAGTCCCGGTTGGTCACGGTGGCGATCCACATGCCGCGCAGGTCCGTGCCCCGGGCGTTCGTCTCCCGCGGGTACGTGTCGGCCGGCATGTCCCCCGCCGTCAGCAGCGCGGCCGCCAGCCCCGCCGCGCCCGCCACGAGCCCGCGCCGGCCGATCACGTCGGACACCGATCGCCCTCCCGTGCCGGTCCCCGTCCTCCGGGCCGTCCCTCCGGCCGCCCCCGCCCCGTAAGCCGCCGCGTGACCCGCCCCGCGGCCGGCTCTGTGACCGGCCCCGTGTCCGGTCCCGCCGTCGGGCCCCGTCCGCTTCCGCTCCGCCGCCATACGTCTCGCCACCGTCCTTCCGTACCGGAACCGACCCCACGGGGACCGGACCGCACCGCACCTCACCGCGCCACAGCGCGTCCTGACACCATCGCATCCCGTCACACCCGTCCCTACGGCCGCTCCGGGCACAGCAGCCTTCCCGCCCCGGCCCACCGCCCACACACCTCGGCGGAGTAACGTCCTGTCCCGAGGCGGGCGCCGGACAGCAGCCGGCGACCATGGGGACCTGCCGCGACACGGACCAGCGAAAGGCACGATGTGACCGAGACCCTGACCGATATCGCCCGCGTCGGAGTGGTGGGCTGCGGCCAGATGGGCGCAGGCATCGCCGAGGTCGCCGCCCGCAGCGGCCTGGAGGTCATGGTCGCGGAGACCACCGGGGAGGCGCTGGAGATCGGCCGTACCCGCCTGCTGAACTCGCTCGCGAAGGCCGCCGAGCGCGGCAAGATCACCGAGCCGGAGCGGGACGCCGCCATCGACCGGCTCAGTTTCACCACGGACCTCGGGGAGTTCGCCGACCGTGACCTCGTCATCGAGGCGGTCGTGGAGAACGAGCAGGTCAAAACCGAGATCTTCCAGGTGCTCGACCAGGTGGTGACCCGCTCCGACGCGATCCTCGCCTCCAACACCTCCTCCATCCCGCTGGTCAAGCTAGCCGTCGCGACCTCCCGCCCCCACCAGGTGATCGGGATCCACTTCTTCAACCCCGCGCCCGTGCAGAGGCTGGTCGAGCTGATCCCGGCGCTGACGACCTCCGAGGAGACGGTCCTGCGGGCCGAGGCGGTGGTCACGGGGCTGCTGGGCAAGCATGCCATCCGGGCCCAGGACCGCTCGGGCTTTGTGGTGAACGCGCTGCTCATCCCGTATCTGCTCGCCGCGGTCCGGATGTTCGAGTCGGGCGCCGCGAGCCGCGAGGACATCGACAACGGCATGGAGATGGGGTGCGCCCACCCGATGGGGCCGCTCAAGCTCGCGGATCTGATCGGTCTCGACACCGTCGCGTCGGTCGCCGACTCGATGTACGCGGAGTTCAAGGAGCCCCTGTACGCCGCTCCCCCGCTGCTCCAGCGCATGGTGGACGCGGGCCGGCTCGGCCGGAAGACGGGCGCGGGCTTCTACCCGTACGCCTGACCACCGGGCCCCGGTCGCCGCCCCGGGCCGGACCACGGCACCGGGCAGGCCCGGGCATCGGGTCGTCACCGAGCGTGTGATACCCCGCGCTTTTCCGGCCGCGCCCGCACGCCCCCGCGCACACCCGCACACCCCGTTCACACGGCGTGTGCGCAGGGCGCCCGCATATGCATGCCACACACCTTCCGGCCTGCTCCTCAAGAGAGTTGACTCGGTTCTGCGCACATGAGAACCGAAGAACGACTTTCCCGAACAGGAGCGAACTCTTGACCCCCGATACCGATCAGCCCGTGGCCGCCGACACCTACGCGGAGTTACGTCGCGGCCTCGACGTCGGTCTCGCCAAGGCGGACGGAAGGATGGCGCTACTGGCCCAGCGCAACGACCAGACCGAGAGAGACGTGGACGATCTGGCCGCGCGCGTCGCGGCGCTGGAACACTCCAGGTGGCCGCTGCCCACTCTGGGGACGCTCTGCTCACTCGGAGCGCTTGTCGTGACGGTCTGGCAGGTGCTCAGCCGCTGACCTCATCGGCCGACGGCCCCTGACGAAACCCCCCGCGTCCCCCGACGAGCCCTACGGCCCGATGAACCCGACAGCTCCGAACGGTCCCGACGGCCTTCAGCCGAGCCGCAAGTGATGGAGCATCAGGAGACCGGCCGTCATATTGGCGGCCGGGATCTCCCCCCGGGCGATCATGCCCGGCACGCGTTCGAGCGGGACCCACTCCCGGCGTGAGGACTCGAAGTCGTCCTCGGGATGGCCGATGTACGTCGCGCTGTCCCCCCAGTAGAGGTGGTGCCGGGCGTCGGTCAGGCCGTTGGAGGGCTCGACCGTGAGCAGGTGCCGCAGCGGTCCCGGCCGCCAGCCGGTCTCCTCCTCCATCTCCCGGGCCGCCGCGGCGGCGATGTCCTCGCCGTCCTCGACCACACCGGCGGCCAGTTCCCAGCCCCAGCTGTCGGTGATGAAGCGGTGCCGCCAGAGCATGAGCACCTCGTTGGCGTCGTTGACCACGGTCGCCACGGCGACCGGGCGGAGCCGGATGAGGAAGTGGTCCAGGTGCCGGCCGTCGGGGAGCTTGACGTCCGCGAGGTTGACCCGGAACCAACGGTTCTCATACACGGTCTGTTCGCTCAAGTTTGTCCACTGCACGTTTCTGCCACCTTCCGTCGAGTTGGTGGCAATATGGCAGCAGCCGTACAACCGCGCGGGAACGCGCGGGGCGATCACCGACGGCCTTGCCCCAGGCCCCGCACGGGCCCCGACAGGCCCCGGAGCCTTCCCTTCCGGCTTGGCCGAGGACCCTGGGCCCGGGCCGGACCTCGGACCGGGCCTCGGTCCGGACCTCCGTCCGGACCTCCGTCCGGATCCTGGAGCGGATCCGCCGAGGGCGTCCTCTACAGCGGAACCCGCAGGGCCCCGTCGATCAGTTCGGCCGTCTCGCCCGCGTCCGCGGAACCACTGGCGACCAACTGCTCGCGAACCTCCCGCAGCCGGTCCCGCAGCCGCTGGGACTCCATGCCCCGGGCCCGTTCCGCCATCTCCGCCGCCGTCCGCGCGGCCCGGTCCGCCTCGCCCAGCCGCAGTTCGATATGGCTGAGCATGGCGAGCCGGTGCACCCGGCCCCGGTCGTGCGCCGGGGTCTCGACGGCCGCCGAGGCATGCTCCCGGGCGGCCGTCAGTTCGCCGAGGCTGAGCAGCGCCTCCGCCACCTGTACGTTCACCAGTCCGGGCTGGACGTAGCCCGTCTCGTCCGGCTCGTACCCCGGTCTGATGCGCTCAGCCTCCGTCTCCGCCCGCCGGATACAGCCGAGCGCCCCGGCGGCGTCGCCGAGGTGCGCATACGACTTCGCCTGCATCGCGTACAGATCCGCGGCCAGCGCGGGGGTGATCTGGCGGCCCGCCGTACGCAGCGCCGCCTCGGCGAAGGCGACGGCCTGGCGGTACTCCCCCAGGTAGACGGACTGGTTGACCAGGAGCGCGATCACATAGGCGCCGAGCCCGCGGTCGCCGCTCGCCTTGGCCAGCCGCAGTGCCTGGTGGAAGTAGCGCTGGGCCAGCCCGTGGGAGTCGGAGTCGTAGGCGCAGATCCCGGCCACCGCGACCAGCCCGCCGGTCGCCCGGTGCAACTGCCGCCCCAGGGAGTCGGTGTAACCGCCGCGCAGCAGCGGCGCCGTCTCGGCGTTGAGGAAGCCGACCACGCGGGCGCGGGTCGCGACCCCGCCCGTCCGCCGGTACATCAGTTCGTAGTGCGCCCGTGCCGCCCGCAGCAGGTGGACGTCGGACGGCGAGACCTTCGTCCGGCCCGGGCGGGAGACGTCGGAGTCCTCCGGAGGGTTCTCCCACTCCCACACGGGCATCACGGCGGGGGTGCCGGTGACGGCGGGAGCGCTCACGATGTGCGGCCGCTGCTGCTCGTCGCTGCGCCACAGCGCCGTGGCCCGCTCCACGAACCCGGCGAGCGGCGTGGCGCCCGGCATCAGCGGTTCGCCCGGTACGCCGAGACCGATGTCGTCCAGCGACAACGGCCGTCGCAGCCGGTCGCCGAGCACCACACAGATCAGGTCGGGTACTTGGCCGCGCGGCCGCTGGCCTTTCAACCAGCGTGAGACGGCGGTGTGTTCGTAGCGCAGCGCGAGGCCCCTGGCCCGGCCCGCGTGGTTGATCCGTGCGGCGAGGCCCGCATGGGAAATGCCCGCTTCGTCAAGTAAGGAATCGAGCAGGGTGTTGGGCTGCATCTGGCCCCTCCGGTGACTCGGTACACCCAGAGTAGCGAAGCCCACCCAGAGTAGCGAAGCCCGCGGAACACACGGGGTGTGAACGGAATGCGCCGGGCCGTGCCACACGCACTCTGCCGCCGCGGCCACGGCGGCGGTCGACTGTTCCTCGCCTCCCGACGGAGCCCTCGCCGGCCGGACGGGGCCGGGGAGGGGCCGGGCCGCCGGCCTCCCGCCTATACGGGTACGGCGGCCCGCTCCCGCGCCGTCCGTCCCGGTGTCCTGCCCGACTCCCGCGGCGGGGCGGACGGCGCCGGCCCGGTTCGCCACCGGGCCGGACAAACGGACAAGGGGCGTACCCGGAAAGGAGATCCGAGTACACCCCTCGACACGCGCCGCCCGCGGACACATACGGACGGCGCTACCTCTCCCACACGGCCTACGCGCCGCGCAGCACCGCGCCCGTGCGCTCGGCCGCGAGGGCGACCGCCGCGTCCCGGGCCGCCGTGGCCTCCTCGACCGTCAGCGTCCGGTCCGCAGCGCGGAAGCGCAGGGCGTACGCCAGCGACTTGTGGCCCGCGCCGATCTGCTCGCCCGTGAAGACGTCGAACAGCCGCAGGGACTCCAGGAGTTCGCCCGCGCCCTCGCGCAGCGCCCGCTCCACCTCGACGGCCGGCACCTCGGCGGGGACGACCAGCGCCACGTCCTGGGTGGCGACCGGGTAGGCGGAGATGCGGGGCGCCCGGAGCGGGCCCGTGCCCGCGCGCTCCAGCAGGTCGAGGTCGAGTTCCATGGCACAGGTCCTGGCGGGCAGCCCGAGCGCCTTCACGGTCCGCGGGTGCAGCTCGCCCGCGTGGCCGACGGGCGTCTCGACGCCGTCCACGGTGACGAAGAGCGCGGCGCACCGGCCCGGGTGCCACGGCTCGTACTGGCCGGCCCGGACGAGCAGTTCGGCCCCCGCCTCGCGGGCGACGCCGCGGGCCGCCTCGACGGCGTCCGCCCAGTCGGCCGGGCGGCCCCGGCCCCACCAGCCGGCCTGTTCGCGGGCCCCGGCCAGGACGACGGCGGCGTGCCGCGGCTGGCGCGGCAGCGCCGCGTCGAGCGTGGCCAGCTGCTCGTCGGCCGGGCGCCGGTCCACGGGCAGCCGGGCCGGTACGGTCTCCTCGCCGGTGGCCCGGAAGACCAGCCCGGTCTCGAACAGCGCCAGGTCGTGCGAGCCCCGGCCGTCGTTGCGGCGGAGCGCGGCGAGCAGGCCCGGCAGCAGCGTGGTGCGCAGCGCGGGCTCCTCGTCGGAGAGCGGGTTGGCCAGCGTGACCGTACGGCGCCGGTCGTCTTCGGCGGGCAGGCCCAGGGCGTCGAGCGCCGCGTCCCCGAGGAACGGGTAGTTCAGCGCCTCGACGTAACCGGCGCCCGCCAGCGCCCGGCCCACCCGGCGGTGCAGCCGCTGCCGCTCGGTCAGCCCGCGCCCCGCGGGCGGGGTGGGCAGCGTCGAGGGGAGGTTCTCGTACCCCTCCAGGCGGATGACCTCCTCGGCGAGGTCGTTGGGCTCGCGCAGGTCGGGCCGCCAGGACGGGACGGTGACGACCAGTTCGTCCTGCCCGTAGACGTCGCAGCCGATCTGCTGGAGCCGCCGTACGACGGTCTCCCGGCCGTAGTCGACTCCCGCGACCCGGTCGGGGTGGTCGGCCGGCATGGCGACGGTGTGCGGCGCGGAGGGCGCGATGACCTCCGTGACGCCGGCCTCGGCCGAACCGCCGGCGAGCAGCACCAGCAGGTCGGCGGTCCGCTGCGCGGCGGGTGCCGTGGCCTCGGGGTCGACGCCCCGCTCGAAGCGCTTGGACGCCTCGGAGGGGAGCTTGTGGCGGCGCGCGGCGCGGGCGATCGTGATCGGGTCGAAGTGCGCGGCCTCGATGACCACCTCGGTGGTGCCGGTCACCTCGCCGGTCCCGGGGTCGGTCACCGGGTCGGCGATCTCGGTGTCGGCACCGCCCATCACGCCGGCCAGCCCGATGGGGCCCCGGTTGTCGGTGATGACGAGGTCCTCGGGGTCGAGGACCCGCTTGGCACCGTCGAGGGTGGTGATCTTCTCCCCGGACCGGGCGCGCCGGACACCGATCGGCCCGTCCAGCCGGGACCGGTCGTAGGCGTGCAGCGGCTGGCCCAGCTCCAGCATCACGTAGTTGGTGATGTCGACGGCGAGCGAGACCGGCCGCATGCCCGCCTTCTGGAGGCGGCGCGTGAGCCAGATCGGGCTGCGGGCCTCGGGGTCGATGCCGGTGACCGTACGGGCGGTGAAGCGGGAGCAGCCCACCGGGTCGGCGACCTTGACCGGGTGGCCGTGGGCGTTCGGGGCCGGGGTGTCGATCAGCGCCGGGTCGCGCAGCGGCAGGCCGTAGGCGATGGCGGTCTCCCGGGCGACCCCGCGCATCGAGAGGCAGTAGCCGCGGTCGGGGGTGACGGCGATGTCGAGGACCTCGTCCACCAGCTCCAGCAGGGCGATGGCGTCGGTGCCGGCCTCGTGCTCGGGCGACAGCACGATGATGCCGCCCGAGCCGTCGTCGCCCATGCCCAGCTCGTCGCCGGAGCAGATCATGCCGTGCGAGACCTTGCCGTACGTCTTGCGCGCGGAGATCGCGAAGCCACCGGGGAGGACGGCGCCGGGCAGCACCACGACGACCTTGTCCCCGACGGCGAAGTTGCGTGCGCCGCAGACGATCTCCTGCGGCTCGCCGGTGCCGTTGGCGGTGCCGACGTCGACCGTGCAGAAGCGGATCGGCTTCTTGAAGCCCTCCAGCTCCTCGATGGTGAGCACCTTGCCGACGACCAGGGGACCCTTGAGGTCGGCGCCGAGCCGCTCGACGGTCTCGACCTCCAGACCGGCGGAGACGAGCCTCGCCTGGACGTCACGGCCGGTCTCCGTCGCCGGCAGGTCGACGTACTCCCGCAGCCAGGAAAGCGGGACGCGCATCAGATCTCCATCCCGAAGGGCCGGGTGAACCGGACATCACCTTCGACCATGTCTCGCATGTCTTCGACGTTGTGGCGGAACATCAGCATCCGTTCGATGCCGAACCCGAAGGCGAATCCGCTGTACTTCCGGGGATCGACGCCACAGGCCGTGAGCACCTTGGGGTTGACCATGCCGCAGCCGCCCAGCTCGATCCAGCCCTCGCTGCCGCAGGTGCGGCAGGGCCGGTCGGGGTTGCCGACGGACTCGCCGCGGCAGACGTAGCAGACCATGTCCATCTCGGCGGACGGCTCGGTGAAGGGGAAGAAGTTCGGGCGGAGCCGGGTCTTCATGCCGGGCCCGAAGAGCGCCCGGACCATGTGGTCGAGGGTGCCCTTGAGGTCGGCCATGGTCAGGCCCTCGTCGACGGCGAGCAGCTCGATCTGGTGGAAGACCGGGGTGTGCGTGGCGTCCAGCTCGTCGGTGCGGTAGACCCGCCCCGGACAGACGACGTAGACGGGCGGCTCGCGGTCGATCAGCGTGCGGGCCTGGACCGGCGAGGTGTGCGTACGGAGCACCACTCCGGACTCGTCGGCCGCCGTTCCCTCCGGGCCCCGCACGAAGAACGTGTCCTGCATCTGGCGCGCGGGGTGATCGGGGACAAAGTTGAGCGCGTCGAAGTTGAACCACTCCGCCTCGGCCTCGGGCCCCTCCGCGATCTCGTAGCCCATGGCGACGAAGACATCGGCGACCCGTTCCATGAACGTGGTCAGCGGGTGGCGGGCGCCGGCGGGGACGCGGTCGTAGGGCAGGGTGACGTCCACCGCCTCCTCGACCAGCACCCGGGCGTCCCGCTCGGCCTCCAGCTCCGCCTGACGGGCGGCGAGCGCCTTGGACACGGCGCCGCGCGCCTGCCCCACCCGCTTGCCCGCCTCGGCCTTGGCCTGCGGCGGCAGCGCGCCGATCTCGCGGTTGGCCAGGGCCAGCGGCGAGGTGCCCGAGGTGTGGGCCGTCTTGGCGTGGGCGAGCGCGTCGAGGTCACCGGCGGCGGCGAAGGCGGCGAGCGCCTCGTCCCGCATGCGCTCGATCTCTTCCGGTTTCAGTGCTTCGACCTCGACTGGGTCGTACGACTTGTTGGGTGCCGACATCTCTTCCCGTACTTCCGATTGGCTGGCGAAACGGCCCCCGTCGGGTCCCTGGAACCGGCTCGGACTCCGGGGCGCGATCACGGGGCGCGAAGGTGCCGAAAGTCGAGTCTACGGGCCGTACGGGGGTGAGGCGGTCGCAAGGTCCGCCGCGCGGTGCGTGCGGTACGCGCGGCGCGGAGGCCGGCGGTCGGCCGTGCGCGGGCCGGGCGGGCCGGAGCGAGTGACCCGGGTGAGCCCGTGGGCGGCTCAGGACAGATAGGCCGGAGCGCCGACGGGCAGGGTAAATCGGAACTCCGCGCCGCCGCAGGGCCCCCGGCCGACCGTGATCGTGCCGCCGTGGGCCTCGACGATGCCCTTGACGATGTAGAGGCCGAGACCGGTCCCGCCGCGCTTGCTGCCCCGCCAGAAGCGGGTGAAGACACGGCTCATCGACTCCTCGGGAATGCCGGGGCCCTCGTCGCACACGGTGACGGCCGTTCCCTTCTCCTCGCTGTCCGCGCGCACGAGTCGCGCGGCCGCCACCTCGATGGTGACGGTTCCCTCGCCGTGGCGCACCGCGTTTTCCAGCAGGTTGGCGAGGATCTGGTCGATCTTGTCGGGGTCGGCCCACAGATCGGGCAGCGGCTGCTGGATCCGCACCAGGAACCGGTCGGGCGACTGCCCGGAGGCGGTGTGGGCCTGGACGTGGCGGCCGACGGCCGCGCCGATGTCGACCGGCTGGCGGCGTACCTCCAGCCGGCCCGAATCGATGCGGGAGATGTCGAGCAGTTCCGCGATCAGCCGGGTGACCCGGTTGGCGTCGGCGTCGACGGTCTCCAGCATCAGCCGCTTCTGGTCGTCGGTGAACCGCTCCCACTTGGCCAGCAGCGTCGCCGTGAACCCCTTCACGGACGTCAGCGGCGAGCGCAGTTCGTGGGCGACGGTGGCGATCAGCTCCGCGTGGCTGCGCTCCGTACGGCGCCGGGCCTCGGTGCCGCGGATGGAGACGACCAGCCGGTGGACGGGCCCGGTGGGCCGGGTACGCACGTAGCGCGCCGAGACCAGGACCTCGCGGCCGCCCGGCAGCAGCAGGTTCCGCTCGGGCTGGCCGACCCGCGTGGCCAGCCCCCCGTACGGGTCGGTCAGGGCCCACCAGCGGCGGCCCTTGAGGTCCTCCAGCGGCAGGGCGCGCTCCAGCGGTTCGCCGAGCGCCTCGGAGAGCGGTACGGCGGTGATACGGACGGCGGCGGCGTTGAAGCCGATGACGCGGCCGGTCTCGTCGGCGACGACCAGGCCGTCGGGGAGGTCGTCGGGGCCGATCCCCAGATCGCCGATCCCCAGATCGCCGATTCCCAGGTCACCGCCCCGAGGCTCGCCGATCCCCAGGCCGCCGGCCACGGGCTCACCGGTTCCCTGGTCACCGGCCAGGTTCTCGTCGGGACCGGTCCCGGTCCCGTGCTCGGCACCGGGAGCGCGTCCGGTCCCGTCGCGGGGTCCGTTCCCGGGGAGCGACGCCGTCCCGGCTTCGACACGGCCGACGGCGGCACCGGCCACCCCGTCGTCCGACGCCGGCCCGGCGGCAGGATCCGGCGCGGAACCGGTGGTGCCTGTTCCGCACCGGTCGGAGGCACGTGGTGAAGGTAAGGGTCCCTGGACCCGGGCGGGGCCGCTCGCGTCGACAACCATCCCGCATCCCACCTTCTTCCGCGTCGCTCAGTGCTCAGTGGGGCTCCGAAACCGCCACACTACTAGCTGAACGTGACGGAGCGGACCCCCTCAGCGTTCACCGCGGCTTCGCTGGGCGCGCGCTGAGGCATAGAGACATACGGCCGCGGCCGTCGCGAGGTTCAGGCTCTCCGCCTTTCCGTGGATCGGCACCCGCACGACGGCGTCCGCGAGGGCCCTGGTCTCCGCCGGCAGCCCCCATGCCTCGTTGCCGAAGATCCAGGCCGTGGGCCCGCCCATGGTGCCCGCGTCCAGTTCGTCGTCCAGGTCGTCCGCGCCCGCCCCGTCGGCCGCCAGAATCCGGACGCCCGCTTCCTTGAGCCCGTGGACGGCCTGCTCGACGGGGACGCCGACGGCCACCGGCAGATGGAAGAGCGAGCCCACGGAGGCCCGTACTGACTTGGGGTTGTACAGGTCGACGGAGGCGTCGGTGAGCACGACGGCGTCGGCGCCCGCGGCGTCCGCGCAGCGCAGCACCGTACCGGCGTTCCCCGGGTCGCGGACGTGCGCCAGGACGGCGACCAGCCGGGGCCGGGAGCGAAGGATGTCCTCGAACGGCGAGTCGAGGAAGCGGCAGACGCCGAGCAGCCCCTGGGGGGTGACGGTCTGGGACACCTCGGCGATCACCGCGTCGGCGGCGAAGTGCACGCGGGCGCCGGCCGCGCGGGCCGCGGCGACGATGTCCGCGTACCGTTCGGCGGCCTCGACGGTGGCGAACAGTTCCAGGAGCGTCGGTTCACCGCCCGCACCGCGGTGCGCCACCGCCTCCCGTACGGCCTGCGGCCCCTCGGCGATGAACCGCCGCTCCTTGCCCCGGAAGGCGCGCTTGGCGAGCCGCCGCGCGGCCGTGACACGCGGGGAACGCGGGGAGATCAGCTCGGGGGTGCCCATGGGCGGCGGCTCTCACTTCTCGTACGGGTCGGAACGGGGGCGGACAGGGCCGGAACGCACCGGACCCGCAGGCGCTGTGCCTGCGGGTCCGGCGGGAAGAACGGCGTCCTGACGACGGTCGGTCGACGGTCAGGCGGCGGCCTTCGGGGCGTTGACGTCGCTCGGAAGCGCCTTCTGGGCGACCTCAACCAGCGCCGCGAACGCGTTCGCGTCGTTGACCGCGAGCTCGGCCAGGATCTTGCGGTCCACCTCGACGTTGGCGGCCTTCAGCCCCTGGATGAAGCGGTTGTAGGTGATGCCGTTGGCGCGGGCAGCGGCGTTGATGCGCTGGATCCACAGCTGACGGAAGTCGCCCTTGCGCTTCTTGCGGTCGTTGTAGTTGTAGACGAGGGAGTGGGTGACCTGCTCCTTCGCCTTGCGGTACAGGCGCGAGCGCTGGCCGCGGTAGCCGCTGGCCTGCTCGAGGATTGCCCGGCGCTTCTTGTGGGCGTTGACTGCCCGCTTGACGCGTGCCACGTGTTAACTCCTTGTAGCGGGGCCGTGGTAGTGCTCACACGGCCCGGAAACGAATGATCCCGGTCCTGTGGTCGCGGCCCCCGTCACCGGGGGACGCGGCCTCACTTGCCGAGAAGCTTCTTGATCTTCTTGGCGTCGCCCGGGGCCATCTCGGCGTTGCCGGTGAGGCGACGCGTCAGCTTGGACGACTTGTGCTCGAGCAGGTGGCGCTTGCCGGCCCGCTCGCGCAGCACCTTGCCGGAGCCGGTGATCTTGAAGCGCTTGCTGGCACCGCTGTGCGACTTGTTCTTCGGCATGGCGCCGTTTCTCTCCTCGTCAGTGGCGCTCCCAGCCGGTCGCGGGCGACCGGCGAGCGGGAGCGTCAGATCTCTGGTATGGGGTTCCGGGCCGGAACCGGGGGCCGCGCGAGCGGTCCGCCCCGGCTCACGCCTCGGAAGACGCCTCGGCCGGGGTCTCGGCCGCCTCGCTCTGGCGTCCCGCCTTGCGGGCGTCCTGAGCCGCGCGCGCCTCGGCCATGGCCTCGGTCTTCTTCTTGTGCGGGCCAAGAACCATGATCATGTTCCGGCCGTCCTGCTTCGGGTTCGACTCGATGAACCCGAGGTCCTCGACATCCGAAGCGAGCCGCTGGAGCAGCCGGAAGCCCAGCTCGGGCCGGGACTGCTCACGACCGCGGAACATGATCGTGATCTTTACCTTGTCGCCCTGCTTGAGGAACCGGACGACATGACCCTTCTTGGTGTCGTAGTCGTGCGGGTCGATCTTCGGCCGGAGCTTCATCTCCTTGATGACCGTGTGCGCCTGGTTCTTGCGCGCCTCACGGGCCTTCATGGCCGACTCGTACTTGAACTTCCCGTAGTCCATGAGCTTGCACACGGGCGGACGGGCGTTCGCCGCGACCTCGACCAGGTCCAGGTCGTACTCCTGCGCAAGCTCCAGTGCCTTGGCCAGCGGGACGATGCCCACCTGCTCACCACTGGGACCGACAAGTCGCACCTCGGGAACGCGAATCCGGTCGTTGATGCGGGGCTCGGCGCTGATGGATCCTCCTCGGTAGCACCACACGACTGTCTGGCAGACAGCCGCGCAACGTCTGTTCTTCTCTTCGGACCAACCGCGGCGGCACATCAAAAATGCCCCGGAACGGCACACAGGCAGGAGCTCCTCGAAACCGGAGCACCGCCGCGTACTGCCACGGGGCGCATCGGGCGACCTCCATCGTCCGTACGGAACGATGGCCGCCGCCTGACCGGTGACCCGCTGCCCGACAGGGGCAGCCAGGTGGGAGATCGGAGCCTCCACTTGCGGGCCGGGCACTCGGGTGTCCGGCCGGTCGTCACTCCAGGTTAGCAGCCGCCGCGCGGGTGCGCTAACCAGGCGTCCGCCGGAATCCCGGGGACGGGATCGCGGCGGCGGGGGCCTATCGTGTGGAGCATGAGCGACGCGATCCCCTCCTCCCCCGACGCCGGAGCCGACGCCGGAGCCGATGCCGCCGCCGCGTCGGCCGGCTTCGACGCCATGACCCGCGACATCGCGGAGGTGCCCGCCGTCGAGGTGATCGTCACGGTCGCCGTCAACCTGATGAGCGCGGCCGCCGTCAAGCTCGGCCTGACCGAGGACGGAGCGGAGCACAAGGATCTCGACGAGGCGCGGAAGCTGGTCCACGCGCTGGCCGGGCTGCTGGACGCGAGCACGACGGAGATCAGCTCGTTCCACGCGGCACCGCTGCGGGACGGGCTGAAGTCGCTCCAGCTCGCGTTCCGGGAGGCGTCACTCGTGCCGGACGAGCCGGGACAGGGCCCCGGCGAGAAGTACACGGGTCCGGTCTACGGCTGAGCCGCCGGGGCCGCGCATTCCACGTCGCGTGCGCCTTCCGCCGTCCGTGCGGCGCGGGTGCCCGCGCCGTTACGGGGCGCCCATCCCCCTCACCATCGCGCCCCACCACTCATCCGCGCACGAACAAGGGCTCGCCCGGTGGCGTGGCCTCGGCCGGCAGCAGCGCCAGGTCGAGCCCGCGCACCAGGCGGGCCCTCAGCACGTCGTCGGCCGCCAGCGCCCGGGCGACCCGACGGGCGGCCTCGGCGGGCGGCGCCGCCGGCCCCAGGACGAGCGCGAGCGTGCCGTCCGCGCTGCCCGGACCGAGATAGGCGCGCAGCACGGCGGGTTCCGCGGCGACCGCGGAACGCACCGCCGCGGTGACGGCCGGGTCGTCGAGCGGATCGGCGCTGACGCGCCCCTCGGCGAGGGCGAGCAGGGCGGAACCCGCCAGCTGGTAGGGGACGGGACCCGCCAGGTCGAGCACCAGCGTGTCGGCCTTCTCGTGCGCGGCGGCCCGGAGCGCCTGGTGCAGGGGTACGGCGACGGGCCGGGCCGCCGGGTCCCAGCGGGCCAGCGTCTCGGTGGAGGTGAAGGCGGGCAGCGCGCGCCGGTCGCCGGCGGTGAGCGTGGGCACGGCCATGTCACTGGTCTTCTCGCGCCGCAGCCCGCCCGCCCGTCGCCCACCACCGCCCTCACCGGACGCTGCGCGGCCCCCCTCGTCCTCCTCCTCCACCTCGCCGAGGACCGCGACCACGGGCACGAGCAGCCGGGCCCCCTTCAACGCGGCCAGGACCTCCGGCTCGGCGGAGGGATCCGCCGCCCAGGCGGCGAGGGCCGCCGCGAGAGCGGGGTCGGCGCCGCCGTCGTCGTCCGAGAAACCGGGGTCCGGAATGTTCTTCAGCTCCACAAGTCGAGACTAGATGAGCGGCTCCGCCGTAGAGTCGTCGGGTGAATCTCTCGGTCGCGGTGTACGACATGGCGGACGGGCGGGGAACGGCGTACGGCGCGGACCGCGTGTACGTCACCGCCAGTGTGGTGAAGACGGCGATCCTGGCCGCGTTGTTGCTCAGGGTCCAGGACGCGGGCCGGTGGCTGACGGCCGAACAGGAGCGCCTGGCCGAGGAGATGATGCGGCGCAGCGACAACGACGCGGCGACGGCCCTGCGGGAGGCGGTCGGCGGTATCGAGGGGCTGCGCGCCGCCCACGCGCGGCTGGGGATGGACAGGACCGAGGCGGAGCGGGCGTGGGGACTGACCCGCACCACCGCGAGCGACCAACTGACCCTGCTGAGAGCGGTGTTCGCACCCGAGGCCGGCGCCTCGGCGCTCGACGGCGATTCCCGAGCGTATCTGGCGGGACTGATGGGGCGTGTGGTGCCGGGCCAGGACTGGGGCGTCTCGGCGGCCGGCGGTGACTGGGCCCTGAAGAACGGCTGGCTGCCGAGGAGCGACAGCGGCCTGTGGGTGATCCACTCGGTGGGCCGGGTGGATCACCGTCTGATGGCGGTGTTGTCGGACGGTCACGCCTCGATGGAGGAGGGGATAGCCCGGGTGGAGGAAGCGGCGAAGGGGGCGATGCGGCGCCCGGTGTGACACGGGTCGGCTCGCCGGGTCACCGTGTCACGACGCCCCGGCTCCCGGCATCCGGGCTCCCGGCGTCCGAATCCCACGGTCGGCGGCCGACTCCCGCGGTCGGCTTCCGGCGTCACCGGTACGACGCGCCGTCGGCGTACCGGGACGCCGCGCCGCCGGTACGGCGGAGGCCCGCTCCCCCGCGCCACAGGACCACCGCGCAGGCCAGCAGGAGCGCCCCGGCGCCACCGGCCACGGGAGCGATCCATCCGGAGGGCTCAGGCGCCGCCTCGGCCCGCTCCGGACCGCTGCCGAAGTACCGCTTGCCGTAGTCGGCGGCCTCGTCCCGCGGATCGGTACGGGGCAGCTTGCCGCCCTCCTCGATCGCCGCGGCCGGGTCCACGAACCCGTACCCCCGCAGGTCGTCCCGGCCGCCCGCGGGGGCGTCCCGGGCGGTGTCCATGAGGAGCTTCTTAATCTGCGCGGGGGTCAGGTCGGGGTGCGCGGACCGTACGAGGGCGACGGCCCCGGAGACGAACGCGGCGGCGGCGCTGGTCCCCCAGCCCTCGTAGTAGCGGCGGTCGGGGTCCGCTATGACGACGTCGACGCCCGGGGCGCTGACGGTGGCGTACCAGCGGCGGGTGGAGAAGGGGGCGTGCGAGCCGAAGCGGTCGACGGCGGCCACGGCGATCACGCCGGGGTAGGCGGCGGGGTACGAGACGCGGTCGCCCTTCTCGCCGCCGTTGCCGGCCGAGGCGACGACGACCGCGCCCTTGTCGAGGGCGTAGCGGACCGCGGCGTCCTCGGCCGGCTCGGGGTGGGCGGACTCGCTGTCGTCGCCGAGGGAGAGGTTGATGACGTCGGCGCCCTGGTCGGCGGCCCAGCGTATGCCTTCGGCGAGCGCGCCGCCCTTGGAGGCCCGGGCCTTGTCGCGGGCGGGGTCGGTGCCTTCGAGGATCACCCGGATGGGGAGGATCTTGGCCTGGGGCGCGATGCCGAGAACGCCGTCGGCGCCGCCGGTGCCATGCCCGTGCCCGGCGATGATCCCGGCCATGGCGGTGCCGTGCCGGGCCCAGGAGCGGTCGCCGGAGGTGGCGCCGAAACCGATCAGGTCCCTGCCGGGCAGGACCTGTCCGGTGAGGTCGGGGTGGGAGTCGTCGACGCCGGTGTCGAGGACGGCGACCGTGATGCCGGCACCCTGGCTGGTGCGCCACGCCTGTTCGGTGCGCAGCGCGTCGAGGGCCCACTGCTGGGCCCGGATCGTGTCGGCGTGCACGGGTGCGGCGGGGACGAGCAGGAAGGCCGCGGCGGCGAGTACGGCGGCGGCCCGGTGCCGGGCCCGGCGGCCGGGGCGGCGGGAGCCGGCGCCCGGGGCCGTCCGCGAGGCGGTGGCCGGGGCGGTCCGTGGGCCGGTGTGCGAAGCGGGCATGGCGGTCCTCGGGCTCGTACGGATACGTGCTGTGCCCGCCGCCCCGGCGGCGGGGCTCACGGCGTCCCCGGCCGGGCTCACCGCGTCCCCGGCCGGGCTCACGGCTTCTCCGCCGTACCGTCGACGACGGCCTTGCGCAGTCCGCGCTCGACCCGGTCCGCGATGCCCTTCGCCTCGTGCCCGAGGCCGGCCTGCGCGGGCGCCGTCGTGGCGCCCTTGGCCATCGCGGCGGCCGCGGGCTGCGGGGTGCTGACGACGCGTCCGTCCGCGAAGCCGGAGACGGCGAAGACGACGACGGGCGCGTCGGTGAGGACGTTCACGGTCCAGCTCGCGCGCTGGGCGTCCCCGAAACCGGCGGCGGGGGTCCCCCTGACGGGGAAGCCGCGGGGCATCAGATCGGCGCGCTCGTCGAGGCCGTCGGTCCTGAAGCGGGTGCGCAGGGCGGTCATGGCGGCGGCGTCGGCCTCCGTGAAGACGAGGCCGACGGTGGTGACGGTGCTGGAGGTGGTGTCGGCGTAGGTGGCGCGCAGCACGCGCGCGCAGCCGACCGGGCGCAGGGCGGTCAGGAGCCGGGTGTCGACCGTACCGGCGCAGCCGCTGTCGGGCGCCACGCCGACGCGTACCCAGTCCCGGTCGGCACCGCCGGGACCCGCGCCGTTCCCCTTGAGGGCGCGGGGGAAGAAGGTGTCGACGGGGATGCTGTGCCAGAGACCCCGGGCGGTGGTGAACGTGTCCTGGGCGGGGGGCTCGGCCGCGGAGTCGCCGGTGAGCCAACTGCCCGTGGCGGCACCGCCGATCAGCCCGAGTCCGAGGACGACACAGACGACGGCGGCCACGGCCCTGCCGCGCCGCCGTGCGGGCCTGGCCTGTTCGCCTTCCCACGGAATCGGCTGATCCGGTGGGTACGCGACGCCGGGGGCGGCCCCGCCGAAGGGACGGGTGCGCGGCATGGGCGGCACGGGAACGGAGGCGGGGACGGGCCGCAGCCGGGTCGTCGTCTCGCTGGGTGTGTGCCCGGTGGGCGGCGTGTGCCCCGAGGACGGCGCGGGATGTGGCGCCGGCGCGGGTACGGGTGCGGGACGCGCGTCGGGAGAGGGACGCGGCGCGGGGCCCGGCCGCGCGGCGGGCGGGACCGCCGGCGGTACGGGACGGTCGCCGTCGGGCGGACCGCTCACAGGCGCCGAACCCCCGGCGGAGGGTGTCCGCGGCGTACGCGGACCGGCGGCGGGGCGTTGCTCGGCGCCACCCGGCGGCGGGACGGCCGGGCCCGGTCGCTCACCGGGGCGGGAGCCGCCGGCCGACGGTGCCCGCGCGGGGCGTGGAACGGTGGTGCCGGCGGGGGCGCCCGCCGCGCGCGGGCGGACCAGACCGGTGCGCGGATCGGCCGCCGGTACCGGTCGCGCACCGGCCTCCGGGGCGCCAGCCCGCGGCGCCTGCGGCCGCCCGGCCGAGGAGCCGGGCGCCGGGACCGGGGCCGGACGGGTCGGCGCCCCGGTCGTGCCGTGCGCGCGGGCCGCGGGCGGCCGCGGACGGTCGGGGCCCTGGGCCTTGACCGGCGGCGCGGCCGACGGGGGCGGCGCGGTCGACGAACGCGGCGCTGCGGCCGGGGGCGAGAGGGGCGGCGCGGTCGACGAGAGGGAGGGAGACGGCGGGGGCACCGTAGGAGCCGGTATCCGGGACGGCGGCTCCGACGGCGGAAGGAGCGCTTCCGTGATCCGTGAGACCGGTGTGTCTTCCGCCTCCGGTTCTCCGTCGGGCTTCGCGGGCGCCACGGGCCCGGACGGTACCGGGCGAGGTACGGGGGCACGTCCCGCTCCGGTGGTCATCCGCCCCCCTGTGCCACTGTGCCGCCCCTGCCGACCGGGTCCCCCGACCCGCCGGCGCCGCCGGGCCGGGGCCCGGATCGTCCTGGCGGATCAGGCACGTTCGCGATCCTGTGTACGTCACTCTACGGGCTGGAGAGGCCCCCGCGGGTACGCGCGCGAAAGCCCCGGGCGATCTGCCCAGATCATCCCCTGCCGCGCGTTGATCCGGTCTGGCAAGCTCGGCCCATGACTCCACGCGCCACTGACCGGGCCCGCTACGACCGGGCGACCGCGCATCTCGACGCTCCCCTCGCCCTCGTCGACGTGGCGGCGCTGGACGCCAACGCCGACGATCTCGTCCGGCGCGCGGCGGGCAAACCCGTCCGGGTGGCGAGCAAGTCCGTCCGCAGCCGGGCGCTCCTGGAACGCGTCCTGGCGCGGGACGGTTTCGCCGGGATCATGTCCTTCACCCTGGCCGAGTCGCTGTGGCTGGCCGGAGCGGGGTTCGACGACGTGCTCCTCGCCTATCCCTCCGCCGACCGCGTCGGCTACGCGCGGCTCGCGGCGGATCCGAAACTGGCCGCCGCCGTCACCGTGATGGTCGACGACCCCGCACAGCTGAACCTGATCGACGCGGCCCGTGACGGTGGCCGGGAAGAGATCAGGGTCTGTCTGGAACTGGACACGTCCTTACGCCTGTTCGGTGGCCGGTTCCGGGTCGGCGCACGCCGTTCACCGCTGCGCGAGCCCGCCCAGCTGGCCGAGCTGGCCCGCTCCGTCGCGCGCCGGCCCGGTTTCCGCCTGGTCGGGCTGATGGCGTACGAGGGCCATGTGGCCGGTGTCGGGGACGCGTTGGCGGGACGGCCGCTGCGCTCGCGCGCGATCCGTGTGATGCAGTCCGTGGCCCGTCGCGAACTGGCGGAGCGGCGCGCGGCCGTGGTGCGCGCGGTCCGGGCCGTCGCCCCGGACCTGGAGTTCGTCAACGGCGGCGGCACGGGCAGTGTCCAGCACACCGCCGCCGAGCACGCGGTGACGGAGATCGCCGCGGGCTCCGGCCTCTACGTGCCACGGCTGTTCGACAACTACACGTCGTTCACCGGCCGCCCCGCCGCCCTGTTCGCCCTGCCCGTGGTCCGTCGGCCCGGCGTGGGCGTCGTCACGGTCCTCGGCGGCGGCTATCCCGCGTCCGGGGCGGCGGGCCGGGACCGGCTGCCCGAGCCGTACCTCCCCGAGGGGCTGCGCTACGACGCGCAGGAGGGCGCGGGCGAGGTGCAGACCCCGCTGCTCGGTCCGGCCGCCGACGACCTGCTGGTCGGTGACAAGGTGTGGTTCCGGCACGCCAAGGCCGGGGAGCTGTGCGAGCGGTTCGCCACCCTGCACCTGGTCGAGGGCGACCGGGTGGTCGAGTCCGTCCCCACCTACCGCGGCGAGGGCCACACGTTCCTGTGAACCGCCCGCGGGCGGGCGCCGACGCGTCTGCCGGACCGGCCGCCCGGGCCCACCGCCCGGCACCGCGCGGCCCGTCCGGGCGCCCGCGCCTCACGGACCGATCGAACTGCCCACCCCGCCCGAGACATCGCCGATCGGACGGATCCCCTCGGTGATCGTGTCCATCATGCTCGGCGGAACCGCTCTCGACTCCGGCCCCTTGTCGAAGGCGAAGCGCACGACGACCGGTGACTCACTGCCGCGCGCCGAGGGGAAGACCAGCGACTGCACATAGCCGCCCGGCCCGTGCTTGGTCCTCACCTGCCACCGCACCAGGTACCCGGAGCGGTTCGCGACCACGGCCGGCCCGGACGTGACCACCGTGTGGGACACGATGCGCCCGTAGAGGCGGTCACCGACGACGTTCTCCTCGTACATCGTGTCGGCGGCCCGGGAGATGTCCTGCTCGGCCAGCGCCCGCGGAGAGGTCTCGTCGGTGTCCGTGACCGTGCGGGTGGTGACCCTGCCCCAGGGGCAGAACCGCCCCGAGTCGCCCGGGCACTCGTAGGTGTCCGTCGTGGACATCGTGACGTTCCCGTCGGTCGTGCTCTGCGGTATCTCCCAGCCGTCGGGAATCGGCAGCGTGATGCCGTTGAGCTGGTCGACCAGGACCGTCGCGTCCTGGCCGGGGGTGCCGCTGGGCGTCGCGCCGGTGCCGCCCTCCGCCGCGGCGGGCGTGGAGGGCGGGGGCGCGTCGCCGCCCGTGGCGCTCGGCCGGGTCCCGGACTCGTCGTCGCCGAGCAGTGTCACTCCGGCGGCGACCGCCACGACGAGAGCCACACCGACGGCGAACACCGCCAACAGGCCGCCGTTCCGGCCGTCCTTGCCTCCGCCTCCCCCTGCCGTGCCTCCACCGTCTCCGTGACGCGCCCCGCCTGCGCCCTGCTCCTCGCCGCCGCCCGGCATGCGGGTGTGGGCGGTCCAGGCGGTCCCGTCCCACCAGCGTTCGAGCGAGGGGACGCCGGGATCGGGGTACCAGCCCGGTGGAGTCGGCATACTCATCCGCCCACCATATGGTCTGACCCCCGGCCCCCACACGGGGGCGGTGGACGCCTATACGGGAGTGACGTACGCCCCCGAGATGCCTCCGTCGACCAGGAAGTCCGTCGCGTTCACGAACGACGAGTCGTCGCTGGCGAGGAAGGCGACCGCCGCCGCGATCTCGTCCGCCTCCGCGAACCGCCCGAGCGGGATGTGCACCAGCCGCCGCGCCGCACGCTCCGGGTCCTTGGCGAACAGCTCGCGCAACAGCGGGGTGTTGACGGGTCCCGGGCACAGCGCGTTGACGCGGATCCCCTCGCGCGCGAACTGCACACCCAGTTCGCGCGACATCGCGAGCACTCCGCCCTTGGACGCGGTGTACGAGATCTGTGAGGTCGCCGCTCCCATCCGGGCCACGAAGGAGGCGGTGTTGATGACGGAGCCCTTGCCCTGGCGCCGCATGTAGGGGATCGCGGCCTTGCAGCACAGGTAGACGGAGGTGAGGTTGACCTCCTGGACGCGCGCCCACGCCTCGATCCCGGTGGTGAGGATCGAGTCGTCCTCGGGCGGGGAGATGCCCGCGTTGTTGAACGCGACGTCGACGCTGCCGTAGGTCTCGTACGCCGTCCGGAACAGCGCCTCGACCTCGTCGGCGTCGGTCACGTCGACGCGGACGAAGATGCCGCCCACCTGTTCGGCCGCCGCCTTGCCCGCGCTCTCGTCGATGTCCCCGCAGACGACACGCGCGCCCTCGGAGGCGAGCCGGCGGGCGGCGGCCAGTCCGATGCCGCTGCCCGCGCCGGTGACGACGGCGGTACGGCCGACCAGCCGGCGGCAGACCGCGACCTCGGGCCCGGGCCCGGGCCCGGGACAGGTGTCGGGCGTGGCGTCCGACGTGGCGTCGGGCAGGGGCCGGTTCGTGCGGTCGCTCATGCTGCTCATGCCTCCGTGCTGATGAAGACGTTCTTGGTTTCGGTGAAGGCGGCGAGGGCGTCGGGCCCCAGTTCGCGGCCGAGTCCGGACTGCTTGAACCCGCCGAACGGCGTCCCGTAGCGGACGCTGCTGTGCGAGTTGACGGACAGGTTTCCGGCGGCGACGGCGCGCGAGACCCGCAGCGCCCGCCCGACGTCCCGGGTCCAGATCGAGCCGGACAGCCCGTAGTCGGTGGCGTTGGCCAGCCGTACCGCCTCGTCCTCGTCCTCGAAGGGCAGCACGACGGCCACCGGTCCGAAGACCTCGTCGGTGGCCACCGGGGAGTCGGCGGCCGCGTCGGTGAGGACCGTCGGCGGGAACCAGAAGCCGGGGCCCGAGGGCGCGCTGCCCCGGATGCCCTTGGCCCCGTCGGGGACGTAGGACCGTACGCGTTCCAGCTGGGCCGCCGAGATCAGCGGCCCCATCTGGGTCCTCTCGTCCGACGGGTCGCCTACGACGACCGACTCGACGGCCGGGGCGAGCAGTTCCAGGAACCGGTCGTGGACCTCACGCTGTACGAGGACGCGGGTGCGGGCACAGCAGTCCTGGCCTGCGTTGTCGAGGAAGGCCATGGGGGCGGTGGCCGCGGCCCGCTCGAGGTCGGCGTCGGCGAAGACGATGTTCGGGCTCTTGCCGCCGAGTTCGAGGGTGACCCGCTTCACCCGCGCGGCGCTCTTCGCCATGATCCGCTTGCCGACACGGGTGGAGCCGGTGAATACGATCTTGGCCACGCCCGGGTGTTCCACCAGCGCGTCGCCCGCCTCGTCGCCCGCGCCGGGGAGCACCTGGAACAGATGCTCGGGCAGTCCCGCCGCCAGGGCGAGTTCGGCCAGGCGCAGCGCGGTGAGCGGGGTCGTCTCGGCGGGTTTGAGCAGGACCGCGTTGCCCGCCGCGAGGGCGGGCGCGGTGCCCCAGGCGGCGATGGGCATGGGGAAGTTCCAGGGGGCGATCACTCCGACCACGCCGAGCGGTTCGAGGAATGTGACGTCGAGCCCGCCGGCGACGGGGATCTGCCGGCCGCTCAGCCGCTCCACTCCCCCGGCCGCGTAGTCCAGCAGGTCGCGGACGTTGCCCGCCTCCCAGCGGGCGTTTCCCAGCGTGTGGCCCGCCTCGCGGACCTCCAGCCGGGCCAGTTCCCCGATGTGCTCGTCCACCAGGAGGGCGAAGCGGCGCAGCAGCCGGGCCCGGTCGGCGGGCGCCGCGGCGGCCCACCCGCGTTGGGCGGCCGTCGCGCGCGCGACGGCTGTGCCGACCTCGGCGGCGGTCGTCGCGGGGACGGTGGCGATCACCTCTCCGGTGGCCGGGTTGACGATCTGGTGTTCTGTCACGCGATGGGGCTGCTGTTGCACGTCGTTCCTCACAGTCACGGGCTTCGGTCGCGGTCGCCGGTCGCCGGTCGCGGGCATCGGTCGCGGATCCCGGTCACCGGCGTCGCTCACGGGCCTCGGTCACGGGCCACGGTCACAGGCGTTCGAAGGAGCGGCGAAGCTCCCAGTCGGTCACCGCGGCGTCGAACGCGTCCACCTCGACCCGCGCCATGTTGCGGTAGTGGGCCACGACCTCGTCCCCGAAGGCGTCCTTGGCCCGCGGGCTGTTCTCCCAGAGCTCCGCGGCGTCCCGCAGGGTGCGCGGGACGTGCTCGTAGGCGGCGGCGTACGCGTTGCCCGCGCACGGCTCGGGCAGCTCCAGCTCGTTCTCCAGGCCGTGGAGCCCGGCGGCGATCATCCCGGCGACGGCCAGATGGGGATTGACGTCCCCGCCGGGCAGCCGGTTCTCGAACCGCAGCGACCTGCCGTGGCCGACCACCCGCAGCGCGCAGGTGCGGTTGTCCCGGCCCCACGCGACGGCGGTGGGCGCGAAGGATCCCGGCTGGAAGCGCTTGTACGCGTTGACGGTCGGCGCGTACAGCAGGGAGAAGTCGCGCAGCGCGGCGAGCTGGCCCGCCAGGAAGTGCCGCATGACCGGCGACATGCCGCCGGGGCCGTCCCCCGCCATGACGTTGGAGCCGGACTCGTCCTGGAGGGAGAGGTGGATGTGGCAGGAGTTTCCCTCCCGCTCGTTGTACTTGGCCATGAAGGTGAGCGAGACCCCCTCCTGCGCGGCGATCTCCTTGGCTCCGGTCTTGTACACGGCGTGCTGGTCGCAGGTGGTGAGGGCGTCCGCGTACTTGAAGGCGATCTCGTGCTGGCCCGGGTTGCACTCGCCCTTGGCGGATTCGACGGTCAACCCCGCGCCCGCCATCTCGTTGCGGATCCGGCGCAGCAGGGGCTCGACGCGGCCGGTGCCGAGGACCGAGTAGTCGACGTTGTACTGGTTGGCGGGGGTCAGGCCGCGGTAGCCGCTGTCCCACGCCTGCTCGTAGGTGTCGCGGAACACGATGAACTCGAGTTCCGTGCCGACGTGCGCGGTGTAGCCGTGGGCGGCCAGGCGCTCCAGTTGGCGCCGCAGGATCTGCCGCGGCGCGGCGACGACGGGGGTGCCGTTCTCCCAGGCGAGGTCGGCCAGCAGCAGTGCCGTGCCCTCGTGCCAGGGAACACGGCGCAGGGTGGACAGGTCGGGACGCATGGCGAAGTCACCGTAACCACGCTCCCACGAGGACATGGCGTACCCGTCGACGGTGTTCATGTCGGTGTCGACGGCGAGCAGGTAGTTGCAGCCTTCCGTGCCGTGCTCGAGGACGTCGGCCAGGAAGAACGGGGCGGCGAACCGCTTCCCCTGGAGCCGGCCCTGCATGTCGGGGAAGGCCAGGACGACCGTGTCGATCTCGCCGCTCTCCACGAGGAGACGCAGTTCCTCGACGTCGAGCGGGGGTGTGCGGTCTGCCACGGGTCTCGCTCCTCCTTGGATCGGCCGGAAGCAATAAGGTATGCCTGGAGACCTTTGATTGGGAAGTGATGCGGAAGAGGAGCCGGCGACGTGGCGACGAAGGACGAGCCGACGGATCCGCTCACTCCGGTGCTGCGGCCCGTGCGCGCGGGAAACGGGTTCGAGGAGGCCCTGGAGCAGATCCTTCAGGTCGTGCGGCTCGGCCTGGTGCCGGGCGGCGAACGACTGCCCGCCGAGCGGGCACTGGCGGACCGGCTGCGAATCAGCCGGGTCACACTGCGCGAGGTGCTGAAGGTGCTCCAGGACGAGGGGCTGCTGGAGAGCAGGCGCGGCCGCTACGGCGGGACCTTCGTACGGCCGCGGGCCACCACGCCGCTCCGCGGCGCCGAGGAGGAGCTGCGGCGACGGGTGGCGGACGTGGACATCGAGGACGTCCTGCGCTTCCGCGAGGTGCTGGAGGTGGGCGCGGCGGGGCTGTGCGCCACGGCGGCGCTGTCCGGCGAGCGGGCGGAACGGCTGCGGGCCGCGCTCGCCGCCACGCACGACGCGCCCCTGACGGAGTACCGCAGGTGCGACACGCTGCTCCACCTGTCCCTCGCGGAGCTGTCCGGCTCCGCGACCCTGACCGCGAGTTACGCGGCGGTGCGGGCGACCGTCAACGGCCTGCTGGACTGCATACCGCTGCTCGTGCGGAACCTGGAGCACTCGCAGCGCCAGCACACGGCCCTGGTCGAGGCCGTGCTGGACGCGGACGCGGACGCGGCGCGCGAGATAGCGCGCGAGCACTGCGGGGGTACGGCGGCCCTGCTGCGGGGGTTTCTGTCCTGATGCCCGGGCACGGCGGGCCGGCGCGGCGCCTCCGCCGATGCGGAGCAGCCGTAACAGCCTGTTGACGCGGGGGACTTGCGCGCGACCTGCCCGGCCGCAATGGTATGGCCTCACACCTTTACCCTTCCCGAGGCAGGAGCTGATCATGCCCGACGGCACCGATTCGCGCGTTCCGCCGCCCGCTCCCACCGCTTCGCCCTCCGGGCGGTCCCTCGCGCCCGGCACGGACGCCGACTACCTCCGGCGGCGTTCCCTGCGCCGCGGCAGCGCCGGCTGGCTGCTGCTCACCGGCCTCGGGGTCGCCTACGTCGTCTCCGGGGACTTCTCCGGCTGGAACATCGGCCTGTCCGAAGGAGGCTTCGGCGGTCTCGCGATCGCGACTCTGCTCATGGGCGTGATGTACGCCTGTCTGGTCTTCTCGCTCGCGGAACTGTCCGCCATCCTGCCGACCGCCGGCGGCGGATACGGTTTCGCCCGCCGGGCGCTGGGCACCTGGGGCGGCTTCCTCACCGGTACGGCCATCCTCATCGAGTACGTCCTCGCGCCCGCCGCGATCTCCATCTTCATCGGGGACTACGTCGAATCCCTCCACCTCTTCGGACTCACCGCCGGGTGGCCCGTCTACCTGGCCTGTTTCGCCGTCTTCATCGGGATCCACCTCTGGGGCGTGGGCGAGGCCCTGCGCTTCAGTCTCGTCGTGACCGCGATCGCGGTGGCCGCGTTGCTGATCTTCGCCGTCGGCGCCTTCAGCGAGTTCGACGCGGGCGGTCTGAACGACATCCCCGTCGACCACGACGCGTTCGGGGCCAGTTCCTGGCTGCCGTTCGGACTCCTCGGCATCTGGGCCGCCTTCCCCTTCGGCATGTGGTTCTTCCTCGGGGTGGAGGGAGTCCCGCTCGCGGCGGAGGAGGCCAAGGACCCCGTCCGCTCGATGCCCAGGGCCCTGTCGATCGCGATGGGCGTACTGGTACTGCTCGCCCTGATCACCTTCTTCGCGGCGACGGGGGCGCGCGGCTCGGCCGCCCTCCAGGAGGCGGGCAATCCGCTGGTGGTGGCCCTCCAGGGCGACGGTGCCCCGACCCCGCTGAGCCGGTTCGTGAACTACGCGGGGCTCGCCGGTCTCGTCGCGTCCTTCTTCTCCCTCATCTACGCGGGCTCCCGGCAGCTCTTCGCACTGTCCCGGGCGGGCTATCTGCCCCGTTTCCTGTCCCTCACCAGCGCCCGCAAAGCCCCCTATCCGGGTCTCCTCATCCCCGGCGCCATCGGGTTCGCGCTCGCCGCGAGCACCGGTGACGGCGGCCGGATGCTCAACATCGCGGTGTTCGGCGCGACCATCTCGTACGCCCTGATGGCCCTGTCCCACCTCGTGCTGCGCCGCCGCGAACCCGCGCTTCCCCGCCCCTACCGCACGCCCGGCGGGGCGCTCACCTCGGGCGTGGCGTTCTTCCTGGCCCTGTCCGCGCTGGTGGCGACGTTCCTGGTGGACGTCGCGGCGGCGGTCATCGCGCTGGTCGTCTACGCGGTCGCCCTCGCCTACTTCGCCCTCTACAGCAGGCACCGGCTGGTCGCGGCGGCGCCGGAGGAGGAATTCGCGGCCCTGGCCGCCGCCGAGGCGGAACTGGAACGCGACTGAGGCGGAAAGGGGGACGCGACCGGCGGCGGACATCCGCGCGGAAACCGCGTTCTCCGCGTCAACGGGCCGCAGGCCCGGGTAGGGAACGCACCAAGCGCCCGGCACACCCCATGACGGAGGACGACCTGTGAAGCCCCTCATCGGCATCAGCACGTATCTGGAGGAGAGCGCCGCGTGGGGCACCTGGAATCTCCCCGCCGCTCTGCTGCCGGCCGGGTACCCCCGGCTCGTCCGGCGTTCCGGCGGGCTGGCGGCGATGCTCCCACCGGACGACCCGGCCGAGGCCGCCTCCGTGGTGCGCCGGCTCGACGCCCTGGTGATCGCCGGCGGCCCCGATGTCGAGCCCGTACGGTACGGGGCCGCGCGCCATCCCCGTACCGGACCGCCCGCCCGGGAGCGGGACGCCTGGGAGCTGGCCCTGATCGAGGCGGCCCTCACCGCGGGCATCCCGGTGCTGGGCATCTGCCGGGGCATGCAACTGCTCAACGTGGCCCTGGGCGGAACGCTCGTCCAGCACGTGGAAGGGCACACCTCGGCCGTCGCCGGCCGTTTCGGCGAGCACACGGTGAAGCCGGTGCCCGGGACCCGGTACGGCGACCTGGTGCCGGAGGAGTCCCGCGTACCGACCCATCACCACCAGACGGTGGACCGGCTCGGCCGGGGGCTGACGGTCTCGGCGTTCGCCGCTGACGGCACGGTCGAGGCGGTGGAGCTGCCGGCCCCCCGATGGGTGGTGGGCGTCCAGTGGCATCCGGAGATGGCGGACGACACCCGTGTCATGGCCTCTCTCGTCCGCGCGGCGGCGGCCCATGCCCGCGGAGTGCGGGCCGCGGGCATCGTCGACACGAGCGCGTCACCGCGGGCCGGCGGAACACCACGCGCCGAGAACGCCTGACACCTGTCCTGTCCTGTCCTGTCCTGTCGTACGATCACGGCGAGTGCGCGAGAGCCGGGCGCCCGGCGGGCCCGCGACTCCGCGTCGCCTCGCACCCCGCGCCGCCGCCACAGGACCCGGCGTCCCGCTCTCCCGGCGCGGCCCGCCGCCGGCGTCCCCGCGCCTCACTGCCGCGGGTCGACCGTCGCGTCGATGTGCTCGGCGACGGCCACCACCAGAATGCGCGTATCCGCCTCGGTGGCCCGCCAGCGGTGCCGCACTCCGCCGGACAGGTAGAGCGTGTCCCCGCGCTCCAGCCGGTACGCCCGGCCCTCCGCCTCCACCTCGACGGCGCCGTCGGCGACGTACATGATCTCGTCGTTGCGGTGCTGGTACTCCCGCCCGGTGTCCTGCTCGCCGGTGAACTCCTTCGCGTTCAGCTGGTGCCCGCCGCGCACCACCCGGCGTACCCCGCCCCCGCCGTCCGCCGCCCGTACGACGTCCACCGTGCGCGCCGAGTCGGCGGCCGCGTTCAGCCGGGCCGGGGTCGTCTCCAGGGCGTCCGCCACCCGTTCGAGCGAACGGACACTCGGCCGGGCGCGCTCGTTCTCGATCTGGCTGAGGAAAGGCACGGACAGTCCGCTGCGGGCAGCCACCGCCGCCAGGGTCAGGCCCAGGGACCTGCGCCGCCTGCGGACGGCCGCGCCCACCCTGAGCGCTTCCTTGTCGTCCATGACTGGCTCCCTCCCGCCCGGATCGTCATCCTCTCAGAGTTGACGCCGGTACAAGAGCTGTCCTGCCTCACCCGCGACCGATCCCGCCCATACGAACACGTGAGCGAAGAGAACGGGTGTTCCCCGGATCCATGATGCGCGCCGCCGGGTGAATCGCAAAGGCCCGGGTCAGCGGGCTCGTTCGGACAGGAGAAGACACCCGGCTTTCCGGGCCGGGACAGGCCGAAGGGGTGGCCCCGCCCAACGGCGAGGTCCACCCCTTCCGCGCCCGGTACGGGGGCACCACGGAGGTGTCCGTCGTGCCCGTCCGCTACGGCGCCCCTACTGCGGGGCCATCTTGTCCGCGATGCCCGGGTTCTCCTTCATCCACGCCGCGACGGCCTCCTCCTCGTGACCCGTGCCGCGCTTCTGGATCTCGTTCTCCAGCCCGGCGAGCTGCTGCTCGCTCAGCTTGAAGTCCTTGAGCCACTTCGTCAGCTGCGGGTAGTTCCCGGGGAAGTCCTTGTGCGCGACGTTCGTGAGCCGGTCACCGTCGCCGAAGGTCTTCCTGGGGTCCTTCAGCTTGGTCAGGTCGTACTCCTTGTAGGCCCAGTGCGGGCTCCACAGCGTGACCGCGATCGGCTCCTTCTTGGCGTACGCCCGCTTCAGCTCCGCGAGCATCCCCGGCGTCGAGCCGTCCACGACCTTGTACTCGTCGTCGAGCCCGTACTCCGGCAGGACCTTGTCCTTGAGGACGTTCATCTCCTCGGTACCGGGCTCGATGCCGACGATGCGGCCCGCGAACTCGTCCCCGCGGCCCTTGAGATCGGCCAGCGAGTCCACGCCCTTGACGTACGAGGGGACGGCGATCTCACGGGTCGTGGGCCCGTACCAGGACCCGAGCTGGGTCAGATCGTCTCGGTACTTGTCCCAGTATCTCTTCTGCGCGTTGGGCAGCCAGGCGTCGAACTGGACGTCGACCTGCCCCTCGGCCATCGCCGCGTACATGGGCCCGAGCTCGAACTGCTTGAGGTTGACCTTGTAGCCGCGCTCCTCGAGGACCGCCTTCCACAGGTAGGTGGCGGCGATGTCCTCCTCCCAGGGGAACCAACCGATCTCCAGGGGCCGCTCACGCTCGTCCTTGCCGTTCGCGGCCTTGCCGGCCGACTGCGCCGAGCCGCCGACCGGGGTCCACTTGTCGGCGAGACCCGGGTTCTCCTCGAGCCAGGCGCGGACGGCCTCCTGCTCCTTGCCCTTGCCGGTGGCCTGGATCTTGGCTTCGAGACTCGTGAGCTGCTCCTCATTCATCTTGAAGTCCTCGAGCCACTTGGCGACCGTCGGGTTCTCCGACGAGAAGCCCTTGCGCGCCAGGGTGTGGACGCCGTCGCTCTCCGCGCCGAACGCCTTCTTCGGGTCCTTCAGCTTGGTCAGGTCGTAGTCGCTGTACGCCCAGTGCGGCGACCACAGCACGACCACGATCGGCTCCTTCTTGGCGTACGCCCGCTTCAGCTCGGCGAGCATGCCGGAGGTGGAGCCGTCGAGGAGCTGGTACTCCTTGTCGAGCCCGTACGCCTTGAGGACCTTGTCCTTCAGCAGGCCCATCTCACCCGCGCTGGGCTCGATGCCGATGATCTTGCCCTTGAAGGTGGAGCTCTTGCCCTTCAGGTCCTCGAGAGAGTTGACGCCCTTGACGTAGGACGGCACGGAGAGTTCCAGGGAGGTCTTGTCGTACCAGGCCCCCATGTCCTCCAGCTTGTCCTTGTACTTGTTCCAGTAATTGGCGTGGGTGACGGGCAGCCAGGAGTCGGTCTGGATGTCGATCTGGCCGTTCGCCTGGCCCGTGTAGAGCGAGCCCGCCTCGTACTGCTGGGCGTCGACCTCGAAGCCGCGCCGCTCCAGCAGTTCCTTCCACAGGAACGTGGACGCGATGCCCTCGTCCCAGGGGATGTACCCCATGGTGATCTTCTTGCCCTGGCCGACGTTCTCGGCGCCGTTCGCGGTCTCGCTCTTCGAACCGCCGAACATGCCGATGCCGCCCGCGACGAGCGCGAGGACGACCACGCCCGCGATGGCCACGACGGGCTGCGGACGGTGGTTCCAGATCTTCAGCCCGCCGGCCATCTCCTTGGCCTTGGCCAGCGCACGGCGCCCGACCGGGGACGCCTGGAGGCTGAGCGCGCCGGTGATCCGGTCCAGGTACATGGCGAGGATCACCACGGAGACGCCCGCCTCGAAGCCGAGACCGATGTCGATGTTGCCGAGCGCGCGGTAGACGGCGCCGCCGAGCCCGCCGCCGCCGACCATGCCGGCGATGACCACCATGGACAGGCCGAGCATGATCACCTGGTTGACGCCGGCCATGATCGTCTGGAGGGCCAGCGGCAGCTGCACCCGGAGCAGGGTGTTCTTGGGCGTGGTGCCGAACGCCTCGGCGGCCTCCACCAGTTCCTTGTCCACCTGCCGGATGCCGAGTTCGGTCATCCGGACACCGGGCGGCAGGGCGAAGATGATCGTGGCGATGATGCCGGGCACCGCGCCCAGACCGAAGAAGACGACGCCCGGGATCAGGTAGACCATGGCGGGCATGGTCTGCATCAGGTCGAGCACCGGCCGGACGATCGCGCTCACCGTCTTGGACCGCGCGGCCCAGATGCCGAGTGGTACCGCGATCACGAGGATCACGATCGTCGCGACCATCACCAGCGAGAGGGTCTCCATCGCGGCGTCCCACAGCTCGATGGAGTCGATCAGGGCGAAGCCCAGGAAGCTGAACACACCGGCCGAGAGACTGCTCAGCCACCAGGCGAGTATCGCGAAGATGCCCGCGAGGAGCAGGGGCTCGGGAGCCGACAGCACCGCGTTGATGCCGTCGTACATGCCCGAGACGACCGAGGAGGCAGCGTCGAACAGCCAGCCGAGGTGCTGCTGGAGGAAGTCGACGGCGCTGTCGACCCAGTCGCCGAGAGGGATCCTAGGCACTTGCTACCGCCTTGTCCGACTGAGCCGTCTCGCCGTTGTCGCCCGCGTCGGCCCCGGAGCCGCCCGCCGAGCCGTCCTTCGAGAGGGGGCCCGGCCCGGCCGCGGGCGTGTCCGTCACCATCGGCTCACCGAGCACGGCCAGCAGCCGGGCGCGGGGCACGACCCCTATGAGATCGCCCTCCTCACCGACGACGGCCACGGCGACCCCGCTGGTGGAGCAGGGGGTGAACAGGTCGATGATCGGAGCGGACTCGGTCACCCTGGCGGGCGCCGCGTCGAGCACGTCCTGAGCGGTGCGCAGTTCCTTGCCACCGTCCGTCCGGGTACCGAAGGCGGTCTCCGGGTCGGCCATGATCGCCCCGGCGGTGAGCACACGGGAGCGGTCGACGTCCTGGGTGAAGGAGGCGACGTAGTCGTTGGCCGGGGTGACGAGGATGTCCTCGGCGGTCCCCTGCTGCACGATCTCGCCGTCGCGCATCACGGCGATGCGGTCACCGAGACGCATGGCCTCGTTGAGGTCGTGGGTGATGAAGACGATGGTCTTCTTGAGCCGCTTCTGGAGCTCCAGCAGCTGGTCCTGCATGTCGCGACGGATCAGCGGGTCGAGCGCGCTGAAGGACTCGTCCATCAGCAGCAGGTCGGCGTCCGTGGCCAGCGCGCGGGCGAGGCCGACACGCTGCTGCATGCCGCCGGAGAGCTCGTCGGGCCAGGACGTCTCCCAGCCGCCCAGACCGGTCAGTTCCAGCGCCTCGGCGGCGCGCTTCTCGCGCTCCGCGCGGGGCACCCCCTGCACCTCGAGACCGTACGCCGCGTTCTCCAGCACACTGCGGTGCGGGAAGAGCGCGAAGTGCTGGAACACCATGCTGATCTTCGTGGAGCGGACGTGCCGCAGCTCCTGCGGGCTGAGAGCGGTCAGGTCCTGGCCGTCGAAGAGCACCCGGCCGGACGTCGGCTCCAGCAGGCCGTTGAGCATGCGGAGCAGCGTGGACTTCCCCGAGCCGGACAGGCCCATGACCACAAAGATCTGGCCGGACTCGACCGAGAAGGAGGCATCGATCACCGCGGCGGTCGTACCATCGGCGCGGAGTTGGTTACGGTCCGTACCCTCCTTGAGCTTCCCCACGGCCTCATCGGGTCGTCTGCCGAAGACTTTGTACAGGTGTTCGGCTTGCAGCCTGGACACATACACCTCACGCGTTGAACGGAAAAACGGCCTACCACCCCCGCGGGCAGGCCGTGGAACAGGCGGGGTCGGCCCGCCCACCCGGTCGCGGTGCTTGAAGCTGCAACCTGGTTCGCTCCGGCTGCGCGCCTGCCCCGGCTTACACGAGACAAACAATTAAGTGATTCACGTCACATTCGACGGCGTCGCTGGTCAGCCGTACGGGGCCCGCGGGGCGACGGGACGCCGCCAGTGGGCCGCTCTGTCAATGGGCTGCTGTCAGTGGGCTGCGGCATGATCGGGGTTGTGACGCGACGCCTGATGCTCCTCGACACCGCTTCCCTGTACTTCCGGGCATATTTCGGGGTTCCCGACTCCGTACGGGCCCCGGACGGCACCCCGGTCAACGCGGTGCGCGGGCTGCTGGACTTCATCGCCCGCCTGGTCCAGGACCACCGCCCCGACGAGCTGGTGGCCTGCATGGACGCGGACTGGCGGCCGGCCTGGCGGGTGGAGCTGATCCCCTCGTACAAGGCCCACCGGGTGGCGGAGGAGCACGCGGAGGGTCCCGACGAGGAGGAGACGCCGGACACGCTCGCGCCCCAGGTCCCCGTCATCGAGGCGGTGCTCGACGCGCTGGGCATCGCCCGGGTCGGCGCGGAGGGGTACGAGGCGGACGACGTGATCGGCACCCTCGCCGGCCGGGCGCGAGGGCCGGTGGACATCGTCACCGGGGACCGCGACCTCTACCAGTTGGTCGACGACGCCCGCCAGGTCCGGGTGCTCTACCCGGTCAAGGGCGTGGGCACGCTCCAGTCCACCGACGAGGCGCTGCTGCGGGAGAAGTACGGGGTGACCGGCGCGCAGTACGTGGACTTCGCGGTGTTGCGCGGCGACCCCAGCGACGGCCTGCCGGGCGTCCCGGGCATCGGCGAGAAGACGGCCGCGCAGCTCATCGCGGAGTTCGGTGACCTCGCGGGCATCCTCGCGGCGGCCGCCGATCCGGTCGCCCGGCTCACCCCCGCCCGGCGCCGCCGCCTGGACGAGTCCCGCGCGTACCTGGCCGTCGCGCCCACGGTGGTCCGGGTCGCCGGGGACGTCCCCCTGCCGGCCTTCGATCCGGCGCTGCCGCGCGAGCCGCGGGACCCGGCCGCGCTCGTGGACCTCTCGGAGCGCTGGGGACTGCGTTCGCCGCTCAACCGGCTGCTGGAAACCCTCGGCGTCCACGCGCCGGGCCCGGCCTGAGGTGTTAGCTTAGGTAAGCCTAAGCAGCCCAGAATCCGCCTGTGAGCGGAAGGCAGGGAGACCACCGTGGCAGACAAGCCGGCTCGTACCTCACCCACCACGCATGAGGGGCGGGTGCTGCGCACCGAGCGGCTCTCGCCGCACATGGTGCGCGTGGTCCTCGGCGGTGAGGGGCTGGCCGCGGTGCGGGCCGGCGAGTTCACCGACCACTACGTCAAGCTGCTGTTCCCCGTGCCGGGCGTGACCTACCCCGAGCCCTTCGACATGGAGCGGATCCGCGCGGAGTTCCCGCGCGAGCAGTGGCCGGCGAACCGCACGTACACCGTCCGCGCCTGGGATCCGACGGCGCTGGAGATGACCATCGACTTCGTCGTCCACGGGGACGAGGGCCTGGCCGGTCCCTGGGCGGCCCGGGTCCGCCCCGGCGAGACGATACGCCTCCTCGGCCCGGGCGGGCTGTACGCGCCCGACCCGGCCGCGGACTGGCACCTGCTGGTGGGGGACGAGAGCGCCCTGCCCGCGATCGCCGCGGCCATGGAGCGGGTCCCGGCCGGAGCCACCGCGCACGCCTTCGTCGAGGTCTCCGGCCCGGAGGAGGAGCAGAAGATCACGACCCCGGACGGCACCGGCATCACCTGGCTGCACCGTGGGGACCGTCCGGTGGGCGAGGCCCTCGTCGGGGCGGTACGGGAGCTGGACTTCCCCGAGGGCGAGGTGCACGCGTTCGTGCACGGCGAGGCGGGCTTCGTGAAGGAGCTGCGCCGTCACCTGCGGCTGGACCGGGGGATCCCGCGCGAACGGCTCTCGATCTCCGGCTACTGGCGGCTGGGCCAGACCGACGAGGCATGGCGGAGCGTCAAGCGCGCGTGGAACGAGCAGGTGGAGCGGGAGCAGGAGACCCAGCAGTCCCCCGCGGCCTGAACGGCACCGCCGCCCGGTCCCCTTCGACATCATGGCCGTCACCATCGTCGTCTTGTGGTGCGCGTCGCCGCTGATCGTGGTGGCGCTGTTCCGCCGAGAGGCAGCGCGGGACCACCCTCCGGTACGCGCACGCTGTGCGAGCCGATCACGTCGGCCACGCCCCGGCCGTCGGCCGCGCGAACACCGGAGGGGACCGGTCGCCCCGGCCCTCGGACGGCTCCGGGCGGCTCCCGGACGACTTCACACGGCCTTCTGGTACGTGCGGAAGGATCGGGTCGACAGCCAGACCGCCGCCACTGTCAGGGCCAGCAGCGCCCCGCCCCTGCTGAGCACGACCGTCCAGTCGGTATCGGCGGACAGCGCGGAACGGCCCGCGACCATGGCCCAGTTGACCGGGTTGAAGTCCGCGATCCGCACCATCCAGTCCGGCATCTGGGCCGGCGCCATGAAGGCGGAGGAGAGGAACGTCAGCGGCAGCAGCAGGAAGGTGTTGATGCCGATGATGGACTCGCGGCGGCGGACCAGCATGCCGAGGGCGTTGGACAGCGCACCGAAGACCGTACCGAGCAGGACGGAGGCGGCCACCAGGATGAGCAGTCCACCGATCCCTCCCGGGTAGTCGGCCCCGCCGATCAGTCCCAGCACCACGATGACCACGGACTGGAAGGCGGTCGTGATGCCGTTCTGCACGACGTTGGCGTGCAGGAGGGCGCTGCGGCTGACCGGGGTGGTCAGGAAGCGGTTGAGCGTGCCGCGTTCGATCTCCTCCAGGGTGCCCATGCCGGTCCACATGCTGGAGCCGAACGCGCTCATCACGACGATGCCCGGGATCAGGTAGTCCAGGTACGACGTCGTACCGAAGCCGCCGAGCTGGACGACCTTTTTGAACAGACTGCCGAAGAGATAGAGCCAGATCACCGGCTGGATCAGATTGACCAGCAGGAACACGGGCTGCCGCACGATCGCCATGAGCTGGCGCTGCGTCATGAACCAGGTGTGGGCGAGGACGTTCGTACTCATCGGGTGCCTCCGGTGGTGGCCCGGCCGGACGCGTCGGGTCCGGTGCCCTTCGCGCCCTTCGCGTCCGTGGCGTCCTTCTCGTCCGTCGTATCCGGCACGGCCTCGGCGCAGTCCGCGCGGTCCGCGGGCTCCGCCGCTTCGGCCTCGGAGAAACGGCGTCCCGCGTAGCGCAGGTAGACGTCGTCCAGGGAGGGCCGGGCCACGGTCGCGGCGGCCACCGCCGCGCCGGCCCGCTCCAGTGCGGCGAGCAGGGCCGGCACGGCGGCGGCCCCGTCGTCGGCGCGGACGCTGACCCTGCGGCCGTCCAGCGTGAGGTCGTGCAGGCCCGTCAGCCCGGCGAGGGCCTCGGTCAAGGTCGTACGGTCGCCGTCGGCGCGCAGTTCCACGTGAACGGCGTCGCCGCGCAGTTCCCCCTTCAGCTCGTCGGGGGTGCCCTCGACGACCACCCGGCCGCGGTCCACGATGGCGATGCGCTCGGCGAGCCTGTCCGCCTCTTCCAGGTAGTGCGTGGTGAGCACGATCGTCAGCCCCTCGTCCCCGGCGAGCCTGCCGATCTCGTCCCACATCGCCGTGCGGGCCTCGGGGTCGAGCCCGGTCGTGGGCTCGTCCAGGAAGAGCACCTCGGGCCGGTGGACCAGCCCGAGCGCCACATCGAGCCGTCGTCGCATCCCACCCGAATATCCCTGCACCATCCGCTTCGCGGCGTCGGTGAGGCTGAACCGCTCCAGCAGGGCGTCCGCCCGGCGGTTCAGCTCCGCGCCGCGCAGACCGTAGAGCCGCCCCTGGAGGATCAGGTTCTCCCGGCCGGTGGCCACCGGATCGGCGCCGGACCGCTGGGCGACCACCCCGATCGCCCGGCGCACGCGGTCGGGGTGGCGCAGGACGTCGTGCCCGGCGACGGTGGCCGTGCCGCTGTCGGGGCGGGCGAGCGTGGTCAGGATTTTCACCGCGGTGGACTTGCCCGCCCCGTTGGGCCCGAGGAGCCCGAGGACCGTGCCCGGTGTGACGGTGATGTCCATGCCGTTCAGCGCGGTGACCCCACCCGGATAGGTCTTGACCAGGCCTCGCGCCCGGACGGCGGGCGCCGCCGTCCCCGTACGGGCCGACCCCGCGCCCGCCCGGTCGACGGCGGCGCCACGCGCTCCTCCGGAGGCATCGGTGCGCGACTCACCACGGGCATCACCACGGGCATCCGTACCTGCCTCAGCGCGGTCCGGGCCACGGGCCTCGGCCCTGGCCACCGGACTCGCCGCGCCCGGGCCGACGGCCAGGGCGCCGGCCCCGGACGCGGCCGTTCCCGGCATTTCGGTACTCATGACAGAACTCTCCTTCGGTGAACGGTACTCGGATATACCGAGCCGGTCCGCCCGAGGAGCGCCGGGCTATGGTAGGCGTGCCGCACCTCGATCGCCCGGGCGCCCTCGTGGCAGGCCCGGTCCGGGGTTCGCGACCCCGGCGGTCGCTGCTGCAACAGCCGCCGCCGGGGTCCTTCCGGTTTTCAGGGCCGGCGGGACCGACCCTCCTTCATCACATCGCGGCCTCCGTCGCCACCCGCGTCGCCGCCGCCTGTGTCGGTGTTCATACCGCTGCGCACGTCACCGCGTACGTCGCTGTGCGTGTAGTTGTGTACGTCGATTTCCACACCGTCCAGTTCTCGCCATTCCTGGGGCACCTCGCCCGTCTCGTAGAACAGGCGCCAGCCGTCCAGGCCCGTCAGCGTCCCGTCGGCCAGTTCCGCCAGCAGTCCCCTGATCCAGCCGGCCTGGGCCTCGACCATGTGCAGCTGGTACTCCGTCTCCACGACGAAGAGCCGCGGCAGCCGCTCGCACAGCTTCGCCAGCACCCCCCGCAGCCCCGCCGCCTCCACGTCGAGCGAGGCCGCCCGCTCCCGCAGCAGCGGTATCACCTCGTCCGGTGGCAGCGCTCCTACCAGCGAGAGCGCCGTCCCGAACAGCGGGAACTCGCGCGCGGGGACCGCCAGCAGGTCGGCCAGCCACTCCCGCATCTCCTCGCGCCCGGTGGGTGTGAGGCCGTACAGCGTGCGTTCCGGCCGGTTGCCCTGCCGCTGCACCTCGGCAACCGTCACGAACCCGTACCTCTCCAGGTTCCGTACGACCGTGTAGAGGGAGCCGTAATTGATCTTGACGCTGTGTTCCTTGCCGCGCCTGCGCAGCGTCTGCGCCATCTCGTACGGATGCATGGGGCGTTCGGACAACAGCGTCATCACCGCCAACGCCAGCGGATTGCCGAGCTTGCGCCGTTTCATCTCCACCCCCCTTGCCGCGCGCGACGGACCGACGGAGACATGCTCCGCAGACGAATACTCGCCAACGAACATATCGCGAAGGCACGCTTCAGTCAACGCGACATATCGCGTTTCATCAGATCATGGAATCATCACTTCGCAACGCAGCCTCGTCACGGCAATCCGCCGGAGCCCCGGCCCCGAATGCCGAGTGCAGTCCGTTCGGAAGGAAACCGCGTGAAAGAAGCCGTCTTCATCGGGGGACCCTCCTCCGCGGGCCCGGACCTCCAGGAACTGCTGGCCCTGGTCGCCCGGGGTGACCAGGAGGCATTCTCCCGCGTGTACGACCTGGCCAGTGGGCCCGTCCTCGGCCTCGTGCGGTCCGTCCTGCGCGATCCCGCCCAGTCGGAGGAGGTCGTCCAGGAGGTCCTGCTGGAGGTCTGGCGTACGGCGCCGCGCTTCCGGTCCGACCGGGGCAGCGCCATGACCTGGATCCTCACCCTCGCCCACCGGCGCGCGGTGGACCGGGTCCGCTCGGCCCAGGCGGCCGGCGACCGGGAACGCCGGGCCGCGCTGCTGGAGCGGACACCGGCCTACGACGAGGTCACCGAACAGGTGGAGGCCGGACTCGAACGTGAACAGGTGCGCCGCTGTCTGCGCACCCTGACCGAGCTCCAGCGCCAGTCCGTGACACTGGCCTACTACCGGGGCCTGGCCTACCGGGAGGTGGCCGAGCTGCTCTCGGTACCGCTCGGCACGGTCAAGACCCGGATGCGCGACGGGCTCATCCGACTGCGCGACTGCCTGGGGGTGTCCGCATGACCGCGGCCGATCTGCACACATTGACCGGCGCGTACGTACTGCACGCCCTGGAGCCAGGGGAACGCGCCGCGTTCGAAGGGCACCTCGACGCGTGCCCGCCATGCGCCCAGGAAGTGCGCGAACTGGCCGCCACCGCCGCCCGACTGGGGGGCGCCGCGGCCGTCTCCCCGCCGCCCGCCCTCAAGGAACAGGTGCTCCGGCGGATCGCCACCGAACGTCAGGACCCACCCAGGGGCCGGGCTCGCTCCCGCCCGGGCGGGGGTGGCGGAGCGCGGGGGCGCGCGATGTCCCGGTTCGCGCTGGCCGCCTGTCTGGCCGCGGCCGCCGCGTTCGGCGGCGTGGCGGCGTGGCAACAACGGGCGGCCCAGGACGCACGCGGCCGGGCCGAGGCGGCCGAGCAGCGTTCCCAGGCCGTGGTCGCGGTCCTCGCCGCCCCGGACGCCAAGCTCGCCACGGCGCGGCTGCCCAGCGGCGCGAACAGCACCGTGGTCGTCTCGCGCGGTCAGGACAAGGCCGTGTTCCTGACGTCCGGGCTGCCGAAGGCTCCGAGGGGGATGGTCTACCAGCTCTGGTACGACGACGGCGGGACGATGCGGGGCGCCGGTCTGATGGACCCCACCGCGGAATCGGACGCCGTCCTGCTGGCCGGTCCCGTCGGCGCGGCGTCCGGCATGGGTCTCACAGTGGAACCCGCGGGCGGCTCCGCCCACCCCACCTCGGATCCACTCGTTCTGCTGAGCTTTCCCGCCACGTGAGCACATGTGCGGGCCCATCTCGGACGGCCGGGCTAGGACGGGAGGCATGAGCGTCGCGATCGCCCTGTTCACCTCGGATCTGCGCGTGCACGACCAGCCCGTGCTGCGTGCCGCCCTGCGGGCCGCCGACGAGGTGGTGCCCCTGTTCGTGCGCGACTCCGGGGTGACGGCGGCCGGTTACGACGTCCCCAACCGCCGGGCGTTCCTCGCCGACTGCCTCGCCTCGCTCGACGCGTCGTTGCGGCGCCGGGGCGGCCGGCTGGTCGTCCGCTCGGGCGAGGTCGTCGAGCAGGTCCGCCGGGTGGTACGGGAGGCCGGGGCACGGGAGGTGCACCTGGCGGCCGGGGTCAGCGGATACGCCGCACGCCGTGAGGACCGGCTGCGCGCGGCACTCGAGGGGAGGTGCGCGCTCGTCGTCCACGACTCGGTGATCACCGTCGTGCCGCCGGGCCGGCTCGTACCGTCGGGCAAGGACCACTTCGCGGTATTCACGCCTTACTTCCGCCGCTGGCGGGAGACGGACCGGCGCGCCGTGATGGCCGCGCCCCGCACGGTCCGGGTCCCCCCGTCCGTCGACGGCGAGCCGCTGCCCGTCCGGGACGCGGTGGAGGGCGTGTCACCGGGGGTCCCCGAGGGCGGCGAGGAGGCGGGACGCGCCCGCCTGTCGTCCTGGCTGACACGGGGGATCGAGACGTACGAGGACCGGCAGGACGGTCTCGCCGACGACGCCACCTCACGGCTGTCCCCCTTCGTCCACTTCGGCTGCCTGTCCCCGGTGGAGCTGACCGAACGGGCCCTGCGCGCGGACGGCCCGGGAGCGGATGCCTTCGTACGGCAGGTGGCCTGGCGCGACTTCCACCACCAAGTACTGGCGGCACGCCCTGAGTCGGCCTTCTCGGACTACCGCGCCCGCCACGACCGCTGGCGCGGCGGCCTGGCGGCACAAAGGGAGACGATCGCCTGGCGGGAGGGCCGTACCGGCTACCCGGTGGTGGACGCGGCGATGCGCCAACTGCGCTACGAGGGCTGGATGCACAACCGGGCCCGCCTGCTGACGGCGAGTTTCCTCACCAAGACCCTCTACGTGGACTGGCGGGAGGGCGCGCGCCACTTCCTGGACCTGCTGGTCGACGGCGACCTGGCCGACAACCAGCTCAACTGGCAGTGGGTGGCGGGCACCGGCACGGACACCCGCCCCAACCGGGTACTGAATCCGCTGACCCAGGCCGAGCGGTTCGATCCGCGGGGCGACTACGTGCGCCGCTGGGTACCGGAACTGGCCGACGTCGAGGGCGCGGCCGTCCACCGGCCATGGAAACTCGACGCCCGTGTCCGGGCCCGCCTCGACTACCCGGATCCGATCGTGGACCTGACGGAAGCCGGGGAGCGCTTCGCCCGAGCCCGGCACCCGCGCCGAGGCGGCGGGACCTGACCTGCCCGGCCGAACCCGCCGCCACTGAGGCCCGCGCTGACGCCGGCGCCAGGACGGCCGGTCGAGGCGCGGTCGACCCGGCCCGAGGCCCTGTCGGCCGGCCGGGTCAGCCCAGGGAGCTGTACGCCACCACCCCGCGCAGCACCGCGTCGACCGCCTTCCGGGCGTTCTTCGCGACCGTGCTGTGCTCGCGCGGCGCGGCCGCCGCGATCTGGCCGAGCACGTCGATGACCTGCTTGCACCAGCGCACGAAGTCCCCGGCCGGCATCTCCGCCTCGCGCAGCACCTCGTCCAGGCCCTTGCCCGAGGCCCACATGTAGACCGCCCAGGCGAAGCCCAGATCGGGCTCGCGCTGGCCGACGCCCTCCGCCTGGTTGATCTTCAGGTCCTCCTCCAGGGCGTCCAGCCGGCCCCAGATGCGCACCATCTCGCCCAGCGCCCGCTTCGCCGCACCCGAGGGCAGCTTGGGCGCCACCGCGTCGTCGGCCTGCCGCGCCTCGTACACCAGCGCGGAGACGCACGCGGCGAGCTCGGCCGGGGTGAGCCCCTCCCACACCTGGTCGCGCAGGCACTCGCTGGCCAGCAGGTCCAGCTCCCCGTAGAGCCGGGCCAGCCGCCTGCCGTGCTCGGTCACCTCGTCGCCGCGCAGGTAGTCGAGCTCCGTCAGGAGCGCGACGATCCGGTCGAAGGTGCGGGCGATCGTGTTCGTCCGCCCCTCGATCCGGCGCTCCAGCTGGTGCGTGTCCCGCTTGAGGCGGTGGTAGCGCTCCGCCCAGCGGGCATGGTCCTCGCGCTCGTCACAGCCGTGGCAGGGGTGGGCGCGCAGCGCCGTCCGCAGCCGGGCGATCTCCCGGTCGTCCGCGGCGGGCCCGCGCTGCTTGCGGTGCCGGTCGGGCACGACGTGCCCGACCTTCGTGCGCAGCGCGGACGCCAGGTCCCGGCGGGACTGCGGTGAGCGCGGGTTGAAGGACTTCGGGATCCGCATCCGCTCCAGCGCCTCCACGGGCACCGGGAAGTCGATCGACGCCAGCCGCTTGACCTGACGCTCCGCCGTCAGCACGAGCGGGCGCGGACCGTCCTGGTACTCGAACCCGCGGTGTCCGTTGGCCCGGCCGGCGGGCAGGCCCGGGTCCAGGACCAGCGCCAGACCCGCGAACTTCCCGGTCGGCACGTGGATGACGTCACCCGGCTTGAGCTTCTCCAGCGACGCCGCCGCGGCGGCCCTGCGCTGGGCGGCGCCCTGCTTGGCCAGCTCGGTCTCGCGGTCCTTGAGGTCGCGGCGCAGCCGCGCGTACTCCTCGAAGTCCCCGAGGTGGCAGGTCATGCCCGCGCGGTAGCCCTCGAGTCCCTCCTCGTTCTTCTGGACCTGGCGCGAGATCCCGACGACGGACTTGTCCGCCTGGAACTGCGCGAACGACGTCTCCAGCAGCTCACGCGAGCGGTGCCGGCCGAACTGCTGGACGAGATTGACCGCCATGTTGTACGACGGCCGGAAGCTGGAGCGCAGGGGATACGTCCGGGTGCCGGCCAGCCCGGCCAGCGCGCCCGGATCCATACCGCGCTGCCAGAGGACCACGGCATGGCCCTCCACATCGATGCCCCGGCGGCCCGCGCGCCCGGTCAGCTGGGTGTACTCGCCGGGAGTGATGTCGGCGTGCTGCTCGCCGTTCCACTTGACGAGCTTCTCCAGGACCACGGACCTGGCCGGCATGTTGATGCCGAGCGCCAGGGTCTCGGTGGCGAAGACCGCCTTGACCAGCCCTCGGACGAACAGCTCCTCCACCACCTCCTTGAAGGTCGGCAGCATCCCGGCGTGGTGCGCGGCGATGCCCCGCTCCAGCCCTTCGAGCCATTCGTAGTAGCCGAGGACGTGGAGATCCTCATGGGGGATGGAGGCCGTGCGCTCCTCGACCAGCTCACGCACCCGGCGCCGGGCGTCCTCGTCGTTGAGCCGCAGGCCCGCGTAGAGGCACTGCTGAACGGCGGCCTCACAGCCGGCCCGGCTGAAGATGAAGGTGATCGCGGGCAGCAGCCCCTCGGCGTCGAGGCGGTCGATGACCTCCGGCCGCGAGGGCGTCCAGATCCGGCTGCGCTGACGGCGCTCCCGCTCCCGGTCCGCCTCCCGGAGCATCTTGCCGCGCCGTCGCTCGCGCGGGTTGAACGTGCGCTGGTTCTCCATCCGGGCCAGCCGGACCAGGTCGGGGTTCACCTCCCGCCGGGCGCCCCCGCGGCCCCCGTGGTCGGTCTCCTCCTCGAAGAGGTCGTACATCCGGCGGCCGGCCAGCACATGCTGCCAGAGCGGCACGGGCCGGTGCTCGGAGACGATCACCTCGGTGTGGCCGCGGACCGTGTCCAGCCAGTCACCGAACTCCTCCGCGTTCGAAACCGTCGCGGAGAGCGACACCAGGGTGACCGACTCGGGCAGGTGGATGATCACCTCTTCCCAGACGGCGCCCCGGAAACGGTCCGAGAGGTAGTGCACCTCGTCCATGACCACATAACCGAGCCCGAGCAGTGCCTGCGAGCCCGCGTACAGCATGTTGCGGAGCACCTCGGTGGTCATGACGACCACGGGAGCGTCCGCGTTGACACTGTTGTCCCCGGTCAGCAGGCCGACCTTGTCGGCCCCGTAGCGCTTGGCCAGGTCGGCGTACTTCTGGTTGGAGAGTGCCTTGATCGGCGTCGTGTAGAAGCATTTACGGCCCTCGGCCAGAGCCAGGTGGACGGCGAACTCGCCGACGATCGTCTTCCCCGAGCCGGTGGGCGCCGCCACCAGCACGCCCTTGCCGGCTTCCAGGGCCTGGCACGCCTCGACCTGAAAGGGATCCAGGCCGAATTCGTACATCTCCCGGAACGAATACAGCGCCGTGGCCTGCTCGGCGGCGCGGATCCGGGCTGCGGCGTACCGCTCGGCTGGTGAGAGGTCCTCTGTCATCTTGCGGTCGAGCCTACCCGGCACCTCTGACAATCAGCACGATCTTTAGCCGGGCTTGGAACGCACCTGCGAACCGCACCGGGCACCTGCGAACCACACCGGCCCCGGCGTGGAGGAAGGTCCACCCCGGGGCCGGTCTTCGGCAGACCTCGCGCGTCAGGTGATGTCGTCGTAGCCGTTCAGCCGGTTCGACCGGCCGCCGTCGGACTGTCCGGGGAGGGCGGGCGGCGGGGAGACCGACTCGATCGGGCCGACGCTCTCGGGGGTCAGGTCCAGGTCCGAGGCCTCGTCGTCGTCCAGATCCGCGTCCGGGTTGTTGCGCCGGCGTCGGCGGTCGTTGATGAGGCACACGCCGAGCGCCGCGAAGTAGAGCACGACGATGGGCGCGGCCAGTGACAGCATCGTCAGCGGGTCACCGGTCGGCGTGGCGAACGCGGAGAAGATCGTGATGCCCAGCACGAACCCGCGCCACCAGCCGGCGAGCCGCTTCGCGGACAGTATGCCGGTGAAGTTGAGCAGCACGAGCAGCAGGGGCAGCTCGAAGGCCAGCCCGAAGACGATGACCATCCGCACGATGAGGTCGAGGTACTCGTCCAGTGGCAGCAGGTTGCGGGCGTTCTCGGGGGTGAAGCCGAGGAGGACCGTCGCGGTCTGCGGAAGGATCTTGTACGCAAGGACGGCCCCCGCCAGGAAGAGCGGGGCCCCCACGCCCACGAAGGACATCGCGTACTTCTTCTCGTGGCTGTGCAGACCTGGCGCGAGGAAGCCCCAAAGTTGATAGAGCCAGACCGGCGCCGCCAACACCAGGCCGGCCACCAGGGAAACCTTGAGCGCGATGGAGAAGGGCGAGATGAGACCGTTCACGGTCATGTCCGCGCATGGCTCACCGTTCTTCTGTTTCAAGGAGCCGTCGACGCACCCCACCGAGTGAAGAATGGGGTCCATCAGGAAAGCGATCAATTCCTTGTAGAAGAATGCCGCGATGATCGTGATGACCAAGATCGCCAGCACCGACTTCAGCAGGCGATTTCGCAGTTCACGCAGGTGCTCCGCGAGAGGCATGCGCCCCTCGGCGTCCTTCTCCTGCTTCGGGGCAGACTTGAGCAACCCACGTCCTCGTCTCGTCAACAACGGCCGTCAGTGAACTACGTCAGCACATCGGCCCGGGCCGCAGCCGGCCAGGGCTCGCGCCGCGCAGGCGTCCGGCTTTTCGGGCAGGGCCTCGGCCTTCCGGTCCGACGCCCCATCGGCTCAGGACCGTACACCGGTCCCGACCGTCCGAGCGGCCCGGGTCAGCTCTGCGCGGTGCGGTTCGGCTCGCCGACCGGGCGGGAGCTGGTCACGTCGCCGGGGGACGCCTGGATCGTACGGTGCGTGGCCTGCTGGGCGCTCGTGTCGGCGGGCTGCTCGCCGGCGGGGGCCGACTTCTCGTCGTCCTTCTTCATGGCCTTGGCCTCGCTCTTGAGGATCCGGGCCGACTTGCCGAGCGAACGCGCCATGTCGGGAAGCTTCTTGGCGCCGAACAGCAGCAGGATGACGGCGATGATCAGAACGATCTCGAGCGGCTTCAGGTTGCCGATCATGTGGGACTTCCTTCTCACTGAGACGGCGGGTGGGGCTTCCCGTACACACCGGACCCACGCCCGGCATTGGTGCCGACCGCGATCGTAACCCGCAGGGGTAAACGTGAGGCAATCCCTGTGCGTACTCCCGGCGGCGTCCGGCGGCCCCTCGTCAGGCCACGATCATCAGGGTACCCGCCGTTGGCTTTCCGGAGGAGAGCGCCGCCGCCCCCTCCTCTGACGCCGCCCTCAGCGCAGCGCGTCCCCCGTCGCCGCCAACCGGGTGGCCGACCGCTCCAGGTCCTCGGCGACCCGGTTGATCCGGTCCGTGGTGGCGGCCACCTGGCGGCCGAGCCGCTGGGCCTCGATGAAGACGCGGATCGCGAGCACGCCGAGCACGGCGATCCCGCAGAACCCCAGGGCGAGGGCGAGCATGGGCCAGAACATGGGCAGAGCCTAGACCGTGGAGTGAAGGCGCAGCGTCCGCACCCCGCCGCCGGTGAGGAGTTCGATGATGCGCTCCCCCGCCGGCTTGCGTACCGGTGCTTCGCACTCGGGGCAGGTGAACGTGTAGAACGTGGTGCTCCGGCTGGCGCCGATGGCCAGCCGCAGCGCCCCGGCGGAGAGTTCGAAGCAGGCTCTGCACTCGGGGCAGGCCGCCTTGAAGAGGACAGGAGTAATGACCGAGAAACCGGACACATCGGACATCATCGACATATTCCCTGGCTCTCCTTGTCCTCAGCGGCCGTTCACTCGGAGCCGTCGTGGCCGTCGTAGCCGTGGCCGTCGTAGCCGTGGCCGTCGGGGCCGCGGCCGTCGGGGCCGCGGCCGTCGGGGCCGCGGCCGTCGGGGCCGCGGCCGTCGGGGCCGCGGCCGTCGGGGCCGCGGCCGTCATAGCCGTCGGAGCCGTCCTGGACCTCATAGGCCGCGAGCGCGTCGACGGCCGCCAGCCGGGCGCTTTCCGCCAGTTCCGGCGGGGAGAGGATCCGTCCGTCCGCGCCGAGCCGCAGCGCGAGCCTGCGCAGCAGAGCAGGCGCGGAGGCGCGCAGCGTGATCCGGAGCCCGCCGTCGGGGAGTTCGACCGCGCTGTCGTGCGCGTAGTACTCGGCGACCCAGCGGCCGCCCGGCCCGACCTCCACCACCACCTCGGGGTCCTCTGCCGACGGCTGCACCAGCCCCTCCGACAGGTCCCTGAGCTCCAGCTCCGGCGGCGCGGCCGGCTCGTCGAGCAGCCGGATCGCCGCGACCCGGTCGAGCCGGAACGTACGCCGGTCCTCGGAGAGCCGGCACCACGCCTCCATATAGGTGCGTCCCACGGCGAACAGCCGGATCGGGTCGACCTCGCGCTCCGTCAGCTCGTCCCGCGCCGGCGAGTAGTAGCGCAGCCACAGCCGGCGCCGCTCCGAGATGGCCCGGTCGACCTCCGCGAACACCCCGCCCTCGGCCTCGAAGGTCACCGAGAGGCGGGAGCTGGCCCCGGCGGCCTCCCCGGCCGCGTTCTCCAGCTTCGCGGTGGCGCGCAGCAGCGCCTGCCGGTCCCCCTCGCGCAGCCCCGGCAGGGTGGCGACGGCGCGGGCCGCGACCAGCAGCGCCGTCGCCTCGTCGGCGGCGAGCCGCAGCGGCTCGGCGACGTCGTCCGGGTTGTGCCACCAGATGCGGTCGCCGTCGGTGTCGATGTCGAGCAGGTCACCGCCCCGGAAGCTGGTCCCGCACATGGGCAGGACGTCGAGGTCCGAGATCAGCTCGTCCTCGCTGATCCCGAAGGCGCGGGCCACATCGCTGACATGGGCGCCCGGCCGCTCCCGCAGGTACGTCACCAGCGAGAGCATCCTGCGGGTCTGGTCGATCGCGTTGACTGCCATGGTGTGTTGCGAGCCCCCTCAGCCCTTGGCCACGGCGCGCAGCCGCTCCACCACATCGGCCCGCAGGTCCGCGGGTTCCACTACGACCACGTCCGGGCCGAACTCCACCAGCCAGGCGTCCAGGCCGTGGCCGTAGGGGATCTCCAGCTCGTCCCAGCCGTCGCCCAGCGCCCGCGACGAGAGCGCCTTGGCGCGCAGCGGGTAGCCGCAGCCGGAGCGCAGCTTGATCAGCGCGGAGCGGGTGGCGCTCTCCCCCGCCCAGCTCTCCACGGTCTCCCGTACCGTGACGACATCGGGTACGGGCGCGCTGAAGACCCCGGCGCGGGAGCGGACCCTGCCGGTGATCCGGGAGAGCCGGAAGACGCGCTCGGCGCCCCGGTCCCGGTCCCACCCGGCGAGGTACCAGTGGCCCCGCCAGCACTCCAGGGTCCAGGGCTCCACGTGGCGCTGCTCGGGCCGGGCGGCGTTGGCCTTGCGGTAGTCGAAGACGACGGGGCGCCGGTCACGGCAGGCGAGCATCAGCGGTTCGAAGGCGGCCTCGTGGACGGGGATCCGCGGCTCGAGGGCGCTGTGGTGGACCTCGTACGCGTCCTCCGCCTCCGGCATCCCGGCGGCGCGCAGTTTCTGGAGGGCGCCGCTGGCGGCGCCGGCCAGCCGGGCCTGCTGCCAGACCTTGGCCGCCAGGCCGAGGGCGGCGGCCTCCTCGGCGTCGAGCGTGATGGCGGGCAGCCGGTTGCTGTCGCGGCGGGCGAGGTACCCGGTCTCGCCGTCGAGGTTCTCCACCGTGTCGATGATCAGGCCGAGTTCGCGCAGGTCCTCTTTGTCCCGCTCGAACATACGGTTGAACGAGTCGTCACCGCCGGCCTCCAGGTACGCCTCGATGGAGCCGCGCAGCTCGCGCTTGCTGAGGGGGCGCCGGGTGCCCAGCAGACACAGCGCAAGGTTCATCAGCCGCTCGGCCTTGGCAATCGCCATCGACGCCCTACACCCCACTTGATCGTGCCGCACCCGCCCGCCTGACCGTACCGCCCCGGGGTGTCGCGGCAAAAGCCGAGCCCCTCGTACACGCGCCCGGCCCCGGCCCGCGTACGTACCCGGCGTCCGGAAGGACTCGAGGGCCTCCGCCGGCCGGCGGAGGCCCTCGGAGGTCCGACGGTCCGGTCAGACGGAGACCAGGTCACAGACGAAGATCAGCGTCTCGCCCGGCGCGATCCGGCCGCCACCCGCGCCGCGGTCGCCGTACGCGAGGTGCGCCGGGATGGTCAGCTGGCGCCGACCGCCGACCTTCATCCCCTGCACGCCCCGGTCCCAGCCAGGGATGACCTGGCCGGCGCCCAGCTGGAACTGGAGCGGCGTGCCCCGGTTCCAGGACGCGTCGAACTCCTCGCCGGTGGAGAAGGAGACGCCCACATAGTGGACGGAGACGGTGTCGCCCGCCTTGGCCTCCGGGCCGGTGCCCTCGGTGATGTCCTTGATCTCCAGATCGGCCGGCGGTTCGCCGCCCGGGAAGTCGACCTCGGGCTTGTCGATGCTCACTGAACTGCTCCTCTAAATGATGAACGGGGCAACCGGGACAGTCTTACACCTTCGCAAGGATGTCCACCGCGAACACCAGTGTGGAGTTCTTCGGAATGCCCTGCTGCTCCTGGTCGCCGAACGCCTGGTCGGGCGGGAGCACCAGGAGCACCCTGCTGCCCACCTTCTTGTCCACGACGCCGGCCTTGAGACCCTTCAGGGTCAGCTGCGGCAGCGGGAAGGTGGCCGTACGGCCCGTCTTGTACGTGCTGTCGAACTGCTTGCGGTCGTTCCAGATGTACGCCGTGTAGTTGAGGACGACCGTGTCCGTCGCCTTGACCGGCTCGCCCGTGCCCTCCAGCACGTAGTTCGAGACCAGCTTCTTCGGCGGGTCGGCCTTCGGGATCGTCACCTCCGGCTCCTTGCCGTCGGTGTTCGTCCCGACCTTCGGCAGGGCGGCGTCGTTCTGCGGGACCTCGGTGCCCTTGGCGGACTTGGGGACCTGGGTCGACTTCAGGATGTCGACGACGAACACGAGCGTGGCGTTGGGCTTGATGTCGCCCTGCCCCTGGGAGCCGTAGCCGAGCTCCGGGGGGATGCCCAGCTCGACCCGGCTGCCGACCTTCTGGCCCTCCAGGCCCTGGTCCCAGCCCTTGATGACCATGCCGGCGCCGAGGGTCAGGTCGAACGGCTGCTTGCGGTCGAAGCTGTTGTCGAACGGCTTGACGGAGTCCCAGCTCTGGCCCAGGTAGTTGACCTGGACGGCATCGCCGCTCTTGACCGTGGCGCCGTCGCCCTTCTTGAGGACGTCGACCGTCAGCTTCTTCGGCGGGTTCCCCTCCCCCTTGTCGAGGGTCGGTTTCTCACCGAACTTCTCGCCCGCGGTGACGGCGGGGAGTCCGCTCTTGGACGAGGTGGATTCGGAGCCCTTCTCGTCACCGCAGGCCGCTGTCGACAGCAGCAGCAAGGGGACGACGATCAGGCCGGCAAGTCGGCGCACGTGTTCCTCAGATCTCAGACGGCACAGTAGTCGCCCGCCACTCTAGGGCGTGACGAGGGCCCCGTCCGCGATACGACGGGGCCCTGGCCGCATTCCACCAATGCGTGTCACGTTCCGGTCGGGAGGGCGGTGTCCCGTGCCGGCTCGCCCGGCCGCTCATTCACGGCCCGCGCGCGCCGATCGTTCACCGCCCCGTGCGCCGCCCGTTCACCGGATCCACCGCTTCACCGGCTCACATACCGGCGATCAGTTTCTCCACCCGGTCGTCCACCGAACGGAACGGGTCCTTGCAGAGCACCGTGCGCTGTGCCTGGTCATTGAGTTTGAGGTGCACCCAGTCGACGGTGAAGTCCCGCCGCTGTTCCTGGGCGCGGCGGATGAAATCGCCGCGCAGCCGCGCCCGTGTGGTCTGCGGGGGAACCGACTTCCCCTCGAAGATCTTCAGGTCATTGCAGATGCGGGTGGCCTGCCCCTTTTTCTCCAGCAGGTAATACAGGCCGCGGCGACGGTGGATGTCGTGGTAGGCGAGGTCTATCTGCGCGACCCTCGGATGCGACATGGTCATGTTGTGCTTGGCGCGGTACCGCTCGATGAGCTGGTATTTCATCACCCAGTCGATCTCGGTGGCGATACGGTCGAGATCCTCCTGCTCGATCGCGTCGAGCGTGCGGCCCCACAGTTCCAGGACCTTCTCGACGGTGCCGGTGCGGATGCCCCGGCGCTCGACGAAGTCCACCGCCTTCTCGTAGTACTCCCGCTGGACCTCCAGGGCGGAGGCCTCCCGGCCGCTCGCCAGGCGTACCTTGCGCCGCCCCGTCAGGTCATGGCTGACCTCGCGGATGGCGCGGATCGGATTCTCCAGCGTGAGGTCGCGCATGACCGTGCCCGCCTCGATCATCCGGAGCACGAGATCCGTGGCGCCGACCTTGAGCAGCATGGTCGTCTCGGACATGTTCGAGTCGCCGACGATGACGTGCAGGCGGCGGTAGCGCTCCGCGTCGGCGTGCGGTTCGTCGCGGGTGTTGATGATCGGCCGTGAGCGGGTGGTGGCGGAGCTGACACCCTCCCAGATGTGCTCGGCTCGCTGGCTGACGCAGTAGACGGCACCGCGCGGGGTCTGGAGCACCTTGCCGGCTCCGCAGAGCAGCTGTCGCGTGACGAGGAAGGGGATCAGGATGTCCGCCAGCCGCGAGAACTCGCCGTGCCGGGCCACCAGATAGTTCTCGTGGCAGCCGTAGGAGTTCCCCGCCGAGTCGGTGTTGTTCTTGAAGAGATAGACGTCGCCCGCGATTCCCTCCTCGTGCAGGCGGCGCTCTGCGTCGACGAGCAAGCCCTCGAGAATGCGCTCGCCGGCCTTGTCGTGGGTGACCAGCTCGGTCACGTTGTCACATTCGGGGGTCGCGTATTCCGGATGTGAGCCCACGTCGAGGTACAGACGGGCGCCGTTCCGCAGGAAGACATTGCTGCTGCGGCCCCATGAGACGACACGGCGGAAGAGGTAGCGCGCCACTTCGTCAGGTGACAGTCGGCGCTGTCCCCTGAACGTGCACGTGACGCCGTACTCGTTCTCCAGCCCGAAAATGCGGCGGTCCATGTCTGAACATTACGCCTGATGGCCTGAGCTGAAACCGGGTTCGGCCGCCCCGCTTCGATCATTTTCCGTTCCGGGCGGCAGGTCCGCGGGATGCTCGGGAGCACCGAGAACCCCCTGTGTCACCAGCAGCACCAGCAACGCGGCCACTCCCCCGGCCCCGGCCACGGCGAAACTCGCGGCCGTGCCGCCGAGCTCTACGGCGGGGCCCGCCACGGCCGTTCCCAGGGCCGCGCCCACACCGAAGGTCGTCACGAGCCAGGAGAACGCCTCGGTGACGGTGCCTCGGGGCGCGTGCCGGTCCACGACGACGAAGGCGCAGGCGAGCGCGGGCGCCAGGAAGAGCCCCGCGAGGGCGGCCAGAGCGGTCATGGCGACGACACCCGGGGTGAGCGTCAGCGGCAGGTAGCACAGGGCGAGCAGGGCGACGATGACACGCAGCCGGCGCTCGGGGGCGTCCGACCACTGCCGGGCCCCGTAGACCGCGCCGCCCACCAGCGCGCCCAGCCCGAGCGCCGCCATCAGCCAGCCGTAGACGGACTCCCGGCCGTGGTCGTCGGCGTACGCGACCCCGGCGACCGTGATCGAGCCGAGGGCCAGCCCGACGAAGAGGAACGCGGCCAGCAGGGCGAGCAGCCCCGGTGAGCGCAGCGCGCCCAGCCAGTGCGCCTCGCGGGGCGCGGAGCGCCAGGCTCGCGACGGACGGGACACGACGACGGAGAGCGCGCCGAGCACGCCGAGCGCGTTGACGACGAGCAGGGCGGCGGCCGGGGACTGGACCGCGACCAGCAGGGTGACCAGCAGCGGCCCGAGTGTGAACATCACCTCCTGGGCCACGGCGTCCAGCGCGTACGCGCGGTGCACCCGGTCCTCGCCGCCGAGGACGCTCGGCCACAGCGCCCGCAGCCCGCCCTCCAGCGGGGGCGTGAACAGCCCCGCCACGGCCACGGCGGCATAGGCGAGCGCCAGGACGTCCGTACCGGACACGGTGAGCAGGACCATGCCGAACGCGGAGACCACGGCCGCCGGGAGCTGCACCCGGGGCTGGCCGAAGAGGTCGACGGCGCGGCCGAGCAGGGGCTGGCCGACCGCCGTGGCGATGCCGTACACGGCGGCCAGCGCGCCCGCGAGGGTGTAACTGCCGCCTTCGGCGCGGGTGAACATCACGATCGCGATGTGACCCGTGGCGTTGGGCAGCCTCCCCACGAGCGTGCCGACGAGCAGCCGCACGGCGTGCGGCGCCTTGAGGATGTCCCCGTAACCGGTCGCTCCCGCGGCCATGTCCCGCCCCCTCTTCACGTGGTCTCCGGCCGTGCCGTGGTCCCCGGCACTCACGTGTTACGTATAACGTCCGTGGTCATACGTACCATGTGCGCAGTCCGCGGGTCCACCATGACGCCGCGGCGCACGAGTTCGACCGACACGACGGAGTACGGCGCGATGACGGAGCGGCCCGCCAGGCCCACCAGCAGGGACGTGGCCAGGACCGCGGGCGTGTCCCAGGCCACGGTCTCCCTCGTGCTCGGCGACAAATGGCGGGGCCGCGTCTCGGAGCGGACCGCGGCCCTGGTGCGGGACGCCGCGCGGACGCTCGGCTACCGGCCGAACCTGGCCGCCCGCAATCTGCGGCTGGGCCGGACCAGGACCGTTCTGCTGGTCGTGCCCGCGCTCACCAACGAGTTCTTCGCCCGCGTCTACACGGGCGCGGCCGGGGTGGCCGCCGAGCACGGGGTCGGTGTGGTCCTCTACCCCTCCCCGGCCGGAACGGGCCCGGCCAGCGACCCCTTCGCCTCGGCCCGGCACGCGCTGGACGGGGTGATCGCGTCCTCGATGGCGGCCGACGCGCTCGACGCGTTCCGGGGTGCCGACGGCGCGGATCTGCCCCTGGTGATGCTCGACAGCGACCCGGCGGCGCCGGGACCCGCCGCACGGGTGAATGTGGACATCGAGGACGGTATGCGCCAGGTGACGCGGCACCTGTTGGACCTCGGCCACCGGAGGCTGGTCCATCTCGCGTCGGCCGTCGCCTCCTGGACCTTCGACGTACGGGCGCGGGCGATCGCCGAGGTCGTACGGTCCGCTCCGGACACGACCCTGACGACGGTGTCCGCGCCGCTGGAGGTGGAGGCCGGCCGGGCCGCTGCCGAACGCGCCCTGACCGGTCCCGGCCCCCGGCCCACCGCGCTGATCTGCGACGGCGACGTCCTGGCCGCGGGCGCCTGCAAGGCGGTGCGCGGGCTCGGCCTGCGGGTGCCGCGGGACGTCTCCGTCACCGGCTTCGACGACCTGGCGCTGGCGCGGGCGGTGGAACCGGAGCTGACGACGGTCGGCCTGCCGGCCGAGCGGGTGGGCGAGCGCGGCATGACGGCCCTGCTGACGGTCCTGGACGGCCGGATCCCGCCCCTGGGCGCCCCTCTCCCGGTCACGCTGGTCCTCCGGGCCTCCACGGCGCCCCCGCCGCCGGAGGCGGCCTGACACGGGCGCGCCCCGGGCCGTGCGTCGACGGCCCGGGGCGCGGTCGCCGCCCTGAAGGGGCGGCTCCCGCTACTTCTCGGAGTCGTCCGGCTCCTCCTCGTCGGAAGGGGCGTCCGTCGGGGTCGAGGCCGCCCCGTCCGCCTCGAGCAACCGGGCCAGCTGCCGACCGACGATGCGCTTGAACTTGCGCTGCTGCGGCCGCGTCCGGTCCAGGATCGCGACCTCCAGGCGCTCGGCGGGGATTTCCCGCTCGCCGCCGTTGGTGTCCCGGGACAGGGCCTGGACGGCCAGCTTCAACGCCTCCGCCAGCGACATGCCGTCGCGGTGCCGCTGGTCGAGGAAGGTGCTGATCTGCTCCGCGTTGCCCCCGACCGCGACCGAGCCGTGCTCGTCCACGATGGAGCCGTCGTGCGGCAGCCGGTAGATCTGGTCGCCGTCGGGCGTGGCCCCGACCTCGGCGACGACCAGCTCCACCTCGTACGGCTTCTCGCCGGCGCTGGAGAAGATCGTGCCCAGAGTCTGGGCGTAGACGTTGGCCAGCCCCCGGGCCGTGACGTCGTCCCGGTCGTAGGTGTATCCGCGCAGGTCGGCGTAGCGGACGCCGCCGATGCGCAGGTTCTCGTACTCGTTGTACTTCCCGGCGGCCGCGAAGCCGATCCGGTCGTAGATCTCGCTGAACTTGTGCAGGGCACGGGACGGGTTCTCGCCGACGAACACGATGCCGTCGGCGTACTGGAGCACGACCAGGCTCCGGCCACGGGCAATGCCCTTGCGGGCGTACTCCGCCCGGTCGGCCATGGCCTGCTGGGGTGAGACATAGAACGGCGTCGACACCGGCTATCCGTCCCTTTCTGTCAGTGGCATCGGTATACGGGAAAGGACGGCGTCACAGCAGCGCGGCGCGTGGGCCGTCGGGCTGCTCCAGGCGGCGCTCCAGGATCGAGCGGGCGATCCCGGCGGACTCGTCGTCGCCCAGCTTCCGGAACCCCTCGTCGGTGATCACGGTGACGATCGGGTAGATCTGGCGGGCCACGTCCGGGCCGCCCGTCGCCGAGTCGTCGTCCGCCGCGTCATAGAGCGCCTGCACGACCAGGGTGATGGCCTGCTCCTCCGACAGGTCCTCACGGAAGAGCTTCTTCATCGCTCCCCGGGCGAAGATCGATCCCGAGCCGGTGGACGCGAAGCCCTGCTCCTCGGAACGGCCGCCCGTCACGTCGTACGAGAAGATGCGGCCCTTCTGCCGGTCCACGTCCCAACCCGCGAAGAGCGGGACGACCGCCAGGCCCTGCATGGCCATGGCCAGATTGCTGCGGATCATCGTGGAGAGCCGGTTGGCCTTGCCCTCCAGGGAGAGCTGCACCCCTTCGACCTTCTCGAAGTGCTCCAGCTCCAGCTGGAAGAGCTTGACCATCTCCACGGCGAGACCGGCGGTGCCCGCGATACCCACGGCCGAGTACTCGTCGGCCGGGAAGACCTTCTCGATGTCGCGCTGCGCGATCATGTTCCCCATCGTGGCCCGCCGGTCACCTGCCAGCACCACTCCGCCGGGAAACGAGGCCGCGACGATCGTCGTCCCGTGCGGCGCCTCGATGGCGCCCTGCACGGGCGGCAGGGTGCGCTTCCCGGGCAGCAGCTCCGGCGAGTGGTCGGACAGGAAGTCCATGAACGAGGACGAGCCGGGCGTCAGGAAGGCTGCCGGCAGACGCCCGGTGCTACGAGGATTGGCTTCCACACGTTTCCTTCCGGTGGGCGGCGGCCCACCCCTGGGGCCGGGCCGATTTCACGAAACTGTGCACGGACCTTACCCGCGCCGTCGCGCGTCATCCGCCCCGGTCCCCCGGGCTTTCGCCGGGGCGGACCAGGGCGGACAACCATCGCTACTGGCCGCCCTTTTGGACGAACGACCTCACGAAGTCCTCGGCGTTCTCCTCGAGCACGTCGTCGATCTCGTCCAGGACGGAGTCCACGTCGTCCGACAGCTTCTCCTGGCGCTCCTTGAGGTCCTCGGACGCCTGCGCCTCCTGCGCCTGCTCCTCGGTCTCCTCGGTGGAACGCGTCGCCTTCTGCTGTCCGCCGCCGGTGTCCTTGGTCGCCATAACCCTCACCCCGCTCGGTTCGCCCAGCTCGATGTGACCTGCAAGATCCGACCCTACAAGGAGGGTCGGACATCGGCCCCGTACTTGCCCAACGTCCGGGCACCACCCCGATCATTCCCGGGCCCGGCCCCTTTCAGCCGTGGATCAGCCTCCGGACAGCACCCGCACCAGGTCCTCGGCGGTGCGGCACCGGTCGAGGAGTTCCTTGACGTGGTTACGGGTCCCCCGCAGCGGTTCCAGGGTGGGCACCCGTTGCAGCGAGTCGCGGCCCGGCAGGTCGAAGATGACCGAGTCCCAGGAGGCCGCGGCCACGTCGTCCGCATACTGCTCCAGGCAGCGGCCGCGGAAGTAGGCCCGCGTGTCCTCCGGGGGTCGGGTCCTGGCCCGCTCGACGTCCTGCTCGTCCAGGAGCCGCCGCATCTTGCCGCGGGACGCCAGCCGGTTGTAGAGGCCCTTGTCGGGCCGTACGTCGGCGTACTGGAGGTCCACGAGGTGCAGCCGGGCCGCGTCCCAGTCCAGGCCGTCACGGCGGCGGTAGCCCTCCAGGAGCTCCCGCTTGGCGACCCAGTCCAGCTCCCCGGACAGGCTCATCGGGTCGCTCTCCAGCCGGCTCAGCGTGTCCTCCCAGCGCCCGAGGACGTCCTTGGTCTGCTCGTCCGCGTCGACGCCGTACCGTTCCTCCACGTACTTCCTGGCCAGCTCGTAGTACTCCATCTGAAGCTGCACCGCGGTGAGTGTCCGGCCGCTGCGGAGCGTGACCAGCTGGGCCAGCGAAGGGTCGTGCGAGACCTGGTGCAGCGTCCGGACCGGCTGGTCCACGGCCAGGTCGACGTTGATGAAGCCGTCCTCGATCATGGACAGGACGAGCGCGGTCGTGCCGAGCTTGAGGTAGGTGGAGATCTCCGACAGGTTCGCGTCGCCGATGATCACGTGGAGCCGGCGGTACTTCTCCGCGTCCGAGTGCGGTTCGTCGCGGGTGTTGATGATGGGCCGCTTGAGGGTCGTCTCCAGACCCACCTCGACCTCGAAGTAGTCCGCGCGCTGGCTGATCTGGAAGCCGTGCTCGTGGCCGTCCTGGCCGATGCCGACCCGGCCGGCGCCGGTGATCACCTGGCGGGAGACGAAGAACGGCGTCAGGTGGCGCACGATGTCCGAGAACGGCGTCTCCCGCTTCATCAGGTAGTTCTCGTGCGTGCCGTAGGACGCGCCCTTGTTGTCGGTGTTGTTCTTGTACAGGTGGATCGGCTGGGCGCCCGGCAGCTGGGCGGCCCGCTCGGCGGCCTCCGCCATCACGCGCTCGCCGGCCTTGTCCCAGAGGACCGCGTCCCGCGGGTTGGTGATTTCCGGAGAGCTGTACTCCGGGTGGGCATGGTCCACGTACAGCCGTGCGCCGTTCGTGAGGATCACATTGGCCAGGCCGATGTCCTCGTCGGTGAGCTGACTGGCGTCGGCCGTCTCCCGGGCGAGGTCGAAGCCGCGGGCGTCCCGCAGCGGGTTCTCCTCCTCGAAGTCCCAGCGCGCGCGCCGCGCCCGGTGCATCGCGGCCGCGTAGGCGTTGACGATCTGGGACGAGGTGAGCATGGCATTGGCGTTCGGGTGGCCGGGAACGGAGATCCCGTACTCCGTCTCGATGCCCATTACTCGCCGTACGGTCATGCGGCCCTCCTTGCCCGGCGGCGCTCCCCTCCGGGAGCGGCGCTCAAGTACCGCTGGTGCTCCGGTGCGTGTACGGTGCCCGGCCCCGCACTGCGCGACGCGGCGGTACGGAAGAGCCTAGAACGCCTCTGCGCCGCTGGGGAGATCATTTCCGTCATTGGCCTGGTGTGGTGGTCGGCCCGTGGGGTGAGTGGTGCGGGGAAAGCAACCGGCTGCGGATGCCCTCCCGGACACCCGCAGCCGGTCCGCGCTCTACAGGTACTGCCCGGTGTTCGCCACCGTGTCGATGGAGCGCCCGGTGTCCGCGCCCTGCTTCCCGGTCACCAGGGTGCGGATGAAGACGATCCGCTCGCCCTTCTTGCCGGAGATACGGGCCCAGTCGTCCGGGTTGGTGGTGTTCGGCAGGTCCTCGTTCTCCTTGAACTCGTCCACGCACGCCTGGAGGAGGTGGGAGACCCGAAGACCCTTCTGGTTGTGGTCGAGGAAGGCCTTGATGGCCATCTTCTTCGCCCGGTCGACGATGTTCTGGATCATCGCGCCGGAGTTGAAGTCCTTGAAGTAGAGAACTTCCTTGTCACCGTTGGCGTAGGTGACCTCCAGGAAGCGGTTCTCCTCGGACTCCGCGTACATCTGCTCCACGACGGACTGGATCATGCCCAGCGTCGCGGCTTCCTTCGATCCATTGTGCTCGGAAAGGTCGTCCACGTGCAGCGGCAGCGAAGGCGTGAGGTACTTCGCGAAGATGTCCTTCGCGGCCTCCGCGTCCGGACGCTCGATCTTGATCTTCACATCGAGCCGGCCGGGCCGCAGGATCGCGGGGTCGATCATGTCCTCGCGGTTGGACGCGCCGATCACGATGACGTTCTCCAGGCCCTCCACGCCGTCGATCTCGGCGAGCAGCTGGGGAACGATCGTGTTCTCCACGTCCGAGCTCACACCGGAGCCACGGGTGCGGAAGAGCGACTCCATCTCGTCGAAGAAGACGATGACGGGGGTGCCCTCGCTCGCCTTCTCCCGGGCCCGCTGGAAGACCAGGCGGATGTGGCGCTCGGTCTCCCCGACGTACTTGTTCAGGAGCTCCGGGCCCTTGATGTTCAGGAAGTAGCTCTTCCCCGCGGGCCTGCCGGTCACTTCCGCGACCTTCTTGGCGAGGGAGTTGGCGACCGCCTTGGCGATCAGCGTCTTGCCGCAGCCGGGCGGGCCGTAGAGCAGGATGCCCTTCGGCGGGCGCAGCTCGTGCTCCTTGAACAGGTCCGGGTGGAGGTACGGGAGCTCGACCGCGTCGCGGATCATCTCGATCTGGCCGCCCAGACCGCCGATCTTGTCGTAGTCGACGTCGGGGACCTCTTCGAGGACCAGCTCCTCGACCTCGCTCTTGGGGACCACCTCGTAGACGTAGCCGGAGCGGGGTTCGAGCAGGAGGGCGTCGCCGGGGCGGATGGTGGTGTCCAGCAGGGGCTCGGCGAGCCGCACCACCCGCTCCTCGTCGGTGTGCCCGATCACCAGGGCTCGCTCGCCGTCCTCCAGGACCTCCTTCAGGGTGACGATGTCCCCGGCGCGCTCGTACGCCATGGCCTCGACCACGTTGAGCGCCTCGTTGAGCATGACCTCCTGGCCGCGCCTGAGCTCGTCGAGCTCGACGCCGGGGCTGACGTTCACCCGGAGCTTGCGCCCGCCGGTGAAGATGTCGGCCGTCTCGTCCTCGTTGGCCTGGAGGAAGACGCCGAAACCCGCCGGCGGCTGGGCCAGCCGGTCGACCTCTTCCTTGAGGGCCACGATCTGGTCGCGGGCCTCACGGAGCGTATTGGCGAGCCGCTCGTTCTGCGCGGACACGCCCGCCAGGTTCGTCTGCAGCTCGACGATCCGCTCTTCGAGAATTCTCGTGTGCCGCGGAGAGTCGGCGAGCTTGCGTCGCAGGACGGCGATTTCCTGCTCGAGATAGGCAACCTGGCCCGCGGGGTCTTCAGACCCCCGCCCCGGCCGGATGCCGCGGTTGATGTCGTCGTCGTGTGCTGCCACGGTCCTCACCTCCTCCAAGGGGAGCTGGACGCTTCCTGACCCTACCTGGGTGGGTGATGATTGAAACCCTAGATCACAAAGACTGTCGGCGTATGTCCGATCTTCACCCTTGCGCTCTCCCTCACGCCAGGGGAATACCCACCCAGCGGCATCGGAAAGCCGCCGGTTGTATCGTCGAAGCGTTCAACACCCGTCAGCGCTGGCATGACTTACGTCATTCCACGCCGCACGACGCAGGAAAGGTCAGGAGAGATGACCGTGCAGCAGGAGGCCCCCGCCGAAGGCGCCACCGGGACCGGAGACCCCCTTGAGGTCTGGATCGATCAGGATCTGTGCACCGGTGACGGAATCTGCGCGCAGTACGCGCCCGAGGTCTTCGAGCTGGACATCGACGGTCTGGCCTACGTCAAGAGCGAGGACGACGAACTGCTCCAGGACCCGGGGGCGACCACGCGCGTACCACTGCCCCTGCTGACCGAGGTCGTCGACTCCGCCAAGGAGTGCCCGGGCGACTGCATCCACGTACGCCGCGTATCGGACAAGGTCGAGGTCTACGGTCCCGACGCGGAGTAGTCCGCCGCCCGGTCCCCGGCGGGCGCGCCCGCCACCTCACCGTGCGTGACGGGAGGTGACGCTCATACGCCGCGCGCCGCGGGCTGTTCACCGCGGACGAACGCCCCGTTCCGCCACTGCCAGGTGACCCGCAGCTCCTGATCGGGGCAGCAGCGCGGCACGTCGGAGCCGGAGTAGCCCAGCAGGGTCGCCAGGATCCGCCCGTCCCGCACCACGAGGCCGGGGCCCACGCTCTGCTGGTCCCTCGGCTCGACCAGTGTCGCCACGACCCGGGGTTCGTTCTCCTCGCCCCTGGTGAGCACGTACATGCCGCTGGGCGGCGTGCCCGATCCCGCGTCACAGCGGACCGCGGCCACCGTCTCGGGATTGCCGTCCCCGTCGAGATCTCCGGACGCCTTGCGCGTGACGACCGTGCTCGCGCCGCCGCACTCCAGCGGGAAGACGACTGCGGAGGGATCGGGGGCGGGCAGCGGTGCGCCTCCCTTGCCGGTGGCTCCGAGCGTGCGGTCGGCCGACTGGGACGCCGTGGCGGCGTCCGGCTCCAGCACACCGGCGAGGGCGACGACGGCTGCCATGGCGGTGGCCGTGGCGAGCCAGTGCATCGCGGTGGGGCGGGTGTGCGCGAGGTCCGGGAGGTCGGAGATCTGCACGCGAGGTGTCTCCTGTGAAGGCGGTGGCGGCACATGGCCAGCGGGGGAGGTGGACAGCATGGTGCCACACGTCACAGCGCCGCGGAACAGCGGGGTGCGTAGAGGGTCCTTGATCGGACGCTCACAGTGAAAGGCGCCCTGAGCCCAACGTGAGAACAGCACCGCCCAGTTCCGCTCGGGGGAGCCGAACTGGGCGGTGCCGTCATGACGTTGACGGGAGAGGAGGGTCGGTGTCAGCCGCGTGATCCGCTGCCGGGCCCTTCGTAATCCTCGCCGTACGCGCCCTTGGCGGGGCGACGGCGGCGCAGCGGCGGCTCCACACCGTCCGCGAGGCGGCGGGCGGTCACCAGGAAGCCGGTGTGCCCGATCATCCGGTGGTCCGGCCGTACGGCCAGGCCCTCCACGTGCCAGTTGCGGATCATGGACTCCCAGGCGGCCGGCTCGTTGAACGTGCCGAACTCCCTGATCGTCTCGACCGTCCGCGCGAGCTGGGTGGTCGTCGCGACGTACGCGCACAGGATGCCGCCGGGCACCAGTGCCTTGGAGACCGCCTCGACGCACTCCCAGGGCGCCAGCATGTCCAGGATCACGCGGTCGACATCCGTGTCCGACAGGTTGTCCTGGAGGTCGCCGACCGTCAGCTGCCAGGCGGGGTGCGGCTCGCCGAAGTAGCGCTCGACGTTCTGGCGGGCGATGTCGGCGAAGTCCTGCCGGCGCTCGTAGGAATGCAGCATGCCCTGGTCACCGATGACGCGCAGCAGGAAGCTGCTGAGCGACCCGGATCCCACCCCCGCCTCGACGACGCGCGCGCCGGGGAAGATGTCGGCGAAGGCCAGGATCTGGCCCGCGTCCTTCGGGTAGACCACGGCGGCCCCGCGGGGCATGGACAGGACATAGTCGGGGAGCAGGGGGCGCAGCGCGAGGTAGGCGACGTTTCCCGTGGTACGGACAACACTGCCCTCGGGAGCACCGATCAGCTCGTCGTGGGGGAAGGACCCTTTGTGGGTGTGGAAGTTCTTCCCGGCCTCGAGCGTGAAGGTGTAGTGACGTCCCTTGGGGTCGGTGAGCTGGACCTGGTCCCCGACCTTGAAGGGGCCGCGACGACGGGCGGCACCGGTCGGTTCGGACATGCCCCCAGCTTAGCCGTTCGTATTCCCGGCCCGGCGGCCCGTTCCCGCGCACACCGTCCGCCGCCCGCCCACCGCGGGGGCAGGCGGGCCCCGTCCACCGCGGGCGGGCCCCCGTCCACGGCAGGCGGGCCTCCGTCCACGGCGGGCGGGCCTCCGCCTACTGCGGGCGGGCCATCGCCGCCACGAAGGCCTTCTCCACGTCCGCCGTCGACAGCACCCCGTAGATCTCGCCCGTCTCCTCCAGCACCAGGTACTCCGTGGCCGGGCTCGCCCGCAGGCGCTCCAGCAGCGCCTCGCCCGCCAGCTCCGCGGGGACCTTCATGCCCTCCGTGAGGTCCTGCGCCAGGGTGCTCACCGCGACCCAGGGGCGGCGGTGCTGGGGGACGCCGACGATGGCGGACTCGCGGACCAGGGCCGTCGGGTTGCCCTGGCCGTCGACGACCACCAGGGCGCGCGCGCCCGCCTCGTTCGCGCGGCGCAGGGCCTCGGACAGGGGCGTCGCGGCCTCGACCGGGACCGCGCGGCGGGTGAGCGCGCGGGCGCGGAGTTCGGGCAGGTGCTCGCGGAGCCGCGCCATCCGCAGGCTGTTGCCCGCTCCGGTCCAGATGATCGCCGCGAGGATCGCGGCGAGGAGCGCGTCGGTGACCGTCTCCATCGCGCTCGCGTTCGCGGCGGACCTGCCGAGTGCGCCCGTACGGGTGAGCAGCGGCAGGCCGATCAGCACGGCGACGGCCAGCGCGCGGCCGACCCAGGCGGCGGCGACGGTACCGCTCATCGGCTTGCCGGTGATCTTCCAGACGATGGCGCGCAGCATCCGGCCGCCGTCCAGCGGCAGGCCGGGCAGCAGGTTGAAGGCGGCGACGATCAGATTGGAGACCATCAGGCCGGCCAGCAGGACGCCGGGGACCGTACCGCCCTCGACGGCCAGCAGGCCCAGGTAGAAGACGCCGGCGAGGACCAGCGAGAGCAGTGGTCCCACGAAGGCCAGGACGAATTCCCGGCCCGGGCTCTCGGACTCCTTCTCGATCTCGGAGACCCCGCCGAAGAACTGGAGCTGGATGCGGCGCACCGGCAGCTTGAAGCGCAGGGCGGCGACCGTGTGGGCCAGTTCGTGCACCAGGACGGAGGCGTAGAAGGCGACCGCGAAGAACAGGGAGACCAGGTACCGCAGGTTGCCCAGCTCCGGCAGCACCCGCTCGAGCTGGCCGCCGAAGATCCAGGTGATGAGCGCGGCCACCACGAACCAGCTCGGGGCGACGTAGACGGGCACGCCGAACGGGCGGCCCATGAGAATGCCACCGCCGGGATCCTCACGGCGCGGCGGCTTGCCGTTCGAGCCGGGGCCCGTGTCCCCCTTGCCGGGCTGCGGCCTCCTGCTCTCGCCGCGCTCGTCGTCCTCGTTCACGGGTTCCCTTCGTCGGCGTCACCCGCTCGGCCAGGCGGTGCGAGGGGTTCTGCAGTCGATGGTATTCGTCCGGCTGTCAGTGGCGGGCCGTAGGGTCTGCGTCATGAGTACGAGCCAGCCGCCCACTTCGCTGTCGCCGTCCCGTGCGAGCGACTTCATGCAGTGCCCTCTGCTGTACCGGTTCCGGGTGATCGACAAGCTGCCCGAGAGGCCGAGCGAGGCGGCGACGCGCGGCACGCTGGTGCATGCCGTGCTCGAGCGTCTGTTCGACGCCCCGGCCGGCGAGCGGACGGCGCCGCGGGCACGGGGGCTGGTGCCGGGCCAGTGGGAGCGGCTGTTGGCGTCACGTCCCGAGTTGGCCGGGCTGTTCGCGGAGGATCCCGGCGGCGAGCGGTTGACGCGGTGGCTGGGCGAGGCCGAGCGGCTGGTGGAGCGGTGGTTCTCGCTGGAGGACCCGACGCGCCTGGAGCCCGTGGAGCGGGAGCTGTTCGTCGAGACGGAGCTGGAGTCGGGGCTGCGGCTGCGGGGGGTGATCGACCGAGTGGACGTCGCGCCCACGGGCGAGGTCCGGATCGTCGACTACAAGACGGGCAAGGCCCCGCGTCCTGAGTACGCGGAGGGCGCGCGGTTCCAGATGACGTTCTACGCCTTGGTGGTGTGGCGGCTCAAGGGCGTGGTGCCGCGCCGGCTCCAGCTGGTCTACCTGGGCAGCGGCGAGGTCGTGACGTACGACCCGGTGGAGGCGGACCTGAAGCGGGTGGAGCGCAAGCTGCTGGCCCTGTGGGAGGCGATCAGCCACGCCACGCGGACGGGCGACTGGCGGCCCCGGCCCACCAAGCTGTGCGGCTGGTGCGACCACCAGGCGTTCTGTCCCGAGTTCGGCGGGACTCCGCCGGTGTATCCGCTCACGGTGCCGGCCCAGCGTGCGGAGCCGGCGCCCGAGGGGGCCCGAGCGCGTTCGAGTGCTCCTGGAAACGACGCGGCCGGCGCGTCGTAGGGAGCGGAGCGGCGCCCCCTGCCCGGCTCGGTGGTGGGACAAGGGGCCAGGGCAGAATGGGGCCGGTCTAGTGAAGGAGTTCCCCGTGACTGTCCGCGTCCTACTGGTCGACGACCAGCCGCTGTTGCGCACCGGCTTCCGGATGATCCTGGAGGCGGAGCAGGACATCGCGGTCGTCGGCGAGGCCGGGGACGGCCTCCAGGCCATCGACCAGGTTCGCGCGCTCCAGCCAGATGTGGTGCTGATGGACATCCGGATGCCGCGGATGGACGGGGTCGAGGCGACGCGTCAGATCACCGGCCCCGGCCGGGACGGCCCGGCGAAGGTGCTGGTCCTGACAACCTTCGACCTCGACGAGTACGTGGTGGAGGCGCTGCGCGCGGGGGCCAGCGGCTTTCTGCTCAAGGACGCGCCCGCGCACGAACTGGTGCAGGCCATCCGGGTGGTGGCGGCGGGCGAGGCGATGCTCGCCCCGAGCATCACGCGCCGGCTGCTCGACAAGTACGCGGACCATCTGCCCTCCGGCGAGGAGCCGGTGCCGGACACGCTGAACTCGCTGACGGAGCGCGAGATGGAGGTGCTGAAGCTGGTCGCCCGCGGCCTGTCCAACGCCGAGATCGCCGCGGACCTCTTCGTCAGCGAGACCACCGTCAAGACGCACGTGGGCCATGTGCTGACCAAGCTGGGGCTGCGCGACCGGGTGCAGGCGGCGGTGTACGCGTACGAGAGCGGGCTGGTGCGCCCCGGCGCACAGTAAGGGGTCCTTTCACTATGCCCGCCCGGCGGCGGCCCCCAGGGGCCGCCGGTCCCCCGGGCCGGCGTACCGGCGGACGCGGGCCGGGCCGCGCGGAAGGTGTTCCGCGCGGCCCGTGGCACTCGCGCCTTACTCGCAGCCGCCGTACTCGCAGCCGCCGTCATCACGACCGTGATGCTCGGGACCGCCGTGCGCACGCGGCGTCGGATCAGGTGGGGTCGACCGAGCCGCGGCGCAGCTCCCACAGCTGGAGCTCGGAGGCGGGGTTGACCGCCCACTCGACACCGGCGATGTCGTCCCGCGCGGCGACATAGGTCTTGCCCTGCCACAGCGGCAGCACCGGCACGTCGTCGGCGACGATGTTCTGGATCTCCCCGAACGTCTTCGTGGCGGCGCTGCGGTCGGCCTCGCGGCGCGACTGCGGGATCAACTGGCCGCGCAGTGTGCTGTTGACGTAGGGCGAACCGATGGTGTTGTCCTTGTCGAGGAAGGGCACGATGTAGTTCTCCGGGTCCGGGAAGTCCGGGAACCAGCCCATGCCGTAGACCTCGTACTCACCCTCGATCTGCTTCGGCCGGTAGTCCTTCCACTCCTCGCCCTTGATGGAGACGTCGAAGAGCCCGCTGCTGTTGAGCTGGTCCCGGAGGACCTCGAACTCCTTCTGGGTGCCCGAGCCGTAGTGGTCCGTCGTGTAGTGCAGCGTGAGCTTCACCGGGGCTTCGATCCCGGCGTTGTTGAGCGTGCTGGTGGCCTTGGCCAGGTCGCGGTCACCGTACTTGTTGAAGAACGAGTTGGTGTGCGTGGCGACGCTGGACGGGATGAGGGAGTACAGCGGCTCCGCCATGCCGCTGTACACCTTGCTGATCAGCTCACCGCGGTCGATGGCGTAGGCGATCGCCTGGCGCACCGCCTTCTCCTTGGCGTTCGGCGCGCTGGTGTCGAAGCCGAGGAAACGGATCTCGAGGCCGGGCATCTCGGTGAGTTCGATGCCGTCCTTGGGCTTCTTGAGCATCGCCTGGACCTGCTGGGGCGACATGGCTCGGGTCATCACGTCGATGTCGTCGGAGTCGAGCGCCTTGCCCATGGCGTCGGCGTCGTCGAAGGACCGCATCTCGACCTTGTCGTTCAGGACCTTCAGGTCGCCCTTGTAGTTCGGGTTCTTGGTGAAGGTGGCCTTGACGAGCGTGTTGTCCTTGACCTCACCCTTGAAGGTGTACGGGCCGGAGCCGTCGATGTCGAAGCCGTCCCGGACCTTGTTCGCCGAGTACAGCTTGGGGCTCACGATGCCGGCCACCGGCGTCGTCAGCTTGTACGGGAAGGTCGCGTCGGACGCCTTGAGATGGAAGATGACCTCGGAGTCGCCGTTGGTCTCCATCGTGTCGATGTTCGACAGCAGGGCGTAGACACCGCTGGCATCCTTGATCGACAGAGCACGCTGGAAGGAGAACTTCACGTCCTCCGCCGTCACGGGGTCGCCGTTGGAGAACTTGAGCCCCTCGCGCAGCTTGCAGCGGAAACTCTGGTTCTCCCGGTCGGTGAAGCCGCAGCTGGAGGCGGCCTCGGGCACGGGCGCGCCACCGCCGCGCGGCACGTACATCAGTGTCTGCACCGTCTGGCGCAGGATGTTCCAGATGCCCACGTCGTACGCGGCGGCCGGGTCGAGGGGCGCAGGGGCGTCCTTCGTGGCCTCGTACTGGTCCGTGGTGCCCACGACAATGGGGTCACCGCCGTCAGAGCCGCCGTCCGAACCGCCGCAACCGGCGAGCACGGGCGCAAGCAGGCCGAACGTGGCCGACAGCACCAAAGTCTTGCGGTTCATCCTGGACGTACTCCCTCATCCGGCACTGAGATACAGCGATGCACATGGGAGACTCCGCCGTGCCCACCCGGTCGGGGCAGTGCGATCGGGCCGGGAATCAGAGCGATCGGTCCTGTGCCACGGCGACTTGGGTGACCGCCGGGACGCGTTCGTTTGATGCGGCGAAGTGCTCGCGATGAGATTAGTCGGCGGCGCCAGGAATGCCGGAACGGGCCCGAAGGGCGTCGGCGTCACACAGTGATCGGCAATAGCGACCTGGTGATATCCGGGCTCGGGAAGGTTTCGTACACCCCTCCACCAATCCGGACACAAGGACGCAGTCGGGCCTGCCCGACTGCGGTCTGGATCAGCAGGGGCGCCACCTGTCGACGCATATACCAGTGATAAAGGTCACGTCCGGAGGCTTTTTTCGGGATCATGAATACCGTATACGGGGTAACGGAAAACGTCCGGGCCAATGCCCAGAGTTTCCGTACCGCATTCGGGGGCGACGCTCGGTGCGCGAATCAGGGGCGACGTGTCATCATCCGGCGCAGAAATGCGAGGTCCACCTCTTCGAGGGAGGCGACGACGGTACGCCCGGAGGCGGGCGGGATCGGCGCGACGGACGGTACGGCGACCACGCGGCAGCCGGCGGCCTCGGCGGCGGCCACGCCGGTGGCGGTGTCCTCGACGACGGCGCAGCGGGCCGGGTCCGCGCCCAGGCCGCGGGCGGCGAGCAGGTACGGGTCGGGATGCGGTTTGGTGCGGGGCACCTCGTCACCCGCGACGGTCAGCGCGAAGTGCTCGGGCCCCAGCGAGGTCAGCACGCGGTCGATGATGCGGCGGTGCGAGGCGGAGACCAGGGCGGCGGGCACGCCCTGGTCGGCCAGTTCGCCGAGCAGCCGGCGCGCCCCCGGCATCATCGGCACGCCTCGGGCGATGCGGTCCTCGAAGGTGTCGTTGAGCAGTACGGTCAGTTCGGCGAGCGTGATCGCGGCGCCGGTGGCCTCGATGAGGAAGCTCGCGCTGCGAGTCATGGGCCCACCGACCACCACGTCTCTCCAGGTCTCGTCGAGGACATGGCCGAGGGCCTTGAAGACCTCGACCTCCGCGTCCCACCAGAAGCCCTCGGTGTCGACCAGGGTGCCGTCCATGTCGAGCAGGACGGCCTGAAGGGCGGAGCCATCCGCCGTTCGGGTCAAGGACGCGGGGACCGTACTGGTCATCCGGACACCTCCGTGAGGGACGAGAAGGCCGGCCACCTTCCCCGGCGTGGTTTCCCATCGGGACAGGCGACCGGCCTGCACTGGACCGACCAGTGTACGTCCGGTCCGCCGGGCACGCCGCCCGGGGAGCGGACGGGGCGCCCCTGTTGGAGCACATCCCTGATGAGGATGAGGCCACAGGCGGCGCCCCGTGCGAACGGCGTCAGCGGGCGTTGAAGTACTTCGCCTCCGGGTGGTGGATGACGATCGCGTCCGTGGACTGCTCGGGGTGGAGCTGGAACTCCTCCGACAGCCGCACCCCGATCCGCTCGGGCTCCAGCAGCTCGGCGATCTTCGAGCGGTCCTCCAGGTCCGGACAGGCCCCGTAACCGAGCGAGAAGCGCGCGCCCCGGTACTTCAGGGCGAACATGTCTTCGACGTCGGCCGGGTCCTCTCCCGCGAAGCCCAGCTCGGAGCGGACCCGGGCGTGCCAGTACTCGGCGAGCGCCTCGGCGAGCTGGACGGACAGGCCGTGCAGTTCGAGGTAGTCACGGTAGGCGTTGGCCTCGAACAGCTCCGCCGTGGCCGCGCCGATCTTCGAGCCGACGGTGACGACCTGGAGCCCGACGACATCCGTCTCGCCGGAGTCCTCGGGGCGGAAGAAGTCCGCCAGGCAGAGCCTGCGGCCCCGGCGCTGGCGCGGGAAGGTGAAGCGGGTGCGCTCGGCGCCGTCGTCGCCCAGCAGGATGAGGTCGTCGCCCTTGGACACACAGGGGAAGTAGCCGTACACGACGGCGGCTTCCAGCAGGTTCTCGGTCTGCAACCGGTCGAGCCAGCCGCGCAGCCGGGGCCGTCCCTCGGTCTCCACCAGTTCCTCGTAGCCGGGGCCGTCGCCCTTGCGGGACTCCTTCAGGCCCCACTGGCCCTTGAAGAGAGCGCCCTCGTCCAGCCAGGAAGCGTACTCCTTGAGCTGGATGCCCTTGACGACCCGGGTGCCCCGGAACGGCGGCGTGGGCACGGGGTTGTCGACAGCGACGTCGGAGCGGACCGCGCCCTCGTCGGGCCGGTCCTCCACGACCGCGCTCGCCGTGGCCCTGACCCGGCGCTGCTTGAGCTCGGGAAGGGTGGCGCCGGGCACACCGCGCTTGACTGCGATCAGCGCGTCCATCAGGCGCAGGCCCTCGAACGCGTCGCGCGCGTAGCGCACCTCGCCCTCGTAGATCTCGTGCAGGTCCTGCTCGACGTAGGCGCGAGTGAGGGCCGCGCCACCGAGGATCACCGGGTAGTCGGCGGCCATCCTGCGCTGGTTGAGCTCCTCCAGGTTCTCCTTCATGATCACGGTCGACTTCACCAGCAGACCGGACATGCCGATCACGTCCGCGCGGTTTTCGCGCGCGGCTTCCAGGATCGCGGAGACGGGCTGCTTGATGCCCAGGTTCACCACGTTGTAGCCGTTGTTGGAGAGGATGATGTCGACGAGGTTCTTGCCGATGTCGTGGACGTCGCCGCGGACGGTGGCGAGCACGATCGTGCCCTTCCCCTCGTCGTCCGACTTCTCCATGTGCGGTTCGAGGTGCGCCACGGCCGTCTTCATGACCTCGGCGGACTGGAGGACGAACGGCAACTGCATCTGACCGGAGCCGAACAGCTCGCCGACGACCTTCATGCCCTCCAGCAAGGTGTCGTTGACGATGTCCAGGGCGGGCCGGGTCAGCAGCGCCTCGTCCAGGTCGGCCTCCAGGCCGTTGCGCTCGCCGTCGATGATGCGGCGTTGGAGGCGCTCGTCCAGCGGCAGGGCGGCCAGTTCCTCGGCCTTGCCCGCTTTGAGGGACTTGGCGGTGGCGCCCTCGAACAGCTCCATGAGCTTCTGGAGCGGGTCGTACCCCTCGGCGCGGCGGTCGTAGATCAGGTCGAGGGCCGTTCGGACCTCTTCCTCGCTGAAACGGGCGATGGGAAGGATCTTCGAGGCGTGCACGATCGCCGAGTCCAGACCGGCCTTGACGCACTCGTCCAGGAAGACGGAGTTCAGGACGATCCGGGCGGCCGGGTTGAGTCCGAAGGAGATGTTGGACAGGCCCAGGGTGGTCTGCACCTCGGGGTGGCGGCGCTTGAGCTCGCGGATCGCCTCGATGGTGGCGACGCCGTCCTTGCGGGACTCCTCCTGACCGGTGCAGATGGTGAAGGTCAGGGTGTCGATGAGGATGTCCGACTCGTGGATGCCCCAGTTGCCGGTCAGGTCGTCGATCAGCCGCTCGGCGATCTCGACCTTCTTCTCCGGGGTGCGCGCCTGGCCCTCCTCGTCGATGGTCAGCGCGATCAGCGCGGCGCCGTGCTCCCGCGCCAGTTCCGTGACCTTCGCGAAGCGGGACTCGGGTCCGTCGCCGTCCTCGTAGTTCACGGAGTTGATCACCGCGCGGCCGCCGAGCTTCTCCAGGCCCGCCCGGATGACGTCGACCTCCGTGGAGTCCAGGACGATCGGGAGGGTGGAGGCGGTGGCGAACCGTCCGGCGAGCTCCTCCATGTCGGCGACGCCGTCCCGGCCGACGTAGTCGACGCAGAGGTCCAGCAGGTGGGCGCCCTCGCGGATCTGCTCGCGGGCGAGCTCCACGCAGTCGTCCCAGCGGCCCGCCAGCATGGCCTCGCGGAACTTCTTCGAACCGTTGGCGTTCGTCCGCTCGCCGATGGCGAGGTACGAGGTGTCCTGCCGGAAGGGAACGGACTGGTAGAGGGACGCGGCGCCGGGCTCGGGGCGCGGGGCGCGCTCGGTGGTGGCCGCGCCGCGCACCCGCTCGACGACCTGGCGCAGATGCTCCGGGGTCGTACCGCAGCACCCGCCGACCAGGGACAGGCCGTACTCCCGGACGAAGGTCTCCTGGGCGTCGGCGAGCTCGCCGGGGGTCAGCGGGTAGTGCGCCCCGTCCTTGCCGAGCACCGGCAGGCCGGCGTTCGGCATGCAGGACAGCGGGATGCGGGAGTGCCGGGCGAGGTAGCGCAGGTGCTCGCTCATCTCGGCCGGGCCGGTGGCGCAGTTGAGGCCGATCATGTCGATGCCCAGCGGCTCCAGCGCGGTCAGGGCCGCGCCGATTTCCGAGCCGAGCAGCATCGTGCCGGTGGTCTCGACCGTCACGGAGCAGATGACGGGGAGGTTCGCGCCGGTCGCCGCCAGCGCGCGGCGGGCGCCGAGGACGGCGGCCTTGGTCTGGAGCAGGTCCTGGGTGGTCTCCACCAGCAGGGCGTCGGCGCCACCGGCGATCATGCCCTCGGCGTTCTGCTGGTAGGCGTCGCGCAGAGTGGTGTACGGGGCGTGGCCGAGGGTCGGCAGCTTGGTGCCGGGGCCCATGGAACCCAGCACCCAGCGCTGCTGTCCGGTGGCGGCGGTGGCCTCGTCGGCGGTCTCGCGGGCGATACGGGCGCCGGCCTCGGAGAGCTCGAAGACCCGCTCGGGGATGTCGTACTCCCCCAGGGCCGCGAAGTTCGCACCGAACGTGTTGGTCTCGACGCAGTCGACGCCGACCGCGAAGTACTCCTCGTGCACGGACCGGACGATGTCCGGGCGTGTCACGTTCAGGATCTCGTTGCAGCCCTCCAGGTCCTGGAAGTCCGCGAGGGTGGGGTCCTGCGCCTGGAGCATCGTGCCCATCGCGCCGTCGGCCACCACCACACGGGTGGCGAGCGCCTCGCGGAGGGCTTCGATACGGGTCCTGCTGTCGGTGGCGGGGGTCGGCGACGGGGCCATGAAAGTACTCCCTGGGCTGCGACGGCTGTCGGCTTTGCGCCCGCGATGGGCGGGCGCACCGGGCCAGCCTAGCTCTCCCGCTCGACTCTCGGTGGGGTGTCCCGGTGGGCGGACGGCATCCTGTTCTGCGGAAAAACCGGGGGTCGGGGCCGCGACCGGCGAGGACCGCCGGAAGGGGCACCAGGTCTTGACAGATCGTCTCCACGGTGAGAGAAGGTCGGCAACGACCGATAGTGTTCAGCATTGTCGAACGTAGTGGAGGACCGGGGCCGATGGCGAAGAACATTCAGTCGCTGGAACGGGCGGCGGCGATGCTCCGGCTGCTCGCGGGGGGCGAGCGCAGGCTCGGCCTGTCGGAGATCTCCTCCTCCCTCGGGCTGGCCAAGGGCACCGCCCACGGCATCCTCCGCACCCTCCAGGCGGAGGGCTTCGTCGAACAGGACACCGCCTCCGGCCGCTACCAGCTGGGCGCCGAGCTGCTGCGCCTGGGCAACAGCTACCTCGACGTGCACGAGCTGCGCGCCCGCGCCCTGGTCTGGACGGACGACCTGGCCCGCTCCAGCGGCGAGAGCGTGCACCTGGGCGTCGTCCACCAGGCGGGCATCCTGATCGTCCACCACGTCTTCCGCCCGGACGACAGCCGGCAGGTGCTGGAGGTGGGCGCGATGCAGCCGCTGCACTCCACCGCGCTGGGCAAGGTGCTCGCCGCGTACGACCCGGTGGCGCACAACGAGGCGGTGGAGAACGAGCGGGCGGCCCTCACCCCGCGCACGGTCACGGACCTGGCGGAGTTCGAGAAGGTGCTCGACCTGACCAGGGCGCGCGGCTGGGCGGAGGACCTGGAGGAGACCTGGGAGGGCGTGGCGGCGGTGGCCGCCCCCATCCACAACCGGCGCCGGATGCCGGTCGGCGCCATCGCGATCACCGGCGCGGTGGAGCGAGTCTGCCCGTCCGGCGAGATGCGTTCCGAGCTGGTGGCCGCCGTACGGGAGTGTGCCCGCGCCGTCTCCCGGGACATCGGCGCCGGGCGGTTCTGAAGCCGACGACCGATCGTCGATAACGAGTCGGAATTCGGGCACCGAACCCTTGACGACGGAGGATCGCAGGACAAAACTGCCGTTCAACGGTCGGCATTGTCGAACACTAATCGGCCATAGGAGTTAGTGTGGGACAACGCCATCAGCCGGCAACGCCCTCGCCCGAGGGCGCGGACCACTGGTGCGAACCGGAGGTTTGTCTACCCCTGGACGAAGGAGTCTCGGGTGTCCCACTTCGACATCTTCATAGGTGAGGTCACGGGTACGGCCCTGCTCATCCTGCTCGGCGGCGGCGTGGTCGCCGGCGTGGTGCTCAAGCGCTCCAAGGCGCACAACGCCGGCTGGGTCGCCATCAGCCTCGGCTGGGGTTTCGCGGTGATGGTCGGCGCGTATCTCTCGTCCGGTGTCTCCGGTGCCCACCTCAACCCCGCGGTCACTCTCGGCCTCGCCATCGAGGGCGGTACGAAGTGGAGCGACGTACCCCTCTACATCGGCTCCCAGATGCTGGGCGCGATGATCGGCGCTTTGCTGGTGTGGGTGGTCTACATGGGCCAGTTCAAGGCTCATCTGACCGACCCGGAGATTCTCGCCGCGCAGCCGGAGAAGGAGGGCCTGGTGGATCAGAAGGCGGCACCCGCGGCGGGGCCCGTGCTCGGTGTCTTCTCCACGGGTCCCGAGGTCCGCAACGCCCTGCAGAACGCGCTCACGGAGATCGTCGCCACCTTCGTCCTGGTCATATCGATCCTCACCCAGGGACTGAACAACGAGGGCGACGGCCTCGGCCCCCTCGGTGTGCTGATCACCGCGTTCCTCGTCGTGGGCATCGGCCTGTCCCTGGGCGGGCCCACGGGCTACGCCATCAACCCGGCCCGTGACCTCGGTCCCCGCATCGTGCACGCGCTGCTGCCGCTGCCCAACAAGGGCGGTTCCGACTGGGGTTACGCCTGGATCCCGGTGGTCGCGCCGCTGATCGGCGGAGCCCTCGCCGGCGGTTACTACAACTGGGTCTTCGCGTAGGCCCCCTCCCCTTCGCACCGAACAGGAGCAGACACCGTGAGCGACACGACAACCACCGGCACCACCGGCACCTCCTCGCACGGCTCGGGACCCTTCATCGCGGCGATCGACCAGGGCACCACGTCCAGCCGCTGCATCGTCTTCGACCGGGACGGCCGCATCGTCTCCGTCGACCAGAAGGAGCATGAGCAGATCTTTCCCAGGCCCGGCTGGGTGGAACACGACGCCACCGAGATCTGGGCCAATGTCCAGGAGGTCGTGACCCGAGCCGTCGAGAAGGCCGGCATCACCTCCGCGGACGTCAAGGCCATCGGCATCACCAACCAGCGCGAGACCACGCTGCTGTGGGACAAGAACACCGGTGAGCCCGTCCACAACGCCATCGTCTGGCAGGACACCCGGACCAACGCGCTCTGCCGCGAGCTCGGCCGCAACGTCGGCCAGGACCGCTTCCGCCGTGAGACCGGCCTTCCGCTGGCCAGCTACTTCGCGGGGCCGAAGGCCCGCTGGCTGCTGGACAACGTGCCCGGGCTGCGGGAGCGCGCCGAACGGGGCGAGATCCTCTTCGGCACGATGGACTCGTGGGTCATCTGGAACCTGACCGGCGGCACCGACGGCGGCGTGCACGTCACGGACGTCACCAACGCCTCCCGCACGATGCTGATGAACCTGCACACCCTCCAGTGGGACGCGAAGATCGCGGCCTCGATGGAGGTCCCGACCGCGATGCTGCCGGAGATCCGGTCCTCCGCCGAGGTGTACGGCACCGCCAAGGGCGGCGTCCTGGACGGCATCCCGGTCGCCTCCGCGCTCGGTGACCAGCAGGCCGCGCTGTTCGGCCAGACCTGTTTCGCCGAGGGCGAGGCGAAGTCCACGTACGGCACCGGCACGTTCATGCTGATGAACACCGCCAACAAGCCGGTCAACTCCTACGCGGGCCTGCTGACGACGGTCGGCTACCGGATCGGCGACCAGGACGCGGTCTACGCCCTGGAGGGCTCCATCGCCGTCACCGGTTCGCTGGTGCAGTGGATGCGCGACCAGATGGGTCTGATCAACTCCGCGGCCGAGATCGAGACCCTGGCGTCCTCGGTGGACGACAACGGCGGCGCGTACTTCGTGCCCGCCTTCTCCGGGCTCTTCGCCCCGCACTGGCGCCCCGACGCGCGCGGCGTCATCGCGGGCCTGACCAGCTACGTCACCAAGGCGCACATCGCGCGGGCGGTGCTGGAGGCCACGGCCTGGCAGACCCGTGAGATCAGTGACGCCATGACGAAGGACTCCGGTGTCGAGCTGACCTCGCTCAAGGTCGACGGCGGGATGACCTCCAACAACCTGCTGATGCAGACGCTCTCGGACGTCCTGGACGCGCCGGTGGTGCGCCCGATGGTCGCCGAGACCACCTGTCTCGGCGCCGCCTACGCGGCCGGACTGGCCGTGGGCTTCTGGCCGGACACCGACGCGCTGCGCGCCAACTGGCGCCGGGCCGCCGAGTGGACGCCCCGGATGGACCCGGCGACCCGGGACCGCGAGTACAAGAACTGGCTCAAGGCCGTCGAGCGCACCACGGGCTGGCTCGACGTCGACGACGACAGCTGAACCACACCCAGCCCGGCCGGCCGCCCGAGCCGCGAGCCGGAGAGAGGCGAAGAGGAGTAAACAATGAGCACCCTGCACGTCCCCGCTCTGGGGAACCACCCGGCCGGCGGCTTCCTGCCGAGCCGTGCCGAGACCCGGGACCGGCTGTCCAACGCGGCATTCGACCTCCTGGTGATCGGCGGCGGCATCCTGGGCATCTCCACGGCCTGGCATGCCTCCCAGTCGGGTCTGCGGGTGGCCCTGGTCGACGCCGGTGACTTCGCCGGCGCCACCTCCTCCGCCTCCTCCAAGCTGCTCCACGGCGGTCTGCGCTACCTCCAGACCGGCGCGGTGAAGCTGGTCGCGGAGAACCACTTCGAGCGCCGTGCGGTCTCCCGGCAGGTGGCACCGCACCTGGCCAACCCGCTGACCTTCTATCTGCCGGTCTACAAGGGCGGCCCGCACGGCGCGGCCAAGCTCGGCGCGGGCGTCTTCGCCTACTCCGCGCTCTCCGCGTTCGGCGACGGCGTCGGCCATGTGATCAGCCCGGACAAGGCCCGGCGGGCCGTTCCCGAGCTGCGTACGGACAATCTGAAGGCCGTGGCCGTCTACGGCGACGACCAGATGAACGACGCGCGGATGGCGCTGATGACGGTCCGGGCCGCCGTCGAGTCCGGCGCGGTCGTCCTCAACCACGCCCAGGTCACCGGCCTGCGGTTCACCGGGGGCCGGGTGACCGGCGCCGACCTCGAGGACCGGGTGGACGGCACCGAGTTCAAGGTGGACGCCCGGCTCGTGCTGAACGCCACCGGTCCCTGGGTCGACCACCTGCGGAAGATGGAGAACCCGGACGCGGCACCCTCCATCCGGCTCTCCAAGGGGGCGCACCTGGTCCTCAAGCGCACCGCCCCCTGGCGGGCCGCGCTCGCCACTCCGATAGACAAGTACCGCATCACCTTCGCCCTCCCTTGGGAGGACATGCTGCTGCTGGGGACGACGGACGAGGAGTACGAGGGCGACCCGGCGGACCTCTCGGTCGACGAGAAGGACATCCGCCAGATCCTCGACGAGGCGGCGTTCTCGGTACGGGACCAGCAGCTGGACCGGGACCTGATCACCTACGCGTTCGCCGGTCTGCGGGTGCTGCCCGGCGGGCCGGGCGACACCTCCAAGGCCAAGCGCGAGACCGTCGTGACCGAGGGCCGCGGCGGCATGCTCTCGGTCGCGGGCGGCAAGTGGACCACGTTCCGGCACATCGGCCGTACGGTCCTGAACAAGCTGGCGGCCCTGCCGGGGCACCCCCTCGGCCAGGGCATGGAACCCGTCTCCCGGCTGCCGAAGAAGCCGCCGCTGCCGGGCATCGCCAGTCCGCGCGCGGTCGCCCACCGGCTGCTCGTCGACGGCGCGGGGCAGGGTCCGGCCATGGCCTCCGACACCGCGCGACACCTCGCCACCCACTACGGCTCGCTCTCCTTCGACATCGCGCGGCTGGCGAACGAACGCCCCGAGCTCGCCGAGCGGATCCACCCGGACGCGCCGGAGATCTGGGCGCAGGTCGTCTACGCCCGGGACCACGAATGGGCCGAGACGGCGGACGACGTGCTGCGCCGCCGTACGACGCTGACGATCCGCGGCCTGGCCACGGACGAGGTCCGTGCCGCGGTGGAGGACGTCCTCGGCAAGCGGCCGGCCTGATCTCCGGACGCCTCGCACAGGGCGCTCCCCCGGGCCGTACGGGCCGTCCGGGGGGAGCGCCGCCGCGCACCTGCCCCAACGCGCATAATGGGCCGATACATCGGATGTGTGGAGGGGTCGCCATGGCTGTCACCGACGAGGCCATCGAGAAGATCAAGGGGATGATCGTCTCCGGCGCGCTGCGCCCGGGTGACCGGCTGCCCAAGGAGAGCGAACTCGCCGCCGAGCTGGGGCTGTCGCGCAACTCGCTGCGCGAGGCGGTGCGGGCGCTGTCGCTCATCCGCATCCTCGACGTACGGCAGGGGGACGGTACGTACGTCACCAGCCTCGATCCCCAGCTCCTGCTGGAGGCGCTGAGCTTCGTCGTGGACTTCCACCGCGACGACACCGTGCTGGAGTTCCTCGCCGTCCGCCGCATCCTGGAGCCCGCCGCGACGGCCATGGCGAGCAGCCGCGTCACCGATGCCGAACTGGACGCGCTCGAAGCCCAGTTGGACGCGCTCGGCCCGGGCCCTTCGGTGGAGCAGCTCGTCGCGGCCGACCTGGAGTTCCACCACGGCATCGTCTCCGCGTCGGGCAACTCGGTGCTGTGCTCCCTGCTGGACGGGCTCTCCGGGCCGACCACCCGGGCCCGTATCTGGCGCGGGCTGACCCAGCGGGACGCGGTCAGCCGTACGCTCCACGAGCACCGGGCGATCCTCTCCGCGCTCCGGGACCGGGACGCGGAGGCGGCCAGGTCCTGGGCCACGGTCCATATCGCGAGCGTGGAGATGTGGCTGCGCTCCACGCTGTGAGCCGTGCACGACGCCGGTACGCCGTGCACGGTGTGCCGGAGGGCCCGTCAGGTGACGTGACACCCGTCAGCCGCGTCAGTCCTGCTTCTCGCCGCTCGCGAAGCGCGAGATGACCAGGGCGAGGATGATGATCGCGCCGTTGAGGAACTGGTTCCACAGCGCCGGCACGCCTCCCAGCGTCATCACGTTCACCACCAGCTGGAGGGTCAGCACCCCGGTGAGCGCGCCGAAGAGCGTGCCGCGTCCACCCTTGAGGCTGATCCCGCCGATGACGGCGGCGGCGAAGACCTGGAAGATCCAGCCGTTGCCCTGGGTGGCCGCGACCGAGCCGTAGTGGCCGGTGTAGAGGATGCCCGCGAAGGCCGCGAGCAGCCCGCCGACGGCGAGGACGATCCAGGTGACGCGGTCCACCCGGATCCCGGCCGCGCGCGCCGCCTCCGGGTTGCCGCCGATGGCGTACAGCGCGCGGCCGTGCCGCAGCCAGGCCAGCGCCGCGCCGCCGAGCGCGAACAGCGCCAGACAGATCCACACGGCGGCCGGGACGCCCAGCCAGTCGGTCATGCCGAGGTAGCGGAAGGACTCCGGCACACCGGTGATCGACTTGCCCTCGGTGATGCCGATGTGCAGGCCGCGCAGCATGGTGAGCATGCCGAGGGTGGCGATGAAGCCGTTGACCCGCAGCTTGAGCATCAGGAAGCCGTTGACGAGGCCGATGACCACGCCGACGAGCAGGCAGGCGGGGATGGCCAGCCAGACCGGCAGCAGGTCGAGCCCGGCGAACCGGCCGCCCTCCGCGGGCAGGACCAGCCACATGGCGACGACCGGCGCGATGCCGATGGTCGATTCCAGGGACAGGTCCATCCGTCCGCAGATCAGGATCAGCGCCTGGCCCAGGACCAGCAGGCTCAGCTCCGAGGACTGCTGGACGACGCTGATCAGGTTGTCGGCGGTGAGGAACACCGGCGAGACGATGAAGCCGATCACCATCAGCACCACGATCACCGGCACCAGGGAGAAGTCGCTCCACCGGATGGTCCGCACCCGGCTCCGCGGGGCCGCGCGCTCCGCGGCGCCCGCCGTCGGCGGCTGTACGGTCTGTGTCATTCCCGCTCCCCCACACCTTCCATCGCGGCGACCAGTTCCCGGTCGCTCCAGCCGCTGCCGAACGTTGCCACCACGCGCCCGTGGAAGAGGGCGAGCACCCGGTCGCACACCCGCAGATCGTCCGGTTCGTCCGAGACGATCACGGCCGCGCGGCCCTCGTCCGCGACCCGGCGCACGACGCCGAGCAGCGCGTTCTTCGAGGTGACATCCACCCCCGCGGTGGGCCGCAGGGCCACCAGCACCGCCGGCCCGCGGGCCAGCGCGCGGGCGACGACGACCTTCTGCTGGTTGCCGCCCGACAGCCTTGAGACCGGCTGCTCGGGCCCCCGGGTCTTGATGTCCAGCGATTCGATCATGCCCTGGGCGAACTCCCTGGTACGGGACGGCAGCACGGTCCCCCAGCGGCCGAGCTGGTCGGTCACGGTGAGCGTGGCGTTCTCCGCGACGCTGCGGTCGGCGACCAGCCCCTGGCGGTGCCGGTCCTCGGGGACGTAGCCGATGCCGGCGTCCAGGGCGTGCGGGACGCTGCCGGCCCGGACCGGGCGTCCGCGCACGGCGATCCGGCCGGATGTCGCCGCGCGCATCCCGACGAGGGTCTCGCCCAGCGCGGTGGTGCCGCTGGCGGCGGCCCCGGCGAGGCCGAGCACCTCGCCGGGCCGCACGGCGAGGTCGAGAGCCTCGAACTCCCCGTCGAGCGCGAGGGCTTCGGCGGTCAGCACGGGCTCGGCGCGGCCGACGGACGTCCGGCCGGGCCTGTGGTCCGGGGCGCTACCGTGCGCGGCCCCCGGACGGGAACCGGGTACGGCCTCCGGTACGAGACCGGGCGCGGGAGCCGACGCGGAATCCGCCCCCGCGGGCTTCGCGTGCCAGGTCCCGGCCGCCCCGGCGGACTCTCCCGTCATCGCCGCCACCAGGTCCGCCTTGGGCAGTCCCGCCACGGGGGCGGTCAGCACGTGGCGGGCGTCCCGGTAGACGGTGACGGTCGTGCACAGCTCGTACACCTCCTGGAGGTGGTGGGAGATGAACAGGAACGCCACCCCCTGCTCGCGCAGTTCGCGGAGCTTGTCGAACAGCCGCTGGATCCCGCGCGCGTCGAGCTGTGCCGTGGGCTCGTCCAGGACGATCAGCCGGGCACCGAAGGACAGCGCCCGCGCGATCTCCATGAACTGCCGGTGTTCGACGGGCAGGTCCTTCGCGCGGGTGTCCGGGTCGACCTCGACGCCGTACTCCGCGAGCAGGTCCCGCGCGCGCCGGCGCAGCCCCCGCCAGTTGATCAGGCGGCGGCCGCGGTCGAGCCCGTAGTCCCCCAGGAAGAGGTTCTCGGCGACGGTCAGGTCGGGGACCGCCATGGACTTCTGGTGGACGCAGGCGATCCGGGAGCGCCAGGCCCCGGTGTCACCGAAGGCGGGGGCGGGATCGCCGTCGAAGGTGACCTCACCCGCGTCCGGCCGGTGCAGTCCGGTGACCACTCCGACCAGGGTCGACTTGCCCGCGCCGTTGCGGCCCACGAGCGCGTGGGACTCGCCGGGCCGGACCGTGAGCCGTACCTCGTCGAGGGCCAGGGTGGGGCCGAAGCGTTTGACGATGCCCTCCGCCCGGAGCGCTGCCGGGGCCGACGCGTGCCGGTCCCGGTGCCCGGCCCGCCCGGCGGCTGCGTGCGCGGGCGGGTGTGCGGGTGCCTCGTCGTGCGCGTGCGCGTGCGCGTCGGCTCGTGCGGCATCCATGATCTGATCAGCTCTTCTTTTGCATCTGATTGGCCCAGAGCCCCGGATCGTCCACGTTGTCCTTGGTCACCAGGGGTGCGGGCAGCTGGTCCTCGAAGCCGCCCGGGATCTTGATGACGGTGGAGTCGTGGTCGGTCGGCCCGGTCTTCGGCGTCTCGCCCGCCAGCGCCCGCTTCGCGTAGTACAGCGCGTACTTGGCGTAGAGGTCGGCCGGCTGGGAGACGGTGGCGTCGATCTTGCCCGCCCGGATGGCGTCCAGTTCCTCGGGGATGCCGTCGTTGGAGACGATCGTGATGTGGCCCGGGGTGCCGGGTGCCTTGAGCAGTTTCTTCTGCTCCAGCAGTGCCAGGGTGGGCTGCAGGAAGACCCCGCCGGCCTGCATGTAGATCCCGCCCAGGTCGGGGTGGGCGGCGAGCGTCGACTGGAGCTTGGCCGAGGCGACGTCGCCCTTCCAGTCGGTGGCCAGCTCGAAGACCGTGATGCCGGGGAACTCGCGCCGCATGCAGGACGTGAACGCCTCGGAACGGTCCCGGCCGTTGATGGAGGACAGGTCGCCCTGGAACTCGGCGACCTTGCCCTTGCCCTTGAGCCGCTCGCCCAGGTACTCGCACGCCTTCTCGCCGTACGCGCGGTTGTCGGCCCGTACGACCATGTAGACATCGCCCTGGTCGGGGCGGGTGTCCACGGAGACGACCGGGATCTTCCGCTCCTTCAGCGTGCGGAGCGTCTCGGTGATGGCACCGGTGTCCTGCGGGGCCATGACGACGGCCTTGGCCCCCTGGTCGGTGAAGACCTGGACGTTGGAGACGAGCTTGCCGATGTCGTTCTGCGAGTTGGTCAGTGGAAGGGCCCCGACCTCGCCGTCCTCGACGCCCTTCTCGATGTAGTTCTGGTACGAGTTCCAGAAGTCGCTGTCGCTGCGGGGCAGGTCGATGCCGACCTTGCCGCCACCGGCCGCGCCGGCGCCCTGGTCCCGGTTACAGCCTGCCAGGGCCATGACAGCGAGGAGCGCCGCACACGCCGCGACGCTCGTCGTGCGGACCCTCGTCGTGCGGGCCCTCGTCGTGCGGACCCTCGTCGTGCGGGCCCTCGTCGTGCGGACCCTTCGCCGCCCGAAGTGGTGTGCCGTGGAGGTGCCGTGCATGGATGTCCCGTCCTTTGCGTCCCTGGGGAGTGAGTGCGGGCCGGGGTCCTGGCCCGGGGCCCGGGCGGCGGCCCGGGAGTGCGATCAGGTGGCGGGGCGCAGGCGCAGGCCCTGCATCCCGCCGTCGACGGCGAGCGACGTGCCCGTGACGGCGGCAGCGGCCGGGCCGGCGAGGTAGACGACGGCGGCGGCGACCTCGTCCGCGCCGACCAGCCGTCCGGTGGGCTGGCGCGCTTCGAGGGCGGCGCGTTCGGCCGCCGGGTCCTGGGCCTGGTCGAGCAGTCGTCCGACCCAGGGCGTGTCGGCGGTACCGGGGTTGACGCAGTTGACGCGGATCCCCTCCCGGACGTGGTCGGCGGCCATGGCCAGGGTCAGCGACAGGACCGCGCCCTTGCTGGCGCTGTAGAGCGCGCGCTGCGGCAGTCCGGCGGTGGCCGCGATGGAGCAGGTCTGGGTGATCGAGACGCGGCCGGGCCGCTCCGGGGCCGCGCGGCGCAGATGGGGCAGGGCGTGCCGGGCGGTGCGGGCCATGCCGAGGACGTTGATGTCGAGGACCCGCCGCCACTCGTCGTCGGGGTTGTCCTCGACCGTGCCGACGGCGCCGACACCGGCGTTGGAGACGACGGTGTGCAGCCCCCCGAACTCGGCCGCCGCCGCGTCCACCGCCTCCCGTACCGCCGCGTCGTCCGTCACGTCTGCCGTCAGGGCCAGCGTCCCGGCGGGCGCGCCCGCGGTGTCGCGGTCCAGCACGGCGACGCGGGCGCCCCGCCGGAGCAGCAGGGCGGCGACGGCCGCGCCGATGCCGGACGCGCCGCCGGTCACCAGGGCGCCGAGCCCCTCGAAGTCCCGTATGTCCGTCATCGGCTGCTCCTCTCCGCCGTCTCGTCGACGGTCATCCCGGCCGTCTCCCCGGCGGCCTTCTCTGCGGTCTTCCCGGTGGCTTTCCCGGTGGCTTTCCCGGTGCTCTCGTCCGCGGACCTCCCGGCCGCGCGGCGGGCCCGCCAGACGGGCCCCTCCGGGTAGCGGTGGGCGGCGATCGAAGCAGGGTGCATCCGGGCCGAGAAGCCCGGCGCGGTGGGCACCCGGTAGCGGCCGGAGGCGATCACCACGGGGTCGGCGAAGTGCTCGTGGAGGTGGTCGACGTACTCGATGACGCGTCCTTCCCGGCTGCCGGAGACGGCGATGTAGTCGAACATCGAGAGGTGCTGGACGAGTTCGCACAGTCCGACGCCGCCCGCGTGCGGGCAGACGGGCACACCGTACTTCGCCGCGAGCAGCAGGACGGCCAGATTCTCGTTGACGCCGGCGACCCGTGCCGCGTCGATCTGGAGGTAGTCCACGGCTCCGGCCTGGAGCAGTTGTTTGAAGACGACGCGGTTGGCGACGTGTTCCCCGGTGGCGACCTTGACGGGCTGCCCGGCCCGTACGGCGGCATGGCCGAGGATGTCGTCGGGGCTGGTCGGCTCCTCGATCCAGTGCGGGGCGTACGGGGCGAGGGCGGCCATCCAGCGCAGCGCGTCGGAGACGTCCCAGCGCTGGTTGGCGTCGACCGCGATCCGTACGTCGGGACCGACGGCGTCGCGCGCCAGCTTCATCCTGCGGATGTCGTCCGAGAGATCGCCACCGACCTTGAGCTTGATCTGGGTGAAGCCGTCCGCGACCGCCTGCCGGGCGAGCGTGACCAGCTTGGAGTCGGAGTAGCCGAGCCAGCCCGGCGAGGTGGTGTACGCGGGATACCCCTCGGCCCGCAGCCGCGCGGTCCGCTCGGCGCGCCCCGGCTCGGCCGCGCGCAGCAGGGCGAGCGCCTCGTCCGGTGTGAGGGCGTCCGTCAGGTAGCGGAAGTCGACCAGCGAGACGAGTTCCTCGGGCGTCATGGTGGCCAGGAACTCCCAGACGGGCTTGGACGCCCTCTTGGCCGCCAGGTCCCAGGCCGCGTTGATCACGGCGCCGGCGGCCATGTGCGTCACCCCCTTCTCGGGGCCGAGCCAGCGCAGCTGCGAGTCGTGGGTGAGCGCGAGGGAGAGCGCGGCCAGCCCGGCCGCGTCGCTCGGCGCGGGGGACCCCAGGACGTACGGCCGCAGGGCCTCGATGGCCGCGGCCGTCACGTCGTTGCCCCGGCCGATGGTGAAGCAGAACCCGTGCCCCTCGCGGCCGTCGGCGGTACGCAGGACGACGTACGCGGCCGAGTAGTCGGGGTCGGGATTCATGGCGTCGGAGCCGTCGAGCTGTTCCGAGGTGGGGAAGCGGATGTCATGGACCTCGAAGCCCGTGACGGTCTGGCTCATGGACGCCCCCTGGAGAAGTACATCGGACCTCTGTCGGTCATCCGATGTATAGCGTCGGACGACCTCGATCGTCCAGAGCGAGAACGATATTTACCCCCATTGCTCAGATGCCTCTGGAAACACAGCTCGGATGAATCGGTTGAGCAACGCACTAATTCCTCGGGCTTATACGCGACTACCGCGAAGTTCACCCGCGCGTGCACGGGGCTGCGGGCGGGCACTGTTCAAGCCGTAAGGTTGGTCCGTACGGCAGAAAACTTCGGAAGGAGGCACTGGGTGATCGAGCTCGACGGTGTTCCCGAGCTGATCGACCCGGTCATGGTGGCCGCGTTCGAGGGCTGGAACGACGCGGGCGACGCAGCCTCCAGCGCGGTCGCGCATCTGAACCGGGAGTGGAAGGGCGAGGTGTTCGCGGCGCTCGACGCCGAGGACTACTACGACTTCCAGGTCAACCGGCCCACGGTCTTCCTGGAGGGCGGTGTGCGGAAGATCACCTGGCCGACCACCCGGCTGTCCGTGGTGCGGGTCGGCGGGGAGACCCCGCGTGACCTGGTGCTGGTCCGCGGCATCGAGCCGTCCATGCGCTGGCGCTCGTTCTGCAACGAGCTGCTGGGCTTCGCCCATGAGCTGGGCGTGGAGATGGTGGTGATCCTGGGCGCGCTGCTCGGGGACACCCCGCACACCCGTCCGGTACCGGTCAGCGGGGTCACCTCGGACACGGACCTGGCCCGGACGATGGACCTGGAGGAGACCCGGTACGAGGGTCCGACCGGAATCGTCGGCATCCTCCAGGAGGCGTGCACGCACGCGGGCGTACCGGCAGTGAGCCTCTGGGCCGCCGTGCCGCACTACGTGTCCCAGCCGCCCAACCCCAAGGCGACGCTGGCGCTCCTGAACCGGCTGGAGGACCTGATCGGCCTGCGGATCCCGCTGGGCGAGCTGACGGAGGACGCGCGCGCCTGGCAACTGGGCGTGGACCAGTTGGCCGCCGAGGACAGCGAGGTCGCGGAGTACGTGCAGTCCCTGGAGGAGGCACGGGACACGGCGGAGCTGCCGGAGGCCTCCGGCGAGGCCATCGCCCGGGAGTTCGAGCGGTATTTGCGGCGCCGCGACGGCGGCCCCGGACCGACGGCGTCCGGCGGGCACGCGACGGAGACGGGTGACGGCACGTCATTCCTGCGCGACGCGCCGGGCGGCCGGGGCAGGCCGCGGGGGCCCGCTCGCGGCGGCCCGGACGCGGCGGGCGGCCCGGAGCCCGGGCCGGCACCGGGCGCGGGCCCCGGCTCCGGTACGGACATGGGCACGGGCACGGGGAAGGACGACGGGGCAGGCAAGGGCTCGGGGAAGGAATCCGGGCCGGACGGCGCGGACGGGCCTTCCCCTGACGGCCCCTCCCCGGACGGTCCTTCCTCTGACGGCCCCTCCCCGGACGGTCCGTCAAGACCTTCGGAGGACTGAGCGAGGGCGCCCCGGCCGCCCCGAGAGGCCGGCAGAAGGCGGCGGAGGGCGGCGCAGCAGCCGCACCGGGTTCGGGTTTGGCCGAATCGCACAGCACGGCACGGCCGGTAAGGGACGCTTCGGTCCCTTACCGGCCGTGCCGTCAGCGCAATGGGTGAGTGGGCGGACGAGGGACGACCCGCGCCGATCCCCCTTACATCGGCACCGCGTCCACGGGCACGGGCCTCCCGCTCGTCCGCGTCCGGTTCACTCGCCTTGGCGTCACAGTGCCACGCCCAGGAGCGCGTCGACCGTGCGCGACACCACGCCGGGCGCCCCCTCGTCCGTGCCGCCCGCCTCCTGCTGGAGCGCGGCCCAGCGGTCGACGGCCGCCAGCGCGGACGGCGCGTCCAGGTCGTCCGCCAGCGCCTCGCGGACCTCCTCGACGAGCGCCTCGGCCGGCGGGCCGTCCGGCCGGGAGACCGCCGCGCGCCAGCGCGCCAACCGGGCCTCGGCGTCCGGAAGCACCTGCTCCGTCCATTCCCAGTCGGCGCGGTAGTGGTGCGCGAGGAGGGCGAGCCGGATCGCCGCCGGGTCCACGCCCTGCCTGCGCAACGCGGAGACGAAGACGAGGTTTCCCTTGGACTTGGACATCTTCTCGCCGTCGAGGGCGACCATTCCGGCGTGCACGTACGCCCGCGCGAACGGATGCCGGCCGGTCAGCGCCTGCGCGTGCGAGGCGCCCATCTCGTGGTGCGGGAAGGCCAGGTCGCTGCCGCCGCCCTGGACGTCGAAGCCCATGCCCAGGTGGTCGAGGGCGATGGCCACGCACTCGATGTGCCAGCCGGGCCGGCCGCGGCCGAGGCTGCCGCCGTCCCAGCTCGGCTCGCCGGGACGCGCGGCCAGCCAGAGCAGCGGGTCGAGCGGGTTCTTCTTGCCGGGGCGCTCCGGGTCGCCGCCGCGCTCGGCGGACAGGACCCGCATCGCCTCGGCGTCCAGCCGGGAGACCTCCCCGAAGTGCGGGTCGGCCGCCACGGAGAAGTAGACGTCGCCCTCCAGTTCGTAGGCGGCGCCCGCCTCCAGCAGCCGTTCCACCAGCGGGACGATGCCCGGTATGGCCTCCACCGCCCCGATGTAGTGCTGGGGCGGCAGCATCCGCAGCGCCGTCATGTCCTCCCGGAAGAGGGCCGTCTCGCGCTCCGCGAGCCCGGTCCAGTCCTCGCCGTCGCGCTGCGCCCGCTCCAGCAGCGGATCGTCGACGTCGGTGACGTTCTGGACGTAGTGGACCTGCCGCTTCGTGTCGAGCCACACGCGCTGCACGAGGTCGAACGCGTTGTAGGTCGCCGCGTGTCCCATGTGGGTGGCGTCGTACGGCGTGATGCCGCAGACGTAGATACGGGCGACGGGACCGGGGTCGAGGGTCACTCGTCCGCCGGTCGACGTGTCGTGTATCCGGAGGTCGCGGCCCTTGCCAGGCAGGGCGGGGACCTCGGATGCGGGCCAGGCATGCATGTCATGAGCCTAACCGGACGGAACTTCCGGATACGAACCGGAGGTGCCGTCATGGCCGGTTGGGCCCTCTTGTGCACTCGGCTGGGACCTGCTTCGCGCGCGGGAGGGCGTCGGCCGATGCCACGCACGCCCGGCTCGACGGGGTCGCGCTCAGGGGTTCGGACGCCTCGGACCTGCCCGGGCCCGACCGGACCCGCCCGGCCGGTCGGCCGAGCGGGGTCTGGACACACGGCCGGGCGGGGCCCGGTCACCCGGGCGGGCGGGGCCAGGTCACACGGGCGGCCAGGGTATCGGCGGCCACTGACCGGAGGGTTCCGGATGCCGTCCGGTCCGGCGCAGCTCGCGGATCCGGGACCGTACGGCCTCGGTCTCGGCGGCCGTGAGCAGTTCCGCCAGCCGGGTGGCGAGGGCCCCCGCCCCGGCCAGGCGTTCCTCCAGCCTCGCCAGCACCTGGAGGGTCTCCTCGGTCAACGGCTCGCCCGCCCAGCCCCACAGCAGGGTGCGCAGCTTGTCGTCCACGTTGAAGGTCACACCGTGGTCGATGGCGTACAGCCGTCCTTCGGGCGCGGGCAGCAGGTGGCCGCCCTTGCGGTCGCCGTTGTTGATCACCGCGTCGAGCACGGCGAGGCGTCGCAGCCGCTCGTCGTCGGCGTGCACGAGCAGGGCCGTGCGGCCCTCCCCCACCTCGGCGAGGCCGATCGCCTTCCAGCCCTCGCCGGGCTCCTCGTCCTCGACCAGGGCCAGCAGCGGGTCCGTCGCGTCGTCGGTGCCCGGCTCGATCCACAGCTGGCACATGCCCTCGCCGTACGGGCCCTGCCTGAGCACGGTCGGCGGTACGAGGGACCAGCCGGTGGCCTCGGAGACCTCGTATGCCGCCACCTCCCGCCGGGCGAGCGTACCGTCGGGGAAATCCCACAGCGGCCGCTCACCGGCGACGGGCTTGTAGACGCAGTGGGCCTGCCTGCCCCGGTAGGTGACGGAGCAGTACAGCGCCGCGTTCGACGCCTCCTCGATCCGGCCGAGGACCGTCAGCTCGCCCTCGGCGAGCAGATCGAGGACGGTCACGCCCCCGGCCCCGGCGTCGGCCCCGCCTGCCGCCTCGGCCGCCACGACAGTCCCGGAGACCTCGGCGACCTCGGCGGTCCCGGCCGTCTCGGCCGTCTCGGCGATGTCGCTCGTACCGGCCGCGCCGCCGGGCGGCGCGGCGTCCCGCGACGACGCTCCGTCCACCTGGGACGGTACCCGCGTGTTCTCCGACGAGGTCATGCTCCCCGCCGGTATCCGTTCTGGCGCGGGCACACATGCCCTTCCGGGTCGAGCGGCAGACTGCACAGCGGGCACGGCGGGCGGCCCGCGTTGACCACGTCCAGCGCGCGCTTGGCGAACGCCCTGGCCTGCGCGCCGGTGAGCCGTACGCGGAGCATCGGCGGGCCGTTCTCCTCGTCCTGGAGCAACCGTTCCTCGGCCTCGGCCAAGTCCTCGTCGGTCTCGGCGTCCAGCTCGACCAGTGCCTGCGCCTCGACGATCATGCGCTGTTCGTCACCGTCCCACGCCAGCGCCATCGTGCCGACCCGGAACTCCTCCTCGACCGGGGAGTCCAGCGGCGCGGAGTCGGCGATCTCGGCGGGCGCCACGGCCGGTACGGGCGCGTTGCCGCCGGTCCGGCGCACGACCTCGTCCAGCAGTTCGTCGATCCGCTCGGCGAGCGCGGCCACCTGCGTCTTCTCCAGGGCGACGCTGGTCACGCGCCCCGCGGCGGAAGCCTGGAGGAAGAACGTACGGCGGCCAGGCAGCCCGACCGTACCGGCGACGAATCGGTCCGGTGGGTCGTAGAGGAACACCTGACGGGACACGTCCTGCTCCCTTGGAAGTCGTGGAAGTCGTGGAAACCGGTACGGAACGGCGCCGCCGGCGGGCCCGGCACTTCCCGGCCCGTACGGACGGCGCGTCCACCCTACTGCGCTGAGCGATCACGGTGCTCCCGCGCCGCCTCCTACGACACCGTCACCACTTCCCTGGCCGTTGCCGCTGTTCCCCCGGGGTGCGAGACCGCCGAGGTCGCCCGTTTCGCCGAGCCGCAGCAGAAAGGGCCGCAAGCGGGTGTAGCGGACGGCCGTCACGGAGCAGGGGTCCACGTGGATCCGCTGGAAGAGGTCGAGGTGCATGCCGAGGGCGTCCGCCACGAGCGCCTTGATGATGTCCCCGTGGGAGCACATCAGGAAGACGGCCTCCTCGCCGTGCTCCTCCTCGATCCGCGCGTTCCAGTCCCGCACCGCCTCCACGGCGCGTGCCTGCATCGCGCGCATCGACTCGCCGCCGGGGAAGGCCGCGGCGGACGGGTGCTGCTGCACGACCGTCATCAGCGGCTCGTCGGCGAGCTCGGCCAGCTTGCGGCCCGACCACTCGCCGTAGTGGCACTCGCCGATCCGTTCGTCGCTGTGGGACGGGAGGCCGGGGCGGGCGTCCAGCAGTGGCCGGACGGTCTCCTGACAGCGCTGGAGCGGGCTGGTGACGACGGCGGCGAGCGGCACGTCGGCGAGGCGCCCGGGCAGGGCGGCGGCCTGGGCGGCGCCGCGCTCGTCCAGGGCGACGCCCGGGGTCCAGCCGGCGAGCAGCCCGGCGGTGTTGGCGGTGGAGCGTCCATGACGTACGAGGAGCAAGGTGGCCATGCCCGCCAGCGTAAGAGGTCGCGCGGACAGGCGGGGCGGCGTCGCCCCCACCTGTGCACTCTGACCGCGCGACCTCCAAGCCGTGGATTGGCCGCCCCGGAAGCGGGCAGAATGCCCGCCGTGATCGTGGATTGCGCCATTTACCGCGACGGACACCGCACGGACGGTCCCGCCGATTTCTCCGACGCCCTGGACCAGGCGCGCGCGGTGGGGGACGCGTTCTTGTGGATCGGGCTCCATGAGCCGACCGAGCACGAGTTCTCCCTGGTGAGCAGCGAGTTCGGGCTGCATCCGCTGGCGGTGGAGGACGCCCTCACCGCGCACCAGCGGCCGAAGCTGGAGGTGTACGACGACTCGCTGTTCGTGGTGCTGAAGCCGGTGGAGTACGCGCCGGAGAGCGACGAGGTCACCACCGGCGAGCTGATGGTCTTCATCGGCGACTCCTTCGTGGTGACCGTGCGGCACGGCGAGGGCGCCCCGCTCGCCGCCGTACGGAGGCGGCTCGAGGCGGAGCCCGAGGTGCTGGCCCACGGCCCCACCGCCGTGCTGTACGCGGTCGGCGACGCGATCGTGGACCACTACATAGACGTCGCCGCCGAGCTCCAGGTCGACCTGGAGGAGCTGGAGGCGGAGGTCTTCGCGCCGGACGGGCCGGCACGGTCGTCCCCTTCGGGGACCCCGACCGCCGCGCGGATCTACGACTTCAAGCGGCAGGTGCTGGAGTTCCGCCGGGCGAGCGGGCCGCTGGCCGCGCCGATGACCCGGCTGGCCGGGGCGGGTGTGCCCTTCGTGCAGGAGCGCTCCCGGCCGTTCTTCCGGGACGTCAACGACCATCTGACGCACGCGAACGAGCAGGTGGAGTCGTTGGACCGGCTGCTCTCCGACATCCTCTCGGCCCACCTCGCGCAGATGGGGGTGCGGCAGAACGACGACATGCGCAAGATCTCGGCGTGGGCGGCCATGGCCGCCGTCCCCACGATGGTGGCGGGGATCTACGGGATGAATTTCCGGCACATGCCCGAGCTGGCCTACGTCTGGGCGTATCCGGCGGTGCTGGTCCTCATGGCGCTCGTCGTCTTCAGCCTGCACCGGATGTTCAAGCACCGCGGCTGGCTCTGAGGCGTCCGGGAACAGGGCGCCCAGGAGGCTCCGAGCGCGGTTCGTACGGCCCTGAGCGGCGTCCTCGGCTCACGACGCGGGGCTCACGACGCGGGGGCCGGGGTGGCCGGGCCGCCGAGCGCGTCGCGCCGTTCGGGCATCGTGAGGTTCACCATCCGGCGCCAGCCGATGAGCCGCTCGTAGGCGTACAGGGCGTTGATGCCCAGCGCCAGCACCATGGCCTTGGGCGTGGACCAGCCGAGGAGGCGCCCCATCCGGCTCATCACCGCGAGGCTCACCTGCCGGTAGACGCGGATCTCGACCCGGACGCACTGGCGCAGGACGCGATGGATCAGCCGGCCGTGGCCCGCCCGGGCCAGCCGCAGCAGTTCCTCGTGGCAGTAGGCGAGGTGGTTCTCCTCGTCGTTGCTGATCATCTTGATGGCCTTGCCGACCTCGGGGTGGTCGCCGAAGTACGTGACCAGCATCACCATCTGGTCGGCCGCCCGCTGCTCGGTGATCCGGCTGTGCGACAGGTAGACGACGATGTCCCGCTCGGTCAGCGGCTCGTCGCGGCGCAGCTTGCTGTGGGCGAGGCCGATGCCGCGGCGCTCCAACAGCATCGTGTAGTCGGTGTCGGCCGGGACGGGCACGGGCGTGAGACCGCGCTTCCTCAGGAGGGCGTTGAAGATCCGGCCGTGCTTGTCCTCGTCGGCGCCGTGCCGGGCGATCTTCGGGGCGAGGTCCCGCATGCTTTCGGGGACGAGGGCGGCGATCCGGCCGTTCTCCCAGCCGCCCTGGGCCTCGCCGCTGGCCGCGACGGAACAGAAGAGCCGGAAGGTCCGGTCGTCGTCCAGGATCTCCTGGAACAGGCTTCGGGCCGAGAACATCACTGTCACCTCCATACGCGGACATCCGCAGAAACCGAGTCAAATCGGATGCGGGATGTCGGGCAACAGGTGCGCCGCCGCACTGCGCCGAACGAAGGATCGCGGCGGGGCGCGGCGTGCGGCGCGTGAGCGGGCGCGGATGGGCATGTCGCGGTACCCGTTCGTGACGGGCCGGCACCGGGGCCTCCGCCACGGCCGCGGTGCCGGCACCGGACGCCTCGCCCTCCTGGGCGGCCGGGCCCGGAGTCCGGAGCCGCTGTCCGGCCCGGACGCACGCCCGTGGAACCGGGCGGGACGCCGCGTCCGCGTCGGGGGCCGGACGCCGCCCCGGACGCGGGCCTCGGACGGCGTTCCGGAGGTCCGGGCCTCGTTCCGCCAGGTCTGTCCCGGCCGCACCGTCGACGACCCGTCGGAGACAGGCCGGCCGGCCCACCGGCCCGGGGGCGCGGCAGGGGCCCGGGACCGCGGGCCGGGGCCCGGGGCACCGGTCAGGGACGGCGGCCGGTCATCACGCCAGTCCCGCGCGTTCCAGCGCCTCGCTGCCCGCGCGCAGCGCCGCGATCCGCTCGTCCAGCGTGAATCCGGACGGCGACAGGGTCAGCGTGGTCACCCCCGCGGCGGCGTACGCCGCCATCCGGTCGGCGATGCGCTCCACGGTGCCGAGCAGCGTGGTCGAGTCGATCAGCTGGTGCGGGACCGCCGCCGCGGCGCCGTCCTTGTCGCCGGAGAGGTAGGCGTCCTGGATCTCGGCGGCCTCCTTCTCGTACCCCATCCGCCGGGCGAGCTGGTTGTAGAAGTTCTGCTCGCGACTGCCCATACCGCCCACGTACAGCGCGGTGTACGGCCGGAAGGTGTCGGCCAGGGCGTGCACGTCGTCGCCGACCGCCAGCGGCACGGTGGGGCAGACGTCGAAGCCGTCCATGGTGAGCCCGGCCTTCTCCCGGCCCGCCCGCAGGTGGCTGATCGCCGTCTCCTCCAGGTGGTCGGCGGAGGGGAAGATCAGCAGGGCGCCGTCGGCGATCTCGCCGGTCTGCTCCAGGTTCCTGGGACCGATGGCGGCGATGTAGAGCGGGATGTGCTCGCGCTGCGGGTGGACGGTGAGCTTGATCGGCTTCCCGGGTCCTCCCGGCAGCGGCAGCGTCCAGTGCTCGCCCTCGTACGACAGGCGCTCCCGGGACATGGCCTTGCGGACGATCTCGACGTACTCCCGGGTGCGGGCCAGCGGCTTGTCGAACTTGACGCCGTACCAGCCCTCCGAGACCTGCGGGCCCGAGACCCCGAGGCCGAGCCGGAACCGGCCGCCGGAGAGGGAGTCGAGCGTGGCCGCGGTCATCGCGGTCATGGCGGGCTGCCGCGCCGGGATCTGGAGGATGGCGGACCCGACGTCGATGCGCTCGGTCTGCGCGGCGACCCAGCTGAGCACGGTCGGGACGTCGGAACCGTACGCCTCGGCCGCCCAGCAGACGTCGTAGCCGAGCCGGTCGGCCTCGCGCGCGACCTCGAGGTTGTCGCCGTCCATCCCCGCGCCCCAGTACCCGAGATTGATGCCGAGCCGCATAACCACTCCCTTACTGATCAGTAACGTCCGTGTGCCGGGACTCTAGCGCGCCGCACCGCCATCCGTCAGGGGCACGTTGTCCACAGCCTCTCCGCCCGCGCCGTCCCGGCCAGTAACCTCAGGCGGCATGGAGCAGAGGCATCTCGGCCGTACCGGCCTGCGTGTGTCCCGGATCGGGCTCGGCACCCTGACCTGGGGCCGGGACACCGACGAACACGATGCCGCGGACCAGTTGAAGACGTTCTGGGAAGCGGGCGGCACTCTGATCGACACGGCCGACGTGTACGGCGGCGGGGAGGCCGAATACCTGCTCGGGCAGCTCGTGGAGCGGCTGATCCCGCGCCGGGACCTGGTCATCGCCACGAAGGCCGGCAGCGTGCCGGATCCCTACCGGCGCTTCGACGGTTCCCGGGGCCATCTGCTCGCCGCGCTCGACGCCTCGCTGGAACGGCTCCGCACGGACCACGTGGACCTGTGGCAGATACACGCCTTCGACACCGGCACCCCGCTGGAGGAGACGCTCCACGCGCTGGACATCGCGGTCTCCAGCGGCCGGGTCCGGTACGCGGGGGTGTCGAACTACAGCGGCTGGCAGCTCGCCAAGGCCGCCACCTGGCAGCTGGCGGCGCCGGGCGTGCGGACCCGGCTGGCCAGCACCCAGATGGAGTACTCGCTGGTGCAGCGCGGGGTGGAGCGGGAGGTGCTGCCGGCCGCGCTCGACCTGGGCGTCGGGCTGCTGCCGTCGTCACCGCTGGGCCGGGGCGTGCTGACGGGCAAGTACCGCCACGGCACGCCGTCCGACTCACGGGGCGCCTCCGACCACATGGCGCCCTTCGTGGAGCCGTATCTGGACGATCCGACGCGCCGGATCGTGGACGCGGTCGCGACGGCGGCGGACGGGCTCGCCACGACACCGCTGGAGGTGGCGCTGGCGTGGGTCAGGGACCGCCCCGGGGTGGTGGCGCCGATCGTCGGCGCGCGCAACGCGCAGCAGCTCACCGCGGCACTGTCAGTGGAGAGCCTTAGTCTTCCTGACGAGATCTGCCGGGCGCTGGACGATGTGTCCGCGCCCGTGCACCGCTACCCCGACCAGGACTGGAGCACGCTGTGAGCACGGACCGCGAGGCCGCCAGGGAGGAGGCCGGGCCGGCCGCCGACACGGGCCGGGTCGCCGCGGACCCGGCGCCGGAGCCCGGGACGGCGGCGGCCCCGGAGACCGCCGGGGCCGCCGCCGCCACTTCCAGGGCCCCTTCCGAGGCCGCTCCGGAGGAGGGGCCGTCCGAGGCCGGCGACGGCTCCGGTGACGCGGACGGCAGCGGGGACACCGACAGTGCCGAGGAGGCCGCGGGCGCCGGGGAGCTGTCCGAGACCGAGGCCGAGCTGGCCGCGCAGCGGGCGGTGCGGGAGCGGATCGAGCAGCGGAAGGCGGAGAAGGCGGGGCCCATCGACGCCGGGGGAAAGCTGAGCGGCCGGGCCGCCGATCTGCTCGCGGCCGTACGGGCCGTGGAGAGCGGCGAGCGGGTCGAGCCGGGTCTGCTGGGCCCGTCACCGGCCGCGCGGCCGCCGGCCGCCGCCCCGGGCGGTGACGGGCGGCCGACGGAGGGACGGGCCCGCTCGCGCCCCCAGCGGCCGCCGGGTCCGGCCGGTCCCGCGGCCCCCCGGCGCCCGGAGCCCCGCCGGCTCCCGCGGGGGCGACCGGCGCCTCGCCGCACGTACCGCCGGAGGCGGTCGCCGCCGTCCGGGAGGTGCTGGCGCGGGGCGGTGCGCCGGACGCGCTGGCGGGGCGGGTCACGGCCGTGCTCGGGGAGCGGGCGGCCGACGCGCTGCGTGCGGACCCCTGGCGGCTGCTGGCCGTGGCGGGGATCCGGCCCGAGCAGGCCGACGGCTTCGCGCGGGCGCTGCTCGGCGCGGAGTGCGGGCCCGGAGACGCACGGCGGGCCGTCGCCCTGGTGGGATGGCTGCTGGAGCGGGCCGCGCTCCAGGGGCACACGGCGCTGGAGGCGTCGGCGGTACGGAAAGCGCTGGCAGGACACGCGGTTCCGGACCCGGACGAGGCGGTGCGGCACGCCGTCGCCGAGGGCGCGGTGCTGGTGTTCCGGGAGGGCGACGAGGACGGTCTCGAAGGCGGCGAAGAAGGCGGAGAGTTCGAGGAGGCCGCGGCCGGGGACGCCGAGAGCACGTCCGAGACGGTCGCCCCAGGAGCAGGAGCAGCCGACGGCGCCGGCGCCCCGGAGGTCCCGGTCCTGCTGGGTCTCGACCGGTACGCGCTGGCGGAGGAGAGCCTCGCCGACGGCCTCGCCCGGCTGGTCAGGACCGGTTCCGAGGCTCCCTGGCCGGAAGCGGTGGAGGCGGCGCCCCCGGTGGCCGCCGACCTGGCGCGTGCGGCCACCGGTCACGGGCTCGTGCTCCACACGGGCGGTGAGGCGGCGCGCGCGGAGCCGGTCGCGCTGGCGGAATCCGTCCGCACGCACGGGCTGCGCGCCATCGTCGCGGTCCACAGCGAGAACGGCCGGGACCGGCTGCGGACGGCCGGCGGGCCGGAGCCCGCCGAGGTGGTCACCGTGGCCGGGCTGCTCGCCGGGGCGGAGGGCCCGGGCCGGGACGCGGACGGGACGTTCGCGCTGGACCTCCTCGTCGTCCTGGACGCCCCGCAGCTGGACGTGGAGACGGCGGCCATGCTCGTGGAGTCGCTGCCCGACGGGGCCCGGCTGGTGCTCAGCGGCGACCCCGGTGTGCTGTGGTCGGCGGGCGCGGGCCGGGTCTTCGCCGATCTGCTGGCCGCCCGGGTGTGCCCGCGCGTCGCGTCCCGCACCCCCGATCCCGGTCCGATCGGCGAGCTGGTCTCCGGAATCGGGGCCGGCGAGCTGAACGAGGTGGCGGCGCCGGGCAAGGAGGTCGTGATCGTGCCCGTACGGGATGCGGGCGAGGCGGTGCACCGGACGGTGCAGTTGGTCGCCGACTCCGTCCCGCGCGCGTTCGGTACGGAGCCGGGGCGGACGCGGGTGATCACCGTCGGGCACGGCGGATCGGCGGGCACGCGCGCGCTGAACGCGGCGCTCAAGGAACGGCTCAACCCGGGGCCCGGCCGGTTCGGCGGTTTCGATCCGGGCGACCGGGTCGCGTACGTACCGGAACCGGGCCGGACGCTCGAGGGCTCGGTGGTCTCGGCGGACGCCGAGGGGCTGCGGCTCGACTGCGGGGGCGCGGCGGTCGTCGTGCCGAGGGGTCGTGTCGAGTCGGCCGTACGCCACGGGTGGGCGCTCACCGCGCACCAGGCGGCGGGGATGCGGTGGCCCGCGGCGGTCGTGGTCCTGCCGGGCGACGCGGCGAAGGGGCTGAGCCGGCCCTGGGTCTACACGGCGTTCGGCCGGGGTGAGCGCCATCTGTCCGTGGTGCACGGCGTCGACCGGGCTCTGCCGCGCGCGGTGGCCGAGATCCCGGCTCAGGAGCGCACGACGCGGCTGCTGCCGCTGGTGCGGGCCCTGCTGGCGCCGCCGGACCACACGGCGGAGCGGCAGGGCTGACGGCTCCCCCGGGGCCGGCCCGAGCCCGGCCCGGGGCCGCTCCGCCGTTCCCCCGCGCCCTCCCCGTCGCCCTCACCCGGCCCGGCGGCGGGGAGAACGGCCGCAGGGGTGCCGATGGACACACGGGGCGGGACACGCGGGAGCGAACGCGTGGGGAGGGGCACGGAACGGGACGGTTGAGGACGGCGCGTGAGGACGGGCCCCGCCTCCCGCGGTCGGCCGGGACCGATGACGGGGGGCGGGAGGGCCGGCCAGGAGTACGGCGCCGGGGCGCGCCGGGGTCAGGCGTCCTGCTCCTCCAAGTCGTCCAGGTCCTGGTCGAGGTCGTCCTCGTCGAAGACCGCGCTGACGTCGAAGCGGCAGACCACCTGCTGGGGGTCGGCCTGGTCGAAGGGGGCGCTGAGCCACTCCCCCGGTTCGGGAAGGTCGTCGGCCGCCGCCACCCACAGGGTGGAATCACCCTCTTCGAGGCCGAACTCCTTGTGCCGGGAGGCGATCTCGTCCGGTTCGTACTCGCCGAAGAGCACGCCGAGGGCGGCGTGCACACTGCTGCCCACGACCGCGCCCGAATCGTCGTCGTCCCCGTCCGCGTCGGCGATGCGCTGCGCCTGCGCGAGCAGCCGCTGCGGCTCCACCACCGCGTAGTCGCGCCGGATCAGCACGCTGAGGGCGTTCGGCTCCTCCGGGCCGTTGTAGGGCGGCAGGGAATCGTCGGGGTCCGGGATCTCGAAGGGGGTGACTTCGTCGTACCTGTTGTAGAGCCGCTCGTCGTAGACCTCGGCCGCGACGGCGAGGGCATTGAACGCTTCGGAGACGGCCGGGTCGTCCTCACCCGTGCGGTGTTCGACCGCCGCGAGATGGCGGTCCAGGGCTACCTTGACCGCCTCGGCGGCAGCACGTACCTCGGCAGCGGTGGGCTGCGCAGCATCAGACATAGTGCAGACGCTATCCGTACCGGGGCTCTGCCCGCACAATAGATGCGATGCCGGAATACGAATTTGTCGACGTGTACGTGCCGCGCGGGGTCTCCCGCAAGGAAGCGGCCCGTCTCCTGACCGACCACGCCGAGTACGGGCACTGGGAACTGGACCGCCTGAGCCTGCGCCGGGACGGCAGCCGTCGGGTACGGCTGCGGCGGCGCATCATCCGTCAGGTGCGCGCCACCTGGTGAGGGCGGCGGAGCGGGCCCCACTGCTGCGGGGCCCGCCCTCGGCCGTCCGGGTGCCCGGCTACGCTCCGGCGCGGGCGCGGCGGTAGAGGACGCTGCCCGCGAGCAGCATGCCGGCGCCCAGGGGGAGCGCCAGCGCGAGTGATCCCGCGCCCGTCCGGGCGAGTTCCCCGGTGCCCTCGGCCTGCCGGCCGGGGGCACGCTCGGACGAGACGCCGCGCGCACCCGGGGTGTGCGTGCCGGGGGCCGGCGGGGGTGTCACCGCGCGCTCGGGCGGGGTGTGGGGGGTGCCGGGCGCACCGGGGTGACCGGGGTTGCCCGGATGCCCCGGGGTGCCGGGCTGACCGGGATTGCCCGGCGTACCGGGATGACCGGGTTCCCCCGGAGTGCCGGGGTTACCGGGCTGACCCGGCGTACCCGGGTTACCGGGATTGCCGGGCTGCTGCGGCTTCCCCGGCGGCGTCGCCGGAGAGCCGTTCCCGCACTCGTTGCCGAAGGCCGGGTTGCCGAGGCCGCCGACACTGACGCTGTTGCCGCAGACGTTCACGGGAGCGTCGATCGGCACCTGGACCGTGTTGCCGGAGCCGACGCCCGGCGAGTGATGGGCGCCGCCGCCCGCGTGAGCGCCGCCGCGGCCCGCCCCCTGCCCGGTCTGCCCGGTCTTCTTCCCGTGCGACGCGTTGCCGCAGCGGTTGCCGAAGGCCGGGTTCAGCACCCCGACCACGTTGACGGTGTTGCCGCACGCGTTGACCGGCACGTGCACCGGAACCTGGACGCTGTTGCCGGACAGCACGCCCGGTGAATGCGTCGCGAGACTCCCTCCCGTCGCGTCCGCGTGCGCGGGAGCCCCGCCCAGCGCGAGTACGCCGCCCGCCGCCGCCACGGTGATCAAGCCCTTGCGGGTGACCTGCCTCATTGTTCGATCCCTGCCTTCCGACCGCCGGACTGCCCCTGGCGTCGGTGCCGGGGGCAGGGTGCCCGACGGCCCCGGAGTGCATGGCGCGCACTCCGGGGCCGCACAGGCTCGGCCCGCTCGCGGGCCGGGGTGACGACGTCACACGGTGACGCCGTACGACGTCACTTGTTGAGGCAGACGTTGCCGAACGCGGGGTTCAGCAGACCGACCACGGAGATCGTGTTGCCGCAGACGTTCACCGGCACGTGGACCGGAACCTGGACGACGTTGCCCGAGACCACGCCGGGGGAGTTCACAGCCGCACCCTGGGCCCCCGCGTCGGCGGCGGCCATACCCGCGCCCGCGAGCACCAGACCACCGGTGACAGCAGCGGTGGCGACGACCTTCTTGAGCATTTTTCCTCCTTGTAGTCACGTGCGGTCCCAGCCGCGGACCGCACCACGTGTAACGAGGAGGGAGTAATGGAGCTACGAGCCTATGGTCGGATTCACCCTTCTCAGTCGGATGCGCACGCCCTGTCGATTCCGGCCCCCCGTAAGGCCGTTGGGCCGTTTCCCGGAGGGCGTGCCGCGTCGCCGCGTCAGCTGTGGTCGATGAGCCGGTCCAGCACGCGAACGCCGAACTTCAGTCCGTCCACCGGCACCCGCTCGTCGACGCCGTGGAACATCCCCGCGAAGTCCAGCTCGGGGGGCAGCTTGAGCGGGGCGAACCCGAAGCCCCGGATGCCGAGGTCGTCGAAGGACTTGGCGTCCGTACCGCCGGAGAGCATGTACGGCACGGCCCGCGCGATCGGGTCCTCGGCCGCCAGCGCCGTCTGCATGGCGTCCACCAGCTTGCCGTCGAAGCTCGTCTCCAGCGCCTTGTCGCCGTGCACGTCCTCGCGCCTGACGCGCGGGCCGAGGATGCGGTCGAGGTCGGCCAGGAACTCCTCCTCGTACCCGGGCAGGAAACGGCCGTCGACATGCGCGGTCGCCTGGCCGGGGATCACGTTCACCTTGTAGCCGGCGCCGAGCATGGTGGGGGCGGCGGAGTTGCGCAGCGTGGCGCCGATCATCTTGGCGATGCCGCCGAGCTTGACGAGCGTGGCGTCCATGTCCTCGGGGTCGAGCGGGGTGCCGAGCGCGTCGGACAGCTCGTCCAGGAACGACCGTACGGTCTTGGTCACCCGCACCGGCCACTGGTGCCGGCCGAGCCGCCCGACGGCCTCGCACAGCTCCGTGATGGCGTTGTCGGTATTGGTCATCGAGCCGTGCCCGGCGGTGCCGTCGACGGTCAGGCGCATCCAGTGCATGCCCTTCTGTGCCGTCTCGACGAGGTACAGCCGCAGGTTCTCGTTGACGGTGAAGGAGAAGCCGCCCACCTCGCTGATCGCCTCCGTGACGCCTTCGAAGAGCTCGGGGTGGTGGTCGACCAGGTACCGCGCGCCGTACGTACCACCCGCCTCCTCGTCCGCCAGGAACGCCAGGACGATGTCGCGCGGGGGCTTGCGGCCGGTGCGCATCCGGTCCCGTACGACGGCGAGGGTCATCGCGTCCATGTCCTTCATGTCCACGGCGCCGCGACCCCATACACAGCCGTCCGCGATCTCCCCGGAGAACGGGTCGTGCCGCCAGTCCTCGGCGTTGGCCGGGACGACGTCGGTGTGGCCGTGGATGAGCAGGGCGGGCTTGGAGGGGTCCTCGCCCTCGATCCGCGCGACCGTCGAGGCCCGGCCCTTGTGGGATTCGAAGATCTTGGGCTCGAGGCCGACCTCGGCGAGCTTCTCCGCGACATACTCGGCCGCGAGGCGTTCGCCGGGGCCTGAGTGGTCGCCGTAGTTGCTGGTGTCGATCCGGATCAGGTCCCGGCAGAGGTCCACGACCTCGTCCTGGCCGGACAGGGCCCGGCCCTCGTTCGGTTCGCTCACGCTGCTCACTCCCAGGTCGTTGCTGCTGTTTCCGGTGTTTCCGCGCTGGTGGGTCCCCCATATCCTCGCGCGTTCCGCCCCCGCCGCCCAAGGGCGGGATCCGCACCTCGGACGCCTGTCATACGGCTGTCACACAGGACCGGCCGTGATCGGGCACCCCTGAATGTTTGCTATGGTTTTCCACGTCGGAACGGCCCAGGGCCCTACGGCGGACACCTTGTCCGGGTGGCGGAATGGCAGACGCGCTAGCTTGAGGTGCTAGTGCCCTTTATCGGGCGTGGGGGTTCAAGTCCCCCCTCGGACACCAGCAGAGACCCCACTTGACGTGGGGTTTTTCTGTTTCTTCGGCTGTGGCGTGACCAACCACGTGACCAACAGCCGAGTTGGAGGGGCTGGACACAGCGGCCCGCAAGGGCAACCACGGTGGACGCCCCTCCGTCGTGGACGACGACAAGCTAGTGCCAGGCACGCCAAGGGAGAGAGTGCCACGGCCATCGCCAAGGCTCTGGGGATCTCTCGGGCACCTTGTACCGGCACATCGGTGAGAGCGCCTGAGACAGGCGCACAGGGGCACGGTCAGGCGCTCACCTCGGAGTGCACAGGGACGGGCGGGCGAACTCCGGTGAGCGCCTCTGCGCGGGCCACGAGGCGGGGCGCAAGGTCGGGATACCAGCCACGAGCTACGGCTTGCAGCATCTCGGCCAGGGCCGCGAGCTCCCCGATTCGGCCGGCCGGGGTGTCGAGGATCGATGCGAACTCCTTGCGGATGCGGGCGGCAACGTCGGGCACGAGCAAGCTGTTCGCGTGGAGGAGCCCCGCGTCATAGCCGAAGGGCACGCGGCCCCACCGCTCCCAGTCCAGCAGGCACAGGGGCGCTGCCGTGAGGTTGCCCCAGTGCAGGTCACCGTGACCGGTTACCCGCTCCACCTTGGCAGGGGCAGGGATGCCGAGGAACTGAGGGAAGGCTCCTTCGATCCACCCGTCCCGCACGGTTGCCTTCACTCCCTCCGCTTCAGCGAGGAGGGCAAGGGCTTGGCGAAGGTCCGCCCACCACTCGTCAGGCAACCCCGGGTCGTGGTCGATGTCGGCCCGGTCGGGGGACACGATGGGTTGCGTGAGGTAGTCCAGGACTTCCGACTCGAAGGCCCACTCGCCGTCAGTCCAGTCATGCACCGCGTGCAGGCGGGGGCGGGGCACGCCGTCAGACACCAGCTCCGAGGCGCCGACGATGCCTTCCCCCGCCTTCCTGCCCGCGTTCCTCTTCGCCGTCCGGCTGACCCGTAGCCACCGGTCCCCTGCTCGGCGTCCGAGAGTGACACCGAGGAAGCCCCACGCCAGCGGCCCCGTGCAGGTGAGGCCCAGTGCCTTGGCCACCCGGTCGTGGGCGGCCTCCATCAGGGCCTGCACCTCCTCATTCACCGGCGAGTTCATCCGTCACCCTCCTGAGTTCCTTGGCCGTCAGCGGCGCAGCCAGAGCCTTGGCCGCATCGTCCCAGTGCTCGCGGGTGCTCGCGGAGGTGAGGACGACATCGAGGCTGGGGCACGAGCCAACGGCCAGCAGGGCAGCGGCTGCGGCCGACAGGCCGGGGCGGATGAGGTTCACCAGTTCGGGTGTCATGGCGTCGAGGAGTTCGCCCCCGTGCAGGGGAGCGGAGCCGAAGGTGATCAGCCCCGCGTCCTTCGCCTGTACCAGTGGTCCGGCGCCGTTCAGAGCCTGTGTGATGGGGGCATCCATGATCAGGCTGACGGGCATCTGCAAGCCCGTGAAGTGATGCTCGGCGGAACCGGCCCCCTGCCGGGCGAGCGTGAGCAACTCGGGCACGCTGAGCGCTCCGGAGGTCAGGCCCGACCAGGTGGCAACGCCGTACCCGCCGATCCTGCCCGCATGGGCGAACTCTTCCAGCGCCGTGAAGGCTTCCCGTACACTCCCGTGCAGAGCGGCACGGTCAAGGCGGTGCCCGTGATGCTCAGGGTTGTGCACGAACACAAGGTCCACGCGCCCGAGCGCGGCCAAGGACCGCTCCGTCTGCCAGCGGACGAAGCCCCGTTCAAGGCTGTGCCTACCGGCCGCCTCTTCCCGGGTGAGCGCGCCCTCAGCCAGGGCGGTACGCCCTTGTTCCGCCGTGAAGAACCCCGCCTTCGTGGCTACCCGCACGGTCGGGTACTCCCCGAGAACCGGGCGGAGTTCCTCATGCGCCAGACCACGGGCGTAGTTCGGGGCCGTGTCCACCCAGGGGCTACCGGCGGCCAGGGCGGTGCGTGCCGCCTGACTGACGGCACGCACGTGGTAGGTACCCAGGCAGAGCGCGGCGGTCACAGCGCTGTCCCCACTACTGCGACGGCGTGGCCGTCGATGAGGACGGAGACCAGTTCGGCCACCTCCTTGACCTCCAGTCCGGCGGAGTCGGCGAGTTCGCCCAGTGTGGTCGGCTGGTTGGTCAGCAGTGTGCCCAGCGCGGGCGCTGCGGCCTCGGCGAAGTCCCACGCGGTACCGGCCGCCGACAAGGTGACCGTGCCCTGTTCGCGGTTCGCCGTCAGACGCCCCCTCGGAGTGGTGAGCTTGACCGTGATCTCCCCTCGTGCGGGGAGTCCGTTTACGTAGGGCAGGGACGAAATCGCGTGGCCCAGGTCCGTCGTGTCGATCGACTCTGCCCACCGCTCCACGAGACGGGGGTCCGCCATCATGTCGGCCACCTCACGGCGCACGGCGTCGATGAAGTCCGACTGTTCCGCCAACGAGCCGAAGCGCGGGATGTCCCTGCGCAGCGCGAGGGATGCCCGGAGCTGATCGACGACCCACAGAATCAGGTCAGCGCCCGTGTGCGGGACCATCCCGAACGTGAGGTGAAGGGATTCTGTCCCTTGGTCAGCGGTGACCGAGTGCCACCAGCCGCGCGGCAGGTAGAGCACGTCACCCGGGGACAGAACGAGGTCCGCCACCGGGTCGCCCTCCGGCTCCTCCGGCGACTCCACGTCCCGGAAGGTGGGCGCCTCACGGGTCATCCCCCACAGGCGCCACCGCTTCGAGCCGTGCAGTCGGACCACCACCACATCGTGGTCATCCCAGTGCCGGCCGAAGCCCTCCCGCTCGGTCCACGAGGCGTACACGTTGGCCTGCACAGGAGTCCCGAGGAAGCGTTCCAGCCCCTCAGCAGCCGCCCCCACAGCGGGGTGGATCTTCTCCACCGCGTCCAGGACCAGCGACGCCCCGTCCCTGAGCTGGGCGTGGAAGTCGGACGGTTGGATACGGGACCAGGTGACCGCTCGGCGGTTCGTGGTCGGGATCGCGTAGCGGTGGAGCGGGACCATCTCGCCGTCGACCGACAGGCGCAGCCGGGGCGGCTCCAGCCGCTGAGTGGCAATGATCCGGTTCAGGTCGTCCCAGGAGAACATCCCCGCCGTGTCGGCGGCTCCGGGGAAGTGCGCGTAAGAGCGGTGGTACGTCCGGGCGAGGAACGTGTCCCCGCCCAGACGCCCCGCCCACGAGGCTGCATCAAGCACCGTGGGCGCTCCCGTCAGTCGTTGCCGTCGGAACGGCCACTGCTGACGTCAGACTCCTGCTCGGCACGGGTGCGTGCGGCAACGATCTTCCGCTTCGCGACGAGCAGGCCACCCCCCTCGGGGGTCACCGAAGTGGTGTTCTCTTCCACCATCGGGCTACCTCTCTTCTCGGGAACTCCCACCGGGAATTCGGCGGGAAGCATCAGGGACAGCGGCCCATGCGATTACCAAAGAGCCGCGGCGAGAACCAGGGCACAGCCGCCAAGGATCGCGGCCAGGTGGAGCGGCCCCGCGTACCGGCCAAAGTGGCGCAGCGCCCAGTGGCCCAAGCCACGCATCACGTCGCCTTCGGCTCCACCGCCACGGGGCGGAGAGCACTGGCAGGCAACGAACTGCGGCCCGTGCACCGAGGGCACCCGCACGGCGGGTACTTGGTCGGCGAACCCAGGATCACCGCATTGCGCGGCTCCACCTGCACCTCACGCACCGGGCCGTACGTCCGGCCGCCGTCGTACGACACCCGCAGAGAGTCATACGCCCGGCCACAAGCGCCCACCGCCATCGGGGCCGAACGCCCGCCGGTAATCCATCCCCCGACCTACGCCGTAACGCACTCGCTCTTCGTTTCGCTCGGTCGCTGTCATGGGGGAAATCATTGACCCAGAAAGCGACGACTGTGTAGTTCTTTCCCGTCATGGACTAAAGATCATGAACGGCAGACGGCAGCCCACTCCGTCAACAAGGCTCGGGCTTCAGCCCCGAATAGCGCGTACCCCTCCAGCGTCGAGAACAGTTCCAAATGCATTTCGATGTCGCGTGGATCTCTCAGGATCACGACTCCGGCGGTGTTCTCCACAGTGGCCAGGGTGCGGTCGTAGACAGTGAAGGTGTCCATCGGGGCCATGAGCTTGTATCCCGCGATTGGGATGACACCGATCTTCACATTCGGCAGGTGGGTCAATGAGGCCAGCCGGTCAATCTGCATGGCCATCGCGACCGGAGGCAGGAGCGGCCACCTCACGGCCTGTTCGGTGAGGATGAAGGTGAACCGCTTCTGAGTGTCGTAAAGAACCTCCTGCCGCTCCAGCTTCCTTGCGATCGTCTTAGCGACATCAGCCGGTGAATGGGCGAGGCTGGCCCGGATGTACTCAGGGGTGGACAGCAGCCCCGTAATCATCGAGAGCAGGAAGAAACGGAACTCGGTAGAGGAGGATTCGAGCGCGGCAAGTTCGGTCTGCTTCTTTTCCAGTCCTCTGCGGCGCAACGAACGAAGGTCTTGCCACTCGGTATTGGCCAGCCTCGCGAGGGTAATAACCTCCTCAATGACCTCGGGCGGGGCGACGACGGCCCGGAGGATTCTTTCCAGGTCGAGCAGGCTCGGTTGCGCTTTCCCGTTTTCGATCCGACTGATCTTAGATTGAGACATGTTGCAACGCCGAGCGAGCCGGTCCCCAGTGAGGCCGGCTCGCTTGCGTAGTTCTTTCAGCAGGGCGGCCAACTCTTGCTTCGGCTGCCCCAACTGTTCAGGGTCGAACGTCACCCGCTCACGTACTCCAGGAATGGAACCGACTCGGCAACAGCAATCTGCTTCCACTGACGATACGGCTCAGGATCACTCTCGTACAGTTCCCGGCTTATCTGCGTCCCGTCCGCCCGGTAGTTCATCAGGACCACCTTGGAATCATCGAACATCCAGAAATCCTGATCCGGAAGCCCCGGGTTCTCCCGCTCGGTGAGGTCGAGAATGCGGATATCCTCGCCCGCCTTCACGTGGTGCCGGTAATAATACTCGAACTCGAACCGAAGGTAGTCCGAGAGTGGGCGGGTCACTACGTGCACCCTGCCGACGCTCTTCCCTTCCGAGGTCCATTGCTGAACCTCGTCCATCCAGGCCGACGTGTAATCATCCGGCGATTTCTCCCCGGCGAGGAAGCGCTTCAACTTCTCCGCTTCCTGGGGCATGGTGTAGAAGGGCAGCGTCTCCAGCCGCCACGCCTCACGCTCCATGGAATCGAAGCAGTCATTCCACGCGTCACCATCCAAGTGCACGGAATGCCTCCCTGAGAACCGCCTCCGGGATTTCCACGAGCCCTTCACCAGCGGGCGGGGGGAAGGCGGCGGACACGTCGCCCTGCACCACGAACGATCCGGTCGCCGTGCGATACACGTTCGGGCAGTCCTTCTCTCCGCACTCGCCGTTGCCGTTGCCCGTGAGCCGGGTGAGTGCCGAACGTTCGGACATGCCAAACCCTCTTGCTCTGACCTCGTTTGGGCCGCCTGCCCACCGACAGTAGAGGGGGCGGCGCAACGCGTCTATGCGTGAACGCGACTATGCGTGTCCTTGCATAAACAGGTCCCCGACCGCCCCAGCCGCCCCCGGTACGTGGTCACGTACGCGCCCGTGCAGACTGGGCGTAGCCCCGTGGCGCGGTCCGGGAAGCCTGACCAGGGACGGACGCCCCGGAGGAGGGTTGGTCACGTGACCAACGCATGACCAACAGGGGCCCGAGAGGGCCTGAAACAGCAGGAAAGAACAGGAGAAGCATCCGCTGAAATGAAGGCTGTCGACGGGCGTTTTCCCAGGTAAGATCCGTTGTGGGCTGGTGCCCGAGAGGAGAGTTCAAGTCCCCCCTCGGACACCAATCAGCGAAAACCCCAGTTGATCTGGGGTTTTTCTGCTTCTCGGCAGCGCCCGGAGCGGCACTCCCGGAACGTGCCGCCGCTCTCTCGCCGACGTCCGCCGGTACGTGTGGCACATCGGGCGGAGACGACGACTCCGGTTCGCACGCACGAGTTCGACGCGGCGGCCCTACGCATGATGATGGACGTGGGCCTCGGCTTCGGCTCCGCCATCGTTCACTGGGCGGGACCGCGCCACCTCGGAGAGAACACGAACACCCGGAGCGGACCATGGTGATCGCCCACCCCGTCACGGTCGTCGGAGTCGGCAACGAATTCCGACGGGACGACGGTGCGGGGCCCTCGGTCGTCGCCCGGCTGCGCGAGCGCGTGGCCCACGGCGCCCTTCCGGTCGGAATCCGGCTGGTGTGCTGCGACGGGGAACCGGGACGGCTGATCGAGCTGTGGACGGATGTCGCGCTGGCAGTGGTCGTGGACGCCGCCCGCGCGCTGCCAGGCCATCCGGGCCGGATCCACCGGCTGGAGTCGTGCGCGTACACGGTCGGGCAGGGCGGCGCGGCGAGCAGCCACGGGCTCGGCGTGGGCGCGGCGGTCGAACTGGCACGCGCGCTCGACAGGATGCCCAGGCGTCTCATCGTCTACGCGGTCGAAGGAGCGGACGGTTCTCCGGGCACGGGCCTGACCCCTGTGGTCGCGGCGTCGGTCGGCCCGCTCGCGGAACGGATCGAGGAGGAGATCATCCAGTACATCGCCCGAACCCAGGGCGAGTCGTGATCGCGGGGCGGACAGAAGTGAACGCGCGACGGCGCTTCGTCCCCACCGCCCCCATGGCGCCGGACGCTCGGGTGCGACCCGAGCCTCGTCAGGCGCACGACCCGTATCCGCGGCGTCCGCGCTGAGCCGCGGCATCCGGACGGCTCGCCCTCCTCCCGCCGCGCTCGGAGTGCGGACCCACTGCGGTGTGGTCAGGCTGAGTAGGCAGCACCGCCCTCGAGCGAGAGCAGGAGAGGCCATGACCGCTGTGACAGTACTGCCGGACGCCGACAGCACCCCCTGCGTGCTGGACCGCGACGGCGTCGGGGCGCTCGTACGCGAGCTGCGCGCCCGGGGACGTACGGTGGTCGGCCCCACCGTACGCGACGGCGCCGTCGTACTGGCCGAACTCGAATCCGCCGACGAACTGCCCTACGGCTGGGGAGTGGAGCTGGAGGCGGGCCATTACCGGATCAGGCGGCGGTCCGACACCGCGGCCTTCGCCCATAGCGCCGGGCCGCAGTCCTGGAAGAACTTCCTGCACCCCGAGCGGGTACGGCAGTGGAGCGCGGACCGTGGACCGGACGGTGGGATGACGGTCCATGCCGAGCGCCCCGAGCCCACCTCGTTCGCCTTCCTGGGCGTACGGCCCTGCGACCTGAGGGCGATTCAGATCCAGGACCGGGTCATGACGGGTGGCCGGCACCGGGACGACGCCTACGAGGAGCGCCGCTCCGGTGCTTTCCTGGTGCTGGTCGAGTGCACCGAGCCGGGCGCCACCTGCTTCTGCGTCTCCATGGGCACCGGTCCCGCCGCCCAGCCCGGCTACGACCTGGCTCTGACCGAGGTCCTGGACGACGCCGGGCACCGCTTCCTGGCCCGGGCCGGCACCGCTCGAGGCGCGGAAGTCCTGCGGAGCCTGCCACGGCGGCCCGCCGACGACGTCACGCGCACGCGGGCCCGCGAGGACGTCGAGGCCGCCGCCGGAAGGATGGGGCGCACCATGCCACCGGTGGACCTGCGCGGCCTGATGGCGGACAGCCTGACGGCCGAACGCTGGGACGACGTCGCCGCCCGCTGCCTGACCTGCGGCAACTGCACCATGGCCTGCCCGACGTGCTTCTGCACCACCACCGAGGACGTCAGCGATCTGACCGGAGACCACGCCGAGCGCTGGCGGCGCTGGGAATCGTGCTACGACCTCGACTTCACCCACCTGCCCGGGGGCTCCGTCCGTACGTCCCCGCGCAGCCGCTACCGGCAGTGGCTCACCCACAAACTGGGCACCTGGTGGGACCAGTTCGACAGCTCCGGCTGCGTGGGATGCGGTCGCTGCCTCGTGTGGTGTCCGGTCGCGATCGACATCACCGAGGAGGCACACGCCCTGCACCAGGAAGCCCTCGACCGGCGGGCCGAGGGAAAGGACGGAGCGCCGTGAAGCGCGTCGGTCTCCTCGCCGCCATCCCCGAAGGGTCCCGCGAACGGCTCATGGAGCTGGGCCGTGAGGTCTCGTTCCCCGTCGGCGTGAGGATCTTCGAGGAGGGCAGCCGGGCCGACCGGTTCTGGTTGATCCGCACCGGCACCGTCAATCTCGACGTCCATGTCCCGGGGCGCCGGGCCGCCGTCGTCGAGACCCTCGGCGAAGGCCGGTTGCTCGGGTGGTCCTGGCTGTGCCCGCCACACCAGTGGCACCTGGGCGCGGAGGCGGCGAGTCCGGTACGCGCCTGGGAATTCAGCGCGGCCGAGGTCCTCGCCCTGTGCGACCGCGATCACGAACTCGACCACGCGCTGCTCAGCTATGTCGTGGGGGTCATCGGCCGCCGCCTGCGAGCCGCCCGCACCCGGCTGCTGGACCTCTACGGACCGTACGGAAGCGGGTCGGACCAGTGACCGCGGTCCCCCTCCCCTACCGAGTGGCCGACAACCGGGCCGAGACCGCCGACACCCGCACGGTCGAACTGCGGCCGGTCGGCGATGGAGCGCTGCCGGCCTTCCGCCCGGGGCAGTTCGCCATGCTGTACGCCTTCGGGGTCGGTGAGATCCCGGTGTCCGTCGCCGGCCTCCGGGACGGTGTCCTGACCCACACCATCCGCGGGGTGGGAGCGGTGTCGCGCGCTCTGTGCGCCGTCCGCCCGGGGGCGCACGTAGGGGTACGGGGCCCGTTCGGCGCCGGCTGGGACCTGGCGACCGCCGCCGGACGCGATCTGCTCGTGGTCGCGGGTGGCATCGGTCTCGCGCCGCTGAGGCCGCTCGTGCAGGCGGTGGTGTCGACGTCCCACCGTCACGGCCGGCTGAACGTCCTCATCGGCGCGCGCACACCCGAGGACCTGCTGTACCGGGAGGAACTGGACGGCTGGGCACGTCCGTACTGCGGTGTGACGGTGGACCGCGCGGGGGCGGAATGGCGCGGTCAGGTCGGGGTGGTGACCACCCTGCTGGATCAGGCGACGTTCACACCGCACGACACCACCGCCTTCGTCTGCGGCCCCGAAGTGATGATCCGTGCCACCGCCCGCGAGTTGCTGCACCGTGGTGTACCGGCGCGGCACATCCGTGTCTCTCTGGAACGCAACATGCACTGCGCCACCGGGCACTGCGGTCACTGCCAACTCGGCCCTCTGCTCCTGTGCCGGGACGGTCCCGTCGTCGGCTACGACCGCGCGGGGCCCCTGCTCGCGGTCCGGGAGCTGTGACATGAGCGGGACCCAGCGTCTCCGCCCGCGGCTCGGCGTGTTCAAGTTCGCCTCCTGCGACGGTTGCCAGCTGACCCTGCTGGACTGCGAGGACGAGTTGTTGCCACTGGCCGCCGAGATCGAGATCGCCCATTTCGTCGAGGCGTCGAGTGACATCGGGCCGGGCCCGTACGACCTGTCGCTCGTCGAGGGCTCGGTCTCCACCCCGGAACACCTCGAACGTGTCCGGCGCATCCGTGCCGAATCCCGTCATCTCGTCACCATCGGCGCCTGCGCGACGGCGGGCGGTGTCCAGGCCCTGCGCGACTTCGCCGACGTCGCCGAGTTCCGCGCGACCGTGTACGCGAGACCCGAATACATCGAGACTCTCGCCACCTCCACACCCATCTCGGCCCATGTCCCCGTCGACTTCGAGTTGCGTGGCTGTCCCATCGACCGTGGACAACTGCTCGAAGTCATCACCGCTTTCCTCGCCGGTCGCCGGCCCGACATCCCGAACCACAGTGTGTGCTTCGCCTGCAAACGCCGCGGCATCACCTGCCTCCCCGTCGCACGCGGCATTCCGTGCCTGGGACCGGTGACGCACGCGGGATGCGGAGCGCTGTGCCCGGCTTACGATCGGGGGTGCTACGGCTGCTTCGGCCCGTCGGCCTCGACGAACATGCCCGCCATGATTCCGCTGCTCCGCGGCGACGGCATGAGCGACGAGGACATTCTCCGTTTTCTGCACACCTTCAACACCCGCGACTTCGCGGCGATCGAGCCACCCGGCGAACTCGACGACGGAGAAGAGGGGGTGTCCACGTGACGCGCCGCGGCTCACGCGTCCTTCGCGTCGGCGCTCTCGCCCGAGTGGAGGGCGAGGCGGCACTACGGCTGATGATCAGCGACGGCACCGTCGGCGAAGCCAGGCTGAACATCTACGAGCCCCCACGCTTCTTCGAGGCGTTCCTGCGCGGCCGCCGGCACACGGAGCCGCCGGACCTGACTTCGCGTGTGTGCGGCATCTGCCCCGTCGCCTACCAGACCAGCGCCTGCCACGCGGTCGAGGACGCCTGCGGCGTCACCGTCGACGCGCGGCTGGCCGCGCTGAGGCGACTGCTGTACTGCGGCGAGTGGATCGAGAGCCACACCCTGCACATCTACCTGCTCCACGCGCCCGACTTCCTCGGCTGCGACGACGCGATCGCGCTCTCCCGCACCCACCGCACCGACGTCGAAAGGGGGCTGCGGCTCAAGCAGGCCGGCAACGCCGTCGTCGAGTTCCTCGGAGGCCGGGCCATCCACCCCGTCAACATGCGCGTCGGCGGCTTCCACCGCGTTCCCGCGCGTACCGAACTGCGACGATTGGTCGAACGCCTGCGGCAGGCGCTCGACGACGCCCTCGAGACCGTCGCCTGGGTGGCCGGCTTCGACTTCCCCGACGCCGAGTGCGACGCCGACCTGCTCGCCCTCAGCGAGCCGGGCACGTACGCCATCGAGAGGGGCACGCCCACCGTGCTGCCCCACGACGGCGGAGGCCGCACGTGGGCGTTCCCCCTCCCGGACTTCACCACCCACGTGATCGAGGAGCAGGTACGCCACTCCACCGCGCTCCAGGCCCGCCTGGACGGCCGACGGCACCTCACCGGCGCACTGGCCCGGTACGCCATCAGCGGCCACCAGCTCCCGCCCACCGTCCGGGAAGCGGCCCGAGCGGCCGGACTGGCCGACCCCTCCTCCGGAACGATCTGCCGCAATCCCTTCCGGAGCATCGTCGTCCGCGCCGTCGAAGTCCTCTACGCCGTGGAAGAGGCGCTGCGCCTGATCGACGCCTACGCCCCTCCGCCCCGGCCCGCCGAGGACGTACCCCCGCGAACCGGAGTCGGCCACGGCGCCACCGAGGCACCGCGCGGCACCCTCTATCACCGCTACACCCTGGACGCCGACGGGCTCGTCACCGAAGCCTGCCTCGTCCCGCCCACGTCCCAGAACCAGGGCGCCATCGAGGAAGACCTCCGCCGGGTGGTGCAGGACCGGCTGCGGCACGGCGACGCCACCGACGCCGAACTGACCCGCTTGTGCGAGCGGGCCATCCGCAATCACGACCCGTGCGTCTCCTGCTCCGCCCACTTCCTCGACCTGGATGTCGACCGGTCCCGAGGCGGGGGGCGCCGGTGAGGCACCTCGGGATTCGGCATGGACACCGGCGGTCCGCGATCCGCCCGCCGCCCCGGGACCGCTCCCCCGGCGTGCGGCGGCCGGACCGCTGCACCACCATGAGTGGCAGGTCCGGAAGTACGCGCGCCGGGATCACGGCTCGTCACGAGCGTTCCGGCCCAGGGCGATCGAGGTGAGGGCATGGCACCGGCGACTTCCCCGGATCCGGCGCACGCGTTCGCCCGGCCGCCCGATACGGGCGGCCGGGTCCCCTCGGAGGCGGAGGCCGCCCGCGCGGGGCTGGCTGAGACGCACACCGCGGTGGTGGTGTTCGTGGGGAACAGGGCCTACAAGGTCAAGAAACCCGTCGATCTCGGGTTTCTCGACTTCCGGACGGTCGAGGCCCGGCGTGCCGCGTGTGACCGTGAGATCGCCCTGAACCGGCGGTTCTCACCGGACGTGTACGAGGGGCTCGGGGAGTTCGGTCCTCCGCGTGGCGGGCCGCCGGAACCCGTCGTGGTCATGCGCCGCATGCCCACCGCCCGCCGGCTGGCCCATCTGGTGAGCGTGGGCGCGCCGGTGGGAGACGCCCTGCGCGGGGTGGCCAGGCTGCTGGCGGCCTGCCACGCCCGTTCACCGCGATCTGCCACGATCGACCGTGAGGGGACCCGTGACGCGTTGCTCGCCCGGTGGGAGGCGAGTTTCGAACAGGTGCGCGGACTGGGCGAGCGGCCGCTGAGCGGGTTCTCCGAGATCGAGCACCTCGTCCGGCGCTATCTACGAGGCAGGAAGGACGTGTTCGACGTCCGCATCCGGGAAGGCCGGGTGGTGGACGGGCACGGCGACCTGATGGCGCAGGACATCTTCTGTCTCGACGACGGTCCCCGTGTCCTGGACTGCCTGGAGTTCGACGATCGCCTGCGCTACGTCGACGGACTCGACGACGCCGCCTTCCTCACCATGGATCTGGAGCGGCTCGGGGCCCCCGACGCGGCCGCCGCCTTCCTCGCGGCCTACAGCGAGTACTCCGGTGATTTCGCACCCGTCTCGCTGCGCCACCACTACGTCGCCTACCGCGCGTTCGTCCGCGCCAAGGTCTCCCTCTTCCAGGCCCACCAAGGTCTGGACGTCCCACACTCCGACGCGGAACGGCTGGCCGACCTCACGACGCGTCACCTGCGCACGTCGGCGGTGCGACTCGTCCTGGTCGGCGGTCTTCCCGCCAGCGGCAAGTCCACCCTCGCCGGCGCGCTCGCCGACCGGTTCGGCTTCACCCTGCTGAGCAGCGACCGGCTGCGCAAGGAACTGGCCGGGATCCCGCCGGACCGGGCCGCGCCGGCCGCGTACGGAGAGGGCATCTACACAGCCGAGTGGACACGGCGCACCTACGACACGCTCGTCGGCCGTACCTCGGCGCTGCTGTCCGCCGGGGAGTCGGTGGTCCTCGACGCCACGTGGACGGACGGGGCGCACCGGGCCGCCGCCGCCCGGGCGGCCGAGCGATGCGGCGCCGATGTGATCGCGTTTCGCTGCGAGGTGCCGTCCGATCTGACGGCCCGACGGCTGAGGGAACGTCCGCCTGGACCGTCCGACGCCGGGCCCGCCGTCGTCGACGCCCTGGCGACGACAGCCGATCCGTGGCCGGAAGCGACCGTGGTGAACACCAGTGGTGCTCTGGAGGCCGCGGTCGCCCGGGCCTCCGGCCTGATCCGGCCCGACGGCCTCGACCACACCAGGATCTTCCGGCGTTCCTACATGGAACCCGGCTGAGTCCCGGGGCCCTGAGCGCCGGGCGCCGTTCACCGCGCCCTTCGGGTGACACCGGGGCCGTCTGCCCGGCGCGGTCCGGTCGGGACCAGTCGGAGGCCTCTACGGTGAGGACGGCCGTGGCCGGCGGCCGGGCGCCCGTCACCCGGGCGCCGGCCGCGAAACGGATGCCTTGTCGGGAGGAAGACGCCCGGTGGACGCGACCTACTCGGTTGTGCTGGCCCTCCTCTTCGGGTGGGGATTGTGCTCCCGGCGGGTGGCGAAGACCGAACTCACCGCGCCCGTGGTCTTCGTCCTCGTCGGATTCCTGATGCACCAGGGCTTCGGCGAGGTGGGCCTGGCCCCGTCCCGCGAGGCGGTCAAGGCGCTGGCGGAGACCACGCTCACCTGGGTGCTGTTCACCGATGCCGCACGCTTGTCCTTCCCGTCCCTGCGCCCGGACGCCGCTTTGTACCTGCGGCTCCTGGGAATCGGGCTGCCCCTGTGCATCGGGCTCGGCACGCTGGTCGCCGTCGGTCTCCTTCCGGGGGTGACGGGCTGGGCGGCGCTTTACGTGGGCGCCGCACTGGCGCCCACCGACGCCGCACTCGGAGCCTCGATGATGACCAATCCGGTGGTGCCCGCGAGAATCCGCCGGGCCGTCAATGTCGAGAGCGGCCTCAACGACGGAATCGCCACTCCTTTCGTCGCCCTCGCCCTGGCCGGAGTCGCCGCCGCGGAGGCGGGCACCGGCCATCACTCGGATTCGGGCGGTGCGCTCCTGGAACTGCTGATCGGGATCGGCTACGGCACCTCTCTCGGGCTGGCCGCCGGTCGGCTGCTGCGCCGCGCGCTGCGCCGCGGATGGGCGGCCGAGGAGTTCGCGGTCACGGCCGTGCTCGCGCTCGCGCTGCTGAGCTACACATCCAGCATCGCGCTCGGCGGCAACGGTTTCGTGGCCGCTTTCGTGGCCGGGCTGGGCTTCGGCACCGCGTACGGGGAAGGCGCCCCGGAATGGCAGCTGCGGTTCACCGAGCAGTCGGCGTCGGCGCTCTCCCTGCTCGTCTGGCTGGCGTTCGGAGCGGTTCTTCTCCCGGCGGCCATTCCCCATCTGACGTGGCAGGCCCTGGTCTACGCGGTACTGAGCCTGACGGTGCTGCGCATGGTGCCGGTGGCCCTGGCCCTGCTCGGCAGCGGCCTCGACCGGGGCACGGTGCTCTTCATCGGCTGGTTCGGCCCCCGCGGGCTGGCCTCCGTCATCTTCGGCCTGCTGGCCGTCGAGGAACTCGACGCCTCCGCGGCGCGCGCTGTCGTGCCGGTGGTGGTCTGCACGGTGCTGCTCAGCGTCCTGGCCCACGGGGCCACGTCCGGGCCCCTGGCCCGCCGCTACGGCGCGGCGGCGTCCGCGCACGCCCCGGACCGGCATCGGACCGTGGACGAACTGCCGGTACGGAGCCTGGCCGCCGGACACCACCGCCGGAAATGAGACGGACGAGACGAGGAGCCGATGAGTCAGGCGGAGGAACCGGGCGGGGAACGGGCACTGCACCAGGTGCTCCGTGACCCGGGATACGGGAAACTGCTGCTCCTCGCCGCCCTGCTCGGCGTGCCGGTCTCCCTGGTCGCCTTCGGTTTCCTCGCCCTGGAGCACGCCGTACAGCACTGGCTCTGGACCGATCTGCCGCGTCACTGGGGATGGTCCCGGACGCCGTGGTGGTGGCCGCTTCCCCTGCTGGCCGTTGCCGGTTCGGTGGTGGCCGGTGTCGTCGCCCGGCTCCCGGGGCGTGGCGGGCACGTCCCCGCCCACGGCACCGTCGGTGAACCCGCTTCCGCGGCGGCCCTGCCAGGGGTGGTACTGGCCGGACTGGTGAGCCTGTCCTTCGGAGCGGTGCTCGGGCCCGAGGCCCCGTTGCTGGCGATCGGTGGCGGGCTGGCCCTGCTGGCCGCCCGAGCCCGGCGACGGGACAGTGCCCCGGGCCTGGACGCCGTGGTGAGCGCGACCGGAGGAGCCGCCGCGATCTCCACGGTCTTCGGTAATCCGCTGATCGCGGTGGTGCTGATCCTCGAGGCCGCCGGGCTCGGCGGGCCGCGGCTCATCGCACTCGTCCTGCCCTGCCTGCTGGCGAGCGGGATCGGGGCCCTCGTCGTCACCGGCTTCCGCGACTGGTCCGGTCTCGACACCGGGACGCTGGCCCTCCCCTCGGTGCCACCGGCCGGGACGCTGGGAGCGGGTGACTTCCTGTGGGGAGTGCTCCTCTCCGCGGCCATCGCCTGCGGGGTGGTGGCGGCGACCCGGGGCGGTCGCGGGACGGCCGCCTGGACACTGCGACGCCCGGCCCCGCGGACCGTACTGTGCGCGCTCGCCGTGGGAGTACTCCTGGCGGCCTACGCCCTGTGCACCGGCCGTTCGCCGGAGGAGGCGGCGCTCTCGGGCCAGGCGGCGCTCGCGGACCTGGCTGCCCGCCCCGGGGCCTGGCCCGTTCCGGTACTGGCCTGGCTCCTGCTGTTCAAGGGCCTCGCCTGGACGGTCTCGCTCGGAGCCCTCCGCGGCGGAGCCGTCTTCCCGGCGCTGACGCTCGGCTCGGCGCTGACGACGATCTGTGCGGATCTGCCCGGTTTCGGGGTGACGTCGGGGCTGGCGGTGGGGCTGGCCGCCGCCGGCGCGGCGGTCACCCGGCTCCCCGTCACCGCGTCGATCCTGGCGACACTGTTGCTGGGGCCGGACGCACCGGGGCAGATGCCGCTCGTCATCGTCGCCTCCGTCGTGGCCTTCGTCGTGGGGGAACTCCTCCGCTCCCGACGGCGATCGCGGGGCACCTCCGCGGAGCCGCCCGCCGACGCCGCTCCCGCACGTGGTTCTCCGCCGGTCGGCTGACCCCGCCGGAAGCGGGCGGACCGGCAGGGCCTGTCGGGACCCCGGCCTGGGCCGTTCAGCCCTAGGGGTGCCGTATCGGCGGTGTTTGCATGGAAGGTGACCCGAAGAGCCGCGGACGTGGCGCGGCGGAGCGTGTCCAGGTCGGAGAACGGGATGCACCATGCACAACCACACACACAGTGACCGTGGCGGGGGCGTGGCCTCCCACGGAGGCAGCGATCTCGGGCGGCGCGTCAGTGCCCGCCGCGCCGAGCTGGGACTCTCCGTCGAAGAGGTCGCGCGGCGGGCCGGGTCGGCTCCCGGATACATCACCTACATGGAGGATCAGCAGGCGGTACCGGGAGTCGGGTTCCTGCTCAGACTGGCCGACGCGCTGGAGACCACCGTGCCCGAACTGGCCGGCGGCGGCATGGATCTTCCGCCTGGGCTGGGAGAGGCGTCGCCCCGTGCGGAACTGGTGGTGTTGAAGCCCCATGAGTGCCGTGCGCTGCTGTCCACCCACGGCGTCGGACGCGTGGCCGTCTCCACACACCGCGGGCCCGCTGTCATTCCCGTCAATTACGTCGTCATCGGCGGAGGGATCGCGTACCGGACGGCGCCGCGCACGGCGGCTGCCGCTGCCGCCGGGCAGAAGGTCGCCTTCGAGGTCGATCACTTCGACGAAGCGCTGAGCCGAGGATGGAGTGTCAACGTCGTCGGTATGGCTCACGCGGTGACGGGGGACGCGGCCGCACGGGGGTTTGACGAGCAGGCGTTCACCGAACCCTGGGCGGGTGGTGAACGGCATCTCTGGTTCGAGATCTTTCCCGACTACATCACCGGGCGCCGCATCGACGTGGCGCCGCAGGGCGACCGGCAGCCCTGACGGCCCTCGTCGGCGGCCTCGACGCAGGAGGCACCATGTCCCGCAGCCCGCATCGTGTGAGTGATGTGATGACGCACCGTGTCGTGGCCGTCGACCGGCAGGCCGGGTTCAAGGAAATCGTCGAGACGATGGACGGCTGGAGGGTGAGCGCCCTGCCGGTGCTGGAGGGAGACGGGCGCGTGGTCGGCGTGGTCTCGGAGGCGGATCTGCTGCCCAAGGAGGAGTACCGGGACGCGGATCCGAGCCGCCGTGAACAGATGAACCGTCTCGACGACCTGCGCAAGGCGGGTTCGGTGACGGCCGAGCAGCTCATGAGCGCCCCCGCCCTGACCGTGCGGACCGACGCGACGCTCGCCCAGGCCGCGCGGACCTTGGCGCGCGGGGCGGTGAAGCGGCTGCCCGTGGTCGACGGCGCGGGCCGACTGGAGGGGATCGTCAGCCGGTCCGACCTGCTGAAGGTCTTCCTGCGCACGGACGAGGACATCGCGGAGGAGGTCCGCGATGACGTCGTCGGCCGCCTGTTCCCGGTTTCCCGCGCGGGGATCACCGTGACGGTGACGGACGGAGTGGTCACCCTTCGCGGCGGAATTCCGGACACGGCGCTCGTTCCGGTGGTGGCACGGCTGACACGGGCCGTCGAGGGGGTCGTGGACGTCGAGTGCGAGCTGATCGGACCGCTCGCCCGGAAGGCGGACCGGCCCGCCGCGGGACCTCGGCTCTGAGCCGCAGGGGCGCCTCACGCTCGCGGTACGGGCGTGCGAGTTCAGTCCGGTCCCGTCGGAACGACGCCGGGAAAGCCCCGCGTCCACCAGGACCGGCCGTCAGGCAGCACGCCCATTCCCTCATGGCCCTCGAGGGTCTCCAGCCAGTTCCTCGCGGCCGGGCCCATGGCGAAGGCCGCGGTGGCGTACGCGTCGGCTGTCGTCAGCCACCGACCGGTGACCGTGACCGAGGCGAGGGCGACGGCCGGTGAGCCGGTGCGGGGGTCGAGGACGTGTGCGCCCCGTTCGGCGACGCCCGAGGTGGCGACGGCCAGATCCCGACCGGCGACGACCGCGCGCAGCGCGGCGGCACCCAGCGGATCGGCGATACCGAGGCGCCAGGGCACGCCCGGGGCCGCCTCCCCGCGCAGCTGGATGTCGCCCCCGCCGTTGACGCAGGTGTTGTGGGCACCGGCGTCGTACAGAATGTGCGAGGCACGCTCGACGGCCCATCCCTTGACCAGGCCCGAGGGGTCGAGGACGCCCCCGGCCGTGTGGCTGAACCAGCCGCCGGTGTCCCGCTCCGCCCGATCGCACAGCGACAGGACCGAACGGACCTCGGCCGGACACTGGCCGGTTCCGATCTCCCCCCGCGCGAGGCGGCTGATGACGCTCGCGGGCCGGTAGGTGGAATACACCTCGTCGACGTGGTGCAGCCATGCCACGGCCTCGCGCAGGGCCACCACCACCGCGCCGGTGGGCCTGTCACGGATGTCGAAGGAGAACACCGTGCCCATGACGTGTTCGACGTGTCGCAGAGCGGCTCCGGGCCGCGCACCGAGTTCAGGCACCGGCCCGGTCCAGCGCGCTCTGGAGGGACCGGATGTAGCCCTGGCTCGTGTAGCTGGCCCCCGAGACGGCGTCGATGTGCGCGTTGCCGGCGCTGAGCGCCTCCCGGGTCAACGCCGGCACGGCCGTGGCGGCGATCTGTTGGTCGCGCCCGCTCCCGGACGGCACCTGAAGCACTCGGACGCCGGTCAGTCGGCCGGCCCGGACGGTGGCCTCGACCTGCACCGGGCCGTACGGCGTCCCGATGGTGTCCCCGGTGTACGTGCCGCCCGTGGAACCGCCGGACGGGGCGGTGCCGCCGACCGGCGGAGGCGTGGCCGGAACGGGCCGGGGCGCGGCGCCGACCGGGCCGGAGTGGTGGGGTTTGAACGCGAGCAGCAGGACGATCAGGGCGCTGGTCGCTGTGGTGGTGAGAACGGCTCGGCGCACGGGGTGGGCTCCTCAGAACTCGAACGACTCGTGGTGGATACGGCGGCTCGGGACCCCGGCGCCCCGCAGGGCTCGCTTGGCGGCATCGGCCATACCGGGCGGGCCGCAGAGGTAGACCTCGTGAGCGGCGAGGTCGGGCACGAGCCCGCGCAACGCGCGTGGGGTCAGGGGCGAGGAGTAGGCGGCGGGTTCGCTGACGACGTAGTGGACGGTGGCTCCGCGGTCGGCCGCGATCGCGTCGATTTCGGCGCGCAGCGCCAGGTCCTCGGGCCGCCGGGCGCGGTAGACCAAGGTGACCTGGCCGGGCAGCGTCTCGAAGAGCGCCCGCAGCGGCGTGATACCTGCGCCCCCCGCGAGGAGCAGCACCTTGCGCGGGCCGTTCGTGGGCGCCGTGAAGGCGCCGTACGGCCCCTCCGCCCACACGCGCGTACCGGGCCGTAGCCGAGCCAGGGCCGCGCTGTGCCCGCCCGCCTCCTTCACGGTGATCCGCAGCAGGTTCGGCAGCGCCGGCGCGGACAGGGAATACGGGTTCGCCGTCCACCACAGGCCCGGCGCGAGGAAACGCCAGCGGAAGAACTGCCCCGGCCGGGCGCCGAGCTCGTCGAGCCGCTCCCCGGCGAGATGGACGGAGACCACACCGGGTCCCTCGTGGCGGATACCCGCGACCCGCAGGCGGTGCCTCAGGGCCCCGCGGACGGGGACGAGGAATCGGTACCAGCCGACCAGACCGGCGACGCCCAGGTACAGGGCGTACCACGCCGTCCGGGCCAAGGGCTCGGAAACGAAGTCGGCACCGTTCGACAGCTGGTGTCCGAAAGCGAGGAAGACGGCGAGATAGGTCGCGAAGTGCAGGTAGTGCCAGGTTTCGTAGCGCAGCCTGCGGCGCGCCGCCCGGGCCGAGACGATCCCCGTACCGGCCAGCAGGAGAGAAGCCGCGGTGGCCTTGAGCATGTCCGGGTACCGCAGGACGAGCGTGCCGGTCTGGTCCACCACCGGGGTGTGCGAGGCGAGCGCGTACCCCCAGATGGTCAGCAGCACGTGGGCCAGCACCAGACAGATCGTGTACCGGCCGCCCGCGGCGTGCCAGCGGGCCAGCCGGTCGGTCCCGACGGTGTGGTCCAGCAGCGGCAGGCGCGCCATCAGCGCCACCAGTACGGCACAGCCGTATCCGGCCAGCAGTCCGGTGATCCGGCCCGCGCCGGTCAGCAAGTCCCCGGCCCCGACGACCGAGGCCGTGTCGTGCCACCACAGACCGAGAACGCCCGCGGCACCCGCCCAGATCAGCGCCTGGGCGAGCGGGGGGACGAATGAGCGGGCCGCGTACGAACGCGGACCGGGAGGTGCGCCGTGGCGCGCGGGGGCTGCGGTGCTCATGTGTCCTCTTCCTCCGGTGGGGGCGCCCAGCGTGCCAGCGCCACCTCTGAGGAGCCTCTGAGGCCGCTTCCGCCATGTCCGCCAGGACGAGACTCAGAGGAACCTCAGAGGGAACGCGAGAGCCGTCCGCTCCCGCCACGAGGGATGCTGGAGGGACCATGGCCACACACACCACCCCGCCCCGCCCGCTCGACCACGACGGCGGCGCCGTGCGCGTACTCGTCGTCGACGACGAGCCCGATCTCACCGAGGTACTCGCCGGAGCCTTGTCGAGTGAGGGCTTCGAGGTCCGTACGGCGGGCGACGGCAGAGCCGCCCTCGCGACGGCCCGGGGCTTTTGCCCCGACGCTGTCGTGCTCGACTGGATGCTCCCCGACATGGACGGACCGCGCGTGCTGCGGGAGCTGCGCACCGAGCAGCGGAGTGTGTGCGTGCTCTTCCTCACCGCCCGCGACGCCGTCGAGGACCGCATCGCCGGGATCACCGCGGGCGGCGACGACTACGTGACGAAACCGTTCAGTCTGGAAGAGGTCCTGGCCCGGCTGCGCGGCCTGCTGCGCCGGGCGGGCATGGCCCGCGAGCCGGACGGCGACCGGCTGGTGGTCGGCGACCTGACGATGGACGAGGGCGCCCGGGAGGTCTTCCGGGGCGGCGACCCCGTCGAGCTGTCCCGGACGGAGTTCGAACTGCTGAGGTTCCTCATGCGCAATCCGCGGCGGGTGCTGTCCAAGGCCCAGATCCTGGACCGGGTCTGGTCGTACGACTTCGGCGGCCGCGCGCATGTCGTGGAGCTCTACATCAGTTACCTGCGCAAGAAGATCGACGCGGGGCGGCCCGCCATGATCCACACCGTGCGGGGCGTGGGATACGTCCTCAAGCCGGCGACCCCGTGAAACCGCGGCTGCCCCGCACGCTGAGCGGCCAGATCACGACCGGCGTGGTGCTGCTGCTCGGCGTCGCCTGCTTGACGGTCGCGTTGGTGACGGCGCTGGCCCTGCGGGGATTCCTGATCGAGCGGCTGGATCAGCAGCTGGTCAGCACCGAGGGACGGTTCGCGGCGAGCCTGGAACATGAGCGACGGCAGGACGCCGACAACGGGGATACACGGGGCCAGTCGGAGGGCACCTTCGGAGCCCGGCTCCTGGACGGCACACCCACGCGCACCGCCGTCGTCCGTGACCGGGGCGACACCCCGGTCACGCTCAGCGCCGCCGACCGCCGCGCGCTGGGCGGTCTGCCCGACAACGCGAGCGGGCACACCGTACGGCTGTCCGCGCTGGGCCCGTACCGTCTCACCGCGATCCCGGGGGACGACGGCGACGTGCTGGTCACCGGGCTCCCGCTGCGCCCCGTCGAACAGACGGTGCACCGGCTGGCGGCGGTGGAGGCCGTCGTCTTCGGTGGGGCCCTGGTCGTCACGGGTGTCCTGGGAGTGCTCTGGGTCCGCCTCTCGCTCCGTCCGCTGCACCGCGTCACCGCGACCGCCGCGCGCGTGGCCGAACTGCCGCTCGCCGGCGGTGAGGTCGCCATGCCCGCCCCGGTGCCGGTCACGGATCCGCGTTCAGAGGTCGGCCGGGTCGGTACCGCGCTCAACCGGATGCTCGGCCATGTGGGCCGGTCGCTGGAGCGCAGGCAGGCGAGCGAGGAACGTCTGCGCCACTTCGCCGCGGACGCCAGCCACGAGCTGCGCACACCCGTGGCGAATGTGCGGGGCCACGCCGAACTGGCACTCCGCCATCAGGGGCCCGTGCCGGCGGAGGTGCGCCGCGCGCTGGACCGCATCCAGTCGGAATCGGTCCGCATGAGCGGACTGGTCGACGATCTGCTGCTCCTCGCACGGATCGACGCCGGGCGCGCCCTGAGCCGCGACCCGGTCGACCTGACCCGCCTCGTCCTCGACGCGACGGACGACGCGCGGGCGGCCGGGCCCGGCCATGTGTGGCTGCTCGATCTGCCGGAGGAGTCCGTGACGGTGGCCGGGGACGAGCACCGTCTCCACCAGGTGGTGGGAAACCTCCTCGCCAACGCCCGCACGCACACCCCCGCCGGCACGCGGGTCGTTGTACGCCTCCGGCCCGGCGGGGGGGCCGCCCGGCTGACGGTGGCGGACGACGGTCCCGGCATTCCGGGGGACCTCGTGCCCGAGGTCTTCGGCCGTTTCGTACGGGCCGACCGGAGCCGGTCACGCGGCTCGGGCGGCACCGGGCTCGGACTGTCCATCGTGCTCGCCGTCGTCACGGCGCACGGGGGTACGGCCGAGGTGACGAGCCGCTCCGGGCACACGGCATTCACGCTGGACTTTCCCGTCCTACGGCCGGACGGTCCCGACGCCGACGGGTGAGCGGGCAGGGCCGCCCCCGCCGTTCACGGCCCGGGCAGATCGAGCCAACGGACGGTTCCGGGGGCGACGAGGGATTCCCGGCCCATGAGTACGATCCGCACCGGCCGCTCGTCCGAGGCGGGTACGGCGACCCGGATCCGCTGGGCCCTGATCCGCAGGTCCACATTCCGGTGGTTCCGGTAGCGCACACCGAGCCGGAACTTCGACAGTTGGGGCAGTGGCGCCGGATCGAGCCACAACGCGCCGTCCCGGGCCTCCAACCCGGTCAGACCTCGTTGCACGAGGTCCAGGGTCCCGGCCATGGCACCGAGATGGATGCCCTCCGCGGTGGTGCCGCCCTGCACGTCGGCCACGTCCCCGAGCAGGGCCTCCTCGGCGTACCGCCACGCGTCGGGACCCCGCGCACGGACCAGTACCCAGGCGTGGACCAGCGAACTGAGCGTCGACCCGTGGCTGGTACGGCGCAGGTAGTAGTCGACCGTCGCCCGCCAGCGGTCGTCGTCGAGCCGGTGGCCGAGTTGTCGGAAGAGGCCCGCGAGCTCCAGGGGGGAGAAGAGGTAGCCGAGCATCAGCACGTCGGCCTGCTTCGAGGCCCGGTAGGCGTTGACGGTGTCCCCCTCGGCCTCGAGGATCCGGTCCAGTCGGCGGATGTCACCGTAGCGCCTCCGATAGCCCTCCCAGTCGAGTTCGGCGAGGTCCTCGTATCCCGCGAACTGGCTCAGGACCCCGGAGTGGTACGGCACGTGGAGGCGGTGGGCGACGTCGTCCCAGCGTTCCGGTTCACCGGTGTCGATCCCCAGCCGTTCCAAGAGCCTGCCGATCCGGTCGCGGGGCAGCGAGCGGTACAGGTCGAGAGCCCTGCTCAGTACCCACGCGGCGGTGACGTTCGTGTAGGTGTTGTCGTCCAGACCCGGTTCACGGGCTCCGGGATAGGCGTCGTGGTACTCGTCCGGTCCGACGACCCCTCGGATGCGGTAGCGGGCCAGGCCGGGGTCCCAGACCGCGCGCCCCGACCAGAACCGGGCGATCAGCAGGAGCATCTCCGCGCCCTCGGCGTGCAGGAACGCCGTGTCGGCGGTGGCCTCGCAGTACCGCCAGACGTTGTAGGCGACCGCCGAGCCGACATGCTGCTGCAACCGGGAGTGGTCGGGCAGCCAACGGCCGGAGAGCGGGTTGAGGTGGAGTCGTTGCGTCTCCTCCCTCCCCCCGCTGCCGCTCTGCCACGGGTACAGAGCACCGCTCCGGCCGGTCTCCCGGGCGGCCTGGCAGGCGGCCGGCAGCCGCCGGTGGCGGTAGGCGAGCAGTCCCCGGGAGATCTCCGGGAAGTGCAGGTTCAAGAAGGGCAGGACGAACAGTTCGTCCCAGAAGACGTGTCCCCGGTACGCCTCACCGTGCAGCCCCCTGGCGGGCACCCCGACGTCCAGGCCGGCGGTGTGCGGGGACAGGGTCTGCAGGACGTGGAAGAGGTGGAGCCGCAGGATCCGGCCCGCCTCGCCCGGCACGTCGAGTTCGGCCTGACGCCACAGGTGGTCCCAGGCACGGTGGTGTGACGCCAGCAGTTCCGGGAAGCCCGGCGCACGGCCGACGCCGCCGACCGCCGCGTCCCGGGGGCCGGTGGGTACCGGATCGCGGGACGTGTACAGCGCGACCGTCTTGTCGACGGACACGGTTTCCCCTCGGCCGAGGGGAAACCTGAGGGTCTGGACGGCCTGCCGGGCGGTGAGCCGGGTGCGGACGACGGCCCGCGGGTGACGGTCCAGGCGCGTGCGCGCCGCCAGGGCGATCCGGATGCCGGAGCGCACGGTGCGGCAGCGCAGCCACACCGTGTCCTCACTCTCGGCGCCGGTGCGGTGACGGCACAGATGCCGGCTCGCGAGATCGCGGTAGCGCTCGACGCCGGCGTTGCGCACGTCCCCGTCGAGCCCGGACTCCACCTCCACTTCCCCTGCCCATCCCGTCGTGGTGAACGTGGTGCGCTGCGCGGCCAGATGAGGATCACCCATGTGGACGAGCCGGACCTGCGCGACACCGAGGCCCCGGCCGGCGGCGTCCTCGTACACGGAGCGGCGGGTGAGCGTCCCGCCTCGCAGGTCCAGTGTCTGCCGGTGCCGGACGAGCTGGGGACCGTCCGGGGACAGCCACGGACCCGGCTCCCCGTCCTCGGGGCGCATGCGGTAGCGCAGGGGCAGCCAGTTGGGCAGGTTGACGAGGTCCTCGTTCTCGACCTGCCGCCCGGCCACGGCGGACACCAGCCGGTTGTAACAGCCGGCCGCGTAGGTGCCCGGGTAGTGCGCCGGCCCGGGGGGCGCCTCGGAGGCGGCACCACGGGTGGCGAAGTAGCCGTTGCCCAGCGTGCACAGGGCTTCCCGCAACCGCTCCGACTCCGGGTCGTAGCCTTCGTACGTCCAGCTCCAGGCCGTCATCTCACTCGCTCCCCGAACCGAGCAACTCGCCCGGGTCGGCGACCACCAGATCGGCGCCGTGCCGGAGCAGGCCGGGCGCGCCGCTCCCGTCGGCCGTGCGGTCCACACCGATCACCAGCCCGAAGCCGCCCCGCCGCCCCGCTTCGGCACCGGCCCACGCGTCCTCCAGGACGGCCGTGTCCCCAACCGGGACGCCCAGCCGCCTGGCCGCCTCCGTGAAGAGCGCCGGGTCGGGCTTCCCCGGCAGCCGCAGCCGACGTGCCTCCTCGCCGTCCACGACGGCGTCGAAGAGATCCAGTACACCTGCGTTCGCCAGCAGTCCCCTGGCATGGCGGGAGGCGGACACCGCGGCCCGTGGCACGCGCTCGCGCCGGAGTGCGCGCAGCAGCCGCACGGTCCCGGGCCAGGCGTCGGCACCGTGTGCGCGCAGGGCCTCGGTGAACAGCTCCTCCTTCCGCGCGGCGACGGCCGCCACGGTCGTCGTGCCCGGCGCGTCGTCGGGTTCGCCCGGGGGAAGGGACAGGCCGCGGGCGGCCAGGAACGACGCGGCGCCGTCCAGGCGCGCTTTGCCGTCGACGTGGCGACGGTAGTCGGCGAGCGGGTCGAATCCACGGTCCTGCCCCGCGGCCGCCAGACACGCGTCGAAGGCTCCCCTCCACGCCTCCGCGTGCAGACCGGCCGAATCGATGACGACCCCGTCGGTGTCGAACACCACGGCCCGCACGGTACGCAGGCACGGCGCCAGGGGCGACGTGGTGGTCATGGCCGCTCCCTCCCGTGAGGGGTTCGCTTCCCCATGGCATCACAGTGGGCTGCCGACTGCGCGCCGTGCACCTCTCCGAGCCCGGTGAGACCCGCGCGTATCCTCCGCAGGCGACCCGACCCGCGTACCGGTGCCGTACGGGGCGCCCGGCCGGGACCTCCGGTCACGGGGCCGGGGCCGGTCGGCCCACGCGGTGGCACGCCTGGACGTTCGAAGCTGGGAGAGAGGGCCGGGGCGGCGTACCGGACGAGGTGCACGAGGATGACCCTGACGCGGAACCTGTTCGACGAGATGCCCCCTGACGGCCGCGAGCGGCTGCGGGAAATCGCCCGGGAGGTCACGTTCCCGGCCGGTGCCGGCATCTTCGAGGAGGGCGCGTGGGCGGACCACTTCTGGATTGTGCGCTCCGGACAGGTCGCGCTGCACGCGCGCGTCCCCGGACGGCGGACGACCGTGGTCGACTTCCTGGGCCCCGGGGCGCTTCTGGGCTGGTCCTGGCTCTTCCCTCCTTACACCTGGCACCTGGGTGCGGAGGCCGTCCGTCGGGTCGAGGCAGAGGAGTACGACGCGACCGTCGTCCGCGCGCTCACCGAGGCCGACCCCGTGTTCGGGCGTGCGATGTACCGGTGCGTCGGGGACGTGGTGACGCGTCGACTGCTCCTGAGCCGGATGCGCCTGCTCGACCTGTGAGCCCACCGGCGGAGCGGCTGCGCCCGTCCCGGGCTCGCCCGCCGGAAGGGGGTCACCGTCGTCCGGCACACCCACGTCCCCGTGCCGTCCCCGCCCCCGCTTCCCTCACCTTCGGCCGCCGCGGTGCAACGGCACCGTCCACACGACACGGGTCCCTCCGCCCTCGGGCACCTCGGTGGTCAGGGTGCCGCCGAGGCTCTCCGCCCGCCGCGCGAGGTTGTCCAGTCCGCTCCGGCGGCTGTCGGGCGGTATCCCGGTCCCGTTGTCCGAGACGGTCAGCGTGAGCCGGCCGGAACGGTCCGTGAGGGACACCCGCGCGGCCGACGCCCGGGCGTGCCGGGCCACGTTGCTCAGAGCCTCCTGGAGCACGGCCAGGACGTTTTCCGCGACATCCGGCGGTACGTCCGTGTCGATCAACCCCTCCATACGCAGGGCCGGGATGAAGCCGAGCGGGCTCGCCGCCTGTTCGACCGCCACGGTGGCCCGGGCACGCAGGCCCCGGTCCGTCCGGCTCGTCCGGAGGGTGCGCAGACCGAAGATCGCCGACCGGATGATCTTGATCGTCTCGTCCAGATCGTCCACCGCGCGCAGCAGCCGTTCGCGTGCGGCGGGGTGTTCGGTGAACCTCACGATGCTCTGCAGGGTCATCCCCGTGGCGAACAGTCGCTGGATGGCAAGGTCGTGGAGATCGCGGGCGATGCGCTCGTGGTCTTCCAGGAGGGTGAGCTTCTCCGTGGTGCGTCTGCGCTCGCCGAGCTCCAGGGCGAGCGCCACGTGCCCGGCGAACGACAGCAGTGGCGCCGTCTCGGCCTCGGTGAACGGATCCCCACCGTGGGCCCGGGCCAGCAACAGGACGCCTCGTACCTCGTTCTCGGCCGTCATCGGCATCGCGACGGCCGGCCCCAGCCCGGCCCACCGCGGAGGACCGACGGTGATCCTCGGATCATGCTCGACATCCAGGCTGATGAGCGGTTCGCCGACGCGGAGGGCCGCTCCGGCGAACGAACCGTCCCGGGGGATCACCAGCCCCTGGTGGCGCTCGGCGTCCACTCCGGTCGCCAGGGCGACCCGGAGGGTGCCGCACTCCTGGGGGAACGCCAGTGCGCCCAGATCCGCGGAGAGGATCTCCCGCGCGCTGTCGACGATCCGGCGCAGCACCGACGTACCGTCGGCGCCCGAGAGCAACAGGGCGACGATCTCCGCGTCGGCCTCCCGCCAGCGCCGGCCGTCCCGCGCCTCCTGATACAGCCGCGCGTGCTCGATCGCCGTACCGGCCGCCGCCGCGAGGGCGGACAGGACTGTCTCGTCCTGCTCGTCGAAGTCCTTCCCACCCCGCTTCCCGGTGAGACGGAGAGTGCCGAACGCCGTGCCGCGCACCGTGATCGGCACTTCGAGGAAGGAGTGCTCGGGCGTGCGCTCGGGCTGAAGGCGGCACGAGGCCGGGTGACCGGCCGGACGAGCCGACCGGGCGGCCGGCTCGTCCGGCCCGGTCGGCCGCAACGGCTCGGCAGGGCGGACCGGTCCGCCCGGGGTTGCGAGGCCGTCCGGGAGGCGTGCCACGGCATCCGTCCGCAACGTACCGCTGCGCAGGACGCGAGCGAGCCCGCCGTCCTCGCCGAGGATGCCGAGTACCCCGAACTCCGCGTCCACCAGCCGCACGGCGGCGTCCACGATCCGCCGCGGCACGTGGGACAGATCCAGGTCCCGCCCGATCACGAGAACGGATTCGAGCAATTGCCGGGCCGACTCCGGGGCGTCGCGCGCCACGACGTCCAGATGGCACCGCAACTCGTCCGACAGCACGGACGGGCGACGCGCGACGTCCTGGCGACGGTTCTTCCTGTCCTCGGCCACCGGTTCCTCCACCGGGACGAGCCCGGGCCTGGCGTTCGGCCCCGCCGTATCTCCACCGTAGCGTCCCGGGGCGTGAGCGCATGCCGAGTCCGCCGGAGGCCGGTCGGCCCCGGCCGGGGCATCATGGAAGAGGGCCTCAAGCACCTCTGCGCGGAGGAGCGCCATGAACGAGCGACCCGCTCCCCTTCCGTCCCTGTCCCGGATCCGGGTGTTCCTGCTCGACGACCACGAGATCGTCCGGCGCGGCGTGCGGGACCTGCTGGACGCCGAGCCCGACATCGAGGTCGTCGGCGAGGCGGGCACGATGGATCAGGCCCTGGCCCGGGGACCGGCGGTACGGCCGGACGTCGCCCTGCTCGACGTCCGCCTGCCCGACGGCGACGGGATCACCGTCTGCCGCGAGCTGCGCTCCCTGATGCCTGGTCTGGCGTGCCTGGTCCTCACCTCGTTCGACGACGACGACGCGCTGCTCGACGCGATCATGGCCGGCGCCGCGGGCTACGTCCTGAAGGATCTCAAAGGCGCGGATCTCGTCGCCGCCGTGCGCACCGTGGCGTCCGGCCGGTCCATACTCGACCCGGCGACCACGACGCGGCTGATGAGCAGTCTGCGCGGTGATGAGAACGCGGGTGCGGAGCCGGGCTCGCTCTTGGAGCTGTCGCCTAGGGAACACGAGATTCTCGGTCTGATCGGGGAAGGGCTGACGAACCGCGAGATCGGCGGACGTCTCTACCTCTCGGAGAAGACGGTCAAGAACCACATCTCCCGGCTGCTGGCCAAGCTCGGGGTCGAACGGCGGGTCCAGGCCGCCGTACTGGCCACGCAGGCGGCAGGCCCCGAGGCCGGTCACTTCCACGCGTCTCCCCCTGGGGCGTCTCCTCGTGGGCCGGGCCCACGCCGGTCGTGACAGACCGGAGGCCGGACGTCCCGGCGGATGTCGTCGTTCCCGGGCGCCCCGGCCGGCCGCGCACGTCAATCGTGGGGTACGACGGCGACGGGACAAGCGGCGTGGTGCATGGCCGCTTGGAGGACGTGCCCGACGGGAGGTGACAGCGCGGGACGGCGCCGTCGCCTTCCCAGGACGAGCAGCCCGGCGTCGGCGGCCGTACGGAGGACCGCGCGCGCCGGTCCATCAGCCGTGACGGCGGTGGTCATGGGAAGGTCGGGGAATCTCTCCCGCCAAGGACGCAGAAACGCGGTGAGCTCGGTCCGCGCGTCCTCGGCGACCGCTGCCGACATGGCGGGGTCGACACCGCCACGGGTGTACGCGGGGGCCGGCAGGCTCCTGCCGTGCACCACGCGAAGAGCCACTCGCCACCGCGTCGCGGTCCCGCAGGCGAACGAGACAAGGCCGTCGCACGGTCCGTGCAGGCTCAGGCCCAGCACCACGTCGCCCTGGTCATGGGCCGGCCGGCCACCGTCGTCGGGGCGCACGAGCACCAGCGGGGCCTGGACACGGGTGACGACTCGCAGGCCGATGTCACCGAGCAAGTAGCTCGCGACGGGAGCCATGTCCCGGGACCCGAGCACCAGCAGGTCCGATTCCCAGGCGGCGCGCAGCAGAGCGGCAGCGGGCTCCTCCGGGACCAGTTCCTCGCTGACCGACAGGTCCGGGTACCGGTCCAGGACCCTCTCGGACGCCCGGTCCACGATCCACCGGGCCCAGTAGTTCTGGTCCTCGGCACGGAGCGGGGCCCCTTCCGGCTCCGAGGCCAACAGAATCCAGGCGTGCATCAGGTGCAAGGTGGCGTTCCGCAGCTGCGCTTCCCTGGCCCCCCACAGGGCAGCGGCGAGGGCTTCCTCGGAGGCGTCCAGCCCCACCGTGATCACTTCGGACGTCATGACGGAGCACCGTGTGCCGTGCTCGCCGGCCCGACGGGAGCGGTCCGTGACGTCAGCCGCTCGGACACGGAGACGACACCGTCGACGCCGGTGCACAGCCGCACCAGCACGGGAATCAGGCGGCCGTCGTCCACGGTTCCGTGCAGCGACACCTCGCCGCCCTTGACGTCGGCGGTGACCGCGCCCGGTGCCAGACCCAACGTCCCGACGAGGATGTCGTGCGAGATCTCATCCTCAATGGCCTGGTCACGCCGCAGGAACACCCTCAGCAGATCGCTGCGGCTGACGATGCCCAGCAGCTCGTCCGTCTCGTTCACCACGGGAAGCTGCTTGACGTTCTGCACCTCCATGAGACGGGCGGCTTCCACCACGGTCCATTCCGGGTGCGCGCAGACGGCCGGCGCGGACATGATCTCCCCGGCGGTGCGCCCTTCGGACTTCGCGCGTTCCCACGCCTCCAGATGCGGCACGGGCGTCCGACCGGTCAGATCGGACCGGTTGGCCGCCTTGCGCAGCAGATCCCCCTCGGACACCACGCCGGCCGGCCGGCCCGCTCCGTCGACGACCGGTACGGCGCTGATGTCGTGGTCCGCCAGGAGTCTGGCGATGTCCTTGAACACCGTGTCGAGCGACACGCTCACGACATTGCGGGTCATCAGTTCCCCGATCGTGCGGTGCTTCATGGTCACGCTCCCTCCGTCCCGGCACCGTGCCGGCCCACCGGGTCACGGTCACCTCTCCAGGGTCTTCGCACAGCGGGACGGACGGCATGAGCCACATGGCCCCATCGCCCGGCGGACGGCCCAGGCGGACGGCCGACACGCCCCGCCGGAGGGACCGGTAGGACCAAGAGCCGGGGCCCGACCGGCACTGTCGTCGGGCCCCCGGCGTCACGAGGCTGGAGGGTGGACGCCGAACATGCGCCGTCCAAAGGCGAACGAGGAGGTCAGGCGGTGTCCGCACGCACGATCGGATGAGAAGGTGGTGAACCACATGGCATTTCCCGTGGTCGTAGGAGTGGACGGATCACGAGGCAGCCTCCAGGCCATCGACTGGGCGGCGGCCGAGGCGGAGCGTTCCGAGCTGCCCCTCCGGCTCGTCCACGCCTCCCTGTGGGAACACTACGAGGGGGTACGTCCGTCGATCGGCACGGACCGGCCCTCGCAGCAGGTGTACGCGGAGAACCTCGTCGCAACGGCGGAGCAGCGTGTGCGGCGGCTCGCCCCGGACGTGAAGGCCACCACCGCGGTCCAGCCGGAAGATCCCGTGACCGCGCTCCTGAGAGAGGCGGACGAGGCATCTTTGCTGGTGCTCGGGGTGCGAGGGCACGGGCCGGTCCTGAGCATGCTCCTCGGGTCGGTCAGCCTGGCCGTCGCCGGACGGGCCCGCTGCCCGGTGGTCGTCGTCCGCGGCGCGGAACCCAACCGCAGGGGCGCGTTCGACCGGGTCGTCCTCGGCGTGGGGGAGTCGACGGGCAGCACGGCGGCCGCTCGCTTCGCCCTGGCCCAGGCAGGCTCGCGCGAGTGCGAACTCCTCGCCGTACGGGCCTGGCGCTGCCCGGCTCACGAAAGCATGCCGTACCCCCTCCTCGGAGGTGAACAGGAACGCGCGTACCGGCAAGAGGCCGACGAGTGCGTGGACCGGGTCATCGCCGTGGTCCGGAACGACTACCCCCGGGTGGCGGTCAGGCGGAAGGCCGTGCAGGGCACGGCACACCAGACACTCATCGAGGAGTCGGACGGCGCCGATCTGCTGGTCGTCGGCGCACGGCGCCGGCACGGCGCCACCGGTCTGCAACTCGGCCGTGTCAACCACGCGGTACTGCACCACGCCGGCTGCCCCGTGGCGGTGGTGCCGGAGCGCTGACTCCGCGGTGGAATCCACCTCGGACCGGGCCATCGCGCGCGCCGCGGGCCGCGGGTAGCGGCCGGCGGCTCACGCCCTCCTACGCCTTCTCCTCAGGAGTGGCGGCCCGCAGGTCCGCCAGCAGTTCGGCCTGCCCCGCCAGCACCCCGGACAGGATGGTGCGAGCGACGCGCAGCAGCTCCGCGACGTGCGGGCTGGTCAGCGAGTAGATGACGGTCGAGCCCTCCTTGCGGGTCACGACCAGGTTCGCGCGGCGCAGCACGGCCAGTTGCTGGGACAGGTGCGAAGGCTCCACCCCCACCTGGGGCAGCATGTCGGCGACCGCGTGCTCGCGCTCGCTCAGCAGCTCCAGCACCCGGATGCGTACGGGGTGACCGAGCGTTTTGAAGAATTCCGCCTTGAGCTGGTACAGCGGCACGCTCACCGAACCGGTCCTCCGCCGTCCGTGCCCCTCGCCGGTCGTGAACACCGCGTCCGCGCGCATCGCGCCCATCCCGTCCTGTCCGCCATGCGGCCATCCTCACCCATGCCGTTCAGCGTAATGACCTCCACCCGTCGCGGACCGGGCGAGAGTCGGCCCGTGAGCAGTCGCATCGTACGGAACACCGCCCGGCCGTCACCGCTGGAGGGGAAGGCTGACGCAGATGCTCTTGCCCCCGCCGTCCCCGTCCCCGTGGACGACCACGGTGCCGTCCAGACTCCTGGTGAGTTCCATGACGGTGGCCAGACCGCCGTTCCCGTTCGCGGTCCCGGTCCCGACAGTGGGCCCCGCGTCGGTGCCGAGGCCGTCCAGGACGGGCTGGTAGGGGTGCCGGTCGTGCACCGCGAAGACGAACGTGCCGCGGCCGGCCGCGTACATGACGGTCAGGTTCGGGGAGACCGGGGCGGCGTGCCGGACGCTGTTGGTGACCAGCTCGCTCAGGATCAGCAGCGCCGGGTCCACGGCGGGGTGCCGCGGGCTGATGCCCCACTCGGCCAGCACCTGTTCCGTCGCCTCGCGCACCATCCGCACGGCCGAGGGCACGGTGGGCAGGGTCAGGACGTGCCGGTGCGGCAAGGGAGCGATACGGCTGGTCACCCGGGCTCCTCCCGGACGGGTGCGACGGGCCTGCGGACCCGGGCGGGCGGCCGGGACCGGACGCGCGACGACGGGTACATCAGGACGGGTACATCATGTGGGCAATTGCATAAGTTGGCAATTCCTCAACTCTGATGGGCCGCCGACGCGGACGTCGCCTCAAACCGCCTGTGCGGTCCGGCCCTTGGGGCCGCGTGCGCGTGCCGGCCCCGACGAGCGGCCTCCTCCCCGCGACTTCCGCAGGTCAGCGCACGCGTGGTGGCGGAGGTGCGGCGCCACCCGCCAGGGGCGAGCGGGCCAGTGTCACGCAGCCGACCGTGATCAACACCACGGCGATCAGCTCGGGCAGCAGCCACCAGCCGACGCGGACGCTCTCGCCGAAGAGGGTCACCCCGTAGGCGATGCTGATCAGCGCGTCCCCGAGGGTGAGCATGGGCTGCGAGGCGGCCAGCGAACCCGCCTGGAGAGCGTTCTGCAGCAGGAACAGCGCCCCCACCCCGGCGACGGCGGTGGCGTACAACTGCCAGGAGGTGAAGAGCGCCGCCGCGCCGCCGTCCTCCAGGCGTGCCATCGCGTCCTTCATCAGCGCGGCGGTCAGGGCGTAGCCCGTCGCGGCGGCGAGGCCGAGGGCGGCGGCCCGCGCGTTGCCGCGCAACCGGGTCGACCAGACGAGGAGCAGGCCCTCGAAGACGCCGGTCAGGAGGAGGGCGGAGATCCAGGCGGCGCCGGGCACGCTCTCGCCGCCGCCGCCCGGCGCCGCCGACGCCATCCCGAGAGCGAGCCCGCAGGTGACCGCCGCCACTCCGGCCCAGACCTCGCGCGGCAGCCGGGCCCGGAAGACGTAGCCGGCGATCAGCAGCGTCGCGGGCAGTTCGACGACGAAGATCGGCTGCACCACGGCGATGGGCCCGGTGGCCAGGGCGACCGCCTGGCAGACGGCCGCGACGATCACCAGGCCGATCCCCGCCAGCCAGACCTTCTGCCGCAGCAGGTGCCGGATCAGTTCGAGGCGCATGGCCTTGGTGTCCGGCACCGTGGCCGCGGCCCTGCGCTGGAGCACGGCACCGGAGCCGTTGCTGACCGCGGTCAGGATGGCGAACAGGACGCTGATCACCGCACCATCATGCGGTCCGCCGGCGCCGGATCCGTTCCCTAGTCAGGACCGGACCGCCGGGCCGGGACCGAATGGGGGACCCGGCGGCCCGGAGTTCAGGGGGAACCCGCCGTTGAGGAGGAACCCGCCGTTCAGCGGGAACCCGTCGGCCCCCCTCAGTACGTGCCGCCCGCGCTCGCGGGTGAGCCGTGGCGCGGCCCGTACGGCGCGCGCTCAAGCCACGCGCCGCACCGGGGAACCACGGGCGCCAGCGCCGCCGCCACCCGCTGCTTCGCCCGTACGGTCCGCCGCGGCCGCAGGTGTTCCAGGGCCTCGCCGGCCGCGGCGCTGTTGAACAGCGCCGCCTCCCGCCGGGTCACGGCGAACGCCTCGACCGCCTCCGGCGTCCCCGCCGCGACCGCCTCGGCGGCCGCGGCCGCGTCCGCGACGCCGCTGTTCATGCCCCTGGCGCCGAACGGCGGGAACAGGTGGGCCGCCTCGCCGACGAGCAGCACGCGGCGCGCGGGATCGGTGAAGGAGGCGGCCACCTTGCGCAGGAAGCGGTACGTCGACACCCACAGCACGCGGTCGGCATGGCCGTCGCCCACCAGACGGGGCAGCCAGTCCCGGACGGCCTCCTCCGTCCCGTACGACTCGGGCGCGTCGTCGTCCCGGCACTGGAGGTCGAGCTGGAAACCGCCCGTGAACGGCACCCGCATCACGCTGCGTCCGCCCACGCCGGGGTGCTCGTAGTGGAAGACCCGTTCGACCGGCAGTTCCGCCCCCGGGGTCTCGGCGACGTCCACGACGACGTGGAAACCCGGCGCGTGGCCGCCCTCCATGGGGATGCCCAGCTCGCGCCGGACCGCCGACCGCGCGCCGTCGGCCGCGACGACCCGGTCACCGCTCCAGTCGCGGCCGTCCTCGGCGGTCACGGCGACACCGGCCGCCGAGACCCGTACCCCGGCCACCCGCGCGCCCCATTCGATCCGTACGCCCGCGGCCTCGCAGGCGGCGAGCAGGAACCGTTCGGTGTCCACCTGCCGCAGGCTGGTGAACGGTGGCAGGCCGGGCCGGTCCCCCGCCTGCCGGACGGACGGCGGGAAGGTCCGCGCGTACACCTCGCGCCCCCGGTACAACGTGCGGCTGGTGCGCCAGGTCTGCCCGAACGAGCTGATCTCGGCGGCGAGGCCCGGCCGCATCCCGTCCAGCAACCGGAGTGTCTCCCGGTGTACGAACAGCGCGCGGCCGCCTTCTCGTCGTCGGCCCTCCGGAGCGGCCTCCAGCAGCGTCACGGGGAGACCGCGCGCCCGGAGTCCGAGGGCCGCCGTCAGGCCGACGGGCCCGGCGCCGACCACCAGGACGGGCGTCCGGCCGACGCCGGGGGCCCGGTCGCCGCCGGGTGAGCGGACCTCGGCGGGTGAGTGATCCCCTCCGGGTGAACGGTTCTCGGCGGGTGTCCGGTCCACGGCCGCCATCTCAGCCTCCGAACCGGACGGCCGGGAAGACACCCTCGGTGAGCATCCGTGTGATCTCGACGCGTTTGACCTTCCAGGTGGAGGTCCGGGGCAGGTCCTCGAACCGCCACTGCATCGGCGTCGACATCCGCGGCAGGTCCTCGGTCGCCTCTCGCCACCGCCTGCCGTCGAGCGGCCGGTCGCCCCGTACGCACACCACGGGCACCGGTTCGCGCTCCGCGCCCGGGACGATGACCACCTCGCGCAGTTCGTCGAGGCGGGACATCAGGACGTCCTCCACCTCCAGGTTGCTGTCCACCTCCTCGATCCGGTCGATCTCCCGGTCGATCAGGTACAGCCCGCCCCAGCGGTCCCGGTAGCCCATGTCCCCCATCTGCCACCAGCCGTGATCGAGCTGGCGGTTGTACTGCTCCTGGGCGCCGAGGTAGGTGAGGATGCGGCCCCGGGTGCGGGCCTCTATGCGGCCGGTCACCCCCGGCCGTGCGGCGGTTCCCCGGCCGTCGGCGACCCGGATCCGGGTGAAACCGGGAAACGCGGTCCCGACCCGCCGGCCGTCCGTACGACCCGCGCCCCGGCGCGTGTACCACTGGAACGCGACCGGGCCGGTCTCGCTCTGCCCGTACAGCTGCACGAGCCAGGGCGAGCGCCGGCGCGAGGCGCCCAGCAGCCGGCGCACGGTACGGGGGTGGATGGCGTCGAAGGTGCTGCCGTACGCGCGGACCCCGGCCAGCGGGCGGCCGGGCGCGTCGGCCAGCTCCTCCCACAGGACGAAGGTGTTGGGGTGGGTCTCCACGATGCCCGGCCGGTGGCGGGCGAGCAGCGGGCCCACGGCGGCCGGGTCCGGGTCGACCATGAGCACCAGGGGGCTGCCGTAGTGCAGCAGCACACCCAGCAGGTGGTAGAAGCGGGAGTGGACGAAGGACAGGTGCAGGGCCGCCGTCTCGCCGCGGGTCGGCCGGCCGAGCGCCTTCTGGGGGAGCAGCCGGTTCCACATCGTGTGGGCGCTGTGCACCGCCAGCTTCGGTATTCCGGTGGTGCCCGAGCTGTGGGTGATCAGCGCGGGCTCGCCGGGGTGCAGCCGCACCGGTCCGCGCGGCGGTGCGCCGGCGTACGTGTCGAGGGACACGGCGTCGGTTCCGGGTGGTGCCTCACCGACCGTGAGCACCCTCCGTACGAGACCGGCGAGGGCGGGGCCGCCGTCCTGCCCGTCGATCCCCCCGGCGGCCCGGTCGACGGCCCGACCGTCGGCCTGCCCGGTGTCCGACGTCGCCGCGACGCCCGGTGGGCCCTCCAGGGTGGCCCGGTCCGTGATCAGCCAGGGCTGTTCCAGCCGGCCGAGCAGCTCGCGGGCGACCGGCCCGTCCAGACCGGGCGAGAGCAGTGCCGGTACCGCGCCGATGCGGGAGATCGCGCAGGCCAGCAGCGCGATGTCGACGTTGTCCGCCTTGTGGACGGCCACCCGTTCGGTCGGCCGTACGCCGGCCTGCCAGAGCCGTGCGGACAGGTCGTCGACGAGGGCCGCCAGGTGCGGATAGCCGACCGAGAGCCCCGCCTGGGGACACACGTCCAAGGGCCGGTCCAGGGTGACCTCGACGGCGCCGTGCCGGGCCGCGGCCTGCTGGAACATCAGGCCGAGGTAGAACCCGCGCGCGGAGAACAGGGGCTGTCGCATGACGGCCGTTCCTTCCTGAGATCTTGGGTAGGGGTGGTCACCAGGAGCCCTGGCGCAGCAGGTGACGGCGGAGCTTGCCGGTGGCCGTGCGCGGGAGCGCCGTCACCACGCGTACGGTCCTGGGGACCTTGAAGGCGGCCAGGTGCCGGCGCGCCAGCGACAGAAGCGCCTCCTCCAGGCCGTCGGCCGTCGCCTCCGGCCGCCCGGGCTCGGCACGCTGCTCGCCGTGGTCCGTCCGCACGCCCTGGCCGGCCCGCGCGGCACGCTCGGTCGCGTCGACCGCCCCGGACGGATCGGCCGGCGCGGACGGATCGGCCGGCGCGGACGGATCGGCCGGCGCCGACGGTTCTGCCGACGCGGACATGACGACGTAGGCCCGCAGCCCGGTGACTCCCCGGTCGTCGGGGACCGCCGCCACCGCGACCTCGCGCACCGCGGGATGGGCCCCCAGGACCGTCTCGACCTCCTGCGGCGCGACGGTGATACCGCCGACCATCTCCATGTCGTCCGCCCGGCCCAGGTGACGGTACGTGCCGTCCGGCTCACGGCGGGCCCGGTCCCGGGTCGCCAGCCAGCCGCCGGACAGGGCGCGCGCGGTCTCCTCGGGCAGGTTCAGGTACCCGGGGGTCAGCGACGGCCCCCGCACCCACAACTCGCCCGTCCCGCCCGGCGCCACCGGCTGTCCGGCGTCGTCCCGCAGCTCCACCTCGTACCCGGGCACCGGACGCCCGACGGTGCCCGGGGTGTTGTGGGCGAGGCTGTTGGCGCAGAAGGCGTGGCCGACCTCGGTGGAGCCGATCTGTTCCAGTACGGGCGCGCCGAGCAGTTCGGTCACCCGTTCCCCGAGGCCGGCCGGCATCCTCTCGCCCGCCGACACGGCGGCGCGCACGGAGGCGAAGCAGGCCGCGTGGCCCACGGCCCGGTCGGCCAGCAGGGCGGCGTAGGCCGACGGCACCGAGTACAGCAGCGTCACCCGGTGCCGGGCGACCAGTTCGTCGACGGCGGCGGGGCCGGGGCGGCGGGCGGCGAGGACCGCGGCGGAGCCGGAGAAGAGCGGGAAGACGAACGCGTTGCCGAAGCCGTAGGCGAAGTAGAGCTTGGACACCGAGAGGGTGACGTCGTCGGGGCCGATCCGCAGCAGCCGGCGGCCGACGAATTCGTAGTACGCCTCGGGGTCGCCGTGGCAGTGGACCACGCCCTTGGGACGGCCGGTGGTACCGGAGGTGTACTGGATGTACAGCGGGGTGTCCGAGGCGGCCGGGCAGGGCTCGGCCGGGGCTGCGGTACGGGCGAGCGCCAGCAACTGGTCCGCGTACAGGCGGCGGTCCGTGCCGAACCGGTCCTCCGCTCCTGGGCCGGTGACACACACGGCGGCCTCGCTGTCGTCCGCCATGAAGGCGCGGTCGGCCGCCGGCAGCTCGGGGTTGACGAGCACCGCGACCGCTCCGAGCCGGGCGATGGCCAGGAAGGCCACCGCCCACGCCGGGGAGTCGGGGAGAGCGAGCAGCACCCGGTCGCCGGGCCGCACCCCGTGGTCGGCCAGGACGGTCGCGGCGCGCGCGGCGAGGTCGTGCACCTCACCGTGCGTCCACACCTGGTGGTCCTGGTAGAAGGCGGCGCGCGCGGTCCAGCCGTGCCGCTCGGCCAGTCCGGCGAGGTCGGCGGCCAGGTTGCCCGGGCGGTGCGCCGCGGTGGCGGCGTGCCCGCGCCGGGGTGCGGGGCGCGCGGCGGCCGTGCGGGGAAGGGGCGGTTCGCCCGGTGCGGGGAGGGACAGGGGCGGTTCGGCCGGTACGGGCCCGGGTACGAGGGCCTCGGCCGGTACGGGAGCGGGCGCGGGGAGTCCGACCCGCACGGGCGCGGGATGTTCCGTTCGTACGGGAGCGGGCCCGGGGGCCGGTTCGGGTACGGGCACGGGGCGCTCGGCGGATTCCGGGGCCGTACGAGCGGTCGCGGTGGCGGACCCGACCGGGTGGACCGGGTGGACCGGGTGGGTCAGGGTGGACCGGGGTGTCATAGGGTCGGCTCCTCCACCAGGCGGGCCGACCGGCCGGCGGACTCGGCCGCCATGGTCTCCCGGTACGCGCGCATCGGGGCCGCGGTCTTCAGCAGCATCTCGTCGTACTCGGCGGCCGGGTCGGAGCCGAGCACGATGGCTCCGCCCGCCCCCAGCCGCATCCGGCCGCCGCTGAAGACGGCCGTACGGATGACGATGTTGAGATCCGCGCCGCCGTTGCAGCCGAAGTAGCCGATGGCACCGGAGTAGACGCCGCGGGCCTCGGTCTCCAGCGAGTCGATGATCTCCAGGGTGCGCAGTTTGGGCGCCCCCGTCATCGAGCCGCCCGGGAAGCAGGCGCGTACGCAGTCGACCGCGTCCTTGTCCTCCCTCAGCCGGCCCTCGATGGTGGAGACCAGTTGGTGGACGGTCGCGTAGGTCTCGGTCGCCATGAGCCGGGGCACCCGTACCGTCCCCGTGGCGCAGACCCGGCCGAGATCGTTGCGGAGCAGATCGACGATCATCAGGTTCTCGGCCCGGGTCTTGTCGTCGGCCGCCAGCGAATCCCGCAGCAGGTCGTCCTCCTCGGGCCCGGCTCCCCGTGGCGCGGTCCCCTTGATGGGCCTGGCCTCGACCGTGCCGTCCGGAGTGATCCGCAGGAACCGTTCGGGGGACGAGCACGCGACGTCGACCTCGCCGAACTTGAGGTAGGCCGCGTACGGGGCCGGGTTGTGGCGGCGCAGCGACCGGTAGAAGCCGTACGGGTCCTCCGGCGCGGGGAGCCGGGCGGCGTCGGTGAGGCAGATCTCGTAGCTCACACCGGCGTTCAGCTCGCGCCGGCACGCCTCGATGTCGGCGAGGTATCCCTTGCGGTCGCGGGCCAGCCACGGTTCCGCGGCGGTGAGGTCGACCACGGCCGACGGCGGTGCGGCGGGCTCCGAGGACGCCCGCACCCGGCTCAGGCGGGCCGTCGTCGCGTCGAGCCAGTCGGTGGCGGACCGCAGTCCGGCCGGGGTGTCCTCGGCCAGGCAGACGGTGTAGGTGGTGCCTTCCTGGTGGTCCACGGCCACCAGCCGGTCGGCGAAGAGCCAGCAGGCGTCGGGGGTTTCGGCGCGGTGCCGGTTCGGGGAGCCGCAGTCGGCCTTCAGCTCGAAGCCGAAGTAGCCGACGTAGCCGCCTGCGAAGTCGAAGGGCAGCCCGGGGGCGTCCACGGCGCGCAGCGCCAACTGACCCTTCAGATAGTCGAAGACATTGCCGGGCACGCGGACCGGTGGCCGCCCGGGCCCCTCCACCTGGCAGGCGCCGGAGCCGACCTCGTACCGTACGAACTCGGCCAGCGGGCCCCTGCCGTCGCCGAAGAAGGAGAACCGGGAGCGTCCCGCCTCGACCTGGGCGCTGTCCAGCCAGAAGGCGCGGGGCGCGTCGGCGCACAGTTCGGTGAAGGCCGCTTCGGCGTCCACGGCGGTGCCGATCTTCCTGGTGTGCAGCCGGTAGCCGGCGGCCGGCGGCCCGGGGGGCGAGCCGACCAGGCTCTCCGCCGAGCTACGGGAGTTCGGGAAGACCCGGCGTTTCACCTCGCGGCGGCGGACCGGGGCGGGGGGACGGGCCGGTACGGACACGTGGACCGGGGCGGACGCCGAAGCCGGGACCGCGGCCGACGCCGGAGCCGGGACCGTGACCGCGACCGCGACCGACGACGGAATCGACGAGGGCCCGGAGAGCGACGCCGAGACCGGCACCGGGGCCGGCCACAGGGTGGGCACCGGGGCCGGGGCCGGGACATGGACCTTGACCGCCGCCGGGGCGGAGGCGGGGACGGCCTTGACCGCCGCGGGGGCCGAGGCGGGGAAGCGGACCGGGACCTTGGCGGTGACGGTCACCTTGGGCGGAGTCCGCGGCCCGACCGGTACCGGCGTCGCCGCCGACGTCGGGGTGCCGGCCGCGGCCGGCCCGCGGGTGGGCTCCGGTGTTCCCGACGGTGTGCGGTCCTGGTGGGAGAGCTCCTCCGTCAGGTCCCGGAAGTTCGCGAGCATGCGGTGGCCGAACTCGGTGAGGACCGACTCCGGGTGGAACTGCACGCCCCACAGCGGGCGCGTCCGGTGCCGCAGCCCCATCAGCACACCGTCCTCGGCCCACGCGGTGGCCTCCAGGGTCAGCGGCAGCGGCTCCCGTACGGACAGCGAGTGGTAGCGGACCGCGGCGAAGTTCTGCGGCAGCCCCCGGAACAGCCCCCGGCCGTTGTGCCGGATCGTCGACACGTGACCGTGCCGGGGCCGGGGCGCCGGGGCCAGGAGGGCCTGCTCACCGATCGCGATGCCCTGGTGCCCGAGGCAGACCCCGAGGACGGGGATACGGGCGCGGGCCAGCAGCGTCGTACCGATACCGAAGTCCCGGGGCTTTCCGGGATGACCGGGCCCCGGTGAGACGACGATGTTGTCGAAGGCTCCCAGGTCCAGCTCCGCGCCGTCCGGCGCGTCGTTGAGCACGACAACCGGCTCCTCGCCATTGACCTCGGCGATCAACTGGAACAGGTTGTACGTGTACGAGTCGTAGTTGTCGATGAGCAGGGTTTTCACCGGGCCCACCTCCTTTTCGTCTTTCTGCGCCTTGAACCGGGAACCGGTTCCACGGGGCTTTGAGCTGCACTACGCGGCCCGTCGCCGGTGCCGCCCGCGCAGCGCCTGGAGCGGCGGGTACAGCCATTTCTTGAGGAAACGCTGGAGGCGCGGCATGAGCACCCAGGTGACAATCGCCGTCACGGACAGGCAGAGGACCAGCGTCCGGACGAGTGCGTTGAGTCCGCCGAGATACGGAATCACCGTCACATTGAAGACGAGCACCGGCGGAAAGACCGCACCCATATTCACGAACCACAATTTCCATTTGGGCGGCGGTGTCGGGGGCGGCGGTGCCGGCGGCGCCTCCGGCCCGTTGAACCAGGCCCGCAGACCTCGTGTTCTACGGCACCCGGTCTCCCGGGCCACCCGCTCTCCGTGCGCCGACCACTGCCGGCCGGCGGCCGACTCCTCCCAGTCCCGTGCCGCATTCTCGCCCGCGAACCGGTGCACGACATGCCATTCCGAGCCGGGCTCCCCGGGAGAGAGAACACCGCCTCCCAGATAACCCCGGACACGGGACATCGCCGCCAGTCCTGCCATGGCCCATATACGAAAGTCGCTTTCTCGCCCCGGCGCTACGTGATACGCGACCGTGATAGTGATCGGTTCCTCATGCACTCCGGCTGCGCCTTCCTTACCGCGCCCTCCTCCAGGCATCGCGATACCCGGTGACTCCATTCCGGAAGCCGGACGTCGTTGAATACGTGAATACTGCCCCAGCCGTTCAACGCGCGCGGCCGAATCCTGTGAATCCGTCCCTCCGGTCTTCCCCACCGCGCCTCCCACCTGCGAAAGTCGCGGCGAAGAACTCTCCGCGCGGAGGCGGTCACGCCACCCCGGTCCCGACCCGCCCCGTGCCGACGGCGAATGCTGACGGCGAATGCCGGACGCAATTGCCGACCGGGCTCGCCGCCTCGCCGCGGGGCGGTCGTCGTAGGATCACGGACACCGGTACACCGGCCGGCGCACCGCGAAAGCGCGGCAACGCACGCGAGAAGCCCGCGGGAACGCAAGAAGACAGAAGCGCAGGAGCGCAGGAGCGCAGGAAACCGTGGCCCGCAGACACCGCCGCCCCCCGCCGCCGTCTCCCCTCCCCCAGCGGGACGGGATCGACCCGGTGCGCCTGCGGCTGCCCCTCGACGCCGAGGGGCGGTGGGCGACCGTACGGGACCATCTCGTCAGCCGGTTCGGCGGGGCGGTCGGGACAGGCCGCGTCGAGGAGATGCTGCGGGAGGGGCGGTTCGTCGGGACGGACGGGCCGCTGTCCGGCGGGGAGCCGTACGCCGTCGGCCGGTACGTGTGGTTCCACCGCGACTTCGCCGCCGAGGAACGGGTGCCGTTCGAGATCGGGATCGTCCACCGCGACGAGCGGATCGTCGTGGCGGACAAGCCGCACTTCCTGGCCACCACACCACGGGGGCGCCATGTCACCGAGACGGCGCTGGCACGCCTGCGGCGGGAGCTGGACGAGCCCGCCTTGCAGCCGGCGCACCGGCTCGACCGGCTGACGGCCGGGCTCACGCTGTTCGTCGTACGGCCGGAGGACCGTGGCGCCTACCAGACGCTCTTCCGCGACCGGCGGGTGCGCAAGGAGTACGAGGCGGTGGCGCGCCACGACCCGTCGGTGGAGCTGCCGGTGACGGTGCGCAGCCGGATCGAGAAGGAGCCGGGCGTGCCGGCCGCCCGGGAGGTGCCGGGCGAGCCGAACAGCGAGAGCCGGATCGAGCTGCTGGCGCACCGGGGCGGGTACGGCCGGTACCGGCTGCTGCCGGCCACCGGCCGCACCCACCAACTGCGGGTCCACATGGACGCGCTGGGACTGCCGATCCTCGGCGATCCCCTGTATCCGGTCGTCCTGCCGGACAGACCCGAGGGTTCGGATGCCTACGCGCGCCCCCTGCAACTGCTGGCCCGCCTGCTGGAGTTCACCGATCCGCTGACCGGGGAGCCGTACCGTTTCGAGAGCGGGCTGCGGCTCGCTCAGTGGCCCCGCTCTCCATGGCCCAGCTCTCAGTGGCCCCGCTGAATCCACTCCTCCAGGTGCGGCGCCTCCGCGCCGATGGTCGTCGGGTCGCCGTGGCCCGTCCGTACGACGGTCTCCGGCGGCAGGCCGAGCAGCCGGTCACGGATCGAGTCGATGATCGTCGGGAAGTGGGAGAAGGACCGGCCGGTGGCCCCCGGGCCGCCCTGGAAGAGCGTGTCACCGGTGAAGACGGTGGCCAGACCGGGCGCGTACAGGCAGACCGCGCCCGGCGCGTGTCCGGGGGTGTGCAGAACGGTCAGGGACGTGCCGGCGACGGTGAGCACGGCGTTGTCGGCCAGTTCGCCGTCGGGGAGCCGGTTCGGGTGGGTCAGCTTCCACAGCGGCAGGTCGTCGGGGTGCAGCAGGACGGGAGCGCCGGTCGCGGCGGCGAGGGCCGGGGCGGCGTCGATGTGGTCGTCGTGGGCGTGGGTGCAGATCACCGCGCGCAGCGCCCGGCCGCCCAGCGCGGCGAGGATGGCGTCGGCGTCGTGGGCGGCGTCGATGACGACCGCCTCGGTGTCGTCGCCGACGATCCAGACGTTGTTGTCGACGTCCCAGGTGCCGCCGTCGAGCGAGAACGTGCCGGAGGTGACGAGGTGGTCGATGCGGGCGGCCATCAGAACACCACCACCGAGCGAAGGACGTCGCCCTGATGCATCCGGTCGAACGCCGCCTCCACGTCGCCGAGGCCGATGGTCTCGGTGACGAAGGCGGCGAGGTCGATACGGCCCTGCTGGTGCAGGTCGACCAGCATGGGGAAGTCGCGGGACGGCAGGCAGTCGCCGTACCACGAGGACTTCAGGGCGCCGCCGCGGCCGAAAACGTCCAGCAGGGGCAGTTCGAGCTTCATCTCGGGCGTGGGCACACCGACCAGGACCACCGTGCCGGCCAGGTCCCGGGCGTAGAACGCCTGCCGGTAGGTCTCGGGCCTGCCGACCGCCTCGATGACGACGTCCGCGCCGAAGCCGCCGGTCAGTTCACGGATCGCCTCGACGGGGTCGGTGGTGCGGGAGTTGACGGTGTGGGTCGCGCCCATCGACTTCGCCGTCTCCAGCTTCCGGTCGTCGATGTCGACGGCGATGATCCGTGCCGCGCCCGCGAGGCGCGCGCCGACGACGGCCGCGTCGCCGACACCGCCGCAGCCGATGACCGCGACGGAGTCGCCGCGGCCCACCTGGCCGGTGTTGATCGCGGCGCCGATGCCCGCCATCACACCGCAGCCGAGGAGGCCCGCGACGGCGGGCGCGACGGCGGGGTCGACCTTGGTGCACTGTCCGGCGGCGACGAGGGTCTTCTCGGCGAAGGCACCGATGCCGAGGGCCGGGGAGAGTTCCGTGCCGTCCGTCAGGGTCATCTTCTGCCGGGCGTTGTGGGTGTCGAAGCAGTACTGGGGACGGCCCCGCAGACAGGCCCGACAGTTCCCGCACACCGCACGCCAGTTGAGGATGACGAAGTCACCGGGGGCGACCTCCGTGACGCCGTCGCCCACCGACTCCACCACGCCGGCGGCCTCGTGGCCGAGGAGGAAGGGGAACTCGTCGTTGATGCCGCCCTGCTTGTAGTGCAGGTCGGTGTGGCAGACACCGCACGCCTGGACCGTCACCACGGCCTCGCCGGGGCCGGGGTCCGGTACGACGATCGTCTCCACCCGTACCGGCTCGTTCTTGCCGGGGGCGATGACCCCTTGCACCTGCTGTGCCATGCCAGGACCTGCCTTTCCTCACACTCGGATCACACTGGATTCACCGTCAGTATGTTCAGTACGTTCGCACCCCGCCGGGGCGGGTGGCCGCGCGGACGCGGGGCCACCGGCGCCGCGCGCTCAGGGCGCCAGCACGTCCAGTTCCTGGAGCGCCCCGACCGCGATCTCCCGCGTCAGTTCCTCCGCCCGGGCCGCGTCGCCCTCCCGTACCGCCTCGGCCACCTGGACGTGCAGGGTCACGGCGGCCGGGTCGGGGTCGTCGAACATGACCTGGTGATGGGTCCGTCCGGCGAGTATCTCCGCGACCACGTCGCCGAGGCGCGCGAACATCTCGTTGCCCGACGCGTTCAGCACGACGCGGTGGAAGGCGATGTCGTGCACCAGGTACTCCTCCAGCCGGCCGCCCCGCGAGGTGGCGACCATCCCGAGGGCCTGTTCCGTAAGCGCGGCGCACTGCTCGGGGGTGGCGAGCCGGGCCGCGAGCCCGGCCGCGACGGGTTCGATCGCGGACCGCAGGACGGTCAGCGAACGCAGTTGGCGGGGCCGGTCGGCGCCGGCCAGGCGCCAGCGGATGACGCGCGGATCATAGACGTTCCACTCCTCGGTGGGGCGTACGGTCACCCCGACCCGGCGGCGCGAGACCACCAGGTGCATCGACTCCAGTACGCGGACCACCTCGCGCACGACGGTGCGTGAGACGTCGAAGCGCCGGGCCACCTCGTCGGTACGTACGACACCGCCCTCGGGGTACTCGCCCGCCGTGATCGCGAGGCCGAGGGCGTCCAGCACCCGGGTATGCAGGCCCTGGCCTTCTGTCGTCATGGCGTAAGCCTACGGCGCGCGACTCGGCGAGAAAAAGTACGACGTTTACATCACAACCTCTTGAATATGTCGTACCTAATGGGTTTCAGTTACGCGACGGATCCATGTCGACGAAGACAGCAGACAGCGAGGCACCACCCATGAGCACCCCCCACGTCGTCGTCGTGATGGGCGTGGCAGGCACCGGCAAGACGACGGTCGGTCCCCTGCTCGCCGGCACGCTGGGCGTCCCCTACGCCGAGGGCGACGAGTTCCACTCGCCGGAGAACGTCGCCAAGATGGCCTCCGGTGTCCCCCTGGAGGACGCGGACCGGTGGCCATGGCTGGACTCGATCGGGGAATGGGCGCACGGCCGGGCCGGGCGGGGCGGGGTGGTCAGCTGCTCCGCGCTCAAGCGTGCCTACCGGGACCGGCTGCGGGCCGCCGCACCTGACGTGCTCTTCCTCCACCTCACCGGCGACCGGGGGCTCATCGAGCGGCGGATGGCCGCGCGCAAGGGCCACTACATGCCGACCGCGCTGCTGGACTCGCAGTTCGCGACGCTCCAGGACCTGGGCGAGGACGAGGCCGGTGTCGCCGTCGACGTGTCCGGAACCCCCGAAGAAATAACCGAACGGGCCGTCGCCGCGCTGCGCCGGTTCGAGAACTGAAGGAACCCCCGTGAGCAGTCTCAGTGTCGAGACGCTGGCCGCGGACGCAGCGGAACCGATCACCTCTGCGGGCAACGCGCAGCTGGGGATAGCGGTCCTCGCCGGTATCGCCGTCATCGTCCTCCTCATCACCACGTTCAAACTGCACGCCTTCCTGGCGCTGACCATCGGCTCGCTGGCGCTCGGCGCCTTCGCGGGCGCCCCGCTGGACAAGGTGATAGCCAGCTTCACCACCGGGCTGGGCTCCACCGTCGCGGGCGTGGGCGTGCTGATCGCCCTGGGCGCGATACTCGGCAAGCTGCTCGCGGACTCCGGCGGCGCCGACCAGATCGTGGACACCATCCTGGCGAAGGCGGGCGGACGTGCCATGCCCTGGGCGATGGTCCTCATCGCCTCGGTTATCGGGCTGCCGCTCTTCTTCGAGGTCGGGATCGTGCTGCTGATCCCGGTCGTGCTGCTGGTCGCCAAGCGCGGCAACTACTCCCTGATGCGGATCGGCATCCCGGCGCTCGCCGGACTCTCCGTGATGCACGGTCTGATCCCGCCGCACCCCGGCCCGCTGGTCGCGATCGACGCGCTGGGCGCCGACCTGGGCGTCACCCTGGCGCTCGGGGTGGTCGTGGCCATTCCCACCGTGATCGTCGCCGGTCCCCTCTTCTCCCGGTACGCGGCCCGCTGGGTGGAGGCCCCGGACAAGATGATCCCGCAGCGTGCCTCCGAGGACCTGTCGAAGCGTCCGAGCTTCGGCGCCACCGTCACGACCGTGCTGCTGCCGGTCGTCATGATGCTGGCCAAGGCGCTCGTGGACATCGTCGTGGACGACCCCGAGAACAGCGTGCAGCGGGCGGCCGACGTCATCGGCTCACCGCTGATCGCGCTGCTGACCTCCGTGCTGGTGGGCCTGTTCACGCTGGGCCGGGCGGCCGGGTTCACCAAGGACCGGCTCTCCTCCACGGTCGAGAAGTCGCTGGCGCCGATCGCGGGCGTGCTGCTGATCGTCGGCGCGGGCGGTGGCTTCAAGCAGACGCTGGTGGACTCCGGCGTGGGCCAGATGATCCTGGACTTCTCCAAGGACTGGTCGATCCCCGCGCTGCTGCTGGGCTGGCTGATCGCCGTCGCGATCCGGCTGGCCACCGGCTCCGCGACGGTGGCGACGATCTCCGCGGCCGGTCTGGTGGCGCCGCTGGCGGCGGACATGTCCACGACGCACGCGGCGCTGATGGTGCTGGCGATCGGCGCGGGTTCGGTCTTCTTCAGCCATGTGAACGACGCCGGGTTCTGGCTGGTGAAGGAGTACTTCGGCATGAACGTCGGCCAGACGATCAAGACCTGGTCGGTGATGGAGACCATCATCTCGGTGGTCGGCATCGGGTGCGTGCTGCTCCTGTCACTGGTGTTGTGACGGAGGTGCTGTGACGGACGACCCGGCCGTGCGCCCGCTCGGCCGGGTCCCCGCGTGGGCGGGGCGGGTTCACTCCGGTTTCCACCGGGGGTGCTCCCGCTCCGCCCACGCGCGTTCCACCGAACCGGTGCGCATGCCGCGCCGCGCGCCGGGATCCCCGTACGCCTTCGCGACATGCCCGACGACCACCACGCCGACGGCGAGTGCCAGCCAGTCGTGGACGAAGGTGGCGCTCGTACGCCAGACGACCGGGCCGACCCCCGGGAACCACATCAGCAGTCCGGTGCCCAGCATCACGAGCACGGCGCCGGCGATCCAGGCCGCGTAGAGCTTCTGCCCCGCGTTGAACTTGCCCGCCGGCCGGGCGCCGGGCCGTACGTCGCGCCGCCGGGCCGCGCGCAGCCACTCCTTGTCGTACGGCGCGAAGCGGTTCAGCCGGCCCAGGTCGGCGCGCAGGGCGCGGGAGCCGAGACCGAGGAGCAGGGGCACCGGCAGGAGGACCCCGGACCACTCGTGGACGGCGACGACGAGGGCGCGGCGGCCCACGATCTCGGCGAGCGGCGGCAGATACAGACAGGCGGCGGTGGCCAGGCACACCAGCATCAGGGCGGCGGTGGCCCGGTGCACCTGGCGCTCGGCGCGGCTGAAGCGGGGTATCAGGTCCGGGCGTCCGTACTCGGGGTGGCGGATGCCCGCGTGCGGGGTGTCCGCGTGGGCGGTGCCACGGCCGATGGCGGGGAAGCCACCGCCCTCGGCCGCCTCCGGTTCAGACGGTGGGGGCGTCGTCCCGGCCGTTGGACCGGCCGACCCAGGCGTCGATGTCATAGCCGCGCTCCTCCCAGTATCCGGGCCGGACCTCGGAGGTGACGGTGATCCCGGAGAGCCATTTCGCCGACTTGTAGAAGTACATCGGCGCCACGTACAGCCGGGCCGGGCCGCCGTGCGCGTGCCCGATCGGCTCGTCGTTCATGCCCAGGGCGACCATCACATCCCCACGGCGGGCCTGTTCGAGCGTGAGGCTCTCGCTGTACTCCCCGTCGAAGCAGGTGAAGCGGACCGCCGCGGCCCCGGGCCGCACCCCGGCGGCGCTCAGCAGCCGCGAGAGCGTCACGCCCGTGAACGCCGTGTGCGGCACCCGCCATCCGGTGACGCACTGCACATCGCGCACGATCCGCGTCCGCGGCATGCGCCGGAGATCCGCGAGGGTGTACGAGCCGGGCCGGTCGACCAGGCCGTCCACGGTCAGCCGGTAGTCGTCCGGGCCCTTGCGCGGAACGGAGGCGGCCACCGAGTAGTACCGGAAACCGCCGCCGTTGGGCAGCAGTCCGGTGAGCCCGGTCGGATCCCGGTCGGCGGCCGCGCCCAGGAAGGATTCCGTGCCGCGCTGAAGGGCGGGCGCCGCGACCAGGCCGGCGGCGCCGAGGCCGAGCATGGAGAGCACGAGACGCCGCCCGACGGGCGTGCCCGCCGAATCGTCCGGCGACTCCGCCGGCTGGTCCTGCGGCGCGTCCGACGGCCCGTCCGGCAGCGCGTCCGCCGGTCCGGACGGGCCCGGCGGGCCCGCGGTCGGCTCCGGTTGGTGTGGTTGAAGAGTCACACACCGATTCGACCACCCGCGCCGCGTCGGTACCAGCCCCTGCCGGTAACAGGCGGGCTCCCGCCGGGGACGCGTGTCGGGGACGCGCGGGCCGGACCCCTGTCGGCCGGCCGACCGGGGGTCAGCAGGCCGCGAGCTTCGGCGAGTGCGGCCGATTCGGCGAGCTCGGCGGGTTCGGCCGGTTCAGCCGCATGGGCCGCATGGGCCGCATCAGCTCACCGCCCGCGCCGCCGCCCTGCCCGCCGTACGGCCCGAGAAGACGCAGCCGCCCAGGAACGTCCCCTCCAGGGAGCGGTAGCCGTGCACCCCGCCGCCCCCGAAGCCGGCCGCCTCGCCCGCCGCGTACACGCCGGACAGCGGCGTACCCGACGCGGTGAGGACGCGGGAGGACAGGTCGGTCTCCAGGCCGCCGAGCGACTTGCGCGTGAGGATGTGCAGCCGTACGGCGATCAGCGGGCCCGCCGCGGGGTCCAGGACGCGGTGCGGCGCGGCCGTACGGACGATCCTGTCGCCCAGGTAGCCACGCGCCCCGCGGATGGCGGTGATCTGGAGGTCCTTGGTGAAGGGGTTGGCGATCTCCCGGTCGCGGGCGACGATCTCCCGGCGCAGTTCGGCCTCGTCGATCAGCGGCTCGTCGGTGAGCGCGTTCATGCCCCGCACCAGCGAGCCGAGGTCCTTCTCCACGACGAAGTCCGCGCCGTTCTCCATGAACGCCCGCACCGGGCCCGGCACACCGGCGCGCGCACGGCCCAGTACGTCACGGATTGAACGGCCCGTCAGGTCGGGGTTCTGCTCGGACCCGGAGAGCGCGAACTCCTTGCCGATGACACGCTCGTTCAGGACGAACCAGGTGTGGTCGTGGCCGGAGCGCATGATGTGTTCGAGCGTGCCGAGCGTGTCGAAGCCGGGGAAGAGCGGCACGGGCAGCCGCCGGCCGCGCGCGTCCAGCCAGAGCGGGGACGGTCCCGGCAGGATGCGGATGCCGTGGGCGGGCCAGACGGGGTTCCAGTTGTCGATACCCTCGGTGTAGTGCCACATCCGGTCGCGGTTGATGTGGCGGGCGCCCGCCGCCTCCGCGATCCCGAGCATCAGCCCGTCGACGTGCGCGGGCACTCCGGAGAGCATCGAGCGGGGCGGCGTGCCGAGCCGCTCGGGCCACTGGGCGCGCACCAGCTCGTGGTTGCCGCCGATACCACCGGACGTGATGATCACGGCCTGCGCCCGCAGTTCGAACGCGCCCGCGACCTCGCGGCTGCTGGACGTGCCGCGCGCGGCGTCGCTCGGCTCCAGGATCTCCCCGGTCACCGTGTCGACCGCACCCGCCGAGGATCCCAGGCCCGTCACCCGGTGCCGGAACTTGAAGGTCACGAGTCCCCGCGCGACGCCTTCGCGCACCTGGCGCTCGAAGGGCGCCACGACGCCCGGCCCGGTGCCCCAGGTGATGTGGAAGCGCGGCACGGAGTTGCCGTGCCCCCGCGCGTCGTACCCGCCGCGCTCCGCCCAGCCCACCACGGGGAAGAACCGCACGCCGCGCCGTCGCAGCCAGGAGCGCTTCTCACCGGCCGCGAAATCCACGTACGCCTCGGCCCACCGGCGCGGCCAGTGGTCCTCGGGACGGTCGAAACCCGCCGTTCCGAGCCAGTCCTGGAGGGCCAGCTCATGGCTGTCCTTGATCCGCAGCCGGCGCTGCTCGGGGGAGTCCACGAGGAACAGGCCGCCGAAGGACCAGTGCGCCTGGCCGCCGAGCGACTGCTCGGGCTCCTGGTCGAGGAGGATCACGGACCGGCCCGCGTCGACCAGTTCCGCCGTGGCCACCAGGCCGGCGAGGCCCGCCCCGATCACGATCACGTCAGCGTCGTACGCCATGGGCTGCCATCCTTCGGGAACGGGGGATCTTCCGGCCGAACTTCGCATGTACGGACGTACGCCACGCATGACGGGCGCACACCGCGCAGGTACGCAACGCCCGTACCTCCGTGCGCTCCCCGTACGCATGAGATCTTCCGTACGCGTGAGTAACGAGTCAACCGGCAGACGTCCGGGGCGACGCTCCGGCACCCCGGCGGCCTGGTTGGATGGACGACATGAACGCACCGGCAGACGAGATCCTGGACATCGTCGACGAGAACGACCGTGTCGTCGGGCAGGCGCCGCGCGGTGAGGTCTACGCCAGGGGCCTGCGGCACCGCTGCGCCTTCGTGCTCGCCCGGGACGCGGAGGACCGGATCTTCGTCCACCGCAGGACGGCCACGAAGCTGGTCTTCCCGTCCCGGTACGACATGTTCGTGGGCGGTGTCCTCGGTACCGGCGAGAGCTATGACGCGGCGGCGCTGCGGGAGGCGGAGGAGGAACTGGGCGTGTCGGGGCTGCCGGCGCCCGTACCGCTGTTCTCGTTCCTGTACGAGCCCGAGGACGGCAAGGGCGGTTGGTGGTCGCGGGTGTACGAGGTCCGGTGCACGCTGCCGGTGCGTCCCCAGGTGGAGGAGGTCGCCTGGCACGGCTTCCTGACCGAGGAGGAGCTGGTACGGCGGCTGGACACCTGGGAGTGGGTGCCGGACGGGCTGGAGGCGTACGAGCGGCTGAAGGCGTTTCGCGCGTGAGCGGCCCGCACGGAGGCACCGGTGCGGGCGGCGGCCGGGACGGGGACCGGGACCGGTGGCCGCGCGGCCTGCGGCTGTGGTTCGCGCCCCAGCGCGTCGGCGAGGAGGGCGAGACCCCGGACTACCGCTTCTCGCTGGCCAACGAGCGGACGTTCCTGGCCTGGATCCGTACGGCGCTGGCACTGGTCGGCGGGGGCTTCGCCGTCGACCAGTTCCTGCCCGGCCTGCGGTGGGGCGTGCGGGTGGGGCTCGCGGTGGCCCTGCTGGCCGCCGGTGCGCTGTGCGCGCTGCGCGCGGTCAACCACTGGGTGCGCTGCGAGCGGGCCATGCGGCGCGGGGAGGACCTGCCGGTGACCCGGTTCCCGACGCTGCTCGGTCTGGCGGTGGGGCTGGTCGCCGTGGTGATGCTGGTGATCGTGGTGCTGGGGCGGGCGGGCTGATGGCCCCGGCGGGCGGCGGCCACGGCGACGACAGCGACGGCTGTCCAGAGGCACGGGCGGCGTCGGCGGGGCCGGGGCCCGGGCCGGAACCGGCTCCGCTCCGCGATCCGGGCCTCCAGCCGGAGCGTACGCGGCTGGCCTGGCGGCGCACGACCCTCGCGTGCACGGTGGCGACCGTACTCGCGGTCCGGCAGACGATCCACGACGGGGGGACGGCGACCGGACTGACCGCCGCCGCGCTGAGCGCCCTGATCTGGCTGGCCTTCCTGGGCGTGGCACACCGCAGGCTGCTGGCGCTGGGCACGCCACGGCCGGACCGGCTCCCCGTCCGGACGGCGGCCACCGCGACGGCGTGCGCCATCGTACTGGCGGCGGTCGCGGTGACCGTCATGTTCTGATCCGGAGCGTACGGAGCCGGCCCCGCCGCCCCGAGTCCGGCACCGCATGCGGCCCGGCCCCGCCCCCGGCTCCGTCGCCGCCCCGACCAACACCGACCCCAACACCAAGCGGCTCCGCTCTGGACGCCATACCGACCGGTCGGCATCATGGGCCGGACGGAACGGAAAGGACGGTGCCGAACCCCGGCACCCGGCACCCGGCCCCGGCGCCGGACGCGCCGCCGAACCCGCGACCGGCGCGGACGGACGGATCCCCGGACCGGGCGGATCGTACGCCCGGTCACGCCCGACGGCCCTCACGGAGGTATGAGGTATGCCCACGAGCCACGTCACCCCACCGGGCCTGGACCCCGACCGGCTGCGCGGCCATCTCGACCGCGCCCTCCCCGGGCTGGTCGGCGGGCCGCTCGACGCACGGCTTGTGGAGGGCGGCCGGTCCAACCTGACGTACACGGTGACGGACGGCACCGGCAGCTGGGTGGTCCGCAGGCCGCCGCTCGGCCATGTCCTGGCCACCGCCCATGACATGAGGCGCGAGTACCGGGTGATCAAGGCACTGCACCCGACGGCCGTCCCGGTGCCCGAACCGCTGCTGCTGTGCGAGGACGAGTCCGTGCTCGGCGCACCCTTCTACGTCATGGAGCGGGTGCCGGGCACCCCGTACCGCACGGCCGAACAGCTCGCCCCCATCGGTCCCGAGCGCACCCGCGCCGCCGTCCTCGGCCTGGTCGACACGCTGGTCGAACTGCACGCCGTCGACCCGGCGGCGGTCGGGCTCGGCGACTTCGGCCGCCCCGACGGCTTCCTCGAGCGGCAACTGCGCCGCTGGGGCAAGCAGCTCGACGCCTCCCGCACCCGCGACCTGGCGGGCATCGACGAACTGCACGCGGCCCTCGGCCGGACCCTGCCCGTCTCCCCCGCGCCCACCGTGGTCCACGGCGACTACCGGCTCGACAACGTCCTGCTCGGCGCCGACGACCGGATCAGGGCGGTCCTCGACTGGGAGATGTCCACGCTCGGCGATCCGCTGACCGACCTGGGACTGCTCGCCATGTACAGCGTGCCCCTGGAACTCGCGGACTCCCCCATCAGCACCACGGCGGGCGCGACCGGGCATCCGCGGCCGGCCGAACTGATCGAGCGGTACGCGGCGGGCTCGGGCCGGGACACCTCGTCGGTCTCCTGGTACACGGCGTTCGCCTGGTTCAAACTCGCCGTGATCCTGGAGGGCATCCACTTCCGCCACACCGCCGGACAGACCGTCGGGCCCGGTTTCGACCGGATCGGCGCCCTCGTCCCCGTCTTCATCGAGAACGGCCTCACCACGCTCCGGACCCGTCAGGAAGGCTGAGCGGACCCATGGACTTCGCATTCGACGCCCGCACCGAGGAACTGAGGACCCGGCTGCTCGCCTTCATGGACGAGTACGTCCACCCGGCCGAGGCGGTCGCGCACGAACAGCGCTCCCATCTGGCCGACCCCTGGGCCACCCCGGACATCGTCCACGAGCTGAAGGCGGAGGCGCGCCGACAGGGCCTGTGGAACCTCTTCCTGCCCGACGACGAGTACGGCGCCGGGCTGACCAACCTCCAGTACGCGCCGCTCGCCGAGATCACCGGCCACTCCCCGCAACTGGCCCCCACGGCACTCAACTGCGCGGCGCCGGACACCGGGAACATGGAGGTGCTCGCCCAGTTCGGCTCCGACGAGCAGCGCGAACGGTGGCTGGAGCCGCTGCTGACCGGGGAGATCCGGTCGGCGTTCGCGATGACCGAGCCCGATGTGGCGTCGTCGGACGCGACGAACATCCGGACGGTGATCCGGCGGGACGGCGACGACTACGTCATCGACGGCCGCAAGTGGTACATCTCCGGGGCCATGAACCCGGACTGCGCGGTCTTCATCGTGATGGGAAAGACCGACCCGGACGGCACGGACGTCCGCCGCCAGCAGTCCATGGTCCTGGTCCCCCGCGACACGCCCGGGGTCGAGGTGCGGCGCGCGATGCGGGTGTTCGGGTACGAGGACCACTACCACGGCGGACACGCGGAGATCGTCTTCGACGGGGTACGGGTGCCGGCGTCGAACCTGGTCGGCGAGGAGGGCGGCGGCTTCGCCATCGCCCAGGCGCGGCTGGGGCCCGGCCGCATCCACCACTGCATGCGGCTCATCGGCATGGCGGAGCGGGCGATCGAGCTGACGTGCCGGCGGGCCGTGTCCCGTACGGCGTTCGGGAAGCCGATCGCCGAGCAGGGTGTCGTACGGAACTGGATCGCCGACGCCCGGGTGACGGTGGAACAGCTGCGGCTGCTGGTGCTGAAGACCGCCTGGCTGATGGACACGGTCGGCAACCGCGGGGCGCACACGGAGATCCAGGCCATCAAGATCGCCACGCCTCGCGCGGTGGTCGACATCATCGACCGGGCCGTGCAGTCGCACGGCGCGGGCGGGGTGAGCCAGGACTTCCCGCTGGCCGAACTGTGGGCGGCGGCCCGGACCCTGCGCCTGGCGGACGGGCCGGACGAGGTGCACCAGCGGTCGCTGGCCCGGCGGGAGCTGAAGAAGTACCAGTGAGTACCCGAGTACCAGTGAGTACCCGAGCACCAGTGAGTGCCCGAGCACCGGGTGAGTACCAGCGAGCACCGGTGACTTGTACGAGCGGCGGCCGGGATATGCACGACGGCACCAGTTCGCCACTTATTTCATCCTTTACGGTGAGAATCACCCATCGGGCCATAACCGGGGCGGTTCCCTCGCTAGCTTCAGGAGTGCACTCCTGACCGCGCACTTCCAAGGGGACCTCCCATGCGCACACGCCCCACCGCCCTTCTCGCCGTGTCGGTCGCTTTCGCCGGCGTCATCGCCACGGCACCCGTCGCCGCCGCGGCGCCCGCACCGGAGCCCGCGCCGCCCGGCTGCGCGAAGGGCTACGTCTGCGCGTACTCCGGCGAGAGGCAGACCGGCCGGCTCCTGCTCATGGCCCGGGGAGACTGGTCGGGCGCCGTGTCCGGGGTGCGCTCGATCGTGAACAACGGCGACAAGCGCACGGGCGCCGGCCATGTCCAGCTCACCTGGAGGTACGACGGCGGAACGTGGACGGACTGCTTCACTCCGCGCCCGGGACCCGGCATGTACAAGGCGGACGTCGACAGCATCACCGTGACCAGGGCGGTCTGGCGCGGCACCTGCTGAGCCGGGCGGTACGCGGATGCCGGACGCCGGGCCGTTCACCGGACGATTCGCTGAGCCGATTCCCCCATGAGCCGTCCCCAGGGCCTGTACGGCGCGCAGGCCCTGGGGACGTCGGCGCCCATGACCGTGCGCCACCGGCCCGCGCCTCCACTGCCCGCACGCGTCTCCGTCGCCCGTTCCTCGCGCTTACGGGCGCTTACGGGCGCAGGGCTCGCAGCAGCAGGTCCGCGAGGTGGTCGGCCACCTGCTGCGGGGTGAGCGGGCCGTCCGGCCGGTACCAGGTCGACAGGTGGTGGACCGAGCCGAAGTGGTAGTCCACCACCAGGTCCGACGGCGTGGCCGTGGAGAACACCCCGCCGCGCTGGCCCTCCTCGATCAGCGCACGGAACCTCTCGTGGTAGCGCCGCCTCTCCGCCCGCACCTGCTTGTTCTTCTCCGGGCTCAGGTGGTGCATCGAACGGAAGAAGATCGCGGCGTCGTCCAGGTTGTCGATCGTCGTGACGACCACGTCCGCGGCGGCGTCCCGCAGCCGTCGCTCGACCGGCGCGTCCGCGTCCGCGAAGGCGTCGAGACGTTCCTGCTGGAGGCGGAGCACCCGCGCGTAGACCTCCTGGAGAAGGTCCTCCTTGGAGCCGAAGTAGTGGTAGAGCGCGCCCTTGGTGACACCCGCCGCCTCGACGATGTCCTGGACCGAGGTGCGGTCGTAGCCGTGCTCGGCGAACAGCCGGGTGGCGGCGGCGAGCAGCCGCTGGGGAACGGGCGCGCCGCCCCCGCCTGTCGTTCTGGCCATTGCCGCCACCCGCCTCTCGTTCCGTATCGCCCACATCGCCGGTACCGCTAGGTCCCGGCGATACCGGTTGCACCGGCCGTTTCGTCCATGCGGTCCACCAGACGCCTGAAGGGGTGAGCGCAGTTCCCGCCTCAGCATCTTCCCACTCGCGATTCCGTGCGGCTCGGCCAGGAGCCGCACGTCAGGTGGGTACGGGTACGCCGCCGAACGCTGTCGACCGGGCCACCCGGTCATCCGGTCACCCGGCGGTTCCCTCCCACGTGCGCTGGATGTGGTTCATGACCCCCAGCCAGTGGTCGGGGTCGCCCGCACGGGACTGGTAGAAGCCGGCCACCTCCGGGTGCGGCAACACGAGGAAGCGGTCCTCCGCCATGGCGGCGAAGAGCGCGTCCGCGACGGCGTCCGGCTCGATGGCCGTGGGGACGAGGACCAGTTCGCCGGCGGTCCCGGCGGCGGTGAGCATGTCCGTACGGACGCCCTGCGGACAGATCGCGTGGACCTTGAGACCGCGGTGACGGTAGGTCAGCGAGAGCCATTCCGCGTAGGCGAGGGCGCCGTGCTTGGTCACGCTGTATGGGGCCGCGCCGATCATGGTGAGCAGTCCCGCGGCGGACACGGTGGAGACGAACCGGCCGCTGCCGCGCTCCAGCCAGTCGGGCAGCAGGAGCCGGGTCGCCCGGACATGCGCCATGACGTTGACGTCCCAGGCCGCCGACCAGACGTCGTCCTCGCTCAGCGCGTCACCGGCCGCGCCGATCCCCGCGTTGGCGCAGTAGATGTCGACCGTACCGCCGAGCGCGTCACGGGCGTCGGCCACGATCAGGGAGGCGTCGCCGGGTACGGCCACGGCGCCGATCTCGGCGGCCACGGCCCCGGCCTTCTCGGCGTCGAGGTCGTTGACCACCACCCGGGCGCCCTCGGCGGCGAATCTGCGGGCGAGCGCGGCACCGATGCCGCCTCCCGCGCCGGTGACCACAACGGCCGCGTCCCGCACCGTACTCATCGGACCTGCCTTTCCGGGCATCCGGTCAGCTGTTGACGACTTCACAGACTAACCAGTCGGTATGTTGACGGGGAAGGGGACCTCCGATGTCCGACGCCCGACGTCCGGCCCGCGAGGAGGGCGGCGGCGGTCAGCGGGCCGCACGGGCTCGCCTCGTTCCACAGGACACCGTCCCGCGCTAACGTGCGTGAGCATGACAGTCGGACGGGGCGAGCGGGTCGGCCGAGGTGCGGAGGTAGCGCGATGAGCCTGTCCAGAAGGAATCTACTGGCCGTCGGCGGCGCGGTCGGCGCCGCGGGAGCGCTGGCCCCGGGCGCCGCTGCGAGCGCCGCGGTGCCGGGCGGCCCGGTGACGGACGGCCCGGTGACGGACGGCGCACCCCACGCGAGCCGCCCTCGCGTCCGCACCGGCTTCGACCGGCTGGCCGCCGACGGTTACGACCTGCTCGCCGGACGCACGGTGGGGGTCGTCACCAACCCGACCGGCATCACCTCGGACGCACGCCACATCGTGGACGTCATGCACGCCGACGACCGGGTGAACCTCACCGCCGTCTTCGGCCCCGAGCACGGCTTCCGCGGCACAGCTCAGGCGGGCGGCTCGGAGGGCCGCTACGACGACCCGGCCACCGGACTGCCCGTGTACGACACGTACCTGAAGAGCGGCAAGCCGCTCGCGGACATCTTCACCGCCTCCGGCGTCGACACGATCGTCTTCGACATCCAGGACGTCGGGGCCCGCTTCTACACGTACATCTGGACGCTGTACGACTGCATGGAGGCGGCGGCGCTCGCGGGCAAGCGACTGGTGGTGCTGGACCGGCCCAACCCGGTCACCGGCCGACAGGCCCACGGACCGGTCCTGGACCCCGCGTTCGCCAGCTTCGTGGGCCGGAAGCCGATCGCCCAGGCGCACGGCATGACGGTCGCGGAACTGGCGCGCCTGTTCAACGGCGAGTTCCTGAGGGCGAACCCGGTGGCGCTGGAGGTGGTCCCCATGTCGGGCTGGCGTCGCGGCGACTTCTTCGACGCGACGGGCCTGCCGTGGGTACCGCCGAGCCCCAACATGCCCACGGCGGACACCGCGTTGGTGTACTCGGGCACCTGCCTCTTCGAAGGCACGAACCTGTCCGAGGGCCGCGGCACGACCCGCCCCTTCGAACTGCTCGGCGCGGAGGGCATCACCGCGTCCTGGGCGGAGGCGGCCACCGCGCAGCGACTTCCGGGGGTGCGCTTCCGCGAGGCGTATTTCGCCCCGACGTTCTCGAAGTTCCAGGGGAGGACGATCGGCGGCGTCCAACTGCACGTCCACGACCGCGCGTCGTTCGACCCCGTACGCACCGGAATCGCGCTGCTGATCACGGCGAAGCGGGTGTGGAACGGCTTCGCCTGGCGCCCGGACAACGGGATCGACAGGCTGACGGGGTCGGCGACGGTCCGCACGATGATCGACGCGGGCGCGACCACGGACGAGGTGGTCGGCGCCTGGCGCGCCGGCCTGGCCGCCTTCCGATCCGTACGACGCCGGTACCTGCGCTACCGCTGAGGCGGAGCAGACGCCCACCACCCGGCCGATAACAACCGGTAGGACGTCAATAACGGCAAGCGATCAGCACCCGTCGTTTGACCGTCACATTCCGCGGTCGCGAGAGTGCCTGTCGTGATCGACGACACGCTCTCCTCCGCGGAGCCCGGCTCCCCCGGTCTCGAGAGTTCCGCGCCCCCGCACACTCCGCCGCACCCGCGCGACCCTGTCAGCCCCTCGGTCCAGGAGCGCCCGGGCGTCCCCGAGGCCTCCGGGCCGTCCGCCGCTGCCGTGAACCCACGGCGGGTGGCCCTCGCCAGCTTCATCGGCAACGCCGTCGAGCTCTACGACTTCTTCCTCTACGGCATGGCCGCCGCGCTCGTGTTCGGCGAGGTCTTCTTCCCCAACCTCTCCCCCCTCAACGCCACACTCGCGGCCTTCTCCACGCACGCCGTCGCCTTTCTGGCTCGCCCGATCGGCTCAATCCTCTTCGGCCATTTCGGCGACCGCGTCGGCCGCAAGTCCGTCCTCGTCGCCTCGCTCCTGCTGATGGGACTGTCCACGGCCGTGGTCGGGCTGCTGCCCGGGTACGCGACCCTCGGCGACTGGGCGCCCGTCCTGCTCGTGCTGCTCCGTCTCCTCCAGGGCCTCGGCATCGGCGGCGAGTGGGGCGGGGCGGTGCTGCTCGCCGTGGAACACGCGCCGCGCGGGCGCCGGGGGCTGTACGCCGCCTTCCCCCAACTCGGGCCGCCCGTCGGCTTCGCCGCCGCCACCGGCGTCTTCTGGCTGCTGTCCTCGTCGCTCGACGACGCGGCCTTCACGAGCTGGGGGTGGCGCGTTCCGTTCCTGCTGTCGTTCCTGCTGGTCGCCGTCGGACTGGCCGTACGGCTCAAGATCAGCGAGACGCCCGTCTTCGCGCGGGCCGTCGCGCGGCGGGAGGCGAGCAAGGCGCCCGTCACGGAGCTCGTCCGGCGCCATCCGCGTGAACTGCTGCTCGGCGCTGGGGCGATGGCCGTCGTGTACGGCCTCTTCTACACCTCGATGACGTACGGCCTGTCGTACACGACGACAACGCTCGGCGTGGAGCGCGACACGATGCTCGCCCTCTCCCTGGTCGCCTGTCTCTTCCTCGCGGCGGGAATCTGGGTCGCCGCCACCCGCTCCGACCGGCTGGGCCGGCGGAGGAGGCTGATCCTCGCCGGGTGCGGACTTGCCACCGTATGGGGCCTGTTGCTGTTCCCGCTGCTCGACACCGAGCGGCCCGCGCTCATCGCGCTGGCGCTGGGCGGCGCGCTCTTCTGCGTGGGCGTGGCGTCCGGGCCGATGGGGGCGTTCCTCCCCGAACTGTTCCCCGCCCGCGTGCGCTACTCCGGCGCCGCGCTCTCGTACAACCTGGGCGGCGTGCTGGGCGGCGGGCTCTCTCCCTTGGTCATCCCGCGCCTCCAGGCGGGCCTGGGTTCCGTGTCGATCGGCTGGTATCTCAGCGCTCTGGCGGTGCTTTCGCTGAGTTGCGTCCTCGCGCTGCCGGAAACGCGGGAACGCGAGCTCGTGTGACCGGCCGGGACACCGTGAGCGCGATGGTGACAGCCCGTCGCGTCTCAGTATCCGGGAGTATCCGTACCGACTATTGACTGTATGCCGCACGGACCGCGAGAGTTTCTCGTCGTGATCGACGAGACGCCCTCCGTGGCAGCGAAGAGCGCGGTCCCCTCCGACGCCGGTACGGCCTCCGGCAGTGTCGATGCGCCCTCCGGCGGCGACAGCCCGGAGAGCCTGCGGCGGGTGGCCGTGGCCAGCTTCATCGGCACCGCCATCGAGTTCTACGACTTCTACATCTACGGCACGGCGGCGGCGCTCGTCCTGAACGAGGCGTTCTTCCCCAACCTCACACCGCTCAACGCCACCCTCGCCTCCTTCTCCACCTACGCGGTCGCCTTCGCCGCCCGCCCCATCGGGTCGGTCGTCTTCGGCCACTTCGGCGACCGCGTGGGCCGCAAGTCGGTCCTCGTCGCCTCACTGCTGCTGATGGGGCTGTCCACCGCGCTCGTCGGGCTGCTGCCCGGATACGGCACCTGGGGCGTCTGGGCCCCGCTGCTGCTGGTGCTGTTGCGCTTCCTCCAGGGCATCGGCCTCGGTGGCGAGTGGGGCGGCGCGGCGCTCCTGGCCGTGGAGCACGCCCCGCGCGGGCGCCGGGGGCTGTACGCCGCCTTCCCCCAACTCGGCCCGTCCGTCGGGTTCTTCGCCGCCACCGGCATCTTCTGGCTGCTGTCCGCCACCCTCGACGACGACGCGTTCCGCAGCTGGGGCTGGCGGGTGCCGTTCCTGCTGTCGTTCCTGCTGGTGGCCGTCGGACTGTTCGTACGGTTGAAGATAAGCGAGACGCCGGTCTTCGCGCGGGTCATGGCACGGCAGGAGGCCCGCAAGGTCCCGGCCCTCGACGTCCTCCGGCGGCACCCGCGCGAACTGCTGCTGGGCGCGGGCGGGATGGTCGTCGCGTACGGCCTCTTCTACACGGCGACGACCTACTGCCTGTCGTACGCCACCACCTCGCTCGGCGTCCCCCGCGCCACCATGCTGGCCCTGTCGCTGGTCGCCTGCCTCTTCCTGGCCGTCGGCACCTGGCTGGCCGCGACCCGTTCGGACGCGGGCGGCAGGCGCCGGCTGGTGCTGTTGGGTACGGGGCTCGCGGTGGTGTGGGGGCTGGTGCTGTTCCCGCTCCTGGACACGGAGCAGCCGGTGCTGATGGCGCTGGCGCTGGGCGGGGCGCTGTTCTGCATGGGCGTGGTGTACGGCCCGATGGGCGCGTACCTGCCCGAGCTGTTCTCCACCCGGGTCCGCTACTCGGGCGCCTCCCTGGCCTACAACCTGGGCGGCGTCCTGGGCGGCGCGGTGTCCCCCTTGGTGGCCACGCGCCTCCAGTCCGGCTTCGGCTCGGCGTCGGTCGGCTGGTACGTGAGCGCGATGGCGGTGGTCTCGCTGCTGTGCGTGCTGGCGCTGCCGGAGACGCGGGAACGCGAACTGACGTGAGGCGGCGGGTGGACCGCGGGAAGCGTCGTCACCGCACGCGCGGCTTTGATCCGCGCACGTACGCGCCCTGTTGCCCGCTGAGTCGCCGTTACCGCAACCTGCGACGCAAAAGGAGAAGGGGAGGCCCCGGCGGGCCACGACCCACGCGTCCGTTGCTCCTGTGTGCGGCACGCGGGAGATCAGAGGGCCGGGCAGGCGTATTCCGTTCGGATGCGGTGGGGGCAGGCGATCAGGTTCACCGACAGGAACCGGCCGCCGACGACCCACCAGCCGCCCACGACGTCCTCACCGGCCGTCAGCCGCCGGACGATCTCTGCTCGGCCGGGAGCCTCCCCGTAGGTGCCGGCGAATGTGGGGGCGTGCTCCGCGACCGTCTCCGTGTACCAGTCCGCCGCCTCCTTGGGCTCGGCGAACGTGGCGTCGATCCGGGAGGCGGCCCTGAGTAACCGGTCCGCGCTTTCGAGGGGCGTCACCTGTGCGGTGCGGAACTCGTCGTTCGTCGGGCGCCGGGTGCGTCTCCGGGCTTCACGAGTACGTCACCGTGGCCGGTCCACACGTACGCGTGGTGGTGGTGAGGGGCCATTGGTTCTCCTTGCGGTCGGCCGTGCGGCCCCGACGCGAGCGGGGCCGCACGGTTCAACGAGGTGCCGCGCCGTTACTGACGGCCGCAGCCGTCACCGTCACCGCAGCCGCCGGACGGGTTACCGTCCTGGCCGTCGTCTTCTCCGTCCGCGGCTCGGTGGTGGGAGCCGTCACCACGACGAGTGTGCCGCCGAGCGCCACCACTTCCTCCGCGAACGACCGCTTGGTGGAGTCCGCCGCTGATGTTCTCGTCATGCCGCACGAGACTGCCGACCGGCAGGCGTACGAGTCCGCGACTGCCGTCCTGTTGGAGCGCGCGGACCGGCTCGTCGCGGTCTGGAACGGTGAGCCGCCCTCCGGGAAGGGCGGGGGCACGGCGGACGTGGTGATCGGGGCACGCGAGGCCGGCCTGCCCGTGGATGTGATCTGGCCGGACGGGGCGGCACGCCGGGGGTAGGACTGCTCGGGCCTGGCTTCCGGTCGCGGCGGCCCCGCACCCGCAGGGATGTTCCGTGCCCCCGGCCGCCCGACGCGAGCGTGACGGTCTGCCCCTCGTGCGGGGGCTGCCCCTGGACCCGCCTCCGCCCGCGAAGGCCGCCCCCGTACCCGCGAAAACTCAGTGCGCCGCGTCCAGCCGAGCCCTCTGCCCCGGGGTCAGTTCCAGATCCACGGCCGCGAGGTTCTCCTCCAGTTGGGCCACCGACGACGCGCCCGCCAGCGGGATGATCGGCAACGGGCCGCCCAGCTGCCAGGCCAGGACCACCTGGTTGACGGTGGCCCCGGTCTCCCGTGCGACGTCTCGCAGCGCGGCGAGGCGGGCCGGGGTGCCCGGGTGGTCGTAGTCGGGCGGCAGCGGCTTGTCCGTACGGGTGTAGGCGCCGGTCAGGAGCGGTGAGTAGGCGACCAGGGTCAGGTCCGGCTCCGCCTTGAGGTAGCTGATCAGCTGGGCGTCCGTCCCACCGAGGCTGCCGTCCGGGAAGAGGTCGCTGGGGATGTCGGTGCGCGGCCGCAGGTAGCTGTGCTGGTACTGGAGCACCTCGTAGCCGGGCAGGCCGGACGCCGACGCCAGGGCGCGGGCCCGGTCGACCCGCCACACGGACTGGTTGCTCACGCCGAGCAGGCCGACGGTGCCCTCCGCTACCAGGGCGGCGAAGCCCTCGACCGTCTCGCTCTGGGGAACGGTGGGGTCGTCGATGTGGGCGTACAGCAGGTCCAGCTTGGCCACGCCGAGCCGTTCCCGGCTGCGTTCGGCCGATTCGCGGATCACCTTGGCCGACAGGCCCTCCGGGTTGTCGGTGTAGCTCGTGCCGGGAGCGAGGGGCCGCGCCCCGAGCTTGGTGGCGATGACGATCTCGTCACCGACCCCGCGGCTGCGCCGCCACCGGCCGAGCAGTTCCTCGCTCTGACCGCCCTGCCCGCCGTCCTCCCAGAAGGCGTAGTTGTCGGACGTGTCGATGAAGTTCCCGCCCGCCTCGACGTAGCGGTCGAGGACGGCGAACGACGTCTCCTCGTCCGTCCGGGATCCGAAGAGCATCGCGCCCAGCGCGAGCACGCTCACGTCGCGGCGGCTGCCGTCCGTGCTGCCGATCGTGCGGTACTTCATGGGGCTCCTCCCGTAGGCCCGCGGTCGGTGCGGGCGAACGGAAGTCTTCAGCTTGAAGCGCGCTCCAAGTCAAGTGCCGCGGACGTCGGGGCCTGCCTGACACGGCCGTACGGGCGGCGGGCCCCACGCCCACCGCCCGTACGACCGCGTTCGGCTATCGGTGGCTCGGGAACTCCACCACCTGCTGGTACGTCGGCCTGTTCTGCCAGCTGATCTTGGGGTGCGTGAGCCCGCCCATCGGCCGCTGGATGACCGAGTCCGTGCACCACTGGTCCCCCGCCGAGCAGTTGTCGTCCCCGGGGTAGACCTCGCTCGCGGGCTTCACGGACGCCGCCTTGAGCGTGGCGAGCAGGGTGTCCCGGCAGGCGTCCAGGCCCTCGCCCGCGCCGCAGTACGTCCGGGCCGTCGGGGACTGGACCGGGTCGCCCAGTACCTGGCGGAGGTCCTTGTCGACATATCCCCACCAGCCGTACTGGAACGCTGAGCCGCTGTGACCGCCGGTCGGGCCCTGGGTCGCCGCCGGTGACTCGTCGACCTGGAGCGAGGCGACGAGCCCCTCGTACAGGTCGTCACCCAGGACCGGTGCGTAGAGCCGCTCCACCAGCCGCGGCCACCAGGCGTCCATGACGCGGATGGCGGTGGCGTGGCCGTACGTGTGCGAGCCCTGGGCCGTCTCCTTGCGCAGGGCGCGGGCGGAGCGCCACGCCTCCAGTTGCTGGACGGTGGTGTTCAGCGCGGGATCGGTGACGGGCGCCGAGCGGATCACACGCAGCAGTTCGGGCAGCACCTGTTCCCCGCGCAGGTCGGCGAGCGCCGCGTCGGCCATCGCGCGGGTGAGGGAGGCACGGGTGACGCCGCCGGCCGCGACGAGCTTCTTGACCCGGTCGTCGAGCAGGTTGCCGCGGTGGACGGCGCCGAAGCCGAAGCCGGCCGCGTCGTAGTCCTTGGCCAGCTTGTTGTTCCAGGAGATGTAGTAGTCCTGCCCGACGGACCGCGGGTGTTCGGCGAAGGGCGTGTACGCGGCCTTGTAGGTGGCCGGGTCGAAGCCCTGCCACTCGTATGCCCGTTCCGCCGCGACCGGCAGCGAGGCGTCGACGCCGGCGGCGCGCACGGGGTTCATGCCGCTGTTGAAGTAGGCGGTGGTGCGCGAATCCGCGTAGAACCAGTTGAAGCAGTAGCCGATGCGGTGCGCCGCCTGCTGGAAGGAGGCCGCGTCCGTCACGTACGACGGGTCGTTGAGCATCTGGAAGCCGATGATCGAGTCGGCCTCGTGCCCGTAGGTGGACCGCAGCGAGGTGTACGCGACGGGCTTGCCGCCGATGGTCGCGCGGTGCGTGACCATGCCGTACGCCGTGCGCCAGACCTGGAGCCGGTAGGAGCCGGCGGCGGTGGAGTCGGCGACGGTGGGCTTCCAGGAGTTGGTGCGCTCCAGCTTCTCCATCGGTGTGCACACGGAGCGGTAGCGGTAGTGCGTGGAGGCCGATGTCGGCGCCGAGCCATCGGGTTCGCACAGTTCGACCGCGTAGGAGTCGGTGATGTCCTGTTGCGACGATGTGGCGCTCCACGCGTAGTCCTGGCCCCGGCCCATCTGTACGTACATCCCGACGCCCGCGAAGGAGGCGCCCCGCGCGCTGATTCCGGGGCCCTGGAGCTCCTGGAGCATCAGCAGCTGTGGCGCGAAATAGCCGGTTTGCGGCCCGAAGACGGCGATGGGGTGGCCGCTGACGGTGTACCGGCCGGAGACGAGCAGGGCGTTGGACATGCCCTTCTCCGGGTTGAGGGAACCGGCCGGGAGGACTCCGTCGTCGAAGATCCCCTGGGCGGGCTTCAGTCGCTCGGGGGCGTCGACCGGGGCCTTGGCGTGGGTGACCGCCGAGCCGGTCCGGTCGTACACGAGCTGCTCGGCCCGTACGGAGCCCTCGTCGGGCAGGGCCGTGCCGCGCGGGTTGTCGGGCTTCCGCGCGTACGGGAACCTGCTGCCGTCGTGCAGGGTCAGGACGGCCTCGGGGTCGTCGCGCTGGCGGAACGACTCCCAGACCTCGGTACCCGCGACCACGCCGAACTTCTTCTGCGCGGCGAGCAGCGAGAGCGCGGCCTTCACCTCGCCGCCGCCCCCGCCGCCGAACTGGCCGCCGACGACGGACGCGATGGCGATCAGGTCGGTGATCTTGAAGGGCTGGATCTCACCGACGTTGGTGATCGCGTCGATCTTGCCGGTCAGGACGTACTCGCCGGGGAAGTTACGGGCGTCCTTGGACTTCTGGCGGTAGGCGTTGATGCCGTCGACGTACGCCTGCGCGTCGGCCATCGCCAGCTCGCCGCGCTCGCCGTTGGCCGTCCTGATCCGCTCCACCTGGGCCTCGTACTCGGCCTCGGTGTACGGGGCGGCGGGCCAGAACTGCTGCTCCAGGCCCTGGTTGGCGAGGGCGCCGCCGGCGAAGGAGGTGAGCTGACCGCGGCCTATGTGACGGAAGAGGTCCATCATCCACAGCCGGTCCTGCGCGGCCGCGTAGCCGGCGCCGAATTCGGTTCCGTAGCGGGTGGTGCCCTTGATGTGCGGGACGCCGGTCTTCTTGTCGCGGGTGATCGTGACATCGGCGCGCGGGGAGACGGCGGACTCGACCTGGTCGGCGGGGACACCGAACGAGGAGTCGTTGAAGAAGTCGGTGAGTTTGGCGTCGGTGAGTCCGTCCTGGCCCGCCACGAGTGCGTCGTAGCGGGCCAGCTGGTCGGAGGCGTGGGCGGGGAAGGTGCCGAATCCGCGATTGCCGAGGATGTCGACGAGAGTGGCGTTGCCGTTCTGGCCGGGCGGCAGGATGTCCGAGCACTGGCCCTGGCAGTGGTCGGTGACGAGGTCGGCGGCGGAAACGGCGGTGGCGCTCGTCGTCCCGGCGCGGGCGGCGGGGTCGGCGGCGGCCGGCGACGGCGGTGCCAGCAGGGCGGCGCCCAGCGCGACCGCGGCGGCCGCGGCCACGGTGGCGGTGGCGGTGGCGGCGCGGGTATGGCGCGCGGTGCGGACGCCGGTGTCGGCGCGAACACCGGTGCGGGAGGGTTTTTCGGTTCCGATGAGTCTTGCGATACGTCGGCGCATGGGGGCTCCCATGGGTCTCCTCGGGGAGGACGGTGCGCCGGAGGTTACCGCCGGTATGACTCGTCAGTAAGATGAACATCAGTCAGCTTTTCCGAATCGTGAACTACGAATGGCGAACACCGGGCGCCTTCCTGAGAATCGCCTTCGAATTCTGGTCACTATGCCCCAAATGCCCGCCTCTCGGAAGCAATCTGCTTTTTGATGGATCCGAATGGGGCAGACGTACGTCCATTCCTCAACGCCGAAGTACCGACGGAGGTGGCATGCGATGGCCGGATTCCGGAGCCTTGCGAGACAGGTGCGTGACCCGCGGTGCGATCTGGCCTTGCGACGGTATTCACTGCGCAAGTGCCTGGAGCGATTCGCCCCCTACGGGCATCGGGCGACCTGGGACCATCTGTGCGCGCGGCACGGCATCGAGCCCGAGGACAGGGCCCCCGAGCCCGCGCGACTGGTCGCCGCGCTGGAGGAGTTGGAGGAGGCGCGGGCCGTCTGGCTCGCGTACGAAGGGGAGTTCGCCGAGCGGCGCAGGCGTGAGAAGCACGACGGGCTCCGGCGGCCCGGGAGTTTCGACGACTGGCACCGCCGGACCTGGGGCGGGAACGGTGTCGCCCGGTGCGCCGACCCGGCGGTCCATCCGTCGGCGTCGCTCGCCGTGGTGCTGCGCCGGCTGATCGCGGGTCTGGAGAAGGGTCCCGGCGCGACCTGCCCGGTGTGCGCGGCACCGGGGATCGTCTGGCGGCCGGACCTGTCGTGCGAGCCGTGGTCAGGACCGGTCTGCACGGGCTGCGGCATCGTGGTGCCACAGCCCATTCTCACGTCCGAGGCGCTGAATCGGGCGAAGCGGGTCCGGTCGAGGGAACTGGCGTCGGTGGCATGAGATCTGCGGGGGCCGACGCCGGCGACGGTGCGCCCCCGCGGTGTCAGCGGTCCGACGTACGTGCGCGCGCCGGGCGTTCCGGGTACAGGCGCGAGCCCGTCATACGCTCACCGAAGACGTCGTCCGGGTTGGACAGGACACAGGTGTCCAAGGAAAGGCAGCCACAGCCGATGCAGTCGGTGAGGTGGTCCCGGAGACGACCGAGCTGCCGAATGCGCTCGTCCAGCTCGGACCGCCAGGCGCGGGAGAGCCGGGCCCAGTCGTCGCGGTTGGGCGTACGCTCCTCGGGCAGCTCGGCCAGCGCGTCCCGGATCGTGGCGAGCGGTATGCCGACGCGCTGCGCGGCCCGTACGAACGCCACGCGGCGCAACGCGTCGCGGCTGTAGCGGCGCTGGTTGCCACTCGTCCTGCGGCTGCTGATCAAGCCCTTCGCCTCGTAGAAGTGCAGGGCGGACACGGCGGCGCCGCTACGCGCGGAGAGCTGGCCGACGGTGAGCTCATGGACCTTTTCGGGAATCTGTGGCACCCCTCTGAGCCTACTGTCCGCCTCCCACGAACGCGCACACCGCTCTCGTTGACAGCGGCACGAGCACCCCGCATGCTGAGCAGGCGCTCAGCGAGCAGCGGATACCGAGTCGCGGGTGGCGAGTGCCTCTCAGCGCGCCGATCGACACAAGAGACAGCGAGAGACAGCGGGATCCGGGGCGTCACGGGCTGGGAAGGGCAGGGACCGGGAACATGGCCGAGCCGAAAGTCTTCACCTCCGCCGAGGAGCTGTGCGCGGGGGCCGGCGCACGGCTCGGACACAGTGACTGGCTGGAGATCGACCAGAAGCGGATCGACCTCTTCGCCGAGGCCACCGGTGATCACCAGTGGATCCACGTGGATCCGGAGGCGGCGGCGGCCGGCCCGTTCGGCACGACCATCGCGCACGGCTATCTGACGCTGTCGCTGCTGCCGGTGCTCGTCCCGCAGATCCTGCGCGTGGAGAACGTGAAGATGGCCATCAACTACGGCACCAACAAGGTGCGTTTCCCCTCCCCCGTCCCCGTCGGCTCACGGCTGCGCGCCTCCGGCGTCCTGGCGGAGGTCACGGACGGGGGCGAGGGCGGAGTCCAGGTGGTCGCGCGGATCACGGTCGAGCGCGAGGGCGGCGACAAGCCGGTGTGCGTGGCGGAGTCCGTCTCGCGCTTCTACTTCTGACGCGCCCGCCGCTTCTGACACGCCCGCCGTACGCGCCCGCCTCTCCTCACCTGCCTGCCGGTGGCCTACCTGTCGGCGGCCTGCCTGTCGGCGGCCGACACCATGCGCAGTACGAGGCCGGCGTAGAGCGCGCCGACCTCGTCGGGCGTACGCGCCCCCGCGGCGCTGAACCAGCGCGCCACGTCGACGCAGAGCGACAGCACCGCCAGCGTCGTCCCCGGCACGTCGGGCACGTCGAACTCCCCGTCCCGCACGCCGTCCGCGATGATCCGCCGTACCGCCGCGTCGATACCGCGCCGCAGTTCCATGATCTCCGCCCGGTGCTCCGGGCCGAGGGCGTCCAGCTCGTACTGGACCACCCGCGCCGTCGTGTGCTGCTCCGCGTGCCAGCGGACGAAGGAGCGGACGGCGGACGCGAGCCGGTCGGCCGCCGTGCCGCCGCCGTCGGCCGCCGCCATGAGGATCTCCAGCGCCTTGTCGTGGCCCACCCGGCTGATCCGGTGGAGGAGTTCCTCCTTGGTCCTGTAATGGATGTAGAGAGCCGCCGGGCTCATCCCCGCGCGCCCCGCGATATCGCGGGTGGTGGTGGCGTGGTACCCGCGCTCGGCGAACGCCTCGACGGCGGCGACCAGCAGTTTCCTGGCCGCCTCGGGTGCGACCTCGCCCCACGGCGCACCCTCGCCGTCCGCCGCGCGCTCCACCGTTCGCATCGCTCGCCCTCGTCCCCGCCGCTCGTACCCCGGCCGTACCGTCCGTACGACCACTCGTACACCCGCTCGCACCATGACCAGGTCGAACACCATACCGCGCGGGTGAGCAAGCGCTTAGGGCGCGCTTCCTCCCGGGCCGCCATACGTGCTCGGAGCACCTCGGACGGGCGGGCACCGTCCCGGTGCGAACCTGCACCGTCCCGGTGCGGACCGACACCGTACGGTCCCCGCCGAAACGTCCCTGGCGCATTCTGGACGCATGGCCCCTGACACCGACCCCACAGGACCCCGGCTCGCGGCCCTCGCCACGCTCCTCGCCGACGAGACCCGCGCGGCCTTCTGCCTGGCGCTCCTCGACGGCCGGGCCTGGACGGCGGGCGAGCTGGCCCGGCACGCCCGTGTCGCGCCCTCCACAGCCAGCGAGCACCTGGGCAGACTCGTCGCGGGCGGGCTGCTCACCGAGGAGCGCCAGGGCCGCCATCGCTACCTCAGAATCGCGGGACCGGCGGTCGCCCACCTGGTGGAGGACCTGGCCGCGCACGCCGAACCGTCCGGCGAGCCGCCCCGTACGCTGCGGGCCGCGGGCGCGAGCCACGCGCTCGCCCGGGGCCGCACCTGCTACGACCATCTCGCGGGGCGTCTCGGCCTCGCGCTCACGGACGCGCTGACCGACCGGGGACTGCTCAGCCAGGACACCGGGTTCGCGCTGACCGACGGGGGGCTCGGCTGGTTCCGGGAGCAGGGCATCGGCCTGGAGCGTACGGGCCGCAGGCCCCTGGCCCGTCCGTGCCTGGACTGGACCGAGCGCAAGCCGCATCTGGCGGGGGTGGCGGGCGCGGCGCTCTGCCGCCATCTGCTGGCGTCCGGCTGGTGCGTGCGGATCGGCTCCGGCCGGGCGGTGAAGGTGACCGCCGAAGGCGAGCTCGCGCTGCGCGAGCGACTCGGGATCGACCCCGGGATATTGCGGTGAGGCCGAAGGCCCGGCGACGTACGGTCACACCATGACAGGTGCGATACGCGGGACCGGTACGGGCACAGGCGAGGGTGCGCGTACGGGCACAGCCGCGGACACGGGTACGGGCACAGCCGCGGATGCGGGTTCCGGAACCGGTACGGGTACGGGAAGCGGTACGGGTACGGCAGCTCGTACGCCGACGGCCGACACCCCGCAGGGCCCGGCCGCGGCCCATGGCCCCGAGGCTCCCCCGCCGCCGGTGTCCGGCCCCGCTCCCAAGGCGTGGCTGCCGGTCGCCGCCGCCGGGGTGACGGTCCTCCTCTGGGCGTCGGCATTCGTCTCGATCCGCAGCGCGGGTGCGGCCTACTCCCCGGGCGCGCTGGCGCTCGGCAGGCTGCTGACCGGGGCGCTCGTGCTGGGCGTGTTCTGCCTGGTACGGCGCGAGGGAGTGCCGCCCCGGGCGGCATGGCCCGGGATCGTCGTCTCGGGCGTCCTGTGGTTCGGCGTGTACATGGTGGTGCTCAACTGGGGCGAGCAGGAGGTCGACGCGGGCACCGCGGCGATGGTCGTGAACATCGGCCCGCTCCTGATCGCCCTGCTCGGTGGCCGGTTGCTGCGCGAGAGCCTGCCGCCCCGGCTGCTGGCGGGCATGGCCGTGTCGTTCGCGGGCGCGGTCGTGGTCGGTCTGTCGATGTCGGGCGGAGGCGGCGACGCCTCGGTCCTCGGCGTGCTGCTCTGCCTGCTGGCGGCGGTGGCGTACGCGGGCGGGGTGGTCGCGCAGAAGCCGGCTCTGGCGCGGGCGAGCGCGCTCCAGGTGACGACGTTCGGCTGTGCGATCGGCGCGGTGGCCTGTCTGCCGTTCGCGGGCCGGCTGGTGGACCAGGCGGGCGGGGCGCCGGTGTCGGCGACGCTCAACATGGTGTACCTGGGCGTCTTCCCGACCGCGCTGGCCTTCACGACCTGGGCGTACGCCCTGGCCCGTACGACGGCGGGCCGGATGGGGGCGACCACGTACGCCGTGCCCGCGCTGGTGGTCCTGATGTCCTGGCTGGCCCTCGGTGAACTCCCGGCCCCGCTCACCCTCGTCGGCGGGGCGCTGTGCCTGGCCGGCGTGGCGGTGTCGCGCTCGCGCTCCCGCGTGTGCCCGCGCCGACCGGCCTGACACGTTCCGGCGACCGTACGGATTCCCTCAGGCGTACGGATCGCACCGGCCGTACCGATCGCGCCCGCCGTACGGCCGTGCCGCCGCGTCTCCCGTCCCGTTCCGCGTCATGCCAGGCCCAGCCACGCGTCGGCCCCGAACGTGCCCTTCACGTCGGAGGCGAGGGTGGTGGCGTCCACCTTGGCCTGGAGGGCGTAGACGGTGGTCTTGCGCGCACCGCGCACGCGCAGGTGGACCGGGTGGTCGCCGGGGTGGGCGGCGAGGATCCTCCTCAGTTCGCCCACCGACCGCCCGGTGATCCGGTGGGCGGGGATCGCGAGGCGGACGGGGGGCCTGCCGCCGTGCTCGGCCGAGGACACGTCCAGCACGCCGAGTTCCCTGCCGAAGATGTTCAGAGTGCCGTCGCGGTCCTCGATCCTGCCCTTGACCGAGATCACGTTGTCCTCGGCGAGGGCCTGCTCGACCAGCCGGTAGGAGGCGGGGAAGAACAGGACTTCGACGCCGGCGTCGCGGTCGGCGAGGTTCACGACGGCCCACGCGTTGCCCTGCTTGGTCACCTTGCGCTGGACGCCGGCGATCAGTCCCGCCAGCCGTACCTCCCCGGTGGTACGGCCGGAGGCGAGGAGTTCGGCGATCGTGCAGTCCCGGGCGCCGGCGAGGATGTGCTCGGCGCCGTCCAGGGGGTGGGCGGAGACGTAGAGGCCGAGCATCTCCCGCTCGGTCGCGAGCAGCCGGCGGCGCGGCCACTCCTCCTCGTCCACGGGGAAGTCCAGGCCGAAGGCCGTTCCCGGGCCACCGCCGTCGGGATCGTCCGAGCCGCCCAGGCCGGCGAAGAGGTCGTCCTGGCCGAAGCCGGCGGCCTTCTTGACGGGGATGATCGCGTCGATCGCGTCCTCGTGGACGGCGGTCAGGCCCTTGCGCGTCTGCCCCAGGGAGTCGAATGCTCCGGCCTTGATCAGGGATTCCACGGCCCGTTTGTTGAGCGCGGGCAGATCGGCCTTGTCGAGGAAGTCGGCGAAGGACGTGAACTTCCCCTTGCCGCGGCGCGCTTCGGCGATGGCCTCGATGACGCCGTCGCCGACGTTGCGTACGGACCGCAGCCCGAAGCGCACGGTGTCACCGACCGCGGTGAACTCCGCGACGGACTCGTTCACATCGGGTTGCAGCACGCGGACGCCGTTCGCGCGGGCGTCGGCGAGGTAGATCGCGGCCTTGTCCTTGTCGTCACCGACCGAGGTGAGCAGGGCGGCCATGTATTCGGCGGGGTAGTTGGCCTTCAGATAGGCGGTCCAGTAGGAGACCAGGCCGTAACCGGCGGTGTGGGACTTGTTGAAGGCATAACCGGAGAACGGCAGCATCACGTCCCAGAGGGCCTGGACGGCCTCGTCCGAGAAGCCGTTCGCCCTCATCCCGCCGTGGAACTTCTCCCACTCCGCGGCCAGGACCTCCGGCTTCTTCTTGCCCATCGCGCGGCGCAGCATGTCCGCGCCGCCCAGGGTGTAGCCGGCCAGCTGCCGGGCGATGGCCATGATCTGTTCCTGGTAGATCAGCAGGTGGTGGGTGGAGCCGAGGATCGGGTCCAGGGCCTCCTTCAGCTCGGGGTGGATGGGGGCGGGCGCCTGCCTGCCGTTCTGGCGCAGCGCGTAGTTGGTGTGGGCGTTGGCGGCCATGGGGCCGGGCCGGTAGAGGGCGTTGGCGGCGGCGATGTCCTCGAAGCGGGTGGGTTCCATCAGCTTCAGCAGGGCGCGCATGCCGCCGCCGTCGAGCTGGAAGACGCCGAGGGTGTTGCCCTCGGCCAGCATCCGGTAGGTCTTGGCGTCGTCCAGCGGAATCACGACGGTGGCGGTGTTCCCGCCGGTGTGCCCGGCGGTGTGCCCGGCGGGAACACCGGCGTGGCTTCCACCGGAGTCGCCGTCGAAACCGTTCCGGCTCCCGCCGGAGTCGCCGTCCATCGGGTCCACGGTGGCCAGCCTGATGCCCCGGTTCTCCCGGATGTTCTCGAGGGCCTGGTCGATGACGCCCAGGTTCCGCAGCCCCAGGAAGTCCATCTTGATCAGGCCCATCGCCTCGCACGACGGGTAGTCGAAGCCGGTGATCTTCGCGCCGTCCGCGGCCCGCATGTGCAGCGGGATGCGGTTGGTCAGCCGGGTCTTGGAGAGGATCACCGCGGCGGCGTGCACACCGGTGCCCCGGGTCAGGCCCTCCACCCCGCGGGCGGTGTCGAGCACCCGCTTGACATCCGGCTCGTTGTCGTACATCTGCCGGAGCTCGCCGGCCTCCGCGTACCGCTCGTGGGAGGGGTCGAAGACGGCGTCGAGCGGGGCGGACTTGCCGTTCTGGTCCGGCGGGAGCGCCTTGGTGATCCGCTCGCCGTGGGAGAACGGGTAGCCCAGGATGCGCGAGGAGTCCTTGATCGCGTTCTTGGCCTTGATCTTGCCGAAGGTGTTCACCAGGGCCGTGTAATCCTGGCCGTACTTCTCGGTGACGTAGCGGACCATCCGGTCGCGCCGGCGGTCGTCGAAGTCGAGGTCGACGTCCGGCGGGTTGATGCGCTCGGGGTTGAGGAACCGTTCGAAGAGCAGGCCGTGCTCCAGGGGGCACAGCTCGGTGATGCGCGTGGCGTACGCCACGATGGAGCCGGTGGCCGAGCCCCGGCCCGGGCCGAGCGGGATCCCGTTGGCGCGGGCGTACCGGCAGATGTCCGCCACGACGAGGAAGTAGGAGCTGAAGCCCATGGGGCCGATGACCGCCATCTCGGTCTCGAAGCGGTCCATGACGTGCGGGGGAAGAGGATCGCCGTAGCGCGCCGCCAGGCCCCGGAGGACTTCCCCGCGCAGCCAGGACTCCTGGGTCTCGCCCTCGGGCACGTCCGGGTAGCGCGGCATCTCGTCGACCTGGTCGAAGACCTCGTCGTAGGACTCGACCCGCTCGGCGATCAGCAGCGTGTTGTCGCACGCCTCGGGCAGTTCGCGGAACAGGTCCCGCATCTGTTCGGCGGTCTTGAGGTAGTAGCCGCTGCCCTGGAAACGGAACCTCTTGGGGTCGTCCTTGTTCTTGCCGACCCCGACGCACAGCAGGTTGTCGTGCGCGTCGGCCTGGTCCTCGCGGACGTAGTGCGCGTCGTTGGTGGCGAGCAGCGGCAGGCCGAGTTCCCTCGCCAGCCGCAGCAGCCCGTCGCGGACCTGGCGCTCGATGGCCAGGCCGTGGTCCATCAGTTCCAGGAAGTAGTTCTCCTTGCCGAAGACGTCCCGGTAGTCCGCGGCGACCCGTTTGGCCTCGTCGTACTGTCCGAGCCGCAGCCGGGTCTGGACCGCGCCCGAGGGGCATCCGGTCGTCGCGATGATGCCCTCGGGGTGTTCGCTGATCAGCTCCATGTCCATCCGCGGCTTGCCCGCGGGGAACTGGCCCGTGTACGACGCCTCGGTGGACAGGAGGAAGAGGTTGCGCAGGCCGCGGACGTTCCGCGCCCACATGGTCATGTGGGTGAAGCGGCCGCCGCCCGAGACGTCCTTCGACCCCTCGCCGTCGTCCGACACGGCGCGCTGACCGCCGGGCCCCCAGAATTCCTGCTTGCGGTTGCGCCGCGAGGACGGCGCGACGTACGCCTCGATCCCGACGATCGGCCTGACGCTCTCGAAGTCCTTGGCCACCTGCTGGAACTCGTACGCGCCGAACATGTTGCCGTGGTCGCTCATGGCGATGGCCGGCATGCCCTGGCGCTCGACCTCGGCGAACATCGGCCTGAGCTTCTGCGCGCCGTCCAGCATCGAGTACTCGGTGTGGTTGTGCAGATGGACGAAGGAGTCCGGCACGTGTCAGTCACCTCTCAGGCACCTCGGGGCATGTGGGCGGCCGTCTCGGCCGCCTCGGCACCTCCCACGGGACGACGCGGGCGGGGACGGCCCCGGAGCGGCTCCGGCGGGGCGACCACTGGTTGACCGAAGCCATCAAAGCGGGCCGCGCGTAACGGAATCAAACAACCAATTCACCCCCGCCGGACAACCACTCGTTGTGCGTATCTACGATGCCGACGTGGATCTCACCGCCGTACGCACCTTTGTCGCCGCCGTTGACGCGGGACAGTTCCAGCTCGCCGCCGCCGAGCTGGCGATCACCCAGCAAGCCGTCTCCAAGCGCGTCGCCGCGCTGGAGAAGGACCTCGGCGTCCGGCTGTTCGCCCGCGCCGCGCGCGGGGTGCACCTCACCATCGACGGGCAGGCGTTCCTGCCCCATGCCCGCGCGCTCCTCGACGCCGCGGACCGGGCGTCCGATTCCGTACGCCCCGGCCGGCGCCCCCTGCGTGTCGACGTGATCCGCCGACGGGTCGCGGTCGCCGGCGTGCTACGGGACTTCCACCGCGCCCACCCCGAATTCGACCTCGACGTCATCACCCTCTTCGCGTCGGAGGAGGCGATCGCGGCCGTCCGGGCCGGCACGATCGACGCGACCTTCCGCGCCGTCGTCGCGCCCGGACGGCCCCTGCCCGACGGCATCGAGGCCGTACCGGTGCTGAACGAGCCGCTCCAGCTGTGCGTCGGGCCGGGCCACCCGTTCGCCTCGGCCCGCTCGGTCACGCCCGGCCAACTGGCCGGTCACCGCGTCTGGATGCCCGGCAACGAGCCGGGGACCGAGTGGACCGCCTACTATGACGCCCTCGCCGCCGAGTTCGGGTTCACCATCGACACGATCGGCCCCAACTTCGGCGTCGACGCCCTCATCGACACCATCGCCGACTCCTCGACCCTGGCGACGTTCCTCAGCGACCGGACCCCCCTCGTCTGGCCCGTGGGCCACGACCTGCGGCGCGTTCCGCTGCGCGACCCGACCCCCGTCTACCCGCACTCGCTGCTGTGGCGCGTCGACAACCCGCACCCGGCGCTCGCCGCGCTGCGCGAGTACCTCGAGTCCCCGCGCCCGGACGATCCCGGCACGGACATCTGGATACCGGACTGGGCCCGGAGCGTTCACCGGGAGTCGTGACCGAGCCTCTGCCACGTCCCGAGGGGCGCCGTGCGCGGTCGTCGGCCCGGACACCTGGCCCCTCGGCTTCCTCGCCCACGTCACCTCGTGACGGACGAGATCCCCCCGGACTCGGCGGCCGGCTCGCCGGAGACGGGTGCCGCGCCGGAGGCGGGTGCCGCGCTTTCCGCCGGGTCCCGGTAGCCGAGACGGCCACGGGTCGCGACCAGGATGACGAGGGCCGCGGCACCGGAGGAGACCAGCAGGACCGTGTGGGCGCCGTGCTGCCAGTCGTACGACGGGAACATGTCCGCCGCGGCGACCGAGACGTAGGTGTTGATGCTCACGTGCAGCAGCATGGCCAGCGGCAGACTCTCCCCGGTCCGGTTGAACACCCAGGTCATGACGATGCTGACGGTGACGGCACCGGCGACGAACACGACGGGGGTCACCCAGTCGATGTCCGGCCAGCCGCCCCACTCCGTGAAGAACAGCGGAAGGTGCCACATGCCCCACAGCGGCCCGAGGATGAGCGTGCCCTTGAGCGGCCCGTACTTCGGCTGGAGGCGCGGCAGCGCGAAGTCCCGCCAGCCGGGCTCCTCCGCGAGCCCGGTGGTGATCATCTGGAAGGCCAGCATCGGCAGGTAGGCGGCCAGCACTGCGACGGACGGCATCCGGACGTCTCCGCCTGCCAGCGGCAGTGTGGTGATGATGAGGACGAGCGGAACGCTGACGACGACCGCCACGTACCAGCGCGGGCCGACCCGCCACTTCGTCAGCCTCCCGGCCCACTTCCGCAGCCCGGCGCGACCGTCGGTGGCGGCCGTCACGAGGAACGCCGCCGTGATCGGCCCGAGGTACGCGCCGGGCAGCACCCCGACCAGCTGAGTGCTGCCGAGCAGCACCGGGATGTTCAGCTCCACCAGCCCGAGCCCGGTCTCGGCCACGACGTACGGCGTCCACGCGGCCCAGCTCAGTGCCGTCGCCATGACGAAGAACCAGATCAGTGGCGCCCGGCTGATGACCCCGCGCAGCCCGCCACGGGCGGGGCGGTGCACGGTGGGCGGGCTCGTACGAGTGTGGACTGACACCACATGCTCCTAGGGAAGACGGCGTGCTCTCGGCGCACTTTCGGTGTGATCAGCACACCAGCCGCCGGGCAGCCGATCACTACGGCGCGGTCCCGAATGAGGGGTGTAGCGGAGTACACCACCGGGGGCCGGACTTGGGCTGTTCACCCCTTCGTGTGCGACCGAGCCGGGCAACCGGCCTGTTCGGGACACACGTGATTGATTGAGCGATGTGGACAGTACGACGCGCCGGCGTGCCTCTGTCGTCCCCAGCCTCTCGAAAGACCCCGGACTCACCGGCGGTCAACCCTTGGAGCACGGACGAGGAGGGCCTGCCGGTCGTGGGGAACACCGCCCTGACGGCGGCGCTGCCGTCCCTGGTCCCGGACGAGTTGGAGTGGAACACCTCCCCCGCCCAGGACCCCTACTGCACAGCGGTGTACGACTTCACCCACTGGTGACCCCGAACGGCTCCGGAACGGGCGCCGACCGGTGCCGGGCGGCCCGGCGGGCGGACCGGCCGTCCGCCCGCACGGCCTGCTCATCCACCGCGCGTACGGCAGGTATGGCGCGTGCGGTACCGCTTGACGCAACGCCTCACGCGAGAGGCGTCAGATCACCGGTCGCCCCGGCGGCCCGACAGTTCCGGACTCCTCCGCACCGGACCCCTCCGTACCGGCGCCCTCCGCGTCGCGCCTCTCCGTACCGGCGTCCGCCGTTTCTTCCGTCCCCGTACGGCCCGGTCCTCGCGCTCCCAGGACTCCCGCCAGCAGCAACAGCACCCCCAGCATCACGAAGGGCGCGGCCGTGCCCACCAGGCCGGCGACCAGTCCGGCCGAGGCGGGGGCCGCCACCTGGCCCAGGCGGTTGCCGGTCAGGCGGAGGGCCAGGGCTGTGGAGCGGGCGCCGTCGGGGGCGGCCCGTACGACCGTCGTCATCGACAGCGGCTGGCCCACCCCGAGGCAGAACCCCAGCGCCGCCAGCATCACGGCCAGCGCCCACACGGGCACCGGCAGGGCGATACCCGCGCACAGCAGCCCGCCGGTCAGGCACGTGACGGTGAGCAGGACCGTACGGCCGAGCAGGCGGAGCATCGGGGTCATCACCAGGCGGCAGGCGATGGTGGCCGCCGCGCGCAGGCTCAGCAGCAGGCCGACCACGCCCGGGGCGATACCGCGCTCCTCGCCGATCACCGGCAGGTACGCGGTGAGGACATCCGTCGCGGAGAGCACGGCCAGGCTGATGAAGATGCCCGCGCCCACGCCCCGGGTGCGCAGGATGCCCAGGACGGGGGCCTTGCCGGACGGTTCGGAAGCGGCTCCCCGCACCGCCGTACGGTCCTCGATCCGCCAGAGCGAGGTGCAGGCCACGGCACCCGTCGCGGCGGCGGCCAGCAGGGCGAGGGCGCTCGTGCGGGCCATCTCGTCGCCCTGTCCGGAGACGAACAGCCCGGCCGCGACCGGGCCCATGAGCTGTCCCAGCGAGACGCCGATGGTGAAGTGACCGAAGTTGCGGTCCTGGTCCTCCGGTGCGCTGCGGCGGGCGACGATCGACTGGCCGCCGATGACGAAGCAGAGGTGACCGAGCCCCATCACACCGCTCCAGAAGGCGAGGGAGGCGAGCGAGCCCGCCAGGCCGCTGAGGGCGCACCCCGCCGATATCAGGACGACACCGACGACCAGCAGCGGGGCGCACCGGCCCCGGTCGGTCCTGCGGCCGAGCGGCACGGCGGCGATGAGCGGCAGCAGCGCGTACGCGCCGGCGATCACACCGACGGCACGTTCGTCCGCTCCCACGCCGAGGGCCCGGTAGGCGGTCGCGGGCCGCGCCATCGACACCGCGCACTGGGCGAACGCGAAGGCGATGACCAGGCGGAGGAGCCAGCCTCTTCCCGGCTTCCTCCCCGGTCCTCTCCCTCTCGTCACGCCGCCGCTCGACCCCGCACCCGACCTCGCGCCCGACTCCGCACTCGCCCCATCGGGCACTTGTTTCCCATCGCGCTTCATCACATCGTCAGATGATGCCGAACAACAGTCCGGCACCGAGCACCACCAGCGAGGTGAGCGCCGCCCACTTCACGGTGAACTTGGTGTGGTCGCCGAACTCGACCTTGGCCATGCCGACGAGGACGTACACGGCGGGCACGAGCGGGCTCGACATGTGCAGCGGCTGGCCGACCAGGGAGGCGCGCGCGATCTCCAGCGGGGAGACGCCGTGGGCCGCGCCGGCCTCGGCGAGGACGGGCACGACTCCGAAGTAGAAGCCGTCGTTGGACATGAAGTACGTGAGCGGGATGCTCAGCACACCGGTGACGAGGGCCATGTGCGGGCCCATGCCCTCGGGGATGGCGCCGACGAGCCAGTCCGCCATGTGCTGGACCATGCCGGTGCCGGTGAGGACGCCGGTGAAGACGGCGGCGGCGAAGACCATGCCGGAGACGTTGAGGACGTTGTCGGCGTGGGAGGCGATCCGGGCCTTCTGGTCCGCCATGTTCGGGAAGTTGACGGTGAGCGCGAGCGCCGCGCCGAGGAGGAAGAGAACCGGGATCGGCAGCAGCTCCATGATCATCGCGGTGAGCAGGGCGATGGTCAGGGCCGCGTTGAACCAGTAGAGACGGGGGCGCAGGGTGGGCCGGTTGGGGTCGAGCCCCTGGAAGCCCGAATCGCCCGTGCCACCCGGGCCGCTCGCCCCGTCAGCGCCGTGAGCACTGCCCGCACCGTCGGCGCCGGTCGTACCGTCCGCGTCACCGGAGCCGCCGGCCGTACCGGCACCCGAGCCGCCGCCCTTGCCCGTGCTCTTGCCCGTGCCCGTTCCGCCGCCCGCCGTCGTGGCGCTGCCCGCCTTGACCAGCACCTGCTCCGTGCGCTCCGTCGCGGACCCGACGCCGCCGGCCCCGCCGACCGTCCCGGCCTCGGTCTCCAGTGCCTCGTCGAGCGTCAGCACGCCCAGGCGCTTGCGCTCCCGGAGGCCGAGGACGTACGCGAGCAGGAAGACGGCGAGCAGGCCCACGGCGAGCGCCGGGATCATCGGGACGAACACATCACCGGCGTCGACCTTGAGCGCGGTGGCCGCGCGGGCCGTCGGGCCGCCCCACGGGAGTGTGTTCATCACGCCGTTCGCCGTGGCGGCGACACCGGTCATCACGACCCGGCTCATGCCGAGCCGCTTGTAGAGCGGGTACATCGCGGAGACCGTGATCATGAACGTCGTGGAGCCGTCACCGTCCAGCGAGACGATCGCGGCGAGCACGGCCGTGCCGACCACGATCCGCATGGGGTCGGCCTTGCAGAAGCGCAGGATGCCCCGGACGATCGGGTCGAACAGGCCGACGTCGATCATCACACCGAAGTAGACGATGGCGAACATCAGCATCGCCGCCGTGGGGGCGAGGTCGCCGACCCCCTTGAGGACGTAGTCGCCCAGTTGCCCGCCCTGTCCCACGATTACGCAGAAGAGTGCCGGTATCAGCACGAGCGCCGCGATCGGCGACATCTTCTTCATCATGATCAACACCAAGAAGGTGGCGATCATGACAAAGCCGAGGATTGTCAGCATGGGGCCCCTCACGTTCACCCTTGAACTTCCGCCTGGCACGGCGGTCCGGATGACGTTAGGGCCGGTTTCCACGCGTTAACAAGATGTTGACACGTGAGCAATACGAGCAAAACCCCAGGTCACGACGGGGCCAGAGGCGGCGGCCCGGCGGCCGCGAGGGTCGGGGACCGCGCGTGGACCGTTGACGCGCCGGACCAGCAATCCTACGGTTCACCATAGGATTCATTGACTCTCGATCAGGAGCGGACGAACCCATGAGCGGCATCGACAAAGGCGTCGTGACCGACCGCGACGCGACCGACAGCCATGCGACGGCCGGGCACGCGACGGGTGTCGAACAGGCGCGGAAGGCGGCCGAGGGCCTGGCGCACTCACCCGGCTTCGGCAACGAGCACAGCTCCGAGGCCGTCCCGGGCGCGCTGCCGCTCGGCCGCAACTCCCCCCAGCGCGCACCGCTCGGGCTGTACGCAGAACAGCTGAGCGGCACCGCCTTCACCGAGCCCCGCGCCCACAACCGGCGGTCGTGGCTCTACCGCATCCGCCCGTCGGCCGCGCACCCGCCGTTCGTACGGATCGACAACGGCGCACTGCGCGGCGCGCCCTTCACGGAGACGGTCCCCGACCCCAACCGGCTGCGCTGGGACCCGCTGCCGGAGCCGGCGCCCGGCACCGACTTCCTGGCCGGGCTGTGGACACTGGGCGGCAACGGGGACGCGACGCGCCGGGAGGGCATGGCGGTGCACCTCTACCACGCCAACTCCCCCATGACCGACCGGGTGTTCAGCGACGCCGACGGCGAGCTGCTGATCGTCCCCGAGCACGGCGGTCTGCTGCTCCGCACCGAACTGGGCCTGCTCGCCGCGCGCCCCGGCGAGATCGCGCTGATCCCGCGCGGGCTGCGCTTCCGGGTGGAGCCGCTGGACGGGACCGCGCGGGGCTATGTGTGCGAGAACTACGGCAGACCGTTCGCCCTGCCCGACCTCGGCCCGATCGGGGCCAACGGCCTGGCCGCCGCCCGGGACTTCCTCGCGCCCGTCGCCGCGTACGAGGACGTCGAGCGGCCGACGGAGGTCGTGAACAAGTTCTGCGGGAACCTGTGGGCCGCCACGTACGACCACTCCCCGCTCGACGTCGTGGCCTGGCACGGCAACCACGTGCCGTACGTCTACGACCTGCGCCGCTTCAATGTCATCGGGTCGATCAGCTACGACCATCCGGACCCGTCGGTCTTCACCGTGCTGACCTCGCCGTCCGACACGCCCGGCCTGGCGGGCGTGGACTTCGTCGTCTTCGCGCCGCGCTGGCTGGTCGGGGAGGACACGTTCCGGCCGCCGTATTTCCACCGCAACGTGATGAGCGAGTACATGGGGCTGATCGTGGGCGCGTACGACGCGAAGGCGGAGGGGTTCGTGCCGGGCGGCGGGTCGCTGCACAACATGATGTCGGCGCACGGGCCGGACCGGGAGACCTACCGGCGGGCGAGCACGGCCGAACTGCGACCGCAGAAGATCGACGACGGGCTGGCCTTCATGTTCGAGACGCGCTGGCCGGTGACGGTGACGGAGCAGGCGGCCGGGGCGGAGCACCGGCAGCGTGCGTACGACACCGTCTGGGAGGGGATCGAGCGGAATTTCGAGGCCCCCCGGTGACCGCCTTCGCCCCCGACTCGCTGCTCCTGAACCGCAAACTGCCGCTCTGGTACCAGGTATCGCAGTCGCTGCGCGCCTCCATACTCGGCCGGCGGCCGGAGGACCCCCTGCGGCTGCCGACGGAGGAACGGCTCGCCGAGCACTACGGCGTCAGCGTGCTGACGATGCGTCAGGCGCTGAAGGAGCTGGAGGAGGAAGGTCTGATCAGCCGGCACCGGCGGCGCGGCACGTTCATCGAACCGGGCGCGCGGCGCGGCGCCCCGCGCCGGCTGCTGGGCTCGATCGACGCGGTGGTGGCCCAGCAGTCGGGCGAGCGGACGACGGTCCTCGGCCATGGCCCGGCCCCGGTGCCCGGTGAACTGGCCGAGCACTTCCCGGGGTACGACGAGGTCGTCACCTACCGGCGGCTGCGCCGTGACGGCGAGAGCGACGAGCCGGTCAACTGGGCGGAGAACGCCGTCCGTCCGGACGTGGCGGCGGGCCTCGACGTGACGGATCTGGAGCGCTGGCCGATGACGAAGGTGCTGCGCGACGCGGTGGGCATACGGATCAGCCGCATCACGGACACGGTGGAGGCGCGGCTGGCGGACCCGGTGACGGCGGAGCTGCTGGGGGTCCCGCTGCTGAGCCCGATCCTGCACTACACGGGGGTGACGTACGACGGGGGCGGCCGGGTGGTGGATGTGGCGCGGATCCGCTACCGAGGGGACCGGTTCTCGTTCTCGGTGACGGTCGAGGCGGATCCCGGCGGCTCGGTCGGGGCCTGAGCGACGACTCGGACGCCACGGTCCGGGCACACGCGAAGGCTCGGTGGCGACGGCCCGGGCACGCGAAGGCCCGGGCATGAAGGCACGGGCGGCGGCCCGCACAGGTGAACCGAGCGGCGGCCCGCACGGGTGAAGCCCGGCCGCCCCGGCCCCGGCCGGGACCCCTATGGTTACGATGCGCCGGACGAGCCCGGGCGGCGGAGGCCACCGGGCAAAGAGACAGAGGGGCAAGAGGGGCAGAAAGTGACGGGGAGGACCGTCCGCATGACAGGAGGACCGTCCGTATGACGGAAGGGCCGCTCTCGGACGCTCCCCTGCTGGGCGATCTGATGCCGTGGTCGGTCGCTCCGCTGCGCTTCGGACGGAGCTGGGTGCTCGCGCCGGACGCCGGTTCCCTCACCGCCCGGTGGGACCGGCTCGTACGCGCGCGCGGCGACGAACGCGACGTTCTGTTCGAGCCGAGCCGGCACCGTACGCAGCACACCGCGGTCGCCGCACTGCCGGGTCACGCCACCGGGACCGGACGGTTCGTACGGGAGGAGGGACGGTGCCCGAGGCCCGTTCGGGTGCGGCACGGGCCGTTCGACGAGCAGTGGCTGATCCCCGACCACCGGCTCATCGACGCCGCGCGCCCCGAGCTGTGGCGTGTCGGCGACGACCACCAGCTGTTCGCCGTCGAGCAGGGGTACGTGCCCCAGGCCGTGGGCCCCGCCCTGCTGGTGAGCGCGCCGCTGCCGGACGGCCGCTCCCCCGCCGGCCGGCCCGGCCGGATCCGCCCCCTCTACCGCCGCCCCGGTGGCGTCGAGCCGAACCTGGCCCCCGGACTGACCGGCGTCCTGTCCGGGCGGTACGGCCACGAGGTCACCGCCGACGCGGTGCTCGCGTGGGCCGTGGCCGCCGCCGTCGCCTCCCCGGCGGGCTGTGTGGTGCCCCTGCCCGCCGACCCCGGCCTCTGGGCGACCGGCGTCGAACTGGGGCGCCGGATGACCGGGATCCAGCTTCGCGGGGCGCGCGGCGGCGAGCGCCCCCGGCTGCCCGGCGGCCGACGGCCGTACGTACGTGCTGCCGTTCCGGCCCGCCCGGAGACGATCACGTACGACCCCGCCGACGAGGCCCTGTGTCTCGGAGCCGGCCGCGTCTCGCCCGTGCCGGCCGGGGCCTGGGACTTCCGGGTGGGCGGGGTACGGGTGCTTAAGCTGTGGTTCGAGCGCCGTACGGCTCCGGCCCGGCCGGGGTCCCTGGCCGGGATCCGACCCTCGGCGTGGCCGCAGGAGTGGACCTCCGACCTGCTCGAACTGATCACTGTGCTGGCCCTGCTCGCGGAGTCGCGCGCGGAACTCGGCTCCCTCAGGCGCCGGTTGCGCCCGGAAGGCGCCGGCCCCGGCGACGGCGCGTCCGGGGACCGGATCACGAGCGCCGAGCTGCGCGCGGCGGGTGTCCTGCCGGTTCCGGCCTCGGCCCGGCGGCCCGCGTCCGTGCTCGACCACCACGAGGAGGGCCCGGACGGCCAGTTCGCCCTCTTGTAGCACCGTCGGGGCGGCCGGGCCCGGCGGCCCGAGCGCGGCGGGTCCCGCCGCTGTCGCCGCGCCGCGTGCGCGGACCGCCCGGCCCGGCCCCGCCCCGTGAGGAGAGCCCCTCCCCCGGGGTCACGGCCACGGTCGGGTCGTACGGCCGCTCAGGCCCCGGCCCCGCCCGAGCCGTCCGAGCCGCCCGTTGCCTCCGAGCGGCCCGAGCCGCCCGTACCCTCCGAGCCGCCGGGCCCGTCCGTGCCTCCCAACGTCTTCTCGAACGAGTTCAGCAGCCGCTCCAGCGCCCGGTCGAAGGCCCCGTCCAGATCGATCGGGCCCGCGTTCTCCACGAGGGACGCGGCCAGGCGCGGATAGCGGCCCGACGCGAGTGCGCGCCCCAAGTAGGCCGAGCGCACGGCGTGTTCGCGCTCCGGCGGCCAGGGCAGCGAGCGGTCGCGCTCGGCGGTGGCGAGTTCGTTGGCCACATAGGCGGTGACCAGGCCGTTGACCATCGCCAGCAGCTCCAGCTTCGCGCCGTACGTCCCCTCCAGGCCGTCCAGGCAGCTCAGCCCGTACTCCAGGTACGCCAGCGCGTTGGGGCTGAATCCGTAGACCGGTGACATCAGCCTGGGCACCCAGGGATGTCGGTGCATCATCGCCCGCGCCTGGCGGGCGAGGTCGGTCAGGTCCGCGCGCCAGTGTCCCGACGGCTTGTCCGGCAGCACGTACTCCCCGCCGACCAGGTCGACCATCAGCTCGTGCAGGTCCTCCTTGCGCGGCACGTAGTTGTACAGCGACATCGTGGCGCAGCCCAGCTCGGCGGCGACGCGCCGCATCGTGACGGCGTCGAGGCCGCCCTCGTCCGCGATCCGGACGGCCGCGGCCGCGATGTCGGCACGCGTGTACGCGGGCCGCGGGCCGCGGGTCGCGCGCTGCGGCCGGTCCCAGATCACCTCGGGTTCGGCGGGTCGCCGTGCCATGGATCATCACCTCGCCCACCATCCTAGTTACGTACGCCGTACGGAGTGCGCTACCGTGGGCCGCATGATAACTACGTACGCCGTACACAGTGAAGGCCTGGCAAAGAGATTCGGTGAGGTCCATGCCCTGCGCGGGCCGGCTCGCCGAGGAGCGGACGGAGGCCGCCACCCGGGCGGCCCTGGTCGCGGCGGCGGGCGTGCTCGACCACCTCACCGGAGCGGAGCCCGTGCTCCACCGGGAGAACAGGACCGTGGGCGCGGTGGCGACGGACCCGGCGCTCACCCTGCCCCGGATCGTGCGGGAGCTGGACGCGGCGGGCGTGCCCGTGGTCGACGTGAGTCCGCGTCCGCCGACGCTGGACGAGGTGTTCCTGCGGCTGACGAACCGGAAGGGGCTCGCGGCATGAGCACGGTGGCGTACGACAGCGGAGCCGTCCTCGGCCGGCACCTGAGGCGGATCAGGCACGCGCCGGGCGTGGTGCTCCTGACCCAGACCATGCCGATCACCATGCTGCTGTTCTTCGGCTATGCCTTCGGCAGCGCGCCGGCGATGCCGGGCACCGAGTACCGCGCCTATCTCGTACCCGGTCTGCTCGCCTCGACGGCCGCCGGGGGGGGATCATGACCGGGATGTTCCAGGCATCGCACGACGCCCAGCGCGGGATCATGGACAGGTTCAGGACAATGCCGATGAGCAGGGCGGCGGTGCCCCTCGGACAGACCCTGGCGGACATGATCACGACCGCCGTCGGGCTGGTTCCGCTGCTTCTCGTGGGACTCGCGGTGGGGTGGCGGATCGAGGGCGGAGCGCTCGACACCCTTGGCGCCATTGGGCTGTTGATGATCTTCCGGTTCGCCGCCAACTGGGTCGGCACCTATCTGGGACTGCTCGTCGCCAACGAGGAAGCCGCTGGTCAACTGGGTGCCGCGACCTTGATCCTGCCCCTGCTGCCCAACGCCTACATCCCCACGGAGGGGATGACGGGATGGCTCAGGACGGTCGCCGAGTGGAACCCGATCTCCGCCGTCTCCATGGGCGTACGGGCCCTCTTCGGCAACGCGGCGCCGGCCGCGGACGCCGCCTGGCCCGTGGCCCACCCGGTGGCCGGATCCGTCCTCTGGTCGCTGCTACTCCTCGTACTGTTCGTACCACTGGCCGTGCGACGGTACGCCAACGGCGCGAAGTGAGGTCGGCGGCGTCACATGCGTCAGAGGCGCCACGGGCATGGACGAGGACGGACCGAGAACGAGTGAAAGCGGTGGCCGAGGCCGGTGTCGGGGAGTGGGATCAACCGGCCGGGGCCACCGCCCTACGAGGAATTACCGCGCTCGGGAGTCACACCGGCGCACCGCCGCGGGCCGTGGGGACGTGTGCGGTGCGGCACTGCGCCGGACGATGTGACCACCCGAGCGCGTTCGAACGACGTAGTGCGTTCGAGCGTCAGTACGTGGATGACATGGACGGAGTACGACGACTACGCCCTTCCGCGTACGGACGGCCGTACAGGGTCAGCCGCGGCTGCCGAACAGCGAGCGGCGCAGACGGCGCAACGGCGCGAAGAGCGAGACACGCGCGCTCCTGCTCCGGTGACCGCCCACCCTGTCCTGCGTGGTCAGTTCACGCATCAGCAGCGTCGCCTCGACCGTCTCCCGCTGCGGGACGGCGGGACCGCCGAGCACCGCGAGATGACGGTCGAGGCGCGTACTGGTCGCGCTGTTACCGCAGGTGATCGCAGGGATTCGCGCCCTGCTGTGCACTGTTATCCGTTCCATTTCACTCCCCACCCGTAACGAGGCACCCGGCCCGGGCAGATTAACCCTATCTCCCCCGCGCGACACTCGTGTATCCCGCCTCCGGGGCCAAGCACACCCGTACGGGGAACCTTGATCGTATTCGGATCCATGCTTTTTCAGGGCGAGTTGGACACTTCGGGAGAGTCGGGGACCACCCGCGCCGGACGCCCGGGAGCCGGCCGGTACGCCCCCGTCGGACGGGGCCGCCGAGCCCGGCTCACGCGGCCGAGGTGAAGACCGGCAGATAGCCACCGGACTGGCCGGCGGCGGTGGGGTGGTACGACTCGCCGATGTCGAGCCAGTTCACGCTGTGCAACCAGGCCGAGCTGGAGCAGATCTCGTGACCGGTGAAGGCCCCGGCCACCCCGGCGAAGGTGAAGCCGTGGTCGGCGGCCCGCTTGGCGGTCGCCGTGTTGAGGTGGTCGGCCGCGTCGTTGATCGCCGTGCGCTTCCGTTCGCTCAGCCCGACGGAGCAGGTACCGGGGACCTGATAGAAGCGCGGGTAGCCGAGGACGACGACTCTGGCCGACGGGGCCTTGGATCTGATGGCGGAGTACACGGCGTCGAGGTTGCCGGGCAGGGTGCTGTCGACGTACGAGCGGGCCTGGTCGATCCGGGCGAGACAGGCGGCCTCGGACTGGAGCACACAGGTCGTCATGACGTCGGAGAACCCGGCGTCGTTGCCCCCGATCGTGATGCTGACCAGGTCGGTGGCGGCGCCGAGCGGTGCGAGCTGACCGGCGGTCACATCGCCTGTACGGGCGCCGCCGCACGCGGTGAAGGCGAACGTCGCGGGTGAATGCGCCGCCGCCCACAGCGCCGGGTACGCGCGGGGCGTGCGCTTGCACGCACCGCTCGCGCTGTCGTAGGCGCCCGCACCGACGCCCGAGGAGTACGAGTCCCCCAGGGCCACGTAGTCGACGGCCGCCGCCGAGTCGACGGACGGTGCCGCGTGCGCCGAGGCCGCTCCGGTGAGAGCGAGCACGGCGCCGAGGAGGAGCGAGGACGAGAAGACCGTGAAGCGGGACAGTTTCATGGAACCGAACCTCTCCTTCGGCAGGATCTCTGCCTCAACTTTGGTAGCAGCGGGGCGCGTTCACCGGAACGGAACGCGTCGGGTCCGTTTCGGGGAGACATGAGGCAGGAGTGCGGAGAAACAGTGAAGGAGGGGCAGGGTGGGGGAGCGAACAGAGAGACGACGCGCCCCGTCACGGACACGGCGTCACACCCGCACGCGCGCCGCGAGGTTCCGGGGAGGACCGTAGAAGTACGGCCAAAGGCGCGAAAAGCGGGGTGATGCACCAAGCCTTGCCATACAGTCCTAATCATCAATACCGTCGTACATCCACCCGCATCGGAACATCATGCGCGGCGGCTCTTGGGGAGAGCCGGGTTACGTGCGGATGACTTCCGGGGCGGGGCGCGGTAGGGGGGTGCCGTGCTCGGTGACCGCACGATGCGCACACAGTGCCGAGTCGCGTGCCGCGCGGCCAGTTCTTCAGCTCACCACCTGTCCGGTACGGAGTTCCATGCCGTCATGACCGGGGTGAGGACCCCCCTTTCGAACCGGAAACATCATCGGACCGCCCGGGGGCGGGCGGTCCACCGGACGAGAGGGAACCAGACTCGTGAGCGCTTCCGTGCGCCCGGCGGTGCCGGGCGAAGATCCGTTGACCGTACCGACCGGGGCGGGCGGCGCCGGCGTCGCCGAGCGGTTACCCGTGCGGTACCGGCCCATTTCCTCGCACCTCGCGATCGCCCCGCCGGTGAGCGTGGTGATCCCCGCGATGAACGAGGCGCGGAACCTTCCGTACGTCTTCAGAACGCTGCCCGACTGGATCCACGAAGTCGTCCTGGTGGACGGGCGGTCCAGTGACGACACCGTCCAGGTCGCCCGTGACCTGTGGCCGGGCATCAAGGTCGTCGGCCAGCGCGGCAAGGGCAAGGGGGATGCCCTGATCAGCGGGTTCGCCGCCTGCACCGGTGACATCATCGTCATGATCGACGCTGATGGCTCGGCGGACGGCCGGGAGATCGTCAGTTATGTCTCCGCGCTGGTCTCGGGCGCGGACTTCGCCAAGGGCTCGCGCTTCGCCAACGGCGGCGGTACGGACGACATGACGGCGATCCGCAAGCTCGGCAACCGGGTGCTGTGCGCCGTCGTCAACGCGAAATTCGGCGCCCGTTACACCGATCTCTGCTACGGCTACAACGCCTTCTGGCGGCACTGCCTGGACAAGATCACCCTGGACTGCACCGGGTTCGAGGTCGAGACGCTGATGAACATACGTGTGGTCAAGGCGGGCCTGAAGGTGCAGGAGATACCGAGCCACGAGTACGACCGGATCCACGGGGTCAGCAACCTCAGGGCGGTCCGGGACGGTCTGCGGGTGCTCAGGGTGATCCTCAAGGAGAGGGGTGTTCCCCGGTCGGCGCGCCGTCGGCCGGTGGGACCGGCGCTCCGGATCTCGGTGCCGGGAGGCGGGGCGTCATGAACGCGCCGAACCCGCGGAGGCACCACCGGCCCTTCTCGGTGGTGATCTGCGTCTACACGGAGGAACGCTGGGACGCCATCCGCGCGGCGGTCGAGTCCGTGGCGCGGCAGTCGCTGCCGGCACTGGAGATCCTGCTCGTGGTGGACCACAACGCCGCGCTGCTGGCGCGGCTCCGCCGGGAGTACCGGCGGCTCACGGCGCGCGGGGAGGTGCGGGTCCTCGCCAACGCGGGGCCCCGCGGCCTCTCCGCGGGCCGCAACACCGGGATCGCCGCGGCACGCGGCGAACTGGTGGCGTTCCTGGACGACGACGCTGTGGCGGAACCCGACTGGCTGCGGTACTTCGACGAGGCGTACGAGGACCCCCGGGTGCTCGCGGTCGGCGGCCGGACGGTACCGGCCTGGTCGTCGGGGCACCGGCCCGGCTGGTTCCCGGAGGAGTTCGACTGGGTCGTCGGCTGTACGTACCGGGGCCTGCCCGCGGGCCGGGTGCGCGTCCGCAACGTCCTCGGCGGGAACGCCTCGTTCCGGCGCTCGGCGTTCGTCACGGCCGGGGGGTTCGCCACGGGCATCGGCCGGCGGGAGGGCGACGGACGTCCGCTGGGCTGCGAGGAGACGGAGCTGTGCATCCGGCTCACCGCGGCCGTGCCGGACGCGGTGCTGCTGATCGACGACCGGGCGGTGATCCACCACGCGGTGTCCGCCGACCGTGAACGCTTCCGCTACCTACGGGCTCGCAGCTACGCCGAGGGCCTGTCCAAGGCGCTGGTCGCCCGGAGCGTGGGAGCGGCCAAGGGCCTGGAGTCCGAGCGTCGTTACACCACCCGCGTGCTCCCGGCGGGCATCGCGCGCGGCGTGCGCGACGCGCTGCGCGGGAGCGCGGACGGACTGGGCCGCGCCGGTGCGATCGTCACGGGGGTGATGGCGGCGGCCGCGGGATACGCGGTGGGGCGCTTCCGCACACGTGGCGGGGGCGTGACGTTCTCGTCGGGCCCGATCGAGTGGTCGGTACCGGAAGGAGCGGGCCCACGGGGCGGAGGCTCACGGGACGAGAGCTCACGGAACGGGCGGGAGGCGGTGGTGTGAGCCGGGACCGAACGCCGGGACCGGGGGCGCGGTCAGGGCCGGGGCCGGGGCCCGGGTCGGGGGGCTCAGGGATCTCAGGGGCTCTGGGAGCCTCGGCGGGGGCGAGGGCCGTGCCGGTCCTCATGTACCACGCCGTCGGAGACCGGCCGACGGCCTCGACGTACGGGCTGTCCGTGACACCCGGCGCCTTCGCCGAGCAGTTGGGGGTCCTGCACGAGCGGGGGTTCACTCCACTGACGACCCGGGCGCTGGCCGACGCCTGGCGGACGGGGGGCGGACTGCCGGTGCGGCCGGTGCTGATCACCTTCGACGACGGGTACGAGGGCGTGCACCGGCACGCCCTTCCGTTGCTCGCCTCGTACGGCTTCCCGGCCACGGTCTTCGTCTCGACGGCGTGGCTGCGGGGGCGGTACGACCAGGGCCGGGCGCCGGACGCGATGCTCGACTGGGGCCAGGTGCGTGAACTGGCCTCGGCCGGCGTCGAGATCGGCGGTCACAGCCATACGCATCCCCAACTGGACCAGCTCGACGGCCTGCGGCTCGGCTTCGAGGTCCGCCGCTGCCGGGAGATCGTCGCGGCAGAGGTGGGCACGCCGCCCGTCTCGTTCGCGTACCCGTACGGCTACTCCAGCCGACGGGTGCGCGACGCGGTCCGGGCGGCGGGCTTCACCCAGTCCGTGGCGGTGGGCAACGACCTGGCACGCCACCGGCAGGGTCCGCACGCCCTGCGCCGGATGACGGTCCGCCGTACGACGGGCATCGGGGAGTTCGCCCACCTGGTGGAGGGACGCGCCCTGGCCCGCCACTTCGTCACCGACCGGGCCCTGACCAAGGGCTACGCGGTCGTACGCCGCACACGCAGGGCCACCGCGCTGGCCGGCTCGCTGTTCCGGGGCACGCGGCCGTGACGCCGCGGGCGGGGTCCGGGGCCGCGCGGGCCACGGGCCCCGCACCGACGGGTGCGGCGGTCGCCCGACGGTCCGTGGCGCGTCCGGGCCTCCGCCGTGCGGGCCATGAGCCGCCGTCGCCCGCGCGCCACACGGGTACGGCGGGCCCGGCAGGTCCAGTGGGGCCGGCAGGTCCGGCGTCGAGCCGGGTGGGGAAGGCGGTGCGCGAGCGCACGGGCCGCCGCGGCCGCCGCCCCCACCGTGCGCCCCGTCCCTCGTCGCCACAGGGCAAAACACCGTGCATCGGCCGTCCCCGTGCCGGATCATGGGCGACATGTCTGCCAACCCACAGGACGCACTGCCGATCCGGCTCAACGTCGACGACAGCGACTCACCGTCGGATGTGGTCGACGCGCTGTTCCTCGGCCGCTTCGCGACGGGCGAGCAGCCGTACAGCCACAGCTCCACCATCGACCGCGTCAGGTCGGGCGCGACCCTGCTGCCGTCCGGCGCCACCGTGCTGCGTTCCGCGCGGGACGACGACCGCAGCGCGACGCTCGCCGAGGGCGACGGCTGGACGCTGCTGATCTCCCGCTGGAACCGGGGCGCGGACGTCACCGTCACCGCCGTCAGCCCCGAGCTCGCCGAGAAGGTCCACCAGCAGGCGACCGACGGCGCGCAGGACGAGCCGGAACCGCAGCCGGACAACGTGACCATGGGGTTCTGGTACGTCTCGCCCCGGCGTGGCCCGCACCGCACCACCCGGCAGATCACCGCCGGCGCGTGGGACGAGGTCAGGCCGAACTACACCGCGCCGGTGGCCGACGCGATGGACCGGCTGATGAAGGTGACACCCGACGACATCGCGGGCCGGCTGCTCCTGCTGCACGGTCCGCCCGGCACGGGCAAGACCTCCGCGCTGCGCACGCTGGCCCGCTCGTGGCGCGACTGGTGCCAGGTCGACTGCGTACTGGACCCGGAGCGGCTGTTCAACGACGTCGGCTACCTGATGGACATCGCGATCGGTGAGGACGAGGGCTCCGCCAAGGGCCGGTGGCGGCTCCTGCTGCTGGAGGACTGCGACGAGCTGATCCGCGGCGAGGCCAAGCACACGGCGGGACAGGCGCTGTCGCGGCTGTTGAATCTCACCGACGGCCTGCTCGGACAGGGCAGGAACGTCCTGGTGGGTGTGACGACCAACGAGGACCTGGAGCGGCTGCACCCCGCGGTGGTCCGGCCCGGCCGTTGCCTGGCCAGGATCGAGGTCGGCTCACTGACCCGCGCGGAGGCGCTGAGCTGGCTGAACGGCACCGGGGAGAACGGCGAGTGGGAGGAGTCGGTCGGCCGCGAGGGCGCCACGCTGGCCGAGTTGTACGCGCTGCGGCGCGGCACCGGCCCGGCGTCGGTCCCGGCCCAGTACCCGGGGGCGGACGCGGGTCTGTACCTCTGACACGGGTCGGCGTCTCCGGCCCCGGTCGTCTCACTTCGCGTAGACCGCCCGCACCGCGTCCTCCACGGCGGCCAGCGCGGCGGCCCTGCCCAGGCCCAGGCGTCGCGCGCGTTCCGCGTACGCCCGCGCGGCGGCCGCGGCCTCCCGGTCGGCGGCCTCCCCGGCGGCGGCGATGAACGTGCCGTTCCGGCCCCGCGTCTCGATCACACCGTCCGTCTCCAGCGCGCGGTACGCCTTGGCGACGGTGTTGGCGGCCAGGCCCAGTTCCTCGGCCAGGCCCCGGACGGTGGGGAGTTTGTACCCCACCGGAAGGGCTCCCTTGCGGGCCTGGGTGGAGATCTGGCTGCGCAGCTGCTCGTACGGAGCGGTCGGGACAGCCGGGTCGATCACGATCTTCAGGGTCACGCCCCGATTCTCCCTCACGGCCCGCCCGCCCCGGGCGATCCCCGCCTCGGGTGGCCGGATCACGACAGGTCGAGCGGGCTCCGCGACCGCCGGTCCGACCGCCGGTCCGAGGCCAGCCGCCGCGGGGTGAGGGACCGGTCGGTGGCCGTGGCCGGGCAGGTCAGGGACCCTGCCCGGCCACGGCGGATGTCAGGCCGTCACCTCACGGCGGTCACCGTCACGGTCACCGCCGCCGTCGCCCTCGTTCCCGCCGTCACCGTTACCGTCGCCGCGCCCGCGGCCACGTCCGCGTGCGATCAGCTTCCGTACGCCCGGCCAGGCGAGCAGCAGCACGATCACGGCGTACACCGTCACCGAGAACGGCGTGTTCACCAGCCCGGTGACGCTGCCGTCGCTGATCTGGAGGGCGCGCCGCAGCTGTTGCTCCGCGGCCGGGCCCAGGATGACGCCGATCACGGCCGGCAGCACCGGCAGCCCGTACCGCCGCATCCCGAACCCGATCAGGCCGATGATCAGCAGGATGACCAGGTCCAGCGCCTCCCCGCCGACCGCGTACGCGCCGACGGCCGCGAAGAAGAGGATCCCCGCGTAGAGGTACGGGCGCGGGATGCGCAGCAGCTTGGCCCAGACCGGCGCGAGCGGCAGGTTGAGCGCGAGCAGCAGCGCCAGGCCGATGAAGAGCGACGCGATCAGGCCCCAGACCAGCTCGGATTCGCGTTCGAAGAGCAGCGGGCCCGGCTGGATCCCGTACTGCTGGAAGGCGGCGAGCATCACGGCGGCGATGGCGGTCGTCGGCAGGCCGAGGGTCAGCATGGAGACCAGCGTTCCGGCCGCCGAGGCGGTGGCCGCCGATTCCGGCCCGGCGACACCTTCGATGGCGCCCTTGCCGAACTCGTCCTTGTGCTTGGAGAGCCGTTTCTCGGTGACGTACGAGAGGAACGTGGTCATGTCCGCGCCACCGGCCGGGATCGCGCCGAACGGGAACCCGATGAGGGGTCCGCGCAGCCACGGCCGCCAGGTGCGGCGCAGGTCGTCCTTGCCGAGCCAGGGGCGGCCGACCGGGATCGCCTCGCCGGAGGTGCGGCGGAGATGGGCGGCGACCCAGAGGGCCTCGCCGATCGCGAAGAGGCCGACGGCGACGATCACGACGTCGATGCCGTCCGCGAGTTGGAGCGAACCGAAGGTCAGCCGCTGCTGACCGGTCATCTGGTCGAGGCCGACCAGGCCGACGGTGAGCCCGATGAGCAGCGAGGCGAGCCCCCGGATCCGGGACGAGCCGAGTACGGAGGTGACGGCGATGAACGCCAGCACCATGATCGCGAAGTAGTCGGGGGCTCCGATGTCGACGGCGAGCGCGGCGACGGCCGGGGCGAGGAGGACCAGCAGGGTCGTGCCGATCATGCCGCCGGCGAAGTGACCGCCGGCCGCCGCCGCGAGGGCCTGGGCACCGCGCCCGCTCTTGGCCATCGGGTTGCCCTCGATCGCGGCCACGACGGCGGCGCTCTCGCCGGGGGTGTTGAGCAGGATGGAGGTGGTGGAGCCGCCGAACATCGCGCCGTAGTAGATGCCGGCGAACATGATGAAAGCGCCGGTCGGCTCGAGTCCGTACGTCACGGGGAGGAGCAGGGCCACGGCCATGGCGGGGCCGATGCCGGGCAGGACGCCGATCGCGGTGCCGAGCAGCACGCCGACCGCGGCCCAGAGCAGGTTCATCGGCGTGAGCGCCGTACCGAAGCCGTCGATGAGGGAGTTGAGGGAGTCCATCGGGTTACAGCACCCCCATCAGCGGGCCACCGGGCAGGGGGACACCGAGCAGGTTGTTGAAGACGACGAAGGTGACGACCGAGAGGGCGGCCGCGATCAGCGGGTCACGGTGGTAGTGGCGGCTGCCGAGCGCGTAGGCGGAGCCCCAGAAGAGCAGGGCGCCGGAGATCGGGAAGCCGAGCGGGCCGATGAGGACCGCGTTGCCGAGGAAGACGCCGATGAGCAGGAGGACCGTCCGCCAGTCGCTGGGTTCGGTCAGGTCGATGTCCTCACCGCCCTCCGCCTCGCCCCGGCCGCCGCGCAGGACATCGAGGGCGAGCAGGACGGCGACGACCAGCAGGCCTATGCCGACGACGACCGGGACGGTCTTGGGGCCGACGGGGCCGCGCTGGGAGATGTCCACGTTCATGGTGAGGGCGTCGGTGAGGACCAGGACGCCGAGGGCGAGCAGGAGGAGTCCGACGCCGAGTTCGGAGTGCTCGCGCAGCCAGGCGCGGGCCCCCGCCCCGCCGCGGGACGCGCCGGACATCTGGTCCGTCGGCTGGTCCGCCGACTGCTCCGGCTTCCGCTCCGGCTCCTGTTCCGGCGTCTTCCCCGGAGTCCGTTCCGGCTTCTGTTCCGCGGTCCGCTCCCGCGTCCGCTCCGCCGTCTTCCCCGGAGTCGGTTCTGGCGTCGTCACAGTCCCAGCTCCTTCAGGACGGAGTCCACGCGCCGGTCTTCCTCGGCGAGGAAGTCGCCGAACTTCTCCCCGGTCAGGAAGGCGTCGTCCCAGTTGTTCTTCTTCAGCGAGTCCTGCCACTGCGGCGAGTCGTGCAGCTTCTCGACGAGGGCGAGCAGCTTGGCGCGCTCGGCGTCGGACAGGCCGGGCGGGGCGACGAGGCCGCGCCAGTTGGTGAAGTCGACGTCGAGGCCGGATTCACGCAGCGTGGGGGCGTCCACGCCGGGCACCCGCTCGGGTCCGGTGACCGCGAGGACCCGCAGGTCGCCGGATTCGATCTGGTCGAGGTACTCGCCGATGCCGGAGACCCCGAAGGAGACCTTGTTGCCGAGGATGGAGGCGAGGAGTTCGCCACCGCCGTCGAACGGTACGTAGTTGACGGACTTCGGCGTGACACCGGCGGCCTTCGCCATCAGCATCGGGGCGAGGTGGTCGGGCCCGCCCGGCGAGGAGCCACCGCCGACGGGCACCTTGGCCGGATTGGCCTTCCACGCGGTGAGCAGGTCGTCGAGGGTCTTGTACGGGGAGTCCTTGCCGACGACGACGATGTCCGGTTCCTCGGTGATCCGGGCGATCGGGGTGGCGTCGGCGAGCGTCTTGGGCAGCTTGTTGGTGCGTACGGCGCCGACGACACCGAGCCCCATGGACATCACGAGCTTGCCGTTGCCGTGCTCGCCGACGAGCCGGGTGAGACCGACGGTGCCACCCGCGCCGGGCAGGTTGAACACCTCGATGTTGTGGGTGACTTCGGCGTCCTCGGCGTTCTTGGCCAGGGTGCGCGCGGTGATGTCGTAACCGCCGCCGGGTGTGTTGGGGACCATGAAGCGCAGACCGGGAATCTGCGTACCGGTGTCGGCACCGCTGCGCGGCGTGAGCAGCGGCGGCCCCACCAGCACGAGCAGCGCCGACCCGAGCAGGGCCAGAGGGGTGCGCAATCGCACGTCTGCCGCCTTTCGGAGAGTGAGCTGGATGAGTCGGAAGCCGTGGGGGGTGAGGCCAGGGCGGCTCCGGGTCCTGTCCGGCCGGTGTTCACGGGTCCGTGAACACCGGCCGGACAGGACTCGCACCATGGCCGGAAACATCTGTGAAGTGGGCCACATGTTGCCTTCGCGTTAACAAGCTGTCTCTCTTCCGGAACCAACGGACGTTGTGGTCGTTGTGGTCGCGGCCTAGCGTGTCGGCGTGACGAAGGTGCTGGTGGTGGACGACGACTTCATGGTCGCCAAGCTGCACAGCCGCTATGTGTCCGCGACGGACGGCTTCACGGTCGTCGGTGTGGCGCACAGCGGCGGCGAGGCGCTGCGCGCGGCCGAGCGGCTCCGTCCCGATCTGGTGCTGCTCGACATCTACCTGCCCGACATGGACGGGATAGCCGTCCTGCGCGAACTGCGGGCGGCGGAGGAGCGGGACGGCGGCCGGGCGGGCGTGGACGCGCTGTTCATCACGGCGGCGCGGGACGCGGGCGTGGTCCGGGCGGCGCTGCGCGCCGGTGCGCTGCACTATCTGATCAAACCGTTCAGCCGGGCGGCGCTCCAGGAGCAGCTGCGCCATGTCGCGTCGCTGCGCTCGCGCCTGGCCGTGCTCGACGAGGCGCGGCAGGAGGACGTGGACCAGATCTTCGGCACCCGCCCGCCCGGCGCCAGGAGCCTGCCCAAGGGCCTGGCGCCGCATACGGCCGACCTGGTCGCCGGCATCCTGCGCGCCCATCCGGCCGGTCTGTCGGCCACGGAGTGCGCGGAGGCCGGCGTCCTGTCCCGGGTGAGCGCCCGCCGCTACCTGGAACACTTCGCGGAGACGGGCCGCGCGGAGGTCACCCTTCGGTACGGGGGAACGGGGCGGCCGGAGCGCCGGTACCGCTGGCTCTGAGAATGACGGCTCGAGGCGACCGGCCAGGGCTCGGTTCGGCCACTCGGTTCGGCCACTCGGTACGACCGCTCGCGCAACGGCTCGATCCGGTGGCTCGATCCGATCGCCCGCTCGGGTGGCTCGACCCGGCGGCCCGGCCCGGCGGGCGGGTCACTCCCCGTTGACGGGGTGGTCCCGCCGGTCCGTACCCGGCCTGGTTCCGATGACGACTGTCGCGTCCAGTTCGTCGCAGACCGCCACGCGCGGGACCAGGCCGTCGCCCGCGACCACGTCGAGGGCCGACGGCGTCTGGTGGTCGCTCGTCTCGAACAGCAGATGACCGCCCGGCGCCAGCCACCGCGCCGCCCTCGCGGTCACCCGGCGCACCACGTCGAGACCGTCCGCTCCCCCGTCGAGCGCCACCCGTGCCTCGTGGATCCGGGCCTCCGGGGGCAGCAGCCCGATCTCGCCGGTGGGCACGTACGGCACGTTGGCGAGCAGGACATCGACGCGCCCCCGCAGCCCGGCCGGCAGTGGGTCGTACAGATCGCCCGCGTACACGCGGCCCCCGGCCGCGGCGACATTGCGGCGGGCGCAGCGCACCGCCACCGGGTCGATGTCGGCCGCGTGCAGTTCCGCCCGGCCCAATGCCGCGGCCAGCGCCGCCCCGAGCGCACCGGAGCCGCAGCACAGGTCGACGACGACGGCACCGGGCCGGGCGAGCGAGGCGGCCCGGTCGACCAGGAACTCGGTACGGCGGCGCGGCACGAAGACCCCGGCGTCCACGGTGAACCGCAGCCCGTGGAACTCCGCCCAGCCGAGGACATGCTCCAACGGCAGCCCGGCGGCACGCCGTTCCACCATGGCGGCGAGTTCGGCGGGGCTCCGGGCCGCCGAGACGAGCAACCGCGCCTCGTCCTCGGCGAAGACGCAGCCGGCGGCGCGGAGTTCGTGGACCACCGCGGGCGGAGGAGAAGGGAGCGGAGAAGAAGAAGAGAACGGGAAAGGGAGCGGTGAAGGGGACGGCGACGGTGAAGACGGCATGGAAGCCACTGGCCTTTCGGGATGCCCAGGGGCGCTCCCGCGGTCACCTATGCCTGACGGACCGCACGGTCGTGGAAGGGGAGCGCCCGACCTGCTGCAGCGGTAATCGGTCCCACCTCCTGAAGATCACGTTCCTTGTCCAGCGGAATCCACCCTACCCGAGGCGGATCGATCCGAACCGTCGTCAGTTCCCCCGCCCGGCGAGGGGCTTTTCTCAGGGGCTTCTTAGCCCTGCCCTAAGAGCAGCAACGGGGCACGCGTCGCCCGCACCACAGGTCAGACGACGCGTGCCCCCTCGCACCGCAAGGCTCCACGTCGCTGGGGAGCCAAAAGGGGGGCCACGGAAGGCAGAAGCGCGCTCGGCAGCCCTACGCCTCAGCCGGAGGACCATCATCGAAGATCTCATCCATCGCTTCGGCCCCCTCCGTGAGTACAGGCCGGATCTGCTTACGGTAGACCTTCTCTGTGGTGCCCGTACCGGCATGACCAACCACCCGTGCGATGACCTCCAACGGGATCCCGTGATCCGAGAGGATTGAGACGAAGCTGTGCCTCAGTTCTCGCGGGGTCCACTCTTTCGGATCAGAGAATCCCGCATCGGCCAGCATCGCCCTGAAGTTCTGCCGAACGGTGTAAGCACTGCGCTCTTCCCCCATGTCTGTGCCGAACACGAATCCGCTGTCGCTCCACGGGACACCCAAAGCCTTCCGCTGCCGTTGCTGCGCAGCTTTGTGCGCCTCAAGAACAACGACCAGTTGACGAGGAATACCGAGCGTCCGCCGACTACTCGTCGTCTTGGTTTCTCCGCGCTTACGCACCGAGCGCCAAACCTCGATATACGGCACGGAGTCGCTCGGATGCAGATGTACGCGATCCCAGGTGAGCGGTCGCACTTCCTCCGTCCGGATGCCTACAAGCAGCGACAGAACCACGTACGCGTGAATCCACGTTCCCTGACGGGCGGAGAGCACCGTTTTCGCCTGCTCCAACGTGAGTGACTTACTCGGACGTCCGGGCCGTCCTTCGGGGACCTCCACCAGCTCAGCCACGTTACGCATCACCTTGTCCCGCCGCTGCGCATGGGAGATCGAGCGACGCAGGATCGAGAGCGTCATTTCCAGGGAACTTGTCGCAAGAACCATGGACTTCTCATCCAGCCAGCAATCCAAGGCATCCGCCGTAAGATCTCGCAATCTCGCCTTACCGAGATCGGCCACTACGTGGTTTTTGGCGAGACTCTTGTACGTGTCGATACTGCCTTTGTCCCTCCCTTTCAGCCCGTGCGCCAGCCAGTCGGTAATCGCCTGCTCGACCGAGTACGTGGCTGAAGTCTTGACTCCTGCCTCCAACTCCTTCTTGAGATCTTTGAGCTTGCGACGGACTTCCGTTTTGGTCTTTCCAGAGACCTTGGGTCGGTTTCGTTTGCCGTTGGAGTTGTAGCCGAGCGATACGGCGCCGATATAGCGGTTCTTGGACTTGTCCCAGTAGATCGAGTCTTCCCCGTTTCCCGCCTTGCGGTTCCTGTCTGACGCCTCAGTCATACGTGTCTTCCTTGTCGAGTGAAACGAGCGGGGCCGCGCCCGGTCAGGCGCGGCCCCGTGGCGGAGCGGTGATGGATCAGCGCGCGGCGGCGGCCTCGCGCTTGAGGAGTTCGACGTATTCGTCGATGTACTCGCTCGGCACGAGACGGCGCCGGCCGACGCGGACCGTGCGGAGCCGTCCCAACCGGATCTCCTCATAGGCGGTGGAGCGCTTGACTCCCAGGACGTCAGCAGCGACTTCGACACGATGAAGGCGGCGCTGCGGCGTGGATGCGGCGGGGGCCGTGTCCATGGGTGGACTCTCCTTCGTCTCATGGCAGGCGCGCGGACAGGGGGCGTGGCTGTCCGAGGTTCGGATTTCTGCGTCATTGCGTCATCAGCGTCATGCTGGGGCTTTGAGCTGGGGTTTTGCATGACGCAGCAGTCAGGGTGTGCGTCATGAGTTCGTCATGGGGTGCGTCATTGCATGACGCACATGACGCAGGGATGACGCAGGGGCGGCCGTCTGCGTCATGGTCGTTCCCGCATGTCGGGGGGCCGGTTGGCCGTCCGCATGACGCACATGACGCAGCGTTCCCCCTCTTAGGACAAAGGAGGGGGTGTCTGTAGTAGTGGTGCGGGCCCCTCAGAACGTGAAGAAGGGGCCGCTGCGCGGCGCGTCCTTGGGGCGGCGCAAGCGCCGGACAAGCAAAAGGAGCACCAGTCGGCGGCGGCGCGGTGCTCCTCTTGCTTGTCCGCGCGCGCCGGTCCGGGCGGCCGGTCAGAACATCGGCTGAGGCGGTGCCGGGGACGGTGCGGCCGTGCGGGCCATTTCGAGGTAACGGCCTTCGTAGGTGCGGCCGGTGTCGATGAGCACCCCGCGCGCGGCGAGGGTGGGTTGAAGGCGCTTGAGGCGGTCTGAGAGGACCTTACCCGTCGTCGGCCACCCTTTAGGAAGGGAGCGCAGTTCCTCACCGCTGTAGAGGCCGCTGAGGCAGTGCAGCCACTCCGTCGATGTCATCCGCTGCGCTGTGCCCGGTTCGAGGGTGTCGGCATGTCGCAGGACAGTCTGCGCCAACAGGTCGCCCTCAATGACGTCGTCGTTGAGGTCGTCCAGACTCGCCCGGTACGCGGCCAGCGCCCCGAACCCGGTCGCGGTGTCGAGCTGCGCGCAGAGGTGAGCGAAGTCGGCCATGCGCAGGTCTGTGGGCGTCTCCGCTTCCACGGCCCGGACCTTGACCGTGAGATCCAGGAGCGAGCCGAGGACAACCGGGAGGACGTCCGCGTACTCCGCCCACAGCTCTGCTTCCGTGCGCCGGACGGTGGGCCGTTCCAGCCGTAGGGGTAGGAGGCGTTCGGCAAGGTCGGGGCGGATGACGCCGACATCGATGCCGGTGAGGAGCAGAGGGCGGCGGTAGCCGACGCGGAATACGTCCCCGTCCGTGAACAGGGCCCGCTTCACGCTTTCGGCTCCGGTGACGATGCAGCACATGGCGTCGGACAGGTCCGGGGTCATGTGGGAGAGGTTGTCGAGCGCGGTGACCCAGCCGGCCGCCACGGCCGCGATCAGGTTCTCCTCATCTTTCGGGGCGCGGCGTAGGTCCCCGCTCATGCCCTCGATGATCCGCACGAGCATCCGCCCACCGGTCGACTTCCCCGCACCTTGGGGGCCGGTGAGGAAGGGGGCAGGGACGGGGACGGACGGTCCGAGACAGCCGATCAGCCACGCGATGGCCAGACACTCCGTCTCCGCGCCGGCGAAGTTGCACAGCCTCAGCAGCAGATCGATGCCTTTGCCGTTGGTGTCCTTGGCGGGCAGGGGGAGTTCCCCGGTGAGCTGGGTGCGCCGCCAGCACACCTCACGCGGATCAGGGGTGGTGATCTCCCATCCCGAAGGATGGATGCGCACGGAGAGGCCATCGTCGCGGCCGAGGTCGAGCCACGTCGCCCCGTCGAAACCGGGCGCCACCCGGATGTTCACGGGCTGCACGTCCTCGGACAGGGCGAGCGCTTCGATCAGGTCCAACGCCTCCTTGAGCGCGGTCCCGTTGAACACGCCCACTCCGTCCCTGAACAACCCGACCATGAGTTCTTGCCGGTGACTGCCCGTCGTTCCCTGGGAGCGGATCGGGCGGGCTACGGGGTGGCCGTTGCGCTGGGCGTAGACAGTGCCGTCGGCGGTGCGGAAGTACCGGAAGTGCGTGTGCGCGTAGTTGGCGATGACCTCGCGGGCGGGGTTCTTCTCGTCGTCGGACATGGTCACAGTCCCAACCGGGTGCGGGCGTTGGTCCACGCGTCCGCGCAGTGCCGGGGCGATTCGCCCTTGGCCTGAGCGGCGGCGAAGAGCCGGTTCGTGTGGTCGTCGGTGAGGCAGCCACACCGGCCGTGCGTGGACAACACGGCGAGGAACGCTCCGAACACCGTGGCGTGTACGGCCGTGGTGGCGGCGGTGATCCGCTGTACGGCCATGGCGATCCCCCGTTCGAGGTAGACGGGGGTGCGGTGCGGGCACCGGCCGCCCCCGGTAGGCACGGCGACGGCGCGCACCGGCCGGACCGGGGCGGGTTTCTTCACGATCAGCGCGCGTACCACGTCCGGAAGCGCTGTCACGGTGCCGGAGCCGGGGCCGAGCCACCGGGCGTAGGACATGGACGACTTCACATCCACTCCGGGCCGGACGTCGTTGGCTGATGGCATGGCGCCCTGGTAGATCCAGTGCTCTCCGCGCGTCGTCGGCACGGTGCGGGTGGCGGGCAGGGTGTCCCGGGCCCATGCGACGGCCGCCGCGTTGTCCAGGTCCACGACGGTCAGGCCGGCGCCGCCGGGGTGGTAAGCGACGGCGCCAGCCTGCCTCCACGCGCGTGCCCAGGGGCGGGAGGTGAGCACGGCCGGATCGGTGGTGGCGGCGGCCCATGCGTGGCAGGGGGCCGGGCACTGGCAGGGTCCGGCTTCGCGCATGTTCGGTCGTCCGCCACAGGCGACGGCCGCGCACGACCGGCAGTTGCCCACGGGCAGCTTCCCCGCCCGCAGCGGCAGAACCGGGACATCGGCAGAGGCCAGGTTCAGGGCGGTGTTCAGTAAGGGCGAGTCAGCGCGTACTCGCCGGATCGGGGCAGGTTGGGTCATGCTGGATGCCTCCAGTTCCTCTGTTGAGTTGTGCTGGTTGAGGGCGGCCCCGGTCTTTGGCGAGAGGGGGCCGCCCTGGTCGTTGCTATGCGGTGAGTTCGGGTTGCTGCCATGAAGGCAGCGCGCTCAGGACGCGGGTGCGCCACTGGAGTGCGTAGTCGATGCAGTTAGCGCAGTTCTTGTGGGTGTGGCCGAGCAGGGGTGGGCGGCGGCGTGCGTGGGAGCTCCACGCGAGGGAATCGGCGGTGGCCATGAGGTGGCCGACCTTTTCCAGGCCCAGGGTTTTGAAGCCGAACCCGTGGAGCCGCAGACCGTGTCTGGCGAGCATCGTGACGATGGCGGCACCCTCCCGGGTGGACTGCCGGCGGCAGACCGAGCCCAGTCCCACCAGAGGTTCGGCGGTGAGGTCGACCCCGGCGCGCTCGTACAGCGCCACGCAGTGCTCGTAGTCCCGCATCTCCCAGCCTTGGAGTACCGGGATGATGGGCAGGTCAGGTGCCAGTTCCCGCAGTTCCAGGTAGTTGGCCACGGTGCGCCGCTGGTGCTCGGCCACGCTGAGGTGCGTGCCGGCGAAGGTGAGGGGCCCGGCTTGACCGCCGTGGATGATGAGCGGTTCACACATCCAGTCCTGTGGGGCCGCCCAGTCGAACGGACCGACCCCTTCCCAGATGCGGTACAGGTCATCGATGTACTGCCGGGGGGGGCGGGTCCAGCGGCCGTGTTCCTGGAGCTCCGAGAATCCGCCGGAGTCGACCGCGTACCGGCCGATCGCGACCGGCAGGGTACGGGCCGCGGCGAAGTGCTCGGACTTCAGGAACAGCGGCACGTCCGTGAGCTTGACCCAGTGCCGTTTGTGGGTCGTCAGGTAGAAGCGCACGACTCTCCTTCAAGGCTGATTTCGCGGCTTGAGAGGGGGTGGCCGGGGGATGCCCAGACCCCCTCTAGGGCCCTCTACTTCGCAGGTCAGACCCCTCTATGGGGGGTCTCTACCGGTGTAGAGGGCCCCCGCTACTTCGGGGGTCGGGGTAGCGGGGGTGGGGAGGGGGTTCAGGCGGTGGCGTTGGTAGAGGGGGAGGGGTCTACCGCCCGCGCGGCCAAGAGCAGTTCTTCGGGCACGGCCGCCTCCAGGTCGGCGCGGCGGTAGCCGGCGAGGTTCTTGCCCTTGATGTTGATCTGCTTGGTGGTCCGCTTGACGCCGGCCGCGTCGAGTTCGGCGGCGAGCTTGTCAAGGTCCCAGTCCCCGTAGCGGTCTTCGTCGGCGTTGACGAGACGGTTGAGGAGATCGACGGAGTGCATCCGGTCGGAGTGCCGCATGACGTCGAGGACGTCGGAGAGGACCGGGGCGATGGTGACACCGGCCCGTCCGGCGCCGGCCGCGATGTCCCCTGCCGCGTCTCCGCTGATCTGCCCGACCGCTTCGCGCAGCGCCCGGCCTTTGAGCGCGAGCGCGTTGAACTCGCTGGTGGTGAGCAGATCGTTCTTCACGGTGGCGTAGGAGGCCGGGCCGGTCACCAGGACGGTCACGCCCTTGTGCTCCTCCGACAGCAGCGAGGCGTCCGCGCCCATGGCGGCCTTCCCCGACCCGAGCACCATGTCACTGCTGGTCTTGTCGGTGACCTGAGTGCAGCACCGGATGGTGATGATCTCCCGGAGCTTGGTCGGCACGCTCTTGGCGTCGGGACGCTGGGAGGCGTAGTTGGAGATGAACCCGGCCGCCGGGCCGCGCCGGGCGATGCGTCCGAGGTCGTCCACGACCGCTTCACGGTCCTTGTCGTCCATCGCCAGGAATGCCTCTTGCAGCTCATCAACGGTCAGGAAGATGAACGGCATCCGGTACTTCTCGATGATCTGCGGGGTGAGCTTGCCTTCCGGGCAGATCGACGTGGGCAGGCCCCGGAACAGGGCGAAGCGCCGTTCCATCTCTTCGAGGAGTTCGGCGAGCATGTTCTTGAACGCCTCGATCGCGTCCTCTTCCGCTCCGAGGACGAGGCGGTGGGCGACGTGGCGCATGCCCATCCAGTCTTGCCCGCCCTTGAAGTCGGCCACGTAGTGCCGCACCCACGGATCCAGCAGGCCGGCCGCTGTCATCAGCCGCTGCGTGAACGTCTTGCCCCGCCGGGGCAGCCCGCCGAAGAACATCGACTGCCAGACCACGGGCACGCTCACGCGGTTACCGCGCGCGTCCTGCCCGAAGGGGACCGCGTCCCAGATCGAGAACTTCTCCAACGACGCGAGCGGCGACGGAGTGGGGTCGGCCAGGTAGGGGTCATCGTCCGCGACCCACATGGACACCCGGCCGGCGTTACCGCCCTTGGCCGCGCGGACGCGGGACATGATGACCTGGATCTCATCCACGCCCAGCTCTTGCGCGATGACCTCGCGTTTGGCGAGCACGTCGGAGGCGGTCTTGCCGCCGCCCCGGGGCATGTCGAAGATGACGGCCCAGCCACGGCCGTCCCGGACCGGGCCCATCGTGCACGACACGCGCGGCGCGTCCTTGTCCCCGTCCTTGCCGCTCACCGTTTTCAGGAGCCCGGCGGCGCGAAGCGCGTCGTTGAGCTGGGCGGCGGACATGTCCACCCGGATCGGCGGGGCGCCCTGGTCGAGGAGGTGGGTTTCCTTGCCGCGTCCGAGGTAGGCGAGCGGGACGGTTACCGCGGTTGCCATCCCGGTCTGCATGAGCGGGTCGGCCAGCGCGAATCCGACGCCGGCGGCGGCGACCGCGACGGCTGCCGCACCGAACCGCCACCGGCGCGAGCGGGTGCGTTCCGCGTGCGCGGCCTGGAGACGGGTCGCCAGCTCGACATCCTCGGGGCGCAGCTTGGACTGTGCGGCCAGCGCGCGGACGGCCGCTGTGTGGTCGGCGGCCGACAGGGCCGGCCACAGGCCGGCACCGGCCCGGTAGAAGCCACGCGCGGCCAGCAACACGGTCTTGAACAGGTACTTCGGGGTGCGGAAGGCGTGGAACCGGGCGTGCCACCACGTGAGGCGGCACAGCGCGCCCGCGTTCGCCTTGACCGAGGTGGTGGAGCGGGCCCACGCGGGCAGGACCGGCGCGTCCGGGACGGTCAGCCAGTCCGCAAGCGGGTTGTCGGGCCGGTCGACCGCCTCCACCACCGCCCCGCCGTCCGGCGCGGCCTCGGAGTCGTCGGGGGCGACGTCCGGCTTGTTCAGGGTTACCGGCTCACCCGTCCGGGCGGCACGGTGTTCGTCCAGGTCGTGAACGCTGCCCATCGCGGGAGCGTCCGCCGTCGAATCGGTCATGATGGGTGTCTCCTGTCCCGCCCATGTGGGCGGTCGGGTTGGGCCCGGGGCGGCCGGTCGCTTGGCCGTGGACGGCCGCCCCGGGGCATGGTCACTTGCCGCGCTTCGCGGTCTTCTCGGCGCGCTTGGCGTCCTCGCGCTTCGTGGCCTTCTCCGCGATCCGGTCGAGCTTGCGCATCTGGCGCGTGGTCAGCTCCCCGCCCCGCAACGCGGCGACCAGGGAGATGCCGAGCACGCGGGCGGCCTCGGTGTGGTTGATGTCGTCGTAGTCGCTGATCCGCACGGCGTTGTCTCCGTCCCGGGCCGGACTGTCCGGCTCCCCTCACCGCCCGTACGGGACGGGCGGATCGGGCAACCGTCAGCGCCGACGGGCCTTGGAGAGTGCCTTGGCGGCGTTCTTGCCGTCCGCGCCGCCGACCGTGCGGACGACGGTGACGAGTCCCCACGCGGTCGCGACGACGACGAGGGCGACCACAGCGAGCGAGACGGCCATGGACGTGATCGCAGCAACGAGCATCGGGCCGAAGTACACGGACGCGCCGACCGCTCCGGCGCCGACACCGGCACCGAGCGCGACGCGCTGCGTCGTCCGGTCCGGCGGGGCCTGATGGATGTGCTGATGAACGATCTGCGGTTGCTGCTGAATGGCGGGCAGGTGCGCGGGGTCGACGTAGACATGCCGCCCGTCCGGGAGTTGCACCACAGCCTGTGTCTGGGCAGGGTCCATCGTGGTCCTTCCTGGGTGGGAGAGGTGCGGGCCGTGCCCCGGCCGGGAGTCGAACCCGGCCTGCGACCATCGGGGCGGTATGCGGGCTTACCGGGGGTCGTACGTCGTGGTCTCGGTCCGCCCGTCGGACCAGGTGGTGGTCTCGGTGACCGTGCCGTCACCGTTTCGGGTGATGGTGGTGGTGCTCTCGGGGACGATGCCGTGGTCCCGCAGGTCCTGCGCGGTGGTCATACGGCCGTTGTTGAAACCGAAGATCAGGCCCATGATTTGTCCTTTTCGGAGATGAAAGGGTTGTTGGTGCGTGCCCCGGGCCGGAGTCGATCCGGCGCCCTCACGGCAGGTGGCCGGGGCGGGTGAACGCTCAGGCGGCGCGCTGGTCTGCCGCTTCGTGGCAGGCCACGCACATGCCGAGCGAGGTGGGGATGACGTATCCGGCGTCGCGCCCGCAGTGCGGGCAGGTGCGCCGTGCGGCCATGGCCCGGCCGAGTGCCGCCGCGCGGCGCGCGGTCATCGGGCGGACGGGCAGGGCCCGGTCGATCCGGTACAGGTACGCGTACCGGACCGGCGGCCGGCCGGGCCGCTGGTAGCGGCGCGAGTGCCACAGGAGTTGCGCGGCGATGGGCTGGCCGCCGGGCCGGAGCCCGGCGGCACGGAGCTGCCGGCGCGTCGCGTAGCCGTCCGGCGCCATGCGGAACGGGAACGTGGGCAGACCAAATCGGGACCCGTCCGGGTCGTAGAACCGGCCGCTCATGCCACGCGCTTCCATGCGGCCCGCAGGCGGACCTCGGATGCGGAGTGCCCGGCGGCGCGGAACCGGCCGGCCATCTCCCGGTAGGACAGGGCGGGGGTACGGCTGTGACGGATCTGGTCGACCAGCGCGTCAAGCTCAGCATCGCTGAGGGCGGGGGCCGTCTCCAGCGCGAGCGCGGGAACGGGGTCGACCGGGCCCCAGAGGGGGAGTTCCCAGCGAGGTGTGACGCCGGGTGTGACGGGGGTCGTCACGCTGGTCAGAGCCCTGCCGGTCTCCCTTCCCTCCCGTGCCGCTTCCAGTGTCGACCACGCCCCGGAGAGCGTTTCGGCGGTGGCGGCCTGTACGCGTGCGACGCGCGCTCCGGCCTGCGTCACGGCCGTCAACCGGGTCTCCTCCGTGGCGGCTTCCGCCCTCAGCCGGGCCCGCGCCACGGCCGCCTCGTCCCGCGCCTCCTGCTGAATGGACTGGATCGATTCCAGGGCCTCATCCGTGAGCGCGGTCCGCTCCCACAGCCCGTGGACCAGCCACAGAGCCTTGGCCGCGACGGGCAGCCACGCGACGGCCAGCCACGCGCCCGCGTTCGTCTCGGCGGTGAGCGCGTGCGCCACCAGGACGCCTGTCGCCACCATGCCGAATCCCCAGCCGACGGCGGTCACCGCGCGGCTGTGGTCGCCCTGTGCGGCGAGACGACGTTCGTAGGCCAGCGTGGCCAGCCATCCCCCATCGATCCCCAGACCAACCACCACGGCCACCGGCCGAGGCATCGCCGTGCCCAGCCACATGACGACCACGGCCAGCGTGAGCACCATCGACACGACGGTCATCGCGACGGCCGGCAGCACCGTCTTCACGCTGCGGTTCACCGCTCGCCCCCCTCCACCGTGACGATCAGGCTCGCGATGACGACTTGCGCACGGCCCACCAGGAAGGCCAGGTCGTGCTCCGTCACAGTGGCCCAGTCGATGCCCTTCATGTCGGAGAGCAGCCGACGGGCACCCTCCACACAGTGCAGGTCCGTGCTGGTCAGCGGGCGGGTACTCATACCGCACCCCCCACCGCGATCACAGCGGCCACGATCAGCAGCACACCGGCAGCCCGGGTCAGGTCGACCGCCCGACGCAGCGCGACGTACTTGGTGACAGCGAGGCGGGACAGGCCCGCGATGTCCTGTGCGCGGGTGTCCTCGGTCAGGGCGGCGGTGATTTCCTCGGCACTCTGCGTGGCCCACAGCGGGAACCCGAACGGCCGCCGGCCGCCCAGGTTCGGGCGGACCGCCCGCAGCAGCAGACCCGCCGAAGCCAGCAACAGCACCACGCCGAGCCCGCCGACCACGTACGCGGCCACCGGCAGACGCACGTCAGAGGCGACCGACCAGATACCGGCCAGCAGCGCACCGACGAACGCCAGCAGCAGGGCCGTTTTGTTGTCGGTCCGGGCAAGCTCGGCTTTCACCTCTGCATGAGCCGATGCGAGGTTCTTGTCGAGGGCGCTCACGCGGCACCCCCGGGCACGGCCGTCGTGGCGGCGGCGCGGTTCGAGAGCTCCCGGCGCGCGGCCAGCACCCGGCGGCGGGCCCGGCGGATCCGCCGCGCGTCCAACTCCGTCGGCGTGCGGTCCATGACCGTGATCTGCGCGTCCAGCAGGTCGACATCCGCCAGAATGACGGGCATCTCCACCTCGATCGCGTCCAGCTCCGCATCCGTCGGCTCACGCCACGGAGCGAACGCCGTAACAGCGTCCTGAACAGTAACGATGTGTTCCATGAGTCGTGTACTCCCTAGAAGGTGGAACGGCTCGAACAGCGGCCCCGGTGGTGATGCACCGGGGCCGCGCGCCGTTCGTAGGTGGTGGTGCCGGGGACGGGGTAGGACGTGCGCCAGGCTGGTGGTCAGTCGTCCAGGTCGATGCCGGTCGACAGGAAGCTCCACTCACGGCCGCGCTTCTCGACGGCTTTCCGGATCTCCTTGCGCTCAGCCTCGCCGCGCGCCTCGATCTCACGAAGGCGGCGCTGGAAGGTCGCATCGTCGAGAGGGGTGGCGCTCGTGGTGTTTCCCTTGCGGTTGAACAGGCCCATAGCGGGCCTCCCTTCCTGGATGGGTGAAGCCGACGCGACTCCCTGCGCTCCCGTCCGTACGTCCACACGCGGAGCGCGGAACGGACGGGCGGGAGAGGCAGCCGGCCGCAGCATCAGCGCTGCGGAACCGAAGAAGGACCGGGAGGGTTGCCCAGCGCCGCCGGCCGGTCGTCGCGGCGGCGCTCAAAGTCTTCGTCGGTGCACTGGGGTCCCTCTCGGGTGAGATCAACAGGGGTGAAGCACTGCAAGGGGGACCTTGTCCCCACTCTCCGGCCGTTGCTCGCGGTCGCCGGGCCACCTCGCCAGTCGGGCCGAAGCCCATTGCGTCCTACCTGGCCTTTAGCGGGATTGCAGCGTCCCCGCCCTCTGCTTATGAGCAGCCCAAAGAAGGGCCCCCTCAAGACATAGCTACGTACATGACACCCCGTACGGCTTGTCTGGAGGAGTGCCTTGGCAAGAGGATGCCCGGGTGCGGGTTGGAGAGTCAAGCCCCCTGGACTACCTTGTCTGGAGGAGTTCAATCGGGAGGCAGGAGGGCGCCATGCGACGCGGCATGACGAAGGCTCAGGAAATCGCGGCTGATCTGCGAGAACAGATCGAGTCGGGCGACCTGGAGGGAGGCGCGGCTCTACCGAGTGAGGCAGAGATGATGCGCTCCTATGGGTACAGCCGAGAGACCATCCGCGCCGGCGTGCGCATGCTGGTTGATGAGGGGCTCGTCGTCACCGGTCAGGGGCAAGGCAAATACGTCCGGCAGGACTTCGAGCGCGTCGTCTGGAACTGGTCGACGCTGGAAAGTCGCAGTCGTCACGCGACCGCAGTTGAGGGGAAGACCGCCGGTGACCAGTGGGCCAGCGCGGTTGCCGGTGACGGGAAGGCGCCCCGGCAGGAGATCAGTGTCTCCATCGTTGAGCCCCCGCAGCACGTACGAGAGTCGCTTGACCTGCCGGAAGGTGGCCTAGCTGTCATGCGTCAGCGCGTGCGGTACGTCGACAGTCGGCCGTACGCACTGGCCGACTCGTACTTTCCGCCGGACCTGGTCAACGGCACTCCTCTGATGGAGCCGCGCGACGTATCCGCGCCCGGAGGGGTGCTCGCCTCGGTCGGGCTCATCCAGGTCAAGTATCGAGACGAGATCACGGTACGCATGCCAACGCATACGGAGGCGCAGCGTCTCGCCCTGCCGGCGGCCACACCCGTCGCGGAGCACACCCGGACTGGTTACGACGCGGACGGGAAACCGTTGCGTTGTATGGTCACGATCCTCCCCGGAGATAGGCACAAGATTCTTTATGAGGTCGACAGTGACTGAGTTCCTGCGTCCAGCGGCAGGTGATGACGTCCCCGCGTTGATGAAGCTGCGGACCGAAGCTGAGCAGTGGCTCCACTCCAAGGGAACCGATCAGTGGAGTGATCCTGAAACCGGCGCACGCGCCATCGGTAAGTGGCATCAAGCGATCGATGAAGGGCGTGCATGGGTGGTTGAGGACTCCGCGCGATCGATCCTCGCGACAGTGAGTCGGGGCCCTGTCGATCGCGACTTCTGGACGGATGAGGACCGGCCCGAATCCGCGCTCTACCTGTACAAGCTGATCGTTTCGCGAGCGGCGGCGGGCCGGAAGCTCGGAGCGCGGATCGTTGACTGGACGTCCCGGGTGGCGGCCGTCGAGGGGCGAACCTGGGTGCGCATCGACACGTGGCGCTCCAACACCGACCTACACGCCTATTACGAGCGCATCGGCTTCAAGCACGTACGGACCGAGAGCCCGGATCACCGGCGGTCCGGGTGGCTCGCCCAACGGCCGGTCGACGCGCTCGCGCACCCCGATGACCTACTGCGGGTCGGCTCCCCAGAGGTAGGGCGGTAGTCGCCCCGGGGCCGTCTCTGGGCCGTCCAAGGGTGGCCCGAGAGGACTGACAACGACCAACAACGACCGGCACGGCGCCCGCGCGGGAAAGCGCGGGCGCCGTCGTATTCGCTGCTGAACTGTGGAACCGCACGGGGAGCCAGCAGAGGCCCGGGGGAGAGCCAATCAGGGGGCCACCGCCAGCGACACAAGGCGTACGCCCCCGGACGGTCACGGACGGTCGGGCCCTCGGCACGCAGGTCGCGCGGGCCCTCTCCGCACCTCTTCCTGAGGCCCCTCTTAGCCCTGCCTTAAACGCGCCATAAGGATCGCCTCCACCCCCTCCCAACAGGCGATTCACACGGTCCGGACGGGCTAGGTTGCTGACGCCGGGGCGGCCCGGCGGCGGGGAGGTCGCCTGCCGCTCCGGCGGATTCGTCGATGCCGCCTCGCGCCGCTCACCCCCCACACCCTCACATCCCCCCACACCGCTCCCGAAGGAGAAACCGTTCCATGACCGCTCGCCGCACGGCCGCCGGGATTCTCGCCCTCGGCCTCGCTCCGGTCGCGCTGACCGGGCTCGCCGCCACACCCGCCGCCGCTCATGGGTCGATGACGGACCCGGTCAGCCGGGTCGCCGCCTGTTTCGCCGAGGGTCCGGAGAGCCCGAAGTCGGACGCCTGCAAGGCCGCCGTCGCGGCCAGTGGTACCCAGGCGTTCTACGACTGGAACGAGGTCAACATCCCCAACGCCGCAGGCAACCACCGGCAGTTGATCCCGGACGGCAAGCTGTGCAGCGCGGGCCGGGACAAGTACAAGGGCCTCGACCTGGCCCGCGCCGACTGGCCGTCGTCCCCGATGTCCCCGGGCAACCGCACCTTCCGCTACAAGGCCACCGCCCCGCACAAGGGCTCCTTCGAGTTGTACGTCACCAAGGACGGCTACGACCCGGCCAAGCCGCTGAAGTGGTCGGACCTGGAGGAGAAGCCCTTCCTCAAGGTCACCGATCCCACACTGGAGAACGGCGCCTACGTGTTCACCGGCGCCGTACCGAACAAGTCCGGCCGCCATCTCATCTACTCCGTCTGGCAGCGTTCCGACAGCCCGGAAGCCTTCTACACCTGCTCCGACGTCGTGTTCGGCCAGGACAACGGCGGTACGGCGGGCAGCGGCGGCACGGCGGGTGCGGGCGGTGCGGCGGACGGCGCGGCGGAGGCGGAAGCTCCGGCCGCGGCAGCGCCCACGGACCGGGAGATCGCCGACGGGGCCGGCAAGTCCACCGTCGAACACAACGGCCAGGGCGATCTCGGGCACGCCGGGTCGCACGGAGCCGACGGGGCCGAGTCCGACGAGAACGCGAAGAAGGCGGAGGACGCCTCCCCCGCGCGGGCCGAGGCCGGGACGGAGCCGAGGTCCGAGGCGAAGACCGACGCGCCGGAGACGTCCTCGGACGATCCCTCCGCCAACGCACCCGCCCCGCAACAGGCCGCCGGCTCCGCGGAGAACCTCGCCGAGACCGGTGCCACAGGCACCACTCCCTACCTGGCGATCGGTGGCGCCGCCGCCCTCGCCCTCGGCGCCGCCGTGACGTTCGGGACCGTACGCCGCAAGACGGCCGTCACCGGCCGGCACGGTCGCTGACCCTCGTCCGGGCCGCGCGGGAGGACCTGATGCGGCTGCCGCCGGGGGGCGGCAGCCGCATCGTCCATTCATTTCGTCTCGCCTCGCCCCGTCTCAGCCGATCACCGACCCGCACGTGGTCGGCGTCGCCCGCGCCGGGTCCAGCGCGTTGGCCACCTCGTGGAACGCGATCCTGTCGAGCAGCCCGATCGCCGCGTGCTCCGACACGTCCGCCGGGCACAGGTCCTGGATCAGGACGTTGCGCACGTCGGGCCCGGTCAGGAACTGCGACCGGTACGGGGTCACCACCTCGTCGTACCGTGTGGCGATGACGGTGTAGCGCACCCCGGGGACCGTGTCACCGCCCGCGTTGAGCTTGGTCAGGAAGGGCGAGCCGACCACCTGATCGGTGAGCGCGGGCGTCTTCTCGTTCAGCAGGTCCGCCACGCCGGGGAAGTACCTCAACAGCTTCGTCAGCCCGAGCAGGGTGGTGCCGTGGTTGCTCGGGGCGATGCCGACCAGCGCGTTCACCTTCGCCGCACCGCCCAGGAATTTCAGGTAGTAACGCGGCATCATGCCGCCCTGGGAGTGGCCGACGAGATCGGCCTTGGCGGCACCGGTGGCCGCGAGCACCTTGTCGACGAACGTGGCGAGCTGGGCCGCCGAGGCGTCGATGGGGCCGAGGCCGTACGTCAGCGGTACGCCCGGGAGTTGGCCGTGGTCGAGCGAGAAGACGCAGTAACCGCGGTTCACCAGGTACGGGGCGAGGCCGAGCCAGTTGTCGACGGAGTTGGCGAACGTGCCGTGGACGAGGACGACGGGCCGCGGATGGGCGGCGGAGGGCTTGCAGGAGTAGTCGTTCCAACCGCTGTCGGGCGCCGCCGCGGAAGCGGTGGCCGAAGCAGCGGTGACCGAAGCGGGGAGGGGGACAGAGGCGGGGGCGGAGACAGAGGCGGGGGCGGGGGTGGCGGGAGTGGGGGGCGCGGCCACGGCTGGGGTGACCGTCACCGTGAGGGTCAGCAGCAGCGCGGCCATGGGTCCGAGCGCGCGTTTCCAGGGCAGCATTCAGCGATCTCCTTGCGGCTCAAGGGAAATGGCGATGTCTGTCAGCCCTGTGGCCCGGACCACATCTCAGCTGTGCTCTTGTCGAGTTACGCACGAGTAAGGTCGGAAAGGAAGTTACGCGTCAGTAAAAACAGGCGTCCGCGCTCAGTGGTCGCCGCGGTCGCCCCGGTCGCCCTCCGGCCGGGGCAGCGACCCCGGCATGACCGCCCGGGGCCCGAACCGCGCCCGCGCCCGGTCCGCCACCGCCTCGATCCGGCGCGCCCGGTCGTCCACCGGGTCGAACGTCAGCTGCCGCGTGGCGCGTTCGGCCGGCATCAGCCCCTCCGCCCGTACGGACAGCCCACGTACCCGGGCCCGTTGCAGCCCGAGCTCCCCGTGGATCCGGCGGACGGCGTCCGCGAGCGCCGCCGAGTGCGCGGTCGGCTCGCGCAGCACCCGGGTACGGACGGTCGTGGTCCGGTCCGCGTACCGCACGGTGAGCGTCAGGGACCGGCACACCTGCCCCGTACCGCGCATCCGCACGCCCAGTTCCCCGGCGATCGAGAGCAGTGCCCGCCCCTGGACGTCCTGGTCCAGTTCGTCGCGGCGGAAGGAGCGTTCGGCGGTGTACGAGCGGGTCGCCACCGTGTCGGCGGCCACCGCCGTACGGTCGATGCCGTGCGCCTTCTCGTACAGTTCGCGCCCCACGCGCACGCCGGTGATCCGCTGGAGCGTCGACAGTGGTACGGCGGCGGTCTTGCCGACGGTGTCGATCCCGTACGAGCGCAGCACGCGGGCCGTCGCCGCGCCGATGCCGGGCAGGGCGGCGACCGGCCGGGGGCCGAGGAATCCGCGTACCTCGCGCTCGTCGTCACCGACCACGAGCGTCGTCCCCGGCGCGGCCTGCCGCGCGGCCATCCGGGCCAGCATGGGGGTGGCGGCCACCCCGATCGTGCAGCCGGCGCCGAGGTGCGCGAGCACGCGTACCCGCAGCACGGCGGCGAGCCCGGCGGCGTCCTGCCCGAAGTACCGTTCCGCGCCGCGCACGTCGACGATCGCGGTGTCCGGTGGCAGTTCCTGGACGGCCGGGCTGATGTCCTGGGCCAGCGCGAGCAGATCGGACAGCCGGGCCCGCCCGGACCCGCCGCCGGCCGGCGTTTCCCCGGTGTGCAGCCGTACGCACAGGATCATCCCGCGCTCCCCGGGCTGGAGTGCCACAGCTTCCGGCCGGTCGGTACGCCCTCACCCGCCGGTCGGAGGTCGGCCCACGGGTTCATCTCGTAGCCCGTGGGCAGGTGGATGCGCCGTCCGTCGGCTCCCCGCGCCGGGCCCCGGGACCCCTCGGCATCAGGACCACCGGAACCACCGGAACCGCCGGGGTCACCGGGGCCGTCGGCGGCCGCGGTCCCGGCGTCGCCGGGCTCCGTGTCCAGCGCCGCCGCGACCGCGTCCAGGCCGCCCCTCTCCCGCAGTTCCACCAGCTCCGCCAGGTTCCAGACCGCCTCGCCCACCACGCTCAGGCTCCGCGGTCCCCGTCGCTGCACCACGCCGCGCACCAGCAGCAGCCAGGAGTGGAAGACGGTGTGCGCGCACCGCTCGTGGCTGTCGTCGAAGAAGGCGAGGTCGACCAGGCCCGTACCGTCGTCCAGCGTGGTGAAGACGACCCGTCTGCCGGAGCGGATCGGTGGCGTCTGGGTCGCCGCCTTGGCGCCCGCCACCAGGACGGTCCTGCCGTGCGGCACCTCCCGCAGCCGTCTGGCCGACGTCACCCCGAGCTCCTTCAGGAACGTCTCGTGATCGTCCATCAGATGGCGTGAGGCGTCCATGCCGAGCACGCCCAGCTCCGCGCTGAGCCGTTCGGCGTCCCCCAGGTCGGGCAGCCCGGCGGGGGCGGTGCGCCCGCCCCCGACCAGCGGGAGCTGGTCCCCGTACGCGCCCGCCCGCCGCTGCGCTCCGTGCAGCTCGGACAGGTGCAGCAGCAGATCGCGCCGGTTGGCGCCGAACCGGTCCAACGCGCCCACCTGCGCCAGCCGTTCGGCGACCGGCCGGGAGGGCCGGGCCCGCTGCCAGAAGTCCAGCAGCGAGGAGTAGGGCTGCCCGGCCTCGATCCGCGCGGCCTCCGCCTCGCTGATGCCGTGGACGTCGGCGAGCGCCAGCCGCAGCCCCCACACGCCGTCACCGGACGCCCCGTCACCGGACACACCACTGTCACCAGACATCAGTTCGATTCTATGGGCGACCGCCGACCGGTTCACGTCCAGCGGCAGCACCGGCACCCCCCGCCGCCGCGCGTCCGCCAACAGCAACCGCTTCGGGTACATCCCCGGATCATGGGTGAGCAGCCCGGCGTAGAAGGCCGCCGGGTAATGGGCCTTGAGCCAGGCCGACTGGTAGGTCGGCACGGCGAACGCGACCGCGTGCGCCTTGCAGAAGCCGTACGAGCCGAACGCCTCGATGATCTCCCAGGTACGGGCGGTGACCTCGGCCGTGTATCCCCTCTGCCGCGTCCGCTGTTCGAACCAGGCCCGGATCCGGGCCTGCGACTCCGGCTCGGACAGCCCGCGGCGCACCGTGTCCGCCTCCTCCCGGCCGCAGCCGGTCATGATGTCCAGCATCTGGATGACCTGCTCGTGGAAGACGACCACGCCGTAGGTCTCGCGCAGCGGTTCAGCCAGGTCGGGGTGGGGGTAGCGGACGGCCGCCCGGCCGTGCCTGGCCGCGATGAACGGCCGCACCATGTCGGCCGCGACCGGCCCGGGGCGGAACAGCGAGATGTCGACCACCAGGTCGTGGAACGTGGCGGGCTGGAGCCTGCCGACCAGGTCGCGCTGGCCCGGCGACTCGATCTGGAAGCAGCCCAGGGTCTCGGCGGAGCGGATCAGCCCGTACGTCGCCGGGTCGCCCTCCGGCACCCGCCGCGGGTCGTCGATGTCCACCCGCTCCCCCGTGGTCCGCGCGATCTCCCCGACGGCGTGCGCCATCGCCGACTGCATCCGGACGCCCAGCACATCGAGTTTGAGCAGCCCCAGGTCCTCGACGTCCTCCTTGTCGAACTGCGCCATGGGGAAGCTCTCGCCGCTGGTCGGCACCACCGGGGTCCGGCGCAGCAGCGAGTCGTCCGAGAGCAGCACCCCGCACGGATGCATGGCGATCCCGCGCGGCAGCGCGTCCAGCGCCTCCACCAGATCCCACAGCCGGCCGTGTCTCTCCTGCTGTCCGGCCACCTCGCGCAGTTCCGGCAGCTCCGCCATCGCGGCCCGGGCGTCCCGGGCGCGGATGTGCGGGAAGGACTTGGCGATCCGGTCGATCTCGGCCGGGTCCATGGACAGGGCCGCGCCCACGTCCCGTACGGCGTGGCGCACCCGGTAGGTCTCGGGCATGGCGACCGCCGCGACCCGCTCGGGGCCGAAGCGGCCGAGGATCGCGCGGTAGACCTCCAGCCGGCGCGCGGACTCGACGTCGATGTCGATGTCGGGGAGCCCGGGGCGGCGGGTGGAGAGGAACCGTTCCATCAGCAGCCCGTGGGCGACCGGGTCGGCGTGGGTGATCCCCAGCAGGTGGTTGACCAGGGAGCCGGCGCCGGAGCCGCGCGCGGCGACCCGGATGCCCATCCCCTTGATGTCGTCGACGACCTGGGCGACGGTGAGGAAGTACGAGGCGAAGCCGAGCCGGTCGATCGTGCGCAGCTCGTCGTCCATCCGCGCCCAGTAGTCCCGGCTGTCCGGCCGCCGGTCGTAGCCGCGCAGCACCATCCCGGCGGCGCAGCGCGAGCGCAGCACCCGCTCGGCGCCCCGGCGGTCCGCGCCGACCAGACGGGGCTCGGGGAAGTGGACGGTGCCCAGCCCGAGGTCGTCCTCGGGGTCGACCAGACAGCTCGCGGCGGTCTCCTCGGTCAGGGCCAGCAGCCGGTGCGCCGTGTCCCGGCGGAACCCGGCGGCCTCGGCGACCAGCTCCGCCGCACGGGCCATCGAGGCCGGGTCCTTCAGCCAGCGCTCCCCGCTGTCCAGGCCCCTGCGCGGGTCGACGGGGACCAGCCGGCGGGCGGCGTCGAGGACATCGGCGACCGGGCCCTGGCCGGGGTCGGCGTAGCGCACGGCGTTGCTGAGCACGGCCCGGACGCCCTGGTCCAGGGCGAAGCCGAGGGTGCGGGCGGCCTGGCGCAGCGAGCCGGGACCCGTGCCCGTACGCCCGTGGTGCACGACCTCCAGGCGCAGCGCGTCACCGTGGATCTCGCGCCAGGGGACGAGCAGCCGGGCGGCCCGGTCGGGGCGGCCGGCCGCGAGGGCCCGGCCGATCTCGGAGTCGGGGCCGAGCAGGACGAGAAGTCCGGGGCCGTGGTTGTCGCGCCAGGGCAGCAGGGGGGTGGTGGGCCGGTGGGCGGCGTGGTGGCCGGTGGGATGGGCGGCCGGGTGGGCTCCGGCGCCGTCCGCGCCTTCGCGGCCGCCCGGGGCGCCCGCTCCCGTTTCCCGCACCGCGCCGCCCGCACCGTGTGCCGCGCCGCCCAGGTCGTACGCGCCCGCCGGACCGGGCGCGCCCATCGGGTCATGCGCGCCCGCCGCGTGCGCGGTGGAGACGAGCCTGCACAGCTGTGCCCAGCCCGCCGCGCCGTCCTGGGCGAGGAAGACCGCGCGGGGAGCGGACTCGTCGAGGAACGCCCCACCGCGCACGGGCGTGCGGCGGCGCTGGTTCGGCCGTTCCGTACGTGCCCGTTCGCCCACCGCCAGCTCCACCCCGAAGAGCGGTCGCACCCCGGCCCCGGCACATGCCTTGGCGAAGCGGACCGCGCCGGCGAGGGTGTCGCGGTCGGTCAGAGCGAGGGCGTCCATGCCCCGCTCGGCGGCGCGCTCGGCCAGCCGCTCCGGGTGGGAGGCCCCGTAGCGCAGGGAGAATCCGGAGACGGTGCGCAGATGCGTGAATCCGGACATCCGCACCTCCTGACCTGATCAGCCTTGTCCCACCTCCCCGCTTCTCCACCATAAACCAATCTTCGAACGTTCGTACGAAAGGCAAGGGGCGCCGGAATCGGCCTCCGATGTGTAAGGGCGGGAGCTGAACGGGATCAGAGCGGGATCGCTCCCGTGAGCAGCGCGGTGGCGGTCATCACGAGCGTCGTCCCGAACGCCCAGCGGAAGATGAACCTCTGGTGCTCGCCGAGCTGCACCCCGGTCATCCCCACGAGGATGAAGGTGGCGGCGGTGAGCGGGCTCAGCGGGAACCCCGTGGTCATCTGCCCGAGGACGGCCGCGCGGGCGACCTCGGCGTGCTCGGTGCCGAAGGCGTTGGCCGTCTCGGAGAGGACGGGCAGGATGCCGAAGTAGTAGGCGTCCGGGGTGAAGACGAGGCTCAGCGGCATACCGGTCACCGCGACGACGGCCGGGAGGTGCCCGCCGAGGGAGTCGGGGATGACGCCCACCATCGCCTCGGCCATCTCCCCGATCATCCCGGTCCCGGTGAGGACACCGGTGAACACGCCCGCCGCGAAGATCATGGTGGTGACGAGCACGACGTTGTTGCCGTGCCTCTCCAGCAGGGCCTGCTGGTCCTCCCAGCGGGGACGGTTGACGAGCAGCGCGACGACGAAGGCGACCACGAAGAGCACGGGCAGCGGCATGGCCTCCAGCACCAGGCAGGTCAGCAGGGTGAGGGTGAGCAGCAGGTTGAAGACGGTCAGCGCGGTGCGGGGGCGCGCGATGACCAGGGGCGTACCGGGACCGTTGCCGGGGGCCGCCCCGTTCCGGACGGTCACCCCGTGCTCGGCCGCCGTACCGCCCTTGACCGCCGTACGGGCCTCTGCCGCCGAACCGTCCCCGACCGCCGTCGCATCCCCGGCCGCCGAACCGTCCCCGACCGCCGTCGCATCCCCGGCCGCCGTACCGTCCCGGGCCGCCGAACCGTCGCCTCCGCCCGGCACCTCGAGGGCGCCGAGCCGGCGGCGCTCCCGGAGCCCGATGAGGTACGAGGCGAGCAGCACCCACGCGATCCCGGCGGCTATCGAGGGCAGCAGCGGAGTGATGATGTCCGACGTCTCCAGCTTGAGCGCGGCGGCCGCCCGCGCGGTCGGCCCGCCCCAGGGCACCAGGTTCATCACGCCCGCGCCGAGGCAGATGATCCCGGCGAGCACGAGCCTGCTCATCCCGATGCGACGGTAGACGGGGAGCAGCGCGGAGACGGTGATGAGGAAGGTGGAGGCACCGTCGCCGTCGAGCGCGACACACATGGTGAGCACGGCCGTGCCGACCGCGATCCGTACCGGATCCCCCTTGGCGACCCGCAGGATCGCCCGGATCAGCGGTTCGAACAGCCCCGCCTCGATCATCAGACTGAAGTAGAGCACCGCGAAGGCGATCATGATGCCGGTGGGAGCGACCTTGGTCAGCCCCTCCAGCGCCATCGGGCCTGTCTCGGCCGCGTGTCCGCCGACCAGCGCGGCGATCACCGGCGTCAGGACGAGCGCCACCAGCACGGACGCCCGCCTGGTCATGGTGAGCAGCAGGAAGCCGCCGATCGTGCAGAACCCCAGTGCCGCCAGCATCGTCGCCCGCTTCCTCGTCCCATCGGGTGTTGCCGACGAGTGTCAGAGCCGTGAAAGATCCGCGTCCAGCATCGAACACGGATCTGTCCATGCGTTTCGCGCAACAGTTCCGCCCGGGCGCGTTCGCCCCTACGCTCGCCGTCCATGGACGTCACCCTGCGCCAGCTCGCCGCGTACTCCGCGGTCGCCCGCGCCGCGAGCTTCACGGCCGCCGCCACCGAACTGCATGTCTCCCAGTCCTCGCTGAGCCGCGCGGTCGCCGATCTGGAACGCAACCTCGGCCTGCGGCTGCTGGAACGCGACACCCGGAACGTCCAGCTCACCCCGGCCGGTACGGAAGCGCTGCGGATAGCCGATCAGATCCTGGCCGCGCACCGCACGGGGCTCGCCCAGCTCGGGCGCTACGCGGCGGGCGAGCGGGGCTCGATCGCGCTGGCGACGCTGCCCTCGGTGGCGGCCGTGCTGCTGCCGCCGGTGATCTCCGCCTTCCGCGCGGGGCGGCCCGAGGTGAGCGTGCGCATCCTGGACGGGCTGGAACGCGCCGTGCTGGCACGGGTGGTGGACGGGGACGCCGACTTCGCGGTGAGCACGGCGGTCCGCCGCACCCCGGGAACGACGCTGCGGCCACTGGTCCGGGACCGTTTCGACGCCGTGCTCCCGGAGGGCCATCCCCTCGCCGAGCGGTCCGAGGTGTCCTGGCGGGAGATGGGGCAGGAGCCTTTCCTGGCGGTGGGTACGGACTCCAGCGTGCGCCGGCTGACCGACGCCGCCTTCGACCGGGCGGGCGTGGCGGCGGCTCCGGCGGCGGAGGCGGGCAGTGTGGCCACGGTCGGTGGGCTGGTGGCCGCGGGCCTGGGAGTGTCCGCGATGCCGGCCCTGGTCCACCCTCTGGTGGCGCCGGGGAAGCTGGTACGGCGCCCCCTGGTGAATCCGGTGGTGGAGCGGCGACTGTACGTGGTCCTGCCGACCCGGCGCGCGATACCGCCCGGCGCCCAGCGGTTCCTGGAACGGTTGGAGGAGTTCCGGGACGCGGGTCACGCTCTTCCGGAAGGGGCGGTGTGGGAGGACGGGGGCAGCGACTGAGGCAAGTCCGACGACACCGGCGACTGTTGCGGAATTCGCATGAATTGATCCCTCTTCATTGCTGGCCCCGCATACGGATCGGCCGTCAGCCTGAACCGTATGGACGGTAACGACGGCACGGACGACGTGGGCGGGGCGTACGGCATGAACGGCTTCAGCGGCACGGGCGGCACGGGCCATGCGCCTGGCAGGGGCGGTGCGGGCGATCGTGGTGACGCGCGGCAGGGACAGCTGACAGGTCTGAAGGTGGTGGAGTTCGCCCACGTCGTGGCCGGCCCGCTCGCCGGATCGATGCTCGCCGACCAGGGGGCCGACGTCGTGCACGTGGAGCCGCCGGGCGCGGGGGACGCCGCCCGTGCCATGGGCCCCCGGCGGGACGGAATCCCGCTCTGGTTCAAGGTGGCGGGCCGCAACAAGCGCTCCGTCACGCTCGACCTGCACCACGAGGAGGGCCGGGAGATCGCCCGTTCCCTGATCGCCTGGGCGGATGTGGTGATCGTGACGCTGCGGGCCGGGCGGCTGCGCGCGTGGGGCCTGGACTGGGAATCCGTGCACGCCGTCAATCCGAAAGCGGTCCTGCTGCAGATATCCGGCTTCGGCGCCACCTCCTCGCGCGCGGACGCGCCCGGGTTCGGGAAGATGGGCGAGGCCCGCAGCGGGGTGGTCCATCTGACGGGCTTCCCGGACGGGCCGCCCGTGCACACCGGCTTCTCCCACGGCGACGCGGTCACCGGCCTGATGGGCGCGTACGCGATCCTCGCCGCGCTGCACCGGCGTTCCACCGACCCCGACTTCGACGGCGAGTGGATCGACCTGGCCCTGTTCGAGCCACTGTTCCGGCTGGTGGAGTGGCAGGTCATCGCGTACGACCAGCTCGGCACGGCACCCGGGCGGGCCGGCAACCAGCTGGCCGTGGCGCCGGCGGCCGTCATCAACACCTACCGCAGCAAGGACGGCGACTGGCTGACAGTCACCTCGGCCACGCTCAGGTCCGTGACGAACGTGGTCCGGCTGCTGGGCCTGCCCGAGGAGGAGTTCGCGACCACCGAGCAGCAGCACCGGGGCCGGGACCAGCTCGACGAGGGGCTGCGCGCCTGGGTCGCGGAACGCACGGCGGAGGCGTGTCTGGCGGAGTTCGAACGCGCGGAGGTCGTGGCCTCCCGGGTCTTCACGGCCGCGGACATCGCGGCCGACCCGGTCTACGCCGAACGCGAGGACATCGTCACCGTCGACGACCCGGACCTCGGCCCGGTGCGGATGCAGGCCGTGATCCCGCACTTCCGCCGTGCCCCGGGTGCTGTGTGGCGGACCGGCCCCGCGCTGGGCGCGGACAACGACCTGGTCTACGGGCAGTGGCTCGGCATCGACGACGAGCGGCGCACGGAACTGGAGGAGCGGGGTGTCATCTGAGCGCGAGGCCGCGGGGGTGCGGTCGGAGCGGGGCCGAGGATCCTCCGGGCCCGGCCGGGTCCCGCTCCGGTCCCTGCTCTTCGTCCCCGGGAACCGTACCGGCTGGCTGCCCAAGGCCGAGGCGGCCGGCGCCGACGCGGCCATCCTCGACCTGGAGGACGCGGTGCCCGACACCGGCAAGGCGGCGGCACGCGACGCCGTGGCCCGGGCCGTCGACGAGGCCGCCGCCGCGCGCGGTCCCATGCGCTTGTTCGTACGCATCAACCCGTTCGACCCCACGGCGGGCTGGGCGAGCGCGGACGAACTGCGTGCCGTGGCCCGCCCGGGGCTCCACGGCGTGGTGCTGCCCAAGGTGTGCTCCGCCGACGACATACGTCTCGCGGACCGGCTGCTGAGCTGGTGCGAGCGCGAACACGGACTGCCGGACGGGCACTTCGTCCTCGTACCGCTCCTGGAGACGGCCCGGGGGCTGCGCGAGGCCTACGCCATCGGCCGGGCCGCCGCCCGGGTCGCCCACCTGGGCGCGCTGACCGCCCCGGGCGGGGACGTCGAACGGGCGATCGGCTATCGCTGGAGCCCCGAGGGCACCGAAACCCGTGAGCTGCGCGCCCGCGTGCTGCTGGACGCCCGCGCGGCGGGCTGCCCCCACCCGGTGGCCGGACTGTGGGCGGACGTCGCCGACCTCGCGGGACTGCGCCGCTTCGCCGGACAGAACCGCGACATGGGCTACGAGGGCATGGCGGTGATCCACCCCTCTCACGTACCGGTGGTCAACGAGGTGTTCACCCCCGGCGACGACGAACTCGCGCGGTACGAACGCCTGATCACGGCGGTGGACGAGGCGCAGGCCCGGGGCGAGGGCGCGGTGCTCTTCGAGGGGCGCATGGTCGACGAGGCGATGGCGGCGACGGCACGCCGCGTCCTCGCGCGGTCCGGCCGGGGCCCCACGGGCCGGGACGCCGGCCCGGGGACGGGGACGGACACGGGCGCGGGCACAGGGTCGGGCGCGGGCGCGGAAGCCCCGCGGCCCTGAGACCCGTACGGCCGACGGCCACCGGACGGCGAGAGTCCCGGCCCACCACCAGGTGGGCCGGGACTCTCCTTTCCGCTTTCCCTTTTCCTTGACTCAGCGGGTCGTCAGCGGGGCGTCAGCCGATCTCGGCCCCGACCGCGTCGAGCGCCGCCGGCACCGGCTGGAAGAACGTCTCACCGCCCGACGAGCAGTCACCGCTGCCGCCCGAGGTCAGCCCGAGCGCGGTGTCGCCGTCGAACAGCGAGCCGCCGCTGTCGCCCGGCTCGGCGCAGACCGTGGTCTGGATGAGCCCGTCGACGACGTCACCGCCGCCGTAGTTGACGGTGGCGTCGAGTCCGGTGACCTCGCCGTCGTGGACCTGCGTGGTGGAACCGCTACGGGTCACCTGCTGGCCGACCGTCGCCTCACCGGCCTGGGCGATCTCCTGGGTGGTGCCGTCGTAGAGGTTGACCTCGCTCGGGTGGTCGACCCCGGAGGCGTACTTGACCAGACCGTAGTCGGTACCCGGGAAGGCGGACTCCTCCGTGGTGCCGATCGTCCCGCCCTGCGCGTCGGACCAGGACTGGATGGACTCCGTGCAGTGTCCGGCGGTCAGGAAGTACGGCTCGCCGCCCTTGACCACGTTGAAGCCGAGGGAGCAGCGACCGCCGCCGCCCGTGATGGCGTCACCGCCGGCGGCGAAGCGCTTGAACTCACCGGCGGTCTTCTTGAGTTCGGCCCGGTCGCCGAGTCCGTCGACCACACCGCTGAGCTTCGTCCACGCCGCGCCCTTGACCGTACGGTCGGCCGTGACGACGACCTTGTTGGTCACCGGGTCGACGGACCACGCGGTGCCCGGGATGGTCGCCTTGTCGGTGAGGGTCTGCCGGGCGTTCTTCAGGTCGGCGAGGGAGTTCGCGACGATTCTGGCCTTGCCGCCCGACTCGCGCACGGTCTGAGCCGCCTGCTCGGTGAGGACGTTCACCACGAGCGCCTTGGACTCGGCGTCATAGTACGAACCGCCCGTGTCGCCGCCGAGCTTCTTGTCGAGGGTGGATGCGAGGTTTCCGGCCGCCGACGCCGTGAGGGACTTCACCTCGAACTGAGGCTGCCCCTCACTCGCGTTCGCAGTCTGGAAGGTGACGCCCGCGGCGACGAGCGCCACCACGGCGCCGCCCGCTATCGTCACGCGCTTCGTGGACACTTTCCGGTGCTGCAAGGTTCGAACCTCCTGTGGGGGGAGCCGTTCCGGGCCATGTGGGGTGGTCCGGAACGGTGATGGAGCCGCCCACTTTTCCTTGACCCGCCAGTAACACACAAGGTCGACTTCAAGACGAGTGAGTGACAGGCACATGACAGGTCTGAACAGCGAGCTCACGGCACCATATCGGAAAAGTTCCGCTTCGCGAACACCTCGTGCGACTGCGATCCCGGCAGTGAGTAAGGACTAGACCTGTCTTGAAACAATCTGTCGAGATTTCAGCGAAGAGAAGATTCCACCCCCTCCGCCGTCGCCCCAGATACAGGACAATCGACGTGAACCGGGCGGTTATGCCGGTGATTCCAGCCGGTGCCGGACGCTGACGGGTTATCGGTGCCCTGGCAGGGAATGCACGGACACGGTGCCGGTACGGGAATCGGACGGGGACCACCACACGCACGGCAGGGCGGACGAAAGGGGCTGGGGGGTGCGACGTCGGGTGCGCGCGGCGGACGGGCGGCATCTGATGGTGGAGCGGCTGGGGGACCCACGCGGCAGACCCGTCTTCCTGATGCACGGCACGCCGGGCAGCAGGCTGGGCCCCGCCCCGCGGGGGATGGTGCTGTACCAACGGGGAATGCAGCTGATCGCCTACGACCGGCCGGGGTACGGCGGTTCGGACCGGCTGCCGGGCCGCAGTGTGGGCGACGTGGTCCAGGACGTCACGACGATCGCCGACGCGCTCGGCCTGGAGCGCTTCGCCGTAGCGGGCCGCTCCGGCGGCGCCCCGCACGCCCTGGCCTGCGCCGCGCTGCTGCCGGACCGGGTGACCCGGACGGCCGCGCTGGTCACACTGGCGCCCCGGGACGCGGCGGGCCTGGACTGGTTCGAGGGCATGGCCGCCTCCAACGTCCGCGAGTACACCACCGCCTCCCGCGACCCGGACGGCGTGGCGGCCCGCCTCATCCCCCGTGCGGACGCGATCAGGAAGGACCCCGTACGCCTCCTGGACGACCTGCGCAGAGAACTGACCGACTCCGACCGCATGGTGGTCGCGGACGCGGGCGTACGGACGATGCTCCTGCGCAACTACCAGGAGGCGTTACGCGCGTCGGCGTACGGCTGGATCGACGACGCCCTGGCCTTCTGCAGCCCCTGGGGCTTCGACCCCGCCGACATCAAGGGCCCGGTCCTGCTGTGGCACGGCGAGAAGGACGTCTTCTCCCCGGTGGGCCACTCCCGCTGGCTGGCCGAACGCATCCCCCACGCGACAGCGGTCCTGGAACCGACGGCGGCCCACTTCGACGCGCTGCACGCGCTGCCGCGGATTCTGACGTGGCTGCTGGAGGACTGACGGAACCGGCTCCCTGTTCGTCGTGCCAGGTGTCGGGCGGTCGTCTGGTTTCGCATAATACGTAAACTCGCCTGAACGAGTGCTTTATTCGCCGCCAGCTGGTCGCACTTGTGTCGACGGTCCTACTTTCGGGCCATGGTCACTTCACACCACGAGGCCGCACACCGGATCTTTCAGGACCGGCCTGAATTACTCGTGCCTGTCTTCCGCGTCCTCGGCGTGCCGTTTGCCTCGAAGGCGGTGGTCGAGGTGCTCACCGCGGACGCCACGGAGATCCGGCCGCTGGAGCGCCGCGTGGACAGCGTCCTGCGGGTCGAGCCGTCCGACGGCAGCGGCAGCTTCCTGCTGGCCATCGAAGCACAAGGGCGCCGCGACCAGGCGAAAGAGGCGAGCTGGGCGTACTACCTGTCGTTCTTGACAGCGAAGTACGAGTGCCCGGCGCTCCTCCTCGTCGTCTGCCAGGACAAGGCCACCGCGCGCTGGGCGTCCGGGCCTTTCCTCATCGGTACGGAGGGGTGGACGGCCCTGTCCGTGCATCCGCTGGTCCTGGGGCCGGAGAACGTCCCCGTGATCACCGACCCCGAGGAGGCGGCCCGAAACCTGTCGATGGCGGCCTTCTCGGCCATGACGCATGGGCGCAGCGGGGAGGCTCCGGCCATACTGGAGGCATTGGCTCGTGCCCTCGGGACAGCCGACGCGGAGTCCGTCGCGTACTACTCGGAAATGCTGGAAATCGGCCTGGGAAAGACCCCGGCGAGAGAGATGTGGAGGAAAATCATGGGCGTTGGCTCCTACTTCCCCGGGCGCGGCACCCTCGTCGAGGAGAAATACCTGGAAGGCAAGGAAGACGGCAAGGCAGAAGGCAAGGCCGAGGGCAAGGCCGAGGGGGTGGTGCGCGTACTGGAGCACCGCGAGATCCCGGTACCCCCGAGCGTCCGCGACCGCGTCATGGGCTGCACCGACCTGAGCACTCTCGATCGCTGGCTGGACAGGGCCTTCTCCGTCACCGACGCCGAGCACCTCTTCCAGGGAGAGAAGGCGGAGGCGGACGGGACAAGCCACTGACGCGGTCCACAGCCGCCTGGCTCAGCCGCCCGAGGCCCAGCGAACCGCGGCGACCGCCATGAGGATCAGCGGTGGCGCGAGCCACCACCGCCCCATCGCGCGCCGCACCGTGGGCGGGCCGGCCGTGATCAGCAGGGCGACCGCGCTGATGGCGATGGTGAGGAAACACGCCAAGGAGATGGCGCCGTACGCGTCCTTGTCCCAGGTCCCCGACGGGCGAATGGTCAGCGCGTAATAGCAGCACGCGCCGGCGAGCGCGTAAAGGATCATGAGAGGTACGGCCACGACCCACCGCAGACAGCCCTGGTCTTCGGCGGGGTCGTGGTACGTGGCCGTACGAGTGTTCTCAGGGCGGTCGGTCATCAGCGCAGCGCATCCCTGGCGTCGTCGAGGTCGTTGTTGAATCCCGCGCCGTACGCCTGGGCGTCGCCCCCCTGCCAGTACGGCCCGCCGTTGTACCGCGCGGCGAGTTCCTGGTACTGCTCGGGCGTCATCTCCTCCGGCGGGACATCGGCGAACTCGCTCTCCGCTTTAAGTTGTGCCAGATACTCGGAGGCGATGAAGATGTTCTGTCCCGGGTCCTGAAGCGACTCCTCGACGGCCGATCGTTGCTGTTCGGTGAGGTTTTCCGGGTCGTAGCCGAGCACTTCGGCGCCGCGCCGCACCTGGATCGCGATGGGGCCGAACGACGTTTCGTCCGGACTTCCGCCGAGGCGTCCCGGCAGATTCTCCGGCGCGAGAGGGCTGAAGGGAACGTCGAACTGCTCACGGATCGTGTCGACGACATCGTCCGAGATCCCCGGCTGACCGCCGATCTCCTGCCAGGCGATGCCGGCGACCATGTCCGCGGGCAGCCCCGCGTTCGCCGCCGCGGCCCGGATGATCTCCCTGTTCGCGGAGATCCATTCTCGTCGGTCCGCGTCCGAGGACGGCACGTCCCAGTAGCTGTCCCTCGCTTCGGGCAGTTCGGCGAGGCGCGTCCGGATGTCCCGGAGCGTCGGCGAGATGTGGCTGTCCCCGGCCCACGGGATGTAGTCCGGCTTGGGGCCGCTCCCGGGAAGACGGGTGAGCGGGTTGTCGCGGGCCTCCCGGGCCTCGCGCCGCATGTCGGCCATGGCCGAGAAGATGTCCACCCGCTCGACGAGCCCCATGCGGAATTCGGGCAGCAGGTCGTACGCCGCCCTCATCCCGTGTACGCAGATGTCACGGGCCTCCCGCTCCGTGGTCTTGGCGCGGTGGAAATCGCTTCCGGCCGCGTCGTGCAGCCCGTTCGCCTCGTCCTTGATGTCGTCGATGTCCATGGTGAGTTCCGCGAGGAAGTCCAGGACCCCCGTGGTGCCCCGCATGTCCTCCCACTGCCGCATGGGTTCCGCCTCCTGCGCCTCGCGAGTGATCGCGGTGCCCTTGGTGGCGATCAGATCGGCGAGTGCCTGCTCGTTCGCCTTGCCGTTGGCATAGTGCCGCTTGGCCGTGGCCAGCGCGTCCGCGTAGCCGCGCAGGGCGCCGGCGGCCTTGCCGTATCCCTCCGCGAGCTCGGTCAGCAGCCTGCGCGCCTCGGAGACGCGCAACTCGTACTCCTGGCTTCCCTCGCTGCGCCAGTGGGTTCGTTTCTCGGCTCGCTCGGCGGGACCGTCGACCTCCACCAGCATGTCACGCAGCCGCTTGTACTCATCGGCGTTCCGCTCGACGAGAGCGGGATTGCAGCCTTCCAGGAACTCGACGTCCGCGCGGTAGCTCAGTCCCTCGCTCACCGCGCCCCCGGTGATATGTACTGCCCCCGCAGGACCTCGTCGAGAAAGCGCCGGACGTTGTCGTCCTCCACCGTCGCGAAGTCGGTCCCCGTGGTCTTGAGGCGTGTGGCGAGAGCCGCGAACAGTGCGACAGTGTCCTGGAATTGATCAGCGGCGAACCTGGCGAAGCGGTCGACCTGGGCCGCGACATCGCCGTGTGCCCTGGGTTCTCTGGCCATGCTGCACAGGTCGGCGTCCGGCCTGCCCTCGTGGAGGAAACCCGCGATTTCGATCAGCAGATTCGCGTTCCCGTTGATGGAGTCCGTGTTGTAGTCGAGGGTTTCGCCCGCACCGGCGCTTCCCGTTCCGCCGCCACCGTCTGCCGGCAACTGATTGAGCCGCGTGCCGGTGGCGCCACGCGCCGCCGCCTCCGCCTTCAGACCGGCCCATTCCTCGTCGAACGACACACATCCCCCTGGTGATCGCCGATCCGGGTCATGCGAGTGCTCACAAGCGAAACTACCTCAGCGCGTCCGGCGGCACGAGGGGCGGCGCCCATGCGGCTTCCCGCGTCCTCCCCCACCGCCGCCGGTTCCCCCTCTCCCGCCGCCGGGTCATCCCCTGCCACCGCCGCCGGGCTCCGCACCTCACACCGCCAGCGGTTCCAGGTCCCGGTAGACCCTCCGGTCGTCCCGCGCGAAGCGCGTCAGCGCGTGTTCCTCGCCCAGCAGGCGCGTCAGCTCCTCGACCGTCTCCGCGCGCAGCAGCGCCGCCTCGTCCTTGCGGGCCAGCGCGCCCAGGGTCACGCACATGTTGGAGGTGACGGCCAGCGTTTCCGGGTGGTGGGCGCCCAGGGAGACGCGCAGGCCCGCCACCGCGCGGCGTTCGATGACCAGCGCCTCGTCCAGTTCGCCCAGGTCCGCCTTGGCGTTGGCGAGGCTCACCGTGCAGAAGAGCGTGTGCGGGTGTTCGTCGCCGAGGACCTCCCGCATCGTGCGCAGCGTGCTCTGGTGCAGTTGTTCCGCCAGTTCCGGGGCGCCGCAGCCCCAGTGGTAGATCCCGAGGTTGTTGAGCGCCGCGAGGGTGTACGGGTGGCGCGCGCCCGGGACCCGCATGTACTGGTCGACGACCTCCTGCGACAGGTCCCGGGCCGCCACCGGCTCCCCCGCGGCGAAGTGGTCCGCCGCCAGGTTCAGGTCGCAGGCCAGCGAGTCCGGGTTGGCCTCGGAGCCGTACTTGGCGCGGTAGCGGTTGCGGGTCGCGGTGGTCAGCCGGCGCGCGTCCTCCAGCCGGCCCGCCCGCCGCAGTGACACCGCGAGGCTCTTGGCCGCCGCGAGGGTGCCGGGGAAGGCGCGGCCCATCTGTTCCTTGTACAGGTCGTACGTCCTGCTGAGCAGGGTCACCGAGTCCTCGTACCGGCCGATCTCCCGCAGGTCGCGCGCCAGGCTGGTGGCCGAGGACAGGGTGTAGGGGTGTTCCGCGCCGAGCACCTCGGTCCGCCGGTCGAAGACGTCCTGGTCCATCTCGCGGGCCTGGGCGTAGCGGCCGACCATGCGCAGGTTCAGCGCGCGGTTGTTGGCCGCCGCGAGGGTCCTCGGGTGGGAGTCGTGGAAGATCGAGCTGAAGCCCTCGTGCGCCTCCTTCGCCAGTTCCAGCGCCCTGGCGTACTCACCGAGCGTGCCGAGGTCCATGGCGAGGCCGCTGGTGGTCATGTACGTGTGCGGGTGGGTGGGCCCGAGCACCCGGCGCTGGCGCTCCAGGGTCTCGGCGTCGAGCTCGCGGGCCTCCACGTAACGCCCCTGCGAGCGCAGCAGGTTGGAGATGTGGAAGCGCAGGTAGAGGTACTGCGGGTCGTCGTTGCCGAGCATCTCCCGCCACTCCTCGCGCACCTCGTCGGCGACCTGGGCCGCGGCCGGCCAGTCACCGCGCTTCCACAGGTAGCGCACCCGGTCGATCATCAGCCGGCGGGTCTCCGGCTTCCGGCACAGGGCCGCCTCGGAGGGGGCGAGGTGGGGCCAGATGGTGTTGAACCGCTCCCAGGTGCCGGGGTTGTCGATCGGCTCGTCGCCGTCGGGCCGGGCGCCCGCGAGGATCCGGTGCACGGCGTGCCGGGCGTCCCGCTGCTCCTCCTCGCTGAGCTGGGCCCGGATGATCGCCTGGACCAGCCGGTGCACCTGGATGCTGTTGCCGACCTGGTCGACCTTGGCCAGCGCGAACCGGCCGATCTCCCGGATGACCCGGCCGAGGACGAGCGTCTCCTGGAGCGAGACGTCGTACGGCTTGAGGGCCTCGATCATCTCCTTGCTGTAGAGGAGGTTCGCGGAGATGGGCTCGGGGGCGAAGAAGGCGCAGAGCTGGAGCAGCCGCACCGCGGCCGGGGACCGCTCCTTGAGCCGTTCGATGGAGATGTTCCAGGTCGCGGCGACCGGTTCCGGGTAGCCCACGGGCTGGTTGAGCGCCAGCACACTGGGCGCCTGCTGGGCGAGCTGGTCCAGGTACTCGCCGACGGGCGTCGCGGTCTCCGCGATCCAGGCCGCGGCCTGCTCGACGGCCAGCGGCAGGTCCCCGACGGCCGTGGCGACCTTGTCGGCGTCGGCAGCGGTCAGTCCCGGCGCCCGCCGCTGGAGGTGTTCGACGGACTCCTCGCGCTGGAAGACGTCGACGGGCAGCGAGTCGCCGTAGCTCGACCAGCTCTGGTTGCGGGAGGTGACCAGGATGTGCCCCGGGCCGCCGGGCGGGAAGAAGCGCTGGAGCTGCTCGGGGTCGTCCGCGTTGTCGAAGACCAGCAGCCAGCGCGTGGACGGCACCCCCCGCCGCAGCAGGTCGACCGCCTCCTGCGAGGCCGCGGCCATGTCCTCGCCGCCCTGCGCGCCGAGCCGTACGGCCAGCTCCGCGAGGCCCGCCACCACGTCGGCGGTCTGTTCCGAGGAGATCCACCACACCAGGTCGTAGTCGGCCATGAAGCGGTGCACGTACTCCAGCGCGACCTGGGTCTTGCCGATTCCGCCGAGCCCGTAGAGGGTCTGCGGCTGCGGCAGTACCACGGCCAGGCCGCCGCCGAGCTGGTCGCGCATCCGTTCCAGGATCTGGGAGCGGCCGGTGAAGCCGGGGTTGCGGGCGGGTGCGTTCCAGATCTTCGGTACGGTGCCGGGGAAGCGCGGCCCCGGCGAGACCGCGTCGGTGAGCTGTACGGGCCGGTCCAGCGCGCGCAGCAGGGCGGCGGTGGCGTGCGCCTCGTCGAGGCGGAACAGGTCCACCGGGTTGCGGTCGATGTACGGCGTGGTGAGCCTGACATCGCCGACGCGCAGCGGCACCAGCCGGCGCCTGGCCCCGCCCGGGTCGTCGGACGTGGCGCGTTTCCACACGTCGACCGCCCGTGCCGACTTCAGGTAGGCGCTGGACAGCAGCACGACCGTACGGGTCGCGTTCTCACCGGCCAGGGAGGTGCCGGAGCCGAACGTGCCGCCGTCGGGGCCGGCCGAGACGTCGCGCGGCACCACCCGGAAGCCGGCGCGGGTGAGCACGGACTCGATCCAGTCGGCCCACATCCGGTTCTCGGCCACGTAGCTGAGGAAGAGGTCGGCGGGCATGGCCGGCCTGCGCCGGGTGAAGGCGTCCCTGATCCGCAGCCTGGCCTCCTCGCCGACCGCCGGCATGGCGGTGACGGCCCCGTCGGTGACGTAGGTCGTCAGCCGCTCGAAGGCGGAGAGCAGGGAGTTGCTGAGTCCTGCCTCGTCACCGAAGGTCGCCAGGGTCTCCTCGTACGCGTAGTAGGGGCGGTACGGGATCTCCACCGCGCCCCAGTACGCGGTGAGTTCCTCGGCGGTGAGCCCGCCCGGGAAGCGGTCGAACTTCAGTCGCGCGAGCGCCCGCCCGGCGTCCGCCTTCTCCTTCTCCCCCTCGTCGATGCGCATCGGTACGGGCAGGATCCGGATGCCCCTGCCCCCGTACCGTTCGTCGATCTGGCGGGCCACGGCGGCGGCGCCGTCGATGGACTGGTCGCTGAGCGTGAAGCAGTCGACCAGGATGTCGGGCAGGTGGACGGTGCAGATGTCGGCGATGTCGCTCAGGCCGGTCCGCGAGTCGATCAGGACGTAGTCGTAGTGGGCCTTCATGTCGTCGCGCAGCGCGTCGAAGAAGTGCCCGCCGCCCAGCCGGTCGTAGAAGTTGTCCCAGTCGAACGTGGAGACGGTCGCGGAGTACTCGCGGTTCTGCTTGCCGGCGGAGACGAAGTCGAGGGTGCCGCCCGCGGGGAACTCCCAGCCCAGCGCCTCGGGGGTGAGGGAGACGGCGTGCGGCTGGATCCGCGCGTAGTCGCGGTGCCAGTCGTCGGAGCGCTCGACGGGGCTGGTGGCGGCCCACGCGTACTCGGTGATCAGGTCGATGACACCGGTGGTGGCGCCGAGGGTGGCCGGGTCGAGGAACGGGTGGAAGAAGCGGTGCAGGCCGGGCGCCTCGAGGTCCCAGTCGACGGCGAGGACCCGTTTGCCGTTGGCGGCCAGGATCCAGGCCGTGTTGGCCAGGGCCATGGTGCGGCCGGTACCGCCTTTGTACGAGTAGAAGGTGACGATGCGTCCGTCACGACGTTCTGTCATCCGTGTCCTCCGCATCGGGCGCCAGGTCGTGCGTCTCGGGAAGGTGGTGCGTCGTCGTGTACTCGGCGGCCATCGGCCCGCGCAGCCGGGGCCGCCCGGTGCGACCGCCGCCGGCCGGCGGATAGACCGCCGCGTGTCTGAGGTACTGCTGGGCCGCCGCCTCGACGACCTGGGGCAGTATCTGGCCGAACGCCTCCATGCTGGGCACGCCCCTGGCGGCGGCCCGGCAGGCGGCCCGGCCCTGGCCCATCTTCCTGGGCATGGTGCGCTCCAGCTGGTCGGTGAGTTCGGCCTCGGCGGCCCGGCTCTGCTGGTCGTCGCGGTTCCACGGCACGACGACGCTCACCCAGGGCCGGTGTTCGGCGTCGAACGCGGCCAGCCGCCTGCGCTGTTCCTCGTCGTGCAGGGCCCACCGGTCGACCAGCAGGATCTCCGGCCGGGTGGGCGCCCCCTTCCCCTCGGCCGGTATGGGCACCTCGTCGAAGGAGATGATGTCGGCCTGGTAGTTGAGGGACCGTACGAGATCCCGGGCCACGTAGGCCAGGGGGCGTACCGACTCCGGGTGGTAGGGGTTCCAGTCCTGCGCCATGCTGCCGTAGTAGCGGGTCGCGCGGCCCTCCGGCAGGTCGTGGCGGGTCGGCGCGGCAACGGTGACCTGCATGGGGCGCGGTCCGCCGCTGGTGCCGAAGGCGCTGGGGGCCTGCCGGTAGTCCACGGGGCGGCCGGGCCCGATCGCGGCGGTGTCCGCGACGCTGACGATGCGTTTGGCGAGTTCGTAGACCGCGCGCTCGTACTCCTCGGCGAAGATCCGGAGCTTGATCAGCCCGTAGAGCCCGTCGGTGACGTAGCGGTCGCCGAAGTCCCGGTGGTTGAACTGCAACCGCTCGGCAGGCCCCGGCAGTTGGGCGGGCGGCACCGGCACCCATAAGGCCGGGACGATCGCGTCCGCGGTGCTGTTTCCCTTGGCCTGTTCGTAGATGACGCGCTGGGCGAAGGCGTACCACTCCTTGCCGCACATCTCACTGGCGAAATACCGTGGGGAGAACAACGGTACGAATACCCGGCAGGTCGCCAGCACTTCGGCCAGCCGCTCGGACCAGCCCTCGCCGGAGCGCATCTCCCGGTCGATGAAACCGGCCTGCGCCCCGGCCGGCAGGTCGGTCATGGCCATCACATGGCCGGACAGATCCCGGAAGAGGCGCTCGACCCACATGTCCGGATCGGGCCCCCCGGCGACATCCCTCGGTGTGTGCGCGTAACTGAGAAAGAAGTACGGCCGATGGTCAGCAGCCCGCTGCTGCGGTGACGCGTGCACACGACCCCCGTCCTGTGTCGAACACTCACTTCCATGAACGAAGAGGACGTGAGCGAATTCATCATTCCGGAACCGCGCCCGCTTTCTCCCCATGCGGTTCGGTCAATCAACGCCGCTTTTCGGTCATCCACGCCTCGGCATGGTCGACAGCGTCCTTGACGGAGAACAATCGCGCGGTCGTTCCTCCCAGCTGTCCCTTCTGCTCCAGACCCCAGGGGAATGAGGCACCGATCGCCTCGAAATCGCTGTCGTCGAGACGGACATCCTCATATTCCACCCAGCGGGGGCTGTTGTCCGCCGCTTTGACCACACAGTGGTAGGAGCGCAGGGGGGCACCGATCCGGTATTCGGCGAGATGGAACGCCGTGCAGGCGGCGAACCCCACGTTGATCAGCAGCTCGTGCGCACCGGATCCGGCCAGCTTGCCGAGCGGGGACTCCTCGCCGAGGTGGCTCTCCAGCGGATGGTCCGCCATCAGCTCCGCAGCCCGGTGTCCGAGCGCCGCGAAGGACGACTGCGGGTGCGCGCTGCGGACGGCGCCGGGGGCGGTACGGACCGACTCGGCCAGGACGCCCATGCGCGGGCACGGGGTGGTCGCCGCGTCGAAGGCGGGCATCCTGGCCCGGAAGGCGGCGGCCTCCCGGCGGGTCAGGCCCTTGATGGCGGCGCGGTGGGCGAGCGAGGAGTCGGAGTTCTCCTCCGTGAAGGCGGGGACGACGAGGGTGCCCGTCTCCCCCAGCGCCGTCACGAGGGCGGTCCGCAGGACGTCGGGGTCGAGGCCGGTACCGCTGAGGGAGGCGTGGACGAGCAGGGTCATGCCCTCGGTGACGCCCAGGGCCGCGAGTTGGTCCACCAGGCGTGGATCGGTGTGCGCCCCGGTCGCGGTTCCGGTCACGGCGTTCGCCTCCGGTCCGGTTCCGGCGTCCGTTCCGGTGCCCGTCACGGCTGGGGCGTCCGCGCCCGTTCCGGTTCCGGTTCCCGTCCCGTCGTCAGCCACGTTCGGTCTCTTTCCGTAGAGCTGCCAGCAGGCTCTTCCCGCTGACGGTGAGTTCGGGCGCGTCCTCCAAGGTGTCCAGCGCCCGGCGGGCCTGGTCCAGCCGGATGCCGCGCGCCATGGCGGTGGGGCCCCCGTAGACGGCGAGCCCCACCCGTTCGTACGCCCCGGCAAGCAGCTCGGAGAGCGGGACCGGGGCCTCCTGCCAGGGTGCGGGTCTGAGCCACTCGCCGTCGTACGCGTAGAGGTCGGTCACCTCGGTCAGCGCCCGGAACCGGGCCCGGCGCAGCCCGCGCAGCAGCGCGAGCGCCAGCTCCGCCACCCCGGCGGCGAAGGGCAGACCCAGCGCGCCGAGGCCGTGCGCGCCGGTGGCGGCCACGGGCTGATGGCCCGTCAGAGGTGCGGCGAGCAGGGGTGTCACGGTCGACAGCGCACCGGCCGCCGCTTCGGCCCGCTCGGGCAGGGCGGGGTGCAGCAGTTCCCAGGCCGCCGTCAGCCGGCCGGCCCAGGCAGCGGTCTCCGCGGGCCGGAGCCCTGGGTGGACGGGGACGCCGAAGCAGTCGCGGTACGGATCGAGGTCGTCCAGGGCGAGAACGGGCCCCCCGGTCAGACCGAGCCGGCGCACGGGGCGCCAGTGTTCGGTGGCCTCCCCTGGTCGGCCGATCCGCAGCTCGGCGGTGGCGGTGCGGACCAGGAAGCCCTCCTCGACGGGCCGCACCTCCGCCTCGAACGCCCCGCCCTCGCCGAGCGGGCCGACCGTCCCCAACTCCTCGGCCGCCCCGGCCGCCTCGGTTCCGTGTGCTGTCGAGGCTCCGGTCCCGTCCGGCCGCGGAATCCGCAGGGTGCCGAGGGTGGGCAGGTGGAGCACCCCGCCGGTGCCTCTGACCCGTACGGGCAGGTCCAGGCCGCCCCGGACGACCGCGGCCGCCACGTACGCCGACAGGGCGAGCGCACCGTCGACGGCCCCGGGCCGCTCGGCGCGCAGCGCGGCCACGCGGTCCACCAGCCAGCTACGGGTGTAGGGGTGGGTGAGGACGGCGTCGAGCCCGTCGCCGCGCTCTTCGACGACGCTCGCCAGTTCCCATGCCTCCTGCCAGTCCGCCCCGCCCCGGCCGGCGAGTTCCACGTGCAGCTCGGCGAGCAGGGAGCGGGTCAGCTCCTGCTGGGCCGCGACCAGTTCACCGGTGTCGGTGAGGACGGGGGGTACGGACGCGGCGGCCGTACGGGACTCGATGCCGCGGATCAGCGCCTCGAGGTCGGCGCAGTAGACGGAGGGATTGTCGAAGCCTCCGGCGTGTCCCCCGGTTCGCTCCGCGCGCGCGTCAGCGTCGGAACGGTCACTGTTCCCGGGGCTGTCGGGGCGCGTGCCGGTGTCCGGCGTGGAGCGGTAGCGGTGGGTGTAGAGACCGCCGCCGCAGGAGCGCACGACCGGACACCGCCGGCAGGTCTCGCCCAGCCCGGCCACGCCCAGCTGCCTGGCCCGTACGCCCGGGTGGGCGGCGACCTCGTCCAGGGTGTGCGAGAAGACGTCGAAACCGGTGGCGGCGGCTCCCTCGTAGGCGCTCTTGAGCGAGTCGACCTGCTCCAGCGTCCCGTCCGTCTCCACCACGATCAGATCGGTCGGGACGAGCCCCAGCGACTCGGTCAGGCTCGGGCCGCCGTGCAGGGTGGAGAACACCGATTCGAAGAGGCGTACGGGCATGGGCCGGCCGTCGGCGTCCCAGCGGTCGAAGACGGCGAGCAGCCAGTCGGCGTACGCGGTGGTCGCCCCCTCGGCGCGCGGCGGCGGTTCGTCCCAGGTCGCGTGCGGCAACAGGAAGTCGATCCGGGGCGGTTCGAGCGCGCTCAGCGCGTCGTAGACCGTGACCGGGTCGTTGGCGATGTCGATGGTGCACAACAGGCCGAGGTCGAGAGCGCGGTAGCGGTCCTGGCGGAGCAGTTCGACGGCCTTGAGGACCAGGGGGTGGCTGCTGCGGCCGTCCGCGAAGCGGCGGTGCCGGTCGTTGGCGGCCCGGTCGCCGTCGAGGGAGATGCCGACCTTGACGCCGTACTCGGCGAAGAGGTCGAGGTAGCGGGGGCCGAGCTGGAGCCCGTTGGTGTGGATCCGCAGATCGAGGGCGGCGACCCCGGCGAGGGCGCGGGTCAGTTCCTCGCACACCCGGCGCAGCCGGGCGGGCCCCGCCAGCAGGGGCTCCCCTCCGTGCAGGATCACTGACACGGAGGGCAGGTCATGGGTCTTGGCGTGCTCGGCCAGTCGCAGAGCCGTCCAGGACATCGCGTCGTCAGAGATCGCCTTGGGGCGGGTGCGCCAGCTCTGATCGGCGTGTTCGTAGATGTAGCAGTGGTCACACGCAAGATCACACCTGCTGTGGACCTTCAGAACGATCTCGCGAAAAGGGACCAGTGGTCCTGTCATCAGGCCATTCTAGAGGGCGGAGTTGAAGCTCGAAACGCGCACGACGCGGCCGGTGGGCACGGGCAGCACACGGTTGAGCTTCTTCGCGACGCCGGAATCGCGTACGTCGATCTCTGCGAGGGGGACACGGTTCTTCTTCGCGGTGGCGAAGGCGACAGAGGTGTGAGTGGTCACGACGGCCGTCCTTGATCATCTTGCCCTGAGGGGGAGACACCGCACCGTTGCGGTGCCAGCGTCACGACTTTACTCTCATGAACTCGCCCGGCAACTCGACTCGTGCCGCCGCGACGCAAGCGTCGCCGGGCGTTCACGAGGCGATACGGAACACACCATTCCGCCGCATGGGTGACGACACGACCGCACGCGGAGGGCACGCATGGACGGTGTACGCGGACCGCTGCACAGCCGGGTCTTCCGGAATGCCGACCTGCCCGTTCTCTTCCACCACGCCGACGCCGCCGCCATCGCCCGGCAGCGCGAGGCGGTCGGCTCCACGCGCACCCGGCTCCTGCTGCTCGTCGTCGGCGCCGCGCTCGCGGCGTCGCCGTGGCGGGCGGGCGTGGGTGATTCGTTCCAACTCGTGGGCGCCCTCACGGCCTTGGCCTACGCCGGTGTGCTTCTGATCACGTTCCGCTCGGCGCGCCGGCGGGCGGGGGCACGCTGGCAGCTCAACCGCTCGGCGGCCGAGTTCATCAAGTCGATGTCCTGGCGCTACGCGGTGCACGGCGCTCCCTTCGACTCGGCGGCCGGCGACGCGACGGCGTTGTACCTCGCCCGCCTCGAGGCGGGGCTCGCCGAGTTGAAGAAGGTGGGCTGGGAGGACCCGCGGGACGGCGGACCCGGCGGCCGGGGCGAGGGGAACGGCCGGGACGGCGGGGCCGCCGGCGAGACCGGGAACGGCCCGGACCACGTGGCCGACGGGGAACTGATCACGGAGCCCATGCGGTCGCTGCGCGGGCAGCCGTTCACCGTACGCAAGGAGACCTACGTCAGGGACCGGCTGATCGAGCAGCGCGACTGGTACGACCGCAGAACGGCCGTCTCCCGCCGGGCCACCACCCTCTGGTCGGTCACCATCGCCCTGCTGACCCTGCTGGCCCTCCTGCTGGCCGTGGCGCGGAGCTTCTCCCTCACCCAGTCCTCCGCCGTGCTGGGCCTGTTGTCGGCCTCGGCCGCGGCGTGTCTCGCGTGGAGCGAGATCCGCAGGCACCAACCCCTCATATCCGCTCACTCGTTGGTGGCGGAGGACCTGGCGGCGATGCACACGGCGATGGAGACGACGGTCACCGAGCGGCAGTGGGCCGCGGCGGTGTACGAGACCGAGCGCGTCGTCTCGCCCCAGCACACGGACTGGCTGGTACGGCACCGGGGCTGACCGACGAGCGGCCTCGGGTGCGGACCGCCGCCCAGCCGCGCCACCGCGCCCCGCGTACCGGCTTCACGCGCGCTCGACGCCCTCGCGCCAGATCACCGTGACCGGCTTCCCGCGCTCCCGCGCGTAGCTGACGATGTCCCCGGTGCCGCCGAGTCCCCGGGCCGGCCGGCCGTCCCACACCGCGAGCAACTGGTCGCAGTGGTCGGCGATGTACGTCCCCGCCGCGTAGTACGCCTCGTCGGTGGAGTGCGGAAAGGCCATCCGGACCCTTCGCGTCGCCCGGTCGCGCAGCCGCCGGTAGCCGGCCAGTTCGTCCGGGTCCGCGAAGTCGTTCTCGTAGTCACCGCTGGGGATGACTGCGGTCAGGGCGGCGCCGCGCTCCAGGGCCAGCGCGGCGAACAGCTGGTCCGCGCCGACCGCCAGGCTGGAGAGCGCCTCCAGCGCCCCCGTGTGACCGCGCAGCACGTCCTGGATGCCCGCGGTGACGTGCGCGTACGCCTCCGCCGGAATGCTTCTGTGGCCGGTCACTCCGATGCGTTCCACTGCTCCGCGGCTCCCCGGTCCTCGCAACACGCGCTGGCCCCACCGTCCTGCCATCTTCCCAGAAAAGGAGGGAGGCGAGCCCCCGTCCCGGAATCGGACGAGGACTCGCCTGCTGTCGGCCGGAGAACACCGGTCGGTGGACGCTCACCGGACACCGGTCACGGAATGCCGGTCACGGGCGCCCGGTCACAGAATGCTGACCCCGTAGGCACTCAGCGCCTCGGTCACCGGCTGGAAGTACGTCGTACCCCCGGAGGAGCAGTTGCCGCTGCCGCCGGAGGTCAGTCCGACGGCCAGGCTGCCGGAGTACAGCGGGCCGCCGCTGTCGCCCGGCTCGGCGCAGACGTTGGTGCGGATCAGTCCGGAGACGATGTCACCGCCGCCGTAGTTGACCGTGGCGTTCAGGCCGGTCACGGAGCCGCTGTGGGTGCCGGTGGTCGAACCGCGGCGGGTGACGGACATCCCGACGCTGGCGTTGGCCGCGCCCGTGATGTCGATGCTGCCGACCGTGCCCGGGTGGGCGATGGAGGTGTTCGAGTAGCGCACGATGCCGTAGTCGTTGCCGGGGAAGCTGGTACCGGCCGTGGGACCGATGCTCGTGCCGCCCGAGGAGCTGGTGTACCAGGCGGGGTTGCCCTCGGTGCAGTGGCCGGCGGTCAGGAAGTAGTACGTGCTGCCGCTGACCACGTTGAACCCGGCCGAGCAGCGCCAGCTGCTCGTGTAGACGGCGTCACCGCCGGATATGAGCTTGGAGAGCTTGCCGGGGGTGCGCTCGACCCGCAGGGCACCCGCGTTGGCCCCCGCGGCCTGCTTGATCCTGGCGATCTCAGCCTGGGAGACGGTGCTGTCGGCCGACACGACGACGTCGTTGCTCGCCTTGTCGATGTACCAGGCGGTGCCGGCCACATCGGCGTCCAGCACGGCGTCGCTCGCCGCGCTCAGCCGGCTCTCGCTGAACGTTCCGGCGGAGTCGGCGTTCGCGGTGGGGACCGCGATCGCCGCCGCCGCCGCGAGTCCGGCGGTGACGGCGAGCAGACGGGTGCGTCTGGCCGTGCCCGTGCGTGGGGTGGTGCGCTTGATCCTCACTTCTCGTTCCTCCCGAGGGGAATCGGGGGCCCGCTGTGGGGTGTGGGGCCCGTGAGGCGCGGCCGAGGCCGTACTGTCCGGATTCCGGACGGTACGGCGCCCCGACCGGCGCGCTGTCTCGGGAGTATTGGGAACCTCAACTGGACGCGCAAGGGCGGTATTTGGCCGAGGGTGGCCAGTGGTGCGCGCGGTACGGGCGGACTCCGCGGGGCGTCAGGCGTACGGCTGTGACAGCGGTGCCGTCAGCGGTGTCCGTTCCGGCGGTCACGCGCGAGCGGCCTTTCCGTGCGGGTTCGGAAGGCCCAAGTGGGAGCGCAGGGTGGCACCCTCGTACTCCGTACGGAAGGCCCGCCGCTCCTGGAGGAGAGGTACGACCCGGTCGACGAAGTCGTCCAGGCCGCCCGGGGTGAGATGCGGGACGAGGATGAAGCCGTCCGCCGCCCGCTCGGTCACGAAGGTGTGCATCTCCTCCGCCACGGTCCCGGGGGAGCCGACGAAGGACTGCCGTGCCGTGGTCTCGACGACGGTCTGCCGGATGGAGAGCCCCTTGGCCTCCGACAGCGCCCGCCACCGGGCGGCGACCTCGAACGGATCACCGATCCGCACCCGGCCCTGCGCGAGCGCGGCATCCGGGTCGGGGTCGACGTCCGGCAGCGGCCCGTCCGGGTCGTACGCGGACAGGTCCCGGCCCCAGACCTGTTCCAGCGCGAGGATCGCGTTCTGCGGGGAGACCTGCTGTTCGCGGATCGCGGCGGCCCGCTCCCGCGCGTCGGCGTCGGTGTCGCCGAGTACGACGGTCGCCCCCGGCATGATCTTGAGGTCGCCGGGCTGCCTGCCGTACGCCGCCAGCCGCGCCTTGACGTCGTCGTAGAAGGCCCGGCCCGCCTCCAGGGTGCCGTGCCGGGTGAAGACGACATCGGCGGCCGAGGCGGCGAACTCCCGTCCCTCGTCGGAGTCCCCGGCCTGGATCACCACCGGGTGGCCCTGCGGGGAGCGGGGGACGGTGAACTCGCCCTCGATGGCGAACTCCGCGCCCGCGTGCGCGAAGCGCCGGGGCTCGCCGTACGGGGCGTCCGGTCCCGGCGGGGTCCAGGAGTCCCACAGTTCCCGGGCGGTGGCGACGAACTCGGCCGCCCGCGTGTAGCGGTCGGCGCGGTCGAGGTAGCCGCCGCGCCGGAAGTTCTCGCCGGTGAAGGCGTCGGAGGAGGTCACCACGTTCCAGGCGGCCCGGCCCGCGCTGAGGTGGTCGAGCGTCGCCAGCCTGCGGGCCAGTTCGTACGGCTCGTTGAAGGTCGCGTTCACGGTGGCGGCGAGGCCGAGCCGGTCGGTGACGGCCGCGAGCGCGCTCAGCACGGTGAGGGACTCGGGCCTGCCGACCACGTCCAGGTCGTGGATCAGCCCCTTGTGCTCCCGCAGCCGGAGCCCCTCGGCGAGGAAGAAGAAGTCGAACTTGCCGCGCTCGGCGGTGCGGGCCAGGTGTTCGAAGGAGGAGAAGTCGATCTGGGACCGGGAGCGGGGATCCGCCCAGACGGTGGTGCTGTTGACGCCGGGGAAGTGAGCGGCGAGGTGGATCAGCCGGGTACGAGGCGCGCCCGAGGCGGCTCGACGCGTGCCCGGAGCGGTACGGGGTGTGCGCGTGGTCATGAGGTCTCCCCGGCGGGCGCGTACTGGTTGGCCGGGCGGGCGAGGCCCAGGTGTTCGCGGAGCGTGCCGCCCGGATGGAAGGTGCGGAAGAGACCGCGGTGCTGGAGCAGCGCCACCGTCCCGTTGACGAGCCGTTCGAGGTCGCGCTCCGGGAACAGCGGCGTCAGGTGGAAGCCGTCCACGGCCCCGTGGGTGTGCCAGCGGGTGATCAGTTCGGCGAGGTCGACGGGGCCTCCGCTGTGGTGCAGGCCCTCGGCGTCGGACGGGGCGCTGTCGAAACCCGGTTCCCGGTATCGTTCGCCGACCCCGAGGTCGACGGTGAGCGCCACCAGGATCCGGAGGCTGCCCGGATCGCGGCCGTGGCGCGCGGCGCGCGCCCGCAGCCGCTCCGCGACCGCCGACGCCTCCTCGGGCCGGCCGGCCCGGACGAGGACGACGTCCGCGTGGCGCGCGGCGATCCGCTCGCTGTGGCCGCCGGCCACCGCGTCGACCACGGTGACGGGGTGGCCCTGGGGCGGCCTCGGCACGATCGACGGGCCGCGCACGGTGAAGTCCGTGCCCTCGAAGTCGACGTGGTGCAGCTTGGCGCGGTCGACGAAGCGCCCCGTCGACGTGTCCCGGATCTCCGCGTCGTCCTCCCAGCTGTCCCAGAGCCGGGCGGCCACGTCCACGACCTCGCCGGCCTCCCGCCACAGGGCGGGCGCGGGGGCGGCGGACTTGCGTCCGAAGAGCTTCGCCTCGGCCTCGGTCGCCGACACCTCGACCAGCCAGCCCGCCCGGCCGCGGCTCACCCAGTCCAGGGTCGCCACGGCGGTGGAGACGTGGAACGGTTCGGTGTGGGTGGTGGTGACCGTCGGCACGAGACCGATCCGCTCGGTGGCGGGCGCGACCCGCGCCAGGACCTCGAGCGCGTCGGGGCCCGGCCGGGCGAAGGAGTCCCGGAGGGTGACGAAGTCCAGGGCGCCGCGCTCGGCGAGCCGGACGAGTCCGACGTGGTGGGCGGCGTCGTAGCGCGGCGGACCGCCGATCTCCGCGGCGAGCACCAGGGGTGGGATGGGGGGCATCGGGTGCCTTTCAGTCATGGGTCGACAGGGGGGACCGCGCAGGCGCGCCGACGCGCGGACGACCGCGCGGACCGGCGGAGTCCGGCCGGTCGGGCGGGCCCGCGGAGTCCGGGCCGGCGGAGTCCTGGTCGGCGGGGCCGGGGCCGGTGGGGTCCGAGCCGGGCCTTCGGCCGGCGCCGGCCGCGCACACCGCCTCGCGCAGGAATGTCAGTACCGCGCGGGCCGTGGCGTCGTTCTGGCGGAACGCCGGGCCGCCGGTGCCCGGCCGGGTGAACGCGCCGCTCGAGCGCGCGGTGGTGTACGGGCCGAGCGCGAAGCGGCGCGGGTGGGGGCGGCCGTCGTGGCCGACGAGACGGCCGTCGCCGGGATCGACCCGGACCAGGCCCGCCGCCGAGGTCGCGGCGCCCTCCTCGTACAGGGCGCGCAGCAGCGGGCTGCGGGTGCGCTCGGGGTCCGGGTCGGGAAGCCGGGCCTCGACCAGGGCGCGCGCCTCGACGTACTCCCCCGGTACGGAGGCGCTCCCGGCCCGGAACACACCACCGCGCTCGTCCGCCTCGACCGTCATCCCGGCCCCCAGGAAGCGCACGGTCCCGGCCCGGGAGAGCGCGAGGAGCCGGCGCAGCCGGGGCCCCGGCGGGCCCGAGGCGAGACAACTGAAGAAACCGTGCCACCCGCCGCCGCCCGCGCCGAGGTCGCCGAGGCGCACCAACTGGCCGTAGACGGAGAGCAGTCCGAGGAAGACCGCGAGGTCGGCGCTGTGCGCGGGGTCGTGTCTGCGGGTGAGGTCCGCGCTCACGTACGCGCGCAGCCGCTCCTGGAGCGCCTCGTAGGAGGCGAACTTCTCCCCCTCCAGCGGCCGGTCCAGCGCGGCCAGGTCGAGCCGGTCGGCCGGGTCGGGCACGGCCGCGGCGACCAGGGCGGCGAGTTCCGGGCTGCCGGGTCCCGCCGCCGCGTACTTCTCCTCGAAGCGGGTCCACCCCATGCGGACGCGCTCGGGGTGGGCGGTGAACAGCCGGTGGTAGTGGGCGAAGCCGAGTTCCTTGTCGATCAGCGGCCGGACGTCGCGCGTGAAGTCGCGCGGACCGGGCCGGGCCAGCAGTTCGTCGATCTGCTCGGGGCCGAGGAACCGCGGCAGCGGCGGTCGTTCGCCGTCCAGCGGATAGCCGATTTTGGAGTGGTACGGGACGCCGCGTCGCGATCCGACGTACAGGACGGGCTCGTTCCCGGAGGGGTGGTAGACCAACTCGCCCTCGGATCCGCCGGACCCGTCCGCGTCGGCGTTCGCGCCGGCGGCGGCGTCGGCATCGGGTTCCGAGTAGCGTCCGCCGCGCCCCTCCGTGAGCAGCACCATCAGGTCCACGAAGGCGAGTCCGAGGCCGCGCACCAGGACGGGCTCGCCCGCGCGCAGCGCGGACAGGTCGCTGTCGGCGGTGAAGTCGGGCGGCAGGTGAACCAGCCCGTGCCGCCGCGCGAAGCGGCCCAACTCCACCTGCTCGGCGTCCGGTTCGCCGTCGAGGTGGCCGATGGTGAGCACGACCAGGTCGGCGGTCAGGGGTTCACCGCGGCCGGCCAGCCACACCCGCTGCCGTCCGTCGCGCGGACCGCTCACGCGCACCGCGCTGGTGCGGTGCGGGTGGACGGTGACGCCGGGCGGCAGAGCGGCGACGGTCTGTTCGTAGACCCAGCCCAGATAGGCGCTCTGCGCCTGGCGGCTGGGGAAACTCGGGCCCGTGAGCGCGCCCAGCTCGTCGCCCAGGCCGGCCGGTGCCCGCTCCGCCCCGATGTCCCGCGCCCACTCGTGCAGCGCGGGCCCCTCCCGTACCGGACCGGCCAGCGGGACCGACGCGTCGGTGAACATGGTGACGTCCTGGGCCATGGAGTTCATCCACAGCAGCGGCGACTGGTCACGCCGCCAGATCCGCCCGCCGCCCGGCGGGTACGGGTCCACCAGATGGATGTCCAGGGGCAGACCGTCGTACAGCGAGCGCGCGTTGGCCGCGATCCGCTCCAGGAATCCCGTACCGCGTGGGCCCGCGCCGATCACGACGACGGTCGGTGGTGCCGCCTCGTGCGCGGGAGACGTGCGGACGGTGTCCGATGACACAGGCATGCGAAGGCTCCGTGGATACAGCGATCGAACACGGTGGTGCCTTCACGGGACATCGCGCGCGGGGCGCGGACGGCCCGAGCCCCTCAGCACGGTCCGCCTGTCGGAGACAGAGGGTAAGTGCCGCTCAGGGCCCGGTGTCAAGACCGTCCGCACTGTGAACCCGCCGTCTCATGCGGTTGACGCGGAACCGGATGCCTGTTCCACTTGGCCCATGCATCCACAGCAGCGGCTGGTCACGCGCTCCCACATCGACTTCGGTCGAGTGTGGTCCTCGTCCTGTTGAGCTGACGCCCTGCTCGGCCCGCCCCAGGGCCGCTCTCACGCACCACCGGCGTTCCGGCGCCGTGTCCCGCGTGCCTTCACACGCCATCACCGCGGCACTGCGCGCCTCCCCTCGTACCGTCCGTGGCCGCTGGTTCGCTCAGCAGTCACAGCCGCAGTCGCAGCAGTCACACCCATCGCAGTCACAGCAGTCGCAGTCACGGCAGCAGCCCTCGCGCTTCTTCCGGGACCACGGGCCCTCGTACTCCTTGGCACAGCACAGCTTGCAGGTGCAGCAGAGTCCGACGAAGACGGCGCAGCCGGCGAGGAAGCCGCGCGGCTTCCTGGGCTCCTCGCCGAAGCGCGGCGGCGGACCGCCCGGGCCCCCCGGGCCGCTCGGCACGCCAGGATTCCCGTCGCCCTGGCCGTTGTTCGGTCCGTACGGCCCGCCGCCGCCCTGGCCGGCGTACGGATTGCCGCCCCGCGGATCGCCGCCGTACGGGTTCCCCGGCGGAGGCGAACCGCCCTGACCGGCCTGCCCACGGACGTCATGCGCACCGGCGTCATGCCCGTGTGCCGCGTGCCCGTGGTGCGTCGTGCCGTGGGCACCGAAGGCGCGGTCCACCGAGACACGCAGTTCGTGCGCGAGCAGCACATGCGCCAGCCTGGCGTCGGTGAACTCCGCCTCGCGCAGCGCCCGCCGTATCCCGCGCACCGCGTCGTCCGCGAGCCGCCGGGTCTCGGCGCGGGAGGTGCCGGTCGCCGTCAGCGGGTTCCACGCACCGGACTCCGCGTCCGCCCGCTGGTCCTCCACCGCGTCCAGCAGGTGCGCGAGCCTGCCGAACAGCCGCCCCGCCTCGGCCAGCGGCTCCCGGTTGCCCGGCCGGCCCGCGAGGACCGCGGTGTGCGCGAAGGCGGCGGCGGTGGCCGTCTCGGTCGGTTCCGTGACGGTGAGCAGCGAGGTGCCGGGGCCGGCCAGGGCCTCGATCCCGGGCTGCCGGTCGACGGCGTCGACGAGTACGGAGGTGTCGAAACCGAGCACCGCGCCGGTCCGCGCGCCCGCCCTGTCCCAGCCGACGGCGACCCGGCGCGCGGCGGCCGCCAGGGGACGGCGCCCCAACAGCCCGTCCCCGTCGGTGACGTGGTCCCTGACCTTCGCCGCGGCCAGCACCAGCGACACCGACGCCGCGAGGCGCGCGCCCTCCCCGCGCGCGACGGGAGCGGTGCGCATACCACGCAGCGGACACGGGCCCGCGGTGCGCCGTTGTCCGGCGGTGCGTTCGACCTGAGCCTCCGTCAGGACCGAGACGATCAGTCCGTCGTAGTTCGTGACGACCCGCGAGAGCTGCCCGTGGTCGGCCCGCAAGGCCAGACACAGGCCGCACAGATGGGCCGTCCACTCGGTCTTGAGGCCGTCGGTCAGCCGATGCGCGCATGGCCTGACGATTCCGAACACAGCAGTTCCCCCGAACGTTCTCCGCGCTGCTTTTCTCCGTGCCCGGCGATCGTAACGATCGTGTCATTCACCCGTACGTGGACGTCCATCACCCTCGCGGCCGGAACGTCATATTTTGTACTGTGTCAGGCGCACCAAGGTGGAAGAACCTTGACGAACCACCACATCATCTGCACCAGTACCGTCACGAATCGCCTGCGCGCCGACTATCTACTTGGCGCGTAATCCGCATCATGGACGACGATGGGGATAGGGAACGACATGTGACCGCGGTGAAAGGAGGCGTCCATGGGATCGGTGCGCAAGGCGAGTGCCTGGCTGGGCCTCGTCGAGGACAACGACGAGCGTTACTACGACGACGAGTACGCCGAGGAAGCGGAGGGCGGCGACGCCTGGAAGACCGACCCCCGGGTGCGGGTCGCCGCCGAGCCCGGCCGGGGGGCCGGCCGCAGAATCGCCACGGTCACCCCGGACAGTTTCCGGGACGCCCGGACGATCGGCGAGCTCTTCCGCTCCGGTGTCCCGGTCATCATGAACCTCACCGCCATGGATCCCTCCGACGCCAAGCGTGTGGTGGACTTCGCCGCCGGTCTCATCTTCGGCCTGCGCGGCTCGATCGACCGGGTCGCCACCCGGGTCTTCCTGCTGACCCCCGCCGACACCGAGATCGTCACCGGTGACCACGCGGGCCGGGCCGAGGACGGCTTCTTCAACCAGAGCTGAGCAAGGCCGCTCACCGGTTCGCCGCCGGGCCACCGGGGCGCCGCACACGGCGGCCACCGGGGCGCCGCACACGGCGGTCACCGGAAGGCGTCGAGGCCGGTGAGCGCCTTGCCCAGTACGAGCTGGTGCATTTCGACGGTGCCCTCGTAGGTGAGCACCGACTCCAGGTTCGTGGCGTGGCGCATCACGGGGTACTCCAGCGAGATGCCGTTGGCCCCGAGGACGGTCCTGGCCGTCCGGCAGATCTCGATCGCCTCCCGCACGTTGTTGAGCTTGCCGAAGCTGACCTGCTCGGCCAGGAGCCGGCCGGCGTCCATCCGCCGCCCCAGGTGGAGCGCGAGCAGGATGCCCTTGTGCAGTTCCAGCGCCATGTCCGCGAGTTTGGCCTGGGTGAGCTGGAACCCCCCGATCGGCCGGCCGAACTGCTCCCGGGTCCCCGCGTACCGCAGCGCCGTCTCGAAGCAGGTGCGCGCGGCGCCCATCGCGCCCCAGACGATCCCGTAGCGCGCGTGGCTCAGACAGCTCAGCGGTCCCCGCAGCCCCCTGGCCTCCGGCAGGACGGCGTCGGCCGGCAACCGTACGTCGTCGAGGACCAGTTCGCTGGTGACCGAGGCGCGCAGGGACCACTTGTGGGTGATCTCCGGAGCAGAGAAGCCCGGCGTCCCGGCCGGTACGAGAAACCCCCGGACGCCCTCGTCCGTCCGGGCCCAGACCACGGCGACGCCCGCCACCGAGCCATTGGTGATCCACATCTTGCGGCCGGTGAGCAGCCAGTCGGAGCCGTCCCGTCGCGCGTGGGCGCGCATCCCGGCCGGGTCGGAACCGTGGTCGGGCTCGGTGAGGCCGAAGCAGCCGATGATCTCGCCCGCGGCCATGGCGGGCAGCCACCGCCGCTTCTGCTCCTCGGAGCCGTAGCGGTGGATCGCGTACATGGCGAGAGAACCCTGTACGGAGACGAGGGAGCGGATACCTGAGTCGGCGGCCTCCAGCTCCAGGCACGCGAGCCCGTAACTCACGGCGCTCGCCCCGGCGCAGCCGTAGCCCTCCAGGGACATGCCCAGCGCGCCGAGCGCGCCGAGTTCCCGGGCCAGCTCGCGCACGCCGGGCAGCTCGCCCCGCTCGTACCACTCGGCGATGTGGGGCAGCACCCGGTCGGCGGCCCAGGCGCGCACGGTGTCCCGCACGGCCAGGTCCTCCGGGTCGAGACAGTCGTCGATGCCGAGCGGATCACGGGGGTCGAAGGGCGGCGTGGCGGCGGACGGTGCGGGCATGGCGGCCTCCGGCGGCCCTGACCGGTCGGTGCTCCCGCCGGTACAGGCCCGTGACGAGCGACGGTGGTGACGGACCGGCGCCGAGGTTACGGGGCGGTCCGTCACCCGTCCAGACCCGGCCGCTCCCGGAGCGTGTCCGGCGGCCCCGGGGACACCGCGGCTCCCGGCGTCCCTGCCCGCCTCGTCGGGACGGGAGGGACCCGGTGCGGGCCGGTCAGCGGGTTCCGGCCTCGGTCGCGGCGCGGGCGGCGGACGGCTCCACGGGCTCCCGGGCCTGGCGCGGAGTCCGCGCCGGGGCGGGCCGGGGGGTGTGCCGGGCGGCGCCGCGCTGCTCCGGCGGGCGCGTCTCCCGCGGGTCCCGCGCGCCCGGCAGGTGCCGGACCTCGCGCGCGCCGTCATCGTCCCGGCCGTTCCCGCCGCCCTGGGCGTCCTGGCCCTTCCCCACGGCGTCCCCGCGGTCGGCGCCGTCGGCTCGGTCCGCCGCGCCCGGCGTGGCCGGGCACTCCGTGACCTTCGGCAGCCGCAGCGCCCACACCGCGCCGAGCAGCAGCAGCCCCGCGCTGACGAGCAGCGTCACATGCAGACCGTGCACGAAGGAGTGGCGCGCGGCGGTCCGCAGGGCGGCCCCGGCGGGCCCGTCCAGCCGGGCCGCCACCGCGTACGCCTCGCCGAGCGAGGAGGCCGCCGCCGTCCCCGCGGACCCCGGCACGCCCTTGACGGAGGCGAGCGCGGGGGCGTAGGTCGCGTTCATCACGCTGCCGAGCAGGGCGATGCCCATGCCCGCGCCGAGCTGGTACGAGGTCTCGCCGACGGCCGCCGCGCCGCCCGCCTGCTCCGCCGGGGCCTCGCTCAGCATCGACTCGTACGCACCGAAGAGCGTGGTCTGGAGCCCCCAGCCGAGCAGCACGAATCCGACGGTCAGCAGCGCGGGCCGGTCGTGCTGGCCCATTTGGACCAGCAGCAGGACGGCGGCGGCGGTCAGCACGAAGCCCCAGGCCACCATGCGGCGCGGGCCCAGCCGGGCCAGCATGACCGAGCCGGTGACGCCCGCGGCCATGGCGGCGAAGGTGAGCGGCAGCAGCCGCAGCCCGGTCTGCAGCGGGCTGAGTCCCAGCACCAGCTGGAGGTACTGGACGGCTATCAGCTCCAGTCCGACCAGGGCCAGCATGGCGAGCACGATGCAGCCGACGGAGGTGGAGAACGTGCGCCTGGCGAACATCCGCAGGTCGATCAGCGGATGCTCGCGGTGCCGCTGCCGACGGACGAAGAGGACCAGCAGGGCGACACCGGCGCACAGCGGCACCAGCGTGAGCGGGCTGAGCGGCCCCTCTCCGGCCCCGACGCGCTTGACCCCGCAGACGAGCCCGAGCACGCCCGCCGCGGCCATCAGGGCCCCGAGCACGTCCCAGGGCCCGTCGGTGCCGCCCTTCGACTCGGGCAGCACCAGCCGGCCGACCGGCAGCAGCACCGCCAGCAGCGGAATGTTGATCAGGAAGACGGAGCCCCACCAGAAGTGCTCCACGAGGAAGCCGCCGAGCACCGGTCCGACCGCCGCGCCGACGGCGGCCACGGCGGTCCAGATACCGATGGCCAGGGCCCGCTCACGCCGGTCGGGGAAGACGGCGCGCAGGACGGACAGCGTCGCGGGCATGATCATCGCGCCGCCGACGCCCAGCAGCGCGCGGGCCCCGATCAGCACCTCGGGGGTGTGCGCCAGGGTCGCCGCGGCCGACGCGGCGGCGAAGATCGCGTATCCGAGGAGCAGCACCCGCCGTCTGCCGACGCGGTCGCCGAGGGTGCCGAAGAGGATCAGCAGCGAGGCGCAGACGAGCGGATAGGCGTCCACGATCCACAGCAGTTCCACGCCGCTGGGGCCGAGGTCGGCGGTGACGGCGGGGACGGCGACGTGCAGCACGGTCGCGTCCAGCGCGACGAGCAGGAGACTCACGCACAGGACGAACAGGACCACCCAGCGGTTGGCACCGGGCCGGACGGCACCCGGGCGTGCTCCGGTCGTGCTGGTCCCGGACATCTGCGTACCTCCCAGTGCGTCACTCGCGCTCGGCGGACCGGCGGGGACACCGGTCCCTCGGAGCGGCCCGGCGCCGATGGGCGAGTGAGCCGACAGCGTACGCGAGTCGTCGCGTGTGTCGCATGGTGCATCTCTCACCCCTGTGACCAGGGAGTGTGTCGTACGCCACTCCACCGGGCACGGGCCGGGCGCCCCGGGCGTGCGCGAGCGGACGGGAAATTCCGCGCGACGCCCTGGTGAACTAATTCTTTTCCGCACAAAGACGCTTCCTGAAGCGCTGCGCAGACGAATAGGGTCGAAGGTCACTTCGATTTCGGGAACTGTCCCGGAAAAAGAGTGACCTGAGACATAGTCCACATCACATCGTCATCACAAAGAGACCTGACCGACCAGTTCCCTCACTCACTCGCTGTAACGTCCATTGCGTGCGTACCGACATCTTTGCCCGTCTGGACCGGGAGCCGGAACCGCCGAAGATAGAGATCCCGCGGATGAGCCGCACACGGGCCGCTCTGTTCGGCGGCACGCTCGCGTTCTATCTCGCCATCGTCGTGGCCGTGCTCGTCTCGTCCTGGCTGGTGACCCTCGACTGGAAGATCATGCTGTTCCGGCCTTACCAGCAGTGGCCGACGCTCCACCCGTACCTCGACTACTTCGTCGTGCTCGGGCAGCGCGGTCCCACCGCGGTGATGATCGCGGCCTGGCTGGGCTGGCGCTCGTGGCGCCAGCACACGCTGCGGCCGCTGCTGACCCTCGGGACCGCCCTGCTGTTGCTGAACGTGACCGTCGGGGCGGTGAAGCTCGGGCTCGGGCGGCTCGGCCCGCATTACGCGACGCGGATCGGCTCGCCCGAGCTGTTCGCGGGCGGCGATATATTTCCTTCCGGTCATACCGCGAACGCCGTGGTGACCTGGGGGATCCTGGCCTATCTGGCCACCACGCCCCGGGCCAGGCGCTATCTGTCGATCCTGTCGTCGCTCGTGGCGCTGGGGGTCGGCGCGACGACCGTCTACCTGGGTACGCACTGGCTGAGCGACGTGCTGCTCGGCTGGGCCGCCGGCCTGCTGATCCTGCTGGGCCTGCCCTGGTTCGAGCCGCTGATCGGCTGGGCGGAGCTGACGCTCTTCGCGCTGCGCGAGCGGTGGCGCGCCCGCCGGGGCGCGCGGCCGGCCCCGGCCGTGCCGCCGACCGCGGTGGTGGCCACGGCACCGGCCACCGCCGACGGACCGGAGCAGGAACCCGCGCAGGAGCCCGTGCCGCAGGCGGCTCCGGCGCACAGCGCCGCGGCGCCGGGCTCCGTACCGGCCGACGATCCGTCCCGCGAGGCCGTCGGCGCGGGTCACAGCGGTCTGACGGCGGCGAATCCGGCGGCGGGGGCGGGCACCGCGCCCGGCACGACGGCGAACGCCGCCAACGCGGCGAGCGCGGCTCCCAAAGCGGTGGCCAACCGCGGTACCGGCCGGTTCACGCCGGCACGGCCGCACGCGCTGCGCTCCGAGCGGACCCCGATGACCGCGGCGGGCAGCCGGCGCCCCCCGCGCGGCCGGCCCGTGGCAGGCGGCTGAGGGCCCCACCGAGGGCGTCTGCCGGGCGGCCCGGGGACAACCACATACGCACGGCCAGGGCCCCGGCGGCGCCGGGGCCCTGGTGCGTTCGGTGAGTGGCGGGCGGCGAGCGGCGCGACACCGTTCGGCCGGACCGGCCGACGCGTCGTACAGCCGTGTCGTACAGACCTGTTCCGGCCGCTTCGTGACGGCTCGTTCAACCGAGCCAGCAGCGGACGACCCTGCCCCCGTCCACCTCGAAGTTCAGCCGGCCCACCACGAACTCCATGGTGATGATCGTGCCCGGCGCCAGTGCCCGGACCGTGGTCCAGCCCCGCTCCCGGGCGCGGCGCTCGGCGCGCTCGGCGTCGAGACCGACATAGGAATCGGGGTCGTCGGCGGGCTGTGCGGGCGGGGTCGGTATCGGTGCCATACCACTCACCGTAGGCGCCCGGATCCGGAGAAGGAAGCGGAACGGATACCGGGAACGGCGTTCACCGCCGCCCACCGTCACACTTCTGTCACAGGGTCAGGGCCGCCGCCGGACGTCGGCGAGTTCACTCATTCGGCCCTCCCCCACCCCTCAACGGAGTAATTCCACGATTTTAAAGACCGCATGAATTCAGCCGGTCCGAATTTCTCCGTCACAAGGTGGGCGACCGGCCTCCCGCGGCCTTCGCGGCATTTGAACGACCGGACGCCATTTCACGTTTTCCCCGCACGATCCGTCGACGGTTGACACGGGGTTCCGGCAGGGGAGGAGGTGTTCCGGCCGATGCCGGTGTCCGGATCCGAGTCCGGGCCGACTGCCGTGCGGGGCCGATCCGGGGCCGGGGCCGGGGCCGGGGCCGGGGCCGGACGGACCGGTCCCCGTCCGTCAGCCCTTGTATCTCCTCCGGACGGTGTCGGCCGCCCGGTCGCGGACGGCGTAGTAGCCGCCCAACGCCACGCTGCCGCCGCGGTTCAGCGCGTCGCGCAGCGTGCGGCCGGAGCCGGAGCCGCGGGCCCCGGCGAGCAGTTCGGTGAAGAGCTTCTCGTGCCGCGCCGTGATGCGCGAGGGATCGAACCGGGACGAGGCGTCCAGGGCGGCCCGGCCCATGCGCCGCCGGCCCTCGTCGTCCTGTATCAGGTCGATCAGCGCCGCCGCGATCGCGTCCACGTCGCCGTTCGGCACCAGCCGCCCGTCCACTCCGTCCGCGATGATCTCGGCGGGCCCGTGCGGGCAGTCCGTGGCCACGACGGGCAGGCCGCAGCGCATCGCCTCGACGATGGTCATGCCGAAGGGCTCCCGGCTGGAGGTGACGGCCGCGATCGATCCCTTCACCCACTCCGGCTCCATGGGACTCGTGGGCCCCATCAGGAACACGGAGTCGGACAGGCCGAGCTCGGTCACGAGCGCGTTCAGGTTCGCCTTCTCGTTGCCCGTCGCCTCGCCCCCGCCGTAGATCCGCAGCCGCCAGTCCGGGCGTACGGCCGCCACCTGTGCGAACGCCCGTATCAGCAGGTCGAACCGTTTGACACGGGTGAGCCGGCCGGCCGCGACGACGTACTTGCCGGTGGAGTCCGAGGGGGCGACGGCGGGCGCGGGCACGGCGTTGTGCACGGCCTCTATGCGTACGCCGGGCAGCCGCAGCCGGCCGCGGTAGGAACGCGCGTCGGTCTCGGTGACGGTGGTGACGGCGTCCAGCAGCCGGTAGCGGTGCGCCAGTTCGCGGCGCAGCCGGGCACTGTGGCCCTCCAGGGTGAGGTGCTCCTGCCCGACCCTCACCAGGTGGCGCGGGGCCTGCAGGGCGATGTGCACGTTGAGGCCGGGGCGGGTGCCGACCACCACGTCCGCCTCCAGCGAGCGCAGGTGGTCGCCGATCCTGGCGTCGGTGAGGCGGCTGTACTGGCGGTGCCGGCCGTCCCCGCGCGGGAAGACCCGGGCCGGGCGGGCGTGCTCCGGGTGGTCGCCCTCGTAGCCGGGGGTGTTGCGGCGCAGGTCGACCAGGTGGCGTATGCGAACCCCCGCGGGAGCGCCCAGGGCCGGCGCGTCGCGGTGGCGGAAGACCGAGACGATCTCCACGTCATGGTCTGCGGCGGCCAGGGTCCCGGCGGTGGTGAACGTCGTACGGATCGTGCCCCCGATGCCGTAGGCGTTGTGCAGCAGAAACGATATGCGCATGTCTTGCCGGGTCCTCCTGGTTCTCACGGCTCCGTCCGCCGTGGACGAGTGCGGCCTGCCGCGTCGGCCGACCCGTTAGACGCGGACCGGCGCCGGGGGTTGCCCGCCCGGAGTGGATCTTTGCGATCCCGTGCCATGACGGGAACCCGGACGAGACCGGAACGAGACGTGAACGGCGCGGGAACGAACCGCTCCCCGCCGGGGCCCACCCGATGCGGCGGATGGTTCGATTTCCGTACCCCTTTGTGCGTGACCCGGGCCATGACTCGCCCGTTGTGCCTTTACGAGCCGGGAACAGCCCGGTTTACGAGCCGGGAACGGCCCGGCCCACACACCGAGTTCGAGGAGCCACCCCGTGCCGCGCATGCTCGACGTCAGCGAGGACGTACGCGCCGAGATCGGCGACGAAGAAGCCGACCGGCTGCTCGCCGGGGAGAACTCCCCGGGAAGCTACGACTGCACCTCCTGCCGGACGCCCGGCGACTGCGAGCAGGAGCGGACCAGCACCGTCCTGTTCGTGGGCGACGAGACGGCCGTGCTCGCCTTCGCCCATGCCACCTGCATCCCCTCCCAGGTCGTCCAGGTCGCCGAGGAGCAGCTCCAGGGCGCGGTCCGCAGCATCACCGGTGGCGAGCAGCGGACGCCGGAAGTGCCCGACGCCGCCCCCGGCCAGGCGGTCCTGGGCGTCACCAGCGGCCTGGTGCTGATCGAGGACGAGCTGCACCCCGCGCTGGTCGTCGAGCCGACCGCGCCGATCGCCCGGCCCGGCTCGGGCGGGACCACCGACGAGTTCCTCCAGCTGCTGATCGAGCAGGGCTTCCGACCGGTCGCCGATCTGAACCGGACACCGTCACCGCTGCCCGGCTGGTCGGTCCTGCTCGCCATGGGCCAGCTGCACGCCGTGCTCCAGCCCGGCACCGGCGGCGGCAGTCCGGTCGCCTGGTGGCAGGCGCACCAGCCGCTCCAGGTCACCGAGGGCTGGCGGACCGCCGCCAACAAGTCACACACGGTCCTGGTCTTCGCCGCGCCCGTCGGCTCCATCGGCCAGCAGCCCAGGGAGGACCTGCTGCGTGACGCACTGGAGAAGGCCGCGGTCAACGGCCGGCTGGTCGCCGCGGCCATGCCGCTGGCGGGTACGTGACATGACGAGGGCCGCCCGCACCGTCGGCCGTGCGGCGGCGCCCGGCACGACTCCCACGGCCGCGCCCCTCGGGAGCCGTACGGGCGCGCACATCCCCGTCCGCGGCGGCGCCACCGACGCCGTCCCGCCCGGCCGGGGCCCGGCCGGCGGGACGCCGGCGGCCGCTGCTCCAACCGGGTCCCATTCCGCTGCCCTCCCGCATCCGGCGGGCGGTGGATTCGTTGGCACGTACGTGCACTCATACGACCCCACGCGCCAGCCGTACCAGAGCCACATCCCCGCCATGCGCCCCGCCCAGGACATGCGGAGCGGCTTCTCGGAGACGCCGATCTACGACGCGCTGTACTCCGAATGGCGGCGGTCCTTCCGGGCGCTCCCCGGCGACCGGAGCAACGAGGAGAACCTCGGCTTCACGGCGTTCGGCACCGGTCTGCACGCCGCGCACAGCGGGTACGGCGGGTACGGGAACCACGGCGACCACGGGCACACCGCGTACCTGGGCTCCTGGCAGCGGGACACCCGCCAGCCCACCGGGCGTCACCTGCCGGCACTGCCGCCGGGGCCGCGCCGCGGCATCTGACGCACGGGAACGGCGCTGAGAGGCCGCGCGGACAGGTGGACGCCACCCGCCTGTCCGCGCGGCACCGGAAAGCCGTGGGGCCCGGCAGGGACGTGTGAAAGCGTCCCTGCCGGGCCCCACGGCTTTCCGGTGTCATCCGGTGTCACTTCTTGCGGCCACGCTTCTCCCGCACCCGTACGGAGATGTGGATCGGCGTGCCCTCGAAGCCGAACTCCTCGCGCAGCCGCCGCTCCACGAAGCGCCGGTACCCGTGCTCGATGAAGCCCGAGGCGAAGAGCACGAAGCGCGGCGGCTTCGTCCCCGCCTGCGTACCGAACAGGATCCGGGGCTGCTTGCCGCCCCGGATCGGGTGCGGGTGGGCTGCGACGAGTTCGCCGAGGAAGGCGTTCAGCCGGCCCGTCGGGACCCGGGTCTCCCAGCCCGCCAGGGCGGTCTCGATCGCCGGCACCAGCTTCTCCATGTGGCGGCCGGTGCGGGCCGAGACATTGACCCGGGGCGCCCAGGCGATCTGTCCGAGCTCCGTCTCGATCTCGCGCTCCAGGTAGTAGCGGCGCTCCTCGTCCAGCGTGTCCCACTTGTTGTACGCGATGACCAGCGCGCGGCCCGCCTCCACGGCCATCGTGATGATCCGCTGGTCCTGGACGCTGATGGACTCGCTGGTGTCGATCAGTACGACGGCGACCTCCGCCTTCTCGACGGCGGCGGCGGTGCGCAACGACGCGTAGTAGTCGGCGCCGGCCTGGAGGTGGACCCGGCGGCGGATGCCGGCGGTGTCCACGAACTTCCACACCTTGCCGCCGAGTTCGATCAGTTCGTCGACCGGGTCGCGCGTGGTGCCCGCCAGTGCGTCGACGACCACCCGGTCCTCGCCTGCGACCTTGTTGAGCAGCGAGGACTTGCCGACGTTGGGCCGCCCGATGAGCGCGACGCGGCGCGGGCCGCCGACGGTGTTGCCGAAGGTCTGCGCGGGCGCGTCGGGCAGGGCCTCCAGCACCGCGTCCAGCATGTCGCCCGTGCCCCGGCCGTGCAGCGCGGAGACCGGGTGCGGCTCGCCGAGCCCCAGCGACCAGAGCATCGCGGCGTCCGCCTCGCCGCTCTGTCCGTCGACCTTGTTGGCGCACAGCACGACGGGCTTGCCGGCCCGGCGCAGCAGTTTGACCACGGCCTCGTCGGTGTCGGTCGCGCCGACCGTGGCATCCACGACGAAGACGACCGCGTCGGCGGCCTCGATCGCGTACTCGGCCTGTGCGGCGACGGAGGCGTCGATGCCCAGGACGTCCTGCTCCCAGCCGCCGGTGTCGACCACCTTGAAGCGGCGGCCGGCCCACTCGGCCTCGTAGGTGACGCGGTCCCGGGTGACGCCCGGCTTGTCCTCGACGACCGCTTCGCGGCGCCCGATGATCCGGTTTACGAGCGTCGACTTGCCGACGTTGGGGCGGCCGACGACGGCGAGGACGGGCAGCGGGCCGTGGCCGGCCTCGCCGATGGCGCCCTCGACCTCCTCGGCCTCGAAACCCTCCTGCGCGGCAAGCTCCATGAACTCCGCGAACTCGGCGTCGCCAAGCTCTCCGTGCTCGTCGCCGGAGTCGATCTGGTCGTTCATGAAGTCCGTACCTCGTTCATCGTGATCGGTGCCCCGCCGTACGCGGGAGCACTACTCGGTCGTGCTGGTGGAACCTGCCGCATGCACCATGCCTCAGCGCCCGGTGAAGCGCCTGGCGTTTTCCAGGTGGGCGGTCAGCCGCTGCTGGATCCGTTCGGTGGCCTCGTCCAGCGCCTTGCGGGTGCGCCGGCCGCCGGGGGCCCCGGCCTGGAACGGGTCGCCGAAGACCACGTCCACGCGGCTGCGCAGCGCGGGCAGTGCCTTGACCAACCGTCCGGGCCGGTCCGTGCTTCCCAGGACGGCGACCGGCACGATCGGCGCGCCCGAGCGTACGGCGAAGTACGCGAGGCCGGCGCGCAGCGAGGCGAAGTCCCCCTCGCCCCGGGTGCCCTCGGGGAAGATCCCCAGTACCCCGCCGCCGCGGAGCACCGCGAGGGCGTCGGTGATCGCGGTGCGGTCGGTGACCTCGCGGTCGACCTTCAGCTGCCCGATGCCCCGCAGGAACGGGTCGAGCGGGCCGACGAAGGCTTCCTTCTTGATCAGGAAGTGCACCGGCCTGGGCGCGGTGCCCATCAGCATCGGGCCGTCCAGGTTGTGCGCGTGGTTGACGGCGAGGATGACGGGGCCGGCCGAGGGGACCCGCCAGGAGCCGAGGACACGCGGCTTCCACAGACCGTACATCAGCCCGATGCCGATGCCGCGCCCGACGGCCGCGCCCCTCGAGGAGGGCCCGCCGCCCGTCACCGGCGCCGTCGTGGCCGTGCTCACTTGGCGGCCCGCTTCTCCTCGACCAGGGTGACGACGCACTCGACGACCTGCTGGAGCGTGAGGTCGGTGGTGTCCACCTCGACCGCGTCGGCGGCCTTGGCGAGCGGCGAGGTCTTGCGGCCGGCGTCGGCCGCGTCCCGCTTGATCAGCGCCTCGCGGGTGGTGGCGACGTCGGCCGCCTCCTTGCCCTTCAGCTCGCCGCTGCGGCGGGCGGCGCGCGCCTCGGGCGAGGCGGTGAGGAAGATCTTGAGGTCGGCGTCCGGCAGTACGGTCGTCCCGATGTCGCGGCCCTCGACCACGATGCCGCCCGCCGCGGCGGCGGCGATGGAGCGCTGGAGCTCCGTGATCACGGTCCGTACCTCGGGCACGGCGCTCACCGCGCTGACGTGGGAGGTGACCTCCCGGGTACGGATCGGCCCCGAGGCGTCCGCGCCGTCCACGGTGATGGTGGGGGCGGCCGGGTCGGTCCCGGAGACCAGGACGGGCTTGTCGGCGGCGGTCGCGATGGCCGCGGGGTCCCCGACGTCGACGCCGTTGCTGATCATCCACCAGGTCATCGCGCGGTACTGGGCACCGGTGTCCAGATAGCTCAGCCCGAGCTGGGCGGCCACGGCCTTCGAGGTGCTCGACTTGCCCGTGCCCGAGGGCCCGTCGATGGCGACGATCACGGCGGCCGGGGCGGTCCGGGCGGGGGTTGCTCCTGTTTCCACGGGGGGCGAGCACCTTCCTGGTTCACGGGGTGGCGGAGTGGGGACGTCGATGTGCCCCCGGCACAAGGTTACCGAGTGCACGCCCCGGCCCACGCACCCGTTCGGGGCGCCCGGGTCGCGGGAGCCCAGGGACGTCGGGCGCGGGCCCGGGGACGCGCCTCCGGTGCGGGACGGGCCTGTGCCCCGCCCCGCACCGGAGGTGTTTCGTATGCCCGGGAACCGTGCCGGGGCGGGCGGTCCGCTACTGGCGGATCGACCAGCCCCGCTCCCGCAGCGCCGCCGCCAGCACCGGTGCCGCCGCCGGGTCCACCATCACCTGGACCAGGCCCGCCTGCTGTCCCGTCGCGTGCTCGATGCGGACGTCCTCGACGTTGACGCCCGCGCGCCCCGCGTCGGCGAAGATCCGGGCCAGCTCGCCCGGCTGGTCGCTGACCAGGACCGCGACGACCTCGTACGCCGCCGGGGCGGCCCCGTGCTTGCCCGGTATCCGCGACCGGCCCGCGTTGCCGCGCCGCAGGACGTCCGCCACACCGGCGGTGCCCCCGTCCCGCTTGGCCGCGTCGGCGGACTGGAGCGCGCGCAGGGACTCCACCGTCGCCTCGAGGTCGGCGGCGACACCGGCCAGCACGTCGGCGACCGGGCCCGCGTTCGCGGACAGGATCTCGACCCACATCGCGGGCTCGGAGGCCGCGATCCGGGTGACGTCCCGGATGCCCTGGCCGCACAGCCGGACCGCGGTGTCGTCCGCCCCCTCCAGCCGCGCGGCCACCATCGAGGACAGCAGCTGCGGAGTGTGCGAGACGAGCGCGACCGCGCGGTCATGGGCGTCGGCGTCCATCACGACCGGGACGGCGCGGCAGAGCGCCACCAGCTCCAGGGCGAGGTTGAGCACCTCCGTGTCGGTGTCGGACGTCGGTGTCAGCACCCAGGGGCGGCCCTCGAAGAGGTCCGCGGTCGCCGCCAGCGGCCCCGAGCGTTCCTTGCCCGCCATCGGGTGCGTGCCGATGTACGAGGAGAGGTCGAGGCCCAGCGCGGCCAGCTCCCGCTGGGGACCGCCCTTGACACTGGCGACGTCCAGGTAGCCGTGGGCGGCACCGGCGCGCATGGCCTCGGCGAGCGTGCCCGCGACATGCGTGGGCGGTACGGCGATCAGCGCGAGGTCCACGGGGCCCTCGGGCGCCTCGTCGGTGCCCGCGCCCAGCGCGGCGGCCGTACGGGCCCGGGTGGTGTCGTGGTCACGGAGGTGGACGGTGACCCCGCGGCCGGCGAGCGCCAGCGCCGCCGAGGTGCCGATCAGGCCGGTGCCGATGACGAGGGCCGTTCTCATTGGGCGATGTCCCTCCGCAGCGCTGCCGCGGCGCCGAGGTAGACGTGTGCGATGTCGGCCTTGGGAAGGCCGGACTCGACATGGGCGAGGACGCGCACGACCCGGGGCATGGCGCCCGCGATGTCCAGTTCCTGCGCGCAGATCAGGGGAACGTCGACGATCCCGAGGCCGCGCGCGGCGGCGGCCGGGAAGTCGGAGTGCAGATCGGGCGTGGCCGTGAACCAGATGCTGATCAGGTCGTCGGACGTGAGCCGGTTGCGTTCCAGGATCGCCGTGAGCAGCGCTCTGACCTGTTCGTCCATATGCTCGGGCGCGTCCCGCTCCAGCTGGACGGCTCCACGGACCGCTCGTACCGCCACCGCGTCCTCCTCGATGATCTCGAATCCTCGATTCAGCGTAAGGGGTGACGACGGCGGCCCTCGCCCGGTAAGACGGCTGTTCGGGAGGCATACGGGGCATGCGCGGGCCCCCCGCCGTCCGTCGCGCGGGCCCCGGGAGGGGAAGCCGTACAGGGCGAGCCGTACAGAGGTCCCCGGGGACGGTGGCGAACGGCAGGGGGCCGGTTCTCGGTGGGGTCGTACGCGGGTCGGTGGTGGCGCGGGGCCCGTGGTGGCGTGGGTCCGACGGGGAACGACGGGGGACGGGCGGAGGACATGGATCAGGAGTCCCAGAGGGCTCCCAGCGACATCAGGTCACTGCGGTACTCGATGCGGTCCGTCCACTCCTTGGGCCAGGCCCCCGCCCCCAGGTGCGCGCCCGCGAAGGCGCCCGCCAGGCAGGCGATGGAGTCCGAGTCGCCGCGGGTGCAGGCGGCCCTGCGCACGGCCATGACGGGGTCCTCAGGAAAGAGCAGGAAGCTGAGCAGTCCCGTGGCCAGGGCCTCCTCGGCGATCCAGCCGTCCCCGGTGGCCAGGCACGGGTCGTCCTCCGGGGAGGCGGTCCGGGTGGCGTGCTGGAGGCGTTCGAGGATCTCCAGGCACTCGTCCCAGCCCCGTGCGATGAACGCCTCCGGCGTCGGGTCGTGGGAGAACGTCCACAGGTCGCCGAGCCAGCGGTGGTGGTAGCGGTCCCGGTTCTCGTACGCGTAACTGCGCAGGTGGCCCGCGAGGCCCATCGGCTCGCCGCCCCGCGCCAGCAGGTAGACGGCCCGCGCCGTGAGATCGGAGGCGGCGAGCGCCGTCGGGTGGCCGTGGGTGAGCGCGGCCTGCAACTGGGCGGCGCCCGCGCGCTGTTCGTCGCTCAGGCCGGGGACGAGCCCGATCGGTGCCACGCGCATGTTGGCGCCGCAGCCCTTGGAGCCGATCTGGCTGGCCCGCTGCCACGGCCGCTCGCTGTCGAGGAGCATGCACGCGGTCATGCAGGTACGGCCCGGGGCGCGGTTGTTGTCCGGCGAGTGGTACCAGGCGACGAACTCCTCGCGGAGCGGCCCCTCCAGGTGCTGCGGGCCGAGCACACCCCGGTCCATCGCGGTCCTGATGGCCCGGGCGAAGGCGAGCGTCATCTGGGTGTCGTCCGTGACGAAGGCGGGCTTCGGCAGCGACATCCGCCGCCAGGGCCCGCACTTGGTGAGGATCGACGGTACGTCGTCGAACTCGGTGGGGAAGCCGAGGGCGTCGCCGAGGGCGAGCCCGAGCAGCGTCCCGGTGGCGGCCTGTTTCGTGAGAGTCCTCGCGAGGATCATGCGGTCCGTCCTTCCGGTCGCAGAAGTGGTGGATGCAGCGTGGTGGCCCGGCCCGCGCGGTACAGCGCGGCGGGCTTGCCCCGGCCGCCCGTCCGGCGCGGGGCCTTCTCCACCGCCTGGACGAATCCGGGCGTGGTGAGGACCTTGCGCCGGAAGTTGGGACGGTCCAGCTCCACGCCCCAGACGGTCTCGTACACCTGCCGCAGCTCGCCGAGGGTGAACTCGGGCGGGCAGAAGGCCGTGGCGAGACAGGTGTACTCCAGCTTGGCGCCGACGCGGTCGTAGGCGTCGGCGAGGATCAGTTCGTGGTCGAAGGCGAGCGGGCCGCGCGCGTCGTAGGGCGTCCACCGGGCGCGGGCCGCGTCCCCGCCGCCGCGCGGCTCGGGCAGGTCGGGCACCAGCGCGGCGTACGCGACCGACACGACCCTCATCCTGGGGTCGCGGTCCGGGTCGCTGTAGGTGCGCACCTGCTCCAGGTGGAGCGCGCCCGCGGTCTCCTCCGACAGGCCGGTCTCCTCGGCGAGTTCGCGGCGGGCCGCCCGTTCCGCGGACTCCCGGGGCAGGACGAACCCGCCGGGCAGCGCCCAGCTCCCCAGGTACGGCTCCGCCCCGCGTTCGACCAGCAGAACGTGCAGCAGGCCCTCGCGCACGGTGAACACGGCGAGGTCGACGGTGACCGCGAACGGCTCGAAGGCGCCGGGGTCGTAGCCCTCGGGGACGCGCGGTCCGCGGCCGGGCGCCGGGGCGGAACCGGAGTCCCCGGAAGGCGCGGGGCGGCACGGCGGCAGCGGGCCGGGACGGCCGGCCGGGTCACCGGCGGCCGGCGCGGGGCCGATGTGGAACTCAGCGCGACGCACACCCAACTCCTTAATAGTCACTCTGACTATAAAAGTGAAAAGCGCCTGCCGACAAGAGCGAAGCCCGCGTCCGTGCGGACGCGGGCTCTTTCTTCCCCACCACCGGTCAGCGTGCGCACCAACGGCAACAGCGGTGCACACGACGGGTGTTCTACAGACCCACTTCCTTCATCAGCATCCCGACCTCGGTGTTGGTCAGGCGGCGCAGCCAGCCCGACTTCTGGTCGCCCAGCGGGATCGGCCCGAAGGAGGTCCTGACGAGCCTGTCCACCGGGAAGCCCGCCTCCGCGAGCATCCGGCGGACGATGTGCTTGCGGCCCTCGTGGAGGGTCACCTCGACCAGGTAGTTCTTGCCGGTGTTCTCCACCACACGGAAGTGGTCGGCCTTCGCGTAGCCGTCGTCCAGCTGGATGCCGTCCTTCAGCCGCTTGCCCAGGTCGCGCGGCAGCGGGCCCTGGATGGCGGCGAGGTAGGTCTTCTTGACGCCGTAGCGGGGGTGGGTGAGGCGGTGTGCCAGCTCGCCGTGGTTGGTCAGCAGGATGATGCCCTCGGTCTCCGTGTCGAGCCGGCCCACGTGGAAGAGCCGGGTCTCGCGGTTGTTGACGTAGTCGCCGAGGTTCTGCCGGCCGTCCGGGTCCTCCATGGTGGAGACGACACCGGCCGGCTTGTTGAGCGCGAAGAAGAGGTACGACTGGGTGGCGACGGTCAGCCCGTCAACCTTGATCTCGTCCTTCGCCGGGTCGACGCGCATGCCCTGTTCGCGCACGATCGCGCCGTTGACCTCGACCCGGGCCTGTTCGATCAGCTCCTCGCAGGCGCGGCGGGAGCCCATGCCCGCGCGGGCGAGGACCTTCTGCAGCCGCTCGCCCTCCTGCTCGGCACCGGGGAAGGTCTTGGGCGTGCTGACCCGCGGCCGCTCCGCGTAGCGGTCCCGGTTGCGCTGCTCGATCCTGGCGTCCAGCTCGCGGGGGCGGGCGGCGGCGCCACGGCGCGGCCCGCCGGTGTCCCGCGGGGCACGGGGGCCGCCCTTGGCGCCGCCACGGGCCGCGTCGCCGCGGGCGCCGGAACCCTTGCGGGCACCGTCGGACGAAGCGCCGGAGCGGCCCGCGCCACTGCCCGCGCCCGTACGGCCGGAGCCGGATCCCGGCCGGCCCGAACCGGCGCCCGGACGGCCGGAGCCACCGGGCCCGCCCGTGCCGCCCACGTCGTACCGGCGCTCCTCCGGGCGGGGGCGGGAGGGCCGCTTCTGCTGGTCGTCGCGCCCGTTGCCCGCGCCCCGGTAGTCGCGGCTGCTCGCGCCGGAGCGGCCCGCGCCGCCCCGGCCCGCACCGCCCCGGCCCGCACCGCCGCGGCCGGCGCCGCCCCGGTCGCCGCCGCTGCCGCTCCCGCCGCTCCGGTTGCCGCTTCCGCTGTTCCTGCCGCTGCTTCGCATCACATGTCCGTCGTCTTGTCGTCTGCGTCGATGTCCGGTGCGTCCGGATCGAACGACGGAACACCCTCCAGGGTCTCGGACTCGATCGCGTCCGCCTCGGGGAGGAAGGGCGCGAGCTCCGGGAGCTCGTCCAGACCGCGCAGGCCCATCCGCTCCAGAAAGTAGTTCGTCGTCCCGTACAGGATCGCACCTGTTTCGGGTTCCGCGCCCGCCTCCTCGATCAGCCCGCGCTGGAGGAGGGTGCGCATGACGCCGTCACAGTTCACGCCGCGTACGGCGGAGACCCGGGACCGGCTCACCGGCTGCCGGTACGCGACGACCGCGAGCGTCTCCAGGGCGGCCTGGGTGAGCCGGGCCTGCTGTCCGTCGAGGACGAAGCCCTCGACGGCGGCAGCGTATTCGGGTCGGGTGGAGAACCGCCAGCCGCCCGCGACCAGCCGCAGTTCGAAGCCGCGGCGCTGCACGGTGTACTCGTCGGCCAGTTCCCGCAGCGCGTCCGCGACGGCGCGCCGGGGGCGGTCGAGGACCTTGGCGAGGTGCTCCTCGGTGGCGGGCTCGTCGACGACCATGAGAACCGCTTCCAGGGCGGGTTTGAGAGCGAGTTCCGCCACCGGGCCGGCGTCCGGCTCCACACGCGCTTCGCTCCGCTGCTGCTCACTCACACCCGCACACCTTCTCCGTCTGCTCGTCCTCGCGGATCGCTCCCGCCCGCCGTGCCGGTGTGGCGGTTCTCACCGCGCCCGCCGGTCCTGCCGCCCTCATGCCCTTCGCCGTCCTCGCGGTCCTCGCGGTCCTCGCGGTCCTCCTGACCGGGTTGATCGAGTTGATCCAGTTGATCGAATTCGTCCGTGACGGCCGGTTCCGCGCCGTCGTCCCCGCCCGTCCAGCGGATCACGAGCGCTCCGAGCGCCTCGTCCTGGTCGAGCACGACGGCACGCTCGCGGTAGAGCTCCAGCAGCGCGAGGAAGCGCGCCACGACGGTGAGGGTGTCGGCGGCGTCCTCGGTGAGTTCCTGGAAGCTGCTCTCCCCCCGCTCCCGCAGCCGGGCGACGACGATCCCCGCCTGCTCGCGCACGGAGACGAGCGGCGCGTGGATGTGGTCGACGTACACCTGCGGGGGCGGCTTGGGCCGCATCGCCTTCACCGCGAGCCGGGCGAAGCCCTCCGGCCCGATGCTGATGACGACCTCGGGGAGCAGTTCGGCGTGGTGGGGTTCGAGTCCGACGGTACGGGGGTGGCGCCTGGCCTCGGCGTCGAGGCGGTCCTGGAAGATCTCGGCGATCCGCTTGTACGCGCGGTACTGGAGCAGCCGGGCGAAGAGCAGGTCCCGCGCCTCCAGCAGGGCGAGGTCGGCCTCGTCCTCCACCTCGGCGGCGGGCAGCAGCCGGGCGGCCTTGAGATCCAGCAGGGTGGCGGCGACGACGAGGAACTCGGTGGTCTGGTCGAGGTCCCAGTCCGGTCCCATGCCCCGGATATGGGCCATGAACTCGTCGGTCACCTTGGAGAGCGCGACTTCGGTCACATCCAGTTTGTGCTTGGAGATCAGCTGGAGGAGGAGGTCGAAGGGCCCTTCGAAATTGACGAGCCGCACGGTGAACCGCCGCGGGTCGCCTTCGGCGGATCCGTCGACGGCCCGGGCGGCGTCGCCCTCGCCGCCGTCGCGGTCCGGGCCGCCGACGGGCCCGGCCTGCCCGGTGGCCGCGGTGTCGTCCCCGGCGCGGGTGATGCCGCCTTCGGCGCGGGCCGCGTCGTCCCTTGCGCGGACGGCGGTGTCCCCGGCCTCGCGGCCGCCGTCCGGGGCCGATCCGGGACCGACGGGGGCGGACGGACCGGCCTCGGGAGCCGTGCCGGGGCCGTCGGCCGGGGCGGGCGGGCCGGTCGCCCGGTCCCCGCGGTCGGGGTTCGCGGCGTCAACGGGCCGCGGCGCGCGCTCGGGGTCCGCGTCCCGGCCCGGGGATTCCGGGCCGGGGGCCGCCGGCCGTGCCAGGCCCGGGCCACGGCCCAGCGGGCGGCGGGGCCGGCGGAACGGAAGGGGAGGCGGAGGCATCGGGGTCCTGGGGGCGGGAGCTTCAGGGGCGGCCCGCGCAGGCTACCTTCAGCGCCCGCGCAGGCGCCGTACGAGGATGCTCGCGTCGCCGCGTGATTCCAGGTCGGCCAGGACCACGGCGACCGCTTCGCGGACGATCCGTCCCCGGTCGACGGCCAGCCCGTGCTCCCCGCGCAGCACCAGCCGGGCGTGCTCCAGGTCCATCAGTTCCTCGGCCGAGACATAGACCGTGATCTTCTCGTCGTGCCGCTCACGGCCGCTGGGCCGGCGGTTCGCGCCACGTCCCCGGCGGCGCTGCTGACCGCCCTGCGCCCCGGCGGCCGCCGCCGCGCCGCCCGCACCCGCGGAGGTCCCCGAGGCGTCCCGGGACGGCCTGCGGCCCCTCATCGCCGCCGCGGCCTGCTCCGGGCCCGCCGTACCCGCGGTGCCGCCCGCCGCGCCCGTGCCGCCGGCCGCACCCCGGTTCCGGGACGGCTCGCCGGGCTCCGGTTCGGCGGCCGGGCCGTGCTCCTCCTCGGCCGGCTCCGCCGCCTGGTCGGCACCCGCCTCGTCGCCCGCCCCCGTCGGCGCGGGCACCCGCGGCTCGCCGCCCGCGTTCCTGCGACGGTCCACGGGGGTGGACGACTGGAGCGCCGTCCCCCCGGTCGTACGGAAGAGCTCGTCGGCCCCGGGCAGACTCACTCGGCGTGACACCGGGCGAGCACCTCCCTGGCGAGCTGGCGATACGCGGCGGCGCCGACGGAGTTCGAGGCGTACGTCGTGATCGGCTCACCGGCGACCGTGGTCTCCGGGAAACGCACGGTGCGCCCGATCACCGTGTGGTAGACGTGGTCGTCAAACGCCTCGACGACGCGTGCGAGGACCTCTCGGCTGTGCACCGTACGGGAGTCGTACATCGTGGCGAGGATGCCGTCCAGCTCCAGCTCCGGGTTGAGCCTCTCCTGGACCTTCTCGATCGTCTCCGTCAGCAGCGCCACCCCGCGCAGCGCGAAGAACTCGCACTCCAGCGGCACGATCACCTTGTGCGCGGCCGTCAGCGCGTTCACGGTCAGCAGACCCAGCGACGGCTGACAGTCGATCACGATGTAGTCGTAGTCCTGGAGCAGCGGCTTGAGGGCGCGCTGGAGGGTGGACTCGCGCGCGACCTCGCTGACCAGCTGCACCTCGGCGGCCGAGAGGTCGATGTTGCTCGGCAGCAGGTCCATGTTGGGCACGGCGGTCTTCAGCAGCACCTCGTCCGCCGACATGCCCCGCTCCATGAGCAGGTTGTAGACGGTGAGGTCGAGCTCCATCGGGTTCACCCCGAGCCCGACCGACAGCGCGCCCTGCGGGTCGAAGTCGACGAGCAGCACGCGGCGGCCGTACTCGGCGAGCGCGGCGCCCAGGTTGATGGTCGACGTGGTCTTGCCCACGCCGCCCTTCTGGTTGCACATCGCGATGATCTTCGCGGGGCCGTGGTCGGTGAGCGGGCCCGGGATCGGGAAGTACGGCAGCGGACGCCCCGTGGGCCCGATCCGCTCACGGCGCTGGCGGGCGGCGTCGGGCGCGAGGGTGGCCGCGTATTCGGGGTCGGGTTCGTACTCGGCGTCGGGATCGTAGAAGTGCCCCTCGGGCACCTCGTCGTAGTCGGCGAATGGAGTGGACTCTCGGCCACCCTCGTTGCCGGCCCTGGCGTTCACGTGTTGGCCGTCCATCATCTGGTGGGCTGTCGTCATGTGCTGGTGGGTGGCGAAGGTGCGGACAGCTACGGAGCCGACAGCCTCCACGAGCCCGGTCGGCGGGCTCTGGACCGTCGTGGGCATTCCTGGTTGACCACCCCCGGGAGTAAATGTCGACTCATTCACAAGTCGCTTACCTCCTTGGACGGGACCAGGAAACTTATCGATAGGTCAGCGTGGCACCATGCCGACGATTGGCGACTCTATGGCGTGTCACCGGTCCGCAGCAACACAATCCGCCGGACCCGGCCCGATGTGTCGGTGACCGAACGCCTCCCTGTCAAGGGCGCACACGCCTCTCACCAAGGCATGGTCCACATGTCGCACGGGCGCGCGAAACGGTGGAAAGTGTTGCGCCCAAGGCCCCTTGGAAGGACCCGCGGAAGCCCCGCGGAACGATTCGGCGCCGCCCGGGCACACCGACGGCCGGCCCTCGCTCGGCAAGGTCCGGCCGCTGGCGTGAGATTGACGACAAGGATGACGAATCAGCCCAGAAGAGCACCCAATTCGACGTGCGCCAGGCCGTGCGCCTCGGCGACCTCGCGGTAAACCACCTGACCGTCATGGGTGTTGAGGCCCCGGGCCAGCGCCGGGTCGCGGCGCAGCGCCCCGATCCAGCCGTGGTTCGCGAGTTGCAGGACGTACGGCAGTGTGGCGTTGGTCAGCGCGTAGGTGGAGGTGTTCGGCACGGCACCGGGCATGTTGGCGACGCAGTAGAAGACGGAGTCGTGCACCCGGAAGGTCGGCTCCGCGTGGGTGGTGGGACGCGAGTCCTCGAAGCATCCGCCCTGGTCGATCGCGATGTCGACAAGTACACTCCCGGGCTTCATCCGGGCGACCAGTTCGTTGGTGACCAGCTTCGGCGCCTTCGCCCCGGGGATGAGGACGGCCCCGATGACGAGGTCGGCCTCGGTGACCGCCTTCTCCAGCTCGAAGGCGTTGGAGACGAGCGTCCGCACCTTCGTGCCGAAGATCCGGTCCGCCTCGCGCAGCTTGGCGATGTCCCGGTCGAGCAGCGTGACGTGGAAGCCCATGCCGACCGCGATCTGTGTGGCGTTCCAGCCCGAGACCCCGCCGCCGATGACGACGGCCCGGCCCGGCGCCGTACCGGGAACCCCGGCCGGCAGCACCCCCCGGCCGCCCGCCGAGCGCATCAGGTGGTACGCGCCGACCTGCGGCGCGAGCCTCCCCGCGACCTCGGACATCGGGGCGAGCAGCGGCAGCGCGCGGTTCGCGGTCTCGACCGTCTCGTAGGCGATGGCGGTGGTGCCCGAGTCCAGCAGCGCGTCGGTGCACGCGCGGGACGCGGCGAGGTGGAGGTAGGTGAAGAGCGTCTGGTCCTTGCGCAGCCGGTGGTACTCCTCGGCGACCGGCTCCTTGACCTTCAGCAGCAGGTCGGCCGCGGCCCAGACCGCGTCGGCGGTGGGCAGGACGCGCGCGCCGGCGGCGGCGAACTCGTCGTCCGGGATCGAGGAACCGGTCCCCGCGTCGCGCTCCACGACGACCCCGTGACCGTGGCGCACCAGCTCGTGCACACCGGCCGGGGTGATCGCCACCCGGTATTCGTTGTTCTTCACCTCGCGGGGGATGCCTACCAACACGGCGGATCACAGTCCTCGGCTCTGGGGATGTCTCGGGCGTTCCACACGAACCCAGGCGGGTGCGGGCGTACGGGAAGACACCGCACGAATGTACGGCGGAGCCAGTCTAATGAAGGATTTCCCGCTGTCTAGCCTTGTAAACCATCAATCACAATCGGAACCGCCACGGGTTTCACAGGTCGAACCCGGGGTTCCCCTGTTTCCCGCAGGCCGGGGCCGGCAGCCCGCGGGGCAGGCCTCACGTCCGTCGCGTCCCGCTCTCCGCCGTCGCCCCCTCCAGCAGCCGCTCGGCCGCGCTGCGGTGGAGGCGGGCGGCCGTCGAGTCGCCGAGCCGGTCCAGGGTGTCCGCGGCCCGGAGCCGGAGCGCAGCCTGGAGCCGGTCGTCCCCGGCCTGCCGGGCCCAGCCGATCGCCTCCTCACAGGTGCGCAGCGACTCGTGCGGCCGGCCCGCGTACTCCTGCACCCGGGCCACCTCGCTCAGGGCGCGCGCCTGGCCCGGCAGGTCGTGGATCCTGCGGTACTCGGCGGTGGCGGCCCGCCAGTCGCGCAGGGCCTCCCCGTACCGGCCGGCGTAGGTGTGCACGGTGCCGAGCCGGCCGTAGAGGCGGGCCGCGTCGGCCCGCTCGCCCCTGCTCAGCCGCTGGGAGAGCGCCCTGCCGTACCAGTCGGCGGCCCGCTGCCAGTCCTGGAGGTCCTGGTGGGCGCCGCCCACGGATTCCATGGCCCGGCCGGTGGCGTAGAGGTCGTTCGCGGCCCGGCCCGCGTCCAGCGCGGCACGGTAGCGCGCGAGCGCGTCACGGGTCCGGCCGGTCCGCGCGTCGAGGTCGCCGAGGTTCAGCAGTGCGGCGGCGCGTTCGCGGTGCAGCTCGCGGCGCTCGGCGATGTCGAGGACGAGCCTGTGCAGCCCGTACAGCTCGGGCGCCGCGGCCTCGGCGCCGTGGTGCGCGGTCAGGGCCCGGACCAGCGCCGCGATCAGCCTGCGGGCCAGGGTGTCCAGCTCGCCGTCGGCGACCGCGAGCCGTGCGGAGGCCAGCAGGGCGGGCAGGTGCGCGCCGAGCCATGCCTCGGCGGCGGCGGCGTGCGGGAAGCGCAGCGTACGCGGCAGTGTGGCCAGTTTCGCCCGGGCCGGAGAGCCCTCGGGTTCGGTGACCGACCGGCAGGACTGGAGCAGCCGTACGGTCCGCTCCAGCATCCGCGCCCGCGCCAGCTGCACCTCGGCCGGGCGGTCCTTCTCCTCCAGCAGGGCGCGCAGCGGCGGCACGAGAGCGCCCGGCACCAGGTACTGGTCGTCGTGCGCGCCGTGGTGCGCCGCGGCCCGGTCACCGCTCGCCCGGAGCAGCCCCAGGGCGGCGAGGTCCTTCAGCAGGACCGTGGCGTCGGACACCGAACAGCCGGCCAGCGCGGAGGCGGTGTGGGCGTCGACACGACCGGCGGGCGCGAGCACGAGCAGCCGCAGGAACCGGGCGGACGACGACGGCAGCGACTCGTACACGAGCCGGAACGCGCGGGCGAGGGGACGGTCGCCGACGGGGCTCTCCCGGCTCTGCGGCTGTGCGCGCAGGCGCTTGGCCGCATCGGCGACGGACGTGGTGGGCCGGGCCGCGAGCCAGCCCCCGGCCAGGACGAGCGCGGCGGGCTGCCCCGCGCACTCCTCGGCGAGGGACTCGGCGGCCTGCGGATCGACCGTGATCCTGACCTCGCCGGCGAACCGCTCCAGCAGGGCGATGGCGGCCTTGGTGTCCATCCCCCCGATGGTGCAGGGGCGGACGTCGGGAATGCCGGTGAGAGGGCCGGTGGCGACCGCGACCACCAGGCAGTCGGGGTTGTCGGGTACCAGCGGGTCGACCTGGCCCGCGTCGCCGGCGTCGTCGAGGAGCAGCAGGACGCGCCGGGCGGACAGCGCGGCGCGCACCCTCTCGCACAGCTCGTCCTCACCGGCTCCGGGAGGTGTGGGCAGCGCGAAGAACGTGAGGATCTCGCGGGCGGTGCGCTCGGTGGGGACGGCCTCTCCCCCGGCCTCGGTGAGCCGGGCCCGTACGACGCCGTCCGGATAGGCGGGTGCGAGCCGCGCGGCGAGTTCGTCGGCGAGCGCGGTCCGCCCGGAACCGGGCCGCCCGGCGATCAGCAGCACCCGCGCGCGGGGTTCCTTGCGTCCGGACAGGGTGTTGAGTCCCGCGCGCTCGATGTCCCCGTGCAGGGCCTTGAGCTCGCGCTCGCGCCCGAAGAACGGCCGGCTCCCCGCGGGCGGCCGCCGCCGGGGCCGCCCGGACTCGCCGTCGGCCGCGCGCCTCCGGCCACCGGCCGGACCCTCGCCGGCCGTACGCTCCGAGGGCCCGGCATCCGCCGCGGCCCTCGCGGAACCGTCTGCGGACGCCTCGGCCGGGATGCCGTCACCGGCGGGAGCCCCCTCGTCGGCCGTGGCCCCGGCCGCCTCGGCGGAGTCGGGGCCGGGGCCGCGATCCCCGGACTCGGCTCCGGCGTGGCCCGCGAAGTCGGGGGCGCGCCCCGGCCCGCCACTCGCGGACGGCATATCCGCCCCGGCCGAACCGAGCCCGCCCGGGGCCGGTTCCGAGGGGTCAGGATCACGATCCGTCCCGTCGCTCCCGGTCCGGCCGCCGGTCCCGGCCGGACCGGGCCCGTCTGCGGGTGCTGTCCGCCCGTCGCCGTGCCCGGCGGAGTCGGTCACCGGCTCCCGGCCGTCGAGGGCCGTACCCACGGGACCGGTGCTCGCCGCGACGCCGCCAGGGCGGCCCCCGGTGCCGTCGTCGGGCTCGTCGTCGGACGCGGGAGCGGGAGCGTCGGCCCCCGGTCGCTCGCCCCGCGCAGCCGGCTCCCCGCTGCCGGGGCGAGCGCCGACGGGTTCCGGCCCGGGCGCGCTCACGCCCTCGGCCGCGTCGCCGGACGCCGGCTCCGGCCCCCCGAGCCGGCCTTCCGGGCCGCCCGGCTCGGTGTCGTCCCGCTCGGTGCCGTCCGGTACCGGCTCCGTGCCGGCGTCGCCGGGGGCCGTAGGACGACGGCGGCGGACCTCGGCCAAGCCGAGGTCCGCCGCCGTCATGTCACTGCCGCGGTCGCCGTCGACCGCGTCCGCGGGCTCATCCGGGACGTTCACCCGGGCCGTACCTTTCGTCTCGGACGTCGTGGAACGCGCCGCCGAACGCCTCGTCCCGAACGACGGCCCATCAGATTCTGCCACTCCCGCGGTGGCCCGCCCCGCGTCCCGCCGGGAGCCGGCCGCCTCCACCGTCCGATCGGTCGCCTGATCCGTCACGGCCACGCTCCGTCCGCCTGCGCACGAGCCGAGCCCGCCGGGTCCCCGCACGGGCGGTCCGAGCCTAGTTCACGCTCTGCGACCGGACCGTCGCAGCGGGGCCGGGGCGTCCCCCGACCGGGTCAGTCATATCGTCGTACCGGTACGGCGATATGACCAACCTGGTCGGCACCATCGATCCGGCCGCGCCGACGCCCCGAAAGCCGCCCGGCGACGAGAGACGTCCGCTGGGTCCGGTCGCTCAGCGCGCGCGAGCCCTGCCGCTCAGGACTCGAACGGCCGGGCGGGCCACGGCGCCTCCGCCGGCCTCAGCGCCTCGAACCCGTCCCCCGCCCGCGCCGCCGTCAGCGCCAGCACCCCCACCGCCAGGCAGTTGTTGTGCAGCTCACCCGCGAGCACGCCCCGGACCAGGTCGGCCAGGTCCACCCGGGCGAGTTCCATGTCCGCCTCTTCCTCCGCGACCGCGAAGCGCTCCCCCTCCGCCTCGGACAGGTCCCGGGCGAGGAAGACGCGTACCGCCTCGTCACAGCCGCCGGGCGTCGTGTAGACGTCCACCAGCACCCGCCAGTCCTCGGCCTTGACGTGAGCCTCCTCGTACAGCTCGCGCTGCGCCGCGTGCAGCGGGTTCTCGCCCGGTACGTCGAGCAGCCCGGCCGGGATCTCCCAGAGCTTCTGCCGCACCGGGTGCCGGTACTGGCGCAGCACGATGACCCGGTCCGCGTCGTCCAGCGCGAGGATCGCCACGGAACCGGGGTGGACCTGGTAGTCCCGCGCGTGGACCGAGCCGTCGGGCATGACCACGTCGTCCGTGCGGACACTCGTCTTGTTTCCGCGGAAGGGTGTCGAGGTGGCGGTGACCCGCCATTCCTCGGGGGCGTCCTCGATGGTCATGAAACCGTCCTCCCACACAGCGGCACACAAGCGGAATCCGGGGTACCGGTCGTGGATGCCCGTACCCCGGCTCCACCGTATCGCCTGCACCGGGCGCCCAGGCCCGGGGCGGCCGAGCCCGGCACGGCAGGCCCGGTGGCCGGAACGCGAGCCGCGGGCCCCGGAAGCCGGGCCCCCTGGCACGGGCCCCGGGCACATGACGGGAGCGAAGCCCTCGGTGCGGGCGGCCGGTGCGGGTGGCAGGGTGCGCGGGCCGGCCGGCCCCGGGGAGCCCGGCGTCCGGCCCGGCCGTCAGACCTGACCCGCGCCGCCCTCCTTGCGTTCCACCGCCGCCTTCACCAGCCCCGCGAACAGCGGGTGCGGACGCGTCGGCCGGGAGCGCAGCTCCGGGTGGGCCTGGGTGGCGACCAGGTACGGGTGGGTCGCGCGCGGGTACTCGACGTACTCGACCAGCTTGTTGTCCGGGGAGGTGCCAGAGAAGACCAGCCCGGCCTTCTTCTCCAGTTCCGCCCGGTAGGTGTTGTTGACCTCGTAGCGGTGGCGGTGGCGCTCCTCCACGTACGGCTGGTCCTCGTACACCTCGCGCACGATGGAGCCCTCCGCGAGCTTCGCCGGATAGAGCCCGAGCCGCATCGTGCCGCCCAGGTCGCCCGCGCCCTCCACGTACGCCAGCTGCTCCTCCATCGTGGAGATCACCGGGTGCGAGGTGCCGGAGTCGAACTCCGTCGAGTTCGCCTCGGGGATCTCCACCAGGTTGCGCGCGGCCTCGATCACGATGCACTGGAGGCCCAGGCAGATGCCCAGCAGCGGGATCCGCTGCTCGCGGGCGAATTGGATGGCGCCCACCTTGCCGGTCACCCCGCGCTCACCGAAACCGCCCGGGATCAGCACGCCGTCGACGTCGCCCAGCTGCTTCGCGGCGCCCGCCGGCGTCTTGCAGTCGTCCGAGGTGACCCACTTCACCTTGACCCGCGCCCGGTTGGCGAAGCCGCCCGCGCGGAGGGCCTCGGTCACCGACAGGTAGGCGTCCGGCAGGTCGATGTACTTGCCGACCAGGGCGACGGTCACCTCGTGGTCGGGGTTGTGGACGCGGTCGAGCAGGTCGTCCCAGACCGTCCAGTCGACATCGCGGAAGGGAAGGTCGAGCTTCCGGACGACATAGGCGTCCAGGCCCTCGGTGTGCAGGACCTTCGGGATGTCGTAGATCGACTTGGCGTCCACGCACGCCACGACCGCGTTGTCGTCCACGTCGCACATCAGCGAGATCTTGCGCTTGATGGACAGCGGCACGTCGCGGTCGGCGCGGAGCACGATGGCGTCCGGCTGGATGCCGATGTTGCGCAGGGCCGCGACCGAGTGCTGGGTCGGCTTGGTCTTCAGCTCGCCGGAGGGACCGATGTACGGGAGCAGGGAGATGTGCACGACGAAGACGTTGTCGCGGCCCACCTCGTGGCGCACCTGGCGGACGGTCTCCAGGAACGGCAGCGACTCGATGTCGCCGACCGTCCCGCCGACCTCGGTGATCACGACGTCGACGTCACCGGTCGCCATCCGCCGGATGCGGTGCTTGATCTCGTTGGTGATGTGCGGAATGACCTGGACGGTGTCACCCAGGTACTCGCCGCGCCGTTCCTTGGCGATGACCTGCGAGTAGACCTGACCGGTGGTGACGTTGGCCGAGCCGTCGAGGTCGACGTCGAGGAAACGCTCGTAGTGACCGATGTCCAGATCGGTCTCCGCCCCGTCGTTGGTGACGAACACCTCACCGTGCTGGAACGGGTTCATCGTGCCGGGGTCGACGTTCAGGTACGGGTCCAGCTTCTGCATGGTCACCCGCAGTCCGCGCGCCTTGAGCAGCGCGCCCAGGCTGGAGGCGGTCAGGCCCTTGCCGAGGGATGATGCGACACCCCCGGTGACGAAGATGTGCTTGGTCGTCGAGGACGAGGATCGATTCGGCATGGCCAAGGCGGTGCTCCCGTGGTCGCGGTTCGAGGTGCGTACCGGACGCCCCTGTCGGTTCCGGACCGGATCCGCAGACGGCTGTGCCTCTGACGATCCGGTCCGACGGAGTCCGAGGGTTCCAAGGGTTCCGAGGGTTCCGAGGAGGAACGTCCGTCGCTGCGGGTTCGGGGCCCCAGTCGCGTCGCAGGAGTCCACCGGTCCACGGGCTACCAGGGTATCAGCGCCGCGGGGGGCTGGTTCCGGTACGGCCCGCTCCGGTGCGGGCCGGCCGCGGGCCGGGCACGGTCCGGCACGGCGCGCGGCGAGTGGTTTCCGGCCCGGCTTGCACAGGAGCGCTCACACGAGTCACCCTGTTCCCCGCACGGCCCCCGGGCCCACCCGTTCGGCGGGCCGGCGTTGTCGAGAGCGTGCCGGCCGACGCGCTTGCCGCGTCGTATCCTGCTCGGACATTCGCTGCCGAGCCGGGACGGCACAGGACAATCAGGACCGGCGCCGAGCACCGTCCGCCCTCCCGGAATTTCCCGGAACAGAAGCTCGTCAACGACCCTTGACCGCAGAAAGAGCCCTCCGGGGCCACCATGGCCGTTCGACTGGAGACACACGTGGCCGGGCGCATCGAGGATTACGCACTCATCGGAGACATGCAGACCGCGGCACTGGTCTGCCGGGACGGCACGGTCGACTGGCTGTGCCTGCCCCGCTTCGACTCGCACGCCGTGTTCGCGGCGCTGCTCGGGACCGAGGAGCACGGGTTCTGGCGGCTGGGGCCCGTGCACGCCGCGGACGACACGGCACCGACCGCCACGCGGCGCCGCTACCGCGGGGACTCCCTGATCCTGGAGTCGGAGTGGGACACCCCGCGCGGCACGGTACGGGTGACCGATTTCATGCCGCCGCGCGACGGCGCCCCGCAGCTGATCCGGATCGTGGAGGGCATCAGCGGCCGGGTCCCGGTGCGGTCCGCGTTGCGCATGCGCTTCAGCTACGGCCGGATCGTCCCCTGGGTCCACAGGGTGGACGACACCCGCACGGTGGCCGTGGCCGGGCCGGACTCCATCTGGCTGGACACCGAGGCGGAGACGTACGGCGAGGAGCTGACGACGTACTCCGACTTCACGGTGTCGCCGGGCGAGCGGGTCGCCTTCACCATGAGCTGGGAGCCCTCGCACAAGCAGCCGCCCGCGCTGCCCGACCCGGAGGGTTCGCTGGAGGCGACCGCCGACTTCTGGCGCGAGTGGGTCGAGCACTGCACGTACCACGGCCCCTACCGGGAGGCCGTGATCCGCTCGCTGATCACGCTCAAGGCGCTCACCTACGCCCCGACGGGCGGCATCGTCGCCGCGCCCACCACCTCCCTGCCGGAGGAGATCGGCGGCGTACGGAACTGGGACTACCGCTACACCTGGTTGCGCGACGCCGCGATCACCCTCTCCTCGCTGCTGCGCACCGGCTACCGCGAGGAGGCGCGCGCCTGGCGCGAATGGCTGCTGCGCGCGGTCGCGGGCGACCCGGAGAGCCTCCAGATCATGTACGGCATCGCGGGCGAGCGCGAACTGGGCGAGGCGGAGCTGGACTGGCTGCCGGGCTACGAGAACTCGTCCCCGGTCCGGGTCGGCAACGGCGCGGCGCACCAGCTCCAGCTGGACGTGTACGGCGAGGTCACCGAGGCGCTGCACCTGGCGCACATGACGGGCCTGTCCCGTAACGACTACGCCTCCGTCCTCCAGCTCAAGCTGATCCACTACCTGGAGGACCACTGGGACGAGCCGGACGAGGGCATCTGGGAGGTGCGCGGGCCGCGGCGGCACTTCGTGCACTCCAAGGTGATGGCCTGGGTGGCGGTCGACCGCACGATCAAGCTGATCGAGTCGGGTGACGCCGACGGGCCGCTGGAGCGCTGGCGCGAGCTGCGCGACGACATCCACCGCGACGTCTGCGAGAAGGGCTACGACAAGGAGCGGAACACCTTCACGCAGTCCTACGGCTCCCCGGAGCTGGACGCGTCGCTGCTGCTCATCCCACAGATGGGTTTCCTGCCGCCGGACGACAAGCGGGTCATCGGCACGATCGAGGCGGTCCAGCGGGAGCTGTCCACGCCGGACGGGTTCGTGCTGCGCTACCCGACCTCGAACGGGGACGGCTGCGTGGACGGTCTGGCGGGCGAGGAGGGCGCGTTCCTGGCCTGCTCGTTCTGGCTCGCGGACGATCTGGCGATGATCGGCCGGGTGGACGAGGCACGGAAGCTCTTCGAGAAGCTGCTGGCGTTGCGGAACGACCTGGGACTGCTGGCGGAGGAGTGGGACTCCGCCGCCCAGCGGCAGGTCGGGAACTTCCCGCAGGCGTTCAGCCATGTGCCGCTGATCGACACCGCGCTGCGCCTGACGGCGTCCGGAGCGTACGGCGGCTGACGCGCCTGCAGGTTCCCGTTTCCGTGTCGTATTTCCATGCGGCGATGTCGTCGCCATGTCGGATACGAGAGCTTCCGTTCAATGGCGCACCGCGCGCTCGGGCGGGATCCCTGGCCGGTCCTTCGGCAGCAGCACACGCAGGGCACCCGGCCGGATTCCGCACAGGACGGGGAGAGGAAGCCGCACCGCTTCGCCGTCGATGCCCGCGTCCAGATACTGCACATCACCGTGCAGTGTGATGCCAGGAGCGGACCAGGTGACGGCTCCTTCATCCGCCGGGCCGGCACCGCGCTCGTGCTGTCGCAGTTCGCCGCGCAGGTGCCGCAGGAGATCCGGGGGCGCCTGAGTCGGGCGCTTGAGGACGATGGCGCCCAGCTGTCCCGTGGTGAGTGAGAAGCGGCGGCCCAGCCAGCGCGGTGTGGCCAGGTGGTAGGGGTTGTTGGAGATCAGCACCACTTGCGGGAACTCGACGGTCCCCCATGGTGTGTCCACGCGGGCGTCGACCCACTGCTTGCCCTTGACGTAGTCGGGCGCCACCGCGGCGAAGGCGCGTGGCTTGTCCTCCCGGTACCCGGGCGCCAGCAGGGCGTCGGCGTACATACCGAAAGAGACGTTGTTGACGAAGACACGCGAGCCGAGCACCCCCAGGTCCACCCGCGTGGGCTCACCGTCGACCAGAGCGCCCAGCGCCCGGCCCGGATCGCGCAGATCGAGGCCCAGGTCCCGGGCGAAGTGGTTGCGGGTGCCCGCCGGGACCACGACCAGCGACCGGTCCGTGTCGGCGGCCACCGCTGCGACCACCGACACGGTGCCGTCGCCGCCCGCGACCCCCAGCACCCGCGCACCCTCCTCGACGGCCGTCCTCGCGAGCGACGCCGCGTCCCCTTCCGCACTGGTCGTCCAGACCTGGGCTCCCATGTCCTCGGCCCGCTGCACCAGGCCGTAACGAGCTGTCTTGCCGCCGCCCGAGCGTGGATTCGCCACGATCACAACCCGAAAGCGTGTCCGAGTGCCGGCCATTACCGCGCCCGCTCGCGGCGTTCAGGCCGGCCTTCGGCGGCCCCGTTGACGTAAGACATCGGTCGCCTCCCGGCGGCGTGACTGCGGCATCGGTCGTCAGTGCCGGTTGGCGGCACACCCGTGCGCTGCGGCAGCCGGGCAGATGGACGGCCACAGACGCCCGGTACGGCGCGCGCCGCACGAGCGGGGCGCCGGAGTCTGCGCCGCGATCAGTGCTGAGGGTGCGAGCGGTGGAACAGAGGCCGCCGCTCGGCGGCAGTGCCGCCAGGAGCGAGGCGACCGACTTCGACGCGCATCCTGACGGCCTGGAACACCTCGACCACCCCCAGTAGCACGGCCATGATGCCCACCACCAGGGTGAGTGCGGCGATCGAGGTGAACGGCGAGACGATCAGCACAATTCCCGCCACCGTGCTGATGATCCCGTAGAACAACTGCCAGCCGCGTGCCGGCATGTCTGCGGCGGAGGCCGCCGCAGCCGTCACCGTGATGCCGCGCAGCAGCCAGCTGAAGCCGATCCACAGGGCGAGCAGGAAGATCGACTGCAGGGTGCCCCGGAAGCAGATCAGCCCCAGCAGGACGAAGAGCGCACCCGTGAGGAAGTGCAGCACCCGAAGATGCCGGGGGACGTGCGTGCCGAAAGCGGCGGCCAGCTGGAAGACGCCGGTGGCCAGCAGGTAGATGCCGAAGAGTACGCCGACGACCCGCAGCGTCTCGTTCGGCCAGGCGAAGATCACGACACCCAGGGCGATCGTGGCCAGGCCCGTGGTGAGCAGGATCTGCCAGCCCATGTTCGCCAAGGCGCCCATGCCTTCGCTCGAGGGGGCGTCTTGTGACGCGGTGCCGCGCGGAGGGCCGGTGCCCGGGGAATCGGAGGGATACGTCATGCCGCTGCCTCCTCCTGGAAGAGCACGGTCGGGTCGTACAGCTCCATCGTCACCCAAGCGGGCCTGTTTCACCTGCCGGAGGTCTTCGCAAGCCCGGTCAGGTACGGCCGCGGCGGCGCGGCAGTCCGCGCAGCCGCGCCCGCGGCGACGGGCGATCACGGAGCCGAAGGCCACCGCTGGATGGATGTCCACGGTTTTGGACGTGAGTTTCGGCTGGATCAGGTGGTTCTCGAACTGCTGGTAGGCCACCACTACGAAGACCAGCACCACCACCGCGTACCAGGGGTCGACGGCGAACGCGGTCAGGAGCGCGTCATGGGGACTCCAGCCGCTGCCGCCCCGGCCTGGGCACCACATGCTCCGATCAGTGAAGGCCGCATGGTCGGATGGTGAAGAGTTGTCAAATTCGACTGTTAATCTGACAGTCGCGGGCGCGGCACTGCTTGTGGTTCCTGCGACCGGCCCCCTGCCGCGCGTCTGTTCTGCGGTTTTCATTCTTCCTGCCACGAGAAGGTGGAGTGTGTTGAGCGGTGTGCCGGAGACGGCTGTTCCTGACGTCACTGTGATAGTCGGGGCGTACAACGCGATGCCTTACATGACCCGGTGCGTGATGTCCGTGGTCGAGCAGACCATCGGCGACGGCCGGGTCGAGCTGGTCGCCGTCGACGACGGGTCGACGGACGGAACGGGCGCCGAACTGGACCGGCTGGCCGAGAAGTTCCCCGAGGTGGTGCGGGTCGTGCACCAGGCCAACTCCGGCGGTCCCTCGGCACCGCGCAACGCCGGTCTCGACCTGGCCCGCGGGCGGTACGTCTTCTTCCTGGACGCCGACGACCACCTCGGCCCCGAGGCCCTGGAACGCATGGTGGCCATGGCCGACGCCCAGGGGTCCGACGTGGTGCTCGGCAAGATGGTGGGAATCGGCGGGCGCAACGCACCCCGCTCGATGTTCCGGCGCAACCAGCCGAAGGCGGACCTGTTCGCCTCGCGCGTGTACTGGACGCTCAGCCCGCTCAAGCTGTTCCGGCGAGAGATGATCGAGCGCCTGGGACTGCGCTTCCGTACCGACCTGCGGGTCGGTGAGGACCAGCCGTTCGTCGCCATGGCCTATCTGCGCGCCGCCGTTATCTCAGTGGTGGCCGACTACGACTGCTACTACTGGGTCGAGCGCGAGGACGGCAACAACGTCACGCTGACCACGCGGGGAACGCACCCGCGGCTGCGCTTCCTCTCGCTGATGTTCGACCTGCTGTCCCGGGAGGTGGTGGCCGGGCCGAACCGTGATCTGCTGGTGCGCCGCCACCTCGAGGTGGACCTCAACGGTGTGCTGCACCACCTGGTGCGCGAGACCGATCCCGAGAGACGGGAGTCCGCGGCCACCGAGATAAGACGCATGCTCGACCAGTGGTACACCGATGAAATCGCCGCGCGGCTCGCCCCGGTGACCCGGCTGCGCCTCCACCTGGCCGGTCGCGGCATGCTGGAGGAATTGCGGGAGGTCATCGCCTTCGACCGGTCCGGCGCGAAGGAACGGGTCGTCGTCGACGGGGGCCGGGCCTTCGGCGCGTATCCCTATTTCCGCGACCCCTCGCGGGCCGTTCCGGACAGTTGCTACGACATCACCGACCGGCTGCCCGTGCGCCACCGGCTGGACACCGCGGCCCTGGCCGGAACCTGTCTGCGGCTGAGCGGACACGCCTACATCGACCGGATCGACACCCGCGAGGCGGCCGTCGACGTCGTCCTGCGCGAGCGGGGAAGCCGTACCGAGTACCGCTTCCCCGCCGACCCCGACCCCGCCCACGCCCCGGAGCCGGCCGAGCCGGTCCGCACCGACGGGGAGAACCCGACCGCCGGGGAGCACCCGTACGACTACGGACTGGCCGGGTTCAGCGCACGGATCGACATCGCCACGGCGGCGGACGGCCGACATCTGCCCCGCGGACTCTGGGACGTCCACCTGCGGGTGCGCGGCCAGGGCATCGCGAAGGAGGCACGCGTGGGCAACCGGCGTGCCGAGGGCGTCGACACCCGGCCGCTGCCCCGTCTCACCCGCACCGCCGACGGAACGACCCGGACCGTCACGCCCTACTACACCACGCCCCAGGGCGATCTGACGCTCGACGTGGGTCAGCTGCGGCACCCCCTGCGCCCGCGGGTGCGGGTGCGCGGGACCGCGTGGGCGGCGGACGTCCCCGGGGTCCTGGTGCTCACGGGCCACGCCGACATCGCCGGGCTCACCGCGGCCGACCTCGTCGTCCGGGCCGGCCGCGCCGGTCACACGGTCGACCTCGGGGCCTTCCAGAACGGAGTCCTCACCGCCCCGGGTCCGTTCGAACTCCGCGTCGACCTCGCCCGGGCCGTCGCCTCCCGCTCCCTGGAGACGGGCGAGTGGGAGCTCTCCCTGGCCCTGCTCCTGACGGACGCACCCCTGACGTTTCCCGTACCGGCCGGGCCCGGCCTGCCCCCGGCGCGCTTCCGGCAGCGCGCCCTGCCCGCCTACGCCAAACCGCTCCCGGGCCGGGACTCGCTCACACTCCGCTTCGGTGTCCTGGACCCTGTCGCCGGCGTACGACGCCGACTGCGCATACCGAGGAGCCGCACGCTTCCCCCGCGCGGAAGCAGGCTCTAGTGCCCCTCCCGGCAACGTTTGCCCCGTCGCGACGCCCGGCACGCGCGCTCGCCGCGTTGGCCACAAGCCCAGGTAGCTCCGCTACATGGACTTCTGCCCGCCTTGCGATCACACGCACCGGACGCCGCTCCTTGACGGGCAAACCTTGCCGGTCGCGGCACTAGCGGGAGCCGGGGAAACGGCGGTCCTACCGAAGGCACCAGGGCTGGGTGAGTTCGTCGTACAGGCTCAGTACGTGCGCGATCGTCTCGTCCTCCGTGGGCCAGGTCGCCGCCTGCGCGCGGCCGGCCGCGGTCAGGCGGCGGCGCGCGGCCGGGTCGGCCAGGAGCCGCAGGACGGCGTGCGAGAGGGCCGGCGCGTCCCCGTACGGTACGAGTACGGCCGCGTCCCCGACCAGGTCGGGAGTGCCGCCCACCGCCGTGGCGACCAGGGGCACCCCGAGGCGCAGTGCCTCCCGCGCGAGGACGGAGCGGGCCTCCCAGCGGCTCGGCAGGACCGCGAGGTCGGCGGCGGCGAGGAGTTCGGGGACGTCGTCGCGGCGGCCGAGCAGCCGCACGGGCAGGTCGGCGGCGTCGATGCGACGCTGGAGCCCGGCGCGTTCCCTGCCGTCCCCCGCGACGACGACCAGCGGCGCCGGGTCGAGGCCGCGCCAGGTGCCGGCAGCGTCCAGCAGCGTGTCGTACCCCTGGCCCTGCTCGAGGCCGCCGGCGGCCATCAATAACGGACGTTCGACGGCGCCGAGTTCGGCCCGCGCCTTGTTCTCCGGACCGGGGGCCGGGAAACGGGCGCCGGGCAGGGCGACGGGGGCGAGCCTGGCGTCCCGGGCGCCCGCGCGGCGGGCCCGGTCGACCAGTTCCGACGACGTACCGAGCACCACCGTCGCCGCCCGTACGGCCCGGCGCTCCAGCAGCCGCGGCAGTCCGCCGCGCACGCCGGTCGCCCGGGAACGGGTGTGGAGCGTGACGACCAGCGGAACCGGCCGGCCGCCGAGCGCCACCACGGCCCGTACGGCGGCGTTCAGGCCGTGCGCGTGCACCACGTCCGCACCGGCGCACGCCGCGCGCAGCGCCGCGACCGGCGCCGGAGCCGCGCGCCGGGGCACGGTGACGTACTGGGCCCCGCAACCGCCGAAGTCGTGGGCGTGTTCCAGTTCTTCCGGGGCACAGACCGTCACGCGCACTCCCCGGGCGACCAGACCCGCCGCCAGCGAGCGGACGTGCGCGCTGCTGCCCGCACTGCCACCGCCCAGCACCTGGACCGTACGCAGTTGTGTCACGTGGGCAAGGCTCCTGGACTCGGGTGGGGGCGTGGACGGGGGGACTGCGCCAAGGATGCCAGCCCGCACGCACGTTCCGGCACTGTCGGGGCGTCGTTCTCGCGTCGAACGCCGCGACCCCGCCGCGACTCCGCACCCGCGATCACTCACGCGGGTGAGTGTGGATGACTCCGCGAGGCGGTGGCCGGGCCGGTCGCCGACCGGCTGGTCCTGTCACCGTACGCCGTCGCCGCGATGACTCCCAGTGCGTGAACGGCCAACCCGGCCCGGCCGTTCCCCACCACCGCCGCCACCCCCAGCGCGGCGCCGAGCGCGTGCGCGCCGGCGTCACCGAGCATGGTGCGCTCGCCGAGGTCGTCCAGGACGACGGCGGCGGCCGCGCCCACGGGAACGGCGGCGAACGCCCCGGCCGGGCCGCGGCGCAGCAGCCCGGGCGCGGCCAGGGCCAGCACCCCGAGACCGGCCCGGCCCGGCCGTACGTCCAGCAGGTTCACGCAGTGCGCGGCGCCCGCGACCACGACCGCGGCCAGCAGCCGGTCGGCGGGCCGTTCCTTGAGCAGCGCGGCGGCCCCGAGCGAGGCCGCGCCGATACCGAGGAGTCCGACCGCGCCACCGGTCACCTCGCCGCGCCGCAGCGCCCCGAGGTGTGCCCGGAAGCCCCGTCGCGGGTCGTCGGCCCCGACCGCGTCGTCGTACGCCCCGCACGCTCCCGCGGCGAGCACGACGAGGGCCACGGCGGGCGCGGTGCGCGCGGCGGACGAGCTCCCGGCGAGGACCGTCCCGGCGGCGGCACCGAGCGCGGTCGCCGGTCCGGCGTAGAGGTCGACCGTACGTCCGGCGTAGTTGCTCCGCCGCCAACGCGCGGACGTACCTGGCGCGCGGGTACGGAGCGCCTGGTACACGGCGCGGGTGGTGGCGAGAGCGGTGACGCAGACGGCGGTTCTGCCGCGGCTGACGGTCATGCGCCCAGCGTAGGCGCGCCGGGCGCGGTGCCTGCACCGGGCGCCCCCTCGGTCGCCGTCCCCGGGCCGGGGGGCGACTCCCGTGCGCACCGACCGCACCAGTGGTACGGAACACGTTCCGGCGAACGCGACGGGCTCCGCCCCGAGCGGAGCCGGCGTGCGGAGCCGCGAAGGCACGGGCGCGGGCATCGGCCGGCCCCGGGCTCGGTCCGCTTTACGCGGGGAACCGGGGCGCAGCCGGTTACGGGAGGCGGGCGCCGGAGGCGCGAACCACACCCCCACCGAATGGCCAACCGCACCCCCGCCGGAGGCGCGGATCGCATCCCCGCAGGACGGCCAACCGTGCCCCGCCGGACGGCGACCCCGCTCAGCCCGCCGCGCCCCGCGCCGTCGCCAGCAGTTCCTCCGCGTGTGCCCGGGCCGTCTCCGAGTCCTCCTGGCCCGCCAGCATCCGTGACAGTTCCCGTACCCGGTCCTCCCCCTCCAGCACCGTCACTCCCGACCGCGTCACCGAGCCGTCGTTCGTCTTCTCGACCAGCAGCTGACGGTCCGCGAACGCCGCGACCTGCGGAAGGTGGGTCACCACGACGACCTGCGCGGAGCGGGCCAGCTCCGCGAGCCGGCGGCCGACCTCGACCGCCGCCTTGCCACCGACACCCGCGTCGACCTCGTCGAAGAGATACGTGGGCACCGGGTCGGACCCCGCGAAGACGACCTCCACCGCGAGCATCACCCGCGACAGCTCACCCCCGGACGCGCCCTTGGCGATCGGTCGCGGCTGGGCGCCCGGGTGGGGGGCGAGCAGCAGCTCGACCTCGTCCACGCCATGCGGCCCGTACCCGACCCACCGGCCGCCGACCTCGACACCGGACGCCTCGTCCGCCGCCTCGGTCTGCCGGATGTCGAACGAGACGCGCGCGTGCGGCATCGCCAGCGAGGCCAGCTCCGCCGTGACCGCGTCGGCGAAGCGCGCCGCCGCCTCCGTGCGGGCGTCCGTCAGTGCCCGGGCCAGCTGGGAGAGTTCGGACCGGAGCCGGTCCCGCTCCGCCGTCAGCTCCTCGATGCGGTCGTCGTCGCTCTCCAGCTCCGTCAGCCGCGCCGCACCGCGCTCCGCCCAGGCCAGGACGGCCGTGATGTCCTCGCCGTACTTGCGGGTGAGTGCGGTGAGCGCGGCCCGCCGCTCCTCCACCGCGGCCAGGCGCAGCGGGTCGGCGTCCAGGTTGTCCGCGTATCCGGCGAGTTCGCCCGCCACGTCCGCCAGCAGGATGGAGATCTCCCCCATCCGGTCCGCGAGGCCGGCGAGCGCCGCGTCGTGGGCCCGCACGGCCGCCAGCGCGCGGCCCGCGCCCGCGACGAGCGTCGTCGCGTCGACGCCCTCCGGGTCCTCCGGGTCGCCCGCGAGGGCAGCGTGCGCCAGGGCGGCGGCGGACGCCAGGGCTTCGGCGTGGCCGAGCCGCTCGGCCTCGGCGGCGAGCTCGGCGTCCTCCCCGGCCCGTGGCTCGACCGCCGCGATCTCGTTCAGCCCGAAGCGCAGCAGATCGGCCTCCTGCGCCCGCTCGCGCGCCCGCGTGGTCAGCTCCTCCAGCTCGGTGGCGACGGCCCGCAGCCGAACGTAGGCGGCCGTGTACGCCGCCTGCGGCCCGGCCACCGCCTCACCCGCGTACCGGTCGAGGGCGCCCCGCTGCCGGGCGGGGCGCAGCAGCCCCTGCTGGTCGGTCTGTCCGTGCACCGCGACCAGGTCGTCGGCCAGTTCCGCGAGCACGCCCACCGGTACCGAGCGCCCGCCGAGATGAGCGCGCGAACGCCCCTCGGCCGAGATGGTCCTGCTGATGAGCAGCGCCCCCTCGTCCAGCTCCGCGCCGGCCTCCTCCGCCCGTACGGCAGCGGGGTCGCCGGCGGACAGGGCCAGCCGCCCCTCCACCACCGCCGACTTGGCGCCGATCCGCACGAGGGCCGGATCGGCCCGCCCGCCGAGCAGCAGCCCGAGGCTGGTGACGACCATGGTCTTGCCCGCGCCTGTCTCACCGGTCACCGCGGTGAAGCCGGGTGAAAGCTCGACGACAGCGTCGTCGATGACCCCGAGCGACCGTATCCGCATCTCCTCCAACACGGTCATGACCATACGAGGTCCGGAGCCCGTCGTGCGACGGCCCCCACCCCGGGTTCCCCCGGACGGGCAGTGCGGCGGCACTTCCGTGACCGGGTTCCGCGCGGTGTACGTGGCGGTGCTCCCGGCCCGGTGCGCCCCTCGACACGTGCCCGGGTACGCGGCGCGACGTGCGCCCGGGCACCTGGCCCGGCAGGTGACCGGGTGCCCGGGAGACGGGTGCGAACGACGTCCCGGGCCACGCGGTCTCGGCACCCGCCCACGGCGTGGCCGCTCAGTGCGGTGCCCCGCGCCACCCCGACACCGGCAGCGCGAACTTGGCCACCAGCCGGTCCGTGAACGACGCGTGGTGCAGCCGCGCCAGCCGTACGGGCACGGCACCACGGCGCACCTCGACCCGCGCGTTCTGCGGCAGTTCGACCATCCGGCGCCCGTCGCACCACAGCACACCGGTCGGCGTCTGTGACTGCACCTCCACCGCCAGCACCGTGGTCGGCGATGTCACCAGCGGCTTGGCGAACAGGGCGTGGGCGCTGATGGGCACCATCAGCAGCGCCTCCACCTCGGGCCAGACGACCGGCCCGCCGGCCGAGAAGGCGTACGCCGTCGAGCCGGTGGGGGTCGCGCACACGATCCCGTCGCAGCCGAACCCGGTGACCGGGCGGCCGTCGATCTCCAGGACCACTTCCAGCATCCGCTCGGCCGAGTCCTTCTGCACGGCCGCCTCGTTCAGCGCCCAGTCCGTGTGGACCACGTCGCCGTTGCGGTGCACGACGACGTCAATCGTCATCCGCTCCTCGACCTCATACGCACGAGTGACGACCCGTTGGACGACCTTGTCCAGATCGTCCCGTTCCGCCTCCGCGAGGAAGCCGACCCGGCCCAGGTTGACCCCGAGCATGGGGACCCCGGACGCCCGCGCGAACGCGGCGCCGCGCAGCAGCGTCCCGTCGCCGCCGAGCACGATCAGCAGTTCGCAACCGTCGAGCACGCCGGGGTCGTCCTCGGCGACCGTCTTGACGGACGGCGGCAGCGGCAGATCGACGGCCTCCGTGGCCAGCACCCGTACGCCCAGACCGCTGCGCACCAGGCCGTTCACGACCAGTTCGGCGCTGCGGACCGCGGCGGGCCGGCCGGTGTGGGCCAGCAGGAAGACCGTGCGCTCCTCGTGCGCCGTGCCCTCGGGGGCGGCGTGCGTCCCACGCGCGGAGCACTCGGTGCAGGCCTCGTCCGCGTTGTCCACGTTCGCCGTGTCCCCCGCGTTCGCCATTGTGTCCGCGCTCGCCCTGGTGTCCGTGTTCTCCGTGGCGCCCGCGACGCGCTCGGCGCCGGTGGCAGCTGCGTTCTTCGTGGTCAACGGGGTCCCTCCGCCACTGCGCGGTCGACATCGGCCGGATCCAGCTCGGGCGCTCCGGAGCGGAGCCACAGAAAGTACTCGACGTTCCCGGCGGGACCGGGCAGCGGACTGGCGGTGACGCCCCGTACGCCGAGACCGAGTTCACCCGCCTGTCCCGCCACGGTCCGTACGGCCTCCGCGCGCAGCTCGGGGCTGCGCACGACTCCCCCACTGCCCAGGCGTTCCTTGCCGACCTCGAACTGCGGCTTGACCATCAGCAAGAGATCGGCGTCGGGCGCGGCACAGCGCGCCAGCGCGGGCAGTACGAGGCCCAGCGGAATGAACGACAGATCTCCCACAATGAGATCCACTGGCTCACCTTCGATCGCGTCGAGCGTCAACTCACGTACGTTCGTACGGTCCTTGACGGTGACGCGTTCATCGCTGCGCAAAGACCAGGCGAGTTGGCCGTACCCCACGTCCACGGCGACGACGTGCGCGGCCCCCGCCCTCAGCAGCACATCGGTGAACCCGCCGGTGGACGCCCCCGCGTCGAGCGCCCGCCGGCCGGCGACGCCGAGGCCCAGCGGGGTGAAGACCGCCAGCGCGCCCGCGAGCTTGTGCCCGCCGCGCGAGACGTAGTCGGGGTCGGCGTCGTCCTCGGTGACGACGACGGCCGCGCTGGTCTCGACCTGGGTGGCGGCCTTGGTCGCGGTGGCGCCGCCGACGGTCACCCGGCCCGCGGCGATCAGCTGGCTCGCGTGCTCGCGCGAGCGCGCGAGGTTGCGGCGTACCAGCTCGGCATCGAGACGGCGGCGTGCCAGTCCAGCCACGTTCGGTTCAGCTCCTGTGGTCGTACGCGAGAGAGGTCACCGGGGCCCGTCAACCGGCCCGGCGCGCGCCCGGCGCCCCCGGGGCCGGTGGTGCCGGTGGTGCCGGTGGTCCTGGCGGCCCCGGGCGTGCGTCGAGCGCGGTCAGCGCGTCGCGCAGCCCCTGGTGTACATCCTCGTACACCTCGGCATGGCCCTGAACAGGGAGGTGGTCGGCGTCGGCCAGCCTGGCCAGCCGCTCGTCGACCTCGGAGTGGCCGGTCGGGGCGCGCTCCACACCGAGCGGCGCGGGCGCCGCCGGTTCGTACTCCGAGGAACCAGGCGCCCCCGGCCCCCGCCCCGGCTCCTCGCCGGGCCCTTCGCCCCGCTGCTCGCCGGGTGCCCGCGCCGGTGCCCGGCCAGGGGCCTCCTCCGGTGAGCGGCCCGGCGCCCGCCCGGCCGGTCCCGTCATCGAGTCGTCCATGCCAAGACGCTACCTCGAAGCCGTGCGGTACCGTCGGCTCCGATGGCGACCATGGAGGAGTGCCGCAGCGCACTCGACAAGCTCTCGGACAACCTGGCCCAGGCGGACGGCAAGGTCCGCACCGCGGCCGGGCTGGACCGTTCCCTCAGCTGCCACATCACGGATCTAGACGTGACGTTCAAGGGCCGTCTCACGGCGGGCCGGATCGAGGTGGCGGACACCGTGGCCGGCCCGCCACCGGAGAAGGCGCAGATCCGGCTGGCGATGACCGGTGACGACCTGGTCGCGATGGTGGACGGCGAACTGCACTTCGCCCGCGCCTGGGGCGCGGGCCGGGTGCGGCTGGAGGCCGGGATCCTCGACCTGGTGCGCCTCAAGTCGCTGCTCTGACGGGCGCGGCACCTCGTAGCGGTGTCCTTCCGACGGCGCACTCGTGGCGGCGCCTCGTGACGAGGTCCCAGGGGCGGGCGCCGCGGCCGGCGCCCGGGTCATTTCTCCGGCACGGCGCCGGCCGGCGGTGCGAGGGAGGCCGGGGCGGGCTCGGTGTACGTGGCCGCCCCGCGTCCGCCACCGGCCGAGGCATCCGCGCCCGAGGCCGCCCGCCGGGCCCGGCGGGCGGCCGGGACCACCAGCGGAGTGCCCGTCTCCGGGTCGTCGATGACCTGGCAGCGCAGCCCGAACACCTCCTCCACCCGCTCCGCCGTCACGACCTCCGCCGGCGCGCCCTCGGCGACGACACGGCCGTCGCGCATGGCGATCAGGTGGGTCGCGTACCGGGCGGCGTGATTGAGGTCGTGCAGGACGGCCACCAGTGTGCGGCCCTGCGTCTCGTGCAGTTCGGCGCACAGGTCGAGTACGTCGATCTGGTGCTGGATGTCGAGGTACGTGGTGGGCTCGTCCAGCAGCAGCAGCGGTGTCTGCTGGGCGAGGGCCATCGCGATCCACACGCGCTGGCGCTGGCCGCCGGACAGTTCGTCGACATGGCGGTCGGCGAGCTCGCCCACCCCGGTCGAGGCCATCGACTCCTCGACGATCCGCTCGTCGAGCGGCGACCACTGGCGCAGGAGCCCCTGGTGCGGGTACCGCCCGCGCGCGACCAGGTCGGCGACCGTGATGCCGTCGGGCGCCGTGGAGGACTGCGGCAGCAGGCCGAGGGTCCTTGCCACCTTCTTCGCGGGCATGGTGTGGATGGCCGCGCCGTCCAGCAGGACCTGCCCCCGTGAGGGCTTCAGCATCCGGGAGAGAGCGCGCAGCACGGTCGACTTGCCGCAGGCGTTGGGACCGACGATCACCGTGAACGAGTGGTCGGGGATCTCCACGGACAGATCGCGGGCGATGACCCGCTGGTCATAACCGAGGGTCACCGATTCCGCGGTGAGGCGCTGCATGGTCGTACTCCTGGGGACTGTCGAGCGACGCGAGGTTAGGTTAGCCTATCCTCGCATGAGGAATGACGCCCCCTTCCAGTTCTTCTCCGTCGAGGTGCTCCGCACGGAGCGTGTCACGCCGGCCATGGCCCGGATCACCCTGGGGGGTGAAGACGTGGCACGCATGGCGACGGCGGGACGCGACCAACGAGTGAAGCTGTTCTTCCCGCACCCGGGCCAGGACGCCCCGGTCATGCCGGACTCGGACCGGTCCGACTGGTACGACGCCTACCGCGAGCTTGATCCGGCGGTACGCGGCATCATGCGGACGTTCACGGCGCGCGAACTGCGCCGCGATCCCGACGAACTGGTCATCGACTTCGCCCTGCACGGACCGTCCGCCCCACACGGACCGTCCGCCCCGCACGGTCCTTCCGCCCCACACAGTCCTTCCGCGCCACACGGACCGGACGAGGGCGGCGGTGGTCCCGGAAACGACAGGGGCGGCACGGCCCTGGCCGGCGCCCCGCCCGGCGGGGAGGACGCCGCGCCCGTTCCTACGGCCGCCGCCCACGCCGCGTCGGGCCCGGCCTCGCGCTGGGCCAGGTCCGCCCGCCCCGGCGACCGCATCAGTGTCCTGGCCCCCGTGTACGAGGAGAACGCGGGCTACGACTTCCGGCCGCCGGACGGCACCGACTGGATCCTGCTGGCCGCCGACGCCTGCGCGCTCCCCGCCGTCGCGGGCATCCTCGAAACGCTGCCCCCGGGCGTCCCCGCCCGCGTCTGGGTCGAGGTCCCCGACCGGGCCGACCGCCAGGACCTCCCGACCAAGGCCGACGCCGAGATCACGTGGCTCACCCCGCACGCGCACCCGTCCCCGGCCACCGCGGCGGCGATCAGCGCCGCGGTCCTGCCGGACGGTACGCCGTACGCGTGGGTCGCCGGCGAATCGGCCACGGTGAAGGCGGTACGGCGCCACCTCGTCCGGGACCGCGGCTTCGACCGGGGAAGGGTGAAGTTCAGCGGCTACTGGCGCCGGGGCGCCTCGGAGGACAACCTGACGGCCGTCGGGGACGACGCGTAACGGCGCGGGCCGGAACGGTGCGTGGTGGGCGCGGGCGCGCCGGGAGACGAGGGACCGAGTGGGAGCGGGGCGGGGCGCCGGGTCGGAGCGGGGAGCAGGGGCCGGGTCGGAGCGGAGCGGAGCGCCGCTCACAGTCCCAGTCGCGCCAGCGCCTTCCCCGCGTCCAGCTCGCAGACGCCGTCCTCCGCCTCCGTCCAGGCCGCCGCGCACAGTGCCCGCAGCCCGTCGGGCGCCCGGCCGTCCCCGTCGAGCACCAGGGCGCCCCCGGCGGCCGACGCCGTCCACCCGCCGCACGCGAAACCACCGCCGGCCTCCGTCACCTCCGGCTGACCGGTCAGCAGACCGCGCAGGTCCTCGTCCACGTACGTGGGCCGGTGCCAGGGCTCGGCGGCGAGCAGCGCCGCCGCGTCGGTCACGCCGGTCAGCACGAGCAGCGAGTCCACACCGCCGTTGAACGCGCCCTCGATGTCCGTGTCCAGCCGGTCACCGACGACCAGCGCCCGCTCGGCGCCCGTGCGCAGAATCGTCTCCCGGTGCATCGGGGGCAGCGGCTTGCCCGCGACCCGCGGCTCGGCGCCGGTGGCGATCCGTACCACCTCGACCGCCGCGCCGTTGCCCGGCACGATCCCCCGCGCGCTCGGAATGGTCAGATCCGTGTTGGAGGCGAACCACGGGACACCGCGGTTGACCGCGTGGCACGCCTCGGCGAACCGCCCCCACGTGATGTCCGGGCCGCCGTAGCCCTGCACCACGGCCGCCGGGTCGTCGTCCGCGGAGTCCACGGGCTCCAGACCGCGCTCGCGCAGGGCGACCCGCAGCCCCTCGCCCCCGATGACCAGCACCCGGGACCCCGGCGGGACCGACTCCGCGATCAGCCGGGCCACCGCCTGCGCCGAGGTGATCACATCGCCGGGCGCGGTCGGCACGCCCAGTTCCGTCAGGTGTTCCGCGACGACGTCGGGCGTGCGCAGCGCGTTGTTGGTGACGTACGCCAGCCTCATCCCGGCGTCCCGCGCCTCCCGGAGCGACTCGACCGCGTGCGGGACGGCCTCCCCACCCGCGTACACGACGCCGTCGAGGTCGAGCAGAGCCGTGTCGTACGCCTCATGCAGCGCGCTCGCGCTCCCGCTCGGGCTGGTCCTGCTCCGCTGGCTCATTCGTCGTCCGTTCCTCGGCTCGGTCGGTCTCCTCCGATCATCGCGCATCTCCACGGGCGCACATACGATGCGTCAATGTCCACAAAGACGGCAGGTCCCACGGGCCCGGGTCCGGCGGGTCCGGATCCGGAAGCCGAAGGCAAAGGGCTGCGGCTGGCACCGTTCCGCGGGCTGCGCTACGTCCCCGAACGGGTCGGCAGCCTGTCGGCGGTGACCTCGCCGCCGTACGACGTCGTGGTCAGGCCCGACGGACTGCACCACCTGGAGTCGGCGGACCCGTACAACATCGTCCGGCTGATCCTCCCACAGGCCGCCACCGCGGCCGAGCGACACCGCCAGGCGGCGCGCACCCTGGGCCGGTGGCTGACCGAGGGGGTACTCGCCCCCGATCCGGAACCGGCGTTGTACGTGTACGAGCAGCGCAAGGGCGACCTGCTCCAGCGCGGGGTCATCGGCGCGCTGGCGCTCTCCCCGCCCGAGGACGGGATCGTGCTGCCGCACGAGGACGTGATGGCGGAGGTGGTGGCGGACCGGGCGGCGCTGATGCGCACGACGTCGGCGAACCTGGAGCCCCTGCTGCTGACGTACCGCGGCGAGGACGGCGCGGACCACGCCGCGGACGCGCTCCTCACGCACCGGCCCGCACACGACACGGCGGCCGGCTCCGCCGCGACCGCCGACGGCCCCCGGGTGGGCGGAGGCTCCGGTACGAACGCCGTGATCGAGCGCACCGTACGGCGTCCCCCGCTCCTCGCCACCACCACCGAGGACGGCTTCGGCCACCGGCTGTGGTCGGTCACGGACCCCGGCGACCTGGCGGACATCACCTGCGACCTCGCCGACCACCAGGCGCTCATCGCCGACGGCCACCACCGCTGGGCGACCTACCTGCGGCTGCGCGGCGAGCACTCCGCCACCGGCCCCTGGGCCTACGGGCTGGTCCTGCTGGTCGACACGGCCCGCTACCCGCTCCAGGTCCGTGCCATCCACCGGCTGCTGCGCGCGCTGCCGGTCGACCGGGCGCTCGCGGCCGTCCACGGCGCGTTCCGCGTGCGTACGGTCCCCGGTCCACTGCCCACGGCACTCGAAGCCCTGGCGGAGGCCGCCGCGACGGGCAACGCGTTCCTGCTCGCGGGCGACGGCGGCTTCCACCTCCTCGACCGCCCGGACGACGGCCTGCTGAGCCGTACGGTCCCGGCCGATCCGCCGGCCGCCTGGCGGCAACTCGACGCGACCGTGCTGCACTCCACCCTCCTGGATCACATCTGGCGGATTCCGGACGACCCCGGCCACATCGCGTACATCCATGACGCCGAGGCGGTCGTCACCCAGGCGGAACGTCACGGCGGTACGGCGGTCCTGATGCATCCGGTGCGCGAGGAGGTCGTACGGGAACTGGCGCGTCAGGGCGTCACCATGCCGCGCAAGTCCACGTCGTTCGGGCCGAAGCCGGCGACGGGACTGGTGCTGCGCAGCCTCACCCAGGGCTGAGGGGCGAGCGGACATACGCGTGGGCGGGCGGGAAACGCCGGTTCCGGTGTTCCCGCCCGCCCACGGACATCATGGCGGCATGGCCGCGTACCGCCCCATGCCGCCGTACGAGGTCAGGACGTGCCGTTTCCGTCCCTGTCCTCGTCCTCGTTGTCCTCGCCCTTCTCGTCCTTCTCGTCCTTCTCGCGCTCTTCCTGCTTGTCCGCGGGGTTCTCGATGGCGGCCGAGGAGGAGGGGACGCCCTCGTCATCCACCTCGTCGTCAGCGGCCAAGGCGTCGACGAACTCGACCCCGTCCAGCTCGGCGAGCCGGTCCGAGGCGTCCGTGGCCCCGTCCTTGTCCGACTCGACCGTCTTGGCGAACCACTCCCGTGCCTCGTCCTCACGGCCGATCGCCAGCAGGGCGTCGGCGTACGCGTACCGCAGCCGTGCGGTCCAGGGCTGCACGGAGTTCGACGCCAGCTCGGAGCTCTGCAGGGTCACGATCGCGGCGTCGAGCTGTCCCATGTCGCGCCGCGCGCCGGCCGCCACGAGACGCATCTCGACCTGCCCGGCCTTGTCGAGCTTCTGCACCTCGGGCTCACCGGCCATCGCCAGCGCCCGCTCGGGACGACCGAGGCCCCGCTCGCAGTCCGCCATGACGGGCCACAGATCGACATTGCCGGTCATCCGCCGGGCGGCACGGAATTCGGCCAGCGCCTCGGTGTACTTCTGCGTCGCGTACGCGGCGAAGCCGGCGGCTTCCCGTACGGCCGCGACGCGCGAGGCCAGCCGGAGCGCCACCCGTGAGTACCCGTAGGCCTTCTCGGGCTCCTCGTCGATCAGCTTGGCGACCATGACGAGGTTGCGGGCGACATCGTCGGCGAGCGTCTTCGGCAGGCTCATCAGCTCCTGCCGCACGTCCTTGTCGATCTCGTCACCGGTGACGTCCTCGGGGATCGGCAGCCGCTTGATGGGCTCGCGGTCACGATCGCGGTCACGGTCGTCGCGCCGCTGGTAACCGCCGCCGCGGTGGTCGTCACGGCCACGGAAGCCGCCGCGTCCGCCACGGTCCCGGTCGTCGCGGCGCCCGTACCCGCCGCCACCGCCGGGACGTCCGCCGCGGTCGTCGCGGCGTCCGTATCCGGCGCGGTCGTCGTCACGACGGGGCCTTCCGGCGGGCCGGTCGTGGCGGCGGAAACCGGGACGGTCATCGCTTCGCTCGTCGCGCCGGTCGTCACGGCGCTCGTCCCTGCGGAACCCGCCGGGCCGGTCGTCACGGCGCCCGAAGCCTCCGCCCCGGCTGTCCTCGCGGCGGAAACCACCGCGTTCACCGTCACGGCGGGGCGCGCTCGGGCGCTCGTCGCGGCGGAAGCCGGGACGGTCGTCACGACGGTGGTCCTCACGACGGTGCTCGTCGCGCGGCCGGTCGTCGCGGCGGAACCCGCCGGGCCGGTCGTCGCGGCGCCCGTAACCGCCACCGCCGCCGGCCGAGGGCCGCGCACCGCGGTCGTCGTAACGGCGCGGCCCACCGGAGCGGTCACTCCGGCGGTCGTCGCGGTGGTCGTCGCGCCGGAAGGCCGGGCGCTCGTCGCGCCGGTCATCACGCCGGTCGTCACGCCGGAAGGCCGGGCGCTCGTCGCGCCGGTCATCACGCCGGTCGTCACGCCGGAAGGCCGGGCGCTCGTCGCGCCGGTCGTCGTGGCGGAAACCCCCGCGGTCGTCGTAACGACGGGGCGCGCTCGGCCGGTCGTCCCTGCGCGGACCACGGTCCCTGTCCCGGTCGTCGCGCCGCCCGTACGCACCCCCACCGGACGGGCCACCGGACGGCCGGGCCCCCCGGTCACCGCGCGGGGTCCGCTCGTCATCACGCCGGAAGCCACCGGGCCGGGAGTCGCGCCCGCCACGGTAGCCGCCACCGCCACCGCCACCGCTGCCGGTGCCACCGCTACCGTTACCGCGGTAGCCATCCCGGCGGTTGTTGTCGTCTCGCCGGAAGCCGCCACGGTCCCGGTCGTCGCGCCGCGGTCCGCGCGCGCGATCGTCACGGCCCCCGCGGAAGCCGCCCCGGTCGCCACCGCTGTCCCTGCGACGCTCTTCGCGCTCAGGACGGTCGTCTGAGGAGTTGGGGGACATCGGTGGGGCTCCTGTCTTCGGGTACCGCAGTCATTCTCGCGCAGTCGGCCTTCCGCTGCGCTCCAGGAAAAAACTCAAAAACAAAAAGGACCTTTGGTCCAGCATGAACGCTGGACCAAAGGTCCTTGAAAGATTGTTCGGCGGCGTCCTACTCTCCCACAGGGTCCCCCCTGCAGTACCATCGGCGCTGTAAGGCTTAGCTTCCGGGTTCGGAATGTGACCGGGCGTTTCCCTCACGCTATAACCACCGAAACCCTATCGGGCTTCGTCCCGTGAAAAACCGGGACATCGGCACTAGCGAACAAGCACACTCTTCAATTGATGTACTGAAGTAATACTGGTTCAACCGGTGCGACTGTTCGCAACCCGGGAACCACACAGTGGACGCGAGCAACTGAGGACAAGCCCTCGGCCTATTAGTACCGGTCAACTCCACCAGTCACCTGGCTTCCATATCCGGCCTATCAACCCAGTCGTCTACTGGGAGCCTTACCCCCTCAAGGAGGTGGGAGTCCTCATCTCGAAGCAGGCTTCCCGCTTAGATGCTTTCAGCGGTTATCCCTCCCGAACGTAGCCAACCAGCCATGCCCTTGGCAGAACAACTGGCACACCAGAGGTTCGTCCGTCCCGGTCCTCTCGTACTAGGGACAGCCCTTCTCAAGACTCCTACGCGCACAGCGGATAGGGACCGAACTGTCTCACGACGTTCTAAACCCAGCTCGCGTACCGCTTTAATGGGCGAACAGCCCAACCCTTGGGACCGACTCCAGCCCCAGGATGCGACGAGCCGACATCGAGGTGCCAAACCATCCCGTCGATATGGACTCTTGGGGAAGATCAGCCTGTTATCCCCGGGGTACCTTTTATCCGTTGAGCGACGGCGCTTCCACAAGCCACCGCCGGATCACTAGTCCCGACTTTCGTCCCTGCTCGACCCGTCAGTCTCACAGTCAAGCTCCCTTGTGCACTTACACTCAACACCTGATTACCAACCAGGCTGAGGGAACCTTTGGGCGCCTCCGTTACCCTTTAGGAGGCAACCGCCCCAGTTAAACTACCCATCAGACACTGTCCCTGATCCGGATCACGGACCCAGGTTAGACATCCAGCACGACCAGAGTGGTATTTCAACAACGACTCCACCCATACTGGCGTACGGGCTTCACAGTCTCCCACCTATCCTACACAAGCCGAACCGAACACCAATATCAAACTGTAGTAAAGGTCCCGGGGTCTTTCCGTCCTGCTGCGCGAAACGAGCATCTTTACTCGTACTGCAATTTCACCGGGCCTATGGTTGAGACAGCCGAGAAGTCGTTACGCCATTCGTGCAGGTCGGAACTTACCCGACAAGGAATTTCGCTACCTTAGGATGGTTATAGTTACCACCGCCGTTTACTGGCGCTTAAGTTCTCAGCTTCGCCAACCCGAAAGTCAGCTAACCGGTCCCCTTAACGTTCCAGCACCGGGCAGGCGTCAGTCCGTATACATCGCCTTACGGCTTCGCACGGACCTGTGTTTTTAGTAAACAGTCGCTTCTCGCTGGTCTCTGCGGCCACCCCAAGCTCACACCGTAAAGATGATCACCCAGAATGGCCCCCCTTCTCCCGAAGTTACGGGGGCATTTTGCCGAGTTCCTTAACCATAGTTCACCCGAACGCCTCGGTATTCTCTACCAGACCACCTGAGTCGGTTTCGGGTACGGGCCGCCATGAAACTCGCTAGAGGCTTTTCTCGACAGCATAGGATCATCCACTTCACCACAATCGGCTCGGCATCAGGTCTCAGACACAAGTTGCACGGATTTACCTGCACAACGTCCTACACCCTTACCCCGGGACAACCACCGCCCGGGCTGGACTACCTTCCTGCGTCACCCCATCACTTACCTACTACCACCTTGGTTCGACGGCTCCACCACTCCCCTCAACTCCGAAGAGATCAGGGCGGCTTCACGGCCTTAGCATTAATGGATTCGATACTGGGCGCTTCAAAGCGGGTACCGGAATATCAACCGGTTATCCATCGACTACGCCTGTCGGCCTCGCCTTAGGTCCCGACTTACCCTGGGCAGATCAGCTTGACCCAGGAACCCTTAGTCAATCGGCGCACACGTTTCCCACGTGTGAATCGCTACTCATGCCTGCATTCTCACTCGTGAACCATCCACCACTACCTTCCAGCATGGCTTCACCCGGCACACGACGCTCCCCTACCCATCACAGTCCCCGTTAGGAGTATGTACTGCAATGACACGACTTCGGCGGTACGCTTGAGCCCCGCTACATTGTCGGCGCGGAATCACTTGACCAGTGAGCTATTACGCACTCTTTCAAGGATGGCTGCTTCTAAGCCAACCTCCTGGTTGTCTCTGCGACTCCACATCCTTTCCCACTTAGCGTACGCTTAGGGGCCTTAGTCGATGCTCTGGGCTGTTTCCCTCTCGACCATGGAGCTTATCCCCCACAGTCTCACTGCCGCGCTCTCACTTACCGGCATTCGGAGTTTGGCTAAGGTCAGTAACCCGGTAGGGCCCATCGCCTATCCAGTGCTCTACCTCCGGCAAGAAACACACGACGCTGCACCTAAATGCATTTCGGGGAGAACCAGCTATCACGGAGTTTGATTGGCCTTTCACCCCTAACCACAGGTCATCCCCCAGGTTTTCAACCCTGGTGGGTTCGGTCCTCCACGAAGTCTTACCTCCGCTTCAACCTGCCCATGGCTAGATCACTCCGCTTCGGGTCTTGAGCGCGCTACTAAAATCGCCCTATTCGGACTCGCTTTCGCTACGGCTCCCCCACACGGGTTAACCTCGCAACACACCGCAAACTCGCAGGCTCATTCTTCAAAAGGCACGCAGTCACGACTGCATGTGCAAGCACACACAGCGACGCTCCCACGGCTTGTAGGCACACGGTTTCAGGTACTATTTCACTCCGCTCCCGCGGTACTTTTCACCATTCCCTCACGGTACTATCCGCTATCGGTCACCAGGGAATATTTAGGCTTAGCGGGTGGTCCCGCCAGATTCACACAGGATTTCTCGGGCCCTATGCTACTTGGGAAACGCACAAGCAAGCCGTACAGATTTCAGCTACGGGGGTCTTACCCTCTACGCCGGGCCTTTCGCATGCCCTTCGCCTACCCATACGGTTTCTGACTCACCGACCGGCCGGCAGACCGATCAAGCACGCTCCCACAACCCCACATACGCAACCCCTGCCGGGTCTCACACGTATACGGTTTAGCCTCATCCAGTTTCGCTCGCCACTACTCCCGGAATCACGGTTGTTTTCTCTTCCTGAGGGTACTGAGATGTTTCACTTCCCCTCGTTCCCTCCACACTGCCTATGAGTTCAGCAGCGGGTGACAGCCCATGACGACTGCCGGGTTTCCCCATTCGGACACCCCCGGATCACAGCTCGGTTGACAGCTCCCCGGGGCCTATCGCGGCCTCCCACGTCCTTCATCGGTTCCTGGTGCCAAGGCATCCACCGTGCGCCCTTAAAAACTTGGCCACAGATGCTCGCGTCCACTGTGCAGTTCTCAAACAACGACCAGCCACCCGTCACACACCACCCACAAGCGATGCTTCACCGGGACCGGCAAACTGAAGGACAACCACAACGGCCGCACCCTCAGACACCCAACAGCGCGCCCGACCCGACCCCTCCCAACCCTGCGTTCCACGCCGAAGCAGTACTAGCAAAACCAAGAGAAACCGTGCCGAATAGTCAACGTTCCACCCATGAGCAACCAGCATCAGACACTCGCTGATGTACTGGCCCCTGGACCCCCGCCCCGAAGAGCAAGAGCCAAGATGCTCCTTAGAAAGGAGGTGATCCAGCCGCACCTTCCGGTACGGCTACCTTGTTACGACTTCGTCCCAATCGCCAGTCCCACCTTCGACAGCTCCCTCCCCACAAGGAGGTTGGGCCACCGGCTTCGGGTGTTACCGACTTTCGTGACGTGACGGGCGGTGTGTACAAGGCCCGGGAACGTATTCACCGCAGCAATGCTGATCTGCGATTACTAGCGACTCCGACTTCATGGGGTCGAGTTGCAGACCCCAATCCGAACTGAGACCGGCTTTTTGAGATTCGCTCCACCTCACGGCATCGCAGCTCATTGTACCGGCCATTGTAGCACGTGTGCAGCCCAAGACATAAGGGGCATGATGACTTGACGTCGTCCCCACCTTCCTCCGAGTTGACCCCGGCGGTCTCCCGTGAGTCCCCAGCACCACAAGGGCCTGCTGGCAACACGGGACAAGGGTTGCGCTCGTTGCGGGACTTAACCCAACATCTCACGACACGAGCTGACGACAGCCATGCACCACCTGTACACCGACCACAAGGGGGACCCTGTCTCCAGGGTTTTCCGGCGTATGTCAAGCCTTGGTAAGGTTCTTCGCGTTGCGTCGAATTAAGCCACATGCTCCGCCGCTTGTGCGGGCCCCCGTCAATTCCTTTGAGTTTTAGCCTTGCGGCCGTACTCCCCAGGCGGGGAACTTAATGCGTTAGCTGCGGCACGGACGACGTGGAATGTCGCCCACACCTAGTTCCCAACGTTTACGGCGTGGACTACCAGGGTATCTAATCCTGTTCGCTCCCCACGCTTTCGCTCCTCAGCGTCAGTATCGGCCCAGAGATCCGCCTTCGCCACCGGTGTTCCTCCTGATATCTGCGCATTTCACCGCTACACCAGGAATTCCGATCTCCCCTACCGAACTCTAGCCTGCCCGTATCGACTGCAGACCCGGGGTTAAGCCCCGGGCTTTCACAACCGACGCGACAAGCCGCCTACGAGCTCTTTACGCCCAATAATTCCGGACAACGCTTGCGCCCTACGTATTACCGCGGCTGCTGGCACGTAGTTAGCCGGCGCTTCTTCTGCAGGTACCGTCACTCACGCTTCTTCCCTGCTGAAAGAGGTTTACAACCCGAAGGCCGTCATCCCTCACGCGGCGTCGCTGCATCAGGCTTCCGCCCATTGTGCAATATTCCCCACTGCTGCCTCCCGTAGGAGTCTGGGCCGTGTCTCAGTCCCAGTGTGGCCGGTCGCCCTCTCAGGCCGGCTACCCGTCGTCGCCTTGGTAGGCCATCACCCCACCAACAAGCTGATAGGCCGCGGGCTCATCCTGCACCGCCGGAGCTTTCAACCCTCCCCCATGCGAGGAAAAGTGATATCCGGTATTAGACCCCGTTTCCAGGGCTTGTCCCAGAGTGCAGGGCAGATTGCCCACGTGTTACTCACCCGTTCGCCACTAATCCACCCCGAAAGGCTTCATCGTTCGACTTGCATGTGTTAAGCACGCCGCCAGCGTTCGTCCTGAGCCAGGATCAAACTCTCCGTGAATGCTTCACCGGTCATCCGGTTCACACACACGAGAGCGGAACCGTCGGCCGGAATAAGACCGGACGGTCCACAGCATCCTCGCTGTGTTGTGTTTCAAAGAAACCTCAACCCAACCCCAAAGCTGGGGGAAGGTCGGGGTATCAACATATCTGGCGTTGACTTTTGGCACGCTGTTGAGTTCTCAAGGAACGGACGCTTCCTTCGTACTCACCCTCTCGGGCTTTCCTCCGGGCGCTTCCCTTCGGTATTTCGTGTCTCCGACTCTATCAGACTCTTTCGGCGGTGTTTCTCCCGCTTCCAGATATCCAATGGCCTTCGGAAGGGCCTTTTGCCTTTCGGCTGACCACTACGTTAACCGAGTCCCCGCTCAATTCATAATCGAGTCGCCCGGTCCGCATTTTCGGCATGCCGAAAACACGCACCCTTGGGGTGAGGTCTTAGTAGTGGATGGCCGCTCCGGGCGCTGCTCAGCGGCAGGACCCGTCAAGTGCGGCTCGGGCTACGTTAGGGCAGGGACCTGGCCGCGTCAAGTTCGGCGGCTCGTACGGCGACGCGGTGCATGGGCTCGGTACGGGCTCACCGACGGGTCGCCGTCGATCCAGAAGCGCCAGGGGTGGCTCGCCCCGTCGCCCCCGACTCCGGTGCGGGGACCGCTGCGTAGCTGGTCGTCCGTGATCGGGGTGCCCGCCTGGATCGACAGAGGGGCACCCGGGCCCGCGCACACGTCGGCTCCGTTGAGCGACCGGTCGACGTCCAGGGCAGTGGCCAGGCGCGCCGGGCCCTTGGCCAGTTCTCTGTCGTGGCGGGCCGAGAGCCTGCGCTTCCGTGTCAGCTCGGCGCCGTGCAGGATCTCGCCGGCCCGCAGCAGGACTCCGCTCGCTTCCCCTTCGGGACCGCACACCAGGTTGAGGCAGTGCCACATTCCGTAGGTGAAGTAGACGTACGCGTGACCGGGCGGGCCGAACATCACGGCGTTGCGGGCGGTACGGCCGCGGAAGGCGTGCGATCCCGGGTCGACCGCACCGGCATACGCCTCGACCTCGGTCAGGCGGAGTTCGATGGAGCCCTCGTCCGTGCTCCGTACCAGGACCCTGCCCAACAGGTCGGTCGCGACCTCGAGGACCGGGCGGTCGAAGAACTCCCGGGGCAGCGGGATGCGGTCGGGGCTCTCCATCATGGCGTCCGAGCGTACAGGGGGCCCGGCCGGACGCCCTGCGGAGGCCCGGGCCGCGCGAACGCGTCTGCCGCGCTTGCCGGTTCGCACGCCGGCCGGTTCGCAAGCAGCGGGGAACCGGCTACGGTCAGGTCGCGTATCTACAGGTCAGGACCGGTCAGGACATACAAGGAGTGAAGATGGGCTTCAAGAAGCTGCTCGCGAGCCTGGGCGCCGGTGGCGCGTCCGTCGAGACGGAGCTGTCCGAGTCGAACGTCGTCCCCGGTGGCGTCGTCCAGGGTGAGGTGCGGCTCGAGGGCGGCTCCGTGAACCAGCAGATCTCGGGGCTCTCCGTCGGTCTTCAGGCCCGGGTCGAGGTCGAGGGCGGCGATCAGGAGACCAAGCAGGACATCGAGTTCGCCAAGCAGACCATCGGCGGGGCCTTCGAGGTACAGGCGGGGGCCGTCCATGTGGTGCAGTTCGGGCTGGAGATCCCGTGGGAGACCCCGATCACCACCATCGAGGGGCAGCCGCTGCGCGGGATGAACATCGGGGTGACCACCGAGCTGGACATCGCGCGGGCGGTGGACAACAGCGATCTCGACCCCATCAACGTCCATCCGCTGCCGGCGCAGCAGGCGATCCTGGACGCTTTTGTCCAGCTCGGTTTCCGCTTCAAGAGTGCGGACATGGAGCGTGGGCACATCAGGGGGACGCGCCAGCGGCTGCCCTTCTACCAGGAGATCGAGTTCTTCGCGCCGCAGCAGTACCGGGGGCTGAACGAGGTCGAGCTGTCCTTCGTGGCCGACGACCGCGAGATGGACGTGATCCTGGAGATGGACAAGAAGCCGGGGCTGTTCACGGAGGGCAGCGACTCGTTCCGGGCGTTCCAGGTGGGCCTCGACGACTTCCGGGGCACGGACTGGCCCGCCTATCTCAACCAGTGGCTCGCCGAGGTCGGCGGCAGGCGCAACTGGTTCTGACACAGGCCCTACGCTCGGTCCCGTACGACGTGCGAGACGCGACCCACGCGCTGCGTCGTGCGCGGTACGCCGTACGCGATACGACGTATCGGACCAGCACGGCCCGGTCCGCGTGGACGGCCGGGCCCAGGCGATTCGGAGGATCAGACGTGGCCGAGGGGAAGAGGGCTCCGCTCCCTCACGACTTCCATCCGGAGGTGCCGTCGTTCACCGTGGTGAGCGATGACGTCAAGCCGGGCGGGGTGTTGAAGGACGCGCAGGTGCAGGCGGCCGGGAACACCTCTCCGCAGCTGCGGTGGGACGGCTTCCCGGCGGAGACCAAGAGCTTCGCCGTGACGTGCTTCGACCCGGACGCGCCGACCGGCAGCGGGTTCTGGCACTGGGTGCTCTTCGACATCCCGGCGTCGGTCACCGAGCTTCCGGTGGGCGCGGGAAGCGGCACGTTCGAGGGGCTGCCCGAGGGCGCCGTACACGCCCGTAACGACTACGGCTCGAAGGACTTCGGGGGCGCGGCGCCGCCGCCCGGGGACCCGGCGCACCGCTACGTGTTCACCGTGTACGCGGTCGACAGCGAGCGGCTCGGGCCCGACAGCGACGCGTCACCCGCCGTCGTGGGCTTCAATCTGCGCTTCCACACGCTGGCCCGTGCGCAGCTCGTCGGCGAATACGGGGTCCCCGCCGGAAGCTGATCCTCCGGGAAGCCGAGCGTTTGCTCGTTGTTTGCCCTGCCCTGGTCTTGGAGAGATCAAGGCAGGGCATTTTTTATTGCGTTGTCCCTCTTGGCGTGCCCGGCCAGAGTTGATCCAAGCCCGCCGCGCGGCGGGCCGGCACACGGGAGGTGGACGGGATGCGGGACACGCTGGTACTGAACTCGAGCTTCGAGCCGCTGTCGACGGTGACGCTCAACCGCGCGGTGGTGCTGGTCCTCCAGGACAAGGCCGTCGTCGAGCAGGCCCATCCCGCACTGCGTGTGCGTGCCGCCGCGGTGGAGCTCCCGGTGCCCCGGGTGATCAGGCTCTGCCGGTTCGTACGGGTCCCGTTCCGAAGACAAGCGCCGTGGTCCCGGCGGGGGGTGCTGATGCGGGACCAGCACCGGTGCGCGTACTGCGGCCGGCGGGCGACCACGGTGGACCATGTGGTGCCGAGGTCCCGGGGCGGGTCGGACAGCTGGCTGAATACGGTCGCTTCCTGCGCCGAGGACAATCACCGCAAGGCGGACCGCACGCCGGAGCAGGCGGGGATGCCGCTGCTGCACCAGCCGTTCGTGCCGTCCCCGGCGGACGCGATGCTGCTGTCGCTGCGGGCTACGGAGCGCTCGGAGCTGCCGTCGTGGCTGTCGGGGACGCCGATCCGGTCGGCGGCCTGAGCCACGTCCGCGGGCTTCGGTGACCGGGCGACGCGGCGGCCTTCCGACGGGGCTCACCCGTAGCGGCGTACGACCAGTTGCACGATGGCGACGACACCGACGGCCACCACCAGGGCGCGCAGTGCCGTCGGCGGCAGTCGGCGGCCTGTCCTGGCGCCGATCTGGCCTCCGATGGTGGAGCCGACGGCGATGAGCGCGACCGCCGTCCAGTCGAATTCGGCGACGAAGAGGAAGAAGGCGGCCGCCACGGTGTTCACGATGGCGGCGAGGATGTTCTTGACTGCGTTGAGGCGTTGCAGCGTCTCGTCGAGCAAGGTGCCCATGAGAGCCAGGTAGACGATGCCCTGGGCCGCCGTGAAGTAGCCGCCGTAGACGCTGGCGAGCAGCAGTCCGATGAAGAGGAGCGGGCCGCCCTGGGGGCGGGCCTCGGTGCCTTTGCGCGCGCGGCGGGCCTGGACGCGCCGCGCGAGGCGGGGTTGCAGGACGACCAGGACGAGGGCGAGGGCGACCAGGACGGGGACGATCGTCTCGAAGGCCGTGGGCGGCAGGAGGAGCAGCAGGGTGGCGCCGCCGAGTCCGCCGACCATCGCGGCGGCGCCGAGCAGCAGGACGCGGCGGCGCTGTCCGGTGAGTTCGGCTCGGTAGCCGATGGCTCCGCTGATCGACCCCGGTATCAGGCCGAGGGCGTTGGAGACGGTGGCGGTGACCGGTGGGACGCCGGTGGCGAGCAGTACGGGGAAGGTGATCAAAGTGCCGGAACCGACGATGGTGTTGATCGTTCCGGCGCCGAGGCCGGCGGCGAAGACGGCGAGCATCTCCCAGGTGGTCACGTGCGCTGCCCCTCGCTGATCGGTGCTTATTGCACCGATCATGCCTGACGAGCTGCGCGGTCCGGGCGGCGGCCGTCCCCTTGTCCCGACGGCCCCCTCCCACGGCCACCCTCCGGAGGCCCTGGTTTCGGGGCAGTTCCCCGGCCGGCCGCGACGGTTCGCTCAATGGCGGGGAGCGCCGGGCCCGGTGGCCGGGGGTACCGGACCAGTGGGCCCGAACCCCCGGACCGACCCTCGGGTTTGCCGCGGGCCTCAGTCCAGCGACGGGCTCTGCCGCTGCTCCTTGACGGTGCCGACCTTTCCTCCGCTGCCTCCGGTGTCGAAGCCGGGAGCGCCGGGACCGAGGTTGCCGAAGGCTCCGCTGAGCCCCTTGAGAGCGTCGCCGATCTCGCTGGGCACGATCCACAGCTTGTTGGCGTCGCCCTCGGCGATCTTGGGGAGCATCTGGAGGTACTGGTACGAGAGGAGTTTCTGGTCCGGGTCGCCGGCGTGGATCGACTCGAAGACCGTACGGATCGCCTGCGCCTCGCCCTCGGCCCGCAGGGCGGCGGCCTTGGCCTCACCCTCGGCACGCAGGATCGCGGACTGCTTCTCACCTTCGGCCGTGAGGATCTGGGACTGGCGGATACCTTCGGCGGTGAGGATCGCGGCGCGCTTGTCCCGGTCCGCGCGCATCTGCTTCTCCATCGAGTCCTGGATGGAGGTGGGCGGTTCGATGGCCTTCAGCTCGACGCGGTTGACGCGGATGCCCCACTTGCCGGTGGCCTCGTCGAGGACACCGCGCAGCGCCGCGTTGATCTCCTCGCGGGAGGTGAGGGTCCGCTCCAGGTCCATTCCGCCGATGATGTTGCGCAGGGTGGTGACGGTGAGCTGTTCGATCGCCTGGATGTAGCTGGCGACTTCGTAGGTCGCGGCCCGGGCGTCGGTCACCTGGTAGTAGATGACGGTGTCGATGTTGACGACCAGGTTGTCCTGTGTGATCACCGGCTGGGGCGGGAAGGGCACGACCTGTTCGCGGAGGTCGATCCGGTTGCGGATCGAGTCGATGAACGGCACGACGATGTTCAGTCCGGCGTTGAGCGTCCGCGTGTAGCGGCCGAAGCGCTCGACGATGGCGGCGCTCGCCTGGGGGATGACCTGGATCGTTTTGATCAGGGCGATGAATACAAGCACCACCAGGATGACCAGGACGATGATGATTGATGGCATCGCGTTCCTCGGGACCCTTCGCCGCCGGATGTTCCGATGATCCAGTTTCTCAGACTGGGGACCTGCATGGGTAATCTTCCCCAGGGTTGGCTCACATGACGACTGCTGTGGCGCCGTCGATTTCGACCACGTCGACCTGCTGGCCAGGTTCGAACGTGGCGGACTCATCGTATGTGCGCGCCGACCAGACCTCTCCGGCGAGCTTGATTCGGCCACCTCTGCTGTCGACCCGTTCCAGGACGACGGCCTGACGGCCCTTCAGGGCGTCGATGCCGGTGGCCGCTCCGGGGCTCGCGGCGCGCTGACGGGCCGCGTACGGCCGTACGACGGCGATGAGCGCCACGGACACCACGACGAACACGAGGACTTGGGCCACCACTCCGCCGCCCAGCGCGGCGACGACGGCTCCCGCGACCGCTCCGGCCGCGAACATGCCGAACTCGGGCATCGCGGTGAGGACGAGCGGAATTCCCAGCCCGACGGCGCCGATCAGCCACCACACCCATGCGTCGATATCCACGTGGCCATGGTAGGGGCGGGGGCACCTCCCCCGACAGGGGTGATATCCGGTCAGGCGAGCGGCAGGCCCTGCGCGGTCCAGCGGTCCCCGTTCCGCTCGACGACGAGCGGGAGTCCGAAGCAGAGCGAAAGGTTGCGGGAGGACAGCTCCGTCTCCATCGGGCCGGCGGCGAGGACCTTGCCCTGACGGATCATGAGGACGTGGGTGAAGCCCGGGGCGATCTCCTCGACATGGTGGGTGACCATGATCATGGAGGGGGCGTACGGGTCACGGGCGAGGCGGCCGAGACGGCGCACCAGGTCCTCCCGGCCGCCGAGGTCGAGGCCGGCGGCGGGCTCGTCCAGGAGCAGCAGCTCGGGGTCGGTCATCATGGCGCGGGCGATCAGGGTGCGCTTGCGCTCGCCCTCGGAGAGCGTGCCGAACCGGCGGTCCAGGTATTCGGTCATGCCGAGCCGGTCGAGGAAGGCGCGGGCGCGCACTTCGTCGACCTCGTCGTAGTCCTCGTGCCAGGTCGCGGTCATGCCGTAGGCGGCCGTGAGCACGGTCTGCAGGACGGTCTGCCGCTTGGGCAGCTTCTCGGCCATGGCGATGCCGGCCACGCCGATGCGGGGGCGCAGGTCGAAGACGTCGACCTTGCCGAGGCGCTCACCGAGGATGGAGACGCTGCCGGTGGTGGGGAAGAGATAGCTGGAGGCGAGGTTGAGCAGAGTGGTCTTGCCCGCGCCGTTGGGACCGAGGATGGCCCAGCGCTCCCCTTCCTTGACCGACCAGGAGACGTCGTCCACCAGAGCGCGTCCGTCGCGGACCACGGATACGTCCACCAGCTCCAGTACATCGCTCATGAGCGCGTTGTCTCCCCATGCAATCGTCTTGAGGTTTCGGATGCGCCTGCGGGCGCGGCCCCCAGGGGAAAACCTACGCCACCTCTCGGACAGCCCGGCCGAGAGGTCCGTTCCCTAGGCTGGGTCCATGCTTTCGCAACCACGCTCAGGATTGCTGGCCGCTTGGGGAAATGCCCTGTTGGCCGGGTTTGTCTCACCGGACGACGCCGTGCTCGCCGTGGTCGGCGAGGACGCGGTGCACCGGGTGGAGGGCCTGCCCGGCGAGTCCGGTCCCGTCGGGCTGACCCTGGCCCTGGGACGGCTGCGGGCGCTCGGGGTGACCGGGTTCCGGGTCGCGCTGCCCGCGCCGGGGCACCCGCTGGGGCTGAGCGGTCCGCCGGAGTTCAACGCGCGGGCGCTGGAGGCGGAGGAGGCGGTGATCGCGGTGGGCGCGCCGTGGGGGCTGGTGCCGGAGGTGACGGCGGTGGGCCCGGAGGGCGACCGGCATGTCGAGGTCCGCTGGCACTGCCTGCCGGTACGGGAGGCACCGCCGGCGGACGTGCCCTCACTGGGCGAGGCGGAGCGCGAGCTGACGGACGCGCTGCGGGAGGCGACGGAGGTGCTGTCGCGGCTGGACGTGGCGGCGTCGGGCCCGGTGGCGGAGGCGCTGCTGGACACGTACCGCGCCCGCGCGAAGGGCGAGGGAGAGGTGCTGGCACCCGGGTATCCGGCGCGGGCGGCGCGGGTGCTGGAGCAGGCGCGGCGAGTGGCGCTGATGATCTCGCTGGCGTACGAGAACGGGCACGGGGGCGCGGTGAGCGCGGCGGAGATGGCGGCGCGGGTGGAGGCGCTGCGGCCGGTGGAGAGGTTCGCGCGGAGGGCGCAGGTCGCGTCGTACAACGCGTATGTGGAGGAGCGGGCGCGGTAGCCTCCGGCCCGGTTCGGGAGCGTGTGGTGCGGGCCGGTGGTCGTGTGCGGGTTGTCACCGGGGGCCGTTCCGGGGTCATGTCCGGAGGCCCTGGCCCCCGCACCCACCGCCGGGCGGCCCGCCCCCGCCGGGCACCGCACCCACGACTCCCCAGCCGGGAGGCGAACCGTCAGTGGTTGACCGAGTGGTTGCCGAACGCCGGGTTCAGCAGGCCGACCACGTTCACCGTGTTCCCCGTCACGTTCACCGGGACGTGCACCGGCACCTGCACCGTGTTGCCCGAGCCCACACCCGGCGAGTGGGTCGCCGCGCCGTTCGCGTGCGCGCCGCCCTCCGTGGCGGAGGCGGCGCCGGCGGAGACGCCCGCCGCGAGGCCCGCGGTGACCATGACCAGGGCGGCCTTCTTGGCAATCTTCATCGAGGTATTCCTTGTCGCGTTGTCCATCAGGACCGCGGCGGATCGCCGCCGTCCGCGATGAAGAACGCCGCTCCCCCACGGGGGATGCGCCGCGTGAGTGACATACACCCGACGGTATGAATCTCACACCGGATGGGAACCGAACGCTTCTCAGTCCGTCACCCCATGTCGGACGGCCCACAGCGCCGCCTGCGTCCGGTCCGCGAGGTCCAGTTTCATCAGAATGTTCGAAACGTGGGTCTTCACCGTCTTCTCGGAGAGCACCAGCGCGCGGGCGATCTCCCGGTTCGAGCGGCCGTCGGCGATCAGGCCGAGCACCTCCCGTTCCCGTTCGGTGAGCGTGGTGCCCCTGCCCTGGCCGCCGCCGTGGTCGTCCTGGGCCAGCAGCGCGCCCGCGACCTCCGGCTGGAGCAGGACGTGGCCCGCGTGGACGGAGCGGATGGCACCGGCCAGGGCATCCGGATCGACGTCCTTGTACACGTAACCGGAGGCTCCGGCGCGCAGCGCGGGTACCACCGTGCGCTGCTCGGTGAAGCTGGTGACGATCAGTACCTTGGCCGGGTTGGCGAGGGCGCGGAGCTTGCGCAGCGCCTCGATGCCGTCCGTGCCGGGCATCTTGATGTCCATCAGGACGACGTCCGGGCGCAGTTCCTCCGCGCGGGCCACGCCCTCGTCGCCGTCCGACGCCTCGCCCACGACCTCGATGTCCTCCTGCACCTCGAGGAACGTCCGCAGTCCGCGCCGCACCACCTGGTGGTCGTCGACCAGCAGCACACGGATCTCAGCCACCGGGCACCTCCATCTCGATCGTCGTGCCCTGTCCCGGGGCCGACCGGACCCTCAGCCGGCCGCCCACCCCGCTCGCGCGGTCCCGCATCGAGACCAGTCCCAGGTGGCGGCCGGCCCGGCGGACCGCACGGGGCTCGAAGCCCTTGCCGTTGTCGGTGACGCTGAGCACCGCGCCCTGGGCGCGCCGGGCGAGGACGACGTCGACGCGGTCGGCTCCGGAGTGGCGCAGGGCGTTGTGCAGGGCCTCCTGGGCCACGCGCAGGACCGCCTCCTCCTGGGCCGCGGGCAGGGCCCGTACGGCGTGGCTCTCGAAGGTGACCCGCGCGGAGTGGGCCCGGTCGAGCACCCGGATCTGGGTGCGGAGCGTGTTGACCAGGCCGTCCTCGTCCAGGGCGGCCGGGCGCAGCTCCACCACGGCGGCGCCCAGTTCGTCGGTGGCCTCGGCGGCGAGCGTCGCGACCTGCTGGAGTTCGCCCTTGGCGCGGACCGGGTCGCGGTCCACCAGGGCGGCCGCCGCCTGGGCGGTCAGCCGGAGCGAGAAGAGTTTCTGGCTGACGGCGTCATGGAGCTCGTGGGCGAGGCGGGAACGCTCCTCTGCGATGGTCAGTTCGCGGCTGCGTTCGTAGAGCCGGGCATTGGTGAGGGCGATCGCCGCGTGCTGGGCGAGGATCGAGAGGAGTTCCTCGTCCTCCTCGGTGAATCCGCAGCCGCCGGCCGGCCTGGGGCAGCGCTTGTTCGCGAGGAAGAGCGCGGCGAGCGTCTCGTCGCCGTCCCTGACCGGCAGCCCCAGGAAGTCGGACATCTCCGGGTGCGCGCTGGGCCAGCCCTCGAAGCGGGGGTCCTCGCGCACGTCGGCGAGGCGCTCGGCCCGCTCCTCGTGGAGCATCGCGGCGAGGATGCCGTGCTGCCGCGGCAGCGGGCCGATGGCCTTCCACTGCTCGTCGCTGACGCCGTCCACCACGAACTGGGCGAAGCCGCCGTGGTCGTCCGGCACGCCGAGCGCCGCGTACTCGGCGTCGAGCAGTTCGCGGGCCGAGACGACGATCGTCTTGAGGACGTCCCGTACCTCCAGGTGCCTGCTCATCGCGAGGAGCGCGGTGCTCACGGCGGCGAGGCCGGAGCTCGGTCGGTGGCTCATGGCTTCACCGTACCGGCGGGTCCGTACGGGTCGTATCGGACCGGGGACCGTCCGGACACGGGCCCTGCGGCCTAGGCCGAAGTGCCTCCGAGGACCGGCCCCGCGCACGAGGTGGCGGAGGGCGAGCGCTTCCTAGGTTGGGCCGCGTCGAGACGTACGGATCCGAACCGTACGTATCCATCGATGTCGGCGCGTGCCGCGTGCGGACGTGCCGATGCCGGACGCGAAGGAGCGGACGTCATGCCTGTAGCGATCATCACGGGTGGCTCGAAGGGGCTGGGGCGCGCCCTGGCCGTGGCGCTGGCCGGGCGCGGCTGGGATCTGGTGCTGGACGCCAGGACCGCGGACGTACTGGAGGGGACGGCGCGGGAGGTCAGGGCCGCCGGGGCGGCGCACGGCGCCCGGGTCGTGGCGCTCGCCGGGGACGTGACGGACGGCGCGCACCGCGCGGAGCTGGTGCGCGCCGCGGCCGGGCTGGGGGCGCTCGATCTGGTGGTGAGCAATGCCTCCGCGCTGGGCGTGGAGCCGCTGGCGCGGCTGGACGCGCTGCCGCTCGACGGACTGCGGGCGGCGCTGGAGACCAATGTGGTGGCCGCGCTCGGGCTGGTGCAGGAGGCGCTGCCGCTGCTGCGGTCGAGCGGGGCGGGCGCGGTGATCGCGGTCAGTTCGGACGCGGCGGCCGAGGCGTACGGGACGTGGGGCGGGTACGGGGCGTCCAAGGCGGCGCTGGACCAGCTCGCGGCGGTCCTCGCGGTGGAGGAGCCGGACGTACGGGTGTGGGCGGTGGACCCGGGCGACATGGGGACGGATCTGTACGCGGCGGCCGTACCGGACGACGCGGATCCGCGGCCCGCCCCCGAGGCGGTGGTGCCGGGCTTCCTGCGGCTGCTGGAGCGGCGACCGGTGAGCGGCCGGTACGCGGCGCCCGCCCTGGTCGGCGCCCGCACGCATGCGGAGACGGGCGCGGGGACGACCCCGGAGACGGACGCGGAGGAAGGCACGGCATCCGGAGCGGGGGCGGCGGGGGACATGGAGGAGGGCTCGGGGGTGGGTTCGCGATGACCGTCCTGGAGGCGCTGCGGGTGCCGGAGGAACTGTCGGCCCGGGTGCCTGCGGAGCAGCGCGGGCGCGGCCGGGACGACGTGCGACTGCTGGTGTCGCGGGGGACGCGGGTGACGCACCACTCCTTCCCCGAGCTCGCGGGGCGGCTGCGGGCCGGGGACGTGCTGGTGGTCAACACCTCCCCGACGCTGCCCGCTGCGGTCGACGGGTGGCTGGGCGGTGAGCCGGGCGGCGTACGGGTCGTCGTCCACTTCTCCACCCGGGGTGACGACGGCCGGTGGGCGGTCGAGCTGCGGACGCCCGACGGGCGGTCCGGATCAGGGACGACGGTGCCCCGGGCCGGCGGGCCGGCCGGCGCGGTCGTACGGCTGCCGGGCGGCGAGCGGCTGTCCCTGGTGGAGCCGCTGAGCCCGGGGACCGGCCGGCTGTGGTGGGCGCGGGTGTCGTGTGCCGACGTGCCGGGGCTCCTGCACCGTCACGGCCGGCCCATCCGGTACGGGTACACGGAGCGGGACCAGCCGCTCGCGGCGTACCGGACGGTCTTCGCCCGCCCCTCCGCCGACGGCTCGGGCTCCGCGGAGATGCCGAGCGCCGGGCGGCCCTTCACCCCCGACCTGGTGGCGGAGCTGGTACGGCGGGGGGTGCGCGTCGCGCCGTTGTCGCTGCATACGGGGGTGGCGTCGGCGGAGGCGCATGAACCGCCGTACCCGGAGCGCTTCGAGGTTCCGGAGTCGACGGCGCGGCTGGTGAACGCGGTACGCGCGGGCGCGGTCCGGGACGGGGGCGGGGGCGGGGGTCGGGACGGGAGCGGGGGCCGCGGGCTCGTCGTGGCGGTCGGTACGACGGCGGTCCGGGCCCTGGAGTCGGCGACGGGCCGGGACGGAGTGGTACGGGCGGCCTCGGGGTGGACGGATCTGGTGATCACACCGAGGCGCGGGGTACGCACCGTGGACGGGCTGCTGACCGGGCTGCACGAGCCGGCGGCTTCCCACCTGCTGATGCTGGAGGCGGTCGCGGGGCGGGAGGCCCTGGTGGCGGGCTACCGGGAGGCGCTGCGCGAGCGCTATCTCTGGCACGAATTCGGGGATGTCCATCTCCTTCTCCCACCGTCCCGCCCCTCGTGACCGAACCGCGTGACTCCCGTGATCGAAAAGGCAGACCAGAGCCCAGCATCCCCGAAAATCAATTACATAGCGCATTGCAGTGGCAACGTTTGGTCAATACGTTACCTCCGGGATGTGAGCCCGCACATAGGACGTGGATCACTTACGAACCTGGCTAGTCGATATAAGAAACGTGTGTGAGCTTGGCCTAAGCCCAAGTTGGGGCCATTTCTCAAGGCCCGTTTCCACTATCCAGGGTCGTACGTCACATGATTGCCACGGCATTTTGCCGCCGCTAAGAATTGCGTTCGTCGCCGCCGAGCTGGCTGGCCGTCCGGCCTCCGCGACTTCCGCTATTCGAAGAGGTACGTCTCTATGTTCTCGTCACGCACCCCTGGTCTCAGCAATCTGAACAAGACCCAGCGCGCTTCCCTCGCTGGAGTCGCCGCCGCCGGTATCGCGGCCATCACCTTCTCCCTGGTTCCGGGTGGCAGCACGCCCGCGAACGCCGCTGAGGCCAAGCCTGCCGCCGCCGCCCCCGTCGCCCTGAAGGCGACCGCGGGCAGCGACCAGGCGTCGGCCGTGCACGCGATCATCGCCAAGCAGCAGGTCACCGCCGAGAACGCGGCCAAGATCCAGCAGGCCGCCACCAAGGCGAAGGCCGAGAAGGCCGCCAAGGTCACCTCTCAGGCCAAGACCGAGCGCACTCAGGTGAACACCGCCAGCCGTTCCGACGACCGCAAGCCGGTCTACGCGAACAACCTGGACGGCTGGATCCGTGAGTCGCTCGACATCATGAAGAAGCACGGCATCCCGGGCTCGTACGAGGGCCTGCACCGCAACATCATGCGCGAGTCGAGCGGTAACCCGAACGCGATCAACCTCTGGGACATCAACGCCCAGAACGGCATCCCGTCCAAGGGCCTGCTCCAGGTCATCCCGCCGACGTTCAAGGCGTACCACGTCCCGGGCACGTCGACGAACATCTACGACCCGGTCGCCAACATCACGGCCGCGGCCAACTACGCCGCCGACCGTTACGGCTCGATGGACAACGTCAACAGCGCCTACTGACGCTGACGCGCACACCGTCGCGCGACCGATATCGCCGGAGGGCGGCACCCCGTGCGGGGTGCCGCCCTCCGGCGTGCGCCGAGTGGCCGACGCGTGCGCGGCCTCGGCGTGTGCGGGCCTCCGCGCGTGCGGCGCGGCCGCTACTTGCGCATGACCTCCGGCTCGTGGCGGCGCAGCAGGCGCGAGACCGCGAATCCGCAGACGACGCCCATCAGCAACAGGATGCTGATGTTGATGCCCCACTGGCCGGCCGTGTGCTCCCACAGGGGGTCCAGGTCGGTGGGGTTCTTCGGATCCCACGGCGGCATCAGGTGGGCGAGGTCCAGCGTGGTGCCCGCGCCCGCGATGGCCCAGCGGGCCGGCATCAGCCAGGCGAACTGCTCCAGCCCCGGCGAGCCGTACACCTGGAAGAGGATGCCGGTGAAGACGATCTGGATGATCGCGAACATGACCAGCAGCGGCATCGTCTTCTCGGAGGTCTTCACCAGCGAGGAGATGACGAGGCCGAACATCATCGAGGTGAACCCGAGGGCGATCACGACAAGGCAGATCTCGACGGCGGGGGGCATGAGCAGGCCCTCTTCCGGCATCTCGCGGGTGGCGAAGCCGATGCCGCAGATGATGCCGCCCTGGAGGGCGGTGATCAGCCCGAGCACGATGACCTTGGACATCAGGTACGCGGAGCGGGACAGGCCGGTGGCCCGTTCCCGTTCGTAGATCACACGCTCCTTGATCAGTTCACGGACGGAGTTGGCCGCGCCCGAGAAGCACATGCCGACCGCGATGATCATCATGATCGTGCCGGCCTTGCCGTTGAACCTCGCGGGCGGCTCGGGCGCCGCCAGACCGAAGTCGGCGGGGATGACGACGCTGACCACACCGAGGACCGCGGGCAGGATCAGCATCAGCCCCATGAAGCCCCTGTCGGAGGCGATCACCGAGGAATAGCGGCGGATCAGTGTGTAGAGCTGTGACCCCCAGCTCTGCGGCTTGGGCGGGCGCATCTGCTGCGGCGGGGGCATGTGGACGGACTGCGGGGCGACGGCGTCGATGTCGGCCGCGTACATCTGGTAGTGCTGCGACCCGCGCCAGCGGCCCGCCCAGTCGTAGTCGCGGTAGTTCTCGAACGCCGAGAAGACATCGGCCCAGGTGCTGTAGCCGAAGAAGTTCAGGGCCTCCTCCGGCGGTCCGAAGTACGCCACCGAACCACCGGGGGCCATGACCAGCAGCTTGTCGCATATCGCGAGCTCGGCCACGGAGTGGGTGACGACCAGAACCGTGCGGCCGTCGTCGGCCAGGCCGCGCAGCAACTGCATCACATCGCGGTCCATGCCCGGGTCGAGGCCGGAGGTCGGCTCGTCCAGGAAGATCAGCGACGGCTTGGTGAGCAGCTCCAGGGCCACGGACACGCGCTTGCGCTGGCCGCCGGAGAGCGAGGTGATCTTCTTGTCCTTGTGGATGTCGAGCTTCAGCTCGCGCAGCACCTCGTCGATGCGGGCCTCGCGCTCGGCCTCGGCGGTGTCACCGGGAAAGCGGAGTCTGGCCGCGTACTTGAGGGCCTTCCGGACGTTCAGCTCCTTGTGCAGGATGTCGTCCTGCGGCACCAGGCCGATGCGCTGGCGGAGCTCGGCGAACTGCTTGTACAGGTTCCGGTTGTCGTAGAGGACGTCACCCTGGTCGGCGGGGCGGTAGCCGGTGAGCGCCTTGAGCAGGGTGGACTTTCCGGAGCCGGACGGGCCGATGACCGCGATCAGCGACTTCTCCGGGACGCCGAAGGAGACGTCCTTGAGGATCTGCTTGCCGCCGTCCACCGTCACCGTGAGGTGGCGGGCGGAGAAGGAGACGTCACCGGTGTCGACGAACTCCTCGAGGCGGTCGTCCACGATGCGGAAGGTCGAGTGACCGACGCCGACGATGTCGTTGGGGCCCAGCAGCACGGTGCCGGACTTGGCGATCGGCTGACCGTTGACGTACGTGCCGTTGTGGGAGCCGAGGTCGCGGATCTCGAAACGGCCGTCGGGAGTCGCCGTGAACTCGGCGTGGTGGCGCGAGACCTGGAGGTCGGAGACGACCAGCTCGTTCTCCAGCGCACGACCGATACGCATGACGCGGCCGAGCGCGAACTGGTGGAACGTGGTCGGGCTGCGGTCGCCGCGGACCGAGGGGGCCGCCGCGGCGCCGCCCGCGCCCTGGCCGGGGAAGGCGGCACCGGCCTGCTGGTGCGGCGCCTGTCCTTGGTGCTGCTGAGGCGCTTGATGCTGGGGAGCGGCCTGGCGCGGAGCCTGCTGCGCCTGGGGCTGCGGCCAGCCCTGCTGCTGGGCGCCGGGTGCCTGCATCTGCTGCTGGGGCGCCTGCGCCTGCTGCTGCCAGGCCTGTTGCTGCTGCGGCACCTGATGGGCCGGCTGCTGCGCCGCCCCCTGCCCGCCGTACGCGTCGCCCCCCGCGCCCGAGCCGCTGAGGCTGATCCGGGGGCCGTCGGTGGCGTTCCCCAGATGGATCGCGGACCCGGCGGCGATCTCCAGCTGCTGGATGCGCTGCCCCTGCGCGTAGGTGCCGTTGGTGCTTCCGTGGTCCTCTATGACCCAACCCCGGCCGCCCCAGCGGATGGTGGCGTGCCGCCAGGAGACCCGGGCGTCGTCGATCACCACATCACCCTGCGGATCGCGGCCGAGGGTGTACGACCTGGACGGATCGAGTGTCCAGGTACTTCCGTTCAATTCCAGTACGAGTTCAGGCACTCCATGCCCCACTAATTGTCCCCCGACGTACCCCCCGTCACGGGGAGTCTAGGGATGGCGAACATCGTGGGAACTATTTCAGGCCCAGCCCCCTCTTCGAAAGCCGGGCCTCTTCCCATCGCGGCACAACCGTGTAACAGCCCGCGACGAGAGGCTGTTGGGACGGGAGAAAGGCACGCGGAGAGCGGCAACCGCGCATGACTGCCACGTAAGGGGAGCGAACACGGAGAACGAACACAAGAAGGACATCGCCCGTCGCGTACGACGCGGACGACGGGAAACCCGATGACGTGAGGGTGCGGGCGGTGAGGGGTGACGGCCGCCGCCGTCGCCCTTCCCGGCGGTCGATTCCGTCCGCGGCACCACGCGCCCCCACGCCCCGCACACGCCCACACCCCTCACGGAGGACCGGGACCCACCATGCCGAGGACGTCGCTTTTCGGCCACGTATGGCGCAGTCGAGGGCCGCGAAGTTTACGTCCGGATGAAGCGAGGGCGTACCCCGGGAACACCCAGAGCGAACGGTCGGCGACGTACCGCGACCGCTCTTTCCGGCCCGCGTCCGCTCCGCGGGACAGGCGGCGACGGGTCCGGATGAGCCCTATACGGTGGAATCACCATGGACGTATCGGAACCCCGTCGGACCACCGACGTACCCACCCTTCTCGTCAAGATCTTCGGGAAGGACCGCCCCGGAATCACCGCCGGGCTCTTCGACACCCTCGCCGCCTACTCCGTCGACGTCATCGACATCGAGCAGGTCGTCACCCGTGGCCGCATCGTCCTGTGCGCCCTGGTCGCGGCCCCTCCCGGGGGCGCCGCCGCCGAGGGCGACCTGCGCGCGACCGTGCACAGCTGGGCCGACTCCGTACGGCTCCAGGCCGAGATCATCTCCGGCACCGGCGACAACCGGCCGCGGGGCAGCGGCCGTTCGCATGTCACCGTGCTCGGCAACCCGCTGACCGCCGAGTCGACCTCGGCCATAGCCGCCGGCATCACGGCGTCGGGCGGCAACATCGACCGTATCTTCCGGCTGGCGAAGTACCCGGTGACCGCGGTGGAGTTCGCGGTCTCGGGAGTCGGGACGGAGGCGCTGCGCACCACGCTGGCGCCGACCGGCGCCTCGCTCGGGGTGGACGTCGCCGTGGTGTCGGCCGGGCTGCACCGGCGGGCGCAGCGGCTGGTGGTCATGGACGTGGACTCGACGCTGATCCAGGACGAGGTCATCGAGCTCTTCGCCGCGCACGCCGGGTGCGAGGCGGAGGTCGCCGAGGTGACCGCGCGGGCCATGCGCGGGGAGCTGGACTTCGAGGAGTCCCTGCACGCCCGGGTCGCGCTGCTCGCCGGGCTCGACGCGTCGGTGGTGGACAAGGTACGGGCCGACGTCCGGCTCACGCCCGGCGCCCGCACGCTGATCCGTACGCTCAAGCGGCTCGGGTATCAGGTGGGTGTGGTCTCCGGCGGATTCACGCAGGTCACGGACGCCCTCCAGGAACGGCTCGGGCTGGACTTCGCCTCCGCCAACACGCTGGAGATCGTGGACGGCAGGCTCACCGGGCGCGTGGTCGGCGAGATCGTGGACCGGGCGGGCAAGGCACGGCTGCTGCGCCGGTTCGCCGCCGAGGCGGGGGTGCCGCTGGCGCAGACCGTGGCGATCGGCGACGGCGCCAATGATCTGGACATGCTGAACGCGGCGGGACTGGGGGTGGCCTTCAACGCCAAGCCGGTGGTCCGCGAGGCCGCGCACACGGCGGTGAACGTGCCGTTCCTCGACACCGTCCTGTACCTGCTGGGCATCACCCGCGAAGAGGTCGAGGCGGCGGACGGCGAGGGCGGGGAGAGCGGAGAGCCGTCCGGGGGCGGGGAGAGCCCGGAGGGCGTGGAGGTGCCGGAGACCCCGACGAGCGGTGGGACCCGGGAGGCCCTGGGGGCCCCGGAGGGCGACAGGAGCCGGGAGAGCGGCGGAAGCCGGTACCAGGACGCCTGAGACGACGCGCGTCCCGCGACTGTCAGGGGAAAGCCCCGGCACAGCACTCACCCACTGAGCCGGGGCTTTCCCCTTCCGTCGCCCTGTTCGTTCCGCCTCCCCCGCCTCGGTGAGGCCGTCAGACGGCGTGCGGTGTCCAGAATTCGACCAGCCTGCCCACACCGTGTTCCACGGACTTCCAGGAGCCGTCGAAAGAAATCACGGCAAAAGCCGCGGTGGGGAATCCCGACCTGGTCATTCGGGCGATGGCATCGCCCTGCGACTCGCCGGAAAGCGCGTCCGCGAGCGCGTGGGTTCCGGGATTGTGGCCGATGAGCAGGAGGTCGTTCACATCGTCGGAGACTTCGTTGAGCAGCGCGAAAAGATCGCCGGGGGTGGCATCGTAGAGCCGGTCCTCATAAACGGTCCTGGGACGCTGCGGCAACTCCTGCACGGCGAGCTTCCAGGTCTCGCGCGTCCTGACCGCGGTGGAGCAGAGAGCCAGGTCGAAGGCGATACCGGTGTCGGCGAGTCGCCGGCCGGCCACGGGGGCGTCCGAGCGGCCCCGGTCGGCGAGCGGTCGCTCATGGTCCGGCACGTCGGGCCAGTCGGCCTTTGCGTGCCGGAGTAGGACGATCCTGCGCGGTGTATCGACGCTCATGCGTCCCAGCTTCGCATGAAATGGGGCAGGGGGCGCCGAGAGTTGGCGGGCTCCCCGGCACGGGTGAACGATCTGCTCCGCTTCCGGCTCTCGTCCCCTGTCACCACGCGGCGCCCGGCACCCGGCACCCGGTGCTCGTCACTTGGCTCGCGTCACCTGTCGCCCGTCACCGTGTGCCCGTCACACATGTCTCCCTCACCCGGCCAGGGTCAGCTGTATCCGCTCCAGGACCCGCCCGACCGCGGGATCGTCGTCCGTGGACCCGCCGGGCCCGCCCGTGGCGGTCATCAGCGTCAGCAGGGCCACGAAGGCGAGGGCGGGCAGGGCGAAGGACCACCATGGCAGGGCCGCGGGGTGGGACCGGGCGGGTGTACGGGCCTGCATGGCCGCCTCCGGGGTCGTGGGTGCGCGATGCGTCCAACGTACGGTCCGGGGCACCGGCGTCCCATCCGGTGATCCACCCACTCGACCCTGAAACCGGCCCCCTCGACCCTGAGACGCGCCCCCTAGGGGGCGCGGCGTCCCACCGGGTGCGGGGCGGGCCGCACGGTCACGGTGACGCCAGCGAGGCGATGATGCCGATCACCACCATGATGCCGATGATCGTGGCGAAGACGAGCAGCAGATTCCGCTGGCCGTTCTGCGGATTCGGGTCGAGGACTGGCATGCCCTCAGTCTCGCATCCCCGTCTCGCCCTCGATCGTCCGGTCCCGGCCCGCGACGACTCCCGCCACCATCTGCGGCACCAGGAGCGCCGCCATCAGCGCGATCGGCAGCCCCCAGCCGCCCGTCCGCTGGTACAGGACGCCCACCAGCAGCGGGCCCGGAATGGAGAGCAGGTAACCGGTGCTCTGGGCGAAGGCCGACAGCCGTACGACACCGGCTCCCGTGCTCGACCGCATGCCGATCATGGTCAGGGCCAGCGGGAAGGAGCAGTTCGAGACGCCCAGCAGCAGGGCCCAGCCCCAGGCGCCCGCGGCCGGCGCGAGATACAGCCCCGCGTACGCGGTCAGCCCGCAGGCACCCAGGACGAGGACGATCGGGCCCTGGTTCCGCAGCCGCGCGGCCGCCCTGGGGATCACGAAGGCGAGCGGCACCCCCATCACCATGGTGAGGGCGAGCAGCAGGCCCGCCGTCCCCGCGGGGACCCCGGCGTCCCGGAAGACCTGCGGCATCCAGCCCATGGTGATGTACGCGCCGGTGGCCTGGAGGCCGAAGAAGCAGGCGAGCGCCCAGGCGGTACGGCTGCGCCACAGGCCGCCCCCTGACACGGAGGCCGCCTCGGACGCGGGTGCGGGCACGGACGCGGTACCGGCCGCGGAGGCCGTCCCTGTCCCCTTCCGCGCGCTCGCCGCCGTCGCATCCGTCCCCGCCATGGCACCTGACGGCGCCGCCGCCTCGCCCCGGTCACGTATCAGTCCCGCCCATGGCACCAGGGCGACCGCCGCCAGTAGCGCCCAGATCCCCAGCCCCAGGCGCCAGCCGCCGCCCAGCACGTCCGTCAGGGGCACGGTCGCGGCGGCGGCCCCGGCCGTGCCGAGCGCCATGGCCATCGAGTACAGGCCGGTCATCGTGCCGACCCGGTCCGGGAAGTAGCGCTTGACGATCACCGGCATCAGCACATTGCTGACCGCGATGCCCATGAGGGCGAGCGCGCTGGCCGCGAGGAAACCGGCCGTACCGCCCGCGAAGGGCCGCACGAGCAGGCCCGCCGTAATGGCGACGAGGCCGGCGAAGACGACGGCCCCCGGCCCGAACCGCCGGGCCAGACGCGGCGCGGCGAAGCCGAACACCGCGAAGCACAGCGGCGGTACGGAGGTGAGGACACCGGCGACGCTGCCGCTCATGTGGAGGCCGTCCCGCACCTCTTCCAGCAGCGCGCCGAGGCTGGCGATCGCGGGACGCAGGTTCAGTGCGGCGAGGACGAGTCCCACGGCCAGGAGTCCGGGGAACCACGCCGCGGCCCGCCCCGCGGAGGGAGGCGAGGAAGAGGGAGAGGTGAGTGAGGAGGAAGAGGGCGAGGGGGACCCGGCCCGGGTCCGCATGCGCGTCTGCGGCTCGTCATGCATGAGGCCATCATAGAATCATGGGATGATTTCCTTTCAACTCGCTTTCAACTCGTCCGCCCCGTCCGCCCCCGTCCACCCGCCCGGCCGTTCCGCCCTCCGCCCCACCGGCCGTTCAGTGGCACGACCAACCGTCCGTACACCAGGGGTTACCGTCATGTGCGCGGCCATCGCGGCCGTCGCACGCCCCCATGACTCAAGACGAGGAGCACCATGGCTGCCCTGAGCTCTCCCCGGCGTTCCGCGCTCTCCGATCAGGTGATCTCCGAGTTGCGGAACCAGATCACGTCGGGCGAATGGCCGGTGGGCTCCCGCATTCCCACCGAGCCCGAGCTGGTCGAGCAGTTGGGCGTGGCTCGTAACACCGTTCGCGAGGCGGTCCGCGCCCTCGCCCACAACGGACTGCTGGACATCCGCCAGGGCTCGGGCACGTATGTGATCGCGACCAGCGAACTGGCCGGGGTGATGCACCGCAGGTTCGCCGGAGCCGACCCGCGCCACATCGCCGAGCTGCGCTCGACCCTGGAGTCGTCGGCGGCCCGCATGGCGGCCGAGCGGCGTACGGAACGGGATCTGCGGCAGCTGGAGACGCTTCTCGCGCGGCGCGAGGCGGCCTGGACCGCGCGCGACGCGGAACGGTTCGTGTCGGCCGACGTCGCCCTGCACCTGGCCGTCGTCTCGGCCTCGCACAACGACGTTCTGACCGCTCTCTACGCCGACCTCGGCGATCTGGTGCGCGACACGCTCCGCGACGACGTCGAGAGCGGGATCCGCCCGGAGAACCACATGGACCACGCGCGGCTCGTCGCGGCGATCCGGGCGGGCGACGCGGAGGCCGCGGGCACCGAGGCCGCGAGTCACGCCCTCGACTGTCTGGCCGAGCGGGCCTGAGCCGGACGGCGCCCGGCGCGGCGCTCAGCGGCGCGGCACCGGCTCGGCGGCTCGGCGCTTTCAGGCCGCGCCGAGCCGGGGTCAGGTCAGGTCAGGTCAGTCACCGTCACGTCAGGATTCCGCCCCTTCGTGGGTCACCCACACCGCGCGTATCTCCTTCCAGCACCGGCCGGTGAGTTCCGCGTAGCCCGCGGGACGGACCTCCGCGGGGGCGCTGTCGACATCGATGTCCCACCAGCGCGCGCACTCGATGTGCAGCCGTATCCAATCGGTCGACGGATACGGGTTGTGGCACGAGACCCCGGCCTGTGAACCCTGTACGTACGTCCGGCAGGTCGCCCGGAAGCGGTCGTCCCGCACGTGGCCGGCCTCCCGGTCGTCGAGGGCGGCTTCCCGGCCCTCGGCGGGGGCGGCGGGCCCGGTCATGGCCCGTATCTCCGCGGAGACGGCGAGTCCCGTCACGATCAGCACGGCTGCCGTGGCGGCCGCGGCAGGGCGACGAGGCGGGCGCATGTGTCCCAGTGTGCGGCGGTTCGTCGCGCTTTTCGACTCGTACGGACACGGCCGGTGACGCACGGTGGCCGCGTACCGCCCCACCAGGGAGCGGTACGCGGCCGCGCCGGGTCCGGCCGGACCGGGGTCCGGCCGCGGAACCGAGGCTCAGGCGCCCATCATGTGCACGCCGCCGTCCACGTGCACGATCTCGCCGGTCGTCTTCGGGAAGAAGTCCGAGAGCAGTCCGACGACACCCCGCCCGGCCGGCTCCGGGTCGCTGAGGTCCCAGCCGATCGGCGCGCGGTGGTTCCAGACGTCCGCGAGCTCCTCGAAGCCGGGGATGGACTTCGCGGCCATGGACTTGATCGGGCCGGCGGAGACCAGGTTGCAGCGGACGTTCCGGGCGCCGAGGTCACGGGCCAGGTAACGGCTGGTGGACTCCAGCGCCGCCTTGGCGACGCCCATCCAGTCGTACTTCGGCCAGGCGACCTGCGCGTCGAAGGTCAGGCCGACGATCGAGCCGCCGCGCGGCATCAGCGGCAGGCAGGCCATGGTCAGCGCCTTCAGGGAGTACGCGGAGACGTGCACCGCCGTCGAGACGTCCTCCCAGCTGCCTTCGAGGAAGTTGAAGGCGCCCTGCGGACCGAAGGCGATCGAGTGCACGACACCGTCGAGCCCCGCGCCCTCGCCCTGGTGCTCCCTGATCCGGTCGGCCAGCCCGTCCAGGTGCTCCTGGTTGGTCACGTCCAGCTCGATGACCGGGGCGGGCTTGGGCAGCCGCTTGGCGATGCGCTCGACGAGGCTGAGCCGGCCGAAGCCGGTGAGGATGACCTCCGCGCCCTCCTCCTGCGCCACCTTGGCGGCGTGGAAGGCGATGGAGCCCTCGGTGAGGACCCCGGTGACGAGGATGCGCTTGCCGGCGAGGATTCCACTCATGTGATCAGTGACCCATGCCCAATCCGCCGTCAACGGGAATGACGGCTCCAGTGATGTACGAGGCGTCGTCCGAGGCGAGGAACCGCACCGTCGCGGCGATCTCCTCCGGCGACGCGTACCGGCCGAGCGGCACCTGCGCGACGATGCCGGCGCGCTGCTCGTCGGTGAGGACCTTCGTCATGTCGGTGTCGACGAAGCCGGGCGAGACGACGTTGAAGGTGATGTTCCGCGAACCCAGCTCGCGGGCGAGGGAGCGGGCGAAGCCCACCAGGCCGGCCTTGGACGCGGCGTAGTTCGCCTGTCCGGCCTGGCCGAGCAGACCGACCACCGAGGAGATCAGGACGACCCGGCCCTTCTTGGCCCGCAGCATCCCGCGGTTGGCGCGCTTGACGACCCGGAAGGTGCCGGTGAGGTTGGTGTCGAGGACGGAGGTGAAGTCCTCCTCGGACATCCGCATCAGCAGCTGGTCCTTGGTGACGCCGGCGTTGGCCACCAGCACCTCCACGGGACCGTGCCTCTCCTCGACCTCTTTGTATGCCTGCTCCACCTGTTCGGCGTCGGTGATGTCGCAGCGGACCGCCAGGCAGCCGAGCTCGGTCAGAGCCTGGGGCGGCTCCCCGGAGCGGTACGTGATGGCGACCTTGTCGCCGTTGTCGGCGAAAGCACGGGCAATGGCGAGGCCGATGCCCCGGTTTCCTCCGGTGACGAGAACCGAGCGGCTCAACGGATCAGCCTTTCCTTCAGCGGTCGAGTAGCACTAGGAAACCTATAGGGCCCACCGCTGCCCAGGGGAATCGACCCCTGACAGCGCCTCGGTACGGTCCCTGTCGGGTCCCTACAGAAACAGCCGCCATACGGAAACGGCCCCCGGACACCGCCGCACGGGCTCACTCCCCTCCGTACAGCCGGTCCAGCCCGACCAGCACCGCCTCGCCGCGCTCCTCGGCGGTGAGACCCGCGTCGGAGGCGACGAAGCAACCCCCTTCGCCAAGGCGTTCGATCCGTGCCGGCGTGATCGTCGGCGAACTCTGACCACACCAACGGTCCGGGGCCCCGCACGGCATGGTTCACTCCCTATCACCAGCACTCGAGCGCGTGAAGGAGAGGCCGCACGTGGGCCACGAGGTGGATCAGTCATTCCTGGCGCTGCCGATGCGGGCGCTCGCCGACGCCGCGCTCGCGCGGGCGCGGGCGCTCGGGGCCGCGCACGCGGACTTCCGGTTCGAGCGGGTGCGCGGCGCGTCGTGGCGGTTGCGCGACGGGAAGCCGGCGGGGTCGTCGGACACCACCGACCTCGGGTACGCCGTGCGCGTGGTGCACGGCGGGGCCTGGGGGTTCGCGTCCGGGGTCGATCTGTCCATGGACGCGGCGGCCCGGGTGGCGGGGCAGGCCGTCGAGATGGCCAAGCTCTCCGCGCGGGTGATCGCCGCCGCCGGTTCCGACGAGCGCGTCGAGCTGGCCGAGGAACCCGTGCACGCCGAGAAGACGTGGGTGTCGTCGTACGAGATCGACCCGTTCTCCGTACCGGACGAGGACAAGAGCGGTCTGCTGGCCGAGTGGAGCGCGCGGCTGCTGCGGGCCGAGGGCGTGTCCCACGTGGACGCGTCGCTGCTCACCGTCCACGAGAACAAGTTCTACGCGGACACCGCCGGCACCGTCACCACCCAGCAGCGCGTTCGGCTGCACCCGCAGCTCACGGCCGTCGCCGTGGACTCCGGGAGCGGCGAGTTCGACTCGATGCGGACCCTCGCGCCGCCCGTCGGGCGGGGCTGGGAGTATCTGACCGGCACCGGCTGGGACTGGGACGACGAGCTGGAGCGCATCCCCGGGCTGCTGGCGGAGAAGATGCGCGCGCCGAGCGTCGAGGCCGGGACGTACGACCTGGTGGTGGACCCGTCCAACCTGTGGCTGACGATCCACGAGTCGATCGGTCACGCCACCGAGCTGGACCGCGCGCTGGGGTACGAGGCGGCGTACGCGGGGACGTCGTTCGCGACCTTCGACCGGCTGGGCACGCTGGAGTACGGCTCCCCGGTGATGAACGTGACCGGCGACCGGACCGCCGAGCACGGTCTGGCCACGATCGGCTACGACGACGAGGGCGTCGCGGCGCAGTCGTGGGACCTGGTCAAGGACGGCACGCTCGTCGGCTACCAGACGGACCGGCGAATCGCGCGCCTCACCGGCCTCGGCCGCTCCAACGGCTGCGCGTACGCCGACTCACCCGGGCACGTGCCCGTCCAGCGCATGGCGAACGTGTCGCTGCGGCCGGACCCGGCCGGGCTCACGACGGAGGACCTGATCGGCGGGGTCGAGCGCGGGATCTACGTGGTCGGGGACCGGTCGTGGTCGATCGACATGCAGCGCTACAACTTCCAGTTCACGGCGCAGCGGGGGTACGCGATCCGCGACGGCCGCCTCGCCGGGCAGGTCCGGGACTTCGCGTACCAGGGGGTCACCCCGGACTTCTGGGGCTCCATGACGGCGGTCGGAGGGCCTCGGACCTATGTCCTGGGAGGCGCGTTCAACTGCGGGAAGGCCCAGCCCGGCCAGGTCGCCGCCGTGTCCCACGGCTGCCCGTCCGCGCTGTTCCGCAGCGTGAACATCCTGAACACGGCGAACGAGTCCGGCCGCGACTGACGAGACGGTCGTCGGTTGCAGGGGGCGGTCCCACGGGGCCGACCCGCGCGGGGCGGGCCCCCGGTTCCCCGGGGCCGGCGCCCACGCGGGCGCGGGCGCCTGAATCCCCCGGGTCGATCCCGGCGCCGGATCCTTCGGGTCGGTACGGGCGCCCGGGCCGGACGGACTATCGTGGCCCCCATGTCCGCCCCTGAACCAGCAGCCGCTCCCGAACGCATCCGTATCGTCTCGCGCGACTCGCCGATGGCCCTGGCCCAGGTGGAGCGGGTCCGCGCCGAACTGCGTGCGCTGCACCCGCACATCACCACCGAGGTCGTCCCGGTCAAGACCACCGGCGACAAGTGGATGGGCGACCTGTCCCAGGTCGAGGGGAAGGGCGCGTTCACCAAGGAGGTCGACGCCGCGCTCCTCGCCGGGGAGGCGGACCTCGCGGTGCACTGCGTCAAGGACGTGCCCGCCGATCGGCCCCTTCCCGCCGGCACCGTGTTCGCCGCCTTCCTCAAGCGGGACGACGTACGCGACGCCCTGATCCACCCGGGCGGACTGACCCTCGACGAGCTGCCGCCCGGCACCCGGATCGGCACCTCCTCCGTACGGCGCGTCGCGCAGCTCGCCGCGTCCCACCCGCACCTGGAGTGCGTGCCGATGCGCGGCAACGCCAACCGCAGGCTGGAGAAGCTGGCGGCCGGCGACGCGGACGCGCTGCTGCTCGCCGTCTCCGGTCTGGAGCGCATCGGGCGTACGGACGTGATCACCGAGGTGCTGTCCACCGACACGATGTGCCCGCCGATCGGCGCGGGGATCCTGGCGCTCCAGTGCCGCGAGGGCGACACCGCGCTGATCGACCTGATCAGCGATCTGGGCGACCCCGCCACCTACCGCGAGGTCACGGCGGAGCGCATGTTCCTGCACGTGCTCCAGGGGCACTGCAACTCGCCGATCGCCGGGTACGCGAAGGCCGAGCGCGGCGGGGACCTGTCCCTGCGGGCGTGCGTCTTCACGCCGGACGGCAAGACCGTGCTGAACGCGCACGAGTGGGCCGGCCGGCTCGACCCCGCCACGCTCGGCACGTCCGTCGCGGTGGCCCTGCTGCGCCAAGGCGCGCGTGAGCTGATCGACGGCATCGCGCACTGAGCGCACCGATCCCCCGGACACCGGGCGCCGCGCCGGACGGTGAAACACCGCGCCGCGCGTCGGCGGCGCTCGCCGGTCGCGGGAGCCACGCGGTGAGCGCCCGCCACACGGTGAACACCCCGCCGACGCGGGCGGCCCCGCGCCGGTCCGAGGGCCCGTGGGCGCTCGGCGTACGGCCGGATCGGCGCGACCGGCTTCCACACCACGCATACGCAGAAGGCAGAAGGCGGGACGGACGATGGCCACGAGCCGTATCAGCAAGCCGCACGAGATCGTCGAGCGTGCCCTCTCCCTGTCCACCGCCGACGGCTGCGTGGTCGTCGCCGACGAGCAGTCGTCCGCCAATCTGCGCTGGGCGGGCAACGCGCTGACCACCAACGGGGTCACCCGTGGCCGGACGCTGACCGTCGTCGCGACCGTGGACGGTGCCCGGGGAACCGCCTCGGGTGTCGTCTCCCGCGCCGCCGTCACGGCCGACGACCTGGAGCCCCTGGTCCGGGCCGCCGAGGAGGCCGCTCGGGCCGCGGGCCCGGCCGAGGACGCGCAGCCGCTGGTCTCCGGCGGGCCGGCGGCCGACGGCTTCACCGAGGCCCCCGCCGAGACGTCCTCGGCGGTCTTCTCGGACTTCGCGCCCGCCCTCGGCGAGTCCTTCGCCCGCGCCCGTTCCGGAGGGCGCGAGCTCTACGGGTTCGCCCACCACCAGCTGACCTCCACCTACCTCGGCACGTCGACGGGGCTGCGGCTGCGCCACGACCAGCCCACCGGGACGCTGGAGCTCAACGCGAAGTCGCCCGACCGCACCCGTTCGGCCTGGGCCGGACGGTCGACGCGCGACTTCACCGATGTGGACCCCGGCGCTCTGGACACGGAGCTGGCGCGGCGGCTGGCCTGGGCGGAGCGCCGGATCGAGCTGCCCGCCGGGCGGTACGAGACGCTGCTGCCGCCCACCGCCGTGGCCGACCTGCTCGTCTACCAGCTGTGGTCCTCGAGCGCCCGGGACGCGGCGGAGGGCCGTACGGTCTTCTCCCGCCCGGGCGGCGGCACCCGCGTCGGCGAGAAGCTGTCCGAGCTGCCGCTGACGCTGCGCAGCGACCCCGCCGAGCCGGGGCTCCAGTCCGCGCCGTTCGTGATCGCCCACTCCTCCGGGGACGACGCGTCCGTCTTCGACAACGGTCTGCCGCTGACGGCGACGGACTGGGTGCGCGACGGCGTGCTGAACCGTCTCGTCACCACCCGGCACAGCGCGGCCCTGACCGGACTGCCCGTCGCGCCCGGCATCGACAATCTGGTGCTGGAGGGCGGCGGCGGACGCTCCCTGGAGGAGATGGTGGCCGCCACGGAGCGTGGGCTGCTGCTGACCTGCCTGTGGTACATCCGCGAGGTGGACCCCGCCACGCTGCTGCTCACCGGGCTGACCAGGGACGGTGTGTATCTGGTGGAGAACGGCGAGGTCGTCGGCGAGGTGAACAACTTCCGGTTCAACGAGTCCCCCGTCGACCTGCTGTCCCGGGCCGTGGAGGCCGGGCGTACGGAGCGGACGCTGCCGCGCGAGTGGGGCGACTGGTTCACCCGGGCGGCGATGCCCGCGCTGCGGGTCCCGGACTTCAACATGAGCTCGGTCAGCCCCGGAGTGTGACCCCCATAGACTGGGGGTCACGTCAAAACGCGCCGGCCGGCACCGACCCGCGCCGGACCGGCGCCGGCCGCACAAGGAGAGACACGACCGTGACGGACATCGTCGACGAGCTGAAGTGGCGCGGGCTGTTCGCCCAGTCCACTGACGAGGACGCATTGCGCAAGGCGCTCGCGGACGGTCCCGTCACGTTCTATTGCGGCTTCGACCCGACCGCGGCCAGCCTGCACGTGGGGCATCTGGTGCAGGTGCTGACCGTACGCAGGCTCCAGCAGGCCGGACACCGGCCGCTGGCACTGGTGGGCGGCGCCACGGGCCAGATCGGGGATCCCCGGCCGACGGCCGAGCGGACGCTGAACGATCCGGAGACGGTCGCGGGCTGGGTCCGGCGGCTGCGCTCGCAGATCGAGCCGTTCCTGGACTTCGAGGGTCCCAACGCCGCGACGATGGTCAACAACCTGGACTGGACCGCGGGCATGTCCGCGATCGAGTTCCTGCGGGACATCGGCAAGCACTTCCGGGTGAACAAGATGCTCACCAAGGACTCCATCGCCCGTCGGCTGGAGTCCGACGAGGGCATCAGCTACACGGAGTTCAGCTACCAGCTGCTCCAGAGCATGGACTTCCTGGAGCTGTACCGGCGCTACGGCTGTGTGCTCCAGCAGGGCGGCAGCGACCAGTGGGGCAACCTCACGGCCGGCCTGGACCTGATCCACCGGCTGGAGCCGGACGCCACGGTGCACGCGCTGGCCACGCCGCTGATGACGAAGGCGGACGGGACCAAGTTCGGCAAGACGGAGAGCGGCGCGGTCTGGCTCGACCCCGAGATGACCACACCGTACGCCTTCTACCAGTTCTGGCTGAACGTGGACGACCGGGACGTCTCCTCCTACAGCCGCATCCTCAGCTTCAAGAGCCGGACGGAGCTGGAGGAGCTGGAGCGGCTCACCGCGGAGCGTCCGCAGGCGCGGGCCGCACAGCGGGCGCTGGCCGAGGAGCTGACGACGCTCGTGCACGGCGCGGACCAGTGCGCGGCGGTCGTCGCCGCGTCCAGGGCGCTCTTCGGCCAGGGCGAGCTGACGGGCCTGGACGAGGCGACGCTGAGCGCGGCGCTCTCCGAGGTGCCGCACGCGCGGGTGGCCGAACTCGGGCCGGTGGCGGACCTGTTCACCGAGGCCGGTCTGGCGCCGAGCAAGTCGGCGGCACGGCGCACGGTGAAGGAGGGCGGCGCGTACGTGAACAACGTGAAGGTCGCCGACGCGGAGGCGGTCCCGGAGGCCGGGGAACTGCTGCACGGACGCTGGCTGTTGCTGCGCAGGGGAAAGAAGAACCTGGCGGCGATCGAGGTGACCCCGGCCCCGTGACGGTGTGACCGTCTCGTACGGGCGGGACAGCCCCGTGGGGCGGGACCGTCTCGTACGGGCGGTCCGGTCCACGCGGCGCGGCGCGCTATCTGGTGCTCCGGCTCCGCGCGCCGCGCCGCGTGCTCCAGAGTCCGTCCACCGCGAGGACCACGAGGATCGCTCCGGCCAGCTGGAGCACATGCCGGATCCAGTCGATGCCGCTGGTGTGGCGTACGCCGATCCAGCCCGCGACCGCGTTGCCGAGGAAGCTGCCCAGGATGCCGCACAGAATGGTCAGCCAGAGCGGGATCCGCTGTTTGCCCGGGATGATCGCCTTGGCGAGCACACCGAGCACCAGCCCCACAATGATCGCCCATACCCAGCTCATCGTCGCCTCCCGGTGCGCGGTACACGCTCCGCCGGTGCGCGCGTGCCGTAGCCGCATGTGCGCCCAGTCTGGCGGGATGGGCCATACGCCGCATGCCGGACAGGGCCGTAGGTGTCGGGACGAGGCCTATCGGTCACGATGGGAGCGACCCGCTCACAAAGGCGCGGGTTCCCGGGCGTACCGTGGATCCGGTCCGGCCCGCGGAGCGGCCGGCACGGGAAAACGGGTGGTGGAACGTGGCGCGGAAGCGGAGCGGCCCGGAGGTCTTCCGGATCACGGGAGCGCGGCGCGGACTGGCGGAGGACGTACGCGGCCGGCAGCGCCGTTACGTGATCTCCATGAGTGTACGGACGGTCTCGGTGATCGCGACCGTCGCGCTGTGGAACGTGCAACGACCGATCGCGATCGTGACGCTGGTGCTGGGGGCGCTGCTGCCGTACGTGGCCGTGGTGATCGCCAACGCGGGCCGGGAGAGCGCGCCTTCGCTGCCGTCCACCTATGTCACGGCCCCGCTGCGGCCGATGATCGAGGCGCCTTCCGCAACCGCCGCGGCCGAGCCCAGGACCGGCACCGACGGGCGGGAACGACCGTCGCCCGCACAGGAAAAAACGTGATCGAACACACTCGCACGGACGCCCGACGCCGTCGGCCGGACGCGAAGCTCAGGAAAGCTCAGATCAATCGTGAAGTTCCGGTGCACGACACCGCCTTGCTCGTGACATACTTGATAAGCGCTCCGCATCCCCCGTCGGAGCGACGGACCGACGCCGGGCAGCTCCCCCCGTGGCTGCCCGGCGTCGCCGTGTTCGATCACGTTCGAACACGGCCACGCCGGTCGGGCACGGGAAGGAAGGCCCGTCGGGGAGGGCTTTAGGGTGGTCCGGTGAACATCCCCGGAACACCCCGTTTTCCCGGTGCGACCGATTCCGCCGAAGCCGGAACCGCCCCGATCTGCTCGGCGAAGGGCTGCCGTACGCCCGCTGTCTGGGTGCTCGCCTGGAACAACCCCAAGCTGCACACACCGGAACGCCGGAAGACCTGGCTCTCCTGTGACGAGCACCGGGAGCATCTCTCCTCGTTCCTGGGGGTGCGCGGCTTCCTCAAGGACGTGGTGTCGCTGGAGGAGTGGGAGGAACGGCACTCGGCCGGCGACGGCCGGTAGAGGGCCGACGCGCTGCCTGCGGCCGGCGTCGGCGTGGCTCGGGGGTCCTTTCAGCCGCCGTCAGCCGCCGATGGCCGACATCGGCCGGTCGGGCTGGAGAAAGGCCGGGTCGTCCAGACCGGAGCCGGCCTTCTTGCCCCACATCGCGAGCTTCCAGCGCTTCGCCAGCTCCTCGTCCGTGGCGCCGTCGCGGAGCGCGCCGCGCAGGTCCGACTCCTCCCGGGCGAACAGGCAGGTGCGCACCTGTCCGTCGGCGGTCAGCCGTGTACGGTCGCAGGCGCGGCAGAACGGGCGGGTGACGGAGGCGATCACCCCGACGCGGTGCGGACCGCCGTCCACGATCCAGCGCTCGGCGGGCGCGGAACCGCGCCGGTCCTCGCCTTCGGGGACCAGAGTGAAGCGCGTACGGAGCGACCGCAGGATGTCACCGGCCGTGATCATCCCGTCGCGCTTCCAGCCGTGCTGGGCGTCGAGCGGCATCTGTTCGATGAAGCGGAGCTCGTAATCATGCTCGACGGCCCAGGCGAGCAGGTCGGGTGCCTCGTCGTCGTTGAGCCCGGGCATCAGGACGCTGTTGACCTTGACGGGGGCCAGTCCCTCGGCGCGGGCCGCGTGCAGCCCGTCGAGCACGTCGGCGTGCCGGTCGCGGCGGGTGAGGGTCTTGAAGACATCGGGGCGCAGGGTGTCCAGGGAGACGTTGACGCGGTCGAGCCCCGCGGCCTTCAGCGCGGCGGCCGTGCGCTTCAGCCCTATCCCGTTGGTGGTCAGGGACAGCTTGGGGCGCGGCTCCAGCGCCGCGCAGCGCTCCACGATGGCGACGAGGCCGGGCCTGATCAGCGGCTCACCACCGGTGAACCGGACCTCGGTGATCCCGAGGCGGGTCACCGCGATGTCGATCAGCCGGACGATCTCGTCATCGGTCAGCACCTCGGTCTTGGTGAGCCACTGGAGGCCCTCCTCCGGCATGCAGTACGTACACCGCAGGTTGCACCGGTCCGTGAGAGAGACCCGCAGATCGGTGGCCACCCGGCCGTAGGTGTCGATGAGCACTGTCGGCCCCCTCCCCGCTCCCCGTGATCGGTTCCGTTCCATCGAGCCTACGTCAGAGCGCCGACAATGTCGGAGGCCGGGACGAGCGGCGGACGAAACCGCGCGTCCCGCACCGAGCGGGCTGCCGTGCTTCGCGCACGCGGTGTGCTCGGTACGGGACGCGTGCCGGCGTGCTCAGTGGGCGCCGGTGCCGGTGAGGGACTTGACCTCAAGCTCCGCGTACTTGCCCCGGTCCGGTGCCTCCTTCGACAGGACGGTGCCCAGCCAGCCGAGCAGGAAGCCCAGCGGGATCGAGATCAGCCCCGGGTTCTCCAGCGGGAAGAAGTGGAAGTCGACGCCGGGGAACATCGAGGTGGGCTTGCCCGACACGACCGGCGAGAACAGCACCAGCAGCACCGACGAGGCCAGACCGCCGTAGATCGACCACAGGGCGCCCTGGGTGGTGAACCGCTTCCAGAAGAGGCTGTAGAGGAGCGTCGGCAGGTTGGCCGAGGCGGCGACGGCGAAGGCGAGCGCCACCAGGCCGGCCACGTTCAGGTCGCGGGCGAGCGCGCCGAGCGCGATGGAGACGACACCGATGGCGACGGTCGCCCAGCGGGCCGCGCGTACCTCCTCCTGCTCGGTCGCCTCGCCCTTGCGGATCACGTTGGCGTAGATGTCGTGCGCGAACGAGGACGAGGAGGCCAGCGTGAGGCCCGCGACCACCGCGAGGATCGTGGCGAAGGCGACGGCCGAGATCACGGCGAGCAGGATCGCGCCCCCGGTCGAGTCGGCGCCGCCGCCGATCTCCAGGGCGGCCAGTGGTGCCGCCGTGTTGCCCGCCTTGTTGGAGGCGATGATGTCCGCCGGCTTCAGCAGCGCGGCGGCCCCGAAGCCGAGCACGATGGTCATCAGGTAGAAGGCACCGATGATGCCGATGGCCCAGATGACCGACTTACGGGCGGCCTTGGCGGTCGGCACGGTGTAGAAGCGGATCAGGATGTGCGGCAGCCCGGCCGTGCCGAGGACCAGCGCGATCCCCAGCGAGAGGAAGTCGAGCTTCGAGGTCTCCGTGACGCCGTACTTGAGTCCGGGCTCCAGGAAGGCCGCGCCCTTGCCGCTGTTGCTCGCCGCCGTGCCCAGCAGGTCGGAGAGGTTGAAGTTGAACTTCCAGAGGATGAGGAAGGTGATCAGGAGGGTGCCCGCGATGAGCAGGACGGCCTTGACCATCTGCACCCAGGTGGTGCCCTTCATCCCGCCGATCGTCACGTACACGATCATCAGCAGGCCGACCAGCGCGACGATGGCGATCTTGCCGGCGTCGCTGGTGATGCCGAGCAGCAGCGAGACCAGCACGCCCGCGCCCGCCATCTGGGCCAGCAGGTAGAAGATCGAGACGACGATGGTGGAGGCGCCGGCGGCGGTACGGACCGGGCGCTGGCGCATGCGGTAGGCGAGGACGTCGCCCATCGTGTAGCGGCCGGAGTTGCGCAGCGGCTCCGCGACCAGGAGCAGCGCGACCAGCCAGGCGACCAGGAAGCCGATCGAGTAGAGGAAGCCGTCGTACCCGAAGAGGGCGATGGCGCCCGCGATGCCGAGGAAGGAGGCGGCGGACATGTAGTCGCCGGAGACCGCGAGCCCGTTCTGGAATCCGGTGAACTGGCGCCCGCCCGCGTAGAAGTCGGAGGCGTTCTTGGTCTGCCGGCCCGCCCAGACCGTGATGACGAGGGTCGCCACGACGAACAGCGCGAAGAGGGTGATGATCAGCGGCCGGTGCTCACTGGCGTCGGAGGCCGCGGCGAGCCGGGTGGGGAGTTCACGGGTCAGCTCCGTGGTCACCTGGCCGGCGAACTGGGTGCTGGGCGAGTGGCTCATGCGTCCGTCTCCGTCTCCATGCGGGACTTGATGGCCTCCGCCTTCGGGTCGAGCTTGGTCGCGGCGTGCCGCGCGTAGTACCAGGCGATGAGGAAGGTGCTGGCGAACTGGGCGAGGCCGAGGACGAGCGCGACGTTGATGTTGCCGAAGAGCTTGGTGCCCATGAAGGCGCCCGCGTAGTTGGACAGCAGGACGTACAGCAGGTACCAGGCGATGAAGGCGACGGTCAGCGGGAAGGCGAAGTTGCGGTAGGTACGGCGCAGTTCCCCGAATTCCGCGCTCTCCTGCACGTCCAGGAACCGGGCCTGGCCCGGCGCGGCGGGGCCGGGTGCCGTGGTGGCCGGATCGGGCGCCGTGGTGGGCGCTGGGTTGGTGTCCGTACCGCCCTCGGGCGGCGGTGCGTCGGTAGCCACGGAATCTCCTCGTGACGCGGGTGCGTTGGCGTGGGTCATTAGGGGGACCTCGCGGGGGGTGGGTTGGTGCACGTCTCCCTGACAACGGCACGGGGGGCGCCACGAAGCGGTTCAACACTGGCCTTTTTCTTGTAGTTTCTTCTGAAAATCATTGATGAGCAGGGATGATCGCGATAGCTTCGCTGGTCATGTACCCGTCCTGCGCAGCGTGCGTGGAGGACGGTCGTCACGGATGATGTGGAGAACCCATGGCTCATCTGGGATCCAGACGGCGGCGCGTACTCGCCCTGCCCGTAGGTCTGGCGCTCACCGCTTCGTTGGGCTTCCTGCCCGCGGCCACGGCCTCGGCGGCCCCGGGGGGCGGCGCCGCCGTCGACGGTACGGCCGTCTCCTCCCCGGCCGCTTCCGCCGCCGAGGAGGGCCCGAAGCTCACGTACGTCGTGAACACCCGGGGCGGTCATGTGACCGCCAAGGTGGTCAAGAAGGCGATAGAGCGTGCCGGCGGTGCGATAGTGACCAGCTATGACCAGATAGGTGTCATAGTCGCCACCTCCAAGAACCCCGATTTCGCCAAGACCGTTCGCAAGGTGCCGGGAGTCGGCTCCGCCGGCGCCACCCGCACCGCTCCCCTGCCGGCGCAGTCCACGACCGACGTCGGTACGCCCCGGATACTCGGCGCCGACGAGGTCGCCGCCGCGACCGCCAGGTCGGCCAAGGCCGCCGGTCAGGACCCGCTGGAGTCCTTGCAGTGGGACCTGCCCGCCATCAAGGCGGACAAGGCGCACGAGAAGACGCTCGGCAGCAAGAACGTCACGGTCGCCGTCATCGACACGGGTGTGGACGACACCCACCCTGACATCGCGCCCAACTTCGACCGTAAGGCGTCCGTCAACTGCGTGGGCGGCAAGCCGGACACGACGGACGGCGCCTGGCGGCCGACCGCCGAGGAGAGCCCGCACGGCACGCATGTCGCGGGCGAGATAGCGGGTGCCAAGAACGGCGTCGGCATCACGGGGGTGGCGCCGGGCGTGAAGGTCTCCGGCATCAAGGTGTCCACGCCGGCCGGGTTCTTCTACACGGAGGCCGTCGTCTGCGGCTTCGTCTGGGCCGCCGAGCACGGCGTCGACGTGACCAACAACAGCTATTACACCGACCCCTGGTACTTCAACTGCACCACCGACCCGGACCAGAAGGCCCTGGTCGAGGCGCTGACCCGGGCGACTCGGTACGCCGAGCGCAAGGGCACGGTCAATGTGGCCGCGGCGGGCAACGAGAACTACGACCTCTCGTCCGACTCGATCACCGACCCGAGCAGCCCGAACGACACGACCCCCGGTGACCGGGTGATCGACCCGTCCGAGTGCCTGGACATCCCGACCCAGCTGCCGGGCGTGGTGACCGTCGCCTCCACCGGCGCGAAGGGCCTGAAGTCCTCGTTCTCCAACCACGGTCTCGGCGTCATCGACGTCGCGGCCCCCGGCGGTGACTCCACCGCCTACCAGACCCCGGCCCCGCCCGCGACCAGCGGCCTGATCCTCGGCCCGCTGCCGGGTGGCAAGTGGGGCTACATGGCGGGTACGTCGATGGCCTCCCCGCACGCCGCGGGTGTCGCCGCACTGATCAAGTCCACGCACCCGAAGGCGTCTCCGAAACTGGTCAAGACGCTGCTGGCGGCCCAGGCCGACGCCACGGCCTGCCCGGTGCCGTACGACATCGACGGTGACGGCCAGGCAGACGCGGTCTGCGAGGGCGGCAAGAAGTACAACGGCTTCTACGGGGCGGGCATCGTGAACGCTCTCAAGGCCGTGACCAGGTAACGCGGCTGAACCACCGGAAGACCCGGGCGCGGGCCGGCCTCGAGAGGGCGGCCCGCGCGTTCAACTCGCCGTCAGCGCGTGGTGGATGGGGCGTCGGTACGGTCCCGGACCGGCGCGACGACACGCCCCGCCGCCGGGCCGCGCCCGCACCGCGCGTCAGACGCCCGCCGCGCCCAGCAGTGCTCCCGCCGCGTAGGTCACGCCCATCGCCACCGCGCCCCCGCCCACGTTCCGCAGCATCGCCGGTCCCCGTGCGGCGGCGCCCAGGCGGGCGCTGCCCCAGCCCGTCAGGGCCAGCGCCACCAGCACCGACAGCACCGTGATCCAGAGCCGGTGCGCCGCCGGGGGCAGGACCATCGCCAGCAGGGGCAGCAGCGCGCCCACCGTGAAGGACAGGAAGCTGGCGCCCGCCGCGTGCCAGGGATTGGTGAGGGCGTTCGGGTCGATGCCCAGTTCCACCCGCGCGTGGGCACCCAGGGCGTCGCGGCGCGTGAGTTGCTCGGCCGCCTCGCGGGCGACCTCGCGCGTGAGGCCGCGCTCCGTCAGCATGCCCGTCAGCTCGTCGAGTTCGGCCTTCGGCTGCTCACGCAGCTCGCGCCGCTCCGTCTCCAGCGCCGCCCTCTCCGAGTCGCGCTGCGTCGACACCGACACGTACTCGCCCGCGGCCATGGACATCGAACCGGCCAGCAGTCCCGCGAGGCCCGCTGTGAGCAGGACGGCACGTGACGGGGTGGCCCCGGCGACACCGACGACGATGCCGGCGGTCGAGACGATGCCGTCGTTGGCGCCGAGGACGGCGGCGCGCAGCCAGTTGAGGCGGGTTCCGAGAGCGTCGTCGTGCGGCTCCTGGTGCGGTTCCCGCGGATTGTCCCGGGTGTCATCGCTCACCCGGGAACGGTCTCACGACCGGATCGCCGTACGGCGGCAGCGCGCGACGCCCGTCCACGAAGGCGCTGTTCGGCGGTGGCGTACGGGCCTTGACGCGGAGACGGGCGGTCGGCCCGGTACGGGAGCGGCGCGCCGACCGGGCGACCGCGATGTCAGTCGTGGCCCGTATTCTCTGTGACCATGCTCGACGACCAGACGACTTCAGCGACGTGGCCGGCCGCCTACCCCCAGGGGTACGCGGTCGTCGACGTGGAGACCACCGGCCTCGCCCGCGATGACCGGATAGTGTCCGCTGGCGTCTACCGCCTGGACGCGCGGGGCGATGTCGAGGACCACTGGTACACGCTCGTCAATCCGGAGCGCGACCCCGGCCCCGTGTGGATCCACGGGCTGACGAGCGAGGTCCTGGCGGACGCGCCCCGTTTCTCCGAGGTGGCGGGGGAGTTGGCCGAGCGGCTGGAGGGGCGGGTGCTGGTGGCGCACAACGCGATGTTCGACTGGACGATGATCGCCCGTGAGTACGCCCGTTCGGAACGGACGGCGCCCACCCGGCAGCGGCTGTGCACCATCGCGCTCTCCAAGGAGCTGGGGCTGCCCCTGCCGAACCACAAACTGGAGTCGCTGGCCGCGCACTTCGGGGTGGTGCAGCAGCGCGCGCACCACGCGCTGGACGACGCACGGGTCCTGGCGGAGGCGTTCCGGCCCAGCCTGCACGCGGCGGCGCGCGGCGGTGTGCGGCTCCCGCTGCTCGAGTGCCGGCCGCTCACCGAGTGGTCCGACGCCCCGGCGCGGCCCCTGGCGTCCCGGGTCGGTCCTCAGGCGTCGTACCGGCCGACGAGCTGGCGGCCCTCACGGAAGCGGCCGGCCTGCCCGTATCCGAACCCCGGCCGGTACGAGCCGGGCGGGCCGCTCGTACAGGGCATGCGGGTGGCGTTCTCGGGCGACACCTCGGTCGAGCGCGAGCTGCTGGAGGACCGGGCGGTCGAGGCGGGGCTGCACGTGGCGACGAGCCTGTCCCGGCTGACCAGCCTGCTGGTGACCAACGACCCGGACTCGGCCACGTCCAAGACGGTCAAGGCCGCGTCGTACGGTACGCCGGTCATCGACGAGGCGGCGTTCACCCAGCTGTTGCGCGATGTGGCCCCGGCACCGGGTGGCGGACGCACGACGTGAGGAGTTCTTGGTCAGACGGAAGAACCGATCTTGTCCACGATGCCGGCCCTGCCCTCCGCCCGCGAGCAATGGGCGCCGCAGTACCAGTGGCCCTCCACCTCGACGCCCTGACCGATGATCTGGACGCGACAGTGCTCACAGATGGGGGCCATGCGGTGGATCGCACAGGCGAACGAATCGAAGACGTGACGTGACCCGTCCCGGGTCTCGACCGTGAATGCCAGCTCATAGTCGTTCCCGCACACTTCGCAGTGAGTCATAGGTCATATCGTCAGCGGCAGGGCGGAGGCTCGCAAGCGGACGGCGCCCCGCCGGCCGGACGTGCCGTCCCGCTCGGCCCGGCGGGTCACCTCACGTCCATCGGTTCGACGCGGGACGGCTCGTCGGGCACGGCGTGCGGGCGACGGGCACCGCTTCTGCGGCGCGCCACCCCGACGTCCCGTACCCCTCCGTCCCCGGCCCCTCCCCCGCCGGGTAACGTCAAAGGCGTGTACCGCTTCCTGTTGTCCCGGCAGTGGGTGATCCTCACCCTCCTCGGCCTCGCCCTCATCCCCGTGATGATCGAGCTGGGCTTCTGGCAGCTTCACCGGCACGAACACAGGGTCGCGCAGAACGAGCTGATCGCGGACAACCTCGAGGCGAAGCCCGTGCCCGTCACGGAACTGACCGCGCCCGGGCACACCGTCCCCCGCGACGACTACTGGCGCCGGGTGACGGTCACCGGCCGGTTCGACACCACGCACGAGGTCGTCGTCCGCCGAAGGACCTCCACCGACGACCGGGTCGGCTACCACGTCCTCACCCCGCTCCTGCTGGCGGACGGCCGGGCGGTCATCGTCAACCGCGGCTGGGTCCCCGCACCCGGCGATCAGGAGGCGTTCCCGGACATCCCGGCGCCGGCCCGGGGCGAGGTCACCGTCACCGGCCGGCTCAAGGCCGACGAGACGACGGCGGCCAGCGGCATCAAGGACCTGGAGGGACTGCCGCCGCGCCAGGTGATGCTGATCAACAGCGAGCAGCAGCAGGAGCTGCTGGGGCGCACGGTCCTGGGCGGCTACGTCGAACTCGTCTCCCCCGCGCCGGCCGACGGCTCGCCGGAGCCGATCGCGAACCCCGACCACAGCTCGATCGGATCGCACATGGCGTACGCCGTGCAGTGGTGGCTGTTCGCCGCCGGTGTGCCGGTCGGGTGGGTGATACTCGTCCGCCGCGAGAGGCGGGACCGGGCTGCCGCCGCGGAGAAGGGTGCCGAGGGGACGGGGGGCGGACCGGGCGGAGGCCCGGGCCCCGGTACGGCTCCCGGTCGGGGACCGGGGTCCGATCCGGAGCCCGCCGCCGCGTCTGTCCAGTAACCCCCCGCCCCCCCGCCTGACGTGCGGCCATGTCCCCTTCGCACTCCTCCGGGCGCTGGTATAACTCCCTGCCCTCCGGGAACACGCCCTGGCGTGACGCGACGCATCGAGGACTACGCCCTCATCGGCGATCTCCAGACCGCCGGCCTGGTCGGCAGGAACGGCTCCATCGACTGGCTGTGCCTCCCCCGCTTCGACTCGGCGGCCTGCTTCGCCGCGCTCCTCGGCGACGAGGAGAACGGCCACTGGACCATCGCTCCCCGGGGCGCCGGCGACTGCACCCGGCGCGGCTATCTGGGTGATTCGCTGGTGCTGGAGTCCGTGTGGGAGACCCGTACCGGCACGGTCAAGGTCATCGACTTCATGCCGCAACGCGACGTGGCCCCCGATGTCGTACGGATCGTCAAGGGCGTCAGCGGATCGGTGGAGATGAGCTCGACGCTGCGGCTGCGCTTCGACTTCGGCTCTGTCGTCCCCTGGGTGCGGCGCTCCGAGGGCCATCGGCTGGCGGTGGCGGGGCCGGACTCGGTCTGGCTGCGCAGCGAGCCACGGGTGAAGACGTGGGGGCAGCACTACAGCACCCGGTCGTCGTTCACGGTCGGTGCGGACGAGGAAGTGGCGTTCGTCCTCACCTGGCACCCCTCGCACGAGCCGCGCCCGCCGCTGGCGGATCCGCACGACTCGCTCCGGGACAGCCTGGAGGGCTGGGACCGGTGGGCGGCGCGCTGCCGGTACGAGGGGCCGTACCGCGATGCCGTGATGCGCTCCCTCATCACGCTCAAGGCGCTCACGTACCGGCCGACCGGCGGGATCGTCGCCGCCCCCACCACCTCCCTCCCGGAGGAGATCGGGGGTGTGCGCAACTGGGACTACCGCTACTGCTGGCTGCGCGACTCGACGCTGGCCCTCGGGGCCCTGCTGTCCGCCGGTTATCTGGACGAGGCGGCGGCCTGGCGGGACTGGCTGCTGCGCGCGGTGGCCGGGGATCCGGCCGATCTGCAGATCATGTACGGCCTGAGTGGGGAGCGCCGGCTGCCGGAGACGGAGCTGCCGTGGCTGAGCGGATACGCGGGGTCCCGGCCGGTCCGCACCGGCAACGGCGCGGTCGACCAGCTCCAGCTCGACGTGTACGGAGAGGTCATGGACTCCCTCCATGTGGCCCGCGCGTCGGGGCTGCCCCCGAAGCCGCACGCCTGGAGCATCCAGCAGAGCCTGCTGAGCTTCCTGGAGTCGAAGTGGCGGGAGCCGGACGAGGGCCTGTGGGAGGTGCGCGGCCCGCGCCGGCACTTCGTGCACTCCAAGGTGATGGCGTGGGTGGCCGCCGACCGCGCCGTGAAGACGCTGGAGAGCGACCCGTCGCTCAGCGGCGACGCGGGGCGGTGGCGGTCGATGCGGGACGAGGTGCACCGGGAGGTGTGCGAGAGGGGGTACGACCCGGAGCGCAACACCTTCACGCAGTCGTACGGCTCGAGGGAGCTGGACGCCGCGACGCTGCTCATCCCGCGCGTCGGCTTCCTGCCGCCCGACGACCCCCGGGTGGTCGGCACGGTCGACGCGGTACGGCGGGAGCTGGGCTCCGACGGGCTCCTGCGGCGTTACGGGGCTGCGGGGCGCGGCCTGGACGGGCTGCCCGGCACCGAGGGAGCGTTTCTCGTGTGTTCCTTCTGGCTGGCCGACGCGCTCCACATGACGGGGCGTACGCGGGAGGCCGGAGAGCTGTTCGAACGGCTGCTGGCCCTGCGCAACGACGTCGGGCTGCTCTCGGAGGAGTACGACGCGGCGGGGCGGCGGCAACTGGGCAATTACCCGCAGGCGTTCAGCCACATCGGTCTGGTGGGGACCGCCCTGACGCTGGCCGGGGCGCACACGGCACTATAGAAACCATGGATCTTGGACTGAAGGACCGTGTCTACGTCGTCACCGGGGCCTCACGCGGGCTGGGCCGCGCGGCGGCGCGGGAACTGGCGGCGGACGGCGCGAAGGTGGTGCTGAGCGGGCGGGATGCGAAGGGCGTCGAGGAGGCCGCGGCGGCGATCGGCCCCGGCGCGCACGGCCTGGCCGTCGACAACGCCGACCCGGCGGCGGCGCGGCGGCTGATCGGCACGGCCCGGGAGCGCTTCGGGCGTTTCGACGGCATCCTGATCAGCGTGGGCGGCCCGCCGCCCGGGTCCGCGGCGGACAACACGGACGAGCAGTGGCAGGGGGCTTTCGAGTCGGTGTTCCTGGGCGCGGTACGGCTGGCGCGCGAGGCCGCGGCGGAGCTGGGCGAGGGCGGGGTCATCGGCTTCGTCCTGTCGGGCTCGGTGCACGAGCCGATCCCGGGCCTGACGATCTCCAACGGCCTGCGGCCGGGCCTGGCGGGCTTCGCGAAGTCCCTGGCGAACGAGGTGGGTCCGCGCGGGATCCGGGTGCTGGGCCTGCTCCCGGCCCGTATCGACACGGACCGGGTGCGGGAGCTGGACGCGCTGTCGGGAGACGCGGACGCGGCGCGGGCGGCGCACGAGTCCCGCATTCCGCTGCGGCGGTACGGGACGCCGGAGGAGTTCGGCAGGACGGCGGCGTTCGTGCTGTCGCCGGCGGCGTCGTACCTGACGGGCGTGATGCTGCCGGTGGACGGCGGGTCTCGGCACGGCTTCTAGGCGGGCGGACGGTCACGGCGTCGGCCGGGCGCTCCGAGGCGCCGTCGGGCGCGGTGGGGCTCCCTGACGCGGTGGGCCGCCGTCGGGCGCATCGGGCGCCGGAGAGCACCGGGGCGTCACAGCACGCGTTCCGGCTTGTGCCGGGCCGCCCGCAGGCGGATCTCCGTCGGCAGCGACCTCAGTCCCGCCGCGTCCCGAGCGTCCGCCACCGCCTCGTCCGTCAGCCTGCGCAGCGTCACCGTGGGCACCGCGTGCGGTTCCAGGAGGAGGCGGACGCGCGCCACCGGGTCCGTGCGGCGGCCGGTGAGGCGGGCCCGGGCGCGGGCGACCCCGTCGAGGGTCTCCGCGTCGTCCACCAGCGCGTCCTCCAGCGCCCGGCCGCGCACCAGCGCGCCCTCGCCGTCGCGGGTGTCGACCAGTACGTCCGGCACCCGCGCCCGGCGCGGCTGCGCCAGCAGCCACCACAGGGCCAGCACCACTAGGACCGCCAGGGCGGCGATCACCGCCGGCCACCACCAGTCCTCGCCCCGCCACCGGAGCCGGTTCGCGCGGCTCAGCAGGACGTCCCCCGGTCCGTGGTACGGCCACCACGACGGCACCGGCCAGTCCAGTCCGCGCGCGAGCACGATGCCTCCGGCGCAGATCAGCGCCAGGCCGATCAGTGCGAGCAGTACGCGGTTGACCACCCGGAGGGCCATCGCGTCATCCCTTCTTCGGCGGTCTGCGGACGCGCAGCCTCACCGCGGGCGTCCGGGCGAGGCCCAGCTCGTCCAGGCCGATGTCCAGTGCCTCGGCCAGGTCGGCCCGTACCGCGCCCAGTTCGCGGAAGTGGGCGTCCGCGCGCACCGTGACCCGGCGGCGGCGCACCCGGACCCGCGCGGACCGGACGCCGGAGACCTCCATGGCCCGGTCACGGAGGATCAGGGCGGCGGCGTCCCGGTCCAGCCCGGCCCGTACGTGCGCGGACTCGCGCCGCATGGGCAGCAGGCCACGCAGTCCGGGGGTGAGGGCGAGGACCAGCAGCCACAGCCCCAGGGCCATCGCGACGGCCGCGGCCGTCAGCAGCCAGGTGCCGTCGAGCCGCTGCTGGGCCAACTGGGTGGCGAGTTCGCGGCGCCAGTACATCGCGGGCCGCCCGGCCCGTACCGCGGCGACGTCGTACAGCAGCAGTCCCGCCGCGCCGAGCACGACCAGCGCGACCAGGGCGGCGGGGACCCTGCGGGCGGACCAGAAGCGGCGCGGTCGGCCGCGGCCCGTGCCCGGCGCCGGTCCGGGGTCGTGGCGGGTGGCGGAGCCCGGACCGTACGGCGGCAGGGGCGCGTCCGCTCCCGGCGCCGGTCCGTGGTCGGCCGGCCCGTTCGCCGCCTCTTCACGTGCCCCCTCCTCGCGTACCGCTTCCTCGGCTGCCGTCGGCCCGCCTTCCGGCCCTTCACGTTCCGTCTGCCCGTGTCCCGGCTGTTCGCGTTCCGTCGGTCCCTGTCCCCTCGGTCCCTGTCCCGTCGGCCCCCGCTCGGAGAGTCGGTCGCTCATCGGAGTCTCCCCCGTGCCGCCACGCGCGCCCGCGCGGAGTGCAGCCGTTCCACCTGCACCACCACCTCGCGGGCCTCCATGTCCGCGAGCGACTTCACCCGCTGGACGACCCGGCGGCGCACGGCGGCGCACCGTTCCCCGATGTCACAGGGGTGGCCGAGTTCGACGCCGACGCGCACGCGCGCGTGGTCCTGGTGCAGCGTGACGGTGGCGTGCGGCGGGGCTCCGCCCTCCGGCACGCCCCCGAGCGCTTCCCGCGCCGCGCGCGCGGCGATCTTCGCGACGACCCGGTCGGTGATCACGGTCGCACCACGGGAGCCCGGCGCCACGGGCTCCGCCGTCAGCTCGCGCACCTCCGGCGTCCCGTTCCGCGCGTGCCCCGCCGGCCGTCCGGCGGGCAGCATCCGGTCATCTGACACGCGCCGTCACCGCCGTCGGCCGTCGCGTTCGCGACTGCGGAAGAAGTCCCCGGGTTCCAGATCGCCGTCGATGAACTTCCCGGCCACAAAGCCGACCGCCCCCAGCACGGCCACCACCACGAAGGCTCCGAAGCCGCCGAAGTAGCCGGCGAACCCGAGCACCATGCCGGCCAAGAGGCCGACCACCGCCATCTGCATCGTGCGCTCCTCTTCCGCTCTCCACCGCTTCGCCGCCGCCGGACTTTCCACTCGTGGCCCGAGGCGGACATGAGTCCGTGTCCGTCAGGCCCCGGACATGAATCCGCGTCCGTCCGGCCGGCGGTGCGCGACGGGTCACTGGATCCGTGGCTGCGGCTCTTCCTCGTCCTCCTCGTCGGGGAGCTTCACATCGCTGACCGCGATATTGACCTCGACGACCTCGAGACTGGTCATCCGCTCGACCGCGGAGATGACGTTCTCGCGCACCGCCGCCGCGACACCGGTGATCGAGACGCCGTAGTCCACGACGATCTCCAGGTCGAGCGCCGTCTGGACCTCGCCCACCTCGGCCTTCACGCCACGGGTGACGGACTTGGCGCTGCCCGGGACGCGCTCGCGCACCGCGCCGAACGTACGGGCGAGCCCGCTGCCCATGGCGTGGACGCCGACCACGTCGCGGGCCGCGACCCCGGCGATCTTCTCCACCACGCCGTCGGCGATGGTGGTGCGGCCGCGGGAGCCGGGGGCGCCCGTGCCGCGCTTGGAGACGGACGACCGGCGCCCGTCGTCGCTCAACAGGTCCCTGCCGGACGACACCGACTGATTACGAGGTGCGGTATCTGACATCGCCACTCATCCCTCTCCGGGTTCTCTCCGGACATCGATGACCCCTTTGCCTACATTAATGCGCATATGACCTATTTCGCTCCGCGAATGGGGCAGGCTGGTGCAATGACGACTGCGCACAACGCCGAAGGATGGGCGGCCCCGGTACGCGAGCGGCTCGGCCCGGGCCGGCTGCTTCCGCTGGGCGGCCCGGCCGACGGCGCCTGGCTGGCGGAGCGGGCCGCGACGGCGGAACTGCGGCAGGCCGCGGCGCCGGTGGCGCGAGCGGTGCTGGGCCGGCTGCGGATCGGCCCTGACGAGGCGACGGACGACGAGGGCACGGACGGGGAAACGGCTCCGGGCGTGGACACGGGCGGCACGGGGCTCGCCGTACGGGTACCGCCCGGCGCGCTCCCGTACGGTCCGCTGCGGATCGACGGCGAGTTCGCGGCGGTGCCGGACGAACCGTTGCCGGTCCTCGCCGAGCGGCTGCGTGACGTGCTGGTCCCCCACGCCGTGGACCGGCTGGGGCTGCGGGTGCGGCGGACGGACCTGCGGGTGACCGCCCTGCTGGACACGCCCGAGGAGGCGGAGGCCGCCGCGCGGGAGGCGGCGGGCTCGGAGGCGAAGGTCCGGCGGGCCGCGGACGGACCGGCCGAGGTGCACACCACCGCCCCGGCGGCGGAGGCGGCACGGCTGGCCGCCGCGGTCGCCGGGGTGGCTCATCTGACGCGGACGCTGGGCGGCCCGGTGGTGACCACACCGGACCAGGTCCGGGTGGAACTGGCGACGGCGGCCGGCCACCGCCCGCTGGACGTGGTCCGGGCGGTACGGGAACGGCTGACGGCGCCCGGGGCCGACGTGACCGGCGGACTGCCGGTGACCGTGCTGGTCATGGCGGTGGAGGTGGCGTCGTGACCAGGTACGAGAGAGGACCCGGTCACGGCGCCGGCGCGGCGAGGGGGCGGGCCCTCGCCGCCCCTGACTCGCGGTTCCCGATGACGCGAGCGCCGCGGCACCGGGCGGCCAAGGCCCCCCTCAGTCCGACAGACCCGCGAGGTCGCGCAGACGGCGCGCCTGGGCCGCGCGTTCCGCCGAGCGCTGGGCCTCGTAGGAGCGGCCCGGCGCGTCCCGCAGCAGCGCCTTCGTCTCGATCAGAGCGTCCCTCGGCGCGGCCAGCAGCGCGCCCGCCAGGTCCCGGACGGCGGCGTCCAGGTCCTCCGCCGGCACCACCAGGTTGGCGAGCCCGGTGCGCTCCGCCTCGTCGGCCTGTACGAAGCGGCCCGTGGCGCAGATCTCCAGCGCCCGGGCGTATCCGACCAGCCCCACCAGGGGGTACGTCCCGGTGAGGTCGGGGACCAGGCCGAGGCTCGTCTCCCGCATGGCGAACTGCACGTCCGACGCGACGACCCGCAGGTCGCACGCCAGGGCCAGCTGGAATCCGGCCCCGATCGCGTGTCCTTGAACGGCCGCTATGGACACGAGGTCATTGCGGCGCAGCCAGACGAACCCCTCCTGGCACGCGGCGATGGCGGCGTCGAGTTCCGCGTCCGTGCCGCGCGCCAGATCAAAGAAGGACGGCTCACCGTCGAGGCCCTCGGGGGTGAACGCCTGCCGGTCGAGCCCCGCGGAGAAGGACCTGCCCTCGCCGCGCAGCACCACCACCCGCACGCTGCCCGGCAGTGCCCTGCCGGCTTCCGCCAACGCCCGCCACAGAGCGGGAGACTGGGCGTTGCGCTTGGCCGGGTTGGTCAGGGTCACCGTGGCAACCGCGTCCTCGACGGTGAGCCGTACGCCGTCCTTGTCGAGCACGGGATCGAGCGAAGTCATCAGGCGCCTCCGGTCCGGGCAGTCAGCCGCACCAAGTCCTCTTCCGGACCTGGTCGTACAAGCCAAGTGACTGCACAGTAACCACCTGGGTGGTGTGTGTCCCCACCCGGGTGGCCACCGTCCGGGCCGGTGGCCGTACATCCGCACAGTCATGGACCGGTGCGACTGTACCGCCGAACAGTCGGCCGGCATCGCCGTGCGGGAAGCCCCCGTCGACGCCGTCCTGCGCGGTGGAATCCCGCTCCGCGATCAGGCCGATGCGGCCTTCTTGCCCCGCGTCGCTCCGCCGCGTCCCCGCAGCGTGACTCCCGATTCACTGAGCATCCGATGAACGAATCCGTAGGAGCGGCCGGTTTCCTCGGCCAGCGCCCGGATGCTCGCACCGTTGTCGTACTTCTTCTTCAGGTCTGCCGCGAGCTTGTCACGCGCGGCGCCGGTCACCCGGCTGCCCTTCTTCAGAGTCTCGGCCACCCGTGCCTCCTCATGGGAAGTGCGCTCTGGTCTTCTCATGATCACCCCTTACCGCCTTCCTGGCCACCCATTCGGCAAGGTCCGTACGACAAGCTTTGGCGGACTTCAAGCTTTCAGCACGATCGGAATCTCTGATTCCAACGGTGCCCGGGACGGAGGCCGACCGGGTGCTCCGGCGAAGTGCCAGGTCAGAGTGGGCGGAAGACGAGCGGGCGGATGATCGCGGGAAGGTCTCGTACCGTCACGCGGCACGCCGACGGTACGAGACGTCCTCACACAGATGATGGATCAAGGCTAGGCCGAATGATCCATACGCAGTGGATCACGCGAGGGCGACGAGATCCGCGTACTCCGCTCCCCAGAGGTCCTCGACGCCGTCGGGCAGCAGGATGATCCGCTCCGGCTCCAGCGCCTGGACGGCGCCCTCGTCGTGCGTGACGAGGATGACGGCGCCCTTGTACGTGCGCAGGGCGCCGAGGATCTCCTCGCGGCTGGCGGGGTCCAGGTTGTTCGTCGGCTCGTCCAGCAGCAGCACATTGGCCGAGGAGACGACCAGGGTGGCCAGTGCCAGCCGGGTCTTCTCACCACCGGAGAGCACCCCGGCCGGCTTGTCGACGTCGTCACCGGAGAACAGGAACGACCCGAGCGTCTTGCGGACGTCGACCAGGTCGAGGTCGGGGGCCGAGGAGCGCATGTTCTCCAGGACGGTGCGGTCCGGGTCGAGGGTCTCGTGCTCCTGGGCGTAGTAGCCGAGCTTGAGGCCGTGGCCGGGGATCACCTGGCCGGTGTCCGGCTTCTCGACCCCGGCCAGCAGGCGCAGCAGTGTGGTCTTGCCCGCGCCGTTGAGTCCGAGGATGACCACGCGGGAGCCCTTGTCGACGGCGAGGTCGACGTCCGTGAAGATCTCCAGGGAACCGTACGACTTCGACAGGCTCTCGGCGGTCAGCGGCGTCCTGCCGCAGGGCGCGGGCTCGGGGAAGCGCAGCTTGGCGACCTTGTCCGACTGGCGGACCTCCTCCAGCCCGGCGAGCAGCCGCTCGGCGCGGCGGGCCATGTTCTGCGCGGCGACCGTCTTGGTGGCCTTGGCGCGCATCTTGTCGGCCTGGGAGTTCAGCGCGGCGGCCTTCTTCTCGGCGTTGGCGCGCTCACGCTTGCGGCGCTTCTCGTCGGCCTCGCGCTGCTGCTGGTAGAGGCGCCAGCCCATGTTGTAGATGTCGATCGCCGAGCGGTTCGCGTCCAGGTAGAAGACCTTGTTGACGACGGTCTCGACCAGGTCGACGTCGTGGGAGATGACGATGAAGCCGCCGCGGTAGGTCTTCAGGTACTCGCGCAGCCAGATGATCGAGTCCGCGTCGAGGTGGTTGGTGGGCTCGTCGAGGAGCAGGGTGTCCGCGTCCGAGAAGAGGATGCGGGCCAGCTCGACGCGGCGGCGCTGACCGCCGGAGAGCGTGTGGAGGGGCTGGCCGAGCACCCGGTCGGGCAGTCCGAGCGCGGCGGCGATGGTGGCGGCCTCGGCCTCGGCGGCGTACCCGCCCTTGGTGAGGAACTCCGTCTCCAGGCGCTCGTACTTCTTCATCGCCTTCTCGCGGGTGGCGCCCTTGCCGTTGGCCATCCGGTCCTCGTTCTCGCGCATTTTCCGCAGGACGGAGTCGAGGTCACGGGCGGAGAGGACGCGGTCGCGGGCGAGGGTGTCGAGGTCGCCGGTGCGGGGGTCCTGCGGCAGGTATCCGACCTCTCCCGAACGGGTGATGGTGCCGCTGGCGGGCTGTCCCTCGCCCGCGAGGCACTTGGTGAGCGTGGTCTTGCCCGCTCCGTTGCGGCCGACGAGGCCGATGCGGTCGCCCTTGGCGATACGGAACGAGGCGGATTCGATGAGGACGCGGGCGCCGGCGCGCAGCTCTACACCGGTGGCGGTGATCACGGAAAGACTCCAGGGCGGTATGGACGGCGGAAGAAAGCAGGCGGAGGAGATTCTTCGACGCCGGCTAATGCACAAGGAGAAATGCCATGCGGGTCAGTCTAACGGTGACGGGCAAATGCTTTTTCCGCGTCGGCCCCCGGCGCGGTCGTGTGCCGGTGCGCGCGCCTCCCGCGGCCGGACGCCCCAAGCCCGGAGCGCCGTCCCTGCCGCCGGGCCCCGTCGCCGGCCGGGGCGGCTGGGCCGTCGTGCACACGCCTCGCGGGCGGTCGTCCGGGCCGTCCCCGCCCGGCCCGGGGGCGCCGCCCGGCTCCAGGCCCCGGGCCGGGCGGGACGGTCCGAGGCTGGACGGCACGGTCTCCGGCCCCGCGCCCCGGGGCCGTGCGAGCCGGCGGCGCACCCGGGGCCGTGGGCCCCGCCGCCGGGCCCCCACCCGGCCGGACGGTGGCGCGGGCGTCGCCGGGGCGGTGTCAGGCGCCTCCGGTGTGGACCTGGAAGGCCGCCCGGCGTACGGCCTTGGCCAGTGCCGGGTCCGGGTGGGCGGCGGCCAGGGCCACCAGGACCTGCACCGTACGGGGGTGGCCCACGGCGCGGACCTCGTCCAGCAGCGCGGGCACGTTGCCCTGCACCGCGGAGTCCAGGTGGCGGACCAGCAGCTCGCTCTCGCCGTGGTCGGCGACGGCCGCCGCGGTGTCCACCCAGAGCCAGGTCTGCTCCTCGCGGGTGAGGACCTCGGACGCCTCCTCCGGGTCGGCGCCCTCGTACTCCGCCAGCCAGATCAGGGCGTACGGGCGCAGGCTCGGGTCGTCGACCGCCGCGCGGACCTCCGCCTCCGCCGGGGCACCGACGACGCGCAGGGCCTCGAAGGCGAGTCCGCGCAGGAGCGCGTCCTCGCCGCGGGCGACGGAGAGCAGTTCCGTGACGGCGCTGCCGACGGTGCGGGCGGCGAGCCAGGCCCGGTACTCGGCGCGGGCGGGGCCGGGGGTGAGTGCGGCGCAGCCGCGCAGCATGTGTTCCGCGGACTGTTCGATGTTGCCGGCGGGGCTCTGCGCGGCGACGCAGATCTGCTCCAGCTTGACCCAGACCGCCCAGTTGCCGAGCGGGGTGAGGGTCGCCTGTCCCTCCCCCAGCGTCAGCGCGCCCACGGCGGCCATGCCCTCCAGGGCCCAGTCGAGCAGCGGCGGCAGCAGCGCGTCGTCCACCGGGGGCTCGGGGGCCGGGGGCCCGGCGGGGTCCCGCTGTGGCCCGTAGGGCACCTCGCAGCGTTCCTCGTGCAGTTCGGCGACGCGCTGCTGGAGCAGGTCGAGCAGGGCCGGTACGAGCACCGGTCCGGCCGAGAGCTGGAGCAGCGACAGCACCTGGGGGACGGCTTCGACGACCTCGGCGACCGTGGCCGCTGCGACGTCGGCCGGAGCCGGGTGGACGAGCGACCACGCGTCGAACAGCGCGACCCAGCCGCGCTGGACGGCGCTGTCGTCCCGGTCCCACGCCTGGAGCCGCCAGCCCGGGCGTACGGTGCCGGCGTGCAGCTCGACCAGCCCGGCCAGCCGGGCGCGGTCCCAGCCCGCGCGCACCTGGTCCGGTGTCAGGTCCAGTTCGGCCGCGGCGCGTTCCAGCCCGGCCCCGGCCAGCGGGCCCGCGTCGGCGTCCCGGTCGGTCGCGGCCCAGCGGGCGATCCGTACGGCGTCGGCGAGAACCTCCCTCGCCTGCCGGGCCAGCTCCGCCTGGGGAGGGGTCCCCTCGGGCGGCCTGGGGGCGGGCCGACTGCGTCCGCTGGTCACAGCCCGTCGTGCCGTGGTCAACGGTCGCCCGCGGACGAGTCGGAGTCTGGAGTTGCGCGCCAATTGCTCATCAGGCTTTCGGGACGTCACGGGGGCAGTCTTCCCGGTGACCGGCCGAAAGCCCAAACGGAACCCGTCTCGTCGGGAGGCGGGCCGTGCCAGGAGCCCGTCCGGCCGGGCCTCCCCGACGGTCCCGCCGTCACCGGAACGGGACGGAAGGTGCCTGTTGGGCGGGTGGGGCGTGGCTACAGCAGGGGGGTGATGAAGCGGCGGACGGTCTCCTCGTAACCGGCGGGATCGACGTTCCACATCGCCGCATGCGGAGCGTGCTGGACGGTGTGGAGAGTGACGAGTCCCGGCCGGAGTCCGGCCAGTTCCCGGGACGGCCGCCAGGGGGCGATGGTGTCGCCGGGGCCGTGGACGATCAACGTGGGGGCGCGCAGCCCGGGCGGCTCGGTGGCCCGCAGGAGCCGGTCGCCGCCGAGCCCGGCCCGCCCCTGGGCCGCCCGCACCGCGAGGGGCAGCAGCGCCGCGGGCACCTTGCGGGCGGTGGCCAGCGCGCGCAGGGTGGCCTCCCAGTCCAGCACCGGCGAGTCGAGCACCAGCCCGGAGACCCGGTCGGCGAGCGCGGATCCGGTGGCGGCGAGCAGGGCCATGGCGGCGCCGGTCGACCAGCCGTGCACGATCACGCGCTCGGCGCCGTAGCGGACGGCGTAGCGGATCGCCGCGTCCAGGTCGTACCACTCGGACTCGCCGAGGTGGCCGATACCGTCCGGGGACCGGGGCGCGCCGGGGTCGCCCCGGTAGGCGACGCCGAGCACGGGAATCCGCAGGGAGGTCAGGAACTCCAGCAGGTTCATGGGATGTTCACGGGTGGTGCCGAGCCCGTGCACGGTGATCACCCAGGTGTCGCGCGAGCCGGGCACGTACCAGGCGGGCACGGCCCCGAGGGCGCCCGGGATCCACACCTCCTTGTGGTCGATGCCGAGGGCGGTGGTGGGATCGCCGCTGTACAGCTGCGGGGTGACGCGGACCCGTGAGCCGGGCGACAGGTTGCCGCGGCCGACTCTCTCCAGCCGGCGCACCACCGTGTCGGCGGCGTGCTCCACCCCGTCCAGTACGGGCCCGACGACCGCGTGGACGTCGGGCCCCTGGATGCCGTACGTACCGGGGCGCAGGGACGCCAGGCAGCGGGTCAGGGTGACCTGTCCGGCGGCAGTGGCGTGCACGGTGAGGCGAGGGTCGCCCGGCAGGGCGCCGTCCGGCGGCGGCTTCAGGGCGGCATCGCTGGCGTACCGGCCGGCGGCGACCGCGGCCGCGCCGACCCCGAGCACTGTGGAGACGGCCGCTGCCGTCGCTGTCGCCGGGCGCACCGTCCCAGTGTCACCGCTCGGGGTCCACCCGGCCAGCGGGCGGGTCCCGAGGAGGTACGGGCAGGCGGTGCACGGGGAGCGTCGGGCCGACCCGCGCCGGGGCGGACGGCCGACGGCGGGGCGAGCGGCGGGCGCTCAGCCGCGTTGGCCGTACCCCCTGAGCTTCGCCGCCACCTCGCCGACCTGCTCCTCGGACAGCAGGGCGGGCGTGCGGCCGGGCAGCGCGCTCGCGGTGAGCCAGAGGCGGCACATCCACTCCAGCTGGGCCGTGCGGTCGTACGCCTGGGCCAGGCTCGCCCCGTAGGCGACCGTGCCGTGGTTGCGCAGGAGGCAGGCGGTGCGGTCGCGCAGGGCGTCCATCATGTGGGCGGCCAGCTCCTCCGAGCCGTAGAGCGCGTACGGGGCGACCCGGACGGGGCCGCCGAGGGCCGCGGCCATGTAGTGGACGAGGGGGAGTTCCGGAACGAGGGTGGAGACGGCGGTGGCGTGCACCGCGTGGGTGTGCACCACGGCGGTGGCGGAGGTGGCGCGGTAGACCGCCAGGTGCATCGGCAGCTCGCTGGTCGGCGTCAGCCCGCCGAGGACCTGCCGGCCGTCCAGACCGACCGCTATGAGGTCGTCGGGGCCCAGCCGCTCGTACGGCACCCCGCTCGGTGTGACGAGGACCAGGTCACCGACCCGGACGGAGACATTGCCCGAGGTGCCCACGACGAGCCCCTCGTCCGCCGTCCTGCGTGCCGTGGCCACGAGTTCCCGCCAGGCGTCCGCCAGCCGCGCGTCCCGCGGCTCGCCCGTCGCGGGCCCGGCCGACAAGGGCTCGTCCGACTCGGGACGGGCCGGGGTGACGGGACCGGTTGAGTCAGTGGGGTCAGTCATGGGGCAGATCTTGTCAGGCTGGGCCGAACGAAGGTGGCGCGGGCGCGTCTTGGGAGCGGGCCGGGACCGGGCGACACCCCTCCCCTAGGGTCACCGCGAAGTCCTCTTCAGTTCATCTCTCGTTCACCCTGACTCCTTACGTTCACCTTGGCCACTGACGTCGAACGATTGCCTGGGTAAATGGAACACATCACGCTGCTGCTCGCGATCGTGATCGCGACAGCCCTCGTGTTCGATTTCACGAACGGTTTCCACGACACCGCCAACGCGATGGCGACGACCATCTCGACCGGCGCGCTCAAGCCCAAGACAGCGGTGGCCATGTCGGCCGTGCTGAATCTCGTCGGCGCTTTCCTGTCCGTCGAGGTCGCCAAGACGATCTCCGGCGGACTCATCAACGAAGAGGGCATCCGGACAGAGGTGATCTTCGCGGCGCTCGTCGGCGCCATCCTCTGGAACCTGCTCACCTGGCTGCTCGGGCTGCCGTCCAGTTCCTCGCACGCGCTCTTCGGCGGCCTGATCGGCGCCACGCTGATGTCCGTCGGCGCCTCCGGCGTCAACGGCGGTGTGGTCGTCACCAAGATCCTCATCCCCGCGCTCGCCGCGCCCCTGGTCGCCGGGGTCGCCGCGCTGCTGGCCACCCGGCTCACGTTCCGCCTGGGACGGCACGCCGACGACAAGGCCACGGCCAAGGGCTACCGCGCGGGCCAGATCGCCTCGGCGGGGCTCGTCTCCCTCGCGCACGGCACGAACGACGCGCAGAAGACGATGGGCGTCATCACGCTCGCGCTGGTCACCGGCGGCGTGCTCGCGCCCGGCGCCAACCCCCCGCTGTGGGTCATCGTCTCCGCCGGTGTCGCGATCGCGCTCGGCACGTACCTCGGCGGCTGGCGCATCATCCGCACCATGGGCACGGGCCTGACCGACCTCCGGCCGCAGCAGGGGTTCGCCGCCCAGACCAGCGCGGCGACGGTCATCCTGGCCTCCTCCCACCTGGGTTTCTCGCTCTCCACGACGCAGTCCTGCTCCGGTGCCGTGATGGGCGCGGGCCTCGGCCGCAAGGGCGGTGTGGTCCGCTGGTCCACCGCCACCCGGATGTTCGTCGCCTGGGGCCTGACCCTGCCGGCGGCGGGCCTGGTGGCCGCGGGCGCCGAGTTCCTGACGGGCCAGGGCACCTGGGGCGTCACGGTCGTCGCCGTGCTGCTGGTCGCGTCCTCCGGTGCGATCTGGTACGCCTCGCGCCGCAAGCCGGTCGACCACACCAACGTCACCGAGACCGGCGCCGGCACGGCGGGCACGGACGCCGGGACCACCGGTGTCCCCGAGCCGGCGGGGGTGGTGACCACCGCCGTCGCGGCCGTCGCCCCGCCGCCGGTGGCGGGCACCGCCCAGGACCTGTCGGCCACCATCCAGGCCCCGGCGGGCCCCGCCGGCGAGCCGGCGCGTACCGCCTCGGTCTGAGGGGCCCTCGCGGCGCCGCAGGAAAGCGGAGCCGCGGGATCGCACCATCGCAAGCGCGCGTGACCAGAGGATCAGAGGAGCGGAGAAGACGATGAACATCGACTGGGCGGCCCTGGGAGCCGTCTTCGGCGTGAGCCTCGTGGCCACGGTCGCCCTCGTGGGCCTGTTCGCCCTGGGCGTCGTGAGCCTGGCCAGGCAGGAGTCCGCCGGGGCCCGGAGCGCGGGCGGCGCCGCGCGTACGGGGCAGGCGCTGGCCTACGCCTGCTTCGCGCTGTGCGCGGCGGCGGTGGCGTACGGGATCTATCTGATCGTCGCCTGACCCGGCGCGGCGGACGGCGACGCCGGCCGCGACCACGAGCCCGCGGGATTACCCAGAGGAGTCGGCCCCGGCGCACCAGGTGTGCGCCGGGGCCGACTCCTGCCTCTCGTGCCGCCCCTGTGCCACTCGTGCCGCAAGAGGGCCCATATGGGGACGACACGGCCTCGTGTGGGGCTCGGCACACTGTTCCGTCGCAGGTCAAGGACGAGTTGACGGGTGTTCTCGAGCGTGGTGGACTTCCGGGGCCATACACGGCGGCATGGAGAGGAAGCCGGTGCGAATCCGGCGCGGTCCCGCCACTGTCACTGTGAGCTCCGTCCCACCCCGGGCGCCGCTCGCAGGAGCCAGGAACTCTCGCCGCCGCGTCACGTCGAGCCGGGGCGCGGACCCTGAGTGAGGACGATTCGCCATGCCTGGCTGCGGTTCAGCCGCCGCGGGCGGCCGTGGTCCGGCCGCCGAGCGGGTTTTCGCGTACGGTGCCGCCGCCGGCCTCGTGGCCGACCGGCTGCTCGGTGATCCGCGCCGGGGGCATCCCGTCGCGGCGTTCGGCAGGGCCGCGGGGTCCGTGGAACGAGTCCTGTGGCGCGATCACCGGGGCTGGGGCGCACTGCACACGGCGGTGTGCGCCGGTGGAGCCGTCGCGGTCGCGGCACTCGCCGCGCGCGGCATACACGAAGTGCGCGGCATACGCGAAGGTGGCGTGCGCGGAGTAGGTGGCGCGCGGGACCTGTGGGGCGTGCGAGACGTACGCGTCGCGCGTCGTGCCACCGCCGCCGCCCCCGCTCCCCCGGCCTCCCCCCGCGCGCTCGCACCCGTCGCCCTGACCGCCGCCGCCACCTGGGCCGTCGTCGGCGGTACCTCACTGGGGCGGGAGGCCCGCGCCATCGGCGAGGCACTCGCCGCGGGGGACCTCGGCCTCGCCCGGCAGCGGCTGCCACACCTGTGCGGGCGCGACCCACAGGCCCTGGACGGCGGGCAGATCGCCCGCGCGGTGGTGGAGTCCGTCGCGGAGAACACCTCCGACGCCGTCGTGGGGGCGCTCGTGTGGGGCGCCGTCGCGGGGGTGCCGGGGCTGGTGGGCTTCCGGGCGGTGAACACGCTGGACGCGATGGTGGGTCATCGGTCGCCGCGCCACCGCCGGTTCGGCTGGGCCTCGGCCCGCCTCGACGACCTCGCCGGATGGCCGGGCGCCCGGCTGACGGCCGCCCTGGCCGTGGTGGCGGGCGGCGATCCGCGCGGCGCGCTACGGGCGCTGCGCACGGACGCGCACCGTCACCCGAGCCCGAACGCGGGGCCGGTGGAGGCGGCGTTCGCCGGCGCGCTGGGCGTACGGCTCGGGGGCACCCTGGCGTACGCCGGGCGCGTGGAGCACCGGCCCGTCCTGAACGGCGAGGGGCGGCCCGTCGAGGTCTCGGACATCGAGCGGGCCGTGCGGCTGTCCGGCCGGGTGTCCGCGCTCGCCCTGGTGACCTGTGTCGCGGGGCGGTTCGCGTACGGCGCGCTGCGGCGCGCCGCGGAACGGCGTACGACGTCAGCGGGGAAGGGGCGCGGGGAATGAGCCGGAACGGGCGGGGGCGCGGGGGCGGGTTGCTGATCGCCGGGACCACCTCCGACGCGGGCAAGAGCGTGGTGACGGCGGGAATCTGCCGCTGGCTCGTGCGCCGGGGCGTGAAGGTGGCCCCCTTCAAAGGGCAGAACATGTCGCTGAACTCGTTCGTGACCCGTGAGGGCGCGGAGATCGGCCGGGCGCAGGCGATGCAGGCACAGGCGGCACGGGTGGAACCGACCGCGCTGATGAATCCCGTCCTGCTGAAACCGGGCAGCGACCGCAGCAGCCAGGTGGTACTGATGGGCCGTCCGGTGGGCGAGCTCAGTGCCCGCGGTTACCACGGCGGGCGGCAGGAGGCGCTGCTCGGGCCGGTCCTGGAGTGCCTGGAGGAGCTGCGGAGCAGCTACGACGCGGTGATCTGCGAGGGAGCGGGCAGCCCGGCGGAGATCAATCTGCGCCGTACCGACATCGTGAACATGGGCATCGCGCGGGCCGCGCGGCTGCCGGTGGTCGTGGTCGGGGACATCGACCGCGGCGGGGTCTTCGCCTCCTTCTTCGGGACGACCGCGCTGCTGAGCCCCGAGGACCAGGCGCTGGTGGCGGGTTATCTGGTCAACAAGTTCCGGGGGGACGTGTCCCTGCTGGAGCCGGGGCTCGACATGCTGCGCGCGCTGACGGGGCGGCCCACGGTGGGCGTCCTGCCGTGGCGGCACGGCCTGGGCATCGACGAGGAGGACGGCCTGCGGGTGTCGCTGCGCGGGGCGGTGCGCGAGTCGCGGCCGGCGGCCCCGTACGGCGAGGACGTGCTGCGGGTCGCGGTCTGCGCCGTACCGCTCATGTCCAACTTCACGGACGTGGACGCGCTGGCCGCCGAACCGGGGGTCGTGGTCCGCTTCGTGGACCGGCCGGAGGAACTGGCGGACGCGGACCTCGCCGTGGTGCCGGGCACGCGCGGCACGGTGCGGGCCCTGGAGTGGCTGCGCGAGCGCGGCCTCGCCGACGCGCTCGCCCGACGGGCCGCCGAGGGGCGCCCGGTGCTGGGGATCTGCGGGGGCTACCAGATCCTGGGCGAGCGCATCGACGACGAGGTGGAGTCACGGGCCGGCACGGTGACCGGGCTGGGACTGCTGCCCGTACGGGTCCGGTTCGCGCGTGAGAAGACGCTGGCCCGGCCGGCCGGTGTGGCGCTCGGCGAACCTGTCGAGGGGTACGAGATCCACCATGGCGTCGCCCGGGTGCTCGGCGGCGAGGCGTTCGCCTCCGACGAGGCGGGGCGCGCGCTGGACGGCTGCCGGGTGGGGTCCGTGCAGGGCACGCACTGGCACGGGGCGCTGGAGAGCGACGCGTTCCGGCGGGCGTTCCTGACGGAGGCGGCGCGGGCCGCGGGCCGGCGTTTCGTACCGGCGCCCGACACGAGCTTCGGCGTGCTGCGCGAGGCACAGCTCGACCTTCTCGGTGATCTGGTCGAGGAGCACGCGGACACGGACGCGCTGTGGCGGCTGATCGAGGAGGGGGCGCCCGGGGGACTGCCGTTCGTCCCGCCGGGGGCGCCGTCGTGACCTCTCGACATCCGCCCCGGCCCGACCGACCCGCCCACTCTGCCCGTTACACCCTCTCCACCCGTTCTGCCCTCTCCATCCGTTCCGCCCGCTCCGTCCACCCTGACCGCCGCACCCAAGCTGCCGTACGCGAACCCCTCGAAGGAGCGATCAGCATATGAGCACCCCTTTCCCGTTCACCGCCGTGGTGGGGATGGACGATCTGCGGCTCGGCCTGCTGCTGAACGCGGTCAGCCCGGCGGTGGGCGGAGTCCTGGTCCGGGGCGAGAAGGGCACGGCGAAGTCCACGGCCGTGCGCGCCCTGGCCACGCTGCTGCCCGAGGTGTCGGTGGTCGGCGGGTGCCGGTTCAGCTGTGATCCCGCCGCGCCCGATCCGCGCTGCCCGGACGGACCGCACGAACCCGGGCGCCCCGGTGCGGCCCGGGCCGCCCGGATGGTCGAACTGCCGGTGGGCGCGTCGGAGGACCGGCTCGTCGGCGCGCTGGACATCGAACGCGCCCTGGCGGAGGGCGTGAAGGCGTTCGAGCCGGGGCTGCTCGCCGAGGCGCACCGCGGGGTGCTGTACGTCGACGAGGTCAACCTGCTGCACGACCACCTGATCGACTCGTTGCTGGACGCGGCGGCCATGGGGTCGTCGTACGTCGAGCGCGAGGGCGTCTCCGTACGGCACGCCGCGCGTTTCCTGCTCGTCGGGACGATGAATCCGGAGGAGGGGGAGCTGCGGCCGCAGCTGCTCGACCGCTTCGGGCTGACGGTGGAGGTCGCGGCCTCGCGCGAGCCGGACGAGCGGGTGGAGGTCGTACGGCGGCGGCTCGCGTACGACGACGATCCGGCCGGGTTCGCCGCACGCTGGGCCGACGAGGAGGACGCGCTGCGGACGCGGATCGTCGCCGCGCGCGCGTTGCTGCCGGAGGTACGGCTGGGGGACACCGCGCTCCGGCAGATAGCCGCGACCTGCGCCGCGTTCGAGGTGGACGGGATGCGGGCGGACATCGTGATGGCGCGGACCGCCGTGGCGCTGGCCGCGTGGGCGGGGCGCACGGACGTCACGGCGGCGGACGTACGGCAGGCCGCGCTGCTGGCGCTCCCCCACCGGCGGCGGCGCTCGCCCTTCGACGCGCCGGGGCTGGACGAGGACAAGCTGGACGAGACGCTGGAGGAGTTCGCCGGGGACGACGACCCGGGCCCGGAGGACCCGGACGGCGGTCCGGACGGCGGCGGCCCCGGCCCGGACGGCCCCGGGGACGGGGGCGGGGGCGGGAACGGCGGTCCCGCGGACGGGGACGGCCCGCCGCCGCAGGCCGGTCCTCGGGAGCCGGCCGCGCCCGGACAGGACGAGGCACCCGGCGAGGACGGTACCGCGCCCGGCACCGCGGAGCAGCGGCCCGGTCAGGAACGGCCCCGGGCCCCGGGCGGCTCGGGCCCGGCGGCCGGGCCCGGAGCCGGGGAACGGTCCGCCGTACGGGCCGGGGAACCGTTCCGTACGAAGACGCTCAGCGTGCCGGGGCTCGGCGAGGGCGCGGCCGGGCGCCGCTCCCGGGCCCGTACGGAGCACGGCAGGACGACGGGGTCCCGGCGCCCCCGAGGCGTCCTGACGAAGCTTCACCTGTCGGCCACGGTCCGGGCGGCGGCACCGCACCAGCGGGCGCGCGGGCGCTCCGGCCCCGGGCTGGTGGTCCGCCGGGACGACCTGCGGCAGGCGACCCGGGAGGGCCGCGAGGGGAACCTGGTGCTGTTCCTGGTCGACGCGTCCGGGTCGATGGCGGCCCGACAGCGGATGAGCGCGGTGAAGGGTGCGGTGCTCTCGCTGCTGCTGGACGCCTATCAGCGGCGCGACAAGGTCGGCCTGGTCACCTTCCGGGGGAAGGAGGCGGCGCTCGCGCTGCCGCCGACGTCGTCGGTCGACGCGGCGGCCGCCCGGCTGGACGCGCTGCCGACGGGCGGGCGGACACCGCTCGCCGCCGGGTTGCTGAAGGCCCATGACGTCCTGCGGGTGGAGCGGCTGCGGGATCCCGTGCGGCGCCCGCTGCTGGTGGTCGTGACGGACGGGCGGGCGACGGGCGGCGGGGACCCGCTGGGGCTGGCGACGCGCGCGGCGCGGCTGCACGCGGTGGAGGGGACGGCGGCGGTGGTCGTGGACTGCGAATCGGGGCCGGTACGGCTCGGGCTGGCCGGAACGCTCGCGGGCGCGCTGGGCGGTACGGCCGTCACCCTGGACGAACTGCGGGCCGACAGCATCGCCGGGCTGGTCAGGGACGTCCAGGGCGAATTCGGAACGCGAGGGGCCGGAGCCCGGGGTGCCGGGCGCCGGGGGGCCGACGGCAGGAAGGCCGGCGTACGGGTTCCCGGGGCGGCTTCCGTGTCCGCCGCCGCGACGGGCGGGACCAGGACAACCGACCGGACCGAGAAGACCGGTGGGACCGGTAAGACCGGTAAGACCGTCAAGAACACGACCAGGAGGGCCGCGTAATGCCGAAAGGACAACCGGAGACCGTCCCGGACGACGGACTGACGACCCGTCAGCGCCGCAACCGTCCGCTGGTCCTCGTCCACACCGGCACCGGAAAGGGCAAGTCGACGGCGGCCTTCGGGCTCGCGCTGCGGGCATGGACCCAGGGCTGGCCGATCGGTGTGTTCCAGTTCGTGAAGTCCGCGAAGTGGCGGGTCGGCGAGGAGAAGGCGCTCACCGTGCTGGGGGCGAGCGGCGAGGGCGGCAGCGTCGTCTGGCACAAGATGGGCGAGGGCTGGTCGTGGGTGCAGCGCGACAGCCAGCTCTCCAACGAGGAGGCGGCGCGCGAGGGCTGGGAGCAGGTCAAGCGGGACCTCGCGGCCGAGACGCACAAGCTGTACGTGCTGGACGAGTTCGCGTATCCGCTGCACTGGGGCTGGGTGGACACGGACGAGGTGATCGAGGTGCTGCGGGACCGCCCGGGCGGCCAGCACGTCGTGATCACCGGTCGCAACGCGCCGGAGAAGCTCAAGGGCTTCGCGGATCTCGTCACGGAGATGACGAAGATCAAGCACCCGATGGACGCGGGCCAGAAGGGGCAGAGAGGCATCGAGTGGTGAACGTCCCGCGCCTGGTCGTCGCCGCGCCCTCCTCCGGCAGCGGCAAGACCACCGTCGCGACGGGCCTGATGGCGGCCTTCTCGGAACGCGGTCTGGCCGTCTCCCCGCACAAGGTGGGGCCGGACTACATCGATCCGGGCTACCACGCGCTGGCGGTGGCGTCCGGCTCGCCGGTTCCGTCGGCGTCCGGCGGGTCCGGGGCGGCGACCGGGTCCGGGCCGCGGCCCGGCCGGAACCTCGACGCGTACATGTGCGGTCCCGGTCTGATCGGGCCGCTGTTCGCGCACGGGGCCGCGGGCGCGGACCTGGCGGTCGTCGAGGGGGTCATGGGGCTCTACGACGGTGCGTCCGGGCAGGGGGAGCTGGCCTCCACCGCCCAGGTCTCGAAGCTGCTGCGCGCGCCGGTGGTGCTGGTGGTGGACGCCTCGTCCCAGTCCCGTTCGGTCGCGGCGCTGGTGCACGGTTTCGCGTCGTGGGACCCGGAGGTGCGGATCGGCGGGGTGATCCTCAACAAGGTCGCCACGGACCGGCACGAGCGGCTGCTGCGGGACGCGCTGGACGGGTCGGGCGTACCGGTGCTGGGCGTGCTGCGCCGGACCGACCGGTTGGGCACGCCCTCCCGGCACCTGGGACTGGTCCCGGTCGCCGAGCGGCACACGGACGCGGTGCGGTCGATGCGTGCGCTGGCCGACCGGGTGCGGGCGGGCTGCGACCTGCCCGCGCTGCTGGCGCTGGCGCGCAGCGCGCCGCCGCTGGACGCGGTGGCGTGGCAGCCGGGGATCGAACCGATCGCCGACGCGGACCGCGCGGGGCGGCCCGTGGTCGCCGTCGCCGGCGGTTCCGCGTTCACGTTCTCGTACGCGGAACACACCGAGCTGCTGACGGCGGCGGGCGCCGAGGTCGTGCCGTTCGACCCGTTGCGGGACGAACGGCTGCCGGAGGGCACCAAGGGGCTGGTCATCGGGGGCGGCTTCCCCGAGGTGTACGCGCCGGAGCTGTCCGCCAACGAGCCCTTGCGCGCGGCCGTCGCCAAACTGGCGCACGCCGGTGCGCCGGTCGCGGCGGAGTGCGCCGGGCTGCTGTATCTCGCGCGCTCCCTGGACGGGAAGCCGATGTGCGGGGTGCTGGACGCCGACGCGCGGATGTCGGAGCGGCTGACGCTGGGCTACCGGGAGGCGGTGGCGGTCGGTGACAGCGCGCTCGCGGCGGCGGGGACCCGGGTGCGCGGGCACGAGTTCCACCGGACCGTGCTGGAGCCGGCGGCGGGGCCGGAGGCGGCATGGGGAGTGGTGCACCCGGCCCGTCGGCTGGAGGGGTTCGTCCGGGGCGGCGTGCACGCGAGCTATCTGCACACGCACTGGGCGGCGACTCCGCACATGGCGCGGCGGTTCGTGGAACGGTGCGCGGCGTGAGCCGGCGAGGGGACGAGGACGGGGCGGCGGCCCGTCGGGCGCGAATCCGTCCGGTACGGGCCTGCCGGGCGCGGGCCTACGGGGCGCGGGCCCGTGGGGCGCGGGTGGGATCCGTACCGTGTCGTGTGCGACGCGGTGGCTCAGCCGGCGACGCCCACCACCAGCCAGATGAAACACACTCCCAGGACCGTGCACAGGAGGGTGGAACGCGCCGGGTGCTCGTGGTGAGCCTCGGGCAGGATCTCGGCGGCGGCGAGATAGAGCAGGGCGCCGCCGAAGAAACCGAGGTAACTGCCGAGCGCCTCTTCGGGGAGGGTGAACAGCAGTGTGGACGCGGCGCCCGCGACCGGCGCGACGGCGTCCGCGAACAGCATCGCGATCGCCTTGCGGCGGCGGTTCCCGTACAGGCTCGTGATCGTGTACGTGTTGAATCCGTCCGCGAAGTCATGGGCGATCACGGCGAGGGCCACGGCGATGCCCATGCCCCCGCCGACCTGGAAGGCCGCGCCGAGCGCGATGCCGTCCATCACGCTGTGGCCGACCATGGCGGCGGCGGCGGTCAGACCGACCTGCGGCACCCGTTCGACGGCGACGGGGGGCGCGGCGTGGTAGTGGGTTCCCGCGGCGCGACTGCTCGTGGTGTGACCGCCCTGGTGATCGGTGCTCCTGCCATCGGTGCTCCTGCCATCGGCGCGCCTGCCATCGGCGCGCCTGCCATCGGTGCCGATGTGATCTGCGCCTGTGTCATCGGTCCGAGTGTCGTCGGTGCCTGCAGGACGGCCGCCCGAGTGAGGGGGCGGCCCCTCCGGGGCACCGCCGTGGGCCGCCTGCCGGCCGGCGAGCAGCCGTTCCACCAGATGGGCGATCAGGAAGCCGCCGACGAAGAGCAGCAGCGCCTGCGGTACGCCGAAGATCTCCTCACCCGCCGCGCTCAGTGCCTCCGGCAGCAGATCGAGGCCGACGACGCCGAGCATCAGCCCTCCGGCCAGGCCCAGCACGAGGTGCCGGCGGTCCGTGACGCGCTGCGCCGTCCAGCCGCCGAACAGCGTCATGAGGAACGCGCCGAGCGCGACGAACACCGCCATGGGCCCCTGCATAGCCCATCGCGGCCGCGTTCCGCACGTTCGGCGGGTGAGTTGGTGGTCGGTATCGGCGCGCGCCGGGGCGTCTCGGCGGAAGACGTGTCCGCGCTGGTCGCGGCGACCCTGCGGGGCGCCGGGCTCCCGCCGCTCGCGGTCGTCGAGCTGGCGACCGTGGCCGCGAAGGCCGCGGAGCCCGGGATCCTGGGAGCGGCGGAGCGGCTCGGGGTGCCGGTACGGGGGTACGCGGCCGAGCTGCTGGCCGGCGTCCGCGTACCGCACCCGTCGGACGCTGCCCTGGCCGCGGTGGGCACCCACTCGGTCGCGGAGGCGGCCGCGCTGGTCGGCGGAGGCGTGCTCCTCGTCCCGAAACGGACGGCGCGGAGCGGGGGCGGTCCCGGGACGGTCACCTGCGCCGTGGCGTGCAGGGGCCACCCGGAAGGCGATCCGGAGTGGAACCGGTCCGTATGGACATGATGTCGATATCGGCAGGAAGAACAGGAAACACAGGGGGCACACGCGATATCGCGTGTGCCGTGGTGACAGGGCTGCGGTGGTTCCGGAGCCTCAAGGGAGGGAGCACGGTGAACCGCCTCGTCGTCCCGTTGTTCGTCGAGCGCGTGGCCCGTCCGGTCCACCGGCACGGCCCCGTATCCGGAATACCCGGTCACGACCCGCGCGACGGCCATGTACGCGCACGCTGACGGCCACGATCTGCGCCACCACGGTGACGCCGAGGTGCGCGACGGCGCGGCCGGGCTGGTCGACCTCGCGGTCAATGTCCGTACGGGCACACCGCCGGACTGGCTGTGCGTGCGGATCGCCGAGTCGCTGACGGGGCTCGCCGCGTACCCCGACGGCCGGGTGGCGCGGGCGGCGGTGGCGGCGCGGCACGGTCTGCCGGCCGAGCGGGTGCTGCTGACGGCGGGGGCCGCGGAGGCGTTCGTCCTGCTGGCCCGGGCCCTGCCGGAGGGCAGCCGGCCGGTCGTGGTGCATCCGCAGTTCACGGAGCCGGAGGCGGCGCTGCGGGACGCGGGGCACGAGGTGCGGCGGGTGCTGCTGCGGGAGGAGGAGGGCTTCCGGCTGGATCCGGCGGCCGTGCCGGAGGACGCGGACCTGGTGGTGCTGGGCAATCCGACCAATCCGACCTCGGTCCTGCATCCGGCCGGGACGGTCGCGAAGCTCGCCAGGCCGGGCCGGACGCTGGTGGTGGACGAGGCGTTCATGGACGCGGTGCCGGGCGAGCCGGAGGCCCTGGCGGGGCGGGTGGACGTGCCCGGGCTGGTGGTGCTGCGCAGTCTCACGAAGACCTGGGGGCTGGCCGGCCTGCGGATCGGCTACGTACTGGCGGAGCCGGAGACGGTGGCCGCTCTGGAGCGAGCCCAGCCGCTGTGGCCGGTGTCGACCCCGGCGCTGGCCGCCGCCGAGGCGTGCGTGTCGCCCGCCGCGCTGGCGGAGGCGGAGGAGGCGGCGCGACGCACGGCGGTGGAGCGGGCGCATCTGCTCGCGGGGCTGGCGGAGTTCGAGGAGGTGCGGACGGTGGCGGCGGCGCGGGGCCCGTTCGTCCTGCTCCGCACGGCCCGCGCCGACGCGGTCCGCGCCCGCCTGCGCGTCCTGGGCTTCGCCACTCGCCGGGGCGACACGTTCCCGGGCCTGGACGCCCGGTGGCTGCGCCTGGCCGTGCGGGACCGTGCCACGACGAATCGATTCCTCCAGGCCCTGGACCAGTCCCTGACGGCGGTCGGCGAGCCCGGGGGCGGGACCACCGGGGGCTGACGCGGCGGAGCGCCCCGGAACGTGACGCGGATCGTGCCCGGCGCGACGGCCGGAAACGGCCGCGCGTCACCGCCCCCCGGCTCCGGTGGCCGCGTCGTCAGGCGACCACGCGGCCGTTCAGGACGATGCGGCGCGGGGACGTCAGGGTGCGGACGTCCGCTCGGGGGTCCTCCTCGTACACCACCAGGTCCGCCGGGGCGCCCTCCTCCAGGGCCGGTCGGCCCAGCCAGGCGCGGGCGGACCAGGTGGCGGCCGAGAGGGCCGCGAGCGGCGGCAGGCCGGCCGTGACCAGTTCCGCGACCTCCGCGCCCACCAGGCCGTGGGCGAGGCCGCCGCCCGCGTCGGTGCCGGTGAAGACCGGGATGCCCGCGTCGTACGCCGCGCGGACGGTGTCGTAGCGGCGGGCGTGCAGCCGGTTCATGTGCGCCGACCAACGCGGGTACCTGGCCTCGCCGCCCGCTGCGAGCCGCGGGAACGTCGCGATGTTGACCAGCGTCGGCACGATCGCGACGCCGCGCTCGGCGAAGAGCGGGATGGTCTCCTCGGTGAGGCCGGTGGCGTGTTCCACACAGTCGATCCCCGCCTCCACGAGGTCTCGGAGCGAGTCCTCGGCGAAGCAGTGCGCGGTGACCCGGGCCCCGAGCCGGTGCGCCTCCGCGATGGCCGCCTCGACCGCACCGCGCGGCCAGCAGGGGGTCAGATCACCGGCCTCCCGGTCGATCCAGTCGCCGACGAGCTTGACCCAGCCGTCCCCGCGCTTCGCCTCCCCGGCGACGTAGGCGACGAGGTCCTCCGGTTCGATCTCGTGCGCGTAGTTGCGGATGTAGCGGCGGGTACGGGCGATGTGGCGGCCCGCCCTGATGATCTTCGGCAGATCGGCACGGTCGTCGATCCAGCGGGTGTCCGCGGGCGATCCGGCGTCGCGCAGCAGCAGCGCGCCCGCCTCGCGGTCCTCGATCGCCTGCTTCTCGCTGGTCGCCGCGTCGACCGCGCCGTGCCGGTCGAGCCCGACGTGGCAGTGCGCGTCGACCAGACCGGGCAGCGCCCAGCCCTCGACCGTACGGACGTCACGGGCGAGGGAGGGCCGGTCGTAGGTGATCCGGCCGCCCACGACCCACAGCTCGTCCCTGACGTCCTCCGGGCCGACCAGGATCCGTCCCTTCACCCGGAGCGCCACGTGTCCGTCCGCGTGCCTGTCCGCACGCCCGTCGGCGAGTCCGCCCACGTCTCCGTCCGCACCGCCGAATTCCCTCATGAACAGCACTCTACGAGGCCGTGGGTACCCTCGACGAGAGTCCGAACACGGGACCGAACAGCCCGTTCGGGCGGTCCGGCCGGGCACCGTCGGCGGGGCGGTCGGCGCATGGCACCCGCTCGCGGGCACCCGCCGTCCGGCACCCGTTGTCCGGACACTCCCGCCCGGGGCGTCCCGTCCCGGAACCCCGTACGTCCACACCTCGCCGAGGAGACCCCACCGTGCCCCATCCGCTGCTGGACCTGCCCCCGCTGACCGCCGACCGCTTCGCCGCCGTCGAACGCCGGGTGGCCTCGCTCCTCGCCACCGAGAACGATGTCGTGATCATGCAGGGCGAGGCCCTGCTGCCGCTGGAGGGCTGTATCCGCGGTGGCGCGCGGCCCGGTTCCACCGCCCTGAACGTGGTCACGGGACCGTACGGGCAGACCTTCGGCAACTGGCTGCGTGACTGCGGCGCGACCGTCGTGGACCTGGAGGTGCCGTTCCACACCGCCGTGAGCGCCGACCGGATCGAGCGCGCCCTGGGCGCCCACCCCGAGATCGACTTCGTGTCGCTGGTGCACGCCGAGGCCGCGACCGGGAACACCAATCCGGTCGCGGAGATCGGCTCGGTGGTACGGGCGCACGGCGCGCTGTTCATGGTGGACGCCGTCGCCTCCGTGGCCGCCGAGCCGCTGTACACCGACGCCTGGGGCGTGGACCTGTGTGTGATCGGCGCGCAGAAGGCGATGGGCGGCCCGGCCGGGGTCTCGGCGGTGTCCGTGAGCGAGCGCGCCTGGGCGCGGTTCGCCGCCAATCCGCGGGCGCCCCGCCGCTCGTACCTCTCCCTCCTCGACTGGAAGGAGCGCTGGATCGACACGGGCCGCCGGGCTCTGCCGCACGCCCCCGCACAGCTGGAGATGCTGGCCCTGGAGGCGTGCCTGGACCGCATCGAGGCGGCCGGCCTGGCGGCCGTGACCGCCCGGCACGCCGCGACCGCCGCCGCCGTGCGCGCGGGCGCTCTGGCGCTGGGCGGCGGCCTGGAGCCGTACGTCCACGAGGCGGCCGAGGCAGCCCCCGTGGCCACCACGCTCCGTACGCCCGCCGGAACCGACGCCACCGAGCTGGTCGCGAAGGCTCTGGCCGCCGATCCGTCGCTGCCGCTGGTCGCGGGCGGGGGCGCACTGGCGGCGGAGATGATCCGGGTCAACCACTACGGCGCCGCCGCCGCTCCGGACGTCGTACACGCCTGTCTGGGGGCGCTGGGCACCGCCCTGGAAGAGGCGCTCGGCGGAACCGGTCGGCCGGTGGACCAGGAAGCCGCCCGGCGCGCGGCGGACGAGGCGTGGCGCGAGAGCCTGTCGGACGCGGCCACGGACCGGCCGCGTCACGACGGCTGAGCCCCGCTCCGGCGCGACGCGCCCGCGAATCAACAAAGAGAACAAGAGAACATGAATTAATGAATACGGGAAGCTGCTTTATTCCAAGCAGCTTCCCGTATTCTTCTGCCCGCTTTCCCCACCCCTAAACGCATGGGTTTCAGGTGGCTCACCAGCGGCGATTACCCGAGATCTCGATGGCGTTACGGATATGTGACCGGACCCACAAACCTGACCGTTTTGTTCCAACATTTCCACACATGTCCTCCCGCTACTGACCGGTACCGCATGGGCGCACGGGCGCGCGATAACACATACCGCTCCTTCTCCCAACCCCTGACCGAGATGCATCTTTCCAATTTGCTGGGTAAATTCAATCTCCATGACCGCCGCACAAGCAGACCTTGCAGGCGCCCGAAGCGAATTCGCCCGATCCTTCACGATCGACGCCCCACGAGTGGAGGACGGAGCCGCGATCTGGCGCATCGCCCGCGACTCCGAGGTCCTTGACCTCAACTCCTCGTACAGCTACCTGCTCTGGTGTCGTGACTTCGCGGCCACGTCCGCCGTCGCCCGTGACGACGACGGCACGCCGGTCGCCTTCGTCACGGGATACATACGGCCCGAACGTCCCGACGCGCTGGTCGTCTGGCAGGTCGCCGTCGACGGCGGCCAGCGCGGCCGCGGCCTCGCTGGAGCGCTCCTCGACGAGCTGACCGCCCGGGTGGCCCGCGACCTGGGCGTCACGGCCGTCGAAACGACCGTGACGCCGGACAACACCGCCTCGGACCGGCTCTTCACCGCCTACGCCGCGCGCCACGACGCGGTCCTGGAACGCGAGGTCCTCTTCGACGGTGGGCTGTTCCCCGACGGGGTGCACCAGCCGGAAGTGCTGTACCGCATCGGCCCGCTCTCATTCTGAGTCGTCGTGTCCGGTCGTGACCCGTCGCGACTCGTCCGTACCGCCCCCGTCGCGGTACGGACGCCCCCGTGGCACCCCGTACCGACCAGTTCGGGCCCCGACCCGACCGATTCGGACTCGACCCCGAACTGTTCGAGGCCGGTTCCGACTCTTTCCGACTCGATCCGAGCAGCTGAGCGGTCCGGACGGCCCGAACGCTCCCCGCACACGGCCTCCCAGCACACTCCCGCTCCCTCACTCGCACACCCCCATCGGCAGGAGAAACCCGTGACCATCACCCCGCCCGCACTGAGCGTCTTCGAGACCCTGGAGTCCGAGGTCCGCAGCTACTGCCGCGGCTGGCCCGCCGTGTTCGACCGTGCGCAGGGCGCACGCCTCACCGACGAGGACGGCCATACGTACCTCGACTTCTTCGCCGGCGCCGGCTCACTCAACTACGGCCACAACAACCCGGTACTCAAACGCGCCCTGCTCGACTATCTCGAGCGGGACGGCATCACCCACGGCCTGGACATGGCGACCACGGCGAAACGCGCCTTCCTGGAGGCGTTCCAGAACGTGCTGCTCCGGCCCCGTGACCTGCCGTACAAGGTCATGTTCCCCGGCCCCACGGGCACCAACGCGGTCGAGGCCGCGCTGAAGCTGGCCCGTAAGGTCAAGGGCCGCGAGTCGATCGTCTCCTTCACCAACGCGTTCCACGGCATGTCGCTGGGCTCGCTGGCCGTCACCGGCAACGCCTTCAAGCGCGCCGGCGCGGGCATCCCGCTGGTGCACGGCACGCCCATGCCGTTCGACAACTACCTCGACGGCCAGGTCCCGGACTTCCTCTGGTTCGAGCGGCTGCTGGAGGACCAGGGCTCCGGCCTGAACAAGCCCGCCGCGGTGATCGTCGAGACCATCCAGGGCGAGGGCGGCATCAACGTGGCCAGTCCCGAGTGGCTGCGCGCGCTGGCCGATCTGTGCCACCGCCGCGACATGCTGCTGATCGTCGACGACATCCAGATGGGCTGCGGCCGGACCGGCGCGTTCTTCTCGTTCGAGGAGGCGGGCATCCAGCCGGACATCGTCACGCTCTCGAAGTCCATCAGCGGATACGGCCTGCCGATGTCGCTGTGCCTGTTCAACCCGGAGCTGGACGTCTGGGAGCCGGGCGAGCACAACGGCACCTTCCGGGGCAACAACCCGGCGTTCGTGACGGCCACCGCCGCGCTCAACACGTACTGGGCCGACGGCCAGATGGAGAAGCAGACCATCGCCCGCGGCGAGCAGGTCGAGCGCGCGCTGACGGCGATCCGTGCCGAGAGTCCCGGTACGCCGCCCGACGTCCGGGGCCGCGGCCTGGTCTGGGGCGTGGAGTTCGAGGACAAGAACCGCGCGACGGCCGTCTGCGCCCGAGCCTTCGAGCTGGGGCTCCTGCTGGAGACGTCCGGCCCGCAGAGCGAGGTCGTCAAGCTGCTGCCGCCGCTGACCGTGACCCCCGACGAGCTGGACGAGGGCTTGCGCACGCTGGCCCGCGCGGTCCGCGAGACGGCCTGACCGCCTGATCGCTCGCTCCAGCCGCACCGCCGCACCGCGGCACCGGCCATGCGGACACCACGCACCGCGTGACACGAGCTGAACATCGCGCCCGCCGCCCCGGAGCCCCGACGGCATCCGCGGGTGAACGGCACCACTCCGGCGCGTACGGGGTACGGGGTACTCGACACGGGGGCCGGGGCACCGCCCGACAGAACGGACGGCCGAGCCTCCTGCCCCCTGTCCCGTACCCCGCGCCCCGTACGCGGACGGACACCGGACCATCCACAGGAAAGCGCACGCATAGCGACCGCACAGAAGAGAAAGGCGCCAGCCACCGTGATCGTCCGATCATTCAAGGACATCGAGAACACCGACCGCCATGTGAAGTCGGCCTCGGGCACCTGGGAGAGCAAGCGCATCGTGCTCGCGAAGGAGAAGGTCGGCTTCTCCCTTCACGAGACCGTGCTGTACGCCGGCACGGAGACGTCGATGTGGTACGCCAACCACATCGAGGCCGTTCTGTGCGTGGAGGGCGAGGCCGAGCTCACCAACGACGAGACCGGTGAGACCCACTGGATCGAGCCCGGCACGATGTATCTGCTCGACGGGCACGAGCACCACACGCTCCGCCCGAAGACCGACTTCCGATGCGTCTGTGTCTTCAACCCGCCGGTGACCGGACGGGAGGACCATGACGAGAACGGCGTGTACCCGCTGCTGACCGAGGAGGGCTGATCATGACGACCGCACCCGCACGTACCGACCTTTACCCGACCCGTGGTGCCGCCGAGGTTCTCACCCCGCGCCAGGACCCGGTCGTCTGGTCCGCGCCCGACGCTCCGGGCCCCATCGACCCCGTCGATCTCGGCGCCTTCGAGCGGGACGGCTTCCTCACCGTCGACCAGCTGATCGGCGCGGACGAGGTGGCGCTGTACCGCACCGAACTGGACCGGCTGGTCTCGGACCCCGCGGTACGGGCCGACGAGCGCGCGATCATCGAGCCCCAGTCCCGGGACGTCCGGTCGGTCTTCGAGGTCCACCGCATCAGCGAGGTCTTCGCGAACCTGGTGCGGGACGAGCGGGTGGTGGGCCGGGCCCGCCAGATCCTGGGCTCGGACGTCTACGTCCACCAGTCGCGGATCAACGTCAAGCCGGGCTTCGGCGCCACGGGCTTCTACTGGCACTCGGACTTCGAGACCTGGCACGCCGAGGACGGTCTGCCGAACATGCGGACCGTGTCGGTCTCGATCGCGCTGACCGAGAACTTCGACACCAACGGTGGTCTGATGATCATCCCCGGGTCGCACAAGACGTTCCTCGGCTGCGCGGGCGAGACGCCGAAGGACAACTACAAGCGGTCGCTCCAGATGCAGGACGCGGGCACGCCGTCGAACAGGGCCCTCGCGGAGATGGCCGACAAGGCCGGCATCAAGCTCTTCACGGGCAAGGCGGGTTCGGCGACCTGGTTCGACTGCAACTGCATGCACGGCTCGGGCGACAACATCACGCCGTACCCGCGCAGCAACGTCTTCATCGTGTTCAACAGCGTGGAGAACACGGCCGTCGAGCCGTTCGCGGCGCCCACGCCACGACCGGACTTCATCGGCGCCCGGGACTTCACCCCGGTGCGCTGAGCCGGCCGATCCGCTGAGCGGGATGTGAGCGGGGCGGCACACACGGACGCGGGGCCGGTCGGATCGGACGGCCGGCCCCGCGCCGTACGCGTGGCCGGCCCGGACCCCGAAGGCCCGGGCCGGGCGGTTCAGTCCGCGAGCACGTCCAGCGCGCGGTCCACGTCGGCGGTCGAGTTGTACAGGTGGAACGAGGCCCGTACGTACCCGGCCCGTACCGAGACCGCCACCTTCGCCCGCCGGAGGTCCTCGTGCCGGTCGGCCACCCCCAGGACGGACACGATCGGCGTGGTCCCGGGCACCGCGTCGAGGCCGAGGGCCAGCAGCCCGTCGCGGAAGCGGGCGGCGAGAGCGGTGCCGTGGTCGCGGATCGCGTCGACGCCGATCTCCTCGATCAGCGCGAGGGACCGCTCGGCCGCCTCGTACGAGAGGAAGGACATCGGTTCGTCGTAGCGGCGCGCGGTGGAGGCGAGCCGCTCGACGGGCCCGTAGGTGTTCGCCCACAGCTCCTCGCCGGTGATCCAGCCCGCGTGCGCCGGCACCAGCGACTCCTGCGCCTCCTCGGTGACGGTGAGGAAGGAGGTGCCGCGCGTGCAGAGCAGGTACTTGTACGCACCGGTCACGGTGTAGTCGAACGCCCCGGCGTCCAGCGGCAGCCAGCCCGCCGCCTGGGTGGCGTCCACCAGCGTCCGGGCTCCGTGTGCCGCCGCCGCGGCCCGGATCGCCTCGTCGTCGGCGACCCTGCCGTCCGCGGACTGCACCACGGAGAAGGCGACCAGGTCCGTGCCCGGCCGTACCGCCTCGGCCAGTTCCTCCAGCGGCGCGAACCGCAGCTTGAGATCGCCCCGGACGGCGAACGGATTGACGAGGGAGGCGAAGTCCCCTTCGGGCACGAGGACTTCGGCTCCGGCGGGCAGCGAGCCGGCGATCAGCCCGACGTGCACGGCGACCGAACCGCCCACGGCGACCCGTTCGGCGGGGACCGAGACCAGCCGGGCGAAGGAGGCTCGGGCCCGCCCCACGGTCGCGAAGCTCTCCTCGTCCACCCCGCGCCGCCCGGTGGCGTTCGCCTCGGCCAGCGCCTGTACGGCGGTGACGGACCTGCGGGGCAGCAGGCCGCAGGAAGACGTGTTCAGATACGTCATGTCAGGCGCGAACTCGGCGCCTCCCAGGGAGTCCATGGGTCAACCCTGGAACCGCCGCACCCATACGTCAATCGCCACTCTCCGAAGGGCGGGTCCAAGCGATCCTTATGAGTGCGCCGCCGCATCGGCCGCACGGTCCCGCCACGCCCGTTCCAGCGCCTGGGTGAACACCTCGGCGGGCTGCCCGCCGGAGACCCCGTACTTCCGGTCGAGGACGAAGAACGGTACCCCGTTCGCGCCCAGTTCGGAGGCCTCGCGTTCGTCGGCCCGCACCTCGTCCGCGTAGGCCTCCGGATCCGCGAGCACGCTCCGTACCTCCTGCTCGTCCAGACCGGCCTCGACCGCGAGCACCACCAGCGTCTCCTCGTCGAAGAGGGAGCGCTCCTCCGCGAAGTTCGCCCGGTAGGCGAGGTCGAGCAGCTCGGCGTGGCGGCCGCGGGCCCTGGCGAGGTGGAGCACCCGGTGGACGTCGAAGGTGCTGCCGTGGTCGCGCCCCTCCGACCGGTAGCCGAGCCCCTCGGCGCGCGCGTGGGCGGCGACCTGCTCCTCCATGGCGCGGACCTCCTCGGACGTCCGCCCGTACCTGGCGGCGAGCATGTCCGCCACCCGCACGGTGTCCCCCTTGGCCCGCCCGGGGTCCAGCTCGAACGAACGGTGCACGACCTCGACCTCGTCGCGGTGCGCGAAGTCCGCCAGGCCCTTCTCGAAGCGGGCCTTGCCTATGTAGCACCAGGGACAGGCCACATCGGCCCAGATCTCCACGCGCATGGTCGGTTCTTCTCCAGAGTCACGGTCACGGGCTGTCGGTCTGCCGGACGGATACGGCGCTTCCGCGCACGGTGTGTCGTCCGGTGGACGGAGCCGTGCGGTACGGAGGCGCCCTCCGCCGGTACGGGAACGCACCCGGTGTCACACGCATTCCCCGGCCCCGCACGGCCTGTGCCCATGGAGTCCTCGGGGCCGCCCTCAGATCACCTGGCGGAGGTAGAGCGCGCCGCACGTGTGGCAGAAGGGCTGCCCTTCGGGGGTGCCCCAGGCGTCGGGGGTCTGGGTGGCGGCCGCCTCGTCCAGATCGATGCCGCACATGGCCGTGGTCTCGTGGTCACGTGTCATGTGCCAGCACTCGAACCGCGCGCCCGCCTCACGGGGCGAGGCGTCACCCGCGTACTCCGCCCGCATCTCGTACTCCATGGCGTGCCTCCCGGATCCTCCGCGGGTCCTTCATGGGTATGCCGCTGGTCGCTCGTCGTCGGGCCGGCCGGTGCGCGATACGCCCCGATCGACACGAAACACCCTCGGCACGACATTAAGCCCCCGCCCGGGACGGCGCCCCCTTCCCCAGGGGTGCCGGCCGAGGTGCACGCGGCCGACCGGAGACACGGTCCGTGAGGCGGTCGAGGACGGATCGGGCGGGACCGTGTCCGGGAGGCCGATCGAGGCGGGGCGGACGAGGGCGGCCCGCCACGCGTACGACGCACTGCCCCCTCCGGGCCGTACGACCGGAGGGGGCAGGCGGTTCGGCGGCGGCCCGTCGACGGCCCGCGTCGGTCAGGGCCGGGGGCGTGAGGAATCCGGGACCGTGAGGACCGGGGCCGGGGCCGGGGCCGCGAGGACCGGGGCCGGGGCCGCGAGGACCGGGGCCGCCAGGTCCGTCCGTCGGCGTCGGGGCCGCGGCGTCAGTTCTCCCGGCGGCCGTCGACCCGGCGCGGCAGGCCCAGAGGGTTGTCGTCGCGCAGTTCCGGCGGGAGCAGGGCCTCCGGCGTGGACTGGTACGAGACCGGGCGCAGCCAGCGCTCGATCGCCGTGGCGCCGACCGAGGTGGAGGTGGACGTCGTCGCCGGGTACGGCCCGCCGTGGTGCTGGGCGGGTGCGACGGCGACGCCGGTCGGCCAGCCGTTGACCAGGACCCGGCCCGCGAGCGGGGTGACCTCGGCGAGCAGGCCGGCCGCGCCGGAGGCGGCGTCGGCGTCGCCGCCGTCCGTCTCCGCGTCGGCGAGGTGGAGCGTGGCCGTCAGGTTGCCCGGCAGGCGCGAGAGCACGGCGCTGATCTCCTCGGCCGAGGAGTAGCGGGCCACGACGGCCACCGGTCCGAAGCACTCCTCCAGCAGCAGGTCGTGCGGGCCCTCCTGGGTGAGCAGTTCGGCCGGCAGGGTCAGGAAGCCCGCGTTGACGGTGTGCTCGCCGTCCGCGCCCGGGGTGACGGGGGCCTCGACCCCGGGCAGCTCGGCCCGTTCCCGTACCCCCGCGGCGAAGGCGTCGCGCATCCGGTGGTCGAGCATGACGCCCGGGCCGGTCTCGCTGAGCGTCGCCGTCAGGGACTTGACCAGCGCGTCGCCCGCCTCACCGGTCGGGGCCAGGACGAAGCCGGGCTTGGTGCAGAACTGGCCGACTCCCATGGACATCGAGCCCGCCAGCCCGGCGCCGATCTGCTCGGCGCGCTCGGCGGCGGCGGCCTCGGTGATCACGACCGGGTTGAGGGAGCCCAGCTCGCCGTGGAAGGGAATGGGGGTGGGCCGAGCGGCCGCCGCGTCGTAGAGTGCCCGTCCGCCGCGTACGGAACCGGTGAAGCCGGCCGCTGCCACCAGCGGGTGCTTGACCAGTTCGACGCCCGCCTCGAAGCCGTGCACCACGTTCACCACGTCCGCCGGCAGGCCGGCCTCGACGGCGGCCCGGCGCAGCAGGGAGGCGCACAGTTCGGAGGTGGCGGGGTGGTCCGGGTGGGCCTTGACGACGACGGGGCAGCCGGCCGCGAAGGCGCTGGCGGTGTCGCCGCCGGGGACGGAGAAGGCGAGCGGGAAGTTGCTCGCCGCGTAGACGGCGACCACCCCGAGCGGCAGCTTCATCCGGCGCAGGTCGGGCCAGGGCGGGGTGCGGCCGGCATCGGCGTGGTCGATGTGGATGTCGAGGAAGGCGCCCTCGTCGACGACCTCGGCGAAGGCCCTGAGCTGGGCTGTCGTACGGGCGAGCTCGCCGGTGAGGCGGGCGGCGCCGAGGGCGGTCTCCGCGTCCGCGGCCGCGATGACCTCGTCGCCCGACGCGTCGAGCACATCGGCCGCCGTACGGAGCAGGGCGGCGCGGGCGGAACGGTCGGCGAGCGCCGCGCGAGCGGCGTGCGCGGCGCGCACCGCGCGGTCGATGTCGGCGGCCGTCGCCTCGGCCGCCACCTGCTCGCGCTGCTTCCCCGTGCGGGGGTCGACACTCCAGACTGGTACAGCTGCCACCGCGGCTTCCTTCCCGGCATACGGCCTGACGTACGCACGCCCGACGTACGGGCGTACCCACCGAGCCCCCGGGCCGGGGCGTGGAACCGGAGCGTCGCGATCCGGTGCCGCCCTCCGGAGGCGTTCGGTATTCTGAACAAGATTCTCGATAGTGAATCTGTAGGGACTCTATTTCCGCGCGTTCTGTGTGGTCAAGAGTGGTCAAGTGGGCGAGAAGAGGCGAGGGCGATGTCGGCTGCGGAAACCGGTGGGGCGCAGGTCAAGTCCGCGGTACGGACGGTTGAACTGCTCGAGTACTTCGCGGGGCGACCCGGCATGCACTCGTTGGCCGCGGTCCAGGAGGCGGTCGGTTACCCCAAGTCCAGCCTGTACATGCTGCTGCGCACGCTGGTCGAGCTGGGCTGGGTGGAGACGGACGCCACGGGCACGCGGTACGGCATCGGTGTCCGCGCCCTCCTCGTCGGCACCTCGTACATCGACGGTGACGAGGTCGTCGCCGTCGCCCGTCCCACGCTGGACCGGCTCGCCGACGACACCAGCGAGACCATCCACCTCGCCCGCCTCGACGGCACGAACATCGTCTACCTCGCCACCCGCCAGTCACAGCACTACCTGCGGCCGTTCACGCGGGTCGGCCGGCGGCTGCCCGCGCACTCCACGTCGCTCGGCAAGGCGCTGCTCGCGACGTACAGCGACGAGCAGGTGCGCAAGATGCTCCCGGAGACCCTGCCCGCGCTGACGGAGCACACCCTCACCGACCGGGAGAAGCTGATCGAGGAGCTGCGTTCGATCCGTGAACAGGGCATCGCCGTGGACCGCGAGGAGAACACGCTGGGGCTGCGCTGCTTCGGCGTCGCGATTTCCTACCGGACGCCGGCGCGGGACGCGATCAGCTGCTCGGTGCCGGTGGCGCGGCTCACCCCGGGCCACGAACAGATGATCAAGGACGCGCTGTTCGACGCGCGTGACCGCCTGACGCTCGCGACGCGCCGGCTCTGACGGCTCCGGCCGACGACGTACGGGGCGGGGCTTCCTCCCGCCGGGATGAAGAGTTCCTTAAGAAGCCGTTCGAGGGGAACGACGCTTTCGTCCCGTCCGTCCTCTCACCGGGATGAACAAGACGATCAGACACACAGCCGTCATATGTCTGCTCCTGGTGCTCGCCCTGCTGCTCCGGGCGAGCTGGGTACAGACGTACGAGGCCAAGGCGCTCGCGGACAACCCGGACAACCGGCGGAAGGTCATGGCGCGGTACGCGCAGCCGCTGGGCGACATCATCGTGGCCGGTTCACCGGTCACGGGTTCCCGGAAGACGCATGGCGGTGACCTCGCGTACGCGCGCACCTACACGGACGGCGGCCTGTACGCGCCCGTCACGGGGTACAGCTCGCAGGCGTACGGCTCCACACAGCTGGAAGGCATCTACGCGGATGTACTCGACGGCACGGACCCCCGGCTGAAGAACCCGCTCTCCGCGCTCACCGGCGAGAAGGCCGAACCCGGCGATGTCCTGACGACGATCGACCCCGCCGTGCAGAAGGCCGGATACCGTGCGCTGGGCGGCAAGAAGGGCGCGGCCGTGGCGCTCGACCCGTCGACCGGCCGGGTCCTCGGGGTGGTCAGCACCCCGTCGTACGACCCCTCGCGCATCAGCGGGACGACGGACGGCGCCGCCTGGCGGCAGCTGACCGGGGCGGCGGGCAAACCGATGACCAACCGGGCGCTGCGGCAGCCGCTCCCGCCGGGTTCGACCTTCAAACTGGTCGTCGCCGCGGCGGCGCTGGAGGACGGGCTGTACGGCTCGGTGGACGAGGCGACCGACAGCCCGGACCCGTACACCCTGCCCGGCACGTCGCGGCCCCTGGGCAACGAGAACGCCTCGGCCCCCTGCGAGAACGCCTCGATCCGCACCGCCCTGCGCTACTCCTGCAACACCGTCTTCGCGAAGATGGCCGTTCGGCTCGGGCAGGACAAGGTGCGGGCCATGGCGGAGAAGTTCGGCTTCGACGACACCGAACAGGACATGCCGGTGCGGGCGTCGCCGAGCGTGTACCCGTCGGGCATGGACGACGCGCAGACGGCGCTGTCGGGCATCGGCCAGTTCGACGTGACCGCGACACCGCTCCAGATGGCCATGGTCTCCGCCGCGCTGGCCCATGACGGTCTGCTCGCCGCGCCGCACATGGTCTCCAAGGTGGTGAACGCGAAGGGCGACACCCTGGAGGCCCACCCGGACGGGGACACCAGGCGGATCGTCTCCGCCACCACGGCCGAGCAGTTGCGGAGCGCCATGGTCACGGTCGTGACGGACGGTACGGGCTCGAACGCCCGGATCGACGGGGCCGAGGTGGGAGGCAAGACGGGCACCGCGCAGCACGGCGTGGACAACAGCGGCACGCCGTACGCCTGGTTCACCTCGTACGCGAAGGACTCCGCCACGGGCAGGGAGGTGGCCGTCGCGGTCATGGTCGAGGACTCGGACGCCGCGAGGTCGGAGGTCAGCGGCAATGGCCTGGCGGCACCGATCGCACGGCAGATGATGGCGGCGGCACTGGCGTGAGGACGCTCGGTGAGGACTGCCGAGGACGCTCGTGGGGACTGCCGTGAGGGCCGTGCCGGGACTGGCGCGGAGGCGACACGCTTCACCCGCCGACGCCCCCCAACCCGGTCGAATTCGGTCAATGAAGCGCCATTAACCAACATAATCCCTTCTCTTTTCTCCTCTGATAAGCAATGCGTGATCGATGGGTGCCACCATCGGCCGCATTAACACAGCGATCCCCTTCTCTCGCTTCTTTTACCGCGTCGAGGGACACCCGTCGCGTTATCCACAGACGTGACCGGGTCGACGCACAGCGGACGTCCCCGCTGATTACAATGCGGAAGTCCACGTCTCGCGCCTACGCCCCGCACACACAGGCCCGACGCGAGGCAGGCACGCGGGGATGCCGACGAACAAAGGAACGGGGATCTTGCCGAAGGAAGATTTACTGCGCCCGGCCGCAGCGAAAATCAGAACGATCATGTACGACCCCAATCATCTCAGCCTGACGGGACTGTCTTCCATCCTTCAGGAAGAAGCGACCATTCATGTATCGGGCCGCTTCTCCACCGTGGAGAGCTTTATGGAGGCGACAGCCCGCTCCACCGCGAACGTGGCCCTCGTCTGTATCGACAATCTCCCGGCCCCGGGTATCCAGGAGATCATCGGCGGACTGAGCGCACGGAACGGGAGCCGCGCTCCGCATGTGGCGGCGATGTCCATGTCGGCGACGGAAGCGGCGCACCTGGAGGCGCTGAAGGCCGGCGCCCGGGGCGTGATCCTCAAGAGTTACCCGACCCGCCGGCTGGTGCACGCGATCACGACCGTGGCGGACGGCGGGATCGTCCTGCCCCACGCGACGGCGCGGATCCTGTTGGAACGCTTCTCCCCGGAGCGGACGAACCCGTTCGGTGAGAAGGAGAGCGGAGAACTCGGCCTCACCACCCGGCAGCGGGACGTACTGGCACTGGTGGCCCGTGGACTGTCGAACAGCGAGATCGCCCAGTCCCTGTGCCTGAGCCCGTCGACGGTCAAGACTCATGTGTCCGCCATGCTCCGCAGTCTTGACCTGCGGGACAGGACACAACTCGTCGTCTACGCACACCGCTTCTCGGAAGCCAAGCGGGTCCGAGCGGTCCCACCGGCACCGGCGGTGGTGCCAACGGTCCCGGCAGTCTCGACGGTCCCGGCAGTCCCGGCCACCGAGTCGATGGGACGGCGCTGACGGCGACCGCCGTACCGCGCGCGTACGCGGTACGGCGGTCGCCGTCGCACCGGGAAGCCCGCGAGTTTCACCGAGGGCGGGATGTACCACGGCATACGATGCCCGGGGCCGACACCCGGAGCACCTGGAGGATGCCGATGCGGACCGCGCTGATCGTGCTCTCGTCAGTCCTTGGTCTCCTGTTCGTCGTGACGGGTGGGGTCAAGGTGCTGAGGGTCCGCCAGTCGTTGCGGGTCCGCGAGCGCCTCGGCGTCTCGCCCCGGTTGTGGCCGGTGATCGGTTGCCTCGAAGCCGCGGGCGGTGCCGGGCTGTTGCTGGGTATCGCGGCTCCGGCCCTCGGCCTGGCCGCTTCCCTCGGTCTCGCCGCGCTGATGACCGGGGCGGTCGCCGCACGGCTGAGGTCCCGTGAGCCGGCGTCGGCGGTCGTGCTCGACGTCACGGTCTTCGCACTTGTCGCCATGCCCCTGGTCCTCCACGCCACCACCGGATCCTGACGGACGGGTTCTCGATTGCTCCTGAGCTGTCGTAACTCTCGTACTCCTGAGCTCCCGAACTCCTGCGTGAAAGTCCCTGCCCGCCCTCTCCGGTCTGTGCTCCGGGCGAGGGCGCCCGAGCAGCACCCACCCGCTCACACCACGGATCCGTGCGTCACGTCGGCCGTGCCCGTCCGCTGCTCGCCCACCCGTGCGGCCGGGGCATCGTTCTCCCTGATGCCGTACTTCGCGTAGAACCGGCGGAGCGGACCCGGCGCCCACCAGTTGGCCCCTCCGAGGATCTTCATGGTGGCCGGCACCAACACCATCCGCACCAGCGTGGCGTCCACGAAGATCGCGACAGTCATACCGATACCGATGAGCTTCAGGAAGCTCACTCCCCCGGTGGTGAAGGCCGCCACCACGACAATCAGCAGGAGCGCCGCCGAGGTGATGATTCCTCCCGTGCGCTGCAGCCCGACCACCACCGACCTGGTGTTGTCCCCGCTCTCGTCCCACTCCTCGCGAACCCGGGAGAGCAGGAACACCTCGTAGTCGGTGGCCAGTCCGAAGAGCAGCACAAGGATCAGGACGAGGTTGCTGGCCTCCACCGGCCGTTCGGTGAATCCCAGGATTCCCGCCAGATGGCCGTCCTGAAAGCTCCACACGACGGCCCCGAACGCGGCCCCGATCGACACCAGATTCATCAGCACGGCCTTGATCGGCATCAGCACCGACCCGAACGCGAAGAACAGCATCACCAGGGTCACCCCGACCACGACCAGCGCGAGCCAGGGCAGCCCGTCGGCGATGACCTCCATCTGATCGTTGACCTGGGCCGCCAGACCTGAGACATGGAGGGTGACGCCGTCCGGCGCGGCCAGTCCGGTCAGGTCCTCGGCCAGTTCCCGGGTGCCGGGGCCCTGTTCTCCGTCCGAGGACCTGACCTGGAGCAGCGTCGCGTCCGCGTGGGCCACGACCGGCGTCACCGACACCACATGGTCCATGTCCTGGACCGTGGTGCCGACGGCTCGCGCCGCGTCCCGGCCGCCGCCGTCCACCATCAGCAGCAGCGTCCCGTCGGAGCCTCCGGGGAACTCCTCCTTCAGCCGCTCGGAGACGACCCGGCTCTCCGTTCCCACCGGAAGCACCCGCTCGTCCACGGTCTCGAACGTGGCGTGCAGGAACGGTGCCGCGGCCACGGTCAGCACGGCCAGCACACCGACCAGATACGCGACCGGCCTGCGCATCACGGCGGATCCGACACGGCCCCAGACGCCGTGTTCGTCACCGTCCGGCGCGGTGCGCCGCGCGCCGAGGCGGCCGGGCATCCGCAGGGCGTCGACGCGCTTGCCGAGGACGGCCAGTACGGCCGGCAGGACGACCAGCGCGCTGACGACCGCGACGCCGATCGCCGCGCCGCCGCCCAGGGCGATGCCGTGCAGGAAGGGCAGTGGAATGATCAACAGGCCGCTCAGGGCCAGCAGCACCGTCGAGCCGGACACCAGGACGGTCCGCCCGGCGGTGGACATGGTGCGGACGATCGCGGTCCGCTCGTCCGCACCCGCCCTCATCTCCTCGCGGAACCTGCTGATGATGAACAGCGAATAGTCGATCGCGAGACCGAGCCCGATGATCGTGATCACATTGATGGCGAACACGGACACATCGAGTGCGTACGTCAGCAGCCTGGTGATCACAAAACCACCGAGGACCGCCAGAACACCGATCACCAGCGGCATGCAGGCGGCGACCACGCCTCCGAAGATGATCAGCATGAGGATCGTGAGGACCGGGGTCGCGATGATCTCGGCGGTGAGCAGGCCCTCTTCGGTCTTCTCGTTGAATTCGGCGAGTGCCGCCTCCCGGCCGCCGACGAGCGTGGTCGTGTCCGGAACCGGGAGAGCCCGTTTGACCTTCTCGTACTGATCGGTACGCGTCTTCTCGTCGGTGCCGGTCAGGCTGATGGTGGCGAAGGTGGACTGCCCGTCCTCCGACACGAAGGCGGGCGCCTTGGTCGTGAAGTAGGAACGCACCTCGGCGACTTCGGGCCGGTCCGCCAGCTCGGTCAGTGTGTGGGACACCCGCCGGGTGAACTCCGGGTCGGCCACGGTGCCTCGGCCGGCCGCCGCGTAGAGCACCACCACATCGGCGCTCTGGCGGCCGAACTCCTGCTCGATTCGGTGATCGGCCTGGGCACTCGGGCCGTTTGTGGGGTAGAAGCCGCCGTCACTCAGCGAGTCGACGGCCCGCGTCCCCCAGACCGCGCCGAAGGCAACGACCCCGATGGCCAGGGCGATCACCAGCCAGCGCATGCGGACGACCAACTCGCCCAGTCGTGCGAACATCTAGCGGTCCCTTTCCAGTGACAAGCACACCGCGTCGTCCTGGCAAGCGTGTCGCCAGGACGACGGTCGTGCTCCGGTGAACCGGCGCCGGATCACATCAGCGCCGGTAAGTCGTGCCCGTACGCCCAGCCGGTGACTCAGCGCCGGGTCAGGAGTCCGTCGAGCTCCCGGTCCTCGCCGGCCAGACTCTGCTGGACATCTCCGATGGCCGTCTCATAGGCGGCGATCTGCTCGGAGAGGAAGGCCGCGTCGAACACCCCGTACTGCCGCTTGCCGTCCCGGGCCCTGTGCACCCGGTCGGCCAGCTGCCGTTCGGTCCAGAAGGCGGTGTACTGGTCGAGCTCCGTACCGGTGGACCGGGCCGTGTGCTCCGTCATGGCGGCCAGCATCCCCCAGCAGGCCAGCTCGCCCGTGATGTTCGCCAGGATGTGCCTGTTGCGGCGCGCGGTCCGCGTCACCTTGTCCGAGGCCGGCAGCCCGGCCATGAGGTCGACATACGTAGTGCCGAGCAGGTCAAGGGTCGATCGAGCCCCGTACCGGTCGCCGATCAGCTCGGCCAGTTGCCGCGGATCCTTGGCGATCACGGATCCCATGTAGACGGTGAGAGTCTCGGTGGCACCTTCGAAAATCCGCAGCAACCGGATGTCCCGGAAGAGCTTCCCCACGACGTTCGTGTCCAGGTAGCCACGGGCGCCGAGGAGTTGGACGGACCAGTCGGCGACCCGGAAGGCCAGCTCGGTCGAGAGGATCTTGCAGGCGGAGAAGAGTTCCGCCGGCACCTCGCGCCCCGCGTCCAGTTCCTCGGCAACCTGTCCGACCAGGATCTCCACGGCGCGGGTGGCCGCCAGGCACTCGCTGAGAATCTGCTGCGCGCGCCCGTTGTCGAGGAGCTTGCCCGTGGCCACGCTCCGGCGCGCAGCGAATCGGGCGGAGAGTTGCAGGCAGCGCTTCATCACGCCGACGCAGGCGCCGCCCAGCATGCCGCGCCCTCCGTAGAACGCGCTCTGCGCGACCGCCATCCCCTGTCCCTCCTCCCCCAGCAGCGCGTCCGCCGGGAGCCGGAGGTCCTTGATGTCGATCCTGTTCTGCGGAAAGCCCCGCATGCCGAGCGTCACGGCCTCCGCGCCGGGCACGAATCCGGTGCTGCGGCCTTCCACGAGAAAGGCGGAGAGGCCTTTGGCCCGGCCGTTCTCATCGGTCGTCTTCGTCAGGAGATTCACATGGCCGGCCCAGGATCCGAGGCTGATCCAGCATTTGGCGCCGTTCACCACATAGCCGCCGGGCACCGATGTCGCGGTGGTGGAAATCCCCTGCACGTTCGATCCGACGTCGGGCTCGCTGGCCGCGAGCGTGGCCAGGCTCGTCCCCCGTGCCAACTGGGGCAGGACATCGGCCTTCACCCGCTGGTCGGCGAAGGAACGAACCGGGGTCACACCGATCGCGTTGTGCACTCCCACTATCAACGCCAGGTTGGTGTCCATGACGGCGGCCTGCGAGAGCACGCGATAGGTGTCGGCGTGGGTGAGTTCCTGACCGCCGTACTTCCGCTCGATCTGGAGCCCGAACAGACCGGCCTTTCCCAGATCCAGGATCGCTCCCGGAGTCACACAGCGCCGGTCGTCCATCAGCGACGAGTTGACCCTTTCATCGGCGTACTGCCGGATGAACGAGATAAGACCGTCGGCGCGCGCCTCGCTTCCCGAGGATTCATTCTTCGCTTCGCAACCGGTCACGTCGAGTAAATCGGCAGGCAGGAGTGCCTGGTCAATGGACATGCGTTTCCCCCGTGCTCAGGTTCGTCGACCCTCTGTCATCCGTCGCAATCGACGCCTCGAACCTAACAGCCGGGCAGGAAAGGCATCTTCCCCCGCCGGATCGAATTTCTGCTTCATCCCACAGCCGAACGGCTCATCCCGGCGCAGGACCCAACTCAACCACGGGACTACTACCTCAGCGCTAATTCATCTGCTGATCGCCCGTGAGCAGACTCTTCGATCACCCTGACCGCTCAGCACCACTCATGCGCGCGAGGGTCCTTGTCCTCCCCGTGGCTCCGTTGCTCGACGCGGCGACGTTCGCGCCGGCGGCCGGAGTTTTCGCGCTGACACTCGTGCGCTCGTCGTGGTCTCACCGGGCCCGTGCCCACTCCGCCGTGTCAGCCGGTGACCGCTCCCGCCAGCTGCGCCGCGACCGCCGCCAGGTCCCCGTCCGAGGCCAGCCCGGCGTGGTACAGGCGCAGCTCCGTCGCGCCCAGTTCCCTCGCCCGCGCCGCGTCACGGGCGAGGGACGAGGGAGCGCCGCCCATGCCGCCGACGACGTTGAAGTTGGCGGCCAGGACGGAGGAATCCGTGCGGCGATCGGCGAACGGCGGCAGGACCGTGTCCGCCGCGCCGCCGGTGCACGGCAGTACGACGCCGTCCGCCACCCCGAGGATGTGCGCCGGGTCGACGCCCGCGTTGGCTCCGGTGCGGTACGGCGCCGGGTCGGCGTGCAGCAGCACCTGGAAGCCGGGCCCCGCGGCCGCCCGCACCGCCGCGACCGCCGACTCCTGGAAGGCGCGCGCGACCTGGGAGCGCCAGTCGAGGGTCAGCGCCGCCCGGTCCGCGCCCAGCAGCTTCTCGACGGCGCCCCAGCCGCTTGCCGAGGAGCCGCCGGCCCGCCATACGGGCTCCAGCCCCCGCGTCACGGAGGCGGCCAGTTCGTCCGGGTCGGCGCCGAGGCCCGCGTATCCCTCCCGGCAGGCGGAACAGAAGCACAGCGACATCAGGTACTGCGCCGCGTCCCCGAGGGCGACCCCGGCGGTCTTGTCATGAGCGTGCAGGTGGGCGAAGCCGTACCAGCCGCAGGATTCCAGCTCGGTGCCGCGCGCCCCGGGCCGTACGGCGGCCTCGGCCGCCAACTCCACCAGGTAGGCGGCGACGGCGGGGCGCGCGATGCAGGGGGCCCAGGGGTAGCGGTCGCCGTACGCGTTGACGACGGAGGTCTCGGGGTGCTCGGCGCCGAGCCGGGAACTGTGCGCCAGGATCACCCAGCTGTGTACGTCGAGACCCGCGGCCGCGAGCTCGGCCGCCGCCTCGCCGTAGGCGTCTCCAGGCGCCCAGTCGCCCGCCGGGTAGGGGCGCGGCTCGCGTCCCGCCCAGCGGCCGGCGTCCGGCGGGTACAGAACGGCCGCGTGTTCGGCGGTGACGACGCGGTGGCGCGGATGGCGCGGGGTCAGCGCCCGGGTGGAGTGGTAGGCGGCGGCGAGGGTGACCTGCCGGACGCCGAGGTCCACGATCCGGGCGGCGGCGCCGGGGTCACCGATGATGTCCCAGGGGTAGAGGAAGACGGATGTCCTCACGCGCTCTCCTGCCTTTCCGTCGCGCGGTTCTCCTCCGCGCGGTTCCCGTCCGCGCCGCTTCCCGTCGCGCGGCCGGCCACCAGGGCCCGGCCGCGCTCGATGATGCCGACGAGCTCCTCCAGGTGCGCGGCGGCAGGCTCGGTCAGGGGCGTCCGTACCTCCCCCACGTCGAGCCCGCGCAGCCGGACACCGGCCTTGACGAGCGAGACGGCGTATCCGTGTCCCTTGGCGCGCAGTTCGACCAGGGGACGGTAGAAACCGTCCAGCAGGCGGTCGACGGTCGCGTCGTCGCCGGTGGTCAGGGCCCGGTGGAAAGCACCGGCGATCTCCGGCGCGAAGCAGAAGACGGCGGAGGAGTAGAGCGTGATGCCGATGCCCCGGTAGGCGAGGCCGGTGAGTTCGGCGGTGGGAAGACCGTTGAAGAAGAGGAAGTCGCGGCCGGGCAGTTCGGTGCGCACGGCGCTGACGATGCGCTGGATCAGTTCCAGGTCACCGCACCCGTCCTTGAGCCCCACGATGTTCTCCACCCGGGCGAGTTCGACCACGGTCTCGGGGGTGAAGACCACGTTGTCGCGCTGGTAGACGATCACGTCGAGGGTGGTGGCGGCGGCCAGCGCGGCGTAGTGGCGTGACAGTCCCTCCTGCCCCGCGCGAACGAGATAGGGCGGGAGGGCGAGGAGCCCGTCGGCGCCGGCCTCCTCGGCGATCCGCGCGTACTGGACCGCCAGGGCCGTGCCGTAACCCGCGCCCGCCACGACGGGCACCCGACCCGCGGTCTCCTCCACGGCGGCGGCCACACAGGCGCCGAACTCCTCCTGGGTCAGGGCGTGGAACTCGCCCGTACCGCAGCAGGCGAAGACCGCGGCGGCGCCCGCGTCCACGCCTTGGCGGACGTGCGCGCGGAAGGCGTCCAGGTCGAGGCCGCCGTCAGGGCCGTACGCGGTGACGGGGAAGAACAGCGGACCGGCCGCACCACTGAGGCGGGTGACGAGCGGGGCTGAGGTCACGGGGGTGCTCCCTTGGCCTGGTACCGGGCAGTGAGCGGCCGGCACCCGGCGCTCGTGCGCGGCCGCGACGCGTGCACAGCCACGAGGTCGTGCACAGCTATGATCGGCGTCTGTATTTCTGAACAACGTCACGCTAAGGGAGCACTGGTTCACCGTCAACACCGCGCACCTCTTGACGCTCCATCGCCGCAGTCCTTAGCGTGTCCGCGCTTGTGAATCATGTCCACGCACATGCGCCTGCCCCAGGACATGAAGGACGAGGACACGAGCCGACCCGCGCCGCAGCCGGCCCGGTCGGCACCGCGACACCGCGACACCGCGACACCGCCGATCAGCACCGCCACACCGCCCGAGTCGAGGGGACCCCGCCCATGCCCGCACCCCGTACCGTCCTGCTCACCGGCGCCGCCGGCGGTGTCGGCACCCTGATGCGGGACCTGCTGCCCGCGTACGGTTACGAACTGCGGCTGTTCGACGTCGCGCCGGTCGACGGCGAACCGGACGCCATCACCGCCGATCTCGCGGACAAGGCGGCCCTGCGCGAAGCCGTCCGGGGCGTGGACGCGATCATCCACCTCGCGGGCATCTCACTCGAAGCCTCCTTCGACAAGATTCTGCGCGCCAACATCGAGGGCACGTACAACCTGTACGAGGCGGCGCGCGAAGAGGGCGTACGGCGTACCGTCTTCGCCTCCAGCAACCACGCGGTGGGCTTCACCCCCCGCCCCCAGGGCGACGATCCGCTGATCCCCGTCGACACGCCACGCCGCCCGGACACCTACTACGGGCTCTCCAAATGCTTCGGAGAGGACCTGGCCCAGCTCTACTGGGACCTGCACGGTCTGGAGACCGTGTCCGTACGGATCGGCTCGTGCTTCCCGGAGCCGACCACGGTCCGCATGCTCTCCGTCTGGATGAGCCCCGAGGACGGCGCCCGGCTCTTCCACGCCGCGCTGACCGCCGAGAACGTCGGCCACACCGTGGTGTACGGCTCCTCCGCCAACACCCGGCTGTGGTGGGACCTGTCGAGCGCGCGGGCGCTGGGCTACGAACCACGGGACGACTCCGAGGTCTACGCGGCGAAGCTCGTCGCGGAGCAGGGCGAGCTGGACCCCGGGAACCCGGAACACGCGCATCTGGGCGGCGCGTTCACCACGAACCCGCCGCGCTGGCCCCACTGACCGGACATGCCTCTTTTCCGGACAGAAGACCCGGAAAAGCAGACGGGCGAAAGAGGGAATGGTAAGGGAACGGCAAAGCCGACCCGTTCGTTACGCCTGGCATGACAGCTATGACCCCCGGCTCGAATCTCCCCCTGCCCACCGCCCAGGTGACGGTGGACGTCGCCGCACCCGTGCGGCTCGACGTGTCGGGCCTCCTGCTCACCGCCGACGGCAAGGTGCGCTCGGACGACGACTTCATCTTCTACAACCAGCCGAGCGGTCCCGGCGTCAGCCACCGCTCGGGCGGGGGTGCCTCGCCCGACGCGATCACGGTCGACACCGCCGCCGTCCCGGCCGCCATCGAGAAGATCGTCGTGACCGCGAGCCCGGACGCGGCGGGGCAGACCTTCCAGGGCATCGAGCCCACCGCCACCGTCCGCGACCCGGCGGGCGGCGCGATCGCCACGTTCACCCCGCCCGGCCTGGGCGCGGAGACCGCCCTGGTGATCGTGGAGATCTACCGGCGGAACGGGGCGTGGAAAGTCCGCGCGGTCGGCCAGGGGTACGCGAACGGGCTGGCGGGGATCGCCACGGACTTCGGCGTATCGGTCGAGGAGCCCGCACCGGCCCCGGCCCCTCCGGTGGCGGCCCCCGCACCGGCCGCGGCCCGGGCGCCCGGCATCACCGACCCGCGGACCTCCGTTCCCCCGGCGCCGCCCGCCGCGCCGCCCGCGCCGACGACCCCGCCCGGAGGCGGCAAGATCAATCTGGACAAGGGCCGGGTCAGCCTCCAGAAGAACCAGACGGTCTCCCTGGTCAAGGGCGGCCGTCCGCTGCTGTCCCAGGTCAAGATGGGCCTCGGCTGGGAGCCGGCGTTCCGTGGCAAGGACATCGACCTCGACGCCTCGGTGATCGCCTACGGGCCGAACCGCAACCACCTGGACAGCTGCTACTTCGGCAAGCTGTCCATCCTCAACGGAGCGATCAAGCACTCCGGTGACAACCTGACGGGCGAGGGCGCCGGCGACGACGAGGTGATCGTCGTGGACCTCGGCAGGCTGCCGGCCGAGGCGACCGGCCTCGTCTTCACGGTCAACTCCTTCTCGGGCCAGAAGTTCACCGAGGTCGCGAAGGCGTACTGCCGGCTGATCGACGCGGCCACGGGCGAGGAACTGGTGCGGTTCGACCTGACCGGCGCCGAGCCGCAGACCGGCGTGATGATGGCCAAACTGATCAAGCAGTTCTCGGGTGAGTGGGAGATGACGGGCATGGGCGAGTTCGTCAAGTCGCGTACGGTACGGGGCATGGTGAAGCCCGCGGGGAAGGCGCTATGACGTAGCGAGGGGCGGAGGCGGCGGGGCGGCAGGCGGCGGGGCGGCCGGGAACACAGCAGCTGTTCGACGGGAGCGGCCGCCCCGAGCGCGTCAGCCGTTCTTGTGCGCGCGCCGCCACGGTCCGGTGATGGCGACCATGATGCCCGGCTCCTGGATGTTCGCGTACAGCGTGCGGCCGTCGGGCGAGAAGACGACACCCGTGAACTCGCTGTCGTTGAGGTCGTTCCGGGCGATCGGGTACGTGCGGCCGCGCTCCGTCGCGCCGAACAGGTGCTGGAGCCCCTCACCGTCCTCCGCGATGACCAGTCCGCCGTACGGGGAGACCGTGATGTTGTCGGGGCCGTCGAAGGCCCCGTCCTTGTCCGGGGCGGGGTTGACGCCCAGCAGCACCTTGAGCGTCAGCGTGCGCCGCCTCGGGTTGTAGAACCACACCTGCCCGTCGTGCGGGGTCCCGGGGCTCTCGTCACGCGCGTAGGAGGAGACGATGTACGCGCCCCCGTCCGCCCACCACATGCCTTCGAGCTTTCTGGCCCGGGTGATGTTCTGGCCCTCGAACTGCTCCCGCACGGCGACGGTCCGCGCGTCCCGGTCGGGAACGTCCACCCAGTCCACGCCGTAGACGGTGCCGGTACGGGTGGCCCGCGAGAGGTCGTCCACGAACCGGCCGCCCGCGTCGTAGCAGCGGGGTGCCTGGAGGACGCCCGCGTCGGCGGCGAGGCGGCGCAGCTGCCGGCGGCCGTGCTTGAAGCCGTGCGGCGGAACCCAACGGTAGAAGAGCCCGTTGGGCTTCGAGTCGTCCTCGGTCAGATAGGCGTGACCGGTACGCGGGTCGATGACCACGGCCTCGTGGTCGAACCGCCCGAACGCCTTGACGGGCCGGGGGTCGCGGTTGGCCTCACGGTCGTAGGGGTCGACCTCGAAGACGTAGCCGTGGTCCTTGGTCATGCCGTTCTGGCCCGCCCGGTCGGAGTTCTCCTCACAGGTGAGCCAGGTGCCCCACGGAGTACGCCCGCCGGCGCAGTTGGTGGACGTGCCGGCGATGCCGACCCACTCGGCGGTACGCCCGTCCTGATGCGCCTCGACCACCGTGCAGCCACCGGCGGCGGCCGGATCGTAGACAAGCCCCTCGGTGAGCGGCACCGGGTGCTCCCAGTCGGCCCTCGGGCCTTTGAGCTCATGGTTGTTCACCAGGAACGTGACACCGCGCGGGCCTTCGAAGGTGGCCGTGCCGTCGTGGTTGGAGGGTGTGTACTCGCCGGAGTCCAGCTTGGTGACACCGCTGTGCGTCACGATCCGGTACGTGAAGCCGGCGGGCAGCGCGAGCACGCCGCGCGGATCGGGGACGAGCGGCCCGTAACCGGGCTCGGGCACGGACCCGCCGACGGCCTCGGGGGTGTCCTGGGCGGCGAGCGCGCCGGGGGCGGTGGCGAGGGCCCCGGCGGCGCCGGTGAGCACGAGGCCCGCGCCGGCGGCGGACCTTCCGGTGAATTCTCTGCGGGTCAGCGTCATGATGCACTCCACGGGGCAGGGACGGGGCGGCGTCGGGGCGCTCCCCGACGTGTCCCGGTGATGTTCCCGGCCGCGCCTGAACACCGGCTGAACGGTGTCCGAAAGGGAGCGACCGCGTTGCCGTGAGCATCTTGGAACAACCGGTGACGGCCCGGGCGGCGCTGTCGCCCCGCTGCCCCGCGCGAACTCGCCTCGCCCCGGCCCACGGGCCCACGTCGCCGGGCCGAACGGCAGCCGCGCCCGTCCCGCCTGTCTCCCTGTCCGCCGATCCCGCCGATCGCCGATCCCGCCGCGGACGGCGCTACGCGCGGGAGCGGGCCTTGAACGCGGCCTTCCGTGCCTCCTTGGCCGCGCCCCGGTCCCGCAGCAGCCGCCCCATCGCCTCCAACACCTCCGCCGTCGCCGGGTGCCCCACCCGCCACGCCGCGTCGAAGAAGCCGCCGTGCTGACCGACCAGCCCCTCGACCAGTTCCTGGAGCTCTTCCGGCTCCCCCTCCGCGTGGAGTTGCGCGGCGATCGTGTCGATGGCCAGCCAGAAGATCATCGACTCGGGTGGCGGCGGCACGTCCGTCGCGCCGAGTTCGGCGAGCCAGACCCGCGCCAGCCCGCCCAGCTCGCCGTCGTCCAGGACCTCCCGTACCGCCGTCTCGGCCTCCGGGCCGACGAGCGAGAGTGCCTGCTGGCAGTGGAGACGGCGCAGCGGTGCCCCCGGGTCGGTGCCGCGCGCGGCGGAGAGCAGGTCGCGCGCGGCCTCGGCGGGGGCCCGTCGGGCCAGCCACTGTTCCGTCTCGGCCCGCGCGGACAGCTCCGGGAAGTACGCGACACCGGCCAGCAGCGCGTGCGCGTCCTTCTCCGCGAGGTCACCGACGAGCGGCGCGTCCGCCCCGGCCTCCAGGAGCCGGGCCCGGATCCCGTAGAGCCCGAGGGGTGTCAGCCGGACCATGCCGTAGCGGGCGATGTCGTCCTCGTCCATCGCGGCCGGCGGGAGCGCCCCGGTGTCCCCCGCCCCGCCCGCGCCCCGCGCGGCGTCCGTGACCTCCGGGCCTCCGGCCCCGCCCGTGTACCCGTCCTCCTCCGCGTCCTCCGTCATCAGCGTCTCGTCCACCGGTACGTACGAGACCAGCCCGATGGACTCCAGCAGCCGGAACTGGTCGTCCAGCCGCATCATGGCCTCGGACACCTGCTCGAGCACATCGTCGGTGGGTTCGCCCATGTCGTCGGGCACGATCACGGACGCGGCGAGGACCGGCAGCGGTACGGGCACCTCGGCGCCGCCCCCGTCCGCCGCGGCGAGGAGGTAAAGGTTGCCGAGAACACCCTCCAGGAACTCCGCCTCCGCCTCCGGGTCCCAGTCCAGCGACGCGAAGTCGATCTCGCCGTCCTCGCCGATGGCGTCGGCCAGGTCGTCCAGGACCGGTGTGGCGGCGTCCGCGAGGGCCACGTCCAGGGCCTCCGACCACAGCGCCAGGACGTCCTGCGGGGATCCACCGCTGACCACCGGGAGCTGCTCTCCGGGCGTGACCCGGCCCTGGTGGTCCTCGTCCGCCCCGTCCGGCGCCTCCGCCGACTCCTCGACCTCGACGAGTCCCGTGTCCACGGCCACCCGCCACGCCTCGCTGGCGTACGCCTCGCCCTCGCCCTCCGCCCGCTCGTCGTCGAAGCCCAGCGCTTCCGCCGCCGCGGGCAGTTGTTCGTCGGCCAACTCGCCGCCCACGCCCACCCGGGTCCCCGGCCCGGCCCAGCGGGCGAGGCGCACGGCTCGGGCGAGCAGCGGCGCGGCGAGCGCGTCCCGCGCCAGCTCCGCGTCCGAGGGCAGTCGCACCGGCGGCAGGGTGGGGCCGTCTGCTGTCATCGGGGAAGTCTCCTTGCGGTCACGAGGTCGAGACGGCCTCCAAGCCTAGACGTATCGGACCTGTTCCACCGGGTTCATGTACCCGACAACGCGTGTGCCCGCCCCGCCCGCTGTCCCGGCCTCGCCCTCGATGTCCACCACCACGGCGCGGCCCGGCGCCGGCCGATCGTTTCCGGCCTCCCCGTCCCCGGCCGGCCGTACCCCACGGCGGTACAACTCGTACGAACGCGCCCCGAAGCGCCCGGCACCTCGGCGGCGGTCTCCGTCACGCGCGCGTCCCGAAAGGTGCGGAGGAAGTCCTGTCACCGGGCGCGGGCGAGGGCCTCGACGGCGGACGGCTGCCGCTCAGGGTGCCGACACGCCAGGTGCTGGCCGTGACGGCACCCCGCCGGAGCGGGTGACCTCGGGGAGAGCGGTGAGCCGTGCGGGCATGGTGGGGCTTCATCGTGGCGCACCCCCGCGGTGCGCCCTCGTTCACCATGCTCGGAAAACACGTGCGGTCGAGGTCAACACGCCAAGTCATGGCCCTCGTCGAGCTCCCGGCCCCCATACACCGGGCGGGCGATCCGCACGCGGAGTCCGTGACGCGCCACGTCACGTCGCCCGGCACCGGCCGGCAGCGCCCGCCTCACCACCGTCATACGACGATGTCGAACCAGGGCCTTCGCGCGGTAGCCCAGTGCGCCACCCAGCCCGCGAAGCCCACCTCCGCCGCGGCCCGGCCGAAGGACGCCCCGAACGGCGCGGCCCCCACGTCGCTGATGTTCCATATCCGGCCGCGCTGCGGACCGGTGACCACCAGCTGCCAGTACATACCGCAGCCGTCCGTGCCCAGCACCACGCTGCCGTAGTTGTAGACCGCGTCGATGAGCGGCTCTATCTCCTCGTACGGCCGGGGGTCGTCCTCCCACACCCATGCCTCGGTCAGCGGGAACGCCTCCGACAGGTCCCGCTGGCTCGGCGCGCAGCCCCAGTCGGCCGGCAGCGCGGCCAGGGGTATCAGCCCGTCGATGTCGGGCGGCCCGTCACCGCACCCGTCGCAGATCTCCGCCACCATCGTGCGGTACGGCTCGGGCAGGACGATGCCCTGCTCGCGCTCGTACGCACGGACCGCGTCCCAGCCCAGCGGCGGCAGACTGCGATCCGCGGGGAAGGCCGCCCGCAGCGCGTCCAGCTCCTCGGGATCGGCCACGTCCTGACCGGCCCGGCGGCCACTGCCCACCGCGTTCTGCCGGGCCCACTCGCCGAGGTCCGTCACCCCTCGCCGTGCCGATTCACCGGCCTCGCGCACCTCACCCCCGTGTGCCTCGCCCCTGTCGGCGTTTTCGGTGCTCATGTTCTCCATGCCCTTCATGCCCTCCATTGGACCAGTCCGCACTGACAGTCCGTACCGGCGATCCGCACGCACAGTCCGCGTTCGCCTCCCGTGCCCGCGGTCCGTACGCGCGGTGCGCACCGGCAGTCCGGCCACGACTACCCCGAGCTGCCTCCGGCACGCTGTCCTCAGACGCCCCGTCGTCCACCGGTGGCAGATCGGGTCATGGGTGCATCCTGCCGCATGACGAACGAGTGGCCGATCACTGTTCGGTGCCGAAATATGAATGGCTGATATACGAGTGGTCGATGGGTTGTCGGTGCACACAAAACCCAACGCCGCCGCTCAAGAAGGCGCAGTTACGGGCTCTTCCGGCCATCGATGCCGAGCACCGAGGGAAGGGACATGGGCGTCCCCTCCCCGGTACGGCGCGCGGCCGTGACCGGGGTCCTCGCCTCCGGTCACGGCCGCGCGACACCGACCGTCCAACGGTCAGTTGTGGCTGTGCAGCACCTCGTTGAGACCGCCCCAGACCGCGTTGTTCGGACGGGCCTCGACGACGCCCGTGACCGAGTTGCGGCGGAAGAGGATGTTGTCCGCGCCCGACAGTTCCCGTGCCTTGACGATCTGTCCGTCCGGCAGTGTGACGCGCGTGCCGGCGGTGACGTACAGGCCCGCCTCGACCACACACTCGTCGCCCAGGGCGATACCGACCCCCGCCTCCGCGCCGATGAGGCAGCGCTCGCCGATGACGATCCGCTCCTTGCCGCCGCCCGACAGGGTCCCCATGGTGGACGCGCCACCGCCGATGTCGGTGCCGTCGCCGATGACGACACCCGCGGAGATCCGTCCCTCGACCATCGAGGTGCCGAGGGTGCCCGCGTTGTAGTTGACGAAGCCCTCGTGCATCACGGTGGTTCCGGCGGCGAGGTGCGCGCCGAGGCGTACCCGGTCGGCGTCGGCGATCCGGACGCCCTTGGGGGCCACGTAGTCGGTCATCCGCGGGAACTTGTCGACCGATGTCACCTGGAGGTGCAGTCCCTCGGCGCGCGCGTTGAGCCGTACGGTCTCCAGCGCGTCGACGGCGACCGGACCCAGCGAGGTCCAGGCCACGTTGGCGAGCAGGCCGAAGATGCCGTCCAGGTTCTGCCCGTGGGGAGCGACCAGGCGGTGGCTGAGCAGGTGCAGGCGCAGGTAGATGTCGTGCGCGTCCAGGGGCTTGTCGTCCAGCGAGGCGACGACCGTACGGACGGCGACGACCTCGACCCCGCGGCGCGTGTCGGGACCGACGGCCTTGCCCGCGCCCGCGCCGAGCAGTTCCGCGGCGCGCTCGGCGGTCAGCCGCTCGGTGCCGGCCGGGCCGGGCTCGGCGACGAGTTCGGGCGCGGGGAACCAGGTGTCGAGGACGGTGCCGTCCTCGGTGACGGTGGCGAGGCCGGTGGCGACGGCGCCGGTGGCACGGGGCGGGAGGGATGAACGCGGAGAAGACGTGTCGGTCATGCTCCGAACTTAACGTTCCTGGTGGCGCCCGGGCGAACCGGTCTCAGGTGACGAGCGCGCGCCGTGCCGTACCGGCTACTCTGCTCCGTTCGAACAGAACAACGGCTGAACGGAGCGGATCGGTGACACAGGGAACGGGGCCGGGCGGCGGACCGTACGGAGGCGCTCCCCCAGGGGGCGGCGGCTCCTACGGAAGCGGCCCTCATGGCGGCGGCCCGCACGGTGGCGGCCCGCACGGCGGCGGCCCGCACGGCGGCGGCCCGCACGGCGGCGGCCCGCACGGCGGCGGCCCGCACGGCGGCGGCCCGCACGGCGGCGGCCCGCACGGCGGCGGCCCGCACGGCGGCGGCCCGCACGGCGGCGGCCCGTACGGCGGCGGCCCGTACGGCTGGGGCGGCTGGCCCCCGCCGCCGCCCAAGCCCGGCGTCATACCCCTCGGCCCGCTCGGCCTGAGCGACATACTCACCGGCGCCTTCGCCACTTTCGGCCGCTACTGGAAGCAGTTGTTCGGTGTCACGGTGGTCGTGTACGCCGTCGCCGCCCTGGTGGTCGCCGCGGCGGCGGGGCTCGCCTACGCCGTGGCCGGCGACGACCTGCGCCACCTCTTCGACCTGCCGTCGGGCCAGGACCCGGACTGGGACGACCTGCGGCCCCTGGTGATCCCCTTCGCCGGTCTGTGCGCCTTCGCCGTGCTGGTGCTGCTCGCCGCGACGGCGATGGTCCAGGCCGTCTGCCCGGCGATAGCCCAGGAGGCCGTGCTCGGCCGCCGCACGACCTTCGGCGCGGTCTGGCGTCGCGCCCTCGCACGCGTCCCGGCCGTGCTCGGCACCGTCGTCCTGATCGGACTGATCGGCCTCCTCCCGGTGGCCCTGCTCCTGCTAGGCATCGGCGCCACCGTGCTCACCTACGCCGTCGCCGAGGCGCGGTGGGCGGGCTGGCTGATGGCGCTCGGGTTCCTGGGCGCGCTGGCCGCGGCCCCGGTGGCCACCTGGCTCTGGATCCGCTACAGCCTGGCCTCGACGGTCGCGGTGACCGAGACCCAGGGCGCCACCGCGTCGCTGCGTCGCTCGGCGGCGCTGGTGCGCGGCGCCTGGTGGCGGATCTTCGGCATCTGCCTGCTGGTCTACCTGATGGCGGGCTTCGCCGGGATGGTCATCCGGCAGTTGCTCACCCTGCTGGGCCTGCTTCCCGGCATGTTCACGGCAGGCGACATCGGCCCGGAGGCGAGTCCCGGCGCGATCGCCCTGGGCATCGGTGGTTATCTGCTCCTGGCTCTGATCGGTCAGCTGGTCAGCCAGGTCATCACCACGACCTTCCCCCAGCTCGTGCTGGCCCTGCTCTACGTGGACCAGCGCATACGCAAGGAGAACCTGGCGCCCGCCCTCGTCGAGGCGGCCTCCGCGCCGGCGCCCTCGTAGGCCGCGCGGACACGGCGAAGGGCCCGACGGCGGGGGACCTCGAGGTCCCCGGCCGTCGGGCCCTTCGCCACGCGTACCGATGGGCCGCCCGTGACGCGGACGGACACGCGTCGCCAGGACGCCGGCCCGGGCGTTGACTCAGCCGTCGAGTCGGACGCCGGCCCGGACCGCGGTCAGACGTTGAAGCCCAGCGCCCGCAGCTGCTCGCGCCCGTCGTCCGTGATCTTGTCCGGCCCCCACGGCGGCATCCAGACCCAGTTGATCTTGAGCTCGTTGACGATCCCGTCCGTCGCCGCCTTCGCCTGGTCCTCGATCACATCGGTCAGCGGACACGCCGCCGACGTCAGGGTCATGTCCAGCGTCGCCGTGTTCGAGTCGTCGATGTGGATGCCGTAGATCAGCCCCAGGTTGACGACATCGATACCCAGCTCGGGGTCGACGACGTCGTACAGCGCCTCCCGGACCTCGTCCTCCGAGGCGGGCTTCATGGTGGCGGTCTCGTTCTCGCTCATGCCGTCTCCTTCGTCACGCTCTCGTCCGTGGCCGGGTTGCCGCCCAGCGCCTGCGCCGTCGCGTCCTTCCACGCCATCCAGCTCAGCAGGGCGCATTTGACGCGGGCGGGGTACTTCGAGACGCCGGCGAACGCGACCGCGTCCTCCAGCACCTCCTCCATCGTGTCGTCCGGCTCGATCTGGCCCTTGGACTGCATCAGCTCCAGGAAGGTGTCCTGGATCCGCCGCGCCTCGGCCACCTCCTTGCCGACGAGCAGGTCGTTGAGCACGGACGCGCTGGCCTGGCTGATCGAACAGCCCTGGCTCTCGTACGAGACGTCCGCGATCCGCGTCCCCTCGTACCGCACGCGCAGTGTGATCTCGTCGCCACACGTCGGATTGACGTGGTGCACCTCGGCGTCGCCGTCCCGCAGACCACGCCCGTGCGGGTGCTTGTAGTGGTCCAGGATGACGTCCTGGTACATCGAATCCAGCTTCACGGACAGCCTCTCAAGTCGTCTTCCCGGTCCTCGTCCGAGTCTCGTCGTCCGGTTGCTCGCCCCCGGCTCCCGCCGGCCCGGGCTCCCCGGGCGGCCGGCACTCCCGGTCGCCCGAGGCCCCGGACCGCCCGGAAACCGCCGGAGGGGTCCTCATCCGAAGAAGTTACGGACGTGCTCCAGGCCCTCGACCAGGGCATCGACCTCGGCCGGAGTGGAGTACAGATAGAAAGACGCCCGCGTCGTCGCGGGAATTCCGTACCGCAGGCAGACCGGCCGCGCGCAGTGGTGGCCGACCCGGACCGCGATGCCCTGCTCGTCCAGTACCTGCCCCACGTCGTGCGGATGGATGTCGCCGAGCGTGAAGGAGATCGTCGCCCCCCGGTCCTCGGCCGTCTCCGGGCCGATGATCCGCAGGTCGGGGACCTCCAGCAGGCGCTTCACCGCGTACTCGGTGATCGCGTGCTCATGCGCGGCGATCCTCTCCATGCCGATCGCGGACAGGTAGTCCACGGCCGCCCCGAGGCCGACGGCCTGGGCGATCGGGGGCGTGCCCGCCTCGAACTTGTGCGGCGCCGGCGCGTAGGTCGAGGAGTGCATCGAGACCGTCTCGATCATCTCGCCACCGCCCAGGAACGGCGGCAGGTCCTCCAGCAGCTCCTGCCGGCCCCACAGCACGCCGATCCCGGTCGGACCGACCATCTTGTGGCCGGTGAAGGCGACGAAGTCCGCCTGGAGCGCCTGCACGTCCAGGACCTGGTGCGGCGCGGCCTGCGAGGCGTCGATGCAGACCAGCGCGCCGACCTCCTGCGCCCGGCGGACGATCGTCTCGACCGGGTTCTGCGTGCCCAGGATGTTGGAGACCAGCACAAAGGAGACGATCTTGGTCTTCTCGGTGATGATCTCGTCGATGTTGGACAGATCGAGCCGGCCGTCGTCGGTGATGCCGAACCACTTCAGCTTCGCGCCCGTGCGCTGCGCGAGCAGCTGCCACGGCACGATGTTGGAGTGGTGCTCCATCTCCGTGGTGACGATCTCGGTCTCGTGGTCCACCCGGTACGGCTCGTCGGCCCAGCCGAGCATGTTGGCCACGAGGTTGAGCGACTCCGAGGCGTTCTTGGTGAAGATCACCTCGTCGCGGCTCGGCGCGTTGATGAACGCGGCGACCTTGTCACGCGCGCCTTCGTACAGCGCCGTGGCCTCCTCGGCGATCGTGTAGACGCCGCGATGGACGTTCGCGTTGTGCTGCTCGTAGTACTCGCTCAGTGCGTCGAGTACCTGGCGCGGCTTCTGCGAGGTCGCTGCGGAGTCCAGGTACACGAGCTTCTTGCCGTCGTGGATCACCCGGTCGAGGATCGGGAAATCCTTCCGGATCGCCTCGTCCAGCAGGCGGCCCGGAGCGGTCGGAAGGCCCGGCAGCTGTGTCACGCGGTAACGCCACCCTTCACGTATGCCTCGTAGCCCTCGTTCTCCAGCTTGTCCGCGAGCTCGGCGCCGCCGGACTCGGCGATGCGGCCCTGCGCGAAGACGTGCACGAAGTCGGGCTTGATGTAGCGGAGGATCCTGGTGTAGTGCGTGATCAGCAGCGTGCCGACCTCGCCGGTCTCCCGGACGCGGTTGACGCCCTCGGAGACGACCCGCAGCGCGTCCACGTCGAGGCCGGAGTCGGTCTCGTCCAGGATCGCGATCTTCGGCTTGAGCAGTTCGAGCTGGAGGATCTCGTGGCGCTTCTTCTCACCGCCGGAGAAGCCCTCGTTGACGTTCCGCTCGGCGAAGGCGGGGTCCATGTGGAGGCGCTCCATGGTCTCCCGGACCTCCTTCACCCAGGTCCGCAGCTTGGGCGCCTCGCCGCGGATCGCGGTGGCGGAGGAGCGCAGGAAGTTGGAGACGGAGACGCCGGGGACCTCGACGGGGTACTGCATCGCGAGGAACACACCCGCGCGGGCGCGCTCGTCGACGGTCATCTCCAGGACGTCCTCGCCGTCCAGGGTCACGGTGCCGCCGGTGATCGTGTACTTGGGGTGGCCCGCGAGGGAGTACGCGAGGGTCGACTTGCCGGAGCCGTTGGGGCCCATGATGGCGTGCGTCTCGCCCTGCTTGACGGTGAGGTCGACGCCCTTCAGGATCTCGCGGGAGGCGTTGTCGGCCTCGACGGAAACGTGCAGGTCGTGGATTTCAAGCGTTGCCATGGGTGACTCAGGACTCCTGGGTGACGGAGACGAGCACATCGTCCCCTTCGATCTTTACGGGGTATACGGGGACGGGGCGCGTCGCGGGCAGACCGGACGGCTTGCCGGTACGGAGGTCGAAGCTGGAACCGTGCAGCCAGCATTCGATCATGCAGTCCTCGACCTCGCCCTCCGAGAGCGAGACGTTGGCGTGCGAGCAGATGTCGTTGATCGCGAACACCTCGCCCTCGGTGCGCACGACGGAGACGGGCGTGCCGTCGATCTCCACCCGCTTCGGGGTGCCCTCCTCCAGCTCGTCCAGCCCACAGACGCGGACGAAGGTCGTCGGGGGGGTCACGACACGGTCTCCAGCTCTGCCTCGATCTTCTCCAGCAGGCGCTCCTCGACGTCCGGGAGCCCGATCTGCTGGACCAGCTCGGCGAAGAAGCCGCGGACGACCAGCCTGCGGGCCTCGGCCTCGGGGATGCCGCGCGCCATCAGGTAGAAGAGCTGCTCGTCGTCGAACCTGCCGGTGGCCGAGGCGTGCCCGGCGCCGGCGATCTCGCCGGTCTCGATCTCCAGGTTCGGTACGGAGTCGACCCGGGCGCCGTCCGTGAGGACCAGGTTGCGGTTCATCTCGTAGGTGTCCGTGCCCTCGGCGGCGGCGCGGATCAGGACGTCGCCGATCCATACGGCGTGCGCGTCCGTGCCCTGGAGAGCGCCCTTGTAGGCGGCGTTGGACTTGCAGTGCGGCGTGTTGTGGTCGACGAGGAGCCGGTGCTCCTGGTGCTGGCCCTCGTCGGTGAAGTAGAGGCCGAGCAGCTCCGCCTCACCGCCGGTGCCCGCGTACTCGACCCGGGGGTGCAGCCGGACGAGGTCACCGCCGAAGGTGACGACGATCGACTTGAACGAGGCGTCGCGGCCGATCAGCGCGTTGTGCTGGGCCACGTGGACGGCCTTGGCGTCCCAGTCCTGGACGGAGACGACGGTCAGCTTGGCGCCGTCCCCGAGCAGGTAGTCGACGTTGGCCGCGAGCACGCCGTCGCCGGAGTGGTCCATGACGACGACCGCCTCGGCGAAGGCACCGAGCTCGATGACCTGGTGGCCGTAGGCCGTACCGCCCTGGCCCCGGACGGCGATCCGGATCGGCTCGGCGAGCACCGCCTCCTTGGGCACGGAGACGACGGATGCCTTCTCGAAGGAGGAGTACGCCTGTGCGACGACCCGGTCCACCGGGACACCGGCCTTGCCGATCCGCGCGTCGTCACGGCCGACGGTCTCGACGGTGACGCCGTCGGGGGCGGTCACCTCGACGGTGACGGCGCCGTCCGCGGCGACCGCGCTGCCGTCGTGCAGCCCGCGCAGCCGCTCCAGCGGCGTGAACCGCCACTCCTCCTCCCGGCCGTGCGGCACGGGGAAGTCCGCCACGTCGTAGGACGGGGGTGCGCTCATGCGCGTGGCGACGGTCGACTCGGCGGCCACCGCGATCGAACCGGTGGTGGTGGAGCCCACCGGAATGTTCTGAGCCTCAGCCATGGCTGTCGTCGTGCTCTCTCTCTGCCTCTGCGTAAGGAATGGGTCGCTGCTTGGGTCGCCGCCGCGGCCGGCGGCCTACGGGGACTACGGGGAGGCCGCCGCCGGGGGCCGGGGGCGCGGGCGCCCGGGAACGAGGCCGGTTCGGCGCTCCGGTTCGCCGGGCCGGTACGGAGCCCGCCGAACGGGACCGGAACCGGCCGCGGCGGGCCGGACCGTCCCCGGCTCGGCCCGGCCGCTAGCCGACGGCGCCTTCCATCTGCAGTTCGATCAGCCGGTTGAGTTCCAGCGCGTACTCCATGGGCAGCTCCTTGGCGATCGGCTCGACGAAGCCGCGCACGATCATCGCCATCGCCTCGAACTCGGAGAGACCGCGGCTCATCAGGTAGAAGAGCTGGTCCTCGGAGACCTTGGAGACGGTCGCCTCGTGGCCCATGGACACGTCGTCCTCGCGGACGTCCACGTACGGGTAGGTGTCGGAGCGCGAGATGGTGTCCACCAGCAGCGCGTCGCACAGCACGTTCGACTTGGAGCCCTCGGCGCCCTCGCCGATCTCGATCAGGCCCCGGTACGACGTACGGCCGCCACCGCGCGCCACCGACTTGGAAACGATGTTCGAGGAGGTGTGCGGGGCCATGTGGACCATCTTGGCGCCGGCGTCCTGGTGCTGGCCCTCGCCCGCGAAGGCGATGGACAGGGTCTCGCCCTTGGCGTGCTCGCCCATCAGGTAGACGGCCGGGTACTTCATGGTGACCTTGGAGCCGATGTTGCCGTCGACCCACTCCATGGTCGCGCCCTCGTAGGCCACGGCCCGCTTGGTGACCAGGTTGTAGACGTTGTTCGACCAGTTCTGGATGGTCGTGTAACGGCAGCGGGCACCCTTCTTGACGATGATCTCGACCACGGCGCTGTGCAGCGAGTCCGAGGTGTAGATCGGGGCGGTGCAGCCCTCCACGTAGTGGACGTAGGCGTCCTCGTCCACGATGATCAGCGTCCGCTCGAACTGGCCCATGTTCTCCGTGTTGATACGGAAGTAGGCCTGGAGCGGGATGTCGACGTGCACGCCCTTCGGCACGTAGATGAACGAGCCGCCCGACCACACGGCCGTGTTCAGCGACGCGAACTTGTTGTCACCGACCGGGATGACCGTGCCGAAGTACTCCTTGAACAGCTCGGGGTGCTCCCGGAGCGCGGTGTCGGTGTCCAGGAAGATGACGCCCTGCTGCTCCAGGTCCTCACGGATCTGGTGGTACACGACCTCGGACTCGTACTGGGCCGCGACACCGGCGACGAGGCGCTGCTTCTCCGCCTCGGGGATGCCGAGCTTGTCGTACGTGTTCTTGATGTCCTCGGGCAGGTCCTCCCAGCTGGCGGCCTGCTGCTCGGTGGACCGGACGAAGTACTTGATGTTGTCGAAGTCGATGCCCGACAGGTCGGAGCCCCAGTTGGGGAGCGGCTTCTTGTCGAACAGGCGCAGGCCCTTGAGCCGCAGCTTCAGCATCCACTCCGGCTCGTTCTTCTTCCCCGAGATGTCGCGGACGACTTCCTCGGAGAGGCCTCGCTTGGCTTCGGCACCCGCGGCGTCGGGGTCGGCCCAGCCGAATTCGTACTTACCCAGGCCCTCGAGCTCGGGGTGAGCGGTCTCCGTGGGGAGCGTCATGCGGGGTTCCTCCCGGCTGTGCTGTCGGATGCGTGATGAGTGGTCGGTGCGGTGGCGCGGGGGATGAACGTCGTGCAGACCCCGTCACCGTGGGCGATGGTGGCGAGACGCTGCACATGGGTCCCGAGCAGCTGGGAGAAGAACTCCGTCTCCGCCTCGCACAGCTGGGGGAACTGCTCGGCGACGTGCGCGACCGGGCAGTGGTGCTGGCAGAGCTGCTCGCCCAGCCGGTTCGGCGCGTCCCGGGCCGTAGCAGCGTACCCGTCGGTGCTCAGCGCCTTGGCCAGCGCCTCTGTACGTTTGTCCGGGTCGGCGGCGTCGACCGCCGACCGGTAGGCCGCCGCCTGCGCGGCGATGCGGGCGCGGGCGAAGGCGGCCACCGCGGCCTCGCCCTGGGCCCCGCCGCCCGCGGTCCGCGCGATCCAGCGCAGGGCGTCGGCGGCGAGCTGGTCGTAGGACTGGTCGAAGGCGTCCCGCCCGCAGTCGGTCAGCGCGAACACCTTGGCGGGCCGGCCGCGCCCCCGCGAGCCGTACACCCGCTTCTCGCGCGGCTCCACCACGGAGTCGGCGGCCAGCGCGTCCAGGTGGCGGCGGACTGCCGCCTGGGTGAGTCCGAGCCGGCCCGCCAGCTCCGAGACGGTCGACGGGCCGTGGTCCAGGATGGAGCGCGCGACCCGGTTGCGCGTGGAGCGCTCACCGGTCGCGAGTTCCTCCTGCGAAGCCTCGCCCACGTATTTCACAACGCCATTGTTGCGTAATTCGTTCGGAAGTGACAACCACGGTATGCAGCCACCAGGGGTGCGCTTAATCACTTAGGGTCACCTAACTGGAGGGCTGTCCGGCCCCACGGCCGGGGTCCCCGCCCGCCCTGCCTAGACTTCCGGCATGCACAGCGTCTTCCCGGGTGACTCCCTGCCCGACGGCCGGTCCGGCAGCGGGCCCGCCCCCGGCCGGACCGGTCCGGCGCCCGCCGCGGAGGCGGCCGGAACACCCGTCGTGGAGGTCCGCGGCCTGGTCAAACGGTACGGCGCGAAGACCGCCGTGGACGGCCTCGACCTGGTGGTGCGCGCCGGTACCGTGACCGCCGTCCTCGGCCCCAACGGCGCCGGCAAGACGACCACGGTGGAGACCTGCGAGGGGTACCGCAGGCCCGACGCCGGCACGGTCCGCGTCCTCGGCCTCGATCCCGTCGCCGACGCCGCCCGGCTCCGCCCCAGGATCGGCGTGATGCTCCAGTCCGGTGGCGTGTACTCCGGCGCGCGCGCCGATGAGATGTTGCGCCACATGGCCCGGCTGCACGCCCACCCGCTCGATGTGGACGCGCTGATCGAACGGCTCGGCCTCGGCGACTGCGGACGTACGGCCTACCGGCGGCTCTCCGGCGGGCAGCAGCAGCGGCTCGCCCTGGCGATGGCCGTCGTCGGCCGCCCCGAGCTGGTCTTCCTGGACGAACCGACCGCCGGTCTCGACCCGCAGGCCCGCCGCGCCACCTGGGAGCTGGTCCGCCGGCTGCGCACCGACGGCGTCGGCGTGGTACTGACCACGCACTTCATGGACGAGGCCGAGGAACTGGCCGACGACGTGGTGATCATCGACGCGGGCCGGGTCATCGCCCAGGACAGCCCGGAGCGGCTGTGCCGGGGCGGCGCGGAGAACACCCTGCGCTTCACCGGCCGCCCGGGGCTCGACCTGGGCTCGCTGCTCAAGGCGCTCCCCGACGGCTCCGAGGCCGCCGAACTGCCGGGCGCGGTCTACCGGGTCACCGGCACGGTGGGCCCGCAGCTGCTGGCCACGGTGGCCTCCTGGTGCGCCCAGCACGGGGTGATGCCGGACACGATCTCCGTCGAGCGGCGCACGCTGGAGGACGTCTTCCTCGAACTGACCGGCAAGGAGCTGCGTTCATGAGTACGGACACGGGCGCGATCGCGGGCGGCGGTACGGGCGTGGACAGCTCGGACGCGGGCGCCGGTGCGTATGCCCCGGCGCCCGGCGCGGCCCCGCTGCTCCGGATGATCGGAGCGCAGACGGCGTTCGAGACGAAACTGCTGCTGCGCAACGGCGAACAGCTACTGCTGACCGTGATCATCCCGTCGCTGCTGCTGGTGCTGTTCTCGACGGTCGACGTCGTCGACACCGGTTCGGGTGAAGCGGTGGACTTCCTCGCCCCCGGCGTCCTGGCGCTGGCCGTGATGTCCACGGCGTTCACCGGCCAGGCCATCGCGACCGGCTTCGAGCGGCGGTACGGCGTGCTCAAGCGGCTCGCCGCCTCGCCGCTGCCGCGCTGGGCCCTGATGACGGCCAAGACGCTCTCCGTCCTGGCCACGGAGGTGCTCCAGGTCGTCCTGCTGACCGTGATCGCCCTCGGGCTCGGCTGGTCTCCGGGCGGCAACCCGCTCGCCGTCCTGCTCCTGCTGGTCCTCGGCACGGCGGCGTTCTCCGGGCTCGGCCTGCTGATGGCGGGCACGCTCCGCGCGGAGGCCACACTGGCGGCCGCCAATCTGGTCTTCCTGCTGCTGCTGGTGGGCGGCGGGGTGATCGTTCCGCTGGACAAGTTCCCCGACGCGGCGGGCTCGGTACTCGGACTGCTGCCCATCTCCGCGCTCTCCGGCGGGCTGCGGGACGTCCTCCAGTCCGGCGCCGGAACGCCCTGGGCGGACCTCGGCGTCCTCGCCGCATGGGCCTTGCTGGGCCTCGGCGCGGCGGCCCGGTTCTTCCGCTGGGAGTGACGTCCGGGCAGGGACGTCGGCGCAGGGGCGTCGGCTCAGGGACATCGGCTCAGGGGCGTCGGTCGGCGGAGTGGGCGCTCCACGCCGCCGGGACACGCCTCCGGTACCCCTCGTGAAAAGCTGCACAAGCTCGCGCCTACCATGGTTGCCGTGCTGAACCCCCTCGCATATATCGCTCAGCGCTGGACGCCCTCGCCGCGTACGCTCCGGCGCGCCACCCTCACCGCCACGCTGATGACGGTCGTCATCATCGTCACCGGTGGAGCGGTCCGGCTGACCGGTTCCGGCCTCGGCTGCGACACCTGGCCCAAGTGCACGGACGACAGCCTCTTCGCCACGCCGGAGCAGGGCCTGCACGGGGCCATCGAGTTCGGCAACCGGATGCTGACGTACGTGCTGAGCGCGGCGGTGGGCTGGGCGATCATCGCCGTTCGCTCCGCCAAGCCGCGGAGGCGCGGGCTGACCCGGCTGGCCTGGTCCCAGTTCTGGATCGTGATGGGCAACGCCGTGATCGGCGGCATCACGGTGTGGGCGGGCCTGAACCCCTGGAGCGTGGCGGGGCATTTCCTGCTCGCCTGCACGCTGCTCACGGTCACCACCCTGACCTGGCTGCGCGCCGGAGAGGGCGACGGCGAGCCGCGCCCTCGCGTGCCGCGCCTCGTACGCAGGCTGTCCTGGGCCCTGGTCGTCAGCTCGGCGGTGCTGATCGCGGTGGGGACGACGGTGACGGGCTCGGGCCGCCACGCCGGTGACAGCAGCGACGTCCCGCGGATGCCCTTCGACTGGGTCACCACCGCCCATGTGCACGCGGTCTTCGCCTGGCTGGTGTGCGCGCTGGCGGTGGCGATCTGGCTGGTGCTGCGGACGGTGGACGCCCCCGTGGACATCCGGGCTCGCGCCCGCGACCTGCTGCTGGTACTGCTCGCCCAGGGCGCCATCGGCTACGTGCAGTTCTTCACCGACTCCCCGGAGATCCTGGTGGGCCTGCACATGCTCGGTTCCGCGCTGGTCTGGATCGCCGTCCTGCGGGTGGCGATGAGCGTACGTGAGCGGCCGGTGACCACGGCGGAGAAACCGGCGCGGCCGGAATCGCCGATGTCGGCGGCGGTCTGAGCCGACCGCACGGCCCGGCGCACCCGGCCCGTGTCCGCGTACGGTCAGCCGCCCGGCAGCCCGTAGAGGCGCCGGGCGTTGTCCGCCGCGATCATTCCGGCGACGCGCCGGGCGTCCCTCGCCGACCAGGCGCCTTCCGCGACCCAGCCACCGAGCACCCGCGCCACCGCCTCCCTGAACACCCGCGCCGCCACCACATGCAGTTCGGGCAGCCCTCGCGCACCGCTGGAGAAGAGCAGCTTTCCGAAGGGCGCGAGTTCCAGGGCCTCCGCGAGCACCGCCGCGGCCCTCGCGCCCGTCCGCGTGAGGCCGGGCCCGAGGTCCGCGTACACATGGGGGAAGAGCGCCGTCATCCGGGCGGCGTGCCGGTGGTACGGCGGGCTGCCGAGCAGGACGAGCGCGACACCCAGACCGGCCGTGGCCGTGGCGAAACCGGTCAGCGCCAGAGGGCCGCCGCCCTCGCCCGGCGCCGGTCCGCCCAGGGCCCCGGTGTGCAGTTGCAGCGGCAGGCGAGCGGTGACCGCCGTCCACAGCAGATGGCGCAGCAGAACGGGATCGGTGAGCGGATCACCCGCCCGCCGCCCTGCCAGCCAGCGCCCGGCGGCGCCCCGTACTTCTCCGGGCCCCGGCGGTTCGGGGGCCAGGGCGGCGCTGCGCACCGCACCGGCCCCGGCGCCGAAGCCGGCGGCCGACGTTCCCGCGGTGTGGACGGCCGCCGCGCACCCGGACAGAAAGCCGCCGACGCAGACCGCGGTGTCGGCGGCCCGTACGGCGAGTGGTTCGAGGCGGACGATCTCCCGGGCGTCGGCGCCCGCCATGGCCGCCATCTCCCCCGGCCCGGCGCGGTCCGGAGCGGCCGGGTCCGGCCCGAGGGGTGCCGCGGCCCCCGCCGTGTTCACCAGATAGGTGGAGATTCCCGTGGACCGCAGCAGCAGCCCGGCGGTCGCCGACGCCCCCAGTTCGCGGCGGCGGGCGAGGTAGCGCGCGGGCGGGCAGTGCGGCTCCAGGCCCAGCAGCGGCGGGCACCAGCGCCGTACCGCGAAACCGGTCTGGGTGTCGAAGAAGCTGGTGCCGACAGCGGGTGGCCCCGTGGTCCCGGGCTGTGCCGTGACGCCGAGCGCCTCGCGGCGCAGCCGGTCCTCGAAGGTGCCGAGCCCCAGTTCCGTACGGAGGACGCCGTGGCAGTACTGGTCCACCAGGGACGCTGTATCGATCATCGAGGTTCCCGTCGTGGACCGTACGGCTCGCTGCTCCTACAGTCCTAACGGGTGAGTTCCCCACCGGTGGCGCCTTTCGGCCTGCGGCGGACCGCGTTCGACCGCCCCGGACCAGGGCCGTCGGCGCACGCCGGACCGGCCGCGCCGGGTCCGGCGTCAGCCCGTACCGCCGCCGAGCTGGATGCCCGCCATCCGGCCCCACTCGTACGCTCCCGTGCGCACCTTCGCCGCGAACTCTCCGTCGAACGAGGCGTGCAGCGTGAGCCCGGCCCGGGTCGCCGCGCCGCGCGCGACGGCGTGCGTGGGGGCGACCAGGTCGCCCCAGGCTCCGTCCTCGCCCACGAGCACGATGCGGGTGCCGGCCTGTCCGAGGTACGCGAGGTGCCCTTCGGCACCGCCGTGGCGCCGGGCGAAGGTGCTGATCCGCTTGGCGAGCCGGGCGGCCCGGCGCTCATCACGTGTCGCGCGGCGGGCCGCCGCGCGCTCCGCCTCCCGCGCCTCGCGCGCGGCCTTCGGATCCTCGGTGCCGTTCTCGTCGCTCTGATCATCCTGCTGGGTTGTGACCATACCTGGATGCTACCCACGGGTAGAGAGACGAAGACGGGCCGGACCGTGGTCTTGACCACGGTCCGGCCCGTCCGGGGAAGGATGCGTCTACCGCAGGAACGGATCCACCGCCACCGCCACGAAGAGCAGCGACACATAGGTGATCGACCAGTGGAACAGCCGCATCTCCTTGAGCTTGCCGCCGACCACGCCGGCCTTGGCGCGGGAGTGCAGGCCGTGCGCCTCCCAGAGCCACAGGCCACCGGCCAGCAGCGCGACCGCCGTGTAGAACCAGCCGGTGTAGCCCAGCGGAGTCAGGAGCAGCGAGACGCCGACCATCACCCAGCTGTAGAGGACGATCTGCCGGGCGACCACCAGGTTGCCCGCGACGACCGGCAGCATCGGCACACCGGCCCGCGCGTAATCGTCCTGCACCCGCATCGACAGCGGCCAGTAGTGCGGCGGCGTCCAGAAGAACATGACGAGAAAGAGGATGACGGCGGCCCAGGACATCGAATTCGTGACCGAGGACCAGCCGATCAGTACGGGCATGCAGCCCGCGATGCCGCCCCACACGATGTTCTGCGCGGTGCGTCGCTTGAGAATCATCGTGTAACCGACGACATAAAGAAGGAGCGCGCCGACAGAAAGGGCCGCGGACAGCCAGTTGACCAGAAAGCCGAACCACACGGTGGAGATCACGGCGAGCGACAGACCGAAGACCAGTCCCTCGCGCGGCGAGACCATGCCCGTGACCAGAGGACGCTGCGCGGTGCGTTCCATCAGCGCGTCGATGTCCCGGTCGACGTACATGTTCAGCGCGCTCGCCCCGCCGGCGGAGAGATAACCGCCGACGCAGGTGACGAGCACCAGCCAGAGGTCCGGGACGCCCCCTTCGGCCAGGAACATCACCGGCACGGTGGTGATCAGCAGCAATTCGATGATGCGCGGCTTGGTCAGCGCCACGAACGCTTTGAGGCGGGCCCCGAACGGCCGCTGGCCCCCCGAGTTCGGAGTCAGGACGACCCCTGCGGGTCGGGACTCGACGGCCGTCACGTACACCCCTGACAGAGAAAATCCCAAGCGAGCCCGTGCGTGAAAGCCCCATAAAGACTCGCGCTTACCACGCCACTCTAGACGTTGCCCAGATGGCGATCCGCGTGGGGGTCCCGCCGACCGGAGAGGTGTTGGGCGGCCCCCGCGGCACCGCCTTGAACGCTTCCGGGACACGGCCCGTACACCCTGCCGGGAGAAGGAGTCCACGCACACGCGGCACCCTGGTAATGCCGTTGAACCGCACTTCAGACGTACTCCGGCCGAGGACATGGCTGCGGGTAGGCTCGGCAGCGAACCGGTGCGACGTACGCCACCGACATGGAAAGCATGTGGAGAGGAGCCCTGACCCAGGGTGAGCACGAAGCCGACCACCACAGACCTTGAGTGGACCGAGCTGGACCAGCGGGCCGTCGACACGGTCCGCGTCCTGGCCGCCGATGCCGTGCAGAAGGTCGGCAACGGCCATCCCGGTACCGCCATGAGCCTTGCCCCCGCCGCGTATGTGCTGTACCAGAAGCTCATGCGGCACGATCCCGCCGACCCGCAGTGGACCGGCCGTGACCGGTTCGTCCTGTCCGCCGGCCACTCCTCCCTGACCCAGTACATCCAGCTCTACCTGGCCGGCTACGGCCTGGAGCTGAGCGACCTGGAGGCGTTCAGGACCTGGGGTTCGAAGACCCCGGGCCACCCGGAGTACGGCCACACCGCCGGCGTCGAGACCACGACCGGCCCGCTGGGCCAGGGCGTGGCGAACGCGGTGGGCATGGCCATGGCCGCCCGCTACGAGCGCGGCCTGTACGACCCGGAGGCGGCCGCCGGCACCTCGCCGTTCGACCACACCGTCTGGGTGATCGCCGGTGACGGGTGCCTCCAGGAGGGCGTCGCGGCCGAGGCGTCCTCCCTCGCCGGGCACCAGAAGCTCGGCAACCTGGTCCTGCTGTGGGACGACAACCACATCTCGATCGAGGGTGACACCGAGACCGCCGTCTCGGAGGACACGATCAAGCGGTACGAGTCGTACGGCTGGCACGTCCAGCGCGTGGCGCAGCTGCCGAACGGCGACCTCGACCCGGCCGGCCTGTACCGGGCGCTCAAGGCGGCGCAGGCCGAGACCGAGCGGCCCTCCTTCATCGCGGCCCGGTCGATCATCGCCTGGCCGGCGCCGAACGCGCAGAACACGGAGGCCTCGCACGGCTCCGCGCTCGGCGCCGACGAGGTCGCCGCCACCAAGCGGGTCCTCGGCTTCGACCCGGAGAAGTCCTTCGAGGTCGGCGACGAGGTCCTCGCCCACACCCGGCGGGCGCTCGACCGCGGCCGTGAGACGCGCGGCGAGTGGGAGAAGGCGTTCGCCGCGTGGCGTACGGCCAACCCGGAGCGCGCGGCCACCTTCGACCGGGTCCGCGCCGGCGAGCTGCCGGCCGGCTGGGAGGAACACCTTCCCGTCTTCGAGACCGGCAAGGCCGTGGCCACCCGCGCCGCCTCCGGCAAGGTGCTCCAGGCGCTCGGCGGGATCATCCCCGAGCTGTGGGGCGGCTCCGCCGACCTCGCGGGCTCCAACAACACCACGATCGACAAGACGTCGTCGTTCCTGCCGCGGGGCAACCCGCTGCCGGAGGCCGATCCGTACGGCCGCACGGTCCACTTCGGCATCCGCGAGCACGCCATGGGCTCGACGATGAACGGCATCGCCCTGCACGGCAACACCCGTGTCTACGGCGGCACGTTCCTGGTCTTCTCGGACTACATGCGCCCGGCCGTCCGGCTGGCCGCGCTGATGCGCGTGCCCGTGACGTACGTGTGGACGCACGACTCCATCGGCCTCGGCGAGGACGGCCCCACCCACCAGCCGGTGGAGCACCTGGCCGCGCTGCGCGCCATCCCGGGGCTGAACGTGGTACGTCCGGCGGACGCCAACGAGACGGTGACCGCCTGGGCGGAGATCCTGCGCCGGCACGACAAGGGCGCGCCGCACGGCCTGGCCCTGAGCCGCCAGGGCCTGCCCACGTACGACGCCAACCCGGACGCCGCGCGCGGCGGTTACGTCCTCTTCGAGGCCGAGGACGCCGACGGGCGGAGCGTGACGCCGCAGGTCGTCCTGATCGGCACCGGCTCCGAGGTGCAACTCGCCGTCGAGGCGCGCGAGAAGCTCCAGGCCGAGGGGGTCGCCGCCCGGGTCGTCTCGATGCCGTCCGTCGAGTGGTTCGAGGAGCAGGATCAGGGGTACCGGGACGCGGTGCTGCCGCCGTCCGTGAAGGCGCGCGTGGCGGTCGAGGCGGGTATCGGGCTGAGCTGGCACCGTTTCGTGGGCGATGCCGGCCGGATCGTCTCGCTGGAGCACTTCGGCGCCTCCGCCGATGCCAAGGTCCTCTTCCGCGAGTTCGGCTTCACGGCCGACGCGGTCGCCTCGGCGGCCCGGGAATCTCTCGCGGCCGTGGCGCGCTGACGCTTCTATACGAACAGTAGGAGATGCAACTCTCATGACAGACGCACTCAAGCGCCTTTCCGACGAAGGCGTCGCGATCTGGCTCGACGACCTGTCGCGTACGCGGATCAATTCCGGCAACCTCGCCGAGCTGATCGACCAGCAGCACGTGGTGGGTGTCACGACGAACCCGTCGATCTTCCAGAAGGCGATCTCCCAGGGCGACGGCTACGAGACCCAGCTCACCGACCTCGCCGCCCGCCGGGTCACCGTCGAGGAGGCCGTCCGCATGATCACCACGGCGGACGTCCGGGACGCCGCCGACATCCTGCGTCCGGTCTTCGACGCCACGCAGGGCCAGGACGGCCGGGTGTCCATCGAGGTCGACCCGCGTCTCGCCCACAACACGCGCGCCACCGTCGCCGAGGCCAAGCAGCTGGCCTGGCTGGTGGACCGGCCGAACACGCTCATCAAGATCCCGGCGACCAGGGCCGGCCTGCCGGCGATCACCGAGACCATCGGCCGGGGCATCAGCGTCAACGTCACGCTGATCTTCTCCCTGGAGCGCTACCGCGAGGTCATGGACGCCTACCTGGCGGGCCTGGAGAAGGCCAAGGCCGCCGGACTGGACCTGTCGAAGATCCACTCCGTGGCGTCCTTCTTCGTCTCCCGCGTGGACACCGAGATCGACAAGCGTCTCGACGCGCTGGGCACCCCGGAGGCCAAGGAGGCCCGCGGCAAGGCGGCCCTCGCCAACGCGCGGCTGGCCTACGAGGCGTACGAGGAGGTCTTCTCCACGGAGCGCTGGGCGGCCCTGGACAAGGCCCAGGCCAACAAGCAGCGCCCGCTGTGGGCCTCGACCGGCGTGAAGGACCCGGCGTACAAGGACACCCTGTACGTCGACGAACTGGTCGCCTCCAACACGGTGAACACGATGCCGGAGGCCACCCTGGAGGCCACCGCCGACCACGGCACCATCACCGGTGACACCGTGCGCGGCACGTACGACCAGGCGCGCGCCGACCTCGAGGCGATCGCGAAGCTCGGGATCTCGTACGACGACGTCGTCCAGCTGCTGGAGGACGAGGGCGTCGAGAAGTTCGAGGCGTCCTGGACCGACCTGCTCAAGTCGACCGAGGCGGAGCTCAAGCGCCTCGCCCCTTCGGAGGGCTGAAACCTTGACCGCAACCCACGGAGCGAACCCGCTCCGTGACGCCGCGGACCGACGGCTCCCGCGTATCGCGGGGCCGTCGGGCCTGGTCATCTTTGGCGTCACGGGCGATTTGTCCCGGAAAAAGCTGATGCCCGCCGTCTATGACCTCGCCAACCGCGGTCTGCTGCCGCCGGGCTTCTCCCTCGTCGGCTTCGCCCGTCGCGAGTGGCAGGACGAGGACTTCGCGCAGGAGGTCCACGACGCCGTCAAGGAACACGCCAGGACCCCCTTCCGGGAGGAGGTCTGGCAGCAGCTCATCCAGGGGATGCGCTTCGTCCAGGGCGACTTCGGCGACGACCAGGCCTTCGAGAACCTGCGCGCGACGATCGAGGACCTCGACAAGTCGCAGGGCACGGGCGGCAACTTCGCGTTCTACCTCTCCGTTCCGCCGAAGTTCTTCCCCGAGGTCGTGCAGCAGCTCAAGAAGCACGGGCTGGCGGACCAGCACGACGGCTCCTGGCGGCGCGCGGTCATCGAGAAGCCCTTCGGCCACGACCTGAAGTCGGCCGAGGAGCTCAACGCGATCGTGCACGAGGTCTTCGCCCCGGACCAGGTCTTCCGGATCGACCACTACCTGGGCAAGGAGACCGTCCAGAACATCCTGGCGCTGCGCTTCGCCAACACGCTCTTCGAGCCGATCTGGAACCGGTCCTACGTGGACCACGTCCAGATCACGATGGCCGAGGACATCGGGATCGGCGGGCGCGCCGGTTACTACGACGGGATCGGCGCCGCCCGTGACGTCATCCAGAACCACCTCCTCCAGTTGCTCGCGCTGACCGCCATGGAGGAGCCCGCCTCCTTCGACGCCGACGCGCTGGCCGCGGAGAAGACCAAGGTGCTGGGCGCGGTGAAGCTGCCCAAGGACCTCGCCGAGGGGACGGTCCGCGCGCAGTACGCGGCGGGCTGGCAGGGCGGTGAGAAGGCCGTCGGCTACCTCGAGGAAGACGGCATCGACGCCAAGTCGAAGACCGACACCTACGCGGCGGTGAAGCTGCAGATCGACAACCGCCGCTGGGCGGGCGTCCCGTTCTACCTCCGTACCGGCAAGCGGCTCGGCCGGCGTGTCACCGAGATCGCGGTCGTCTTCCAGCGCGCGCCGCACTCCCCCTTCGATCACACGGCGACCGAGGAGCTGGGGCAGAACGCCCTGGTCATCCGGGTCCAGCCGGACGAGGGCGTGACCCTGCGGTTCGGCTCCAAGGTGCCCGGCACCTCCATGGAGGTGCGGGACGTGTCGATGGACTTCGCCTATGGCGAGTCCTTCACGGAGTCCAGCCCCGAGGCGTACGAGCGGCTCATCCTCGATGTCCTGCTCGGCGACTCGAACCTCTTCCCGCGCGTGGAGGAGGTCGAGCTGTCCTGGAAGATCCTCGACCCGATCGAGGAGTTCTGGGAGAAGAACGGCAGGCCCGCCCAGTACGAGGCCGGGACCTGGGGCCCGGCCGAGGCGGACGAGATGCTCGCACGAGACGGACGGAGCTGGCGCCGGCCATGAAGATCGACCTTACGGACACCACGTCCAGCAAGATCAACAAGGCGTTGGTGCAGGGCCGCAGGACGATCGGGACGCCCGCCGTCGGCATGGTCCTGACCCTGGTCATCGTCACCGACGAGGAGAACGCCTACGACGCGCTCAAGGCGGCCGACGACGCCTCCCGCGAGCACCCGTCGAGGAAGCTCGTGGTCGTCAAGCGGGTCTCGCGCTCGCCGCGGGACCGCGCCCAGGCCCGGCTCGACGCCGAGGTGCGGGTCGGCACGGACGCGGGCACCGGCGAGACGGTCGTCCTGCGCCTGTACGGGGACATCGTGGACCACGCCCAGTCCGTGGTGCTCCCGCTGCTGCTGCCGGACGCCCCGGTGGTGGTGTGGTGGCCGGTGAACGCGCCGACCGACCCGGCCAGGGACGCGCTGGGCAAGCTGGCACAGCGCCGGGTGACGGACACGTACGCGGCCGAGCACCCGGTCGAGGAGCTGACGGCCCGCGCCGACGTCTACACCCCGGGCGACACGGACCTGGCCTGGACCCGGATCACGCCGTGGCGCTCGATGCTCGCGGCGGCCCTGGACCAGGTGGACTGCGCGGTGACCTCGGTCGAGGTCGAGGGCGAGGAGTTCAACCCGAGCTGTGAGCTGCTCGCCATGTGGCTCGCGGACCGGCTGAGCGTGCCGGTCAAGCGCGCGGTCTCGGCCGGCCCCGGGCTGACGGCCGTACGGATGGAGACCACCTGCGGCCCGATCGAGCTGGACCGCGCGGACGGCTCGCTGGCGACGCTCTCCGTCGAGGGTCAGCCGGACCGGGGGGTGGCGCTCAAGCGGCGGGAGACGGCCGAGCTGATCGCGGAGGAGCTGCGCCGGCTCGATCCGGACGACATCTACGCGTCGGCGCTGCGGTTCGGGGTGCACCGGCTGGGCAGCGGGTCGCCGACGAAGGCGGCCGCGGGCGTGTCCGCCGGAGCGAACGGCACGTCCGAGGCGGCGGCCGAGCGGCCCACCCCGGCCACGGTCGCCAAGAAGGCGGAGTCGAAGTGAGCACTCCGCAACTGGTCGTCCACCGTGACAAGGAGCTGATGGCGCAGGCCGCGGCGGCCCGGCTGATCACGAAGATCGTGGACGCCCAGGCCGCCCGCGGCAGCGCCTCGGTGGTGCTGACGGGCGGGCGCAACGGCAACGGGGTGCTGGCCGCGCTGGCCGCGGCGCCCGCCCGGGACGCCGTGGACTGGTCGCGGCTCGACCTGTGGTGGGGCGACGAGCGGTTCCTGCCGGAGGGCGATCCGGAACGGAACGTCACCCAGGCGCGGCGGGCGCTGCTCGACTCCGTACCACTGGATCCGGCGCGGGTGCACGCGATGGCCGCCTCCGACGGGCCGTACGGCAGCGACGTGGAGGCGGCCGCCGCCGCGTACGCCGCGGAGCTGGCCGCCGCCGCGCGGCCGGAGGACCATGCCCAGGTGCCGTCCTTCGACGTGCTGATGCTGGGGGTCGGGCCCGACACCCATGTCGCCTCGCTCTTCCCGGAGCTGCCCGGAGTGCGGGAGACCGAACGCACGGTGGTGGCCGTGCACGGCGCGCCGAAACCGCCGCCGCTGCGTATCTCGTTGACGCTTCCCGCGATCCGCGCGGCGCACGAGGTCTGGCTGCTGGCGGCGGGCGAGGACAAGGCCAAGGCGGCGGAGATGGCGCTGTCGGGCGCGGGCGAGATCCAGGCACCGGCCGCGGGGGCCCAGGGGCGCGCGCGCACGCTGTGGCTGCTGGACGCGGCGGCCGCCTCGGCGTTGCCCCGTGACCTCTACCCCCCGGCCTCCGCCTGACCCGGGCCCCGGCCGGGCGAAGCCCCGGTCCGCCCCCGTAGCCGCGGGCGGACCGGGGCTTCGCGTCGTCGGCCGGGTGCCGCGCTTCTCGTCCGGGCGGCCGGGCCGGGCCGTCAGAGAATGGTCTGGGAGGCGCTCGTCTCCAGGCGTGCGACGGCCGTGCGCGCCGCGGCCACGAACCGGTCGAAGACCTCGTTGGTCGAGCCGGGCCGTCCCAGCCGGGTGAACGTACCGAACATGCTCCTGCGCAGTTCCGTCGTGATCTCCAGCTGACCGCCCTGTCCCAGGACCGTCCGATTGGCGATGTTCTGCGGATCCACCCCCGCGAGAGCACTGATCCGGGCCCCGTCGACCGTCTGGAACCCCGCGTCCTGGAACGCCGCGATCAGCCGGGACTTGAACTCCTCGTTACGGCCGCCCACGACGACGGCCTCGGGTCTGGACCCGGCGACGCCGGCCTGGGCCGCCGTGCACCCGTGCAGGCTCAGCACGTTGAGGCTGCCGCCCGCCATCGAGAGGGCGACCCGGTCGTCGCAGTGGGACGACGTGACGTGCATCGAGCCGTTGTCGCTGGAGAGCAGGCCCTCGAACATCCAGTAGTCGTGGACCGGGCCGCCCGCCGGGGTGACCTCGAACGTCGCCGGGTGGTAACCGGCGATCCCCAGGCACAGCTCCGAGGTGCCCGGTTCTATCCCGCCGCCGTGCAGGGCCATGATGGTCGTGCGGTGGAACGGGGCGACCGCGCTCGTGCTGTTGTCCGCCCTCTCGTGCCGCTTGTACCGCCGGCCGAAGTCGATGCCCTCCCGGCCTGCGAGCTTGGTGTAGAGGTCCGTGTTGGAGGCGTAGAGGTCGTCGGCCGCGAGAGCGGGCGCGGCGCCCGGCCCGAGCAGGGATCCGCTCACCGCGGCGGTGGCGAGAGCGGTGAGCACCGTACGACGGCGTGTAGTTGTCATACGGCAATCAACCATACGAACGGGACTGGGTACCAGACCGGACCAGGAAGGGCGCCAGCAGGCCCGGCACCGCCGACTCCGCGAAGGCGAGGCCCTCGCCTTCCGCCGCGTCGTGCACGCTGTACCCGCCCGAACCGGCCGCCGTCGTCGCCGTCAGCGTCAGCAGGCCCGCGCGGCGCTGGAAGACGGACTGCCTCACCCGCCAGCCGACCACACCGCCGCGCTGGAGGGCGACCGTCGTCCGGGCCAGCGTGCCCGAGCGCGTCACCAGGTACCGGCCGCTGAGGCCATGGCCCAGGTTGCGGTACGCGTCGAGGGCGAGCAGGACAGCGACCGGCAGCAGGACCACGGCACCGGCCGCCGCGACGTACAGCAGGACATCGGTCAGCAACAGGCCGAGCACCGTCAGGACCGCCACCGGCGCCAGCGCGTACCCGAGGGCCCAGCGCAGCCGCCGGCCCCGCGCCGCGCGCGGGTGCGGTATCAGGGTGGCGCCGCGCGTCGGGGAGACCGGCTCGCGCAGCACCCGGGCCGCGACCGTGTCCGCCAGCGTCCGGGGCGCGGCGGGCAGCAGCGCCTTGGCCTCCGTCCGCTCGTCCTCGTCCTCGTGGGCGAGGCCGGTGGCGACCGCGTCGACCCGGGCGGCACCGACCATGCGGACGCCGAGCGGCTCGACCACTTCGACACCCCGCAGCCGGCGCTCCTCGATGGAGACGGAGCGAGACGTCAGCAGCCCTCGACGGACGCGCAGGGTGCCGCCGGCCTCGCGCTCCAGCCGGTAGTTCCACCACATCTCGATCCAGAGGCCGAGCGCGCCCACGGCCCCCGCGAGACCCATGCCTGCCAGCAGTATCAGGCTGCCCCCGAGCACCGTGGTGGCACGGAAGAAGTCCCCCAGCCAGTCGAACAGCCGACTCTGCGCGCCGAACCACTCGCTGACCTGCAGCACTCCGCCGACCGCCGACGCGCCCAGCACCGGAGCGAGGAACGAGAGCGGCGCGTACCGGATCCACTTCCGGTCGAACGCGGCCAGGGCCCCCTCTCCGTACGCCCCGGACTCCTCGGTCGCGCGGGACAGCAGCTCGCGGCGGAGCCTTTCGCCCTCGGCCCGGGTGACCGGGTCGAGCTCCAGCGTGGACTCCCCGCCGGTCTGCTCGCCGGTGCCTATGCGGACCTTGACCAGTCCGAGGATCCTCAGCAGCACGTTGGCGGTCAGGTCCACGCTGCGGATCCGCTCGCGGGCCAGCGACCGGCGCTTGAGCAGGAACAGGCCCGTGTGCAGCTCGGCCCGCTCGGGTCCGACGCGGTAGTGCGTCCGGCGCCAGCGGACGTAGTCGCCGCCCGTGCCGACGCCGATCACCAGGCCGGCTCCGGCCAGCACCCAGGCGAGCACCTCGCCGAGCGGCATGCCGCCGCCCGCCATGCCGACCGCCGTCGGTACTCCGGCGCCGAGGACGACCCCCGCCGTGACGACCGCCGTGACCAGCAGGGTGCGCCGGTCCAGGCTTCGCCACCCCTCCTCGGGCGCTCCGTACGCACCTTTGTCCGGTCCGCTCTCCGGCACCTCGGCGGTGGACCCGGCGGAAGAGGGTGCGGGCTCGCTCATGTGGCGTCCCCCGGGGTGGCCTGGGTGATCCGGGTCAGCTGCTCGGCCAGTTGGGACGCCTGTTCGCGCGGAAGTCCCTTCATCCTGACCGCGCCCTTGGCCGAGGCGGTCGTGACGGTGACCGAGGAGAGCTTGAACATCTGCTCCAGCGGGCCGCGCACGGTGTCCACGGTCTGTATCCGGGACATCGGCGCGATCCGCCACTCCTGGCGGAAGAAGCCGGTGCGGACGTAGACCGCCTCGTCCGTCACCTCCCATCGGTGGACCGCGTACCACCACCGGGGTATCAGGGCGGCGCAGGCCAGCCCCAGCACGGCCAGGAGGGCGGCGGGGCCCAGCAACCAGAATCTGGCGGGGGCGATGAGCGCCCCCAGCAGACCGAGGGTGAACACCGGCCCCGCGGCCCACAGCAGCCACTGGGTGCGCCACCAGGCGATGGCACGCCGGTCCAGCGTGTTACGCGGCGGCCGGAGCCGCCATTCCCCCTGGGACATCGGTTCAGCGTCCTCGGATCTCTCGATAGGTGCTGACGAGCGCCGCGGTCGAGCTGTCGAGCCCCTCGCCCGCGGAGTCGCCGGTGAGGACCGGTTCGACCTCCTTGGCGAGGACCTTGCCCAGTTCGACCCCCCACTGGTCGAAGGAGTCGATGTTCCACACCGCGCCCTGGACGAACACCTTGTGCTCGTACAGCGCGATCAGCTGCCCCAGCACGGACGGGGTGAGCTCCGAGGCGAGGATCGTGGTCGTCGGGTGGTTGCCCCGGAAGGTCTTGTGCGGCACCAGTTCCTCCGCGACGCCCTCCGCGCGCACCTCGTCCGGTGTCTTGCCGAAGGCCAGTGCCTGGGTCTGGGCGAAGAAGTTGGCCATCAGCAGGTCGTGCTGCGCGACGAGCCCGGGCTGCAGGTCGGCCACCGGCCGCGCGAAGCCGATGAAGTCGGCCGGGATCACCTTGGTGCCCTGGTGGATGAGCTGGTAGTAGGCGTGCTGTCCGTTGGTCCCCGGCGTTCCCCACACGACGGGGCCGGTCTGCCATGCCACGGGGCTTCCGTCCCGCTCGACGGACTTGCCGTTGGACTCCATGTCCAACTGCTGCAAGTACGCGGTGAACTTGGACAGGTAGTGGCTGTAGGGCAGGACCGCGTGCGTCTGGGCGTCGAAGAAGCTCCCGTACCAGATCCCCAGCAGGCCGAGCAGCAGCGGCGCGTTCTCCTCCGGCGGCGCGGTGCGGAAGTGCTCGTCGACGAGGCGGAAGCCGTCCAGCATCTCCCGGAACCGGCCGGGGCCGATCGCGATCATCAGCGACAGCCCGATCGCCGAGTCGAACGAATAGCGGCCGCCGACCCAGTCCCAGAACTCGAACATGTTCGCAGGGTCGATGCCGAACTCCGCGACCTTCTCGCTGTTCGTGGACAGCGCCACGAAATGCCGGGCGACCGCCTCCTGGCCGGCCCCCAGGCCGGTCAGCAGCCAGTTACGGGCGGAGGTCGCGTTGGTGATCGTCTCGATCGTGGTGAACGTCTTGGAGGCCACGATGAACAGGGTCTCGGCCGGGTCCAGGTCCCGGACCGCCTCGTGCAGGTCGGCGCCGTCGACGTTGGAGACGAATCGCACCGTGAGGTCGCGGTCGGTGAAGGACCGCAGCACCTCGTAGGCCATCGCCGGGCCGAGGTCGGAGCCACCGATGCCGATGTTGACCACCGTGCGGATGCGCTTGCCGGTGTGGCCCGCCCACTCACCGGACCTGATCCGGTCGGCGAAGGCGCTCATCTTGTCGAGCACGGCGTGCACCCGCGGCACGACGTTCTCACCGTCCACCTCGACGACCGTGTCCCGCGCCGCCCGCAGCGCCGTGTGCAGCACGGCGCGGTTCTCGGTGGTGTTGATCCTCTCGCCCCGGAACATGGCGTCCCGCAGGCCGAACACGTCGGTGGCCGCGGCCAGTTCGCGCAGCAGCGTCAGCGTCCGGTCCGTGACCAGGTGCTTGGAGTAGTCCAGGTAGAGGTCCCCGACCTGGAGGGTGTAGTCGGTACCGCGCCCGGGGTCGGCGGCGAACAGCTCCCGGAGGTGTGTGTCACCCAGCTGCTCACGGTGTTCACCGAGCGCGCTCCACTCGGGCGTCCGATGAAGCCTGGTACGGCGTGTCGCGTTCATCTCGCCATCTTCTTTCTCGTACCTGCGTGCGTGCCCTGCTGCCCGACCAACCTAGTTGATCAGGGGTGCCGGGGAGGCGACGGCCGCCCAGGTCTCCTGGAGACCGTACGGGGCGGCACTGACAACGCCGGACCCGCGGTCGCGAGGCCGAGAGACGGGGAGCGCCGCCGGGGGCAGTGGGGACACCCTCGGAGGCGGGGAAGAAACGGTACGGCCGGACACCTGTCAGATGTCCGGCCGGAAACGTTGTCTACAGTTCGCCACGGAGTTTGGCGAGTGCCTCGGCGAGGATGGCCTCGCCGTCCGCGTCGCTGCGACGCTCGCGCACATAGGCGAGATGTGTCTTGTACGGCTCCGTGCGCGGCGGGTCGGGCGGGTTGTCCCGGTCCTGGCCGGCCGGGAATCCGCAGCGCGGGCAGTCCCACGTCTCCGGAACCTGTGCGTCACTGGCGAAGCTCGGCACCGTCTCGTGCCCGTTCGAGCACCAGAAGGAGATGCGCAGGCGGGGCGCTGACTCGCCACGCTCGGCCTCACCCATCGGCCCCGCTCCGACCCGGCTTCCCCGGATCGCGTTGCCACTTGCCACGGTCGTAACTCCCTGCGTGATGGTGCCGCAAAGCATCGAGTAGGCAGCTCCGCTGCCGGGCGCTCAAGTCTACGTAAGGCCCAACGCGCTTCCAGTGAAGGGAGTTACCCCCTTCGGCCCGGTGCGGAACCCCATGATAGGCCGCCCCCGCAGCGCCGTAGCGTACGGGCGCTCAGCTGTCCAGCTTCAGCAGCAGACCGAGCACGACGATGCACGCGAACCACAGCAGGCCGACCACCACGGTGATGCGGTCAAGGTTACGCTCGGCGACCGACGAACCACCGACGGACGACTGCATTCCGCCACCGAACATGTCGGAGAGGCCGCCGCCCTTCCCCTTGTGCATCAGCACCAGCAGCATCAGCAGCAGGCTGAAGACGATGAGGGCGATCGAGAACCCCATAACCACGGCTGGACCAACTTCCTCGGACTGCCAGCACCGACAGGACCGACAGGACGGATAGGGACATACGACAGGCACCGACGGGTACCGACGAGACGGGTGTCGACGACGAGTACGGACAACGGGGGCCGCCGCCACCTCCCGGCCGGCCCGGCCATCGAGGCCCGGCTCGCCGGACGGTGCCCACGCGGCCCCCGCCAGGGTACGACGGATCCGTGCTACCGCATACTCACTGGTCGCGGAAGCGCACGATCTTGACGAACTCGTCGGCGTCCAGCGCCGCACCGCCCACGAGGGCGCCGTCCACGTCGGGCTGCGCCATGATCGCGGCGACGTTCCCGGACTTGACCGAGCCGCCGTACTGGATGCGGACCTTGTCGGCCAGCTCCTGCGAGTACAGCTCCGCCAGCCGTCCGCGGATGGCCCCGCAGACCTCCTGCGCGTCCTCCGGGGTGGCGACCTCGCCGGTGCCGATGGCCCACACCGGCTCATAGGCGATCACGATGGACTCGGCCTGCTCGGCGGGCACGTCCTTCAGCCCGCCGTCGAGCTGGCCCAGGGTGTACGAGACCTGCTCACCGGCCTTGCGGACGTCCAGCCCCTCGCCGACGCACAGGATCGGAGTCAGGCCGTGCCGGAAGGCGGCCTTCACCTTCGCGTTGCACAGCTCGTCCGTCTCGGCGTGGTACTGCCGCCGCTCGGAGTGGCCGACGGCCACGTAGGCGCACTTCAGCTTGGCCAGCATGGGGCCCGAGATCTCGCCGGTGTAGGCGCCGGAGTCCTGCGCCGAGATGTCCTGGGCGCCGTACTTGATCTTGAGTTTGTCGCCGTCGACCAGGGTCTGCACGGACCGCAGGTCGGTGAAGGGGGTCAGGACGGCGACCTCGACGGCGTCGTAGTCCTTGTCCGCCAGGGCGAAGGCGAGCTTCTGGACGTGCGCGATGGCCTCGAGGTGGTTGAGGTTCATCTTCCAGTTGCCCGCCATCAGCGGGGTACGCGTACTCATGGGTGGGTCAGTCCTCCAGTGCGGCGAGCCCGGGAAGCGTCTTGCCCTCGAGGTATTCGAGGCTCGCGCCACCACCGGTCGAAATATGGCCGAATGCCTTCTCGTCGAAGCCCAGGGTGCGGACGGCGGCGGCGGAGTCGCCGCCGCCGACCACCGAGAAGCCCGTGGAGTCGACGAGCGCCTGGGCGACGGCCCTGGTGCCCTCGGCGTAGTCGGGGTGCTCGAAGACGCCCATCGGACCGTTCCAGAACACGGTCCGCGCGTCGGCGAGCTTCGAGGCGTACAGGCGGCCGGTCTCGGGGCCGATGTCCAGGCCCATCCGTCCGGCCGGGATGGCGTCGGCGGCGACCACCGCGGAGTCGGCGGGAGCCTTGGTCTTGAGGTCCGGGAACTCCTCGGCGACGCTCACGTCGACCGGGAGCACGAACTCCACACCGGTCTCCTCGGCCCGCTTCAGGTACTCCTGGACGGCCGGGATCTGGTCCTCCTGGAGCAGCGAGGTGCCGATCTCGTACCCCTTCGCCTTCAGGAAGGTGTACGCCATGCCGCCGCCGATCAGGATGCGGTCGGCCTTGCCCAGCAGGTGGTCGATGACGCCGAGCTTGTCGGAGACCTTGGCGCCGCCGAGCACCACCGCGTACGGCCGCCGGACGTCGTCCGTGAGCTTCCTGAGGACGCCGACCTCGGCGGCGATCAGACCGCCCGCGGCGTGCGGCAGGCGGGCCGGCAGGTCGAAGACCGAGGCGTGCTTGCGGTGGACGGCGCCGAAGCCGTCGCCCACGTACAGATCGGCGAGCTCCGCGAGCTGGTCCGCGAACGCCCCGCGCTCCGCGTCGTCCTTCGAGGTCTCGCCCGCGTTGAAGCGGAGGTTCTCGACGACGGCGACCTGTCCGTCGGCCAGCTCGGAGGCGACGGCCCGGGCGGAGTCGCCCACGGTGTCGGTCGCGAACGCCACCTCGGCGCCCAGGAGTTCACCGAGCCGGGCGGCGGCGGGCGCCAGGGAGAAGGCGGGGTCCGGGGCGCCCTTGGGGCGGCCCAGGTGGGAGGCGACGATCACGCGGGCGCCGGCCTCGGCGAGCCGGGCGATCGTCGGCTGGACGGCGCGGATCCGGCCGTCGTCGGTGATGGTCGTGCCGTCGAGCGGCACGTTGAGGTCGGCGCGGACGAACACGCGTTTGCCGGCGACCCCTTCGGCGAGAAGTTCGTCGATCGTCTTCATCTGCTGGGCTCCTTGGGAAGTCTGGACAGGCGAACAGGGCTCGAACCGCGCCGCATGTGCGCCGGCCGAGCCCTGTCCCTCATGTCGAGTTGCCTACCGGCCCCGGTCTCAGAGCCGGCCACCGACGAAGACGGTGAGGTCGACCAGACGGTTGGAGTAGCCCCACTCGTTGTCGTACCAGCCGACGATCTTCACGCTCTTGCCCTGAACCATGGTCAGGGAGGAGTCGAACGTGCAGGAAGCGGGCCAGTTGACGATGTCCGAGGAGACGATCTGGTCCTCGGTGTAGTCCAGGATGCCCTTGAGCTGGTTCTCCGCGGCCTTCTGGAACGCGGTGTTGACCTCGTCCTTGGTGACCTCGCGCTCCAGCTCGACGACCAGGTCGGTGACCGAGCCGGTGGGGACCGGAACGCGCATCGCGATGCCGTCGAGCTTGCCCGCCAGCTCCGGGATCACCAGGGCGGTGGCCTTCGCGGCACCGGTGGTGGTCGGGATGATGTTCTCGGCGGCGGCACGGGCGCGGCGCAGGTCCTTGTGCGGGAAGTCCAGGATGCGCTGGTCGTTGGTGTACGCGTGGACCGTCGTCATCAGGCCCTTGGCGATGCCGAAGTTCTCCAGGAGGACCTTGGCCATCGGCGCCACACAGTTGGTGGTGCAGGACGCGTTCGAGATGACGTGGTGGCTGTCCGCGTCGTACTTGTCCTGGTTGACGCCCATCACGATGGTGATGTCCTCGTCCTTGGCCGGAGCCGAGATGAGGACCTTCTTGGCGCCACCGGCGATGTGCTTCTCGGCGTCGGCCTTCTTGGTGAAGATACCGGTCGACTCGACGACGATGTCGACGCCCAGCTCCCCCCAGGGGATGTCGGCCGGGTCGCGCTCGGACAGCACCTTGATCGTGTGGCCGTCGACCGTGATCGTGTCGGCGGTGTGCGACACGTCGGCCTTGAGGCGCCCCAGGATGGTGTCGTACTTCAGCAGATGGGCGGTGGTCGCGGTGTCACCCAGGTCGTTGACAGCCACGATCTCGATGTCAGCACCCTGCTCCAGCAGCGCGCGGAAGTAGTTACGACCGATGCGGCCAAAGCCGTTGATGCCTACGCGGATCGTCACGAACCGATCTCCTCGTTAGGTACGCCGGGTTTCGACGCCGGCGAGTTGTATTGGGATGTCCCCGACCGGTTACGACCCTACATCTCCACCGGCCGCCGGGTGACATCGAGCGGCCCTCCGCATCGAAGGCCGTGCCGACCCGATGACGACGGCTGTCCGGACCGGCGCCGAGGCGTTCGTACCCGTCGGCGGCAGGCCGCGCTCCGGCGTCGCGCTGGGCGGCCGGGCGCCGCCGGGCGGAGTGTCGGGACGGGGCGTCGGGGCCACCGCTGTCAACGGGCGTGCGGACCGACGGCCGGCCCTGCCGCTCAGCCGACGAGGCCGTCGGCCAGTTCCTCGGTGAGGTTGGACTCCGTCCCCGGAATGCCCAGGTCCTGCGCCCTCTTGTCGGCCATGGCCAGCAGCCGGCGGATCCGGCCCGCGACCGCGTCCTTGGTGAGCGGCGGGTCGGCGAGCGCGCCCAGTTCCTCCAGCGACGCCTGCTTGTGCTCCATGCGCAGCCGGCCCGCCGCGGCGAGGTGCTCCGGCACCTCCTCGCCGAGGATCTCCAGCGCGCGCTGCACGCGGGCGCCCGCCGCCACCGCCGCCCGGGCCGAGCGGCGCAGATTCGCGTCGTCGAAGTTGGCGAGGCGGTTGGCGGTGGCCCGCACCTCGCGGCGCATCCGCCGCTCCTCCCAGGCCAGGACCGAGTCGTGCGCGCCCAGCCGGGTCAGCAGTGCCCCGATCGCGTCCCCGTCCCTGACGACCACGCGGTCCACGCCCCGTACCTCCCGGGCCTTGGCGGCGATCTGGAGTCTGCGGGCCGCGCCCACCAGCGCCAGCGCGGCCTCGGGACCGGGGCAGGTGACCTCCAGCGACGAGGAACGACCGGGTTCCGTCAGCGAGCCGTGCGACAGGAACGCGCCGCGCCAGGCCGCCTCGGCGTCGCAGGTGGCGCCGGAGACGACCTGCGGCGGCAGCCCCCGGATGGGCCGGCCCCGGCCGTCGACCAGACCGGTCTGCCGGGCCAGCTGGTCACCGCCGGTGATCACCCGTACGACGTAACGGCTACCGCGCCGCAGTCCGCCCGGGGCCATCACGACCAGCTCGGAATTGTGCCCGAAGATCTCCAGAATGTCCTTGCGGAGCCGACGGGCGGCGATGCTGGTGTCCAGCTCGGCCTCGATCACGATGCGGCCGCTGACCAGGTGCAGCCCGCCCGCGAACCGAAGAATCGCCGAGACCTCCGCCTTCCTGCAACACGTCCGGGTGACGGGGAGCCGGGCGATCTCGTCCTTCACCGCTGGCGTCATCGCCATGGGCCGATCCTTCCATGCATCCGAAAAATACGGTCGTACGCGGCTGCCAACAGCTCCGGATCGTGGACCGGGGAGCCGTCGGGCGCTGCCACCGGCGCCAGCTCGACCGCGGCACCGAACCGTTCGGCGGCATCGGCGAGGGACTCGCGGTCGGGCACGGCGGCCAGATCGGCCAGCACCACGTCCAGGGCGAGTTTAGGGGCGTGTCGCCCCAAAACCTCCAAATGACGCTGCGGTGAGAAGCCACTGGTTTCACCGGGCTGCGGCGCGAGGTTCAGCGACAGGACCCGGCGCGCCTTGGTCTCCACCAGCGCTTCGAGCAGCTCGGGCACCAGCAGGTGCGGGATCACCGACGAGAACCAGGAACCGGGGCCGAGCACCACCCAGTCGGCGTCCATGACCGCCTCGACCGCCTCGGGCACGGCCGGCGGGTCGTGCGGCACGAGGTGCACCGACTGCACCTCCCCGGGCGTGAGGGCGACGGTCGCCTGGCCGCGGACCGTCTCCACCTCCTCCGGGCGCCCGGGGTCGTGCCCCCGGACCAGCGCCTGGAGCTCCAGGGGCACGGCGGACATCGGCAGCACCCGGCCGTGCGCGCCGAGGAGCCTGCCGACCAGGTCGAGGGCCTGGACATGGTCCCCGAGCTGCTCCCAGAGCGCGACGATCAGCAGATTGCCGACCGCGTGCTCGTGCAGCTCGCCCTGGGACTGGAAACGGTGCTGGATCACCCGCGCCCAGGTCTGGCCCCAGTCGTCGTCACCACAGAGCGCCGCCAGGGCCTTGCGCAGATCGCCGGGCGGCAGCACGCCGAGCTCCTCCCGGAGCCGGCCGCTGGAGCCGCCGTCGTCGGCGACCGTGACCACGGCGGTCAGGTCACCGGTGATCCGGCGCAGCGCGGTCAGGGACGCGGACAGGCCCATGCCGCCGCCGAGGGCGACCACCTTGGGCTGGGCGCCGCGACCACGGCCCCGCGCGGACACCGCGGGCACGCCCCGGCGCACACGGCGCATACGGAAGGTGCGTCCGCTCACTCGCGCCCCATGTCCCGGTGCACGACCACGGTCTCGATGCCTTCGGTGGCGAGGCGCGCGGCGAGCTTCTCGGACATGGCGACCGAACGGTGTTTGCCGCCCGTACAGCCCACGGCGACGGTCACGTAGCGCTTGCCCTCCCGGCGGTAGCCGGCGGCGATCAGCTGGAGGAGTTCGGTGTAGCGGTCGAGGAACTCCTTGGCGCCCGGCTGGTTGAAGACGTAACCGGCCACCTCCTCGTTGAGTCCGGTGAAGGGACGCAGCTCGGGGACCCAGTGCGGGTTGGGCAGGAAGCGGCAGTCGACCACCAGGTCGGCGTCGACCGGCAGGCCGTACTTGTAGCCGAAGGACATGACCGTGGCGCGCAGCTCCGGCTTCTCGTCGCCCGCGAACTGCGCGTCCATCTTGGCGCGCAGCTCGTGGACGTTCAGGCTGGAGGTGTCGATCACCAGGTCGGCGTCGCCGCGCAGCTCCCGCAGCAGGTCGCGCTCGGCCTCGATGCCGTCGACGATCCGGCCGTCCCCCTGGAGCGGGTGCGGGCGGCGTACGGACTCGAAGCGGCGGACCAGGGCCTCGTCGGAGGACTCCAGGAAGACGATCCGCCGGGTGACCTCCTTCGCGTCCAGGTCGGCGAGGGACTCCCGGAGGTTGTCGAAGAACCGTCTGCCCCGGACGTCGACCACCACGGCGATGCGTGCCACGTTGCCCTGCGAGCGGGCGCCGAGCTCCACCATGGTGGGGATCAGCGCGGGCGGCAGGTTGTCCACGACGAACCAGCCGAGGTCTTCCAGGCATTTGGCCGCCGTGCTGCGGCCGGCGCCCGACATCCCGGAGATGATCACCAGCTCGGGGATGGCCGCCTCGACGGACTCGCCGGCCTCCTTCGTGGTGCCCGAACCCGTACCCGTACTCACGTGCCCTGCTCCGTCCCGGTCGTGCTCAGTCATGCGTCGTTCCCCCGTCGTCTTCCATGATCTCTCCTGTCGCCGTGTTCACGGCGGGCGCCGCCGGGGCGGCCCGGGCCAGGGCCAGGGCGACGGACTCGGCCGTCTTGCGGCCCACCCCCGGCACCTCGCAGATCTGGTCGATTGTCGCCTGCCGCAGCCGCTTGACCGAGCCGAAATGCTTGATGAGCGCCTGTTTCCTGGTCTCGCCGAGCCCGGTGACATCGTCCAGCGGGCTCGTCCTGACCCGCTTGGCCCGCTTGGCGCGCTGGTACGTGATGGCGAAGCGGTGCGCCTCGTCCCGGACTCGCTGGAGGAGGTAGAGGCCCTCGCTGGAGCGGGGCAGCACCACCGGGTCGTCCTCCTCCGGCAGCCAGACCTCCTCCAGCCGCTTGGCGAGGCCGCAGACCGCGACGTCGTCGATGCCGAGCTCGTCCAGGGCGCGCCGGGCGGCGGCGACCTGCGGCTGCCCGCCGTCGACGACGACCAGCTGGGGTGGATAGGCGAAGCGCTTGGGACGGCCGTCGTCATCGAGCGGCGAGACCGGTCCGCCGGGCGCCTCCGGCCCGGCGGGCGCGGCTCCAGCGGCGGGGTGATCCGCGCTCCGGGCGTCCCCGGGAGGCTGCGCTGTGGGGCCGGTCCCGCCCCCGGCGCCGACCTCGAGCCCGGCCCCGGCCCCCGCTCCGGCGTCACGGCCCGCCGCACGGGCGCTTCCCGCCATGGCCGCGACCTCCTCAGCCGGCTCGGGGCCGCCCTGGGCCTCGGCCCACTCCCCGGTCCGCTCCTTCTCCTGGAGATAGCGCCTGAACCGCCGGCTGATCACCTCGTGCATCGAGCGGACGTCGTCCTGCCCCTCGAAGGTCTTGATCTGGAAGCGGCGGTATTCACTCTTACGGGAGAGGCCGTCCTCGAAGACCACCATCGACGCGACGACGTCCTGCCCCTGGAGGTGCGAGATGTCGAAGCACTCGATCCGCAGCGGGGCGCTGTCCAGGCCCAGCGCCTCCGCGATCTCCTCCAGTGCCCGGGAGCGGGTGGTGAGGTCGCTGGCGCGCTTGGTCTTGTGCAGGACGAGCGCCTGCCGCGCATTGCGCCCGACGGTCTCCATCAGGTCCTTCTTGTCGCCGCGCTGCGGGATCCGCAGCGAGACCTGGGAGCCCCGGCGGTCGCTCAGCCACTGGGCGACCGCGTCCGTTTCCTCCGGCAGGGCCGGGACGAGGACCTCCTTGGGAACGGCGTCGCCGCTCTCCTCCCCGTACAGCTGCTGGAGCGCGTGCTCGACCAGGCCCGAGGTCTCGACCGCCTCGACCTTGTCGGTGACCCAGCCGCGCTGTCCGCGCACCCGGCCGCCGCGCACGTGGAAGATCTGGACGGCCGCTTCCAGCTCGTCCTCGGCGACGGCGATCAGGTCGGCGTCGGTGGCGTCGGCCAGCACGACCGCGTTCTTCTCCATCGCGCGGCGCAGCGCGCCTATGTCGTCGCGCAGCCTGGCGGCCCTCTCGTACTCCATGTCCTCGGCCGCCTCGGTCATCCGCTTCTCCAGCCTGCGGATGTAGGCGCCGGTGCGGCCGGCCATGAAGTCGCAGAACTCCTCGGCGAGTTCGCGGTGTTCCTCGGGCGTGACACGGCCGACGCAGGGGGCCGAGCACTTGCCGATGTAGCCCAGGAGGCAGGGGCGCCCGGTCCGCTCCGCGTTCTTGAACACCCCGGCGGAGCAGGTCCGTACGGGAAACACACGGAGCATCAGGTCGACCGTCTCGCGGATGGCCCAGGCGTGGGCGTACGGCCCGAAGTAGCGCACGCCCTTCTTCTTCGCGCCGCGCATGACCTGGACCCGGGGGAACTCCTCGTTCAGCGTGACCGCGAGGGAGGGATAGCTCTTGTCGTCGCGGTACTTGACGTTGAAGCGGGGGTCGAACTCCTTGATCCAGGAATACTCCAGCTGGAGCGCCTCGACCTCGGTGGAGACCACGGTCCATTCGACGGAGGCCGCCGTGGTGACCATGGATCGCGTGCGCGGGTGCAGACCCGCCAGGTCCTGGAAGTAGTTGGCGAGCCGCTGGCGGAGGCTCTTCGCCTTTCCTACGTAGATCACCCGGCGGTGGTCGTCGCGGAACTTGTAGACCCCCGGCGAGTCGGGGATCTGTCCCGGCTTGGGGCGGTAACTGGAGGGGTCGGCCATGTGGTCCACCCTACTTGCGGGGACCGACAGTCCGGCCGTACGGGACCGGCCCGCCCGGCCCGGGCGCCGTCAGCCCTGGGGCCCCGCGATGAGCCTGCCGCCCTTCGCGGTGACCGGCACCGCGGGCAGCGGTACGGTCGCCGGGCCGCGCAGCGCCTTGCCGGTGGTGACGTCGAACTTGCTGCCGTGGCACGGGCAGTCGCCCACGGTGCCCTCCAGCTTCTCCAGCAGGCAGCCGGCGTGGGTGCACTGCGCGCTGAACGCCTTGTACTCGCCCTCGGCCGGGCAGCTCACGACCAGGCGCTCTTCCCGGTAGAGCTTGGCGCCCCCGACCGGCACCGCGTCGGCCGCACCGAGGTCGACCGGCGCGGTGGGCGTGGGGGTCTCGGCGTGGCCGAGCTTGGACTCGGTGGAGCAGGCGGCCGCCGCCAGCCCCGCCGTACCGGCGAGCGCGGCACCCTTCAGCACGGTACGGCGCGGGGCGGAAGGGCCGGGCATGGGTGTCTCCACAGGTCGGAGCGGTCGGCGTGACGCGACGCCGGTGACATTCGCGACGATACCGGGGCCGTTCCGGCGCCCGACGGCCGGTCCCCCGGGCGAGGGGCTCGTGAACGAGGGGTTCTCAGGCGAGGAAGGCACCGACCGCCGACCGGAAGCCCTCCGGGTCCTCGGTCCAGGGCAGGTGACCGGCCCCGGCGAGCGTCGTCCGGCGTACCCGGGGAAGTACGCGCTCCAGGGAGTCGACCGCCCGCCGGGGCCGGATGTCCCGCTCCCCGTCGACGATCAGTACGGACACCTCCAGCGCGGCGCACCGCTCCCGCAGCAGGCCGGCCGAGCCCTGCCGCAGCTCCGCGCCGATGGTGGCGTTGCACTCGGCGTTCACCCCGAACCACGGAGTCGCCATGGCCTCGGCGTGCTCCCGGGCGAGGTCGCGGTCGGCGAAGTCCACCGACCACTGGAGGACCGCCAGCTCACGGTCCTCCGTCTCCGTACGGTCCGTGCCGCGGGCGCGCAGTTCTTCCCAGCGGGCCCGGTCCTCCCCCAGCACCCGGAAGAACGCGTCCTGGTACCGCGGGTGCCAGGTGGCGTCGTCGTCGATGCCCGTTCCGGAGACGAGGACGAGCCGGCTGACGCGCCCGGGATGGGCCAGGGCATAGCCGAGCGCCAGCCGAGCGCCCCAGGAATGGCCGAGCAGGGCCACCCGGTCCAGGCCGAAGTGGCGCCGTACGGCGTCCAGGTCGGCCACCGAACGGTCCACGCTGTACGGTCCGCGGCGCTGTGAGCGGCCGCAGCCGCGCTGGTCCCAGTGGTACACGCGGCGGCCCGTGAGCAGGGCGGCCGGTGCCTGGAGGGTGTCCCAGAGACCCGGACCTCCGTGGCAGAAGAGGACGGGCTCGCCCGGCCCGTCCGTTCCCCCGCGCCTGGTCCAGAGCCGGGTCCCGTCGTCGGCGAGCACCGCCGTCTCGTCGTCCATCCCGGCATTGTGCCGGGGCCGCGCCCAACGGCGGACGGAATTCCACGAGGCCGGGCGGACGGCCGGAAGCACGGACGGCCGCCCGCCGGGAATCCCGGGGCGGCCGTCGTCACGACGCCACTGCCTGCCGTGCCGGTCAGGAGCGACGGCGTGCGGCCGCCTTCTTGGAGACCGCTTTCTTGAGAGTCGGCTGCCCGGCCACGGCTTCCTCGGCCACCGTTGCCCTGACCGCCGTCTTCTTCGCCGCTGCCTTCCTGGTGACCGTCTTCCTGGCGGCCGCCTTCCGGGGCACGGCCTTCACCTGAGACGCGTCGCTGATCCGCTCGGCGTCCAGGATCTCCCGCAGGAACTTCCCGGTGTGGCTGGCGGGGACGCCCGCGACCTGCTCGGGGGAGCCCTCCGCGATCACCAGCCCACCGCCGCTGCCGCCTTCGGGCCCCATGTCGATCACCCAGTCCGCGGTCTTGATGACGTCCAGGTTGTGCTCGATGACGATCACCGTGTTGCCCTTGTCGACCAGACCCGACAGCACGTTGATCAGCTTGCTGATGTCCTCGAAGTGCAGACCGGTCGTGGGCTCGTCCAGGACGTAGACCGTGCGGCCCGTGGAGCGCCGCTGGAGCTCGCTCGCCAGCTTCACGCGCTGGGCCTCGCCACCGGACAGGGTCGGCGCCGACTGCCCCAGCCGGACATAGCCGAGCCCCACCTCGTTGAGCGTCTTCAGATGGCGCGAGATGGTCGGCACGGCCTCGAAGAAGCCCAGGGCCTCCTCGATCGGCATGTCCAGCACCTCGGCGATGGACTTGCCCTTGTAGTGGACCTCCAGGGTCTCCCGGTTGTAGCGGGCGCCGTGGCAGACCTCGCACGGGACGTAGACGTCCGGCAGGAAGTTCATCTCGATCTTGATCGTGCCGTCGCCGGCGCAGTTCTCGCAGCGGCCGCCCTTGACGTTGAAGGAGAAGCGCCCGGGGAGGTAACCGCGGACCTTCGCCTCCATCGTCTCGGCGAACAGCTTGCGCACGTGGTCGAAGACGCCCGTGTACGTGGCGGGGTTGGACCTGGGCGTCCGGCCGATGGGCGACTGGTCGACGTGGACGACCTTGTCGACCAGGTCGTCGCCGTCGACCCGGGTGTGCCGGCCGGGCACCGACTTCGCACCGTTCAGCTCGCGCGCCAGGTGCGTGTAGAGAATGTCGTTGACCAGCGTCGACTTGCCGGACCCCGAGACGCCCGTGACCGCGGTGAACACGCCGAGCGGGAACGAGACCTCGATGTCCTGGAGGTTGTTCTCCCTGGCGCCGTGCACGGTCAGCCGGCGCGCCGGGTCGAAGGGCCTGCGCAGGTCGGGGACCGGGATCGCCTTCTTGCCGGCCAGATACCGGCCCGTCATCGACTCCTCGTTGGCCAGCAGGCCCTTCAGGGGCCCGGAGTGCACGACCTTGCCCCCGTGCTCACCCGCGCCGGGGCCGATGTCGACCACCCAGTCCGCGACCTTGATGGTGTCCTCGTCGTGCTCCACGACGATCAGCGTGTTGCCCATGTCCCGCAGTCGGACCAGGGTCTCGATGAGCCGGTGGTTGTCGCGCTGGTGCAGGCCGATAGACGGTTCGTCCAGGACGTACAGCACGCCGACGAGGCCGGAACCGATCTGGGTGGCGAGCCGGATGCGCTGGGCCTCGCCGCCGGAGAGGGTGCCCGCCGCCCGGCTGAGCGAGAGGTAGTCCAGGCCGACGTCGACCAGGAACCTCAGCCGTTCGTTGACCTCCTTGAGCACCCTCTCGGCGATCTTCTTGTCGCGCTCGTTCAGCCGGAGTTCGGCCAGGAAGTCGGAGCAGTCGCTGATCGACATCCCGGAGACCTCGGCGATGGACTTCCCCATCACCGTCACCGCGAGGACGATCGGCTTGAGCCGCGTCCCCTCACAGGTCGGGCAGGGCACCTCGCGCATGTAGCCCTCGAAGCGCTCCCTGCTGGAGTCGCTCTCGGCCTCCGAGTGGCGCCGCTTGACGAAGGTGACCGCTCCCTCGAAGGCGGGCGTGGTGTAGGCGCGCTCACGCCCGTACCTGTTCCGGTAGCGGACCTCGACCTGCGTCTTGTGGCCGTACAGCAGGGCCTTTCTGGCCCGCTGCGGCAGCCCGGCCCAGGGGATGTCCGTACGGAACCCGAGCGCCTGGGAGAGGCCGCCGATCAGGCGGCCGAAGTATTCCTTCGTATGGCCGTGGGACCAGGGGTGGATCGCGCCCTCGTCGAGCGACCTCTCCTCGTCCGGAACGATCAGCTCCGGGTCGACCTCCATGCGCGTACCGATGCCCGTGCAGTCCGGGCAGGCGCCGAAGGGCGAGTTGAAGGAGAACGAGCGGGGTTCGAGCTCCTCGAACGAGAGGTCGTCGTACGGGCAGTACAGGTGCTCCGAGTACATGCGCTCGCGCTCGGGGTCGTCCTCGGGGAGGTCCACGAAGTCGAGCACGACCATGCCCCCGGAGAGACCGAGCGCGGTCTCGACCGAGTCGGTCAGCCGGCGCTTGGCGCTGTCCTTCACCGTGAGGCGGTCGACGACCACCTCGATCGTGTGCTTCTCCTGCTTCTTCAGCTTGGGGGGCTCGGCGAGCTGGATCGTCCGGCCGTCCACCCTGGCCCGGCTGTAGCCCTTGGTCTGGAGGTCCGAGAAGAGGTCCACGAACTCGCCCTTGCGCTCACGGACGAGCGGCGAGAGGACCTGGAAGCGGCTGCCCTCCGGCAGCTCCAGCACCTTGTCCACGATGGCCTGCGGCGACTGCCGGGAGATCGGCCGGCCGCACTCGGGGCAGTGCGGCTTGCCGATCCGCGCGAAGAGCAGCCGGAGGTAGTCGTAGACCTCCGTGATCGTGCCCACCGTCGAGCGCGGGTTGCGCGAGGTCGACTTCTGGTCGATGGAGACGGCCGGGGAGAGTCCTTCTATGAAGTCGACGTCCGGCTTGTCCATCTGGCCGAGGAACTGCCGGGCGTAGGAGGACAGCGACTCCACGTACCGGCGCTGCCCCTCGGCGAAGATCGTGTCGAACGCGAGCGAGGACTTGCCCGACCCGGAGAGCCCGGTGAAGACGATGAGTGAGTCACGGGGCAGGTCGAGCGAGACGTTCTTGAGATTGTGCTCGCGCGCGCCACGGACGATGAGACGGTCGGCCACGCCGGTCCGCACCTTTCTGAAGAGAAACAGGGGCGCTGCCCCCTTTCCCAGACTAGGGGGGTCGCCAGAGCGATGGACTGCCAATCGGCGGACCCGCCCGTCCCGGGGGCCGGGGCGGACATCCGCCTACATGCCAGGATGCCTCCTCCGAGCTTATAGCACGCACATTCGATTTACGGCCGCTCGTGGCTGTCTTCACCCGATCGAGTGGTGGCGCTAGGGTCGGCGCCATGACCGCACCCACGCCTGACCTGGCCTCCCTACGTGAGGCGACCGACCGGTTCCTCGGCGCGGCCGCCGAGCTGGACGACGCGGCACTCACCGAGCCGTCACTGCTTCCCGGCTGGAGCCGGGGGCATGTCCTGGCCCATGTCGCCCGGAACGCGGACGCGCTGGTGAACGTGGTGGAGGGGCGCCCGATGTACGCGGACGAGGCGACGCGGGACGCCGACATCGAGCGGGACGCCCACCGGCCCCTCGACGTCCACCTGGCCGATCTGCGTAACACCGCGGAGCGGTTCCGGCATTCCGTGACGGCGCCCGGCGGCTGGGGCCGGGTGGTCACCCTGCGCAACGGCGTGACGGACACGGTCGCCCGCCTGCCGTTCCGACGGCTGGTGGAGGTGGAGCTGCACCACGTCGACCTCGGGATCGGCCGGGCACTGGAGGACCTGTCCGACGAGTTCACCGAGCGGGAGATCGCCTTTCTCGCGGAGCGCTTCTCGGGGAACGGGGCGATCCCGCCGGTGACCCTGAGCGCACCCGACGGACGCACCTGGCGCACCGGCTCCACCGAGGCCGCGGCGGACGGCCCGCGGTCCGTCACGGGCCCGGCGGCGGACCTGCTGGGCTGGCTCGCGGGACGCCGCGACGGGGCGGCGCTGACCTGCTCCGGCGGCCCGCTGCCCACCCTGCCCCCGCTATAGGCTGATCCGCATGACGTACACCGGAGCGGTGAAGGTCGGCGGACCGGCGGATGTGCACGAACTGCCCGCCCTGATGATCTCCAAGGTCGCCGTCGGGCCCATGGACAACAACGCCTATCTCCTGCGCTGCCGGGCGACCGGCGAGCAGTTGCTGATCGACGCGGCGAACGACGCCGCCACGCTGTTGACGCTGATCGGTGACGACGGCCTCGCGTCCGTCGTCACCACTCACCGCCACGGCGACCACTGGCAGGCGCTCGGCGAGGTGGTGGCGGCCACCGGCGCACGTACGTACGCGGGCCGGTACGACGCCGAGGCCATCCCCGTCACCACCGATGTGCCGGTCGAGGACGGGGACACGGTCCGGGTCGGGGACGTGGCCCTCACCGCCGTCCATCTCGTGGGGCACACGCCGGGCTCGATCGCCCTCGTCTACGACGACCCGCACGGCCACGCCCATGTCTTCACCGGCGACTGCCTCTTCCCCGGCGGCCCGGGCAGGACGGGGAACCCCACCGACTTCGCGAGCCTGATGGACGGGCTGGAGGCCAAGATCTTCGGGCCGCTGTCCGACGAGACCTGGATCTACCCCGGCCACGGCAACGACTCCACCCTGGGCGCGGAGCGCCCGCACCTCGCGGAGTGGCGCGCCCGCGGCTGGTGACCCAGGAAGCGAAACACGCGTGCGGGGTGGGTGACAGCTCTGTCACCCACCCCGCACGCGCTTCGGTCACGGCCAGGACCGGCGGCCCCGCCCGGCCCCGGTCCGCACCGGAACCGGGGCCGGGCCTCGGAAGCCGGCCGGCTCAGGCGCCGATGCTGTCCTTGGCCGCCTTCTCGGCCGCCTCGCGCTCGGCCTGCTTCTTGGAGGCGATCAGGCTGGTGATCGTGGTGACGACGAGGACACCGCAGATGACCGCGAGCGAGACCGGGATGGAGATCTCGGGGACATGCACCCCGGTCTCGTGCAGCGCGTGCAGCACGAGCTTGACCCCGATGAAGCCCAGGATGACCGACAGCCCGTAGCTGAGGTGCACCAGCTTCTTCAGCAGCCCGCCAATGAGGAAGTACAGCTGCCGCAGGCCCATCAGCGCGAACGCGTTGGCCGTGAAGACGATGTACGGGTCCTGGGTCAGGCCGAAGATCGCGGGTATGGAGTCCAGCGCGAACAGCACGTCGGTGGTGCCGATGGCGAGCATGACGACCATCAGCGGGGTGAGCACCCGCTTGCCGTTCTCCCGGATGAACAGCTTGGTGCCGTGGTACTTGTCGGCCACGCCGAAGCGCTGCTCGATGGACTTCAGGAGGCGGTTCTCCTCGAACTCCTCTTCCTCCTCGTCGGAGCGCGCCTCCTGGATGAGCTTCCAGGCGGTGTAGATCAGGAACGCGCCGAAGATGAAGAAGACCCACGAGAAACTGGCGATGATCGCGGCGCCCGCCGCGATGAAGACCGCCCGCAGCACCAGGGCTATCAGCACACCGATGAGCAGTACGCGCTGCTGGAGGTGTGACGGCACCGAGAACTTCGCCATGATCAGTACGAAGACGAAGAGGTTGTCGACACTGAGCGACTTCTCGGTGATGAAGCCGGCGAAGAACTCACCGGACGCCTGGCCCGTACCGAAGACCATCAGGCCGAGGCCGAACAGCACGGCGAGGGCGATCCAGACGACCGTCCATATACCGGCTTCCTTGATCGACACGTCATGGGGCTTGCGCCCGATGAAGAAGTCGACGGCGATCAGGGCGGTCAGACCAAGAATGGTCGCCACCCACAGGTTCATCGAAACGTCCACTGCGCCTCCGGCGTCGTACGGCTACTGATCAGCGTCGTCGCTGCCGGAGGTCTCCTCCACCCGGGCGGCTCATGACCGCTCCCCGGGCCGACGCCCCGGGATCGATGGCGATCCGTATTGACGGGCACGTCGCGAGGCGGGAGTACTCCCCTCCGCTCTGAAGGAGAGTACAGGAACCACCAAGAAAAGGTAAAGAAAAAGGTAAAGACCTCTCAAGTGCGCAGGTCAGAGCCGTCGTGTCTGGCGTGCGGACGCCACATGGCCAAGGACGTCGAGGAGCACCCGGCTGCCGTTCGGCACGGCCGGCGGCTCGTAGGTCCACGCGTGACCGACCCAGGGATCGGCCAGGTGGTCGTCCGGCACCGGTGTGATCCGCAGCAGCGCCCGCCACAGCGGGTCGAGGACCGGCCCGTACGCACGCGCGTCCGCGCGGTCCGCGACCATCAGCAGGTGCACCCCGACCGCCGGCCCCTCGTCGGCGAGGTAGCGCAGCTGGGTCACGGCGCGGTCGTCGAAGCCGTGCGGGAAGTCGTTGACGATCAGCAACTGCTCGGCGGTGTCCAGATCGGACGGCAACGACTCGGCGGCCCCGCCGCGTATCGCCATCTGCACGAGGTCCACCCGCCGGGTGAGCCCCGCGAGGACGGCCGCCACTCCCCCGGCGCCCGCTCCGGGCGGCCCGGCCAGCACCCCCGCCCCGGTCAGCGGCGCCAGCGGACCGGCCGCCGTACCGACGGGGTCGATCACATGGACGCCGAACCCGCCGGGCGGGTGGACCGCGAGCAGCCGGCCGGCGACGCCGACCGCGGTCTCCATGGCCATCAGACGCAGCTGATCGCCGTCCACTGCCGCGTCTGCCCCGGAAGCGGTCCGGCCGCTGTCGACCCACAGTCCGCGCTCCAACGGCAGCCGCACCAGCATCGGGATCCGCAGGCCGGGCCGCTCCGGGAGATGCACGTCCCCGAGCCGCAGCGCCATCGGGTTCTCCGTCGGCACGCGGTAGGCGTGCCAGACGGGACTGTCCCAACGGGCGTAGGCGGGCGGCAGGGCCGGCTCGACGACCTCGGACTCGGCGACGAGCTGCGCGAGATCGCGGTCGAGCACCTCGCGGGCCCGTGCGACGAGCTGGTCGTGCTCGGCGCGGACCGCTTCCCGGGCGGCACCGCCGGCCGGGCCCGTACGGTGGCGGGGATCGGACAGGACACGGTCCAGTTCCCGGTCCATCCGGGACTCCGCGAAGCCCACGGCACTACGGAACGCGGCGACGCTGCGGGCCAGGTCCTCGAACATCCCCCAGACCTGGTTGTACAGGCGCTCGTCCATGGACCAGCCGGCGGCGTCGCCCGCGACCGGGCCCTCGGGCTGCCGCCGCGGGCCGGGCGGCACGGCCGGCGAAGGCGTTCCCGGGGGCCGCACGGACGCGGATGCGGGCGGCGTCGCGGGTGCCCGCGGTGGCGAGGTGCGGCGGCCGGGGTGGGTGTAGTCGATCGTCCCGCCCGCTCCGGCCTCACCGCCCGGCACGCCGATGTCGGCGCGGGCGGGCCCGGCCGGTACCGGCGCGCCGGGCAGAGGGGGCCGTACCGTACCGGTCACCCGCCGGGCGACCGTGGCCCGGATGTCCGCGGCGACCGCGGCGGCCCGGGACACCCCCTGGTCCGCGAGGAGTTCGGCGAGCCCGCCGGCGTATCCCTGGCCGACGGCCCTGACCTTCCAGGCACCGTGGCGTCGGTAGAGCTCGAGCGCGATGACGGCGGACTCCGTGTCCAGTCCGGTGAGGGTGAACGCGGCGATACCGGCCCCGTCGGCGTGGCTGACCGCGACGGAAGGGGCCGCTGTGGCGCCGAAGCGGCCGGGACCGCCGGCTTCCTCGGGGAGGGCGAGCAGGACACGCAGCAGGTGGACCCGCTCCGGAAGCGCCTCCAGGTCCACGTGGAAACGCGAGCCGACGGCGGCCTGCCGGGAGACCTCGACGCCCGGGAGCGCGGGCGCGCCGGGGTGGACGATCCACTCGGTGCCCTGGACGGCGCCCCGGGCGTCACCGAGCGAGACACAGGGCACCAACGGTGCCCCGGCCGTCACCCGTATCTCCAGTCGGGTCCCGGGCAAGGGGTGGTTCTGCCCCCGGACCAGTTCGGCCGTCATCGCCCCTGTCCCTCTCGTCACTATTCGTATGTCGGTCGTGGTCGTGGTAACCCGGTCGTCGGACGCCGGCCCGGATACCGGTGGTGAGGTACCGGCAGGCCGACGGGGCCCGCACGCGGCCGAACGGGGCGGCTCCCGGAAGCCCCGCCTCCGGGAGCCGCGTGTCCCGCGGACAGGCCGTGTCCGTCCGATCCCGCCGCGGTCGCGCCTACAGGTGCGGCAGGATCGACGGCATCAGGTCCTGGAACGTACGTCCGTTGGCCGGGTTGCCGAGCGCCGTCATCTGCCAGCCACCACTGACGCGGTGCACCTTCGCCATGATCTGCGCGGTGTAGTGGCCGCCGCCGTCGAGCGTGTAGCGCGCCAGCTCCTGGCCGTTGGTCTCGTCCACGATCCGACAGAAGGCGTTCTGCACCTCCTGGAACGTCTGGCCGGTGAACGAGTTCACCGTGAAGACGATCTGGTCGATGTGGACCGGGACGCGCTCCAGGTCCACGAGGACCGCCTCGTCGTCGCCGCCCTGTCCGGCTCCGCCCACCAGGTTGTCACCGGTGTGCCGCACCGAACCGTCGTCGCTGACGAGGTGGCGGAAGAAGACGACGTCGACCGGCTGCTTGTCGGCGAACAGCACCGCGGAGGCGTCGAGGTCGATCTCGCGGGTACGGGAGCCGAACAGGCCCCTGCGCGGCGCGGCCCGCCAGCCGAGCCCCATGCGGACCGCGGTCAGGGAGCCGCCGCCCTTCTTCTCCAGGCTGATGGCCTGCCCCTTGGTCAGATTGACCCCGGGGCCCCCGGGCGCACCACCCTTGGATACGTCCACCACGCGCCGTCCCCTCTCGAATGGTTCCCCCGCAACCGTCCGTATGCGGTTGCGCAGCACCCTACGCAGTGGGGTGGACGACGCAGGAGGCCCGGGCCGTTTTTGTGTCGGTCCTGCAACACATGTCGGCCGCGTCCCGCATCAGGTCTCCCGGTGTGTCAGGCCACCCCCGCCTCCCTCATCTGTCGCAGCTCCTTCTTCAGCTCGCCCACCTCGTCCCGCAGCCGCGCGGCGACCTCGAACTGCAGCTCGGCCGCGGCGGCCCTCATCCGGTCCGTCATCTCCTCGATGATCCCGGCGAGTTCGGCCGCGGGGCGGTCGGTGACCAGCGCGCCCGGGGCGGCGGCCTTACCGGCCCTCCCCGCCCTGCCACTCTGCGCGGCGGCCTTGCCGCCGAGGGAGGGGACGGGTGTCGCGGCCGGCTTGCCGTCCTTCGCCTGCCGGTAGCCGGTGCCGAGCAGCGCCTCGGTGTCGACCTCCTCGCGCGCGATGGTCGCGACGATGTCGTTGATCTTCTTCCGCAGCGGCTGGGGGTCGATCCCGCGCTCGGTGTTGTAGGCGATCTGCTTGGCGCGGCGGCGGTTGGTCTCGTCGATGGCCTTCTCCATCGCCGGGGTCATCTTGTCCGCGTACATATGGACCTGGCCGGACACGTTGCGCGCGGCCCGCCCGATGGTCTGGATCAGCGAGGTCCCCGAACGCAGGAAGCCCTCCTTGTCTGCGTCCAGGATGGCCACCAGGGAGACCTCCGGCAGGTCGAGGCCCTCCCTGAGGAGGTTGATACCGACCAGGACGTCGTACTCACCGGCACGCAGTTCGCGCAGCAGTTCGACCCGGCGCAGCGTGTCGACGTCGCTGTGCAGGTACCGCACCTGGATGCCCAGCTCCAGGAAGTAGTCGGTGAGGTCCTCGGCCATCTTCTTCGTGAGCGTGGTGACGAGGACCCGCTCGTCCTTCGCGGTGCGCTCGCGGATCTCGTGCACCAGGTCGTCGATCTGGCCCTCCGTGGGCTTGACGACGACCTCCGGGTCGACGAGACCGGTGGGGCGGATGATCTGCTCCACGAAGCCGTCGGAGCGGGAGAGCTCGTACTGGCCCGGGGTGGCCGACAGGTAGACGGTCTGGCCGATCCGTTCCTTGAACTCCTCCCACTTCAGCGGGCGGTTGTCCAGCGCCGACGGCAGCCGGAAGCCGTGGTCGACCAGCGTCCGCTTCCGGGAGGCGTCACCTTCGTACATGGCGCCGATCTGCGGCACCGTGACATGCGACTCGTCGATGACCAGCAGGAAGTCCTCGGGAAAGTAGTCGAGGAGCGTGTTGGGGGCGGAGCCGGGGGCGCGGTCGTCGAAGTGCATCGAGTAGTTCTCGATGCCGGAGCAGGAGCCGATCTGGCGCATCATCTCGATGTCGTACGTCGTGCGCATGCGCAGCCGCTGGGACTCCAGGAGCTTGCCCTGCTTGTCCAGCTCGGCCAGGCGGGCCTCCAGCTCCCGCTCGATCCCGTTGACGGCCTTCTCCATGCGCTCGGGGCCCGCCACGTAGTGGCTCGCCGGGAAGACGTAGAGCTGCTGGTCGTCGCTGATGATCTCGCCGGTGAGGGGGTGCAGGGTCGAGAGCGCCTCGATCTCGTCCCCGAACATCTCGATGCGGACGGCCAGCTCCTCGTAGACCGGGAAGATCTCGATCGTGTCGCCCCGGACGCGGAAGGTGCCGCGGGTGAACGCGGCGTCGTTGCGCGTGTACTGAATGTCGACGAACCGGCGCAGCAGCTGGTCCCGGTCGATCTCCTCGCCGACCTTCAGCGGGACCATGCGGTCCACGTACTCCTGGGGCGTGCCGAGGCCGTAGATGCAGGACACGGAGGCGACCACGACCACGTCGCGGCGGGTGAGCAGGGAATTCGTCGCGGAGTGGCGCAGCCGCTCGACCTCCTCGTTGATGGAGGAGTCCTTCTCGATGTAGGTGTCCGACTGCGGGACGTACGCCTCGGGCTGGTAGTAGTCGTAGTACGAGACGAAGTACTCGACGGCGTTGTTCGGCAGGAGCTCGCGGAACTCGTTGGCCAGCTGGGCGGCGAGCGTCTTGTTCGGCGCCATCACGAGCGTGGGGCGCTGGAGCCGCTCGATCATCCAGGCGGTGGTCGCCGACTTTCCCGTGCCGGTCGCGCCGAGGAGGACGACGTCCTTCTCCCCCGCGTCGATACGGCGGGCCAGGTCGGCGATGGCCGTGGGCTGGTCGCCGCTGGGCTGGTAGGGGCTGACGACCTCGAAGGGCGCCACCGTACGTTCGATGCTGGAAACGGGCCGCATGGATCCACCGTACGACCCCGCACTGACAGCCGGGTCCGGACGGCCCCGGGCGAGCCGCTCCCGGCGGCCCCGGCGGCTGCCGGCGGCCCTGACGGTTTCTGCCGCCGGAGGAGAGATCCTGGACGCCCGAGCCCGCCCCGGGGAGGAAACCGCCGCCGGGCCGGACGGAGCCGGCTCGGTACAGGGTCAGGGGTCGGTACGGGGTCAGTGGTCGTGGAGGTCCATACGGCCCTGGTGCGAGGCCCGGACTGCGGCCCTGCCTGCCGCGTCGCCGCGGTCGCGGGAGCGGGCCCCGGCCGCGTCGGTGACCCGCGGGGAGCGTGGCCGTATCCGCTGTGCGGGCACGCCGGTCCGCCCGCACGTCTCCGCCGCGGGGTTCCGGCCCGGGCGGTGGCCGCGGTCGCCGGCCACGAGGGCCGGGTCGACGAACACGGCCAGTCCGGCGAGCAGCAGGAAGAGGGTCGGACCGACCAGCATGGGGGCGAGCAGTTCGGCGGCCGGCACGCCCCCGGCCGCGGAGATGTCGTCCGTCAGGTGGACGGTGACCCCGGCCATGCCCATGTAGTGCATCCCGGTCACCGCGACGCCCATCACCAGGCTGGCGCCCACGCTCGTCAGCAGCCCGCGGCGCGAGGCGACGGTCCACAGCGCCGTGATCGCCGCCGCGACTGCGATCACCACGGAGAACACGACGGTCACGGTGTCGTACGAGATACGGCCGTGCAGGCGCATGCCGGCCATTCCGAGGTAGTGCGAGGTGGCGATACCGAGGCCCGTGATCGTGCCCCCGGTGATCAAGGCCATCGTGGTCGTACGGCGATAGCCGACGATGAAGATCCCGATGCCGACCATGACGATGGCGACGACGAGGCTCGCGACGGTCGTCAGCCGGTCGTAGCCGATGGGGACCTCACTGACCGAGAAGCCCATCATCGCGATGAAGTGCATGGTCCAGACGCCGGACCCGATCGAGGCCGCGCCCAGCGCGAGCGCGCCGGGCTTCCACGACCTCCGCACGCGCAGGGCCCTGGCGGTGCAGCGCAGGCCGAGCGCCCCGCCGAGGCAGGCCATGAGGAAAGCCGCCACAGGCGTGACAAGGCCGTAGCTGAATCCGTCGACTGTGCCCTGCATGGCGATACGTCCTCACCCCTTGTGCGCGTGCATACGGAAGCGCTGGCTCGGGGCGAGAGTAGGACGGCCGACCCGCTGAGCAAACCGCGGGCTGCCGATTTGTCGACAGGGGGGCGGCAAAAGCACGCTTCGCCACGGCTTTCCCCCGGCCTGCTTCACGTTTCCGGCACGGCTTCCCCATGCCCGGCCGCGCGCCGCCGCCCGTCCGCGCCCGTGGCTTCATATGGTGGCCAACCTTCGCCTGCCCGCTGTTGGCCGGGGCCTGGCACGCTCGGGCCGACCGTCCTTCCACGACGCGAGGAGTCCACGTGTACGCACGCGCATCGGTGACAACGGCCGCCGCCCTGCTGGCGATCACGGCGCTGGTCCTGCCGGGCACCGCCACGGCGTCCCCGGACCGGGCGGCCGCACCGGCCGCCGGGGCCGCCCCTGGCGCGGTCCCGGCCGCGAAGGGGGCCGGGAGCCCGCTGGTGATCGCTCACCGGGGAGCCTCCGCGTACGCGCCGGAGAACACCCTGGAGGCCGTAGAGGCGGCGGACGACCTCGGCATCGACTGGGTGGAGAACGACGTGCAGCGCACCAAGGACGGCCGGCTGGTCGTGATCCACGACGACAATCTCCGGCGGACCACCGACGTGGAGACGCTCTACCCCGACCGGGCGCCCTGGAAGGTCAAGGACTTCACGGCGGCGGAGATCGCACGGCTCGACGCGGGGAGCTGGTTCGGCGGTCGCTGGGCGGGCGCGCGCGTGCCGACGCTGACGCGGTACCTGCGCGCCCTGGAGGCGAACCGCCAGAAGCTGCTGCTGGAGATCAAGGCGCCGGAGCTGTACCCCGGCATCGAGAAGGAGATCCTCCAGGTGCTGCGCGAGGAGGGCTGGCTGGACCGCGACCACGTCCGGCGCCGGCTGGTGATCCAGAGCTTCAGCGCGGACAGCGTCCGCGCGGTGCACGAGCGGCGCCCCGATGTGACGACCGGATTCCTCGGCACCCCGGCGGTGGCGGACCTGCCCTCCTACGCCGCGTTCACCGACCAGATCAACCCCACGCACACCTCGCTCACCGCCGACTACGTGGCGGCGGCGCACCGGCTGAAGGGGGCGCACGGCAAGCCGCTCACCGTCAGCACGTGGACGGTCAACGACGCGGCGGGCGCGGTGCGCGTGGCCGGTTTCGGGGTGGACGGGATCATCACCAACAACCCTGACGTGGTGCGGGACGCGGTGGGCTGAGCACCGTCCGAGCCTCGTCGGCGCTCCATTGTCAGAGGGCGCCCGTACCGTGGTCCGTATGAACACCATCGGGCAGTCGTCCGGGCGGTCACGGGTGGAGTGGACGGTCGTGCCCAGCGGCATCGGCCCGCTGCTGCTGGCCGCGACCGACCAGGGGCTGGTGCGGGTCGTCTTCCACGCGGACGGGCGGGTACGGGACGGGGCGCTCGACGCGCTCGGTGACCGGCTGGGGGCGGAGCTCGTGGAGTCCGCCTCGGGCCGGCTCGCCGAGCCGATATCCGCGCTGTCGGCGTATTTCGCGGGCCGGCTGCGGGAGTTCGCGCTGCCGCTGGACTGGACGCTGTGCACGGGCTTCAACCGCCAGGTGCTGCGCGAACTGGCGACGGGGGTGTCGTACGGGACGGTGGTCGGATACGGCGACCTGGCCGGGCGAGTGGGCCGGCCGGAGGCGGCGCAGGCGGTCGGCGCGGCGATGGGGGCCAATCCACTGCCGGTGGTCGTGCCGTGCCACCGTGTGGTCGAGAGCGGCGGCGGGCTCGGCGGTTTCGGTGGCGGGCTGGAGACGAAGCGGCGGCTGCTGGCACTGGAAGGGGTCCTCCCGGAGCCGCTCTTCTGAGCGGGAGGCGCCGTCTTCTCCGCTTGGGGGCGCCGTGCGGTCTCGGGGAAGCGCACGCTTGTACGCCCTCCATACCGGGATTAATCTGATTTATGGAGCGCGACCGCGCGTACAGTCCGGTGAGTGGCGTGCGTGGGGTGGTAGCACGGCCTTCGGCCGGCCGGTCCTCCGCGGCTTTCAGACGGCCGGGCCGTCCGCGCGGTGGCGGGCTCTTCCCGCACAGAGATGCGCACGAGAAATACGCACAGACCGAGTGATCCACCGGACGGGTGGGTCCGAAGGGACGGCGAGCCGGCATGAGCGGAGGAAACAGGGCGGTCGCTTACATCAAGCCGGGTGAGGTGGACGTCAGGACCATCGACTACCCCACGCTCGAATTGAAAGACGGGCCGGGAGTGGCTCGCGACAACGTGGGCCGGGTCTGCCGGCACGGGGTCATACTCAAAATCCTGGCCACCAACATATGTGGCAGCGACCAGCACATGGTGCGTGGCCGCACCACGGCCCCCGAGGGCCTGGTGCTCGGACACGAGATCACGGGAGAAGTCGTCGAACGCGGTCCCGACGTCGAGTTCATCGAGGACGGGGACATCGTGTCGGTGCCCTTCAACATCGCCTGCGGACGTTGCCGCAACTGCAAGGAGCGGAAGACGGGCATCTGCCTGAACGTCAATCCCGCCCGCCCGGGCGCCGCGTACGGCTATGTGGACATGGGCGGCTGGGTCGGCGGCCAGGCGGAGTACGTGATGGTGCCGTACGCGGACTTCAACCTGCTCCGCTTCCCCGACCGGGACGCGGCCCGTGACAAGCTCCTCGACCTGACGATGCTGTCGGACATCTTCCCGACCGGCTACCACGGCGCGATCACCGCGGGGACGAAGGTCGGCTCCACGGTGTACGTCGCGGGCGCGGGTCCCGTGGGTCTGGCGGCGGCGGCAGCGGCGCAGTTGCTCGGTGCGGCGGTCGTCATCGTCGGCGACCTGAACGGTGAACGGCTGGCCCAGGCCCGTAGCTTCGGGTGCGAGACGGTCGATCTCACCCAGGGCGCCCTCGACGAGCAGATAGCCCAGATCGTGGGCGAGCCGGAGGTGGACGTGGCCGTCGACGCGGTCGGGTTCGAGGCGAGGGCTCACAGGCCCGACGCCGAGGAGGCACCGGCGACCGTGCTCAACTCCCTGATGAGAGTGGTCAGGGCGGGCGGCGCGCTCGGCATTCCGGGGCTGTACGTGACCGAGGACCCCGGAGGCGTCGATCAGGACGCCAAGACCGGGACGCTGAAGGTACGGCTGGGCCTGGGCTGGGCGAAGAGCCATGAGTTCACCACGGGCCAGTGCCCGGTGATGAAGTACCACCGTGAACTGATGATGGCGATCCTGCACGACAAGGTCCACATCGCCAAGGCGGTCAACGCGACGGTGATCAGGCTGGACGACGCCCCGCGCGGCTACGCGGAGTTCGACCAGGGTGCGAGCCGTAAGTACGTGCTGAATCCGCATGGCGCGCTGGACGGGGTGAAGGCCGCCTGACAGGCCTGCCCACGAGCCTTGCCCACGACCGGAGACCGCCGGGCCGTGATGGAACGGCCCGGCGGTCGCCGGCGGGGGAGCGGAATCGGATACGGCCGGTGACGTTTGCGGGCGTTCCGCGGGTGCCATGGATGGGGACATGCCAGACACCACGACAGTGCAACTGTCCCCCGACGTCCGGGAGGCGCTCGCCGCGCGTCGCCCCGTGGTCGCGCTGGAGTCGACGATCATCGCGCACGGACTGCCTCGCCCGCGCAATCTGGCCGTCGCCGAAGAACTGGAGGGCATCGTACGGTCCGCGGGCGCCGTCCCCGCGACCGTGGCCGTGCTCGACGGTCGGCCACATGTGGGCCTGAGCGGCGAGCAGTTGGAGCGGGTGGCCCGGGACGACTCCGTACGGAAGCTGGGGCAGCGCGACCTCGCGCCGGCTCTCGCACTGCGCGCGAGCGGCGCGACCACGGTGTCCGCCACGGCGTTCCTCGCGGCGCGGGCCGGGATCCGCGTCTTCGCGACGGGCGGGTTGGGCGGGGTGCACCGGGGCTGGACCGAGACGCAGGACGAGTCGGCCGATCTGCGACTGCTCGCCAGGACCCGGATCACGGTGGTGTGCGCGGGCGTCAAGTCGATCCTCGACGTACCGGCGACGCTCCAGCGGCTGGAGACCCTGGGCGTGGGTGTCCTCGGCTACGGCACGGACCGCTTTCCCGGTTTCTACCTCGCCTCGTCCGGTGAGCCCGTCGACTGGACGGTCCGTACGCCCGAGGAGGTGGCGGCGGTGATCGGCGCGCGGGACGCGCTGGGCGGACCGGCGGCGGCCCTGCTGGTGGCCAATCCCGTGCCCGAGTCGGAGCAGTTGGACCCGGACCTGCACGACCGGGTGCTCGGGGAGGCACTGGCGGAGTGCCGGGAGCGGGGCGTCGGGGGCCAGGCCGTCACGCCGTTCCTGCTGGATCAGTTGACGCGACGGACGGGCGGCGCGTCGTTGGAGGCCAACCTGGCGGCGGTGCGCGGCAACGTCCGGCTCGCGGCCCGGATCGCGGCGGCTCTGTGAGGCACGGAGGCGGACCGGCGGCAGCGCCCGCCCGCCCCGGGCCCCGGCCCGACGTACCGCGCCCCGCCCTACCGCGTACCCCTGCGTCTCCTGCCGGCACATCGTCTGCCCGTTTGTCGCGTGACGGCACATCGCGCGCCGATCCGCCGCGTACCGATCCACGGCCCGCCGACGGCCGCGCGGGCTCCGGGGTGGGCGCGCTCCTGGTGATCGGGGATGTGATCACGGACGTGGTCGCGCGCTTCGCCACCCCGCCGGCCCACGGCACGGACACGGCCGCCGAGATCCGTACACTGCCGGGCGGCGCCGGGGCCAACGCGGCCTGCTGGGCCGCCCACAGCGGGTGCGCGGACGTGCGACTGCTGGCGGGCGTGGGGGCGGACGCCCGGGACTGGCACGCGGAACGGCTGCGGCGAGCGGGGGTACGGGCCCGCCTCGTCGTCGACCCCCACGCCCCGACCGGCACGGTGATCTGCCTGGTCGACGCCTCGGCCGAGCGCACTCTGCTGACCGACAGCGGCGCCGCGCTGCGCCTGTCGCCCGCCGACTGGTCGCCCTCCCTGCTGGACGGGGCCGGCCGGCTGCACCTGTCCGGCTACCTCTTCTTCACCGGTTCCAGCCGGCGGCTCGCCCTCGTCGCCATGGAGGCCGCTCGGGAACGCGGTGTTCCGGTGAGTGTGGATCCCGCCTCGGCCGGCTTCCTCGGACGGCTCGGCCCGCACCGTTTCCTGACCGCTGTGGCGGGCGCGGAGACGCTGCTGCCCAACGCGGACGAGGCCCGGCTCCTCACCGGCCTGCCGGACGCGGCGCGGGCCGCCGCCGAACTGAGCCGACGGGTACCACTGGTCGTGGTCACCCTGGGCGCCGCCGGGGCGCTGGTGGCGGCGGAGGGCGAGGTGACGGCCCGGGTCCCGGCGCCACCGGCCCGTGCCGTGGACGCCACGGGCGCGGGCGACGCCTTCACCGGCGCCTTCCTCGCCGCCCGGCTGGCGGGTGCGGAACCGGCCGCCGCGGCGGCGGAGGGCTGCCGCGCGGGCGCCGTCGCGGTCACGCTGCCGGGCGGCCGGCCGGAGCCCGGTCGGCGCACCGCGTGACACGGGAGGCCGCCATCGCCATCGCCGTCATGCCTGTGCGAGCCCGCCCCAGGCCGGGTGGCGGGGATCGTCGGTCCGCACTACCACGTCGGCCGTGTCCGCGGGGGCCACCTCGTCCTCGTACCGCGCGAAGGCGGGCAGCGTCCAGCGGGCGCCCTCCTCGGTACGGCGCCGGAGCGCGGCCGGCGACAGGCGCAGGTGCACCGTGAAGTCGAAGGGGAACCAGTGCCCCAGCAGCAGTGGACCGTGCAGGAGCAGGACACCGCCGGGGGCCAGTGCGCGGCGGGGACTGCGGGTGGCGCGGTCGGTGGCCGGATCCCACAGGTCGGGCAGCACGCGCCCCGTTCCGTCCGGCTCCAGCGGGGTGAAGACCTCCCGCCAGAGTGCCCCGGTGTCGAACCAGCCGCTGTAATACGTCTCCGGGTCCTCGCGCCCGTACTCGTACCGCAGCGAGGCGGGCCGCAGAAAGTCTTCCGCGCCGACCACCAGCACCGCCCGGCCACGGACGCGCAGCGCCTCCGCGAGCGCGCGGGCCCGCTCCCCGGGTGCGGCGGCCGGTGCCCCGTCGACGGCGACGCGCAGCCAAGGGCCGCCGTCCGCCGTCTCGGTCCGCGTGATCCGACCGGCCAGGGCCTCGGTCAGCCGGTCCCACGTGATCGCTTCAAGTCGCATCCGTTCATCATCGTGCAGCCGTACGGAGGGAGGTCCGAGAGACGGAGCCCGTCGTCAAAGAGACGAACCTCGTCGTACGGGACGACGTCCCGGCCGCCCCGGGTCACAGCGCGGCCGACAAGAGAGCCGGCTCGCCCACCGGCAGCGTCTGCTCCGCCCAGATCGTCTTCCCGCCGACACCCTGCCGTGTGCCCCAGCTCCGGGTCAGCTGGGCCACGAGCAGCAAGCCGCGGCCTCCCTCGTCGAACACCCGGGCCCGGCGGAGGTGCGGCGCGGTGTTGCTGCCGTCGGAGACCTCGCAGATGAGGTTGCGGTCATGGATCAGCCGGAGCTGGATGGGCGCGCTGGCGTACCGGATGGCGTTCGTGACCAACTCGCTGACGACGAGTTCCGTGGTGAAGACGGCCTCGTCCAGCCCCCAGGCCGCCAGCTGGTCGGAAACGTTTCCGCGGGCCCGGGCCACCACCGCCGGATCGCGGGCCAGCTCCCAGGTCACCACCTGGCTCGCGTCGAGCGCGCGGGTACGGGCCAACAGCAGGGCGACGTCGTCGGCGGGGCGGGCGGGGAGCACCGTTTCGAGGACCGTGTCACAGAGCTCCTCCAGCGACGCGGCCGGCCGGGCCAACGCCTCGCGCAGCGCGGTCATCGTGTCGTCGGGTCCGCGCTCCCGCGAGTCGATCAGGCCATTGGTGTAGAGGGCGAGCAGGCTGCCTTCCGGAAGCTGGATCTCGGCGGTCTCGAACGGCAGGTTGCCGAGGCCGAGCGGGGGGCCGGCGGGCAGGTCGACGAACTCGGCATCGCCGTCGGGCCTGACCAGCACCGGCTGCGGATGTCCGGCACGGGCCAGGGAACACTTCCGGGAGACCGGGTCGTAGACCGCGTACAGGCAGGTGGCGCCGACATCGCCGGTGGTCTCCGCCGCGGCGCTCTCGGGGCTCGCGGCGTACTCGGCGCTTGCTGAACTTCCGCTGCTTCCGCTGCTTCGAGTGCTTCCGGTGCCTCCGCTGCTCCCGGCGCTCGCGGCGCTCGCGGCGTCCTCCCCGTCGGCGCCGCTCCGGCCGTTCGGCGCGTTCGGCGCGTCCGCTTCCTCGGCGGACACGCGGTTGACGAGGTCGTCGAGGTGGGTGAGCAGTTCGTCCGGGGGCAGGTCGACATCGGCCAGGGTCCGTACCGCCGTCCGCAGCCTGCCCATCGTGGCCGACGCCTGGAGGCCGTGGCCCACGACATCGCCCACCACCAGCGCGACGCGCGAACTCGACAGCGGAATCACGTCGAACCAGTCACCGCCCACACCGGCCCCCGAACCGGCCGGCAGATAGCGGAACGCGGCCTCGACCGCCGCATGCTGGGGCAACACCCTCGGCAGGAGGCTGCGTTGCAGAGTCAGCGCCGTGTCGCGCTCACGCGTATAACGGCGGGCGTTGTCGATGCAGACGGCCGCCCGTGCCGTGAGGTCCTCGGCCATGAGCAGGTCGTCCGGCTCGAACGGCTCGGGGGTACGGTGCCGCGAGAACGTGGCCGCACCGAGGGTGGTGCCCCGCGCGAGCAGCGGAACGGCCATCGTCGAATGAAAGCCGAACTTCCGTACGCTCCGCGACCGTTCCGGCGCTTGGGCCGCCCATTGACCGATACTGGGGTCCGTGACCCGGTTCATGATCCCGCGCTGTAGGAGCAGGCACTCGGCGGCCGGCGAGAAATCGGGATAGAAGTCCGTCTCCCCGATGGGCACGACCGCCTCCGGGCAGCCTTCCAGCACCGACCGGCAGGCGACGCGCCGGAGCATGACGTGGCCGGACAGCGGTCCGTCGGGCGGTTCGCCGCCGGTGCTGACGGTGGGGAGCAGATCGACGGTGACGAAGTCCGCGATCACCGGGACGGCGAAGTCGGCCAGTTCCTGCGCGGTGCGCACGATGTCGAGCGTGCTTCCGATACGTGTGCTCGCCTCGCTGACCAGGCGCAGACGACGGCGGGCGGTGTACTGCCGGGTCATGTCGTGGCCCGAGAGGATCACGCCCCGTACCCGGCCGTCGTCCTCGCCGCGCAGCGGGGCCAGGGAGACCGCCCAGGCCGACGCCCGGTCATGGCCCACGAGCCGGATGGGGAATTCGACGTACTGTGTCTCGCCCGACTCAAGGGCGCGCCGCATCCGCCGTTCCACCTCGTAGCCGTACGGGCCCCGCACGATCTCGGGCAGCCGGAGTCCGCGGATGTCGTCCTCGGCCAGGCCGAGGACCCGCTCCATGTCGTCGTTGACCCGCCGCAGCCGGAGTTGTTCGTCGTAGAGCGCCATCGTGCACGGGGAGCCCACGAAGCCCTTTCTGATCAGGTCGTCATCGCCTCTGACCGGCGCCCCACCGGTCAGAGGCGAGACAATCAGCCATTCATGAGCGACCCTGTCGGCCGGACCACCGCTTTCCGGCCCGGTCCCGGCGGCCCCGTCGGCCCCTGTCGTGCAATCGCCGCCGGCGCGGTCATCACGGCCGTCGTCACCACGGCCGTCGTCACCGTGCCCCGTGTCGATGGGATCGCCGTCGGCGCGCGCGCCGAAGTGCGCCAGCAACCGGACCTCGACGGGGGTGCCGTCCCGATGCAGCAGGGTCACCGTCCCGTGCCATCTACGTCGCTCCTCCGCCGGGCGGCGCTCCTCCACGGTGGGCGCCTTCCCCGCCAGCAGGACGGCGGCGGGCCGCCCCAGGATCTCCGAGGACTCGTAGCCGAGCAGGCTCCGCGCGCCCTCGCCCCATCCGGTCACAACGCCCCGCGCGTCCACGGTGGCCATGGCCGTGGACACCTCTCCGACAGGGCCACCGGGGTCTCCCCCGCTCATCGGCTCCTGGGGCCCCGGATGACCTTCCGGCTCGAAGCAGCCGTGCGGGCCGTGGCAGTCGCTCGACCCGTTCGAGCCGTTCGAGCCGTTCGAGCCGTTCGACCTACCCGGGCTGTCCGAGCCGCCGGATCCGTTCGAGCTGGTCAGCTCCTCCGACCGGATGGACCGAGAGTCCCCTGCGGTGTCCGGTCGCCTCATCGTCCCTCATCTCACCCTGCCGGGGGCCGGCCACCGAGGCGCTGTGATCACGACCCGGCGGACCGTCGCGGAACCGTCAGCACATACTGACGTCTTCAAGTATGACATCCGTCACAAAAACCCTATTCCCTCCCGACCGCCCCCCTGCGCGCCCGCCCTGTTGCCATCCATCACCACGCCACCCCGTCGCCCTCACTCCCCCCGCAGCAGCTTGGCGAGCACCCCCTCCCCCGTCACCTCGATCAGGCCGTCCCGCACGCCGTCCGGCACGCTCAACGAGCCCCCGGCCAGCGCGCGGCAGGTGTCGGCGTCCAGCGCGAGCCGGGCGTCGGGCCGCTCGACGGGACCCTCCCCGTACACCGGACCGCCACCACCGAGCCGTACATGGAACGCCCCCTCGTCCAGAACGACCTCCACCACCCCCTCATAGCCCCCGCCGGTCGCCGCGTCGCTCCACTCGACGCCCTCCAGGCCGGGCCGCTCTGGCCGCCCACACCCGGACCGGACCGACGGCCCCGACAGACCGGCCGACAACTCGCCCAGAACGGGGAGCAGCGGCACGGCGAACCAGTGGGCCCGCACGGCATCGGTGGGCCGGCGCTCCGCGAGCTCCGGGGCGCCCCACTCCGCGAGGGCGGTGAGAACCGGCAGCAGATCCCGCCCTCGCCCCGTCAGCTCGTACACGGACGCGGCGGCGGGCGGCGGCAGCCGACGGCGCGTGACCAGATCGTCACGCTCCATGTCCTTCAGGCGCGAGGCGAGCACGTCCGTGCTCACACCGGGCAGGTCGGCGTGCAGGTCGGTGTAGCGACGGGGGCCCGCGAGGAGCTCCCGGACGATCAGGAGGGTCCAGCGGTCACCCACGGCATCCAGGGCACGGGCGGCGGCACAGTACTGGTCGTAGCTTCGGCGGCGTGGCATGCGACGCAGTGTAGACATGTTGTTGGACTTTCCAAGCTCGCACTTGGTAAAACCAAGTATCGCATCGAATCTGGGAGGGCACGCATGGAGTTCCGGCAGTCGAGCAAGCTCAGTGAGGTCTGCTACGAGATCCGCGGCCCGGTGATCGAGCAGGCCGACGCGCTGGAGGAGGCGGGCCACAGCGTGCTGCGCCTGAACACCGGGAATCCCGCGCTCTTCGGGTTCGAGGCGCCGGAGGAGATCGTCCAGGACATGATCCGGATGCTTCCGCAGGCCCACGGCTACTCGGACTCACGCGGCATCCTCTCCGCGCGCCGCGCCGTCGCACAGCGTTACCAGACGCTCGGTCTGCCGGATGTCACCGTCGACGACGTCTTCCTGGGCAACGGCGTCTCGGAACTGGTCTCCATGGCCGTCCAGGCTCTCCTGGAGGACGGTGACGAGGTGCTGATCCCGGCGCCGGACTTCCCGCTCTGGACAGCGGTCACCACGCTGGCCGGGGGCCGGCCCGTGCACTATCTCTGCGACGAGGCGGCGGAGTGGTACCCGGACCTGGCCGACATGGCCTCGAAGATCACGGACCGGACGAAGGCCGTCGTGATCATCAACCCCAACAACCCCACGGGCGCGGTCTACCCACGTGAGATCGTCGAGGGCATCCTGGACCTCGCCCGCCGCCACCAGCTCATGGTCTTCGCCGACGAGATCTACGACCAGATCGTCTACGACGACGCGGTCCACCACAGCGCCGCCGCCCTCGCCCCCGACCTGGTCGTCCTCACCTTCAGCGGCCTCTCGAAGACGTACCGGGTGGCCGGTTTCCGCTCCGGCTGGCTGGTCGTCACGGGCCCCACACAGCATGCGCGCAGCTACTTGGAGGGGCTGACGATGCTCGCCTCGATGCGCCTGTGCCCCAACGCGCCCGCACAGTACGCCATTCAGGCCGCGCTCGGCGGCCGCCAGTCCATCCGGGAGCTCACCGCCCCCGGAGGCAGGCTGTACGAGCAGCGCAACCGCGCCTGGGAGAAGCTCAACGAGATCCCCGGAGTCTCCTGCGTGAAGCCGAAGGGCGCGCTGTACGCGTTCCCCCGCATCGACCCGGCTGTGCACCGGATCCACGACGACGAGCGGTTCGTCCTGGACCTCCTGCTGCGCGAGAAGATCCAGGTCGTCCAGGGCACCGGCTTCAACTGGCCGCGCCCCGACCACTTCCGCATCCTGACACTGCCGTACGCGGACGATCTCGACGCGGCGATCAGCCGCATCGGCCGTTTCCTGAGCGGGTACCGCCAGTAGCCACGAGGCCGGGGGCGGGCGGGGACGAATCGCGAGGGGCCGTGGGCCGCGACCCCACCGCGTCACGGGCCGGAAGGCCCCGTCAGTACCGTACGGGCAGCGCGAGCAGTCCCCGGGCCCGGGTCGAGGGCCGCCGGCGCAGTTCCTCGTACGGCACGTCGAGTTCCAGCCGCGGGAACCGCTCCAGCAACGCGGTGAGCGCCACCTCGGTCTCCAGTCGGGCGAGCGGCGCGCCCAGGCAGTAGTGGATGCCGTGGCCGAGGGCGACATGGCCGGAGGCGTCGCGGTCGAGATCGAGCCGGTCGGCGTCGGGGAAGCGCTCGGGGTCGCGGTTGGCGGCGGCGAGGGACAGCATGACGGTCTCGCCCGCCGGTACGGTCGCCCCGCCGATCACCACGTCCTCGACCGGGAAGCGACGGATCGCCAGCAGCGCGGGGCCCTCGTACCGCGCGAACTCGGCGACCGCCGCACCCGCCCTGCCGGGGTCCGCCCGCAGTGCCGCCATCTGGTCCGGGTGCCGCAGCAGCGCGAGGACGGAGTTGCCGATCAGCTGGACGGCGTTCTCGTACCCGGCGAAGAGGATCAGGAAGGCCAGGGACATCAACTCGTCCTCACCGAGCCCGTCCGCCGCACCGCCGGCGCCTGCCCCGGCCCATTCGTCACCGCCGTCATCGCCTTCTCCGCCGTCACCACCCGCTCCGGCGTCACCGTCGTCCCCGGCGTCGTCGCGCACCGCGATCAGCGCGGAGAGCAGGTCGTCGCCGGGTTCGGCGCGCTTGGTGGCGAGGAGTCCCGTGAAGAAGGCGAGCATGTCGCGGACGGCCTCCTTCGCGCGCCCGGGCCTGCTCGGATCGGGTGCGACCAGGGCATCGGTCCACTCGCGGAAGTCGCGCCGGTCCTCCGGCGGTACGCCCAGCAGCTCACAGATGACGACGATCGGCAGCGGAGCGGCGTACGAGGCGATCAGATCGGCACGCCCGGCGGGCAGGGCGTCCAGGAGTTCGTCGGCGGTGCGCCGGACCGGCCCCCTGAGCATCTCGATCCGCCCCGGCGTGAAGGCGCGTACGACGAGACGGCGGATACGGGTGTGGTCCGGCGGGTCCATGTTGAGCAGGTTGGCGTCCAGCGCGGGCGGCAGCTGGAAGCCGTGGTAATTGCCGGGCAGGGCATGGCGCTTGTCGAGCGAGAGCCGGGGATCGGCGAGCGCCCGCCGTACGTCCTCGTACCGGGTGACGAGCCAGGCGGGCCGTCCGTCGGGGCCGACGATCCGCCGCACGGGTGCCGTCTCGCGCAGCCGTTCGTAGACAGCGTACGGATCCGCGAGCAGTTCGGCCGTCGGGTCGTACAGAGGTTGCTCTCCGACCTGCCCAGGGGCCGACGGAGAAGGCTGCGAAGGCTGCTGATGAGGCTGCCCGGAGGTCGTGGTGGCCATGGGCTCCACCCTAAACAGCGCGACGGCGAGCGGCGGTTGACGCGTGATGGCCGAGGTGACGCGCACGCGAGCGGAGCCGACCGCCTGGAGAAGCGGTACGAACGCGGGCCGAAATGGGGTCAACCACCCGAGAGCGCCGCCGTTCCGCGGTGGCCGAGGCCTCCGATGCCGCTCGAAACCGGCCGAACTCCGGGGCGTTCATGGTCTGGACCTGTCAATCTCTTGTCGCTACGCTCCCGCTGTCAGCGCCAGAGAGCGCTCTCAGGCGCTTGTCGTTCCACCCCCACATGCTGGAACAAAGAAGGGCCACCCCCTTGAGACGCTCGACCGTGATACGCACCGGCCTGTCCGCGCTCCTTCTCCTCGGCACCTGGGCGACCGCCGGCCTCGCCCCCGCCACCGCCGCCTCGCCCGCTCCTGAAGAGCCGGCCTCCGCCGCCATGCTCACCGCCATGCAGAAGGACCTCGGGCTCACGCCGAGTCAGGCCGAGGCCCGACTGGCCACCGAGAAGACGGCCACCGCCGTCGAAGGCAAGGCGCGGCGCGCCGCCGGTTCCTCGTACGGCGGATCCTGGATCAGTTCGGACAGCGGCAAGCTGACCGTCGCCGTCACCGACCGCGCGAAGGCCGACGCAGTCCGGGCCACGGGCGCGACCGTCCGCCTGGTCGAGTACAGCGCGAGCCGGCTCGACGCGGCCAAGAAGCGCATGGACGGCCTCACGGCGCCGGACGGCGTCAGCAGCTGGGGCGTCGACCCCACGTCCAACCGCGTCGTCGTGAGCGTCGTCACCGCCCAGAAGAACGACAAGGACGTCCAGGCCTTCGTCGCCAAGGCCCGCGAGGCCGGCCCGGTGACCGTCGAGGAGATCGCCGCGCCGATCCGTACCACGGCCGCGGGCACCGTCGGCGGCGACCCGTACTACACGGGGAACGTGCGCTGCTCCATCGGCTTCTCCGTCCAGGGCGGCTTCGTCACCGCCGGCCACTGCGGCTCGGTCGGCGCCTCGGTGCGGGGCTGGGACAACACCTACATCGGCAACTTCCAGGGGTCGTCCTTCCCCGAGAACGACTACGCCTGGGTCAACGTCGGCAGCGGCTGGTGGACGGTCCCGGTGGTCCTGGGCTGGGGCACCGTCCCCGACGCTCTGGTCCGCGGCTCCAACGAGGCCCCGGTCGGCGCCTCGATCTGCCGCTCCGGCTCCACGACGCACTGGCGCTGCGGTGTCGTGCAGGGCAAGAACGTGACGGTCAACTACGGCAACGGTCAACTCGTCTACCAGCTGACCCAGACCAGCGCCTGCGCCGAGCCCGGGGACTCCGGCGGCGCCTACATCAGCGGTGACCAGGCCCAGGGCGTCACCTCGGGGGCCTCTGGCAACTGCACCACCGGCGGGACGACCTTCTACCAGCCGATCAACGAGATCCTCAACCGGTACGGACTGCGGCTGCACACCGCCTGATCCGGCCGTCCGGCCCCGCCCTTCCCGCCCTTCCCTCCCTGTCCTCCGTACGGGCCGGGCGGGGAAGGGCACCGGGAACAGGGAGCAACCGGGGTACGCCGGGCCCGCCCCGCCACCGGTGCTCGCCGGTGCGGCCGTCCGCGTACGCCGGGCATCCGCGTACGATCGTCCCCATGCCGCCGGAGCCACCGAACGAGTCCGCCGCTCCCGGAGCGGGCGACGGCGCGGGCGGGGGAAAGAGCGCATCCGGCCACACGGAGCGGCGTAGAATAGACCATTGCGATGGCAGCGGGCAGCGGGCAGCGGGCAGCGGGCAGCGGGCAGCGGGCAGCGGGCAGCGGGCAGCGGGCAGCGGGCAGCGGAGCTTTCCGTGCTGTACGCCGTACGCTCGGCGACCGCGCTGAACCGCCTCCTCGACACCCTCCCCGTCTTCTCCGGTGACGACCGGATCCGGCCGGTCTTCACACTCGTCCCCGGATCCGACTTCGGCACCGACGCCCTTGCCGCGCTCGATGAGGCCGGTGCCCGGACGATTCCCTGGTCCACCGCCGTACGCACCGAGCACGCGCTCGTCGTCGCGGCCAGTCCCAACGGCCCGCTGCACGAGCTGCGCGGTCCGCTCGTGCTGCTGCCGCACGGCGCCGGGTTCAACAAGCGGCTGCCCGACGCCTCGGACGACGACTCCGCGTCCGGTCTGCATCCCCGGCAGCTCCTGCGCGACGGCGAGCCGCTGGCCGCGCTGCACGCGCTCGCCCACCCCGGCCAACTGACCCGGCTGGCACGCGAGTCACGGGCCGTGGCGGCCCGGGCGAGGGTCGTCGGGGATCCGACGCTGGACCGGATGCTGGCGTCCCGCGGCCTCCGGGAGCGCTACCGCGACGCGTTGCGCACCGGCGGGCGGCGGCTCGTGGCCGTGGTGTCGACCTGGGGGCCGGAATCGCTGATGGTCCGCCGGCCCGGGCTGCCGGCGCGGCTGACCGCGGAACTCCCTCACGACGCCTACCAGGTGGCGCTCGTCGTCCACCCCAACGTCCACAGCGAGCTCGGCGCGTTCGAGCTGCGCCGACGGCTCCGTCCCGCGCTGGACGCCGGGCTGCTGCTCCCCCGGCCGTACGAGGAGTGGGCCGCGGTCCTCACAGCGGCGGACTGCGTCCTGACGGACCACGGGTCCGCCGCCCTGTACGCGGCGGCGCTGGACCGGCCCCTGATCGGCTGCTACGAGGGCGGCACGGAGCTGGTCCCCGCCAGCCCCATGGCCGGTCTTCTGGCGCACGTGCCACGGCTGACGGCCGACGCGGCGCTCGGCAGGCAGGTCGACGCCGCCGTCGCGGCATACCGGCCCGGTGACACCCGGGCGGTGGCGGACACGGCCTTCGCCGAGCGGGACCGGGCCCTGGAGCGTCTGCGGGCCCACTGTTACCGGCTGCTCGGCCTCGAACCGCCGGCCGGCGCCGTCACCGCCCGGCCCCTCCCCCTGCCCCGCGTCACCGGCGAGCGGCCGACGGCGCTCGCGGCGCTCACCGAGGTGCGCGGCACCACGGTCTCGGTCGCGCGGTACCCCCTGTCCCGCGGTCCGCACGGCGGCCACACGGTCGCCGAGTACGGACTCTCGTCCGTGAACGAGACGCGTGCCGCCGGGCTGCTCGTCCGCCGCGCGCGGCCCGCCACCGGCCCGGAGCCGCACGCGAGGGACGCCTTCTGGACGGCGGGCGGCTGGACGACGTCTGTCCTGGAGGAATACCCGGGCTGCCGTACGGCGGCGGCCGTCCTCACCCATGACCACGGTGTGCTCAGGCGTGCGGGGCACCGGGAGGCGCTGTCCGTACGGCTCGCGGCCCACGCGTCCCCGGAGCCGTGGGTCCGTCCCGATCCCGCCGCCGTGCTGTCCTGTGTCCACGCCTGGCTGGAGGCGAACGAGACCCCGGCGCTGCCCGTCTCCCTCGACTGCCTGGTGGGCGGCCGACGGACGACCGTCCTGCTGGCGTACGCGACCGAGACGGAGACGCACGCCGAGCTGTGACCCACCGCGCCAGGGCCGGGAACGGCCCCTACCGGTCCGCCGGTACCGGTCCGTGCTCCGCGCGGCGGCAGGCCGGCCCGGAGCTCCCGTCGCCGCGGGGACGCCCGCCGTGGCCCACGGACCGCGAACCGGGGCTCAGGCGTCGGGTGCCGCCGCCACGCCCGCACTCTGCCGCAGTTCACGGGCGCGGGTGCGGTGCTCCCGCGCCGTCGCCCTGTCGTCCCGCTCTTCGGCGAGGTCCGCCAGTTCCTCGTGCAGCGCCGCCTCGTCGTACGTGGAGCCGCGCCGCGCCTCGAGGGCGAGCGCCTCGCCCAGCACGGTGACGGCGCGGTCCACGTCGCCCGCCGCCCGGTGAACACGGCCCAGCTCGGCCGTCGCCCGTGCGGCCATCCGGTCGTGCCGCTGCTCGCGGGCCAGCCTGCACGTGGCCACCATCTCCGGCTCGGCCTCGGTCGGCCTGCCCGCTGCCCGCAGGCTCCTGCCGAGCAGGAAACCCAGGAGCAGGACACCGTACGCGTTGCCCCGCGCACGGTGGATGGCGCGTGACCGCTCGAAGTACTCGACGGCCCGGTCCGGCTCACCGCGCCAGGCGAGGAACTTCCCGCGGAACTCCAGGGCCGACGCGTGCAGGACCGTACCGGCCTCGACCGACTCCGCCGACCGCACGGCCTGCTCGGTCTCCTGGTCCGCCTCGTGCGCCCGGCCCGTCTTCCAGAGCGCCTGCGCCAGTTGGCAGCGCATCCGGATCAGCGCGTCGGGCCGTTCGCAGCGCAGCGCGGCGTCCCGGCCGAGCTCGAACGCCCTGATCGCGTCGTCGTGGTTGTGCTGGTCCTCGTAGTGCTTCCACAACGCCTCGCACAGCGCCCACGCGTGGTCGTCCTCACCCAGCTCGACCGCGATGCGCACGAATCCGTACAGCGCCTTGCGTTCCGTGTCGAGCCAGCGTCGCGCGGCTGCCCCGGACGCCTCGGGCGCCGGCCCGGACGTCCGGGACTCGAACGGCACGTCCGCTCCGTACGGCTGCTCCGGGACCGGCTCGGCCCGGCGCAGCCTGCCCTCGGCGATCGCCCGGTCGGCCCGCTCGGCCTGCCTGCGGTACCAGACGAGGAGCCGGCGCAGCCCCTCCCGCGGCTCGGCAGGGTCCCCGTGCCGGGCCGCGCAGCGAGCGGCGTGCGCGCGCAGCAGGCCCCGCAGGACCGACCGTCCGGGCCCGCGTGGCGGGGAGGGGGACGGGGACAGCAGCCCGGCGGCCGTCAGGTCGTCGAGCGCGTCGGCCGCCTCGTCCACGTCGGTCCCGATCAGCGCGGCGGCGGCCTCGGGCGTGATGTCGTAGCCCGGATGGTCCGGCAACAGCCGGTAGAGCCGGGCGGCGGGCGCGGCGAGCCCGCCGTAGGTGGCGTTCCACACCGCTTCCACCACGGGCAGTCCCCTCTGTTCGAGCTGCGCGGCCAGGTCCGCCGCCAGCCGCTCCGCACGCCGTCCCGGGCGCTCGTACAGCAGTGTCCCGGCCGCCCGCAGTGCGACGGGGAACCCGTCGCAGACCCGGGCGAGCCTGGTCAGCGACCGGTCCGGCTCGTCGGGCCGCACGGGGGCGGTGATCCTGCGGAGCAGTTCCATGCCGTGCTCGTGGGAGAGCGGCCCGAGGGCGAGCCCGAGGGCGCCGCGCGCCTCCAGGGCGGGCAGCCGCTCCCGGGCCGCGATCAGCACGACCGATTCGGCCGAGACCGGCAGCAGAGTGGTGATCTCGTCGGCGGACCAGGCGTTGTCGAGGACCAGCGCCAGGCGCGCTCCCTGGGTCCTCTCCTCGTACAGCCGCACCAGCCGCCGGTACTCCGCGGGGATCCAGCTCTCGGCCACCCCGAGCCGGCTCAGCAGGTGTTTCAGTACGGCGGCGAGGTCGAGGGAGCCGGCCGTCCGCCATTCGTCGAGGTCGACGTAGCGGGTCCGGAAACGGGGCTTGAGCTCATGGGCGAGCCGGACGGCCAGGGCGGTCTTGCCGATGCCGCTCACCCCGCTGAACACGACCGTCAGCGGGCGGGTCGGCGGACTCGACCGCTGCCTCTCCTCAAGGGTGCGCAGGACCGCCTCGCGCTCCGTGTCCCTGTTCTCGAACGGCTCTTCTTCCAGCGGCAGTTGATGTTCGAGAACGGCGATCGCCCCGGCGAGCCCGGTCCGCCCGGCGAGCTCGGCCCGCCCGGCGGTCGCGCCGCCCGACGCCGGGCCGCCCCGGCCGGCCGCGCCGACCGGCTCCGCGAGACGGTCCGGGCCGTACGCGTCGGGGGAACCGTGGAAGTGCAGGTGCTGGGTGAGGCTGCCGATCTCTCCCGCCTGGACGGCCGACCTCGCACGTACCTCACCGCCGAACGCCGTGCCGATGCGGGGGCCGGTGGGGCCGCTCGGGGCCCGGCCGGCCGGGTCGTCGTCGGGGCCGTGATCCAACTCGGCCAGCAGAGCGCTCAGTTCACCGGCGGCCGCCGGGTCGGCGCGCAGCGCGCGGCGCAGCCGGTTCCGCCACTCGGCCTGCAGCCCTTCGGCCGTCTCCTCGTCGTCATCCCGTCGCGCGGCGGTCAGTTCGCCCTGTGCCGTCTCCAGGTCGGACTCGATCGACTCCGGGCTCGCCGCCCCACGCCTGGCGAGGAACCGCGTCATCCGCTCACGCGCCCCGGCCCAGCCGTCCGTCGCCATCTGCTGGACGAGCGCCGTCGCGCCCGCCGTCGCCAGCGCCACCAACTCGGCTTCCACCGGGCCCCCTTCGACCGCTGATCGTTGGAAGGACAGAGCCTATCGGTCACCTCCCCAGCAGGGCAGTGAGCGCGCCCACGGGGTCGGTGTCCGGGGTCCCGCGCGGCCACCAGTCCTCGCGGTCGCGGTCGGACTCGTACCCGTACCAGACGCCGTCGCGGCCGAAGCGCAATTGGAGGGTCGAGGTGGAGAGCCGGTTGCGCCAGGGACGGAAGCCCGGGAAGTCGGCTGCCGCCAGGGCGGGCCGGGCCCGGTCGAAGGGGCCGGCGGGCGGGTCCCAGGGCTCTTCCAGGACCGCGAGTCCGGCGAGGCCGCCCTGGCGCCAGGCCGCGACGGCGCGCGCCAGATCGGTGGGCGTGCGGTCGAGGGCGCCGGCCAGGTCGCGGTAGAGGGCGCGGGTGGAGGCGGTGAGTCCGGATCCGGGATGGGCGGCGGCCAGCCGGACCGCGTCCTGCCAGGGGGTGAGCGCGCCGACCGGGTCGAGGCCGGTGGTGAGGAACGTATGCGCCCGGGACGCGGCTTCCGTGGCCAGGAGGTCCAGCGCCATCGGGTCGGGCGCGCCGGGCGCCTGCGGGTAGACGGGCGGGCGGCCGGGCCACGCCGGCGCGGGGAACGGCGGCGGCAACGCGGGGAGCGCCCTCGGCGCCAGGGCGGTACGCGCCTCGACGGACGGCATCGGCGGTGGCTCCGGGGGCCGTTCGGCGGCGGAGCGCGCGGCGTTGCGCCTGGTCAGATCGGCGAGGACCGCGCTCTCGCCCCGGCCCCGGATCAGGAACAGGACGAAGGGGTCCTCGTCCAGGAGCCTGGCCGTCTGGTAGCAGAGGGCGGCGGCGTGCTTGCAGGGGTAGCCGTCGTCGGGGCAGGAGCAGTCGGGGGTCAGATCGCCCGCGGCAGGCAGCAGGTCGGCGGCGGCGGCCAGACTGTGCGGCATCTCCTTGTCGAGCAGGGCGGCGATGTGGTCGGGGCGGGCGGCCGCCGCGTCGAGGAGGTCCTCCCAGTCGTCCTCGACCAGCGTGCGCAGCCGGATCTCCGTGCGGTACGGGCGCGGTCTGGAACCGTGGACGTACGCCACGACCCGGCCGGGCGTGACGGTGATCGCGTCGACCCGGCCGCGTCCGGCGTAGGCGCGGCCCCGCAGGAGGCGCGCGGGGTCCAGCGCGGTGTCCTCCATGGACTCCACCCAGGCGTTGCCCCACCAGGTGGCGGCGAAGTCGTCGTCCGGCTCCGGCCGGGGCGGCAGGGCGGGGAACGTACGACGGAGGTCGTCGTGCCGTGGTGTGCGCGCCGGGCTCATGACAGCCTCCGCAGGGAGACCAGGTCCGCCAGTTCCCGGTCGGTCAGCTCGGTCAGGGCGGCCTCGCCCGAGCCGAGGACGGCGTCGGCCAGCGCCCGCTTGGACCGGAGCATCTCGGCGATCCTGTCCTCGACCGTGCCCTCCGCGATCAGCCGGTGGACCTGCACCGGCTGGGTCTGCCCGATGCGGTAGGCGCGGTCGGTGGCCTGCTCCTCCACCGCCGGGTTCCACCAGCGGTCGAAGTGGACGACATGACCGGCCCTCGTCAGATTGAGGCCGGTGCCCGCCGCTTTCAGCGAGAGGACGAAGACCGGGACCTCGCCGGACTGGAACCTGTCCACCATGCGCTCGCGGTCCGCGACGGGCGTGCCCCCGTGCAGAAGCTGCGACGGGATCGCGCGGGCCGCGAGATGGGCGGAGAGCAGGCGGGCCATCGACACGTACTGGGTGAAGATCAGGACGGACCCCTCCTCGGCGAGGATCGTGTCGAGCAACTCCTCGAGCAGGGACAGTTTTCCGGAGCGGCCGGCCAGCCGGGTCCTGTCCTCCTTCAGATACTGCGCGGGGTGGTTGCAGATCTGTTTGAGGGAGGTGAGCAGCTTCATGACGAGGCCGCGGCGGGCGATGCCCTCCGCCGCCTCGATGGCGGCCATCGTCTCGCGGACGACGGCCTCGTAGAGCGACGCCTGCTCCCGGGTGAGCGCGACCGGGTGGTCGCTCTCGGTCTTGGGCGGCAGCTCGGGCACGATGCCCGGATCGGACTTACGCCTGCGCAGCAGGAACGGCCGGACCAGCCGGGACAGCCGCTCCACCGCGTGCTCGTTGTCCGCGTCCCTGACGCCGGCGTGCTTCGCGTTCTCCACGTTCTCGACGATGCGGGCGTGACGGGAGCGGAAGGCCTTGAGCGGGCCGAGCAGGCCGGGGGTCGTCCAGTCGAGCAGCGCCCACAGCTCGGACAGGTTGTTCTCGACGGGGGTCCCGGTGAGGGCGACCCTGGCGGGTGCCGGGATGGTGCGGAGCGCCTTGGCGGTGGACGAGAACGGGTTCTTCACGTGCTGTGCCTCGTCGGCGACGACCATGCCCCAGGTCTGCGCGGCCAGGGTGTCGGCGCTGGAGCGCATCGTCCCGTACGTGGTGAGGACGAAACCGTCCGTCACTCCCTCCAGGGTGCGTCCGGTGCCGTGGAAGCGGTGCGCGGGAACGCCCGGCGCGAAGCGGGCGATCTCCCGCTGCCAGTTACCGAGGAGGGAGGCGGGGCAGACGACGAGGGTCGGTGTCGGGCGCGCGCGGTGCAGGTGGAGCGCGATGACCGTGACGGTCTTGCCGAGGCCCATGTCGTCCGCGAGACAGCCGCCGAGACCGAGCGAGGTCATCAGGTCCAGCCACGCGAGCCCCTTCAGCTGGTAGTCCCGCAGGGTGGCGGCCAGCGCCGGTGGCTGCGGGACCGCGGCCGGGCCGGCGACCAGCCGGTCGCGCAGCGCCGCCAGCGCGCCGGCCGGGACGGCCTGAACCGTCTCGCCGTCGACCTCCGTGCTGCCGGTCAGGGCGACCGCCAGCGCGTCGACCGGCTCCAGCAGCCCCAGCTCGCGTCGGCGTGCCTTGCGGACGAGCGCGGGGTCGACCACCACCCACTGGTCGCGCAGGCGCACGATCGGCCGGTGCGACTCGGCGAGCGCGTCCATCTCCCGTTCGGTGAGCGGATCCCCGTCGAGGGCCAGTTGCCAGTCGAACCTGAGCAGTTCGTCGGTGTCGAAGAAGAAGGTGCCGTCCGTCGCCGTGCCGGGCGCGGGGCGGACGACCGCGGTGGCGCTGAGCGTACGGGCCAGCTCCCTGGGCCAGTGCACGGCGACCCCCGCGTCGGCGAGGCGGGCCGCTCCCGGGCCCAGCAGGTCGTAGAGCTCGTCCTCGGCGAGCGGCAGGGCGTCGGGGACGTCCCTCTCCAGCAGCCGGGTGAGGGGCGCCCAGACGCGGGCCGCGCGGCGGAGGGCGAGCATCGCGTCGATCCTGGCCCTGGGACCGAAGCTGTCGTCGCCGTGTCCGGCCCAGAGCCCGGCCGCGTCGACGACAAGGGTGGGGTCGGCCAGGCTGTGGATCTGGACGAGAGCGGTCCCGGCGCGCCGCGGAGCTCCACCGTCGTCCGGGCCGCCGCGTCCTGGCAGGCCCGACGTCACGTAGGCCCCTTCGGTCGCGTCGGCTTCCTCCGCCCCGTCCACCGCCCTGGTCCCCCGGGCCTGAGCGGGCTCACGCGCCGCCGCCACGGCGGCGGAGTCGAAGGCGTCGTAGGCGGAGAGGTCGAGACGCAGCGACACCCGTACTCCCGCGTCCATCCCGGCCGCCGCCTCCGCCGCCCAGGTCCTGGCGCCCGGAAGTCGCTGCGGGGCCCGCGCGGCGAACGGCGCTCCCGCCGCGAACGCGGCGGCCGGGGTGCGCGGGACGGAGTCGGCCACGGCGTCGAGGAACGCGCGCACCAGTGCTTCGGGGTCGGGCAGGCGAAGCCGCCGGTCCTCGGCGGAGAGGGAATCGGGGGACGGCTCCGGGGGAGGCGGCCCGGTGAGCGGCACCGCGTGTGCCTCCGGTGGCATCGCCGCGGCGATGGCCCTGAGCTGCGCGATGTCGTCGGCGTCGAGCGGTCCCGCCCGCCAGGCGTCATGGTCGGACGCGGTGAGCCCCGGGAGCAGTCTGCCGCGCGCGAGCAGATGCAGCGCGTGCGACGCGGCGGCGCCCCAGCAGGCCGCGGCCGGATGCGCGGCGCCGTCCCGGCGGGCGCGCACCAGCAGGGGCAGGGCGTCGGCCACGGGCAGCACCACCGCCGGAACGGCGCACGCGTGGGCCACGCCCTCCTGGAGCCGTACGACCGTCACCTCGTCCCGCTCCGGTCCCGTGGCGACCGGCCGCGCGGCACCGGGGCCGTCGACCGCGCCGTGCGAACCCGTCCGGCCTCCCGTCGCTGCCCGGCGCTCCCGCGGCTCCGCCGGCGGCGGCAGCTCGCCCTCGGGCGACCAGAACGCCACCCGGCCCTCGCGCGGCAGCCCGGCGGGCAGGAACACGGCGGCGCAGCGCACGAGAGCGTCCGGCGCGAACACCCGCGCGGGCCCGGACGCCGACACAGGCGTCGCCACGAGGGTGGAGGGGGCGGTGACGGAGGACCCGGAGGGGGGCACCTGAAGAGGCCCCGACGCGGGCGGAAGAGCCGGCGCGGCGTGCTCGGCCGGGCGGGCACGCCCGGCCCGACGTGCGGGGGTATGCACGAATCGCGGCATGCCCACAGACTCCCTCCCACATCGGGATCCGATTACCTCTGCGAGTCTAGGCGGGGGGTCTGACACTCGGTCCGCGCGCGGCATTCACGCAGCTCGGGGCGGGTTCGAGGACCGAAAAGCCTCCGCCCCGGCCGCGGTGGCCGGGGCGGAGGCCAGATGCCTCCCGTGGCGCCGTCACGGGGTCGTGAGCGGCGTCTGCCCCGCCGGCGTCTCCTCCTCCGAAGCGTGCGAAGGACCTGGAGCCGTCGGGGTACCCGGAGCGGTCGAGGTGCCCGGAGTCGTCGGGACGCCCAGCACGTCGGGCAGCCCGGCCGCGTCGCCCAACGGCCCGGCGGTCTGCGGCGGGCCGGCTCCGTCCGGCGGCTCCGAGGGGCCTCCGTCGGTGCCCGCTCCCACCGCTTCCGAACGGTCCGCCGGCTTCTCGACCGCCGCGCCGGACTCCACGGCCGCCGACACGTTCCGTGCCGCCTCGGCGGCCTCGGCCGGAGTGGCACGTTCGAGGAACCGGAGCAGTTCGACGGGGAAGGGCAGGACGAGCGTGGAGTTCTTCTCCGCCGCCACGGCGACCACGGTCTGGAGCAGCCGCAGCTGGAGCGCGGCCGGCTGGTCGGCCATCTGTGCCGCCGCCTCCGCGAGCTTCTTCGACGCTTGGAGCTCGGCGTCCGCGTTGATCACCCGCGCGCGGCGCTCCCGGTCGGCCTCCGCCTGTCGCGCCATCGACCGCTTCATCGTCTCCGGCAGCGACACGTCCTTGATCTCGACCCGGTCGATCTGCACACCCCAGCCGATCGACGGACTGTCGATCATCAGCTCCAGGCCCTGGTTCAGCTTCTCCCGGTTCGACAGCAGATCGTCGAGATCACTCTTTCCGATGATCGAACGCAGCGACGTCTGTGCCATCTGGGAGACCGCGAACCGGTAGTCCTCCACCCGGATCACCGCGTCCGCGGCGTCCACGACCTTGAAATAGATCACGGCGTCCACGCGCACGGTGACGTTGTCCCGGGTGATGCCGTCCTGGGCGGGCACCGGCATCGTCACGATCTGCATATTGACCTTGTGCAACCGGTCCACGAACGGAACGATCATCGTGAACCCGGGGCCTCGGATGTCCCTGCGCAGGCGCCCGAGACGCAGGACCACGCCTCGCTCGTACTGCTTGACGACCCGGGCCGCCGCCATGGCGTAGACCCCGCACGCGCACACGGCCGCGATGACGGCCACGATCAGTTCCTCGACCATGATGGGCCCCCTGACGCCGGACCGAGGTGGTGCTATTCACTACGGTATGCCCTGTTTGACCCGCTGGTCGAGAAACGGAACGCGGTCGTACGGCGCCGCCGGCACGGCGGGCGACGGGGGGGCGACGGCGGGCGACGGGGGGCGACGGGGGCGACGGCGAGGTCGGTACCGGGGCCGGCCCCCGGGTCCGCGGGGCGCCGCCCGCGGGGGTTCATCGGCGCTCGTTACCCCCGGCCGGCCGCGCATCTGGTGCCGCCGTGCGGCCGATCCGGCAGTGTGACATCACCGGCCGCCCCGGACCGCGCCGCCGACGCCCTCCGCGCCGCCCGGCCGGCCCCCGTACCACCGGCCCGCGTACACCGCGTACAGACGGAGGACCGCCCATGCCCGTGACCGATCACCCGTCGGGGGCCGGTCGTTCGCCCCGGGCCGAGCACCGGTCCCGGGCCGGCCATCAGCGGCTCCGCCTCGTCGTCGCGACGGCCTGCCTCGTCCTCACCATCGCCGGCTGCTCGGGGCTCGGCCGGACCGCGGTGGGCACCGTCACCTACGAGACGGAGCAGCGCAACCGGGTCACGGTGTCCAATCCGCTGGTCACGGGCTGCCACAGCATCGGGTCCACCGGAGCCCACACGGTCGCGAACCGCACCCTGCTCGACATGATCATGTACCTGACGCCAGACTGCACCGGCGAGCAGAACGCGTACATCGCCACCATGCAGTCCGACACGATCGCGCCCGGATCGGGGCCGTGGCGCAGCTACACCATCGTGCACTGAGGAAAAGCTCCCTCCACCCCCGCGGTCCGGTCACGGCGGGAGCGGACCGGACGGCCGGCGGCCCCGTCCCCGCGCGGCTACCTGGGCAGCGCCCGTACCCATGTCCCGTCGTCGGTGAGATACGTGTCGACCACCAGGCCCGCCTCGCCGAGACAGCCCTCGAACTCCTCCTCGCTCAGCGGCCGGGACAGGAACGTCTGGGTCCAGCGCGCGTCCGGGAAGACGTACTCGCACAGCAGGGAGTCCACCCCGTCACCCACAGGCTCGGCGGAGACGATCCGGATCGTGCAGCCGGCCCCCTCGTCCACCCGCTCCCTGGGCACATCGCTGTGCCAGTCCAGGCCCTCGCGCTGGATCAGCACGCACCCGTCGTCGGAGACATGCTCACGGCAGGCGCGCAACAGACCGTCACGCACCGATGTGTCGCCGACGTGCACCAGGAAGGAGGCGAGCATGACGACGTCGAACGTCTCCCCCAGGGACAGTGATTCGATAGGGCTCCGGACCGTACGGACGGCGCCCCTCACGCGCTCCAGCATCTCCGCCGACTCGTCCACGGCCGTCACCCGGAAGCCCCGTTCGATCAACGGGTGAGTCACCCGGCCCGCCCCGCTGCCCAGTTCGAGCAGGGACGCCCCGGCGGGCACGGCCGCCTCGACGACATCCGGCTCGCGGCCGACGGACAGCCGGGAGTAGAGGTCGACGGCACAGCCGTCCGGGGTGATGGCACCGGGTCCGGTGCCCTGGTGTCCCTCGCGCATGAGTCGGCTCATGCCTCCGCAACGCGCGGCTCCGGGCCCCGGTTCCCACGGACCGGCGCGACAGGAGCAGGCAAGCCCCCGGACCGGGCGGGGAGGCGGGCCGGCGCGGACGGCCCGGTCCCGCGCGGGCCCCGGGCAGGCCGTGCTGCCGCTACGTCTTCGGCCGCCGAGCGGCGGTGTGCGGGGCGGGCGGAGCGGGTTCGGTTGCCTCCGCCTCCAGTTCACGCCTGGCGGTGAGGAGGTCGCGGGCGGCTTGCTCGTCCACCGTCGGGTACTGGGGGTCGATGTCCGACAGGGCGTCGACCAGCACCGCCGCCGCGCAGATCCGCGCGAACCACTTCCGGTCCGCCGGCACGACGTACCAGGGCGCCCAGTCGGTACTCGTGGCCGACAGCATCTCGGAGAAGGCCTGCTGGTAGTCGTCCCACCGCCGTCGCTCCCGGATGTCGGCCGCGGAGAACTTCCAGTTCCTCTCCGGCCGGTCGATCCGCTTGAGGAACCGGGCGCGCTGCTCCTCCTTGGAGATGTTCAGCAAGATCTTCACGACCTTGAACCCGTTGTGGGTGAGGTATCGCTCCCAATGGTTGATCTCGCGGTAGCGGCGGGCCCAGAGTTTCGTCCCGCGCGGCCGGCCCGGCAGCTTCTGTCGGGCGAGGACCTCCGGGTGGACCCGGACGACCAGGACCTCCTCGTAGTGCGACCGGTTGAAGATGGCGATCTCGCCGCGCGCGGGAAGCCCGCGGGCGTAGCGCCACAGGTAGTCGTGGTCCAGTTCCTCGACGGAGGGCACCTTGAAGCTGCTGACCCGCACACCCTGCGGATTCACCCCGCTCATGACATGCCGGATCGTGCCGTCCTTGCCACCCGCGTCCAGCGCCTGAACGCAGAACAGCACCCCGTGGGTGCCCTGGGCGGCGAGCCGGGACTGGTAGTCGGCCAGCAGCGACACACCCGTGCGCAGCAGTTCGACACCCGCGCTCTTCTTCAGACCGGCGACGTAGCGCGGATCGAAGTCCTTGTCGATCACTACCTTCGAACCGGGCTCCACCCGCAGCGGGCGGATGAGCTCCGCGATGCGTTCCGCCTGCCTGTCCGCCATCGCCGACCAGCCCTTTCCACCGCTCACGGCGAGCGTCATGCCGTCATGTCCGGGTGTAGCAGCCACGTTCCGGCGCGCAGAGCGGACAGTCAACCGCATCGGCCCCATTCGCCTGACCCTCGGGCTCGGGCCGGGACCCGTCCCGAGCCCGACGCCGGAGAGCGGGGACCGCGCGGCCGGGTCAGCGACCGCGCTCGCGGGTACACCCACCAGTGGGAGGTGTGAGAGCCATGCGCACCGGAAGTGAGCCGGTCACCGCGCGCAGTCCGCTGCGTATGCGGTTCTGGCTGAGCGTATGGGGCCTGATCTGGACCGGGCTCGGTACGGCCGCCTTCTCCTTCGTCGGCCGGACGGGCTGGGCTGTCGCCTGCGGGGTGCTCTTCCTGATCGTGGCCACGGACATGGTCATGGTGGTGCGCCACATCCGCCAGGGGCCGCACTACCAGCCGGGACGCGACATTCCGCCGTACGAGCCCGACGAGGGCGACGGCCCCCGCCCCGGCGGGCACATTGGACCGGGCCCGGACGGCGGGCACGACCTGGGCCGGGCGTCGGATCCGGACCACGGCGAGCGCGCGGATCGTGGCGGACGCGCGGGGCGACGGCCGGGCCGGCGCGCGTAGACCCGTCGGATGTCCCTACCGAACCCGCGCGCCCGCCGTCATCCTTCGCCGTTCGCGTCCGAGTCGAAGCGCGCCGCCTTCAGATACTCGGGTTTGGGATCGAGGGCGGCCGCCAGGCGGAAATGCCGCTGGGCCTGCTCCGGGCGGCCGGAACGCTCGAAAGTACGGGCGAGGGCGAAATGCGCGAACGCGTTGTCCGGCTCGCGCTCCAGCACCAGCTCGAACTCCAGCTCGGCGGGTCTCAGTTGCGCCGACGCGAAGAACGCGCGAGCGCGCAGCAGGCGGGCAGCCGTGTTCTCCGGGTGGGCCGCGATCACCGAGTCGAGCAGTTTCACGGCCCCGCGCGGATCCCGCGCGGCCAGCAACTGCTCCGCCGCGCGATAGTCGATGACGTGGGTCTCCGGGCTCTCGGGCACGGTCGCATCCTTCCCTCGGTCCGCGCGTTCAACGCACCGTACGGCAGTGCTGTTCCACACGTACGACAGCCGACGGCCCGGCGGGGCCGGTGGACCGGTGGTCAGCCGCGCTCGGCGTGGCGGTCGGCCGCCACGCGTGCCGATGCCTCCCGCCAGACGGCCCTGACCTGCGGTTCCAGCCGCTCCAGCGGGCCGTCGTTGTCGATGACGACATCCGCGACGGCGCGCCGCTCCTCGCGGGTGGCCTGGGCCGCCAGCCGCTTGCGCGCCTCGGACTCGTCCATGCCGCGCAGCGTCACAAGCCGGTCCAGCTGGGTCGCGGGCGTCGCGTCCACGACCACCACCAGGTCGTACAGCCCCGCCATGCCGTTCTCCACCAGCAGGGGCACATCGTGCACCACGACGGCGTCGGGTCCCGCCGCCGCCTCCAGTTCGGCCGAGCGCGCCCGGACCAGGGGGTGCACGATCGCGTTCAGCGCGTGCAGCCGGTCCTGGTCCCCGAAGACGATGCCGCCCAGCCTGGGCCGGTCGAGGCGGCCGTCCGGGGTGAGGACATCGGTGCCGAACTCGGCCACCACGGCTTCCAGTCCCGGCGTACCGGGCTCCACCACCTCGCGCGCGATACGGTCGGAATCGATCAACACCGCACCATAACCGGCCAGCAGTCGCGAGACCTCGCTCTTGCCCGCTCCGATTCCGCCGGTCAGTCCCAACCTCAGCATGCGCTCAGCCTAAGGTCCGCCGCCATGCGCCTCAGGCGCCGCCCTCGCCTTCCCGCTCCGCCAGGAACCGCTCGAATTCACGGCCGATCTCATCGGCCGACGGCAGCTCCGTCGGCTCCGCGACCAGGTTGCCCCGCGTCTCCGCACCCGCGACGGCGTCGTACTGATGCTCGAGCCCCTGCACCATCGACACCAGCTCCTCGTCGCCCTCGCCCAGTTGCCGCTCGATCTCGGTCTGGGTGCGCTGCGCCTGGGTGCGCAGGGCGTGCGCGACGGTCGGCAGCACCAGGCCCGTCGCGGCGGTGATCGCCTCCAGGGCCGTCAGCGCCGCGTCGGGGTAGGCGGACCGGGCGACGTAGTGCGGAACGTGCGCCGCGACGCCGAGGACGTCGTGGTCCGACTCCATCAGCCGGTACTCCACGAGCGACTCGGCGCTGCCCGGAACCTGCGCCTCGTCGAAGGGGCTGCGGTGGCCCGGCATCAGGTCGGTGCGGTTGCCGTGCGGGGTGACGCCGACCGGGCGGGTGTGCGGGACCCCCATCGGAATGCCGTGGAAATTGACCGAAAGACGCACTCCCAGACGCTCCACGATCTGCCGGACGGCGAGCGCGAAGCGCTCCCACTCCACGTCCGGCTCGGGCCCCGACAGCAGCAGGAACGGCGCGCCCGTGGCGTCCTGTACGAGCCGTACGTCGAGCGTCGGCGTCTCGTACCCGGCCCAGCGGTCACGCCGGAACGTCAACAGTGGGCGGCGGGCGCGGTAGTCCACCAGTCTGTCGTGGTCGAAACGGGCCACCACCTGATGGGGCAGCGACTCCAGCAGGTTCTCGACGATCTGATCGCCGGTCTCGCCCGCGTCGATGTAGCCGTCGAAGTGGTACAGCATGACCAGGCCCGCCGACTCCTGCGCCAGAGCCATGTCGACAACGGCGAGGCCCTTGGGCTCCCATTCGTACAAACCCTGCGGATCAAGCACGGTTACCGCTCCTCCTCGATGTTCCTCTGGAGAACGCACCACGAGGCGCAAGCATTCCCCACGCACCGTGTAAAGACGCGTGTCGCGGGGAGTGGGCCTCACAGGTCCCACGGGCAATCCCATGGGTAAGGCCCGCTCCCCCGAGGGGAACGGGCCTTGCCTTGAGGGCCATCAGCTCCGTCGGATCCCAGGGGATCCGGGGAGCTCCCGGGGCCTGAGCGTCAGCTCTGGCCGCCGGCCAGCTTCTCACGCAGCGCGGCGAGCGCCTCGTCCGACGCCAGGGCGCCGGAGTTGTCCGCCGACTCCGAGGAGTACGAACCACCCGAGGCGGCCGGAGCGCTGCCACCGCCGGCGGGCGCGCCCGCACCCTCGGCAGCGGCGGCCTCGTCGGCCTCGCGGGACTTGATGACCTGGGCCTGGTGCTGCTCGAAGCGCTGCTGCGCCTCCGCGTACTGGCCCTCCCACGCCTCGCGCTGGCTCTCGTAGCCCGGCAGCCAGTCGTTGGTCTCGGGGTCGAAGCCCTCGGGGTAGATGTAGTTGCCCTGGTCGTCGTAGGACGCGGCCATGCCGTAGAGCGTCGGGTCGAACTCGACCGAGGCCGGGTCGCTGCCGAAGGACTCGTTGGCCTGCTTCAGCGAGAGGCTGATGCGGCGGCGCTCCAGGTCGATGTCGATGACCTTGACGAAGATCTCGTCGTTGACCTGGACGACCTGCTCCGGGATCTCCACGTGGCGCTCGGCCAGCTCGGAGATGTGGACCAGGCCCTCGATGCCCTCGTCGACGCGGACGAACGCACCGAACGGAACGAGCTTGGTGACCTTGCCCGGGACGACCTGACCGATCTGGTGCGTGCGGGCGAACTGCTGCCACGGGTCTTCCTGCGTCGCCTTGAGTGACAGGGAGACACGCTCGCGGTCCATGTCGACGTCCAGGACCTCGACCGTGACCTCCTGGCCGACCTCGACGACCTCGGAGGGGTGGTCGATGTGCTTCCAGGACAGCTCCGAGACGTGCACCAGACCGTCGACGCCGCCGAGGTCCACGAACGCACCGAAGTTGACGATCGAGGAGACGACACCGGACCGGACCTGACCCTTCTGGAGGGTCGTGAGGAAGGTCTGGCGGACCTCGGACTGGGTCTGCTCCAGCCAGGCACGGCGGGACAGGACCACGTTGTTGCGGTTCTTGTCCAGCTCGATGATCTTGGCCTCGAGCTCCTTGCCCACGTAGGGCTGGAGGTCGCGGACACGACGCATCTCGACCAGCGAGGCCGGCAGGAAGCCACGGAGGCCGATGTCGAGGATGAGACCACCCTTGACGACCTCGATGACCGTACCGGTGACGATCCCGTCCTCTTCCTTGATCTTCTCGATCGTGCCCCAGGCGCGCTCGTACTGGGCGCGCTTCTTAGAGAGGATGAGACGGCCTTCCTTGTCCTCCTTCTGGAGGACAAGGGCCTCGATCTCATCGCCCACGGCGACGACCTCGTTGGGGTCGACGTCGTGCTTGATCGACAGCTCGCGGGAAGGGATGACGCCTTCGGTCTTGTAACCGATGTCGAGCAGGACCTCGTCCCGGTCGACCTTCACGATGACGCCGTCGACGATGTCGCCGTCGTTGAAGTACTTGATCGTCTCGTCGATCGCGGCGAGGAAGGCTTCCTCGTTACCGATGTCGTTGACCGCAACCTGCGGGGTGGTGGCGGTGGTCTCGGTGCTGCTCGTCATGTGGGAAAGGGCTCCGGTTACGGACATTGAGTCGTAGGTACTGCTACGCCGTGAGCCCGTATCGCCTCTGCAGAAACCGGACAGCCTAGGAAGCACCGGCCCAACGTGGTGGGGAGTGGCGCCTCGACAACCGAGGGGTCTTACATACAGATGCGAGCGCGGCTGCTACGTCTGAGGCGCGCAAGCCCGCAGCGCAACCTTTAGCATACGGGGGCAGCCCGGCACGGTCAATGCGCGAAGGCGCACACCCGGGGCGGAACCTCACATAACCGGCACAACCCGCGTTCGATGAGGCCACGGCAGAGGTCTGCCGCGCCGCCACCGGCGCTCCCGATTCAACCACCTGCCAGCAGACTATGACGACGGAAACAATGATCCAAGAGCACGAATCCGCCGCGTCCGCGGCCCTCCCGACCGACGGCGCGACCGGCCCCGGAGCCGACCCCGCGGAGGCGCGGACGGCGCCCGGCTCGCGTCCCCCGACAGCACACACCCCGGCACTCGGCGCGGAGGCCGGCCCGGAAACCGACGCGGAACCCGAGGCGACCCGGCGCGCCAGCGGCAACGCGGAGAGCAGCCGGGCCAACCGGGGCTGGTGGGACAGGAACGCGGACGACTACCAGATCGAACACGGCACCTTCCTGGGTGACGACCGCTTCGTCTGGGGACCGGAGGGCCTCGACGAAGTCGAGGCCGGCCTGCTCGGCGACCCGGACTCCCTGCGCGGACGGGACGTCCTGGAGATCGGGGCGGGCGCGGCACAGTGCTCGCGCTGGCTGGCCGCGCAGGGCGCCCGGCCGGTGGCACTGGACCTCTCCCACCGCCAGCTCCAGCACGCGCTGCGGATAGCCGAGGGCCACTCCCTGGCGTTCCCGCTGGTCGAGGCGGACGCGGGCGCGCTGCCCTTCCGGGACGGGTCGTTCGACCTCGCGTGCTCCGCATATGGCGCGATTCCGTTCGTCGCCGACCCCGTGGCCGTCTTCCGCGAGGTGCGGCGGGTCCTGCGGCCGGGCGGTCGCTGGGTGTTCTCCGTGACGCATCCCGTCCGCTGGGCGTTCCCGGACGAGCCTGGCCCCGAAGGCCTCCAGGTGGCCGCCTCCTACTTCGACCGCACTCCCTATGTCGAGCAGGACGAGGCAGGACGCGCCGTGTACGTGGAACACCACAGGACGCTCGGCGACCGGGTGCGGGACGTGGTGGCGGCCGGCTTCCGGCTGGTCGACCTCGTCGAGCCGGAGTGGCCGTCCTGGAACACCCAGGAATGGGGCGGCTGGTCCCCGCTGCGGGGAAACCTGATCCCCGGCACGGCGATCTTCGTCTGCGAACGGGACTGAGCGGGTGATCCGTACCGACGCCCTCGGGGGGCTGCCCGTGCGCACCGCCCTGCCCGCGCTCGCCCGGGCCCTCGACGACCATGGCTGCGCGGTGCTGTGCGCGCCGCCGGGAACGGGCAAGACGACGCTCGTGCCGCCCGCGCTCGCGGGGCTGCTGGACGGGCCCGGGAGCGGAACGCCGGTCGGGGCGCCGGGGCCGGGGGCGGCGCCGGGCGGGCTGTCGCACGGTGGTCCCGTACGCCGCGTGGTCGTGGCCGAGCCGCGGCGCATCGCGGCGCGCGCGGCGGCGCGCCGGATGGCCTGGCTGCTCGGGGAGCGCGTCGGGGAGCGCGTGGGATTCACCGTGCGCGGGGAGCGGGTGGTGGGGCGCGACACGGTGGTGGAGGTGGTGACCACCGGTGTACTGCTCCAGCGGCTGCAGCGCGACCAGGAGCTCGCCGGGGTCGACGTGGTGATCCTGGACGAGTGCCACGAGCGGCATCTGGACGCGGACACGGTCGCCGCCTTCCTGCTGGACATACGTGCCACACTGCGGCCCGAGCTGCGGATCGTGGCGGCCTCGGCGACGACCGACGTGGCCGGGTGGTCGCGTCTGCTGGACGGCGCGCCGGTGGTGGAGGCGGCGGGCGCCACGCATCCGGTGGAGGTGATCCACGCGCCGCCCTCGCTGCCCGTACGGCCGCCGCACGGCATGCGGGTGGATCCTGCGCTGCTGACCCACGTGGCCTCGGTCGTCCGGCGGGCGCTCGTCGAACGGGACGGCGACGTGCTCTGCTTCCTGCCGGGTGTCGGGGAGATCGGCCGGGTGGCGAGCCTGTTGGACGGGCTGGGCGCCGAGGTGTTCCAGGTGCACGGGCGGGCTCCGGCCGCGACGCAGGACGCGGTTCTGGCGGGTGCCGCGCCGGCCGGGGACGGTGGCCCCGGCCGGCGCCGGGTGGTCCTGGCCACGTCCGTGGCCGAGTCGAGCCTGACGGTGCCGGGCGTCCGGATCGTGGTGGACGCGGGGCTCGCCCGGGAGCCCCGTACCGACCACGCGCGGGGGCTCGGCGCGCTCACGACCGTACGGGTCTCCCGGGCAGGCGCCCGGCAGCGGGCCGGGCGTGCCGGTCGCGAGGCCCCCGGGACGGTGTACCGCTGCTGGTCGGAGGCCGAGGACACGCGGCTGGTGCCCTTCCCCGCCCCGGAGATCAAGGTCGCGGACCTGACGGCGTTCGCGCTCCAGGCCGCGTGCTGGGGCGATCCCGCCGCGCGGGGACTCGCCCTGCTGGACCCGCCGCCGGCCGGGGCCCTGGCGGCGGCGCGCTCGGTCCTGACGGCGATCGGCGCGGTGGAACCCGCCGGAAGTTCCGAGAGCGCGACGGACGGCGGCCGGGTCACGGACAGGGGGGCGCGGATGGCCGGGCTCGGGCTGCATCCACGGCTCGCGCGGGCGCTGATCGACGGTGCGCGGCAGGTGGGCGTGCGCCGGGCGGCGGAGGTGGTGGCGCTGCTGAGCGAGGAGCCCCCGAGGTCCTACGGGGACGACGTGGCGGCGGTCTGGCGCGCGGTGCGACGGGGCGGGGACGCCTACGCGGCACGCTGGCGGCAGGAGGTACGACGGCTGTCAGCGGCGGTGTCGTCGCGGGTGGAGCGGGGCGAGCGGCCGGACGGAGCGCCCTATGGCGGTGCGACCGAAAGCGGAGCGACCGGCGGCCGAGCGGCTGTCGGCGGGAGGGCCGACGCGGCGACGGCCGCCACCGGCACGGCCGACGCCGGGGGGCACGTCGGCGGAAGGCGCGGCACCGAGGCGCACGGCGGCGAGGCGGCCGGCGCCGGGGCGGCGGGGCTGTCGGACGACGCGGTCGCCGGGCTGGTGGTGGCGCTGGCGTTCCCCGAGCGAGTGGCACGGGCCCGGGGCGAGGGCGCGTACCTGATGGTTTCCGGCACCGCCGCCGAGCCGGCCGGGGAATCGCGGCTGCGCGGCGCGCCGTGGCTGGCGGTGGCCGTCGCGGACCGGCCCGCGACGGCCGCGACGGCCCGGATCCGGCTCGCGGCCGTCATCGACGAGGACACCGCACGGTCGGCCGCCGGACGGCTGCGGGTGACGGGCGAGGAGGTGCGCTGGGAGGACGGCGACGTCGTCGCGCGGGAGGCCGAACGCCTCGGCGCGGTCGACCTGTCCGTACGCCCCCTGAACGCGCCGGAGCCGCGCCTGGTGCGCGCGGCCCTGCTGGAGGGGCTACGCCGTGAGGGGCTCGGCCTGCTGCGCTGGTCGCGGGAGGCGCGGGGGCTGCGCGAGCGGCTGGGCTTCCTGCACAGGGAGCTGGGCGCGCCCTGGCCGGACGTGTCGGACGGGGCGCTGCTGGCGCGCGCGGGCGAGTGGCTGGAGCCCGAACTGTCCGCGGCCCGCCGCCGAGCCGATCTGGCCGCGGTCGACGGGGGCCAGGCGCTGCGCCGGCTGTTGCCGTGGGCGAGCGGGGAGGCGGCCCGCCTGGACGAACTGGCGCCGGAACGCATCGAGGTGCCCAGCGGCTCACGGGTCCGGGTGGAGTACGGCGGACCGCAGCCCGTGCTGGCCGTGAAGCTCCAGGAGTTGTTCGGACTGCGCCGGACGCCGGAGGTCGCGGGCGTGCCGGTGCTGGTGCATCTGCTCTCCCCCGCGGGTCGCCCGGCGGCGGTGACGGCGGACCTGGCGTCGTTCTGGCGGGAGGGCTACCGGGCCGTACGGGCGGAGCTGCGCGGCCGGTACCCCCGCCACCCCTGGCCGGAGGATCCGACCACGGCCACGGCGACCCGCCGTACGAACAACCGCCGCTGAGGCGCCGGCGCGGGCGTCCCGTGCGCCACCGGCCTGCCGTACCCGCACGTACCGGGCGGGCGCCCACGCTCGTTGGCCCGCCCGGTACGGCGCCGGGCGTCGCCCGGCGCGCGGCGTCTCCCGCTGCCGACCGGCCGGACGACGCTGCTTCTCCGACACCGCCCTGGCCCGACGGGCCGTCAGGCGGCCGGTTCCCCGGTCGGCTCCTCGGACGGACCGCCGGCCGGTTCGCCGACGACCTTCAGTTCGATGGTCAGCGTCCCGCCGCCCTCGGTCTCCAGGCGCAGCAGGAACGTGCCCGTCGTGGTGTCGGCGAAGATCTCCGGAAGCCGCAGGACACCGTTCTCGTCGGTCGTGAGGCCGGTCAGCTCGCGGGTCGGACTGCCGTCGGCGCCCTTGAAGTAGGGGCCCTTGTCCAGCGGGGCGGCACCGTCTTCGGAGGTGATCACCGCGGTCGCCGCCACCTTCGGCGCGGCGGCCTGCCGGTACGTGGCCGTGGCCTCGACCCGGTCGGTGAACGCCGTGCCGGGCGCGGCCGTCAGAGCCGTGTCACCGCCGGCGGTCAGGGCGTCGGCCTGGCGGGCGGTGACGGTCGCCGTCTGGTCCAGGACCGCGACGTCCTTGACCGCGGCCGTGGCCCGTACGGTGAACTTCCCCGTCCGCTCGCCCGCTTGGAGGGTCAGCGCGGTCGCCACTCCGTCCTTGCCGGTGGGGACGAGGACCTGGAGCTTGCCGCCGGTGAACCGCGTGTCCGTGTCACCCACGATCTGGAAGCGCACCGGCACACCGGCGACGGGGCGGCCGTCCGCGTCCACGGCACGCACGGCGGCGCGCTCGGTGAACCGGCCTCCGGCCACGGCGGTGAGCGCGGCCTTGCCGGCCTTCTCGATGCGCTTGACGACGGGCGTCTCGGGCGTCTCGGGCTTTTCGGGTGTGCTGGGAGGGGTGGGCGTCTGGGAACCGCCGCCCGGAGGCGGCGTGGGGCCGCCGCCGGGGGTGGACGGGCCGGTGCTCCCGCCGCCCGGCTCGGGTGACGACGTGCCGGGGGCGCCGGGCTTGCCGGGGCTCGGCGAGGCGCCCGGCGTCGTGGCGCCGGGGGTCGAGCCCGCGCCGGGCGTCGGGCCGGTACCGGGGCTCGGCGACGGCGACGCCGACGGGCCGGGGTCGGCGGGACCGGTGCCCACGGGCAGCACGCCCGTGCCGTCCGGCACCTCGTGCGTGCCCTTCTTGTAGTACTCGAACCAGGTCAGGACCGTGTTCAGGTACTCCCGCGAGTGGTTGTAGCTGAGGATGGCCCGGTCGAGGTCGGCCTGGACCGACAGGTCGCGGCTCCCGGCGCACAGGTAGTTCGCCGCCGCGAGCGCCGCGTCGTAGATGTTGTTGGGATCCCTGCGACCGTCGCCGTTCGCGTCCTGGCCCCACTTGTCCCACGTGGACGGGATGAACTGCATCGGCCCGACCGCGCGGTCGTGCGCGGAGTCGCCGTCGAACTCCCCGTTGTCGGTGTCGGGGATGTTCGCGAATCCGTTGCCGTTGAGCACCGGGCCGAGAATTGGCGAGATCGTGGTGCCGCCCGCGTCCACCCGGCCGCCGCGCGCCTGGCCCGACTCCACCTTTCCGATGGCGGCGAGGAGTTGCCAGGGGAGGTTGCAGCCCGGCTTGGACTTCGCGAGTTCCTTCTCCGCCTGCTTGTAGGCGGCGAGCACCGTGGCCGGGATGCCCGCTTCCGCCGGCCCGGTGGCCGGCAGGTCCGTCGAGGTGCCCGGCTTGTCGGGCGTGGTGAGCGGCGGAAGCTCCGTGTAGTACGGGGAGTTGCCGGTGGCGGACGAGTCGGGCGGCGGGGTGTCGTCGGCCGACTGGGTGCCGCCGCCCGCGCCGGTGGGGAGGGCGCCGGGGGCCTGGGAGGCGGAGAGCGCCGCGACGGCGGCCGCGGCCACCGCCGTGGTCGTGGCGGTCCTGCGCAGTCGGCGGCCGAATTGAGCTGCCATGTGTCTGGTCCCTCCCCTGGCCGGCTGTTCGCGCTCCCCGCGCGAGACTCAGGCGACCCTACGTCAACTCCCGGCGCCGCACACCGATCGGTGACGGGTTTTCACCACTTCGCCACCGGGCAGTCCTCCGTATGCCGCGCGCCCCTCGCGCCGCCCTCCGGGCGAGGGCGTCCTCGTAGCGGCGGACACCCCGGCCCGGCGCGGTCGTCGGTACGGCCGCCTCGATACGGCGGTCCGGGTACGGCCCGTCAGTGCGCCGCCGACTCCCAGGTGTCCCCCACGCCGATGGAGACGTCGAGCGGCGCGCGCAGGTCGGCGGCCGCCGACATCTCGCGGCGCAGCAGTTCCTCGACGCGTTCCCGCTCGCCCGCCGCGATCTCCAGGACGATTTCGTCATGGACCTGGAGCAGCATCCGTGAGGTGAGCCCGGCCTCGGTCAGCGCGCGGTCGACCCTGAGCATCGCGACCTTGACGATGTCCGCGGCGGTGCCCTGGATGGGCGCGTTGAGCGCCATCCGCTCGGCCATCTCGCGGCGCTGCCGGTTGTCGCTGTTCAGGTCGGGCAGGTAGCGGCGGCGCCCCAGCATCGTCTCCGTGTAGCCCGTGGCCCTGGCCTCCGCCACCGCCCGGTGCAGGTAGTCCCGTACGCCGCCGAAGCGCTCGAAGAACGTGTCCATCAGCGCGCGCGCCTCGGCCGCCTCGATGTTCAGCTGCTGGGAGAGCCCGAACGCCGAGAGTCCGTAGGCCAGTCCGTACGACATCGCCTTGATCTTCCGGCGCATCTCGGGGTCGACGGCGTCCTTGCCCACGCCGAACACCTGGGAGGCGACGGTGGTGTGCAGGTCCTCACCGGAAGTGAAGGCGTCGATGAGCCCCTCGTCCTCGGAGAGGTGCGCCATCACCCGCAGCTCGATCTGGCTGTAGTCGGCCGTCATCAGCGACTCGTAGCCCTCGCCGACGACGAAGCCGCGGCGGATGGCCCGGCCCTCGTCCGTGCGCACCGGGATGTTCTGCAGGTTGGGATCGGTGGAGGAGAGCCGGCCCGTGGCCGCCACCGTCTGGTTGAAGGTCGTGTGGATGCGGCCGTCGGCGGCGACCGTCTTGATCAGCCCCTCGACCGTGACCCGCAGCTTCGCCTGTTCGCGGTGGCGCAGCATGATGACCGGCAGTTCGTGCTCGGTCTGCCCCGCGAGCCAGGCCAGCGCGTCCGCGTCCGTGGTGTAGCCGGTCTTCGTCTTCTTCGTCTTCGGCAGGCCCAGCTCGCCGAAGAGGACTTCCTGGAGCTGCTTGGGCGAGCCCAGGTTGAACTCGCGGCCGACGGCTCCGTGGGCCTCCTTGACGGCCTGTTGCACGGCGCCCGCGAACTGCTGCTCCATCGCCTCCAGGTGCGGCCGGTCGGCGGCGATGCCGTGCCGCTCCAGGCGGGCCAGCAGCGCGGAGGTGGGCAGCTCCACGTCCTGGAGCAGTCCGGTGGCACCGACCTCCTCCAGCCGCTGCGCGAACGCGTCCCCGAGGTCCAGAACGGCCCGGGCCTGTGCCATCAGGGCGTCCGCCTCGGCCTGCTCGTCGGCGCCGAAGGCGAGCTGTCCGTCGGCGGCCGGCGGGGCGAGCTCACGGCCCAGGTATTCGATGGCGAGGGCGTCCAGGTCGAAGGAGCGACGGCCCGGCTTGACCAGGTAGGCGGCCAGGCCCGTGTCCATCGTCACGCCGTCGAGCCGCCAGCCGTGTTCCGGGACGACCCGCATCAGCCCCTTCGCGTTGTGCACGACCTTGGGCCGGCCGGCGTCTGCCAGCCACGCGGCGAAGGCCCGCTCGTCCGCCTCGTCCAGCTGCGTGGTGTCGAACCAGGCCGCCGCCCCGTCGGCCGCGGCGAGCGCGACCTCGCTGACGCTGCCCGTGCCCAGCGCCCAGGCGTCGACCGTACCGACACCGAGCGGCCGCGTCCCGTGCTCGGCCAGCCAGGGCGCCAGCTCACCGGAGCCCAGCACCGCGCCGTCCAGCTCGACGCCCGCGGCCGGCGCCGGGGCCTCGTCCTCGGCGGCGCCCGGGTCCACGGCGAACAGCCGCTCGCGCAGGCTCGGATTGCGGATCTCCAGGACGTCCAGGACGCCCTTCACGGCCGCCCGGTCGTAGGGGAGACGCGCCAGCTCCCGCGCGCTCTTGGGCAGCTCGACGTCCCGCGCGAGCTCGGTCAGCCGGCGGTTCAGCCGGACCGACTCCAGGTGGTCCCGGAAGTTCTGCCCCGCCTTGCCCTTGACCTCCTCGGCGCGCGCCACCAGCTCGTCGAACGAGCCGAACTGGTTGATCCACTTCGCGGCGGTCTTCTCACCGACACCGGGGATACCGGGCAGATTGTCCGACGGGTCGCCGCGCAGCGCCGCGAAGTCGGGGTACTGGGTCGGTGACAGCCCGTACTTCTCCCGCACCTTCTCCGGGGTGAAGCGCGTCAGCTCGGAGACGCCCTTCGTCGGGTACAGCACGGTCGTGTGCTCGCTGATGAGCTGGAAGGAGTCCCGGTCGCCGGTGACGATCAGCACCTCGAAGCCCTCGGCCTCGGCCTGGGTGGCGAGCGTCGCGATCACGTCGTCCGCCTCGAACCCCTCGACCGCGAACCGGTCCGCGTGCATCGCGTCCAGCAGCTCACCGATCAGCTCGACCTGGCCCTTGAACTCGTCCGGGGTCTTCGAGCGGTTCGCCTTGTACTCGGGGAACTCCGCGGAGCGCCAGGTCACCCGGGAGACGTCGAAGGCCACCGCGAAATGCGTGGGCGACTCGTCACGCAGGGTGTTCGCCAGCATCGACGCGAAGCCGTAGATGGCGTTGGTCGGCTGACCGGTCGCCGTCGTGAAGTTCTCCGCGGGCAGCGCGAAGAACGCCCGGTACGCCAAGGAGTGCCCGTCCATGAGGAGCAGGCGCGGACGGTTTTCTGCGGTCTTCTTCGATGCTGTCTCGGCCACGCACCCGATCCTGCCACGCGCCACCGACAATCCCGACCACGGCGGCCCCCGTACGCACCGGATCCTCCCGGTGCGGCGGACGGAATCCTCCCCGCAGCGGACGGCGTCCTCCCGGGTGCGGGAACGCCTTCCGGGTACGGCCCGCCCGTTTGTCGGTGACGCGTGACAGGATCGGATACGTCGGTTACGCACGCGACGCGACGCACGGCGCGCGCACGCACAGCCCGAGGGAGAGCGTGATGGCCAGCAAGCCGCCCACCAGTGACCCGGTGCAGGACGCTCCGCGGGTCTCACCCCCGAAGCACGCGGCGGCCGGGATCCCCGCCGTCGCCCACTCGTTGCGCATCGCCCAGCAGCAGATGGGCGCGCGGCGCACGGCCCGCACCCTCCTCAAGGTCAACCAGAAGAACGGCTTCGACTGCCCCGGCTGCGCCTGGCCCGAGGGCGACCACCGGCACACGGCCGAGTTCTGCGAGAACGGCGCGAAGGCCGTCGCGGAAGAGGCCACCGTGCGCCGCGTCACCCCCGAGTTCTTCGCCGCCCACTCCCTGCCCGACCTGGCCACCCGCAGCGGCTACTGGCTGGGACAGCAGGGCCGGATCACCCAGCCGATGCTCCTGGAGCGCGACGCCGGGGGCGAGGCGGGCGACCACTACCGGCCGGTCAGCTGGGAGCGGGCCTTCGCGATCATCGCCGAGGAGCTGACCGCGCTCGACTCCCCCGACGAGGCTCTCTTCTACACCTCGGGCCGCACGAGCAACGAGGCGGCGTTCCTGCTCCAGCTCTTCGCCCGCGAATTCGGCACGAACAACCTGCCGGACTGCTCCAACATGTGCCACGAGTCCTCCGGCTCCGCGCTCTCGGAGACCATCGGCATCGGCAAGGGCAGCGTCTCGCTGGAGGACCTGCACCAGGCCGACCTGATCATCGTGGCCGGGCAGAACCCCGGCACGAACCACCCCCGGATGCTGTCGGCGCTGGAGAAGGCCAAGGCGTCGGGGGCGAAGATCATTTCGGTGAACCCGCTGCCCGAGGCCGGCCTGGAGCGGTTCAAGAACCCGCAGACCCCGCAGGGCCTGCTCAAGGGCACCTCCCTCACCGACCTCTTCCTCCAGATCCGTATCGGCGGCGACCAGGCCCTCTTCCGCCTGCTGAACAAGCTGATCCTGAACACACCGGGCGCGGTCGACGAGACGTTCGTCCGTGACCACACCCACGGCTACGAGGAGTTCGCCGCCGCCGCCGACGCCGCCGACTGGGACGAGACGCTGGCCGCCACCGGCCTGGAGCGCGCCGAGATCGAGCGGACCCTCGCCATGGTCCTGGCCTCCCGGCGCACCATCGTCTGCTGGGCCATGGGCCTGACCCAGCACAAGCACTCCGTGCCCACCATCCGCGAAGTCGTCAACTTCCTCCTCCTGCGCGGCAACATCGGTCGCCCCGGCGCCGGCGTCTGCCCCGTACGCGGCCACTCCAACGTCCAGGGCGACCGCACCATGGGCATCTTCGAACGGCCCGCCCCCGCCTTCCTCGACGCGCTCGACCGCGAATTCGGCATCACCTCGCCGCGTCACCACGGTTACGACGTCGTCCGGTCCATCGAGGCGCTGCGGGACGGCAAGGCCAAGGTCTTCTTCGCGATGGGCGGCAACTTCGTCGCCGCGACCCCCGACACGGACGTCACCGAGGCCGCGATGCGCCGCGCCCGCCTCACCGTCCACGTCTCGACCAAACTCAACCGCTCGCACGCCGTCACGGGCGCCCGGGCGCTGATCCTGCCCACCCTCGGCCGCACCGACAAGGACGTCCAGGCCGGCGTCCGGCAGATCGTCACCGTCGAGGACTCCATGGGCATGGTGCACGCCTCCCGGGGCAACCTCCCGCCCGCGAGTCCCCACCTGCTGTCGGAACCGGCCATCGTCGCCCGCATGGCCCGCGCCACTCTCGGCCCGGGCTCGGCCACCCCCTGGGAGGACTTCGAGAAGGACTACGCGCGCATCCGTGACCGGATCGCTCGCGTCGTCCCAGGATTCGAGGACTTCAACGCGCGCGTCGCCCGCCCCGGCGGCTTCCAGCTGCCGCACGCCCCCCGCGACGAACGCCGCTTCCCCACGGCCACCGGCAAGGCCAACTTCACCGCCGCGCCCGTCGAGTACCCCGCGCTGCCCGCGGGCCGGCTGCTGCTCCAGACCCTGCGCTCCCACGACCAGTACAACACCACGATCTACGGTCTGGACGACCGCTACCGCGGCATCGAGGGCGGGCGCCGCGTGGTCCTCGTGAACGCCGAGGACGCGGCCGAACTGGGCCTGGCCGACGGCTCGTACACCGATCTGGTCAGCGAGTGGAAGGACGGCGTGGAGCGGCGCGCCCCCGGCTTCCGGGTGGTGCACTACCCCACGGCGCGCGGCTGCGCCGCCGCCTACTATCCGGAGACCAATGTGCTGGTCCCGCTCGGCTCCACCGCCGACACGAGCAACACGCCGGCGAGCAAGTCCGTCGTCGTGCGCTTCGAGGCGGTGGGCTGACGGGGCCGACCCGCCGGTCGCGGGGAACGCGGCCGCCTCCGCCCGGGGACGCCCCCGGGCAGGGCCACGCCTGCCCGGCCGGCCGCGTACCGCGCAGGCCGTGTGCGTGCCGCGCCGGGTGCGCGGGTAGACCTCGCGCGTCCACCCGGACCGCCGGGGACACGACGGAACGCCGTGGCACGAAACGCGTGCCACGGAACGAACGGTATGACGAGCTGACGATCGGAGCCCGGGCCCATGGGCGAGCACACCCCCACCACGCTGCCGCAGGACATCGTCGACGAGTTCTCCGCGCTGGGCGTCGACCTGCCCGCGCTCTTCTCCGCCGGGCACCTCGGCACGCGGATGGGCGTGGAGATCGTCGAGGCGTCCGCCGAGCGGGTCGTCGGCACCATGCCGGTGGAGGGCAACACCCAGCCGTACGGCCTGCTGCACGGCGGTGCCTCCGCGGTCCTCGCGGAGACCCTCGGTTCCGTGGGCGCCATGCTGCACGGCCGCAGCACCAAGATCGCCGTGGGCGTGGACCTCAACTGCACGCACCACCGGGGCGTGCGCGGCGGCACCGTCACGGGCGTGGCGACCCCGCTCCACCTCGGCCGCGCCACGGCGACGTACGAGATCGTCATCTCCGACGAGCGGGACAGGCGGATCTGCACCGCCCGCCTCACCTGCCTGCTGCGCGACGCCGCCCCGGACGCCGGCGGCGACGCGGGCACCGCCCCGTCCCCGGGCCGTGGCACCGGCCCGTCCCCGGACGGCAAGACCGGCCAGGACCGGGATGGCGACGTGGCCGCGGGCGGCGGCACGCGCCTCTGACCCGCGCTCCCCCTCGTACGCGACACCCCCGCCGGGGCATCCCGCGCCCGGCCGGAGCGCTTCGGGCACGGCCGCCGGGCCGTCCGGTACGGCAAACGGGCGCGCATACGCGCGGATGGGGCAGGCGCCCGGCGGCTTACGGGCAGGCCGCCGGGGCGACTTTCCCGTGCCACCGCCACGCCCCGCCCCGCCCCGCACGCCAACCCATTACTTTACGTAATGCTTACCCCAGGGATCCTCGCGCGCCGTACGGTCCGGGCCTCCCCGCGCCACCACTCGTAAAACGCCCATCACGGCGCATGTGCGCGATTGCGGAAAAGTGCTGCGGAATGCCGGATTCCCTTTCCTGACCGTAACACTGCGTAATATAGATGCAATACAAAAAAGGAGGGGCGACTTCCCCCGCCACACTCCACCAGCCCATCCTTTTCGGACACCGATTCCGGCCAGGAAGGGCATTCCCCGCGCACGCCACCTTCACCGCCCGTCCTGCTGATTCTCACCATCCGGACCGCACGAACAACCCAAATCCACCTTTCCGTCCCGCGCAAACCCGGGTGTCATAACAAGAGCGTCACAGCATGGCCTGGACCACTCCTCCATTCCCGCGACCGCGCTTAGAGTCACCGCCAGTCACCGCGCCACCGGATTTCTCTCGGTCCGGCTTCCGGCGCGCGACCGGCGCCCCCGGGGAGGGAGCGCCCGTGCCCGGAAAGGACAGATCGTGCGGCACCGTTCCTTGTTCATGATCACCACCGCGGTCACCGCAGGGGCCCTCACCCTGTCGGCCTGCGGCTCCCGCGACGACAGCGGCTCGGACAGCGGTGGCGGCGGCACGACCGTTGTCATCGGCCTCGACGCGCCCCTCACCGGAGACCTCTCCGCGATGGGTCAGGGCATCAAGAACTCCGCGGACCTGGCAGTCAAGATCGCCAACAAGAACAAAGAAGTCGAGGGCGTCACCTTCAAGCTCGAGGCGCTCGACGACGTGGCCCAGGCCGCCACCGGCCAGCAGAACGCCACGAAACTCGTCGGCAACAACGAGGTCATGGGCGTCGTCGGCCCCCTGAACTCCGACGTCGGCCAGTCCATGCAGAAGGTCTTCGCCAACGCCAACCTGGTCCAGGTCTCCCCCGCCAACACCAACCCCGAGCTCACCCAGGGCAAGGACTGGCAGAGCGGCAAGAAGGTCCGCGGCTTCAAGACCTACTTCCGCACGTCGACCACCGACGCCATCCAGGGCCCGTTCGCGGCGCGGTACATGGTCAACGAGAAGAAGTTCAAGAAGGTCTACGTCATCGACGACAAGAAGACCTACGGCGCCGGCCTCGCCGCCACCTTCGCGGCCGAGTTCAAGAAGCTCGGCGGCGAAGTCGTCGGCACCGACCACATCAACCCCGACGACAAGGACTTCTCGGCCGTCGCCAGCAAGGTCGCGCAGGCCAAGCCCGACGTCGTCTACTACGGCGGCGAGTACCCCGCCGGCGCCCCCCTCGCCAGCCAGATCAAGAACGCCGGCGCCAAGGTCCCCACCGTCGGCGGTGACGCGCTCTTCAGCCCCGAGTACGTCAACCTCGCCAAGCAGAACGCCGAGGGCGACTTCGCCAGCTCCGTCGGCGCCCCGCTGGAAACCCTCGACACCGCCAAGCAGTTCATAGCCGACTACAAGGCCGGCGGGTACAAGGGCGGCTACGAGGCGTACGGAGGCTACTCCTACGACTCCACCTGGGCCATCATCCAGGCCGTCAAGGCCGTCGTCGAGAAGAACGACGGCAAGCTCCCCGAGAGCAGCGAGGCCCGCAAGCAGATCACCGAGGCCATGCAGAACGTCAGCTTCGAAGGAGTCACCGGCAAGGTCGGCTTCGACGAGTTCGGCGACACCACCAACAGGCAGCTCTCCCTCTACGAGGTCAAGAGCGGCAAGCACGTCTCCGTCTCCACCGGCGAGTTCGACGGCTGATCCCGGGCCCACAGCCAGGCCCACCCTGTAGCACCAACACCGCGCGGGGGCGCCACAGCGCCCCCGCGCGGCCGTATCTGACCACACCCCTTCGGAGGCCCCGCGGTGAACGATCTGCCGCAGCAACTTGCCAACGGCCTGCTACTCGGCGCGCTGTACGGACTCATCGCGATCGGTTACACGATGGTCTATGGCATCGTCCAGCTCATCAACTTCGCGCACGGCGAAATATTCATGATCGGCGGCTTCGGCGCGCTGACCGCCTACCTGTGGCTGCCGGCCGGCACCAGCCTGCTGTTCGCACTGCCCCTCATGATCCTCATGGCCATGGCGTGCTCCGTACTCGTCGCCATGGGCGCCGAACGCTTCGCCTACCGCCCCCTGCGCGGCGCACCCCGGCTCGCCCCGCTCATCACCGCGATCGGCCTCTCCATCGCACTGCAGCAAGCCATCTGGGCGTTCTACCCCGACGCCACCAAGTCCCGCCCCTTCCCCGAGTTCGAAGGCGGCCGGATCGACCTCGGCGCCTTCGCCATCGGACGCGGCGACCTCTTCCTCGTCATCGCCGCCCCCCTCTGCATGATCGCCCTCGGCCTCTTCGTCTCCAAGACCCGCACCGGCCGCGCCATGCAGGCCACCTCGCAGGACCCCGACACCGCGAAGCTGATGGGCATCAACACCGACCGCATCATCGTCACCGCCTTCGCCATCGGCGCCGCGTTCGCCGCCATCGCCGCCATCGCCCACGGCGTCAAGTACGGCGAGGTCAACTTCAAGATGGGCTTCATCGCCGGCCTCAAGGCCTTCACCGCCGCCGTCCTCGGCGGCATCGGCAACATCTACGGCGCGATGATCGGCGGCCTCGTCCTGGGCCTCGCCGAAGCCCTCGCCACCGCCTACATCGAGAACATCCCCGGCATGTCCCAACTGGGCGGCGGCGCCTGGAAGGACGTCTGGGCCTTCGTCCTCCTCATCCTCGTACTGCTGCTGAGGCCCCAGGGCCTCCTCGGACAACGCGTCGCGGATCGGGCGTGATACCCATGACCACCAACCAGACCCACACCATCGCCCCCGTCCTCCCCGTGCCCGCCACGGCAGCCCGGCTCACCGCCCTCGTCGGTGCCCTCGCCACGCTCGGCAGCACCTTCCTCGCCTGGACCTGGACCGCCGAATTCCCCGGCGACCTCACCGTCACCGGCTACCCCGGCGGCCTCCAGGTCCTCACCCTCACCGGCGCGCTCCTCACCGCCCTGTTCGCCCTCGCCGGCCACGGCGTCCGCGGCCTCGGCTGGCTCGTACCCGGCGGCAAGAACAGCCCCGTGCGGCTGCTCGCCCTCGGCACCTTCACCACCACCTGGTACGCCGTCCTCGCCATCGCCGTCGAACTCGGCGGCCTCGTCAACCTCGAACCCGGCGGCTGGATCGCCGCCGTGGCCTCACTCGTCACCCTCGTCGGCGCCCTCGGCCTCCCCGCCGACGTACCCGCCGAAAACCCGGGTCCCGCGTCCGGGTGGCAGCGCTTCACGCACGCCTTCAAAGCGCCCGCCCCCGGCAAGGCCGCGCCCCTGCCCTCCTGGGCCGAAATCCTGATCATCGCCGCCGCCTTCGGCATCGGCCTGTTCATCTTCACCTACGGCATCGACACGGAGTACGCCGAACTCTTCATCGGCTTCCTCCTCCTCATCGGCTTCGGCGCCCCGGCCGTCGCCCGCGCGGGACTCAACCGCCGCCTCGGCGCACTCACCGCCACCCACAAGAACGTCACCGTCACCGCGGCCTTCGTCGCCGCCTTCGCGTTCCCCTTCACCCAGAGCAACGACGCCTACGCCACCATCGGCGCCAACATCCTCATCTTCGCGACCGTCGCCCTCGGCCTGAACGTCGTCGTCGGCCTCGCAGGTCTCCTCGACCTCGGATACGTCGCCTTCCTCGGCGTCGGCGCCTACACCGCCGCCCTCTTCTCCGGCTCCCCCTCCTCCACCATCGGCATCCAACTCCCCTTCTGGGCCGCCGTCCTGGCCGGAGCCGCCGCGTCCCTCATCTTCGGCGTCGTCATCGGCGCCCCCACCCTGCGGCTGCACGGCGACTACCTCGCCATCGTCACCCTCGGGTTCGGCGAGATCTTCCGCATCGCCATGCAGAACATGGACGGCGCCTCCGGACCGGACATCACCAACGGTCCCAACGGCATCCCCAACATCCCCGACCTCGAACTCTTCGGGTTCAACTTCGGGGAACCCCACAACGTCCTCGGCGTCGAACTCGGCAGGTTCTCCAACTACTACCTGCTGATGCTCTTCTTCACGATCATCGTCGTGACCGTCTTCCGCCGCTCCGACCAGTCCCGCATCGGCCGCGCCTGGGTCGCCATCCGCGAAGACGAGACCGCCGCACGCGCCATGGGCATCAACGCCTTCCGGCTCAAGCTCCTCGCCTTCGCGCTCGGCGCCACCCTCGCCGGAATGGCGGGCACCGTACAGGCACACGTGACCTTCACCGTCACCCCCGCCCAGTACAAGTTCGTCGAAGCCGTGCCCCCCAACTCCGCGTTCCTCCTCGCCGCCGTCATCCTCGGCGGCATGGGCACCGTCAGCGGACCCCTCATCGGCGCCGCACTCCTCTACCTCATCCCCGCCAAGCTCCAGTTCATGAGCGACTACCAGCTGCTCCTCTTCGGCATCGCGCTCATCCTCCTCATGCGCTTCCGCCCCGAAGGGCTCATCGCCGACCGCAGGAAGCAGCTCGAATTCCACGAGACCGGCCAACTCGACGCCCCCAAAGGCGATATCGGCCTGAGCAAAGCAGGGGTGTGACCCACATGACCACCGACACCGTGACCCCCGCCGGCACCGGCACCCCCGTACTGCACGCCTCCGGCGTCACCATGCGCTTCGGCGGCCTCACCGCCGTCCGTAACGTCGAACTCACCGTCAACAGCGGCGAGATCGTCGGCCTCATCGGCCCCAACGGCGCAGGCAAAACCACCTTCTTCAACTGCCTCACCGGCCTCTACATACCCACCGAAGGAACCGTCTCCTACAAAGGAAAAGTCCTCCCCCACCGCTCCCACCTGGTCACCCAGGCCGGCATAGCCCGCACCTTCCAGAACATCCGGCTCTTCGCCAACATGACCGTCCTGGAAAACGTCCTCGTCGGCCGGCACACCCGCACCAAAGAAGGACTCTGGAGCGCCCTCCTGCGCGGCCCCGGATTCAAAAAAGCAGAACGCGAATCCGAAGCACGCGCCATGGAACTCCTCGAATTCACCGGCCTCGCCGCCAAACGGGACCACCTCGCCCGCAACCTCCCCTACGGCGAACAGCGCAAGCTCGAAATCGCCCGCGCCCTCGCCAGCGAACCCGGGCTCCTCCTGCTCGACGAGCCCACCGCGGGCATGAACCCCCAGGAGACCCGCGCCACCGAAGAACTCGTCTTCGCCATCCGCGACCAGGGCATCGCCGTCCTCGTCATCGAGCACGACATGCGGTTCATCTTCAACCTCTGCGACCGCGTCGCCTGCCTCGTCCAGGGCGAAAAACTCGTCGAAGGCACCGCCGAAGTCGTCCAGGGCGACGAACGCGTCGTCGCCGCCTACCTCGGCACCCCCTTCGAAGACGCGCCCGGCGCCGAAGAAGTCGCCGAAGTCGAAGCGGCCGAGGCGCACGCCACGGACCGCGCCCCCGGCCCGGACGGCACCACCGGCGCAACTGGCACCACCAGCACCACCGGCCCGGAAGGGGACCCGAAGTGACCGCACTCCTCGAGGTCGAAGACCTCAAGGTCGCCTACGGCAAAATCGAGGCCGTCAAAGGCATCTCCTTCACCGTCGACGCCGGCGAGATCGTCACCCTCATCGGGACCAACGGCGCGGGAAAGACCACCACCCTTCGCACCCTCTCCGGACTCCTCAAGCCCGCGGCCGGCCGCATCACCTTCGACGGCAAGCCGCTCGGCACCGTGCCCGCCCACAAAATCGTCGCCCTCGGACTCGCCCACTCCCCCGAGGGCCGGCACATCTTCCCCCGGCTCACCATCACCGAGAACCTCCAACTCGGAGCCTTCCTGCGCACCGACAAAGCCGGCATCGAAAAAGACATCCAACGCGCCTACGACCTCTTCCCCATCCTCGGGGAACGCCAGAAGCAGCCGGCGGGCACCCTCTCCGGCGGCGAACAGCAAATGCTCGCCATGGGCCGCGCCCTCATGTCCCAGCCCAAACTGCTCATGCTGGACGAGCCCTCCATGGGACTCTCCCCCATCATGATGCAGAAGATCATGAAGACCATCGCCGAACTCAAATCCGAGGGAATGACCATCCTGCTCGTCGAGCAGAACGCCCAAGCCGCGCTCTCCCTCGCCGACCACGGCCACGTCATGGAAATCGGCAAGATCGTCCTCTCCGGCACCGGACAGGACCTGCTCCACGACGAATCCGTACGCAAGGCATACCTCGGCGAAGACTGACCGCGAGCCGCGCACACGAGAGGGCCCGCCCCGGAACACCCCGGGACGGGCCCTCACACGTACGGAACGAGGATTCCTACCTCGACCTCTACCTCTAACCCTGGGCCTTGCCCTGGCCCTGGCCCTGGCCCTGGCCCTTGGCAGACTTCTTCTCGTTCGCGTCCTCGATGACCGCCTCGGCCACCTGCTGCATCGACATCCGCCGGTCCATCGACGTCTTCTGGATCCACCGGAACGCCGCCGGCTCCGACAGCCCGTACTGCGTCTGCAACACCGACTTCGCCCGGTCCACCAGCTTCCGCGTCTCCAGCCGCTGCGCGAGGTCCGCGACCTCCTTCTCCAGCGTCCGCAACTCCGCGAACCGCGACACCGCCATCTCGATGGCCGGCACCACATCGCTCTTGCTGAACGGCTTCACCAGATACGCCATCGCCCCCGCGTCCCGCGCCCGCTCCACCAGGTCCCGCTGCGAGAAGGCGGTCAGCATCAGCACCGGCGCGATGGACTCCTCCGCGATCTTCTCCGCGGCGGAGATCCCGTCCAGCACGGGCATCTTCACATCGAGGATCACCAGGTCCGGCCGGAGCTCCCGAGCCAGCTCCACAGCCCGCTCCCCGTCCCCGGCCTCACCGACGACCGCGTAGCCCTCCTCCTCGAGCATCTCCTTGAGATCGAGCCGGATCAGAGCCTCGTCCTCCGCGATGACGACACGTGTCGTCAGCGGCGGGACGTGGGACTTGTCGTCATCGTCGGCGGGCTGGTGCGACTCGGGGGCGGTCACGGGGGCTCCTCGTTCAGACAGGGTGCTGCTTCCCATGAGCGTACCGAGCTGCGGTAAAGTGAGCCCGAGCGGGGGACCCCGATCCCTTGCTTTCGGAGGCCCCAGTACTCCAATTGGTCAGAGAGGCCGCTCTCAAACAGCGGACAGTGTGGGTTCGAATCCCACCTGGGGCACTTTTCTTCTTTTCGAAGGTCGCAAAGCTACTGTACGCTGTCACTGAATCGGGTGAATCTGCCTCGGTTTGCCTGTCTCAGGGGGCGCCTTCGATCAAGGTCGGCTTTGTGTACGACCTCCACACGCGCCAACGAGTGCTTGCCCTGGTCGCCCAGGGGCGCAGCCTCAATGCCGTGAGCAAGGAAACCGGAGTATCGCGGGCGGCCATCCGCTCGTGGCAGATCCGTCCGGAACCCCTCCCACGCGCGGTCGGCCGCTCGGCCCCGTGCCCAAGGTGCCGCCCCGAGCCGGGGGCGCCGGCCGCCACCGCGTCGTACTCCTACCTACTGGGCCTCTATCTGGGCGACGGCTGTATCAGCCCGCACCCTCATGGGGGCGCCTACCTGCGCATCGCCTGCGCGGACGCCTGGCCCGGCCTCATCGACCGATGCCGGGAGGCCGTCGCGACCGTCCGCCCGGGGGCCCGGGTATCCGTCGTACCAAAACAGGGGTGCGTGATGGTGACCAGTTACGGGCGCCACTGGCCATGCCTGTTCCCGCAGGACGGGCCGGGCAGAAAACACACTCGGCCCATCGCTCTCGAACCCTGGCAGCAGACCGTCGTGCAGGCGCACCCGTGGGAGCTGCTGCGTGGCCTGGTCCACTCCGACGGTTGCCGCAGCATGAACTGGACCACGCGCGTCGTGCGCGGCGAGAAGAAGCGGTATGAGTACGCGCGCTACTGGTTCACCAACGTCTCCGACGACATTCGGCGGCTGTACACCGACACACTCGACGCGGTCGGCGTCGAATGGACACAGTGCACCCGTGCGGGCAGGCCTTACAACATCTCCGTCGCAAAGCGCGCCTCCGTCGCCCTCATGGACGCCCACATCGGCCCCAAGCACTGACCTCCGCGCCTCCACCCGGTCACCGCGGGCTGTCGGTCTCGCGGCCCAACCCAGGGGAGGGAGGCGGCGGACCGTGTCGCCGGACGGCGGCCTGGCCTCGCCGCGGACGTCATGCGCCGAGGTCGGGCGGAGTCATCGTGAAGCGCGCGTTCACCTGCGCGTAGACCGTCTGCCGCTGTGGTTCGAGGTCGAGTGCGGGCGCGGCGCCGCCTGGTTCGGCGGGACCTCCGTATCCCCTGGTGCGCAGTCCTCCGGGGGCGGGCGGGAGGCCGTATCCCTCGTTGTTCTCGGCTCCGAGGTCGGCGAGTTCGACCAGGGCGGCGAGGCGGGCGCCGAGGGCCGCGGCGTATTCGCGGGCGCGCTGGACGGCTTCCTGTACGGCTTGGCGGCGGGCTTCGCCGTGGGCCGGGGAGTCGGGGCGCAGGGCCCACCAGGGCCCGTGGACGCGGGTGAGGTCGAGGTCGGCGAGGCGGGTGGTGAGTTCGCCGAGGGCGGTGAAGTCGGTGAGTACGGCGGTGACGTGGACGGTGCCGTGGTAGGCGCGGACGCGCTCGTTCCGGCCGTGCCTGGTGAGTTCCGGGCTGATGGAGAAGGCTCCGGTCTCCAGTTTCTCGATGGCCGTTCCGTAGGACTTGACGAGGTCGAGGACGAAGGCGTTGCGCCGGGTGAGGTCGTCGAGGGCGGTGCGCCGGTCGGTGCCCCGGGCGCTGACGGTGATGCCGATCCTGGCGATTTCAGGGTCGGCTTCGAGGCGTGCGTGGCCGCGGACGGCGACCCTGGGCGCGTCGGGGGTGCCGTAGGGGAGGTACGGGGAGGTGCTCGTCGTCGTGTGTGTCGTCGCGGGCGTCCCGTCCAGCGGCATGCCGGCGGTCGGTCCCGTGGTCTCGTCGGTGGTCACGGGCGGCTCCCTCGTTCGGGGTCGGTGTGACGGTCGCTTTCGCGGACGTCCGTGTGTTCTGTGCGGGTTCCACTCTCGCACCCGGGTCGGACAGTCCGGTCCGGGGCGATCCGGCCCGGCCCCGGTCCGGCCCCGGTCCTGTCGGGTCCGGTCCTGTTGGGTCCGGTCCATGGCCTTCGCCTCGTACCGGAGCCTCGTACCGGCGTCGCGGCAGCCGGCCCGCCCCCGGCGTCCGTGTCACCTGATCGAAACCGGGCAAGGGTGTTGCCGTCCCCCGTGCCTGCGCCAGAATCTACGCGCGTTGTGCATCGACATGAGGACTTGAGGAGCTAAGAGATGCCGCTGAACCGTAGGACGTTCCTGGGGAGTACGGCTGTGGCCGGTGCCGGCGCGGCGCTGGCCGGGGGGATGGCCGCGCCGGTCCAGGCCGCCACCGCCGAGGGCATCGGCGCCGGCCGGGGGCGTCCGGACAAGCGGTACGCGTTCACCGTCATGGGGACGACCGATCTGCACGGCAACGTCTTCAACTGGGACTACTTCACGGACGAGGAGTTCGACGACGCGGCGCACAACGACGTCGGTCTGGCGAAGATCTCCACGCTGGTGGAGCGGATCCGGCGCGAGAAGGGCCGGCACAACACACTCCTGATCGACGCCGGGGACACGATCCAGGGCACCCCGCTGTCGTACTACTACGCCAAGGTGGACCCGATCACCGCGCGGAGGGGGCCGGTGCATCCGATGGCGCGTGCGATGAACGCGATCGGTTATGACGCGGCGGCACTCGGCAATCACGAGTTCAACTACGGCATTCCGTTGCTGCGGAAGTTCGAGGAGCAGTGTGATTTCCCGCTGCTCGGCGCGAACGCGCTGGACGCGAAGACGCTGCGGCCCGCGTTCGCGCCGTACGTCATCAAGAAGCTGCGGACGCCGTTCGGCCGGGAGGTGCGGGTGGCGGTTCTGGGGCTGACGAACCCGGGGATCGCGGTCTGGGACAAGGCGAACGTGCAGGGGAGGATGACGTTCCCGGGGCTCGAGGAGCAGGCGGCGCGGTGGGTGCCGAAGCTGCGGTCCATGGGCGCGGACGTGGTGTTCGTGGCGGCGCACTCGGGCACGAGCGGCACGTCTTCGTACGGTGACCAGATCCCGCACGTGGAGAACGCGGCGGCGCTGGTCGCGGAGCGGGTGCCCGGCATCGACGCGATCCTCGTGGGGCACGCGCATGCGGAGGTGGCGGAGCGCCGGGTGGTCAACAAGGAGTCGGGCAGGGAGGTCGTGCTGTCCGAGCCGCTGAAGTGGGGGCAGCGGCTGACGGTGTTCGATGTGGAGCTGGTGTGGGAGCGGGGCCGCTGGTCGGTGGAGTCGCTGGGCTCGCGGGTGCTGAACTCCAACACGGTGGAGGAAGACCGGAAGGTCACGCGGCTGCTCGCGGAGGAGCACCGCGAGGTGGTGGCGTATGTGAACCAGGTGATCGGGACGTCCACGGCGGCGATGTCCACGGCGGACGCGCCGTGGCGGGACGAGCCCGTCATCGATCTGATCAACCATGTGCAGACGGAGACGGTGAAGGCCGCGCTGGCGGGCGGCGAGTGGGCGGCGCTGCCGGTGCTGTCTCAGGCGTCGTGCTTCTCGCGCACGGCGGGGGTGCCGGCCGGCGAGGTGACGATCAGGGATGCGGCGGCGCTGTATCCGTTCGAGAACACCCTGGAGGCACGGCTGCTGACGGGGGCCCAGATCGCCGCGTATCTGGAGTTCTCCGCGCGCTACTACGTGAGGACGGCGGCGGGTGCGCCGGTGGACACGGCGAAGCTGACGAACGCGGACGGCATTCCGGACTACAACTACGACGCGGTGTCGGGTCTGACGTACGAGATCGACATCGCCCGGCCGGCCGGGTCGCGGATCGTGAATCTGCGGTTCGAGGGCAAGGAGGTGGATCCGGCGGCGAGGTTCGTGCTGGCGGTGAACAACTACCGGGCGAGCGGCGGGGGCAACTTCCCGCATGTGGCCGCGGCTCAGCAGGTGTGGGCCAACTCCGAGGAGATCCGCAACACGATCATCGCGTGGGTGCGGGAGGCGGGCTCGGTGGATCCCGGGACGTTCGCCTCGGTGGACTGGAAGCTGACGCGGGAGGGTACGCCGGTGTTCTGACCGTCCGCCGAGGTGACCGGGGCCGGGCGGTTTCCCGTTCCGGCCGTCGGCCGTTTCCCGGGTCAGCGTGCTTCCGTGAGCGGGACCATGCCCCTCGGTGTGGGCATCGAGGGGTTCCTGGTCCGCCCGTCCAGTCCGAAGCTGGTGAAGGCGGTGCGCCGGGGAAGGGCGTAGGGCTCCTTGCCGGTGAGGTGGTTGAGGATAGTGGCGCTGCGCCAGGCCGCGAGTCCGAGGTCGGGGGCGCCCACGCCGTGGCTGTGCCGTTCGGCGTTCTGTACGTAGACGGAGCCGGTGACGCTCTCGTCGAGCATGATCCGGTAGTGCTCGTCGACGCGGGGGCGTTCCGCGTGGTCGCGGCGCATGTACGGGTCGAGTCCGGCGAGGATCCGGTCGAGCGAACGCTCGCGGTAGCCGGTGGCGAGGACGACGGCGTCGGTGGTGAGGCGGGTGCGGGCGGCCTGCTGGGCGTGTTCCAGGTGGAGTTCGACGCGCGTGACGGCGACGCGTCCGGCGGTGCGGACGGAGACTCCGGGGGTGAGGACGGCGTCGGGCCAGCCGCCGTGGAGGGACCGCCGGTAGAGCTCGTCGTGGATGGCGGTGAGGGTCGTGTTGTCGATGCCCTTGTGGAGCTGCCACTGGCGGGGCACGAGGCCGTCCCGCACCTGCTGGGGCAGGGCGCGGAAGTATTGCGCGTAGTCGGGGGTGAAGTGTTCGAGGCCGAGCTTGGAGTACTCCATGGGCGCGAAGGCCTCGGTACGGGCCAGCCAGTGGATCCGCTCCGCTCCGACGGGCCTGGCCCGCAGCAGGTCGAGGAAGATCTCGGCACCGGACTGTCCCGATCCGATGACGGTGATGTGCCCGGCCCTGAGCAGCCGGTCGCGGTGTTCGAGGTAGTCGCCGGAGTGGATGACGGGTGCGGCGGGCGTGGCGACGAGGGGCTTGAGCGGGTCGGGGACGTAGGGCTCGGTACCGATGCCGAGGACGACGTTACGGGTGTAGACGCGGCCGAGGGCGTCGGCTTCTCCTTCGGGGTCGAGCCGGGTGAAGTCGACCTCGAAGAGGCCGTGCTCGGGGTTCCAGCGGACGGCGTCGGCCTGGTGCCCGAAGTGGAGTCCGGGGAGTTTCCGGCTGACCCAGCGGCAGTACGCGTCGTATTCGGCGCGCTGGATGTGGAAGCGCTCGGAGAAGTAGAAGGGGAAGAGCCGGTCGCGGGCCTTGAGGTAGTTGAGGAAGGTCCAGGGGCTGGCGGGGTCGGCGAGGGTGACGAGGTCGGCGAGGAACGGCACCTGGAGGGTGGTGCCGTCGATGAGCAGTCCGGGGTGCCAGCTGAAGGCGTTGTTCCGGTCGTAGAAGGCGCAGTCGATACCGTCGTGGAGGCCGTCGGCGAGGGCGGCGAGGGAGAGGTTGAACGGACCGATGCCGATGCCCACCAGGTCGTGGGGCCGGTCGACGTCTGTGGGGTGGACGGTCATCGGCGGGGCTGCCTTCCGCGAGATGGGGTCAGTGCTGCCGGCGTGTCGCGCGTCGTGCGGCCCCGGGGGCCGAGGGGCGGGGCCGGTGGGTGAGTCGGGGGGCGGTTGTCCGTACCGGTACAACGACCCGACGCGGTCGGCGGTACGGCCGCGGGGTGAAGGACGCGTGAAAATGGGCCACTTGGCCGTGTCGGCGCCTGGCGGAGGGGGCTGTGTGGGGTACCGCGCGCGGCGGGACGGCGGGTCCGGTACCGGCCGTAGGGGGCGTAGACGTGTGCGGATCGCCCGGGAGCGTGCGTTCACGCCCGGCGCGCCTGGGTCTGCGCCGTCGCGTGACTGTGAGCCGCGTGCACGCCGGTGCGTGCTGCCGGGTTCACGGCGGACTCACCGACGGGCGGCCCGTACTGTGCCCGACGCAGACGGGTACGGGCACGTGTACGGCACGTGTACCGGTACGTGTACGGATACGGTCGCGGGGCGGCCGGCGTCAGGCGCCCGGTGTCAGGCGCCCCGCCGTCATGCGTCCCGCGTCAGGCGGCGGCCGTCCGTACCCGCAGCGCGCGGCTGAGGTCGTCCAGCTGGTCCGCGAGCTTGCGGCGCAGCGCCGGGATCATCTCCGTACCGTCGAGGCATTCCCGCCCGAGGCGCAGCGAGGCGTCGTCGACGGCGTGCACCGGGAAGGCGTGGCGGCCGGCGGCCTCGGCGATGGCGGGGCCGCGCCGGTCGGCCAGGGCCACGGCGGCAGGGTAGAAGCGGGGCACGTACTCCTTGACGAGGTCGGCCTGTTCGGGCTGCCAGAAGCCTTGGGCGGTGGCGGTGAACAGGTAGTTGGACAGGTCGTCGGAGTCGAACATGCGGGCCCACGCGCGGGCCTTGGCGTCCGCGTCGGGCAGGGCGGCGCGGCAGTGCGCGGCGCCTTCCTGGCCGGTGGCGCTGGGGTCGCGGGCCAGTTCCGCGTCGATGGTGGCGTCGTCGAGCGCGCCGAGGGCGGCGAGGCGGGTGAGGACGCGCCAGCGCAGTTCGGGGTCGAGTTCGGGGCCGCCGGGGACGCTGCCGGTGTCGAGCCATTCCTGGATGGCGTCGGGCTGCGTGGCGGCGTCGATGAAGTGGCGCACGGCGGTCAGCCGCAGCCCGGGGTGGTTGCCGTCCTCGGTGCGGCGGATCAGGTCGCGGCAGAGGGAGGTGAGGGTGGCGAGCGCGGCCGGCCGGTGGTCGGGGCGGAGGTAGCGGTCGGTGATCTGGCCGGCGGCGAAGGCGAGGACACCCTGGACGACGGCGAGGTCGGTCTCGTGCGGCAGGTGGGTGCGGGCGGCGTCCAGGTAAGTGGTGGGGGCGAGGTCGCCGTCGCGGACCATGTCACGGGCGGCGTTCCAGACGACCGCGCGGGTGAGGGGGCCGGGGATGCCGGACAGGGCGCGGAGTGCGGTGTCCCAGGACGGGCCGTCGAGGCGGACCTTGGCGTAGGTGAGGTCGTCGTCGTTGAGGACGACGAGGGCGGGGCGGCGGCCGGCGCCCTCGAGGGTGCCGCCGGCGGTCACCGGGGCGTCGGCGGTCGCGTTGCCGGTCGCGTCGGCGATCGCATCATCAACGGCCTCGGCGGTCGAGTCGCCGGTCGCGGGCAGGTCGAGTTCGAACCTCTCGCGCGGGACGAGCCGCCCGGAGTCGACGACGTCGAGGTCATACGTCCCCACGGCGACGCGGTGCGGCCTGCTGCCGTCCCGTACGACGTCCAGCGACCACCGGGTGCCGCCGTCGGTGACGCGGGGGGTGAGGGTGTCGACGCCGGTGGTGCGCAGCCAGCGGCCGGCCCAGGCGTGAACGTCGCGGTCGGTGGCCCTGGCGAGGGAGTCGACGAAGTCGGCGAGGGTGGCGTTGCCGAACTTGTGCCGGGCGAAGTGGATGTTGATGCCGGCGAGGAAGTCCTTCTCCCCGAGCCAGGTGACGAGCTGGCGGAGGGCGGAGGCGCCCTTGGCGTAGGAGATGCCGTCGAAGTTGAGCATCGCGGACGCGGTGTCGGGGACGGCGGCCGGGTCGGGGGCGACGGGGTGGGTGGACGGGCGCTGGTCGGCGTCGTAGCCCCACGCCTTGCGGCCGATGCCGAAGTCGACCCAGGTGTCGGTGAAGCGGGTGGCCTCGGTGAGGATCTGGTAGCCCATGTACTCGGCGAAGGACTCGTTGAGCCAGATGTCGTCCCACCAGGTGAGGGTGACGAGGTCACCGAACCACATGTGGGCCATCTCGTGCGCGATGGTGACGGCGCGGGTCTGCCGTTCGGTGTCGGTGACGGCGGAGCGGTAGACGTACTCGTCGCGGAAGGTGACGAGTCCCGGGTTCTCCATGGCGCCCGCGTTGAACTCGGGGACGAACGCCTGGTCGTAGGAGTCGAAGGGGTACGGCTCCTCGAACTTCTCGTGGTAGCGGTCGTAGCAGGCTCGGGTGATGCCGAGGATCTCGTCGGCGTCGGCGTCGAGATGGGGCGCGAGGGAGCGCCGGCAGTGGATGCCGAAGGGCAGCCCGGCGTGCTCGGTGCGGATGGAGTGCCAGGGGCCGGCGGCGACCGCGACGAGGTACGTGGAGATGAGGGGCGTGGGCGCGAGGGTCCAGCTCCGTGCGCCGGTCTGCCGGGCCGTGCCGTTGCCGAGGACGGTCCAGCCGTCGGGCGCGGTGACGCCGATCTCGAAGACGGATTTGAGGTCGGGCTGGTCGAACGCGGCGAAGACGCGCTGGACGTCCTCCATGAACATCTGGGTGTAGACGTAGGTTTCACCGTCGGCGGGGTCGGTGAAGCGGTGCATGCCCTCGCCGGTACGGGAGTAGCGCATGTCGGCCTCGACACGGAGTTCGTGCTCGCCCGCGTCGAGTCCGGTGAGCGGGAACCGGTTCTCGGTGAGCGCGGCGGGGTCGAGGGCCCGTCCGTCGAGTATGACGGAGCGCAGTACGGCGGGCTTGAGCTCGACGAAGGTGTTCCCGGCGGACCGTGTCGTGAAGTTGATGACGGCACGGGAGTCGAAGGTGTCGTCGCCGGTGGTCAGGTCGAGGGCGATCGAGTACCGGTGGACTTCGAGGAACTGGGCACGGGCCTGCGCTTCGTCGCGCGTCAGTACGGACATGGAGCCATGCTGCCTCATGGGCCCTGGGGTACGCAGTCGGGTTCTGCCAGTCGGCACCCGGGTCCACGGCCCGGCTGCGCCGGGGTCCGCCGCCGGCCGGCGCCGGGGGCCGGTCCCGGTCGTTCGTCCCGGCCCCCGCCGGCGTGCGACCGGGCCCTGTCGGCGTGCGACCGGGCCCTGTCGGCGTGCGACCGGGTCCTGTCGGCGTGCGACCGGCCCGTCGCCCGGGTCCCGCCGGCGTGCGCGCCGGCGTGCGCCGGTCAGCGCCCCGTGCCGTCCGTCCGCCAGTGCCCCGGCCCGCCCGAGGTCAGCGCCCCGTGCCGTTCGCCGTCCCGTCCGCCGTACCCCTCCCCGCCCCCTTCGCCGTGCCGTTCCTCGTCTCGTCCGCGATCGTCTCGTGGTGGCGGATCACCTCCGCCACGATGAAGTTGAGCAGCTTCTCCGCGAAGGCGGGGTCGAGTCTGGCGCTCTCCGCGAGCTGCCTGAGCCGGGCGATCTGGCGGGTCTCGCGGGCCGGGTCGGCCGGGGGGAGGTGGTGTATGGCCTTGAGCCGGCCGACCTGCTGGGTGCATTTGAAGCGTTCCGCGAGCATGTGGACGACGGCCGCGTCGATGTTGTCGATGCTTTCGCGCAGGCGTTCCAGTTCGGCGCGTACGGAGTCGTCGGGGCCGGGCTCACTCGTGGTCATGGTGCGGCAGCTTAGACGGGGCGGGTCGGGGCGGCGGCGGGTGCTCAGGATGCGGGACGTCGCCCCCGGCCGCGCCGCCGGTGCCGGTCCCCGCGACCCCGCCGGGGGCCGCCCGTGCCTGCTGCGCCCGGAAGCGGACGGGCGGCATGCCCACCCGGCGCGCGAACAGCCGGGAGAAATAGGCCGGGTCGTCGTACCCGACGCGGCGGGCGACCGCCGCGACCGGCAGTTCCGTCGCCGCCAGCAGTTCCTTCGCCCGGCCCAGCCGGATGCTCAGCAGGTAGTCCTTGGGGCTGCGCCCGGCGGCCCGCCGTACCACCGTCCGCAGGGCGGCCGGTGTCATCCCGTGCCGGGCCGCGTGCTCCGCCACCGACATCGGCCGGCAGGCGTCGCGCGCCAGCGCGTTCAGCACCGGATCGCCCTCCGCGTCGGTGTCGGCGCGGGACCTGCGCAGGACGACGAGCAGTTCGTGCACGGCCGCGCCCGTCTCCACCTCCAGCAGTGGATTGCCGCGCCGGGCGGCGCCCGCGATACGGGCCACGACGGCCCGCGCGCCGGCCGCGTCGGAGAGCGGGACGACGGGCCGGTCCGGCTCGATGTAGCCGAGTTCGGTGTACGTGGCGGTGGCGGGGCCCGCGAAGTCGACGAAGCTCTCGTCCCAGCCGGTGCGCGGATCGGGGCCGTAGTGATGGGTGACCCCGGGGGTGAGCCAGAGCAGCGCCGGGGCGTTGACGGTGGTGCGCCGTCCGTCGGCCGTACGGAACCAGCCGCCGCCCGCGCTGATGACCACGGCCACATGGTGGTCGAGGGTGCGCGGGCCGACGGTCGGCAGGCAGCCGTGCTGGAGTCCGACGCCGAGGCAGACGAGGCCGAGCCGGTGGTGGGCCGGGCCGGGGGTGAGGTACCGCATCCAGGTGTCGTACATACACGTCCTCCGTCCCCGCCCCGAAGGCTGCCCGCCCGTGGTGACCGCTCGTGGTGCCCGCCCGTGGTCTCTCGCGCGGCGTCCGGTCCGCGCAGAATCCAAACAGAGCCGATCTTTGTCCATGGACCGTCTTCCCGCCAGGGGGAAGGCTGGAGGGCGCCACGGCGCACCGCGCGGTGCGCGGGACGAAGGGCGTCACTGATGTCGCGGACGCCACGCGACGTCACGGACGTCACGGACGGGGACCGACGGGACCGACGGGAGCGCGAAGACGGTGACTGACTTCACGGTGGGGGACAAGGATTTTCTGCTCGACGGCCGGCCGGTCCGGCTGTTGTCGGGCGCGTTGCACTACTTCCGGGTGCATGAGGCGCAGTGGGACCACCGGCTCGCGATGCTGCGCGCCATGGGGCTCAATTGTGTGGAGACCTACGTGCCGTGGAACCTGCACGAGCCGGGCCCCGGCCGGTTCCACGACGTGGACGCGCTCGGCCGGTTCCTGGACGCGGCGCACGAGGCCGGCCTGTGGGCGATCGTGCGGCCCGGCCCGTACATCTGCGCCGAGTGGGAGAACGGCGGGCTGCCCCATTGGCTGACCGGCCCCTTGGGGGCGCGGGTACGGACCGGGGACCCGGAGTTCCTGGCTCCGGTGGAGCGCTGGTTCCGCGAGCTGCTGCCCCAGGTGGTGGCGCGCCAGTGCGACCGGGGCGGCGGCGCCCCCGGCGAGCGCGGCGGCCCGGTGATCATGGTGCAGATCGAGAACGAGTACGGCAGTTACGGCTCCGACCAGGGGTATCTGCGCCGGCTCACCGAGCTGGTACGGGAGTGCGGGGTCACGGTCCCGCTGTTCACCTCGGACGGCCCCGAGGACCACATGATCAGCGGCGGGTCCGTGCCCGGACTGCTCGCGACGGTCAACTTCGACAGGCACGCGCGGGACGCCTTCGACGTGTTGCGCCGGCACCGGCCGACGGGTCCGCTGATGTGCATGGAGTTCTGGTGCGGATGGTTCGAACACTGGGGTGGTGAGCGCGAGGCACGGGATCCGGCGGAGGCGGCGGACGCGCTCCGCGAGGTCCTGGAATCGGGTGCGTCGGTCAACATCTACATGGCGCACGGCGGTACGAGCTTCGGCGGCTGGGCGGGTGCCAACCGCGCCGGTGAACTGAGGCTCGGTGCGCTGGAGCCGGACGTCACCTCGTACGACTACGACGCGCCGATCGACGAGGCGGGCCGGCCGACGGAGAAGTTCCGGCTGTTCCGGGAGGTGCTGGCGCGGTACGCGGACGAGCGGGACGGCCCGCTGCCTCCGGTTCCCGGCGCGCCGCCCGCGCTGGCCGCTCCCGTGGAGGCGGCGATCACGGAGTGGGCCCCGCTGGACGATGTCGTGAACACGCTGGGCGGGCCCGAGACGGAGAGCGTGGCGCCACCGTCGTTCGAGGACCTGGATGTCGACCGGGGGCTGGTGCGCCATCGGCTGCGCGTCCCGGGCCCGCGCCGGCCCGGTCCGCTCACGCTGCTGGGGCTGCGCGACCGGGCGGTGGTGTACGTGGACGGCGTGCGCGCGGCCTCACCGGCCGGCGTGCGCGCGGGCGGGCGGGCCCGGGCCGAGGACGATGTGTCCCTGCCGGACGGGGTGGCCGGTCCGGCGGACGTGGAGATCTGGGTGGAGTCGCTGGGCCGGGTCAACTACGGGCCGCGCCTGGGCGAGCTCAAGGGCGTCACGGGCGGTGTGCTGCACGAGGGACAGTTCCTGCACGGCGTACGGTCCCGCGGTCTGCGGCTCGACGCCCTCGACGACGCGGAGGCGGTGGGCCGGGTCCCGTACAAGCCGCTGCCGGCGGGGCTGCCGGTCGGCGAGCCGCTGACGGACCGTGGGCTGTACCGGGGGCGGTTCACGGTGCGGGGCGCGGGTGACGCCTCGCTCACCCTGCCCGCGTGGACCCGGGGCTTCGTGTGGGTGAACGGTTTCTGCCTGGGCCGCTACTGGTCGGTGGGGCCGCAGCGGTCGTTGCGGGTGCCGGGGCCCGTGTTGCGCGAGGGCGACGGGAACGAGCTGTGGGTGCTGGAGCTGGACGGCGCGGGCGAGGCGCGCGGGCGCCTCACGCCCGCGTAGGAGGGCGGTACGCCTGACACGGTGTGGGGTGCGGGGCCGAGGGGCCCCGCACCCCACACGTTCACGACGTTCACGCCTCTGCGAGCCCGCGCCTCGGCGGCTTCGCGCCTCCGTGACTCCGCGCCTCGCCGGGTGCGGCGGTGTGCGCGTGGGTCGCGGCCCTCGCGTCGGAGCGTGGCGTTCCTGCCGGAACGTTCATGCTGGGAACGTCCGGGCCAGGCGCCCGCGTCAGAGCGTGGCCGCGGCCGAGGCGATCTGCGAGGCGAAGGTCGAGACCTCGGTGTAGACGCCCGGATAGTTGGGCCGGGCGCAGCCGTTGCCCCAGCTCACGATGCCGACCTGGATGTACTCACCGGCGTTGTCCTTGCGGAACATGGGGCCGCCCGAGTCGCCCTGGCAGGTGTCGGTGCCGCCCGACGCGTAGCCTGCGCAGATCTCCTCCGCGGCTATGATGTCGCCGCCGTAGCTCGCGTTGCAGCTCGCGTCGGAGACGAACGGGACGGATGCCTTGAGCAGGTAGCGCTGCTGGGCGCCGCCCTCGGTGGCCGCTCCCCAGCCGGCGACGGTGAAGGTGCCGCTGTTGTACGCCGTGGTGGTGGCGATCTTCAGGGTCGGCAGGTTGATCGGCTGGGCGAGCTTGATCAGCGCCCAGTCCTTGCCCGCGCCGTTGTAGCCGGGGGCCTGGAGCACCTTGGTGGACCTGACCTTGATCGCGCTGGAGCTCTGGAGGTCGACGACACCCGCGGTGGCCGTGATGCTGGTGTTGTTGCCGGAGCCGCTGACGCAGTGCGCGGCGGTCAGGACGACCGTCGGGGAGTAGAGCGCTCCGCCACAGCCCATCGAGAGCCGGACCATGAAGGGGAATTCGCCCTGCGCGGCGCGGGTGCCGCCGACGACGGGCGGCGCGACCGGCGCGGCGGAGGAGGTGGCCTTGCCGTCCGGGGCGGGGGCGGCGGAGGCGGTGGTCGGCTGGAGGCTGACGGCGGCGAGGACGACGGCACCGGCGGCGGCACATCTCTTGAGGACGCCCAGAATGCTCAAGGGTCTGCCTTTCGTGGGGGAAGCTCGACGGAGGGGGGTTGCGCTGCTCGGTTGACGAGGCCCGGACGGATCCCGCGCAGGGTGTCATGGGCCCGACAAAAAGCTGATCCGGATTATCCGGAGAAGATCAGCAGAGTCACAAGAACAGACTTTCAGCCACCCGAAGGACGCATCCGCCAGCCATGGTCCGCTCATCGGACGGTTCTTCCGGGCTGTCACGCGGCCGCCCCGACACGCTCCGCCGAGGCTCCCGACGACCCCCGTATGGTGGGCGACGGTGCGCGCCCGGCCGCCGTCGCGGGACGGACGGGGGGAGAACGAGCCGCCGTTACGGAGGGGGCGAGGACGTGAGCGGGGACGCCGGCGGGAACGTGGGCACGGACAGGAACTCGGGCACGGGCGCGGAAGGGCGCACGGACACGGGCCGACGGGCCCGCACGGGCATGGGCAGGCACACGGGCACGGGCACGCGTATGAGCCCGCACCCGGAGGGGGCGGGGACGTGACGAACGGCGGGGACGTCGTCCACGGCTATCCGCACCTCGACACCGTCCGCTCCGCGATCACCGCGCTCTACCGGCGGCTCTCCCCCGACGGCATCCGCTCGTACGCGCCCAGCGTGGCCCCGGCCGATGTCGCCTTCTCCGACGCGGACGACCTCCACCTGGGCACCCAGCGCGTGGCCCACGCCCTGGTCCAGCAACTCCGGCTGCCGGACGCGCGCGTGATCGTGAGCTTCCACGAGATGCGGCACGCGGCCCATGTGGAACTGACCGCGGGGCCCGAGTACTTCATCGAGCTCAACAACCGCTTCCGCACCCACCGCAGGGACATCGGCGCCGCCCTCGCCCACGAGATCACCCATGTCCTGCTGCACCGGCTGGGGCTGTCCTTCCCGGGCACGCGCGACAACGAGATCCTCACCGACACCGCGACGACCTACCTGGGCGCGGGCTGGCTGCTGCTCGACGCCTTCCGCCAGGACCGCGACTCCAGCCAGAAGCTCGGCTATCTGACGCCCGAGGAGTTCGGTTACGTCCTCGCCAAGCGCGCGCTGGTCTTCGACGAGGACCCGAGGATCTGGTTCACCAGCCCGCAGGGCTACACGTCGTACACGAAAGGCCGGACCCGTGCCCTGCACGACGAACAGCAGCCGCCGCTGACCACGGCCGGCCGGGCGGGCCGGCACCGCTACGCCAGGGACCGCCGGCACGCGCTCGACCAGCCCGGCCGGCCGGCCGCGGGAGAGGCTCCGGCCCGCCCGGGCGCGCGGGAGACCGTGTGGGGGCCGGCACGCGATCTGGCCCGGGACATGACACGGGATGCGACGCGAGGCGTGGGCCGGGACGCCGGGCGGGACGCGGCGCCGCCCTACGCGTTCGAGCGGCTGCCGGACGGGCTGCGCGTCTCGTTCCCGTGCCCGACGTGCCATCAGCGCATCCGGGTCGCGGTGCGGGGGCGGGTACGGGTCCGGTGCGGACTGTGCGGGACGGTCCTGGACTGCGACACGTGACGACCGCGCACCCGGCCGTCCGCGGCGCGTCCGGCACGCGCACCCCCACCGGGCGTCCCCGCGGGCGCCTCCTCCGATCGCCCCCCTCGGACGCCTCCGCCGGACGTCGGCGGGGATACGTAGGCTCGACGCATGCACAACGAGCCGACACCGGGGACCGGGGAACTGTTCGAGGCGGTGTACGGGGGTGACAAGGACGCCGTCGTACGTCTGCTCCGCGCCGGGGTTCCCGTCGAGGCGGCCGACGCGGAGGGCCGGACCGCGCTCTACCTGGCGGCGGTCAGCGACGAGGCCGGACTGGTACGGCTGCTCCTGGCGGCCGGCGCCGACCCCGGCCGGCCGAGCGGTCCCGACGGCGGGGACCTGCCGCTGTGCGGAGCGGCCTGCGGCGGGCACACCGAGGTCGTACGGGCCCTGCTCGCGGCCGGCGCCCGGCCCGACGGCCGGGAGGAGTTCGGTTTCACCGCCGTTTCCTGGGCCGTCGTCCAGGGTTTCGCGGACACGCTGGAGACGCTGCTGGAGTACGGCGCCGATCCCGCCCTGCCGGGCCCGAACGGTGAGGCCCCGCTGCTGCTCGCCGCCCGCCGGGGCTCCACACCGTGCGTACGGGTCCTGCTGCGGTACGGCGCCGGCTCGGCCGAGGGCGCGCGGGAGGCGGCACTCGCGGAGGCGCTGCGCTGGACGGAGCTCGACGTGGAACGGGAGCTGCGGGCCGGGCTGCTGGACGCGTACGGCGACGGCTACGAGACGGTGGTGCGCCGGGTCGAGAAGGAGGACACGGAGACCGTCGTCGTGGAGCTGCTGCGGGGCGACGTGACCCTCGCGGGACGCGAGCAGGACACCGGGCACGCGGCCGTCGCGACGATCCTGGAGGCCGAGCTGGGCATCCCGACCGCGTTCGAGGCACTGGCGGCGCGGGCACTGGCCTGCGGAGACCCGGGCCGCGACGACTGGCGCGAGCCGGTGGAGGTGCTCTCGCGGCGCGGGGACGAGGAGACCTACCGCGCGGCGGCCGCCTGGTGCGCGAGCGAGGAACCGCTGCGGCAGACGTTCGCGGTGGAGGTGCTGGGGCGGCTGGGCCCGGGCCGGGACGGGGGAACGAACGGTCCGGGCGCACCGGCCGGGGAACGGGCCGCGCCGGACTCGGCGGGCGCGTCGAGCGCACCGGAAACGGAGGACGGGACGGGCGGGACGCCGGGCCGGGCCGGTGCGGGGAATCCGTTCACGGCACGGGTGGTGCCGCTGCTGCGGGAGTTGTCCCGCCGGGCCGTGGAGCCGGAGCTGGTCCGCGCGGTGGTGGCGGGCCTGGGCCGGCACGGCGATCCCGCCTCGCTGCCGGAGATCCTGCGGCACCGCGCCCATCCGGACCCGGACGTCCGGCGCGCGGTCGCGCTGGCGCTGACCGGGCCGCTGCCGGGTGAGGACCGGGAGGCGGTGCGCGCGCTGACCGTACTGAGCAGGGACGCGGACGGGTCGGTACGGGACCGGGCGGTCCTGGCGCTGGCGGAGGTGGCCGCGGACACGTACGAGATCCGCGAGGCGCTGGCGGCCCGGCTCAACGATCCGGACCCGGACACGGCCGCCGAGGCCGCCGGGGGCCTGGCGGCCCGGCGGGATCCACGGGCGGTGGAGGCGCTGGCCCGGATCCTCGCGGACGAGGACCCGGACGGCACCGCGCGGCGGACGGCGCTGGCCGCCGTACGGCACGTACCGGACGGACCTGAGCGCCGGCGGCTGGAGCGGACGCCGCCGAGGCGCCGTTGACGGGAAGGACCGTGGTCCGCCCGTGACGGGAAGGGCCGGCGGCCTGCCCGTGCCGGAAGGGGCCATGGCCCCGCCCGTGACCGGACCTGCCGGGCCCCGCCCGGTCAGAGCAGCCTGAGCACCCCGGGGGCCTTGTCCTCGATGAGCGCGACGAGTTCGTCGAAGACGGTGGGGCCCCGGCCGGCCCGTACCTCCTCCAGCCGGGCCCGGATGGCCGGCCGGTTGGTGGGGTGCGCGCGCTCCAGCCGCCGCTGGAGCACGCGCACGGTCTCGTCGCGGCCGAGCGCGCGCCGGGAGAGTTCGTGCCGGCGCCACTCGATGACGAAGTCGCCGTCGTCGGGCGTGCCGTAGCCGCCGCACAGGCAGTCGGCGAGCGCGTCGAGGTTGCTCCCGAAGTATCCGCCGGGCCCGTTCACCGCCTCGCCGATCACCTGCCAGAAGCGGTCCAGCCCGGTGACCTCCGCCCCGTCGATCACAAATGTCACCGTCATGGGACGGAGGCTACCTTCCGGTCGGTGCGGTCAGCAGCTGTACTTGACGAGCGAGAAGGACGCGTAGTGGTCCGAGGTGTAGTAGTCCTCGTTCGTCTTGTTGCCCGTCACGATGCGGCGGGCGCCACGGGTCGAGGAGCCGGGGGTCTTCACGGTGTACTCGTGGTAGTAGCCGGTGGACTGGCTGGGCAGGATGCCTTCCCGGTTCTGGAAGACGCCACCGTCCTGGGGGTACGGGAACGGCCCGCCGGCGTCGATCAGGTCGAGCGTGTCGTGGGCCTGGGACGGCAGGTTGGAGTAGCAGATGCTGCCGACCGCGCTGGGGGCCGCGGTGGCGGTGGCGGAGACTCCGCCGACCAGGAGCGTGGACACGAGCGCGGCGACACCACCGAGGGTGGCGAAACGTGGGGGAATTCGCATGCGTTCATGATGACGCGCGTAGACGTGTACACGTCAATGCCGGTCCCGTAAATTTTCAACCGGGCTCCGGAGCGGGCCTGGTCCCCCGCGCCGACGCGGTCGGCACAGGGAACCGGGCCCGTGCCAGCGGGCCCGGCCAGGCCCGCTGGCACAGTCCTCTGACCGGGCGTCAGGCCGCGGTGCGGCGCCCGCCCTCCGCGCCCCGGCCTCCGCGCCCCCGGCGCCGACGGCCACCGCGGCTGCCACGAGCGCCGCGGGAGCTCCCGCTCGCGCCGTCACCGGCCTCACCGTTCGCCGAGCCCGCCGGCCGCGACGGGCGGGTGCGCTTCTGCGGGGCGGGCGGCTGCGGCACCTCGATGGTGACGGGCACACCGGAGGGCTCCCGCGCCCCGGTGAGCCGCGTCAGTTCGTCGTCCGTCGACGTCACGCGGGCGGACTTGGGCGCGATGCCCGCGTCCGACATCAGCCGGCTGATCTCGCGCCGCTGCTCGGGCAGCACCAGCGTGACCACGCTGCCGGACTCCCCCGCCCTGGCGGTGCGCCCGCCGCGGTGCAGATAGTCCTTGTGGTCCATGGGCGGGTCCACGTTCACGACCAGGTCGAGATCGTCCACGTGGATGCCCCGGGCCGCCACGTTCGTCGCGACCAACGCGGTGACCTGGCCGTTCTTGAACTGGTCGAGCGTCCTGTTGCGCTGCGGCTGGGAACGCCCGCCGTGCAGGCCCGCCGCCCGTACGCCGCTCGCCAGCAGCCGCTTGACCAGCCGGTCCACCGAGCGCTTGGTGTCCAGGAAGAGCAGCACCCGGCCGTCGCGGGCCGCGATCCGGCGGGTGACCTCCTTCTTGTCCGTCTCGTCCAGGAGGTACAGCACGTGGTGCTCCATCGTCGTGACCGCTCCCTGGGACGGATCGACGGAGTGGACCACGGGATCGTGCAGGTACTCCCGCACGAGTCGGTCGATGTTGCGGTCCAGGGTCGCCGAGAACAGCATCCGCTGCCCGTCCGGCTCGACCTGCTTGAGCAACGCCGTGACCTGTGGCATGAAGCCCATGTCGGCCATCTGGTCCGCCTCGTCCAGCACCGTGACGGACACCTGGTCGAGCCGGCAGTCGCCACGGTCGATGAGGTCCTTGAGACGGCCGGGCGTCGCGACGAGCACGTCGCTGCCACGCCGCAGCGCGGCGGCCTGCTTGCCGATGGAGAGCCCGCCCACGACGGTGGTCAGCCGCAGGCCGACGGCGGTCGCGTACGGCGTCAGCGCGTCGGTCACCTGCTGCGCCAGCTCGCGCGTGGGCACCAGCACCAGCGCCAGGGGCGCGTGCGGCTGGGCACGCCGGCCCGCCGTGCGCGCGAGGAGCGCCAGGCCGAAGGCGAGGGTCTTGCCGGATCCGGTGCGGCCCCGGCCGAGGATGTCGCGGCCCGCGAGGGAGTTCGGGAGGGTCGCGCCCTGGATCGGGAACGGCTCGGTCACTCCCTGCTCGGCCAGCGCCTTCAGCAGCCCTTCGGCCATGTCCAGCTCGTCGAACGCGGTGACGGCGGGCAAGGCGGGGGTGAGCGTCTCGGGCAGCGCGAACTCCTGCGGGCGCGCCGGCACGGCACGGCGGGCGGACGCTTTCGTGCCGCCCTTCGCGCCTCCCTTCGCGGCTCCCCTGGCGCGAGGGGTCGCCGGACGCTTGCCGGCGGGGCGGGCAGGGCGGTCCTGCCGTTCGGATCGAGTCATGCGGGGCCTCCCTGGGCCTGTGGACAGCGCGAGCCGGGGCCCGCACCACGCAGGTGCGGGCCCCGGCTGCGGGGTACTACACGTCCCGAAATCAGGCCGGGAGGATGTTCTCCGCCTGCGGGCCCTTCTGGCCCTGGGTGACGTCGAACGTGACCTTCTGGCCCTCCTGGAGCTCGCGGAAGCCCGAGGTGGCGATGTTCGAGTAGTGGGCGAAGACGTCGGGGCCGCCGCCCTCCTGCTCGATGAAGCCGAAGCCCTTTTCCGAGTTGAACCACTTCACGGTGCCGTTAGCCATGTCATTCTCCTGAAACAGGTAGCAGAGCCGGAAATCCGCACCTCACGGATTCCTCGTCGCCGCGTTGAGCCCCATCCGGAGAAGCCGGCGCAAACAATAATGCGCCTGACGAACATGTTCCGTCAGGCGCACATAAAGTTCATGGGTACCAAAACTGCAACGCGCCCACCCTAACACGGCCCGCCCCGAGAGGGACGGCCCGCACTGAATCCACCCGTCCGCGCGGGGCGCGCCGTCGTCGTTCCCGCGCCGCAGAGTACGCACCGGCCCGGTTTCGCGGAGCGGAACCGGCTCGGCGCCGCGTCACCGTACGATGCCCAGGGCGCGCGCCTCCCGCAGCCAGTGGGGGAATTCGGCGACCAGCCGGTCGTACAGCTCCGCGTCGCTCATCCGGCGGGGATCCTGGCCCGCGTGGAAGAAGCCCGCGTTGTCGACGGGGCGTTTCCGGGGGACCGCCAGGTCGTCCAGTTCGCGCAGGAAGTCGAACTGGCGGCTCGCCGGGTCCCCGAAGCCGATGAACTGCCAGAACAGCGGCAGCCTGGCCGCCTTGCAGAGGTGGCGTTCGGCGGCGGGCTTGCTGATCGGGCCGCCGTCCGTCTGGAAGACCACCAGCGCCGGGGCCGTGGAGCCGCTGTCCAGGTAGTGGTCGATCACCGCGTCCATGCCCAGGTGGTAGCTGGTCCTGCCCATGTGGCCGAGACCGGCGACGATCTCGTCGATGCGGCCCCGGTGGTCGGCGAGGGAGATGTCGCTCTCGGCGTCGATGTCGGTCGAGAAGAACACGACCGGGACGATGCCGTCGTCGTCGAGGTTCGCGGCGAGGCCGAGCACGCGGTCGGCGAGCGCCTGGACCGTGCCGTCCCGGTAGTACTCCCGCATGGAGCCCGAGTAGTCCAGGACCAGGTAGACAGCGGCGCGTTGACCGCTCAGTCCGTATCTCGCCAGGGAGACACCGGCGCTCTTGTAGAGGCTGACGAGCGCGGGCGCGGTCTCCTCCACCTTCCGCAGGCTGACGGCCGGGCCGGCGGGCGGGGGCACGGTGACCACTCTCGGTCCCCTTCTGATCAGCCCGGAAGCGAGCAGGCGAGCGCGCGAGCGGGCAAGCGTACGGGCGGGCGACTGGAACCGTGATTATTCCACCGCCACCACACGCGCGACGGCGCCTGCCGTCGGTCCGGTCGGGGACTGGGGGCAGGCGCCGCTTTTCTCGCGGAGGCCCGGGAGACGCTCCCCGGGCCGACACCGCCCGTACGCCGTTGTACGGGAGTCTGCGATGTTCTCAGTTGTCTCGCGCCGCGGATCGGCGCGGCCTTCGCGGGACCGGTAGGCGTCCCGTGCGCAAGGGTCTCAGACCGTCAGCGCCCGGTCCGTCGGCCTGATCGGCGCCGGCAGGTCGCTCGCCCCGCTCAGGTACCGGTCCACGCCCCGCGCCGCCGAGCGGCCCTCGGCGATCGCCCAGACGATCAGGGACTGGCCGCGCCCCGCGTCACCCGCGACGTACACCCCGGGCACGTTGGTCGCGAAGTCCGCGTCCCGCGCGACGTTGCCGCGCTCGTCCAGCTCCAGGCCGAGCTGCTCGACCAGGCCGTTGGACCGGTCGGTGCCCGTGAAGCCCATGGCGAGCGTGACCAGCTGGGCCGGGAGCACCCGCTCGGTGCCCGTCTTCTGCTCCAGCTTGCCGTCCTTGAACTCGACCTCGATCATGTGCAGCGACTGGACGTTGCCGTCCTCGTCGCCTTCGAAGTGGGTGGTGGAGACGGAGTAGAGCCGCTCGCCGCCCTCCTCGTGCGCGGAGGTGACCTTGTAGAGCATGGGGAACGTCGGCCAGGGCTGGTGCGGGGCCCGCTCCTCGCCCGGCTTCGGCATGATCTCCAGCTGGGTGACGGAGGCGGCGCCCTGGCGGTGTGCCGTACCCACGCAGTCGGCGCCGGTGTCGCCACCGCCGATGACCACGACGTGCTTGCCCTCGGCGCTGATCGGGGAGACCGTCAGGTCGCCCTCGCGCACCTTGTTGGACAGGGGCAGGTACTCCATCGCGAAGTGGACGCCCTTCAGCTCCCGCCCCGGTACGGGCAGGTCGCGCGAGACGGTGGCGCCGGCCGCGACGACGACCGCGTCGTACCGCTTGCGCAGCTTCGCCGCGTCGATGTCCCGGCCGATCTCCGTCTCCGTACGGAACTTGGTGCCCTCCGCGCGCATCTGCTCGATACGGCGGTTGATGTGCGCCTTCTCCATCTTGAACTCGGGGATGCCGTACCGCAGCAGGCCGCCGATGCGGTCGGCCCGCTCGTAGACCACGACGGTGTGACCGGCCCGCGTGAGCTGCTGGGCGGCCGCCAGGCCGGCCGGGCCCGAGCCGATGACGGCGACGGTCTTGCCGGACAGGCGCTCGGGGGGCTGCGGGGTGACGTCGCCGCTGTCCCACGCCTTGTCGATGATCGAGACCTCGACGTTCTTGATCGTGACGGCGGGCTGGTTGATGGACAGCACGCACGCGGACTCGCACGGCGCCGGGCACAGCCGCCCGGTGAACTCCGGGAAGTTGTTGGTGGCGTGCAGCCGCTCGCTCGCCGCGGTCCAGTCCTCGCGGTAGGCGTAGTCGTTCCACTCGGGGATCAGGTTCCCCAGCGGACAGCCGTTGTGACAGAACGGGATGCCGCAGTCCATGCAGCGTCCGGCCTGCTTGCTGATGATCGGGAGCAGCGAGCCCGGAACGTAGACCTCGTTCCAGTCCTTGACGCGCTCCTCGACCGGGCGGGTCCTGGCGACTTCGCGCCCGGTGGTGAGGAAGCCCTTCGGGTCAGCCATTGGTCGCCGCCTCCATCATCTTCTCCGTGGTCTCGGTCTCCGAGAGACCGGCCAGCTCGGCGGCGTCCTTGGCGGCGAGCACTGCCTTGTACGTGGTGGGGATGATCCTGCTGAACCGCTCCACCGCGGTGTCCCACTCGGCGAGGAGCTTGTCCGCGACGGTGGAACCGGTCTCCTCGTGGTGGCGGCGCACCACGTCGTGCAGCCACCGCTTGTCGGTGTCGTCGAGGGGTTCGACGGCGGACAGGTTGCCGGCGTTGACGTTGTCCGGGTCGAGGTCGATGACGTACGCGATGCCGCCGGACATGCCGGCCGCGAAGTTGCGTCCCGTCTCGCCGAGGACGACGGCGTGGCCGCCGGTCATGTACTCGCAGCCGTGGTCGCCGACGCCTTCGGAGACGACCGTGGCTCCGGAGTTGCGGACGCAGAAGCGCTCGCCGGTGCGGCCGCGCAGGAACAGCTCGCCGCCGGTCGCGCCGTAGGCGATGGTGTTGCCCGCGATGGTCGAGTACTCCGCGAGGTGGTCGGCGCCCCGGTCGGGGCGGACCACGATCCGGCCACCGGACAGGCCCTTGCCGACGTAGTCGTTGGCGTCGCCCTCCAGGCGCAGGGTCACGCCGCGCGGCAGGAACGCGCCGAAGGACTGGCCGGCCGAGCCGGTGAAGGTGATGTCGATGGTGTCGTCGGGCAGGCCGGCGCCGCCGAACTTCCTGGTCACCCGGTTGCCGAGCATGGTGCCGACGGTCCGGTTGATGTTCCGTATGGCGATCTGGGCGCGTACGGGCTGGGCGGCCTCGGCGCTGTCGGCTCCGAGGGCGTCGGCGGCGAGCCTGATCAGCTCGTTGTCGAGGGCCTTCGCCAGTCCGTGGTCCTGCTCGACCGCCTGGTGGCGGACGGCTCCCTCGGGCAGCTGGGGTACGTGGAAGAGGGGCGCGAGGTCGAGCCCCTGGGCCTTCCAGTGGTTCACGGCCCGCTCGGTGTCGAGCAGTTCGGCGTGGCCGACGGCCTCGTCGAGGGAGCGGAAGCCGAGTTCGGCGAGCAGTTCGCGGACCTCTTCGGCGATGAACTCGAAGAAGTTGACGATGTACTCGGCCTTGCCGGAGAACCGCTCGCGCAACACCGGGTTCTGGGTGGCGATGCCGACCGGGCAGGTGTCCAGGTGGCAGACGCGCATCATGACGCAGCCGGAGACGACGAGCGGCGCGGTCGCGAAGCCGAACTCCTCGGCGCCGAGGAGCGCGGCGATGACGACATCGCGGCCGGTCTTGAGCTGGCCGTCGGTCTGCACGACGATCCGGTCGCGCAACCCGTTGAGCAGCAGCGTCTGCTGGGTCTCGGCGAGGCCGAGCTCCCAGGGGCCGCCCGCGTGCTTGAGGCTGGTGAGCGGCGAGGCGCCCGTACCGCCGTCGTGGCCGGAGATCAGGACCACGTCGGCGTGGGCCTTGGACACACCGGCGGCGACGGTGCCGACACCGACCTCGGAGACCAGCTTCACGTGGATGCGGGCCTGCGGGTTGGCGTTCTTGAGGTCGTGGATCAGCTGGGCGAGATCCTCGATGGAGTAGATGTCGTGGTGCGGCGGCGGGGAGATCAGCCCGACCCCGGGGGTGGAGTGCCGGGTCTTGGCGACCCACGGGTAGACCTTGTGGCCGGGCAGCTGGCCACCCTCGCCGGGCTTGGCGCCCTGCGCCATCTTGATCTGGATGTCGTCCGCGTTGACCAGGTACTCGCTGGTGACGCCGAAGCGGCCGGAGGCGACCTGCTTGATGGCGGAGCGGCGGGCCGGGTCGTAGAGCCGCTCCGCGTCCTCACCGCCCTCGCCGGTGTTGGACTTGCCGCCGAGCTGGTTCATGGCGATGGCGAGCGTCTCGTGCGCCTCGCTGGAGATCGAGCCGTACGACATGGCGCCGGTGGAGAAGCGCTTGACGATCTCGGAGGCCGGCTCGACCTCGTCCAGCGGGACGGGCGCGCGGTCCGAGGTGACGTTGAACAGGCCGCGCAGCGTCATCAGCCGCTCGGACTGCTCGTTCACGCGCTCGGTGTACTTCTTGAAGATGTCGTAGCGGCGCGAGCGGGTGGCGTGCTGGAGCCGGAAGACGGTCTCGGGGTCGAACAGGTGCGGCTCGCCCTCGCGCCGCCACTGGTACTCGCCGCCGATCTCCAGCTTGCGGTGGCTCGCGGAGATGCCGGAGGCGGGGTAGCCCTTGGCGTGCCGGGCGGCGACCTCCTGGGCGACGATGTCGAGCCCGGCGCCGCCGATCTTGGTGGCGGTGCCGTTGAAGTACTTGTCGACGAAAGCCTGGTCCAGGCCGACGGCCTCGAAGACCTGCGCGCCCCGGTAGGAGGCGACGGTGGAGATGCCCATCTTGGACATGACCTTCAGCACGCCCTTGCCGAGCGCGTGGATCAGGTTGCGGATGGCCTGCTCGGGCTCCAGGCCCTCGATGAACGTGCCGGCGCGGACGAGGTCCTCGACGGACTCCATGGCGAGGTACGGGTTGACGGCGGCGGCGCCGTAGCCGATCAGCAGCGCGACGTGGTGCACCTCGCGTACGTCACCGGCCTCGACCAGCAGTCCCACCTGGGTGCGCTGCTTGGTGCGGATGAGGTGGTGGTGGACGGCCGCGGTGAGCAGCAGGGAGGGGATCGGGGCCTGCTCGGCGTCGGAGTGCCGGTCGGAGAGCACGATGATCCGGGCGCCGCCGTCGATGGCGGCGTCGGTCTCGGCGCAGATCTCCTCGATGCGGGCGGCGAGCGCCTCGCCGCCGCCGGATACCCGGTAGAGGCCGGAGAGCGTGGCGGCCTTCATGCCGGGCATGTCGCCGTCGGCGTTGATGTGGACGAGCTTGGCCAGTTCGTCGTTGTCGATGACGGGGAAGGGCAGGGTGACGCTGCGGCAGGACGCGGCGGTCGGCTCCAGCAGGTTGCCCTGCGGGCCGAGCGAGGAGCGCAGCGAGGTGACCAGCTCTTCCCGGATGGCGTCCAGCGGCGGGTTGGTGACCTGCGCGAACAGCTGGGTGAAGTAGTCGAAGAGCAGCCGGGGCCGGGCGGAGAGCGCGGCGATCGGCGAGTCGGTGCCCATGGAGCCGATGGGTTCGGCGCCGGTCCGTGCCATCGGCGCGAGCAGGACGCGCAGTTCCTCCTCGGTGTAGCCGAAGGTCTGCTGGCGGCGGGTGACCGAGGCGTGCGTGTGCACGATGTGCTCGCGCTCGGGCAGGTCCTCCAGCTCGATCTCGCCGGACTCCAGCCACTCCTGGTAGGGGTGTTCGGCGGCCAGGGACGCCTTGATCTCGTCGTCCTCGATGATGCGGTGCTCGGCGGTGTCCACGAGGAACATCCGGCCGGGCTGGAGGCGGCCCTTGCGGACGACCTTGGCGGGGTCGATGTCGAGGACGCCGACCTCGGAGGAGAGGACGACGAGTCCCTCGTCGGTGACCCAGTAGCGGCCGGGGCGCAGGCCGTTGCGGTCGAGGACCGCGCCGACCTGGGTGCCGTCGGTGAAGGTGACGCACGCCGGGCCGTCCCAGGGCTCCATCATCGTGGCGTGGTACTGGTAGAACGCACGCCGGGCCGGGTCCATGGAGTCGTGGTTCTCCCACGCCTCGGGGACCATCATCAGCACCGAGTGCGGCAGCGACCGGCCGCCGAGGTGGAGCAGTTCCAGGACCTCGTCGAAGGAGGCGGAGTCGGAGGCGCCGGGCGTACAGAGGGGGAAGATCCGCTCCAGCCTGTCCGCGCCGAAGAGCTCCGAGGCGAGCTGGGACTCGCGGGCGCGCATCCAGTTGCGGTTGCCCTGAACGGTGTTGATCTCGCCGTTGTGCGCGACGAAGCGGTACGGGTGGGCGAGCGGCCAGCTCGGGAAGGTGTTGGTGGAGAACCGGGAGTGGACCAGGGCGACGGCCGTCGCGAAGCGGCGGTCGGACAGGTCGGGGAAGAACGGCTCCAGCTGACCGGTGGTGAGCATGCCCTTGTAGACGAGGGTCCGGGCGGAGAGGGAGGGGAAGTACACCCCGGCCTCCCGCTCGGCGCGCTTGCGCAGCACGAACGCCTTGCGGTCGAGGGCGATGCCCGTGCTCGTGCCGTCCGCGACGAACAGCTGGCGGAAGACGGGCATGGTGGCCCGGGCGGTGGCGCCGAGCAGCTGCGGGGCTACGGGGACCTCGCGCCAGCCGAGGACGTCCAGGCCCTCCTCGACCGCGATCGTCTCGATGCGTGAGACGGCCTCGGTCGGGTCGGAGGCCGGCAGGAAGCCGGTGCCGACGGCGTACGCGCCGGCCTCGGGAAGGGCGAACCCGGCGACCTCGCGCAGGAACGCGTCGGGCACCTGGAGCAGGATTCCGGCGCCGTCGCCGGAGTCGGGCTCGGACCCGGTGGCGCCGCGGTGTTCGAGATTGCGCAGTACGGTCAGCGCCTGCTCCACCAGCACGTGGCTGGCAACACCGGTGAGGGTGGCCACGAACCCGACGCCGCACGCGTCGTGTTCGTTACGGGGGTCGTACATCCCCTGGGGGGCGGGGCGACCGTCCATGGGCGACCAGGCGTCGGAACGCATCGGCTCTCCCGTCGTCGTCGTGGCATATGCGATAAACCGAGGGACGACGTTGGCCCTCCAAGAAATTTCACGCAGGTTACATGATGGAAAGCTGCTCGAAAAGCGGATAGCTCAGTCCAGCATGCGGACACCGCGGTGGCGGTGAACTGGGGGGCGCAGACGGACTGACCGTCATTCGTCGTCCGGTCGGCAGCGGGGGTGGCGCGGAGCGGGCTTCGTTGCCCGCAGCGCCTTCGGCTCATGCCCGGCGATTGCGGATTCGAAACCGCCGGGTAACAGGAAGATGTGGCGCCAGACATAAGTGTCGCACCCCGGCGGTCGAAACGCGCCGGGACGTATGTCACAGGGTGGGCGCTTCGCCCGGTGACCGCAAGGCTTGACACGGGCACGGACCGGGCCTCGCGGGTTTCGCCAGGTCCTGGGCGCGGCCGGGTGCGGGAGGGTGCTTCGTATGCCCCGCGCACAGCACCGGCACACTCCTCCCCCGCGCGCATCATCCGAAACACGTGCCGCCGGAAACACACTGCACACCGCCGAACACACCGCGTGGCCCGCCCGTGCGAGCCGGGCGGGCATCGTGAGAGGACCTCTCAGACCGCGGCGCCGAACAACGCGCCCAGCCCGTACGTGATCGCGGCGGCCGTACCGCCGAGGGCCAGCTGGCGCAGCCCGCTGTACCACCAGCTGCGCGCGGTCACCCGCGCCACCAGCGCGCCGCAGGCGAACAGCCCGGTCAGCGCGAGCAGCACCGCGGGCCACAGCGCCGTGGCACCGAGGAGGTACGGCAGGACGGGCAGCAGCGCGCCCAGGGCGAAGGAGCCGAACGACGACACCGCGGCGACCAGCGGGGACGGCAGGTCGTCGGGGTCGATGCCCAGTTCCTCCCGGGCGTGGATCTCCAGTGCCTGCGCGGGATCCTTCGACAGCTGCGCGGCGACCTCGCGCGCGAGGTCGGGCTCCACCCCGCGCGAGACATAGAGGGCGGCCAGCTCCGCCATCTCGTCGGCGGGGTGTTTCCGCAGCTCACGGCGTTCCACATCCAGCTCGGCCTGGACCAGCTCGCGCTGCGAGGCGACCGAGGTGTACTCGCCCGCGGCCATCGAGAAGGCACCGGCCGCGAGCCCGGCGAGCCCGGTGATCACGATCGTCTGCTGGGACACCGCGCCGCCGGCGACCCCGGTCATCAGCGCCAGATTGGAGACCAGCCCGTCCATCGCGCCGAACACCGCCGGGCGCAGCCAGCCGCCGTTCACATCGCGGTGCGTGTGATTGTCGCGGTGCGCCTCGTGAAGCGTCGCCTCGGTCTCGATGATGGCCATGTCTCTCCCTCCGCGAGCGGGGGCACGAAGCCCGCGCCGAGCCGGTTCCCGCCACTCCCAACGCTTCGAAACTACGCACGAAAAATCGCTCTCGCCAGCAAGGAAGGCCGTACTTACCAGGCCTGACACAGCGCCGACAGCACGGTCCACGGCACCGCGCGGCGGCCATGCCGACCGGGTGACGGGGGTGACTCCCCGGACTCCTCGCCCCGCGCGCGGGGCACAGATCGGGGGAAGGACTGGCTCGCGCGAAAGGGCCGCACGATGGAGCTGACCGCACGCGCCTCGGGTGTCGAAGCCGATGCCGCCGAGGGCGACAGGGCGAGCGGCGGGGCGAGCGGCCGGGCCGGTGCCCGCTCCGTGGCCGTACGCCGGGACCGGGCCCGTGGCGCACTGCTCGGCCTGGCCGTCGGCGACGCGCTCGGGGCCCCCGCCGAGAACATGCGCCCTTCCGAGATCCGCCGCCGCTGGGGCCGGATCGAGGGGTTCGTGGCCGAACGTCCGGCGGGCACGGACGACACCGAGTACGCGATCTTCTCCGGGCTGCTGCTCGCGCGGCACGGCTCGGCGCTGACCGTCGCGCATGTCGAGAAGGCGTGGCACCACTGGCTGGCCGACCTGGACGAGGGCCCGTTCCGGGGGGCGGGCTTCAGCGAACGCGGCACGCTGGAGAACCTCAGACGGGGCCTGGCCGCGCCCATCACGGCCCAGCACCGGCACGCCTGGAGCGACGGGCTGGCGATGCGCGCCGCCCCCTTCGGCGTGTTCGCCGCGGGGCGGCCCCGGGAGGCCGCGCGGCTGGTGACGGTGGACGGCGGCGTGAGCCACGACGGCGAGGGCATCTACGGCGGCCGGGCGGTCGCGGCGGGGGTGGCCGCCGCGATGACGGGCGCCGGGCCGGACGCGGTGGCCGCGGCGGCCCTGTCGGTGGTGCCGATGGACTCCTGGACGTCCCGTTCGCTCCGCCGCGCGGTCGTGGCCGCACGCCACGAGTACCCGGACCCGCTCACGGCGGAACGCGCGGTGCGCTCGGCGGTGGTGATCGGCGGCTACCCCTGGACCGACCTGGCGCCGGAGGCGGTGGGCCTGGCCTTCGGCGCCTTCGCGGTGGCGCGCGGCGACTTCCGTACGTCCGTGCTCACGGCCGTCAACATGGGCCGCGACGCCGACACCACGGCGGCCGTCGCGGGTGCCCTGGCGGGCGCGCTGGCGGGCGCCCGGGCGATCCCGCCGGAGTGGTCCTCGGTCATCGGTCCGGCACGGGGGAGCTGTCTCCCCTCGATGCGGGGCTACCACGTCCTGGACATCGCGGACCTGCTGACACCGGACGACGACGATGAGCTGACGCCGGACGACGACGATGACGCGGGCGACGGCACGGACGATGACCCGGACCACGACGCGGGCGATGACGCGGCCGAGCGCGGGGCGGCGTCCGCCGGACCGGCCGCCCCGCCGCCGCCCGCCTCCCCCGCGGCCGCCCCCGGCCCGGATGTGGCCGACGCGGGCGGCCGGCGGACGCGGACCCGTACGCGCCCGCCCCTGCCCCCGCCGAGCGCCACCGGCGTGCCGGCCGCTCCTTGCGCGGGCGTCGACTCCCACCCCACATCCCACGTCACACCGTTCACCAGGACCGATACCCGCACCGCCCCGGCCACCGGGTCCGGGCCCCGCACCACGCACCACGTCGGTACCGCCCCGCTCACCGCCCCCGCGACGGTGGCGCACCCGACAGCGGAGAACCCGTCGGTGGAAGACCCGTCGGCGAAGGACGGCGTGCCTGTCCCCCGGGCCCTCGCCCCGGCGTCCGGCACCCGCACCGCCCCGGCCACCGGGCCCGAGGGCCGGCGCGTCGAGGGGCTGCTCCTCGGGCTCGCCGCCGGGGACGCGGCGGGGTGGCCCGCCGCGCGGCACCGGGCCGCCCGGATGCCCGAGTGGACCCGTCGGCTCACCCGTGAGCTGGACACCTTCGCCGAGCAGAACGCGACCACCACCCTCCCCGTCCCCATCGCCCTGAACCAGCCGCCCGAGCCTCTTCGACTGGGGCCCGCCGACGACGCCGAATGGGCCGCGTTCACCGCCCGGTCCGTGCTCGCCGCCGGGGCGGAGCGCTTCGCCGGCCTGCCCGCCGGCCACCGGCTGCGGGCCGCCGTCGACCTCGCCTGGCACGCGCTGGCCGCCGAGATCGCGGCCGCCGCCGCGCGGGCGCCCGAGGTCGAGTCCGCCGTGCTGCCCCTGCGCGCCCGGATCTCCGTACGCGCGGGCCTCGGCAACCTGGCCACCGGTCTGCGCCCGCCGGCCACCGGCCACGACAATCCGCACTACTTCGACGACGCCGCCTGCGTCCGGGCCGCCGTCCTCGCCGTCGTCCACCCCGGCGACCCGGCGGCGGCGGCCGAACTCGCCGAGTTCGACGCCCGCTACACCCAGGACGGCGACGGGGTGCACGGCGCCCGGGCCATGGCCGCCGCCGTGGCCGCCGCGCTCGGCGGCGCGGGCGCGGAGTCCGCCGTCGCCGCCGCCCTCGCCCAGCTGCCCGGCACGACCGAGATCGGCCGCAACGCCCGCCACGCCATCGCGCTCGCCGAGGGCCGTACCGCCGCCGGGCACGCACCGGGGCCCGGCGCGGCCTTCGCCCTCGTACCGCTGCTGGAGCACCAGATCGTGGACCACGTCTACAGCTACGGCATCGCCGCCGCCGAGACCGTCCCCGTCGCTCTCGCCCTGGCCCTCGCCTCCGGCGGCAGCGTCTCGGGGGCCGTCCCCGCCGCCGCCTGTCTGTCCCGGGTCGCCGATTCCGCGCCCGCCCTCGCCGGCGCCCTGACCGGCGCCCTCGGCGGCGGCGACTCCGTACCCGCGGCCTGGCGGGACGCCTGCCGCACCCTCGCGGGCTGTGCGCTCCCCCGACTCGCCGGCACCGACCTGGTGGAACTCGCCGGGCTCCTGACGGCGGGGGAACCGGCCACCCTGATGGGACAATTCGGGCATGACGCTGATCAGTCCGCCACCGGCTCCCGAACCGTCCCCTCCCCCGGCGAGCAGCCCGGCCAAAGCCCCCGCGCATAGCCACGCGACCGGCTCCGTGACCGACCCGGCGGGCGGCTCCGCGACCGGCCCCTCGGCCATGCCGTCACTCGCCGACCGCGTCGCCGGCTGTCTGACCGGCGCGGCCGTCGGCGACGCGCTCGGCGGCCCCGTCGAGGGCTACTCCCCCGAGCAGATCGTCGAACGCCACGGCGGCCGGGTCACCGGCATCGTCGGACCGTGGCACGAGGACTGGCGCACCGCCCGCCCCCTCGCCCCATACCACAAGGGCGACGGCCACGTCACCGACGACACATTGATGACGCATGCGCTGATCCGGGTGTACGAGAAGGTGCGTGACCACCTCGACGCGCACGCCGTCGCCGCCCACCTGGTCCCCGACCTGATCTCCACGCCTCGCTGGATCCCCGAACTGGAGGCCGAGGCGCTGCCCCTCCAGCGGCTGTTCCTCGCCGAGAAGTGGCTGGTCACGCGGTTGCACTACGGGCACGTCGACCCGCGCGAGGCAGGCACGGGAAACATCGTCAACTGCGGCGCGGCCATGTACATGGCTCCGGTCGGCCTGGTCAACGCCGCCGACCCGGCGGCCGCGTACGCCGAGGCCCTCGACATCGCGGGCGCGCACCAGTCCTCGTACGGCCGTGAGGCCGCCGGGGTGTTCGCGGCCGCGGTCGCCGCCGCGTGCCTGCCCGGCGCCACCCCGGCCGGCGTGGTCGAGACGTGCCTGTCGTTCGCGAAGGACGGTACGCGCGCCGCGATCGAGGCGGTGTGCGACGTCGCCGCCCGGCACCGCGACGCCGAGTCCGCGCAGCGCGGACTGCGGGCGGCCATCGCGCCGTTCGACACCGTGGGGCCGCACTACCGCAGCCCGTCCCTGGGCGCCCGCCGCCCCTCCCGGCTGCACTCCGTCGAGGAACTGCCCATCGCGCTCGCCATGTTGCTGATCGGTGCCGGGGACGTCCGCCGCACGGTGCTCGGCTCGGTCAACTACGGGCGCGACTGCGACTCGATCGCCACGATGAGCGGCGCGCTCGCGGGGGCGCTGGGCGGCGAGGCCGCCGTTCCCGAGGAGTGGGCGCGGGCCGTCGCCGAGGCCAGCCGCCTCGATCTGCGCGGCCCGGCGCGGGCGCTGACGGAGGTGGCGTACGAGGTCTTCGCCCGGGACACGCGACGGCGCCGGGCACACGAGGACGCGTTCGCCCGGCTCGTGGCCGCCGACCGGCCCGGCCGGCCCGACCGGTCCGGCCGGCCGGGCCAGGACGCCCGCGAACCCTCCACCGCACCGGACAGCGCGCCACCGGCCCCCGGCGCGGCGGCCGGGCACCGGGTAGAGGCCCCTCGCGCATGACCGGCATCGTGGTGCTCGGCAGCACCAACATGGACCTCGTCGTGTACGCCGCGCGCACCCCGAAGCTCGGGGAGACCGTCACGGGCCGCGAGTTCCGCACGGTCCCCGGCGGCAAGGGCGCCAACCAGGCCGTCGCCGCCGCCCGCGCCGGCGGGGAGGTCGCGATGATCGGCGCCGTCGGCGCGGACGGCTACGGCGAACGGCTACGGCACACCCTCGAGGCCTCCGGCGTCGACACGGATCTGCTCCGTACCGCGGAGGGCCCCTCGGGCACCGCCCATATCGTCGTCGACGACGAGGGCGGCAACGCCAAGGTCGTCATCCCCGGCGCGAACGGGACGGTCACCGAACTGGGCCCCGGCGACGAAGCCCTCATCGAGACCGCCGGCACCCTGCTCCTCCAGCTCGAACTGCCCCTGAGCGCCGTGCAGTCCGGCGCGGACGCGGCCCGGCGGCACGCCGTGCGCACGGTCCTCACCCCGTCCCCGGCCCAGCCCCTGCCGCCCGAACTCCTCGCCGCCGTCGACCTGCTGGTCCCCAACGAACACGAGGCGGCCACGCTCACCGGGGTCGCCGACCCCCGGTCGGCGGCGGAGTCCCTGCTGCGGCAGGTCCCGGAGGTCGTGATCACCCTGGGTGCGGCGGGCAGCCTGTACGTCGCGCGGGACGCGGAACCCGTCCGCGTACCCGCACCCCCGGTCGCCCCGGTCGACAGGACGGGCGCGGGCGACACCTTCGTGGGCGCGCTCGCCGTCGCGCTCGGCGAGGGACGCCCGATGCCCGAGGCCCTGCGGTGGGCGACGGCGGCCGCTGCGCTCTGCGTCACGCGTCCCGGCGCCTCCACGTCCATGCCGTACCGCCCCGAGATCGAGGACGCGTGACCGTCAAGACGCCGCTGACCTGGCTGTACGTGCCCGGAGACCGGCCGGACGTGGTGACGAAGGCGCTGGCCAGCGGCGCGGACGTGGTGATCGTGGACCTGGAGGACGCGGTGGCGCCTGAGCGCAAGGAGTACGCGCGGCGGGCCACCGCCGAGTTCCTCCGCGAGCCGCACCCGGTGCCGGTGCACGTCCGGATCACCGACGAGCGCGACGTACCGCCGCTGGCCGCCCTGCCCGGGCTGGCCGGACTACGGCTGGCCAAGGTCACCCACGCGTCCGACATCCACCGGGTGGCGGTGCGCGCGCCCGACGTCGCGCTGTACGCCCTGCTCGAATCGGCGCTGGCCGTCGAGCACGCCCACGCGATCGCCACCGCGCACCAGGCGGTCCGCGGCATCGCCCTGGGCGAGGCGGACCTGCGGGCGGACCTGGGGGTCCGGGACGACTCCGGGCTCGACTGGGCGCGCGGCCGGGCCGTGGTCGCCGCCCGCGCGGCGGGCCTCGCGCCCCCGGTCCAGTCGGTGTACCCGGACGTGCGCGACCTGGACGGCCTGGCAGCCTCCTGTGTCCGGGGCCGCGCCCTCGGACTCCTGGGCCGCGCGGCGATCCACCCCCGCCAGCTCCCGGTGATCGAGGACGCCTACCGCCCCACCCCCAGGGAGGTGGCGGAGGCGGAGGAAGTCGTCGAGGCGGCGGCATCGGACGGCGGCGCGCTGGCGATGAGGGACGGCCGCTTCGTGGACGCGGCGATCGTGGCGGCGGCGAGGAGGACGCTCGCGCTGGCGAAGCGGGACTGAGGCTTCCCTCCCGACACGCCGGGCAAGGGGCGCGAGACGGAGTGAGCGGGCCGGGCGCGGGGGGGCCCGCCGGCGGGCGCCGCCTCAGGCACACCGCGCCGCCGGGAGAAGCCGGGCGGTCGAGACCGGCCGCGCGCCACGCGCCATGGGTGGGTCCCGGCCGCGCCCGGGCCGGCGCGCACGGCGTCCGCCGGGCGCGGCACCGGGCGCGGGCCGGCCTACGCCGGCGCGGGACCACGCGCGAGGGCCGCCGGACCGGAACGGTCCGACGGCCCCCTGGCGCCATCAGCTCGGTGTCAGCTCTTCTCCGCCGTCTCGGCCCCCGCGGGGACACCGTCGCCCTTGCCACCGGCCTCGCCGGCCGCCTCGCCGGCCTCGTCGGCGGTGCCGGTCTTCGCGGCGGCCTTCGTGCCGGGCCGGTCACCCTGGCCCTCCTTGTCGGCCTTGTCAGCCTTGTCGGGCTTATCGGCCTTCGTTCCCGCCGTGTCGTCCTCGGCTCCACCGTCGGCCACCGGCCCGGCGATCCCCTCGGCCGTGCCCGTCTCCGGTTCCACGACTTCCTCGCGCCCCGGCCGCACCCGCGCCGAGATCACGATGTAGGTGACCGCCAGCAGGAAGACCAGCGCCGCCGTCCAGACGTTCAGCCGCAGACCGAGGATGTGGTGCGCCTCGTCGACCCGCATGTACTCGATCCAGCCGCGGCCCACGCAGTACGCCGCGACGTAGAGCGCGAAGACCCGGCCGTGCCCCAGCGTGAAGCGGCGGTCGGCCCAGACGACCAGCAGCGCGACGCCCACGCACCACAGCGACTCGTACAGGAACGTCGGGTGGTACAGGCCCGCCTCGCGGTTCGGGGCCGCGCTGATCTCCAGCGCCCACGGCAGGTCCGTCGGCTTGCCGTAGAGCTCCTGGTTGAACCAGTTGCCCCACCGCCCGATCGCCTGCGCCAGGACTATCCCGGGCGCGATGGCGTCCGCGTAGGCGGGGAGCGGGATCCCGCGTCGGCGGCAGCCGATCCAGGCCCCGACCGCGCCCAGCGCGATCGCGCCCCAGATGCCGAGGCCGCCCTCCCAGATCTTGAAGGCGTCGACCCAGTTCTGACCTTCGCTGAAGTACAGCTGGTAGTCGGTGATCACATGGTAGAGACGGCCGCCGACCAGGCCGAAGGGCACCGCCCAGACGGCGATGTCGGCCACCGTGCCGACTTTGCCGCCTCTGGCGACCCATCGCTTGCCGCCGTACCAGACGGCGACGAAGACACCGATGATGATGCAGAACGCGTAGCCACGCAGCGGGAGCGGTCCGAGGTGGAGGACTCCGGTCGACGGGCTGGGAATGTAGGCAAGGTACATGGCAGGACCGACGCTACAGTGCCGGACGGGCCCCGGGGCAACCCGTCCGGCAACTTCTGCGTAACGGGCCGTGCGCACCAGCTCGCCGGTGGTCCCCGTCCGTGGGTCCCGCGGTCCCCTGGCTACGACGCCTCGGGCGCCGTCGGCCCCGCCGCGCCCGGGGTCCCCCGCTTCTTCCCCTCGTTCGCCCGCGCGACCCACTTCTTCAGATTGGCCGGCGTGATGTTCTCGTTGCCCTTCTTCGGGAACACCGCCTCCCCGTTCAGCAGCACGGTCGGCGTCCCCGAGAAGTCACCCTTCCGGAACGCCTCCGCCGACTTGTCCACCCAGTCGTCGTGCGTGCCGTCCTTCACGCACTTCTCGAATCCGGGCGCCGTCCGGAGCCCGTCCACCGTGTCCGCCAGCTCCAGCAGCCGGCCGTTCCTGGCGAAGGCGTCGTCCGTCTCCGGCGGCTGGTTCGCGTACAGCAGGTCGTGGTACGGCGCGAACTCGCCGGCGTCCTGGGCGCAGGCCGCGGCGTTGGCGGCGCGCAGGGAGCCGCTGCCGCCCATGTTGCCGTCGATGAGCGTGGCCAGGTGGTACTCGACCTTCAGCTCGCCGGACTTCTCCAGCTCGTGGATCGTGCTCCGGTACGCGTTCTCGAACTGGGCGCAGGCCGGGCAGCGGAAGTCCTCCCAGACCGTGAGCGTGGACGGCGCGTCCTGGGCGCCCACGGTGATCGCCAGGTTGTCGTCGCCGTTCGCCCCCGAGGGCGCGCTCACCGGGCCCGCCGCGCCGGCCTCGCTCCGCTCGCCGATCTCGGCGGCGACCAGCCCGCCGGCGCCGACCAGCCCGAGCACACCGGCCACCACCGCGCCGGCGACCAACGCGCGCCGGCGCTTCTCGCGCGCCTTGTCCGCCACTCGTTCCCGCTGGAGCCGCTCTCGCGCGCTCCTCTTGCCCTCACGCTTGTTGTCGCTCACGCCCACAGCAACGAACCGGGGAGGCGCCTGCGCACCTCCCCGGTCCCAGGTCCACCCGTACGGGTGATGCCGCCCGTCAGCGCTTACGAACGCCCTCGGCCAGCTCGCCCGCCAGCTCCCGTACGGCCTCGACGCCGGCCGCCGCGTCGGGCGCGTCCAGGATCCGCTTCACGAACGCCGAGCCGACGATCACGCCGTCGGAGAATCCGGCGACCTCCGCGGCCTGCGTCGCGTTGGACACCCCGAGCCCCACGCACACCGGCAGCTCCGTGGTCGCGCGGGTGCGTTCCACCAGGTTCCGGGCCTGCTCGCCGACCGACTCACGGGTGCCGGTGACGCCCATCAGGGACGCCGCGTACACGAAGCCGGTGCCCACGGCCGTGATCTTCGCCAGCCGCTCGTCCCGGCTGCTGGGAGCCACCACGAAGACGGTCGCCAGACCGTGCTTCTCGGCGTGTTCGCGCCAGCCCGCGGACTCCTGGACGGGCAGGTCCGGCAGGATGCATCCGGCGCCGCCCGCCTCGGCCAGCTCGGCGGTGAAGCGTTCGACACCGTACCGGTCGATCGGATTCCAGTACGTCATCACGAGGACCGGCTTCCCGGTCGCCTCGTACGCCTCCCGGACCGTCCGCATCACGTCCGCGATCTTCACCCCGCCCTTGAGCGCGATGTCGTCGGCGGTCTGGATGACGGGCCCGTCGAGCACCGGGTCGCTGTGCGGCAGTCCGACCTCGACGACGTCCGCGCCGCCCGCGAAGGCGGCCTTCACGGCCTCGATCCCCCCGTCGACGGTCGGGAAGCCGGCCGGCAGGTACGCGATCAGCGCGGCCCGGTCCGCCGCCTTGGCACCCGCCAGTGTGTCGTTCAGCAGCTGGATGTTCCCGCTCACTTCGTGCCCTCCCCCGACGCGCCCTCGGCGTCGTACAGCCCGAAGTAGCGGGCGGCCGTGTCCATGTCCTTGTCGCCGCGCCCGGAGAGGTTGACGACGATCAGGCCGTCACCGCCGAGTTCCCGGCCGATCTCCAGCGCGCCGGCCAGCGCGTGCGCGCTCTCGATGGCCGGGATGATGCCCTCGGTGCGGGACAGCAGCAGCAGCGCCCGCATGGCGGCGTCGTCCGTCACCGCCCTGTACTCGCCCCGCCCGCTGTCCTTGAGGTAGGCGTGCTCCGGGCCGATGCCCGGGTAGTCGAGGCCCGCCGAGATCGAGTACGGCTCGGTGATCTGGCCTTCCTCGTCCTGGAGGACGTACGAGCGGGAGCCGTGCAGGATGCCGGGCTCACCGGCGGTCAGCGTGGCGGCGTGCTCGCCGCTGTCGATGCCGTGTCCGGCCGGCTCGCAGCCCACCAGCCGCACGTCCGGGTCGGGGAGGAACGCGTGGAACAGCCCGATCGCGTTCGACCCGCCGCCGACGCAGGCGACGGCCGCGTCGGGCAGCCGGCCGGCGCGCTCCAGGACCTGGCGCCTGGCCTCCACGCCGATGACCCGGTGGAAGTCACGCACCATCGCCGGGAACGGGTGCGGTCCCGCGACGGTCCCGAACAGGTAGTGCGTGTGGTCCACATTGGCGACCCAGTCGCGGAACGCCTCGTTGATGGCGTCCTTCAGGGTGCGGCTGCCGGACTTCACGGCCACGACCTCGGCGCCGAGCATCCGCATCCGGGCGACGTTGAGGGCCTGGCGCTCGGTGTCGATCTCGCCCATGTAGATCGTGCAGTCGAGCCCGAACAGGGCGCACGCGGTCGCGGTCGCGACCCCGTGCTGCCCGGCGCCGGTCTCGGCGATGACCCGGGTCTTGCCCATCCGCCTGGTCAGCAGCGCCTGGCCGAGCACATTGTTGATCTTGTGCGAGCCGGTGTGGTTCAGGTCCTCCCGCTTGAGGAAGACCCGGGCGCCGCCGGCGTGCTCGGCGAACCGCGGCACCTCGGTGAGCGGACTGGGCCGGCCCGTGTAGTGGACCATGAGGTCGTTCAGCTCGGCGGCGAACGCCGGGTCGGCCTTGGCCTTCTCGAACTCGACGGCGACCTCGTCGACGGCGGCGACGAGCGCCTCGGGGATGAACTTGCCGCCGAATGCGCCGAAGTACCCCTCGGCGCTGGGGGTCCGACCCTCTGGGTCGGGCAGGAAAAACTCGCTGGACACGCCAGATCTCCTCGAAAAGCAACAGATCAACGGATCAGGGACGACGGTGTGCGCCGTCGGCGCGACGCCCCCGGTACGAGGGCGGGTGAGCGGGGCGGCCGTCCACGGGACGCCGGTGCGCCCGTGTCCCTCCGGCCTCGTCGGCCGGCCGGCGGCGCGGCCCCCGGTCCCGACCGGGCGCGGCGTCACACCTCGGCGACGCCGTCCGTCCCCGCTCTCACGCCGGGACGCCGCGACGCCATCGCATTCCGTTGACCTGACCGGGCTCGTCCCCGATCACGTACCGCACCCGGCGGCCGTGCACGCGGCGCGCGGGGGCACGGCAGCCGCGCGGCCTGCAACCGCGGGCGAGCGGTGCGTGCGGCAGCGGCGCGAGCGCCGGCGGTACGCACCCCGAGGCGCCCGGCCGTACGGATACGGCGGGCTGGGAGCGTACGGCGACGGCACGGGCCACGGCGGAGTCAGTCCCTCCCCTGCCGCAGCGCGGGGTGCGCGCCCGCCGCGACCAGGTCGGCCACCGCCGCCTTCGGGTCGCGGCCGGTGACCAGCGACTCGCCGACGAGCACCGCGTCGGCCCCGGCGTTGGCGTAGGCGATCAGGTCGTGCGGCCCGCGCACGCCGGACTCGGCGACCTTCACGATGCCCGCGGGGATCTCGGGCGCGACCCGCTCGAACGTGGAGCGGTCGACCTTCAGCGTCTTCAGGTTCCGCGCGTTCACCCCGATGACCCGCGCCCCGGCGGCCACGGCGCGCTCGGTCTCCTCCTCGTCGTGCACCTCGACGAGCGGGGTGAGTCCGATCGACTCGGCCCGCTCGATCAGGGACACCAGCGCGGGCTGCTCCAGCGCGGCGACGATCAGCAGGACCACGTCCGCACCGTACGCCCGCGCCTCCCACAACTGGTAGGAGGTGACGATGAAGTCCTTGCGCAGGACCGGGATGTCGACCTTGGCCCGTACGGCCTCCAGGTCGGCGAGCGAGCCGCCGAAGCGCCGCTGCTCGGTGAGTACGGAGATGACGGCGGCGCCGCCCGCCTCGTAGTCGGCGGCGAGACCCGCCGGGTCGGCGATCGCCGCGAGCGCGCCCTTGGACGGGCTGGAGCGCTTGACCTCGCAGATCACCTGGACGCCCTCGCCGCTCAGCGCCGCGGCCCCGTCCTTGGCCCGGTGGGCCTTGGCCGCGCGGTCCTTGAGCTCGTCGAGGCCCACGCGTGCCTGCCGCTCTGCGAGGTCGGCGCGGACGCCTTCGATGATCTCGTCGAGCACACTCACGCGAGGGGCCCCCTTCCGGGACGGTGATGTGGAAGCGGCGCCGGCCCGGCCGGGGCGCGGATCCGCATCGGGTACGGAGGTGGTCGGGCCGGCCACGGGATTTTCGGCCACGGGGCCGGGACCAGCCATGTCGATGCTAGCCGGAAGCGGCCGAAGGACTCGCATCCGGTGCGCCGAGCATGCCATGACCTGGTGCTTCAGGGCGCGAGCGACGAGCCGAAGGGGAGATTTCTGACCACCGTGAAGAGCAGGATCGTCCCGCCGAGCGTCCACCACCAGACCGGCTTCTGGGGGACGCGCACGGGCAGCCGCCGCCAGGCCCGCACCAGCCAGAGGACCCAGAAGACGGCGAAGACGGCGTACCCGACGACGGCCAGGGCGTTGTCGCCCAGGGCGGTGACGAGGTCGCCGTGCGCGACGGCGTGGGCGCTGCGCAGCCCACCGCAGCCGGGGCAGTACAAGCCGGTCAGGGCGTAGAGGGGGCAGACGGGGTAGTGGCCGGGCTCGTTCGGATCGACCTGGCCGACATACGTCCAGGCGGCGGCGATCCCGGCGAGGGTGGCGGCCGGCGCGGCCAGTCGCCGGGCCCGCGAGGCCGCGGGGCGCGGCCCGGACCGGGGCACCGGGGGATCCTCCGGCCGGCCGTGCGGCGGGTCCGGCGGGGCGCTCGGGCCGCCGACGGCCGCACGGCGGCCCGGACCGGGGCCGCCGTCGGGAACCGGCGCGGTGGGGTCTGGCATGGCGTCCACCCGGTGATTGTCGCTGCTCGTGCGGGGCGGCGCGGCCGGCTTCGCCGGGAAGCGTCCGCCGCCGGTCAGACCGCCTGGGAGGCCGCGGCCTCGGCCGCCGGGGCCTCACCCTTCGGGGCGCCGCCCCGGGCGGACCGCTCGACCTGCGCGCGGGTGGCCTCGGCCCTGGCGCGGACGACCGCCTCGGACTCCTTCGGCATGCCCAGGCCGGCGGCCTTCATCGCCAGTCCGACGACACCACCGGCCACCACGATCGCCATGCCGGCCCAGAACCCGAGCGTGTTCGCCGCCACCATGAAGACTCCCGCGACGCAGAAACCGACGAAGGAGATGATGACACCGGTCCAGGCCGCCGGGGTGTGTCCGTGGCTGCTGCCCGCCATGAGTTGCTCCTTGATGCTGTAGCGCTGTGTGAGTCGGACGCTCACGGCACATTGTCCCGCATGGTTCACCCGTACAGACCCGCGGGTCCGGGTGACGCGACCCACAGCACCACGCCGCACGCCCATGGCCGGGTGCGTGCGGCGTGAGGTGTGGCCCGCGGCCCTATCGCGTGGTGTCCGTGGTGTTCGTGGGACCCGCCGGGTCCGTCGGGTCCTCGCCCCGGTCGAGCGCCTTCCACAGGTCCTCCGGGCGGTCCGGGTCCACGGCGGGGGGCCGGCGGCCGGGCCCGCCACGGCGCCCGGCCCGGCCCGTCGCGCCCGGCGCCGTGCCGCCCGTCCGTTCGTAGCGGCCGGACATGGCGGGCCAGCGCGGGCCGAAGCGCAGGGCGAGCAGGCCGGCGAGGAGTATCAGCGCGCCGCCGGCGGCCGTCACGTACGGCCACGCGGTGCGGCTGAGCGCGTCGATCGTGGCGGCGGCGTCGCCGGTGGTCCGGGCGGCCTGCTCGTCCAGGGCCGTGCTGTTGGAGGCCCCGAGCACGGCGGCCACCGCCGCGCCGGCACCGCTCAGCGTGAGCAGGGCGGAGACCAGCAGCCGGCCCGCCCCGCGGACGGCGAAGACGGCGACCAGCGCGGCGAGGCCCACGATGGCGAGGGCCGCCGGGACACCGGTCACATCACGGCCGTCGGCTCTGAGCGGCAGGGTGCCGCCGCCCACGGCCACGGTGCCCTGCGCCCAGGTCTGGCCGGAGGCGATCAGCACGACCGCGGCGCCGACGGCACCGAGCAACAGGGCCACCGCGAGGCTGCGGCGGCTGCTCTTGGCGTCCGCCGCCGGGGCGGCGGTGCGGGGCTGGGATTCGGGTGCGGCACTCACACCCCCACTATCCCTCACGGCTTCCGGAGGCCCGTCGCCCCGGTCCGGGACCCACCCGGGGGCGGTTCCCGGTCAGGCGCCGCCGAGCCGGTTCGCGGTGTGCACGGCGCGCAGCACCGCCGCCGCCTTGTTGCGGCACTCGGTGTCCTCGGAGACCGGGTCGGAGTCCGCGACGACGCCCGCCCCGGCCTGCACGTACGCCGTACCGTCGCGCAGCAGCGCGGTACGGATGGCGATCGCGGTGTCGGAGTCCCCGGCGAAGTCGAGATAGCCGACGCAGCCGCCGTACAGGCCCCGCCGCGTGGGCTCCAGTTCGTCGATGATCTGCATGGCGCGCGGTTTGGGGGCGCCGGAGAGGGTGCCGGCGGGGAAGCACGCGGTGAGGACGTCGAACGCGGTGCGGCCCTGGGCGACCCGTCCGGTCACCGTGGAGACGATGTGCATCACGTGCGAGTACCGCTCGACGGACATGAAGTCGACGACCTCGACGCTGCCGGGCTCGCAGACCCGCCCCAGGTCGTTGCGGCCGAGGTCGACCAGCATCAGGTGCTCGGCGCGTTCCTTGGGATCGGCGAGGAGTTCCTCGCCGAGGGCGTGGTCCTCCTGCGGGGTGGCGCCGCGCGGCCTGGTCCCCGCGATGGGGTGCAGCATCGCGTGCCCGTCCTCGACCTTGACCAGCGCCTCGGGGCTGGAGCCGACGACGTCGAACCCGGATCCGCCGTCCTCGGGGGCGGGGAAGCGGAAGAGGTACATGTACGGGCTGGGGTTGGTCGCCCGCAGCACCCGGTAGACGTCCAGCGCGCTCGCGCGGACCGGCGTCTCGAAGCGCTGGGAGGGCACGACCTGGAACGCCTCGCCGGCGCGGATGCGCTCCTTGATGTCCTCGACGGCGTCCTGGTACGCGGCGCCGCCCCACAGCGCGGTGTACTCCGGCAGCGCCGACTCGGGCAGCGCGGTGGGGGCGGTGGGGGCCGGTTCCGCGAGGTCGGCGGCCATGGCGTCGAGGCGGGCGACGGCGTCCGCGTACGCCTCGTCCACCCCCGTGTCGAGGTCGTTGTGGTTGATCGCGTTGGCGATCAGCAGGACGGTGCCGTCCCAGTGGTCGAGCACGGCGAGGTCCGAGGTGAGGAGCATGGTCAGCTCGGGCAGCCGCAGGTCGTCGCGCGCGTGGTCGCCGATCTTCTTCTCCAGGCGGCGGACGATGTCGTAGCCGAGGTAGCCGACCATGCCGCCGGTGAAGGGCGGCAGGCCGGAGGCCAGGTCCCGGGGGGTGTGCAGGGTCTCCACGGTCGCGCGCAGGGTCGCCAGCGGGTTCCCGTCGACGGGGACGCCGACGGGCGGCGTGCCGAGCCAGTGGGTGCGGCCGTCGCGCTCGGTGAGCGCGGCGGCGGACCGTACGCCGATGAAGGAGTAGCGGGACCAGGAACGGCCGTTCTCGGCGGACTCCAGCAGGAAGGTGCCGGGGCGTTCCGCGGCGAGCTTGCGGTACAGGCCGACCGGGGTGTCGCCGTCCGCGAGGAGGCGCCGGCCGACGGGGATGACACGGCGGTCCACCGCCAGCTTGCGGAAGGTCTCGAGGTCCATGGCCGCAGACCCTACTCCGTCATCGGGGCCGGTCCCGGTCACCGGCCCAGCGGCAGGACGTCCGCGTCGAAGCAGGTGCGGTCGCCCGTGTGACAGGCGGCGCCCACCTGGTCGACCCGGACGAGCACGGTGTCCCCGTCGCAGTCGAGCGCCACGGACTTGACGTGCTGGACGTGGCCGGAGGTGTCGCCCTTGACCCAGTACTCCTGGCGGCTGCGGGACCAGTACGTGCACCGGCCGGTGGTCAGGGTGCGGTGCAGCGCCTCGTCGTCCATCCAGCCGAGCATCAGCACCTCGCCGGTGTCGTACTGCTGGGCGATCGCGGGGATCAGCCCGTCGGCGCCGCGCTTGAGCCGGGCGGCGAGGGCGGGGTCGAGCACGGCGCCCGGGGCCGGCTCGGCGCCCCCGTGGCGCGGGGCGGCCGCTGCGGGCTCGGCGCTCCGGTCGGCTGCCGGGGTGCCGCCGGACGCGGAATCGGTCGTACGGCTGGTCATACGGTCATTGTGCCGGGTCCGCGCGGCTCGTGGGCGGGGGGTCCACTGGGCGGACCGCACCGGGCCGCCGTAGGCTTGCGGGCATGTCGACCCATGCCAAGCGTGAACGACTTCTGCTAGCCGACCTGTTGGAGGCGGCCGGCCCGACCGCCCCGACGCTCTGCGAGGGCTGGCTCACCCGTGATCTCGCCGCCCATGTGGTGGTCCGCGAGCGCCGCCCCGACGCGGCCGGCGGGCTGCTGGTCCCCGCGCTCAGGAACCGTCTGGAGCGGGTGACGTCCGAGTATCTGGCGAAGCCGTACGAGGAGCTGGTCCAGCTGATCAGGACGGGCCCGCCGCGGATGTCCCCGTACGGGATCAAGCAGGTCGACGAGGCGGCGAACACGGTCGAGTTCTACGTCCACGCCGAGGACGTCCGCCGCGCGCAGCCGGACTGGACGCCGCGCGAGCTGGACCGGGTGTTCGCGGACGCGTTGTGGTCCCGGCTGGAGAAGGGCGGCCGGATGATGGGCCGCAAATCCCCGGTGGGCCTGGTGCTGCGCCGCCCGGACGGCCGGACGGTGGTCGCGCACCGCGGCGCGCCCGTGGTGACGGTCACCGGGGAGCCGTCGGAGCTGCTGCTGTTCACGTTCGGCCGGCAGGGCGCGGCGAAGGTCGCTCTGGAGGGCGACGAGGACGCGGTGGCCAAGGCGCGGACGGCGAAGCTGGGCATCTGAGCGCGCGGCGCGCCGGCCGGGACGGCGGGAACGGCGGGAACGGCGGGAACGGCGGGAACGGCGGAAAAACGGACAGGGACCCGCGCGGGTGGGTGCGCGGGTCCCCGTCGGCGCGCCTACGCGTGCGAGCCGGCGGCCGGCGCGTGAAGGAGCGCGCGGGCACGCTCAGGAGGTGTGCGGGCAGTTCCCCCGGTACTCCTCGACCGTCGTGCTCGGCCGCGGCAGCGGGCACAGGAACTTCTCGTACCGGGTGTCCTTGTCGATGAACCGCTTCAGCCAGGACACGCTGTATTTCGCGATCGTGGTGTTCGCCGTGGTCGGGGTGGAGTGGGTGGCGTTGTTCAGCTCCAGATACGCCTTGTCGAGCGTGGCCGGCAGCGACTCGTAGAACGGTTCGGAGTACGAGGAGACGGGTGCCACGATGTCGCCGTCGGCCCCCACCAGCAGGGTGGGCGTCCGCACCTCGGGCCAGGTCTTGTCCGCGTTCCAGCCGGTCAGCGGGATGGCCGCCTTGAGCGACGTACGGGTTTTCGCGGCCTCCAGCGCGCCGCCACCGCCCATCGAGTGGCCCATGACCCCGAGGCGGTTCCGGTCGATCCGGCCGCTGACGGGTGAACTGCCCGTCAGGTAGTCGAGTGCGGCGAGGAGTTGGCGGCCCCGGCTGTCCGGGGCGTCCAGGGTGGTGATGGTGTCGATGGTGAGGACGACGAAGCCCTGGGAGGCGAGTCTCGGCCCCAGCCAGGACACGCTGGACTGAGTGCCGGTGAAGCCGGGCGAGATGGCCACGGCTCCGAAGGTGCCGTCCGCGGTCCGGGTCGGGTAGTAGACGGTGCCGCCGCCGAACCCCTTGACGGACGCCGAGGCGACGGTGGTCCGCGAGACGGCGTACGGGCCGGTGGCGGCCTCGACGCTCGCCGCGGTCGGCGCGGGGCCGCGCTGGTACGGGTTGCCGGCGGCCCGGGCCTCGGACGCGCCCGGGACGAGCGCGGCGATCAGGCCCGCGCTCGCCACCGCGGCCCCCCATAAGCCCCGGACGGTACGGACCCGGGCACGGACACGGCCGGCGGCGGGTGGTGGTGGTGCGGAGAGGCTGGTGGGGAGGTGTGCGGAGGGCTGCTGCATGACGGGCGTCCTCTCGGTCGTGGCGGGGCCACGCCGACGGGCATGTGGGGTGGGTGCGCCGGAGTGGGATCGCCAGTTTGGAGGGCGTTCGTCGCTGTCACCATCCGCTCGACGGGCGGAAATCGGCGAGTTCACCGGTTTTGTTGAACGACACGTCAAGGAGTTGACGGGGACGAGGGCAAGGAGCGGAGGGAGGGACGGGCCCGACCGTGTCGGAACCGCCCCCTTGCGGCGTTCACCCCGTCGGCCGTCGGCCGGCGAGGAGGACGCGCGTCACCGGACCGGGTGCCCCGCCTCCCGCAGCGCCCGCTTGACCTCGGAGACGCGCAGGTCCCCGAAGTGGAAGACGGACGCGGCCAGTACGGCGTCGGCGCCCGCCTCGATCGCGGGCGGGAAGTCGGCCGACCGGCCCGCGCCGCCCGAGGCGATGACGGGAACGGACACGTGCTCGCGGACGGCCGCGATCATCTCCGTGTCGTAGCCGTCCTTCGTGCCGTCCGCGTCCATCGAGTTGAGCAGGATCTCCCCCGCGCCCAGCTCGGCGGCCCGGTGCGCCCACTCGACCGCGTCGATGCCCGTGCCCCGGCGGCCGCCGTGCGTGGTGACCTCGAAGGACACCGTCCCGGACGCCGAGACAGTCCGCCGCGCGTCCACCGAGAGCACCAGCACCTGGCGGCCGAACCGTTCGGCGATCTCCCGGATCAGCTCGGGCCGCGCGATGGCCGCCGTGTTGACGCCGACCTTGTCCGCGCCCGCCCGCAGCAGCTTGTCGACGTCCTCGGGGGTGCGCACTCCCCCGCCGACGGTGAGCGGGATGAAGACCTGCTCGGCGGTGCGGCGCACCACGTCGTAGGTGGTCTCCCGGTCACCGGACGAGGCGGTGATGTCGAGGAACGTCAGCTCGTCGGCACCCTCCGCGTCGTACAGCCTGGCCATCTCGACGGGGTCGCCCGCGTCGCGCAGGTTCTGGAAGTTGACGCCCTTGACGACCCGGCCGTTGTCCACGTCCAGGCAGGGAATGACCCGTACGGCCAGACTCACGCCCCACCTCCGCGGTGGCTCTCGTCCTCGTCACGCCCGCCCCGGTACGCCTCGACCTCGACCTCGACGACCAGGCTCGGGTCTATGAGCCCGGCGACGACGACCATCGAGGCGGCCGGGCGTACGGCACCGAAGAGGTCCTTGTGCGCGCGGCCCACCTCGTCCGCGTCCCGGACGTGGGTGATGTACATGCGCGTGCGCACCACGTGCTCCGCGCCGAGGCCCAGCTCCTGAAGTGCCTTGACCGCCACGCCGAACGCCGTCGACGCCTGTTCGTACGGGCCGCCCTCGGCGATCCGTCCGTCGACCACGGAGGTGCAGCCGGCCACCAGGACCAGGCCGTTGGGCAGTTCCACCGCGCGGGAGTAGCCGAAGGCCTCCTCCCAGTGCGCGCCGGAGGAGACCCTCCGTACCGCTGCCACCGCGTCGCTCATCCGGACACCTCGGAGTCGGCCGGGACACCGGGCGCCTCGGCCGCCCCGGACGTCCCCGCCACCACGGCGAGCGCCTCCTCCAGGGTGAACGCCTTGGCGTACAGGGCCTTGCCGACGATGGCGCCCTCGACTCCCGCGGGCACCAGCGTGGCGAGCGCGCGCAGGTCGTCCAGCGAGGAGACCCCGCCGGAGGCGACGACCGGCTTGTCGGTCGCGGCGCAGACGTTCCTGAGCAGCTCCAGGTTGGGGCCCTGGAGCGTGCCGTCCTTGGCGATGTCGGTGACGACGTACCGGGCGCAGCCCTCGGAGTCCAGCCGTGCCAGCGTCTCGTAGAGGTCACCGCCGTCCCGGGTCCAGCCCCGGCCGCGCAGCGTCGTGCCCCGGACGTCGAGGCCGACCGCGATCCGGTCGCCGTGTTCCGCGATGATCCTGGCGACCCACTCGGGGGTCTCCAGCGCGGCGGTGCCCAGGTTGACCCGGGTGCAGCCGGTGGCGAGTGCGGCGGCGAGCGAGGCGTCGTCGCGGATGCCGCCGGACAGCTCGACCTTGATGTCCATGGCGTCGGTGACCTCGGAGATCAGCTTCCGGTTGTCGCCGGTGCCGAAGGCGGCGTCGAGGTCGACCAGGTGCAGCCACTCGGCGCCGGCGCGCTGCCAGGCGAGGGCGGCTTCCAGCGGCGAGCCGTACGAGGTCTCCGTACCGGACTCGCCGTGGACGAGCCGGACGGCCTGGCCGTCGCGGACGTCGACGGCGGGGAGGAGTTCGAGCCGCGACGGGCCCGACACGTTCGAGGGATTCGGCTGGGAGGACTCAGCGGACATCAGAGGGTTCCGATCCAGTTGGTCAGCAGCTGCGCGCCGGCGTCGCCGGACTTCTCGGGGTGGAACTGCGTGGCCCACAGTGCCCCGTTCTCGACGGCGGCGACGAACGGCTCGCCGTGCGTGGACCAGGTGACCCGGGGGGCCCTGATCTTCGGGTTGGTGACTTCGAGACTCCACTCGTGCGCCGCGTAGGAGTGCACGAAGTAGAAGCGGGCGTCCCGGTCGAGGCCGGCGAACAGTTCGCTGTCGCCGGGCGCCTCGACCGTGTTCCACCCCATGTGCGGGACGACGGGGGCCCTCAGCGGTCCGACCGTGCCGGGCCACTCGTCCAGGCCGTCGGTCTCCACGCCGTGCTCGATGCCGCGCTCGAAGAGGATCTGCATCCCGACGCAGATCCCCATGACGGGCCGTCCGCCGGCGAGCCTGCGGCCCACGATCCAGTGCCCCCGGGCGGCGGTGAGCCCCGCCATGCAGGCGGCGAAGGCCCCGACGCCGGGGACGAGCAGCCCGTCGGCGTTCATGGCGCGGTCGAAGTCACGGGTGATCTCGACCTCGGCGCCGGCCCGCGCGAGGGCGCGCTCGGCGGAGCGGACGTTGCCGAACCCGTAGTCGAAGACGACGACGTTCTTGGTCATGTCCAGAGCCCCTGGATCCGCAGCACACCGGCGAGAAGACACAGTCCTGAGCAGAGCGCTAGCAGCACGATCACTCCCTTGGGGAGATTCTGCTTGGAGAAGGAGTACACGCCCCCGGCGAGGAACAGTCCCAGCACGATCAGAACGGTCGAAAGACCAGTCACAGCGCGCCCTTCGTCGAGGGAAGAATCCCCGCCGCGCGCGGGTCGCGCTCCGAGGCGTAGCGCAGGGCCCGGGCCAGCGCCTTGAACTGGCATTCCACGATGTGGTGCGCGTTGCGCCCGTACGGGACGTGCACGTGCAGCGCGATCTGGGCCTGCGCGACGAACGACTCCAGGATGTGCCGCGTCATCGTCGTGTCGTAACCGCCGATCATCGGCGCCATGTGCTCCGGCTCGGTGTGCACCAGGTACGGCCGTCCCGACAGGTCGACCGTCACCTGCGCGAGCGACTCGTCCAGCGGCACCGTGCAGTTGCCGAAGCGGTAGATGCCGACCTTGTCGCCGAGGGCCCGCTTGAAGGCGGCGCCCAGCGCGAGCGCGGTGTCCTCGATGGTGTGGTGCGAGTCGATGTGCAGATCGCCCTCGGTCTTCACCGTGAGGTCGAACAGCCCGTGCCGGCCGAGCTGGTCGAGCATGTGGTCGTAGAAGCCGACCCCGGTCGAGACGTCCACGACGCCGGTGCCGTCGAGGTCGATCTCCACGACGACGGCGGTTTCCTTCGTACTGCGCTCCACGCGGCCGACGCGGCTCATGCGGTTCATGCGCGCTGCTCCTTCTTCAAGTCACGTACCGCGTCGAGGAACGCGTCGTTCTCGGACGGGGTGCCCGCGGTGACCCGCAGCCAGCCCGGTACGCCGTTGTCACGGATGAGGACCCCCCGGTCGAGGATCCGCCGCCACGCCTCGTGGGCGTCCTCGAAGCGGCCGAACTGCACGAAGTTCGCGTCCGACTCGGTCACCTCGTAACCGGTGGCGCGCAACTCGGCGACCAGCCGGTCCCGCTCGGCCTTGAGCTGCTCGACGTACCCGAGCAGCGTATCGGTGTGTTCCAGCGCGGCGAGCGCGGTGGCCTGGGTGACGGCCGACAGGTGGTACGGCAGGCGCACCAGCTGGACGGCGTCGACCACGGCGGGGTGCGCGGCCAGGTAGCCGAGGCGGAGACCGGCCGCGCCGAACGCCTTGGACATCGTGCGGGACACGACCAGGTGCGGGCGGCCCTCGATCAACGGGAGCAGGGAGGGACGGTGGCTGAACTCGACGTACGCCTCGTCCACCACGACCAGTGACGGCCGGGCCGCCTGCGCGGCCTCGTACAGGGCGAGGACGGTGTCCGCGTCCACGGCCGTGCCCGTGGGGTTGTTGGGGGAGGTGATGAAGACGACGTCGGGCCGGTGCTCGGCGATCGCGGCGACGGCCGCCGCCCGGTCGATCGTGAAGTCCTCGTTGCGCGGGCCGGAGAGCCAGCCGGTGCCGGTGCCCCGGGCGATCAGGCCGTGCATCGAGTACGAGGGCTCGAAGCCGATCGCCGTGCGGCCGGGGCCGCCGAAGGTCTGGAGGAGCTGCTGGATGACCTCGTTGGATCCGTTGGCCGCCCAGACGTTCGCCGCGGTCAGCGGGTGGCCGCCGGTCCGGCCGAGGTACGCGGCCAGGGCCGTGCGCAGCTCGACCGCGTCCCGGTCCGGGTAGCGGTTGAGCCCCCGGGCGGCCTCGCGGACCCGCTCGGCGATGCGCTCGACGAGCGGCTCGGGCAGCGGGTACGGGTTCTCGTTGGTGTTGAGCTGGACGGGGACGTCGAGCTGGGGGGCGCCGTACGGGGACTTGCCGCGCAGCTCGTCCCGTACGGGCAGGTCGTCGATACCGGGGGAAGCCGGGGAGGGGTCGTGTCGGCGGGAGGGGCCGGTGCCGGAGGATCCGCGGGAGGGGTCGGTGCTCACGTGCCGGGCACCTGCCATCCGAAACGCGCCTTGAGCGCCGCACCGTGCGCGGGCAGGTCCTCCGCCTCGGCGAGGGTCACCACGTGGTGGGCGACCTCGGCGAGCGCGTCCCTGTCGTAGTCCACGATGTGGATGCCGCGCAGGAACGACTGGACGGACAGGCCCGAGGAGTGGCACGCGCAGCCGCCGGTCGGCAGGACGTGGTTGGACCCGGCGCAGTAGTCGCCGAGCGAGACCGGGGCGTACGGGCCGACGAAGATCGCGCCCGCGTTGCGCACCCGCGCGGCCAGCGCGGCGGCGTCGGCGGTCTGGATCTCCAGGTGCTCGGCCCCGTACGCGTCGACCACCCGAAGACCGTCCTCCAGCGAGTCGACCAGGACGATGGCCGACTGCCGGCCGGAGAGCGCGGGGACCACCCGGTCCTCGATGTGCCGGGTCGCGGCGACCTGCGGCTGGAGTTCCTTCTCGACCGCCGCGGCCAGCTCCGCCGAGTCCGTCACCAGGACGGCGGCGGCCAGCGGGTCGTGCTCGGCCTGGCTGATCAGGTCGGCGGCGACGTGCACCGGGTCGGCGGTGTCGTCGGCCAGGATCGCGATCTCGGTGGGGCCGGCCTCGGTGTCGATGCCGATCCGGCCGGTGAAGTAGCGCTTGGCGGCGGCGACCCAGATGTTGCCCGGGCCGGTGACCATGTTCGCGGGCGGGCACTCCTCGGTGCCGTACGCGAACATCGCGACGGCGGTGGCCCCGCCCGCCGCGTACACCTCGTCGATCCCCAGCAGCGCGCACGCGGCGAGGATCGTGGGGTGCGGGAGGCCGCCGGACTCGGCCTGGGCCGGCGAGGCCAGGGCGATGGACCCGACGCCCGCCTCCTGCGCCGGCACCGCGTTCATGATCACGGACGAGGGGTAGACGGACCGGCCGCCGGGCGCGTACAGCCCGACGCGCTCGACCGGCACCCACTTCTCGGTGACCGTGCCGCCCGGCACGACCTGGGTGGTGTGCTCGGCGCGGCGCTGCGCGCGGTGGACGAGCCGGGCCCGGCGGATCGACTCCTCCAGGGCGGCCCGCACGGCCGGGTCGAGCCCGTCGAGGGCGTCGGCGAGGGCGCGCGCGGGCACCCGGATCCGTTCCAGCCGCACCCCGTCGAACTTCTCCGCGTACTCGATCAGCGCCGTCGTGCCCCGATGGTGGATGTCCTCGCAGATCGGCCGGACCTTCTCCAGGGCGGCTTCCACGTCGAAATCGGCTCGGGGCAGCAGGTCGCGCAGGGCGGCACCCTCGGGGAGGGCGTCGCCACGCAGATCGATTCGTGAGATCACGGTGCCAATTCTCGCAGACCGGCTCAGGGCCCCGGGCCCGCGTATCACTGGCTGATACATGTCCCGGGCATCACTCTTCACCACTAGCGTTCAGCGGGTCACTCAGCGGGCACAACGCTGGTAAGGACCACTCGTGGCCAGGCGGTATGACCACCGTCGCCGGCTCGGACGGCCCCCTGGCAACGCTGACAACGCTGACAACGCTCACAAGCGGACAAGCACTCTCGACCTCGACCCGGACCAGCTCGACTCGACCAGAGCACTTCAACCAAACAAAGGCACGCATTTGTGCACTTTTGTGCGCATACGGGGAAGCGGAGGCCCGGCGGTGACCGAGCCGCAGAACGACGAATCTCCCGACTGGCTCAGCGCGGCGGAACTCGGCATGTGGCAGTCGTTCCGCAACGGCAGCACGTACGACCTGAGCACCTCGGACCCCTTGCTGGACGACCCCTTCTCGGCCCGCCCTTGGGGCACGGAGCGCAGTGTGCGCGCCCGGGTGGTGGCGCTGCTCCTGCTGAGCGGCCCGGCGGCGCTGCCCGGCCGGGTCGCGGCACTCAAGCTGCGCGGTGTACAGATCACCGGCACGCTCAACCTCGCGGGCGGCACGGTCGCCCCGTACGTCGAGCTGAACGAATGCCGCTTCGAGAACGAAGTGGTACTGCCCGAGTCGCGTTTCACGACCCTGCGCATCGCCGGCTGCGCGCTGCCCCGGCTGGAGGCGGCCCGGCTGCACACGGAGGGCGACCTGCACCTCCCGCGCTGCCGGGTCGAACGGGGTATCCGGCTCACCGACGCGCAGATCGGCACGGATCTGCTGATCAGCCAGATCGAGGTGCACCCGGACCGGCTGGGCCGGGCGATCACGGCCGACGGGATGACCGTCGCGCAGGACCTCCAGGCCGATCAGATCGAGACCTACGGCGAGCTCAGCCTGCGCGGCGCCAAGATCGGCGTCTCGCTGAGCCTGCGCGGCAGCCGGCTGCGCGCGGCCCAGGGCAAATGGGCTCTGAACGCCCCGCAGCTGACCGTCGAGCGCTCGCTCTACCTGACGGGCACGTGGGTGAGCGAGCAGACCGGCCGGCCCTGGGCCACTCCCCCGTACGGCGTCGGCCTCGGTATGGGCACCGGCCCCGGACCCGCCCTCCCTCACGACCGCCGCCACACTCCCGACCGGGGTCAGGACCGCGGACGTGGTCCGGGCGCAGGCCATGGTCCGGGTACCGGCCTCGGGCCCGGGACCGGCTCGGGATCGGGCCCCGGCTCGGGCCCGGGCCCCGGAGTCGGCTCCGGTGCCGCGTCCCCTTATGGCACCCGGCTCCAGCACTTCGAGTGCCGGGGCGGGGTTCGGCTGGACGACGGCCGGTTCGGGGACGCGGTCGACCTGGACAAGGCACGCTTCGTCCTGGACCCGGAGGAAGAACTGTCACTGCGCCGGATCGTCACCCCCGAGCTGCGCTTCACCTGCGAGCGGGTGGAGGAGGGCCGGGTCGTGCTCAGTGGCGCCAAGATCGTCACCCTGGTCGACATGTCGACCAGCTGGCCCGCGCCCGGCGGCCTGGGGATGGGCGGCTTCGTGTACGAGAACCTGGTTCCTTTCGGCCACTTCCCCCTGCTCCGGCGCCTGGAGTGGGTCGCCGCGGCGACGCCCGAGTACTCGCCGGAGCCGTACGAACGCCTCGCCCAGGTCCTGCGCAACAGCGGCGAGGACGCGGACGCGCGCGAGGTACTCCTCGCCAAGCAGCGGCGCCGCCGGGAGACACTCCCGCTGGCCGCCAAGCTCTGGGGCTACCTCCAGGACTGGACGGTCGCCTACGGCTACCGCCCGGGCCGGGCGGCCCTGTGGATGGCGGTGCTGTGGGGCGCGAGCACGGTCGCCTTCTCCCGGCACACCCCCGAGGCCATCAGAGGAGAGGAGCACCCGGAGTGGAACCCGGCCCTGTTCTCCCTGGACCTGCTGGTCCCGGTGATCAACCTGGGCCAGGACGGCTACTGGCTGCTGCGGGGCGGCTGGCAGTGGGGAGCGGCGATGCTGGTGCTGCTGGGCTGGATCCTGGCGACGACGGTGGCGACGGGGGCGACACGACTGCTGCGCAGGAGCTGACGCGCGGGGCCCGCGGGAGCGGAGGATGTCCGCAGCTCGTGCGGCCCGTCCAGGAGCTGACGCGCGGGCGCGCCGGGGCGGGACCCTGCGCGGGTTCCGCCCGGGTTTCCGCCCTCGCGTCCCCTCCCGGCCCCTTCCCCTCCTTCCGGCCCCTTCCGGCCGCCACCGCGGATTTTGCCTCGCCTTGACCCGGACCAGGACAACCTTTCCGCCGATATCAAAACTTCACAGACATTCTGTGGCGCCGCGGCCCCCCGCCCTTTTCAATGGTCCGCACCATGTCTCTGCTGCGTGCCCTGATCAGCACCGCCCGCATGATCCGGCACACCCCCCAGCTCGCGGCCGGGCTGCCGCCGGACGACGCCGTGCTGCTCGACGCCCCCGACGAGCGCCTCGCACCCGCGCTCGTCTCCGCCGCGTACGGCGAGTACGACCAGGCCGCCAAGCTGCTCGCCACCACGCGCGAGTCCGCCGAGTGGGAGGACCGCGACCGCTGCGTACGCCGTCTCGCCGCCTTCGCGCACAGCCGCGACGCCTGGCTCGTGGCCTGGCTGCGGGCCGCGCCGCGGGACCCGGACGCGCTGCTCGTACGGGCCGAGCTGGCCGTACGGCGCGCCTGGGAGTCACCGGCCCGCGCGGAGCGCCTGCGGGAGACCGGCCCGCTGATCGACGCGGCGGCCGACAAGGCGCCCCGTGACCCGGTGCCCTGGCGCGTGGCACTCGACCACGCGCGCGGCACGCACGCCTCCCACTCGGCGTTCGAGTCCCTGTGGGCGCAGGCCGTACAGCGCTCCTCACACCACTACGGCTGCCATGTGTCCGCCCTCCAGTACCTCTCCGCCGAGTGGTACGGCTCGCACCGCGAGTGCTTCGACTTCGCCGAACAGGCGGCGTACGACGCGTTGCCCGGTTCGCTGATCCGGGCGCTGCCGGCGCGGGCCGCCTTCAACCAGTTGCAGAGCGGCGAGCCCACCTCCGTGCAGGCGGAACGCATCGACGCCGCCGCGGACCTCGCCGTCGAGGTGTCCGCCGGGTACGAGGCGGGCGATCCGTGGCCGGCCGAGGTGCGCAACCTGCTGGCGTACGTCCTGATCGAACGGAACCGATGGAACGAGGCGCTGGAACAGTTCCGGCTGATCGGCCCGTACGCGACGTCGTTCCCGTGGAACCATCTGCACGAGGATCCGCTCGGCCGGTTCCTCGCGACCCGGGACGGCACACGGATCGAGGTGGCCTCTCAGACGCCTCTGTGGAACCGGGACGGCCGGAGACGGCCCCACGGCCACTACGCTTGACCGCTGTGACCACCGCTCGCCTCCCTCTCTTCCCGCTCAAGACGGTTCTGTTCCCGGGCCTCGTCCTTCCGCTGAACGTCTTCGAGGAGCGGTACCGCGCCATGATGCGCGAACTGCTCAAGACGGACGAATCCGAACCGCGCCGCTTCGCCGTGGTCGCCATCCGCGACGGCCACGAGGTCGCGCCGACGGCCCCCGGCATGCCCGACGGAACGACCGCGCCCGAGGCCGGACCGACCGCCGGCTTCGGCGCGGAACCGCTCGAAGCGTTCCACCCGGTGGGCTGTGTCGCCGACGCGGCGACGATCCACGAACGCCCGGACGGCACCTTCGAGGTGATGGCCACGGGAACGACCCGGGTGCGGCTGCTCTCCGTGGACGCGAGCGGCCCCTATCTGACCGGCGAGGTCGAGGAGCTCCCGGAGGAACTGGGCGAGGGCGCGGAACCGCTCGCGGAAGGCGTGCTGCGCGCGTTCCGCTCCTACCAGAAGCGTCTGGCCGGAGCCCGCGAGCGATCGCTGTCCATGAGCGACGAGCTGCCCGCGGAGCCCTCCGTGGTGTCGTATCTGGTCGCCGCCGCCGCCGTGCTCGACGTCCCGTCCAAGCAGCGGCTGCTGGAGGCGGCGGACGTCGCGACGCGGCTGCGCGCGGAACTGAGGCTGCTGCGCGCGGAGACCGCGGTGATCCGTCACCTGCCCTCGCTGCCGGCCGTCGAGCTGACCAAGGCTCCGACCAATCCGAACTGAGCGCGAAGACCACGGGGATGACCGGGCGATGGCCGGGCCGAGGCCGGGCCGAGGCCGAGCGAGAAGAACGACGCGTACGAGGGAACGGGCGACGTGGCGAAGAAGCCGAAGAAGCAGCAGCAGTCCGGGGGAACACCGGCCACGGTCGCGCTGACCGCGGCCAGTGCGGCGTTCACCCTGCACGCGTACGAGCACGATCCGGCGTCCGCTTCCTACGGCGAAGAGGCGGCCGAGGCGCTGGGCGTCTCCCCGGAACGGGTCTTCAAGACGCTCGTCGCGGACGTCGACGGCGAACTGACCGTGGCGGTCGTCCCGGTCGCCGGTTCACTGGACCTCAAGGCGCTCGCCTCGGCGGTCGGCGGCAAACGCGCGACGATGGCGGACCCGGCGGCGGCGGAGCGTACGACGGGCTATGTGCGGGGCGGGATCTCCCCGTTGGGCCAGCGCAAGCGGCTGCGGACGGTGGTGGACTCGTCGGCCGAGGCGTACGAGACGGTCTGCGTCTCGGCGGGGCGGCGGGGGCTGGAGGTGGAGCTGTCCCCGAAGGACCTGACGGGGCTCACATCGGCGGTGGTGGCGCCGATCGGCCGGGAGGGGCGTGCCGTTTGAGGGTCGGCCGGCGGACGTGGGCGGTCGGGGCTCATCGGGAACCCGGGGCGTACGTCAGCCGGGGTGGGGCGGGTTCTCGGGCTGGGGGGCGGGGGGCGGCGGTGCGGTCCATTCCGGTTCCGGGTCCTTCGGGCCGAACACGGCCGTCAGCGCCAGGTGGACCACCATCGCCGCCAACGGCCACGACAGCAGCGCCCCCTTCGCGTTCAGTTCCAGCGGGGCGTCGAAGGTGACCCCCTTGCCCGCCTCCTGCGCGTGGGCCAGCACGTCCGGTGTGGGGCCGAGGCGGCTGCCGAACTGCCAGGCCAGTACCGCGCCCAGCAGCCCGCCCAGCGCCAGGGCCAGCACCAGCGGGATACCGCCGTGCCGGCGGAGGACGAAGACCAGCGCTCCGCTCACCACGCCGAAGCCGAGGGCCAGCAGGGCGAAGATTCCGTCGGCGGCGATCGCCTCCTCGCCCTCCGTGTCCTTGAGGAAGACCGCCGTGCTGTCCGAGACCAGCGGGACCTTCGGGGCGAGCCACAGCCAGAGCGCGCCGAGCAGCAGTCCCAGGAGCGTGACGGCCACCAGCACCACGGCGGCCTGGAGCACCTCCGTCCTCAGGTCGGGGCCCTCGTCCCCGGTCTCCGTGACGGGACAGGGCGTGGCACCGCCCGGCGGCGTCTGCCACGGGCCGTCGTGCCGGGGTTGGTGGGGTGGCGTCAGAGGTGCGGTCACCCCGACATCGTGCCAGGCCCCGCCGGGTGGTGCCTCATCGGACCGCTGCCCGCCGGTACGCCCAGGTCGCCACGGCCAGGGACACGACACCGACGACCGCGCACACGCCGAGATCGAGCGCGACGGCCGACCAGTCGGGGTGCTTGTCGAACGTACGGGCGAGGGCCTCCACGCCGTACGTGGAGGGCAGCAGGTCGCGCGCGTAGGTCACCGGGCCCGGCAGCCGGTCCGCCGGCAGCACGCCCAGCAGGAGCGCGGCGGACATGCCGAGCTGGCCCAGCAGCGTCGCCAGTTCCTGGCGGGGCGCGAGGAGGCCGAGGGCGGCGCCCAGGCCGGCCAGTGCCGCGCCCGAGAGCGGGATGACCGCGGCCAGTACCCACAGGTGACCGAGCGGCAGTTGGAAGAGCACGCTGCCGGTCACGGCGGTCACGGCGGTGCCGGGCACGGTGAAGGAGGCGTACGCCCCGGCCGCGCCGAGCACCACGGCGGCGGGCGGCACCGGCAGGGTGGCGTAGTGGTCCAGGCCGCCGCCGGCCCGTAGCTGGCCGAAGTACTGGGCGAGGAGGTTCAGTGCCACGAACGCCACGACCAGCACGCTCGACCCGGCGACCACCGCGCGGGCCTCGTCGCCGCCGTCGACCACGCCGCGCATCAGCACCATGATCCCGACGGACTGGAACGTCGCCACGAAGAGCAGCGGGATCCGGGCGACCCGGGCCCGCGACAACTGGGCGCGGTAGACGGCGGCGAGCGAGGGCAGCAGCCGGGCGCGGGGCGCGAGGGGGGCGGGATCGCCGTCGGCCGTCCGCCGGGCCGGGCCGTCCGCCGCGGTCCCGGGCTTCCCGGCCACGGCCTCCACGGGCACGATGCTCACCTGGCGCTGCTCCTGTTCGCTGCGTACGTGTCGGACGGGCGGGCGCGGGGCGCGCGGGCCGCCGCGGTCCTCCACCTTGTCATGGCCCCCTGCCGGGCCGGGCGGCCCGGTACGCTCCGGGCCCCGTGGCCCCCTCCCGTACTCATGCCTTCACCAGCCCGTTCGCGCGCCCGCCGAGCGCCAGGTAGACGTCCTCCAGGCTGGGCGTGGCCAGGGTGAAGTCGTCCAGGGCGGCGAACGCCGCTCCGCCGGTCACCGCGGCGACGGCGGCGCGCGCCTCGTCCGGGGCGAGCCGCAGGACCCAGCGCCGCCCGGACTCCTGCGCCGACGCGCGCAGCGCGGCGACCTCCGGGACGTCCAGCGGGGCCCGCTCCCGCCACACCAGCTCGACCCGGACCTCGCCCGCCACCCGCTCCTTGAGGCCGGCGGGCGTGTCGCAGGCGATCACCCGGCCGCGCTCCAGCACGGCGACGCGGTCCAGGACGGTCTCGGCCTCGATGACGTTGTGGGTGACGAGCAGAACGGTCGTGCCGCTCTCGGCCCGCCGCCGGTCCACCGCGGCCCAGACCGCGCGCCGGGCGACGGGGTCCATGCCGGTGGTGGGCTCGTCCAGGACGAGTACGGACCGCTCGCCGACCAGTGCGGCGGCGAAACAGGCCAGTCGGCGCTGGCCCCCGGAGAGCTTCTTGAGCGGGCGCCCGGCGAGTTCGGTGAGCCCCAGCTCCCCGAGCACCGCGTCCCGCTCGGCACGCGCCCGCCGTGCGCCGAGCCCGCGCAGCCGGCCGGTGGTCTCGGCGGCGAGCGCGACGGTCAGCTCGTCGAGTGCGGCGGACTCCTGCCCGAGGTAGCCGATGAGCCGGGCGGCGCGCTCGGGGTGGCGCACGAGGTCGTGGCCGAGCATGTCGACGGTGCCGGAGTCGGGCCGCATCAGGCCGGTGAGCTGGCGTACGAGGGTGGACTTGCCGGCCCCGTTCGGCCCGAGCAGACCGAAGATCTCACCGCGCCCGACATCGAGACAGACCCCGTCAGTGGCCCGCACGGCGGGGGTCGCGGGAGTACCGCGCCGGCCGCGCGCGGCGGGGTACGTCTTGACCAAATCGCGCACCACGCAGACCGTTCTCACGATGACCGACCATACGGCCTCCCGTCGGGACCGGACGGCCCGGGGTGCGGATGCGGGCCCGTCCGCGGCGTGGCGCGGCAGACCGCGCGGGCCCGCGTCGTGCCGCGCGAGTACCGGGTGATCAAGGCCCTGCACCCGACGGCCGTCCCGGTGCCTCCCACGGCCCCTACGGCACGTCCGCCGCGGCCCGTACGTCGATCTCCCGCCAGAACCCGGCCCTGATCGCGTACCTGTCGTGCTCGTCGATCTGGTCGTCCTTGTGGGCCAGCAGTCCGAACCGCGCCGCGTACCGCAGGAGTTCCCCGTCGATGCGGTGCGGCACCCGCGGGTAGAGCGCGGAGAGCTTCTGCACCTGGCTCGCGTCCGTCAGCCGCTCCATCCACCGGCGGGCGAAGACCTGGCCGACCTCGAACGGGTCGCCCCCGACCGTGGTGATGTCCTCCTCCCGGTCGGCCCAGCGCTGTTCCGCGCTGGTGAGCTGGGCCAGGGTCGGCAGGGACGCCGTGTCGGGCGGCTCTCCCGCGGGACCGCTTCCGGGCCGTTCGACCCAGCCCTTGTCGGAGGACCAGCGCAGGGTGGCGCCCGTGGGCGCCGGGGACTGCGGCGGCTGCGGGACCGCGGGGCCCCGTAGTCCCGCCAGGTCCTTGGGCGTGGGCACGCCCCGGCCGCCGGACGTCACCGCCGGGCCGTCCCCGCCGTGCTCGGCGAGGGGCTGCTGGACCGTGCCGTTGCGCCCGGCCGGCCCCGGCGCCCCGGGAGCGGCCGACATGCCCGGGGCCGTGGCGCCCTGCCCGGTGACCGCGCCGTTGCCCCCCGTGCCCTGTCCGTCCGACCCGGCCCGCGCCTCCGCGCCGCCCCGCGCCGCCTGCGCCCGCGCCTCGGCGACCCGTTCCGCGGACGCCGCCAGTGCCGACTCCGGCAGCGGTGCCGAGAGGATCGCCGCGATCTCCGGGCGCGGCACGGGCGGTGGCGCGCAGACACCGGCCGGATCCTTCGCCCGTACCGCCTTGGTGATCCACGCGCGGTCGAGCACCCGCCGCTCGTCGGCCTCGGCGACCAGGTCCTCGGACTGGTTGTAGTCACCGTCGGCGGCCTGGACGGCCCACAGGTGCACGGCCACGCCGTGTTCCTTGGCGGACATCAGGCCGGGCAGCAGATCGCCGTCCCCGGTCACCAGCACCACGTCCGAGCAGGCGCGGTTCCGGGCCAGTTCGGTGAGTTCGGCGTGCATCGCGGCGTCGACGCCCTTCTGCGCCCAGCGCCCGTCGCTCCGGGTGAGGGCTCCCAGCCGTACGGTGACGCGGGACATCACCCGCAATCGGCGGTGTTCGGGCTGGGGAACCCGGTCGGGCGCGCCGTCGAACCAGTAGATGCGGAGCAGCGGCCGTTCGGTGTCGGCCTCGGCGCGCTCGCGCAGGCCCTGGATCAGGGCGGTGTGGTCGACGGTGATCCGGGACCGGGCCGGCTCTCCCGCGAGGAGACTCGCGGCGGCGCCCAGCAGATATCCGGCGTCCACCAGGACGACGCAGCGGTCCACGCGTTCCACCTTCTTTCGGGAACCTCGAAATCGGGAGGTGGTAGTTCGGAAGTCACGAGGGGTTTCCTTCGAGTCTGCCCGACGGCAAGAGGCTTGACGTCCGGAACTCGATCATCGGCGTGGCGCATGTCTCACGCCCGTCACCGACGACAACCCCCGCGAGGCGCCGCTACGGACGGCAATGATCCACAATGCGGGGACTACCCGCCTGTGTGACGCTGTACCCGGCCTGGTCCCCACTCATCGCAGGAGGCGCCACCATGGCCAAGAACAAGAACCGGGATCGCGGCGGTAAACAGCACCACCGGTCGACGTCGGAACGGACGGGCGGGAGCCCGAAGTCCTCGTCGACGGAGGAACGGGCCGAGGAGCGGCTGACGAACATCACACCCGCGGATGTGGAGCGCAAGGGGCGCCGGCGGCGTTTCGGCCACAACTGACGGCGGGGCCGCGAGCCGGGAGACACAGCGAGTACACGAAGGGGAAGAGGGGCGCGCCCACCCGTTGCCGGGCGCGCCCCTCCGCGCCGTTCCCTCGGTCGCCCGTGCCGTTGCCGCGACCGCCGGCACCGTCCCCTGCTATCCCGCGAGACAGCTGGGGCCCAGCAGCACCTTCAGATCGCCGAAGAGCGCGGGGTCGGGCTGCACCCGGTGCCGGTCGAGCCTGAGCACCGTGGTCTTCCTGGCGCCCTGAAGCTTGATCCGGACCTCGGAGTTGCCCCGGTGGTGGCTGAGGATCTCGCCGAGCCTGCTGACCATCGGCGGGGTGACCTTGACCGTGGGGATGGTGATCGTGACGGGTGCGTTGCTGCCGGCGGACGACAGGTCGGGGACGGACAGTTCCATGGCGACGAGGCGGGGGATGTCCTCGCGCTTGTCGAGGCGGCCCTTGACGAAGACGACGGTGTCCTCGACGAGCTGGGTGGAGACGAGCTGATAGGTGGCGGGGAAGAACATGCACTCGATGGAACCGGCGAGGTCCTCGACCGTGGCGATGGCCCAGGCGTTGCCCTGCTTGGTCATCTTGCGCTGGAGGCCGGAGATGATGCCGCCGACGGTCACCACCGCACCGTCCGCGTGCTCACCGCCGGTGAGCTGCGCGATCGCCGCGTCGGCCTTGTCCGACAGGACGTGTTCCAGGCCGAAGAGCGGATGGTCGGACACGTACAGGCCGAGCATCTCCCTCTCCTGCGCCAGCAGATAGGCCTTGTCCCACTCGACGTCGGAGAACTGCACGTCGAGCCCGAAGCCCGGCTCGTCCGCTCCCGTGTCGTCGCCCATGCCGCCGAACAGGTCGAACTGCCCCTCGGCCTCCTTGCGCTTGACCTGCACCACGTTGTCGATCATCGGCTCGTGGTGGGCGACCAGGCCCTTGCGGGTGTGGCCCATCTCGTCGAAGGCGCCGGCCTTGATCAGGGACTCGATCGTCCGCTTGTTGCAGACGACCGCCTCGACCTTGTCGAGGAAGTCCGGGAAGTTCGCGTACTTCCCCTTCGCCTTTCGGCAGCGGATGATCGAGTCCACCACGTTCTGCCCCACGTTCCGGACCGCCGTGAGACCGAACAGGATCACGTCGTCACCCTGTGCGGCGAAGTTCGGCTGCGACTCGTTGACGTTGGGCGGCAGCACCTTGATGCCCATGCGCCGGCACTCGTTCAGGTAGACGGCCGACTTGTCCTTGTCGTCCTTCACCGACGTCAGCAGCGCCGCCATGTACTCGGCCGGGTAGTTCGCCTTCAGGTACGCGGTCCAGTAGGTGACCAGTCCGTACGCGGAGGAGTGCGCCTTGTTGAACGCGTACCCGGCGAACGGGACCAGCACGTCCCAGAGGGCCTGGATGGCCTCGTCCGAGAATCCCTTCTTCTTCGCGCCCTCCTGGAACAGGACGAAGTTCTTCGCCAGTTCCTCGGGCTTCTTCTTGCCCATCACCCGGCGCAGGATGTCGGCTTCGCCGAGGGAGTAACCGGCGATGATCTGGGCGGCCTTCTGCACCTGCTCCTGGTACACGATCAGGCCGTGAGTGAGGCCGAGGACCTCCTTGAGGGGCTCCTCCAGCTCCGGGTGGATCGGGGTGATCTCCTGCTGGCCGTTCTTGCGCAGCGCGTAGTTCGTGTGCGAGTTCATGCCCATCGGGCCCGGCCGGTACAGGGCCGAGACGGCGGAGATGTCCTCGAAGTTGTCGGGCTTCATCAGCCGCAGCAGCGACCGCATGGGCCCGCCGTCGAACTGGAAGACGCCGAGCGTGTCGCCGCGGCAGAGCAGGTCGTACGTCTTGGGATCGTCCAGGGGGATCGACAGCAGGTCGAGTTCGACGCCCTTGTTGGACTTCACCATCTTGACGGCGTCGTCCATGATGGTGAGGTTGCGCAGGCCCAGGAAGTCCATCTTCAGCAGGCCGAGCGACTCGCAGCTGGGGTAGTCCCACTGCGTGATCGTCACCCCGTCGGTGTGCCGGACCCAGACCGGGACGTGGTCGGTGATGGTCTCGCTGGACATGATCACGCCGGCCGCGTGCACACCCATCTGCCGGACCAGGCCCTCCACACCCTTCGCGGTGTCGATGACCTTCTTCACGTCCGGCTCGTTCTCGTACATCGACCGGATCTCGCCGGCCTCGGAGTAGCGCGGGTGCTTGGGGTCGGTGATGCCGTTGAGGTCGATGCCCTTGCCCAGGACGTCGGCGGGCATGGCCTTGGTCAGCCGGTCGCCCATCGCGTACGGGTACCCCAGCACGCGGGCGGAGTCCTTGATGGCGTTCTTCGCCTTGATCTTGCCGTACGTGCCGATCATGGCGACCTTGTCGGCGCCGTACTTCTCGGTCACGTACCGGATGACCTCACCGCGCCTGCGCTCGTCGAAGTCGATGTCGACGTCGGGCATGGAGATGCGCTCGGGATTCAGGAACCGCTCGAAGATCAGCCCGTGTTCGATCGGGTCGAGGTCGGTGATCCCCATCGCGTACGCCACGATCGAACCGGCCGCCGAACCACGCCCGGGGCCGACCGCGATCCCGTTGTTCTTCGCCCACATGATGAAGTCGGCGACCACGAGGAAGTACGCCGGGAACCCCATCTCGATGATGATGCCCATCTCGTACTCGACCTGCTTGAGCCGGTCCTCCGGAATCCCGTTCGGGAACCGGCGGGCCATGCCGCGCATGGTCTCCTCGCGGAACCAGGTCGTCTCGGTGAACCCATCCGGCACGTCGAACTTCGGCATCAGGTCGCGCTTTTCGAACATGCCGCTGTCGTCGATCTGCTCGGCCACCAGGAGCGTGTTCGCGCACCCCTGCTGCCAGGCGTCCGAGGAGTCGATCGCGTACATCTCATCGGTCGACTTCAGGTAATAACCCGTCCCGTCGAACCGGAACCGGTCGGGATCGGACAGGTTCTTTCCCGTCTGAATGCAGAGCAGCGCATCGTGCGCCGTCGCCTCGTGCGCGTACGTGTAGTGCGAGTCGTTCGTCACCAGCGGCGGGATGCCGAGCTTGCGGCCGATGTCCAGCAGCCCGTCGCGCACCCGCCGCTCGATCTCGATCCCGTGGTCCATCAGCTCCAGGAAATAACGGTCCTTGCCGAAGATGTCCTGGTATTCGGAGGCCGCCTTCAACGCCTCGTCGTACTGGCCCAGCCGCAGCCGGGTCTGCAGCTCGCCCGAGGGGCAGCCGGTGGAGGCGATCAGCCCCTCCGACCACTTCGCCAGCGTCTCCTTGTCCATCCGGGGCCACTTCTGGAGCCAGCCCTCCGCGTACGCGTCGGAGGAGAGCCGGAAGAGATTGTGCAGCCCGGTCTTGTTCGCCGCCCAGATCGTCTTGTGCGTGTAACCACCCGAACCGGAGACGTCGTCCCGCTTCTGGTGCGGCTGGCCCCACTGCACCTTCCGCTTCAGGCGCCGCGACTCCGGCGCCACGTACGCCTCGATCCCGATGATCGGCGTCACGTTCGCCTTCTTCGCCGAGTGGAAGAAGTCGTACGCGCCGTGCAGGTTGCCGTGATCGGTCATGGCGATGTGCGTCATGCCCATCTCGTTGCACGCGTCGAACATGTCCTTCAGCCGCGCGGCACCGTCCAGGAGCGAGTACTGGGTGTGCACGTGCAGGTGCGTGAACGGCGGCTTGGTCACGGCGGGGGCCTCCAGTGGAACGGCTGGCACGAACGGTCGGACGACCCGTCGGGCACGGAGCCCGTCAGGCGGTGGGACAAACGGGCGGGTGGCGGAACAGGCGGTTGAGCAGGCGGTTGTACGGGCGGATCCCCTGGCCGGAACCCGGGCTCCGGCTCCGCGGACGGTCCGGGGAGCACTGGGGGGACAGCGTCGAAGTCTACGACCTGACACCGACGACCGGGCCGCCGGAGGGCGCCGGTGGGACGGCCCGCGCGGACCGTGATAAGAGGCGCGACCTCCAGGGCCCGCGGAAGCCGGGCGGCGGGCACTCGCGGGCCACTTCGGGCGTTGGCCCCACTGGGAGGGGCCTGGGCTCCGTCCGCGAGAATCCGATCCCATTGTCATGCACCAGGAGGCACCCAGCGATGTCGGTCCCGCGACCTGTAGGAGCAGCTGACGAGCAGCGCGGCGAGGAGATCCTCGCCGTCTTCGACACCGCCTTCGGTGAGCTGCTGGCCGCCGATCCGGCAGCCTTCCGGGTGAAATTCAGGAAGATGGCCGCCTCCGCGTTCGCCTTCTACCGGGGCACGGCCTGCCTGTTCTACTACGACCTGGAGCGCGAGCGCGCCGCCACGGGGGACACCGGTCCGTTCCTCGACGAGCGCACCGGCCGGGTGTGGATCCACGGCGATCTGCACGCCGAGAACTTCGGTACGTACATGGACGCCAACGGCCGGCTGATCTTCAACGTCAACGACTTCGACGAGGCGTACGTGGGCCCGTTCACCTGGGACCTGAAGCGCCTCGCCGCCTCCCTCGCCCTGGTCGGCTACACGAAGGCGCTCAGCGACGACCAGATCACCGCCCTGGTGGAGATCTGCGCGGGCGCCTACCGGGAGCGGATCCACGCCCTGGCCGCCGGCGCCAAGAACGACGAGGTGCCGCCCTTCACCCTGGACACGGCGACGGGGCCGCTGCTGGACGCGCTGCGTTCCGCGCGCTCGCGCACCCGCTTCGGGCTGCTGGACTCGATGACCGAGATACGGGAGTACGAGCGCCGGTTCGCGGCCGGCGGCGGCTCCGTCGAGCTGGACGCGGCCACCCGGTACAAGATCCTCGCCGCTTTCGACGGCTATCTGGAGACGCTCCCCGAGTCCAGCCTGCACCGCCCGGACTCCTACCGTGTGAAGGACGTCGTGGGCCGGCGCGGGGTCGGCATCGGCTCGGCGGGCCTGCCCTCGTACAACATCCTCCTGGAGGGCAACAGCGACGCCCTGGAGAACGACGTGGTGATCTACATGAAGCAGGCGCAGACCCCGGCGGTCTCCCGGCACACCACCGACGGCGCGGTCCGCGACTACTTCCAGCACGAGGGTCACCGCACGGTGATCTCGCAGCGGGCGCTCCAGGCGCACGCCGACCCCTGGCTCGGCTGGACCGAGCTGGACGGCGCGGGCCAGCTGGTGGCGGAGGTCTCCCCGTACGCGGTGGACCTGGACTGGTCGGACCTGGACGACCCGGAGGAGATCTCGGCGGTGGTCGCCGACCTCGGCAGGGCCACGGCCACCATGCACGCGTCCGCGGACGACGAGAGCGGCCACTCCCTGGTGCCGTTCTCCACGGAGCGCGCCATCGACGCCGCCATAGCCGCCGACGAGGACGGTTTCGGCGGTCTGCTGGTGGACTTCGCCCATTCCTACGGGGCGCGCGCCCGCGCCGATCACCAGATCTTCGTGGACCTCTTCCGCAACGGACGGCTCGGCTGACGGCCTCCCCTGGGCGGGGCCATGCGGCATCTTGTCGTATGACCGTTTTCGTATGACCTTTTAAGGACCGCTTACCCCCGGTCATGGCACACTCGGCGGCGATGGGCATATCCGGAACGCGACTCAGAGCGGCGCGGGCAGCACTCTTCACGGCACTGGTCGTGACGCTGTCCGCCGGCTCCCACGTGTTCCTCTCCCGGGCCCCGCTGCCGCTGCCCGTCGTCGCCGCGATCAGCGCGGCGGTGTTCCTGGTCGCCTACGCGGCGGCGGGGCGCGAGCGGGGCTTCTGGCGCATCGCCGCCCTGGTCGTCCCGCTGGAGCTGGCCGCCGACACAGTCTTCACCAGCGGCCAGCGGGTCTGTTACGGCCCCTCCGGCGGCCCCGTCACGGGATCCCTGCGAGCGGTCGGCCTCGACGTGCTGTGCGGCGGGGGCCGGTTCGGTACGCCGCTGCCGGGGGTGGCCCCCGCCGACGGCCCGGCGGCCACCGTGCTGAACTCCGCCGACCCGGCCCTGCCCTGGCTGCTGCTGGCGGCACACGTCTCGATCGGGCTGGCCGCCGCCCTCTGGCTGCGCCACGGCGAGTCCGCGCTGGCCGGGCTGGTACGGGCCGCGGCCACGTCCGCGTTCCGGCCGCTGCTCCTCGCGGTCGCCGCCGTCACGGGCACCATCCGCGGGGCCGTACGGCGCGGGGCCCGCCCGGCGTCCCGGCCGCGCCCGGCCCGTACCGCCTTCTTCGTGCACTCCGTGGGACGGCGGGGGCCGCCGCCCGCCGCGCTCGGCTCGTACTGAGCAGGAAGCCCGTACCGAGCAGGGCGCTGTCCCCGCGTCCCCCGTCCACGCCGGATCCCGCGTCCGGCCCCGGACCCCACACGGCCCGCGTCGGCGGAGCCATGCCATCACACGGAGTGAACCACCATGAGCGCACGGAACAAGCAGGCCAACAAGTCCGCCGCCCGTGAGCGCCTGCGCCAGGAGCGCGAGCGGCAGGCGAAGAAGGACAGGATCCGCCGGCAGCTGGTCGTCGCGGGCTCGGCCGTCGTCGTCCTCGCGATAGCCGGCGGCGTCGGCTACGCGGTCGTCCAGGCCAACAAGCCCTCGCACTGGGAGGCGGTGAAGGAGGAGAAGAACGTCGTCGCCCCGAAGAACACCGAGGGCACGGACGGCACGACCGTGGTCCTCGGCAAGGCGAGCGCCAAGAAGACCCTGGAGTTGTACGAGGACCCCCGCTGCCCGGTCTGCGCGAGCTTCGAGCAGTCGGTCGGCAAGACCCTCCAGAACGACCTCGACGCCGGCAAGTTCAAGGTCAAGTTCATCGGCGCGACCTTCATCGACAACTCCGACAACGGGGAGGGCTCGAAGAACGCCCTGTCCGCGCTGGGCGCCGCGCTCAATGTGAGCCCGGAGGCGTTCCTGGAGTACAAGGCCGCGCTCTACTCGAAGAACTTCCACCCGGAGGAGCAGGACGACAAGTTCGCCAAGGACAGCTATCTGATCCAGGTCGCCGACTCGGTGAACGAGCTCAAGGGCAACAAGGCGTTCCAGAAGGACGTCGAGCAGGGCACGTACGACGCCTGGGCGATGAAGATGTCGGCCGTCTTCGACAAGAGCGGTGCCGGGGGCACGCCGACGCTGAGGATGAACGGCCAGAAGCTCACCGCCGAGGGCAGCGACAGCCCGCCCATGACGGTGGAGCAGTTCAACGCCGCCGTCGACAAGGCGCTGAAGGCTTAGAGGTCGCGCGATGGGTGGGGCGGCGTCGCGTGCCGATGGGCGGCGCCCGGCGGCGTTGTCGTCGGTCCACGACGCTCCGCGTCGCCTCCCTCCTCCGCCTTGCCGGACTTGCCCCTCGACCCGCTCCTTCCTCCACCCCACCTGTCGCGCGACCTCTTAGGGTCCTTGTCCTCGCCGTACGCCCGTTTCGCCCCGCCCGTCCGGCCGTGACGCGTCATGATCCCGGGCGGGGCGTACCGGTCGCGCGCGTCCCGCGCGAACGGGTGCCGCGCGAGGCCCGTGCCCTGGCACGGCTCAGCCACCCGCATGTGGTGACGATCCACCACATCGTCGACGAGGGCACGTTTCCCTGGCTCGTCATGGAGCTGCTGCGCGGCGAGTCGCTCCAGAGCCGGCTCGCCCGGGGCCCCTGGAGCCCCGCGACGTCACGCCCCGTACCGACGGCAGCGCGGTCCTCACGGACTTCGGCATCGCCGCCCTGCCCGACTCGTCCTCGCTCACCCGGACCGGCGACCTGATCGGCTCCCCCGATTACATCGCGCCGGAACGGATCCGGGGGCGCGACGACGATCCCGCCTCCGACCTGTGGTCGCTCGGGGTGGTGCTGTACGTGCGCGTGGAGGGCGCCGGCCCGCTGCGCCGCGCCACGGCACTGGCCACACTGGCCGCCGTCCTGGACGAGCCCGTCCGACCGGGGCCCGGTCGGGTCCCGAACCCCAGGGCCCCGAACCCCAGGCCGGCCCCTCTGCCGGCCAGGACGGGACCCGAGCCGTCAGGTCGGGCCTCGGCCGTCAGAGCGAGTCGAGGAAGCCGAGCGCCGTGCGCCAGGTCGCCTCGGCGGCGTCCTCGTCGTAGTCCGGCAGCTCCGGGTCGGTGAAGAGGTGCCCGGCGCCCGGGTAGCGGAAGACCTCCACGTCGGCCCCGGCCTGCCGCATCCGCAGGTACCAGGCCGTCAGCCAGTCGTGCGGCTCGAACGCGTCCGGATCGGCCACGTGCAGCTGCACGGGCAGCTCGTCGACGGACGCGTTCTCCGCGATGTCGGACGTACCGTGCAACAGCAGCAGCCCGCGCGCCTTCTCGTCCCCGAGCGCCAGGGTCTGGGCGACCGACCCGCCGAGCGAGAAACCCGCGTACACGAGACCGCGTTCCGAGTACGGCGCGGCGGCCAGGATCGCGCGCCGCAGCAACTCCTCCTTGCCGATCCGGTCCTTGAGCTCCCTGCCCTCCTCGACCGTCTCCGCTGTTTGTCCCTCGTAGAGGTCGGGCACGCGCACGTCGTGGCCGGCGGCCCGCAGCCGGTCGGCCGCCTCGTGCACAGCGGGGCGAAGGCCGTAGACGGAGTGGAAGAGCATGATGTCCATCCCGTCATCCTGCCAGGCCACGCCCACCCGGCCGGTGCCGCCCGCACCGGCCTGAACCGGGCCCGAACCCACCTGCCCTGACCGAACCTGACCGACCGAACCGCACGGGAGTCAGACCGAACCGGACCGGACCGAACGGCACCGGCACGAACCGACCGAGGAGCCATGGAAAATCTTCTGCGCCCGCTGACCGTGCTCGGTGGCTCGATCCTGCTCACCGTGGCGCTCGGCTGGATCGCGGACAAGCTGCTCACCCGCGTGGACGCGCGCCACCCGGAGACCCCGCTGTGGGGACTGCTGCGCCGCTGCCGACTGCCGCTGCAGGTGGTGCTGGGCACGGCACTGCTGCGCGGCTCCTACCGGGCCGTCCGCTGGGACCTCGTCGAACAGAACCGGGCCGTGATCGGCCAGGGACTGTCGTTGGTGCTCATCGGCGCGGGTGCCTGGCTGGTCGTACGGATCGTGTCCGCGGCGGTGGAGTCGACGTACGCCCGGTACGCGTCCTCGACCCGTGACCCGGCCCGGCTGCGCCGGGTCCGTACCCAGGTCACGCTGATCATGCGGATCATCACGGCCGTCGTCGCGGTGGTGGCCATCGCCGCGATCCTGCTGACCTTCCCCGATCTGCGCTCCGTCGGGACCTCGATGCTCGCCTCCGCGGGCATCATCGGCATCGTGGCCGGTGTCGCCGCGCAGTCCACCCTCGGCAACCTCTTCGCGGGGTTCCAGATCGCGTTCGGGGACATGGTGCGCATCGGCGACACGGTGGTGGTGGACGGCGAGTGGGGCACGGTCGAAGAGGTCACGCTCACCTTCCTCGCCGTACGCACCTGGGACGAGCGCCGCATCACGATGCCGGTGTCGTACTTCACGAGCAAGCCGTTCGAGAACTGGTCGCGCGGCGGGGCCCAGATGACCGGCACGGTCTTCTTCCACCTGGACCACTCCGCGCCGGTGCCGCTGATGCGCGAGAAGCTCCACCAGATCCTGCTGGAGTGCGCGGCCTGGGACGGCAGGGACTGGAGCCTGGCGGTCACGGACAGCACGCCGAGCACGATGGAGGTGCGCGCGGTGGTCACGGCGAAGGACGCGGACGACATCTGGACGGCGCGCTGCGCGGTACGGGAGCAGATGCTGGCCTGGCTGACCGAGCACCATCCGTACGCCCTGCCGCGGATCTCGACGGCACCGGCCGCGAAGGTCCCCCCGCAGGGCCGGCTGCCCACGCCGGTGGCCGAGGAGGACACCGGCACGCCGCGCACGGGCCGCGGCTGAACGAAACGGGGCGGCCGGGCGCTTCCCCGGACGCCGTGCTCGCGCGGTCTACGGCGTCAGTGCATGCTGCGTACGTCCAGCTGGCGCAGCACGCGGTCCACCACCTCGGGATCCGCCCCGGGCTCGTTGCGGGCCGAGAGCACCTCGTGGCGCGCGGCGGACATCATCTCGCGCTGGATGCGCTGGACGGCCTTCACCCGGCTCACCCGCTTGGCGACCCACTCGCGCCGTTCGTCGTCGGCCAGGTCGGGACTGATCCTGAGCCCGATGTCCACCGCACCGCGCAGCAGCCGCTCGCTGATGTCCTCGGGCAGGTCCTCGACCTCCTCGATCTGCTTGAGCCGGTTCTTGGCCGCCTTGGCCGCGCGGACCGCGAGCGCGTGCTCCAGCTCGCGCTCGGCGTTCGTGTCCGCCCGTACGCCGAGCTTGCGGACCAGCCAGGGCAGGGTGAGCCCCTGGACGACCAGGGTGGCCATGATCACCGAGAACGCGATGAAGATGATCTCTTCCCGGCCGGGGAACGGCTTGCCGGCGTCGGTCTCCAGCGGGATCGCCAGCGCCAGGGCGACCGAGGCCACCCCGCGCATCCCGGCCCACCACATGACGACCGTCTCTCGCCAGCTCGTCGGGATGTCCTCGGCGTAGTCGCGGAGCTTGTGCATCCGCTTGGCCAGCCAGGTCGCGGGCAGCAACCACAGCAGCCGTACGAGCACGACGACGCCGACCACCGCGGCGCCCCAGCCCAGCATCTCGTGGGCGCGGCCGTCCGCCGCGCCGAAGGCGTTGTGCAGCTCCAGTCCGATCAGTCCGAACGCGACGCCCGTCACGAGCGTGTCGACCACCTGCCAGAAGGAGTTCCCGGCCAGGCGCCCCATCACGTCGTCGGCGTCCGCCGTGTGCGTGGCGAGGAAGAGCGCGGTGGTCAGGACGGCGAGGACGCCGGAACCGTGCAGCTCCTCGGCCAGCACGTAAGCGACGAACGGTACGAGCAGCGAGAGGCCGACCTGGAGCGTGGCGTCCCCGAGCAGCGACATCAGCTTGTTGGAGAGCCAGCCGAGCGCCAGCCCCACCGCCACGGCCACCACCGCCGAGAGCACGAGCGAGCCGACCGCGCCGGGCCACGAGAACGTGCCGCTGACGACCGCGGCGATCGCCACGTGGTAGAGGACGATCGCGGTGACGTCGTTGAACAGCCCCTCGCCCTCCAGGATCGAGACCAGCCGCCGGGGCAGTCCGAGGGCGCCGGCGACCGCGGTCGCGGCGACCGGATCGGGTGGTGCGACGAGCGCGCCGAGCGCGACCGCGGCGGCGATCGGCAGGCCCGGCACCATGGTGTTGGCCACGGCCGCGACGGCGGCCGTGGTCACGAACACGAGCGCGACCGCGAGCAGGAAGATCGGTCTGACGTTGGCCGTGAACTGCCGCCAGGACGTGCGTTGCACGGCCGCGTAGAGCAGGGGCGGCAGCAGCAGCGGAAGGATGAATTCCGGCGGTACCTGCACGTTCGGCACGAACGGCAGCAGGGCCAGGACGATCCCCAGGAGCGTCATCAGCACCGGCGAGGGCAGCCCCAGCCGGTCCCCGAGGGGAACCGTCAGCAGGGCTCCCAGCAGCAGCACGACGAGCAGTGCCAACTGGTCCACGGGGCGCCCTCCGGTGCTCGGGGTCTCGGTGCCGGCGAGCGCCGGTCCCCGGTCCGGGTACCCAGGTTTCCGGAACCCGCTTCCGGTGTCCGCGGCAGATCACGGAGGATCACAGGGAACCGCGGGGAGTCGGCGCCTCCAGCCGTCAAGCCTGTCATGCGCCGCACCCGGAACCGGGCAGGGGGTGCCGGGAATCAGGTCAAGGCGGTGAGCGACGGAAAAGCGGAACGCGGAGACCCCCGGAGCGCGCCGCGTACGCGAAGTACGCCGAGTACGCGAAAGCCCGGGGAACGGAAGTCAAAGCTCCCGGCGCATCGCCCGGTGCGGCATGTCCGCGTCGAGGAACTCCGGTCCGTACGCCACGTACCCCAGCCGCTCGTAGAAGCCCAGCGCGTGCGACTGCGCGTGCAGGTCCACCGCCGCGAGCCCGCGCCCGCGGGCCGCCTCCTCGACCGCCCGCACCAGCGCCGCACCGATACCGAGCCCCCGGGCCGCCGCCGTGACGGCGAGCCGACCCAGCGAGCCGACCGCCGGGTCCCCGCCGGTCCGGTCGGCGGCGCCGGGCCCGTACAGCAGCCGCCCGGTGCCCAGCGGCTGTCCGTCGGCGCGGACGGCCAGCACATGGACGGCGTCGCCGTCGCGGCCGTCGTACTCCAGATCCTCGGCGACGCCCTGCTCGACGACGAAGACCTCCTTGCGGACCGCGAAGCACGCCTCGAGGTCCGCCGGGCCGACGGCGACCCGTACCGTGTGACCGAGCCCGGCACCGGAGGTCTGCTGTACGGGCCCGGCACCGGGCGCGACCCCGCTTCCGCCCCCGTCCGCCGTCGCGGCGCTCACGCGCTGCTCTCCGCCCGGACCCGGTCCAGTGCCCCCTGGAGATCGTCGGGGTAGGAACTGGCGAACTCCACCCAGCGCCCGTCCGCCGGGTGCTCGAAGCCCAGCCGCACCGCGTGCAGCCACTGCCGGGTCACGCCGAGCCTCTTGGCCAGGGTCGGGTCGGCGCCGTACGTCAGGTCGCCGACGCACGGGTGCCGGTGGGCGGACATGTGCACCCGGATCTGGTGCGTACGGCCCGTCTCCAGCTTGATGTCCAGCAGCGACGCCGACCGGAACGCCTCGATCAGGTCGTAGTGCGTGACCGACGGCTTTCCGTCGGCGGTGACGGCCCACTTGTAGTCGTGGTTCGGGTGGCGGCCGATGGGCGCGTCGATCGTGCCGCTCATCGGATCCGGGTGCCCCTGCACCAGCGCGTGGTAGCGCTTGTCGACGACCCGGTCCCGGAACTGCGCCTTGAGCAGGGTGTACGCCCGCTCCGACTTGGCGACGACCATCAGCCCCGAGGTGCCGACGTCGAGCCGGTGCACGATGCCCTGGCGTTCGGACGCCCCGGAGGTCGAGATGCGGTAGCCGGCCGCGGCGAGGCCGCCGATCACCGTCGTACCGGTCCAGCCGGGGCTCGGGTGCGCGGCCACTCCGACGGGCTTGACGATCACGACGATGTCGTCGTCGTCGTGCACGATCTCCATGCCCTCGACGGGCTCGGCGACGATCTGGACGGGCGGGGCCGCGCCGGGCATCTCCACCTCCAGCCAGGCGCCGCCGTTCACGCGCTCCGACTTCCCGACGACGGAGCCGTCGACCTGGACCTTCCCGGAGGCGGCCAGCTCCGCCGCCTTCGTACGGGAGAACCCGAACATCCGGGCTATGGCGGCGTCGACACGCTCGCCCTCCAGGCCGTCGGGCACGGGCAGGGTTCTGATCTCCGGAAAGCTCACCCGTCGAGTATGCCTTGTCCGCCTCCCCCGACGATCCGGCTCCCCGATGATCCGGCTCCCCCGGACGGTCCCGGACCGCCCGGGGGAGCCGGCACGGTCCCGGCGGCCGGTGCCGGGGCCGCCCCGGTCAGTCCTTGTGGACGGTCCCGTCGGGGTCCAGGCCCCGGAACGACAGCAGCACGATCAGGATGCCGCCGCACACGACCGCGGAGTCCGCGAGGTTGAAGACCGCGAAGTGCGCGGGCGCGATGAAGTCCACGACGGCGCCCCGGAACACCCCCGGCGAGCGGAAGATCCGGTCGGTGAGGTTGCCCAGCGCGCCGCCCAGCAGCAGGCCGAGCGCGAGCGCCCAGGGCAGGCTGTAGAGCTTGCGGGCCAGCCGGATGATCACAAGCACCACGGTCGCCGCGATCACGGTGAAGACGACCGTGTACGCCTCGCCCATACCGAAGGCCGCGCCCGGATTGCGGATCGCCTCGAACCGAAGCAGGTCACCGATCACCTGGATCGGCGGGTGGTGCTCCAGCTTCTCCACGACGAGCATCTTGCTGCCGAGGTCCAGCAGGTAGGCGATCACCGCGACGACGAAGAGGGCGAGGATCCGGCGCTTCCCCTTCGTCGGCGCCTCCTGTTCCCCGGCCCGCCCGTCCGGCTCCTCGGCCGCGCGCTCCCGTACCTCCGGCTCCGCCGAACGGTCCGGTTCGGCCGGCCGGCCCTGCTCCGCGGGCCGGTCCGCTTCCTTCCGCCGCTCCGGCCGGCCGGCGGCCCCCGCGGCCTCACCGTCCACGTCGGGCGTACCGATAACGCGCTCCGCCTCTGCCACCTGAGTCCCTCAACCTAGGCACCTGTGAAGCACGAGGGTACGTCACACCTCCGCGCGCTCAGCCTCGACGTTCCTGTTTCTGCTTGTCCTCCACACAGAGCGTGGCGCGCGGGAACGCCTGCATCCGGGCCTTGCCGATCGGATTCCCGCAGACCTCGCAGAGGCCGTACGTACCGGCGTCGAGCCGCAGCAGCGCCCGTTCGGTCTGCTCCAGCATCTCCCGCGCGTTGGCCGCGAGCGCCATCTCGTGCTCGCGCGTGATGTTCTTCGTGCCGGTGTCCGCGTCGTCGTCGCCCGCGCCGTCCCCGGAGTCGCGCATCAGCCCGGCGAGAGCGGTCTCGGACGAGGCGATCTCGTCCGCCAGGCGGTGGAGCTCGTTCTCCAGCTCGGTCCGTGCCTCAATGACCTCCTCCGGGGTCCACGGATCCTCCTCGGGCCGGACGGCCAGTTCCTCCGGGGGCGCCGCGCCGGCCCGTGCCGTGGGCACCGCCGTCCCGGCCACCGAGGTCCGCCGGCCGGCCGCGGCGCTGTCGCCGCCCGTGGTCTTCTTGATTCCCACAGTCCTGGCTCCCGTCTCTTCCGCGGCCTGGGCCGCCCCCTCGGCCGCGGGCGCGGCCTGCTTCGCGGTTCCGCCGGTGCCCGCCGCGCGGGCCGCCGTCCTCCTGGCCGCGGACGTACGCCCGGCCGCCGTGCGGGCCGGCGCCTTCCGCACCCCGGCCTTCTTCGCCACAGCCTCCTCGACCGCCGTCCGCGTCGGCGTGTTCGTGGTGACCTTCGATCCCTTCGGGCCCGTGGCGGGCGTCGAGGTCTTCGGCGCCGCCGGGGTCTTCGGGGCTCTCGGGGCTTTCCGGCCGCCCCCGGCCGCGGTTTCCCCGGCGGGCGCCGCTTCGGCCGGTGCCGCCCTGGCCGGAGCCGTCTTCTTCGCCACCGTCTTCCCGGACCTGACCGCCGGCTTCTTCGCCGGGGCCTTCTTCGCCGGAGCTTTCTTCGCGGAGGGCTTCTTCCCGGGCGCCTTCTCCGCCGCCGCCTTCTTCGCGCCGCGGTCCGCCGCGCCGTGCGCCGGGGCACGCGCCGTGTTCGCCGCGCCGCGCTCCGTCGCCGCCTTCCGTGCCGCGGTCGTCTTCTTCGCGGCGGTCTTCTTCGCCACCATCACCGCGGCCCCTTCACATGTGGTGATCACGCTCGCGAATCGTGCTGGGACGATAAATCGACACCAGCCCCGCGGCAACGGGGCACGCCGCCGGTCCGGCCCTCCCCCACAGCGTGACAAGACGAGCCTGCCTCCGTTGTTCCCAGCTCCCCGCCGGGTAATCCGCCGCCGGACCACCGTGAACTCCGGAACGGCCGGTGTGACCATTCGGGTCATACGTTCGGCTGTACGGCACCTCCGGCGGCTGGGGTGCGTCGACGGCCACCGGGACCAACGGGAGAGCCCGGCGGGCTACGGCACGTCTTACAGACGCGGGTAGTCGGTGTAGCCGTGGTGGTCGCCGCCGTAGAAGGTGGAGGGGTCCGGTGTGTTGTAGGGGCCATGGGCGGCCAGCCGGGCGGGGAGGTCGGGGTTGGCGAGGAACAGCGCGCCGAAGGCGATCATGTCCGTGGTGCCGTCCTGGATGAGGCCGAGGGCGTCCGGGCCGGTGGGCTCGGGGTGGGTGAACGGGTTGAGGATGAACGTGGCGGGCCAGGTTTTGCGCAGGCGCGTGGTCAGTGTCGGGTCGGCGCCTTCGATCATGTGCAGATAGGCGAGGTTCAGATCGCCGAGCCGGCTGACCAGGGTGGTGTAGGTGTTCTCCACGTCTGCCGCGTCCGTCTCGGCGATGTCGTTGTAGGGGTTGCCGGGCGAGATGCGGAAGCCGGTGCGGTGGCTGCCGATCGCTTCCGCGACGGCGGCGGCCACTTCCAGGCCGAAGCGGACCCGGCCGGTGACGTCGCCGCCCCAGTCGTCGGTGCGCCGGTTGGCATTGGGTGCGAGGAACTGGTGGATCAGGTAGCCGTTGGCACCGTGGATCTCCACGCCGTCGAAGCCGGCGTCGATCGCCTTGCGTGCCGCGTCGGTGAAGTCGGTGATGGTGCGGGTGATGGCGTCGGCGTCCAGCTCTCGCGGGGTGACGAAGTCCATCGGTCCCTGGTGAGTGAAGACCTGGCCCTCGGCGGCGACGGGCGAAGGGGCGACGGGGCTCAGTCCTTCGGGAAGCAGGCTGGGGTGGCCGATGCGGCCGGTGTGCATCAGTTGCGCGAAAATCACGCCGCCGTTGAGGTGGACGGAGTCGGTGACCTTGCGCCAGGCGGCCACCTGCTCCGGCGAGTGCAGGCCCGGGGTGTCGGGGTATCCCTGACCGACTGCGGAGGGCTGGATTCCCTCGGTGACGATGAGGCCCGCACTCGCGCGCTGGCTGTAGTAGGTCGCCATCAGGTCGGTCGCGGTGGCTCCCGGTCCGTAGGCCCGACTGCGGGTCATCGGCGCCATCACGACGCGGTTGGCCAGCGACCGGCCGGCCACATCGATCGGGGTGAACGCGTTCGTCATGGGAATCTCCCTGCTTGCGGAAAAGGATGGAAGAGATGGGCCGGCTGCGGCGCCGGCCGCTCTGCGGGCAGTTCTCGCGCACCGGCCGGAACGGCGGGTTCCGCGCCCATGTGGCACCGGCGGGCCCGTGGTGCGCCGGCGTGCGTACACGTGCGTTCCTCAACCGCCGCGGCGATGCGCCACTCGTACGCGGCGGTCGAGGGGTCCTGCGGAGGGTTCTTGCCGCCCCGAGCGGAGCGAGGGCTGCCCTCGGGGCGCCCTGGCTCCGCTCGGGGCAGGAGGCGGTTGGCCCGGCGAGTGGGCCGCCTGGCAGTGCCTCATCACCTGGTGGGTGCCTGTCGGCCGAGGTCCCTGATCGAATTCTCGATGGTGTGCGCGCACGTGGTGAACATCTCGACCTGGTCAGGGGTCAGGTCGCGCACGGAAATCTGCTCCAGGGTGCGCCACATGTCGGCGATGGGCTCCCGCAGGGCGCGGCCGGCGTCGGTGAGGCTGACCACCATGACCCGCCGGTCGTGGGGAGCGGGCTCCCGGGTGAGCAGTCCGGCCTCCTGCATGCGGCGTAGTGACTTGGAGACGGTGGAGTGGTCGAGGCCGACACGCTCCAGCAGTTCGGCCTGTGTCCGGCCGTCGTGGTCGAAGAGCTGCATCAGCAGCAGCTCCTGTCCCGGGTGCAGGTTCAGGGCGCGCAGCATGGCGGCGGCGTGGGCGCGGTGGGCGCGGGCGAGCTGGAAGACGGCGTAGCTCAATCGCCCGTCGCGCGCCGCGTTCGGCAGCTCCGATGAGGTGGTGTCGGGCATTGCCGCTCCCTTACAAGAGTGGGGGTGATCGGTCAGTTGACGGTGAGGACGAGCTTGCCGCGGTTGTGGCCGGCGTCGCTGGCCTGCTGCGCCTTGGCGGCGTCCGCCAGCGGGTAGGTGGCGCTGAGCGTGGTCACCAATGTGCCGTCGGCGGCCTGCTGGGCCAGTTCGGCCAGCCGCGCGGCGGAACGGCGCTGCGGACCCTCGGCGAAGACGATGCCGAGTTCGCGGGCACGGAAGTCGGCGGTGGTGACGATCCGGTCGGTGCCGCCACGCAGGATGACGGAGTCCTCCAGTGCGCCCTTGCCCGCGGCGTCGAAGACAGCGTCCACCCCTTCGGGGGCGAGCTCGCGGACCCGCTGGACCAGGTTGTCTCCGTAGACCAGCGCGGTCGCGCCGAGCGAGGTGACGTACTCCTGGTTGGCGGCTCCGGCAGTGCCGATGACGCGGGCGCCGCGTGCGACGGCGAGCTGGACGGCGATGGTGCCGAGCGCGCCGGACGCTCCGTGGATCAGCAGCGTCTCACCCGAGGTGACGTCGAGCAGGTCCAGCACGCGTTCGGCACCGTCGCTCGCCACGGGCAGGGCGGCGGCGTGAGCCCAGTCCAGGCCGGCCGGCTTGGGCGCGAGGACGGCCGCGGACGCCAGGGCGTACTGGGCGTAGGAGCCGGTGTCGGACCAGCCCAGGACCTCGTCCCCCACCTTCAGGTGGTCGACGTCCTCGCCGACGGCGTCGACCACACCGGCGATCTCCCCGCCGGGCACGGCGGGCAGCGTGGTGGGGAAGATGGCCTCCATGACACCGGAGCGGATCTTGCCGTCCACCGGGTTGACACCGACAGCCCGTATCCGCACACGGACCTGGCCGGGGCCGGGCCGAGGAATGTCGATCTCCGCCTCGCGCAGGACCTCGGTGCCGCCGAACGCGTCGAAAACAATGGCCTTCATGGCAGTGGTCTCCTCGAGTCGCATATCGCGCCGGCCACTTTCTGTGGCCAGCCACATAAAAGTAGCACCGATTATGTGGCTAGCCAAGTAACTCCCGAGGAGACCCCTGGGGGATCCCGGAGGCAACCCCGTCCAGGGGTGAAGGATCGTTTGACGCACACCTCCCGCCGCCTCCGCCGCAAACGGGTCGGCCCCGGTCCGCCCGGCCCCGTACACTGGGCCGAGCGAGAGGCGTGGATGGGGACGAGTAGCGTCGTACGCGGCCATGAGCGACCCGGGGACGGTGCGAGCCCGGGGGCACAGCGCGAGGTGAAGCATCACCCCGGAGCCGCCGGAAGAAAGCCAGGGTGCGACCAGGACCCGGGTGAGTAGAACCGGCGTCGCGACCCCAATGAGGGGGCCACGGGCAGCGCCTGCCCGGGGCCAAGGAGGGTGGTACCGCGGGAGCGCAGCTCTCGTCCCTCCGACGGAGATGACGCAGTTCCGCCGGAGGAAGCCGCCCGATGACATCGCAGACCCCACCCCAGTACCGCCAGGTGCCCGCCCAGGTCGACCTGCCCGCGCTGGAGCACGCCGTGCTCGACTTCTGGCGCGAGAGCAAGATCTTCGACAAGAGCCTGGAGCAGTCCGAGGGCCGCCCCGAGTGGGTCTTCTACGAGGGGCCGCCGACCGCCAACGGCATGCCGGGCGCCCACCACATCGAGGCCCGCGTCTTCAAGGACGTCTTCCCCCGCTTCCGCACGATGCGCGGCTACCACGTGGCCCGCAAGGCCGGCTGGGACTGCCACGGCCTGCCCGTCGAGCTGGCGGTGGAGAAGGAACTGGGCTTCACCGGCAAGAAGGACATCGAGTCGTACGGCATCGCCGCGTTCAACGCCAAGTGCCGCGAGTCGGTGACCCGGCACACCGACGCCTTCGCCGAGCTCACGACCCGCATGGGCTACTGGACCGACCTCGACAACGCGTACCGCACGATGGACCCGGAGTACGTGGACTCCGTCTGGTGGTCGCTGAAGGAGATCTTCGGCAAGGGCCGGCTGGTCCAGGACTACCGCGTCGCGCCCTGGTGCCCGCGCGACCAGACCGGGCTGTCCGACCACGAGCTGGCGCAGGGGTACGAGACGGTCGTCGACCCGTCCGTGTTCGTCCGCTTCCCGCTCACCTCCGGCCCGCTCGCGGGCGAGGCGGCGCTGCTGGTGTGGACGACCACGCCGTGGACACTGGTGTCGAACACCGCCGTGGCCGCGCATCCCGAGGTCACCTACGTGGTCGCGACCGACGGCACGGAGAAGCTGGTCGTCGCCGAGCCGCTGGTGGCCAAGGCGCTGGGCGAGGGCTGGGAGACCACGGGCGAGACCTTCACCGGCCGCGAGATGGAGCGCTGGTCCTACCAGCGCCCCTTCACCTTCGTCGACTTCCCGGCGGAGGCCCAGTTCGTCGTCAACGCCGATTACGTGACGACCGAGGACGGTACGGGCCTGGTCCACCAGTCCCCGGCCTTCGGCGAGGACGACCTCAAGGTCTGCCGCGCCTACGGCCTGCCGGTCGTCAATCCGGTGCGCCCGGACGGCACCTTCGAGGAGGGCCTGCCGCTGGTCGGCGGGGTCTTCTTCAAGAAGGCCGACGAGGCGCTGACGGAGGACCTGCGCGATCGCGGCCTGCTCTTCCGCCACGTCCCGTACGAGCACAGCTACCCGCACTGCTGGCGCTGCCACACCGCGCTCCTCTACTACGCGCAGCCGTCCTGGTACATCCGTACGACGGCCGTCAAGGACCGGCTGCTGGAGGAGAACGAGCGGACGAACTGGTTCCCCGACTCGGTCAAGCACGGCCGCTACGGCGACTGGCTGGACAACAACGTCGACTGGGCGCTGTCCCGCAACCGTTACTGGGGCACCCCGCTGCCCATCTGGCGGTGCGAGGAAGGCCACCTGACGTGCGTGGGCTCGCGTGCCGAGCTGACCGAGCTGACCGGCACCGACCAATCGTCGCTGGACCCGCACCGCCCGTACATCGACGAGGTGACCTTCACCTGCACCGCCGAGGGCTGCTCGCTGGAGGCCGTACGGGTGCCCGAGGTCATCGACGCCTGGTACGACTCGGGCTCGATGCCGTTCGCGCAGTGGGGCTACCCGTACAAGAACAAGGAACTGTTCGAGAAGCGCTACCCGGCGCAGTTCATCTGCGAGGCGATCGACCAGACCCGGGGCTGGTTCTACACGCTGATGGCCGTCGGCACGCTGGTCTTCGACAGGTCCAGTTACGAGAACGTGGTCTGCCTCGGCCACATCCTCGCCGAGGACGGCCGGAAGATGTCCAAGCACCTGGGGAACATCCTCCAGCCGATCCCGCTGATGGACCAGCACGGCGCGGACGCGGTCCGGTGGTTCATGGCGGCCGGCGGCTCGCCGTGGGCGGCCCGCCGCGTGGGGCACGGGACGATCCAGGAAGTCGTGCGCAAGACGCTGCTGACGTACTGGAACACGGTCGCCTTCCAGGCGCTGTACGCCCGTACGTCCGGGTGGGCGCCGAGCGAGGCCGACCCGGCGCCGGCCGACCGGCCGCTGCTGGACCGCTGGCTGCTGAGCGAGCTGCACGCGCTGGTCGACCAGGCCACGCAGGCGATGGACGCGTACGACACCCAGCGCACCGGCAAGCTGCTCTCGGCGTTCGTCGACGACCTCTCCAACTGGTACGTGCGACGTTCGCGCCGCCGCTTCTGGCAGGGCGACAAGGCCGCGCTGCGGACGCTGCACGACGTGGTGGAGACCGTCACCCGGCTGATGGCGCCGCTGACGCCGTTCATCACGGAGCGGGTCTGGCAGGACATGATCGTGCCGGTCACGCCGGACGCGCCCGAGTCGGTGCACCTGGCCACCTGGCCGGAGGCCGACCTGGCGGCCGTCGACCCGGCGCTGTCGACGCGGATGGCGCTGGTGCGGCGGCTGGTGGAACTCGGCCGGGCGACCCGGGCGGAGTCCGGGGTGAAGACCCGCCAGCCGCTGTCCCGCGCCCTGATCGCGGTGACGGGCTTCGAGACGCTGTCCGACGAACTGCGCGCGCAGATCACCGAGGAGCTGAACGTCTCCGCGCTGGCGACGCTGTCCGAGGTGGGCGGTTCGCTGGTCGACACGACCGCCAAGGCGAACTTCCGCGCGCTGGGCAAGCGCTTCGGCAAGGGCGTGCAGGCGGTGGCCAAGGCGATCGCCGAGACGGACGCGGCGGCCCTGTCGGCGGCCCTGCGCGAGGGTACGGCGTCGGTGACGGTGGACGGCGAGACGGTCGCGCTCGCCCCGGACGAGGTGATCATCACGGAGACGCCCCGGGAGGGCTGGTCGGTCGCCTCCGACTCGGGCGCGACGGTCGCCCTGGATCTGGAGATCACCCCGGCCCTCCGCCTGGCGGGCCTGGCCCGCGACGCGATCCGCCTCATCCAGGAGGCCCGCAAGAACAGCGGCCTGGACGTGGCGGACCGGATCGACGTCCGCTGGTCGTCGCCGTCCGAGGAGACGGCCAAGGCGCTGACGGAGCACACGGCGCTGATCTCGGAGGAGGTCCTGGCGACGTCCTTCGCACCGGCCGACGCGGACGACACCTACGGCGAGCCGTTCGAGGACGAGGGCCTGTCCCTCACCTTCCGCCTCCGCAAGGCCTGACGCGGCGGCCCGGGGCGGGCCCACCACGGTCCGCCCCGGGACCGGTTCGACAGCGCGCCGCCACGCGAAAGCCTCGCGCCACCGACAAGGGCCGGGCCCGGGGTTCCACACCCCGGGCCCGGCCCGACACTTCGCCGCCGACGGCTACGCGAACACGTCGCGGGCCCTCGTCAGTTGTCGTCCTCGTCGATCAGGAAGCCCCGCATCGGCGACGGCGCCTGCTGCATCGGCTGCGGCGCCTGCGGCCGCACCGGTGCCATCGGCTGGGTCATCGCCGGGGACATCTGCTGCTGGCCGCCGTACGACGGACCCGAGGGACCGGAGTGGCCGCCCATGGACGGGTTGCCGCCCATGCTGTGCCCCATCGCTCCGGCGCCGGCCGGTGCCATGGACGGGGCCGGCGACGGCGGGAGCGACGCGGCGGCCGGCTGGGACCGCGGCGGTGCCAGCGAGTCGTCCGCCTGGGTCTCCAGCTGGCGCAGCTGGCTCTCCAGGTAGGACTTCAGTCGCGTGCGGTACTCGCGCTCGAAGCCCCGCAGGTCCTCGACCTTGCGCTCCAGCGTCGCCCGCGCGGACTCCAGGGAGCCCATCGCGACACGGTGCTTCTCCTGCGCGTCCCGCTCCAGCGCGTCGGCCTTGGCGCGCGCGTCACGCTCCAGGCCCTCGGCGCGGCTGCGCGCCTCACCGACGATCTTGTTGGCCTCGGACCGCGCCTCGGCGATCGCCTGGTCGGCCGTCTGCTGCGCGAGCGAGAGCACTCGCGCGGCGCTGTCGCCGCCGGGACCGCCCTGGCCGGGCTGCGGGAGCTGCGGACCGCCGTGGCCGCCCATGGGCCCGCCCATCGGGCCGCCGAGCGGGTTGCCCTGCTGCTGCATGGGACCGCCCTGACCCATCGGGCCCGGACCGCCCTGACCCATCGGGCCGCCCTGCTGCTGCATGGGACCGCCCTGACCCATGGGGCCGCCCTGCTGCATCGGACCGCCCTGGCCCATCGGACCGGGGCCGTGCTGCCCCTGCGGACCGGGACCGTGACCCTGCGGGCCGTGGCCGCCCGGTCCCGCGGGAAGCTGGGGCGCGCCACCGGGCAACTGCGGCGGACCCATCTGAGGCTGCTGCCCCTGCGGCGGTCCGGATATGGCGGCGGGCACCGGGCCCCCCTGCCGTTCCTGCGGTTCGGGCGGCTTGCGCATGCTCTGTTGCTGTTGGTTCTGCGCGGCGGCGCGCGTCGCGGCGGCCAGCTTCGCGCGCAGGTCCTCGTTCTCACGGAGCAGGCGGGTCAGTTCGGCCTCGACCTCGTCGAGAAAGGCATCGACCTCGTCCTCGTCATAGCCTTCTCGGAGGCGGACGGTCGTGAACTGCTTGTTCCGCACGTCCTCAGGGGTCAACGGCATCTCTACTTCACCTCTACGTAGTCGTCGGCAGCCGGCAGGACCGTATCGCTCACATTCCCCTCGCGATATTGCTCACGAGCGAGATCAGGAGGTACACGATGATCATCAGAATGAAGAAGGACAGGTCGAGTGCCACGCCCCCGAGACGCAGCGGCGGGATGAACCGCCGCAGAAGCTTGAGCGGTGGATCGGTGACAGTGTAGGTGGCCTCCAGAACGACCACCATCACCTTGCCGGGTTGCCATGAGCGCGCGAACTGGAAGACGTACTCCATGACCAACCGGAAAATCAGCACGATAAGGAAGCACATCAGCGCGATGTAGACCACCTGTAGTGCGATGCCCATCCCGCTGCTTCCCTCTCCCCTGGTCCACTCTGTCCGGTCTCGTGACGGGCCTTTCCCGCCGTCCGACCGGGTTGTTCCCGGTGTTGCTCTCAGCTCTGGTTGAAGAATCCGCCCTCTGCGATGCGGGCCTTGTCCTCCGCCGTGACATCGACGTTAGCAGGAGACAGCAGGAACACCTTCTGCGTCACGCGCTCAATGCTGCCATGGAGACCGAAGACAAGTCCCGCGGCAAAGTCGACAAGTCGCTTCGCGTCCGTGTCGTCCATCTCCGTCAGATTCATGATCACCGGGGTGCCTTCGCGGAAGTGTTCCCCGATCGTACGGGCCTCGTTGTAGGTCCGCGGGTGCAAGGTGGTGATGCGGTAAGGCTCCCGCTCGGACACGACCTTGGGCATGATCACCGGTGCGCTCTTCTCCAGGCTGGGACGGTCGGGTGTGATAGATGCCACGGGTGCGATTCGCGCGGGTCGTCCACTTTCCGCCGCTAGCGGAACCGGCTCGCGCTCGCGCTGCGCGGGCGGTTGGACCGCACGCACCGGCTCCTCCCGCTCCGGCTGGTGCACCGGCTGGTGGCGCCGGTGGTCCCGCTCGGGTTCGGGCTCGGGTTCGAAGTCGTCATCGGGGTCGAAGCCCCTGCCGTCGTACCCATCGTCCTCCACGAGGCCGAGGTAGACCGCCATCTTGCGCATCGCGCCGGCCATGCTCTGAGTCCTCCGCTCTGTGGTGGATCGGCATCGTCACCAAGTGCCCGCGATCCACTGGGTCTGCCCGCTTCTTGGCGGAAATGACCATATTTTCTGCTGTGGTCCGACTTGCTTCGCGACGTTACCCGAGCCCGGGTCGGACTCCGAGTACCGCCGTACCGATGCGCACATGTGTCGCCCCGGCCCGGACGGCCTCCTCGAGGTCCGCACTCATCCCCGCCGAGACCATGGTCGCAGCAGGATGGTCCACGCGCATACGGGACGAGACTTCCACCAGCCGTTCGAAAGCCGCCCGTTGCCGTCCCGCGTACGGTCCGGCCAGCGGTGCCACGGTCATCAGACCGCCGAGCCGCAGCCCCGGCGCGTCGGCCACCGCCGCCGCCAACTCCCCGACCCCGTCCGGCGCCACGCCCCCGCGCTCTCCGCGCGCGCCGGACCCGGCGTCGAACGCCACCTGGATCAGACAGCCCAGTTCGCGCCCCGTGCGTTCGGCCGCCGCGGACAGCGAGGAGATGAGCTTGATCCGGTCAACGGACTGCACGACATCCGCATAACCGGCCACGGAACGTACCTTGTTCGTTTGCAATTGCCCCACAAAGTGCCAGGTAAGTGGCAGATCCGCACAGGCGGCCGCTTTGGGCGCGGCGTCCTGGTCGCGGTTCTCCGCCACGTCCCGGACGCCCAGTTCATGGAGCAGCCGGACATCGCTCGCGGGGTAGGTCTTGGTGACGACGATGAGCGTCACGTCCTCGCGCGCCCGGCCGGCGTCGGCGCAGGCGGCGGTGATGCGCTCCTCGACCGCGGCGAGATTCGCGGCGAGTTCGGCCCTGCGGTCCGTCGTCATGTGCTATCGGTCCAGCCAGACGTAGCCGGCGAGCCGCCCGGTCGTGCGGTCGCGGCGGTACGAGTAATGATCGTCGGACTCGCGGGTGCACACGGCGGACCGCTGCCGGTCCGCCACTCCCAGCGCGTCGAGTTGTGCGTGCACCCCGGCGACGACGTCGACGGCGGGAGTGCCCCAGCTCGTCTCGGCCCGAGCCGCCGGCACGGTGGCGGCGACCTCGTCGCGCAGCGCGGCGGGGACCTCGTAGCAACGGCCGCAGACGGCCGGCCCGGTACGGGCCACGATCCGGGACGGCTCGGCGCCGAGCCCGGTCATGGCCTCGACGGCGGCGGGGACGACCCCGGCGACCAGGCCGGGCCGGCCCGCGTGGGCGGCGGCGGCGACCCCGGCGACCGGGTCGGCCAGCAGGACGGGGACGCAGTCCGCGGTGAGGACGGCGAGGGCGAGTTCGCGCCGGACGGTGACGACCGCGTCGACGGCGGGGACGTCACCGTCCGTCCACGGCTGTTCGACGACGGCCACCTCGCGGCCGTGCACCTGGTTCATCCACACGACCCGGGCCGGGTCGAGGCCCAGGGTCTTCGCCGCGAGTTCACGGTTGGCCCGTACCGCGGCGGGGTCGTCACCGACCGCACCGCCGAGGTTGAGCCGGTCATACGGAGCGGCGCTCACCCCGCCCCACCGGTCGGTGAAGGCGAAGTGCGCGCCACTCGTGGAAAACACGGTCTCGTGCGTGGTTATCACTTCAGGAAGTCCGGCACGTCCAGTTCCTCGGCCTGGCTGTCCTGGTACGGACGGGCCGGGGGCACCTGGGGAGGCGGCATCGGGGAGAACGCGGACTCGCCGACCACCGGGGCGGAGTCGACCCGCTCGGGGCCCTCCTCGCGGGGCGGTACGGTGCCCAGGCCGCCGGCCGACCGGCCGGTGTCGGACCGGGGCGGCGCGGGCTGCTCGTCACGCTTGCCGGAACCGGCGCCGAGCACGGTCTCCCGGCGGGCCGGCGGCTGTCCGCCGTCGAAGCCGGCCGCGATGACGGTGACCCGTACCTCGTCGCCGAGGGCGTCGTCGATGACGGCGCCGAAGATGATGTTGGCCTCGGGGTGGGCGGCCTCGCTGACCAGCTGGGCGGCCTCGTTGATCTCGAACAGTCCGAGGTCCGAGCCGCCGGAGATGGAGAGCAGGACACCGCGGGCGCCGTCGATGGAGGCTTCGAGGAGCGGCGAGGAGATCGCCATCTCCGCGGCGGCCACCGCGCGGTCGTCACCACGGGCCGAGCCGATGCCCATGAGGGCCGAGCCCGCCTCCGACATCACGGACTTGACGTCGGCGAAGTCGAGGTTGATCAGGCCGGGGGTGGTGATGAGGTCCGTGATGCCCTGCACACCGGACAGCAGGACCTGGTCCGCGGACTTGAACGCGTCGAGCACGCTGACCTGGCGGTCCGAGATGGACAGCAGCCGGTCGTTGGGGATGACGATGAGGGTGTCGACCTCTTCGCGGAGTTCGGCGATGCCGTCCTCCGCCTGGTTCGCGCGACGGCGGCCCTCGAAGGTGAACGGGCGGGTGACCACGCCGATCGTCAGGGCGCCCAGGGAGCGCGCGATGTTGGCGACGACGGGCGCGCCGCCGGTGCCGGTGCCACCGCCCTCGCCGGCGGTGACGAAGACCATGTCGGCCCCCTTCAGGACCTCCTCGATCTCCTCGCGGTGGTCCTCGGCCGCCTTGCGGCCGACCGCCGGGTTGGCGCCGGCGCCCAGGCCGCGGGTGAGTTCGCGGCCGACGTCGAGCTTGACGTCGGCGTCGCTCATCAACAGGGCCTGCGCGTCCGTGTTGATCGCGATGAACTCGACGCCCTTGAGGCCGACCTCGATCATCCGGTTGATGGCATTGACACCACCGCCGCCGACACCGATGACCTTGATGACTGCGAGGTAGTTCTGCGGTGCTGCCACGTCGAAGGCCTCTCGCCTCGATTTACGTGTCGCCGCTCCGCCGTGGGGCGCCGCGACGACTGATGCCGATGGGACGGTCCGAAACGCCGACCCAAACCCTAACGTTGAAGTTGAGGGTTACCAGTGTGTCCGTTTCCTGGACTCTTCCGAACAGGACACTAAGTCGACAAGCGGCGCACGTTCAACGAACACGCCGAACCTCCCGTTTTTCTTTTCACCCTATGTGATCACCCATAGCGCTGACCAACCAGGGTGCTGGCCAGCACATATACGCGTCAACTCCGCGATGCCGCCGGTGCGGTGGGGGCACTCACGTCGAAGTGCCGTGCCCGCGGAGCGGCCTTCATGAGGGCGGTGAGCGCACGGGCCTTGGCCGGCCCGTCCTCGCCGCTTCCCCACATGACCGTACGTCCACCGGTCAGTTCCAGGGAGATGGAATCGAAGGAACGGACCAGCACGACGCGGGTGTCCCGGGCCACTTTCCCGGGCAGGCCCTCCCTTACGCGCACGGCTTCCCGGGTCAGCCGGGCCGGCCCGAAACGCTGCCGGCCGGACGGCGGGCTCAGGGCCGTCCTGAGCAGCGGGACCCCGTCGGGCGCCCGGTCCACCGTGGCGAAGCGCACACCGTCGGCGTCCATTTCGATGAACTTCGCGTCTTTTTCGATCAGCAGGACCGGCTGCCGTTCGGTCACTTTCAGTCTGATTGTGTGCGGCCAGGAGCGCTCGACATCGACCGAATCAATACGGGGCAGCTTGCGCCGCAGCCGGTTCTCGATCCCGTCCGTGTCGACGGAGACGAGCGGCGAGCCCACCGGGACGGCCGCCACGGACTCGACCTCGGAGCGGGTGAGCACCTCGGTGCCGGAGGTGCTCACCCGCTCCGTACGCAGCCAGTCGGAGCCGTACAACAACCAGGTGCCGCCCGCGAACAGGGCGAGGGAACCGGCCAGTACGATCATCACCCGCCGGCCGGGGAGCCGGAACCGGCGCTCGCGCGGTTCCTCGGAGCCGCCGGACTCGCCCTTCGGTCGCGCACCGCGCTCGGCGGTCGTCGGTCCGGCCACGCTCCCCTGCCTCCCTACGCCTGACGGCGTGCTGCGATCGCCTCGTACACCATGCCGACAAGCAGTTCATCGGCGTCCCGGCGGCCGAACTCGGCGGCCGCGCGCGACATCTCGTACAGCTTGTGCGGATCGGCGAGCACCGGGAGCACGTTGCCCTGCACCCACTCGTGTGTGAGCTCGGCGTCGTCGACCAGCAGTCCGCCGCCGGCCTTCACCACCGGCTGGGCGTTGAGCCGCTGTTCGCCGTTGCCGATGGGCAACGGGACGTAGGCGGCGGGCAGCCCGACGGCGGAGAGTTCGGCGACGGTCATCGCGCCCGCGCGGCAGAGCATCATGTCGGCGGCGGCGTACGCGAGGTCCATCCGATCCACGTACGGTACCGGGATATAAGGCGGCATACCGGGCATGTTGTCCACGCGCGGCAATTCGTTCTTCGGGCCGACCACGTGGAGGATCTGGATCCCGGAGCGCTGGAGCACCGGAGCGACCTGCTGCACCACCTCGTTGAGCCGGCGCGCGCCCTGCGAGCCGCCGGAGACCAGCAGTGTGGGCAGGTTCTGGTCGAGGCCGAACGCGGCGCGCGCCTCGGGGCGCACGCGGGCCCGGTCGAGGGTGGCGATCGTGCGGCGCAGGGGAATGCCGATGTAGCGGGCGCCGCGCAGCTTGCTGTCCGGGGTGGAGACGGCCACGCCGTTCGCGTACCGCGAACCGATCTTGTTGGCGAGACCGGGCCTGGCGTTGGCCTCGTGGACGATGATCGGCACGCCGAGCCGCTTGGCCGCCAGATAGCCGGGCAGCGCGACATAGCCGCCGAAGCCCACGACACAGTCGGCCTTGGTGCGCTCCAGGATCTGCTCGGCGGCCTTGATGGTGCCGCGCAGCCGCCCGGGGACGGTGATGAGTTCGGGGGTCGGTTTGCGCGGTAGCGGTACGGCGGGGATCAGCCCGAGCTCGTACCCCCGCTCCGGTACGAGCCTGGTCTCCAGTCCGCGCTCCGTGCCCAGGGCCGTGATCCCCACGGTCGGATCCTGCCTCCGCAGGGCGTCCGCGAGGGCGAGCGCGGGCTCGATGTGGCCGGCGGTCCCCCCGCCGGCGAGTACGACATGCACCGAAATTCACCGCTCTCCGGACGGACGCTTCTTGACGCGCCGTCTCATCGTCTTCCATCTCACCCCGGCCCGCTTCCTGCCGAAGACAGGCTGGCGCATGGCCAGGGCCGCTTTCGCGGCGGGATCCTCTCGCGCGAACGCGATCAGCAGCCCGATAGCGAACATGGTCGGCAGCAGGGCCGATCCTCCGTAGGAGAACAGCGGGAGCGGGACTCCGGCGATCGGCAGCAGACCGAGCACCGCACCGATGTTGACCACGGCCTGGGCCGTGATCCAGGTGGTCACGCCACCCGCGGCGTACCTCACGAAGGGATCCTCCGTGCGTCCGGCCACGCGGATACCCGCATAGCCTAGAGCCGCGAACAACGCGAGCACCGACAGCGTCCCCGCCAGTCCCAGTTCCTCCCCGGTGATGGCGAAAATGAAGTCGGTGTGCGGTTCGGGCAGTTGCCCCCACTTTTCCACACTCGCGCCGAGGCCGGATCCGAACCATCCGCCCGACGCCAGGGCGTAGATTCCGTGTACGGCCTGCCAGCACTCGCCCTCGGGGCCCAGGTCCTTGGCGAAGACACAGTTGAACCGGGACAGCCGGTTCTCGTTGGACTTGATCAGCGCGAAGCCGAGCAGCGCCACGACGACCAGCACCCCACCGAACAGCCGGGTGGGCGCGCCGGCCAGCCACAACAAGCCGAAGAGGATGGCCGTGAGGATGATCGCCGTCCCCATGTCCCCGCCGAGCATGATCAGTCCGAGCAGCATGAACGCGCCGGGTACGAGCGGGACGAGCAGGTGCTTCCACTGGGTCAGCAGCTTTTTGTCCTGTTTTCTGGCAAGCAGATCAGCACCCCAGAGGATCAACGCCAGTTTGCCGAACTCGCTGGGCTGGAGCTGGAACGGGCCGCCCAGGTAGATCCAGTTCTGGTTGCCGTTGACCGAACGCCCTATCCCGGGGATCTGCACGAGCGCCATCAGGAAGACGGAACCGACCAGGAGCGGATAGGCCAGCGCGCGGTGGAGTTTGACCGGCATGCGGGAGGCCGCCAGCAGCAGGAGGGCGCCCAGGAGCACGGCCACGAACTGCTTGCGGAAGAAGTACGTGGACGGCAGTGACAGCTGGAGCGCGTAGATCATCGACGCGGAGTAGACCATCACCAGGCCGAGCACGGTGATCAGCAGCGCGCTGCCGAGGATCAGGTAGTACGCGGTCAGCGGCCGGTCCCAGGTGCGGCGCGCCCGCTCGTACAGTCCGCGGGGCCCGTTCCGGCGCCTCGGCTTCGGGGGGCGGGCGGCGCCGCCCGGGCGGCGTGGGGCGGACTGACGGCCGGCGGGTGACGGGCCCCGGCCGCCGGGGGCGGCCGGTCCGCGGGCCGGGCCGGACGCGCTGCCGCGCTCCGTGCCCCGCCCGGACTCCGCCCGGCGTCCGGCGGGGCGGCCGCCGTCCGGGCCCGCGGCCGGGCCCCGTGCGGCGCTGTCGGCGCCCGGCGGGCCGGCCAGGACGGGTGTGCCCGCGAGCGCGCTGGCGAGGCCCCAGGTGCGGACCACGGGCCGTGGCTCGGGGCGGCGGGGTTCGCGGGGGCGCGGGTCGCGGGGACGGGCGCCGGGGTCGGCGCGCCGTGGCTCCGCGGGATGCGGGCGGTCCGCGCGGTGCGGTCCGCCGTCGCGCGGCCCGCGCTCGTGCGGGTCCTGCTGCCGCGGGGCCGGATGGTGCGGCTCCCGGTGCCACGGGCTCGCGTCGTGCGGGTCCCGGTGCCCCGGATCCCGGTCAGCGGTGTCGTCGGCCGGCATCGTCGCTGTCCCCTCCAGTCGGGCCTGTCGCGGCGGCTGCCGGGTGTCCGGCGCCCTCCGGAGGTACGGCCCGTGCCGCGGCCCCGGACGGCTCAGCACGGCACGGGGCCGGTCAGGCGTGCTCGGCGGCGAGTGCGCTCACCGCGTCCGCGAACGCCTCGCCTCGCTTGTTGTAGTTGGCGAACATGTCCATCGAGGCGCAGGCCGGGGCCATCAGGACCGTGTCCCCCGGCTGTGCGAGCCGTGCCGCTTCGCGGACCGCCGCCGACATCGCCCCAGTGTCGGTCCGTTCCAGGTCCACGACCGGGACCTCCGGGGCGTGTCGCGCGAGGGCTTCCCGGATCAGGCCTCGGTCGGCGCCGATCAGGACCACACCGCGCAGCCGCTTCGCGGAGGCCGCGACGAGTTCGTCGAAGGCCGCTCCCTTGGCGAGGCCGCCCGCGATCCACACGACCGGGTCGTAGGCGGCCAGGGACGCCTCCGCGGCATGGGTGTTGGTGGCCTTGGAGTCGTCGACGTAGGCGACCCCCGCGACGTCCGCGACGTGTTCGATGCGGTGCGGGTCGGGCCGGAAGGCACGCAGTCCGTTTCGTACGGCCTCGGGCTCGACGCCGAAGGCGCGCGCGAGGGCCGCCGCCGCGAGCGCGTTGGCGATGTTGTGCGGGGCCGGCGGCTCGACGTCGGAGACCTCGGCGAGTTCCTTGGCCTGTGCCCGGCGGTTCTCGATGAAGGCGCGGTCCACCAGGAGGCCGTCCACGACGCCGAGTTGGGACGGCGCCGGCGGGCCGAGGGTGAAGCCGATCGCGCGGCAGCCCTCCACCACGTCGGCCTCGCGCACCAGGTCCTCGGTGACGGGGTCGGCCGCGTTGTAGACGCAGGCGACGCTGTTGCCCTCGTAGACGCGGCCCTTGTCGGCCGCGTACGCCTCCATCGAGCCGTGCCAGTCCAGGTGGTCCGGCGCGAGGTTGAGCACCACGGCGGAGTGGGCGCGCACGCTCGGCGCCCAGTGCAACTGGTAGCTGGACAGCTCGACGGCGAGGACGTCGTACGTCTCGTCACCGGTGACCGCGTCCAGCAGCGAGACGCCGATGTTGCCGACGGCGGCCGTCCGCAGCCCGGCCGCTTCGAGGATCGAGGCGAGCATCCGGACGGTCGTGGTCTTGCCGTTGGTGCCCGTGACGGCGAGCCAGGGCGCGGCCCCCGGCCCGCGCAGCCGCCAGGCCAGCTCCACGTCGCCCCAGATCTCCGCCCCGGCCGCCGCGGCGGCCGTGAACAGCGGTTTGTCCGGCCGCCAGCCGGGGGCGGTGACGACCAGCTCGGTGCCCTCGGGCAGGGTCGCCCCGTCCCCGAGGCGCACGGTGACACCGAGCGCCGCCAGGTCGGCGGCCTGGGCGCGGGCCCGTTCGTCGTCCCCGTCGTTGACGACGGTGACCACCGCGCCGAGACCGTGCAGCACCCGGGCCGCCGGGATCCCGGAGACCCCGAGACCCGCGACGGTGACCCGCTTGCCCTGCCAGTTCACTTCTCTGCCGCCCAGCCCGCGTAGAAGAGCCCCAGTCCCACGATGACGCACATGCCCTGGATGATCCAGAAGCGGACCACCACAAGGACCTCGGACCACCCCTTGAGTTCGAAGTGGTGCTGGAGGGGAGCCATCCGGAAGACCCGCTTCCCGGTCAGCCGGAACGAACCGACCTGGATCACCACGGACATGGTGATCATCACGAAGAGTCCGCCGAGGATGGCGATCAGGAATTCCGTCCGGGAGCAGATCGCCAGGCCGGCGAGCGCGCCGCCGAGCGCGAGCGAACCGGTGTCCCCCATGAAGATCTTGGCGGGCGAGGTGTTCCACCACAGGAAGCCGAAGCAGGAGCCCATCAGGGCCGAGGCGACGACCGCGAGGTCGAGCGGGTCCCGTACCTCGAAACAGGCGTTGGGATTGGTGAGGGTCATCGCGTTGACGCAGGACTCCTGGAACTGCCACAGCCCGATGAAGGTGTACGCCCCGAAGACCATCACCGAGGCGCCGGTCGCGAGGCCGTCGAGCCCGTCCGTGAGGTTCACGCCGTTGGACATCGCGAGGATCATGAACAGCGCCCAGACCACGAACAGCACCGGGCCGATCGACCAGCCGAAGTCGGTGACGAACGACAGCTTGGTCGAGGCGGGCGTGAGCCCCTGGGAGTTGGAGAACTGGAGCGAGAGCACCGCGAACGCGATGCCGACGATCAGCTGTCCCGCCATCTTCGCGCCGGCCCGCAGACCCAGCGAACGGCGCTTCACGATCTTGATGTAGTCGTCCAGGTAGCCGACGAGGCCCATGCCCGCCATCAGGAAGAGCACCAGCACACCCGAGATGCTCGGGTCCTCTCCGGTGATCACCTTCGCCAGGGCGTACGCGACGAGCGTGGCCGCGATGAAGGCGATGCCGCCCATGGTGGGCGTGCCCTTCTTGCTGCCGTGGGTGCGCGGGCCGTCGTCCCGGATGAATTGCCCGTACCCCTTGCGGGCCAGGAGCTTGATCAGCAGCGGCGTACCGATCAGGGTCAGGAAGAGCCCGATGGCTCCCGCGAAGAGGATCTGCCTCATCGGCCGGCGACCTCGCCCTCGGTGGCGTTCTCCAGCAGGGCCTGGGCGACCCGCTCAAGCCCGGCCGACCTCGAAGCCTTCACCAGCACGACGTCTCCCGGACGCAGTTCCCCGCGCAACAGGTCGACCGCCGCCTCAGCGTCGGACACGTGCACCGACTCCTCACCCCACGAACCCTCGTTGTAAGCGCCCAGTCGCAGCCAGGACGCTTCCCTGCCCCCGACTGCCACGAGCTTGCTGACGTTGAGCCGGACGGCGAGCCGTCCGACCGCGTCGTGCTCGGCGAGCGAGTCGTCCCCCAGTTCGGCCATGGGGCCGAGCACCGCCCACGTACGGCCCCCCCGGGCCTGTGAGGCACCGCCCATGGCGGCCAGCGCGCGGAGCGCCGCCCTCATGGATTCGGGGTTCGCGTTGTAGGCGTCGTTGACGATCGTCACGCCGTCCGAGCGCTCCGTGACCTCCATACGCCAGCGGGAGAGGGTGCCCGCTTCGGAGAGCGCGACGGCGATCTCGTCGACGGACATGCCCAACTCATGGGCGACGGCGGCCGCGGCAAGCGCGTTCGACACGTGGTGCTCACCGTACAGCCGCAGCGTCACGTCGCTGCACCCGGAGGGTGTTCGAAGCCTGAACGCGGGCTGTCCGGTGGCGGTGAGGCGCACGTTCTCTGCCCGTACGTCTGCTTCGCCCGACTCTCCGAACAGGAGGACGCGGGCGCTCGTCCGTGATGTCATGGCCCGGACGAGCGGGTCGTCGGCGTTGAGGACCGCCACTCCGCCGTCGGCCGCCGCGGGGAGGGATTCCACCATTTCGCCCTTGGCCTGGGCGATCTGCTCCCGGCCGCCGAATTCGCCGATGTGGGCCGTGCCGACGTTCAGGACGAGCCCGATCCTGGGCGGGACGAGTCCGGTGAGGTAGCGGATGTCGCCGATGTAGCGCGCGCCCATCTCGAGCACGAGGTAGCGGGTGTCCTCCTCGGCCCGCAGCGCGGTGATCGGCAGGCCGATCTCGTTGTTGAGGTTGCCTTCCGGCCACACGGTGGGCCCGCGGCGCTGGAGCAGCTGCGCGATCAGGTCCTTGGTGCTGGTCTTTCCGGCCGATCCGGTCAGCGCGACCGCGGTGGCGCCGAGGCGTTCCACGACGGTGCGGGCGAGCGCGCCGAGGGCCTGGACGACATCGTCGACGACGATGGCGGGGGCGCCGACGGGCCGGGTGGCCAGCACGGCCACCGCGCCCGACGCGACGGCCGCCGCCGCGTAGTCGTGGCCGTCGACGCGGTCACCGGCGAAGGCGGCGAAGAGGCTGCCGGGCCGTACCGCGCGGGAGTCGTACACCACGGGTCCGGTGACGCGGACGGCCGGATCCGGTATGTCGTGCGGCTGCCCGCCGACGATGGCGACGATCTCGGCGAGGGAGAGGGCGATCACTGGGTCATCCCTGACTGTTGTTCTCGGGGCCGGGCTCGTGGTGCGGCCCGGGGCGGTGACCCGGGCGGAGGCCGGGGCGGGGCTCCGCCGGGTGCTCGGGACGGTGCTCGGTGCGGTAGTCGGAACGGTGCTCGACGCGGTGTTCTGTGCGGTGCTCGGGCGCGTGCTCGCGGCGCAGGGAGCGCTCGATGGCCGTGCGCAGGACCTCGCGGTCGTCGAAGGCGCGGACGACCCCGGCGACGTCCTGGCCCTGCTCGTGGCCCTTGCCCGCGATCAGGACGGTGTCGTCGGCCTCGGCGAGGCCCACCACGGCGGCGATGGCGGAGGCCCGGTCGGCGTCCACGAGGACGTCGCCCCGCTCGTGCACGGGCACCTCGGCGGCGCCCGCCAGCATCGCGGCGAGGATCGCGAGCGGATCCTCCGAGCGCGGGTTGTCGGAGGTCAGTACGGCGGTGTCGGCGAGCCGGGCCGCGGCGGCGCCCATCGGGCCGCGCTTGCTGACGTCCCGGTCGCCGCCGCAGCCGAGCACGAGGTGGATCCGGCCCTTGGTGACCTTGCGCAGGGAGCGCAGGACCGATTCGACGGCGTCCGTCTTGTGGGCGTAGTCGACCACGGCGAGATACGGCTGTCCCGCCTCGACGCGCTCCAGGCGGCCCGGCACCCCGGGCACGGCGGCGATGCCGTCGGCCGCGGTCTGCGGGTCGATCCCGGCGACGGCGAGGGTGGCGATCGCGGCCAGGGTGTTGGCGACGTTGAACGGGCCGGGCAGCGGCGCCTCGGCGGTGACGCGCTCGCCGTCCGGGCCGACTGCCGTGAACGTGGAGCCGTGCGAGCCGACCCGGACGTCCTCGGCGCGCCAGTCGGCGTCCGGGTGGCCCTCGGCGGAGAACGTGGTGAGCGGGACGGTCGCCTCGGTCAGCAGCCGGCGGCCGTACTCGTCGTCGAGGTTCACCACCCCGGCGCGGCTGCGCCCGGGGGTGAAGAGCCCGGCCTTGGCCTGGAAGTAGTCCTCCATGCCGGAGTGGAACTCCATGTGCTCGGGGCTGAGGTTGTTGAAGACGGCGACGTCGAACACACAGCCGTCGACCCGGCCGAGGACCAGGGCGTGGCTGGAGACCTCCATGGCGACCGACTCCACGCCGCGTTCGCGCATGACCGCGAAGAGCGCCTGGAGGTCGGTGGCCTCGGGGGTGGTGCGCTCGGACTTGATGCGTTCGTCGTCGATCCGCATCTCGACGGTGCCGATGAGCCCCGTCCGGTGGCCGGCGCCGCGCAGCCCGCCCTCCACGAGGTAGGCCGTGGTGGTCTTGCCCGAGGTACCGGTGATCCCGATCTGGAGCAGGTCCGCGCCGGGCCGCCCGTAGATCTCGGCGGCCAGTTCCCCCATGGCGCCACGCGGGTCGGGCACGACCAGGACGGGCAGCCCGGTGGCCGCCGCGCGGTCGGCGCCGGCCGGGTCGGTGAGGACGGCGACGGCTCCCAGGTCCGCCGCCTGGGCGGCGAAGTCGGCGCCGTGCAGCCGGGCACCGGGCAGCGCGGCGTACACGTCGCCAGGTCGCACCGCCCGCGAGTCGTGCGTGATGCCGGTCGCCTCCCCCGGGCCGGTCACCTGCCCGTGGGCCGGGGTCTCGGCGCCCAGCCGGGCGGCCAGCTCCGTGAGCGGCGTGGGGTGGACCCGCTCCGGGCGGGGCGTCCCCGGCCGGTTCGCGGCGGCGTCCTGGGGGGTGGTTCGGTCTTGATCAGCGTGTGGCACGGCGGTGAGCGTACCGGGCCGTACGGGCAGCGAGCCACGTGAGGGGGGCTCGTGCGCGGCGGGATCGTGGTGGTTCCCGGAATCGGGGGTGATGGTTGTCACTGGGTGGTTCCCTGGGGGTCACTCGCCGGGTTTGAAGGTGACCGGCAGCCGGGCGGGTTTGCTGCCGGTCGGTTCGACCCGCAGCGTCTTGAGAGCGAACTCCATGACCTTCTTGTAGGTGGGACCGCAGATCTGGCCGCCGAAGTGGCTGCCCTTGGTGGGCTTCTGGATGGCGCAGTAGACGGTGATCCGCGGGTCGTCGGCGGGGGCGAAGCCGGCGAACGAGGCGGTGTAACCCCGGTAGACGCCCAGTTCCGGATCGACCCGGTTGGCGGTGCCGGTCTTGCCCGCGACGCGGTAGCCGGGGATGCGGGCCTTGGTGCCCGTGCCCTCCTCGTCGCCGACGACCGACTCCAGCATCGTGGACACGGTCTTCGCGGTCTTCTCGCTGACCACCCTGGTCCGCTCGGGGGCGGGCGCCGCGGTGAAGCGCCCGTCGGGTCCCGTCGTGCCGCGCACCAGCGTGGGTTCGACCCGTACGCCGCCGTTGGCGATCGTCGAGAAGACCGAGGTGGCCTGGACGGCGTTGAGCGAGAGGCCCTGGCCGAAGGGGATCGTGTACTGCTGCGAGGTGGACCAGTCCGCGGGCTTCGCGAGCAGGCCGCGGGTCTCCCCGGGGTAGCCCAGGCCGGTGGGGCGGCCGATGCCGAACCTGGTCAGGTACGAGTGCAGGACCTTGTTGGCCTCTGCCTGGGTCCTGCCGAGTTCGCCGGTGGCCATGATGGTTCCGATGTTGCTGGACTTGGCGAGGACCCCGTTGAGCGTCAGGTACCAGGTGGGGTGGTCGACGTCGTCCTTGAAGAGGCGGTCGCCGCGGTGCAGCCGGTTGGGGACGACGACATGGGTGCCGGGGGTGGCGGCCCCCTCCTCCAGCACGGCGGCCATGGACATGACCTTGCTGGTGGAGCCGGGCTCGTAGGCGTCCTGGAGGGCCGCGTTGCCCATGGCGGCCGCGTCGGCCTCGGAGAGGTCGTTGGGGTCGAATCCGGGGGCGTTGGCCATGGCCAGGATCTCGCCGGTCCTGCTGTTCTGGACCACGACGTAGCCGCGTTCGGCCTTGGACTCCTTCACCTGGTCGGCGATGGCCTTCTGCGCGGCCCACTGGATGTCCCGGTCGATGGTCAGCTCGATGTCCGAGCCGGGTACGGCCGGTTTCTCCCGCGAGCCGGCGGTGGGCACGCGACGGCCGCCGGACTGGGCGTAGCTGATCTGGCCGTCCTGGCCGGCCAGCTCCGTGTCGAGCATGGACTCGACGCCGCCGGCGCCCCGGCCGGCCGCGTTCACGTACCCCAGTATCCCGGCGGCGAGGTCGCCGTTGGGGTACACGCGCTTGCTGCTGGCGTCCTGGAAGACGCCGGAGAGCACGCTCACGCCGGAGCCGCCGTCCGCCTTGGCCTTGCTCGCCTTCCGGGCGAGCACGTTCTTCAGGTCCTTGATCTGGTTCCAGACCTGGGGCGTCTGGCGGCGCGCCAGGACGGTGTAGCGGGACTTGGGGGTCTTGAGCTTCGCCACGAGACCGGCGCGGTCCACGCCCAGTATCGGGGCGAGCAGTTCGGCCGCCTGCTCGGGGGCGTCGGGGACCTTGGTGAAGTCGCGGGTGAACATGAACGGGTCGGCGGTGATGTCGTACGCGTCGACGCTGGTGGCGAGCGCGATACCGGCCCGGTCGGTGATCTCGCCGCGCTCGGCGGGGACGGTCTGGGTGTAGTAGCGGCTGCGCTCCGCCTTGGCGGCGAACTCGCTCGCGTCGACGGCCTGCACCTGGAGCAGCCGGACGACGAACGCCAGCATGACGAGGGTCAGGCCGAGGCCGATCAGCCGCAGCCGGGGGCGGGGGCTGCCGAGCCGGATCCGGCGGGGGCCGCGCGCGCCCGGGCGCGGACGGCGGGGCGCCTGCGCCGGGCGTACGGTGGCGGGCCGGGGGCGGCCGCCGTTCCCGGGCCGCGCGCCGCCGGAGCGTTCGGGTCCGGAGCGGGCGGGTCCGGGCACGCGGCGGCGCGGTGGTTCCTTGGGAGGCACTGCGTCACCTGCCGGGTGTCGTAGGGACCGGCTCGCCGGATGTCCGGGGCGGGGTGCCCCGGGGTGCGTCGTCGGCCGGGGAGCCGGTGGGCGCACCCCCGGCCGTGGGCGCCCCGACGCCGCCCATCGGGGACTGCCGCCCGGACGCGGTGGCCTCGCCGGTGACACCGCGCACGGTGCCGGCGGGGTCGAGGAAGAGCGGGCTGCCGCCGGGCACCATGCCGAGCCCGCGGGCCCGCCGCTCCAGCGCGTACGGTGCGGAGGCGTTGTCCACGTCCCGCTGCAGGGCCTGTTCCTCGTCGGTGAGGTCAGTGGTCTGCTTCTTGAGGTCGCTGAGCCGGAACGACCCCTCGTTGAGCGCGGAGTTCAGCAGCAGGAGGCTGATCAGACCCCCGCCGAGGAGCAGCACGACCAGCAGGACGAAGGGGGTCCGGGCCGCGGAGCCGGCCCCGGAGGGCATCAGCTGGGCGAGCCGCGCGGCCCGCCCCCTCAACTGCTTGGCCGGTCCGCTCACGGAGCGTCCTCCCTGATGCGCCGGGCCCCCCGCAGCCGGGCCGGGGCCGCCCGCCGGTTCTCGGCGATCTCCTCCTCCGTGGGGAGTTCGGCGCCGCGGGTGAGCAGTTCGAGACGGGGCTGGTAGCGCTCGGGAACCACGGGCAGCCCCGGCGGGGCACTGCTGGCGGCGCCCGCCGCGAAGACCTGCTTGACCAGGCGGTCCTCCAGCGAGTGGTACGAGAGCACGGCGATGCGGCCGCCCACCGCGAGGCTCGCCACGGCCGCGGGGACGGCCCTCTCCAGGATGGCGAGTTCACCGTTGACCTCGATGCGCAGCGCCTGGAAGGTGCGTTTGGCGGGGTTGCCGCCGGTGCGCTTGGCGGCTTGCGGGAGAGCGTCGCGGATCAGCTCCACGAGCCGGGCGCTGTGGCTGAAGGGCCGCTTCTCGCGCTCCTTGACGATGGCCGACACGATGCGCTTGGCCTGCTTCTCCTCACCGTACGCGCGCAGGATCCGCACCAGTTCGCCGGGCGGGTAGGTGTTGAGGACCTCGGCGGCGCTGACACCGGCCGTCTGGTCCATGCGCATGTCGAGCGGGGCGTCCTGGGCGTAGGCGAAGCCGCGGTCGGACTCGTCGAGTTGCATGGAGGAGACGCCGAGGTCGAAGAGGACGCCCTGGACGCGCTCCACGCCGAGACGGGCGAGGACGTCGGGCAGTTCGTCGTACACGGCGTGCACGAGCGTGGCCCGGTCGCCGTACGGGGCGAGCCGCTCGGCCGAGAGCCGCAGCGCCTCCTGGTCCCGGTCGAGCGCGATCAGCCGGGCGGAGGGGAAGGTGGCGAGCAGTGCCTCGCTGTGCCCGCCGAGGCCGAGGGTGCAGTCCACGACGACCGCGCCGGGCTCGGCGAGGGCGGGGGCCAGCAGGTCCAGGCAGCGCTGGAGCATGACGGGCACGTGACGGACCTGGTTCATCACGGGCGCACCCCCGGGGCGGGTACGAGGCTCGCGCGGAGCGGGCCGGGCCGTGTCCGGGAAGTCCCGCCGGCCCGGCGGATCGCCGCGGGGCGGTGCCGGGGTCCGTGGGCGGTGGCGCGGGCGCGCCGGCGCCCGCCCGCCGTACCGGACGGGCCGGGCGTGCCTTCCGTACGGCGCTGCGCGGGCGCGCGGCCTTCCGTGACTCGCTCGCTGCGCTCGCTCATGCGCCCTCTCAGGATCCGGCGCGGCCGTCCGTGCGGCCGGGTCCCCGCCCGCTCAGAAGGGGAGTGGTCCGCCGTCGCCGGAAAGGGCGTCGGCCGACCGCCGAGCGGGAGGAGGCCGAGCCGCACGTAGGGCCGCGACACGCGGGAATGTCCGGGATGCGTCGGGTTGCGTTCGGGGTGTGTCCGTGAACTTCGCGCCACTTTAGTCCACTCGTCCGTCCGGTCAATCAACCGGCCAGCGCGTCGCCCGGGTCACGCCCCACTCGACCGCGAACGGCACATTTCACCCGTTCGACACCGCCTGCGCCACCCGTGTGGACTACCTCACACCCCGTGACGTTGACGCTCCTTGTGCCGCCTTCGTCCCGTTCCCCGGCAGCCCTCGGCGCCCCGCGACCATTACCGTCGTGGGTATGCCGACTTCCGCACACCTTCCCACCGACTCCGACGGATCCCCCGCCGGCCCCGCCAGGACCGGCGGGACGGTCACCGACCGACTCGTCGAGGCGAACCAGCACTACGCCGCCGACTTCACCGACCCCGGGATGGACGCGCGGCCCGTGCTGCGCGTCGCCGTGGTCGCCTGCATGGACGCGCGACTCGACCTGCACGACGCGCTCGGGCTCTCGCTCGGCGACTGCCACACCATCCGCAACGCGGGCGGCGTGGTCACGGACGACGTCATCCGCTCCCTCACCATCAGCCAGCGGGCGCTGGGCACCCGCAGCGTGGTCCTCATCCACCACACCGGCTGCGGTCTGGAGAGCCTCACCGAGGACTTCCGGCACGAGCTGGAGATGGAGGTCGGCCAGCGGCCCTCCTGGGCCGTCGAGGCGTTCCGCGACGTGGACCAGGACGTCCGGCAGTCGATGCGGCGGGTACGGACCTCGCCGTTCCTCCCCCACACCGATGACGTCCGCGGCTTCGTCTTCGATGTGAAGACGGGCCTGCTGCGGGAGATCGAAGCGGCGGACTGACCTTCGCCGGAACCGCGCTCACGCCCGCCCGGAACGTTTCGCGCACGTCCCGCCGACGGCCTCGACCGCGCACCGGCGGAGCCTCGGCCGCGCGCCGGCGGAGCCACGGCCGCGCCCTGGCGGGGTGCTCGCGCCCACCACGCCGGGGCGCCCCTTCACAGCCGTCGAGGGCCGGTTTCCCGCCTCATCAAGGCCAGAAAAACCGCAATACCGGCATAACGCACCCAGTTATCCACAGGCGAGTGACACGAAGCGGTAACGGCAACAAGAATGCAGCTGTGACAACGCCCCGGACGCGTCCGGGTGGACGGGCGGGCGGTGTCCGTGTTCTGGGTGGGCCGGGCCGTCTGACGGAGCCTCGGCCCGGGGAAAGGGCCGAGGAGGGCCGGTGACGACCTATGACGATCGTGCGAGCCGCACAGATCTGACCGCCACTGCGGAGCGTGTCCGCACATCGGTGGAGGGTGTGATCGAGGGCAAGCCCGAGGTCGTACGGCTTTCGCTGACCGTACTGCTCGCCGAGGGACATCTGCTGATCGAAGATGTTCCCGGTGTGGGCAAGACCATGCTGGCCAAGGCGCTGGCCCGTTCCATCGACTCGTCGGTGCGGCGGATCCAGTTCACCCCCGACCTGCTGCCGTCGGACATCACGGGTGTGTCGATCTATGACCAGCAGCGGCAGGACTTCGAGTTCAAACCGGGCGCGATCTTCGCCCAGATCGTGATCGGCGACGAGATCAACCGCGCCTCCCCCAAGACCCAGTCGGCACTGCTGGAGTCCATGGAGGAGCGTCAGGTCACCATCGACGGGCAGTCGTACGAGCTGCCCAGCCCGTTCATGGTGGTGGCCACGCAGAATCCGGTGGAGATGGAGGGTACGTATCCGCTGCCGGAGGCGCAGCGCGACCGCTTCATGGCCCGGGTGTCGATGGGCTATCCCAGCGCGGAGGCCGAGGTGCAGATGCTGGATCTGCACGGCGGCGTGTCCCCGCTGGACGACCTCCAGCCGGTGGCCCACGCGGCCGACATCGTGAAGCTGATCGACGAGGTGCGCGCGGTCCATGTGGCCGCCTCCGTGCGCAGATACGTGGTCGAGCTGGTCGGCGCGACCCGTAACCACCCGGACCTCCGGCTCGGTGCGTCCCCGCGCGCGACGCTCCACCTGATGCGGGCCGCCAAGGCCGCGGCCGCGCTGGCCGGCCGGGAGTACGCGCTGCCCGACGACGTGCAGTCCCTGGCGGTGGCGGTGCTCGCGCACCGGCTGCTGCCGACGGCCCAGGCCCAGCTGAACCGCCGCACGCCCGAGGAGGTGGTGCGGGAGATCCTCGGGCGCACGCCCGTGCCCACGGCGGACGGCGGCCGGGCCCCGGGGCCGGGACGCGTGCCGGGGCCGCATGTCTACGGCCGGCAGCCCGGCGCGCGGCGGCTGTGATGGAGGCCGGCGGGCCGTGGCGCCCGGAGGGCCCGCACGGCGCGGAACGCGGCGGGGAGCGCCGGGGAGAAGGGGACAGGGAAGAGGCAGGAGAAGGGCGCGGGAACAGGGACACGGGCGGGCCGCGGGCCGCGCTGTCCGGACTGACCACGCGCGGCCGGTCGTTCCTCGCCGCGGGCGTCGCCGCGGGGGTCTGCGCCTATGTGCTCGGCCAGTCCGACCTGCTGCGGGTGGGCCTGCTGCTGGCCGCCCTGCCCCTGATCTGTGTCGCGGTCCTGTACCGCACGCGCTACCGGGTCACCGGCAGCCGGCGACTGTACCCCTCGCGGGTGCCGGCCGGTTCCGAGGCGCGCGTCCACCTGCGGATGGACAACGTGACGCGGATGCCCACCGGGCTGCTGATGCTCCAGGACCACGTGCCCTACGTCCTCGGCCCCCGGCCCCGCTTCGTCCTGGACCGGGTGGAGCCGGGCGGCCGCCGGGAGGTGTCCTACCGGGTCCGTTCCGACCTGCGCGGGCGGTACCCGCTCGGACCGCTCCAGCTCCGGCTGAGCGATCCGTTCGGGATGTGCGAGCTGACCCGCTCGTTCAGCGCGTACGACACGCTGACCGTCATCCCGCGCACCGAACCGCTGCCCCCGGTGCCGCTCGTGGGCGAGTCCGCGGGCTACGGCGACGGGCGGCAGAGTTCGCTGGCGCTGGCGGGCGAGGACGACGTGATCCCCCGCGGCTACCGCTACGGCGACGACCTGCGCCGGGTGCACTGGCGCTCCACGGCCCGCTACGGCGAGCTGATGGTGCGGCGCGAGGAGCAGCAGCAGCGGTCGGGGTGCACGGTGCTGCTGGACACCCGGCGCGTCGCCTACGCGGGAGCGGGCCCCGGTTCCGCCTTCGAATGGGCGGTGTCGGGCGCGGCCTCCACGCTGGTGCACATGCTGGAACGGGGCTTCGCGGTCCGGTTGTTGACCGACACCGGCAGCTCCGTACCGGGCGAGGGGGCGGGCGGCTTCGGCGGGGCGACCCCCGAGTCCGCCGATTCGGCCGGGCTGATGATGGACACCCTCGCGGTGGTCGACCACTCCGGGGAGGACTCCCTCTCCCGCGCCTACGACGTCCTGCGCGGCGGTGCGGAGGGGCTGCTGGTCGCCTTCTTCGGCGACCTGGACGAGGAGCAGACCGTGGTGGCGGCGCGGATGCGGCAGCGCTGTGCCGCCGCCGTCGCGTTCGTGCTCGACAGTGCCGACTGGGTGCGGGGCTCCGCACCGGACGACCGGGCCGAGGACCGGCTGCGGCGGCTGCGCGAGGCCGGCTGGACGGCGGTCGCCGTGCCCTCGGGGGCGGCCCTGCCCGACCTGTGGCGCCAGGCCGCACGGCAGCGCTCGGAATCGGCGGTCACCGGCGCCGCGTCGGCTTTCACCGGAGGATGGTCATGAGCGGTCCGGGACGGCTGGCCCTGTGCGCCTTCGCCGCCACCCTGATGGCGGCGGGCTCGCTGGTGCCGCTGGTCGACAGGGGCGACTGGCTGGTGCGGGCCGCCTTCATGCTGGCGGTCCTGGGCGCGGTCGGCGCGCTGGCGCGGCGGGTGCCGCTCGCCCGGCCGCTGACCGTGGCGCTGCAGGCCATGACCGTGCTGCTGATGCTCACCATGGTCTTCGCCCGCGACGAGGCGCCGCTCGGTTTCCTGCCGTCCCCGGGTGCCTTCCAGGAGCTCGGCGAGTTGCTGACGGCGGGCGGCCAGGACGTCGGGCGCTATGCGATACCGGCGCCGGCGACCGACGGCATCGAGCTGATGCTGATCGGCGGCGTCCTGGTCATCGGGCTCGCGGTGGACGCCCTCGCGGTGACCTTCCGCAGCGCGGCGCCGGCCGGGCTGCCGCTGCTCGCGCTCTACTCGGTCGCCTCGGGGCTGTCGGGCGGGGCCGGGGGCCGGCTGTGGTTCCTGCTGGCGGCCGGCGGCTACCTGCTGCTCCTGCTGGCCGAGGGCCGGGACCGGCTCTCCCAGTGGGGCCGGGTGTTCGGCGCCCCGGCGCGGGAGCCGGGCCGCTTCGCGGTCTTCGCCGGCTCGCCCCGGCGCGCTCCGGTCCGCACCGGCCGCAGGATCGGGGTGGTGGCGCTGGGCGTCGCGCTGGCCGTCCCGGCGGCCCTGCCGTCCCTGGACGGCGGACTGCTGGCGAACGCGGGCCGGTCGGGCGGCTCGGGGCTGGGCGGCGGAGGCACCATCTCCGCGGTCAATCCCCTGGTCTCGCTCCAGAACAACCTGAACCAGCCGGAGAACCGGGAGGCCCTGACCTACCGGACCAACGCGCGGGACACCCAGAACCTGTACCTGCGGATCATGGCACTGGACAAGTTCGACGGGACGTCCTGGCGGTTCTCCCAGCGCAAGGTGGAGGACGTGCCGGACCGGCTGCCCGGCGCGTCCGGGCTGGGCCCCGGCGTCGGCACCGAGGAGATATCGACCAGCATCTCGGCCGCGGGCTGGTACCGGCAGAACTACCTCCCGATGCCCTATCCGGCGACGCGGGTGCGGATCGACGGCCGCTGGCGCTTCGAGCCCGAGGGCCGGACGCTGGTGGGCGACCGCGGGCAGTCCACGCAGGGCGCGACGTACAAGGTCGACAGCCTGCTGGTGAACCCGACGAGCGAGCAGCTCGCCTCGGCGCCGCCGCCCCCCGCCGACCTGCTGGAGGAGTACACACGGGTCCCGGCCGGCCTGCCGGGTGTGGTGCGGTCGACGGCCCTGGACGTCACCGAAGGCGCGGCGAACAACTACGAAAGGGCCGTCAGGCTCCAGGACTGGTTCGCGCTGGACGGCGGTTTCACGTACGACACCGAGGTGGACTCGGGCACGGGCATCACCGCGATCACCCGCTTCCTGGAGAGGAAGGAGGGATTCTGCGTCCACTTCTCCTTCACGATGGCCGCGATGGCCCGCACGCTGGGCATACCGGCGCGGGTCGCCGTGGGCTTCACCCCGGGCACGCCCAAGCCGGACGGCAGCATGTCGGTCGGTCTGCGGGACGCGCACGCCTGGCCGGAGCTGTACTTCGAAGGGGTCGGCTGGACCCGCTTCGAGCCGACGCCGAGCCGGGGCAGCGCGCCCGACTACACCCGTCCCGAGACGCCGACGGACACGCCGAGCGCGGAGAGCGGCGCGGAGACCGACCCGGCCGAGACGCCGTCGGCCGAGCCGTCCGGCTCGCCGAGCTGCCCGGCGGACTCCGGGCGGCCGGAGGCGTGCGGCAGCGCCGCGCCGGGTGCGGCCCCGCCGCCCTCGGATCCGGGCTTCCCGTTCGGGACGGTGCTGCTGAGCGTTCTGGGAGCGCTGGTCGTGATCACGTTGCCGCTGCTGCCACTGCTGTGGCGGACCAGGGCCAGGGCCCGCCGCCTGGGCTCCGGCGGCCGGACGAGCGCGGCCACCGCCGACACCGCGGCCCGGACGCTGGCTGCCTGGCAGGAGATCACCGACACCGCCTGGGACCACGGCATCCCGCCCGACGACGCGCTCACCCCCCGCAAGGCGGCGGACCGGCTGGTACGGCTGGGCCGGCTGGAGGGGGACGCCGCGCAGGCGGTGCACCGGGTGGCGGGCTCCGTCGAGCAGGTGCTGTACGCGCCGGAACCCCGCCCGGCGCCCGGCCTGGCGGACGACGCCCGGCGCGTCCGCGAGGCCATGGCGTCCTCCGTTCCCCGCCGGGCCCGCCTGCGGGCGCTGTTCGTCCCGCGCTCGGCCGTACGGGTGATCTGGTCCGCCTCGGAGCGGTGGCAGGCACTCACGGCCCGCCTCCGGGACGTCCGCCTGTCGCTGCCGCGCAGGCTGCCGGGGGCGCGCTGAGGTGTGTGGAGGACGCGTGGCCGCGGGACGCGCTCGCGGCTGTCGGTTCCCCTCCCGGCGCTTTCTTCCGTGAACCGGGCCCGGGACCGGCTCCGGGCCCGGTTCCGGCGGCCCGGTCCCGGAGCCCGGAGCCGGTCCCGGTACGTTGGGATTCGCGGCGGTGCACGCCTGGCCGGGCACGACCCGGACACGGCTGAGGGGCGAACGCGTCACGCGCTCGCCCCTCAGCCGTGGCTCACTGGCCCTGTTCGTCCCGGCGGCGCTGCCACCGCTGCTCGATCCGGTTCATCACCGAGCCCCGCTGCCCCCGTGGTCGGCGGCCACCGGCCTGTGGTCCGCCCGAGGACTGCTGCTCGCCCGGCTTCGGCGCCTTGCGCCAGCCGGTGACCGCAAGGACCGCGCAGCCCAGCATGACGAGGAACCCCACCACACTGATCCAGATCTGCTGGGCGACCATTCCGGCCATGAGGAGCGCGATTCCCACCAGGAAGCCTGCGACCGCCTGATAGACCCGTCGCCGGGTGTATGTACGCAGCCCGCTTCCCTCAAGCGCTGTCGCGAACTTGGGATCTTCGGCGTACAGCGCTCGCTCCATTTGCTCGAGCATTCGCTGCTCGTGCTCCGAGAGCGGCACGGAGTCCTCCTCGTCGTCGGTCGCGGGGGGCGACCGGTATGCGGCCCCTTCAAGGATAGGCAGGGATTCGCCCCCGTGAAACCCGCCCTCAATGCCATTCAGTCAATCCGGGCCGCCATGTCGGTTCGGCCGTTGAAGCGTTGATTCCCCAACCGTCGAACCGTCATGCCGGACGGCGTACCCCGATCATACGGCGCCCGGCGCGTCGCCGGGGGGCCTGTGGCGCACTCCATGTGCGGTCGCGACGCTGATCAGCCACCCTATGGCCTTTTCGGCCGCCTTTGGGAAGCCTTGGGCGGCCGTCTCTCGGCCACCGGCCCGGGACGGGCCGGAGCCATGCAGCGGGCTCCGGTCAGCTCCGCTTCTCGCCCAGTACGTGCAGTTGTGTGGCGACGGACTGGAACGCGGGCAGTTCGGCCGCCGCCTCCTCCAGCCGCAACAGGGCGTCCAGGGCACCGGGCTGGGTGTCCACCAGGCCGCCGGGGACCAGGTCGGAGAAAACCCGGACGCCGTGCACCGCCTCGACGGCCGCCCCGGCGTCGCCGACCAGGTCCGTGAGTTGATCGGCCGTGAAGCGCCGCGGAACGGGATCGCCCGCGCCCCAGCGGCCCGCCGGGTCCGCCAGGGCCTGCCGCGCCTCGGCGAAGTGTCCCGCCAGCGCCCTGGCCAGCACCGCGCCGCCCAGGCCCGCGGCGAGCAGGCTGAGCGCCCCGGCCGGCCGCAGCGCGTCCACCGCGTTCCGCAGGCCCTCGGCCGGATCGTCCACGTACTCCAGCACCCCGTGGCACAGCACGGCGTCGAACCCGCCGCGCCCGACCACCTCGAAGAGGCCGCGGATGTCACCCTGCACCCCCCGGACGCGGTCGGCCACCCCGGCCTCGGCCGCCCGGCGCTCCAGCGCGAACAGCGCGTTGGGGCTGGGGTCCACGACGGTCACCCGGTGCCCCAGCCGGGCGACGGGCACGGCGAAGTTGCCCGTGCCGCCCCCCGTGTCGAGCACGTCGAGGACCGCGGTCCCGGCGGTCTTGACCCGGCGGTCGAGGGCGGCCTCGAGGACCTCCCAGACCACGGCCGTACGCAGGGGGCCGCGAGGGCGGGAGGGCGTGTCCCCGCCGAAAGCCGCCGCGGCGCCCGAAGCACCCGAGACGCCCGACGTACCCGAGGCGCCGGAAGCGCCGGTGGACCCGGAAGACGCGGAAGCACTGGGGACGCCGGAAGCACCGGAAACGGGGGAAGGGTCCGACACGGCAGTGACTCCTTGGCGCGGTGCCGCCCCGGGCGCCCGGGGCGGTGGAACTGTGCGGGCTCGTCACCACCCTATTGCCTCGGCCTTCCCTCCTGGTCAACGGCCGCGTCCCGCCGAGCCGCCCGGCCACCTCCCTCCCCAGCCGGGCCGGCCGGGTCAGCCGGCCGCGTCACCCCGCTCCGCCGGGCCCGGGCGGCGCGGCGGCGCCCCGCGCTCGCCGGAACCACCGCGCGGCCGGGGCAGGGCCGGCTCCGGCGCCAGCATCCGCTCCACCAGCCGCAGGAACATGGCCGCCGAACGCAGCAGGTCGTCCGCGTCGCGCCCCGTCGCCGCGCCCCGGATGCCCGCCTCCGCGCGCGCCCTGCGCTCGGCGCCCGCGGCGAACAGGGCGCTCCACTCGGTCAGCTCCGGCGCGATCTCGGGCAGGACCTCCCACGCGCTCCTGATGCGCCGCCGCCGCGTGGCCGGCTCGGGCCGGCCCCGGGCCGCGAGCACGGCGGCGGCGGTGCGGAGGGCGGCGAGATGGGCGGTGGCATAGCGCTCGTTCGGCACGTCCAGTCCCCCGGCCTCGGCCAGCCCGGCCCGCGCCTTGGCGAGCAGGTCGAGGGCGGCGGGCGGCGCCGTGGCACGGCGCTGGACGGGGTGGACGTCGTTCGGCGGTCCGATCAGTGCGGGGGCAGGGCCGTCGGTACGGCGGCGACGCGCGGCGCCGGGGTAGGTGCCGGCCATGACGGAACCTCCTGTCGTCGTGTGACGGCGCTGTGGCCGTGTGTGTCCATCGTGCGGGCCGCCACTGACAATCGGCTCCGACCAGGGCCTTTGCCTCGAACACCGACACGGGTTAGTTTTTGCACTGACTAGTCAGTACAGTTATTGCATGAGCCGGGGAGGTCCCGTGGGCGATCGGAACAGCGAGGGAAACGGCGGGAACGACGCACCCGACGCACCCGACGCACCCGCCGGAACCGACGCACCCGACTGTGCCGGCGGCCGCGGGGACGGCGGGCGCCACGGACACCCCGGGGACGGGGACCCCGCGCCGGCCGCGGCCGCCGGCCTCACCGGGACGGCCGCCGGTCTCACCGCGGAGGACCTCGGGGTGAAGGGCCCGCGCGGCTGGGTGTTCCGCCATCTGCGGTTCGAGGCCGCGCCCGGCGCGCTCGTCGCCGTCGAGGGCGACCCCGGCTCCGGTCGCACCTGTCTCCTGCTGACCCTCACCGGCCGGATGCGCCCCACCGAGGGCCGCGCCCGGGTCGGCGGGGCGGCCCTCCCCCGGGCCATGGGGTCCGTGCGCCGCTTCAGCGCTCTCGGTCCCGTGCCCGGGGTCAACGACCTCGACCCCGCGCTGACCGTCGCCGAGCACCTGCGCGAACGCGAGCTCCTGCGGAGCCGTTTCGGCGGCTCGCCCCGCGCCCTGCTGCGCCCCCGCGCGGAGCGGGCCGCCGAGGCCCGGCGCCGGGTCTCGGCCGCGCTGACCACCGCCGGTCTCGACACCGACGCCCTGCCCAAGGGCGAGCGCACCCACGTGCGCGACCTGGAACGTCTGGAGGCGCTGCGCCTCTCCGTGGCCCTGGCGCTGATCGGCGGTCCCCGGCTGCTCGCCGTGGACGACGTCGGCCCGGGCCTCTCCGACACCGGCCGCGCCGAAGCCTGGCGGCTCCTGCGCGCGGTCGCCGACGGCGGCACGACCGTCGTCGCCGCGTGCGGCGGGACGGCCCCCGAGGAGGCGGACACCGTCATCCGGCTCAGGACGGCGCGCAGGGCACGCACAGCACCGCCGGCACCGCCGGCCGGCCGAGCGGAACCGGACCACCCGACCCCACGGACACAGGAGGACACGGCCGATGCGCTCGCCGAAGCTCGCCGCGCTTGAGCTCAAGCGGTTCGGCAGGGGAAGACTGCCGCGCGCCGCGCTCGTCGCCGTCACCCTGCTGCCCCTGCTCTACGGCGCGCTCTACCTGTGGTCCTTCTGGGACCCGTACGGCCGTCTCGACCGGATCCCCGTCGCCCTCGTGAACGACGACGAGGGTGCCACGGCCGACGGCCGGAAGATCGCCGCCGGCGACGAGATCACCCGGGGTCTCCTCGACAGCAAGGTGTTCGCCTGGCACGAGGTCGACGCGGCCGAGGCCCGCCGGGGCGTGGAGGACGGCTCGTACTACCTCTCCCTGACCATGCCGGCCGACCTCAGCCGGCGCATCGCCTCGAGCTCCGGCGACGCGCCCGGCACCGGCGCGCTCCAGGTCCGCACGAACGACGCCAACAACTACATCGTCGGCCAGATATCCCGGACCGTGTTCGCCGAGGTGCGCACCGCCGCGTCGACCGACGCCTCGCGTTCCTTCCTGGACAGGATCTTCATCTCCTTCTCCGACATCCATGACGCCACCGAGCGCGCCGCCAAGGGCGCCGACCGGCTGGAGCGCGGCATCGGTGAGGCGAAGAAGGGATCGAAGGACCTCACGGCCGGACTGCGGACCGCCAAGGACGGCAGCGGCGACCTGGCGGACGGGCTGACCAGGCTGGACGAGGGCGCGGCCGGCCTCAGGACCGGCTCCCGGCAGGTCGCGGACGGCACCCAGGAACTCGCCGACAAGGTGGGCGCGGTGGCGGGCGGCATCCGTCCGTACCTCAAGGACAACGGCAAGGCGGTCGGCGACTCGGCCCGGTTCGTCGCGGACTCCGCGCAGGCGGTACGGGACGACCTCGACCGCCTCGTGACGTCCGCGCCCACCGTCGCCGCCGAGGCGCGCCGGGCCTCCGACGACGTGAACTCCGTCTACGAGACGCGCTGCGAGGCCCGTACCGGCGAGACGGAGACGAGCGGGACGGCCGACGCGACGGCCGGTGCCTCGGCGTCCGGGACGAGCGGCCCCGGCACGGCAACCGTCCCGGAACCGGACCCGGACTCGGCCCCCGGCGCCTCGGCCGCCCCTTCGCCCGATGCCCCCGCCACCCCCGGCGGCCCCACCGATCCCACCGGTCCGGCCGCCCCCACCGTCTGCGCCTCCCTCGAACGTGCCAGGAACGCCGCCGCGTCCGTGGCCGACGTCGCCGGTGACATCAACTCCCTGGTCCAGGACAACAGCGGCGACCTCGGGAAGCTCGACGGTCGGCTCGCCACACTGAAGCGGCAGGCGACCGCGCTCGCCGAACGCGCGCCCCACCTGGACGAGGATCTGGAGACGGCCGTCACCAAGATCAACACTCTCAACGCGGGCGCCCACCGGGTCGCCGAGGGCGCCGAGCGGGTGCACACCGGCCTGAGCGACGCGCGGAAGGGCTCCGCCTCGCTCGACACCGGCATCGGTGACCTCTCGTCCGGCGCCATCTCCCTCGACGGCGGCCTGTTCAAGCTCGCCGACGGCTCGACCGAACTGGCCGGCGGCCTGAACGACGGTGTGGACAAGATCCCCGACTACGACCGGCGGGAGCGGGACCGCCGTACGGACGTGATGGCCGACCCCGTCCGGCTCGCGTCCCGTTCCCTGCACGCGGCGCCCAACTACGGCACCGGTTTCGCCCCCTACTTCATCCCGCTCTCCCTCTGGGTGGGCGCGATGGTGGCGTACATGCTGATCCAGCCGCTCAACCGGCGTGCCCTGGCCGCCGGTGCCGCCGCCTGGCGGATCGCCCTGGCCGGCTGGCTGCCCGTCGCGGCGATCGGACTGCTCCAGGCCGGCGCGCTGCTGTCCGTGCTGCACTGGGCGATCGGCCTGGAGTTCGCCAGGGCCGCCGGGACCGTCGGCTTCCTCGCCCTGGTCACCTGCTGTTTCACGGCGATCGTCCAGTGGCTGAACGCGCGGTTCGGACCGGCGGGCCGGATCCTGGTCCTCGCCCTGCTGATGCTCCAGCTCACCTCGGCCGGAGGCACCTATCCCGTGCAGACGAGCCCGGGGTTCTTCGCCGCCGTCCACCCCTTCCTGCCGATGAGTCATGTGGTGGAGGCCCTGCGCAGGCTCATCACGGGCGGCGGGACGGGGCCGGTCTGGCAGGCCTGCGCCGTACTCGCCGCGTTCACCCCGGGCGCGCTGGCGCTGACCGCCCTGTCGGCCCGCCGCAAGCAGGTGTGGACGGTGGACCGGCTGCATCCGGAGCTGAGCCTGTGAGGGCCGGTGGCCGGATCACCGGCGCGCGGAGCGGCGACCTGTGACAATCATCGCCATGGACAGCAGCAGCACCCGCCGCCAGGCCACCCGGCAGAAGCTCTACGAGGCCGCCGTGACCCTGATCGCCGAACAGGGCTTCTCGGCCACGACGGTGGACGAGATCGCCGAGCGGGCCGGGGTCGCCAAGGGCACGGTCTACTACAACTTCAAGAGCAAGACGGAGCTCTTCGAGGAACTGCTGCGGCACGGTGTCGGTCTGCTCACCTCGTCCCTGAGGGAAGCCGCCGAGGCGACGGCGGAGCGGGGCGACACCCGGGTCGACGCGCTCGACGCGATGATCAGGGCGGGGCTCGTCTTCATCGACCGGTATCCGGCGTTCACCCAGCTGTACGTGGCCGAGCTGTGGCGGACCAACCGGGCCTGGCAGTCCACGCTCCTGGTGGTGCGTCAGCAGGCCGTGGCCGTCGTGGAGACCGTGCTGCGGGAGGCCGTCGAGGGCGGCGAGCTGAGCGACGAGATCGACATCCCGCTGACGGCCGCCGCGCTGGTGGGGATGGTGCTGGTGGCGGCCCTGGACTGGCAGGCGTTCCAGCCGGAACGGTCGATGGACGACGTCCACGCGGCGCTGTCGCGGCTGCTGCACGGACGGGTCGGCGGCCGCTGAGACGACGAAAAGACGCCGGCCCGGTGAAGCTCAATCCCCCTGAGCCTCACCGGGCCGACGCGCACCCCCGTTCCGTCGGGGGAACCGCACCGTTCCGCCGCCCCGTGTCGGCGGTGCCGGTGCCGCGCCCCTTCCGTGGTCTCCACTCTCCCGTCCGCGCGGGCCGGCTCCCATCCGCGCTGCTACTCATCTCGCCCCCTAGGTACGGGTACTCACCCCTCCGTACTCCGCCCCGGTCCCGGCGGACAGTCTCCTGGCCGGCGGACAGTAGAGTTTCCGGCCATGGCACGGATTGCGGTGATCGGCGCCGGGATGGGCGCCATGGCGGCGGCCGCCCGGCTGGCCGTGGCAGGCCACCGGGTGACGGTGTACGAGCGGACGGCGACGTACGGCGGTTCGCTGGGCAGGTTCGAGCGGGACGGTTTCGTCTTCGACACCGGTCCGGGACTGCTGCACCTGCCGGCGGTCTACCGCGACCTGTTCGTCAAGACCGGCAAGGAGCCCCTGGAGCGGTGCGTCCGGCTGGAGCAGGTCGATCCGGCGAGCCGCCACGTCTTCGCCGACGGTACGGACCTGAGCCTGCCCAACGCGTCGCGCGGCGGCGTGGTCGCGGCCCTGGACGCGGCGCTCGGCGCCGGGGCCGGCGAGCGGTGGGGCGCGTTCCTCAACCGGGCCGGGGACGCCTGGGACCGTTCGCGCCGGCCGCTGCTGGAGGAGCCGCTGCGGGCGGACCTGGAGGCGCTCGGCCGGGACCCGTATCCGGCGCCGCGACGGCGCAGGCTCCTGCGCCCCGCCCGGCGGGCGTCGACGGTCGCGGAGGTCGGTGCCTGGGAACTGGCCGATCCCCGGCTCGCCGCTCTGCTGGGGTGGTACGCCCTGAGCTACGGGCTCGACCCACGGCGCGCACCGGCGAGCGCGGCCGTCCTGCCGTATCTGGAGCAGACCTTCGGCAGCTGGTATGTCCGGGGCGGCATGCGGGAGTTGGCGCGCGCGCTGTACGAGAGGTGCCTGGCGCGCAAGGTCGAGTTCGTCTTCGACGCCGAGGTGGCCCGGATCGTCGAGAAGGACGGCACGGTCACCGGCGTCGAGTTGGCGGACGGCACGGCCGCGGCGGCCGACCGGGTGGTCGCGGGGATCGCGCCGGGACGGCTGCTGGAGCGCGCGCCGTACGGCGAGGGGGACGACGTGGCGCCGCGCGTACCGCCGCCCGGCGCGGCCGGCGAAGTCGGCCCCGTACCCGGGCGGTTCACCGTTCTGCTGGCCCTGCGCGGCGCCCGTGAGGCCGGTGCGGCCCACCGTACGGTGGTGCACTCCCCCGACACGGACGGCGAGGCGGCAGAGGTCTTCGCGGGCCGGCCCGCCGGTCGGCCCACCGTCACGGTGCTGCGGCCCGACGACCCGGGCACGCGCCCCGAGGGCCATGAGGCGGTCACGCTCACCGCGACCGTCGCGCCGCACGGCGCCGCCGGTTCCGCGAGTGCCGCCGGTCCCGCCGGTTCCGCGGGCGGGGGCGGCTCCGTCGACTGGACCGACGCCGCGCTGCGGGAGAGTTACGCGGACGTGCTGGTGGCGGCCGCCGGAGCGGCCGTGCCCGGTCTGGCGGAGCGGCTGCTGTGGCGGGAGGTCGGGACACCCGCCGACACGGCGGCGCGGACGGGCGCCGACGGCGGTTCGGTGCCGGCGCCCGCGCTGGCGGGGGCGGGCGGCCGGCTGCTGCACCGGGCGAACTCGCCTGCCGGGCCTGCCGGGCTTTATCTCGCGGGCGGCTGGGCGCATCCGGGCGGCGGGCTCGCCCACGCGGGGATGTCGGGCGCGCTGGTGGCGGGCCTGATCGTCGAGGGAGCGGACTTCCGCGGCTCGCGATGAGCACTGCCCCGGGCGGGCGGGCCTCCTGACGGCCCGTCTGCCGACAGAGCCCGTCAGTCCGCCGGGCGAGCCGGGTGGTCAGCACCCCGTCGGCACCGCGGATGCACGGGGCGCCGTCGGCACCGCGGATGCCGGGACGCCCGTCGGCGCCGCGGGTGTCCGGACGCCGTCAGTACCGCGGGTTGTTGTTCCGGTCGTCGTAACCGTTGTCGCCGTTGCCGTATCCGGGCTGCTGGGGCTGTCCGTAGGGCGTCCGCGGCGGCTGGTCCCCGGTGGCGGTGGGGTCCGAGTCCCGCTGGTGCGGGACCCAGACACCGCCGGGCGGGGTGTCACGGGCGTACGGGTCCTGGCCCGGCCCCACGTAGGGGTCGGCGTACTGCTGCCGGCCGCCGAAGCTGTCGTAGGCGTCGTACGAGCCGTAGTCCTGGCCGTAGCCCTGGCCCTGGCCCTGGCTGTGATCGGCGGGGCCCCCGGGAGCGGCGTACTCGTCGGCGTACCCGCCGTACTGCTGCCGGTCCGTGCCGTAGTCGTACCGCGCCGCGTACGAGTCCTGACCGGAGTGACTGGAGTGACCGGAGGGACCGGACTGGCCCGCGTAACCGGAGTCACCGGGGTGACCGGAGTAGCCGGACGACTGGTAGCCGTCGTAACCGCCGTGGGCCTGCGCCGCATAGACGTCCTGTCCGTACGGGTCCTGGCTCCAGCCGTTCCCATAGCCGTCCCCGTAGCCGTGCGACTGCGCCTGCCCGGCCCGCGCGGCGGCCGTGTCGTCGTCACGGTAGACGCCGTACTGGCCGGTCTCGTCCGGCATCGGCTGCGGCGCGTACACGGGGGCGGCCTCCGAAGCGGCGCCCGCGGCGGCGTCGCCGTCGGCCTTGTCCGTACCGGCACCCGTGCCCGTGCCCGTGCCCGAGGCGTCCGGTAGCGACTCGAAGGCGGCCGTGGTCTCCAGCGGCGACTCCGCCTGCTCGTACTCCAGCCCCGTGACCTCCAGCGAGGGCTCACGCTCGGCGGCCTTCGCGTTCCCGCCCTTGCGGCGGCGGCTGCTGCCGCTGCCGCCCGACGGCTTGCCACCGCGGATCGCCCATCCCGTGGCGAAGCCACGGCGGAAGGAGAGCGTCACATACGTCTGGCCGACCGCGAACGCGGCCGCGCCCAGGCCGATCACATAGATCGAGGGGATCAGCACCCCGACGACCACGCCCAGGAAGCCGCCGAAGGCGAGCAGCCGCCAGCGCAGCCGCGCCTTGTACTGGAGCAGCACCTCGCCCAGCAGCCACAGCGCCACGATGCCGAACGCGATATAGAGGACCGTCCAGCCCATGTCCGCTCCTCTCATACGGCCACCGCCTCGGAGGAAGGGCGGTTACGGCCGGCTACGACTGCCGGTGCAGTCCGAGATTTTCGTAGATTTCGAGCGTCGCCGTGGAGTTGTTGAGCGTGATGAAGTGCAGGCCGGGAACGCCTTCCGAGAGCAGTTCGGCGCAGAACTCCGTCGCGAACTCGATGCCAATGGAGCGTACCGCCGCCGGATCGTCCTTGACCGAGAGGATCCGCTCCCTCAACTCCGGTGGGAACACCGCCGTGCTGAGTTGCGGGAGCCGCTCCAGCATCCTGATGCTCGTGACCGGCATGATCTCGGGAATGATCGGTGTCGCGCAACCGGCGGCGGCGACCCGGTCGCGCAGGCTCAGATAACCCGCCGGCTCGAAGAACATCTGCGTGATCGCGTAGTCCGCGCCCGCCCGGCACTTGTCGACGAAGTGCCGGATGTCGCTGTCCCAGTCGGCCGAGCGCGGATGCATCTCGGGAAAGGCCGCCACGCCGACGCAGAAGTCACCCGACTCCTTGATGAGCCTGACCAGTTCGGCGGCGTACTCGACGCCCTCCGGGTGTCTGACCCACTCGCCCATGGGGTCGCCGGGCGGGTCGCCGCGGACGGCGAGGATGTTGCGGATCCCCGCGTCGGCGTACTGCCCGACCATGTTGCGCAGTTCGGCGACGGACTGGCCGACCGCCGTGAGGTGCGCCACCGGCGTGAGGGTGGTGTCGGCGGCGATCCGCTCGGTGGCCCTGACGGTGCCCTCCCGCGTCGATCCGCCCGCGCCGTAGGTCACGGAGACGAAGCTCGGCGCCACGGCCTCGACCCTGCGCAGCGCGTTCCAGAGGTTCCGCTCGCCCTTCTCGGTCTTGGGCGCCCAGAACTCGAACGAATACGTGGTCTTCCCGGTCGCGAGAAGATCACGCACGGTCGGTGCGTGATCCGATCTGGTCGAAGCTGTGCCGAGGGCCATACGGGCAGGTTATCGAGGGTGCGGCGGCCCCCCAACCACGAGGGGCGATTTGCCGGGATCACCCGCTTTACTGTCACTCTCTGGTCACTCATTGGCCATCTACGGCTACATTGCACGAGTACCTCTACAGCACAGTAAGGACTCATCCGTTCACGCTTCGCGCATGACCGGTCAGGACGAGTCTTCCGCGCTTCGCTCAGAAGGCCGGGCGCTCCGGGTCCAGCGCCGCCACGCCTTCCGTCGGTGAGGACGCCGTCGCGAAGTGCCGGCGCGGGATACGGCCCGCTCGCCACGCCAGACGTCCTGCCTCCACCCCGTGCCGCATCGCCGCCGCCATCAGCTCGGGCTCCCGCGCCCGGGTCACGGCGGAGGCCAGCATCACCGCCGCGCAACCCAGCTCCATGGCGAGCGCCGCGTCGGACGCCGTTCCCGCGCCCGCGTCCAGGATCACCGGCACGCTCGCGTTCTCCACGATCAGCTGGAAGTTGTGCGGATTGCGGATGCCCAGTCCTGAGCCGATCGGCGAGCCCAGCGGCATGATCGCGGCACAGCCGACGTCCTGCAGTTTCCGGGCGAGCACGGGATCGTCGTTGGTGTACGGCAGGACCGTGAAGCCGTCGTCGACCAGGGTCTCCGCCGCGTCGAGCAGTTCGACGGGGTCCGGCAGCAGCGTCCGTTCGTCCGCGACGACCTCCAGCTTGATCCAGTCCGTGCCCAGCGCCTCGCGGGCCAGCCGGGCCGTGAGGACCGCCTCACCCGCGGTGAAACAGCCCGCGGTGTTGGGCAGGGCGCGGATGCCGAGCCGGTCGAGCACGGACAGCACCGAGCCCTGGACCGTGGGGTCGAGGCGGCGCAGGGCGACCGTGGTGAGCTCGGTCCCGGAGGCGGTCAGGGAACGCTCCAGCACGTCCAGGCTGGGCGCTCCGCCCGTTCCCATGATCAGCCGGGAGGTGAGGGTGGTGGTGCCGATGAGCAGCGGATCGTCCGCCATGACGGGTCAGCCTCCTTGTACGGCCGTGAGGACTTCGACGCGGTCGCCGTCGCCGAGCGGGGTGCCGGCCCAGCGGGTGCGCGGAACCACCGTCTCGTTCACGGCGGCGGCCACCCCCGAGGGCGCGGTGGTGAGGGTCGCGACCAGGTGGTCGAGGGTGGTGGCGGCGGCCAGTTCACGTGGCTCGCCGTTCACGACGACCGTGATGCCGGTCATGGGGTCTGCTCCTGTCGTGCGGACGGTACGGCGGCCCCGGACGACGCGATGGCCCCGGGCGGCGGGCCGGAAGCCCGGGGCGGCGGTGAGGCGGACGGCGATGAGGGAGACGGCGATGAGGGAGACGGCGGAAAACGGCGCGGGCTGAACGGCCGGGCCTCCTCCGGCAGCTCCCCGTCGGTCAGTACGGCGGCCATCACCTCGCCGGTGACGGGCGTGAGCAGCACCCCGTTGCGGTAGTGCCCGGTGGCCAGGTGCAGGCCCGGGAGCGCCGTCGGCCCGAGGAGCGGCGCGTTGTCCGGCGATCCGGGGCGCAGCCCGGCGCGGGTCTCGGCGAGGGGGAGTTCCGTGATGCCGGGGACCAGCTCGTGCGCGTCCCGCAGCAGCTCGTACACCCCGCCCGCGGTGACCGTCGTGTCCCAGCCGAGGTCTTCGCTGGTGGCTCCGACGACCAGTTCGCCGTTCTCGCGCGGTACGAGGTACAGGTGGCCACCGCGCACCACGGCCCGGACCGTACGGGACAGGAAGGGGGCGTACGGCGCCGGCACGGTCAGCCGTACGACCTGGCCCTTGACCGGCCGTACCGGCGGGACGACCTCCTCCGGCACGCCGTCGAGCCGGCCGCTGAGGCTGCCGCCCGCCAGCACGACCTGGTCCGCGGTGAGCACGCGTCCGCCGGCCAGGACGGCCCCCGTGGCCCGGTCCCCCGTGACGGTGAGCCGGTCGGCCCAGGCGCGGTGGAAGACCACCCCGGCCCGCTCGCACGCGGTGACCAGGGCCGTCGCCAATCGGCGGGGATCGATCTGGTGGTCCCCCGTCACCCGCACGCCGCCGCGCACCCCGGGCGCGAGCATCGGTTCCAGCCGTCGGCACTCGCGCCCGGTCAGCCACTCCGCGTCCAGCCCCAGACTCCGCTGGAAGTCGTGGAGTTCGCGCAGCTGGGCCCGGTCGTCGGCGTCGAGCGCGACGGCGAGGGTGCCACAGGCGCGGTAGCCGGTGTCCCGGCCGCTCGCCGCCTCCAGTTCGGCGACGAAGTCGGGATAGCGCTCGGCGGAGGCGAGGTTCAGGCCCAGCAGCGTCTGCTCGCCGTAGTGCGCCTCGGTGACGGGGGCGAGCATGCCGGCCGCGACCTGTGCCGCGCCGCCGCCGGGCTCCGGGTCCACGACCGCGGTCCGCAGCCCGCGCCGCGCCGCCCGCCAGGCCGTGACGAGCCCTATGATCCCGCCCCCGACGACCAGGACGTCGGAGCCGGTGGTGACGCGCGCCGACCGGCCGCCGTGCGATGACGGGGTGTCCTGCGGTGACGGGGTCTCCCGTGATGACCGGCCGCCGTGCGCCGACCCGCTGTCGTGCGATGACCGCATGGGCGTCCAGCCCCTCCCTTCGCCGGCATGACCCGGATCAGGTTCGTACGGTCGGAGGCCGCCTCAGCCTCCCTCTCAGCCCGCTGCGCCCGGGCTCCCGCGAGGTAGTGTCGTCGCCCAGGGTAACGCCCTGTCCCCGTCTGCCGTAAAGGAGCAATCACCGTGGCCCGTTCGCTCGACGGTCGTGTCCTGTCCCCGGTCGCCGACCAGGCGCCGGGGCAGGTGGGTACCGCCACCCGCTTCGTCTACCACGAGGAGGAGGGACGGATCTGGGCCGAGTACGAAGGCGGCGACGTGGTCCGCGGCCATCTGGTCGGGACCCGCGCGGGCGACCGGCTGGACTTCCGCTACGTCCAGCTCAAGCGGGACGGCGGCACGTCCTCCGGCCACTGCGTCTCCACCGTCGTGGACCTCCCCGACGGCCGGGTGCGGCTGGACGAGACATGGGAGTGGGAGTCCCAGGAGGGCAGCGGGACGAGTGTGGTCGAGGAAGTCCGCTCCTGACGTGACGTCAATTCTTGTGAGGTGGAACCGGTGAGCGAGCGGCCGGACCAGAGGGATCAGCAGGCACGGGCCGCTGCGGGCCGGCACGTGGTGGTCGTCGGCGCGGGCATGGCGGGCGTCCAGACCGCGGTGGCCCTGCGGGAACGGGGATACGGCGGCCGGATCACCCTGATCGGTGCCGAGCCACACCCGCCGTACGACCGGCCGCCGCTGTCCAAGGCGGTGCTGCTCGGTCAGACGGACAGCCCGGCTTTCGACGTCGACTTCGCGGCGCTCTCCGTGGAACTCCGGCTCGGGGTCGAGGTGACCGGCCTGCGCCCGGACGCGCGGGAGATCGACACCGACGCCGGGCCCGTCCCGTACGACGTGCTCGTCCTCGCCACCGGCGCCGAGCCGGTCCGGCTGCCCGGCACCGAGGGCGTGCCGGGCGTGTACACGCTCCGCACCCTGGACGACGCCGAGCAACTGCGTCCCGTACTGGCGCGCCGGCGGGCGACCGTGATCGTCGGGGCCGGGTGGATCGGCGCGGAGTTCGCCACGGCGGCCCGCGCGGCCGGGTGTTCCGTGACGGTCGTCGAGGCGGCGGACGTGCCCTTCTCCGGCGCCCTGCCCCCGGAAGTCGCCGCCCCCATGGCCGAGTGGTACGCCGAGAGCGGCGCCGAACTGCTCACTCGGGCGCGCGTGGCGTCGGTCGCGCCGGGCGGTCCCGGCGAGCCCGGGGCGGTCGCGCTCGCGGACGGCCGGCTGCTGCCCGCCGAAGCGGTGGTCGTGGGCATCGGCGCGCGCCCCGCGACGGGCTGGCTCACGGGCTCGGGCATCGCGCTCGAACCGGACGGCTCGATCACGGCGGACGACCGGCTGCGGGCCTCGCTGCCCGGGGTGTACGCGGTGGGCGACTGCGCCTCGTTCCCGTCGGCCCGCTACGGCGAACGGCTCCTCGTCCACCACTGGGACAACGCGCTCCAGGGACCGCGCACGGTCGCGGCCCAGGTGACCGGCGAGACGGAGCGGCGCTACGACCCGGTGCCGTACTTCTGGTCGGAGCAGTTCGGCCGGTTCGTGCAGTACGCGGGTCACCACGCGGCGGCCGACGCCCTGGTGTGGCGCGGCGACCCCGCGGAGGCCGCGTGGTCGGTGGTCTGGCTGCGGGACGGGGTGCTGGTGGCGCTGCTCGCCGTGGGCCGGCCCCGGGACCTGGCGCAGGGACGCAAGCTGATCGAGGCGGGGGCGCGGCTGGACCGGGAGCGGGCCGGGGACCCGGCCGTACCACTGCGCACGGCGGCGCTCTGAGTCGGGCGCCCGCGCGGTGGCGCCTCGTGGAGCGGCCGGGCACAGGACGGGCGGGCACAGAGCGGTTGCCTGCGGGGCACATCCGCTCATGTCGCACGACGCCCCCCTGCGGGGTGCCTTGAGTACCGTCTGTCAGTCACAGGTGGCAGGCTTGTCCTGTGACCGAGATTGACGCAAAGATCGATGCTCTCGTCCCCGCCTGGCTCCATCTGCCGGACATCGCGGACATGCTCGACGTCGAGGTGACGCGGGTGCGGCAGCTGGTGAAGGAAGGCCAGCTGATCGCGGTGCGCCGCGGTGAGAACAGGACCCTTCAGGTACCCGCCGCCTTCATCGACGGCAGCAAGGTCGTCAAGGGGCTCGCCGGGACCCTGACCCTGCTGAGGGACGACGGCTTCACCGACGAAGAGATGCTGGAGTGGCTCTTCACCCCCGACCCGAGTCTGCCGGGCACCCCCGCGCAGGCGCTCGGCGAGAATCGCGGCACGGAGGTGAAGCGCCGCGCCCAGGCGCTCGCCGTCTGACGACCTCACCACCAGCGGTGCGCGGCGGGTCGGCATCGCCACCCGCCGCGCGCCGCCGACCGCCGACCCGAGGGGGGACGTTTTCCCATGCCCGCATCCGTATCCGAGGCGTCGACCGCCGCCGTACCGGGAGCGCGCACGGCCCGCGCGCCGCTCGCCGACGCCCGTCTCTACCTGTGCACGGACGCCCGTAAGCGCCAGGGTGACCTGCCCGAGTTCCTGGACGCCGTCCTGGCGTCCGGTGTGGACGTCGTGCAGCTCCGGGAGAAGGGCATGGAGGCCGCCGAGGAGCTGGAGCACCTGGAGGTCTTCACGGACGCCTGCCGCCGCCACGGCCGGCTGCTCGCGGTGAACGACCGGGCGGACGTGGCGCACGCCGCCGGCGCCGGCGTGCTGCATCTGGGCCAGGGCGACCTGCCCGTTCCGGCCGCCCGCGCGATCCTCGGGGACGGGCCGCTGATCGGCCGTTCCACGCACGCGGAGAGCGAGGCGGCCGCGGCCGCCGTCGCGCCGGGCGTGGACTACTTCTGCACGGGCCCCTGCTGGCCCACTCCGACCAAGCCCGGTCGCCACGCGCCCGGCCTCGGCCTGGTGCGGTACGCGGCGTCGCTGGCCACCGAGCGGCCCTGGTTCGCGATCGGCGGGATCGACGCGGACAACCTCGACGAGGTGCTGGACGCGGGCGCGCGCAGGATCGTGGTCGTGCGGGCGATCACCGACGCCGAGGACCCGGCCGCGGCGACGGCGGCCCTGGCCGCGCGCGTACGGGAGCGTGCCGAGTCGGACTGAGCGGGACGGCGGGGAGCGGCCGGACGCGCCCGCACACCGACCGCGGGCGACACGTCCGCGTCCAGCAGGCCGCCGCGGCTCGGGCCCGTGCGCCGGGCGCACCGGGCCACCGACACCACCGGGCCGCGACCGGCACCGCGCCCGGCGCGTCACAGCTCCGCTGCGGTACCGCTACCGCCCCGCCTCCCTGTCCTTCCCTGCTCGTAGACTCGGGCCCGTGGACACGACCCTTCAGGACCCCCTCGTCGGGCAGCTGCTCGACGGCCGTTATCGCGTCGACGCGCGCATCGCCGTCGGCGGTATGGCCACGGTCTACCGGGCCGTCGACACCCGGCTCGACCGTGAGCTGGCCCTCAAGGTGATGCATCCGAACCTGGCCACCGACGCCTCGTTCGTGGAGCGGTTCATCCGGGAGGCCAAGTCGGTGGCCCGGCTGGCGCACCCCAACGTGGTCGGGGTGTTCGACCAGGGCGCGGAGGGCGCGTACGTCTACCTCGCGATGGAGTACGTCGCGGGCTGCACGCTCCGTGATGTCCTGCGGGACCGCGGCGCGCTCCAGCCACGCGCCGCGCTGGACATCCTGGAGCCCGTGCTCGCCGCGCTCGGCGCCGCGCACCGGGCCGGGTTCGTGCACCGGGACATGAAGCCCGAGAACGTGCTCATAGGGGACGACGGCCGGGTGAAGGTCGCCGACTTCGGGCTGGTCAGGGCGGTCGGCGACGTCACGAACAGCACGGGCACCGTCCTCGGCACGGTCTCGTACCTCGCGCCGGAGCAGATCGAGTACGGCGAGTCAGACACCCGGGTCGACGTGTACGCCTGCGGGGTCGTCCTCCACGAGATGCTGACCGGCGCCAAGCCGCACGCGGGAGACACTCCCGCGCAGGTCCTCTACCGCCATCTGAACGAGGACGTCCCGCCGCCCTCGGCCGCCGTCCCGGGCCTCGCCCCGGAGCTGGACGAGCTGGTCGCGGTGGCCGCGGCCCGGGATCCCGGGGCCCGGCCGTACGACGCGGTCGCCCTGCTCGCGCTGGTGCGCCGGGCCCGTGCCGCGCTCGACGACGCCCAGCTGGACGCCGTACCGCCGCGGGCCAGGCAGGAGCCGGCGGACGGCGCGGGGGGAGCCGACGGGGGACGGGCCGGTACGGGCTCCGAGAGGCGTACGACCGTCATCCCGCGCATCCTGCCCGCCGAGGAGGTGCCGGAGGACACCTCCGTCAGCCACACCGCCCGGCTGGAGATGGAGCCCCCGGACGGCGCGGTCCCGCCGCCCCGCGGGCGTGGACCCGGCCGGCCGGGTCCACGCCGGGGGGTACTCGTGGCGGTCGCCGCGGTCCTGCTGGTCCTCGGTATCGGCACCGGTGTCTGGTACATCAACTCGGGCCAGTTCACCCGGGTCCCGTCCGTCCTCGGCAAGACCGAGGCGGCGGCGCGCGAGCGGCTCTCCGACGAGGGCCTCGGCACGGAGGTCGCGAAGGACTTCAGCGACACCTACGAGCGGGGCACGGTCATGCGTACCGACCCCGAGCCCCGCGCCAGGATCCGGGGGAACGGCACGGTGACGCTCGTGATCTCGCGCGGCCCTGAGATCGTCCAGGTCCCTGACCTGGCCGGCCTGGACCTGGCCGGGGCCAGGCAGGCCCTGAAGAAGGCCGGGCTCGCGCCGGGGCTGGTGACCCGGTCCTTCGACGAGAACGTCGCGCAGGGATCCGTGATCCGCTCGGCGCCCGCCGCCGGGACGGACGTACGGCCCGACTCCGGGGTCGCGCTCACGGTGAGCCGGGGCGCGCCCGTCGACGTGCCCGATGTGACCGGCGAGACGGCCGACGACGCCACCGCCACGCTCAGGGAGGCGGGGCTGCGCGTCAAGATCGCGCCGACCCGCGTCGAATCCCCCGAGGACGCCGGGTCCGTCGCCCGCCAGTCCCCCGCCGAGGGCGGCCGGCTCGCCCAGGGCGACACCGTCACCCTGACGCTCTCCAAGGGCCCGCGCATGGTCTCCGTACCCGACGTCACGGGGCGGTCGGTCGACGAGGCCACGGGCACGCTGGAAGCGGCGGGCTTCGAGGTCGAGGTCAAGCGCGGTTTCCCGTTCTTGAGCGACTCGGTGTCGGAGCAGTCCGTCCAGGGCGGCGAGCGAGCCCCCGAGGGCAGCACGATCACACTCAGGACCAAGGGGCTCTAGGACCGATGCGCAACCCTGTCGGGAGCCATGTACCGGTGGCCGGCGGCCTGGCCAGGACGGGCCTGGCGTACGCCCGTGACCTGGGCGCCGAGACCGTCCAGGTCTTCGTCGCCAATCCGCGCGGCTGGGCCACGCCCACCGGGAACCCGGCGGAGGACGAACGGTTCCGCGCGGAGTGCGCGGCCGACGGGATCACGGCGTACGTCCATGCCCCCTACCTGATCAACTTCGGCTCGCACACCGAGGCGACCGCCGAGAAGTCGGTGGATTCGCTGCGGCACAGCCTGCGCCGGGGGCGGGAGATCGGCGCGCTGGGCGTGGTGGTGCACACCGGTTCGGCGACCGGCGGCCGGCCCCGCGAGGTGGCCCTCGCGCAGGTACGGGAGCGGATGCTGCCGCTCCTGGACGAGCTCACCCACGACGACGACCCCTTCCTGCTGTTGGAGTCGACGGCCGGGCAGGGCTTCTCGCTCTGCTCGCGGACCTGGGACTTCGGCCCGTACTTCGAGGCGCTGGACGCCCACCCGAAGCTGGGCGTCTGCCTGGACACCTGTCATGTCTTCGCGGCCGGGCACGACCTCACCGGGCCGCACGGGACGGGCCAGACCCTCGATCAACTGGTGGAGACGGTCGGGGCGGGCAGGCTGAAGCTGATCCACGCCAATGACTCGAAGGACGTGGCGGGCGCGTTCAAGGACCGGCACGAGAACATCGGCGCGGGCCGGATCGGCGAGGAGCCGTTCCGTGCGCTGTTCACGCACCCGGCGACCGAGAACGTCCCGCTGGTGATCGAGACCCCGGGCGGCAAGGCGGGGCACGCGGCGGACGTGGAACGGCTGAAGAAGCTGCGCGACGGCTGACGCGCCCCGTGCGACGGGACGCGCCGCCCCGGGGGGCCTGCCCTACAGCTCGGGCCCGTCCCCCGGCCGTTCCTGGTAGGTGTAGCGCTGCTCGGCCCAGGGATCGCCGATGTTGTGGTAGCCGCGCTCCTCCCAGAAGCCCCGCCGGTCCGCGGTCATGTACTCGACCCCGCGCACCCATTTGGGCCCCTTCCAGGCGTACAGCGCCGGAACGACGAGCCGAAGCGGAAAGCCGTGCTCCGCGGTGAGCGGTTCGCCGTCCTTGTGGGTCGCGAAGATCGTACGGGCCGAGAGGAAGTCGGACATCCGGAGATTGGAACTGAAGCCGTACTCGGCCCACACCATGACGTGCGTGGCCTCGGGCGCGGGCGGCGCCAATTCCGCGACCGTACGGGCGGGAACACCGCCCCATTCGGCCCCCACCATGCTGTACTTCGTCACACAGTGGAGATCGGCGACAACAGTGGAGAAAGGGAGCGCCGAGAACTCCTCGTGGTTCCAGCGGTGTTTGTCCCCGTCGGCCGTGGCACCGAAGACCCGGAATTCCCAGCGCTCCGGCCGGAACTTCGGTACGGGCCCGTAGTGCGTGACCGGCCAGCCGCGCTGCAGCCGCTGTCCCGGTGGTAGCTCCGGACGTTCCGGCTGACGATTCTCCCGGCTCTCCGGCTGACCCATGCCTTACATGGTGACAGACCGGGAGGGGTGGTCACGACCAGGTCAGCACCAATACGGTCAACTCATACTAAGCATGCACTTACTGGACGACATCCGGTCACGGTGCGAAGATGCGCGCATCCCGCCCGTCACCCGTGGAAGGAGCCGTGCGCGATGCAGGGCGATCCCGAGGTCATCGAATTTCTCAACGAGCAGCTGACCGGCGAACTCACCGCGATCAATCAGTACTTCCTGCACGCCAAAATGCAGGAGAATTTCGGCTGGACGAAGCTGGCCGCGTACACCCGGTCCGAGTCGTTCGACGAGATGAGGCACGCCGAGACGCTCACCGACCGGATTCTCTTCCTGGAAGCCCTGCCGAACTACCAGCGGCTCTTCCACGTGCGCGTCGGCCAGACGGTCACCGAGATGTTCCGGGCGGACCGGCAGGTCGAGGTGGAGGCGATCGACCGCCTCAAGCGCGGTATCGATGTCATGCGCTCCAAGGGGGACCACACGTCCAAGCGCATCTTCGAGTCGATCCTCGCGGACGAGGAACACCACATCGACTACCTCGACACCCAGCTCGAGCTGGTGGAGAAGCTCGGGGAGCCGCTGTACATCGCGCAGGTCATCAAGCAGCCGGACAGCTGACCCACCGACCCGGCCGCGGGCGGAGCGGCACCGCGCCCGTCAGGCCGCCTCGGCCGGACCCGACCATCCGTACGCGGTCTCCGTGAACGTGGAGTCGCCGCACGCGGAGTCACTGGACGCGGACTCGGCGAACGCGGGTTCCGCGGAGCCGTCGGGCAGGGCGACGGAAGCGGCCGGCGGGACGGGCTCGGCCGACGACGGGAGCGCCGCGGACCGGTCGAGCAGTTCCCGGCTCGGGCAGCCGCCGCGGCCGAGGATCGACTGGATGCGGCGTACGCACGATCCGCAGTCGGTGCCCGCCTTGCTGGCGGAGGCTATCCGGCGGGGGGTGCAGGCACCGGCCGCCGCGTGTTCCCTCACCTGCGCCTCGGTGATGCCGAAGCACGAGCAGACGTACACGCGCACCACCTCCCTGCGGGCTCGGTCGTTCGGCCGGATCAGCCACCCCGGAACCCGGTGAGGCCAACCTAACCTTACCTGCCGCCCCGGAGGCACGAAAGCCGGGTAAGCGCCGATGGGGCACGGATCACATGGTTTCCCATGGATCTGTGCCCCGTCGTCACGGTTCGCCCGGACCGTACCGGGCCGTACCTCACTGGTCGCGGTACATCTCCGCGACCAGGAACGCGAGGTCCAGCGACTGGCTGCGGTTCAGCCGGGGGTCGCAGGCCGTCTCGTAGCGCTGGTGCAGATCGTCCACGAAGATCTCGTCGCCCCCGCCCACGCACTCGGTGACGTCGTCGCCGGTCAGCTCGACGTGGATGCCGCCCGGGTGCGTGCCGAGGGCCTTGTGGACCTCGAAGAAGCCCTTGACCTCGTCCAGGACGTCGTCGAACCGGCGGGTCTTGTGACCCGAGGCCGCCTCGAAGGTGTTGCCGTGCATCGGGTCGGTCACCCAGGCCACCGTGGCGCCGGAGGCCGTGACCTTCTCGACCAGCTCGGGGAGCTTGTCCCTGACCTTGTCGGCGCCCATCCGGACGATGAACGTCAGCCGGCCCGGCTCGCGCTCGGGGTCGAGGCGGTCGATGTACGTCAGCGCCTCGTCGACCGTCGTCGTCGGGCCGAGCTTGATGCCGATCGGGTTGTTGATCTTCGAGGCGAACTCGATGTGCGCCCCGTCCAGCTGGCGGGTGCGCTCGCCGATCCACACCATGTGGCCCGAGACGTCGTACAGCCCGCCGGTGCGGGAGTCGACCCGGGTGAGGGCGGACTCGTAGTCGAGCAGCAGCGCCTCGTGGGAGGCGAAGAACTCGACCGTGCGGAACTCCGCCGGGTCGGTGCCCGCCGCCTTCATGAAGTTCAGCGCGTTGTCGATCTCGCGGGCGAGCTGCTCGTAGCGCTGGCCCGAGGGCGAGGACTTCACGAAGTCCTGGTTCCAGGCGTGCACCTGGCGCAGGTCGGCGTAGCCGCCGGTGGTGAAGGCCCGGACGAGGTTGAGGGTCGCGGCGGACGCGTGGTACATCCGCTTCAGCCGCTCCGGGTCCGGGACACGCGCTTGCTCGTTGAACTCGAAACCGTTGACCGAGTCGCCCCGGTAGGTCGGCAGCGTCACGCCGTCGCGGGTCTCGGTGCTCTTGGAGCGCGGCTTCGAGTACTGCCCGGCGATCCGGCCGACCTTCACCACCGGCACGGCCGCGGCGTAGGTGAGCACGGCGCCCATCTGGAGCAGCGTCTTCAGCTTGTTGCGGATCTGGTCGGCGGAGACCGCGTCGAAGGCCTCGGCGCAGTCACCACCCTGGAGCAGGAACGCCTCGCCGCGGGCCACCGCGCCCATCCGGGCGCGGAGCTGGTCGCACTCGCCCGCGAAGACGAGCGGCGGATAGCTCTCCAGCTCGGCGACGACCTCGCGCAGGGCTGTCCGGTCGGGATACTCCGGCTGCTGAGCAGCGGGCAGACCTTGCCATGACGGCACGTGGGTGGCGGGGTTCTCAGCGTTCACTGTCACGCGTCCAGACTACGAGGTCGGCGTCCGTGGCCCTGGCACGGCTCACAGTGTGGAACGTACACGCTCGAAATGGTGCGGGACACGGCTTTCTCCACGTGTGCGCTCACGTTCCCCGGCTCGCCGGACAACCGCCTGTTGCCCGGCCCGCCCCCGCCCCGTGCCGGAGCGCGTCGCACGCCTCCGCCCACCCGTCCGCCAAGGACGCCGCGCACCGGCCGTATGCGCTAAGGTGCCGGTCATGTTCGCGCATTCGCACCAGACCTGGTGGTGGCCCGCTCGTCCGGCGGCCCACTGATCATCGCGCGCACAAGCATCGCGAAGGCCGCCCGAGGGGCGGCCTTCAGTGTTTTCCGGGTCGGATGCCGCCCCGGAGAAGCGGGCCGTTCCTCCCCCGGCGTTCAGGACTCCGGAAGGAACACCGCACGTGTCCACGCACACCGAGAACACCGAGAACACCGCGATCGGCACCGCCGCCGACGCCGCCACCGCCGACGCCGTCCCGGACACCGCCGCGCTCATCGGCAGGCTGCCGGCCGACGACTGTCCGCCCTTCGCCCTGCTGCGCCGCCGTACGCCCGGCCGGGACCACGACACCGTCGAGCTCCTCCTCGGCCCCGTCCACGAGGCGGACCGGCTCGCCGATCTGCCCTCCGGTGACCGCACCGCGCTCGCGCTGGTGCCCTTCCGGCAGATCCGGGAGCGTGGCTTCGAGGTGCGGGACGACGGTACGCCGCTGGCCGTCCTGGTCGCCGACGAGACATACGACCTGCCGCTCGACGCCGTCCTCGACGCGCTGCCCCGGCACGACGTACGGGTCGAGGACGGCGGCTTCGACATCGACGACGCGCGGTACGCGGAGACGGTACGGCGGGTGATCGACGAGGAGATCGGCCGGGGCGAAGGAGCGAACTTCGTCGTGCGCCGGACCTTCGAGGGGCGCGTCCCCGGCTACGGCAGGGCCGACGCGCTGGCCTTCTTCCGGCGGCTGCTGACGGGCGAGCGCGGCGCCTACTGGACCTTCGTCGTCCACACCGGCGAGCGGACCCTCCTCGGGGCCAGTCCGGAGGTCCACGTCCGGATGAGCGGCGGAACCGTCGTGATGAACCCGATCAGCGGCACCTTCCGCTACCCGCCGGAGGGACCGACACCGGAGGCGCTGCTGGAGTTCCTGGGCGACCGCAAGGAGACCGAGGAGCTCTCCATGGTCGTGGACGAGGAGCTGAAGATGATGTGCGCCGTCGGCGACCGGGGCGGGGTGGTGATCGGTCCCCGGCTCAAGGAGATGGCCCACCTCGCGCACACGGAGTACGAGCTGCGGGGCCGGTCCTCGCTCGACGTGCGGGAGGTGCTGAGGGAGACGATGTTCGCGGCGACGGTGACGGGGTCGCCGGTGCAGAACGCGTGCCGGGTCATCGAGCGTCACGAGCCGGGCGGACGGGGGTACTACGGGGGCGCGCTCGCGCTCGTCGGACGGGACGCGGGCGGCACACAGACCCTCGACTCCCCGATCCTGATCCGTACCGCCGACATCGACCGCGACGGCGGGTTGCGGGTGCCGGTCGGGGCGACGCTCGTACGTCACTCCCGGCCGGAGAGCGAGGTCGCGGAGACCCACGCCAAGGCGGCGGGGGTGCTGGCGGCCCTGGGGGTACGCCCCGGCCGCCCGGGCGCCGAGTCCGGCCGCCCGCGGCTGGCCGACGACCCGCGGGTACGGGCCGCCCTCGACGCCCGCCGCGCGGACCTCGCCCCGTTCTGGCTGAAGATGCGCACGGAACGAGTCGCGCCGACCGGCCACGCCCTGGTGATCGACGGGGAGGACGCGTTCACCTCCATGCTGGCGTATCTGCTGCGGTCCTCCGGCCTGGAGGTGACGGTACGCCGCTACGACGCCCCGGGCCTGCGCGAGGCCGCGCTCGGTCACGGCGGACCGGTGATCCTGGGCCCCGGCCCCGGCGACCCGAGGGACACCGCCTCCCCGAAGATGCGGTCGCTGCGCACGCTGACGAAGGACCTCCTCGGGGCCGCGGACCGGCGGGAACACGGCGTGCTCGGCGTCTGCCTCGGCCATGAGCTGATCGCGGCGGAACTGGGCCTGGAACTCGTCCGCAAGCGGGTCCCGCACCAGGGCGCGCAGACGCGGATCGACCTGTTCGGGCAGGCGGAGACGGTCGGCTTCTACAACAGCTTCACCGCGCGCTGCGACGAACCGACGGCCCGTGCGCTGGTCTCCCGAGGCGTGGAGGTGAGCCGCGATCCGGAGAGCGGGGAGCTGCACGCGCTGCGGGGCGCGGGCTTCGCGTCGGTGCAGTTCCATCCGGAGTCGGTGCTGACGGTGGGGGGCGGGGCGATCGTGGACGAGCTGCTGCGGGTGTGCCGTCGAGGTCTGGTGCGGTAGCCGCCTCCCGGCTGGGGGGTGGTGGGCGCGGGGCCCTGCGGGGCGCGGTGCCGGCCGGCCGCGGATGCGGGGGCCGCTGCGCGGTGCGGGTGCGGGATGCGGTGGGTGCGGAGCCACCGCATCCCGCACACCCCCGAACCGGGCCGGAGGCCCCCCGCCGTGCGGCCGGCGGACCGGGGGGGCGGCGGGCCGGGGGCGTCAGCCCACGGGGTGGGGTCCGGGGCACCGCCCCGGTTGTGGGAAGGGGCGGGGAGGGGAGCAGCCCGCCGCAGGCGCGTCCGCACCGTCCGACGGCCCCCGCCGGGAGGCGTCACGCGTCGTCCAGGCCCCGCTCGATCGCGTACCGCACCAGCTCCACCCGGTTGTGCAGTTGCAGCTTGCCCAGCGTGTTCTGCACGTGGTTCTGCACCGTGCGGTGCGAGATGACCAGACGCTCGGCGATCTGCTTGTACGACAGCCCCTTGGCGACCAGCCGCAGCACCTCGGTCTCGCGATCGGTCAGCCGGGGCGCGGAGGGCTCGTCCGGGGCGGTCGGGGCGGGTTCCGAGGCCAGCCGACGGTACTCGCCGAGGACCAGGCCCGCGAGGCCGGGGGTGAAGACCGCGTCGCCGACGGCCGTCCGGCGCACCGCGTCGATCAGTTCCACCGTGCTGGCCGACTTGACGAGATAGCCGGTGGCGCCCGACTTCACCGCTTCCAGGACGTCCGCGTGCTCGCCGCTCGCGGAGAGCACGAGCACGCGCAGCCCGGGCAGCGTGCCGACCAGTTCCTTGCAGACCTCGACACCGGGCATCCCGGGGAGGTTGAGGTCCAGGACGAGCACCTGCGGGCCGGTGGCCTTCGCCCGCCGCACCGCCTGCGGGCCGTCCCCGGCGGTCGCGACCACCTCGCAGCCCGCGGCGTCCAGGTCGCGTGCGACGGCGTCCCGCCACATGGGGTGGTCGTCGACCACCATGACCCTGATCGCCGGTCCGGTGGCCCCCTCCGGCGCCTCCGTGCTCGTCGTGCCCGGCTGGTTCATCGTTCCGCCTTCCCCCGTTCCTTCGGGACCTTCAACTCGACTTCCGTCCCCTGCCCCGGCACCGAGATCAGCTCGGCGGTCCCGCCGAGGTCCCGCAGCCGGCCGCGGATCGAGAGGGCGACGCCCATCCGCCCCTCCCCCTCCGCCTGGGCGAGCCGGCCCTCCGGGATGCCGGGGCCGTCGTCCCTGACGGTCACGATCACCTCGTCCGGCCAGTCCTCGACCAGGATCCAGGCGCGGGCGTCGGTACCCGCGTGTCTGTCCACATTGTCCAGGGCGGCACCGACAGCGGCCGCCAGTTCCCCGGCCGCCGACGGTTCCAGCAGGACCGGGGTGCCGGGTTCGGCGTAGCTGACCCGGGCGCCGGCGTACGGCGAGAGCAGCGTGCGCAGGTCGCACGGGCCCGGCCCGGCCGTGTCTCCGGGCCCGGCGCCGCCCCCCGGCTCGGCGGCGGGTGTGCCGCGGTCGGCCGCGGTCCGCGCCGCGGGGACCGGCCCGCCCGAGACCAGGGTCCGCAGCGCGACCTCCTGCTCCCCCGCCATCCGGCCCAGCTCGGCGGCCTCGCCGCCCAGCGCTGTGCCCCGCCGCTGCACCATCGCCAGCACCTGGAGCACGCTGTCGTGGATGTCGCGCGCCAGCCGCTCCCGTTCCCGGGTCGCCGCCTCGATCTCCAGGGCGCGCGCCAGGGTGCGCTCGGAGGCGCGGGCGACCTCGACCACGTATCCGATGGCGATCGAGGCGACCCACACCAGGAGGACGTTGTGGAGGGTGTCCCAGCTGGGGTGGGCCCGCTCGACGAGGTTGGCGGCGGCGACGAACGACGACGCGACGGCGGCCCAGCGCCAGCCGCCCTTGAGGGCGAAGGCGAGCACCGAGCCGGCGGTCCATATCGACGGCAGGGTGGGCCCGTCGATCTCCTGGGCGTGCGCGTCGGCCAGCGGCGTGAGCAGGATGCCGGTGAGGGCGACGACCAGGTCGGCGACGAGGAACCGCTTGGTGCAGCTGACCGCGTTCGCCACCCGGGGGAGGGTGGCGAGGGTCCAGACGGCCAGGAAGGAGAGGAAGCAGGCCGCGACCCACGGGCGCTCGAACTTCTCGCGCTCGAAGACGAAGAGCAGCACCGCGTAGACCATGGTCAGCGGACGGTAGGCGCGCAGCGCCTGCCACAGTGGCTGCTCGACCGACATGGATCCCCCCCGTTTTTCGAGGCGCGGTCCGCCTCCGGGGGGCGCGGCCACCCGGGACGTCCGGCCCGGGCCCTACTTCTCCGCGGGCCCCGTCGGTCCCGTGGTCCCCGACGCCTTCTGCTCCTCCGCGAGTTGGCGTTTGGCCGCGGTCGCGTAGACGTCGACGTACTCCTGACCGGACAGTTTCATGATCTCGTACATGACCTCGTCGGTCAGCGAGCGGAGGATGAACCGGTCCCCCTCCATGCCCTGGTAGCGGCTGAAGTCCAGCGGCTTGCCGATCCTGATGCCCGGTCGCATCAGCTTGGGCACCACCTTGCCGGGGGGCTGGATCTTCTCCGTGTCGATCATGGCTACCGGGATGACGGGCGCCCCGGTGGCGAGGCAGACGCGGGCCAGGCCGCCCGGCTTGCCGCGGTAGAGGCGGCCGTCGGGCGAGCGCGTGCCCTCCGGGTAGATGCCGAAGAGCTCGCCCCGCTCCAGGACCTTTATCCCGCTCTGGATGGCCGCCTCGCCCGCGCCGCGCGCGCCCGAACGGTCCACCGGAAGCTGGCCCACACCCTTGAAGAAGGCCGCGGTGAGCCTGCCCTTCACGCCGGGCGAGGTGAAGTACTCGGCCTTGGCGATGAAGGTGACCTTGCGGTCGAGTACGGCCGGGAGGAAGAACGAGTCCGAGAAGGAGAGGTGGTTGCTCGCGAGGATCGCCGGCCCCTCGGCGGGAACGTTCTCGATGCCCTCCACCCAGGGCCTGAAGGCAAGCTTCAGCGGCCCTCCGATCGAGAACTTCATTGCGCCGTAGATCAACTCGGGTGCCTCCTGTGTGCTGTCGAACAGACCTTAACCCGTGGGCGGCCCGGCCTCTCCTTCCTGTACGCCCTGCGGACCTGGTCGGTGTCGGTCCGGTCGCGTACGGTGAAGTAGTCCTCGGGGCAGTCGCGTCCGCGCTCGGCGGGCTTCCGTGCTCCGCGCGTCCCGCGCCCTGCCCCTCGGACCCGCACGTCCCCGGACCCCACGACTTCCGCGAACCTCCTACGCGTGCCCCTGCTCATCCCCTACCCACGAACAGGAGACCCTGGTGCCGGTCCTTCCTGGAGCCGAGCCGTACCGCCACGAGGGCGGAGAGACCGGCGTGCTTCTCTGTCACGGATTCACCGGTTCCCCGCAGTCGCTGCGCCCTTGGGCGGAGTATCTGGCCGCGCGCGGGCTGACGGTGTCCCTGCCGCTGCTCCCCGGGCACGGCACCCACTGGCACGACATGCAGGCCACCGGCTGGCAGGACTGGTACGCGGAGGTGGACCGGGAGCTGCGGGAGCTGCGGGAGCGGTGCCGTCAGGTCTTCGTCTTCGGGCTGTCGATGGGCGGGGCGCTGACGCTGCGGCTGGCGGCGAAGCACGGGCCGGCCATCAGCGGCGTCGTGGTGGTCAACCCGGCGGTGAAGCTGCACGGCGTGGCGGCGCGGGCGCTGCCGGTGGTCCGGCATCTGGTGCCGTCGTCGAAGGGGGTGGCGAGCGACATCGCCAAGGAGGGCGCGGTGGAGCTGGGGTACGACCGGGTGCCGCTGCACGCCGCGTACTCGCTGCGGAATTTCCTCCGGCTGGTGGACACGGCGCTGCCCCAGGTCACCCAGCCGTTGTTGCTCCTGCGCAGCCCGCGGGACCATGTGGTGCCGCCGGCCGACTCGGCCCGGGTGCTGGCCCGGATCTCCTCGCTCGACGTCCATGAGGTACTGCTGGAACAGAGCTACCACGTGGCGACGTTGGACCATGACGCGGAGCGGATCTTCGAGGAGAGCTACGCGTTCGTCGGCCGGCTCGCTCCGGGAGTCGCGAAGAAGGGGAGCACCAGCGGTGGCTGAGCATGACGCGGACCGCGAGCCGCAGCCGATCGACGAGGACGCGGCCTGGGCGGCGATCGTCGCCGGGTACGGGGAGGAGCCCCCGGACCCGCCGGGCGCCAAGCCGTTCAAGTCGGTGGAGGACCTCGCGCTGCTGGAGGGCGAGCGGAACGGTACGCCCCCGGACGCGGGCCCGGCCGCGGGCTCCGGTGCGCCGGGGAACGGCGAGAGGGGGAAGGGCCTCGACAAGGACTCCGGCGACGCCGACGGCGGATCCGCCGGGTCCGCCGACTCCTCGGGGGCGTCCGGCCCTTCGGACACCCCGAAGCCGGCCCTCGGCAGCTCGATCGTCTTCGCACCCGGTGTGGGCGGCGCGGGCCCGCGCGACTACACGCCGGCGGAGCCGCGCGACGACGACCTCGACGAAACGGACGAGGGGCACTTCGTCCCGCCGGAGCCGCCGCCGCTGCCCGAGGCGGACGTGACGGCGAAGTTCGCCTGGCTGGCGGTGGTCGGTGGCCCCGTGCTGATGCTGATCGCCGTGATCGTCGGCTGGGAGATGACCTGGTGGCTGACGACGATCTGTGTCGGCGGCTTCATCGGCGGCTTCGGGACGCTGGTGGCGCGGATGCAGCAGGACGACGACGAGACCGACGACCCGGGGCGGGGCGCGGTGGTCTGACGGGGCCGCCGGGCCGCGCCTGACGGCCGGGCGGCTCCGCCACCCGCGCGTACGGGCGGCCGGGGAGGTCGCCAGGCGCGGCCGGCAGTCCCGCCCCGCGCGTACGGACGGCGGACCGGACCGGCGGGCCGCGGGCGCACGCGCCCGTACAGGACCGCCGCACGGAGCGCTCCCGTACGGTTCCGCGGGCGCCCGGCCGTACCCGCCGCGTACGGTCCCCGCGCGGCCCGGCAAACCGTCCCGGCCGGCGCCGCGCCGTGGGCTCTCCGTGGCGGTCAGCTCACCGGTACGCGGAGCGCCGCCAGGACCGGGAGGTGGTCCGTCGCCGTCCTCAGGTCCTGGCCGAACAGCCCCCGCAGGCCGGTCGGCACGCCGCAGCCCAGGACCTCGATGCCCGGCGTGGCGAAAATCGCGTCGATGCGCTGGTGCGGCGCGGCCGCGGTCGATGTGAACTCCCCGCCCCACGGCGCCGTCGCCCAGCAGTCCTGGAGCTTCCCCGCGAGCAGCCGGAAGGCGCGTCCGCCCGGCCGCTCGTTGATGTCGCCCCCGGCGACCGCGTACGGGACGTCCAGGGCCGCCAGCCGTTCGAGCAACAGGCCCGCCTGGGCGTACCGTTCCGCGGCGGCAAGACTGAGGTGGCAGCTCAGCAGCCCGACGCGGGCCCGGCCGATCCGCACCACCGCGGTCGCGAAGCCACGCTGGTGCAGGCCGGGCGTGCGCGGCAACAGGACGTCCTCGGTCCGCTCCACCGTGGCGCGCAACGAGCACAGCAGCAGCGGCCCGGCTGCAGGCGCGCCGCCGCCGAGCACGACGAGGCCGGTGCGTGCGGCCAGCCGGGCCGCGTGCTTGCGCCAGCGGAAGAACCTCGGCGCCTCCTGGACGAGGACGAGGTCCGGCGCGCAGGCGAGAATCACCCGGGCCAGCGCGTCGCGGTCGTCGCGCATCGAGCGGATGTTGTAGCTGAGGACCCGGACCACGGCCGAACCGTCCGGATCTGTACGGGACTCGGGCAGCGGGAACGTTGCCATGATCACACCATACGAGGGGCCGGGCGGACCGGCCTCCCCGGCAGCCCCCGGTACCGGCCCCGACGCCGCGCCCGGTACCGGAGAGCCCGGGAAAGCCGCCACGCCCGCCGCTCCCCCACCGGGGGCGACGGGCGTGGTCGTCCGATCGACGGATCACCTCGGGTCAGCCGTCGGCCGCCCGGCTGCCCCGCCGGGCGGCTCCGCGGCGGACGCCGCCGTTCAGCCCTGTCTCGCCAGGTCGGCCGCGCCCACCAGCCCGGCCTTGCCACCCAGTTGCGCCGCCAGGACCTGCGCGTGCGGGCGCCACTCACCGCCGATCAGCCAGCGGCGGAAGGACTTGCGGATGGGGCCGAGGACCAGTTCGCCCTCGTCCGAGACACCGCCGCCGACGATGAAGGCCGACGGGTCGAACAGCGAGGCCAGGTCCGCCAGGCCGGCCCCCGCCCAGCGGGCCAGTTCACGGAAGGAGTCGACGGCCACCGGGTCACCGGCGCGCGCCGCCTGGCTGATGTGCTTGCCCTCGATGCCTTCCGGCGTGCCGGTGCCGAGGCCGAGCAGGATCTCCGCGCTCTCCGGCGTCGCGTTGGCGCGCTGGCGCGCGTACCGGACGAGGGCACGGCCGGACGCGTACTGCTCCCAGCAGCCCTGGCTGCCGCAGCCGCACAGCAGGCCGTCCGGGACCACCCGGATGTGCCCGAACTCCGCCGCCACGCCGAAGCGTCCGCGCCGCAGCTTGTTGCCGATGATGATGCCGCCGCCCAGGCCGGTGCCGAGCGTGATGCAGATGACGTCCTCGTGGCCCTTGCCCGCGCCGAACTTGTACTCGCCCCAGGCCGCCGCGTTGGCGTCGTTCTCCACGACCACGGGCAGGCCGACCCGCTGTTCGACCTTGTCCTTGAGCGGCTCGTGACGCCAGTTGACGTTCGGGGCGAACAGGACGGTCGCGCGCTTGTCGTCGACGTAGCCGGCCGCGCCGATGCCGACCGCGTCGATCTCGTGCCCCTCGCCGGCACCCGAGACGGCCGTGCAGATCGCGTCGACGATGCCCTCCGCGGTCTGCGGGGTGGGCACCTTGTGCGTCTCCAGGATGGTGCCCTCTTCGTCGACCACTCCGGCCGCGATCTTCGTACCGCCGATGTCGACGCCGATGGTGAGTCCCATGAATCCCTCAGTTCCGGTCGAGCCCCGCTACCGCCACCGTACCCGAGGGGGGAAACCCGACCGGTCAGTCCAGGTCGATACGGCCGTCCGGACCTGGGCCTTCGTCCCTGGGGTCGGTGGGGTCGCCCGCCTTCTTCGAGTCCTGGGGGCCGGGCGGGCCGTGTGTGCCGCGCGCGTCGCGCGGGCCGTCCGACGCGTCCGTGCCACCGGCCGGCCCCGGGGGCTCGGTGGGCTTCATGGACCGAGTGTGCTCGGTGGGCTCCGTGGGGCCTTCGGTTCCCGAGGGACCCGTGCTCCCCGAGGACCGGGTCCAGCGGGTCTCCTGCGTCTCCACCACGGACCGGTAGGCCGCGAGGAGTTCGTTGCCCGCCGCCGCGAGGTGGTCGAGGACGTCGGGGTTGCGCTCGATGACCGGTTCGACGGCCGCCTTGGCCTGGTCGACGAACTGCCGCACGGCCCCCTGCGCCGCCACCCCGAACAGCGGGCCGGGCAGCGCCGCGACCTTGTCGGCGACCGCGTCCACCAGCTTGCGCAGCTCCTCGGCGGCCGACCCCGGCGGCCGGCCGTAGACGGCGCGGCGGCGGGCCCGCTCGGCCTCCAGGTCCTCGGCGCAGGCCGTGGCCCACGCGTCCGCGTCGCCGGCGGGGCGCCCGCCTGCGTCCGTATCGCTCATGGAGTACTCCCGCGTCGAAAGGGACAGGGCCGGTGCCGATCCCGAGCCGGCGTCCGGGTGTTCGGGCGCGAGGACGCGGGTTCGGCAGGTCTCGTCCCTTCCGACGGTACCCGAACGGCGGCGTTCAGTGCGGGCGCGGCCACAGAGCGGGGTCGGGCGCGAACCTGACCCGCAGCTCTCCGTCGGTGAGGGCCGCGCCGGTGACCGTGCAGCGGCGCAGGGCGGAGGTCAGCGGAACGACGCGCCGGAACCGGCCCACGGTCAGCAGGAGTTCGTCGTCCCGCCGCACCAGCGACAGCTCGCTCTTGACCGCGCCGGGCAACGGCAGGCACCAGAGAAGGAGGTTGTCCTCGGCGAGCCTGTCCTCCGTCCGCCACGGCGGATCGGCGAGGCCCGGTGTCACGGCCGGGGCGGGCTCGGTGCCGGCCCCGGGCACGACCCCGGGCCCGTCCCCGGCGCTCCCGCCCAGGTCGCGGTCCAGCCGCACCAGGTCGTCCCGGCCCTCCGGGTCCCGGCCGAGGTGTCCGGCCTCGCGGACCGCCGTCCCGGGCCCCCACTCCTCGTACCACTCCTCCAGGCACTTGCGTTGCTGGGCGGCCAGCGTCGCGAGCCAGGGGCCGGTGGCGTCCGGCGGCAGCGTGCGGTTCGCGACGAGCGTGTCCACGCGCAGGCCGTACAGCGCGAGTCCGGTACGGGCCGTGCGCAGCGCACGCGCCGCGGCCGGCCCCGGCTCCGCGACCAGCCGTACGGTCGTCGCCCGGTCCTCGATCAGCGCCTGCACGGCGGCCAGCTCGGCGTCCCGGCGCGCGGCCGTCTCGTACAGCCACTGCGCGGGCATCGGGACCCCGGCGAGCTGGGCCATCATCGGGCGCAGGGCGCGGGCCGCCTGCCTCTCGCGCGGCAGCAGCCGACGCAGATAGCGGCGCAGTTGCTCGGGCAGGGCGAGGAGGGGCAGGGCGTCGTCCAGCGGCGGCAGGTCGACGACGAGGGCGTCCCAGCCGCCGCCTATGGCCCGGTACAGCGCCTGGAGCAGGGCCGACCGGTCGCTGCCCGGCAGTTCGGTCAGCTCCTCGTCGGTGAGCTTGCGGGCACCGAGCAGGTCGAGCAGGGTGGCCGCGCGCTCCTGGAGGGCGAGGAGTTCGGAACGGAAGTGCTCGCCTGAGTCGGTCCGCGCGGCCCACAGGCCGGGGGCCACCTCGGTGGGTCCGTGGCCGGCCCCGGACGCCGTGCCCGGGGCGGTCCCCCCGGCCGGGACCGGCCCCGCCTCGGCGCCCAGGGTGCCGGGCTCGGTGCCGAGGAGTTCGCCCAGCGGGTCGGCGGAGAGCAGCAGCGTGCGCCCGCCGGCCCGGGCGAAGGCCAGGGCGGTCGCCGCCGCCACGGTGGTACGGCCCGCGCCGCCGGTGCCGGTGACCAGGACCGTACGCATGGGGCTCAGGCTCCCGGGGCGGATTCGACGCGCTTCTTCAGACCGGCCAGGGCGCGGTCGATGATGACCTTCTCGGCCTTGCGCTTGATCATGCCGAGCATCGGGATCTTGACGTCGACGGTGAGCCGGTAGGTGACCTCGGTGCGCGTGCCGCCGTCGACCGGCGCGAGGAAGTACGAGCCGTCCAGCGCGCGCAGCATCTGGGACTTCACCAGGGTCCAGCTGACCTCGTCCGGCCCCTTCCAGGTGTAGGCGAGGGTGTGGTCGTCCTTGATCGCCCCGGCGTCCAGCACCAGCCGGACCTGCTCGGCGCGGCCCTCGGCGTCGGTGACGAGCACCTCGGCCTCCTTCACCTCACCGGTCCACTCCGGATAGCGGGCGAAGTCTGCGATCACGCCCATGACGTCGGCCGGTGCCGCCTCGATCGTGATGCTCGAACTGGTGTGTTCCGCCATCGCCGTGCTCCTCGGATGCTGGGTACGCGGGGTGAAGGCTATCGCGAGTGCGCGGGCGCCCCTTTCAGGGTTACCTCTCGACGCCCGTCCAGGCCGCCGGACAGGGGATTTCCGGTCACCGCACCGCACCGCCCCGGCCGGGAGCGGCGCGAGCCGTCACGTGCGCGGCAGCCACGGGCACGGCGTCACCGGCACGGCGCCACCGTCGGGTCGCGTCGCCGGGTCGTCACGGCGCCGTCACCCTCATCACGCCGTCACCACTGAAGCGTCCAGGGCCGCCCGGTCGAGGCGAAGTGGCCGACGTTCACGCATTCGGTGCGGCCGACGCGCATCCGCCGCGCCAGCGGCTGGTGGACGTGACCGAAGAGCGCGTACCGCGGCTTCGTCCGCCGGATGGCCGCCAGCAGTGCGCCGCTGCCGCGCTCGAAACGGCGCGCCACGGTGTCGTACGTCAGTTCCGGCAGGTCGGGCGGGATGTGCGAGCACAACACGTCGACCTCGCCGAGCGCCTCGACCTTGGCCGCGTACTCCTCGTCGGATATCTCGTACGGCGTGCGCATGGGCGTACGGAGCCCGCCGCCGACGAATCCGAAGACGCGGCCGCCCAGCTCTACGCGCTCGCCGTCGAGCACGGTCGTACCCGGCCGCGCGTACTCCGGCCAGAACGCCGGTATGTCGACATTGCCGTAGGTGGCGTACGTGGGGGTGGGGAAGGCGGCGAACAGCTCTTCGTACTGGCGGCGCACCGCCTGCTGGATCGCGGCCATCGGCTCGACCCCGAGGTCCGCCCACAGTCGTGCGGCGAAGTCGCGGGCCTCGCCGAAGCGGCGGGCGGTGCGCAGCTCGACGATCCGGTCGGCGTTCTCGGTGCCGAAGAGGTCGGGGAAGATGCCGCGCGAGTGGTCCGCGTAGTCGAGGAAGAGGACGAGGTCACCGAGGCAGACGAGCGCGTCCGCGCCGTCCGCCGCCGCCGCGAGGTCGCGCGCGTTGCCGTGTACGTCACTGACCACGTTGATCCGCATACCGCGGTCACCACCGTCCCTCATGTCACCACTGCCTCGTACGTCATCGCCGCCTTGTACGGCGATCACCCTAGAACGCGGGTCCTCCGGCCGGTAGGGCGGCCGGACCTGCGATTCCTTCCGCACGGTCCGGCAGGTGGACTACGCTTCGCGCAGCGATGTCCTCGCATGTATGGCCACGGTGTGACCGTCGTGTGGCCATACGTGTGACCCGGAGAACATCTGACAGGTCCCCCTATCGGATGCTGGTACCGATGGGTAACGTCCGGGCAGTCCCGGCGTGCTCAGGTCATCGAGCACCCGACCGATCGATGGACCAGCCGTCGTGTACACAGAAGCGGTGACGCCGGCGCCCGGTGAGGAGCAGCAGTCTTGCGCGAGTTCAGCCTTCCGGCCCTGTACGAGGTCCCCTCGGACGGCAATCTGACGGATCTCGTCCGCCGCAACGCGACACAGCACCCCGATGTGGCGGTGCTGGGCCGCAAGGTCGGCGGTGTCTGGACGGATGTGACGGCGGCGCAGTTCCTCGCCGAGGTACGGACCGTGGCCAAGGGGCTGATCGCGGCGGGCGTCCGGCCGGGCGACCGGGTCGCGCTGATGTCCCGGACTCGCTTCGAATGGGTGCAGCTCGACTTCGCGATCTGGACCGCGGGCGGGGTGACCGTCCCGGTGTACGAGACGAGTTCCGCCGAGCAGTTGCAGTGGATCCTCGGGGACTCGGGCGCGGTCGCGGCGATCGTCGAGAACGACGGGCACGTGGCGACGCTGGAGTCGGTCCGGGCCGCGCTGCCGGACCTGCGGAAGGTCTGGCGGATCGAGCCGGGCGACGCGTCCGGCCCAGACGGTCCGGACGGCTCGGACGGTTCGGACGGCCCCGGCGCCATCGCCGAACTGACCGCCCTCGGCGCGGACATCACGGACGCGGAGGTCGACGAGCGGGCCGCGACGGCGAAGGCCGACGACCCGGCCACCATCGTCTACACCTCGGGGACCACCGGGCGGCCCAAGGGGTGCGTACTGACGCACCGCAGCTTCTTCGCCGAGTGCGGCAACGCGGTGGAACGGCTCAAACCCCTCTTCCGCACCGGCGAGTGCTCGGTCCTGCTGTTCCTGCCGACCGCGCACGTCTTCGGGCGGCTGGTGGAGGTCGCGGCCGTGATGGCGCCGATCAAGCTGGGCTGCGTGCCGGACATCAAGAACCTCACCGAGGACCTGGCCTCCTTCCGGCCCACGATGATCCTCGGTGTGCCGCGCGTCTTCGAGAAGGTCTACAACGCGGCGCGCGCGACGGCGCAGGCGGCGGGCAAGGGCAAGATCTTCGACCGGGCGACGCGGACGTCCGTCGCGTACAGCAGGGCGCTGTCCACGCCCCGGGGCCCGTCCCTCGGCCTGAAGGTCCGGCACAAGGTCTTCGACGTCCTCGTCTACCGCAAGCTGCGCGCGGTGCTCGGCGGCAACGGCGAGTACGCCATCTCCGGCGGCGCCCCCCTCGGCGAGCGCCTGGGCCATTTCTTCCGGGGCATCGGCTTCACGGTGCTGGAGGGGTACGGCCTCACCGAATCCTGCGCGGCCACCGCCTTCAACCCGTGGGACCGCCAGAAGATCGGCACGGTCGGCCAGCCGCTGCCGGGCTCCGTCGTGCGGATCGCCGACGACGGCGAGGTGCTGCTGCACGGCGAGCACCTGTTCGCGGGGTACTGGAACAACGACGAGGCGACGGCCGAGGCCCTGTCCGAAGGCTGGTTCCACACCGGCGACATAGGGACGCTGGACGAGGACGGCTACCTCACGATCACCGGCCGGAAGAAGGAGATCCTGGTGACGGCCGGGGGCAAGAACGTCGCACCGGCGGTGATCGAGGACCGCATCCGCGGCCATGCCCTGGTCGCGGAGTGCATGGTGGTCGGCGACGGCCGCCCGTTCGTGGGCGCCCTGGTCACGCTCGACGAGGAGTTCCTCGCCCGCTGGGCGAAGGACCACGGCAAGCCGGCCGACGCGACCCCGGCGGCCCTGCGCCTGGACCCTGAGCTGCTGGCCGAGATCCAGCGGGCGGTGGACGAGGGGAACGCGGCGGTCTCGAAGGCGGAGTCGGTACGGAAGTTCCGTGTGCTGACGGGGCAGTTCACGGAGGAGGCGGGGCACCTCACGCCGTCGATGAAGCTGAAGCGGAACGTGGTGGCGAAGGACTTCGCGGAGGAGATCGAGGCGATCTACCAGCCCTAAGGGCTGTCCCGTAATCCCCGGCGGGCGCACGACGACAGCTACGGCACCTCGCCGCGTTGTCGGAACGCCCGAATACATCCAGTATGCGGGCGCCCCTCCGCCTTGCGATGCACCGCATCTGACGCCGCGCGCTGATCCCCCGGGGATTGCGGGACAGCCCTTAGGTGTATTGCCGGACGACTCCGACAACGCAGCGAGCGGGCGTGCCAGGCGTCGCCGGCCAGGCGGGACTTTCGAAACACGCCCTGGCCGGGCCCGCGCGGAGGCGGGGCCCGCCGGACCCGCGGTCCCGGACCGCCGCGGGCCCGCCTCCTCGCGCCGGGCACTCCTCACGTGGACGTCTCCTCACGCGGGACGGCGCTCGTCCCACTCCGGCCAGTCCTCGGTGGCCTCGGTGATGAGGCCGTCGAGCCGGTCCCGGGCGCCCTTCAGGTCGTCGATCTGCCGGTCGATACGGTCCCGCTCGGTCACCAGCCGGTCGAGCATCGGCGGCGATGTCCGCCCGGCGGAGAGGCACGGCAGCAGGTACAGGATCGTGCCGCTCGACAGCCCCGCGCCGTACAGCTGCTGAATCATCCGGACGCGCTCCACCGCCTGTTCCGGATAGTGCCGCTGCCCGCCCGGGCTGCGGTCCGAGGGAAGCAGCCGCTGCTCCTCGTAGTACCGCAGCGCCCGTACGCTCACGCCGGTCCTCTTGGCGAGCTCACCGATCCGCACAGCACCCCCGGGTGATCCGGGCCGCACGGGCCCTTCCGAACTTTCCCCTGACGTCAACGTCAGGTTTCAGCGTAGTCGACGCACGCCCCGGCCGGGACACCGCCGTGGCGCCGCCTGCCGGTCCCGCGCTACAGCAGTTCGCGCAGCCGGGCCGCCAGCAGGTCCCAGCGCCACTTCTCCTCCACCCACGCCCGGCCCCGCTCCCCCATCGTCCGCCGCAGCTCGGGATCCTGGAGCAGGGGGACGAGCCGGTCCGCCGTCTCCCGCACCGCCGCCCCGCGCGGAGCGCCCCGTACCACCCAGCCCGTCTCGCCCGGGAGCACCGCGTCCGGCGCGCCGCCGGAGTCGCCCGCCACCACCGGGAGGCCCGTGGCCGAGGCTTCGAGGTAGACGATCCCGAGGCCCTCCACGTCGAGACCGCCCCGGCGGGTGCGGCAGGGCATGGCGAAGACGTCGCCCGCGCCGTAGTGCGCGGGGAGTTCGGACCAGGGCACGGCGCCGGTGAAGCGGACGGCGTCCGCGACACCCGTCTCGCGGGCCAGCCGGCGCAGGTCCTTCTCGTACGGTCCGCCGCCGACGATCAGCAGCACCGCGTCCGGCACGTGCGCCAGGATCGCGGGCAGCGCCAGGATCAGCGTGTCCTGGCCCTTGCGCGGGACCAGCCGGGAGACGCAGACGACGACCGGGCGTCCCGTCAGGCCCAGGCGCTCCCGGATCTCCGTGCCCCCCGAACCCGGGTGGAAGGTCTTCTCGTCGACGCCCGGCGGCAGTTGCACCATGCGCGCGGCGGCCTCGGGCGTCAGCGCGGGCGCGATGCGCGAGCGGGTGTACTCACCCAGATAGGTGATCGTGTCGGTCCCCTCACCGATGCGCCGCAGCAGTTGCCGGGAGCCGGGCAGCTGGGCCCAGCCGGCCTCGTGGCCATGGGTGGTGGCGACCAGGCGCCGCGCGCCCGCCGCCCGCAGCGCGGGCCCCATCAGGCCGAGCGGCGCCGCCGCGCCGAACCAGACCGACTCGCAGCCGTGCTCCCGCAGCAGTCGGCTCGCCCGCCGGGTGACGCGCGGGGTCGGCAGCAGCATCGTCGTGGGGTCGCGCACGACGGTGAAGGGCTGCTCGGCGTCGAACGCGGCGGTCGCCTCGGCGCCCTCCCGGCCACGCTTCCAGGTGGACGCGTACACGACGAGCCGCTCGGGCTCCAGCCGCAGCGCGATGTTGTGCAGGAACGCCTGGATGCCCCCGGGCCTGGGCGGAAAGTCATTGGTCACGATCAATGTCTTGCGCATCGCCGCCGACAGTAGCCGAACCCGGCCGGAGCAGCCCGGCGGCCCCGCCTCGTGGCTCTCGCACGGGCACACCCGGCATCATGACCCCCGCGATCACGCACGGACAAAAAAGAATGAAAACGACGAACGGGTATGGGCGAGCGCCCGAGGGCGCGGATCGGACGAGGTGGTCATGGCGCGGGCGCACGGCACCGTATTCGCGGTCGCGGCTTGGGGCCTCACGAGGGCGGTGCTGCTGCTCTGCGTGTTCCGGGTCGTCGTCCCGCCGGGCCCCGACGTCACCGCCGACGTGTCGGTGATCTACCACGGCTGGTACGAGGTGCTGAGGTCCGGCAGCTATCCGCTGACCGATGTGACCTGGCAGTACCCGCCCGCGGCCGCGCTCGCGATCGCGTCCCCGGCCGTGCTGCCCTTCCTCGGGTACGCCACCGCGTTCTTCGTGCTGGTGTTCCTGTGCGACGCGGTCGTCCTCACGCTGCTGCTCCACGCGGCCCGGGACCGGAGCGAGGGCCAGGACCAGGACCCGAGCCCGGACCAGGGCCGGAGCCCCGACCCGGGCGGCGGCCGGTCGGTGCGCGGGGCGTGGGCCTGGGTGGCCGGAGTGCCGCTGCTCGGACCGACCGCGTACGCGCGCTACGACCTGATGGTGACGGCGGTGGCCGTCGCCGCGCTGCTCCACGCGGGCAGGCCCCGCCTGATGGGCGCGCTCGCCGCGTTCGGCGCGCTGCTGAAGGTCTGGCCGGCGCTGCTGCTGGTGGGCACCGAGCGCGGTACGCCGACCCGCCGGGCGTGGGGCACGGCGGCCGTCACGGCCGCGGGGATCGTCGTGCTCTGTCTGCTGGCGCTGCCGGGGTCGCTGGCCTTCCTCACCTTCCAGCGGGACCGCGGCACGGAGATCGAGTCGCTGGGCGCCCTGGTCTTCCAGGTGGCGCGGCACACCGGCTGGGACGGCGGGGTGCTGCTCAGCTACGGCTCGGTCGAGTTCGCCGGACCGTACGTCCCGCTGGTCAGCGGTGCCGCGCTGGGACTGACCGTGCTCGCGCTGTGCTGGCTGCTGCTGTGGCGGCTGCGGGCGCGCGCGTTCACCGCGCGCACCCCGGCCGAGGCGGCGTTCGCCGCGGTCCTGCTGTTCACGACGACAAGCCGGGTGATCAGCCCGCAGTACATGCTGTGGCTGGTCGGACTGGCCGCCGTCTGCCTGGTCGCGCGGACGAGCCGGATGGCGCTGCCGGCCTGGCTGGTGCTGGTCGCGACGGCGGTGACGCAGCTGGAGTTCCCGCTGTTCTTCGACCTGGTGGTGACCGGCGATCCGGCCGGTGTCGCGCTGCTGGCGGTACGGAACGGGCTGCTGGTCACCGCGACCGTGCTCGCCTGCCGCCGACTGTGGCGGGCCACGGTACCGGGCCGGGGCGCCGGGCCGGCGGCCCCGGTCAGCCCAGCCGACGGCGCGCAAACGCGCGCCAGCGCGCGGTGAGGTCGTCGGCACTCGTGGCCAGTACGTCGCGCGCGGCGCGCGCCACGGCGCCTTCGCGCCGTTCCTGGCCGCCGACCGCGCGGTAGAAGTCGGTGAGCCGCCGCTCGCCCCAGCGCTCCGCGATCAGCTCGCAGGCCAGCCAGGCGCCCTCGTACGCCCGGGCCAGCCGGTCGGCGTCACCGCCGAAGGCGAAGTCGGCGTCGGACGGCAGCCCGCCGGGCAGCTCGCCCCGGCGCACGGCGCGCTGGAGTTCCGGCGCGATCCGGCTCGCGGCCCGGCCCGTGCGCCGGTAGGCGACCCAGTCCGCGAAGCCCTCGGAGAGCCAGGTGGGCGTGGCGGCGGAGGTGGCGGTACGGGTGGCCACGTGCGTGGTCTCGTGGGTGAGGACGACCTGCCGGCCGAAGCCGGTGAGGGAGCCGTACGCCTCGGGGTTCACCACGATCCGGTCGGCGGGCGCGGCGGGGGCGGCGCCCGCTCGTCCGTTCTGGCCGGCCTGACCGGTGGTGACGGCGGCGATGCCCCGGTAGCCGTCGGCCGGCCCGCCCAGCAGAGCGGCCATGGCCGCCGCCGAGCCGGGCACGAGCAGCACCGTCCTCCGGGCCCAGGAGTCCGGCCAGGCGTCCGTCACGGCGGGTACGGCCCGGTCGGCCGCCGCCGCGAGAGCGCGCAGCGTGGCGTCCTCCTGCCCGACGCCCAGGACGAGGGCGCGGGCGCCGTGTACGGCCCGTACCGTGCCCTGCTGCCACAGCTGCGGCGCGCCGCCCCCGGCCGGCCGGTCGGCGGTGACGTACCACCGCCCGGCCCGCTCGCCGAGTTCCAGGAGGCGGGGCGTGGCGACCGGCGCGCTGTCGTGACCGGTGAGCCGGTAGCGCAGATCGGCGTGCACGGTGGCCCGCGCGCCGGAGCGTGCGACGTCCGTGATCCGGTACTCCCATGCGCCCATCGGCACCTCCGCGAGGTCGCGGAACGCCCGGCGCTCGGCGGTGCGCAGGTCCTGGGCGCCGGGTGCGAGGGCGTCGAGGTACGCCCGCTCGTCGCGGGCGAGGACGGCCGCCGCCCGCCGGGCCAGCGTCCGCCGGATCCCCGCCTCGGCGTCCCGCGACGGATCGGCGGCCCGGGGCGCGGCCGGGCGGCCGCAGCCGGACACGGCGGGCGCGATCAGCGCCGCGGCCAGCCCGGAGACGGCCGTACGCCGGCGCACTCCGCCGGACGTCCCCGCCGTCGTACGCTCCTGACCCGCCACGCGCCGATCGTACGGGGTCGACGGCGGACCGTTCGGTGCCGCGGTGCGACGCGGTCGGGCCGGGGCGGCCGCGACCGCCCTGTCCGGCGGAGTCGGTGCGGCGGAGTCAGACGCGGGTCACCGAGGACACCGGCAGCATGCCGACCGGGTCGTAGCGCACGGCGGCTCCCGGGTACGGCGCGTGGATCACCTGGCCGTTGCCCACGTACAGCCCGATGTGGCTCGCGTCGTCGCGGTAGGCCACGAGGTCCCCCGGCCGCGCCTCCGCGAGCGAGACCTGGCGTCCCGCGTACCGCTGGGCCTGCGAGGTGCGCGGCAGGCCCACACCCGCCTGCGCGTACGACCACTGGGTGAGGCCGGAACAGTCGAAGCCCGTGGGGCCGTTGGCGCCCCACACGTAGGGCAGCCCGACCGCGCGCCGTGCCGCCCGGACGGCCGCCGCCGCGCGTTCCGAGGCGGGCGCGCCACCGGAGAGCGTGGGCAGTCCGTCGCGGTCGGAGCGGGAGGCACGGTCGTAGGCGTCGCGCTCGGCGGTGGGCAGGGAGGCCAGCAGCCGCCGGGCCTGGGCGAGTTTGCGCTCGACGCTCCGCTTGTGGCGGGCGACGGCGGCCCGGCTGCGCTCCAGCTCCTTGAGGTCGTGAGCGGCTTCCATGCGGACCTGTCCCAACCGCCGCCGCGCCTCTTTCAGTTCCCGCAGGACGCCGGACTGCCGGGCGCCCGCCCGTGCCAGGTCGCTCGCCTTCTCCAGATAGCTGTCGGGGTCGGAGGAGAGCAGCAGGGCCAGTTCGGGGTCGAGCCCGCCGGAGCGGTACTGGGCGCCGGCGACCGCGCCGAGCACGCCCCGCATCCGGTTGACGCGTTCCTGTCCCCGGGCGGCGCCGTCCTGCGCCCGGTCCACCGACCTCCGCAACTGGTCCACCTGTTCGTCCGCCTTGTTGTAGCGCTCGGTCGCCTTCTCGGCCTCCTCGTACAGCCGGTCGACCTTCGCCCGCACCGCCTCCGGGGTCCGCCGCGGGTCGGCGTCCGCGTGCGAGGCGCCGAGGGCCGCGGCCGCCGTCGCCGCCGCGGCGGACACGACGGTCACCCGGGCACCGACACCGAGGACGGGTTGTGAGGGCCGGCGATGGGACACCACAGGAAGCCGCGCTCCCTTCCGCTTCCGCTGTACACACAGGCGCGGCTCCTGCCGCCCGACGGGCGGAGCGATGGCCGGGGCCGCACGCAGCAGACAGTAGCGGGGTGATCACGGAGCGACCAACGACCGTAGGGGGCACGCACAGTGACGCCCCGCCGTGGACCACAGGTCACCGGCGGGGCGGGGTCAGCGGACGTCCGCGCAATTCGCTCGATCGGGCGGTGTGGGCGCCGTAGGGTGCGGACAGCGGACCGGGCCCGCGCGTCGCGTACATACGTCCGTGACGACGGGCGAGGGGCCCGGACGGGGCACGGTCAGACGCGGACGCCGAACTGGAACGGCATGTTGTTGATGGACTCGTAGCGCACCTGGGCGCCCGGCTTCGGCGCGTGCAGCACCTGGCCGTTGCCCGCGTACAGGCCGACGTGGTGCAGGTCGCCGTAGAACAGGACCAGGTCGCCCTGCTTGAGCTCGCCCTGCGACAGGCGCGCGCCGGCCCCGGCCTGCGCCTCGGAGGTACGGGGTATGGAGACACCGGCCTGGGCGTAGGCCCAGGAGGTGAGGCCCGAGCAGTCGAACGAGCTGGGGCCGCTGGCGCCGTAGACGTACGGGGTGCCGATCTTGCTCTGCGCGGCGGCGAACGCGGCGGCGGCCCGGTTCGAACCGGGCGGAGCGTCGCCCAGGTCGGTACGGGCGGAGCTGCCGCCGCCACTGCCGCTGCCCCGGCTGGCGCGCTCCTCGTCCTCCTTCTGGAGCGCGGCGCGCTCCTGTTCGGTGAGCGTGTTCAGGAGTTCCTGCGCGGCGGCGTACTTGGCCTGGGCTTCCTTCTTCTTCTTGGCGAACTCCTTGCGGGTCTCCGCGAGGTCCTTGACCTTGTCCTGGGCCTCCTTGCGCTGCTGCGCGAGAGAGCGCTGCTTGGCCTGGATGTCCTGGATCTGGTCCGCCTGCTTGGCACTGACCTGGTCGAGCGCGGACGCCTGTTCCAGGTACGTGTCGGGGTCCGAGGAGAGGAAGAGCTGCACCGAGGGGTCGATGCCGCCGTTGCGGTACTGGGAGCTGGCGATCGCACCGAGCGCGGTGCGCATCTGGTTGAGCTCGCCCTGGCCCCGCGCGACCTTGTCCTGAAGCGCGCCGACCTGCTCCTCGAGCTTGTCCTGCGCCTCCTTGGCCCCGTTGTACTTCTCGGTGGCCGCCTCCGCGTCCTCGTAGAGCTTGTCGACCTTCTCCTTGACCTCCGCCTTGCTCGGCTTCGGGTCGGCCTGGGCGGCCTGGGAGGACATGGCGACAGCGGCGGCCGCGGTCGCGGTGAGCACGGTCACACGGGCGCGGCTCGGCTGCTTGGGACGACGGTGGGACGCCACGGAGGCGAGCTCCTTCTTCCTCAGCCGCCTACCGGGCCAGGAGGACGGACCGGGCCCCGGCTCCTCGCGTCCGACACCCCCGCGAGCAGGGCTGGACTGCGAGAAATCGGCGGTGCCTTCGCTGTCACCCCGGGTGGGTGATCAACCGCGCGAAGGTTCGAGCCATGACCTTAGTGACCGCCCCGTGATCAGTTCAAATCCTTCCCGAAAAAATCTCGGTCAGAGAGCGCATTATTTACCGACACCGAGCATGCAGTAATGGCCATTTGACGCCACGTTCCCCCACCGTACGACCAATTCGGTCATTACCGGAGAGAATTGACGGAAACCGACTGAACGCGACGGAGCGAGCGGAGAGTGCGAGGGCGACGAACGCGAGGAAGCGGCGAGAACAGGCGGAACCGAGCACGGTCAGACGCGGGAGAGCCGCTTCAACAACAAGGCGGACGCCACCGGCCTGGCCCCCGCCTTCGCCACCCCGTCCGCGACCTCTCTGTCGGTGGAGACCACCACCACGGGCCGGCCCGGCGGCTCCGCCCGTACGAGCTGCCGGATCAGCTCGTCCGCCGTCACCCCCGGCTTGGAGAACAGCACCCGTACCCCGCGCGGTGGTGCCAGCAACACCGGCGCGGCCAGCTCCGCGCCGTCGAAGACACAGGTCATCTCGGCGCCCGTCTGCGCCGCCAGCATCGCGAGACCGCCCAGCAGCCGCAACCGCTGCTTCTCCAACGGCATCGTCGGATAACCGGTCTTGGTGACGTTGTAGCCGTCCACCACCAGATGCGCCTGCGGCAGCGCGAGCAACTGGTCGAGCAGCGCGGGGTCGGTCTCGGACAGCGCGCGGGCCGCCACGTCCTTCGGGGACATCCGGCCCGGTTCCACCGCGTCCACCAGATCGGCCGGGCGGACGGCGGCGGGCGGCAGCGCCAGTTCCCGCCGCAGCCCCTGGGCCGAATCCAGCAGGGTGTCCAGCAGCAACCGCAGCCGCATGTCCTCGACGGAACGCCCCTCGCGCGCGGCCCTGCGGCTCGCCTCGACCGCCGACTCCGCCTCCCCGAGCCGCGCCTTGGCCCGGCGGGTCTCGCTCTCCGCGGCCGACACCTGCGCGGCGGCCTCGGCCCTGACCGCCTCGGTCTCCGCGGCGAGGCGGCGCAGCGCGGCCTCGCCGCGCCGCACGTCGCTCTGGGCGCTGCGCAGCTTGCGGTGCAGTGACTCGGCCTCCTTGCGGACGCTCTCCAGCTCCGCCCGGAGCCGGTCCGACTCGCTCTTCGCCCGCTCCCTGGCCCCGGCCAGCTCGGCCCGCAGCCGGTCCAGCTCGCGCCGGGTCTCCTCGTCGGCCCGCTCGGCGTCGGCCCGCTGGGCCTCCTCGCCCGCGGCGGCCACCAACTTCACCCATCCGGGGGGCCTGAGAACGTAGGCGGCCGCGGCCACGTCGACCGGATCGGCGGCGGCCGGCGGCGAACCGGCCTCCAGGGCGGCCGTCAGCTCCGGCTGGGCCACGCCCAGCCGCTCACCGATCCGCTGCCGGAACAGCGGGTCGCTCTCCAGGGCGGCGGCCATCGCGTTCCCCGCGAACTTCGCCCGTCGGCTCGGGGTGAAGCGGGCGTACTGCCGCAACTGCACCGGGAGTTCGGTGACGGTCAGCCCGCCGAAGGCGTCCGAGACCAGCGCCACGACCCGGCGCCGTACCCCGTCCGGGAGCGGGCGGTCGAGCTCCTCCACGGCGTCGCCGCCGGCCGCGTCGGCCGGCTCAGCACCGCTCGAGGACTGCTCCACGATCCGTCACCCCATCTACCCCTTTCGGGCGGCTCCCTCAGGAACCCGATCCCGGCCTGTCCACCAGCTCGATCTGATCCACCGCGTTGCACCAACGGCAGCGCACCGACTCGATGGTCTCACTGACCACCTCGCGCTCCTCGACCTTCGGTTCTCCCGCCAGGTCCAGATGGACGTACTCCACGGCCCTGGAGGACCGGGTCACGTCGAACCTCGTGAGATTGCCGCACAGCGTGCAGCGCCACCGGGTGGTGGCTGTCGGCTGGGGAACCGTCGTCATCGTCTGCCGCCCTCTTTCCCTCGTCCTTGATGCGGTTGCCCCGCGGTGCGCCGTTGAACTGCGGATGAATCTCCTTCCGCAACCCTACGGCCTCACGGGTACCCGACGGGAGCGGCGAGGCACTCTGTGCCACTGACTCCCGATACGCCATGCTCTGTCCCGTGATGACGCGGCGAACGGCATGAGGTGGCGGTCGGACATGGAGCGGCGGGGGCGGGACGGGGCGGCCGGAACGCCGGTGATCACGTACGGGCTGATCGTCCTGTGCTGCCTGGCCTTCCTGTTCAGCCCCGGTTCCGGGCTCGATCCCGGGTACGGGGAGGGTGACGCGCTCCTCGCCGCACAGAGCGCCTATTTCGAACGGTGGGGGGTCGTTCCGAACCAGCTGACGAACCTCTCGTCGCACACGTCGCACGCCCTGCACACCCTGCTGGCGCCGCTGACCGCGCTCTTCGTACACGGCAGCTGGCTGCATCTGCTCGGAAACATGCTGTTCCTGTACGTTTTCGGCGCGATGACGGAGGAACGGCTCGGCCGGACGCGCTTCACGCTCTTCTATCTCGCCACCGGCTATGTCGCGCTGGTCGGCTACGCGGCGGCGAACGCCGCCTCCGACCAGACGCTGGTGGGCGCGTCGGGGTCGATCTCCGGGGTGCTGGGCGCCTTCCTCCACCTCTTCCCCCGGGCCCGGGTGACCAGCGTCTTCCCGTTCCTGCTGTTCCTGCCGCTGCGCTTCCCCGCCTGGCTCGTGCTGATCTTCTGGTTCGTGCTCCAGTGGCTGGCGGCCCGTGGCGCGGGATCCGGCCCCGGGGTGGCCTACCTCGCCCATCTGGTGGGCTTCGTGGTGGGGTTCCTGTACGCGTGGGCACTCCGCCGGCGTACGGATAGAGTGAAAAGCCCTACCGCGGCCACCGAGGGAGAACACCAGCCGTGATCACCGCGATCGTGCTCATCAAGACCAGCGTGGACCGGATCCCCGAGATCGCGGAGTCGATCGCCGCGCTGGACAGCGTCAGCGAGGTCTTCTCGGTGACCGGTACGTACGACCTGATCGCGATGGTCCGGGTCGCACGCCACGACGATCTGGCCGAGGTGATCCCGGGCCGGATCAGCAAGATCCAGGGCGTGGAGGCGACGGACACGCACGTGGCGTTCCGTACGTACTCGCAGCACGACCTGGAGGCGGCGTTCGCGATCGGCCTCGACGCGTAGCGCCTCCCGGCGGGGGCCGCGGAACGTCGGGTTCCGGCGTCCGGCGCGACGGGCCGGCCCCGCGTACGCGAGCCCACCGGCCCCCGCCTCGGGAGCCGGTGCGACAGGGCCGTGCGGGACGGCCCGTACTCCATCGCCCGCGTCACGCGACGGCCGTGGTCTCCCGGTCGGGAACGCAGCGGCCGTCCTCCGTCCGATAGTTCCACCGGGCGCCCTCGCTCACCAGTTCCCGCACCGCCCGCACGAACCTCTCCACGTGCTCGTCCGGGGTGCCGGCACCGAAGCTGACGCGGATCGCGTTGAGCGACCGCTCACCGGGGCCGGCCTCCGGGGCGCCGCACTCCCCCGGCTCCTGGGGGCCGCTGCCGAGCAGGGTCCGCAGCAGCGGATGCGCGCAGAAGAGGCCGTCCCGCACCCCGATGCCGTACTCGGCGGAGAGCGCGGCGGCGAAGTGCGAGCTGTTCCAGCCCTCCACCACGAACGACAGGACGCCCACGCGCGGCGCGTCGTCACCGAACAGCGAGAGCACCCGCACCTCGGGCACCTCGGCCAGCCCCTCCCGCACCCGGCGGATCAGCCGCCGCTCCCGTGCGGCGAGGGCGTCGAAGCCCGCCTCGGTGAGCGCCGTGCAGGCGGAGGCGATCGCGTAGGCCCCGATGACATTGGGCGAACCGGCCTCGTGGCGGGCCGCCGTCGTGTGCCAGTCGACGTCCACCCCACCGTCGGCACGCCGTGCCACCCGACGGCTGGCGCCGCCGCCCGCGAGGTAGGGCTCCCCGGCCCGGAGCCAGTCCGCGCGCCCGGCGAGCACACCGGAACCGAACGGCGCGTACAGCTTGTGCCCGGAGAAGGCCACCCAGTCGACGTCGAGCCCGGTGATGTCCACGGCGTGGTGCGGCGCGAGCTGCGCGGCGTCCAGCACGATACGGGCCCCCCGCGCATGCGCGGCGGCGGCGAGTTCCCGTACGGGCCACAGCTCACCCGTCACGTTGGACGCCCCGGTCACACAGACCAGCGCCGGCCCCCGCCCCGCACGGACGTCGAGCGCGCGCTCCAGCGTGGAGACGGCCTCGGCCGGGGAACGGGGGGCGTTCAGATACGTCACCTGGGCGTCGCGCCACGGCAGCAGCGAGGCGTGGTGCTCGGTCTCGAAGACGAACACCTGGCAGTCGGCGGGCGCCACGGCGGCCAGCAGGTTGAGCGAGTCGGTGGTGGAGCGGGTGAAGACGACCTGGTCGTCGGGGCGGCAGCCGAGGAACTCGGCGACGGTGCGGCGGCTGTTCTCGAACAGGTCGGTGGACAGCTGCGAGAGGTACCCGGCGCCGCGGTGGACACTGCCGTAGTACGGGGCGTAGGCGGCGACGTCGTCCCAGACGCGCTGGAGGGCGGGCGCGCTGGCGGCGTAGTCGAGGGCGGCGTACGTGACCTCGCCACCGGTGACGAGCGGCACGGTGACGTCGCGGCCGAGCACGGGGAGCGGCTCCGCGGTGGCGGCGGCGGTGAGGGTGTCGGCGGTGTTCGGGCATGCGGACATGGCGGTATCTCCCGGTGGCACAAGTCGGAACGGCTTCAAGAGCCCACGCGGACGCGGCGGAGGGACACACGGCGCCGAACGGCGTGGGGGTGGGAAAGGGCGGTGGCGCCCTAGCGCATTCGCTTGCTCACGAGACTGCTCCCTTGAGGACCAGGACCCCATGGGTTGCAGGGGTCCGCGCTTGCCGCGGACCTCGCTGCCCACGGCCTGGTCTTCACCCGGGGCACCCCGCCACGGACGGAGGGTTGCCGGACAGCGGGCCGGGGCCGTAGTCGCTGTCACTCATGACCTGGAGCGAGAGTATGGCACAGGGGGCGGCGGGACTGAACGGGTGTCCGCGATTCGGGACGCGGGGTGGTGCGCGCGGGTGACGCCTGCGGCGGGCTGCTCCCCCACCCGCCCCTTCCCACCACCGGGGCGGGGACCCGGACCACCGTTACGGGGGCTCCGCCCCCGAGCCCCCTGGCGCCGGCTGCGCGGCGCGGGGCGGGCCGAGGCCCCGGCCCCGGGCCCACGACCGGGCACGGCACCGTCCCCGCCGGAGGCGACTACGCGTGGCTCGCCCTCACCCAGGCCTCCAGCACCCGCCCCGCCGCCCCCGAGTCGATCGACTCCGCCGCCCGCGCGATCCCCGCCGACAGCTGGAGCTCCAGCGAGTCGCCCGTCGGGTCCAGCGCGACCAGCGCCGCCGCCGCGTTCAGCAGAACCGCGTCGCGGACCGGGCCCTGTTCGCCGGCCAGGAGGCGGCGGGCCACGTTCGCGTTGTACGCCGCGTCCGCGCCGCGCAGGGCGTCGACCGGGACCAGGTCCAGGCCCACCTGGCGCGGATCGAAGGGCTCCTCGGAGGCCTTGCCGTCCCGTACCACCCACACCCGCGACGTCGCCGTCGTCGTCAGCTCGTCCAGGCCGTCGTCGCCGCGGAAGACCAGCGCGGTCGAGCCCCGCTCCGCGAGCACGCCCGCGACGATCGGGGCCATCCGCGCGTCCGCGACCCCCGTCGCCTGCGCGCGGACCCGCGCCGGGTTGGTCAGCGGGCCCAGGAAGTTGAAGGTCGTCCGGATGCCCAGTTCCTTGCGGGCGGGAGCCACGTGCCGCAGGGCGGGGTGGAACTTGACGGCGAAGCAGAAGGTGATGCCCGCCTCCTGGGCCACCTCCGCGACCCGCCGGGGGGACAGTTCCAGGTTGACGCCGAGCTGTTCGAGGACGTCGGACGCCCCGCTCGCCGAGGACGCGGCGCGGTTGCCGTGCTTGACGACCTTCGCGCCGGTGCCCGCCACCACGATGGAGGACATGGTCGAGATGTTGACCGTCTTGGCGCCGTCCCCGCCCGTGCCGACGATGTCCACGCTGCGGCCCGGTACGTCGATCAGGTTGGCGTGCGCGTACATGGCGCGGACGAGACCGTTGATCTCCGCGACGGTCTCGCCCTTGGCCCGCAGGGCCACCGCGAAGCCGGCGATCTGCGCGTCGGTGGCCTCGCCGCTCATGATGCGGTCCATCGCCCAGGCGGTGGCGTCCGCGCTCAGGTCCGTGCCGGCGAGCAGCGCGTCCAGGATGCCGGGCCAGGAGTACGCCGCCACGGTGTCGCCTCCGGCGGGGGTAACAGCGCTCATGCTCGCTCCTGGGTTACTGGGATGAGGTGACGGGGGTGGATCCGTGATCCGGCCACGGGGCCCCGTACGGCCTGTGACGACCGGCCGGCGGGGACTGCCGTAAGCCTATCGGCGCGTACCCCCGGTACCCGACCCGTTGCCCGTACTGCGGACAGCCCGTGTCTCGGCGGACGGGCGAACCGCGCGGCCGGGGACCGCCCGCCACGGCCGAGGGCCCCGGCCGGTCCCCTCTCGGGAGACCGGGCCGGGGCCCTCGGTGGTGGCGACGTGTGGTGACCGCGCGGCCGGGGCCGACCGCGCGGTCGGGGATCAGTGGTGGCCGTGGCCGCTGGTGATCTCCTTGTACTCCTCGGCGGTCGGCTTCGGGATCTGGTTCCCCTCGCCGTAGTAGCCCTTGCTCAGCTTCGCGCGGAGCTTCTCGGAGCGCTTGACCTTGCGCCGTACGCCGTTCTCGTCGACCTCTGGGCCGATCTCGGCGGGCGTGTACTGCTCGTGCGCGGTCAGCTTGTGCAGGTCCGCCTGGTCGAGCGGGGCGTGCACCTCGACGAACTCACCGTGCGGCAGCCGCTTGATGACGCCGGACTCGCGTCCGTGCAGCACCTTCTCGGCGTCGCGGCGCTGGAGGCCCAGGCAGATCCGCTTGGTGATGATGAAGGCGATGACCGGTCCCACGAAGAAGGCGATCCGGACGAACCAGGTGATCGCGTTGATCGACAGGTGGAAGTGGGTCGCCCAGAGGTCGTTACCGCCACCGACGAGCAGCACGAAGTACCAGGTCAGCCAGGCCACGCCGAACGCGGTACGGGTCGGCGCGTTGCGCGGGCGGTCCAGCAGGTGGTGCTCGCGCTTGTCACCGGTGACCCAGGACTCGATGAACGGGTAGACCGCGATCGCGACCAGGACCAGCGGGAAGATCATCAGCGGCACGAACACGCCGAGCACCAGCGTGTGGCCCGCGAAGTTGATCTCCCAGCCGGGCATCACCCGGATCAGGCCCTCGGAGAAGCCCATGTACCAGTCGGGCTGGGCGCCGGTGGAGACCTGGTCGGGCCGGTACGGGCCGAGCGCCCAGATCGGGTTGATCGAGGCGATGGCCGCGACGATCGTGATCAGACCGAAGACCAGGAAGAAGAAGCCTCCGGCCTTGGCCATGTAGACCGGCAGCAGCGGCATGCCCACGACGTTGCTGTTCGTCCGGCCCGGACCCGCGAACTGGGTGTGCTTGTGGTAGAAGACCAGGATCAGGTGGGCCACGACCAGACCGAGCATGATGCCCGGCAGCAGCAGGATGTGGATCGAGTAGAACCGGGCCACGAAGTCCCCGCCCGGGAACTCGCCGCCGAACAGGAACATCGACAGGTAGGTGCCGACGACCGGCATCGACAGGACCGCGCCCTGCATGAAGCGGACACCGGTGCCGGAGAGCAGGTCGTCCGGGAGCGAGTAACCGGTGAAGCCGGTGAACATGCCGAGGACGAGCAGCAGGAAGCCGAAGACCCAGTTGACCTCACGGGGCTTGCGGAACGCACCCGTGAAGAACACCCGCATCATGTGGACGAGCATGGCCGCGACGAAGATCAGGGCGGCCCAGTGGTGGATCTGCCGGATCAGCAGACCACCGCGGACGTCGAAGCTGATGTCGAGCGTCGAGGCGTACGCCTCGGACATCAGCACGCCCTGGAGCGGCACGTAACTGCCGTGGTACTCCACCTCGTTCATCGACGGGTGGAAGAACAGTGTCAGGTACACACCCGTGAGGATGAGGATGATGAAGCTGTAGAGGCAGATCTCACCGAGCATGAAGGACCAGTGGTCCGGGAAGATCTTGCGCATGTTGGCCTTGGCCAGGGAGTAGATCCCCAGCCGGCCGTCCGCCCAGTCGGCGACCCGCTCGCCGGCGGGTGCCTGGCGCTTCGTTTTCTCGGTGGCAGTCGTGGTACTCATCCGCGCTCCCAGAAGGCAGGACCGACGGGCTCGTCGAAGTCGCCGAGCGCTTCGAGGTTGCCCTCGGCGTTCACGCCGATCCGCAGCTGCGGGAGGGCGTGACCGGCCGGGCCGAAGATGACGCGGGCGCCGTCGGAGAGGTCGAAGGTGGACTGGTGGCACGGGCACAGCACGTGGTGCGTCTGCTGCTCGTAGAGGCTGATCGGGCAGCCGACGTGGGTGCAGATCTTGGAGAACGCCACGATGCCCTGGTGCGACCAGTCGAGCTCGCGCGGGTCCTTGATCTCGTTCGGCTGGATCCGGACGATCATCAGGGCCGCCTTGGCGATCTCCTTCTGGAAGTCCTCGTCGTGCTCGCTGAGCCCCTCGGGCATGGCGAAGGTCAGCGAGCCCACGGCGACGTCCTCGGGACGCAGCGGCTGGTGGGTGTTCATGTTGATGAGCTGCTTGCCCTTGGCCCACAGCGTGGTGCGGAGCTTCTTCTCGGGCAGCGGGCCCAGGTCACGCAGCAGCACCACGCCGGAGAGCGGTACGAGCGCCAGCGCGCCGAACATCGTGTTGCGGATGAGCTTGCGCCGGCCGAAGCCGGACTCCGCCGCACCCTGCGCGAAGTCCTCCAGGACCTTGGCCTTGACCTCGGGCGCGGCCTCGATCGGGTGCCGGTCGTCGGCGGTCTCCACGTCCGACATCAGCGTGCGGGCCCAGTGGACCGCGCCGGCGCCGATGCAGAACAGGGCCAGGCCCAGCGTCACACCCAGCGAGAAGTGCAGGATGCTGATGTGGCCGATGGGCCAGATGAAGACGCTCTTGTCGACGGGGAACGCCACGAACGAGGCGATGAACGCCACGGTCGCCAGCATCGACAGCACGAACAGGAACGCGACCACGCGCTCGGACCGCTTGGCCGCGCGCTCGTCGATGTCCTGGATGCGCGGCTTGTGGGCCGGCAGTCCCGGGTCCGCGAACGGGTCGTCCGCCTGCGCCACCGTGCCGCGCGCGGCTGCCTGCTCGGACGGCAGGGTCTCTTCAGGATTGTGTTGGCTACTCATGACTTCTTGGCCTTAGCGGTGTGGGCCGCGACCCAGACGGCAACTGCGATCAATGCGCCCAGACCGAAGATCCAGGCGAACAGCCCTTCGCTGACGGGGCCGAGGCCGCCCAGCTTGAGACCGCCGGGGCTCTCGGTTTCGTCCCCGTTCACCGCCTTGACGTAGGCGATGATGTCCTTCTTCTGCTGCTCCGGCATCGTGGTGTCGGGGAAGGACGGCATGTTCTGCGGGCCCGTCTGCATGGCCTCGTAGATGTGCTTGGGGTCCACGCCCTCGAGACCCGGCGCGCTCTTCCCGTGCGTCAGCGCACCGCCCTCGCCGGTGAAGTTGTGGCACTGGGCACAGTTGGTACGGAACAGCTCGCCGCCCTTGGCCGCGTCGGCGCCCGCGGGGTCGTACTGCTGCTTGGTCGGCGTGATCGGTCCGGCGCCGAGCGAGGCGACGTACGCGGCGAGCTGGTCGATCTCCTTCTGCGAGTAGATGACCTTCTTCTTCGGCACCTGCGCGCCGGGCTGCTGGGCCGGCATCCGGCCGGTGCCGACCTGGAAGTCCACGGCGGCGGAGCCGACGCCCACCAGGCTCGGACCGTCGGAGGAGCCCTGACCGCCGGTCCCGTGGCAGCTGGCACAGCCGACGGTGTAGAGCTTCTTGCCCTCCTCGATGGCGAGGGACTGGGAGGTTTCGTCAGCCTGTGCCTGTTTCGCGGGCGCGAACGCGGCGTACAGCCCCCCGGTGGCCGCCAGCGCGAGGAGTAGGACGACGACCGCCGCCAGCGGATGGCGTCGTCGTGCGGAGAGCTTTTTCACGGATTACCCCGGTGTCAGGATCTTCTGCGTCGGTGCTTCTGGACTGTGTGCGGCTCGGGCGCCTGGCCCGGCTACTTGATCAGGTAGATCGTGGCGAAGAGGCCGATCCAGACGACATCGACGAAGTGCCAGTAGTAGGACACGACGATGGCCGCGGTCGCCTGCTCGTGGGTGAATCTCCTGGCCGCGTACGTCCTGCCCAGGACGAACAGGAACGCGATCAGGCCTCCCGTCACGTGCAGCCCGTGGAAGCCGGTGGTCAGGTAGAACACGGAGCCGTACGGGTCGGAGGACAGGGAGATCCCGTCCAGCTTGACCAGCTCGGTGTACTCGTAGATCTGACCGCCGATGAAGATCGCGCCCATCACGAACGTGACCACGAACCAGGTCCGCAGCTTCTTCACGTCGCCTCGCTCGGCGGCGAAGACACCGAGCTGGCAGGTGAGGGAGGAGAGCACGAGGATGGTCGTGTTCGTCGCCGAGAACGGCACGTTCAGGGCGTGGGCCATTTCCTTCCAGTACGCCTCGCCCATCACCGATCGGAGGGTGAAGTACATCGCGAAGAGGGCCGCGAAGAACATCAGCTCGGAACTCAGCCAAATGATGGTTCCGACGCTGGTGAGGTTCGGCCGATTGACCGTCGGGTGCGCGTGCCCGGTTTCTACTGTCGTTGCTGTCGCCACGACCGACATTATGTCGGTCGCTTATCTCGCGCTGACTCCGGGGGGTGCCGTTCGGTGTGTCCATGGGGTGTGCGCGGCACGGACGGCTCCGCCGGGGCCCTCCTCACCCGTGCTGACATGGTGTCCGGCGGGGCGGGACGGAGTAGCATCCGCCGCAGCGGCCCGGGGCGAGCGAGCCCCGGCGCCTTCGCGGACACCGATGTCACGGAGGAAGTATGCAGCCGACCGCCACGGTGCTGGTCTACAGCGACGACGCGAACACCCGCGAACAGGTCCGGCTGGCAGCGGGACGCCGCCCGGCCGCCGATGTGCCACGGGTGGAGTTCCTGGAGTGCGCGACGCTGCCCGCGGTGCTCAAGGCGCTGGACGCGGGCGGGGTGGACGTCTGCGTCCTGGACGGCGAGACCGTCCCCGCGGGCGGGATGGGCGTCTGCCGCCAGATCAAGGACGAGATCTTCGACTGCCCGCCCGTGCTGCTGCTGATCGGCCGCCCGCAGGACGCGTGGCTGGCCACCTGGAGCCGCGCGGACGCCGCCGTGACGCTGCCGGTCGAGCCGGTGGGCTTCGCGGACGCCCTGGCGGGCCTGTTGCGCGACAGGCGGGCGGTGAGCACGGGCGCCTGACGCCCCGCCCACCGCCCGCCCGGCGAGCCGTTACCGGAACCGGGCGCGGGCGGGCGCGGGCGGTGCGCCGCCACCACCGTACGGGCGGCCGGACGGCCTCGCGGTCCGCGCCGGCCGCCCGGCTCCGCTCCGTACCGTACGAACCCGTGCCGGGCGCCCGTACGGCGTCCCGTCAGATCTGCGGGCGGAGCCGCGCCGCGTCGGCCGGGCTGCTGCCGTCCCGCGTGCCGGCCTGGAGCACGCTGCCCTTGCGCCAGTCCTCCCACTCCATGTTCCAGTCGCCGAAGCCGTTGCCGAAGTCCTCCATGTAGCCGCCGGCGCTGTTGACGACCTGCACGATGTCGCCCGGGGTGACGGTCTCGAAGAACCAGGAGGCGTTGGCGGTGGACATGCCCACACAGCCGTGGCTGACGTTCGCCACGCCGTGCGAGCCGACGGACCACGGGGCGGCGTGCACGTACTCACCGCTCCAGGTGACCCGGGTCGCCCAGTACACGGGCAGGTTGTAGCCCTCGCTGCCGCCGATGCCGACGGTCGAGCCGCGCATCTGGACATAGGACTGCTTGCCCAATACGACCTTGATGCCGTTTCGGGTGGAGAAGCCCGGTTTGCCGGTCGTCACAGGGATGTTGTTGATCTCCTCGCCGTCCCGGAAGACCGTCATGTAATGCGCGCTGGCGTCGACGATGGCCTCGAAGCGACTGCCGGTGGTCAGCTTCAGCGGCTTCGTGGCGGCGCCGTACAGCTTGTCGTCGACCTTCACGCCCTCCAGGTTGCTGGTGGCGGTGATCTTGCCGTACGCGGGCCAGTACTCCTTCGGGCGGTAGTGCAGTTCGGTGTCGTCCACCCAGTGCCAGGCGCCGCCGTTCGCGCCGGGCGTGGACCGTACCTTCAGAGCGCGCTCCACGACGTCGCGGGCCTTCTTGGACTTGATCGGCTCGCTCAGTGTCGCCGTGATGGGCTGCCCCACGCCGTACTCGCCCTCCTCCGGGCCGAACTCGACCTCCAGCTTCTTCTTGGCGGGGGTGGTCGCGAACGTCAGCGTGCGGGCGCCGGGGACGCCCTTGCCGTTCTCCGTGGCGACGCGGACGGTGTAGCGGGCACCGGCCGCCAGGGGCGCCGTGGAGTGCCAGCGCAGGCCGTCGGCCGTCAGTTCGCCGGCCAGGTAGTGGCCGAACGCGTCCGTGGCCGTGACGTCGGTGATGCGGTCGCCCGCGCCCTTGGCGGTGATCTCCAGGGGCTTGTTGGGGTCGGCATTGGTCGCGCCGGAGGGCGTACTGAAAACGACCTTGCTGCCGGCGTCGGCCGGTTTGCCGGAGAGCGGGTGCCGCTCCTCCTCACCGCACGCGGTCGCGACCGCCGCGAGGGACACGACCAGCAGGGTGCAGCTGAGGACGGTACGCATACGTGGGGTGTGGTTCATGAAGCACACCGTAAGAACGGATTCCGCCCCCCGCGCGACGAGTGGCGCAAACGGGGGGCCGCCCGCACGCGCGGGGGACAGCGCGGGGCGGGGCGGCGGTACGGGCGGCCGTACGACGAGGGGCCCGGACAGCTCCTGCGCGGAGTGTCCGGGCCCCTGCCGGCCGGTGCCGGCGGTGACGCCGTGCGCGGCTACTGCTTACTACTGGTTCTGGTTCTCGCCGCGGTAGAACTCGAAGACCCAGCCCCACAGGCCGATGAGGATCAGCGGCGCCGAGAAGTACAGCAGCCACCAGCCGATCGCGACGGCGAGGAAGGCGAGCGCGCCACCGATGGCGAGCGACAGCGGCTGCCAGCTGTGCGGGGCGAAGAAGCCCACCTCACCCGACTCGTCGGCGACGTCGGCTTCCTTGTTGTCCTGGGCCATGGCGTCGACCCGGCGGGCGGTGAAGGCCAGGTAGAAGCCGATCATCACGCTCAGGCCGAAGGCCAGGAAGAGCGCCGTCGTGCCGACCGGCTCCTTCGACCACACGCCGTACACCACGGCCGAGGCCAGGATGAAGACGCTCAGCCACAGGAACATCTTGCCTTGGATCTTCACTTCCCGGCCTCCTTGCCGGCCCCGACGGCCACCGGCTCGGCGCCGCCGTGCTGCTCCAGCTGGTCAAGGGCGGCGATCTCCGGGTGGTGCAGATCGAACGCCGGGGATTCGGAACGGATCCGCGGCAACGTGAGGAAGTTGTGCCGCGGCGGCGGGCAGGAGGTCGCCCATTCGAGCGAACGTCCGTAGCCCCACGGGTCGTCCACCTCGACCTTCTTCCCGTACTTCGCGGTCTTCCAGACGTTGTAGAAGAACGGCAGGATCGACAGTCCGAGAACGAACGAGCTGATCGTGGAGATGGTGTTGAGCGCGGTGAATCCCTCACTGGCCAGGTAGTCCGCGTAACGCCGCGGCATGCCTTCGGCACCCAGCCAGTGCTGGACGAGGAATGTTCCGTGGAATCCGATGAACAGCGTCCAGAAAGTGATCTTTCCAAGGCGCTCGTCGAGCATCTTCCCGGTGAACTTGGGCCACCAGAAGTGGAATCCGGCGAACATCGCGAACACCACGGTGCCGAAGACCACGTAGTGGAAGTGCGCGACCACGAAATAGGTGTCGGAGACGTGGAAGTCCATCGGCGGCGACGCCAGGATGACACCCGTCAGACCACCGAAGACGAAGGTGATCAGGAAGCCGATCGTCCAGAGCATCGGCGTCTCGAAGGACAGCGAGCCCTTCCACATCGTGCCGATCCAGTTGAAGAACTTCACCCCGGTCGGCACGGCGATCAGGAACGTCATGAACGAGAAGAACGGCAGCAGTACTCCGCCGGTCACGTACATGTGGTGCGCCCACACCGTCACGGAGAGGCCCGCGATCGCGATCGTCGCGCCCACCAGGCCGATGTAGCCGAACATCGGCTTGCGGGAGAAGACCGGGATGATCTCGGACACGATGCCGAAGAACGGCAGCGCGATGATGTACACCTCGGGATGGCCGAAGAACCAGAAGAGGTGCTGCCACAACAGGGCGCCGCCGTTGGCCGAATTGAAGATCTGCGCACCGAACTTGCGGTCCGCCTCCAGGGCGAACAGCGCGGCGGCCAGCACCGGGAAGGCCAGCAGCACCAGCACACCGGTCAGCAGCACGTTCCAGGTGAAGATCGGCATCCGGAACATCGTCATGCCGGGGGCGCGCATGCAGATGATCGTGGTGATGAAGTTGACCGCGCCGAGGATCGTGCCGAAGCCGGAGAAGGCCAGGCCCATGATCCACAGGTCGGCGCCGATGCCCGGCGAGCGGACCGCGTCCGACAGCGGGGAGTAGGCGAACCAGCCGAAGTCGGCCGCGCCCTGCGGGGTGAGGAAGCCGCTCACCGCGATCAGCGAGCCGAAGGTGTACAGCCAGTACGCGAACATGTTCAGCCGCGGGAACGCCACGTCGGGCGCGCCGATCTGAAGCGGCATGATCCAGTTGGCGAATCCGGCGAACAGCGGCGTCGCGAACATCAGCAGCATGATCGTGCCGTGCATCGTGAACGCCTGGTTGAACTGCTCGTTCGACATGATCTGCGTACCGGGACGGGCCAGTTCGGCGCGCATGAAGAGCGCCATCAGACCGCCGATGCAGAAGAACGCGAACGACGTGACCAGGTACATCGTGCCGATCGTCTTGTGGTCGGTGGTGGTCAGCCACTTCACGACGACATTGCCCGGCTGCTTGCGCCGTACCGGCAGCTCGTTCTCGTTCGAGTCCTCAGCTGCGGCGGCACCCTGGGGTTCGTTGAGGATGCTCACAGTTTGTTCGTCTCCGCATTCCTGGCCGGATCCGTCTGCTCGATGCCCGACGGGATGTAGCCGCTCTGGCCCTTCTTGGCCAGCTCTTCCAGGTGCTTCTGGTAGCGCTCCGGGGAGACCACCTTGACGTTGAAGAGCATCCGCGAGTGGTCGACGCCGCAGAGTTCGGCGCACTTGCCCAGGAAGGTGCCCTCCTGGGTCGGAACGACCTCGAAGGCGTTGGTGTGGCCGGGGATGACGTCCTGCTTCATCAGGAACGGCACCACCCAGAAGGAGTGGATGACATCACGCGAGGTCAGGATGAACCGGACCCGCTCCCCCTTGGGAAGCCACAGCGTGGGCCCCGGGTTACCGGTCTGCGGGTTCCGCGTGCCGGGCACACCGGCGTCGTAGACGCCCTCGGCACCCTCGGGGAACTGCTTGGTGTACCGGTCGGGGATGGCGTCCAGCTCCGACGGGATCTTGCTGCCCGTCGAGGGGTTGCCGTCCACGTTCTCGATGTAGTTGAAGCCCCAGCTCCACTGGTAGCCGACCACGTTGACGGTGTGGGTCGGCTTCTCGGAGAGCGAGAGGAGCTTCGACTCGTCCCGGGCGGTGAAGTAGAACAGCACCGAGACGATGATGAGCGGAACGACGGTGTACAGCGCCTCGATGGGCATGTTGTACCGGGTCTGCTGAGGGACCTCGATCTTGGTGCGGGAGCGCCGGTGGAAGATGACGCTCCACAGGATCAGACCCCACACCAGTACGCCCGTGACGAGCGCTGCCGCCCACGAGCCCTGCCAGAGGGAGAGGATCCGGGGGGCCTCCTCCGTCACTGGGGTGGGCATTCCGAGGCGGGGGAAGTCCTTGTATGTGCAACCGGTGGCGGTCGCGAGGATCAGGCCCGCAGTCAGCACCTGCGGCAGCTTCCGCCGCATCGGGCGCCGCGACGAGCGGTCGGAGCCGTTGGGACTCACGTAGCGCCTTCCCGAGAGTCTCGCCCGCGTGGCCGGCTGCGGCCGTCTCGCTGGTCGGTCGCCGGCCCTGGCGCAGGCAGGGGATTGGATGTTTATGCGGACCAAACCCTACTGGACGCCATTTGGGGTCGCGCGGGGAGGGTACCCAACGCGCCGCGCGAGTCCCTGAAGGAGTGGAGAGGGAGCGGAGAGGCGCTCGGGGGCGGCCCGGCCCGGGCGGATCCGGTGGCCCTCCGGTGGCCCGGCCCGCTGGACCGGGCCACCGGAGGGCCACCGGATCGAACGGTCGGAGGGGGCTGCCGGACCGGACTGCCGGCCCGCGTGGCCGGAGGGCCGCCGGATCGGGCGACGGGACCGGGCGACGGAGAGTTAGCGTGGCGACGTGCCTTACTTCGACGCCGCCTCGTCCGCTCCCCTGCACCCCGTCGCCCGCCAGGCCCTCCAGGCGGCCCTGGCCGACGGCTGGGCCGACCCCGCGCGGCTGTACCGGGAGGGCCGGGCCGCCCGGCTGCTGCTGGACTCCGCGCGCGAGGCCGCCGCGGACGCGGTCGGCTGCCGCCCCGACGAACTCGTTTTCACCCCTTCGGGGACCCACGCGGTGCACGCCGGGGTGGCCGGGGCCCTCGCGGGCCGGCGCCGCGTCGGCTCGCGGCTGGCCGTGTCGGCCGTGGAGCACTCCTCCGTACTGCACGCGGCGGCGGCCCACGAGGCGGCGACCGGGGGCGCGGTGACGGAGGTGCCCGTCGACCGGTTCGGGCGCGTCTCCTCCGACCGGTACGACGAGGCCCTGCGCCCGGACACGGCGCTGGCGTGCCTCCAGTCCGCCAACCACGAGGTGGGGACGGAGCAGCCGGTGGCGCTGGTCGCCGAGGTCTGCCGGAGCCGGGGCGTGCCGCTGCTGGTGGACGCGGCGCAGTCGCTGGGCTGGGGTCCGGTGGAGGGCGCGTGGTCGCTGCTGACGGCGAGCGCCCACAAGTGGGGCGGTCCGGCGGGCGTCGGGCTGCTCGCGGTGCGCAAGGGTGTCCGGTTCGCCCCGCAAGGTCCGGCCGACGAGCGGGAGTCGGGGCGCGCGCCCGGCTTCCAGAACCTCCCGGCCGTCGTCGCGGCGGCGGCCTCGCTGCGCGCGGTACGGGCGGAGGCGGCGGCCGAGTCGGTACGGCTGCGGGCGCTGGTGGACCGGATCAGGGCCCGGGTGCCGGAGCTGGTGCCGGACGTCGAGGTCGTGGGCGATCCGGAACGGCGCCTGCCGCACCTGGTCACCTTCTCCTGTCTCTACGTCGACGGGGAGGCGCTGCTGCACGAGCTGGACCGGGCGGACTTCTCGGTGTCCTCCGGTTCGTCGTGCACGAGCAGCACGCTGACCCCGAGCCATGTGCTGCGCGCCATGGGCGTGCTGTCGGAGGGGAACGTCCGTGTCTCGCTGCCGCTCGGGACGCCGGAGGCGGAGGTGGACCGGTTCCTGGAGCTGCTGCCGGGGGTGGTGTCGGGGGTACGGGAGCGGTTCGGCGTTCCGGTCGCCGCCGCCGGGAGGGAACGGGCCGCGTCCGGGTCCGTTCCGGCGGGGGCGGTCTCGGCGGAGCCGGTTCCGTCCGGGCCGGTTCCGTCCGGGCCCGACGGGGGCGAGAGCGAGGGCGAGCGTCGGGGGAAGCTCGTGGTGGACGCGCTGGGCCGGCGGTGCCCGATCCCGGTGATCGAACTGGCGAAGGTGTTCGGCGACGTCCCCGTGGGCGGGACGGTGACCGTCCTCGCGGACGACGAGGCGGCGCGGCTGGACATTCCGGCATGGTGCGGGATGCGCGGTCAGGAGTACGTGGGCGAGCGGCCGGCGGACCACGGTGTCGCGTACGTGGTCCGCCGGGTGTCCTGACCGGGCCGCGCCCGCTCCCCCGCGCGCCCGACCGGGGCGGTCGGGGTGGCCGGGGCGGTCGGGTGGCCGGGTTTCGGCGTGATCGGGGTGGTCGGGGTGGTCAGCTCAGGTGGGCCTGGACCTCGGCCGCCGCGTCATGGCCGTACGCCTTGGTGAAGCGCTCCATGAAGTGGGTGCGGCGCAGCTCGTACTCCTGCGTGCCGACCGTCTCGATGACCAGCGTGGCGAGCATGCAGCCGACCTGGGCGGCGCGCTCCAGGCCGACGCCCCACGACAGCCCGGACAGGAACCCGGCGCGGAACGCGTCGCCGACACCGGTGGGGTCGGCCTTGGTCTCCTCGTCCGGGCAGCCGACCACGATCGGTTCCTCGCCGGCCCGGTCGATCCGGACACCGTTCTTGCCGAGGGTCGTGACGCGGTGGCCGACCTTGCCGAGGATCTCCTCGTCGCTCCAGCCGGTCTTGGACTCGATGAGCCCCTTCTCGTATTCGTTGTTGAAGAGGTAGGTGGCGCCTTCGAGCAGGGTGCCGACCTCCTCGCCGTCCATGCGCGCGATCTGCTGCGAGAAGTCGGCGGCGAAGGGGATGGAGCGGGTGCGGCACTCCTCGGTGTGGCGGAGCATCGCCTCGGGGTCGTCCGCGCCGATCAGTACGAGGTCGAGTCCGCCGACGCGGTCCGCGACCTTCTTCAGCTCGATCAGCCGGGCCTCGCTCATGGCACCGGCGTAGAACGAGCCGATCTGGTTGTGGTCGGCGTCCGTCGTACAGACGAACCGGGCCGTGTGCAGGACCTCGGAGATCCGGACCGAGGAGGTGTCGACGCCGTGGCGGTCGAGCCAGGCGCGGTACTCGTCGAAGTCCGCGCCGGCGGCCCCGACGAGGATGGGCCGGGTGCCCAGCTGGCCCATGCCGAAACAGATGTTCGCCGCGACGCCGCCCCGGCGTACGTCGAGGTTGTCGACCAGGAAGGAGAGGGAGACCGTGTGGAGCTGATCGGCGACCAACTGGTCGGCGAAGCGGCCGGGGAAGGTCATCAGATGGTCGGTGGCGATGGAGCCGGTGACTGCGATTCGCACGGCGTGAACGCTCCTGATGAAGGAGAACGGTGGACAGTTCACGCTACCGGTTCGCGCTCGAGGTTTCCTAAGACCGTCACACCACCGGCCCCGGCCATGGCCCCGGCCGGGAACCGCCGGCCGGTTCGTTCCGTCCCACCGGTGTTCGTGACGACACGGCGGTATGCGGCCGAAGGAGCGGGACGGTGACCAGCGTGGAGCGGCGGCGACAGCGGCCCGAGGGCGGGACGGACGAGGTCGAGGACGCTGCGGGACCCCGGTGGCGGGGGCGGTCCCGGCTCGCCATGGCGGCGGTGACCGCGGCGGTCCTGCTCACCGGGGGCGGCAGCACGTACGTGGCGACGGGCGCGACGGATGCCATCGGCGCCACGGGTGCCACGGGCGGGGACGGTCGGGCGGACGGGGACCCGCCGCAGCTCGCGTTCGACACCCCGCTCGTACGGAGCGGGCCGGCGGGACCGGCGGAGGGGACGGGGCCCGCGGAGGGAACTCCCGCGCCGCCTCCCGGCATCGCGCCCGGCGAACCGGATCCCCATGGGGTGACCTACCGCGCCGGGGCCGAGCTGCCCGAAGGGCCCGGGGCGGCGCCGGTGTACCGGGCGGAAGGCGCCGTCACGGCGGCCGAGGTGACCCTGCTGGCGAAGTCGCTCGGAGTCGCGGGCGCGCCCCGGTCGGACGCGACGTCCTGGACCGTGGGGGCGGAGAAGGACGGAGCGGGACCGCTGCTGCGTGTGGCCAAGCAGGCGCCGGGCGTGTGGACCTTCGACCGGTACGGACCGGGGCAGCGCGGTGACAACTGCCTCAAGGGCAAGAGCTGCCCGGCGGTCCCCGAAAGCACCGGAGGCGTCGGAGGCGTCGGAGGCGGAAGCACCGGGACGGGCTCCGCGGACCCGGGGGACGCGGCCGGCTCGGCGGACGCGGTGAGCGAGGCCGCCGCGAAGAGGGCGGCGGCTCCGGTCCTGAAGGCGGTGGGGCAGGACGGCGCCGCGCTCGACGCGCGGCAGTCGCTGGGCGCGGTCCGGGTGGTGAACGCGGATCCGGTGGTCGGCGGGCTCCCGACGTACGGCTGGTCGACGGGGATCCAGGTGGACGCGAACGGGCAGGTGACGGGCGGCACGGGCCGGCTGAAGGCGCCGCGGCGCGGAGACACGTACCCGGTGACCGGCGCGGACGAGGCGTTGAAGGAGCTGAACGGCGGCGGGGACGCGGGGGCAGACGAGCCGGAGACCGGTGGGGCGGCCGGCCGGCCGACGGTCGTGAAGGCGGTGTTCGCCCTGGCCGCGCGGTCGGTGGACGGCCGGGAAGCGCTCGTACCGTCGTGGCTGTTCGAGGTGGCGCCGGGCGGGGGCGTCCCGCCGTACCCGGTTCCGCACCCCGCGGTGGACCCGCGGTTCGTGACGTCACCGCGGCCGTCGGAGCCGCCGAGCGGGGGCACGAAGACCTCGGACCCGGGGATCACCTCGTACTCGGCGGACGGCCGGAGCCTGACGCTGAGCTACTGGGGTGGTGTGTGCGCCACGTACACGGCCCGGGCCGAGGAGAGCGGTACGGCGGTGAGGGTGAGGCTGACCGCCGACGGGCCCGAGCCGGGGACGATGTGCGTGGCGGTGGCGAAGAAGCAGGAGGTGTCGGTGGAGCTGGCCGGGCCGCTGGGCGGCCGGCAGGTGGTGAACGCGTCGTCCGGCGAGAGGATCCCGGCGAAGCGGTAGCCCTCTCCGGGAGGACCGTCAAGGCGGCGCACGGCGAAGGCGGCGGTCGAGGGACCGCCGCCTTTCGCGTCGTACGAACGCGTCGCGCCGCGTCTGTGGCGCGACGGACGCGTCCCGCGCTCAGCTGAAGGAGTCACCGCAGGCGCAGGAACCCGTGGCGTTCGGGTTGTCGATCGTGAAGCCCTGCTTCTCGATCGTGTCGACGAAGTCGATGGAGGCGCCACCCAGGTACGGGGCGCTCATCCGGTCGGTGACGACCTTCACGCCACCGAAGTCCTTGACGACATCGCCGTCCAGCGAACGCTCGTCGAAGAACAGCTGATAGCGCAGGCCGGAGCACCCACCGGGCTGAACGGCCACGCGCAGCGCGAGGTCGTCCCGGCCTTCCTGGTCCAGCAGGGCCTTGACCTTGGCCGCAGCGGCGTCGGACAGGAGGATGCCGTCGCTCACGGTGGTGGTCTCGTCCGATACGGACATCTGCTTCTCTCCCGGGTTGTACGGACTGCTTGCCGACAGTGCAACCGGCGCGGCAGCGGATTCATTCCTCGGCCGGCGGGCCTGGCGCTTCTCTTTCCCTTTCTCATGCTCGCACACGCATGGCGGCTCCGGTCGGGCCCGTGCCGTCGGGACCTCGGCCGGACTCCCTGATGCGTCACATCGACGCTATGGGCATCGTCAAAGTGACGTGAAGCGGTTATGATAGATAACGTCATTTAGACGAAAAGGGCTTCACCTGAGCAGAAAGGGTGCGTGACGTGACCACGGCCCAGCCCCGTCAGGATCTCCGCCAGGACCACCAGGACAGCCGGGACCGCCAGGTTCAGGATCTCGCCGTCGAGCCGACACCGCTCGCCCTGCTGCTGCTCGGCCGCGACGCCGACCCGCGCAGCGAGCGGGGGGTGGAGTGCCCCGGCGACCTGCCGGCCCCGTCCGACCCGGACCTGGTGGCCCGCGCCCGGGCGGCGAAGGAGCGGCTCGGGGACAAGGTGTTCGTCCTCGGCCACCACTACCAGCGCGACGAGGTCATCCAGTTCGCGGACGTCACCGGTGACTCCTTCAAGCTGGCCAGGGACGCGGCGGCACGCCCCGGCGCGGAGTACATCGTCTTCTGCGGTGTGCACTTCATGGCCGAGTCCGCGGACATCCTGACCTCGGACGAGCAGAAGGTCATCCTGCCGGACCTGGCCGCGGGCTGCTCGATGGCCGACATGGCGACGGCGGAGCAGGTGGCGGAGTGCTGGGACGTCCTGACGGACGCCGGCATAGCCGACCGGGTGGTGCCCGTCTCGTACATGAACTCCTCCGCCGACATCAAGTCCTTCACCGGCGAGCACGGCGGCACGATCTGCACGTCCTCGAACGCGCGGCGCGCGCTGACCTGGGCCTTCGAGCAGGGCGAGAAGGTGCTCTTCCTCCCGGACCAGCACCTGGGACGGAACACGGCGGTCCGGGACCTGGGGATGTCCCTGGACGACTGTGTCGTCTACAACCCGCACAAGCCGAACGGCGGCCTGAGCGAGCGGCAGCTGCGCGACGCGAAGATGATCCTGTGGCGCGGCCACTGCTCCGTGCACGGCCGCTTCTCGCTGGACTCGGTGCGCGACGTACGGGCCCGGATCCCGGGCGTGAACGTCCTGGTGCACCCGGAGTGCAAGCACGAGGTGGTGGCGGCGGCGGACTACGTCGGTTCGACGGAGTACATCATCAAGGCACTGGAGGAGGCCCCGGCGGGCTCGAAGTGGGCGATAGGGACGGAGCTGAACCTGGTCCAGCGTCTGGCGAATCGTTTCGCTCCGGAGGGCAAGGAGATCGTCTTCCTCGACCGGACGGTCTGCTTCTGCTCGACGATGAACCGGATCGACCTTCCGCACCTGGTCTGGACGCTGGAGTCGCTGGCGGACGGCAAGGAGGTCAACCGCATCCAGGTCGACCGGAAGACGTCGGACTTCGCACAGCTCGCGCTGGAGCGGATGCTGGCGCTGCCGTAGCACCGTCGCAGCGCCGTCGTAGTCGCGGGGCCGTGAGGCCGCGACGGCGGGGTGCACGCCCCTGCCCGCCGGGGCCCGGAGGCGTCCGAAGGCGCCTGGGCCCCGGCGGACCGCATGGCCACCGGCCTCAGACGACGGCGCAGTCCGCGCCGTTGAGCGCGAAGGCCGTCGGGGCCGCGCTGCTGCCCGTATGGCCGGCCTGGTAGCCGATGGTGACACCGGCGCCCGGTTCGATCGTGCCGTTGTACGTGAGGCTGGTGGCGGTCACGGCGGATCCGGACGGCGTGTAGGTGGCGCCCCAGCCCGAGGTGATGGTCTGGCCCGGGGGCAGGGTGAAGCTGAGCTTCCAGCCGTTCACGGCGGACGTGCCGGTGTTGGTGAGGGTCACCGAGGCGGTGAGGCCGGTGTTCCACGCGTTGGTGGTGACGGACACCCGGCAGGTGCCGGGCTGGGGTTCTGGACCGGGGCCGGGTCCGGGTCCGGGGCCCGGTTCGCCGCCGCCGTCCAGGCCGAAGAACGTGATGACGCGGGCGGCCATGCCCCCGGTGGGCACGTTGTGGCCGACGCCCTGGAGGCTGATGGCCTCGACGGCCGCCTGGTCACCGGTGGAGCCGTAACGGGTACGCGTCCAGCCGCTCTGCGGCGAGTCGGTCCGCGCGGGCGTCTGGGAGAGACCGTGCGCGTTCGTCCACTGTTTGACCTCCTCACCGAAGTTGGGGTAGCGCAGGACGGCGTCCTCGGTGCCGTGCCACAACTGCATGCGCGGCCGGGCCCCGGTGTAGCCGGGGTAGGCGGCCCGGACCAGGTCGCCCCACTGCTGCGGGGTACGGCTGACGGTGCCGTTCGCGCACGCGCTGTTCCACTCGGAGCCGTCGGTGGTGGCGAAGCACCCGAACGGCACCCCCGCGAACGCGGCGCCCGCGGCGAAGACGTCCGGGTAGTCGCCGAGCAGGACGTTGGTCATCATCGCGCCGGAGGAGGCGCCGGTGACATAGGTCCGGCCGGTGTCCGCGCCGTAGGTGCGGGTCACCCAGTCGACCATGGACTTGATGCCCACGGGGTCGCTGCCCCCGCCCCGGCGCAGCGCCTGGGGCGAGGAGACGTCGAAGCACTTGCTGCTGCGGGTGACGGACGGGTAGACGACGATGAACCCGTAGCGGTCGGCCAGCGAGGCGAACTCGGTACCGGAGTGGAACACCGGCCCGGAGCCCCCGCAGTAGTGCACGGCCACCAGAACCGCGGGGCGCGCGGTGACGCTGTCCGGGACGTACACGTACATGCGCAGATTGCTGGGGTTGCTGCCGAAGTTCGTCACTTCGGTGAGGGCGGCGGCGGGGGCGGATACGCCGGCGGACGTGGTGGTCGCGGTGGTCGCGGTGGCGGCCGTACGGGCCGGGGGCGGGGCGGAAGCGGGCGGTACGGCGGCGGCCGCCGGGCGCGCGGGAAGCAACGGCACGGCGAGCACCAGCGCGAGCGCGGCGAGGAACGCGCCGAGCAGCACGGGCCGCGGCGTTCTCCTCGTCATGTCGTCGGCGGTCGTGGATACATACACGTCTTCGGTCCTTCCTGGTCACGGCTCGTGGGGGGTGTCGCCCGGCGAACGGACGGCGGCGGAACAGGAGAAGAACGTCGAGCGAGCGGGGTGGCGGGGTGCTGGAACAGCGGCCCGCCGGTGGTCCTGGCAAGGCTTCGCGGCGCATCGTGTCACGCGCGGATCCCCCGTGGAAGCGCTCCCACGCGGATGGCGAAGAATCGATGAACCGCCGGAGATCTTCGGCTTCCGGCGGTTCGTCCTGCCGCTCGTGAGCCCCGGACCGCAGGAGCGGGGTGGACGTTCACGCCTTGGAGTGGTGCGCAGATGAATCCCTCGGCGCGGCAGTGGGCCGTCGATAGCGTGGATCGCGTCGCAGGACACGAAAGCCCCGCGGCCCGAACCCAAGCACAAGAAGCGATAGGCGGAACGGTGTTGCGTGTCGGTGACGCCGAGCGCATCGCCATGCGCGGTCTGCTCAACACCGTGAACCACGAACTGGGCACTCCCCTGAGCCGTGAGTGGGAGCAGGCGTTCTGGGCCGTGCCCCGGCACCGGTTCCTTCCCCGACGTATGTGGGTCGGTGCCGAATTGGAGCCGTGCGACCGGAGCGCGGCCCCCGAGGCCTGGCTCCGACATGCCTACGCGGACGAATCGGCGGTCACACAGATCAATGACGGCCGCGTGCCGCACGACGACGAGCAACGATGGGCGTCGTGCTCGGCGTCCGCCCCGTCCGTCGTGTTCCGCATGCTCGACATGCTGGACGTCGAGGACGGCCACAAGGTGCTCGAAATCGGGGCGGGCACCGGCTGGAACGCCGGTCTGCTGGCCCACCGGGCGGGTGCCGAGAACGTGACCACCGTCGAAGTGGACCCGGCACTGTCCGCCCGAGCCGCGTCCCACCTGAGGAACGTCGGCCTGGAACCCACGGTGCTCAGCGGCGACGGAGCCGCCGGAGTCCCCGGTGCCGCTCCGTACGACCGGGTCATCGCCACCTGCTCCGTGCGGAGGATCCCGGATTCCTGGGTACGACAGACGGCACCGGGCGGGTTGATCCTCACACCTTGGGAGACTCCCTGGTTCTGTTACGGGCTTCTCCGCCTGACGGCGGGTGAGGACGGAGCGGCATCCGGCTGGTTCGCTCCGCACGGAGCGTTCATGCTGATGCGCAACCAGCGCACCGACCTCCGGATCTACCGGGACGTCGTGCGGGAGGAACACGTACCAACCGAATCGTCCACCACCGTGTCCCCATGGTCCGTCACCGGTGACGCCTGGGCAGCCCGGTTCTCCATCGGCCTCCAACTGCCCGATGTCTGGCACGCCTGGCACGACAATCCCGATGTGCCCGGGGTGACTTCCCGGTTGTGGCTGGCCACCACGGACACCGGATCGTGGGCGGCCGTGGACTGGGACGGCCGTACGGACGAACGGTTCACCGTCTGGCAGCACGGCCCTCGCCGTCTGTGGAACGAGGTGGAAACGGCCCGCGACCGGTGGCGAAGCGCGGGCGAGCCCGGACCCGGGCGATACGGCATGACCGTGGACACCGACGGCAATCACGTCGCGTGGCTCGACGACCCGGACCACCCGGTGGCGGCCACGGTCTGACATCCGGCGGCGGACGGGGCAGGTGTACCGGGCCCGCCGTACGGGAGCGTCCACGCGGGTCCGGGGCCCGTCCGGTGCCTCGCCGGCCCTACTTCGCGTAAAGTCGGCAGCGCCGCCCGGGCGTTCGTGAGCCTCGCTCCGCCTCGGCCCGCGGTTCTTGGAGCTGGTGTCCGCTCCGGCAATCCCCCTCTCCCCCTCCCGGTTCCTTTCCCTTCCGGAAGCCAGAGGTTGCCTCGCCGTGTGCCCTCCGCCCCGCCGTCGGCTCGTCGCCGCGCTCGTCCTGCTCTGTTTCGTCGGACCCCTGTCCACCGACATGTACCTGCCCGCCTTCCCGCGCATGGCCGTCGACCTGCGGACCGACGCGCCCGGCGTCCAGGTCACGCTGGCCGCGTTCCTGGTCGGGATGACACTCGGGCATCTGGTCTTCGGGCCCGTCTCGGACCGGTACGGGCGGCGGCTGCCGTTGTTGGTGGGGGCGGGTGGGTGTGCCGTGGCGACGGGAGTGTGTGCCGTGGCGCCCGGGCTCGACGGGGTGGTCGCGGGGCGGTTCCTCGCCGGGTTCGGTGGGGCCGCCGGGGTGGTGATCGGACGGGCCGTGGTGACGGACATCGCCGAAGGCGCTGTCGCGGCACGGTTGTTGGGCGTGCTGATGGCGCTCGCCGGGCTCGCGCCGGTGCTCGCGCCGCTCGCCGGTGGACTGGTGATCGAGGCCGTCGGCTGGCGCGGGGTGTTCACGGTGCTGGCCGGCGTCGCGCTGCTGGTGGCCGGTGCCGTCCTCGTCGCCGTACCCGAGAGCCTCCCCCCAGGCCGGCGGCGCGGGGGCGGTGGCCGGGAACTCCTGCGTACCGTAAGGGAGATGACGAGGGACCGCGCGTACGCCGGGTACTCCCTCGCCTTCACCTTCGCCTTCGGCGCCCTCTTCTCCTACATCGCCGGAGCGCCCTTCGTGCTCCAGCGGGTGCTCGGGCTGAGCGTCGGCGCGTCGTCGGCGGTCTTCGCCTGCGGCGCCGTGTGCACCGCCCTGACCGGCGCCGTCGGGGCCCGGCTCGCCGCGCGGACCGAACCGGAACGGCTGCTGCGCACCGGCGCGTACGCGATGTGCGTGGGCGCCGCGTCGCTTCTCGCGGCCGCCCTGGCCGGGGCGCTGACCCCGCTCGTCTGCCTGTCCCTCACCGCCCTCACGTGCGGCGGCCTCGGCCTGGTGACCGGCAACGCCACCGCCCTGGCCCTCGCCCGCGTGCCTCACGCCGCCGGCACCGGCTCCGCCCTGCTCGGCACGGCCCAGAGCGCACTGGGCGCGGCGGTCGCCCCGCTCGTGGGGCTGGCCGGCGCGGAGACGGCGGTGCCGGTGTTCGGCGCGATGACGGCATGCGGGGCGGTGACGTTGCTCGCGGCGCGGTGGGCCGGGCGGGCGGACGCCGTCGGCCGTTGAGGACCTGGGGCCCCGGCCCGGCCGGCCTTCCGCCACCCGGTGAGCGCCTGACGAGGAGCGAACCCCCGGAAGACGCCCGCCGCGCGTGGGCTCACAGATAGATCTGCTGCCCGCAGGCGTCACAGCAGACCTTGCCCGCGCGCACTTCCGTCCTCCGGTGCTCACACGGCTCGGCCGTCTCGGACGGCGGCAGCCTGGCGCCCCGGCTGACGGCGATCCGTAACGTGGTACGCAGCGCGTCGACCAGACACGCGACCATGCGGCGCAGCTCGGACGGGTCGGCGTCGTCGGGCACGGACGTGGGCGCGGGCGGGGACTTGATGTCGGCCAGCAAGTGCTCCGCCGAGGCCAGCAGGTCCTCCTCCACCTCGTCGGCCAGCCGCGACATACGGCTGTCGGGGCCGGCGGCGCTCAGGTAACACGGTCTGCCGTCCGGTGTGGTCCAGGGCAGCAGCCGCAGCGAGGCGTCTTTTGTGTCGTACGTTGCGCTCCGCGCGTCTGCCCGCGCATGTCGTGGGTCCATACCGCTCTCCGCTCCCTCTTCGCCTCGTCCACACCGCCGCCATGGGGCTTGTGCGGCTTCCCGGCAAGCGGTGGCGCGGCCCATGACGAGTGGTTACCTTGTGCACATCCATCGTCACCGTGTGACATGGGTCCACAACAGAGGCGTCTCGTCCCAGCGTTGGATACGGGATGACGGCCGGCCGAGAGGTGACCGAAGCATGAGGTTCACGCCCCAGGAACTGACTCCCTACCTGTCCGCGCGCCACTACTTCGGCTCCGAACAGCGCCGCCACCGGGAGCGCGCGAAGCTGTCGCTCGTGCAGCTCGCGGACGTCCTGAACTCCAGCAAGAGCACGCTGGCCCGGGTCGAGACGGCGGAGCTGATGCCGCCGCCCGACCTGCCGGCGCGACTGGACGCGGCGTTCGGTACGGACCAGCACTTCCACGGGCTGTACGAGTTGGCGAAACGGGAGGCGCATCCGGACCAGTACCGGCGGTACATGGACTTCGAGGCTCAGGCCGTTGTCATCGAGCAGCACAGTTCCCAGGTGCTGCCTGGCCTTCTGCAAACGGAGGCGTCCGCCCGAGCGCTGCTCAGGTGCCAGGACGACGCGTCCAAGGACGAGATCGAAGCCCGCGTCGCCGCCCGGATGTCCCGTCAGGAGCGCCAGCGCTCCGATTCGCCTCCATATCGCTGGGCCATCATCGACGAAGAGGCACTCCGGCGACAGGTCGGCGACGAAGCGTGCATGCGCCGACAACTGGCCTCACTGCTCGCGCAGGTGGATACTCCCCACAGTAAGGTTCAAGTGATGCCGTTCCGGGCGGGTCCACACGCGCTGATGGGCGGCGCACTGACCCTGCTGACACTCCCCAACGGCTCCACAGTGGCCTACGAAGAGAGCATTGAGGCCGGTTACCTGTACGAAGACAGGGAGACCGTGAGGAAATGGCGACGGCAGTACGAGGTGGTGCGCGCCAACGCTCTGCCGTTGACGGAGTCAGCGGCATTGATCCAGAAGGTGATGGAGGAGTACCGGACATGCGACAACCCCCCCAGCTGAGCGGTGCCCGCTGGCGCAAGAGCAGCTACAGCAATACCAACGGGGGCGAGTGCGTCGAGATCACCGAGGACTACCCCGGCGTCGTCCCCGTACGCGACAGCAAGACCCCCCACGCCCCCGCCCTCATCGTCCCCACCCCCGCCTGGAATGCCTTCGTCGCGACCCTCAAGGCTCGGGCCTAGCACAGCGCAAACCGCCCGTCCCGGCCGACCGCCAGTACGGCCGTCGCACATGACACCCCCTCCCTCACGCCGACGGCGCGATCGCGGCCGGCGCGATCGCGGCCGGCGCCGGTAGCGCGGGAAGCAGCGGGCTCCCCGACAGCGAGTCGGGGTCGACGGCGCGTTGGTAGGCGTGCCAGACCAGGGGCGGGAGCACGCTGCCCCGTTCGGAGTCCTGCCCGCCGACCCCGTTCATACCCAGCAGGTGTCCCTTCTCGGGGTCGGTACGGAACATGGTGACGGCGGTGCTCAGGCCCCGGGTGGCGCCGATGTACCAGGCGGACCTCAGACGGTCGTTGCGTCCCGTCTTGGCTCCCAGGACGTTCGGGCCGAGCCGGAAGTCGCTCGTCGAGGGGATCGCGCCGGCCGCCACCTCCGAGAGCGAAGCGCTCACCACGGCGGCCACCTCCGGGTCCATCGCCGCCACGGGGCGGGGCGGGTCGAGGCCGTCGATCACGGTACCGTCCCGCTCCACCTCGGTCACCGCGTACGGCTCGCTCCGGGTGCCCTTGTTGACGAAGGTCGCGTACGCGCCCGCCATCCGTACGACGCTGGGGGTCGAGGTGCCGATGGAGAACGTCGGTTCCAGTTCGGCCAGGCTCTCCTCGAGCAGCCCGGACCTGACCGCCGTGTCCCGGACCTCGCGCAGTCCGACTTTCTCGCCCGCCCGGACGTAGGGCGCGTTCTCCTCCGCCACCAGGGCCCCGGACAGGCCGCCGTCGGCCCGACCGGCCGTGGCGGGGCCGCTCGCGGGGGCGATGTCCGGTTCCGCGGCCACCGCCTCGGGCACTGCGCCGTGTTCGAGCACCGCCGCGTACACGAACGGCTTGAACGCCGAGCCCACCGGGACGCCCGAGGTGTCCGCGTTGTTGGTGAAGTGCTCCACGGCGTCGGAACCGCCGTACGCGGCGACGATCGCGCCGTCCCGGGGGCGTATCGAGGCCGCTCCCACCTGTACGTCACGGTCGGCCGCGCGCTTCTTCGGGTCGAGCTTCTCCTCGCGCACCCGGTCCACCGCCTTCGCCAGGGCCCGCACCTTGCTCTTCTCGAAGGTGGTGCGGATGCGGTAGCCGCCGAGGGCGAGGTCCTTGCCGCTGAGGCCGGTGCGGCGCTTGATGTACTTGTTGGCGATGTCGACCAGGTAGCCGATCTGCCCGGCCTGGCTCGTCGGCTTGGCCGGCTTCTTCGGCTCGGGGAAGGTGGTGTACTCCGCGCGCTCCTCGGCGGTCAGCGCGCCGGTCTCCACCTGCCGGTCGAGCACCCAGGACCAACGGTCCACGGCGCGCCGGTGGTTGGCGGCGCTGAGGGAGGGGTCGTAGCTGTCCGCGCCCTTGAGGACGGTGGCGAGCAGCGCGGACTGGCTGGGGTTCAGCTCGCTCGCGGGGACGCCGTAGTACGCGTGCGCCGCGGCCTGGATCCCGTACGAGTCGCGGCCGAACCAGCTGGTGTTGAGGTATCCCTCCAGGATCTCCGGCTTGGTCATGCGGTTGCTGACCTTCAGGGCGAGGACGAACTCCTTGATCTTGCGGGTCGCGGTCTGTTCCTGGGTCAGGTACCTGTTCTTCACGTACTGCTGCGTGATGGTGGAGCCGCCCTGGGTCTCGCCGCCGCCGAGGACGGAGAGGGCCGCGCGGGCGATGCCCATGACCGAGACGCCGAAATCGTCGTAGAAGTCCTCGTTCTCGGCCGCGACGACGGCGTTCCGTACGGAGGCGGGGATGTGGTCGAGCGTGACGTCCTGCCGGTTCACGTCACCCACGCTCACCATGCGGCTGCCGTCGGCCCAGTAGTAGACGGTGGCCTGCTGGGAGGCCTCGCGGTGGGCGGCAGGCAGGTCGAGCTGGAGGTAGAGGACGGCGAACAGGCCGCCCAGGACGGCGGCGCCCAGCGCCGACAGGCCCGAGAGCAGCCGCCAGGACGGTATCCAGCGGCGTAGGCCGGTCCGTCCGGCCCGGGGGAAGTCGACGCGGCGCCCGCTCTTCCGCCCGCCGGATCGCCGGGCGCCGGAGCAGCGCCCTGCGGCCTTCCGCCGTCCGGTCTTTCCCTGCCGGGTCTCCCCCTGCCGGATCTTTCCCTGCCGGATCTTTCCCTGCCGGGTCTTCCCCTCCTCTGTCTCCTCCTGCCCTGTCTCCTCCTGCCCGGCCTTCCCTTGCCCGGCTTCTCCGGCGCCCTGCTCCGCCCGGACCGCGCTTCCCGGGTGGCGGCGCGTACGGGGCGGCTTCATCGACTTCATCGATTTCATCGACGGGGGACCTCGCTCCTCGGGGCATCCGGCGCCACTGGTGTGGCGCCGGAATCACGAAGAGAGATCTCGGGAAGGTAACACCGGTTGGTTTCTTCACCAGGTCTCCACACCCCTGCGGGTTTGGCGGCGGACGCATCCCGAGGACATACCCCGCCGAGGCGGTTGGCGCCGGGGGGACGGGTCAGCCGAGCTTGAGCAGGAGTTCGGCCAGCTCGACCGGCATGGTGATCATGCAGTCGTGACCGGTCGGCAACTCCCACACCTGCGCCGGAGTACCGTCGGGCTCCATCGCGGGGACGGGGCGCCGGGGAATGCCCTCCGGCTTGACCGTGCAGTGGATGTGCGTCCGTGGGACCGCCCGCACGGCGGGGTTGTCCAGCCGGACCGGCTGCTGGAGGCAGCGCACCGGCTGGTCCGAGAGCATGGTGCGCAGCCAGGCGACGTCCGCCGGGTCGGTGACCCCGAACAGACCGAAGGGCGGCTCCATCTCGGGGAGCGGCGGAACCCGCCAGCCGCTGTCGGACTTCGCGGCGAGGTCGATCAGGGCCCGGGTCGCGGGCTGGACATCGGCCGCGCTCTCGCCGTCCTCCGGGACCATCGCGTCGAGGTAGACCAGACGCGCGATCCGGTCCGGGAGCTGATTGGCCACGGACGAGATGACCAGCCCGGCGTAGCTGTGCCCCACGAGCACCACCTCGGTGAGATCTTCCTCGGCGATCAGCCTGACGACGTCATCGACGTGCGTGTCAAGCCCCGTCTCCGGGCCGAGCAGATGCCGCTTGTCGCCGTAGCCGGTCAGTGACGGCGCCAGCACCCGATGCCCGGCCGACGCCAGCAGCGGGGTCACCCGCTCCCAGCACTGCCCGCTGTGCCAGGCACCGTGCACCAGCAGATATGTCGACATGACTCTCGCTCCGTTCAGGCGTGACCGCCGGGCCTCGATCTGCCGCCCAAACAAACGGGACGCCGTCCCGTTTGAAGATACGGGACACCGTCCCGTTTAGGGAAGCCGGAGTCGTGCCGGTACATCAGGTGCAGCGTGAGCCAGGCGACCGTCGGATACACCACCGGCATGGTCAGCAGCGGGGTGAGCAGCAGCGCCAGGCCCACGGGTACGAGTTCGGCGACGAGGTCCGCCTCGAACTGGTTGCCGTCGAGCGTGGCCGGGAAGAGCGCGCCGAGCGGGTCGGTCAGGTACTGGAGCAGGACGTATCCCGCCACCGTCACGGCGACGACCAGCAACGCCGTCCCCGCGGTCCGGAACCATGCGCCCCGGACCAACGACCAGGAACGACGCAGCGCGGTGACCGCGGACAGGTCCTCCAGCGCGGCCACCGTCGCGGCCACGAAGAAGCGGACACCCAGGAACACCGCGACACCGGTCAGCACCACCGGCAGCACGACACCCAGGGGTACGGTCAGCAGTTCGGGAGGGAAGGTGAAGTCCCGGCTGTCCTCGCCCAGGAACGCGTTGTCGTGGATCCCGAAGGTCAGGATGAAGGCGATCAGGAGCAGGCCGAGGACGAACAGCCCCGCCAGGAACTGTGCGGCGACGGCCCGCGGCAGCCGGGACCGGGTAGCCCGCCACAGTCCACCGGGGCCGGTCCGGCGGCCCCCGGCCGCGCGGGCGGCCGTGAGTACGTGCCCGGTGAGCAGCGCGGAGGTCACGAACCCGGCCAAGGTCACCAGCAGGGATATGAGCACCAGGCTGAGCACGAGCATCTGCTCGAAGGTCTCCAGCGAGTAGCCCACGGGCGGGTCCTCCATGGCGCGGATCCGGTTCAGGTACCCCTGGGCCTCGACGGTGGTGGGCCAGGCGGCGGCGAACCAGCCGCCCAGGATCAGCGCTCCGACGACGGCCGTCAGCGCGGTCACCCGCAGGCTCAGGCCGTACAGTTCCCGCCGGTGGCGGGCGAGAACGGTGAAGGGCGGCACCGGCGGCGGGACGTCCCCGGGACGCGTGGACGACGCTCCCTCAAGGCCGGTGGACGACGCTTCCCCGGAGCCGACAGGAGACACCTCCCTGGACCCGGCGGGCGACGCTCCTCCGGGGCCGGTGAGTGGTCGCCCGGTCCCCCGCGGACCGGAGCCGGCCGGCCGGGGCCCGGCTCCGGCCTCGTGCGGCCCGGCTCCGGCCGCGCTCCGTTTGCCCTGTTCCCGCTCCGTCACGTCGTTGCCCCGCTCTCCGTACCTCAACGGCCTTGCCGTCGTTCCGTATCGTTCCGTCCCCGCGCCCGGCCTTGAGCGACCGTCGCGCGGCAGGGGCGGAGTATCGTCGTGGCACGGGTCGGCGGGCACGTACGACAGCAAAGACGCAAAGCACCGGGCAAATGGTTACGGTTCGGCCGCGCCGGCGTGCCACGCGCCGGAGCCTGCCTGCAGGCCCCGGCCAGGCACGCGCGGTCGTCGGCGCCTCGGCTCACACGGACACGGGCGGCCCGCCGCGGCCGACCGCGTCGAGCAGCAGCCTCGCGGCGGCCGCCGCACCGTCGGTGCGGACCGTGCCGGCCACCTCGGCCGCCCGCGCGCGGGTCCCGGGGGCCAGGGCCACTCCGAGCGCGGCGGACAAGGACCCGACGGTCGGAGTCGGACCGTCGTGTGCCGCGCCGATGCCCAGCCCGGCCACCCGGCCCGCCCAGTACGGCTGGTCCACCATCTGGGCCACCACCACCTGGGGCGCGCCGGCCCTGGCCGCGGTCGTCGTCGTACCCGCGCCGCCGTGGTGCACGACGGCGGCCACCCGGCCGAACAACGCCTGATGGTTGACCTCACCGACGGCGAAACAGTCGTCACCCTCGTCGGTCAGGGTCAGGCCCGCCCAGCCACGGGAGACGAGTGCGCGGCGCCCCCGCGCGCGGACCGCCTCGACGGCCACCCGGGCAATGTCCTCCGGGGCGCGCATGCTGCCGAATCCCACGTACACCGGTGGGTCGCCGGCGTCCAGGAACGCCTCCAGTTCGTCCGGCAGCGGGCGGGTGTCCTGGCGGACCCACGCGCCGGTCTGTACGACGTCGAGGCCCGCCGTCTCCTGCCACGGGCCCAGGACCGGGTCGGCCGCCAGCCACGGGTGACCGGTGAAGACATGGCCGCGGACGTCATCCACCGCGGGCAGACCGATCGACGCCCGGTGGGTGTTGAGCGCCGGGGCGAACAACTCGTTGACACCCAGGGCGTCCTGGTCCCACAGCACCTGGTTGTCGGCTCCCTCCGGGGGCGGCGACCAGCCCGGCCGCGGCGGCGGCGGATGGTGCGGTGACGGCAGGCTGACCGGATGGTAGCTCGCGTACACGTAGCGGATGCGTCGTTTCTCGGCCACCGACCGCGCGGCGACCTGCATCAGGCCGGCCGCCACCAGCGCGTCGCACCCCTCGGCCGCCGCGGCGACCGTGTCGAACTGTTCGGCGACCATCTCGACACGGCGCCGGGCCAGGTCCGCGGCCGACGGAGGCGTCTCCCCGTGCATGAGCGAGCGCGCCGACTCGCCGACCGGCACCAGCGGCACGCCGACGCCGGCCAGCGACTCCGCGCACTCGTCGTCCGGTGGCGCGCACACCCGCACTTCCGCGCCGAGTCGCCGTAACCGCGCCGCGAGCGCGACCAGCGGTTCGACGTCCCCGCGCGAGCCGTACGTCGACAACAACACCCGCATGCGGATTCCCGTTTCCCTAGGTTCCGGCACCGGCCAGTGATTCTGCGGTACGACCCGGGTCCTCGCGCAAGCCCCCCGCCGCGCCGGGTCACCTGCGGGGGTGCCCGCCGAAGAGGGCCGGCGGATGCCTCGCCCGGGACCGGAAATCCCTGATACGTCCTGCGGTACGACACTTCGGCGCGAGTGCTCGACTGGTTCGGACGGGGCTCTTCGCACACCCGGCCGGGCGCCCATTGACAGGCCCTCGTTCGTCGATCAATCATCGCTGTGGCGTTCTGGTGGCCGGTTCCGGCACCGGTGTTCAGGTGGGGCGTCCGCACCGTGCGGGCGCCGATGTCTAGGAGGCTGGTGCGCAGCATGCCGACGCGGGGCGCCGAAGTCGAAGCAGTGATCCATGACTTGATGGCAACGTTGTCCACCGCGCTTCCGCGAGCGGTCCCGGCACTCGGTGCCCTTCCGCACATCGCCGACGAACGCGACTGCCCTGGAGGCTCACGCACCTCACCTCCCCCACGGATCGGACGAATCGTGGAGTAGCGGGCCCCGAGTGCCGGCTGAACAGCATCCGTGACGTGCGTCATCAGAACTCTGCAGACGGGATGAACCAGCTTTGTCGGTGCAACACACCCCCCGCGCTCCGCAGCACGCCCCCCAGGTTCTCGCCTCCCATGACGCCGCGGCAGCGCACGGCGGCGGGCCCACGGATTCCGTACGACCCGCGCCGGACACCGGACTCCCCGCCCCTTCCGGACCGGTTCCCGCCTCCTTCGCCCAGCAGCGGCTGTGGTTCCTCTCTCAGCTCCCCGGTGCCAACGAGGCCTACAACGAGCCCATGGCGTTCGCCCTGCGCGGACCGGTGGACCCGGCTCTCCTCGCCCTCGCCCTCGACGCGCTGGTCGCGCGCCACGAGACACTGCGCACGCGTCTCGTCGCCGTGGACGGGGAGGTTCACCAGCGGATCGACCCGCCGGACACCGGCTTCGCGCTCACCGTCCACGACCTCACCGGACTGCCCGACGCCGGCGCCCGGCTCGACACCATGCGGCGGGAGGAAGCGACCACGCCGTTCGACCTCGCCCGGGGGCCGCTGGCCCGTGGGCGCGTGGTCACCCTCGAACGCGGCCGGCACGGCCACCACGTACTCCTGCTGACCCTGCACCACTCCGTCTTCGACGGCCAGTCGATGAGCGTGATGATGCGGGAACTCGGCTCCCTGTACACGGCGTTGCTCCGTCAGGAGCCCGACCCGCTGCCGCCACTGCCGCTCCAGTACGCCGAGCACGCCCGCACCCAGCGGGCATGCGTCCTCGGTGAGGACTCGCGGCCCGGTGAGGCCTCGCGGTACGGCGACCTCGCCGCACAAGCCGCCTACTGGCAGCAGCACCTCCGTGACGCACCACCGTTGTCCGATCTGCCCACCGACCGGTCGCGGCCCGCCGAGCAGGATCACCGGGGCGGCCGCGTGGAGTTCACCCTGGACGCCGGCCTCACCGCCGCGCTGCGCGGCCTGGCGCGCCGCCACAGCGGGACCTTGTTCGTGGCCGTGCTGACCGGGTGGTTCATCGTGATGTCCCGGCTGAGCGGAAGGACCGACCTCGTCGTGGGCACCCCGACGGCCAACCGCCGCCGCGGCGGTGTCGCGGGGCTCATCGGCTTCTTCGTCAACTCGCTTCCCCTGCGGGTCGATCTGTCCGGTGACCCCACGGCCGAAACCGCGCTGAAGCGGGTGCGGGGCGTCCTTCGCGCGGCGCTGGCCCATCAGGAGCTGCCCTTCGAGCGGATCGTGGAACTCGTCAATCCGCCCCGCAGCGTCGCGCACACCCCTCTCTTCCAGACCATGTGCGCCTGGGTGCCCGAGCGTCGGGGCATGCTGAACCTTCCTGACATCGATGTCGAACCGCTCGACATCCCGCACGCGCCCGCGAAGTTCGATCTCGCCCTGTCGTTCACCGAGTCGGAGGGCCGTACCGTCGGCCATCTCGACTACGCCCGGGCCCTGTTCGACCACGAGACCGCGCAGCGGTACGTACGGTTTCTGCGTCATGTGCTGACGGACATGGTGGCCCGGCCGGAAGCGCACATCGGCGATCTGGAGCTGATGGACGCCGAGGAGCGGCGGCGGCTGCTCGCCGACTGGGACGCCACCGGTGCCACCGATGCCGCCGATCTCACCGACGCCGCCGATCCCGGGGACACCGCCGATGCCGCCGATCTTGGCGACACCGCCGACGCGGCCACGGGCGATGTCCTGCCCTCCCCCGCCCACGGGCACGGCCTCGTCGAGCGGTTCGAGGCGCAGGTACGCGCCCGGCCCGCGCAGACGGCGCTCGTGTGCGGGGACGAGCGGCTGGACTACGCCACGTTGGGCCGCCGCGCCGGCCGTCTCGCCCAGGCCCTGATCGCCCGAGGTGTCGGCCCCGGTCAGGTGGTCGCTCTGCACACCGGGCGCTCGACGGAACTGGTGGTGGGGGTGCTCGGCGTCCTCAAGGCGGGTGCGGCGTACCTCCCGCTCGACCCCGGGCAGCCGGCAGGCCGGCTCGCGGCCATGATCGAGGAGGCGGCCCCCGCGCTGATCCTCAGCGACCGCGCCCGCGACGCCGATGACACGACCGGCGCCGACCGGCGTCCGGGCGTGTGGCTGGACGTGAAAGCCGTCGAAGCCGAAGCCGGGGCCGAAGCCGAAGCCGAAGCGTGCGGCGCGGTGCCGACGGGCCCGGCCCCGGACCCGTCCGCGTTGGCCTACGTGATCTACACCTCCGGCTCCACCGGCCGCCCCAAGGGCGTCGCCGTGACCCACGGCAGCGTCCTCAATCTCCTCGACAACTGGCGGGCGCGCATGGGGGACGCGCCGGGCGAGCCCGCCTCCGCGTGGTCGAGCATCGGGTTCGACGGTTCGGTGCACGAGCTGCTGGTGCCGCTGACGACCGGTGGCGAACTGCATGTCGTCCCCGACGGGCTGCGCGGCGACCCCGAGGCGCTGATGGAATGGCTGCGCGAGCACCGTATCGTGCAGGCCTTCCTGCCCCCGGCGTACATCCGGTGGATCGACGAGGACCCGGAGCGGCGGCTGGCGGGGCTGCGGCTGCGGCAGTTGCTCACCGGTGTGGAGTCCCTGCCCGAGGCGGCCCTGCACCGCCTGCGGCAGCATCTTCCCGGCCTGCGTGTCTGCTTCGGCTACGGGCCGACGGAGGCGACCGTCTACAGCACCGCCTACTACGATCCCCAACCCCTGGAACGTCCGTGCCCGATCGGACGCCCGCTCGCCGGCACTCGCATGTACCTCCTCGACGAGCGGATGCGGCCGGTACCGGTCGGGGTCGTCGGCGAGATCTACCTCGGGGGCGCTTCTCTCGCCGCGGGCTACCTGCACCGCCCCGATCTCACGGACGATCGATTCCTGCCCGATCCCTTCGTCCCGGGCGAGCGTGTCTACCGCACCGGGGACCTGGCGCGACGCCTGCCCGACGGCAACGCCGTCCACCTGGGCCGCGCGGACGACCAGGTGAAACTACGGGGCTTCAGGATCGAACCGGCCGAGGTCGAGGCCGCGTTGCTGGCGGTCCCGGGAGTGCGCGAGGCGGCCGTGCTGGCCGACCGGGACGCCGCGGGCGAGGTCCGCCTGGTGGCCGGTGTCGGCCGGGGGGACACCCCCGCGCGGCAGCCGCACGAGTGGCGTGCCGCCCTCGCCGACCGGCTTCCGGAGCACATGATTCCCGCGTCGTTCGTCGACCTGACCGCCCTGCCGCTCAGCCGCAACGGCAAGCTCGACCGCGAGGCGCTGCTCCGGCTGGCCGGTGAAGCCGCCCCGGGACAGGTCAACCTGGCCAACCCCCGCGACCACATAGAGCTGACTCTCTATCAGATATGGCGGTCCGTACTGCTCCACGCCGACTTCGGCATCCGCGACAGTTTCTTCGACATCGGCGGCACCAGCCTGTCGGCCATCAAGATGGCCCACGCGGTGCGCGAGCGGCTCGGCGCGTCGATCCCGATCCGCGACATCATGCTCCATCCCACCGTCGAAGCCCTCGGCGGACTCGTCAGGCGGGGCGCGTCCGGCCCGCCGCCGAGCAGCCTGGTCGAATTCCGCAAGGGTGACGGCCACGGGCGGGTCGTCTGTGTCCATCCGGCCGGCGGCACCGCGTTCTGCTATCTGGCCCTCGCCAGGACACTGCCGCAGAGCGTCGGGCTGTACGGCATCCAGTCCCCCGGCGTGAACCCGGGGGAGGACTTCCTGCCCAGCGTCGAGGCCATGGCGGAGGCCTACCTCCGGCTCGTCGAACCGGCCGGCGACGGCCCGCTCGTACTCACCGGCCTCTCGTACGGGGGCCTGGTCGCCCACGAGATGGGCCGACGGCTGGCGCGAGCCGGCCGGCGCGACGTCGGCGTCGTGCTGCTCGACACGCAGGCCACCGACGATCCCGCGGCACGGGCCGCACTCGCCCCGGTGGACATGGCCGAGTTCCGCGACAAGCTGGTGAGGTTCAACGGCATGTACCCGGGCATCGACGACGAGCAGATCGACCAGTACTTCCGCGTCTACAACCACAACCGGCTGACCGCGCGCGACCACACGCCGGCTCCGTCGCCGGCCCGGCTGACCTTGGTCCAGGCCGTCGGGGACGGCCCCGACACCCCGTTCCTCGCCGGTGTGCGCGACTTCTGGCGGGGCCGCGCCGAAGGCGGCTTCCGCGTCGAGCCGCTGAACTGCGACCACTGGGAGATGCTGGAGAGCGCCGAGTCCCGGCGCGTGGCCGAAGTGATCGAGAACGAGCTCGACGCGCTCACCACGCCGCGCACGGCGGCCACGGCCTCGGTGGAGGCGGTGTGATGGACCGCTCCGACGAGGCCCGCCCCCAGCCGTCACCACTCGCCGCCGCCGTGCTCGGCCGGGCACGCCGCACCCCGTCCGCCCCCGCTGTCGTGGACGGCGAACGCGTCCTGGACTACGCCGCGCTGGACCGGCTGAGCGGCGCCGTGGCCCGAGGGCTGCGCGCCCGCGGTGTCCGCGAGGGACAGGCCGTCGCGGTCTGCCTGCCGCGGTCGTGGCAACTGGTCTGCGTCATGCTGGGCATACGCCGGGCCGGCGCCACGGTGGTGCCGCTGGACGCCCAGAGCCCGGGCGACCGCCGCCGCCGCATACTCGACGACTCCGCCGCGGTGGCGCTGGTGCACGAGGGCGGGAACGGCTCCGGCGACGCGCACCTCCCGCACACCGCCGAAGGCCCCCACACCACCGAAGACCCGCACGCCGCGATGTCCGGCGTCTCCGCGTCGGTCGTCCCCCTGCGCGCCGCCGACCTGCTCACCACACCCGACGCCGAGCCCGCACCCGACGCCGAGCCCACGGACGAACGTGAGGTCCGCGGGGAGGTCGAGGAGGCGGCACCCACCGCTGACAGCGCCGCCTCCTTCCTCTTCTACACCTCCGGCACCACGGGCCGTCCCAAGGGCGTCGAGGTCAGGGACGCCGGCATCCTGCGGCTCGCCCGCCCCGGGTACATCCGCCTGGCCGAGGGCGCGCGCTACGCGGGTATGTCCAACCCCGCCTTCGACGCGGTCAGCTTCGAGGTGTGGGTACCGCTGCTCACCGGCGGCACCCACGTCGTCCTGAGCGAGGAGCAGACCCAGGACCCCGCCCTGCTGGCGGACGCCCTGCGGCGGGCCCGCATCGACGTCGTCTTCATCACCACAGCGCTGTTCAACGCCACCGTCGACCAGGTCCCGGACTGCTTCTCCACCGTCGGACAGGTCCTCATCGGCGGCGAACAGCTCAACGCCACCCGTATACGCCGCTGGTACGCGGACAACCCGAGCCACACATTCACCGCAGACACCGCAGACACCGCAGACACCGCAGACACCGCAGACAACACATACGACGCAGCCGGCGCAGACGGTGCGACCCGGCTCCACAACGTCTACGGCCCCACCGAGTGCGCCACCTTCGCCCTGTGGCACCCGATCCCCCGGGACTTCGACGGCGACGTCGTCCCCGTCGGTCGTCCCCTCCCCGCCACCGGCGCCCTGCTGGTCGTCGACGGCCGGCGCGCCGCCGAACCGGGCGAGGTCGCGGAACTCCACCTGGCCGGCGAGGGCCTGGCCGTCGGCTACCGCAACCTGCCCGAGGAGACCGCCCGCCGCTTCGTCCGCCTGACCTGGCACGACGGCGGCCGTCGGCGCTGGTACCGCACCGGCGACCTGGTGCGGTGCGACGCCACGGGCTCGATCACGTACGTCGGCCGGACGGACCGGCAGGTCAAGGTACGCGGCTTCCGCATCGAACCGGGCGAGGTGGAAGGGCGGCTCACCGCGCATCCCGCGATACGGCAGGCCCGCGTCTGCGTCCGCCGGGACGCCGACGGCGCCCACCAACTGCTGGCCTACCTGGTGCTGCGCGACGAGCTGACCTTCGAGGAGTACGACCGCCATGTGACGGCGACGCTGCCGCCGTACATGCGCCCGCACCGCTCCCACCTCGTCGACGCGTTGCCGCTCAACGCCAACGGCAAGACCGACGAGTCGGCCCTGCTGGAATCCCAGGTCGAGCCGTGGCGGCGCGCCCGCACCGCGGACGGCGAGGTGACCGACGCCCAGCGGCGGTTCCTGGACCTGGCGGAGCGGATCCTCGACGTGCCCGGCCTGCGCCCCGACGACCGGTGGATCCCGAACGGCGGCGACTCGCTCAAGGCCCTGCGGCTGCGCTTCGAGGTCCGCCGCCGCTGGAACGTCGAACTGCCCCAGTCGCTCGTCCTGCGGGCCGATTTCGCCGCGCTGGCCGACGCTCTCTCGGCGGGGGCGGACGAGGCGGCCCTCCGTCATCCCCCCGTTCCCGCCCCCACCGGACGGCGCGTCGCGCCGGCCACCGCCGAACAGCAGCGCCTGTGGCTGCTCGACCGGCGCGATCCCGGCAACCGGGCCTACGACGTCCCGCTCGCCTTCCGCCTGGAGGGAACGCCCGACATCACCGCCCTGCGGGAGGCGCTGCGCCGTCTGGTGGCCCGGCACCCGGCCTTGCGCACCTCCTACCACGCCGCCCCCGACGGGCTGAGCCAGCGGATCGGTGAGCCGTACGACCCCTGGCGCGCGGCCGATGTCCGCGAGGACGAGGACTGGCGCGGCGCCGCCCGCCGGTTCTTCGCCCCGGCCTTCGACCTCGCCGAGCCGCGGATGCTGCAAGCGGGCCTGCTCCGGCTCGCCGACGGCTCCGGTGTTCTGCTGTTGCACCTGCACCACATCGCCGTCGACGGCTGGTCCCTGAACGTCCTGTTCCGCGAACTCACCACCGACCTCACCAACGCCTGCGCCCCCGGCCTCGCTCCCGAGCCGATCGCCGGTCCGAACGGCGGACTGGACGGCGTACCGGACGGCGTACCGGACGCCGGACCGCAGCCGAGCCCCGTCGAATACGCGCTGTGGCAGAGCGCATGGCACCGGACCCCGGCCTACCGCGCGCAACGCGCCGCACTTCAGCACCACTACGGGCAGCTGGAGCCGACGGCGCCACCGCTCGCACCGGCGACCGCCGCCGGCGTGGGCGCGGGCGCGGGCCGGCTGCTGCGCACGTCGCTCGATCTCCTCCAGCGCTCCCGGCTCGACCGTCTGTGCGCGGACCTCGGCCTGACCCGCTTCCAACTGCTGCTGAGCGTGTACGCCTTCAGCCTGTACGCGGTGACCGGCCAGACCCGCCCGCTCGTCGCCGCCCCCGTCGCGGGGCGGCCGGTGGCGGAGTTCGCGTCCACCGTGGGCATGTTCGCCAACACGGTGCTGCTGCCCCTGGCCCTCGCGCCGCGTGAGGGGCTGACCGAGCAACTGCGCCGGCAGGCGTCGGCGGTGCGGGAGGTCCTCGACCGGCAGGACGTGGCACTCTCCGACGCGCTGACCGACCACCGGTTCCGCGACGACGGCCCGCCCTTCGACTTCATGTTCGTCCTGGAGAACACGGAATTCGACGCGCTCGCACTGCCCGGCTGCCGCGTGAGCCCCCTCTGGCCCGAGCCCGCCGGGGCCAAGTGCGCTCTCACCCTTTCCGTCGTCGAGGGCGAGTCCGGCTTCGACTGCCTGTGGGAGTACGCCGAAGGGCAGTTCGACAGCGAACGCGTCCGGGCGGCGGCCCAGATCTTCCGCCAGGCTGTGGACCTGCTCACCACGAACACCACCGGCAACACTGGCACAGCAGGAACCACCGGCACGACAGGAACGACGGGCACCACAGCCACGCTCACCGACCTCGTCGCCCCCTACCGCCGGTCCCTCCCCGACCACGGGCGCGGGCCCGCCCTCGACGCCGGCGGCCCGGCGCCCGCCTTCGCGACGGTGGCCGAGGGCTTCGCGCGCCAGGTCCGTCGTACCCCGGACGCACCCGCGCTGGCCGTCGGCGACCGCACCCTGTCCTACGCCGAACTCGACGCCCACGCCGCGGCGTTCGCCGCCGAACTGCGCCGCCACCACCCCGCCCCGTCCGATCCCGCGGCACCGGCCCGCATCGCGCTGCACCTGCCGCCGTCGGCGGAACACGTCGTCGCGCTGCTCGCCGCCGCACGCCTCAATCTCACCGTCGTACCCCTCGATCCCGCCTACCCTCCGGCCCTGCTGCGGCAGATCCTGCGCCAGGCCGAACCCCTGGCGATCCTGGTGGCCCCGGGCGGAGAGGCGGACGTGGACGCGATCGCCCCGGCCGGACTGCCACGGCGCGCCGTCACTCTGGCCGACGTCTCCCCGGCCCTTCCGACCCCGACCCCGTCGCCGACGCAGGCGCGGGCACAGGCACCCGCGCACCAGGGGCTCCGGCCCCTCTACACGCTCTTCACCTCCGGCTCCACCGGCACGCCCAAGGGCGTGGACGTCCCGGACCGTACCCTGTGCGACCTGCTGCACTGGCAGACCCGCGAGGGCGGTCTCGGCGTGCCCGCGGTCACCCAGCAGTTCTCGATGCTGTCGTTCGACGTGTCCTTCCAGGAGATCTTCACCACGCTCTGCGCGGGCGGACTGCTGCACCGGGTGGACCCCGCGTGGCGCCACGACATGCCCGCCCTGCTGGAGCAGTTGGAGTCCGCGGGCGTCGAGCGTCTCTTCCTGCCGTACGTCGCTCTGCAACTGCTGGCCGAGCACGCCGTCCGCCAGGGACGTTTCCCCTCCCGGCTGCGTGAGGTGATCACCGCGGGCGAGCAGCTGGTGTGCACCGACGCCATCCGCCGCTGGTTCGCCGGCATGCCCGGTGCCCGCCTGTTCAACCACTACGGTCCGACCGAGACGCATGTCGTCAGCGGCCTGTGCCTGGAGGGCGACCCCGCCCGGTGGCCGCTGCGGCCGGCCATCGGGCGCCCGGTGGCGGGGGCTCACCTGCGAGTGGTCGACGACACCGGCGAGCCCGTCCCTCCGGGCGCGACCGGCCACCTCCTGATCGGTGGAGCGATGGCCGCGCCCTGCTACCTCGGCGACCCGGAGCTCAACAGGACACGCTTCGTCGAGGTGCCCGGCGTCGGCGTCTGCTACCGGACCGGCGACCTGGCGCACGTCGACGGCGATGGCCTGTTCCACTACGACGGCCGTGACGACGACCAGATCAAACTCAGCGGTCACCGGCTGGAGTTGGGGCAGGTCGAGGCGGCGCTGCTGGCGCACCCGGACATCGTGGGAGCCGTCGTGGCCCAGGCCGACGAGGGGCTCGTGGCCGTACTGCGGTGCCGGGGCGACGGGCCCGGCACCGAGGAACTGACCGGCCATCTCGCCGGACTGCTGCCCGCTCACGTACGGATCCGCGCGTTCCGCAGGGTGCCGGCGCTGCCGCGCACGCCCAGCGGCAAACTCGACCGTCGCGCGGCGCTCACCGCGCCCGGGCACGAACTGCGGACGGCGGCCGCTCCCCCGGCGCGGCTCCCGGCGGCCGAAGCCCGGCTGTGCGCCCTGTTCCACGAGGTGACCGGCAGACCCGTCGGCCCCGACGAGAGATTCTTCGACGCCGGCGCCACGAGTCTGGACCTGATGCGCTTCCACCTGCGCTGCGGCACGGACCTCGGCCTCACGTTCACGGTGGCCGACCTTTTCGAGCACGTCACCGTCCGCCGCCTCAACCGCTTCCTCCAGGCGGCCCCCCGGTCATCCGGCGGGACCGCACACCACCACCGGCCCGAGACGGCGGCGGACGAGCCCGTGGCCGTCATCGGCATGTCCGTCCGGCTGCCGGGCGCTCCTGACCTGGCGGCCTTCTGGCAGATGGTCACCACGGGCGGAAGCGGCATCGCGTACTTCCCCGCGGCCGACGGACTCGTCGGGGCGCGCAGCCAGCTGGACGGGCTGCTGTCCTTCGACCCGGAGAAGTTCGGTATCAGCCGCCAGGACGCGCGGCTGATGGACCCCCAGCAGCGACACATGCTCATGAGTTGTGTCGAGGCCCTCGCCCACGCGGGCATCGCCGCGCCCGGCCGGCGACGCGTCGGCCTCGTGGCGGCCTGCGGGGAGAACACGTACTTCCAGGCGATGCTGCGCGAGGCCGATCCGGCCGCCCTGCCCGACGGCTTCCGGCTGGCCCTGCACCACGACAAGGACTACCTCGCCACCAAGGCGGCCTACCACCTGGGCCTGACCGGGCCCGCGTTCACCGTGCAGGCGGCCTGCGCCAGTTCGCTGGTGGGCGTCCACGTCGCGGCCGGGCTGCTGCGGCAGGGGGACGCCGACGTCATGCTCGCGGGCGGGGTACTCGTCGACACCCAGCTGACGGACGGCTACCGCTACCGGCCCCAGCACATCTTCTCCCCGGACGGCCACTGCCGGCCCTTCAGCGACGACGCCGCCGGTACGGTCGGCGCGAGCGGAGTCGCCGTCGTCGTCCTCAAGCCCCTGCGCGACGCCCTGCGCGACGGCGACACCGTCTACGCGGCCATCACCGGCTCGGCCCTGAACAACGACGGCTCCGAGAAGCTCGGTTACAGCGCCCCGTCGCTCGCGGGCCAGCGCGAGGTGATCCGCACCGCCCTGCGGCGCAGCGGCCGGCGCGGCTCCGACATCGGCTACGTCGAGGCCCACGGCACCGCCACCCGCCTCGGTGACCCGGTCGAGATCGGCGCGCTGCGGCAGGCCTTCGACCTCCCCGAGTCCTCGGTCTGCGCCGTGTCCTCGGTCAAGAGCCAGATCGGGCACACGGGCGCCGCCGCGGGCGTGGTGGGCCTGGTGCGTGCCGTGCTCGCCGTCCACCACGGCGTCGTCCCGCCCACGATCGACTTCCGCCGGATGAATCCCGAGATCGGCGACGATCCGGCCCCCTTCCACGTCCCGGCCGCCGCGGGGCCCTGGCCGGCCGGGCGCCCCCGCGTCGCCGCGGTGAGCAGCTTCGGTATCGGGGGCACCAACGCCCACCTGGTCCTGGAGCACCCGGGCGAAGTGACCGCCGGGGCGACCGCCGAAGCGACCGCCGGGACGGCCACGGCGACAGTTCCGGCGGCCGTCACTGCGGCGGTCACGGTGCCCCCGCCCGTTCCGTGCCTCGTCCTGTCCGCCGACAGCGACCGTGCCCTGCGCGCGGACGCCCGGCGCGTCGCCGACTATCTGACCGCCCGGCCGGAGACCTACGCACAGGTGCTGCGCCATCTTCAGGCCGGCCGGCCAGCCCTGGCGCACCGTGCGGCGGCGGTCTGCCCGGACGCCGCGACCGCCGTGGCCTGGCTGCGCACGGCGACCGGGACAGCGGCCGGGACGACGACCGGCGCCGGGTACGGCCGCGCCGCCGCCGCACCGCCGCCCCCGATACCGGCCGACGCCCCGGCCGGGGAACTGGCCGAGGCATGGGCGGCGGGAGCGGCCGTCGACTGGCCCGCGGGTCCCGCGCCCGCCCCCTGGGACTTCCCGCCGCCCTCCTTCGACCTGACCGACCACGACTTCCCCAGGGCCACGGCCCCCCGGCCCGCGCCCCACGAGCCCCGGCCCGCGCCCGACGACCGCCGGCCCGGCGCCCACGCACCGGACGTGGACGCACACGCACCGGTCCCGGCCAGGGCGCCGGAGGACCAGTGGCTGTACCAGACCGAGTGGGTACGGATACGGCGCGCCACCCCCGTCACCGCCTCCCCCGTCACCGCCGGCTCTGCGGGCGCCGGCTCTGCGGGCGCCACGTCTGCGGGCGCCGGCTCACGGTCCGTGCGCCACGTGGTCGTCGTCGCCGACGCCGGCTCCCCACCGGAGCACTGGAAGGGCCTCGACGACGACCACACCCGGCTCGTGCACGTCACGGCGGGGCAGGCGTACGCCCGTCTCGCGCCCAGCCGCTACGAGGTGGACCCGGCCGACCCCGACTCCCTCATCGAGCTGGTGGAGGCGGTGACCCGGGAGGCCGCGGCCACGGGCGGCGCCGTGGAGTGGCTGCACGCCCTGCCGCTCGGCGTCGGCGGAACGGTCGGCGAGCAGTCACTGGAGCGCGCCCGGCACGCCTGCCTCGACACCCCGGCCGCCCTGTGCCGGGCCCTGGCCCGGACGGAGCGGGCCCGTCGCCCTCGCGTCTGGTGGCTCTCCCACGGAGCCCAGCCGGTCGGCGATCACGTCCGGCGTCCCGAACTGGGGCTGCTGGCCGGCGCGCTGGAGACACCCCGCCAGGAACTGGAGCTGGACACCCGGTGGCTGGACCTGCCCGGCGCCCTCCCGTCCGACTGGGCGGACCTGCTGCCCCTCCTGCTCACCGAGACGGTCACGGAGACGGACGCCCTGGCCGGGACGGCACCCAGGCGGCTCGCACTGCGCCGGGGCTACTGGTGGCGTGCCGTCCAGCAGCCGGTCGGCCCGCCCGCCCGGCGGACCCCGGCCGTGCTCACGGAAGGGTCCGGCACCCATCTCGTCCTCGGCGGCACCGGAGGCATCGGCAGCGCCGTCGCCGCCCAGTTGCTCCAGCGGTCCGACGCCCACGTCGTCCTGCTCGCGCGCCGGCCGGTCCTGCCGCCCGCCCTCGCCCGGTGGGCCGGTCGGGTCACGCTCGTCGAGGCGGATCTGGCCCTGGAGCCGCTGGACACCGTACTGGAGCGGCTCGCACCGTACGCCGGCCGGCTGGACGGCATCGTGCACGCGGTCGGCACGGCGGCGGGCGGTCTCCTCGTGCGCCGCGACGGCGACGCCATGCGGCACGCGACCGGGGCCAAGCTGCGGGGCGCGCTCCTGATGGAACGCCTGATCGCCACCCACCGTCCCGGCTACGCCGTCTACTGCTCGTCCATGGCCGCCACGCTCGGCGGGGTCGGCCAGTTCGACTACGCCGCGGCGAACGCGGCGCTAGACGCCTTCGCCCACCTCGCCCCCGACGACCCGGGCGGCACCGTGCGGATAGGCATCGGCTGGGACGTGTGGCGGGACGCCGGCATGGCGCGCTCCGCCCTCGCCACCGACGCCCGCCACCAGGCGCACCTGGCGGCGGGCCTGTCGTCCGACGAGGCCCTGCGGGTCTTCTCCGACGCCCTCCGGCTCCAACTGCCCCACCTGCTGGTCTCCACCACGCCGCTGGAGGAGTCCCGGTACTTCTACGAAGCCACGAGAACGGCCATGAACACGGCCACGGGCACGGCCACTGCCACGGGCACGGGCACGGGCAGGGGCACGGGCACGGCTACGAGCGCACCGGCTGTCCCCCACGAGGCGTCGGCCTCGCCTCCCGGACCGGCCGACCCGTCCGCGGCCGTCGAGCTCACCGGCGTCCTGTGCCACCTGCTCGGGGTCGACACCCTGGACCCGGACGCCCGCCTCTACGACCTCGGGGCCGACTCCCTGACCCTCCTCGACCTGCTGTCGGAGGTGAAACGGCGGTACGGAGTCGACATCGAACTGTCCCGGCTCAGCCACCAGGTGACCCTGAACGAGGTGCTGGCCCGTCTCGACGGCCGGACGGACGCCGGAAACCGGAAGGTGAGCGCGGCGAACACGGCAGAGGTGGCAGAAGCCGAGGCGCCGGTCCCGGCCCAGACGCCGGTCCCGGCCCAGGTATCGGCCCCGGCACCCGCGTCGGCCCCGGCACCGGCTTCGGACCCGGCACCGGCTTCGGACCCGGTGACCGTCGAGGTGTGGCAGCACGGCGACGGGCCCCACGTGCTGTGTCTCGTCCATCCCATCGGCGGCGACATCCAGGCGTACCGCCCCCTGGTCTCGGCGCTCTCCTCCCGGCTGACGGTCTGTCTGATCCCGGATCCCGCGTTGCGCGACCCCGACTTGCCGCCCTGGTCTGTCACCCGGAGAGCGGCCCTCTACGACGCCGCGCTGCGCGCCCGGTTCCCCGAACCCGGCACCCGCTTCCTACTCGGCGGCTGGTCGTTCGGCGCCTGGGTCGCCCTGTCGATGGCCCGCGAGGCGGAGAGCGCCGGCCGCCCCGTCGAACAGCTCTACCTCCTGGACCCGCCGCCGCCGGACGCCGGCCCTCTCCTGAGCGGCTACGCCGAGCAGGACATCCGGACGGTCTTCGAGCACGAACTGCGCGGCAACGGCGGGCGGTCCCCGCTCTCCGGACCGGGACAGGCCTACGCCGAGCGGCTCGCCCACTGCTGCCGTGCCAACCTCGCGGGCCTGGCCGCCCACCGGCCGCCCGAGCTGACACGTACTCCCAGCACCCTGTGGCTGGCGACCAGGGCGGTCACCGGTCTGCCGTCGCCGTCGGCGGGGCGGACCGGGGCGGGCGACTGGGCGCGCGTCCTGCCGGGTGGCTCACGCACGCACCACGTGGACGCCACCCACTACGAGCTCGTCGCCTGGCCCCACACCGGCCACATCGCCCGGTCGATCAACAGCGATACCGGCTGATCCCCGGAGAGCGTGTCCGGAAAGAGACCCCTGCCCCCCTGCCCCCTCCCGGGAGAACCCGCATGGAACAGTTCGCACTGGACGCCGTCGAAAGCGTCACCACCCGCCCGCGGGAGACGTACGACAGCTTCGCCGTCGACCCGCTGACCCCGCTGCTCGGCGCCGAGGTGACGGGGCTCGACCTCTCCAAGGAGCTGACACCGGAACAGGAGAAGGAGGTCAAACAGGCCTTCCTCACCCACCACGTGCTCGCCTTCCGCGACCAGCGCCTCACCCCGGAGGACCACAAGCGGTTCGCCGCTCTCTTCGGCCCGCTGCACCCCGTGGCCCTCCCGGCGGAGGGCTCGGACCCGTACATCCTGGAGATCAGCGCGAACAAGGACTCCCGGATGATCGCCGGCAACGGCTGGCACGCCGACGGCACCGCGGACGCCGAGCCGTCGCTCGGTTCGATGCTCCACATCACCCGCGTCCCGGAGGTCGGCAGCGGCGGCGACACCCTGTTCGCCAACATGCATCTGGCCTACGAGATGCTGTCGCCCGCGATGAAGACGTTCCTGGACGGGCTGACCGCCGTGCACGACGGTGCGCTTCCCTGGCTGACACAGGGCCAGACCCCGCCGCCCGAGTACGACGTGCCGCGCAACGAACACCCGGTCGTGGCCCGCCACCCCGACACCGGCCGCAAGATCCTCTTCGTCAACGCCCCCTACACCTCGCACATCACCCAGCTCTCCCGCTCCGAGAGCACGGCCGTCCTCGAGATGCTCTACACCCACATCGCGCGGACACCCCTACTGCACTGCCGGGTCCGCTGGCAGCCGAACACGCTGGTGTTCTGGGACAACCGCTGTGTCCAGCACCACGCTGTCTGGGACTACTTCCCGCACTCGCGCTACGGCCGACGCGTCGCCATCGACGGTACGCGCCCCCGGGCGTGACGGGCCCCGGGCCCGACCGCGACAGACCCCGGCCGTGACAGACCCGGCCGTGAGACACCGGCCGTGACGGGCCCCGGCCATGCGCGTGCGGCAGCGGCGGCAGCGGCGGCAGCGGCGGCGACAGCACTACGGTTCCTCCCGGTGCCGGTCGTCGCCCTGTCCCGCGTCCGCCCGGACCGCGACCGCGGCCTTTGACCCGCGCCACGGGCCGAGACCCGAGACGACGAAGAACAGCCCGGTCACGCCGTATCCGGCGAGGGCCGCACCGAGTTGGTAGTCACGTATCCGCTCGTCCGCCTGCGCGGTCGCCTGCTCCTCGTAGTCGCGCCTGCCCGTCGAGCGTGCCGTGGGGTAGTCGTACAGGTGGCAGACCGAGCGGTCGCCCGGCCGCATGAGGACGCCGTGCTCCTCACCGTCCTCGCCGAGGAGCAGGCCGGGACATTCCACGGTGTCCGGCACCGACGCCCCCTTGGCGAAGTAGACCAGGCCGGCGAACAGCGGCAGCAGGAACAATGTCAGGAACACGTTTCGAAAGCGCACCGGCCGAGCGTACGCGGACCCTCGGACCCCGAAACCTTTCGACGTTGCTCGCGAATATTGCGAGAGGTATTGACGCCGCTCCGCGGCCTCCTATCATCCAGCTTGCTCGATGAGTCGACCCTTGTTCGACATCTCGAACATCCCGGTCCCGCTCCGCTCCATGACAGGACACCTCCCACTCAAGAATCAGAGGTCCTCATGCGCAGAGGAAGTTTCAGCCGCAAACACCTGTCCGTAGCGCTCTCCGCCACGGTCGCGGCCCTGGTCTCATTAGCGGCGACGCTCGTCGTCAACCCGGCCCAGGCGGCCACCAGCGCGTGTTCCCTTCCGTCGACGTACCGGTGGACATCGACGGGCGCGCTGGCGCAGCCGGCGAACGGGTGGGTCTCACTGAAGGACTTCACCAGCGTGAACTACAACGGCAAGCGCCTGGTCTACGCGTCGAACGTGTCGGGATCGTCCTACGGCTCGATGAGGTTCAGCCCCTTCACGAACTGGTCGGACATGGCGTCGGCCGGCCAGGCCGGGATGAGCCAGGCCGCCGTGGCACCCACGCTGTTCTACTTCGCGCCCAAGAACATCTGGGTGCTGGCGTACCAGTGGGGGGCGTGGCCCTTCATCTACCGCACGTCGAGCGACCCCACCAACCCCAACGGCTGGTCCTCGCCGCAGCCGCTGTTCACCGGCAGCCTCCCCGACTCCGGAACCGGCCCGATCGACCAGACCCTGATCGCCGACGGCCAGAACATGTACCTGTTCTTCGCCGGTGACAACGGCAAGATCTACCGGGCGAGCATGCCGATCGGCAACTTCCCGGGCAACTTCGGCTCGTCGTACACGACGATCATGAGCGACTCGAGGAACAACCTGTTCGAAGGGGTGCAGGTCTACAAGCTTCAGGACCAGAACCAGTACCTCATGATCGTTGAGGCGATGGGTGCGAACGGGCGCTACTTCCGCTCGTTCACGGCCTCCAGCCTGAGCGGTTCGTGGACCCCGCAGGCCGTCAGCGAGAGCAAACCCTTCGCGGGCAAGGCCAACAGCGGTGCCACCTGGACCAATGACATCAGCCACGGTGACCTGGTCCGCAACAACCCGGACCAGACCATGACCGTCGACCCCTGCAACCTGCAGTTCCTCTACCAGGGCAAGTCGCCCTCCGCGGGCGGCCCCTACGACCAGCTGCCCTGGCGGCCGGGTGTCCTCACGCTCCAGCGCTGAACGCGAGGAACCCCGGCCGTGCACCGGCCGGGGTTCCTCTTTCTCAGCTCCTGGGAGTCGGCTTCTCAACTCCTGGGTGTCAGCGGACCCCTCAGGCGTTCACCGGCTCCGGGTCCGGCTCCGAGGCCGGGGCGCCGGCCGGTCCCGAGGCCCCCGGGCCCTCGTCCCCGCCGCCCCGCTTCGCCGCGCGCTTGGCCGACTTCTTCGCGGCCCGGCGCTCCTTGCGCAGCTCCACCACGGCGTACAGCGTCGGCACCAGCAGCAGCGTCAGGACGGTCGAGGTCACCAGACCGCCGATCACCACCACGGCCAGCGGCTGGGCGATGAAGCCGCCCTCGCCCGTGACGCCCAGCGCCATCGGCAGCAGCGCGAAGATCGTCGCCAGCGCCGTCATCAGGATCGGGCGGAGCCGGTGGCGGCCGCCCTCGACGACCGCGTCGACCACGCTCAGGCCCTGGGCCCGGTACTGGTTGATCAGGTCGATCAGCACGATCGCGTTGGTGACCACGATGCCGATCAGCATCAGCATGCCGATCATCGCCGGGACGCCCATCGGCGTACCGGTCAGGATCAGCAGGCCGAGCGCGCCGGTCGCCGCGAACGGGATGGACACCAGCAGGATCAGCGGCTGCACCAGCGACCGGAACGTCGCGACGAGCAGCATGAACACGATGGCGATGGCGGCCAGCATGGCGAGGCCGAGGTTCACGAACGCGTCGTCCTGGTCCTCGGTGACACCGCCGATGGACGCGGTCGCGCCCTCCGGCAGGTCCAGCGCGTTGATCTTCGTCTGGAGTTCGGTGCTGACGGCGCCGGTGTTGTCGCCGGTGGGCCGGGCGGTGATCGTCGCGGCGCGCGCGCCGTCGATACGGGTCATCGAGACCGGACCGGGGACGAGCTTCACGTCCGCGACCTGACCCAGCTTCACCGGGCCGAGCGGGAGGTTCTTCAGCTCCGCGACCGTCGTGGCCGGCTCGGCCGAGGTGATCACGACATCGCGCTCGGTGTCGTCCAGGACCGCCGTGCCCGACCGCGTGCCGCTGACCGCCTGGGCGACGGCCCCGCCGATCGCGGTGTCGTTCAGACCGGCCTCCGCGGCCTTCGCGTTGGCCTTCACGGAGATGCGCGGGACGCTCTGGGACAGGTCGCTCTGCACGTCCGTGACGTCGTCCAGGTCGGCGACGGCACCCTGGACCTGGTCGGCGGCCTTGCGCAGCGTGTCCGCCTCGGATGCCTTGACCACGACGCTCAGGTCCTGGCCGGCGAAGCCGTCACCGCCGCTGATGGTCGTCGTGCCGACGCCGTCGAGCCCGGCCAGCGCCTTCTCGATCTTCTCCTGGGCCTTCTCGTAGGACGCGGAGTCCTTCAGCGTCACCTGGTACGACGCCTGGTTCGCGCCCGTACCGCCGCCGAAGGCGGCCATGAAGCCGGAGGAGCCGATGGTGACCTGGTAGTCCTTGACCTCGTCGATGCCGACGAGGGCCTTCTCGACCTTCTTCGCGGCGGCGTCGGCCGACGCCAGGCTGGTGCCGGGCGCGAGCTTCTGCTTGACGCTCAGGACTTCCTGCTCGCCCTGGTCGAAGAAGTTGGTCTTGAGCAGCGGTGCCATCCCGAACGTGCCGAACAGGACGACGATCGCGATGACCACGCTGGTGACGCGGCGGCGGGTCGCGAAGCGCAGCACCGGCACGTACAGCCGCTGGAGCCTGCTGCGGTTCTCCTTCTCCTCCGCCAGGCGACGGGCTTCCTCGGGGTCGACCCCGTCGATGTCCTTGGGGGCGCGCAGGAACCAGTACGACAGGACCGGTACGACCGTCAGCGACACGAGCAGGGAGGCGAGCAGCGCCGCCGTCACCGTCAGCGAGAACGAGCCGAACAGCTCGCCGACCAGGCCGCCGACCAGACCGATCGGCAGGAACACGGCGACGGTGGTGAGGGTGGAGGAGGTGACCGCGCCCGCGACCTCCTTGACCGCGGTGAGGATGGCGTGCTGCCGCTCCTCGCCGTAGCCGAGGTGCCGCTTGATGTTCTCCAGGACGACGATCGAGTCGTCGACGACCCGGCCGATCGCGATGGTCAGGGCGCCCAGGGTGAGCATGTTGAGCGACAGGTCACGCGTCCACAGCACGATCAGCGCCAGGAGGACGGAGAGCGGGATGGAGACCGCGGTGACCAGCGTCGAGCGGACGGAGGCGAGGAAGACCAGGATCACGAGGACCGCGAAGACCAGGCCGAGCACGCCCTCGGTGGTCAGGCCGGAGATCGACTTGGAGACGGCCGGGCCCTGGTCGCTGACGACGGTCAGCTCGGCGCCGGAACCGAGGTCCGTCCGCAGGCCGGGCAGCTTGTCCTGGACCGCGTCCGAGATCGCGACGGCGCTGCCGTTGTTGTCCATGGTGGCCGAGACGGCGAGGCTGGGCTTGCCGTTCGTACGGGTCAGGGAGGTCGCGGCGGCCTGCTTCTGCTCGACCTTGGCGATGTCCCCGAGGCGTACGGGCTCGGCGCCCGCGCCACCGGCGCCGCCAGCGCCGCCGGGGGCCGCGCCCGCGCCGGCCGGGGGCGTGATCCGCAGGTCCTCGATCTGCTTCAGCGAGGTGTAGCCGCCGCCGACCTGGACCGTACGGCTCTTGCCGTCCTCGTCGAACGCGCCCGCCGGGACCGTGGCGCCGCCGGCCTTCAGGGCCTCGGAGAGGGCCATGGTGTTCAGGCCCGCCGCGGCGAGCTTCTTGTCGTCGGGCGTGACGGCGACCTGGAGGTCACGGACACCGTCGATGCTGACCTGGCCGACGCCGTCGATGTCCTCCAGCGCGGGCACGACGGTGCGCTCCAGCTGGCCGGCGAGTGCCTGCTGGTCCTTGTCCGAGGTGACGGCGAGGACGACGGTCGGGATGTCGTCCGTGCCGCCGGCCACGACCTGCGGGTCGACGTCGGCGGGCAGCTGGGCGCGGGCGCGGTTCACGGCCTGCTGGATGTCGGCGACGAGCGGCTTGTTGTCGCCGCCGCCGAAGTCGAAGCTGGCCATGATCACGGCGCTGCCCTCGCTCGCCGTGGAGGTGACGCCGCTGATGCCGTCGACCGCCTTGATCGAGTCTTCCAGCGGCTCGACGACCTGCTTCTCGACGACATCGGGGGAGGCGCCCTGGTAGGGGGCGATCACCGAGACCATCGGAAGCTCGATGGAGGGCATCAACTGCTGCTTGAGCTGGGGTATCGCGATGGCCCCGAAGACGATCGCGATGATCGACATCAGACCGATCAGGGCCCGTTGCGCGAGGCTGAATTTCGACAGCCAGGACATGGGGTCTCTCTTCTGTGGTGTACGCGGCGGCTGGGCTCTGCGGCCCCCCGGCGGCCCGGCGCGAGCCGCCCGTGCCGGGCACCGCACGCTGTGGCGCGAAGCCTGCCGGACACGGATGGCCCGTCGTGGACCCGTCATGGAACCCGTCATGGAACGGAAGGGAACAACGGCCCATCTCTACGATCAGCCATCCCCGGCACCGCTTTCGTAGGCCCCAGGTCCATTTCCTTGACCGCCGCGTACCGCGCTTGGAGTACGCGGAGGCGGGGGCTCACTCCACCCTTGGACGTACAAGGCCCGACTCATAGGCGATGACCACCAATTGCGCGCGGTCGCGGGCACCCAGTTTCGCCATCGTCCGGTTCACATGCGTCTTGACGGTCAGCGGACTGACCGAGAGCCGCTCCGCGATCCCGTCGTTGGAGAGACCGCCCGCGACCTGGACCAGGACCTCGCGTTCGCGCCCGGTGAGGGCCGCCAGGCGTTCGGCGTACGCGCCGGTGGCCGCCTCGCCGTCGGCGCCGGCACCGTCCTGGGCGAGGAAGCTCGCGATCAGGCCCTTCGTCGCGGCGGGCGACAGCAGCGCCTCACCGGCGGCGGCGATGCGGATGCCGCCCAGCAGTTCGTCCGGCTCGGCGCCCTTGCCGAGGAAGCCCGCGGCGCCTGCCCGCAGGGACTGCACGACGTACTCGTCGACCTCGAACGTCGTCAGCATCACCACGCGCACCCCGGCGAGATCGGGGTCCGCGCTGATCATGCGGGTGGCGGCCAGCCCGTCCGTACCGGGCATCCGGATGTCCATCAGGACGACATCGGCGCGGGCCGACCGGGCCACGGCCACGGCCTGCGCGCCGTCGGCGGCCTCGCCGACGACCTCCATGTCGGGCTCCGAGTCCACGAGCACGCGGAACGCGCTGCGCAGCAGGGCCTGATCGTCCGCCAGGACCACCCGTATCTTCTTCTCCGTCATTCCCGTCCGTCCTCCCCCGTACGGCAACCGGCCCGGTCCTCGGTGTGACCGGCCGGCTCGACCGGCAGTATCGCCTGGGTGCGGAAGCCGCCGCCGTAGCGGGGTCCGGCGCTGAGGGTGCCGCCGAGAGCGGTGACGCGCTCGCGCATGCCGACCAGGCCGTGGCCGCCGGAGGCGATGTGGGGGGTCATGCCGGCGGTCTCGCCGGGGGCCCCGTTCGAGCCGTCGTCCAGGACCGTTATCTCGACGGCCGGGCCGACCCGTACGACGCTGACCTCGGCCTTGGCGGACGGGCCCGCGTGCTTGCGGACATTGGTCAGGGCCTCCTGGACGATCCGGTACGCGGCGAGGTCCACGGCGGCGGGGAGACGGCCGGCGGGCAGGCCGAGGGGTCCGGTCAGGCCGGTCGTCACGTACGTGACGGGCAGTCCCGCGTTGCGGAAGGTGTCCAGCAGCGCGTCGAGCTGCGCGAGGCCCGGCGCCGGTTCGGTGGGCGCGTCGGAGTCGCCGGACTGGCGCAGCAGGCCGACGGTGACGCGCAGTTCGTCGAGCGCGGAGCGGCTGGCCTCCCGTACGTGAGCGAGCGCCTCCTTCGCCTGGTCGGGACGCTTGTCCATGACGTGGGAGGCGACCCCGGCCTGGACGTTGACCAGCGCGATGTGGTGGGCGACGACGTCGTGCAGGTCCCGCGCTATGCGCATCCGCTCCTCGGCGACCCGGCGGCGGGCCTCCTCCTCGCGGGTGCGTTCGGCGCGTTCGGCACGCTCCCGGATGGCGTCGACGAAGGCGCGCCGGCTGCGCACGGCGTCCCCGGCCGCGCCGGCCATCCCGGTCCACGCGAAGATCACCAGGTTCTCCTGCGCGTACCACGGCCCCGGGCTGGTCCACATCGCCACGGCGGTGAGCACGGTCATGGTCGCGAGGCCGACGCGCCAGGTGGTGGGGCGGTCGGTGTGGGCGGCGACGGTGTAGAGCGCGATGACGACGCTGAACGACGTGGTGGTGGGCGGGCTGCCGGTGAGCAGGTCGAGGAGGGTGATCCCGCCGGTCCCCACCAGCACCGCCAGCGGCGCGCGCCGCCGGAAGGCGAGAGCGAGGGCACCGACCACGATCAGGACGATGCCGGCGACGTCCGGGGTACGGGTGTCGAAGGTGGGCCCGTGGGGCCCCCGGTGCGGCTCGGCGAACGCCCCGATGACCATGACGACGAGCGTGGCGGTGGCGAGGCACCCGTCGACGGCGAGCGGATGCGAGCGGGACCAGAACCGCGTACGGGCGAAGGCGGGGGCCAGGGGGGTCACGTCGGTCGCCTCCGTCGGGGGTGGTGGCCGGGCCGGCCGGGCCGGGGTGCGGAGCCATTGTCCGCCGGGAGCGACGGTACGGGTGCGGCTGGGTACGGGACGCGGGGCGGGTGCTGGTGCCCGGCACGGCGGGGTGCCGGCGCGGCGGGGATGCCCGGGGTGCCGGCGTGCCGGCGCGGCGGGGTGCTCCTCCGCCGCGCCCACCGGAGAGCGGCAGGCGGCTGTCACCCACCGCGCACGGCGAGGGGCGAGGGCGATCGGGGGTGGTCGCCGGGCGTCGTTCCAGGGCGCTTCGTGCCCGGGGCTCGCCACCTCTCACGCTCGTTCCTCCGCGTATCGCGACACCGGACGCAGAAGACGGCGGCCACCGGATCCGCGACCCGCACCCGGTCGAGGAGTTACCCGGGCGCCGTGGCTCGGCGGACGCTTTCGTGGAGCAGGGCGCGGCGGCGCTCGTGGAGTTCCGGCGGCTCCTCGGCGGTCGCCGCGTAGACGTTGCTCACCGGCGACCACGCCATGGACATGGCGATGACGACGGCCATCACGTCGAACGGGTCCCCCTCCCGCACCAGTCCCGCGGCCTGCGCCTCGGCGATGGCGCGCAGCTTGTGGTCGTCGAGGCGGTCGGCGTCGGCGACCAGGTGGCCCGCCGGACGCCGTTCCAGGCGCGCCCAGGTGGCCAGCCGGATGAGGTCGGGGCGGCGGAGGTATTCGTCGTAGAGGCGCACGGCCCAGTCGGCGAGGTCGCCGGCGTCGATCGGGACGACGTTCATGATCCGCTCGAGCGAGCCGAAGAAGATGGCGTCGAAGAGCCCTTCCTTGCTGCCGAAGTACGCGTAGAGCTGCGCCTTGTTGGTGCGTGCGGCGGCCACGATGCGCTCGACGCGCGCCCCGGCGATCCCGTGCTCGGCGAATTCCCGGGTCGCCACGTCGAGGATGCGCCGACGTGTCGCGGCTCCGCGCGCGGTCAGGGGCTGGTCGGACATGGGCCGACTATACCAAACAGAACAGTCGGTTTGCCTATCCGTCCCGTGCGGGGCTACGGTGAATAAACCGAACGGTCTGTTTGAGGGAGTACTCCATGCGATCCACATCCGGCTGGCGGGCGGAGGGCCCGGCCGCGACCCTGCGAAGGGCGGCGCTGGAACGGCGCGACCTGCGCCCCGACGACCTCGCGGTCCGTGTGGACTACTGCGGCGTCTGCCACACCGATCTGCACTCCGTCCGCACGCACGACGAGGCGGCGGGCCGGCCCCTGGTGCCGGGACACGAGTTCACGGGCGTCGTGACCGCGACCGGGTCCGAGGTCGCCCGCTTCACCGTCGGCGACCCGGTCGCGGTGGGCAACATCGTCGACTCGTGCGGCGAGTGCGCCATGTGCCGGGCGGGTCAGGAGAACTTCTGCCACGCCTTCCCGACCCTGACCTACGGCGGCACCGACCGGCACGACGGATCGACCACGCTGGGCGGCTACTCCCGCGAGTACGTCGTGCGCGACCGGTTCGTCCACCGACTGCCCGCCGGCCTGGACCCGGCCGCCGCCGCGCCCCTGCTGTGCGCCGGGATCACCGTCTGGGAACCGCTGCACTCCCTCGGCGTGGGGCCGGGGACCCGGGTCGCCGTGGCGGGGCTGGGCGGTCTGGGGCACCTCGCGGTCAAGATCGCCGCGGCGATGGGCGCCGACACCTGGGTCATCAGCCGCTCACCGGACAAGGCCGACGACGCCCGCCGGCTCGGCGCCCACGGCCTCGTCGTCGCCACGGACCCGGCGGGGACGGCCGCCGCTCGCGACCGGTTCGACGTCGTCATCGACACCATCTCCGCCCCGCACGACCTCGGCCCCTACCTGCGCCTGGTCGCCATGGACGGGACACTGAGCCAGGTCGGACACCTCGGCCCCGTCACCGTGGAGACCGTGGACCTGCTCATCGGGCGCAAGAAGCTCAGCTCGGCCGGCAGCGGCGGCATCCCCGCGACCGCGGCCATGCTGGACTTCTGCGCCGAGCACGGCATCACCGCCGACATCGAGCTGCTGCCCTCGGCGCGCGTGAACGAGGCGCTCGACCGGCTCGGGCGAGGCGACGTCCGCTACCGCTTCGTACTCGACATGTCCGATCTGGACGGACCGGCTTGAGCGGCGGGGACCCGGGCGGGAGCGAGCCGGTGCCACTCGGCCACGGCCGCGTCGCGCGGGCCCCGTGCCCCGGCACGCGGGCGCGGCCACGTGCGCGGACCCAGACATGTCAGACATGGACACAGCCACGTGCGCGGATGCGGACCCGACGCGGACGCGGCCTCGGGCCTTCCCGCGGTGGCTCCCCGCCGGTCAGCCCGGACTCGGGATCAGCCCCTCGTCGTTCAGCATCGCCCGGACCTCGTCCAGCGTCGCCTCCGCCGCCGGGAGAATCAGCTCCGACGGTTCCAGCGCGTCGTCCGGCAGGGGCTCGCCCAGTTCCCGCACCTTCGCCAGCAGCGCGTGGAACGTACGGCGGAACCCCTCCCCGTCACCGTCGCGCACCTCGGCGAGCAGTTCGTCGTCCAGCGCGTTCAACTCGGCGAAGTGGCGGTCCGCCAGCCTCACCTGGCCCTCCCCCATGATCCGTACGATCATGTCGAGCCCTGCCGTTCGTCTCTAGCGTCGGTCTCCGGCGTTCGTCTCCGGAGGTTCGTCTCCGGAGGTTCGCCGCCGGCGGTTCGTCACTGCTTGTCGAACTTGTGCTGGTTCTGCCGCGGGGCGTCCTGCGCGTCGGTGCCGCCCTCGATCGCCTGCTGCCGCTCCGACGAGCCGCCGGCGAGCTCCGCCTTCATCCGCTGAAGCTCCAGCTCGACATCCGTACCACCGGAGATCCGGTCCAGCTCGGCCGCGATGTCGTCCTTCGACGTGCCGGTCGGGTCGTCCAGCGCGCCCGAGGCCAGCAGCTCGTCGATCGCGCCGGCCCGCGCCTGGAGCTGGGCGGTCTTGTCCTCCGCGCGCTGGATCGCCATGCCGACGTCGCCCATCTCCTCCGAGATGCCGGAGAACGCCTCGCCGATCCGGGTCTGGGCCTGCGCCGCGGTGTAGGTGGCCTTGATCGTCTCCTTCTTCGTACGGAAGGCGTCGACCTTGACCTGGAGCCGCTGCGCCGCGAGCGTCAGCTTCTCCTCCTCGCCCTGGAGCGTCTGGTGCTGCGTCTCCAGGTCGCTGACCTGCTGCTGGAGCGCCGCACGACGGGAGAGCGCCTCGCGCGCCAGATCCTCCCGGCCCAGCGCGAGCGCCTTGCGGCCCTGCTCCTCCAGCTTGGTGGACTGCCCCTGCAACTGGTTCAGCTGCAATTCCAGCCGCTTGCGCGAGGTCGCCACGTCGGCGACACCACGGCGCACCTTCTGGAGCAGTTCGAGCTGCTTCTGGTACGAGTAGTCAAGGGTTTCGCGCGGGTCCTCGGCCCGGTCAAGGGCCTTGTTCGCCTTCGCGCGGAAGATCATTCCCATACGTTTCATGACACCGCTCATGGGCTTCGCGCGCCCCCTTCTGACGGACTCCAGCTCCAGCACTTCGACCAGACCCACAGTACGGGGCCTGCCTCTATTACCGCACTGTTCGGGCGCGGATGCGCTCATCCCCAAGGACGACTACGGCTCGCGCCGATCCGGCGCAGGAAGTAGATGACCTCCGGGGAGGCGGGGGAACCGCGTCCCCTCTGTCCAGGGTACGGACGGGGTGGGACGGGCTGTCCGGAGGTGTCCTGGTTCGGACACACGCCGTTGCGGGATCGTTCCCCGGCGGGGTGGGGTCCAACCGCCTCACCCCGTACCCTTGGGGCTTGTGTTCCGTAGCCGTTCCAAAGAAGAGAAGGCCCCGTCCACCTCGGTGACGACGAACGGTCCTTCCACGCAGCCCCGCGACCCGCAGGCCCCCAAGGGCCGCCCGACCCCCAAGCGCAGTGAGGCCGAGTCGCAGCGCCGCCGCGCCTCGACGACGCCGACCGACCGCAAGACGGCCATGAAGCGCCAGCGCGAGGCGCGCCGGGCGGACCTGGCCAGGCAGCGCGAGGCCCTGGCGAGCGGCGACGAGCGCTACCTGCCGGTCCGCGACAAGGGGCCCGTGCGCCGCTTCGTCCGTGACTTCGTCGACTCGCGCTTCTGCCTGGCGGAGTTCTTCCTGCCGCTCGCGGTGGTGATCCTGGTACTGAGCATGATCAGGGTGCCGCAGATCCAGACGATCTCGCTGCTGCTCTGGCTGGCCGTGATCGTGCTGATCGTCATCGACTCGGTCGGGCTCGGCTTCCGGCTGCGGAAGCAGCTCGCGGAGCGCTTCCCGGACACCCCCAAGCGCGGCGCCGTGGCGTACGGCCTGATGCGCACGCTCCAGATGCGCCGGCTCCGGCTGCCCAAGCCGCAGGTCAAGCGCGGGGAGCGGCCCTGAGCGCGGACAGACCCGGGCCCGGGGCCCCGTCCGGATTCGCCGGTGGGTCGGCGAACTGGCTGGCCGGGCTCGGTGGGCTGCGCAATGTCGTACGACAGGAACTCGTCGCCCGTCAGATCGACGAGCAGATAGCCCAGCGCTTCCCGGTCGGGCAGCGGCTGCGGGTGCTGGACGTGGGCATGGGCCAGGGCACCCAGGCGCTGCGGCTGGCGCGCGGCGGACACACGGTCACGGGCCTGGAGTCGGACGCCGAGATGCTGGCCACGGCCCGTGCGTCGCTCGCCACCGAACCCGAGGGGATACGGGAGCGGGTCCGGCTGATCGAGGGCGACGGCCGGGAGACCGGGGTCCACTTCCTGCCCGGCAGCTTCGACGTCGTCCTGTGCCACGGCGTGCTGATGTACGTGAGTGAGCCGGACGCGATGCTCGCCGGGCTGGCCCGGATGCTGGCGCCCGGCGGTCTGCTGTCCCTGCTCGTACGGAACGCGGACAGCCTGGCCCTGCGGCCCGGCCTGAACGGTGACTGGGCGGGCGCGCTGGCCGCCTTCGACACGGACACGTACACCAACCGGCTGGGACTGCGGGTGCGCGCGGACCGGCTGGACGTGCTCACGGCGACCCTGGCGGGCATCGCGGCGCCGCTGCACGCCTGGTACGGCGTCCGGCTCTTCACGGACGGCGCCGCCGACGGCCAGGAGCCGCCGGCGGACGAGGCGGAACTGGAACGGCTGCTGTCGGCGGAGGACCGGGCGGGGCGCACGGATCCGTACCGGGGGGTCGCCGCGCTGCTGCACTTGTTCGGGGTACGGGGCTGAACGGTTCGCGCACGGGCCGAACCGCCGCGCCACCGGGTCTCCGGCGGCCGGAACGCGACGGGGGCACGACGGCCGGATTCAGCCATCCGCACTGGCCGGTTCCGTGCCAGGCTGCGAGCCCCCTTTCCGCGTCCTTGAGTCCGTGACCTCCGCAACCGCATCGAGTCCCGCCACCGGCACCGGTGAAGAGAGCGCTCCCCTGCTGCCCGGCCGGGAGACCTGGCGGGCGCTGTACCGGCACATCCGGCCGCACCGCCGTGTCATCGCCCTCGGCGCGCTCCTGGCGCTGATCGGCTCCGCGAGCGCGCTGGCCCAGCCGCTCGCCGCCAAGGCGCTGGTGGACCGGCTCGGCGAGAACGGTTCGATCACCGGGATCCTGCTGTTCCTCACCGCTCTGGTGGTGTTCGGCACGGCGGTCGAGGCGTTCGGTTCCTACCTCCTCGAGCGGACCGCCGAGTCCGTCGTCCTGGCCGCCCGGCGCTCGCTGATCGGGCGGCTGCTCCGGCTGCGCCTGCCGGAAGTGGAGCGGACCCAGCCCGGCGACCTGATGTCCCGGGTCACCTCGGACACCACGCTGCTGCGCTCCGTGACGACGCAGTCGGTGGTCTCGGCGGCCACCGGCGCGCTCTCGACGCTGGCCACGATCGCGCTGATGGGGGTGATGGACGCGGTCCTGCTGGGCGTCACGCTGGGAGTGATCGTCGTGATCGGCGCCGCGGTCGCCACGGTGATGCCGAAGATCGCCCGGGCCACGAAGCGCTCCCAGGAGGCGGTCGGGCACATCTCGACGGTTCTGGAACGGGCCTTCGGGGCGTTCCGTACGGTCAAGGCGTCGGGGGCGGAGGAGCGCGAGACCGCGGTCGTGGAGGCGGCGGCGCGGGAGGCGTGGCGACAGGGCGTGAAGACCGCGAAGTGGCAGTCGCTGGCCGGGGCGTCGGTCGGACTGGCCGTGCAGATGTCGTTCCTGACGGTGCTGGGCGTCGGCGGGGCGCGGGTCGCCTCGGGAGCGATCACCGTATCGACGCTGGTCGCGTTCCTGCTGTTGCTCTTCTACCTGATCGAGCCGGTCTCGAAGCTGGTGAACGCGGTGGCGCAGTTCCAGGTGGGGGCGGCGGCCGTGGCCCGTATCGCGGAGGCGGAACGGCTGGAGACGGAGGAGGTGCAGGCGGAGGGACCACCGGAGACGGAGGGGCCGGAGACGGAGGGGCCGGGAACGGACAGACCGGCTGCCACCGGCGCGCTCCCGACGCCGGCGACGACGGCGCCCGTCACCGCCGCACCCGCACCCGCCGTCGCCGTCGCCGCATCCACCGCCGTCGCCGTCGCCGCGGCCGGCGGGCCCACCGGTCGCGGTCCCGGTCCCGGCCCGAGTCCCGCCTCCGTCGTCTTCGAGGACGTCACCTTCCGCTACCGCGAGGGGCTGCCGTACGTCCACCACGGCGTCTCCTTCGAGGTCCCCGGCCCCGGGATGACCGCCTTCGTCGGTCCGTCGGGCGCGGGCAAGACGACCGTCTTCGGGCTGCTGGAACGGTTCTACGAGACGACCGGCGGCCGGATCCTGGTCGACGGGCGGGACGTCCGCGACCTGCCCCTCGCCGAACTGCGCGCCGCCATCGGCTATGTAGAGCAGGACGCGCCGGTGCTGGCCGGGACCCTGCGCGAGAACCTGGTCTTCGCCGCGCCGGACGCCTCCGACGAGGAGATACGCGAGGTCCTCGCGCGGGCGCGGCTGGACGCGCTGGTGGAACGGCTGCCGGAGGGCCTGCACACACCGGTCGGGCACCGCGGCTCCACCCTGTCGGGCGGTGAACGGCAACGGGTGGCGATCGCGCGTGCGCTGCTGCGGCGCCCCCGGCTGCTGCTCCTGGACGAGGCCACCTCGCAGCTGGACGCGGTCAACGAGATGGCCCTGCGGGACGTGGTGGCGGAGGTGTCGCGGGAGGTGACGGTGCTGGTGGTGGCGCACCGGCTGTCGACGGTGACGCTGGCGGACCGGATCGTGGTGATGGACGCGGGGCGGGTGCGTGCGGTGGGGACGCATGAGGAGCTGGTGGCGAACGACCCGCTGTACGGGGAGCTGGCGGCGACTCAGTTCCTGGCGGCGGAGCGGTGAGCCCGGCCCGGTCCCGCCGGGCGGAGCGGTGAGCCCGGCCCGGTCCCGCCGGGCGGAGCGGTGAGCCCGGCCCGGTCCCGCCGGGCGGAGCGGTGAGCCCGGCCCGGTTTCTGGCGGCGGTGGGCCGGCGCGGGGCGGCGGCGCGGGGCCTGCGGGGCGGGCCGCGCATCGGCGTACGCCACTGATCGGCGGCGCAGCGGGAGCCACCCGCCAACACAAAAGGGATACTCCGGGCATGACTGTTTCGCTTCCACACGGTCCGCGCCGGGGCCGCTCGCGCTGGCCGCTGCCGCGTGTCACCGGCCCGGCCCGCACGTCCCGACCGGCCCGCACGTCCCGACCGGCCCGCACGTCCCGACTGCTCGCCGGGGTCGTCCTGACCGCCTCGGCCGTCCTGGCCGCCGGCTGCTCAGGGACGGGAGCGCCCCGCTCCGGGAACACCGGGGGCGCCGACACCTTCGACAACACCTCGGTGGCCGACACGACATCCCGGGCCGCGGCCGCGCCGCGGACGACCAACGATCTGCAGACCGACTACGAGACGGTCATCAGGAACGTGCTGCCGTCGGTCGTGCAGATCGAAACCGGGAACAGCGTGGGCTCGGGCGTCGTCTACGACGGGCAGGGCCACATCGTCACCAACGCCCATGTGGTCGGGAAACAGCGCACGTTCGTCGTCACGATCGCCACCGGCGAGCAGCCGCTGCGGGCCGAGCTCGTCGCCGGCTACCCCGCGCAGGACCTCGCGGTCATCAAGCTCACCACGATCCCGAAGGGCCTGCGCGCGGCGACGTTCGGTACCACGTCCAAGGTCGCGGTCGGCCAGATCGTGCTGGCGATGGGCTCGCCCCTGGGGCTTTCGGGAAGCGTCACCCAGGGCATCGTCTCGGCGATCGGTCGGACCGTCAGCGAGGGCGAGGCGGGCGGCGGCACGGGCGCGGTCATCGCCAACATGGTGCAGACCTCGGCCGCGATCAACCCGGGCAACAGCGGGGGCGCGCTGGCCAACCTGGACAGTGAGGTCATCGGCATCCCGACGCTGGCGGCGACCGATCAACAGCTGGGCAACAGCGCGGCGCCGGGCATCGGTTTCGCGATCCCGGTCTCGACGGTGAAGACCATCGCCGACCAGATCATCAAGTACGGCAAGGTCACGAACTCGGGCCGGGCGGGCCTGGGCATCACCGGCCGTACCGTCCTGGGCCCGGACCTCCAGCCGTCCGGGGTCGCGGTCGTGTCGGTGACGAAGAACGGCCCGGCGGCGCGGGCGGGCATCAGGCCCGGGGACGTCATCGTGGAGCTCGACGGGACGCGGGTGCCGACGTTCGCCTCGCTGGCGGAGCAGTTGGCGTCGGACAGGCCCGGACAGAAGGTGAGGGTGACATATGTGCGGGAGGGCTCGACGAAGGTGGCGGACGTCACGCTGGGCAAGCTGTGAGGGCGGCGTGCGCCGGCCGGGCCGTACGGCGACACCGGCGTACGACGTGGCCACGCGTACGACAGGAACCGCCGCGCGCCGGCGTCGTGCCACGGCCGGTGGAGGGCGGCGAACGACGGCCCGGCGGACGACGGTTCCTGTCGGGTGGTCAGTCGCCCGCAGCCTGCAGGCTCATGGGGCCGTACACCTCGTTGCCGTCCTCGAACAGCGTGACCTGGTCCACTCCCCCTTCGAGCAGGTCCTTCCAGACCTCGCCGACCCAGGACTCGGCGTCCCCCTGTGTGGTGAAGTCCTCCGGCTCCACCGCCGGCGCGACCTCCGTACCGTCAGCCTTCTCGAACCGCCACATCCACGCCATGTACGCCTCCGGTCCAGGTCCTGCGGAACTGATCAGCTTCCTGCCCGCAGCGTAGCCGGACGCGCACCGAACGCGGCGACACGGGAGGATCGTCTTCGTGGAACTGACTCTGCTCGGCACCGGAGCCCCCTCCGGCCTCCCCCGGCCCCACTGCCCCTGCGCGTCCTGCGCGACCGCCCTCGGTGAACGGGCGCGCGCCGCGACCTCGCTCCTCGTGGACGGGGTCCTGCTGCTGGACCTGACGCCCGGGGCCGCGCTCGCCGCCGCCCGCTCCGGGCACTCCCTCGCGGGCGTGCGCCAGGTCCTGCTCACACATCCGCACGACGGCCCCGCGGTCGAACTGCCCGCCGGTCTGCCCTCGGCGGGGCGGGTGGCGGACGGCCGGGTGCTGACGCTGCTCAGCGGGCACCGGGTGCGGGCGGTGGCGATGGACGCGCCGGGCACGGGGTACGAGGTGACGGGGCCGGACGGCGAGCGGCTGCTGTACCTGCCGCCGGGCGGCGCGCCCGCGGGGGTGTCCGGGGCGCACGGCGGGCCGGGGGTCCCTGGCCGCGCGGGCGTTCCGGGAGTCCCCGGGGCCGCCGGCGCCCGGGGCGTTCCCGGCGCTCCCGGTGTGTCCGGTGGGGCCCGGGGGGCGGCGGGCCCGGGCCCGGCCCCGTACGACATGGTGGCCGCCGACGTCACCGGCCGGCCGGAGGCGGTGGCGCGGCTGCGGGCGGCCGGGGCGGTGGGGCCGGACACGGATGTCGTGGCGGTGCACGTCGACCACGACGTACCACCCGGCGCGGAGCTGGCACGTCGGCTCGCGGCGGCGGGCGCGCGGGCGGTGCCCGACGGGACGACGCTGACGGTCGGCGCGTACCACCCGGCGCCCGTGGTGCCCCGGCGCACGCTGGTGACGGGCGGGGCGCGCTCGGGCAAGTCCTGGGAAGCCGAACGGCGGCTGGAGGCGTTCCCTGGTGTGCTGTACGTGGCGACGGGCGGCACCCGGGAAGGGGACCGGGAGTGGGACGCCCGCGTCCGCGCCCACCGCGAACGCCGGCCCGGTTCCTGGCACACCGTCGAGACCTGTGACCTGGTGCCCCTGCTCGCGGCGGAGGGGCCGCCGCTGCTGATCGACTGTCTGTCGCTGTGGCTGACGGACGCGATGGACCGGGTGAACGCGTGGGACGACGCGGCCTGGTCGGGCGGCGGCGAGAAGGCGCTGCGGGAGCGGACGGCGGAACTGGTCATGGCGGTACGGGAGACGCGGCGGACGCTGGTGGCCGTGACGAACGAGGTCGGCTCGGGCGTGGTCCCCGCGACGGCGTCGGGCCGGCGGTTCCGGGACGAGCTGGGCCGGCTGAACGCGCGGGTCGCGGACGAGTGCGAGCACGTGCTGATGGTGGTGGCGGGCCAGACGACGACCTTGCGGTGACACTTCCTGGCGGAGGGCCGTGGCGGTGACGGTGACCGCGGGTCAGGCCCGCGGTCGGCCGCTCTCCCGCCCCGTCCTTCCCGCCATCGGGGCGGGCGCCCCGCCCCCGGCGGGAGTCCGCCCGCCGGGCGCCTCCCTGCGGACTCGCCGCGTACCACGGGACATCCCCGGCGGACTCGCCCCGTATCCGCCCGGACGCCCGAGATGGGCCCGTCCGATATCCGCCGGGGCGCCTCCCGGCGTGAGGGGGACGCGGCACATACCTGCCGTGGGCACTGTGTGCCACCGGCGGCGCCTTCCACCGCGCGGGGGGCGCTCGGCAGTCTCGATCTCAGGCCCCACGGAGCCTCAACCCCACAGGGAGAGATCATGGACATCCGGCAACTGAGGACCTTCCACCGTGTAGCCGCCCTGGGCAGCGTCACCCGGGCCGCGGCCGAGCTCAACTACGCACAGTCCAGTGTCACCGGGCAGATCAAGAGCCTGGAAGTGTCCCTCGGCACCGACCTGTTCGAGCGGGTCGGGGGCAAGATCCGGCTCACTCCGGCGGGCAGCAGGCTGCTGCCGTACGCCGGGCAGATGCTGTCGCTGGCGGACCAGGCCCGCGGCGCGACCGTGGCCGACGGGCAGCCGGAGGGACAGCTGACCATCGGGACCATGGAGAGCATCACCTCCTACCGGATGCCCTCGGTACTGGAGTACTTCCACCACCGCTACCCGCGCCTCCAGCTCATCCTCCGGCCCAGCCTGTGCGCGGAGACCCTGCACGCCCTGCGCCAGGGCGACTTCGACGCGGGCTTCCTGATGGAGGCCGAGACCCAGCACTCCGGGGTGCACAGCGAGGTGCTCGGCAGGGAGCCGCTCGCCGTGGTGGCCGCGCCGAACCACCGCCTCGCGGGCGAGGCCAAGGTCTCCACGGACGATCTGCGCGAGGAGGCCGTCCTGGCGCCCGAGGCCGGCTGCGCCTACCGGGAACTGCTGGAGGCGGAGCTGAACGACGGCTCGGGAGAGCCGGTGCCGTTCCTGGAGTTCGGCACCATCGAGGCCATCAAGCGCGGGGTCGGCGCCGGACTCGGCATCAGCCTGCTGCCCCGGATGACCGTCACGGAGGAACTGGCCGCGGGCACCCTCGCCCAACTGGCCTGGGAGCCGCCCTTCGAGCTGTACACCCAGCTCGCCTGGCGCAAGGGAGCCCCGCTGTCCCGGGAGCGTCAGGTGTTCATCGACCGGGTCCTCGAATCCCTCAGCCACGAATACCGCGCCCAGGCCGACTGACCGGGACGCCGCGGAGAATCGTCTTCGCCGCAATCCGTCCAAGGTCATCAGGAAAGCCAATAACGGCCATCCGCGATGGCGAACAGATTTCCTGGACTTGCCGGTGAGTCGGCGAACACAATTCTGTAGTAACTGGTTCACGGCGAGGGGAAGCTCATGTCACAGGTCATGCGCCCGGGGAAACGGTTCATCGTATCGAGCGTGTCGTCCGACGCACACATGTGGAATCTTGTCTTTCTTCAGCTCCTGCTCGAGGAGCACGGAGCGGAGGTGAACAACCTGGGCGCGTGCGTGCCCGACGAACTCATCATCGACGAGTGCCTCAGCACGAGGCCGGACGCACTGATTCTGTCCACGGTGAACGGACACGGACACCTCGACGGGCTCAGGCTGATTCGTAAGATCCGCAGCGAACCCGCTCTGGAAGACCTGCGCGTGGTCATCGGCGGGAAACTCGGGGTGCGCGGCGCGGAGAACATCGTCTACGCCGAGGAACTCGCACTCAACGGTTTCGACGCGGTATTCGAGGCGGGCAGCGGAATAGAGCGCTTCGAGGAATTCCTGGGTGCTCTGGAAAGCGGTCCGTCCCGGGCCCGCCCGGCCCTCGCTCCCGTGGGGGCCGCCGCGTGAGCGCGTTGGCCCGGCCCAGTGCCGGCCCCGCGCCCGCCACCCGGGGTGTCCCGCCCCAGGGCCGGTTCTCGAGTTACGTCCACCGTTCCGCGGCGGCCGGGCGGCTGGCGGTGCAGCCCCGGATGGGCTTCGCCGACCTCGCCACCATGCGCGAGGGGCTGCGCGAGGTGCGCGACGCCGACGCCACGTCCATCGGCACCATCACCCTCGACAGCTACACCCGGGTCAACGACCACGACTCGGCCCGCGCCGCCCTGCGCACCGGCGCGGAGCTCAACGGCTTCCCGCTCGTCGCCCACGGCGAGCGAGCCACCCGGGAGTTACTCGAGTCCGTGTCGGGTCGCGACTTCCCGGTCCAGGTCAGGCACGGTTCGGCACTGCCGCAGCCGCTGTTCAGGGCCATGGTCGCGGCCGGGGTCGACGCCACCGAGGGCGGCCCCGTCTCGTACTGCCTGCCCTACAGCCGCGCCCCGATCGCCAAGGCGGTCAGCGCGTGGGCGGAGTGCTGCGAACTGATCGCCGAGCAGCCGGATCCGATGCACCTGGAGAGCTTCGGCGGCTGCATGCTGGGCCAGCTCTGCCCACCCAGCCTGCTGGTGGCGCTGAGCGTCCTGGAGACGCTGTTCTTCCGTGAGCACGGCCTGCACAGCATCTCGCTGAGCTATGCCCAGCAGACCCATCCGGGCCAGGACCTGGAGGCGCTGGCCGCGCTGCGCCGGCTGGGGGGCGAGCGGCTGTCGGGGGCCGACTGGCACGTGGTGCTCTACACGTACATGGGTGTCTTCCCGCGCACTCCCATCGGCTCGTTCCGGATCCTGGAGGAGAGCGTCCGGCTCGCGGTCCGCAGCGGCACCGAGCGGCTGATCGTGAAGACCCCGGCGGAGGCGTACCGCATCCCCACCATCGCCGAGAACGTGAACGTCCTGGAGTTCGCCGAGTCCATCGCCGAGGACGAGGCGGCCCGCGAGCCGTCGTTCGAGGCCACCGACACGGGGATCTACGAGGAGGCCAGGCTGCTGGTCGACAGCACCCTGGAACTCGCCCCGACGGTCGGTGAGGCACTGGTCAAGGCGTTCTCCCGCGGCCATCTGGACGTGCCGTTCTGCCTGCACCAGGACAACGCCAACAAGTCGCGCGCCTACGTCGACCCACGCGGGATGCTGCGTTGGGCCGAACCGGGGCGGATGCCGCTGAACGTGAAGGACTTCGACGCCAGGCGTCCCGTCAGCGCCCAGGGCCTGCTCGGCATGCTCGGCTTCAACGAGCGTCGTTTCGACCGCGAACAGCTGACCCGCGTGCACTCGCGCGAACTGCTGGTCGGGTCCGGTCCGAGGAGTTGGTCGTGAACACCCCCACTCTGGACGACGTACGACGCCGGGGCGCGCTGCGCACCGTGGTGAGCCGCGGCATCCGCGGTCTCTCCCAGCGTTCCGACGACGGCCGCTGGACCGGCCTGGACACCGATGTCGCCCGTGCCGTGGCCGCCGCCGCGCTCGGCGACGCCGAGGCCGTCGACTGGCTGCCCTCGGACCCGGCCGACCGGCTGCCCCGGCTCGTCGCGGGGGAGGCCGAACTGACGGTGTGCAACCTCAGCTGGACGCTGGGGCGGGAGGCCACCTCGCCGGTGCTGTTCGCCGGTGTCACGTGCTACGACGGCGAGGGGTTCCTGGTAGCCGCTGACAACGGTGTCGAGCACCCCGAGCAGCTCGCCGGGCGGCGCCTGGCGGTGCAGGCCGGCACCACCAGCGCCACCAACCTCGCCTCCTGGTACGGGAGCCGCGGGCTGTCCGTCGAGCCGGTCGCCTTCGCCACCCCGGCAGAGGCCCTGGCCGGCTACGCCTCGGGCGACTGCGCGGCCTACGTCCTCGACCGGGTGGCGCTGGCCGGTGAGCGGGCCGCGCTCCCCGACCCGTCGGCCCACCGCATCCTCGACACCGCGATCTCGCGCGAGCCGATGGCCGCGGCGGTACGTGACGACGACCCGTCCTGGTTCCGGCTGTGCCGCTGGGTGCTGCAACTGCTCATCTCCGCCGAGCACCAGGCCGACGAGTCGGGCGAGCGGGAGAAGGCACTCGCGCAGGCCGCCGAGGCGGCCGGCCCGCACGGTCCCGCGATCGGCCTCGACGAGGACTGGGCCGCCCGGGTGCTGTCCGCCGTGGGCACCTACGGGGACCTCTACGAGCGCAATCTCGGCACCGCCACGCCTCTCGCCGTCCCGCGCGGACTCAACGAGCTGTGGACGCGGGGCGGCCTGCACTACGCCGTCCCCCTGCACTGACCGCCCCTCCATGTCGTGAAAGGACCCACTCCATGAGTACCGCACCATCCGGCCAAAGCCAGGAGACGAAGGGGGCGATCGAACTCACCCTCGCGATGGTGCTGTCCGGCACCCTCGGCGTCTTCGTCGTGGAATCCGGCACGTCCCCCTTCAACGTCGTGTTCTTCCGCTGCCTGTTCGGCACGGTCGCCCTCGGCCTCTACTGCCTGGCCCGTGGCTTCTTCAAGAACCACGCGTTCACCCCGAAGAAGCTCGGCCTGGCCGCGCTCGGCGGTGTGTTCATCGTCTTCAACTGGGCGTTCCTCTTCGAGTCCTACGAGGGCACGTCCATCTCGGTGGCCACCGTCGTCTACCACACCCAGCCGTTCTACGTGATGCTGCTCGGGGCGCTGCTGTTCCGCGACAAGCTCACCGTGGCCAAGTTCGCCTGGCTGGGCATCGCCTTCGTGGGTCTGATCCTGGTGGCCGGGGTCTCCGTGTCCGACCTGACCGGCGGCGGCGACAGCGACTACCTCAAGGGGCTGGGTTACGCGCTGCTCGCCGCGGTCCTCTACGCGGCGTCCACCGTGGTCACCAAGCGGGTCACCGGGGTCCGCCCGCACCTGGTCGCGCTGGTCCAGCTCGTGCTGGGCATCTTCCTGCTCCTGCCGTTCACGACGCTGAGCGAGACGTCCGGCCTGGGCGCGGACTGGGGCTGGCTGGTCGGCCTCGGAGTGATCCACACCTGCGTGATGTACGTCCTGATGTACTCCTCGTACCAGAAGCTCCCCACCCCGAAGATCGCTGTTCTCGCCTTCGTCTACCCGGCCGTCGCGATGCTCGCCGACTGGGCCGTGTACGGACACAGCATCAGCCTGCTCCAGGCGCTGGGCATTCCGCTGATCGTCGCCGCCAGCCTGGGCGTCAACCTCGGCTGGTCCTTGCGCGGCAAGGCCGCCGCCGCTGCCGCCGCCCCGGCGCCGGCGCCGCAGCCCACGACGGAGAACAAGACAGCGAACAAGACAGAGACCGAGACCGCGGCCGGAGGCACCCGATGACTCTTGTGACCGACCCCAGCGCACCTCGTATCGCGATAGTCGGCGCCACCGGCGCCGTCGGTGGCACCCTGATCGACCTGATCGAGCGGCGGGGACTGCGCTACCGCGCCGTCGAACTCGTCGCGTCGGCCCGCTCGGCCGGGGCCGAACTCACCGTCGACGGCCGGTCCTACCCGGTGCACGCCGTCGAGGACTTCGACTTCTCGACCGTGGACCTGGCCTTCTTCTCCGCGGGCACGGAGGCCAGCGAGAAATGGGTGCCGGTGGCCACCGCGGCCGGCGCCGTCGTCATCGACAACACCATCGCGTTCCGGATGGACCCCGACACCCCGCTGGTCGTCCCGCAGGTCAACGCGCACGAGCTGGACCGCCGTCCGGTGTCCGGCGTGATAGCCAACCCGAACTGCTCCACCATCCCGCTCGTCAGAGTGCTGCGGGGCATCGAGGAACGCTGGGGCGTACGGCAGGCCGTCGTCAGCACCTACCAGGCCGCCTCCGGCCTGGGACACCCGGGCGTCGACGAACTCAAGGAGTCCAGCCGGGCCGCGCTGGACCACCCCGGGGAGGAGTACCCGGGCAAGGAGTTCGTCCCCTCGCTGGCGTTCAACGTCATCCCGAAGATCGACCGGTTCCTGGACACCGGGTTCACCCTGGAGGAGCAGAAGATGCTCCAGGAGTCCCGCAAGATCCTCGGCCTGCCGCACCTGGACGTCACCACCACCTGTGTGCGGGTGCCGGTGGTCAACGGCCACTCGGAGGCGGTCTGGATCGAGTGCCAGGCGCCGGTCGACCGCGCCGAGCTCGTCGAGGTGATCGCCGCCCTGCCCGAGGTCACGGTGCACGACCGGGAATCGCCACGCGAGTTCCCGACCCCGGCCACGGTCAAGGACCCCGACCGGGTGCACGTCGGCCGGATCCGGGTCAACCCCAACAACCCCCGCGCCTTCTGGCTCTGGGTGGTCGCGGACAACCTGACGATCGGCGCCGCGCTCAACGCGATCCAGATCGCGGAGGAGCTCATCGCCCGGGGCACGCTGTGACGGCCGAGCCGCCCGTCGTGCTCAAGTTCGGAGGCTCCAGCTTCCGGACCCTGGCAGCGTACGGGCAACTCGCCGAAGCGCTCGCGCAACGCGTCACCGACGAGGGCAGGCGCCTGGTCGTCGTGGTGAGCGGCCAGCCGGGCGAGACCGAGCAGTTCCGGGACCGGCTCAACCAGATCAACCGGCACCCGGAGGACGAGACCGTCGCCGGCCTGCTCACCCTCGCCGACACGGTCGGGGCGCAGCTGCTGTCCACCGCCCTGCACCGGGCCGGGCGCACCTCGACCGTCCTGGCGGGGCACCAACTGGGGCTGACCACCGACTCGTCCTTCATGTGGGCGCGGCTGGAGCACACGGACCCGATGCCGCTGCGCCGCGCGGTACGGGACCACGAGGTCGTCGTGGTCCCCGGTGGCCAGGCGGCGGACCGCAAGGGCCGGCCCACCTGGCTGGGCAAGAACAGCTCGGACCTGTCGGCCGTCGCCGTGGCCGCGGCCGTCGGTTCCTCCCGCTGCGAGATCCACTCGGACGTCGACGGCATCTACAGCAGCGACCCGCACCTGATCTCCGGCGCCCGGCTGCTGAACCAGGTGTCCTACAACACCGCCGCGCTGATGTCGCTGTACGGGGCGAAGGTGCTGCACCGCAGGGCGGTCCGGCTCGCCCAGCGCAACCGGATCGAAATCGTCTGCCGTTACAACAGGCCGCCGTTCCCCACGGGTTCGGTGATCGGCACCGCCGGTTCCACGGTGGCCGCGGTGGTGCTCAACCAGCGTTCCTCGGCGCTGCGCTACGACAGCGACGAGCTGGCCGACAAGGCGTACACCGTCTTCCACGCCGAGAACATCGACGCCGTACGCCTGAACTCCGGCCCGCTGGTGGCGATCACCGGCGGATTCGTCGACCTGCCCGAGTTCCAGCGCCGCCACGGCCTCACGCCCGGCGAGTACGCGGGGCTGCCCGTGACCGCCGTGCGCGGCAGCAAGGTCGTCACGCACCTGGCCGCCGACGAAGAGGACGCCCTGCACCTGGCACAGCGCCTGCACGACCACGCCAACCGCCCCGGCGAAGCCGATCTGGACCAGGACCTGCCGGAACTTCAGACTGTAGGAGTGTGATCGCATGACCACCGCCACGGAACTCAACCGTCAGGCCGGGCCCGTCACGGTGCCCACCTTCAGTGAGATCGCCCTGCCGGACGACGTGCGGGACGCCCTCGGCGAACAGCTCGGCAAGCTGCCCGATCCGAACACGGACATCGACCGCTCGATGACCCGCCTGCTGCAGATATTCGCCCAGCTCCCCGTCGGCATACTCCAGCAGATCCTGGACTTCGGCCGGCACATAGACACCCCCGGCGTCTCACTGGTCAGCAACCTGCCGGTGGACCCCGACCTGCCGGACACCCCGTCGGACGGCGGTCCCAGCACCGACAAGGCCACCTTCGTCGCCGAAGGGATCCTGCTCGGCCTGAGCGGACTGCTCGGGGAGCCGATGGGCGTGCTGACGGAGAAGGCCGGGCAGCTGGTGCACGACGTGATCCCCGTCGCCGGCGGCGCGAAGACCCAGACCAACCAGGGGTCGGAGGTCTTCCTCAACTTCCACAGCGACATCATGCACGACGTGATCGGCCGTTACGACGTGGCCAACCCGGACTTCCTGGTGCTGAACTGCCTGCGCCAGGACCATGACGGCGTCGCCGGCACCTTCTACGCCGACGTCCGGGACATCTCGGCCGCGCTGGCGCCGGAGATCCTGGACGCGCTGCGCAGCCCGCTCTTCCGGCTGAACGCGCCGGGCAGTTACGTCCGTGACGTGGCGGGCGGCAAGGACGTGCTCTCCGAGCCGGTGTCGATCATCAGCGGTCCCCTCGACTACCCGGAGATCGCCGTGTCCGCCAACGGGGTGCGCCCGCTGACCAGGACGGCCGAGGAGGCCCTCGCCGCCCTCCAGGAGACCTGCCGCCAGGTCTCGCACGCGGTCCACCTGAGCCCGGGCCAGTGCCTGCTGATCAACAACCGCAAGGGCGTGCACGCCCGCGGCAGCTTCGCGGCCCGCTACGACGGCCGGGACCGCTGGCTCCAGCGCAGCTATGTGCGCCGCAGCCTGTGGAACGTCCGTTACCGGGTGACCGAGGAGAACCGGCGCGTCCACTACTGACGGCGGCGCCCCGAGCGCACAACGCCCCGCCGCTCCCGCACCGGTGCTGATCTCCCCGTCAGCGCCGGTCCGGGAGCAGGCGGGGCGTTGTGCGTCCGGGCGGCCCGGCCGGGTGCCCGGACCCACGGGACACGCCGGTGCCACCGGGTACGGGGGATACGCGGGTGCGCGGGATCGCCCTGGCACGCGGTACCGGGCGAGCACACCGGCTCGCCCGGTACGCCGTCGAACCCGGTACGCCGTCGAACCCGGTACGTCCGGCTCACCCGGTGCGTCGGCAGACCCGGTGCGCCGGCTCACCGGGCACGGAGGTCTCACCGGACGCGGGGTGCCGAGGAGGCTCGGCGGGCAGGGGCCCTCGCGAGCAGGGGCTCAAGGGGGCCCTCACGAGCAGGGGTTCAGTCGGCGCGGGCTCAGCGGGCGGGCGACAGGGCGTGGTTCACGTCGTGCGTCGACCGCGCCGGACCGGACCGGAGGCCGGCCCGTCAGCCCCAGACGCTCTGCGGCAGCGGCTCCGACACACCGTTCGCCCGGTTCGGCTGGAGGGCGATGTCGTCCGGCATCCACAGCCGTTCGGGCAGGTTGACGTGGTCGGCGCTGAGCCCCACGTGCAGGACGGCGGCCATGGCCCGTTCGGTCGCGGGGAGCGAGCCGACCAGCGCCGAGAGCCCTCGCTGCCGGGCCCGTTCGATCACCCCGAGCGTCGCCGTGAGCCCGCCCGCGACATCGAGCTTGACGTTGATCCCGTCGTACTGGTCCGCCACCCGGCCCAGGTCCCCCTCGTCGCCGTACGACAGGTCGCAGATGATGGGGAAGGGCCTGCGCAGCCGCGCCAGGGCGCGGGCCTGCCAGGAGGGCAGCGGCTGTTCCAGCAGCCGGACGCCGTGGGACTCCAGGACCGGCAGCATCGTGCGCAGCCGGTCCACGTCCCAGGCGCCGTCGGCGTCGGCCATCAGCCAGGCGTCGGGCCGGTGCCGGCGGACCGCTTCGAGCCGCGCGATGTCGTCCTCGACCCCGCCGGCCCCGAGCTTCAGCTTGATCGCGGGATGGGTGGCGGTGTTCCGCAGCGCGCGGGACAGCGACGCCGGGTCCAGGAGCGGGACGGTCCGGATCGTCGGCAGCGGCCGCGGCCGCGGCAGCCCCAGCAGCTGCCAGACCCGCTGCCCGCTGCGCTTGGCGAGCAGGTCCCACAGCGCGGAGTCCAGCGCGTTGCGGGCGGGCCCCGCGGGCAGCAGGTCGAGCAGGTCCACGGGGGTGATCATCCGCTCCAGACGGTGGCGCACCGCGTCCACCTGGGCGAGCGCAGCGGCGGGGCCGTGCTCCGTCGCGTACGTGACGAGGGTCGCCTCGCCGCGTCCGGTGTGGCCCGCGTTGTGGAGGGCGACCCGGAGCACGGACCAGTCCCGGGTGCCGGGGGCAGGCCGGGTCTCGTAGAGAACTCGCAGCGCCGTGCCGGTCATGGACCTGAGAAATGCCGGGTCGAACACGAGAACTCCTCACCATGACGTGTGTCCGAGGGCGATGGCGTGGTCAGCGCGGTGCCTCACCCGCCACCGCCACCCTGCCGCACACGTGGAGTCGCGGTCGGACGCGGTCCGGGCGCGCGGCAGCCGCGGTGACGTTCCCCGGCACGCCGAACGAGCCGTGTCGCATGACGATGTCCTCCCCGGGGCGGATTCCCCGGCCCCTGGGGACGATCCTGGCCCGCGGGTGCCGCCCGGCGCCAGACTCGGTGGGCGGCCTCCGGCTGCCGTGGCCGCTTGAGGTCAGGACCTCTCAGCCGAGCAGCCCGCGCCGCGCGGCCTCGAAGCCGGCCTGGAAGCGGCTCTCCACCCCGAGCCTGGTCATCAGGTCCGCCATCACGCGGCGCAGCGTCCGTACGGAAAGGCCCAGTTCGCGGGCTATGGCCTCGTCCTTGCGTCCCGTGGCCATCAGCCGCAGCACCCAGAGCTGCTGGGCGCTGAGTTCGTCCTCGTGGCCGGCATCGGCCGGCTCCAGGGGCGACGCCGAGGCCCAGCACATCTCGAACACCTTGACCAGCAGGGCGGTGACGGCCTCGCCCCTGAGCACCATCATGGCGTCGGCCGCGTTGGTGTGGAGCGCGGGCACCAGCGCCTGCACCCGGTCGACGAGGGTGAAGCGGAACGGGACGATGCTGGCGATGCGCAGCTTCGCTCCCGCGTCGCGCAGTTCCTGGAGGTGGGCCATCGAGTGGATGATCCGGGTCATCGGCCGCAGGTGGATGCTGCGGACCGCCACGCCGCGCTCCAGTAAGCGCATGTCGCGGCGCAGCCCCTGCGCCAGGACCTCCTGCGGCAGGACGGGCCCCGGGTTGATGCTGAGGACCTCCGACGTCGCGAGGTCGGCCATGTCGCCGAGCACGCGGGCGATCACGTCCTGTCCGCTGACGATCTCGCCCGTCGCCGAGCCGGCGCGCGCGGTGTGCAGCGGGAGGAAGACCCCGCGCATCGCGTCGATCTGTTCCCGGGTCCGGCGGATCTGGTCGGTCAGCCGCGTGGCCGCCTCCTCCTCGGCCGTGAGCAGCCGCAGCAGGGCCGCTTCCGGTGTGGTCGCCGTCGCCGGGGACTCGCCGTCCGGCGACAGCGTCAGCAGTCCGACGCGCAGCAGTTCGTCCCGCGCCTGCTCGATCAGGTCGGCCGGGGCGCCGAGCCGGTCGCAGGCGCCGCGCATCGTCCAGTCGCTGTGGGCGGAGGCGTACTCGAAGAGCCGCAGGGCGTGCGAGCTGATCGTCGAAGTGCTCATGCCGACCGTTGCCTTTCCGTACCGGACCGGGCGGGGGAGGCTAAGTACGCGGGGGAGGCGCGGTGCCGGGACGTCATGGGCTGCCGGAACCGATCAGGTTCCACAGCCCGCCCAGGCGGGCCCGGCTCGTGGTGCCGGCGTCCACTCCCGGCTGCGGGCCGCCGAGGATCGCGGCGGTCAGCAGGCCCGAGAACGTCTCCGGCGGGAACACCGCGGTCAGGGAACCCTCACGCTGCGCCCGGACCACCAGTGCGGTGGTGTGCTCCGTCATGTCCGCGAGCAGATCGGACTGCACGTCACAGGTGGTGAGCTGAGGTTCCGAGGCCAGCCGGACGGCGGCCCGGAAGACGACGTCGTCGTCCATCTGCCGCGCCAGCCGCACCGCCAGCCGGCGCAGTTCCCCGCCGGCGCCGGCCCGCGGGGCGACCGGGACCGATCGCAGGTCCTGCCAGGTGCGCACGCCCTCGGCCAGGACGGACTCGGCCAGGGCGGCCTTCGAGGCGAAGTGCCCGTACAACGCGCCCTTGGTCATCCCGATACCGGCGACCACCGTCTTCAGGTGGGCCCCTGAATAGCCGTGGGCCGCGAACTCGACGGCGGCCGCTCGCAGCAGCAGCCGACGGGTCCGCGCGGACCTTTCCTGGCTCACCGGACCACCTCCGGCAGCGGCATGTGCACCATGGAGAACAAAATACCATCCCGAAGGTATTTTTATCGCCGAGGGATTCGGCCCATGACGGATCGCGGGGATCGTCATGGGCCGGCCGTGCCGGACAGGGGCCGGCACGGGACGTGTCAGATGTACCGAGCGGCGGCAGCCATCCCTTCCCACGGCCCGGCGGCGGTCCGGGAGGCGGGTTTTCGACGGGCCGTCAAGAGGGCACGACCGCCCGTCGCAACGGAACATCCACTCGCCGGCGCGGGCTCTCCACGGCCCGTCGGAACGAGTTCTCCACGGGCCGTCGGCGCCGGGCCCCGACGGGTGGTCAGGAACCGCCAGCCCGCGGCCTTGCCGTGCCGGGTGAGCACCGGATCGTCACCGACGACCGCGGGGTGGCCCACCATGGCCAGCATCGGCAGGTCGCCGGCGTGGTCCGCGTACGCGTAACAGTCCCGGGCGCGCACGCCCGTACGGTCGAGGAGGTCCGCCATGAGCTCCTCCTTGACCGGCCCGATCACGGACCTGCGCACGGCGCCGGTGAGAACGCCGGCCGCGTCGGTGAGCTGCTCGGTGGCCAGTACGTGGTGCGCGCCCACCTCCTCGGCGACCGGCGCGAGGAGCGCCGTGGAGGAGCCGGACACCAGCGCGATGTCGTGGCCCGCGCCGTGGTGCGCGATCAGCGCGCCGAGCACCTGGGACAGGAAGGCTTCCGGCCCGCGCCGGTACACCGCGTACCAGTGACGGACCTCCTCCTCCAGACGGGCCGCGGGCACTCCGGCGAAGTGTTCGAAGTACGCGCGGTTGAGAGTGGCCCGGTCCGCGCCGGTCGTACGGAGGGTCGCCCGGGGCCCGCCCGTCCGCCCGGCCGACCAGAAGTGCCAGAAGCTCACCATGCTCTTGGCGGCGAGCAGCGTCTCGTCCACGTCGAAGAAGGCGATCACCCTGGTCATCGGACGGCTCCCGGTCCGGTACGGTGCGCGGCGTCCGCGCGCGCGGCGAGCAGCGCGTTCGTGTAACCGGCGGCCGCCGCCTCGAAGTTCAGGGTGCCGTGTGCCCGCGCCGCCGTGATGTCCCGCCAGGCGCGCTGCAGCGCGTCGTCCTCGCCGAGGGCGCGCGATCCCCCGGCGCGGAAGAGCCGGTCGGCGGTGCTGACGCAGAGTTCGACCGCCGCGCAGGCGTTCCGCTGGTTCTCCGCGACCAGGACGGGGGTGATGGGGGCGTGGTCGGCGGTGTGCGCGGCCCGCTCCAGGAGGAGCCTGGCCGACTGGAGTTCCACCGACGACCGGGCCAGGACCTGTTGCGGGCCCGGCTGTCCGGCCACGGGGCCGCCGTCGGGACGCACGCTCCCGGCCGTCCGCTCCCACCAGGTGCGCAGCGCCCCCTCGGCCGCGCCCAGGACCGGGGCCGCGAAGATCAGCGCGGCCACCAGGGCGTACGGCACGGTGTGGCAGCGGGCCGCGTGCGGCTGTACGCGGCCCAGGTCGCGCAGCGTGAAGGTGAGGTGGTCCGGGACGAGGACGTCGGTTTCCACGCTGTTGCTGCCGGTGCCCCGCATCCCCACCGGGCGCCAGGTGTCGAAGACCTTCACATCGCTCCGGCGGACCGCGAACACCCGGTGCTCGCGGGTCTCGCCGGAGGGGTCGTCCGCGTCGGACGCCCAGGAGGCGAGCAGCACCCAGTCCGCGTGGTCCACGCCGCTGGCCATGGTCCAGCGGCCGCCGAGCCGCCAGCCGCCGCCTTCCCGTACCGCGCTCCCCTGGGGCGGCACGACCGAGGCGGCGACGCGGACGTCGGGCGAGCCGCCCCACAGCTCCCGCCGGCCCTCCTCCGGGAGATAGGAGGCGAGGCGTCCGTGCGCCGCGTACAGGGCGGCCACCCACGCGGTGGAGGCGCAGGTCTCGGCCAGCGCGGACACCGCGTCGAGCAGTGCGGTGAACCCGCCCGCGGCGCCGCCCCATCGCGTCGGGACGAAGTGGCGGGCGAAACCCGCCGTGACCACGGCGTCCGCGAGCCGGTCGGTGAGCCGGCACGTCTCGTCGAGGAGGGGCCCGTCGTCGCGGGCGATGCGCGGCGTCTCCCCCAGGTCGCTCAGCATGCGGTGTCCGCCTTCCGGGGCATCGGGTCCAGCAGCGGCAGGGAGGCACCGGTCAGCCGCGCCGTGGCGAGCACGCGCCCGGCCTGCGTGGCGGTGGTGAGGAAGCCGCCGCTCTCCGGGTCGGCGGTGGCGGTGACGGTGACCGGGAGGCCGAGTTCACCGAACGCGTCGAAGGTGGTCCGCATGGAGCCGAGGAACCACCCGCGCGGGGCCGCGTCCGGCTCGGCCGAGCCGTTGACGCTCAGGAGCGCGGCCTGGCGGAAGGCTTCCACCAGGACCATGCCGGGCACGTGGTCCGAGGCGTGGTCGAACAGCGCGGGGTGGCCCGTGTCCATCCGCAACCGCCAACCGCCCGGGTCGTCGGGGATCGCGGCGAGCAGCACGGCGTCTGCCCGGTCCCGCCCGACGGCGGGCGCGGGCAGGACGACGCCCTCGTCCGCGCCCTGCCGGCCGTCCGTTCCCGTCGCGTCGCCGCGGGCCGCGTCGCCGGGCGGCACGGTGGTGGCGCCACGGTGCCGCACGGCTTCGTACCGCTCGGGCGTCAGCGGGATCCAGTCCATGCCCGCCCGCCCCACCGGTCGGCCGTCGACGAGGATGGTCGCCTCGGCCGACATGTTCACGCGGCCGGGACGGGGCCTGTCGCAGCGGACGGTGATGTCGAACACCACCTTGGCGTCCTCGCCCCCGGGCCTGCGGTCGCACAACGGCGCGTCCAGGTCGAACTCGAAACCGCACAGGATGAACGGGTGGTCCACCGGTACGTCGAAGAAGCGGTGCGAGAGGCATATCCCGGCCTGCCGGAGCGTCTCGACCACGACCAGGGCGTCCCGGGATCCGTCCGCCTCGCGGTGGTGCAGCGGGTGGTCGTGCGGCCAGTGGGCCGTGACGGCGAACCGGCCCTCACCTCGCGGGTGGATGTCCGCCAGCAGCACTTCCGCGTCGGCCGCCTTGTGGACCAGGGCACGTGGTACACGGGTGTCACCAGCCGCGCGCCCCACGAGTAAACCGGGTTCTACGACAGCGTTCCTCATGAAAATCCCCTCCCCAGGGAAGCTTGAGAACAGCAGCTTCAGAACAGCACGGGACATCCGCCCTCCCCCAGGGCCGTCCCGCTGCCGGTGTGAAGAAATATACCTACGGGAAGGTATATTGCAATGGGACGAAACGACGCGCGGATGGCAGGATCGGAATACTCGGAAGCAAGGGGCGAGATGAACGGCACCAACGGCCGGGTCGCATTCCCGGCATCTCGGACGACAACGGCCCACCGCCAGGGGAGGGGCCCTGAGCTGCAGCAGGAACGGGCCGTCCGGACCCGTATGCAGATCCTCGACGCCGCCGCCGAACTCTTCGCGGCGCAGGGCTTCCCCTCGACGTCCGTCAAGGACGTGGCCGACCGGGTGGGCATGACCAAGGGCGCGGTGTATTTCCACTACCCGACCAAGGAAGCGCTGACCGTCGCCGTGGTGGAGGCCCACTACGCGCGCTGGCCCGGGCTCCTGGAGGCGGTCCAGGCCAAGGGGCTCGGCCCCATGGACACCCTGCTGGAACTGCTCGACCGCACCGCGGCCGCGTTCCAGGACGACCCGGTGGTACAGGCGGGCGCCCGGCTGCAGATGGAACAGCCCCTGCCCCTCGACACGATGCCCGAGCCGTACGTGGGGTGGATCGACCTTCTCGAACAACTGCTGGCGGAGGCCGAGGAGGCGGGAGAACTGCGCGCCGGCGTCTCCCCCGCGGCGGCGGCCCGGGTCCTGGTGGCGACCTTCTTCGGCACCCAGCACATCGCGGCCCGCCTCGACCACCGCGCCGAGACGACGAAACGCTGGTCGGAGGCGCGCGACCTGCTGGCCCTCGCACTGCGCGCCTGACAGACCGAGCACACCGCCGACCGGCGGCCCCCGGGCCTGGTGCGAAAGCCCCGCCCGGCCGACGACGCACGGCGCGCCGTGCGCGGTCGCACCCTGCCCCTCGGCCGCGCCCGCGCCTCCCGCGGAACGGTAATCTCGCCGAATGAGCTCGCTGAATCTCGATGACTTCTCCGACCTGATCGAGCGCCCCGACAGCGGCGTCCGGCGCGACGCCGAGGAACGCCGGGAGCGGCTCACCGTGGCACCCGGGGCGCTCGGGCGGCTCGACGAGCTGGGCGAGTGGCTCTCCGCCGCGCAGGGGTCGGTACCCGTCTCGCCCGTCCGGCGGCCACGCGTCGTGCTGTTCGCCGGGGACCACGGCGTGGCCTCCCTCGACGTCTCGGGGCGCTTGGCGGGCAGCACCCACCGGCTGGTGCGGGACGTACTGGAGGGTGCCAGCCCCGTCGCCGTGCTGGCCCGCCGCGCCGACGTCCCCGTACGGATCGTGGACGCGGGACTCGACTGCGACCCGGAGCTGCTGCCCGCCGAGGTCGTACGCCACCGGATCCGCCGGGGCAGCGGGCGCATCGACATCGAGGACGCGCTGACCGCCGAGGAGGCGGAGCGGGCCGTACGGCTCGGGATGGCGATCGCCGACGAGGAGGCGGACTCCGGGACGGACCTCGTCGTGCTCGGCGATCTGAGCGTCGGCGGCACCACCGCCGCCGCCACGCTGATCGCCGCGCTGTGCGGCACGGACGCGTCCGTGGTCACCGGCCGCGGCGGCGCCGGCATCGACGACCTGGCCTGGATGCGCAAGTGCGCCGCCGTCCGCGACGCGCTGCGCCGGGCCCGGCCCGTCCTCGGGGACCAGCTCGAACTGCTCGCGACCGTCGGCGGCGCCGACCTGGCCGCGACCACCGGCTTCCTGCTCCAGTGCGCGGTGCGCCGGATGCCGGTGATCCTGGACGGCGTCGTCTCGGCGGCCTGCGCGCTGGTCGGACAACGCGCGGCGTTCCGGGCGCCCGACTGGTGGCTGGCGGGCCAGCTGAGCGGGGAGCCCGCCCAGGCGAAGGCGTTCGACCGGATGGCGCTGGAACCTCTGCTGGGCCAGGGCGTCACCGTCGGCGAGGGCGCCGGCGCGCTGCTCGCGCTGCCGCTCGTCCAGGCGGCCGCCGCCCTGGCCGCCGAACTGCCGGAACGCCCGGCGCCGGAGGCCGGGGCCGACACGCGCCCGGAGGCCGAGGAGACGGCGGACGCGCACACGCCGGCGTGACGGCAACACCCCCGACGCGCGCCGCCGACCCGCGCCACCGGTCCGCGCGGCGGTCGACCGGCGCACGACCCCGCCGACCGGCGCCGGACTGCCGACCGGCACGACCGGCGGGAGGGCGGCCACCACCGGCCGACGCCCCATATGATCCGGTTTCATGGGAGAAGTCCGCTTGGCTGCCGCCGGTCCCGGCCACGGCACCGACCGTTCACGCCGCGCCGCCGCCCTCGCCGTCGGATACCTGCGCGCCGTCACGTTCATCAACTTCCTGAGCGCGGTCTGGGTCTCCCTCGGCCAGGATCTGCGCCGGCACAACACCGACGACCACTTCACCCCGTACCTGCTCACCGCGGGCTTCGCCTCCGGCGCGTTCACGCTCTTCCTCGCCATCACCACGCGGCGCCGCAAGCGGGCCGCGTGGATCCTCAACCTCGCGCTCGCCGGGCCGTTCCTGCTGCTCCTGGCCTTCGCGATGCCGGTGTTCCCGGAGATCGGGCGCCATCCGCAGAACTGGGTCTCACTGGTCCTGACCGCCGCTTTCGTGGCCGCTCTGCTGCTGGGGCGGCGCGAGTTCTACGCGCGCGGGGACCGGTCGAACCCGCGGCTGGCCGCGGCCGTGGCCGCGGGCGGGCTGCTCGTCGCCTCGTTGCCGGCCGCGCTGCTCGTGACCGTCACCAACACCGCGCCACCCGGCGGCTCGTCCTTCGCCGAACGGTGGCGGTACGGAGTGATGCGGCTGGTCTCCCTGACGGCGGACCCGGCCCGGTACCCCGGTATCGCCACCCCCGCCTGGGTCGACGTCACCGTCAACGTGCTGTCCACCCTGCTGCTGCTCGCGGTGGCGTACGCGGCCTTCCGCTGCGCGCGGTCCGTCGACCCGCTCACCGAGGACGACGAGTCGAGACTGCGCGACCTCCTGGAGCGGCACGGCGAGCGCGACTCCCTCGGCTACTTCGCCCTGCGCCGGGAGAAGAGCGTCATGTGGTCCCCGACGGGCAAGGCGGCTGTCGTGTACCGGGTCGTGGGCGGGGTCTCGCTCGCCTCCGGCGACCCGATCGGCGATCCGGAGGCCTGGCCGGGCGCCATCACGCCCTGGCTGGCCGAGGCCCGCGCGCACGGCTGGATCCCGGCCGTGATGGGCGCGAGCGAGGAGGCCGGCACCGTCTACGCCCGGCACGGCCTGGACGCGCTGGAGCTCGGCGGCGAAGCCGTGGTGGAGACCGCCGGATTCCGCCTGGACGGCCGGGCGATGCGGACCGTGCGGCAGGCGTACCACCGGGTCGCGCGGGCCGGTTACCAGGTACGGATCCGACGCCACGAGGACATCCCCGAGGAGGAGATGGCCGCGCTGCTGCGCCACGCCGACCAGTGGCGCGACGGAGCCACCGAACGCGGCTTCTCCATGGCGCTCGGCCGACTCGGCGACCCCGGGGACGGCCGGTGCGTGATGCTCGAATGCCGACTGGCCGGCGCGGCCGGTCCGGCGTGCGGCACCCGTACGAACGACACCCGGGACGACGGCTCCACGGGCCCGCTCCGGGCCGTCCTGAGCTTCGTGCCGTGGGGCCCCAAGGGTCTGTCCCTGGACCTGATGCGCCGTGACCGGGACAGTGAGAACGGCCTGGTGGAGTTCATGGTCATCGAACTCCTCCGGCGCGCCGACGAGATCGGCGTCGCACGGGTCTCACTCAATTTCGCGATGTTCCGCTCGGTCTTCGAGCGCGGCGGGCGGCTCGGCGCCGGGCCCGTGCTGCGGCTGACGCGTTCCCTGTTGAGCTTCTGCTCGCGCTGGTGGCAGATCGAGTCGCTGTACCGCGCCAACGCGAAGTACCGGCCGGTCTGGGAGCCGCGCTTCCTGCTGTTCGAGAAGAGCGCCGACCTGCTGAGGATCGGCGTCGCGGCCGCCCGCGCCGAGGGCTTCCTGACGCTACCGGGGATCCCCGCGCGCGGATGAGTCCGACCACGCCGTACGGCTACGCTTCGCGCGATGACTTCCATGGACGGCGCACCGGACGACGGATCCGCCGACGCACCCGTCGGCGGGGGGAGCGCGGACCGTGCCTCCCTCGGTGCCGGGCTGCGCTTCGCCTTCGGCACGCTCACCGCGCTCCCGGTGCGCGTCGCGCGCTGGGACCGGCCGGCCGCCCGCACCGGGATGCTGTGCGCACCGCTCGCCGGGCTCGTCGTGGGCCTGGCCGCGGCGGGGCTCGGCGGGCTGCTCCTCCTCGCCGGCGCGGCGGCGCCGCTGGCCGCGGTCGCCTCGGTCGCCGTGCCCGCCGTACTCACCCGCGGCCTGCACCTGGACGGGCTCGCGGACACCGCGGACGGCCTCGGCAGCGGCCGGCCGGCCGAGGACGCCCTGCGGATCATGAAACGGTCGGACATCGGCCCGTTCGGCGTGATCACGCTGCTGCTGGTACTGGGCGCGCAGGTCGCGGCGGTGGCGGAGCTGTACGCGACGGGCTGGGCGCGGGGCGCGCTCGCCGTCGTGCTGTCGGGGGTCACGGCACGGCTGGCGCTCACCCTGGCGTGCCGCACGGGCATACCCCCGGCCCGGCCCGACGGGCTGGGAGCCGCCGTCGCGGGCACCGTGCCCGTACGGTACGCGGCGGGCGCGGCGCTGCTCACCACGGCGGGCTGCGCGGCGGCGGGCGGCGCATTCGGGATCCTGGGCGCCGCCCACCACGCGCTGGCCGCGGTGGCCGCGCCGGTGGCGGCCGAGCTGCTGCTGCGCCACTGCGCACGGCGGCTGGGCGGGGTGACGGGCGACGTCTTCGGCGCCCTCGCCGAAACGGCGGCGACGGCGGCGCTGGTGGTCCTGGCGCTGGGCTGAGGCAGCCCGTGGCGGTCACCGCGGCCGAGCCCGAGCGTGCCCAAGGACCGCCGCGCAAAGGGGAGAAGCCCCCCATCGGTGCGTGAAGCGCCGCCCCCGTGGGCGACGTACATCACTGAGCGTAGGCTCGTTCTCGCCGCGCCTCGTGCCGGACGATTCCCAGGAAACTCAACGGAAGCGAGATTTCACCACCGTGACTGCTCTCACTCTCAAGTCTGCCGGCGCGGCGACGCTGCGCGCCGACGCGATCGTCGTCGGTGTCGCGAAGGGTCCCAAGGGGCCGGTCGTGGCACCGGGTGCCGAAGACGTGGACAAGGCGTTCGACGGAAAGCTCGGCGCCGTCCTGGAAACCCTCGGTGCCGTCGGCGGCGAGGGCGAGGTGACCAAGCTGCCCGCGCCGGCCGGTCTGAAGGCCCCGGTCGTGATCGCGGTCGGGCTGGGCCCGTCCCCCGCCAAGGACGAGACGTTCGGGACCGAGGCGCTGCGGCGGGCCGCGGGCGTCGCGGCCCGGACCCTGGCCGGGGCGAAGAAGGGCGCGTTCGCGCTGCCGGTCGCGGCGTCCGACAACGGTGCCGCCGGTGACGCCCTCGCGGCCGTCGCCGAGGGGGCGCTGCTCGGGGCGTACGCCTTCACCGCCTACCAGGGCGGCGGGCACGAGAAGAAGGGCCGGAACGGCCGCAACGACAACGGCCCCAAGCAGCCGCTCGCCGAGGTCGTGCTGCTCGGCGCCAAGCCGCGGGACAAGGCGCACAAGGCCGCGGCGGAGCGGGCGACCGCACTGGCGGAGGAGGTCAACCGGGCGCGCGACCTGATCAACACCCCGCCGAACGACCTCACCCCCGCGGCCTTCGCGACCCTGGCCTCGGCCGCGGCCGGGGAGAACGGCATCAAGGTCGAGGTCCTCGACGAGAAGGCGCTGGCCAAGGGCGGTTACGGCGGCATCCTCGGCGTCGGCCGGGGCTCGGAGAACCCGCCGCGCCTGGTGAAGCTCGCCTACACCCATCCGAAGGCCGAGAAGTCGCTCGCCTACGTCGGCAAGGGCATCACGTACGACTCGGGCGGCATCTCGCTGAAGCCGGCCGGCCACAACGAGACCATGAAGTGCGACATGAGCGGCGCGGCGGCGGTCTTCGCCGCGGTCGTGACGGCCGCGCGGCTGGGCCTGCGCGTCAATGTCACCGGCTGGCTGGCGCTGGCCGAGAACATGCCGTCCGGCTCCGCCACGCGCCCCGGTGACGTGCTGCGCATGTACAGCGGCAAGACGGTCGAGGTCCTCAACACCGACGCCGAGGGCCGCCTGGTCCTGGCCGACGCGCTGACCCGCGCGTCGGAGGAGGCGCCGGACGCGATCGTGGACGTGGCGACGCTGACCGGGGCGATGATGCTGGCGCTGGGGAACCGTACGTTCGGGATCATGGCGAACGACGACGCGTTCCGCACGACGGTGCACGAGATCGCGGAGGAGGTCGGCGAGGCGTCCTGGCCGATGCCGCTCCCGGCGGACCTGCGCAAGGGCATGGACTCCCCGACCGCGGACATCGCGAACATGGGCGAGCGCATGGGCGGCGGGCTGGTCGCCGGACTCTTCCTGAAGGAGTTCGTCGGCGAGGGCATCACGTGGGCCCACCTGGACATCGCGGGCCCGGCGTACCACGAGGGCGCGCCGTACGGGTACACGCCGAAGGGCGGGACGGGGTCGTCGGTGCGGACGCTGGTGCGGCTGGCGGAGAGGGCGGCGTCGGGCGACCTGGCCTGAGTCGTCCCTTCCGTGGGTCCGCCCGCGGTGTCGCCTCCGGCGGGGGGTTCGGTGCGGCCGGTGGTGGGTGCCGGGGCCCGGGTCGTCCCGGCCCGGTTGGTGACGGGTGCGTGGTGCCGGTGGTGCGGTGTGACACAGGTGGTCGGCTGCGGGGCCCGGGTCGCCCCGAACCATTCGGTGACGGGTGCTGACCCGCGCCACACATCCCCGCACCGGGCCGGAGGCCCCCCGCCGCGCTGCCGGCGGACCGAGGGGCCGGGGCCGTCAGCCCCCGGGGTGGGGTCCGGGGCACCGCCCCGGTTGTGGGAAGGGGCGGGGAGGGGAGCAGCCCGCCGCAGGCGACCCGCACCCCCGCCGGATGGCGCAACGTGCAAAGATGGGTTACCGGCAGGACAGGGCCCCCACCACAGGGCCGAAGATGAAGCGGCCGAAGACCAGCCGCCGCCCGGTCACTGGAGACCGCGCTCGGCGCACATGCATGGAGGACGTGACGTGGCGAACGACGCCAGCACCGTTTTCGACCTAGTGATCCTCGGCGGCGGTAGCGGCGGTTACGCCGCGGCGCTGCGCGGAGCGCAGCTGGGCCTGGACGTCGCCCTGATCGAGAAGAACAAGCTCGGCGGCACCTGCCTGCACAACGGCTGCATCCCCACGAAGGCCCTGCTGCACGCCGGCGAGATCGCCGACCAGGCACGCGAGGCCGCTCAGTTCGGTGTCAAGGCCACCTACGAGGGCATCGACATCGCCGGTGTGCACAAGTACAAGGACGAGGTCGTCTCGGGCCTGTACAAGGGCCTCCAGGGGCTCGTCGCCTCCCGCAAGGTGACGTACATCGAGGGTGAGGGCCGGCTGTCCTCCCCCACGTCCGTCGATGTGAACGGCCAGCGCGTCCAGGGCCGCCACGTCCTCCTCGCGACCGGCTCCGTGCCGAAGTCGCTGCCGGGCCTGGAGATCGACGGCGACCGCGTCATCTCCTCGGACCACGCCCTGAAGCTGGACCGCGTCCCGCAGTCCGCGATCATCCTCGGCGGCGGTGTGATCGGCGTCGAGTTCGCCTCGGCGTGGAAGTCCTTCGGCACCGACGTCACAGTCGTCGAGGGCCTCAAGCACCTCGTCCCGGTCGAGGACGAGAACAGCTCCAAGCTCCTCGAGCGCGCGTTCCGCAAGCGCGGCATCAAGTTCAACCTCGGTACGTTCTTCGAGAAGGCCGAGTACACGCAGGACGGCGTCCGCGTCACCCTGGCCGACGGCAAGACCTTCGAGGCGGAGGTGCTGCTGGTCGCGATCGGCCGCGGCCCGGTCTCGCAGGGACTCGGTTACGAGGAGCAGGGCGTCGCGATGGACCGCGGCTACGTCCTCGTCGACGAGTACATGCGCACGAACGTGGAGACGATCTCCGCGGTCGGCGACCTCGTCCCGACCCTCCAGCTCGCGCACGTCGGTTTCGCCGAGGGCATCCTGGTCGCCGAGCGGCTGGCCGGTCTGAAGACCGTGCCGATCGACTACGACGGTGTGCCGCGCGTCACGTACTGCCACCCCGAGGTCGCCTCCGTGGGGATCACCGAGGCCAAGGCCAAGGAGGTCTACGGCGCGGACAAGGTCGTCGCCCTCAAGTACAACCTCGCGGGCAACGGGAAGAGCAAGATCCTCAAGACCGCCGGTGAGATCAAGCTCGTCCAGGTCAAGGACGGTGCCGTCGTCGGTGTCCACATGGTCGGTGACCGTATGGGCGAGCAGGTCGGCGAGGCCCAGCTGGTCTACAACTGGGAGGCACTGCCGGCCGAGGTCGCGCAGCTCATCCACGCGCACCCGACCCAGAACGAGGCGCTCGGCGAGGCCCACCTGGCCCTGGCCGGCAAGCCCCTCCACTCCCACGACTGACCCGTTCCCGGGCGCGACGACCACCACCGCACTTCCCCTCGCTCGGCGCTCCGCGCAAGCTGGGGAGATCCCACCGTTAGGAGCAACTGGAACCATGGCGGTTTCCGTAACCCTGCCGGCGCTCGGCGAGAGCGTCACCGAGGGCACTGTCACCCGCTGGCTGAAGGCCGAGGGTGAGCGCGTCGAGGCCGACGAGCCGCTGCTCGAGGTCTCCACCGACAAGGTCGACACCGAGATCCCGGCCCCCGCCGCCGGTGTCCTCGCGTCCATCAAGGTCGCCGAGGACGAGACGGTGGAGGTCGGCGCCGAGCTGGCCGTCATCGACGACGGTACGGGCGCCCCGGCGGCCGCCCCGGCCCCGGCCGCCGAGCCCGCCCCGGCGCAGGAGGCCCCGGCCCCCGCGCCCGAGGCCACCCCGTCCGCCGAGGCCGCGGCCCCGGCCCCGGCCCCCACCGCCGAGGCGGCCGCCGGCGGCGGCGACGCCGAGGGCACCGACGTGGTCCTGCCGGCGCTCGGCGAGAGCGTCACCGAGGGCACCGTCACCCGCTGGCTGAAGGAGGTCGGCGACTCGGTCGAGGCCGACGAGCCGCTGCTCGAGGTCTCCACCGACAAGGTCGACACCGAGATCCCGGCCCCCGCCGCCGGTGTGCTGCTGCAGATCGTGGTCGGCGAGGACGAGACCGCCGAGGTCGGCGCCAAGCTCGGCGTCATCGGCGCCGCGGGTGCCGCCCCGGCCGCCGCGCCCGCACCCGCGCCCGCCCCGGCGCAGGAGGCCCCGAAGGCCGAGGCCCCGGCGCCCGCGCCGGCCCCCGCGCCGCAGCAGGCCCCGGCTCCGCAGGCCCCCACCACCCCGGCCCCGCAGACGCGCGAGACCCCGGCTCCCGAGCCGGTCCCCTCCGCGCCCGCCCCGGCACCGGCCCCCGCGCCCGTACCGGCCCAGCCGGCCGCTCCGGCGCCGGCGGCGACCGCGAGTGACGACGGCGCGTACGTCACCCCGCTGGTGCGCAAGCTGGCCGCCGAGAACGGTGTGGACCTGACCGCCGTCAAGGGCACCGGCGTCGGCGGCCGGATCCGCAAGCAGGACGTGATCGCCGCGGCCGAGGCCGCCGCCAAGGCCGCCGCCGCCGCGACCCCGGCCCCGGCCCCGGCCGCCGCTCCCGCCGCCGCTTCGAAGGCGCCGAAGCTGGAGGCGTCCCCGCTGCGCGGCCAGACCGTCAAGATGACCCGCATGCGCAAGGTCATCGGCGACAACATGATGAAGGCGCTGCACACGCAGGCGCAGCTGACCTCCGTGGTCGAGGTGGACATCACCAAGCTGATGCGGCTGCGGGCGCAGGCGAAGGACTCCTTCGCCGCCCGCGAGGGCGTCAAGCTGTCCCCGATGCCGTTCTTCGTCAAGGCGGCGGCCCAGGCGCTGAAGGCCCACCCGGTCATCAACGCCCGGATCAACGAGGACGAGGGCACGATCTCGTACTTCGACACCGAGAACATCGGCATCGCCGTGGACTCCGAGAAGGGTCTGATGACCCCGGTCATCAAGGGCGCGGGCGATCTGAACATCGCCGGTATCGCCAAGAAGACCGCGGAGCTGGCGGGGGCCGTCCGGGCGAGCAGGATCACCCCGGACGACCTGGCGGGCGCGACCTTCACGATCAGCAACACCGGTTCGCGCGGGGCCCTGTTCGACACGATCATCGTGCCGCCGAACCAGGTCGCCATCCTGGGCATCGGCGCCACCGTCAGGCGTCCGGTGGTCGTCAACCACCCGGACCTCGGCGAGACGATCGCGGTGCGCGACATGACGTACGTCGCGCTCTCCTACGACCACCGGCTGGTGGACGGCGCCGACGCCGCCCGCTACCTGACGGCGGTCAAGGCGATCCTGGAGGCCGGCGAGTTCGAGGTCGAGCTCGGCCTGTAGATCGTTTCCTGTCGGTGCGGCGGCATCCTGTGCGCCAGGCTCCCGAACGGCAGGCCCACCCCGTACGGCAACGGCGCCCCTGTCCGGATCTCCTCCGGGCAGGGGCGCCGTCGTGCGTGCGCCGCCGCCGTATCGTCTTATTCATCCACCGCTGCCCCCGAGGAGCGCTTCATGACCCCGCCCGTCATCCACTCGCTGCGCGAACAGATCCGCGAGCACATCGTGGAGGGGATCGTCAGCGGCCGCTGGAAGCCGGGTGAGCGCATCGTCGAGCGGCGGATCGCGACCGAACTCCAGGTCAGCCAGACACCCGTACGGGAGGCGCTGCGTGAGCTGGAGAGCCTGCGGTTGATCGAATCGGCCCCCAACAAGGGCGTGCGGGTACGGAACCTGACCGCCGCCGACCTGGAGGAGAGCTATCCGGTCCGGGCCGGGCTGGAACAGATCGCGGCGGAGCTGGCCGCCGAGCGGCTGGCCGAGGACTGCTCGGCGCTGGAGCCGCACGTCGCGGCGCTGTACGGGGCGGACCGCAGGGCGGACGGTACGGCGCAGGTCAGACATACCGTGGGCTTCCACCGGGAGCTGGTGCGGGCGGCCCGCAACGGGGTGCTGCTGCACACCTGGGAAGGGCTGGGCATCGAGGTGTTCACCGCGCTGTCGATCCGGTGGCTGGGCACGGTGCAGAAGTCGTACGCCGAGGAGCACGAAGAGCTGGTCGAGGCGTTCCGGCGGCGGGATCCGCGCATCGGTGCACTGGTGAAGGACCATGTGCTCGGATGCGCGCCGCGCGCATGACGCACACGAGGTGCCCGATTCGCCCCGTACGGCAGGGGATGGGACCGTCACTCGGTGCCCTGCCGGACGGCACGGAATGCCAACTTCTTCGCTTCCGGGAAGTTTTACCTCTCAACCCTTTGATCGATCATCGATCAGCGATTTACAGTCATCGGTGGGCTGCACCCAGCCCGTCGCCCTGTCCTGCCAGACAAGGCACCTTCTCCACCCCCCTCCTGTCCGGAAGGCGGCGTCCATGACCGACCCCGTAGCCAAACTCCCGAGCGAGCTCGACCAGCTCCCGGACCGTGACACCGAGGAGACCGCCGAATGGGCGGCCTCCCTCGACGCCGTCACCGAGCACGCGGGCTCCCACCGCGCCGCTTACCTGATGCGGCGCACCCTCCAGCACGCGGAAGCGGCCGGGGTGCCGGTGCCCGCGCTGTTGGAGACCGATTACGTCAACTCCATCCCGACGGCCGCGGAGCCCGAGTTCGACGGCGACCTGGAGATGGAATCCCGGATCACCGCCTGGAACCGCTGGAACGCGGCGGCGATGGTCACCCGCGGCGCCCGCTTCGGCGTCGGCGGCCACATCGCCACCTTCGCCTCGGCGGCCTGGCTGTACGAGACGGGCTTCAACCACTTCTTCCGCGGCAAGGAGTCCCAGGACTCCCCCGGCTCCGGGGACCAGCTCTACATCCAGGGCCACGCCTCCCCCGGCATCTACGCCCGCGCCTTCCTCGACGGCCGGCTGAGCGAGCAGAACCTGGACAACTTCCGGCAGGAGGCGGGGGGCGGCGGCCTGCCCTCGTACCCGCACCCCCGGCGGCTGCCCTGGCTCTGGGAATTCCCGACGGTCTCCATGGGCCTCGGCCCGCTCTCCGCGATCTACCAGGCGCGCTTCAACCGCTACCTGACCAACCGCGGCATCAAGGACACCTCGGGCTCGCACGTCTGGGCGTTCCTCGGCGACGGCGAGATGGACGAGCCGGAGTCGACGGCGGCCCTCGCGCTCGCCTCCCGGGAGCGGCTGGACAACCTGACCTTCGTCATCAACTGCAACCTCCAGCGCCTCGACGGCCCGGTCCGCGCGAACTTCAAGATCGTGCAGGAGCTGGAGGCCCAGTTCCGCGGCGCGGGCTGGAACGTGATCAAGTCGCTCTGGGGCTCCGCCTGGGACGAGCTGTTCGCGCTGGACACCACCGGCGCGCTGGTACGGCGGCTGCGCGCGGTCCCGGACGCGCAGTTCCAGACGTACGCGACGCGGGACGTGGCGTACATCCGCGAGCACTTCTTCGGCGCCGAGCCGGCCCTCGCCGAGCTGGCGAAACTGCTGTCCGACGCGAAGATCGCCGAGTGTTTCCACACCTCGCGCGGCGGCCACGAGCCCCGCAAGGTGTACGCCGCCTACCGCGCGGCCCTCGCGCACAAGGGCGCGCCGACCGTGATCCTCGCGCAGACCGTGAAGGGCTGGACGCTGGGCCCGGGCTTCGAGTCGCGCAACGCGAACCACCAGATGAAGAAGCTCTCGGGCGACCAGTTCCGCGCCATGCGCGACCTGCTCGACCTGCCGATCCCGGACTCGAAGCTGGACGACAGCCTCGTGCCGTACGGCCACCCGGGCGCCGACTCCCCCGAGGTCCGCTACCTCCAGGAGCGCCGCGCGGCGCTCGGCGGTCCGGCCCCGGCCCGCCGGGTGCACCCGGTCGCGCCGCTGCCGGAGCCGTCCGAGAAGGCGTTCCAGGCCGTCTACAAGGGTTCGGGCAAGCAGTCGGTGGCGACGACGATGGCGTTCGTCCGGCTGATGAAGGACCTGATGCGGGACAAGGAGACCGGCAAGCGCTGGGTCCCGATCGTCCCGGACGAGGCCCGCACCTTCGGTATGGAGGCGCTGTTCCCGTCGGCCGGCATCTACTCGCCGCTGGGCCAGACGTACGATCCGGTCGACCGCGACCAGATCATGTACTACAAGGAAGCCGCGAACGGTCAGATCCTCAACGAGGGCATCACCGAGGCCGGTTCGATGGCGGACTTCATCGCCGCCGCCACGTCGTACGCGACGCACGGCGAGACGATGATCCCCTTCTACATCTTCTACTCGATGTTCGGCTGGCAGCGGACCGGCGACCAGATGTGGCAGCTCGCCGACCAGCTAGGCAAGGGCTTCATCGTGGGCGCGACGGCCGGCCGGACGACCCTGACGGGCGAGGGCCTCCAGCACGCGGACGGCCATTCGCACCTGATCGCGGCCACGAACCCGGCGTCGCTGAACTACGACCCGGCGTTCGCGTACGAGATCGCGGTGATCGTCAAGGACGGTCTGCGGCGGATGTACGGTCCCGATGCCGAGGACGTCTTCTACTACCTGACGGTCTACAACGAGCCGATGCCGCAGCCCGCGATGCCCGAGGGGGTCGAGGAGGGCATCGTCAAGGGCCTCTACCGCTTCAAGGAGGGCGCGCCCGCCGCGGCCGACGCGCCCCGGCTCCAGCTGCTGGCCTCGGGCACGGCGATCCACTGGGCGCTCGAGGCGCAGGAGCTGCTGGCCGCCGACTGGGGCGTCACCGCCGACGTCTGGTCGGCCACCTCGTGGAGCGAGCTGCGCCGGGACGCGCTGGCGGCGGACGAGGCGCTGCTGCGCGGCGAGGAGCGGGTGCCGTACGTGACCCGCGCCCTGTCCGGCGCGCCGGGCCCGGTGCTGGCGGTCAGCGACTGGATGCGGCAGGTGCCGGACCAGATCAGCCAGTGGGTGGAGCAGGACTACAGCTCGCTCGGCACGGACGGCTTCGGTCTCTCCGACACCCGCGAGGCGGCCCGCCGCCACTTCGGCGTGGACGCGCGCTCGATCGCGGTCGCGGCGCTGGCGCAGCTGGCCCGGCGGGGCGACATCAAGCCGGAGCGGGTCGCGGAGGCGCGGGAGCGGTACGGACTCTGAGCGAGCGCGCCGCGTGGCCGGAGCCCGGACCGTACGTGCCGTACGGTCCGGGCTCCGGGCGGTCCCGGCCCCGTTCGCGGGAGCGGAGCCGAGCGTGCTTGCCCGATGAACGCGGACCGTTGAACGTGCTCCGTGCGCGCTGAGCGACGAACCAGTGGTTCTTTGGTGACCGCTCTTGGGGGCCCCTGTCACGGTGACGGGGGCTCCCCTGCATCATGGGGGGCATGCGCGCTGCCCGGCTGATCAAAATGGTGCTCCTCCTTCAGTCCAGACCCTCCATGACGGCCGGTGAGCTGGCCCGGGAACTGGAGGTCTCGGAGCGGACGATCACCCGGGACGCCCAGGCGCTCTCCGAGGCCGGGGTCCCGGTGTACGCGGACCGGGGCCGGGCGGGCGGCTACCGGCTGATCGGCGGTTACCGCACCCGGCTGACGGGGCTCGCGCGCGGCGAGGCCGAGGCGCTGTTCCTGTCCGGAGTGCCGGGCGCGCTGCGCGAGATGGGCCTCGACGACATCTCCTCCGCGGCCCGGCTCAAGGTGTCGGCGGCGCTGCTGCCGTCCCTGCGGGACGCCTCGGACACGGCGGCGCAGCGCTTTCACCTCGACGCCCCGGGGTGGTACCACGAGCCGGAGACGCCCGAGTTGCTGCCCGTCATCGCGGAGGCGGTCTGGGGCGACCTGCTGCTGCGCACGCGGTACCGGCGCGAGGACACCGACGTGGAGCGGCGGCTGGCCCCGTACGGCCTCGTGCTCAAGGCGGGTGTCTGGTACCTGTGCGCGGCGGTCGAGGGGACCTTCCGGGTCTACCGGATCGACCGGTTCGTCTCGGCCGAGCCCTTGCAGGAACGTTTCTCCAGGGAGGCTTCCTTCGACCTCCCGGCCTTCTGGGAGGAGCGCGCGGCGGAGTTCGCACGCTCCTTGCTGCGGGCGGAGGTCGTCGTACGGCTCACGCGGGAGGGCGCCCGGCGGCTGCCCCATCTCACCGACCGCGCCGCCGCCCACGCGTCGATCGAGGCGGCGGACCCACCGGACGGAGACGGCCGGATCACGGTCACGCTGCCCGTGGAGTCGGAGGAGGTGGCGTACGACCAGTTGCTCGCGCTGGGACCCGAGGGGGAGATCCTGGCGCCCCGCACGCTGAGGGACCGCTTCGCGGAGGCGGCGGAGGAACTGCGGAAGCTGTACGGGTAGGTGGCGACCGCGAGTCCGCGGGCGCCGCGTCGATCAGCGCGTGCGGTGCCGCCGTCCGCCGGCTGGACGGAGGGCCCGCCGAGGGCGCCGGGGACGGGACGCGCGACGCGCACCGGGCGTGAGCCGCAGGGACCCGCGGCCGGGAAACTCGACGGGATCATGTCAGAACCGGCGCGCGGGAGCCCGGGAAGCGGGGGAAGCTTGAGGAAACGCCCCGCATTTCGTCGCCTGAGCGTGCACTGCCCCGCACCAAGCACGATGCTGTACCCGTGATGGACGAGACGGAGTTCTGGGAGATCGTCGACAGCACCCGCGAGGCTGCCGAGGGCGACCCCGAGGACCATGCCGATCTGCTGGTGGAACGGCTGCTGACGCTCGACCCCGACTCCGTGCTCGACTTCGCGCGGCACTTCGAGTCCCGCTACAACCGTGCGTACCGGTGGGATCTGTGGGCCGCGGCGGCCGTGCTGCTGGGCGGCGCCAGTGACGACGCCTTCGACTACTTCCGCTGCTGGCTGATCGGGCAGGGCCGGGAGGTCTTCGAGGGCGCGCTGCACGACCCGGACAGCCTGGCCGAGTTGCTGGACGAGTTCGACGAGGACCTGGACGGGGACGGCGAGGAGCTGGGGTACGCGGCGGACGAGGCGTACGAACAGCTCACGGGCGTGGTCGCCCCGGACCTGGGGATCACGCCGCAGTCGGCCGAGCCGGAGGGCACGCCGGTGGACTTCGAGGACGACGCGGCGCTGGCGCGACGGTTCCCCGGGCTGTGGGAGCGCTTCGGGACGGAATGAGGCGGGGCGCGGCCGGTCCGCCGGGGCCTCGATCCGGTCCGGAGTTCGGGGATCGGGGATCGGGGATCGGCTCAGGGTTCCCGCTCGGGGTTCCGGCGCTGCCCGGCGTTCCCGAGGCGCCGCGTCACGTCGGCGTGGACGTCGGCTCAAACGTCAGCGCGACGCCCATGAGCACGTCGTCGACGTACCGGCCGTCCAGCAGGAACTCCCCGGGCAGGACCCCCTCCACGGCGAAGCCCTCGCTCTCGTAGAGCCGGCGCGCCGGCGTGTTGTGGCCCAGCACCCGCAGGGTGAGCCGCCGCGCGCCCTGGTTGCGGGCGTGCAGGGCCGCCGCGCGCAGCAGGGCCCGCGCCACTCCCCGGCCACGCGCCCACTCGTCGACGGCGAGGCCCTGGATCTGCCGTACGTGCGCGTTGCTGACGAGCGGCGTGGGGCGGACGACACGTACGTAACCGGCGAGGCGGTCGTCGTCGGCCTCGGCGACCAGGAACTCCTCGACCGGGTGCAGAACGTCGAAGAAGGGCCCGTAGGGCTCCCTGGGCCGGGGCGTGACCGCGTGGAGCGTGGACCAGGTGCGCCGGTCGAGGTCGGCGAGCGCGTCGTCGTCCGCGTGGTCGGCGGGCCGTATTCGTAGGTCGGACATGGCGGCAACTGTGCCATGCGGGGCGGCCGGGGAAGGGCAGGATGGGGGCATGAAGATCGCTGTCACCGGTTCCACCGGGCTCATCGGATCCGCGCTGGTCGACTCCCTGCGTGCGGACGGCCACGAGGTCACCCGCCTGGTACGGCGCCCCTCCCGCGCGGGTGACGAGGTGGAGTGGGATCCCGTGCGCCAGTACGTCGACCTGCGCGGGCTGCACGGCTGCGAGGCGGTGGTGCACCTGGCCGGCGCGGGCATCGCCGACCGTCGCTGGAGCGAGGCGCACAAGAAGAACGTCCGCGAGAGCCGGGTGCTCGGCACGGCGGCGATCGCGGAGGCCGTGGCCGCGCTGGACCCGCCGCCCCGGGTGCTGCTGTGCGGGTCGGCCATCGGGTTCTACGGCGAGACGGGTGACCGGGTGGTGGACGAGAGCGCGCCGCCGGGTGAGGGCTTCCTCCCGTCGCTCTGCGTGGACTGGGAGGAGGCGGCCGGAGCGGCGGAGGAGGCGGGCGTACGGACGGTGTTCGCCCGCACCGGCCTGGTGGTCTCCCGCGAGGGTGGCGCGTGGGCCCGGCTGTTCCCGCTGTTCCGTGCGGGTCTGGGCGGACGGCTGGGCTCGGGGCGGCAGTACTGGAGCTTTGTCGCGCTGCACGACGAGGTGGCGGCGCTGCGGCACCTGCTGGAGACGGAGTCGGTGCACGGCCCGGTGAACCTGACGGCTCCGGAGCCGGTGACGAACCGTGAGGTCACGGCGGCGATGGGCCGGGTACTGCACCGCCCGACGCCGTTCCCGGTGCCGGCGGTGGCCCTGCGGGCGGTGCTGGGGGGCCTGGCGGGGGACGTCCTGGGAAGCCAGCGGGTGGTGCCGAGGGTGCTGTCGGAGTCGGGGTTCACGTTCGCGTTCCCGACGATCGAGGACGCGATCCGCGCGGCGTGACGCATTCTGGCGGGGGGCGGGGCTGTACGGGGTGCCCTTCGGCCGTCGGCGAGCCGCTTCCGTAAGCCGGAGGCCGGGGCGGGCCCCGCGGGAGGCCGCGCCCGGTGGCCGCGCCCGGTGGCCGAAGGCCGGGCCGGGTCGCCGGAAGCCCGGCCGGGGCGGCCGGCGCGGTGGCGGTGCCGGCGGGGGCGGCGCGACGGCGGCAAGGGGCAGGGACAGGGCGTCGGGCGGGGGAACCGCCCGCGGTGGCCGCGCCCGCCGCACTCCCGTGCCCTCGGCCCCCGCGGGGAGGCGCCTCCGTGCCACCCCCATGCATCGGTGACCCCCAGCACGCGCGTGCGCGGCCCGCGCCTCCCCTCCCTACGCTCGTCCGGGAATCACCAGCCGCGCCGACCTCGGGGAGGGGCACGTGCTCAGCACCGCACATCGGAACACATCCGCACACGACGTGGATGTCGTCATCATCGGAGCCGGGATCGCAGGTCTGGCGGCGGCTCACCATCTGACCAGCGCGGGCGTGACGGTCGCCGTCCTGGAGGCCGCGCCGCGCGTCGGCGGGCGCATGGCCACGGACCGGGTCGACGGCTTCCTGCTCGACCGCGGCGGCCGGCTCCTGACGACCTCGTACCCCGAACTGCTGCGCACCCCCGGCCTGGAGGGCGTCACCCTGCGGATGTTCGCGCCGGGCGTGCTCGTCCACAGTGACGGCCGCAACTACCGGACCGGAGCCGTCGGGGCCGCGCGCGGTAACCGCAACTCCCGTACCGCGCACGCCACTCGTACCGCCCATGTCACCCGTTCCACGGCCGGTCCCCGGGGCTCGCTCCGCACGGGTGCGGTGGGGAGCGCACGGAGCGCACTGACCGCTGCGCGCGCCCTGGCGAGCGCCCCCCGGCCCCCGCTCGGCGGCGCCGTCGACCAGGCCCGGCTCGGCGCCGCGCTCAACCGCCTCGCGGGCACCCCGACGACGCGGCTGCTCGCCCGGCCCGAACTCACCGCCGCCGAGTCGCTGTCGGCCCGCGGGCTGCCCTCCCGCACCGTCAACGGCTTTCTGCGGCCCCTGCTGTCCGCGCTGCTCAGCGATCCGGAGCTGGGTACGTCCAGCCGCTGCGCCGACCTCGCGCTGCGCGCGTTCGCCCGGGGCAGGCTCTGTGTCCCGGCCGGCGGCGCCGCCGCGCTGCCGGAGCTGCTGGCGCGTTCGCTGCCGCCCGGCACGGTCCGTACGGGCGTCTGTGTCACGGACACGTCGATCAACTGCGTGACCACCAAGGAGCACGGCGAGATCAGCTGCCGCTCGCTCGTCCTGGCGACCGGCGCGTCCGCCGCCGCCGAGTTGCTGCCCGGTCTGCGCGTGCCGGACTTCCACGCCGTGACGGTCCTGCACCACACCGCTCCGGTACCGCCGCTCACCGACCCCGCTCTCCTGCTGGACGCCGACCGCGGCGGCCCGGTCGCGCACACCGCCGTGATGAGCGAGGTCGATCCCTCGCGCGCCCCGTACGGCCGGGCGCTGATCACCTCGACGGTGCTGGGCACCCCTCCCCCCGCCGCCGAACTGGACCGTTCCGTACGCGCGCACCTCGCGCGGCTGTACGGGACACCGACCGACGGCTGGGAGCTGCTGGCGGTCCACCACGACCCGGAGGCCGTGCCGGCCATGCCGCCGCCGCACGATCTGCGGCGTCCGGTACGGCTGTTGGCCGGGCTGTACGTGTGCGGGGACCACCGCGACATGAACACGGTCCCTGGCGCGCTGTTCTCCGGCCGTCGCGCCGCCCACGCGCTCCTGCGCGACCTGGGCGTACGTCCGGCGGCCGGGCCGGTGCGACTGCCCGCGGTGGCGTAAGCGCCGTACGCGGCGCGGGTGCCGGACGCGGCACAAGTGCCGTACAGGGTGCGGGCCGTACGCCGCACGGTCCCCTCAGCGGCCCGACGTGGTGCGCGGGGCGCCGCGTCCGCCCACCCCGCCAACTCCGGTCCCGTCCGGCGTCGATCACCCCGGACGGGACCGGCTTCCAACTCCCGCGCCGCCTCCCGTGCCCCCGAAGGCGCGGTACGGCACCGCTCAGCCGAGCGCCGCCACCCGGTCGCGGTAGTTCCGTACCGCCGCCGCGTCCCGGTACGGCTCCAGGCGCCGCTCGAAGTCCCGTACGTACTCCACCGCGCGCACCGACCGCATCTCCGTGGCCTGCTGGGCCGCCTCCGCGCCGAGCAGGCACGCCTGGTCCAGCTCGCCGAGGCCGAGCCGGGCGCAGGCGAGGACGACCCGGCAGAAGAGTCGGCTGCGGGCGTATTTGGGGGCGCGCAGCTGGAGCGAGCGCTCCGCGTGCTGCGCCGCCGCGCGGTACTGCTGCAAGTCCCGGTGGCAGTGGCCGAGTTCGTCGGCCATCTGGGCCTCGTCGAAGAAGCGCGCCCAGTACGGCACGTCGTCGCCGGTCCGGGCGGAGTCCAGGGCCCGTTCGGCGCGTACGAGCGAGGCGGTGCACGCCCGCACCTCGCCGAGCACCCCGTGTCCGCGCGCCTCGGCGGCGTGCAGCAGCGCCTGGACGACCGGCGGGGCGGACGCGCCGACGCCCTGCTGGGCGACGCGGGCGAGCTGGACGGCTTCCCGGCCGTGGCCCAGGTAGACGGCCTGCCGGCTCATGGTGGTCAGGACGTAGCTGCCGTACACGCGGTCCCCGGCCGCCTGGGAGAGCCGGAGCGCCTGGACGAAGTAGCGCTGGGCCAGTCCGTGGGCCGCGATGTCGTACGAGGTCCAGCCCGCGAGCCGGGTCAGGTCGGCGGCCGCGGCGAAGAGGCGGCGCCCGGTGCTCTCGCCGTACACGCCGCGCAGCATCGGTTCTGCCTCGTGTTCCAGGTAGCGGACGAGCGCCTGGCGGGCGTGCCCGCCGCCGTACGCCTGGTCGAGGGAGCCGAACAGGTCGCTGACCGAGCGCAGGGCGGCGATGTCGCCCGTGGTCACGCGCTGGCCCGCCGCACGCTCGACGCGCTGCTGGCGGGGTACGGCGGCGGCCCTGCCCTGCGTGCGACCGCCGGGCCCGGACAGCGCACCGGTGCCGGCGCCCGGCCCCGTACCGGGTGCGCCGCCCGGCGCCCCGGCCGAGCGCCCCCGCCCTTGGACGGGGACCTGGGTGGGCGGCTGGGCCGGCAGCGGGCGGACGGCCGAGGCGCCCGGGCCGGGCGCTCCCGGGACGCGGGGGCCGGTCTGCGGAGTCTGCGGAGGCTGCGAGGACCGCGCGGCCTGGGCGGATTGCGCGGACTGGGCCGTCTGTGGGGACAGCGGAGTCTGCGCGATCCGCGGTGGCTGAGGTGTCTGCGGCGGCTGTGGAGAGGCGAGGGCCGGATGGCCGACCCGGTCGTCGGGGCGCCCGATCAGCCAGTCACGGCTCGGGACGACCAGACCGGCCGGAGTGAACGCGATCTTGCGCAGCTCGGTGTGGCTGCCGGAGTCCTTGCGCCACAGCCCGGCGACGATGTCGATGGCCTCGTCGGGGGTGGACGCGAATTCGAGCCCCGCGTAGACGGGCGCACAGGCGTCCAGGCCCAGGTCCTGGGCGGAGAGCCGGCGGCCGAGCCTGCGGGTGAAGACCTCGGCGATGAGGGCGGGGGTGGTGCCGCGGGGCTGCTGCCCGCGCAGCCAACGGGTCACCGACGTTTTGTCGTACCGCAGATCCAGGCCGTGTTCGAGGCCGAGCTGATCCACCCTGCGGGCGAGTCCCGCGTGGGAGAATCCGGCTTCCGCGATGAGCGCGGCGAGCTGGCGGTTGGGGATGCGCTGCGGAGGTCGTTCCGACATCAGCTGTACGGTCTCCTGCCTTCCGGGCCCGGGAGCAGCCCACATGGAACGGCGCGAATTTAACTGCCGGGAAGTCCATGACCACTACGTTCGCCCCATATTCATCCGTTCGTGTGAGCAGCGACGATGGTGATGACCACGCCGGACGGGGCGGGTGCGCGACGGCCGGGCGACGGCCGAGGGCCCCTGTGGGCGCGGCCGAAAAGCGACGCCGAGCCGGTGTGGGCCGTGGCCGCCGGCCCGGTGTGGGCCGTGGGCGCCCCGCCACGGCCCGTCACGGGATGGCTCCTCGGTAGGCCCTCCCAGGTACGAGGCCCGGCCTCCGGGCGATTCGGGACCGGGCTCCGGCCCGGGACCGCCCTCCGGGATGCTTCGCGGAGAGCCGCCGTACAGTGGCCGGGTGCGGCGGATGCGCCCCTGGGCGACGCGTGCACGAGGAAAACTTCTCTAAGGAGGCGCTGCCGTGAGCGAGCCGCGCGAGGACGAACCGGCGAACGAACCGGCGAACGAACCGGCGAACGAACCGGCGAACGAACCGGCGACCGGACCGGTGGTCAAGCCGGCGGGCGAGTCGGTGGGCGGGGCCGCGGACCGGCCCGCGACCGGGCTGCGGTACGTACATCTCGGGTTCGGCGAGGAAGCCGTCGACTACCAGGAGGCGTGGCAGGAGCAGCGCCGGGTGCACGCCGCCCGGTTCGCCGACGAGATCCCCGACACCTGTCTGCTGCTGGAGCATCCGGCGGTCTACACGGCCGGACGGCGTACGCAGGACAGCGAACGCCCGCTGGACGGCACCCCGGTCGTCGACGTGGACCGGGGCGGGAAGATCACCTGGCACGGCCCCGGTCAGCTGGTGGGCTACCCGATCGTGAAGCTGCCGCGCCCGGTGGACGTCGTCGCCCACGTACGGCGGCTCGAAGAGGCCCTGATCCGTACGGCGGCCGAGTTCGGGCTGGAGACGACGCGGGTCGAGGGGCGCAGCGGCGTGTGGGTGCTGGGCGACCCGGTGGACCGGCGGCCCGCGCCGGCCGGGCTGTCGCTCGACTTCGACCCCCGGCTGGCGGACGAGGAGTTCGACCCGCGGCTCAACGGTCCCGAGTACGCCCCGTCCAACGCCGGGCAGCGCCGCGAGGACCGCAAGCTCGCCGCGATCGGGATCCGGGTCGCCAAGGGCGTGACGATGCACGGCTTCGCGTTGAACGTGAACCCGGACAACACCTGGTTCGACCGGATCGTGCCGTGCGGGATCCGGGACGCGGGGGTCGCCTCGCTCTCGGAGGAGCTGGGCCGCGAGATCACGATCGCGGAGGTCCTGCCGGTGGTGGAGAGGCACCTGCGGGAGGTCCTGGAGAGCGCGGACCCGAAACCGCGGGAGATCGTGCGCGAGGCGCCGCGGGAGCGGTCGGAGGGGCCGGCCGGGGCGGGGCACTCCCCCATGTCACCGGCCGTGCCCACGCCCCCGGCCAGGCCCGCGCCCGGGGCCGGGTCCGAGGACTCGTCCGGGCCGGGGCGCGCTGTCGGCGACCTGCGCGCGACCGCGTAGCGCCCGGAGCCGGTGGCGGCGTCGTACGCGGCGCCTGCCCCGGCCCCGCCCGCTTCGGTACGGGGCGCTCCGGTACGGGGCGGGTACGGGGCGGGAATGCGCCCCTTTGGCCACCGGTTGGCCCTACGTAATGCCACGCAAACAACGGGCGTAACCTGGTGTTCGCCGAAGAATCGAATGCCGCGCCAGCAGAGAGAGGTGCCGGACGTGTCCGCTGTCGCACCCGACGGACGCAAGATGCTGCGCCTGGAGGTCCGGAACAGCCAGACCCCCATCGAGCGCAAGCCCGAGTGGATCAAGACCCGGGCGAAAATGGGCCCCGAGTACACCCAGTTGCAGCAGCTCGTGAAGAGCGAGGGGCTGCACACGGTCTGCCAGGAGGCCGGCTGTCCGAACATCTTCGAGTGCTGGGAGGACCGCGAGGCGACCTTCCTCATCGGCGGTGACCAGTGCACCCGACGGTGCGACTTCTGCCAGATCGACACGGGCAAGCCGCAGGCGCTGGACCGTGACGAGCCGCGCCGGGTCGGCGAGTCCGTCGTCACGATGGACCTGAACTACGCCACGATCACCGGCGTCGCCCGTGACGACCTGGACGACGGCGGTGCCTGGCTGTACGCGGAGACCGTGCGCCAGATCCACCGGCAGACCGCGGGGCGGGAGGCGGGCCGCACGAAGGTCGAACTGCTCATCCCCGACTTCAACGCGGTCCCGGAGCAGCTGGCCGAGGTCTTCTCGTCCCGCCCCGAGGTGCTCGCGCACAACGTCGAGACCGTGCCGCGGATCTTCAAGCGGATCCGCCCCGGTTTCCGCTACGAGCGCTCCCTGGAGGTGATCACGCGCGCCCGTGAGGCGGGGCTGGTCACGAAGTCCAACCTGATCCTGGGCATGGGCGAGGAGCGGGCCGAGGTCAGCGAGGCGCTGCGACAGTTGCACGAGGCGGGCTGCGAGCTGATCACCATCACGCAGTACCTGCGGCCGTCCGTGCGGCACCACCCGGTCGAACGCTGGGTGAAGCCGCAGGAGTTCGTGGAACTGAAGGACGAGGCGGACGCGATCGGGTTCTCCGGTGTGATGTCGGGGCCGCTGGTGCGCTCGTCGTACCGCGCGGGCAGGCTGTTCCAGCAGGCGATGGAGCGGCGGGGCGGCTCGGCGACGGCCGCGTAGGGCGGCCCGCCGGGCCCGCGAGGAACCGGGCGGGTCCCGCACCCGTCCGGCGCGGAGGTACGGGCAAGGGCCGGTGCCGCGAGGGCGTTACGGCGCGGCATGGGCGTCACTCCGTGGCGCGGGCGTCACGGCACGGCGCGGGCCCTTCGCGCGGCGCGGACGTGGCTTGCCCCGTACCGGCCGGCCGCCCACCTGCCGACCGTACGGCCCTGTGCGTTCGCGAACCGCTCGCGCCCCCTTCGCGCAGGGCACCGGCACGTCGTGTGAATCCGAGCACAAGTGACTACTTGCCGGTAGCGGCCAGTTCGGCGCGGTCCGTAAGCTCCTCGCAGGTCGCGGGCACCGCACGGACCGTGGTGGCGTTTCCAGGGGCACGGCAGGGTTTCATCCGCGTTTGACCGGTCGGTCACGTCCTGGTAACACCAATCAGTGACGCTGTTCGTACGCAGCGCGCACATCGGTTCTACGCAGGCACATTCCTTCCGCACCTCACTCCGCCTCACCGCTCTCCCGAGGGGACCGCCATCATGCAGGTCGCGCCGGTACGAGACATCGCCGAAGCAACGGCCTCAGCCACCCGCAGCCGTAAGCCCGCCGCCGGACACAACCCGCCCGCCGGACGCGGCGCCCGTGCCACCCGCGCCTCCGCCGTCCTGCCGTCCGTCTCCACCGCGCTGCGCGCCGTGGAGTCGCTGCTCCTGAGCGGCGGACAGCGCACGGCACGCCGTAACGCCTGGACAGCGGTCCTGGAGGACCGCCGCCGGGCGAAGGACCGGGTCGAGGCCGAGCACGTACTGGAGGCGGTGTCGGAGCGGGCTTCCAGCGCCACGTAAACTTCCAGACATGGCGAGGAAGGAAAACGCAGACACTGCTGCGAACCCGGGGCGACTGAAGCAGATCGCCCTTACCTACAAGATGACCCGACGGGCCGACTCCAAGGTCGGACTTGTCCTCGCGGGTGTGGGAATCGTCACCTTCGGTGTCTTCCTCGCGATCGGCTTCTGGCTCGGCCACCCCGTGTACCTGGGCATCCTGGGCTTCATCCTGGCGTTCCTCGCGATGGCGATCGTCTTCGGCCGCCGCGCCGAGCGCGCCGCCTTCGGGCAGATGGAGGGCCAGCCGGGCGCGGCGGCGGCCGTGCTGGAGAACGTGGGCCGGGGCTGGACCACCACCCCGGCGGTGGCCATGAACCGCAGCCAGGACGTCGTCCACCGGGCCGTCGGCAAGGCCGGCATCGTGCTGGTGGCGGAGGGCAACCCGAACCGCGTGAAGAGCCTGCTGGCGGCCGAGAAGAAGAAGATGGCGCGCATCGTGGTGGACGTGCCGGTGCACGACATCATCGTGGGCGACGGCGAGGGCCAGGTGCCGTTGAAGAAGGTCCGCACCACCATGCTGAAGCTGCCGCGGGTGCTGGCGGGCCCGCAGGTGACGGCGGCGAACGACCGGCTGCGGGCGATGGGCGACCTGATGAGCAACATGCCGCTGCCCAAGGGGCCGATGCCGAAGGGGATGCGCATGCCGCGCGGCGGAAAGATGCGCTGAGGCCCGGAGGACGGCGCCGTCACGAGCGCTTGGACACGAACGGCTGAGGGGCGGCGGGATCTCTTCCCGCCGCCCCTCAGCCGTTCGCCCAGGTCCACTGTCCAAACCGTTCACCGGCAACAGCCGTACACGGGGGTACCGGCACCGTGCACCGGCTCGGCTTCCCTCAGCCGCGCACCTGCACGGCACGGGCGAGCCGGTCGTGAAGGCCGCGTCCGTCGCGGTCCCAGACCAGGGCGGGCAGGGCCAGGCAGAGCAGGACCGTACGGACGAGGACGCGGACGGGGCCGAGCCTGCCGCCCTCCTCGGCGACGACGCGCAGCCCGAACAGCCGCTTGCCGGGAGTGAAACCGGCCGTACCGACGGTGAGCAGGCTCATGACGAACAGTACGCCGAGGGCCCAGTTGCCCGACGCCTGCCAGTCACGCCCCGCGAGCAGCCCGTATGCGATCAGCATGCAGATGGCCCAGTCGACGAAGAGGGCCCCGAAGCGCCGGCCGAGCGGGGCGACGGAGCCGGGGCCGTGTTGGGGCAGACCGAGGCGTTCACCCCGGTAGCCGAAGTCCACGCCCATGTTCTCGGCGGCGGCACGCGGCCCCGAGAGCCACGATCCGATTGCTTCCCTGTTGTCCACCCGTCCACGGTACTGCGCACCGCTTTGCCCGTCGGGCACGGGGTGCGAGCCTGGAGGGAAGGGGCACGGCGGAGGCGGCGGAACCGGCGCCCCCGCTCAACCCGTGGGGCCCCGTGGGCCCCCGTGGAGGCCCCCCGGAGGGAACCGGGCACGGCTGCGCGCCCCGGCGCGCGCCCGGGTCGGTTAACTTCGGCGAAACAAATGGGTCATGCTTGAGAAATCCCCGGTCCCTATGGTCGGCTCCAGCGTGTGCCACCGCACTGGCCGCACGACCGAGCGACAACCCCCGCCCCTCCCCGGGTCGGGAGGAGGAGGAGCTGGATGTTCCAGAACGCCGACGAAGCCAAGAAGTTCATCGCGGACGAGGACGTCAAGTTCGTCGACGTCCGCTTCTGCGACCTCCCGGGCGTGATGCAGCACTTCACGATCCCGGCCAAGGCGTTCGACCCGGCCGACGAGCTGGCCTTCGACGGCTCGTCGATCCGTGGTTTCCAGGCCATTCACGAGTCGGACATGGCGCTGCGCGCGGACCTGTCGACCGCGAGGGTCGACCCCTTCCGCCGTGACAAGACGCTGAACATCAACTTCTTCATCCACGACCCGATCACGGGCGAGCAGTACAGCCGTGACCCGCGCAACATCGCCAAGAAGGCCGAGGCGTACCTGGCCTCCACCGGCATCGCGGACACGGCGTTCTTCGGCCCGGAGGCCGAGTTCTACGTCTTCGACAGCGTGCGCTTCAACACCACCGCGAACGAGGGCTTCTACCACATCGACTCCGAGGCCGGCGCCTGGAACACCGGTGCTCTGGAGGACAACCGGGGCTACAAGGTCCGCTACAAGGGCGGCTACTTCCCGGCCCCGCCGGTCGACCACTTCGCCGACCTGCGCGCGGAGATCTCCCTGGAGCTGGAGAAGTCGGGCCTCGAGGTCGAGCGCCAGCACCACGAGGTCGGCACGGCCGGCCAGGCGGAGATCAACTACAAGTTCAACACGCTGCTCGCCGCGGCCGACGACCTGATGCTGTTCAAGTACATCGTGAAGAACGTCGCCTGGCGCAACGGCAAGACCGCGACCTTCATGCCCAAGCCGATCTTCGGTGACAACGGCTCCGGCATGCACGTCCACCAGTCCCTGTGGCAGGGCGGTTCCCCGCTCTTCTACGACGAGCAGGGCTACGCGGGCCTCTCCGACACCGCCCGCTACTACATCGGCGGCATCCTCAAGCACGCCCCGTCGCTGCTGGCCTTCACCAACCCGACGGTGAACTCCTACCACCGCCTGGTCCCCGGCTTCGAGGCCCCGGTCAACCTGGTGTACTCGCAGCGCAACCGCTCGGCCGCGATGCGTATCCCGATCACGGGCTCGAACCCGAAGGCGAAGCGCGTCGAGTTCCGCGCCCCCGACCCGTCCTCGAACCCGTACCTGGCCTTCTCGGCGCTCCTGCTGGCCGGCCTGGACGGCATCAAGAACAAGATCGAGCCGGCCGAGCCGATCGACAAGGACCTCTACGAGCTCGCCCCGGAGGAGCACGCGGGCGTCCCCCAGGTCCCGACCTCCCTCCCGGCCGTCCTGGACGCCCTGGAGGCGGACAACGAGTACCTCCAGGCGGGCGGCGTCTTCACGGCCGACCTGATCGAGACCTGGATCGACTACAAGCGCACGAAGGAAATCGCCCCGATCCAGCTCCGCCCGCACCCGCACGAGTTCGAGCTGTACTTCGACATCTAAAAGGCGAGGTCGGGCGACCTGGGCCGCGGCCCTGGACGTCGGGTATGTCCGACCAGATGCCTGGTGGTGTCGGAATCAGCGGCGAGGGCCGCTGCCCCGGATCGGGGCAGCGGCCCTCGCGGTCGTGAACCGTCCGCGCAGGGCCTCCGTAAGCGGCCGCGTTCCCCCTCACCCCGGCGCCGTCGCCGCGTCGGCGACGAGTCGGCCCCCGGACATCGGGACGCGCTCCCAGGGGGACGAGCTTCGGACAGGACCGTGCGATTCAGCCAGAATTCGGTTGCACCGTTTACCAGACCTTTAATTACAGGGCAGAATCTGGCACATGCCGAGCAGGCATAAGTCCATCAAATATCCGGGGGGATTGATGAGGCATCGTAAAATTCTGGCTCGTTCTGCCGTCGTTGCCGGAGCGTTCGGCTTGACGATAGCGGGCGCCGGGCAGGCCCAGGCACTCGCCTACGACGGCACTGACCCTTCTGCAACCGGCTGCTCCTCCAGCAGTCGCACCGTGGCTTCCGCCCCGCTGAAGAATCGCGTCACCGGTAGCACCGTCGCCACGATCGAACTGCGCTTCAGTTCTTCGTGCAAGACCGCATGGGCAAGACTGACGCTCGTCAGCGGATCACAGTGGGACTGCGGCGACCCGGCCGCCGGCTACGCGTGTTCCAAGGCGAAGATCGTTCGCAACAACGACGGCCGGACCTACAACTGCACCATTTACGAGGGCCAAACTCAGTGCTACACACCGCAGGTCTACGACTACGACCCGAACACCTCGTACGCACAGGGTGAACTGGACCTGGTGACCGGCGGCGTGGTCGTGCGCACCGCCTCTTACTGAGGCATACGCACCTTTGCGTTGCGGCGCCCCCTCCAGCGAACGATTTCAACGTTCTCACTTCCAGACCCGGGAAGCCATGTCGTGATAAGACGCAATCGGATTCTGAGTCGTCTGGCAATTGTCGGGGGTTCAATCGCCCTGCTTTTCGCCCATTCCGGATCGGCGCAAGCTCACGCTTATGACGGGACGGACCCGTCTGCAACCGGCTGCTCCTCCAGCGGTCGCACCGTCGCCTCCGCGGCCTTGACCAACCGCCCCGGCAACAGCCTCGGCACGATCGAGTTGCGCTTCAGTTCTTCCTGCAAGACCGCGTGGGCGCGTATCACGCTGCGGCTGCAGCAGTGGGACTGCGGCAGCGCCGCAGGCCTTGCGTGTTCCAAGGCGTGGGTAGTACGCAACAACGACGGCCGCACATACAGTTGCACCGTTTACACGGGCCAAACTCAGTGCTACACACCACAGGTCTACGACTACGACCCGAACACCTCGTACGCACGGGGCCTGTCCGATGCGGCAACGGGCGTGGCGGACGTTCGGACCTCGTCCTACTGAAGCTTGCCCCCACAGAGCGCCGTCGGCCGCGCTGTTCCCCTCCGGGAAGGCGCGGCCGACGGCCGTTCATATGCGCCGCGCGTTCAGCTCGTGGCGTGGCGCACTGGAAGGGGTACGGAAGGGCGCTGGCGCGTCGGCGGGGCGGCGGTCTACTTGGACTCGATCCGTCCGAGCGCGTCGGGGCCGGTCGTCAGCGCGGCGGACGTCTCCTTCCAGGCGGGATCACCGGGGTAGAGCTCGGTGCGGAGGTACGCCCAGGTGAGCCGCTGGACCGCGGACACCCGCTCGGGGCTCTCGTCGGTGGTCTCGGCCACGTCGTATCCCGAGACGCCGCCGAGCCCGTGCTCCGCGTCGAACAGGGTGAGCAGCGACTTGGGGCCCGGGGAGAGGACGTACGGATCGGTGTGCCACTCCCAGCCGTTGACCGACAGGTGAGCGGAATCGTCCTTGTCGCCGGCGACCACGAGCGTGGGCGTCGTCATCTCCGAGAAGTCCGTGGTCAGGAAGAAGGGGAAGCTCTCGGCGGTGGAGCTGTTGAGGGCGTCGCCGCCTCGGCCGGGCGCGGCGAGCAGGACGCCCGCCCTGATCCGGGGCTCGGCCAGGTTCACTTCCGTTCCGTCGTCCGGGTCGGTGAGCCGGGCGCCCAGCAGCAGGCTCGCGGTGTGCCCGCCCATCGAGTGCCCGGCCACGGCCACCCTGCTCCGGTCCAGACGCCCGAGGAGCTGTGGGACGGCGGCCTCGATGGCGTCGAGGCGGTCCAGGACGTGCGTCATGTCCTCGGCCCGTGATCGCCAGTGCAGGGGTCCGCCGGGGGTGCCGGGGGCCAGGCTCAGCGTCCTCGAACTCAGGTGGGTGGGCTGGATCACGACGAAGCCGTGGGCCGCCCAGAAGTGGGCGAGGGGGGCGTAACCGTTCAGCGAGGAGAGGTGGTTCGAGTAGCCCTGGCCGTGGGAGAGGAGAATGACCGGGAGATCACTGCCGGTCACGGGCGCGGAGACGCGTACCTCCAGGTCCACGGCTCGGCCGGGAACCGACAGCACCACCGGGCTGACGGAGAGGACGGGGGCGGGCGAGGCGAAGAGGTCGGCGGGGCATGTCGGGGTCGATTCACTCATGTTGCGAAGTCCATTCACTGGCCCTCTGCCGGCGGTCTCGTGCGTGCCGAGGGCGGGGCAGGCCGTCAGTAGCGTCCGGCTCCGGCTAAGCTTCAAGCGGAGCGTCGTTCCGATTAATATACGGAGCACTGTTCCGCTTTGTCAACGGTCATCGGAAGGAGAGCGTGGTGCCCACGACAAGCAGCTCCGGGGAGGGGCGGCCGGCCCGGAGCACCCGGACCAAGCGGGCCGACGCGCAGCGCAACCAGCAGGCACTGCTCACCGCCGCCGCCGCGGTGTTCGTCACGTCCGGCGTCGACGCGCCGATCCGGGAGATCGCGGCCAGAGCGGGGGTCGGAATGGGGACGATCTACCGCCACTTCCCGACGCGGGCGGATCTCGTCGTCGCCGTCTACCGCCACCAGGTCGAGGCCTGCGCCGAGGCCGGTCCGGCCCTGCTGGCCGACGCCGGCTCCCCGCTCGCGGCACTCCGGCAGTGGGTCGACCTCTTCGTCGACTTCCTGGTCACGAAGCACGGACTCGCCAACGCGATGCAGTCGGACAGCAGCGGCTTCGAGGCGCTGCACACCTACTTCCTCGACCGCTTGGTGCCCGTCTGCGCGCAACTGCTCGATGCCGCGGCCGAGGCCGGCGAGATCACGGCCGGTACGCGGCCCTACGAACTGATGCGCGGCATCGGCAACCTCTGTATCGGACGGGACAGCGATCCCCGCTACGATCCCCGCCGACTGGTCGAGTTGCTCCTCCAGGGGCTGCGGCAACCGCGGTCGTCCTGACGCCGGGGAGCGGGAAGCAGCTCGGGCCCGAACCGGCGAACCGGTTCGGGCCCAATGAGCTGTGCCTTGCGTGATCAGGCGAGGTCGAACCGGTCGAGGTTCATCACCTTGTCCCACGCCGCGACGAAGTCGTGCGCGAACTTCTCCTTCGCGTCATCGCTCGCGTAGACCTCCGCGAGCGCGCGCAGCTCGGAGTTCGAGCCGAAGAGGAGGTCGATCCGGCTGCCGGTCCACTTGACCTCGCCCGTCGAGGCGTCGGTGCCCTCGAACGTGTTCGCGTCCCCGGGCGTGGCCCGCCATGTCGTGCCCAGGTCCAGCAGGTTGACGAAGAAGTCGTTGGTCAGCACGCCGGGCGTCTCGGTGAAGACGCCGAGCGGCGTCTTCTGGTGGTTCGCGCCCAGCACGCGCAGGCCACCGACCAGAACGGTCATCTCGGGAGCGCTCAGGGTCAGCAGGTTCGCCCGGTCGAGCAGCAGGTACTCGGCCGGGAGCCGGTTGCCCTTCCCGAGGTAGTTGCGGAACCCGTCGGCGGTCGGTTCGAGCGCGGCGAACGACTCCGCGTCGGTCTCCTCCTGCGAGGCGTCCACGCGTCCCGGCGCGAACGGCACCTCGAGGTCGAACCCGGCTTCCCCGGCGGCCTTCTCGATCGCCGCGCCTCCGGCGAGCACGATCAGGTCGGCGAGGGAGATCCGCTTGCCGTCCGTCCGGCCGGCGTTGAAGGACTCCTGGACGCCCTCCAGGGTGCGCAGCACCGCCGCCAGCTCGTCGGGCTCGTTGACCTCCCAGCCGCGCTGCGGTTCGAGGCGGATACGAGCGCCGTTGGCGCCCCCGCGCTTGTCGCTGCCGCGGAACGACGAGGCCGAGGCCCACGCGGTGGACACGAGCTGGGACACCGACAGGCCCGAGGTGAGGATCCGCTCCTTGAGGGAGGCGATGTCCTCGGCGTCGACGAGCTCATGGCTCCGCTCGGGCAGCGGGTCCTGCCACAGCAGCACCTCGTCCGGGACCTCCGGGCCGAGGTAGCGCGCGACCGGGCCCATGTCGCGGTGGGTCAGCTTGAACCACGCGCGCGCGAAGGCGTCCGCGAACTCGTCCTGGTTCTCCGCGAAGCGCCGCGAGATCCGCTCGTAGACCGGGTCGAACCGGAGCGCGAGGTCGGTCGTCAGCATGGTGGGGGCGTGGCTCTTGGCCGGGTCGTGTGCGTCGGGGACGGTGCCCGCCCCGGCGCCGTCCTTCGGCCGCCACTGGTGTGCGCCGGCCGGGCTCTTGAACAGTTCCCACTCGTAGCCGAACAGGATCTGGAAGAAGCTGTTGTCCCAGGTCGTCGGCGTGTTGGTCCAGATGCCCTCGAGGCCGCTGGTGATCGCGTCGCCGCCCTTGCCGGTGCCGTAGGAGCTGCTCCAGCCGAGCCCCTGCCGCTCGAGCGGGGCGGCCTCCGGGTCGGGGCCCACGTGGTCCGCGGGGCCCGCGCCGTGGGTCTTGCCGAAGGTGTGACCGCCCGCGACCAGGGCGACCGTCTCCTCGTCGTTCATCGCCATCCGGCGGAAGGTCTCGCGGATGTCGCGCGCCGCGGCGAGCGGGTCCGGGGTGCCGTTCGGGCCCTCCGGGTTGACGTAGATGAGCCCCATCTGGACGGCGCCGAGCGGACTTTCCAGTTCCCGGTCGCCGGTGTAGCGCTCGTCGCCCAGCCACGTCCGCTCGGGACCCCAGTAGACGTCCTCCTCGGGCTCCCAGACGTCCTCACGGCCGCCGGCGTACCCGAAGGTCTCGAACCCCATCGACTCCAGGGCGACGTTGCCGGCGAGAACCAGCAGGTCGGCCCACGAGAGCCGCTGTCCGTACTTCTTCTTGACCGGCCACAGCAGCCGACGGGCCTTGTCGAGGTTCGCGTTGTCCGGCCAGCTGTTGAGCGGGGCGAAGCGCTGCTGGCCGGCCCCGGCGCCGCCGCGGCCGTCGCTGATCCGGTAGGTCCCCGCGCTGTGCCACGCCATCCGGATGATGAACGGGCCGTAGTGGCCGAAGTCGGCCGGCCACCAGTCCTGCGAGGTGGTCAGCACCTCCGCGATGTCCCGCTTCACGGCCGGGAGGTCGAGGGTCTTGAACGCCTCGGCGTAGTCGAACTCCTCGCCGAGCGGATTGGCCACAGCGGGGTTCTTGGCGAGGATCTTCAGGTTCAGCCGCTCGGGCCACCACTGCTGGTTCCCGCCGCCCTGAGTCGGGTGTGCGGCGCGCCCGTGCGCCACCGGGCAGCCGCCCGCGTCCTCCGTCTTCGCGTCTACGACGATCGCCTCATGGTTCTCAGACATGGGATCCTTCCGGACTCGGCGCGGAGCACGGACCAGGAACCACACCCAACGTGGCTTTTCTCCCGCTGCGTCCTGCCCGTGTCCTGCCCCTTGGCTGTAACTGGAGCCGATACTACGATGGACGAAGTCCAAGTCAATACGACAACCACCTCCGGAATTTCTTTCGCAGGGGACTGTCGGACGATGGTGAAGGCTGGTGGCCATGAGTGACCTGCTGGCACGGCTTCGCGACCGTGGCTGGCGGCTGACCGCCCAGCGCCGGGTCGTCGCCGAGGTGCTCGACGGCGAGCACGTCCACCTCACCGCGGACGACGTGCTCGAGCGCGCCACCGCCCGGCTGCCGGAGATCTCCCGCGCGACCGTCTACAACACGCTGGGCGAACTGGTCCTGCTCGGCGAGGTGATCGAGGTGGCCACCGACGGCCGCGCCAAGCGCTACGACCCGAACGCCCACCGGCCGCACCACCACCTGGTGTGCTCCCGCTGCGGCACCATCCGTGACGTGCGTCCGGACGGCGACCCGCTGGCCGATCTGCCCGCCGGCGAGCGGTTCGGCTTCACCCTCTCCGGCGTCGAGATGACGTACCGGGGCGTGTGTCCCGACTGCGCGGGCGGCTGACCCGGAGGCGGCGGCCGGGTGTCTTCCGGCCCGTACCCCTGACGCGAGCCGGACTCGAGCGGGACGAGAGACGCTCCCTGTATGGTCAGCAAGAGTGGCGAGTCCCCGACAGTCGATGTCAGCCGGAACGCGGACAGTCTCAAGCGAGAGATCACCACCCTCCAGGCACTGGGCATTTCGTTCCACCAGATCGTGGGTGGTGGTGTGGTCACGCTCACCGGGGTCGCCATCGCGATCACCGGCGGCGGTGTGCCGATCGCCTATCTGCTCGCCGCGTTCGCGATCCTTCTCGTCTCGGTCCCGATGGCGACGCTCGGCGCCACGATGCCGGTGCTGGGCGGCAACTACACGTATGCGACGCGGCTGATACATCCGCTCGTCGGGTTCGCGAACCTGTGGCTGTTCCTGTTGAACATCACGACGATGAGTCTGTACGGCCTCTCCGCCGGCATCTATCTGCAGAGCCTCGACCCCTGGTTCGACCCGACCGTCGTCGCGATCACGATGATCACCGTCTTCGCCGTCGCGAACTTCTTCGGCGCGGCGTTCTCCTCCCGGGTCGGCATCCTCCTGGCGGTCGTCATGCTGGTCGCGTTCGGCGCCTTCATCGTGATGGGGCTGGCCGACGTGCGATGGGACGACCTGCCGCCGGCGCTTCCGGACGGCCTGTCCGGTCTCCTCCAGGCGGCGGCGCTCCTCACGTTCGCCACGGGGGGCGCGAGCGTCGTGGCCGAGCTGGGCCGCGAGATGAAGACCCCCGGCCGGTCCATCCCGATCGCCGTGATCGGCGGCACGCTCTTCGCCGGCGTGCTGTACGTGCTCATCGCCGTTCCGGCCGTCGGCGTGCTGCCGATCGACGATGTCGCCGGGCAGCCGCTGTCGATCGTCGCCAAGACGTTCATGCCGGGCGGCTGGTGGCACTTCTTCCTCGTCGGCGGGGCCGTGCTCGCGGTCGTCGGCACCATGAACGCGTCGTTGCTGTGGGGCTCGAAGGGCATTCTCGCGGCGGTCGACGACGGATGGTTCCCCCGGGGCGTCGGCGCGGTCAACAAGCGCTTCGGCACCCCGCACTGGCTGCTGCTGATCCTCTACGTCCTCGGCGTGGTGCCGGCCTTCGCCGGCATCGAGATGAGTGTGATCGCGTCGGCCGCGTCCTTCATCGGCCAGGCCGCGCTCATCGTCACCGTGATCGCGTCCGTCCGGGTCCGATACCTGCGCCCCGACCTGTACGCGGTCTCGCCGTTCAGGGTCGCGGCCTGGCTGCACTGGACGCTCGCGGTCGTCGGTGTCGGGTTCCTCCTGTACCAGATGTATCTCCTCCAGCAGAACTTCACCCGGGGCGTGTGGATCGCGGCCATCACCTGGATCGCCGCGGGCGCGGCGTGGGGGCTGGTCCGGTACGGGAAGGTGAAACGCGTCGCCGCCGCACGGGCCGCGGGACGGGCACTCGACGGCCCGGAGGCCGCGGGGGCGGGGCCCGCGGGGGCGGAGACCGCCGGAGCGGGGCTCGCCGTCGAGCCCGACGCGTCCCGCCGTCGGGTCTGAGGGACCGCCCGCCCGGCCCGACCCGCTCAGCATGCCCCGGGGGCGGCCCGCGGCATTTCTCCCGGGCTCCCGTGCTCCCGGGCTCCCGTGCCGTTCCAGGGCCTGCCGGCAGAACCGCTCAGGCCGGCGCGACGACGCCGAGCCAAGCGTTGCCCGGTGGAGGTACGAAGAAGTATCCGCCCCCGGTGGTGAGCATGTACGGGGCCATGGCCTCACCCGCGAGCCGCTTCTGCACCGCCTCGAAGCCCGTGGCCAAGTCGCGTTGGAAGCAGGAGAAGACCAGTCCGGTGTCACCGTCGCCCCGGTCGTAGCTGTAGCCGCGCCGTACGAGGGGCGGCGGGTTGCGCCGGTCGGGGGCGGCGAGGCGTACGTGCGAGTCGAGCGGCGTGAGGCGGCCTTGGGGGTCGACCGCGAAGTTCGGTTGCTCGTCCTTCGGCGTCCCGTCGAGCCAGCGCCCGTCACGGCGGCGGCCGATGATGCGCTCCTGTTCCTGCACGGAGTCTTTGTCCCACAGTTCGGTGGCGAGTCGGATGATCCGCACGACCTGATAACTCCCGCCCACGGCCCACTCAGGCTCCCCCTGTCCGGCCCGCACGAGGGCGCGATCGGCTGTCCGGCGTTCGTCCGGCGGGTTGCCGAAGCCTTCGGTGAAATGGAACGGATTACGAGCCAGCCCCCGGCCGTCCTCGACCCGGTTGTCGCCCCGGAACCCTTCGATCCGCCACCGCACACGCCACCCGCGCACGTCGGACACGAGTCTGTCGGCCGCCGCCCGCACCTGCTCGGCCCGTTCCCCGGAGACCTGCACCAGCACATCACCGTGCGACTGGGCCGGGTCCAGCAGATCCCCCGCGAACGAGGGCATCGGCCCGAGTTGCGCCGGCCGCACGGTGGAGTTCACGAACACCCCCGCGCCCAGCCCCACCGCCGCGCTCACCCCACCACCCCTCACTCGGCCGACCGCTCCCATCAGCTCCCGAAGCCGGGTCCCGGCCGACCCTGCTTGTACGGCCCGGTCAACCGCGACCATGACAACCCGCCCCGCAGGCACCGCGCCGTGCAAGGGCTCAGGTAAGCGAGCGCGTTCCGGCGCGGCACGCCGCTTCTCACGGGTGCCCATCGTATAGACGACACCGCCGGCCCCCAACACGGCCGTCGAGGAAGCAATGAAGACAGTCCTACGCCCTATGCCCTCTTTACCCATCATCCACCAAAGGCCCGTTCGATTTACAGGAAGCCCTGTGACCGTAATCCAATCTCTCCAGGGCGATCAAGCTCTGCGACTGCACCTCACGAAGGTCTGAGATATCTCCCAACATTGCGCCAATAACATGGGCAGCCTGATCGCGGTCAAAACCTGGCGATAACTCTGCCACCTGCCAGCGTGTTCCCAGGCGATTCACCGGCGTCCCATCTAAGCCAAAGAACAGACTTAAGGACCGCGAGAATTACCCACGTCGGCGTTACGCGATCCCAGATCCCGAACTCCGCACTCGTATGGCCACGCCTTCGGCGGCCAAGACGACGACTGACGGCCCATCTGCCGCAGCCGTCGTCTGCTGACGTTGCCGTCAGCCTTCCGTCAAACCTCAACTGGGCTCCTCCAGAATATATTTGGAGGAGCCCAGACTTTCTGTGTCAGGAATCGCCATCAGAAAGGATCACCGCGGCGAGAACACTCTCGCCGCCAGCCTCACCATAAAGCATCACATCCATTTTTCCAGCCTGCACATGACTCAGCTCAAGCTCACTTGACTGTGCGCCATTGAAGGCAGACAGCAAGTCTGCCACAAGCCGAGTCACCTCACGGTCATCACGAGCCTCTGCCCTTCTGAGGCGATTCTCGAAGATGCGAATCAACTGCGCCCTGGAAGCGGTGCTCTCATGCAGGATGATTACACCGTACTCATCAACCGCTGCGGCAAGATGAACCATTCCCAGCCTGGTCGCCTCAGCGGAGATAAAGCTCTCATTCATCGACCTGCTCCAGGTAGGTGCCACGAGCCCCTGTTGATGCTGATTTCAGCACCCTCGATAATCCCTTCCACTAAAAGCTCACTCTCACCGTAAATATCCTGCGGACCCTTAATTAGACGATCCTGTATGTACGCGCGGCGATGGCGCATAACAATCCCCGGGCCATTGCCTAGTTCGGCGGCATCCAAGGCCACGCCTTCGTAATCGTCCGTCCAGGATGTGAAAGGGCTATCAAGGTTGCCACCATTGTGCGACGCGGCATCAGCGTCTCCACCGCGCGGCACAGCTCGCCCTTCGAGAGCATCGTCATACTTGGAATGCCCCCAATCTATTCCGCGATAGACGTACTCCCCGGCCTCTTCGCCACAGTTGTGAGCGAGAATCGATGTAGCCCCCGCCAGCACATAGTACGTGTGCAGACCGTCAACAGTTAGGTTGTTGACTGAGGCCGCCCCGGTACGGTGACCAATCGCAGTGATCTGCGTCCAGGTCCCGGCGCTGGTGCGGAGCCATTGGCCTGGCTGGAGTTTTCCGGCCTCGACCCATTCGCCGAGGTCGGGAACCCAGAAAGGGTGCCCTTCCGTTGCGGTGATCTTCGCGGGTTTTCCGCCTTGGTCTGTGTCAAGGGCGATGTCGACCAGGGCTTTCTCGCCGGTGCCCTTGATGAGGGCGGTGACCGCGCGCGGACCGCTCTCGCCCGTTTCCGGGTCGGTCGCCGCGACCTTGTGACCGACACGGACGTCCTTGATGGGCTTCCGGGTGCCGTCGGCCATCAGGACGGGGGTGTCAGCGGTGAAGCTGTTGGTGACCCTGCACATCGGTGCCCGAGCCCCGAGGGCTCCTTCGAGGCAGCCCATCAGTGCCGCGCCGCCGACCTGGCCCCAGTTGACCTTTCGTCCGGACAGACGCTGGCTGCCCCAGTCGATCAGGCCGCCCAGACCACCGCCGACCGCGCAGCCGATCAGCATCGGGTTCGTACCGGCCGGGTCGGTGTACGTCGTCGGTGAACTCAGCGCGTACTCATACAGGTTGGCGCCACCCGCGTAGCCGATCGGGTCCTGGGAGATGAAGCGGCCCGTCTCCGGGTCGTAGTAGCGGCTGCGGTAGTAGAGCAGACCCGTGCCGTCGTTCTCGCGGCCCGTGAAGGTGTACTGGTTCGACGACTCCACACCCGAAGCGGTCGGGGCACCGTACGGGTCATAGGTGTAGCGGGTGGCGATGCTGCCGTCCGGGTCCGCCAGGCCCACCACCGTGCCGAGCGCGTCGGTCAGGTAGACCTGGGTCTTGCCGTTCTCCGTGCGGGTCAGGTACTGGTCCAGGCCCGACGTGGCGACCGTCGCCGTCGTCTCGCCCGCACCGGACTGTTCCACCAGTGGGTTCGAGCCGTCGGTGAGGAACTTCCGTGTCTGTCCCCTCAGCGTGGTCGCGCTACGCGTGCCCAGCGGGTCGTAGGTGAAGGTCCCGCTCCCGCCTCCGGTCCCGCCGCCGGCCGTCTCGGTCAGGCCCTTCAGCCGGCCACGCGCATCCCAGTCATAGGTCCGCCGGCCGTCGGAGGTCAGCTGCCCCTCGTCGTCGTAGGTGAAGGAGCGGCCGTTGAAAGAGGTCAGGCGGTTGTCCTTGTCGTAGACCGCACCGTCCTCGGCTCCCGGGAGGGCAACGCTCGCGAGGCTGCCCGACAGGCCGGTCTGCAAGCCGCGTTCATCGCGTGTGTACGACAGGTCCCCGACCGCTGCACCGGAGCGGGTGAAGACAATGCCCTTGGTCGTCCCCGTCTTGTCGTAGTCGGTGGTGCGGGTGAAGCCGCCGGGCAGCGACGCGGTCTTCTCCCGGCCCACCTCGTCCAGGCCGAAGGTGACCGCCCGGCCGTCGGCGGTGATGGAGGTGAGGACGCCGGAGGTGTCGTAGCCGTACACCGTCGTCGTCCCGGCCGCCGTCATTTCCTTACGGCGGTCCGCCGCGTCGTAGTCGTAGCCGATCGTGCCGGTCGGTCCCGCGACCGTGCGGATGCGGTCGTAGGAGTCGTACGTGAAGGACTGTGTGCCCGACGTCGTGTCACTCAGACTCTTGAGCAGGTCCACGGCGTCGTACGTGTACGTGGTGACGGACTCGGCCTGGCCCGCCAGGTCGACACCGAATTTCGCGTTCTTCGCCCTGCCCAGCAGGTCGTACTCGGACGTCGCGACCTGTCCGGACCGGCTGGTCACCTTCGTCAACCGCCCTGCCGGGTCATATCCGAACATCGCCTTGGCACCCAGCGGATCAGTGGCCGATGCGGGGCGGTCCGCGTTGTCGTAGGCCCATGTGGTGGTGTTACCGCGGGCGTCGGTGAGTGCGGTGACGTTGCCGTTGGGGTCGTGTTCCACCGTCAGTGTCCGGCCCAGAGGGTCGGTCACCTCTCGTGTCTGGTTGAGGCGGTCGTATGCGACGGTTGTCCGTGCGCCCGCCTCGTCCGTCATGACTGTCGGCCGACCCGCCGCGTCGAGGAACTGTTCGCTCGTTCCGCCCTCGGCGTCCCTGACCTCGGTCGGCTCCCCGTGCTCGTAGGTGAAGGACGTCACCGCACCCGACGCGTCCGTGACCGTATCGACCTGCCCGTCATCGGTGTGCGTGAGCGTGGTGACCCGGCCCTCAGGATCCGTCACCATACTCAGATCGCCGTCGGCGTCATAGCGGAGCGTGGTGGCCTTACCCATGGGGTCGGTCAGCGCGGTCGGCTGATCGTAGGGGCCGTCGTAGACGACCGTGCCGGTCGAGCGAGCCTGTGCGGTGCCCGCGAGTTCCTTCGCCGACGTCACGTAACCGTGGGTGTCGTACGTCAACTCAGTACGGCGGCGGTACGGATCGGTGACGGCGTCGATACGGTGATAGGGCCCGCGCTGGTAGACCGTCTTGCGCGCCAGGCTCGTGCCGTACGCCTGCGTGTCGGACGTCCCGTAGCCGTCCGCGTCGAACTCGACCCGCCGTACCGAACCGCCCGGCTGGGTGACGTTCACCGCCGTGACCCTGCCCTTGCCGGAACCGGTCAGCGCGTAGTCGAAGGCGTACGTCGCGCCCTCGGTGAGCTTCTGATCCTTGACCCGACCGTTGGCGTCGAAGGTATTCGACATGTATGTGATGCCACGCGCGTCGACCGCTGTGCTGACCCGGTTGGATGTGCCGTCATAGGTGTACCGGCTCACCTTGCCCATCGGGTCCGTCACGGTCGCGAGCCGTCCAGCGGTGTCATACGTGTACGACGTGGTCCGGCCGGCGTTGTCCCGAGCGGATATGACGCGGTGCTCGGTGTCGTACCCCAACGCGATCCACCGCCCGCCCGGCGTGCTGATCCGGGTGATCTCCCCGCGTTTGCCTTCCAGACGGGTGAGCTTGACGGTGTTGCCGTGCCGGTCGCGGATCTCCTTGAGCGGGGAGTACTGGGGGAAAACCCACACCGTTCCGTCACGGAAGGTCATTTCCCAGCCGCCGCTGAACCCCTTCCACACGATCTTCGCGCCGCGGAAGGCAGTGGGGGTGTCGAGGGGTTCGAAGACGGCGTCCGTGTAACCCTTGCCCGCCGAGGTGCGCACGAAGTGCGTCCTGCCGCCACCCGGCAAGTACAGGTCGACTTCCTCCCAGTTCTTCTTCGAATGCAGGAAGGCGTTGTAGGACAGATCGCGACCGATGCCGAACGCCCGCTTCTGCGAGTCGCCCTGCCAGTAGGTGCGGGTGATGTCGGCCGAGCCGCGAGAGTCCTCGACCGCCAGGTCGGTACGCGAGTCCGTCAGCATCCCCGTCGTCAGCTCGACGGGATCACCGGACAGCCAGTCGATGGCGTCCTTTGAGCCAGGAGTCGTCCCAGGGCAGCATGTCGTCGATGTTGAACATCGCGCCGTGGAAGGCCCAGACGCGTGTCTTGGCGTCCGGCACGACCTGCCGACCGTCCGCCGACACCTGGCCGTGCCCGTAGACGTACCAGCCCTTGTCCTTCGGGTCGTAGTCCATGAACTGCACACGCGTGCCCGGGGCTTCGCGCGTGTAGTTCGGGTAGATGATCCGGGCACCCCTGGGGAACACGTACGTCCCACCGGGCTGCACGGTGAAGAACACCGGCACGACACCGTCGTCAGGCAGCGGGAACGGCGAGCGGTCGAGCGGGATCGCGGTAATGCCCAGCTCGGTGACCGGTCGGCCCTTGTCGTCGCGAACAACCGACCCCTTGGGAATGCGCACCTCCAGCCCAGGAATCTTCGGCGTTTTCAGCACCACCTCCGTCTTCGTGGGGGCGCCGAAACGCACGGTGTGCCGGGTGTCCAGCGGGGTCATCCACACGGGGAAGCCGAGGTCGACCGTCCGGCCCGCCCTTGGGTGGACGCGGATATCGAACCGCCCGTACCGCCGCCGCTCCGTGTCAGCACTGGCGCCGTCCACCACGAGGGTGGTCGCAGTGACCGGTATGCCGCTGAGCAGGAACCTGCCTCGCGCGTCGGTGCGAGCCGACTTCACACCCACGGAGACGGTGACTCGGGGCAGCGGCCGGCCGTCGAGCTTGAGGACCCGTCCGGTGAGCGCGGTGGTCCCGGGCGGTGCGCGCAGCGCGGGCGGGGCCTTGGGGGCAGGGCCCCGTCGAGTGAGCCAGTCGTGGCCGGACAGGCTTCCCCGGTCGGGCTGCCAGGCGTCGGGGCCGGTCGGTACGGCGCCGGGGGCCGCGGGCGACGCCTTTGGGGAGTGCTTCTCCGCACTCGCCCTGTCCGCCGATTCGTCCGCGGTCGTCGGTGCCCTGTCCGCCGCCGTCTTCGCCCCTCGTGCCGGCACCGTCGGTGTCAGGTCCAGACTGTACGTCCCGGTCTTCAGTGAGTTGGGATCGACCGTGAGGGTGTATGTGCCGTCCGCGGGAAGTACGGCCAGGGCGTACGAGACCGCGGTCGCGCTCATCGTGCGACCGTCGACCAGCCACTTGCTGTCCGGGCCGAACACGGACAACTGCCAGGCGGCCGGGGGCTTTTCCAGGCCGAGGGTGAGCTTCTGGCCCTTGGTGCCGGTGAACGTGTAGTGCGCGTTCTGGCCGGCCGTGGCGATCGTGACGCTCTTACGGATGCCGCTCGTCGTCAGTGCGCCGCCGTTCACGTCCGGGAGGAGCGTGGCCCTGGTCGTGCCGGTGACGGGTTCCTTGGGGCGTACCAGCAGGCGGTGGGCGCCCGCGGCCAGGGGCGCGCGCAGGTCGGCGTCGAAGGCCGACTTGCTCAGCGAACCGAGGTCTTCCTCCGTACCGCCGGGCGCTTGGTGGATCACGTCCGACGACTTGGCGAAGGTTGTCCCGTCGAAGACGACGGCCGCGCCGGAGCCCGCCGCGGCGTTGACCGTGAACTCCAGTTGCTGCCCGGGGCGGGTGATCTTGCCGGTGACGGACGGCGTGCTCGCCGACAACGCGCCGGCGTTCACCGGCTTCGACAGCCACAGCATCAGAGCGCCCGTCGCGGCCTTGGACGGTTCGAGGACGAGTGTGTAACGCGCACCGACCGTCAGGCCCGTCAGGTAGTACGACTCCGTCGACTTGGCCGACGCTCGGCCGACGAGCGTTCCGGTGTCGCTGTCCTTCCCGTCCGGTCCGATCAGCCGGATCTCCGTCGACTCGGTGACCGTGTTCGCGGTCAACGCCAGCCCGAGCGTGGCGCTGTCCGGCGCGGTGAACCGGGCCCGTACCCGCTGTCCCGCGCGGGCCGGCGTCACCGCCTGCTCGGCGCCGTCGACCGTCACAGTGGGCTGGATGTCGGCGGACAGGGTCAGGTTCAGCGTGCCCACCGCCCCCCGGTAGGCGTCCAGGACGACCGTGTACGTGCCGGTCTCCGGCAGGGCGGCCAGCGGGACCGTGGCCGAGGCGCCCGACGAGACGTTCGCCCCGTCCACGACCTTCGCACCGGACGGCGCGGTCACGGTCACGTCGATGAACTCGGTGAACGTGTTGCCGGTGAAGCCGAGGGAGAGGTTGGCCCCCGCCTGTGCCTGGAAGCCGGTCTCCGCGTTCTGTCCGGCCCGGGTGACCGTGACGGCCGTCGGGGCGGCGCTGGTGGTCAGCGGGGCAAGTGCTACGGGTCCGGCCAGAGTGAGGGCCATCGTGCCGGTGGCGTTGCCGTCGCCGGGGCGCACGACGAGTGTGTACGTGCCGGTGGCGGGCAGGGTCGGGCCGTCCCATTGCGCGGACTCGGACAACGGAGCGCTGAAAGAGTCGAGGAGAGCGCCGTCCGGCTTACGGACCTCGATCCGGGTCGACGTACCGAGGCCGCTCGCCGTGGCGCTGAGGGACACCCGCTGCCCGGCCTGGCCCTCGAAACGGGCCCGGCCGTCCTGCCCCGGTCTGCTGAGGGCCAGTTCAGCCGTGGGGCCGGTCGTGGTGAGCGCTCCGGCGTCGGCGTAGTGCGAACCGGTCACCTTCACGGCACCGAGGGCCGCGTTGTCCGGATCGAGTTCCAGGGTGTACTCGCCGGATTGTGTGAGGGCGTCGATGTCCAGCCCGTTCGCCTTCCCTGCCCCCACCCGGACCGTGTCGACCTTGGCACCGCTCGGGTCATAGAGGCGGGCGTAGACCGCGTCGGGCAGCGCCGCCGCGTCAATGCCCAGGCTCAGCGAATCGCCCAGCGTTCCCGGGAAGGTGAACACGTGGTCCTGCCCCACCCGGGTGATGCGTGCCTCGGCCGTCGGACCCATGAGGTCCAGCGCCGCGACAGTCGGATTCGACACGGTCACCTTCACCGAGCCGATGTTGCCGCTCCCTGGGTCGATGATCAGTGCGTACTGGCCGCTGACCGGTACGTCCGCCACTTCCCAGTCGGCCAAGGCACCGCTGAAGGCGCCGGAGAACAGGCGTTTTCCCTGCGGGTCCATCAGTCGTGCGGTCGCCTGCGCGTTGAACGTCGACTCGGTGAAACCGAAGGTGAGGTCGTCCCCCGCGTCCGCCTCGAAAAGAACCTGTGCCTGGTTGCCCGGTGTGGTGACCGAGACCGTCGGCGGGGTCTCGTCCGTCACGGACGTCTCCTCGGACGTCTCGATCACGCCGTCCCCGGTCCCGGCGCGCACCTGGAAGCTCGCATCCGACGTGGCGCGACCATCCGATGTGCTCACCTCGACGGGCCCGGACACCGCCCCGGCCGGGACTTGGACGGTCAGCGCGGTGGCCGACCGCGCGACGACCTCCGCCACGATCCCACCGCCGAACCGTACAGCGTTGTCAGCGGAGGCGGCGCCAAAGCCGGAACCGGCAGGAACGAGTGAGAGGACCGACAGGTCGGTGGAGGGGAATCAGTCGACACCGAGCCGGTTGCCCGCCTCGTCGTAGCGGTAAGCAGCGACGGAAACGGCCTGTCCGGCCGGACGCCGCGTCCGGCCGGACAGGCCGTTTCCGTCGTGCGTGGGTTCCCGCCCCTGGGGTGCGCCGCGGGGAGAGTTCAGGCCGCCCGGGCAAGTTCGGCGCGGCCGAACAAGAGGGCGTAGCCCTGCGGGAGTTGAGCGAGGATGCGGGCCAGGAGGTCCGGACCGGCGAGGTCTCCGACCGGCGCGAGGACGGCTCCGACGTCCCAGCGGGTGGTCGCGAGTGTGCCGTCGGTGCGGGAGGCGAGGTCCTTCACGAAGGACCAGCCGGTGACGGGTTCGACGACCGGGATCTGGGCGGTGAGAACGAGCGCGGCCTCGACGGGGAGGCGGGCCGCGAGTTCGACCCGTTCGTCGCCGGTGAGCTGCCGGCCGAGCGCGGCCAGCACCGCGCGCACGGCCGTCTCGGCCCGTTCACGCGTGGGGTACGCGCCTTCGTACCGCACTTTCTCCAGCAGCTGCTCGAACGTCATGACCTGGAACGGCCTGGCCTCCGCGGAACGGCTCGGTGCGGGCTGGGTGACCATCGGTGACGCGATCGCCTTTCTCTTCCTGTCTTCGTTTGTTCCGGCACGGGTGCCGGCTCTTCTCTTGTTTCCGGCATGGGTGCCGACGCCCGTCCGGGCCCGGGGCGCCCCGGGCCCGGACCGGAGGTCAGGCCTTCAGCTGCTCGCGCCGGGGCTGCCCGCCGACGGCGATCTTGCGTGGCTTGGCGCGCTCGGCGACGGGGATGCGCAAGGTCAGGACTCCCGCGTCGTAGTCGGCACTGATGCGCTCCGTGTCCAGGGTGTCGGACAGCAGGAGCCGGCGCGAGAAGACACCCAGAGGCCGCTCCGAGACCTCATGCCGCACGTCGTCGGCCGTGGCGACCGGGCGGCGCTCGGCCTTGACCGTCAGCGCGTTCCGCTCGACGTCGATGTCGATCGCGTCCGGGGAGACGCCGGGCACATCGAGCACGATCACGTACTCCTCGCCCTCACGGTAGGCGTCCATCGGCATCGCGGCCGGCCGGGACCAGGTGCCCGTCGTGCCCATGAACTGGTGGGCGATCCGGTCGAACTCGCGGAAGGGATCGGTGCGCATCAGCATCGGGAAACACCTCCAGTGCGTCGGATTCAGGCAGTTGCTGCCTATGCGCTTCTCCTGAACACCGTTGTAACATGTCATCGAGGTGATGACAAGCGAGATGTCATTCGATGGATGACACGCCCCGGGCGCCGCGGTACTTTGGGGCGGCGTTTCGGGCGACACTCGGACGACACCTGACGGAGGAGGTTCCATGACCGGAGCGGACCAGCCGGCCCGGCCGCACAGGACCGGCCTCACCCCCGCGTCCTTCTTCGCGGCGGCGGCGGCCCTGAGCACCATCGACGACGCCGTGCGCACGGCCCAGAACGTGCGGGACGGCGAGCCCTTCGACGGGGACGCGGACGGGCACTCAGGTGCCGGCCCGGTCTCCGGTGGCGCGCCGGCCTCCCGTGCCCGGCTCTCCGGCCGCCGGGGCGACGGCCAGGACGGCCCGGACGGCGCCGGACGGACCAGTACCGAGCAGGCACTGGCCGCGCTGCTCCTGCTGCGCGAGGTACGGGACCAGCTCGCCGACTGGGAGCCGAGGCTGATCGAGGCGGCCCGCGACGCGGGCGCGAGCTGGGCGGAGCTCGCGCACCCGCTCGGCGTCGCCAGCCGCCAGGCCGCCGAGCGCCGCTATCTGCGCGTACGCCCCGGGTCCCCCGGCTCCACCGGCGAGGAGCGGGTGCGAGCCACCCGCGACCGTCGGGCCGCCGACCGTACCGTCTCGGCCTGGGCCCGGGGCAACGCCGCGGATCTGCGCCGGCTCGCCGGGCAGATCACCGCGCTCACCGACCTGCCTCCGGACGCCGAGGTTCCGCTGGCCCGTCTCACCCGCGCGCTCGGCGCCGACGACGCCGCCGGTCTCGTCGGGCCGCTGGCCGGCACGTACACGTACCTGGCGGCCCGCCATCCCGACCTCGCGAACCGCGTGGACACCGTCACCCGTCACACCGGCCGGCTGCGTGAGGGCGGCGCCAGGCGTACGACGGGGGGCACCGGCGGCGGGTGAGCGTGAGTGGGGCCGCCCTGCGCCGGGCCGGACGGGGCCGGGACCGGGGACGGTCAGATACGGCCGTGGGTGAGCCGGGTGAGGGGGCCGGTGAGCGGGCCGGCCTTCGCCTTGGCCGTGTGGCGGCCCGCCGCGAACGCCGCTCCCGCCACGCCCACCAGACCTGCTCCCGCCCCGGCCGCGATGGCCTTGCGGTGCTTGAGGACCGCCCAGGTGGCGCCGGCCGTGGTGGCGACCTTGCCGGTCGCGGCCACGGCGGCCTGGCGGCCGCTCTCGATGCCGACGGCCGCCGCCCGTCCCGCGCGCCTGGTCGCCGTGGAGGCCGACCGAGCGCCGGACTCGGCCGCCTCACGGGCGTCGTGCGCGGCCGACTCCGCCGCCGCCTTCTCCTCCTTGGCCGTGGACTGCGCCGTCCGAGCGGCCTGCCGCCCCTTGGCGGTCATCGCCCTGGAATCCGTCGTCTTCGCGTTCTTGCGCTCTTCAGTACTCATATTGATCGCCTTGCCTCTCGACTCTCCTCGAAACACCGCGTGTTCAGTCCGGCCAGCCGGATCAGTCCGAACGCGGCAACAGTGAACCCAGTGGCCCCAGGTCCAGATTGAGATCGTTCATCGTCAGTCCGTACCGCTCGCACAGTTCGGACATCCGGTCCTGGAGGATCATGAGCGTCATCCCGATCCGCTCTTCCTGATCCTCCGTCAGGTCGCCTTGGTCGACGCGGTGCAGGGCCGTGCGCTCCATGAGCTGGCGCAGCAGTTCCACAATGGTCAACACCAGCTTGATCAGGTCGCGTTCGACCGTGTCCGGGTCCGTCCTCAGCCGCCGCGCGACCTCGCTGTCGGGGCGCGGTTCGCCAGGACCGGCCGGTACCAGGTCGAAGGCCCGGGCCGCCGCCCGGGCCGCCTCGGCGAACGCCTCGGACGACTCCGGTGGTCCCGGCGGCTCCGACGGTGCCGGCGGCTCCGGGGAACCCGTCGGCCGGGGTGGCTCGTGTCGCGCGCTCACGTTCTTCCCGCTCCTTGTCCCTCTTCGTCCCTCTTCGTCCGTCCTCACCACGGCGCGGGGTCGTCCGGAGTGATCGAGTGGATGACCGCCCGCAGATTGATCCGCACCAGGTCCACGTCGGCCACGGACAGCACCAGGTCCCCGGTGAGGACCGCGCCGCCGGTCAGCAGGCGGTCCAGGATGTCGATGAGGGCGACCTGGCGACCCGCCAGGTCGCCCAGACCCGGCAGGGACTCCTCCCCGTCGCCGGTCGGCCACGGGTCGCGGGGCACCGTGGTGTCACGGGGCACCGTGGTGTCACGGGGCGACGGCTCGTCGCCGATCACGTCGTACCGCCCGAGTGGGGCGGCGTCGCGAAGGAGTACGGGACCCAGGGCCCCGTGATCTCCACGCGTACGCCCGGGGCCGCGTCGGACAGCCCGGCCAGGGCCCGGCGGAACGCCCGTACCCGCTCCGCGGGGACCAGATACGCGTCGTTGGCGATGTTCTCGCCGGCCCCGGAGGCCAGTTCGCCCTGCTGCGGGCGGTGCGCGACCCGGCCGCGTACGAGACCTGCGAGCCGTTCCGGCACCTGTGCCGCCACGGCACCGGCGGCCCGGTAGATGTCCCGCCGGTCACGCCGCTGGGTCCTGCGCCGTTGCAGGTACGCGCGTCCGGGGCCGGCCGCCGGATCCGCCGCCGCCACGTCGGGCTCGGGGCTCCGCGCGGTCGCCGCCGACGGGTCCGCGTACACCTTGACGCCCAGCTCGACCTGGCCTTCGAGGGACGAGAGCAGCGCGCCGAGATCGCCCGACCGTTCGCGGAGCATCTCCGCCACACGCGTGTCGTCCAGATACACCGTGGCCAGCCGCATGGGGAGCACGGTCGTGCTCGCGTACGCCGCCTCGACCGTCGCGTGGTGCGTACGAGCGAGGGCTTCCAGCTCCGCGAGGTCCTCCATCCGCGCCCTCATTCCGTCGGCGCCGTACGCGTCGGCCGGGAGGGAGGACACCAGAGCCGCGAGTCCGTCGGCGCCGACCGTACGGAGCGGGCTCCCCGCCTGCCCGACCAGCCGCCGGGCGGCCTCGTCGAGCGGGGTACCGGCCCGGCCGATGGCGTAGACGTAGGTGACGTGTCCCGGGTCGGCGGCCGGGTCCGTGGCGGGGGCGGCAGCCGGACCCGTGGCCGGATCGGCGGCCGGGCCCGTGACCGCATCGGTGTCGCTCATCACTCGGCCCCCTCCTCCTTCTTCCGGTCCCCGACGGATCCGCTCGGCAGCCCGGCCGCCGCCCGCAGTTCGGCGAGTTCGGCCCGGAGCCGCTCGTTCTCCTCCGCCAGCGTGCGGCCCCCGCCATTCGTGGTCGCGGTCGCGGACGGGGCCGCGGCCGGGGGCCGGGCACGGGAGGAGAGGGAGGGGTCGTGCTCCCACCAGTCGATGCCCATCTCCTTGGCCTTGTCGACGGACGCCACCAACAGACGGAGTTTGATCGTCAGAAGTTCGATGTCGAGCAGATTGATCTGGATGTCGCCCGCGATCACGACGCCCTTGTCGAGAACGCGCTCCAGGATGTCGGCGAGATTGGCCGAGGACCCCTGGCCGCCGCCGTACGGGGGCGGCGACGGCGCGGCGGTGGGGCCCATACGGCCGGCCAGTGAATCGGACACGTGATCAGCCTTCTCTGTGCGCGGAAGAGGTGCGGGGAAGCGGGACGCGGAAAGGGGGCGCGGAAGCGGCACGGGGAGCGGGGCGGGGCACAGAGCGTGCGGGCCGGGCCGATGCCCTACGCGTCAGCCACGGGCGGCGGCCGGTGTACGGCGACGGGGGCGGCGGGCCGTGTGCTCGTCGTCCGGTTCCACGTCTTCCGGTTCCACGTCTTCCGGTTCCACGTCGTCCGGTTCCACGTCGTCCGGTTCTTCGTCGGACGCGTCGTCGTCGACCACTTCGTCGTCGTCCACTTCGTCGTCGTCCAGTTCCTCGTCGACGGGTTCCTCGTCGGCCGCGTCGTATCGTTCGTCGTCCTCCGCGTCATACCGTTCCGGCTCGTCGTCCTCGTACCGGTCGTCCTCGTCCTCGTACCGGTCGTCTTCGTCGTCACGGGGAGGTTCGCGGTCCTCGGACCCGTCCCCGTCCCCCGGCCCGTGCTCGTCCTGGGACTCCTCCGCCACGGCGTCGTCGTGACCGACCACGACCTCGCCGTCCCTGATCTCGCCGCGCCAGCCGTCGGTGGCCTCGCCGCGCATCATGATGAACTTCCGGTAGAGCTTGAGATCCAGCCGGGCACGGCGGCCCTGGGCACGCCAGATGTTGCCCGTCTTCTCGAACAGGCCCTTGGGGAAGTATTCGAGGACCAGCAGCACCCGGGTCAGGTTGTCCGTAATGGCATGGAAGGTCACCACGCCCTTCACGGTGCCCTTGGCTCCCTCGGTGGTCCAGGAGATCCGCTCGTCCGGCACCTGCTCGGTTACGTTGGCCTGCCAGCTTCGGGTGGACTTGGCGACCTTCACCTTCCAGTTGCTGGTGGTGTCGTCGGCCGTCTCGACGCTGACGACTCCCTTGGCGAAGGTGCTGAACTCCTGGAACGCCGTCCACTGGTCGTACGCCTCCCGGACGGGCACGCCGACGTCGATGTCCTCGACGATCGTCACGCTCTTGGACTTGCCGCCGCCACCCTTGCGGCCCTTGCCGAACAGGCCCTTGACCGCGTCCGTGACCGAGTGTTTGGCCTTGTCCTTGACCGTGCCCACCACCTGGTCCTTGACGGTGTGCTTGAGCGTCCCCGCGATGTCCCCACCACCCCGGGAGGGATCACCGAGCTTGCTGACGCTCTCGCCGAGCTTGCCGCCGAGCGTGGTGACGGCGTGCTGGGCGCGGGCCTCGAGGTAGTTCCGCAGCTCCGTCTTGAGCCGCTCGGTGGCCGGGCTCCCGGCCACCTCGTCCTTCATCCTGCCGAGGGCCGACTCAGCCATGACCGCCTCCCTGTCGTGCCGTGCGCCGCGCTCCTGACGTCGCCTTCCGGGCCCCCGATGTGGCCTTGCCGGTGCCCGACGCCGCCTTCGCGGTGCCGGACTTCCTGCTCGCGGACCGTGGTTTCGACGCGGCCTTGGCCGGCGCCGCCTTGGCCGTGGACCTCTTGGGCGCCGACCTCGAAGATGCCTTGGCTCCTCGTTCACGCCTCGGCTCGGCCTCCGCCCCGACGTCGGTTTCCTCGACGTCGGTTTCCTCGACGTCGTCCTTCGAGCGGTCCGCCGCGCCGTCGCTGTCCTCCGCCGGCTCCTCGGAGTCCTCGGCGCCCTCGTCCTCTCCGCCCGTGGCCCGCCGCAGGCGCCGGCCCGGTTCGCCCAGGTCGAGCGTCCGCTCGTGCAGGGAGTCGGCCAGGCCGGACACGCGCCGGGTCAGCGCGGAGGTCGCGGCGGACTTCGTCGCGTCCACGAGTTCCCTGCGCGCCTGGTCGTTGAGCGAACTCAGGAACGGCGAGTCGGCCACCAGCCGCCCCAGCTGCCGCGGGTCCACGCTCAGCTTCCGGCCCGCGAGGAACATGCCCAGCCCGATGGCCAGCTTGGCCTTCTTCGTCCGGCCCAGGGCATAGCCGCCGACCAGGGCCACTCCTATCTTCGCGTTCGTCATCATCGGTCGTGCACCTCTCTCACACCTCATCGCTCAGATACTCGGGACCTCTTGGGGCCCGTGCTCACCCCCTGCGCGCTCACCCCCGCCGGCGCTGGTACTCCACACACCACTCCAGTCGGTCCAGCAGCTCGTCCTCGCGGCGGTCGAACTCTTCCCCGGTCACTCGCCCGTCCAGCAACTGCCGTTCCAGTTCGGCGAGTTCGGCACGTACGTGTTCGGGGTCATAGGCCTCACGCTCCGCGGTGGCGAGCACCTGGTCGAGCACCCACACCGTGCCCCGCACGGGTGCGAGCGGAAGGGTGAGGATCTGGGTGACGATGCCCATGGGAACTCTCCGTACGGATCGGCTCGGCGTCGGCCACGGTCCCGTCGGCCTCGACGCAGACGGCGGCGTCGACGTCGGCGCGGCGCACTCAGACGAAGCTGTACGGCGGCAGCGGACCGTGCAGCCGGACGGTGTAGGCATCACCGCGCCGCTCGGCCACCTCGTGCACCGCCTCCGAGAAGGCCGCGGCCTCCTCACGCTTGACGAGGAACGAGGCGTTCAGGAAGTGGTCCTTGGCCGGCTCGCCCACGGAAGTGCGCACCGCGGCCGGGGAGAGCGCGTTCACCAGCTCCTTGCCGTCGCTCTCCTGCCTCGCCAGGACCTCCTGCGAGATCAGCTCGCCGAGCGCCAGCTTCTCCTGCTGGGCGGCGGGGTTCCGGCGGGTCAGGTCGTTGAGCCTGCGGACCTCCGGGGACTCGGTCACGACCTCCCGCAGCAGGTCGTCCTCGTCGCGCGAGACCTTCAGGTTGTACTCGAGGCAGCCGCCCACCTCTTCGAGACGTGCGACGTAGAGGTCGCGGTGCTCCTCCAGGGCCGCGACCACCTGCTCGTCGTCGTGGCCCACCAGGCCGAACCGCATCGGCAGCGCGGCACCGTCGGCCAGCAGGCGTTCCTGCACGCTCTGGTGGGCGGCCACGTCCCGGCGCTTGGCCCGCAGGCCGGCGGGGGCCTCACTGACCACGGCGCTGAGTTCCTTGGAACTGACGGTACGCAGTTTCGCGGCGGGCTCCCCCACCCCGTGCACCCCGTCCAGGCGCAGCGGGTGATCGGCCGCGGTGATGGCGTAGACGTACGTGGGCATGGTGACTACTCCTCCCCGCGGCGTGCGGCGCGGCGACTGCTGGACGAAGAGGCCGAGGACGACGACTTGCGCGCCGGACGCTCCTGTTTCTCCTCGGAGTCCTCACGGCCCTTCTGCAAGGAGTCGGTGAACGCCTCGACGGCCCCCGTCAGGGCTCCTTTCGACTTTCCTTTGGCGCCGTTCTCCGTCACCTCTCCGACGATGTCGGTGAGTTGAGTCGGCGCCTTGCGGCCCGATTCCAGGTCCAGCCGGTTGCAGGCCTCCGCGAATCGCAGGTAGGTGTCGACGCTGGCGACGACGACCCGGACATCGATCTTGAGGATTTCGATGCCGACCAGGGAAACCCGAACAAAGGCATCGATGACGAGCCCCCTGTCGAGTATCAGTTCAAGGACGTCGTAGAGATTTCCCGAACCGCTTCCGCTGTTCGGCGCGTTGGACTGCTGAACGACACTCACGACCAGTCATTCCTTTCTTTTCGCGGCTCTTGGCCTCTCTTGAAACTTCTTTTGGACTGCTGCTCGGTTCTGGTCAACGACTCGGCCATCGGTTCACCGGTCGATCTGGCCCTTCGCGTACCGCCGCGTGCGCTCGTACCCCATGAGTTGCCCCCGCGGGTCGAGATCGACGTGGTAAGAGGCCATCACGCTCGCGGTGTCCGGGATCCGCTCGATCTCCACCACTTCCACGTCGGCCGTCCAGCCGTCGTCGGTGGCCCTGAGCGCCGATACGGCGCCGCGTTCGCTCCCGAGCAGTTCCGCGAGCTGTCCGGACGCGTGCCGCATGGCGGCTGCGGCGCTGATCCGCTCCGGCTCGGGCGTACCGTCCCCGCTCTCCTTGGTCGCCATTTCCGTCCCGTCACTCGCGTTTCGTGGAAAATTCCCGGCCAGACGTACGATTGGCATGCGTCACGCATGCGTACGCCTTCCGGCGCCTTTCGGCGGCTGAGGACCGAGTGCCCCTGTTGTCCGCACGTATGCGCGACACGTATGCGTAACGGTCGGCCTGCCGGAAGACGACCGAAAAGGGGCAGGCCACGCGCGTTCCGGAAGCGGAGGTGTTTCGTGCGCGCGAGCGCGGGAATGCGCGGCAATCACGGCAATCGACCGAAGATCGACCGAAGATCGACCGGAGACCGACAGCGACGAACGAGCGCCGGAACAACGTCGGCGATCGGCACCACAGTCGCGCGACCGTCGATAGGAGGCAGCCCGCCATGCAACTCTCACTCCTGCAACCGATCACCGACCGCCCGGGGCCGTGGGCGTCCGTGTACGCCGACGTCTCCCACACCACCGAGGACGCGGCCAAGCAGCGGGAGCTGTCGGCGAACGACATGGTCTCCAGGCTCACCGCGCTCGGTGCGGACCGCGCCACCCGCGACGCCGTCCACGAGGCCCTGGCCGCCGCGCCCCCGCGCGGTGAGCCGGGCGCGCGGGCGGGCCGCGCGCTGTTCGCCACGGACGGCGAGGTCGTCCTCGACGCCCCGCTCCCGGGGCCGCCCGCCGCACCGTTCGCCACCTGGTCACCGGTGGCCCGGGTGGCCCCGCTGGTCGAAGCGACCGGTGGCCGCTCCCCCTGCCTCGTCGCCTTCGTCGACCGCACCGGCGCGGACTTCACCCTGCGCGACGACACGGGCGGGGACCAGCCGGCCGGCGGCGTCGAGGGCGAGACCTGGCCGGTCCACCGCACCGCCACGGCCGACTGGTCCGAGCGGCACTTCCAGACCAAGGTCGAGAACACCTGGGAGCGCAACGCCGGCGAGATCGCGCGGGCCGCCCAGGAGGCGTACGAGAACAGCGGGGCGGCCGTGCTGCTCCTGGCGGGCGATCCCCGTGAACGCCGTTCCGTGTACGACAAGCTGCCCAAGCCGCTCCGCTCGGTGACGTACGAGAGCGAGCACGGCGGACGCGCGGCCGGCGCGGACAGCGTGCTCCTGGAGCGTGACATCGCGCAGGTCCGCGCCGTCCACGAGCGCGAGCGCACCGCCGAGGTCATGGGCCGCTTCCACGCCGGGGAGGGGCCGCGGACCGACGGCGGCGGTACGCCGTACGCCGCGTCCGGCGTACCGGCCCTGGTGGAGGCGGCGCGGGAACACCGTATCGACACGCTGCTCATCGCCCCGCACGCGGCGGACGCGAACCGGGAGGTCTGGGTCGGCCCCCGGGCGGACCAGGTGGCGTCGCGCAGTTCGGAGGTGCCGTACCTGGGTGAGGTCAGGCCCGCGTCGGCGCGCGCGGACGACGCGCTGCTGCGCGCGGCGGCGGCGTCCGGCGCGGAGACGGTGGTGGTACGCGATCCCGAGGACGCCCCGGCGGGCGGCCTCGGAGCGATCCTGCGCTGGAACCACTGACCTCTTGCCCTGCCGGCCGCCCTACCGCCCCTGGGTGTTCAGGGCCGGGAGCGGTGCAGCTCGAACCGCGCGATCCGGGTCCGCTCCCGCGTGGCGAGGACGCGCAGCCGCCAATGACGGGCCGTCACCGGTGCCGACAGCAGCAGGACCCGGCTCGCACCGATCGTCCCGGTCTCCGCGACACGCGTCCAGCCGCCGTCCGTCTCGGCCTCGACGACGGCCTGCTCCACCTGCTGCCCGTGGCGGATGTCCTCCGCGAGGCGGACACGGTCCACCGTGCGGGGCGTGCCCAGGTCCAGGGTCAGCGTCCCGCGCGCCCCCGTGACCGGGTCCGGAGCGGTCCACGAGGTGTCCGGGTCGCCGTCGACGGCCCGGCCCGGCCCGGCCACCGGCCGTCGCACCGGGCCGGGCGCCCCAGCGCCAGGTCCTCGGGCAGTTCGCGGCGCAGCCGGGCGTCGAAGGCGCTCAGCACGGCAACGTCGGCCTCGTGCAACAGGCGTCAGCGGGCGGCGGAACGTTTGCCGGGGCCACGGGGCTCCGAGCCCCACCCCTCGGCCGTGGTCGTGGCCCGCTTGATCGTCCAGACCGCCGGGGCGCGCTGGTCCGGCGGGTACTGGAGGAGCCGGCCGCTCTCGTCCAGGTGCACGGCCATGCGCGTGATGGCGTTGGTGAGGCGGTATCCGCCGGGGACCGTCGTCAGCTGCCAGCGCTGGAGCGTGTTCGCGGCCGAGCAGGTCTCCCACGTGACCGGACTCCCCGGTTCCAGCGGGGTGTTGAGAGTGAGCCGGCCGCTCCGGGTCTCCGCGCACCGGCCGGTGGCGGCGTCGGTGAGCGTGGCGTAGCCGTCGGCCGTACGGGCGATCCGCCAGTTCCCGGCGGGCAGCCGGCCCGCTGCGTCGCGCAGGGTGTACGTCCCGTCCGCCACCGGGACCCGGGTCAGGTCGCTCGCGCCCGGCGCCTGCCCCACGGCCCGCGCGCGGGCGGCGAAGCCGTCGTGATCCGGGTCGGGCCGCGGGGCGCCCCAGGTGGTCTGGGCGATGAAGCGGAGCGGCAGGAACATCGAGGCGGCGACCTCGTTCTCCGTCTCGCCCCGCCCGTTGTCGGGCCAGAGGCTGATCTTCGCCCCGGTGATGCCCTCCGTGGAGGTGAGCCGTTCCCCCTCGAAGACGCGCGGGTCCCAGCGCTGCTCGTACAGCGACCGGGTGTTCATGTGGAAGCCGCCGCGCACCAGGTAGAGGGAGTAGGCGGCGTTCATCACCGGGTAGCCCTGGGCGACGAGTTCACCGGGGCGGGTCGGCACGGACAGCCAGTGCTCGACGGTCGTACCCGCCGCGACGGGGAGGGTGTTGTCGCCGGTGAGACCGTCGTTCCAGATGCGCAGCCGCTTCCCGTTCCGCTCGGCGTAGGCGTGGACGCGGTTGACGAAGTCGATGAAGGCGTCCTGCGGGGTGGCGTCCGGACCGTACGTCCGGCGCGCGTACGCGAGGACGTGCGGGTACTTCGCGAAGTCCGAGCCGAGCATGTACTCGTCGGCACCCATGTGCCAGACCGGTGCGGTGAACACCTCGGCGTACTCGTCCATGAGGCTGGTGTAGTACGAGAGGGCCGCGGGGCTGGTGACGTCGAGGCGGGAGGGCTGGGGCACTCCGTCGGAGTCGGTGAGCTGGAGGTCCGGGCGGTCCTTGATCCAGGGGTCCATGTGGCCCGGCGAGTTGATCTCGGGAACGATCGTGACGTGGTACTTCTCGCCGAGCGCGACGAGCCGGCGGATCTCGTCCTTCGTGTAGTAGCCCCAGGTGTTGGCCTCCGGGTGCCGGTCGCTCTTCACCTTCAGCTCCAGCAGCAGCTGGTTGAGCTTGACGTAGGCCATGTCCCGTACGAGGTTCTCCAGCCACTCCGGGGTGATGTGGATGTAGCAGGCGCACACGCCCACGCCTCGCTCCGGGTAGGCGGGGACGTCCACGGTGCGGCCGGCGGGTATGACGCCGACGGCGGGCCGGGCGGTGCTCGGGGCGGTGCTCGGCGCGCCGGGAGGGGCGCCGGCAGGGGCGCCGGCAGGGGCAGCGCTCGGGGCGGTGGCCCCGTCGGCCGCGCGCAGCAGCTGGAGCAGGGTACGGGTGCCGTAGAACGCGCCGGTGGCGGTGGCCGCGGTGATACGGACCCGGTCGGTGACGCGCAGTTCGTACCCTTCGCGCCCGAGCGTCCCCGCGTGCTCGGAGACGGCACTCTCGGAGGCCGCACGCTCCGGGACGACACGCTCGGGGGCGGTGGCGAGCACGATGTCGCCCGGGCGGTCCGTGCCGCCGGTGCTCGATACGACGGGCACGGTGCCCCGGCCCTCGGCCAGCAGGTCACCGGCGAGGGTGACGGCGGTCCGCCGGGCGGTGGTGTCGCGCGCGCCGACGACGAGACGCGTGGCTCTGGTGAACGTGAAACCGTCTCCCTCCCCCGGCGTCCAGTTGGTCAGGGCCGGGACGGTGAGCGGGGCGGAGGACACCGACGCCGTTGACGCCGGGGCAACAGGCGGGGCAGGCGCGGCAGGCGCGGCAGGCGCGGCAGGCGCGTCGGACAGCGCCGGTGCTGCGGGTGCCGCCACCGCGACCAGGAGGAACGCCGCCGCCAGAGCCCCGAGCGCACGCCGTCTTCGCAGCGCCCCCGGTCCTCGGGCCTCTGCCCAGTGAGACATGAACACCGCACCGCGCCGCGTCACCCGGGCACCTCCAGAGGATCAAGTCATCCGATGGCTGTCCGGTAGGGAGCTTTCACCCCGGCGCGCGTTCCGAATCCGGCGGCGGCGAAAAGTCCATGCGCCCGTCGGAAAGTCCAGTCGTGGCAGGGCCGTTGACCCGTAACGCGTACGCGTTACGGGTCAACGGCGGCAACCGGTCAGAAACCCGCCAGGATCATCAGCGGCCGTACTTGATCAGGGCACGCACCATGCGGCAGGTCGTGTCGGACGGCGGGTGGATCCCGACCCGCGCCGCCGTGCTCCGTATCCGGCGGTTGTGCGCCCGCGCCGGGTCGTACACGCCCGAGTCCAGCAGGGCGATGGCGAGGCGCATGGCCTTCAGGCGGCGGTTGTGGGTCTCGTACCACTCGCGCGGCCGCCCGGCGGGCAGCGGACGGCGGGTGATGTGCGGATGCGTCTCGAAGGGCTTCGTCGTGATCGTGGCAACGGCCATCTGCGACCTCCCGGCATACTGGCTGGACTCTCACGAACTGCCTCCATTTTACTGCCCCGCACTGACAATCGCCCCTGGCCAGAGGCGCTTTTGGGGGATGTCGACGGCAGCCGGCGGAGGGCGTGGACGGTACGGTGGGCGACATGGAGATCTGGATCAATCCCGCGTGTTCCAAGTGCCGTGGCGCGCTGAGCCTGCTGGACGAGGAAGGCGCCTCATACACCGTCCGCCGGTACCTGGAGGACGTGCCGTCCGAGGACGAGATCCGCGCGGTCCTCGGCCGGCTCGGACTGGAGCCCTGGGACATCACACGGACCGGCGAGGCGGAGGCGAAGGAACTGGGGCTCAAGGGCTGGGCGCGGGACGCCGGTTCGCGGGACCGCTGGATCACCGCGCTGGCCGGCCACCCGAAGCTCATCCAGCGCCCGATCATCACGGCGGACGACGGCACGGCGGTCGTGGCACGCACGGACGACGCGGTACGGGACGCCCTCGGCCGGTCGTCGTGACGGACTCGGGGTCCCCGGCCTCGGGGGCGAGGCCCTGGGCGGACAACTCCCCTGTCCGGTCCGCAGATTGTGCCGCGTGGATTGAGCAGAAGCGCCGGGCGGCACGTATGGGACGGCACACGTAACCCAGCCGGCCCCGTCACCTACGAGGCCGGGGACAGGAGCCCCCCACACGTGTCCCGCAAGAAGACCCTCAGCCGCACGAAGATGTTCTCCCTGGTCGTGGGAGCCGCCGCACTGGCGGGAGCCACCGCGGTGGTGATGACCGGTACGAGCCAGGCGTCAGTGGCCTGCGACGGCCTGGCCACGGCGCTGGGCAACAACGAGGCGTTCATCGCGGACCAGCGCGCGAACCCGGACCCGCAGTCGGAGGCCCGGATCGCCAACCGGACGGCGGTCGTCGAGGAGATCAAACGGAAGCAGGCGGCGTCCGGCTGCGCGGTCGGCGAAGGAGCGGCGGCAGACGCCGGGGCGGGCACGGAGACCGGCGCCGGCTCCGGTGCCGAGGAGGCGGAAGCCGGAGCCGGGGACACGGGAGCCGGTACGGGACCCGGCAACGGAACCGGGGCCGACACCGGGACCGGCACCGGTGATGTCGTCTGCGCCGGTTCCACCGTCACCCTCTCCGGTGAGGCGGGCGCCCCCGCGGCGTCCAGTAACCAGTTGCCCATAGGCTCCACGATCCGTGTGACCAACCTCGACAACGACAAGTCGACGACGGTGAAGATCACATCGGTGTCCGGAAGTTGCACGCTGCTGAACGACGCCGCCTTCGAAGAGGTCCGCGAACCCGGCAAGTTCCTGATCCGTAACGCCAAGATCGAACAGATCCGGAGCGTCGACGGCTGATGTGCTCCCGGGACGGGCCGAGGTTGGGCGTCCCCCGCGGGACGGTTTCGTGTCCTGCGTTGCGATACGCGCGCCCGCGGACACGACAACGCATCCGGCCGCCCGCCTTCCAGCTCCCCCGTCACAGCGGCCACGCCGGCATGGCCCGGGCGGCGGCGGACCCGTGTACGCGGGCCGCGCCGCCGACCTCATGGGGCGGCTGCGCCGGCCGGCGTTTCCGGGCCGGTGGCCACCGCGGCCGTCTGCCGCTCCGCCTCCGCCAGGATCTCCGTCAGCCGCAGTCCGAACCGTACGTCGCACGCGTGCGGCCGGCCCGTGGCCGCCGACTCCAGCAGCGCGTCCACGGCGGCTCCGAAGGACGCGACCGGGTCCCCCCACCGCTCGGGCAGCACGGCGGTGCCCTGCTCGCCGCGGATCTCCAGTCCGGCCCCCGCGCCCGCCGGGGGCGTGCTCAGGCTCAGCGCCGCCGAGCTGGCCGCGCCGCCCTCGTGCCGCAGGACCAGGTGGGTGAGGTCGGAGCCGGTGCGCACGGCCGTCACCTCCGTCACCTCGCCGAGCAGCGGGATCAGCGCGGACAGGGCGTGCGGTCCGACGTCCCACAGCCCGCCCTTCTCCCGGCGCCAGGGCGACCCGGCGTACGCGCCGCCGTTCGCGCCCGGGCCGTACAGCGCCCCGAGCCAGTGCGCGTGGGCCGTGAACCAGCCGCCCCGGGTGGCGTGTTCCGTCACCCACTCCGCCGTCCCGGCGGCGAACCGCAGCGTGCAGAAGACCACCGACGCCACCCCGGCCCCGGCCGCCGCGTCCGCCACGGCGCGGGCGCCCGGCACGGTGGTGGCGACCGGCTTGTCCAGCAGCAGATGGCAGCCGGCCGCCGCGGCCCGTGCCGCCAGCGGCGCCTGGACGTCCGGCGGCAGGGCGAACGCCACGGCGTCGCACGCGGCGAACAACGCGTCCAGCCCGTCCTCGCCCGAGTGGGCGTCCGTGCCGTGGGCCGCGGCGAGCGCGGTGGCCGCCTCGGGCCTGCGCCCCCAGACGCCGCCGAATTCGATCCCGGGGTGCGCGGCGAGGGCGGGCGCCTGCGTGCGCTCCGCCCAGGGGCCGGTGCCGAGGAGTCCGATACGTGGCTTGGTCATGCGGATCAGTCTGCCCGGCCGTGTCGCCGATGAGACCCCGCGTACCAGAGGCAACCCGCCGGGCGTCCCGACGAGAAGGGCCTGCGAGGAGGTCCTGCGAGCAGCCCCGAGTAACACGTGGTTCACGGGCGGGCAATGGCGGGGAAACGGTGCGTTGGGAAGCTCGCACGCATATCTGCCGTACCCGCACCCCCGCACCCGCGGGAAAGCCCGCCGTACCCGCGACATGCTGCACCCACGAAGGATGAGGCCCCGTGACGTTCAAGGCTGAGTACATCTGGATCGACGGTACCGAGCCGACGGCCAAGCTGCGCTCGAAGACGAAGATCCTCAGTGCCGGGGCCGCACTGCCCATCTGGGGTTTCGACGGTTCCAGCACCAACCAGGCCGAGGGCCACGCCTCCGACCGCGTGCTCAAGCCCGTCTTCTCCTGTCCCGACCCGATCCGTGGCGGCGACGACGTCCTCGTCCTGTGCGAGGTCCTGAACATCGACATGACGCCGCACGCGTCCAACACGCGCGCCGCGCTCACCGAGGTGGCCGAGCGGTTCAAGGCCCAGGAGCCGGTCTTCGGGATCGAGCAGGAGTACACGTTCTTCAAGGGCAGCAGGCCGCTGGGCTTCCCGGAGGGCGGCTTCCCGGCGGCCCAGGGCGGCTACTACTGCGGTGTCGGCTCCGACGAGATCTTCGGCCGTGACGTCGTCGAGGCGCACCTGGAGAACTGCCTCCAGGCGGGTCTCGGCCTCTCCGGCATCAACGCCGAGGTCATGCCGGGCCAGTGGGAGTTCCAGGTCGGACCGCTGTCTCCGCTGGAGGTCGCGGACCAGCTGTGGGTCGCCCGCTGGCTGCTCTACCGCACGGCCGAGGACTTCGGCGTCTCCGCCACGCTCGACCCGAAGCCGGTGAAGGGCGACTGGAACGGCGCGGGCGCGCACACCAACTTCTCGACGAAGGCGATGCGCGAGGGGTACGAGGCGATCATCACCGCGTGCGAATCGCTGGGCGAGGGCTCGAAGCCGCTCGACCACGTCAAGAACTACGGCGCGGGCATCGACGACCGGCTGACCGGCCTGCACGAGACCGCCCCGTGGAACGAGTACAGCTACGGCGTCTCCGACCGCGGCGCGTCGGTCCGTATCCCGTGGCAGGTGGAGAAGGACGGCAAGGGCTACATCGAGGACCGCCGTCCGAACGCCAACGTCGACCCGTACGTCGTCACGCGGCTGATCGTCGACACCTGCTGCACCGCGCTGGAGAAGGCCGGCCAGGTCTGATCCGACACGGCCGGGCCCCGGGGGGCGGCACGAACGGGCCGGACCGCGTGTCCTCGAGGACTCGACGACCGGAGCTCCGCAGCTCCGCCGCCTGTCGCTCCGTTGTTCCAAGGCACCGAGGCTCCATGGCGAAGGGCGGCCACCGTTCGGTGGCCGCCCTTCGCCATGCCTCCCCGCCGTGATCCCCGGTCCACGCACACCGTGTCCGCTCGCGAGGGGCACCGTACCGACCGGCGAAAGGGTCTGCCCCGCCCATGGGTATCTGCTTCAATGGAGCCATGGTCGGCTTCCAGCACCCCACGACGGACCGCGGTCGCTTCGACCTCGAACCGTTCTGGCCGTCCCGGCAGGACCATGACTTCGACCGGGTGTGTCGCCGCGTGAGGAACGCGTCGGCCCTCTAAAGCCTCTCCGGCCTTCGGCCGCCGCGCATGACGTACGTCACGTCCTTCTGTCGACTCGACGACTCCTCCGCGCGAAAGAGCTGACCTCTCATGGTGAACACCCGTCCCTTCTCCGCCGCGACCGCCTCCACCGCGTCCGCGACCGCGACCTCGGTGAACCAGCAGGAAACCGGCGCGCCCGGCCGGCGCCAGCGACTCCGGGCCGTCGACCGCGACGAGACCGTGCCGGCTTCCGCCCCGGTCCCCGATCCGTCCGCCGTACCGGGTGGTGTCCCGGTCGGCCAGGTGGTGGACCTGCTGCCCCCGGGCGCCACGTGGCTGCCCGCACCGCAGCACACGCTGCCCTCCCTGCCGGGGCACCCGCCGATGGTGGGATACCTCGTGCTCGTACCGGCCGACCAGCACGCGGCGGTGCAGGCCGCCGCCGTACAGGCCACCGCCGTGCCGTATGTCACCGGCCCCGGCTCCCGAGCCGGGGGCGGCGCGGGGACCGGCCCCGGGGGCGGCACCGGTCCTGTACGGGTCGACGACGCACGGCGCACGGCCGCCGTGGGTGACCGGCAACTCGACCTCACCTACCTGGAGTTCGAACTGCTCTCGCACCTGGTGGCGCACCCCCACCGGGTGCACACCCGCGACCAGTTGGTGACCACGGTCTGGGGCTACGGTCACGTGGGCGACGGGCGGACCGTCGATGTGCATGTCGCCCGGCTGCGCCGCAAGCTGGGGGCCGAGCACCGGCACACGATCCGTACGGTGCGGCGGGTCGGATACAAGTACGTGCCCTGACCGGGCCGCCACCGGTTGTGTGCGGGGGTGCCGCTACGGCTCTACGCCGCCGGTGCCGCCTCCCGTACTGGTACCGGTACCGGCAGGGGCACCGGCCGTGGCAGCCGTACGGGCCGCCCGGGTGCGGGCGAGCAGGCCCGCCGCGCCGTCCAGGGCGAGGAACACGAGCAGGCTGACGCCCAGCAGCGGCAGGAACCAGCCGGTCAACGCCGTGGCCGCCGCGAGCGGGAGCAGGACCGTCAGCGGCACCCGCCGCCAGGCCCCGCGCGGTATCGCCCGGCCCGCGCCCAGCCTCCGCTCCTTGGTGGGCCTGCGCAGCCACCACATGCGGTAGCCCCAGACGATGATGAGGATCAGCGCGAGCGCGAGCGCGCCGAGGGCCACCTGGTTGGGCAGCCCCAGGAGGAGCCCCATGTGCGCGTCGATGCCGAAACGGGTCAGCTTCGCCAGCAACGGGTAGTCGGCGAAGCGCAGTTCGTCCATGATCATGCCACTGGCCGGATCCACGGAGACCGAGTCGAGCCGGACCGGGAACTGCTGGTCCGTCTGCGCGACGACATAGCCACTGTCCTTCTGGGGCATGGTCACCGCGATCGGCCCGTCCAGCCCGGCCTGCCGGGCGGCGACGACCACGAGGTCGATGCCGATGTCCTTGGCCTCCATGCCCTCCATATGGTCCATGCCGGGCATGTCCTCCATGCCGGTCATGCCTTCGTGCCCCTCGTGGCCGCCGCCACTTCCGGTCTCGCTGCCACTGTTGGTGTCACCGCCGCGCCCTTCGAGGGTGGCGGAGACGACCGGGGTGCCGCTGCCGAGCTGGTCCTTGATGGCGGTGACATTCTCGCCCGCGTACTTCGACCAGGTCAGCCCGGTGGCCGACAGCAGCACGAGCCCGGTCACCGCCCACATCCCGAGCGCGCCGTGCAGGGACAGCGTCCGGCGGCGGCCGGTGGCGCCGGACTCGGGGAGGAGCAGGGCACGTCTGGAGGCCCGCCTGCGCCCCAGCCAGAGCAGCAGCCCGCCGAGCGCCACCACCCAGAGCCAGCTCGCGGCGAGCTCGCTGTAGACCCGGCCCGGCTCGCCGAGGTGCAGATGGCGGTGCAGTTCGGACAGCCAGGTGCGCAGCGGGAGGGCGGCCGAGGTGCCGTAACTGGTGAGCGTGCCGCGCACCTCGGCGGTGTACGGGTCGACGAAGACGGCGAGCGACTTGCCCTCCTCGACGCCGGGGCCGCTCATCAGGACGCGGGTCGTCGCGGCGGCCTCGCCGGGTATGCGCACGGAGGTGATCGTGCCGTCCGGGAAGGCGGTTCTGGCGGCGTTGAGCTGGTCGCGGAGCGGGAGCGCGCGGTCGCCCACGGGTGCGCGCAGCTCGTGGCGGTAGACCACCTTCTCCGCCTGGAAGGAGAACGCGTAGAGGAAACCGCTGACGGCCGCCGTCAGGAGCAACGGTGCGATCAGCAGGCCGGCGTAGAAGTGGAGCCGCAGCACGAGCGGGCGAAGGGCCGCCCAGCCGGTGGCGCCGGTCGGGGAGCCGGTGGCGCCGGTCGCGGGCCCGGTCGTCCCGCGCGGGCTGGTTCGAGCGGGCTCGGCGGGCTCAGCGGGCTCAGCGGGCTCAGCGGGCGCGGCACGCTTCGCGGGCCCGGTGTCGGACGCGGTGTCGGACGCGGTGTCGGGCTCGGGTTCCTGTACGGGGTCGTCAATGGCCATGTCGTCTGTCCTAGGAGTCGGGTGGGCCGAAGGCATGAGGAGATCGACCCCTCGCCATCCGCCTCCTCCGGCCTCAGACGGCTGTGACGGCGACGGCTCCCGGGGCCGTGGCACGTGGGGTACGCCACGCGGGCGGACCGCGTCGCGACAGCGCGTGCGCGAGGACGACGCCACGGATGTGGTGCGCGGCGCCGACGGTCCCGCGGCCGGGCCGTGGCGAGGGGAACGCGACGGCCGGGCGCACGGCGGTGAACAGCAGCCGGAGCGGCGCGAAGGCGAGGGCGCCGACGGCCCTGGCGAGGGCGAGGAGCGCCGCCTCGCCCCGGGCGAGCCACCATGCGCAGACAACGGCGGCCAGGAGGTGCGCGACGACCATGCCTGTCGTGGCGGGCGAACCGCCGAGGACCGGCATCGCACCGGGAGCGGCCCCGCCGACGGCCTCGGCACCGCCCACGGTGGTGCCCGTGCCCGCTCCCGCCCCCGCTCCCATGAGCGCGTCGGCGTGCGGGCCGTGCCCCGGTGTGCTGCCGTTCGTGCCGCCGTACGGTCCGTACGGCGGCACGAACGGCAGCACACCGGAGAAGAGCACGTGCAGGGCGCCCTGGACCGTGAGCATCCCCGCACCGATGGACCAGGTGCCCCGGGGCCGACGGCCGGCGGACCACGCGGCGACGCCTGTCATTCCGAACGCCGCCCACAGGCTCGCCGCCGGGATCTCACCCCCGGATGTGTACGAATGCCCCAGAGCCGCCACGGTCACGCAGACCGCCGCGAAGGCCGCGGCCCGTAGGGCGCGCAACGGCGACCGGGCGTCTGTCATGGTCAGCACATGGTGCCATCGCGAGGGGGCCACTGGGCAGGTCCCTGAAGTTCCCGATTCTTCCGGCCGCGAATCCGGCTGTCCCCGCGGCCTTCCGGCGGGCAGAGTCGATCGCATGAAGCTCCTCATTCTCGGAGGTACGGAGTTCGTGGGCCGCGCGCTCACGGAAGCGGCGCTCGGACGTGGCTGGCAGGTGACTCTCTTCCACCGCGGCCGGCACGAGCCACCGGCCGGCGCGGCCGTGCTGCGCGGTGACCGCACCGCGCCGGACGGACTGGCGGCCCTCGCCGACGGCTCGTGGGACGCCGTGATCGACACCTGGTCGGCCGCGCCGGCCGCCGTGCACGCGGCGGCCCGGGCGCTGGCGGGGCGTGCCGGCGGCTACGCGTACATCTCCAGCCGCTCGGTCTACGCCTACCCGTCACCGGCCGGGCTTCCGGAGGACGGCCCGCTGGTGGCGGGCGCGTCGCCGGTGGCCGAGCAGGTCGACTACGCGATCGACAAGCGGGGCGGCGAGCTGGCCGCCGAGGGGGCCTTCGGAGACCGCGCGCTGCTGGTGCGCGCGGGCCTGATCCTCGGCCCCTGGGAGAACGTCGGCCGGCTGCCCTGGTGGCTGGGGCGGATCGCCCGGGGCGGCCCCGTGCCGGCACCGGGGCCGCGGGACAACCCGCTTCAGTACATCGACGTGCGGGATCTCGCGGAGTGGACCCTGGACGCGGTACGGGACGGCCTGGGCGGCCCGTACAACCTGGTGGGCCCGCCGGGGCACACGACGATGGAAGAGCTCCTCGACGCGTGCGTCCGCGCCACCGGGGCCGACGCGGAGCTGCGCTGGACGGACCCGGCCACGATCCTGGGCGCGGGCATCGAACCCTGGACGGACCTCCCGATCTGGCTGCCGCCGGGCGAGCTGCACGACGCCCTGTGCGGCGCGGACGTCTCCAAAGCCCTGGCCACGGGCCTGCGCTGCCGCCCGGTGGCGGACACGGTCGCGGACACGTGGGCCTGGCTCACCTCGATCGGCGGACAGGCCCCGCAGCGCCCGGACCGCCCGCCGCCGGGCCTGTCCCCCGAGTTGGAGGCGAGGGTCCTGGCGGAGTGACCGGCCCCGCGCCGTTGCCCACGGTCACCCACCGCGGGCAACGGCGCCCCGCCCGTTCTCCGTATCAGCCGTGGGACGGGCGGCCCTGCCTCGGTATCGCCGCTGTCACGGCGGCGAGCGGCGGCGCCAGGGCGGCCCGAAGCGTCGTCACTCCTCGCTGCCACACGCCGTTCCCGCCGTCCGCCTCCTCCCACAGCTCGCGCAGCTCGGACTCCTCCGCGACCACTCGGTCCAGCGCCCGTACCGCCAGGCTCCTCAGCTCCTCCGGGAAGCGCGGCAGCGGCTCGTCCGGTCCGTACACCGTCTCCACGGGTGGACCACCGGGGCACTGCTCGGCGACCAGCGCCGCCGCCGCGACCGCCACCTCCGCGATGTCGGCGTCGAGATACCCGGCCGCGCCGACGGCGGCCCCGGCCAGCGCCTCGCGCACCAGTTCCGTACGCCGCTCGGGCGTCGCCTCGTCCAGCTCCGCGGCGAAGTCCGCCGCCGTGTCGTTGTCGAAGTGGCCGGTGTCCCACGTACCCATGCCTGCCCCCTGCTCACACCGCGTCCCCGCGCGGACGCCGCGCCCTGCTCGTCGGTCGTCTCCGATCGTGCCAGGCACCACTGACAATCCACCGCGCGGCCTCATCGGGCGGCCCGCGGGGCGGCCTCACCGGCGGTGCGCCGCGGACCGCCGGAGCGCTCGGGGCGGCCGGCGGTGAGCGGGTGGTCTCGAAGCGGGCGATGCCGCCGATGCCGCCGATGCCACTGACACCCTCGATGGCATTCATGCGCGATATGGCCGGGAAAACGCCGGATGCGTGGGGCCGACCCGATTCGTCGATGGAGATTTCTATGAATTCCCCGAGCGGCTGAACACTCCGCGCGCGGGTCCCGTAAGGAACGGTGCGCTTCGCTTCTCCCCCTGCCGCGATTTTCCTGTAACCGGCAACGAAGCTTGAGGAGTTAGTTCCATGGCACGCACATCGAGAAAACGCTCAAAACTGGCAAACCGGGCGATCGCTGCCTCGGCTGCCTTGCTCCTGGGCGGGGGCGGACTGGTCGCGGCCAACGTCTACGCGTCCGCGGGCGAGGGCAAGTCGAACCAGGCAGGCACGAAGGCCCAGAACGTGGCGCAGGCGTCGACCATCGTCTGCCCGGACGTGGCCAACGAGAAGAAGCTGGAGAACGTCCCGGAGGCGGCCAGGGCCGAGGTCGACCGTGAGCTGGCGAAGATGGACAGCCAGATCACCGAGGCGTACAAGCGGTTCGCGGACGAGAAGAGGGCGATCGCCCTGGACTCCAGTTACGCGAACAACGCCATCCTCGGTCCGCTGAAGGACAGGCGGGTGGCCGCCCTGGACCGCATCTCGATCGCGATGGGCCGGGTCGGCGAGCGGCCGCGGGGCCTGGAGTCCCTCGCGCCCTGCAGAATGCAGAACGGCGACGTCCTGGACGGCGGCGGCCAGGGCAACGGCGGCAATGGCCAGAACGGCCAGAACGGCGGCCAGGGCAACGGTCAGAACGGCGGTCAGAATGGCGGTCAGGGCAACGGCCAGAACGGCGGCCAGGGTGACGGTCAGAACGGCGGCCAGAATGGTGGCCAGAATGGCGACGGACAGCAAGGCGGAGGCCAGGCCGGCAACGGCCCCGAAGCGAGCGACTTCGTGGACATCACGACCGTCCAGCCCAACGCCCAGCCCGCGAACACCGGAAAGGGCAACGGCGGTCAGCGCGGCCGGGGCAACGGCGGCGGTGGAAACGGTGGCGGCGGCAACGGCTCGGCCGGCACGTTCAGCTCCGACTGCGGCGTCAACGAGAACAGCCTGCACAACTCGGACAACGTCATCGTCGCCCCGGGTGTGACCAACGGCGCCCACCACATGCACGACTACATCGGCAACCAGTCCAACAACGCGTTCGCCAGCGACAACGATCTGGCGGGCGCGCAGACGTCCTGCCAGAACCAGGGCGACAAGTCCTCCTACTTCTGGCCCGTGATCCGTCTCCAGAACGGTGAGCAGGAGGCCGACGCCAACGCGGACGGCGGCGGCAAGGAAGGCAACGTCGGGCCGATCCAGCAGCCCACCGAGGTGACCAACGTCTTCGTCGGCAACCCGAACTCCAAGGTTGTCGCGATGCCCAAGCTCCTGCGCATCATCACCGGTGACGCCAAGGCCCTCACCAACGGCGACGCCAACGCCAACGCGTCGTGGAGCTGCACCGGGTTCGAGGACCGCCAGCTCAAGGACAAGTACCCGATCTGCCCCGAGGGCAGCCAGGTCGTGCGCACCTTCAAGTTCCAGAGCTGCTGGGACGGTCAGAACATCGACAGCGCCAACCACCGTACGCACGTGGCGTTCGCCGACAACAACGGCAACTGCGGCAACGGCTTCCAGGCCATCCCGCAGCTCCAGCAGCGGATCGTCTACGACGTCCCGCCGGGCCCCGGCTTCGCCGTGGACTCCTTCCCGGAGCAGCTGCACAAGCCCATCACCGACCACGGTGACTTCATCAACGTCTTCGACGAGAACGTGATGAACCAGATGGTGGAGTGCATCAACAACGGTCAGAAGTGCTGACGTACCGGCCGACCGACTGAGCCGGACGCACCAGGGGCCACACCCGCACCGCGCGGGTGTGGCCCTTCTCCATGGCCGCGCGGGCACGGCGTACGGAGAGGGACCACACCCGCATCGCGCGGCCGGCCCACGCGGCCGGCCCACGGGCTCGCGCGGTCAGCTTGCGGCGTGACCGGAGTGTCCCTTGCCGCCGTCCTTGTCGCTCCCGTCCCCGCCGCCCGGCGCCGCGGTGTGCGACGTGCCGTTCTCCACGTCCCCGCCGATCCGGCCGCGCAGGGTCGCGACCGTCGCGTCATCGCCCACCGCGACCCACTTCCGGCCGACCAGGTAGGTGCCGCCGTAGTCCTTGGCCCCGTTGATCCACTCGCGCTGGCCCCGGTCCGTGGCGAAGGTCACCAGCACATACCGCCCGTCCTTCGTCTTGCAGAGGGCCTGCCGCAGTTCCTCCTCGTCCGTCTGCATCTGCGGTTCGCACTTGGCCTGGGACGCTATCTCTTCGAGGCTGCCACTCGCCGTCTTCGGCATCTGAGGGGTCTTCTCCTCGCTCGCACAGCCCGCCGTCAGCGTGAGAGTCAGGGCGAGGGCCGCGGTGACCACGAGGGGTCGTTCGGTACGCATAGGGCCATCGTGCCGCGTGGGCAGGGTGGTTCGCCGGGGAACGGCGTGATACGGCAGGAGCACCCCCTGCGCTCTGTGAACGCCACCCGGCCCCCAGCCCCCGGCCCCCGGCCTTCCGACCTCCGAGGTGACCATCGGACCAATCGCTCGTTCTGCTCCATGTGCCCCCGGATCACGCCGTCCCCGCATCCACCGTCGCCCCGGCTGCCGCTTCGACCGCGCCGATCGGTGTCGAACAGGCCGAGGCCGCCCTGGTCGAGCACTATCCCCGGCTCACCCGGATCGCCTATCTCGTCCTGCCGCCGTCCCTGGGCCGCAACCGACGCGTCCTGACGGCGCACGCCATCGTCCAGCGTTCCCTGCCGCGCGGGCGTGCGGTGCCTTCGGCGGCCACCCTCGCCGCCACCCCACGCGACCACCAACCGCCCGACACCGCCTACGTCTTCGTACGGGAACGGGTCCTGCGCCGGGCACTGGCCGCCGGGCGGCCGGGGCACCGCCTCGCCCGACGGCTGCGCGTCGCCCCCTCGCCACCGCTCCCCCGGGTCCTGGGGCTGCGGCTGTTCCCCCGGTCGGGCGGAGCGGACGAACTCGCCCTGGACCGACGGCTGTCCGCGCTGTCCGGTCCGGCCCGCGCGGTGCTCGTCCTGCGTGTGCTGGAGGGTCTGTCCGACGCCGAGGTACGCCACGCCCTGGCGGCGGCCGACTCGGCCGTGGACGTGGCGACGGCGCTCGGTGAGGCGGACCGCGCCCGCCTCACCACCCCGGGCACCGCGGACGCTCCCGGCACCGCAGGCGCTCCCGGCACCGCGGACGCCGCCCGGGACGCCCCGGGGAACGGCGCCCCCCGTGCGGACATGGCCGTCCTGCTGCGGTCGTCCGAGTTCGACCCCTGTTCCCTCCAGGCCGGCCCCACCGACCTGATGAGCCGCCGCCGTCGCGCCAGGGCCACGGTGGCCGCCGCCGTGGCCCTCCTCCTGTGCGGGGCTTTCCTCGTACGGCCGGACGACGGCTGGGGCCCGGACGGCGCGGCGGCACCGGCGTACGCGCCGAACCCGGCGGCCCGCTCGGCGCTCGACCCGGCCGAGGTGCGGCGCGTCGCGCCCACGGCGTGGCGGACCGCGGTCCGTACCGACTTCTCCGTCTGGCCCGCCCGGGGGCGGCTGGCGGACGACCGCGCGCTGCTGCGGCGGGCGCTGGCGGTCTGGGCCGGGCCCGGCGCCTCGGTCCACGTCTCCACGGCCCCCGCGACACCGTCGGGGCCGCCGATGGGGCCGCCGCAACTGCTGTACGCGGGAACGGTCGACGCGGCCCGGGTGGTGCTCCTGTACGACGGGCTGCGGATCGTACGGTACGCCGAGGCCGCGGACGGGCGAGAGCTGGCGGCCCTGGACTTCGCCCGGGTCGACGGCGCGGGCGAGGCCGACTCGGCGGCGCTGATCGTGGCCCGCTCCGACAGCAACGTCCGGTATCTGACCGCGCCGTGGGTGAGCGCCACGTCCGTACGCGACCTCCTCGATCCGCGCGCCCCGGCGCGTGCGCTGCGCAGGGACGCGGACGGGGTGACCGATCCGCTGGCGAGCCCGGCGATGGCCCGGGACTGCCGGACCTGGGACACGCTGGAGGTGCGGGGCGGGAGCCGCGACGAACGCGCGGGGCGGACAGAGAAGACGGAGAAGACGGAAAAGGCGAAGACGCGGGAGGAGGCGGGGAAGGAGCCGACGGCGGGAAAGGCGGAGAGAGCGGAGAGCACTGCCCGGCTGTTCACGGATCTGGGTGAACTGACCCCGGCGAGGTTGACGTCGGGGCCGCCCTCGGCGCCCCAGGACCTACCGGGCGAGAAGGAGGCCGACGCGGACCGCGCCGCCTGGGCGCGGACCGCCTGTCTGCTGCCCGCCGTACGGATGCACGGCGTACGGTCCGTGAACTCCTGGCGGTACGCGACACAGCCCCTGCCCGAGGCCAACGGCACGGCCGACTGGCTGTGCACCCGCGCCGAGACCTGGCGGGGCCCGGGCGGCCGGGTCCTGGCCCAGTTCCAGGCCCCGGCGCGACGGCCCACCGAGCCGGGCGCGGTCGCGGCCCGGTCGGTGGACTCCCCGGCGTGCGGGCCCCGGGACGAGCGCGTGGTGGCCGGAGTGCTGTGGAAGTCACGCGGCGGCCGGTGGTACGTCCTGGCGGCGGGCGGCCCGGGCACGGCGGCGCTGGAGGTGTCGGGCGGTGTGACGGGCAGCGCGCGCGGCCGGCTGCTGGCCGTACCGGCGAAGGAGGGCGCGCACGCGGAACTGTACGGGCGCGCGGCGGACGGAACGAGACTGGATCCGCCGCGCTGACGTGCACGGGCGGGCCCCGCGATTCAGGGCAGCAGCCAGTCCGCCCCCAAGGTCGCGAGCAGGCCGGCGCCCAGGAGCCAGGTGCCCAGCCTGGTGCGGCCGTTCCGGCTCAGTTCGATCACCACACCGCACAGGATCATCGCCAGCCCGTACACGCCGACCACCAGGACCGAGGTCCGTTCCGCCAGCCGACAGGCCAGCAGCGCGGCCAGGGTGACCAGCAGCGCGGAGGCCATCGCGACCCGTATCAGGCGTGCTTGACGGGGCGTCAGTCCGGGTCCGGGATCCGGCTCGTCCGGCCCCTCCTCGACGCGTCCCGCCTCTTCCCCCTCAGCTGCGCTCATGGACCGGGAGCGTAACGGACATCTTCCACAAGCAGGCGGTTAGGCTGGTCATATGACCACCGGGGTTCGCCGCAGGATGGGTGTCGAGGAGCGGAGACAACAGCTGATCGGTGTGGCGCTGGAGCTGTTCAGCCGCCGGTCCCCCGACGATGTCTCGATCGACGAGATCGCGGCCGCCGCCGGGATCTCCCGGCCGCTCGTCTACCACTACTTCCCCGGCAAGCGGAGCCTGTACGAGGCGGCACTGCGGCGGGCCGCCGACGATCTCGCCACGCGCTTCGTGGAGCCCCGGGAGGGGCCGCTGGGCGCGCGGCTGCTCCGGGTCATGGCGCGGTACTTCGACTTCGTGGAGGAGCACGGCCCGGGATTCTTCGCGCTGATGCGGGGCGGCCCCGCGGCCGGGTCCTCGTCGTCCACCGCCCACGCGCTGATCGACGGGGTGCGGCAGGCCGCGTACGAGCAGCTCGTCGGCCATCTCGGGGTGGCCCGGCCGTCCGCGCGGCTCGAACTGGTCGTCCGCTCCTGGGTGTCGCTGGCCGAGTCGACGGCGCTGCTCTGGCTGGACGGACGGCGGGTGCCGCGCGCGGAACTTCAGGTGCGGCTGGTGCACGACTTCGGCGCGCTGACGGCCGTGAGCGCCGCGTACGACGAGGAGACGGCCGCGGTCCTGCGGCGGGTCCTTGCGGACGAGCCGGCCGACGGCCCGTTCGGGGACCTCGTCGGCCGGCTGGGCACCCTGCCGGCCCCGACGGCGGCCACCCCCGCGCCGACGGACGCGGACCGGGACGACGCGCCGCCCGCCCGGCCGATGCCGGTGCAGGTACAGGTGTAGGCGGACACCGGGCGGGTCCGCGCGGGGCCGGCGCCCGCTAGCCGTACACGACGCTCACCCGCGTGAAGCCGAGCGAGCGCAGCAGGCCCTGGAGCATGCTCGTGGTGTTCTTCTCCGCGCGCGAGGTCAGTTCGCTCTCCTCGGCCGCCTCCGCGATGTGCCGAGCGGCCAGCCTGTTCACCGCCCGTTCGTCCGCCGGGTTGTCCGAGAAGAGGTCACCGAGCCGGTCCAGCAGCCCACGCTCCTTGGACACCGCGTACGAACGCTCCGGATCGAGCGCCGCCCTGCCCAGCCGGGCGTGCGGCAGGCGAATCGACGCGGACGTCCGCGCCTCGTCGGTCGTCACGCTGTCCGGGCCGATCCCGGCGAAGTCGACGTACGCGCTCACGCTCCCCGCTCCGACATAGAGCGTCCGGGAGCCGCGGATCGCGTCGGGGAGCCACTTGGCGTCCTTCTCCAGGTCGACCACCACCTGGAAGTTGCCCGAGGCGGCCTCGTAGCGGTCCAGGTCCTGGATGGATTCGAGCAGGGCCGGGCCCGTACGGTCGTGGGTCTCCTCGCCGAGGAGATCGCCGAGCCCGGGCAGCGCGTCGAGCCGGCTGCCCAGGAAGAGCAGCGCGAACACGACGACCAGGGCCAGGGGCAGCTTGCCCCACCAGGGCAGGCGCGCCCTCCGTGCCTCTTTCCGGGGCTCCGCCTGCCGTGCGCCGTTCACGTCGGTGGACGTCATAGGGAACAGATGTCCAGCACCGGACGGTTCACACGGTCACGAGGGGAGCGGTTCGGAGCGACCTGCTCGCGACTGCCCTGCTCTGGCTCGCGGCCCTGGGGCATGAGCTCCCTCCGGCCCCTCCCCGGCCGGACGGGCTGGAGCCGCTGACGATGGTGGGCTCACTCCGCCTGAACTGCTCCCTGGGCCCACTGCTCAAAGGGCGTCGTCTCGATGCCCAGCGCGTGGGCCATTTCCGGGCGGGCCGGTGCCGGGTAGGTGTCCATCCGCCGCTGCGACTTCGCCAGTTCCGGCATGACCCCCCATTCGACAGCCTGCGCCGGGCTGCTGGGCAGCTCGATCGGCGTCGCCCGTACGGAGTTGAGTATCTCGACCCCGCGGCGGATGGGCAGTACGTCTCCCGCGAGTTCCAGCACGACCTCGTGGAAGCGTCGCGGGTCCGCAACCGCCGCGAGCGTGGCCGTACCGATGTCCTGGACGGCGACCCACGGTCGTGCGACGTCCAGGTCGTTGACGACCGTCAGTCGGTTCGAGGTCAAACCCGCGAACCAGATCGACGGCTGTCTCAGGTTCTCCATGAAGCCGGAGGGCCGCAGGATGGTCCGGGCGGGGAAAGCCCGCCTCGCGCACCACCCGCTCGGCCTCGATCTTGCTGCGCCAGTAGTGGCCCGTCTGCTGCGGATAGCCATCAGCGGAGTGGAACCACGGGCATAGTCCCGGCTTCGTGCGCACCTGCCCGTCATGGCGATGACGGGCAAGCTGTCAGGTCCACAGCCGACCGACTTCGAGTTCCATGGCGGCGCGGACGGAATCGACCGGAGCCGCGGACCGCACCATGGCGACCCGGCCGCCACCGCTCGCTGAACCAACTCCCGTGCGCGTGCCCTTTGTCGCCGCGGGGTTCGTCAGACGAGGCCACCGGCCGCCGCGATCGTCTGACCGGTGACCCAGCGCGCGTCGTCACCCGCGAGAAATGCCTGAGTCCGGTGGCCACTGCCAACTGGCGTTCGCCGGACCTCCGGCCCGCCGGCCGTACGATCCCGGCGTCCTACGGCGGTGTCCTCAGCTCGCCCGGTGGCAGACGCCCTTCCAGCACCCGGGCCAGCCCGCGCGTGCCGTCCCCCGCCAGCCCCCTGCGGAAGGCCTCCTCGTACGCCGGGTCCCCGGCCGCCGCGCGCGCCTGCCGTTCGCACTCCGAGCGGACAGCCGCCAGTTCGGGCGTGCCGCGCCGCGGGTGGCCGACCATGCGCCAGAACGCCTGGCCGGTGCCGTACGCGTACGCCGCCCGCTCCCCGTCCCCCTGCGCGGCGATCCCCGCCGCCAGCAGGTCGAGGCCGAGCGCGATCCCGAAGCTGTCCCGGACCAGCTCCTTGCCCGCGATCATGGAGCGGGCGTGCGCCTCCGCCTCGTACGGCCGGTCCTGGAGCAGGTGCACCAGCGCGAGCTGGTAGTCGGCGTAGGCGCGGGTCCACCGCTCGCCGTGGTCCAGGCACGCCCGGCGCAGCTCGCCGGCCTCCTCGCCGGCCTCGTCGAGCCGGTCGAGCGCGGTGAGCGCGAACACCCGGGCCAGTCGGCAGCGCAGCTGGGACGGCGAGTCGAAGGCATCGCCCGGGTGGGCGCGCAGGGCCCGGTCGGCGACGGTGTGGGCGGCCTGGGCGCGGCCCATCATCAGGCAGCTGAGGCTGAGGAGGTAGGCGGCGGACAGCATCGACTCCGGGTGCTGGTCGTGCCACGCGGCGACACCGCACCGCTCGCCCAGCCGGTGCGCGCCGCGGGCGTCCCCCTGGAGCAGGACGGTGACGCCGAGCGCCCAGATGGCGCGGGTCCGCTGCGGTCCCGCGGTGGGGTCGCCGTCGAGCGCGCGCTCCAGGTACCCGCGGGCCTCGTGCAGATGGCCGGAGCAGCTCCAGAAGAAGCCGACGCGCCCGGCCATCTCCAGGGCCGCCGGCGGGTCCGCGACGAGGAGGTGGTCCAGGGCCGCGCACAGGTCGGCGTGGGAGTCGGCGATCCGCGCGTACCAGGCGACCTGTTCCGGCCCCGCCCAGCCGTCGTGGGCCCGGCGTACGAGATCGGCGAAGCGGGCCGCGTGCCGGTCGGCGAGGGCCCGTGCCTCGCCGAGTTCGTCCAGCCACATGCCGCCGTACTCGCGCAGGGTGTCGAGCATTCGGTAGCGGGTTCCCTCCCGGCGCACGACGGACTGGCCGACGAGCCCGTTCAGCGCCGTGCCGACGGCGTCGGCGGAGAGCGGTCCGCCGGCGCAGACGGCCCGCGCGTCGGCCTCGTCGACCTCGCCGCGGAAGACGGAGAGGCGCGCCCACAGCAGTCGTTCCAGCGGCGCGCACAGTTCGTGGCTCCAGCCGACGGCGGTGCGCAGGGCGCGGTGCCGCTGGGGCCAGCGGGTCTCGTCGGTGAGCAGGTCGAGGCGGGGGGTGTCGGTGCGGCTGCCGGTGCGCGTGTCCGTCCGGGGGCCGGCGGGTGTGCCGTCGCGTGTATCGGTGGGGGAAGTGGTGTGAGTACCGGCGGGGGACGTGGTGTGAGTACCGGCGGGGGACGTGGTGTGGGAGGTGGTGCGGCTGCCGGTGGGGACACCGGTGTGAGCGCCGGGCCGGAGTGTGGCCGTGAGACCGTCGAGACGGGAGACGAGCCGGTCCGCGATCTCCTCCACGGAGTTGTCGGCCAGCCGGGCGCAGGCGAGTTCGACGGCGAGCGGGATGCCTTCGAGCTGATGGCAGATCCGCACGGCGGCGGCCGCGTGACGGGGGTCCTCCAGTGAGATCCGGGGCGCGGACCGGGCCGCGCGGTCACGGAAGAGCTGGAGCACCGCGTCGTCGTTGTCCAGGGGCAGCGGTCGCACTTCGACGACGTGTTCGCCCTTGGTGCCCAGCGGCTGCCGGCTGGTGGCGAGGACGGTCAGGCCGGGCGCGGCGGTGAGCAGTTCGCCGACCAGGTGCGCGCAGGCGGGCGCCAGCCGCTCGCAGGAGTCGAGGACGAGCAGGAGCCGCCGGGGCGCGAGCCATTCGCACAGGGCCTCGATGGGCATGCGCAGGGAGTGGTCGTACAGTCCGACGGCGTCGGAGACGGTGCTCAGCAGCAGCCGTTCGTCGTAGAGCGGGGAGAGGTCGGCCCACCAGGCGCCGTCGGGGTGGTGCAACCGCTCGCGACGGCCCGCCCACGCACCCGCGCCAGTGCCCGGACCGGCGCCCCGGCGGCCCGCGCCCGAACCCGTACTTCTGCTCGAACCGGCTCCCGGGTGGCCGGCGCCCGCCCCCGAGCCGGCTCCCTGGTGGGCCGCGCCCGTGCCGGTGTCCGCTCGGCCCGCGCGGGGCAGCGGGTCCGGCGGTCCGTCGGGCGGTCCCGCCGGCCGGCCGGCCGCGCGGCGGGCGGCGCGTTCGGCGGCGCGCAGCGCGAGCCGGCTCTTGCCCACCCCGCCGCCGCCCGTCAGGGTGACCAGCCGGTGCTCGGCCAACGCGCGTTCCAGCAGAATCAGTTCAGTCCTGCGTCCGACAAAACTTGTCGTCTCTTCGGGAATGTTCCCCACCACGGGGACAGTCTGGACCACTCGCGCCCCAGTCCTGACACCTGTGATTGGAAACAGTCAGAAACGACCGAGAGTGACTCCCGAACGGTCGTTTGCGACCATGCGGCCGCGCATGACACGCGCTGTCAGCCGCCTACGGCCGCCCCCGACCGCACCTCACACCACCTGGATGACATGTTTCCCACGGATCCCGCCGGCCTCCAGCGCTCCATGGGCGACGGCGACGTCCGCGAGAGGGTAAACGGTGTCGACCACGGGGCGGATGTCACCGTTTCGCACGTGGCGGGCCAGTTCGGCGAAGAGTCCGTGCGGCGGCGCGCCCGCGAAGAAGCGCACGCGCCGGGAGCCGTGCACGGCCGAGCCGAGGAGGTAGGACAGGCTCGCGAGCATGCGGTCCGTGTCGAAGGCGATGGCCACCATGCGCCCGCCGGGGGCCAGCAGCCGGCGGAAAGCCCGGTGCTGAGTGCCGACGGTGTCCATGATGACGTCGTACTCGCCCAGTTCGGAGGGGCGGACCGTCCGGTGGTCCAGGACCTCGTCCGCGCCCAGCCCGCGCACGAAGTCGTGGTTCTTCGCGCCGGCGAGTGCGGTGACGTGCGCACCGTAGAGCTTGCCGAACTGGACCGCGACGCTGCCGACTCCGCCGCTGCCGCCGCGCACCAGAAGGCGTTCCCCGGGCTCGACGCGGGCCTTGTGGCGCAGGGCGTTGATCGACGTCGTACCGCCCGCCAGCAGGGACACGGCCTCCACCGCGGTGAGGTTGTCCGGGGCGGGGCCCAACAGCCGGGGGCGGACGGCCACGTACTCCGCCGCGCTGCCGAGCGACGTCCCCAGCGTCCCCCACACCCGCTCACCCTCCCGCAGTCCGGTCACCGAGGAGCCGGTCCCGGCGATCTCGCCGACGAAGTCGATCCCGACGCGCTGCGGGAAGCGTCGCCCCGTCACGAGCCGCATCTTCCCGGCCCGGCCGGCCAGTTCGCCGCCGTTCACGCCGACCGCGTGGACGCGTACCAGCACCTCGCCGGGGCCCGCCTCCGGCACGGGCGCCCTGCCCTCGTACAGCACCTCCGGGGGGCCGTACCGGTCGTAGAGGGCCACGCGCATCTCGTTCATGGTCTGATCCTGTTCTCCGTCCGGGGAGCGGCGTACGGAAAAGGTCTTCGTGGAAGGCGTCCCCAGGAAGGGGGCTTCGCGGAGGGGGCTTTCGCGGAAGCGGCCTTCACCGCTCTCCCGACCACGCTAACGGCATAAACGGGCGACCCCTTCCGTTTACGCTAAAGTGAGAGACATGCCTGTTCAGCGCTCTCACAAGCCGGACCGGCCGGCCGATTCCGCCGACGGTCCCCGGCCGGTCGCCACGGCCACGGGACCACGCGCCGCCGCCGGGTTGCGCGCCGATGCCCGGCACAATCGCGACCGCATCCTGGAAGCCGCCCGCCAGGCCTTCACGACCCAGGGGATCGACGTCCCCCTCACCGCCGTCGCCCGCCGCGCCGGCGTCGGCGCCGCCACGCTCTACCGGCACTTCCCCACCCGCTCCTCGCTCGTCACCGAGACCTTCGCCGAACAGCTCGGCACCTGCGTCGCGGTCCTCGACGAGGCCCTGGAGGATCCCGATCCCTGGCGCGGGTTCCGCACCGTGGTCGAGAAGGTGTGCTCCATGCAGGCCGCCGACCGGGGCTTCACCGAGGCGTTCCTCTCCCGGTTCCCCGACGCCCTCGACCACGACCGCACTCGCGCCCGCGCGGAGGAGGGCCTCGCCCTGCTGATCCGGCGCGCCCAGGACGCCGGGCAGTTGCGGACCGACTTCGACCTGAGCGACATGACCCTCCTTTTCCTGGCCAACTGCGGCGTCGGCGGAGGGTCCGGGCAGGCCGCACAGGCCGCGTCGCGGCGCCTGGTCGGCTTCCTCCTCCAGTCGTTCAGGGCCGGGAACACCGAGCCCCTGCCACCGCCCGCCCCGCTGGGGCTGGACCAGCTCCCCCAGCCCGCGCCCCGCCGCTGAGGGCTGCCTCGCGCTGTCCCGTTCAGCCCCCGCCCGCTACCTGTTCCCAATCGCCGGACACAGCCCGCCACAAGGGGAGACCGCCGCCTGTGAGGCGGCGGCCCCCTTCGCACCGTTCCCGATCCGCGCGGGACACGCGCGCGCCTCGTCCGAGGATGGCACCACACCACCTGGTGGCCCGGGTGGCGACGGTGCGCAAGCGAATTCGGGCAGCCTGACGACCCCGCGCTGCCCGGAACCAGTATCCGGGCAGCGCGTCACGCCACTACAGGGCAGAGGTTCTCTGATGCGGCACTAACAGGTACGGGCTCCCGTGTGCAGGGCGACGGCGGTGTGCGCGCCGATCGTCGTCGTGAACCGGCCGGAGCCGTCGACCGTCACCGCCCTGCCGCTCTGCACGTCGCAGTAGGCACCGCCGGGCAGCGAGGTCTGGAAGGTCCGGCTCAGCGGGGAGCCCTCGTGGTTGATGGCGACGTAGCCCGTGGAACCGCGGCCGAAGGCGATCCGGTCTCCTCCGTCGTCCCACCAGTTGGTGACGGTCTGGCCCCGGGTGGCGTTGCGGAAGCCGACCATGGACGAGATCTCGCGCCAGGCGTGCTGGCACTTCCAGCCGTCGCTGTAGCAGGCGTTCACCGCGCCGCCGTTCGGCGGTCCCGCGTCCCGGTCGCTGAACTCGTAGCCGGAGTGCACGTCGGGCGAGCCGTACGGCCAGGCCAGCATGAAGACGTTGGCGAGGGTGTAGGTCGCGCCGTCCTTGTAGCTGAGGGTGTCGCCGCCGCGCTCGGTGTCGTGGTTGTCGACGAAGACGGCGGAACGGCCGGACTCCATGTAGCCCCAGCCTTCGCCGTAGTTCTTGAGGTACGCGAGGTTCTCGTTGTTGAAGACGCGCTTGAGGTCGCGGGCGTAGCGGAACTCCTGGACGTCGCCGGTGCCGAGGTACTCACTCGGCGAGACCGCCTCGCCCGCGCCGTGGATGGCCTCCTGCTTCCAGTAGGCCCCGGGGTCGCTCAGCCGCGACTTGATCGCGGCGAGGTCGGCCGCGGGCATGTGCTTGGCGGCGTCGATCCGGAAGCCGTCCACGCCGAGGGAGAGCAGGTCGTTCAGATACGTGGCGATCCGGCCGCGTACGTAGTCCTCACCGGTGTCCAGGTCGGCGAGGCCGACCAGTTCGCAGTTCTGGACGTTGGCGCGGTCGTTGTAGTTGCTGATCGTGGCGCGGCAGTCGTCCATGTCGGCACCGGAGTAGATGCCGGTGTAGGTGTACTTGGTGTACGAGGAGCCGCCCGTCCCGGTGCCGTCCCCGGCCGCCATGTGGTTGATGACGGCGTCGGCGACGACCTTGACGCCCGCGGAATGACAGGTGTTGACCATGCGGGAGAAGGCCGCGCGGTCACCGAGACGACCGGCGATCTTGTAGCTGACGGGCTGGTACGAGGTCCACCACTGGGCGCCCTGGATGTGTTCCTGGGGCGGGGAGACCTGGACGTACCCGTAGCCGGCGGGACCGAGCGTGTCCGTGCACGCCCTGGCCACGGAGTCGAACTTCCACTCGAACAGTACGGCGGTGACGTCCTTGCCTCCGGGCGGCGACTGCACGGCGGCGGTCGCGGTCCCGGCGGGGACCACGAGCGCGGCGGCCGCGCCGGCGGCGAGGGCCAGAGCGGCGGCCAGGGTTCTGGGGGCCATGGTTCCTCCTGCGCTGGTGGGGGTGGAGGGATGTGCGGGTACGCGTGGTGCCGGTAGGCGTGGTGCGGGTAGGCGTGGTGCGGGTCGCCGTACCACGTCACGTCACGTTCACGTCATACGGACCACCACGCCGTCGTGTCGCCGGGCAGCACCGTCTCCGTGCCGTCCGTCGTCACCGGGGCGCTCGACAGCAGCAGGGTGCCCCCGGCGGGGATCCGGACCGGCTCGGCGGTCGTGTTGACGGCGCAGACGAACCCCGGCCGGGCCAGGACCAGTACGCCGTCGGGGGCGTCCCGCCAGTCCACCGAGGAGCCCGCGCCCAGGCCCGGGTGGTCGCGCCGGATCCGCAGCGCCGCGCGGTACAGCTCCAGCGTGGAGTCCGGATCGCCCGTCTGCGCCTCGACGCTCAGCTCGCCCCAGGAAGCCGGCTGCGGCAGCCAGCTCCCGCCCGTACCGAAGCCGTACGAACTCCCCCGCCGCGTCCACGGGATGGGCACCCGGCAGCCGTCGCGGAAGCCGTCCTGGCCGTCCGCGCGGAAGTACGACGGGTCCTGCCTGACCTCGTCCGGCAGGTCCGTGACGTCCGGCAGCCCCAGCTCCTCCCCCTGGTACAGGTACGCCGAGCCGGGCAGCGCCAGCATGAGCAGCGTCGCCGCGCGCGCCCGGCGCAGGCCGAGCGCGCGGTCGCCGGGCTCACGGGTCTGGGTGCCGCCGGGCCGGCCCGCGAAGCGGGTGGTGTGCCGGGTCACGTCGTGGTTGGACAGCACCCAGGTGGCCGGCGCGCCGACCGGCCGCATCGCGTCGAGCGAGCGGTCGACGACCTCGCGCAGCGCGTCGGCGCGCCACGGGGTGCTCAGGTACTGGAAGTTGAACGCCTGGTGCAGTTCGTCGGGCCGTACGTAGTGCGCCGTGCGCTCCACCGTCGGCGTCCACGCCTCGGCGACCGCGATCCGGTCCCCCGGGTACTCGTCGAGGATCGTGCGCCACTGCCGGTAGATCTCGTGCACCCCGTCCTGGTCGAAGAACGGTGTGCCCCCGTCGCCGGTGCCCAGCAGCCGTACCCGGCCGGCGTCCCCGATGTCCGGCAGCCCCGCCGCCTTGACCAGGCCGTGCGCCACGTCGACCCGGAAGCCGTCCACCCCCATGTCGAGCCAGAAGCGGAGGATGGAGCGGAACTCGTCGGCGACGGCCGGGTGTTCCCAGTTGAAGTCCGGCTGTTCGGGGGCGAAGAGGTGCAGGTACCAGTCGCCGGGGGTGCCGTCGGGGTTCGTGGTCCTGGTCCAGGCGGGGCCGCCGAAGACGGACTCCCAGTCGTTGGGCGGGAGTTCGCCGTGCGCGCCCTTCCCGGGCCGGAAGTGGTAGCGCTCGCGCAGCGGCGATCCGGGCCCCTCCCGCAGGGCGCGCCTGAACCACTCGTGTTCGGCGGAGGAGTGGTTCGGTACGAGGTCCACGATGACGCGCAGCCCCAGGTCGTGGGCGTCGCGGAGCAGCGCGTCGGCGTCCAGCAGGGTGCCGAACATCGGGTCGACGGCCCGGTAGTCGGCGACGTCGTAGCCCGCGTCGGCCTGCGGCGAGGCGTAGAAGGGGCTGAGCCAGACGGCGTCGACACCCAGGTCCCGCAGGTGCGGCAGCCGGTGGCGTACGCCGTCCAGGTCGCCCATCCCGTCGCCGTTGCCGTCGGCGAAGCTGCGCGGGTAGACCTGGTAGATCACCGCGTCCTGCCACCAGCCGGAACGGTCGTGGCAGCGGGTGTCGTCGGAGGCGTGGCCGAGCGTGTCGTCGGACCTGTTGGTGGGCGGGTCAGCGAGGTGCTGGGTCATGTCGTCCCTGGTGGAGTGGGTGGTGAGGGGAGGAGGTGGCGACGCCGGTCCGGGCCCGGCCCCGGACGGCCCCCGTGGTACGGACGGGCCGTCCGGCGCCCCTGGCCGTACGGACGGGTCCGACGGCACGAACGGGTCCGGCGGCACGGCTGGATCCGACGGCACGGACGGATCCGACTGGTCCGGCAGCCCGGACGGATCCGGCGGCACGGACGGCGGTGGTGCGGGCAACGGAGCCTCAGCCCTTGACCGCGCCGGCGGACACGCCCGTGACCAGGTGGCGCTGGGCGAAGAGGAACACGATCGCGGCCGGGATGGCGATGAGCACGGACGCCGCGGTCATCGGGCCCCACTGCGCCCCGTACTGGTTGACGAACTTCTGGAGCCCGCCCGCCAGCGTCAGGTTCTCGTCACCGACCATGAAGGCGGAGGCGTAGGCCACTTCGCCCCAGGCGGTGATGAAGGAGTAGAAGGCGGTCACCGCGATCCCCGGCCGGGCCAGCGGCAGGACGAGCCGGAAGAACGTACCGAACGGGGTGAGCCCGTCGACCTGTCCGGACTCGTCGATCTCCCGCGGGACGGTGTCGAAGAAGCCCTTCATCATCCACGCGCAGAACGGCACGGCGATCGTCAGGTACGTGATGACGAGTCCCGCCGCCCGGTTGAGCAGCCCGAGCCCGGCCATGATGTTGTAGATCGGCACGATCAGCACGGCGACCGGGAACATCTGGGTGACCAGCAGCGTCCACATCAGCCCGCGTTTGCCGGGGAAGCGGAAGCGGCTGACGGCGTACCCGGTGGTGGCGGCCACGAACACGCCGAGCAGCGTGGTCAGCGCCGCGATGAGCAGCGAGTTGCCGAACCAGGTCAGGAACGGGGTGTCCCGCAGCAGGCCGGTGTAGTTCGCCAGGGTCGTCTCGCGGAAGAAGTCCGTGGTCGTGGCGTACCGCGCCGGTTTGAGCGAGGTGAGCAGGACCCACAGCACCGGGAACACGGCGATCACCGACGCCACGGTCAGGGTGGTGTGCAGGGCGACGGACGCGAGCGGCGACCGGCGCCGGTGCCGCGGTGCGGCGGAGCCGCTCGGTACGGCACCGGCACCGGCGCGCGAGCCTGCCGGACCGGCCGGGCCGGACGAGCCGGACGGGTCCGATGCGGTGGGCATGTCGGGTGCGGCCGCGGTGGTCACCAGGTGTCTCCCTGCTTGACGAGGACGCGCCGGTAGCCGGCGGCGAAGAGCATCAGGAGGACGAGGATCAGCACGCCCCAGGTGGAGGACTGCGCGAAGTCGCGCGGGCTGATCTCGAAGGAGAACTTGTACGCCTGGGTCACCAGGATCTGGGTCGCCTCGCCGGGCCCGCCCCGGGTGAGCAGGAAGATCACCGGGAACATGTTGAACGTCCAGATCGTGGAGAGCAGCACCACGGTCGTGCTGACCGCCCGCAGCCCCGGCATCGTGATGTGCCGGAACCGCTGCCAGGCGCCCGCGCCGTCCATCTCGGCCGCCTCGTACAGCTCGCCGGGGATGGACTGGAGCCCGCCGAGCAGCGCGACCATCATGAAGGGCACCCCGAGCCAGACGTTCACGGCGATGACCGAGAACTTGGCCCAGGTCGGGTCGTTGAGCCAGGGCACCGCGTCGATACCGCCGCCCGCGAGCAGCCGATTGAGGAAGCCGCGGTCCTCGTTGTAGAGGAAGCGCCAGGCGAAGACGGACACGAAGCCCGGCACCGCCCACGGCAGGATGAGCAGCATCCGGTAGACGGAACGGCCGGCGATGCGGCGGTTGAGCATGTTCGCCAGCCCGAGCCCGAGCGCGAAGGTCACCCCGACGCAGGAGACCGTCCACACCAGCGTCCAGCCGAGCGTCGACAGGAACTGGCTGCCCGTCAGAGCGTCGGCGTAGTTGTCGAGCCCGACGAACTCGTAGGTGGCCGGGAGGTGGTTGACGCCGATGCTGCGCTCGACGTTGCGCTCGTCGGCGTCGGTGAGCGACAGGTACACGCCGCGTACCAGGGGGTATCCGATGATCACCCCGATCACGGCCACCACCGGGGCGACCATGGCCCAGGCGTACCAGTGGGTGGTGACGGCCCGCCGGAGCCGCCCGGCCGGGGCGCCGGAGCCACGACCGGCGCCCTGCCCGGCGGAGCGCCCCGCGCCGCGCCCGCTCCCCCGGTCGGCCCCGGGCCCGCTCCCCCGGCCCGTATCGCGCCGGTTCCCCCGGTGCGTACCGCGCGCGGCGCTTCTCCCGGCGCCCGGGTCCGTGCCTCGTCCGGTGCCCCGGCGCCCGGCGCCGTCACCGGCCGCGTCCGGCCCCGGCGACCGGCTGGTGTGGACAGTCATCAGACGGCCTGCCTCCCTCTTCCGCTCACCTGTTCTCCGCGCCCCGCACCGTCCCGCCGGCCCGCTACTTCCAGTCCTTGAGCAGGTCGCGGTACGAGTCGCCGGTCGCCTCGGCGCCCTTCCGGGGTGTCGTCTGGCCGGTGAGGACCTTGGTGTACTCGGTGACCAGCGGCGCGAACAGGCTGCCGGTCTCCGGGATCCAGGGCCGCTCGACGGCCTTGTCGACCACGGGCTTGAAGAAGCCCACGATCTCGTTGTCCGCGACTTCCGGCCGCGCGTAGACGGAGTTCCGGGTCGGCAGCAGGCTCAGTTCCTTCGCGACGGTGGCCTGGCTCTCGGCGGAGGTCATGTACTCGGTGAACGCGTACGAGGCGTTCAGGTTCTTGGATCCCGCGTACACGGCCAGGTTGTGACCGCCCTGCGGCGCGCCCTGGGCGGCCGAGCCGGCGGGTACGGGCGCGATGCCCAGGTTGGCCTTGTCCTTGAACTGGGCGCCGGTGTACGTGTCGGCGACGGCCCACGGACCGTTGATGATCATGGCGACCTTGCCGTCCCGGAACGCCGCCTGCATGTTCTCCCAGCCGTCGGTGGCATCGGTGGTCGCCGCACCGGAGTCGACCAGGTCCTTGACGACGGTCATGGCCCTGACGCCGGCCGCGTCGTCCACGGTGACCTTCTTGGCCCCGGCGTCGACCAGGTCGCCGCCCTCCCCGTAGAGGAACGAGAGGAACCAGTAGGCGTCGTCCCCGCGCAGGTAGAGGCCGGTCTTTCCGGTCCTGTCCTTGATCTGCTTCGAGACGCTCTTCAACTCGCCGATGTTCTTGGGTACGTCGACCCCGGCGTCCTTGAAGATCTTCTTGTTGTAGAAGATGCCCATCGAGTCGATGACCTGCGGCACGGCGTAGGTCTTGTCGTCGTACTCCGTGGACGCGGCGGCCTGCGGCAGGAAGTCCGCGTCGTCCTTGAGCGCCGGGGTGCCGTCGAGCGGCGCGAGGTAGCCGAGGTCGGCGAACTCGGGGGTCCAGGCCACCTCGGAGCGGATGACGTCGGGGGCGCCGGAGCCGGACTGCGCGGCGTTCTTGAACTTGTTCTGCGCCTCCCCGAACGGCACGTTCACATAGTTGACCTTGACCTTCGGGTGCTGCTTCGTGAAGCCCTCGGCCAGCTTCTTGAAGACCTTGTCCTCACTGCCGACGGTCGAGGTGTCCCACCAGGTGACCGTCCCCGAGAGCTCGCCGCCCGCGCTCCCGCCGCCTCCTGAATCACCGTCACCGCCGCAGGCGGTCGCCGCGAGGGCCAGGGTCGCGGCCAGGGCGGTGGCCGTTATGCCACGTCGCATCGGAACTCCTTCAACTGCCGTACCGCTCCATCGCGGTGCCGGGTCGGACGTGAACGTAACAGCGATGCAAGAAGACCGAAAGACTTTGCGGAAGATTTCCACAAGAGGACCGGATCGTTACCGGCGCGTGTCCCGCTCACCGCCGAGCGCATCCTTGGCGTGCGGGGGGACACGCCCCTGTACGGCGATAACGGGTGCGGACGCGGCGCGAACACGGCGCAAACGTCCCGCACAGAACCCGCAGGAAGATTTCGCAAGTTCTTGCAGACCTCGGGGCGTGCGAGCGGCCCCGGGCGCGGTGGGCAATCCGACAGACGACCGGTACAGTCCCCTTCCATGACCGCACGGCTTGCCGATATCGCAACTCAGGCGGGGGTCAGCGAAGCGACGGTCAGCCGCGTGCTGAACGGCAAGCCGGGGGTGGCGGCGGCCACCCGCGAATCCGTCCTCGCCGCGCTCGACGTCCTCGGCTACGAACGTCCCGTCCGGCTCCGGCGCCGCAGCGCGGGGCTGGTCGGGCTGATCACCCCCGAGCTGGAGAACCCCATCTTCCCGGCACTGGCGCAGGTGATCGGCCAGGCGCTGACCCGGCAGGGCTACACCCCCGTCCTGGCCACCCAGACCCCCGGCGGATCCACCGAGGACGAGCTGACCGAGATGCTCGTCGAGCGGGACGTCGCCGGCATCATCTTCGTCTCCGGCCTGCACGCCGACACCTCCGCCGACATGAGCCGGTACGAGAAGCTGCGCGCCCAGGGCGTGCCGTTCGTGCTCGTGGACGGCTTCTCGCCAAAGGTCCGGGCGCCCTTCATCTCACCCGACGACCGGGCGGCGGTGCGGCTGGCGGTGACTCATCTGGTCGCCCTCGGCCACCAGCGGATCGGCCTGGCGGTGGGCCCCAAGCGCTTCGTGCCGGTACTGCGCAAGATCGAGGGCTTCCGGGCCACGGTGCGCGAGCTGCTGGACCTGACCGCCGGCGAGACGGAGGAGCTGATCCAGCAGTCACTTTTCACCCTGGAGGGCGGGCAGGCGGCGGCCTCCGCGCTGATCGAGCGCGGCTGTACGGCGGTGGTGTGCGCCAGCGACATGATGGCGCTCGGCGCGATCCGGGCCGCCCGGCAGCTCGGCCTCGAAGTGCCCGGGGACCTGTCGGTCGTCGGGTTCGACGACTCGCCCCTCATAGCGTTCACGGACCCGCCACTGACGACGATCCGCAAACCGGTGCCCTCGATGGGCCAGGCGGCGGTCCGCACACTCCTGGAGGAGATCGGGGGGACCCCGGCCCCGCACAGCGAGTTCGTCTTCATGCCCGAGCTGGTCGTACGGGGTTCAACCGCATCCGGACCGCGCCCGGCCCCGCAGAGGTACGACGCCCCTTAAGGATCTCGGCGCCGCGGCCTCGTCCGTGAGGCGTACCGCGTGCGGGAAGAACCCACCGGAGGGATGATCGGTCGGATGGCGGAAATCTGGCAGACTCTCGCGCTATGGGTGAATCGACCGTGAATCAAGAGAACCGCACGGCCACCCCGTCGACATCCCCCCTTCCCGAAGAGGCGGCCCAGGAGACGGGCCTGCCGCGGGCGAGGCCGACGGAGACGCCCTCGGGCCCACCCGCCGGGAGCGACCCGTCCGGCCGGCCCGGCCCGTTCGCCCGCCCGGAGCGTCCGCACCGGCTGCGGGCCCCCCGGCACCCCCGCCTCTGGTTCGAAATCCTGCTGATCGCGGTGAGTTACTGGACGTACTCCCTGATCCGCAACGCCGTACCCGAACAGCGGGCACAGGCACTGCGCAACGCCGACTGGATCTGGCGGGCGGAGCACGAGCTGGGCATCGCCGTCGAGCAGGCCGTCAACCATGCCGTGAACTCGGTTACTTGGCTGATCGTCGGCATGAACTACTACTACGCCACCCTGCACTTCGTCGTGACCATCGGCGTCCTGGTCTGGCTCTTCCGCAGCCATCCCGGGCGGTACGCGGCCGCCCGGCTGGGGCTCTTCGCCACGACAGCGGTCGCGCTGCTCGGTTACTACCTGTATCCTCTGGCGCCGCCCCGGCTGATGACCGGGGAGCGGTTCATCGACACGGTCGTACTGCACCAGACCTGGGGCTCGATGGCCTCGGGCAACCTGAAGAACATGTCCAACCAGTACGCGGCCATGCCCTCGATGCACATCGGCTGGTCGCTGTGGTGCGGAGTGATCATCTACAGCCTCGCCGCCGCGCCCTGGGCACGGATACTCGCGCTCCTCTACCCGGCCGTCACCCTGGTGGTGATCGTCGCCACCGCCAACCACTTCTGGCTGGACGCGGTGGGCGGCGTGGTCTGCGTGGCGTTCGGCTTCGCCGTCTCGTACGCCTGGTACGGCTCGCTGCCGTACCGGCTGCCACGCCGCGCGAAGGCGTCCGAGGTGACAGAGATGCCCGGGACCCCGGAGGTGTCCGAGGCATCCGTCGTCGGCTCGGCCCGAGCGCGTCGCCGCGCTCAGGCCCCGTAGAACAGCTCCTCCATCACGGCGCGCGCCCGGCGTGTCGTCCTGCGGTAGTCGTCCAGCATGCCGCCGCTGTACCCGCCGCCCGCCTGGCGGCCGTTCTGCGTCGTGGCGCAGCCCAGGTAGCGGGCCATCGCGCCCAGTTCGCGGCCGTCGGAGGGGAAGGTGTCGCCGGGCCTGCCCCGTACGAGCATCACCCCGTTGCGGACCCGGGTCGCCAGCACCCACGCCTCGTCCAGGATCTGCGCGTCCTCCGTCGAGATCAGGCCCGCGGCCCGCGCCGCCGCGAGCGCCTCGCGGGTCCGGGGGGTGCGCAGCCCCGGCTCCGCCCAGCCGTGCCGCATCTGGAGCAGCTGGACCGTCCACTCGACGTCCGACAGGCCGCCCCGGCCGAGCTTCGTGTGGAGCGTGGGGTCCGCGCCGCGCGGCAGCCGTTCGGACTCCATGCGCGCCTTGAGCCGGCGGATTTCCCGTACGGCGTCCTCGCCCAGTCCCTCCGCCGGGTACCGCAGCGGGTCGATCAGCTCGATGAACCGGCGGCCGAGGTCCTCGTCGCCCGCCATCGGGACGGCGCGCAGCAGCGCCTGGGCCTCCCAGACCCGGGACCACCGCCGGTAGTACGCCGCGTAGGAGGCGAGCGTACGGACCATCGGGCCGCTCTTGCCCTCCGGGCGCAGGTCGGCGTCGATCAGCAGCGGCGGGTCGGAGGTGGGCACTTCGAGGAGCCGCCGCATCTCGGTGACCACGGCGTTCGCCGCCCGGGCCGCCTCCTGCTCGTCGACGCCGTCGCGCGGCTCGTGGACGAAGAGGACATCGGCGTCGGAGCCGTAGTTCAGCTCCTGCCCGCCGAACCGGCCCATGCCGATGACCGCGAACCTGGTCGGCAGGGTGTCGCCCCACCGGTCGCGTACGACCGCCCGCAGCGCGCCCGCGAGCGTCGCCGCGTTCAGGTCGGTGAGCGCCTTGCCGACGGCGTCGACCAGGGCGCCGGGATCACGGGTCTCCGTACCGGAGGGGGCGGCGGACGCCCGGGAGCCGACGGGGGCCGAGGGGCCCGAGCCGGCGGGGCCCGAGCCGGCGGGGCCCGAGCCCGTGCCGTACGAGCCGATCAGGTCCGCCGCCGCCGTCCGGAACAGCTCCCGCCGCCGCACCCCGCGCGCCACCGTGACCGCCGCCGTGGCCGTCTCCGCGCGGCCGACCGCGGCCAGGATCTCCTGCTCCAGGTGGTCCCGGCCGCGCGCGGCCAGCCCGCCCGGGTCCCCGAGGATCGCGACCGCCTCCGGCGCGCGCAACAGCAGGTCGGGGGCGAGCCGCCCGGCCGAGAGCACCCGCGCCAGGTTCTCCGCCGCGGCTCCCTCGTCCCGCAGCAGCCGCAGGTACCAGGGCGTCTTGCCGAGCGCGTCGGACACCCGGCGGAAGCCGAGCAGCCCCGCGTCCGGGTCGGCGGAGTCCGCGAACCAGCCCAGCAGCACCGGCAGCAGCGTCCGCTGGATCGCCGCCTTGCGCGTCACCCCGGACGACAGCGCCTCCAGGTGGCGCAGGGCCGCGGCGGGGTCGGCGTACCCCAGCGCCTCCAGCCGCTGCCGGGCCGCCCGCGGGCTGAGCCGGATCTCACCGGGCGCGAGCTGTGCGACGGCGTCCAGCAGCGGCCGGTAGAAGAGCTTCTCGTGCAGCCGCTGGACGACCGAGGTGTGCCGCCGCCACTCCTTGTCGAGCTCGGCGACCGGATCGCCGCGCAGCCCGAGCGAGCGGCCGAGGCGGCGCAGGTCCGCCTCGGCCTCGGGAAGCAGGTGGGTGCGGCGCAGCCGGTAGAGCTGGAGGCGGTGTTCCATGTCGCGCAGGAATCGGTACGCCCCGCCCAGCTGCCGGGCGTCCGCACGGCCCACGTAGCCGCCCGCCGCGAGCGCGGCGAGCGCTTCCAGGGTGGAGCCGCTGTGCAGCGTGGCATCGCTGCGGCCGTGCACCAACTGCAGGAGCTGGACGGCGAACTCGACGTCCCGCAGTCCGCCGGGGCCGAGCTTCAGCTCGCGTTCGGCCTGCCCCACGGGAATGTTGTCGACGACCCGGCGGCGCATCTTCTGCACGTCGGGGACGAAGTGCTCGCGCTCGGCCGCCTGCCACACCAGCGGCGAGACGGCCTCCATGTACGCCGCGCCGAGCGCCGGGTCCCCGGCCACCGCGCGGGCCTTGAGCAGCGCCTGGAACTCCCAGGTCTTCGCCCAGCGCTGGTAGTAGGCGAGATGGCTGCTGAGCGTCCGTACGAGCGGCCCGTTGCGTCCTTCGGGCCGCAGGTTGGCGTCGACGGGCCAGATGGATCCCTCGACCGTCGACTCGGAGCAGATCCGCATCAGATGGGACGCCAGCCGGGTCGCCGCCCGGATGGCCCTGGTCTCGTGCGAGCCGCCGTCGTCGGCCGCGCCGGGGGAAGCGGCGGCGTCGGCCGGGGAGGCCGTGTCGGCCGAGGGGGACGCGCCCGGGGCGGCGGCCTCGCCCGGCGCGTCGGCCGGCTCCCCCACGAAGATCACGTCCACGTCGGAGACGTAGTTCAGCTCGTGTCCCCCGCACTTGCCCATCGCGATGACGGCGAGCCGGCAGGCGGCGGCGTCCTCGGGCGCGGCGGCCTTGGCGATGGCGAGGGCGGCGCGCAGGGTGGCGGTCGCGAGGTCGGCCAGTTCACCGGATGTCTCCGCCACGTCGGAGGTGCCGCAGACGTCCCGGGCCGCGATGGCGAGCAGACACCGCCGGTAGGCGATCCGCAGCGACACCGCGTCGGTGGCACCGGCCAGGGCGCGCTCGAACTCCTCCACGCCGGGGTTCAGGTCCGCGAGTTCGTAGGTGACCAGGGCGTGCCAGTCCTTGGGGTGGCGGGCCAGGTGGTCGCCGAGCGCCTCGGAAGCCCCGAGCACACCGAGCAGCCGGTCCCGCAGGGGTTTGGCGGTGACCAGGGTGTCCAGCAGGATGGCGCGTTCGTCGGGTTTCTGCGCCTCCACCAGCCGGACGAGCCCGCGCAGCGCGAGATCGGGGTCGGCGGTGGCGCCCAGCGCGTCGAGGAGCAGCGGATCGGACCGTACGGGCGCCATCTCGGGGGCGTTCAGCAGCCGCTCGGCGGCGGAGGGGTCCGTGAAGCCGTGCCGCACCAGGCGGATGAACGTACTGCTTCTGCGACCCGGCACCGTCATCTCGGCGTCTCCTCGTCCGTCCGTCCACCCGCGTCCCACGACCCACGTCCCGGCCGAGCCGGGCGGCCGGTTCCCCGGCCGGTCAAGCCTATTGTTCGAGCCTAGCGGGCGCCGGGGAACGGGACCGGGCACCCGGACGGACCGTGGCGGGAAGACCGGGGCGGGCGGGAGCGAGGAGTCGCGAGCGAGGCGGCCGAGCGGGATGACGGACGTGCGTGACGGAGCGCCCGGGTCGTCCGGTTTCGCGCTTGTCATTGACGAGAAGGCACAAGAATCGGCTCGTTTTTGTCACATGGGCAAGCTGGCGCCACGCGTCGGCGGGGCCGATGATGGAATGCCCGGGTCCGGTCCGGGGCGACGGCGGCGACGGGGGTGCTGCCGTGGTCGCGACCGGGCCCGTCGGTTTGGTGGCCGGTCCGGGTGGCCGGCTCGCCGGGACGCCCCGGCCCGGTTCGTCCTGGTCGGTCGGTCTCACCGGTCGGCCTGGTCGGTCTCACCGGTCGGCTCGCTCCTGTCTCGCCGATCCGGTCGCCGCGAATCGGTCAGCTCGCCGGATCGGTCATCTCACCGGATCGGTCAGCTCGCCCGGATCGGTCAGCTCGCCGGATCGGTCCGCCGGGGGCCGAGACGGCGGGCGAGGCTCCTGATCGTCGCCGGGCCCACCCGGCAGCAGCCGCCGATCAGCCGGGCGCCGGACCGCTCCCAGCGGCCGACCAGCTCCGGGGCGAACGACGGGTCGCCCCGCCACGCGCGCGCTTCCGCGTCCCAGGTCTCGCCGCTGTTCGGATAGACCACGACCGGTTTGCCGGTGACACGGGCCGCGATTCCCACCGCGTGGTCCACGTCCTCGGGCGCACAGCAGTTCACGCCCACCGCGATCACCTCCTCGGCCCCGGCGGCCAGGGCGAACGCCTCCGCCAGCGGCTGCCCCGCCCGCGTACGGTCACCGGCCACGCTGTACGACAGCCAGGCCGGCACCCCGAGGCCACGGACCGCGCGCAGCAGGGCGCGTGCCTCGTCCGTGTCCGGCACGGTCTCCAGGGCCAGTACGTCGGGCCCCGCGGCGGCCAGCACCTCCAGCCGGGGGCGGTGGAACGCGGCCAGCTCCGCCACGCTCAGCCCGTACCGGCCGCGGTACTCCGAGCCGTCGGCGAGCATCGCCCCGTATGGGCCGACGGAGGCCGCGACCCACCGGGGCCCGGGCGGCGACCCGGCCGCCGCGCGCCGGGCGGCTTCCCGCGCCGACTCGACGCTCAGGGCGAGCAGTTCGGCCGCCCGGCCCCGGCCGATGCCGTGCCGTGCGAAACCTTCGAAGGTGGCCTGGTAGCTGGCGGTGATCGCCACGGAGGCGCCCGCCTCGTAGTAGCCGAGGTGCGCCTCGACGATCGCCTCCGGCTGTTCGGCGAGCAGCCGCGCCGACCACAGGTCGTCGCTCAGGTCGTGCCCGGCGGACGCGAGCTGGTTGGAGAGCCCGCCGTCGAGGACGACGGTCCCGGCGGCCAGCGCTTCGGCGAGGGCGGGCCCGGCGGACGGGCCGGGCGGAGGGGCGGTGCCGGGGGTCATGACACCGACGCTAACCGACCGGGTGAGCCGCCCGCCCTTTTCCCTGCCCCTGCCCCTGCCCCTGCCCCTGCTCCCCGCCCCGGTGCCTGCCCGCGGCGTCCCGCCCGGTGGACACCGGCCACCCCCGGGGCGACTCTGGTACTGATGCGGACCGACGTGCACGCCCACCTGTGGACCGAGGACTACCTCACGCTCCTGGAGTCCTTCGGCCGCCAGGACACTGCCGTCCAGCACGGGATGGGAGCCACCGACAGCACCCATGACCTGCAGGCACGCTTCGCCATGAACGCGGCGGCGGGGATCGACCACCAGATTCTTTCCGTGTCGCCCCAGAGCCCGTACTTCCCGGACGCCGAGCAGGCCGTCCGCGCGGCGCGGCTCGCCAACGACCACTACGCCGATCTGATACGCGCCTGGCCCACCCGCCTCTCCGCCTTCGCCGCGCTCCCCCTGCCTCACCTGGACCAGTCGCTGGCGGAGCTGGCACGGGCGCTCGACGAGCTGGGCCTGGCCGGCGTCGCCGTCACCACGGACGTGCTCGGCCGCAGCATCGCCGATCCCGCCTTCACCGTCCTGTTCGAGGAGCTGGACCGGCGCGGCGGTGTGCTGTCCGTCCACCCCTCGGGCCACGACGCCGGTTCCCCGCTGATCGCGGCGACGGGGACCCGGTGGATGATCGGCGCGCCCGTGGAGGACACCGTCTGCGCGATGCACTTCATGATCGAGGGGATCCCGAACCGCTTCCCCCGACTGCGCGTCGTCCACTCGCACCTCGGCGGCGCGCTGCCGATGCTGCTCTCGCGCGCCGATGCCCTGATGCGGCGGGAGGCCCCGAGGATGACGGAGAAGCCCACCGTCACGGCGACCCGCATGTGGTACGACACGGTCGCCCACGGCCATGTCCCGGCGCTCCGCGCGGCGGCCGGCTCCTATGGCGCGGACCGGCTGGTGTTCGGCACGGACTTCCCGTACCAGAGCGGTGAGCGTCTGCGCCGGGCGGTGTCGTTCATCAAGGAGGCGCTGCCGCCGGACGAGGCGGAACAGGTCCTGACGGCGGGCACCCGCCTGCTCCACCCCCATCCGCACCCGCACGAGGGCGGGGGCGGAGGCGGAGGCGGATAGAAGCGGGCCGACGCTTTCCCGGCATCGGCCCGGCCTCCGTCAGGTGCTCCGCGGCGCACGAGCATGAGCTCTACAGCACCGGCAGGTTCTTCTTCAGCTCGAACGCGGTGACCTCGGAGCGGTACTCCTCCCACTCCTGCTTCTTGTTGCGCAGGAAGAAGTCGAAGACGTGTTCGCCGAGCGTCTCCGCGACCAGTTCGCTGCGCTCCATGAGGGAGATCGCCTCGCCCAGGTTCTGCGGCAGCGGTTCGATGCCCATCGCGCGGCGCTCGGCGTCCGAGAGGGCCCAGACGTCGTCGTCGGCGCCGGCCGGGAGTTCGTAGCCCTCCTCGATGCCCTTGAGGCCGGCCGCGAGGAGCACCGCGTACGCCAGGTAGGGGTTGGCGCCCGAGTCGAGGGAGCGGACCTCGACCCGGGCCGAGCCGGTCTTGCCCGGCTTGTACATGGGGACACGGATCAGCGCGGATCGGTTGTTGTGGCCCCAGCAGATGTACGAGGGCGCCTCGCCCCCGGAGCCGGCGGTGCGGGTCGAGCCGCCCCAGATCCGCTTGTAGGAGTTGACCCACTGGTTGGTGACGGCCGAGATCTCCGCCGCGTGCTTGAGCAGCCCGGCGATGAACGAGCGCCCGACCTTGGAGAGCTGGTACTCGGCGCCCGACTCGTAGAACGCGTTCCGGTCCCCCTCGAAGAGGGAGAGATGGGTGTGCATGCCCGAGCCCGGGTACTCGGAGAACGGCTTCGGCATGAACGTGGCCTGCACGCCCTGCTCCAGCGCGACCTGCTTCATGACGAGCCGGAACGTCATGATGTTGTCGGCCGTGGACAGCGCGTCCGCGTACCGCAGGTCGATCTCCTGCTGGCCCGGGGCGCCCTCGTGGTGGCTGAACTCGACCGAGATGCCCATCGACTCCAGCATCGTGATCGCCTGGCGGCGGAAGTCCATGCCCACGTGCTGCGGGGTGTGGTCGAAGTAGCCCGAGCTGTCGGCGGGGGTGGGGCGGCTGCCGTCGACCGGCCTGTCCTTGAGCAGGAAGAACTCGATCTCGGGGTGCGTGTAGAAGGTGAAGCCCAGGTCGGAGGTCCTGGCGAGGATCCGCTTGAGGACGAAGCGCGGGTCCGCGAAGGACGGCGACCCGTCGGGCATCAGGATGTCGCAGAACATCCGGGCCGTGCCCGGTGCCTCCGCGCGCCAGGGCAGGATCTGGAACGTGCCCGGATCGGGCTTGGCGATCATGTCGGACTCGTACACGCGGGCGAATCCCTCGATGGCCGAGCCGTCGAAGCCCATGCCTTCGTCAAATGCCTGTTCGAGCTCGGCGGGGGCGACGGCGACCGACTTCAGGAAGCCGAGCACGTCGGTGAACCAGAGGCGTACGAAGCGGATGTCGCGCTCCTCGAGCGTGCGGAGCACGAATTCCTGCTGCTTGTCCATATTAGCCGTCCTACCCATCCTTGCTGGTCAGGCCACCTGCTCCCATGCCGCGAAGCACGTTGAGGCACATGAGCATCCCACCACACCATTTCGGGCGCGTTGCGAACCGTTGGACAACGCTCCGCATCGCGTGTGTGTACGGGCCTCAGCCCACAGTGCCCATAGTGCCTGTAGCTTCCTCAGGTCTGCTGCCCAGGCGACCGGCGATCGCAATCCCAGACGGTGGAGATCATTCCGGTTCCTGTCAAACGAGGCCCTCACGGCGGCCGGGTGCGGGCGTTGACATGGGTGTGGGCGTTGACATGGGTGTGGGCGTGGACATGGGTGTGCGTGTCCGACCAGCCCAGCGGGTACGGCTCCGTGTCCTCCCCCGGGCGCGCGGGCGCCCCGCCGGCCTCGGTGAACGCGTTCAGGGCGCCGATCAGCGCGGCGCGCCGCTCGGGGGTCAGCCGTGCCACGATCGCGGCGACCTCCCGATGGCGTACGGCGGTGACCTCGTCGACCAGCGCCCGGCCCTCGGGCGTCAGCCGCAGCATCGTCTCGCGGCGGCTGGCCGGATTGGTGTGCCGGACGGCGAGCCCGGCCGCGATCAGCCGGTCGAGCATGCGCAGGGCGGTGGAGGGATTCACGCCGAGCCGCTCGGCGATCTCCACGAGCTTGGCGTCGCCGTGCCCGCCGAGGACGGCCAGCAGCCGGAACTGGGGCAGCGTGACCCGGTCGGCCACGGCGGCGAGGGAGCGGGCGGAGATGTCGACAAGGAGGCGGGAGGCGGTGAGGAGGGCGTGCGTGACGTCGTCCACGTCGTCGGCCGGCCGGTCGGCGCCGGGGGCGGAGGCGGGGGTGGGAGCGGGGGTGACTCGGGGCGGCTCTGCATGCTCGGCCATGCTCCTTTTTATCGCGCCGATGACCGATTCGTACCGTACCCATACGTAATCCCTGACCTTGTCTCGGCCGTTCCAGATCAATTCCAGATCGTTCCGTTCGCTCCTCTCTGCTCCGACGAGGGTGCTACGCACTACGATTTGCGGCCATGGGGGGTCAGCGCACACGCAACGCGCGTCCCGTGGCACTGATGAGTGCCGTGGCGACGCTGTGCGCGGCGTTCCTCTTCTGTCTGAGTCCCGGCTCCGGCGCCGTTCCCGGCCGGGCCGGGACGCATCACGACGCCGCCGGGATCCGCTCCGGCGCGAGCGAGTACGGAACGAGCGGGTCCGGCGCGAGCACGTACGCGGCCGACGGCTCCGGAACGACCAGGTCCGGTACGGACGGCTCCGTACCGGATGCCTCCTCGACCGTCCGGGCGGTGGCCGGCGACGGCGGCGGACGGTCGGCGAACGAGTCCCGGTACGTCTGCCCGTACGACCGGGGCGACTGCGGTCGCTTCGCGCACCTGAGCCCCGCCGTGCTCACCGTGCCGCCGCCCGCCGCGCCGCAGGCGGCCACCGTCACGCTGACGTACCTCGAACCGCCGTACCGCACCGGCCCGTTGCCCCGCTCCGGCGCGCTCGCCCGTGCGCCGGACCTCCACGTCCTCCAGGTGTTGCGGACGTGACAGGGGACGTAGGCCCTGTCCGGCCCCGGCCGGACCCGCTCGTTCACCGGGTTCCCGAAACACCCGAGCAGGACCGCGTTCGTATGTCATCCGTACCGTCATCGCAGAAGGACACAGGACACAGACCATGGCTTCCAAGACCCAGTCCGCCCAGCGCAAGGCCCGAATAGAGGAGATGCGCCGCGCCGAACGGGCCCGTGAGCGGCGCAACCGGATCATCACCATCACGGCGAGCGCCGTCGTGGTGGGCGCGCTGGTCGCCGGTGGCGCGTACCTCCTCAACAAGGAGTCGGAACAGAAGGAGCAGAAGGAGGCGGCGGCCAAGGCGCCCGTCACGGACGAGAAGTCCTGGGACGCGAAGAAGCTGGGCCGCAACCACGTCACCGAGAACGTCTCGTACCCGATGACCCCGCCGGTGGGCGGTGACCACCACCAGGTCTGGATGAACTGCGAGGGGGACGTCTACAAGGACCCGATCCCGAACGTGAACGCGGTGCACTCCCTGGAGCACGGCGCGGTCTGGGTCACGTACAACGAGAAGGCCGCCGACGACGACGTGAAGAAGCTCGGCGAGCGGGTGGAGAAGACGCCGTACTCACTGATGAGCCCGGTGAAGGAGCAGTCCGGCGCGCTCATGCTGAGCGCCTGGGGCAAGCAGGTGACGGTGGACAGCGCGACGGACCCGCGCGTGGAGCAGTTCTTCACGAAGTACGTGCAGGGTCCGCAGACTCCTGAGCCCGGCGCCGCGTGCACGGGCGGGATGGGCCCGCAGTGACCCCGCGGGACGAGGCGGCCCCGGACCCCGACGTTCCCTCCGCTCCCTCCGCTCCCTCCGACCTCGCGGTCGACACCGCCACCGGTGCCGGCACCGGCACCGGCCGCAGGGTGACCCGTACGCAGTGGGCGGCGATCACGGCCGTCGTCCTGGCGCTGCTCTTCGCGGGCACGTCGGCGGTCATCGCGGCCGGACGGGACGGCGCGGGCGACGACGGGGCGTCGCCCGCGCCGCCGACCGCGGGCTCGGCGGACGCGGGCTTCGCGCGTGACATGGCGGTCCACCACCAGCAGGCGGTGGAGATGTCGTTCATCGTGCGAGACGTCACGGACGACGAGGACGTGCGCAGGCTGGCGTACGACATCGCCAACACGCAGGCGAACCAGCGCGGCATGATGCTGGGCTGGCTGGACATGTGGGGCCTGCCGAAGGTCGAGGCCGGCCGGGAGCCGATGTCCTGGATGACGCAGGGCTCCGGGTCCGGGTCGGACTCCGGGTCCGGGCACCAGGGCATGGACATGGATCACGGCGGGAGCGGACACGGGGAGCACAGGGCGCGCGACGGTTCCCTGATGCCCGGCATGGCCACGAAGACGGAGCTGGCGCAGCTCCGCGCGGCGCGCGGCAAGCAGGCCGAGATCCTCTACCTCCAGCTGATGACCGACCACCACAAGGGCGGCGTCTCGATGGCCCAGGGCTGCGTACAAATGTGCGCGGTCGCGCCGGAGAAGGCGCTGGCCGAGGGGATGGTCGCGGCGCAGCAGTCCGAGATGGACCTGATGGCGGACTTGCTGGAGGCGCGCGGCGCGAAGCCCCGGCCGACGGGCTGACCGCGTCCGGCCGACGGCGTCCGGCCGACCGCCTCCGGCCGACCGCCTCCGGCCGACGGCGTCGGGTCGGCCGCGCCGGCCCCGGACGCCGCACAACCGAACACATCCGGACACGTCCGGCGCACCGGATGTGGCGGCGACCGGCCCCGGGGCCGGGGACCTCTCGTGGTTCCCCGGCCCCGGGGCCGCCGCGTTCCGCTGCGGTCGCGCCGTCCGAACGGGTGCAAGATGATGGTTCTGCTCGGGGGTGGACTCCATGAACACGGCCCTGATGAGGAGGCTCGATCTCCATGACCACCGCCAAAGACATCATGCACCCCGGCGCCCAGTGGCTCCCCGCGCACGAGACCCTCGACCGGGCCGCCCAGATGATGCGCGAGATGAACGTGGGCGCGCTCCCCATCGCCGACTCGAACGAACGGCTGATGGGCATACTCACCGACCGTGACATCGTGGTCGGCTGTGTGGCCATGGGCCACGACCCGGCGCAGACCACGGCCGGCGAGATGGCACACGGCACGCCCCGCTGGATCGACGCGAGCGCCGACATCGAGGAAGTGCTGCGGGAGATGCAGAGCCACCAGATACGCCGGCTGCCCGTGATCGAGAAGAAGCGTCTCATCGGCATGATCAGCGAGGCCGACCTGGCGCGCCACCTCTCCGAACCACAGCTCGCGACGTGGGTGGAGAAGGTCTACGCACACGGCTGAGGTCTGCTCACACATGACCGGGGCAGCATCGCGGGAGCAAGGCGTGAGCGCCGAGCGCGCGGCGGCCGGCCCGGCCGGGAGCCGCACGGTACGGCCCGGTGCGCCGACGTTCCCGGCGTTCGGGCGTTCCGGCGTTCCGGCGTTGCGACGTCCGGCAGGCCCCCGGCCAGGCACGGCCTTGTCGGCCTCGGCGCGATCGGTCGGTCTCGGGCCCCGCACGCCCCGTCGGACCCCGGCCGTAGGGCCCGGCGCCAGAGCGCCGGGCCCGGCCACGCCCGAGTGAAGCGCCCCACAGCTCCGCCCCGGTACATCGTGTCAGACAGACGATTACACTGGCCGGGTGCCTCAACTACGTCTCGCCCTGAATCAGATCGACTCGACCGTCGGTGATCTCACCGCGAACGCCGAGGCGATCGTCCACTGGACCCGGCACGCCGCCGCCCAGGGAGCGCATGTCGTCGCGTTCCCCGAGATGGCGCTGACCGGCTACCCCGTCGAGGATCTCGCGCTGCGGTCCTCCTTCGTCGAGGCGTCCCGGGCCGCCGTGCGCGCGCTCGCGGTACGGCTCGAACAGGAGGGGTTCGGGGAGCTGCCGGTCGTCGTCGGCTACCTCGACCGCGCGGAGAAGGCCGAGGACCGCGTCGGGCAGCCCGTCGGCGCCCCGCGCAACGCCGCGGCAGTCCTGCACCGCGGTGAGGTCGTCCTGAACTTCGCCAAGCACCACCTGCCGAACTACGGCGTCTTCGACGAGTTCCGCTACTTCGTCCCCGGCGACACCATGCCCGTCGTCCGCGTCCACGGCGTCGACATCGCCCTCGCCATCTGCGAGGACCTCTGGCAGGACGGCGGGCGGGTGCCCGCCGCCCGGTCCGCGGGGGCCGGGCTGCTGCTCTCCGTCAACGCCTCGCCGTACGAGCGTGAGAAGGACGACACCCGCCTGGAGCTGGTGCGCAAGCGTGCACAGGAGGCGGGCTGCACCACCGCGTATCTGGCGATGATCGGCGGGCAGGACGAGCTGGTCTTCGACGGCGACTCGATCGTGGTCGACAAGGACGGCGAGGTCGTGGCGCGGGCGCCGCAGTTCGCCGAGGGCTGTGTGGTCCTGGACCTGGACCTGCCCGCCGGCGAGCCCGCGCCGCCCGGTGCGCGCAGGGGCGCCGCCGACGGCCGGGTGGTGGACGACGGGCTGCGGATCGACCACGTCATCCTGTCCGAGGACCCGCTCCCGCCGTACGAGCCGGAGCTGTCCGGCGGCTACGCCGACCGCCTGGAGGACGACGAGGAGGTGTACTCGGCGCTGGTCGTCGGCCTGCGCGCGTACGCCGCGAAGAACGGTTTCCGCTCCGTCCTGATCGGGCTCTCCGGCGGTATCGACTCCGCGCTCGTCGCCGCCATCGCCTGCGACGCGCTGGGCGCGGCGAACGTGTACGGCGTGTCCATGCCGTCCAAGTACTCCTCGGAGCACTCCAAGGACGACGCGGCCGAGCTGGCCCGCCGCACCGGTCTGAACTTCCGTACGGTGTCGATCGAGCCGATGTTCGACGCGTATATGGGTTCGCTGGAGCTCACCGGGCTCTCCGAGGAGAACCTCCAGTCACGGCTGCGCGGCACGCTGCTGATGGCCATCTCCAACCAGGAGGGCCAGATCGTGCTGGCCCCCGGCAACAAGTCCGAGCTGGCGGTGGGCTATTCGACGCTGTACGGGGACTCCGTCGGCGCGTACGGACCGATCAAGGACGTCTACAAGACGTGGATCTTCCGGCTCGCCCGGTGGCGCAACCGCGCGGCCGAGGAGCGCGGCCAGACCCCGCCGATCCCGGAGAACTCGATCTCCAAGCCGCCGAGCGCCGAGCTGCGCCCGGGGCAGGTGGACACGGACTCGCTGCCCGACTACGACGTCCTGGACCGGATCCTGGAGCTGTACGTGGACCGCGACCAGGGCAAGGACGCGATCGTGGCGGCGGGCTACGACGACGAAACGGTCACGCGGACGCTGCGGATGGTGGACACGGCGGAGTACAAGCGGCGCCAGTACCCGCCGGGGACGAAGATCTCGGCGAAGGGCTTCGGCAAGGACCGTCGCCTGCCGATCACCAACCACTGGCGCGAGACGCCCCGCGGCTGACACGCCGGGCCCCGGGTGCGGGCCGGCCCGGGCCACCGCACCGGGCCACCGCACCGGACTGTCGCCCCCACGGGCCCGCCCAACGCGACCACTGACGCAAGAGACCGGGTGCAGCGGCCCCGCGCGTGGCCCGGCGGATCGCGGAGGCAGCCGGCCCGCCGGGGGCAAGGGCTCCGGGCCGACGCGCGGTCACGCCGCCCTCAGCAGCACCCCGCACGCGCCCGCGCTGCCCGCGACAGCGCCCCGGCGGTGCCCTCCGTCAACGCGTCCGCGTCGTCGACTCCGCCTCCGTCTCCGTGCCCGTCTCCGCCTGCGCGCTGCCCGAGGCGACGATGCGGGACTTCTCCGCCGTCGTGTCCCGCCGGTCCAACAGGCCCGCCGTCGCCGCGATCGACAGGCCGACCAGTGCCAGCACCGCGCCCACGAGGGCGGGGGACATCCAGCCCCAGCCCGCCGAGATCGCCACACCGCCGACCCACGCGCCACCCGCGTTGGCCAGGTTGAACGCCGAGTGGTTGGAGGCCGAGGCCAGCGTCGGGGCGTCCTTCGCCTTGCGCATGACCAGCATCTGGAGCGGGGTGGTGGTCATGAATCCGACCGCGCCCAGCACCACCACCGTCACCAGCGCCGCCCACTGCACGTGCACGGTGAAGCGGAAGGCGACCAGGACCACGGCGAGGGCGCCCAGCGACGCGTACAGCGTGGGCCGCAGCGCCCGGTCGGTCAGCGGGCCCGCGACCAGCGCGCCCAGCGTCATCCCGATCCCGAACAGCGCCAGGACCAGCGTGACGGACGACTCGCCGAAGCCCATCACCTCGGTGGTGATCGAGGCCAGGTAGGAGTACACGGCGAACACCCCGGCGAAGCCGAAGACCGCGGTCACCAGGCCGAGCAGCACCTGGCGGTGGCCCAGGGCGCGCATCTCGCGGCCGACGTTCTGGTGCGACTCGACGGGGACGTACGGCACGAGCCGGGCCAGCGACGCCAGCGCGGCCAGCCCGATCAGGGTCACGACCAGGAAGGTGGCCCGCCAGCCCAGGTGCTGGCCGAGCAGCGTGGCGGCCGGGACACCGACGATGTTGGCGACGGTCAGGCCGAGGAACATCGTCGCCACGGCCCGCGCCTGCCGGCCCTCGTTCACCAGCCGCGCGGCGACGACCGCGCCGACGCCGAAGAACGCGCCGTGCGGCAGGCCCGCCAGTACCCGCCCCGCCAGCAGCCAGCCGAAGCCGGGCGCGAGCGCGGAGGCGAGGTTGCCGACGATGAAGAGCCCCATCAGCGACAGGAGCATCTTCTTGCGCGGCACACGGGAGCCGACGGCGGTGAGCAGCGGGGCGCCGATGACGACGCCGATCGCGTAGGCGGAGACCAGATAGCCCGCGGTGGGTACGGACGTGCCCAGATCGTCGGCGACGTTGGGCAGCAGGCCCATCATCACGAACTCGGTGGTGCCGATGCCGAAGGCGCTCACAGCAAGCGCGAGCAGGGCCAGGGGCATGAAAACAGAACCTTTCCGCAGTAAGACTTCCGGGAGGACCGGGGAGGATCCGGAGAAGCCGGAGAGGAGGGGAACGAGTATGTACCTCCCCGGAACAAACCCTCTCAGGCGGATTGTTCCTGCGGGTTAACACGGGATTGCGACGGAGCTGTCGAACACGTCACATCCACCACGCGGCGATCTTCCTCCCCGCGGCCGGGGCCCGTGCCCGGCCGCGTCAGCCCAGTTCCACCCGTGCCGCTATCGGCAGATGGTCACTGTCGGTCTCCGGCAGCGTCCACGACGACTTCGGCTCGATGCCCTTCACCATGATCTGGTCGATCCGCGCCATCGGGAACGACGCCGGCCAGCTGAATCCGTGGCCGTGCCCCGCGGCGCCCTGCGTCGAGCGCATCTGGGCGGTGATCGCGGTGAGTGAACGGTCGTTCATCGTGCCGTTCAGGTCGCCGAGCAGGACCACCCGGCGCAGCCGCTCGTGACCGATCGCCTCGCCCAGCGCGTCGGCGCTCTTGTCCCGCTGGTTGGCGGTGAACCCGGCGTGCAGCTTGACCCGTACGGAGGGCAGGTGTGCCACGTAGACGGCGACCGGGCCCTTCGGGGTGGTGACCGTGGAGCGCATGGCGCGGACCCAGCCCAGCCGGATGTCCACCGGCTCGGTGCCGCTCAGCGGGTACTTGCTCCAGAGGCCGACCGTGCCCTGCACGGAGTGGTACCGGTACGTCCCGGCCAGCGCTTTCTCGTACGTCGGCACGGCACCGTTGGGCAGTTCCTGGAGCGCGACGACGTCCACGCCCGAGGCCGCGATCTCGCGCGCGGTACGGGTCGGGTCGGGGTTGTCCGCGTTGACGTTGTGCGTGGCGACGGTGAGGTCCCCGGCGCCCTTCGAGTCGTCGGTCTTGTCGGTCAGCAGCCCGCCGAAGGAATTCACCCAGACCACGGCGGGCAGCAGCAGCGCGATCAGGGCGGTGGCGGAGCGCCGTACGAGCCCCAGGATCAGGATCAGGGGGATGACCACCCCGAACCACGGCAGGAACGTCTCGACCAGACTGCCCAGGTTGCCGATGGTGTTCGGGATGCTCGCGTGCAGGAGCATCAACAGGCCGAACAGTACGGCGAACAGCGCGAGGACGATGCCGCGCCGCCAGATTCCCCGGCTTCGGCGCAGGCGGTCGAGCAGGGATCTGACGCGGGATCCGCCGGGAGGCTCCTCGCTGTCGGCCGTCACCGATCGTTCGGTGTATTCCTGCGTCATGTCCGCTGCCCTCACTGCCTTGCTCTGCACGCCCGCCCCTGACCCTAGGCGATGTTCGGGCCCCGCTCGCGCCGCTTCGGCGCGGCCGTACCGCGACGGAGACCACAGGTGCCGGTCGGAGAGCTCCGATCATGGACGACGGGCCCTGCGGTGTGACAGAACACGCACGGGGACGGCGGGAGTTTCGCTTCCCGTACTCCCCTACTTCCCGTACTTCCGTACTTCCCGTACTTCCGTACTTCCTGTATTCCCCGCGCCTCCCGTACTTCCCGACTTCCCGTACGGAAGCGAGGCCGGGGGTTCGGGCCGCCCTGGCCGCGTTCGGGTTCAGCCGCGCGGGCCCAGTCCTTGGAGTACCGCCGTGATGATCTGTTCGCCGAGATCCTCGTCCAGCGACCTGTCGGACCCGTGCAGGGTGCGCAGGAGCATGGGGCCGATCAGAAGGTCGCTCATCAGCTCCGCGTCGAGATCGTCACGGAGTTCGCCGGCGGCGACCGCGCGCCGGATCAGGTCGAGCGTGGCCGCGCGCCGAGGGCCGACGATCTTCGTGTGGTACTCCTCCCAGAGCTTCGGCCGGCTCTTCATCTGCACGATGACGTTGTGCAGCAGGGTGGAGGAGCGCTGGGCCACCCCGCGCCTGCGCATCCGCTCCAGCATGACGGCCAGGTCGCCGAGCGCCGAGACTCCCGGCAGGTCCGGCTCGGGAGGTTCCATCTCCCGCAGCACGTCCACGAAGAGCTCCTCCTTGCCCTGCCAGCGACGGTAGATGGTGGCCTTGCCGACCCCGGCCGTACGGGCGATGCGCTCGATGGAGAGGGAACCCAGCGGAACACCGTCCTCCAGCAGCTCGACGACCGCGTCCAGGATCGCCCGCTCGGCGGCCTCACTGCGCGGCCTGCCCCGCCGGTGCTCCGTGTCCCGCCCGCACTCGCGACGCTGATCCCGCACGTGTCCTCCGCCTCTCACCACGGCCGTTCGTCCCACGGCCGATTGTCGTACACGGCTCAGCCGCGCGTCCGGGGCCGCCGCACAGTGCCCGACCCTCCGTCCGCCCGGCCCGTCCGTCCGCCCGGCCCGTCCGTCGCCCGGCCCCTCCGTCTCGTACACGCCCGCCGGTCACGCACACCACGATCCGCCCACGCACGACAGCCGCCCGTACGGCCGTGTCATGGCCGTACGGGTGGCTGCGCCTTTCAGCGAGGCCGGGGGCCGCCGGGGCCAGGGGCCGCCGGGGCCGGGGGCCGCCGGGCCCGGCGCGCGTCAGCCCGTCGCGCGTCAGCCCCGGACCGCGGGCTCCCGGGTGGCCGCCGCGCCGTCCGCACCGCCGTCCGGAGTCCGCCGCGCGGCCCGCGGCCGGCCCGGCAGGAACAGCGCGACCACCACCGCGCCGATCAGCGCCACGCCGGCCGAGCAGAGGGCCGTCACGTGCATGGCGTCGAGGAACGCGTCGTACGCCGAGCCGATCAGCGGCCGGCCCGCCGGGCCGAGCTCCCGGGCGGCACCGAGGGTCGCCTCGATGGACTCCCCCGCCGCGTCCCGCGCGCCGGCCGGGACCGCGCCCAGGTGTCCCTCGATCCCGCCCCGGTACACCGCGGACAGCACGGAGCCCAGGACCGCGACCCCCAGCGCACCGCCCACCTGGCGGAAGGTGTTGTTGATCGCCGAGCCGGAGCCCGCCTTCTCGCGCGGCAGCGCCTGCATGACCGCGACGGTCACCGGCGGCATGATGTGGGCCATTCCCGTGCCCTGGACGAAGAAGACGACACACAGCACCCAGACGGGTGTGTCCCTGTCGAACAGGGCGAAGGCCGCCAGCCCGGCGCCCACCAGCACCAGTCCCGCCGTGCACACGGCCCGGGCCCCGAACCGCTCCACCACCAGCCTGGCCCGGGGCGCGAAGACCATCTGGGCCGCGGCGAGGGGCAGGATCAGCAGGCCGGCCTGGAGCGCGCTGTAACCGCGCACGCTCTGGAGGTAGAAGGCCGAGAAGAACGTCACCCCCATCAGCGCGAAGAAGACCAGCGCGACGGCGGCGACGGCGGCCGCGAAGGCGGGCTTCCTGAAATACGTGACGTCGAGGGCGGGATGGCTGCTGCGCTTCTCGTGCCGGACGAAGCCCGCCAGGACGGCCAGGCCGCCCAGCAGCGGTGCGAGCACGGTCACATCGGTGAAGTCGGCCAGTTCACCGCCGCGGATGATCCCGTACACGAGCAGGACGAGGCCGATGACGGAGAGCACGACACCGAACGGGTCGATGCGGCCCGGCGCGGGGTCCTTGGACTCCGGCACCAGCACCACCATCGCGATCAGCGCGACGACGACCACGGGGACGTTGACCAGGAAGATGGACCCCCACCAGAAGTGTTCGAGCAGCAGGCCGCCGGTGATGGGCCCGATGGCGATGCCGAGGCCGACGCTGCCGGCCCATACCCCTATGGCCTTGGGCTGTTCCCCGCGCTCGAAGACGTTCATCAGGACGGCCAGCGTGGCCGGCATCACGAAGGCCGCGCCGAAGCCCATCAGAGCGCGGTAACCGATCAGTTCGGCCGGCGATCCGGAGGCGGCGGCCAGCGCGGACGCGGCGCCGAAGACGAAGGTGCCGAAGAGCAGCACCTTCTTGCGCCCGATCCGGTCACCGAGGAGGCCGGAGGTGAACAGCAGACCGGCGAAGACGAGCGTGTAGGAGTTGATCGCCCACTCCAACTCGCTCTGGGTGGCACCGAGACCGGTGGGCGCGGGGGCGGCGATGGTCCTCACCGCGACGTTCAGGATCGAGTTGTCCAGCACCACGATGAGCAGGCTGAACATGAGCACGCCGAGGATGGCCCAGCGGCGGCGGTGGACGGCTTCGGGGACACGGGGCACGGCGGGGCGACCGTCGGCCGGGGGTGTGGCTGTGGACATGACGTAGAGACTAGAGGTGTTTCGATACGGAACCGTCTCGTATCGGAATGCCTTGCGAACCTTTTACCGTGCGGCGGGTCCGGGGGCCCGCGGCCGTGCGCGACGTGCGGGCCGGTCGGGCCGGTCGGGCCGGTCGGGGGCGTCAGGCTGGGCGGGCCGGTCAGGGCCCTTTCGCCGGTGGTGCGGGGATGCCACCATGGACGTGGTCCGGGGACGCCGACAGGGCGCCTCGAGATGACGAAAGGGCCACGGGCCATGACTCTTCAGGCTGCGACGAAGCCGCCCGCGGACGCGGAAACCCCGACGGACGCCACCCACGCCACCGACACCTCCGGCACGACGGAGACCGCGCGGACCACGGACACGGCCCGTACAGCCGGTACGGCCGGTACAGCTGACGCGGCGAGTGGCGTCGGTACGGCCGATACGGCCAAGGCGAGGAACCCCAAGGCGCTGTACGGCGGCAGGACTTCGCGCCGTATCACCGTCCACGACATCGCCGCCGCCAAGGAGCGCGGCGAGAAGTGGCCGATGCTCACCGCCTACGACGCGATGACGGCGTCCGTCTTCGACGAGGCCGGCATCCCCGTCATGCTCGTCGGCGACTCGATGGGCAACTGCCACCTCGGGTACGAGACGACCGTGCCCGTGACCCTCGACGAGATGGCCATGCTCGCCGCCGCCGTGGTACGGGGCACCGAACGCGCCCTGATCGTCGGCGACCTCCCCTTCGGCTCGTACCAGGAAGGCCCGGTGCAGGCCCTGCGCAGCGCCACACGGCTGGTCAAGGACGCGGGCGTGGGCGCCGTCAAGCTGGAGGGCGGCGAGCGCTCGCACGGGCAGATCGAGTTGCTGGTCCAGTCCGGTATCCCGGTCATGGCCCACATCGGGCTCACCCCGCAGTCGGTCAACGCGATGGGCTACCGGGTGCAGGGCCGGGGCGAGGAGGCCGCCCAGCAGCTGCTGCGCGACGCCAAGGCGGTCCAGGACGCGGGGGCGTTCGCGGTGGTGCTCGAACTGGTGCCGGCGGAGCTCGCCGCAGAGGTGACCCGCGTCCTGCACATCCCGACCGTCGGGATCGGTGCCGGTCCGCAGACGGACGCGCAGGTGCTCGTGTACACGGACATGGTGGGGCTCACCGGCGGCAAGGTGCCGCGCTTCACGAAGCAGTACGCGAACCTCCGGCGGACGCTGGGCGACGCGGCGAAGGCGTTCGCCGAGGAGGTCGTGGACGGAACGTTCCCGCAGGAGGAGCACACCTTCCACTAGTGCCGCGACCGGCAAGGTTTGCCCGTCAAGGAGCGGCGTCCGGTGCGTGTGATCGCAAGGCGGTCAGAAGTCCATGTAGCGGAGCTACCTGGGCTTTTGGCCAACGCGGCGAGCGCGCGTGCCGGGCGTCGCGACGGGGCAAACGTTGCCGGGAGGGGCACTAGGTCCTCACCCGTAACGCCCCCTCCCGGCACTGCGCCCGGCCGGGCGGCACTCGTCGACGAGCCCCGGGCCGTCGACGAGTCACGGCCGTCGAGCGGACACGGCCCTGCCGGGCGTCTGCCGCCGGGTTGTCCACAGGCTGTCGGTGACCTGTCGGCGGATTGTCAGTGGCGGATGCTGTGATGGGGCACATGACGCGAATCGACAAGAAACCGGACGGCGGCCGCACGGGCCGTGCCGTAGAGGTGCGGGGGCTGGTCAAGCAGTACGGCGGGCCCCAGGGCACCCGGGCGCTCGACGGGGTGGACCTCGACGTGCGCGAGGGCACGGTCCTCGGTGTGCTCGGTCCGAACGGCGCCGGCAAGACGACGCTCGTCCGCATCCTCTCCACGCTCGTCCAGCCCGACGCCGGTACGGCCAGGGTCGCGGGGTACGACGTGCTGCGCCAGCCCCGCCAGCTGCGGCGCGTGATCGGTCTCACCGGTCAGTACGCCTCGGTCGACGAGAAGCTCTCCGGCCGGGAGAACCTCTACATGATCGGGCGGCTGCTCGATCTCTCCCGCAAGGAGTCCCGCCGCCGGGCGGACGAGCTGCTGGAGCGCTTCTCGCTCACCGAAGCCGCCAGGAAGCCCGCGGCCCAGTACTCCGGCGGGATGCGGCGCCGGCTCGACCTCGCCGCATCGATGATCGGCCGCCCGGCGGTCCTCTACCTGGACGAGCCGACGACGGGTCTCGACCCCCGTACACGCAACGAGGTCTGGGACGAGGTGCGGAGCATGGTGGCGGAGGGGGCCACCGTGCTGCTCACCACCCAGTACATGGAAGAGGCCGAGCAGTTGGCGAGCGAGCTGACCGTCATCGACCGGGGAAGGATCATCGCGGGCGGTGGGGTGGACGAGCTGAAGGCCAAGGTCGGCGGCCGCACGCTCCAGATACGCCCGACCGACCCGGCCGACCTGCCCGCGATGGCCCGCGCGGTCACCGAAACGGGGCTCGACGGCCTGTCCGGTGCTCAAGCGGTGCCCGAAGAAGGGCTGTTGTACGTGCCGATCCTCAGCGACGAACAACTGACCGCCGTCATCGGCCTGCTGGGCGAGCGCGGCCTCTCCATCGCCCACATAGGCACCCATCTGCCCAGCCTGGACGAGGTGTTCCTGGCCATCACCGGCCAGAAGACGGCCTCCGTGTCAGACACCGCACCCGAGGAGATCGCGGCATGAGCACGACCACACCTCCTTCCACTCCCTTCACTCCCGCCGCCGCCCCGGAGCGGACTCCCGCTCCCGGCCCCGGTGGCGGCGCCGACCCCGCCCCTGTCGGCGAGGGCCGGATCGGCCTGCGGTCCAACCTCCGCCACATCGGCGCGCTGGTCCGGCGCAACGCTCTCCAGATCAAGGCGGATCCGGAGTCGATGTTCGACGTCCTGCTGATGCCGATCATCTTCACCCTGCTGTTCGTCTACGTCTTCGGCGGTTCCGTGGGCCAGAGTCTGGGCGGCAGCCGGGAGGACTACGTGAACTACGTGGTGCCCGGACTGATGGCGATGATGGGCATGAACATCTCCATGGCCGTCGGCACGGGCATGAACGACGACTTCCGCAAGGGCGTCATGGACCGGTTCCGCACGATGCCGATCGCCCGGTCGTCGGTCCTGATAGCCAAGATCGTGGTCGAGATAGGCCGCATGCTCGTCGCCACGGCGATCCTGCTCGGCATGGGCTTCCTGCTCGGCATGGAGATAAAGACGTCGGTGGCGGAGCTGCTCGGCGCAGTCGGTCTGTCGGTGGCGTTCGGCGCCTCGCTGATGTGGGTCTTCATCCTGCTGGGTCTCACCATGAAGACGGCACAGGCCGTCCAGGGAGTGGCCATGCTCGTCCTGATGCCGTTGCAGTTCGGCTCGTCGATCTTCGCACCGCCGACCACGATGCCCGGCTGGCTGCAGACGTTCACGGACTACAACCCGTTGTCGAACCTGGCGGACGCGGCCCGGAACATGATCAACGGCGGGCCGGTCGCGCACTCGGTGTGGATGACGCTGGCGTGGGCGGCGGGCATCACGCTGGTGACGGCGCCGCTGGCGGTGGGCAAGTTCCGCAAGAAGTCCTGAGCCCGGCGTGGTCCGGATCCGCCGGTCCGAGCAGGGCGGCGGCTTCCTCCAGGGTGAGGCCGCCGCCCTCGGCGCGCGCCGTTTCGAACGCCTCGTCACTGAGGACGGCCCGCACGGTCGCGACGGCCCGTTCCCTGACGTGCCGTTCCATGTAGGTGCGGACGTGGCCGGTGGGCAGCAGCGCCTCGTGGGCACCGACCAGCCGGGCGGCGTCCCGCGCCCGGTCGGCGTCGCGCGCCCGGCCGGCACTCCGCGCGGGGCCGGCACTCCGCGCAGGGGCGGCGTCGCGCGCTCGGTCGGCGTCGCGCCCTCGGGCAGGGTCCCGTCTTCCGCCGGCGTCCTGCCCTCCGTCAGCGTCGCGGTCCTCGCGGAGACCGTCGCGGTCCTCGCGGAGACCGTCGCGGTCCTCGCGGAGGCCGGGGGCGGGCCGGTCGGCTGCCAGGCCGCCCAGGGCCCACGCGGCCGTCATCAGCTGGCCGACGGCCAGTTCCGGGGCGATCATCCGCGACAGCGGCGCCCGTGCTTGCGCGAGCGCCTCGCGGACGCCGGCCAGCGCCGTCGCGTACTGCCCCTCCTCACAGTCCAGCCAGGCGACGTGCCCCTTCATCATGCCGACGAAGAGAGCCAGCGTCTCGCCTCTGAACACCTCCAGCAACGTCCGCACGTGCTGCCTCGCCTCGGCCACGCGTCCCGTGCAACCCAGCCAGACCGTCAGGAAGAGGCGGGCGACGAGCAGGCTCTGATGGGCCTCGTCCCCCTCCTCCTCCAGCAGTTCCCGGATGAGGCGTTCGCCCTCCTCGCCCCGGCCCCTTTCGAACAGGGTCCCCGCCACCCGCGTCCGCAACAGGATGACCTGGCTGCGCGCCCCGAGCCCGTCCGCATGGCCGATGGCCGCCGCGTAGTCCTCCGCGGCGAGGGCGTGGTCGCCGCCGCGCTCCCTGGCCTCGCCCCGGGCGGAGAGCGCCTCCGCCGCGCCCCAGGCGTCGCCGAGCCGCTCATAGATCTCCAAACTGCGATCGGCGTCGCGGCCCGCGTCGCCGACCCGCATACGCCGGTTCGCCAGCACGTTCGCCCGGGCCTGCAGCGCACCGGCGAGCTCCCACTCGTACCCCAGTTCGGCGCAGGCGCGCACGGTCTCGTCCATGACGTGCCGCAGCAGTTCGTCGTCGCCGGTGAGCATCACCGCGTAGAGCCAGAGGCTTCCGGGGAACCGGCAGGTCTGCGGCAGGCCGGGCCGGTAGACCAGGACGACCGTGCGCAGCCATGCCCGCCGGGCGGGCGTGGTCCAGCCGTCCTCCTGGTGGTTCATGGTGGCCACTTCGATCAGCCGCACCTGGCGCCGGGCCTCCTGGAGCACGTCGGGCGCCAGGGGCGGCGGCGCGTCCGTACAGCGCGCCTCGATCGGTGGCGCGGGCTCGGCGGGCGAGGTGAACGGATCGGGGCCGAGCGCGCTCACGGCCAGCGCCCACTGACGGGCGTCGGCGCGCAGGTCCAGCATCTGCCAGAACCAGCCGAGGGAGAGGACGAGGCACAGTCCCTCCTGCTCGTTGTGGGCGGCCACGGCGCGGCGCAGCGCGGTCCGCAGGTTCTCGTACTCCAGCTGCAACCTTGTGAGCGCGGCGCGCTGGCCCCGGCCGCGCAGCAACGGGTCGGTGGTACGGGCGAGTTCGCGGTAGTGCACCAGATGGCGGTGGGCGGCGGCGGCCCGTTCACCCGACTCGTCAAGGCGCTCGGCGGCGTACTCGGCGACGGTCTCCAGGAGCCGGTAGCGCATCTCGCCGCCCGCCGAGGGGGTGGCCACGACGAGGGACTTGTCGATGAGCGAGCCCAGGAGCGCGGCGACGTCACGGTAGTCGACGGGGTCCGCGGTGCCGGAGCCCGCGGTGCCGAGGGTGTCCGGGGCGCTGACGGGATACGTCGGTTCGACGGGGCTTCCGACGCCGACGACCTCACCGGCATCGCTGGCCTCACCGGCATCGCTGACCTCACCGACCTCGACGGCCGCCGCCCGGTTCTCGTACGGCGGCGGCTCCTCCTCCCGGGCACCCGGCCCGGGGCCGGCCGAAGTGCCCGCCCGGGAGTCCCCTGCCGGGCTCGGCCACGAGTCCGCGCAGATGTTCTCGGCCGCGGTGAGGTCACAGCCGCCCGCGACGACGGAGAGCCGCCGCAGTACGGCGCGTTCCCGCGCGTCGAGCAGGTCCCAGGACCAGTCCACGACGGCCCGCAGGGTCTGCTGACGCGGCAGAACGGTCCTGCTTCCGCTGGTCAGCAGCCGGAAGCGGTCGTCGAGACGGTCCGCTATCTGACGCGGCGTCAGCATACGGAGCCGGGCGGCGGCCAGTTCGATGGCCAGTGGCAGCCCGTCCAGCCGACGGCAGATCTCCTCGACCGCGCCCGGGTCCGCGGCGGGCTCGAACCCCGGCCGCGCCGCCCGGCCCCGCTCCCCGAACAGCCGGTGTGCCGGGTCCGGTGGCAGCGGCTCCACGGGGCGTACGGTCTCGCCGGGCACCCCCAGCGGTTCCCTGCTGGTCGCCAGGACGGTCAGCCCCGGGCAGTGCGTGAGCAGTTCCTGGACGAGGTCGGCGGCACCCTGTACGACGTGTTCGCAGTTGTCGAGCAGCAGGATCATGCGGCGGCGCGCACAGTGTTCGACAAGCCGTGCGAGCGGATCGGCGGCATGCGGATCAACGGCACGCAGTTCTCCGGCCCCCGCGCCGCGCAGCACGGTCTGCCGCGCGCCGAGCGCCGCCAGTACGGCCTCCGGCACGGTCGCCGGGTCCTCCACGGGCGCCAGTTCCGCGAGCCATACCCCGTCCGGCCACCCGTCCGCGACCCGCTCGGCGGCCTCCTGCGAGAGTCGCGTCTTCCCGGCACCGCCGGGGCCGAGCAGTGTGACGAGCCGGGACCGCCCCAGATCGTCCCGGATGGCGTCGATGTCCGCCTCCCGCCCGACGAAACTGGTCAGCCGGGCACGGAGATTGCCCGGTGGCGGTACGGCCCCGGGCCCGGGGCCGCCGACGCCCGTACCGTCCGGGGGCACGGCACCGTCCGAGTCCGGGGCGCCGTCCCTGGGCACGACGCCGCCCGCGTTCAGGGCACCGTCCCGGGACACGGCACCGCCGGAGTCCAGGACACCGTGCGTACGCTCGGCACCCTTCGAGTCCGGGGCGCCGTCCGGGGGCGGGCCTCCGTCCCGGGCGGACCGCCCGGGACGGCCGCCGGGACCGTTCCCGCGGTCGCCGCCGTGGAGCAGGTCGGCGTGCAGCGCGCGCAGTTCAGGGCCGGGGCCCGTGCCGAGCCGGTCGGCCAGGGAACGCCGGACCTCCTCGTACACGGCCAGGGCCTCCGCCGGGCGGGCGGCGTCGCGCAAGGCCCGTACGCGCAAGGCATGGAGCCGCTCGTCCAGCGGGAACTCGTCGCACAGCGCGGCCAGTTCGGGCAGCGCCTCGTCCGCCCGGCCCAGCGCCAGCGCGGCGGTGAGCAGGGAGCGGCGGGCCTCCCCGCGACGGGTCTCCCAGCGTGCCGCCTCCGCCCCGCGGTCCGGCAGGTCGGCCAGCGCGGGCCCGGCCCACAGCCCGAGTGCCTCGTCGAGCAGCGCGGCCGCCTTCGCCGGATCGCCCTCCTCCAGCGCCCGCGCGCCCTCACCCGCGAGCCTGCCGAAGCGGTGGAGATCCACCTCGTCCTCGTCCGCGCAGAGCCGGTAGCCGCCGTCCGCCGAGACCACGACCCCCGGGCCGAGCGCCCGGCGCAACCGTCCGACCAGCGCCTGGAGGGCGCCGACCGCGTCGGCGGGCGGCTCGTCGGCCCAGACCTCGGCGACGAGCACACCGACCGGCACCGCGCGCCCGGCGCGCAGGGCGAGCACGGCGAGCAGCGCACGCAGCCGGGCGCCCCCGACGGCGGCCGGGGTGCCGTCGTCACGCAGGGCGCGGGTGGTGCCGAGGACGCGGTAGCGCATCCGCCCATTGTCCCCGACGTCGGACACGTGTTCACGCCGCCCTGCCGGACGCCGGCCCCGGCGCGGAGACTTTCGCGGCGCGGGGCCTTCCCCGGCGCGGGACCTTCCGCCGACTCGGGGACTTCCCCGGCGCGCGGGGCGGCGGCCCCCTTGTGACCGCACCATCGGCCCCCTCGTGACCGCACCATCGGCGTCCGACGGAGCCTCTTCTATCCTCGACGCATGACCACCGCATCCCTCCGCGCCGACAACCGGCGGATCAGCCCCGTCTTCCTGGGGATCGCCGCCGTCACGGCGGTCGCCGGGTGGGCCGTGTGGACGGACTTCGCGGCGAACGCCGGGATCGCCGTCTTCCTCTTCGTCACGGGCGCCTGGATCGTCTCGCTCTGTCTGCACGAGTACGCGCACGCCCGCAGCGCGCTGCACAGCGGCGACATCTCCATCGGCGCGAAGGGTTACCTGACACTCAACCCGCTGAAGTACACGCATGCGCTGCTGAGCATCGTGCTGCCCGTGATCTTCATGATCATGGGCGGTATCGGCCTGCCGGGCGGCGCGGTCTTCATCGAGCGGCACCGGATCCGCGGCCGCTGGCGGCACAGCCTGATCTCGGCGGCCGGGCCGCTGACGAACGTCCTTTTCGCGCTCGTGTGCACCGCGCCGTTCTGGCTCGGCGCCCTGGACGGCGTGCCCGCCGGCTTCCGCTACGCGCTCGGTTTCCTCGCGCTGCTCCAGGTCACGGCGGCGATCCTGAACTTCCTCCCGGTGCCCGGCCTCGACGGCTACGGCGTGCTGGAGCCCTGGCTGTCGCACAAGATCCGCCGCCAGGTCGAACCGCTCGCGCCCTTCGGTCTGCTCCTCGTCTTCATCGTCCTGTTCATCCCGGAGGTGAACGCGGCCTTCTTCGACGCGATCGACGCGATCCTGAGCGCGCTGGGCGTCAGGGACGTGGACTCCTACTGCGGCCAGAACCTCTTCCGCTTCTGGACCGACCGGAACGAGTACTTCTGCGGCCCGGTCGGCTAGCCGGCCAGTCGGCCGGCCGGGCCGCGTCGTCGCGGGTGGCCGCAGCCTCCCCCGGCGCGGACGCGGCACCGGTCACGCAGGGGACGCGACTACCGCGAGGGGCCCGCGTTCAGCGGGGGTGACTTTTCCGGCGCGCCTCGCGCGTGGGCACGCACCAACGCAACGTCCGTCCCCCTGCCGGCAGACCCACGTGGGCCCGCGGCCGCGCCTGGTGCGCACCGCCCTCCAGGGGGTGCCCGTTGCCTCGGCCGGGGCAGGGCCGACGAACGCCGGCCCTGCCGACCACCGAGCCCGGCCTCGCGGCTGCGGATGGAGACCTACGAGGTCAGCTGCCCGCGTACGTGACGCCCTGAGCCGACCGGCCCGACGCCGGGTTCGGGAAGGTTGATCTCGGCCCACACCGCGTCGAGGGAGAGCCCGAGGACATCGGCGATCGCCGCGATGGTCGGGAAGGCGGGGGTGGCCACGCGGCCCGACTCGATCTTCCGGAGGGTCTCCGGTGAGACACGTGCGTCGAGCGCGATATCGAGCATCGAGCGCTCTCCCCTGGCCCGCCGGAGGAGGGCGCCGAGGCGCTGTCCGCGTTCGACCTCTGCGGGAGTGAGCGGCAACCTGACCATGGCCCGATTCTAGTACCGGTATAGTATGGCCGGTATAGTTATTGGAAGCTGGAGAAGGACGTCGCGTGATCGAGATCCTGAACCCCACCCTGCTGACCCGGGCGAAAGACACAGGCGCTCTGGTCGCCGGCATCCTGCGGACACTGAAGAGCCGGAGCACGGTCGGCACGAACCTGCTGGACATCGACCGGTGGGCCAAGACCATGATCGTCGAGGCGGGAGCGCAGTCCTGCTACGTCGACTACGCGCCGTCCTTCGGACGCGGACCGTTCGGCCACTACATCTGCACGGCCGTCAACGACGCCGTGCTCCACGGGCGTCCGCACGACTACACGCTCGCCGACGGCGATCTGCTGACGCTCGACCTCGCCGTCTCCAGAGGCGGAGTCGCCGCGGACGCGGCCATCAGCTTCATCGTGGGCGACGCGAAGCCCCCGGAGAGCGTCGCGATGATCAGTGCGACCGAACGCGCGCTGGCCGCGGGGATCGCCGCCGCCGGCCCCGGGGCCCGCGTCGGCGACATCTCCCATGCCATCGGTACGGTCCTCAGCGAGGCGGGGTACCCGATCAACACCGAGTTCGGGGGGCATGGCATCGGATCGACCATGCACCAGGACCCGCACGTGGCGAACACCGGACGGCCCGGCCGTGGATACAAACTGCGCCCCGGGCTGCTGCTCGCGCTGGAGCCGTGGGTCATGGCGGACACCGCCGAGCTCGTCACCGATGCCGACGGGTGGACGCTCCGAAGCGCGACAGGCTGCCGGACAGCCCACAGTGAGCACACGATCGCCATCACCGACGACGGAGCCGACATCCTCACCCTGCCGTAGCAGCCGCAGCGGCAGCCCCACGACCGGAGTCACACCTCGCTCCGTGCCGAGCGAAGGAGGGGCCGGCGCCCGGTGACGCGTCGGTCCGCGCGGGCACGCGTGTCCCGGGCGCCACCGCTCGCGGACGACGGCCGTCAGCCGGCGGCCCCGGCCCGCCGCTCGGACCGGGCCCGCCGCAGGTAGTACCAGGCCATGTTGGACGAGAGCCCGGTGAGCAGGACCCAGACGACGCCCAGCCAGTTGCTGCCCTGGACGAAGGAGACCACGGCCGCGACGGCGGCGAGGACGCAGACGGCGAAGGCGTACAGAGCGAGGCGCGGCAGGCGGGGCATGGGGGACGGCTCCTGTCGGGGGTGCCAGGGGGCGCGCCTGGGGGCGCTTCCCGGGCGGGGCGGACGTACGGTCCAGTGTCCCCCATGGCCCGTACCCGTCCGCACCCGCACTCGCCCGGACCGGGCGGCGTGCGGGAAACCCCTCAGACGTCCGTGACCCGCAGACCCGCGTGGGCCTTGTAACGCCGGTTCACCGAGATCAGGTTCGCCACCAGCGACTCCACCTGGTGCGCGTTGCGCAGCCGGCCGGCGAAGACCCCGCGCATCCCCGGGATGCGGGCCGCCAGCGCCTGCACGATGTCCGTATCGGCGCGGGCCTCGCCCAGCACCATCACATCGGTGTCGATCCGCTCGACGGCCGGGTCCTGGAGCAGCACCGCCGAGAGGTGGTGGAAGGCCGCGGTCACCCGCGACTCGGGCAGCAGCGCGGCCGCCTGTTCGGCGGCGCTGCCCTCCTCGGGGGTGATGGCGTACGCGCCCTTCTTGTCGAAGCCGAGCGGATTGACGCAGTCGACGACCAGCTTGCCCGCCAGTTCCCCCTTCAGGGCCTCGATGGTCTTGGCGTGCCCCTCCCACGGCACGGCGACGATGACCACGTCGCTGCTGCGCGCGCACTCGGCGTTCTCCAGTCCCTCGACGCCGTTGCCGAGTTCGGCCGCGGCCGTCCGCGCGCGCTCGGCGACCCGGGAACCGATGATCACTTTCTGTCCGGCCCTGGCCAGCCGGTAGGCGAGCCCTCGGCCCTGGTCGCCGGTACCGCCGAGGACGCCGACGACGAGCCCCGAGACGTCGGGGAGGTCCCAGGGGTCCTTGGCGGGAGCCTTCGCCGGAGCCTTCGCGGCGGTGTCAGGAGCGCCGGAAGCGGTGGGGGCGGTGCTGGGGGTGCTGTCCGCAGAAGTCATGGCCCGACCCTACGTCGCGGTGGCGCCGGACGGTCACGTACGGGTGAGCACGCCCCGGACCCGCCGCCGTCACGGGCCGGCCTGCGGCAGGATGCGGGCCCATGGATGCCGTACGCGTCGCGCTGCTGCGCGAGGTTCTGGCCGGGACGGAGTGGCCGGCGCTCACCCGCCGGTTCGCGGGGGTGCTGCGGTCCTCCGTCGTGCCGCAGGGGGGTGGCCTGCTGCTGGTGGGCACCCGGGAGTACGAGCCGTGGCACCTGGCCGCGCACCTGGTGGACGAGGCGGCGTGGTCGGGGCTGCCGGAGCTGAGCCCCACGCTGGTACGGCACCGGGTGCGCCCCGGGGACCCGGCGCACCTGGCCGTCGGACTCGGCCGGCTCGAAGGGGCGGGCCGTGGCGAGACGCTGCTCCTCGTGGCCCCGGACCGCCCGGACGGCGGCCTGCTGGAACGGGTGCACGACGCACGGCGCTCCGGGGCGCGGGTGCTGTCCCTGGACTGCGGGGACCCGGAGGTACGGGGGCTGGCGCACGAGGCGCTGTCGGTGACGCTGCCCGACAGAAACGATGTACGCGACGTACGCGATCTGCGCGACGAACACGACGGCGACAGCGGAGACGACAGCGGATACGTGAGCTACGGCACCGGGAGCTACGGCACCGACGCCGAGGGCGTGGACCTCGACACCGTGCAGCACCTGGTGAGCGCGGCGGCCGGAGAGAACAGCCTGCCCGGGGCACGGAGCCGCCGGCGCTTCCGCGACCGGCTGGCGCGGCTGGCGGATCAGCTGACGGCGCCGCCACCCGCACGCTGGTGACCGGGCCGGACCGGACCGGTCCCGGCAGGCCGGGGGGGCACGACTGGCGCGGCGAAACCCGGTTGCCCGGCCCACCCCGTCCGGAAATCATGGCTGGTCGTGGCTTCTCCTCTCGTCTCGCTCCTGCCGGACTTCTCCCCGTTCCGCTCCTCCCGGGACTTCCGGCTGCTCTGGGTGCAGGGGCTGGTGACGAACTTCGGCGGTTTCATGGCGATGATCGCCCTGCCGCTCCAGATCAAGGACCTCACCGGCTCCCCGCTCGCCGTCGGCGCGATGGGCGCGGTGGAGCTGGTGCCGCTGATCGTCTTCGGGCTGTACGGCGGCGCGCTCGCCGACGCCGTGGACCGGCGCAAGGTCATCCTGGGCACCGAGGCGGGGCTCGGGCTGCTCGCCGGCGTCCTGCTGCTGAACGCCCTGCTGCCGGAGCCGCTGCTCTGGCCGCTGTACCTCGTGGCCGCGGGGGTGTCCGCGCTCGCCGGGCTCCAGCGCCCGGCACTGGACTCGCTCATGGCCCGTATCGTGCCGCACGACCAGCTCACGGCCGCCGCCGCGCTGAACGCCGTGCGCTGGCAGATCGGCGCCATCGCGGGGCCCTCACTGGCGGGCGTGGTCGTCGCGTACGCCGGTCACGCGACCGCCTACGCGGTCACGATCCTCGGCTTCCTCGTCTCCGTACTGATGTGCCTGCGCCTGTCGGCCGCGCCCGCCGCGCACGACGCGGAGAAACCGTCACTGCGCTCCGTCGCCGAGGGCGCGCGGTACGCGTGGAGCAGACCGGTGCTGCTGGGGACGTACGCCGTCGACCTGGCCGCGATGTTCTTCGCCTTCCCGAACACGATCTTCCCGTTCCTCGCCGACGATCTGCACGCCGAGTGGGCGCTGGGGCTGATGTACGCGGCCGGGTCGGTCGGCTCGGTGGTCCTGAGCCTGACGAGTGGCTGGACCTCCCGGGTGCGGCGGCACGGCCTGCTCGTGGTGTTCGGCGCGGCGGGGTGGGGGCTGGCGATCACGGCCGCGGGGTGGTTCTCGGACGTCTGGGTCGTGCTGCTGTGCCTGGGGCTCGCGGGCGCCGGCGACATGCTGAGCGGTCTGGGCCGCTCCACCATCTGGAACCAGACCATCCCGGAGGAGCTGCGCGGCCGGCTCGCGGGCATCGAGGTGCTCTCGTACAGCGTCGGCCCCCAGCTCGGCCAGGTCCGCGCGGGCGCGGCGGCGGGCTGGACGGGCACCCGCCCGGCGATCTGGGGCGGGGGGCTGGCGTGCGTGGCGTCCGTGGGGCTGCTGGCGGCAATGCTGCCGAAGCTGCTGACGTACGACGCGACGACGGACGAGGACGCGCTGCGCCGCCGGGCCCAGCAGGAGGCCCGGAAGGAGGCGTCGACCCCGACGCCGTAGGCACGGCGCGTCCCAGCGCGCCCGGCCGACCCGGCCGGGCCCGGCGTCCCCCGGCCGGGCCCGGCCCGCCGCGTCCGGCCGACAGGCCCGGCCCGCGCCGCCGCCCGGCCCGGCCCCGCGTGTACCGGCCGGCCCGGCCCCGCGTACCGGCCGGCCCGGCCCCGCGTACCGGCCGGCCCGGGCCTTCCCGCCGCTCAGGCCGGACCCTCGCCCTCCCCCTTCGTCCCGTCGTCCCAGCGCGGGTCCGTCTCCCACTCCCTGTTGCGGTCCCGCGCCGTCTCCATCGCGTGGGACGCCTCCTCCCGGGTGGCGTACGGGCCGAAGCGGTCCGCCGCCCGGCATTCCGGGCCTTCCTCGACCGTCCGGTGCCGCAGGCAGTAGTACCACTCGCCCGGCTTGCCCACCGCGCGCTTCTTGAACAGGGCCATCGTCGGCTCCTCTCTCTCGCCGGTGCCTCTGGCGCCATCGTGCCCCACGGCGGCTGGTTAGACTCGCCGCATGTCTGGCCAGTCGCTGCTCGTACCGGGGAAGATCTCCCCCGCCCGTTCCGTACCCGCCAAGATCCGGCGCCCCGAATACGTCGGCAAACCCGGGCCCGCCCCGTACACCGGGCCGGAGGTCCAGTCCGCCGAGACGATCGAACTCATGCGGATCGCCGGGCGCATCGCCGCGCAGGCGATGGAGGAGGCCGCGAAGCACATCGCGCCGGGCGTGACCACGGACGAACTGGACCGGGTCGCGCACGAGTTCATGTGCGACCACGGGGCCTACCCCTCGACCCTCGGCTACCGCGGCTTCCCCAAGTCGCTGTGCACGTCCGTCAACGAGGTGATCTGCCACGGCATCCCGGACACCACGGTCCTGCGGGACGGCGACATCGTGAACCTCGACGTGACCGCCTACATCAACGGCGTCCACGGCGACAACAACGCCACCTACCTCTGCGGCGACGTGGACGAGGAGTCCCGACTCCTGGTGGAGCGGACCCGGGAGTCGCTGAACCGCGCCGTCAAGGCCGTCCGTCCCGGCCGCCAGATCAATGTCATCGGGCGCGTCATCGAGTCGTACGCCAAGCGCTTCGGCTACGGCGTCGTACGGGACTTCACCGGGCACGGCATCAACTCGTCGTTCCACTCCGGGCTGATCATCCCGCACTACGACAGCCCGCAGGCGACCACCGTCATGCGGCCCGGGATGACCTTCACCATCGAGCCCATGCTGACGCTCGGTACGTACGAACACGACATGTGGGACGACGGCTGGACCGTGGTGACCAAGGACCGCAAGCGCACGGCCCAGTTCGAACACACACTGGTGGTGACCGAGACGGGCGCGGACATCCTCACGCTGCCCTGACCGGGGTGTCTCGCGGGTCTCCCCGGACTCCTGGTTCGCTCGATTCCCCCGATTCCCCCGCTTCCCCGGTTGCCGCTGGGCGAGGCCCGGGTAGCGTTTTACCGACAGGACGTCGGGAACCATTGACTTAGGTAAGCCTAAGCCACGAGCATGAGTCCCGGTGGCAGCACCTGCCGCCGGGGCCGGGTTCGCCGTCGGCCCCCGTTCCCCTCGGCCCCCGGAGGCCCACCTTGGACGCCACAGCCGGCCCCGCCGCCACACCGTTCTCCACGCTCATCCGCGACGCCTCGCACGCGCAGCACACCGCGGCGGAGACCTCCCCGTTCATGAGCGACATGCTGCGCGGCCGGCTGGGGGTGGCCGCGTACACGCGCTACACCGAGCAGCTGTGGTTCGTCTACGACGCGCTGGAGAGCGCCGTCGACGCGCTGGCCGGGGATCCGGTGGCCGGGCCCTTCCTGCGGCCCGAGCTGGCCCGTACGCCCGAGCTGGCGCGCGACCTGGCCCATCTGCGCGGCCCCGACTGGCACGCGGGGCTCGAACCGCTGCCCGCGACCGCCGCGTACGCGGCACGGATCGAGGAGTGCGCGCGCACCTGGCCGGGCGGCTATGTGGCCCATCACTACACGCGCTACCTGGGCGACCTCTCCGGCGGCCAGATCATCCGCTCCACGGCGGAGAAGACCTGGGGCTTCGCGCGCAAGGGCGACGGGGTCCGCTTCTACGTCTTCGAGGGCATCGAGAATCCGGCGGCGTTCAAGCGGGACTACCGCGCACGGCTGGACGCGGTGGCGGCCGACGACTTGGAGAAGCAGCGGATCATCGACGAGTGCAAGCGGGCGTTCGACTTCAACGGGGCGGTCTTCCGCGAGCTGGGGTCACGGTTCCCGCTGAGCGCGTAACGCGTGCGACGTGCGCGATGTGCGCGATCCCGCGCACGGACGAGGTGCGGCCGGACCGGCGCGTGACCGACCGGACTCGGGAGCGCACGGCCCCCCTGTAAGCTGCTGACCATGGCGCCCACCACCTCTCCGCAGTCGGATCGTGGTGCACCCACCGCCCAGCGCGGACTCCTGACCGAACGCATCGCGCGCCAACTGGAGCACGACATCCGGTCCGGCGAGATCGCCGTCGGCACGAAACTGCCGTCCGAGCGTGAACTCGCCACCCGGTTCGGCGCCAGCCGGAACGTCGTGCGCGAGGTGCTGCGCCGCCTCGAGGCCCAGCACCTGATCGAGGTCGCCCCGGGCCGCGGGTCGTTCGTCCGGGAGCAGACGTCCGGGCAGGCGCGCAGCTACGACGCCCTGTACCGCGCCGGACGGCCCACTGTCCGGCAGCTCATCGAGGCACGCGTCCCGCTCGAGGTGGAGATCGTCCGGCTGGCGACGCAGCGCGCGACCCCGGCGGACATCTCGGCGATGCGGGCGGCCAGGGACGCCCTGGAAGCGGCCACCGACGTCGTCGCCAAGGCACAGGCGGACGTCGATTTCCACGAGGCCATCGCGGCGGCCAGCGGCAACCCCGTCCTGCGGATCATGCTGTCCTCGATCAGCGGCATGATGTTCGAGATGATGCTCCGCTCGAACTCCGATCCGTCGATCGGCGAGCCCGGCGTCCCGCACCACCCCGAGATCTTCGAGGCGATCGTGGCGCGCGACGTCGAGCTGGCCTGCGAGCGGATGCGGTCCCATCTGACGCTCGGGCTGCGCACCTACGGCGCCGATCTCGATGTCAGCGTGGACGCGATGGCGCGGCAGCACATCGAGGCGCTGCTCGGCGAGAACGGCGACCGGGGATAAGGCCGGAAAAGCCGGGGACGAAACCGGCGACGCACCGGGGATAGCGCCCTCCCATCACCCCGTGCCCCCGCACCCCCGTACCCCTCGCACCACCCCCGCGACCCGCACACCCTGCACCACCACGCTCAGTGACGCACCACCCGCCCCAGCGTCATACCGGTACCAAAGGGCTGTTCAGCGTGGGACTTCTGTTGCTACGGTCCCCCCTGCGGTCCCAACTGGTCCTACCAGTTGGACCGGATGGATCGGATGGATCGGGACGCATCACATCAGAAAGTCGAGGACAAGGATGTCCACGAGCAGCCAGTTCCTCAGCCGGCGCTCCTTCGGCAAGCTGGCCGCCGGCGTCGCCGCCGCCGCGGCGGGCACGGTGTCGCTCGGCGCCTGTTCGCCCGGGAGCGGCACCGCCTCCGCGAACGCGCCGCTGCGGATCATGGCGATCAACCATGTCTGGTCCCAGGCGATCAAGCGCCGCCTGAAGCGGTTCGAGGACCGCGTCGGACGCAGGGTCTCCATGACGCTGCTGACCGCTGACCAGCTTTCCAACAGCTACAACGTCAAGCTCAACGCCTCCGGCACGGACGTGGACGTCATGATGGTCCGCGCGCTCCAGGACCAGTTGCTCTTCGGGCGCAACGGCTGGCTCACCGACCTCACCGACCGGGTGAAGGCCGAAGCGGCGTACGACTGGCCGGACTTCCAGGACGCCCCGCGCGAGGTGTCCGTCACGGACGGCAAGGTGCTGAGCGTCCCCGTGGTGACGGAACGGCCGGCGCTCTACTACCGCAAGGACCTCGTCGAGGACCTGGGCGGGCCGCCCCGGACCCTCGACGACCTGATGGAGATGTCGCTCGAACTCGCCGGCCGGGGCCGGAACTTCTTCGGGTACGTCGGGCGCGGGCAGCGCAACGGCGCCGTCAGTCAGTGGTCGAGCTTCCTCTACTCCTTCGGCGGCGACTTCGTCGTCGACGGGAAATCCGGCATCGGCTCGCCGGAGGCGGTGGCCGCGTACGCCTACTACGGCGGCCTGCTGCAACGTACGGGCCCACCAGGGGCCACCAACATGAGCCTCGAACAGGCCATGCCGATCTTCGCCCAGGGCAAGGCGGCCTTCTACGTGGACGCGGACGCCATCTACAGCAACTTCCTCGACCCCAAGATCTCGACCGTGGGCAGGACCGTGGGGTTCGCGCCGTTCCCGGCCGGCCCGGCCGGGGCCCGGCCGCACAACATCCCCTCCTGGAGCCTGGGGATCAACCGCTTCTCCCTTCTGCGCGACGAGGCATGGGAGTTCGTCCGGTGGGCCTCCAGCCCGGAGATGGTGGCCGAACTGCAGGCGGCGGGTATCCCCGGCGCCCGTAAGTCGGCGTGGTCGGACGCGAAGACCCTGGCCGCCTTCCCGGCCGAACTCGCGGAGACCATGCGGATCAACGCGGAGCGCGGCATCGGCTACGACCGGCCGCAGGTCCTCCAGGTGGGCAGGTCACGCGACATCGTCGGCCGTCCGCTGGTGGCCGGGATCCTCGGCGAGACAGTGGCGCCGGTCGCCCGCGACGCGAACGCCGAGTTCGACGACTTCCTCGTCCGCGACAACCGCCACCGGGAGTCCTGATGCGTGACGCCAAGAACGCGACCACGAGCGCGACCGAAGCCCCGGCCGGCAACCCGGCCGGCGCCGCCACGGCGTCCGGCGGCCCGACGGCCCGCACGGCCGGCACCTCCCCCGGCGCGGCCGGACCCGGCTCCCGTGGCTCCCGCGGGCGCGCGCCCCGCACCTTCGAGCAGGCCAACCGGCGTCTGAAGTGGGCCATGCTCGCACCGGCGCTGGCCTTCGTCGGCCTGATGATCGTCTTTCCACTCGTCTTCACGCTCAACCTGTCGTTCACCGACGCGTTCGGCGCGGTGAACGCCGGCAAGAACTACGTCGGCGTACAGAACTTCCTCGACGCCCTCGGCGACTCCCGCCGCTTCTGGCCCGCCGTGCAGCGCACCGTGGTCTTCACCGTCGGTGCCGTGGTGCTGGAGACCGTGCTGGGCCTGGCCCTCGCGATGCTCATGCGCAAGCCGTTCCGCGGCATGCGCTGGGTGCGTACGGTCCTCATCGTTCCGCTGCTCACCACGCCGGTCGCGATCGGCATCCTGTGGCTGCTCATCCTCGACCCCAGCAACGGCATCGCGAACCACCTGCTCAGCTCCCTCGGGCTGCCCCCGCAGGAGTTCCTCGGCTCGGTGAGCCAGTCCCTGCCCACGCTGATGCTCATCGACGTCTGGCAGTGGACGCCGATGATGACGCTGCTCCTGCTCGCCGGGCTGACCACGCTCCCCGAGGAGCCCGAGGAGGCCGCCCTGGTCGACGGGGCGGGCGGCTGGCAGCGGTTCCGGTACGTCATCCTGCCGATGCTCGGCCCGACGCTCGCCACCGCCCTCGTCCTGCGGGCCGTGGACGCGCTCAAGACGTTCGACATCCTCTACGCGACGAAGGGCGCGGGCGGCGGCTCGGACTTCGAGGCCGAGACCCTCAACGTCTACGCCTACGGCCTCACCTTCGACTACCAGGAGTACGGGCTCGCTTCCGCGGTCCTGGCCCTGTTCACGCTCTTCATCATCGGCGTCGTGATCCTGCTCCGCCGCCGTACCGGAAGGAAGACCGCATGAGCCCCACCGTCTCCTCCGCCGTGCGGCGCCCCGATGCCGGGGGCCGCGCGGGTGCCGGCGCGGGTGCCAACGTCATCGTCCCGTCCCCGCGTCCCGGCGGGCGCCGGCGCGGGTACGGGGCCTGGCTGCGCGGCATCGCCATCGCGGCCGTGACCGTCGTCTTCGCGCTGCCCATCGTCTGGATGTTCGCCGCCGCCTTCAAGACGAACGTCCAGGTGACGGACCCGACCGTCGGCCTGTGGTTCTCCCCCACGCTGGACAACTTCCGGAGCATCCTCGAAACGGGGCAGATCCTCCGGCCGATGGGCAACTCGCTGCTCGTCGGCGTGGTCTCCACCGTGCTCTCCGCGATCATCGCCGTGCCGGCCGCCTGGGCCGTGGGGCGGTTCCGGATGCGCCGTACGGGATCCCTCATCCTGGTCGCGCGCATCGTCCCGGCGATCTCCCTGCTGGTGCCCTGGTACTACCTGTTCGCGCAGGCGGGCATGGTGGGCTCCTACACCGTGCTGGTGCTCAGCCACATGTTCGTCTCGGTGCCGCTGATCCTCTGGATCATGATCAGCTTCTTCGAGGGCCTGCCGGTCGAACTGGAGGAGGCCGCGCGTACGGACGGACTGTCCGCGTTCGGCGCCTTCTGGCGCATCACCCTGCCTCTGGCCGCCCCGGGCACCGCCACCGCGTCCCTGCTGGCCTTCGTCTTCAGCTGGAACAACTTCATGTTCGCGCTCATCTTCGCCGACGAACGCACCCAGACCGTGCCCGTGGCCCTGTTCAACTTCATCTCCTACGCGAGCACCGACTGGGGCGGTCTGATGGCCGCCTCCAGCCTCATCACGGTGCCGGTCCTCCTCGCCGCGGTCCTCGGACAGAAGTACCTCGTGGCGGGGCTGACGTCCGGCGCGTCGAAGGGCTGACTCCGAGGCCGCGCGGCGTTCACCGTTCACCGTTCGCCTTCTCGCACCGTTCCCCGTACCCCGTTCCTCGTTCACCGTCCGCCGTTACTCGTTCCTCGTCCGTACCGCACAGCTCAGAAAGAGCCCATTCATGAAGATCGTCGACGCGAAGGTCGTCGTCACCAGCCCCGGCCGCAACTTCGTCACGCTGAAGATCACCACCGACGAGGGGGTCACCGGCCTCGGGGACGCCACCCTCAACGGGCGGGAACTGGCCGTCGCCGCCTACCTGCGGGACCATGTGGCGCCCCTGCTCGTCGGCATCGACCCGCACCGCGTCGAGGACACCTGGCAGTCCCTGTACCGGGGCGCCTACTGGCGCCGCGGACCCGTCACGATGGCCGCGATCGCCGCGGTGGACGTGGCGCTGTGGGACATCAAGGCCAAGGCCGCCGGACTCCCGCTCTACCAGCTGCTCGGCGGCGCGAGCCGGGAGCGGGTGGGGACCTACGGGCACGCCGACGGCCGTGACATCCCCGAGCTGTTCGACTCGGTCCGCGCCCGCCTGGCCGAGGGCTACCCGGCGATCCGGATCCAGACCGGCATCCCCGGCCTGAAGACCGTGTACGGCGTGCACAGCAGCCCCGACAGCGCCGAGGCCGAACCGCACCAGCAGGCCCGCCCCGTGGTCGAGGACTGGGACACCGCCGCCTACCTGCGCCACATGCCCACGGTGTTCGAGGCCGTACGCAACGAGTTCGGGCCCGAACTGCCCCTCCTCCACGACGCGCACCACCGCCTCACTCCCGCGCAGGCGGCACAGCTCGGCAAGGACCTGGAGCCCTACCGCCTGTTCTGGCTGGAGGACTGCACACCGGCCGAGAACCAGGAGGCCCTTCGTCTGGTCCGCCGCCACACGACGACGCCCCTCGCGATCGGCGAGGTCTTCAACACCGTGTACGACTACCAGACGCTCATCACCGAGCAGCTGATCGACTACGTACGCTCGGCGGTCACCCACTTCGGCGGCGTCTCACCGCTGAGGAAGCTCTTCGACTTCGCCGCGCAGTACCAGATCAAGAGCGCCATCCACGGCCCGGAGGACATCTCGCCGGTCGGCATGGCGGCGGCGGTCCATCTCGACCTGGCCGTGCACAACTTCGGGATCCAGGAGTACGCGGGATACACCCCGCTGACCCACGAGGTGTTCCGGCACGCCTTCACCTTCACCGCCGGCCACCTCCACCCGGGCGAGGCCCCGGGCATCGGCGTGGAGCTGAACGAGGAACTGGCCGCGGCGCACCCGTACGAGGCCGCCTACCTGCCGGTCAACCGACTCCGGGACGGCTCCGTCCACGACTGGTGAAGCCCTCCCGGGTTACGTCCCTCGCCCGCTGAAGTCCGTTTTCTCCCGGGCCACTTGACCTTCGCGGAGCCGCCTCGGCCACGTACGGGGCGCCGGTTAAGGTTGCGTTCCGTACGGGTCGTACATGGCAGGCCCACGTACGACCAGGCAGCGACGTGAACACAGGAACAAGGGGCGGGACATGAGCGGCTCGGAAGAGGCGGACGGGGACGAGGAGAGGCGCGCGCTGAACACCCCGCGGGAGTGGCGCGACTTTCTCGACGCGTACGGCGAGCTGTATCGGGAAGGGGTGGACGACAACGACATCCGCGAGTTCGACGAAGAGCAGTTGGAGGAAGGCGGCTGGCTGGGGTCGGAACCGGCCACCGAGGAAGCCGTGGCGGCCGCCGAGCAGCGGCTCGGCCTGCGCTTTCCGCCCAGCTACCGCAGTTTCCTGCTGACCACGAACGGATGGACCGCGCTCCGCGACTGGATCGACGAGGTCCATCCCTGCGAAGAGGTCACCTGGATGCGCGACACCGGGCCGGGCAGAAGCCTCGTGCACCTCTACGACAACGAGTTCCCGGACGCCGACCTCGTGGCGCTGTTCCGGCGGTCACTGCAGGTCGCGAGCGGTGAGGACCTCTGGCTGCTCGACCCGACGGACGTCGGCCCGGACGGCGAGTGGGCGGCCCACCTCTTCACCCCGAAGTACGGGGACCTGGAGTCGCACACGAGCTTCGCCGGGCTGTTCCACGAGAGCAAGGACTCCTTGGAGTAGCGAGGTACGGCAACGACACGCGGCCGGGCGGTGATCCGCGCGGGACGCGGGCGGTCCGCGCGGAGGGCGCGGCAGGAGGCGAGGCACGGACCCGGGCCTCGCCGTCCTCCCTGCACGGGAACACCCGTGAGTCAGGCCCTGGCGATGTTCCTGCCCGGCATCGGCTCCGCGAGTGCTGTCCGCCATTCAGGCGCGCCGAAGGCGTCCGCGAAGTACTGCGTCTCGTGCACCACGTGCCCGTGGGCGAATTCCATGATGCTCACCGAGCGGACGGGCGCGCCGTCGTACGTGATGACACACTCGCTCACCCACAGATCCCCGCTGCCGACGATCCGCTGGACGATGAACCGACGGCGGGCAGGGTGCCCGCCGCGTTGCGCCGAAATCGTCGCGCGGCCCCGGAATCGTTCTCCTGACTGGGGGTAATCGAGGATCGCGTCCGAGGCGTAGATGGCGTGCTCGGCTTCGACGTCCCCTTGTTCCGACGCCCGCCAGTGTTCCTCGATCGCGGCCCTGGTCCGGACATCGGGATCCATCGCATCGTCCCTTCTGCGGGTGGCCGGAGCGATCCGGGGACCTGGGAACACCCCGAGGCCGCCTCCCGGGACGCCGGCCCGTCGAACGTGACGGGCAACGACGCGAGCGTAGACCGACCGACGCGGCGCCCCGGCTCACCACATCCGTACCGGGTCCCCCGACGGCACGCACGGTTCGCTGAACCGGCCCATCACACGGAAACGGTCGTCTTCCCGCCGCACGTCGTCGTCCCACCGCACGGGGAGGCCGGCGTCCCGCGCCGGGCCTACGGCCGCGAGACCTTCAGACAGCGGCGTGTGTACTGGGTCCCCGGTGCTTGGCGTGCAGCCGCACCCGGCCCCCGATCTCGATCGAACCGTCGGGGCCGGGGGCCGTGATCAGCTGCGACCCCCGCCCCTGGGTGATGTTCAGGGCACGCCCCAGCTCCGCCGTGAGCAGCAGCGCCGCCGCGCCGGTCGCCTCGTCCTCCACGATGCCGTCGTCCCGGCGCGGGAACGCCCGCGCCCTGACCCGGCCCGCCGCCTCGTCCAGCCAGGCCCAGGCGTAGAGCCACCCCTCCCCCGGCGGCGGGGCGGGCAGGGCGTCGACCTCGGCGGCGGTGGCGTACTGCCGGAGCGTACGGGGCGGCGCCCACTCGGGGCGGGCGGTGATCCAGGTGAACTCCCCGTCGTGGCGCACCCACACCTCCCCGGCGGGCGGGTTCACCGACTCCAGGTCCAGCAGCCAGGCCGCGCCGACGAGCGGATGCCCGGCGAACGGCAGGCGCAGGCCGGGGGTGTAGATGTCCACCACGCCGAGTTCGGGATCGTCCACGAACACGGTCTCGCTGTAACCGAGCCGCGCGGCCAGCGCCTGCCGGCCCGCCCGGTCCGGATGATGGCGTCCCTCGCGGACGACGCCCAGCGTGTTGCCGTGTCGGCCGTCGGCGGCGCAGAAGACGCTGAGTACGTCGATGTCATTCACCGGGGCATTCAAACATCAGGTGGCCTGCGCCTTTCAACCGCGCTTGGACCCGCTCGCCGTTCTCGCTCCCGCCGCGCCTCAGCCGCGCCCGATCGCGACGGCGAGCGCGAGGATCCCGACGACGGCCCCCAGGGTGACGGCCAGCGCTTCGAGGTGGTGCCTCGGTGCACGGTGGCGGTTACGACTGCGTGAGCGGGTACGCCGTCGCCTTCGTACGGGGGCGACGAGCGGCGACGCGGTCGACGGGGCGGTCGACGGGGCGGCCGTCACCTCGGTCGGCTGGGCCGTGAGGGTGTACCGGCCCGAATGATCGGCCGCGCCGACGGTGAACCGTTCCCCACGATCGAGCCGGCGCCGGGCCGCCTCCTGCTGCCGGTGGTCGTCGCACCAGGCCCGTAACGCCGAGGGCACGTCGGGCATGTGCGACCCCACGGGCACCAGCACCCGCCCGGCGTCCGCCACCCAGGCGGCACGCGGATGCGGATCGAGGCCGTCGGCGATCCGGTGCGCCTGCTGCCGCAACCGGTACAGGGCGCCGCCCGGTGTGTACGTCTCCCACGCGCCGCGCAGGACGCGCGCCGTGGTCCCGTTCACGGGTCCCTCGGCGACGACGGTCGCCTTGTACCTGTACTTCGTCCACGTCTCGTACGTCATCGGTGCCCGCAACGCGGCCACACCCGCTTGAGATGAGGGTGGGCGGCGATCTGCCGATCGCGCTCCTCGACCGTCGGCTCCCCGATCCCCCGCCGCGCGTTCTCCCGCCGCTTCTCCCACCAGTCGCACACGTCGCAGCCGGTAGGTGAAGGCCGTGATCGGGAACGTCAGGACCGGGCCCTGCGGGTTCTTGGAGTCCCGGACGGGGACGATGCCGGGTTCGTTCATCCAGGCCGTCCGGGCGGAAACCCTCACCCCCTGAACACCCCAACCCGAATCTCTTGCGTCGCCCGTTGCGAACAACGCCACGGGCGACGCCTGACGCCGACTCCGTAGCGGAGAGTGACCTGCCCTCGACGCCTGATGGTTTCCCTGTCGCCGGACCGCTGCGACAATCAGTCTGGTCGCAGGGGCACGCGCAGAGGGGGGCGGGTGGCTCAGTCAGAGATTCCGGTGGCGTTGATCGGCCTGGGCGGCGCGGTCGCGGGCGCGGCGGCGACCCTCGCGGTGGGCCGCGTCACAGGACGTGCGAGCGTCAGGGCGGCCACCGTGGCCAAGGTGGACACCTTGCAGGACGAACTGACCCGATTCTGCGCACCGTTCGTCGACGCGAGAACCCAGTTGCATCCGGCCCTCACCGGACGGACCCCCGACGTACCGTGGCGGGCACTGGCCCCGCAGATGTCCAGGGCGGCGCCACGCTGGACGTCGATGGCGGCGCACCCGCTGACGCTGTGGGAGATGCCCGGGGGCGTACGTCGTAAGGCCGCGTACGTGGACGGCGAAATACGCTCTCACCAGTCCCGGGACGATCAACTGCTCGTCGGTGACGTACACGCGGCCGTGCGTGAGCTGTACCAGGAAGCCGAGACGCTCATCAAGACGTATACGCGAGAGTTCCGCAGACTCGCCAAGCGCGGGCTGGGCGTGATGTGACGCGTACGGCGCGTGCCGCCGCAGTCGATTGGCGCTCGGCGACCGGCGTCGGTGGAGGAGTTCGCCCGCGTGCGCCCGCCTCCGAGCCGTGAGCAACCTGACAGACAAGTGCGCTCGTCTTCTCTCTCAGCTTCGGCGGCTCACCGTGCCGCCCACCGGACATTGGACTGACCCGTATGACATCCGCATCCCGCAACTCCTCCCCTTCGCGGCCCGCCCGCGACGCGGACCCCACGTTCGTGCTCGTGCACGGCTCCTGTTCCAGTTCGCTGATGTGGGCTCCCGTCCAGCGCGCACTGGCCCTGCTCGGCCGTCGCAGCTACGCCGTCGACCTGCCGGGCCACGGCTTCGACGCGCAGTACTCGTCCGCGTACCAGGCCCCGCAGGACCTCGAAGCCTGGGGGGTCGAACCGTCGAAACTGGCCGGGGTCACCCTTCAGGACAACATCGACATGGTGGTCGACGTCGTCCGGCGACTGGCCGAGCACGGGCCGGTGGTGCTGGTGGGCGCCAGCCTCGGCGGAACCACCGTCACCGGGGTGGGCAACACGGTCCCCGACCTGGTCAGCCGGCTCGTCTACATCTCCGCGTGGTCGTGCGTGCGGCGCGCGAACCCCATGGAGTACATGCAGGAACCCGAGTTCGGCGAGAACCTGCTCGCCCCACTGGCCGCGCTGAACGTCGGAAACCCCGCCGAACTCGGCGTCGGCCGGGCCAACTACCGCACCGCCGATCCGGACCTGATCGCCGCCGCCAAGGCGGCGATCATGGCGGACGGCACGGACGAGCAGTTCCGGGCCTTCCTCAACATCCTGCAGCCGGACGAGTCGCTCGCGGTGATCGCGGGCGACGCACGCGGCCACGCCGACACCTGGGGCACCATCCCCCGCACCTATATCCGCCTCGCCGACGACCGGTCGATTCCCGTGGCCATGCAGGACCGTTTGATCGCCGAAGGCGACGCTCTGACACCCGACAACCCGTACGACGTGCACACCCTGGCCACCAGCCACGTCGGATTTCTGCTCGAACCGGCGAAAGTGGCCGGCATCCTCGACCGACTGACCGTCTGACACCGGCCACGGACACCCGGTGAGGACGTCGTGGGGACGGCCGACCGGCTGCCCCCACGACGAGCCGACCTCCGGCCATCCCGATCCGGGAATCTTTCGCGTCGGCTGTTGCGCACAACGCGACGAACACCGGCCGAAGGCAGGTCCGTCGCGCACGACGCGCTGCCGGACGTCGTCGAACGGCGTTCCGCTCTTGTCAGCGCGGCATGCGCCGCCCCAGCTCACGTGCCCGCTCACGCAGTCCAGCGCTCCACGCCCCGCCTTCCGCCGGAGCGGCCGGCGGGAAGGCTCGTCCGGGTAGTGCGGACGATCTTTCGCTGAGTAGTGTGGCCCACCGGCGCCGCACCTCCGCGGAGTCCGGAAAGTGAGTGCAGACAGATGCAGCCGACGTTCGTACTGGTTCACGGAGCCTTCGCGAACTCCTTCTCCTTCGCACCTCTCCAGGCCGAACTCGGCCTCCTCGGGCACCGTTCGGTCGCCGTCGACCTACCGGGGCACGGGTTCGCCGCGACGTACCCGCGCGCCTATCAGGCGCCGCAGGACCTCGGAGGGCTCGCCACCGCGCCCGGGGCGATCAAGGGCGTCACACTCGCCGACAACGCCGCGCACCTGATCGGGATACTGGAGCGGGCCAAGCGGAACGGGCCCGTCATCCTCGTTTCCCACAGCCGCGGCGGCATGACGGCCACCGTCGCGGCCAACCAGCGGCCCGACCTGATCGACCGCATCGTCTACGTTTCCGCCTGGTGCCCCGTCGACCTCGACGTCAGCGCCTACTACGCCGAGCCCGAGATGGCCACGGTCGACTCCACCGGCCTGGCATCGGCGATGGTCGGGAACCCCGCCGAGCTCGGGCTGCTGCGCTCCAACTTCCGCATCGCCGATCCCGGCGTCCTCGCGGCCTTCAAGGCGGCCTTCCTCGCCGACGGGACGGACGAGGAGTTCATGGTCTTCCTCAACACCTTCCAGCCCGACGAGAACCTCGACGTCGGCACACCCGACGACCGGGCACAGGCCGACACCTGGGGGCGGATCCCCAAGACGTACGTCCGGCTGACCGAGGACACCAGCGTGCCGCTCGCCATGCAGGACCGGATGATCCGCGAGGGCGACGCGCTGACGCCGGAGAACCCCTACGACGTCCGTACGCTCACCAGCAGCCACCTGAAGTGGCTGGTCGACCCGGCGCCGGCGGCCCGGACCCTGGGCGAACTCGCCGCGCTCCTGCCCGGCACGTCGTGACGGAAGCCGGCTGACCGTCGCGGCCGAGGAGAGCGTCGGCGGGCGCCGGACGGCGGTCGTGCGATGCTGGTGCGGTGATGCTGTCGGACCTGGTTCGGCTCCGCCGGGCCCGTGACCTGATGGACCGCGACTACGCGGAGCCGCTCGACGTGCCCGCGTTGGCGCGCGCGGCCCACATGTCGCCCGGCCACTTCTCCCGCAGCTTCCGCGCCGCCTTCGGCGAGACCCCGTACAGCTACCTGATGACGCGCAGGATCGAGCGGGCCAAGGCCCTGCTGCGGCGCGGCGACCTGTCGGTGACGGAGGTCTGCTTCGCGGTGGGGTGTACGTCGCTGGGGTCGTTCAGCTCGCGGTTCACCGAACTGGTGGGAATGAGCCCGAGCGCGTACCGGGCGCGCCCGCACGAGCAGGGCGCGCCCATCCCGGCCTGCGTCGCCAAGATCTTCACGCGGCCGGTCAGGAACGCGGAGCCGGCCGCTGACGCCCAGGCGGTCAGGCGCGGGGAAGAACCGGTCAGAAACGGAGAAGCGAACCCCGGGGCCCACCCGTAGCGTGAGCCGCATGGACATCAGACTTTCGCAGTGTTTCATCGCCGTCGACGACCACGACAAGGCGCTCGCCTTCTACCGGGACGTACTCGGTCTGGAGGTGCTCAATGACGTCGGGTTCGAGGGGATGCGCTGGGTGACGGTCGGCGCGCCGTCGCAGCCCGGCGTGGAGATCGTGCTGGAACCGCCGCTCGCGAACCCGAACGCCTCGCAGGCCGACAAGCAGGCCATGGCGGAACTGCTGGCCAAGGGCATGCTGCGCGGCGTGATCTTCTCGACCGACGACTGCGACGCCACCTTCGAGCGCATCCGGACCTCGGGCGCCGAGGTGCTGCAGGAGCCGATCGACCAGCCGTACGGGGTCCGCGACTGCGCCTTCCGCGACCCCGCGGGCAACATGCTGCGCTTCACCCAGCGCCGCGGCTAGTGCCCCTCCCGGCAACGTTCGCCCGGTCGCGGCACTAGCTCAGGCAATGGTGAGACGCCGGCCGGCCATCGCGCCGGTCGGCGCTCCGGCTCGCGCCCCCGGCCCCCCTCGCCCCGACCCGCCCGTGCCCCGGCGCGGCCCCGCGAACCAGGCGTACCGCTCGAAGCTGGTTGAATCGAGCCCGGTGATGTCGGCGGAGACCGGGAAGGCGGCCCGGTCGGGCCGGTCCCGGTCGGCCGGCGCGCCCGGTTCCGGCCCGCCCCGGGCCCCGGCAGATCCCGGCAGATCCCGGCAGGTCCCGCCACCAGGCCCCCCGTCCGAGGTGGCCCGAACCCGACAGATGGAGACACAGTGAGCACAGCCACCAGGACGGACACGCAGTCGCCCGCGTCGCCCGCGTCGCACCCCGCCGACAGTCACGACTGGATCCGTGTGCACGGCGCGCGCGGGAACAACCTCAAGGACGTCAGCGTCGAGATACCGAAGCGCCGGCTGACGGTGTTCACCGGCGTCTCCGGCTCGGGCAAGAGCTCCCTCGTGTTCGGTACGGTCGCCGCGGAGTCGCAGCGGCTGATCAACGAGACCTACAGCGCGTTCGTACAGGGCTTCATGCCGACCCTGGCGCGGCCGGAGGTCGACGTCCTCGAAGGGCTGACGACCGCGATCATCGTCGACCAGCAGCGGATGGGCGCGGATCCCCGTTCCACGGTCGGCACCGCCACCGACGCCCACGCGATGCTGCGCGTCCTCTTCAGCCGGCTCGGGCAGCCGCACATCGGCTCGGCCCAGGCGTTCTCCTTCAACGTCGCCTCGATCAGCGGGTCGGGCGCGGTGACCGTGGAGCGCGCGGGTCAGACCGTGAAGGAGCGTCGCAGCTTCAGCGTCACCGGCGGCATGTGTCCGCGCTGCGAGGGCCGGGGCGAGGTCACCGACATCGACCTCACCCAGCTGTACGACGACGGCAAGTCGCTCAACGAGGGCGCGCTCACGATCCCCGGCTACAAGCCGGGCGGCTGGAACTACCGGCTCTACACCTCGTCGGGCTTCTACGACCCGGACAAGCCGATCCGCGCGTACACCGAGAAGGAACTGCACGACTTCCTTCACCGGGAGCCGACCCGGATGAAGATCGAGGGCATCAACATGACCTACGAGGGGCTGATCCCCCGGGTCCGTAAGTCGTACCTCGCCAAGGACCGGGCGGCGATGCAGCCGCACATCCGGGCGTTCGTGGACCGGGCGGTCACCTTCACCTCGTGCCCGGAGTGCGACGGCACCCGGCTCAGCGAGGCGGCCCGGTCGTCGCGGATCGACGGGACCAACATCGCCGAGGCCTGCGCGATGCAGATCAGCGACCTGGCCGAGTGGATCCGTGGCATCGAGGAGCCGTCGGCGGCGCCGCTCCTCGCGACCCTGCGGCGGACGCTCGACTCGTTCGTGGAGATCGGGCTGGGCTATCTCTCGCTCGACCGGCCGGCGGGCACGCTGTCGGGCGGCGAGGCCCAGCGCGTCAAGATGATCCGCCATCTCGGCTCCTCGCTCACCGATGTCACCTACGTCTTCGACGAGCCCACCACGGGCCTGCACCCCCATGACATCCAGCGGATGAACGACCTGCTGCTGCGGCTGCGGGACAAGGGCAACACGGTGCTCGTCGTGGAGCACAAGCCGGAGACGATCACGATCGCCGACCATGTCGTCGACCTCGGCCCCGGCGCCGGTACGGCGGGCGGCGCGGTCTGCTTCGAGGGCACCGTCGAGGGGCTGCGGGCGAGCGGCACCCTCACCGGGCGGCACTTCGACGACCGGGCCGCCCTCAAGGAGACCGTACGGACCCCCGCCGGCGTGCTTCCGGTCCGCGGCGCCACCTCCCACAACCTGCGCGACGTCGACGTGGACATCCCGCTCGGCGTGCTCTGCGTCGTCACCGGAGTCGCGGGCTCCGGCAAGAGCTCGCTCGTGCACGGATCGATCCCCTCCGGTGCCGGCGTGATCTCGGTGGACCAGGCGCCGATCCGCGGCTCGCGGCGGAGCAACCCGGCGACGTACACCGGGCTGCTCGACCCGATACGCAAGGCGTTCGGCAAGGCCAACGGCGTGAAGCCGGCGCTGTTCAGCGCGAACTCCGAGGGCGCGTGCCCCAACTGCAACGGCGCCGGTGTCGTCTTCACCGACCTGGCGATGATGGCCGGCGTCGCGACCCCCTGCGAGGAGTGCGAGGGGAAGCGGTTCCAGGCGTCGGTGCTGGACCACCACCTCGGCGGCCGGGACATCAGCGAGGTGCTGGCGATGCCGGTGGCAGAGGCCGAGGAGTTCTTCGCGGCCGGCGAGGCGCGCACCCCGGCCGCGCACAAGATCCTCGGTCGGCTCGTCGACGTCGGGCTCGGCTACCTCACCCTCGGCCAGCCGCTCACCACGCTGTCCGGCGGCGAGCGCCAGCGCCTCAAGCTGGCCACCCACATGGGCGAGAAGGGCGGCGACCGCTCCGTCTACGTACTCGACGAACCGACCGCCGGCCTGCACCTCGCCGACGTCGAGCAGCTGCTCGGCCTGCTCGACCGGCTGGTCGACTCGGGGAAGTCGGTCATCGTCGTCGAGCACCACCAGGCGGTCATGGCCCACGCGGACTGGATCATCGACCTCGGCCCGGGCGCCGGCCACGACGGCGGCCGGATCGTCTTCGAGGGCACCCCCGCCGACCTCGTCGCCGCCCGCTCCACCCTCACCGGCGAGCACCTCGCGGCGTACGTCGGCAGGTGACGCGGGTGCGGTCGGACACCCTCGACCGCCGGCCCCGGCCCCCGGCCGCACTGCTGAGGCCGGGGCCGTAGCGCCACAGGGTCGTAGAGCCGCACGCTGTGGCGGGCCGCACGCCGAGCGGCCCGTACGCCGAATGAGCCGTACGCCGAATGAGCCGTACGCCGAGCGGACCGTACACCGAGCGGGCCGTCCCGGCCGGTCGGACGGCCGGTGCAACGCCGCCTTCGGCAGTCAGCCCTCGCCCCTCCCGTCGGCACCCGGACCCTCGGCACCCGGCCTCTCGACACCGAACCCCTCGGCACCGACCGGATTCAGCAGCGGCTCGATCCCCGCGCGCAGGTACGGCAGCAGCACGCTGTCCGGCGCCGAGGACAGCCCCGGCGACTGAACGGCCAGGCGCAGCAGCGAGATGCCCATCACCCAAGCCGCCAGCAGCTCCGCGCGCACCTGGGCGTCGGGGCCCTCCAGTCGCTGGGCGAAGGTTTCCGAGAAGACGGCCGTGACATCGTCGCGCAGGCGGCCGACCGCCTCCTCCCGGCTGGAGGAACGCAGGATCGTCAGCAGCGGATGCGGCATGTGGTCCTCACCGGGCCCGCTGGACACGAAGTCGCAGACCCACTCCGGGATCCCGTCGAGCTCCAGGCACCGCAGCGGCTCGAACAGGACGCTGCCCTTCGAAACCGCCTCGAACAGCGCTTGCTTTGAGCCGAAGTAGCGGTAGACCAGAGCGGCGTCCACCCCGGCGTCCCTGGCGATGTCCCGGACACTGGTTCCGTCGTAGCCGTATTGGGCGAAACGCCCGAGGGCGGCGCCCAACAGAGCCCGCCGCGTGCCCGCCGCGTCGTATTTGCGGGCCCGTTGGGGACATGCCCCGCCGGACTCGATGTCCTCTGGTTTGTCCATGTGTCACGCCTCCGCCTGTAGCCCCCGCCGGGCCCGTGCCGTACATGCTCACAGTTCAGCCTCTTCAGCCGAAAATCAACGGTCGTTGTCAGCACTTGTTGACGTGCCCTCGGATCATCGCGTTAATTTTGTCAACGAGCGGTGACATTGGCCGCCGCTCCGCAGCTGCTCCGACCGGACGACGGTGTCTGGTCCGTGTTCTGTCCTCGAAAACGGCCGATGGACCGGTCCACGCGCGCCTCGCTTCCGACCCAGCAGAAGTGGTGATCCGCCTTGTCCAACCGATCGTCCGACCGCTCGTCCAACGGCTCCTCCGGCCGCTCCTCCGACCGCTCCTCCGATCCCTCGTCCGGCCATCCTGTCGCGCCCGTTTCACCTGTCGCGCACGCCGCGACCGCCTCACGCGTCACCGTCATCGGAACCGGATACGTGGGACTGACCACCGGCGCCTGCCTGGCCTCCCTCGGCCACCACGTGGTGTGCGCGGACGCCGACCCCCACAAGGTCGACCGGCTCCGACGGGGGGAGGTCGACATCCTGGAGCCCCGCCTGCCGGAACTCGTCCGGGACGGACAGGCGTCCGGCCACCTGGAGTTCACCCAGGACACCAAGGCCTCCGTGGCCGGTGCCGAGGTGGTGTTCTTCTGCCTGCCCACCCCGATGGGGGTCGGCGGAGCCGCCGACCTCGCCGCCGTCGAGGCCGTCTCGGACGAGATCCGTACGGCGCTCCCCCACGGGTGCGTGGTGGTCAACAAGTCCACCGTGCCCGTGGGGACCGCCGAGCGCGTCGCCGCGCTGCTCGGCCGGCCCGACATCACCGTGGTGAGCAATCCGGAGTTCCTCCGGGAGGGCCACGCCGTGCACGACTTCCTCCACCCCGACCGCATCGTCATCGGCGCCGCCGAGCAGGAGGCGGCCCGGCGCGTCGCCGGCCTGTACGCCCCGCTCGACGCACCGGTGGTGCTGACGGACACCGCGAGCGCGGAGATCGCCAAGTACGCGGCGAACTTCTTCCTCGCCATGAAGCTGTCCTTCGTCAACAACCTCGCCACGCTGTGCGAACACTTCACCGCCGACGTGGACGACGTGGTCGCCGCCCTCGGCCACGACCCCCGGATCGGCCCGGCCTTCCTCAAGCCGGGACCGGGCTGGGGCGGTTCCTGCCTGCCCAAGGACACCCACGCGCTCCTGACCGTGTGCGAGGAGTCGGGCGTGGAATTCCCGCTGCTGCGCGCCACGATCGACACCAACGTCGAGCACCAGAGCCGGCTCGTGGAGCGGGTGGTGGCCGAGTGCTCGCCGGGGGCCGGCGCTCCGCACGACGCGCGGCCCGGGACCCTGCCCGGAGCACAGCCAGGGGCGCGGCCCGGCGCCCTGTCCGACGGGTCCGGCGGCCCGGCGCACGGCTCACTGCACGGCGTGACGCTGGCCCTGCTCGGCCTGACCTTCAAGGCCGGCACCTCCGACCTGCGCGACTCACCGGCCCTGGCCATCGCCCGCCGGCTACGCGAACGGGGCGCCGAACTGCGCGCCTACGACCCTGCCCTGAGCAAGACCCGCCCCGACCTCAGCGACCTGCTGACGATCGTCGACACTCCGGAGAAGGCGGTGGAGGGGGCCCGCGCCTGCGTCGTCCTCACCGAGTGGCCGCAGTTCCGCGACCTCGACTGGGAAGCCGTCGCGGGGCTGCTCACGGCCCCGGTCGTCTACGACTTCCGCAACCTCCTCGACCCCGACCGGCTGGCGCGCGCCGGCCTGTCCTGGCAGGGCATCGGCCGTTCCCTGGCCATGGTGAGCTGACCGGTCCGGGCGCCCCCTCCTCACCCGGCAGCCCGAGAACCCACCGACAGAACCGACAGCACCGACAGCACTGACAGCACTGACAGCACTGACAGAAGCGACAGAACTGACAGAGAGGCCCCATCGTGCGGGTACTGATCACCACGCTCGGCAGCCCCTCCCACGGGCGCGCCCAACTGCCCCTGGCCCGGGCGCTCGCGGCGGCCGGCCACGAGGTACGGGTGGCCACCACCCAGAAGCTCGCCCCGGTCTTCGAGCAGGACGACGTCCAGGTGACCACGTGCATAGAGGACTTCGATCCGAGCGAGGCCATCAAGCCCCACCTGGCCGAACTCGCCGAGCTGGCGGACGCGGGCGCCGAGGAGCGGCAGGCGTTCATGACGCGCCTGATCACGCAGGCCGTCTCCGGCCCCATGGCGCGGTCGGTCCTCGACGCCGTACGTCCCGTGGCACGGGAGTTCCGGCCCGACCTCATCCTCCGCGACGGCATGGACGTGAGCGCCATCGTGATCGCCGAACAGCTCGGCGTCCCGTGCCTGACCACCCCGTCCGGCGCCGTCAACGTCCTCGACCCCGCCGCGGTACTGCCCGGCCTCAACGCCCTGCGGGAGGAGAACGGGCTGCCCGCCGACGAGGATCCGCGCTCGGTCGTACGGCACGGCCGCGTCGACTACGTTCCGCCCGCCTTCACCTTCGCCCGGCACCTGCCCGCGTCGCCGCTGGCATACCGTCAGACCGTCGACGTGGACCGCCATTCCGTCCTGCCGGCGTGGGTGGCGGAACTGCCGGCCGACCGGCCCCTCGTGTTCGCGGCCATCGGCACCGCGCTCCCCGTGTTCGGCGCCAAGAAGGACGCCGAGAAGGACAAGGACGCGGCCCCGCCGGTTCCGATCCCCCTGCCGGACCCCGCCGCGACGCTGCGGGACATCATCGGGGCGGCACGACTGCTGGACGAGTGCACGGTCGTCGTGTCGACCTCGGGGGTCGCCGTGGACACCGACGACATACCGGCGCACGTGCACATCACCGAGCACCTGCCGCAGCCCCTGCTGCTGGAGTCCGTCGACCTGTTCCTCACCCACGGCGGTTTCAACAGCATCCGGGAGTCGCTGCGTACGGGTACGCCGCTGGCGGTCCTGCCCCAGTTCGCCGACCAGTACGACAACGCGCGGCGCGCCCAGGAACTCGGGATCGGCCGGGAGATCACCGACCGCACGCCGGAGGGCATCGCCGCGGTCTGCCGTGAGGTGCTGGCCGACCCCCGCAGCCGGGCGAGGGCCCGTCAGGCGCACCTGGCGATGCTGACGCTGCCGGACGTCGACAGCGCGGTGCCCGATCTGGAGAAGATCGCCGGACAGGCGGCGGCGTCGGCGAGCTGACACGCTGAGCGGCGACGTCGCCAGGCCGGTGGCGGGCCGTGACGGGAGCGGGCCTTGACCGGGGCGAGCCGTGACCGGGGCGAGCCGTGACCGGCCTGGCGCCGTCGCCCGCGGCCCGGCGCCGTCGCCGCCCCGAGCCCCGTGTGCCGACTGCCCCGCGGGCGCGGGCCGGGCCCGGTGCTGACCGGGCCCGGCCGGACCGGCCGGCCCGTCCCGACCACCCCCTCCACTGGGTTCCGGCCGCGGCCGACGGGGTAGCCCGAACGGGAGCCGTACGCCCGCGGCCGGGCCCACACGCCACCACCCACCGCGACACCGCGGCATGAGCGGGAGAAACGAAGTGACCTCCTCGGACGCGATCCCACGAGAGTCGGCGGACGGTCCGCGCGACGAGCCGGACGCACCACCCGCACGACTGACGCATCGTCAGGTCGTGACCGTACTGTCCGGGCTCATGCTCGGCATGTTCCTCGCCGCGCTCGACCAGACGGTCGTCTCGTCCGCGCTGCGCACCATCGCCGACGACCTCCACGGACTGACCGCTCAGGCCTGGGTCACGACCGCCTATCTCGTCACCGGCACCATCGCGACCCCGCTGTACGGAAAGCTCTCCGACATCTACGGCCGCCGGCCGGTCTACCTGTGGGCGATCGCGCTGTTCACCGTCGGTTCGCTGCTGTGCGGATTCGCCACGTCGATCCACCAGCTCGCGGCCTTCCGGGCGGTCCAGGGCCTCGGCGGCGGCGGGCTGATGTCCCTCGCCATGACGATCATCGCCGACATCACCTCGCCCCGTGAACGCGGCCGTTACCAGGGCTACATCACGGCGGTCTTCGGTGGTTCCAGCGTGGTCGGCCCCCTCGTCGGCGGCGTCTTCGCGGGCCGGGACAGCCTGCTCGGGATCGACGGCTGGCGGTGGATCTTCCTGGTCAACGTCCCCCTGGCGGCCCTGGCCGTCGTCGTGATCCTGCGCGTGCTGCACGTACCGCACCAGCCCGTGCGGCACCGCCTGGACTTCGGCGGGGCGGCGACGCTCGCGATCAGCATCGTGCCCCTGCTCGTCGTCGCCGAACAGGGGCGGAGCTGGGGCTGGACCTCTCCCCTGGCGCTGGCCATGTACGGCGTCGGGCTGGTCGGGCTGGTCGCCTTCGTCACGCTGGAACGGCGCGTGGGGGACGCCGCCCTGCTGCCGCTCAAGCTGTTCCGGATCAAGGCGTTCCGGCTCGGCACCCTCCTGCACTTCGTCGTCGGCATCGGCATGTTCGGGGCGATGACGACGCTTCCGCTGTACCTGCAACTGGCCAAGGGCATGAGCCCCATGGACGCGGGCCTCGCCACGCTGCCCACCATGGCCGCGAACGTGACGGTGACCCTGGTGGTCGGCCGGCTGATGGCGCGGACGGGGAGGTTCAAGGTCCATCTGGTGGCGGGGATCGGCTCCTTCACCGTGGCCATGGTGGTGTTCTCGACGCTCGATGTGGACAGCCCGCTGTGGTACGTCGCCGTCGGGATGCTGTTCATGGGCGCGGGCCTCGGCGCCTCGATGCAGACCATCACCACGCTGGCCCAGTCCGAGGTGGACCGGCGGGACATGGGCGCGGCGACCGCGTCGGCGAACTTCTTCCGTTCCAACGGCGGCACGGTGGGCGCCGCCGCGTTCCTCTCCATCCTCTTCTCGCTCGCCGGTACGCGGATCACGGACCGGCTGACCGCCGCCTTCGAGGACCAGCCGTTCCGCCGGCTCGCGGAGGAGCCGGCGAACGCGGCCGCGCTGGACGGCGTGCTACGGCCCGACGGCGGCCTGAACCTGGAGGACTCGGCCTTCCTCCAGGCCCTCGATCCACGGGTGGCGCTGCCGTTCCTCGAAGGCTATGTCAGCGCCATGCAGGCGGTGTTCCTCACCGGCGCGGCCGTGAGTCTGCTCGCCTTCGTGATCGCCGCCTGGCGCGTGCCGAACACCAGGCTCTCCGCCGACTGACGCTGATGTCCGGTGGCCGTCGTGACCGGTGACGCGAGTTCGTCCAGGGCGCCGTCGACGGCGCCCGAGTCCCGCCTCAGCCACCGTCGGACGCCGCGGTGTCCGCCTCGGTACGGCGCCGCCCGCGGACCACGAACGCCGCCGCCCCCGCCACGGCGAGCGCGCCCGCCCCGATCGCCGCGTACGTCCACGCGCCGGGCGGGGACGATGACGGCGGGGCCGCCGCGTCGGCCGGGGCCGGGGACGAGCCGTCCGGGCCACCGGTGTCCGCCGCGTCCGCCGTGGCTCCCGGCCGTGCCGGAGTCTTGGCATCGCTGCCGAGGTCGGGCAGGGCCGGCAGCCGCGCGCCCGCGCCGACGACGACGGCGAGGGAGAGGGGATCCATCTCCGTACCGGGGGCGTAGCGGGTGCCGAAGGTCCTGGCGCCCTGTGACGTGAGCTTCGTGGGGACTTCGGTGAGCGCGGTCAGACCGTTCTTCGGGGTGAAGTCCTCCGCCTCGAACGTGACGACGGGCACGGCGTCGCGCGGTGGACTGCCCTCGGCCGAGTCGACCACATCGGCGTACAGCGTGCCCTTGCCGTCCGCCACCTCGACCCTGACCCCGCTCAGGGTCAGGTCGAGGCCGGTGCCGGTGAAGCGGACGCGCCCGGCGAAGCCCGCGTCGAGCGTGGCCTTCCCGACGTCGTACGAGCCCTTGCCCCGAGGGAAACGGAACAGCGCGCCACCGTCCAGCGCGCCGTCGCTCAGCGTCCACCCGCCCTGGGCCACGGGCCCGGTGACGTACTCGCGGTAGGCGCGGCGCACACCCCAGTCGACGGCCGCGTCCCGGATGCCTCCCTCGTCGGCGCGCCGTCCGGAGCCCTGTCGGGAGTCCTGTCGGGAGTCCTGTCCGGAGTCCTGTCCGGGCCGCCCCGAGCGCTCCGGTGTCGCCTCCCGCGGCTTCCCGGGCGCGTCCGGCGCGTCGTCCACCGCCGCGACGTCGACGGACAGGCTGACGGGATCGAGCGGCGTCCCGGCCGGGTAGTACCCCGCGAAGGCGGTGGCGCCCCGCGCCGTGAGGGTCGCCGGAACGCCCGTGAGGGAAACCGGGCCGCCCCCGACCGTCACGTCGGTCCCGGACAGGTCGAGCGTGGCCAGCGGGACCTGGGAGGCCGTCGTGAACGTGCCGGATCCCCTCGTCCTGCTGGTCATGTCGGCGTGGAGGGTGCCGCTGCCGCTGTTGCCGCCGCCGATCCGCACGGTGGGGCGGGCGATGGTCAGGTCCAGTCCATGGCTGCCGTCGGCCTTCCGGTGGCCCACGAAGCGCACCCCGCCGGAGAAGGCGGCCCGGAAGGCTCCTGCCCCCGGGTCGTAGGAACCGGTGGCCGAGTGGAACCGGAACTGGCTGCCCGTCGTGGCCGCGCCCCCGGTCAGCGCCCAGCTCCCCTGCGCGACGGGCCCGGTGACATAGCTCAGGAACGAGGACTTCACGCCCCAGTCGAGCCTGCCGCCCTGCACCGTACGCCCCGCCGCCCGCGCGTCCGGGACGGGCGGCAACAGGGCCGCCGCCAGCGCCACGAGCAGCGCGAGAACGAACGTACGCACAGGTCTGAGGGACAGCATGAGGTCACTCCCGGGGCCGGCCGGCGAGGCTGACCTGTTCTATACCCGGGTTTTCGCCGGAACTCCCGGACGTCCGGCCACCGTCCGCGTCCTCGGCGGGCCACGGAGACCGGCGCGCTCGCCGCCCGGACGTACTCCAGGTGTGGATCCGGTGCCTGTGTCCGGTCCCGGTTCTCGCGCTCTTCCCGGCCCCGGTAGGGTTCGGACGGTCAGTGGCGGTCAAGGAGCAGAAGGCGACCGATGAGCAGGCTGAGAAGGCCGATTCGGGCAGCGGCGGGGCTCGCGACAGCGGTGGCGCTGTCCCTGACGGCGAGCGGATGCGTGACGGTGCACGGCGAGCTGGCGGTCCTCCCGGCGGCGAAACCGAGTGAGGCCGAGAAGGCGCTCGAGGACTTCACCGACGCGTACAACGCGGCGGACAAGGCGTACGACCCGGCGCTCGACGCGGACCGGGTGACCGGCGCGCTGGGCGAGATCAACCAGGCCGGCCTCAAGGCGGGCAGCGTCGTCAGCCCGAACGGCAACACACGCCACCAGCCGCTGGAACTGACGGACGCGAAGTACACGATCCCGAAGAAGGCGGGCTGGCCGCGCTGGTTCATCGCGGACACCACGAGCAACAGGAACCGGCCGGACGGGCCGAAGTTCCGCTGGGTGCTCGCCTTCGTGCGCAACGCGCCGGAGGAGCCGTGGAAATGCGCGTATCTGACGATCCTCCGCCCGGGCGACGTCCCGGAGTTCAAGAAGGACGCGGACGGTTTCGCCGAGTCGGTCGAGCCGGACAGCGAGGCGCTGGCGGTGGCCCCGGGGGATCTGAGCGAGGAGTACGCCTCCTTCCTCAAGAGCGGCAGCCCGGAGCACTTCGCGGACGGACCGCACACGGACAAGTGGCGGGAGAGCCGGGAGGAGAACGGGCGGCTGCCGGGGCTCACCACGCAGTACGTCGACGAGCCGCTGGGCGAAGGGGACTTCGCGCCGCTGGCGATGCGGACGGCGGACGGCGGCGCGATGGCGTTCTTCGCGACGCGGATCTACGAGCGGCAGACGGGCGCGAAGGGTGTGCGGCCGGAGGTGAGCGCGGATGTGAAGGCGCTGATGAAGGGCGAGGTGAAGAACTCGCTCACCAAGAACTGGATCTCCTCCCAGGCCGCCCTGGTCGCGCCGAACGGCGGTGGCGGCGCGGGCGGCGGCGGTACGGACACGCCGGCGGTGGACGTGAAGGGCCGGCTCCAGGGGGTCACGGGGGCGACCGGATCGTAGGCCGACGGGGTTCGTACCCCGATTTACGTCGGCCGGCGCCGATCGCGCCCGCTCTGCACCTCGGGGGCAGGGCCGGGCAACTCAGCACCTCCGCCGGGGCAGGGGCCGGGCGTCGGCCGGACGCCGATCAGCGGCCCAGGGGCCAGGCCACCGCGTGCGGGTCCAGTTCGCCGGTCTCACCCGCGTACCGCGCGCACGCGTCGGTCAGCGTCTCCAGCAGCGTCAGCGGGTCCGGCAGCGGGTACTCGGGGCCGCGCACCCAGCGCACCGTCAGGTCGCCGGGCAACCGGGCGGGGGGCACGAGCACATAGCTGCCCCGGCAGTGCCAGCGCAGCCCCGGGTGCTCGTCCATCGTCTCGGGGTGGCAGTCCAGCTCGCACGGCCACCACTCGTCCTCGTCCTCCGGGGTGCCCCGGGTCGCGGTGAAGAAGAGCATCCGGTCCCCGCCGGACTCGGCCACCGGGCCGACCTCGATGCCCTGCTCCAGCAGGCGCTCCAGCGCGCGGCTGCCCGCTTCGAGGGGCACGTCCAGGACGTCGTGGACCATGCCGGTCGCGGTGATGAAGTTGGCCTGCGGGTCGTTGCGGGCCCAGCGCTCGATCTGCGCGCGGTCGGTCGTGGACTGGGTCTGCCAGGCGAACGAGACGGGGTGCCTGGCCGGGGTCGGACATCCGATGCGTTCACAGGAACATCGGTAGCCGACGGGGTGCGCGGCGGGCGAGACGGGCATACCGGCCTCGGCGACGGCGAGCAACAGGGCCTCTCGGCCGGCCGCGCCCGCTTCGAGCGCGGCGGCACCGGCACTCCTCTTCGGGCGCCTGCGCAGCCACTGGGGAATCCTGCTCTCCGTGCCGCGGTAGCGGCCGAAACTGTCGCCCATCTATCCCCTCACACTTCACGCTCGCCCCTGCGGACTCTCCCATGGTCGCACCATCCTGCTCCTCACGGGACCGGGGTCCCCAACCGGGGTACGGCCACCCAGGGCCTGCCGCACACATCAATGAGGTGATATGAGCCGATATGAGGCCGCGATCGAGGCCCTGTGAACCGGTGGCGTTCACCACATCCGCCCCGTGTGCCTCCACGCGCCCCCACGCGCCCCCCTCTGGCCGCGCGTTCTTCCCCGGTGGCCGAGGGGCCTGGCACTCGGTGCCGCGCGCCGCACGGGACCGCGCCGTGCAGAGCCGCGCCGTGCAGAGCCGCGCCGCACAGGGCCGCGCCGCGCAGGCCCGTTCACGACCGGGCGGTCATTCCGTACAGGGCGTATTCGACGACGGCGTCCGCGTAGTCGTGCGTCAGCGGGAGCGTCCGCAGCAGCCAGCGGTGGGCCAGGGGACCGACCAGCAGTTCCAGGGCGACCCGGAGGTCGAGGCCGTGCCGTAGCGCACCCGCGCCGCCCGCCCCCGCCGACCGCGCCGCGCGCAGGCGCTCCACGTACAGCCTCAGCTGCGGCTCCAGAAGCCTGCGGGTGAACTCGGCACCCAGGGCCGGATCGACGATCCCCTCGGCGGCGAGGGCGCGGTAGGGAATGTCGTAGGCGGGGTTGTTCAGCTCGTCCACCGTGGCGCGCAGCACCGTCTTGAGGTCGGCCTCCAGATCACCGGTGTCGGGGATCTCGTACACCGCCTCCTCGGCGCCCGCCTCCCGGGCCGCCCGCTCGCCGAGGTCGAGGAACGCCTCCAGCAGCACGGCGCCCTTCGAGGGCCACCAGCGATAGATCGTCTGCTTGCCGACCCCGGCGCGGGCCGCGATGCCCTCGATGGTCGTCCGCGCGTAACCCACCTCGCCCACCATGGTGAGGGCGGCGTCGTAGATCGCGCGGCGCGACCGCTCGCTGCGCCGTGCGGAATCGGGGGCCTTGCCGCCGTCTGTGCTCTGAGCCATGGCAGCCAATCTACCCGTCGGACAAGTCGATACGTCTCGTCTCGCGGCGCGGGCAGGGGCGCGCCCCGAGAGGCTCCACACACCGCGCGATCACCCACGATCACCCCTGGTCACCTGCGGTCATCCGCAATCACCCGGACGGATTCCAGCGCGTCTCCGCGCGGAGAAACGGTCGAAGCGGATATTGGCTCTTGCGCCCCGCCGCGCTCGCCGTACGGGACGCGCCTCCCGCACCCGTGCCCGGGTCCGTCGCGGGCCGGCGGTCGACGGTCACCGTCGTCGGCCGTCCGTCGCGGGCGGCGGGTCGTCCGCGGCCGTGTGCCGCCGGCCGACCGCCCGTCCGCACGTCCGCCCGCCCGCGCCGGCCGCCGTGCACACGGTGCGCACCACCGCTCGTGAGGAGCCGACCTTGCCTCGTGACGCATCCCCCCGCAGCTATCTCATGTGCCCGCCGCACCACTTCCGGGTCACCTACTCGATCAACCCCTGGATGGACCCGGCCAAACCCGTGGACCTGCGGCTGGCGCTCGCCCAGTGGGAGGTCCTGCGCGACCGCTACACCGCCCTCGGCCACACCGTCCGGCTGCTGGACCCGCTGCCCGGCCTGCCCGACATGGTCTTCGCCGCGAACGGCGCCACGGTCATCGACGGCCGGGTGCTGGGCGCCCGCTTCGCCCATCCGGAGCGCCACCGGGAGGCGGCGGCGCACCTGGAGTGGTTCCGTGCCCACGGCTACCCGGACGTCCGGGAACCCACCCACGTCAACGAGGGCGAGGGCGACTTCGCCGTCACCGCCTCCTGTCTGCTGGCGGGACGCGGCTTCCGGTCGAGTCCGCTCTCCCACGACGAGGCGCAGGAGTTCTTCGGCCGGCCGGTGATCGGGCTGGACCTGGTCGACCCGCGCTACTACCACCTGGACACGGCCCTGTGCGTCCTGGACGACAGGGCCGACGAGATCATGTACTTCCCGGACGCCTTCTCCCCCGGCAGCCGGTCCGTCCTCGCCCGGCTCTTCCCCGACGCGCTGATCGCGACGGAGACGGACGCGGCGGCGCTCGGCCTGAACGCGGTGAGCGACGGCCGGCACGTCCTGCTCCCCCAGGCCGCGGCCGGCCTGTTCGCACCGCTGCGCGACCGCGGCTTCGAACCGATCGGCATGGATCTGGGCGAGTTGCTCAAGGGCGGCGGCGCGGTGAAGTGCTGCACGCAGGAGCTGCGGGCGTAACCGGTCCCTCCCCGTCAGCCCCGTCAACCCCTGTCCGCCCCGTCAACCGCTGCCCGCCCCGTCAACCGCTGCCCGCCCCGTTCCGGGCCACGCGTCCGGCGGGGGCCAGGCGTCGCCCCACGCCGTGTCCCGGGCCGCCCGGTAGAGGGCGCCGTGGCGCTTGGTGACCGTCTCCCGCGTGAGCCCGTCACCGCTGCCACCGTCGCCGCTGCCGCCGCCGTTCCCGCCGGCGTTCCCGCCGCCGCCCCCGCCGCCCCCGCCCGTCGTGCAGAGGTCGAGCAGCACCTGCCCCTTGCGGATCTGCGGCTTGCGGGTCACCCGGGCGGGTGCCGGGCGGGCGTCGAAGCGCACCGCGGCCACGTACGCGAACTTCTCGTCCTCGTACGGCAGCGAGCCGCCCTTCACCTGCCGGTGCAGCGAGGAACGGCTGACCCGGGCCGCGAAGTGGCACCAGTCGGCGCCCGGGGCGATCGGGCAGGCACCGCTGTGCGGGCAGGGCGCGGCGACGCTCAGCCCCGCCGCGACCAGCCGCTCCCGGGCGTCGATGATCCGCAGGTGGCCGTCGGGGGTGCCCGGCTCCACGACCACCACGGCCCGCGCGGCGCGGGCCGCCTCGGTGACGAGCGCGGCGCGGTCCGGTCCGGTGAGTTCCTTCAGCACGTACGAGACGGTCACCAGGTCGCAGTCGGGGAGGGCCAGCGCGGTGCCGATCCTGGCCTGCCGCCACGCGGCGGCGGTCAGCGCGGGGGCGGCGGAGGCGGCGGCCAGTTCGCGGCCGACGGCGAGCGCGGGTTCGGCCCAGTCCAGGACGGTGGTGGTACGGGTCCCGGTGTCTCCGCCGTCCCCTCCCCGGTCGCCCCAGGTCGCGTCCGCCGCCCACACCGCGGCGCCCGTGCCGCCCCCGACATCGACATGGCTGGCCGGCGCCCAGTCCGGCGCGGCGGCGGCGAGCCCCGCCAGCGCCGCCCGTACGGCCTCGAAGGTCGCGGGCATGCGGTACGCGGCGTAGGCGACGACGTCCGACCGGTCACGGAGGACGGGCGCGTCGGTCGGGGTGGTGCCCCGGTAGTTGGCGATCAGCCGCTCGACGGCCTGCCCGGCCCGGCCCGGCTCCAGCCCGTCCAGCAGTTCCGCGAGCGCCGTCCGCAGTGTGTCCCTGGAATTCACCACCGACATTCTAGGCGCGGTGCCGCCCCGAACGTGCGGCACGGGTGCGGGCGACGGTGCGGCACGCGTGCGGGGCGCATATACGCGACGGACCTACGCCGACCTGGCTCTTCCCGGCTACTCTGCGGTACGGGCGGTGAACTGCAAATCCCATAAACCGAGTTGCTAGGCTGACGGCCCTTGTCATGCGGTGACACTCCTTCCTCGGGGGGACCATGAGACTGCCCTTCAACAGGGTGAGCATGAGACAACCCTTCCGCAGAGTGCCCGGGAGGCAACCCGTACCTCAGGCGTTTCACACGGTCACGGTGCGACAGCGGATCGTGCGCCTCACCCTGGTGGGCGGTCTGACACTGCTGGCGCTGCTGCTCCTGCTCACCACCCTCGATGTGAAGAGGAAGAAGGCGGACACGGCCGAGGAACGGCCGAAGAAGGCCGTGTCGCGCACCGTGCCGTCGGTACCGCGCCTGAACGTCCCCCCGGCGTACGACACGACGCGCGGCTGGGAGATCACCGGCGTCTCGCCCGACCACGCGGTCGCCGTGGACACGGACCGGGTCGCCTACGTGGAGCGGGTCGACGACGAACGCTTCCGGGTCCGGACGCTGGACGCCACGACCGGGGAACGGACGTGGGACGGCGCGCCCTGGTGGCCGCTGTTCCCCGGCGACCGCTACCCCCGCCTGCTCTCGGTCGCCAAGGACGGCGAGGAGTACTTCGTCGCCTGGTCGTACGGCAGGCCCGACACCGAGGAGCGCAAGCCGCCGCAGCCACTGATCTCCCTGGACATCTACAAGGCGGGCGACGGCACCCGGCGGCGGGTCGAACTCCCATGGCCGAACGCACCGGTCGTCCGGGGCTCGGGCCCCGGCATCGTGGTCAGCGACGGCAAGGCCACGAGCGCGGTGGTGGACCCGGCGACCGGCGACGTGGTGAAGGCCGGAACCGGATCGCTCGGTTACCCGAAGGGCTGTGAGAACTGCCGGAAGCTGACCGAGGTCCACGGGCTGACGGACAAGGGCCTGCTGGTCGGCGGGGCGAGGGAGTTCTGGGTACGGGGCGGCTGGTACAGCCGGAAGACCGCGCCGAAGGGCACCGACGCCGCCTCGGGCGTACCGGCCTCGCTGGCGCGCGGCCACCTCCTCGCGAGGTGGCAGCCGAAGAAGGGCGCCAAGGACGCGCGGACGCACCAGGTGTGGGCGCTGCACGACACCGCGAACGGCAAGGCCGTGGCCCAGGTCCGGTGCCGCAAGCCGGCGATCGTGCCGAGCGAGGACCCGCAGCTCGTCGCCTCGCCCAACGGCCGCTACCTGGTCGCGGGGCGGCTCGCCTTCGACCTGGAGGAGAAGAAGGGGTACTGCTTCGAGGAACCGGACGGCACGGATCCGCTCACGCTCACGACGGTGACGAACGACGGGGTGGCGTACGGGGCGACGAGCGCGCGCAACGTGACGGACGCGCTCACACGCGGCGGGGAGCCGGTCCAGGTGGACCTGACGACGGGTGTGCCGGATCCGCTGCCGGACAATGTGCGGCTGGCGAGCGGCGAGGGGACGTCGACGGGACTGTTCCGCTGGACGGACGCGAAGGACGTGCCGCACCTGATCGGGTACGCGCGGCGCGGCGGCGGCTGACCGACCGCCGTACAGACGATCCGTACGCGCGGCGGGCCCGTGCTCGTACCCCGGACGAAGGGGCCGGCCCGGGCCCGCCGCGCCGGCATCGCCGGGGTCGGCGGTGTGCAGATGGGCACCCCGGGCGGGCTGTCCCTCCGAGCCCGCGGTGACGTCGGCTCAGGCCGACGTGTCCGTCCGCCGCCCGCGCTCCGGTGCGCGGTGCGGCTGCCACGGCCGTACGAGGCCCAGGAAGCAGGCCAGCGATCCGAGCGCGCTGACCACCTGCACCAGCGCCATCGGCACCGCCGTCCCCTCGCCCGCGATCCCGACGAGCGGTGAGGCGATCGCGCCGATCAGGAACGACGCCGTACCCACCAGCGCGGACGCCGACCCCGCGGCGTGCGGCGCGCGCAGCAGCGCCGAGGCGTTGGTGTTGGGCATCGCCAGCCCCATCGCGGACATCAGCACGAACAGCGCCACGGCGATCGGGAGGAGCCCCACCCGGCCGAACACCCCGGTCGTCATCAGCAGCAGCGCCACCCCGGCGAGGGTGATGACGCAGAGCCCGAAGCCGAGCACCCGGTCCATGCTGACCCGGCCGACGAGGATCTTGCCGTTGATCTGGCCGACGGCGATCAGACCGATCGAGTTGACGCCGAAGAGCAGGCTGAACGTCTGCGGGGAGGCGCCGTAGATCTCCTGGACGACGAACGGCGACGCCGAGATGTACGCGAACAGCGCGGCGAACGCGAGGCCGCCCGCCAGCAGGTAGCCGGTGAAGACCCGGTCGGCGACCAGTCCGCGCATCGTGCGCAGCGCCTCGCCGACCCCGCCGCTGTGCCGCTCCTCCTCCGGCAGCGTCTCGTGCAGCCACTTCCAGACGACGAACGTCAGGACGGCGCCGATCCCGGTGAGCAGGACGAAGATGCCCCGCCAGTCGGTCAGGCGCAGCACCTGCCCGCCGATCAGGGGCGCGACGACCGGCGCGACGCCGGAGATCAGCATCAGGGTGGAGAAGAAGCGCGCCATCTCCACGCCGTCGTACAGGTCGCGCACCACCGCCCGGGCGATCACGATGCCCGCCGCGCCGGCGAGACCCTGCAGGAGACGGAAGCCGATGAGGAGTTCGGTGGTGGGGGCCAGGGCGCAGAGGGCGGTGGCGGCGACATACACGGCCATGCCGAGCAGCAGCGGCCGGCGCCGTCCCCATCTGTCGCTCATGGGGCCGACCACGATCTGGCCGAGCGCCATGCCGGCGAGACAGGCGGTGAGGGTGATCTGGACGGTCGCGGCCGGTGAGCCGAGCGAGCGGGTGACCTCCGGGAGGGCCGGGAGGTACATGTCCATGGAGAGCGGCGGCAACGCGGTGAGCCCGCCGAGTATGAGTGTGACGAGCAGCCCGGCGCGACGCGCGACGACGACAGCGGCGGGGGCCGGTACAGGAGCGGAAGTGGTGGGCGGTGCTTGGCGCTGTTCGGGAACCGGACCAGCCGTCAGGTCGTGGATACGGCCGGGCGCGAGGCCACGCGTACGGTCGTCCGTCCGGCCTGGTCCCCGCGTGGGCCCCGAGCCGCGCCCTTCGGGCGGTATATGTCCTTTACGTCCTTCGGTGGTCTGGCCGCCGTCCGGCATTCCTGTCTCCATTATTGTCGAATCCTTACCTATGCTCTCAGCTCAGCCGGACTGGTCGACACCGTTTATGGGGGCAGCTATGGCAGCGGGAGCGGTTCAGGGAGCGCACGGCGAGCCCGTCGTGCGCTGGGGCGTGCTGGCGACGGGGGGCATAGCCGCGCGGTTCACGGCCGACGTCAGGGAACTGCCGGACGCCGAGATCGTGGCGGTGGCCTCGCGGAGCGAGGCGGCGGCGCGGGAGTTCGCGGAGCGGTTCCAGATCCCCCGCGCGTACGGCTCCTGGGCCGGACTGTTCGCCGATGCCGAGGTGGACGTGGTGTACGTCGCGACGCCGCACTCCGCGCACCGGGCCGCCGCCGGCGCGGCCCTGGCGGCGGGAAAGCCGGTGCTGTGCGAGAAGGCGTTCACGCTGGACGCCCGGCAGGCCGGGGAGTTGGTGGAACTGGCCCGGGAGCGAGGGCTGTTCCTGATGGAGGCCATGTGGATGTACTGCGATCCGGTCGTCCGGCGGCTGGTGGAGCTGGTGCGGGACGGGGCGATCGGCGACGTCCGCACGGTCCAGGCGGACTTCGGCCTCGAGGGCCCCTTCGACCCGTACCACCGGCTGCGCGACCCGGCGCTCGGGGGCGGTGCGCTGCTGGACCTCGGTGTGTATCCGGTGTCGTTCGCGCATCTGCTGCTGGGCGAGCCCGACCGCGTCCAGGCCGACGCCCTGCTCTCGCCCGAGGGCGTCGACCTGAACACCGGGATCCTGCTGGGCTGGGACTCGGGCGCGACCGCGCTGCTGAGCTGCTCGCTCACGGCCGGTACGCCGAGGACGGCGACGGTGACGGGCACGAAGGGGCGGATCGAGGTGCCGGCGGGCTTCTTCGCCCCGGAACGGTTCACACTGCACCGGGCCGGTGCCGAACCCGAGGAGTTCACGGCGGCCGGGGTCGCGGGCGGGCCGCGGGTCCTGCACGGCTTGCAGCACGAGGCGGCGGAGGCGATGCGCTGCCTGCGGGCCGGCGAGACCCAGTCGCCGCTCGTCCCCCTGGAGGGAACGCTCGCGGTGATGCGCACGCTCGACGCGGTACGGGACCGCGTCGGCGTCCACTACCCCACGGACCGTGACCCCGCGGACCGTCCGGCCGGGTTTCGCCCGTGAGGCGGATGTCGACACCGACGAGGCCCGCACCATCCGCTCCCGGTCTTCGGAGTCAGTCACTCGTTCATCCACGCAGGGCACTTGTTGTGCGGCTGGTTGCGGCAGAAGGCGTTGATGACACCAATCGTCTGCCCGCTGCCGGCGTCATGCCGCTTGTCCTACATCGGAGCGACGCCGCATGTCCGCGCTGCTCACGAGCAACGGCATCGTGAAGTCCCCGTGGCTGCGCGGAGCCCTTGAGACCGTGCCGCGCGAGCAGTTCCTCCATCCCGGCGTCTTCCTCGACGAGGGGCGGGTATGGCGGCCCGTCACCGCCCACGGCACCGCCTAGGCCGAGTGGTTGAAGGTCGCCTACGGCGTCGACACTCTCACCACTCAGCTCGACGGGCACCTCACCGCCGATCAGATCGGTGAACCCGTCGCGGGCGTGCCCACGTCGTCCTCGACCGACCCGACCACGGTCGTCGGCATGATCGAGGACTTGGACCTCAAGGCGGGACACCGCGTCCTCGGGATCGGCACGGGCACCGGCTACTCCACGGCTCTGATGTGCCACTACCTCGGCGAGGACAACGTCACCACCGTGGAGGTGGACCCGGAGGTCGCGGCACGCGCCGATGCGGCCTTGGAGGCCGTCGGCTACTCGACGTGGACGGTGACGGGCGACGGGCCCCTCGGCCATCCGTACCGGGCACCGTACGACAGGGCCATCGCCACCTGCGCGGTGCGTCGCATCCCATACGCGTGGGTTCGGCAGACGAAGACCGGTGGAATCATCCTCGGCACGGTCGGCTCCTGGCCCTGGGGAACCGGTCTCGCCAGGGTCACCGTCGGCGATGACGGTACCGCCGAGGGCGCGAGCATCGGACGCTCCTCTTTCATGCAGGTGCGCGCCCGGGCGGTGACACCCCTCGCGGGAGAGCTCTCCGCACGCACCGCCTCCGCGGAGTCCTGCCGCTACCTCGATTCGCCGGGCCTTCACCATGTGGTGGCAGTGGTGGCGCGAAGCTGCTGTGCAACCCGGTTCCGGCCACGCGATGATTGCCCGTCACCGGCGGACTCCACTACGCTGTGCTTCAGAACGAACACCACTCTGCGACCGGGCTCCGCTCGGCGTGGAACCTCCTATGGCCGTCCCCCAAGGATTTGGGGCCGGCCATAGCTGTTTGTACACCGGGGGGACGGTCTTGCACCTGTGTTATCTCGATGAGTCCGGGACCGGGCAGGTCCTCAACCCCGGTGTTGCCGACTCCGTTCCGGTCATGGTGATCGGCGGATTCACTGTGCCGGAGGCCCAGATCAAGGGCCTCGCCTGGGACTTCATCGCCCTCAAGAAGCGGTTCCGGCCGGAACTGCGCAAGGTGCCCGCCTTGAGTCAGGTCGTCCACCATGAGATCAAGGGCGAGACGATACGCAAGTCCTTCCGTCGGCCGGGGCGCAACCAACGGCGTATGGCGCACGGCTTCCTCGATCATCTTCTGACGATCCTGGAACGTCGCGACTGCAGGGTCATGGCTCGTGTCTGGGTGAAGCAGGACGGCGTCGTCAACGACGACACGGCCATGTACGCGGCTTCCGTGACCGCTCTGTGCGCGAACTTCGAGCACTACCTCGCTGAGCGCTCCAGCAGCGGTATCGCGGTGCTGGACAGCCGCAATCCCAGCGACAACGTCGGCAACGTGCACTGTGTGACAACCCGGAAGTTCGCCAAGGGCGGCGACCCGATGCCCCACCTTCCCGAGTCTCCGGTCTTCGGCCACAGTGACACGCACTTGGGTCTGCAGATCGCCGATCTTCTGGTGAGCGCCGTACTGGCTCCGTCGGCCGCCGTGACCTACGCCGGTGACCTGACCGGCAATGTCCACTGCCACCCGGGGTTCGTCGAGGTACGGGACCGGCACTGCCCCCGCCTCGGAAAGCTCCAGCACCGCTATCAGGCGCCGACGGGCAAGTGGACAGGCGGGATCGTCGTCTCCGATGCGCGCGGACATCGGTCAGCGGGCAAGCTGTTCGCGCCGACGGTCACGGCCGAGACCGCGCCCGTCGTAGGCCTCCCCGGGCAGGGTTCTCCTCTCGACCTGGCCACCGCTGCCACGGCCCCCGCGCCGGCCTCTCCCGCGATGTAGCGTTCATGTGGCGTAGCCGCTGTTCAGTCGGCCATGGTGCTGAACCGGACCGGTTCCTTGAGTACCGCGGCGGCCCCTTCCAGGTCGGCCAGCCTCGCCGCCAGCGTCGCTTCGGCGAGGCGGCGTGGCAAGGCCGTGCTGAACTTGAGTCCCTTCAGGGCCTGTTCATGGACCGCTGGAAGGCAGAGCCGGGATGCGGCGTCAGCCACCGTCTGCTTCCATACCGGCGGAGTCAGGTCCGGGCTCAGTCGGATCCAGCAGTCATTGATGCGTTGAGCCGGGTCCGCGAGGTTTCCGAGCGTTGCGGCCAGGGTCGCGTTCGCGCGGTGGCCGGCCCATGTCCACCAACGAACATCGTCGTTCGGCTCGCGCACGATGAGCGTGCCGGCGGGACGCACGTACTCCAGGAGACGGTGACGTGCCTCGGTGAGGCAGCCTCGTGACCGACCGGTCAGCTGTACCTGCGGATCCGTGCCGAGCAGCACGTCTCGTGCGGCGCGGGTCAATGCGTACGACGTCGGCCGGATGAAGCCCACGCCGCTCCACTTCGCCTTGCCACCGCTGTCCACCGGCTCGACGAAGCAGCGGCGCCTGTTCCAGTCGATGTACGTGACCTGCCAGCTGCGGCCGGCCAGCAGGAGTCTGCGGGGCCCCTGAACGCTCTCGGTCAGCAGACTCGGATCGGTCCTGCCGATCTCGGTCAGTCCGCTCAGGACGGTGAACTCGGGGGCCGCGGTGAACACCGCGGTGAGGTTCATGAAGTGCCGGTGTCCGAAGCGTCGTTCCGCCTCGGGACCGATGAAGAGCATGCCGCCGTCCTGGTCGAGGTAGCCCTCGTCCACCAGGTGCCGCACGATCGGCTCGGCGGACTGCCCGAACGGGGCGAGGCCCGCCCACCATTCCTGCCACAGCCGGTCCCCGACCTGGTGCTCCTGCAGGCACAGCGCGAGGATCTGCTGGGCGACGATGTGCCGGGGTTCGGGCGGTGCCACCACCGGCTCGACCCAGCCGCGTGACCACTGGAGCAACAAGGCGGCAGCGGCCAGCAGTCCGCTTTCGTCGAGAGTGAGGAACAGGCAGTTGCGTGTCGAGCCCGCGCGCCGTCCGGTGCGGCCGAGGCGCTGGAGGAAGGACGCCACCGTGGCGGGAGCGTCGATCTGGATGACCCGGTCGAGGTCGCCGACGTCGATGCCCAGCTCAAGGGTGCTGGTGGACACGATGACGCAGTCCCTGGCTTCGGCGAAGGCTTCCTCGGCCCGGCGCCGTTCGTCCGCCGAGAGCGAGGCGTGCGAGAGGAAGGTCGTGACGCCCTTGGCGCGTAGCTTCTCCCCCAGTTCTTCGACGAGCCGCCGCGACTCGCAGAAGACCAGACGCTTCTCTCCGCGGTGCAGAGCCGCGATCACCGTGGCCGCGTTCTCCAGCGAGCCCACGTAGTCGAGCTGGATGTCGCCGGGGGGCACGGAGGCCGATCCGCTCACCGGCCGGTCACCGAGATGCGGAGCGACCACCCGGGCCGGACGCCTGCCCGCCTCTGCCCCCTGCAGCCAGTGCAGCAGTTCGGCCGGGTTTCCCACCGTTGCGGAGAGGCCGACCCGCTGAATGGGGCGGCCGACGATTCGCCGCATCCGTTCGAGTACGGCAAGCAGGTGCCAGCCTCGGTCGTCACCGGCGAACGCGTGCACCTCGTCCACGACGACGGCCTTGAGTCCGGCGAAGAAGGAGCGGTGGTCGACATTCGCGCTCACCAGCATCGCTTCCAGCGACTCGGGGGTGGTGAGCAGGATGTCCGGGCGCCCGGTGAGGATCCTTTTGCGTGCGGTGGCCTTGATGTCGCCGTGCCACAGCGCCGCCGTGCGACCGAGCCAGCCGGTGTACGTCTCCAGGCGCGGCAGCAGGTTGTTGAGCAGCGCTTTGAGGGGACACACGTACAGCACGGAGGTGCCGCTCCAGCGCTCGGCCGCCATCCTCGACAGCAACGGGAACGAGGCGGCCTCGGTCTTGCCGCCCGCCGTGGGAGCCAGCAGAACCGCGTCCTCTCCGGCGAGCAGGGGATCGATCGCCCGCTCCTGAAGTGGCCGAAGGCCCGGCCAGCCAAGCGTGTTGACGATGTGATGGATCAGAACCGGGTCCAGGTCGTCGATGCCGCTCACGTACGTTCCCGTCCGGAGCCGGTCATGCCGTTCACGGCAGTTCCAGTTCGATGTCGTCGGCATCGCCCGGGGCGGCCGCGGCGTTGCGCTCGACCTCGTTGAGTTCCGTGCCGGAGACGGTCAGCGCGTAGTGCAGACGGGGGTCGAAGTCGGCGAACTCGTCGACCCGGTCCAGGACGTCGGCGACCAGCTTGCGCAGGAACAGCCGTGGCGCCACCCCCACCTTCCCGCCGAGTCCGCCGGTGACGGCGGTGGCCAGTTCGCCGAGGTAGGTGTCGTCCACGCGTTGCGTGATCCGTTCGGGGTGCCGCGCCGCGGCCGCGAACAGGTCGCGTACAGTGCGTCCGAGTTCGCCCAGTCGCTCCAGGTCGAAGCCTGCCAGCCGCAGTTGTACGGCGCGGGGCGAGTCGAAGCGTGGGTCCGTGGTGAAGTCCGTGGCCAGACGCTGGGCCAGCGGGGGCAGGCGCTGGACGCCCTGCTGACCGTCGTAGAAGGCCGGTGTGCCGGTGATGACGAGGAACAGTCCGGGGAAGCGTCCGGTGTCGATCTCGTCGAGGAGTTGTCGCAGCGCGTTGAGTCCCTTTTCCCGTACGTCGCCGCGTACCCGCTGGAGTGTCTCGGTCTCGTCGAGCACGAGCAGCAGCCCGGGGTGCCCGCAGTCGCGCAGCACGGTGAGCAGTCCCTGGAGGAACCCGAGCGCGGCGAAATGGTCGAGGTCTCCGCGTACCCCGGCCGCCCGGCGAGCGGACGCGGCCACCGACTTCTGTCCGCCGATCCAGGCGATGAGGGCTTCGGCCGTGGCGCTGTCGCCCGCCGCGACGGCCTGCCGGTAGCCGCGCAGGGCCGCCGAGAAGGCGGGGGTGGTTCGTGCCACGTCGGCGAGCCGTCGCTCCATCAGTTCGTCGACGGCCTTCGCCAGTGCCTCGGCGTCGCCCTCTGCCACGTTTCCCGCGTCGAGGACCTCGTCCTCCAGGCCGTAGAACCACGAGTCGATGATCGCCCGCAGCGCGCTGGCCTGGTGGGTGGCGGTGGTCAGGCGCTCGGTGAGCCGTCGGTAGACGGTCTCGAGCCGGTGGAGGGGTGTTTCGGTCTCCGAAATCTGTACTTCGGCCGTGGCAAGCCCCGCCCTCTTGGCGCGTTCTGCCAGCCAGCGGGCGAAGAACGTCTTGCCGGAGCCGTATTCGCCGCGAATGGCGTGGAAGGCGGCGCCGCCGCCCTTGACCGTCTCCAGGTCGTCGTCGAGTGCGGCCGTGAACCGGTCGAGTCCTACGGCGAACAGGTCGAGCCCCGCCTGTGGCACGGTACCCCGCCTCAGCGCGTCGACGACTTCTCGACGACGGGCCGCACTCACGGGGGGCTGTGCGCTGATCACGTCCGGCTTCCTTCCACGGTCACGTTCCGTATCCTTCCACGGTCACGTCCGTCTCTTCTCCAGCTGGAACTGCGTACGCAGCAGGTGGACATCGAGCCGGACGGTGTGCCCCGAGTCGATGAGGCCGAGCACCGGGTATCCCTCGACGTTCAGCAGCCGCTGCAGGGTGGCGATGAAGCCGTCCATGTTGCGCCTGACGCGGTCGCCGGCGGACACGGCGGCGGCGAGGGCCGCGGGGGACATGGTCTCGCCTGCCTCGGCGAGTGCGTCGATGACGGCGGCGACGACGGGCCGGTCGGGTTTCCTGCGGACGTACTCGGCCTGTGCCGCGTACACGTCACTGGCCACGACCTGGGCACCCAGCGTCGCGGGGGCCGGCGGGGGCTGGGACGTGGACGGCTCGCGTTCGACCTCGGCCGGGGTGAAGAGGCCCTCACCCGCCTGTGCCGCCCGTTTCCTGGCGGTCCTGGCCTTCGCCACCGGAGCGGGTGCGGAAAGCGTGACGGGCTCCGGCCAGGTCTCCTCCGGTACCCGGCCCTGGACCCACCACGAGGGTGTCGCCCCTTCCCTCGGGAGAACTTCCCAGCCCTTGGGCAGGACATCCAGGGCGGGCAGCAGCACCAGCAGAGGCACTGTCACCTCGGCCAGCGACGCACCGCCGTGGTAGCCGGCCTTCCGCGGCGTGTACCGGATGTCCTCCCGCCAGGGAGCGACGATCGTGCCCCCGCCTTCCAGAACGCGCGGTCCCGAGAGGACGGTCTCCCCGTCCTCGGCGCTGCTCCCGGTGCGCCAGCGGGACGACTCCGCCCCACTCGCCCTGGCGGGTCCGGGACGCGCGCCGCGTTCCAGCACATGGCCGTGATCCGCGACCAGCAGGACAGGACGCCCGTAGCCTTTGGCCGCGGCCAGCAGCTCGCGCATGAAGGTGATGTCGTTGATCCGCCACTGCGTGCGCTCACCCTGCTGTCCATGGTCGAGGGCGTCGTCGATGGTGTTGAGGACGACCCCGACCACCGCGGTCGAGGCGAGGGCGGAGACCAGCTCCTCGGCCAGCCGATGTCCGGACGGGCCGCCTATCGTCGCCTTGTGGAACAGCACGCCGACGGCGCTTCGCTGCTTCCAGAACTCGGCGAAGCCGGCCGTCTCCTTGGACTGCCCACCCGTGTCTGCCTTGCCGGTGAGCAGTGAGGTCCGGCTGATCCTGGTCACCGAGGGCAGCATGGAAACCGCCGCGTCGCGCTGCGCCGACCGCCCGGCGGGCGGGGCCGGCACCGCTTCGATCCACCCCTCGCGCTCCGCCTCTTCCCCGAGTTGCACGGCTGCCGCACTGCTCATGCCGTCGATCAGCAGAATCAGCGGACTCGTCGACCGCGAGTGAAGGCGGGCGGCGCGTTCGGTCAGCACGTTCTCGACGAGCAGGCAGCCGCCCGGGTTCTGCTGGACGGCGGTCCGGGTCCAGCCCGCGAGGCGCTGTGCGAACTGTTCGTCGAGCACGTCCCTGCGGGCACGGGCGGTGTCGTGCAGCGTGCGATACGCCTGGCCCGCTACCACGTCCCCGACCGGGTCACCCGACCACAGGACGTTCAACGCCCGGTCCACCCAGCCCCACTCGGCGAGATGCCGGCGGACCCCGGAGGCGACGGACTCGACGCGGGGCTCTTCGGTGGACAGCCAGCGCGCGACACGTACAGCCATCTCGGCGACGGCGACACGGTCCGCGTTCAGCGCCGCCAACGCGTGTTCGCGCAGGTCGGCGAGGGCCGCTTCGGCCTGCCCGGGAGAGACGGCCAAGGCCGCCGCGAAGGACCGCAGTTGAGCGGTGAAGCTGGTCAGCAGAAAGCGGCTGCCGCGCAATGCCCGGGTCAGGCCGGCTTCCTCGGCGAGACGGTCGGCGCGGTCGATGACGGAGAACACCCGTTGTCCGGCGGCCTCGTTGTGCCGTGCCTCGCCGATCCACCGGGTGAGGGTGCCCGCCACCGCGTCACTGAAGGCGAGAATGTCGGGCCGACGTACCTGGCCGAAGAGCCCGCCGACGGCGAACACGGTGTCCGGCTCGGTGGCCGGGTCGGCCATCGCCGCCGCGAGCAGCCCGCGGGCCATGGCGTCCTGTCCCCGCCCGTCCTCGACGAGTGACATCAGGACGGGCACAGCCGCCCCGGCTGTTTCGCCGAGCCATTCCTTGATCTTTCCCCGCTCCACGGCATCCAGTTCGAGGAACCGGGTGGGCCCGGCCGACGTGCGGGACCAGGCGAGCATGGCGTCGGCGTCGATGGCGAGGCCGGCGGTGCTCTCCCCCTCGACGACGCGGTCCAGCCCGAGGCGCGCGACGACCAGTGCCTTGACCGCCGCGTCCCGGGTGAGCAGGGACCCGGAACGCGGCCAGCCCTCGTGGGGTTCCGCGTCCAACAGCGCTTCGAGCAGCCACGGTTCGCCGTACAGCCGGGAGTCGAGTTCGCGCACGCCGAAGCGCTGCTTCACGATCTCTGCCTTCTCGACCGTGAGGGTGCGCCGTTTCACGGCGTGTCCGCGCACGTCCCAGCCGAGCTGCTCGTCACCGATCCCGGTGGTCACCACGAGTACGTCGGCGTCGCGGGCCCGGTCGGACCGGTGCTGTTGCCAGGCGTCCACGATGCCCAGCACGGATGTCTGGTCGCTGACATGGACCCGGCGGGGCTCGCCGCCGATCTTGGCGGTGAAGACGTCGGGCGCCGTGTCGGGGTAGCGCCCGTGCACCAGCATCAGGCGCCGGTCGCGCAGACCGGCCGCGTACGTGTCGAGGAGTGCCTCGATGGTGAGCCGGTTGACCTGCGGCGGGGGTGTGGACATCAGCGGGCGGCTTCCTCGTCCGCTGTGCCCTGCCCCTCGGCGGGCACGGGCCGCCAGGCGATCTCGATGCGCACGCCGGGATGCGCGGCGGCGTACGAGCGGATCTCGTCCCGCACATCGGCGATCGCGTCGGTCAGCGCCGACTCGAGGCCGGTGGGGCGCGTCGTGTCCACGACGTGCGGCGCGCTCGGGCCGCGTACCGGAGCGACCGCCGGGGAAGCCTCCGGTCCCGGCTCGTCGAATCCCAGCTGGGGCGGCGGGTCGGACGGCACCGCGGGCCGGCCGTGCCGGGTCAGGCTGATGTCCTCCGGACCCGGCTCCGGCTTCGGCGGCAGCACGACGGGCGGGTGGGCGACCGTCGCAAGCCTCGCCGCCTCCGTGACCAGCGCCACCGACTCGTCCTGCAGCCGGCTCAGCACCGGTACGAGCGATCTGGCCTGCTCGTGATCGTTCACGGTGTCGTGGAGCGCGGTGATCAGCCGCTCGGCCTTGTCGCCGACGCCGTCGTTCCGCTCGGCGAAGCCGCGCACGCTCCTCAGCAGAGGCCAGTTGGTGTCGTCGAGCGCCGCCAGCACCGCGGGTGCCTGCTTGATCGCGGCGCTCAACTCCCGGTCGGTCACGTCGTACGCGACCGCCGCGAGTTCCCTGACCAGACAAGTCCCGTCGCCGGTACGGGAGAGCCGGGCGATCAGGTCGGCAGCGGCCCGCATGGAACGCATCCGGTCCGCGTCCGGGCCGGTGACGCCGAGGTCCGCGGCATGCTTGTCCAGAGAGCGTCGGACTCCCACGACGGCCGCCTCATGAGCGGCCGCGACAGCCCGTACCCCGGACTCCAACGAGGCGACGTTGCGGGCGAAGAGCACCGGCTGAGCGGAGACGCCGAAGATCGCCCCGGCTCGGACGCGAGCGGCGGCGAACTCCTCCTCGCTGGGCAGTTCGACCGCGCGCAGTCCGTATCCCGGTCCGATCCGCTCCAGGTCGGGGGCGGGCACGGGAGTCGTCTGGTGCACCCAGGTGCGGTCGTCCAGCAGCGCGTAGGTGGCGATGATCAGGCTGGAGATGTTCTTGTCGAGGCCCTCGAAGCCCAGCTCGGCGATCCAGCGCCGGATCTCCTCGACGGCGAGCTCCGGCCCGGCCTTGGCGTCGGCGGCCTTCTGGTTGATCTTCAGACGCCAGTCGTTGAGAAGGTTCAGCGGTCCGTCGTGCACTTCGCCCAGTCCGAGCGGGTGCACGATCTTCCTGACGACGGCCAGGTGGTGCCGATCGACCACGGCCCGTCGCGAGCCGTCCTTCATCGCGTTACCGATCCACTCCAACGCCGTCTTGAGTTCCCTGGTGGTCACCGCCTTACGGGTCAGCCCGGGGTCGAAGTCCGGATGCTTCGGGTAGAGGGCGGCGAACATGCCGTCGGCGAGCGCGTACAGGTTCTGCTCGAAGCTGAGCCCGGCCTGCGGCCTGGGCCGGGAGTACCTGGGTTCGAGCGACCACACGTGCTGGTTGTCCGGCACCTCGGCACCGACGCTGCCGGGGTCGGGCTTGCTGATCCCGTACAACTGCTGCAGTACGGCGATCAGTTGTGAGGTCAGGTTCTCGCTCTGCGCCTTGAGCTGGTGGCGGATCTGGATCCGCTCGTCCTCGGACTTGGTGGCGGTGTGGTCGTCGAGGCGGTCCCGTTCCAGCAGGTAGTTGATCTTCAGAAGGCGGCCGAGCTGGCCGGACTTCTGCTCGGAGAAGAAGTCGGGCAGCCAGATGACGGTGCGGGCGTACTTGCCCTCCTGCTTCATCTTCTCGATGCGGCGGACATCGTCACTCGGGAAGTGCTTGTCGTCGAAGGGGTAGTCGAGGACGAACCGGATGTTCCCCTCGGTCATCGGCCGGAACTGCTCGTCGGGCAGATGCGGGTCGCAGACGTTGCCGAAGACGAACTCGGCGGTGCGTTTCGTGCCGCGCCAGACGATCTCGCGCTCGCTGACGAAGCCCTGGGCGTCGCCGATCCCCAGCTCCGTCCACAGCTTGTCCTTGATCCACTGCCGTCGCTTGCCGGGGTTGTCCTCGCTGCCGACCTCGTCGAGCAGCGGCTCGATGTCGAGGTCGGACAGGTGGAGGTGGAAGACCGGGTCGGCGCTGCCCTCGCTGCGCAACTCGCCGAACTCTCCCTGGAGTTCCTTGAGCCGCTTGGCCGCCGCGGTGCCGGCCGAGCCGAGCCGCACCTTGATCGACCCGTGGTTGAGCGCGGCGAGCCGCTCTCCGGTGAGCCGGGCCAGGGCGGGGACGTTGGGCGCGAGGGCGGCGAGCAGCAGCGTCTTGATGAGCCGCTCGTCCCCCTTGAACAGAGGGCTGTCGGCCGAGCCGTACTTCTCCGACAGATAGGCCACCACGCGCGCGTGGAAACGTTTGGCGGTCTCGGCCTCCTTGCGCAGGCGCGCGGTGAACGCCTCGCCGGTGCCGTCCAGGATGACGTCCCACAGGTCTCCCAGCGGGATGAGTTCGCCGAGCTTCAGGTCGTCGCGGCGCCGGGACAGAGCCTCCTGGACGAGCTTCAGGCCGGTGCGCTCGCGCTGGAGCGCGCCCGCGAGTTCGACCAGGACATTGAGGAAGGCGGGCGAGAGGGGGTAGACCTCCCGGAAGTCGTCCCACGAGGCCTCGGTACGCCCATGGGCGTCGAGCAGAACCTGCCGCACCTCGTCCTTGGAGGACTCGACCGCCGCGAAAGCCTCGTCGCGCGCGCCTTCCATGCCGGCTCTCGGAGCGAGCACCCGGTGCTTGATGATCTCGATGAGGTTGCTGTCCTCGAGGTCGACGACATCGATGCGGCCGGCGAGGTACTCGACCTGCTGTTCCAGGTTCTGCACCTCGGCCCCGGCCACGTCCGAGCCGATCAGCTGGGAAAGGTCACGCTGGCGGGAGATGAAGGAGATGATCGGCACGGGCCGGTCGCTGTCCCCGGACTCGATCAGCTTGACCAGCTTCTGCACCTGGTCGCGTACGAAGTCCTGCTCCCCCATGTGGGCCTGGAGCCAGAGGATCAGCTCGTCCAGGAACAGCACGATCCCGTCGTACCCGAGCATCCGGGCATGGCGGGAGACGACCGCGAGCCCGTTCTCCAGCGGAACGAAGGCATCCTTGTCGCCCCGCGCCCCGGTGCCGTACGAGGCCATGGGGCCGGAGAGGAGCGCGGAGACCAGGGCGTCGCGATGCGGGTCCCCGGCGGGTGCGGCGAAGGCGCGGTCGAGGTCGGCGGTGGTCCACGTGGCGGGCGATGCCATGCTCGCGGCGGCTTCGAGGCCGCTGGTGTCCAGGTCGCTCGTGTCGAGGTCGTCCTCGTCGTCGGCCGCGGCCACGGCACCACTCGGAGCGACGACCACGTCCCCCGACCCGAGCCATTGCGTGAACTTGCCGTCGTCCGCGAGGAACGCGCGCTGCTTGCGGGCGTCCGCCAGCGCGGCGTCCGCCCGGTAGACGGCGGGCGTCGGCTCGTCGGGGTGCAGCTTGCGTACGGTCGCCACGTACCCGCCGAGCAGCGCCGAGTCCAGGTCTGCCGAACCGACCAGGTGGTAGGGCACCATCAGGAACTTCTTCCGGCGCAGCCAGTCGTCGTGCGGGGCGATGACTTCCTGGAGCCGCTCCTTGCGCCGGGCGGCGGGATGGTTGTTGAGCACCGCGTGCAGCACGGTCAGGAAGTGGCTCTTACCGGCGCCGAACGATCCGTGCAGATAGGCGGCGTGCGAATTGCCGGTGCGGACGGCCGCCCCGACGAGACTGAGCGCCTGCTTGAACGCCTCCTGGAGCTGGTCCGTGACGACGTACTCCGCCACCCGGGCGTCGGTCTCGGTGAAGCCTCCGGAGAGCTCCACCTTGAAGTCGCCGGCATGGACGTCTTCCTTGATGTCGATGACATCCCGCAGGAAGAGATCGCTCGTGGGCATCAGGGCTCTCGTTCCCTCACTCGGCTGCAGTCGGGCCCCGTCCGCACACGGAGCAAGGTCCCATCTTGCCAGTCCAGCGGCGATACGGACCGGGCAGGAGTCAATCTCCGCGACGGCCCGACCACGGTGCGTACACATCCACTTCACCTTCATCACCTTCCGTAACAATTTGCTGGATATGACCGAGTCGCGCCCTACCCGCACGCGCCACCCACTGCTGCACTGGAGCTGACGATGGCCGGATCGGGGGAGGCGGGCGGCATGGGTACGTCCACGCGCTGGGAAGGACCGCGCTGGTCCGGTCTGTACAGCCGCCTCGCGCGTTGGGACCCGGACCGCTCCGACACCGGCGCGACGGCCACCGCCGCGATAGCCGCGCTCCAAGGCGCCTGCCGTGCCGACCCGTCGGCGTTAGGGCTGCGGGATGCCGCGTGTGCGGCCGGGGTGCGGCTGGCCGACGCGATGGAGGCCCTGGGGGCGTCGGGCCCGAGCGGCCTGCTGAACAAGGGTCCGGCTCACGAGGATCTCGGGTCCGAGGAAGAGGGGCCGGTACTCGACTGGCGGGACCCGGCTGACGCGTTCGTCGCCGAGCTCACTCGTCGCGTCGGCGGCGAGGGTGGCACGGTGGTGGACGCGGCCCTGCGCCGTGCCGTCGCCGCGTCGGCTCGGCGACTGCTCACCACGCACCCCGAGATCCGGGAGTCCCTCTCCGCCCCGGACGGGCCGAGCCAGGGCAGGGGCCTGGCAGGCGACCTGCTCTGCCTCCTCTACCGGTGGTTCTTCGCGGACCTCGTCACCGAGTTCCTGCGCGCGGTCATCGCCGAGAAGATCAGACTCACGGTTCCCGTGCTCGACGTCCTCGACTCGGAGGGCCGGATCGCCGACGGTGTCGCCGAGCGGATCATCGCGCTGATCCCCGATCCCTGCGAGGAGGCCGAGGCACAGGCGGCGGACGCCGCGAAGGCCGCCCTGTCCGCGCACGACGCCTCGGCGGACGTGGACGTCCCGCTCTCCGACGTGGCCAGGCGCCTGGTCCCGGGCGTGGTCGGCAAGATCCTCGGCTTCGCCGTCGACGCCCACGGCGAAGAAGGGGTTCCCGTATGACACCGGCTCCCGGTCCGTTCCACTTCTGGTGGCGCTCGTACGACACCGAGTCGCCCGCGGGGCCCGAGTGGCACTCGATCGGTGTCAGCGGCATCCAGGAACGCGAGGAACGCCTCACAGGTCACCATCTCCTGTACGGCCCGGCGCCCGCCTGGGCCGACGACCTGCTGCGCATCTCCCGCGCCGTCTTCCTGGCGGACAAGCACGCCGCCCGGAGCCGGAGCGAGGACCGCTGGACCCGCGCATTCCGGCTCTCGGTGCCCGTCTCGGATCCGGACCTGTGGGCGCCGGCGGCTTCCGGCCCGCTGCCCGCCCTGCTCCAGACGTTGACCGCCGACGTGTGGGACGTGTCCCTCCGCCGGATGCGGGCGGCCCCGCAGCAGGGCGCGTTCCCGGCCGGCGAGGACTGGCGGGCCCGGGAGGTGGCCCTGTTCTCCGGCGGCCTCGACTCGTTGAGCTGGGCGGCGACGCGTGCCGCTGTGCCCGGTCAGGGGATGCTGCTCCTGGTGACGTACGCCGAGAAGAACGTCGAGGACGTACAGCGGGAGGCCTACGCCGCCGTGAAGGAGCTGGGCAAGCGATCCGGCCGCCGACTGTGGCAGATCACCGCCGGCCAGACTTCCGGTGGTCGGGACGGCACGGTGGTGGAACACACCTCCCGTCCACGCGGCCTGCTCTACACGTCCACCGCCGTGCGGTTTGCGGCAGCCGACGGCGTCGCCACCGTCCAGGTCCCGGAGAACGGTCAGATCGCCCTCAACCCGCCGTTGAGCGCGGCGCGTTCAGCGGCGCTGTCCACCCGATCCGTACACCCTCGGACTCTCCATCTCCTCAACAAGGTGATCGAATCCGTGGGTGGCCGGGTCAGGGTCGAGAATCCCCTGGCCGGCCATACGAAGGGCGACGTCTGTCGCGCCGCGATCAAGGCCTGCCTCCCGGAGGCCTCCCTGGAACGCACCCTGAGCTGCGGCGCCTCGCCCCGGCGCCTCCGCGGCCTCCCCCACGTCAACTGCGGCACCTGTTACCCCTGCCTGATACGCCGGGCGGGCCTGCTCAGCGCCATGGACTCGGACGACACTCCGTACGAGACCGCCCCCTGGCGCCCCGGCCTCAGCGATGACCGGATCCGGCACTGGCGCGCGCTTCAGGGTTGGCTGGCCCGGGAGTACTCCGCTCTCGACCTGATCGGTGACCTGCCGCTGCCGCCGGGGAGCCGTACGGGAGAGTGGCTGAGCGTCGTGCAGCGGGGGCGGGTTGAACTGCGCGCGCTGGTCGAGTCGGCGTCAGGGGCGAGGGACGTGGCGTGAGGAGTCCGTCGCGGGCTCGCCCTGGGCGAGCAGATCGGGAGAGCCGGTCAAGTGGGCTGTCGGCAGCGGCACTCCGGTCAAGTGGGCCGCCGACAGCGGCACTTCCGCCCAGATGGTCTTGCCGATACTCCGCTCGGTGATCCCCCACGCCTGTGACAGTGCCTGCACGAGGAGCAGGCCGCGCCCGGACTCCGATTCGGGGGACGGCCGCTCGACCTGTCCGGGCGTGGGTGGCCGGCGTTCGGTGCGGGTGTCGGTGACTTCGATGCGGAGAGTGTCGGCGCTGAGCCGGAGACGCAGTTGGAAGTCCCGCCCTGGTACGTGACCGTGGGTGACGGCGTTGGCGGCCAGCTCGGCAACGACGTGGGCGACGGTGTCGGATACATCACTGCCGTACGGGATTCCCCATGCGTCGAGCTGATGGAGCGCCAGCCGCCGGGCGAGGCGGGCGCCACGCCGGGTAGCCGAGAGGCGTTGGGTGAAGTCACATAGAAGGGTGGAGATTTCGGCGTTCATGTAACAAAGCGTGTCCGAACGACTCTAGGGTGACCAGTAACGACGTCGGTACGCAGCGTGATCTGTCCGGGCGCGGTGACAGCGTGTCCGGGTGGCCGGGCGTGACATGAGCGATGGGGACGTCGTTGGGTACGGGCAGGCGGGCAGGCGTGCGGTCGGAGGTGGCGGACATGACGGTCGGGGCGGGTCAGTCGGGCAGTGGAACCGAGGACCAGGACTGGGAGGTCGACGAGGGCTCTGCGGATGTCCTCAAAATGGTGGGCAAGCAGGTCAAGCTGTGGCGCGAGCGGGCGGGCCGGACGCAGGCCGAGCTGGGCGCGGCCATCGGGTATGGCGAGGAGCAGGTGTCTTCGGTGGAGCGGGGGCGCCGGGTTCCGAAGCCGGAGTTTCTGGACGCGGCAGATGACGTGCTGGGCGCGGGTGGGATGTTGGCCGCGTTCAAGGAAGATGTGGAGCGGGCTCGGTATCCGAAGAAGGTTCGGGACTTGGCCAGGCTGGAGGCGGATGCGGTTGGGTTGGGCGCGTACGGCAACTCCGTCGTCCACGGGCTGCTGCAGACTGAGGACTACACTCGGGCACTCTTCCGCATGAGGCGGCCACTTCTCGACGAGGAGACGATCGAGCGTAATGTGACCGCCCGCATGGCCCGCCAGGAGATCTTCAACCGTTGGCCTGCACCGATCCTGAGTTTTGTCCAGGAAGAGGTCACGCTGCGCCGCCCACTTGGTGGCAGGATGGTGCTGCGAGGACAGCTCGAACGACTGTTGGAAATTGGACAGTTGCGCAACGTCGAGATCCAGGTGATGCCAACCGATCGCGATGATCACGCGGGGATCGGCGGCTCGTTCCAACTCCTGGAGCCCAGGCAAGGCCCGAAGGCTGCACACGCCGAAGTTCAACAGATCAGTCGAGTGATCGTCGACCGGAAAGAAGTCAGCGAACTTGAAGCCCGCTATGGGATCATCCGGGCCCAGGCGCTCACTCCGCGAGAGTCGTTGGCGTTCATTGAGAAAATGCTGGGAGAGACATGAAGACCAAGCCCTCGACCGACCGCAACGCCGACCTTGTGTGGCACAAGAGCAGCTACAGCACCAACGAGGGACCAGAGTGCGTCGAAATAGCGGCCTCCCTTGACACCGTCCACGTCCGGGACTCGAAGAACCAGCAGGGCCCCCGGCTCGCCTTCGGCCAGGCCGAGTGGTCGGCGTTCATCCCGTACGCGGCCAACGGCGGCTGATGTGGCAGAGGTGGCCCCGAGCGAGCCGCAGCCACCTCTGCATTGAATTCCTACTCGCCGAGGGCCGACTGCCCGGCGGAGACCGTCTCCTTGGGGGCGGTCTTCTTCTTGGCCCGCGTCTTCTCCGGCCGCCAGGCCCGCAGGTCCGCCTCGCTCACCTGGTGCTTGGCGCACAGCTCCTCGAAGTACGCCTGGTAATCGTCGGCGGGCACGCCCTCCCACTCCTCGTCGTACTCCCCGTGCCACTGCCGCACCCACGGCATGACTTCGAGCAGCCCTGCGAGCAGCGGCTTGATGCGATCGGTGTCCCAACCCGCCTGCTTCGTACGGTCGTCGACCAGGTTGAACAGCGCCTGAGCCTGGTCCTTGTGGTCCCAGCCGGCCCAACCGAGCAGGATGGTCGGATCAGCGTCCGGGCTCGCCCCCAGGTAGGAGATAAAGCGCTCCTTGGGAACATCGAGCTTTCCGCGGTTGGACCAGTACGACTGCTTGAGGAAGTCGGATCCCTTGTACTTCGGCGGCACGGGGATATCGAGCCGCTGGCCCGTCCGATCCTCCTCGCGCTGCAGCTCCCAGACCTGCTCCCACTGTTCGCGATTACGGAGCCCGGAGTCCTTGTAGCGGAGGGCTGCGAGGTACGGGACATGCTCGGCGTCGACGACCTCAGCGAGCACGTCCGCGAGGGGCAGGTCCGGCTTGCCCATGTGGTCGGCTGCGTAGAGCTGGGCGACAGAGTTGAAGTCCGCGTCATCACGCAGTGCGTCGGCGAGCTGGCTGACGGTCAGCGTGCGCGGCTGCTTGATCCCGTCCCGGAGGGCGTACCAGAGACTCGGCTCCTCGATGCGGTCCAAAAGCCACGTCCGCAGGGCCGCCCTCTCCTTCTTCTCCCACGGATCACCAGCCCAGCGCCGCTTGTACTCCGGGCGCTCGATGAGGGCGATGTCCTTGCGGGAGTTGATGATGTCGATGCGGGCTTGAACGATGTCTCGGTACCAGTCGGGCCAGCGGGCCGGGAGCTCTGCGACGGGAGACGAGCCATGCCGCGCAAACCACTGTTCCACCGCTTCGTCGGCTGCCACTTTCTCGGCAATCACAAGCTCGAAGGCCCGCTCCCCGAGATGGACTTCTGGCATAGCGGTCGTCACGGGCGATGGGATGGTAGTCCGGGCGATCTCTGCATCGGACAGCAACCCGTACAACCCATACACACGCCAATCCAGTTCCTCTTGGAGAGCGATCATGTGCTGATAGATTCGCGCATTTTCAGTTCGCGCAGCGTTGAGATTTGCGCGGGAGGGTGTGCCACTATCACCGACGGCCAAGGGCTCCACCTTAACCAGTTCCCGCGCCAAGGCATCAAGCAGACGCCCCAGAGTCAAGGGCAACTGCGCAGGCAGGGGAAATTCCTGAAGCTTAGCTCCGGTGAACTCATAGTAACTCTCCCACGCAAATCTGCCGGTCGACCTCTCACCTCCTCGATTCCCCTTATCTTGACTAACTTGCTTCAGCCAGAAACAAGCCACCGAAGAATTAAGCGTTCCCAGCAGCCCAAGAAAATCTTCCTCAGTCGACCCGACCGGTAGCTTGATCACTGGGGCATGCGCATCGAACACTTTCCCTCCACGATCAAGCGTGAAGTGAAGGTGTGTCGCGACATTGGCAAATGTAATCGAGAGGGGGGTATCATACGCCGATTTCGTATGCTGCATGTACTCCCACCATGCACGTCCGGCATCTTCCATCACCCCTTGAAACGTTCGACGTGCAGCAAGGAGCGTCCTCATGGGCCAAAGTTCCGCTTGCATCCCGTCGCGCACGGCCCCATCTTCGGCGTATGGATACCAGGTGAAGTCGAGGTCACTCAACCCCCAGTCTCTGACATTCTCCCCACGCACAATGGGGCGCATCATTTCGACATCAGAATCTTTATGCAGGGTGTGGCGCCGAGATCGCGAAAAAGCATCGTCAGATCCAGCCCTAATGGCGCGACCAATAGGCGATTCAATTTTCTCCCTGAGCCTCCCTGATCCAGCCTCAATCATTCCCTTTACTTCAGCTTTTCCACCCCCGCCGAGACTCCACGGATGACAAGAAAATCGCGACCTTTCCACATCATCGACTGAGATCCAGTCCGAATCACTCCCCGGGGTGTCAAATTGTCGAGAGATCGCCTTCCAGACAAGTCCCTCCGCAGGAACGGAAGGCTCTACAGGTTCACCGCGATTACTCAGCACGGCGCGGACCTTCGAGCTAGCGGACGGGAGCCTGTTCCTCCCCACAAGCATTACGGTTGGCGTCCCATGCCCGGGGATGTATGCGGCCGAGGTGTCGATAATACGCAGGAGGTCGATCCCGGTTCGCTCCCCTGTAAAGAATCCCTCGATCAGCTTCTTACCAAATTCACGCTTCATAAATGAGTTAGCTGTGATCTGACCGACGAAGCCACCACCTCCTGAAGCGCCGCCGGCTCCACGTAGCGCCAGCTCGAACAACCGCTGCGCAAACGGAACCGACAACGCATATGTGCCCGCACATGCATCAAACGCAGCCCGATAATTCGCGTTCTCCTGCTTGTCCTTCACCGTGATGTACGGCGGGTTCCCCACCACTACGTGATACGAGGCCCGCCCCAGCAGATTCACCCGCCCCGCGAACTCCCCCACATCCTCCGTCGCGTACTGGAACGCCGCCCCGTCACCGCCCCCCTCCTCGGCGAGCAGCGTGTGCAGATCGGTCTGGATACCCGTCGCCCCCCGCCCATGCAGCAGCGAATCCCCCACCGCCACATTGATCGGGAACGCCGGCGCCTCAGCCAGCCGCCGCGCACCCGCCTCCTTCATCGCCGCGACCAGCAGCCGGAACCGGGCGATCGAGGCCGCGAACGGGTTCTTGTCGCACCCGTGCACCGACTCCAGCGCCCGCCGTACCAGCGCCCACTCGTCCGTCCCCGGCTCGGCGGCCCGCCACTTCTCCACCAGGCGACCGAAGATCCCCAGCAGGAAGTGCCCCGACCCACACGCAGGGTCGATCGTCCGCAGCCCGCCCTCCGGGGACAGCCCGAACTCCTCGATCGCCGGCTCAAGCGTGAGGTCGAGGATGAACTCCTCCACGAACTCCGGGGTCTGCAGCAGCGCGTACGTCTTGCGGGCGTGCTCGCTCAGGTCCTGGTACAGGTCGCCCAGGAAACGCGTGTCCCACTCCGGGTCCGTGAAGTCGTACAGGATCTCGCCGTCCGCGCCCCTGCGCCGCCAGAAGGACAGCAGCTCAGTCGCCGCCTCATAGCTCGGCGTGAGACCCCACAGCGGGTTGTGCGCGCGGTCGAACAGGCCGGCCGCCGTCTCGTTCGAGTCGGCCAGGTGCTGGAAAGCCTCCTCCAGCCAGTCCCGGTTGTTGAGGTGCGGCTTCTCCCGGAAGAACGCCTCGTGACGCTCCTCCGCGTCCCGAAGCCGGTCCCCCGGCCCCGCCAGGTACGGCCACTCGATCAGCCGGTTGTCCTCGCAGAACCGTACGAAGACGCAGCCCAGCACCCACGCCGCAGCGGCCTGCGTGACCCGCTCGTCGCGCCACGCGCCGTACGTCGCCGCGGTCCGCTTCCCCTCGCGGGCTCGCGCGTACTCGGCCTCAAGCCTGGTGCGGAAGTCCTCGACGGACTCGCTGCGCTCCCGCAGATCGTCTTCCAGGGCCGTGACCTGCTTCTTCAGGTCCTTGAGCAGGGCCGCCCCGCTCACACCCGCACCCGCACCCGCACCCGCACCCGCACCCGCGACAGTCGTCACTCTTCGCATCCCTCTCGCACCGCAGCGCCACCCACCGCAGACCGGCAGCTCAGCTCTCCATCCTGCCAGCCCCATCAGCACCTCAGTCCGCGAACGACATCCGAGCAGTCGCGGAATCGAGCACCGGGCGTGCCACTCGCCCATCTCGCCTCCCGCCCCCAGCACCGCTGGTGTCGCGACGCAGCGCCCTGGACGAGAACGCGGATGACGCCTCACGGGCCCGCTACCGCCTGGATGCCCGGCTCGAAGAGCACGTCCGCCATGCCCAGTGGCTCATTGCCCACCGGTTCCTGTCTCCGCCGGAGCTGGATCCATCACTCAAGCGAAGCGCCTCAGATGCCGACCCGGTCGCCCTCGCGGGCGCCGCGCGCAGAGCGCTGGGGACCCCTTCCGGACCACTCGGCTCGCTTGCCGATGTCGTTGAACACCTAGGGTCCGTTGCGAAAGCGGATCTTGTTCGTTGGTGATCACGTCCTGTGGGACGTGATCATCGTCGAGGAAGACCATGCCCCGAGGGCAGCCATGCTCGATCTGGCGGCCTCCTATCGGATGTCCTGGAGTGCGGTAGTACGCAGGGCACGCCGCCTGGAGCTGATCGACAAAGCAGAAGCACAGCGGCAGCAGGCGGATACGCCGGTCCGGGGCGACTTCCTGGCGGCACACGGCAGTCAGCCGGTTCCCGATCTCGAGATCGGAGCCACGGGTACCGAGTGGCGAAAGGCGGCTCTCTCCGCCTGGGCCCAAGGAGCCGTCGCAGCCCCCCGCACCGTCGAGCTGCTCTACGGCGCGGGGGGCGAAGACGAACTCCCCAGCCGAAACTTGGAGGAATGCCTGTCGTGACCGGGGCCCCGCCTCCGGCATGAACTCCGGCCTGGGCGGCCTACTCCCCTGACCTCAGCGTCTCGACGAACGCGCTGTCCAGGTGCGTGCGCTCCCCGTCGCTGCCGATGTACTCGACCGTCCTGCCGTCCAGATGCGGGTCCTGGCCGCGCGTTTCCACCGGGCACAGCAGCCACAGCCCGTGCGGCGCCTCGGCCGGCAGGCGGGCCGCGTGCTGGAGCTTGACCAGCAGGTCGCGTCCGCCCTCGTCCCAGTAGCGGGCGAGCAGGCCGGCGTCGTAGAGGAAGAGGACCGTGCGCGGGGCGGCGGCCCGCTCCAGGAGTGAGTCCTCGATACGAGCCCACACCGTGCGCACGTAGGCCGCCAGGCCCTTGGAGATCCGGCCGCTGGTGGAGAAGCGGGCGTCGACGCCGAGCACCTTGTCCCAGGCCTGGACCTTCTCGTCCGCCAACCGGCGGAATTCGGCCAGGAATTCGCTGTTCAGATCGACCGGTTCGACCCGGTATCGGGTGGCTACCGCCTCTGCCACACCCGGCAGCCGCGTTCCCCTGACCGTCAGCGCGAGGAAGCCGCCACGGCGCACGGCGGCGTCCAGGCGGGCCCTGACCGTGGCGTGCGGGTCCTGGGGCGCCGGACGGCCGCCGGCGAGACGAGGCATCAGGCTCGTGGCGTCGCCGGTCGACGTCCAGGCGGCCTCGGCCACCACTCGGGGCGGGAAGAACCTGCCCCGCTCGGTGTCGTATTCGAGGGAGAAGCGCGCTTCGCGCAGGGCCTCTTCCAGTTCGGGATGCGTGGGCTCCGTACGGGCCGTGAGAAGGGACAGGTCGGGGAACCGTGCGCGCAGGCGGTTGTTCAGCTCCTCGGGGGTGATGCCGTTCTCACGGCGGACTCCGGCACCGGCCTGCGAGATGCGCAGCGCCCGCTCCAGGGTCAGGTCCCGGGGGTACAGCTCCAGACGCGGGCTCGCCTGGGCCGTGGGGGCGACCGCCGCGGCCAGTGCCACGAGACGGGTGTCGGCGAGCGGGGCGAGGCCGTCCGGAGCCGGCACGCTCCGCAGGGCGCGGATGACCGCGGCCCGGCCCGGCAGGGGGTCCTCGTGTGCCAGGCGCTCCGCTTCCTTGCCCAACGCGGCCGCGTAGTCGGCCAGTTCGCTGGGGGTGGGATCGGCGGTACCGGGGAGGGACTCGGCGGCGACGAGAACGGCGTCCTCCCGCCGGTGCCAGGCGAGGCGGGGCTCGTGGGGCTTGGCTGCCTCGGGATCGCCCTCGCCCGCCTCGGCCTCCACCGCCGCCCGTACGACCGCGAGGGCTTTGGCGAGGGTGCGCTCCTCGGTGTCCTCGCCCGCGCCGTGCTTTATGCGCAGTTCGACGGCGAGTTCCTGGGCGGTCATCACACGGCCCGCCGCTTCGACGACCTCGACGAGGGTCGCACGGACCGGGGTCAGCCACTTGGTGTCGTACCACTCCCTGATCGCGTTGCGGTGATGGCGGGAGACCGGTGGCTGCTGGATGCCGATCCGGTCCGCGACACGTTTCTGCACCGGCCAGGGGCCCAGCGGGGGCAGCCCGCCGTCCTCGGGCGGGAGGCCCAGGGTGAGGCGGATGACCTCACCGCGGTGGGAGTTCTTGCGTCCGGGGGCGGGAGTGAGCCGCGCGGCCATCTCATCCACCGAGAGCACCGCATCCGCCTCGGCGGGTACCGGCCCGGAATCCGATGCACGGCGTGCTGGGGGTGCGGCGGGGGCGGCGGGCTGCCGCAGGCTCGCGGCCCACTGCTTGCGGCGCCGGTTGAGTTCCTTGCGTACGAGCGCTCCGGCGCCCCTCGCCTTGGAGATGATGTACGGCGGGACGTCCAGGAGCCCTTCGACGTCGGTGGCGCCGAGGCCGCCCGCCACCGAGATCGCCCGCTCGGAGAGCCCGGCCGCCACCAGCGGAGTCTTCAGCCCGGCCGCTCTCGCCGCGGCATCGAGACTGTTCTCACCCGCGTCCGAGACCGTGTCGACCGTGGCGGGTGTCGTGACGGGCTTGGCCGCGTCCGCCTCGCGGAAGATCTCGTACCAGGCGTCGCGCATCTGCCGCAGGGTGTCGAAGCGGTGCTCGGTGTCCCGGTGCAGAGCCCGCTTGAAGAAACGGGTCAGTCCGTCACTGAGGGCGTCCTCGAACAGCTCGGTGGCGACGGAGAGTTCGGCCTTGTCATTGGCGACCGGGTCGACCTGGCCCTCGCCCCACAGCGGGCGTTCACCGCTGGCCATCTCGTGCAGGGTGACGGCTGCCGCGTATCTCTCGGCGTGATCGTCGTAGTGTCCTCGGCGCACCGAGTCCAGGAACGGATCGAGGTAGCCGCGGGTGCCCGCCTTGATGTCGCGGTCGGAGGCGTCGGCGAGCGAGAAGTCGAAGAGCATCAGCTGCCAGGTGCGGTCGCTGCGCCGGTACAGACCGAGGTTGTCCGGCTTGATGTCCCGGTGACGTACGCCCTTCGCGGCGAGCTGGTCGAGGGCGGTGAACAGGTCGCTGCCGTACCGCTCCAGTTCGTGGTACGACAGCTTGCCGTCGGCGCGCAGCCGGGCGCCGAGGGTGCGCTCCCCCGCATATTCCAGCTCGAGAACCGTCTTCCCGGCCAGCTCGCGCGGACCGCCCTTGAGCTGGACCACGGTGCCGCCGCCGACCAGTTCGAGGGCGCGGGCCTCGGCCCGCAGCCGCTGCGCCTTCTCCTGGTCGAGAGCGACCTTGAAGACCCGCTCCTCGGTGTACGACTCGCCGTCCTCGTCCTCCACGACCCGCTCGACGAGCAGCGCGCGGGCCGTCGCGCCGGTACCCAGGGCACGGCGTACGGACCATTCACCGTCCAGGGACTGGCCGGGGAGAGCGGACAGCGGGTCGAGTTCGGCCACCGGCGGCTGCTCGGGGACCGCGTTCTCCTCCTCGGCCTCGTCGAGGAGGTCGAGGAACCGGTCGACGGGTGCGAGCCGGTGATCGGGGTCGGGATGGGTGGCCTGTCGGATGAGCTGGTCGAGTTCCTCGGAGAGCCCGTCGGCGACCGCGATGAGCCGCAGTCCGGAGTCGGTGCGCAGCCGTTCGCGCAGAGCACTGCGCCGGTCGGCCGGCGGCTGCCCGGTCAGGATGAGATACGAGACCGCGCCCAGGCCGAACATGTCGAGGTCGGCCGGATCCGCGTAGGGCTGCTCGCTCTCCGGGGCGAGGTAGACCTGTGCGGCGTCCTCGATGAGGCCCACGTCGAGAGCCGCGTTGCCGAGGGAACGCAGCAGGGTCGCGTTCGTGTCGAAGTCCCGGGCCGCGGTCTGCCAGTCGGTGATCCGCAGCTCGGGACGGGAGCCGTCCTGCCGGGCGCTGACGTAGACGGAGCGTGCGGCGAGCGCGCGATGGTAGAGCGAGCGGCTGTGCGCGTGGCGTACGGCCTCCGCCAGCTGCCGTACCAGGTCCAGACGCATCTCGGGGGTGAGTCGGCCGCCGTGCGTGGCCAGGTACTGGTCGAGACGTAGGTCGGTCTTGCGGTGGCGGAAGAGGATCGCCGGACCCGCCTCGTGGTCGCGGATCTCGACCGCCGCCGAGATGCCGCGGTGCGTGATGCCCTGGAGCACCTGGTACTCGCGGCGCGCGGCGCGCTCGGTCGCCCGCTTCGCCGACTCGTCGGCCTGCTGGCCGACCAGGTAGATCCGGACCCGGCCCTCCTCCCGCACCAGTCCGTCGACCCGCTCGGCCAGCCGGTCCTCCCAGGAGGTGCCGGCGTCCAGCGGGTGCGGCCGCATCCGCCAGGCGTCACCGAACCTGAGGTGCGCGGTCGACTGCCGGATACCGATGGTCTTGAGCAGCCGAGGCAGGTGCTGGTGCGAGAACTCCTGGGTGATGCGGCGCTCCGGCCGGTCCGGCGGCAGTCCCAGGAAGTCCTGCCAGATACGTGGCAGCCCGCTCGCGCCGTCGTCCCTGCCGAAGACCCGGATGCGCTGGACGTCGTCGAGGTGGCTCTCGAGATCCGGGGAGGAGAGGAAGACCGCCGGTTCGATGCGCGGCAACGGGCCCGGGAAGCGCAGTTTCCGTGCGGCCCACTGCAGCTGGCTTTTGAGGTCCTTGGACTTGGCGTCGTTGAAGTGCAGCGGATTGTTGATCGTCCTGGTGCGGTCGGTGCCGTGGAAGTTCCAGGTCGAGCCGGAGTTCTCCAGGCGGCCCGGATGGCTCTTGATCTCGACGAGGTAGAGCCCGGCGGGGACCGCGATGAGCAGGTCGCACTCGTTGATGCGGCCGGACTGGGCGGTGAAGGAGAACGTCGCCCAGGCACGGTAGGGCTCGGCCGGCGGCATGAGGCGCCGCACGTGGTCGAGGGCGTCCTGCTCCCACGCGTACGGGGACGGCCGCTCCTGGTTCCACTGGTTCGCGGGCCGCGGCGGGGGGCCCGGCTTGGGTGCCGGGGGTGTGCCTGGCGCCGTCACAGTCCGACCTCCGCGGTGTCCTTCCGTTCCCGTACAAGCAGGCAGGCACAGGAAGCATTCGCTCAAAAATCTTCCGGTCGACCCTACCCCGCGGCGATTGTCTCCCTCCCGTACTTACCGGGAACTCCTGGCTTGATCGTGCACACGCGACTCCGTATCGAGCTAACGTTGCACGCTGTCATCGCGGCCCGCCAGGCTTCCGGCTCCCAGGACACGCCTCCACCCGCAAGGGATTCGGCGTGCCGTGAGGGAAGCCCTTGTCGTCCTATCTGCTCCGGGAGTCTGCCGCCTCGTTGGCCGAAGAGGTCAGGCGCCAACCTGGAATGGCCCGTCGTCCGCTGACCGAACGGCTGATCCTGGCCTACAAGGACAGGCACAAGCGGAAGAAGGGCAAGAACCAGGAGGGGACGCCTCCGGGGAGCGGTCTTGTCGAGGCATGGGAGAACAGTCTTCCTCCGGTGATCAACGCCCTCGTCGAGCGGGACCTTGGTCAGGTGGAGGTGTTCATAGAGTTCGGGCTTCCGCACACCAACGCCGATGTGGACGTGCTCCTGGCCGGCGTGCACCCGGGCAGCGGCGCACCCTCGTACGTGCTGATCGAACTGAAGCAGCAACGTTCCGCCACCGTGCACCCGGAACGGTCGGTCGCTGTCGATCTCGGCTTCGCCGACTGGAAACTGCACCCGGTCCGGCAGGTGCAGAAGTACTGCGACTACCTGGTCCAGTACAAAGCCGCCCTGCGCGGCAAGCCCGAGAGCGTCGTCGGAGCGGTGCTGATGCACAACGCTCACGACGACGACGTGCGAGAGCTGTTCAGGCTCCCGGAGAGCGAGCACGGGCGGCTCTACACCATGGACCGGTTCGAGCGGTTCCGGAAGCTGCTGGGTGCGCGACTGGCCGCGCTGCCGGGTGGGGAGGCCGCCCAGATACTGATCGACTCCCCTGAGTACGACTCTCCGAAGATCGCCGACGTCAACCTTCCCACGCGTCTGGGGCCGCCGGAGCGCTTCCAACTGCTGGACGAGCAGGAGCTGGCGCACCAGGACGTACACGAAGCGGTACGACGGGTCCGTGAGGGCGGCACCAAGGAAGTCATCATCGTCCGGGGCGGGCCGGGCAGCGGCAAGAGCGCGATCGCGCTCGAACTCCGGCGTACTCTCGACCAGGCCGGCTGGAACGTCGTGCACGCGTCGGGGGCCAAGGCGCTCACCCTGACCCTTCGCGAGACCTACGCGCGGAACGCGCCGCGCGGCATGAAGGGAAAACTGAAGAAGGAAGCCACCCGGCTGTTCACCTACTTCAACCAGTTGAAGAAGCTGCCGCCGGACAGCTGTGACGTGGTCATCTGCGACGAGGCACACCGCGTTCGCCGCCACTCCGTCGACCGGTACACCCCGCGCGAGGAGCGGGAGAACGCACGGCCTCAGGCCGACGAAATCATAGAAGCGGCACAAGTCCCCGTCTTCCTGCTCGACGACTGGCAGTCCCTTCGCCCCGGCGAGGTCGGCACGGCCGAGTACCTCATCGAACGCACGAAGGCGCTGGGGCTTCGGCACACCCTCATCGACCTCGGTGGCATGTTCCGGGCCCAGGGAAGCGCCTACTACCGTGACTGGGTGTTGAGGCTGCTCAGCGTGGGCGTGCACACCCCTCAGGTCTGGGTGCCCGACGGGCGGATGCAGGTTCACCTCGCCGACTCTCCGCAGGAAATGACGGACTTCCTCGAAGAGCAACGGCTCACAGGGGCGAGCACCCGAACCGTCGCCGGTTTCTGCTGGCCGTGGAGTGCTCCGGACGAGCACGGCAAGCTGATCCCGGACGTCACCATCGACGGTTGGCAGCGGCCCTGGAACGTGAAGAGCGGCCATGCCGTGGAGGGCGCGCCCGATGCCGACTTCTGGGCCACCGACCCGCGGGGCACCGGGCAGGTCGGTTGCGTCTACACCGCCCAGACCTTCGAGTTCGATTGGGTAGGCGTGATCATCGGCCCCGATCTCGTCTGGCGCGAGGGCCGGTTCGTCATCGACCGGACCGCCACCCATGACCCGGAGCTGCGGCCCAGGACCATCGACGAGGCCGATGTCGACCGATGCGTCCGTAACGCTTACCACGTCCTGTTGACCCGCGGAATCATGGGCGTGGTGATCTACTCGACGGACGAAGACACACGGGACGCTCTGCGCGGGCATGTGATCACCTCGGTACAGAATGCGCTGCCCAAACCGATGCGTAAGATCGCCGGTCCGTGACGGCGCTGTTCCGCCAGTCGGCCCCGCACACCGTTCGGTAGCATTCGATCAATCGTCAACGCGGCCCGCCGGGCTTCCGCCTCAGGACATGCCCCCACCCGCACGAGTTGTTTCGTGCTGCCTGGGGGCCCCTCTTGCTGTTCCGCGACTCCGCCACCGCGGTCGCCGCCCGCCGCCTCGAAGGGTCGCTGGGCCTGTACCTCACCGAGCAGTTCACTCGGGTGCACGGGTACGGGCCGAGCATGGCGGAAGCGCGCTCCTGGGAGCGGAGCATCCCGGCTCTCACCGACGCGCTGCTCGACGCCGGGCTCGGTCAGGTGGAGGTGCTGCTGGAGTATGGGCTGCCGTTGACCAGCAAGCGGGCCGATGCGGTGCTCGCCGGAGTCCATCCCCGGACCGGTGAGCCCTCGTATGTCGTCGTCGAGCTCAAGCAGTGGAGCCAGGCGCATCCCGACGACGATGATCCCCTGCTGTGTTTCGTCCCCGACTACGCCCGTGCGGTTCTCCATCCCGTCGAGCAGGTCCGTGGTTACTGCGACTACCTCGTCGCCTTCAACGGGGCGCTGGCCCGGCATCCCGAGCGGATCTCGGGCGTCGCCTACCTGCACAACGCGACCGCGTCCGGCGTGTCCGGCCTCGACGAGGTCGAAGTCAGTGAGCGTGGCCGCATGTTCACGGCGGACCGGCGCGGGGACTTCCTCGCGTACCTGCGGTCGAAGCTGAGCGCCGCTTCCGGAGCCAAGGCGGCCGACGAGTTGTTGCTCGCCAAGGTCCAGCCCTCGAAGCAGCTGATGGCCGTCGCGGCGCAGGAGGTACGTGAGCGTGAGCAGTTCGTGCTTCTCGACGAGCAGCGTGTGGCGTACGAGACCGTGCTGAAGGCCGTCGAGCGGGCGCACGCGGCTGATCAGAAAGAGGTTGTGATCATCACGGGCGGGCCGGGAACCGGCAAGAGTGTGATCGCCCTGTCGCTCCTCGGCGAACTGTACCGGCGTGGAGTTCCCGCTCTGCACGCGACCGGGTCGCAGTCGTTCACGAAGACCATGCGCAAGGTGGCCGGCGCGCGGAAGCCCGACGTGCGGGAGCTCTTCAAGTACTTCAACAGTTTCGTGACCGCCGGGCGGAACAGCCTGGACGTGCTGGTGTGCGACGAAGCCCATCGCGTGCGGGAGACGTCCGCCAGCCGCTTCACTCCGGCGGCGCGACGCACCGGTAAGCGGCAGCTCGAGGAGCTGATCGATGCGGCGCGTGTGCCGGTGTTCCTCCTGGACCAGCACCAGGTGGTACGCCCCGGGGAAACGGGCACCGTCGAGGAGATCGAGGCAGCGGCCGCGCGGAAGGACCTGAAGTGTCGTGTGGTGGAGCTGGACAGCCAGTTCCGCTGTGGTGGGAGCGACGCCTACCTGCGGTGGGTCGTACGGCTGCTGGGGCTGGAGGGCGACGAGGCCGTCGTATGGGAGCCCGATGGCCGGATGCAACTCGACGTCGTCGATTCTCCGGAGGAGTTGGAAGCCCTTTTGGACGACAAGCGGTCGAAGGGGTACGGGGCCAGGTTGTCGGCCGGGTTCTGTTGGCGCTGGTCGGACGCCAAGCCCGGTGAGCCGCTTCCCGCCGATGTTCGGATCGGCGACTGGAGCCGGCCGTGGAACCTCAAGGGTGAGCGGTCGATCATGGGTGCACCGCCATCAGCGCTCTGGGCCACCGACCCCGCGGGCTTCGGCCAAGTCGGCTGCGTCTACACGGCGCAGGGCTTCGAGTACGACTGGAGCGGCGTGATCATCGGACCCGACCTCGTCTGGCGGGAGAACGGCTGGGTCGTCGACCGGGCCGCTTCGAAGGACCCCGCCCTGCGGAAGGGAAACGGCAACACCGCGGCATCGGACATCGACGTGGACCGGTTGATCCGCAATACGTACAAGGTGCTCCTGACCCGTGGCATGGTCGGCACGGCCGTCTACTCCACGGATCCGGAGACTCGGGCGAAACTGCGTGAGCTGGTGAAACCGGGGAGAGCGACTGCCACGGCTGTCGGCGCGCGGTAGTGCCGCCAGGGCGTGTTGCGAAAGCCCCGCCTGGTCGCCGACGCCCGGCACTCGCGCTCGCCGCGTTGCCGGAAACGTCCAAGTACGTCCAGTACGAGGTGATCATCCGTCTTGCGATCGCACGCACCAGACGCCGCCGGCTCCGCCCTTCGGGCGGACGGCGCTGCTTCCGCAACCCGAGCATCACGCCACTGCGCCAAGTGCCGGACCATCACCAGCAGTACATCCACACGCTCGCCTGGTTCGCATTCAGGAATGGCTAAAAGTCGAAGTCTCACCGCACAAGATCAGGCCACGACTAAAAGTGACCGTTGATCTCTTAGAGGGATTGGTCATACAGTCGCCCCTGTTTGGCATGTGACAGGGACATGAGGCCCTGATTGGCAGGCATGCCGCCCCGCGAGGAGAGGCACCCCTCTTTCGCGCGCTCGGTTTCAACTCGCACAATCAGAAAGGGACTACTGTGAGATCTCTCTACGTGCGTTCAACTGCCCTGCATGCATCGATTCGTCGAATCGCAGTGGTGCTGTTCAGTGCCGTGACCGTTGTCGGCATATTCAGCGCCCCTGCGCAGGCGGGCAGTTACACCAGCTCCTTAAGTGGGGTAGCTGCGGGTTTTGAGTCCACCCGCTGGAACGAGACGTCTTCTGCCACGACGACGACCATCAAGTTCACTGGCTGCAGCGGCGGCAACACCGTCGTGAACGTCACGCTGGCGAAGGACATTGCCAACCTTCCCGACACATACTACGTCAAGGCCGCGTTCACGCAGTGCTTCGCGAGCAGCACTGCGACGTCCACAGGTGAGTGGGCTGACCACGGGGCCGGCAAGTACTACTTTATTGTCAACGACGGTGGCGGGGACAGGGTCTCGGTCAGGACGCTGACCGTCTCCTGGTAACTGCACTCTTCCCCTGCTACCTGCACACACGGGTGGCAGGGGCCTGCCCTGTCGATAAGGTTCCCTCCATGCCGTTGCATTACCAGTCCTGCACGTTCCGCTACAACCGCAGGACACGCCCTGTCATCGACAGACTTGACTTACGATTCTCACCGGGTAACACCGTGCTCCTTGGCCCGAACGGAGCGGGCAAAAGTACGCTGCTCGCACTCGGAGCGAGCGCAATCGCCCCCCAGAGCGGAGAGATCCGATTTGGGGAGTTACGAGCGCACAGGAAGAGTCTGTCTGCCTACCGCCGCAAGGTGTCATGGCTCCCTCAGCGCAGCTCCTCCCTCCCGGGACTGACATGCCGGGAACAGGTCGCATATGTCGGATGGCTCAAAGGTATGCGGGAGCGGGACGCCTGGCGAGCCACTCCCGCAGTGATTGAACGCGTCGGGCTGACAGCGAAGATGAATGACAAGGTGAACACCTTGTCCGGAGGCCAGCAGCAGCGATTGGCGATCGCCCAGGCGCTCGTTCACGGCGCGGAACTTCTCCTGCTTGACGAGCCTACGGTCGGTCTCGACCCCACTCAGCGCCGCCGATTCCATGATCTTCTCGTGGAGCTTCGTGGGACGGTGCACGTGATCGTGTCCACCCACGACATTGGCGACCTGGACCAAGCATTTGATGAGGTAGTGGTCTTGGAGGGCGGCGTATCCCGATTCCAAGGGGGCGTAGCCGATTTCGAAAGCCATGCTGCTCCCGAGAGCGTCCCTGGTCGGCGCCTGGAGAGCGCATACTCCGCGCTGCTGGGATCGGTGGAACAGTGATCTCGCTCGGCAATCTGCGCGCCTCATCAGCCCCCTGGCTACTTCTACCGGCCGCCCTCTATATGGGCAGTTACGTCGGCGGGGACAACTTCTGGGGCGTTCACGACTACGGCCCAGCCTCAGGTGAACTCGCCGCCTGGGGAATCACCGTGATCACCCCGGCAGTGGCCGGATCCGCCGCCTGGGAGGCCGGCCGCCAGAAGGTCCTGGGAAGCATCCGAGAAGCCGGCGCACGCAGTGTCGTGCGACAGTGGCTCTGGGCAATCCGACCTGTCATGGCCCTGCATCTCTCCCTCGTGGTCGTCGCACTTGTCCTGGCCAAGTTCACGGTCGGTGTTTGGCCCAGCGGCGCCGGTCTGCTCGCCGTCGCGCACTTGCTGGTACTCCCCTGCGGGTGGATGATCATTGGCTGGGTAACGGGACTGTTGTGTCCCCGGGCTGTCGCAGCACCGGCCGTCGCAGTTGGCAGTTGGGCATGGCTGGCTGTTCCAGCCTCGATGAGTTCCCCTTCGTGGCGCCACCTGGGCGGCTTCGTGATCGAGGGATCCACTCTGACCGACACCCTCGATCCGCTTGCCTACTTCATTCCGTGGCTGGTCACGGCCGGGTTCGCAGGGGCGTTCGTCCTCATGGCCGGTTCACGGCGCAGACCGTGGCTGGTAGCTGCCGGCGCAGCACTCGTCGTAGGAACGCTCGTCGGCGGACGCAGCCTGGTAGCGGACTGGGGATTCAGCCCTCCGACAGACGCTCGCCTCGGACACACCGTCTGCATCGGCAGAGCACCTGCGGTCTGCGTGCCCGAAGAGTACGAAACCGAGGCTGCCGGAATCCGCCGTCATTCCTTGCCCGCTCTGAAGGCCCTGGAAGGTAGCGGGGTACCCCTGCCTGTGACTTTGCGGATGGCCTCTGCTGATCTCCCACCAGAGCACGGGACTTGGCCTCTTTACTGGTCGCCTGACAGCTCCCTCGAGCAACTCAATGTCGACCTCGCCCGGTCAGCAGTCACTGGTACGGCAGCGCTGCATGGAGTGCACGATTGTCGGCAACCATCAATCGCAGCTACTTGGGCTCTGCTGAGGGTAGGGGTGAACGAGAAGGAAGTGCAGGAAAGCACCTCTCCCCAGGAGTGGGCGCAACTGCTGCGCATCCGCGAACTGCCGATCAAACAGCAGGCAGACTGGTTCACAGCGACGGTCCAGGACCAAACACACTGCATGGCAGGCCTGACATGAAGCTCTACTTCAACGTCATGCGGCGCTGGTGGACCGTGCTGGTGGCCACCGCGCTGCTCGGCCTGGTCTGCTGGAGCCTCGGTGGGACCGAAATCCCTGTGCCTGGCTTCATAGGCGGCATGGTCAGCATGCGCGTTGAGTACTTCGCTCCCCTCCTGGTCGTCGTCGCTGTCCTGTACTGCCTCGAACGTCGGCTGGAGGCCCCGGAGAGTACGGCGGTCGTGCGCCTGCGACGCTGGGATCTGGCAGTGGTTTCCCTCACAGCGGTCCTCGGTCACCTGCTGGGTCTCTTCGCGGGCATGGACGTACCTCGGAACCTGATGCTTCTCCTCGCCGTCGCTCTGGTCGTTCGACGGTTCAGCAACGAGGCGGCAGCCGGCGGCGCCTGCCTGCTGCTCCTGCTCGCCACTGCCAGCCTCGGCCGCGACTATGAGCCCTCGGGCCGGCTGACAGGCCAATGGTGGGCCATTCCCCTCTACCCGCCCGAGAGTCTGAGCGCTTGGGCTGTGGCTCTTGCCCTCTTCGGCTGCGGGCTGCTGTCATCCGGTCGGAGCAGAGGATTCCGCTGATCCCCGAGGCTCAATTGGGGTCTGTCAAAATCACGAGCGGCTCTGTCCCGTAAACCCCTGAAAGACCGGAAAGGGCCTCCGACGCAGGTCAGAGGCCCTTTCCGAGGCAAAGCCGCAGGGGGCGGCAGACGAGTCGGGCTGTACGCCGGGTTCTGTCGCCCGGTCGCCTCGCGGCGGCCGGGGAGACGGCCATCCATCTAGGGCCGGCGTTGCCGCCGGCCTCGTGCGGTCCACCCGCGGACTCGGGCGGGCAGCCCTCGGTCGTCCGCGCAGGGCCATCAGCCGATGGGCCCCTCTTGACCTTGCTCCGGGTGGGGTTTACCTAGCCGTCCGAGTCACCTCGGACGCTGGTGGTCTCTTACACCACCGTTTCACCCTTACCGGAGACCGAAGTCCCCGGCGGTCTGTTTTCTGTGGCACTGTCCCGCGGGTCACCCCGGGTGGGCGTTACCCACCACCCTGCCGTGTGGAGCCCGGACGTTCCTCGGCAAGATCGGAGATCTTGACGCGGCCGTCCGCCCGGCTCGTCTGCCGTGCTGACCATGGTACCCGGGCGGGCGGTACCGGCCGTCCCGCCCCCGACCGGGGCGCCCTGGCGCGGGGCGCCGGTCGCCTACCCTGGCGCGGGGGCCGTGCCCGCCGCCCGTATAACCCGTTACCCGTCGTACGCCGTCGAGGAGAACCACCGTGCTCGTGCTGTTGCCGCCGTCGGAGGGGAAGGCCGCCTCCGGGCGCGGTGCCCCGCTCAAGCCGGAGTCGCTCTCCCTGCCGGGCCTCGCCGAGGCGAGGGCCGCCGTGCTGGACGAGCTCGTGGAGCTGTGTGCCGCCGACGAGGAGAAGGCGCGGACGGTGCTCGGGCTGAGCGAGGGGCTGCGGGGCGAGATCGCGAAGAACGCCCGGCTGCGCACCGCCGGTACGCGTCCCGCCGGGGAGATCTACACCGGCGTGCTCTACGACGCGCTGGACCTGGCCACCCTCTCCCCCGCCGCCCGGCGCCGGGCGGCGGCCTCGCTGCTGGTCTTCTCCGGGCTGTGGGGGGCGGTACGGATGGGCGACCGCATCCCCTCCTACCGCTGCTCCATGGGGGTCAGGCTGCCGGGGCTCGGCGCGCTGGGCGCCTTCTGGCGTACGCCGATGGCGTCCGTCCTGCCGGAGGCGGCGGGCCGGGGGCTCGTGCTGGACCTGCGCTCGGCCGCGTACGCCGCCGCCTGGAAGCCGAAGGGCGAACTGGCCGCGCGGACCACGACCGTACGGGTGCTGCAGGCGCGGACCGACCCGGTGACCGGCGTGGAGAAGCGGTCCGTGGTCAGCCACTTCAACAAGGCGACGAAGGGCCGACTGGTACGGGACCTGCTGACCACGGGCGTCCGGCCGAAGGACCCGGCGGAGCTGGTGGAGGCGCTGCGGGACCTGGGGTACGTGGTGGAGGCGACGGCTCCGGCGAAGGCGGGCCGCACCTGGGCGCTGGACGTGGTGGTCACCGAGATCCACTAGTGGCGCGACCGGCGCGAGGTCCGGGGTGTCAGCCGACCGCGTCCACCAGGAACTCCTGGTCGGCCCCGCCCGTGCAGCGCTCCTGCGTGATCTCGGCGCCGGACGTCGTGCCGTCGCCCAGGATGCCGAGGCACAGCCCGCTGCCCGCCACCCGCACCCGGTAGCCGCCCGCGACGGGGGTGTCGACCGGCTCGAAACGGAACTGCTGGGTGGTGCGGTCCGGCTCGCAGGTGGGCCAGGGTTCGAGGAGGTTCCTGACGGCGTGGTTCTCGGCCGTCAGGACCGTGAGGCATCCCTTGCCGTTCTTGGGGTGGTGCCACTGGATGTAGTTCAGCCCGTCACCGACGCGTTCCAGATAGGTGTGCGGCGGAGTGGCGCCGGAGCAGCTCCGCTGGACGGCGACCGCGCTCTGGTACCGGCCCTCGCGGTCCCGGCCCTCGGTGACGCACAGCGAGGGCGCCCCGGCGGGGCGTATCCGGGACCAGCCCTCGGCGGGGGCCCGCTCGGCGGGGGCCCGGGAGGCGGCGTCCCCGGGAGTCTCCGGCAGCAGGATCCACGCTCCGAGGAAGACCAGGGCGAGCACCGGCAGCGATACGAGCAGTACCCGGCGCGAGCCGGGGCGACGTCCGCCGGTCCGCACCGGCGCGACCCCTGACTCCGCGCCCGTGGCCGGCAGCGCGGGAGCGGCCTCGGAACCCGGGTCCGTACCGGGAGGTTCGGGAGGGCCGGCCGGATCGGGACCGGGAGAGGCGGCGGGCGCCGTGGGGACGGCCGGTCCGGGCGGCTCCGGAGCGGCGGCCACGCGTTCCCTGGCCGCCAGCCACACGGGCACCTCGTCCGCGTACCCGCAGGCACGGACGAACGCCGCGACCACCTCCGGGCGCGGCAGCGACCGGCGGCGCAGGACGTCGGCCAGGGTGCTGCGCGCCAGCACCTCACCGCGGTCCGCCGCGCGCTCCTCCAGCTGCCGGTACGTCAGACCGGAACGTTCCTTGAGCCGCACCATGCGCGCGACGAATTCCGTGGCGTCTTCCACCCCGTCCGGTGACACGCCCCCCGAGCCCCCCGGCTTCCCCATGCCGGGCATCATGACGGCGCCCGGCGCGGAGGACAACGCGCAAACCCGCCAACCTCGGCGCTCCGGACGCGGATCCGGACAACCGCTGTGACCAGGCCGGACAGTCGGGCCGCTGTCCGGGACAACCCGTTCGTGTTGCGACCGCCCGGGAGTCTCTCGAAGAGTCTTCGGTGGCCCCGGCAGGCCCGTTCGCCCCGCCGCCCGGCCGATGTCCGCAGACACCCGTCAGCCGCGCCATATGCCGCGATGCCCGCAGAAGGAGGGGTCACGCTGTTCCCCACCATGTTCCGAGGCGAGGACGTGCCCACACCGGAGAGTGAGGAATTTCCGGTGGCGTCACGCACCCTGATCCTCGGTGCCGTGACGTTGACCGTCCCGCCGTCCTCGCCGGTGTCGGAACGGCAGTCCCCGCCACCGGCGGCCCGGTCCGGCCCGGCGTCGTACCACGTGGCTCTGTACTCCGGCGAGCTGGCCATCCACGACAGCTCCATGGCCTGGGCGGCGGCCACCGGACGGGAGGGCTGCTTCCTCGCCCACGTCCGCCTCCCGAAAACCCTGCTGCCGCTGCCCAGGAAGAGAGCCGACAGACTCGTCGGCAGACGGCTGCCCGCGGGCGAGGGCATCGCAGCCCTCGTCGCCAACGTCCTCATCGCCCTCTCCTCCGACAGCCGCCCGTCGAGGCCCGCGGACGCCGCCCGGTTGGGCACCGTCGTACTCGAACTGGTCACCGCGCTGTTCGCCCACGAGCTGGAGCTGGAGCTGGAGGACGAATCCGGGCGTCCGCCCGCCCGGGGGTCGTTGCTGCCACGGGTCCAGGACTTCGTCCGGAGCCGTCTGGGCGATCCGGGGCTCTGCCCCGACAGCGTCGCGGCGGCGCACGGGATCTCCACCCGCCATCTCCACAAGGTCTTCCAGGAACAGGGGCTGACGGTCGCCGCCTGGATCCGCCAGAGCCGTCTGGAGCGCTGCCGTCGTGACCTGGGCGATCCGGCGCAGTGCTCCCGGCCGGTCCACGCCGTCGCCGCCCGCTGGGGGTTCGCGGACGGCGCGCACTTCAGCCGGGCTTTCCGGGCGGCGTACGGGATGCCGCCCCAGGAGTACCGGCTCCGGACCCACGGGCACATCGACCGGCGGACGTGCCACGACTCCCGGCCGCCCGCCGTCCCCGGAAACCGGCCGGATGCGGAAAGGGTCAACAACCGTGCGGGAATCGCCAACGACACCCCCGCGCGCGACCGGAAGGCTCGGACCCGCAGCACGGCGGACCCGCTTCACCAACCGTGAAGCGACCGCCTCACACAACGGGAGGAAGCTCATGCGTATGCGCCATGCCCTGACGGGCGCCGCGGTGGGAGCCGCGCTCGTCCTGGCGGGAACGCCCGCCACGGCGGCACCGGCCACCGTCTCCGGGGAGTCCGCGGTCACCTGCGGCAACGCCTACTGGCCGCATCAGCCCAAGGACGGAACCGTCGGCCGGATCACCAAGTCCGGCAGCGCGGCCGCCCACACCGGTCCCTACGGCGACTGCACCATCACCGGTTACATCGCGTCCGGCACGTCCGTCGAGTACGACTGCTATGTCGTCAACGACTACGGGAACACCTGGACCTGGGTCCGCGTGCCGAACGGCGGCGGCAGCCTCGGCTGGGTCTACGACGCGTACCTGTCGGGCGGGGGCTCCAGCGAGCCCTGCAGCAGGTGACGGAGCGCCGTTCGCGCTGACCACGTGACGGTCGAGGGGGAAGGGAGACCGTCACGGGTCCTCCGCGCGGCCCGTTCGGGGGGACGGGTCGCGCGGCTCACCCATGTCCCGTTGCACAGTACGCAACGGACGTTGCGCAGTGTGGCGCCGCGCGGCAGGATGACGCCATGACCTCCTCCCTCCTGGACCTCGCCCCCGTCATCCCCGTCGTCGTGCTGGACGACGCTTCCGACGCCGTCCCCCTCGCCCGCGCCCTGGTCGCGGGCGGCCTGCCCGCCATCGAGATCACGCTGCGTACGCCCACCGCGCTCGACGCGATCCGGGCGGTCGCGGCGGAGGTGCCGGAGGCCATGGTCGGCGCGGGCACGGTGATCACGCCGGAGGCCGTGACCGATTCGGTACGGGCGGGTGCGCGCTTCCTGGTCAGCCCGGGGTGGACCGACACGCTGCTGAGCGCGATGCGGGACTCGGGCGTACCGTTCCTGCCCGGGGTCTCCACGACGTCGGAGGTCGTGGCGCTGCTGGAGCGCGGGGTCACGGAGATGAAGTTCTTCCCGGCCGAGGCCGCGGGCGGTATCGGGTACCTCAAGTCCCTCGCGGGGCCGCTCCCGGCAGCGCGGTTCTGCCCGACGGGCGGCATCGCCGCGGCGTCGGCCCCGTCGTACCTGTCCCTGCCGAACGTCGGCTGCGTCGGCGGTACGTGGATGGTCCCGGCGGACGCGCTGGCGGCCAAGGACTGGGACCGGGTCGAGTCCCTGGCCCGCGAGGCGGCGACGCTGCGGGAGACACGCCGCCCCTGAACCCGGCTCTGCGGGCCCGAGGCCGGCGCGTTCCCGTCAGCGCAGATGTGACGTGTCGTTCAGCAGCCGCACCGACGCGTTGCCGTCCGCGTAATACGCGACCACCGACACAGAAGCGGCGGACAGCTCCATCCGGAACAGCGACTCCAGGGGCGCGCCCAGGGCCAGTTGCACCAGCGTCTTCACCGGCGTGACGTGCGTGACCAGCAGCACCGTCCGGCCCCGGTACCGTTCCAGCAGCCGGTCGCGGGTGGCCTCGATACGGCGGGCGACCGTCGCGAAGCTCTCGCCGCCGCCCGTGGGGGCGACGGAGGGGGAGGCGAGCCAGGCGTTCAGGTCGTCGGGGTAGCGGTCCCGCGTCTCCGCGAAGGTCAGCCCCTCCCACGCGCCGAAGTCCGCCTCGCGCAGGCCGTCCTCCACGGTCACCTCCAGGCCGAGCCGGGCGGCGACGGCGGCGGCCGTCTCGCGGCAGCGCCGGAGCGGTGAGCTGACGATGTCCTGGACGGTGCCGCGCTCGGCCAGGGACGCGGCGATCGCCTCGGCCTGGCGGCGGCCGACCGGGGACAGTTCGGGATCGGTGCCGCCGCTGCCCGAGAAGCGCTTCTCGGGCGTGAGGACGGTCTCGCCGTGGCGGAGGAGGACGAAGACGGCGGGAGGGCCGAGATCGGCGGGGCCCCAGCCGACCGACGAGGTCTCGGTGCTGAGGACGGCGGGGCCGCTCTCGGCCACGGCCGCCGTGACGCCGGTACGGGCCTCCGTGGCGACGACCGCGCCGGTGCCCGCGCCGACGTCCGTACCGGCCTGCGTGCCGGCGACGTGCGCGCCGGAGGCCGCCGCGACCGTGCCCGCGTCCGCCGGGGCCGCGTCCACCGGGGCCGTTCCGGCCGGCCCGGCGGTTTCCGCCGCCGCGACCCCGTCCGCGGCCTCGACGCCGGTTCCGGGCCCGGCCCCGTCTGCGGACCCGGACCCGGACACCGCCGACGGCGCCTCCCACCGCTCGCCCCGCACACCCGCGTCCATCGCCTCGTTGGCCAGCCGGTCCGCGTGCTTGTTCCGCTCGCGCGGTATCCACTCATACGTGACCTGCGCCGCCGGGAAGACCCGCGCGGCCTCGGCGGCCAGCGGCCGCAGGTCCGGGTGCTTGATCTTCCAGCGGCCCGACATCTGCTCCACGGCCAGCTTGGAGTCCATCCGCACCCGGATCCGCGCGGCCGGGCCGAGCGCCTTGGCCGCCTTCAGACCGGCGAGCAGGCCCCGGTACTCGGCGACGTTGTTCGTGGCGGTGCCCAGGTACTCGGCGACCTCGGCCAGCGCCCGGCCGGTGCGCGGGTCCAGCACGACGGCGCCGTAGCCCGCCGGGCCCGGGTTGCCCCGGGACCCGCCGTCCGCCTCGACGACCAGCTCCGCCACGTGCCCCGGGTCCTCGGCCCCCGGTGTCGGCACGCCCATCGGCTACAGGCCCGACTCGGCGGTACGGACCAGGATGCGGCGGCAGTTCTCGCACCGCAGCACGGCATCCGGGGCCGCCGCCCTGACCTCGTTGAGCTCGGTGATGTTCAGCTCCAGCCGGCAGCCCTCGCAGCGGCGCTGGAACAGCCGCGCCGCCCCCACACCGCCCTGCTGGCCGCGCAGCTTCTCGTACAGCTTGAGCAGGTCGGCCGGTACGGAACCGGCGACGACCTCGCGCTCCTTGCCGACGGACGCCGCCTGGGCGTCGAACTCCGCGAGCGCGGCGTCCCGGCGCGCCGTCGCGTCGTCGGCCTTGACCTGGACGGCGGCGACGCGCTCCGTCAGCTCGGCGACCCGCTCCTGGGCGGACTCCCGGCGCTCCATCACCTCCAGGACGACGTCCTCCAGGTCGCCCTGGCGCTTGGCGAGGGAGACGATCTCGCGCTGGAGGTTTTCCAGGTCCTTGGGCGAGGTGACCGCGCCGGAGTCCAGTCGCTGCTGGTCGCGCGCGGCGCGCTGGCGCACCTGGTCGACGTCCCGCTCCGCCTTGGTCTGCTCGCGGGCGGTGTCGCTCTCCTCGGTGGTGGCGGCGACCAGCAGGTCGCGCAGCTGGGCGAGGTCCTTGGTGAGCGACTCGATCTCGGCGTGCTCGGGCAGCGAGGTGCGCTTGTGGGCGAGCTGCGACAGTCGTACGTCCAGGGCCTGGAGGTCGAGGAGTCGGATCTGGTCGGCGGGCGCGGCGTTCAGTTGGGGGCTCCTGGGGTGTCGACTGCGGCGCGCGAAGCGCTCGTCGGGTGGGTGGACTGGGACGAGTGGGTCGCCGGGTTCGGGGCGGGGTGGGTGACCGGGTGGGTGGAGGTGGGGGCGAAGTGGGAGGTCCAGGGGTCGGTGACCGTCTTCGAGACATGGACCCGCAGGTCCCAGCCGTGCCGGTCGGAGATCTCGTCGAGCTGGGCGGCGGCCTGCTCGCACCAGGGCCATTCGGTGGCCCAGTGCGCGGCGTCGATCAGGCCCAGCGGGGAGTGCTGGGTGGCCTCCGAGACCGGGTGGTGGCGCAGGTCGGCGGTCAGGAACGCGTCCACGCCGGCGGCTCTGACCTGGTCGAAGAGACTGTCGCCCGAACCACCGCTGACCGCGACCGTGCGTACGAGAGCGTCCGGGTCGCCCGCGATCCGCACCCCTTGGGCGGTGGCGGGCAGCCGGTGCGCGACCCGGGCGGCGAGGTCGCGCAGGGTGGCGGGCCGGTCCAGCTCGCAGACCCGGCCCAGGCCGCGCCGCCCGTGCGGGTCGGTGGGGTCCGGTACGAGCGGCCGGACGATCCGCAGGTCCAGCGCGCCGGCGAGGGCGTCGGAGACCCCGGGGTCGGCGGTGTCGGCGTTGGTGTGGGCGACGTGCAGCGCGATGTCGTGCTTGATGAGCGTGTGGACGACCCGGCCCTTGAAGGTCGAGGCGGCGACGGTCGTCGTACCGCGCAGATAGAGCGGATGGTGGGTGACGATCAGCTCGGCGCCCAGCTCGACGGCTTCGTCGGCGATTTCCCGTACGGGATCGACGGCGAAGAGCACCCGGGTCACGGGCGCGTCGGGGTCGCCGCAGACGGTCCCGACGGCGTCCCACTGCTCGGCCCGCTCGGGGGGCCAGAGAGCGTCGAGCGCGGCGAGGACATCGGACAGTCGAGGCACGGAAGACACAGCACAAAGGCTACCCGCCCGAGGGAACCCCCGACCCGGCCGTGGACGGCCCGGGGGCGGGGGCCGGTCGGGAGCGCGCCGGGGTCCGTACGCGGACGTACGCCGGTCGCGCCGACGGGCCGCCCGTCCGACACGTCGGCGGTCGCCTCGGCCCGCCTCGGCCGGCCTCGGCACACGTCGGCACACGTCACGGCGGCCGACGCGGCCACGCACACACCCGGCCGCGCGGCCCGCGCGGTCAGTGCCGTCCGCGCGGTCACTACCGTCAGCGCGGTCAGTGCGGTCAGCGCGGTCAGTGCGGACCCGGCGGACCGTGCCGGCCGGATCCGTCACTTCGCCGTCAAGTACCCCCGCAGGTCGGCCAGGACCTGGTCGGCCGCCGTCACTCCCAGGCCCAGGTACCACGTCTCGTCCTTGACGTCCTTCGCCCGGCCCTCCTCGACCGCCTTCAGGTTCTTCCACAACGGGTTGGACCGGGCCGTGTCGCGCTGGGTCTTGTCCGGGTCCCCGTACACGCCCGTGAAGATCCAGTCCGCGTCCGCCTCGTCGATCTTCTCCGGGCTGATCTCCACCGCCAGGTCCTCGACCTGCTGGTTCTTCGGCCTCGGGAGACCGACGTCCGTCAGGATCGTGCCGATGAAGGACGCCTTCCCGTACAGCCGCAGCCGGTCCGGCATGTAACGCACCATCGAGACCGTCGGCTTGTCCGCGCCGAGCTCGTCGCCCAGGGACTTCGCCTTCCGCTCGTAGTCCGCGAGTTCCGCCTTCGCCTCGGCCGTACGGTCCAGCGCCTGGGCGTTGAGGAGGTAGTTCTCCTTCCAGGTGAAGCCGGGCCGGATCGAGAACACCGTCGGGGCGATCGCCGACAGTTCCTTGTACTTGTCGGCCGCGCGCAGCTGGCTGCCGAGGATGAGGTCCGGCTTCAGACCGGCGATGGCCTCCAGGTTGAGGTTGTTGATCGTGCCGACGTTCTTCGGGCTGCCCGCATCCTTCTTCAGGTAGCTCGGGACACCCTCGTCACCCTCGGTCGGCGCGTAACCGACCGGCTTGACGCCCAGGGACACGACGTTGTCGAACTCGCCGACGTCCAGCACGACCACGCGCTCCGGGCGCTTTTCGAGTTCGGTCTTCCCCATCGCGTGCGTGATCGTGCGCGGGAACGCGCCCGGCGCCGCGTCCGTCCCGTACGACGCCGTCTTCTTCGCGGCGTCGGCGAAGTCCTTCCCGCCCGTCGCCACGGCTGCCTTCTTTCCGTCCCCGTCGCCGCCGGATCCGGATCCGGCCTTGTCGGAGCCGCCGTCGGCGGAGCCACCGCAAGCGGCGAGGGAAAGCGCGGCGGCCAGGGCCATGACGGCGGCGGTACCACGGGTCCTTATGGACATCTCTGGTGCTCCCTTGAGGGAAGGGCGGGGTGGTTAGGGCGACCTAACCCTAAGCTCCCGTCCGCCGCGCAGCACACCCACCCCCGCACTCCCTGATGAATCACCCTTCGGCCACCCATATAGGTGAAGTGCCGCCGGTGCTGTTGTTCGGGTGGAAGTGCGAAAACTAGCTTCGTCACCGGAGGTGACCATCCGATGACGGCTTGTGTTGCCGAGCGGCGCACGGCACTCGCGATCACTGCGGACGGGAGCTACGCCGCCCGGCTGACGCTCCCCTCGGCGTCCCCGGGCGCCGACGGCGGAGCACCAAGGGCAGAAGACGGCGGAGGCGGCGGTGGCGGCAGTGGCACCGGTGGCTGTGGTGGCGGTGGGGCCCGGGGAGATGCCAGTGGGGCCCGGGACATCGCGTACGGAGAAGGCGGCGGGCAGCAGGGGGACGGCTCCGGCGACGCCTGGTTCCCCGAGCGGTGGACCCTCGACGGGCCCGAGCCGTACGCCGTACCCCTCCCCCTCGACCAGCCCGAAGAGCCCGACACCGATGTCCTGCCGCTCGCCGACGGACGCGTGCTCGTACGCCGCCGGGTGGCGGACCGGCACGACTTCTGCCTGCTCTACCCGACCGGGCGCGCGACCGGCTGCCTGACCGGCCCCCCGGCGGCCGGGAGCGGGACCGGATACGGGTACGAGGTCGGGGACGGCGGCGGGGCCGGATACGGGGGCGGACAGCGGGCCGGCCTCGGCGCGCGCGGACGGCCGGCCGGATCCGCGCACGGGCGCCCCGCGGGCCCGGGGCATCCGGCCTGGCGCTCCCCCGCCGGCCGGGCCGGCGGCCCGGTGACGGGACAGCTCCCCGTGGGCGGTGTCGCGTGCGAGGAACTGGACCTGCTGCCGCCCTCCCCCGACGGCCGCCGCGCCTACGCCCTCACCTACGGCCCGCACTCCACCACGGTGTGGCTGGTCGCCGGCGCCTCGTCCGGACCGGAACGGATCGCCGAGGTACGGGGCCGCTGCTCGGGCGGTGTCTGGCTCGACCGTACGGGGCGGATGCTCGCCCTGGACCGGCGGTCGGACGACGGCGTGGTGAAGGCCGTCGCGGTCGACCTGGCACGGGGCGGCGAGGTGACCCCGCTGCTCCAGATCACGGACGAGAGCAATGACCGTCTGCTGCTCGCCGACCCGGACAGCGGCCTCCTGCTGATCCGGTCCGACGCGCCCGGCCGGGAGTGGCTGGGCTGGGGCGTCCTGGGCAGTTCGCTGCCCGTGCGCTTCCCCGAGTGCCTGCGGCCGGCGGACGGCCGTACGGTCACGCCGTTCGCCGTTCAGCCCGGTCAGGCGCTGACCCCGGAGGGGTGCGCCGTGGCGCTGCGGATCGACGGGGGCGGCGGGAGCTGGATCGGCGTGTGGCGTCCGGCGGGGCGGCGCCTGCACGAACTGCCCGCTCCGGAGGGATGGCTGGCGGGAGCGGGGCTGTGGACCCGGGACGGTGTGCTGCGGCTGCCGTACGCGACGGGGGCGGTGCCGTGCGGAATGTCGTACCTCACCGTTCCGTCGGACCCGCTCGGCGGAGGACCTGCGCCGAAGCGGGCGCGGAAGCCGGAACCGAAGCCCGAACCGGAGCCCGAACGGGAGCCCGCCCCCGGGCCCGGTGCCGCCCCCGAGGAGGAGAACGGACCTTCCGCCACCCCCGCTCCCCCCGCTCACCGCCCGGCGCACAGGCCCGTTCCGCTCCAACAGGCACCCCTCATCGGCCGGCGGCCGCCTGGTTAGACTTTCGCCGGGGCCCGCCCGGGGACCGCGAGGTGAGCGGTGCGCCCGTCGTACCGCCGGGGCGGTACGGGACGGCGCGGGCCCTGCGCCACAGAAGAAGCGATCGCAACGGGGTGACTTCCCATCATGTCTGAAGCCCGAACCGACACGGTCCAGGAGCGTGCGGGAGCGGCGGCCGCCGAGGGGGACGGCGGCGGCCTCGGAAGGCACCGAGGGGGTGCGGCGTCGACGGACGACTCCACGGCCCCCGTACACGGCCGTCACCGCCGCCCGGCGGGGTCGGACGGCGGTGACGCGACCTGAACATCGCCCTGTTCCGGTGGCGGGCCCCCGGAACAGGGCCTGTCGGCACACCACGGCAACGCCACCGGTCAACGCCACAGGTACCGACACGGACACCGGCGCAGAAACCGGCGCAGGGCAAGCAGACGAGAGGCCGTCCCGGCAACCCCGCGGCGGCCTCTCGCCGTTGTGGGCCACCTCCGCGTGACAAGGTGGCCGCCACGGCAGTTGAGCGACCCGCCGAACAAGCGGTTGCGCGATTCGCGCAATAGTGACGGCGTCGCGACCCGATACCTCGTCAGGCGGGCCGGCGCGGCGGGCTGGGCCGCGTCCCAGGACCGGAACCCGGGCCAGGGACCGGTACCAGGAACCAAGAACCAGAAACGAGGGACCACGCCTGCCCCCCCTACGCCCCTTCGCCCGCGAGCAGTGTTCACACCTACGGCATCGTCGGCCGATCATGACACAACATGCGCGGAACGCGCGAGACCTCTTGCGCACTTCGCGCGACCATGCGATCTTTTCGGCGCGAGCCGCCGCCTTGTCATCGCTCCTGAAAGGTCGAGGACCATGCCCGATGCCCTGCCCGAGCCCGGTACCCCCGCCGCGTTCGCCGCCGCCCTGCGCCGCCGCGAACGCCTCGTCGGCTACTGGTCCGTCCTCGACTCCCCCGTCTCCACCGAACGCATCGCCCGTCTCGGCTACGACTACGTCGCCCTCGACGCCCAGCACGGCCTGATCGAATACTCCGGCCTGCTCGCCTCCCTCACCGCCATCGACACCAAGGGCAGCACCGCCGTCGGTCTCGTCCGCGCCGAGGCCAACGACCCCGCGCCCATCGGCCGCGCCCTCGACGCGGGCGCGGCGGGCGTCATCGTGCCCCTCATCGACACCGCCCAGGACGCCGCCGACGCCGTGGCCGCCGTCCGTTACCCGCCGCACGGGGTGCGTTCGTACGGCCCCATGCGCGCGGCCCTCCGTATCGGCCCCGACCCGGCCGAGGCGCACGCCCAGACCGTCGTCCTCGCCATGATCGAGACCGCCCAGGGGCTGGCCAACGTCACCGACATCTGCGCCACCCCCGGCCTCGACGGCATCTACATCGGCCCCTCCGACCTGCGCATCGCACTCGGTGGCGCGAGCTCCACCGACCCTGCCCTCGACGAGCCCTTCGAGCGCGCCCTCGACACCATCCGTCGCGCCGCCGAGCAGGCGGGTGTCGCCGCGGGCATCCACACCGCCGACGGTGCCACCGCCGCCCGCCGCCTCGCCCAGGGGTTCACGTTCGCCACCGTCTCCAGCGACCTCACCCACCTCGAACAGATCGCCCGCCACCACCTCGCCGACGCCCGTACCGCCGGCGGCCAGGCATGACCGGAGCAGCCGGCGGGGGCGGGCTCGGGGCCTCGGCCACCACCACACTCGTCACCACGCCCACCTTCGCCCGCTTCTCGCCCGACCCCTGGGAACTCCTCGACCGGGCGGGCGCCGGACCGCTGCGCCCCGTCGAAGGCGCCGCACTGCCGGCCGGTGAACTGCTGGCGCGGGTCCCCGACGCCGACGCCCTGATCGTCGGCATGGACGCGATCACGGCCGAGGTCATCGACGCGGGACCCCGGCTCAAGGTCATCGCGAAACACGGGGTGGGCGTGGACACCATCGACCTCGACGCGGCGCGCGCCCGCGGCGTCCAGGTCGTCTGCGCGCCGGGCAGCAACTCCCGGGCCGTCGCCGAGTTCACGTTCGGTCTGATCCTGGACGCCTCGCGCCGCATCACCGCCTCGCACACCCGGGTGGCGGGCGGTGACTGGCCCAAGCTGTTCGGCCCGGAACTCGCCGGGAAGACCCTGGCCGTCGTCGGCTTCGGCCGGATCGGACGGCTGCTCACCGGCTACGCGCTGGCCTTCGGCATGACCGTGCTCGCCCATGACCCGTACGTCGGCGGCGCGGACATCGAAGCCCTCGGCGCACAGCCCGCCGCGCTCGACGACTGCCTCACCCGGGCGGACGTCGTCAGCCTCCACCTGCCCGCCGACCCGGCCGCCGGCCCCCTGCTGGACCGCCGTCGGCTCACCGCCATGAAGCCGGGCGCGCTGCTGGTCAACGCGGCACGCGGCGGCCTGATCGACGAGACGGCACTCGCTGAGTTGCTCGACGACGGGCACCTGGGCGGGGCCGCGCTGGACGCGTTCGCCCAGGAGCCGCTGGGCGACAGCCCGTTGCGCCACGCGCCGAACGTCCTGCTCACCTCGCACATGGCCGCGTGCAGCAACGAGGCGAACCGCGCGATGGGCATGCTGGTCGCCGAGGACGTCGTACGCGTCCTGGCGGGCGAACCCCCGCTGCGGCCGGCTCTCTGACCGGTGCCGGGAGGGGGACCGGGGCGTCCCTCCTCGCCCCCCTCGGCCCCCTCGGCCCCGGCCGGGCCCTGGCCGGCGTGGCCGTCCGTTCCCGCACTGCCGACGCCGGCCCTCCTCGGTCGCACTCCCCGCTCGCCCCCGCTTCCCGCGCCCGTCTTCCCTCACCTCCCGATCTCCCGATCTCCCGATCTTCTCCCCCTCTCCCCGTCCCCGCGCCGGCGACGATGCCGGCCGACGCAAGGATCCGTCATGCCGAAAACGACGACACGGACGTCGACGTCCGCCGCCCCGGGTGCCACGGCAGAGCCGCCCGACCCGTACGCGCTGCGCGCCGAGGACGTCCGCGAGGCACCGACGACGTTCGCGGGCCGGCTGCGCCACCTCGGCCCCGGCTTCGTCCTCTCCGCCGCCGTGGTCGGGTCCGGCGAGCTGATCGTCACCACCTCACTCGGCGCCAAGGCGGGCTTCGCCCTGCTCTGGCTGGTGGTGATCAGTACCGGAGTGAAGGTCTGGGTCCAGATGGAACTGGCCCGCTGGACCATCCTCAACGGCCGTACGGCACTGGACGGCTACCGCGAGATAGGCCCCCGCGTCGGGCCCGTGAGCTGGATCAACTGGCTCTGGATCGGCATGGACTTCGCCAAGATGTTCCAGCGCGGCGGAATCATCGGGGGGACGGCGGCCGCCTTCTCCATCCTCTGGCCGATCACCGGTGAGCCGCTCAGTCACCAGTCGCTCGCGGTGTGGGCCGTCCTCGTCACCGCCTTCACCGTCACCCTGCTGAGCACCGGCAGGTACGGCATGGTGGAACGGCTGTGCGTCGCCTCCGTCGTCGTCTTCACCCTCGCCACCCTGGGGCTGGCGCTCGGCCTGCCGATGACCGAATTCGGCTACGGGTCAGCCGAGTTGGGAGAGGGCTTCAGCTTCCTCATCCCGGTCGGCACCGCCGGTGTCGCGCTGGCCATGTTCGGCATCACCGGGGTCGGCGCCGACGAGATGACCACGTACACGTACTGGTGCCTGGAGAAGGGCTACGCGCGCTGGACCGGCCCCGACGACGGCAGCGAGGACCGGGCGCGCCGGGCCGCCGGCTGGCTGAAGGTGATGCGGCTCGACGTCGCCGCGGGCTGGCTGGTCTGCACGGTGTGCACGCTCTCCTTCTACGTGATCGGCGCAGCCGTCCTGCACCCGCAGAACCTGGTGCCCGAGGGCAACTCGATGATCACGACGCTGTCGCGCATCTACACGGACACCATGGGGCCGTGGGCGGAGTACGCGTTCCTCGTCGGTGCCATCACCGTGCTCGGTTCGACGCTCATCGGCTCGGTCGCCAGCGTGCCGCGCCTGTGGACGAACACCCTCGGACTGCTCGGTGTCATCGACTGGAGCGATGTGCGGGTCCGGCTGCGCACGATCAGGATCCTCACCTTCTGTCTGCCCGCCGCCTGGACCGTCCTCTTCCTCTTCGTGCAGTCGCCCGTCCTGATGGTGCAGATCGGCGGCATCGGGGGCGGTGTGTTCCTGCTGGCCGTCGTGATCGCCGTCTGGCGGCTGCGGTCGACGGGTGTCGATCCCCGTTTCCGGGGCAGCGGGTGGCTCACGGTGGCGCTCGGTGTCAGCAGCGCGGCGATCGTGTTCCTGGGGGTGTACGGCGTCCTGGACGTGCTCGGGATCAGCCTCACGGGCTCCTGAGCTCCCCTCCGCGCGAGGCGAGTAGACCGACCGGGCACGCCTGAGTACACGTACTCATGAACGGTCCCCCCGCCTCGTACAGGCTGGTCGAACAAGTCAGCCAGAAGGAGCCAACTGTGCGTACCAGCAGCCGAGTTCACCCCACGTCGTCCGCGACGTCCCGCCGTCGCACTCGTGGTCGCGGTCGAGTGACGCGCTCCGTATGGGGCCTCGCACTGGCCGGCGTGACCGCCGCGGTGCTGACCGGCTGCTCGATGGAGGAAGCGATCTGCAGCGATGGCGAGTACCCGGTCATGACCGTCGGCGGCACCGGCAGCGCGTGCGTGGCGAACGACGAGGAGCCGCCGAAGGGCTACGTGCGCTACCCGGAGGGAAAGGTCCCGGAGCACGTCGGCGACAAGTGGGACACGTACTGGGACACTCACACCGTCGACGAGAACGGCAAGATCATCGACGCCCCGGGCGAAGGGGAGTGAGCGGGCCCCTCGATGGACGCGAGGTGAACGGCCGATGTGGCGTGACGGCCGGGGCGGCGTAACGGCCGACGCGGCGTAGCGGTTGCGGAGTCGGCGGAAGACGGAAGAAGGAAGGCGGCATCCCCGGGCGGACCGGGGGTGCCGCCTTCCGCGTCGTGCGGGGGCACGCGCGGTCACGCGCCCTCACGGGAAACGCGCCCCGGACACCTCGGCCGGGCCCCGGGCGCGCCCTCCCCGCCCGGCGGCACACCCGGCGAACTACCTGACGCCTCATCAGGTGTCGGCTTCGGCGGAGCATCGTGAACATCGAATCGCGTTCGTCGCGCGTTTCCCGGAATATGGCGGAGGGCCGGAAGCGTTCACGATGCATCCACTTGGCGGCCGAGGCCGTCCATCGACGCCGAAGCACGCCCACGCGCGCCACATACGCCCATATTTGCCCCTTATTCCCTACCCGGAGGCCGCACATATGCCAGAGACGACGACCGATCAGCACGCCGGAGGCGCCGCCGGCCGGCCGCTCCCCGAAGTGGCCGAGCCGCGCGAAAGGCGCACCGGCGCCGTCGTCCCCGTCCTCGCCTTCGCGGGCATCACCGTCGCCGTGATGCAGACCCTGCTCGTCCCCGTCATCAAGGACCTGCCCGCCCTCCTGGGCACGGCGCCCGCCGACGCCACCTGGGTCATGACGGCGACCCTGCTCGCCGGCGCCGTCTCGACCCCGATCATGGGGCGGCTCGGTGACCTCTTCGGCAAGCGGCGGATGCTGCTCGCCAGCCTCGCCGTCATGGTGATCGGCTCGATCGTCTGCGGATTCACCGACGACCTCGTGATCATGATCGTCGGACGGGCGCTCCAGGGCTTCGCCATGGGCGCCATACCCCTCGGCATCGGCATCATGCGCGACGAGCTGCCCCCTGAGCGGCTCGGCTCGGCGATGGCGCTGATGAGCTCGTCCATCGGCGTGGGCGGCGGGCTCGCCCTGCCGGCCGCCGCGCTCGTCGCGCAGAACGCCGACTGGCACGCCCTGTTCTTCGGCGCGGCCGGGCTCGGCGCGCTGTCCATGCTGCTCACCGTCGCGTGCGTGCCGGAGTCCTCGGTACGGGCGGAGGGCACCTTCGACTGGCTCGGGGCGATCGGGCTGTCCGCCGGGCTCGTCTGCCTGCTGCTGCCGATCACCAAGGGCGGCGACTGGGGCTGGACCTCGGGCACGACCCTCGGACTGTTCGGGCTGGCGGTGGCCGTCCTGCTCGCGTGGGGCGTGCTGGAGCTGCGCAGCTCCGCCCCGCTGGTCGACCTGCGGACCACGGCCCGCCGGGAGGTGCTGCTCACGAACCTCACCTCGATCATGGTCGGGGTCGCCTTCTACGCGATCTCGCTCGTCCTGCCCCAGCTGCTCCAGCTGCCCGCCTCGGTCGGCGGCCTGGGCCAGTCGATGGTCGTGGCCGGTCTGTGCGTGGCGCCGCTCGGCCTGACCATGATGTTCACCGCGCCGGTGTACGCCCGGATCTCCGCCCAGCACGGCCCCAAGGTCTCGCTGATGCTGGGCATGCTGATCATCGGCATCGGGTACGGTGGCGGGCTCGGCATGATGGGCGCCGCCTGGCAGACGATCGTCGTCTCGGTGGTCGTGGGCGCGGGCATCGGCCTCGCGTACTCCTCCCTCCCCGCCCTGATCATCGGCGCGGTCGACCCCTCGGAGACCGGCGCGGCCAACGGCCTGAACACCCTGATGCGCTCCATCGGCACCTCGGTGTCGAGCGCGGTGATCGGCATGGTGCTGGCCCACACCTCGGTCCGTACGGACGGGGTGACGGTGCCGACGCTGCACGGCTTCCGGATCTCGTTCCTCATCGCCGCCGGCGCGGTGGCCGTCGGTCTGCTGCTGGCGTTCTTCCTGCCGTCGCGGCGGGCGACGGTGGTGAAGAAGTCCCTGGCGGTGCGCCCCGGCGAGGGCGAGGCCGACGACGCGGAGCCGGTACGGGAACCGATGCCGACGCTCGTCGCGGGCTCCGGCGGCTTCCGCGGGCGGGTGCTGGACGCGGACGGTACGCCGGTGGCGCGGGCGAACGTCACACTGATCGACCGCCGCGGCAGGCAGGCGGGCCTCACCACCGCCGACGCGGACGGCCGTTACGCCCTGCTGCCGCCGAGCAGCGGCTCCTTCGTGGTGGCGGGTTCGGCGACCGGCCACGCGCCGCAGGCACGGCCCGCGGTGTACGCGGGTGACGGCGTCCCGGTCGAGGTCGACCTGGTGCTGGGCCCGCTCGGTTCACCGGCCGCGACGGCGGCGGCCCCGACGACGGCCTCGGCGGCCCCCACCGCGGCGTCGGCGGACAGCGCGCCGTAGACGGGCCGCCGCCCCGCAGCAGGCTCGTCGAGCCGATCGCGCTCGCCGGCGCCGAGCGCCGTGGCCGGACCTGAGCACGTGGGCGCCCCCGAGCCCCACAGGCCGGACCTGAGCGGGTGGCCGGGCCCGGGGCCCACAGGCCGGACCGGGCACGGCAGCAGGGGCGAGGAGCGCGAGAGCCGCCCGTCCCACCTTCGTGCCCCGGCCGACCGGGCGGCTCGGGGCGTACGGCAGCATGGGCGGCCAGCATGTCGGCGGGGCCGCGCTCCTGCCCGGGGCGGAACTCCGTACCCGGGCCGACGCGCGTACCCGTAACCGCGTCCGCGTCCGCCGCCGCGGACGTATACCCATCCGTACCGACCCGCCCCGCAGGAGACGAGCCGATGCCCACCCCCACCGAACCCGCGCCGGCTCCCGCGCCGGAGACACTCGCCGCCTTCCGGGCCGCCAAGGGCTTCATGCCCGAGCACGAGGGGCTCGCGCTGTACGCCGCGGCGGCCGGGGCGGCCACCGCGCTGGGGCTGCCGCTCCTGGAGGTCGGCACGTACTGCGGCCGCTCCACGCTCCTGCTGGCCGCCGCGGCCCGTGACGCCGCCACGGTGGCGGTCACCGTCGACCACCACCGTGGCAGCGAGGAACAGCAACCCGGCTGGGAGTACCACGATCCGAGCGTCGTGGACCCCGACACGGGCCGGACGGACACGCTCCCCGCCTTCCGCCGCACGCTCCACCACGCCGGTCTCGAGGACCACGTCGTCGCGGTCGTCGGCAGGTCGCCGCAGGTCGCCCGCCTCTGGGGCAGGCCGCTCGGCCTGGTCTTCATCGACGGCGGCCACACCGACGAGCACGCGACCGGCGACTACGAGGGCTGGGCCCCGCACCTCGCGGAGGGCGGGCTGCTGGTGATCCACGACGTGATCCCCGACCCGGCGCTCGGCGGCCAGGCGCCCTACCGCGTCTTTCTCCGGGCGCTGGCGTCCGGCGCCTTCGCCGAGGTCTCGGCGACCGACACGCTCCGCGTGCTGCGGCGGACGGCACCGGGCATCTGACCCGTACCCGGTCTACGATCGCCGCGTGTCGTACGACGAGAGCCCCCCGCAGCCCGTCCGCCGCCGGCCCGGCCGGTCCACCCTCACCCTCGCGGCCGCCGCCCTGGTGCCGACCGCGCTGGCCGGGTGGTTCGTCTGGCACGGTGCGAGCGGATCCGACGACGATCCCCGCACAACAGCGGCCGGATCCGTTTCCGCCTCTTCATCCGCGCCGTCCACAACCGGCGCACAAGATTCACAAGGCGCACGGGACAGCCAGAACAACGGCAGTACCGGCAGTACCGGCGATAACGGGGATTCGGGGGTTACCGGCGGCGCCGGTAACCCTGGGAACTCCGGGAACCCCGCGCACGCGGGGAAGCCCGGCGACCCCGGAAACGCGGGCGGCGGGCAGGACGGGAAAGAAGCTCCCCCGACCGGTCCGCTCGCCGGGAAAGTCGTCGTCGTCGATCCCGGGCACAATCCCGGCAACCGCGATCACACCGAAGAGATCAACAGGCCGGTGGACATCGGAACGAACAGCAAAGAATGCGACACCACCGGCACCTCCACCAATGCCGGTTATCCGGAAGCCACTTTCACCCTCGACGTGTCCCGCCGGCTGCGCACCCTTCTCCGGGAACAGGGCGCTACCGTCACCTTCACCCATGACGCCGACCGCCCGTACGGCCCTTGTGTGGACGAGCGGGCCCGGATCGGCAACAAGGCGAAGGCCGACGCCGTCGTCTCCGTCCACGCGGACGGCTCGGCGCCCGGCAACCGAGGCTTCCACGTCATCCTTCCGGCGCTGGTCAAGGGCGGTGGGGCGGACACCGCGCCCATCGTCGGACCGTCCCGCGATCTGGGCGAACACATCGTCGGGAAGTTCGCCCGGGCGACGGGCAGCGCCCCCGCCAACTACCTCGGCGAGGGGACGGGTCTGGACGTACGGGACGATCTCGGCGGCCTCAACCTGTCCACCGTTCCCAAAGTCTTCGTCGAGTGCGGGAACATGCGTGATTCCAAGGACGCGGCGTCGCTGACCGACGCGGAATGGCGGCAGAAAGCGGCCCAGGGTCTCGCGGACGGCATCGGGGGCTTCCTGAAGAAGTGAATCCGGAGAAATGGATCCGGAGAAATGAAACGGTGAACCCGCGCGGGACCGGCGCCTCGCGCCCTCCCGCGCGATTCACACGGGCCCCCGCGCCCGGTCGTCCCGTATCGCCTCGTAGCGGCCTTCTCCACGGTCGGTCTTCGTCACGGCCTTGGTGACAACACCCGTAACGCGCCCCGGAACAGCCCGCGCGACGAGCGTCGCGACACCGATTCGCAAGGGACTTCGTACGCGCTTCGTAACGGGTGGATAGCGGCCCGGATACCCGGCAGACGTCCCGTACGGGCAGACGATAGATTCATCCGTACGATAGGGAGCCGCCCCCGAGCTTCGCACCGTGCACCGCCGCGCCATACCGGCGGCCGCGACGACCGCCCCGACGAGACGACTGACGAAGGACTTTCACGTGAACATCCGCTCCCTCACGAGAGGTGACGGCGTGGTGATCGGAGCAGCGGTGCTGCTGTTCATCGCCTCGTTCCTCAAGTTTTACGACTCGGCCTACAGTTCCTCGAAGGCGTGGGACATCCTGGGCGTCGTGATGAGCATCCACCTGGCCGGAGTCATCGCCGCGGCGCTGATCGTCACCGCCCGCGCCCTGCCCCAGCCTCGGAAGCTCGCGGGGCTGGACATCGCGCAGTTCGGCGTCGCGCTGGCGATCTTCGCCGCCTGGACCTCGTTGTGGTACCTCATCGGTGACGGCACCGCGGGCGCCGGCCAGATCCTCGGCTTCATCGGCGCCGTGGCCCTCGCGGGCGCCGCCGTGGCCACCCCGCTCGTGCCGCAGCTCCAGCCCGCCCTCGTCGGCGCGCCGAAGCCGCAGACGCCGCAGCCGTACGGCGGCCAGCCCGGCGCCCCCGGCCAGGGGTACGGCTACCCGGGCGGCCCGCAGCCGTACGGTACGCAGGGCCAGCCCCAGCAGTACGGTGCGCAGGGGCAGCCGGCGGCGGACGGGAACGCGCCCGCGGGCGACTTCTCCCCGTTCTGGTTCGCGGTGCCGGTGGCGCGCCCGCTGTTCGGCGAGGACGGCGCGCCGTCGCCGATCGCCGAACTGGCGCCCGGCACCTGGTACCTGGCGGTCGAGCAGCGCGGCGCGGGCCTGGTGGCCCAGACGCAGGACGGCCGCCGGGGCGTGCTCCAGGACACCTCGGGCATCCAGCGCGGCTGACGCCCGTCGCCGGGCCGCCGCCGTCCGACGAGACGGCGACCGGCACGACATGACATGACATGACCGTGGCCCCCGTTCCACTCCGGACGGGGGCCACGGTCATGTCATGTCGTGCGCGCACGGCGTCCGTCCGACGGTACGGACGCCGCCGGGTGGGCTCCGTCGTCTCAGCCGAACGACGCCCTCTCCAGCCACTGGTCCAGCAGTTCGGCGTCACCGACCACCTCGACCAGCTCGCTGTCCACGGGCAGCCGACGGTAGAAGGCGCGCAGCACCTCGGTCAGCGGGCCGCGCAGGGTGACCTCCGCCTCCGGCGCCTTCTCCGCGTCCAGTGCCTCCTCCGCCCCCGCGGCCACCGCTGTCCCGCGCCACTCCCCCTGTCCGCGCCGCCAACGGAAACCGCCGTCACCGAACTCGAACAGCCAGTCGGCGTCCAGCCCCTCCGGGGCGTCGGTGGCGGTCAGCCGGATCGTGCGCCGCCGACCGCTCCGCAGGGAGGCGAAGCGCGGATCCTCACCCGCGGCCACGAAGCCGACGAGCTGGAGCCACTCGTCGATGGCGTCCGCCGCGACCCACGGATCCGCCTCGTAGCGGACACCCGCGGCCACGGCGGCGTCCGCCCGGTGGATCAGCGTCTCGTGGGTCATCCGGCGCGCCCAGAAGGCGGTGCCGCGCTCCCAGGCCCAACTCCACACATCCGTGCCGGGACCGGCCTCGCGCAGGGCGGCGACGGCCTTCTCCGCCCCGTCCGCCAGCCAGGCGTCCAGCGCGGCCGGGCCGTCGGCGTCGGGCTCGGTCCCGGTGACCTGCTCCGTCGGAACCGCTTCCGCGGCCCTGGTCCGCACGATCAGTTCGACCCAGCGATGGGCACCGCCGACATGGCGGGCGAGTTCTTCGAGCGTCCAGTCGGGGCAGGTCGGCACGGTGACCGAGAGATCGGCACCGGTCAGCGCCGCCCTCAACGCGGCGGTCTCGTCGAGGATTTGTGCGCAGTAGCGGTCATAGTCCAGAAGCGTCATGGCCGTCAGCCTAATTTCGGCGGCGGACCGAGTCAGCCGGTTTCGCCGCGTTTCACGCATGCACAAGCGGTAACACGAACGGCATGTCCTCACGTCATCGCAGTGGAAGCGGTTCCGTGGCGACGGCCGTCGTCGTCGTCGCGGACGTCATGGCCCTCATCCTGGGTCTGTGGATTCTGATGTACCTGCTGGACGCCAACCGCGGCAACGAACTGGTGGAGTTCGTCCAGGGCGCCGCGCGCCGGCTCGCCGGCTGGTCCTACGACCTCTTCACCTTCGACGCGGCCTGGGCCCGGGTGGTCTGCGGCTACGGTCTCGCGGCGATCGTGTACCTGGCCATCGGCCACGGCCTCGCCAACAGGCTGCGCCGGCTCTGAACCCCGGGCTCGGTCACGGGCCCCGGCGGGGCCCGTGTCCTGCCCGGGACTACCCGCAGCAGTCGGGCTCCAGGCCGCGTGGGAGTCGTTCGCCGCCGAACACGGCGGTGGTCGCCTCGTCCCCGCCCAGCGCGGCCACCGCCAGCAGCAGCGAACCGGCGGTCCAGGTGGTGAACTCCTCCGGCCAGAAAGCCCGTTCGCCCTCGAAGACGTACCCCGTCCAGTACCTGCCGCCCTCGGCGCGCAGATGCTGGACGGACTGGAGTATCTCCAGCGCCCGGTCGGACTCGCCGATCGCCCACAGCGCGAGGGCGAGTTCACAGCTCTCACCACCGGTCACCCAGGGGTTGGACGCGACGCAGCGCACGCCGAGCCCCGGCACGACGAAGCGGTCCCAGCCGTCCTCGATGCGGGCCTTGGCCTGTTGCCCGGTCATCGCGCCGCCGAGCACGGGGTAGTACCAGTCCATCGAGTAGCGGTTCTTGTCGAGGAACCGCTCGGGGTGGCCGGTGATCGCGTGCCCGAGCGCGCCCGCCGCCAGCTCCCAGTCCGGCTGCGGCTCCTCACGCTCCTCGGCGATCGCGAGCGCGCAGCGCAGCGCGTGGTAGACGGACGAGCAGCCGGTCAGCAGCGCGTCGTGGACCGCCGTGCCGTCCGCCTCGCGCCGCCAGCCGATCTGCCCGCCTGGTTGCTGGAGTTCGAGGACGAAGGAGACCGCCGCGTGCACGACCGGCCACATCCGGTCGAGGAACGCGTCGTCACCCGTGGCCAGGTAGTGGTGCCGGACACCGACGGCGGCGTACGCGCAGAAGTTGGACTCGCGGCCGAGGTCCTCGGGCGGGGAGCCGGCCTCGTCCCGGTAGGCGGCGTACCACGAGCCGTCCTCGTTCTGGTGCCGGGCCAGCCAGTCGTACGCGCGGGCCGCCGCCTCGTGTTCGCCCGACGCGTCCAGCGCCATCGCCGCCTCGACGTGGTCCCAGGGGTCGAGGTGGTGTCCCCGGAACCACGGGATCGCGCCGTCCGGCCGCTGGACGGCACGGATGCCGGCGACGGTCTCGGCGGCCTGCTCGGCGGTGAGGACGCCGGGCAGGACGAGGTGTTCGGCGGCGTCCGGCCCTCGGCCGGGCAGGGTCACCTGGCGTCCGGTGCGGACGCGGCGGGCACGGACGGGGCGGCCGGCGGGACCGCCGGGGCCGGCGAGGGCAGGTGCGGTTTCGTCGCGTACGCCACGAAGCTCTTGCCGACCACCGGATTCAGCAGCTGTTCCGCGACCCGGGTGGCCAGCGGCTTCTTCATGATGTCCCAGACGAGCAGCTTGTGGTAGGCGCGAACGGGCAGCGCCTGGTCGTTGTCCACGCCGAAGGCGCACTTCAGCCACCAGTACGGGGCGTGCAGCGCGTGCGCGTGGTGGGTGCCGTACGGCTTGAGCCCGGCCTTCCGCATCCTGCCGAGCAGTTCGTCGGCCTTGTAGATGCGGATGTGGCCGCCCTCGACCTCGTGGTACGCGTCGGAGAGCGCCCAGCACACCTTCTCGGGCCCGTACCTCGGCACGGTGACCGCGATCCGCCCGCCGGGCCGGAGCACCCGCACCATCTCGGCGAGGAGGCCCTTGTCGTCCGGGATGTGCTCCATGACCTCGGAGACGATCACGACGTCGAAGGACTCGTCCGGGAAGGGCAGGTGCAGCGCGTCGCCCTCCATGGCGGTGGCGGTGGCGCCCGGCGGGGCCTCCCCCGCCTCCCGCATCGCGGCGAACCAGGCCGCGACCTCGCGTATCTCCGCGCCGTTCCGGTCCAGCGCCACGACCCGCGCGCCGCGCCGGTAGCACTCGAAGGCGTGCCGGCCCGCGCCGCATCCCAGGTCGAGCACGCGGTCACCCGCGGCGAGCGGGAAGCGGGTGAAGTCGACGGTCAGCACGGGGTCCTGCTTTCGCGGTCGGGGGAACGGCGGGAGCCGGAAGGGCCGGAAGAGCCGGAAGGTTCGGCGGGAACGGAGGAGTCCGGGATCCCCGTCGGGGAGGATCGGGCGGACTGGCCGGGCCGGCCGGATCGGTCGGGGGCGGCGGGCCGGCCGGAGCCGTCGTGGGGCCCCGAGCCGTCGTAGGGCCCCGGCGGGCGGGGCGACCGCGACCTCGTCGGCGGCGTCAGCGGCGTCCGCCCGGGCGCCCGGCGGCGGGCGATCGCCTCGCGGTACAGCTCCACCGTGCCCCGCGCGGCCCTCGCCCAGGTGAACCGGGCCAGCACCCGCTCCCGGCCCGCCGCGCCCAGCCGGGCCCGCAGTCCGTCGTCGGCCAGCAGCCGGCCGAGGGCGGCCGCCAGCGCTCCCGCGTCGCCCGGCGGGACGGCCAGGCAGGTCTCGCCGTCGGCGCCCGCGACCTCCGGGATCGCCCCTCCGGTCGTGGCGACCAGCGGGGTGCCGGTGGCCATGGCCTCGGCCGCGGGCAGGGAGAAGCCCTCGTACAGCGACGGCACGCACGCGACCTGCGCGCCCCGTATCAGCTCGACGAGTTCGGCGTCGGAGATGCCCTTGACGAACTCGACGGCGCCCTCCAGCCCGTACCGCTCGACGGCCGTGGCCACCGGCCCCTCCTCCGGGCGCCTGCCGACGACGACGAGGTGTGCGGCGGGGTGTTCGGTACGGAGCTTGGCGAGCGCCTCGATCAGGTACACCAAGCCCTTGAGCGGTACGTCCGCGCTGGAGGTCGTCACGATCCGGCCGGGGACCTCGGGCACCGCCGGGTCCGGCGCGAACAGATCCGTGTCGGCCCCGATATGGACGACGTGGACACGGTCCTGGCGCACCCCGAGCTGGTCGGTGATCTCCTGCCGGGAGGACCCGGAGACCGTGAGCACCGAGGGCAGCCGGCGCGCGACGCGCTTCTGCATCCGGGTGAAGCCGTACCAGCGGCGTACGGACGCGCGCCTGCGCCAGTCCTCGGCTGCGGCCAGGTCCAGCCGCCGGTCGACGGTGATGGGGTGGTGGATGGTGGTGACCAGGGGCGCGCCGAGTTCGCCGAGGAGGCCGTAGCCGAGCGTCTGGTTGTCATGGACGACATCGAAGTCGCCCGCGCGGGCGAGGAGATGGCGGCGGGCGCGGAGCGAGAAGGTCAGCGGCTCGGGGAAGCCCCCGGTCCACATGGTGGCGACCTCGAGGCCGTCGATCCAGTCGCGGAACTCCTCGCGCCGGGGAGTGCGGAACGGGTCGGGCTGCCGGTAGAGGTCGAGGCTGGGCAATTCGGTGAGGCGTACGCCGTCGGTCTCGTCGAGCACGGGGTACGGCTGGGACCCGATCACCTCCACGCGGTGGCCGAGGCGGGCGAGTTCGCGGGAGAGGTGGCGTACGTAGACGCCCTGACCTCCGCAGAAAGGATTCCCCTTGTAGCTGAGGAGCGCGATGCGCAACGGCCGCTCGTCGCCGCTGTCGTGACCGCCGGTACCGGTGGCGCCATCGCCGGTGGGGGACTCCGCCCCGGTGCCCGCCTCTGTGGACTCAGCGGTCACTCCCGGCCCCCTTCTCACTGCACTCTATGTGCGTAGCACGCATGTTCGGCGGAGCGTAACCGCCGACGACGAGCCGGAACAAGTTCCCCCCGGGCGCGCGGCCAGGGACGATCGCCCACGACTCTCGAATTTACCGGCAAGTAGCGTGATCGTACGGGCCGGGCCGGGTGATTCACACCACGGCGCCGCCCGCGGCGGTCCGCACGTCCTGCGTACCGGTCCCTCCCCTCGCACGGACCCCTCCGCGCGCACCGGGCCCGCTCCCTCACAGAGCCCCGCATTGCTCCATACGGCCCGTGCCCGCTCCAGGGCCGGGTGCCAGGTGGCCGATTGACGGGTGGTCGCGCATGCGGCGACACACACCGGTACGCCGATGCGCGATGCCCTGCAGGAGCGCGTGCCGCTGCGACGGCCCTCGCGGCCGGGACCCCCGCCGCCCCGGCGCGGGCGGGGTCCCGGCGCTGAGCTGGGGGCTGGACCGGATCGACCAGCAGGTGCCTGTCGCTGTACGCGCCGCGCGTGGACATCGTCTCCGCCAAGCTGGGCGGCGGCTCGGTCGCCGAGAGCGGCACCTCGATGGCGGCCCCGCACATGACCGGCGTGGCGGCGCTGTACAAGGAGGAGCACCCGACCGCCTCGGCTCTATTGGTCAAGACGTGGCCGGCCGGCCGGTCCACGAGGAACGTCGTCTCCCCCATCAGCCCGTCCTCGCCGAACCGCCTGCTGTGCACCGGCGGCCTGTGAGGTCCCGGGACAGCGAGAAAGCCAGGGCCCCGGTACCGCGCGTCCCCGCGTCGTCCCGGGGCCCGGGGGCCGTCACCGCCGTCGCCGTCGAGATCACCACTTGACAAAAGCAGTTGCCGTCACGGCAAATGAACCCCATGGCGGAAGACGACTTCACCCCCGTGCTGGCGGCCGTGGGTCCCCGGCTGCGAGCGCTGCGGCGCGCGCGCGGCGCCACCCTGGCCCAGTTGAGCGAGCGGACCGGGATCTCGCTCAGCACCCTCTCGCGGCTGGAGTCCGGGCAGCGCAAACCGACGCTCGAACTCCTGCTGCCGCTGGCCAAGGCCCATGGTGTGCAACTGGACGAACTGGTGGGCGCGCCGGCCACCGGGGATCCCCGGATCCACCCGCGTCCGTTCACCCGGTACGGCCAGACGTTCGTACCCCTGACCAGGCACCTCGGCGGGCTGCACGCCTACAAACAGATCATGCCCGTCACCATGTCTCCCGACGCGCTGGGCGGCCGGCCCGAACAGCGCACCCACGAGGGCTACGAGTGGCTCTACGTCCTCTCCGGCACACTGCTCCTCTACCTGGGGGAGCACGACCTGGTCCTGACGGCGGGAGAGGCTGCCGAGTTCGACACGCGCACCCCCCACGCGTTCCTCAACGGGGGTGACAGGCCGGTGGAATTCCTCACTCTGTTCGGGGCGCAGGGGGAGCGGGTTCATGTCCGGGCGCGCCCCGCAAAAGGCGCGTGAGGCGGAGGAAACCCGGCGCGCGGGGCGCGCGTGCCGCCGAGGTGTGATGCGTGCGCCGTTGGTCCAACCGTCTACCACGTACGGGCAATCCCTGGATGCGCCGGGGCCGCGCCCAACAGACTTCGGTCATGAGCGAAACGACGACGACCAGAACGGAAGCGGTCCCCCGCGGACTGCTCAACGCCAAGATCGCCTTCGTGACCGGTGCCGGCCGGGGCATCGGGGCCGCGGCGGCGCGGCTGTTCGCCCGGGAGGGAGCCAAGGTGGTGCTCGCGGCCCGTACGGAAGCCGAGCTGAAAGCGGTCACCGAGGACATCCGGGCAGACGGCGGCACCGCCGACTACGTGTTGTGCGACCTCGCCGAGCCCGCCGGTGTCAAGGGCGCGGTCGACGCCGTGGTGGAGTTGCACGGCCGGCTCGACGTGGCGTTCAACAACGCGGGGATGGGGGTCCCGCCCGCCCCGCTGGCCGAGATCCCGGAAACGCACTTCGACCGTGTCCTCACGATCAACCTCAAGGGCACCTGGCTGGCCATGTCGGCGGAGATCGCGGCGATCCGCGCGACGGCGGGCACCGGCGCCATCGTCAACAACAGCAGCGTCGGGAGCCTGCGGGGCAATCCGGCCCTGCCGGCGTACGGCGCGGCCAAGCGCGCGGTGAACAGCCTCACCGAGTCGGCGGCGGTCACGTACGGCCCCGAGGGCATCCGTGTCAACGCGATCGCGCCCGGCACCACCATGACCGAACTGATCGAGGAGTGGGCCACGCACCAGCCCGGCATCGTCGAGCAGCTCAACGCCCAGACGCCGCTGCGCAGGCCGGCCCAGCCGCACGAGGTGGCGGAGGCGGCGGCCTGGCTGCTCAGCGACCGCGCGTCGTACGTCACCGGGGTGGTGCTGTCGGTGGACGGCGGCATGCGCGCCTGAACGGCCACGGCCACGGCCCGGCCCTCGGGCCCGAGACGCGTGTGGCGTGCACGCGGAAGGCACGTGCACGCCACGCCACAGCCCGACGGGATCGTCGTACGACTGGTCCTACTTGATGCGCACGACCTGCGGGTCGTGGTCGCTCGTCTGGTCGGCGAACTCCGCGTTGATGTGGACGACCTCGTAGCCGGGCTTCTTGATGGCCGGGCTGACCAGGATGTGGTCCAGCGTCTGCGAGTTTCCGTCGTAGACGTAGCTGTAACGCTCACCCCGCGGCAGGGTGTTGATCAGGTCGACGAGGACGCCGCCCCGGGTGAGCGTGGTGAGCGGCTTGGAGAACTGGTAGTCGTTCATGTCACCGAGGACGACGACCTTGGCCTTCTTGTCCTTGGCGAGCAGGCCGGAGACGAAGGTGTTGACCTCCTTGGCCTGGGCCAGTCGCTGCGTCTCGGAGCCCAGCGTCGGCGGCTGGAAGACACCGTGCACCGGCTGGTCGCCGCCCTTGGAGTTGAAGTGGTTGCCGACCACGAACACCTGCCTGCCGCGGAAGGTGAACTCGCCGGCCAGCGGCTTGCGGCTGTTCTTCCAGGCGTCCGAGACGGGGTTGATCCGGCCCGGGGAGGCCGAGAGCGCGACGCCCTTCTTGCCGTTCTTCACGACCTCCACGGGTGTGGTGGCGTCGCCGCCCGGGCGGTCCACGAAGCTGACACGCTTGGGGTTGAAGAGGAAGACGTTACGGATGTTTCCGCCCGGTTCGCCTCCGTCGGCCTTGTTCTGCGGGTCGATGGCGCGCCAGTCGTAGGCCGGACCGCCCGCCTTCTTGATGGCGTCGGCGAACTTGGCGAGGGTCTGGTCGGCCGCGACCGTGCCGTCGTCCGTGGCCCCGTTGTTGTCCTGGATCTCCTCCAGGCTCACGACGTCCGGCGAGGCGAGGTTCTTGACGATGCCCTGGGCGAGCTTGTCGTACTTGCTCTGCGGCTCCTGCGGGTCCAGGTTCTCGACGTTGTACGTGGCGACCGAGAGCTCGTCGGACTTGGCCGGCTTCGCCACGTCCGGCTCGAGGCCGCCCGGCCGGACCGCGCCCAGGGTGGTCGACTGGACGCCGTAGCCGCCGTAGTTGGCGTAGTCCAGCGGGCCGGCGGTGGTGCCGGAGAGGGTGTCGCCGACGTTGGCCTTGAGCTTGCCGCCCGTCAGCGAACCGATCAGGAGACGCCCGGAGTTCGGGTTGTCGTAGCCGGTGAGGACGGTGCCGCCGCTGGGGGTCGGGTTCTGCCCGGGCTTGGTGGTGATCCAGGTCTCGTTGTACGCGTTGGACGCGCCCACCACCCGGACGTCCTCGACCCGCACCCGCATGCCCTCGCGGGACTCGTACCAGTCCAGCGCGTACCGGGACGGCTTCAGCTCGAGCGGCTCGATGCTGCCGCCCTTCGCGTCCGGCGCGTAGTTCTCGGGCACCGTGCCGGCGTCGATCGCCTCGGCCGCGGGCAGTTCGTTGCCGGAGGACAGGACGGTGGTCGTCGGGCCGCTCAGCTCCGTGACGGACTGCGAGCCGGAGCTCTGGCCGCCGGGGTAGTACTCGGTGATCCTGCCGGAGACGAGGACCGAGTCGCCGGGCTCGACCCGCGGTGTGGCGGAGCCGGTGAAGACGAAGAGGCCCTCGCTCGTGGCGGGGTTGTCGTCGGGCTCGGGGTCCTGGAACCAGAAGCCCCGCGAGGAGCCGGTGGACCGGACCGCGGTGACCACACCCGGGACGTTGGTGACGCTCTTGCCCGCGTACGGGGAGAGCCGCTTGGCGCCCTGGACCTCATGGATGCGCACGTCACCGGGGGTGGTGTCGCCGGGCGAAGGGGTGGGGGACGGCTCGCCGCCACCGTCGCCGCCGCCCGTGCCGCCGCCCGCGCTGTTACGGGGGGTCGGTGCGGCCCCGGTCAGGTCGGCGGAGTTGTCGTCCGTGTCGGTGAGGGCGGCGTTCCGGGTGACCGAGGTGGTGTTGCCCGCGCCCGTGGCGGGGGCGGTCTCCCGTACGACGGCGGTACCGAAGCCGACCAGGTCCTTGACCCTGTCGTCCGCCGCGCAGTCGGCGGCGGTCAGGCAGGTCAGCGGGGTCGTGGAGTGGACGAGGGCGACGGTGCCGCCGGTCGCCGACATCGCGATGGCGCCGCTCGCGTCGGGCGTGGGCAGCGCGGTGTCGCCGCCTGCCCCCTTGGCCTCCTGGACAAGGTAGCCGCCGCCCGCCGGAATGGCCCCGGTCACCTCGGTGACCTGCCACTTCGAGTTGGCGGTGGGCGCACCGCTCAGGTACTGGACGGACCAGCCGGTCAGGTCGAAGGGCGCGTCACCGGAGTTGCCCAGTTCGATGAAGTCGTGGGAGAGGGCGGCGCCCGAGTTGCCACCGCCGCCGAAGACCTCGGAGATGACGGCGTCCGGCGAGGGAGTCGCCTGCGCGGTGAGCGGGAGCGCGAGAAGTGATCCCGCCACTCCCACGGGGAGGAGGAGCGCGAGTCGTCCGGCGCGTCTGCCGACGGATCCGCCGCGGTGCCGGCCGTGCGGCGCCGGGGAGGCCGGGGGTATGGATGAGGACACGGGGAACTCTTTCTTACGGATGGCAGGTGTGTGGGGTACGGAGGCGGGGAGCACCGCGGAGGGTGCGGAGCCGTACCACGAAAAGGCGGGAAGGCGGCTCAAGATACGCGCGTAGACATCACGCCAACAAGAGGGCTGCCTGGCCAAAGGGCAAGTGTTTCCCGACTGTTCGCCGGATTTAACCCAAAATCGCGCATCACTGACACCACGTAAGGGAATCAACTGGCACAAGACCGGACGCAACGGGACGCCATGCATGCCTCATGTCCACGCCCATGCGTGTCCGCGCCCGCCCTGACCGCACTCGCGCCCGACCACACCGCCCACCGCCCCGGAGGGGTCCTTCCGCGGGCCGGTAGAGTGGGCGGGTCGTCATCATGCCCGTACGGGGGAAAGCCGGTGGAAATCCGGCGCTGACCCGCAGCCGTGAGCCGCCGTCACCGGTGGCGAGCCGGATCGCCCCGCACATGGTCGTGACCGGCTCGTGCCACCGGAAACCGCCGGTGGCCGGCACCGTCGAGGTTTACGGGCCGGAGCCTGGTACCCGAGTGTGCCGGTGCCCGGCTCCCGCAGGAGAGGCCCAGCCCGCCCATGACCACCGTTCGCCGCTGCGCCGCCGCGCTCGCCGCATCCGCCGTACTCGGCGTGGCCCTCGCACCGGCCGCCCACGCGGGAGGTGATGTGCCCGTCACGCCCGCCCCGTCCGCCTCCTCCCCGGCCCCGGACGCCTCCTCTCCTCCGACTGCTCCGCCTCCCTCGCCGTCGAAGCCCGCCTCCGGGGGCCTCCCGGCGGGCCTGTACGGCACCAAGGACCCCGCCTACGACGGTGTGTGGCGCCAGTCGCTGGCACTCCTGGGCCAGTACACCGGCGGGTACAAGCCCGCGAAAGCGGCCGTCACCTGGCTGAAGGGCCAGCAGTGCGCCAACGGGGCCTTCCCGGCCTACCGCGCCGACCCCACCACTCCCTGCGACACGACGACCGCGGTCGACTCCAATTCCACGGCCGCCGCCGTGCAGGCCCTCTCCAGCCTGGGCGGCCAACGACCGGCGATGCGCCGGGCGGTCGCCTGGCTCCGCTCCGTCCAGAACGCGGACGGCGGCTGGAGCTACACCCCCGGCACCCCGAGCGACGCCAACTCCACCTCCCTCGTCATCGGCGCGTTCACGGCCGCGGGCGTACGGCCCGGTTCCGTACGGTCCCCCGAGGGGAAGAACGCCTACGACGCCCTGGTCGGCTTCGCCATCCCCTGCGAGCCGGGCGCGGACGCCGGGGCCTTCGCCTACCAGCCCGACGCCGCCGGCCGGCTGAGCGCCAACGAGGACGCCACCGCCGCCGCCGTCCTCGCCGGGCTCGGCAAGCGGATGGTGACCGCTCCGGTGCCCCCGGGACCCGCTCCGGACTGTGTGCGTACGGCGGCCCCCTCGCCCGAGCGCGCCGCCCGCAACGGCGCCGCCCATCTGGTGTCCGCGCTCGGCCCGTCGGGCCATCTCGTCCAGCCGCCGCTGCCCGGCACCGACGACAGCACGCCCCTGCCCGACGTCGGGAACACCGCCGACGCGGTCGTCGCCCTGGCTGCCGCCGGATACGGCGACCAGGCGGCCCAGGCCCTGGAGTGGCTGAAGACGAACGCGGCCGGCTGGGCCGAGGAGAACGGCCCCGCCGCCTACGCCCAGTTGCTCTTCGCCGCCCATGCGACGGACACCGACCCACGCGACTTCGGCGGCGTCGACCTCGTCCAGCGTCTGAACGCCACCGGCCCCACCCCCACTCCCCTCCCCTCCTCGAGCGCGTCGGCCACGACGGCGAGCGCGGCCGACGACGCGGCCGGCCCGGTCCTCCCGTGGGCCGTCGGTATCGCACTGGTCGCCTCTGCCGGACTCGGTCTCCTGATCCGCCGCCGCGGAAGGGCACGGCGGTCATGACCGGGTCTCGCATACCGCTGCCCGTCCGCGCTCCGCTGTCGGCCGGCGTGCCACTCCTCGTCTCCCTGCTGGTCGCGCTCGGCGCCGGGAGCGCCCAGGCGGCCGGCTACCGCTACTGGTCGTTCTGGGAGAGCGACGGCGGGGAGTGGGCGTATGCCACGGAAGGTCCCGCCACGGCTCGCCCGGCCGACGGCTCCGTCACCGGCTTCCGGTTCTCGGTGAGCGCGGACAGCGGCGACGCGGCGAAGCCGCGCGGCGTGCCGGACTTCGCGGCCGTGTGCGGGGACACCGCGGCCGAGGCCGGCCGCAAACGGGTCGCCGTCGTCGTCGATCCCGGTACGGCCGCCGACGCCCCGGACGGTGAGCGGCCGCCCGCGCCCCGGGCCACGTGTGCCCGGGTCGGCGAGGACGCGACCGCCGCCGAGGCCCTCGCCGCGGTGGCCGAACCCCTGCGCTACAACGCCGACGCGCTGTTGTGCGCCATCTCCGGCTACCCCGCGTCCGGCTGCGGCGAGCAGGTACGGGACGGCGAGAAGCAACCCGAGGAGACCGCGCCGGCGGCCCCGCCGGGGACCACCCCACCGACCACGCCGACGACGGCGGGCACGACGGCCGGGGGCTCCCGGGACACCGCGGCCCCGGCCACCGGCGCGGAAGGCGACCACGACGGCGGCCCGTCCCTGGGACTGGTCGCCGGTGTCGCCGCCGTGGCCGCCCTCGCCGCGGCCGGCCTCTGGCGGGCCCGCCGCCGACGCGGCTGACCCGCACGTCATGAGCTCCACCCCGAACCTCCCCGTACCGTCCCGCCGCACCGCCGTCCGGCGCGGCCCGTCCCGTCGTCGTCCCCCGTTCGTGCTCCGGGCCCCCGCCGCCGACCGGTCCAACGCCCTGCACGCGGGGGCCTGGTGGCTGTGGGCCCTCGGGCTGGCCACGGCCGCGTCCCGGACGACCAATCCGCTGCTCCTCGGTCTGCTGGTGGCCGTCGCCGGCTATGTCGTCGCGGCCCGCAGGACCGACGCGCCCTGGGCCCGTTCGTACGGCGCCTTCGTGGCGCTCGGGCTGGCCGTCATCGGCATCCGGCTGCTGTTCTCGGTCTTCCTCGGCTCCCCCGTGCCCGGCTCTCATGTGCTCTTCACCCTGCCCGAGGTGCCGCTGCCCGACTGGGCGCGGGGCGTGCGGATCGGCGGCCGGGTGACGGCCGAGCAGCTGCTCTTCGCCCTGTACGACGGCGGGAAGCTGGCGACGCTGCTGATCTGCGTGGGCGCGGCCAACGCGCTCGCCAGCCCGGCCCGGCTGCTCAAGTCCCTGCCGGGCGCGCTGTACGAGGCCGGGGTCGCCGTCGTCGTGGCCATGACCTTCGCACCGAACATGGTCGCCGACGTCCGGCGCCTGCGCACGGCACGCAGACTGCGCGGCCGTCCCACCGGCGGTGTACGGGCAGTCCTCCAGATCGGACTGCCCGTTCTGGAGGGCGCGTTGGAGCGGTCGATCGCCGTCGCCGCCTCCATGGACGCACGTGGATACGGCCGGACGGCCGATGTTCCGCGCGCCGTCGCCCGGCTCACCACCGTCCTCACGCTCGGCGGGCTGCTGGGCGTCTGCGCCGGTTCGTACGCGCTGCTGGCCGCGCAGGGTGCCGGATACGGCCTGCCGGTGCTCTGCGCCGGTGCCGTCGCCGCGCTGGCCGGGCTGTGGCTCGGGGGCCGGCGCTCGGCCCGCAGCCGGTACCGCCCCGACCGCTGGGGGGTGCGGGCCTGGCTGGTGGCGGCCTCCGGTGCGGCGGTCGCGGTGGTGATGATCCGCGCGGGCGTCGGCGACCCGGAGGCTCTGCGTCCGGGCGTCGTCCCACCGACCGCGCCCACCCTCCCGCTCTGGCCCGCAGCGGGTGCCCTGCTCGGTCTGCTGCCCGCCGTCGTCGCGCCGGCGCCGGCGTCCGCTCCGCTTCCCGTTCCCGCTCCCCCGCCCAAGCCCACGCCGCCGTCACCCTCCTCGTCCACCCGGGCGGTGACCGGGGACGCGCCGGAACCGAAGGAGACGACACCATGATCCGCTTCGAAGACGTGTCGGTCACCTACGGCGACACCGCCGCACCCGCGATCAGCGGGGTCGATCTGACCGTTCCGGAGGGCGAACTGGTCCTGCTCGTGGGGCCTTCCGGAGCCGGCAAGTCGACCCTGCTGGGAACCGTCTCCGGGCTGGTCCCGCACTTCACGGGCGGCACCCTGCGCGGCCGTGTCACCGTCGGCGGCCGGGACACCCGGACGCACAAGCCCCGCCAACTCGCCGACCTCGTCGGCACGGTGGGCCAGGACCCGCTCGCCCACTTCGTCACCGACACGGTCGAGGACGAACTGGCCTACGGCATGGAGTCCCTGGGCCTCGCACCCGATGTGATGCGCCGCAGGGTCGAGGAAACACTGGACCTGCTGGGCCTGGCCGAGCTGCGCGACCGGCCGATCACCACGCTCTCCGGCGGCCAGCGCCAGCGCGTCGCCATCGGCTCCGTCCTGACCCCGCACCCCCGGGTGCTGGTACTCGACGAGCCGACCTCGGCCCTGGACCCGGCGGCGGCCGAGGACGTCCTCGCCGTGCTGCAACGGCTCGTGCACGACCTCGGCACGACCGTGCTGCTCGCCGAGCACCGGCTCGAACGGGTCGTGCAGTACGCGGACCATGTCATCCTCCTTCCCGGTCCCGGCCAGGCCCCCGTTCTCGGGAGCCCGGAGCAGATCATGGCCGTCTCCCCGGTGTTCCCACCGGTGGTGGAGCTGGGCCGGCTGTCGGGCTGGGAGCCGCTGCCCCTGTCCGTACGCGACGCCCGGCGCAAGGCGGCGGAGCTCCGCGAACGCCTGGCCGACCGGACCCCCGCGCCTTCGCCCGCCCCCACGGCCGGGCCGTCAGCGCCGGACCACGGGACCCCGGTCCCCGGCTCGGCGCCCGCCAGGGCAGGGTTCGTCCGGTCCGCGTTCGCCCGGTTGTTGCGCCGAGGCACGGACACGGCTCCCGACCAGGGCCGTTCGGCCGGCACCGCCTCCAGTGCCCCGGCCGACGCCTCGCCTCCCGGCGGTGGGCCGGCCCACGCTCCGCTCGCCTCCATAACCGGCCTGACCGTGCGGCACGGGCGGACCGAGGCGCTGCGCCGGGTGTCACTGACCGTCGCGCCGGGCGAGACCGTCGCGCTGATGGGGCGTAACGGCGCGGGGAAGTCCACCCTGCTCGGGTCCCTCATCGGTACGGTCGAGCCCGCCTCCGGCACCGTCCTCGTCGGCGGCCACGCCCCGCACCGCACCTCGCCGCGCGAACTCGTCCGCCAGGTCGGTCTCGTACCGCAGGAACCACGCGACCTGCTGTACGCCGACACCGTCGCCGCCGAGTGCGCCGCCGCCGACAACGACGCGGGCGCGGCGCCCGGCAGTTGCCGGGCGCTGGTCGAGCGACTGCTTCCGGGGCCGGCCGACACGACGCATCCACGTGACCTGTCCGAGGGGCAGCGGCTGGCGCTGGCCCTGGCCGTCATCCTGACCGGGCGGCCCCCGCTGCTGTTGCTGGACGAGCCGACCCGGGGGCTGGACTACGCGGCGAAGTCCCGTCTCGTGGGGATCCTGCGGTCGCTCGCGGCGGCGGGACACGGAACCGTCCTGGCGACCCACGATGTCGAGCTGGCGTCGGAGCTGGCCGACCGGGTGGTGATCCTCGCCGACGGCGAGATCGTCGCGGACGGCGCGACCTCCCAAGTCGTGGTCTCGTCCCCCGCGTTCGCGCCCCAGGTCGCGAAGGTCCTGGCGCCCCAACCATGGCTGACGGTGGCACAGGTCCGTTCGGCCCTGTCATCGGACGGGGGCGACCGGCCCGCATGACCCCCGACATCCCCGCACCCCAGAGCAGTCCCGGCACTCCCGGCACTCCCGGCGGCCCAGCGGCCCGGGATTCGGACTCCGGCCCCAGCCCCAGCCCGAGCCCCGGCTCCGGCTCCGGCTCCGGCTCCGGCTCCGGCTCCGGCTCCGGCTCCGGCTCCGGCTCCGGCTCCGGCTCCCAGGATCCCTGTCGGCGGCCGCCTCGCCCTCCGGTGCCGCAGGGGCGTGCCGTGCGGCTGGGGCCGCGCTCCGTCTGCGCGCTCGCCCTCGTCAGCGCCATCGGAGTCGTCGCCTTCGGCTGGCCCCTGCTGGCCGACCCCGCGTCCGGGCTCGCCCATTCCCAGGACGCGCCCTGGCTCTTCGCGCTGCTCCTGCCCCTCCTCATGGCTGTCGTCGTCGCGACGATCGCCGATTCCGGACTGGACGCCAAGGCGGTCGCGATGCTGGGCGTCCTGGCCGCCGTGGGCGCCGCCCTGCGGCCGCTGGGGGCGGGCACGGCCGGGCTGGAGCCCATGTTCTTCCTGATGGTGCTGAGCGGCCGGGTCCTCGGCCCCGGCTTCGGATTCGTCCTGGGCTCCGTCACCATCTTCGCGTCCGCGCTGCTGACCGGCGGGGTCGGTCCCTGGATGCCCTTCCAGATGCTCGCGATGGGGTGGTTCACGATGGGCGCCGGGCTGCTGCCGGAGCCCGACCGGCTGCGCGGCCGGGCCGAGTCGCTGATGCTCGCGCTGTACGGCGCGTGCGCCGCGCTCGCATACGGCACCGTCATGAATCTCCAGGGCTGGACGTACCTCGGCGGGCTCTCGTCCGGCATCTCCTTCCACCCGGGCGAACCCGTCCAGGACAACCTCGTCCGCTTCCTCGCGTACTGCGCCGCGACCTCACTGGGCTGGGATCTGGGCCGGGCGGCGCTCACGGCCGTCCTGACCCTGACCGTCGGCGGCACCCTGCTCAAAGCGCTGCGCCGGGCCACCCGCAGGGCGGCCTTCGAGGCGAAGGCCGCCTTCGCCCGGCCCGAGTGAGCCGAGCGCCCGACGCGGCGGGCCATGTGCCCGGCCATGTGCCTTGCCACGCATCCGGCCACGCGTCCGGCCACCCAGCCCGCCGGACCGAGGACCGCGCGCCGCGCGATACGTACGACAAGGTCCGAGCGTCGAACTTCCGAACTATTCGTCATGCACGGAAAGCTACCCGTGCTCACTCTCCGTAAACGCCGGCTTCTTCCGCTCCGTCCCCGTCGGCGCGTCCGGCCCCTCGTCCAGTCCCTCGTCGCGCCGCTCATCACGGTCCCCGTCGCGGCTCTCGTCCCCGTCCCGCCGCTCGCCGCTGCCCCCGTCGGGCGCTTCCTCCCGAGCGCCACCCACAACAGCCCCGTCCCTGCCCAGCGCTGCGCCCTCGCCCAAGCGGAACGGGTCCCGCTTCTCACCCGCCTCCGGCATCAGCTTCCGCGGCCCGGCCAGCACGTACGTCAGCGCGAATCCGGCACCCACGACCGCCGCGCCACCCACCGCGTCCAGCACCCAGTGGTTGGCCGTCGCGATGATCGCGCACACGGTGAACAAGGGATGCAGCAGCCCCAGCAGCTTCATCCACAACTTCGGCGCCAGTACGACGACCACGACGCCGCACCACAGCGACCACCCGAAGTGCAGCGAAGGCATCGCCGCGTACTGGTTGGTGACAGCGGTCATCGCCCCGTAGTCAGGGTTCGCCAGATCCTGCGGGCCGTGCACGGTGTCGATGAAACCGAGGCCCGGCATCAGCCGCGGCGGGGCCAGCGGATAGAACCAGAAGCCGATCAGCGCGAGGACCGTGGCGAAACCGAGCGAGGAGCGCGCCCAGCGGTAGTCGGCGGGCCGGCGGACGTACAGGACACCGAGGATCGTCAGCGGCGCGGCGAAGTGGAAGGACGTGTAGTAGAAGTTGAAGAAGCTCTCCGCCCACTTCATCTCCACGACCGCGTGGTTGGCCCAGCGCTCGATGTCGATCCCGAGCGCCTTCTCAATGCCGTGGATCTGCCGGCCGTGCTCCTCCGCCGCCGCCCGGCCACCCGTCGCGACCAGCCGGATCTGGGAGTAGACGGCGTACCCGACGCGGATCACCAGCAGTTCGAGCAGCAGATTCGGCCGGCTCACCAGCCGCCGCCAGAACGGTGCCAGCGGGACCCGGCTCCAGCGCGCGGGCACCGGTCGCGCGTACCCGGTCGGGACGGGCTTGTCGAAGTACGGCGAGGTCCGCAGCAGGAACGGCACTCCGCAGGCCGCCGCCAGCGCGGCGATCAGCGTCACGTTCTCCCGTATAGGAGACAGCAACGCCATGCTCGGCAACAACATCTTCCCCGGCAGTGTCATCGTCAGCACCACCAGCACGGGCCACACCATCCGGTCCCTGGCCCGTGTACCGACCCGCCCCACCACCGCCAGCAGCAGCCACAGCAGCTGGTGCTGCCAGGCCGCGGGCGAGACCGCGACCGCCACACAGCCCGTCAGCGCGACGGCGAGCAGCAGTTGCCCGTCCCGGGCGTAGCGGACGGCGCGCCGCAGTCCGAGGGGGACGACGGCCGCCGCGAGGAGAACGAAGAGGACGACTTCCAGGGGCCCCGTCAGGCCGAGGCGGAGCAACGCGCCGTGCAGGGACTGGTTGGCGAGGCTGTCCGGGCTGTCGCCGAGGCCCGCCCCCGCCACATGGTGCACCCAGTACGCCCATGAGTCGCTGGGCAGGGCCGCCCAGGCGAGGGCCGTACCGAGGACGAACGTCCCCGCCGTCGACACCGCCGCGTTCTTGCGCCCCGTCAGCCACAGCAGCGGCGCGAAGAGGAGCATGGCGGGCTGGAGGGCCGCGCCGACGCCGATGAGCACGCCCGGCTCGCGTTGCCCGCGGACGACGAAACAGCCGACCAGTACGAGCAGCACGGGGATGATGCTGGTCTGGCCCAGGTGGAAGCTGTTGCGTACCGGCAGGGACAGCATGAGCAGGCTGATCGCGACGGGCGCGGCGAGCAGTCCCGTACGGCGGGAGACCCGGCCCGGCAGGGCGCGGGCCGCGACCAGTCCGAGTGCGACGACCAGCAGGAGGGTGCCGAAGGTCCAGGCGATGCCGAGACTCTGCTCGGCCGAGCGGGCCAGCGGTCTGAGCACGAGGCCCGCGAACGGGGTTCCGGTGAACTTGCCCGTTTCGTACAGGGAACCCGCCACGTGCAGCACGCCGTTGTCCCCGACCCACGTCTCCAGATCGGTCAGCCGCTCACCGGGCGGCAGGCGGAGCACCGCCGCTGCCTGTCTTATCGCCAGCACGCCGGCGAGCAGCCAGAGAACCACGCGCACCCTGCCGAAACCGGCCCCCGCCACACCCGCCGTGCCCGCCACACCCGCCGCCCCGACCACACCGGGGGCTCCCGCCGCACCGGCCGCCGCGCCGCCGCCGTGCACGCTGTGCTCCGCTTTCCCCACGCCGCGCCGCCCCTCCCTCCGAAAACGCCATACCTGGGCATAGAGCCTCGCACTGCCCTGTTCAGAAGACTCAGGCAACCCCCTCTTCGCCTGAGTGTCACCCCTGTTTTGTCTCAATGACCGCGCCCTCCCCCCGCCCGAACCCGCCAGGGCACAGGCGACGCCCGGGGTGTCAAAGACATGGGTGGCACAGGAGACACGGGTGATACGGGCAATACGGGTGGCGCAGGCGGCTCGTGAGACGCCTGCAACGCGGGGCGCGACAGGCGTACGGAGCATATCCGGGGGACCGTGCCACGCCGAAACGCGAACGGTCGGCTGACCCCGCGCGCACGCGGACGGAGGCGGCGGGCCGTCCCTTGCCCGCCGCCTCCGAGTTCATTCTGTGCCCGACGCCGGGCCGGTCCACGGATCCACGGACCGGACGGATCCGTGGACCGGACGGATCAGACCCGCAGCAGCCGTTCGGTCACCTCGCGGTAGCTCTGGAGCGCGACGCGCAGCCGCTCGGTATCGGCCGGGGCGGCCCCGTCGCCGCCGTTGTCCCAGCCTGCCCGCAGCGTACGGGGGCGCTCCGCAAGCGCGTGTGTCAGTCGCTCGGTGGCCTCCTCCAGTACGCCGGCCGCCTCTTCGACGGAGCGCCGGGGGCCGTCCACGAAGTGGTGGAGCGCCTCCTGGAGGCGCAGAGCCAGTTGGTCGCTCTCGCCCTCGGGGAAGAGGCGCGGTTCCGAGCGACGCGCGGTATCGGTACGGGCACCCGTACCGGCACCCGTGCCGGCACCGGCACCGATCGAAGCACCCATCGGTGTGCCGGGCATGACGTCGGCACCGCCGGTACGGGCATCGGCGCCACGGTGCTCTCGGTGCTCTCGGGTGTCGTGGACCTCTCGTAGCTCCCGCACCTCCGGGGTCACGGCGTTCTTGGCGATCGTCGGTTCCCTGGTACCCGCCGTGTTCCTCGCACGCGTCGCGTGCAGGTCGTGCGCCGAGTCCGCCATATCCGCCGCGTGCGCCGTGTCCGCTCCGCTCGCCTTCTCCAGGTTCTTCGGGTTGTCCGGATTCTTCGAGTCGTACGCCATCACGCACCACTCCCCTTGGGCCGTAGTGAAAAGTTCCGGTTCCGGCCGGCATCGCCGCGTCCTGGGCGGCCGCCGCCCCACTCCGGCCGGGTGGTGATCAGTTCCTCGAAGAGCTCACGCGCGCCGACCATCACCTCTCGGAGTTCCTCCGTACTCACGCCGGTCCCGCCAGGCGCACCGCTGTCCTCACGCGTGCTCGGGCTCGTGCTCAGAGCGGTCGCGTGCTGATGCACGCGCCGGTAGCCCTCCACCTGGCGCGCGTGATGGACGGAGAGGGCGTCGAACTGGTCGTCGAGTCGCGAACCGGCCGGGTAACCACGGTCCTCCGCCAGCCGCGCCAGCAGCCGGTCTGCCTCGACCACGGCCTGGCCCGGGGAGTCGACGAAGCCTTCCTGGAGCCCGGCCCACCGGGCGACGTACTGTTCCCGCCGTTCGGCGGAGAGCGGATTCGGCCGCAGCCCGCCGTGGCGCTGGAGGCGTTCGCCCAGCTCGCGCTCGGCGGCCTTGGTGTCACCACCGTGCCGGGCGGCGACCCGGTCGTACTCGGGGCCGAACCGGCGTTTCAGCCCGCTCCGCCCGGTCCCCCGGCCCGGCCTCGCGTACAGGAACACGGCCGCGATGATCACGAAGACCGCGATCAGAGCGACGACGATCAGAAGTGTGGACATGGCTGCCTTCCTGAGTTCATCGGCTCGGCCGGCCCCACCGGTCCGGCGCCTCGAACAGATCGGCCGGGCCGGGTGTGCCGACGCCGACCCGGCCCGCGCGCAACGGTCGTTCCTACGATTCGAGTTGCCGCTTATTCGGTGGCCAAACGGCTCACCGTCCGGTAGAGAGCCGCCCATGAGCCATCAGAGCTGGTTCGTGGGGCCCGAGCACTTCGCGACCGCCGACGCCGCCCGGCTGCGCCTCGCGTACTACGCGGAGGTCGCCGGGCGCTACTGGGGCCGCCCCGCGACCGAGGCGGAGATCGCACGCGGGCTCGCCGAGGACCCGCCCGACGCGCTCACGCCGCCCACCGGGGAGTTCGTCGTCGGGCGGTACGGCGGCGAGGCCGCGTGCTGCGGCGGGCTACGGCTCCTGGACGCGGGTACGGCCGAGCTGACCCGGGTGTACGTGAGCCCCGCCGCGCGCGGCACCGGGGGCGGCGGCGCCCTGCTGGCCGCGCTGGCCGGGGCCGCGCGGCGGCTCGGCGCGCACCGGCTGGTCCTGGACACGCGGCTCGACCTCGTGGAGGCGCGCGGGCTCTACGTCAAGCACGGTTTCCGGGAGATCCCGGCGTACGGCGAGCCCGGCCCGTACAGCCAGATCTGGTACGGAAAGGAGCTGGGCGCGCCCGCGTCGGCACCGGGGGCCGCGCGGCCCGCCCGGCCCGCGCCCGCGCCTCACCGGCGCGGCGGCCAGTAGTGTGAGTCCCGGGGCAGGCCCCGTCGTGCGGGCCCGTACCGTGCGGGCCGCGCGCTCCACGCGACGTACCGGGCCGGGGTGCCGGCCGGGTCTTCAGGCCAGGTGGTCCCTGGGCGGCGGCGGAGTGTACGGCCGCTCCCCGTCCGAACCGCACAGCTCGGCGCTCAGCCGCTCCACCAGCTGTACGAGATCGGTCGGCCGGTCGGGTCCCCACCAGTCCCCCAGCAGTTCCGACAGCGACTCCTCCCGCGCCGTGGCCAGCGCCTGTGCGACCAGCTCGCCCCGCTCCGTGAGCACCAGGTCGAGTCCCTGCCGGCGGGCCAGCCCGCGCTCCTCCACCTGCCGGGAGGCGTCGGTGACCGACCTGACCGGGACCGACAGGGTCTCCGCGAGCGCGGCGGGCCGCACGGAACCGTGCCGGCGGATGCGCAGCAGGAGCCAGCCGGCCGCGGGGAGCAGGTCGTAGCCCGCCCTCGCGACGACGGTCTCGTAGATCCGGCGGCGTCCCTCGCGCGTACCGAGCACCGAGAGGGCGCGCGCCACCTCGTCGCGGGAGGAGCGCTCGACCGGATTGACGGCCAGGGTCTCGCTTATCTCCGGCGCGGTGACCGAGCGGCGCAGCCGGTCCTCCTTGAGGAACCACGTGACGGCGAACGCGACCAGCACCACCGGGACGGCGTACAGGAAGACATGGGTGATGGAGGTCGCGTACGCGTCGAGCACGGCGGGGCGCAGCGCGGCCGGCAGCCGCCCGATCGCCCGGGGATCGGCGGCGAGCGAGCCGGGACCCACGCCGGGCGGCAGCGGCTCGCCCGCCAGGGCGTCGGTCAGCCGACGGGTGAGCAGGCCGGTGAAGAGGGCTCCGAAGACGGCGACGCCGAAGGACGCGCCGATCGACCGGAAGAAGGTGACGCCCGACGTGGCCACGCCCAGGTCGGAGTAGCCGACGGCGTTCTGGACGACCAGTACGAGCACCTGCATGACCAGCCCGAGCCCGGCACCGAAGACGAAGAGGTAACCGCTCGTCTCCCAGGTCCCGCTGGTCACGGTGAGCTGGTGGAGGAGGAGCAGCCCCACGGCGGTGACGGCCGTGCCGAGGACGGGGAAGGCCTTCCAGCGGCCCGTACGGCTGATGATCTGACCGGACAGGGTGGACGTGATCAGCAGGCCGATCACCATGGGCAGCATCCGCACGCCGGACGCGGTCGGGGTCACGCCCTGCGCGACCTGGAGGAACGTGGGCAGGTAGGTCATGGCTCCGAACATCGCGAAACCGACGACGAAGCTGATGACGGCGACGAGCGCGAAGGTCCTGATCCGGAAGAGCCGCAGGGGCAGTACGGGCTCGGCCGCACGCCGCTCGGCCCGTACGAGGAGGACGAGCAGGACGGCCGCGAGCAGCGCCAGGCCGATGATCTCGCCCGAGCCCCAGGCCCAGGTCGTCCCGCCGAGTGAGGCGATCAGCACCAGGCAGGTGGCGAGGGACGCGATCAGGAAGGTGCCCAGGTAGTCGAGGGTGTGGCGGGCCGTGGACGCGGGGAGGCGCAGGGCGGACGCGATGACGAGCAGGGCGACGACGCCGAGCGGCAGGTTGACGTAGAAGACCCAGCGCCAGCTGAGGTGCTGGGTGAGAAAGCCGCCGAGCAGCGGTCCGAGCACGCTGGTGGCGCCGAAGACGGCCCCGAACAGGCCCTGGTACTTGCCGCGTTCGCGCGGCGGCACGAGGTCCCCGACGATCGCCATCGACAGCACGATGAGCCCGCCGCCGCCCAGGCCCTGGAGCGCGCGGAAGGCGATGAGTTCGGGCATGCTCCGGGCGAGACCGCAGAGCGCGGAGCCGACGAGGAAGATGACGACGGCCGTCTGGAACAGCCTCTTGCGCCCGTACTGGTCGCCCAGCTTTCCCCAGAGCGGCGTGGCGGCGGTCGAGGCCAGCAGATAGGCGGTGACCACCCAGGACAGGTGCTTGAGGCCGCCGAGGTCGCTGACGATGGTGGGCAGGGCGGTGGAGACGATCGTCTGATCGAGCGCGGCCAGCAGCAGTCCCATGAGCAGGGCACCGACAGCGGCGAGGACGGTACGGGGAGGACGGCCCTCACCGGGGGCCGGGCTCACCGCCGGGACGCTCACGTCCTGAGCCATGGGACCTCACTTCGACGATGTGCCGACGTGCTGGGGTGCGGCCGCACGGGACGGACGGGGCGCCCCGGGCAACCCTTGCGGGATGGCAATGACTGCTCTCCATCCTGGCCGCTTCGTCCCGTTATGGCCTGTCGAGCGGACCGCCGGGATCGAGGTGGGGTGGCTTCGCGGGAAGCCGTTTGTATAATGACGAAACAAAGTGGGTCCGTCCGTCCCACCCTGACCGGCGGGCGGAGCCACTTGACCTCCGCCGTACCCGTCCCGCCGCCCGCTGTTCGCCGACGCCTTCCGTCCGCGCCTCCCGCCCGCTCCCGCGCCTCCTGGAGAATCAGCCGATGTCGGCCACCGCCTCCTCCGCGACGTCCGTCCTGACCACGCGGGGCTTCCTGCTCGACATGGACGGCACGCTCGTCAATTCCGACGCCTCGGTGGAGCGCAACTGGCGTGTCTGGGCGATCGAGCACGGGCTGGACCCGGAGGCGGTCCTCAAGGTCGCGCACGGCCGGCAGGCGCACGCCACCATGGCCCTGCTGCTGCCGGACCGCCCGATGGAGCTCAACCACGCCGACAACCGCGTGATGCTGGCGAACGAGACGGCGGACACGGAAGGCGTGGTCCCGATCCCCGGCGCACGGGACTTCCTCGCGGCGCTCGCCACGCTCCCGCACGCCCTCGTCACCTCGGCGGACGCGGCCCTGACGGACTCCCGGATGGCGGCCGCGGGACTGGTCGTACCGAAGATCCGGGTCACGGCCGAGAGGGTGACGGCGAGCAAGCCCGACCCCGAGGGCTTCCTGCTGGGCGCGGCGGAACTGGGCCTCGCCCCGGAGAACTGCGTCGTCCTGGAGGACTCCGGGGCCGGCATCGCGGCGGGCCGGGCGGCGGGCATGCGCGTGGTGGGTGTCGGCCCGCGCGCGGCGGCCCTGTCCCCGGACGCGCATGTCGCGGACCTGACGCAGCTGCGGGTGGAGGCCCTGCCGACGGGCGAGATCCTGCTGCACGTGGGCGCGCGCGGCTGAGCCGCGCGAAGCATGGGCGCGCACGACTGAGCCGTACGTAGCACGAGCGCGCGCGGCCGAGCCGCATGTACGTACGTCGGCGCGCACGGCCGCGCGGCACTTCCGGAGCCCGCGTACGAGCGGAGCCACGAGGCCCCCGTCGGCAACCCGGGACAAGCTCCCACGCGACCCTCGACCCGCGACCCTCGACCCGCGCCAACCCCGCGACCCGTCCCGAGCGTCACATGTCGCGGTGGATCCGTCCCCGCGCCACCAGCTCCAGCACCACGCTCACCGCCACCGCCTGCACCGCCATCAACGCCACCAGCACGAACAGCTGCACCGCGCCCGCCAGCACCGGCGACGCCCCGCCCAGCAACATGCCCACGAACGCGCCCGGCAGCGTGACCAGCCCGACCGTCCTCGTCTGGTCCAGACCCGGCAGCAGCGCGTCGGACGCCGCCGGCCTGGCCACCTCCATCCGCGCGTCCCGGTCGAGCATCCCCAGCGCGAGCCCGGCCTCCACCTCGCCCCGCCGCGCGTGCAGTTCGTCCAGCGCTCGTCGGCCGCCCAGCACCGTCGCGGTGAGCGCGCCGCCGATGAGGATGCCGGTGACGGGGATCAGCGCGATGCCCTTCGCGGGGACGGCACCGACGAGCAGGAGCACCGCCATCACCGGCCCCACCCCCGCGCCGATGGGCACGGCGGCCCACCACCACGTGCGGTTCGGGGTGACCCGGCGCCCGGCGGTACGGACGGCCACGGCGTACATCAGGGCCACGAACCCGATCGTCGGCGGTACACCACCGACCACCCAGCCGATCAGGAACGAGACCGCGCCGAGCTGAAGCGCCGCCCGCACCCCGGCGACGGCGATCTCGCGGGCCCGGCCGAGGCGGGCGAGCGCCACCACGGCCACGGCGGCGACCAGCAGCAGGCCGAGGACGACCCCGAACGTGACATCGACCCGCAGCAGCACGCGCCCACCCTATGCCGCTCTCCGTGCCCGCACCCGCGCCGTCCGGCGGCGACCGCCCGGCACCCGGCACCGCCCCACACGCCACCCGGTACACCGCCCCCGACCCGGCCGCCTCGCACGGCACCCCGCCCGCGCCCCGTCGGCGCGCCCCCGCGCATCCGTCGGGCGACGGCACCGGCCGGCCCTCCGGCCCGCCCCGCCCACACCGCCCCTCACCTCGTCAATTCTGCACCGATAGGCACCAATTGCCGCCCCGCCGAACCAACATCACCCCACGCTCCCCCTTGATGTGACGTGCACATGTCGCCACTCTGTTACCTGACGCACCCCCCACGGAAACCGGGCGCCACCACGCTGGCGCCCGGGCCGGTCGAACCTCGCACCGGAACCGCACGCCGCATCACGTCCCCTCACCCTCAAGGGAGTTCGCATGTCAGGTGTCTACGCGCGTCGCATGCCGCGCATCGCCGTCCTCGCCGCGTCCGCCGCACTCGCCTCCGCCACCACCCTGCTCTCCGCCCCGACCGCGCAGGCCGCCATGCCCACGCCGGTCAGCGCCGCCACCGCCCGGACGTACCTGAGCCAGCTCACGGTGCAGGCGGAAGGTTCCTCCAGCGGTTACAGCCGGGACAAGTTCCCGCACTGGATCACCCAGTCCGGCACCTGCAACACCCGTGAGGTCGTGCTCAAGCGCGACGGTTCGAACGTCCAGCAGGACTCCAGCTGCGCCGCCGTCAGCGGCAGCTGGTACTCGGAGTACGACGGCGCCACCTGGAGTGCCGCCTCCGACGTGGACATCGACCACATGGTGCCGCTCTCCGAGGCGTGGAAGTCGGGCGCGAGCGGCTGGACCACCGCGCAGCGGCAGTCCTTCGCGAACGACCTGACCCGCCCCCAGCTCATCGCGGTCACGGACAACGTGAACCAGTCCAAGAGCGACCAGGACCCGTCGACGTGGCTGCCGCCGCGCACCTCGTACCGCTGCACGTACGTCCGCGCGTGGGTGCAGGTGAAGTACTACTACAAGCTGACCGTCGACTCGGCCGAGAAGAGCGCGATCAGCAGTGTCCTGAACGGCTGCTGATCAGCGCACTCGCCACGGCCCGCCGGTAACCGGCAGGTCTCCCTCCCGCACTCCTCCGTCGTTCCGTACCGTACGGGGCGATGGAGGAGGCACATATGACCGGGCTGCGTCTGGGGCCACTGCTGCGACACGTCGACTGGGAGGGCCACGGCACGGCGACCGTCTGGGTCGAGGCCGACCGCCCCGCCACGGCCGAGGTCCGCTGCGCGGACGGCGCGTACGGCTCGTCCCGTACGTTCCGGATCGCCGGACACCACTACGCGCTGATCCCCGTGACCGGCCTGACGCCCGGCACCACGACGGCGTACGAGGTGGTGCTCGACGGCCGCCGGGTATGGCCGCCGGAGGACTCGCCGTTCCCGCCCAGCACGATCCGCTCCCCCGCCGCCCCCGCCCCCGGAACGCCCGGCCCCGGAGTCCGCGTCGCCTTCGGCTCCTGCCGCTGGGCGGCCCCGGCCCACGGGGAGCCGGACCCGATCGGCCCCGACGCCCTGGAGGCGCTCGCCACCCGCATCGCCGGTCGCGCCGCCACCGCGGGCCCCGAGGAGGCGGACTCCGCGCGGCCCGATGTCCTGCTCCTCCTCGGCGACCAGGTGTACGCGGACGAGACGTCCGAGCCGACCGGACAGCGGCTCGCGCTGCGCCGCGACCTGGGCGAGCCGCCGGGCGCCGAGGTCGCGGACTACGAGGAGTACACGTACCTGTACGACGAATCGTGGGGTGCCCCGGCCGTACGCTGGCTCCTCTCCACCGTTCCGAGCTGCATGATCTTCGATGACCACGACCTGATCGACGACTGGAACACCAGCGCCTCCTGGCTCGCCGACATGCGGGCCACGCCCTGGTGGCGCGAGCGGGTGCTCAGCGGACTGATGTCGTACTGGGTCTACCAGCACCTCGGCAACCTCTCCCCCGCCGAACTGGCGGCGGACGAGCTGTACGCGGCCGTGCGCGCCGAGCCCGACGGCACCGGTCCGCTCCGCCGGTACGCCGACCTGGCGGAGCGCGACCCGGCGGCCGTGCGCTGGAGCTACCGGCGCGACTTCGGCCGCACCCGGCTGCTGATGGTCGACTCGCGCGCCGCCCGCGTCCTGGACGAGGGTGAGCGGGCGATGCTGGCCAAGGGCGAGGCCCAGTGGGTGAGGGACCAGGCACTCGCGGGCCGCGCGAGTGCCTCTCGGCCCCCGGTTCCCCGGCCCCCGCACGACCCTCGACCCTCGCAGGACCCTCCTTCCTCGCAGGACCCTCGATTGCCGCACGTCTCCTGGTCCCCGGAGGCCCCGGAGACGTCGCGCCCCGGGCCGTACGCCCCCGATGGCCCACGGCCGTACGACCCCGACGACCGCGGACCGGGCCCCAACGACCACCGCGCCCCGTACGACCACCTCCTCATAGGCAGCTCGCTGCCCTGGCTGCTCCCGCCCCTCATCCATGACGGCGAAGCCTGGAACTCCGCCCTCTGCCGAGGCGAACGCGGCCCCCGCTGGGCGCGGTTCGGTGAGCGGCTGCGCCGGGCGGCCGACCTGGAGCACTGGGCCGCCTTCCCCCGCTCATTCGAGGAGCTGACGGCGCTGATCGCCGAGGCGGGCAGTGGCCCCGACGCCCCGGCGACGGTGTGCGTGCTCTCGGGAGACGTCCACCACGCGTACGCCGCCGAGCCCGCCTGGACCGCGGGCGACGGCCCGGACGCGCACGTCGTCCAGCTGACCTGCTCCCCCGTGCACAACTCGGTCCCCGCGTACTTGAAGCTCGGCTTCCGGTTCGGCTGGAGCGGGCTCGGACGGCGCACGGGCCGGCTCCTCACCCGGCACGGACGCGTCGCCGCACCCCCCATCAGCTGGCGCAGAACGGGCGGGCCATGGTTCGCCAATCAGCTGATGACCCTCACCACGAACGGCCGTTCGGCCGTCCTCCGGCTCGATCACGCCCGCACCGAGGACGGCGGCGCGACGCTGGTGTCGGTGGACGAAAGGGTCCTGTCCACGGATGAAAAGGACTGGGCCATGGGACGACGAGCCCTGGCCGCGGACGGAAACAGGTCGGCTCCCGGGCCGAACACCCTCTGAATTCGGACGAGTCACCCTCCCTGCCCGGTGTCAGGGAGGCGTGATCCTTGCCACACGAGATGATCCTTCACCCACGGGTTCGAACTCCCGGCCAAGCAACGGCATGATGATCGGACCATCCACTTCCAGCAACCCCACATGCCCCGGGAGTCACAGCTTTGTCCGATGTACGGCCTCACCTGTCCCGCTCCCTCGCCGTCGTCGGAGCCGGTCCCCGTGGCACCTCCGTCCTGGAAAGACTCTGCGCGTCCGCGCCCGAACTGGCCCCGGACACCGCCCTGACCATCCATGTCGTCGACCCCGCCGCTCCCGGCGCGGGCCAGGTCTGGCGCACCGACCAGTCCGGCGAACTGCTGATGAACACCGTGGCGTCCCAGGTGACGGTGTTCACCGACGAGAGCGTCGTGTGCGACGGCCCGATACGCCCGGGCCCGAGCCTGTACGAGTGGGCCGCCTCCCGGCCCGCGGAACGGCTCGGGCCGGACGACTACCCGACCCGCGCCGCCTACGGGCGCTACCTGGAGTGGGTCTTCCGCCGTACGGTGGCGAACGCTCCGGAGCGGGTCACCGTGCGGGTCCACCGGGCGCGTGCCGTCCGGCTGGACGACGACGTGACCCCGGGCGGCGGCCTCGCGGACGCCCCGCCGGCCCACAGCGCCGACTCGTCCCTCGGCGACCGCGTTCCCCCCACCCAGACGCTCACCCTGGACAACGGCACCACCCTGACCGGCCTCTGCGGCGTGGTGCTCGCCCAGGGGCATCTGCCGGTGATTTCCGGTCAGACCGAGGCGGCGTTCTCGGAGTACGCGGTGCGTCACCGGCTGCGCTACCTGCCGCCCGCCAACCCGGCGGATGTCGATCTCTCGGACGTCGCCCCGGGCGAACCGGTGCTGCTGCGCGGCCTCGGGCTCAACTTCTTCGATCACATGGCGCTGCTGACGGCGGGGCGCGGCGGGATTTTCAGCCGCGACGCCGAAGGTGTCCTCGTATACCACCCGTCGGGGCGCGAGCCGCAGCTGTACGCGGGGTCGCGACGCGGGGTCCCGTACCAGGCGCGCGGGGACAACGCGAAGGGGTCCTCCGGCAGGCACCTGCCTCTGGTGCTGACGCCGGATGTGATCGCGGTGTTCCGCAAGCGCGCGGACGAGGGCGACCCACCGGACTTCCGCCGCGAGATATGGCCACTGGTCGCCAAGGAGGTGGAGGCGGTCTTCTACGGGGCGGTCTGGGCGGCGAACGGCCGGCCGACGAGCGCGTGGGAACGGGTGCTCGACCGCTTCCTCGCCGCGCCCCATGGCAGCGCCCAGGAGGCCGCGGTCCTGGACGAGGCGGGTTTCGCCGGGACGGAGCGCTGGTCCTGGGACGCGGTCTCACGTCCGCACGCGGGGGCGAGCTTCCGCGACCCGGCGGACCATCGTGCCTGGCTGCTGGCCCGGCTGCGCGACGACGCAGCACAGGCCGCGCTCGGCAACGTGGCGGGTCCGCTGAAGGCGGCGCAGGACGTGCTGCGCGACCTGCGCAACGAGGTACGGCTGATCGTGGACCACCGGGGCCTGTCCGGGACCTCCCGGCGCGACCACCTGGACCGCTGGTACACCCCGCTGAACGCCTTCCTGTCCATCGGCCCGCCGCGCCGTCGCATCGAGGAGATGGCCGCGCTGGTCGAGGCGGGAGTGCTGGACGTGATCGGCCCCCGTACCGCCGTACGGATGGCTGACGGAGTGTTCACCGCCGAGTCCCCCGACGTGCCCGGTTCACTCGTCCACGCGAGGACGCTCGTGGAGGCCCGGCTGCCGGAACCGGACCTCCGGCGCAGTTGCGATCCATTGCTTTCGCGACTGCTCAAGACCGGGCAGTGCCGGCCGCACCTGGTCGGCGGTTACGAGACAGGTGGGCTGGATGTAACCCCTCGGCCATATCACTTGATAGACCGCCAGGGCAGGCCGCATGCCCGACGGTTCGCGGTGGGCGTGCCGACCGAAGGAGTGCACTGGGTGACCGCCGCCGGCGCCAGGCCCGGCGTCGACTCGGTACTCCTCTCGGATTCGGACGTGGTGGCACGTGCCCTCCTGCGAACTCCGCCCCCCGGAGGGACCGAAGACTCGGCGCGAATTGGCCCAAGGCAGAATGTTGAACTTGCAAGCATCGATTAGGCCAGCCTAACGTGCAGGGGAACGTCCTCATCGGTCCGGACCATTGATCGAAGGAGAACAACCCCCCATGTTCACCCTGTACACCCGCCTCAATCACGCCAGGCCCTATGCGCTGGGCCTGTTCCGCATCGTCGTCGGGCTGCTCTTCACCTGCCACGGGCTGGGCTCGCTCTTCGGCGCCTTCGGCAAGGAGAGCGTCCCCGTCGGGACCTGGCCCGGCTGGTTCGCGGCCGTCATCGAACTCATCGGCGGAATCCTGGTCCTGCTGGGCCTCGGTACCCGGATCGCCGCGTTCGTGTCATCCGGTGCCATGGCCTACGCGTACTTCGTCGTGCACCAGTCCGACGGCCTGTTCCCCATCGAGAACAACGGCGAGCTCGCCGTCGTGTTCTGCTGGTCGTTCCTGCTGATCGTCTTCACCGGGCCGGGCGCGTTCGCCCTGGACGCGCTGTACGGTCCCCGTGACGGCGTCGAGAACAAGAAGGACGAGCACCGCACGACCGTCGCCGCCTGAGCCGACGCCGCAGCCGGTACCCGGACCGTGGCGGGGTCCGGGCACCGGCTTTTTCGCGCCCCGTGCCGCCCTCGCGTACCGCACAGGCGTACGCTGTACGTCGATGGCCGCCCAGCCGCTCGCGCGACGTCCCGGCGCTGTCACGGGACCGGGCAGTGCGTGGGCGGGGAGTCGCAGAAGTGCTGGAAAGCCTGGGGGCGCTGACCGGCAGCCCATGGATCTACGCCGTCGTGGCCGTCTCCGTGCTGCTGGACGTGTTCCTGCCCGTACTGCCGAGCGGCGTACTGGTGATCACCGCGGCCACGGCGGCGGCCGCCGGGTCGACCACGGCCGCGGGTGTGGCGGCCGTGGGCGCCGCGGGCAGGGTGGCGCAGCAGGTGCCGCGCGAGGTGCCCTCCCTGCTCCTGCTGATGCTGTGCGCGGTCGTCGCGTCCGTACTGGGCGACCTCCTGGCCTTCCGGCTGGCCCGGCGCGACGGCAGCCGGATCACCCGGGCGATCGCCCGCTCGCGACGGCTGACGTCGGCCCAGCAACGGCTCGGGAACGCTCTCGGCCGGGGCGGCGGGCTCCTGGTCGTGATCGCCCGTTTCGCGCCCGCCGGCCGCTCGGTGGTCTCCCTGGGCGCGGGCGCGGCCCACCGCGAGGTGAAGGAGTTCCTGCCCTGGTCGGCGCTGGCGGGCGTGGCGTGGACGGGCTACAGCGCGGGCCTCGGCTACTTCGGCGCCCGGTGGCTGGGGGCGGGCTGGATCGGTGCGCTGGTGTCCGTACTGGCACTGTTCCTGGCGGGCTCGCTGGCGGCGTACGTGATACGGCGCCCGCCGTCGGCGGACGCGGCGGGCGCGACGGCGTAGCGACCGTGGCCCGGCCCGGCCCTTGACGGGCTCAGCCGGACGCCCCCGACGACGCCGTACGAGCCGGCCCGCCCCGCACCTCCAGGTCCTCCAGGAGTCGCGCGGTCGACCGGGCGATCTCGTCGACGGCCCGCTCGAACACCTCACGGTTGTGCGCGGCGGGCTGCCGGAAACCGGAAACCTTGCGCACGTACTGGAGGGCGGCGGCCCGGATGTCGTCCTCGGTGGCCTCCTCGGGGAGCACGGGCGGGCGGAGGGTCTTGATGCTGCGGCACATGCCTCCAGTGTCGCCGCCCGCCTCTCCGCCGCGCTAGTGCCCCTCCCGGCAACGTTTGCCCCGTCGCGACGCCCGGCACGCGCGCTCGCCGCGTTGGCCAAAAGCCCAGGTAGCTCCGCTACATGGACTTCTGGCCGCCTTGCGATCACACGCACCGGACGCCGCTCCTTGACGGGCAAACCTTGCCGGTCGCGGCACTAGACGTCACACTCCGCTGAAAGGTGCCGATCAGCGCCGAGGAAGTCGATGGCGTACTCGGTTACCGAACCGTGCTGGTCCCAATAATGATTGGTCATGGTCAAGGCGAGAGCGCCCACTGGGGCGTCAAGAAGGTGTGCAACCTCCGCCGACACCGGACGCAGTGACACAACGTCACGCCTACGGACCGCACGGCGGCCAGTACGCTCTTCCACCAAACCGAACGTCATCTTCGGCAGCGGCTCCAAGGTGATCAGTTCAGGAGCGCTGTCCGCGAATTCCCCCGGCAGCCAAGACGTGGAAACAGCTACAACGCCGTCGTCATCCAGATACCGCCGCCGACGCCTGATGACGGAGGCTTCCTCCGCAAGCCCAAGAGCCTCCGCCACCTCCACGGGCGCCGGCACGAGGCCCGCGCTGATGATCTCGACCCGTTCGCCAGGCCGGAACCCAGTGCCACCGACCCTCAGCATCTGGAGGCGGTCCGCTCCGGTCGTCTGCTTCGCTCCCAGGTCCACGAATGTTCCCTGAGTCGAAGATCGCACATACCCCTCTGCCTGTAGTTGCTTGATCCCCTTGGCCGCTGTGGCCGTGGCGACGCCCCACTCCTCGGAAATGGCGGCGATGGAAGGCAGCTTCACGTCGGCAGCAAGCACTCCATCAATGATCATCTGCCGAAAGTGGTCTGCAATCTGAACGAACGGCGGCGGTTCTCGCCGTACTCGTGGCGCCATGTCCCCTCCCGTCATCGCTTGCTAGCACACGGAAAGAGTACCCCCGAAGGGGATTGACAGACGTGAGCTAGCATACGCATGCTCATCGTGAGCTAGTACACAGACACCCGGGAGCACTGATGCTGAACCCGATGCTTGAAGCCACCGACCGGCCCACCCGCCCGGCGCCGACGCCCGGCCCGGTGCCGTACATCGCCATGTGGAGCGCCGAGCAGGCACCCCGCATGCGCGTCGTCATGAAAGGCGGAGGCATCGGCTATGCCGACGAGCGGCCGTACGACCGCGACACGGACGGCGTGCTGTGGACCCGCGTACCCTCACAACCCGGCAAGGGCCGACCGGAGTTCGGCAAGGTCCACGCGCTCCGACAGCGGCGAGCCATGCTCGAACTGCTGTGCCAGGTCTGTGGCCGACCCGCCGACCGCAATGCGGACGGTGTGCTCTGGCTGGTGAGCGAGGACCCCCACGACATGGCTCCCCTGCCCGGCGATCTCACGACGACCCATCCGCCGCTGTGCGCCCCCTGCGCCTTCCGCTCCACCCACGTCTGCCCCCACCTGCGGTCACGGTACGTGGCCCTCCGCGTGCGGACTTCCGTGCCGGCCGGAGTGCAGGGCGCGCTCTACCGCCCAGGACATCCGGCGCCCACGGCGGTGATGGCCACTGGGGTGGCCTTCGGAGATCCCCTCATCCACTGGGTCAGAGCAGGACAACTCATCGTGCGGCTGCGTGAATTCACCGTAGTGGACCTGAAGCCGGAGGCCGTCCGAGCACCGACCGGCTGAGCCTGCTCGGCTCCCTTCCGCCCCTGCATCCCCTGCCCGCACGCAAACCGAAACGAGACACATGCCCGCCTCCATGCCACCTCACCTTCGTACCGCGACCAGGGCGACGAGCCCACTCCGGAGCCGGCCTGCCGTCCGGAGCCTGCTGGAGCCGCAGACACTCACTCCGGCCGATCTGTCCATGGTGCTGCTCGTCACGGCGGAACCCGCCGACAAGCCCATGCCCACCGTGACGACCGAGCACATTCCCGCCGCGATGCGCGAGGCAGCGGCCCTCGGTATCCGGTCCGTGAAGCTGTTCGCCGAGTCGGCCGAGCGTGACGCCACAGGAGAGATCTCCCTGGCCCCGGACTCGCTGATGTCCCGTGCGATCCATGCGGCCAAGGACACCGAACCGTCCATCGCGGTCATGACGGAAACATGTCTGTGCTCATACACAGCCGACGGTGTCTGCTACCTCGCGGGAACGCACGGGCAGCCGGACGTGGCGGCACTCACGTCGACGCACACACGGGACAGCGAGACGTCCGTCGTCTGGTGGAACTCTTCACCATGCTCAAGCGTGCTGGGGCCAGCGCGAGCATGACCTACGCGGCGCTCGACATCGCTCGTCGGCTCAGCTGATCGCGAGAGCGGCCCGCACGGCGTCCAGAATGGAGTGCGCGCCTTGGTCGATCAGTTCTCCGGCCAAAGCGGCACCCAATTTTTCGGGCTCGCCGGGCGGGCCGACAAGCGTCCCTGAGACGCGCGCCGATCCGTCCAGCGACGTCACTTGGCCGAACAGTGAGATCTTCCCGTCCGGCAGGGTCTTGGCGTAGGCGCCCACGGGCACGCTGCACCCTCCGTGCAACTCCGCGAGGAGTGCCCGCTCCGCACGGACCTCCGCGTCAACCGAGTGGTCCCCTGTGGCGGACAGTATTTCGCGGACATCCACCGCTGCCTCACGGACCTGGATTCCCAGCGCGCCCTGACCGGGGCTCGGCGGGAACAGGTGGAGCGGCAACAACTCGCCGATTTCACTTTCCAGGCCGAGTCTGCGGAGCCCCGCCGCCGCGAGAACGACCGCGTCAAGGCCCATGGTTTCCATCTTCTTGAGGCGGGGCGGGACATTGCCGCGAATCGGCACCACCTCGAGATCGGGGCGTACGGCCAGGAGCTGAGCGATTCTGCGCGGCGCGCCGGTCCCGACTCGTGCACCCTTTCGCAGTCCCGCCAGCGTCGATCCGCACAAGGCGTCCCGCACGTCCTCGCGGCCTGGCGGGGGCAACAGGATGAGACCCGGCGGATTCGACGTGGGGAGATCTTTCAGCGAATGGACGACGGCGTCCATTTCACCCCGCGCCAACGCCGCTTCCTGCTCACTGCTGAACGCCGAACCACCGTTGCCCGTGGACACCCTGGCCAGCGGTGACGTGCGGTCCTTGTCCCCGCCCTCCAAAATCACCCGGTGTGTGAATGCGAGGTCCGGATAAAGCTCGCGCAGAGGGGCGAGAAATCCCCGCACTTGAGCTTTGGCAAGATTGCTGGCGCGTGAGCCGACACGAATATTGTTCACGGTGGCCGGACAACTCCCCGAGTAGGCCTGGCAGAGCGCCACCAGATTACGCGTCATAACCACGCGGACATGCAGACGCCAGGTCGGAAACAAAGGGCCGGCAACGTGTGGGGGCCCGCCCCCGGCTACGGCCGCCCCGTGCTGTCGCGGACCACCAGCCTCGTACCGAGTTCGATCCGCGTGTCCGCCTGGTCCGGGCGGCTCGGCTGCGCGGCGCGGTCGGCGCCCGCGCCGTCGCTGCGGGCCGTACGGGCCGCGGGGCCCGGGCGGCCCGACTTCCGTAGCCGTAGCAGCATCCGCGCGGCCTCCTCCGCCATCTCCACCAGCGGCTGGTGGACGGTGGTCAGCGCCGGGCTCGACCACCGGGCCGGCGGGATGTCGTCGTACCCCACGACCGACAGGTCCTCGGGAATGCGCAGTCCCAGCACCCGCGCCGCCTCCAGCACACCGAGCGCCTGGAGATCGCTGCCCGCGAAGATCGCGGTGGGGGGGTCGGGCCGCTTCAGGAGTTCCTTCGCGTGCGCGTGTCCGGACTCGACGTGGAAGTCGCCGTACCGCACCAGCTCCGGATCGACCGCGATCCCGGCCATGCCCATGGCCGAGCGGAAACCGTCCAGGCGCGCCAGCGAGCACAGCATGTCCTGGGGGCCGGTGATGACGGCGATCCGGCGGTGCCCGAGCTCGGTGAGGTGCCGGGTGGCGGCGAGCCCGCCGGCCCAGTTGGCCGATCCCACGGACGGCACGTCCGGCTCCGGATCGCCCGCCGGGTCGATGATGACGAAGGGGATGGCCCTCGACCAGAGCTTCCTCTTGAGGTCCTCGGGGAGGGTGGAGAAGACCAGCACGACCCCGAGCGGGCGGCGTCGCAGCGCGCCCTCCACCCAGTCGGCGCCCGGGGAGTGACGAGTCCCGGTCTCGGTGAGCACGACGCTCACCCCGGTCTCCTTGGCGACGTTCTGGACCCCTCTGATCAGCTCCATCGCCCAGGCGCTCTCCAGCTCGTGGAAGACGATCTCGATCAGCGGCGCCTCCGGAGCGGTGGGCGCGGAGCGCCGGTAGCCGTGCTCCTCCAGCAGTTCCTCCACTTTGCCCCGGGTGGGCGCCGATACATCAGGGCGCCCGTTGAGGACCTTCGAAACTGTCGAAAGGGAGACTCCGGCTTGCGAGGCCACCTGGGCGAGGGTGACCCGGCCCGCACTCCTGTCATCACGCATGGACCGAAGGATATGCCACCAGATATGACCAGGGCTCTCGGTAACGGTTTGGTCGCGCGACGACGGGGCTGTTGACCACTCAGGAGCGGAGTCCTACGGTCACTCGGCAGATACTTTCGGCAATGCAACCGATACTTTCGAGAGGCCGATCGATGTCATTACGCGCACGATTTCCTCGATCCGTCGCCGGCGGCGTGGCGCTCGCCCTCGCCCTGGGTCTCGCGGCCTGCGCTGGTGACGGCGGCTCCGCCGGTGGCGCCGCGGAGTTCCGCGTACTCGTCTACGGCGACGCGGCGAACAAGGTCGAGAAGGAGATCGTCGCGACCTTCAACAAGACCTCGGACGTCAAGGCGGTGCTGGACACCGTTCCGGGCGCGGACTACCAGCAGAAGCTCCAGACCATCATCAACACCCCGCAGGCGCCGGACGTCTTTTTCAACTGGGGCGGCGGCAGCATCCAGCCCTTCGTCAAGGCCGGCCTGCTGCTGCCGCTCGACGAACTGGGCCCGGACGCCGCCGGGCTGGAGACCAAGTTCCTGCCGTCGGTCTTCGACACGGCGGCGGTCGACGGCAAGGCGTACGGCGTCCCCATGCGCGGCACCCAGCCGGTCCTGCTCTTCCACCACCGGAAGGTGCTCGCGGACGCGGGCGTACAGCCGCCGAGGACCTGGGACGAACTGCTCGCCGCGGTGAAGAAGCTGAAGGCCGAGGGGATCACCCCGATCGCGCTCGGCGGCGGCGACCGGTGGCCGACCCTGATGTGGTTCGAGTACCTGTACGACCGGATCGCGGGGCCGGAACTGCTCAAGAAGGCGCTGGCGGGCGACAAGAGCGTGTGGGAGAGCGCCGACAGCCGGAAGGCGCTGAGCATGCTGAAGCAGTTGGTGGACGCGGGGGCGTTCGGCACCAACTACGACTCCGTCAAGTTCACCGACGGCGGGTCACCCGCGCTGCTGGCGAGCGGCAAGGCCGCCTTCGAGCTGATGGGTTCCTGGGAGTTCTCGACGCAGCAGGACGCGAACCCGGACTTCGCCACGAAGGACCTGGGCTACAGCGCCTTCCCCGCCGTGGCGGGCGGCAAGGGCGACCCCGCCGCCGTCGTGGGCAACACCAACAACTTCTACTCGGTGCTGAAGAAGACCAAGCACGCCGAGCACATAGCGAAGTTCCTGAAACTGATGTACTCGGACGACTTCGTGAAGGCCCAGCTGGCCATCGGCAACCTGCCCACCACGACGAACACCGAGAAGTTCCTGGCCTCGGCGGACAACGCGGAGTACCTGAAGTACCAGTTCGACATGGTCGACAAGGCTCCCTCGTTCCAGCTCTCATGGGACCAGGCATATCTCCAGACCAACGCCACTCCGCTGCACCAGGCCGTACAGCAGTTCTTCAACGGACAGACCGACGCGGACGGCTTCATCAAGGCGATGCAGTCCTTGAGCACGCCCTGACGTCTCCCCTCGCAACGCCCGGGGCGGCCGATCGCCCATCGCCGCGCGGCCCATGAGAACGAACCGAGAGCTGGGAGTGACACCCGAGATGGTTACCCTCGCCGCCCCGGCGAAGAGCGACCGGCGCCGCCCGCCGCCCCCGGGCACCGGGGCGGGCGACCGCGCGGTCGCCCGCCCCGGCCTCGGCTGGGCACTGCCCGCCACCCTCTTCTTCGCCCTGTTCGCGATCGTCCCGCTGCTGCTGGTCGCCGTCCTGTCCTTCGCCAGTTGGGGCGGCATCGGCGCACCGGAGTTCGTGGGCCTCGACAACTGGGTCACTCTGCTCCACGACCCGGTGATGATCAAGAGCCTGTGGCTGAGCGTGCTGCTCACCGCGCTCGGGGTGGTGACCCAGACGCCGCTGAGCATCCTGCTCGGCGTCTGGGCGGCCGGACCGCAGCGCAACCGCGCTGTCCTGTCCGCGATCTTCTTCGTACCGCTGCTGCTGTCCGCCACCGCCGTGTCCGTGCTGTGGCGGGCGCTGCTCGATCCCAATTTCGGGGTGCCGGCGCAGGCTCGCTGGCTCTTCGGGGACGGCAATCTGCTGGGCTCGCGCACCGGCGCGATCGCCGTCCTCGTACTGGTCGGCACCTGGCAGTTCACGCCGCTGCACACACTGATCTACCAGGGCGCGACCCGTGCGATTCCCGAGGTCCTCTACCAGGCGGCGGCCATCGACGGCGCCGGGACCGTACGGCAGTTCTTCCACATCACACTGCCGCAGCTGCGCAACTCGGTCATCACCTCGGTGATCCTGATGGTGGTCGGAGGGCTGACGACCTTCGACACCGTACTGATCCTGACGCAGGGCGGACCGGGTACGGAGACCACGATCAGCGCCTTCTACATGTACCAAAAGGCCTTCAAGAGCTTCGACTTCGGCGCCGGCGCGGCGATCGCGCTGCTGCTGGTGATCGTGGCGACGATGATCTCGCTGGTCGTCGTGCGGCTGTCCGGTTACGACAGGATGGCGAGCCCGAAGGAGGGCCTGTGACCGGCACGTACGCTCGGCGCCATCGTCCGGCCCCCCGTCGCCACCGGCCCAACTACCTCGCGGCGCTGGGCGCGCTGCTGTGGCTGTGCCTGGTCGCCCTCCCCCTCTACGTGATGCTCGGCGCGTCCCTGCGGACCCGCCCCGACTACAGCACGGGCGGCCCACTGTCGTTCCCCGAGCACCTCACCCTCGCCAACTACGTGCGCGACTTCTCCAGCGGCTTCGGCCGCTACTTCCTCAACACCATGATCGTCACGACGAGCGTCGTGGTGATCGTGCTGGTCCTCGTACCGCCCCTCGCGTTCTCCATCGTGCGAGGGCGCGGGCCCGCCACCGGCCGCGTCTTCCGGCTCTTCCTGCTCGGTCTCGCCGTACCGGCCCAAGCGGTGATCGTCCCCATGTTCTACGTCATCAGCACGGCCGGCCTGTACGACAATCTCCTCGGCGTCATCCTGCCCACCGCCGCCTTCTGTCTGCCCGTCTGCGCGCTCATCCTCACCGGTACGATGCGCGACATCACGGACGAACTCTTCGAGGCCATGGCCATCGACGGGGCGACCACCCGGCGGGTCTTCTTCCAGCTCGTGCTGCCGCTGTCCAGGGGCGGTGTCGCCACGATCGTGGTGTTCTCCTCGCTCCAGGCGTGGAACGGCTTCCTCTTCCCGCTCGTCCTGACCCAGTCCGAGGAGACGAAGGTACTCACGCTCGGGCTCTACAACTTCCAGACGCAGTACGGCATCGACATCCCCGCCCTGCTGGCGGCCGTGGTGCTGTCCGCGCTCCCTGTCCTGCTCATCTACCTGTTCGCCCGTCGAGCCCTGGTCCAGGGGCTGATGGGCGTCGGAGGAAAGTGAACGACAACGTGACTGCCGAGCCCCGCTCCGACGCCACCGCCTCGCGTCCCTCGGAGGACACTCCCAACCCTCCGAACGCCTCGGACCTCCCGAGCTCACCGACCCCGCCGAACACCTCGGACTCCTCCGGTTCGCCGGACTCCTCGAATCCCCCGGACTCCCGCGCGTCCGCGGAGCCCGGCCTCGTCCCCTCCGAGTTGCAGGCGCGACGAGCCGCCCGGGTCGAGTACCTGATCTCCGCCATGACCCTGGAGGAGAAGCTCGCCCAGCTCTACGGCCTGTGGGCCGGCGCCTCCGCGGAGGGCGCCGAAGTCGCGCCGCACCAGCACGACATGGACCGGCCGCCCGCCCTCGACGAACTGCTGCCGAACGGCCTCGGACAGCTCACCCGCCCGTTCGGCACGGTCCCGGTCGACCCGGCGCTGGGCGCGCTGTCCCTGCTGCGCACCCAGGAGCGCATCGTCGCCTCGAACCGTTTCGGCATCCCCGCCATGGCCCACGACGAGTGCCTGGCCGGCTTCACCGCCTGGGGCGCCACGACCTACCCCGTCCCGCTGTCGTGGGGCGCGTCGTTCGACCCCGGCCTCGTACGGGAGATGGCCCGCGCGATCGGCCGCGACATGCGGTCCGTGGGGCTGCACCAGGGACTCGCTCCCGTGCTCGACGTGGTGCGCGACGCCCGCTGGGGCCGGGTCGAGGAGACCATCGGCGAGGACCCCTACCTGGTCGGCACGGTCGCCACGGCCTATGTCCAGGGTCTGGAGTCCGCCGGGATCGTCGCGACCCTCAAACACTTCGCGGGGTACTCCGCCTCGCGCGCCGGGCGCAACCTGGCCCCGGTGAGCATGGGCCCCAGGGAGCGCGCCGACGTCGTTCTGCCGCCCTTCGAGATGGCCGTACGGGAGAGCGGCGTACGGTCCGTGATGCACTCGTACACCGACACCGACGGGCTGCCCTCCGCCGCGGACGAGGGTCTGCTGACCGGTCTGCTCCGGGACACCTGGGGCTTCGAGGGCACGGTGGTCGCCGACTACTTCGGCGTCGCCTTCCTCAAGACGCTGCACCGCGTGGCCGGTGACTGGGGCGAGGCCGCCGCGGCGGCCCTCACGGCGGGAGTCGACGTCGAACTGCCGACGGTGAAGACGTACGGGCAGCCGCTGCGCGAGGCGGTCGCGGCGGGACGGCTGCCGGAGGAGACCGTGGACCGGGCGCTGCGCCGGGTGCTGACGCAGAAGGCGGAACTGGGGCTGCTGGACCCCGACTGGAGCCCGGTACCGTCCGCCCTGGCCGAGGCCGCCCCGGCCGGGACACCGCGGAACGCGACGGGGCAGGAGACGGCGCGGCAGGAAACCGCACGGGCGGCCCCGGAGCCGCGGGACCCGGCGCGGCCGGAGCGAGAGCCACGGGCCTCGGCAGGACTGGACGCGACGCGACTGCGCGGCACGATCAGCCTGGACGCGCCCGCGCACCGGGAGATCTCCCGGCGGCTGGCGGAACGGTCGGTGGTCCTGCTCCGCAACGACGGCACCCTCCCGCTGGGCCGCCCGGCCCGGATCGCGCTCGTCGGTCCGCAGGCCGAGACACCCACGGCCGTGCTGGGCTGCTACTCCTTCCCCGTGCACATCGGCGGCCTGCACCCGGACACCCCGGTGGGCATCCCGCTGCCCACGCTGCGGGAGGCACTCACGGCGGAGTTCCCCGACAGCGAGATCGTGACCGTGGCCGGTGCCGGGATCGACACCACCGACACGAGTGGTTTCGACGCGGCGGTACGCGCCGCCCGCGACGCGGACGTGGTGATCGCGGCGCTGGGCGACCGCGCGGGCATGTTCGGGCGCGGAACGAGCGGCGAGGGCTGCGACGCGGAGAGCCTCGCCCTGCCCGGCGTGCAGGGACCGTTGCTGGACGCCCTGCTCGGCACGGGGACGCCGGTGGTGGTGACACTGCTGGCGGGCCGGCCGTACGTACTGGGCGCAGCGGCGGCGGGCGGGGCGACCGGGCCGGCGGCGGGCGCGGCGGCCGCGATCGTCCAGACCTTCTTCCCCGGTCAGGAGGGCACTCCGGCCGTGGCGGGGGTGCTGAGCGGCCGTATCGACCCCTCGGGCCGGCTCCCCGTGAGCATCCCCGTACTGCCCGGCGCCCAGCCGTCCACGTATCTCGCGCCGCCCCTGGGCCGGGCGAACGACGTGTCCACCATCGACCCGACTCCGGCCTTCGCCTTCGGTCACGGCCTGACGTACACCTCCTTCGCCTGGTCCGACCTGGAGACCGACGGCGGGCTCACCACCGGCACGGACGGCGCTGTGCGGCTGTCCTTCACCGTCCGCAACACCGGGTCCCGGCCGGGCACCGAGGTGGTCCAGCTCTACCTGCACGACCCGGTGGCCTCGGTGGTCCAGCCGGTCCAGCGGCTGATCGGCTACGTACGGGTGCCCCTGGAGCCGGGCGAGCGGGTCACGGTGACGATCACCGTCCCCGCCGACCTGGCGTCCTTCACCGGTCGGGACGGCCGCCGGATCGTGGAACCCGGCGAGCTGGAGCTACGCCTGGGCGCCTCCAGCACCGACATCCGCCTCACGGCCCTGGCCGCCCTGACGGGCCCGGTCCGGCACGTCGACCACACCCGCGCACTGCACGCCCACCTCACCGTGTCGCCGCCCACCGGCGTCCCCGGCCCCGCGGACCACACCACCGACCCGCGAGCCGGCACGTGAGCCCCTGGGCCACGGGAACGGAAGAGCTGAGCGGCCCGGCCCCGTGCGCGGGCTTTCGCCTGCCTGTGGTCACTCGTACCGCCCGGGTGCCCGTTCGGGTGCGCACCTCATGCGGGTCCCATCCCGGGTGTGCAGGCTTGACCTCGCGATTCGTCTCCTCGTGAGGGTGAGAGAACATGCCGACGTACGTCGCCTTACTGAGCTGGACCGATCAAGGGGTCCGAAACTACAAGGACACCGCTGAGCGCGCCGAGGCCTTCGGCTCAGCGGCACAAGGACTCGGGGCCAGGCTCCTGAATATCTACTGGACCGTCGGCCCTTACGACCTCGTGGCCGTTGTTGAGGCGCCTGACGACGAAACCGCCACGGCAGCACTCCTGCGACTGGGCGGGGTGGGCAACGTCCGTTCCACAACGCTGCGGGCCTTCGGCCGAGAGGAAATGGAACGCGTCATCGCCAAGGCGGCCGGCTGACGACCACCACCCGGCGCAGGGCCAAGCGGCCACGCGCACAGCGGCCCCCGACCATGATCGGTCGGGGGCCCTCGTGCTGGTGGGCGCGGACGGTTTCGAACCGCCGACATCTGCTTTGTAAGAGCAGCGCTCTACCCCTGAGCTACGCACCCTCGGACGAGTCCACAGCGTACATGGCCCACGGGGCCGGGCCGCAAACCGATGGGGCAGGGGGATATCCCCACCCTGGAAAGGGTGGGTCGCCGGATCGGGGGCCGGGCCGCGGATTCGTACGGTGAGGGGCATCCGGCACAGGAACTTACGAGGGGGACGGTCACCGTGGCCACACGCCGCCGACGCATCCGTACGCTGCTCGCCGCGGGCGGGGCCGTGGTCCTCGGAGTCTGCGTCGGAGGCTGCGGCACCGCCGACGCCTCCGACGCTCCGGTCGAGAGGAAGTCGTTCGCCCTGAACGGGAAGACGCTGACGATCGACGCGGAGAACGCCGGGGTCGAACTCGTACCGGCCGATGTGGCCGAGGTGGAGGTGACCCGGCAGGTCGACGGGTGGGTGTTCATGGGGAGCGGCCCCGATGCTCGATGGGAGATGAGGAACGACACTCTCCGGCTGGGGGTCAGGTGCGGCGGCGTCGCCAGTCATTGCGCGGCGCGGCACACGGTGAAGGTGCCACGTGGGGTGGCGGTGACAGTGGCGGCGGACAACGGGGACACGACCGCCACCGGCTTCGTCACGGCGCTCAGGCTGACGTCGGACAACGGCGCCGTGACGGTCCGGGACGCACGCGGTCCGCTCAGCCTGAAGACCGAGAACGGAAAGATCTCGGCGAAGGGCGTCGCCTCGAAGAAGGTGGCCGCGACATCGGACAACGGATCGGTGCGCCTGGCGTTCACTGCCGTACCCGACCTGGTGGAGACCGTCGGCGAGAACGGCTCGGTGACGATCGAGCTGCCCACGTCGCAGGCGTCGTACGCGGTACGGGCCGCCAGCGAGAACGGCTCGGTGGACGTCGACGTTCCCACCGCGTCGAACAGCTCGCACACGGTGAAGGCCCGTACCGACAACGGAAAGATCACCGTGCGCCCCGCGAACTGACCGGCCCGTGTGTTCGTCCTTACCTGGTGGGAGAATGGACCCCGGTCGAACAGGTCGGAGGCAGTGGACCATTCGGCCACACGAGGGCGAACAGGGCACGGGAGAGGGATGTGACGGCCATACACGCGCAGCCGCAGGCGAGAGTCAAGCCGAGTGCCGTCCGTGATGTCCTCGATGTCCTCACCCTGGCGCTGCTGCCGGTGCCGCTGATCGTGACCGTCGTCCCCCACGCCTTCGCCGGCGGGGGAACGAGGCGCTGGTTCGGTGGGCGTGGGGAAAATCGACGGGCCGAGGCGCAGGCGGCGAAGGATGCCGCGGCCGCGGCATTCTACGAGCTGGACACGGCCCAGCGCGGGCTGCGGATCTCGATCGAGACGATCACGGCAGTGGACAGCTCCCCGGGGGCACGGCGCGCCGAGTCCGACTTCGCGGCGCTGGGCCGGCGGATCGACGAGGTGAGCCACCGCTACATCAGCGCCGTCGACGCCCATGACCTGGACCGGGACGACCTGGAACCATCCACCGCGGCCCGGGCCCGGAGCGAACTGGAGAAGGCCAAGGACGAGCTGAACCGGATCAAGAGCGAGCTGGACCGCTTCGAGCAAGGACTCGCTCCGCTGCTGGACAAGGCGGAGAACCAGCTGGCCCGCCTCGCGCCCGCGGTAGAACGGGCGAAACAGACGCTGCTGTCCGCGAGCAACGCGCTCGACACGGCCCGCGCGGACGGTCTGCGCGCGGACGATCTGGCCGCCCGGCTCGCGTCGCTCGGTCCCGAGCTGACCAAACTCAACGAGGGCGCGGGCCGACACGGCGTGGCCGAGACCCTCCAGCGCGCCGAGCGGGTGCAGCGCGATGCCGAATCCATACGAACCGAGGCCGAGGGGCTCCCCGAGCGCGCCCAGGAGATCGACCGGCGACTGGTGTCCCTGCGTACGCGGGCGCAGGCCCTCGCCAACCGGGCGGGCTCGGTGGAACCCGTTCTGAGCGAACTGCGCCGCCGCTTCACGGCGGCCTGCTGGCAGGACCTCCAGCAGGTCCCTGACCAGGCAGCGGCGAGCGTGCGGCAGGCGGAGGAAAAGCTCAGGGAGGCCGGCTCGGCGCGCGAGGAACAGCGCTGGGCGGACGCGACGGCGCTGCTCGGCACGGTCCGCGCCCTGCTGAACAGCACGGACGAGGCGGTCTCCGCCGCCGGTGACCGGCTGCGCCGACTCGATGACGTGGCGCAGGACCCGCGCCAGGAGATCGACCGTACCCGGTTCGCGATCCGGGACGCACAGCGGCTGGCCATGACCGGGCGCACAACCCCGGAGCCCCGCCACGCCCGCCCCTTGGACGACGCCGTGGGCCGACTGGACCGCGCCGTGGCCGCGCTGGACGGCCGCCACCCCGACTACTGGCACTTCCTGACGGAAACCGAGGCGGTGCGCACCACAGTGGCACGGGTGGTCGCGGAGATCCGCGAAGAACGCGGCTCCGGCTCCGGCTCCGGCTCCGGCTCCGGCTCCGGCTCCGGGCACCATCGCTGACGTATCCCCTGTCCCTGCCTTACCCGTTCCACTATCCAGCTTTTCCTGATTTGTCCCAGAGTCGCCCGGGGCGGATCCTGGATGCGTACCCGAGCACGTCGTGAATACCTCGTGCCGGACACACGCATGTGATGCCAAAGGAGACCGCTCATGGCCGGCCAAGCGCTCCGTCGCCCGCACCGGCGGCACGTCAAGCTCGACGAACATCTCCCACTCGATCACCACCTCAATCAGGTCTACCGTGTCGGGGCCGGTGTGATGGGTCTGATCCTGACCGTCTTCGGCATCCTCGGGCTGATCGACAAAATCGGCTTCTTCGACACCGGAGGCGCCACGGTCGCGGGCCTGAACACCAACGGCGCGCTCAGCGTGTTGTCCATCTGCGTCGGTCTGATCCTCTTCGCCGGCATGGTCGTCGGCGGAAATATCGCCTCCACCCTGAACATGGTCATCGGCGTCCTCTTCATCGCCAGCGGGTTCGTCAATCTCGCCCTGCTGGAGACCAGTTACAACTTCCTGGCCTTCCATATCCAGAACGTGCTGTTCAGCTTTGTCGTGGGCGTCCTGCTGATGTTCTTCGGGATGTACGGCAGAGTCAGCGCCACCTTGCCGCACGACAACCCGTACTGGCGGGCCCGCCATCCGGAGGCGGCGGAACGCGAGCGGCGGTTGCGGGCGCGGGGCGGTCAGGGCCGCGTGGGAGTGGGCTGATCCGTGCGGCCCACGACCTTGCCGCGTCTCCGCACGGGCCGGATAGTCTGGGCCCATGCCTCGATACGAGTACCGCTGCCGTTCCTGTGGTGACACCTTCGAGCTCAGCCGCCCGATGGCGGAGTCCTCGGACGCCGCGGCCTGCCCTGCGGGCCACGATGACACCGTGAAGCTGCTGTCCACCGTCGCCGTCGGCGGTACGGCCAAGGGCGCCGCGCCCCGACCCGCCGCGAGCGGCGGCGGTGGCGGGTGCTGCGGCGGTGGCTGCTGCGGCTGATCCCTCTCTCTTCGGCCCCTCCCGGGTGTCCAGGGTTCATGTGCCCAGATAGCGGAGCACGGCCAGAACCCGGCGGCTGTACCCACTGGACCCGCTCAGTTCGAGCTTCTCGAAGATCGCGTTGATGTGTTTCTCGACGGCGCTCTGCGAGATGTGCAGCCGCCGTGCGATGGCCGCGTTCGTATGTCCCTGTGCCATCTCCCCCAACACTTGATGTTCCCTTTCGGTGAGCCGGGACAGCGGGTCGCTGCGGTTGGAGCGGGCGAACAACTGACGTACCACCTCGGGGTCGAAGGCCGCCTGGCCGGCCGCGACCCGCTCCAGCGCGTCAAGGAACTCGTCCACCTGCACGACCCGGTCCTTGAGCAGGTATCCGACACCTTCGGACTCGTCGGTCATCAGCTCGGTGGCATAGCGCTTCTCCACATACTGCGACAGGACAAGGACCCCCACCGCCGGCCAGCGACGGCGGATCTCCAGGGCGGCGCGAAGGCCTTCGTCCGTGTGGGACGGCGGCATACGCACGTCGGCCACGACGACATCCGGAGGATCCTTCGCGACCACGGCCAGCAGTGCCTCACCGTCGGCGACGGAAGCGATCACCTCATGGCCCTCCTCTGCGAGGAGCCGCGCGAGTCCTTCCCTGAGCAGGGTCGAGTCCTCGGCAATGATCACTCGCATGGAATCTCCGCGACGACGGTGGTGGGCCCGCCCGGCGGGCTTTTGACCTGCAACAGCCCGTCCAGCGCGGCGACCCGCCTGGCCAGGCCGAGCAGTCCGCTGCCCGCCGGGTCCGCGCCACCTCTGCCGTAGTCCTTCACCCGTATCCGTAGCATGTGTGACTCCTCCGCGACCTCCACCTCGATCCGTGCGGTGCCCGCGTGCTTGACCGCGTTGGTGACACTCTCCGATACCACGAAGTATGCGACGTTCGCCGCGGCCTTCTCCGGCTCGCGACGCAGCGCGCAGCTCAGCCGCACCGGTACCGGAGACCGCTCCGCCACGGACTCCAACGCGGTTTGGAGCCCCGCCTCGTCCAGCACCGTCGGATAGACCCGCCAGGCCACTTCGCGCAACTCGGTCAGCACCGCACCGCTCTGGTCGTGCGCCTGGCGCAGCAGCTCTCTCGCCCGCGCCGGGTCGCTGCTGCGCCGGGCCCGGCCGAGCAGCATGCCCAGGGCGACCAACTGCTGCTGGACTCCGTCGTGCAGGTCCCGCTCGATGCGCCGACGCTCGTCATGGACGGCGTCCACGACGCCGGCGCGACTGGTCGCGAGCTGGACTATCCGCCGCTCCAACGCCTCCTGCTGGCTGGGGCCGAGGAAATGCCGGGCGAGCTTCCCCTCGAGGGTGGCGACGCCGAAGATCCCCTGCACGGCCAGGAAGAGCAGGAACAGTCCGCCGAAACTTCCTGCCACGACCGTCCCCGGCCTGCGTATGTCGGTGATCAGCCAGCCGTAGAAGAAGAATGTTCCGTACGCGGCGCCGATCATCACGGACAGCAGGATCACCGCGCCGAGCATCCCGAGTGTCCAGCGCACCGCGAGATACCTGAGCGCGGCGGCGGGCCCGTACGTACCCGCGACCCGCTCGCCGAACAGTGTGCGCAACCTGTGGCGCTCCAGCTCCACCAGCTTCCCCGCGCAGACGGCGAGCGGGCGTATGACCGCCTGCCTGCCACGCGGCCAGGCGAGGACGAGAAGCAGCGCGACACCCGCGAGCAAGATGAACGGCAGCTCGACAAGTGCCGAGCCCGTACCCATGAACAGACCCGCCGCGAGCCTCAGCCCGCGACGCACCACAGCTTTCATGTCCGGAAACCTAGCCGCGCCACGCGACGCGGTGCATTGCGGAAAACCGCAGTCTTCTGTGCGGTCGACCTCAATGTGCCCCCGGCCGGAAGCGCTTAGCGTGAATTGCATGATCGAGACCAGCCCAGACGCCTGGGTCAACAGCCTCATGGACCGCCTCGGAGCCCCGGGCGCGGGCATCGCCATCGCGCTGGAGAATTTGTTCCCGCCTCTGCCCAGTGAGGTGATTCTGCCCCTCGCCGGATTCGCGTCGAGCACGGGCCGGATGAACCTCTTCGCCGCTCTGCTGTGGACCACGGCCGGTTCGGTGGCAGGGGCTCTCGCGCTCTACGCCGCGGGAGCGCTGCTGGGCCGGGAGCGGACCGTCGCGATAGCGGCCCGGCTGCCGCTGGTGAAAGTGAGTGACATAGAGAAAACGGAGGCATGGTTCCAGCGGCACGGGACGAAGGCCGTGTTCTTCGGCCGGATGATCCCCATCTTCCGCAGCCTGATATCGGTTCCGGCGGGGATCGAACGGATGCCGCTGCCCGTCTTCCTCGTTCTCACGACACTCGGCAGCGCGCTGTGGAACAGCGCTTTCGTCCTGGCGGGATACGCGCTGGGGGAGAACTGGCAGGAGGTGACAGGCTATGTCTCGACGTATTCGAAGGTGGTACTGGTGGCTGCGGTGCTGGCGTTCGTGGCCTTGCTGGGCACACGGATGGTCAAGCGAGGGCGGGGGCGGCGGCGCGGATGAGGTTACGGAGGATGTGCTCCCCCGCGGCCACTCCCGTGGCCGCGACGGACTCGACGTTGGGTGCGTTCCAGCCCGCGTCGGCGAGTTCGCCGTGGCCGGGCCGCCAGGCACGGTCGGCCGCGAGGAGCAGGTCGGCGTCGAGGAGCGAGTCGCCGGCTGCGAGAGTGCGACCGGCACCAGTTCTGCGGGCGACCTCCCGCATCGCGGCACTCTTGGTGAGCGGGCGCGGTACGGCGTAGATCTTGCGCCCTTGCAGGGACACGGCCCAGCCGCGGGGCTCCGCCCACTCGGCGAGTTCCTTGACCCAGCCCTCGGGCAGCAGCGCCCGATCGACCACCAGATAAGCGAAAAGGTCCTCGGCGATCCGTTCCTTGAGAAGCCAGGCGGGGTCGGCCGTGGCGAGCAGATGAGCGCGGATTTCGCCGAGCGGAGCGCATTCGTCGCCCAGCCTGCGAATCACCTGATCGTGCCAGGATCGGTCCGACACACCGTTGACCAGCAGATGTCCGCCATTGGCACAGATCGCGTACGCGGGTGGCGGGCCGGGCAGCCGGACCCGGCCGTATTGCTCACGAGTGCGGGTGGTCGTCGGTACGAAGACGGCGTTCCGGGCCAGCAGGGCGAGCAGTCCCGCGGCCGTCTCGGTCAGATACGACAGCGGTCTGCTCTCGTACACCTCGACGCAGAGCAGGCGGGGAGCCTGGGCGTCCGGCATGGAGAGCTGGAGTGCCGCGGCCGAATAGATGAGGGTCCGATCGAGATCACTGGCGACCAGGACCGGTGAGTGGGGCGAGGAACGCGCGGGATCGGGCGCCGAGCTGACCGGAGCCGCGTCCGCGGAAACGGAGGTCGAGGCCGCGTGAGCCGGGCCCACGGGAAAAGAGGGGGTGCTCATGAAGCGGTCACCGCCTTGCCGTCCGCTCCCGTCGCGCCCCGGGTGTACCGGGGATGGATCAGGCCGACGCAGGAGTACGGAAGGCCGTCCACCTCCTCGACGGGTACCCCGCGCTGCTGGGCCAGCAGCCGGACGTGGGCGAGGTCCGCCTCGGCGCCGCGCCGGGCGAGGATCTTCCAGGGGACCCGGCGGAGCAGGACCCGGGTGGTCTCCCCCACTCCCGGCTTGACCAGGTTCACATCGTGGATGCCGTACTGCCGGCTGATCCTCTCGACCGCTGCCCAGCCCTCCCAGGTGGGCGTGCGGTCGGCCTGGAGGAGTTCCTTGACGTCGGTGTCCACGGCCTCCATGACCTCGGCGAAACGGGCCGCGACGGTGTCCAGGAAGTAGCCCGAGACGTCGGCGTCGGCGAGGTCCCGGTAGTGCTTCGCGCCATGGAAGTCCTGTGGGCCCACGAGGTCGGCCCGCAGGACGGTACGGGAGATCAGGCCGGAGACGGTCGAGTTGAGGCAGGCGGAGGGGATCAGGAAGTCGTCGCGGGTGCCATAGGTCCGTACACAGCCGCCCGGATCCGCGAGCACGGCGATCTCGGGGTTGAAGTCTTCGAACGCCGAGAGCGCCTGGCTCAGTTCCCGCGTGATGGCTCCCTTGCCGGTCCAGCCGTCGATGAAGACGACATCGGCGGGATCGTGGTGGGCGGCGAGCCAGCGCAGGGCGTTGGTGTCGATGCCCCGGCCGCGGACGATCGATATGGCGTAGTGCGGCAGGTCGAGGCCGTGCCGCCGTTGGGCCCAGCGGCGCATCAGGACGCCGACAGGGGTGCCGGCCCGGGCCAGTGACACCAGCACCGGGCGGGGCGGGCGTTCGGTCAGGACGATCTCGGTGACGGTGCCGACGGCGCGTGCGATACGGGCCGCGGACGTCTCCAGGGCGGAGGCGAAGAGCTGCTGGTACTGGGCATTGGGCTGGTATTCGACAGGAAGGGACTCCGCGTAGTGGGCACCACCGCTCTGGATGGCCTCCTCACGCTCCTCCGTGGGTGCTTCGAGCTCCACGTCGGACAGATCCTGGAGGAGCCAGCCCACGTCATCGGGCGCGTAGGAGGAGAAGGCGGGGCCACGAAGGGGCTCGGGCAGCATGGATGTTTCCTGCCGTTCGGGATCGTGCGATGAGCGGCTGTGCGAAGTCGGCGCCTCGTGCGCGGGGCCTGCGGGAGTGGGCAGATAGGAGGGCAGGACAGCGAGGAGCACCTGGGGTATGTGCTCGGCGAGCTGGGCCAGCAGGCCGCCGGGAGCGTGCAGCTCGGGGGAATCGGCCACGGAGTCGACGACCGCGACGACGGCGTCGAAGCCCGCGCCCGCGACGTTGTACGCGTACCGGTCGCCGACGCCGTCACCGTCCGGGAAGGCCGCGGTGTCGTGGGCGGGGAAAACGAGCCGGCTGCGTATCGCGTATCCGGGGTCGTCCACGGCCAGCACGGGAGAGCGGGTGGTGGTGGAGTACCGCACCTCGGCTGCGCAGGAGCCTTCCAGGGCCTCGGCGATGCGCAGGGGGGCATACATCAGCTCTTCGAAGCCGAGGACGAGAACGCGCCGGGCGTCGGTGAGGCGCTCGGCGAGTGCGGCGGCCATCCCCGGCAGCGCGGACTCCAGCCGGGCCCGGTGGGCGGGGGTGAAGCCGTGACGGCCGCCGTCCGGCAGGCCGACGGGCCAGTCGAGGGCGGCGCGCGCCACGGTGTCGTCCACCGGTCGTCTGTCCGGCACTGTCCCGGCCGGCACCGCCGCCGGTGTGGTCGCCGTACCTGTCCCGCGTCCCGGGACACGGGACTCGGGCAGCGGAACGCCCGATGGAGGGCACTCGTGCTCCGCGACGAGTGCCTGGCCCTTGGCCAGAACGCCTTCCGGCAGCCGGACCGTGCCGGTGACCAGGGTGACCAGGTCGATCCTGGCACCGATCTCGTCGGCGAACTCGGCGAGCCTGCCCTGGTCGGCCGCCGAGCGCAGGTCGGCCAGCGCGACGATCACGTACCGGGAGCGTGGATAGCGCTCGTGGAGGGCGCTGATGGTGTTGAGGACGGTGTTGCCGGTGGAGAACTCGTCGTCGACGAGGACCAGCGGGCCCTCCCCGGCGAGCAGGCCCGGATCCTCCGGGAGCAGCAGATGGGAGGTGGCATGCGAATGCGACTCCTCGAAGCCGCCCGCCCGGGCCACGCCCGGGACGGGGCGGCGCGTGGAGTGCAGGTACGGGGCGTCGCGCAACCCGTCCGCGACGGAGTGTCCGAGCCCGGTCGCGGTCTCCGCGTAACCGAGCACCACCGCCCGCGCGGCGTCGCGGCCGAGCAGCGCCCGTACCCGCTCGCCCAGTGCCACGCCCGTGCCATGGACGACACCGGGGCTCTGCGGCACATGCTTGCCCAGCACGTTCGAGACGAGGAGGTGGGCCCGTTTGGGGTTGCGTCGCAGCGCCAGGCCGAGCAGGTCGAGCAGTCGCTCGTCCCCGTCGAGTGTGACGCCCAGCCGCTCGGCGACCCATGTCCCGGACCACATCTCGTCGGGATTCTCTCTCTTGCTCGGGAGGACACCGGCATCCACCGGCGGTATGCCGGCCGTCACCGGGGGATGCCCGCGGTCAGGAGGTCCACGAAGCCGATGTCCTCGCGCGCGACGCCGAAGACCTCGGCACGCAGAAGCGTGCGTTCGGCCCAGGCTCGGTGCGGCCTGGCCTCGTTCATCTTGTTCGTGTACGCCGAGCGCAGCACGCCGCCTCCGTCTCGTTCCGGCCGCAGGATGTCCTGCGCATCGCTGAACTCCTCATGGCTGACGACCGAGAGCGCGTGGACCGGGGGGACGTGGGAGGGGTGGATGCAGGTCTTGCCCAGGAGTCCGTTGGCCCGGTCCAGGGCGATCTCACTCAGCAGCCCGTCCATGTCGTGTTCGATCAACGTCGTGCGCAGTTCCTCGGCGCTGCCTTCGAGGAAGGGACTGCGCCGCAGCTGCGGTTTGAACATGCGCTCCTGCAACCGGAAGTACTCCCAGACCGGACCGGTGATCGTGAAGCCGGTACCGTCGGCACGGCCCAGCACGTTGACCACGTCGGCGATGACTCCGGCCACGATACGCACGTCGTACGCCGTCATGTCGGGGGACCTGCGCAGTCCGTATGCCGAGCAGAAGTCGGTGACCCCCAGCCGCAGGGCGAGGACCCGGTCGCGGTACTTGTCGACGGTGGTGGCGATGCCGGTGAGGGTGGCGGTCCTGGTCTCCAGGTGCAGCAGCTCGGGCGACTCGAGGACCGGCATCGCGTACAGCTTGTGTCCGCTCACGCTCTCCGCGTCGACGAGCGCTTCCAGGAAGGGGGTACCGCGCTCCTCGGTGAACTTGGGGAGTACGAATCCGGTCAGCAGCCGGACAGCCGGGCCGAGCCGTTGTACGAGGTCGGGAATCTGCTCCGGTTCCCGGACACGGATGAACAGCAGCGGCGTCTCGGCCTCCTGCTCGGCAAGCTTCTCGAACTGTCGGACGAGGTTGATCTCGGCGTCCTCGACCTCGGCGTCATGGATGGAATCCTCCAGGCAGAGCACCATGGAGACGACCCCGCGCCGGGCGAGCTTGAGCACGTCGTCGGCGAGCCGCGGCCTGGTGGCCGGGCTGTAGAGCGTGGCCCCGAGCGCCGCCGAGAGCAGGTCGGCCGGGGAGCCGGCGTGGAAGTCACACGGCTCCTTATGGAACAAGCGCTTCCGGACAGCAGGCGAGACATGCCCGTAATGACGCATTCATAGCCCCCGTACTGCCGAAAATAGCCTGTCGGTCATGTGGCCGGTAATAGTACGTATGGACGGGTGTCAACAGTTCCCCCGGTACATGAAATTCCGGTGACCCATCGTTCACCCGGCCTGTCGGCGGGCGGCGTGGACCGGCCCCGCGTTGTCCACGCGGGCGCCGGGAGGGCAGGATGACCGGCATGACGCACGCGATGCTGAAGGGCTCGAACGTCCCCCTCGACGCCATGGCCGTACGGGCCGTGCTGCGCTGGTCCCCGGGCGCCGGGGTGCCCGACGTGGATGCCTCCGCCCTGCTGCTCGGGGCGGGCGGCCGGGTGCGCACCGACGAGGACTTCATCTTCTACAACCAGCCGCGGCACCCGTCGGGGCTGGTGCGGCGGCTGTCCAAGAAGCAGGCCGGTGACACGCTGACGGACACCGTGGAGGCCGACCTCACCTCCCTCGACGCCTCGGTCGAACAGGTGGTGCTCGCGGCTTCCTCCGACGGAGGAAGCTTCCAGCACGTGAGCGACCTGCGGATCGAGCTGTACGACGCGGGTGCGGCCGAAGGCGATCCGCTGGCCGTCTTCGACGTACGGCCCGAGACCGGTGAGGAGACCGCGATCATCTGCGGCGAGCTCTACCGGCGCGGGGAGGGCTGGAAGTTCCGCGCGGTCGGCCAGGGCTACCCGACCGGGCTGGTGGGACTGGCCACGGCCTTCGGCATCTCGGTCGACGAGAGCGAGCAGGGCACGGGCGACGACCCGGCGGAGGGTGCCGGCGTCCGGACCGAAAACGCCCGGCCCGAGGACGCCCGGACCGACGGCGCCGAGTCCGACAGCGGGCAGGCCGAGGCGGAGCGGCCCGCACCCGGGCAGCCTGTCAACGACCCCGCGGCCGTCACCTCGGCGCTCCCGGCCCCGGCTGCCGCCCGGCTGCCGCCGCCACCCGGCCGGCCGCCCGCCCAGCCGGCCGTACCGCCCGCGTACGGATACCCGCAGCCCGCGCTGCCCTCGGCGCCGCCCAGTTATGGCTATCCCCAACCGGTGTCGTCGCCCCAGCCCGCCTACGGCTATCCACAGCCGGCCGCCGCGGCGGCTCCCGCTCCGGACCCGAACTTCCGGCTGCCTCCGATGGGACCCCAGTTCGTCCGCTCCTAGGGCGTGTCGCGACAGTCCCGCCCGGCCGTTTCCGCACACGGCCGCCTCTCAGGTCTTCGTCTTGTAGCCACGCCCCCACTGGAGGCCCCAGCCGTACAGCCGGTCCAGCTCGGCCTGGAAGCCGTAGACGAACTTCACCTCGCGCCGCACGACCAGTTCGCCCTTGACCTTCTCCAGCGAGAAAACCGCGCAGGAGCGGGCCTCAGGGGCGTCCTCGTCCAGTTCGATCTCGACCCGTGGGCCGCTGCTCGGATAGAGCGTGACCATGGCGTGCGTACGGTCGAAGGCCGGCGTCTGGTCGTAGATGTAGACGAAGAACAGCAATCGCTTGATCTCGTCCTTCTGGTCGAGGTTGACGTAGACCGTCTCGCCCGAGCCCGCGCCGAACCGGTCGTCGCCGCTCAGCTTCACGTACGGCGGCCCGTTGAGGTCGCCGAGGAAGTTGCCCAACGGCTGGACGACTCCCTTCGTGCCGTCGGTCATCTCATACATGCACCCGAGGTCCAGGTCCACGTTGACCACGCCCTGCGTATGCGCCTGGACGACCTCCGGCTTGAACATCTTGAGCGGATTGCCCAGCAGCCGCCCGCTCTGCCGTCGGCGCTCGATGTCGGACGTGCGCATCTGCCAGGAGAGGTTGACCCGCAGATTGCCGGTGGCCGCGCCCTGCTTGGTGAGCGAGATCGTCGGCCGCCGCTTGGTCAGTCCTATGGCGTTCGACACGGCGTGACCCGTGTCGAATTGTGATGCCCTTCGTCCCGGCAACAGATTGTCCCAGAAGGCCATGCCCACCCCACCTCTGTCGTCAACTCGCCGTCGGTCACGGAAAACACATGTCGCGGAACACAGAACAAGGGCGGCCGAGAGGCTCGCGCCCGTCGGCCGCCCCGTTCAGAGCGTTCCCGAAAACCCCTCTGGATCACACCCCGGAGGACCGGCTCACCAGAGGCTCACCGGAGCACGCGCGTCAGACGCGCAGCGCCTCCTTGCCCTTGTCGGTGCCCTGGCCGCCTTCGTCGGCCTCCAGCGCCTTGTTACGGCGTACGGAGGCCAGGAACGAGGCGGCGATCAGCACGACTCCGACCAGGCCCGTGATCACTTCGTTGATCGAGTGCTGGATCGTGATCAGCAGGATCACGGCCAGGGCACCGATCGCGTAGTGCGCGCCGTGCTCCAGGTAGACGTAGTCGTCCAAAGTGCCCTGGCGGACCAGGTAGACCGTGAGCGAGCGGACGTACATCGCGCCGATACCCAGGCCCAGTGCCATCCAGAAGATGTGGTTCGTGATCGCGAAGGCGCCGATCACCCCGTCGAAGGAGAAGGACGCGTCCAGCACTTCCAGGTAGAGGAACAGGAAGAACGCGGCCTTGCCGGCCAGGCCGACCGCGGAGACCTGCTTGCCCTCCGCCTTGGCCTTCTCTTCCTCCTCCTGCTCGCGCTCCTCCTCCTCTTCGAGGCGGTTCTCGAAGAAGCCGGAGAGCCCGCCCACGACCAGGTAGGTGATCAGGCCCGCGACACCGGCGAGCAGCACCGTCGCCGACTTGTCCTGGTAGCCCGTGCTGGTGTGGGCGTGGGTCGCGAAGGTGAGCGCCGTCACGAGCAGGACGATCAGGGCGATGCAGACCGACAGCATGTCGACCTTGCCGAGCTTGGCCAGCGGCCGCTCCAGCCAGCTCAGCCAGGTGATCTCCCGCTCCTCGAAGATGAAGTCGAGGAAAATCATCAACAGGAACATGCCACCGAAGGCGGCGATCGCCGGGTGGGCGTCGGTGACCAGGTCCTCGTACCGGCCCGGGTCCTGCATGGCCAGCTCGACGGCCTCGATGGGGCCGACCTTGGCACTGATGGCGACGATGACGACGGGAAAGACCAGCCGCATACCGAACACGGCGATAAGAATGCCGACCGTGAGGAAGATCTTCTGCCAGAAGGCATTCATCTTCTTCAGAACGCCGGCGTTGACGACCGCGTTGTCGAAGGAGAGCGAGATCTCAAGGATCGACAGGATCAGTACGACCCCGAACGCCTCCCACCCCCACTGCCAGGCCGCGAAGGCGAGGCCGAGCGCCGTGATGGCGAACGACCAGCCGAAGGTTTTCAGGATCACGTGCCACTACCCCATCTGGTGATTAACGGGTTTTCCCCCGCGCAGCGTACAGCTTTACGAAACGTTGACCCCGAAGTCTAGAGCGATACCCCGCAGGCCCGACGCGTACCCCTGGCCCACCGCCCGGAACTTCCACTCGCCCCCGTAGCGGTACAGCTCGCCGAAGATCATCGCTGTTTCCGTGGAGGCGTCCTCGCTGAGGTCGTACCGCGCGAGTTCGTTGTTGTCGGCCTGGTCGACCACCCGGATGAACGCGTTGCTGACTTGTCCGAACGTCTGGCCGCGGGCGTCCGCGTCATGGATCGAGACGGGAAAAACGATCTTGTCGCAACCCGCCGGCACCTTGGAGAGGTCGACCAGCAGGGACTCGTCGTCACCCTCGCCCTCACCGGTCAGGTTGTCACCGGTGTGCTCGACCGAGCCGTCCGGACTCTTGAGGTTGTTGTAGAAGACGAACCACTCGTCGCCCAGCACCCGGCCCGAGGCGCACAGGAGCGCGCTGGCGTCGAGGTCGAAGTCCGCTCCGGTGGTGGAGCGCGCGTCCCAGCCGAGTCCGACCATGACCTGGGTGAGGTTCGGTGCGGCTTTGGAGAGGGAGACATTGCCTCCCTTGGCGAGTGTGACACCCATGCTGATTCCTCCCCGATGAGGTGTTGCCGTTCCGTGCCGGCCGGCCAGGACGTCGGACGCGGACAAGAACGCGCCTGACGTCCTGCCCGCCGGGCGCCCGTTCATGCCGTTCGCGGACGGTTCGTTCCCGTACCGATGCGCGTCCGGCGCCGCACGGGAGAATGTGCGGCGCCGGACGCGGACGGTCGTACAGGCGTACTGGTGGCGGCTGAGCGGAAGCGCGGCTCAGACGTTCACGCCGAAGTCCTGCGCGATACCGCGCAGGCCCGAGGCGTACCCCTGGCCGATGGCCCGGAACTTCCACTCCGCGCCGTGGCGGTACAGCTCGCCGAAGACCATCGCGGTCTCGGTCGAGGCGTCCTCGGTGAGGTCGTACCGCGCGAGCTCGTTGTTGTCGGCCTGGTTGACCACGCGGATGAACGCGTTGCGCACCTGGCCGAAGGACTGCTGGCGGCTCTCCGCCTCGTAGATCGAGACGGGGAACACGATCTTCTCGACATCGGCGGGGACCGCCGACAGATTGACCTTGATCGCCTCGTCGTCGCCCTCGCCCTCACCGGTCAGGTTGTCACCGGTGTGCTCGACCGAGCCGTCGGGGCTCTTGAGGTTGTTGAAGAAGACGAAGTTCCCGTCGGCGGCGACCTTGCCCTCGGCGTTCGTCAGCAGCGCGCTGGCGTCGAGGTCGAAGTCGCTTCCGGTGGTCGTACGGACATCCCAGCCCAGACCCACGGTCACCGCGGTCAGGTTGGGCGCGGCCTTGGTCAGCGAGACATTGCCGCCCTTGCTGAGGCTGACTCCCACGAGTCCTCCCTATGGTTTCTCGGGTCCGGCGCCCCTGGCAGGCGGCTGACGCCGCGGGCCGCGCGTCCCCTGAAGCGTTGGCATCGGATCAACGACTGGATCCTAGTGACCGGTTCCCCGTCCCTCGGCGATTTCGTCGGGACGGGGCGGTTTCCGGCGGAACACCCCCTACGAGGGGATTCCGGCGGGAACACACCCCCTTGTCAGGGTTCCGCCGGGGCCGCCCCGGTAAGACGGTTTCCGGCGGGTCGGCGGAGCCGGGGCTCAGATGGCGGCGAGCGCCTTGACGTAGTCGTCGAGATCCCGGGCGTCCGGAAGGCCGTTCACGACGGTCCAGCGGACGATGCCCTCCTTGTCGATGATGAACGTGCCGCGGACCGCGCAGCCCTTCTCCTCGTCGAAGACGCCGTACGCCCGCGACACCTCGCCGTGCGGCCAGAAGTCCGACAGCAGCGGGTACTCCAGGCCCTCCTGCTCGGCGAAGACGCGCAGCGTGTGGATGGAGTCGTTCGAAACGGCGAGGAGCTGGGTGTCGTCGTTGACGAACGAGGGCAGCTCGTCGCGCAGGGCGCACAGCTCGCCCGTGCAGACGCCGGTGAAGGCGAACGGGTAGAAGAGCAGCACCACGTTCTTCCCGTCCGCCCCCTTGAAGTCGGAGAGGCGCACGGTCCGCCCGTGGTTGTCCGTCAGCTCGAAGTCCGGGGCGGGGGTGCCGACCTCGATCGCCATGGGTGTACGTCCTTTCAGATGGCTCGGCAGTCATCAGCGGCCGGACGGCTCAACAGGGGACGCGGGCTCGACCGATGCCCGCGGCCGCCGTCCGGCGCTGTCCACCCTACGCACAGGACCCCCGCCGACCGAGGTCGGCGGGGGTCCTTCATGGCCGCCCGGTCCGTATCCACGGGCCGGGGCCGATGTTCTGGATGTCTCGCAACGCCGGGCGCGACGCCGATGACGCCCGTATCAGCGCTTGGACCTGGCCGCCTTGGGAGTGACCAGCCGACTGGCGGTCCAGTCCTTCCCCGCGCTGATGCTCTTGGTCTGGGACAGGCCCGCGGTCTGCGCGGCCTCGTTGATGTCGCTCGGTTCGACGTAGCCGTCGCGGCCCGTCTTGGGCGTGAGCAGCCACACCGCTCCACCGTCCTCGATCAAACCGATGGCGTCCACCAGCGCGTCCGTAAGGTCGCCGTCCTCGTCACGGAACCACAGCAGGACGGCGTCGGCCACGTCCTCGTAGTCCTCGTCGACGAGCTCCTGGCCGATGACGGCCTCGATGGACTCGCGGAGCTCGTGCTCGACGTCGTCGTCGTAGCCGATCTCCTGGACCACCTGTCCGGGTTCGAACCCCAGCCGTGCGGCCAGGTTGGTCCGTTCCTCCGCGTGGTCCGCGGTCGCGCTCACGGATTGCCTCCTGATCATGTTCGGGAAATGCTTCAGCCGCGCGCGTACGCGGGGCACTGGCCGTAGTCCACACGGGCGGGGCGGATCGCGCAAGTACCCGGCCGCCGAGACCGCCTAAACGGTGACGATCCGGGCCGCTTCACCGCAACTCCTGTCACTTCTGCACCACCCTCCGTGACGGAGGTCGTACACTTCCGCCTCCCTTGTCATGGTATGCCGCTTCGGCGTGCCTTCGGGGCCGGTATCTTCCGACGGAAAACGTGCGCGAGTTGGGCGTAAGGTTGCGATTTGACGGGCACGACGAGCGATGACAGGCGCGGCGAGCAGCCCGGACACGGCGGCCGGGCCCGTCCGGGGGCGGGGTTCCCAGGGGACTCCCGCTGCCCCACAGTAGAGGTCCACAGTAGAGGTGACGTATCTGTCGTCGCGGTCCACGAAGGAGGCGGCGCGGCCGCCTCGGAACGCGGAGGAGCAGTACCCCGACGGCGTGCGCCGCACCGACCGTGAGCGCGGGGCACGAGACGACCGACAGTGAAGGAACAGCGTGGCTTCCGGATCCGATCGCAACCCGATCATCATTGGCGGCCTTCCCAGCCAGGTCCCGGACTTCGACCCCGAGGAGACTCAGGAGTGGCTCGACTCGCTCGACGCCGCCGTCGACGATCGGGGGCGTGAGCGTGCCCGGTACCTGATGCTCCGGCTGATCGAACGGGCCCGTGAGAAGCGCGTGGCCGTGCCCGAGATGCGCAGCACGGACTACGTCAACACCATCGCGACCAAGGACGAGCCGTTCTTCCCCGGCAACGAGGAGATCGAACGCAAGATCCTCAACGCGACCCGCTGGAACGCGGCCGTGATGGTCTCGCGTGCTCAGCGCCCGGGGATCGGCGTCGGCGGGCACATCGCCACCTTCGCCTCGTCCGCCTCCCTGTACGACGTCGGCTTCAACCACTTCTTCCGCGGCAAGGACGACGGCGGGGGCGGCGACCAGATCTTCTTCCAGGGGCACGCCTCCCCCGGTATCTACGCCCGCGCCTTCCTGCTCGACCGGCTGAGCGAGGAGCAGCTGGACGGTTTCCGGCAGGAGAAGTCGAAGGCGCCGAACGGCCTCTCCAGCTATCCGCACCCCCGGCTGATGCCGGACTTCTGGGAGTTCCCGACCGTCTCGATGGGCCTCGGCCCCCTGGGCGCGATCTTCCAGGCCCGGATGAACCGGTACATGGAGGCGCGCGGTATCGCCGACACCTCCCGGTCGCACGTGTGGGCGTATCTGGGCGACGGCGAGATGGACGAGCCCGAGTCGCTGGGCCAGCTCTCGATCGCCGCCCGGGAGGGCCTGGACAACCTCACCTTCGTCGTCAACTGCAACCTCCAGCGCCTCGACGGCCCGGTGCGCGGCAACGGCAAGATCATCCAGGAGCTGGAGTCGCAGTTCCGCGGCGCCGGCTGGAACGTGATCAAGCTGGTCTGGGACCGCTCCTGGGACCCGCTGCTCGCCCAGGACCGGGACGGCGTGCTGGTCAACCGGCTGAACACCACGCCGGACGGGCAGTTCCAGACGTACGCCACGGAGACCGGCGCCTACATCCGCCGGCATTTCTTCGGCGACGACCACCGGCTGCGGGCCATGGTCGAGAACATGACCGACGACCAGATCCTGCACCTGGGGCGCGGCGGTCACGACCACCAGAAGGTGTACGCGGCGTACGCGGCGGCCAAGGCGCACAAGGGCCAGCCGACCGTGATACTGGCGCAGACCGTCAAGGGCTGGACGCTCGGGCCGAACTTCGAGGGCCGCAACGCGACCCACCAGATGAAGAAGCTGACCGTCGACGACCTCAAGGGGTTCCGCGACCGGCTGCACCTCCCGATCACCGACCGGCAGCTGGAGGACGGCCCGCCGCCGTACTACCACCCGGGCCGGGACTCGGAGGAGATCCAGTACATGCACGACCGCCGCAGGTCGCTGGGCGGCTATGTGCCGACCCGCGTCGTGCGGGCGAAGCCGTTGAACCTGCCCGGGGACAAGACCTACGCGGCGGTGAAGAAGGGCTCGGGCCAGCAGTCGATCGCCACCACCATGGCGTTCGTCCGACTGCTGAAGGACCTGATGCGGGACAAGGAGATCGGCAAGCGCTTCGTGCTGATCGCGCCCGACGAGTACCGGACCTTCGGAATGGACTCGTTCTTCCCGAGTGCCAAGATCTACAACCCGCTGGGCCAGCAGTACGAGGCGGTGGACCGCGAGCTGCTCCTGTCGTACAAGGAGTCGCCGACGGGCCAGATGCTGCACGACGGCATCTCCGAGGCGGGCTGTACGGCCTCGCTGATCGCGGCGGGATCGGCGTACGCGACACACGGCGAACCGCTGATCCCCGTGTACGTCTTCTACTCGATGTTCGGTTTCCAGCGGACCGGTGATCAGTTCTGGCAGATGTCCGACCAGATGGCTCGCGGATTCGTTCTGGGCGCGACCGCAGGCCGTACGACACTGACCGGTGAGGGCCTTCAGCACGCGGACGGCCATTCGCAGCTGCTGGCCTCGACCAACCCGGCGTGCGTCGCGTACGACCCCGCCTACGGCTTCGAGATCGCGCACATCGTCAAGGACGGCCTGCGCCGGATGTACGGCCATGCCGCCCCGGGCGAGGACCCGGACGTCTTCTACTACCTCACGGTCTACAACGAGCCGATCCAGCACCCCGCCGAACCGGCCGGCGTGGACGTCGAGGGCATCCTCAAGGGCATCCACCTCTTCCGCGAGGGCACCAGCGGCTCGATCCCGGCCCAGGTCATGGCGTCCGGGGTGGCCGTGCCCTGGGCGGTCGAGGCGCAGCGGATCCTCGCCGAGGAGTGGGACGTCAAGGCCGACGTGTGGTCGGCGACCTCGTGGAACGAGCTGCGGCGCGACGCCGTCGAGGTGGAGCGGTACAACCTGCTGCATCCGGAGGAGGAGCAGCGCGTCCCGTACGTCACCCGCAAGCTGTCGGGCGCGCGCGGACCGTTCGTGGCCGTATCCGACTGGATGCGGTCGGTGCCGGACCAGATCGCCCGCTGGGTCCCGGGCCCGTACCAGTCGCTGGGCGCGGACGGCTTCGGCTTCGCGGACACCCGTGGCGCGGCCCGGCGCTTCTTCCACATCGACGCGCAGTCGATCGTCCTGGGCGTGCTCACGGAGCTGGCCAAGGAAGGGAAGATCGACCGGTCGGCGCTGAAGCAGGCGGTGGACCGCTATCAGTTGCTGGACGCGTCGGCGGCGGACCCGGGCGCGGCCGGAGGCGACGCCTGACCCGCCGCGTGAACGCGCGCGCGGCTCCGGAGGGCGGCGGGACGTCAGAGGTCCCGCCGCCCTCCGGACGTTCCCGGACCCGGCGGCGCTCAGAGACCCGGCTCCGCCGGTGGTCCGGGGCCCGGGCCCCGCCGTGATCCGGGCCCCGGGCCCTGCGGTCCCGGACCTCACCTCTCCCAGACCTTGAACGCCCGTACGCGGTAAGGCGACCGCGGCAGCCACGTCCCCCCGCCGGGGTACGTCTCGAACTCCGCCGTCTCCCCGCACTCCTCCGACTGGTAGGTCGTCACCGGCCGCCCGGTGCGATTGGCCAGCGACTGGACGCTCGTGCCCTTCGGCAGCGGCACACAGCTCTCGATGTCGATGCCGGCCAGTTCGTACGTCTTCCGCGCGCCCTTGAAATCGTCCTTCTCCCAGAGGCACAGTTCCCCCGCCCCGCACTGGCCCAGGCGGACGGGCGCGGCCGCCGCGCGAACAGCCGGCGCGGACGACGCGGACGACGCGGGCGCGGCCGCCTCCGCCGCCGTGCCCGCCGTCTGCGGCAGGAGCGCTGCGACGGCCAGCGCCCCGACGGCCGTGGCCCTCCGCACACCGGTGAGCCGAAACGCGGACGTGCTCGCGGTCGCGGTCGTGGTCGCGGTCGTGGTCGCGGTCGCGGCCACAGACGAGGACGCGGCCTTGGCCGTGGACGTGGACGTGGTCATGGTCATTCGCATATGGATCTGCCCCCGTGTCGAGTCCGCCGGCACATCGGGCGACGCGCCGGTCGACCTCCAGCCTGACCTGCGAAGTAAGACCCGTGGAAGGGCTCGCCTCCCGGGCCACCCGGATAGGCGACAGCCCTGGCGGAACCTTCCGGCAGGGCCGTCTCGGCCATCGAATTGACGCCGGATCAACCGGAGGCTGACGCCAGACGCGCACTCTCCCCGCTCGTCACACCCGCGTCGACGGCCCGCTTCGTCAGCGGCGCGCCCGGAGCCACCACGACCAGACTCACGACCACGACCACGGCCACGCTCACGGCCATGACCACGGCCACAGATCCGCCACGGCCACGGCCACGGCCGCGCAGACCGGGTACCGGCACGCGACAGCAGGTCCGTACGTGTGAACCGCGACACACGGCCGTACGCGTGAACGTGGTCCCGCGCACGCGGTCCGGAGTACGGGCACACCTGGCCCCGCTCACACGCCGCCTTCCGCGCCGTACCCCGTGACGCACCGCGCAGTGTGCGGAAAATTCACACTGCGTGAGGTTACCGTCGGTCCAATCCTCCGGGGCCCGTGATCTGTCTCACCACTCCCGTTCCTCGTCGCGAGGCCCCCCGCCCGCGGCCTAGGGTTATCCCCAGTGACTTCCTTCGATTCCTCCCCCACCCTCAACGCATGGCGCGCACTCCTGGCCCTCGCCGTCGTGTTCGTCATGCTGGCATCCACCGGGTGGACCGCTGTACAGCGCACACGCGGTCCCGGAGAACCGCTGAAGGCCGCGTTGGCGGCGTGGGAGAAGGACCGCATAGGAGCGCGCCACCTCCCGGACCCGCACTCCGCGCCGAAGCGGCTCGCCGCCTTCTTCGCGTCCTTGTCACCCGTTCAGCGGGAGCGGCTCGCGACCCGCTACCCGCTCGTCGTGGGAAATCTCAACGGCGCTCCCGTCACGCTGCGGTACCGGGCCAACCGGTTGGCTCTCATGCAGGCGCGCCAGGTGGAGGAGCACCGGATGCGCGACAGCAGGCTGTCGCCGGACGGCAGACACCAGGCGGGGCGCCGGATGAACCGCTTCGAGTCCCTGCTGAGCACGGGGCGCCAGATCCTCGCGTTCAACCCGTCGGGCAAGGGCCGGGTCGCCGAGGTCTTCGGCGACCTCGACCGGGCGCGGCACGTCTCGGTCGTGGTGCCGGGCGTTGACACGAACGTACTGACGTTCGAGAAGACCGAGCGCTACTACACCGCGCCGGTGGGCATGGCCGAGTCGCTGTACTCGGCCGAGCGCGTGGCCGGGCCCGCCGCCCGCACCGCCGTCATCGCCTGGGCCGACTACACGGCCCCGGCCGGCCTCGGGGTGGACGCGGCGATCGGGAAGCTCGCCGAGGACGGTGCCGTACGCCTGGCCGCCCTCACCGCCGCGCTGCCCGGCACGTCACGCGTCTCGCTGTTCTGCCACAGCTACGGTTCCGTGGTGTGCGGGGTCGCGGCGCGCGCCCTGCCCTCCCGGGTCACGGACGTGGCGGTCGCGGGCAGCCCGGGCATGCGGGTCGAGACCGCGCGGCAGCTGCGCACCGCAGCCCACGTCTGGGCCATGCGCGACCAGAACGACTGGATCCAGGACGTGCCGTACCTGGCGGTCGGCGGGCTCGGCCACGGCGCGGACCCGGTCACCCGGGCCTTCGGCGCCCGGGTGCTCTCGGCCTCCGGGGCGGCGGGGCACGCGGGGTACTTCCAGCCGGGCACGGAGAGCCTCGACAACTTCGCGGACATCGGGGTCGGCGCGTATCGCGCGGTGACCTGCGCGGACGGCGCGACCGCGTGCCGGAGCGGGCTCGCGGTGGCCGGGGTGAGCCTGGCGGGCTGACCGCCGTCTTGCGGACCTGCCGACCGCCGCCCGGGCCGGCCGACCGCCGTCTTGCGGACCTGCCGACCGCCGCCCGGGCCGGCCGACCGCCGCCTTCGGACCTGCCGGTCACCGGCTCCGGTCCGGCCGCCCGTCGGCCCCAGGCCCTGTCGCCCGTCGGCGCCGGGCCCTGTCTCATGCGCCGGACGCGCGTAGAATTCGTACGCTTCGGCAGGGGACGTGCGGCCGCCCGCAGCCTACGATGAGGCACATGGGTGATGTGCTGGCGGGGAATCATGCCACCTGGGAGTTCGACAGCGACTCCGTGCTCATCCGTTTCGAACGGGGGGCACGGACGGGGATACGGACACCGAAGCTCTTCCAGGCGCTCGGCGAACGGCGCGTCCCCTACGAGGCGCTGTCGTCGGTGACGCTCGGCCCCGGAAAGCGCGGGACGGTGGTGCTGCGTGCCGTGCCGAGACCCGGCGCGGACCCGCTGGTCGAGGCCGCGGCCGGCCAGCTCAAGGAGAGCGTGGATCCCTACCGCCTGGTCCTGCCCGCCGACCGCGAGACGCTCGCGGAGTACTACGCGGACGAACTGCGCGCCGGCATCCGCGACGGGCGGGAACCGGCCGAGCGTTACCTGGTCGCCGCGCCCGAGGCTCCCCTCCAGTTCAAGGCGTACGACGCCAAGGCGTCGTTCGACGGGAAGAGGGTGTCCTTCCGCTGGTTCTGGACGGGCGCGTCCACGGCGAAGTGGAAGGCCGGCGACCAGGTCCTCCCGGTCGGTGAGCTGGAAGGGGTCGAGTGGCGCTCCCCCGAGCTCTTCAACGGCTACCTGCGGATGCTGCGCCGCGACGACGTCACGGGCACGGCCGCACCGGAGCCCGCACCCGCGGACCACGACCCGGCGGCCGTCGTCTTCGGCCTCGGATACGGTCCGGTGCACGAGTCACTTCCGTTCGCGGCGGCTGTCCTGGAGGCGGTCCAGGGCGCGTCGGCACGCCGGCCGCCGGCGAACCGCGCGCTCGTCGCGGCGGGTGCCGTGGCGACGGCGGCGGTACGGAGCGATCCGGCGGATGTGGCGGAGCGGATACGGCACCTGGGGGAGCTGCACCGGGCGGGGCTGGTGACGGACGAGGAGTTCTCGGCGAAGAAGGCGGAACTGCTGGCAGAGCTGTGACCAGGTCGGGTCCCGCCCCGATGACGCCGGTGTGCTCATACCTCGAGATGACGCCGGTACGCTCATACCCCGGTATGACCACGGTGCCGGTCCCCGGTATGACGTCCGCCCACCGTCCGCGCCCTACGCTGGTGCGCGCCATGCCTTCCCCGCCCACGCATCTCCGTACCGCCGCGCTCGGTACGATCCGCGCGCTGGTCACGGCGCTGCGCACGCCTGCCGAGTCCACCGAGCCGCTGTTCGCGCACGCGCCCCGGCGATGGCAGCGGGTCGCGCCGTACGTCGTGGCGTTCGGCTTCGCCGTGACGCTGCTGCCGGTCACCACCACCGTCCTCACCCAGGACTACCGGCTCGGCGGCGGCTGGTCGGGGGCCCTCGCGACCGCGCAGGCCGCGCCCTTGCTGCTCGCCGTGACCCGTCCGCTGTCCGCCTGGTGGATCGTCTTCGGCGCCGATGTGATCGGTGGGATCCTGCTCTGGGGCGCGGACGGCCTCGCGGGCCGCCCCTGGCCGTGGACCCCCATGGTGGTCGTCGGCTACCTGCTGCTGATGCTCTGTCTCGGCCTGCGGGAGTCGCGCCGTACGCTGCTCGCCGTCTGGCTGGCGACCGGACTGGCCGGGCTCTTCTTCGAACTGCTCTCACAGGACCGCAGCGACGGCAGCCATCTGCTGCTCTTCGTGCTCAGCGGGGTGTTCCTCGTCGTAGCCGCCGCGCTGCGGGAGCGCGGCGACGCCCAGCGCAAGCTGGCGGAGCAGGAGACGATCAGCGAGGCGGAACGCTCCCGGCGCACGCTCCTGGAGGAACGCGCGCGTATCGCCCGCGAGTTGCACGATGTGGTGGCGCACCACATGTCCGTGATCACCGTGCAGGCCGATTCCGCCCCGTACCGGATCGACGGCCTGCCCGGTCCGGCGCGCGAGGAGTTCGCCACGATCGCCGCGAGTGCCCGGGAGTCCCTCGCGGAGATGCGGCGGCTGCTCGCGGTGTTGCGCAGCGACGGTTCGGAGGGCGAGCGGACACCGCAGCCGGGGCTCGACCGTCTCCAGCAACTGGTGGAGGCGACGGTCCGGGCGGGGGTGCCGGCCGAGTTGTCGCTGCCCGCCGAACTGGGCTCCGTACCGCCGGCCGTGGACCTGTCCGCGTACCGCATCGTGCAGGAGGCCCTGGCCAATGTCGTACGGCACGCCTCCGGCGCGCGCACCCGGGTCTCCGTGGCCGGCGACGGCTCCTGGCTGACCGTCCTGGTCGTCAACGGGCCGGCCGCCGCGCGCACCTCACCGCTGGAGACCACGGGGACCGGTCACGGCCTGGTGGGGATGCGGGAAAGGGTCCGGCTGACCGGCGGCACACTGGACACCGGCCCGCTGCCGGACGGCGGCTTCCGGGTGGCCGCCCGGCTCCCGTTGGCCACCGGTGGCTCCGCTGTGGCCGATCCCGCCCCCGAAGCCGGTCTCCGTCCCGAAGCCGCCTTCCGTCCCGAAACCGACCGCGACCTCGACTCCGGACCCGGACCCGGACCCGGCGTCAAGGCGACCGGTGCCGGCTCCGTACCCGTTCGATCCGCCACCCCCGAACCGGAGGACACTCCTTGACGATCCGCGTGGTCATAGTCGACGACCAGGCCATGGTCCGCGCGGGCTTCGCCGCGCTGCTGTCCGCCCAGGCCGACATCGACGTGGTGGGCGAGGCGCCGGACGGCCGCCGGGGCGTGGAGGTGAGCCGTACCGTCCACCCCGACGTGGTCCTGATGGACGTCCGGATGCCGGAGATGGACGGACTGGCCGCCGCCCGCGCACTGTTGGACCCGCCGCCCGGGGTGATCCACCGCCCCAAGGTGCTGATGCTCACCACCTTCGACGTGGACGACTACGTGTACGAGGCGCTGCGCGCCGGCGCCTCCGGCTTCCTGCTGAAGGACGCGCCCCCGGCCGATCTGATCGCCGCGGTCCGGGTCGTCGCGGCCGGCGAGGCACTGCTCGCACCGTCCGTGACGCGTCGGCTGATCGCGGACTTCGCCCAGCAGCGGCCCGCCGCGCGCCGGGCCCCCGCCCAGCGCCTGCGCGGCCTCACCCCGCGCGAGACCGAGGTGCTCGAACTGATCGCGCGGGGCCTGTCCAACCAGGAGATCGCGGGGCGGCTCGTGGTCGCCGAGCAGACCGTGAAGACGCACATCGGCCGGGTGCTGGCCAAGCTCGACCTGCGGGACCGGGCGCAGGCCGTGATCTTCGCGTACGAGTCGGGGCTGGTCACCCCCGGCGACGCGCCCGCCTGAGACACGGGCCCGGCCTGCCCCGGACCGGACCGGCCCGTCCTGCCGGAAGCTCCGACCGGGCCCTCCTGCCACCGCCCCTACCTCGGTATCACCTTCCAGTTGGCTCCCCGGTGTGACGTCCTGTCGCACCCCGTCTCCGTACCTTCCGGCTCGCCACTTCTCAGGACGAGCCACACAAGGAGACGGACATGCACCGCCACAGGAGGGCCCTGGCCGCCACCGCGCTGGTGACGGCCCTGGTCGGGGGAACGGCGGGATGGGTCTCGGGGGACGCGCAGGAACCCGTCACCGGACCACCGCCCGGGAGCGCGGCATGGCGCGCGGACGGTTCGCTGGGCCGGGCGCTGCCGGACCCCGGGACCACGGAGCCGGGCGCGGTCGCCCGCTTCTTCGCCTCGCTGACGAGCGAACAGCGGGAGCGGCTGGTCCGCCGGCACCCGCTCGTCGTCGGCAATCTCGACGGCGCCCCCGTGGCGCTGCGCTACGCGGCCAACGCCCGTGCCGTACGGGCCACGCACGACCCCCGGTTCGCCGGGCTCGCGGCGCCCGGCCGGCACATCCTCGCCTTCGATCCGCGCGGCCGGGGGCAGGTCGCCGAGGTGTTCGGGGAACTGACCGCCGCCCGCCGGGTGTCCGTCGTCGTCCCCGGCTCCGACATCGACGCGGCGGGCTTCGACCGCGCGCGCGACCGGTACGGCACCCCCGCCGGCATGGCCAGGTCGCTGCGCGCGGCGACCGGGGAGCGTACGGCCGTGATCGCGTGGGCCGGTTACACCACCCCGCGCGGGATCGGGCCGGCCGCGGCCACCGGGAAGCTCGCCGAGGCCGGTGCCGGGCGCCTGGTGAGGCTCACCGAGGGGCTCGCCGCGGTCGGGGCGGAGAAACCCGTGCTGTTCTGCCACAGTTACGGCTCCGTCGTGTGCGGGCTCGCCGCCCATGAGGTGAACGCCTCGGACATCGTCGTGTTCGGCTCCCCGGGGATGCGCGCCTCCCGGGTGGCCGATCTCCGTACCGACGCGCGGGTGTGGGCGGCCAAGGACCGGGACGACTGGATCGCCAAGGTCCCGCACGTCGAGTTCGCGGGCCTCGGGCACGGCCAGGATCCGGCCGCCGCGTCCTTCGGCGCCCTCCGGGTGCCCGCCGACGACGCCCGCGGACACACCGGCTACTTCGCGCCGGGAACCGACTCGCTCCGCGCGTTCGCCGCCATCGCCCGGGGAGAAGCCGGTACGGCCCGTGCGGAGGCGGTCCGATGACGCTCGCCACGGTCGTCGCGACCATAGAGGCCCGCACGCCCGCCGGCCGTGACCGCGCCCTCGACGGCCTGCGCGCGCTCGCGCTGCTCGCCGTGCCCACCGGGCACTGGCTGCTCGGCGGCTTCACCCTGGACGGGCCCGGCACGCTGCGCAACGCGAGTCCGCTGACCGCCATGGGCGGCTTCGCGCCCCTGAGCTGGGTGCTCCAGATGCTCGGCGTCTTCTTCCTGGTCGGCGGCTACGCGTCCGTGCTCTCCTACCGCCGGAGGCCGGCCACGACCGCCGCCTGGCTTCGGCAACGCGTGGTGCGGCTGGGACGGCCGGTGCTCGGGGTGACGGCCGTATGGGCGGTGCTGCTCTCGGCCCTGTACGCGGTGGGCGTGCCCGCCACCACCCTGCGCACGGCGTCGACTCTCGTGATCCAGCCGCTGTGGTTCGTGGGGATCTACATCGTCGTCACGGCGCTGACGCCGTACTGTGTGCGCGCCGCGCGCGTGGCGGGGGCCTGGGCCGCCGCTCCCCTGCTGGGCGCGGTGGCCGTCGTCGACCTGCTGCGCTACGGCCCCTGGGCCGACGCGATGCCGTCCTGGCTGAGCGCGGCGAACCTCCTGCCGGGCTGGCTCTTCGCCTACCAGCTCGGCGTCTGCTGGGCCGAGGGAGCGCTCGGCCGGCGCACGGCCCGCGCGCTGCTGGCGGGCGGCGTGGTGCTGTTCGCGGCACTGCTGCTGGTCTTCCACTACCCGGCGTCGATGGTCGGCGTGCCCGGCGCGGTCCGCACGAACTCGCACCCGCCGTCCCTGCTGGTCCTCGCCCTCGCCGCCGCGCAGTGCGGCGCGGCGGTCCTGCTCCGGGACCGGATCGGGCGGCTGCTGGCCAGGCCCGCCGTCTGGGCACCGGTCGTGGTGGTCAACCTGTCCGCGATGACGATCCTGTGCTGGCACCAGAGCGCGATGCTCGCGGTCGCCGTGCCCGGATCGTTCCTGGGCCCGGTGGCGGGGCTGACGACCTCGCCCGACTCGCTCGGCTGGATCGTGGCCCGGCTGACCTGGCTCCCGCTGTTCGCGACCCTGCTGGTCGTGATCGGCCGGTACGCGCGCGGCTTCGACGGGCCCTGGCGCACGGGGAGCCCGGCCGCCACGGCCTGGCGAGCGGCGGCGGGGCTGCTGGCGGCGGGCTTCGGCCTCTTCGCGCTGGGGCTGGTGTGAGGCGCGGTCCCTGCCGGGTGGTGCCCCGCCGGAGCCCGGGCCCTGGGTTCGGGCCTCTGGTCCCTGGCCGGCCCCCGGTCCGGGGGTCCGGTCCGGGATTCGGGCCCCTGGCCAGGCCCCTGGTCCCGGCACCCCCGGGTCCGGGACCCGCGGGAACTCCGGGGTCCCGGACCCGGTGAATCCGGGGCCGCAGGCCCCAGAGGCGGAGGTCTACTCCCGGCTCTCCGGGGTGACGCTCATGTCGGCGTACCGGCCACCGGCCACCTGCCCCGCGATCGGCTCCAGCAGTTCCAGCTCGCTCGCGGTGAGGATCAGATGCGTCGCCCCCGTGTTCTCCTCGACCCTGCTCCGCCTGCGGGTGCCCGGGATGGGCACGACGGCCACCCCGTGCACCGCCGCCCGCTGCTGCACCCAGGCCAGCGCGACCTGGCCGAGCGTGGCGCCGCGCCCCTCGGCGATCTTGCGCACCGGCTCCAGCAGGGCGGCGTTCGCGCTCGCGTTGCTCCCGGTGAAGCGCGGCTGCGCGCGGCGGAAGTCGTCGGCGCTCAGCTCCCGGTCGGCGTGCACGAACGAACCGGTCAGGAAGCCCCGGCCGAGGGGGGAGTACGGCACGAGCCCGACCCCCAGCTCCACGGCGGCCGGCACGACGTGCCGCTCGATGTCCCGGCTGAACAGCGACCACTCCGACTGCACCGCCGTGATCGGGTGCACGCCCTGCGCGGCCCGCAGTTCGCCCGCGGTGACCTCGCTCAGCCCCAGGTACTTGACCTTGCCCTCGGTCACCAGCTCGGCCATCGCCCCGACCGTCTCCTCGATGGGGACGCCCACGTCGCGCCGGTGCATGTAGTAGAGGTCGATCTCGTCCACGCCGAGCCGCCGGAGGCTGGCCTCCACGCACTGGCGCAGGTACGGCCGGTCGTTGCGGATGATCCGCCGGGCCGGGTCGGCGGGGTCGAGGCCCAGCGAGAACTTCGTCGCCAGCACGATCTCGTCGCGGTGGGCCCGGACGAACGGCGAGATGAACTCCTCGTTGGCCCCGGACCCGTAGACGTCCGCCGTGTCGTACAGCGTGACGCCGAGTTCGAGGGCGCGCTCCAGAGTGGCCCGCGCCTCGTCGACGTCGTCCGTCGGACCGTACGCGAAGCTCATGCCCATGCAGCCGAGGCCCTGGATGCCCACCTCCGGGCCACCTGCCCCCAGGGCCACCTTCTGGATCTTTTCCGTCCTGTCGGACTTGCTGTCGCTCATGAGGTGTCAGACCCTCTCCGACGCCGTGCGGGCGTCCGCGTAAAAGCTGATCTTGTGGTCGAGTACGGCGACCGTGTCCTGGAGCTCCGCGATCCTGTTCAGCACATCACGCCTGGTCCGCTCCAGCAGCTCCTGCCGTTCCTCGAACGTCTCCTGGCCCACCCGGATCAGTTCGGCGTAGCGGACCATGTCGGCGACGGACATCCCGGTCAGCCGCAGCTTCCCGACGAAGCCGAGCCAGTCGAGGTCCCGGTTGGAGAAGCGGCGCTGGCCGGTGTGCGACCGGTCGACGTGCGGCATCAGGCCGATGCGCTCGTACCAGCGCAGGGTGTGCGCGGTGAGCCCGGTGAAGGCGGAGACCTCGCTGATCGTGTAGCGGTCCGCGCCGTCGGGGCGGGGATGGGAGCGGGGCGCCTCGGCGCAGCTGGTCACGCGATCCGTCCGTACGGGGCTGCTCTCGATCAGCGTCATGGCTTCCACGCTAGATCCTTGGAGTGCGCTCGAAGCAAGGATCCGCCACCGGAAACCGCCGGAAGGGGCGAATGCGCGCCGACCCGAGCCGGAACGAGGCCGGTACGAGGCCCGTACGAGCACGCCACCGGGCCCGTCCGCTCCCGGTCCGTGCCCCGTGGGCGGCCCAGTAGGCTCTGACGCATGCAGAGCCTGGCCCTCATCGAGAACTGGCCCGTGCCCACCGCCGCGGCCGCCGTCGTACGCGCGGACGGCCGCGTCGCGGGCCGGCACGGTCCCACGTCGCACCGCTTCCCGCTCGCCTCCGTGACCAAGCCGCTCGCCGCCTACGCGGTGCTCGTGGCGTACGAGGAGGGGGCGGTCGAGCTGGACGAGCCGGCCGGGCCCGAGGGCGCCACCGTACGGCACCTGCTCGCGCACACCAGCGGCGTGGCCTTCGACGAGCCCCGTGCCTCGAGCGCGCCCGGCACGCGCCGGCTGTACTCCAACGCCGGATTCGAGCTGCTGGGCGACCACGTCGCCAAGGCCACCGACATCCCCTTCGCCGACTACCTGCGCGAGGCCGTCCTCGAACCGCTCGGGATGACCAGCACCTCCCTGGAGGGCTCGCCCGCCAAGGACGGCGTGTCGACCGTCGACGACCTGGTGCGGTTCGCCGCCGAACTCCAGGCGCCCCGGCTGCTCGACCCGCGGACGGTGCTGGAGGCGACGACGGTGGTGCACCCGGGGCTGGCCGGGGTGCTGCCCGGCTACGGCCACCAGAAGAACAACGACTGGGGCCTCGGTCTCGAGATCCGCGACGCCAAGTCCCCGCACTGGACGGGTGCCACGTCCTCGCCGCGTACGTTCGGGCACTTCGGCCAGTCCGGCACGTTCCTGTGGGTCGACCCGGACGCGGGCGCGGCCTGCGTGGCGCTCACCGACCGGGACTTCGGCTCGTGGGCGGTCGAGGCGTGGCCGCCCTTCACGGACGCGGTGCTCGCCGAATTGCGCGCCGGCTGAGGCCGGGCCCCTCAGGGGTCCTCAGCCCGTCATCTCCCACACCAGCACCTCCGCCGCCCCCTCCGCCGTCAGCTCCGGCCCCTCCGCGTCGGTGATCCGCGCCGCGTCGCCCGGCCCCAGCCGGCGGCCGGCCGGGCCGTCGAGCCGTACCGCGCCGCGTACGACGTGGACGTACAGGAAGGGCGCGGCCGGCAGGACCGAGCGCGCGCCGTCGGCCGGCCGGCGCACGTGCAGCACCGCCCCGGCGCCGGGCACCGCGTAGGGCGTGGTGTCGGCGATGCCCCGCACGATCTCGTACGCGGGCTCGCCGCCCGTCTCCAGGGGCGCGAGCCACGTCTGCACGAAGACCAGCGGCCGGTCCCCGTCGTTGCGCTCGACGTGGCGCACCCCGTCGGCCGCGCTGAGCCGCTGCACGTCCCCCGGCCGTACGACCGTGGCGTGCCCGGCGGAGTCACGGTGGGTCAGCTCGCCCTCGACGACCCAGGTGACGATCTCCGTATGGCTGTGGGGGTGCTCGTCGAAGCCCGCGCCCGGGGCGAGCCGCTCCTCGTTGCAGGCGATCATCGCGCCGAAGCGCACGTTGTCCGGGTCGTAGAAGCGGCCGAAGGAGAAGGCGTGCAGGGACTCGATGCCGGCGGCCCGGTCGCCCCCGGCGTAGCGCCGCGCCGCTTCCTGTACGTGTCTCACAGCCCCACGCTATCCCGCGCGGTGTGCCGGGCGTCCCCCGCGGCGGACCCGCCCGCCTGGAAGGCCGGGGCCCGCCGGCCTCCCACGTGCCCCGCGGCGTCGGGCACCCACCGCCATGAGGCACCCTTGGACCCGTGCCTGAACCCTCGAACGCATCCCATCCGCACCCCGCCACGCTTCGGCGGCTGGAGCGGTCCTCCGGGCGGCTCGCCGCGAACGCCATCGCCCGGATGGACGAGACGCTGCCGTGGTACCGCGCGATGCCACCGGAGAACCGTTCCTGGATCGGGCTGGTCGCGCAGGCCGGTATCGCGGCGTTCACCGAGTGGTTCCGCCACCCCGAGGCCCCGCAGGCCATCTCCACCGACGTCTTCGGCACGGCGCCGCGCGAGCTGACGCGGGCGATCACACTGCGGCAGACCGTCGAGATGGTCCGGACCACGATCGAGGTGATGGAGGCCGCGATCGAGGAGGTCGCGGCCCCCGGCGACGAGAACGCGCTGCGCGAGGCGCTGCTCGTCTACGCGCGGGAGATCGCCTTCGCGACGGCCCAGGTGTACGCGCAGGCCGCCGAGGCCCGGGGCGCCTGGGACGCGCGGCTGGAGTCGCTGGTCGTGAACGCGGTGCTCTCCGGGGAGGCCGACGAGGGCGCGATCTCCCGGGCCGCGGCGCTCGGCTGGAACTCGCCCGAGCACGTCTGCGTCGTGCTGGGCACCGCCCCGGAGGGGGACAGCGAGCTGACGGTGGAGGCGATCCGCCGGGCCGCCCGGCACGCCAAGCTCCAGGTCCTCACCGGCGTGCTCGGCGACCGGCTGGTGGTGATCGCGGGCGGCAGCGACGACCCGCTCCGGGTCGCGAAGACCCTGATCGGACCGTACGCGGCCGGTCCGGTGGTGGCGGGGCCCGTGGTGTCCGACCTGCCGGCCGCGACGAAGTCGGCGCAGGCCGCCGCCGCCGGGCTGAAGGCGTGTGCCGCCTGGCAGGACGCGCCGCGCCCGGTGCTCGCGGACGATCTGCTGCCCGAGCGCGCGATCGCCGCCGACCCCGCGGCGCGTGATCAGTTGGTGGAGGAGATCTACAGACCGCTGGAGGAGGCGGGGTCGGCTCTGCTGGAGACACTGAGCGTCTACCTGGAGCAGGCGAGCAGTCTGGAGGGCGCGGCCCGGATGCTGTTCGTCCACCCCAACACCGTGCGCTACCGGCTCCGACGTGTGACTGACGTCACCGGCTGGTCACCCTCCGACGTCCGCTCCGCCTTCACCCTGCGCATCGCGCTGATCCTGGGGCGTCTGGCCGACGGAGATCCCCAGACCTAAACTTTTGTCGTACTCCAACAATTACCCCAGCGGTTCTTCGTCCCTGTCCCCACGGGTGCCGATGGCCGTACACAAGAGAGAGTGTGAGAGTGCTCGTACTCGTCGCTCCCGGCCAAGGCGCTCAGACGCCCGGCTTCCTGACTCCCTGGCTCGACCTGCCCGGCGCCGAAGACCGGCTCCGGGACTGGTCGGCCGCCATCGGCCTGGACCTGGTCCACTACGGTACGCGGGCCGACGCGGACGAGATCCGCGACACCGCGGTCGCCCAGCCGCTGCTCGTGGCGGCGGCCCTGCTGTCGGCCCGTCAGCTCTTCCCGGACACCGCGGACGTGGTGCGCCGGGTCGGCGTCACCGCCGGGCACAGCGTCGGCGAACTGGCCGCCACGGCGCTGGCCGGTGTGCTGACCGACGAGGCCGCCCTGGAACTCGTCCGGGCCCGTGGGCAGGCGATGGCCGAGGCCGCCGCCGTCACGGAGACCGGGATGTCGGCCCTGCTCGGCGGGGACCCGGAGGTCACGCTCCCGCACCTGGAGAGGCTCGGGCTGACGCCGGCGAATGTGAACGGCGCGGGCCAGGTCGTGGCCGCCGGCACCTTGGAGCAGCTGGCCGCGCTGGCGGACGACAAGCCCGAGGGCGTGCGCCGGGTGGTGCCGCTCAAGGTCGCCGGCGCGTTCCACACCCACCACATGAGCCCCGCCGTGGCCAAGCTGGAGGCCGCCGCCGCGCCGCTCGCCCCGGCCGACCCGGTCGTCCCGTACGTCTCGAACCGGGACGGCGAAGCCGTCCGTACGGGCGCCGATGTGGTGACACGTCTGGTCGGTCAGGTCGCCAACCCGGTGCGTTGGGACCTGTGCATGGAAACCTTCCAGAGCCGGGGCGCGACCGCGCTGCTCGAACTGTGCCCCGGCGGCACCCTGACGGGCCTCGCCAAGCGCGCCCTGCCGGGGGTGCGGACCGTGGCCCTGAAGACACCCGACGACCTCGACGCGGCCCGTGCGCTGATCGCCGAGCACTCCGCCACGGCCGAATCCGCCGCGGCTGAATAGGAGACCGGAGAGCATGTCGAAGATCAAGCCCAGCAAGGGCGCCCCGTACGCGCGCATCATGGGTGTGGGCGGCTACCGCCCGACCCGGGTCGTGCCGAACGAGGTGATCCTCGAGACGATCGACTCCTCCGACGAGTGGATCCGCTCCCGCTCCGGCATCGCGACCCGGCACTGGGCCTCCCCGGAGGAGACCGTCGCCGCGATGTCCGCCGAGGCAGCCGGCAAGGCCCTCGCCGACGCCGGGATCGCTCCCGAACAGATCGACGCGGTCGTCGTCGCCACCGTCTCGCACTTCAAGCAGACCCCGGCGGTCGCCACCGAGATCGCGGACCGGATCGGCGCGGGCAAGCCCGCCGCGTTCGACGTCTCCGCGGGCTGCGCCGGGTTCGGCTACGGACTGACGCTGGCCAAGGGCATGGTGGTCGAGGGTTCGGCCGAGCACGTCCTGGTGATCGGCGTCGAGCGGCTCTCGGACCTGACCGACCTGGCGGACCGGGCGACGGCCTTCCTGTTCGGCGACGGTGCGGGCGCGGTCGTGGTGGGCCCGGCCGAGGAGCCGATGATCGGCCCGACCGTGTGGGGCTCCGAGGGCGACAAGTCCGACACCATCACCCAGACCGTGCCGTGGGACGCGTACCGCGACGGCACGGTGGAGCGGTTCCCGGCCATCACCCAGGAAGGCCAGGCGGTGTTCCGCTGGGCCGTCTTCGAGATGGCGAAGGTCGCCCAGCAGGCACTGGACGCGGCCGGGATCAGCCCGCAAGACCTGGACGTCTTCATCCCGCACCAGGCCAATATGCGGATCATCGACTCGATGGTGAAGACTCTGAAGCTGCCGGAGAGCGTCACGGTCGCCCGGGACGTGGAGACCACCGGCAACACCTCGGCCGCCTCGATCCCGCTCGCGATGGAGCGGCTCCTGGCGACCGGACAGGCGAAGAGCGGTGACACCGCCCTCGTCATCGGCTTCGGGGCGGGTCTCGTCTACGCCGCGACGGTCGTTACCCTCCCCTAGGCACACCGCGCCGGATCTCTCCGGGAACGTGTTCCGATTCATCCCTCAGCTCAACATCGAAGGAGCGCCCCAATGGCCGCCACCCAGGAAGAGATCGTCAAGGGTCTCGCCGAGATCGTGAACGAGATCGCCGGTATCCCCGAGGAGGACGTCCAGCTGGACAAGTCCTTCACCGACGACCTGGATGTCGACTCGCTGTCCATGGTCGAGGTCGTCGTCGCCGCCGAAGAGCGCTTCGACGTCAAGATCCCCGACGACGACGTCAAGAACCTGAAGACGGTCGGCGACGCCGCCGACTACATCCTGAAGCACCAGGACTGACCGGATCGAGCGGCTGACGCCACTCGGTGGTGGCACCGTACACATTCAGCACCCCTAGACGTGGAGAAAGAATTCCAGTGAGCTCGACCAATCGCACCGTGGTCGTCACCGGTATCGGCGCAACCACACCACTGGGTGGCGACAGCGCATCGACCTGGGAAGGCCTCCTCGCGGGACGCTCCGGGGCGCGCGCCCTCGAGGGCGAACGCTTCGCCGGTCTGCCGGTCCGTATCGCCGCCACGGCGGCGGTCGACCCGGGCGATGTCCTGCCCCGACCGCTCGCCCGCAGGCTGGACCGCTCGGCGCAGTTCGCGCTGATCGCGGCCCGGGAGGCCTGGGCGGACGCCGGGTTCACCGGCAAGGCGGACGAGGACGCCTCCGTGGACGCCGACCGGGTGGGGGCCGTGATCGCCTCCGGCATCGGCGGCGTGACCACCCTGCTCGACCAGTACGACGTGCTCAAGGAGCGCGGCGAGCGCCGTGTCTCCCCGCACACCGTGCCGATGCTGATGCCCAACAGCCCCTCCGCCAACGTGAGCCTGGAGGTGGGCGCCCGCGCGGGCGCGCACACCCCGGTCTCCGCCTGCGCCTCCGGCGCCGAGGCCGTCGGCTACGCGGCGGAGATGATCCGCACCGGGCGCGCCGACGTCGTCATCACCGGCGGTACGGAAGCGGCCATCCACCCGCTGCCCATCGCCGCGTTCGCCAACATGATGGCGATGTCGAAGAACAACGACGAGCCCACGCGGGCCTCGCGCCCCTACGACAAGGCCCGGGACGGTTTCGTCCTCGGCGAGGGCGCCGGCGTCCTCGTCCTGGAGTCGGCCGAGCACGCGGCGGCGCGCGGCGCGCGCGTCTACTGCGAGATGCTGGGGCAGGGCCTGTCCTCGGACGCCCACCACATCGCGCAGCCGGAGCCGTCGGGCCGGGGCATCGCCAGGGCCCTGCAGCACCTGCTGGACGCCTCGGACCTCAAGCCCGCCGAGGTCGCGCACCTGAACGCGCACGCCACGTCGACCCCGCAGGGCGACATCGCCGAGATCAAGGCGCTGCGCCAGGTGCTGGGCGACGACCTGGACCATGTCGCGATCTCCGCCACGAAGTCGATGACGGGTCATCTGCTGGGTGGCGCGGGCGGCATCGAGACGGTGGCGACCGTGCTCGCGCTGTACCACCGCACGGCTCCGCCGACCATCAACGTGGACGACCTGGACGACGAGGTCGACGCGGACGTGGTGCGGGGAGAGGCGCGGGCGCTGCCGAGCGGCACGATCGCGGCGATCAACAACTCGTTCGGCTTCGGTGGCCACAACGTGGTGCTGGCGCTGCGGACGGTCTGACCCTCCGCACGGACGCGGGACCGCTGTCCGCCGGCCCTCTGACCGCTGGACTGAACGTAACGCCCGGCCGGGTGCTCCCCGGCCGGGCGTTACGTTTCTCCGCCGCGCGGCGCGTACCGGTCAGTGGGAATCCGGCCGGCCGTCGGTGAAGCTGGCGAAGTACGTCGCGGCCATGTCCGCGTCCCCGTGCCCCTGTTCCTCCGCTCGGCGGAACCGTTCCGCGCCCGCCGCCGCCAGATCCAGCCGTACGCCCTCGGCTTCCCCGGCCGCCACGATCAGCCGGGCGTCCTTGCCCGCCGTCGTGACCGAGAAGCTGGGCGTGTAGTCGTCCTCGAGGATCGCGTTCGCCTTGGCCCGCAGATAGCCGCAGTCCAGCCCGCCGCCCGCGACCGCCTCCAGGAAGTGGCGGGGGTCCACGCCCAGTCCCCTGGCGAGGGCCAGCGCCTCGGCGGTGCCGCCGGTGAGGGCGAGCACCCAGCTGTTGCAGACGAGCTTGAGGCGGCTGGCGGCGCCGGTGGAGCCGTCGTCGGACAACCAGACCGTGCGCTCCGCCACGGCGTCCAGGACGGAGGCCAGCGGTGCGCGCGCCGCTTCCGGGCCCGCGGCGAGGACGAGCAGCTGCCCGTTCTCGGCGGGTGCCCTGGTGCCGAGGACGGGGGCGTCCACGAACAGCAGGCCGTGCTCCCGGGCCAGGGCGGCCAGCGGCGCCACGGCCTCGATGCCGGCGGTCGTCGACTGGAGCCAGACGGTGCCGGGGCGCAGCCCGGGCCCGGCCGCCTCGATCGCGTCCAGCGCGGCGGGCCCGTCGTACAGCATGGTCAGGACGGTATCGGCGCCGGCGACGGCCTCCGCGGGCGTGTCGGCGACCGTGGCGCCGTCGGCGGCGAGCGCCTCCGCCTTGGCGCGGGTGCGGTTCCACACGCGTACGTCGTGTCCGGTGCGGCAGAGGTTGCGGGCCATCGCGGCACCCATGATGCCGGTGCCCAGGACGGCTACTGCGGGTAGGTCGGCCATGGCACCACCGTAGACGCCCCGGCCCCGCCCGCCCAGGCGGGAGCGGCCTTCTCGGTGCCCGGACCGTCAGACCACCTGGTGCAGCCAGCGGACGGGTGCGCCCTCGCCCGCGTACCGGAACGGCTCCAGCTCGTCGTCCCACGGCTTGCCCAGCAGCTTGGCGATCTCCGCCGCCAGTTCGGTCTCCCCCTGCTGGGAGCGCGCCAGCGCGGCGCGCAGCCGGTCCTCCGGTACCAGGATGTCGCCGTGCATACCGGTCACGGCGTGGAAGATGCCGAGGGCGGGGGTGGCGCTGTAGCGCTCGCCCTCGGCGGTGGCGCAGGGCTCGGCGGTCACCTCGAAGCGGAGCATCTGCCAGCCGCGCAGCGCGGAGGCGAGCTTGGCGGCGATGCCCGCCCGGCCCTGCCAGGAGACCTCGGCTCTCCAGGTGCCGGGTGCCGCCGGCTGCCGGATCCAGTCGAGCTGCACCCGCTGGCCGAGCACGCCCGCGACCGCCCACTCGATGTGCGGGCACATCGCGCGCGGTGCGGAGTGCACGTACAGAACTCCACGTGTCGTCACCGGGACCTCCAGTGTGGGACGAGGTTCGCCTTTTCCCAGCGGCCTCAGTAAACAGCATCGGGAGTAAAACTCCGCAAAAGGGACAGCATGTGACGTGATGTAATTTACCGGAGTCAAAGGAGAAGGGCGCCTCTGATTCGACGTGGAAAAGCTATCGTGCGGCAGCGACAACGGGGTGACGTACCGTCGGTCCCGAGGCCGATATGCGCGAAGCTTTCACTCGCCGGAGCGCCGCCGGACGTCCTTGCGCACTTCCGTCCGCCTCGGAGGCCGGACGACGCCCATGGGGAGGCCGTGATGCGGGAGACCCTGACGCGGGGGACCGTGATGCGGGAGACCGTGCCGGTGGAAACCGTGCGGGGCCGGAACCGCGGACGCCGGTCGCGGGCCGGCGCCGCCGCCCTGACGGCGGTGGTCCTCGCGGTGACCGGGGTGCTCGCCGGATGTGACGACGGGACGGGCACCGCCGGGAGACGTGCCACCCCCTCCCCCAGCCCCACGCCCGTGTGGGACCCCAGCCCGTCCTCGGTGGCCGCCGTCGGCGACTCGATCACCCGTGGCTTCGACGCGTGCGTGGTGCTGGCGGACTGCCCGCAGGTGTCCTGGGCGACGGGGACGGACAGCGAGGTGCGCAGCCTCGCCTACCGGCTGCTCGGCGCGCCCGCCACGAAGACGCGCACCTGGAACCACGCCGCGACCGGCGCGAAGATGGCGGACCTGCCCGCCCAGATGGCACGGGCGGCACGGAACCGGCCGGAGCTGGTGACGGTCATGGTCGGCGCGAACGACGCCTGCCAGGACACGGCACGCCGGATGACACCGGTCGAGGACTTCCGGGCGTCCTTCGAGACGGCCATGCGCACGCTGCGCGCGGGGGCGCCCAAGGCGCAGGTGTACGTGTCGAGCGTGCCGGATCTCAAGCGGCTCTGGTCGACCGGGCGCGGCAATCCGCTGGGCCGGCAGATCTGGAAGCTGGGGATCTGCGCCACGATGCTGGGCGACGCGCAGGACATGAGCGAGCGGGCGCGGAAGCGGCGCGACATGGTCTACGACCGGGTCGTGGCGTACAACGGCGTGCTGCGGGAGGTGTGCGCGAAGGACAGGCGCTGCCGGTACGACGGCGACGCGGTCTTCGACTACCGCTTCACCGGCGAGCAGCTGAGCCACTGGGACTGGTTCCATCCCAGCAAGAACGGGCAGAGCCGGCTGGCGGAGATCGCCTACCGCAATGTGACGGCGGACCGGCCACCCGGCTGACCGGACGGCCGGCGAACGGCCGGGCGGGCCTTGCGGAGAGGGTGTCGAGGGCGTGGGGCCGGCGTCCCGGGTCGCCGGCCGGGGCCCGTACCCAGGTCGGCGCGGTGCGCGTATCGTCGTGATCATGACTGTCATCAGCACCGAATCCGCCGGAACGGACCCCGAGGGCACCCCGGTCGACCGCTGGACCCTCGAACGGGCCGGGACCCGGGTGCGGTTGCTGACGTACGGCGGCATCGTGCAGTCCGTCGAGGTCCCGGACCGGACCGGGGCCGTCGCCGACGTGGTGCTCGGCTTCCCCGACCTCGCGGGCTATCTGGCGGCCCGCGGGCCGTACTTCGGGGCCTTGGTGGGCCGGTACGCGAACCGCCTCTCGGGTGCCGCCTTCGCGCTGGACGGCCGGACCCACCGGGTCTCGGCGAACGAGGGGCCGAACTGTCTGCACGGCGGGGAGCGCGGCTTCGACCAGCGGGTGTGGCACGCGGTGCGGGACGGCGACCACGGCGTCCGGCTGTCGCGGATCAGCCCGGACGGCGAGGAGGGCTTCCCCGGCCGGCTGGCGGTCTCCGTGACGTACGCGCTTGACGCGGCGGGCGGGCTGCGGATCGACTACCGGGCGGAGACGGACGCGGCGACTCCGGTCAGCCTCACCAACCACACGTACTGGAACCTCGGCGGCGCCCGCGGCGGCCGTCCGGCCACCGGGCACGAACTGCGCGTGGCGGCCGAGCGGTTCACCGAGGTGGACGACGCCCTCCTGCCCACCGGGGAGTTGCCGCCGGTCGCCGGCACGCGCTTCGACTTCCGTACGCCACGGGTCGTCGGCCCCGGCTACGACCACAACTTCGTCCTGGACGGCCGCGGGCCGGCCGCGGGAGAGGGCGGCGGACCGGCGGCGCGGCAGGTGGCGGAGGTGTACGACCCGGTGTCGGGCCGGTTCATGACCCTCACCACGACCGAGCCCGGCCTCCAGCTCTACACCGGCGACTACCTCGACGGGCAGCCGTACGGGCCGGGCGCCGGCATGGCGCTGGAGACGCAGGCGTTCCCGGACTCGCCGAACCGGCCCGGGTTCCCGGACACGGTGCTGCGACCGGGCGAGGTGTACACGTCGAGCACGACGTACGGCTTCGGCGTCCGGTAGCCGCGCCCGGCCGGTGCCCCTGGGCCGGGGCGTGGCCGTGGCAGGGCGGTGGCCGGCCCGGGCCCGCCCGCGGCTCCGGGCCGGCCGTGCGCCTCGCCGCGCCCGCGGCCCAGGCCCCCGGCCACGGCCACGGCCACGGCCACGGCCACGGCCACGGCTACGGCTGCGGCCACGGCTACGGCTGCGGCTGCGACGCCGGGTCCGGAGTCGCCGTGATCTCGATCGTGCGGCTGAGCCGGCGGTCGGCGAGGGAGTGCGCGGCCTCCACCTCGTAGCGCCCGGGCACGAGCGTGAAGGCCCCCGCCTTCTCGTCCCAGATCTCGAAAGCCCGGCGGTGCAGCGGGATCCGCAGCTCCACGGTCTCGCCGGGACCGGCCGCCACGGTGGCGAAGCCCGCCAGCCGGCGGGCCGGGCGCTCCACGGTGTCCTCCACCGGGGCCAGGTAGATCTGGACGACCTCGCGGCCCGCCCGGGCCCCGGCGTTGCGCAGCCGGACCCGCGCCTCGGTGCCGGTGGCCGTCATCGTCTCGTACTCCCAGTCGGTGTAGCCGAGGCCGTGCCCGAAGGCGTAGGCGGGGGCGGTGCCGTCGCGTTCCCAGGCCCGGTATCCGATGAACACACCCTCTTCGTAGACGAGTTCACCGTCGGTGGGGGCGGTACGGGACACGGGCGCGTCCGCCAGCGCGGCCGGCCAGGTGGTGGGCAGCCGGCCGCCGGGCTCGGCCGCGCCGAGCAGGACGTCGGCGAGCGCGGCGCCGCCCTCCTGGCCCGGGAACCAGCTGAGCAGCACCGCCGCCACGTCCTCGCGCCAGGGCAGCTCCACCGGGGAACCGGTGTTGACGACCACCACGGTGTTCGGGTTGACGTCGGCCACGGCCCGTACGAGATCGTCCTGGCGGCCCGGCAGCCGCAGGTCCACGCGGTCGAAGCCCTCGGACTCCACGCGCTCGGTGGTGGCGACCACGACGACCGCCGTACCCGCCGCACGGGCGGCCTCGACGGCCTCGGCGATCAGTTCGTCGGGGTCGCGGCGGGGGCCGAGGTGCAGCAGCGAGAGGGCGACGGCCTTGATAGGGGCGTCGGCGATCTTGTGGACGGTGGCCAGCAGGGAGATCTCCACGCTCTCGCCCGCGTCGAGCGGGACGCGGGCGCGCTCCACGGGGGCTCCGAAGAACGTTTCGAACGGGTCGGCCGCCGGGACCAGTTCCTCGGTGCCCTCGAAGCGGACCTCGCCGCCGACGGTGAGGACGAAGTCGCCCAGCCCGCGGGTGCCGAAGGTGTGCTCGCCGCTCTCCCTGGGAGTGAAACGGCCGGTCAGCTCGACGCTGTGCAGCTCCTCGTGGGTGACGCCGTCGGGCAGGTCGCTGCCGGCCCACTGCACTCGTCCGTCGGGCACCGGCGAGGTCCCGAGGACCCGCCCGTCGGCCGCGCGGCAGACGGCGGTCAGCTCGAACCCCTGGCGGGCGTCGGCGAGTTCGTCGTTGGGGTCGGCGCCGACGGCGTAGGTCAGCGCGCCCTCGGGCAGTGCCGCGGTGAGGCCGTCGAGCGGGGAGACGACGCGGCCGGGGAAGACCGTGGCCGAGCCGCCGCCGAGGATCCGGGCGTCACGGGCCGCCGCGCCGATGAGCGCGACCGTGCCCGTCCGCTCCGGGTCGACCGGGAGGGCGGGTCGGCCGGCGCGGGGCTCGTTGCGTACGAGGACGAAGGAGCGGCGGGCGATCTCGCGGGCCACCGCTCCGCCGTCGAGGGGTTCGGGGAGCGCCTCCACGGCGGGCGGGGCGCCGGCGAGCGCGCCCGTGCGGGCGGCGAGCAGCAGCACCCGGCGGACCGCGTCGTCGACGGCTGACTCGGGCACCTCGCCCGCGCGCACGGCGGCGGCGAGGGCCGGGCCGTAGACGGTGTCGGGTCCCGGCATGGCCACGTCGAGGCCGCCGAGCAGGGCGGCGACCGTGGAGCGGGCGGCCAGCCAGTCGGAGACGACGAAGCCGTCGAAGCCCCACTCGCCGCGCAGGACCTCGTTCAGGAGGTACCGGTGCTCGGTCATGGTCGAGCCGTTGACCTGGTTGTACGCGGCCATCACGCCCCAGGGCCGGGCGTTTTCGACGATGGCTTCGAAGGGGGCCAGATACAGTTCGCGCAGCGGGCGCGGGGCGACGACGTTGTCGACGGTGAAGCGGTCGGTCTCGGCGTCGTTGGCGACGAAGTGCTTGACGGTGACGCCGACCCCGCCGTCCTGGACGCCGAGGACGTAGCCGGTGCCGATCTCGCCCGTGAGGTACGGGTCCTCGCTGTACGCCTCGAAGTGCCGCCCGCCGAGCGGGGAACGGTGCAGGTTCACGGTCGGCGCGAGCAGGACGTGCACCCCCTTGCGGCGCGCCTCCTGCGCGAGCAGCCGCCCGGCGCGGCGGGCGAGCACCGGGTCCCAGGTCGCGGCGAGCGCGGTGGGCGAGGGCAGCGCGACCGACGGGTCGTCGGCGGTCCAGCGCACGCCGCGGACCCCGACGGGACCGTCGGACATGACGAGGGAAGCCAGTCCGATCTCGGGGAGCGCGGGCAGGGACCACATGTCCTGTCCGGCCAGGAGGCGGGCCTTGGTGTCGAGATCGAGTGCGCCGAGTGCGGTCTCGGCGGCGGCACGGGACCGGTCGGCCTCGGCGGACCGGTCGGCCTGCGCGGGTTCGCCGGCCCCTGCGGAGTCGTCGGCCCCGGCGGAGTCGTCGGCCCCGGCGGCCAGATCTGTGCGGGACGGAGTCGCGGGTGAGGGTGCGGAAGCGGAATCGGGTGCCACGTGGTACCTCCTCGTCGCCCAGCGGAGTGGTCATACTACCGGCGGTAGTAGCCACCGGCCGCTCCGGCATTCCCGCTGATCCTCCGTCACGTGTGCCTCTTGGACACCATGGTCGCCGGGCCGGTCCGGAGGGGATACTTCCGCCACCCGACGGAAGGAATCCCGTGAGACCCCTGAGCCCTGCCCGGTGCATACGCCCCGGCCGCCGCCCGCGCGTCCGTACAGAACTTCTCGGACTCGTCCTGCTCACCTCCGCCGCCCTGGCCGCGCCGCCGTCCTACGCCGCCGGGCGGCCGGAATCCGTGCCCCCGGCGACAACGACGTCGGCGTCGCCGACGGCCACGGGGGCCACGACCGTCTCGGCGGTCACGGCCGTCACGGTCGAGGAACAGCGCCTCGACCGGGCCGTCCCCCAGGAGATCCTGCGGCGCGGCGGCTTCGACGGCCAGGCGCCGGCCCTCGTACGGGCGTTGGCCGCCACGCGCTCCGCCGCCCAGGCCGAACGGGTCGTGGCCCGGCACGGCGCGCGGCTGTGGCAGCGCGCGGTCGACCGCGCCCAGGGCCGCGGGCCCGCGCACGGCGACCTCAGCCGGGACGACGACCGGCCGCTGTACTGGGCGCGGCTGGCGATGAGCCGGGAACTGCGTGAGTGGCAGCCGCGGTTCGCCCTGTCCGACGCCGCGCGGTCACGGCTGCTCGGCACGCTGGAGCGCACGTCGCGCGGCCAGGACTCGATGGTCTTCCCCGGGCACGCCGGGCGGGACGTCAAGCGGATCGTGGTGACCGGCTTCGACCCGTTCACGCTGGACCGCGACATCCGGATCAGCAATCCGTCGGGGGCGACGGCCCTGGCCCTGGACGGCACGGTGATCCGGACCGCCGACGGCCCGGCCCGGATCGAGGCGGCCGTGTTCCCGGTCCGCTGGGGGGACTTCGCGGACGGCACGGTCGAACGTGCCCTGCGCGGGCCGCTCTCCCGGGCCGATCTGTTCACCACGGTCAGCCAGGGCCGGGTCGGCCGGATCGACGTCGAGCGCTTCAACGGCGCCTGGCGCGGCGGGTTCGGGGACAACGAGAACGTCTCGGTGACGGGGATCGTCCCCGTCACCGACCCCGCCTCCCAGCCGCAGTGGACGACGACCAGCCTGCCGTACCGGGAGATCGTGGCGGCGGACACCGGCCGGTTCCCGGTGTACGACAACACCTCGGTGACGGAGGTGCCCGCGGGCGGGACGGCACCGGTCGTACGCCCTGACGGGCCGACGGCCGGTTCCCAGGCTCGGGCCGGGGGCGGCGGGGACTACCTGTCCAACGAGATCGCCTACCGGGCGACGCTGCTGCGCGACCGGCTGGGCCGGGACATCCCGGGCGGCCATGTGCACACGCCGGTGCTCCAGTTCGGGGCGGGGAACACCGACCCGGCGACCGGGACCGTGACCGATCCCGAGTTCGTACGGAACCGGCTGGACATCATCGCGCAGCTACGGGAGATCATCACCGTGGCGGCGGAGGCGTCGGACTGAGGCGTGCCGGGCGGTGCCGGGGCCGTCGCTCGGCAGCCCCAGGCCCCGGGTCACCAGGGCTTCGTGCCCGGTGCCCGGGGCCGGGGCGGCACCGGATGCGCCGCCTGCCCGGGTCCGGCGGCCGGCGGGGACACGGGGTGCGGGCCCGGGCCCGTACCCAGGGCGAGGGTCGCCCCCGGTTCCCGGCCCGCCGCCGGCACCGCGCCGGGCGCGCCCCGTCCCTCGTCCTCCCCCGACGGCGGCCCGGCCAGCTCGCGGGCCATCAGCGTCGCTCCCGCCACCGCGCCCGGCATCAGGAAGACCGCCACCAGCGGGACCAGGAAGGCCAGCGTCAGCGGGACGCCGAAGCCGAGCGCGAGCATCCGGCGGCCCCGCAGCAGGGTCAGCCGCTCCTTGAGGTCGACGTCGCGCCGCTGGAGCGCCACCGCCGTCAGCTCCTCCGCGAGGAAGAAACCGGACACGCAGAAGCCCAGCACGGGGACGACGGTCTGCCCGACGACCGGCAGGAAGCCGAGCGCGAAGAGCAGGATGCCGTACAGCGACACCCGGACCAGGATCCGCAGGCTGTCCCGCGCGGAGATCCACATCTCGTGCCAGAACGACCGGCCCGACTCGGGGGCCTCGCCGCCCTCGGTACGGTCGACCTCCTCCGACAGCGACTCGTAGAAGGGCTGTCCGACCAGCAGGGTCACGGCGGTGAACGTGACCACCGCCAGGAACAGGCCCAGCGCGAACACCAGCGCCGTCAGAAAGCCGCGGAAGAGACCGAGCCAGGGCGAGGACCAGCCGTCCGCGAAGGGAGTGGCCCAGGCCGTCAGGTCGTCGGCGCCGTAGAAGAGGCCGATGAGGGCCCCCGCGTACAGCACCAGCGTGATCAGGCCGGGCAACAGCCCGAAGCCGAACCACCGGCCGTGACCCACGACCCACCGCTGACCCTTCAACACGTAGCCGAAGCCCGCCCCGAAATCACGCATGCGGTTCACCCTACCGGCGCGGTGGACAGGGTCTTGCCGTCACACCGATGAACAGGTAAACCCTGCATACCGATCAAACAAGATCGCGATTCAGTCAACTTCGGTCAGCGCGGATCGATTTTGGCCTTTTCGTCATCCCTCACCCCGAGGAAGGGACGCATGGGTATATCCAGACCCGCTCTGCTCACCACCGCTGTCACGGCGGGTGCCCTGCTGCTGTCGCCCCTGCCGGCGGCGGCGCTGCCGGGACAGCCGGGGCAGCCGGGACAGGCCGCCGCTCGCCCGCACCCGGTCCGCGAGAACGGTGCCCCCGGCTCGGCGGCCACCATGTCCGGCGGGCCGGTGGCCGCCCCGGCCACGGGAACCGTCGCCCAGGACGCCGTCGGCGTCGCACCGGACGAGGAGCGCGGCTATCCCCGCCGTACGGTGGTCACCGCCCCGCCCGAGAACCCCGCCGACAAGGCGATCAAACTGGGCCTCACCCCGTACCACTCCCTCGCACCCCGCCTCAACGCCCTCCAGAAGCTGGGCGACCGGGTCAGTGTGGAGGTGACCGGCCGCTCGGCGGGCGGCCGCGAGCTGTACCTCGTCACCGTCACCGCCCCGGAGAGCCCGGGGCAGGCCCGCGAGCAGCGGCGGATGCGCGACCTGATCGAGAACTCCCCCGCGGCCGCCGCCGAGAACGGGCGCATCGCGTCGTCGTACAAGACACCGGTCTTCATCAACAACAACATCCACGGCAACGAGTGGGAGGGCACCGACGCCGCGCTGGAACTCGTCGAGGAGCTGGCGACGGCGAACGACGCCCGGACCCGTGACCTGCTCGCCACGAACCGGGTCTACCTCAACATCACCGCCAACCCGGACGGCCGCGTCGCCGGCACCCGCGCCAACTCCCAGGGCTTCGACCTCAACCGGGACTTCATCACCGGCTCGCAGCCCGAGTCGCGCGCGATCCGGCAGATCACGGTCGACAAGCAGCCCGTCGTGATGCTCGACCTGCACGGCTACGTCAACGGCACGCTGATCGAGCCGACGACCCCGCCGCACGGCGAGAACTACGAGTACGACCTCTTCCTCAAGAACTCCTACGCCAACGCCCTCGGCATGGAGAAGGCGGTCAACGACCTCGGCTACACCGCCGCCGAGGACGGTGTCGAGCCGCCCGTCATCCCCTTCCGCGACCAGCGGGAGGGCTGGGACGACTGGCCGCCGATCTTCACCCCGCAGTACGCGGCCTTCCAGGGCGCGGTCGCCGCGCACACCGTCGAGATCCCGCTGCGGGTCAACAACAACGACTACGACACACTGCCGGTGGCGGAGTTGCGGCGCCGCTCGGCGATCAACGCGGACATCGCGGGCGCGGCGATGCGGGCCACCCTCGGCCACGCGCTGGCGAACCGTACGTCGCTGATCGCCGACCAGATCGAGACCTTCCGGCGGGGCGCGGCGGGCGAGGCACAGCGGCCGGTGTCGGAGGAGACCGTGCCCGGGGTTCCGGGCATCGGTCCCGAGGACGTGTACACCACGGACTTCCCCCGCGCGTACGTGATCCCGGCCGGCGAGGGGCAACGGTCCGCGACCGCCGCCGCCCGGCTGGTGGACCACCTGGTGGCCAACGACGTGAGGGTGCGTCGCGCGAGCGCGGGATTCGAGCTGGCGGGACGCGCCTACCCGGCGGGTTCGTACGTCGTCGACATGCACCAGCCCAAGCGCGGGCTCGCCAACGTGATCCTGGACGAGGGCCGGGACATCAGCGCGGACGTCTCCACGATGTACGACATCTCGGGGTGGAGTCTCGGTCTGCTGTGGGGCGCGAGCGTCGACTCGGTCGACGAGGTCCGGGAGGAGAGCGGCGCCCTGCGTGTGCCGAGCCGTCCGGTGGTGGCCGCCGCGCCCACCGGAGCGGTGCCGGCGGGCGAGGGTCCGCTGCTGCTGCGCCTGGCCGACCCCAAGGAGCTGACCGCCCTCAACGCCCTGCTCGCGCAGGGGGTTTCCGTACGGCGCGCGGCGGACGGTTCCGCGATCGTGCCGGCCTCGGCGCGGCAGCGGGCGACCGTCCTCGCCGAGCGGTACGGCGTGGTCTTCACCGCCACGGAGGAGAAGGGGACGGCACCACTGCACCGTACCCGGGTCGCCGCCGCCGTGACGCCCGGCGAGCGGACCGCGCTGGCGGAACTGGGCTTCGAGGTGCTGCCGGTGTCGACCGCGACACTGAACGCGGGCTTCGACTGGTCGGCGGCCGATGTGCTGTACGTGTCCTCGGGCCTCCAGTACGGCGGTCTCACCCCGGCGGCCCGCACGGCGCTCGACGGCTTCCTCTCCGACGGCGGGGGCGTGGTGGCGCTCGGTTCGGCCGGGGCGGCCTTCAACACCGCCGCGGGGCTGCTCGACGCGCGGCCGGTGGCGGGCAACGCCGACGCCAACGGTGTGGTGCGGGTGACGAACGCGGGCGGTCCGGTCACGGGCGGCGCCCCGGCGCACTCGTTCGTCTACTCTCCGCGGTGGTTCACGGACCTCGGCGCGGGTGTGCGCGTCGACCAGTCGTACGGCGCCGGGAACCCGCTGGTCTCGGGCCACTGGCGCGCGAAGGAGGAGGGCGGCGGCGGTCCGTCGGACGCGGCGGGCGAGGCATCGGTCGTCAGCGGTACCTCCGCGAAGGGCTCGCCGGTGGTGCTGTTCGGTACGGAGCCGTTGTTCCGTGACCACCCGAAGGGGCTGTTCGCGCAGCTCGGCCGCGCGTTGCTGCTGGGGGCGGCGGGCTGATCGCCCGTCGTCCGCGGGGCCGTTCCGCCGCGCTCCCCCGCTGGGAGCCGCGGCGGAACGGCCCTTCCGGCGTTCCGGCCGCGTCTCGCGCCGGCCAGTGGACGGTGTGCGGCCCAGTGGGCGGTGTGCCGGTCGGCAGGCGCCGCACCGGTCGGAACGCGGGGCCTCGGTCAGTACGCGGTCGGCCAGCCCCCGGACCAGCTCAGCAGGTTGACACCGAGCTTGGGCGTGCCGTTGTCCTGGCCGTCGTAGTAGTGGTAGACGAGCAGGTCGCCGTCGCTGTCCGGCATGACCGACTGCCCGCCGGGACCGATGTAGCGGCCGTGGCTCTCCAGGACGAGTGAGCCGCCGTTGTTCATCATGTTCACACCGTTCTTGTCGGTGTAGGGACCGGTGACACTGGTGGCCCTGCCGACCTTGATCTTGTACGTGGAACCGGTACCGGCGCAGCAGGTGTCGTACGAGGCGAAGAGGTAGTAGTAGCCGTTCCGCTTGATGACGACGGGCGCCTCTACGGCCTTGGTCCCGGTGGGGCGGGAGGCGAGGCTCCGGCGGGCGGTGTCGCCCGCGTGGCCCTTGCCGGTGGCCGGGTCGATCCGGATCATCTTGATGCCGGTCCACCAGGAGCCGAAGGACAGCCACCACGTGCCGTCGTCGTCCACGAAGAGGTTGGGGTCGATGGCGTTGTAGTCGCTGCTGGGGCCGGACGCGTGGACGACGCCCTGGTCGGTCCAGCTGCCGGCCTGCCCGGTGGTCGAGGTCGCCAGTCCGATGGCGGAGGTGTTGGAGCCGAAGGAGGAGACGGCGTAGTACATCAGGTACTTGCCGCCGTGGAACGAGATGTCGGGCGCCCACGGGTCCTTGGCCGGCGAGTAGGCGGACCACCAGCCCGGCAGGGTGGTGAAGGCCGAGCGGTTGCGGCCGAAGGCGATCCGGTCGGTGGAGGTACGGGCCTGGAGCCCGTCGCCGGTGGAGTAGAGCAGGTACTGGCCGGACGAGGCGCGGATCATGGTCGGGTCGTGGACGACGATGTCGCCGGTGACGCGGCCCGGGTTGGGGTAGGCGGAGGCGGTGCCCGGGAGGAGCGCGAGGAGGACGGCGGCGGGGAGGGCGAGAAGGGGCGTTCCGCGGAAGGCGCGGGAGGTGCGGGAGGTGGGGCTCACGCGGAGTCTCCTTGACGGCGGCACGGAAGGACGGAAGGTTCGACGCGTCGACGCGTTCGACCTGCTTGACTCGACAGCAGCGTTCGGGATTTCGAACCCCGCTCGTGACTCCGAACGGGAACGTAGAAGCCGGAACGTAGAGTCGAAGCGCTTCCGCGTCAATGGCCCGCGCCGCGTCGGCGTACGCGCGCGAAAGGCCGCACCCACGGTGTCCCCGGGTGCGGCCCCTGATGCGCGCGTGACGCTTCCGCGTCCGCTCGGCCCGCCGGTCAGCCGGCCCGCCGGTCAGCCTTCGAGGGTGACGATCATCTTCCCGGTGTTCTCGCCCCGGAGAACGCCCAGGAAGGCGTCGAAGCCGTTCTCGATGCCCCGCACCGAGGTCTCGTTGTACTTGAGCTCCCCCGAGGCGAGCCAGCCCGAGACGTCCCGCACGAACCGCGGCTGGAGGGCGAAGTGGTCCCCGACCAGCATGCCCTGGAGGCGCAGGCGCTTGCCGATGACCATGGCGAGGTTGCGCGGCGCGGCGGGCGGCTCGGTCGCGTTGTACTGCGCGATCGCGCCGCAGAGCGTGGCACGGCCGTGGGGCTTGAAGGAAGAGATCGCCGCTTCCAGGTGCTCCCCGCCGACGTTGTCGAAGTAGACGTCGATCCCGTCCGGCGCCGCCTGCTTGAGCTGCTCCTTGACCGGCCCCTTCTTGTAGTTGAACGCGGCGTCGAAGCCGTACTCCTCCACGAGCAGCGCGACCTTCTCGTCCGAGCCGGCCGAACCGATCACCCGCGAGGCGCCCTTGATCCGGGCCATCTGGCCGACCTGACTGCCCACCGCACCGGCCGCACCGGAGACGAAGACCGCGTCACCCTCCTTGAAGGACGCCGTTTCGAACAGGCCGGCGTAGGCGGTCAGACCCGTCATCCCGAGCACCCCGAGGTACGCCGAGAGCGGCGCGAGCGAGGGGTCCACCTTCGTGGCCCCGTCGGCCGGCAGCTCGGCGTACTCCCGCCAGCCGAGACGGTGCAGAACGTGGTCGCCCACCGCGAAGCCCTCCGCACGCGAGGCGATGACCTCGCCGACCGCGCCGCCGTCCATCGGCTCGTCCAGCCGGAAGGGTGGCGTGTACGACTTCACGTCGTTCATCCGGCCCCGCATGTACGGATCCACCGAGAAGTGGAGATTGCGGACCAGGATCCGCCCCTCCCCCGGCTCGGACACCGGGACCTCGCGCAGGGCGACGTCTCCCGGCTCGGGCCAGCCCTGGGGGCGGGCGACGAGATGCCAGGCGCGGCCGGATGCGGGGACTGCGGTCATGGTGCGGGACCTCCTCGAAGTCATTGAATTTCATTACCTGAAACAACCATGCTCCTGAATATTTCAGGTTGTCAAGTAATGGGATACCCTGGTGTCCATGGCACCTACGCGTACGGACCCGTTGACCCTCGAAGTCGTCGGACTCATCGGCACGGTCGTGGCGCGCTACTACGCGGAGTACGAGCAGGCCGCCGCCGAGCACGCCCTCACCGGCGCGCAGGCACGCCTGCTGGGACTGCTTTCCCTGGAACCTATGCCCATGCGCCGGATCGCGCAGAAGCTCAAGTGCGAGCCGTCGAACGTCACCGGCATCGTGGACCGGCTGGAGACGCGCGGACTGGTCGAGCGCCGCCCCGATCCGGCCGACCGCCGGGTCAAGCTCGCCGCCGCGACGGACCGGGGCCTTCGGACGGCGGCGCGGCTGCGGGACGGGCTGAACTTCGCCCGGGAGCCGCTGGCCGAGCTGTCCGAGGAGGAGCGCCGTACGCTGCGCGACCTGCTCAGGCGCATGGTGGGCGACGAGGACGCGACAGCGGCGGGGTAGCGGCCGGCACGGGCGGTCAGTCGCACCACCACTGGAACCACGCGCAGGTCTCGGACGGTTCCGGCGTGGGCTCGGGGCCGGGCGTGGCGGACGGCGCCGACGGGGCCGGGGTGCCGCCCGGCGTGGCGCCACCCGGGGGTTCCGAGGGAGCGGCGGGGTCCGGCTCGGAGTCGCCCGCACCGGGCGGCGCGGGCCGGGACGCGGTCCCGGCGCCCCCGCCCGGCGAGGCAGGGGGCTCCTCGGCGGCCCCGGGGCCCGGGGCCCGGCCGGACGGCGCACCGGACGGCGTACCGGAACCGCCGTCGTCCGGGCGCGCGGAACCGCTCGCCGCCGCCCCGGACGACGGCCCGGGGCCGGGCCGGGGATCGTCCGGGTCGGCGGGCCGGCCCGTCTCCCGCGGTCCGGGGCCGCCGTCGAGGTCGACGGAGGTGTCCTCCTCCACGGAGGTGGCGCGATCGTCGCCCGGGGACTCCACGGCAAGTTCGGCGAGGCTCAGCGCGCCGACCGCGAGCACCACGCCGACGGTCGCCGTCACCGCCCGGCGGCCGCGCTTGCTGCGCGCCCGGCGCGATCCCCCCTTGCGGGGCGTCGTACGGCGGGAGGCCCGCCGGCCCGCCGTACGCTCCCGGTCCGGCGTGACGTCGTACGCGCCCGCCCCCGGCCCGTCGTCGCCGCCGTCCGTGCCGCGCTCCGGCGCGCGCTCGGCGTGCGTCCCGGCGGCCGGTTCGGGGGCCGAGGGCTCCGGCCCTCGCACGGGGGCGCCGCAGCCGGGGCAGAGCACCGCGCCGTTGAGGTAGCGGCGGCACGGGTGGCAGTAGTCCATGGGATCGGCACATTATGCGGTGCCGGACCACCCCGGGCGGACCGGGCTGTGAGGATCTTGTGTGGACCACCCGGACCCCGGCGTGTCGGCCGGTCCCACCGGGGCCGGGGCGCACCGGGGAGGATGGCGGCATGACGTCCTCCACCCCGTTCGGACCGCACGAATTCCAGCTCGTCCTCCTGCGCAGGATGGCCGACTTCCAGCCCGGTCTGGTCGACGCCGCCCGCCGTGAACTCGGCGCGTCCGTCGCCGACATGCGCGAGGCGAACCGCCGCTGGCAGGCGATGGTCCGGTCCCCGCGCGCCCGGGGCGCGCAGTCCCGCTACCGGTCCGTGCTCGGCCCGCCGGAGGGCACCGCCCGGCGGACGATCGGCGACCTGGAGTGCGAGGCGTCGTGGTGGCCGGTGCCGCTCTGGCCCGGTCTGCGTTTCGAGGTCATGGCCGCGCCGGGCGGAGCCGTATGGAACGAGTGGCTGGTCCGCGCCCCGGGGGCGGCCGGCCCCGAGCTGCGCACGGAGGCGGATCTGCGCCCCTGGTCCTGCACGGTGGAGGAGGTCGCGCGGGCCTTCCCCCCGGCGCGCCCGCTGGAGGGGACCGCGCCGACCAGGACGGGGCTGGCCTTCACGCTGCCGGACGGCGGTGCGGGCGTCGCGGAGTTCACCTGGGGCCTGTTGCAACGCTGGTCGCGGTAGGCCGGCCGGGGGAACCCGGCGGTAAGAGGGCTCGGTACCGCCGTACGGGTACGGGCGCGGCCGTACGGGTGAGCCGGGCCCCCTCCGTACGGCCCCCCACGCCCGGCGGCACGGCCACGGCGCACGGACCCCTCCGGCCACCGCCCCGGCGCCCGTCCGTCCCGCGTGGTGCGGGAGGGGCGCGGCGGCGCCGCCATACGGCCCTCCCGTTCCGGTCGGCCATTCGGGTCCGTCGCGCGCGTCGGTCGTACGATCCGACGCGACCCGGTCATGCTTTCTGACGAGCCGTCAACTCGGTACGCCCGATCGGCGTAGTCCAGCGCGCGCCGCCCACCCTCTCGACGCACGATGCGAACAGGGCCGGCGCCCGCCGGTGAACACTCCAAGCGTTCTCGGGAGACCCTGCCGTGACCGTCAGTCTTGAGCAGTTGCGCCGTTGCCACATCGCCGTCGATCTGGGAGCCGCCAGGACCCGGGTCTTTGTCAAGGGAACCGGGCTCGCCGTGGACGAGCCGAGCGCCGCGGCCGTGAACACCCGTACCGGGGCGCTGATCGCCGTGGGTGCCCTCGCCGAGCGGATGACGGGCCGTACCCCCGACTACATCCGCGTCGTCCGTCCCGTATCCGGCGGGACCGTGGTGGACATCGAAATGGCCCAGCGGATGCTGCGGCACCTCCTCGGGGACAAGCTCCGCCGCCAACTGCGGCGCAAACCCCGGCTGCGCGCCGCCGTCTCCACCCCGCACGACAGCGACCCGCTCGCGCAGCGCGCCGCGATCGAGACGTTGCTGGGCCTCGGCGCGCGCCGGGTCGAGCTGGTCGACACGCTGATCGCGGCGGCCGTCGGCTGCGGTCTGCCGGTGGAACAGCCCACCGCTTCCATGATCATCGTGTGTGGCGCGGCGACCACCCAGGTGGCGGTGCTCTCGCTGGGTTCGATCGTCACCGCCCATCGGGTACCGGTCGGCGGCAACGCCATCGACCACGCCGTGATCCAGCACCTGCGCCATCACCACGAGCTGATGCTGCCCAGCCAGTCCGTGCGCCCCCTCCAACTGGCGCTCAGGGGCACCGGTCTCACCGCGGACGGACCGTCCAGGACCGAGATCCACGGCCGGGACGTGGCCACCGGTGTCGCCCGGACGGTGATCGTGGACACCGCCGCCGTCCGGGACGCCATCTACACGCCGCTGACCTCCGTCATCGACGGGATCGGGAAGGTGCTGCGGGACTGCCCGCCGGATCTGGTGGCCGACCTCGCCGACAGCGGGATCATGCTGGTCGGCGGCAGCGCCCTGCTGCCCGGCCTCGACCAGATGCTGCACGAGGCGACGGGCATGCCCGTGGTCATCGCCGAACGCCCTGACGTGTGCACGGTCCTCGGCATGGGGGCGATGCTGGACGGCAGGATCCGGCCGATGGTGCTGGACCCGCTGGCCGACGCCCAAGGGGCGTGAAAGGGCGCGGGGAGGACCGCCCGGAGCCCGCCGAGCCCAACGAGCCGGAGGCGACGGAATCCGGGTCCGGACCGGAACGGGGGTCCGGCCCGGAGCCCGGGTCCCGCCGGGAGCCCGAGGCCGGTCAAGAGGCCGGGGCGGGCCGAGAACGCCGGTCCGCACCGGAGACGGGGGCCGGTCAAGGACCCACATCCGGACCGGAGTCCGGGGCCGGCCGGGAACCCGGCGGGGCGGCGGGCCCCCGGCCGCCCACGCTCCCGGAGGCGGAGGCGGAGACGGGCGTCGGCACGGACCTGGACATCAGTACGACGCTCCAGCACATCGTGGACAGCGCCACGGAACTGACCGGCGCCCGGCACGGGGCGCTCGGTGTGCTCGGCCCCGAGCCCGGCGGCCGGCTCACCGAAGTGTTCACGTCCGGGGTGTCCGCGACCGGCTCCGGCGAGGCCGGTCCGTCGGCGGCCCGGATCCTCGAAGAGCTGACGCACGCGCCGCACGAGCCGCACGCCCCGGGCCGCCCGCCGGGCCGGCCGTCATCGCGTTCCTTCCTCGGCACGCCGATCCGCGTCGGCGAGGAGGTCTTCGGCAGCCTCTACGTGGCGGAGCGGCGGGCCGGGGTTTTCACGAGGCGCGACGAGGACCTGCTGCGGGTGCTCGCCTCCCAGGCGGGCGTCACGATCGGCAACGCCCGGCTGTACGGAACGGCCCGGCAGCGCGAACGCTGGATCGAGGGGGCCGCCGCCGTCACCACCGCACTGCTCAGCGGCGAGGACGGGACCGACGCGCTGACGACCGTGGCGGAATCGGCGCGGGTACTGGCCGACGCGGACGCGGGCGTGGTACTCCTGCCCACCGAGGAGGGCGGCATGGAGATCGTCGCCGCCGCCACGGCCGGCTACTCCGACGACGCCGACGACATCATCGGCGCGTCCATCGCCCCCGGCTCCCCCGTACTGGTCCAACTGCTCGGCGGGGAACCCGTGTTCATCGAGGACTCGGCGACCGATCCCCGTATGACGACCCATGTGCGGTCCCGGTTCGGGCCGAGCATGATGCTGCCGCTCCAGAGCGGCGGCAAGCTGATCGGCACCCTGGCCCTGCCGCGCCGCCCGGGCGCCCGCCCGTACAGCGCGCTGGACCGGCTGCTCGCCACCAAGTTCGCCTCGCAGGCGGCTCTCGCGCTCGTCCTGGCGGACTCCCAGGCCGACCGGGAGCGGCTCGCCGTGTACGAGGACCGCGACCGGATCGCCCGCGACCTGCACGATCTGGTCGTGCAGCGGCTGTTCGCCACCGAGATGATGCTGGAGTCCACCCGGCGGCGCGCGAGCGGCCCCGAACTGGCGGAGCTGCTGGGCCGGGCGGTGGACGAGCTGGACTCCACCATCCAGGAGGTGCGGACGACGATCTTCACCCTCCAGCAGCCACCGGCCGAGGCCCCCACGAGCGTACGGGGGCAGGTGCTGCGCGAGACGGACGGCGCCGCGGTCCTGCTCGGCTTCCGGCCCTCCGTCCGGTTCAGCGGGCCCGTGGACACACTGGTGGGCGAACCCGCCGCGGCAGGACTGCTGGCCGCCCTGCGCGGCGCGCTCGCCGCCGCGCACCGGCGGGCGGCTCTGACATCGGTCGAGGTGGAGGTCGACGCGGCGGCGGAACTGCCGGACGGCCGGGACGCGGTACGGCTGGTGGTCACGGACGACGGCCTGCGCGAGGAGGACGGCGGGCGGGGCACCACGACGACGTGGGAGGCGCCGCGCTGACCGCGCCCGCCCCCGGTCCTCCCGACGGCCCCGCCCCCGGCCTTCCCCGTACTGCCGTCGTCACCGGCACACGTGGGCGGAGCGGTCGGCGCGGTTCCGGTCCCCGGCCACGGTCCCCGGCCCGGCCCCGTGCCCGAGCCGGTCGGTCACGGCTTGCGGCCCACCCCGCCGTACGCGTCGACCTCCACGCCCTCGCCCGCGTCCGGCCCGTCGGCCTCCGGGCGCCACCGCGTGACCTGGACGATGCCGGGCTCCAGCAGTTCCAGCCCGTCGAAGAAGCCCGCGATCTCGGCGACGGGGCGCACGTAGTACGGGACGGCTCCGCTCTCGTTGTACGCGTCCGACGCCGCGATCATCCCCTCGCTGGTGGCGGTGGAGTCGCTGATCACGAGGCAACTGCCCGAGGGCAGACCGGCCATGAGGCGGGAGACCAGCGTACGGGCCCGCTCGTACTCGGCGACGTGGCCGAGCGTGTTGAGGATCATCAGCGCGACGGGCTTCGAGAGGTCCAGTGTGGTCTCGGCGGCCTTGAGGATCGACTCGGGCTCGTACATGTCGGCGTCGAGGTAGTCCGTCCTGCCCTCGGGCGTGCTCGTGAGGAGGGCCCGGGCGTGCGCCAGCACCAGCGGGTCGTTGTCGACGTAGACGATCCGCGCGTCGGGCGCCACGCGCTGGGCGACCTCATGGGTGTTGTCGGCGGTGGGCAGGCCGGTGCCGATGTCCAGGAACTGCCGGATGCCCTGCTCCCGTACCAGGTGCCGGACCGCGCGTCCGAGGAAGAACCGGCTCGTACGGGCCACGTCGACCAGGCCGGGGAATATCTCCTTGATGTGGTCCCCGACCTCGCGGTCCACGTCGTAGTTGTCCTTGCCGCCGACGAAGTAGTTCCAGAAGCGCGCGGAGTGCGGCTTGCCGGTGTCGATGCGTGCCCGGACGGCGGCGCTGGTCTCGAGGCTGGAGTCGGAATCGGACACGGGGGGATGCCTCCTTGTGCGGCGGACATGTGGCGCGGGCCAGGTCCCCAACCTAGGGGAACCTTCACCCCAGGCGCACGTTTCCTCCTCGACAACCTCCCTTACCGGACCACGATGTGGCCAGGAGTCATACCCGGGGCCCTTCGGTGGCGGCGCGCCGCCACGCGGCGTCCCGCAACAGGCGCAGGCCGTTGAGGCCGACGATGACGGTGGAGCCCTCGTGCCCGAGGACACCCAGCGGGAGCGGCAGCGTGCCCACCAGGTCCCAGAGGACCAGGCCGGTGATGAACACCCCGGCGATGACCAGGTTCTGCACGACGAGCGAACGGGCGCGCCGGGAGAGGGCGACGACGGCGGGCACGGTCGCCAGTTCGTCGCGGACGATCACCGCGTCCGCGGTCTCCAGGGCGAGGTCGGAACCGGCCCGGCCCATCGCGATGCCGGTGTGCGCGGCGGCCAGGGCCGGGGCGTCGTTGACGCCGTCGCCGATCACCAGGACCTTGCGGCCCGCCCGCTCCTGCTCCGCCACGGCCGTGACCTTGTCCTCGGGCAGCAGCCCGGCGCGGACGGCCGCGGGCTCGATCCCGGTCTCGGCGGCCAGGCGAGCGGCGGCGCGCGGGTTGTCACCGGTGATCAGCATCGGCGGGTTGCCGGTGAGCGCGGTCAGGGCGGCGACGGTGGCGGCGGCGTCCGGGCGCGGCCGGTCGGCGATGCCCAGCACACCGGCGGGAACGCCGTCCAGGGTGACGAGCACGGCGGTGCGGCCGCCGTTCTCCAGTCGCTCGACGGCGGTGGCGGCCTCGTCGGACCACGCGTCGGCCGCTCCGGCCGGCGGGCGGGCGTCGGCCGCGCCCTTCAGGAGGCGGACCGGGGCGCCGACCGCGACCGTCCGGCCGTCGACGGTCGCGGTCACACCGACGCCGGGGGCGGAGGTGAAGTCCCGCGCCTCGGACAGCGTGAGGCCACGGTCGCGGGCGGCGGCCACGATCGCGCGGGCGAGGGGGTGTTCACTGGGATGTTCGGCCGCCGCCGCCAGAGTGAGCAGCGCGTCCTCGGAGAGGAGCGAGGTCTCCGTGACGGGGGCATCCCCCGTCACGGGGGCACCCTTCGCAATGGACGCGGCCTCGGTGACGGAACCGTCCCCCAGGGCAGGGGCCGTCCTCGCGACGGACGCGGCCTCGGTGAGACGTACCCCTGCGAACGGGCGCAGATCGGTGACGCGCGGGGTGCCCTCCGTAAGGGTGCCGGTCTTGTCCAGGGCGACCGCGTCCACCTGGCCGAGACGTTCCATCACCACGGCGGACTTGACCAGCACGCCGTGCCGGCCGGCGTTGGCGATCGCGGACAGCAGCGGCGGCATGGTGGCCAGGACCACCGCGCACGGCGAGGCCACGATCATGAAGGTCATCGCGCGCAGCAGCGACCCGGTCAGGTCGGCGCCGAAGGCCAACGGGACGAGGAAGACGGCGAGGGTGGCGGCGACCATCCCGATCGAGTACCGCTGCTCGACCTTCTCGATGAACAGCTGCGTGGGCGCCTTGGTCTCGGAGGCCTCCTCGACCATCTTCACGATCCGCGCGATCACCGAGTCCGAGGCATCGCGCTCGACCTTCACCCGGAGGGCACCGGTGCCGTTCAGGGTGGAGGCGAACACCTCGTCGCCCGCCTCCTTGGCCACGGGCAGGGGTTCGCCGGTGATGGTGGCCTGGTCGACCTCGCTCGCCCCGTCCAGGACCCGGCCGTCGGCGCCCACGCGCTCGCCGGGGCGGACGAGGACGATGTCGCCGACGGCCAGTTCGCCGGTGGCGACCCTCTCCTCGCCGCCGTCGTCCGTCACCCGGGTGGCGGTGGTGGGGGCGAGGTCGAGCAGGCCGCGTACCGAGTCGGCGGTGCGGGCGGTCGCGATGGCCTCCAGGGCGCCGGAGGTGGCGAAGATGACGATCAGCAGGGCGCCGTCCAGCACCTGGCCGATGGCTGCCGCGCCGAGGGCGGCGACGACCATCAGCAGATCCACGTCCAGGGTCTTGCCCCTGAGCGCCTTCAGGCCCTCCCAGCCCGGCTCCCAGCCGCCCGTGACATACGTCAGCGCGTACAGCGGACCCCAGACCCACGCCTCCGCGCCGAGCAGGTGGAACGCCAGAGCGGCCAGGAACGAGACCAGCGCGGCCGCCGCCCACCGGGCCTCCGGCAGGGCGGAGACACGGGTACGGCGTCGGGGGGCGTCCGCCCCCTGGACGGCACCGGCTCGCGCGGCCGGGCGGGTGAGCGTGGAGGACATGACGGGGGCGACCCTTCACATGTTCAGAGGGCGGACGGTTGCTGCACGGCCACCATACAGGAATTCATGAACACGCATTCATGTCTTCATACGCCCGGCCAGTGTGCGGCTCCGCGCCGGGGCCGGCCCTCGGCGGACTGCTGCTGGAGCACTTCTGGAACGGCCGCTGGCCGGACACCGCGTCGCACGTACACACGACACTCGTGCGGCCATTCGCATGAGGCGCCGGGCAGGCCCGTGACCGCGGCGCGCGGCGCGGGAATGCATGCCGCGGACACGGACTCGCGTGCCCGTTCAGCGACCGGCCCGCGCCTGTCGCAGGCGTTCCCGGCCGGAGACGAGGAGCAACGCAGATGATCGCTGTGCGACGCATCGCCGCCGCGGCAACGCTGGCCGCGCTGACCGCCGTGGCGGCGCCCATGGCCGCACCGTCCGCGCTCGCGGCGACCCCGGGCGCCAACGACGCCTCCTTCCTCAAGGCGATCCACCAGAGCAATCTGGAAGAGATCGAGTCCGGGGACAACGCGGGCAGGGACGCCAAGGCGGCGTGCACGAAGAAGGTCGGCGCCATACTGGTGCGCGACCACACGAAGCTGGACATCGGCGTCAAGGAACTGGCGGACAAGCTCGGCGTCACCCTGCCGACCGCCCCCTCCGCGGCACAGCGGAAGGCGATAGCCGCCGTGCAGGCGAAGGCGGGTACGAGCGGCTACGACGCCGCTTGGCTCAAGAACGAGGACATGGGGCACGTGGAGACGCTCAAGCTGATCGACCAGGAGGTCAGCACGGGCAGGAACCCCCAGGTCAGAGCGGTGGCACAGGCGGCTCGTCCCGTGGTGGCGAGGCATCTGGAACTGATCCGCGCCTGTGAGCGGAAGGTCTCCTGACCGTTGCTGAGACCGTAGTCAGGTCTCAGTAATCCGGACGTTTCCGCCCGGAAGGTCCGTCTCGTCACCAGAGCGTGAGGGCTTCGGCTTGAGTACGGTCTCTCGCTTCCGTCCGCCGCTGGTGCGGCAGGGTTGCACCACCTGCCCGCCCCGCCTCCGCCTTGCGGCGGGGGCGGGTGGTGCGGGTCTTCTGGTCGGCTCCACGAGGCTTCGACACCGCTTGGGTGTCCTGGTCTCCAGCCACTCCGGTACCAGTTGTTGCGGCTGCCGCGAGCGCGGCGAGGTTGAGTGCGGCGTTGTCGTCCCGGTCGATGACCAGGCCGCAGGCGTCGCACTGGTAGGTCCTCACGTGCAGCGGCAGTTTGGCTTTCACCGCGCCGCACCCGGAACAGGTCTTCGAGGAGGGGTACCAGCGGTCCGCCGCGATGGTGCGGGTGGCGTGGCGCTGGCGGGTCTTGTAGGTGAGCTGGCGGCGGATCTCCCCGAAGCCGGCGTCGGCGATCCTTCGCGCGAGACGCCGGTTGCGGAGCATCCCGGCGACGTTGAGGTCTTCGACCACGACCGTGCCGTACTCGGCCGCCACGGCGGTGGTGAGCTTGTGCAGAGCGTCCGCGCGGAGGTTGGCCACCCGGTGATGCACCTTGTTGCGGGCGGCGTTGGCCTTCTCCCACCGCTTCGACGGCTTCTGCCCGGTCCGCCGGTCGGGGCCCTGGCGTCGGGAGACGACGCGGGAGGCGCGGCGCAGCTGCTTGCGTGCACGGTCGTAGTGCCCGGGATTCGCGATGGTGCGGATCTCGCCGGTGCTGTCGGCCATGACCGCGAGGGTCTTCACCCCCAGGTCGATGCCGACCGCCACGTCCGGCCGCGCCACGCGTTCGAGGTCTTGCCTGGCCTCGGCCTGGAACGAGACGAACCAGCGTCCGTGCTCGTGCCGCACGGTCGCGGACAGGATCCGGGCCGTCCCGGCCTGAACGCGGGCGAGGAGCTTCACCGTGGGCTCGTGGGTGCGGATCGTGCCCAGCCGGGGCAGGGTGACGTGACGGCCGTCAGCGTCCACGCGGATCACGCCGGTGGTGAACCGGCAGGCAAGGCGCGCCTTGCGCTTCGACTTGAACCGCGGCGCACCCATCCGCTTGCCGCGCCGCTTGCCGTTCTTGGACTTCGCGTAGTTGTCGAACGCGGCCGACGCGTTCGCCAGGCCTGTGGAGTACGCCTCCTTGGAGTTCTCCTCCCACCAGGCGGCGAACCCCGGATCGGTTTGCTTGGCCTCGTTGAATGCCTTCCGCAGCGCGGGCAGCGACCACGGCCGCCACTGCGTCAGCCCGGCCTCGCCGATGCCGTAGGACTCCTCCGCGCGGCGCTGCCACCAGGAGGCGGTCACCCAGCCGACGGCCCAGTTGTAGGCGGCACGCGCCGCGCCGCAGTGCGAGCGCAGAGCATGCTGCTGGGTGGCGTTCGGGTCCAGTGCGAAGCGATACGCCCGCACCACGAACCCGGGCCGCGGCTGGAACTTCTTCACTCGGCGGCCTCGCCGGTCGCCACGGCTACCGCGCGGGCGGCCCGGTTCTCCGCCGCCCGCCGCCCGTACAGGCGGGCGCACATGGAGGTGAGCACCTCGGTGATGTCGCGTACCAGGTCATCGGCCGTCTCGGTGGGGTCGAGGACGACCAGGCGCCGCCCGGATGCCGACAGCGCGGCTTCCAGGTGCTCGACGCCGAACCGGGCCAACCGGTCGCGGTGCTCGACCACGATCACCGCCGACTGCGGGTCGGACAGCAGCCGGTGCAGCTTGCGGCGCCGCCCGTTCAACCCGGATCCCACCTCGGTGACGACCTCAGCGACGGCCAGGCCCAGCCCGTTCGCGCCAGACACGACCCGGGCGGCCTGCCGCTCAAGATCGGCTTTCTGGTCAACGGACGACACACGGCAGTACGCCACCACACGCCCGGACGACTGGACGGCGACCTCGTCGACCAACCACGTCCCGGACGGCGCCTGGCGAACGGAGACGGGCATCTTCCCGTCCTTCACCCACCGCCAGGCGGTCTGGTAGCTCACGCCCTGCTGACGGGCCCACTCCGAAAGCTTCACGAGACCAAGATACGTAAGACACACGACTAGGAATGACTATGAATGACTAGAAAATCTGTAGCAGCTTTCACCCCCCGCGCGGTCCGGGGACCGGGCAAGGCGGCGCCAGGACCCGGTGGGCGGCCCGCGCGGTCGTCCACCGGGCCTCGTCCCGCCACCACCGGGCGGGGCGGGGCCGGCCGGTCAGCCCGCTACTCGGCCGGTGACGGCACCGGTGCCGTCACCGGCCCCTCGGCGGCGGCTTCCACGGAGACCGCGGCGGCCGGGTCCGTGGAAGCCGCTGAAGCCGCTACCGCGGCCCGCTCCAGCGGCTTCGCGTAACAGCGGCTGAGCTCGTCGAACCGGTAGAGGCCGAACTTCACGCACGGCGTGTACCCGCTGGAGACATAGAGCGATATCGCCTCCGGCTGCTTGGTACCGGTCTCCAGGACCATCCGGGTGCGGCCCGCGGCCCGGGCGTCGTCCTCGAGAGCGGCCAGGACCAGCCGGGACAGGCCGCGGCCCCGCGCCTCCGGCACGACGTACATGCGCTTGATCTCCGCGTCGCCGTCCGCGTACCCGTGCTCGTTCTCGTCCTGGGTGCGCCAGCCGCCGGTGGCCACGGGCGCGCCCGTGGCGTCGTAGACGACGAGGTACAGACCGTACGGCGGCTCGAACATGCCGGGGTCGAGGACGGTGAGATCGCCCTCGTCACCGTAGCGCTCGGCGTACTCGAGCTGAACACGGTCGTTGAGCCGCACGGCGTCGGGGTGGTCGAAGGAGACCTGGCGAAAATCCATGCGCAATATCGTACATCTATGCATCAATGCCTCATGCGGCATGCCCGAGGTACCGCAGGTACGCGTGCAGGGCCGCGGAGGCTCCCAGCCGATTGAGGCTACGACGCCGCAGGTCCCGCGCCCGGTGGCTCAGCTCGCCGAGCACACGATCGGGGCTGCCCGCCGAACGGTACTCCCGCATGACGGCATCGATGGCCGCGAGCGGGTTGCCGCCCCGGCGCAGGAGCGCGACGACCTGCGCGGCACGCAGTTCGGCGGGAGCGTAGCGGCGGTATCCCGTGCCCGGCTCGCGGTCCGGCCGCAGCAGACCACGGGCTTCCCAGAGCCGGAGCACGGGCGGCCGCACGCCCACGGTGCGGGCGGCCTCACCGATGCGCATGCCACGGCGCGCCACGACCGGCACCGCCGCCCGCCGCTGCCCCTTGCCCGTCCCCTCACCCGCGCCTTCACCTTCACCCTCGCCCTCGCCGGCCAGCGCGGTGCTCAGCATGTCGCGCACGGCCGCCAATTCGGCACGTTCGCGGTCCAGTCGGGCATGGCTCGCGTCGAGGGCGGCCAACGCGGTCTCCAGATCCCCTTCGTGGACGGCGCGCATGACGGCGCGGGCCGTCGTCCAGCCGTGACCGGCGGCCACCTCCCGGGCCGTGGCGAGCGCCTCGGCGTGCGCGACGGTGAAGACGCGGTAGCCGTTGGCGGCGCGTTCGACCGGTGGAAGGATCCCCGTGGCCACGTAGGTACGGACCTGCTGCACCGAGATGCCCGCCGTCCGCGCGAGGTCCACGGCTCGCAGCCGACCCTCCTCACGCCCGCTCATCCCGTCTCCCCTCTCCCCCGCCCGCACCGGCCTCCGGGTACCGGACGCGCCCACCGTAGCGCCTCACCTCCGGTTGAGACTTATCGGCCATATCGCGGCGCCTACCAGCGGCGGCGTCCGCGAAAGCCTCTCAAAGCACTTGAATGAAACAATTGATACCGAACCCCGGCCGGACGGCCGAGGGGTGAACGACATCCGTGACCGGGAGGCCGCAACCATGAAGTTCCTGCTCGAAGTCCAGGTCGACCAGGGCCGGTTGGCGCAGGACCCGGAGGGCGAGCTCGGCCGCATCCTCCGGTACTGGGGCGGGAACCTCCGCCACTACTCCCTGAAGCCGGGGGACGGCTCGGCCGTCTACGACTCCGACTACCAGGAGGTCGGCCGGTGGCACATCGCCGGACCGGCCGAGACCGATCCACCCACCCCGCGCCCGGCGGCCTGAGCACGGCACCGGCCCATCCGCACCGGGGCGGGCTCACCACCGGCGTTCGAGTTCGTCCCTGGCCCGGGACATGGCGCGCAGGATGTGCTCGCGGTGCTCCCGCGTGAGCCGGACCGTGGGCACCGAGCAGCTGATGGCGTCCTCGGCGGGAGTGGCACAGCGCACGGCGAACCCGAAGCAGACGAGGCCCTCGATGTGTTCCTCGTCGTCGATGGCGTAGCCGCGCTCCCTGACCGCGTCCAGTTCCTTCCTGAGAGCGGCGTGGTCGGACACCGACCGCGGGGTGAAGACGGGAAGTTCCGCGGGGAGTTCCCGCTCCAGGTACTCCGGGGGCTGTTCCGCCAGCAGTGCCTTCCCGAGGGCGGCGGCATGCGCGGGCAGGCGTCGCCCCACCCGGCTGAAGGGCCGCAGGTAGTGACGGGATTCACGGGTGGCCAGGTAGACGATGTCCGGGCCGTCGAGCCGCGCGAAATGAATGGTCTCACCCAACTCCTCGGCGAGGGAGTCGAGTACGGGAGCGGCGAGGCCCAGCCGGGTGTCGCTGTCGAGGTATTTGGTGCCCGTGAGGAGGGCGCGGATGCCGATGCTGTAGAGGGAGCCGGAGGGGTCGGTGCGGACCCAGCCACTGGCGACCAGCGTCTGCAGCAGGGCGTAGAGACTGCTCCGGGGAACGTCGATCTGTTCGGCGAGCTCCCTCAGCCGGACGTGCTCGGAGCTGCTGTTGGCGAGCACCTCCAGCAACTGGACGGTCCGCGCGGCCGACTTCACCTCGCGCACGCCGCCCGTCACGCCGGCGGACTCGCCCTTTCCGCGCATGTGCTCTCTCCGCTGCTCGGTAGACGCGCCTGGGCCCGTCGCCCTCCCGGGCATGGACCCGTGACCACCGATTCTACGGCTCCACGGGCACGGGGCGTATGGCGACCGCGGCCACCGCGAGGCGCCCCCGCTGATTGACAGCCCCCACGGCGCCATCTACAAATGAAGACATCGACTACACATGAGGATGGCGTCCATGGTCATGACCGCTGAACGCACCGCCGACACCTCCGCCGCGTCCGTCATCTCCGCCGCGTCCGCCACTCCCACCGCCCGGTGACCGCGCGATGCGCATCATGCTCAACCACCGCATCCTGGGCAGGTTCGCCGAGCGCCTGCGGACGCTGACCGGGGAACAGCACGAGTGGCTCGACGCCTGGGACTGGCCGGCCGACCGTGTCACCGCCGCCATGGGCGAGACCGACGTGTACGTGGGCTCACGGCTCACCGAGGAGGACGCGCGGCGCGGCGCGCGGCTGCGCCTGGTCCATGTCGTCGGGGCGGGCTACGACGGCATCCCCCTGGCGGCGCTGGGACCGGACGTGAGCGTCGCCAACACCCACCACCACGGCGGCTCGATCGCCGAACACGTCCTGATGTGCGTCATGATGCTGTCCCGGAACGTCCTGACGGCCGACGCCGAACTGCGCGCCGGACGGTGGCGCAGTGTGGCCGTCGACTCCGCGCTCCCCTTCGGTGGCACCCTGCGCGGACGACGCGTGGGCGTCATCGGCTTCGGCGAGACGGGGACCGAGATCGGACGGCTGTGCCAGGCCGTCGGCCTGGGCGTACGGGCGGTGCGCCGGGATCCGGGGGCGCCGCTGCCGGCGGATCTGCGCCCCGACTGGGTGGGCGGCACCGACCGGCTCCCGGAGCTGCTGGCCGAGTCCGACGTCGTCGTGGTCACCGTTCCGCTCAGCGCCGCCACCCGCGGACTGATCGGCCGGGCCGAGCTGGCCGCGATGGGCCGGGGGGCGCTCCTCGTCAACGTCGCGCGGGGCCCCGTCGTCCAGGAGGAGGCGCTGTACGAGGCGCTGACGGCGGGCACCATCGCCGGTGCCGCCCTCGACGTGTGGTGGGCCGCGCCGCCCGACGCGCCGAGCCGTCTGCCGTTCCACACCCTGCGCAACGTGGTGATGACACCGCACAACTCCGGACACACCGAGGAGACCTTCGCGGCCCGGGCCGAGGACATCGCCGCCAACATCAACAGCCTGGCGGCGGGCCGGCCCCTGGCCAACGTCGTACGCGCCGGTCACGGGTAGGCCCGGCGACGACACACCCTCGGACGGATTAATAGGACTATTCACCCCTATGGGGCTGATGTGATGGCGCTGCCCTTTCCGATGAACGCTTCTGGGAGTGATCCATGCGTATGCGCACCGCCCTTGTCCCCGCGGCCGTGGCCCTCGCAGCCGCCGCCACCCTCGCCACCGCCGGCACCGCGGTCGCCGACGCCGAGGCCGAAGCGGTCGTCTTCGGCTCGCCCGGCGTCCTGTCCGGCAACAACGTCCAGATCCCCATCCACGTCCAGGCCAACGTCTGCGGCAACAGCATCAACCTCATCGGACTGCTCAACCCCACGGGCGGGAACATCTGCATCAACCGCTGAGCCGGCCGTTCCTTGAGTCACCCGCTTCTCCGCCGGCCCCGTGACGACCGGTTCCGCACTCCGCGGAACCCGGCCGCACGGGGCCGCGGTACTGGTCCGTTCGAGTCGCGGGGGCTCAAGACGTCCGCCGGCGCGACCAGTACGACACGTACACCCTCGAAGACGACTCGGCCGGCTCGACCGACCCGTCGCGGCGGTGCCGATCAGCGCGAAGGGATCACTGCGCGGTCAGTCCGCCGTCGACGACGTGTTCCGTCCCGCTGATGTACGACGAGTCGTCCGAGGCGAGGAAGAGGACGAGGCTCGACACCTCGTCCGCGTCGGACATACGGCGCAGCGGAACCGTTTCGGCGATACCGCCCCCGTTCTCATCGGTCGCCGCCGCCATCATGGGGGTCTTGATGTAGCCGGGGTGCACCGAGTTGACGCGGATGTTGTCGGGGCCGTACTGCACCGCGACATGCTTGGTCATGCCCCGGGAAGCGAACTTGCTGCCGACGTACGCGAGGTTCGGCGCCCCGACGATCGAGACGATGCCCGCGATGGAGGAGACGTTCACGATCGAGCCACCGCCGGCCCGGCGCATCGAGGGGATGACCGTCTTCATGCCGTAGAACTGAGAATGCTGGTTGACGGCGCAGACCTTGAGGTACTCCTCCTCTCCGAGGTCGACGGTCGGGGTGACCGGGCCGAGGATGCCCGCGTTGTTGACCAGGACGGTCACGGGGCCGAATGCCTCCTCGGTCCGCCGGTGCACGCGGCCCCAGTCCTCCAGTGACGTGACGTCGTGCCGGAGGAAGAGCGCCCGCGGGCCGAGTTCCCCGGCGACGCGCTGTCCCGCTTCCTCGTTGACGTCGGTGAGCGCGACGGAGGCGCCCTCGTCGACGAACCTGCGGGCGTGCGCTTCGCCCATGCCCTGGGCGGCCCCCGTGATGATGGCGACCTTGCCGTCGAGCTTCCCCATGGTCTGTGCCTCTCCGTGCCGACGATCAATGACGACTGCCCGTGCGAACAGGGCCGACGAGCCCTTGCCCCGACGCCGGGGCAGCCGCTCAGACAATAATGGGCCGCAGTACCGAAAATCCAGGGAGCGGTGCCGCCCGATCGTTCGGCGGCCCGCGGGGGCGTGGCTAGTGCCGCGACCGGCAGGGTTTGCCCGTCAAGGAGCGGCGTCCGGTGCGTGTGATCGCAAGGCGGCCAGAAGTCCATGTAGCGGAGCTACCTGGGCTTGTGGCCAACGCGGCGAGCGCGCGTGCCGGGCGTCGCGACGGGGCAAACGTTGCCGGGAGGGGCACTAGAATCCGTGAAATGTCATCCCAACCCGTCCGGCGCAGCCGTGGCCGCCCACGAGCCGCATCACGCGGCGAGGTGGAGAAGGTGGCGATCGACCTGATGCGGCGGCACGGCTACGACGGTGTCAGCGTGGACGCGATCGTCGAGGCGGCGGGCATCGGCCGCACCACCTTCTTCCGTTACTTCGGTACGAAGCCGGGCGTCATCTGGTACGCCTTCGACGACACCATCGCCCGGCTCGAGGCGGAACTCCGCGACGCGCCCGGGGACCTCGGAGCGATGGAGGCGGTCAGACGGGCCGTCGTCTCCTCGACACGCTCGGCCGTGTACGACAGCGATGTCTGGCTGGAGCGCTTCGATCTCCTCGACAGCAGCCCGTCCCTGCGCGTCGGCGCCTCTGAACACTGGGAGCTGTGGAAGCGGGCCATCGCCGGACATCTGGCGCGGCACACCGGCGGATCGGCCACCGACGCGACTCCCATGGCGGCGGCCGGCGCCTGCCAGGGAGTCTTCGTCGCCGAGCTACGGGGCCGGCTCAGCGGCGACGGGCGCGACGCCTTCGTCGAGCGGCTCGACCGGAGCCTGGCCCCCGTCACCGGCGTCTTGGACCAGTTGTTCCGTACCGACGGTTGAGAACGTGTGACGGGTACGCGGGCCTACCGCGGCGCGGGGGTGAACCGCACCGGCAGAGCGAGCAGTCCTCGTGACCAGATGGACGTGCGCCAGGTCAGTTCGTGGGGTTCCACGGACAGCTCCAGGTCCGGCAGTCGCTCCAGCAGGGTCTCGATCGCGGTACGGGCGATGACGTCGGCCAGCAGCGGGGCAGGATAGGGGCAGCGGTGCTCGCCGTTGCCGAAGGACAGGTGCGCCGAGTTCTCCGTGCCGACATGGCCCTCGGGCCAGATGAGCGGGTCCGTGTTCGCGGCGGCGAGGCCGAGGATCAGGCAGTCGCCCTCCCTGATGCGCTTGCCCCCGAGCTGGGTGTCCCGTACCGCCCAGCGGCCGGTGAAGTTCTGCAGGGGTGTGTCCAGCCACAGCACCTCGTTGAGCGCCTGTCCGACACTGAGCCGGCCGCCCGACACGTCCAGCGCGAACCGGTCGTCCGTCAGCAGCAGGCGCAGGCCGTTGGAGATCCAGTTGGACGTCTGCTGCTGCACGGCCGAGAGGATGGCGATCAGGTCGGCGCGGACCTCCTCGTCCGTGAGGCCGGCCGGATGCCCGAGCATCCTTGAGGTGACGTCGGGGCCGGGGCGCTCACGCTTGTCCTCGATCAGCCGCCCCACGCGCTCCACCAGACGCTGGTAGGCGGCGACCTGGTCCTCGTCGGGGGCCGTGTCCAGGGTGATCCGGAGGTCCCGTACGAGCGCGTCGGCGTCCGTGCTGTCGGCCGCCACGCCGCAGAGGTGGATGGCCGCCCGCAGGGGCAGCGCGTGCGCGTAGCCGGCGATGAGTTCCGTACGCCCGCTGCCGGCGAACATGCCGATGAGGCCCTCGGCGATCTCACCGCAGGTATGGGCGAGTTCGAACTGGTCGACGGCCTCCAGCGCGTCCGTGATCACGCCGGCCCGCCGCTGGTGCTCCGCTCCCTCGGTGAACATGACGGACGGCTGATAGCCGACGAACGGCATGAGCGGCCAGTCGTCCGGGATGTCGGACCACTGGTTCCAGCGCCGTGAGTCCCGGGCGAAGAGGTCGTCGTGGCTGGTGACGTAGCCGACCTCGGCGTAGCCGAGCACCAGCCAGGCGGGGATGTCCCCGTCGAGCAGGACCGGGGCGACCGCGCCGTGCTCGCGGCGCATCGCCCGGTACAGCTGTGCGGGCGTCTGCTGGTACTCCAGACCGCTCAGCCGCACCGCTCCCGCGTGGGCGGGGCAACCCGGGGGCGCTGTCCGGCCGGGCGCGGGGTCCGCGGGGTCGGTCATGGTGTCATCTCCCGGGCCATGGCCATGTCGTGGAGGTGGTCCACGAGGCTGATCAGCACCTTCTTGCCGGAGGCGCGGGTCCGTGCGTCGCAGTCGACCAGCGGGACGTGCTCCGGCAGTGCGAGCGCCTGGCGGATCTCCGTCAGCGAGAAGTCCATCGGGTCGTCGTCGAACCGGTTGACGGCGACGACGAAGGGGGTCTTGTGGTGTTCGAGCCGGTCGATGGCGTACCAGGAGTCGCTCATGCGGCGGGTGTCGACGAGGACGACGGCGCCGAGGGTGCCGAGGAAGAGGCGGTCCCAGAGGAACCAGAAGCGTTCCTGTCCGGGGGCGCCGAACAGGTAGAGGACCATCGTCTCGTTGAGGCTGATCCGGCCGAAGTCGAAGGCGACGGTGGTGGTGGTCTTGTGGGGCAGTCCGGCGGTCTCGTCGACTCCGACACCGGCCTGGGTCATGACCTCTTCGGTGTTGAGCGGGCGGATCTCGCTCACGGACCGGACGAGGGTGGTCTTGCCGACCCCGAAGCCGCCCACGACGACGATCTTGAGGCCGGTTTCGGCGGCGTCCGCCAGCGGAGTGCGGGTGGCGGGCAGTTCAGAGGTTGCGGAGTCCATTGAGCACCTCCTTCAAGAGGGCGGAGTCGGGAAGGTCGGCGGAGCGTGTGGGGCGGGGGTGCCTGGCGGTGATCCGGCCCGTCGCGAGGAGGTCGCCGAGCAGGATCCGGACCACCGTGATCGGCAGTTTCAGCTCGGCGGCCACCTCGACCACCGCGGTGGGGTGGCGGCACAGTTCGAGGATGCGGACGTGTTCGGACTGCATCCCCTGCGCCGGCTCGCACTCGCTCACGATGAGGGTGACCAGGTCGAAGGTGTCGTCGTCGGCCCGGCTGCGACCGCCCGTGACGGTGTACAGCCGGTCCGGAGAACCAGTGTTGACCCGAAGGCTCATGAGGGTCGGTTGCCCTGGGCGGGTGTGCGGGGTTCGGCGCGCAGGTGCTCGCCGATCTGTTCGACCAGTCCGGTCATCTGGTGGCCCACGACGCCGGGGTCGGCGCCGTCCTCGGCGATGACGGCCAGGTGTGCGCCGGAGCCGGCCTCGACGATGAAGAGGAGGCCGCCGTGGAACTCGGTCATGGAGTGGCGTACGCCGCCGGATCCGTTGCCGAATTCGACGGAGGCGCCCTGGGCGAGTGCCTGGATCCCGGAGCAGATCGCGGCGAGCTGGTCGGCCTGGTCGAGGGTGAGGTTCGGGGTCCAGCAGAGTTTCAGGCCGTCGCGCGAGAGCACGAGGGCGTGGCGGGTGCCGGGTGTGCGCTCCAACAGGCTTTCGAGGAGCCAGGTCAGGCTGTTGTCAGTGGTCTGCATGGTGTACATGGGGCTGGTGATGCCGGGAAGGGCGGTCGTCGGCCCCGTGCCTCCAATCTCACGTTCCGGGTGATGGCGCCGGGCGCCTGGCAGGTGTGGAAGAGAGCGGAGCGGCTACTCGGCCGCGGTGGCCCCGGGCGGGCCGTCGGGGGTACGCCGCGCCCGGTGGAAGGCGCCGAACTGGGCGCCGGCGTCGCGGCGCGGCCGGCCGGCCTCGTCCCCCGCTTCCGGCCGGGGACGGCCGCGGTCGGCGGCGGCCATGGTCCGGCCGGGCGGACGGACGGGCAGCCCGTTCGGCGTCGAGGTACGAGGGCCGTCGGCCGCCGCGGCGTCCTGGCCGGCGGGCGGGGCCGGCGGTGCCGACGACATGGGCGGGGCCGGCGCAACCGGGGGTTCCTGGCGGAAGGAAGGTTCCCGCGGCGGAGTGGCCGTCCGCGGGGAGAACGGTTCCTGCGGGGAAACGGCCCGCGTCACCCGGGGGGCCTGGGCTTGCGGCGGGACCGCGGGGGACGGCGCGGTGGTCTCCGGACCGACGGGGCGTCGCGGGGCCCGGGTGTGGTGCACGGGGGCGGAGTCCTGCTGCTGCGCGAGCAGTTGCGGCGGGAAGAGGACGACGACGCCGGTGCCGCCGCGCGACGACGGCCGGTAGTTGACACTGATGTGGTACTTGGCGGCCAGCCGCCCCACCACCGCCAACCCCAACCGCGTGCCCTGAAGGGCGGCGAGGTCGGTGACACGGCCCGAGACGGCCTCCTCCGCACGGCGCATCGCCGCGGCCGCCATCTTCAGACCACTGTCCTCGATCGTCACCACGATCCCGGCCGCACGCTCCTCCACATACACATGAACCTCATCGATCGGCGGCGAGAAATTAGCCGCGTTGTCCATCAACTCGGCCAGCAGATGCATCACCGGCTCCGCCGCGAACCCCGCGATCGCCGCCCTGCTCGAACAGTGCAGACGCACCCGCTGATACGCGGCGATCCGCCCCACCGCACCCCGCAGAATCGACTCCATACCGATCGGCTTGTTCCACGAACGACTCGCCCGGCCACCCATCAACAGAGCCAGCCGGTCCGTCAACAACCCCAACTGCGACGTATTGTGATCCAGCCTGAGCAGATCACCGAACACCTCCGCACCATGCCGGTCCTGCATCTCCCGCAGATCCGCCAGCATGCTCACAGCCTTCGCCTGCACCCGGCTCAACGCCTTCGCACTCGCCGCCTGCGCCGCCGCCGCCCGCCGCTCACTGACCGCCAGCTCCCTGACCACCACCTCCACCAAAGAAGCCAGCCGAGGCTCCCCGGGCACGGCCAAACCACCCAGCACACTCTCCGCCGACCCACCCGAACGCAACCCACCGATCGCATCCGGCAGCACCTTCGACACGATCAGATCCAGATCACCCGCCCCCCGCTCCAACCGCCCCAGAGCACCATCACGCTCCACCACGGCACGAGCCGCACGCCCCTCCGCATCCGCCAACTCCACGACGAACGTGTCCAGCACGCGGCGGAGTTGGGGATCGGACGGTGCCATCACCGGCGGTATCACCGGCTCGGTCCCCACCGTGCCGCCACGCTCGCGGATCCTCCGCAGGGCCGTCGGCAGCGCGACGTTCACCAAGTGCGCCGACTCGGCGCCGCTCAGCGCCAGTTGCGACCGCGCGGCCCGGGTCTCCTCCTCCGCCGCGACCGCCCCGGCCCTGACACGCCGCAGTACCAACGCGCAGGAGACGACGGCGACCGCGACGCACACCCAGGCGACGACGACCGTGGTGACCACCCAGGTACGAGCCTGGTCGGAAGCCGTCGCGGCGGCCACCCCACCGGCCACGGCGGTCACCACCAGGGCCAGGGGCACGGCCAGGGAGGCCGACCGCGAGACGCCTTTCCGGCGCGGACTGGTGGTGACAGGCGCTGACATTCCGCGGTCCCTCGTTGTGTGGAGTGCGTGCGGGGGAACAGGCTGGTGAACCTGGGGTCGGCGAACTCGGAGAAGTGTCGGGCGTCGGCGGATGCGGGCGATCTCCCGCCTACGGGGAGACGCGTACGCGGACCGCGGCAACCGCGTCCGACCCAGGGCATACACGAGCCACCCGCGGCGGGAATTTGTCTTGAAGTGACCTGCGGATCATAGCAATACGCATACAAGCCAGCGGCATTGCGTAGCCGCCCCTCCATGCTTTCTCCACCTCGGGGCCCGCACGACACCGGCAACACCGCCCCTGTCACCACAAACGCCCCAATGAAGGGCATCGTCGGGAGATCAGTCACCGCGCCGATCGCACGGTCGCGCCGAGTGGCCGACGCCGCCGACCGAGGGGGCACTACTGATTCCGGACAGTCGCCCGGGTCGGCTTCGGTACGGATGCTTCGCTCAACGGTGATACGACGGCGCCCCCTTGTCCGGGAGACGGCGCGGAACCTCAGCCCGCGCCGAACCAGCGGGCGAGTGCCGTCTTCAGCCCGCCGGGGTCCGCGCCCGCCCAGGCGACGTAGCCGTCGGGCCGGATGAGCGGTGCGGGTGCCGGGGCCGCGTCGGCGACTCCGGCCACGTGGCGCACCCGGTCGAGCCACGGCTCCACGGTGGCGGCCAGGCCGTTCCCGCCGGTGAGGTCGACAAGCACGGGGCGGGCGTCGCGCAGGAGTTCGGCGAGACGCCGCGTGCGTCCGTCGCCGGTGGTCAGGTCGAGGGGCGGCACGAACCAACCGGTGGGCGCGGCGGGGTGTGCCTCGCCCATGTCGTGGCGGACATCGGCACCCGCCATCGCGGCGGCGATCATGTGAACGTTCTCGGTGCTTCGCAGGAGTTCCGCGAAGAGCCGGCGCAGGGCGGTGATCCCGGTTCCGGGCGCCAACAGAGCGGAGGCGGCCCGGGTCTGCGTGAGCACGCGCTCGCCGGCCGCGTGGCGCTCGGTCTCATAGCTCTCCAGGAGGCCTTCCGCCGCCCACCCCCGCACCGCCGCGGCGAGTTTCCAGGCCAGGTTGGCCACGTCCTGCAACGCCGCGTTCAGCGTCGGTCCGTGGCTCACGTGCGCCGCGTCGCCGGCGAGGAAGACCCGGCCGTGGCGATAGCGGTCGGCTTGCCGGTAGTTGCGGCGGCACAGGCGGCGGAGCAGTGTGGGCGCGCCCTCGGGCGGCGGATTCAGGGGCAGGCGCACTCCGATGACCCGTTCGACGCTGTCCTCCATCTCGGTCAGTGTCATCGGCGCGCCCGGACCCGGGAAATCGCCCGCCGGACGCTCTTCCCATTCGGCCGTGTTGACGAGCGGTCGCCGCGGGTCGTGCGCGAGCAGGCTGAAGACGCCCTTCTCCGTGCGGTGGAACATCGCCGGGATCTCGCCGAGGCCGTCGATCACGACACGTCTCCCCGGCAGGAAACGGATGCGCTCGCTCGGCCCGATCAGGGCCGAGCGGTCGACGACGTCGTCGGTGCCGCCGGGGAAGCCGATTCCCGCCCGCTTGCGGATCAGGCTGTTGCCGCCGTCGCAGCCGATCGAGGTACCCGACACCGGCAGCCTCCGCGACGACGCGATCGGCTTCCTGCACAACGCCCGCGCCGGCCGCGCGCACTCGGCCCGGCCCCTCGACGGCCCGATGGACCTGGAACGGGCGCGAACGCTCGACCCCGGCTCATCGGCCGGGCGGTGCACTGGCTCGAACGAGCGATCGCGCCAGGTCCGTGCTCTCCGAAAGGGTGTCGACCGGGAGCGGCCGCGTGGCGAGAGCACCCTCGTGCAGCACGAGGAGCTGGGCGGCGAGGGTGGCCGGCCCCGAGCAGCCCGCCGCGGTGGCGAGTTCCTCGAACAGGTTCCGCAGCCAGAGCTTCTGGTTCGCGGCGATGCGGTACACGGGGTGTGAGGGGTCCGGGAGTTCGGCCAGCGCGTTGATGAACGCGCATCCGCGGGTGTTGGTCCCGCTCCAGGTCCGCAGCGCGTCGAAAGGTGCGGTGACGGCCTCGGCAGGACCGTCACTGGCGTCGACGGCGGCGCGGACGAGTGACCTCCAGCGCCGGTCGCGTTCCGCGAGGTAGGCCGCCACGAGGTGGTCCTTCGAGCCGAACTGGTTGTACAGGGTCCGCTTGGTCACGCCCGAGTGCTCGGCGATCAGATCGACGCCGACCGTTGTGATTCCGCGGTTGTAGAACAGCTCCTCGGCCGCCGCGAGGACGCGGCGGCCGGCCGGTGTCATGGGGTGCGCTTCCCGCATGGGGTGTCTCTTCACTGATCGGTGTACCGTGGCGAAAGTTCACAGACCAGTATACCTAGGAGGAGGTTCGAGCGATGGGCGTGCCCGAGACCATGCGCGCGGTACGGATCACAGAGCACGGAGGGCCGGAGGTTCTTGAGCTGACGGAGGTGACAGTGCCCACCCCGCGGGCAGGGGAGGTGCTGGTCCAGGTCGGCGCGGTAGCGCTGAACAACACCGACCTGTGGACCCGGGAGGGTGCCTACGGCCGCCCGGGAGACCCGGAGGCGCTGTCGGGCTGGCGAGGCCCGATCGCCTTCCCGCGCGTCCAGGGCGCCGACGTGGCCGGCCGGGTCGTGGCGGTCGGCGCCGACGCGGACGAGAGCCTCGTCGGCCGCCGAGTGGTCGTCGACCCGGCGGTCTACGACACCGGAGGACCGGACGCCAACCCGGTGGGCCTGATGGGGAGCGAACGCGACGGTGGCTACGCCGAGTACGTCACCGCGCCGGCGGAGCGCGTGCACGACGTCACGGAATCCCCGCTCACGGACGATCAGCTGGCGACGTTGCCGACCGCCTACGGCACGGCTCTGGGCATGATCGAGCGGGGCCGGCTGCGGGCGGGGGAGACCGTCCTGGTCTCGGGAGCGTCCGGCGGTGTCGGCGTCGCGCTGGTGCAGATCGCCCGTGCGCGCGGTGCGCGAGTGCTCGCCATCAGCAGCGGACCCAAGATCGATGCGGTGCGCGAGGCCGGCGCGCACGAAGTCATCGACCGCGCACGGGATCTCACCGAGCAGATCCGCGCTGCCGCCCCGGAAGGCATCGACGTCGCACTCGACGTCGTCGCCGGGGACTTGGTGACCGAGGGACTGCCGCTGTTGCGCGAAGGCGGCCGGTGGGTCGTCGCCGGCGCACTCGGCGGGTACGACGTGGCCTTCGACGTGCGCCGTCTCTATCTGCACAACGCGCAGGTGATCGGCTCCGCGATGCACACGCCCACGCACTTCGACCTCCTCATGGACCTGGCTCGTCGGGCCGAGATCCAGCCTGTTGTCGCCGCGACGTTCCCACTGGACCGGGCAGCTCAGGCGCAGGAAGAGCTCGCCCGCAGGGCTCACGTGGGGAAGCTCGTCATGCGCCCCGGGTCACGGGCAGCGACTGACTGAGCGTGACTTCCCGGCCATGAGCGGCCCGACGAGTCCGAGGTCCACGGGGACGAGCCGGCCTCGGCGGAGTCACGCGCTCCGGAGGCACGTGAGGATGATCACTCCGCCCCGCCCGGCGACGACGGTCATGACGAGGGGCCGGACGGGGGAAACCCGCCTTCCGCGTGACCCGGTCGGCCCTGCCGACCGCGTGTCCACTGTCTGACCACTGGATCTTGGTCTAACGTCTCAGTCGGGACCGCCGCCATGATCACGGCGGACCCAACCTTTGCGTTTCACCAGGTCAGAACGTTTTTTCGGGCGTTCGTCCCGGTGGGGCGGGTGGGACTCGAACCCACGGCCGACGGATTATGAGTCCGCTGCTCTAACCGGCTGAGCTACCGCCCCTAACGGCGCGTCGCGCACATTTGTGCGCGCCGTCTGCCGCAGCATAGCCGCTCATACGATCTCCTGCTTCGGATGGTCGGCATCGCCTGACCTTGAGGACTTCGCCGTGCCCCGCGCGGTTCCCACCGGGCCAGGGAAGAGCCGAAAGAGGGACGGCGCTCCCCCTCGTCGGGGTTGTCGGCGCGCGGCGGCGGGGGTGTCGCGGACACATTCGGGTTCCCTGTGCGGAAGGCTCCGGGCACAGGGTGCGGGCAGACGAAAAAGGGCCCTCCAGGGCCCTCTTCCCGTACCGCTCCCCCGGCTGGACTCGAACCAGCAACCCTCCGGTTAACAGCCGAATGCTCTGCCAATTGAGCTACAGGGGATCGCGCTCCCCCGACTGGACTCGAACCAGTAACCTGCCGGTTAACAGCCGGCTGCTCTGCCAATTGAGCTACAGGGGATTGTCGCGTTGCACCGAACGTACCCACCCCGGGCATCCCGGGCGGCGCACGTTCGCTGCGACACATACATTAGCGCAAGCAGGGGGGTGCTCCGCCAATCGCTTCCGGCCGGGCACCTCGGGTGATCCCGCGCGGCCACGGGGTAAGCGGACAGCAGACACGGACGGTCCGGCGGCGGCGCCGGGGGACTGACGAGCTCAGGGAAGGGTGGCAGCCATGCGGTACCGCCTCACGTTCTTCGCGGGTCTGGCCTGCGGATACGTACTCGGAACGCGTGCGGGACGCGAGCGCTACGAACAGCTGAAGAAATCGGTGCGGCAGGTCTCCCAGAACCCCGCCGTACGCAACGCCGCGGAGTCGGCCGGGCGGACCGGGCGGGAGGTCGCGGGCAAGGCGTACCACTCGGTGAGCGGGGTGGTCGGTGAGCGGGTCGGGGACAAGGTGCCGGACTCGGTCGCCCAGCGCGTGCGCTCGCTGCGCGAACGCAGCCGCAACGGTGAGGACGACTGGGGCACCAGCAACACCTGACGTGGTCGGGGCGCCGACTCGCCACGGGCGGCGCCCCCGCCGTGGCCCCGCGGAGCCGTCGTGACCGGCAGACGTGATCACGTCGCCGGTGCGGCAGAATCGGGTGCCATGGGAATAGTCGCCGGGTTGGACAGTTCGTCCGGGTTCACGCGCGTCGTCGTCTGCGACGCGGACACAGGTGCCGTGCTGCGGCAGGGCTACGCCCAGCATCCGGTCGACCCCAAGGCCACCGATGTCGACCCCCAGATGTGGCTGCTGTCCCTCGGCGAGGCCGCGACGGGCGGGCTGCTGGAGGGCGTACAGGCCATCGGCGTCTCGGCCCAGCAGCACGGCATGGTGGCGCTGGACCGCCAGGGCGACCTCGTCCGGCCGGCGCTGATCGGCAACGACAAGCGTGCGCAGGTCGCCGCCGCCGACCTGGTGGACGCGCTGGGCGGGCGGCACGCCTGGGCCGAGGCCGTCGGCTCCGTACCGCAGTCGGGTCAGCTCGTGGCCAAACTGCGCTGGCTCGCGCGGACCGAGCCGGACGCGGCGCGGCGCACCGCGCTGGTGCTCCAGCCGCACGACTGGCTGGTCTGGCAGTTGCTCGGGCGTCCGGCGCGCAGAACGACCGACCGGGGCGCGGCGTCCGGCACCGGCTACTGGTCCGCCCGTACGGGGGCCTACCGCGCCGACCTGGTGGAGCTGGCGCTCGGGCACCAGGTGGCGCTGCCCGAGGTGCTGGGGCCCGCCGACGCCGCCGGGACCACGCCGGAGGGCCTGCTGATCTCCGCGGGGACCGGTGAGACCATGGCCGCGGCCTTCGGGCTCGGCGTGGGCGTCGGGGACGCCGTCGTCTCGCTGGGGGCGTCGGGCTCGGTGATGGCCGTCCACCACGAGTCGCTGGCCGACCCCACCGGGCTGATCACCTCCTTCGCGGACGCCACCGGAATGCATCTGCCGGTGGTGCACACGCTCAACGCCGTACGGGCGCTGCGCGGCACGGCGGAACTGCTGGGGACGGACGACCTCGGTGAGCTGTCCGCGCTGGCGCTGAAGTCCACGCCCGGCTCCTCGGGCCTGGTGTTCCTGCCGTACCTGGAGGGCGAGCGCACCCCGCGGCTGCCGCACACGGCGGGCACCCTGACCGGGCTGCGGCGCGAGTCGATGAAGCCGGAGCACCTGGCGCGGGCGGCGTTCGAGGGGATGCTGTGCTCGCTCGCGGACGCGATGGACGTCCTGCGCGGCCGGGGGGTGGAGGTGCGCCGGGTGTTCCTGCTGGGGGCCGCGGCGGAGCTGCCCGCCGTCCAGGCCGTGGCCCCGGCGATCTTCGGGGCGCAGGTCGTCGTGCCGCAGCCGGCGGACTACGCGGCGATCGGCGCGGCGCGGCAGGCGGCCTGGGCGCTCGGATCCGCGCGGGGGTCCCTCTCCCCGCACACCCCGCCGGCCTGGCAGGGTGCGGCGGCGCAGGTCTTCGAGGCGGGTGACGACACGGCGGTCGGGACGGCGGTCCGGCAGCAGTACGCGTCGACGCGGGAGCAGATCCACCCGGGCGCCTTCGGTCACGGGGGCTGACCGCCCACCGCGCCCCGCACGCCGTCCTCTCGCCCTGTCTTGACCCGTCCTTGGCCGTAAAACCTTGGGGGTCGGCCGCCGCGGTGTCGCAAGATGGTGGGTCGGGACCTCCTGATCTCCGCCACTTTCGAAGCCGACCCCGAGAGACTCCGCGTGCTGCTACGACTTCTGCGAGCCCATCTCGCGCCCTACAAAAGACCCATAGCCCTGCTGGTGGTGCTCCAGCTGTTGCAGACGTGCGCCACCCTCTACCTGCCCACCCTGAACGCCGACATCATCGACCAAGGTGTCGTGAAGGGCGATTCGGGTTACATCCTGGAATTCGGCGCCGTCATGATCGCCGTCAGTCTGGTCCAGGTGCTCTGCAACATCGGCGCCGTGTACTACGGCGCGCGGACCGCCTCCGCCCTCGGCCGCGATGTCCGGGCCGCCGTCTTCGAGCGCGTGCAGAGCTTCTCCGCGCGTGAGGTGGGCCACTTCGGGGCACCGTCCCTCATCACCCGCACCACCAACGACGTCCAGCAGGTGCAGATGCTGGTCCTGATGTCGTTCACGCTGATGGTGTCCGCGCCCATCATGTGTGTCGGCGGCGTCGTCATGGCGCTCGGCCAGGACGTTCCGCTCTCCGCCGTGCTGCTCGCCGTGGTGCCGCTGCTCGGGATATCCGTGAGCCTCATCGTCAAGAAGATGCGGCCGCTGTTCAGGACGATGCAGACCCGGCTGGACACCGTCAACCGCATCCTGCGCGAACAGATCACCGGCAACCGCGTGATCCGGGCTTTCGTACGGGACGAGTACGAGAAGGGGCGGTTCGGCGAGGCCAACGCCGAGCTGACCGACGTCGCGCTGTCGACCGGCCGGCTGATGGCGCTGATGTTCCCGACCGTGATGACGGTCGTGAACCTGTCGTCGGTCGCGGTCGTCTGGTTCGGCGCGCACCGCATCGAGAGCGGCGGCATGGAGATCGGCGCGCTGACCGCGTTCCTCGCGTACCTGATGCAGATCGTGATGGCCGTGATGATGGCCACCTTCATGTTCATGATGGTGCCGCGGGCCGAGGTCTGCGCCGAGCGCATCGAGGAGGTCCTGGACACCAGCTCCAGTGTCGTCCCGCCGCGGAACCCGGTGCGGGAGCTGCGCCGCCACGGCCATCTGGAGATCAGGGGCGCGGAGTTCCGCTTCCCGGGAGCCGAGGAGCCCGTCCTGCGGGACATCTCGCTCGTGGCGCGACCCGGCGAGACGACCGCGGTCATCGGCTCGACGGGCAGCGGCAAGTCGACGCTGCTCGGACTCGTACCGCGGCTGTTCGACGCGACGGAGGGGGACGTGCTGGTCGACGGGCAGGACGTACGGGAGCTGGATCCCGCGCTGCTGGCGAAGACGGTGAGCCTGGTGCCGCAGAAGCCGTACCTCTTCTCCGGTACGGTCGCCACGAACCTGCGCTACGGCAACCCGGACGCGACCGACGAGGAACTGTGGCACGCCCTGCAGGTGGCGCAGGCACGGGAGTTCGTCGCGTCCCTGGAGGGCGGGCTGAACGCGCCCATCGCCCAGGGCGGCACCAATGTCTCCGGCGGGCAGCGGCAGCGCCTCGCGATCGCGCGCACGCTCGTGCAGCGGCCGGAGATCTATCTGTTCGACGACTCGTTCTCCGCGCTGGACTACGCGACGGACGCGGCCCTGCGGGCGGCGCTGGCGCGGGAGACCTCGGAGGCGACCGTCGTGATCGTCGCCCAGCGGGTCTCCACCATCCGTGACGCCGACCGGATCGTGGTCCTGGACGAGGGCCGGGTCGTGGGGACGGGCCGCCATCAGGAGCTGATGGCGGAGAACGAGACGTACCGGGAGATCGTCCTCTCCCAGCTGACCGAGGCGGAGGCGGCCTGATGAGCGGTCCTGGCGGACGCATGATGGCCGCGGGCCCCGCCCAGCGGTCGATGGACTTCAAGGGGTCGGGCAAGCGGCTGCTGCGGCAGCTCGCGGTGGAGAAGACGACGATCTGGTGGATGGTCGGCGCGGGCGTGCTCAGTGTCGCCCTGTCGGTCGTCGGGCCGAAGATCCTCGGCAAGGCGACGGACCTGATCTTCGCGGGTGTCATCGGCCGGCAGACGCCGGCGGGTGTCTCCAAGGAGCAGACGATCGCCGCCCTGCGGGAGGAGGGCGACAACGGCGTCGCCGATCTCCTGACCGGGGTGGACTTCACGCCCGGCCACGGCATCGACTTCGGCGCGGTGGGCGAGGTGCTGCTGCTGGTCCTGGTGATCTACATCGGGGCGGGCCTGATGATGCTGGTCTCGACCCGGCTCTCCATCCGGATCATCAACCGCACCGTGTACCGGATGCGGGAGGAGATCCAGGCGAAGCTGTCCCGGCTGCCGCTGTCGTACTTCGACGGACAGCCGCGCGGTGAGGTGCTCAGCCGCGCCACCAACGACGTCGACAACATCTCGCAGACGCTCCAGCAGACGATGGGCCAGCTCATCAACTCGGTACTGACCATCGTCGGTGTGCTGGTGATGATGTTCTGGATCTCGCCGCTGCTGGCGCTGGTGGCGCTGATCACCGTCCCGTTGTCGGTGCTCGTGGCGGCGAAGGTCGGCAAGCGCTCGCAGCCGCAGTTCGTGCGGCAGTGGAAGGTCACCGGCACGCTCAACGCGCACATCGAGGAGATGTACACCGGCCACTCGCTGGTGAAGGTCTTCGGGCGGCAGAACGAGTCGGCGGCCGCGTTCCGCGAGCAGAACGAGCAGCTGTACGAGGCGGGCTTCAAGGCGCAGTTCAACAGCGGGATCATGCAGCCGCTGATGCTGTTCGTCTCGAACCTGAACTACGTGCTGGTCGCGGTCGTCGGCGGACTGCGGGTCGCCTCGGGCTCGCTGTCGATCGGTGACGTGCAGGCGTTCATCCAGTACTCGCGCCAGTTCTCGATGCCGCTGACGCAGGTCGCGTCGATGGCGAACCTGGTGCAGTCGGGCGTGGCCTCCGCCGAGCGGATCTTCGAGCTGCTGGACGCCGTCGAGCAGGAACCCGACCCGGTGTCGGTGGAGCGGCTGCGCGCGCCGGAGGGCCGGGTGGCGCTGGAGCACGTGTCGTTCCGGTACGACCCGGAGAAGCCGCTGATCGAGGACCTGTCGCTGGCAGTGGAGCCCGGTCAGACGGTCGCGATCGTCGGTCCGACGGGCGCGGGCAAGACCACGCTGGTCAACCTGCTGATGCGGTTCTACGAGGTGTCGGGCGGCCGGATCACGCTCGACGGCGCGGACATCGCGCGGATGTCCCGCGAGGAGCTGCGCGCCGGGATCGGCATGGTGCTCCAGGACACCTGGCTGTTCGGGGGCACGATCGCGGAGAACATCGCCTACGGCGCGGCGCGCGAGGTGAGCCGGGAGGAGATCGAGGAGGCCGCGCGGGCGGCGCACGCCGACCGGTTCGTCCGTACGCTGCCGGACGGCTACGACACGGTGATCGACGACGAGGGGTCGGGCGTCAGCGCCGGGGAGAAGCAGCTGATCACGATCGCGCGGGCGTTCCTGTCCGACCCGGTGATCCTGGTGCTGGACGAGGCGACCAGCTCGGTGGACACCCGTACCGAGGTGCTGATCCAGAAGGCGATGGCGCGGCTGGCCCACGGCCGCACCAGCTTTGTGATCGCGCACCGGCTCTCCACGATCCGGGACGCGGACGTGATCCTCGTGATGGAGGACGGCTCGATCGTCGAACAGGGCTCGCACGACGAGCTGCTGACGGCGGGTGGCGCGTACGCGCGGCTGTACGCGGCGCAGTTCGCGCAGGCGGTCGCCGAGGTGGACTGAGGGCGACGGGGCCGCGCCCGTACCGGTGAGGCCCTTGCCGGTGACGCCTTTGCCGGTGACGGGCGCGAGCCGTACCCGCGTGCCCGCGCCGTATCGCCCGCGCCGCGTCCGTGGCCGCCGACGAGGCGGTACGGGCGCGGCGCGCGGCGTTGTCGGGTCCTCGGGTCCTCCCCGGGTCTTCGTGATCCTCGGGTCCGCGGGGGCGGCGGCGGGCGTCACGGCCCGCCGTTTCAGTCCAGATAGCCCCTGAGCTGGTCCGCGAAGGCATGGTCACGGAGCTTGCCGAGGGTCTTGGACTCGATCTGGCGGATGCGTTCGCGGGTCACTCCGAAGACCCTGCCGATCTCCTCCAGCGTGCGGGCCCTGCCGTCGTCCAGGCCGTACCGGAGCTGCACCACCTTGCGTTCGCGCTCGCCGAGGGTGGCGAGCACCGCCTCCAGATGCTGGCGCAGCAGCAGGAAGGCGGCCGATTCGACGGGTGACGCCGCGTCGCCGTCCTCGATGAGGTCGCCGAGCGCGACGTCCTCCTCCTCGCCCACCGGGGCGTGCAGGGAGACCGGTTCCTGGGCGAGCCGCAGCACCTCGCTGACCCGCTCCGGTGTCAGCTCCAGCTGGGCCGCGACCTCTTCGGCCGTGGGCTCGTGGCCGCGCTCCTGGAGCATCCGCCGCTGCACCCGCACGACCCGGTTGATCAGCTCGACCACGTGGACCGGCACCCGGATGGTGCGGGCCTGGTCGGCCAGGGCGCGGGACATGGCCTGGCGGATCCACCAGGTCGCGTACGTCGAGAACTTGTAGCCGCGCGTGTAGTCGAACTTCTCGACGGCCCTGATCAGGCCCAGGTTCCCCTCCTGGACCAGATCCAGCATGGTCAGTCCGCGGCCGACGTACCGCTTGGCGACGGAGACGACCAGCCGCAGGTTCGACTCGATCAGCCGGCGCTTGGCCATCCGGCCGAGGACGACGAGCCGGTCGAGGTCCAGGGCCAGGCCGGAGTCCAGGTCGGGCGTCCCGGTGAGTTTCTCCTCGGCGAAGAGGCCGGCTTCGACGCGCCGCGCCAGCTCCACCTCCTCGACCGCGGTCAGCAGCGGGATACGGCCGATCTCGCGCAGGTACTGGCGGAACAGGTCGGAGGAAGGACCTCCGGTGTCGTCACGGCCGCCCCGCCGTTCCATGGGCTCGGCGGGCCCCGGGGGCTTCGGCACGAGGGGCAGGGGCGCCACCGGGTCCTCGGTGAGGGTGCCCGCCGCGGCGAAGGGCTCCAGTGGTCCCACGGTCGGGGACGTGGCGGCCGGGGGCGCGGCGGTGGCTGGGGCGATGAGCGTCTCGGTCAGGCTCCGGGTCTGCACGGGGGGCGACCTCCAGGTGATCGCTGCCGGTTCGGGGGCCGTGCGGCAGCGGGGCGGGGGCGGCCGGGGCCGTCCTTCCGTCCCGTACACGATGAGCGGATCCGTGGGGGCGGGCGCTCTCGTGGGGTGGGACCGGCCGCGCTCCGTAGACCGGCACCGCATCCCAGTGTGGGGCACGACACAGCGTTGTCACGAGGGGCGTGCGGTGACTTTTTGAGTCCCATACGTGACCGGGTCGTTACGGAAGGAGTCGGAACCGCCCGCTATGAGAACCCGGCGGAAACATGGCGGACCATGCCGGACCACCCTGGCGCGGCGGAGTCACAGCGCAGCGGCGCCGTGGTTGCGCAGCGACTCGCCGTACTGCTGGAGCACCCACAGCTCGTTCTGCACGGCGGCCAGGTGTTCCGGGTCGCCGTGCGCGCCGGCCCGGGCCAGGGTGCTGGTGACCTCGCGGATCCGGCGGTCGACGGCGCGCAGCCGGACCTGGACGAGCTGCTGGCCCGCGTACACCTCGTCGATGGTCTTGCCGTGCAGGACCTCCACCGCCAGCTCGGTGACCATCGCGCGGACGGAGTCGTTGGGCGCGGCCTCGCGGACCCGGGAGAGGTACTCGGACGCGGAGTGCACGCCCCGCTCGGCGCCGCCGGCCTCCTCGATGGCGCGGCGCACGGCGGCGTACGGAGGGCCGGTGAACTCGTCCTCTCCGTAGGCGTCGAAGGCCGGGGAGACCAGCTCGGGGCGTTGGAGGGCGAGCTTGAGCAGCTCGCGCTCGGTGCGGTGGGCGGGGCTGCGGAGGTTGAGCGCGGGCCCGGAGGGCCGGCTCGGTGCCCCCGGCTCGTACGCCGCCCGGCCGTGCCGCTCCGGGGGCGCCGCCGGACCCCGGCCGCCCCGCTCGCGGGCCCAGCGCGCCAGCTGGCCGACGCGCTTGACCACGAACTGGGTGTCGAGGATGCCGACCATCCCGGCGAGCTGGACCGCGACCTCGTGCTGCGACGCGACGTTCTTGATCCGGGCGACGATCGGCGCGGCCTCGTCCAGCGCCGCCGCGCGGCCCGCCGGGGTCTCCAGGTCGTAGCGCGAGACGATCTGGCGGATGGCGAACTCGAAGAGGTGCGTACGGGGTTCGACCAGGTCCAGGACCGCGTCGTCTCCCTTGGCGAGGCGCAGGTCGCACGGGTCCATGCCGTCCGGCGCGATGGCGATGTAGGTCTCGGCGGCGAACTTCTGGTCGTCCTCGAACGCGCGCAGCGCGGCCTTCTGACCGGCCGCGTCCCCGTCGAAGGTGAAGATCACCTTGGCCGTTCCGTTGTCCATCAGCAGCCGGCGGAGGATCTTGATGTGGTCCCCGCCGAAGGCCGTGCCACAGGTGGCGATGGCGGTGGTGACCCCGGCGAGGTGACATGCCATCACATCGGTGTACCCCTCGACGACCACGGCGCGGCTGGCCTTCGCGATGTCCCGTTTGGCGAGGTCGACACCGTACAGCACCTGGGACTTCTTGTAGATCGCGGTCTCGGGTGTGTTCAGGTACTTCGGGCCGTTGTCGTCGTCGCGCAGCTTGCGGGCGCCGAAGCCGACCACGTCGCCCGAGATGTCGCGGATCGGCCACATCAGCCGGCCCCGGAAGCGGTCGATGGGGCCGTTGCGGCCGTCCTGGGAGAGCCCGGAGAGCACCAGCTCCTTGTCGGAGAACCCCCTGCCGCGCAGGAAGCGGGTGAGGTGGTCCCAGCCTCCCGGGCTGTATCCGACGCCGAAGTGCTCGGCCGCGGCCTGGTCGAACCCCCGCTCCGCGAGGAACGCCCGGCCGATCTCGGCCTCGGGCCCGGCGAGCTGGTCCGCGTAGAACCGGGCGGCGATCTTGTGGGCCTCCACCAGCCGGCTGCGCTCGCCACGCTGGCTCGTGGGGTTGTACCCGCCCTCTTCGTAGCGGAGGGTGATGCCCGCGCGCGCGGCGAGCCGCTCGACCGTCTCCGAGAAGGAGAGGTGGTCGAGCTTCATCACGAAGGCGATCGTGTCCCCGCCCTCCTGGCAGCCGAAGCAGTGGAAGAGGCCCTTGCTCGGACTGACCTGGAAGGAGGGGGACTTCTCGTCGTGGAAGGGGCAGAGCCCCTTGAGATTGCCGCCCCCCGCGCTGCGCAGCTGGAGGTACTCGGACACGACGGCGTCGATCGGGACCGCGTCCCGTACCGCCTTCACGTCGTCATCGTTGATCCTGCCTGCCACGCGTGAATTCTACGGGGGCGCGCCGACACCCTCGGGCGGCGAGGGGGCCGGGCGCCCTCGGGACGCGCCGGGCGTGCCCGGCCCCGTCGCGCGGGAAGCCGCGCTCCACGCCGGTCCCGCGGCCCCTCCCGGTCCCTGCGGGCCCCCGTGGCGCTCACGGTCCCCGACGGCGCGGGACGCACCGGTCCCGCGCCGTCCCGGCGGCTGCGGGGCCCCGCCCTCAGATGCCGAGCGTGCTCAGCGGCACGCCCGGGTCGGCGAGCGCGTCCAGGTCCTGCGGGGCGCCGGAGCGGATCAGTCGCTGGATGTCGCCGGTGACGTCCCACACGTTGACGTTCATCCCGGCGAGCACCCGCCGGTCCTTCAGCCAGAACGCGACGAACTCCCTCTTCCCCGCGTCCCCGCGCACCACGACCTGGTCGTACGTGCCGGGCGGGGCCCAGCCGGAGTACTCCAGGCCCAGGTCGTACTGGTCGGAGAAGAAGTACGGGATCCGGTCGTAGGTGACGTCCTGGCCGAGCATGGCGCGCGCCGCGGCCGGTCCGCCGTTGAGGGCGTTGGCCCAGTGCTCGACCCGTACCCGCGAGGCGGACAGCGCCGCTCCCCAGCCGGTCACCGGGAGGGCCGCCACGTCGCCGGCGGCGAAGACGTCCGGGTCCGAGGTGCGCAGCGCGGCGTCCACGGCGATACCGCCGCCCTGCTCGCGGGCGGCGAGCGTGAGCCCCGCCGCCTCGGCGAGAGCCGTACGGGGCGCCGCGCCGATGGCGGCGAGCACGTCGTGGGCGGGGTGCTCCTCGCCGTCGTCCGTACGGACCGCGAGGACCATGCCGTCCTGGCCCGTGATCTCGGTGAGCCGGGCGCCGAAGTGGAACCGCACGCCGTGCTCCTGGTGCACCTCGGCGAAGACCTGCCCCAGCTCCGGGCCGACGACCTGGTGGAGCGGGGTCGCCTGGGCCTCGATGACGGTCACCTCGGCGCCGTAGCCGCGGGCGGCGGCCGCGACCTCCAGGCCGATCCAGCCCGCGCCCGCGATCACCAGATGACCGTTGTCCCGGCCCAGCGCGACCAGGGTCTGGCGCAGCCGCTCCGCGTGGGCGAGCCGGCGCAGATGGTGGACGCCCGCCAGGTCGGTGCCGGGGATGTCGAGGCGGCGCGGCTCGGCGCCGGTCGCCAGCAGGAGCTTGTCGTACCGGACCGAGGCTCCGTCACCCAGGTGGACGCAGTGGTCGTCCCGGTCGACGGCGGTGACGGTCTGGCCGAGGTGCAGTTCGACGTCGGCCTGGGCGTACCAGGCACGCTCGTGCACGAAGACGCTCTCGCGGTCGTCCTTGCCGACGAGGTAGCCCTTGGACAGCGGTGGTCGTTCGTAGGGGTGGTCGAGTTCGTCGCCGATGAGGATCACCCGGCCGGTGAAGCCCTCAGCCCGAAGGGTTTCCGCGGCTTTCGCCCCGGCCAGCCCTCCGCCGACGATGACAAAGGTCTGATGCGCGTCGACCACTTGATGCCTCCTCTTCGTACTGCCGCCATCTGCGAGCGTCCCGCACGGAGCGTGATGGCGAAAGAGGGGGCGCTCCGCGGGCTGTCTCACTGCCGTGATCCGGTCTACTTTCGTACACGCGCGAGCCGGGAACGGTGAGGTGGAGAGGGCCCATGTCACCCGTCCGCCACACCGGTACGGCCCCAGAGCGTGCCGGACGCGGGGAGATCCGCTTCCTCACCGGGAGGTCCGGGTCTCACCGGGAGGCTTGGGTCTCACCGGGAGGTCCGGGTCTCACCGGGAGGTCCGGGTCCTCATGTGGTGGGGCGGCCGGTGAGCCGCGCGTGCAGCGAGCGGGCCGCCGTGTCCGTCAATGACGCGATCTGATCGACCACGACGCGTTTGCGCGCCCGGTCGTCGGCCGCCGTCTCGAACAGCGCCCGGAACTGAGGGTCGAGCCCCTCGGGCGCACGGGCGGCGAGTGTCCCGGCCAGTTCGGCCAGGACGATCCGCTGGTCGGCGCGGAGCGCCTGCTGTTCGGCCCGCTGCATGACGTAACGGTGGGCGACGGCCTTGAGGACCGCGCACTCGTGGCGGGCGGCGCGCGGAACGACCAGCTCGGCCGCGTACCGGGTGAGCGGTCCCGTACCGTACGCCCGGCGTGTGGCGGTCTCGGCGGCTTCGCAGAACCGGCCGATCAGCTGGCTGGTGGCGTCCTTGAGGCGGGCCTGGGCGACGGCGGTGCCGTCGTAGCCGTGCGGCCACCACGGCTGGGCGAGCAGCCGGTCGAGCGCGGCGGACAGTTCCGCCGGATCGGTGTCCTGGGGCACGTAACGGCCGAGCGCCACGTCCCAGACGGCACTCCGCTCGGCGGCGGAGGTCAGGGCGGCCGGGGTGATGTGGCCGGCGTGCAGGCCGTCCTCGAAGTCGTGGACCGAGTACGCGACGTCGTCGGACCAGTCCATGACCTGCGCCTCGAAGCAGGTACGGCCCACGGGCGCGCCGCTGCGGGCCCAGCCGAAGACCGGCAGGTCGTCCTCGTACACACCGAACTTCGCCGAGCCGGGCCGCGTGGGGTGCGCGCCGCGCGTCCAGGGGTACTTGGTGGCGGCGTCCAGGGCGGCGCGGGTGAGGTTGAGGCCGACGCTGACCAGGCCGTCGCCGTCCGGGGAGGGCACGAAACGTTTCGGTTCGATGCGGGTCAGCAGCCGCAGGGACTGCGCGTTGCCCTCGAACCCGCCGCAGTCCGCCGCGAATTCGGCGAGAACCCGCTCCCCGTTGTGACCGAACGGCGGATGGCCCATGTCATGGGCGAGGCAGGCGGTTTCGACCAGGTCGGGATCGCAGCCGAGCGCCGCGCCCAGCTCGCGGCCCACCTGGGCGCACTCCAGGGAGTGGGTGAGCCGGGTGCGGGGCGTGGTGTCCCACGCGGTGCTGTGGGAGCCGGGAGTGACCACCTGGGTCTTGCCCGCGAGCCGGCGCAGCGCGGCGGAGTGCAGCACGCGTGCGCGGTCGCGCTGGAAGGCCGTACGGCCGGGGCGCTTGTCCGGCTCGGGGGCCCAGCGTTCGGTGGCCGCGTCGTCGTAGGCGCGCGGAGGGTCCGTGGGGCTTGAGGGACGTGTCGGAGTGGTGCCGGAGGTGCGTGCCATGCACCGAAGGTAACCGGAGGCGGGGTTTCTCGGGCGTTACGGGGTGGTTGAAGGGCTTTTCGCGGACCTCTCGCGCGTCTTCGGGGACGTCCACGACCACGACCACGTCTCGCAGGGGCTGCTTTCAGACGGAGGTGAGGTGGTGGGTGGAGGCGGAGGCGGAGGTGGAGGCGGAGGTGAACGGGAGCGTGGACGCGGCGGCGAGCGCGTCGGGTAGGGGCGGGCCGTAGGTCCGGCGCTGCTCGTTCGGCTCGTGGGCCGCGTCCGCATGGGCCACATCCGCATGGGCCACATCCGCATGGGCCACATCCGCATGGGCCACGTGAGCATGGGCCGCGTACGGCTTCACCAGCGCCTCGTCGTAGCGGTGGAGCAGCAGGCGGGCCATCGCCGGATGCGTGCCGAGCGGGGCGGCGGCGATCCAGGGCGCGTGCGCGGTGCTGCGGGTGGCGAAGTGTCCGGGGGCCGTGAAGTACGAGGCGATCGCGGTCCGGTGGCGGCCCCGGGCGGCGAGGGCGCGCAGCGCCTCGGGAACGGTCGGCGAGGCGGCTGAGGCGTAGGCGGGCAGGACCGGAACGCCGCCGAGCCGTTCGCCGAGCAGCGCGGCGGTACGCCGGGTGTCCTCGGCGGACTGCGGGTCACGGGAGCCGGCGGCGGCGAGGACGACCCCCGCGGTACGGCGCGCGGCGGGGTCGGCGGCCAGGGCGTCCACGGGCCAGCCGGCCTCGGCCAGACGGTCGTGCAGTGCCTCGGCCAGCAGCGGGTGCGGACCGAGCGGGGCGGCGACCAGGGTGACCCGGCGGGAGGCGGAGGCGGCGGCCGGCAGGTCCTGTTTGACGTGGTAGCCACGGCTGAGGAGGAGCGGGACGAGCACGGCGGCGCCGTCCGGCGCGTCGGCTTCCAGTGTGGCGAGGGTGTCGGTGAGCAGGGGCTCGTTGAGTTCGATGTGGCCGAGCCGTACGTCGAGGCCGGGCCGGAGCGCACGGACCCGGTCGAGAAGCGCGGTGACGGTGCGCAGGGCGCGCGGGTCGCGGCTTCCGTGGGCGACGACGACGAGGCTGGGGGCACCGGGGCCGGGTACGGCTGCGGGGGCGGGCCGGTCGCTGAACATGCTCCTGCTTGTTCCCTTCCGTACGGCGAGCCCCGGGGTCGGTCACGGACGGTACTGAGCCCGGCCAGGGGCCCGGGCCGGCCGTCCGGGGCGGGCGGTGCTGGTACGGGTCCCATCCTGCCGGAACGTGGTTGCGAACCGTTGCCACCACGGTCACCAGCGGTTTTCCGGGGCCTCACAGGCGGTGCGAAGGCATTGTCAGACCCGTCACTTACCGTGATGAGCGCGGAGAAAAACAGGGAGGACGGTGAAGTCACCCGGAGGGCACCAGTGGGCGGCGCCGATCGTCGTACGGACGGAGGCGAGACCGCACGGGACCATAGGCCGGACGGGGCGGACCGAGGGCCGGGCAGAGAAGGGGAAACGGGGGCGGGGACATGTCAGGGACAGGGCTGCGGTACCGGCTGTCGCGACCGCGGCATCACCGGCCGGCGCGGCGGAGACGGGCGCTGTGGCCGGTGGGACGTGCCGGGTGGCCGCGTTTGCCGCGGCTGCCGCGCACCCGGCGGGGACAGCGGCGTGCCGTGCAGGTCGCCATGGTGGCATGCGTGCTGGGGCTGGTGCCGTCGACGTGGACGCACGCGGTGGCGGACAGCCGGGTGCGGACGATCGCGAACGTGCCGTCGCGGGACGTCGCCGTGGTCTTCGGCGCGGGGCTGCGGTCGGGGCGCCCGACGCCGTATCTCGCGCACCGGCTCGACGCGGCGGCCGAGTTGTACCGCACGGGCAAGGTGCGGGTCCTCCTGGTCACGGGGGACAACAGTCGTGAGGAGTACGACGAGCCGGACGCGATGCGGACCTATCTGGTGGAGCGCGGCGTGCCGGACGGACGGATCGTCAGTGACTACGCGGGGTTCGACAGTTGGGACTCGTGCGTCCGGGCCCGGAAGATATTCGGGGTCGAGCGAGCGGTGCTGGTGACACAGGGCTTCCACGTCCGGCGCGCGGTGGCACTCTGCGAGGCCGCGGGAGTCGCGTCGTACGGCGTCGGCGTGACCGAGCGGCACGATCTGACCTGGTACTACGGGGAAATACGGGAGTTGTTCGCCTCGGGGAAGGGCGCGGCCGAAGCCGTGTTGCGGCCGGATCCCACCTTCCTGGGCCCTCGGGAAACGGGAGTGACGCGGGCGCTGGAGGCGGACGAGGCGGATGGAACGGCTGGAGCGGATGCAACGGCTGGAACGGCTGGAACGGCTGGAACGGACAAGGCAAACGCGGTGGACGGGGCAGGCTGAGCCCGCCCCGTCGTGGTCCGGGCCGGGCTCCTGTCGTGGTCCGGGCTCCTGGTCGGTGGCCGGGCTCCGGGCCGTGGCCCGACGGGTGGCCACGGGGTGCGACGGTCATGGCGCGTCGGTCTCCTCCGTCACCCAGGACAGGTACGCCGCGCTGCCGCGCACGACGGGCGTGGCGATGATTTCGGGCACGTCGTAGTCGTGGGCGGCGGACAGGTGGGCCTCCAGCGCCTCATAACCGGCGGCCGTGGTCTTGAAGAGGATCTGCCACTCCTGAGCGGTCTCGATCGCTCCCTCCCAGCGGTAGACGGAGGTGACCGGCGCGGAGATCTGCGCGCAGGCGGCCAGCCGCGCCTCGATCGCGCCCCGGGCGAGCGCCTCGGCCTTCTCGGCGCTGTCGGCCGTGGTCAGCACGGTCAGATGCGCCGCGACGGCCGTGGCGGGGACGGGGGACTCGACGGAGGACTCGGAGGTCACGGGCAGGCTCCTTCGGGGGTGTGTCTGGCGGTTCGCGGCGGTTTGTGGGTGTGTGGCGGTGCTACTGCCGGGGGCGGACCGCGAGGGACTTGAGGCCGGGCGAGCGCCCCGTACCGGCGCGCCCGGGCGGGCAGCACCGGTGCGCCGCCGAGCCGGGCGGGCACCCCGGGACGATGGGTCGCGCGGGCGTCCCAGGCCGACGGTGCCACACACCGTACGCAGTCCCGGGGCGTCGGCGCACGGCCCGGCCGGGGCCGGCGGACCGCCGCCGCCGGATTCCCGCCCGCACTCGTCAAGCCGCGTACGGCCGCAGGGCCGTGGCCTCGCGCAGGGCCAGGCCCCACCAGGCGAGCCGGTCGAGCATCGTGGTGGCGGCCGCGTCGCAGTCGGCGGGGTCCGTGTGCCGGCCGTCCTCGTCGAAGAGCGCGCCCGCGTTGTGGAAGGAGACCGTGTCGCGGAGGGTGACGGCGTGGAGCTCGGCGAACACCTGGCGCAGGTGCTCGACAGCGCGCAGGCCCCCGGAGATTCCGCCGTAGGACACGAAGCCGACGGGCTTGGCCTGCCACTCGGCGTAGTGCCAGTCGATCAGGGACTTGAGGGCTGCGGGAAAGGAGTGGTTGTACTCGGGTGTGAGGACGACGAAGGCGTCGGCGGCGGCCAGCCGGGGCGTGACCCTGGCGAGTTCGGCCCGGGCGGCGGGGCCGGGGCGGGCGGTCGGGGCGGCCGGCAGGTCCACCTCGGCCAGGTCGATCAGCTCGGGGGTGAAGTCCGGCCGGGCGCCGACTCGGGAGAGGAACCAGTCGGCGACGACCGGGCCGAAGCGGCCCTCGCGGGTGCTCCCCAGGATGACGCCGAGCCGAAGCGGTTCGTGTCCTGCCGCCGCCGTGGACGGAGTGGACGGGATGGGAAGGGTGGAGGTGGTGCCATCGGTGAGGTTCATGCCGAGAGCGTCGTACCTCAACCTTGGTAGAGGTCAAATCGTGGTCCGGCGCCGGTGCCGTCGTACGGTGTGCGGCATGACGATCACCGCACCGCACCTGCTCGTAGAGGTCGACGGCCGGCCCGCCACGGAGACGGATCTACGGCTGCGTGCCCTGGACCCGTACGGGCACTTCACCGCCATGCAGGTCAGGAACGGACGCGTCCGGGGCCTCGCCGCGCATCTCGCCCGGCTGGACTCCGCGACCCGGGAACTCTTCGGTGCGGGGCTGGACGGCGGGCGCGTACGGGAGTCGCTGCGGCACGCGCTCGGCGAGGTGCGGGACGCCTCGGCACGGGTGTACGTGCACTGGCCGGACGGGGCGGACGAGGCGACGCTGATGGTGACGGTGGGGCCGCCCGTGGTGCCGGACGGCCGGGCCGTGAGCCTGATGTCCGTTCCGTATCAGCGGCCCGTCCCGCACATCAAGCACCTCGGCGGCTTCGCACAGATTCACTACGGCAGGCTCGCGCGCCGCGCGGGCTTCGACGGCGCGCTGCTCACCGGCCCCGGCGGGGTCGTGTCCGAGAGCGGGATCGCGAACATCGGCTTCTGGGACGGCGAGCGGGTGGTCTGGCCGGACGCGCCGGCGCTGGCGGGCATCACCATGACGCTGGTCGAGCCACTGCTGCCGGAAGCCGGGACGGCGTCCGTGCGCCGCGAGGTCACCCTGGCGGACCTGCCGCGCTACCGCGCCGCGTTCGTCACCAACTCGATCGGGATCGCCCCGGTGGCCCGGGTGGACGAGACGGTGTTCCCCGGCGACGCGGCGGCGCTGAAGACGGTGACGGAGTCGTACGAACGCGTCGCGTGGGACCAGGTCTGAGCCATCGCGCACAGGCCGGGAGTGGGGCGCCCGGGCTCCGGCTCCGGGGCGTTCTCGCCGTCGGCCCGCGTCTCGTTTCCGCCTCACCCGTTCGGCGCGGGGTCGGCGATCACGTCCTGTGGCATCCGGAAACGGCCCGTGACCTGCGGTGACGAGTTCCTGGACGCGCACCGTGCGACCGGTCGGCGGCCTACCTGACCATCCATCAGCAGGCGTGTGCGCCATGAGCCGTCTTATCTCGGAGGTGACGATCACCCCACCTTCCCCGGGAGGCTCCCTCATGCAGACCCCTGCCCGCCTGCTGACCACGACCGCACTGGCGGCCGCGTCGATAGCCCTGGCCCCCGTGAACGCCTCCGTGGCGTCCACGGGGGCGCCCACCCGCCCCGGGGACCGCGGGGATCTGGAGCTGTCGCCGCGGACCGCACGCCCCGGTGACACCGTCACCGTCAGGACGGCCGCCTGTGGCAGGAACGGGCGTGGCAGGGGGGTCGCGGAATCCGTCGGCGACGGGGAGTTCCGCCTGGCCCCCCGCAAGCGTCAGGAGACGGCCAAGCACCTGGAGACGGGCAAACCCCCGAAGGCGGACAGGCCCGCGGAGACGCGCAGGCATCCGGAGCCGGGCAAGCCCCCGGAGACGGGCAAGCACAAGGGGGAGTCGGCGGAGGGGCGGTTCCGGGTACCGCGGTACGCCCGGTCCGGCTCGTTCCGTATCCGGGTGAGGTGCGACAACGGCAGGCGGGCGGAGGGCACGCTCCGTGTGGAGCACGCCGGTCCGACCGGTCATGTCAGAACCGGTGCGGGTGGCAGTGTCGCGCCCGGCACCGCCAGGATCGCGGCGGGCACGGCCGTTCTGGCCGCGACCGCCGCCGGCGGGACCTGGCTCCTGCGCCGCCGGGCGAGCGGCGCGCAGGACAGCTGAGCGGCCGGTCTCCACGGCCCGGCCCCGCCTCCCGTCCCCGCCCCGTCACGCTTCTCACGCTGACCGGGCGGGGACCCCTCCCGACAGGACCCGCACCGCATGCACGACAGCGAGCGCACCGGCAGACGCGGCAGAGGTGACACCGATGGACACGGCGGCGGCCGCACCAGCGGCAGCTCCGGCGGCGACGGGCGCGGCAGCGGCGACAGGCGCGGCAGCGGCGGCTGCAGCGGCAGCACCGGGGCCCGCACCGGCAGGGGCGGGGCCCGCACCGGCAGGGGCGGTCTCAGCAACGGGGGCTGGCTGGTGTGTATCGCCGCCTGCGTCGGAATCTGGCTGGTGCGGACCGGCGCCGAGCCGCCGGCCCCGCCGCAGCCGTCCCCCGCCCAGGCGTTCACGACCGGTCCCGGACGTCCCACGGAGCCGGCCGCCGATCCCCTGCCGCCCTCCGCTCCCGTCCGGCTGCGCATCCCGCGGATCGCGGTGGACACCCCGCTCGTGGGGCTCGGCCTGGCGTCCGACGGCAGTCTCGACGTCCCTCCGGCGACGGACCGCAACCTCGCGGGCTGGTACCGGGACGGCACGCCTCCCGGCGCCCGGGGCACCGCTCTCGTCGCCGGCCATGTCGACACCACCCGGGGCCCCGCCGTCTTCTACTCGCTCGGCACGCTCGCAAAGGGCCACCGCATCGAGGTGACCCGACGGGACGGCAGGACGGCCGTCTTCTCGGTCGACGCGGTCGAGGTGTACGAGGCGGACGCCTTCCCCGACCGCAAGGTGTACGGCGCCGCGGAACGCGCCGAACTGCGGGTGATCACCTGCGGAGGCGGTTTCTCCACGAGGACCGGCTACCGGGGCAACGTGGTCGCCTACGCCCATCTCGTCGCCGCGCGCCCCGCGAGCGCGCCGCCCGGCAGCCCCGGCCGCGGCGCCCGCGATCCCGCCGTCCGCCACTGACGTCCCCGGGACCTCACCCGACGGGCCCTCACATCGCGGGCCTTCACACCGGCGACCCCTCACATCCCCGGTCCGGGAGCGCTGAGGGCAGCGTTCCGTACGGGAAACGGGCGCGATGCGGACGGGTAACAGCCATCGCTCAGGGTTTCGGACATGACCTGAGAACCGCGACCGGACCGCACCCACCGGCCTCGCCCCCGCCGTCCCTCTCCTCCGCCGCTTTCGCGTCCGCAGACCCACGCCCGCACCCGCACCCGCATACGCGCCGGGCCCTGTGCCCCGTGCCCCGCTCTCCCGATGGAGGCTCCCGAGATGACCGACACGTACCGGACGCCCGTCCCCACGATCGTGGTCGTCGGCCACGGCATGGTCGGCCAGCGTTTCCTGGAGGCCCTCGCCGAGCGGGACGTGACCTCGCGGGCCCGCGTGGTGGTGCTCTGCGAGGAGCCCCGCGCCGCCTACGACCGGGTGGCTCTGACCTCGTACTTCTCCGGTCGCACGCCCGACGATCTCACCCTGGCCGAGCCGGACTTCATGGCGCGCCACGGCATCGAGCTGTATCTGGACGACCCCGCCGAGACCGTCGACCGGGCCACGCGCACGGTCGTCTCGCGGGCGGGGCGCGTCTTCACCTACGACACGCTGGTGCTGGCCACGGGCTCGTACCCGTTCGTGCCGCCCGTGCCGGGCAAGGACGCCACCGGCTGTTTCGTCTACCGCACCATCGAGGACCTCCTCGCGATCGAGGAGTACGCGATGACCGCGCGCACCGGCGCGGTGGTCGGCGGCGGGCTGCTCGGGCTGGAGGCGGCGGGCGCGCTCAAGGGGCTCGGGCTCCGGACGCACATCGTGGAGTTCGCGCCGCGCCTGATGCCCGCCCAGGTGGACGAGGGCGGTGGCGCGGCCCTGCTGCGCACCATCGAGGAGATGGGGCTGACCGTCCACGCGGGTGTGGGCACGCAGGAGGTGACGACGGACGCCGGAGGCACCGTCACCGGCATGGCGCTGTCGGACGGCTCGGTCCTCGACACCGACCTCGTGGTCTTCTCCGCCGGTGTCCGGCCCAGGGACCAGCTCGCCCGCGACTGCGGGCTGCGCGTCGGCGAGCGCGGCGGCATCGCGGTCGACGAGCACTGCCGTACCTCCGACCCCGCCGTCTTCGCCATCGGCGAGTGCGCGCTGGCGGCGGACGGCAAGGTGTACGGGCTGGTGGCACCGGGCTACGAGATGGCCACGACCGTGGCGGACGTGCTCGCCGCCGGGATCTCCGCGCCGGCCGGAGCCGCCGGGATCTCGGCGGCCGGAGCGGCCGGGATCTCGGCGGCCGGAGCGGCCGGAGCGGACATGGCCGCGAGTGGGACGGACACGGCCGCGAACGCTCCGGCCACGGAGGCCGGCACAACGGGCCCGGCCGACGACGCGACCGACGCGGCCCTGGCCGGCGTACGCGGCTTCACCGGTGCCGACATGTCGACCAAGCTCAAGCTGCTGGGCGTGGACGTCGCCTCGTTCGGTGACGCGCACGGCGCGGCGCCCGGCTGTTCGAGCGTCATGTACGCGGACGCGCGCGCCGGTGTCTACAAGAAGCTGGTCGTGGATCCGGACGGCACGCTGCTCGGCGGGGTCCTCGTCGGGGACGCCGACGCCTACGGGATGCTGCGGGCGATGACCGGTTCCGTACCGCCCGTACCCGCCGAGCAGCTGGTCCTGCCGGCCGGCGCCGGCGCGGCGGTCGAGCTGGGCCCGGCCGCGCTGCCCGACGACGCCGTGATCTGCAGCTGCCACAACGTGACCAAGGGCGCGATCTGCGCCTGCTCCTCCCTCCCCGAGGTCAAGAAGTGCACCAAGGCCGGGACCGGCTGCGGAAGCTGTGTGAAGGTCATCGGCCAGCTGCTGGCGGCGAACGGCTCCGGGCCCGCCGACAAGGGACTGTGCGGCTGCTTCCCCTACACCCGCGGCGAGCTGTACGAGATCGTCCGCACCCTGCGCGTCACCTCGTACGCGACGCTGCTCGACTCCCACGGCCGGGAGGAGGCGCGCGGCGGCGACGGCTGCGAGATCTGCAAGCCGACCGTCGGTTCGATCATCGCCTCGCTCGCGCCCGTGCTGGGCGTCAGCGGCTATGTGCTGGACGGTGAACAGGCCGCCCTCCAGGACACCAACGATCACTTCCTTGCGAACATCCAGCGCAATGGATCGTATTCGATCGTTCCGCGGATCCCTGGGGGCGAGATCACGCCGGAAAAGCTCATCGTGATCGGCGAAGTGGCCCGGGACTTCGGCCTCTACACGAAGATCACGGGCGGGCAGCGGATCGACCTGTTCGGCGCCCGCGTGGATCAGCTGCCGATGATCTGGACCCGGCTGGTGGACGCGGGCTTCGAGTCGGGACACGCGTACGGGAAGTCGCTCAGGACGGTCAAGTCCTGCGTGGGGCAAACCTGGTGCCGCTACGGCGTCCAGGACTCGGTCAGGATGGCCATCGACCTGGAGCTGCGCTACCGGGGGCTGCGCTCCCCGCACAAGCTGAAGTCCGCGGTGTCGGGGTGCGCCCGGGAGTGCGCCGAGGCGCGCGGCAAGGACTTCGGGGTGATCGCCACGGCGAACGGCTGGAACCTGTACGTCGGCGGCAACGGCGGCGCCGACCCGCGCCACGCGGACCTGCTCGCGCAGGACCTGTCGGACGCGGAACTGGTGCGGCTGATCGACCGGTTCCTGATGTTCTACATCCGTACCGCCGACCGGCTGGAGCGCACCTCGGCCTGGCTGGAGCGGATCGAGGGCGGGCTCGACCACGTACGGGACGTGGTCGTCCACGACTCTCTGGGGCTCTGCGACGAGCTGGAGCGGATGATGGCCGCGCACGTGGCCGGATACCGCGACGAGTGGGCGGAAACGATCAACGACCCCGACCGGCTGCGGCGGTTCGTGTCCTTCGTGAACGCCCCGGACGCGCCGGACCCGTCGGTGAAATTCGTGCCCGAACGCGATCAGGTGAAGCCGGATCTGACATTTCTCCCGCTGGAAACGCTGGAAGGGGCGACTGCGCGATGACCGCGACGACAACATCGATGACAGATCTGGTCACGGACCGGAGGACCGACACGGAGGCCGGGAACGCCGGAGCCGCCGTGGACGCCGACACCGGGGCCCACGGCACGGGAACCGTGGAACTGCGCGTGGGCGAGGACTGGGTCACGGTGTGCGAGGTGTCCGTGCTGACCCCGGGCCGGGGCGTGGCGGCGCTCCTGCCCGACGGCCGTCAGGCGGCGGTGTTCCTGGACCGGTCGGGCCGGCCGTACGCGGTCTCCAACCAGGACCCCTTCACCGGCGCGTACGTCCTCTCGCGCGGGCTGCTGGGCAGTGCGCCCGGCACGGGGCCCTTCGTCGCCTCGCCGCTGCTGAAGCAGCGCTTCGACCTGTCGACGGGCCGGTGCCTGGACGACGACGCCGTCACCGTCCAGGTGTACGGGACGCGCATACGGGCCGGGGAGCCCGCCGCCCTGACGGCCTGACGCCGTGGTGACAGCCGTCACGGCCGCCCCACCCGGCCGTGACGGCGGCACGGGCCCCGTGCGTACCAGCCATACCGACACCGGGCATTCAGGCGTCGGTCACACGGATGCTCTACGCTCCCCCGGCGTGCGATCCCGCGGCGCCACCCGGCCCCGCGGGCGGCTCCCACACCCCTGGAGCGACCAGTGGAACGTCGCAATTTCCTGCGTGGAGCGGTCATCGGCACCTCGGCAGCCGCGTTCGGCGGCACCCTGTGGCGCGGCGCGGCCCTCGCCTCACCCGCCCAGCCCGGCACGGGCCCGTACGGAGCGCTCGGCGCGGCGGACGCCAACAGCATCCGGCTGCCCGCGGGCTTCACCAGCCAGGTGATCGCCCGGTCCGGGCAGCGGGTGCCCGGCACCTCCTACACCTGGCACAACGCCCCCGACGGCGGTGCCTGTTACCCGGACGGCACCGGCTGGATCTACGTCTCGAACTCGGAGATCAACCCCTCCGGGGGCGCGAGCGCGATCCGCTTCTCCTCGACCGGCTCGATCACCGCCGCGTACCGGATACTCTCCGGCACCCGCCAAAACTGCGCGGGCGGCAGAACACCCTGGAACACCTGGCTCTCCTGCGAGGAGGTGGACCGCGGGTACGTCTACGAGACCGACCCGTGGGGCGTGAACGCGGCCGTGCGGCGGGACGCCATGGGCCGCTTCAAGCACGAGGCCGCGGCGGCCGACCCCGTCCGCCGCACGGTCTACCTCACCGAGGACGTCCCCGACGGCTGCTTCTACCGCTTCACGCCCACCACGTGGGGCGATCTCTCCTCCGGCCGGCTGGAGGTGCTCGTCGCCGGTACCGGCACGAGCGGCCCGGTGAGCTGGGCGCCGGTCCCCGACCCGAGCGGCGCCGACACCGCGACCCGTGACCAGGTGTCCGGAGCCAAGCGCTTCAACGGCGGCGAGGGCTGTCACTACGCCGACGGCACCTGCTGGTTCACGACCAAGGGCGACAACCGGGTGTGGCAGTACAACGCCGCCGCCGGGACCATCGAACTGGCCTACGACGACTCGCTGGTGTCCGGCTCGGCACCCCTGACCGGTGTCGACAACGTCACCGGCAGCGCCTCCGGCGATCTCTTCGTCGCGGAGGACGGCGGGAACATGGAGATCTGCGTGATCACCCCCGACGACATCGTGGCTCCGTTCCTGCGGATCGGCGGCCAGTCCGGCTCGGAGATCACCGGACCGGCCTTCTCCCCCAACGGCACGCGGCTCTACTTCTCCAGCCAGCGCGGTACGGGCACGAGTTCGTCGGGGGGCATCACGTACGAGGTGACCGGCCCCTTCCGCACGTCTGCGTAGGCACCGCCGTCGCCGTACGTACCGTTCCCGTGGGCGGCGCTGCCATGGGAGGCGTTCCTGTGCGCGCCGTTCACGTTCCCCTCGCCGTTCGCGCTGCCCGCGTACGCACTGTCCGCATACGCACCGGCCCCGTCGGCGCCGCCCCGTAGCAGGGCGGCGCCCAGCGGTGTGAGCGTGTGCAGGACGGCGTTCCCGCGTCGCAGGGTGACGACGAGTCCCGACTCGCGCAGGACGCCCGCGTGCTGGCTGGCCGAGGCGAGCGACACCCCTGTCCTGCGGGCCAGTTCGCTGGTGGTGCAGCCGTGTTCGATGGCCCGCAGGACGGCCGAGCGGGTCCGCCCCACCAGCCGGCCCAGCGAGGGCCCCGGACGCTCGACGGTGGCGGGCGCGTCGGAGTGCGTGATCGGGTAGACGAGCACGGGCGGCAGCCGCGGATCCCGGTGCACGACGGCGGTGGAGCGGCAGAAGAACGAGGGCTGGAGGAGCAGCCCCCGCCCGTCCAGGCGCAGTTCGCGCTCGACCGGGTAGTCCGCCTCCAGCACCGGGGCGCGCCAGCGCAGCATCGGCGGCAGCGTGGCGAGGAGTTCGTCCGCGCCGCCGTCCAGAAGGGCCCGCCCGCGCAGGGTCCGGTCCGCTTCCGTCCTGGCCCGGATGTACGGCCAGTACGGCTCGACGGCGGCGCGGTGGTACGTGCGGAGCGCGTCGACGAGCGGGGCGAGGGCGTCCGGACCGTCGTCGAGGAGCGGCGCGAGGGTGACGGCGAGACGCCTGCCACGGCCGCCGCCCCCACGGGCCGTCCCCGCGTCCGCGTCCGCACCCGTACCGGACATGACCGGCACCGACTGGGCCAGGGCCGCCGGCCGTGGTGCCCCCGCGTCCCGGCGCGCCGCCCGGGAGCGCCCCGCGGCCAGCAGGGCGAGCTCGGCGCGGACCCGCTCGGGCGGTGTGCCCCGTACGGCCTCGAGCCCCGCCTCCAGGGCCGCCGCACGGCCCGTCGGCTCGGGTCCGTGGCCGGGTGCGGCCCGCGCGGGCGCCGGTGTCAGAAAATCCGGGAAATAGCCGCGCTGAGGAACGAGCGCGGAGAGCAGAAGTGTTTCACTTTTCAACCGGGCACGGGTTTCCCGGCGCCATTCCCCGAAGACGAGCGGGCCGCGTCGATCCCGTATTCGATGAAAGCTCAGAATCGTTTCCCACAGCGGGTCGGGTCCGGTGGCCGTCCTGAGCCCACCGAGGTCCTTATCCGTGAAATGAATACGCAGCATCCAGTCCCCACCTGTGCCTCCACCATCTCCCCGATCAATGAGTATGCATGCCATCACACCCGGTTACCACGGTGTTTCGGCCACAGTTGAAACGGGTCGCGGAGGTGGGCCCGGACCCGAAAAGCTGTACCGCGTCGGGCATGAAACCCGAGACGACCGAAAGGCGCGCGAAGGCCGTGGGGGGCTTTGCGGGCCCGGCGGCGGTCGGTGACGGTTGCGGCTCCATGTCCGGCCCGCGTAATGGGGGCGCGGCTCGTCGGGTGGGGATCCGCGAGTCGTGCCCCCGCGGTTCACGGCGCGGCCTTCCGCTCGGCGTTCCGCGTGGCCTTCCGTGCGGTTTGTCTCCGGAGCCCACGGGCGCGATGTGGCGCAATTCCGTGGAGCGCGATCGGGAAACATGTCAATGCCGACGCGTGGACGGACGCCATATTCGGTCACCGTCCCGGACCGCGCGCCCCCGCCGACGCGCCTCGTCGGCCCCACCCCCGTGGGCGGCAGACGGCGAGCGGACAGCGCGGGCCCGCGCGCACGGCTCGAAGGCGGGCGCACAGCGCGAAGGCGGGCGCCCCGCACAAGGCGCCCGCCCTTTCCGCGCCGCAGCCGCCGACCGGGGGCGGTGAGGGTCGAAGAGCCCCGCGGCGGCTCCGGTGTCCGCACGGCGCCGGGCCCCGGCGCCACCGCGAACGGTGACTCGCAGACTACCGTGCGTCGCTACCTTGCGACCGTGCGGCCGCCCGGCCCGCCTCCAGCCGCGCCACCGGGATCCGGAACGGTGAGCACGAGACGTAGTCCAGACCCACCTCGTGGAAGAAGTGCACCGAGTCCGGGTCGCCCCCGTGCTCCCCGCACACCCCCAGCTTCAGCCCCGGCCGCGTGGCCCGGCCCGCCTCGACCGCGCTCCGCACCAGCGAGCCCACTCCGTCCCGGTCGATCGTCTCGAACGGCGAGACGCCGAAGATGCCCTTCTCCAGGTAGGCGGTGAAGAAGCTCGCCTCCACGTCGTCACGCGAGAAACCCCAGACCGTCTGCGTGAGGTCGTTCGTCCCGAACGAGAAGAACTCCGCCGCCTCGGCGATCTGACCGGCCGTCAGCGCGGCCCGCGGCAGCTCGATCATCGTGCCGAGCGCCAGCTTGAGTTCCGTACCGGTGGCGTGCTCGACCTCGGCGATGACCTGCTCGGCCTCGTCCCGTACGAGTTCCAGCTCCTGGACCGTACCGACGAGCGGGATCATGATCTCGGCGCGCGGGTCGCCCTTGGCGTTCTTCCGCTCGGCGGCGGCTTCCGCGATCGCCCGCACCTGCATGGCGAACAGCCCGGGGATGACCAGGCCCAGCCGGACCCCGCGCAGTCCGAGCATCGGGTTCTGCTCGTGCAGCTTGTGCACGGCCTGGAGGAGGCGCAGGTCGTTCTCGTTGTGGTCCTTGCGGGCCTCGGCGAGCGCGACCCGTACCGACAGTTCCGTGATGTCGGGCAGGAACTCGTGCAGCGGCGGGTCCAGCAGCCGGACCGTCACCGGCAGCCCGTCCATCGCCTCGAACAACTCGATGAAGTCCTGCTTCTGGAGCGGCATCAGGGCACCCAGTGCCACCTCACGCTCCTCGTCCGTGTGGGCGAGGATCAACTTCTCGACGAGTTCGCGCCGCTCGCCGAGGAACATGTGCTCGGTGCGGCACAGCCCGATGCCCTGCGCGCCGAAGCGACGGGCGCGCAGCGCGTCCTCGGCGTTGTCGGCGTTCGCGCGCACCCTCAGCCGGCGGCGGCGGTCCGCGTACGCCATCATCCGGTGGACGGCCTCGACCAGTTCGTCCGCGTCGTCGGCGCCCGCGTGCATCCGGCCCTCGAAGTACTCCACCACGGGCGACGGGACGACGGGCACCTCACCGAGGTAGACCCGTCCGGTGGAACCGTCGATGGAGACCGTGTCGCCCTCCTCGACGACCCGCTCCCCCACCGTCAGCCGGCGCGCCTTCGTGTCGACCTCCAGTTCCTCCGCGCCGCAGACGCACGTCTTGCCCATGCCGCGCGCGACGACGGCCGCGTGCGAGGTCTTGCCGCCGCGCGAGGTCAGGATGCCCTCGGCGGCGATCATCCCTTCCAGGTCGTCGGGGTTGGTCTCGCGGCGGATGAGGATGACCTTCTCGCCGGAGCGCGACCACTTGATCGCGGTGTACGAGTCGAACACCGCCTTGCCGACGGCGGCACCCGGCGACGCGGCGATCCCGCGCCCCAGCAGCTCCCGCTCGGCCTCCTCGTCGAAGCGCGGGAACATCAACTGCGCGAGCTGCGCCCCGTTCACGCGCTGGAGCGCCTCCGCCTCGTCGATCAGCCCCTGGTCGACGAGCTGGGTCGCGATCCGGAAGGCGGCCCCGGCGGTGCGCTTGCCGACGCGCGTCTGGAGCATCCACAACTGACCGCGCTCGATGGTGAATTCGATGTCGCACAGATCCCGGTAGTGCGTCTCCAGGGTCTCCATGATGGCCAGGAGCCGGTCGTACGACGTCTTGTCGATGGTGGCCAGTTCGGCGAGCGGGACGGTGTTGCGGATGCCCGCGACGACGTCCTCGCCCTGCGCGTTCTGGAGGTAGTCGCCGTACACGCCCTGATGACCGCTCGCCGGGTCGCGCGTGAAGGCCACGCCCGTACCGGAGTCGGGGCCGAGGTTGCCGAAGACCATGGAGCAGACGGTGACGGCGGTGCCGAGGTCGCCGGGGATGCGCTCCTGACGGCGGTAGAGCTTGGCGCGGTCGGTGTTCCACGACTCGAAGACGGAACGGATCGCGAGGTCCAACTGCTCGCGCGGGTCCTGCGGGAAGTCGCGGCCCGTCTCCCGGGAGACGATCTTCTTGAACCGTTCGACCAGCTTCCTGAGGTCACCGGCCGCCAGATCCACGTCGGTGGCGGCCCCCTTGGCGCGCTTGGCCTCCTCCAGCGCGTCCTCGAAGAGGTCACCGTCGACGCCGAGCACGGTCTTGCCGAACATCTGGATGAGCCGGCGGTACGAGTCCCAGGCGAAGCGCTCGTCACCGGCCTGCTCGGCGAGACCCTCGACGGAGCCGTCGGAGAGGCCGACGTTGAGGACGGTCTCCATCATGCCGGGCATGGAGAACTTGGCCCCGGAACGCACGGAGACGAGCAGCGGGTCGTCCGCCTGACCGAGCCGCTTGCCCATCTTCCGTTCCAGGGCGTCGAGATGGGTGCTCACCTCGTCGCGCAGGGCGGGCGGTTCCGTACCGCTGTCGAGGTAGATGTTGCACGCCTCGGTGGTGATGGTGAAGCCGGGGGGCACGGGCAGCCCCAGGTTGGTCATCTCGGCGAGGTTGGCGCCTTTGCCACCGAGGAGGTGCTTGAGGTCCTTGTTGCCCTCGGTGAAGTCGTAGACGAACTTCCGTGTTCCCTCGCGCTGTCGGGACTCGTCACGCGACTCTTCACGCGCTGATCCGGAGGTGGGTACGTGAGGATCTTGGTTTTCCGACACGGTCTCGACTCCTCGACGACGCGGTGGCTGCCCTGGTGGCGAGGAACATACCCAGATCGAAGGTGAGTGGGTACGTCCACTTGCCTGTCATACGGCCTTAACCACCCGTCCGCCACCGGATCGAATGCCGGCGGCGCGGAGTTGACGTATCACGGTTCTTTCATCACTCGAAGCGGTCATGACCCAGACATGACCAACCCTGCTCACCTGAGCGCGATACTCGGCATGTGAGTTCAAGACTTGAAGGAATAAGCGGCGGCACCGCGTGCCACCACTTTCGGAAGCTCACCTCACCCACGATCCGCTCATCTGAGCAATACCTCTCTCAAGGTGGCGAGAATCACGTGGCGAGTGGGCGCCAATATGCCCGCGCGTCCCAGCATGCGGACAGGTTCGCCCGGGGTGGGGCGCCGCCAAGGCGGAGGGGACGGTCGTCACCGGGGCGGGGCACCGCCAAGAGGGGCGCCCCAGCAGAAGGGGGCGCCGCCGTCGCGCGGCTGCCCCCGTCCGGCCCCGCCCGGCCCCGTCCGCCCGCGTCCGCGCGGCTTCGCGCCCTCAGCCGCCCGAGGTGTCCAGCTCCGCGTCCGCGCCGATCCCGGCGCAGTCGTACGGGTCCTTGAGCCAGCCGTCCGGCAGCACGACCCGGTTGTTGCCCGACGTGCGTCCGCGCGGCCCGTCCGCGCCGTCCGGCCACGGCTGGCCGAGATCCAGCCCGGCCATCAGCTCGTCCAGCTCGTCGAGGGAGGAGGTGACCGCGAGCTGCTTGCGCAGCTGGGACCCGACCGAGAAGCCCTTCAGGTACCAGGCCACGTGCTTACGGAAGTCGATCACCCCACGGGCCTCGTCCCCGATCCACTCCCCCAGCAGCTCGGCGTGGCGCCGCATGACGCCGGCCACCTCGTTCAGCGTGGGCCGCACCGCCGTGCCCGTACCGCCGAAGGCCGCCACCAGGTCCGCGAAGAGCCAGGGCCGGCCGAGGCAGCCACGTCCGACGACCACGCCGTCACAGCCGGTCTCGCGCACCATCCGCAGCGCGTCGTCCGCCGACCAGATGTCGCCGTTGCCGAGCACCGGAATCTCCGGAACGTGCTCCTTGAGCCGCGCGACGGCGTCCCAGTCGGCAGTCCCGCCGTAGTGCTGCGCGGCGGTCCTGCCGTGCAGCGCGATCGCCGTCACCCCCTCGTCAACGGCGATGCGTCCGGCATCCAGATAGGTGATGTGATCGTCGTCGATGCCCTTGCGCATCTTCATCGTGACGGGCAGCGACCCGGCGTTGGAGACCGCCTCGCGCAGGATCGCCCGGAGCAGGGGCCGCTTGTACGGGAGGGCGGAGCCGCCGCCCTTGCGGGTCACCTTGGGCACGGGGCAGCCGAAGTTGAGGTCGATGTGATCGGCCAGGTCTTCGTCCACGATCATCTGGACGGCCCTGCCGACGGTGACCGGGTCCACCCCGTACAACTGGATCGAGCGCGGCGTCTCACTCGCGTCGAAGCGGATGAGCTGCATGGTCTTCTCGTTGCGCTCGACCAGTGCCCGGGTCGTGATCATCTCGCTGACGAACAGCCCCTGGCCACCACTGAAGTCCCGGCACAGCGTCCGGAACGGCGCGTTCGTGATCCCGGCCATGGGTGCGAGCACCACCGGCGGCGTGACGGTGTGCGGGCCGATGGCGAGCGGCGCGACGGGCGCGGACGTCGCGGGCGCGTCCTCGGTGGCCGACGCGGGAGCGTTCTCGGCGGCCGGCATGCGAGCGTGCTCGGTGACGGACGCGGGCGCGTGCTGGGTGACCGACGCGGGAGCGGCGGACAGCGCCGGGGCGGACGGGGCGAGTGGAGCGGTCATCCGCCCATTGTCGCGCATACCCCTACTCATTAGTTAACCGTACTATCGATACATGCCCGAGCTCAGCCACCGACGGAAGCTGCTGGTGCTGGCGATCTGCTGCATGTCGCTGCTGATCGTCAGTCTGGACAACACCGTCCTCAATGTCGCCCTGCCCTCGATGCGGGAGGAGCTGAACGCCTCCGTCTCCGGACTCCAGTGGACGATCGACGCGTACACGCTCGTCCTGGCGTCCCTGCTCATGCTCGCGGGCTCCACGGCCGACCGGATCGGCCGCCGCAAGGTGTTCATGGCCGGTCTGGTCGTCTTCACCCTCGGCTCGCTCCTCTGCTCCATCGCGCCGAACCTGGAAGCGCTGGTCGCCTTCCGGATGGTGCAGGCCGTCGGCGGTTCGATGCTCAATCCCGTCGCGATGTCAATCATCACCAACACCTTCACCGCCCCGCGCGAGCGGGCTCGCGCGATCGGCGTCTGGGGCGCCGTCGTCGGTATCTCCATGGCGGCGGGGCCGCTGATCGGCGGGCTGCTGGTGGACTCCGTGGGCTGGCGGTCGATCTTCTGGCTCAACCTCCCGGTCGGGCTCGCCGCGCTCCTGCTGACCTGGCGCTACGTGCCCGAGTCCCGTGCCCCCGAGCCCCGCCGGCCGGACCCGGTGGGCCAGTTGCTGATCATCGGTGTACTCGGCGCGCTCACCTACGCGATCATCGAGGCGCCCGCAGCCGGGGTGACCTCACCGCTCATCCTCACCTTCGCCGCCGTCGCCGCGCTCTGCCTCGTCGGCCTGCTGCTGTACGAGCCGAGGCGCGCCCAGCCGCTGATCGACCTGCGGTTCTTCCACAGCGCGCCGTTCAGTGGGGCGACCGTGATAGCGGTCTGCGCCTTCGCGGCCCTCGGCGGGTTCCTCTTCCTGAACACCCTCTACCTCCAGGAGGTACGGGGCCTGTCCGCGCTCCACGCCGGGCTCTACATGCTGCCGATGGCGGCCCTGACCTTCGTCTGCGCCCCGCTGTCGGGGCGCCTGGTCGGCAGCCGGGGCCCACGGCTCTCCCTGCTCATCCCGGGTACGGCGATGACACTGAGCGGCGTGCTGTTCGCGGCGTTCGACGCGGCGGCGACGACCTCGCTGATGTTCACCGGCTATGTCGCCTTCGGTCTGGGCTTCGGCATGGTGAACGCGCCCATCACCAACACCGCCGTCTCCGGCATGCCCCGCTCCCAGGCGGGCGTCGCGGCGGCCGTCGCCTCCACCAGCCGCCAGATCGGCCAGACGCTGGGCGTGGCGGTGATCGGCGCGGTGCTGGCGGGCGGCATCGCCTCGGCGGCGGGTCCGTCGGCAGGGGCGCGACCGGGTGCGGGAGCGGCCTCCGCCGGGTACGCCGCCGAGTTCCTGGACGCGAGTCGCCCGGCCTGGTGGATCATCACGGGCTGCGGTGCGTGCGTCCTGCTGCTCGGGGCGCTGACGAGCGGCGCCTGGGCCCGGGGCACAGCGCTGCGCACGGCGGCCCGGCTGGAACCGGCGGCTGGGGCGGCACGGGGCCGACAGGGCGCGGACACCACACCGCAAAAGCCGGTCAGCCCCTGACGCACCCGGCCCGCCCCCGTACACACAAAGTGAGTCCCGGGCGCAGCTGGCCGCCCCGGACACACTGACTCTGGCAGGCACCTGGCCAGACCCGCTGCGGGTCCGAGGACCCCCGGAGCGCCGCCCAGCTCGCGCCGCCTACCTGGCGGCCACCACCGCCGACAGTTCCTCGCGCTCCAGCACAAGGGCCTGCAACCGCTCGAGCCGGAGCCGGGACTCGTCGTCCACCGGGATGTAGCTGACCAGCCGGGGCCCGGAGGACGGCCCGGGCCAGAGGTTCGTGTGCTCCAGGGTGAGCGTGCCGACCTCGGCGTTGACGAACCGCTTGGTCCGGTCCCCGACCGGAGCGACGACCTCGTGCTGCTCCCAGATCGCGCAGAACTCGGGCGAGGCCGACCGCAGCCGGCCGAGCATCGTCTTCCAGGCCGGCTCGGCGAGGTGCTCGACCATGGCGGCCCGGAACTTGGCGGCCATGATCCGGGCCGTCTCCTGCCGATTGGCGCCGAGCGACCTGCCCCACTCCTCGTTGGTGAAGGCGAGCCACATGCAGTTGCGGTCCTCGGGCGGCAGGGCGTCGAGGTCGCACATGAGCCGCCCGTAGGTTCGGTTGTACGCGAGGATGTCGTAGCGGGAGTTCTGCACGCAGGCCGGGAACGGCTCCAGCCGCTCCAGCATCAGCCGCAGCGAGGGCGTGATCGTCGGGCACGGCGTCCCCGGCGCGGGATCGACGGCCCCGGCCAGCGCGAACAGGTGCGCCCGCTCACTGGTGTCGAGTTGCAGAGCCCGCGCGAGCGCGTCCAGCACCTGCGCGGAGACCTGAATGGGACGCGCCTGCTCCAGCCACGTGTACCAGGTCACGCCGACGGCCGAGAGCTGCGCCACCTCTTCCCGCCGCAACCCGGGCGTCCGCCGCCGCGGCCCCCGGTCCAGCCCCACCTGCTCAGGCATGATCCGCTCCCGCCGACTCCGCAGGAACGCGGCCAGCTCATGCCGCCGGATGTCACCGTCCTGCCCGGCCGTCGGCGGGCGGGACGCGGTCGTGGTACTCATACCCCCAGCCTGCCGGACGCCCGAGGCTATTTCCAGGTAGTACGACTACCAGGATCGACCCGCCTTACTACCAGGCTGACCCACCGACACTTGAGCCGGCCTATGAGCCCGAACCGCCGCCCACTCTCTGGCGCCAACGGTAAAGACTGCCGAACCTCTCACGAGAACAACAGAGCTCGACTCGGAGTGACGTGCAAGACCATTTCTAGAGACATCACCCCGGGCACAATGTTCAGGAAAAGTCGAACTGACGCAGCCCTGCTTCCAACTCCTCGCCAGTGTAGCCAGTTCGGTAAAAGAGCTCCCGTTCTCCGTATGAGGTATACGCCAGCTCACTCATGGCCTGCCACGCTCTTCCCAGATGCAGCGAAGTACGCACATCCAACGTCTCACCGGAAGCACTTCGCTCGATGAGAGGGGGCGTCACCTTAGACATCTCGAGGTCGCTTGAGAAGCGAGCGGCCGTCACGCCACCACTTCGCAGATACTCCTTCATATCACGCAGCGCATCCCATGTGATGGAGATGTCGTCGGCACAGCAGTGAATGCTCGAAAGAGTTTCCTCCCGGAGCTCCATGGCCTGATACATCAACTGCACAACAGCACGAACTCCTCCAGAGGCGAGAGTCGCCGCCCTGCTTTCGCGTGACACTTTCATGCCCCATCACCTCGAGGCATGAAAACGGCCCCCTCATTTCCGTCCTTGATCACCACCGCCTCTTACCTCTGCGCCAGTACCCGACATGCCCGCTCCCGAGGTCGTACCGCACATCAAAATTTGCCACATACCCTTCGATCGCTCCACGCGCATTTTCGAATCGAAGACAATCATTTAACTTCCCTGGTATCACATTCTAGCCACTCAACCTCCCACTGAGACTCGGAGAAGAATCCTTTCAGTGACTCGTAATCCTCCACCCAGTAATCCCCGCAACCGCGCAAAAATCCTTGATCATGCGCCATCAAGACAAGGAAGCTCGGCGGATCGTCAGGCAGTTCTTGAACCTTTACATACTTCCCGACATCATCCCCCGCCAAGATCTTACCGACTCTACCGAACTCAATCACCAGCAGCTCCAATTAACAGCGAAAAACCTTCCGTACCGGTCATTCGACCAAGGGGACATGATTGTTGACCGACGCCTTTTTCGCTCCCGGCTCGAAGATCTCGAAGTGCACATGCGGTATATCAGGCCAGTGGTTTCCTTGCAAAGAGTCAGGATCCATTCGGAACTGCCGTAGGCCATCCGCACTACGGAAAACCCCCCGGTTCTGGCCCAACTCCCGGTAACCTTCACCCAGGAATCTTTCGGCCGCATCGAGAGCTTCGTCAGCCGTCATCGGGTGATCGCTCACGATGCTTCCCTCGCCCATGCGGTCTCGCGTCTCAGTAACCGCTGAATGCTCTTCCGGACACCCATCCAGGGGCGCGAGTCCGAGTGGGTCGATCCACCTATGTGGGTTGTGGACGTACGTGGTCGGGTTGGGGGCCGGTTCGAGGCCCAGGGGGTCCGGGGTGGTGTAGCGGGCCGTCTCGGGGTCGTAGTAGCGGTGGTAGTTGTAGTGGAGCCCCGTCTCCGGGTCGAAGTACTGACCCGGGAAGCGCAGCGGGGTGTACGCCGTGCTGGTTCTGGCCCAGGTCGTCGTGCCCCAGAGCGTGGTGCGGGTGTGCCACGCGATGTCGCCCGACTCGTCGATGAGTTCCGTCGGGGTGCCGACCAGGTCCGTGGCGATGGCGAAGAACCGCGCGTCGATCTCGCGCTGCGTGGCCTCGTCAGTGAGGCGTTCGGTCTGGGCGAGCGGGGTCAGGCCCTGGTGGTCCCAGGTCAGCGTGACCGGGTGCGGGAGTTGCCCCGCGTCCGTGGTGGTCTGCTCCGCCAGGACCGTGCCGTCCCACGTGAACGTCGTACGTTCCGCCACGGTGACGCCGTCGGCGGCCAGGCGTTCCTTCGCCGTGCGACGGCCCAGCGGGTCGTAGCGGTAGCGCCAGCGCGTGCCGTCGGGGGTGGTGACGGTGGTGAGCTGGTTGTCGGCGTTGTACGTGTAGCGCCAGGTGTCCGGCTTCTTCGACAGGCGGGTCTTGGTGCGCAGCACCAGACGGCCCGCCGCGTCGTGCTCGTAGCGGTTGGCGCCCGCCCGCCGCACGCGCGTGCCCGTATAGGCGCGCTCCCCCGTCGCGTCGCCCCCGGCGTAGCGGGAGGGCCAGGTTGCGGTCGTCTGGTTGCCGGCCTCGTCGTAGGCGTACGTCTCGCTCCAGTCGGCGGCCGTGACCTCCGTGACCCGGCCGACGGGATCGAGGGCGAAGCGCTGGGCGCCGCGCAGTGAGTCGTCGAGAGCTGTGAGGTAGCCGTCGACACGGTAGGTGTAGGCGCGAGTATTGAGGGTGCGGGCGCCGGTCGACAGTCGCTGAGTGGCCAGTCGTCCCGCATCGTCCCAGGTCGAGGACAGGGTCAGGATGTCACCGAACGCACGTTCCAGCTCCCGGCCGGCCACATCACGCGTGAACTCGATGCGGTGGCCGCCGGTGGTCAGGTGGGTGTGCCTGCCGGCCGCGTCATATCCATAGGTGGTGACCCGGCCGGTCGGGGTGACGCGGCGGGTGCGGCGGCCCAGTTCGTCGTATGCGTAGGTTGTCGCGCGGCCGTCGGCGAGCTCGGTCTTTACACGGCCTCGACGGTCGTACTGGTAGACCAGCTCGCTGTCCGGACCGGTCGCCCGCAGCAGGCGGCCCGCCGGATCGTAGGCGTACGTGGTCACCTCACCCGCCGCGTCCTTGCGGATCATCTGGCCGAGCGGGTCGTACTCGTACGCGACGGTCTCGCCGAGCGGTGTCGTACGGGCTGCCAGCCGCCCCGCCGGATCGAGGGTGTAGGTGAGGGTGCGGCCGTCGAAGTCTGTCTCGGATATGAGCCTGCCGGCCGGGTCATAGGTGTACGACCAGGTCAGCCCCTGCGGGTTGGTCACCTGGGTCAGCCGCAGCTCGGCGTCGTGTGAGAACTCGTAGCGTGCGCCGTCCGGGTCGGTACGGGCGGCCATGAGATCGAAGTGGGTGTACTCGAAACGGGAGACCTGGCCGACGGCATCGGTGTGGCTGGTGCAGTTGCCCTCGCCGTCGTACGTCCATGACTCGGTCGCCCCGTCCGGGGCGGTGCGGCGCGCCAGTTCGCCGTCGGCCGTCCACTCCAGGTGGGTGACGGCACCCAGCGGGTCGGTGAGCCGCACCGGGCGGCCGAACACGTCCCGCTCGTAACGGGTGGTGCCCCCGAGCGGATCGGTGATCTCCAGCGGCAGCCCGGCCGGGTCGCAGCGCACGGTGCTGACGGCGCCCAGCGCATCGGTCACCGAAACGAGGCGGCCACGCGTGTCGTACGCGTAATGCGTGGCCTGGCCGGCCGGGTCGGTGACGGACGTACGGTTGCCGCGCTCGTCGAACTCCTGCCGCCAACGTGCGCCGTCCGGACCGATGAACTCCGTCGTCATGCCCAACGCATTGCGTCTCGTGCGGAGTTGACTGCCGTCCGGGCGGGTGACAGCGGTGACCCGCCCAGCCTTGTCATAGGTGAAAGCGGTCGTGTGACCGAGCGCGTCGGTCCGCGTCAGCACGTTGCCGCGACGGTCATAGGCGAAGCGCGTGGTGTGGCCCAGCGCGTCGGTCGTGGCCAGAACCCGGCAGCCGTCGCCGATCAGATGGCGCGTGGTATGGCCGTCCGCGGTGGTCAGCGTGGTGGTGCGATGGCCGGTGGCCGGGTCGGGCTCGCTGTAGGTGAGGGTGACCTGGAAGTGGCCGGCCTCGCCGCCCTCGGCGATGACCCGGTGCAGGTCGTCGTAGACGTAGTCGTAGCGGCGCTGGTTGGAGTCGACCCAGGCCGTCACCCGACGACGGTCGTCGTACTCGAAGGTCAGGGCGGAGCCGGACGCTTTGGTGACGGTGGTGAGGTTGCCGCCGGTGTAGCCGTACGACACGAGAGGCCGGACCGTGCGGCTGCCGTCGCCGGGATCGGCGTGGTCCGGAGCCGTGTCGGTGCCGGGTGCGAGGGAATCGTCTGTCCCGCCCCCGTCCGGCCGACCCGTGTCCGGCCGACTCTCGTGCGCACGGTTGCGGTCCACGCGATGTCCGACCCCACGACTGCCGCGCGCGTCGTCGCCCGGAAGGCCGCCGCTCGTGCCGCTCGCGTCCGTACGGCTGTCCCCTGTCCCGGCCGGCGCCGAGGCCGACCCCAGCGCCAGTCCGGTGACCCGCCCTTCGGCCACCGTCAGCACCAGGCGATAGCCCGCCGAGTGGACCAGCGCCAGCGGGGTGCCGTCAGCGGCCCGGTCGACGCTGATCGTGTGACCGTTGCGGTCGCTGATCTGGACCAGCCACGCGTCCCCGTCGCCGCCGGGTTCCGCCCCGGGCGGCGCCGTGAAGTACCGCACCAGCCCGGTGTCCGGGTCGGTGACGGTGTAGTCACCTGCCTCGTCACGGGCCAGCGTGCGACGGACCGTACCGGTCTCCGGGAGCGTGTACAGCCCCGGAACCGGGTGCGGATACGCCAGCAACCGCCCGTCATCGGTGACGTGAATGACCCCGTTCGCGTCGATCTCCAGGCGCTCGTCCACCGTCGAGGACCAGGACGGGCCGAAGAATCGGCCGACCGCGTAGCCGGACTCGACGCGCCGGGTGAAGACCAGCGGCAGCCCGCCGGGCAACACCACGTCGGTCTGCGGCAGGAACATCCGTCCCGAGGCCAGGTCCACCGGGTCGGTGCCCCCGGTTTCGCGTCGCCCGTTCGGAGGGTCGTGCGCCCCTTGCGGGGCGTCATCGAGCGCACGGCGGGCTCGCTGCGCGTCGGAGGCCAGGTCCGCCGCGTCCGCCGCCAGTCGGGTCGCCTTCACGCCGGCGCCCGCGCCACCGGTGGCAACCGTCAGCGCCAGATCGGGGATGAGCCGGCCGACGCCCTCCGACGGGTCCCTCATGAAGTCGCTGACCATCTGCCTGCCCGCGCCCCACGGGTCGTTGGCCACCGTCAACAACCCGGTCGCCGTGCTGTTCAGGGAGGTTACGTACTCCGCCGGGTGCGTGAGGTTGTACGGGTCGGTCGGGTTGACGCTCCGTACGAACGTGAGCATGCCCGCCGTACCCCTGAGGATGCCTCCCTGGACATGGTCGACCATGACGGGGATTTCCTCGAAGCCGTCCAGAGCCTGCTCGCTGTACGACGGTTTGGGCGGGGCCGTGTCCCGCGCCGCCGTCACCGCCGCGCGCGCCGTCTCGGCGGCCGAGTTCCGCTGCCGCCGGGCCTCGGCCAGGATGTCCTGCGCCTCCTCCATGCGCGCCGTGCCCGGATCGCTGAACTCGCCCGGCTTCTGGGGCCGGCAGGACGGCTCACGCTCGTCGGCCGGCAGGGCGTTGTACCGGTCGGCGGCCTGGTTGTACGAGTCGACCCGGTCGTTGTACGCGTCCCGCGCCTCCTCCGACGCCCGCGTACCCGCCTTCCACTTGTCGATCGCGGTCTGCGCCTCGCCCTGCGCCCACTCCACGGTGTCCGCGAAGGATTCCAGCGCGGCCGCCGCGTCCTCGCACGCGTCCGCCGCCTTGAACCACTTCGGCGGCTCGATCGACACCGTCTCCCGGAACGCGTCCGCCCCCTCGCCCTTGAGGGAATCCGACTCCAGCCCTCGGAGACCCTCGCCGACCTGGTTGAACGCCTCCTGGAAATCGCGAAGGTGAGAAGCGGTCGAGCGAATCTTCGACGGACTGCCATAGATCAGCTTGGTCTTGTCCTCGGTCTGCCCGAGATCCAGTTCGTCGACCTCGGCGCCCATCCGGTTCGCCAGCGAACCGGACTGCTCGCGCACCCAGTCCGCGCCGGACTGCCAGCCCACGTCGTCCAGCCGGTCGGCGGTCCACCGTCCGGCGTCCTCCACACGGTTCCCGGCCCACTCGACGCCGTCGTCGACCACGTCCTCGACGACGTCCGGGACAAAGTCGCGCCAACCCATCGCTCAGTTCCCCCCGGATTCCGGCTGCTGTGGCTGCTGGGCCCGCTCCTCGGGAGACGGCCCGTACACGTCGTCCACCGCCCGGTCGAAGGCCTCCTGATCGACCCCGAACACCTCGTTCAGAATCCGCGACTGCTGTCCGCCACGGCCTTCGGTGAGCATCGTCCGCCCGGTGTCCCGCCAGGCCTGGGTGATGTCTTCGCCGGCCTGCTCGAACGACTCCGCGCTGTAGTCCGGGTCCCACGCGTCGGGCGTGAACACCTCCCCCCAGCTCTGCTGGGCGATCTCCTCCTCGGAGGCGTGCGGATTGCCGATGAGCGCGTTGACGCCGACCTTGAAGGTGTTCTGGCGGTACTGGTCCTCCTCCCAGACCAGTCCCGCCGCCAGCCCGAGGGTCGAGGCGATGGTGTTGGCGTCCTGTATCAGCGCCCGTACGCCCCACTCCCAGCGCTCGCAGTAGTCCTCGAAGTCCGTTGCCAGTCCGTGGTGTCCGGCCTCCATGCCGGTCATCGCCAGCTCCGAGAAACCTTTGCCCAGGACCGATCCGGAGCCGGTGCCGATGTCCCGCAGCTCGGCCACCGCGCCCCGCAGGCCCTCGGTGATGCGCCGGACGCTCTCCTCATCGACCCGCAGGTCCTCCGCGTCGCCCATCAGTTACGCCTCCCCCCGCTGCCCGATGGTCTGTCCGGGCTACCCGGTCCGCCTGGCCCTGTGCGACGACGACCGCTCGACGCCGGCCTCACCGGCATCGACCGCCACCGCGTCCGGCACGATGCCCACCGTCGGCGGAAACATCATCGACCCGTCCGGATCGGCCACGTTGATGGCCACACCGGCCGGCACGCCCATCGCCGGAATGATCTCGTCCAATAGCCGCGCCCCGCGCAGCTCGGCGTACTCCCACTCGCGGCCGGTGGTCCGTCCGTCCCCGTCGTCCCGCGCCCGCGCGAATCGCGCCAGCGCGTCCTCGTCCGTGAACCCGCAGATCCAGCGAACCCCGCCGAACCGCGCGGTCCACAACCCTCCGTCGTCCACGGGCACCAGAACAAGCGCCCGCCGCAACTCCCCGATCAGGGCGCGCGGGTCCCCCGTCCCGGCCCGCCGCTCGGCGATCTGCTCCGCCAGCGCCTCCCCCGTGCTCATCTCGGCCTCCTAAGCCTCGACGATGAACCCCGTACCCTCCAGCACTGCAAGAACAAACGTCTCAGCCCTGCCGGTCAGTTCCCGGCCTTGGAAGTTGACCACCTCAAACGCGGCTGCCTCAACGGCATTTCGAGGGAAGCGGAGCAGCACGGGCCCGCTCAGGTGGGTCTACTACGCGGTGAAGTCCCCCCGGCGGACGGCTTGTACGAACGAGGCGAAGACGGAGGGGCGGAAGGTGAGGTGGGAACGCTCGGGGGTCTTGGAATCCCGGACGGGTACGACACCGGCGATACCGTCGGCGACTTCGACGCATTCCCCACCGTTGCTCTGGCTGTACGTGGAACTCCGCCAGTTCCCGTCCGGAACACGCCTGGGCTCGCTCATGAGTAGCAGTCCTTCACGATGGAGTCGATCATGCCCGCCGACTCGTCCGGTGGCGCGGCCATGGCCTTGAGCAGATCATAGGCATCGTTCGCCATCGCCACATCGCCAGTCTCCGCCAGGAGATAGCCCCGTGGGAAGCCGTCGACGTGGACCACGTCGTCTCCTTCGTCGAAGGACAGCAGACCGAACGGGCTCGCCACCATGTGGTTGAACCGATTGGTCGGCATGATCTGCACGACATGCGGAGGATTCTCAGCCAGCTGCTTAAGACGGGAGAGCTGGCTTGCCATCACCTCCTCGCTGCCCACCACATTGCGGAGGACGAACTCGTTGAGGATCAGCCACAGTCGTGGCGGCTGCTCCCGCTCCAGGATTCGCTGACGCTCTATGCGCGCCGTAACCAGGTCATCGAGATTGGCTGGCCGGCCGGCGCGCAGCACGGAACGGGCGTACCCCTCCGTCTGCACAATGCCCGGCAGCAGCAACGGGTGGAACATGCGCAACCGCGTCGCGCTCCACTCCAGCTCGACGTACGGCCGGAACCACGGCGGAAACGCGTACCGCAGGGCCAGCGGCCACAGGCGCGCGAAGCGCCCGTTGGCGTACGGGAACGTACGGTCGCACGTCTCGGCGAAGTCCAGCGACGGCACGCGGTCACCCGCCTCGATCTTCGCGACCAGTGAGTACCCGCAGCACGCCTCCTTGCCCAACTCGGCGCGCGACATACCCAGCCGTTCGCGCTCCAGTCGCACCTCCGCACCGAAGTGGGCGAGAGGCGACACGGCCGGATCGGCCGGCTCCATGGTCTCGTTTTCGACGGCCACACGAACTCCCGAACGGTCCTTGGACAGTCACCGACGTCCAGGTCAGCTGTCTGTTGCACGCGCCCGCGGAGGCCGAAGCTGAGAACACGGAAAGCGAGCGCGAGATCACGGAAGGTACATCTCCCATGCGTGAACAGGCCACCGATACGCGGACACATGACCCGGAAGAGGTGACGGCGACGATCCAGGCCGGACACTTCTGGCGGCTCGTGCCCGAGTGGGCGCCCCGGGATTTCGGGGAGCCGACGCGGGAGTTGGCGCTGCGTGTGGAGCGCGGGCTCAGGGCGTGGGCCTCATGACGCGGGACGGCGCCGCGGACAACGGCGCGGCGCGCGACAACACGGCGGAGAGCACCACCGCTCGCGCCGGCGGCAGGGCCGGGAGTTCGGCCAGGCAACGGCTGTCGTTACTGATCGCCGCGTTCGGGGTGGACGGCGCTCTCGTCGTACCGAAGGACGATCCCGGCGCCGAGGGCGCGGACCTCGCGCCAGGTGCGGCGCTCAGGTGGCCCAAGTGCCGCTGTGGCAACGCCGTGTGCCCCGACGCCGAGCCGCCGCCCACGGCCCGGACCCCCGCCGAAGAGCTGAGCGCCGTGGTCGCGGAACGGAACAGACGCAGCAGGCGCGGCGGCCTCTGACCACCGCGCCCCGCCGGTCACTCACAGACACAGACGGCCGGGCCCGCCGCTCTCGCCCCGACGGAGCGCGAACGCGGCGGACCCGGCCCCGCCGTACAGCCCGGACGCCGGACGGCCGCACCCGGCCTTCCGGCGCAACCCCCGCTTCACTTCTTCGACTACTTCTTCGACCGGTGATCCACGGCCGTGTCGGGGCCCGGCGACATGATCGACTCATGGCCGTCCTCGGAGCGCACTCGGAAGGGAGGCGTACCGTCGGGTCCCAGCACCTCCACCACCTCGACAACGCGGTCGTGGACCCCCACGACCCTGCCGTGCACCACCAGGTGATCACCCTTCTTCGCCTTCATCGCGCACTCCCTCCAGTCCGTCACCAATAGTGATCGAGAGTGTACGGAACGACACATGCAAGGCTACCGAAACGGACAAGTGTCGCTCACCCCATTGCCAGGTACCGCAAATACCAGGATAAAGAGACTCTGGTACCAGGGTGCGTGGTGCGCCATCGTCGATGAGGTGAGTAGAACATCCGCGCCTCTTGCACAGACATCCGCCGAACCGACCACCGTCGGCGCGACGCCTGCCGTCCATGACCACAAGGGGGTCGCGCTCGGCGCACTCGGGCTGTTCACCGTGTTGCTCGGGGCGGCACTCCCGCTGATCGACTTCTTCATCGTCAATGTCGCCCTGCCGACGATCGACCGCGACCTGGCCGCCGGCCCGGCGCTGCTGGAACTGGTCGTCGCCGGGTACGGGCTCTCGTACGCCGTACTCCTGGTGCTCGGCGGGCGGCTGGGGGACACGTTCGGTCGTCGGCGACTGTTCATGACCGGAATGGCCGCCTTCGGGGTCACCTCGCTCGCCTGCGGGCTCGCGCCGGACGCCTGGTCCCTGGTGGGCGCGCGAGTCGCGCAGGGCGCCTCGGCCGCGCTGATGCTGCCGCAGGTACTCGCCACGATCCAGGCCGGGACCAGCGGCCCGCGCCGCGCCAGGGCCCTGAGCCTGTACGGCGCGACGGCCGGGCTCTCGATGGTCGCGGGCCAGATCCTGGGCGGTGTCCTGGTCGCGGCCGACATCGCGGGCAGCGGCTGGCGAGCGATCTTCCTGGTGAACGTGCCGGTCGCGCTGCTGGGGCTGGTCCTGTCCGTACGTTCGGTGCCCGAGACCCGGTCCCCGGACCCCGCTCCCGTCGACATCCCCGGCACGCTGCTGCTGGGAGTCGCGCTGGTGACCCTGCTGGCCCCGCTCACCGAGGGCCGGGCCGCCGGGTGGCCGGTGTGGACCTGGATCGCGCTGGCCGCCTTCCCCGTCGCCGCGTACGCGTTCCTCCAGGTGGAACGGCGAGCCGACCGGGCGGGGAAGACCCCGCTCATACCCCCGAGCCTGTTCGCCCTGCCGTCACTGCGCCGCGGGCTCGCGATCGTCCTGCCGTTCTCGATCGGCTTCGGCGGCTTCATGTTCGTGATCGCGGTCGCGCTCCAGCAGGGGCTGGGCATGGGCGCCGTGGCGGCGGGAGTCGCCCTCGTGCCGATGGCCCTGGCGTTCTTCGCCGCCTCGCTGGCCGGTCCCCGGCTGGTGCGCCGTTACGGGAGCCTCGTCGTGACCACCGGCTCGGTCCTCCAGGCGGTCGGCGTCGCCCTGCTGGCCTTCACCGCGTGGCACGACTGGCCCTCGGTCGGGACGCTCGACCTGCTGCCGGCGGTCGCGCTGGCGGGGCTCGGGCAGGGGCTCCAACTCCCCGTGCTCGTCCGGATCGTGCTCTCCGACGTTCCGGCGGAGCGGGCCGGTGTGGGCAGTGGGGTGATGGTGACGACCCAGCAGTCCGCGCTCGCGCTGGGAGTCGCGACCCTCGGGTCCCTCTTCCTGGCCCTGGAGCCTTCGATGGGCATGCGGGACGCGCTGGCCGTCACGCTCCTGGCCCAGTTGGGCACGGTGGTCCTGACGGGACTGCTCAGTCTGCGACTGCACCGTTCGATCGCCTGAGACGAAACGACGCGGGGCGGGAACGAGGGGCGCGGAATCGAGCGCACACGGCGGGGCCCGGATCACTCGGTGATCCGGGCCCCGCCCTCTGTCTCCGCGTCAGCGACCGCACGTCGGCTTCCGTCGCCTTCCGGCGGCTTCCGCCGATGGTCGCGTCAGTCGTCAGTCACTCAGTTCTGCGAGCTTGGATCTTCCTGTGCGTCCTGACCGGCGGCCTGTGCGTCCGGACCGTCCTGGACGCTCTGGCCGTCCTGGCCCGTACCGTCGCTGCGCCCGGCAGCGCGCTCGCGCATCTTGCGCAGGAGCTCCTGCTTCTGGTCGGCGGCGGCCTTGCGGTCGGCGTTGCGGGCGCGTCCCGCACCCTGCTGGTCGGCGCGGGACAGCTTCTTGCGCTGTCCGCCCACGCCAAGGAGGTTGTTGCGGCCCTTTGCCACGGGGTTCTCCCGATGCGATGAGAAGTGATCTGCGGATTCTTCGACGAGGGGCGGACAGTGGCCGCCGCACTCTCACTCGTAGATCTGAACCTGGAAGAACATGCCGCGACGCTATCACCGCGCGGGGCGGGGCCAACACAGGTTTTTCGGCCTGACCAACAAGTATGCGATGACAGATATTGAAATCTGTCATCGCATCGTGTCATGCTTGTCGCAGGAGCTCCCGACCCACTGGTTCGTTCGGAGGTACAGACTCATGGCCACCACCCCCGCCCTCCCCACACGCGCGCTCGGCAGCGGTCCGCGGGTCTCCGCGCTGGGCCTCGGCTGCATGGGCATGTCCGCTCTGTACGGGGACGCCGACCGCGCCGAATCCATCGCCACCATCCACGCCGCCCTCGACGCGGGTATCACGCTGCTCGACACAGGCGACTTCTACGGCATGGGGCACAACGAGCTGTTGATCAACGAGGCGTTGAGCACCGCTCCCGCCGGAGCGCGCGACCGGGCCGTCCTCAGCGTGAAGTTCGGCGCGCTGCGCGACCCGGACAACGGCTGGGGCGGCTATGACGGCCGCCCGGCGGCGGTGAAGAACTTCGCCGCGTACTCCCTGGGCCGCCTCGGCGCGGACCACATCGACATCTACCGGATCGCCCGCGTCGACCCGGACGTGCCGATCGAGGAGACGGTGGGCGCGATAGCCGAGCTGGTCCAGGCCGGGTACGTCCGCCATGTCGGCCTCTCCGAGGTGGGGGCCGCGACCATCCGCCGGGCGGCCTCCGTCGCCCCGATCTCCGACCTCCAGATCGAGTACGGGCTCCTATCGCGCGGCATCGAGGCGGAGATCCTTCCGACGGTCCGCGAGCTGGGCATCGGCGTCACCGCGTACGGCGTGCTCTCGCGCGGGCTGATCAGCGGGCACTTCGCCGCCGACCGGGAACTGGCACCCGGCGACTTCCGCGCGATGAGCCCCCGCTTCCAGGGTGACAACCTCCGGCACAACCTGGCGCTGGTGGAATCGCTGCGCAAGATCGCCGAACAGAAAGGCGCCTCCGTCGCACAGACAGCCATCGCCTGGGTGCTGTCCCGCGGTGCGGACATCGTGCCCCTGATCGGTGCCCGCCGGCGGGACCGGCTGGCCGAGGCCCTCGGCGCGCTCGAGGTCACGCTCGACGCGGACGACCTCGCCGCCATCGAGCGTGCCGTGCCTGCGGGTTCGGCGGCCGGTGACCGCTATCCGGCCACGCAGATGAAGCACCTGGACAGCGAGCGCTGAGAGGGCCCGCCCGCCGCCCGCCCGGTCCGGGCTGACAGGTAGTGTCATCTGTTCCGCCCGTCGCCACGAGCCACGAAAGGTCGGACCAGGCAGATGAGCACCGAGAATCTGACCAGCGAGCGCATCCTCGAAGCCACCGAGGAAGTGCTGCGCCGGTACGGCCCGGCGAAGGCCACGGTCGTCGACGTGGCACGGCTGCTCGGCGTCAGCCATGGCAGCGTGTACCGGCACTTCCGTACGAAGGCGGCGCTGCGGGAGGCGGTCACCGCCCGGTGGCTGCGGCGCACGGAGGTGGCGTTGGCGGAGCTCACCGACGGCTCGCCCGCGCCGGGACCGGAGAAGCTGCGCGCGTGGCTGCTGGCCCTGTTCGACTCCAAGCGGCACAAGGCGGGCGACGACCCCGAGCTGTTCGCCACGTTCTCCGTGCTCATCGACGAGAGCAGCGGGGTGGTCGAGGACCATCTCGCCGAGCTGACAGGACAGCTCACCCGGATCATCGACGCGGGGGTGCGGGCGGGCGAGTTCTCGGCGGAGGACCCGGCGGAGGCGGCCGCGGCGGTCTTCGCCGCGACCGACCGGTTCCATGACCCCGCCCATGCCCCGGAGTGGCGAAGGCCCACGGTCGAGGCCGAGTTCACCGCCGTGGCCGACCTGCTGCTCCGGGGGCTTCGCCCCTGAGCCCGGGGCATGGAACCGTCCCCCTGAGCCCGGGGCACGGCCCCGCGCCGCCCCCGAGGCCGCCACCGGCCCGCCGCCGCCCCGCCGCCACCGACGCGCAGACGGCAGGCCGGCCGCGCGTCCCGCCGCCTACGCGTCGTGGACCGAGGCGTCCTGTGCGTCCGTGGCCGTGGCGCCTCGGGGAAGCAGCAACGCCGAGTCCGCGTGGAGGGTGATGTGCACCGGCGTGAACTCGGTGGCATCGGCCCGCGGTTCCGCCGTGCCGGGGTGACGGGCGTAGCGCGGGTGGGCCCCCGCGCTGATCTGCCAGCGCACCCGGTGGCCGACGGAAAAACGGTACGCGGTGGAGCTCATCGCCACGGTGACCTCGGACGGTTCCCGCTCGCCCGTCCGCAGGGGGGCCAGCCCGTCGCAGACGTTGGTGGAACGGCCTCGCCGGTCCACATCGCACAGGCGGGTGAAGACGTCGGCGTACCCGGTGTCCGTGGCGACGCGCAGCCGGGCGGAAACCGGTCCGACGACGTCCAAGGGCTCGGTCAGTGGTGGGCCGGTGAAGGTCAGGACGTCGTCGCGCAGTTCCAGTGAGCCGTTGTCGCGGGGCCCGGCGCCACGTGAGAGCAGCGGGCCTCCGACGGAGGGAGTGGGCGCGGCCGGATCGTAACGGAAGGTGGCCAGAGGCGCGGAGTCCGTGGGTGCCTGCTGGGTGAGATGCCCGCCGGGGGCGGGAAACCAGGGCTCGGTGGCCGGGGACTGCGGCCAGTCGCCGAGGTTCCGCCAGGCGTCCTCACCGCCGACGTGCACGCGCGCCCGGGTGGCGCGCAGGCCGGAGGGGTCGGCGCACAGGTGCCCGCGCAGCCAGCCGAGGCTCTCGGCGAACACCTCTGGCCATCCCTGTTGGAGGGCGGAGGTGTGCGTCCAGGGGCCGACGAGCAGGGCGGCCTCGCACCCCGCCCGCCGCAGTCGGGCGTAACTCTCGAAGGTCTGGTCGATCAGCGCGTCGTGCCAACCGGTGATCAGGCTGGTGGGCACACTCAGCCGTTCGGCGGCCGCTCCCAGGGACGCGCCGTCCCAGTATGGGTCGTCGGCGTCCGGGTGCGTCATCACGTCGTCCAGCCAGGGCACTTCCTCGCGGAGGGCGGACAGGTGCGTACCACGCAGCGGCCGGGCGGTGGTGATGGCGCGCAGCCGGCGCTGGAGGCGCAGCGTCGCCCTGGCCATGGACGCCATCCCCCGGTGCTGATGGGTCATGCCGATGCCGACGAGGAGGGCGTTCTCCAGGTGGAGCGCACCGTCCGTGTGGAACAGGGCGTAGGGGTCGTGCAGGCCGACCTGCACCACCATGGCCTTCAGCTCCGGCGGCGGGTCCAAGGCGAGCGCCCACTGCACGTAACCCAGGTAACTGGGGCCGACCGTGCCCAGTGCCCCGTTGAACCAGGGCCGCTCGCGCAGCCAGGCCACCGCGGCGCGGCCGTCGTCGGCCTCGTTGTGCCACAGGTGGAACCGCCCACCGGAGCCGCCGGTGCCACGGCAGCTCTGCAGGACCACGTGGAAGCCCTGTTCGGCGAAGAGCATGCCGTACATGGGGGACCACGGCAGACCCCGGCCGTAGGGGGAGCGCACGAGAAGGGTGGGGAAGTCGCCCTCCGCGCGCGGGAAGTAGTGATCCGTGATCAACGGACTGCCGTCGGCCGCCGGAACCACCAGTCCGGGTTCCCACCCGATGTCGTACCGGGCGGCCGGGAGGCCGCGCCAGGTCGCTCTCATCATCCGTGCGGACAGAGGCGGCTTTCCGGCGGGCGGCGTCCACGTGGTCCTCGGTACGGGGCCGTGCGGGAGCGATGACATGTGGTGTCCCCCTATTCTCGTACTGCGTACGAGAATAATAGACGCGGCGTCGGCAGATGCTTGGATGGGTGCCGTCAGGAGCCACAGCGGCCGAGCGGGAGGGCGGAGATCGTGACCAGTGGCGGTGGCGGTGGATCCGGTGTCACGAGCGTCGACCCCCAGGAACTCTGGCTACGGCCTGCCGGGCCCCGCAGAGGGCGCAAACCCGCGTTCAGCCGCGAAGCCATCACGGCGGCGGCGGTCGCCCTGGCGGACGCGGAAGGACTTGACGCGGTCACCATGCGGCGGGTCGCCTCACAGGTCGGCGCCGGTGTCATGTCGCTCTACAGCTACGCCCCCGACAAGGAGACGTTGCTGGAGCTGATGGTCGACCACGTCAGCGGCGAACCCCCGCCGCCGGCGCCCCTCACCGGTGACTGGCGCACCGACCTCAAGGCGATCGCCTGCCTTCAGCGCGCCCTCATGCTCCGGCATCCCTGGCTGCCGGCCGCCCTGGCCACCCGGCGGACGTCGGGCCCCAACACCCTGGCCTTCCTGGAACGCGCGCTGGCCGCGTTGCGGCCCACCGGCCTGGACGGTGCGGCGAAGCTCGAAGTCTTCGCCCAGCTCACCGGATTCGTGGCCGGGCACGTCGCCCACGAGATCGCACAGGCCACGGCCGCGCGATCACCCGACCGGGTCGCGGCCGAGGCACGTTACCTGGCCGCCGTCGCCGCGGACGGCCAGCACCCGGAACTCGCGGAAGCCCTCTCCGCTCCCGGTCGCCCGCTCGACCCGGAGGCCACCTTCACCCGGTTCCTCAACCGCTTGATCGACGGCCTCGACACCGGCTGATCGACGGCCCCGGCACCGCGAGGCCCCGGCGCGAGGCCCCGACAACGGCTCGGAGGCCCCCGGTCACTGATGACCGGGGGCCTCCGAGGTGCGCGCCCTGTTCCAGCGGCGGATCAGCAGCCGAGCAGACGCCCGCCCAGGTAGCTCTGGATCTGGTCCAGCGAGACGCGCTCCTGCTTCATCGTGTCGCGCTCGCGCACCGTCACCGCGTTGTCGTCGAGCGTGTCGAAGTCGACGGTGACGCAGAACGGCGTGCCGATCTCGTCCTGGCGGCGGTAGCGGCGGCCGATGGCGCCCGCGTCGTCGAACTCGATGTTCCAGTTGCGCCGCAGGTCGGCCGCGAGGCCCTTGGCCTTGGGCGAGAGCTGCGGGTTACGGGACAACGGCAGCACCGCGACCTTGACCGGCGCCAGGCGCGGGTCGAGCCGGAGCACGGTGCGCTTCTCCATGACGCCCTTGGCGTTGGGGGCCTCGTCCTCGTTGTACGCGTCGAGCAGGAAGGCGAGCATCGCCCGGCCGACACCGGCCGCCGGCTCGATGACGTACGGGGTCCAGCGCTCGCCCGCCTCCTGGTCGAAGTACGACAGGTCGTGGCCGGACGCCTTGGCGTGCGCGGAGAGGTCGTAGTCGGTGCGGTTGGCGACACCCTCCAGCTCGCCCCACTCGCTGCCGCCGAACCGGAAGCGGTACTCGATGTCGGCGGTCCGCTTCGAGTAGTGGGAGAGCTTCTCCTGCGGGTGCTCGTACCAGCGCATGTTCTCCTCACGGAGACCCAGGTCGCGGTACCAGTTCCAGCGCTGCTCCATCCAGTATTCCTGCCACTGCTCGTCCTCGCCCGGCTTGACGAAGAACTCCATCTCCATCTGCTCGAACTCGCGGGTGCGGAAGATGAAGTTGCCGGGCGTGATCTCGTTCCGGAACGACTTGCCCATCTGGGCGATACCGAACGGCGGCTTCTTCCGCGAGGTCTGCTGCACCTGCGCGAAGTTGGTGAAGATGCCCTGCGCGGTCTCGGGCCGCAGGTAGGCGACGGAGCCGGAGTCCTGCGTCGGGCCGAGGTGCGTGGCGAGCAGGCCGGAGAACTGCTTGGGCTCGGTGAACGTTCCCTTGTTGCCGCAGTTGGGGCAGTTGAGGTCGCTCAGGCCGTTCGCGGGCGCCTTGCCGTGCTTCTCCTCGTACGCCTCCTCCAGGTGGTCCGCGCGGAACCGCTTGTGACAGGAGGTGCACTCGGTGAGCGGGTCGGTGAAGGTCGCGACATGGCCGGACGCCTCCCAGACCTCGGTGGCCAGGATCACCGACGAGTCGAGACCGACGACATCCTCGCGCGAGGTGACCATGTAACGCCACCACTGGCGCTTGAGGTTCTCCTTCAGCTCGACTCCGAGCGGCCCGTAGTCCCAGGCGGCGCGCTGACCACCGTAGATCTCACTGCACGGGTAGACGAAGCCACGGCGCTTGCTCAGGTTGACGATGCTGTCGATCTTGTCGGCGGCCACGGTGCTCTCTTCATTACGACGACGAGGAAAGGCGAATGATTCAGGTTACCGGCGGCCGCACCCCCTGGATCAAATCGGTGCGGGGGAAGAGCGGTCACCGACCTTTGTTGACAACCGTTTCCAACTTTGTTGAAAATGACTGTCATGAACGCACACCGCCTTATACCCACCGCCGCCCTCGCCGGAGCCGTCTCGCTCGGACTGGTCGCACTCTCCGCCTGCGCCGCCACCGACGACTCCGGCAGGGGCGGCGGGAAGGTCGCGGTGACCGCGTCTTTCTACCCCATGCAGTTCCTGGCGGAGTCGATCGGCGGCGAACACGTCTCCGTCACCACCCTGACCAAGCCGGGCGTCGAGCCGCACGACCTGGAGCTCAAGCCGCGCCAGACCGCACAGCTCGGCGAGGCGGACGTCATCTTCTATCTACGGGGCGTCCAGCCCGCCGTGGACAAGGCCATCGCCCAGTCGGGCGTGGAGAACGTCGTCGACGCGGCCTCCCTCACCTCGCTGGAGAAGCACGGCACCGAGACCGGCGGCCACACGCACGGTGACGAGGACGGGGCCGGACACGGCGACGAGCACGCCGATGCGCACGGCGACGAGCACGGCCACGACGAGCACGGCGGGGAAGCGGACGCACTCGACGGCGCCGACCCGCACGTCTGGCTCGACCCGGTGAAGTACGCCGAGGTCGCCCAGGGCGTCGGCGCCGCCCTGGAGAAGGCAGACCCCGACCACGCCGCCGCGTACAAGAAGAACACCGAGACCCTGGTCGAGAAGCTCGGCGGGCTGGACACCGCGTTCAAGCAGGGCCTCGCCGGCACCGGCACCAAGACCTTCATCACCACTCACGCGGCCTTCGGCTACCTCGCCGAGCGCTACGGGCTGAAGCAGGAGGCCATCGCCGGGATCGACCCCGAATCGGAGCCCAGCCCGGCCCGGGTCAAGGAACTGGAGACCGTCGCGCGGCGCGACAAGGTCAACACCGTATTCTTCGAGACGCTCGCCAGCGACAAGACCGCCAAGACTCTTGCCGGGGACTCCGGACTCACCACCGACGTCCTGGATCCGCTGGAGGGAATCACCGACAAGACCAAGGGCCGTGACTACTTCGAGGTCATGCACTCCAACCTCGACGCGCTGAAGAAGGCACTCGGTGCGAAATGAACCGGCCGGCAGCAGTATCGGAGGTGCCTGAGATGGCGATTTCGGCGGAGAGCGCGCAACGGGCGGCCGCGCGACAGGACGCGACCACCAGGCCCGCGACCGGGACCGGAGCCGGCAACGGGACAGAGGCCGGGGCCGGGGCCGAGACCCGGGGCGGGGCCGACGCGGCGTCCGGCGACGGCGCCGCCGAGCGGACCCGTGCGCACGACGCCGGGGACCCCGGGAAAACCGCCGCCGCCCCCGTCATCGCCGTACGGGGCGCCACCGCCACCCTCGGCTCCCGCCCCGTGCTGCGCGGCATCGACTTCCACGTCCGGTCCGGCGAGGTCGTCGCCCTGCTCGGCGCCAACGGTTCCGGGAAGTCCACCGCCGTACGGTCCGTGATCGGGCAGATACCTCTCGCGGCCGGAGAGATATCGCTGTTCTCGACCCCGCTGCGCCGCTTCCGCGACTGGTCGCGCGTCGGTTACGTGCCGCAGCGCACCACCGCCGAGAGCGGCGTCCCCGCGACCGTCCGCGAGGTCGTCTCCGCCGGGCGGCTGTCCCGCACGCGGCTCGGGTGGCCCACCAAGGCCGACCGCGCCGCCGTCGGGCGGGCCATCGAGCTGGTCGGGCTCGCCGACCGCGCCAAGGACTCCGTGAGCGCGCTCTCCGGCGGCCAGCACCAGCGGGTGCTGATCGCCCGGGCGCTGGCCGCCGAACCCGAACTGCTGATCATGGACGAGCCGATGGCGGGCGTGGACCTGGCCAGCCAGGAGATCCTCGCGGCGACCCTGCGCGAACAGGTCGCGGCCGGCACGACCGTACTGCTCGTCCTGCACGAACTCGGCCCCCTGGAGCCGCTGATCGACCGCGCGGTGGTACTGCGCGACGGCTGTGTCACCCACGACGGCCCACCACCCCGGGCCGTCGGGCAGCACGCCCTCCCCGGCCATGACCACGTCCACCCGCACGCGGCCGGCGAGCCGCTCCGCACAGGACTGCTGACCTGACCCATGGAAATCCTCCAGACCGCCTTCATGCAGCGCGCGCTCCTCGCGGCCGTGCTGGTCGGCATCACCGCGCCCGCCGTCGGCATCTATCTCGTACAGCGCCGTCAGGCCCTGATGGGCGACGGCATCGGCCATGTCGCGATGACGGGTGTAGGCCTGGGCTTCCTGCTCTCCGCCAGCCCCGTGTGGATGGCCACGCTGGTCTCGGTCGCCGGCGCGATCACGATGGAGCTGATCAGGGCGTACGGGCGCACCCGCGGCGACATCGCGCTGGCCATGCTCTTCTACGGCGGGATGGCGGGCGGTGTGCTGCTGATCAACCTCGCGCCGAACGGCTCCAACGCCAATCTCAGCTCGTACCTCTTCGGCTCGCTGTCGACGGTCTCGCCCGCGGACGTCACGGCGATCTCCCTGCTCGCCGCGTTCGTGGTGCTCGTGACGGTCGGGCTGCGGCGGCAGTTGTTCGCGGTCAGCCAGGACGAGGAGTTCGCCCGGGTCACCGGGCTGCCGGTGCGGGCGCTGAACCTGCTGATCGCCGTCACAGCCGCGGTGACGGTCACGGTCGCGATGCGCGTGGTCGGGCTGTTGCTGGTGAGCGCGCTGATGGTGGTGCCGGTGGCGGCGGCGCAGCAGGTCAGCCGCTCCTTCGTGGTGACCTTCGTGCTCGCCGTGGTCATCGGTACGGCGGTGACCCTGGCCGGGACGGTCACCTCGTACTACCAGGACGTGCCGCCCGGCGCGACGATCGTGCTGCTGGCGATCGCCGTGTTCGTGGTGCTGACCGTGCTCGCCGCGCCGCTGGCCCGTCGCCGGGCCCGTACGGCGCGGGACACGGAGGCCGAACTCGACACGGAGGCCGAACTCCCCGGGGAACGGGAACCGGCCACCACGACTGCCACGACCGGCACCGGCGCCACAACCTGAGGCACGGGGACTACGGTGGCCGATGGGGCGCGCGGGGCGGGCGCCCCCGGAGGCGTACCCCCCGCGCGCCGGTCCGGCGACGATGTCACCGTGCGAGGTCGAGCTGGCAGAATGGCCCGTTGAAAGCGGGCAACGCCCGACGGACTCGGGCAGAGGCAAGGAGGCACCTGTGACGACTGCGCCCAGCGGTGGATCAAGCGCGGCCCCCGTGCGCGGCCGATCGACACGCCAGCGAGCCGCCGTGGCGGCGGCGCTCGACGAGGTCGAGGAGTTCCGCAGCGCGCAGGAGCTTCATGACATGCTCAAGCACCGCGGCGACTCGGTGGGCCTGACCACGGTCTACCGCACGCTCCAGTCACTGGCCGACGCCGGCGAGGTCGACGTGCTGCGGACGAACGACGGCGAGTCGGTGTACCGGCGCTGCTCGACCGGCGATCACCACCACCACCTGGTGTGCCGGGTCTGCGGCAAGGCCGTGGAGGTCGAGGGGCCCGCGGTCGAGCAGTGGGCCGAGACCGTCGCCGCACAGCACGGGTACGTCAGCGTGGCGCACACGGTCGAGATCTTCGGCACGTGCGCGGAGTGCGCGGAGGCGACGGCGACGTCCGGCAGGAACTGACGCCGAGCGCGCCCGCCCGGCCCGCGCGCCGGTCCACGCGCCGACCCGCCGGCCCGGTCCACGCGCCCGGTGTGTGGCTCGTACACGACGCTCGGGAGAACCGGTGGGGCCCGTGATCAGACGCGATCACGGGCCCCACCGGTTTCCTCGGTCGTCGCTCCGCCGTAAGCGGCTCTACGCGCCGGCGCTGCCCGCGGCCGCCCCGGTCTGCTGGTTGGGCAGGGCCCCGCCGAAGCGCCGGTCCCGGGAGGCGTACTCCAGGCACGCCCGCCACAGGTCCCGCCGGTCGAAGTCCGGCCACAGGACGTCCTGGAAGACCATCTCCGCGTAACTGCTCTGCCAGATGAGGTAGTTGGACGTGCGCTGCTCACCGCTCGGACGCAGGAACAGGTCCACGTCCGGCATGTCCGGGTAGTACAGGTACTTCGCGAACGTCTTCTCGTTGACCTTCGCCGGGTCCAGCCGGCCCGCCGCCACATCGGCGGCGAGGGCCCGCGCCGCGTCCGCGATCTCCGCGCGCCCACCGTAGTTGACGCAGAAGTAGAGCGTCATGGCGTCGTTGTCCTTGGTCTGCTCCTGCGCGACCTGGAGCTCCTGGACCACCGACTTCCACATCTTGGGCATCCGGCCGACCCAGCGGATCCGGATCCCCAGCTCGTCCATCTCGTCGCGGCGGCGCCGGATGACATCGCGGTTGAAGTTCATCAGGAAGCGCACCTCGTCCGGGGTGCGCTTCCAGTTCTCGGTGGAGAAGGCGTACAGCGACAGGTTCTTGACGCCCATCTCCAGACAGCCCTTGAGCACGTCGAGGACCACGCCCTCGCCCACTTTGTGTCCCTCGGTGCGGGGAAGGCCGCGCTCCTTGGCCCAACGGCCGTTCCCGTCCATGACGCAGGCCACGTGCTTGGGGATCAGCTCGCCGGGGATCTTCGGCGGCGTCTCACCGGAGGGGTGCGGCTCCGGCGTCCGGTACTCGCGGGTGGAGCGTCCCAGGATTCCGCGTCGTGCCATGCGCTCTTGTCTCCTCGTTCTTCTCTGCGTGTCCGGGCGAGTCGTTCTTCTCTACGTACCTGAGCGAGCGCAGGCCGCGCTCCAGATGCCAGTGCAGATAGGCGGACACCAGCCCGCTGCCCTCCCGGACGTGCCGCGCCTCGCACGCGTCCGCGGTCTCCCAGTCGCCGGTCAGCAGCGCGCTCAGCAGCCCGACGGCCTCCCCGGAGGGTACGACGCTGCCGGGCACCCGGCAGTCGACGCAAGTGACCCCGCCCGCCGAGACGGAGAAGAACCGGTTCGGGCCGGGCAGCCCGCACCTGGCACAGTCCTCGAAGCTCGGCGCGTAACCGTTGACGGCGAGGGAGCGCAGCAGGAACGCGTCCAGGATCAGATGGGGGGCGTGCTCTCCGCGGGCGAGCGTGCGCAGGCCGCCGACGAGGAGCAGGTACTGCTGGACGGCCGGCTCGCCCTCGTGGTCGGTGAAGCGCTCGGCGGTCTCCAGCATGGCGGTGCCCGCGGTGTAGCGGGCGTAGTCGGTGACGATTCCGCCACCGTACGGAGTGATGGTCTCGCTCTGGGTGCACAGCGGCAGCCCGCGTCCGACGAGTTCGCTGCCGCGCGCGAAGAACTGCACGTCGACATGCGAGAACGGCTCCAGCCGCGCGCCGAACTTGGACTTCGTACGCCGTACCCCGCGGGCGACGGCGCGGACCCTGCCATGGCCACGGGTCAGAAGCGTGATGATGCGGTCGGCCTCACCGAGCTTCTGGGTGCGCAGCACTATGCCGTCGTCCCGGAACAGACTCATAGGGGCCATTGTCCCGCACGGGCGGGGCTGGTCCTTCCCGCCGTCCTCCCGCGGTGCCGCGCCGCTCCCGTCCGGCCCCTGGCGGCCCTCCCCCGGTCCTCCCGCGCCGCCGCAGGACGTTTCCCCGTGTCCCCGCACGGCGCGCCTCCCCGCGCCGCCGCAGGACGTTTCCCCGTGTCCCCGCACGGCGCGCCTCCCCGCGCCGGACAGCCGCTGCCCTCAGGGCAGCGTCGCCGAAGCCGCCAGCAGCAGTCTCGCCGTGTCGTCCGAGCAGAGCTGGAGCTCGCCGCCGACGATGCTCAGCACCTCGCGCTCCGCCGGGCTGTACGACCCGTCGGCCAGCGCGATCCGCGCGCCCTGCAACAGGATCGACTCGCGGCCGGTGAGCGCCAGGTGCGGGGCCAGCGGCTCCAGCGCCTCGTGCAGCTCGATGGCGAGCGCCGCGCCGCACGGGCCCGGGTCCATGACGAACCGGCCGGTGTCCGCGGCGAGCGCGGCGACCAGGTCGGTGAGCCGCTCCTCCGTGCAGTCCTCGGCCCCGGCCGAGCGCACGATGCCGACGGCGGTCTCCCGGACCGTACGGGAAGTGGTGCCGCCTGCGGCGAGGACGGCGAGCGCGACCGTGTGCACGGCGTCGCGCAGCATCGCGGAGAACCGGACCGTGGTGGGGTGGTCGAGCACATCCGTGCCGAAGCGGCCGCGGCAGGCGGCGCATTCGACGACCGGCCCGGTGGCCCCCCGGGAGAGCAGCGGGATGCCGAGCACGGTGAAGCGGCGAAGGCCCGTCCGGCGGCGGTAGTTGCGGTCGCCCCCGCAGCCGGGGCAGAAGAACTCGCCGTCACCGACCGTGCTCCAGGACGTACGAATGCCGCAGAAGCGCACACGTCGGACGCTTGGACGCTTGGGCCCCTGAGCTGGCAGCACGTGGCGCACCTCCGTAACGCTCCGGCAACATTGCCGCATTGACGTGATGTTAGCCACATCGTCGAGGCGGCGTCAGCACCGCGTCGTGAGATCGCCACGACATGGCCGAACCCCGCCCTCCGCTCACGGCGGGCGGGGTTCGTGAAAAGGCGGGGTTCGTGAAGTGGCGGGGCTGGCGCGGAGACGGGGCCGGTGAAGCCCCGGGGGTCAGCGGGACGCGCGGTTGACCGCGGAGATGACCGCCTTCAGCGACGCGCGCGTGGTGTTCGCGTCGATCCCGATGCCCCAGAGCACCTGCCCGTCGATGGCGCACTCGATGTACGAGGCGGCCTGCGCACTCGCGCCCTCGCTCATCGTGTGCTCCTGGTAGTCCAGCAGCCGGGCGTCCACGCCGATCGTCGCCAGTGCCTCGAAGAACGCGGAGATCGGACCGTTGCCGGTGCCGCTCAGCACGGTCTCCTCGCCGTCCACCACGGCCCGGACGGTGAGCGTGTCCTTGCCGTCCGTGTCGGTCGTGGTCTGGCCGGAGCGCAGCTGGACGCGGCCCCAGGCGTTGTCCGGGTTGGGCAGGTACTCGTCCTGGAAGACCGACCAGATCTGGCCCGGGGTGACCTCGCCGCCCTCGGCGTCGGTCTTGGCCTGGATGATCCGCGAGAACTCGATCTGCATCCGGCGGGGCAGGTCCAGCTTGTGGTCGTTCTTCAGGACGTAGGCGATGCCGCCCTTGCCGGACTGGGAGTTGACCCGGATGACCGCCTCGTAGGAACGGCCCACGTCCATGGGGTCGATCGGCAGGTACGGCACGTCCCACACGGTCTCGTCGACCGGCTTGCCCCGCTCCGCGGCCTCGGCGATCCGCGCGTCGAAGCCCTTCTTGATGGCGTCCTGGTGGGAGCCGGAGAAGGCGGTGTAGACCAGATCGCCCGCGTAGGGGTGGCGCGGGTGGATCTCCATCTGGTTGCAGTACTCGCTCGTACGACGGATCTCGTCGATCTGCGAGAAGTCGATCTGCGGGTCGACACCCTGCGAGAACAGGTTCATCCCCAGGGTGACCAGGTCGACGTTGCCGGTGCGCTCGCCCTGCCCGAACAGGCAGCCCTCGATCCGGTCCGCACCGGCCATGATGGCCAGTTCGGCGGCGGCCACGGCCGTGCCCCGGTCGTTGTGCGGGTGCACGGACAGACAGACGTGCTCACGGCGGGACAGGTGGCGGGACATCCACTCGAAGCGGTCCGCGTGCGTGGAGGGCGTGGAACGCTCCACGGTGGCCGGCAGGTTCAGGATGATCTCGCGGCCGGCCTCGGGCTGCCAGACGTCCATGACGCCCTCGCAGACCTCCAGGGCGAAGTCCAGCTCGGTGTCGGTGAAGATCTCCGGGCTGTACTGGTAGCCGAAGGCGGTCTCGGGCCCCAGCAGCTTCTCCGCGTACTCCATCACCAGCCGCGTACCGTCCACGGCGATCTGCTTGACCTGGTCCTTCGTGCCGCGGAAGACGACCCGGCGGAAGGTGGGGGCGGTGGCGTTGTAGAGGTGGACCGTGGCACGGTGGGCGCCGCGCAGCGACTCGACGGTGCGCTCGATCAGCTCCTCGCGCGCCTGGGTCAGGACGGAGATCGTCACGTCCTCGGGGATCGCCCCCTCTTCGATGATCGACCGTACGAAGGCGAAATCGGTCTCTCCGGAGGACGGGAACCCGACCTCGATCTCCTTGTAGCCCATGCGGACCAGCAGGTCGAACATCTCCCGCTTGCGCGCCGGGGACATGGGGTCGATCAGCGCCTGGTTGCCGTCCCGCAGGTCGGTGGACAGCCAGCGGGGGGCGGCGGTGATGCGCCGGTCGGGCCAGGTGCGGTCGGGGATGTCCACGGCCTCGTACCGGCCGTACTTGTGGATCGGCATCCCGGACGGCTTCTGGGTGTGGGTCGCGTTGGTGACGGGCGTGGGGCGACCGACGGAGGCGGGAGAGGTCGAACGGTCAGACATTGCGCGGGGCTCCTCGTGTGTCCGCTGGGACGGCCGACGGGGCGGGATTACCGCAACACCAGACTCCGCGGGGAGGGGGTCGGCCTCGACTACAGGCCCTCGCCGCGGCAGCTAAGGAGAAGCAGCCCGAAACGCATGATGCGTGGCAGCCTAGCGGAGCGGCGCCGTCCGTGCGGCTCCGTATCAGCATGCGGAATCGGCCACCTATCGCGCGCAAGGGACGCGGCCGACACGTATGCGCGAAATATCAAACACACGAACAACGGCATCGAAACATCAAACAGCGACAGACCACCCGAATTCAGCAATCATGGTCGCAATCGGTGACAGAGGGACGACCGACTGCCACATTGGTTCTCATGGACGCCATCACGCCAGTCTTCTGCACCATCGTGCCGCCGCACGTCCTCGACAAGCTCTCCCAGGCCGACAACCCGGACGTGTCCGGCACCGCCCGACGCACCCTGGAGGCGGACGCCGCCCGTCGCACCCGCCGCCAGTTGCTGATGGCCTCCGGGGCCCGGCCGACCACCGCGCGCGCCGAGCGCTCCCCCGAGGCCGCGGGAAAGCCGGACCGCACCATCCACGACTGCGAGCACGGCACCACCCTGCCGGGGAAGAAGGTCCGCTCCGAGGGGCAGGAAGCGGGTCGGGACGCGACGGTCAACCGGGCGTACAGCGGCCTCGGCGCCACGTTCGAGCTGCTGCTGACGGCGTACGGACGGGACTCGCTGGACGGTGCCGGGCTGCCGCTCGTCGCGAGCGTCCACTACGACGAGAAGTACGGGAACGCCTTCTGGGACGGCGAGCAGATGGTGTTCGGAGACGGGGACGGGGAGATCTTCCTGGACTTCACGCTGCCGGTCGACGTGATCGGCCACGAGCTGACCCACGGCCTGACCCAGTACACGGCCAATCTGAGCTACTCGGGCCAGTCCGGCGCTCTGAACGAGTCGATGTCGGACGTCTTCGGCTCCCTGGTCAAGCAGTACACCCTGGACCAGACCGCCGAGCAGGCCGACTGGCTGATCGGCGAAGGCCTGCTCGCGGCGGGTGTCACGGGCGTCGCGCTGCGGTCCATGAAGGCCCCCGGCACGGCGTACGACGACGACGTGCTCGGCAAGGACCCGCAGCCCGGGACCATGGAGGACTACGTCCGCACCAACCAGGACAACGGCGGGGTGCACATCAACTCGGGGATCCCCAACCACGCGTTCTACCTGCTCGCCGAGCGGCTGGGCGGCAAGGCGTGGGAGCGGGCGGGGCAGATCTGGTTCGACGTGCTGACCGGCGGCGAGCTGGCGGTGGACGCGGACTTCGCGGACTTCGCCAGGCTGACCCTCGCGGCGGCGCGGTCCCGCTACGGATCCGGGGAGGAGCTGGAGGCGGTGACCAAGGCGTGGTCCCAGGTGGGTGTTCCCACGACGTGACCCTTCCGCGGGAGCGCGACGGGCGCGGGCGCTCATAGCGCGAGGACCCCTTAGAGGTCGCGCGGATAGGTGGGGCGGCGTCGCGTGCCGATGGGCGGCGCCCGGCGGCGTTGTCGTCGGTCATCCCCAAGGTCTCGGCTTCGCTCGACCAGGGGAGGCCCCTTCCGCTCCTGCGTCGCCTCCCTCCTCCGCCTTGCCGGACTTGCCCCTCGCCCCGCTCCTTCCTCCGCCCCACCTATCCGCGCGACCTCTTACGCCCTCGTCCGTCACGCACTAGACAGGGACCCATGCGTATCCACGTACGGCGCACAGGCGGCTTCGCCGGCATCGAGCGGGCGGCCGAGGTCGACACCGCGCCCCTGCCCGACGCCGAGGCCCGCGAGTGGCGGGCGCTGGCCGAGCGCGCGCTGGCCGACGACGGCCCCGGCGCGGACTCCGGCGGAGCCGTGCCGGACGGCTTCAGTTACGAGATCGCGGTCGACGGCCGTACGGTCCGCTGCGCCGACCCACGCCTCTCCGAGGCGCAGCGCGCCCTGGTCTCACGCGTCCTCAAGGAGGGCGCCTGAGCCAGGGGCGCCGGTGTCGGTGCCCGCCTGAAAGCCGACACCAGCACCGGCACCAGCACCGGCACCGGCGGATCAGGAGTTCCGGCCGGCGGACTCCGCCAGGGACGCGGTGGCGGCCTCCACCGTGTCCCCCGCGCCGACCGCGAAGTCCCGCAGCACGAGTTCCAGGAAGTCCCCGAGGCCGACTCCGCCGCCCAGATGGTCGGTACGCAGATAACCGGTGCGCTCCAGGTCGCTGAGTCCGTGCAGCAGGCACCACAACTGCCGTACGACCAGCCAGGAGTCCGCCTCCCTGAACCGGCCCAGGGCCATCGCCCGCACGATCGCGTCGCGTGGGACGCGCAGGACGTAGACCCCCATGTCACGGTCGGAGTCGTCGAGTTCGAAGCCCGCGAGTCCCGAGCCGCCGAACAGCACCGCGTACACGTGCGGCTCCGCGACGGCGAATTCGCGGTAGACGCGGCAGAGCGCGAACAGTTCGGCCACCGGGTCCTCGTCGTCCGTGCGCACCCTTTTCAGACGCTCCATGAAACGCGCGAACCCCTCGCGTATCACCTCGCGCACCAGCGCGGGCATGGAGCCGAAGTGCGTGTAGACGGCCATGGTCGAGGCCCCGACCTCGCGGACCAGTCGTCGTGCGCTCAGCGCTGCGGGCCCTCGCTCGGCGAGCACCCGCGCGGCCTCGTCCAGCAGTCGGCGGCGTATCGAGTTCGCGTCCGTCGAGTCGGCGCTCGAGGAGCGGCCGTCCGGACCGGGTCGTGGGGAATCTGTGGTTGACACAGGAGCAGCGTAACGCTGTTATGGTTAATAACGTCGTTATCAGCCGCGCAGGCAAGGGACGGGGGTCCGGGCCTGCGTCTCGTCGGCCGGGCCCGGACCGGAAACGGCCCGACCCGGCCGGCGAAGGTTCAGAAGCCCAGCTTCCGCAGCTGCTTGGGGTCGCGCTGCCAGTCCTTGGCGACCTTCACATGCAGATCGAGGAAGACCGGCGTGCCGAGCAGCGCCTCGATGTGCTTGCGGGACTTCGTGCCGACCTCTTTGAGCCGCTTGCCCTTCGGGCCGATGATGATGCCCTTCTGGCTGGGGCGCTCGATGTAGACGTTCGCGTGGATGTCCACCAGCGGCTTGTCCGCCGGGCGGTCCTCGCGCGGCAGCATCTCCTCCACGACGACGGCGATCGAGTGCGGCAGCTCGTCCCGTACGCCCTCGAGCGCGGCCTCCCGGATCAGCTCGGCCACCATCACCTGCTCCGGCTCGTCGGTGAGGTCGCCCTCCGGGTAGAGGGGCGGGCTCTCCGGGAGCAGCGGGACGAGCAGGTCCGCCAGCAGTCCGACCTGCTGGTCGCCGACGGCCGAGACGGGGACGATCTCCGCCCACTCCAGGCCCAGCTCCCGGCCGAGCTTGTCGATCGCGATCAGCTGTTCGGCGAGCGTCTTGGAGTCGACGAGGTCCGTCTTGGTGACGACGGCGACCTTCGGCGTCTTCTTGATCGCGGCGAGTTCCTTGGCGATGAACCGGTCACCAGGACCGAGCTTCTGGTCGGCGGGCAGGCAGAAACCGATCACGTCGACCTCTGCCCAGGTCGTGCGCACGACATCGTTCAGCCGCTCGCCGAGCAGCGTGCGCGGCTTGTGCAGGCCGGGGGTGTCGACCAGGATCAGCTGCGCCTCCGGCCGGTGCACGATGCCGCGCACCGTGTGCCGGGTGGTCTGCGGCCGGTTGGAGGTGATGGCCACCTTCTGGCCGACGAGAGCGTTCGTGAGGGTGGACTTGCCCGCGTTGGGGCGGCCGACGAAGCAGGCGAAGCCGGCCCGGTGGGGGGCTTCGGCCGTCTCGGGAAGGGAGGTACGAGCGCTCATGGCGCCCATTCTCCCCGATCGCGCGCGCGCCACCGACCAGGCGGGGGCCGTCATGGCCGCCCGGGTCGCGGCCGGACCGCGGCCGGCGCCCTGGCCGACGGCGCGGCCTGCGTCCTGATCGGTGGCGTGCTCGGCGTCGTGAAAGGTGGCGTGCTCGGCGCCGCCACGGACGCGTCAGCCGCTCCGCCGCCCAGGTCCGGCCCGTCACCGCCCGCCTCCCGGTCAGCCCGCGGGGACGGTCACCCGCAGCACCCCGTCGGGGCCCGCCACCAGGACCGGGGTCGCCGCGCCGCCCAGGTCCCGGACGGCCGCGCGGTCCTCGTCCGAGGCGCCGTCGGCGTCGGTGACGACGGCCGCGGCCTCCAGCGAGGTGGCGCCGCTCGCGACAGCCATGGCGACGGCCGTGCGCAGCGCGCTCAGCTTGAGGGAGTCCAGCTCCACGGTGCCGGCGACGTAGGTGCGCCCCGTCTCGTCCCGTACCGCCGCGCCCTCGGGCACACCGTTGCGCGCACGAGCGCTGCGGGCGAGAGTGATGATCTTGCGGTCCTCGGGGTCGAGGCCGGTGGCGGCGTCGGTGCTCTGAGTCATATGCCGAGCATAGGCAGCGCGGGCGGGGGCCCGGCGGACGGGTCGCCCCGGGACGCGGACGCTCTCCCGGGCCCTGTCAGCTCCCCCGGCCTCGTCCGCCGGAGCTCGCCAGAGCTCGTCAGATCCCGCCCGGACTCGCCGAGCCCGCCCGGACTCGCCGAGCCCGCCGGGACTCCCCCGGACTCGCCGGGGCCCCTGGGACGCAGGACCCGTCAGGGCCGGTCGAGCCGGAGCCGGTCCGCCCTCGGCAGGCCCGCCACCACCAGGTCGTACGAGTCCTCGACCAGCTCCCGCACCATCCTCGCCGGGAGCGGGCCGACCGTCACCGTGTTCCAGTGGCGCTTGTTGAGGTGCCAGCCCGGGACGATCTCCGGGTGGGTGGCGCGCAGGCGGATCGCCTCCTCCGGGTCGCATTTGAGCGAGACCTTCAGCGGGCGGTCCTCCAGCGAGCAGATCGCGAAGATCTTCCCGCCCACCCGGAACACCGTGATCCCGGGGCTGCGCGGGAACGGGGAGTCCGCGGACGTCCCGTTCAACGCCAGGCAGCACGCGGTGAGTTCGTCCGGCGTCATGACGCCGGCGCCTCCTCCCGGACCGGCTCCGCGAGGACCGTGACGATCTTGTTCCGGCGGCCGGCCGGGGACTCTGCCGTCAGGCGCAGCATGCGCCCGTCGGGCAGCTCGACCGACGCGGTGGCACCCGCGATCGGCACCCGCCCCAGCGCCTTGGCCAGCAGCCCGCCGACCGTCTCCACGTCCTCGTCGTCGTACTCGTCGAAGCCGAACAGCGCCCCGAGGTCACCGATGTCCAGCCGGGCCGTCACCCGGTAGGAGCCGTCTCCGAGCTCCGCCACCGGCGGCAGTTCGCGGTCGTACTCGTCGGTGATCTCACCGACGATCTCCTCCAGGATGTCCTCGATCGTGACGATGCCGGCCGTGCCGCCGTACTCGTCGATCACGACCGCCACATGGCTGCGCTCCTGCTGCATCTCGCGCAGCAGGTCCCCCGCGTTCTTCGTGTCGGGCACGAAGGCGGCGGGCCGCATCGCCGTGGAGACGAGGTCGGCCTCCGACTCCCGGTTGATGTGTGTCTTTCTGACCAGGTCCTTCAGATAGACGATGCCGACGATGTCGTCCTCGTTCTCCCCCGTCACCGGGATCCGGGAGAAGCCGGAGCGCAGCGCCAGCGTCAGCGCCTGACGGATCGTCTTGAAGCGCTCGATGGACACCAGGTCCGTGCGCGGGACCATCACCTCGCGTACGAGCGTGTCCCCCAACTCGAAGACGGAATGCACCATCCGGCGCTCCTCGTCCTCGATGAGGGACTCCTGCTCGGCCAGGTCGACCATCGCCCGCAGCTCCGCCTCGCTCGCGAACGGTCCCTTGCGGAAGCCCTTTCCGGGCGTGAGCGCGTTGCCGAGGAGGATCAGCAACTGCGGCACCGGGCCCATGACCCGGGCCAGCGGCAGCAGCGCGTACGCGGCGGCCGTTGCGGTGTTCAGCGGGTGCTGGCGGCCGATCGTGCGCGGTGAGACCCCCACCGCGACATAGCTGACGAGCACCATCACCCCGATCGCCACGACCAGCGCCACCCAGGTACGGGCGAACTGGCTCAGGCAGACATACGTGACCAGCACGCCCGCCGCCATCTCGCACGCGACCCGGACCAGCAGCGCCACGTTCAGATAGCGCGTCGGGTCGGAGGCGATCTGCGCCAGCTTGGCCGCGCCCCTGCGCCCAGAGCGCAGGGCCTCGGCCGCCCGGAAGCTGGTGATCCGGGCCAGGCCCGCCTCGGCGCACGCGGCCAGCCAGGCCACCACGACCAGGGCGACCGCGCCGACGATCAGCTGCGCGGTCATGAGACGGTCGGCGCGGGAGAGGGGCCGGTCAGGCCGCGCTCGGCCCGCCAGCCGTCCACGATGGCCGCCTGGAGCCCGAACATCTCGGCCCGCTCGTCCGGCTCCTCGTGGTCGTAGCCGAGGAGGTGCAGCACACCGTGGACGGTGAGCAGCTGGAGCTCCTCGTCCATGGTGTGCCGCGTCGGGGCCTCCTCGCCCTGCTTCCTGGCGACCTCGGGGCAGAGCACGATGTCACCGAGGAGACCCTGCGGGGGCTCCTCCTCGTCCTTGGCCGGCGGACGCAGCTCGTCCATCGGGAAGGACATGACATCCGTGGGCCCCGGCAGGTCCATCCACTGGATGTGCAGCTGCTCCATGGCGGCCTCGTCCACGACGATCACCGAGAGTTCGGAGAGCGGGTGGATACGCATCCGGGTGAGCGCGTAGCGCGCGACATCGAGGAGCGCCTGCTCGTCGACCTCGGTGCCGGACTCGTTGTTGACGTCGATCGACATGGTGCGCCGCTGTTCTCCAGCCTCTGTTCCAAAGGTGTGCCACGGCCCGTTCCCGGGGTGGCCCGGCCTACGACCCGTTCCGGTCGTCGTACCGCTCGTACGCGTCGACAATACGGCCGACGAGCTTGTGCCGTACCACATCCTGCGACGTCAGCCGGGAGAAGTGCACGTCCTCCACGCCCTCCAGGATCTCCTGGACCTGACGCAGACCGCTCTTCGTGCCGCCGGGCAGGTCGACCTGGGTGACGTCACCCGTGATGACGATCTTCGAGTCGAAGCCGAGCCGCGTCAGGAACATCTTCATCTGCTCGGGGCTCGTGTTCTGCGCCTCGTCGAGGATGATGAACGCGTCGTTGAGCGTTCTACCACGCATATAGGCCAGCGGCGCGACCTCGATCGTGCCCGCCGCCATCAGGCGCGGGATCGAGTCGGGGTCGAGCATGTCGTGCAGCGCGTCGTAGAGCGGGCGCAGATAGGGGTCGATCTTCTCGTAGAGCGTGCCGGGCAGGAACCCGAGCCGCTCCCCCGCCTCGACGGCCGGCCGGGTCAGGATGATCCGGTTGACCTGCTTGGCCTGGAGCGCCTGGACGGCCTTGGCCATGGCCAGGTACGTCTTGCCCGTACCGGCCGGGCCGATACCGAACGTGACCGTGTGCTTGTCGATGGAGTCGACATAGCGCTTCTGGTTGAGGGTCTTGGGGCGGATCGTCCGGCCGCGGCTCGACAGGATGTTCTGCGTGAGCACGTCGGCGGGCGTCTCGGAACCGTCCGCACCGCCGTTCTCGCTCGCCCTGAGCATGGCGATCGAACGTTCCACTGCGTCCTCCGTCATCGGCTGACCGGTGCGGAGCACCAGCATCATCTCGTCGAACAGACGCTGCACGAGCGCGACGTCCGCCGCGCTGCCACTGGCGCTGATCTCATTTCCCCGGACATGGATGTCCGCCGCCGGGAAAGCGTTCTCGATCACTCGCAGCAGGGAGTCACCGGAGCCAAGGACCGTCACCATGGGATGCTTGGCGGGAACGGTGAACCGAGCGTGTGCCTGCCCCGCTGCCGGGGTCCGGTCTGTGGGTGTCTGAGTCATGGGCCGGCTCTGTGGCCTGCACATACCTCCTGTTGAACGGTTCTCGCTGCTCGACAACCTCTCGCCTACCAGCGTACGGCGCCCCAGTGACAAGCCCCTAGGGCTTTTCCCGTGCCTCTCACCACTGTTCACCGTCGTCCCCCGCCGTTCACCGCGACGGGCATGAGCCGGCACACCCGTCGCGTCCCCCCGGGGCCGGGTCAGCCGGAGCGGCCGAAACCGATCGTCGGGACGGCCCTGCGCAGCGGCCAGGGCCGAGCCGGCGAGGGCAGCAGGTCCGCCAGGAAGGCATAGCGCCGCAGCGCCGCCGGATCCTGCTCCGAGCAGGACCGCACGTACTCCCACCAGGCCGCCACCTCGGCCCAGCCGGGCGCGGAGAGCGAGCCCCCGAACTCCTGCACCGAGAGCGCGGCGGTCAGCCCGGCGAAGGCCAGCCGGTCGGCCAGCGGCCAGCCGGCGAGCGTACCGGTGACGAAACCGGCCACGAAGACATCGCCCGCACCCGTCGGGTCCAGCGCCTCCACCCCGATCGCGGGGACCTCGGCGGTCTCGCCGGTGGCGCCGTCGACCGCGTACGCGCCCTCCGAGCCCAGCGTCACCACGGCCACCGGCACCCGGTCGGTGAGCCGCCACGCGGCGGCGCGGGGGCAGTCGGTGCGGGTGTAGCGCATGGCCTCCTCGGCGTTCGGCAGGAACGCCTCGCAGTGCTCCAGGTCGGCCAGCCCCGCCAGGTCCCAGCGGCCGGTGTCGTCCCACCCGACGTCGGCGAAGATCCGGGCTCCGCCACGGGCGGCGCCGGCGATCCACTCGTCGCGCCGGCCGGGCGCGAGCGCGGCCACGGCGGCCCGCGCGCGGGGCGGGCACTCCGGGAGCGCGCCCTCGGGCGGCGGGGCCTCGTGGCCGTGCGAGACCATGGTGCGCTCGCCCTCGTACGCCATGGAGACGGTGACCGGCGAGTGCCAGCCGGGCACCGTGCGGGACCGGCTCAGGTCGATGCCCTCGCCCTGCTCCAGCGCGTCCCAGCAGTACTCGCCGTAGTGGTCGTCCCCGAAGGCGGCGGAGAGCGACGTCCGCAGCCCCAGGCGGGCCAGGGCGGTTGCCATGTTGGCGATGCCGCCGGGGCTCGATCCCATGCCCCGGGCCCAGGACTCCGTCCCGCGCACGGGCGCCGAGTCCAGGCCGGTGAAGATGATGTCGAGGAAGACCGTGCCGGTGAGGTAGACGTCGCACGGGGGATCGTCCGGCGCGCGCAGCGCGCCGAGCGGATCGACATGGGCGATGTGGTCCTGCGGGTCTCCAGTGGGTGTGATCACGGCGGGCTCCCGGTCGCGTGCGGATCCGGACAGTCTGCCCGATCCGCGGGGCCGGGGCCGACGCCCGGACGTCCGCATCCGGGCCGCGGGGGGCGGTCGCCGGCCGTGCGGCGGCCGGCGGCGCTCACGAACCTGTCACGCGCGCGTCGTACCTGTCATACGCGCGTCACACACGCGTGCGCGCGGCGCCTCGGTCGCGACCGGTCCGGAACCCGTCCCGCCGTCAGCCGGACCGTTTCGGCAGAGGTACCCGTACGAGGTCCGCCGCGACCGTCAGTTCGCCGTCGAAGCCCGCCGCGCGCGCCTGGCGCTCGAACTCGTCCGGGTCCCCGTAACGCTGCGAGAAGTGCGTGAGCACCAGATGCCGTACGCCCGCGTCCCGCGCGGCCCGGGCCGCCTGGCCCGCGGTGAGATGACCGTGGTCGGCCGCCAGGCGTTCGTCCTCGTCCAGGAACGTCGACTCGATGACCAGCAGGTCGCAGCCCTCCGCCAGGGCGTGTACGCCGGCGCAGAGCCGGGTGTCCATGACGAACGCGAAGCGCTGGCCCCGGCGGACCTCGCTGACCTCCTCCAGTGTGACACCGTTCAGCACGCCCTCGCGCTGGAGCCGGCCGACGTCCGGTCCCTTGATGCCGTGCGCGGCGAGCCGGTCGGGGAGCATCCGGCGCCCGTCGGGTTCGGTGAGGCGGTAGCCGTACGACTCGACGGGGTGCGAGAGCCGGTGCGCCTCCAGGGTGTACGCGGGCGTGCGCGCGAGTACGCCGTCCCTCTCGACCGGTGCCTCGGTCAGCGAGGCGGTCTCGCGGTAGGCCGTCGCGTACCGCAGCCGCTCGAAGAAGCGCTGTCCGCTCGCCGGGTAGTGCGCGGTGACCGGGTGCGGTACCTGGTCGAGGTTGACGCGCTGGATGACGCCGGCCAGCCCGAGCGAGTGGTCGCCGTGGAAGTGCGTGACGCAGATCCGGTGGATGTCGTGGGCGGCCACGCCGGCGCGCAGCATCTGGCGCTGCGTGCCCTCGCCCGGATCGAAGAGCAGTCCCTCGCCGTCCCAGCGCAGCAGGTAGCCGTTGTGGTTACGGTGCCGGGTGGGCACCTGGCTCGCGGTGCCCAGCACCACCAGTTCGCGTACGGACAAGACGGCTACCCGGGAGGCCAGTTGAAGCCACGGCCGCCCAGGACATGGGCATGCGCGTGGAAGACGGTCTGGCCCGCGCCGGCGCCGGTGTTGAACACGATCCGGTAGCCCGTGCCGTCTGCCTTCTCCTGGTTCGCGACCGCGGCGGCCTCGCGCAGGACGTCGGCGGCGATCCCCGGCTCGGCCGCGGCGAGGCTGCCCGCGTCGGGATAGTGGACGCGGGGGATGACCAGGACGTGGGTCGGCGCCTGCGGGTTGATGTCGCGGAAGGCGACGGTGGTCTCCGACTCACGCACGACGGTGGCCGGCACCTCCCCGGCGACGATCTTGCAGAACAGACAGTCGGCCTGTGGTTCTCCGGCCATGCTCCCGGCCTCCTCGCTGCCGTCGATCACCGAACCTCCTCGGCCGCCCCGGCGTCGCCGAGCGACGCCCGGTGCCACCGGTGCCGGTGATCAGGATGATCCGTACGCATGCATGGTATCGGCCGCCATCAGCTTCGGCGCCGGGTCTTTGAGGGGCCCGTGCCGGGGATCGACGACCGAGGGTCCGGGCCGTCGACCGGCGACCGGCGGGTCCGTACCGCGCTCAGGACCAGCGGCCGGTGCGGGCCATGAGGACGGCCGTGGCCGCCGTGCCGGCGGTGGACGTGCGCAGAACGCTCCGGCCCAGGCGGTACGGCCTGGCGCCCGCCTGGGCGAAGGCCGTCAACTCCTCGGGGGCGACGCCGCCTTCGGGTCCCACGACCAGGACGATCGAGCCCCTGTCCGGCAGCGCCGCGGTCGCCAGCGGCTCCTCACCGCTCTCGTGCAGGACGGCCGCGAAGTCCGCCGTCGCCAGCGACGCGGCGACCTGCTTGGTCGTCATAACGTCCGTGACCTCGGGGAACCGCACCCGGCGCGACTGCTTGCCCGCCTCGCGGGCCGTCGCGCGCCATTTGGCGAGTGCCTTGGCCCCCCGGTCGCCCTTCCACTGCGTCACGCAGCGCGAGGCGGTCCACGGGACGATCGCGTCCACCCCGGTCTCCGTCATGGTCTCGACGGCGAGTTCCCCCCGGTCGCCCTTGGGCAGGGCCTGGACGACGGTGATACGCGGCGTCTCCGGCGGCTCCTCGGCGACCGTGGCCAGCTGGACCACCAGCCGGTCCTTGCCCTCCGCCGCCAGCACCACACCGTCGGCCCACCGCCCCTGACCGTCCGTCAGTACCACGTCCTCGCCCGGGCGCAGCCGCTTCACGGAGACCGCGTGCCGCCCCTCCGGCCCGTCCAGGACGAAACGGCGGCCGGTACCGGACTCGGCACCGGCACCGGCGTCGAAGCCGGCCACGACGAAAACGGGCGCGGTCACGAGATGTGGCCCAGTCCCGGCATCAACGAGGCGCGCGTCGCGTCGAGTTCACCGGCCAGGACCTCGACCAGCCGGCCGGCCGGCAGTTCACGGGCCATCCGGTGGCCCTGCCCGGCCCAGAGCGCCATCCCCTGGGGATCGCCGACCTTGGCCGCCGCCTTGCGCAGTCCCGAGGTGAGGTGGTGGACCTCCGGGTAGGCGGGCGGCGCGTACGGGCCGTGCTCGCGCATGAAGCGGTTGACGAGGCCACGGGCGGGGCGGCCGGAGAAGGCCCGGGTCAGCTCCGTCCGTACGAACAGCGGATTCGTCATCGCCTGCTTGTGCAGCACGTTGGCGCCGGACTCCGGGCACACCAGGAAGGCCGTGCCGAGCTGCGCCGCGTCCGCGCCCGCCGCGAGCACCGCCGCGATCTGACCGCCGCGCATCAGCCCGCCCGCGGCGATCAGCGGCACCTGCACGCTCTCCCTGACCAGCGGCACCAGCGAGAGCAGGCCGATCCCCGCGCCGTCGGCGTCCGGGTCGTCGCGGTGCGTGCCCTGGTGCCCGCCGGCCTCGATCCCCTGCACGCAGACGGCGTCGGCCCCGGACCACTGCGCGGTCTGGGCCTCCTCCGGGGTGGTCACCGTGACAATGGTGAACGTCCCCACCTCGGCGAAGGCGTCGAACACGGCCCGGGTCGGACACCCGAAGGTGAACGAGACGACCGGCACCGGATCGTCGAGCAGGATCGCCAGCTTGGCCTCGTAGGCGTCGTCCCGGCCGGCGTCGGGATTGCCCAGCGGGGTCTCGTACCAACTGGCCTCGTGAGCGAGCTGGTTGCTGTACACCTCGACGGCCGCGTGGTCGGCGTGGTGCGGCTGCGGCATGAACAGGTTGACGCCGAAGGGCCGGCCGGTGAGCCCCCGCAGCTGTTTGATCTCGTCGTGCATGCCGTCGGCGGTCTTGTAACCGGCGGCGAGGAAACCCAGCCCCCCGGCCCCGGACACGGCAGCGGCCAGCTGCGGACAGGAAGCGCCGCCCGCCATGGGGGCCTGCACGATCGGGTACCGGCAGAGATCGGTCAGTGCGGAGGACATGGGTGCATCGTGCCATGTCTTTTGCGACAGCTTCGAACCGGACTCGTATCAGGCTTGTGCCAAAGGTTTACGTGGTGTGCGGGGGCGTGGATCGGCGCCGGCCGGTCGGGACCGGGCAGCGGCACGGGGCGGGGCGGTGAGAGCGGGCGTACTGCCCTGCCGCACCCCCAGCCGCGCACCGCCCGGCCTGCCACCAGACCTACCGGCCGTCGAACGCGTCCTTCACACGCGAGAACAACCCCTGCCGCCCGGGCTGACAGTGCTCACCCGGGGGGCCACCCCCGGACCCCCCGGCCGCACACCCCGCCCGCACCGCCAGGCCACCAGACCTACCGGCCGTTGAACGCATCCTTCAAACGCGAGAACAACCCCTGCTGCCCAGGCTGGAACTGCCCCGTGGGCCGTTCCTCGCCGCGCAGCTTCGCCAGCTCCCGCAGCAGCCTCTCCTGCTCCGGGTCCAGCTTCGACGGCGTCATCACCTCGACGTGCACGATCAGGTCGCCCCGGCCGCCGCCCCGCAGATGGGTGATGCCGCGGCCGTGCAGCGGGATCGACTGGCCCGACTGCGTGCCCGGCCGGACGTCGATCTCCTCCACCCCGTCCAGCGTCTCCAGCGGGCACTTCGTGCCCAGCGCCGCCGCCGTCATCGGAATGGTCACCGTGCAGTGCAGATCGTCGCCGCGCCGCTGGAAGACCGGGTGCGACACCTCGTGGATCTCGACGTACAGGTCACCGGCGGGACCGCCGCCCGGGCCGACCTCGCCCTCGCCCGCGAGCTGGATGCGCGTGCCGTTGTCGACACCGGCCGGGATCTTGACCGTGAGCGTGCGGCGCGACCGGATCCGGCCGTCGCCCGCGCACTCCGGGCACGGCGTCGGCACGACCGTACCGAAGCCCTGGCACTGCGGGCACGGCCGCGAGGTCATGACCTGGCCCAGGAAGGACCGGGTGACCTGCGAGACCTCACCACGGCCGCGGCACATGTCACACGTCTGCGCCGAGGTGCCGGGCGCGGCCCCCTCGCCGGAGCAGGTGGTGCAGACCACGGCCGTGTCGACCTGGATGTCCTTGGTCGTACCGAAGGCCGCCTCGTTGAGGTCGATCTCCAGCCGGATCATCGCGTCCTGGCCGCGCCGGGTGCGCGAGCGCGGGCCGCGCTGGGACGCCGTACCGAAGAAGGCGTCCATGATGTCGGAGAAGTTGCCGAAGCCGCCGGCTCCGAAGCCGCCCGCGCCGCCCCCGCCACCGCTGCCGGAGAGCGGGTCGCCGCCGAGGTCGTAGACCTGCTTCTTCTGCGGGTCCGACAGGACCTCGTAGGCGGCGTTGATCTCCTTGAAGCGCTCCTGCGTCTTGGGATCGGGGTTGACGTCCGGGTGCAGCTCGCGGGCGAGCCGCCGGAACGCCTTCTTGATCTCGTCCTGGGACGCGTCGCGGCGTACGCCGAGTACGGCGTAGTAGTCCGTGGCCACTTACGACTCCGCCAGGATCTGTCCGACGTAACGTGCCACTGCGCGTACCGCTCCCATCGTTCCGGGGTAGTCCATGCGGGTCGGTCCGACCACGCCGAGTTTTGCGACTGCCTCGTCGCCCGAACCGTAGCCGACCGCGACGACGGACGTGGAGTTGAGGCCCTCATGGGCGTTCTCGTGCCCGATACGTACGGTCATGCCCGAGTCCTTGGCCTCGCCGAGCAGCTTGAGCAGGACGACATGTTCCTCCAGCGCCTCCAGCACCGGCCGGATGGTCAGCGGGAAGTCCTGCCCGAAGCGGGTGATGTTGGCGGTGCCGCCGATCATCAGCCGTTCCTCGGTCTCCTCGACCAGGGTCTCCAGCAGGGTCGCGAGCACCGTCGTGACCGTGCCCCGGTCCTCCGGCTCGAAGGATTCGGGCAGGTCCTGCACCAGCTGGGGGACGTCGGTGAAGCGGCGTCCGACCACCCGGCTGTTCAGCCGGGCCCGCAGGTCCGCGAGCGAGGTCTCCCCGAAGGGTCCGGGGCAGTCGATCATGCGCTGCTCGACCCGTCCGGTGTCCGTGATCAGCACCAGCATCAGCCGCGCGGGGGCCAGTGCCAGCAGCTCCACGTGGCGCACCGTCGAGCGGGTCAGCGAGGGGTACTGGACGACCGCGACCTGCCTGGTCAGCTGCGCGAGCAGCCGTACCGTACGGCCCACGACGTCGTCGAGGTCAACCGCGCCGTCCATGAAGTTCTGGATGGCCCGGCGCTCCGGCAGGGACAGGGGCTTGACCCCCGCCAGCTTGTCCACGAAGAGCCGGTAACCCTTGTCGGTCGGGATGCGCCCGGCACTGGTGTGGGGCTGGGCGATGAAGCCCTCGTCCTCCAGCACCGCCATGTCGTTGCGGACGGTGGCCGGCGAGACACCCAGGTTGTGCCGCTCCGTGAGCGCCTTGGAACCCACGGGTTCCTCGGTGCCCACATAGTCCTGGACGATGGCGCGCAGCACCTCGAGCCTGCGTTCGCTGAGCATGGCGCACACCTCCAGCTGTCGTCGCGTCCGGTCCCGGCCGCCCCGCTTCCGGGCGTCCGGCCGCCGGCCACCGGTGGTCATCGCTCACCGGGCCCGGCGCGAGGGTCCGACTGGCACTCGCTCCTTCAGAGTGCCAGAGATCCCCCGGCCAGTGTACGGCCGTGGGGTACAGCGCTGGCAAGGCGCCCGGCGACGCGGTCCCATGGCGGAGGGTGCGCAACACCGAGCCCTGTGGGTCGGGGGCGGTCAGTCGGGGTCTGTGGGTCGCGGAGCATGCCGTCCCGTGATCGGACCGGCCGTAGCCGATAGCGTCCTCGCATGAACGTCCCTTGGGAAGAGTGCGGCTGGGAACGGCTGACCCGGGCGGTCGGCCGCCGACGACTGCCGGGCTGGGACGCCACCACCGGACTGGTGGCCGGGAACGGGGCGGCCCTGCTGTACGACACGGGCTCGGCGCTCGGCGAGGGCGCCGAACTGCGGGCGCAGGCACAGCGGCTGATGGGCGGCAGACACGTGACACACATCGCACTGAGCCACCCGCACTTCGACCACGTACTGGGCACGGCGGCGTTCTCGGGGGCCGAGGTCTACGGGGCGGTGGGCGTCGCGGAACTGCTGGTACCGGCCGGGCGGGGACGGGCGGATCTGTACGAGGACGCGGTACGGGAGGGCCTGGACCCCGCGCGGGCCGCCGAGGCGGTGGACCTGCTGGTCCTGCCGCGCCACGCGGTGTCCGGAGAGCTGACGCTGGACCTGGGCGGCCGTCAGGTCCTGCTGGCGAACATCGGCCCCGGACACACCGCCCACGATCTCGCGCTCCTGGTACCGCCGGCGGGGCCGGACGAGCCGGAGGTGGTGTTCTGCGGCGACCTGGTGGAGGAGTCGGGCACCCCCCAGGCGGGCCGGGACGCGATCCCGTCCCACTGGCCGGCGGCCCTGGACCGGCTGCTGGAGCTGGGCGGCGAGGAGGCGGTGTACGTGCCGGGACACGGGTCGGTGGTGGACGCGGGGTTCGTACGGCGGCAACGGGACGAACTGGCGCGGAGATTCGGACTCGGGTGACGCACGGGAGTCACCACCGGCCGCTTATGGTCGTGCCCATGCGCAGCTACAGCCCCGATCTGACGCCCCCGTGGAAGAAGTCCGCCCCCGCACCGGAGGTGCCCGCCGAGCCCGATCTGGTGGTCGAGGAGGTGTCGACGGGCTTCTGCGGTGCGGTGATCCGCTGCGAGAAGACGGCCGAGGGGCCGACGGTCACCCTGGAGGACCGCTTCGGCAAGCACCGGGTCTTCCCTCTCGTGCCGCGCGGCTTCCTGCTGGAGGGCGAGGTCGTGACGCTGGTGCGGCCGGCGGCGGGCGCCGGCCCGGCCCGGCCGGCCCGTACGGCCTCCGGTTCCCTCGCCGTCCCGAACGCCCGGGCGCGCGTCGCACGCGCGGGCCGCATCTACGTGGAGGGCCGGCACGACGCGGAACTGGTCGAGAAGGTCTGGGGCGACGACCTGCGCGTCGAGGGCGTGGTCGTGGAGTACCTGGGCGGCGTGGACGACCTGCCGTCCCTCGTCGCAGACTTCGGCCCGGCCCCGGACGCACGGCTGGGCGTCCTGGTCGACCACCTGGTGCCGGGTACGAAGGAGTCCCGTATCGCGGCGGAGGTGACGGGCCCGGACGTCCTGGTGCTGGGGCACCCGTACATCGACGTGTGGGAGGCGGTGAAGCCGTCCTCCGTGGGCATCCGGGCGTGGCCGACGGTGCCGAAGGGGCAGGACTGGAAGACGGGGGTGTGCCGGGCGCTGGGCTGGCCCGAGAACACGGGAGCGGCCTGGCAGCACATCCTGTCGAAGGTCGGCTCCTACAAGGACCTGGAGCCGGCGCTGCTGGGAAGGGTCGAGGAGCTGATCGACTTCGTCACCGTCGGCGGCGCCGCCTGACCGCCGGAAGCGTCTCGAATTCCGAGGTGTCCAGCTTGATACCGAGCATGTCCAGGGGCACGGAATCGCCGAAGTTGGTGATCCTCTCCACCTGGTAGTCGGCGTTCTCCCCCTCACCGGCCGGCTCCGTGAGCAGCATGCAGAGCTGCTCCATCGGGTCGATGATCAAGTAGGCGGGCACCCGGCCCGCCGCGTACATCGAGCACTTCTCGCCGTAGTCCCGGTCGCCGCTGGTCCTGGAGACCACCTCCAGCACCAGAGTGACGGCCGGGGCGGGGATGAGCCGTCCGGGGCCCTCCGCCGCGCCCCGCTCCAGGACGACGAGATCCGGCTGTGGTTCGCTCTCCTCATTCGGGATGGCGATGTCCTGGGTCTGCAACCTGTCCCAGCGATCGTGCGGAATCTGGTCCTGCACCGACTGGACGATCCGGTTATGGACCCGGTCGGGCCCTGCCATCATCACGATGTCCCCCCTGAGGAGTTCCGCTTTGAAACCCTCGGGGACATCCAGGTCCTCGAAGGTCTTGGCGGCGCGCGTGATCGGTCGCTCATCCACAGCGGTCATCTCCGTGAACCTCCGCTTTCCGCCACTGTCTGGTCAGCGGCAGACTAAGCACCAGGCTATGCGGCCCCCCTCCCGAATTCGCTCAGGTTCACCCCGGCGAGTGATCAATCCACCAGGTCCCTGACGACAGCGTCCGCCAGCAGCCGTCCCCGCAGCGTCAGCACCGCCCGTCCGTCCTCGAACGCCTCCTCCGCCAGCAGTCCGTCCCCGACCGCGCGCCGCGCCGCCGCGAGGCCCTCGGGTGCCAGCAGGGACAGCTCGCATCCGGCCGACAGGCGCAGTTCGAGGAGGATGCGTTCGATGCGGCGGTCCTCCGCCGAGAGGATCTCCCGGCCCGCCCCCGGGGAACGCCCCGACGCCAGGGCCGCCGCGTACGCGCCCGGGTGCTTGACGTTCCACCAGCGGACCCCGCCGACGTGACTGTGGGCTCCCGGGCCCGCGCCCCACCAGTCGGCGCCGCGCCAGTACAGCTCGTTGTGCAGGCAACGGGCCGCCTCCGAGGTGGCCCAGTTGGACACCTCGTACCAGTGGTAGCCCGCTTCGGCGAGCGCCTCGTCCGCGATCAGGTACCGGTCCGCGTGCTCGTCGTCGTCCGTCATGGGCACCTCGCCGCGCCGGATCCGCCGCGCCAGCCCCGTGCCCTCCTCGACGATCAGCGCGTACGCCGAGATGTGGTCCGGCCCCGCGCCCACCGCCGCCGCCAGCGTCTGGCGCCAGTCGGTGTCGGTCTCGCCCGGTGTGCCGTAGATCAGGTCGAGGTTCACGTGCTCGAACCCGGCCGCGCGCGCCTCCGCCACGCAGGCCTCGGGGCGGCCGGGCGTGTGCGTGCGGTCCAGGATCTCGAGCACGTGCTGCTTCGCGCTCTGCATGCCGAAGGAGATCCGGTTGAAGCCCCCGGCCCTGAGCGCTTCCAGATACGCCGGATCAACTGATTCCGGATTGGCCTCGGTGGTGATCTCCGCGTCGTCCGCGAGCCCGAACGCGTCCCGGACCGTGTCCAGCATGCGTACGAGGTCCTCGGCCGCCAGCAGCGTCGGGGTACCGCCGCCGACGAAAACCGTGCTGACCCGTCGCGGGTCGTCGCCGAGCACCTTCCGGGCCAGCCGGATCTCGTCGGCGAGGGTCTGCGCGTAGTTGTCGCGGGAGGCGAGCACGCCGCCGGAGCCGCGCAGCTCGGTCGCCGTGTAGGTGTTGAAGTCGCAGTAGCCGCAGCGGGTCGCGCAGTACGGAACATGCAGGTAGAAGCCGAGCGGCCGGTCCGCCCCGCCCGTCAGGGCGGAGCGGGGCAACGCGCCGGTCTCGGGCATGGGCTCGCCGTCGGGCAGTGCGGAAGGCATGGTCCCAGTGTCCCGTACGCGCGGGGAAGCGGTTCGCACACCAGTGGCGGGCCGGTGCGCGGGGGACGGGCCCGCGCGGAGCGGCCGGCCCGGCCTCCGGCCCGTTCACTCCGCCTGAAACACCAGCAGTGCCAGGTCGTCCCCCGGCGGCGTGTCCGCGAACTCGTGCACGGCCCGTCGTATGCGGTCCGCCACCCCCTGCGCCGTCAGCCCCACGCACCCGGCCAGCGCCCGCGCCAGCCCGTCGCCGTCGTCCAGCAGGCGGGCGCCGGACCGGCGCTCGGTGACGCCGTCGGTGACACAGAGCAGCGTGTCGCCCCGTTCCAGGTGGAAGGTGTGGCTCTCGTACGCCACGTGCTCGACCACGCCCAGCAGCACCTGCGGCTCCGCCGCGGGCAGGACCCTGCCGTCGGGCCGCAGGAGCAGGGGCAGCGGGTGGCCGGCGCTGGCGAGGGTGCACCGTACGCCCCGGTCCCCGCCCGGCAGCGGCCTCAGCTCCCCGTACAGCAGTGACAGGAAGCGCGACTGCCTCCCGCCGCCGTCGGGCCCGGTCTGCCGGCCGGCGAGGGCGCCAGGGACGTCGTTCGGACCCGGGCGCGCGCCGGGGCTGGCGGCGGCCGCCGCGGCCACCATCAGCGACGCCGCGTCTGCGGCCTCGGTGGCGTCGTCCAGGAGCAGCCGGTTCAGGCGGTCGAGGACCGCGCCGACCCGGTAACCCTCGCGGGCGAGCAGCCGGAGCCAGGGGCGGGCGAGGCCGGTGACGACGGCCGCCTCCGGGCCGCTGCCCTGGACGTCGCCGAGCATGAAGCACCAGCGGTCACCGGGCGGGCACGGGAAGATGTCGTAGAAGTCGCCGCCCGCCAGGCCCTCGTCGCTCGGCTCGTACACGAGGGAACTGGTGACACCGGGAATCCGCGCCACCTGGCTGGGCAGCAGGCCGCGCTGGAGGACCCGGCTGATGGTGACCTGCCGGCTGTAGCGGCGGGCCGCGCCGACGGCGAGTGCGACGCGCCGCGCGAAGTCCTCGACGAGCGAGGTCACGTCGTCGGGGACGCGGTGGTGGCCGGGGCGGCCGAGCAGCAGCGTCCCCAGGGCGCGTCCGCCGACGACCAGCCGGCACGCGAGCGCGACACCCGGGCCGCCGTACGCGCCGCCGTCGCTCCCGTACGCCTCGTCGTCGCCCCCGTACGCATCGCGGTCGCCGTCACCTCCGTAGGCGCCGCCGCCCGCGTACGGGCCGTCCTCGGCCTCGGACCCGTGCCCACCCTCGCCCTCGGGCCACGGCCACGGCACGCGCACCGGACCGCCCCTCGGCGGGTCCGGCAGCCGTACCGGTTCCTTCTCGAGCGCGGCGCGCAGGGATTCGACCCGGGACTCGTCCGCGTGCCAGACCCGGGCGAGCCGGGGCGGCGCGCTCGCCTGCGCCCCCTCGCCGTCCAGCCAGACCGCGCACCACTCGGCCAGCCTGGGCACCAGCAACTGGCCGGCGAGCGCCGCGATCAGGTCCTCGTCGAGCTGGCCCGCGAGCAGTTCCGACGCCTCGGCGAGGAAGGACAGCGCGCCTCGTCCGGCCCACTCCGGGTCGTCGCGCACGGCGCGCCGGGGCGCGGGCGCCAGGATCTCCGCGGCGCGCAGCCCCCGGCGCAGGACGGGCTCGGCGCCGGGAGCAGGCCCCGTGTCCCGGCCTTCGAGCGGCAGCCGGGCCCATACGGTCTTCAGGCCGGAGCGGTAGGTGATGCCCCAGCTCTCGGCGAGGGCGGCCACCAACTGCAGTCCGCGGCCGTACTCGGGCTCCTCGATCCCCGACGGCGGCTCCCCCGCCCGGGGATCGAGGGGGTCGTTCTGTATGGCGCGCGCGGGATGGTGGTCGGACACCTCGACCACCAGCGCGGCAGGCGTGGTCTCCGCCCCCGTCGCGTCCTCGGCGGGGGCGTCGAGCCGGCAGAGCACGTCGACGGTGGTTCCGGCGTGCACCACGGCGTTGGTGACGAGTTCGTCGACGATCAGCACCGCGTCGTCCGCGAGCAGGTCGGTGCTGTGCCGCCCCGGGGAACATCCCTCGTCTCCGCGGCAGAAGGTGCAGGTGGCCAGGTAACCGAGGCTGGTCCAGTCCGCGAGTGCCGCGCGGGTGAACCGGCGGGCGGCGGACGGGGCGAGCGGGTTGCCGGGCAGACTGGTACGGGTGGTGGACCGCGCGTCCCTGCGTAACGGCATCTGCGATGCCGGGCGGTGAAGGGACTCGCGCGGAGTCGGAATGGGCCCCACTGCGGCTCCTGATCCGGTTCTGGCGATGTGCCGCTTACGATCCCGCCAGAGTGACAGACGGAAGGCGGCCATACGCGCCGAGTCATGGAAGTGGGCAGATATTGACCAAGGTTTGGTGGTAGCGCACGCCCCGGACGGCGCCCCGGTCACGAACCGTCGGACACGGTGTTCCAAAGGGGTTCGACCGCGGAGCGGGACCGGAGGCGGGACGGCGGAGCCGTGCGGTACGGGCGGAACGGTACGGGCACGGGGCGTACGCCCGACGAGCCACGGCCCGCGGCGGTACGGGCGCCGTACGGTACGAGCCGGAGGCGCCACGCACCACGGCCGGACCGGACGGACGGGACTCGCTACGCACCACGCGGTACGACGGGGAACGGCACAGGACGGAGGCAACTCACCCCGGGGCCGCACGGCACCCGACGCGCCGACGACCACCGGCCCTGCGCACGCGGCGGTACGCCCCCGGGCGACACGGACCGCGGACCGTACGCTCCGGGGGCGGCGCGAACCGATGACCCTGGCTCGTCAGGCCTCCCGCGCGCCCTCGTACATCTCCGCGATCAGGACCTCGTACTCCTGCTCGACCACTCTCCGCTTGAGCTTCAGACTCGGCGTCAGCTCGCCGTGCTCGACGTCCAGGTCGCGCGGCAGCAGCCGGAACTTCTTGATGGTCTGCCAGCGCTGGAGTCCTTCGTTGAGCCGCCGCACATAGCCGTCGACGAGTTCCACGGTCCGCCGGGAGGCGACCACCTCGGCGTACGACCTGCCCCCCAGCCCGTTCTCGGCCGCCCACTCCATGATCGCGGCCTCGTCCAGCGCGATCAGCGCCGTACAGAAGTTACGGCCCGCCCCGTGCACCAGGATGTTGGAGACGAACGGGCACACCGCCTTGAACTGGCCCTCGATCTCGGCCGGGGCGATGTACTTGCCGCCCGACGTCTTGATGAGGTCCTTCTTGCGGTCGGTGATCCGCAGATAGCCGTCGACGGACAGTTCGCCGATGTCTCCGGTGTGGAACCAGCCGTCGGGCTCCAGCACCTGCGCGGTCTGCTCGGGCAGCCCGTGGTACCCGGACATCACGCCCGGGCTGCGCAGCAGGATCTCCCCGTCGTCGGCGATCCGTACCTCCGTACCGGGCAGCGGCTTGCCGACCGTACCGGTGCGGTACGCCTCACCCGGGTTGACGAAGCTGGCCGCGCTGGTCTCCGTCAGGCCGTATCCCTCCAGGATGTGGATCCCCGCGCCGGAGAAGAAGTAGCCGATGTCGGGCGCGAGCGCCGCGGAGCCGGAGATGGCCGCACGCAGCCGGCCGCCGAACGCCTCGCGCAGCTTGGCGTACACCAGCGCGTCCGCCACCCGGTGCTTCGCGCCGAGGGCGAACGGGACGGACCGGGTGCCCGTACGGCGGAAGTTCTCCTGGGCGGCCTTGGCGTACTCGCGGGCGACGCCGGCCGCCCAGGTGAAGATCTTGTACTTGGCGGGCCCGCCCGCCCTGGCCTTGGCGGCGACCCCGTTGTAGACCTTCTCGAAGATGCGGGGCACGGCCGCCATATAGGTCGGCCGGACCACGGGCAGATTCTCGATGATCTTGTCGACCCGGCCGTCCACGGCCGTGACGTGGCCGACCGCGATCTGCCCGGAGGTGAGCACCTTGCCGAAGACGTGCGCGAGCGGCAGCCACAGGTACTGCACGTCGTCGGCGAGGACCAGGCCGGTGGCCTCGATGGCGCGGGCCATGTACGACCAGCTGTCGTGCGGCAGCCGTACGCCCTTGGGGCGGCCGGTCGTGCCGGAGGTGTAGATGACGGTGGCGAGCTGGGTGGAGGTGATGGCGCCGACCCGCTCCTTGACGATCTCCGGGTGCTCGACCAGGTACTCCGAGCCGCGCGCCTCCAGGTCGGCCAGGGAGAGCACCCAGCCCTCCGGGTCGCCCTCGGCCGGCAGCGCGTCGGCGGACTCGATCACGACGACGTGCGCGAGGTCCGGCAGCTCGGCCCGGCGCTCCCGGGCCTTGGCCAGCTGGGCGGCGTCCTCCGCGATCAGCACCCGGCTTCCGGAGTCGGCGAGGATGTACGCGGATTCCTCGGCGTTGGTGGAGGGGTAGACCGTGGTCGTGGCGGCGCCCGCGCACATCACACCGAGGTCCGCGAGGATCCATTCGACGCGGGTGGCGGCGGCGAGCGCGACCCGCTCCTCCGGCCGGACGCCGAGGGCGATGAGGCCGGCGGCGATCGTGTACACCCGCTCCGCGGCCCGCGCCCAGCTCAGCGAGCGCCACTCCGAGGGCCCCTCGCCACCGGCCGGCGGGACCGGATAGCGGTACGCCTCCCCGTCCGGCGTGGCCGCCACGCGCTCAATGAAGAGGGTCGCCACCGAGGGCGGCCGGTTCTCGATCAAGTTCTGTGTGTCGCTCACGACATCCTCCGGGACCGGCTCCGCGCTGCGTGACTGACGAGTGAATGACCCTGCCGGCAACCAACCGACCGGTAACTGACTGACGGGTACTAACTGACGGGTAACTACCACGGGTGCGCACAGACTAAGGGGCGCTCGCCCGTCGCGTAAGGGGGAAGGGCCCCCGCGCCGTGGCGCCGGGACCCTTCCCCCCGAAGACTCGTTCCCGCGTCGCTTTCTACTTCTTGCTCTTGCCGCCCGCGGCGTCGTCACTGGACAGCACGGCGATGAACGCCTCCTGCGGGACCTCCACGCTGCCGACCATCTTCATCCGCTTCTTGCCTTCCTTCTGCTTCTCCAGCAGCTTCCGCTTACGGGAGATGTCACCGCCGTAGCACTTGGCGAGCACGTCCTTGCGGATGGCGCGGATCGTCTCCCGGGCGATGACCCGGGAGCCGATGGCCGCCTGGACGGGCACCTCGAACGCCTGGCGCGGGATCAGCTCGCGCAGCTTGGCGACGAGCCGTACCCCGTAGGCGTACGCCTGGTCCCGGTGCGTGATCGCGGAGAAGGCGTCCACCTTGTCGCCGTGCAGCAGGATGTCGACCTTGACGAGGTGGGCGGTCTGCTCGCCGGTGGGCTCGTAGTCCAAGGAGGCGTACCCGCGGGTCTTGGACTTGAGCTGGTCGAAGAAGTCGAAGACGATCTCCGCGAGCGGCAGCGTGTAACGGATCTCGACGCGGTCCTCGGAGAGGTAGTCCATGCCGAGCATCGTGCCGCGCCGGCTCTGGCACAGCTCCATGATCGAGCCGATGAACTCGCTCGGGGCCAGGATCGTCGCCCGCACCACCGGTTCGTGCACCGAGTCGATCTTCCCCTCGGGGAATTCACTCGGGTTGGTGACCGTGTGCTCCTTGCCGTCCTCCATCAGCACCCGGTAGACGACGTTCGGCGCGGTGGCGATCAGGTCGAGACCGAACTCGCGCTCCAGCCGCTCGCGGATCACGTCCAGGTGCAGCAGGCCGAGGAAACCGACGCGGAAGCCGAAGCCGAGGGCCGCGGAGGTCTCCGGCTCGTAGACCAGCGCGGCGTCGTTGAGCTGGAGCTTGTCGAGGGCGTCACGCAGCTCCGGGTAGTCGGAGCCGTCCAGCGGGTAGAGGCCGGAGAACACCATCGGCTTGGGGTCCTTGTAGCCGCCCAGCGGCTCGGTGGCACCCCGGCTGAAGGTGGTGATCGTGTCACCGACCTTGGACTGGCGCACGTCCTTCACGCCCGTGATCAGATAGCCGACCTCGCCGACGCCGAGACCGTCGGCGGGGAGCATCTCCGGGGAGTTGGTGCCGATCTCCAGGAGCTCGTGGGTGGCGCCCGTGGACATCATCCGGATGCGCTCGCGCTTGTTCAGCTGGCCGTCGATCACCCGGACGTAGGTCACGACGCCCCGGTACGAGTCGTAGACCGAGTCGAAGATCATCGCGCGGGCGGGCGCGTCCTTGACGCCGACCGGCGCGGGGACGTCCGCGACCACCTTGTCCAGCAGCGCGTCCACGCCGACGCCGGTCTTCGCCGAGACCTTGAGCACGTCCTCCGGCTGACAGCCGATGAGGTTCGCCAGTTCCTCGGAGAACTTCTCCGGCTGGGCCGCCGGCAGGTCGATCTTGTTGAGCACCGGGACGATGGTGAGGTCGTTCTCCATCGCCAGGTAGAGGTTGGCGAGGGTCTGCGCCTCGATCCCCTGCGCGGCGTCCACCAGGAGGACCGTGCCCTCACAGGCGGCCAGCGAACGGGACACCTCGTAGGTGAAGTCCACGTGGCCCGGCGTGTCGATCATGTTGAGGATGTGGGTCCTGCCCTCGTCCTCCCCCGTGGTGGGCGCCCAGGGCAGCCGGACCGCCTGGGACTTGATCGTGATACCGCGTTCGCGCTCGATGTCCATCCGGTCGAGGTACTGGGCGCGCATCTGCCGCTGCTCGACGACTCCGGTCAGCTGGAGCATCCGGTCGGCGAGCGTCGACTTGCCGTGGTCGATGTGCGCGATGATGCAGAAGTTGCGGATCAGCGCCGGGTCCGTACGGCTCGGCTCGGGCACGTTGATGGGGATCGCGGGCACGCAGGGTCCTGATTCTTGAGACGCGCGGCGTCTCGTCTCGGGTCGACTCGGATCGATACGTAGGCTCCATGGTCCCATGGAGGCGGGACTGCGACCGGTTTGGGCCGGTCGCGGGGTCACTGCTAGCCTGAACAGCTGCGTCCCGTGCCGTCTCGGCCCGGGACCGGTTCGATACGACGCATCGTGAGGCACCACGTCGAGCAGACCGCGGCACACGCGACCGGCTCGGCACCACGTCAGGCACGACGAGCAGCCCAAGCATGACAAGCTCGACGGGCCCGGCGGGTGCGGCACGGCGCGATCGAAGCTGACACCAGGCTCAAACCAAAGCTGAAAAGGCTCATAACGTGGCGAACATCAAGTCCCAGATCAAGCGGAACAAGACCAACGAGAAGGCACGCCTGCGCAACAAGGCTGTCAAGTCGTCGCTCAAGACCGCGATCCGCAAGACCCGCGAGGCGGTCGCGGCGGGCGACGTCGAGAAGGCCACCGTGGCCGCTCGTGAGGCGTCCCGCAAGCTCGACAAGGCTGCCTCGAAGGGCGTCATCCACAAGAACGCCGCCGCCAACAAGAAGTCGGCGCTGGCCTCCAAGGTTGCCTCCCTCCAGGGCTGAGCGCAGTTGATCTGACCGCCGGAAGGGACTCAGCGGGCCCTCTCTACCGCTCCTGACCGGCGCCCCCGAACTCGCACGCGACAGCGTTCGCCACGCGGGTGCGAGTTCAGCAGACTGTTGATGTCACGGGCCCCGGTGCCACCCTTCCCCAGGGTGGCGCCGGGGCCCGTGGCTGTTCCGGACCAGGGGTCGGCGACGGCTCAGCGCGCGCGGCCGGAGCGGGCCGCTCGGGCGACCGTGACGACCGCCTTCTCCAGCGCGTACTCCGGATCGTCCCCGCCGCCCTTGACGCCCTCGTCGGCCTCCGCCACGGCCCGCAGCGCCACGGCCACACCGTCCGGGCTCCAGCCGCGCATCTGCTGCCGCACCCGGTCGATCTTCCATGGCGGCATGCCCAGCTCCCGGGCCAGGTCGGCGGGGCGGCCGCCCCGGGCGGAGGAGAGCTTGCCGATGGCGCGGACGCCCTGGGCGAGGGCGCTGGTGATCAGGACCGGTGCCACACCGGTGGACAGCGACCAGCGCAGCGCTTCGAGGGCCTCGGCCACCCGGCCCTCCACCGCGCGGTCTGCCACGGTGAAGCTGGACGCCTCCGCCCGGCCGGTGTAGTAGCGGCCGACGACGGCCTCGTCGATCGTGCCCTCGACGTCCGCCACGAGCTGGGAGACGGCGCTCGCCAGCTCCCGCAGGTCACTGCCGATGGAGTCGACCAGGGACTGGCACGCCTCGGGCGTGGCCGACCGGCCCAGCGCGCGGAACTCGGACCGGACGAAGGTCAGCCGCTCGGCCGGCTTGGTCGTTCTGGGACACGCGACCTCGCGCGCGCCCGCCTTCCGCGCCGCGTCCAGCAGGCCCTTGCCCTTGGCGCCTCCGGCGTGCAGGAGTACGAGGGTGATCTCCTCGACCGGGGCGCCGAGATACGCCTTGACGTCCTTGACCGAGTCGGCCGACAGGTCCTGCGCGTCGCGTACGACCACGACCTTGCGCTCGGCGAACAGCGACGGGCTGGTCAGTTCGGCGAGCGTGCCCGGCTGGAGCTGGTCGGCGGTGAGGTCGCGCACGTCCGTGTCGGCGTCGGCGGCTCGGGCCGCCGCGACCACCTGCTGCACGGCGCGATCGAGCAGCAGGTCCTCCTGCCCCACGGCGAGCGTGAGCGGGGCGAGCGGATCGTCGGTGGAAGCTTTTCTCGTGGCCATCGCCGTCCACGATCTCACGGCCCACCGACAGCCACGTCCGGCCCCGGGAACGCGCCTGGTGCCGCGCGGCACCGGTCCGCGCCGGTGGGCGGCGGCCGCCGTCCCGACGGTGAATGGCCTGGCGGCGGGCGGCCCCGCCACGCACGACCGCCGCGAGTGCGGGCGAACGCCTCCGCGGCGAACGGTCCCGCGCCAGCAGCCGGCCGACGGGCGACGGGCGACCGGAGCCACGGGGCGGGCTACGGGGCTTCCCGCCAGCCTTCCCAGTCCGCCACGAACGCGTCCAGCGCGGCCGCGTCCATCCGCGCCTCCGGGTCCTCGACCACCACCAGCCACTGGGCGTCCTCGGCGTCGTCCTCCCCGGCCAGCGCGTCCCGGACCAGCTGAGGCTCCTCGGTCACCCCGAACCGTTCGCCGAGGGCCTCCGCCACCTCCTCCGCCGCGTCACGGTCGGGCAGCACCAGCACATGTCTCACATCGCTCACGGCCGTGATTCTCCCAGCCCCGCCGACGCGTCCGGCCGGCCCGGCACCGCTCAGGCCCGGCCCGCCTTGGGCACGATCTGGATGTCGAGCTCGACCTTGATGCTGGAGCCGACCACCGCGATGCCCCGCGCCAGCATGGACTGCCAGTTGACGGTGTAGTCCTCCCGGTGCAGTTCGGTACTGGCCCGCACGGCGGCCCGCGTCTCCCCCTCCATCCCGTTGCCGATGCCGAGGTACTGCGCGTCCAGCGTGACCGTACGGGTCACACCGTGCAGGGTGAGCGCCCCGGTGATGGCCCAGTTGTTGCCGCCCCGGTGGGCGAAACGGTCGCTGTAGAACTCCAGCGTCGGATAGTTCTCCACGTCGAGGAAGTCGGCGGAGCGCAGATGGTCGTCCCGCATCCGCACGCTCGTGTCGATCGACGCGGCACCGATCACGACGTGCATCGCCGACTGCTCCATCGTCTCGCCGACGCGGATCGCCCCCGCGAAGTTGTCGAACCGGCCGTGGACCCGGGCCAGTCCGATGTGCCGGGCGATGAAGCCGATCCGCGAGTGGGCCGGTTCTATCTCCCAGTCGCCCGGCCGGGGCAGCGGGAGCGAGGGGGCTATCTGGAGGACGACGTCCCCGAGCCCCGTCGGCTGCCCGCCGTCGGTGATCCACACGTTGCCCCGGTACGGCACGAAGCTCTCGGCGGAGACGGCCAGCCGGTACTCGCCGAAGGGCACCAGCGCCACCAGCGTCCCGAACGGGTCGGTCTCACCGCTCACGATCTTGCGGCCCTTGCTGTCGTTCACCCTGAACTCGGCCTGGCCCACCGGCTCGCCGACGGGGTCGAGGACCCGGCAGGTGAGCAGGCCCGCGCCGGGTGGCACGGACAGTCCCGCGAGCGGGTTGTGTCTGTCGTGAGCGGCGGACCGTCTGCCGAGAAGGCGGCTGATCATGGCGTGCGTACCCCTGTGCGATCGGAATCGGCGTGGCCGCACACGGCAGGACTGCTCGGCGCCGAGGTAGGCACCGGATCGGACGGCGGCCCATGACGAATAGGCATTCGATCACTCTTGCCCCGTTCGAGGCAAACTACCGCCAGTAGCCCTCCTCGGGCGTTACGCACCGTTCCGGCCCCCTCTCCGGGACTACTCTCCGGGACCTTCGCCAGGGTCTCCCGGCCGTACCCGGCCCGGTGGATCGCGGGCGCCGGCCGCCGGACCGCCCCGGCCACGCGGCACCGCCCGCAGCGCGGCGCCACTGCCCGTCACCGCGATCGGGCCGTCCCTGTCCGTGCGCAGCACCGCGGCTCCCCCGGCCCGTAGCGCGGCCACGGTACGGGGAGCCGGATGCCCATAGGGATTCTTCCGGCCGGCGGAGATCAGGGCGAGCCGTGGCCTGACCGCACGCAGCAGGCCCGGGTCCTGGAAGGGCGAGCCGTGATGCGCGACCTTCAGGACGTCCACCGGGGGCAGCGCCGGATACGCGCGCGCCAGAGCCCGTTGGGCAGGTGGTTCGAGATCGCCGGGGAGGAGGAGCGTGGGCCCCCGGTCGATCCGTACGAACAGCGTGACGCTGGAATCGTTCGCCTCCGGCGGAAGGGCCCTCGGTGCCCCCGCCCCGGCCGACGGCCACAGCACCCACCAACTGAGCGGTCCGACCCGACGCCGCTCACCGGCCCCGGCCCGGACGACGGGCACCCCCGCCGCCGCGGCGGTCCTGCGGACGAACTCCGCTTGTTCCGAAGGAACGTGCGTGCCCGTCGTCTGGATCGCGCCGACGGCCCGGCCCCGCAGGGCACCGGGCAGTCCGGCGACATGGTCGGCGTGGAAATGGGTGAGCAGCAGCAACGGGACACGGGTGACGCCCAGTTCGCGCAGACAGCGGTCGGCGGCGGCCGGATCGGGCCCCACGTCCACCACCACGGCCGTCCGCTCCCCCGCCGCGAGCACCGTCGCGTCCCCCTGGCCGACGTCGCACATCGCGTACGACCACGCGGGCGGCGGCCAGCCGGTGACGAACCGGGTGACGGGCGGCGGCCGCAGGACCGCGAGCAACAGCAGCACCGCACACGCGCACGCCGCCCAGGGATGGCGCGGGACCCGTCGGACGGCCAGCAGGACGAGCACGGTCAGCGCGGCCAGCAGCAGCCCGCCCCGCCAGCCGCCCGGCCAGCCGGCCTCGGCCCCCGGCAACCCGGCCCCGGTCCTGGCGACGGTCGCGATCCAGGACGCGGGCCAGCCGGCGCACCGGGCCACCACCTCGGCCACCGGCAGCGCCAGCGGGGCCAGGGCGAGGGCCGCGAAGCCCAGGACCGTGGCCGCCGCCACCGCCGGCTCGGCCAGCAGATTGCACGGGATCGCGACGAGGCTGACCCGGGCGGCGAACACGGCCACGACGGGCGCGCACACCGCCTGCGCCGCCCCGGCCGCGGCGAGCGCCTCGGCCAGCCGGTCCGGCACCCCGCGCCGCCTCAGCGCGGCGCTCCAGCGCGGCGCGAGCGTGAGCAGCGCGCCGGTCGCCAGTACGGAGAGCAGGAAGCCGTAGCCGCGCGCCAGCCAGGGGTCGTAGAGCACCAGCAGCAGGACGGCCGCGGTCAGGGCCGGGATCAGGGACCTGCGCCGGCCGGTCCCCAGGGCGAGCAGCATGATCAGACCGCAGGCGGCCGCACGCAGCACGCTGGGCTCCGGCCGGCACACGACCACGAACGCCAGGGTGAGCGCCCCGCCGAGCAGCGCCGTGAACCGCAGGGGAATCCTCAGCCGTGGGGCGAGCCCGCGCCGCTCGGCCCGGATGGCCAGGCCCGGCGGCCCGATCAACAGGGCGAGCACGACGGTCAGGTTGCTTCCCGAAACGGCCAGCAAGTGCGTCAGGTCGGTCGCCGTGAAGGCGTCGTGCAGTTCGGGCTCCACCCGCGAGGTGTCTCCGATCACGAGGCCCGGCAACAAGGCGCGGGCGTCGGGAGCCAGCCCGTCCGTCGCCTCGCGCAGCCCCGCGCGGAGCCCGCCCGCGACGCGCTGCACACGCGTCGGCCCGCCGATCACCGACGGTGGTCCGCTCCCCGTGACCCGTAACACCGCCGCGTGGCGCTCGCCCTCGTGCCGCGGCGGCGAGAGCCGCCCCGCCAGTCGCAGCCTGGTGGACGGCAGCAGCCGCTGCCACCGCCCCGCGTGCTCCCCGGGCGTGACGACCACCAGAACGGGCGTCCGGCCGCTGGTCATGGCCCCGCCGGGCGCCCTGACCCGAGTGATCTCGGCGCCCAGCACGTACTTCCGCGGTGTCGTCCGGTCCCCGACGACCCGTGGCCGGGAGGCCCGTGGGTCGGAGGTGACCGTCAGTTCGGCGGTGACCCGGGCATACCGCTCCCCGAGGTCCGGGACCGGCCCCCTGCGGGTGTCCGCGCCGTGCAGCCCCGCGGACGCCGCCCCGGCCGCCGCGCAGAGCAGGACGCCCGCGGCCGCCACACCGGTGAGGGGCCCGCCCGCACGGGGCCGGCGGCCCGCCGTCCACGCCAGCAGGAACCCCCCGCCCGCCAGGCAGAGCAGTGTGCCGACGGCGGTCCAGCGGCCGGGTACGCCGAGGGCGACGGCCGCCGCGGCCCAGGCCGCCAGCGCCGGGGGCACCAGCCGGAGGTCGGCCGGGCCCTCCTGCCGCGGGTCGGCCGAGCCCAGGCGGTGTCCGGCCGCGGCGTGGACCAGGGGGCGCCTCATGGCCGTACGAGCGGTTGGAGGTCGGCGAACCTGCGCTCACCGATGCCGTTGACCTCGCGCAGCTCCTCCACCGACCGGAAGCCCCCGTGCCGGGCGCGGTAGTCGATGATGTGCCGCGCGAGCACCGGCCCGACCCCGGGGAGCGTGTCGAGCTGGTCCACCGTCGCGGTGCTGAGGCTCACCGGCGCCCCCGGTCCCGTACCGCCACCGCCGCCGGCGCCCACGCCCGCGGACCCTCCGGAACCGGCGCCGGCGGTACCAGAACCTCCCGGCGGTGCCGTCACACCGACGACGACCTGCTCCCCGTCGTTGAGCACCCGGGCCCGGTTGAGCCCGGTGACATCCGCGCCGGGTTCGACACCTCCGGCCGCGCGCAGCGCGTCGGCCACCCGCGATCCGGCCGGCAGCCGCAGCACGCCGGGCCGGCGCACCTCCCCGTTCACATCGACGACCACGCGCGCGCCCGCCCCCGGCGAGGCGTCCCGCCGGTCCGCCGGCATCCCGGGTGTGGCGGGGGTCGCGTCCGGGGCCGCACCGGGCGGAACGGACGCCGCCGGTGCTGTCATAGGCGACAGGTCCTCGGCGTTGACCGTCTCCGGCGCCCGCACGGCACCGGGCCGCGCGGTCCAGAAGTGGTGGACGGCGAAGACCGCCGCCGCCACCAGCACCACGGACAGCGCGCCGAGCGCTCTCGGCTCCAGACCGCACCGGAGCTGGAGCCACACCGGCATCCGCTCCCGCAGTGCCAGGCCGAGCGACTCGCGCCGCTCCCTCAGGCGCGGCATCCCACCGGCCCGGTCCGGCTTCTCCCGCCCGGCCGGCTCGTCGCCGTCCACCCCACGGGAGCTGCCCATGCGCTCGTCGCCCTCATCGCCCCGGTCGCCCCGGTCCACCGTGTGCCCGTCTCCGCGGGCACGCGCCCCGCCGCCTGCCGACGCCCCCTCGCCGCGGGCGATCACCTCGTCCTCCCGCGCGCGGGCCGACCGGTCCGGGCGACCGTCCCCTCCCCCGAGGAGGACGGGCGCCGGATCCGCCGGGCCGACGCCCGGGGCGCGGGCGAACAGGGCGTCCGCACGGCGGCGCGAGGCCGTGTCGGCCCCCGGCGGTCCCGTGCCTCCCCGCCTGCCTCGCCGCGTGGTCCCGCTCGTCCGCGCCATCCGTGCGAGCGCCGTACCGCGTGACGGCAGGCCCTGCCCCGCCCCGTGGCGGCCACGCGAACCGTGCGGCGCACGCGACCCCTTCCGGCCACCCGCGCCGAGACGGAGCGGGGCGCCGTGTCCGCGATGGCGGGCACGGCCGTCGGAACCCGGTGCACGGCCGGGACCACTGGTTACGGAGTGTGTTCGCAGCGTCATGGCTCAAGACCGTAGACATCTCCGGCCGAACCCGCCGAGCAGCCCGGATTTCCGTGGACAACTCGGCCGTTGTGGATAACTCGGTCACCCGTAAGCGTGGCCGGGCCGCCGGTGCGACGCTCTCCGAGCGGCCTCGGCGCGGTTCTCGACGCGGCCTCGGACCGGGGTCGGACCGGCCTCAGCGCGGCGAGATCACGGCTCCGAGCAAACCCGGCCCCGTGTGTGCGCCGATCACCGCGCCCACCTCGCTGACATGCAACTCCACCAGGCCCGGCACGCGCTCGCGCAACCGTTCCGCCAGCGTCGCCGCCCGTTCCGGCGCCGCGAGATGGTGCACGGCGACGTCCACCGCGCCACTGCCCGCCCGCTCCACCACGATCTCTTCCAGCCGGGCGATGGCCTTCGAGGCCGTCCGGACCTTCTCCAGCAGATCGATCCGCCCGTCGGACAGGGTGAGCAGAGGCTTCACCGCGAGCGCGGAGCCCAGCAAGGCCTGGGTCGCGCCGATACGGCCGCCCCGGCGCAGATAGTCCAGCGTGTCGACGTAGAAGTACGCGGACGTGCCCGCCGACCGCTTCTCCGCGGCGGCCACCGCCTCGTCCAGCGTGCCGCCCCCCTCGGCCACCCCGGCCGCGGCCAGCGCGCAGAAGCCCAGCGCCATCGCCACCGTGCCGGTGTCGACCACCCGCACCGGCACGGGCGCGTCCTTCGCCGCCAGCACGGCCGCGTCGTACGTTCCGGAGATCTCGGCGGACAGGTGCAGCGAGACGATTCCTGTCGCCCCGGCCCCGGCCGCCGCGCGGTACGCGGCGGCGAACATGTCGGGGCTCGGCCGGGACGTCGTCACGGAGTGCCGCTTCTGGAGCGCCTGGGCCAGCGACCGGGCCGAGATCTCCGTGCCCTCCTCCAGCGCACGGTCGCCGAGCACGACGGTCAGCGGCACCGCGGTGATGCCGTGCCGCTCGATCGCCCGGGGCGGCAGGTAGGCCGTGGAATCGGTGACGATGGCGACATGGGGGGACATGAGCGGGAGGTTACCCGTCGCCGTCCCGGCCCGGGAGTCCGACCCCGCCTCAGTGATCATTCCACGGCCTCCGCGCAAGCCGGCCCCCGGTCCGGGGCAGGGAGCCCCGACGCCCGTGCCCGGTCAGTTCGTGGCGTCCGGCCTGGAGTCGGGCCGACGCTGCGGCTGCGGCTCGGGCCGGGACCGGCCCGCGGGACGCTTCTGCCATGGGTGCGTCGCCCGCAGCCGTGGGTCGGGCGCCTCGATCGCCTGCGGACCGTCGGCCGACGTCCCACCGGGTGTTGCGCCGTCGGACGCCCGGAGGCCGGACGCCCCCGGGCCGGGGCCCGTCGGCTCGGTCCGCCGCCGTTCCTCGTACCGCTCCCCCTGCCGCTGCCGCCGTTCCTCGCCCGTCCAGGGCCCGGGCTCCGCTCCCGGCTCGGCCGCCGACGACCAGTGCCGCAGCGCCCCGGTCTCCACGTCGATCTGCGCGCTCAGAGCCGCCAGGTCGTCCTCCGCGAAGTTCCTCGCACGGTCCCGAACGGCCCAGCGCAGCGAGTCCGCCGCGTGCGTGACGCGGTCCGTGCGCTCCCGCAGCTCCGTCAGCGCCTCCGCCACCCGCGCCCGGTCCGGGTCCCGCTCCAGCTGCCGCAGCTCGTCCTCCAGCTCGAGGCCGTGCGCGCTCAGCCGCTCGAACAGTCCGATCGACTCCTTCAGGGACGCGTCCTGTGCCACCGCGGCGTGCAACGCGTCCTGCGTGGCCCGCATCGACGTCCGCAGTCTCAGCCTCAGTTGGGCGAGCTCACCCGCCGTACCCGACAGTCCGGCGCTCCTCACCCGCAGCGTGGAGTCCTCGACCGTCCGACGGGCGTTCGAGATCGTGCGGTCGACACCGCGCTTGGCCGCGCCCACCGCCTTGACCGTCGCGAACACCCCCAGCGCGACGAAGGCGACGAACAGCACCGCCATGACCAACAGGAAGACCTCCATGGACGCCCCTTCGCAGTCGGTACGCTCGGTACACCCGCCGCCGCGTCACGATCGCCCCACGACCGCGCCACCGCCGGTGCGCGGTCCGCTCGCAACCCGTCACCACCGCCGACCGGTCACCCCGACCGGCCACCGGGCGGCATCACCGCTTTCGCACGATGCCGCTTCTTCCGCTCCTTACACCGTAAACGGCACAGGCAGGTCGGGGGTTCCGCCAGAACCCCCAACCTGCCCGTAGGGGAAAGCCCTGTGCGCCGGGGAAAGCCCTTGCCCACCGACCCCGCACCGGTGACGACACACCGGTGCCGACGCCGATACCTGGGCCGACGCCGGCGGCGCCGGTACCTAGTGCCCCTCCCGGCAACGTTTGCCCCGTCGCGACGCCCGGCACGCGCGCTCGCCGCGTTGGCCACAAGCCCAGGTAGCTCCGCTACATGGACTTCTGGCCGCCTTGCGATCACACGCACCGGACGCCGCTCCTTGACGGGCAAACCTTGCCGGTCGCGGCACTAGGCCGGAACGATGTTCACCAGCTTGGGCGCCCGTACGATCACCTTCCGGATCGCCGCGCCGCCCAGGGCCGCCACCACACCGTCGTCCGCCAGCGCCAGCGCGCGCAGCTCCTCGTCCGACACCGAGGGAGAGACCTCCAGCCGCGCCTTCACCTTCCCCTTCACCTGCACCACGCACACCACGGTCTCGTCCACGACGTACGCCGGGTCCGCCACCGGGAAGTCCCGGTGCACCACCGAGTCGGTATGCCCCAGCTTGCGCCACAGCTCCTCGGCGATGTGCGGCGCCAGGGGCGCGATCAGCAGCACCAGCGGCTCGGCCACCGAACGCGGTACCGGGCCGCCCGCCTTGGTCAGGTGGTTGTTCAGCTCGGTGATCTTGGCGATGGCCGTGTTGAAGCGCAGCGCCGCCATGTCCTGCGCGACCCCGTCGATCGCCTTGTGCAGCGCGCGCAGCGTCTCCTCGCCGGGCTCGGCGTCCACGACGGTGGCCTCGCCGGTCGTCTCGTCGACCACGTTCCGCCACAGCCTCTGCAGCAGCCGGTACTGGCCGATCACCGCGCGCGTGTCCCACGGCCGCGAGACGTCCAGCGGACCCATCGCCATCTCGTACAGGCGCAGCGTGTCCGCGCCGTACTCGGCGCAGATCTCGTCCGGAGTGACGGCGTTCTTCAGGGACTTGCCCATCTTGCCCAGGACCCGGCTGACCTTCTGGCCCTGGTACCAGAACCCGCCGTCCCGCTCCTCGACCTCGGCGGCCGGTACGGCGATCCCTCGGCCGTCCCGGTAGACGTACGCCTGGATCATGCCCTGGTTGTACAGCTTGTGGAACGGCTCGGCCGAGGAGACGTACCCCAGGTCGAACAGCACCTTGGACCAGAAGCGCGCGTACAGCAGGTGCAGCACCGCGTGCTCGGCGCCGCCCACGTACAGGTCCACACCGCCGTGCGGCCGGCCCTCCCGCGGGCCCATCCAGTACCGCTCGATGTCCGGGTCGACCAGCCGCTCGCCGTTGTGCGGGTCCAGGTAACGCATCTCGTACCAGCACGAACCGGCCCAGTTCGGCATGGTGTTGGTCTCGCGGCGGTAGCGCTTGACGCCCTCGCCCCGGCCCAGGTCCAGTTCGACGTTCACCCAGTCCTCGTTGCGCGACAGGGGCGTCTCCGGCTGGGTGTCGGCGTCGTCGGGGTCGAACGTGCGCGGCGAGTAGTCGTCGACCTCGGGCAGCTCCAGGGGCAGCATCGACTCGGGCAGCGCGTGCGCGGTGCCGTCCTCGTCGTAGACGATCGGGAAGGGCTCACCCCAGTAACGCTGCCGGCTGAACAGCCAGTCCCGCAGCCGGTAGTTGACCGTGCCCTCGCCGATGCCCCGTTCGGCCAGCCATTCGGTGATCCTGGCCTTGGCGTCGGTCACGCCCAGGCCGTCCAGCGAGATCTCCGCGTTCGCCGAGTTGACGATCCGCGCGTCGTACGAGGCGAACGCGTCGTCCCACTCGGCGGGATCGGCCGAGCGCCCGTCCGAGGGCTCCACCACACAGCGGATCGGCAGCTCGAAGGCGCGCGCGAACGCGAAGTCCCGGCTGTCGTGCGCCGGTACGGCCATGATCGCGCCGGTGCCGTAGCCCATCAGGACGTAGTCCGCGATGAAGACGGGAACGGGCTCGCCGCTGACCGGGTTGGTGGCGTACGCGCCGGTGAAGACACCGGTCTTGTCCTTGGCCTCGGCCTGGCGCTCGACGTCGGACTTGGCGGCGGCCTGCTTGCGGTACGCGTCGACGGCCTCGACGGGGGTCGCGTGACCGCCGGTCCAGACCTCGTGCGTGCCCTCGGGCCAGGCGGCCGGGACGATCTTCTCGACCAGGTCGTGCTCCGGTGCCAGCACCATGTACGTCGCCCCGAACAGCGTGTCCTGACGGGTCGTGAAGACGGTGATCGAGCCCGTGTCGCCCACGGGGAAGTCGACCCGCGCGCCCTCGCTGCGCCCGATCCAGTTGCGCTGCTGCAGCTTGATGGCCTCGGGCCAGTCCAGCGCGTCCAGGTCGTTCAGCAGCCGGTCGGCGTAGGCGGTGATGCGCATGTTCCACTGGCGCAGCTTCGCCTTGAAGACGGGGAAGTTGCCGCGCTCGGAGCGGCCGTCCGCCGTGACCTCCTCGTTGGCCAGGACGGTGCCCAGCCCGGGAGCCCAGTTGACGGGTGCGTCGGAGGCGTACGCCAGCCGGTACTCGCCCAGCACGTCGGCGCGTTCTGCAGCGCTCAGCTCACTCCAGGGGCGCCCGTCAGGGGTCGCGCGCTCCCCGCTCTCGAACTGCGCCACCAGCGTCTCGATCGGGCGCGCCTTGTCGGCGTCCTCGTCGTACCAGGAGTTGAAAATCTGGACGAAGATCCACTGCGTCCACTTGTAGAAGTCGGGGTCGATCGTCGCGACGGCCCTGCGCTTGTCGTGCCCCAGACCCAGCCTGCGCAGCTGCCGCACCATGTTCGTCATGGCGTCCTCGGTGGAGACGCGGGGGTGCGTGCCGGTGGCGACGGCGTGCTGCTCGGCGGGCAGGCCGAAGGCGTCGAAACCCAGCGTGTGCAGCACGTTGTGCCCGGTCATGCGCTGGTGCCGGGCGTAGACGTCGGTGGCGATGTAGCCCAGCGGGTGGCCGACGTGCAGGCCGGAGCCGGAGGGATACGGGAACATGTCCATGACGAATTTCTTGGGCTTCGCCACCTCGGCCGCGTCACCGGCCAGGTCGCCCGTCGGGTTGGGCGCCTGATAGGTGCCGTCCGCGTCCCAGAAGTCCTGCCAGCGCGCCTCGATGTCGGCCGCCATGGCGGCGGTGTAGCGGTACGGCGCCGCCGCCTGCTCGGCGGGGGCGGCGGGATTCGTCTCGCTCATTTCCTCTGAAGCTCCATCGGTCGTCTCTGCCTGCGAATGAAAAAACCCCTCGCACAGGAGGGGAAGCCGCGCCGATTCCGACGGGTTTTCTCTGGTCCGTCGGGACTGATCAGCGCGGCTCGCTAAGCAGAAGGCGTACGGCACGCATGGCGCCAGGGTACCGCAGGGCCCGGATACGCCGCACCGGCGTATCCGCCCAAGAGCCTCCAAGGCCCGCCAAGGCCCCGAGCCCCTGGCCAACGAGCCGCCAGGCGGGACGCCACGCGAGCCGCCACACAAGACGCCACCCGGCCGAGAAGCGCCTTGACGCCGGACCGTCGACATGCCTCTCCGAAGAAGTCCCCACACCCCCCCGTTCGACAGGCCGAACAGACGACTTACCCCGCGTATCGACCCGATCCGGACCAATGAAGAGTTGGCTAACTCACCTTCCCCCGGTTAAACCCGCAAACGCAGTACCGCCTGGTATGGCTCCACTTAGCATGCGGCAACGGGACCGCTTTCCCGAGCCATTCGGAGTTGCCCCCCTATGAACCCACTAAGCAAGCTCAGCTCCTCGTCCAACCCGGAGCTGGGCAAAAGTCGCCAGGCGGCCGCCGTGGCGACCCTCGCCGCACTGGTAGTCCTCCCCGCACTCGCCATCCTGGGAGGCGACGCCTTCCAGAAATTCATCGACTTCGGCGCCGGCGTGCTGGCTCTGCTGTGTCTCTCCGGAGCCGTCGTCTGGGGGCTGATAGCCAGCGACAGGCTGTTCCTGTCGCCGCGCGACCGGCTGATCTCCCAGGCGATCCACCGGACGACGGCAGTGGGCTCGCTCGTCTTCCTGCTGCTGCACATCAGCATCAAGGTGTTCCTCGGCAAGGTGGCGCTGATCGGCGCGCTCATCCCGTTCAGCCTCGGCGTCACCGGCACCGGCGCGCTGATCGGCCTCGGGTCGTTCGCGGCGCTGATGATGGTCGTCGCCGCCCTGACCGGAGCGGCCCGCAGCGTCTTCGTGCCCACTCCCCGGTACGCCGGCCGCTGGCGCGCGATCCACATGGTGGCCTACCCCGCCTGGTGCGCCGGACTGGTCCACGGGCTGTTCGCGGGCCGGCCCGCGGCGTCCTGGGTCACCTGGCTGTACGGCCTGACCATGCTCGGTGTGGCCGCCGGCCTCTCGCTGCGGCTCCTGCCGGCCCCGACCAAGCGCCGGGTGGCCGACGTGATCCTGGCGATCACCGGAGGGTCGGGGTCCGCGCCTCCGATGGCGAACGAGGAGTCGGCCCGCCGCAATCTCGTCTCCTCGCCCCTGCCCGGCTCGGGCGGCCGCCTGCCCGGCTCGGGCGGCATCCCGTCGCAGCGCGCGGCGCGCGACCGGCAGGAGACCGCGTCGGCGCGCGAACCGGCCTTCTCGACCCAGTCCATGGGGTCGGTGTCCGGCCCGGGACGCGGCACACCGCGGATCGCCGCGCCGAACCCGCCGCTCTACGAGGCGACGCGGGCGCCCGTCGACCCCACGGCCGACACCTTCATCGCCTCCCGGGCGGATGTCCTGCCGGGCCTCGGCCCCGACCCGCTCCAGGACACGGGGACGAACCTGTCCGCCGGCTACCGCGCGGTCTCCGGCCAGGGCCAGGACAGCCGGGGCATGACGGCGCCGATGCCCGACACGGGCCCGGCCGGCGGGCCGCCGAGCGGCGAGATCCCGCTCGCCGAGCGGATCCCGATGACCGAGGAACTCCCGATCATCACGGACGACCCGCTGGGCAAGGGCGGCTCCTGGCCCACGCCGTCCCCGCCCCAGCCGGCCCAGGCGTTCGTCACCCCGCCCGCGGCGCCCGCGTACGACACCGGCGGCGTCCCCGCGTACGGCTCGGGCCCCGTCCCCCCGTACGACACCGGCCAGACACCGCGGTACGACGCGGGGGCCGGCGTCGGCGCGTACGACACCGGCGCCGTCCCCGCCTACGACCCGAACACCGCCGCGTACGGTCAGAACGCCTCGCCCCCCTACGGCGCGGGACCCGCGCCCGCGTACGACACCGGCGCCGTCCCCACGTACGGCTCGGGCCCCGTCCCCCCGTACGACACCGGCGCCGTCCCCGCCTACGACGGCCAGGCCTACCAGGCCCAGACACCCACCCCGCAGGCCCCGCCCGCCTCCCCCGCCCCATCCGTCGGAGCCGAGCCCCCGCTCGGCCCCCTCTACCAGCCGCGGGGCGGGGAGCCCTGGAACCCATCCGCAGGAGACCGACCGTGAACGCCCCGCTCCCCGATGTCCCCGAGGTCCGCGTCGTCGGCCTGCCCCAGCTGACCCAGGGGTTCGACCTGGTCGAGCGTCTCGACCTGCCCATGCACCTCAAGGTGCACGGCCCCTTGGAGGCGATGACCGGTGAACGGCTGGCACAGCTCGCCGAGCACATATCCCTGACCGGCCGCGGCGGCGCCGGGTTCCCCTTCCACAAGAAGCTGCGTTCCGTGGCCAAGGCCGCGATCCGGCGGGGGGTGCGGCCGGTCGTCGTGGTCAACGGCAGTGAGGGGGAGCCGCCCTGCCGCAAGGACACCGTCATGCTCAACCGGGCTCCGCACCTGATCCTGGACGGCGCGCTGCTGGCCGCCGAGGCCCTGGGCGCCCGCACGCTGGTGGTGGTCGTCACCCGTAACTCCACCGAGGTCTCCATCCGCGCGGCACTGGCCGAGAGGGGCCTGTCCGACCGGCGCGGCCAGCAGTTGAGAGCCCGGGTGGTACGGACTCCCGAGCGCATGGTCTCCGGCGCGGCGGGGTCCGTGATCCGCGCCGTCAACGGCGGTCCCGCACTGCCGCCGGGCCGCAGCGGGCGCTCGTCCGAGTCGGGCGTCGACGGCGCCCCGACGCTCCTGTCGAACGCCGAAACGTTCGCGCAGATCGCCGTCGCCGCCCGGGTCGGCGCCCGGCGCTACAACCACACCGGTCTCGAATCGGAACCCGGCACGGTCATGCTCACGATCTCCGGCGCGGTCGCCCGCCCCATGGTGATCGAGGCGCCCACGGGGGTGCCGCTGCCGTACGTGCTCCAGATGGCAGGCGCGCCGCCGGTGCCACAGGGCGTGCTGACCGGTGGCTACCACGGCAACTGGATGGACTCGGTGGCCGCACACGAGGCCGTGATCTCCAAGGAGTCCTTCTCGGCCTACGGCGGCGCGCTGGGCGCCGGCGCCATCCTGCCGATCGGCCCGGAGAGCTGTCCGCTGGGGGAGGCGCTGCACGTGGCCAACTGGCTGGCGGCCGAGACGGCGGGCCAGTGCGGGCCCTGCTACCGGGGGCTGCCCGCGGCGGCCGGCGGCCTCTCGGACGTCATCAACGGCGGCGGACAGGCCGCCCTGGAGGCGCTGCGCGCGGTGACCCAGGCCGTCAAGGGCCGAGGCGTGTGCCACCACCCCGACGGCTCGGCCCGCTTCTTCGCCTCGACCCTGTCGGCGTTCACGGACGATCTCGCCGCGCATGTGCTGCACGGCGGGTGCGGGCGCGAGACGTACGGCGTGCTCCCGCTGCCGGGCCCCGAGCAGGAGGAGGCGACGGAGGAGTCGATCCCGAGCGGCGAGAAGCTGGTGATCGACTGGACCCTGTGCGAGGGCCATCTGCTGTGCACGGACGTACTCCCGGAGCTGATCAGGACCGCCGCGGACGGGTTCCCGATGTTCTCCAACGCGTCGGTCCCGCAGCACCTCCAGGCGCGCGCCCAGCGCGCGGTGCGCCGCTGCCCCGAGCTGGCGCTCCGGCTGGAGCGGTCCGGCCCGCCGCGGACGCCGGAGAAGAAGCCCGCGCGGGCGGAGCTGCCCCCGGGCGGCGGCCGCAAGGCGCTGGGCTCGGGCCGGGGCTGACCCGCCGCGGTGGCCAACAACTGAAAACAGAACGGACCGGCGGGCTCCTGCGGGAGCCCGCCGGTCCGTTCGCGCCCTGCCGTCGAAAGGCAAACAGCACACCAAGGAAGCAGGAAAGCCGCACCTTACGGAGATGCGATACGAGAAAGCGGACCAACCCCGATCGGGCGGTCCGCTTCTTCATCGCACTGTCGTGCCGCTTGTGGAGCTAAGGAGAATTGAACTCCTGACCTCCTGCATGCCATGCAGGCGCTCTACCAACTGAGCTATAGCCCCTTATGGGACGCCTCTTCGGGATTCCCCTCGGCGACGTCGACAAGAGTACACGTTCTTTCGGGCCCCTCACCAATCGAATCCACTCTGCACCTATTTCGACCGATATGGTCACCGATGTGACCGTTTCCGTATCCAGAAGTACGCCGGCCGGGGGCTCACCGCCCGACACCCCGCCCGAGCCCCTGCCCGACACTCCGGCCACAGACGCACCGTTGGGACGTGCGGGACGTGCGGAGCAGGTGTCCAGGAGACGCGTTCTCGCCGCCGTGACGGCCTGTCTGGTGTCCTTCGCCGCGTTCTGGGCGGCCCAGCGGGCGGCCGGGGTCTCGATGATCGACCTGATGGTCTACCGGGCCGAGGGCCGGACGGTGCTCGACGACGGCGATCTCTACGCGATGCGCGTGACCCACGCCCATCTGCCCGCGACGTACCCGCCCTTCGCGGCCCTGCTGTTCACCGTGCTCACCCTCCCCGGCGTCCCGGTGCTCCGCGCGCTCGCCACGGCCGCGAACCTGCTGCTCCTGGTGGTGTTCGTACGGCTCTGCCTGCGCGTCGTCGTACCGCACGCCACGCGGGGCCGGGCCTGGACGGTCACGCTGTGGTCGGCCGCGCTCGCCGTCTGGTGCGAGCCGGTCTGGACGACGCTGCGCTACGGGCAGATCAATCTGCTGCTGGCGGTGGCGGTGGTGTGGGACCTCTCGCGGCGGGCGGGGCACCGCGGGGCCGGGGCCGGCATCGGCCTCGCGGCGGCGGTCAAGCTCACGCCCGCCCTGTTCGCCGCCGTGGCGCTGCTGACGGGCCTCGTACGGGCCGGGGAGGCCCTGCGGACGAGCGGCGGCCGCCGGGCCCCCGGACCCGGCGGCCCGTGGCTGCGCCTGGCCGCCACCGCGGCGGCCGTCTTCGCCGTGGCCGGCGGCGTGGGCGCCGCGGTCCTCCCCCACGACTCGCTGCGGTTCTGGACGGGCGTCCTGTTCGAGGCGGACCGGGCGGGCCGCGCGGAGGACGTCGCCAACCAGTCGCTGCGCGGCGTGCTGGCCCGGCTGCCGGACGTCGCGCACGGGGCCGGGTCCTGGACCGAGGGCCCGGCCTGGCTCTGGCCCGTCGCGGCCGCCGTGGTGGCGGCCGCGGGCCTGGCCACGGCGGTGGCGGCCGCCCGGCGCGAGGACCGCGCCGGGGCCCTCGTCTGCTGCGCCGCGACCGCGCTGCTGATCTCCCCGGTCTCCTGGTCCCACCACTGGGTGTGGTGCGTGCCGGTCGTGCTGTTCCTGGCCGTGCGCGCCGGCCCGCCGTGGGCGGTCGCGGCCGGGCTGGTCTTCTGCTCGTACGCCCTGTGGTGGCCGGTGCCCGGCACCGGCGGCCTCGGCGGGGTCCCGGGCGGCGAACCCGTCGGCGACATCGTCCGGCCGGTGCTCGCCGCCCTCTACCCGCTGACGGCCCTGGCGCTCCTGCTGTACGTCGCGCGCACGAGTCCCGGGCGCGCGTACGGGACTCAGGCCGTGGCGAACGAGTAGAACCGCTTGAGGGTGCAGTGCTCGTCCAGGAGCCGCCCGTAGATCGGCTCACCCTCCAACTCCCGGTAGGTCTCGATCGGGTCGCCCTTTATGATCAGCGCCTGTGCGCACTCCTCGCACCAGTACTGGTACTTGGGGTTGGGCGGATCCATGTCCCGGACGATGGGCGTGCCACTGCCGCACCAGTCGCATTTTCGCCTGTGCGCCCCCATGGTCAACTCCGCCTGTGGCCGCGGGCCGTGCGCGCGTGGGCAGTCCTGCCGTTGTCGCCGAGTGGGGGAGCCACGTGACCCGAGTGGCGTGAGGGGCGGTCGGGGCACCCACGCATCGCCGGTGGGACAAGCAGGTCATCGGGTTCGTCGATGCTGCTGGCGGACAATACGCACTCCCTCTCTGTCCGGTCCCTCGTCCCCGTCCGGCCGTCCGATTCTGCCACGCCGGAGCAGGCCGGTCAGCCTGAAAGGACGCACCTGGCAAGGGCCGGTACGGGAGATCGGCGCCGGTCGGCCGCCCGTGGCCCCGTCCGCTCCGGCCCGTTCGGGCACGGCGGCCCGAACACGCTTGCGGTGCACGGGCGTTGGGACTCGTCCCCTCAGGGACCCGTATCTCCGGTGGCTCCGCGTCCACGCGTCCCGGTGTCCGTGTTCCCGGTGTCACCCCGCCCCGGGTACTCCCGCGTCTCCCTGTCCCGTCTCCGCCCCGGTTCCCGGACAACAGAAATCCCGCCCCCTGTCGGGGACGGGATCCGGTGTCGCGATTGTGGAGCTAAGGAGAATTGAACTCCTGACCTCCTGCATGCCATGCAGGCGCTCTACCAACTGAGCTATAGCCCCGCGTGTTCTTCGCGCTCCGCGCTCCGCGCTGCGAACAAGAAGAACTCTAGCCTGCGACCTGCCGGAAAGCGAAATCCGCTCGGCAGGGGCGCCGGGGCCGGGGCTCAGGGGCGCCGGGGCCGGGGCTCAGTCGTCGTCGCCGAGGACCGGCTCGGGAAGCGTGCCCGCGTTGTGCTCCGTGAGCCGCCAGCCGCGCGCGCCCTCGCCGAGGACCGACCAGCAGCAGTTGGAGAGCCCGCCGAGGCCTTCCCAGTGGTGCGCCTCCAGCCCCAGCAGCCGCCCGATGGTCGTACGGATCGTGCCGCCGTGGCTGACCACGACGAGCGTGCCCTCGTCCGGCAGCTTCTCGGCGTGGCGCAGCACCACGGGCGCGGCCCGGTCGGCGACCTCGGTCTCCAGCTCGCCGCCCCCGCGCCGCACCGGCTCGCCGCGCTTCCAGGCCGCGTACTGCTCGCCGAACCGGGCGATGATCTCCTCATGGGTCAGCCCCTGCCAGGCGCCCGCGTAGGTCTCCCGGAGGGCCGCGTCGTACGCGATGTCATGGCCGGTGATCGCGGCCAGCTCACCGGCCGTGGCGGCGGCCCGCCGAAGGTCGGAGGAGATGATCGCGGCCGGCTTCAGGGAGGCCAGCAGCCGGGCCGACCTGCGGGCCTGGCCGAGCCCGGTGTCGGTGAGCTCGATGTCCGTGGTGCCCTGGAAGCGGCGCTCCAGATTCCATGCCGTCTGGCCGTGGCGCCACAGGATGATCCGGCGGCCCCTGCCCCCTTTGCTCCCGTTCAGCTCAGCTCACCGTCCGGGTCGGCGGCGGGCACGGCGGCGGCGTCGGACGCGCCGCGGGTCTTGACTGCGTCCTCGGGCAGGTCCAGCTCGGGGCAGTCCTTCCACAGCCGCTCCAGGGCGTAGAAGACCCGCTCCTCGGTGTGCTGGACGTGCACGACGATGTCGACGTAGTCGAGGAGGATCCAGCGCGCGTCCCGGTCACCCTCCCGGCGCACCGGCTTGGCGCCGAGCTCCTTCTGGAGCCGCTCCTCGATCTCGTCGACGATCGACCTGACCTGGCGGTCGTTGGGCGCGGAGGCGAGCAGGAAGGCATCGGTGATCGACAGCACGTCGCTGACGTCGTACGCGATGATGTCGTGCGCGAGCCGGTCGGCGGCCGCCTGGGCGGCGGCGTTGACGAGCTCGATGGAACGGTCGGTGGCGGTCACAGGCAGGCTTTCGTCGGCGGTCGTGGCAAACAACAGGGTCTCACGGACCACCGACAACACGCGCGGCCATTGAAACGCACCTTCGAGTCTCCGCCTCCCCCGCGAACCTGACAGCCGGCCCTAATCGACCTCGTAGTCCTGTCCCAGGACCACCGAGACGTCCGCGTTCGGTACCGCCTTGTCCTGGCGTACCGCGCTCGTCGGCAGCCCCAGCGTCTTCGCGACCTCTTCCGCCTGGGACTTCTTCGCCGCGTCGCCGTAGCTGACCCGCGATGTCGGGGCCGCGTCGTCCGTGCCCGCGTCCACGAACGCGTAGCCCGCGTTGACCAGGGAGATCCGTGCGGACTCCGCCGCGTCCTGGGCGCCGCTCGCGTTCCGCACGCCGACCCGTACGGCCGCGCCCGGTTCCGGGGCCTTGACCGAGCCGCCCAGGACGTCCTTGACGACGGTCTCCGCGGTCTTGTCACTGAGCGTGCCGGTCGGCTGGACCGGCAGGACGGACGTCCGGTAGTCGCCCACCTTCGCGTGCTCGGCGAGGTTGGCGAGCGAGGCGCCCAGGTCCTTCTCCGGCAGCGACGGGTCCAGGATCATCGCCAGCGTCTCGATGGTGACCGTCGCCGCCTCCGGGTCGTCCGACATCTTGCGCAGGACACCCTGGAGGACCTGTCCGAAGCGCTGGAGCTGTTTGGTCTCGGGCTCCTCACCGGCCCGGTACGTGGCGTAGGCCACGGCCATCCGCCCGTTGAGCGTCTCGTTCTCGCCCTTCTCGACCAGCGGGTCCTCGCCCTTCTTCGCGGCGGGGACCTCGGTGTCGGTGGTCACCTCGATCGAGCCGACCATCTCGACGAGGTTCTCCAGGTAGGGGGTGTCGAGCCGCCAGGTTCCGGTGATCTTGGTCCCGAGCAGGGAACCGATCGACTCCCGGGTGCCGTCCGAGCCGTCGTTGTCGACGGACTGGGCGAGCGTCGTGGGGGCCCCCTCCTCGTCCGCGACCGACAGGGAGTTCGGCAGCAACAGGGTCGTGCCCTGTCCGGTGGTGGCGTTGTTGACCAGCAGCGCCGTGGAGGTGCCCTTGCCCTCGGTGTTGTGCAGGTGCACCACGATCACGTCGCGCTTCTCCGGACCGGAGGCGGCACTCGCCGTCCGGTCCCCGCCCGAGGTGCCGGGCAGCATGCCCGCGTACCAGAGGTAGCCGACCCCGCCGCCCAGCGCCAGCGCCAGTACGACGGTCAGCGCCACCACCCGGCTCCGGCCGCGCCGCTTGGCCTCCTCGCGGCGCTCGGAGCGGCTCTCGGTGAACTTGAGCCAGTCGATGACGTCTTCGGACTCCTCGTTCGGCTCCTCGATGAACGAGAACTGCTCGGTGCGGTAGTCCTTGTCGGCGGTGTCTCCGGCGGTCCCAGCTCTTCCGGCGCCATGGGCGGGGTCGGTGCCCGCGGGAGCGTCCTGGCGCTCGGCCGGGTCCGCCTCCGCGCGGCGTGGCCCGGGGACGGCGGAGGCGCGCCCGGCCTCCGGTTCCGTCGCCGTCTCCGGAGCGAGCGGTTGTCGCTGCCGCTCCTCATGAGACCGCGTCTGAGTCCGCGTCTGGTTCTGTTGCGGGATGTCCCACTGCTGAGCGGACTGCTGGGCGCCCGAGGGGTCATACGTTCCGTACGGCTGCTGCTGGTCCGTGGCGTAGCCGTACGCGTCGTACGACCCGTACCCCTGCCCGCCCTGCTGCCCGCCCTGCTGCTGTGCGTACGGGTCGTGGCCGTAGTCGTGGCCGTACGCCTGCTGCTGGGGCTGCCCGTAGGCGTCGTACTGCTGCTGCTGCTGTTGTTGTTGGTGGTGCTGCTGCTCGTAAGACTGCTGCTGTTGTTGAGGGAGCTGTTGAGATTGCTGAGCCTGCTGGTACACCGGCTGCCCGTACGCGTCGTACCCGACGATCCGCGGCTGAGGATCGTACGGGCCGTACGGATCGTACGGCTGCTGCTGGTCGTTCACCCGGTGTGCCCCTCTCCGTGGCTCATGCTCCCTGGCTCACGCGCCCCGGTACAACTGCCGCTTGTCGATGTAGCGGACCACACCGTCGGGCACCAGGTACCAGACCGGATCGCCCTCGGCGACCCGCTGCCGGCAGTCCGTGGACGAGATCGCCAGCGCCGGGACCTCCACCAGCGAGACGCCGCCCTTCGGCAGCCCGTCGTCGGTCAGGTCGTGGCCCGGCCGGGTGACCCCGATGAAGTGGGCGAGCGAGAACAGTTCCTCGTGGTCCCGCCAGCTCAGGATCTGGGAGAGCGCGTCGGCTCCGGTGATGAAGAAGAGATCCGCGTCACCGTGGAGGGCCCGCAGATCCCGGAGCGTGTCGATCGTATAGGTCGGGCCCCCGCGGTCGATGTCGCTGCGGCTGACCGAGAACTGCGGGTTGGACGCCGTCGCGATGACCGTCATCAGGTACCGGTCCTCGGCCGGGGAGACCGTCCGGTGGCTCTTCTGCCACGGCTGCCCGGTCGGTACGAACACCACCTCGTCCAGGTGGAACAGGGCGGCGACCTCGCTGGCCGCCACCAGGTGCCCGTGGTGGATCGGGTCGAACGTACCGCCCATGACGCCGAGTCGGCGCTTGCCGTGGCCCGTGCCGTGCCCCGTGCCTGGTGCCGCGTCGTGATCGGACGCGGGATCTGTGGGCGTCTGCTGGTCTCCCATGCGTGCAGAGCCTACTGGCACGGGGATTCGATCCTGCCCCGGCCGTCTCGATTCCCCCGCGGCCGCTCCGGACGCCGCCCGGCGGCCGCTCAGCGGTCGCGGTTGAAGCGCGTGGTGATCCACAGCAGCAGGAGCAGGGCGAACAGGGCGCCACCGCCGGTGAGAATCGGGTTGAGGCTTTCGTGGTTGCCGCCTTCAACGCCCTCGGCGAGCGTTACCAGGCTGGCGGCGGTGCCGGAGGAGAGGCTCATTCTGCGGGCCCTTTTCGTCGGTTCGGAGCGGTGACTGCGCCCACATCGTATGCGGGCCCCTCGGGCACGCTTACGCCGACTCAGTCGTTGGGGTCGTTGTCGCGGTATCCGCGCAACAGGAACCAGGCGAGCAGGGCGGCTCCGACCAGCGAGACGACCAGCACGATCCGGATCGTGTCGCCCGGTCCCTGTTGATCAGAAGCCGCGGCGAGCAGTGTGGCGGTTTCCGGCATGTCGGTGGTGCTCCTCGGTCTTTACCGTCCGGCCGGGGCCATCACCGTCCGGCCGGGCCCGTGCTCTTTCCCTGTTGACTCACGGCCGTGGGCCCCGCTCCACGGTAGACCCAGCACCTAGGCTGGGCGCGGCAGGGGGACGAGCGAGCAGCGGACTCGTACGAACAGGGGACTTCCATGACCGATGACCGTCACGACAGCCAGGCACGGCACAACGGCGGTGAGCCGAACGGGGCGAGCGGACCGGGCAAGCCGGACGGGCCCGGGGGACCGCCGTCCTCGGGACGCGTGCCGAGCAGGCAGCGCCGGCGCTTCCCCGGCATCTCCTCACGGGCGTACGAACACCCGGCGGACCGCTCGGCGCTGGTGGCACTGCGCAAGCTGAGCGGCTTCGACACCGTCTTCAAGTCACTGAGCGCGCTGCTGCCGGAGCGGAGCCTGCGGCTGCTCTACCTCTCCGACTCCGTACGGGTCGGCGAGACGCAGTTCGCGCACCTGCACACGATGTTGCAGGACGCCTGTTACATCCTGGACCTGGAGAAGGTCCCGGCCATGTACGTGACCCAGGACCCGCGGCCCAACGCCATGTGCATCGGGCTGGACGAGCCGCTCATCGTGGTCAGCACGGGCCTGGTGGAACTGCTCGACGAGGAGGAGATGCGGGCGGTCGTCGGCCACGAGGTGGGCCATGCCCTCTCGGGTCACTCGGTCTACCGGACGATACTGCTCTTCCTCACCAGCCTCGCGGTCAAGGTCGCCTGGATCCCGCTCGGCAATGTCGCGATCATGGCGATCGTGACCGCGCTGCGCGAGTGGTTCCGCAAGTCGGAGCTGTCGGCTGACCGGGCGGGGCTGCTGGTCGGACAGGACCCGCAGGCGTCGATGCGCGGCCTGATGAAGATCGCCGGTGGCAATCACCTGCACGAGATGAACGTGGACGCGTTCCTGGAGCAGGCGGAGGAGTACGAGTCGGGCGGCGATCTGCGCGACTCCGTCCTCAAGATCCTCAACGTGCTGCCCCGCTCGCACCCCTTCACGACGGTCCGGGCCGCCGAGCTGAAGAAGTGGGCCGAGAGCCGTGACTACCAGCGGCTCATGGACGGTCATTACCCGCGCCGCGACGAGGACAAGGACACCTCGGTCACGGACTCCTTCCGTGAGTCCGCGTCGCACTACGCGGACACGGTCCGCACGAGCAAGGACCCGCTGATGAAGCTCGTCGGGGACATCGCGGGCGGGGCGGGCGACCTGGGCGGCAAGCTCCGCGACCGGTTCACGGGCGGTGGCGGTGGCGGTGGCGGTGGCGGTAAGTCCGGCGGGAACGGCACCGGCCGCGCCACGGACGACGGACAGGACACGCCACCGGCCTGACCGGCGAACCGGCCGGGTCCCCGGGTCCGGCCACCGGACGGCCGTCGGACCGGCGGCCACCGGACCGCTGAACGCCCACCTGTCGACGGGACCGCGCCACGCCGCTCGGGCGCTCACCGCTCGGGTCCGCACGCACCGCTCCGGCCCCCGCCGCCGGGGCCTACCGCGCCGGCGCCGTGGGGGTCGGCTCCGCCGCGCGGGAGAGCGTCCCGCACAGGCCGGTGCCGGACGGACCGGTCGTGTACGGGTCGGTCCCGGCCGGGTCGTCCGGTTTCGCGCGCTGCCCCTCCAGCAGGGGCCGCAGCGTGCCCGGCGGCTCGGCCGAGCAGTCCTGCGGCCCCGCCCGCGTCTCGCTGCTGAGCAGTTCCAGACTGTGCTTGGGCAGGTCCGCCATGTCGATCCGGAACCGCAGCTCCCGCCGTACGGTGAACAGCGAGGCGTCCCGTACGGGCAGCCCGTGCGCCCCGGCCGGGCGCAGGGCGTAGACGAAGAGGTGGTCCGCGGTCACCTCCAGCGTGCCGGGAGCGGTCTCCTCGTAGCGCAGCGTCCCGTGCACCCGTACCTGGCTGTCGGCCTGGGCCACCTTCCCCGGGTCGAAGCGGACGAGCCAGCCGACGGGCGCGTGGCGGCCGTCGTCGGCCGGGGCGGCGAAGCTGCTGTCGAACTGCGTCTGCTGGCCCGGATCGAGCAGCACCCGCACCGGGCGGACGGTGCGGCCCGCGAGGACGTCCGGGTCCAGCGAGGACGCCACGAGGTAGTCCTTGACGGTCGTCAGCGCGGCCGTCACCTGGCTCTCCGAGAAGTCCCCCGCGCCATGGGCGGCGGGCAGCGTGATCCCGGCCGCCCCGACCCGGAACTGGGCCGCCGGGCTGTGCGCGAAGAGGTCCTCCGGGGCTCCGCCGGGCACCGGCCCCTGGGGTGCCAGGGGGATCACCGACATCCGCGCCTGGGCCGCGCCACCGACGACGGGCGGCCGGTAGGGAGAGCGCACCCCCAGGTAGACCGCCGTACCGAAGGCGAGCACGATCACCAGGACGAGCATCAGGAACTGCCGGGGACCGTTCCTGAACACCCGGCCACGCCGGCCGCGGCGGTGCGGAGGCGGCGGGGGCGGCACCCTGCGGACGGCGTGGGCGTGGTCGCCCATGCGCTCCTTCGCGGAGTACTCCTGGAGCCGGGCAGCGCGGATGAACGATTCGTCGAAGACGACGGACCGGTATTCGTCATCGCCGCCGGGGAGCCCCTCGGGTTCCCCTTCGGGTGGGTCTCCGCGCCCTGCCATACCCTCAGAGTAGGTCGGCGGGGGCGAACGTAAACGTCGGGCCGACGGCCGGCTTCACAGGCCCCTGGGGAGCCCTCCGGGTCTCCCGCTCCGCGGCCACCATCGAGCCCTCCGGGTCTCACGGGCTCCGCGGCACCATCGAGGCCTCCGGGGCCGACGCCGCGGCGGATCCCGACGGCACCGTCTGCTCCGGCTTGTCGATCCCGGTCCGCGCGGGCTGGGGCACCCGGTCGTCCCGGCTGCCCGTCGCACCCCGGTAGACGGCCGTGAAGGCGATCGCGACCATGCCGATGCCCATCACCACGGCGAGCACCCAGGCGACGGGGCGGTGCCAGCGGGCGCTGCTGCGGTACGGGCGGAGCGTGCCGCCGTGCCGTCCGTACGGGCCCGCGCCCGCGCCGTCCGGGTCGTTGTCCAGCTCGTACGGATACTCCGGGCCGTAGGCGCCGTCCCGGCCGTACAGCTCCTCGTACCCGTCGCGGTCGGGGTCGTCCTCGGCGGCTCCCCCGCCGGCCCTCGCCCGGGCCGCCTCGGCCTCGGCACGCGCCTGGGCGGCGGCCAGCAGGCGCTCCACGGCGGAGGGTTCATGGACAGTGGCGGCCTTGACGAAGTCCTCGTCGAACACCACGGAGGCGAAGTCCTGGTCCGCGCCACCGCGGTCGTCGTCGGGCTCCCAGCCGTCGGGAAACGGCTTGCCCCCCACGTCGTCCGGCACCCCCTCAGAGTAAACCTGGGACGGGTTTTTGGGCAGGCCGAGTCCGAAGTCTCCGGAAAACGGCGCGGCCGCGCCGCCTACCGGGTGTGGCCGTCGCCCGTCACGATGTACTTCGTCGAGGTCAGCTCCGGCAGCCCCATCGGCCCGCGCGCGTGCAGCTTCTGCGTGGAGATGCCGATCTCGGCCCCGAAGCCGAACTGACCGCCGTCCGTGAAGCGCGTCGACGCGTTCACGGCCACCGTGGTGGAATCCACCAACCGGGTGAACCGGCGGGCCGCCGCCTGCGAGGTGGTGACGATCGCCTCCGTGTGCCCGGACGACCAGAGCCGGATGTGCGCGACGGCCGCGTCCAGCGAGTCCACCACCGCCGCCGCGATGTCGTACGAGAGGTACTCGGTCTCCCAGTCCTCGGCGGTGGCGGGTACGACCGTCGCCTTCGAGCCCGCCGCGTACGCCGTCACCCGCTCGTCCGCGTGCACCGTGACTCCCGCGTCCGCGAGCGCGTCCAGCGCGCGCGGCAGGAAGGCCGCCGCGACGTCCTGGTGGACGAGCAGCGTCTCGGCCGCGTTGCAGACGCTGGGCCGCTGCGCCTTGGAGTTGATCAGGATGTCGACGGCCATGTCGAGGTCGGTCTCCGCGTCCACGTACACATGGCAGTTGCCGGTGCCGGTCTCGATGACGGGAACGGTGGACCCCTCGACGACGGTACGGATCAGGGAGGCGCCGCCGCGCGGGATGAGGACGTCGACCAGGCCGCGCGCCCGCATCAGTTCCCGCACGGAGTCCCGGCCCTCGCCGGGCACCAGCTGGACGGCGTCGGCGGGCAGCCCGGCCCCGCCGACGGCGTCGCGGAGCACCCGCGCCAGCGCGGTGTTGGAGGCGGTCGCCGAGGAGGAGCCCCGCAGCAGCACGGCGTTGCCCGACTTCAGGCAGAGCGCGGCGGCGTCCACGGTGACGTTGGGGCGCGCCTCGTAGATGATCCCGACGACGCCGAGCGGCACCCGCACCTGGCGCAGGTCGATGCCGTTGGGGAGTGTCGAGCCGCGCACGACCTCGCCGACCGGGTCGGGGAGCGCCGCCACGTCCCGTACGTCGGCGGCGATGGCCCGCATGCGCTCCGGGGTGAGCGTCAGCCGGTCGACGACCGCCTCGCTCGTGCCGGCCGCACGCGCCCGTTCGACGTCCTCGGCGTTGGCCGTGACGACCTCGTGTGTACGGACCTCCAGGGCGTCGGCGATCGCCAGCAGGGCGTCGTCCTTGGCCGCGCGCGGCAGCGGAGCGATGTCGGCGGCGGCGGCGCGGGCCCGGTAGGCGGTCCTGGCGACCGGGGAGAGGTTGTCGTACGGCGAGAGCGAGGTCATGCCCGCAGGGTAGTGCGCGTCCCGCGGGCATTCCGCACGTATTCCGCACTCCGAGACACCGCGTCCGCGGGCCGTCCCGACGCGGCGCCCGGGCCGAGGGCCCCGGCGCGGCGCCCGCCGGCGCAGGGGCCACGACCGGTGGCCTCGAGGCCCCGGCCGGCGGAGTCGACGTCCCTGGCCGCCGGTCCCGGGCCCGTCGTCAGTACGGGTGGACCCCCACCGACGCCGCCGGCGGTGGCCCGTACCCCTCCGCCACCCGTTGGTGGTACGTCTCGCGGTCGATGACCTCCAGCCCCACGATCGCCCACGGCGGCAGCTTCGAGGTCGAGCGGTGCTCTCCCCAGAGTCTGAGCGCCACCGCGGCGGCGTCGTGCAGGTCCCGGGCCTCCTCCCAGTAGCGGATCTCGGCGTGATCGTTGGCGTACCGGCTGGTCAGCAGGAACGGGTGGTCGTGTGCCAGTTGCTCCAGCCCGCGCCGGACCTCGGCCAGCGGCGCCTCCGCGCCCGAGACGCTGAGCGTGACGTGCCACAGCTTCGACACCGGACGCTCGGTGGCGCGGGTGTCCGCCGCCGCCCTGGAGTCTCCCGCCGCGCGCGCGTCCGCGACCGTCCCGGTGCCCCGCACCGCCGTCACGTCCCGTACCGCCGTCGTCTCCCGGGCCGACACCGTTGTCCCCTGCGCGCCCTGCGGTGCTCGCGCCCTCCGTATGCCCTGCGGGCCGTGCGGATCGTACGGCCCGTGCGGGACGTGCGGATCGGCCACTGCCTCCCGCTGTCGCTCGCCGTCGCCGTCTTCCCCCGTCTCGACGCTGGTCAGGGCACGTTCCTCCCGCCCAGTCCTCCGAATGCGGTCGCTGCCCCCAGTCCCTCGGGGCACCGCCCCCGGGCGCGCTCGTCTCACCGGCGGCCTCCTGTTTGATGCGTCGTCGTGCTTCCCCGTCGTACCCCTTGAGACAAAGTTGACCAGTCCCGGGCAGACGATGGGGCGCTTTTGGTAAAGCTCCCCTTACAAAGGCTGGAGTTTCAGCCGTTTCAGGGGCGCGTCAGGGGTGCAGGAGGACCAGATCGTCCCTGTGTACGACCTCACGCTCGTACGCGGGGCCGAGTTCCCGCGCCAGCTCCCGGGTGGAGCGGCCGAGCAGCCGGGGCATCTCCCTGGCGTCGAAGTTGACCAGCCCGCGGGCGACGGCGCGGCCGGCGGTGTCCCGCAGTTCGACCGGGTCGCCCGCGCTGAAGTCGCCCTCCACGGCGGCGATCCCGGCGGGCAGCAGCGAGGTCCGGCGCTGGACGACGGCCCGGACGGCGCCGTCGTCCAAGGTCAGCGCGCCCTGCGGGGTGGAGGCGTGGGCCAGCCAGAGCAACCGGCCCGTCGAGCGTCGTCCGGTGCTGTGGAAGTACGTTCCGGTGTCGCGGCCCGCGAGCCCGTCGGCGGCCCGGCTCGCCGAGGTCAGGACCACCGGCACGCCGGCCGCCGCGGCGATCCCGGCCGCCTCGACCTTGGTGACCATGCCGCCGGTGCCGACACCCGCCCGCCCGGCGCTGCCGATGGCGACGCCCGCCAGGTCGTCGGGGCCGCGCACCTCGGCGATCCGGGAGGAGCCGGGCCTGCTGGGGTCGCCGTCGTAGAGCCCGTCGACGTCCGAGAGCAGGACGAGCAGGTCGGCGCGGACGAGATGGGCGACGAGTGCGGCCAGCCGGTCGTTGTCGCCGAACCGGATCTCGTCGGTGGCGACGGTGTCGTTCTCGTTGACGACGGGGAGGGCGCCCATGCCGAGGAGCTGGTCGAGGGTGCGGTAGGCGTTGCGGTAGTGGGCGCGCCGGCTGGTGTCGTCCGAGGTCAGCAGCACCTGTCCGACGCGGACTCCGTAGCGGGCGAAGGAGGCCGTGTAGCGCGCGACCAGGAGTCCCTGGCCGACACTGGCGGCGGCCTGCTGACGGGCCAGGTCGCGCGGGCGGCGGTCCAGGCCGAGCGGGGCGAGGCCGGCGGCGATGGCGCCGCTCGACACCAGCACGATCTCGCGGCCTCCGTCGCCGTCCCCCCGGCCGCTGCCCGGGCCCCCGCCCCGGACGGCGGCGAGGACGTCGACGAGGGCGTCCACACGGTCCGCGTCGAGCCCCCCGGAGGCGGTCGTGAGCGAGGACGAACCGACCTTCACGACGATCCTCCGGGCCCCTGCCACGGCCTCCTGCCGGGTCACCGCCTCCTGCCGTGCCGCTGCCACGTGCTCCGCCTGCTCTCGCTGTCCTGGCCGTACGGGCCCCCGGTCGCGGAAAGTCGCGGGACCGGGCGCCCTCCGGACACCCTCGGGCCCGGTGCGGGCCCCTCCGGGCAGGTCAGCCTACGCGAGCGCGGCTCCCGGAGGACCGCGGTTTTCACTGGCTGGGACGGCGTCGGCCGGGCGGGGCAGGGCCTGAACCGGACCGGACCCCCGGATCGGTCCGGTCCGGGGGTCCGGTACGGATCGGACCGAGGCCGGATCGTTCCGGATCGGAGCGGTCCGCGGCCGGCCGTACCGGTCTGCGGCCGGACCGGGGCCGGCACCCCCATGTCCTCGTGAACTCCGCCGTCACCGCCCCCGCAGCCCCCGGGCACGTGATCCCCGTCAAACCCACACCCCGGAGCACAACCCGCGGCCGGTGACGACCGTCTGTCAGGTGTAACAACAGTCGGGAAACATCGGGGCCACCACGGCGATAGGCTGGCGGTCATGACACGCCGATAGCACACCGACGGCGGTGACTCCCCCGCTTCAGTCCTCGGCAACCACAACGAGATGGGCCCATCAGTAATGCCAGTAAAAGTGAGCGTCGTCATTCCGGTGTACAACCCGGGCAAGTACATCGACCCGTGCATCAAGTCTTTGCTGGCGCAGACGCTGCCCGCCGAGGACTTCGAGGTTCTCTTCGTCGACGACGGCTCCACGGACGACACTCCCGACCGGCTCGACAAGCTGGCGGTCGAGCACCCCCACTTCCGGGTGATTCACATCCCCAACTCCGGCTGGCCCGGGAAACCGAGAAACATCGGCGTGGCCGAGGCGAAGGGAGAGTACGTCCAGTTCGTCGACCAGGACGACCACCTCGCCTCCGACGCGCTGCGACGGCTGTACGAGATGGGCCACCGCAACGGCTCCGACATCGTGATCGGCAAGGTCGCCTCCAATTTCCGCGGGGTGCCGCACGGTGTCTTCAAGGTCAACCGCGAGAAGTGCGACCTGAGCAACGCCCCGCTGTACGACAGCCTCACGCCGCACAAGATGTTCCGGACCGAGTTCCTGCGCGAGAACAACATCGCCTACCCCGAGGGCAAGCGGCGCCTCGAGGACCAGCTCTACATGATGGAGGCGTACTTCCCCGCCAAGGTCGTCTCGATCCTGGGGACCTACACCTGCTACTACTACTCGCGGCGTGACGACGGCCAGAACGCGGGCTCCGCGAAGATCGTGCCGTCCGGCTACTACGGCAACCTCCGCGAGGTCCTCAAGGTCGTCGTGGACAACACCGAGCCCGGCGAGTTCCGGGACCGCGTCCTCCGCCGGTTCTACCGGGTGGAGATGCTGGGCCGGCTGAGCGAGCCGGGCATCCTGAAGTTCACGCCCGAGTTCGCCGACGAGATGATCGAGGCCATCCGCCCGATCGCCGACGAGTACATGAACGACGAGGTGCACAACGGCCTCGGCGCGCTGACCCGGCTGCGCTCCACGCTCCTGCGCGCCGGTGACCGCGACGGGCTGATCGCCCTCGCGCGGTTCGCCTCGTCCGTGAAGGGCGCGGCCCACCTGGAGAAGTTCGAGTGGCAGTCCAACGGGAAGGCCCAGCTGTCGCTGTCCGTCCGGCTGGTCCAGGGCGAGGAGAAGAAGCCGCTGCGCCTGGTGCGCCGGGACGGCCGCCACTTCCTGCACCCGGCCATCACCGAGCCGTTCCTGCCCGAGGGCGAACTCCTCGACATCACCGACGAACTGGACGGTTTCAAGGGCGAGCTGTCCATCCGCAACCGCGAGACGGCCGTGGAGTGGCCCTGCCCCGTCACGTACACGACCGAGGTGGAGAAGCTCACCGTCCGGGACGGCGACGCGGCCGAGGGCGACGAGGACACGTACGAGGTCGTCCTGCGCGGCAAGGGTGAGGTCACCAGCGAGGCGGTCAAGGGCCGCGGCCGGGTCTCCAAGGGGTTCTGGGACATCTGGGTGCCGGTCCGCGGCCTCGGCCTCGTCCGCAAGGCACGGCTCGGCGCCGACCGGGACCCGTCGGTGGACGCCGACTGCCTGCCGGCGGTGCTGGGTTCGCCGGCCCGCCCGGTCATCCCGTACTTCACGGACCCGCACGGCAACCTGACGCTCGATGTCGCGGGCCGCGCCAAGAAGCTGGCCACCTACCTGGCCGACCGGCCGGTGCGGCGCATGCCCGGCCGCTCCGAGCTGCGCATGGAGGTGTTCACGACCTCCAAGTCCACCTCGTGGCCGGTGGAGTTGACGCTGACGTCGGCGGACGGCACCAAGCGGACCGCCCCCGCCACCCTGCGCCCCGACCAGGGCCGCGCCCACCTGTCCGTCCCCGCCCGGGTGCCGGACCTGCCCGCCGGCACGGCTCGGCTCGCGGTACGGCTGGACGGCGCCAAGGGAGCCGAACTGCCCCTGTGCGACGTGCCGGTGGCGGGCGGCGGGCGGCTCCAGCTCGACCGCACCGACCTGGCGGAGGTCGACGCGACGATGGTCCGTCAGATGACCTCCAGGCGTCGCCGCGCCTCGCTGCGCCGGGCGCTGCGCACCGTCGGCGGTCCCGTCGTCCGGCGGCTGCCGAAGTCCGCCCGCAAGAAGGTGCGCCGCCTCGCGGCGCGTCTGTGACGCCCGGCGCCGACGCCCGCCCCTCCTCCTCGCTCCCCCGAGCGGCACGAACAAGCACGATCAAGCACGAACAAGGACGTGATCACATGCGACAGCTCTCCGTCGAAGGCGCCTGGGTCCACGAACCGAAGGTCTTCCCGGACAGCCGTGGCAGCTTCCACGAGTGGTTCAAGGCCCCCGACTTCGTGGAGTCGACCGGCCACGCGCTGAACCTCGCCCAGGCCAACTGCTCCGTCTCCAGCCGGGGCACGCTGCGCGGCATCCACTTCGCGGACGTGCCGCCGGGCCAGGCGAAATACGTCAAGTGCGTGAGAGGGGCCGTGCTCGACGTCATCGTGGACATCCGGGTCGGCTCCCCGACCTACCGCAGATGGGACGCCGTCCGGCTGGACGACGTGGACCACCACGCCGTCTACCTCGCCGAGGGGCTCGGGCACGCCTTCGTGGCGCTGACGGACGACGCGACGGTGGTCTACCTCTGCTCCGAGGGGTACGCGCCCGAGCGCGAGCACGGCATCAACCCGCTGGACCCCGAGCTCGGCATCGAGTGGCCTGCGGGCATCACCCCGCTGCTGTCGGACAAGGACGCGGCGGCGCCGACCCTGGCGGAGGCCGAGGCCCAGGGCCTGCTCCCGTCGTACGAGGCCTGCCGCGCCTACTACGCGGAGCTGGCCGCGCGCGGCTGACCTCCGCCGGGAGGCGGCCATACGGAAGGGGCCCGGGCGACGTTCGACACGTCGCCCGGGCCCCTGCGTACGGCTCCGTACAGCCTGAGCCGAACCGCCGTCCGGCACCGTCCGGACCGGGGCGGCGGCCCCGGCCGGAACGGATCAGCCGACCACGGCCTCGATCTGCCGCCGCAGCGGCACGAACGCGGAGCGCGGCCGGCGCAGGTTCCGCGCCCGCGTCAGGCCCTGCCAGAAGCCGGCCCGCAGCAGCGCCTCGGGCTGCACCGCGTTCTTGCGGACCAGCACCTCGTCGGGCACGTCCTGCGGGTCCGGTACGACGTACTCTTCGATGATCTTGTCGTAGGCGTCCTTCAGGACCGTGCTCTCCGGGTTGGCGCCGAAGATGGCCACGACCCCGGTCGGAGCGGTGTCGACGTCGACCACCAGCAGGTCCGGGCGGAAGCGCCGCAGCACCGTCGCCACCTTGTAGACGTCCCCGGCCCAGAACTTGGTGTGCCGGTCGCGCGCCGCCTCGTCCACGTCCCTCGGCAGCATGTCGTCCAGCACGATCACGCTGGACCACCGCGAGTGCTTCTCCACGTTCATGAAGTCGCGCAGCGCGTACTCGAAGAGGTGCATGCCGTCGATGAACGACAGCTCCAGCTTCGGGTCGCCGCCGAGAAGATTGACCGGATCCCGACGTGCGAGCGCGCGGAACGGGTTGCGCCCGTTGCGCAGGTGGATCAGCGGGTCCTTGCGGGCGAAGAAGTCGTCGCTGGTCGACTTCACGAGGTGGACGTCACAACTGATGTCCGTGACGACCTTGAAGGCCGGGTCGACGGCCACCGAAGGCACCCGGGAGAGCGCCAGGCTGCGCCCGTCATTGACCCCGATCTCCAGGTAGTTGCGGGGCTTGTACACACGGTGCAGGTGGCGCAGGAAGCCGTGGCGGTCCACGTAGAGGGCCCTTCACTGAGAATCAACAACGGAGGCTTGATTCTCAGTGAACTTAGTGGGCCCCTCGACCATCCGTAAACATCTACCGGTCAGTAACAGCCACGTGTCGCCTGGCCTCCAGCTCAGCGCGGTGTGCGGTCTCCCACGGTTTACGCGGTCGGCGCCCCCGCGCCGCGCTCGGCCTTCAGCAGGGCGGGAAACGCCTCCTGAAGCGCCGCGCGCCAGTCCCGGATCGGCTCGATCCCGGCCGCCCGCCACCGCTCGTGGCCCAGCACGCTGTACGCGGGCCGGGGCGCGGGCCGGACGAACGCCTCACTGGTCGTCGGCCGGACCCGCTCGGGGTCCGCGCCGAGCAGCCGGAAGATCTCTCGTGTGAACGAGAACCAGGTGGTCTCGCCGCCGCTGGTGCCGTGGTAGATCCCGGGCGCGGCCGTGCCGTCGAGGGCCGCCCGGCCGAGCCGGACCAGCCGGTCCGCCAGGTCCCCGGTCCAGGTGGGCTGACCGCGCTGGTCGTCCACCACGTCCAGGGTGTCCTTGACGCCCTCCAGCTTGATCATCGTACGGACGAAGTTGCCGCCGCCCGCGCCGTACAACCAGGCCGTGCGCACCACGTAACCACGCTCGGGGAGCGTGTCGAGCACGGCGCGCTCCCCGGCCAGCTTCGTCCGGCCGTACGCGCCGCGCGGGGCCGGCGGGGTGTCCTCGCCGTACGGGGCCGAGGCGTCGCCCGCGAACACGTAGTCCGTCGAGACCTGGACGAGGACGGCGCCGGAGGCCGCGCACGCCTCGGCCAGGACCCGGGGGCCCGTGCCGTTGACGGCGAGCGCCTCGTCCTCCTTGGCCTCGGCGTCGTCCACGGCCGTCCAGGCGGCGCAGTTGACCACCACGGCCGGGCCGTGCTCCGCCAGGGCGGCACGTACCGAAGCGGGGTCCGTGATGTCCAGCGCGGTACGGTCCAGGCCGACCGCGTCCTCCCCGGCGGCGGCCAGCCGGGCCAGGAGGTCCTGGCCCAGCATCCCGCCGGCGCCGGTGACCAGCCAGCTGCTCACAGGGCGGCACGCTCCTTCAGCGGCTCCCACCAGGCGCGGTTGTCGCGGTACCACTGGACGGTCTCGGCCAGGCCCGTGGCGAAGTCCTTGCGCGGCTCGTAGCCCAGCTCCGTGCGGATCTTGGTGCAGTCGACGGAGTAGCGGCGGTCGTGGCCCTTGCGGTCGGTGACGTACTCGACGCTGGTGTCCCAGTCCGCCCCGCACGCCTCGAGCAGCAGCCCGGTCAGCTCCTTGTTGGACAGCTCCGTGCCGCCGCCGATGTTGTAGACCTGCCCGGCGCGGCCCTTCGTGCGGACCAGTTCGATGCCCTGGACGTGGTCGTCGATGTGCAGCCAGTCACGGACGTTGCCGCCGTCGCCGTAGAGCGGCACCTTCTTGCCGTCCAGCAGGTTCGTGATGAACAGCGGGATGACCTTCTCGGGGAAGTGGTGGTGCCCGTAGTTGTTGGAGCAGCGGGTCACCCGCACGTCCAGGCCGTGGGTGCGGTGGTAGGAGAGCGCGATCAGGTCACTGGACGCCTTTGCCGAGGAGTAGGGCGAGTTGGGCTCCAGCGGGTGGGTCTCCGGCCACGAGCCCTCGTCGATCGAGCCGTAGACCTCGTCGGTGGAGATGTGCACGAAGGTCTTGACGCCCGCGCGGTGCGCGGCGTCGATCAGCGTGTGGGTGCCCACCACGTTCGTGCGGACGAACTCCGCGCCGCCGTCGATGGAGCGGTCGACGTGCGACTCGGCGGCGAAGTGCACCACCTGGTCGTGCTCGGCCATCAGCTTGCCGACCAGCTCGGGGTCACAGATGTCGCCCTGGACGAAGGCGAAGCCGGGCCGGTCGCGCACCTCGTCGAGGTTGGCCGGGTTGCCCGCGTAGGTGAGCTTGTCGAGCACCGTGATCTCGACGTCGCCGGGCCCCTGGGGGCCCAGAACCGTACGGACGTAGTGCGAGCCGATGAAGCCGGCACCGCCGGTGACCAGGATCCTGGTGGGGCGGGAGGCGTCGGAACGAGTCATGAGGAGATCTGCACCTTGCTGTGGTCGCCGAGGACGAGTCGGTGGGCGGACGGGTTGCGGGGCGCGGGAGTGATCTCGACATCGCGGCCGATCAGCGATGCCTCCACCCGGCGCACGCCGGTGAGGGACGAGTTCCGCAGAACGATGGAGTACTCGATCTCGCTGTCCTCGATCCTGCACCCTTCGGAGACCGACGTGAAGGGGCCGATGTAGGCGTCGCTGACGACCGTGCCGGCGCCGATGATCGCGGGGCCGACGATCCGGCTGCCGGTGACCTGGGCGCCCGCCTCGATCCTGACCCGCCCTATGATCTCCGACGCCTCGTCGACGGAGCCGTCGAGGCAGGGCTCCACGGTCTCCAGCACCGAACGGTTGACCTCCAGCATGTCGGTGACGTTGCCGGTGTCCTTCCAGTACCCGGAGATGGTCGTGGAACGGACGTCCCGGCTCTGGTCGATCAGCCACTGGATGGCGTGCGTGATCTCCAGCTCACCGCGCCAGGACGGCTCGATGGAGCGCACGGCCTCGTGCACGGCCGGGGTGAAGAGGTAGACGCCGACGAGCGCCAGATCGCTCTTGGGCTGCTTGGGCTTCTCCTCCAGCGCCACCACCCGGCCGTCGCCGTCGAGTTCGGCGACGCCGAACGAGGTCGGGTTGGGGACCCTGGTCAGCAGGATCTGCGCGTCGGGCCGGTCCGCCCGGAAGGCGTCCACCAGGCCGGTGATGCCACCGACGATGAAGTTGTCCCCGAGGTACATGACGAAGTCGTCGTCACCGAGGAACTCCCGCGCGATGAGAACGGCGTGCGCCAGCCCCAGCGGGGCGTCCTGCTGGAGGTAGGTGACCTTTATCCCGAACCGGGAGCCGTCCCCGACCGCCTCGCGGATCTCGTCGGCCGTGTCGCCGACGATGACGCCGACCTCCGTGATACCCGCGTCCGCGATGGCCTCGAGACCGTAGAAGAGCACGGGCTTGTTGGCCACCGGCACGAGCTGTTTCGCGGAGGTGTGTGTGATGGGGCGCAGGCGGGTGCCCGCCCCACCGGACAGTACAAGAGCCTTCACGTTTCTCATCCCAGGAGAGTTTTCAACGCTGTCCGGGCATCGCCCGACAGTCAGACTTTACCGACGATTTCCGGCGCGGACCGCAGCCGGTCACCTCCGGCGGGTGAACTGACCGGTTCGAGGTGGCTCGGAAGGGCCGTCCACAGGAGCGCCCGGACCGTCCCCGGACCGCCCACGAGGGCTCGCGGAAGGCGCCCGGAAGGCCCTCGGCAGGCCCTCGATCGCCTTCGGGCGAACTTCTCAGGCCTTGGATCCGGTTGGCCGCGAGGCGGTGGCCGACGCCGCCGCGGCCGCCTTCGCGGTCCTCCCCCCGGCCCGGGCCCAGGCGCGGGTCAGGCCCGTACGGCGGATCCGCGCGCGCACCCGCCGGGCCACCCGCCGCGCGGGCGACCTGCGCTGCCGCACGACCTTGGGCGGGTGGATGCTCTCCAGGCCCGGCTTGCCGATCCAGTCCGGCACGGTCACCTCGAACGAGGCGTCCTTCAGTCCGCTGCCCTTCTCCCCGAAGTGGGGGAAGGCGAGGTACGGAGTCCGGTCGCGGCCCCGGTGGACCACCTCGGGTCTGGTCCCGTCCCGGACGAAGACGAGCACGTCCCGCAGCAGGTCGAACCGTCCGAGCGCGACGCACTCCAGCCGCAACCGTTCCGAGACCTTGATCAGCCGTGCCACGCCCGGTCCCCAGTAACGCCGCATCAGGGGCGCGGCCAGCTCCATCTTCTGCCGCTGGATCTCCTCAGGCTGCTTCATGAAGCCGGGCGGGAACTGCTGGAGCAGGCCGACCGTGAAGGGTCTGACCATCAGCCGGTCCCGTTCGGCGCCCGGCGGCACGATGTCCGCGATGAGCTTCATCAGCGCGCCCACGGCCTCGAAGCGCATCGTGTGGTCGCCGCTCTTGGTCACGTGCTTGCCGTCGTCACGGCCGACGAGGTAGTAGCAGGTGTAGTCGGATATCACCGAGACACCGCCGCCCCTGAGGTACGCCTCCATCGTGAAGAGGGCGTCCTCCCCGGTCCGCATCCCCTCGTCGAACCGCAGACCGAGCCGTTCGATCAGCTCGCGCCGGAACAGCTTCTGGGCGCTGAGGGTGTAGATGACCTTCGAGTTGTAGACGTCGACACGCTCGGCCGTCCGGCCCCACATCGACGACGGCGCCCCCCTGTTGACTCCCTCCACCTTGCCGAGGACCACGTCGGTGCCGGCCCGGTCGGCCATGGCCACCATGCGCTCCAGCGCCTCCGGGCCCAGGTAGTCGTCGGCGTCCAGGAAGAAGACGTACCTCCCCCTGGCCAGGGCGATGCCCACGTTGCGCGGGCCGCTCGGACCCCCCGAGTTGGCCTGTCGCACCACCTTGGTCGGGATGGCGGTCGAGGCGGCGAACTTCTCCAGATATGCCCCCGTGCCATCGGTCGAGCCGTCGTCGACGGCGATGACCTCGATACGGTGGGCCATGGTCTGCGACTCCACCGACTCCAGGCAGCGGACCAGGTAGGGCATCGCTTCGTATGCCCCGACGATCACACTCACATCAGGAACTGTCATCTCGTTCATCGAAATGACAGACAGGCACCCCCCATTGTTGGTTGTCTGATCACGATCGTCTGAATCTGTGATGCCGGTCACATAAAAGTACCGACATGTCCCGGACTGCTCCGCCCCTGCCGTCCGCGCGCCCCCGTGCGTACGTGCCCGACACGTGGTCCGCGCACGTGGTCCGCGCGCGTGGTCCGCGCACGGAAACGGCCCGGCGGTGCGCTCGGACGCGTACCGCCGGGCCGTGGGCCCTCATCGGGGCCGTGCGGGCCCTCTCCCGTCGTGTGCGTTCCGGCTCAGCCGCCCACGGGTCCCACGGGCGAGTCCAGATCGTTGTTCTCGGGCTCCGTCGGGGCGTTCTCCGAACTCTCCAGGCCCTCCTCGGCCCGCGGGCCGACCGGCGCCTGGTCGTCCGGAGCGGGCGCCTCCAGCGGCTCCACCAGACGCTGCTCCACCCCCAGGTTGCGGGCCTCCGCCTTGGCGGCCAGCGCCCGCGTGGCCGCGTTGAACCGCTCCATCGAGGTCGGCTCGTCCGGCCCCAGCAGATACCGCTTCAGCTCGGCGCGGGCCCCGGCCAGCCGGTCGGCGGCCGGATCGGCGACCGCCGCGAGCAGTTCGTCCAGTTCGGCGGCGCTGTTGGAGAGGATCACGGCGGCGCGTACGGCGGTGTTCTGCCGCTTGAACTCGGCGGCGCCCAGCTCCGCCGAGTCGGTCACCGCGTAGGGCTTCCCGCTGGCGATGAAGTCGGAGACCACGCTGGAGATGTCGGAGACCATCGCGTCCGACTCGTTGAAGCAGTCGTACAGCCGCGGCTCCGCGCCGTCGATGACCCGGTGCTCCCACCAGCCGAAGGACCGCCAGTAGGCGGCGTTCCACTCGTTCCGCAGCCGGGTCAGCTCCGCCTGGCGCGCCGGGTCGGCCTTCGACTCGCGCGACTCCTCGGCCTCGTCCCGGCCGCTGTCGGCGACGCCCGACAGCTCGGTCAGCCGCGCCTGGATCCGGTTCAGCTCCGAGCGCGCCGCGCTCATGTCCGCGCGCGAGGCCGCGGTCTCCTCGGCCCACCGGGTGTCGCCGGCCCGCTCGGCCGCGGCCTTCTCCACCATCGCCGTGATCCGGGCGTGCACGGCCTTCGCCTTGGGGCTGCGCGTACCGGTGAAGGGGTGCGGCTTGTACAGCAGCCGGACCGGGGGCTCGGCCGTCAGCAGCCGCTTGACGATGTTCTCGCCCGCCAGCAGCAGCGAGGTGTTGCCCGGGTTGTCGTCCCAGCCCTCCCAGGTGGGCGCGTACAGGATCGTGGGGATCGCGTTCTTCGGGGCGCCCGTCGCGGGCCGGATGGGCGCCAGCTGCGGCCGGCCCACCTCGACGATGTCCTCGTCCCGCACCCCGACGTCGGCCAGCGCGTAGCGGTCGCGGCCGGCCCGGCCCGCCGTCCAGACCTCGTCGTACGCCTTGCTGTAGGGGTTGACGCTGGCCAGCTTGTCGCTGTCGCCGTGGCCGATGAAGACGTGCTTCATCGTCGGGACGCGCAGCATGTGGATGTTCTTGCCGACGTTGGCCGCGTACAGCGCGACGCGCACGCTCGACAGGTCCAGGTTCATCAGGTGCACCCCGCCCGGGACGCAGAGCACCGGCACGGACGTCGGGGCCAGCTGGCTCGCGATGGCCCGCTCCCGCAACACGATCAGCGGCCGTCCGTCGATCTGGTCCATGGTCTCCAGCCACATGTTGACCTGGTACGCGGAGTCCTTGGAGCCGGAGAAGTACAGGATGACGGTCGGCCGGTAGTCGGCCAGCCACTCGTCCACGGCCGCGAGCACCTTGTCCGCGGCCGGCACCAGCCGGGCCGGGCGCAGGTACGGCAGCAGGGCGAGGATGTAGAGGACGGCGAGCGCCAGCGTCAGGCCGAGCCCCACGTAGCCGTAGAGGTTGTCCCGCGTCTGCACCGTGACGATCACGCCGGCCATGGCGAAGAGGTCCAGGTGCAGCATCTTCTCGGCGGAGCGGTGCAGCAGGCCGCGCGGCGGCGCGTCGGGGATCCGGATCCCGGTGAGGTCGATGTTGCGGGTGACCACGGGCAGCCGCCGGCGCAGCCGGAGCAGGGTGACGATCGCGCCGTGCGGTGCCTGGAGGCCGTAGAAGACGAGGACCACGACCACGGTCACGTAGAAGATCCGGTCCTCACCGAGCCCGGACCTCGCCACCATCAGTGCCATCAGCATCTGGCGGATCAGGAACCGGATCGACAGCCCGGCCCGTACCTTGGCGAGCCTGTTGACCAGATAGCTGCCGCGCTTGTGCAGGTACGTGTCCGCGAGATACGTCACGGCGGCCGCCGCGGCGAAGAGCCAGAGGTTCGGAATTATCGCGGCGAGCATGACGCACGGGAAACCCAGTCCCAGAAGAAGTGCTGCTGCCAGCTCTGATCCGCTGCCCACACGGGCCAGGCGAATGGCTGTCGAAATCACGGAATACCTGCTCCAGAGCGTGCCGGCTGTTGATATTGCGACGAGAGCGTGAAGGTCCGGGGGCCTTTCGTCCGGGTCTTTCCGAGCCGCCCCGGACGGCAGGACCCCGGCTCCACGAATTCGGGCCCCCGTGGTTCCCGCGTCTGCGGCGTCCACGGAGGCCCGTATCAAGATTGTCGAGAATTATGACACATCTTCCTGACGGTCCAGGACGGCGGCCAGTGCCTGCTCGAAGTCCGACGCCTCGGACGCGCCCCGGGTCGGGTCCTGCTGCCGTACGTCGATGACGTGTCCGGTCAGCTCGGAGAGCAGCACGTCCAGGGAGGTCCGCGCGACCGCCTCGGACGACAGCAGCGACCCCTCGGGCTCCTGGCCGAAGGCCTTGGTGCGCATCGGAGTCGCCGTACGCTCCGGGTTCACGCAGTTCACCCGGATGCCCTCGGCGGCCCACTCGTCCGACAGCGCCTGGGTGAGGTTGACCATGGCGGCCTTCGTGGACGAGTACAGGCTGTACTCGGCACGCCCGCGCGTGTAGCTGCTGGAGGTGTAGAGCAGCAGCTGGCCCTTGGTCTCCGCCAGGTACTTGTACGAGGCGCGGGCGATCTGCACCGGCGCCAGGTAGTTGACGTTCAGCGCCTCCTGGATGGTGGTGTTGTCCGTCTCGGCCAGCTTGCCGATGCGCAGGACGCCCGCCGTGTTGATCACGTAGTCGATGCGGCCCGTCTCGCCGTACGCGCGGGACAGCGCGTCGTCGACGTGCTCGGGGTTCTCCACGTGCGTGCCGGTGGTGGAACGGCCCAGCGCGTACACCGTGGCGCCGTAGGACTCGGCGAGCTTGCAGATGTCCGCGCCGATGCCGTACGACCCGCCGAAGACGACCAGGGTCTTACCGGTCAGCAGCTCGCGGTAGGCCTCGTCGGAGGACTGCTGCGGCGCGGCGGCGGACGCGAGCTGGAACAGCTTGTCGGCGATGAAGACGTCGACCGGCTGGGTGACCTTCATGTTGTACTCGTCGCCCGCGACGACGTGGATCGGCACGTCCGGCAGGTACTTGAGCACCACGGAACAGTCGTCGGTGGCCTGGAAGTTGGGGTCCCCGGCGGCGACCTCGTACGCCCTGCGGATGGTGGACAGCTTGAACGCCTGCGGGGTCTGGCCGCGCCGCAGCCGGGAGCGGTCGGGGACGTCCGTGATGAACTCGCCGTCCTCACCGTGCGTCCGGGTCACGATGATCGTGTCCGCCGACGGGATCGCCACGTCCACCGCCTGGTAGCGCTCCAGCGCGTCCACGCAGTCCTGGATCACGCGCTGCGACAGCAGCGGACGGACGGCGTCGTGGAACAGGACGTTGCGGTCCTCGCCCTCGGCCAGCCCCTCGCCCAGCGCCGCGATGGCGCGCTCGGTGGTCTCGTTGCGCGTCGCGCCGCCCTCGATGACCCGGCTGACCTTGCTGAGCCCCGCCTTCGCGACGATCTTCTCCACGTCGCCCGTGTAGCCCGGAGCCATCAGCACGATCACGTCGTCGATCGACTCGGCCTGCTCGAAGATCCACAGGGTGTGCTCGATGACCGCCTTCCCCGCGATCTTCAGCAGCTGCTTCGGGATCGACAGGCCCACGCGCTGACCGGTACCGCCTGCCAGGACGACGGCGGTGGTGCGGGGCTTCGCGGACGACGCGGAAGCGGGAGTTCCAGACACAGGACTGACCTACCTTGCGGGCTCAGAGGATGGGCCGATGGTCCCACCCGCGGCAATCGTCGTGCAAGGTGGACCACCACCGGGCGACACCGGCCCGCAACCCCTGATTCACCTGCGAAGACCTGTGAACCAACGGGACGTGGCCGGAAGTCGTACGTGAAGGACACCACAGAAGTTTCACGTCGGAGCGCGGGGGGTTTCAAATGAGAGGCTCCTGAGAGGCTACGCAAACGGGCGGCCACGGCGAAACGCCCTGACCGCCCGTGTCCGTAACGCGACCCCGGAAGAGGTGTGAAACGGTCAGAAGGGGTTGAAGTCGTCGAACTCCCGCTGCGCCTCGTCCCGCTCGGCCTCCCGCTCCCGGCGCCGCTGCACCGCCGGCCGGAGCGCTTCCATACGGTGGTCCTCGCCCCGTCGGCCCAGCATCTCGGCACCGGCCATCACCGTGGGCTCCCAGTCGAAGACCACGGCGTTGTCCTCGGCGCCGATCGCCACGCCGTCGCCCGCGCGGGCCCCGGCCTTCATCAGCTCCTCCTCGACACCGAGCCGGTTCAGCCGGTCCGCGAGGTAGCCGACGGCCTCGTCGTTGTTGAAGTCGGTCTGGCGCACCCAGCGTTCGGGCTTCTCGCCGCGCACACGGAAGAGCCCGTCGTCCTCGCGGGTGACGGTGAAGCCCGCGTCGTCCACGGCCTTGGGCCGGATGACGATCCGGGTCGCCTCCTCCCTGGGCCTGTCGGCACGGGCCTTGGCGACGATCTCGGCGAGCGCGAAGGACAGCTCCTTCAGCCCCTTGTGGGCCACCGCGGAGACCTCGAAGACGCGGTAGCCGCGCTCCAGGAGGTCGGGGCGGATCATGTCCGCGAGATCCTGGCCGTCCGGGACGTCGACCTTGTTGAGCACGACGACGCGCGGCCGGTCGTCCAGGCCGCCGTACTGCGCCAGCTCCGCCTCGATCGTGTCGAGGTCGGAGACCGGGTCCCGGTCCGGCTCCGCCGTCGCCGTGTCCAGGACGTGGACGAGCACCGAGCAGCGTTCGACGTGGCGCAGGAACTCGAGGCCCAGCCCGCGTCCCTGGCTGGCGCCCGGGATCAGGCCGGGTACGTCCGCGACGGTGTAGACGGTGGCGCCGGCCGTGACCACCCCCAGGTTGGGGACCAGCGTGGTGAACGGGTAGTCGGCGATCTTGGGCTTGGCCGCGGAGAGCACGGAGATCAGCGAGGACTTGCCGGCGCTCGGGTAACCGACGAGCGCCACGTCGGCGACGGTCTTGAGCTCCAGGACGACGTCACCCGCGTCCCCCGGCTCACCGAGCAGCGCGAAGCCGGGGGCCTTGCGGCGGGCCGAGGCCAGCGCCGCGTTGCCGAGCCCGCCCCGGCCGCCCTCGGCGGCGACATAGGTGGTGCCGTGGCCCACCAGGTCGGCGAGGACCTCACCGCGCGAGTCGAGGACGACGGTGCCGTCCGGCACCGGCAGCACCAGGTCCTGACCGTCCTTGCCGGAACGGTTGCCGCCCTCGCCGGGCTTGCCGTTGGTGGCCTTGCGGTGCGGGGAGTGGTGGTAGTCCAGCAGCGTCGTCACCGACTGGTCGACGACGAGGATCACATCGCCGCCCCGGCCGCCGTTGCCCCCGTCGGGCCCGCCGAGCGGCTTGAACTTCTCCCGGTGCACGGAGGCGCAGCCGTGGCCTCCGTTACCCGCGGCGACGTGCAGCTCGACGCGGTCCACGAAGGTGGTCATGGGGATTGCCTCCAGTACATCAGGTCCATCGGGTCCGCCCACGGCGTGTGGGCGGGGTCATACGGTCGGACGGGTCGGGGGATCGACCGGTCGGGTCCACCGGGCGGGTCGACCAGGCGGGTCCACCGGGCGGACCGCGAACGTACGAAGGGCGGACCCGCTCCCCGTCTGCCGGGAAGTGAGGTCCGCCCTCGCGGGAAACCGCTCTACGACTGCCTGGTGATCAGGCGGCCGGAACGATGTTCACGACCTTGCGGCCACGGCGGGTGCCGAACTGCACCGCACCGGCGCTCAGCGCGAACAGCGTGTCGTCGCCGCCACGGCCGACGCCGGAGCCCGGGTGGAAGTGCGTGCCGCGCTGGCGGACGATGATCTCACCGGCGTTGACGAGCTGGCCGCCGAAGCGCTTCACTCCGAGCCGCTGGGCATTCGAGTCGCGCCCGTTACGGGTGGACGATGCGCCCTTCTTGTGTGCCATGTCTCCTCAGTCCCTTACTTCGCGGCCGTCGGGATGCCGGTGACCTTGATCGCCGTGTACTGCTGACGGTGACCCTGGCGGCGGCGGTAGCCGGTCTTGTTCTTGTAGCGCAGGATGTCGATCTTGGCACCCTTGTGGTGGTCCACGACCTCGGCCGTGACCTTGATCCCGTCCAGCACCCACGGGTCGCTGGTGACGGTGTCACCGTCGACCACGAGCAGGGTCGAGAGCTCGACCGTGTCGCCAACCTTGGCAGTGGAAATCTTGTCAACCTCAACGGTGTCGCCGACAGCAACCTTGTGCTGGCGACCACCGCTGCGCACGATGGCGTACACGCGGATCTCACTCTCGCTCGGAACGGAACCCCTGATGCCAGCCGCCCGCACGGGCCGAAGCCCGCGACGGTCCGGATGAGGACGAGCGGCCTCCCCCGGATGCCGGGAGGTAGGTGCTCAGGAGTAGGCGCGCATACAGACACGCCGAGGGTCAAGACTACGATCCGCCCTCGGCGACGGTCAAACCGGCCCTGCCGGAGACGGCCCCGCGGCCGGGCTCCGGGCGCCGGGAGGCCGGGGGAAAAAACGCGGTCGCCCCGAGGGGGGCGATGGACGAAACGGGCGGTGCCCCACCCCCGGTGTTCGAGGAGTGGGGCACCGCACGCGTGCGCGGGAGGAACGATCAGCTGTCCGTCGGCGCCGTGACGCCCGCGGGCGGCTGCTGCTCCGCCGCCGCGGTCTTCTTCGCGGCCGACTTGGTGGCGGCCTTCTTGGTCGCCGACTTCGTCGTCTTCTTCGCCGTGGTCGTCTTCTTGGCCGTCGTCTTCTTCGCCGCGGTCTTCTTGGCCGTGGTCGTCTTCTTGGCGGCCGTCTTCTTCGCCGGGGCCTTCTTGGCGACCTTGCGCGTCGTCTTCCTCGCCGGGGCCGGGGCCTCCTCCGGCTCGGCGGACGGCGACTCCGACTCCGGCTCCAGGACCGGAGCCGGGTCCGACGCGGCCACGGCGGCCTCGCGCTGCTGCGCGGCGGGCACCACGACGATCGCGGCCTCCTCCGCGCCCGAGGGCGAACCGGCCGGGGCCGTGACCTTGCGGGTCACCCGGCGACGGGCACGCGGCGGGGCCGTGGGTTCCGCCGCCTCGGCGGGCGCGGCGGCCTCGGCCACCGGCTCGGGCCGGGACTCAGGGGCAGCGGGAACGACCACCTCGGCGGGCGCCTCCGCGTCCGCCGCCTTCGGCGAACCGGCCGGTGCCGACGCCTTGCGGGTCGCCCTGCGGCGCGTACGGCCCTGAGGGGCCGCCTCCGCCTCGGGCGCCTGCGCGACGACCGGCTCGGCCGCTGTCTCCGGCTCGGCCGTCGTCTCAGGCCCGGCCGGCACCGGCCGGGACTCCGGCACCACCACCGGCTGCGGCTCCGGCCGCACGGCGGGCGTCCCCGCGTCCGCCGCCTTCGGCGAACCCGCCGGGGCCGACGCCTTCCGCGAGGCCCGGCGGCGGGTACGGCCGCGAGCGGCCGCCTCCGCCTCCGCCACGCTGTTGAACAGTTCCTCGTCCGGCGCGAACTCCGGCGCGGGCAGCGCGACCGGGACCGCCGCCTCGGCGGCCACCTCGGCCTCGCTCTCGGCGACCGCGGTCTCCGGCTCAGGAGCGCTCTCCGGCCGTGCGGCGGGGACCACCGGCTCGTGCTCGTGGTCCGCGCCGGCCGCGCCACGGCCGCGCTTCTTCGAGCGCTTGCCGCCCCCGCCACCGCCCGCCGCGACCGGCTGTTCCATGTGGACGATCACGCCGCGGCCGTTGCAGTGGACGCAGGTCTCGGAGAACGACTCCAGCAGCCCCTGCCCGACCCGCTTGCGGGTCATCTGCACCAGCCCCAGCGAGGTGACCTCGGCCACCTGGTGCTTCGTACGGTCCCGGCCCAGGCACTCCAGCAGCCGCCGCAGCACGAGGTCCCGGTTCGACTCCAGCACCATGTCGATGAAGTCGATGACGACGATGCCGCCCAGGTCGCGCAGCCGCAGCTGGCGCACGATCTCCTCGGCCGCCTCCAGGTTGTTCCTGGTGACGGTCTCCTCCAGGTTGCCGCCCTGGCCGGTGAACTTGCCGGTGTTGACGTCGACCACGACCATGGCCTCGGTCTTGTCGATCACCAGCGAACCGCCGCTCGGCAGCCAGACCTTCCGGTCCAGCGCCTTCATCAGCTGCTCGTCGATGCGGTACGTCGCGAAGACGTCCACCTCGCTCGTCCAGCGCTGGAGCCGGTCGGACAGATCCGGCGCGACATGGGCGACGTAGCCGTGGATGGTCTGCCACGCCTCGTCACCGCTGACGATGACCTTCGAGAAGTCCTCGTTGAAGATGTCGCGGACGACCCGGACGGTCATGTCGGGCTCACCGTAGAGAAGGGTCGGCGCGCCGCCGTTCTTCGCCTTCTTCCTGATGTCCTCCCACTGCGCCTGCAGACGCTCCACGTCCCGCCGCAGCTCGTCCTCGCTGGCGCCCTCGGCGGCCGTACGGACGATGACGCCCGCGTCCTCGGGGACGATCTTCTTGAGGATCGTCTTCAGCCGGGCGCGCTCGGTGTCGGGCAGCTTGCGGCTGATACCGGTCATCGAGCCCTCGGGCACGTACACCAGGTACCGGCCGGGCAGCGAGACCTGGCTGGTCAGCCGGGCGCCCTTGTGGCCGATGGGGTCCTTCGTCACCTGGACGAGGACCGACTGGCCGGACTTGAGGGCGCTCTCGATCCGGCGCGGGCCGTTCGCCATGCCCAGTGCCTCGAAGTTGACCTCACCGGCGTACAGGACGGCGTTGCGTCCCTTGCCGATGTCGACGAAGGCGGCCTCCATGGACGGCAGGACGTTCTGCACCTTGCCCAGGTAGACGTTGCCGACGTAGCTGGTGGCCTGCTCCTTGTTGACGTAGTGCTCCACGAGCACGTTGTCCTCGAGGACGCCGATCTGGGTGCGCTCGCCGTTCTGGCGGACCACCATCACCCGCTCGACGGCCTCCCGGCGCGCCAGGAACTCCGCCTCGGTGATGATCGGCACCCTGCGGCGGCCCTGCTCGCGGCCCTCGCGGCGGCGCTGCTTCTTGGCCTCCAGACGAGTCGAGCCCTTGATGGACTGCACCTCGTCGGAGCCCGTGCCCGCCTCGGTGTCGCGGGCGCGACGCTCGCGCGGCTCGCGGACCTTGACGACCGTACGCTCCGGGTCGTCGCCGCCCGCCTCCGGCTCGCCCGCGGACTCCCCGCTGCGGCGGCGTCGGCGACGACGGCGACGGCTGCTGGCGGAGCCGCCGCCGGAGGCGGCCTCGTGCTCCTCCCGCCCGGCGGCGTCGTCGCCGTGGCGGCCGCCGTCGTCCTCCTGCTCGTCCTCGGACTCCTCGGCGCGGGTGCCGGACTCCTCCTGCGGCTCCTGCTCGTCCGTGCTCTCCTCCGCGTCCGCGGACTCGCCACGACGGCGGCGGCGGCCGCCACGGCGACGGCGGCGCGAGGGACGGTCCTCGTACTCGTCGGAGTCGTCGCCGTCGGCGGACCGCGTCTCGTCGGCCGCGGCCTCGGCGGCGGCCTCGGCGGGCTCCCGCACCGGTGCCGCCTCTGTTTCCTCCCGTACCGGTGCCGCCTCCGCGTGGCTCTCCGCCGGCTCGGCGGGCTCGCCGCGGCGCCGGCGCCTGCGACGGCCCGGGTTCTCCGACGCGACGGGCTCGGCCGGCACGGGGGCCTGGACCTCGTCCTCGTCCTCCTCGGCGGCCACGGCCGCGGCGGCCGCGGCGGCGGCCGTCTCCGGCGTCTGGAACATCGGCTCGGTGAAGACCGGCGCCTGGAACACGGCGACGGCCGGCCGCGCGGCGCGGCGGCGCGTGCGCTGCTCCGGCGCCTCGGCCTGCTCGGTCCCGGCGACGGGCCGCGCGGGCTCGGGCTCGGGCGTGGTCTGCGCCGCGGCGGCCTTGCGTCGCGTACGGCTGCGAGGAGCGGGCGGCTCGGCGGCCGCGACGGGCTCCTCCTCGGCGGTGAGCTGCGCGACGGAACCCGTCGCGGCGCTCTCGTCACCCGTCGTCGGCGCGCCGCTGGGCGCGGTGGCCCGCCGGGTGGCACGGCGGCGCGGACGCGGCGCGGCGGGCGCCTCGGGTGCCTCGGCGGTCTCCGCGACATCGGTGACGGCCTCGGTGGCGGCCCCGGCCTCCGGCGCGCTGCTCGTCGGCTCAGGAGCGGCCTTGGGCGCGGCGGTCTTGCGCGTGGCCCGGCGGCGCGGACGCGGCGCGGCGGGGGCATCCGTCCCGGCCGGAGCGGCGGCCTCGACGGCCTCCTCGCTCACGGCCGTACGAGCGGGTTCCACCGGCGCCACCGCCTCGGACTCGGACTCGGGCGGCGTACCGGCGGGCGCGGTCGCCTTGCGCGTCGCACGACGGCGCGGACGCGGCGCGGCAGGCGCCTCAGCCGTGGCCGCGGCTTCTGCCGCCTCCGGCTTCTCCCCCGCCTCGACGGGAGCCGGAGCCGGTGCCTCGGACGGCGTCGGCGCGCCGGCGGGCGCGGTCGCCTTACGGGTCGCCCGGCGGCGCGGACGCGGCGCGGGCACCTCGGCGGTGGCGCCGGTCGGAGCCGCAGCGTCCTGCGCGGCCGGCTCGGCGGGCGGGGCGGCCGGTGCGCCCGTCGTCTCCGCGCCGCCGTCGGCGCCGACGGGCGGGCCCGCGGGCCGGGACGCCGCGCGGCGCCTGCGGCGCGGCGGCAGCGTGTCGCTGGGAGTGTTGTTCTCTTCGTTGGTGTCCCCGGGGGTACGGGGCTCTGTGGGCTCATGCATGCGGGCGGTTCTCCCGTCACGCTCCCGGGCGCCGCGCCATGGATCCGGTCCGGCCGCGGCCCGCGCTGTGCGCGAATGCCGCCGTCCGGGGCGCGGGCGCCGCACGGGAGCTGTTATGTCCGGCTCGCCGGTTCCCTGCGCGATGTACGCACGGCCTGGCGAAAGTCTTCTGGTCAGTGCGCCGTCCGTACCCGGTGACTGCCGGGTCCCAGGGCCGCGCTACAACGACCGTCCTACGCGGAACCTGCACCTTCCGGCGCCGTCGCGGCGGCGGTCCCGGCGGCCGCGGATGCGGCGGGCCGGACTGCCTCGCGGTCGGGCGCGAGCGGGTCGGTCACCGTGCCGGACTCCTCGTCGAAGAGCCCCTGCGCCAGCCTGGTCACCGCTGCGGGGACCGGCGGCGCCAGGTCGGCCACAGCTCGGAGACCGGACAGGACGTCGTCGGGTCGTACGGCAGGCGTCACGTGCCGAACAACCAGGCGCAGTATCGCACAGGGCGTGTCCCCTGGCCTATCAGGCCGGGAACGGTCCACGTCAAGTCCGGCCACCGCGCCACGTGCGTCGAAGGTCCGCATCCCGCTTTTCGTGCGGCGCTCGACCTCGACGGATTCGGCCGCGAGGAACGCGGCCACCGCGCTCTCCGCCTCCTGACGCGCCACTCCGTCCAGCCGCAGCTCCCACACGGAAGCGGTCAGCCGGTCGGCGAGTCCCGGGGTGCGGGCCTCCACGGCGTCGACGATGTCGAGGCCGGGCGGCAGCGACTCGTCGAGCAGGTCGCGCAGCTTGTCGGGGTCGCGCGCCTCCACCAGGGCGATCTCCAGGAACTCGGCCTCGCTGCCCGTGCCGGTGGGGGCGGCATTGGCGTAGGAGACCTTCGGGTGCGGGGTGAAGCCCGCCGAGTACGCCATGGGCACCTCGGCGCGGCGCAGCGCCCGCTCGAAGGCGCGCTGGAAATCACGGTGGCTGGTGAACCGGAGGCGGCCGCGCTTGGTGTAGCGCAGTCGGATGCGCTGCACCGCCGGTGCGGGCGGCGGGCCTTCGGGCTGTCGCTTGCCCAGTGGTTCTTCTCCTCGCTGCGGGCGGCGCGCGGCTACGCACCACCCTCGGATGTGGGGCCCCGCGTCCCGGCTCGGACCCGCTGTCGCGAGTAAACCCCGGTGGCGGTTCCGCGCCGTGGACGGTTGTTGTACCACCCAGAGTACGCGTACGGCCCTCCACCGGTTCCCCAGGCTGGGGAAACCCCACGCCGGCCGCGCCCCGGGGCACCCCGCGCACGCCGCCTCGGGGCCGGCGCAGAGTCGGCGGGAGCCCGGGCGGAGGACGTCTCGGGCCATGTCCTCCGGTCCGCGGTGTGCGGTTGCCGCGCACCGCGTCGAGCCCGCCGAATCTCATGCGTCCGATCGCGCGGTCCGGGCACGCCCGGACCCGAAGACGTCGCCGACGGGATGCGCCCTACTTGTTGACCACTGTCAGCGGCAGCAGTTTCTTGCCCGTCGGACCGATCTGGATCTCCGTGTCCATCTGCGGGCACACCCCGCAGTCGAAGCACGGCGTCCAGCGGCAGTCCTCGACCTCGGTCTCGTCCAGCGCGTCCTGCCAGTCCTCCCAGAGCCAGTCCTTGTCCAGGCCCGAGTCCAGGTGGTCCCAGGGCAGGACCTCCTCGTACGTACGTTCCCGCGTCGTGTACCAGGCCACGTCCACGCCGAACTCCGGCAGCGTCTTGTCGGCGCAGGCCATCCAGCGGTCGTACGAGAAGTGCTCGCGCCAGCCGTCGAACCGGCCGCCGTCCTCGTACACCGCGCGGATGACCGCGCCCACGCGCCGGTCGCCGCGGGAGAGCAGGCCCTCCACGATGCCGGGCTTGCCGTCGTGGTAGCGGAAGCCGATCGAGCGGCCGTACTTCTTGTCGCCGCGGATCTTGTCGCGCAGCTTCTCCAGCCGGGCGTCGGTCTCCTCGGCGCTGAGCTGCGGCGCCCACTGGAACGGCGTGTGCGGCTTGGGCACGAAGCCGCCGATCGAGACCGTGCAGCGGATGTCGTTCTGGCCGGAGACCCGGCGGCCCTCGGCGATCACGTTGACCGCCATGTCCCCGATCTGGAGGACGTCCTCGTCGGTCTCCGTCGGCAGGCCGCACATGAAGTACAGCTTCACCTGGCGCCAGCCGTTGCCGTACGCCGTGGAGACCGTGCGGATCAGGTCCTCCTCCGAGACCATCTTGTTGATGACCTTGCGCATGCGCTCGGAGCCGCCCTCCGGAGCGAAGGTCAGCCCCGACCTGCGGCCGTTCCTGGTCAGCTCGTTGGCGAGGTCGACGTTGAAGGCGTCGACACGGGTGGAGGGGAGGGACAGACCGATCTTGTCCTCCTCGTACCGGTCCGCGAGCCCCTTGGCGATGTCGCCGATCTCGGTGTGGTCGGCCGAGGAGAGCGACAGCAGGCCGACCTCCTCGAAGCCGGTCGCCTTCAGCCCCTTGTCGACCATGTCGCCGATGCCGGTGATGCTGCGCTCGCGCACCGGCCGGGTGATCATGCCGGCCTGGCAGAAGCGGCAGCCGCGCGTACAGCCGCGGAAGATCTCGACGGACATCCGCTCGTGCACGGTCTCCGCGAGCGGGACGAGCGGCTGCTTCGGGTACGGCCACTCGTCGAGGTCCATGACGGTGTGCTTGGAGACGCGCCACGGCACGCCGGAGCGGTTCGGGACGACGCGGCCGATCCGGCCGTCCGGCAGGTACTCGACGTCGTAGAAGCCCGGTACGTACACCCCGCCGGTCCGCGCGAGCCGGAAGAGGATCTCCTCGCGCCCGCCGGGGGCGCCCTCCGCCTTCCAGGCCCGGATGATCTCGGTGATCTCCAGGACGGCCTGCTCGCCGTCGCCGACGACCGCGCAGTCGATGAACTCCGCGATCGGCTCGGGGTTGAACGCGGCGTGCCCGCCCGCGACCACGATGGGGTGGTCGACGGTGCGGTCCGCCGCGTTCAGCGGGATGCCGGCCAGGTCCAGGGCGGTGAGCATGTTCGTGTAGCCGAGCTCGGTGGAGAAGCTCAGGCCGAACACGTCGAAGGCGCCGACGGGGCGGTGCGAGTCGACCGTGAACTGCGGGACCCGGTGCTCGCGCATCAGCTGCTCCAGGTCCGGCCAGACGCTGTAGGTGCGCTCCGCGAGCACGCCCTCGCGTTCGTTCAGCACCTCGTACAGGATCATGACGCCCTGGTTGGGCAGGCCGACCTCGTAGGCGTCCGGGTACATCAGCGCCCAGCGAACGTCGCAGCTGTCCCAGTCCTTGACGGTGGAGTTCAGCTCACCGCCCACGTATTGGATCGGCTTCTGCACATGCGGGAGCAGAGCTTCGAGCTGTGGGAAGACCGATTCGGCAGGCATCTCGCGGACCTTCGTGAGCTGACAAGGGTGACCATCCAGCCTACCCCGACGCTCACCCGGTCAGCCCCGAACGGATCTTCCGGGCGGACGCCCGCGCCCATACCCCGGGCAGCTCCCGCTCGCTGTCGGCGGCCCGCGCCTGCTCCTGGCCGTACAGCAGTCCCCAGGTGAACGCGGACTCGCCCGCCGCGTGGGCCTTGATCGCGAGTGCGCGCAGGGCGTCCCGGGCCACGACGCTGTCCTGGTGCTCGCCCAGCAGCGTCTGTACGGCCTTCACACGCTTGGCGAACCGTTTCGCGGGCTTGCCGAGCGCGGGGCGGGCGGCCTCGGCCGCGTACCGTGCCCGTTTGGCCGCCTTGCGGGCTCCGTGCAGTGCCGCGTCGCGCTCCGGGCCGGGCGGCAGCGCCAGGGCGTGCTCGGTCCGGTCCGCCAGCTTCCCGTACGCCTTGAGGATCGCCTTGGGCAGCGCTTTGCCGGGCTTCCGGGCGGCGGCCGGGCGCAGCGGCGGATCGGCCAGGAGCGTGTCGATCGAGGTGAGCAGGGCCAGGTACCGGGGGCTGTCGAGCACGGCGAGCGTGCGTTCGCGCGATCCGGCGGACCCGGCGGCGTGCCAGGTCTGGAGCCGGGCGCTGACGGGTCCGAGGAGCAGCGGCGCGGGCAGTGCGCCGGCCCGGGCGCGCAGCCGCGCGTCGAGCACCTCGTGGTCGCGGTCGACCCCCAGCTCCGCCGCGAGCCATTTCAGCTCGTCGGCGACCGGGTCGGTGGCGGCACGGTCCAGGAGCGCGCGGTGGGTACGGAAGGTGGAGCGCATCCGTCGGGTGGCGACGCGCAGCTGGTGCACCGCGTCGGGCAGGTCCCGGCGGACGGCCGGGTCCTGGGCGACGATCGCGTCGGCCTGCGCCCGCAGATAGGCGAGCACGTGGTCACCGGCGGTGACGGGCCGGGGCCGGAACGCCGCCGGGGCCGCCGGCGTCACCGCCGCGCCCGCCGCCTCCCCCGCACCCGCTGTCTTCGCGGACCCCGTCGTCTTCGCGGACCCCGCTGTCTTCGCCGTGTCCGCCGGCGGGCCGGGGCCGTCCCCGGGGCCCGGCGCGGTCTCCGCCAGTGCCCGGGCCAGCTTCGACGGAGCGGCCGAGCGGCGCAGCCCCGCCTTGCGCAGCCGCTTGTCCACCGCGTCGAGCAGTGCGGGATCTGTACCGTCCGCCAGTTCGACCTCGATCTCGGTCCACGCGACGGCGGCGACCCGGTCGCCGAGGCGCTGGGCGCGCACGGAATCGACGCTCACCTCGGCCAGCCGGTTCCCTTCGGCGTCCAGCAGGTGGCTGACGTCGCGCGAGGAACGCAGCCGGACGACGGGGATCAGCTCGGCGTCCCGGGTGCGGGAGCGCACCAGCGCGGCCAGCCCGGCGGGGACACCGCCGGCGAGCGGCGCCCGTATCTCGTCGCGCACGTCGGCGGAGACGGGGAGCTTGAGATGCCAGCCCTCGTCGGCGCCGCCCCTTCTGCGGCGCAGGGTGACGGAGTCGGCGGCCAGACGGAGGTCGGCGGTGTCGTAGTAGACGGCGTCGAGTTCCACCACCCCGCGTACGGCGACCGACGCGACCCCGCCGACACGGGTCAGGACGCGGGTCAGGTCGGGCAGGCCGTTCGTACCCCCGGAGGCGACGGGCCCGCCCTTTCCGACGCCCTTCCCCGCACCCTTCCCGACGCTCTTCCCGGCGCCTTTTCCCGCGCTCTTCCCGGCGCCCTTTCCGGACGGCTCGGGGAGTTCGTACTTCCTCTCGACCTCTCGCTTCATGTCCGCCATGTACCCGAATCTACGTCGTGGGATCGCGCGCCGGGCGATCCCACGACATGGCGCGTACCGGAGAGCGTGGCGCCCACACGAGGGCTCAGGCCGACATCGGCCGCTGCACCCGGATCGACTGGAGCAGCCCCACCGCTATCCAGACCGCGAACATCGACGTACCGCCGTACGACACGAACGGCAGCGGCAGCCCCGCCACCGGCATGATGCCGAGCGTCATCCCGATGTTCTCGAACGACTGGAAGGCGAACCAGGCGATGATCCCCGCCGCCACGATCGTCCCGTAGAGCTCGGTCGTCTCCCGCGCGATCCGGCAGGCCCGCCACATCACGACCCCGAGCAGGAAGAGGATCAGCCCGGCCCCGAGGAAGCCCAGTTCCTCCCCCGCGACCGTGAAGACGAAGTCGGTCTGCTGCTCGGGCACGAACTGGCCGGTGGTCTGCGAGCCGTGGAAGAGCCCGGTGCCGGTCAGGCCGCCCGAGCCGATGGCGATCCGCGCCTGGTTGGTGTTGTAGCCGACACCCGCCGGATCCAGCTCCGGGTTGGCGAAGGCCGCGAACCGGTTGATCTGGTACTCGTCCAGCACCCCGAGCGCCGCGACCGCGATCGCGCCGACCACTCCGGCGCTCACCAGGCCGATGATCCAGCGGTTGGAGGCGCCGGAGGCGAGCAGCACGCCGAGCACGATGACCACCATCACCATCACCGAGCCGAGGTCCGGCATCAGCATCACGACGGCCATCGGTACCACCGCGAGCGCCAGGGACTTGGCGACCGTGCGGTGGTCGGGATAGGTCTGGTCGCCCGCGTCCACCCGGGCGGCCAGCATCATCGCCATCCCCAGGATGATGGTGACCTTCACGAACTCGGACGGCTGGAGCGAGAGCCCGGCGATCCTGAGCCAGGCGTGGGCGCCGTTGATGGTGGCGCCGAGCGGGGTCAGGACGAGGACCACCAGGACCACGGAGAGCCCGTACAGCACCGGCACCGCGCCGCGCAGCGTGCGGTGCCCCAGCCAGATGGTGCCGGCCATCAGGGCGAACCCGATGCCGGTGTTGAGGAGGTGACGAACGAGGAAGAAGTACGGGTCGCCCTCGTTGAGCTGGGTGCGGTTGCGGGTCGCCGACCACACCAGCAGCGAGCCCAGCAGCGACAGGGCCACCGCCGAGAACAGCAGCGGCCAGTCCAGTCTGCGCACCACCGAGTCGCGGGCCGCGAGTTTCGCCCAGGTCCCGCGCTCGGGACCGTATCCGGAGACCGAGAAGCCACCTGTGCCGGCCATGGCGTCAGTCCCTTCGTACGGGGGAGGCGGGCGGGCCGGCGAGCGTCTGCTCGTCCAGCGGGTCCTTCGGCGGCTCGTACGGCGCGATCTTCGGCGCGTCGATCGAACCGTCCGGCTCGATCTTGGGCAGGGCGACCTGCGGCTGGGGCATCAGGGCCTTCTTCAGGTTCTGCTCGCCCTTCGGGTTCAGGCCGTACATGGCCTCGTAGATCTTGCGCACGGCGGGCCCGGAGGCCCCGGAGCCCGTACCACCCTGGGAGATCGTCATCACGATCGTGTAGTCCTCGGTGTACGAGGCGAACCACGAGGTCGTCTGCTTGCCGTAGACCTCGGCCGTACCCGTCTTGGCGTGCATCGGGATCTTGTCCTGCGGCCAGCCGCCGAACCGCCAGGCGGCCGAGCCGCGGGTCGCGACACCCGCGAGGGCCTCGTCTATCTGGTCGCGCGTCTTCTTCGACATCGGCAGCCTGCCGTGGGACTTGGGCACGATCTGACGGACGTTCTTGCCGTCGGGGCTGACGACGGCCTTGCCCACGGTGGGGTTGTAGAGCGTGCCGCCGTTGGCGATGGCCGCGTAGATGGTCGCCATCTGGATCGGTGTGACGAGCGTGTCGCCCTGGCCGATCGAGTAGTTCACGGAGTCACCGGCGCGCATCAGGTTGCCTTCGAGGCAGCCTTCGTAGGCGAGCTGCTGGACGTAGGTGCCGCCCTTCTTGCCCTGCTTGCACCAGGCGTCCTTGTTGGCCTCCCAGTACTTCTGCTTCCACTCCCGGTCCGGGACACGGCCCGGGACCTCGTTGGGCAGGTCGATCCCGGTCTCCGCGCCCAGGCCGAACTGGTGGGCGGTCTTGTAGAACCAGTTCTTGGCGTCCTTCTTCGGCTTCATCCCGCCGTCCTTGAGCCACTCCTTGTGCGCGAGGCCGTAGTAGACGGTGTCGCAGGAGACCTCCAGGGCGCGGCCGATGGTGATGTTGCCGTAGCCCCTGGACTCGAAGTTCTTGAAGACCTGGCTGCCCACGTTGTACGAGCTGGGGCACGGGTAGTCGCCGTCGAACTCGTAGCCGGCGTTGACGGCGGCGGCGGACGAGACGACCTTGAAGATCGAGCCGGGCGCGGCCTGCGCCTGGATGGCCCGGTTCAGCAGCGGGAAGTTGGACTTCTTGCCGGTGAGCTTGGCGTAGTCCTTGGCGGAGATGCCGCCGACCCAGGAGTTGGGGTCGTAGGTGGGGTTGGAGGCCATGGCGATGACCCGGCCGGTCTTCGCCTCCATCACCACGGCGGCGCCCGCGTCCGCCTTGTAGTGCTGGTTGGTGTTGCGGTCCATCTCCTTGCGGGCGGCCTTCATCGCCTGGTTGAGCTCGTACTCGGTGACGGCCTGCACGCGCGCGTCGATGGAGGTGATCACGTTGGCGCCCGGCTGGGCGTCGTCGCTGCGCTGCTGGCCGATGACGCGGCCGAGGTTGTCGACCTCGTAGCGGGTGACGCCGGCCTTGCCGCGCAGCTCCTTGTCGTACGTGCGCTCCAGGCCGGAGCGGCCGACCTGGTCGGAGCGCAGGTACGGCGAGTCCGTGTTCTGCGCCTTGGCGATCTCGTCGTCGGTGACGGGCGAGAGGTAGCCGAGGACCTGCGCGGTGTTGGCCAGTCCGGGCGCGGGGTAGCGGCGTACGGCGGTGGGCTCGGCCGTGATGCCGGGGAAGTCCTCGGCGCGCTCCCTGATCTGGAGCGCCTGCTGGGTGGTGGCCTCGTCGGTGACCGGGATCGGCTGGTACGGCGAACCGTTCCAGCAGGGCTGCGGCGTCTTCGCGTCGCAGAGCCTGACCTTGTCCATGACGTCCTTGGGCTTCATGTCGAGGACATCGGCGAGCCGGGTCAGGACGGCCTTGCCGTCGTCGGTCATCTTCATCAGCTCGGTGCGGCTGGCGGAGACGACGAGCCGGGTCTCGTTGTCCGCGAGCGGCACGCCGCGCGAGTCGAGGATCGAGCCGCGCACGGCGGGCTGGACGACCTGCTGGACGTGGTTGTTCTTGGCCTCGTCCGTGTACTCCTGGCCGTTGCGGATCTGGAGGTACCAGAGCCGGCCGCCGAGGGTGAGCAGGAGGGAGAGGACGAGGACCTGGATGACGACGAGCCGGATCTGGACCCGGGGGGTCCGCCCGGTCTCGGGGATGTTGCTCACTGCGACCCCCCACGGGCGAGTTGGGACCTCGGGCGCGCGCCGCGCCGGTACGTACGGCCGGGCGCGCCGCCGGGCGAGGAGGCGCGCCGGGGCGGGTGGGGAGCCGGGCTCACAGTCGCTTGACCCCCTTGATCCGTCCTGCCCGTGCCGCGCGGTTCCTGGCGGCGCGCAGGCGCAGTCCGCCGCGCTGGCCGCCGATGCTCAGCCCCGTGCCCGAGGCGAGCCAGCCGGCGGCGACGTCGCCCCCACCGCCACCGCTCTGGGTCTCGGCGAGCGGATCGTTCTCCGCCTTTCTCGCCAGGGCCATGACCAGCGGAATGGTGAACGGCGCGAGGAGCAGGTCGTAGACGGCGGCGGTGAACAGCAGTCCGCCCAGTCCGACATGGCGGGCGGCGGTGTCCCCGACGAGGGCGCCGACCGCCGCGTACAGCAGGGTCGAGCCGAGCGCCGCCGCGACGACCGCGGTCATGGGGCCGAGGGCCGTGCGCATCTGGCCCTTCTCGGGCTTGGCGAGTCCCGCCAGGTAGCCGATCACGCAGAGCACCAGCGCGTACCGGCCCGCCGCGTGGTCGGCGGGCGGCGCCAGGTCGGCGAGCAGCCCGGCGCCGAACCCGATCAGCGCGCCGCTGACATGCCCGTACACGAAGGCCAGCGCGAGCACGACGAGCAGCATCAGGTCGGGGACGGCCCCGGGGAGCTGGAGCCGGGCGAGGATGGTCACCTGGACGACCAGGGCGACGACGATGAGCGTGGTCGAGAGCAGGACGCGGTTGAAGCGCATGGGAATCAGCTCTATTCCTGGTCGTCCGCTTGGCCGGTGGTGCCCGCGCCGGCGTCGGCGGTGGCGTCGGGGTCCCCGCTCGGCGCGTCCGGGTCGTCCACCGGCGCGTCGGCGTTCTCGGTGTCCGCACCGTCCTCGCCGGAGGTGAAGCCGTCGGACGGCGACGGGGTGACCGTGACGGTGACGGTCGGCGTGGGCTCGGCCTTGGGCTTGGGCGGCAGCACCGCGTCCCGCGGGTCCTCCCGGGGAGCCTCGACCACGACGCCGACGATGTCCAGCTTGGTGAAGCCCACGAAGGGACGCACGAAGACCGTTCTGGTCAGGTCGCCGCCGGAGGGGTCCACCCGGACCACTTGGCCGACCGGGACGCCGGGCACGAACGGCTTGTCCTTGCGGGAGCCGAAGGTGACCAGCCGGTCCCCCTTCTTGACCTTCGCCTTTCCGTTGAGCAACTGCACGGACAGCGGCTGGTCGCCCTGACCGGTGGCGAAGCCCAGCTCGTCGGTCTTCTCCATGCGGGTGCCGACGGTGAAGTCCGGATCGTTGGCGAGCAGGACGGTCGCGGTGTGCGGTCCGACGGTGGTGACGCGGCCCACCAGGCCGTCGCCGTTGATGACCGTCATGTCGCGCCGGATACCGTCGTTCGCGCCGATGTCGATCGTGACCGTCCAGGAGAACCCCTGCGCGGCTCCTATGGCGATGACCTCGGCGCCCTTGATCCCGTACTGGCCGGCGCCGGCCTTCGCGAGCATCTTGTCCAGCTCGCGCACCCGGCTGCGGTTGCGGTCGTCGCTGCCGAGCCGCTGTTTGAGTTCGGTGTTCTCCTTCTGGAGCGCGGCGATGCGGTTGTGCCGTTCACCCGAGTCCCGTACGGCCCCTATGGCGTTGCCGACCGGATCGACCGCGGAGGCCACACCGTTCTCCACCGGTCCCAGGACCGTCGCGGCGGCCCGCCGCGCGCCGTCGACCGGGGACCCCTCGCCCCCGCGAATGTCCACCGTGATCAGCGCGAACGCGATGGCGATCAGCAGCACCAGGAGCAAACGGCTCTCTCGTGTGTCCCTCACGTGCGGCGGCCGTGCCTTCCTCGTAGGAATGATTCTGCCTGTATGTCAACGATCCGCCGTACGCGAGGTCATGGCCTTGGATCGCGGGTCCCCCGGCCCGGCGGCCGGGGGAGGCACGCATCGGAACGACGGAGAGGGACCGCCGCTCCCGCTCGGCGGCGGGAGCGCGTCACCTCGGCCCCTCGGACCTCAGCGGCGGGGCTGCGCGTCCAGGACCTGCTGGAGCGCCTCGAACTCCTCGACACACTTGCCCGACCCGAGCGCCACGGAGTCCAGTGGGTCCTCCGCGATGTGGATGGGCATCCCGGTCTCGCGCCGCAGCCGCTCGTCCAGGCCGCGTAGCAGGGCGCCGCCGCCGGTGAGCACGATCCCACGGTCCATCACATCGCCGGACAGTTCGGGCGGGCACTTGTCGAGCGTGGTCTTCACCGCGTCGACGATGGCGTTGACCGGCTCCTCGATGGCCTTGCGGACCTCGGCCGCGGAGATCACCACGGTCTTCGGCAGGCCGGAGACCAGGTCGCGGCCGCGGATCTCGGTGTGCTCGTCCTTGTCGAGGTCATAGGCGGAACCGATGGTGATCTTGATGCTTTCCGCCGTCCGCTCACCGAGCAGGAGCGAGTACTCCTTCTTGATGTGCTGGATGATCGCGTTGTCCAGCTCGTCGCCCGCGACCCGGATGGACTGCGCGGTGACGATGCCGCCGAGCGAGATCACGGCGACCTCGGTCGTACCGCCGCCGATGTCGACCACCATGTTGCCGGTGGCCTCGTGGACGGGGAGACCGGAGCCGATGGCCGCGGCCATCGGCTCCTCGATGATGTGCACCTGGCGTGCGCCGGCCTGGGTGGACGCCTCGATCACGGCACGGCGCTCCACGCCCGTGATCCCGGAGGGCACACAGACGACGACCCGGGGACGGGCCAGATAGCGACGCTTGTGAATTTTGAGGATGAAGTAGCGCAGCATGCGCTCGGTGATCTCGAAGTCGGCGATGACGCCGTCCTTCAACGGCCGGACGGCCACGATGTTGCCCGGTGTCCGGCCGATCATCTTCTTCGCCTCGGCGCCGACCGCGAGAATGCCGCCCGTGTTGGTGTTGATGGCGACCACGGACGGCTCGTTGAGTACGATCCCCCGGCCCCTGACGTACACCAGCGTGTTGGCGGTCCCGAGGTCGACAGCCATGTCACGGCCGATGAACGACATGTTGTTCCCCATGAGGATGCGTCTGGCCTTCCCAAATCGAGCGTTGACGGCTTCTCAGGATGGCGAGGTGGGTGCTGTGGCTTTGGAGGGTTCCATCGTAGTGCCGACGGTACGGTGACGGCGCGGTGGCCCACCTCAAAAAGGGTGACGAAGTGTCCGTGCCAGGCCTTCCCGAAAGTGGCCTGGATATGCCCAAAGGCGACCGAATTCCTTCGATCGCCCCAGGTTATCAGCGCCGTTCGGCTGATGGTCGGTCAGGAAAGTCCCGGGAAGAAGATTTTCAGTTCCCGAATGGCGGACTCCTCGGAGTCCGAGGCGTGGATGAGGTTCTCCCGGACGACGGTCCCGAAGTCCCCCCGGATGGAGCCCGGGGCCGCGGCGATCGGGTCGGTCGGGCCGGCGAGCGCGCGGACTCCCTCGATGACCCGCTCCCCTTCCACCACCAGAGCGACGACGGGACCGGACGCCATGAATTCCACGAGCGGCTCGTAGAACGGACGGCCCTTGTGCTCGCCGTAGTGCTGCTCCAGGGTGTCCTGGTCGAGCGTGCGCATCTCCAGCGCGACGATGCTCCAGCCGGCCTTGCGCTCGATACGGCTGATCAGCTCGCCGATGAGCCCACGCCGGACCGTGTCAGGCTTGAGCAGGACGAGGGTGCGCTGGGTCATGGTGTGCGGCTCCTTGGGAAAACGAGTGCGGTGAGGTGAGATTACCGGGGGCGCGCGGGGCCGGGTAACCCGGATCACCACCGGGCCCCGGGGCCGGGTGAAACCGGATCACCGGCGCCCCGCCGGACCGCCCGGCAGGGGGCGCGTTCCCGGCCGCTCGCCCTGCCGCGAGGCCCGGTACCCGACCGCGCCCGGGGCCTCGCTACGCCGCCCCGCCCGGAGCCCCGGCGCCCTCCCGGTCCTCGGCCTGGGCCGCCCAGCGGGCCTTCGCCTCGTCGATCACCCGGCCGTAGTGGATCGACGCCCACCACAGCGCCGCGAAGATCGCACCGAGGACGAACATCATCGGCACCACGAAACCGCCGGCGATCAGCCCGATCTGCAGGGCCCAGCCGAGCGCGAGACCGCCGGGGCGGGTGATCATCCCGCAGAGCAGCACGGACAGCAGCATGGCGACGCCGCAGACCGTCCAGACCGTCCCCACCGACAGCTCGTCCGACTTCATGGCGACCAGTCCGGCGAAACCGATCACGAAGAATTCACCGATCAGCGTCGACGCGCAGAGCGTACGCATGGCTCTCAGCCCTTCCTCAGCAGCAGCCGGGCCTCGCCGACCGTGATCACCGAGCCGGTCACCAGCACACCGGCGCCCGCGAACTCCCCCTCGTCCTCGGCCAGAGTGATCGCCTCCTCCAGCGCGTCGTCCAGCCGCGGCTCGACCTGGACCCGTTCCTCCCCGAAGACCTCCACCGCGACCGCGGCCAGCGCGTCCGCGTCCATCGCGCGTTGGCTCGAATTCCGGGTGACGACCAGCTCCGCGCAGATGGGCTCCAGCGCTTCGAGCACCCCGCGCGCGTCCTTGCCCTCGCTCGCCCCCACCACGCCGACCAGCCGGCTGAACCCGAAGGCCTCGGTGACGGCCGCGGCGGCCGCCCGGGCCCCGGCCGGATTGTGCGCCGCGTCCAGCACCACCGTCGGCGAACGCCGCACGACCTCCAGCCGGCCCGGCGAGGACACCGCCGCGAACGCCTTGCGGACCGTGTCCACGTCCAGCGGCCTGGCATGCTCCGCGCCGATCCCGAAGAACGCCTCGACCGCCGCCAGCGCCACCGCCGCGTTGTGCGCCTGGTGCTCGCCGTACAGCGGCAGGAAGATCTGCTCGTACTCACCGCCGAGGCCGCGCAGCGTCAGCAGTTGGCCGCCGACCGCGATCTCGCGGGAGACCACCCCGAACTCCATGCCCTCACGGGCGACCGTCGCGTCCACGTCGACGGCCTTCTTCAGCATCACCTGCGCCGCGTCCACCGGCTGCTGCGCCAGGATCACCGTCGCGCCCGGCTTGATGATCCCGGCCTTCTCCCCGGCGATCTCGCCGGCCGTGGAACCGAGCCGGTCGGTGTGGTCCAGGTCGATCGGCGTGATCACGGCGACCGAGCCGTCCAGCACGTTCGTCGCGTCCCAGGTGCCGCCCATGCCGACCTCGACGACCGCGACGTCCACCGGGGCGTCGGCGAAGGCCGCGTACGCCATGCCGGTCAGCACCTCGAAGAACGACAGCCGGTACTCCTGCGCCGCGTCCACCATCTCCACGTACGGCTTGACGTCCTCGTACGTCTCGATGAACCGCTCGGCGGACACCGGGGCACCGTCCAGGCTGATCCGCTCCGTGACCGACTGGATGTGGGGGCTGGTGTAGCGGCCCGTGCGCAGCTCGAACGCGCCGAGCAGCGCCTCGATCATGCGGGCCGTCGACGTCTTGCCGTTGGTGCCGGTGATGTGGATGGAGGGATAGGCGCGCTGCGGGTCCCCCAGCACGTCCATCAGCGCGGCGATCCGCTGGACCGAGGGGTCGAGCTTCGTCTCGCCCCAGCGGCCCGCCAGCTCCTGCTCGACGGCGCGCAGCGCCCGGTCCACCTCCGGATCCTCGGGCCGGGCCGGGACGCCGTCGCCCTGGACGGGCCCGGCCTGGGCGCGCAGGGTACGGCTGCCGGCCTCGATCACCGCGAGGTCGGGGTCGCGGTCTGTCTCAGCGGCGATGATCTCCTCGAAGTCGTCGGGGCCACCGGGCTCGCCGGGCTGGTCGGAAGGACGGTGCTCGCTCACGGGGACCAGTCTACGGAGGACTGCCGACACCGGGACGAACCCCGTCCGTCCCGGATGTCCCGAGGCCGGTCGGGTACGGGACGGGACGGCCGGCGCGGACCGGCTGCCGCCGTCCGCCGGACGGGACGGCACGTCGGCGGCCGTTCGGCACGGCCCGCCCATGACTCGTCCGACACGACGCGCCCGCGGGAAACGCCGATCGCCCCGGACCACGTGGTCCGGGGCGATCGGCGTCGTACGAGCCACGCGCCCGCGTCCGGGCCGGCTGTCAGCCCTGCGGCAGGTTCGCGAGCTGCGCGGTCAGCCGCTCGATGTCCGCCTCGGCCTTGGCGAGCCGGCCGCGGATCTTGTCGACCACCTGGTCGGGAGCCTTCGCGAGGAACGCCTCGTTGCCGAGCTTCGCCGTCGCCTGCGCCTTCTCCTTCTCGGCCGCGCCGAGGTCCTTCGTCAGCCGCTTGCGCTCCGCCTCGACGTCGATCGTGCCGGACAGGTCCAGCGCCACGCTCGCGCCGGAGACCGGCAGGGTCGCCGTCGCCTGGAAGGACTCCCCCTCGGGCTGGAGGCGCAACAGCTGCCGGATGGCCGCCTCGTGCGGCGCCAGCGGCGTGCCGGACAGGTCGAGCCGGGCCGGGACCTTCTGGCCGGGCTGGAGCCCCTGGTCGGAGCGGAACCTGCGGACCTCGGTGATCACCTGCTGGAGGTGTTCGATCTCCCGCTCGGCCGCCGGGTCGCGGAAGCCGCTGTCCGCCGGCCAGTCGGCGATGACGACGGACTCCCCGCCGGTGAGCGTGGTCCACAGCGTCTCGGTGACGTACGGGACGACCGGGTGCAGGAGGCGCAGGGTGACGTCGAGGACCTCGCCGAGCACCCGCCCGGAGACCTTCGCCGGCGCGCCGCCCGCGAGGAACGCGGTCTTGGACAGCTCGACGTACCAGTCGAAGACCTCGTCCCACGCGAAGTGGAAGAGCGTGTCCGAGAGCTTCGCGAACTGGTAGTCGTCGTAGTACGCGTCGACCTCGGCGACCACGGCGTTCAGCCGGGAGAGGATCCACCGGTCGGACGCGGACATCTCGGCCGCGTCCGGCAGCTCGCCCTCGATGGTCGCGCCGTTCATCATGGCGAAGCGCGTGGCGTTCCAGATCTTGTTGGCGAAGTTGCGCGAGCCCTGGACCCAGTCCTCGCCGATCGGCACGTCGACGCCCGGGTTGGCGCCGCGGGCCAGGGTGAAGCGGACCGCGTCGGAGCCGTAGGTGTCCATCCAGTCCAGCGGATTGACCGCGTTCCCGAAGGACTTGGACATCTTCTTGCCGAACTGGTCGCGGACCATGCCGTGCAGCGCGATGGTGTGGAAGGGCGGTGTGCCGTCCATCGCGTACAGGCCGAACATCATCATCCGGGCGACCCAGAAGAAGAGGATGTCGTAGCCGGTGACCAGGACGGAGTTCGGATAGAATTTCTCCAGGCTGGGGGTCCGCTCGGGCCAGCCCAGCGTGGAGAACGGCCACAGGCCGGACGAGAACCAGGTGTCGAGGACGTCGGTGTCCTGCGTCCAGCCCTCGCCGGTCGGCGCCTCGTCGTCGGGGCCGACGCAGACGACCTCGCCGTCCGGGCCGTACCAGACGGGGATGCGGTGTCCCCACCACAGCTGTCGGGAGATGCACCAGTCCCGCAGGTTGTCGACCCAGCCGAAGTAGCGCGACTCCATCTCCTTGGGATGGATCGCGACCCGCCCGTCGCGGACGGCGTCCCCGGCGGCCTCGGCCAGCGGGCCGACCTTGACCCACCACTGCATGGACAGCCGGGGCTCGATGGTCGTCTTGCAGCGGGAGCAGTGGCCGACGGAGTGCTGGTACGGGCGCTTCTCGGCGACGATCCGGCCGTCGGCCCGCAGCGCGGCGACGATGGCGCTGCGCGCCTCCATCCGGTCCAGGCCCTCGAAGGGGCCGGGGACGGTGATGACGGCCCGCTCGTCCATGACGGTGATGTTCGGCAGGTCGTGCCGCCGGCCGATCTCGAAGTCGTTCGGGTCGTGGGCCGGGGTGACCTTGACGGCGCCCGTGCCGAACGCCGGGTCGACGTGTTCGTCGGCGACGACGGGGATGGTGCGGTCGGTGAGCGGCAGCAGGATCCGCTTGCCGACCAGGTGCCGGTAGCGCTCGTCGTCCGGGTGGACGGCGACGGCGGTGTCACCGAGCATCGTCTCGGCGCGGGTGGTCGCGACGACGACGGTGTCCTCGCCCTCGCCGTACTTCAGCGAGACCAGCTCGCCGTCGTCGTCCTGGTACTCGACCTCGATGTCGGAGATCGCGGTGAGACAGCGCGGGCACCAGTTGATGATGCGCTCGGCGCGGTAGATCAGCTCGTCGTCGAACAGCTTCTTGAAGATGGTCTGGACGGCCCGGGACAGGCCCTCGTCCATCGTGAAGCGCTCGCGCGACCAGTCCACACCGTCGCCGAGCCGCTTCATCTGCCCGGAGATCTGCCCGCCGGACTCCGCCTTCCACCGCCAGACGCGCCGGACGAACTCCTCGCGTCCCAGGTCGTGCCGGGACTTGCCCTCCTTGGCGAGCTCGCGCTCGACGACGTTCTGCGTGGCGATGCCGGCGTGGTCCATGCCGGGCTGCCACAGCGTCTCGTACCCCTGCATGCGCTTGCGGCGGGTCAGGGCGTCGATGAGGGTGTGCTCGAAGGCGTGCCCGAGGTGCAGGCTGCCGGTGACGTTGGGCGGGGGGATGACGATCGTGTAGGGCTCTTTGTCGCTCTTGGCGTCCGCCTCGAAGTAACCCCGCTCCACCCAGCGCTCGTACAGCTTCCCCTCCACCTCGGCCGGAACGTACTGGGTCGGCAGTTCGGGGATGCTGGCTGGCTGGCGCTGAGCGTTATCGGTCACGCCGGTCAGTTTAGAGGTGTCACAGCCCTGTACTGAAACGAGATGTTGCGTAACGGTCCCGCCCCCGGCGACCTCACGCTCCGGCTCTTCCGTCAGGATGTACGGAACGCATAAACATTACGAGGGGAACCAGAGTCAGATGAGCTACAACCAGCCGGGCCCGTACGGGGGGCAGCCGCCTCAGCAGCCTGGGCCGTACGGTCAGCCGCCGCAGGGGCCGCCGCAGCCCGGCTACGGTTACCCGCAGCAGCCGCCCCAGGGCGTGCCGCCGCAGGGGCCGGGTTACGGCTACCCGCAGCAGGCCCCCCAGGGCCCGTACGGCCAGCCCCCGCAGGCGCCGTACGGGCAGCAGCCTCCGCAGGGTCCGTACGGCCAGCAGCCGCCCTACGGCGGTGCCCCGTACCCGCCGCCGCAGGGGGGCGAGCCCAAGAAGAAGACCGGCCTCGTCATCGGGGCGTCCGTGGTGGCCCTCGCGGTGATCGCGGGCGGCGCGTACCTCCTCGTCGGCGGTGGCGGCGGCAGCTCGGTCGCGGACGACGGACCGCACAAGCTGACGACACCGGCGACGGTGCTGGGCGGTACGTTCAAGAAGGCCGAGGACGGCGGCAGCAGCACCTTCTCCGACGACGACCTCAAGGACGCCGCCGAGTGGGGCGTGAAGAACCCGAAGGACGTCAGCGCTTCCTACGAGTCGGGCAGCAAGGACAACCCGATGGCCCAGAAGCAGCTGTCCTTCGGCGGTGTGTACGGCGAGATCGACGACCCGGAAGCCACCGTCGACGCCATGTTCGCCTACATGAAGAAGTCGGCCGCGGAGGACAAGGACAGCGAGACCGAGGGCGAGTTCGTCGGTGAGCCCGAGGCGTTCGAGCCGGAGGGGCTGGAGGGCGCCGTCCTGAAGTGCCAGGACGTCAAGCTCACCAACAAGGAGGCCGGGTCGGGCGCGGCCGCCGGGCCCAAGGAGTTCACCATGCCGATGTGCATCTGGGGCGACCGCAGCACACTCTCCCTGGTGATGAACGTCGATGTCGCCGGCCTGGTGACCGGACAGAGCACCGCTCTCAAGGACGCGGCGGACACCGCGGCCAAGCTCCGCGGCGACGTCCGTGTGAAGCTCTGACGGCGGATCGCGGGACGTACACACGACGCGGGGGCGCCGCTACGTGTGTGCCGTTACGCCGACTTCTCGTGGCGGCCGTCGTTCTTCACGATCCTCGGCTCGCGCGGGACCAGTGTCGGGTTGACGTTGTCGCGGACGACCTCCGCCGTGATGACGACGCGGGCGACGTCCTTGCGGGAGGGCACCTCGTACATCACCGACTGGAGGACCTCCTCCAGGATCGCGCGCAGGCCGCGCGCGCCCGTGCCGCGCAGGATCGCCTGGTCGGCGATGGCCTCCAGGGCCGGGCGGTCGAAGTCCAGCTCCACACCGTCGAGTTCGAAGAGGCGCTGGTACTGCTTCACCAGCGCGTTGCGCGGCTCCACCAGGATCTGGAGCAGGGCCTCGCGGTCCAGGTTGTGGACGGAGGTGAGGACCGGGAGGCGGCCGATGAACTCGGGGATCATCCCGAACTTCACCAGGTCCTCCGGCATGACCTCCTGGAACTGGTCGCTCGCCTCGATCTCCCGCTTGGACCGGATCGTGGCACCGAAGCCGATGCCCTTGGCGCCCGCGCGCGACTCGATGATCTTCTCCAGGCCGGCGAACGCGCCGCCCACGATGAACAGCACGTTCGTCGTGTCGATCTGGATGAACTCCTGGTGCGGGTGCTTGCGTCCGCCCTGCGGCGGAACGGAGGCCGTGGTGCCCTCCAGAATCTTCAACAGGGCCTGCTGGACGCCCTCTCCGGAGACATCGCGGGTGATCGACGGGTTCTCGCTCTTGCGGGCGACCTTGTCGATCTCGTCGATGTAGATGATGCCGGTCTCGGCCTTCTTGACGTCGTAGTCGGCCGCCTGGATCAGCTTCAGCAGGATGTTCTCGACGTCCTCGCCGACATAGCCGGCTTCCGTCAGCGCCGTCGCGTCGGCGATGGCGAACGGCACGTTGAGCATGCGGGCCAGTGTCTGCGCGAGGAGCGTCTTTCCCGAGCCGGTGGGGCCCAGCAGCAGGATGTTGGACTTCGCGAGCTCGATCGCGTCCTCCCGGCCCGAGGCGCCGCCGTTCTCGCCGGCCTGAACGCGCTTGTAGTGGTTGTAGACCGCCACCGAGAGGGCCTTCTTGGCGGGCTCCTGACCGACGACGTAACCCTCGAGGAACTCGTAGATCTCACGGGGCTTGGGCAGTTCCTCCCACCGCACCTCGGAGGTCTCCGCGAGTTCTTCCTCGATGATCTCGTTGCAGAGATCGATGCACTCGTCGCAGATGTACACACCGGGCCCTGCGATGAGCTTCTTCACCTGCTTCTGGCTCTTCCCGCAGAACGAGCACTTGAGCAGGTCGCCGCCATCACCGATGCGTGCCACGAGGTGCTTCCCCTTCGCCTGGGAGCAGCTTTGGTTCAGCGGCTCCTGTGCCTCATATCCGACGGTACCTTGCCCGGGCCCGGGTTCGGGCCCCCCTTGGCGCGGTTCACATGGTCGTGCGACCCGTGCGGCCGCGCCAAGGGTGCCGGTCGTCAGGCGGCCGCTGCGGCCGTGGTGCTCTTGCGGGTCGACACGATCTGGTCGACCAGGCCGTACGCGAGCGCGGCGTCCGCCGTCAGGATCTTGTCGCGCTCGATGTCGTCGCGGACCTTCTCGATCGGCGTGGTGGAGTGCTTGGCCAGCATCTCCTCCAGCTGCGTGCGCATGCGCAGGATCTCGTTGGCCGCGATCTCCAGGTCGGAGAGCTGCTCGCGGCCGGTCTGGCTGGACGGCTGGTGGATCAGCACGCGCGCGTTCGGCAGGGCGAGGCGCTTGCCGGGGGTGCCCGCGGCGAGCAGCACCGCGGCGGCGGAGGCGGCCTGCCCCATGCACACGGTCTGGATGTCGGGCTTCACGAACTGCATCGTGTCGTAGATGGCCGTGAGGGCCGTCATCGAGCCGCCGGGGCTGTTGATGTAGATCGAGATGTCCCGGTCCGGGTCCATCGACTCCAGGCACAGCAGCTGCGCCATGACGTCGTTGGCGGACGCGTCGTCGATCTGCACCCCGAGGAAGATCACGCGCTCCTCGAACAGCTTCGCGTACGGGTCGTACTCGCGCACACCCTGCGAGGTGCGCTCGACGAAGCGGGGCACGACGTAACGGTTGTCCACCTGCGGGCCGGTGTAGAGGCCGCTCGCGGCGTTGTGGTTCATGTGGGTGTTCACCATCCTGTGGCGTTCGGTGGGCTGGACCGGCTGGTGCGGAGCGGGAACGGACGGCGATCGCGCCGCGAGAGCCGTCAGGCGCCCGTGCCGCCGCCGCCCGGAACACCCGAGGCAGCGGAGATGATCTCGTCGATGATGCCGTACTCGCGGGCCTCCTCGGCGGTGAACCAGCGGTCGCGGTCACCGTCGCGGATGATGGTCTCCTCGGTCTGGCCGGTGTGCCGTGCGGTGATCTCGGCCATGCGCTTCTTGGTACGGAGCAGCTGCTCGGCCTGGATCTTGATGTCGGAGGCGGTGCCACCGAGGCCGGCGGAGCCCTGGTGCATGAGGATGTCGGTGTGCGGCAGCGCGAAGCGCTTGCCGGCGGTGCCACCGGTCAGCAGGAACTGTCCCATGGACGCGGCGAGGCCCATACCGATGGTGACCACGTCGTTCGGGATGTACTGCATGGTGTCGTAGACGGCCATGCCGGCCGTGACGGAACCACCGGGGCTGTTGATGTAGAGAAAGATGTCCTTCTCGGGCTCGGCCGCGAGGAGGAGGAGCTGCGCCGTGATCTTGTTGGCGATGTCGTCGTCGACCTGCTGGCCGAGGAAGATGATCCGCTCTCCGAGCAGCCGGCTGTAGACCTGGTCGCCGAGGCCACCACCGAGGGACGGCTCACCGGCGGCGTAAGGCATCAGATTCGTCACGTATACACCTGCTCGTCTCTGACGGCTGCGGCCGTCTCAGCGTCTTCGTACCGGGGACGGGATACTCCCCTGCCCTCGTATTCATGGACCCTAACGCGCTGGTCGGCGGGCGCCATCCCGCTTCCGTTGCTGTTCGCTGGGAGCGCAAGGTAAGGGCTGGTACGGGGCGCCGGAGGGCGGGGCGGGGGCCGTTCAGGCGGTGTGGCCCGGACACGGTGTGGCCCGGGCGGGGTCCGGCGGACGGAGCGGGCCCCGGGCGCGGTGTCGCGTCCGGGGCCCGTCCTCGCGTTCACGGCGGTGCGACGACCGTGGTGTGTGCCGCCGCGATGCGTGTCACGGCGGTGTGTGCCACCTCGGGTGTCATCTGGGTGCGTCGCGTCGCGGTGTGTTCGGTCGCGACGCGCTCACCGCCGTCGGAGCGGGGCCGCTCAGCCCTCGTTCTTCTCGGCCTTGTCGGCCGTGCCCTCGGTGGCCCCGGCGTCGGCGGCCTCGCCCTTGTCCTCGGCCGCGGTCTCCTCGGCGGACGCCTCGGCCGTCTCACCGGCCTCGGTCTCCTCCTCGTCGTCGCTCAGGTCGACCTCGGCACCGTTGGTGTCGACGACCTTCGCGGCTTCGACGACCACGGCGAGCGCCTTGCCGCGGGCGACCTCGCCGACGAGCATCGGCACCTGGCCGCCCTCGACCACGGCCTGGGCGAACTGGTCGGGGGACATGCCGGAGGACTGCGCACGCCGCATGAGGTGCTCGGTGAGCTCCTCCTGGCTGACGTTCAGCTTCTCCTTGTTGACCAGCTCGTCCAGGATGAACTGGGTCTTGATGCCCTTGACCGCCTGCTCCTCGGTCTCGGCGTCGAACTCCTCCTGCGTCTTGCCCTGGATCTCCAGGTACTTCGCGAGGTCGAGGCCCATCTGACCGAGCTGGTGGTGCTCCAGGTTGTGCTTACGGGTGTTGATCTCGTCCGCGAGCAGCTTCTCCGGGATCGGCACCTCGGCGAGCTTCAGCAGCTCGTCCAGGACGCGCTCCTGGGCCTGCGTGGCCTGGTCGTAGCGCTTGGAGTCCTCCAGGCGCCTGCGGCTGTCGGCCTTGAGCTCCTCCAGCGTGTCGAACTCGCTTGCCAGCTGGGCGAACTCGTCGTCCAGCTCGGGCAGCTCGCGCGCGGCGACCTGGGTGACCTTGACGGAGACCTCGGCGTTCTTGCCCTCGGCCGTGCCGCCCTTGAGCTCGGAGGTGAAGGTGGCCTCGCCGCCGGCCTCCAGGCCCGTGACGGCCTCGTCGATGCCGTCGAGCAGCTCGCCCGAGCCGATGGTGTACTGCACGCCGTCGGCGACGCCGTCGGGCAGCACCTCGCCGTCGACCTTGGCCTCCAGGTCGATCGTCACGACGTCGCCCTCGGCGGCGGCGCGCTCGACCGGGTTGGTGGAGGCGAAGCGGTCCCGCAGCTGCTCCAGGGACTTCTGGATCTCCTCGTCGGTGACGTCGATCGCGTCCACGGTCACCTCGATGCCGGAGTAGTCCGGGATCTCGATGGCCGGGCGGACGTCCACCTCGGCGGTGAAGGCCAGCAGCTCGCCGTCCTTGAGCTCGGTGATGTCGACCTCGGGCTGGCCGAGGACATTGAGCTCACCCTCGTTGACCGCGTCGGTGTAGAACTTCGGGAGGGCGTCGTTGACGGCCTCCTCCAGCACCGCGCCACGCCCGAACCGCTGGTCGATGACGCGCGCCGGGACCTTGCCCTTGCGGAAGCCCTTCACCGTGACCTGCTGGTTGATCTTCTTGTACGCCGCGTCGAGGCTGTCCTTGAGCTCCTCGAAGGGCACCTCGACAGTGAGCCGAACCCGGGTCGGGTTCAGGGTCTCCACGGCGCTCTTCACGGTTGGGTCTCCTTGGTGGCTGATTCTTGGGTTCTGCCGGCCGCCGCCCAGCGGCGGCCCAGCGGATCGGCCCGGCTCTTCAGAGACTCCTCGGAACACACGGGCACGCAGCTTGCATAGTAACCGCAAGCGCTGACAGCCCCACAACGCGATCTTGACTGATGGTCGGGGTGGCCGGATTCGAACCGACGACCTTCCGCTCCCAAAGCGGACGCGCTACCAAGCTGCGCCACACCCCGTCGGTGCGACACGTAGGGTACATGCCCGCGAGCATGGCGTCGGCCCCTCTTCGAACGGTCCTCACACGGCACTCACACGCGGATGCCTCCGCGAGGGCTCGGCAGAGGGCCCGACCGGGAGCCCGACCGAGGGGCTCGACCGACGGCCCGACGCGGGGCGCCGGGGGCGGCGCCGGACGGGTGTGCGGCGCACGGCCGGGACCCGCTACGATGTGAGCCGTGCCGGGGCCGTAGCGCCTGCGGCACGCTCCGTGCGGGCGTAGCTCAATGGTAGAGCCCTAGTCTTCCAAACTAGCTACGCGGGTTCGATTCCCGTCGCCCGCTCCACATGGCTCAGGGCCAGGTCAGAGGTTCATCCTCCGGCCCGGCCCTGAATCGTTACCGATCTTTATTCAGCCCTACGTGCCCGCCCCGTGCCCGTTCGGTCCGGGATCTTGTTTCCGGGCTTGCTCAACAGCGGCGCTCACCGCGTTGCCGATCAGCCGCTCACGTTCCGCAGTAGCGTGCTGATAGATCAACGCCGCACGAGCCGTGCTGTGCCCCATCCTGGTCATCAGTTCACGCGTACTGGCGCCGGTCGCCGCCGCCAAGGTATTCCCTGTGTGCCGGAGATCATGAAAGTGCAGGCCCTTGATCCCTGCTTCCCCGCATGCCTTGCGCCAGAGCCGGTTGAAGTGGTTCCGCCGAGGAGTCGCACCCTTGGCGCCGACGAAGACCCGGCCGTCAGCACCCCGTTCAGCGTAGATCGCAAGATGCGTGGCCAGGTCCCCGGAGATCACCCCCGGAATGGCAACCGTGCGCTTCCCTGCGGCGCTCTTCGGCTCCTTGATCAGCCGAGTGCCGTTGTGCAGTTCGGCGACATTCCGACGGACTCGCAGCGTGCCCGCCCCCAGATCGAGATCCCGGCGACGGAGCCCTACCAGTTCACCCCAGCGGAGCCCTGAGAAGGCCGCCAGAAGGACGAGAGCGCGATACCGAGGCTGCATAGCCCCGGCAACCGCGTAGACCTCCTGAACGGTCGCTGTAGGCCGTTCAGGTGTCGCAGCGGAAGCCGCCCCCTTGATCCGGCACGGATTGCGGCGGATCAGCCGATCCTCTACCGCAGTCATGAGCACGGCGCGCAGGAGCGCGTACGCCTTCGCGACGGTTGACGGACCAGTTCCGGCCTCCAGCCGGGCGACACGCCAGGCCCGGACCATGGCCGGATTGATATCTGCCACCGCCACGGTGCCGAAGGTCGGCGCAAGATGGTTGCGCAGCAGCGAGCGGTACAGGTCGGCGGTTGAGGCCCCGATGCCCCGCTCAGTGATCCACGTGGCAGCGTAGACGCCAAACGCGATCTTGCCCGCGTCTGGATCGGACCAGTCACCGGCCCGCAGTTCCACCTGCCGTTCAGCCAGCCAGTCATCAGCGTCACGCTTCGTATCGAAGGTGTGCGGGGCCGGTCGGTCGATTCCATCAGGCCCGAGGTAGCGCGCCTGATACCGGCCCGATGGCAGCTTGCGCACACGGCCGAACGACCGCTTCTTTCCTGCCATCAGGCCACGCCCCGCAGATGCCGAGTCGTCGGCCGGACCGTGTTCGCCATGACGTAGGCGTCGATGACCCGCTCAGGAATACGCACGTGGCGGCCGACCTTGACGTACTCGATCCGCCGCTCTTCGATCAGTCGCCGGGCGAACCGGACACCCGTACCGAGCCGTTCGGCGACCTGTTGCACCGTTAGCAGTCGCTCAGCCACGGTCACCACTCCCCCTCTTCGTCTTCCAGGTCGGCCAGCACTTCGCGGGCCACGTCACGCTTGGTCTTGATCTCTCGGTGGATGTTGGCGGCGAGCCAGGATTCGCCGGGGGTGTGGCCGTGTCCGGCGTAGGCCCAGTGCGCGATGGTGAGGGTGGTGGCGCCGGGGTGGTCGTCGGGGTCGGGCAGGCCGAGGGCGGCGCGTTGCTGTGCGGCGCGGTAGTCGGCGCGGACCTGGCGCAGGGCTCCGAGGGTGGTGGAGTAGCGGCGGGACTTGGTGGAGAAGTGGCCACGGAAGCCGAGCATGTGGGCCCAGGCCCACAGCCGCCGGTCGGGGTAGGCGTCGTCCAGGTCTTTGCAGGCGCGGATGAGGCGGCGGGTGTGGTCGGGCAGGTCGGGGAGCTTGTCGAGTTCGGCCATCTCTCCGATGCGCCGGTCAACCGTCCCCGTCGTCTCCGCTGCCTTGGTGGCGTACTTGGCGACGTAGGAGGCCACGGCCTGTTCGGTGAGGTCTTCGCCGTCACCGAAGGCGCCGATGGGCTGGATATCGAGCTGTGTGCCCCAGCGCAGGACCCGTGACGGGTGCTCACCGGCAGCGGGCAGGGTGATTTCGGCGCGTGCGGTGGCAGCTCGCAGCGCATCGGCGAGGAGTTCGTGTGTCGCCCAGACCGGCGGTGGCGAGTCCGGACCGTCCGGACCGTCGAAGCGGATCACGGCATGGAAGTGGATCGTTCCGCGTTTCTGGTACTCGGCGACCTTGCCGTAGGAGACGCGCAGCGACTCGCGTAGTTCACGCTGGGTGATGCCGACTCGGGCAGCGAGCTCACGCGGGAGGTAGATGGTCACGTAGCGCCACAGGTGTCCGGCGTGGTTGTTCCACAGGACCGAGCCCGCGTAGTCGTAGGTGTCCGGGTCGAGGGCCGTGCCAAGTTCGGGCGCGTCCTCGGGGTGGCGGATGCCGCAGCGGCAGGGCCGGTTGCCGGGCCGGTTGTGGACCGGGCCGAAGGAGGGGGCGGTGAAGGTGGCGAAGACCCGGGGGTGATCGCGGATGGTGTGGGGGGTGCCTTTGGCGGGGTCGCCGGTGAGTCCGGCGCGGATGAGGTGGTAGGTGTCGCCCGCGTACGTCCAGGCGCAGGACGGGCAGCGGGAGGCACGGCGGTTGCCGCACGCGACGCGGAGCCGTCCACCGGGCTCGGTGTCGGTGGTGTAGGCATGGAAGACCGTGCCGGTAGCGGGATCGAGGGTCTTGGTCGAGCCGGTCAGGTGGATGGGGTCGGAGCAGCCTCCGGTGCGGCGGATCTGGTCTTGCCAGCGGTCGAAGCCGGTGGACCCGGCCACCCGCAGCACATCGCTGAGGGTGATCGGGTCCAGGCCCGCCGTGAGGGCGGTGTCACTCACTCGGGTTCTCCTTTGGCGGGTGAGCGTCGAGCCAGGCTTCCGCGCACACCTTGTGGACGGGCTTGCCCCGGTCGGAGCGGAGCGGGGTGGGCTTGCCGCAGCAGCCGCACGGCTGGTCGCCGGAGTGGTCGAAGTGCTCGGGCGAGCGCCAGTCGAGGAGCGCCATGGCGGTTACCGCCCGGCCCGGGCGAGGGCGGTGGCGGGGGCGTGGCCGGTGCCGTTGCAGCCACGGCAGGTGGCGGTGACGGTCTTGCGCTGGCCGTTGGGGGTGCGGTGGCCGGTGGTGATGGCGACGGTCGAAAATCCGTCGCAGTCGGCGCAGACGCGCAGGCTACGGGCGCGCTGGGGCATCATGGAATCTCCCTTTCGGGTCCGTTGGATCTGGAATGGGTGCAGGCGCCCGGGGCGGCGGAAACTTGGCGGTTGAGGCCGCCCCGGGGGCCGTTCAGCGGCGGCGGTTGCGGCGGCGGGGGATGGGCGGGATGGAGTCGTAGGACTCCTGTCCGGCGCGGAAGTCTCCGAGGTCGGTCACGTCCTTGTCGGTGCCGATCTCGCGCATGATCCGGTTCATGGTCCGGCGGTCCCGGTGACGGCGGGCGATCGCGTATTCGCGGCCCATCTCGACCATCCGCTCATCCCGGGCGGGAGCGTCGTTGTTCTTCCGGCTGAAGAGGCCCATGTCAGTGCTTCCCTTGCTGGTTGAGGAGCGAGCGCAGGACGACGGCGCACACCGCGACGGATACGGCGGTGATGGCGGTGGCCAGCAGCATGGAGACCAGGACCGTGCCCACGATCAGGACCACGGCGGTACCACCGGCGACGACACCGAGCACGGCGCCCGAGGTGAGCTGAACCGTCGGCCGCGCCGGGCCCGTCGGGGCGACAGGCATGGGCACCGGGGTCTGCGTGACCGGGGCGGTGGTGGTCGGCTCGTACGGGACCGGCATCGGCGCCGGGGCCGGGGGCGACTGGATGACGGGGGCGGGGGCCGGGGCAGTGTCGGGCGTGGGGTATTTCGGAGTGAGCATGGCTGTGATCTCCCGTCAGGGGTTGCAGCGGTGGGTGTTGGCGGCGAGTTCGGCGGCGGAACGGTCGAGGTAGTCGGCGGAGAAGCCGCAGCCGGGGGCGGTGCAGGCGGCGGTGTGCTTGACCCGGCCCCGTCGGTCGTTGTGGGTGCCTACCTGGACGGGCCCGATACGGACCACGTCGCGGAAGCGGTTCGGACGCGGCATGATCAGCTCTCCTGCCGGAGGCTGGCGCCGGTGAACTCGTCACGGATGCGGGCGGCTTCCGTCGGGTCGGTGGTGCGGTCGGCGGCTTCCTCGGCGAGCAGACGGGCCAGCGTCGGGCGGCCGGTCTCGGCCATCTCCCGGGCCGCGTCGAGGTAGTCGGCGGGGCGGTTGAAGTTGAGTAAAGCCATGGCGGATGTCCTTCCTGATCAGGCGAGTTGGGTGACGATCGCCGTAGCGAGCGACGGCGGGACGCCGAGGCGGGCACGCAGGGTGTCGGGGTCGATGGGGTTGCCGGTGGTGGCGCGGTGGGTGTCGGCGACCTTCCGGGCGTGGTCGAGCAGAGCCGGAGGCACCGCAGGAGCCGCAGCAGGAGCCAGAGCGGGATCGGGATCGGGTGCCGGTACGGGGTCGGCGGGTGCGGCCGGCGGGAGTTCCGGGGCCGGGTCGGCGGGAGGCTCAGGCGCGCGTTCGACGCTGAGTTCCGTCGTCTCGGGCTCCGGTTCGGGCAGCGGTTCCGGGACCGGGCGGGTTTCCGGCGTGGTCGGGGCCGGGGTGGGTTCGGTGGCGGGGGCATGGGCGAGGAGGGTGCCGCCGAAGAAGGCCAGAGCGGGCCATCCGGCGACGAGGATGCGCAGCCAGGCCGGTACGTCGTTCAGGTCGAGGAGTCCGGCGGTGGCGATGTTCGCGCCGAGCGACGCGGCCAGGGCGATCACGAACCAGATCCAGGCGGCACCAGCCGGACGGCCATCGGCCCGCAGGGTGCGCATCCGGCGCCAGGCAGCGACGAGCAGCAGATCCACGCTGACCGGGTAGGCCCACGCCTTCCAGCCGTCTTGCCCAGCGGCAGCAGCCAGGTCATGCAGGTGAGCGAAGGACAGGGCACCGGCGATCACGGCCTGAATCAGGACGGGGTCCGGATGGCGCACGGCGCGGAACATGGTGCGGAACATGAGGGGTCACCTCCTTTCGAGGCGGTTGCCGGGGCCGGGCGGTGTGTCGGGCCGCCCGGCGTCCCGGGGCGAGATCAGGACGAGGCGGCGATGCCGGTGCCGAAGCAGTCGAGACACAGGCCGTCCTGCTGGCCGACCGGCCGACGCTTACGGCCGACCCGGACCGTGACGGAGGTCTGGCCGGTCCCGCCACAGGGCTGGCACTTGGCCGGTTCGGCGGCGGGGGTGGTCTTGGTCGTGGTGCGTCGGGCAGTGGTCTTCCGGGCCATGGCGATCACGCGTTCCTTTCGCGTTTTGGGCATGGGCGGGGTAGGGACCTGGCGCGATGCGGTCGCGCCGACCGGAAGCGGGGCGGTGGTCAGTCGGTGGCGGGGACCGGCTTGACCAGCGACGGGCCGTGCGAAGCCGGGTCGGCCGGGACGGCGGGCCGGAACGGGGCCAGGCCCGGCAGCGCGGGGGTGAGGTGTGCGTACTCCCGGCAGATCGCTACAGCCTCATCCGGGGTCATCTCAGGGGTGCGGATCCGGGACCAGCCGCCGGAGGAGTCACCGGCCACCGCCACACCCGGGCGGTCCGGCGCGAGGAGCGTCACGGCCGATACGGCGTCCGGGGCGATGTCGCCCAGACCCATTTCGGCGGTCTGCTTGTCGTTGACCCGGTGCACGACACGGCCGGTGAGCTGAGCCCGGAGCATCGTCGCGCCCCTGCCCAGTTCCGAGCCGAAGCGCTGGCCGCACACCTCCAGGTAGATGCCGACCGCGCGGGACATCTGCGCCAGGCGGATCATCTGCATGACCATCCGGTCCCGGCGTTCCTCGTCCTTCTTCGCGGCGGTCAGGAACAGCTCGGCCACCTCATCCACGAGGACCACCAGCGGCACCGGCCGCACCCGCTCAGGCAGATCCCACAGGTCCGAGACCTGATACGCACTCAGCAGCCCGAACCGCTCTTCCATCTCCGCCACCAGCACATCCAGCAGACTGGACGCCTCATCCGGAGTCGTCGCCAGAGCGGACAGCCGGGGCGCGAAACGGCCCTGCTCCACACCGCGCTTACAGTCGATCCCGATCAGACCCACCGGCAGTTTCGCCAGTCCGGCGATCAGGTTGCGCTGATACATGGACTTTCCCGACTGATTCGCACCCAGCGTCAGCGCGTGGGGAACCTTGCGGTAGTCCCGCACGAACGCGGAACCGTCCTCCCGCAGCGCCACCGGGACCACCAGCCGACCCGACGGGCGCAGGCGCGGCATCCGCACCCGGGCCAGGACGTCGTAGCCGGTCATCCGCAGCTCAACGAAACCCGGTCGGGTCTCGACCACGTTCACCGAGTGCACACCCCAGGCGTGCCGCAGCCGCCCCGAGGCCGCCGCGATATCGGCAGGCTCCAGACCGGCCGGAAGCCGCAGCGTGACCACGAGCCCGGTCGAGCGGCCCCGCACCCGGCGCACCTTCGGCGGAACCGGCAGCACATCCGGCCGACGCCCCACCGTGCGCACCATGAACGCCCGCAGACGCGACGGCTGAACCGTCAGCCCGCACACATCCATCGTGGACCGGTACGTCACCGTGAACCGCCCCCACGTCACCGGCAGACCCACCAGCGACCAGAACACACGCGGCGCCCGCACCTTCGCGTACCCGAGACCACCCGCACCGGCCAGCGGTACACCGATCTCCAGCAGCGGGGACAGGTCCGTCATCGTCAGGCACCCGTCGCGATCGCGGTGGCGCGGAAGGAGATCCCGTGCCGCGTCTGGCCGTTAAACGTGTTCTCCCAGTCCCGGGCCTTGAGGCCGACGACCGACACCCGGACACCCGGGGTCAGACCCTCCGGGATGCCCGTGCTCGGAACGGTGACCTGGTAGAGGTTTCCCTCCCCCTCGTCCGAGATCAGCAGGCCCACCGTCGCGAGCTGAGCACCGGTCTCCCGGTCCACCGCGATCTCACCGGTCTGCTTGTTCACCAGCTTCGGCGTCGGCGCGGTCGCCACGAACACGACAGCGGTCGAAACATCGATCTTGAAGGACGGCATGAAAACTCCTCTGTGATCGGGAGCAGCCACCCAAGTGGCCCCTCTAGGTAGGTCCAAGTAAAACCCTTCCTATCTAGAGGAGTCAAGTCCCTATCTAGAGTCTCGTCAGCTTCGTCGGTACCCAACAGGGCAAACGACCCGTAGGCTGTCTAGATAACAGAGAGGACGAGCGCCCATGGGCAAGCAGAGCAACGCCGCCCGCAAAGCGAAGTACGAGCGAATCGCCGACGACCTAAGGGATGCGATCCGCGCAGGGGAATACGCCGACGATGGCCGACTCCCCAGTGAGAGCGACCTGATGGCCAGGTACGGAGTGGCCCGCATGACCGTCCGCCAAGCGTTGAGCGTTCTGCAGAATGAGGGCTTGACCGAGAGTCGGAAGGGCTCGGGAGTCTTCGTGTCCCCGACACCTGTGACGGGCTCCGCCCGGCTAGCTCGACTGGAGAAGCACGGCCGCATCTACTCGCCCGGGGAGACGAGCACGGATCACGTCGCCATGATTCGGAGCTGCACAGATGGTGACGTCATCGAACAGCTTGAGATCGAGCCGCACGACGAGATCGTGATCCGCCGTCGAGTGTTTCGCCAGGATGGCAAGCCGACTGTGGTGGCTCTCTCCTGTATCCACATGCGAGCCCTGGCCGTCGTCCCTGAACTCCTCGAACAGGGACAGCTCACACCCTTCTGGCAGAAGACCTACACCGAGCGCACCGGGATCGAGATCACCAGGTCGCCGGAGCGTCGTAGCGCGCGTCTGGCCAGTTCAGACGAACTTGCCGCTCTGGAGATCGACATTCCAGCCACCGCCGCCGTGCCGGTCCTAGTGCTGCATACCACCTTCCGCACTGCCGACGGCCCGATTGAAGTCTGGGAAGACGTTCATGCGCCCGGATTGTGGCAAGTCGACCGTGGGACTGAGTGAGGGCTTGTTACAGGTTTCTCTACCTCATCAAGCCCCACCCTTCGGGCGGGGAGGGGGAGGGGAGCCCGGCGGGTACTCCCGCGTGAGAGGGCCGCTACTTCCGGAACCTGCCCGAACATGGTGGCAGCACGACCAGGAGGCCCAGGCCCAGGACAACGCACAGACGGGAACGGGCGAGCAGGGAGTCCGTGGGCGCGAGGACGCCACCGGGCGGCTTGGATGTCCACGGCCGGTGGCGTCTTCGGCGGGCTCGGTGTCTCTTGCCCTTTCGGGCATCCGGCGCGGTTGGGCACTCGGCATCCGCCGCCGCTACGGGTACACACCCCACCGGCCCGCCACGCGGGCCAGCGCGGGCACGGGGACTCGGGCGCCGCTCCTGCCTCCGGCCCGCTCCGCCCGGCCCCCGGCCCCGCGCCACCAGTAGTCGCCGCAGGGTGACCCGTTTCACGCTTTGCCCCGCCCTCCACACCGCCGGACCGAGAACTGATCACCGGCCCGCCGACGACGCCCCCACCCACGACAACCCACCACCCAGGCACCCCGAACCCGGACACCAGCAGACCCGGACGCACCACGAAACCCACGTCCAACCGCCGACCACCAGCCCCAGAACCCGCAAGGCGGAGCGAAGGCAAGGGGGGAAAGTGAGGGAGAGAAGGGGGCGAGTGCGGGCCAGAACATGCCTCCGGCGGGGGCCTCAGACTCTGGGATGGGAAGGGGACCGGCCGGAGAGTGCGGGTTGAGTGTGGCTGAGGTGGAGGCTGCCATCCCGTCTGCCATCGTCCCAGGCAGAGCCGAGCAGACGCGGCCCCTGGCGTCCAGGTCGTTCGTACAGTAGCGCGCTCCACCTGGACGCCAGGAACCACGCCCGCTCCACGGTGTGTGGGACGACGGCAGACGGGATGGCAGCACGGGAGAGTGGTGGGTTGAGGTAGTGGCGAAGGTGAGGGCAGACGTGCCCGCTGCGTGCCCGACACAGAGGGAAGCGACGGGGAACCACGGGGATTGGCGGAGTCCAGGAAGCTCAGGCCCAGGTCAGAGAATCCACAGGTCAGACCGCACCCACGTACGAGATCTTCCAAACTAGCTACGCGGGTTCGATTCCCGTCGCCCGCTCCAGCGGATCCGGGCCCGGCCCGTGCGCGTACGTCTACGCCACGGACCGGGCCCGAGTCGTCCCATCGGCCGACCGGCTCGTACGGCCTACGACATCAGAAGCTGATCTGGTTGATCGTTTCCGCCAGCGAGTTGAGGAACCGTTGCACCGACGGGGCGATGTTGGTGGACGCGAGGAAGAAGCCGAAGAGGATCGCGACGATCGCGGGACCGGCCTTGAGCGAGCCCCCACGGATCAGCACCACCATGATGACCGCCAACAGAACCACCACAGACAGTGAAATGGCCACAACTGATCACACCCTCGGTCGGTCCGCTCTCGCCTGCGGCAGGAAGGCACGACTCCGGACGCCCCCCGCTCGGACCATCGTGCCACCAACGTCCGCGCAGGTGTGGGGCGGTGACGAACTATCGCCGCCGGGTTCGCGCCATCACCACGCCCGCGTGTCGTGCGCGGCGCTGCCGCGCCACACCGTACGACATATCCCGGGAACGAATACGGAAGCGAATTCGAACCACACCTTCCGAATGACGCACATCTTGTTCACAGGATATTCCGCAGGGCATTCACAGCACGGTCGACCGGCGATCACATATTCACGCCCACCCTGGCGATATGCCCCATATAACCATGATTAATTGGGGCATATCGTCCGGTGTCGGCGGATGGATTTTTGGTAAACCCCGGCCGACCGGGAAATTTTCGAATTCGGCGAGGCGCCGCTAGGGTGCCTCAAATGTTCCAGGCGCCCCATGGATACGAGACGTCTCCGCTCGCCACCGCCGAAGCCCCGGAGTCCACAGCCGCCACCACCGCCGGCGCGGTGGCCGACACGCCGACACCGGCCGGCCGGCCGACGGGTGCGGACACCGCCGACCGACCCCCGGTGTCCGGCAAGCCGGACACGAGGCGGGACCCGTTCTTCGACAACGCCAAGTTCCTGGCGATCGTCCTCGTGGCCATGGCGCACGCCTGGGAACCGGTCATGGACGGCAGCCGGGCCACCAAGGCGCTGTACATGTTCGTGTACGCCTTCCACATGCCGGCCTTCATCGTCGTCTCCGGCTACTTCTCCCGGAACTTCACCGCGAGCCCGCGCCAGATCAAGCGCCTGGTGACCGGCGTCGCCGTGCCGTACGTCGTCTTCGAGACGGCCTACTCGCTCTTCAAGCGGTACGCGGACGACACCCCCGGCCATCCGATCAGCCTGCTCGACCCCTTCTATCTCACCTGGTTCCTGGCCGCGCTGTTCATCTGGCGGCTGACCACGCCGCTGTGGCGCTCCCTGCGCCACCCGCTCGCGGTCGCGCTCGTCGTGGCCTGCCTGGCCTCGGTGAGCCCGAGCATCGGCGACGACCTCGACCTCCAGCGCACCCTCCAGTTCGCGCCGTACTTCGTGGTGGGGCTGTGCCTGAAGCCCGAGCACTTCCAGATGGTCCGGCGGCGGGAGGCGCGGCTGCTGGCGGTGCCGCTGCTCGCGGGCGCGCTGGCGTTCTCGTACTGGGCGGCGGCCGAGATGCGCAACGGGTGGTTCTACCACAGCTACAGCGCGCAGGAACTGGACAGCGCGTGGTGGGTCGGGCCGGTGATGCAGTTCGCGCTCTTCGGCTGCTCGATGCTGCTCACCGCCGCGTTCCTGGCCCTGGTGCCACGGCGGCGGACCTGGTTCACCGTGCTGGGCGCGGGCACGATCTGCGGCTACCTGCTGCACGGCTTCCTGCTCAAGGGCGCGACGTACGCCGGCGTCTTCGAGACCTACCCGTGGCTCTCGGATCCGCTCGGTGAGATCGCGCTGACCCTCGTGGCCGGCGTCGCGGTCACCGCGCTGTGCACGCCTCCCGTGCGACGGCTGCTGCGCTGCGTGACGGAACCGGACATGAACTGGGCGTTCCGGCACGACAAGACCGCTCCCGCCCGCGACTGACCCGCGGCTGAACCGCAACCGGACCTCGACCGGACCATCCGGAAACCGGCCTCCAGGGCGCCCCGCCGAACCCGGCGGGGCGCCCCTTTGCCGTGCCTCCGCCGCGTGGTCGCCGGGGCCGCCCATGACGCCGCCCGCGGGGCTCCTCGCGCGCGGGCCGGACCGCTCCGCATATCGTTTGGTAAACTAATTACTGACGATTCCTTGACGCTTTCTTTTACAAGATGATGGAGGAACGATCCCATCGGACACGCAGAGACCCTCATAGCCATGGGCGGCGCCTTCCTGGCCGCCGCCGTACTCGCCCGGCTCGGTAACAGGATCGAGCTGCCCACGATTCCCCTGTTCATGCTGGCCGGGATCCTCCTCGGCCCCCACACCCCCGGCCTCGTGCTGGTCTCCGACCCGCACGACCTGGAGATGCTGTCGGCGCTCGGCCTCGTGCTGCTGCTCTTCTACCTGGGGCTCGAGTTCCACCTGGACGACCTCAAGGAGGGCGGCCGGAAGATGGCCCTCGCCGGCGGGGCGTATCTCGCGCTCAACGTCGGCGCCGGGCTGGCCTTCGGCTTCGCGATGGGCTGGGGCACGTCCGAGGCGCTGGTGCTCGCCGGAGTGCTCGGCATCTCGTCGTCCGCGATCGTGACGAAGGTCCTGGTCGACCTCGGCCGCATCGGCAACCCGGAGACGAAACCGATCCTCGGCATCATCGTGGTCGAGGACATCTTCCTGGCCCTCTACCTGGCCGCGCTGCAACCGATCCTGTCGGGCGCGGACAGTCTCTCCGCCGCGCTGACGGACGGCGGCAAGGCGTTCGGCTTCCTGCTGCTGCTCGCGCTCGCCGCGCGGTACGGAACCCGGATCGTGGGCCGTTTCATCGCCACCAAGGACGACGAGCTGCTCGTCATCTCCTTCCTCGGCATCGCCGTCTTCGTCGCGGGTGTCTCCGAGTGGTTCGGAGTGGCGGATGCCATCGGCGCTTTCATGGTCGGTCTGATGCTGGGCGGCACGACCTCGGGCGACCGGATCCGCAAGCTCGTGCATCCGCTGCGGGACGCGTTCGGCGCGATCTTCTTCTTCGCCTTCGGTCTTTCGATCAACCCGGGCGACCTGCCGAGCGTGCTCTGGCCCGTGCTCGTGGCCGCCGTCATCACCCTGGTGATGAACGTCGCGGCGGGGCTGTCGGCCGCCAAGATCTTCGGCTTCGGGGCACTGCCCGCGGCCAACGTCTCGACCACGCTGCTGGCCCGGGGCGAGTTCGCGCTCATCCTCGCCACGATGGCGGCGGGCGCGGGCCTCGACCCACGGCTCGCGCCGTTCATCGCCGGCTATGTCCTGGTCCTGGCCGTCCTCGGCCCGCTGGCCGCCGGCCGGTCGCACTGGCTCGCCCGGATCCTGCCGGGCGGCAAGGACGGAGGCGACGGGCCCACGGGCGGTGAGCCGACGCGAGAGGCCGCCTCCACCGCATGACCGCGGCCGCCTTACCTCCGTACGACGCGCACGACGCGCGTGCCGCTCCACCGCACGGCACGCGAACAGCCGCGGCGCCCCGCTCGTCAGGCCGACGACCGGGCGCGCCGCGGCTGTCGGGGTGCGGAGGGCGGGCGGTACGGGGCCGCCGGTCAGGGTTCGCCGCCGGTCAGCGCTGGCGGCCGGTCAGGGTTCGCGGCAGATCAGCAGGAGGGCGCGGTCGTCGTTCACGTCCTTCGCCACCGCCTCGATCAGATGCCAGGCCGCGCCCTCGAACCCCGGGGCGACATAGCGGTCCGCCTCGCCGGTGAGCCGGTCGATGCCCTCGCCCAGATCCCGTCCGGGCGCCTCGACCAGGCCGTCCGTGAAGAGCATCAGCACGTCCCCCGGGCACAGCGAACCCTTGACCGGGTCGAACTGCGCGCCGTCGTACACGCCGAGCAGCGGCCCCTCGCCGGACTTCTCCTCCCAGCGCCCGCTGCCCGCGTGCAGTTGGAGGGCGGGCAGATGGCCCGCCGAGAGCAACTCGTAGTCGCCGGACTCCAGGTCGAGCACCAGGTGGATGGAGGTGGCGAAGCCCTCGTCCCAGTCCTGGCGGAGCAGATAGCCGTTGGCCGCGGGCAGGAAGTTGTGCGGGGGAAGCGAGCCCAGGAGGCCGCCGAAGGCACCGGACAGCAGCAGGGCGCGGGAGCCCGCGTCCATGCCCTTGCCGGAGACGTCGGTCAGGACGACCTCCAGGTTCCGGCCGCCGTTCGTCCGGGCCGCCACGACGAAGTCGCCGGAGAAGGACTGACCGCCGGCCGGGCGCAGGGCCATCTCCTGGTGCCAGCCCTGCGGCAGCCGGGGCAGCGCGCTCTGCACCCGAATGCGTTCACGCAGGTCGAAGAGCATCGTGCCGCCACGCCGCCAGGGCACTCCGACCCTCGCCCTGAACTGGGCGATCAGCAGCCCGAACAGCCCGCAGGCGGCCACCACCAGCACCGTGCCGGGCGTGACGCGGCCCGGCCCGTCCGGGTACGGGCCCAGGACCATGGACTCGACGATCAGCGCGGCGGCCGCCGCCGCGTACAGGCTGAGCAGGCTGGCGGGCCGCAGCAGCAGCCCGCCCGCCACGATGGGCAGGACGAGCGCGGAGGGCGCGCACCACATCGGCAGCGCGATCGTCGCCAGCGCGATGGCCGGGACCGTGAGCAGCAGTCCGGCGAGCGCGATCCAGTCGGAGCCGTCGCCACGGAAGTAGTCGACGCCCGATTTGCGCACGCTGTTGCGGACCCGGTGCAGCGTCATGCGCATCCGGGCCGAGTACGAATCCGCTCCCGCGACACCAGCCATTGCCCTTGGACTTTACCGAGCCCGAGGGGTGCCGTGCAGAGGGACCCCTGTGACATTGCGTTCGAAATCGGGTCGCTTCGTCAACGGACGCTTGATACTGATGGCATATGACCACTGAAACGCGCATTCTCGGCCGTGCCGACTGGGACCGCTGGTACGCATCGTTGGAACTCGCGTTCGGCGGAGTCACCGAGCCGCCGGAGGAACGCTCACTGTACGAGGCGCTGACGGAACACGAGCGCTCGATCGGCGTCTGGGACAGCGACCAATGCGTCGGCACGGCGGGGGCGTTCAGCTTCCGGCTCACCGTACCGGGCGGCGCGTCGGTGCCCGCGGCGGGGGTCACGATGGTGAGCGTGGCGGCGACCCACCGCAGGCGGGGACTGCTCACGTCGATGATGCGACGCCAACTGGACGACATTCGTTCGTGGGATGAACCGCTCGCTCTGTTGACGGCCTCCGAACCGGCGATCTACGGGCGGTACGGCTACGGCGCGGCGACCCAGCAGCTGTTGCTGCGGATCGACACCTCCCGGGTGCGGCTCTCCGTGCCGGACGGGAGGGGTGGCGACGGCGACGCCGACGGCACCGACGAGGTGAGCCTGCGCCTGGCGACGCCGCACGAACCGGCCGTACTCCAGGCGTGCGAGGCCGTGTACGCCGCGCACGTCGCCGGCCGGCCCGGAATGCTCGCCCGGCAGCCCGGCTGGGAGCGGCTCCCCGTGGTCGACGGGAAGCAGGAGAAGGACGGGATGTCACCCCTCCAGTGCGTCCTGGCCGAGCGGCGGGGCGAGGTGGTGGGGTTCACGCGCTACCGCGTCAAGCCGGAATGGGAGGAGGCGGGCCCCAAGGGCACGGTCCACGTGTCGGACCTCTACGGCCTCGACCCGCGGGCGTACGCGGCGCTCTGGCGTCACCTGGCCGGGATCGACCTGACGTCGGCGGTCGTGGTGCGCAACCTGCCGGTCGACGCGCCGGTCCAGCACCTGGTGTCCGACATCCGCCGGTGCGAGCCGCGGCTGCGGGACTCGCTGTACGTCCGGCTGGTGGAGCTCGGGGCCGCGCTCCAGGCCCGTACGTACCGGACGCCGGTGGACGTGGTGCTGGAGGTCGAGGACTCCTTCTGCCCCTGGAACGAGGGCCGGTGGCGGCTGTGCGGCGACCTCAAGGGCGCGTCCTGCGAGCGCACGGCCGACCAGCCCGATCTGCGGCTCTCGGTCAACGAGTTGGGCACCGCCTACCTGGGCGGGGTGTCGCTGACCGCGCTCGCGGGCGCGGGCCGGGTGCGGGAGCTGCGGCCGGGCGCGCTGGCGGAGGCGTCGACGGCGTTCGGGTCGGATGTCGCGCCGTGGCTGCCGCACGGGTTCTGATGGGGCCGGGTCCCGGTTCGGTTCCGGGGCCGGTGACAGGCACCGGGCCATGGCCTCTCAGCGTCGCTGGCAGGCGGGGCACCAGAAGAGGTTGCGGGCGGCGAGGGGCGCCGTACGGATCTCCGTGCCGCACAGGTGACACGGCATCCGTGCCCGCCGGTAGACGTAGACCTCGCCGCCGTGGTCGTCCACGCGCGGCGGGCGGCCCATGGCCTCCGGCGTGTGCTCGGGCCGGACGGTGTCGATCCGGTTGTTCCGCACGCCCTCGCGCATCAGGGCGACCAGGTCCGCCCAGATGCGCTCCCATTCGGCGCGGGTCAGGTCCCTGCCGGCCCGGTACGGGTCGATGCCGTGCCGGAAGAGGACCTCGGCGCGGTAGACGTTGCCGACACCCGCGATGACCTTCTGGTCCATCAGCAGCGCGGCGACTGTCGTACGGGACCGGGAGATCCGCGCCCACGCCTTCTCCCCGTCCTCCTCGGGGCGCAGGGGGTCCGGGCCGAGCCGGTCGTGTATCGCCTGCTTCTCGGACTCGCCGACCAGGGCGCAGGTGGTGGGGCCGCGCAGGTCGGCGTAGTGCTCGTCGTTGAGCAGCCGGAGGCGGACGGTGTCGGTGGGCGGCGGGGCCGGGGCCGTACCGAAACCGAGCTTGCCGAAGAGGCCGAGGTGGACATGGACCCAGTCGTCGGCACCGAAGCCGAGGAAGAGGTGCTTGCCGTGGGCATCGACGCCGGCGAGGACCCGGCCGTCGAGCAGCGCGGCGCTGTCGGCGAACTTGCCCTGCGGGCTGCTGACCCGGGCGGGGCGGTCGCCGAAGCGGATGAAGTGGTCCTCGGCCAGGCGGTGGATGGTATGCCCTTCGGGCACGCTGGCTTGCCTTCCTCTCTAATTGGGGCTCGGTTCGCCTCCGGGGCGCTCGCTGTGCCCATCAGCGGCCTCCGGCCGCGGGCACTGTCGACGGTCGACCGTGCTCGGCTCCTCGTTCCTCGGAGCCTCCGCCCACGCGGCGGAGCCGCATATCGAACACAGCCTCCCTTTCGACAGCGGCCGCGCCCCCTTCGGCTCACTCGCCGGCGGACGAGCCCGGCCGGGACGTCACGGGCACCCTGGCCATGCACCTCGGCGTGCGGGCACCCCGGACGTACCGGGAACCCCGGAGGCGGACGTGGCGACCCGGCCCCCGGGAGGGGGCCGGTGCCGACGCCTGCGGGCTATTCCGTGGTGCCGGCGGGCAGGGGCGGGAGGTTGCCCGTCTGCTCGTACGCCGTGAGCATGTCGATCCTGCGCGTGTGGCGCTCCTCACCCGAGTACGGGGTCTTGAGGAAGACCTCCACGAAGGAGACCAGCTCGTCGAGGGCGTGCATACGGCCGCCGACCGAGATGACGTTCGCGTTGTTGTGCTCGCGGCCCAGCGCCGCCGTCTCCTGGCTCCAGGCCAGGATCGCCCGGACGCCCTTGACCTTGTTCGCCGCGATCTGCTCGCCGTTGCCGGAGCCGCCGATCACGATGCCCAGGCTCTCCGGGTCCGCGGCCGTGCGCTCCGCCGCGCGCAGGCAGAAGGGCGGGTAGTCGTCCTGGGCGTCGTAGACGTGCGGGCCGCAGTCGACGGGCTCGTGACCCTGCTCTGTGAGCCAGGTCACCAGGTGGTTCTTCAGTTCGAAGCCGGCGTGGTCGGAGCCGAGGTAAACGCGCATGGGGCGAAGTCTGACACGTGCGGTGTGCGCGGCGCCCGGTTGGGTATCGAAGAGCGGGTCAGGATCGCGCGGCGCAGCTACCTCTTCGTGCGCAACCGCCCCCTGGGTAAAGAAACGGAATATACCCTTCCGATTTTTGGGGAGCGGGCGCTTCAATGCCGGGAACCGCCTGCGGGCGGACTCGAACGTAAGGACTCCTGCATGACCTCCGTGCTTCCTCCCGCCCCGAGCGGCGGACACCCCGCCGGGGCCGGGGATCCGCACTCCCCGGACGGGCTCCAGGCCGGTCTCAAGAACCGCCATCTGTCGATGATCGCGATCGGCGGGGTGATCGGTGCCGGGCTGTTCGTCGGTTCCAGCGCCGGTATCGCCGCCGCCGGGCCGGCCATCCTGCTCTCCTACGCCCTGGTCGGCGCCATGGTCGTACTGGTGATGCGGATGCTGGGCGAGATGGCCGCGGCCCAGCCGACCTCCGGCTCCTTCTCCGCCTACGCCGACCGGGCGCTGGGGCGCTGGGCCGGGTTCTCGATCGGCTGGCTGTACTGGTTCTTCTGGGTCGTGGTGCTGGCGGTGGAGGCGACCGCGGGCGCGCAGATCCTGGAGGGCTGGATCCCGGCCGTGCCGCAGTGGGGCTGGGCGCTGATCGTGATGGTCGTGCTGACCGCGACGAACCTGGCGTCGGTGGCGTCGTACGGCGAATTCGAGTTCTGGTTCGCCGGGATCAAGGTCGTGGCGATCGCCGGGTTCGTGGTGATAGGCCTGCTGGCCGTGTTCGGGGTGCTGCCCGGGTCGGACAACCCGGGCGCGGGTTTCGCGCACCTCACGGACACGGGCGGCTTCTTCCCGAAGGGGCCGGGAGCGATCCTCACCGGCATTCTGATGGTCGTCTTCTCGTTCATGGGCAGCGAGATCGTCACGCTCGCCGCCGGGGAGTCCGCGGATCCGCAGCGTGCCGTCTCCAAGGCGACCAACAGCGTGATCTGGCGGATCGCGGTCTTCTACCTGGGCTCGATCTTCGTCGTGCTGACGCTGCTGCCGTGGAACGACGCGTCGATCACCAAGGACGGCTCGTACGTGGCCTCGCTGAACTCGATCGGGATCCCGCACGCCGGGCAGGTCATGAACGTGATCGTCCTGACGGCCGTGCTGTCCTGTCTGAACTCCGGCCTCTACACGGCCTCCCGGATGGCCTTCTCGCTCGGGCGGCGCGGCGACGCGCCCGCCGCCTTCGCCCGGACCAACGGCCGGGGCGTGCCGCAGGCGGCGATCCTGTCGTCCGTCCTGTTCGGCTTCGTCGCCGTCTTCTTCAACTACAAGTGGCCGGACACGGTCTTCGCGTTCCTGCTGAACTCGTCGGGCGCGGTGGCGTTGTTCGTCTGGCTCGTCATCTGTTTCACCCAGCTGAGGATGCGCGGGATCATCCTGCGGGAGGCGCCGGAGAAGCTGGTCGTACGGATGTGGCTCTTCCCGTACCTGACCTGGGCGACGATCGCGATGATCTCGTTCGTGCTGGTCTACATGCTCACCGACGACGCCGGGCGCGAGCAGGTACTGCTGTCGCTGCTGGTGGCGGCTCTCGTGGTGGCGATCGCGCTGGCGCGGGAAGCGGTCCACCGGCGGCGGGACGGCGGCGCGAAGGGTGCCGCCGGGGTCTCCGCGGCCGGCGGCGCGGGCTCCGGTGAGCCGGCGCCGGGCCAGGTCGGCACCGCGCGCTCCGCCGGGCCGGAGGACCGCGTCAGCACCTGACCCGACAGCGGTGTCGGTCGCCGCGGAGGCACTGACCGCATACACGAGATGAGGCTCTTCCCTCGCGCCCGTTGTTTCCAGGGCGAGGGAAGAGCCTCGTCTCATGTACGTCCGTCAGCCACGGCGTCCGGCGAGTTTCCAGGCCGCGGGCAGCGCGCCCATCGCCAGGGCGGCCTTGAGCGCGTCCCCCAGCAGGAACGGGACCAGACCGGCGGCCACGGCGGCGCTCAGCGACATCCCGCTGCTCAGCGCCAGGTACGGGACACCGACCGCGTAGGTGACCGCCGAGCCCACGGCCATCGTCCCGGCCGTACGGAGCACGGAACGGTCGCCGCCCCGGCGGGCCAGCGCGCCCACCACCGTGGCCGCGAGCAGCATGCCCAGTACATAGCCGAAGGAGGCGCCGCCGGGGCCGGACGACCCCGCGGAGAACCAGGGCATCCCGGCCATCCCGACCACGGTGTAGACGGCCAGCGAGAGGAAGCCGCGGCGGGCGCCGAGGGCGGTGCCGACGAGCAGGGCGGCGAAGGTCTGCCCGGTGACCGGGACGGGGGAACCCGGGACGGGCACGGACACCTGTGCCGCGAGGCCGGTGAGCACGGCGCCGCCGAGGACCAGGGCGATGTCCCTCGTACGGGTGGCGGGGAGCAGATCGGCGAGGACTGCTCCGGAACGGGGGGCTGCGGCGGCAGTGGCCATGGGGACTCCGCGGTCGTGTGGGCGTTCGGACAGATCGACGGTAGCCGACGGCATCCGGGGCGAACACCGTCACTCGTCCACAAACCGGAGGTGAGGGCGTTGTCAGGGGTGTGACAAAGCCCGCGTGGCCCCCGGGGCTCGGCGGCGCGGACCCCGGGCTCGGGTGGTGCGCCCCACAGCGAACTGTTGCTGCTAGCGTGCACTTGCATAGAATGTGCAATAAGACCAGGAGGGCTCGGAGACCCATGGCCACCTACACGCTTCCTGAACTTCCGTACGACTACACGGCGCTCGAGCCGGTCATCGACCCGCAGATCGTCGAGCTGCACCATGACAAGCACCACGCGGCCTATGTGAAGGGGGCCAACGACACCCTCGAACAGCTGGCGGAGGCCCGTGACAAGGGATCGTGGGGATCGATCAACGGGCTGGAGAAGAACCTGGCGTTCCATCTCTCCGGCCACATCCTGCACTCGATCTACTGGCACAACATGACCGGTGACGGCGGCGGCGAGCCGCTGGCGGAGGACGGCGTGGGGGAGCTGGCGGACGCGATCGCCGAGTCGTTCGGATCGTTCGCCGGCTTCAAGGCCCAGCTGACCAAGGCGGCGGCGACCACCCAGGGCTCCGGCTGGGGCGTCCTCGCGTACGAGCCGGTGAGCGGGCGGCTGATCGTCGAGCAGGTCTACGACCACCAGGGCAACGTCGGCCAGGGCTCGGTCCCGATCCTGGTCTTCGACGCCTGGGAGCACGCCTTCTACCTCCAGTACAAGAACCAGAAGGTGGACTTCATCGAGGCGATGTGGCGCGTCGTCAACTGGCAGGACGTGGCCAAGCGCTACACCGCCGCGAAGCAGCGGGCGAACAATCTGCTGCTCGCCCCGTGAGTGCGTGAGCCTCCTCCGGGGGCGCCCGGCCCGGGAGGCATGGAGATCGTCCTGCTCGTGATCGTCTTCTCAACCTTCACCAGCAGGCCGGCAAGGAGAAGGACCCCCGCGAGGACGTGACTCGCGGGGGTCCTTCTGCCGTGCGCCGGGGGCGGGCGTGACCGGCCGTGATGTCGTGCGCCGGGGCCGGGCGTCGTCCCCCGGTCCGGACGCGCCGTACGCGCGGCTCAGTCGAAGCTGGGGGCCGCCGTCCTCGTGCGCTTGATCTCGTAGAAGCCGGGGATCGAGGCGACCAACAGCGTGCCGTCCCAGAGCTTCGCCGCCTCCTCGCCCTTGGGGGCGGGGGTGACGACCGGGCCGAAGAAGGCGATCTGCTCGCCGTCCGCGCCGGGGACAGCAATAACGGGCGTGCCGACCTCCTGGCCCACCTTGTCGATGCCCTCCTTGTGCGAGGCACGCAGCTCGGTGTCGTACGTGTCGGAGTCGGCGTACTCGATCAGGCCGGCGGGCAGGCCCACGTCCGCCAGGGCGCCGGCGATCGCCTCGCGGCCGCTGCCCTCGCCCCGGTTGTGGAAGCGGGTGCCGAGGGCCGTGTAGAGCGGGCCCACGATCTCGTCACCGTGGAGCTGCTGGGCGGCGACGACCACGCGCACCGGTCCCCATGCCGGGCCGCCCGGGCGCATCCTCTCCGCGTACTCCGGGGACAGGGTGTCCAGCTTGTCCTCGTTGAGCACGCCGAGGCTCATCACGTGCCAGCGCACCTCGATGTCACGGACCTTCTCCACCTCCAGCACCCAGCGGGAGGTCAGCCAGGCCCAGGGGCACAGCGGGTCGAACCAGAAGTCGACCGGGGTCTTCTCGGACATGTCTCTCCTCATCATGGCTGTAGCTCGGCACGGACCGGTACCGCCGGGGGCGACGCCGCGTCCGCCGTGACCGACGGGTCGGTCACGGCGCGTCGCACACCCGCGTAGCGGAGAACGTGCCGGGCGATCCAGGGCATTCCCGTTCCGGGTCCGGCGAATGCCACGTGTCGGTGGGGCGTGCGAGGATCGGTTCCGGTCCGCGGCCGGCCACCGGCCGGACAGGACCCAGCTGCGACGAGCCACAGAGGCCACAGAGGAGTGACCGTGCCCGGTGAGAATCTCTCCCGCGACGAGGCCCGCGAGCGGGCGGTACTGCTGTCCGTCGACGGGTACGACGTCGCCCTCGACCTGCGCTCGGCGGTCGGTGCCGGGCCGGAAGGGGACGAGCCGGAAACCGGCGGGCCGTCCGGTGAGGGGCCGGCCGGTGACCGGCCGCGCACGTTCCGCTCGGTCACGACGATCCGGTTCCGCTGCGCCGAGCCGGGGGCGTCGACCTTCGCGGACCTGATCGCGCCCGAGGTGAACGCGGTGACGCTGAACGGGGCGGAGCTGGACCCGGCCGCCGTCTTCGACGGCTCGCGGATCGCGCTGGCCGGCCTGTCGGCGGAGAACGTGCTGGTGGTGGACGCCCGGTGCGCGTACAGCCGGACCGGCGAGGGCCTGCACCGCTTCGTCGACCCCGAGGACGGCGAGGTCTACCTCTACACGCAGTACGAGCCGGCCGACGCGCGGCGGGTGTTCGCCAACTTCGAGCAGCCCGACCTGAAGGCGCCGTACACGTTCTCGGTGACCGCGCCGGACGGCTGGACGGTGCTCAGCAACGGCACCGCCGAGCGGGTCGAGCCGTCGGGCGCCGACGACGGGTGCTCGACCACGCGCTTCGCGCCGACGGAGCCGATCTCCACGTACATCACCGCCGTCGTGGCGGGGCCGTACCACTACGTGCGCGACCACTACAGCCGTGCGCTGCCGGACGGCACGACGCTGGAGATCCCGCTGGGCGCGCTCTGCCGCAAGGGGCTGGCCCGGCACTTCGACGCGGACGACGTCTTCGAGATCACCAAGCAGGGGCTGGACTTCTTCCACGACCGCTTCGACTACCCGTACCCCTTCGGGAAGTACGACCAGGCGTTCGTGCCCGAGTACAACCTGGGCGCGATGGAGAACCCGGGCCTGGTGACCTTCCGGGAGGAGTACATCTTCCGCGGCTATGTGACCCGCGCGTCCTACGAGCGCCGGGCGAACGTCATCCTGCACGAGATGGCGCACATGTGGTTCGGCGACCTGGTCACCATGGAGTGGTGGGACGACCTCTGGCTGAAGGAGTCCTTCGCGGACTTCATGGGCACGTTCTCGATGGTGGGAGCCACCCGCTTCACCGACGGCTGGACCACCTTCGCCAACAACCGCAAGGCGTGGGCCTACCGAGCCGACCAACTGCCGTCCACGCACCCGGTCACGGCCGACATCCGGGACCTGGAGGACGCCAAGCTGAACTTCGACGGGATCACCTACGCCAAGGGCGCGTCCGTGCTCAAGCAGCTGGTCGCGTACGTGGGCGAGGAGGCGTTCCTGGAAGGCGCGCGGCGCTACTTCAAGCGGCACGCGTACGGCAACACCCGACTGGACGACCTGCTCTCGGTGCTGGCGGAGACCTCCGGGCGGGACATGTCGGGCTGGGCGCGCTCCTGGCTCCAGACGGCCGGACTCAACTCCCTCACCCCGCGCGCCGCCTACGGGGCGGACGGGCGCGTCACGGAACTGGCCATCCTCCAGGAGGCGTCCGCGACCCATCCCGAACTGCGCCCCCACCGGGTCGCGGTCGGGCTCTACCGGCGCACCGCGGGCGGGGACGGACTGGCGCGGTACGCCCGTGCCGAGGTGGACGTCGACGGGGCGCGCACGGTCGTCACGGAACTGGCCGGGGCCGAGCGGCCCGACCTGATCCTGGTCAACGACGAGGACCTGACGTACTGCAAGGCGCGCTTCGACGCCGGCTCGCTGGAGACCGTGCGGTCGCACCTGGGCGACCTCGCCGACCCGCTCGCCCGCGCCCTGTGCTGGTCCGCGCTGTGGAACATGACGCGGGACGCGCTGCTGCCGGCCAGCGAGTTCATCGACACGGTGATCGCCCACGCGGGCCGGGAGACGGACGTGGGTGTGCTCCAGACGCTGCACGCCTGGGCGCGGACGGCGCTGCACCGGTACACCGCGCCCGACCGGCGGGAGCACGGCGCCCGGCTGCTGGCCGGGAGCGCGCTGGCCCGGCTGCGGGAGGCCGAGCCGGGCAGTGAGCACCAGCTGACGTGGGCCCGTTTCTTCGCCTCGGCCGCCGCGTCGGACGAGGACTTCCGGCTGCTGCGGGGCCTTCTCGACGGCACGGACAAGATCGACGGGCTCACGGTCGACCAGGAGCTGCGCTGGACCTTCCTGGAGCCGCTGGCGGCGCGCGGGCTGGCCGACGAGGCGGCGATCGCGGCGGAACTGGCCCTGGACAACACGGCGTCGGGCAAGCGCCACCAGACGCGCTGCCTGGCGGCCCGGCCGTCGGCGGCCGTCAAGGCGCAGGTCTGGGCCCAGGTCGTGGAGTCGGACGCGCTGTCGAACGCGCTGGTGGGCGCGTCGATCGCGGGCTTCGCGCAGCCGGACCAGCGGGAGCTGCTCGCGCCGTACGCCGCACGGTACTTCGAGGTGATCGAGCGGGTGTGGACGGAGCGGTCCATCCAGATCGGGATGGATGTGGTCCGGGGCATGTTCCCCGAACTCCAGGGCGACCGCTCGACGCTGGAGGCGTCGACGGCCTGGCTCGACGCCCACCCGCACGCGGCGCCGGCGCTGCGCAGGCTGGTGCTGGAAGCGACGGACGACCTGGCGCGCGTGCTGCGCGGACAGGAGTGCGACCGGGCGGCGGCGGGCTGACGGATTCCGGGTGCTCGGCGGGTGGTTCCGGCCGCCCGGGTGAGTCGGTTTTCGGCCGCCGCGCGCCGGGATCCGTTCGGCGCCGGCCGGCGCCGAACGGGCGCCACGCCGCGTACGAGCAGGTGGCAGGGGTCCGACCGGGTGAAAGATGGTTGGCCGGGCACCGGGAGGGGGATCCTGATCGGCGCTCGAACGCCCGTACTTTAGGGCGGTGTTGTCCGGTTTTGTCGACGAATTCGTAACAGGGGTTAGATGCCTGGTGAGGCTGGGGGAGATCACCGGACATGAACAACGACGCCCCCACTTCCCCCCACCCGCTCGGCGAACTCACCGGCGAGACGGGTGCGCGGGTCTACTCGCTCGCGCGGCTGCGCGAGCACGGTGTGCCGGCCGGCCGGGTCGCCGCGCGGTGCCGGCCCGGCGGCCCCTGGCAGCAACTGCTGCCGGGGGTCTACCTGTTGCACGCGGGCCTGCCGACGAGTGAGGAACGGCTGCGCGCGGTGCTGCTGTACGCGGGGCGGGCCGAACCGGCGCCTGTCCCGGCCCAGCCCTCGCCGTCCGGGGCGGACGGGGCCTGCGGGACGGCCGGGCAGGCCGGGGCCGGGGCGGCCGCTTCGGCGGGCGGGCCGGTGATGATCACGGGGCTCGCGGCGCTGGCGCTGCACGGCTTCTCGGCCACTCCCCCGCTGTCCTCGCTGCACCGGATCGACGTCCTGGTGCCGCGCACCCGGCGGCTGCGTTCCACGGGCTGCGCCCGTATCGTCCGCGCACGCGCGCTGCCCCGGCCCGAGTCCGTCGGCGGGGTGCCGGTGGCGCCGGTGGTACGTGCGGTGGCCGACGCCGTCGCGGACCTGTCGGAGGCGGGCCCGGTGGTCACGCTGCTGACGGAGGCGGTACGCGGCGGGCACTGCGAACCGGCCGCGGTGGTCCGGGAGCTGCACCAGTCAGGGCTGCTGGTGCGCCCGCACGTGGTGGCCGCGGTCGACACGCTGCTCGCGGAGGGACGGACGCTGGCCGAGGCGCGGCTGTACGAGATGGTGCGCGCCCACGGGCTGCCGGAACCGCTGTGGAACGTCGACCTGAGACTGCCGGGCGGGCCCGGCCTGGGCGCGGTGGACGCGTACTGGCCCGAGCAGGCCGTCGCGGTGGAACTGGACACCCGGGCCCCGCACCCGGGCGTCCACTCGCGTACGGAGTCCCAGGCGGGGCCGGACGACGAGGAGGCGCGGTGGTCGGCGACGGCCCGCAAGCGCGAGCACCTGGAACGCCTCGGCATCACGGTCGTCCATCTGACGCCGGCGAAGCTGCGGGAGTCGCCGGAGCAGCAGGCGACGGTGGTCCGTACGGCCCTGACGGCGGCGGAGGACCGGGACCCGGCGGCGTACGTGACGGTCCTCCCCCGGTGACCGGTGCGGCCCGGCGGCGTTCCGCGTGACCGCGCGGGGCGGGCTCCTGCCCGGCCGGGGCACGTGCCGGGCGTGGCATCTGTGCCGGTGCCGTCCGTCAGTCGCCGGGCCCGGCCTCTGGCGTCGGGGCGCGACCGGGTCGGGTGCGGCACGGGCCCGGTATGCACGGGCCGACGCCGGTCAGCGGCCGGTGGCCGGGCCCGGCCCGGTGCCGACGGCGGGACCTTCGCCGCGCCCCGCGCGGTGCCCGTCCCCCTCGCCGACGACATGTCCGACGGGCGGCCGCTCGCGCCACAGCCGCAGGGCGACGTCGACCAGCTCGACCCGGTCGAGGCCGGCGACCGCGCCGAGCGGGTGCCAGGCCGCGAGATCGGTGGAGCCACCGGTCTCGGGGCGCAGCGTGCCGCCCGTGATCCGGCCCTCGTAGACGATCCGCAGACCCTGGAAGTCGGCGGACAGGCCCAGGGCGCGCGGGTAGCGGCGGCGGACCGAGTCCAGGCCGAGCAGCGCGGTGATCTCGGCGGTGTGGCCGGTCTCCTCCTCGACCTCGCGGACCACCGTGTCGCGGGGATCCTCGCCGTGCTCCATGCCACCGCCGGGGAGCGTCCAGCGCTTGGTGCCGTCGCGCGCCACCCAGCGGGCGAGAAGGATCTGTCCGTCCTGGACGCACACGGCGTAGGCCGCCACGCGCAGCTCCTGCTTCATCCCGGTCATCCCGTGAGGGTAGTCGGCACACCGTCCCGCGGAGGCCGGAACGGCGGGACGCCGCCCCGGGACGCGGGCCCCGGGCCCGTACGGCCACGACGGAGTACGGGCCACGACGGCGCGCGGTGACCGGCTGCCGCGCCGCCGGACACGCCGAGCCGATCGTCGCACCGGGTGACGGCGACTCGCGGTGCGTGACGTCGGACGGCGGAACAGGCGGCCGTACGGGCGCGTCCGCACGGACCGTGGCGCACGCCACGGGTGTGACGCGATCCGCACCGTCCCGACCAGCGGACAATGGATTGGACAAGCGAACCCAGGACAGACACATCATGAGGGAACGCGTTCCCGGGACAGTCGCGAGTGAGGAGCCCCAGTGAAGGTCGGAATCGTCGGAGCCACCGGTCAGGTCGGCACGGTCATGCGCAGGATCCTGGCCGAGCGGGACTTCCCGGTCACCGAGCTGCGCCTCTTCGCCTCCGCCCGGTCCGCGGGGTCCACCCTCGACTGGCGGGGCGCGCCCGTCACGGTCGAGGACGCCGCCACCGCCGACTACACGGGGCTCGACATCGTGCTCTTCTCCGCGGGCGGTACCACGTCGAAGGCGCTCGCCGAGAAGGTCGCGGGACAGGGCGCCGTGGTGATCGACAACTCCTCCGCCTGGCGCCGCCACCCCGAGGTCCCGCTGGTCGTCTCCGAGGTGAACCCGCACGCGATCAAGGACCGGCCCAAGGGGATCATTGCCAACCCGAACTGCACGACGATGGCCGCGATGCCCGTCCTGCGCCCGCTGCACGAGGAGGCGGAGCTGACGGCGCTGGTCGCCACGACCTACCAGGCCGTTTCCGGCTCCGGCCTCGCCGGGGTGGCCGAGCTGCACGGGCAGGCGCAGAAGGTCGTCGCCGAGGCGGACAAGCTGACGCACGACGGCGCGGCGGTGGACTTCCCGGCACCCGCCGTCTACCAGCGCCCGATCGCGTTCAACGTGGTGCCGCTCGCGGGCTCCGTCGTGGACGATGGCCTGTTCGAGACGGACGAGGAGCAGAAGCTCCGCAACGAGTCGCGCAAGATCCTGGGGATCCCGGAGCTGAAGGTCTCCGGGACCTGTGTCCGCGTGCCGGTGTTCACGGGCCACTCGCTCCAGATCAACGCCCGCTTCGCCCGTCCCCTCGGCGTGGAGCGCGCGTACGAGCTGCTGGGGGACGCGCCGGGCGTGGAGCTGTCCGAGATCCCGACCCCGCTCCAGGCGGCGGGCAAGGACGCGTCGTACGTGGGCCGGATCCGCGCCGACGAGACGGTGGAGAACGGCCTGGCGCTGTTCGTGTCCAACGACAACCTGCGCAAGGGCGCGGCGCTGAACGCGGTGCAGATCGCCGAGCTGGTGGCGGCCGAGCTGACGGGCTGAGACGACGGCCGGCCCGGGCCTACGGGCCGGGCGACCGGCCGAAACCGCGGAGCGGGGCCTTCCGGACGCACCGGAAGGCCCCGCTCCGCGGTTTCGGCGACCGCCCGGCGACCCCCGCTGCGGCGGGATATGCCACCGCACGGAGCGATCCGCCGTGGAAGGATGACCGGAAACGTCATGAACCGAGGAGATGAAACCGGGTGCCTGGCACAAATCTGACCCGCGAGGAAGCGCAGCGTCGCGCACGCCTCCTCACCGTCGGCTCGTACGGGATCGATCTCGATCTCAGCGGCGCGCAGGAGGGCGGCACGTTCCGGTCCGTCACCACCGTCCGCTTCGAGAGCGCGGAGGCCGGGGCGGAGACCTTCATCGACCTGGTGGCGCCCACCGTGCACGAGGTCGTCCTCAACGGCACGGCGCTGGACGTCGCCGAGGTCTTCGCGAACTCGCGGATCGCGCTCAAGGAGCTGCTCGAGGGTCCGAACGAGCTGACGGTCGTCGCGGACTGCGCCTACACCAACACCGGTGAGGGGCTGCACCGCTTCGTCGACCCGGTGGACGAGCAGGCGTATCTGTACACGCAGTTCGAGGTGCCGGACGCGCGGCGCGTGTTCGCCTCGTTCGAGCAGCCGGACCTCAAGGCCACCTTCCAGTTCACCGTGCGCGCCCCCGAGGGCTGGACCGTCGTCTCCAACTCCCCGACCCCGGAACCCAGGGACAACCTCTGGGTCTTCGAGCCCACGCCGCGCATCTCGTCGTACATCACGGCGCTGATCGTCGGCCCGTACCACTCGGTGCACAGCTCCTACGAGAAGGACGGGCAGTCGGTGCCGCTGGGCATCTACTGCCGTCCCTCGCTCGCCGAGTACCTGGACTCGGACGCGATCTTCGAGGTCACTCGGCAGGGCTTCGACTGGTTCCAGGAGAAGTTCGACTACGCGTACCCCTTCGCCAAGTACGACCAGCTGTTCGTGCCGGAGTTCAACGCGGGGGCGATGGAGAACGCGGGCGCGGTGACGATCCGCGACCAGTACGTGTTCCGGTCGAAGGTGACGGACGCGGCGTACGAGACGCGGGCCGAGACGATCCTCCATGAGCTGGCCCACATGTGGTTCGGCGATCTGGTCACCATGGAGTGGTGGAACGACCTCTGGCTGAACGAGTCGTTCGCCACGTACACCTCGATCGCCTGCCAGGCGCACGCCCCCGGCTCGCGGTGGCCGCACTCGTGGACGACGTTCGCCAACTCCATGAAGACGTGGGCGTACCGCCAGGACCAGCTGCCGTCCACGCACCCGATCATGGCGGAGATCCGCGATCTGGACGATGTGCTGGTCAACTTCGACGGCATCACGTACGCGAAGGGCGCGTCGGTGCTCAAGCAGCTCGTCGCGTACGTGGGCCAGGACGAGTTCTTCCGGGGCGTGCAGGCGTACTTCAAGGCGCACGCGTACGGCAACACGCGCCTGTCCGATCTGCTGGGCGCGCTGGAGGAGACCTCCGGGCGGGACCTGAAGGTCTGGTCGAAGGCCTGGCTGGAGACGGCCGGCATCAATGTGCTGCGGCCGGAGATCGAGCTGGACGAGTCGGGCCACGTGACGTCGTTCGCGGTCCTGCAGGAGGCGCCGGCGCTGCCCGAGGGCGCGAAGGGCGCGCCCGTGCTGCGGCCGCACCGGATCGCGATCGGCCTGTACGACCTGGACGCCGGCACCGGCAAGCTGGTCCGCACGCGCCGGATCGAGCTGGACGTGGACGGCGCGCGCACGGAGGTGCCGTTCCCGTCGGACACCCCGCGCCCTGCGGTCGTCCTGCTCAACGACGACGACCTGTCGTACGCGAAGATCCGCCTCGACGACGAGTCGCTGCGGGTCGTCACCGAGCATCTCGGCGACTTCACGGAGTCGCTGCCGCGGGCCCTGTGCTGGGCGTCGGCGTGGGACATGACGCGCGACGGCGAGCTGGCCACCCGCGACTACCTGGAGCTGGTGCTCTCCGGCATCGCGAAGGAGTCGGACATCGGCGTCGTGCAGTCGCTGCAGCGGCAGGTGAAGCTGGCGCTGGACCTGTACGCGGCGCCGGACTGGCGCGAGACGGGGCTCACGCGGTGGACGGACGCGACGCTGGCGCACCTGCGCTCCGCCGAGCCGGGCGGCGACCACCAGCTGGCGTGGGCGCGGGCGTTCGCCGCGACCGCGCGCACGCCGCAGCAGCTCGACCTGTTGCAGGGGCTGCTGGACGGTACGGAGACCATCGAGGGCCTGGCCGTGGACACCGAGCTGCGCTGGGCCTTCGTCCAGCGGCTTGCGGCGACGGGGCTGCACGACGAGGAGGAGATCGCCGCCGAGTACGAGCGCGACCGGACGGCCGCGGGCGAGCGCCACGCGGCGGCGGCCCGGGCGGCACGGCCGGACAGCGCGGCCAAGGCGGAGGCGTGGGCGTCGGTGGTGGAGAGCGACAAACTGCCGAACGCGCTCCAGGAGGCGGTCATCGGCGGCTTCGTCCAGACCGACCAGCGTGAACTGCTCGCGCCGTACGCGGAGAAGTACTTCGCGGCGGTCGCGGACGTCTGGGAGTCCCGCTCGCACGAGATGGCGCAGCAGATCGCGGTCGGCCTCTACCCGGCCGTCCAGATCTCCCGGGCCACGTTGGAGGCGACGGACGCCTGGCTGGCCTCGGCGGGCCCGAACGCGGCGCTGCGCCGGCTGGTGACGGAGTCCCGCTCGGGCGTCGAGCGCGCGCTCACGGCGCAGGCGGCGGACGCGGCGGCGGGGATCGCGTAGCGCTCAGGAGGTGTCCCGGGCGGGGGTACGGGCCGCGCGGGCCCGGGTGCGTGCGGGAACTCGGGTCCGCGTGCGGGAACTCGGGTCCGCGTACGGCCCGGGTCCGCGTACGGCCCGGGTACATGTACGGCCCGGGTACATGTACGGCCGGGTACGAGCACGTACCCCCGCCCGCCCCGTGGGCCAGGCCGGGCCACGTCACGGCGCCTGCCCGCGGACACGCGAAAGCACCGCCCCGCACACCTGTGCCGGGCGGTGCCGCGAGGGCGCCGTGGGTCAGCCCTGCTGCTGGGGCTTGCGGGACTTGTCCAGGACCATCACCAGGCCGGCGATGACACCGAAGATCACCAGCGGGGCCACCACGAAGAGGCCGAGCGTCTCGACGACGCTCAGGCCCGGACCCGGGTCGTCGCCGTCGTCCCGGGTGAGCGCGAGGGCCGGGGACGACATGAGCAGCATCATCAGCGTCGTACCGGCCGCCAGGGCGCCGGCGCGCAGAGCGTTCTTCTTGTCCACGGTGCAAACGTAGCGAACGCCTACACGGGACGCGCGCGCGGGGGTGCCGTAGCGGCCGGGAACACCTCCATCAGGCGGCGCAGCCGCGGTGCGGCCGCCAGGTCCTCCAGGGTCACCGGGCGGCCCTTCGCGTCCGCGAGGGGCAGTCGCCAGTTGGGGTACTGGTCCCAGGTCCCCGGCAGGTTCTGCGGCCTGCGGTCGCCCAGCGTGTCCGGCAGCCAGATGCCGACCATGCGCGCCGGGGTGCTCAGCAGGAAGCGGTAGACCGCGCGGACCGCCTCCTCTTCCGCCCTTTCCGCCTCGTCGCCGCCGTCGCCGACGCTTCCGGTGTCGTGGGCGCCCCCGGTGTCACGGGTGCCCCCGGAGATCAGTCCCAGCCGGGTCAGGCAGGCGCGCCACTCGGCGATCTCGGCCCGGTCGTCCGCCTGTTCCCGTTCCAGCGGGCGGGTGAGCAGGCCGAGGCGGTGCCGGAGCGCCACGTGCTCGCCCGTCAGCCGGGCGGCCGTGGACGGCAGGTCGTGGGTGGTGGCGGTGGCCACACAGCCCTCGCGCCAGCTCCCGGGCGGCAGCGGCCGCCCCGTGCCCGTCCAGTCCCGCTCGAACCAGAGCACCGACGTGCCGAGCACACCGCGCCGCTCCAGCGCCTCCCGCACACCGGGTTCGACCGTGCCCAGGTCCTCCCCTATGACGGCCGCGCCCGCGCGGTGCGCCTCCAGGACGAGGACGGCGAGCATCGCCTCGGCGTCGTACCGTACGTACGTTCCCCGGGTGGGGTTCTGGCCGTCGGGCACCCACCAGAGCCGGAACAGGCCCATCACATGGTCGATCCGCAGCGCGCCCGCGTGCCGCAGCAGTCCCCGGAGCAGCCCGCGGTACGGGGCGTAGGCCGACGCCGCCAGCACGTCGGGGCGCCACGGGGGCAGGCCCCAGTCCTGGCCGTGCGCGTTGAAGGCGTCCGGCGGGGCGCCGACGGACATGCCGGCGGCGAACACGTCCCGCTGCGCCCACGCGTCCGCGCCGTCCGGATGCACGCCGACGGCCAGGTCATGGACGATGCCGACGGCCATCCCGGCGTCCTCCGCCGCCCGCGAGGCGGCGCCGAGCTGCTCGTCCGTGAGCCAGGCCAGCCGGCAGTGGAAGTCGACCCGCTCCCGCAGCTCCCGCCGGGCCGCCGCCGTCCCGGCGGAGCGCGGGTCGCGCAGCGGCTCGGGCCACTCCCCCGGGCGCGGGCCGTGCACCTCGGCGAGCGCGCACCATGTGGCGTGGTCCACCAGGGCCTGCCCCTGGGAGGCGAGGAAGTCACGGTAGGCGGCGTGGCGGCCGGGTCCGGGCGGGACGGTGGCGAGGATCTCCAGGGCCGCGCGCTTGAGCGCCCACACGGCGTCACGGTCGATGAGACCCGTACGGTCCGACGCGCCGGCCGCCGCGTCACCGGTCGCGTCCGGGGCAGCACCGGTCCCGGCGTCACCCGTCATGTGCGCCGGGGCACCGGGCGCGCGCGTCGCGCCGCCGGATCCCTCCGCCGCGCCGCCCGGCGCGTCCGTGGCCAGGACCGACTCCCGCAGCGCCGCCGCCTTCTCCGCCAGCTCGTCCAGCCGCGCCCGGTCCGCGCCGCGTACGTACGCGTACTCCGGGATCGCCTCGACGCGCACGTGGACCGGATCGGGGAAGCGCCGGGAGGAGGGCCGGTAGGGCGAGGGGTCGGTCGGCGCGCCGGGGACGGCGGCGTGCAAGGGGTTGATCTGGACGAATCCCGCGCCCAGGGCGCGGCCCGACCAGGCGGCCAGCTCGGCGAGGTCACCGAGATCGCCCATGCCCCAGGAACGGCGGGAGAGCAGTGAGTAGAGCTGGACGAGGAAGCCGTGCGTGCGGGCCGGTGGGCGGGGTACGTGGCCGGGCGCGACGATCAGCGTCACCTCTGCCGTACGGCCGTCGGGGGCGCCGGCCGCCAGCCGGTGCACGCCGAGGGGCAGCCGGGCCCACGCGGCGGCCCGCGGACCGGGTCCCGCCTGCTCCTCGGCCTCCACCGGCACCGTGGCCCCGGCCTGCGGCAGCTCCACCCGCTCGCCCTCTTCCGTCGCCACCCGGAGGGTGGACCCGGGCGGGAGCGCGGCCAGCGCCGGCGGCAGCTCGGGGGCCGTACCGTCCTGGGCGCACCACACCACCAGCGTCGGGGGCAGCAGGCGGCTCGCCAGGGCGGATTTCGCGCGGGTCAGCGCGTCCGCCACCGCTTCGGGGGTGGACGCGTCGACGCCCAGCGCGGCCAGCACCGAGACGACGGTGTCGTCGGGCACGGGCACGGTCACGCCGGGTGAGGGTTCGTAGGAGGTTGCGACACCGTGCAGCTCGGCGAGCCCGGCCAGGCCCATTCAGACTCCTGGGGACTCCGTGCCGCCGGCCGTACCGGGCGCGGTCGGCTCACTGGTCAGCGGGGCGACGTCGGCGAGCGGGGGTTCGCTGGTGAGGGGTGCGTAGTCGGCGAGGGGCGGTTCGCTGGTCAGGGGTCCCGCACCGGGGTCGGCGAGCGGAGGCTCGCTGGTCAGTGGGGCGGGACCCCTCTGTTTGGAGAGCGCGGAGAGCAGGAGCTGAGCGGATGCCGCCATGACGGCGCCTCCTTCGGACAGGGAACAGGACACCTCAGCCCTACCCAGCGGTCGCCGAGGCAGACCCGTACAGCCGGTAAACGTGTGTTGAGTCACGTTCTGTTCCCTCTTCCTTCTCTCCCTCGCGACCTTCTCTCCCTCGCGACGGCGCGAGTCATGCCTGATCGGTGGGGCTCACGCTTGAATGGTGGGGCGGATGTTGATCTCGCCGATCTCGACGTCGCCGGGCTGCTCGACGGCGAAGGCCACGGCGCCGGCCACCGCCGAGGGGGAGATGCCCATGGCGTCCATGTTCTCGCGCGTCTGTTCGCGGGCACGCGGGTCCGCCATGGAGTCGGCGAGATCGGTACGGACGTATCCCGGCGAGATGGCCGTCGTGCGCACCACGCCGTCGGTGGACTCCACGCGCAGTCCCTCGTGGACGGTGCGCACCGCGTTCTTGGTCGCGGCGTAGACGGCCATCGAGGGGTGCACGCCGGCCAGGCCGGCCACGGAAACGATGCTCACCAGGTGGCCCGCCCCTTGCTCGCGGAAGACGGGCAGCGCGGCGGCGACACCGTTGAGCATCCCGCGGAGGTTGACATCGATCATGGCCGACCAGCCTTCGGTGTCGAGGTCGGCCAGCGGGCTGATCGGGGCGATGCCGGCGTTGTTCACCAGCACGTCGATTCGGCCGTACCGGTCGACCGTGATGGCGACCAGGCGCCGCAGGTCCTCGGCCCTGGTGACGTCGATGACGCACGTGGCGGCCCGGCCTCCCGCGGCCCGGATGTCCCGCGCTATGGCGTCGACGCGCTCGCCGCGGCGCGCCGCGAGGACGACCGCGGCGCCGCGGTCGGCGAGCAGCCGAGCCGTGGCCTCGCCGATGCCGCCACTCGCTCCGGTGATGGCGACGATCTTGTCGCGAAGAGAGAGCACTGCTGCCTCCAAAGTAAAGTGGACACGTGTCCGGCGCTTGCCACCCTACCGGACACGTGTCCACTTGTCGCAGGCAGAACGCCAGGAGAGGCCATGAGCGCGCCAGAACGCCGCCCGGACGCGGCGCGGAACCGGACCCTCATCGTGGAGGCCGCCCGCGCGGCGCTCGCCGAGTCCGAACGCCCCCATCTGAACGAGATCGCCAAGCGCGCAGGGGTGGGGCAGGGCACGCTCTACCGGAACTTCCCCAGTCGCGAAGCGCTCCTCGCCGAGGTCTACCGGCGCGATGTCGAGGAGCTCGTGGCCGCCGCCTCCGCCCTGCTGGCGGAACACGAGCCCGTGGAGGCCCTGCGTCACTGGCTCGACCGGGTGATCGACTACGCCGAGATCAAGCGCGGCGTCCTGGCGGCGCTCCAGCCGGCGGCGTGGCAGGACCTCGTCGCAGACAGCCACAGCCCCATCGAAAGCGCCCTGGGGCGGCTGCTGGACGCCGGGAAGGCGGCCGGTTCCGTCCGCACGGACGTGGACGCCCACGGCGTCCTGCTGCTCATCGCCTACCTCGGCCGGCTCGACCGGAACGAGTGGAAGTCAACGGCACGGAGTCTGATGAGCGTCATCCTCGACGGCCTCCGCCGGCAGGACAGCGACGGCCGAGGCGGCGGGACGACGACAGGCAGCTGAGGGCGGCCGAGCGGGGTCCGGCCGGGGCCCCGCGGGACGGCTCAGCCGCGTCCGTCGATCCGGGCCAGCGCGTCCTCCGCTCCGTACGGCTGCAGGTACGGCAGCCACCGCGGGTCGCGGTGGCCCGTCCCGATGATCCGCCAGGCCAGTCCGGACGGCGGCGCCGGCTGGTGGTTCAGACGCCAGCCCAGCTCCCGCAGGTGCCGGTCGGCCTTGACGTGATTGCAGCGGCGGCACGCGGCCACCACGTTCTCCCATGCGTGCTGACCGCCGCGGCTGCGCGGAATGACGTGGTCGACGCTGGTGGCGACGCCACCGCAGTACATGCAGCGCCCGCCGTCCCGCGCGAAGAGCGCACGGCGGGTCAGGGGAACGGGCCCCCGGTAGGGGACCCGTACGAAACGCTTCAGCCGTACGACGCTGGGAGCCGGGATGACACGGGTCTCGCTGTGCATGAAGGCGCCGGACTCCTCGAGGCAGAGTGCCTTGTTCTCCAGGACGAGGACGAGTGCGCGGCGAAGCGGTACGACGCCGAGCGGCTCGTACGACGCGTTGAGGACCAGGACATGCGGCACGGATGCCTCCTTGTACGCCGGCGGCGCGTGGCTCGCGCCGGGACGATCTGCTCTCAGTCTCTCCTCATGCCTGGTCGAAACGCCACCACGTCCAGGTAACGGGCTCGAAGTGTTTTCGACCACATGATCGAACCGGGCGGGGGCGGCCGGCGGGCGACACGGGGCGACCGGGCGGCCGGGGCCCGGTTCCACGCGCGGGCCGGCCGGTACGGACGGGTCCCGAGCGCGGGCGCGCACGACGGGGCGCGCGGACCGGCGCACCCCGCGGCGGAGCGGCGGACCCTACGTGAGTCGCGTCTCTCGGGCCCGCTACGGGACCGGCCCGGCCCGGCTCCCCCGTTAGTGTGGTCGGGCTGCCCGGCACCCGGCCCGGCAGCCTTCTGGAGGTTGTGTCGTGTCCTGGTCCGCCCCGCTCGCCGCCGGTCCCTCGTCCGACTCCGTCACGCTCGACGAGGCGGCGGACCGGGCGGGCGACGCCGCGAGCTGGGTCGAGGAGAACTGGGCCACGTGGCTGGGCATCGGGCTGCGCATCGTGCTCATCGTGGTGATCGCCCTCGTCCTGCGCCATGTGATCCGCCGCGCCCTGACCAAGCTCATAGACCGGATGAACCGCAGTGTCCAGTCGGTCGAGGGCACCGCTCTGGGCGGCCTCCTCGTCAACGCCGAGCGCCGCCGCCAGCGCTCCGAGGCCATCGGCTCCGTGCTCCGGTCGATCGCCTCGTTCCTGATCCTGGGGACGGCGGCGCTGATGGTGCTGGGCGCGCTGAACATCAATCTGGCGCCCCTGCTGGCCTCCGCCGGTGTCGCGGGCGTGGCGATCGGTTTCGGCGCGCGCAACCTGGTGACCGACTTTCTCTCCGGTGTCTTCATGATCCTCGAGGACCAGTACGGCGTCGGCGACAACATCGACGCCGGGGTGGCCTCCGGCGAAGTGATCGAGGTCGGCCTGCGCGTCACGAAGCTGCGGGGCGACAACGGCGAGATCTGGTACGTGCGCAACGGCGAGGTGAAGCGGATCGCCAACCTCAGCCAGGGCTGGGCCACGGCCGGGGTCGATGTGGTGGTCCGGCCGACGGAGGACCTGGATCACGTCCGTACGGTCATCACCGGCGTCGCCGAGACGATGGCCAAGGACGACCCGTGGAGCGAGCGGCTGTGGGGCCCGATCGAGGTGCTCGGCCTGGATTCCGTCCTGCTGGACTCGATGACCGTGCGTCTGTCGGCGAAGACGATGCCCGGCCAGGCGCTGGGGGTGGAGCGCGAACTGCGCTGGCGGATCAAGCGCGCGTTCGACGAGGCGGGCATCCGCATCGTCGGCGGCATGACCGTGGAGGCGCCGGAGGAGGAGCCCTCGGACCCGACGGCGGGCGTCTCCGCCCCGTCCGCCCTGTCCAGCCCGACGTCCCCGCAGTCGATGGCGGCGTCCCCGATAACGCCCGCGCCGCAAGGGGCGAACCTCTCCAAGTGAACCGGGTACGCGACCGTGCCTCGACGGGTGGTCGCGTACCGACGCGTAAGGCGCCTCCGGGCGGGAACCGATCCCTCGTGTCCGGCGTATTCATGGATGGGGGACGTCGGACGCGAGGTGGGGGGAGATCGGAAGGCCGGCGCGAACGGGACTCCGCCGTAACGGAACCGGCCGGACAGCGCCGGGCCGGACAGCGAAGGGCCGGACGGGCGCCTGCCGGATCGCGCTCGGATGGGCCTAGTGCCGCAAACCTTGCCGGGAGGGGCACTGGCGGGCGGTTCGACCGCTCTGCGAGCGGAGCGGAGGCGTACGCGCGCGGACTTGGGCCCATGCGGGTAACAAGATCCAGACGGCCGGGTGTAGTTGCCGGTCTCTGCGGCCATACTGCTGACCGGGAGTTCGTCCCCCGTCGCCATCACCGGGGGCTCGTCGTCGTCGGATGACCGAGGGGGAGGTCACGTGACACATCCGCCGCATGTGCGTACCGCACCACCGTCGGCTCCGACGTATGCGCCCAGGGTGCCGCCGGGGCCACCGGGACGGACGGAACAGGGGGGCGGCCGGGGGGACCGGGAACCGCGGGGGACGCCGCCCGGGCGCCGCCCGGCGTGGCAGGAGTCCATGGAGCGGCTGCGCGCCGCGGCCACCACGGAGCCCGGCCGGCTGAGGATCATCGGCGCGGCCCTGGCACTGCTGGTCGTGGCGTTCGGGGCGGTGACGGCCTGGGAGGCCACCGACCGGTTCGGCGCGGCCGACGACGTGGTGAGACGCAGTCAGCCGCTGACCGTCGGCGCCGCGGACATCTACCGCTCCCTGGCCGACGCCGACACGGCCATGGCGAGTGCCTTCCTCTCGGGGGCCCAGGAGCCGGCCGCGTTGCGCGAGCGCTATCAGGAGGACATCGAGCGGGCCTCGCGGCTGCTGGTCGAGGCGGCCACGTACACGGAGGGTTCGAGCGATTCGGGGCGCGAGATCGCCACGCTCAACGAGGGGCTGCCCCGCTACACGGGCCTCGTCGAACGGGCCCGCGCCAACAACCGGCAGGGCCTGCCGCTGGGTGGCGCCTATCTGCGGTACGCGAACCAGCAGATGACCGAGGAACTGCTGCCCGCCGCCGAGCGGTTGTACGAGGCGGAGACGGACCGGCTGCGCCGGGACAGCGACGACGCGCGGAGCCTGCCGTACGCGGCACTGGCGCTGGGCGTGCTGGTCCTCGGCGCGCTCGCCGGCGCCCAGCGGCGCGACTACCGCCGCACGAACCGGGTCTTCAACCAGGGGCTGCTCACCGCCACCGCCGCGAGCACGGTGCTGCTGCTCTGGCTGACCGTCGGGCATACGGTCGCACGGGTCGAGCTGCACGGCGCGCAGGTGCACGGCCAGGCGTCGCTGGAGGTCCTGAACGACGCCCGGGTCAGCGCCCTCAAGGCCCGGGCGAACGAGAATCTGACCCTGGTGGCGCGGGGCGCCGTCCTCACGGACGACGGCAAGCACGACAAGTACGAGACGGACTACGCCACGAACATGGGCAGGCTCGACGCCGCGCTCGCCGAGGCCCGGAAGCTGGCGGACGACCCGGCGGGCGCGGAGCCGGTGCGGGCCGCGATCCGGTCGGTCGCGCAGTGGCGCGAGCGGCACCGCTCGGCCGGTGAGACGGACCGGGCGGGTGACTACGACGCCGCGGTGGAGAAGGTCATCGGGGGCGAAGGGTCCACGGAGCAGTCCTTCGATCAGGTGAACAAGGAGCTCGTGACGGCGCTCGCGCGGGAGCAGTCGGAGTTCGACGAGGCCGCCCGGGACGGGCTCGGCGCGCTGGCCCCGCTGGCGGTCGGGGCGGGCGTCCTGGCGGTGGTCGGCGTGCTGGGTACGGTCCTCGGCATCGGCCGCAGGCTGTCGGAGTACCGGTGAGAGGGGGCGGGATGGGGACAGTCGGAGGACTCGACCGGTCCCACGGGGGCGATTCGGCGGGCGGCCCTTCGCCGGTCCCGGCCCGCGGGCGCGGTCTCGCGGGCCGGCTCCGCGGCTGGGGCGGCGTCTCGGCCATGGCCGCGGCCTGCGCGCTGACGGCGGCGGTCACCCTGCTGCCGTTGTCCCACTCGGTCGACTCGCGCGCCGAACGGGTGACGTCAGGTCAGCGGACCGCCTCCGTCACTCGGGCCGACGACGATACGTGCGGGACGCCGGAGGCCAGTCTCCGGCCGTCCCCGGACGGCGAGGACGGGGACACCATCCGCTCGATCCGGGAGCGGCCGAACAGGAAGCTGGTCGTCGGGGTCGACCAGAACAGCTATCGCTGGGGTTACCGCGATCCGGTGACGGGCGATCTGGAGGGCTTCGACATCGACCTCGCGCGCGCCATCGCCGAGGACATACTCGGCAGCCGTGACGACGTCATCTTCCGTGCCATCCCGACCAACCAGCGCGAGGCGGCGCTGAACAACGGCACGGTCGACCTGGTCGTCAGGACCATGACCATCACCTGTGACCGGCGGCAGCGCGTCGACTTCTCCACCGCGTACTTCCAGGTGGGGCAGCAGGTGCTGGCGCCGAAAGGCTCGTCGATCACCGGCTTCGACGCGTCGCTGGCCGGCAAGCGGGTCTGCACGGCAGAGGACTCCACCGCCTACCAGGCGCTGGAGAAGGACGCGCACGGCGCGATATTCAAGGACGAGCACGACGGAACACCCGCCGACGAGGACCGGTTGACGGTGCCCAACCAGCTCGACTGCCTGGTGCGCCTGCAGTTGGGCGAGGTGGACGCGGTGGTGACGGACAACGCGCTCGCGGCCGGCCAGGCGGCCCAGGACCCGGCGGTGGAGCTGGTCGGCGAGCCGCTGCCGCCGGAGTACTACGGCGTCGCCGTGAAACTGGGCAACGATGATCTGGTACGCAGGGTGAACAAGGTGCTGGAGGGGTATCGCGCGGGTGGGGCGGACAGCCGCTGGATGCGGTCGTACGAGACCTGGCTGAAGGCGGGGCTCCCGGGGATCACGGCCCCGCCGCCCGCCCGGTACCGGAACGAATGAACGGCGACCGACAGCCGAGCGGCCGCTGACGAGCGAGCGTCGGACGACCGAACGGCGGCTGACGACGGGCGGCGGCCGAGGAACGACGGAGGACCGCGCGACGGCCGGCGGAGGGCAGCACGGCGGCGGGGTACGCCGGGAGACGGTCAGGACCAGAGCGGAGAGGTGATCGATGGGCGCCACGGGCTCCTTCCTCGACCCGATGGGAGGGCCACCGGACCCGGTGCTGGACCGGGACCAGGTGGACCGTGCTCTGGCGCGCCTCGAGGCCGAGCACGAGGCGATCGAGACCTCGCTGCTCGCCCTCCAGGACCACGCCGGCCGCAGGCTCCTCGAGGGCGCCGAGCTGACCGGGGTCACGAAGGACCGGTGGTCCGCCGCCGAACGGTCGATCTCCCTGCTGTGGACGTATTTCGACAGCTACAGCGCTGCGCTGGCCGGCGCCCGCGAGGTGCGCGCCCGGCGCCGCTGGCCCAACCACGACGACCTGGCGGAGCTGACGGAGACGCTGCGCGGGCGGAGCGTCACCGTCGCGGGCGGAGCGGGCCACGAGGTGCCGTCCCGCACGGGCCCGGCCCGGCTCTCCGAGCAGTTCACGCTCGCGGAGCTGGTCACCCGGATGAACGAGCTCTACGCGACGTCCCTGGACATGGTGGTGGCCGCCGACTCGGTCTGGTCGGCGCTGCCCGCGCGGATCGACCTGCTCTCCGCCGAGCTCCGGCGGACCCGTTCGCTGGCCCACTCCGTGGGCGTACGGCCAGGGGAACATCCGGCGGGCGACGACCTGGATTCCATCACGCACGAGTTGAGCGCGCTGCGCGAGATGGTGGTCTCGGACCCGCTGGCCTTCTGGCGGCCCGCGCCCGGCAGTTCGGCGCCGGGCGGCGGGCGCCCGGACACCGAGCGCTACGACCGGGCGGCGCGTGCGCTGGAGGACGTACGGCGCGAGATCGAGGCGGTCCTGCGGGTCCGCCAGGACTCGGAGGAGCGGCTGATGCGGCTGCGGGACGTGCTCTCGCGCGCGGACCGCACGCTCACGGAGGCGCGGTCCGCGCGCGGCGAGGTGCTGGCGAAGATCGCGGCGACGGAGGTGCCGGCGGTCAGCGGCCCGCCGACCGCCCTCCAGGAACGGCTGTCGGCCGCCGCCGAGTACCGCAGGCGCGCCCAGTGGCACCGGCTCTCGCCGCTGCTGGAGTCGCTGGAACGGGACGCCGAGGACGAACTGCTGCGGGCGCGCGAGTCGTTGACGGCGGTCACGGCCCCCCTGGCGGTCCGGGCCGAGCTGCGCGGCCGGCTCGACGCGTACAAGGCCAAGGTGGCCCGGCACGGCATGGCCGAGGACCCGCTGCTGATCGAGCGGTACGACGCGGCGCGCCGGATGCTGTGGAGCGCGCCGTGCGATCTGCGCGTGGCGGAAGCGGCGGTGCTGCGCTACCAACAGGCCGCCGCAGAGCTGCTGGTGCCGCGCGGGCCGGCGGCGGGTCCGCGGGGCGACGGGGAACGGGGAGAGCGATGAGTGCGACGGCGACGTGCCAACGCCCTGGCTGCGAGGGCTCGTACGAGGACATGGGCGGCGGTGAGCTGTACTGCGACACGTGCGGGCTCGCCCCCGTCGTGGCGTCCCGCGGGGCCCGGTCGCCGATCCCCGCCCAGGCGGGCGGCGACGGCGAGGGGTCCGGGGCGGGCGGCGGCTCGGGGCGTTCCTCGTCCCGGTCCTCCGCCGGGTCCGCGCGCTCCTTCGCGGAGGGTTCGGCCCGGAGCACGGAGAGGTCGACGTCCCGGCCGTCCTCCCGCTCCTCGACGTCCCGGCGTTCGGTCTCGGGCCGGCTGTCGCGCACCCGCTCCGGGCGGCTGTCCGGCCGCTCGGTCTCGGTGCGCAGCTCCGGCTCCTCGTCCTCCTCCGGGCTTGGCCGGCTCGGCGCCGGACTGGTCTCCGTGCCCGACGTGCCGCGCCGGGACCCGCGGTCCGCCGTGATGGAGAGCCCGGAGGTGCCGGAGCGCAAGCGGTACTGCTCGCGGTCGGACTGCGGGGCGCCGGTGGGCCGGGCGCGCGGCGGCAGGCCGGGGCGTACGGAAGGGTTCTGCACGAAGTGCGGCCATCCCTACTCGTTCGTTCCGAAGCTGCGCGCGGGCGACATCGTGCACGGGCAGTACGAGGTCGCGGGCTGTCTGGCCCACGGCGGCCTGGGCTGGATCTACCTCGCCGTCGACCGCGCCGTGTCGGACCGCTGGGTGGTCCTCAAGGGCCTGCTCGACACGGGCGACCAGGACGCGATGGAGGCGGCGATCTCCGAGCGCCGGTTCCTCGCGGAGATCGAGCACGCGAACATCGTCCGGATCTACAATTTCGTCGAACACCTGGACCAGCGCACCGGCTCCCTGGACGGCTACATCGTCATGGAGTACATAGGCGGCAAGTCGCTGAAGGAGATCGCCAACGAGCGGCGGGCACCGGACGGCAGGCGCGACCCGCTGCCCGTGGAGCAGGCCTGCGCGTACGGGATCGAGGCGCTGGAGGCGATCGGCCACCTGCACAGCCGCAACCTGCTCTACTGCGACTTCAAGGTGGACAACGCCATCCAGACGGAGGACCAGCTCAAGCTGATCGACCTCGGCGCGGTCCGCAAGATGGACGACGTCGAGTCCGCGATCTACGGGACGGTCGGCTACCAGGCGCCGGAGGTCGCCGAGACCGGCCCCTCCGTGGCCTCCGACCTGTACACGGTGGCGCGTACGCTCGCGGTCCTGACCTTCGACTTCCAGGGCTACACGAACGTGTTCGCGGACTCGCTGCCCGCGCCGGACAACATCGAGGTGTTCCGGTCGTACGAGTCCTTCTACCGGCTGCTGGTGCGGGCGACGGACCCGGACCCGGCGCGCCGGTTCTCCTCGGCCCCGGAGATGGCGGACCAGCTGACGGGGGTGTTGCGGGAGGTCGTGGCGCTCCAGACGGGCCGGCCGCGGCCCTCGCTGTCGACGCTGTTCGGCCCGGAGCTGCGGATCACGGACACGGAGCTGTTCGCGGAGCCGGCGGAAGACGTCTCGCGGCTGGGGGCGCGCGCGGGCGCGCCCGGCGCGCCGGGCCCGGACATCTCGTTCCCCGCCGCCGGCACCTCGTCCCCCGGCGGCGGGCCCTTGCCCCCGGGCGGCGGGCCCCGGTTGAGGCCACTGGACGCCGGGGCCACCGCGCTGGCCCTTCCCGTACCGACGATCGACCCGGCGGATCCGAACGCGGGCTTCCTGGCCGGGCTGATGGCCGCGGCCCCCGCCGAACTGCTCTCCGCGCTGGCCGGCGCGCCCGCCGAGTCCGTGGAGCTCGGGCTGCGCGAGCTGCGGGCGCGGCTGGAACTGGGCGAGACGGCCCCGGCCGCCGAGACGCTGGAAAGGCTGGAGGAGCGGCGCCCCGACGACTGGCGGGTGGTCTGGTACCGGGGCGTCGCCGCGCTCGCGGGCGGTGATCACGAGACCGCGGCGCTCTCCTTCGACGCGGTCTACGACGCGTTTCCCGGCGAGCCCGCGCCGAAGCTGGCCCTGGGGGTCTGTGCGGAGGTGCTCGGCCAGCTGGACAACGCGGCCGAGTACTACCGGCTCGTCTGGACGACCGACCCGAGCTATGTGAGCGCCGCGTTCGGCCTGGCGCGGGTACGGCTCGCGGCGGGCGACCGGGTGGGCGCCGTACGGACGCTGGAGTCGGTGCCCGAGTCGTCGATCCACTACACGGCGGCGCGGGTGGCGGCCGTACGGGCCAGGCTGCGCGAGCGCGACCCGCGCCCGCCGGCGGCGTCCCCGCCGTCGGCTCCGGACCCGGCGTCCGCACCGGCCGCGGCGTCCCCGTCCTCCGGCGGCGGCGCGGAACCGTCCCTGATCGAGGATCTGCTCGCGGCGGCGCACCAGGTGGCCGAGCTCCAGCGGTTCGGTCTGGACGCCGTCCGGCGTGAACGGCTGTCGACGGAGGTACTGGGCACGGCCCTGGACTGGGTACTCTCCGGTAGTCCCGGGTCACGGCCCGTGCAGGCCGCCCTGCTCGGGAGCGAACTGGACGAGCGCGGCCTCCGCTTCGGGCTGGAGCGCTCGTACCGGACGCTCGCGCGGCTCGCGCAGAGCGGCGAGGAAAGGATCGAACTGGTGGAGCGCGCAAACCGTTTCCGCCCCCGGACGTGGGTGTGATCGATGTCCCAGATGCCCGACCCGGCCGGCCGGCCGGTCTGCCCCGAGTGCGCGGAGCCGTTGGAGTCCGGCGACCTGTTCTGCGGAGCGTGCGGCCATGACCTGGCGGACCTGTGGTCCGCGTCACCGCCCGCCGGCGACCGTCCCACCCTGGTGATGAACCACACGCCCGCCGCGGCGGTCCAGTGGCCCTCCGCACCCGGTACGGAACGCGGTACGGACCGCTCCGACGCGCCCGGGCGCGCGTGCCACGCGGAGGAACTGCCGGTCCTGGAGTCGGACGGGTCATGTCTTCCGCCGCACACCGGGGACTTCGAGCTGCCCGCGCCGGCCCCGGCGGCGGCGCGGATACGGGGCGGGGAGGCCGCCGCCGTGGCGGACACGGACCCGACGCCCCCGGGCGGCACGCCGACCGACGCCCCCGGCACGGGTGGGACATCCGGCACGGACAGCACGGACAGCACGGACAGCACGGCCGACCCCGGCGGCACGGGCGGTGAGTCCGGGGGCACGGGCGACGTGCCCGGCGGGGGGGCCGCCGTCGACCCCCGTACGACCCCCCTGGTGCCCGGTTCCGTACCCGGCGGGCCGCCGGCCCCGGGTGGCGGGGCCGGCGCGAAGCTCTGTGTCGCCTGCCGCACCGGCCGGGTCGACACCGACGGGTACTGCGAGAACTGCGGGCACGCCCAGCCACGGGAACGGGATCACATGGAGCGGGAGCTGGGCTCGGTGGCGGCCGTCAGCGACCGGGGACTGCGCCACCACCGCAACGAGGACGCGTTCGCGGTGTCGTCCGCCGCCCTGCCGGACGGCTCACCCGCCGTCGTGGCCGTGGTCTGTGACGGGGTGTCGTCGGCGACCCGCCCCGACGACGCCTCGGCGGCGGCCGCCGCCTCCGCCAACGAGTCGCTGCTGGCGGGGCTGGAGCGCGGCACGCACCCCCAGCAGGCCATGCACGACGCGATCGTCGCCGCCGCCGAGGCGGTCACCTCCCTCGCCGCGTACCCGCCCAGCGCCCTGGACGAGCCGCACCGCCATCAGAACGCACCCGCCTGCACGATCGTCGGCGCGGTCGTGGCGAACGGCCTGCTGATCGTCGGCTGGATCGGCGACAGCCGGGTGTACTGGGTCCCCGACGACCGGGGCGGGCCGGCCGCCCGGCTCACCGAGGACGACTCCTGGGCCGCCCAGATGGTCGCGGCGGGCCTGATGAACGAGGCGGAGGCGTACGCGGACGCGCGCGCCCACGCGATCACGGGCTGGCTCGGCGCCGACGCCTACGAAGTGGAGCCGCACACCGCCTCGTTCAAGCCGGACCATTCCGGGGTGGTCGTGGTCTGCACGGACGGCCTGTGGAACTACGCGGAGGGCGCGGACGAGATGGCCAGGGCGCTGCCGGACGACGCTGCGGCCCGCCCGCTGCACGCGGCCCGGGTGCTGGTCGGGCACGCACTCGACGGCGGGGGCCATGACAACGTGACGGTGGCCGTGCTGCCGTTCCCCGTACCGCCGCAGGCCTCGGAATCCGCCTGCGCCACGGCATGAGCCCGCTCCGCGCCCCCCGGGCCGGTCCGGGCCGGCGGTCGGCGGCCCTCTGACGTCCTCCCCTGCCTCTTCCGCTTCCTCCTGTCCACCCGTGGCCACTCGCGGCCACGTATGACCCGTTGTGAACGCTTTTCACCTGTCTCAGTTATGTGGAGCGCCAAGGAGCCGATACAGATGGCCAACTTGTCCAAGTCGACCGCGCCGCGGTTCTCCGTCGACGTGTACCAGAACGAATACCTGCCCGAGGGCGGGCGCGAGGTCAACGCGATCGTCACGGTCACCTCCACGGGTGGCGGCACCACCGGCGGAGTTCCGCTGCCCAGCGCCTCGTCGGCGTCGGCGTCGGGGTCATCCGCCCCGTCCGCGCCGGCGGCTTCCGCAGGGCCGGGCCCGGACGCGGCCGTAGTGATCATGGTCGACTGCTCGGGCTCCATGGACTACCCGCCGACGAAGATGCGCCACGCGCGCGACGCCACGGCCGCTGCCATCGACACCCTGCGCGACGGTGTCGCCTTCGCCGTGGTCAGCGGTACGCATGTGGCCAAGGAGGTCTTCCCCGGCCAGGGCCGCCTCGCCGTCGCCGACGCCTCGACCAGGGCCGGGGCCAAGGAGGCCCTGCGGCGGCTCAGCGCGGGCGGCGGTACGGCGATCGGCACCTGGCTGCGGCTGGCCGACCGGCTGCTGGCACCGGCCGATGTCGCCATCCGGCACGGCATCCTGCTCACGGACGGCCGTAACGAGCACGAGTCGGCGGACGCGCTCAGGGCCGCGTTGGACTCCGTGTCGGGCCGTTTCACCTGCGACGCCCGGGGAGTCGGCACGGACTGGGCGGTGAAGGAGGTCACAGGCGTCGCCTCGGCGCTGCTCGGCACCGCCGACATCGTCGCGGACCCGGCCGGGCTGGCCGAGGACTTCACCCGGATGATGGAGAACGTGATGGGCAAGGAGGTCGCGGACGTCTCGCTCCGGCTCTGGACACCCGTCGGCGTGGAGATCGGTTTCGTCAAGCAGGTGGCGCCCGCGGTCGAGGAGCTGACCGGGCGGCGCACCGAGGCGGGACCGCGCGCCGGGGACTATCCGACCGGCTCCTGGGGCGACGAGTCGCGTGACTACCACGTCTGTGTCCGCGTCCCGGAGGCGGGCATCGGCCAGGAGATGCTGGCCGCCCGGGTCTCGCTGGTCCTGCCCGCCCAGGGCGGTGGAGCTCCCGAGGTGCTGTCCCACGGGCTGGTACGGGCGGTGTGGACGGACGACATGGCGGCCTCGACGGCGATCAATCCGCAGGTCGCGCACTACACGGGCCAGGCCGAACTCGCGACGGCCATCCAACAGGGGCTCGACGCCCGCAAGTCCGGGGATGTCGACGGCGCGACCGCGAAACTGGGACGAGCCGTACAGCTCGCCGCCTCGTCCGGAAACGCCGATACGGCGAAATTGCTTTCGAAGGTGGTGGACGTGGTCGACGCGGCGACAGGTACTGTGCGACTGAAGGCGAAGGTCGCGGACGCGGACGAGATGACTCTCGAGACGCGCTCGACGAAGACCGTCCGTGTGAAGAAGTAGCGTCGAGTAGCGTCACACACCGCCGCCAGGACAAGCAGTCGAAGCAGTAGTCGCAGGAGCGAGCGGCCCGCGGGCCGGACGAGGAAAGGGGGAAGCGCCGACATGCCGACCTGCCCGAACGGACACCAGTCGGGTTCCGAGGACTGGTGCGAGGTCTGCGGCCACCGCATGGCCACCGGCCCCGCCGGCGCCGTGCCGCCGCCCCCTCCCCCGCCGCCCGCGCCGGGGTACGGCTACCCGCAGGCCCCTCCCCCGGGACCGGACACCACGGCGCAGGCGGAACTGTGCCCGCAGTGCCGTACGCCCCGCGAGGCCATGGCACCGTTCTGCGAGGAGTGCCGCTGGAACTTCCTGACGAACACGGCGACGTCGTACACGCCGCTGGCACCGCAGCACCGCACGGCGCCGCCGGCCGGTTTCGGCGGTCAGGGCGGTGGTCCGGGCGGTCCCGGTGGCGCCGCCGGTCCCGGGAATCCCGTGGTGCCGCCGTCCGGGCTCAACCTGCCGCCCGGTTTCCAGGCCCAGCAGGGCCCGCCGCGCCCGCCCGACCCGTACGAGTACCAGGGCTCCCGCCCCTCCCAGCTGAACCGGCCCGCCGAGCCGCTGGGCCCCGAGCAGCCCGGACAGCCCGCGCCGGGGCCCGCGTCGGCCTCCTCGCCGTCGTCGCCCCCGTCACCGCCCGGGCAGTCCTCGCCCGCCGCGCAGCCGCCGCAGGGCCCGCACCAGCAGGGGCAGCAGCAGGGGCCACCGCCCCCGCCGCCGTACCAGCAGGGTCCGCCGCCCCCGCCCGCCTTCCAGCAGCAGTCGGCCGCGCCCCCGGCACCGCCGCGGCCCCAGTCGCCGCGGAGCGGCGGTGACGACGACTGGATGCTGTCCCCTCCGGCGCACGCCCAGGGTCCGCAGTCCCCGCCGTCTCCGGCGCCGCAGGCGCGGTTCCCGCAGCAGGGCCCCGGGCAGCAGTACCCGGGACCGGCCGCCCCGGCCGGCTGGACGGCGGTCATCGCCCCCGACCGCGAGTACTTCATGGCGATGATGACCCGCAGCGGTCCGGAGGCGACCGGGCTGAACCTGCCCGCGTACTCCCCCGAGCAGCACCTGCCGCTCTCCGGGAGCCAGGTCACGATCGGCCGCCGCAGGCACTCCACGGGCGAGTCCCCGGACATCGACCTGTCGGTGCCGCCGGAGGACCCGGGCGTCTCGCACCAGCACGCGATCCTGGTCCACCAGCCGGACGGGAGCTGGGCCGTGGTCGACCAGAACTCCACCAACGGCACGACCCTCAACGGTGGCGAGGACCCGATACAGCCCTATGTCCCCATCCCGCTGAAGGACGGCGACCGGGTGCACGTCGGCGCCTGGACGACGATCACGATCCGCAGGGGCTGAGCGCCACCGCCCGGTCGGCTGTCCGGTCAGCCGCGCTCGGAGCCGAGGGGCCATACGTACGGGCCCGCCGGATCGTCCAGCCACGCCCACTGCCGGTCGTCGGCGGCGACGGTGACGCCGAACCGTTCCCGTCCGGGGCGCGCTTCCTGCTCCCACAGGGAGAGCGCCTCGCGCGGGTCCAGGATCCCGGCGGTCAGCGTCAGCAGGAACTGCAGGAGTTCGTCCCCGCCCGCGCGGGCGGGCGGGGCGCCGGGCGGCCGGTGTCCCGGGTGCCGGGCCCCGGGCAGGCCCCGCAGGGGGACGAAGTAGGCGGCGGTGGGCAGGAAGCGCCCCTCCGCCCAGCGCCCGCGCGCTTCTTCCGGGGCGCGGGGCTGCTGACCGGAATCCTGACCGAGCCCGGGGTCGCTCCCCCGGGCGGGCCCGAGGACACTGCCCGCCACCCGCAGCGAGAGCAGTCCGCCCGCGAGCGGGACCAGGATGCGCGCGCCCGGCCTGCACTGCGCGGGCCACGCCGCCGGTACGGACGTCAGGGTGCAGGTCGCGATGATCGCGTCGTACGGGGCGCGCCCCGGGACGCCGCGCGCCCCGTCGCCGGTGACGACGGTCGGCCGGTAGCCGGCCGTGGCGAGATGCCCGCGCGCGGACTCCGTGATCTCCGGGTCGAGGTCGACGCTGGTGACCCGCTCGTCCCCGAGCCGGTGCGCCAGCAGGGCGGCGTTGTAGCCGGTGCCGGCCCCGATCTCCAGCACGCGGTCCCCGTCCCGGACCTCCAGCTCCGCGAGCATGCGCGCCATCAGGGACGGCTGGCTGCTGGACGACACCAGCTCGCCGTCACGGATCCGGGTCGCCAGCGGCGCGTCCCCGTACGCCCCGCGCAGCCATCGCCGCCGCCGTGCGGGATCGGGGTCCCCGTACCAGAGCCGGTCCCAGCCGCCCGGCCGGCTGACGAAGTAGTACGGCACGAACACATGCCGCGGCACCGCTTCGAACGCCGCGCGCCAGGCCGGATCCGCCAGTGCCCCGGCCGCCGCGATGCCCCGGACCAGCGCGGCACGGGCCTCGGCGGCGGCCGCGTCGTCCGGCGGGTACAGATCAGGGGTGTGTTCGTCACCGTGAGCGCCCATCCCTCCACTGTCCTGGGTCGGCGCCCCGGAAGCGAGCAGGCCCCGCCGCCGCGAGGTCCGCGCTCCCCGGAGGCCGGTCGGGAGTCCTAGGGCCGAGGTACTCGGCCGGGGCGTCTGAGACGATGGACGGGTGAACGAGATTCGGCGCGGCACGCTTCAGGAGCAGACCTTCTACGAGCAGGTCGGCGGCGAGGAAACCTTCCGACGCCTGGTCCACCGCTTTTACCAGGGCGTGGCGGAGGACCCGCTGCTGCGCCCCATGTACCCGGAGGAGGATCTCGGCCCCGCCGAGGAGCGCCTCGTTCTCTTCCTCATGCAGTACTGGGGCGGCCCTCGCACGTACAGCGAGAACCGCGGCCACCCCAGGCTGCGGATGCGTCACGCGCCGTTCACGGTCGACCGGGCCGCGCACGACGCGTGGTTGAGGCACATGCGGACGGCGGTCGACGAACTCGGCCTGTCCGAGGAGCACGAACGGCAGCTCTGGGACTACCTGACGTTCGCGGCGGCCTCGATGGTCAACACCCCGGACTGAACCCCCGCCGCGCCGCGCCCGAAGCGCCGCCCCCGAAGCGGCGGGCGCCGGGCCGCCGCGCGGCGGCCCGCACGCACCACTCAGGCAGGCGTGACCGTGAGGCCGCCGAGGCCCGCGCTCCGTACCGCGATCGAGCCGTAGGGCGTACGGAGCCGGAGCCAGGCGCCCGACTCCAGCAGCGTCGGCCGCTCCTCGCACCCCGCGCCCGCGGGCACCATGGCCCGGACGGGCCGCAGGAAGCCCAGCGACTGCGCCGCGTGGGCGGCGCGCAGCGGCAGACGGGTGTCGCCGAGCGTGCGGGACCATATCTCACGGCCGATCCGGTCCCGCTCCGCGCGCGTGCGCTCGTCCGGCGCGAGTCGTTCGTCGCGGGCCCGGAACTCGGCCACCGCGGCGGTCAGCGCGCCCCTGATGGCCTCCTCGTCCGGCAGCCCGGCCACCTGCCGCCAGCCGCCGCGCGGCGGCAGCACGCCCGCCCAGGGCGGGCCCGTGACGGCCGCCGGCACCACCACGCTGCCGGCGGACTCGTCCAGGGCTTCCAGCAGTTCCCCGGCGGAGACGGTGACGTCGAACTCGGGCGCCGCTGCCAGCCGGGCCGTACGGATGGCCAGCACCTCGAAGGACGGGGGCCGTCCGAACACCGCGAGCGCGCCGCCGCCGGCCTGGAGCCGGACGGCGGCGGCGCGGTCGTAGTGGATCAGCCGCGCGAGGAAGGCGCCGAGGTCGGCCGCCTCCCGCCCGTCAGCGAACTCCAGGGTCCGAACCGCCGCCGTCATGCCGCGAGCGTGTCCTTCTCGTCCGCCCGGCCGGTCCCTTCGGTCCCGTCGGCGTCCTCGGCCATGTACTCCATCAGGTACGACCGCTCCTCGGCGGTGATCCGCCGGGGCCGAGCCGCCTCGAGGTCGTAGGGCACGACGACCGTGGAGGCCCGCACGTACACCTGGTCCTCGTCCTTGATCTCGTACGCGATGGTCAGCGACGCGGCGGAGATCTTCGTCACCCAGGACTCGACGGTCACCGGCTCGTGCCGGTGGACCAGCGGACGCTTGTAGTCGATCTCGTGGCGGGCGACCACGGACCCGCCGGAGAACGACGGCGAGCCGTCCCCCGGCGCCAGCCGGAACATGAAGTCGATCCGCGCCTCCTCCAGGTAGCTGATGAAGACCGCGTTGTTGACGTGCCCGAAGGCGTCCATGTCCGACCAGCGCAGGGGGCAGCTGTAGATGTGCCGGGCCATGTCAGCCCCGGGTCAGCTTCTTGTAGGTGGTCCGGTGCGGGCGGGCGGCGTCGGCGCCGAGGCGTTCGATCTTGTTCTTCTCGTAGGACTCGAAGTTGCCCTCGAACCAGAACCACTTGGAGTCGCCCTCGTACGCCAGGATGTGCGTGGCGACGCGGTCGAGGAACCACCGGTCGTGGGAGACGACCACGGCCGCGCCCGGGAACTCCAGCAGCGCGTTCTCCAGCGAGGACAGGGTCTCGACGTCGAGGTCGTTGGTCGGCTCGTCGAGGAGGAGCAGATTGCCGCCCTGCTTGAGGGTCAGCGCCAGGTTGAGGCGGTTGCGCTCGCCTCCGGAGAGCACCCCGGCCGGCTTCTGCTGGTCCGGGCCCTTGAACCCGAACGCGGAGACGTAGGCGCGCGAGGGCATCTCGACCTGGCCGACGTTGATGTAGTCCAGCTCGTCCGAGACGACCGCCCACAGCGTCTTCTTCGGGTCGATGTTGCCGCGGCCCTGGTCGACGTAGCTGATCTTGACGGTGTCGCCGACCTTGATGGTGCCGGAGTCCGGCTCCTCGAGGCCCTGGATCATCTTGAACAGCGTGGTCTTGCCCGCGCCGTTCGGGCCGATGACCCCGACGATGCCGTTGCGCGGCAGCGTGAAGGACAGGTCGTCGATGAGGACCTTGTCGCCGAACGCCTTGGAGAGGTTCTCCACCTCGACGACGACATTGCCCAGCCGCGGCCCCGGCGGGATCTGGATCTCCTCGAAGTCCAGCTTCCGCATCTTGTCCGCCTCGGCGGCCATCTCCTCGTAGCGGGCCAGCCTGGCCTTGGACTTGGCCTGCCGCCCCTTGGCGTTGGAGCGGACCCACTCCAGCTCGTCCTTGAGCCGCTTGGCCCGCTTGGCGTCCTTCTGGCCCTCGACCTTGAGGCGGGTCTGCTTGGTCTCCAGGTACTTGGAGTAGTTGCCCTCGTAGCCGTGCAGACGGCCGCGGTCGACCTCGCAGATCCACCCGGCGACGTTGTCGAGGAAGTACCGGTCGTGGGTGACGGCGACGATGGTGCCGGGGTACTTGGCGAGGTGCTGCTCCAGCCACTGCACGGACTCGGCGTCCAGGTGGTTGGTGGGCTCGTCGAGGAGGAGCAGGTCGGGGGCTTCGAGCAGCAGCTTGCAGAGCGCGACGCGACGGCGCTCCCCACCGGACAGGTTGGTGACGGGCCAGTCGCCGGGCGGGCAGCCGAGCGCGTCCATCGCCTGTTCGAGCTGGGTGTCCAGGTCCCACGCGTTGGCGTGGTCGAGGTCCTCCTGGAGCTTGCCCATCTCCTCCATGAGGGCGTCGGAGTAGTCCGTCGCCATCAGCTCGGCCACCTCGTTGAAGCGGTTGAGCTTGCCCATGATCTCGGCAGCGCCGTCCTGGACGTTCTGCAGCACGGTCTTGGACTCGTCGAGCTCAGGCTCCTGGAGGAGCATGCCGACGGTGTACCCCGGGGTCAGGAACGCGTCGCCGTTGGACGGCTGCTCCAGACCGGCCATGATCTTCAGGATGGTGGACTTTCCCGCGCCGTTGGGTCCCACCACACCGATCTTCGCACCCGGCAAGAAGCTCTGCGTCACGTCATCGAGGATGACCTTGTCGCCGTGCGCCTTGCGCGCCTTGCGCATCGTGTAGATGTACTCAGCCAAGAGAAACCGTCCGGCAATCGAGAAGGGCCAATGTGCGGCTCCGCCGCGTGAGGGCAGATACAGCCATCTTGCCCGACCGCCGCCCCTGGGCGAAAACCCGTCTCGCCGCCCCACCTCCGAACAGCGGCTTTCACCGTCGGTTCCGGCGATTCGCCGTCACCGACGGTCGCCGCCGCGCCCGAACGCTCACACGCCGGGCGCGCGCGGTCACTCACCGTTGCCGGGCGCACGCGGTCACTCGCCGTCGGCGGGCCCGTCCGTTCCGGCAGCGTTCTTCTTCCGGAGGAGGAAGACGGCGGCACCGCCGAGCACCACCAGGGCGATCGCCAGGCCCGCTATCACCGGCGTGGCGCCGGAGGAGCCCGTCTCCGCCAGGTTGTCCCCGCCGCCGAGCGCGGACGGACCGCCCGCCGAGGCGGGGAGGGGCTGTGAGGACGCCTTCTGGGTCACCGGGCCCGCGTCACTGGTGGTCACGCAGTCCAGCACCCCCTTGAAGTTCTGGGAGAAGCCGCCCGGTCCGGTGACGGTGAAGTCGTACGCCGCGTCCTCGCCGACCGGGACGGTGACGGTCCTGGACGCACCGGCCGCCACGGTGTGCTCCTCCCCCGCCAGCTCGAACACGTACGCCTCGTCCCCCTGGTTGACGACGCTGACGTCGACACCCCCGGCCGCGCAGTTCTTCTTCGCGGTGATCGCGGGTATCGCGCCGCCGTCGGCCCAGTTGGCGCTCGCCGTGGCGGAGACCGTCGAGTCGCTGGAGCCCGCGAGGATCTGCGTCTGGCTCCTCGTCACCCCGGCGAAGGCCCGGCCGACCGGCACCGAGGTGGTCGCCTGCACGGTCAGCCGGCCGGAGGCGGCCGAGGCGTCCTCGGGGACGTCGAAGTACAGCCGCGCCCCGTCCTTGGCCGTGTCCACCGCGACGCCGTACTCGTCCGTGATCCTCACTCCGCTGGCGGCGGCGTCCACGGGGGGTGAGACCGTGACGCCGACCGCGTCCGTACGCACCGTGACGGGACCGAGCCGCTCCCCCGCCCTGCCGGAGACGGCCGCGGGCTCCAGCGTGAGCGACGCCCGGGGCTCCGCGACGTTCCGCGCGCTCTTCTCCAGCCAGTCCGCGAGCTTCTCGGCCTGCGCGTCCCGCGCCTCGACGTCGACACCGTCCGAGTACCGCCAGATCGCCACCTGGGTACCGGCCGCCGCGGTCCGCTCCGTGAGGGGGCCGGTGCCCGCGCTCTTCGCCAGGGCCGCGAGGTTGTCGACCTGCGGGTAGGAGTGCTCCAGGATCCAGCGGATCTTGCCCGCGTTCTCGTTGCCGCCGAGCGAGGTCTCGTCCCAGGAGGTCTCCACGTACGCCGCCTGGTCCTGCGTCGGGTTGTGGATGTCTATGCAGTACGTCTTGAGATTGCCGCCCCCGTCGACGGTCATCTCGAACAGTCCGGCGGGCAGTTGCTGGTCCTGGCCGTCCTCATGGAGCACGGCGTCGTCGTAGATCGTCAGCCCGTCCAGGGTGGCGGACGCGCCGCCGCCGTGCTGGGGGACCTCGTCGGCGGCGGTGGCCGTGCCGGCACCGGCCAGGGATCCCATGGCCAGCAGCCCCGAGGTGACGACCGCGGCGGCGAGCCGGGCGGCGCCCCGCCTCCGTACCGATGACACAGATATCGCAGAAAACACAGAATTCCCCTTCGGGCAAGGCCGTGTCGCGCGGGGCGCGCCGGGTGGGGATGCCTTGCCGGCAGACTCAAGTGCCCCATGAGTAGGCGTAAATCCTATGGACGGCGCGAACCACCATCGCTCGGTCGAGCCCGCGGGGGCCCGTTCCGAATCGGAATCGTTACCGACACGCCGGGGCGACCTCGGAATAGGACTGGCAATATCGACAAACCTTCACAACTGCGCGTCACCGCACGGCCGTCCGTCCGGTCGCTCACGCGAGCACCCCCACCGGCTCCACGACGGCCCCGGGAGCGCGCGCCGCGTCCACGGCCCAGCCTCCCCCGGGGCCCTGGCCCGCGCTCCGGTCCGGCTCGGGCGACCGCTCCCGCGCACGCGCCGTCGGCTCCGGAGGCCGCTCCTCCGGCCGCAGGCCCGGCCCCTCCGCCTCCCCCTGCCTGTCCGTAGCATTTTCATGACGCACAGTCAGAGCGGGAGCCGCCCTGGTCGGACGCCTGAACGCGGATGTCCCCCGGGTCAGGTCGTGGCCCGCCGCCACCGCGTCGATCTCGACGGACGTCCGCCGCTGCCCGTCCCGTTCGCCCTCGCGCACCCGCAGCCGGCCGTGCACGACGAGCGGCTCGCCGACGGAGACCGACGCGGCCAGATTCGCTCCCAGGGCCCGCCACGCCCACACGGTGTAGAAGCTCGTCGGACCGTCGGCCCAGTCGCTCCGCCGACGGTCCCAGCGACGCCCTGTCACCGCGAACCTGAACCGCGCCACCCCGCCCGTGGCCGACTCCCTGAATTCCACGCCGGTCGCGACATTGCCCACCAGCGTCACCACGGTGTCGTTCATAACTCGTCCACTCCCCCTCCGGGCCGTTGCGTTGACTGGTTCCATGCTGGCTCAAGCGGAGGAATCGGGCTGAAGCCTGTGCATTACTCGCCAGTTGTGGAAAACGTCGTCACCCGGCCGAGGAAATACGCGGAATACACTCTTGTTCCCCGGCATCCCGGACCGTACCGGCGGAGTCTGCCCTCCCCGGTCCCTGGCGTTCCCCGGTCCCTGGCGCGCCCCGGTCCCTGGCGCGCCCCGGTCCCGTTCCCCGGTCCCGTTCCCCGGTCCCTGCCGTGCTCCGCCCCACCGGCAAAAGCGCGCATCATGCATGGGAACGGGCCGGGTTCGGGGAGGATGCACGGACGATGACATCTCAGCCGATATCTCAGCCGACGGCCACGAAGCCGCCGGCGTCCGGCCCGGGGCGTGCCGGCTACGCCGCGTTCGCGCATCTGACCGCCCCCAACGCCGCCCTGTACCGGCAGGTCATGCACGCCTTCCTCGACGCGAAGGAGCGCTTCGCCGTGCACCTGCGCCCCGAGGACGTACAGGCCGCGCTGCCTGCGCCGTACCGGCCCGCGGACATGGAGACCGTGGCCAGGACGCTGGACCGGCTCGTCGAGTGGGGCAATCTGCGGGCCGATCCTGACACCGCGCGCGTCACGGCGGTGGAGGACTTCTACCGCAAGCGGTTCATCTACCAGCTCACGCGGGCCGGTGAGGCGGCCGAGGCCGCCCTGGGCACATACGACGAGGCCCTCGGGCGGCGCGGCGAACTCCAGGCGGTCGCGCTCCACGACATCGTCACCCAGCTGCGGGCCTTGCTGGTGATCGCCGCGGACGAGGAGCCCGACCCGGCCAAGGCGCACCTCGCGCTGTCCGCGCTGACGGCCCGGTTCGCCGCCCTCGCGGACAACGCCCGGGCCTTCATGGGGTCGCTCCAGCGCACCATCGACCTGCACGACGTCGAGGTGGAGGCGTTCCTCGCGTACAAGGACCGGCTGATCCAGTACCTGGAGCGGTTCATCCAGGACCTGATCACGCTCGGCGGGCGCATCGCCGGACTGATCGCGGAGCTGGACGGCACGGAGGGCCCGTCGGACTCGATGAGCTCGGCGGGGGCGGCGGGGGCGGCAGGGCTGAAGGGGAGGGCAGGGCCCGCGGGAGTGGCAGGGGTGGCGGGTGCGCGGCCCTCGTCGGAAGTCCGGTCGTGGGAGGCGGGCGGGCGGATCGATCCCCTGCTGCGGCTGGCCGCCGCCCGCGAGGCCACCGACGCCAGCCCCGAGGAGGCGGCGGACGCCGAGGCGGCGGCCTACGCCAGGTGGCGGGACCGCTGGGCGGGGCTGACCGACTGGTTCGTGTCCGGGGAGGGGCGCGAGTCGCAGGCGCGGCTGCTGCGCGGCCGGGCGCTGGGGGCGATCCCCCAGCTGCTGGCCGTCGTACGGCAGTTGAACGAGCGGCGGGCCGGGCGTTCGGACCGCTCGGCCGACTTCCGTACGCTGGCCCGCTGGTTCGCCGAGGCTCCGGACGACGCGACGCGGCACCGGCTGTGGCGGGTCGCCTTCGGGCTGCACTCCTCCCGCCATCTCACCGTGGACGCCGACACCCTCGCCGAACGCAGGGCGGAGCCGATACCGGCCGCCACCCCCTGGGCCGGGGCGAATCCGCTGCGGATCAGTCCACAGCTCCGCCGCACCGGCAGCTACGAGCGGCGCGGCAAACCCCGCCGGGTGGCGGACCGGAGCGGGGCCAGAGCCCGGCTCGCCGAGATCGCCGCACGCCAGGCACACCAGACCGCCCGGGCCCGGGCCCGGCTCGCCACCGGGGGCGAGATCCGGCTGTCGCGGCTCGGCGAGCTCGACCCCCTCGCCTTCGACCTGTTCCTGCGGCTGCTCGGCGACGCGCTGGCCACCTGGCGGCCGGGGATGACGACAACCATGACGACCAGCGGCGACGGTTCGATGGAGATCCGGCTGACGGCGCTGGACGACGGCGCGACGGCCGAGATCCGCACCCCGGGCGGGGTCTTCCGGGGCCCGGACCACCTGGTGGAGATCACCGACCTCGCCGCCGGCCGGCCGGAGCCGGCGAACCATCCCGGACCGGCCCCCGGACCGGCCCCCGGGCCGACGGACGGTCCGGGAACGGCGGCGGACGCCCTCGAAACGGCGCACCGACCGGAACGTGGCCGCGCGGAAACGGGCCGCTCGGAAACGGCCGGCGCCCCCGAAACGGCGGACCGCGTCAAGAACGAAGGAACAGCCCCATGACTACGCCCCTGGCCGAGGTCCTCGACGGCCAGCGCGCCGCAGATGTCCAGCGGGCCGCCCGCGCCCTGCTCAAGGAGCCGCTGCTGACCGCGGACGGCCCCCGCGCTGACGAGTTCCGGCTCGTGCGGCAGCACGCGACCGAACTGCGGGAGTGGTTCGAGCGCAACGCGGGCTGGTCCCTGCGCGTGGACGCGGAGGCCGCCCGGCTGCGCAAGACGCCCGGAGTGCTCTCCGATGCCACGCACCCGGCGCGCGAGGCCAGCAGGACCGCACTGCCCTTCACCCGCCGCCGCTACGTCCTGCTCTGCCTGGCACTGGCCGTTCTGGAGCGCGGCGAGGCACAGGTCGCGCTCGGCCGGCTGGCGGAACAGGTGGTGCTCGCCGCGGCGGACCCGCACCTCGCGGCGGCCGGCGTCACGTTCTCGCTGGAGCGGCGCGACGAACGCCTCGATCTCGCGGCCGTCGTGCGGCTGCTGCTGGCGCTCGGTGTCCTGCGGCGCGTGGCCGGTGACGAGGAGGCGTACGTGAACGGGGCCGGTGACGCGCTGTACGACGTGCGGCGCCGCGTGCTGGCCGGCCTCCCCGCGACCCGGCGCGGCCCCTCCATGGTCGCGGCCGAGGAAGCGGCGGACCTCAAGAGCGGGGATCAGCACGGCGATGAGCAGTACGGCAGCGGACAGCGGCACGAGCCGTACGCACAGCGACCCGGCAGGCGCGCCCGCACCGGCAGCGCCCCCCGCCCCGGCACCGACGCGGACGCCGACGCGGACGCCGAGGGCACCCGAGTCGCCCCCGTCTCCGCCGTCCCCCCGGAACGCTTCCACCAGCGGCTCGTACGCCTGACCGCCGAGACGGCGCTGGACAGCGACGAGCTGAGGTTCCGGGCGATCCGCTGGAAGCTGACCCGCTGTCTGCTGGACGATCCGGTCCTCTACTACGACGAACTCACCGACGGCGAACTGGCCTACCTGACCCGGCAGCGCGGCTTCATCACCGCGAGGATCAGCGAGCTGACCGGCCTGGTCGCCGAGGTCCGGGCCGAGGGCATCGCGATGGTCGACCCGCTGGACGACCTCACCGACGTCCGCATGCCCGAACAGGGCACCCACGGCCACATCACCCTGTTGCTCGCCGGGTATCTGGCGGCGGCCGACCGCGCGGTCGAACCGGCGGAGTTGGAGCGGCGCGTCCGTGAGCTGGCCGCGGAGCACGGCGGCTTCTGGTCGAAGGCGGCCAGGGAGCCGGGGGCGGAACCGGAACTGGTCGAGCGGGCGGTGGCGAAGCTGGTGGCGCTCGGCCTGGTGACCCGTACGGAACGAGGTGTCCTGCCGCGCCCGGCGCTCGCGCGGTACGCGGTCGGTGAGCCGGTCGTTCGTGAGCGCGGCTACCGACAGGCCCACAAGGTCACAGCTCCGGAGCCGGGGCCGGGGCCGTAGCCGGAGCCGTAGCCACTGAGAGTCACAGAGCCAGAGAGCCAGAGCGAAAGGCGATACCCCCGTTGACCGCCCTCCCCAGCCCCACGCCCGGCCGGTGGCGTCCCCTGCGCATCGGGCTCGTCGACCTCTTCCACTACGACGTGGAGGAGTTCTGGTTCCGCGACGGCCGGCTGCTGCTCCGGGGCAACAACGGCACCGGCAAGTCGAAGGTGCTGGCCCTCACCCTGCCCTTCCTGCTGGACGGCGACCTGTCGGCCCGCCGGGTCGAGCCCGACGGCGACCCGGGCAAACGGATGGAGTGGAACCTGCTGCTCGGCGGCGAGCACCCCCATCCCGAGCGGCTGGGCTACACCTGGATCGAGTTCGGGCGGCTCGACGAGGCGACGGGGCAGGCTCATTTCCGCACGCTGGTCTGCGGACTGAAGGCGGTCGGCGGGCGCGGCATCGCCCGCCACTGGTTCGCGGTCACCGAGCAGCGGATCGGCGCCGGCCTGAGTCTCCTCGACGCCACCGGGACCCCGCTGTCCCGGGACCGGTTCGCGGAGGCGGTCGGCGGGCGGGGCATGGTGTACGACACGGCGAAGGCCTACCGCAGAGCGGTCGACGAGGCGCTGTTCGGCCTGGGTGAACGCCGGTACGCGGCGCTGGTGGACCTGCTGATCCAGCTGCGCCAGCCGCAGTTGTCCAAGCGCCCCAACGAGGCGGCGTTGTCCCGCGCGCTGACGGAGGCGCTGCCGCCGCTGGACCAGGCGGTGATCGCCGACGTCGCGGAGGCGTTCCGCTCGCTGGACGAGGAGAAGGAGGAGCTGCGGGCGGCGACGGAGGCCGAGCGCGCGTCGTCGGCGTTCCTCGACCACTACCGGCGTTACGCGCGGATGGCGGCCCGGCGCAGGGCCCGGTTGCCGCGCAGCGAACACGCCCGTTACGAGCACCTCCAGCGCGAGCTGGGTGACGCACAGGCCCAGCGCCTGCACGCGATCGAGGACCGGGAGGCGGCCGAGCGGCGGATCACGGAGCTGGACGAACGGGCCACCCGGCTGGCCGCGCAGGAGGCCGCCCTGCGCGCCGGGCCCGAGATGCGTGACGCGCGCGAGCTGGACCGGGCGGCGACCGACGCAGGGCGCACGGCGCGGGAGCTGTCCCGGGTCGAGGACGACCGCCGACGGGCGGTCGAGGACCACACCAGGGCCACCGGCCGGCTCGGTACGGCGGAGAACCGGCTGGCCGCCGCCGAGCGGGCACTGGCGGAGCTCCGGGACGCCCTGCGCGAGGCCGCCGCCGCGGCCCGGCTGCCCGAGGAGCCGCGTACGCCCGACGGGACAACCACCCGGGCGCCCCACCGGACACCCGATCAGGAGACCGGCCGGACGCCCGACCAGGAGACCGACCGGACGCCTGGTGATCAGGCATCCCACCAGGAGACCGGCCAGGCATCAGGCCAGGCACCCCACCAGGTACCCGACGGGGCCTCCGAGACCGAACTCCGCCGCCGGGCACGGGAGGCGACGGACCGCAGGCTGCGCACCATCGAGCACGTGGAGACGCTGGCGACCCGCGCCGAACAGACGGAGGCCGAGCGCCGGGCCGCCCTGCGGCGCGCCGACGAGGCCGAGGAGGACGTCGCCCACACCGCGCGCCGCCGGGCGGAGGCGGCGGAACGCGTGCGCGGCGAGGCGAGCGCCTTCCTCGCCGCCGTACGGACGCACCTCACCGGCTGCGCCGAACTGGCGCTCCCCGACCTGCCCGGCCTGCTCGACGTGACGCAGGACTGGGTGCACCGGCTGGACGGCCCGAACCCGGCCCGTACGGCGGCCGACGCCGCGCACCGCGCGCTGACGGCCCGGCTGGCCGACGAGGCCGCCGTCCTGATGCAGCGGGCCTCCGTCACCCGGGAGCGGCGGGCCGGCACCCTGCGCGAGCTCACCGCTCTCGAGGAAGGGGGCCAGCGAGGCCCCGAGGCCCCCCGCACCCGCACCCCCGGGGCCAGGGAGGACGCGGTCGGCGCGCCCCTGTGGCGACTGGTCGACTTCCGTACGCAGGTCACCGCGGCGGAACGCGCGGGCCTGGAGGCCGCGCTGGAGGCGTCCGGGCTCCTCGACGCCTGGGTACGCCCCGACGGCGCCGCGATCAGCGCGGACACCCACGACGTCCTGCTCGCCCCCTCCGCAGCCGTCGGTGGTCCCAGCCTCGCCGACGCCCTCCGTCCGGCGGTCGACCACGGTGACCCGCGTGCCGTCGCCGTGGGGGAGAGCACGGTGGCGCGGGTGCTGGAGGCGATCGGGCTCTTCAGCGACGGCGGCTGGCAGAGCGGCACATGGGTGGCGGCGGACGGCCGGTTCCGGGTCGGGGAGCTGACCGGGAGCTGGGCCAAGGAGAGCGCCGAGTACGTGGGCGAGGGCGCCCGCGAGGAGGCCCGCCGGGCGAGGATCGGCGCCGCGCGGGCCGAACTCGCCGGACTGGAGGGCGAACTGGAGCACCTGACCGCCGCGCACCATACGGTGGCCGGGCGCCGGCGCGCCCTCGACGGTGAGCTCGCCGCCCTGCCCGACGACGACGCCCTCCGGCACGCCCACGCCCTGGCCTCGGCCGCGGCGGACGCGGCCCACCGGGCGGGCACCCGCCGCGGCGAACGCGCCACCGAACTGGCCGAGGCGGCCGGCAGGGCGGAGAAGGCCGCCGTGGAACTCACCACGGCGGCCGCCGACATGGACCTGCCCGCCGACCGCGCGGGCCTCGCCGCCGTACGCCAGGCCCTGGCCGACCACACCGCTCTCCTCGCGGCTCTCTGGCCCGCGCTGCGCGAACGGGGCGACGCCCTGCGAGCCGTGGCGGCCGAGCGCACCGAGGCCGGGCGGACCGACGCCCGGCTGGCGGAACTCACCGCGCGCGCCGAGGAGGCGGCCCGCGATGCCGCCGCCGCGGACGCGCGCCACGCCACCCTGCGGTCCACCGTCGGCACGGCGGTCGCCGAACTGCAGCGGCGGCTGGCGGACACCGCGCGGGAGGCCCGGGAGTGCGTGGAGGAGCAGAAGCGCGCCAGGGACGCGTACGGCGAGGCGGACCGGCGCGCCAGCCACGCCGAGGGCCGCATCGACCGGCTCGGCGAGGACGTCACCGACGCCACGGCCGCCCGGGAGCGGGCCGTCGCCGCCCTCCAGCGGTTCGAGGCGACCGGGCTGCTCGCGGTCGCCCTGCCCGAGCTGCCGGTACCGCGTACGGACGGCACGCCCTGGGCGGCCAGGCCGGCGATCACGCTGGCCCGGGCGATCGAGGCCGAACTCGCCTCGGTCGACGACTCGGACGGCGCCTGGGAGCGGGTGCAGAAGCGCCTCAGCGAGGAGTTCGGCAAGCTCCAGGACGCGCTGTCGCGGCACGGGCACACCGCCTCCGCGCACCCGGGCGAGGACGGCATGCGGGTCACGATCGTCTACCAGGGGCGGGAGCGCGCCGTACCGGAACTCGCCGGGGCGCTGGCCGCCGAGGTGGGCGAACTGACCCGCGTCCTGTCCGCCCACGAGCGCGAGGTCCTGGAGACCCACCTGATCACGGAGGTCGCCGGCACCCTCCAGGAGCTGATCGGCACCGCCGAGCGGCAGGTGCGCCTGATGAACGACGAGCTGGCGGAACGGCCGACCTCCACGGGCATGAGGCTGCGCCTGGTGTGGCGCGCCTCGCGCCAGGCCCCGCAGGGCCTCGCGCAGGCCCGGGAGCGGCTGCGCCAGTCGGCGGACGCATGGTCGCCCGACGACCGGGCCGCCGTCGGTGAGTTCCTCCAGGCGCAGATCGCGCGCCGGCAGGCCGCCGACAGCGGGGGCAGCTGGCTGGAGGACCTCACGGCGGCGCTCGACTACCGCACCTGGCACGAGTTCGGCGTCGAACGCCACCAGCACGGCAAGTGGGTCCCCGCGACCGGTCCCGCCTCGGGCGGGGAACGGGTGCTCGCCGTGTCCGTACCGTTGTTCGCCGCCGCGTCCTCCCACTACGCGAGCGCGGCCGGGGAGCACGCCCCGCGCCTGGTGACGCTGGACGAGGCGTTCGCGGGGGTGGACGACGACTCCCGGGCCAAGTGTCTGGGCCTGCTGCACGCGTTCGACCTGGACGTGGTGATGACCAGCGAGCGCGAGTGGGCCTGCTACCCGCAGGTCCCGGGGATCGCCATCGCCCAGCTCTCGCGCGTGGACGACATCCCGGCGGTCCTCGTGACCCGCTGGGAGTGGGACGGTACGAGGCGGCTGCGCGGTACGGATCCCACGCCGGTGCCGGACCAGGGTCAGGAGCGGGAGCAGGTGCACGTGCGGGCGCGGGCGCCGGGGCATGAGCCGGAGCGGGGCCCGGGTGGCACCGGGACCGGTACCGGAGCGGGAGGTCAGGAGTCGCTGTGGAGGTGAACGGCGGCGGGAACGATGGTGCGCGCGCGACACCCATGACGGCCCCGCCAGTCCCGCCAGTCCCGGCAGCTCCGACACACATAACGGGTGAATCGACCACTGCGCCGGCACCCGGCGTTGTGGTCGACACGGACCGGCTCGTGCGGCTGCTGGGCCGTCCCGAACTGTCCTGGCTCGTGGACCGGATACGGGACCGGATGGCACGCGGCCGGCCGCTCACCGGCGTCCTCACCCTGAGCGCGCCGCGACAGGCCCAGCGGGAGGCGGTGGAACGCCTGTTGGGCCGGGCGCCGCGGGGCGGTCGCTCACTGACGGTCCGCCTCGACGCGCTGGACGGGGTCCTGCGGCACTCCGGCATCAGCCCGCAGGGGCTCGCCGCCGCCGTGGTCGCTCTCACGGGCCCGGTACGGCCGCTCGCCGAAGAACGGGAGGCGGAGGACAGGGAGTGGGAGGAGGCGTACGCGCCGCTGGCCGCGCTCGGCCCCGCGTACACCGACTGGATCCGCCGGATACGCCGGGACGGGCTCGTACGGCGGCTGGCCCGTTCGCCGGGCACCGCCGGGCCGCTGCTGCGCGATACGGCGAGGGTCCTACGGGCCCTGCCGGCCGCGCCTCCGACCTCCCTGGCCGCCTTCGCCGCGCGGGTGCTGGGCCGCTCCCACGCGCTGGACGACGGTACGCCCCTGGCCACGCTGGTGCTGTCCGCGATCCGCGCGCTCGGCGGCATCCCGGACGGCACGGGAGCCGAGTGGCGCAGGGAGGCGTGGGCCTCGGCCGGCCTGCTCAAGGACGATCTCTCGTCGACGGTGCTCGTGCTCAACGTGCGCGGTACGCCCGTACTGGACGCGATGGCGGACGCGGGCGAACCGGCCGTCCTCACGCTGCGCCACCTGGCCCGCCACCTCACGGGCCCGGACCTGGGCCTGGGCCTGGGCCCGACCGAGGGTGCCCGCGCAACCGGGGGCGTACAGGTACCGGAAGACGTTCGCGTGACGGACGGCGTGCCCGTGACCGCAGACGTGTACGTGTGCGAGAACCCCGCCGTGCTCTCCGCCGCCGCCGACGCGTACGGTCCGGCCTGTCCGCCCCTGGTGTGTCTCCAGGGCCAGCCATCGGCCGCCGCGCTCGCCCTGCTGCGGCACCTGTCCCACGGGGGAGTCCACGGCGGATCCCACCGCGGAGCCACGCTCCACTACCACGGTGACTTCGACTGGGGCGGGCTGCGGATCGCCACCGCGCTGCGGCGTGCCGTGCCCTGGACGCCGTGGCGCTACGGCGCCACCGACTACCGCGCGGCCGCCGCCGCGACGCCCGGCCCCGACCGGCTGTCGGGCCCGCCCGCCGAGTCCGCCTGGGATCCCGCCCTGGCCGCCGCCCTCACCGAACTCGGCGTCCGGGTGGAGGAGGAATCGGTACTGGACGAACTGCTCGGCGACCTCGGCCGGCCGACGACACGACCGTGACGTGGGGCCCACCGTGAAACGGCGTCATCCGTTTCCGCCGGACACCGTCACGTACTGCTCCCGCACCTCCCGGTACCTCATCAGCTCCGCGGCGATCGGATCGAGCACCCGCGCCCGTCCGCACCCCGCCGCCGCCTCGCGCAGCCGCCGCTCGGCGTCCTGCCCGTACCGTCGGGCCGGCCCCCTGGCCGCGGCGCCGCAGGCCCACTCGACGAGCGGCCCGCCGACGATTCCGGCGGACATCACCAGCACGGGCGGCAGGAGCCCCGGTTCCAGGACGCCGAAGATCTGGCCGACCAGCCAGAGCGCGCCGAAGATCTGGAGCAGCGTCATCGACGCCTGGGCCAGGACGGCGGCCGGCCACCAGGCGGGCCGTGGCGGCCGGCCGTCCGGCGAGCCCGCGGGCGCCGCCGCCCTCGCCGCCAGTTCGTCCAGTGTCTCGGACAGCCCTTCGGCGCCCCGTACCGCCGCCTCGCGCACGGAGTGTGCCCACGGCGCGGGCAGCCCCGCGGACGCCTCCTCGGCCACCGTGCGCACGGCCTGCTCCACCCGCTGCCGCGCCGTCAGTTCCTCCTCCGCGACCGCCGGGGTCTTCGGGGGCCGGCCGCCGGGCACGCGGGACCGCTGGTAGAAGCGCCACAGCCGCAGCCACGGTGTCCCGCAGGCGCGACCGGCGTTCCTGCGCCATTCGCGTTCCGCCGCCTCACCCGCCGCCACCGCGCCGACGGCCCGGGCCAGCCGCTCCAGGAACTGTTCCCGGGACCGTTCCCCGAGCCCGGCCCGTCCCTCGGCGACATAGGCGGGCCGGAGCCGTGCCGCCGCCGCGTCCACGTCGGCGGAGAGCCGCCGGGCGGGGGCGGCGCGCTCCTGGACGAATCGCGCGAGCAGTTCCCGCAGCTCGCCCACGCCCTGCCCGGTCAGCGCGGACAGTCCGAACACCGTGGCTCCGGGCTCGCCGTGCTCGCCGAGGGCCATCCCGTCCTCGTCGAGCAGCCGGCGCAGGTCGTCCAGCACCTGGTCGGCGGCCTCACCGGGAAGCCGGTCGATCTGGTTGAGCACGACGAAGGTGACCTCGGCATGCCCGGCGAACGGGCGCAGATAACGCTCGTGCAGCGCCGCGTCGGCGTACTTCTCGGGATCCACGACCCAGATCACCGCGTCGACCAGCGCGAGCACCCGGTCCACCTGCTCGCGGTGGCGGGTCAGCGCCGAGTCGTGGTCGGGGAGGTCGACGAGGACCAGGCCGTGCAGTTCCTCGGCACCGTCCCCGCCCGCGAGCGGCTTGCGCCGCAGCCGCCCGGGGATGGCGAGCCGGTCGAGCAGTCCCGCGGCCCCGTCGGACCAGGTGCAGGCGATGGGGGCGGAGGTGGTGGGCCTGCGCAGGCCGGTCTCCGAGATGGGCACGCCCGCGATCGCGTTGAACAGCGTCGACTTCCCACTGCCGGTGGCCCCCGCGATGGCGACGACGGTGTGCCGTGAGGACAGCCGCTGCCGGGCGGACGCCTCGTCCAGGACCCGGCCCGCCTCGGCGAGGATGGCGCCGTCGAGGCGGGTCCTGGACAGTCCCACCAGCTCGCCGAGTGCGTCGAGACGGTCCCGCAGCGGGCCTTCGTACGTCCCGCCGATGGGCGTGTGCGCGTCGGCCCGGCCGTCACGCGGCCGCTCCGCCCGCCGCGCCCCCCCGAGGACGGCCGGGTCCCCGCCGTCGTCGGTCATGACCGCCCGCGGGGGTACGCGGCGGGCGATGAGCCCGTCGTTCCAGGAACCGATGGAGAAGGAGACGGGCTCAGGGTCGAGGGCCGCGTCGGCCGGTACAGGGCCGAATGAGGCGCCGGATCCGGGTGGGGCGCTGGATCCGGGCGAGACGCCGGACCCGGGCGAGGCGACCGGTGCGGCGGGGACGGTGGAATCGGGCGAGGCGACGGATGCGGCTGGGACCACGGGTCCGGCGGGCACGGGGCGCGCGCCGTCCTGTACGCCACCGGGTCTGCCACCGGCGCCGGAACCACCCTCCCTGCCCACGGCGGGGCGTGGCGACGCCCCCTTCGTTCCCGCCTCACGGACCTTTCCGGCCTCACGGACCTCACAGATCTCTTCGGCCCCTCCGGCATCCCCGGTCTCCGGGGTCTTCGCGCCGCCGTCATCCACGGCGGCGGAGGACGTGTGCGTCATCCGGCTCTCACCTCTCCTTCTGTACGACGGACAGCGCGGCGATCAGCTCGGCCTGTGACTCGGGGGTCACGCCGAGCGCGTCGAGGGGCGCCAGCCGCCGGTCGCGTTCCGTGTGCAGGACCCGGTCGATGTACGCGGTCACCAGCTCGCCGCCCCGGTCACGCAGTCGTACCGCCGCCCGGAGGCCGGTACGCTCCGCGAGCCGCTGCCCCGCCTGCCGCGCCCGCCGGCCGCCGAGCAGGGACGCGGCGAGCAGCGCGGCCACGGTCTCGGGGTCGGGCGCGGGCGTCCGCTCCAGCTGCCGTACCTCCTCCTCGGCCAGTTCCTCCAGAACCCGGCGCCAGCGGCGGACGGCCATCCCGACCCGTTCCGGCGACTCGCCGTCGGGCCCGGGGCCGCCGAGGACGCGGGCCGCGGCTTCGCCCCCGCAGGCCGCGGCCAGCCGCTCGTCCGCGGCGGCGACCGCGCACTGCAACAGCGCGCCGAGGCTCTCCACCAGCGAGTCCAGCAGCTCGCGCGCGGTGCTGTCCCTCGGGAAGGCCCGCCAGCGGGTCCGGGCGTCCCCGGCCAGTACGGCCCCCTGCTGGACCTGGCGGCGCACCCGCTCGCCCTCGGCCGCGTACGCCTCCTCCACCGCGCCCGTCAGGCGTACGGCGGCGGCGTACTGCGCCGAGACGGCCCCGGCGAGCTCGGGCATCCGTACCCGCAGCGAGTCCATGACGCCGGCGGCGGTCCGTACGACGGCCTGCTGGCGGGCGGCCGGGTCCTGGACGCGGTGCGCGAGCCAGGCGAACAGCGGCGCCACGGCGGTCGTGGGCAGCAGCCCGGTCCCGCCGCCGGCCGACTCGGGCAGTTCGGGAATGGTGAAGCGGGGCACGTCGCCGAGGCCCGCCCGCCGCAGCAGCGCGCCGTACTGCCGCGACACCTCGTCGATCACCTGGTGCGGCACCCGGTCGAGCACGGTGACGAGCGTGGCGTCGTACTCCTTCGCGGTACGCAGCAGGTGCCAGGGCACGGCGTCCGCGTAGCGGGAGGCGGTCGTCACCATCACCCACACGTCGGCGGCGCAGATCAACTCGGCCGCCAGCAGCCGGTTGTCCACGACGAGCGAGTCGATGTCGGGGGCGTCGAGCAGGGCCAGCCCGCGGGGCAGGGTGGCGGCGGTCTCGACGCGCAGCGCGTTCTTCTCCGCCTCCTCCGTGCCGTGCCCGCCCGCCCCCTCGGCCGCCTCGTCGTCTTCCTGCTGGGGCAGCCAGACGCGGGTGAGGTGCGGCAGTACCCGCATCCCGGCGAACCAGTGGTGGTCCTCGGGGTGGCAGACGAGAACGGGCGTCCGGGTGGTCGGCCGCAGCACCCCCGCCTCACTGACCCGCCGTCCCACAAGGGAGTTGACGAGCGTGGACTTTCCGGCCCCGGTGGACCCGCCGACGACCGCGAGGAGGGGCGCCTCGGGGTCCCTGAGCCTCGGCAGCAGATAGTCGTCGAGCTGTGCGAGCAGCTCGGTCCTGGTCTGTCGAGCACGCGGAGCCCCGGGAAGCGGCAAGGGAAGACGCACGGCCGCGACACGGTCGCGCAGTGCGGAGAGTGCGTCGATCAGCTGAGGCCGTACATCCAAGGTCACCACATGCGAAGAATGCCCAATTTTGAAGCCTTTTTGAAGCGTATGGGCACCCCTGCGCGCCGATCAAGCACACAGGACAGACGGGACGAGTGGGGCGCAGGCATAACGACTGCACAACACCCGGGGCGCCAGGGGCCAAAAGCGATGCACGAATCGCACCGGCCTGCGATTATCGGTTCGCTTCACTGAACCTCCACAACGTGCCACGCACGTGAAGCAACCGGGCCAAGGTGATCGGAGCCCTATCCTTGACCCGTCAAGGCAACGGAGCCACCATCCGGACTCCAGGCCACACAGGCACCACCGGCCCCCGTAGCTCAGTGGATAGAGCAGGCGCCTTCTAAGCGCTTGGCCGCAGGTTCGAGTCCTGCCGGGGGCGCGTCTACGCGCGATGCGAAGCCCTCCTTCGGGAGGGCTTTCTCGCAGGTCGGAGCAGGTCTCCGCGCGCTACGACCGACACGGGCCGACACCGGCGCTCAGCCTCAGCGGCGCGCGGCCCGTCGTACGTCAGCTCGCGCTGGAGATCGCGTACGAGGCGGACATCTCGGAGATGTGCACGGTGTCGCCCGGCCGCGCGCAGGTGAGCAGCTCGCGGAACTTCGGCCGCTGGAGCGGGTGGAGGCGGCTGGAGGTACCTGGGTCCTCCTCGAAGACGATCGGGTCCTCGATTCCTGCCTCGGCGAGGACGAGATCCTCACGGGCGCGGACGCCGGCCTGCTCGCCGCGGAGGGCCTGGTGCCCGGTGGCGTGCCTCCGGTCAGCCACCGGCCCGGGGTGCCGTGCCTGATCGATGCCGCGGTCGCCAACCCAGGCCGGCCCGTCTACTGCGGTGCCGGATCGGCCGACCGCACCCTCCAGATCAACTCCGCCGACCTGGCCCGCCTCCCCCGCGCCCAGGTGGGCGCCCTCTCTCGGTAGCCGTCCCACCTGCGCGCCGGGCCCACCCCTCGTCACTGCTCACACCAGCGCACCGCCCTTCGCCGGTGGCGCGGCACAGATCAGGAAGTCCCAGCTCATGGTGAAGACGGAAAGCCTTCTCGCGTTCGCCGCGATGTCCTTCGTCGTGATCGCGATTCCCGGCCCGAGCGTCCTGTTCGTCGTCGGCCGCGCCCTCGCGCACGGGCGCCGCACCGCGCTCGCCACCGTCCTGGGCAACCTCCTGGGCTGCTACGCCCTCGTCCTCGCCGTCGCACTCGGCGTCGGCGCCCTGGTCCAGAACTCGACCACCGTGTTCACCGCCGTGAAGCTGGCCGGCGCCGTGTACCTCGTCCACCTCGGTGTCCAGGCGTACCGCCACCGTGGCCGGCTGCGCGCCGGTCTGACGACCGGGGAGGGCGAACGGCGCGGTGATCTGCGCACCGTCCTGGACGGCCTGCTGGTGGGCGCCACGAACCCCAAGAGCCTGGTCTTCTTCGCCGCGGTCCTGCCACAGTTCGTGAACCACGACGCGAAGAACATCCCGTCGCAGATGATGGTCCTTGGCCTGATCCCGGCCGGGATCGGCCTGGTCTGCGACACCGTCTGGGGCCTGGGTGCCTCGGCGGCCCGAACCTGGTTCGCCGGCTCCGACCGGCGCCTGTCGGTGATCGGCGGCGCGGGCGGCATCGCGCTGATCGGCCTCGGGCTCGCCGTCGCCACCACCCGCCACTGACCCCGCTGCAACGTCCACCCCATGCCCCCGCCCGGGAGATACCGGGTGGGGGCGTATTTCGCACGCACGGCGTCGAACCCAGCGAAGGGCTTGCCCCTGCGTCTCGTCGCGCGGAGTCAGGTTCGACGTCGCTGGGCCAGGTCGCGGACTGCTCCCTGGGCGGCAACTGCCCGCACAGTTCGTGTTGGCAGCCCCCTCAAGGGGTGTCCACGCCTTCGTCAAATGCAGCCCTGTGCCGTTCGACTTCGGGGAGGTGGTCGGCGGTCCAGGCGCGCAGGATCGAGAAGGGCTCCTCAAGCGTGCGGCCCAGCGGCGTGATCCGGTACTCCACGGCAACGGGGCGTTGCGTCAGTACCCGGCGTTCGACGAGGCCGTTGCGTTCCAACCGTCGCAGTGCCTGTGTCAGCGATTTCGCGCTCTCGAGATCGTGCTGACGGGCGGGCTCGTCGACGCGGCGACTGCCGAGCGGTGGGGATGGGTGAACCGAGCTCTGCCCGCCGCGGAACCGGACGCATATGTTGAGTGGGTCGCACTGACCATCGCGACTCTGCCCGACGGTGTCCGCGCCGCGGCCACCGAAGCGATCGACGCGGCCGACGGCACGCTCGAGGACGCACTGCGCGCGGAAGACCGCCTGCTCGGCGAAACGTTCACCCCCGCGTCTGGAGAGCTCGCCCGGGCGGCACTCGCGGCCGGGGTTCACACGCGCGAGGTGGAGTTGGACATCGAAGAGGTGCTGCGCGCGAACCTCGTCCGACATTCGTAACGAGTCGCCCTGCACGGGTGCGGTGCGGAAGTTGTTCATACGGTCCGTTTGGTAATCCGGGTCGAATGACCGTACGGGCCGCCTCCAACTCCGTGCACGCGCTTGGCCGCAGGTTCGAGTCCCACCACGGGCGCGGTCACGTCATGGTCCGGTCGAATTCGGCCTGGGCGAGGGCGGGGTGGGGCAGCGCGGTCGGGCGGTCGCGGTCGCGACGGAGGCCGTCGAGGACGAGGGCGAGGTAGCGCTTCCACAGGTCGGGAGCGGTAGCGCCGCTCTGCTCGACGATCACTCCGAGCATCAGCTGGATGAGGGGGAAGTCGGTCGGTTCGATGTCGTCGCGCAGCCGGCCGGCTCGTTGGGCGCGGGCGATGACGGCACCGATGGCGGGAGTCAGACGCTCCCGCATGGCAGTGCCCCGGCCCTTGGCGCGCACACCCTCCAGCAGAACTTGGCGCAGCCCGCGATTGTCCGCGAAGTGCCGGCCGGCCAGATCGAAGAGCTGGACGAGGCCCTCCCAGGGGTCTTCGTGAGCCAGGGCCTGTTCGGCCACGTCGGCCAGGTGCTGCACGGCGCTTTCGAAGACGGCGTCGACGAGTTCGTCGCGGCTCGCGAAACGGCGATAGGCGGTGCCGACACCGACGCCCGCGTGGCGGGCGATGTCATCGAGAGTGACGTCGACGCCCCGCTCGGCGAAGACCTCCTGGGCCGCGGCGATGATCCGCTGCCTGTTGCGTTCCGCGTCCGCCCGAAGGGGGCGTGCGGGGCGGTCCCCGGAGGGCGGGGCGGGGGTGGTCCGACGGCTCATGGCTCCTACTGTACCCAGGCAAGTGGAGATCCCATCTCCACTTTGGTGCTACGGTGGATTCCGCAAGCGGAGAACACCTCTCCAATTCGTGGTCCCCGTGTCCGGAGAAGCCCGTGAGCGCCCCTCCCCAGGAAGCGAGCCCGCCGCAGGCGGACCAGGCCGTCGAACAGGCCGTCGACAAGGCCGGCAGCCGCCGCGGCCCGCCCCAGCAGGACCGCGATGCCGCACCCACTGTCCACACGTGGCCCACCCCTCCCGAATGCCGAGAGACAGGACCGTCATGAACAACACCCCGCGCGCCCTGATCGTGGGCATGGGCATCGGCGGACTGGCCGCCGCGATGCGCCTGCACGAGATCGGCTGGGAGCCCGTACTCGTGGAACGCGCCCCCGGACGCCGCCCCGCCGGGTACTTCGTCGGCCTCTTCGAGACCGGCCGCGCCACCGCGCAGCGCATGGGTGTCCTCGACGCCATCGGCAACCGGGCCGACCCCACCAGCATCACGTACGACATCGAGCGGACCGGCCGCCGCCGCCCCGGCATGGGCTACGGCGACCTGCCCGGCGGCCCCCGCCTGATACTCCGCGGCGACATCGAAGCCGCCCTCTACGAGACCGTCGCCCCAGCCACCGAGATCCGCTACGGCACCACCCCGGTCGCCATCGACGAACACCCCGACGGCGTCGACGTCACCCTGCGCGCCACCACCGGCGAGAACACCACCGAAACCACGGAGCGCTTCGACCTCGTGGTCGGCGCCGACGGCCTCCGCTCCACCGTGCGCCGCCTCGCCTTCGGCCCCGACACCGAGTTCATGCGGCCGCTGAACCACATCATCGCCGCCACCGTCATCAAGGAACCCGTACCCGGCTACCGACCCCAGGACGGTGTCGTCCTGGCCGAACCCGGCCGCTCCGTATGGACGTTCCCCTTCACCGACCACCAGCCCGGAGTGCTGTTCAACTACCGCACCGACGACGAGGACGCCCAGTTCCGCCGCCCGCCCGTCGAATCCCTGCGTGCCGCCTTCGGCCCCGAACCCACCGGGCCGGTCCTGGAACACCTCATCGACCAGTTCGAAAAGGCCGACGACCACCTCTTCGACTCCGTCCACCAGGTGGAGATGGACACCTGGCACACCGACCGCGTCCTCCTGCTCGGCGATGCCGCATGGTGCCTGACCCTCTATTCCGGCATGGGCGCCTCCACCGCCCTCGCCGGCGCCGACCTCCTCGGCACCCTGCTCCAGCGCAACCCCCACAACACCGCCCGGGCCCTGCGCGAATGGGACCAGAAGCTGCGCCCCTTCATCGCCGTCCAGCAGAAGTCCGGCCGCACGCAGGGCCTGACGATGTTCGTCCCGCAGAGCCGCCGCGACAAGGCCATGCGCACCGCCATGCAGAAGGTGCTGGGCAACCGCGTCGGCAAGAGCGTCATGAAGTCCCTGATGGCCAGGGGATTCAAGGAGAAGTCCATCGACATCGCCGCCGTCTGACCACACCGCCGTCCGACCACACCGCCCCGAAAAGCGACCGGCTGCACGCCGAAGAGACTCGGAGCGATTCACAGTCCGCGTCCGCCCTCGCGGCGGGTGCGGCGAGCGGGCCTGGGGCGCGCCGCATATGGCGCATTACGTCATGGTCGCGGTAACTCCCGTCCCACGAAACTGAATCGCCCACCACTCGTCGCTCCACTCAGCCGCAGCGGGAGACAGCATGCGTACTCGGATCACCACGGGTCTCGGTGTCACCATCCTGGCCACGGGGATGCTCCTGGCCCTTCCCGGGGCCGCCGCCCAGGCGGCCGCGGCCGCCCCCACCAGTCCGTTCGACGTCTCCGACGCGACCACGTACACGAGGGGCGTGCTGACCTGGAACGACCGGTCCGTCAACGTGACCGGGGAGCACTCGTCCCCGAGCTCGGACGACTGCCGGGCAACCTGGGTGTACACCTACGACGCCGGAGGAAACAGACTGGGCTCCAAGGGCATCGGCTTCGTGTGCGCCCGAACCGCCGCCTATGACCTCACCGTCCCCGCGGACATCGAAGGCGGGGCCGATCGGGTCATGGTCTGCCTCGACGACCGCGAACTGAACGACGTGAAGTGTGACGTGTTCTCAAGACCCTGATCCCGGCCAGGCGCGTCGGTCGACGCCGGGCCGGGCAGGGCGGAAACGGACGGGACGGCACCGGCCGGGACAGAAACGGACGGGGCGGAATCCGCCGGGGCGTTCAGCTGTAGTGGATCGTGCCGTCCTCGTCCATGGCCGGATGCATCTTCATCGGACCGTACTCGTCATGGTCCGAGGGCCGGGGCGGTTCCGGCCCGTCGGGGCCGAGGCGGACCATCCGCTCGATCCGGCAGATCCGGTACAGGGTGTCACCCACGCGCGCCTCGTCGGCCCGGCCGGCGGCCCGGAACCGCTTGGCCGCCTTCGCGTACGCGGCCTTCTCGTCGTCGCTGAACTCGTGGACGAGCGGCCAGGTCTCGGTCATCGCGTCGTAGAGCATGCGTCGCGCGTCGTGCGGGGTCGGCATGAGGGCGCCCCGGGGCCGCCAGCCGTGCTCATTGCGCTCGGCGACACCGAAACCGACCGGCAGCAGGACGACATGCGGGTGGGTCCTGGTCGCCCGTACGGATTCGGCGCGCACCGTGGCGGGAAACCGGGGCCCCGTGTACGCGAAGTCCCGCAGCGCCAGCTTCATGGCGCCCGCGATCAGGCCGTCCTCCCGGCCGGCGTCGAGGACGAAGCCCTCGTCCGGCGACGGGACGTCGCGCCGCACGCTCCAGGACGCGCCGACCGGCTCGACATCGGTGGGCCGCGGCGGCTCCAGCCCGTCGTTCCCGCTGCGCGCGAACTCCTCCCCGCGTGCCACCCGGTAGCGCACGCCGAGGACCTCCAGCTCGTCGACCGGCTCCCGTTCGAGCACCGACACCGCCGCCAGCAACTCGCGCCGCACCCCGGGGTCCTCGGTGTCGTCCTTCGCCTTGAACCACAGGTAGGAGTTCAGACTGTCCCGCGCCTGCTGGGGCATGCCGTCCGACACCCGCTTCAGCAGCCGCCACTCGGGCCCGGCCGCGGGATCCCGGACGGCGACCCCGAAGACCGGCCCTCGCAGCGCGATGTGCGGATAGCGCAGCGACGCGTCCACCGCGTCGGCCTCGGTCACCCACGCCGCTGGGTCGTCACGGCGGACCAGCCCCGCGTGGAGCGCGTCGAGTTGTCGCTTCCAGTCATTGACCATGCACGCATTGTGTCGGCCGACGTGCGGGCGCAGACTCGAAATACCGCAAGTGAGGGTGATTTCCCGCTCCTCCAGGACGGCCCCGCATGCCCTGAACTGCCGCGCAGCCCGACCGAGCCCATCCAGAGTCACCCGATGTGATGAAATTCCGCGCCGCCCGTCCGTCCAGGCGCGAGTTGGCGTCCGGTTACGCGGGAAGCTCAGCCGGCCGCCCCGCCACCCACGTGCCTGTCCGACGCGCGCTGGAGCACGCTTTCCGCGAGCTCCTTGAATGCGCGGTAGCAGGTCCGCACGTACGTCTGGGTACTGCCCAGCGCCCCGTCCGCCGCCTTGCGGCTCAACCAGTGTTCGTACGCCTTGACCGGCCGGTCGAGCCGCGTCTCGGGCCGCATGATCATGTAGCCGAGCGGCGTCATCTCGGCGGGCGGCGCGGAGATGCCCGGCGGCACCTGCGGCAGGACCACCTGCTGCCAGTTGCGCCGCCATTCGCGTAGGACAGGTCCGAGATTGCCGAGGCCCTTGAGGGAGAAGAGATCGGCAGCGTGCGGCATGAGCACGCTGTCGGCCGCGATCAGCGCGGCCCGGTTGATCGCGCCCAGGTCGGGACCGACGTCGATGAGCACGATGTCGGCCTCGACGGAGGCGGCGGCGTACTCGATGACGCGATGGAACCCGGTGGCCGTACGGATCGCCGCGATGTCCCCGGCGAACGAGTTGAACCACTCGTTCGCCAACGTGTCCTCGAAGCGGCTGAGGTCCAGACTGCCGGGGAGCAGCCAGAGCCCCGATCTCGGAGAGACGGGCTCGGCCGGCGTGACATCGCCTGTTCCCTCCAGGATCGGCCGGACGGCGTCGGCGACGGTCCTGTCCGGCCGGGCCTCCGGAAGGCGTCCTGTTCCGGACAGGGCCGCGTCGGCCACTCCCTGATCGATGAGCTCCGCGTGACGGGACCTCAGCTCCTCGACCTCGTTCTCGTCCAGGCACATGGACGTGAGATTGGCCTGCGGGTCCAGGTCCACGGCGAGGACGGTCAGTCCGAGGCGGCTGATCATGTGCGCGAGATGGTAGACGAGTGTCGTCCTGCCGACTCCCCCTCTGTTGCTGATCAGCGCGATCGAAGTCGACGTCATGGAGCCCTCCGGATGGTCACGGCCCATGACGAGTCATCGACCTGGAACTCCGCGAGCGGATTGCCGTTGCGCTCCAGGGCGGCCCGCATCCGCCCGATGCCCCGGCCGAAGCGGCTCAAGGGTGCCGGGAAGCGGGCGCGCGCCGCCCGGCGGTGTGAGGTGGCGGCGGAGGCCGGGCCCCGCCGCACGTTCCTCAACGCTCAGGCGGCCCGGGACGGCCGGGTGTGGGTGAGGGTGGCCCAGGTGCGGGTGCCGTTGCGGGCGCTGGGGGAAGCGTCGTAGCCCCAGGTGCCGCGATACGTCCGTACGAGGTCGGGTACGGCGCGGAGTGCGGCCTCGCGCCGCTGGTCGCAGACGGCGGCGAGGCGGGGGTGGGTGTGCCGGGGATGGCTGTCGTAGGCGGTGAGCCGGAGGGTGCCGTCGCGGTGGCGGATGGCGAGGTAGACGTCGTCGCCGGCGGCCGTGAAGCGGCAGGCGCAGGCCATGAGTTCGCGGACGAGGTGCATGGCGGGCCGGACGAGGCGGCCGAGCTGGTGGGATTCCAGGAGGAGTTCGGCGGTCTCGAGGGCGATGGCGGGGGTGGCGACGGCGGAGGGGAGAGTGAGGCTGTACGCGAGGTACCCGGGGTGGGGCTCGGCGGTGTCCGGGGGCGGAGGCGGGCACTGGACGAACCGCGGGGATCCCCGGTACGGCACGGGTGCGGGGACGAGCAGGTCGGGGCCGGGGTGGCTTCGGACTCGAACATGGCGAACTCCGCTCGCTGGTGAGGGTGAAGGGTCAGCCGGTCGGCACGGGCGCGCGGACCGGTGCGGCACACGGCGGCAGTGGCTCGTCTCCCTGGCGCGAGCAGACCCCTCCCAGGGCAGGAGGCTCATGGGCAGGCTCGCGCGATGCGCTTCTCGTTTGCCGTGTGTGAACGTCGCGTCACTGACGGTAGAGCAAGAAGGGGCTTAAGTTCCACCCTCGCGAGGAATTTGAGCCCCAGTTAGACCTGTAAGGTGACGCCCAGCACACTGAAGACCTGCTGACAGAAGGGACCTCGATGCCCGCACGCACAGCGCCAACTCAGCGGCAGAAGAGGCTTGGCGTCGAGGTTCGCAAGATGCGCACCGGCGCGGGAATGTCCATAGAGTTCGCCTCCGGCCTGCTCGGCGTCGACCGGGGCAAGATCTCGAACATCGAGTCCGGAGTCCGCAACATCAGCGCCGAACGACTGCGGACACTGGCTACCCACTGCGAGTGCACGGACCAGGATTACGTGTCCGCCCTGCTGGAACTCGCCGCACCCGCACAGCGGAACTGGTGGGACGAGTACCGGGGAAGGCTGTCGCCCGGGCTGCTGGACATCGCCGAGTTGGAGTGGCACTCCTCCCGGATCCACAACATGCAGACCGTCCACGTGCCGGGGCTCCTCCAGACCGAGGACTACGCGCGCAGCATCTTCACGGCAGTTCTGCCCGCCCTGTCACGCCTTGAAGTCGAGCTGCGCGTTGCCCACCGGATGGAACGGCAGCAGGTGCTGCGCCGCGAGCACCCCATTCCCTTCGTGGGGTACATCCACGAGGCGGCCCTGAGAATGCGATTCGGCGGCCCGGAGGTCTCCAAGAACCAATTGGCCACACTGGTCGAGGCATCCGAACGGGAGCACATCACCATCCGCGTGGTGCCGGTCGAACTGGGCAGCTTCCCAGGCGCCGGACAGTCCTTGTTCTACTCGGAGGGCCCCGTGCCACAACTGGACACCGCCCAGGTGGACTCCGCTCACGGCCCCGACTTCCTGCACGCCGAGCCACACCTGGCCAAGTATCGAGCCCATGTGCAGTGGATGGACGAACGCGCCCTTTCACCTGACGCCTCACGCGACATCATGCACAACCTCGCCCACGACCTCTGAAGAGGAACACCATGACCGAGATCACCTGGGAAGAGCCATTCTGCGGAGAGGGCAACAGTTGCTTCCGCATCGGCACCGACATAGATGGCAACGCGTACATAGCCGTCGCGGGCCAGGAGGACACCTACCTCACCGACACCCGCGAAGCACTCACCACCCTCATCCGCGACATCAAGGCCGGCAAGGCCGACCACCTGCTGTAACCGGTCGGGCCGCCGCGCGGAACTCGCCCTCGGGCGAGCGACAGGCCGTCGCGGCCCGCCCGCTCCGGCGCCGACCGTGGCGGGACCGCCGATCGCCCGTCGCGCGCTCCGGAGCTCTCGACGCAACACTCCACGCAAGAGGCTCGCGCATCATCCGGACTCGAGGAGGAACGTGGCGACCCTGGGCCGATGAGCCCGAGGGCCGCCGCGCTCCCCGTGTCCGCCCTCACGAGTGGGGGAGAGACGAACCCCCGGTTCCGACCCCGGCCGGCGGCTCGTCCCGTACGCTCGGCTCACCGCCTCCGCGCAATCCCCCGATCGTGTGGCCACCCACCTCACGAGTGATTCGAACGGGCCCCCTCGGCCGACTCCGCCCACGGCGCACGGCCTCCACGGCACTCTCGAACGTCTGTTCTATGATTCCCCCGGCGTCCCCCGTAACAGGCCCTTGATCAGGTCCGTTGTCCGGGCGCTTGCCCCTACCGCTCTGTGCCCAGGAGGAATCATGCGACCTGTCCCCGCTCCCCTTGCCGTGGTCGCCGGACCTCCCGCGTTCGAGTACGGCGGGGTCCCGCGCCTCCTCGCCGTCCGCCCGGTTGACGCGTCCGGCCGCCGCGCGGGGCTGGCAGCACGACCGTCACCGAGGTGGGGCGCATGAGTCACCGCCACGACACCGCCACCGCGGCACCGGCCGGATCGGCGGCATCAGGGGCATCGGCGGCGGTCGAGCCCGCCCAGCCGGGGGAATCCGCCCGGCCCCTCAGGCCCGCCCGGCCTCCCCTGCCCGCCCGGTCCGCCCTCGCCTCGCCGACCGGGCCCACCGCGCGCCCCGGCGACCACGCCGGGCCGCGACCCGCGCCACTCCCGTCCGCGCTGCGCGCCTGGGCCGAGCATGTCGTCGGTCCGCTCGCCTCCGTACGCGACGCGTCCCGTCCCCGCCGGACCTCCCGGGTGTGGGAGGTCACCGACGGACGCGACCGGCGCTTCTACCTCAAGCAGTCGCCCTCGCCGGCGTGCTACGAGCGGGAGACCTTCGGGTACCACTCCGCCGTTCCCGTCCTCGGGTACGACCGCGCTCCCCGCCTCGTCGACAGCGACGCCCGCCACCTCGCCCTGCTGCTGACCGCCGTCCCCGGTACTCCCCTCTCGCGGCTCAGCCTCGGCGCCGCCGCGCACCGGGCCGCGCACCGCCAGTTCGGTGCCCTGCTCCGGCTGCTGCACGGCACGGAGAAGCTGTCGGTCGCCACCCGGCGGGCCGCCGTGGACAGCGCCGTCCGCACGGCGACCGACGCCGAGGAACACCTCGTACGCGCCGGTGACCTGCTGTCCGAATCCCGTCGCGCGCTCGTCCGGCACGCCGCCGAGCAGCTGCGCGGACTCGCCGACCGGCTCGTTCCCGGCCATGTCCACGGCGACGCGCAGGAACGCAACGCCCTGTGGACCGGCCGGCGGCTCGCCGTCATCGGCTTCGAGCGGTCCCGGTACGCGCCGGCCGTCCAGGACTTCGTACGGCTGGCCTGCGACGCATGGCAGGGCCGCGACGACCTGCGGACCGCGTTCCTCCAGGGGTACGGCCGGTCCTTGACCGGGACCGAGCGGTACGCGCTGCCCTGCCTGGCCGCTCTGGACGCGGCGAGTTGTCTGGCGTACGGACCCGCCCATGGCGAACACGACGTCACCGCGCGCGGCCTGCGCACGCTGGACCGGCTGGAGCGGGGGGTCTTCGGATGAACGACCGTCCGACGGGACAGTCCGCCGCCGTCGCGCGGTGTGCCGTGTGCGCGGCGTACGAGGCACACGGCGTGCGGGCGGCCGAGCGGCACCGCGGCGATGTCCTCGCGCTCGACCTCCGCGACGCGTCCCGCCGCTGCTCCCCGCACAGCGACCCGCGCCGGCTGCCGGCCGAACTGGCATCCGCGATCGGGCCCGGCGGGCTGCTGCACCTCACCGTGCGGACCGACGACCTCACCCCCGAGCTGTGGGAGGACCTGCTCGTGGAGGCCGGTTTCACCGTTGACGAGATGACCACCGGCGACACCGTCAACACCGCCGACGCCACCGCCGACGCCGACATGCTCGCCGCCGGTCGTTCCGGCGGGCATCGTCTGATCCGGGCCCGGCGGCGCGACCGGCCCCCGTACCCCCGTGTCGCCGGTTCGCCCCGCGTCGGCGCCCGGCCGCCCACCGCGCACGCCATGATCGGGGTCGGCGTGATCGTGCGGGACGGCGCCGGGCGGATCCTGCTCGGTCTGCACCGCGGCGGGACGTGGGAGCTGCCGGGCGGCGCGCTGGAGCCCGGCGAATCGGTGGCCGCCGCCGCGGTGCGCGAACTCCGGGAGGAGACGGGGCTGCGCGCCCACGAGCACGATGTGACCGTCTTCGCGATGCTGCTCGACACGGCCGTCGGCGCGCCGCGGACGGACCGCCCGGACAAGGACGGCGACGCCGACGGGACCGACACCGCCCTCGCGCGCGTGACCATGGCCGCCGTCGTCACCGTGTACGACGGGGCGGTCCTGGCCGCGGAGCCCGAGCTGATCCGGCACTGGCGCTGGACCCGCGCCGACGAGCTGCCGAGCCCGCTGTTCACGCCCTCGGCGCAGGTCCTCGCGGCCTGGCGGCCGGAACTCGACATCGAGCACGGGCCCGTACACCGTCTCGACGTCATGGACCGGACGGCCCCCGGGACCGGTCCCGGCTTCGGGACCGGTCCCGGTCTCGGCCCCGGGTCCGGGACCGGTTCGGGGCCCGCTCCCGGCGCCCCGGTTCAGGGCTTCCGCGCGACGCCCGCGTAGATCGAGACCGAGGCGTCGTTCACGCCCTCCGGCAGCGCCGTCCCGTCAGGCCGCCACCGGTGCGCCACGACCACGCCCGGCTCCACGAACTCCAGGCCGTCGAAGAATCGGAGGACTTCGTCCCGGGACCGCACCTGGGCGGGTATCCCGCCCCGGTGGTACACGGCGACCACGTTCGCCCAGGTCTCCGGCTCGAAGTCCGGGGTGCAGTGGGAGAGGACGAGATAGCTGCCGGACGGCAGGGCGTCGAGCAGGGTTCGTATGATCTCGTGCGGTCCATCCTCGTCCGGCACGAAGTGCAGCAGCGCGTTGAGCGAGAGCGCGACCGGCCGGGACAGGTCCAGCGTGTCGCGCAGCCGTTCCGACTCGATGATGCTCTTCGGGTCCCGGACGTCCGCCTGGATGTACGTGGTCCGGCCCTCGGGCGTGCTGCGCATCAGGGCCTCGGCGTGCCGCAGGACGACCGGGTCGTAGTCGGCGTAGACGACCCGGGAGTCCGGGGCGGCCTCCTGGGCGATCTGGTGGAGGTTGGGACGCGTCGGAATTCCCGTACCGATGTCGAGGAACTGACGGATGCCGGCCTCACGGGCGAGGTAGCGCGTCGCCCGGTGCATGAAGTAGCGATTCGTCCGTGCGGTGATCTTGACGGTCGGATGGACCTTCTCGACGTTGGCCGCGGCCACCTCGTCGACTTCGTAGTAGTCCTTGCCCTGGAGGTAGTAGTCGTACATACGGGCGGGGTGCGGTCGGGTGGTGTCGATCTCGACGACCGACGACCGGTCGAGGTCCGTCATGCTGAGCCGTCCAATTCTGGCCGTTGCGAGGGGGGTTGGCGGAGCAGGTGGAGCTGGTGGAGCAGGTGGAGCAGGTGGAGCAGGTGGAGCAGGTGGAGCAGGTGGAGCAGGTGGAGCAGGTGGAGCAGGTGGAGCGCAGATAGATCAGGTCACACGGGTCGAGCGGAGAGGAGCCGGAACAGCCGCGACAAGCACTGCCGGCTCCAGCGGCTACCGCGGTTGGAGCGGCTCCAGCAGGAAGTCCGCGAGTCCGGCCTTCGCGCCGGTGATGAAGTCGGCCATGGCCGCGGTGGTGCAGATCAGCGTCGGCCCGGACGGGTCGGTGGACTGGCGGATCCCGACGAGCCCGCCGCCCATCCTCTTCGCCTCGACGCAACTGCCGCCGTTGGGGCCGCTCCACGGCTTCTCCCAGCCGTCGGCGCCCAGCCCCTCGGCCGGCATGCCGTTGAAAATCTCCCGCATCAGAGTTCCTTGCGTATCACTCGGAGAAAAGCTCTTGTTTCGTCAACGGGGGCCGCCCGGGCGGACATGTGGTCCAGGACTTCGAGGTAGGCGACGACATCGGAGCGCTGGTCCATGTACGCGGCACCGGTCAGCGCCTCGGTGTAGACGATGTCCGGCAGCTCGGGGATGTCGAAGCGGAAGAGGTGGAAGGGGCCGAAGGCGCCGAGGTGCGGCCCGACCGAGAAGGGCATGACCTGGAGGGTCACATTCGGCAGGTCGGTGGCCTCCAGCAGTCTGTCGACCTGCGCGCGCATCACGTCCGCGTCGCCGACGGGCCGGCGGAGGACCGCTTCCTCCATGAGGATCCACAGGGCCGGCGCGTCCGGTTTGGTGAGCAGTTCCTGCCGCTTGATCCGGAGGGCTACGCGCCGTTCCAGTTCCTGGGCGTTGCCGTGGGCGCCCACCCGCAGGACGGCCCGCGCGTAGTCCTCGGTCTGGAGGAGACCGGGCACGTAGTGGGGCTCGTACGTCCTGATCAGGCCGGCTTCGTCCTCCAGGCTGACGTAGGCGCTGAACCAGCCGGGCAGGGCGTCGCGGAAGCGGTGCCACCAGCCGGGTCTGTTGGCGTCCTTGGCGAGTTCGACGAACTCGCTCGCCTCCGGCTCGCCGACGCCGTACGTCTGGAGGAGCAGCCTGACGTACGGAAGCTTGAGGCTGACCTCCGAATTCTCCATGCGCCGAATGGTCAGCGGTGTGACGTCGAGAACCTCGGCCGCCGCCTCCCGCGTCACCTTCGCCTTCTCCCGCAGCGCGCCGAGGCGTTTTCCCAGGACGATGCGCAGGACCGTGGGGGCGGTACCCGAACGGGCCTCGTTCACGCGACCGCCTCCTTCCGCCACGTCTTCGGACAGACCTCCCGGCACGGGCTCAGGCTCAGGCTCATTCCCCGAAGTCTGACAGGAAGTTGACTCACCATCCAGGAGACCGTGAGCACTTTGAAATTATCAGAACGGTTGGTTGCGGCCTGAGCGCCTCAGCAGCATAGTGAACTCGTGGCTCACATCACGGATCACGGTGCACGCACGAAACACCAGTCACTCGCTGGTGAGTTGCAGACCCGTGCCCGCCACCTCTGGGACGCCTGGAGCGCGTCGGTGGGCGGCCCGGACCGTCCGGACCACCAACGACCACGACCCCCCGGGCACGACAGGCTCGACAGGCGCGCGAGCGTGCCGGAGCACAGCACGGTGTTCCTGCTGCCCAGCAGGCGCGAGTGCGTCGCCGACGCGCGGCAGCGACTGGAGTCCTCGCTCCGCCACCGGCGCGTGTGCGCGGACGCGTGCGACACCGCGGTGCTGGTGATCTCCGAGCTGTTCACGAACGCCGTCCTGCACACGGACAGCGCGCTGATCACGTGCGAGGTACGGGTCACGGCGGCGCATGTCCGGCTCGACGTGCACGACCAGGGCGTACGCGCCCCGCGGGAGCGGACCGCGGAGAGCACCGGCGCCGGGCTCAGCCCCCGGCGGCCCGACTCCCGCGCGGAGAACGGGCGGGGGCTGCTGCTCGTGGAGAGCCTCGCCGACGCCTGGGGGGTCGTCCCGCGCGCGGGCGGCACCGGGCGAACCGTATGGGCGACGCTGCCGCTCCCGCCCGAGCAGGCGCCGGCCACTCACACCTGAGGTCAACCGGGTCACTCCCGGCGTCGCCCGTCCCGACAAACACCTATCAGGCGCACAGAACTGGCATGGAGTCGCCACTCTCTGAACTGGCCCTTGTCACGGAACGAAGCCGTGTGCGTACATGGAGTTGCGTACGGCTCCGAGGGGATGGCGGGGGGTGGTCCACGTGGGGGATGTTCCAGGTTCTGTGCTCAACAGGTCTGCGCTGTCGGTGGACGTCGTTCGGGAGGACGTGGTGGACACGCCCCACCCTCCGGGCAGGCCCATCCGCGGTGTGCGCCAGGTGACGGCCACCCTGACCGCGCTGGTCCGCTCCGCCCGCCACGAACTGCTCATCTTCGACGATCCGGCGGGCTGCGCCAACCAGTGCGTGCCGGAGCAGTTCCTCGACTTCGCGGGCGCCTGCGTGCGGGCGGCGGGCGAGCGCGCGTGGGAGGAGGGCCGGGGGTCCGGCGGCCGGCGGCGCAGACGGCTGCCCGCGGTCTCCGTCCGACGGATCGTGCCCCGGCACGGGCTGACGGGGCTCCCGTACCCCCTGCCCCGCCAGCTTCCGGGGCGGGCACGGCAGACGGACTCGATCCCGTTCAAGATGATCCTGGTGGACCGCTCGGTGGCGGCGGTGCCCCTCGATCTCCAACTCCACTACCACGGACTGCTGCTGATCCGGGATCCGGTGGTCGTCCAGGCCCTCGTCCGTACGCACGAGATGTGGTGGGAGACGGGCGAGGACCTGCCGACGGCCGCGCTCCCGGCCCCCGGGGTGCTGCCGAGCCAGTTGCGGCCGGTGTTGGAGGCGCTGTTGGCGGGGCTGACGGACGAGACGGCGGCGACACGCCTGGGCATGTCCACCCGGACCTACAGCCGGCGGGTGGGGGACCTGCTCACCGCGCTCGGCACGACGAGCCGCTTCCGGGCAGGCGCGGAAGCGGCTCGCCGGGGCTGGATCTGACCCTCACGGCGCGACGGCGCTCAGGACACGAGGGGCCTCAAGACACGATGTCCTTGCGGGAGAAGCCCCTGAAGGCCAGGGCGAACAGCACCACCGCATAGGTCACCGAGATCGCCGCCCCCTTCACCATGCCGCCCCACTCCAGCTGCGGCTGGAGCGCGTCGGCCCAGGCGAACTGCCAGTGGGCGGGCAGGAAGTCCCGCCAGGAACCGAGCGCCGTGACGGCGTCCAGCACATTGCCGATGATCGTGAGGCCCACCGCGCCGCCGACCGCGCCCAGCGGGGCGTCGGTCCTGGTCGACAGCCAGAAGGCGAGCGCGGCGGTGACCAGTTGGGAGACGAAGATGAACGCGACCACGACGAGCAGCCGGGGCATGGCCTCGGCCGGGGCCAGGGAGCCGCCCGTCGGCAGTTCGAGCGGCCCCCAGCCGTACGCGGCCGTGCCGGCGACCAGCGCCACCAGCGGGAGCAGCAGGATCGCCCCGGCACTCATCAGGAGCGCCACCGCCAGCTTGCTCCACAGCAGCCGGATCCGGGGCACGGGAGCGGCCAGCAGGTAGCGCAGCGACGACCAGCTCGCCTCGGAGGCGACGGTGTCCCCGTGGAACAGGGCGACGGGCACGACCAGGAGGAAGCCCGCGGAGACGAAGAGACACGTGGCGGCGAAGTTGGCACCGGAGGCGGTCGCGGTGTCCATCAGGGTCACCCGCCCGTTCTCCCGTCCCTCCGGGGTGCCCCCGATGGCGAAGGCCACGATCATCACGAACGGGAGGACGGCCAGGACGCCCCCCATGGCCAGCGTCCGCCGCCGCTTCAGCTGCCGCAGCGTCTCGACCCGCAGCGGCAGGGTGCGCCGGGGACGGTAGCCGGGGGCCGATTCGGTCAGCGCGCTCATGCGGAGCCTCCTGAGATCAGAGTGAGGAACGCGTCCTCCAGGCGTCGGTGCGGCCCGACCCCCGTCAGCGGTACGTCCAGCCGGACCAGTTCGGCGATCAGGGCCTGGGTGGTCATGCCGTCGAGCCCGACGAGCAGCCCCTCGTCGGTCCGGACGGCGGAGCCGACCCCCGCCAGGCCGGCGACCTCGTCGGCCACCGCTTCCGGTACCGGCTCGGCGGTGGTGACCAGCAGGGTGTCGCCCGAGCCGGTGATCTCCTCGACCGGTCCCGCCTGCACGAGCCGCCCCCGGTCCATGACGACCAGGTGCGTACAGGACTGCTCGACCTCGGAGAGGAGGTGGCTGGAGACGATGACGGTCCTGCCGCCGGCCGCGTACTTGATCATCACGTCCCGCATCTCGCGGATCTGGGGCGGGTCGAGTCCGTTGGTCGGTTCGTCCAGGATCAGCAGGTCCGGCATGCCGAGCATGGCCTGGGCGATGGCGAGGCGCTGCCGCATGCCCTGCGAGTAGGTGCGTACGGCACGGGCGAGCGCGTCACCGAGGCCGGCGATCTCCAGGGCCTCGTCGATGCGGGAGTCCTCGGCCGGGCGGCCGGTGGCCTGCCAGTACAGCTCCAGGTTGGCCCGGCCCGACAGGTGCGGCAGGAAACCGGCGCCTTCCACGAACGCCCCGACGCGGGAGAGGACCGGCGCGCCCGGCCTGATGGCGTGTCCGAAGACCCGGATCTCGCCGGCGTCGGGCCCGATGAGCCCCATCAGCATGCGCAGGGTGGTCGTCTTGCCGGCGCCGTTCGGGCCGAGCAGGCCGAGCACCTGGCCCTTCTCGACCCGGAAGGAGAGGTCGCGGACCGCGTACCGGTCGGACGACTTGGCGTACCGCTTGGTCAGCCCGCTGATCTGGAGCGGCACTTCGGCGAGCGCGGGGTCGGGCGCGGGCGCGGCGGTGCGGCGCCGGGCGGTGAGCAGCAGCCCGGCCGCGATCACGACTCCGGCGGCCGGCAGTCCCCAGGTCCACCAGGGCAGCCCGGTGGCGCCGGTGGTGAGGGCGGGCACGGTCGGTACGGCCAGCGCGCCCGCCACGGAGACCCGGTAGTCGGCGGGGGCGGCCGGCGAGGCGTAGCCGAGGTCGGTGGCCGAGAGCACCAGCCGCAACCGGTGTCCCGGGGCGACCTGATGGTCCACGGCGGGCAGCGTGATCTCGACGGTCCTGTCCTGGCGGGCGTCCTCGACCCGTAGGGGCGTGACGAGCTGGGAGGGCAGCACCTGGCCGCGGCCGTCGGGCCCGACGTCGTAGAGCTTGGCGAAGAGGACCGCCTCACCGGTGCTGGAGCGGACCGTCGCCCGTACGGTCGGCGAGCCGGTGACGCGCAGCGAGCGGTCGAGGGGCGCCGAGTCGAAACGCGCGTACTGGCCGGGGAAGTCGAGGGAGAGTCCGACTCCGGCCGACGACAGCTGGGCGAGCCCGCCGCCCAGCCCGGGTACGGCGGAGATCGCGGGCGGCGCGCCGCCCGCGGGGTTCTCGAAGGTCTGGGCGCGGCCGGTGAGCGGGACGGATGTGGTGCCGCTCGTCAGGCCCGGGTAGCGGTCACCGCTCGCGCCGCGCAGCTGCGCCCGGCCATCGGTGGAGTCGACGCCGCCGGTCCTGCTGACCCGGAACGCGGGACCGGTGGTGGCTTCCTGCTCATCCTTGAGATGGCGGTCGAACCACTGGGTGACGCGGCTTTCGAGACGGCCGGCCTCCGGGTCCCCGCCGTCGTGCCCGCCGGCCATCCAGTCGACGTCGACGGGCGCCCCGTTGCGCTGGATCGCGCGCGCCATGGCGTCGGCGTGGCCGAGCGGGAAGAGCGAGTCGTTCTGGCCCTGGACGATCAGCGCGGGCACGTCGATCCGGTCGCCGACGGCGGACGGGCTGCGCCGCTGGAGGAGGTCACGGGCGGCGGGGTCCGGTTTCCCGGAGAGGGCGACCCGCTCGTACATGTCGCACAGTTGCTTCTCGAAGCGGGCGCAGCCGCCGCCGTTGGAGATGAAGATCCCGGCCCAGAGCTTCTTGAAGACCCCGTTCGGGAAGAGGGCGTCCGCGAGGTTCCAGTAGGTGATCAGCGGAGCGATGGCGTCGACGCGGTCGTCGTACCCGGCGGCGAGAAGCGAGACGGCCCCGCCGTAGGAGGCCCCCGTGACGCCGACGCGGGGATCGCCCTTGGCGTCCAGGCTCACCTCGGGACGTTTCGCGAGCCAGTCGATCAGCCGGGAGACGTCCTTGACCTCGTTGTCGGGGTCGTTGAGTCCGATCTTTCCGGTGGATTTCCCGAAGCCGCGGGCCGACCAGGTCAGTACCGCGTAGCCGTCGCGGGCGAGCTTCTCGGCCTGGGCCCGTACGTCGTTCTTGCTGCCGCCGAAACCGTGGCCTATGAGAACCGCGGGCCGGCGTCCGCCGCCTCCCGCGGTGAAGTACGAGGTGTCGATCCGGGCGCCGGGCATCGCCAGTGTCTGGTCCGCCCGGTGCACCGGGGGCGGCCGGTCCGAGGCGACTGCGGTCCAGGTCCCGGCGCCGACCAGTACGGCGACGGCGGCCAGGCCCGCGAGCAGGCGTGCGCGCGGCCGGGACCTGAGAGGTGTTCGGGTCTCCATGCGTGAAACCCTAAACGTGGTTCCGGCGCGCCACCGCTGTCCCCGGTCGGAACCGCGAGGCATCCTCGAGGCGTACGGGATACCGTCGCCGTACACCGGACGCGGTACGCGCCACGGTGGTCCGCGGCCGCGCCGCCGTACCCGCCGTCCGCCGCGCCGACGGCTGCCGGCCGTCGGCCGTCGGCTGCCGCGGCGAAGCCGAAGGGGGCCAACGACACATGGACACCACGATCCGTCGCGCGACGACGGTCGCAGAGCTGATGGCGGCGGGGACGCTGTTCGACGGCCCGCCGCGTATCGACTGGGCGGAGCGCTTCCTCGCGTCCCCGGGTCATCTGATGCTGATCGCCTACGCCGACGACCGGCCCGTCGGGATGGCCTCCGGTGTGGAGATGACGCACCCGGACAAGGGCACGGAGATGTGCCTGTACGAGCTGGCGGTGGCGGAGCCGTACCGGCGGGCGGGCATCGGCAGGGCGCTGGCCGAGGCGCTGGCGGCGGAGGCACGTGAGCGCGGCTGTTACGACCTGTGGGTCGGCGCGGAGGCGGGCAACGACCCGGCGCTCGCGACTTATCGGTCCGCCGGGGCGCGGGAGGAAGGCATGTGCTCGGTGCTGACCTGGGACTTCTCCGGCTGAGACGGAAGCGCTCGGCCGCGGTGGGGGGCGGCGGTCGAGAGGCGTGGGTGCCCGGGCCGGGCCGGGGACCCGGGACCCTGTCGGCCGGCCGGGGGCCCTGTCAGCCGGCTCGGGGGGACTGTGGCCCGCCCGGGGGACTGTGGTCCGCCCTGATCACTCAGGCGGCGGCCAGTTCATCAGGGCCATGTCGGCCACCCGCTGAAGGTCGTCGCGGGTCGCACCGCCGGCGGCTTGGACGGCGATGCCGTTGGCGACGGTCATGAGGTAGCGGGCGAGCAGTCCGGGATCGGTGCCGGGGGGCAGGTCGCCTTCGTCGACGGCCCGCCGGAACCGGTCACGGAGGCCGGAGGTGGCCTCCTCTCGCCAGGCGCTGAGGGTGTCCCGGGCAGGGCGTCCCGGATCGCCGGCGGCGAGGGCGCCTTGGACGCCGAGGCAACCGGCGGGGCAGTCGGGGCGGGTGGTGGCCCGGACGGAGCCGTTCAGGAACGCGGTGGCCACCTGCCGGGCGGTCGGCTCCCGCATGGCCCGGGCCCCGTACGAGGCGGGACCTTCGGTGTAACGCTCCAGGGCCTTGCGGAACAGCTCCTCCTTGTTGCCGAAGGCCGCGTACATGCTGGTGCGGGTGATGCCCATGGCGCTGGTCAGGTCGGTGAGGCTGGCGCCCTCGTAGCCCTGTTCCCAGAAGACCCGCATGGCGCGTTCGAGCGCCTCGTCGGCGTCGAATCCTCTCGGCCGACCGATCGGTGCCTTCCGCCGCGTCTCCATGTGAGCCACCCTACCCCTTCCGTACTGGACGGTGCAGATGTGCTACGGTCTTCATTCAGTACCGATCGGTATCAAATTCTGTGGAGGTCATGCACCATGGGACAGCTTGAAGGCAAGACCGCCGTCATCACCGGCGGCAGCACCGGGATCGGCCTCGCCACCGCCGTCCGGCTGGCAGCCGAAGGCGCACACGTGTTCATCACCGGCCGGCGCAAGACCGAGCTGGACGCGGCCGTGGAGACCATCGGCGCGGCCCGGGCCACCGCGGTGGCGGGTGACATCTCCGACCTCGCCGACCTGGACCGCCTCTACGACGCGGTCCGCGCCCGGGGCCGGGGCCTGGACGTGGTCTTCGCCAACGCCGCGAGCGCCTCGTTCGCGACACTGGAGCAGGTCACCGAGGAGCACTTCGACCAGACCTTCGGCGTCAACGTCCGGGGCACGCTGTTCACGGTGCGGAAGGCGCTGCCGCTGCTCAACGACGGCGCCTCGGTGATCCTGAACGCCTCGGTGCGCGCCGATGACGGTGTCGCGGCGTTCGGCACGTACGCGGCCTCCAAGGCAGCGGTCCGGTCCTTCGCCCGGACCTGGGCCAACGAGCTCAAGGACCGGAACATCCGGGTCAACGCGATCTCCCCGGGCACGATCGACACTCCCGCGCTCGACAGGATGGTGGGCGCGGAGGAAGCGCCCGCCCTCAAGGCGCGGTTCGCCGCGGGTGTCCCACTCGGCAGGATCGGGCGCGCCGACGAGGTCGCCGACGTGGTGGCCTTCCTCGCTTCCGAGCAGAGCAGCTTCATCCTCGGAGCCAACCTGTACGTCGACGGCGGCGAGAACCAGATCTGACCCCGGACGGCGGCTGTACGGTCCGCCCTGGCCGTACCGGCGCGTCACGCCGTACGGCGCGGGCCGTGCGGTGCGCGCGGTCGCCGTGCGGCGTCACACGCGTCGCAGGCGCGGCGCGAGCAGCGCCATCGTGACCATCAGCGCGGGCAGGACGAGCATGGCGACCCGCAGGTGCGCCGCCTCGGCGATCCCGCCGATCAGGGGCGGGCCCGCGAGGAAGCCCACGTACCCGACCGCCGAGACCGCCGCGATCGCGGGGCCCGGGCGCTCCGGCCTGACCCGGGCCGCGTGGCCGAAGACCACGGGAATCACCGACGCCATGCCGAGCCCGAGGAGCGCGTACCCCGCGAAGCCCGCGCCCGGGACGGGAACGGAGACCGAGACCGCTCCGCCGAGGGCGGCGACGAGGGCGCAGCCGAGGGTGAAGCGCACGGTGCCGGCACGCGCCCGGATCCGGTCGGACGAGAGCCGCCCGATGACCATCCCGGCGGAGAAGACGGCGAATCCGGCGCCTGCCGCCCCCGGGGAGGCACCGGTCACGTCGTGCAGGTAGACCGCTCCCCAGTCGTTCATGACGCCCTCCCCCATCAGCGCGCAGAAGGCGACGAGCCCGGGAACCCAGAGCGCGCCGCCGGGCAGGGCGAACAGCGGCCCCGGATCCTCGGCCGCCGCCCGCTCGTCGGGGAGCAGCGCGAGCGCCGCCACGCCCGCCGCGGCGCACAGGACCAGGGCCGTGACGGTGAAGTGCGCCGCCACCCCCACGCCCTTGGCCGCCGCCAGGGAGCCGGCCAGGGCTCCCGTGATCCCGCCGAGGCTGAACATGGCGTGGAAGCCGCCCAGGACGGCGCGGCCGTAGGCGCGCTCCACCATCACGCCCTGGGTGTTCATGGCGACGTCGACGGCCGTGTTGCCGCAGGCGAACACCGCCAGGGTGAGCGTGAGCAGCGGCAGGTTCGGGGCGAAGGCAAGGCCCGCCAGGGCGACCAGGTAGGCCGCCATGCCGGTGCACAGCACCGGGCGGCTGCCGTGGCGCGCCACCAGCCCGCCCACCAACGGCAGTCCGAGGAACGCGCCACCGCTGAGCCCGACCAGCGCCACGGCCAGTTGCCCGGCGGACAGTCCGAGGCCCTCCCGCACGGCGGGGACCCGGGCCGCCCAGGTGGCGAAGGCCGCGCCGGTGAGGAAGAAGACCGCGCACACGGCCACGCGCGCGCGTCGTGGTGGCGCGGGTGCCGGGCCCCGGTCCGGCGCGGCCACGGTCGTGACCGTGGCGCCGGCCCGAGCCCCGGACCGGCCCTCCGCCCGATCACCCCTCCGGCCCTCCGCCCGGTCCGCGGGCCGGTCCGCTGCCCGGCTGTCCTGGGCGTCCGCCTCGTTCCGCATCGAGTGGTGCGTCCTTCCGGTTGCCGACGATCTCCAGATCCCTCTGAAGTCTCGGCTCCGGCTCCGTCCGGTGTCCTGGAACCGGCCGAACGGCACACGGACGTGGGAAGGCGCGGACACGGAAGGGGGAGCGTGAAGGGTCGCCCCTTCCGTCACACGGTCAGGTCACGCGCCCCTTTCGCACGCACGCGCCCTCTTCGCACGCCCCGACGCGCGTCACGCGGCCCCGTGATCGTCGTACGCCCTGTCACGCGGCCCCTTGATCGTCGTACGCCCCGTCACGCGCCAAGCCGCGTGCGAGCGCCACGACCGCGTCGCGCTCCTCGACCAGCACCTTGTGGAACACCTCGGCGAACAGCCGCATGGTGCCCTCGTCGTTCGGCGGCCCGAGCGAGCTGAAGCTCTGGCCGAGGACCAGCCGCCGCCGGCAGATCTCCTCCGCCACCGGGTACTCCTCGGCCCGGTACCGGTGCCCTGGTCGCGCGTGACCGCAGGTCCACGGGCAGCCGCGCCCGTAACCACGCATCTCCTGGAACAGCGTCTGCGCGGGCACCGGCCGCGGCTGCCAGCGCATGATGCCGAGCCCTTCGGCGTTCACCGCGCGCTCGACGGCGTCACGGAAGGCCGCCACCGGCACGTCCGACTCGGCCAGCCCCAGCTCCTCCGGCGCGACGAGCAGGGGATAGAAGAAGTAGACGTGGGTCAGCCCGTCGGGCACCACCGGCGGCCTGATGCCCGGGACGCCCGCCAGCGCGGCGGTCAGCGCGGCGCCGTTGGCGCGCCGTACGCGCGACATCTCGGGCAGCCGGCCGAGCTGCGAGCGTGCGAAGGCGGCGGCGAGGACGTCGATCCGGTAGTTCCAGCCCATGATGCGGGCGTTGTAGTCGCGCCCCTGACCGGACAGTTCCTCTCCGAACATCAGGACCCGGCGCGCGAGCCGGTGTTCGTCGGGGTCGCGCGTCGCGAACAGCCCGCCTTCGCCGAGGGCCGACAAGCACTTCGAGCCGTTCAGACTGGCCGCGCTCAGCGTGCCGAGCGCGCCCGCCGGCCGTCCGTGGTACGTGGCGCCGTGCGCCTGCGCGGCGTCCTCGATCAGGGCCAGGCCGTGCCGGTCCGCGATCCGGCGCAGCGGATCGTACGGGGCGGGCAGGCCGTTGAGGTCCACGGCGACGATCGCGCGCGTACGGTCGGTGATCCGCTCCTCGACCCGGGCGGGATCGAGGTTGAACGTCTCGATGTCGGTGTCCACGAAGACCGGTACGGCATTGGCCTGGAGCACACAGGAGGCGGAGGCGAGAAAGGTGTCGGCGGGTACCAGCACCTCGTCGCCGGGCTCGACCCCGGCGGCGGAGACAGCCATGTGGAGGGCGGCGGTGCCGGAGTTGGCGGCGAGGACGTAGGGCATGCCGGTGAAGTCGGCCCAGGCCGCCTCCAGTTCCTCGACGGCGGCCATGGGCCAGTGCCAGGGCGTCGCCCGGTCGAGCGCGCCGAGCACGGCCGTCCGGTCCTCGTCGCGTATCCAGGGCCAGGGGGCGACGGCGCCCTCGGGGATGACAGGGCGGCCGCCGGTCAGCGCGAGCACGCCGGCACCCCGTCCGTACCGTGCGCGTCACGCCGCGCCGCACGTTCCGCCTCGTACGGTACCCCGGGCCGGGCCTCACGCCGGTCCTCGGTCCGGGCCTCGCGCACGACGGGGCGCAGCCTCCGCCCGCGTACGCGCGGCTCCCTGCGGAAGGCGGCTCGTACGGACGGGAGTTCCGGGTACGGGCCGAGCTCCGCCGCGAGCGCGGCGAGCCCCGCCTCCAGGGTGACCCGTGGCGCGAAGCCGAGCGCGGACAGCTTCGCGATGTCCGCGACCAGGGCGAAACTGTCCGCCAGGCTGCGGTCGTCTGCCTCCAGCCGGGCGGGCCGGCCCGTGGCGTCGGCGACGGCGGCGGCCAGGGCCCGCATGGACAGCTCCGTACCGCTGCCGATGTTGTAGATCTCGCCCTCCGCCCCGCGGACGGCCAGCGTGACGAGCGCGCGGCACACGTCGTGGACGTGGACGAAGTCCCGCGTCTTGCGGTCGATGTCGCCGACGACCGGGATCGGCCGTTCGTTGAGCTGCCACCGCAGGAACTGGGACACCTCGCCCCCGGCCCGGCGCGGGTCCTCCCCCGGCCCGTAGATCACGAAGGAGCGGCCGATCACGACGGGCAGCCCGGCCGTACGGTGCAGGCTGAGCAGCGCGAACTCACCGGCGAGCTTGGACGCGCCGTACGGCAGGAAGGGCCCGGTCGGGTGGCTCTCGCCGATCGGCGTGTGCACGGGGGTGCCGTACACGATGGCGGAGGAGAGGAAGACGAGGCGTGGCACGCCGAGTTCGAGGGCGGCGTTGCCCACATTGCTGGTGGCGAGCGCGTTGAGGTGGAAGTCGAGCCGGGGATTCTCGACGGAGAGGTTCCCGCTGGCGTTGCCGGCCAGGTGGAAGACGGTGTCGGCGCCTTCGAGGGCGAGCAGGGTCTCGCCGTAGTCCCGCAGGTCGGCCCGTACGTAGCGGACACCGGGCAGCGCGGCGACGTCCTGGCCGAGCGGCGCGTGATCGACGACGGTGACCTTCGTACCGGCACGCGCCAGGGCCGCGACGAGGTGACGGCCGACGAAGCCGGAGCCGCCGGTGACGACGACCTCCGCGAGATCTTCCGCCTCTTGGATGTCCGGCGGCGGCGCCGGAGAAGCTGAGGTGCCCGGTGCATGGCTCACGGCCGCTCCCCGGTAGGTGGTGTGCTCGTGCCGGTCGCGGCACTCGCCACCGACCAGCGTGACCCGAGGGCCGGGCCGTCCGGGCGGAACCCGCCTCATGGTCCGAAAACAGCGCGGGAATCGCCCGTTTCCGGCCTCGCCGGGTGGCGTTCCGGCCTCGCCGGGTGGCGGGGGCCTACGGCTCCGGGTAGTCGCTCTCCCGGGGCAACAGCGACGCGGCCTCGGCCAGTTCACTCGGCCCGCCCACGCGTACGAGCCCATGGATCCGGCGCGCGAGCGGCGTCACGTCGGTCACGGAGACGATCCACTCGTCCGCGTACCGCCGCGCGGCCTCGCCGGAGAGACCGAGCTGGAGCGAGCGGTACGGCAACGCGTTCAACCGCAGATCACGCTCCGGGTCCCACTGCACGCGCACGGGCGAGTGCCGCAACTCCCGCCGCCAGGCCTCCCGGTCGGCGTGCACGCCCGGATCGTAATGCGACAGACACGCCCGTCCGACGGCCCAGTCGAAGCCCTCCCGGCCGATCTCGACGGCGAGCACGGTCTCCTGGCCTTCCTTGGTCCCGTTGCCGAGACCGTAGTCAGGTCTCAGCATTCCGGGTATTTCTGCCCGGAAGGTCCGTCACATCACCAGAGCGTCAACGGCTCGGCTTGAGTACGGTCTCTCGTTTCTGTCTGCCGCTGGTGCGGCAGGGTTGCGCCACCTGCCCGCCCCGCGCTCGCCTTGCGGCGGGGGCGGGTGGCGCGGGTCTTCTGGTCGGCTCCACGAGGCTTCGACACCGCCGGGGCGGTGTCCTGGTCTCCGGCCACTCCGGTACCAGTTACTACGGCTGCCGCGAGAGCGGCGAGGTTGAGTGCGGCGTTGTCGTCCCGGTCGATGACCAGGTGGCAGGCGTCGCATTTGTAGGTCCGGATGTGCAGCGGCAGCTTGGCTTTCACTACGCCGCACCCGGAACAGGTCTTGGAGGAGGGGTACCAGCGGTTGGCGACCACGAGGCGGGTGGCGTGGCGCCGGCTGGTCTTGTAGGCGAGCTGGCGGCGGATCTCGCCGAATCCGGCGTCGGCGATCCGGCGGGCGAGGCGCCGGTTGCGGAGCATGCCGGCGACGTTGAGGTCTTCCACCACGACGGTGCCGTGCTCGGCGGCCACGGCGGTGGTGAGCTTGTGCAGGGCGTCTTCGCGGAGGTTCGCCACCCGGTGATGCACCTTGTTGCGGGCGGCGTTGGCCTTCTGCCACCGCTTCGACGGCTTCCGTCCGGTGCGCCGGTCCGGTCCCTGTCTGCGGGACACGATGCGGGAGGCGCGGCGCAGTCGCCTGCGCGCGGCGTCGTAGTGCCCGGGATTCGCGACGGTGCGGATTTCGCCGGTGCTGTCGGCCAGGACCGCGAGGGTCTTCACCCCGAGGTCGATCCCGACCGCCACGTCCGGCCGCGCCACGCGTTCCAGGTCGCGTTTCACCTCGGCCTGCAAGGACACGAACCAGCGTCCCCGCTCGTGGCGGACGGTCGCGGAAAGGATCCGGGCCGTCCCGGCCTGGACGCGGGCGAGGAGCCCGGCGGTGGGCTCGTGGGTGCGCAGCGTGCCCAGCCTCGGCAGCGTCACATGCCGGCCATCCCGCTCGACGCGGATCGTGCCGGTCGTGAAGCGGCAGGACAGGCGCGCCTTCCGCTTCGACTTGAAACGCGGCATACCGACTCGCTTGCCCTTGCGCTGTCCGCGCTTGGACTTCGCATAGTTGTCGAACGCGGCGGCGGCGTTCGCGAGGCCGGTGGAGTACGCCTCCTTGGAGTTGTCCTCCCACCAGGCGGCGAACCGCGGGTCGGTGTGCTTGCCTTCGTTGAACGCCTTCCGCAGGGCGGGCAGCGACCACGGCCGCCACTGCGTCAGCTGCTCCTCGACGATCCCGTACGACTCCTCGGCCTTGCGCTGCCACCACGACGCCCCGACCCAGGCGACCGCCCAGTTGTACGCGGCACGGGCGGCGCCGCAGTGCGAGCGCAGCGCGGCCTCCTGGGCGGCGTTCGGGTCCAGAGCGAACCGGAACGCCTGCACCACAAAACCGGGCTGCGCCTGGAACTTCTTCACTCGGCGGCCTCGCCGGTCGCCACGGCCACCGCGCGGGCGGCGCGGTTCTTCGCCGCCCGCCGCCCGTACAGGCGGGCGCACATAGACGTGAGCACCTCGGTGATGTCCCGCACCAGGTCGTCAGCGGTCTCAGTGGGGTCGAGGACGACCAGGCGCCGCCCGGACGCCGACAGCACGGCTTCGAGATGCTCGACGCCGAACCGGGCCAGCCGGTCACGGCGCTCGACCACGATCACCGCCGTCTGCGGGTCGGACAGTAGGCGGTGCAGCTTGCGGCGCCGTCCGTTCAGCCCCGAGCCGACCTCGGTGACGACCTCGGCGACAGCCAGGCCGAGCCCGTTCGCGCCGGCCACGACCCGGGCGGCCTGCCGCTCAAGGTCGGCCTTCTGCTCGGCGGACGACACGCGGCAGTACGCCACCACCCGCCCTGAGGTCGCAGAGACGGCCGGAGCGGGCTCAGCGACCAGCCACGTCCCGGACGGCGCCTGGCGGACCGGAACGGGCATCTTCCCGTCCTTCACCCATCGCCAGGCGGTCTGGTAGCTCACGCCCTGCTGCCGTGCCCACTCCGAAAGCTTCACAAGGCCAAGATATTCGAAATGAACGACTAGAAGTGACTATGAATGACTAGAAAATCTGTAGCAGCTTTCACCCCCATCCGCAGCAGTACATCATCCACAGGAACGACGGCTTGACCCACGTCATCCGATCCCGCTTCCACGCCGCCGGGAACCGCCCGTCGCGCGCGGCGGGAAGCCCGATGGCGGGCGGGTACGCCTGGTGGACGGTGATGGTGGACGCGGTGTGCACGGCCCGGATCCGACGCGATGAGATGTCCTGCATACGGCCACCCTGCTGCGCGGGGACCGCGTCGGGCCACCGAATAAACGTGCGGGCGGCACCGCCACGCGTCCGGACCGGTCAGGCGGACAGGCCCCCGACCCTGACCGCACCGACGAACGCCGCCCAGTCCGTCGCCCGGAAGACAAGGGCCGGACCATGCGGCACCTTGCTGTCACGGACCGGAATGCCGGAGGGGTAGCCGTCCGACACCTCGACGCAACCGCCGTCCCCGTTGTCGCTGTAACTGGACTTACGCCAGGTGACCAGTGCGGATGCGTCAGGAATCGTCATCATCTTCATACTCTTTCAGGTATCCGCGGATAAGGTCGACGGACTCATCATCCGTCAGAGCCATCGAACGCGCCAGATCGAAGAGTTCGATCAACTCGACCACCTTCTTCGGCGCATCCACCCCTTCACCGGACTTGAAGCTCTCGACCAAGGCGATCGTTCCGCCGTCCTTCAAGGTCATGAGGGTCAGGCTGCCTCCCAGCATGGGATGGGCCCCCTTGCTGAACGGCAGCACTTGCAGCGTCGTACGTGGCCGAGCGGCGGCGCACAGAAGGTGCCTCATCTGCCCTGCCATACACACGGAACCGCCCATGGGCCGCCTCAGCGCCGCTTCGTCAACGATTGCCCAGTAAGGAAATGGCTCCGAACGCTCGAAGATCCGTTGTCGGGCCATACGCACAGTGACCAGCCCGCTCAGCCCGTCCTCCGCTTCCCCGGGCAGTGATTTCCGGAACAGCGCGTGCGCGTAGCCGGGAGTCTGAAGCAGCCCGGGCACCAAGCTGCTCGTGAAGACTTGAATTCGTTCAGCCTCCGGCTCCTTCTTGAGAAATTTGCGACTGTAGTCGGCCACCAAAGAGTCGTGCGCCATCTCCAACAGATCGACCAGAACTCCATCCGTGTCGAAGAATTCATCCAGCATGTTCACCAGCGCCTCGGAGGGAAGCTGAGAACCTAATTCCACCCGCCCCAGATAACTGTGCGAGTAGCCCCCGACCCTTTCCGACAACTGCCGGAGAGACAGCCCCTTCCGCTCTCGCAGCCTGCGCACTCGCATCGCCAAGCGTAAGCGCGGTGTGAGCTTGCCGCCTTCATTGTTCAGCTCCATTACGGTCGAACCTTCTTTCGTGCTGTCGGCTGTCTCCAAAGGAGGTTTGGTGACAGTTCGGATATGTCTTCCACGGCCACCGGCCGTTGAGATTGGTGACTACTAGCGCACAAAAGAACCACCGCGCGCAAGCCCCTCCCCTGCAATCGCCGTTACCGGCACAGGGTTTGGCCAACGCTTGTGAGGAGCGTCAACATGAACAACCTCTTCTCCCGTTTCTTCGTCATGCCGCTCAACGGATTAATCCAGGAGAAGCGGCGTGCCGCACACCACGCGGCGAACGGCACCCGGTGATGCGGGAGTCCGACGGCAACCGGGCCGTCGTGCTGCGCTGGACCCGGCATCCGCGCTGCGTGAGCCTCGCGCGTCTGGAGTTGCGCAAGGCGCTCGCCGAGTGGGGGTTGTCGGCGCTGGAGGACTCGGCCGTGCTGGTCCTCTCGGAACTGCTCACCAACGCGGCTCGGCACGCACGGGTCTCGCCGGGGCGGCGGATCGAGACGCGTTACCTGCCGGTCCCCGACGGTCTCCGTATCGAGGTGCACGACGCATCCGCCGAACGCCCCGTGCGACGTACACCGGACGAGGACGCGTGTGACGGGCGGGGGCTGATGCTGGTGGCCGCGCTCGCCGACGCGTGGGGCGCCGACGACAGGGACGGGCCGGGCAAGGTCGTGTGGGCGACGCTGTCCCTTCCGGACGCCGTCCCGTGAACCGACGGTGACCCGTGACGACGTGCCGGAACGGGGGCCTGGTGGCCAACGCCCCGTGTGCATGGGCGCGTTGGCCGTACGCGGTCACGCCGCCGGATTGTCAGTGGGGCCCGGTAGCTTCCTCACATCGGCGGAACCGCGCTGCGCGGCCTTCTGTCGGTCACCACTGGACGACACCTTGAGGAACAGAGATGGAACCGGTCTTCGCGGACTTCTCCACCACCCCGGCCCGACTGTCGAACGCCGTCGTCGGCCACCACCGGTGCGGGGTCGCCCCCTCACACCTCGCGCTGGGCGCGGGCGGTTACGTCAAGCTCGACTTCTCGACGGGCCGGGAGGAGAAGAGCTTCGAGGCCGTCGTCACCGTGACGGCCCTCGGCGCGAGCGTCCCCATGGACGTCCTGCTCAACGGCGCGCTGGTGGCGGAGCGGCTCGCGGTGCCCGCGGCGTACGGGGTGTCCGGGGGCGAGGGCCGGGACGTGTCCCAGGAGACCGTCCTGTCGGTTCCCGAGGGCGTGCTGACGCCGGGCGACAACATCCTGACCATACGCTGCCCCGCCGACGAGGAGGGGATCCTGCGGCTGACCGCGGTCACCGTGGACCCGGCCCGGGACAGCGGTGGGGCGCGGCGCGCGCTGGAGGCCAGGGCGAGCCGCCGGTCGGTCTTCGCGTTCAGCACCGAGCGGCGCGCGCCGGGCACGACCGCCTGGCAGCCCGCGCCCCGGCTGCTCGTCCACCTCGACCGGGGCGACCGGGCCGTCCCGGCGCACCTCGGCTGGCGTACGGCCGACGGTGCGGAGGCGGCGATCGGGCTCCGCGAGGACCTGTCCGGCTTCCACGGGCACTACCGGGCCGCCGACGGCGCCATGGGCGAGTTCCGTGGCGCCCTCGCGGACCGCTGGGCCTACCCCGAGGGCACCGCCGGCGCGCCGCTGCACCGGTTCTCCACGGAGGAGGGCCGGGACGGCGACTGGCGCCCGGCCGGGGAGCTGCGGCTGCTGCTCGACGACGGCGGTGCACCGGTGGAGCGGGTGTCCTGGAGCGACCGGCGCGGCAACGCGGCCTCGGTGACCGTGCGCGCCGCCGACGCCGAGCCGGGCGGACCGGGCGGACCGGGCGGACCGGGCGGACCGGCCGGTTCGGGCGGACCCGCACCGACCACCGTCGACGAACTGCTCGACATCACCGACACGGTCACCGACGTCGAGGCGAGCGACGAGTTCGAGATGATGGGCGAGGTCGCGAGCAACCTGCTCCGCAAGGCTCACAACAAGTGGCTGGCGCACGACGACACCCCCGAGCTGGACTTCACCCTCCGGCAGCCTGCCGCCGTCGTGGGGTACCAGCTGACCTCGGCCAACGACTTCCCGGACCGGGACCCGCGGGCCTGGGACCTCCAGGGCTCGCACGACGGCAGTACGTGGACGACGCTGGACTCCCGCTCGGGCGAGCGCTTCAAACACCGCCACGAGACGAAGGACTTCACCTTCGCCAACGCCACGGCCTACCGCCGCTACCGCCTGCTCGTCACGCGGAACGGCGGCTCGAACGAGACCCAGCTCTCCCGGGTCCAGTTCTTCACCCGCGGCGGCGCGGCGACCGACTCCGCCGACGCCCCCGCGTCCGACTTCATCGGCTACTACGCGCCGGCCGGCGGCTCGCCCGTCGGATACCGGGGTACGACCGTGCCCGGCCCCGAGTCCGACGCGGGGCAGCAGCCGGGCGGGCCGCGTGAGCAGCTGCTCGCCGGGGAGCTGGGCGAGACGGCCCAGGGCCTGGACAACGCGGCCCGGCTCATAGGCAAGCTGGCGGAGTACCTGCGGACCGACGCGTCCGCCGCGGGCCGCCGGGGCGACTGACGGCACGTCTCAGGACAGCACCAGCTCCGGCTCGTACATCTCCAGCCAGAGCGCCAGATCCAGCGCACGCTCCAGACCGCGCCTCGACGCCGTCGTGACCTGGGGGCTCTCCCGTTCCGCCAGTCGCCGCAGGGCCGCCGGGTCCACCAGGTCGAAGACGGGGTGGGCGGGACGCGCCAGCAGGTCCTTGGCGTGGTTCTGGAGCGCGATCGCGTACTTCGGGTCCTGCGTCGTCGGGTACGGGCTCTTGACCCGGTCGTACACCGACTTCGGCAGTACGTCCGCCGTCGCCTCGCGCAGCAGGCTCTTCTCCCGGCCGTCGAAGGACTTGAGCGACCACGGCGCGTTGTACACGTACTCGACCAGCCGGTGGTCGCAGAAGGGGACCCGGACCTCCAGGCCCACCGCCATGCTCATGCGGTCCTTGCGGTCCAGCAGGATGCGGACGAAGCGCGTCAGGTGCAGATGGGAGATCACGCGCATGCGGTACTCGAAGTCGCTCTCGCCGCCGAGCCGTTCGACGCCGGCGACCGCCGTGGCGTAGCTGTCGCGCAGGAAGGAGGGGATGTCCAGGGCCGTGTTCAGCTCGGGGCGCAGGACCTCCGCCTCGTCGACGTACCTCTCGTACTGCACCAGCCAGGGGAACGTCCGCGCCCGCCGCGCCTCCTCGTCGAAGAACTGGAGGTACCCGCCGAAGACCTCGTCCGCCGACTCACCGGACAGCGCGACCGTCGAGTGCTCCCGGATCGCCCGGAAGAGCAGGTACAGCGACGCGTCCATGTCGCCGAGACCCATCGGGATGTCCCGGGCCCTGATCACCCTGGCGCGGACCGACGGATCGGCCAGCGCGTCGGTGTCCAGGACGATGTCCTGGTGGTCCGTGCCGGCGGTCTTCGCCACGTCGTGCACGAACGGCGCGTCCGGGGTCGTACGGAGCCGGTCCGCGACGAAGTGCTCCGCCTGCCCCACGAAGTCGACGGCGAAGCTGCGGACCCGCTCCCCCGTGAGGGCCAGCTGACGCGCCGCCAGCGCGGTCAGCGCGGAGGAGTCGAGGCCGCCGGACAGGAGAACACAGCGGGGTACGTCGGCGACGAGCTGGCGGCGCACGATGTCGTCCAGCAGGGTGCGGACCCGGGCCACCGAGGCGTCCCGGTCGTCGCCGTGCGGCCGGGTCTCCAGCGACCAGTAGACGCTCCGGCGCGGGCCGTGCCGGTCCACGGTCACCACCGTCCCCGGCTCGACCTCGCGCATGCCGTCCCACACGGCGTGTCCGGGTGTCTTGACGAAGGCCGCCAGCTCGCGCAGCCCGTCCAGCGCGACCCGTGGCCGGGCGAGCGGGTGGGCGAGGATCGCCTTGGGCTCGGAGCCGAACAGGACGCCGTCACCGGTCGGGTGGTAGTAGAGCGGTTTGATGCCCATCCGGTCGCGGACCATCACCAGTTTCTGGTCCCGGCCGTCCCAGACGGCGAAGGCGTACATGCCGTTGAGCCGCTCGGCGACGGACTCGCCCCACTCCAGGTAGCCGTGGAGCACCACCTCGGTGTCGGAGTCGGTGGTGAACCGGTGTCCCCGGCCGGTCAGTTCGCGGCGCAGCTCGGCGAAGTTGTACGTCTCCCCCGAGTAGACGAGCGCGAGCGGGCCGCGCGGCGTCCCGAGCGTCATCGGCTGGCGTCCGCCGGGCAGGTCGATGATGGCCAGGCGGCGGTGCCCGAGCCCGGCGGGGCCGTCGGCCCAGGTACCGGAGTCGTCCGGGCCCCGGCAGGACATCGTCTCCGTCATCGCGTCCAGGGTCGCGGACGCGGTACGCGGGTCACGGCCGAAGGAGAGGTCGAAGGAGACCCAGCCGGTGATGCCGCACATCTTTGTCCTCCTGCCTCCGGTCCGGCCGGGCCACCGGAGCGAATCAGTCACGGCCGGCGACCTGGGCACCGGCGCGACGCGTACGACTGCGTCCGGTCAACGCGTGCGTCGTGCCGTCGGTCACGGGGTCGGGTGAATCCGCCCGTCGGTGGCCGGTCGTTTCGGGACACGACGAACGGCGGCGGACACGACGAACGGCGGCGGCCCGTACGACGTCAGGTCGTCGTACGGGCCGCCGCCGCTCAGCAGTGCCGCTGTCCCTCGCCAGTGCCGCCGCCGCTCGCCAGTGCCGCGTCAGCCCGGGCTTCCCCGGTCGGTGGCCCGGCTGCCGGGCCCATGGGCCGTGGGCTCTCGGCCGCGGGCCCGTGGCCCCGTCAGTGGTTGCGCGGGAATCCCAGGTCCACGCCCGCCGGTGCCTCCGAGGGGTCCGGCCAGCGGGTGGTGACGACCTTGCCGCGCGTGTAGAAGTGCACCCCGTCGTTGCCGTAGATGTGGTGGTCGCCGAAGAGCGAGTCCTTCCAGCCGCCGAAGGAGTGGTAGCCGACGGGCACCGGGATCGGCACGTTCACCCCGACCATCCCTGCCTCGACCTCCAGCTGGAAGCGGCGGGCCGCACCGCCGTCGCGGGTGAAGACGGCCGTGCCGTTGCCGTACGGCGAGGCGTTGATCAGGGCCACCCCGTCCTCGTACGTCGCGGCGCGCAGCACGACCAGCACCGGGCCGAAGATCTCGTCGCGGTACGCGTCGGAATCCGTGGAGACCTTGTCGAGCAGGGACAGGCCGATCCAGTGGCCGTCCTCGTAGCCCTCGACCGTGTGTCCCGTACCGTCCAGGACGACCTCGGCGCCCTGGGCCGCCGCGCCCGTGACGTAGGAGGCGACCTTGTCGCGGTGGGCCTTGGTGATCAGCGGGCCCATCTCGGACTCCGGGTCGGTGCCGGGACCGATCCTGATCTTCTCGGCGCGCTCGCGGATCTTGGCGACCAGTTCGTCCCCCGTCGACCCCACGGCGACGACGGCCGAGATGGCCATGCAGCGCTCACCGGCCGACCCGTACGCGGCCGAGACCGCCGCGTCCGCCGCCGCGTCGAGGTCCGCGTCGGGCAGGACCAGCATGTGGTTCTTGGCGCCGCCGAGCGCCTGGACGCGCTTGCCGTGGGCGGTGGCCGTCGCGTGGATGTGGCGGGCGACGGGGGTCGATCCGACGAACGAGACCGCGGCCACGTCCGGGTGCGCGAGCAGCGTGTCCACCGCGACCTTGTCGCCGTGCACGACGTTGAGCACGCCGTCGGGCAGCCCTGCCTCGGCCGCCAGTTCCGCCAGCAGGTTGGCCGCCGACGGGTCCTTCTCGCTGGGCTTGAGCACGAAGGTGTTGCCGCAGGCGATGGCCAGCGGGAACATCCACATCGGCACCATCGCCGGGAAGTTGAACGGCGTGATGCCCGCGACCACGCCGAGCGGCTGCCGGATCGCCGCGACATCCACCCGGCCGGCGACCTGCGTGGACAGCTCGCCCTTGAGCTGGGTGGTGATCCCGCAGGCCAGCTCGACGATCTCCAGCCCGCGCGCGACCTCGCCGAGCGCGTCGGAGTGCACCTTGCCGTGCTCCGCCGTAATCAGCGCGGCGATGTCGTCACGGCGCGTGTCGAGCAGCGCGCGGTAGCGGAAGAGGACGGCGGTGCGCTGGGCGAGGGACGAGGTCCGCCAGGTGGTGTACGCGGCCTTCGCGGCGGCGACCGCGCTGTCCACCTCCTCGGCGGAGGCCAGCGCGACCTGGGTGGTGACGGCGCCGGTGGCCGGGTCGGTGACCGGGCCCCAGTCGCCCGACGTGCCCTCGACGGTCTTGCCGCCGATCCAGTGGTGGACGGTCTTCATCGCGTACTCCCTCACAGGTGACCCTCACAGATGACGGCGCCGGGCGGCGGCGTGGCGGTCGTAGTCCGTACGAGCCCTGACGGCGGACGCGCGGGTCGCCGTCCCGGCCACGGGAACATCCCACCACGCCTGCGCCTGCGGGACCCCCGGCCCGGTGTCGCCCGTCCCTGTCTCCACGTAAACACAGGTGGCTTCCCGGGCGGCCCGCGCCCGGGCCAGTGCTTCGCGCAGGTCACGGACCGTCTTGGCGCGGATCACCCGCATTCCGAGAGAGGCGGCGTTGGCGGCGAGGTCCACGGGCAGCGGGTCGCCGGTGTACGTGGCGTCCTCGGCCCGGAACCGGTAGGCCGTGCCGAAGCGCTCCGCGCCCACCGCCTCGGAGAGGCCGCCGATGGAGGCGTAGCCGTGGTTCTGGAGGATCACGACCTTCAGGGGCAGCCGCTCCTGGACGGCGGTGACGATCTCCGTGGGGTTCATCAGGTAGGTGCCGTCCCCGACGAAGGCCCAGACCGGCCGCTCGGGGGCCGCGAGCAGCACTCCGAGGGCCGCCGGGATCTCGTATCCCATGCAGGAGTAGCCGTATTCGACGTGGTACTGGTCGCGCGAGCGGGCCCGCCACAGCTTGTGCAGGTCGCCGGGGAGCGAACCGGCCGCGTTGATGACGATGTCCTCGCCGGTGGCCAGCGCGTCGAGCGCGCCGAGGACCTGCGCCTGGGTCGGCGGTCGCAGTTCGTCTTCCGCGTCGAAGGCCGCCTGGACGCGCTGCTCCCAGCGTTCCTTGGCCGCGCGGAACTCGGCTTCGTACGAGGCGGGGACGCGGTACGGCGACGGCTCTCCGTCCTCGAGCCGCTCACCGACCTCACCCCTGCCGCCGGCCGGCCCGGCCAGGGCGGCGAGCAGCCCCTCCAGGGCCGTACGGGCGTCGGCCACCAGCGGGTGGGCCGCGAGCTTGTGGGCGTCGAAGCCGGTGACGTTCAGGTTCAGGAAGCGGACTTCCGGGTTCTGGAAGAGGGTGGCGGACGCGGTGGAGAAGTCCGACCAGCGGGTGCCGACGCCGATGACCAGGTCGGCTGTCCTGGCCAGTTCGTCGGCCGTGGCCGTGCCGGTGTGACCGACGCCGCCGACGTCACAGGGGTGGTCATGGCGCAGGGAGCCCTTGCCCGCCTGGGTGGCGGCCACGGGGATGCCCGTCGCGTCGGCGAACGCGGCCAGTACGTCCTCCGCCCCGCTGTAGCGCACCCCTCCGCCCGCGACCAGCAGCGGGCGCCGGGCGGCCCGTACCAGCGTGACGGCCTCGGCCAGTTCCTCCGGGTCCGGTGCCTGACGGCGGATCCGCCAGACGCGCTCGGCGAAGAACTCCTCCGGCCAGTCGTACGCCTCGGCCTGGACGTCCTGGGGCAGCGCGAGGGTGACGGCGCCCGTCTCGGCGGGGTCGGTGAGCACCCGCATCGCGGCGAGCGCGGCGGGGATCAGCGCCTCGGGGCGGGTGACGCGGTCGAAGTACACCGACACGGGGCGCAGGGCGTCGTTGACGGAGACATCGCCGGCCGAGGGGACTTCGAGCTGTTGGAGGACGGGGTCGGCGGGCCGGGTGGCGAAGACGTCTCCGGGGAGCAGCAGGACCGGGAGTCGGTTGATGGTCGCGAGGGCGGCTCCGGTGACGAGGTTGGTGGCGCCCGGGCCGATGGAGGTGGTCACGGCGTGGGCGGAGAGGCGGTTGCTCTGGCGGGCGTACCCGACGGCGGCGTGCACCATGGCCTGTTCGTTGCGTCCCTGCAAGTACCGCATGTCCGCCCGGGACTCGACAAGGGCCTGTCCTACACCCGCCACGTTGCCGTGGCCGAAGATGCCCCAAGTGGCGTTGATCAAACGCCGGCGACGGCCGTCCCGCTCCGTGAACTGGCGGGCGAGGAAGGCGATCAGAGCCTGGGCGACGGTGAGGCGCCGGGTGTGCGGGCGGGCGCCGGCGCGCGCGTCTTCGCCGGTGCGCGGGGCAGCCTCCGGGGGCGGGTCTTCGCCGAGGCCCGGGGCATCGCCGGCGCGCGCGTCCTCGCCGGGGTACGGGGTCGTGGTCATCGCGCGTCCTCCCCGGCCGCGGGGCCCGGGCCCGTCCCGTACAGCGGCAGACGGGGATCCACCGGGAGGTCCGGCCAGGTGTCCCTGATCCAGCCGTGGTCGGGGTGGTCGCTGATCAGCCACTCCCGCTTCTCGCCGGGGCCCGCCATCACGTTGAGGTAGTACATGTCCCGGCCGGGCGGGGCGATCGCCGGGCCGTGCCAGCCGTCCGGGATGAGGACCGTGTCGCCCGTACGGACCTCGGTGAGCACGTCCGTGCCGCCGCGTCGGGAGGGCGAGACACGCTGGTAGCCGACCCCGTCGCGGTCGATCTCGAAGTAGTAGATCTCCTCCAGCTCCGACTCGGCCCCCGGGATGTGCTCGTCGTGCTTGTGCGGCGGATAGGAGGACCAGTTGCCGCCGGGGGTGATGACCTCGACGGCGAGCAGCCGGTCGCAGGCGAAGCCGTCGGGCATGGCGAAGTTGTTGACCTGGCGCGAACAGACGCCCGCGCCGCGCAGCAGGACGGGAACCTCCGGCGCGGGGCCGTAGCGAGCGGGGAGTCGTCGCTCGCACTTCGCTCCTGCCAGGGCGAAGCGGCCTCCAGCGCCGGAGGCGATCTGTGCGTGGGCGTCGCGGGGCACATAGGCGAAGTCGGTCGCTCCGCCGAACACGCTTCGCCTGCCCAGCAGTTCGAAGAACTCGCCTTCCGTGTGCACCGTACAACCGCCCTCGAGGGGCAGGACGATCCACTCGCTGTTTCCGGTCGCCAGCGTGTGGCTGCCGCCGGGCGGGAGTTCGAGAACGCGCAGGCTGCTGTAGGCCCAGCCGGCCCGCTCGGGGTCGATGTCGAGGGCGTACGGGCCACGGGCACCGCTCCCGGCGGGCACGTAGCGGTCGTGCGGCCCGGAGGCCGGGGCGCCGGGCCCGGCCGGCCGGCCCGGTCCGCTCGGTTCATGGACGGTCGTCATGCTCTCTCCCCTACCCTTCACAGCAGTCCCACGGCCGTGTCGACGGCTCCGGCCACGTCACCGTCGGCCGGATAGAGCAGCGAGCGCCCCACCACCAGCCCCTGGACGGTGGGCAGTCGCAGCGCCTTGCGCCACCTCTCGTACGCGCCCTGCTGGTCACCCCCCGTCTCGCCGCCCAGCAGGACGGCGGGCAGCGTCGAGGTCTCCAGCACCCGCGCCATGTCGTCGGGATCCTCGGTGACGGGCAGCTTCAGCCAGGTGTACGCGGAGGTGCCGCCCAGCCCGGAGGCGATGGCTATCGACCGTGTGACGGCCTCGGCGCTCAGGTCCGTGACGAGCCGTCCGTCGGCCCGGCGGCAGATGAACGGCTCGACGAAGACCGGCAGCCGCAGCGCCGCCATGGCGTCGACGGCCCGGGCGGCGGAGTGCAGGGTGGTCAGCGAGCCGGGGTCCGCGTAGTCGACGCGGAGCAGCAGCTTGCCCGCGTCGAACCGGAGCCGGTCGAGGTCGTCGGGGCGGTGCCCCGTGAAGCGGTCGTCCAGTTCGAAGGCCGCGCCCGCGAGGCCACCGCGGTTCATGGAGCCCACGACGACGCGGTCCTCCAGGGCACCCAGGAGCAGCAGGTCGTCGAGGATGTCGGCGCTGGCCAGCACGCCGTCGACACCGGGGCGCGACAGGGCCAGACACAGCCGCTCCAGCAGCTCCTGACGGTTGGCCATGGCGGACCGGCTGTTCCCGACCGCGAGCGCGCCCCGGGCCGGGTGGTCGGCGGCGATGATCATCAGACGGCCGGCGGGGCGCAGCAGGGGCCGCCGGACCCGGCGGGCGGCGGCCTCGGCGACGGCTTCCGGGTGGTGCGCGCGCAGCCGGACGAGCTCGGTGACATCGACGCGGGTCACGCTCCGGCCTCCTGGGCGGGTCCGGCGGCCGGGGAGGTGGCCGCGGGCGCGGCCGAAGGGTCCGCCGCGGCAGTCGGCCCGGCGGCCGGGGGCGGCGCCGCCGAACGGGTCGGCTCCTGGGCTGTTTGCCGCTCCTGATCCGGTCGCTGATCCGGTCGCTGGTCCGGTCGCTGATCCGGGACCGGGCCGCCCGCGACGACCTGGCCGACCTCGTCGTCGTACGGCATGGCGGAGGAGCAGGCCAGCCTGGCGGCGACGATCGCGCCCGCCGCGTTGGCGTACCGCATGACCCGTGTCAGTTCCCAGCCCGCCAGCAGCCCGTGGCACAGCGCGCCCCCGAAGGCGTCTCCCGCGCCCAGCCCGTTGACGACCTCGACGGGGACGGGCGGGACCTCGGCGCGGGTGCCGTCCCGGTGGACGGCGAGGACGCCCTTCGGTCCCTGTTTGACGACGGCCAGTTCGGCCCCGGCGTCGAGGAGGGCCCGCGCCGCGCCGTCCGGATCCCGCTCCCCCACGGCGACCTCGCACTCGTCGAGATTGCCGACGGCGACGGTGGCGTAGCGCAGCGCCTCCGCGTAGTGGGCGCGGGCGGCGGGACCGGCGTCGTCCCAGAACATCGGCCGCCAGTCGAGGTCGAAGACGGTGGTGCCCCGGCGATCCCGGGCCCGGAGCGCGGCCAGCGTGGCGGAGCGGCTGGGCTCGGCGCACAGCCCCGTCCCCGTCATCCAGAAGACGCGGGCCGCCCTGATCGCGTCCAGGTCCAGCTCGTCCGGGTGAATCTCCAGGTCCGGCGCCTTGGGCTGCCGGTAGAAGTAGAGCGGGAAGTCGTCCGGCGGGAAGACCTCGCAGAAGGTCACCGGCGTCGGGTACGCGTCGACCGGGGTCACCCAGTGGTCGTCCACCCCGAATTCCCGGAGCGCCTGGTGGAGGTAGTCCCCGAACGGGTCGCGTCCGGTGCGGGTGATGACCGCCGCGCGCCGGCCCAGCCGGGCCGCGGCGACCGCCACGTTCGTCGCGGAACCGCCGAGGAACTTCCCGAAGGCGTCGACCTGCGCCAGCGGGACCCCGGTGCGCAGCGGGTAGAGATCGACCCCGATCCGGCCCATGGTGATGACGTCGTGCGCAGGCATGCAGGCCCCTTCGTTCGACCCTTCGGTGCGACGGCCATTGCCAGGTTTAGTGCTCCCGGCGGAACCCTGTCAACGTTTTGTCCTTACATTCGGACCAAGGCCTTGACACCTTTTCCGCGGGGCCGGAAAGCTGGTCGGCATGACCTCCTCCGCACCCTCGCAGAACCGCATCCGGGTCGGATCGGCCCCCGACTCCTGGGGGGTGTGGTTTCCCGACGATCCGCGCCAGGTGCCCTGGCGGCGTTTCCTCGACGAGGTCGCCGAGGCGGGCTACGAGTGGATCGAGCTCGGCCCGTACGGGTATCTGCCGTCGGATCCCGCCCGGTTGGGCGAGGAGACCGCCCGGCGCGGGCTCAAGGTGTCGGCCGGGACGGTCTTCACCGGGCTCCACCGCGGGCCCGCCGTCTGGGAGGAGACCTGGGCGCACGTCTCGGACATCGCCGCGCTCACCCGGGCGATGGGCGCGGACCACCTGGTCGTCATCCCCTCGTTCTGGCGCGACGACAAGACCGGGAAGGTCCTGGAGGACCGCACGCTCACGCCGGACCAATGGCGCGATCTGACCTCATCGACCGAGCGTCTCGGCCGGGAGGTGCGGGACCGGTACGGGCTGCGGGTCGTCGTCCATCCGCACGCCGACACCCACATCGACACGGAGGAGAACGTCAGCCGTTTCCTCGACGCGACCGACCCTTCCCTGGTCTCGCTCTGTCTGGACACCGGCCACTACGCCTACTGCGGCGGTGACAGCGTCAAGCTGATCGAGACGTACGGCGAGCGGATCGGCTACCTCCATCTGAAGCAGGTGGACCCGGAGATCCTGGCCGACGTCGTCGCGAACGAGGTGCCCTTCGGGCCCGCCGTGGGGCGCGGGGTGATGTGCGAGCCGCCGGCCGGTGTACCGGCGCTGGAGCCGGTACTGGCGGCGGCCCGGCGGCTGGACGTCGACCTCTTCGCCATCGTCGAGCAGGACATGTACCCCTGCCCGCCGGACAAGCCCTTCCCGATCGCCGAACGTACGCGCCGCTTCCTGCGTGGCTGCGGAGTCTGACGGCGGACACGCGATCGCGTCGCTCGTCTCGACCGACGGGCCCGGTCCCGGACCGCCCCGAGGACCACCCGCCTCCGACTCCGCCCTCTACGCCGTCGCCCCCCTGTTCCGCTCGCCCTTGCTCACCTCTTGCTCCGCGCCCCCGACTCCAGTTCCTTGCCCGGTCCGGACGTTCCTTCCGATCCCTCCGGCCCGTCCGAGCCCTGCTGCCCGTCGGACGTCCCACTCGTCTCCGCCCCTCGGCCGTCGGCCTGGTGATGACGCTCCTCCGCCCTCGGGGCGGACTCGCCCTCGCTCAGCCCGAACCGGACGTGGAACCGGCGCAACGGGCCCGGCGCCCACCAGGTCGCCCTGCCGGTCAGCTTCATCACCGCGGGAACCAGCAGACTGCGCACCACCATCGCGTCCATGAGCACGGCCAGTGTGATGCCGAGCCCCAGCAGCTTCGTGCTGGTCACCCGCGAGGTGCCGATGGCCACCATGACCACCGCCAGGAGCAGGGCGGCCGCGGTGATCAGCCCTCCGGTGCGCTGGAGCCCGAACGACACCGATCGCTCGTGGTCACCGCTGCGGTCGTACTCCTCCTTGATCCGGGAGAGCAGGAAGACCCCGTAGTCCATGGAGAGCCCGAAGGCCACACAGAACATCACGACCGGCAGCGTCGTCTCTATGTCCCCCGTGGCGGTGAAGGCGAGCGGACCGGAGAGGTGGCCGTCCTGGAAGACCCAGACCACCGCCCCGAACATCGCGGTCAGGCTGAGGGCGTTGAGCACGACCGCCTGGATCGGTATCAGCACGCTGCCGGTGAGCAGGAAGACCAGGAACAACGTCGCCACCACGATGAGGGCCAGGGCCAGCAGCAGCCGATCCCCTATCGCTTCCTTGGAGTCGACCAGGACCGCTGCCGTACCGGTGACCGAGGTGTCGAACTCCGCCGGCTCCGCACGGATCCCCCGGACCAGGTCCTGGGCCTCCTCGCTCACGGCCTCCCCCCTGGGCAGCACCGTGAAGTACGCGTGCCCGCCCTCACCGGGGACGGGGCCGTCGGCCCTCGCCACCCCGGGAAGGGCGGCTATCCGGTCGCGGTAGTCGGCGTACTCGGCGGGCGTCGCATCGCCTTTCGTGAGCACCTGGAGGCCACCACTGGGGTTGCCCGGGAAGTTGTCGCGGATCTCCTGCTGGACGACCCGGGACTCGGCGCTCGACGGCAGCTGCCGGTCGTCGGCCGTGCCGAACTTGACGCCCAGGAAGGGCGTCCCGAGCAGTACCAGGCCGGCCGTGGTGGCGAGGGCGAAGAGCGGGGCCCTGCGCATCACCAGCGCGGCCGTGCGCCCCCACCTGGCGCCGGGCTCCACGGCACCGGACGCCGCCTCGGCGCCGGAACTGCCGTCGCCGACCGCCCCGCCCGCACCGGTGCCCTCACGGCCCTTGCCTCGCCCGCGGCGCAGCAGACGCCGAAGGTCCAGGGCATTGACCCGGTGGCCCAGCAGCATGAGCGCGGCGGGCAGCAGGACCAGCGCGGCGGCGGCCGCGAGCAACACCACCGCGATGCCGGCATAGGCGAAGGAACGCAGGAAGTACTGAGGGAAGACCATCATGGCGGCCAGCGACACCGCCACGGTCAGCGCGGAGAACAGCACCGTACGCCCGGCGGTGCGCAGCGTGGTGCCGACGGCCGCTCTCACCTCGGCGCCCCCGGCCAGCTCCTCGCGGAAGCGGCGCACGATGAACAGGGCGTAGTCGATGGCCAGCCCCAGGCCCAGGGCAGTCGTCAGGTTCTGGGCGAAGATCGAGACCTCGGTGAGCTCGGTGAGCCCGCGCAGCACCGCGTCGGTCCCCAGGATGGCGACGACACCGAGCCCCAGCGGCAGCAGGGCGGCGACCGCGCTGCCGAAGACCATCACCAGCAGCACCAGCGTCACGGGCAGGGCGACCAGCTCGGCCCGCAGCAGGTCCTCCTGGATCGTGGTCTGCACCTCGTGCCGGATGGCGACGGGACCGCCGAACGAGACCTCCACCGGCCCCCGCTCGCCGCGGAAGGCGGGCGCTATCCGGTCCAGGGTCGCGGCGGCGGTCTTCTCGTCCCCCTCGAGCCGCGCGACGACGAGCGCTTGCCGCCCGTCCTCGGCGCGCAGCGAGGGTGCCCGGGTCTGCCAGTACGACCCGACGCCGGTGATGCCCTTCTCCGCCGCCAGCCGCTCGGTGATCCTCTTCGCCTCGGCGGCCACGGCGGGTTCGTCCACGCCGCGGGTCCCGCTGTCGACGAGCAGCAGCAGATTCGGCTGGGAAGCGGGGAACTCCCGCTCCAGCGCCTTGGTCGCATAGGTCGACTCGGCGTCCGGATCCTCCCAGCCGCCGCTGCTCAGCCGGTCCCCGACGCCGCCTCCCGCGAACACGGCGAGCACCGTGATCACCAGCGCGGCCAGCAAGGTCAGCCTCGGACGCGCGGTGACGAAACGGGTCCACCCGCCGAGCGGCGGCGCCGTGTTGACTTCGGACATGGTGCGGTGTCCCCTTCACCGTGACCCATGTCTCCGCACGGGTCGGCCAGTACCCATAGACTGAAAATACGAGCCCCCACTCGCAATACAAGAATGCGAGTGACCTCTCGCATTTGTCAACTGATCCAGGAAAGCCGGGGGATTGATATGCCGGAGGCGAACAGCGACGACGCCGAGGGCACGCGACGGAAGGCTCCGGACCCCGCCGCCGCGACCGCGCGACCGCGCCGCCGCCAGGCGCGCGGCGAGCGTCGCATCGCCCAGATCCTCGACGCCGCGGCCACCGTGTTCTCCACCGCCGGCTACACGGGCGCGAGCACCAACGCCATCGCCCGCGAGGCGGGCATCTCCCCCGGCACGCTCTACCAGTTCTTTCCCAACAAGGAGGCCATCGCCGTCGAGCTGGGCGATCAGCTGCTGCGACGCTGGCGCGCCACCTACGGCCGGGCGCTCACGCCCGCCCACCTCGAACTGCCCCTGGAGGAGCTGCTGGAAGCGGTCCTGGACCCGTTGATCCGGTTCAACCACGAGAACCCGGCGTTCGGCGTCCTCATGCACGGCCCCGACATTCCCGGAAAGATCGCGATGGACCACGCGGACCTGCACTCGTCCCTGCTCTCCCAGGTCGAGGGGATCCTGAGCGGCCACCTCTCGGAAGCCTCGCCGGCCGAGGTCTCCCGGATCGCCCGGCTCGCCTTCGCCACCTTCAAGGCCGGACTCGACCTGACCCTGTCCGTCGAGCCGGACGAGCGTGACGCGTACATCACCGAGTTGAAGACCCTCCTCTTCCGCTACCTGCAGCCGCTCGTAGAGGACTGCCGGGCGCGACCCGCCTCCTAGGCTTCGGTTTTATACCCCCTGGGGGTAAAGTCGAATCCGAGGTTCGGCGCCACCGGGTCCCCGCGACCCTCCGGCGCCCCACAGCCCTCCCCAGCAACGCCCGAAGAGGAGATCGCCATGACCGCCGAGACGCAGCCCGAGACCACCGACCGGACCACCTCCCCCGACCAGGTCACCACCGTCTACCGTGTCACCGGCATGACCTGCGGACACTGCGAAGGCGCCGTCGCCGGCGAGATCTCCGGGATCGCGGGCGTGACCTCCGTGCAGGCCGTCGCCGCCACCGGAGAGGTCACCGTCGTCTCCAAGGCCCCGCTGGACGAGACCGCCGTGCGCGCCGCCGTGGACGAGGCGGGTTACGAGCTGGCCGCGTCGGCCTGAGCCGCCCCGCGCCCCGCCGGTTACCAACTCTTTGCATCGAAGAGCCTTCACATGAACCACAAGACCTTCACAAAGAGATCTAGATCACATAGATTGATGGGTAACCATGAGGACAGCTCGCGAGTCTAAGAGGACGATGCCAGAGAACGTCTTGGGGGACGTTCAGCGGCATGTCAGGGGATGTCTTGGGGGACATCCCGGACAAGCGATTGGCCGGGGCACGTGCACCGGGGAGCTTTGAGCGGCCCTCCCGTACGTACCCCGGTCCGACCGCGCGAGTAGCCGTTGCTGGTTACGGCAGACGCCCGGCCCGGATCCCGTGGGGGGAATCCGCTCCGGGGATATGGAAAGCGCCCCGCTCGCCGACCCGTGGGGGGATCGGCGGCGGGGCGCTTTTCGGTGGCCCGGAAGCTCCGGAGGTGCTCACAGACCCGGGGCGCTCGGAGACCCGGGGGCTCTCAGCGGGGCTCAGAGGTGCTCAGAGGTGGTCAGCGACCCTCCACCGGAACGAAGTCACGCAGGACCTCGCCGGTGTAGATCTGGCGCGGACGCCCGATGCGGGAGCCGGGCTCCTTGATCATCTCGTGCCACTGGGCGATCCAGCCGGGCAGCCGGCCGAGCGCGAACAGCACGGTGAACATCTCGGTCGGGAAACCCATGGCCCGGTAGATCAGCCCCGTGTAGAAGTCCACGTTCGGGTAGAGCTTGCGCTCGACGAAGTAGTCGTCGGCCAGCGCGTGCTCCTCCAGCTTGAGCGCGATGTCGAGCAGCTCGTCGGACTTGCCGAGCGCCGAGAGGACATCGTGCGCCGCCGCCTTGATGATCTTCGCCCGGGGGTCGAAGTTCTTGTAGACGCGGTGCCCGAAGCCCATCAGCTTGACGCCGTCCTCCTTGTTCTTCACCTTGCGGATGAAGGAGTCGACATCGCCGCCGGACGCCTGGATGCCCTCGAGCATCTCCAGCACCGACTGGTTGGCACCACCGTGCAGCGGGCCCCACAGGGCGCTGATGCCGGCGGAGATCGAGGCGAACATGTTCGCCTGCGAGGAGCCGACCAGGCGCACGGTGGAGGTCGAACAGTTCTGCTCGTGGTCCGCGTGCAGGATCAGCAGCTTGTCCAGCGCCGAGACCACGACCGGGTCCGGCACGTACTCCTGCGCCGGGACCGAGAAGGTCATCCGCAGGAAGTTCTCGACGTACCCGAGGTCGTTGCGCGGGTAGACGAAGGGGTGGCCGATCGACTTCTTGTACGCGTACGCGGCGATCGTGGGCAGCTTGGCCAGCAGCCGGATCGTGGACAGGTTGCGCTGCGTCTCGTCGAACGGGTTGTGGCTGTCCTGGTAGAAGGTCGACAGCGCGCTGACCACGGAGGACAGCATCGCCATCGGATGGGCGTCACGCGGGAACCCGTCGTAGAACCGCTTGACGTCCTCGTGCAGCAGCGTGTGCTGGGTGATCTCGTTCTTGAACGCGGCGAGCTCGTCGACCGTCGGCAGTTCGCCATTGATCAGCAGATACGCCACTTCGAGGAAGCTGGACCGCTCGGCCAGCTGCTCGATCGGATAGCCGCGGTAGCGGAGGATGCCCTGCTCGCCGTCCAGATAGGTGATCGCGGACTTGTAGGCGGCGGTATTGCCGTATCCGCTGTCCAGAGTCACCAGACCGGTCTGAGAACGGAGCTTCCCGATGTCGAAGCCCGTGTCACCGACGGTGCTGTCGATCACCGGGTAGGTGTACTCGCCGTCGCCGTACCGCAGAACTACCGCGTTGTCGCGTTTCTCGCTCACGTCATCCCTCACCGACGTAGTGCCTCTTCTTCGAGGTGCCCTGACTGTCTCTACCATCCCCCATTTGGCTCAGGAGAGTGCACTCGGGGTCGGCCATTTGGCCTTTTGGCGGCACTCAGTGCCGCCAGCCTGCCCATCCTGCCCCCTTCGCCCCGGGTTACGAAAGCCCGCATCACCGTTTCCTCCCAGGCTCGCACCCCGCCGGGCCCTCCGCCCCTGCTCCCCGGACGGCCCCGGACGGCCACAGGCGGCCCCGTTCGACCCCGTGCGGCGCTCGCGCTCAGCCCGCGGCGCCCAGACGGTGGGCCAGCGCCGTACAGCGTCTGCCCGCGGAAACCGTCCGTACCGCCTGCCCGATGGCCTTGCGGGAACCGACGAGGACGACGAGCTTCTTCGCGCGGGTGACGGCCGTGTACAGCAGGTTGCGCTGGAGCATCATCCACGCGCCCGTCGTCACCGGAATGACCACGGCCGGGTACTCGCTGCCCTGCGACCGGTGGATCGTCACCGCGTACGCGTGCGCCAGCTCGTCCAGCTCGTCGAAGTCGTACGCCACCTCCTCGTCCTCGTCCGTCCGCACCGTCAGCCGCTGCTCGTCCATGTCGAGGGAGGTCACCACCCCCACCGTGCCGTTGAAGACCCCGTTCTCCCCCTTCTCGTAGTTGTTCCTGATCTGGGTGACCTTGTCCCCCACCCGGAAGACCCGGCCGCCGACCCGCTTCTCCGGGAGGTCCGGCCGCGCGGGCGTGACGGCCTGCTGGAGCAGCCCGTTGAGCGCGCCCGCGCCGGCCGGGCCCCGGTGCATCGGCGCCAGGACCTGCACGTCCCGGCGCGGGTCCAGGCCGAACTTCGCGGGGATCCGGCGCGCCGCCACATCGACCGTGACCCGGCCCGCGTCCTCGGTCTCCTCCTCCACGAAGTGGAAGAAGTCGGCGAGGCCCTGAGTGAGGGGATGCTGCCCGGAGTTGATGCGGTGCGCGTTCGTGACCACGCCCGACTGCTGCGCCTGCCGGAAGATCCGCGTCAGCCGGACCCTCGGCACGGGGCCGCCCTCGGCGAGCAGATCGCGCAGCACCTCGCCGGCGCCCACCGAGGGCAGCTGGTCGACGTCCCCCACCAGCAGCAGGTGCGCTCCGGGCGCCACCGCCTTCACCAGCTTGTTGGCCAGCAGCAGGTCCAGCATCGACGCCTCGTCCACCACCACCAGGTCCGCGTCCAACGGCCGGTCCCGGTCGTACGCGGCGTCCCCGCCCGGTTTGAGCTCCAGCAGCCGGTGCACGGTCGACGCCTCGGCACCGGTCAGCTCCGCCAGCCGCTTGGCCGCCCGCCCGGTCGGGGCCGCCAGCACCACCTTGGCCTTCTTGGCCCGCGCCAGCTCGACGATCGAGCGGACCGTGAAGGACTTGCCGCAGCCCGGGCCGCCGGTCAGGACCGCCACCTTCTCGCTGAGCGCCAGCCGCACCGCCTGCTCCTGCTCGGGCGCCAGCTCCGCGCCCGTACGCCCCGCGAGCCAGGTCAGCGCCCGGTCCCAGGCCACGTCGCGGAAGGCCGGCATGCGGTCCTCGCCGGTCCGCAGCAGCCGCAGCAACTGGCCGGAGAGGGACACCTCGGCGCGGTGGAACGGCACCAGGTAGACCGCGGTGACCGGATCACCGCCCTCCGGATCGGGCACCTTCTCCCGGACGACCCCCTCCTCCTCGCCCGCCAGTTCGGCCAGGCACTCGATGACCAGGCCCGTGTCCACCGCGAGCAGCTTCACCGCGTCCGCGATCAGCCGCTCCTCCGGCAGATAGCAGTGGCCCTGGTCCGTGGACTGCGACAGCGCGTACTGAAGACCCGCCTTGACGCGCTCCGGGCTGTCGTGCGGTATGCCGACGGCCTGCGCGATCCGGTCCGCCGTCAGGAAGCCGATGCCCCAGACGTCCGCCGCCAGGCGGTAGGGCTCGTTCCGCACGACCGAGATGGAGGCGTCCCCGTACTTCTTGTAGATCCGCACCGCGATGGAGGTGGAGACCCCCACGCCCTGGAGGAAGAGCATGACCTCCTTGATCGCCTTTTGCTCCTCCCAGGCGGCGGCGATCCGCTTCGTCCGCTTGGGGCCGAGGCCCGGGACCTCGACGAGCCTTCCGGGCTCCTTCTCGATGATGTCCAGCGTGTCCAGGCCGAAATGTCCGGTGATCCGGTCCGCGAACACCGGTCCGATGCCCTTGATCAGGCCCGAGCCGAGATAGCGGCGGATGCCCTGGATCGTGGCCGGCAGGACCGTCGTGTAGTTCTCGCACATGAACTGCTTGCCGTACTGCGGGTGCGAGCCCCAGCGGCCCTCCATGCGCAGGGACTCGCCCGGCTGCGCGCCGAGCAGCGAGCCGACCACGGTGAGGAGGTCGCCGCCGCGTCCGGTGTCGACACGGGCGACCGTGTAGCCGTTCTCCTCGTTGGCGTACGTGATCCGCTCGAGGACCGCTTCGAGGACCGCTGGATTGGACATGACCCGACGCTACCTCCCGGCTCCGACAGCCCGTCGCCCCTGTGGACAACGCGGCGTCCGGCCCGGACGCCGCCGCACCGCCGTCGCGAGCAGCGCGGCCGCCGCGCACAGCGCGCCCGACCCCGCCCATACCGGGTCGTACGACCCGAACGTGTCCCGTACGACCCCGCCGGCGCCCGCCATGAGTCCGGCCCCGACCTGGTGCGCGGCGCTGACCCAGCCGAAGACGATCGCGCTGTCGTCGCCGTGGAACTCCCGGCAGAGCGCGATCACCGGCGGGACCGTCGCCACGTCGAGGAGCCCGAAGAACACCGCGAACAGCACCAGCGGCGCCCGGACCGTGGCGCTCATCAGAAACGGCAGCACCACCAGCGAGACACCCCGCAGCACGAAGTAGCCCGCGAGCAGCCGCCGGGGATCGAACCGGTCGGTCAGCCAGCCGGAGCCCACCGTGCCCGCCACGTTGAACACGCCGATCAGCGCGAGGACCGAGGACGCCGCGGTCGCGGGCATGCCGTGGTCGTGCGCGGCGGGCGTGAAGCTGCTCCACATGACGCCGTTGGTCGAGGCACCGCACACGGCGAAGACGCCGGCGAGCAGCCAGAAACCGCGCGTACGCGCCGCGTCCAGCAGGACGCGCACGGTGCGCCGCGCCGCGCCGCGCGCGGGGGCCGGGTGGGCGGCGTCCTCCTCGTCCCCGTCCTCGGCGCCGTACGGCCGCGACCCGGCACCGCACGGCCGCGTCCGTTCCTCGGCACCGTACGGACGTGTCCCCGCGTCGGCCGGACGGTCCGCCATCAGCAGCCTGACGGGCGGGAGCAGGAGGAGCGCGGCGAGCGCCACCGCCATCAGCGCCGGGCGCCAGCCGTGGCGTTCGACCACCCAGGAGAGCACCGGAAGGAACGCGAACTGCCCGAACACCCCGGCGGCGGTGAGCACTCCGGTGACCAGGCCACGCCGCCGTACGAACCAGCGCTGGGCGACGACCGCGGCGAACGTCGTCGCCAGCGCGCCGCTGCCGAGCCCGACCAGCAGTCCCCAGCTGAGGACGAACTGCCAGGGGGCCGTCATGACGGTGGTCAGCAGGCCGCCCGCGGCGAGGCAGGCGAGCGCGGCCGGCACGGTCCGTCGCGTGCCGAAACGATCCATCAGCGCCGCCGCGAACGGAGCCGTCAGCCCGTAGAGCACCATGTTGAGCGAGACCGCGATCCCGATCGTGGAGCGCGACCAGCCGAAGGCTCCGTGCAGGGGATCGACCAGGGCTCCGGAGAGGGTGCTGAAGCTTCCCGCGGCGACGATCACCAAGGTCGCGGCGAGGGCGACCCACCAGGCGCGGTGCACCCGCGCGACGCGCCCTCGAGGGCCGTGTCCGCCAGGGCCGTCCACCCCGCGTGGGCGTGTCCCGGGCAGAGACGTTTCCGCGGTGGCCGCCTCCGTCGTGCGCGTCCCGCCTGTTGATCGCGTCGATCCCATGCACTCGACAGTGCGCCCGTCGGTTCGGCTGTTCGAGTTGCCCGACAGCCAGGACGGGAAAGAATCGGGCCATGGCAGCTTCTCGTCGTTCTCACGGTCCTCGCCATCTCGGTCATCCCGGCCGTCCCGGCCGTCCAGGTTCCCACCGCGTCGCCGTGCTCGTCCGCCCCGGCCTGCTCCAGATGGAGCTGGGGATCGTGCACCAACTGTTCGGCAAGGCCGTGTCCGCTTCGGGAGCGCCGCTGTACACCGTGCTGACCTGCACGCTCTCCCCCGGGGCGATACGTACCGACGCGGATGTCACCGTCAATGTGGCGCACGGCCCCGAGGTGCTGGCCGAGGCGGACACGGTGATCGTGCCGACCTCGGACGAGGACTACACGCCGGGCGACGGACGGCTCGACGCGCCCCTCGCCGCCGCGCTGGGGCTGATCAGGCCCGGCACACGGATCGCGTCCATCTGCACGGGTTCGTTCGTCCTGGCCGCCGCCGGACTGCTCAAGGGCCGGCGGGCCACGACCCACTGGCAGTCCTGTGATCAGTTCCGCGCGCTGCACCCCGATGTGCTGCTCGATCCCGACGTCCTCTATACGGAGGACGGCCATGTGCTCACCTCCGCGGGCGTGGCCTCCGGGATCGATCTGTGCCTGCACATGATCAGGAGCGACCACGGGGTGGCGGTCGCCAACGCCGTGGCCCGTACGACCGTCGTGCCCCCGCACCGGGACGGCGGCCAGGCCCAGTACATCCGCCGCCCGGTCGCCGAGCCGACGGTCTCCTCGACCCGCAGGGCGCGCGCCTGGGCCGTGGACAACCTCGACCGTCCGCTGCCGCTACGGGAGTTGGCCGCACTGGAGTCCATGAGCGTACGGACGTTCACACGCCGCTTCCGTGAGGAGATGGGGCTCTCACCGGCCCAATGGCTGATACGCCAGCGCGTCGAACGGGCCCGCCAGCTTCTGGAGGAGAGCGACCTCCCTGTCGACCGGGTGGCGGCCAACTCCGGTTTCGGTACGGCGGTGTCGCTCCGGCACCACCTCCAGGAGGCCACGGGGGTGACCCCGACGGCGTACAGGAGGACGTTCCGGGGCCCGGGAGAGGCCGACCGGGAGGCGGCCGGATGACAGCCGGCCGCCCTCGTCGGCGTTACCTCGGAAGGAGGCCGCCCTGCGACGCATGCGTCACCACGTGCGTCACCACGTGCGTCACCACACGTATGTCACCGCACATGCGTCACAACGCGCGCGTCACAACGCGTGTCTCACGTACCGCCGCACCACCTCCTGGAGCAGCCTCACGCCGTCCCCCTGCCACAGCCGCTCGTTGAACAGCTCCACCTCGATCGGCCCGTCGTAGCCCGCGGCCTCCACCCGTTCGCGCCAGGTCCGCAGGTCGACCGAGCCGTCGCCGAGCTGGCCGCGGCCGTTCAGGACGCCCTCGGGAAGAGGCGTGGTCCAGTCGGCCAGTTGGAAGGAGAAGATGCGCTCCCCCGCGCGGGCGACGGCCGCCGGCGCGCGGTCGTCCCACCAGATGTGGTAGGTGTCCACGACGACCCCGACCTGGTCGGCGGGGAAGCGTTCGGCCAGCTCCAGGGCCTGGTCGAGGGTCGAGACCACGCAGCGGTCCGAGGCGAACATCGGGTGCAGCGGTTCGATCGCCAGGCGCACACCGCGGTCGCCCGCGTACGGAGCCAGCTCGGCCAACGCGTCGGCGATGCTCTCACGGGCCGCCGCGAGGTCCTTGCTCCCCTCCGGAAGACCCCCGGAGACCATCACGACGGTGTCCGTGCCGAGCGCCACCGCCTCGTCGACGGCCGCGCGGTTGTCGGCCAGCGCGGCGGCCCGCAGCTCCGGGTCCGTCGCGGTCAGGAAGCCGCCCCGGCAGAGGGTGGTGACCGCGAGGCCGGCGTCCCGCACGAGCTTCGCCGCGGCCTCGACGCCGTACGCCTGGACCGGTTCGCGCCACAGGCCGACGCCGGGCACTCCGAGGCGTACGCATGCCTCGGTCAGCTCCGGCAGGGACAGTTGTCTGACCGTCATCTGGTTGATGCTGAAGCGGGCGAGGTCGCCCGGGGCAACCGGCGCTTCCGCGCCATGGTCACCGTCACCGTCCACGCTCGTCCCCCGGACCGCGTCCGCGTTCCCGTTCGTATCCGTATTCGTGTCCATGTCCGAGCCCGTGTCCGTCACTGGTCCACCCCGTACACCCTGAGCAGGGACGCCATCCGGGCCTCGGCCATCACGGGATCGGGGAACAGACCGAGCCCGTCCGCCAGTTCGTACGCCCGCGCCAGATGCGGCAGCGAACGCGCCGACTGCAGACCGCCGACCATGGCGAAGTGGTCCTGGTGGCCGGCCAGCCAGGCGAGCAGGACGACGCCCGTCTTGTAGAAGCGTGTCGGCGCCTGGAAGAGATGGCGGGACAGTTCGACGGTCGGGTCGAGCAGGTCGCGGAAGCCCGCGACGTCGCCGGTGTCCAGGAGCCGGACGGCCTGCGCGGCCAGTGGCCCCAGAGGATCGAAGATGCCGAGGAGGGCATGGCTGAAACCGCGTTCGTCCCCCGCGATCAGCTCGGGATAGTTGAAGTCGTCCCCCGTGTAGCAGCGCACGCCGTCGGGAAGCCTGCGACGCAGTTCGACCTCGCGCCGGGCGTCCAGCAGGGAGATCTTGATGCCGTCGACCTTGTCCGGGTGGTCGGAGATGACCTGGAGGAAGGTGTCGGTGGCGGCGTCCAGGTCCGCACTGCCCCAGTACCCCTCGAGGGCGGGGTCGAACATCGGACCGAGCCAGTGCAGGACGACCGGTTCCGCCGCCTGGCGCAGCAGGTGCGCGTACACGTCGGAAAAGTCGTCCGGTGTCTTCGCGGCCGCCGCGAGGGCCCGCGAGGCCATCAGGATGGCCTGCGATCCGGTCTCCTCGACGAGCGCCAACTGCTCCTCGTAGGCGGCGCGTACGGTCCCCAGGTCGTGCGGTCCCGGCGCGAGCTGGTCGGTTCCCACGCCGCACGCGATGCGTCCGCCGACGGCTTCGGCCTCGGCGGCGGACCGCCGGATCAGCTCGGCCGCGCCCGCCCAGTCCAGGCCCATGCCGCGCTGCGCGGTGTCCATGGCCTCGGCCACCCCGAGCCCGTGCGACCAGAGATGACGGCGGAAGGCGAGCGTGGTGTCCCAGTCGACGGCGGCCGGCCCGTCCGGGCTGACATCGGCGTAGGGGTCGGCGACGACATGGGCCGCGGAGAAGACCGTACGGGAGGCGAGAGGCGGACCGGCCGTCGATCCGTTTGTCGAGCCGTTTGTCGAGCCGACCACCGAGCCGCTCGACGCCGTGCCGACGGGGGCGCTCGCCGCCGTATCCCTCAGAAACGCGGCCGGTTCCGAGCGGGGGACGTATGTCCTGAATCCGCCATCGGCGGACGGGAGTCGCAGGGTCACAGGGTCAGCTCCGGTACGTCGAAGCGGCGGCCCTCCACCGACGACCGCGTGCCCAGCTCGGCGAGCTGGACGCCGCGCGCGCCCGCGAGCAGGTCCCAGTGGTACGGCGTGTCCAGCGCGACATGGCGCAGGAACAGCTCCCACTGCGCCTTGAAACCGTTGTCGAACTCGGTGTTGTCCGGGACCTCCTGCCACTGCTCGCGGAACGACTCGGTGGCGGGCAGGTCCGGGTTCCACACCGGCTTCGGCGTGGCGCTGCGGTGCTGCACCCGGCAGCGGCGCAGCCCCGCGACGGCCGAGCCGTGCGTGCCGTCGACCTGGAACTCGACCAGTTCGTCGCGGTTGACGCGGACCGCCCAGGAGGAGTTGATCTGCGCGACGGCCCCGCCGGCCAGTTCGAAGATCCCGTACGCGGCGTCGTCGGCGGTCGCCGCGTACGGCTCGCCCCGCTCGTCCCAGCGCCGCGGGATGTGCGTGGTGATGTGCGCCTGAACGCTGGTGACGCGTCCGAACAGCTCGTGCAGGACGTACTCCCAGTGCGGGAACATGTCGACGGTGATGCCGCCACCGTCCTCCGCGCGGTAGTTCCAGGAGGGGCGCTGCGCCTCCTGCCAGTCCCCCTCGAAGACCCAGTAGCCGAACTCCCCCCGTACGGAGAGGATCTCGCCGAAGAAACCGCCGTCGATGAGGCGCTTCAGCTTGAGCAGGCCCGGCAGGAAGATCTTGTCCTGAACCACACCGTGCTTGATCCCGGCGGCATCGGCGAGTCTGGCCAGGTCGAGGGCGCCGTCGAGGTCGGTCGCCGTCGGCTTCTCGGTGTAGACGTGCTTGCCCGCGGCGATCGCCTTCTTGATCGCCTCCACCCGGGCGGAGGTGACCTGGGCGTCGAAGTAGATGTCGACCGTCTCGTCCGCCAGAACGGCGTCCAGGTCGGTGGACCATTCGGTCAGACCGTGCCGTCCCGCCATCTCTTCGAGCGCGTGTTCCCGCCGGCCGACGAGGACGGGCTCGGGCCACAGCACCTCACCGTCCCCGAGGTCCAGTCCGCCCTGCTCGCGGATCGCGAGGACGGAGCGGACCAGATGCTGCCGGTACCCCATCCGCCCCGTGACGCCGTTCATGGCGATCCGCACTGTCCTGCGTGTCACGAAGTTCCCTCCATAGAGCCGTAGCAAGCGCTTTCTACGGGGGAAAACGCTAGCCTGCGACAGCGGCCGGTACAAGGGGCCGGACCTGATCTCACCCGGAGGAGAGCGATGACAGTCACACTGTCGGACGTGGCAGCCCGCGCCCGGGTGTCGCCCGCGACGGTTTCCCGCGTGCTGAACGGCAACTACCCGGTCGCCGCCGCCACCCGCGAACGCGTGCTCCGGGCGGTGGACGAACTGGACTACGTGCTGAACGGGCCCGCCAGTTCGCTCGCCGCCGCCACCTCCGACCTGGTGGGCATCCTCGTCAACGACATCGCGGACCCGTTCTTCGGGATCATGGCGGGAGCGGCCCAGACCGAGATCGGCGGGCAGGAGGGACCGGTCGCCCCCGAGAGCGGACGGCAGGGCTCCGGAGCGGCGGGCCCGGCGGGCGGTACAGCGGGCACGGCAGGCGCGACGGGCGGCACGGCAAGCGCGACCGGCGGCACGGCAAGCGCGACCGGCGGCGCGGCGGGCACTACGGCGGGCACCGTAGGCGCGGCAGGCCCGGTCGGCGCCGGCCGGGCGGCCGGGCGGGCCGGAAGCGAGAAACTGGCCGTCGTCTGCAACACGGGCGGCTCGCCCGAGCGCGAGCTGACCTACCTGACCCTGCTCCAGCGCCAGCGTGCGGCGGCGGTCGTGCTCACCGGAGGCGCGCTGGAGGACCCCGGCCACATCGAGGCGATGACCACGAAGCTGGCGAAACTCGCGGACGCGGGGACGCGCGTGGTGCTCTGCGGCCGGCCGCCGCTGCCGGGCAGTGACGCGGCCGTGGCGGCGCTGGCCTTCGACAACCGGGGCGGCGCACGGCGGCTGACGGAGCATCTGCTCGCGCTCGGCCACCGCAGGATCGGTTACGTGGCGGGCCCGGCGGAGCGTACGACGACCCGGCACCGGCTGGAGGGCCACCGCGAGGCCCTGGCGGCGGCGGGCGTCCCGGAGGCGCGGGACGCGCAGGGGCGGCCGCTCACGGTGCACGGTCCGTACACCCGCGACGCCGGCTACACGGCGACGCTGGAACTGCTGAGCCGGGCCCCGGAGCTGACGGCCGTGGTCGCCGCGAACGACACGGTGGCGCTGGGAGCGTGTGCGGCGGTGCGCGAACGGGGGCTGCGGATCCCGGCGGACATCTCGGTGGCGGGCTTCGACGACCTGCCGTTCTCGGTGGACGCGGTGCCCGCGCTGACGACCGTACGGCTGCCGCTGCACGAGGCGGGGGCGCGCGCCGGGCGGCTGGCGATGGGGACGGAGGCGCCGCCGCCGGGCGGCGTGGCGACGATCGGGGCGGAGCTCAAGGCGCGGGAGTCCACGGCGGCGCCTCGGAAGGCGTGACCGGCGGGTCCGTACGTGGTGCGCGTGGCGCACCCGCCACGCCTAGTGCCGCGACCGGCAAGGTTTGCCCGTCAAGGAGCGGCGTCCGGTGCGTGTGATCGCAAGGCGGGCAGAAGTCCATGTAGCGGAGCTACCTGGGCTTGTGGCCAACGCGGCGAGCGCGCGTGCCGGGCGTCGCGACGGGGCAAACGTTGCCGGGAGGGGCACTTAGGACGGAGGTAGGCGCCCGGCGCGCGTGGGGCACGACGACGTGCTTGGCACGCGTCGGGCCGGGTACCCACGTGGCGGGCGGTCGGGCGCGGCACGTCCCGGCAGGGTATGGGATCACGTCGCGCCGCCCTCTTCCCTCCCGGGCCCTCGCTCAGAAAGGATCTGCGCCATGAAATTCGCCTTTTCCACCCTCGGAGTCCCCGGCCTGCCCGTCCCCGAGGTCGTCGCGCTCGCGACCGCGACCGGTTACCAGGGCGTCGAGCTGCGCGGCCATCCCGAGGAGCCCGTGCACCCGGGCATCGGAACGGCCGAGCGTGCCGCCGTCGTGGACGAGTTCCGGCGGGCGGGCGTCGAGATCCTCACCGTCGCCGGATACGTACGGGTGGCGAAGGCGGAGGAGGACGTGGACGAGGAGGCGCTGCGCGCGGAGTTGCAGGAGCTGCTGTGGCTCGCCCGGGACCTCGGCGCGCCGAACGTACGGGTGTTCCCGGGCGGCGGCGACCAGGATCCGGCCCACGCGGACGCGGTGGCGGCGCGCCGGCTGGGCGCGGCGGCGGAGCTGGCGGCGGACTTCGGCGTACGGATCCTGCTGGAGACGCACGACTCGCACCGGACGGGCGTGGCGGCGGCCCGGGTGCTGGGCCCGGTGGGACACCCACAGGTGGGGGCGTTGTGGGACGTGATGCACACGTGGCTCGGGGGCGAGGACCCGGTCACCACGCACGCGGTGCTGTCGCCGCACCTGGGCTACGTCCAGGTGAAGGACATCGCCTCGGCGGAGGACAGGACACCGCTGGCCCTGGGGGCGGGCGTGCTGCCCCTGGGCGAGTGCCTGGCGCTGCTGGACGACGACAGCTGGGTGTGCTGGGAGTACGAGAAGCGCTGGTACCCGCAGGCGCGCGAGCTGCCGGAGCAGTTGGCGCCCGGCAGGGAACACTTGGAGGGCCTGATCGCCGCGTACCGCTGAGACGCGGGGTGCCCGCACCTGGGCGCGGGGGCGGGCGCGGCCCCGCGCCCGCCCTTCAGGAGTGGCCTGCTCCTCCCGCCTGAGCCGTGGCGGCCTCCCGCTCCCGGCCTCCAGGTCCCTCGGCCTGTTCCCGCGCGCCCTTCCCCTTCGACCGGACACTCCACGACGTAAGCGACCTGAGTGACGTGAGCGATGTGAGCGCCACGCCCCCGACCACCAGGGCCGCCGCGCAGCAGCGCAGCGGGCCGACAGGTTCGTCCAGGAACAGCGCCGCCGACGACATCCCGAAGACCGGGACGAGCAGGGAGAACGGGGCCACGGACGAGGCGGGGTGGCGCCGGAGCAGCCAGCCCCACGCGCCGAAGCCGAAGACGGTCGTGACCCAGGCGACGTAGAGGACCACCCCCGCTCCCGTCAGGTCGATCCCCCTGACCGCGGCGGCGTCGGCGTCCGGCCCCTCGAACGCAAGGGAGAGACCGAGCAGCGGCAGCACGGGCACGACCGACACCCACACCATGAAGTTCAGGGCGTCCGGCGGGGACGCCTTACGGGTGAGGACGTTCGAGACTCCCCAGCAGGCCGCGGCGGCGATGACCAGTGCGAACGCGGCCGATGATCCGGACGCCCCCTCGTCCGCCGCCGCGAGCGCGATGCCCGCGAGCGCGACGCCCATGCCCAGCAGCCGCTTCCCGCCCGGCCGTTCGCGCAGTACGACCGCCGCGAAGAGTGCCGTGAACACGGCCTGTATCTGGAGGACGAGCGACGACAGACCGGCGTCCATGCCACGGTCCATGCCGATGAAGAGCAGGCCGAACTTGGCCACGCCGAGCGCCAGGCCCACCCCGATCACCCACTTCCAGGCGACCTTCGGCCGCCCCACGAAGAAGACGGCCGGCACGGCGGCGACGAGGAACCGCAGCGCGGAGAACAGCAGCGGCGGGAAGTGGCCGAGTCCCACCTCGATGACGACGAAGTTCACCCCCCAGACGGCGGCGACGGCAACGGCGAGAGCCTTGTGTGTGGCGCGCATACGGAGAGCATCAGCGACCGCGACCGTGTAGCACCAGCGCCGACTTCTTCATGATGCAATTGAGCATTGCTTAATCGCACTGAAGGAGGGGCTGACCGTGCTCGACCTGGCCCGGCTGCGCGCGCTGCACGCCGTCTCCGTCCACGGCTCCGTCGCCGCGGCGGCCGCGGCGCTCGGCTACACCCCGTCCGCCGTGTCGCAGCAGATCACCAAGCTGGAGCGGGAGACCCGTACGACCCTGCTGGAGCGGCGCGGCCGCGGGGTGGCCCTCACCGACGAGGCCCGCCACCTCGCCACCACGGCGGAGGAACTGCTCGCCATCGTCGAGCGCGCCGAGACCACTCTGGAGGAGCGCCGGGGGCAGCCCACCGGCCGGCTGGTGGTCGGGGCCTTCGCGTCCTCCGCCCGGGGGCTGCTCCCCGGAGTACTGGCCGAGCTGGCCGGGCTGCACCCCACGCTGGACATCCGGCTCAGGGAAATCGATCCGCACCTGTCCGTGGACCTGGTGGCCCGGGGAGTGATCGACCTGGCCGTCGCCCACGACTGGGACATCGCCCCGCTGCCCGCCCCCGAGGGCGTCGAGCAGGCGGTCATCGGGGACGACCTGTGCGACGTGCTCGTCCCGGCCGGGCACCCGTTCGCCGCGCGGTCGCGCGTGCGGCGGGAGGACCTGCCGGGGCAGCGCTGGATCTGCCAGCCGCCCGGCACGGTCTGTCACGACTGGCTGGTGCGCACGCTGCGCGCGGCCGGCTGCGTACCCGACCTCGCCCATCAGGCCGAGGAGAACCACACCCAACTGGCGCTGGTGGCGGCGGGCCTCGGCATCGCCATGATCCCGCGCCTGGGGCGGGGACCGCTGCCCGAGGGGGTGCACGCCGTCGCCCTCGATCCGGTGCCGATGCGCCGGCTGTACGCCCTGTGGCGTACGGGCGCGGCACGGCGCCCGGCCGTGACGGCCACGGTGGAGACGCTCCGGCGGCACTGGCCGGCGGTGGCGACGGCGGAGACACAGGCGCCGGCGTAGCCCGCACTGTCCCCGTCGCGCTGTCCCTGTCGCACGACGCCTCGGCGCGTCGGCGGTCATCCCTTGACTGGCACTTACTTTCCTTATATGCGTGGGGCTTTGGAAGTTTTCTTCACTTCCCTCGCGGCGCACGGCCGGAAGGAGCACCAGTGCACGACCGGACCATCCCCAGACGCACCCTCCTCAGCGCGACCGCCGTAGCAGCGGCGGCGGTCGCCGTCACCGCCGTCCCCGCTCCCGCGTCCGCCCTCTCCACAGTCGGCCCCACCGATGCCGCCGGTGCCGCGCGACGGGACCGCCTCCGCCGGCTCGTCTCGCGTATGAGCCTCCAGGAGAAGGTCGGCCAGGTCTTCGTCATGCGGGTGTACGGGCACTCCGCCACCGCCCCCGACCAGGCCGACATCGACGCCAACCTCGCCGAGATCGGTGTCCGCACCGCCGCGGAGCTGGTGGAGAAGTACCACGTCGGCGGCATCATCTACTTCGCCTGGGCGCACAACACCCGCGACCCGCACCAGATCGCCGGCCTCTCCAACGGCATCCAGAAGGCGGGCCTCGCCCAGCCCACCCCCGTACCGCTGCTGATCGCCACCGACCAGGAGCACGGCATCGTCGCGCGCGTCGGCAAGCCGGCCACGCTGCTGCCGGGCGCGATGGCGCTCGGCGCGTCCCGCTCACCCGCGGACGCGCGCGAGGCGGCGCGGATCGCCGGGGCCGAGCTGGCCGCCATGGGCATCAACCAGAACTACGCCCCGGTCGCGGACGTCAACGTCAACCCGGCCAACCCCGTCATCGGCGTACGGTCCTTCGGCGCCGATCCACAGGCCGTCGCCGACCGGGTGGCCGCCCAGGTCAAGGGCTACCAGGGCGCGGGAATCGCCACCGCGGCCAAGCACTTCCCCGGGCACGGCGACACCAAGGACGACAGCCACTACTCGCTCCCGACCATCCATCACACCCGTGAGCAGTGGACGGAGCTGGACGCGCCGCCGTTCCGGGCCGCGATCGCCGCCGGCATCACCTCGGTCATGACCGCGCACATCGTCGTCCCGGCGCTCGACCCCGACGAGGACCCGGCCACGCTCTCGCACCCCATCGTCACGGGCGTCCTGCGGGAACAACTCGGCTACGACGGGGTCGTGACCACCGACTCGCTGAGGATGGAGGGCGTCCGCGAGAAGTACGGCGACGACCGCGTGCCCGTCCTCGCCCTCAAGGCGGGCGTCGACCAACTGCTCGACCCGCCCGACCTGTCACTCGCCTGGAACGCGGTGCTGACGGCGGTCAGATCCGGCGAGATCAGCGAGAAGCGGCTGGACGAATCGGTTCTGCGCATCCTCGAACTGAAGGACCGGCTCGGCCTGTTCCGCCATCCGCCCTATGTCTCCCGGACGGGCGTGGACCGGGTCGTCGGCATCCGCGCGCACCTCACCGCCGCCGACCGGATCGCCGACGCGACCACCACCCTCCTGGTCAACGAGGGCAATCTGCTGCCCCTGAGCCGGCGGCGGGAGAAGAAGGTGCTGGTCGTCGGTGCCGACCCGGCCTCGCCCTCCGGGACGACCGGGCCGCCGACCACCGTCCTCGCCAAGGCGCTGACCGAACTGGGCTTCAGCGCGACCGCGCGGTCCACCGGTACGGCGCCGACCGCCGCCGGGATCGACGAGGCGGTCGCCGCGGCGCGCGGCACGGACGCGGTGGTCGTGGCCACGTACAACGTCTCGACGGCCAGTTCGCAGCGCACGCTGGTGAACGCGCTGGTCGCGAGCGGGGTGCCGGTGATCACGGTCGCCGTCCGCAACCCGTACGACATCGCGCACCTGCCCGGCGTCCGGGCGTCCCTGGCCACGTACTCCTGGACCGATGTCGAACTGCGCGCCGCCGCCCGGGTGATCGCCGGCCGGACCCGGCCCCGGGGGCGGCTGCCCGTACCCGTCCAGCGCGCGGACGATCCCGCGCGGGTGCTGTACCCGACCGGGCACGGGCTCGGCTACCGCTCGTAGCGGCGCGTGGAGCCGGGCTCCCGGCGCATGGCGCCGGGGTCAGGCTCCGCCCCCCGCTTCCCGCGCGTTACGGCCTCAGCGTCTGACGCCGCTCCAGCTTCTGCCGGTCGAGCTGGGCGTCGAACGGTGACAGCGGCTTCGCCTTCGTCGCGTCCTTCCGCACGGCCTCCGGCGCCACGCCCGCCCAGGCCAGGATGCGGGCCGTCGCCTTCGCCTGCTGGTCCGGCACCAGGCCCGCCACGTTGGCGCCGTGGTTGGCGCCCGGCGCGACGTACACGTGGCTGTCGCGCGCGCCGTGCCCGAGCCGGAAGGGCTCCGCGCCCCACGGGTCGTTCTGCCCGTACACGAACATCATCTGGTTCGCGTGCCGGCGGACCCAGTTGTCGATGTCCCGCATCGCCGACGGCTCGAAGCGCATCGCGATGTCGCGCGGCACGAAGTTGCGCGGCGGCTGGTAGCCGTACCGGCTCAGATTGCCCAGGTGCGGCAGCTTGATCGTGGGCGCGCCGAGCTGGGTGCCCGCCTGGTAGTAGTACGGCTGGTAGGTGGCCAGGCCCTGGTCGGTGTACGCGGAGAAGCCCGAGACCGTGTCGACGCTGTCGTAGATCTCCTGGTCGGAGGCGGTGGCGGCGGCCGGGATGCCGTCGCAGTCGGCGAGCAGGCTGTACTGCCAGAAGCCCCAGACGTAGTCGAGCACCGTGGCCTCGTAGGCCTTGTCGAGCGAACCGATGGTGGTGAACGTCGCGCCGTTGGCGTCCGCCCACTCCTGGAACTTCCTCTCCAGCGGCGCGCGCCGGACCAGCGCCTCGCGCTGCACCGCGTTCAGCCGGTCGCGGCACTCCTTGGTGCCGACGCGCTCGAAGAACCGGTCGTACGCCGAGTCCTCGTGGTTCACCACGTCGTTGGGCGCGACGTACGCGACGACGCCGTCCATGTCGTCCGGGTAGAAGCGCTCGAAGTAGGTGGCGGTCATACCACCCTTCGAGCCGCCCGTGGCCAGCCACTTCTTGGAGTAGACGCGCTTCAGCGCGGTGAATATCCGGTGCTGGTCACTGGCCGCCTGCCAGATGGTCAGCTTCGACCAGTCGGCCGGCTGCGGGCGCGACGGGGTGAAGAAGCGGTACTCCATGGAGACCTGGTTGCCGTCGACGATCCGGGTCGGCTCGCTGCGGCTCGGGTTGGTGGAGACGTTGTAGCCTCCCGTGAAGAAGACCGTGGGACGGCTGGTGTCCTTGTGCAGCAGCGTGACGCGCTGCTCGAACGTCCCCTTGGCCGGGTGCCGGTGGTCCACCGGCTGGGTGTACGTCAGGACGAAGTAGCGGTACCCCTCGTACGGTTTCTCCTGGACGAGTTTCATCCCCGGGATGGCGAGGATCCGGTCCTTGATGTCGGTGGTGTCGGTGCCCCCACCGGACTCGGCGGCGGTGGCCGCACCGGCCGTGGCGACCGTGCCTATCACCAGCACGAACGACAACAGCCATCTCAGCGCCTTGCGCATTCACACTCCCCTGTGTTCATGACAGACGCCGCGAACCTAGCCCGGTCGGGACCCCGCCGCCACCCCTGACCGCCCTTCGGCCCCATGAACCGCCACGTCACATACGCGGCGGCACCGCGTCAGCACAGGATCCATCCCGTCGAGCCGCCCTTCCCGGACACGGCCCCCGAGGCCCGTACGCACCGGTTGAGGGCGTGCACCGTGACCGGGCCCGCCTGCCGGGTGAACGTCCCCTGGTCCACCACCGGCGAGGCACCGCGCGCCTGGAGACTGACCGACATCGTCCGCTTCGCCCCCGGCTTCTTGGCCACGGTGATCGCGCAGGCGTAGTCGCGGTTCTTGAAGACGCGCAGCTCACCGGTGGCGAAGCGCACCGTCTGCTGCGGGCGCCCGGAGCAGACGGACATCGCCTCGGCACCGCTCTGCCCCGGACCGGCCAGTACCAGGGCGCCGGCGGTGAGAGGCAGCAGGAGGCCGTACGTCACGCTTCGCGTGACGCCGTGGGCGGGGCCGCCGGTCGTGCGGCTGCCGGTCCCGGCGCGACTGAACACGTGTGCTTCCTTCTCCTACGGTCAGTTGGGCATACGCGTGCGCGCACACGTGGACACGCGGACACGCGGACACGCGGGACACGAAGGCGCACGCCTGTACGACGCGCGGGGCCCCGGAATCGGTTGCGCCGAGGCCCCGGCCGACGAGGCCGCGTCGGGGCAACGGGGACCACGCGGTCGTTCCGCGGCCCGACGGCCCGACGGCCTGGTGGCCTGGTGACCGCGGTCACCAGGCCACCGGACTCACGACACGGCCGCCGGCGCCTCGCACAGTTCGTCGGCGGGCCGCGCCTCGCCGACGAAGCTCCGCCACAGCGCGGCGTACCGGCCGTCCAGCGCGAGCAGTTCGTCGTGCGTGCCGTCCTCCACGACCCGGCCGTGGTCCAGGACGACCACCCGGTCCGCGCGTGCCGCCGTCGTCAGCCGGTGCGCGACGATCAGAGTCGTGCGCGCGTCGGCGCTCGGTGACGGGTGGACGGTACGGCGGCCGGTCAGCCGGTCGGTGGCCTGGTTGACCAGCGCCTCGCTCGCCAGGTCCAGGGCCGCCGTGGCCTCGTCGAGCAGCAGGATGTCCGGGTTCACCAGCTCGGCCCTGGCCAGGGCTATCAGCTGGCGCTGGCCGGCGGAGAGGTTACGGCCGCGCTCGGTCACCTCGTGCAGGTAGCCGCCGTCCAGCGTGGCGATCATGTCGTGGGCACCGACCGCGCGGGCGGCGGCCTCCACCTCGGCGTCGCTCGCCTCCGGGCGGCCGTACGCGATGGCGTCCCGTACCGTACCGGCGAACAGGTACGCCTCCTGCGGGACGACGCCGAGCCGGCGCCGGTAGGAGGTCAGGTCCATCGCGCGCAGGTCGGTGCCGTCGACCGCGACCCGGCCCCGCGAGGGGTCGTAGAACCGGGCGACCAGCTTGACCAGGGTGGACTTCCCGGCACCGGTCTCTCCGACGAAGGCGACGGTCTGACCTGCCGGTATCCGCAGGTCGACGCCGGTGAGAGCGGCCTCGGCGCGCTCGTTCGCAGCGGGCGGTTCCGCGCGCGCCGTCGCGTCGGACGCACCGGGGGCCTCCTCGGCCCGGTAGGCGAAGTGCACGTCCTCGAACGTGATCTCGCCGCGCAGCGACAGCACGTCCACCGGCTCCCGGGGAGTGGCCGTCGAGGTCGGCTCGCGCAGCAGTTCCTGGATGCGGCCCAGGGAGACGGTCGCCTGCTGGTAGCCGTCGAAGACCTGCGAGAGCTGCTGCACGGGGGCGAAGAACAGGTCGATGTAGAGGAGGTACGCGACGAGCGCGCCGGTGGTCAGCGTCCCGGCCTCCACCCGGCCTGCGCCGACGATCAGCACGGCCGCCGCGGCCACGGAGGACAGCAGCTGGACGAAGGGGAAGTACACCGAGATCAGCCACTGGCCGCGCACCCGGGCCGCGCGGTAGTGGGCGCTGCGGCCGGTGAAGCGCTCGACGCCGTCCTTCTCGCGCCCGAACGCCTGCACGATCCGCAGCCCCGACACCGACTCCTGGAGATCGGCGTTGACCGCGCTGATGCGCTCGCGCGCCAGCTCGTACGCCCGTACGCTCCGGCGCCGGAAGACGACCGTGCCCAGGATCAGCACGGGCAGCGTCGCGAAGACCACGAGGGCCAGTTCGACATCGATCACGAGCAGGGCGACGAGGATGCCGAAGAAGGTGACGACGGAGACGAAGGCGGTGACGAGACCGGTCTGGAGGAAGGTCGACAGTGCGTCCACGTCGGTCGTCATCCTGGTCATGATGCGACCGGTCAGCTCGCGCTCGTAGTAGTCGAGTCCGAGCCGCTGGAGCTGGGCGAAGATCTTGAGCCGGAGCGCGTAGAGGATCCGTTCACCGGTCCGGCCGGTCCTGCGGGTCTCGCCCGTCTGCGCGGCCCACTGGACCAGCACGACCAGCAGACCGAGCGAGGCCGCCGCCCATACAGCACCGAGGGCGAGCCGTTCCACGCCCTGGTCGATGCCGTGCCGGATGAGCACCGGGAGCAGCAGGCCCATGCCCGCGTCCACGGCGACCAGCGCGAGGGCGCCGAGCAGGGGCAGTCCGAACCCGCGCAGGAGGCGGCGCAGTCCGTACGACTCCTCGGCCGCGACGGCGCGGGCCTCGTCCACGGCGGGGGTGTCGGTGGCCGGGGGCAGGGCCGCCACCTGGGCGAGCAGTTCGGGGGTGGCACCGGCGGTGGCGTCGAGCGCGGCGGGGTCGCGGGGGTCGGCGGAAGCTCCGTCCCGTACCCACAGGGCGGGGGTGACACCGCGCTCGGCGTCGAACTCGGCGTCGATCTCGGCCAGGAGCGCGCGGCCGTCCTCCAGGGCCCTCCCGGGCGGGGCCTCGCACGCTCGGCCGGCCCCGGCGGCATCGGGCGTCGAGCTCTCCGCCTTCGCGCTCTCCGCCTTCGCGCTGTCGGTCTTCGCACTGTCGGTCTTCGAGGTACCGGTCCTGGTGGCCTCCGCTCCGGCGGCCTCGACTCCGGCGGCCGCATCCGCTTCTTCGGCTTCTTCGGCTCCGGCAGCCACGCCGGGTCCGCCGGTTTCGTCGGACGCGTCCGAGGCGTCGGGCTCCGTGATCAGCCGTCGGTAGAGGACGGACCGTTCCTGCAACTCCTCGTGGGTGCCGATGTCGGTGAGCCGGCCGCCGTCGAGTACGGCGATACGGTCGGCGAGGCCGAGGGTGGAGCGGCGGTGGGCGATGAGCAGGGTCGTACGTCCGGCCATCACCGAGCGCAGCGCCTCGTGGATCTCGTGCTCCACCCGGGCGTCGACGGCCGAGGTGGCGTCGTCGAGGACGAGCAGCCGGGGGTCCGTGAGGATGGCGCGGGCCAGGGCGATGCGCTGGCGCTGGCCACCGGAGAGCGTGAGCCCCTGCTCGCCGACCTTGGTGTCGTAACCGGCGGGCAGCTCGCTGATGAAGCCGTGGGCCTGGGCGGCCCGGGTCGCGCGCAGGATCTCCTCTTCGGTGGCGTCCGGCTTGCCGTAGGCGATGTTGGCGCGGACGGTGTCGGAGAAGAGGAAGCTGTCCTCCGGTACGAGCCCGATCGCGGCGCGCAGCGAGGAGAAGGTCAGTTCCCGCACGTCATGACCGCCGACGAGAACCGCACCGCGCGTCACGTCGTAGAAGCGCGGCAGCAGGAGGGAGAGGGTGGACTTGCCGCTTCCGGAGGAGCCGACGACGGCGACGGTCTCCCCGGGCCGTATCTCCAGGGACAGGCCGTCGAGCACGGGGCGTCCGCCCGCGTAACCGAACGAGACGTCGTCGAACTCGACCGACGCCTCGGCGTCCGCCGGAAGTTCCTTCGTGCCGTCCTGGAGCGTGGGCTCGGTGTCGATCAGTTCCAGTACGCGTTCGACGCCGGCCCGTGCCTGCTGGCCCACGGTGAGGACCATGGCGAGCATGCGGACGGGGCCGACGAGCTGGGCCAGATAGGCGGAGAAGGCGACGAAGGTGCCGAGGCTGATCTGCCCCCGGGTGGCCAGCCAGCCGCCGAGTGCCAGCATGGCGACCTGGCCGAGCGCGGGGACCGCCTGGAGCGCGGGGGTGTAGCGGGAGTTCAGCCGTACGGTGCGCAGGCGCGCGGCGAACAGCGCGCGGCCGACCTCGCGGAGCTTGCCGGTCTCCTGTTCCTCCTGGCCGAAGCCCTTGACGACGCGGACTCCGGACACGGCCCCGTCGACGACACCCGCGACGGCGGCCGCCTGGGACTGGGCGTACCAGGTGGCCGGGTGCAGCCTGGCCCGGCTGCGGCGGGCGATGTACCAGACGGCCGGCGCGACGGCCAGGGCGACCAGGGTCAGCGGCGGCGACAGCCAGGCCATGATCACAAGTGAGACGAGGAACAGCAGGACGTTGCCGATGGTCATCGGCAGCATGAAGAGCAGGCCCTGGATCAGCTGGAGGTCGCTGGTGGCGCGGCCGATGACCTGGCCGGTGGACAGGGCGTCCTGGCGTCGTCCGTCGAGGCGGGTGATCGTGCCGTACATCTCCGTACGGAGATCGTGCTGGACGTCGAGCGCGAGCCGGCCGCCGTAGTAGCGCCGTACGAAGGTCAGGGCGTAGACGACGAGCGCGGCGAGCAGCAGGAGGCCGGTCCAGACCGCGAGGGAGCGCTCGCCGGTGCCGATCACGTCGTCGATGACGACCTTGGTGATCAGCGGGACGAGGGCCATGACGGCCATCCCGCCGAGCGAGGAGCCGAGCGCGAGCAGCACGTCGCGCCGGTGGCGCCACGCGTATCCGCTCAGCCGCCGGGCCCAGCCCTGCGGGGCGTCCACCGCCACCGCCGTGCCCGGTGGCGTCGAGCCTGGTGCTGTCGAACCAGGCGCCGTCGAACCACGCGCCGTGGAGTCCGCCCCCGCCGCGGCTCCGGCGTCGGCCGCCGCTCCCGCTCCCGTATCCGCGCCCGCATCCGCCACTGCAGTCTCCCGATCCCCCGGCTTACCGTCCTGACCTGCCGAAAGACACCAACGCGGGCCGGGGCGGATTTCATCCCGCCGTAACGTTCGACGGCCGAAGACCGGTCGGGAGACCTAGGCCGGACGTGGACGGGAACGAGGCCGTCGCCGCGCGGGACCTAGTGTGATGCGCCAGAAATCCTGATGGTTAGTTCTGCTCTGTTTTCGGGGCGGTGGTTCCGACCTTGGTGAGGTAGTCGGCGAGGGATTTGAGGATCTCGTCGGCTGTCTTGGTCCAGGTGAAGGGGCGCGGTTTCTCGTTCCAGGTGTCGATCCACGCGGTGATGTCGTTCTCCAGTGCCTTCACGGAGGTGTGGACGCCGCGGCGGATGAGCTTGTCGGTCAGCAGGCCGAACCACCGCTCGACCTGGTTCATCCAGGAGGAGCCGGTGGGGGTGAAATGGACGTGGAAGCGGGGGTGTTTGCCGAGCCACGTCCTGATCTCGGCAGTGTTGTGGGTGGCGTAGTTGTCACAGACGAGGTGCACGTCGAGCCCGGCGGGCACCGCCTTGTCGATCCGGATCAGGAACTTCTTGAACTCGATCGCCCGGTGGCGGCGGTGAAGTGCCGATATGACGGTGCCGTCGGCGATGTTGAAGGCTGCGAACAGGCTGGTGATGCCGTGCCGCAGGTAGTCGTGGGTGCGGCGTTCGGGCATGCCCGGCATCATCGGCAGCACTGGCTGGGAGCGGTCCAGCGCCTGGATCTGGCTCTTCTCGTCCACGCAGAGCACGACCGCCTTCTCGGGCGGGTGGTGGTACAGGCCGACAACGTCGACGACCTTGGCGACGAACTGCGGATCGGTGGACAGCTTGAAGGAGTCCTGCAGGTGAGGCTTGAGGTCGAACCGCTTCCAGATCCGCCCGATCGTCGACTTCGACAGGCCGGTGCGCTGGGCCATCGAGGCCCGTGACCAGTGCGTGTCCCGGCCCGGGAGCGACTCCAGGGTGGCCACGACGACCTCCTCGACCTGGTCGAGGAGGATCGAGGCGGCCGGCCCGAGCGCGGCTCGTCCTGCAGGCCATCGAGGCGTTTCGCGATGAACCGGGCCCGCCAGCGGTCCACGGTTGACCTGTCGATACCGAGGTCGGCCGCGGCCTGCTGGTTCGTCCCGCCCTCCGCGCAGCGCAGCACGATCTTGGCCCGTAACGCGAGGAACTGGGCGGTCTTCGCCTGCCGGGCCCACTGCTGCAGCTGCCTGCGCTCAGCATCGTCGAGGATCAGATCGGCCTTCGGCCGGCCGACCCAGCCGGCGTCCTCAAGCCCCGCCATCCGCTCTGCGGCGAAAGCACGACGCCACTTGCCGACCGTCTTGGCCTGGACACCGACGAGCCGCGCGACACCCGCGTTCGACATGCCGTCAGCACACGCCAGGATGATGCGGGCCTTCTCGGCCGAGCGCCGGTGCGGCATCTTCGTCCGGCGCACCAACTCGGCGCGCTCAGCCTCGGACAACGTGACCGCCACAGCAGAAGGCCCCGAATGCGACATGCCAACAGGGTACTTACTAACCATCAGGATTTCTGGCGCATCACACTAGGACCATGGCAACGAGGCGGCCGCGGTGAGGTCCTTGTGGACGGCTCGGGAGACGGCCTCGATCGTGTTGACGCCGTCCTGCATCGTGTTGTTGTTCTGCGTGAGCACGCTGATGCGGTAGTCGTGGCCCTTGCCGGTGAAGGCGCCGATGCTGTGGACACGCCAGCCCTGGGTATCACGCTGGAGCCAGCCGTTCTTCAGCTCGGTGGTGGCCGAGGAGGGCGCTCCGGCCGGGACGCCCCAGCGCTGGGACGGGATGACCTTGTGCATCCGGTCCAGGATGAAGGCCCGCGACGCGTCGGTGAGCACCCGGTTCCTGTCGGTGATCAGAGACAGCAGCCGCTGCTCGTCACCGGCGGTGATCTGGGTGAGGCCCCAGTAGCCGTCCGCGCCCGGAGTGGTGCGGGTCATCCCCGCGGCCTTCAGGAAACCGTTGACCTTCGCCGCGCCCAGTTGCTTCCACAGCTTGGTCGTCGCGGCGTTGTCCGACTTGGTGATCATGGCCGTGGCGAGACCGGTCTCACGCTTGGTGAGCGGGCGGCTCGTCTTCTGCGCGTCCCAGAGCAGGGTCGCGAGGACGGTCACCTTGACCACGCTGGCGGAGTCGTACCGCTGCGTGCCCCGCAGCGCGCAGGTGGTGCCGGTGGTGCGGTCGTCGAACGCGATCGCGGTCGTGGACGTGCGGTTCTCGAGCGCCGCGTTGATGTCCTTGCTCAGCTTCGCGGCGAGGCCTGCCTTGCCCGAGGTACACGAAACGCCCGGCACGGCGGTCGTCGCCGAGGCGGGCGTGGCGCCCGTGACCAGCGACAGGATGACGCCGCCGAGCAGGGCGGCCGAGAGCGGGGCCCGGGAGCGCCGGGGTATTCGGTGGTGAGTCAACGGTGGTTTCCCGCCCTTTTCGCGTCGGAAGGCGCACTTCTCGCCGTGCGCCGGGAGCCATGATGCATATACGTACGCTTCGGCGATATGGCTCGGCACACACTCGGCGCACTCCCGGCACACCAGTCGCTCGCGCCGGGACGGACCGGCAGGGCCGGTGCCGACGGGCTGGGGCGGGCGGCGGCGGGCAGGGCGGACGGCTCTGGACACCCTTGCGAACGCCCGGGTAACTTTTCCCTGAGCAAGCGCTTAATCGTCCTGTTCGCCCGTCGCGAAGGAGCCCTCCGCCGTGCGCCGTACTGTGTACAACGAGGACCACGAGGCGTTCCGGGAGACCCTCCGCGCCTTCATCGAGGCCGAGGTCGTCCCCGTCCACGAGGAGTGGTACGCGGCGGGCCGAGTGCCGCGCGACTTCTACCACGCCCTGGGGGACCTGGGGATATTCGGGATCGAGGTGCCCGAGCAGTACGGCGGCGCCGGGCAGGAGTCCTTCAAGTTCCAGGCCGTCCTGTCCGAGGAGTGCGCCCGTGCGGGCGTCTCCTTCGGCGGCTCCAGCGTGCATGTCGCACTCTGCCTGCCGTACCTGAAGGCGTACGCCACGGAGGAGCAGAAGAAGCGCTGGCTCCCCGACTTCGTCAGTGGCCGGTGCATGTTCGCGATCGCCATGACGGAGCCGGGCACCGGTTCCGACCTGGCCGGCATGAGGACCACGGCCCGGCTCTCGGAGGACGGCACGCACTACGTCCTCAACGGCGCCAAGACGTTCATCACCGGCGGCGTCCACGCGGACCGCGTCATCGTCTGCGCGCGGACCGCCGCGGCGACGGCCGAGGACCGCCGCTTCGGCATCTCGCTGCTGGTCGTGGACACGAGGTCCGAGGGGTACGCGGTCGGCCGCAAGCTCGACAAGCTCGGCCTGCGGACCTCCGACACCGCCGAGCTGTCGTTCACCGACGTCAGGGTTCCGGTCGAGGACCTGCTCGGCGAGGAGAACAAGGGCTTCTCCTACCTCGGCCAGAACCTGCCGCGGGAACGCCTCGGCATCGCCGTCGGCGCCTACGCGCAGGCCGCCGCCGCGGTGCGGTTCGCCCAGGATTACGTCCAGGAGCGCACCGTCTTCGGCAAGCCGGTCGCCGCCTTCCAGAACACCAAGTTCGAGTTGGCCGCCTGCAAGGCCGAGGTGGACGCGGCGGAGGCCGTCGTCGACCGCGCGCTGGAGGCCCACGACCTGGGCGAGCTGACCGCCGCGGAGGCCGCGTCCGCGAAGCTGTTCACCACCGAGGTCGCGCACCGGGTCATCGACCGGTGCCTCCAGCTGCACGGCGGCTACGGCTATATGAACGAGTACCCGATCGCCCGGCTGTACGCGGACAACCGGGTCAACCGGATCTACGGCGGGACCAGCGAGGTCATGAAGATGATCATCGCCAAGTCCATGGGGCTCTGAGCCGCCCCGCGAGTCCCCGAGTCCACGAGTTCGTTCCGGACATCCCTCCGAACGCGGTGAGCGAGGCGCTGGACACATATGAGTGAGGCCCTGGACACCCTGCTCGGCCTGCTCGACCTGGAGCCGGTCGAGCAGGACGTCTTCCGTGGCAGCGGCCGCTTCGGCGTCGTCCCGCGCGTCTTCGGCGGACAGGTCGCGGCACAGGCGCTGGTGGCGGCGGGCCGTACGGTGCCCGAGGACCGCACGCCCCACTCCCTGCACGCGTACTTCCTGCGCCTCGGCGACCCCGGCGCGCCGATCGAGTACACCGTCGACCGCGTCCGGAACGGGCGGTCCTTCGCCACCCGGCAGGTCGTCGCGACGCAGCAAGGCCGGCGGATCTTCCATCTGACGGCCTCCTTCCAGCGCGCCGAGGAAGGGCTGGAGCACCAGGAGGAGATGCCGGCGGCACCGGACCCCGAGACGCTGCCGACGGCCGCGGAGGCATTGCCGCGGTACGCGGACCGGTTCGCGGATCCGCGCCTGGCCGACCGGGTGCTCCAGGCGTGGTCGGCGGTCGACCTCCGGTATGTGACGGAGCCGCCGTACGGCACGGCGGGACGGCCGCGCGAGCCGCGTTCGCAGGTGTGGTTCCGTACCGCGGGAAAGCTGCCGGACGATCCGCTGCTGCACGCGAGCGTGGCGACGTACATCTCCGACATGACGCTGCTGGACCCGGTCCTGCTGGCGCACGGCAGGGGCGGCTGGGCGGTGGGGGACGTGGTCGGCGCGAGCCTGGACCACGCGATGTGGTTCCACCGCCCCTTCCGGGCGGACGAGTGGCTGCTGTACGACCAGCGGTCGCCGTCGTCCGCGGGTGGCCGCGCGTTCGCTCAGGCGCGGATCTTCACCCAGAACGGCGAGTCGGCGATCTCGGTGGCGCAGGAGGGCGTGGTCCGGGTGCCGCGCGGCTGAGGACGGCGGAACGCCTTACCGCCGTACCACCGGGGGAGGCGTCTGGCGGGTCAGATCAGCCCCGCCGCGTTCAGCAGATAGGCCGTCATCGGGTCGTAGAAGCGCGGGTCCATGACGTGGTCGTCCAGGGGGACGGTCACCTGGAGCGTGCCCTCCGCCTCGGCGAGGAACAGCGCCGGGTCGTTGCAGTCCGCGTACCCCATGGAGTCCAGCCCTCGCTGGCCCGCGCAGCCCGCCCAGCCGTGGTCCGCCACCACCAGGTCCGGTTGGGGTCTGCCCTCGCGCTCCAGGCCGTCGAGGATCGCCCGCATGGGCTCCGGGGAGTGCGTGTGCCACAGCGTCGCGCCGCGCTCCAGCACCGCCACGTCGGCGAACTGGAAGACCATGCCCTCGTCGGCCATCAGTCCGCCCGGGATCCGTACGATCTCGCAGCCCGCGGCCCGCAGGGCGTCGGCGGTCTGCCGGTGGACGTCCAGCAGCCCGCCCGGGTGGCCGGTCGCGAACAGCACGCGCTGCCGCCCCTCGGCGGCCTTGCGCAGCCGGGCGGCCATCCGCTCCAGCGCGTCGACGGTCAGTTCGGGGTCGATGGTGTCCTGCCCCGCCCGGTGCTCCGGGTCGTCGCTGACACCGCACCGCTCGGCCATCACGGCGAGCACGTCCTGCTCGTCGGTCCAGCGGTCGCCCAGCTCCAGCCCGAGCCAGTAGTGGCGGTCGCCGTTGGCGAGCTTGCGGTAATGGGAGAGGTTGTTGTCGCGGGGCGTGGCGACGTCCCCGGCGATGCGCGTGCGGACGAGATGGTCGACGAGGGCGGCGCGGCTGGGTATCGGCATGCGCCCATTGTGCCGTCAGTCGCTCGCCCGCCACCGCCCAGTGGTGTGCGACGCCGGCTCCGCCGCACGGCGTGCGCGGCCGATGACGCGGCGGCGGGGTGGCGGGCGGGTCACACCGATGACTCACCGTCCGAGGCACCCGAGACATCCGAGGCACCCGAGACATCCGATACGTTCGATACGTTCGAGATGCCCGGGACATCCGAGGCGCCCGAGGTGTCGGATGCCTCGAAGCCCTCGAAGCCCTCGAAGCCCTCGGAGCCCTCGGAGCCCTCGTGGACACCGAGGGGCGCGTGGCCCACGACCCCTTCGCGGGCACCCCGGTCCACGGATCCCGTGCGGGCGGCCCGGCCGGCGGCCCCCTCATGCCCGCCACGCACCTCCTCGTGCGGGCGGTGGCTCTCGTGACCGTCCCCGCCCAGGGACGCGAACGCGCCATGGGCGAGCCGGCGCAGCAGGGCCTCCGTCGCCTCGCGGCCGACCGGCCCGCCGCCGTACGAGCCGAGGTGCGGCGTCGAGTTCAGCAGCCCGAACACGGCGTGGACCGCGCCGCGCGCCTGCGCCTCCGGCACGCGCGGGTACAGCTCCCGTACGACCTCGACCCACAGCTCCACGTACTGCCGCTGGAGCTGGCGCACCAGCTTGCGGTCGCTCTCCCGCAGGCGGTCGAGCTCCCGGTCGTGGAGGGTGATGAGCGGACGGTCGTCCAGGGCGAAGTCGATGTGTCCGTCGATCAGCGAGGCCAGAACGGCGGCCGGGTCGCCCTGAGCGGCACCGCGCACCCGCTTCCTGCCGCCGTCCAGCAGCCGGCCGCTGATTCCGACGAGCAGCTCGGCGAGCATCGCGTCCTTGCCGGCGAAGTGGCGATACAGCCCCGGGCCGCTGATACCCACGGCGGCCCCTATCTCGTCCACCCCGACGCCGTGGAAGCCGCGCTCGGCGAAGAGACGGGCGGCCTGCTTGAGGATCTGCTCGCGGCGGGTCGGAGCGGCGGTCCTGGTGCTCATGGGAAATCATTCTAGACAGAGGTGTTAGTGGTCGTTAACCTGGACAGGAAGTTAACGACCACTAACAGCGTGGCCCGCGCGGCTCGTGCGGGACGGGTGCGGACGACTCGATCGCGGGACGAGAGAGACGACACAGGGGAGCCACGAGCGATGCAGCAGGCACCGGTGCTGACCAGCGCCGCGGATCCGGCGTCCGCGGCCTGGCGGGCCAACGAGGAAGCGCACGAGGAACTGGCAGCCGAGCTGCGCGGCCGGCTCGCCGCCGCCCGGCTCGGCGGGGGCGAGAAGGCCCGTGCCCGGCACACCGCGCGCGGCAAGCTGCTGCCGCGCGACCGGGTGGACACACTCCTCGACCCCGGCTCGCCCTTCCTGGAGCTGGCGCCGCTCGCGGCCGAGGGGATGTACGGCGGGGCGGCCCCGGCCGCCGGGGTCATCGCCGGGATCGGCCGGGTCAGCGGCCGTGAGGTGGTGATCGTCGCCAACGACGCCACGGTCAAGGGCGGTACGTACTACCCGATGACGGTGAAGAAGCATCTGCGCGCCCAGGAGGTGGCCCTGGAGAACAGGCTCCCCTGCCTGTATCTGGTGGATTCGGGCGGCGCCTTCCTGCCGATGCAGGACGAGGTCTTCCCGGACCGGGAGCACTTCGGCCGGATCTTCTACAACCAGGCCAGGATGTCCGGCGCCGGCATCCCGCAGATCGCGGCCGTGCTCGGGTCGTGCACGGCCGGCGGGGCGTACGTCCCCGCGATGAGCGACGAGGCGGTGATCGTCCGGGGTCAGGGGACGATCTTCCTCGGCGGTCCGCCGCTGGTGAAGGCCGCGACCGGCGAGGTCGTCACGGCGGAGGAGCTGGGCGGCGGCGAGGTCCACGCCCGGACGTCCGGGGTCACGGACCATCTCGCGGAGGACGACGCGCACGCCCTGCGGATCGTGCGGACCATCGTCTCCACCCTCCCCGCCCGTGGGGAGCTCCCCTGGCCGGTCGAGCCGGTCGAGGAGCCCAAGGCCGATCCGGCCGGGCTGTACGGGGCGGTGCCGGTGGACCCCCGCACGCCGTACGACGTCCGGGAGATCATCGCCCGGCTGACCGACGGGTCGCGGTTCGCCGAGTTCAAGGCCGAGTTCGGGACGACGCTGGTCACCGGCTTCGCGCGGATCCACGGCCATCCGGTGGGGATCGTCGCCAACAACGGCATCCTGTTCTCAGAATCCGCCCAGAAGGGGGCGCATTTCATCGAGTTGTGCGACCAGCGCTCCATCCCGCTGCTCTTCCTCCAGAACGTTTCCGGATTCATGGTCGGCCGTGACTACGAGGCGGGCGGGATCGCCAAGCACGGCGCGAAGATGGTGACGGCCGTGGCCTGCGCACGGGTGCCGAAGCTGACGGTCGTGGTCGGCGGCTCGTACGGGGCGGGCAACTATTCGATGTGCGGCCGGGCCTATTCGCCGCGCTTCCTGTGGATGTGGCCCAACGCCAAGATCTCGGTGATGGGCGGCGAGCAGGCCGCCTCCGTCCTGGCGACCGTCAAGCGCGACCAGTTGGAGGGCCGCGGCGAGGAGTGGACGGCCGAGGACGAGGAGTCCTTCAAGGCCCCGATCCGCGCCCAGTACGAGACGCAGGGGAACGCCTATTACGCGACGGCCCGCCTGTGGGACGACGGGGTGATCGATCCGCTGGAGACCCGGCAGGTCGTGGGGCTGGCGCTGACGGCCTGCGCCAACGCGCCACTGGGTGAGCCCGGTTTCGGCGTCTTCCGGATGTGAGGCGGTCGTCACCGATGAACGGAACGCGGGTGCCGGCTGTGCAGGCGGGACCGATCGAGGGAGCGGAAGAGGGAAGGTGGGCATGTTCGACACGGTTCTGATCGCCAACCGGGGCGAGATCGCGGTCCGCGTCATCCGCACGCTGCGCGCCCTCGGTGTGCGCTCGGTCGCGGTGTTCAGCGACGCGGACGCGGACGCCCGGCATGTCCGGGAGGCCGACACCGCGGTCCGCATCGGCCCGGCGGCGGCAGCGGAGAGCTATCTCTCGGCCGACCGGCTGCTGGCCGCCGCCGTGCGCACCGGCGCGCAGGCGATCCATCCGGGCTACGGCTTCCTCGCGGAGAACGCGGCGTTCGCGCGGGCCTGCGCGGACGCGGGACTGGTCTTCATCGGACCGCCCGCCCCCGCCGTGGAGCTGATGGGTGACAAGATCCGGGCCAAGGAGACGGTGCGCGCGGCCGGCGTCCCGGTCGTCCCGGGGTCCTCGGGCAGTGGTCTCATCGACGGGGAACTGGCCCGCGCCGCGGCCGAGATCGGCATGCCGGTGCTGCTGAAACCCTCGGCGGGCGGTGGCGGCAAGGGCATGCGGCTGGTGCGCGCGGAGGCGGCGCTCGCGGAGGAGATCGCGGCGGCCCGGCGGGAGGCGCGGTCCTCCTTCGGGGACGACACGCTCCTGGTGGAGCGCTGGGTGGACCGGCCGCGCCACATCGAGATCCAGGTCCTGGCGGACACCCACGGGAACGTGGTGCACCTGGGAGAGCGGGAGTGCTCGCTCCAGCGCCGCCACCAGAAGATCATCGAGGAGGCGCCGTCCGTCCTGCTGGACGAGGCGACCCGCGCGGCGATGGGCGCGGCGGCGGTGCGGGCGGCCCGATCGTGCGGATACACGGGCGCGGGCACGGTCGAGTTCATCGTCCCCGGCGACGACCCGGCGTCCTATTTCTTCATGGAGATGAACACCCGCCTCCAGGTGGAACACCCGGTCACGGAGCTGGTGGTGTCCCTGGCGGGGGCGCCCGGTCTCGACCTGGTGGAGTGGCAGCTGCGGGTCGCTTCCGGCGAGGCGCTGCCCTTCGGACAGGACGACATCGCCCTCACGGGCCACGCGGTGGAGGCGCGCCTGTGCGCGGAGGATCCCGCCCGCGGTTTCCTCCCCTCCGGGGGGACGGTGCTGAGGCTGCGTGAGCCGCGGGGTGTCGGCGTACGGACGGACTCGGGCCTCGTCGAGGGCGCGGCGGTCGGCAGTGCGTACGACCCGATGCTGGCCAAGGTCATCGCGCACGGCCCGGACCGCGCCACGGCCCTGCGCCGGCTGCGCGCCGCGCTCGCGGAGACGGTCACGCTCGGCGTCCCGACGAACGCCGGTTTCCTGCGCCGCCTGCTGGCTCATCCGTCCGTGGCCGCGGGCGACCTCGACACCGGCCTGGTGGAGCGCGAGGCGGACACGCTGGTCCCCGGGGAGGTCCCGCCGGAGGTGTACGTGGCGGCGGCGTTGCTGCGCCGGGCGGCGGCTTCCGGCGCGGTGGGCGGGCGCGGGGCCCGTGGTCCGGCGGAGCCGTCCGACGCGGCGCGGCGCTGGGTCGATCCGTTCTCCGTGCCCAGCGGCTGGCGGCTCGGCGGGGAGCCCGCCTGGACCGTCCACCACGCGCGCGTGCCCGGGCACGATCCCGTGACGGTCCGGTTGCGCGGCGGCGCGGCGGACGCCGAGGTCCGGATCGACGGCGGCCCGGCCGTCCCCGCCCGTCTCCTGCGCACGGGCCCGGCGGACGTGACCGTCGAGTGGGACGGCCTCACCCATGCCTTCGCTTACATGCCGGGGCCGGAGGGCGTGTGGCTGGGCCGGGACGGCGACAGCTGGGACGTACGGGACCACGATCCGGTGGCGGACGCCCTGCGGACGGCCGCCGGGGCGGGCGGTGTGGACGCCCTGACCGCGCCCATGCCCGGCACCGTCACCGTCGTCAAGGTGGCTGTCGGGGACGAGGTCACGGCCGGTCAGAGCCTGCTCGTCGTGGAGGCGATGAAGATGGAACACGTCATCTCCGCGCCGCACGCGGGCGTCGTGACCGAACTGGACGTCACTCCCGGCACCACCGTCGCCATGGACCAGATACTGGCGGCCGTCGCACCCACCGCCGACCACGCCCCCACCGCCGAACCTGCCACCGCCACCGCATCTGCCCCTGCCCCTGAAGCTGCCGCTGCCGCTGCCGCTGCCGCTGCCGCCGAGAGTGCCCCCGGCGCCGACCGTGCCCCGGCCGCCGAGGGCGCGCTCACACCCGTCGTGCCGCACGCGGACTCGCGGGAGGACCCGAGCCCGCGGAAGGAGGAGTCATGACCGCCGGACTGCCCATGGCCGTCCCCGAGCAGGAACTGCCGCCCCGGATCCGGATCCACGAGGTGGGCGCCCGCGACGGCCTGCAGAACGAGAGGACCGTCGTACCCACCGAGGTCAAGTCCGAGTTCATCCACCGGCTCGCGCACGCCGGGCTGACCACGATCGAGGCGACCAGCCTCGTACGCCCCGACCGGGTGCCCCAGCTGGCCGACGCCGAGCAGCTGTTCCCGCTGCTCGGCGACCTGAAGGGCGTCGCGCTGCCCGTGCTCGTGCCGAACGGGCGCGGGCTGGAGCGCGCCATGGCCCTCGGCGTCCGCCGGATCGCCGTGTTCGCCAGCGCCACCGAATCCTTCGCCAAGGCCAATCTCAACCGGACCGTGGACGAATCGCTGGCCATGTTCGCGCCGGTCGTCGCCCGCGCCCGCGAGGACCGCATGCACGTACGCGGTTATCTGTCCATGTGCTTCGGCGACCCCTGGGAGGGCCCCGTTCCCATCCACCAGGTGGTGCGGATCGCCAAGGCACTGCTGGATCTCGGCTGTGACGAGCTGAGCATCGGCGACACGATCGGTGTGGCCACTCCCGGTCATGTGCAGACCCTCCTGTCCGAGCTGAACGAGGAGGGTGTGCCGACCAATGCCCTCGGGGTGCACTTCCACGACACCTACGGCCAGGCACTCGCCAACACCCTCGCCGCGCTCCAGCACGGCGTGACCACCGTGGACTCCTCGGCGGGCGGCCTCGGCGGCTGCCCGTTCGCCAAGAGCGCGACCGGAAACCTCGCCACCGAAGACCTCGTGTGGATGCTCGACGGCCTCGGTGTGGAAACCGGTGTCGACCTCGGCCGGCTCACCGCCACCAGCGTCTGGCTGGCCGACCAGCTGGGCCGCCCCAGCCCCTCACGTACCGTCACCGCCCTCTCCCACAAGGAGTGACGCACCGATGTCCCTGGACCACCGGCTCTCCGCAGAGCACGAAGAACTGCGCCGCACGGTCGAGGAGTTCGCCCACGAGGTCGTGGCTCCCAAGATCGGCGACCTCTACGAGCGGCATGAATTCCCGTACGAGATCGTGCGGGAGATGGGCCGGATGGGCCTGTTCGGGCTGCCCTTCCCCGAGGAGTACGGGGGCATGGGCGGTGACTATCTCGCACTGGGGATCGCCCTGGAGGAGCTGGCCCGGGTCGACTCCTCCGTGGCGATCACCCTGGAGGCCGGGGTCTCCCTGGGTGCCATGCCCGTCTTCCGCTTCGGCACGGAGGAGCAGAAGCGCACGTGGCTGCCGCCCCTGTGCGCCGGCGAGATGCTGGGCGCGTTCGGGCTGACCGAGCCGGACGGCGGCTCGGACGCGGCCGGTACGCGTACGACAGCCGTCCGGGACGGCGACGAGTGGGTGATCAACGGCAGCAAGTGCTTCATCACCAACTCGGGGACGGACATCACCGGACTGGTCACGGTGACCGCCGTCACGGGCCGCCGGGAGGACGGACACCCGGAGATCTCCGCGATCATCGTGCCCTCGGGCACCCCCGGTTTCACGGTGGCGGCCCCGTACTCGAAGGTGGGGTGGAACGCGTCGGACACCCGCGAGCTGTCCTTCTCCGATGTGCGGGTGCCGGTCGCGAACCTGCTCGGCGAGGAGGGCCGCGGATACGCCCAGTTCCTGCGCATCCTCGACGAGGGGCGGATCGCGATCTCCGCGCTGGCGACCGGGCTGGCCCAGGGATGCGTGGACGAGTCGGTGGCGTACGCGAAGGAGCGGCACGCCTTCGGCCGGCCCATCGCGGCCAACCAGGCCATCCAGTTCAAGATCGCCGACATGGAGATGCGCGCGCACATGGCGCGGGTCGGCTGGCGGGACGCGGCCTCGCGGCTCACCCGCGGTGAGCCGTTCAAGAAGGAGGCGGCGCTGGCGAAGCTGTACTCGTCGACGGTCGCCGTGGACAACGCGCGGGAAGCCACCCAGATCCATGGCGGCTACGGCTTCATGAACGAGTATCCGGTCGCCCGCATGTGGCGGGACTCCAAGATCCTGGAGATCGGCGAGGGGACGAGCGAGGTCCAGCGGATGCTGATCGCGCGGGAGCTCGGTCTGACGAGCTGACAGGCCCGGAGCCGCGCGACAGATAGGTTAGGCTAACCTACCTTTGCCATCGCTGCCCTCCGAAGAAGGTGAGCCGACCCCATGACGACGGCCATGGCCGCCCCGTTCCGCTTCTTCTCCCTTCAGGTCGTCAGGACGCGGCGGGTCAGCCCGTCCATGATCCGCGTCACCTTCGGGGGCGAGGACCTCGCCGGCTTCGCCGCCGGGGGCCGCGACCAGAGCCTGTCGCTGTTCCTCCCCCACCCCGGCCAGAGCGAGCCCGTCGTCCCGGTCGAGCACGGCGACGGATGGTGGGCCGCCTGGCGGGCGCTGCCGGACGGCACACGGGCCGTGATGCGCTCGTACACCCTGCGGGAACAGCGCCGGGACCCCGACGAGGCCGACATCGACTTCGCCCTGCACGCCGACGGCGGACCCGCCAGCCGCTGGGCGGGGCGGGCCGAGCCGGGCGACCGGGTACTGGTCCTCGGACCGGCCGTCGAGGACAACACGGCCGTCCGCTTCCGGCCGCCGGCCGATGCCGACTCCGTCCTGATCTGGGCCGACGAGACCGCCCTCCCCGCGGCCTCCGCGATTCTCGAATGGCTCCCCTCCGGCATGCGGGCCGACGTCTGGCTGGAAGTGCCGCGCGGTGGCGACCGACAGCCCCTGCGCACCGCCGCGGATGCCCGGATCACCTGGCTGGTCCGGGAGGAGGGCGCGCCCGCCGCGCTCGACGCGATCCGGGCCGCCGAGCCGCGCGGCAGCGCGCCGTACGCCTGGATCGCCGGCGAGTCGGGAACCGTCAAGGCTCTGCGCCGCCACCTGGTGCGCGAGCGAGGACTGGACCGGCGCCGGGTCACCTTCGTCGGCTACTGGCGACGCGGGCTGTGCGAGGAGCAGTTGCGGGAGGAGGCGACAAGGGCAACGGCGTAGACGGCGAGCACCCGCGCCCCGGTCGCCGCCACGGCGGCGACCCGGTCCGCGCGAGAGGGAACGCCGGGACCGGACCACACCGGGAGAGGGAACTGACGGGTCGCCACATTGGCTCATTTAGTTAGGTTAGGCTAACCTAACTTCGTCAACCTCACCCCCGGGAGGAACCCGTATGCGTGCGCACCTGCTCAACGACGCCACGGCGGAGCGCTACCGGCGTTCCGTCACCGAAGGAGTCGAGCGGGTGGCGGCGAAACTGACCTCGATCAGAAAGCCGTTCACCGGAGCGACGCCGGACACCCTGGCACCGCTGGTGTCCACCGTCGATCTGGACCGCCCGCTCGGTGACACCTCGGCCGCGCTCGACGAGCTGGAGGAGGTCTACCTGCGGGACGCCGTCTACTTCCACCACCCCCGTTACCTCGCCCACCTCAACTGCCCGGTCGTCATCCCGGCCGTGGTCGGTGAGGCCGTGCTCTCCGCCGTCAACTCCTCCCTCGACACCTGGGACCAGAGCGCCGGGGGCACCCTGATAGAACGCCGGCTGATCGACTGGACCGTCGGCCGCATCGGACTCGGCGCGTCCGCCGACGGAGTGTTCACCAGCGGCGGTACGCAGTCCAACCTCCAGGCCCTGCTGCTCGCCCGCGAGGAGGCCAAAACCGACGAGCCGGCGAAACTGCGCGTCCTCGCCTCCGAGTGCGGCCACTTCAGCGTCGAGAAGTCGGCGACCCTGCTGGGCCTGGGCCCCGACGCCGTGGTCTCCGTCCCCTGTGACCGCGACAAGCGCATGCGGACCGTAGCCCTGGCCGCCGAGCTGGCACGCTGCCGGGACGAGGGCCTGACCCCGATGGCCGTGGTCGCCACCGCCGGCACCACGGACTTCGGTTCCATCGACCCGCTGCCGGAGATCGCCGCCCTGTGCGCGCAGTACGGCGTCTGGCTGCACGTGGACGCGGCCTACGGCTGCGGACTGCTCGCCTCCACCACCCGCCGCACGCTCCTCGACGGCATCGAGCACGCCGACTCCGTCACCGTCGACTACCACAAGTCCTTCTTCCAGCCGGTCAGCTCCTCGGCCGTGCTGGTACGGGACCGGGCCACGCTGCGCCACGCCACCTACCACGCGGACTACCTCAACCCCCGCCGGACGGTCGAGGAGCGCATCCCCAACCAGGTCGACAAATCCCTCCAGACCACCCGCCGTTTCGACGCCCTCAAACTGTGGATGACCCTGCGCGTCATGGGCGCCGACGGCATCGGCGAGCTCTTCGACGAGGTCTGCGACCTGGCGGCCGAGGGCTGGGAGCTGCTCGCCGCCGACCCGCGCTTCGACGTCGTCGTACGCCCCAGCCTCTCCACGCTCGTCTTCCGCTACATCCCCGAGCGCGTCACGGTCCCGGCGCTGATCGACCGGGCCAACCTGCACGCGCGCAAGGCGCTGTTCGCCTCCGGTGAGGCCGTCGTGGCAGGTACGTCCGTGAACGGCCGCCAGTACCTCAAATTCACCCTCCTCAACCCCGAGACCACCGTGCGGGACGTCTCCGCCGTGCTCGATCTGATCGCCGGCCACGCCGAGCAGTACCTGGGAGAGAACCTTGTCCACGCGTCCTGAGCGCCCCGTACCCCTCGCGCGCCCCCAACGTCCCGACCCCCGTGAAGACGCCGCCCCGAACGCCGGCCCGAGCGCGGGCCCGGACGGCGGCCCGGACGGCGGCCCGAGCGGCGCGTACGACTTCATCGGCATCGGACTCGGCCCCTTCAATCTCGGCCTCGCCTGCCTGACCGAGCCCATACCCGGACTGAGAGGGATCTTCCTGGAGTCCAAACCGGACTTCGACTGGCACTCGGGGATGTTCCTCGACGGCGCCCACCTCCAGACGCCGTTCCTCTCCGACCTGGTCACCCTGGCCGACCCGACCTCCCCGTACTCCTTCCTCAACTACCTGAAAGCGTCCGGACGGCTGTACTCGTTCTACATCCGCGAGAACTTCTATCCCCTGCGCACCGAGTACAACGACTACTGCCGCTGGGCCGCCGCCCGGCTGTCCTCCGTCCGCTTCGGCCGGACGGTGACCTCGGTCTCGTACGAGGAGCACACCGAGCTGTACGCCGTCCGCACCGGGAACGGCGAGACCTACCGAGCCCGTCACCTCGTACTGGGCACCGGCACCCCGCCCTACGTCCCGGAGTCGTGCCGGGGCCTCGGCGGCGACGTGCTGCACAACTCGCGCTATCTGGAAGGGAAAGCCGCTCTCCAGGCCAAGGAGTCGATCACGATCGTCGGCAGCGGGCAGAGCGCCGCGGAGATCTACCACGACCTGCTCTCCGAGATCGACACGCACGGCTACCGGCTCAACTGGGTCACCCGCTCCCCGCGCTTCTTCCCGCTCGAATACACCAAGCTCACGCTGGAGATGACCTCTCCGGAGTACGTCGACTACTTCCACGCGCTGCCGGAGACGACCCGCTACCGGCTGGAGTCGGAGCAGAAGAACCTGTTCAAGGGCATCGACTCGGCCCTGATCAACGAGATCTTCGACCTGCTCTACCGGAAGAACCTGAACGGTCCCGTGCCCACGCGGCTGCTGGCCAACACGGCCCTGGTGTCCGCCACGTACGAGGAGCCCGCGCCCGAGGGGAGCACGGCCGACGGCAGGAACGGGGACGGGGACAGGAACAGGAACAGGAACGGGGACAGGAACGGGAACGGGAACGGGAACGTCAGCGGGACATACACCCTCGGGCTGCGCCAGGAGGAGCAGGGACGCGACTTCTCGCTCGCGACACAGGGGCTGGTCCTCGCCACCGGCTACCGGTACGTCGCCCCCGAGTTCCTGGCGCCCGTGGAAGGCCGGATCCGCCGGGACGGGCAGGGCCGGTTCGACGTGGCCCGCAACTACAGCATCGACACCACCGGGCGCGGGATCTTCCTCCAGAACGCCGCCGTGCACACGCACAGCGTCACCTCCCCCGACCTGGGGATGGGCCCGTACCGCAACGCGTACATCATCCAGGAGCTGCTGGGACGGGCGTACTACCCGATCGAGAAGTCCATCGCGTTCCAGGACTTCGCGGCCCCGGAAGGCACGGCCGTATGAGCGAGCGCACCGGCGAGATCATCTTCTCGCGCACCGACGAACGGCTCGGCCTCTTCGAGGTGCGCCCCGTCGACCCGATCGCCGACGCCGAGCTGCTGCACAGCTGGGTCACGCACCCCAGGGCGGCCTTCTGGCTGATGCAGGGCGCCACGCCGACCGATGTCGAGCGGGAGTACATGGCGATCGCGGCGGCCGGCGACCACGACGCCTTCATCGGGCTGCACCAGGGCCGGCCGGCCTTCCTGATCGAGCGGTACGACCCGGCCGAGGTGGAGCTGAAGGGTCTGTACGACGCGCTGCCGGGCGACATCGGCATGCACTTCCTGGTGGCCCCCGTCGCCGCCGGTGAACGGCTGCACGGCTTCACCCTGGCCGTGATCACCACGGTGATGGAGCTGCTGTTCGACGACCCGTCGGTACGGCGGGTGGTGGTCGAGCCGGACGTCCGCAACACCTCCGTGCACGCGCTGAACGAGGCCGTCGGCTTCCGGATCGTGGAGAGGATCGCGAAACCGGAGAAGGACGCGTACCTCAGCGAATGCACCCGCGAGATGTTCCGGGCGGCGTCGGCGGACGCACGACCGGCCACGCGACCAGCCGCGCAAGGAGTCACCCGATGAGCCCGATGAGTCCGGCGAGCACCACCGGCCGGTCCCCCGACATCACCGCGAGCGTCTCCCACCTGACCCCGGACCTCTGGGACCGGGCGGGACGGCTGCTCATCCGCAAAGCCCTCGCGGAGTTCTCGCACGAGCGCCTGCTGACGCCCGAGCCGCTGGGCGGGGGCCGCTACCGGGTGCTCACTGACGCCGAGGACGTCGAGTACCGCTTCACCGCGCGGCGGTTCGCCCTGGAGCACTGGCAGGTCTCCGCCGACTCCGTCCGGCGCTTCCGCGCCGACGACGGCACCGAACTCCCGCTGGATCCGCTGGAATTCTTCATCGAGCTGCGCGGCGCGCTCGGGCTGTCCGCCGAGGTGCTGCCCGTGTACCTGGAGGAGATCTCCTCCACCCTCGCGGGCACGGCGTACAAACTCACCAAGAAGCCGGTGTCCTCCGCCGAGCTGGCCACCGCCGGCTTCCAGGAGATCGAGACCGGGATGACCGAGGGCCACCCCTGCTTCGTCGCCAACAACGGCCGGCTCGGGTTCGGCGTGGACGAGTACCGCGCGTACGCCCCCGAGGCGGCGCGGCCCGTCCGGCTGGTCTGGCTCGCGGCCCGCCGGGACCGGGCCACCTTCAGCGTGGGCGCCGGGCTCGACTACGCCTCCCTGATCGGCGGGGAGCTGCCGGCCGCCACGCGTGAGCGGTTCGACGGGGTCCTGCGCGGCCAGGGGCTGGACCCGGACGACTACCTCCTGATCCCGGTGCACCCCTGGCAGTGGTGGAACAAACTGTCCGTCACCTTCGCCGCCGAACTGGCACAGCGGCACCTGGTCTGCGTGGGCGAGGGCGAGGACGCGTACCTGGCCCAGCAGTCGATCCGTACGTTCTTCAACACGAGCGCCCCGGCCAAGCACTACGTCAAGACCGCTCTCTCCGTCCTCAACATGGGCTTCACACGCGGGCTCTCCGCCGCGTACATGGAGGCGACCCCGGCCATCAACGACTGGCTCGCGGGGCTGGTCGAGAGCGACGAGCGGCTGCGCGCGGCCCGCTTCTCGATCATCCGGGAGCGGGCGGCGGTCGGCTACCACCACCGCCAGTACGAGGCGGCCACCGCCAAGGGCTCCCCGTACCTGAAAATGCTGGCCGCGCTCTGGCGGGAGAGCCCGGTGCCCTCGCTCCGGGGCCGGGAGCGGCTCGCCACCATGGCGTCACTGCTGCACACCGACCGCGACGGCGCGTCCCTCGCGGGCGCGCTGATCGCCGAGTCGGGGCTGGCGCCGGCCGACTGGCTGCGCCGCTACCTGGACGTGTACCTGGTGCCCGTGCTGCACACGTTCTTCGCGTACGACCTGGTGTTCATGCCGCACGGCGAGAACGTGATCCTCGTCCTGGAGGACGGGGTCGTCAAGCGGACGATCTTCAAGGACATCGCCGAGGAGATCGCGGTGATGGACCCGCACGCCGTCCTGCCCCCGGCGGTGGAACGGATCCGCGTGGACGTGCCGGAGGACAAGAAGGCGCTGTCGATCTTCACCGACGTCTTCGACTGCTTCCTCCGCTTCCTGAGCGCGTCGCTGGTCTCGGAGGGGGTGCTGGACGAGGAGACCTTCTGGCGAACGGTGGCGGACCGCGTCCACGCCTACCAGGACTCGGTGCCCGAACTGGCCGACAAGTTCCGGCAGTACGACCTCTTCACCGAGGAGTTCGCGCATTCCTGCCTGAACCGGCTCCAGTTGCGTGACAACAAGCAGATGGTCGACCTCCAGGACCCGGCGGGCGGTCTCCAGTTCGCGGGAACGCTGGAGAACCCGATCGCGCCGTTCGCGGCACGGACGGAACAGATGTACGGGATGTAACGGACGCGAGAGGAACCGAGATCCCCAGCGGGCGGGCGCCGCGGGTGCGGCAGCACCCGCGGCGACCGCCCATACGCGTCACTCGTCGCCGGACCCGGCCCCGCTCCCGGCCCCGCTCCCGGTGGGCCACGGCACCAGTGGTGAGCGGTAGTAGTCGATCCCGAGCGCCGTCATCCGCGGCCCCTGGGCCGCCAGTCGGCTCCGGTACCCCTCCCAGCCGTGGCCGGCGGCTGGCGACCAGCCCAGTTCCGCGATACCGGGCAGCCGGGGGAAGGCCATGGACTCGAGCTGGTCACTCGTCGCCAGTGTCTCGGTCCACAGCGGTGCCTCGACGCCGAGCACGGCGTCCTCGGGCACTCCGGCGTCCGCCAGATAGGTGGCCGGGTTCCAGTCGTACGACCGGTCCACCTCGGTGTAGCCGGCCCACGCCTGCCCCAGTGCGGTGTTCTTGTCGTACTTCATGTCCAGGTATGCACGGTCCGCCGGGGACAGGATCAGCCGCGTCCCCTTCTTCGCCGCGGCCGCGACCTGCGCGCGCTCGGCGGCGCCCGTGGCGTCGTAGCCCCAGTACTGGGCCACGGCTCCCTCGGCCGGCGTCGCCCCGGTCAGCTGGTGCCAGCCGACGACCGTCTTGCCGTACTTCGCCACGGCGGCCTGGGCGCGTTCCATGAAGGCGACGTAGTCGGCGTGGCTGGTCGCGTGCGCCTCGTCACCGCCGATGTGCAGGTACCGCCCGGGGGTGAGCGCGGCCAGCTCGCGCACGACGTCGTCCACGAAGTCGTACGTCACCTCCTTCGACGCGCACAGCGAGCTGAATCCGACGGCCGTGCCCGTGTAGAGCGGGGGCGCGACACCGTCGCAGTTCAGCTCGGCGTACGAGGCGAGCGCGGCGTTGGTGTGGCCGGGCATGTCGATCTCCGGGACCACCTCCAGGTGGCGGGACGCGGCATAGCTCACGAGTGCGCGGTACTGGGCCTTGGTGTAGTGGCCGCCGGGCCCGCCGCCGACCTGGGTGGAGCCGCCGTACGTGGCCAGCCGCGGCCAGGAGTCGATCGCGATCCGCCAGCCCTGGTCGTCGGAGAGGTGCAGGTGCAGCTTGTTGATCTTGTAGAGCGCGAGCTGGTCGATGTAGCGCTTGACCTGGTCCACCGTGAGGAAGTGCCGGGAGACGTCCAGCATCGCGCCCCGGTAGGCGTAGCGCGGGGTGTCGAGGATGGTGCCGCCGGCGATCCGCCAGGGGCCGGGCTGCGGGGAGCGCCGCTCGACCGAGGCGGGGAGCAGCTGGCGCAGGGTCTGTACGCCGTGGAAGAGCCCGGCGGGCGCGCGGGCGGTGAGGGTGACGCCGCCGGGCCCTGACTCCAGCCGGTAGCCCTCCCGGCCCAGGTCCCGGCCGTCCTTCCCGGCGCGCGAGGCGATCCGCAGCCGGATGCCCTGGCCGCCGGGGCGGTCGGTGACCGGCAGGGCGTAGCCGGTGGCGGGTCGCAACAGCCCGGCCAGGTAGGACGCGACACCGCGTTCCTCGCGGCTGTCGGCCAGGATCCGGGTCCGCGCGCTCAGGGCATACGGCGCGCCGCCCGGCCGGACCTCGGCGGGAGCGGGGACGACCTGGCCGAGCGGGCGGGCGGCGGAGGTGCCGGTGGAGGAGGCCGAGGAGGCGGCTGAGGAGGCGGCTGAGGAGGCGGCTGAGGAGGCGGCGAGGGCGGTACCGGATCCGGTTCCGGTACCGGCGCGGCTGCCGTCGCCGTTGCCGGAACCGGTGGAGCCGCGCTCCGGTGCGGCCGCCACGCCGGACGCGACCGCCGCGACGACCAGCAGGAGCGAACCGAACAGACGGGGCAGGGTGCCACGAGGTCTCACAAGGTTTCCCTTCGACGGACGCTGATGGGCACTTTCGACGGGTACTACGGGTACTCACGTGCGGTGCCGGTCGACGCCCGCGGTGTCGGTCGAGGATGCTCGCGGTTCCGGACGTCACGCGCGCCGACGGGCGAACGAACTGTCCCATGGGACCCGGGCGGCCCGTTCGTGGTCAAGGTGTAGACCAATTCCCACGGAATGCCGGACGCCGGCGGTCCGGTGAAACAATCCCCGCATGGCGGAAATCCTCCAGAAGGACGGCACCTGGACCTTCGACGGCGAGACGGTCCGCATCGTGCCGGGCAACGACAAGGGTGTGAGCCTGCTCCGCAGGACGCTCGGTGAAATCGCCGTACCGTTGGGAGCGTTGGCAGGGATCTCGTTCGAGCCGGGCCGCAGGTCCGGTCGGCTGCGGCTGCGCCTGCGGGACGGCGCCGATCCGCTGCTGGCGATCACGGGCGGCCGGCTGGACGGCGGCTCCGACCCGTACCGGCTGACCGTGGAGAACAGCCGCGCGGGCGTCGCCGAGTACCTCGTGGACGAGGTGCGCAACGCGCTGCTGCTCGACCAGGTCCCCGCCGGGCCCACGGACCGCTATCTGCTGCCGGGGCCCGCCCTGCCGATCACCGTGGGAGCGGGCGACGGGACGGTCGGGTTCGACGGCGAGCGGATCCGGCTGGAGTGGAACTGGAAGACGGAGAGCGCCAAGGCCTCCGGTGGTCCGAGGACCCTCGCGCTCGGCGACGTGGAAGCCGTGGAGTGGCTGCCCAGCGCGGGGCTGGAGAACGGCTATCTGCGGTTCCTCGTGACGCGGGCACCCGCGTCGACCCCGCCGAAGTACGACCCGAACGCCGTGGAGCTGTGGGGCTTCAAGAAGGACCCGCTGGTGGCGCTCGTGGGTGCGGCGGTGGTGGCGCGGCTGCCGCACCCGTACGGGACGGGCTCGACACCGGTCACGGGCGCCGACGGCACCCGCCCGGGGCTCGGCACGGCCCCGGGGACGGCGGGCGGCACCACCGGACACGCCACGGCCGCCACGGGCGCCGCCGCCGTGCCCGGCACCGCGACGGCGGGGACCCGCGCGGCAGCGCCCGGGACGCGCCGGCCGGGCGACGGGACCGCCGGGCCCCACACGCTCGCAGGTACAGGCACAGGCACAGGGACAGGGATGGGCGCGAGTACGGGCGCGGGCAGCGCCACCGTCGCCGGGCAGCAGGCCGGAGCGCCCGCCGCGTCCGGAACCACCGGGTACGAGACGACCGGAGCGCCGTCGGCCGAGGCCCTCGCGGGCGCGAAGACATCCCCGGCCAAACCACCGGCCGACTCGGCCGCGGCCGCCACCCCCGCCCCCACCGGCGGGGACGACCCCGACGCACTGCTGCGCCGTCTGCGGGAGCTCGGCGAACTGCACCAGGCGGGGATCCTGACCGCCGAGGAGTTCAGCGCGGCCAAGCAGGCCGTGCTGCGCCGGCTCTGACCGCTCCGACCCCCCTCGCACCGACCGCCGCTCGGCCCTCCGTCGCTCGGCTCTTCTGCCCCGCCGCTCGGCCCGCCGCGCCTCGGCCGTACCCTCCCTCCTCTCACCGAAACCTCACTCGGCTCTCATCCACCCCCGAAAAGAGGCACCTCCTGCCCGATTCCGGGCAGATTTCTTGCAAACCGCCCCGCGTACCCGCAATATCAACGGGTGCTCGAACGCCGCGCGTCCCACGACGACCTCATCGACCATCTGGTCCGCAGCACCTCGCTCCAGCGAGGTGAGGCCGCCCGGGTGGTGCTCGACGTACTGGCGTACTTCGACGAGACGACCGAGGAGTTCGTCCGCCGCCGCCACCGGGAGATGCAGTCGGGCGGCGGCACGAACGCGGAGATCTTCGAGCGGATCGCGGCCGAGCTGCCGCACCGGGCGGTGGCGCCTCCGGAGCTCACGATCCGGCAGCTGCGCCGGATCGTCTACGGCTGATCCGCGCGGCGCGCTCACCGGCCGGGCACACAACGTTCATCGCGAGGAGTAGGACCATATGTGCGGAATCGTCGGATACATCGGCAAGCGTGACGTGGCTCCGCTGCTGCTGGAGGGCCTGCAGCGGCTGGAGTACCGCGGGTACGACTCCGCCGGCCTGGTGATCACCGGAAAACCGGCCTCGGGCAAGACATCGGCCACGCTCAAGATGGTCAAGGCCAAGGGCCGCGTCCGCGATCTGGAGGCCCGGGTCCCCAAGCGCTTCGCGGGCACCACCGGCATCGCGCACACCCGCTGGGCCACCCACGGCGCCCCGAGCGACGAGAACGCCCATCCTCACATGGACCCCGAGGGCAAGGTCGCCCTCGTCCACAACGGGATCATCGACAACGCCGACGAGCTCCGGACCAAGCTCGTGTCGGACGGCGTGGTGTTCCTCTCGGAGACCGACACCGAGGTCGTCACCCATCTCATCGCCCGCTCCCATGCCCCCACGCTGGAGGAGAAGGTCCGGCAGGCCGTCCGCACGATCGAGGGCACGTACGGCATCGCCGTGATGCACGCCGACTTCCCGGACCGCATCGTCGTCGCCCGCAACGGCTCGCCGGTCGTGCTCGGGATCGGCGAGAAGGAGATGTTCGTCGCCTCCGACGTGGCCGCGCTGGTATCCCACACGCGCCAGGTCGTCACGCTCGACGACGGTGAGATGGCGACGCTGAAGGCCGACGACTTCCGGACGTACACGACGGAGGGCTCCCGCACCTCGGCCACGCCGACCACCGTGGAGTGGGAGGCCGAGTCGTACGACATGGGCGGCCACGACACGTACATGCACAAGGAGATCTCGGAGCAGGCGGACGCCGTGGACCGGGTACTCCGTGGCCGGATCGACGACCGGTTCTCCACCGTGCACCTGGGCGGTCTCAACCTGGACGCCCGGGAGGCGCGCGGGGTGCGCCGGGTCAAGATCCTCGGCTGCGGCACCTCGTACCACGCGGGCCTGATCGGCGCGCAGCTGATCGAGGAGCTGGCGCGGATCCCCGCCGACGCCGAGCCGGCCTCCGAGTTCCGCTACCGCAACCCGGTCGTGGACCCGGACACGCTCTACGTGGCGGTCTCGCAGTCCGGTGAGACGTACGACGTGCTCGCGGCGGTGCAGGAGCTGAAGCGCAAGGGCGCGCGGGTCCTGGGCGTGGTCAACGTCGTCGGCTCGGCGATCGCGCGGGAGACGGACGGCGGCGTGTACGTGCACGCGGGCCCGGAGGTCTGCGTGGTGTCCACCAAGTGCTTCACCAACACCGTGGTCTCGTTCGCGCTGCTGGCCCTGCACCTGGGCCGGATCCGCGACCTGTCGGTGGCGGACGGCAAGCGGATCATCGAGGGGCTGCGGAAGCTGCCCGCGCAGATCTCCGAGATCCTGGCGTCGGAGGACGACATCGCGAAGCTGGCGCAGGAGTACGCCGGCGCCAACTCGATGATGTTCATCGGCCGGGTGCGCGGCTATCCGGTGGCGCTGGAGGCGTCGCTGAAGCTGAAGGAGATCTCGTACATCCACGCCGAGGCGTACCCGGCCTCGGAGCTGAAGCACGGCCCCCTCGCGCTGATCGAGCCGGCGCTGCCGACCGTGGCGATCGTCCCGGACGACGAGTTGCTGGAGAAGAACCGCGCGGCGCTGGAGGAGATCAAGGCCCGCAGCGGCCCGATCCTGGCGGTGGCGCACGCGCCGCAGGAGAAGGCGGACCACACGATCGTGGTGCCGAAGAACGAGACCGAACTGGACTCGATCCTGATGGGCATCCCGCTCCAGCTCCTCGCCTACCACACGGCGTTGGCACTGGGCCGGGACATCGACAAGCCCCGCAACCTGGCGAAGTCCGTGACCGTCGAGTAGTCGAGCAGTCGGGTAGTCGGGCAACGGATCGCCGTCGGCCTTCCCGGTGGATGTCCACCGGGAAGGCCGACGGCCGTTACGCCGCGGCTGTCACACGCAGGCCGTCACGCCCCGGCCGTCACGCCCCGGCCGTCACGCCCCGGCCGTCACGCCCTGGGCGGCGGCACGCCGGCGCGGCAGCGGCAGGGGCCAGTCGGCGAGTGCGGCGGTCGCCCCGTACCAGGAACAGAGCCCCGCCATGGCCGCGAACCAGCCACCCGCCCGGACGGCGCCCCCGCTGCCGGCGAACTGACCGACGGCGAGCAGCAGCAGGGCCACGGCGAACAGTCCGTAGACACACTGGACGACGGGCCCGGCCGCCGCGGAACCGGCGGTCAGGCTGACCACCAGCAGCGCCCACAGGACCAGGAAGAGACCCGCCGCCTGCGGGGACATCCGGTGCCCCACACCGGTGCCCCAGGTGAACCAGAAGGCGCCGAGCGCCGCGAAGGCCGTGCCCGCGAACGCGTCACCCGCGCGGAACTGGAACAGCCCCGCGACGAAGAGCCCGATCCCGCCGAGGTACAGCGCGAGGGGCACCGCCGCGACCGCCGTCACACCGTGTATGACGCCGGTGTGACCGATTCCGAAGGCGAGCAGGGTCAGTCCGAGGGCGAGATGGCCGAGCACCCACGTCGATGTGGCGCTTCCCCCGGAGACGGCACGGTCCACGGCGGGCTCCCTTCCTGATGTGCGGTCACGTTGTGTCCCAGCGACGGGGTTCGTACCCGCGGCGGGCACGTGATGCACCGCTCCCACGAGTGAATTCCCGCCGCTGACGATGGAGTTGACATGTACTCAGGAAATGAAGCCGGGCCCGAGGACCCGGAGAAGCCGGACGGCGCGGCGTGCCGTGCGGGCCCCGCGGAACCCCTACGGGATCACTACGACGGGGCGCTGCGCGCGGCGTGCGAGGCGTCCGGCCACCGAGCCGAAGATGCGCCCGACGACGCCGCTCGTGGAGCCGACGACGATCGCGTCCGCCGAGTACTCCTGGCCGACCTCTTCGAGCTCGTGGCAGATGTCGCCGCCGCGCTCGACCAGGATCCAGGGCACCTCGGCGAGATAGTCGGCGCAGGCCAGTTCCAGGCCGAGAACCTCGGTGCGATGGTCGGGAACGTCGACGAACACCGGGGGCTCGCAGCCCGCCCAGACGGTGGTCGGCAGCCGGTTGGCGACATGGACGATGATCAGACCGGAGCCGAGGCGCTTCGCCATGCCGATGGCGTACGCCAGGGCCCGTTCACTGGAGGTCGAGCCGTCGAAGCCGACCACCACTCCGTGCCGGAAGGCGGGATCGCAGGAGGCGCGCCTCTGCTCCGCCGCTCGCAGGCCCGACAGGGAGTCGGCTACCCGTTTGCGGTCTGCGGGTTCAGGGATTTCGTGACCGGCCATTGGCGTCTCGGCGAGGGAAGTCCTTTGATGAAGGAGGACAACTGGCGTGACGGGCGGAGCTGTGTCCGGGAATCATCTTCCCAAGCCCATACCCCAAAGGGTACGGCGACACTCCTCTCATGCCCAGAGACAGCTGCCCCACACGCGGCGTTCCAGGGAGCATGCACGAGGCCGCCCCGTATGGCAATGCCGGTTGGCAACTACAGCTGTCCCATGGCCGCCGCACGAGCCGTGCGACGGCCGCGCCGCCGCCCGCCGGGTGCCCGCCGCCGGTCACGCGGCCGTCCCTCACCGGTCACTCGAAGCGCTTTGACCACATGCGCCTCAGCGCCCCGCGCATGGAGGCGGAACAGCGGCGGCCGGAGTGGAGCCCGGCGCGAAAAGGGGCGCGAGCGGGCGGCCCGGCCAGGCGCCGCCGAGGGCCGCTCCGGCCGTCCCGATGGCCGCGTCGAGGCCGCTCCGGCCCAGCCCGGCTCCGGGGACCACGCCCGGCCGCGAGGGGCGCGGGCGCGGGCGCGCCGGGGCGCGTAGTCCCGCTCCGGGACGGACGTCCGCCCCGGGCACGAGACCCGGCGCGGGCCACCCCAGGACACTCTCGGAGCCATCGACGCGAGGGGCCGGGCGCGGACGGGGGCCGGCAGGGCCTCTCCGCGCCCCTGGACGCCCGGACCTCCCCGCCCCCTCCCCCGGAGCCCGGCGGGTGCCCGGAGGCCCGCCAGAGACTCCGTACGGGCCGCGCACGGCCCTGACGGCCCCACCGGCCGGCGCGGGAGGGGCACCAGGGCGTGCACAGGCTCGCGAAACCGCCCCCCCGGCCCGGAAAGGCCCAGCGCCGGCCGCACCCCGTCCCGGCCCCGTACGGTCACCGGACACCGGACACCGACCGGCCCCGTACCGCCCCTCCGTTCCGCCGAAACGAACCGGCCCCATGAAGCGCCGATCATTGGTCCTGACCACTCGCCGAAGCCACTATGGCCCGGGATCTCGCCCCCACCTCGGGCACTGCGCTACGCGCGGGCGCGCGATGGGGGGCGCGTATGCGCGGAACGTACGGAACGTCCGGAAGCCGGCGGTCGCAGAACCGGCCCTGGCCGGACCCGGCCAGACCCGGGGCGCGCACCGGGGCGCGCATACGGCAAAGTAGTGCGCCGGGGGATTTTGAGCGTCACACAAACGCACCCATCACTTTTCAGCCAACTTCCCTCGGGGGGAGAACCGTTGGTGAAATGGCCTGTCAACCCCCTTGCCACCAGCGAAGAAAGGACCAACACGGCCGTCCGCACCCTACGGGGACGGGCCATGCCTGCGAGGCCCACTTCCACTCGGGGCCCACGAGTGGAACGCTTCGTGATCGAATGCTTCGCGCCAAGTTGCCTTGTCGACATAGCGGCGGATGGAGAACTTGTCACGCCGACACCACGGAACACAGTAGATTCGATCATGAGTATCGAAGGCTGGGGACCCGTGCAAAACCGAGGGGAATCGTGCAGGAGCGAGAGGCCCGACAAGAACGGGGAGACGCGAACACCGAGGGGGGCTTAGCGCCATGAGCCAGGACTCCACTGCCGCACCGGAGTCAGGACGGAAACTGTCCGGGCGTCGCCGCCGGGAAGTTGTCGCCGTGCTGCTTTTCAGCGGCGGCCCCATCTTCGAGAGCTCCATCCCGCTCTCCGTGTTCGGAATCGACCGCCAGGACGCCGGCGTTCCCCGCTACCGCCTGCTCGTCTGCGCCGGGGAGGACGGACCGCTGCGTACCACCGGCGGGCTCGAACTCAGCGCGCCGTACGGGCTGGAGGCGATCAGCAGGGCGGGCACGGTGGTCGTACCGGCGTGGCGGTCGATCACATCACCACCACCACCGGAGGCGCTGGACGCTCTGCGCCGGGCGCATGAGGAGGGCGCGAGGATCGTCGGGCTGTGCACCGGCGCGTTCGTGCTCGCCGCGGCCGGCCTGCTCGACGGCCGGCCTGCCACCACCCACTGGATGTACGCGCCGACGCTGGCCAAGCGTTATCCGTCCGTCCACGTGGATCCGAGGGAGCTCTTCGTCGACGACGGCGATGTGCTCACCTCGGCCGGCACAGCGGCCGGAATCGATCTGTGCCTGCACATAGTCCGGACGGACCACGGCGCGGAGGCCGCGGGCGCGCTCGCCCGCAGGCTGGTCGTACCACCGCGCCGCAGCGGCGGGCAGGAGCGCTATCTGGACAGGTCTTTACCAGAGGAAATCGGCTCCGACCCGCTCGCGGAGGTCGTGGCCTGGGCGCTGGAGCATCTGCACGAGCAATTCGACGTGGAGACGCTGGCGGCCCGCGCGTACATGAGCCGTCGCACCTTCGACCGGCGGTTCAGGTCGCTCACCGGGAGCGCGCCGCTCCAGTGGCTGATCACCCAGCGGGTGCTCCAGGCACAGCGGCTGCTGGAGACCTCCGACTACTCGGTGGACGAGGTCGCTGGCCGCTGCGGCTTCCGCTCACCGGTGGCGCTGCGCGGGCACTTCCGCCGGCAGCTCGGGTCCTCGCCCGCGGCGTACAGGTCCGCCTACCGGGCCCGGCGCCCGCAGGGCGACCCGATGCCACCGGGGGTGATGGAGTCGGTCGTACCGGCCCAGGCGTCCGTGCACTCCCGGCGGACGGCGGCGGCCTCCAGCCCGTCCGGCGGGGCCTCGGCCTCGTCGACGGTGCCGGACCACGGCAAGCTGGGGACCGACATGTACGCAACAGGTCCCGGCCGTCCTGGCCTGCCCGGTCAACGGAGCGCCCCGTAGGGTAAGCCGTATGAACGATCGAATGGTGTGGATCGACTGTGAGATGACCGGGCTCTCGCTGACGGACGACGCGCTCATCGAGGTGGCCGCGCTGGTCACCGACTCGGAGCTGAACGTGCTCGGCGAGGGCGTGGACATCGTGATCCGCCCGCCGGACGCGGCGCTGGCGACGATGCCCGAGGTGGTGCGGCAGATGCACACCGCCTCGGGCCTCCTCGACGAGCTGGCCGGCGGCACCACCCTGGCCCTCGCCGAGGAGCAGCTCCTGACGTACGTACGTGAGCACGTCAAAGAGCCCGGCAAGGCGCCGCTGTGCGGCAACACGGTCGGTACGGACCGCGGCTTCCTGCTCCGGGACATGCCGGAGCTGGAGGCGCACCTCCACTACCGCATCGTCGACGTCTCCTCGATCAAGGAGCTGGCTCGCCGCTGGTACCCGCGGGCCTACTACAACAGCCCGGAGAAGAGCGGCAACCACCGCGCGCTGGCGGACATCCGCGAGTCCATCGCGGAGCTGCGCTACTACCGGGAGGCGGTCTTCGTCCCCCAGCCGGGCCCGGACTCGGACGCGGCCCGGCAGATCGCGGCGAAGCACGTCCTGCGCGCGGAATGAGCCCGGTGCGGCCGCGGAGCGGGTACGGGAACGGCCCCGCCCGCGCCGCGTCCCCCGAGGCCGCCCGGCCCCCGCACCGCCCCGGGTAACGAGGGAGCGAGCACCCTCGCGGACCCTGTACACTTTTTCTCGGCCGGTCGGAAGAAGGACCGGTCGTGGTGGGTATAGCTCAGCTGGTAGAGCACCTGGTTGTGGTCCAGGATGTCGCGGGTTCGAGTCCCGTTACTCACCCTTGGTGATCAAGGCCCGACCTGCGGAAAGCAGGTCGGGCCTTCGTCGTCCCAAAATTTTGGGAACACGACGGGAACACAAACGCCCTCCGGCAGCCGTATCTTCCCCTCATGGCAAGCATCGTGGAACGACCCAAGAAGGACGGCACGGTCACCTATCAGGTCAAGTGGCGGCAGGACGGGCAATGGCAGACAGAGAACTTCGGCGACCCCGGCCCAGCCGCCCAGTTCAAGAACCTCGTCGAGGCACACGGCGGCCAGTGGCCCCACGGCTGGGTCCGCGGGAAAGGGTTCGTTGAGGAAGAGGCCGTCCCCGGCGACGTCCCGTTCGATGCCTGGGCCACACGCTACGTGGACCGCCTGACCGGCATCGAGAAACGGACCCGCGAGGACTACCACCGGGACATCCGCATCCACCTCTCTCTCCTCCGGCACGTCACTCCACAGGGACAGATGGTGCCGGCCACAATCGGCAACCTCACCCAGGACGACATCACCGACTGGGTCCGCGCCGAGGAGAAGGGCGAAAGGGACCCGGACGCCCCCACAAAGTGGCTCAGACGGCCGGCGGACCCGAAGAGCATCGCGAACCGGCACGGGTTGCTGTTCTGTATCGTCCAGGCCGCTCTCGACGCCACGCCCCAACTCCGCACAACGAACTGCTGCAAGAAGACCCGGCTCCCCCGCACAGACGACCACGTCGACGAGGAGATGACCTTCCTGGAGCGGGACGAGTACCAGCGAATCGCCGCAGAGATCCGCGATCCGGACGCGCGGGCACTCGCTGACTGGCTCGTCGGAACCGGCATGCGCTGGGGTGAGGCCACCGCACTTCAGGTCCGCGACCTCAACCTCAACTCCGACCGGCCGACCGCGTCCATTCAGCGGGCGTGGAAGAAGGCGGAGGTGGGCAGCCCCGGCGGCGCGTTCTATCTGGGGGCCCCGAAGACCAAGAAGGCTCGGCGGCTGGTGGCCCTGTCTCCGACGCAGGTGAGCATGGTCCGGGAGCTGGTCGCAGGACGGGCGCCGACCGACTTCGTGTTCCGCGCGGCCATGGGCGGCGAGTGGCGGCACGCGAATTACTACAACCGGAAGTGGAAACCCGCGGTCGCGGCGGCCGTCGCGAAGGGGCTACCGAAGAAGCCGCGGATCCACGACCTGCGGCACACGCAGGTGGCGTGGCTGATCGCGGCGAACGTGCCGCTCCCGGCAATCCAGATGCGGCTCGGACACGAGTCCATCTCCACGACGGTCGACCGCTACGGACATCTGGTCCGGGCGCTCGATGACGAGATCACAGCGGCTGTCGAGGCGGCGTTCGGCGCGTCAGCCCCGGTTACGAGGCTGCGCGCCGTGGCCACCGCTTAGGAGGCGTGACTGAACTGGGACGGTCCCCCGGCGGGGCCGCCCCAGTTCTGTTCCCAGAGCCTCTTCTTGGTGATGTAGCTGGTGTACTCGTTCAGCTCGGATCTGCACTTAGGGGTCATCTCGCCCACGACCACAAGCCAGATCATCTCGCCATCGCGTTCAGCCACTGCCACGGATCGGCCGCCTGGCAAGGAGGGGACGAACTCGAATCGCGCAGTGGCCGGCGCCTTCGCCGTGCCGTCGTCGTCGTGTGATGCCATCGATCCCCCTTGTGTGGGTAACGCCCCCTCGATCACTTGTTCGATCGAGGGGCTATTGCCTTCCATCGCCCCCCAGGCGGATCACCGACGATGCCACACGAGTCACCGTGTGACCAGACTTAACCTATGAGTCACAGAAAGTAGCATTCGTGGCCATTGCTACTGACCATCTCGCGAACGACTGAATGTTTGCGCGAACGCAATGAGCTGCGCCCGCTGCTCATCCGACATCTCGGCCAGCTCTGCCACCTGCGCCCGCTCCTCTTCGGACATCTCTCCGAGACGAGCCACGAGGAGGCGGGTCCGCCGATCTTCACTCCATACCTCGGAGACGGACTCGGGCTCCATCTCCAAGAACTGCGCAGCGACGGCCTCTTGAACGGTGCGCCGCGGGAGGGAGAGACCGGCAGCGAGGGCGCGAATCTGGATCGGAGTCGGGACGTCGATCGGCAACCCCTTCTCCACTTTGTTGATCCATCCGAACTTGGCCTGCTCGCCGGTGACGGGATCGACAGATCGCTTCTCCAGCTCGCGCAGACTGATCGCCAGAGCGGCGCGGCGGTCTCGGACGAGATCACCGAAGTCGGTTCGCTGCTGCTCAGCCATGGTCGCCATCCTGTCCACTCGCTCCCCATCGCTCACCGTGATGTCTATGTGACTGATCAGGAGTGCCGAGCCTTTCCCCTGATCAGAGGCTCGCCCTGTTCACGCGCCCCGACAGAGTGTCTACGGTAACGGCCATTGAGCGGTAGTGCCTCACGGGGGTATGGCCGATTCCACGCTCATGTTCACGCCCATAGACAACACGTCTACGGGCATGTACGGTTGGGCTTGTTCATGGAAACGCACACTCTGTCTATGGGGGTGAATGTGCGTAGTAATGAGGACTCCTACTTGCTGGTAAGCCGCGACCTGCTGGTCCTGCTGATGGAGCGAACCGGCGACGGGTCGAAGATCTCTATCAGGGAGCTGGCGGAAGAGGTCGGCGTCCACCCCAGCAAGATCGGCCATCTCCGCACAGGAGAGCAGAAGACCGCCGGTCGGGCAGTCGCTGTAGGAATCGCGAATCGGCTGGGAGTCGACGAACTGGTCCTCTGGGCCCCGATCGGGCGCACCGTGGCTGCGCCTCCCGAGGCGCCGGCCATCTCGGAGGCCGCCGCGTGAAGCGCCACACCTACCCGGAAGCTGCCGAGCAGCTCCGCGTGGAGGAGTCGTGGTTGCGGCGGCACATCAAGCGCCTGCCGCACTCGAAGAAGGGCCGCGTCGTGACGTTCTCCGATGCCGACCTGGAGCGCATCGACCAGATGTTTCACCACGAGCCGACGACGGGGCCTTTGGCTATTGCCCAGCTGGCTCCTGCCGGGGTCACGTCGCATCCGCTGGCGCATCTGAAGCCGCTGCCGACGCGGCGCAGCGCCTGATCTCACAAAGCGGGGCCGCCCGGACCGGGCCTGGTCCATGGCAGCCCCTCGGCAATCCACCCACACAAGAAGGAAGTGGATCACTTGAGTACACAGACTATCCGCCCCACGGATCTGCCCGCCGGTCACCGGCGGACGGTCCGGGTGGCGGTTCCGATGCCGAGGGCGACCTCGGTGGCGAGCACGTTCCGGATCGCGGCGCGGATCATCGCGGCGAATGGGCACCACCAGGGTGACTACTTTCCGGACCCGTTCGACCGGCGGCTGAAGACCGCGCACGAGCTGCGTCCCATGTCGATCGTCGCCGCGATCCGCTGCGCGGCGACTGGCAGCCCGAGGCGGTACAACTCGCTGTCCGAGGCCGCAATCAAGGTGCTGGCCAGCCGCTTGGAGGTGGAGGGCGAGCCCCCGTGGAGCGACGCCCCCCGCTGGCTTGAGAACCACGTCGATTGCTGGGGTGACGTGCCGGGGCGTTCGGCTGAGTCGGTTGTGTGCGTGCTGGAGGCGGCTGGGGACGCGTCGGAGGTGGCGGCATGAGTGCCTCGCGTGTGTCGGCGGCTGCGGGTGTGGTGCGCGCGGCGATGGAGCAGGGTCGGCGGACGGCTGCGGGGATCTCGGTGGCGTTGGAGTCGGCGGGGTTGTTGCAGTCGCCGGAGTCGGCGGCCGAGCTGACCGCGCTGCGGGCGCAGGTGGCGGCGGTGCGCGCCTTCGCGACCAGTCACGAGTACCGGTGGCTGCACGAACTCCTCGACGGACAGGCGGGGTACACGTACACCGCACCCGGCCCGGACGCTGAGGCCGAGCCCTACGTGTCACGGATCCTCCCTCGCCGGGACGCGGTCTGTGCTTGTGGGCACACCGGGCTGGACCACCACCACGGCGGCACAAAGTGCTGGGCTCACCTGCCGATGAGCCTCGGTGACCCCATCCGGATCTGCGAGTGCGCCAAGTTCTCCGAGGCGCCGGCCGTCGTGCCGGAGCCCGCGCCGCTGGTGGTGTACCGGGCGTCGCACGACTCGATCGACATGGGCATCTACACCACCCGCGAGGCCGCCCGCGAGCACTGCGAGGCGTACGTCCGCCGCGAGGAACCGGAGGGGAGCATCCTCCACCTCTCGTGGTGGACCGAGGACGTCGCCGACGACGAGGCGACCTACGAGCTGCACGTCACTCCGGCGGCCGTCGGCAGCACCATCCGGGCCACCGGCTACGTCGTGACGCCGCTGACGGTCGCCTCCGCGTACGACCCGGACGCGGAGGAGTGATGGACACCGTGATCCTCATCATCGCCGCCGCCTGCCTCACCTGGGGCCTCGGCTGCGCCGCCCTCGTCGTCGTGCTGGACGACCACCACCCCATCGACCGCCTGCACCAGCTGCTCCGCCACCTCGGAGGCCACCGTGGCTGACCACACGCCCGTTGACGGGCCCCACCGCATCCACATCCGCCGCACCCCCTCCGGGGTCGAGATGGACTCCAGCCACTTCATCGCCAGCCTTCTCGTCGCACTCGCCCGCGACTTCGACGAGGACGAGCAGGGCGTCGCCGAGGAGCTGCGCGAGATCGCCGCGCTCGACCGGTCCGCCCGGCACCAGGGCCCGGACTCTCACGCCACCCACGAACGCGACGCCCAGGTGGACGCGCTGCTCGATTCGCTCGGCGGCGGCAGTCAGTTGGTCTACGGGCCGCAGGTGGCCGCTCTGGCACGGTCTCTGCTGGCTGCGGGGCAGGTCGTTGCGGTCCCGACGCAGCGTGAGGCAGGTGCCGCATGAACGCCCGTGAACGCCTGGCAGCCATGATCCGCACCAACCCGGGCAGCATGACGGTCTGGTCGACGGTGGAGGCCAGCACCGCTCTGGACGCCTACCGCGACGAGGTGCTGGCCGAGGCCGCCGAGACGCTGGAGGCGCGCGGCTACCGCCTCCTGGGCGACATGGTCCGCAGCATCGTCACCGCCGGGCCGGAGGAGAAGGCCAGCGCCAGCACGGCGCCGACGGCCACTCCCCCCGCCCTCGAAGCCCGCCTCGCGCAGCTCCTCGACACCATCCGCACCCGCCTCGGCAAGTGGAGCACCGGCGTCGTGATGGAAGTCCGCCGGTCCACCGGCGGGCCCACGCAGCGCGGCACCGCCCGCCGGGACCTCGCCGAGCTGCACCGGCGCGGGCACCTCACCCAGCACGGCGCAGGAGACGGCCGCTACTACACCCTCACCCGAAAGAACGACCGCCCCCGCGAGACCGAGACGGGCGTGGCCGACGGCGAGATCCAGTTCGTCGGCTTCCCCCCGCTCACCCTCTCCCGCTGGACCCTCACCCAACTCGCCCCGGACTACTACGGCAAGACGTACATGCAGATCGGCGGCTGGCTCCCCAAGAGCCACCCCGCCGAACACAGGCCGGGCGGGACCGCGCAGATGACGTACGCCCACCTCCACGGCCACGCCATCCCCCGCGACCTCACCGTCCAGGTCGAGACCAAGGGCTACGGCACTCCCGGCCGCTTCATGAAGATCCAGTGGCGGAAGGACAACGCCTGATGCAGAAGACCGCGCTGGCCGGGGCTTCGGCCCCGGCCGCCGGCCGCCGGGTCACCCCCACCGGCCGCCTCATCCTCCCCGCCGACGCCGACCGCGAGAAGTGGCTCACCGCCCGCCGCTCCGGCCTCGGCTCCAGCGACATCGCCGCCATCCTCGGCATCAGCCGCCACGGCAACGCGCTCAGCGTCTGGCACGACAAGACCGGCGGGCTCCCGCTGGAGTCCGACGACAGCGAACCCGCCCTCTGGGGCCGCGCGTTCGAGGACACCGTGGCCCGCGAGTGGGCCCGCCGCAACCGCAGCGTGGTCCGCCGCGTCGGCCTCGTCGCGAACATCTCGCGGCCCTGGCAGATGTGCACCCTCGACCGGCGCGTCCTGGAGTGCCCCCTCGCCGACGGCCGCGAACGCTGCGCCGTCGAGATCAAATGCCGCGCCGCGTTCAAGGCAGGCCAGTGGCGCACAGGCGTCCCGGACGACGTCCTCGCACAGACCCTGTGGCAGGCCGACGTCTGCGGCTACGACCACATCCACGTCGGCTGCCTGATCGGCGGCAACGACTACCGCCAGTTCGTCGTACGGACGGCCGACCACCAGCAGTTGATCGAAGACCTGCGCGCCGCCGGAGCCCGAGCCTGGCAGCAGATCCTCGACCGGCGCCCGCCCGTCCTCCCCGCCGACGCGGACCCGGACGTCCTCCTCGATCTGTACGAGCAGCTCCACCCGCACCGCGCGGGCGCCGTCGACCTGACCCGCGACGGCGACGCGCAGGACGCCCTCGCCGACTACCTCGACGCGGGCAACGACGAGCGCGAAGCCAAGGCCCGGAAGAAGGCCGCGCTCACCACGATGCTCGCCGCGCTCGGCGGCGCCGACTCCGCGATCGTCCTGGACCGGCCGCTCTACAGCTACGACGAGACCAGCCGGACCCACGTCGACACGGCCCGGCTCGCGGAGCGCTGGCCCGACGCCTACGCCGACTGCGTCGAGGACCGCGTCTCGCGCCGCCTGAACATCCCCCGCGCCATCCGTGAGGAGCACAACGCATGAGCACGCTGACCGAGCGGGCGGCGGCTGCGGCCGGCCGCACCGACACCGCCGACGTACCGTTCGACCCGCCGCCGGCCGCCGTCTACCCGCAGGACGCCGCCTCGGCGCCGGACCCGATGGCGGACTACGAGCCGGGCGACGACGACCCCGAGATGGTGCCCGTCCACATCGCCTGGCTCCGCGTCCGCAAGGACGTCCGCGCCATCGCCAAGGGCGAGCAGTACAACGGCGGCGGCACCCGCTTCAACTTCCGCGGCGTCGACACCGTCGTCAACACCTTCGGACCGGTCACGCTGCGGCACGGCATCAACATCTTCCCCGTCGGCATCGACGCGGAGCACCGGGACACCACCACGTCCAAGGGCAACAAGATGCGCGAGTGCACCGTCACCGTCTCGTGGATGGTCATGGGCCCCAAGGGCGACACCCTGCCCGCGCTGCTGAAGACGCGAGGCGAGGCCCTCGACTCCGCCGACAAGGGCACCGCGAAGGCACAGTCCGTGGCGCTGCGCGTGCTGCTGCTGACCGGCGGCCTCACCCCGACGCACGACAAGGACCCGGACGCCTCGCACATCGAGCGCGGTGAGGCCCCGGTCCGCCCGGCGGTCCAGTACCTCGACGAGATCACCCACCCGCAGACCAGCGCCGGGCGGCTGCGGCAGATCCACTACGAGCTGGGCTCGACGCGTCAGCTCGGAACGCTGGTCACGAACGAGATCGGTGAGGAAGAGCAGATCGGCGCGATGGTCGTGCGGATCGGCAAGGAACGCGCCGCCGGGGCTGACCAGTGATCCCCACTCTGCGTATCGATCCGCCCGTCGCGGTTCCCGTCCTGGCTCCGGCCGGGGCGGGGGCGCGGCCCCTCGTCATCGGCCTCGACCGGTAGCACGATGACTCTCACCTTCACCGACATCTTCTGCGGCGCTGGCGGCTCCTCCACCGGACTCGTCGCCGCTGGCCTCGAACTCCGGCTCGCCGCGAACCACTGGCAGCGCGCCATCGAGACTCACGCCGCGAACCACCGCAACGCCGACCACCTCTGCGCCGACGTCAACAACTACGACATGCGGCGCCTGCCCAAGACCGATGTCCTCTGGGCATCCCCGATCTGCACCGAGCTAAGCCCCGCAGGCGGACGCCGCCGACGGACCACCGCCGGGCCCGGACAGGTCGCCCTGGAGGAGTTCGGGCCGATCAGCGCAGGCGCCTTCGACCGCACCCGAGCCACGTTCTGGGACGTCATCCGCGCTACCGAGGTCCACCGGTACAAGGCGGTCCTGGTCGAGAACGTCATGGAGGCCGCCAGCTGGGAGCTGTTTGACATCTGGCTCGCCGGGATGCGCACCCTCGGCTACAACATCCAGTTCGTGTCCCTGTCCTCCGCGCACGCCGGAGACGAGGACGGCAACGACCCCGCCCCGCAGTGGCGGGACCGGATCTACATCGTCTGTACCCGTGTGGGCATCCCGCTGCCCGACGTGCAGCCCCGCCCGCGGGCCTGGTGCCCGGTGTGCGAGGAGACCGTCACCGCCTTCCAGTCCTGGAAGAAGGACGGCCAGCGCCTCGGCAAGTACGGGCAGCAGTACGTGTATCGCTGCCCCAACGGGCCGCGATGCCGCCACGCGATCGTCGAGCCATACGTCCGCCCGGCCGCCTCGATCATCGACTGGTCGAACCTCGGAGTGCGCATCGGCGACCGCGAGACGCACGGCCTGCGCCCGCTCGCGGCGAACACCGTCACCCGCATCCGCAAGGGCCTCGATCTGCTCGGCGACCGCCGCATGGTCCTCACCGTCAACCACGGAGGGCACGACGGCCGGGCCTTCCCCGCCGACTCCGGGCCGCTCCCGGCGCGCACCGCGAAGATCGGGGACGCGGTCCTCGTCCCGTCGGGCGGCACCTGGAACACGACGTGCACGACGACGGCTGAGCCGATGCGCACTCGCATGGCGAACCCGAAGGGCTTCGAAGCTCTGGTGACGCCGCCGCCAGCCGACGACTCGTTCATCGTCACCCTGCGCCGCCACTCCAGCGCCCGCCCCGTCGCGGCCCCGATGGACACGGTCACCGGGCAGGGGCGACACCACTGGCTGGTCGTCCCGTACCGCAACGCGGCGACGAAGACGACCGGCGAGCCGCTGCACACTCTGGGCACCGTCGACTCGGCGGCGATCGCCTCACCGGCGCCCGCGCTGGAGGACTGCCACTACCGGATGATCCAGCCGCGCGAGCAGCTCCTCGCGCAGCGCTTCCCGGACGACTACATCGTCCTCGGCACCAAGGGCGAGCAGACCATGCAGGCCGGGAACGCGGTGTCCTGCAACGTCGCGCAGTGGCTCGGCCGTCGAGTGGCCGCGGTGCTCTCGTGACCTCCCGCATTCGCCGCCGCGCCCCGCCGGAGGACTACGTACCCGGGGCCCTCCTCGACTGGACGGACGGCTCCATCCACTGGTCCGGCCGCGAACTGCCCTGCCGCTACTGCGGGAAGGACACGCCGCTCCGCGACTCGAAGCGGTCCCCGGCACACAAGGTCTGCGCCGAGACCGCGCTCGCCATCCAGGCCGCCGAGGCAGCCGCGGCCTACCAGAACGGACACCTGTGACGCCCTGCGGCTCGCGTGAAACATCGCGGATCGATCCGCTAAGGCCAAGCATCACGCGGCTGAACTGCGGAAACGGGCACACACCTCGCCGACTCAAGATCGTGAAACCAATTTCAAGATTCAACTTGTCGGTGCCAGGTCGCTAATAGGAACTACGACCCCGCTCCACCGTCCGGGGCGGCCGGCCCCGAGCCCCGCCCCGGACGAGACACCGCAGCACCCGCACCTCCGAAGGAAGCGCACATGCCCTGGGTCCGCTTGGACGACAGATTCCCCTCGCACCGAAAGGTCGCGCTGCTGTCCGATCGCGCCTTTCGGCTGTACATCTCCGCCCTCTGCTGGTCCTCCGAGAACCTCACGGAAGGCCGCATCCTCGACCGCGAACTCCCCCTCGTGTCCCGCGTCCGCGGCCCGAAGTCCGCCGCCGCCGAGCTGGAGACCGCCGGACTGTGGGACCGGGCCAAAGACGGGTGGGAGATCCACGACTACCTGGAGTACAACCCGGACCGGGCACGGGTGCAGGCGGACCGCTCGGCGAACGCGGCTCGGCAGAAGGCGTTCCGCGACCGTAAGAAGGCCGAACGCGAAGCCGCCCGTAACGCTGAACGTAACGGCACCCGTAACGGCGTTACGGATCGGCCCGAAAACGAGCCCGGCAACACGACGGCGACACGAAACGAGCACGACGGCGACACGAACGCGACTCGAAGCGACCAGACAAACCCACAGTCACCGCAGGTCAACGAGATCCGTAACGGCGTTAGTAACGGCGCCCCGTCCCCATCCCCGTCCCAGGTTCCTCCTACGGAGGAACCACCTCCCCCTCCCCCCTCCACAAAAACGACCGGAAGCGACGTGGTCCCGGCATCGGGGATGAAGGAAATCCAACCCCTCATCGAGGCCATGAAGGCCCACGGCATGACCGTCTCCTGGCCCCTCCAGACCACCGAGTGGATCGACGTCCGCGACGCCATCCGCCGCGCCGGCATCCCCGCCCTCGTCGAACACGCCGCCCGCGTCTGGCAAGCCGCCCGCACCCCGCCCTACAGCGCCCGCTACTTCCTCCGCGGCTGGACCGGCCTCCAAAACGCCCCCACCTACACCGGCCCCCGCGCCATCGCAGGCCCCCCGTCCCCCGCCCAGAGCTACCTCGCCGACATGCAGGCCATCGCCGCCGAACTCCGCGCCACAGAAGGAGGCCAGTCATGAACCCGTCCGAAGTGCCCCAGCTCCTCGCCGAGATCGCCCTCGCAGACCCCCGAGTCCGCCGCGACGACGCCATCGAACGCCGCGCACAGATCCACATGTGGGCCGGCATCCTCGCCGCGGTGCCGTACGACTTCGCCGTCACGGCCGCGCAGCAGCACTACGCCAAGTCGAACTGGCCGATCCTCCCCGCCGACATCGCCACCCGCTGGCAGGCCACCGTGCGCGACCGCATGGACCGCCACACCGGCACGTTCGAGCCCACCGCGCACCCCCACGTGGACCCGGACGACATCCCCGGTTATCAGCAGGCGCTCCGCGCCGAGCGCCACGCGGTCGCCACCGGCCACGCCGAGCCCGTCGAACTTCGCGAACTCACCGCGGGCCCGGCCGCCGCCGATGTTCAGGCACGCCTCGACCGGATCGGCCGGTACGTCCCGGACCACGTCCGCGACTCGCTCACCGCCTACCGGCCCGTGCGCGCCGAACGCGAACTCGCCGCCCGCGAGGGACGACCGGACCCCCTCGACGTCGCATGCGCCTGGTGCCGCGCCCCCGAAGGCCAGCCCTGCCGCGACACCCGCACCAACCCCAAGGGCGGCCCCGTACGCACCCGCACACGCCGCACCGCGCACCCCTCCCGCGTCGACGCCGCCACCGCCGCCGCGAACGCCCGGAACGCCGCATGAGCCACATGCCGCAGGCCGCCATCACCACCATCGCCGCCGCCCTCGACGACTACCGCGACCAGATCCCCGCCGAACAGCAGACGCCCGACGGCGCCGCGGCCCACGTCGCCGCATACCTCCTCGCCAGCGGCTGGGGACTCCACATCACCGACGCGACCAACGCCGCCTGAACATCCGCCCGGAGCCACGCATGACCACCCGCGCGCCCAACACGCAGCCCGGCCGCTACGACTGGCACAACCAAGCCGCCTGCCGCGATCACCCGAACCTCTTCTTTCCCGACTCCGGCGGATACCACAACGCCCGCCCCCTCTGCGCCCCCTGCCCCGTCCGAGACCGCTGCCTCACCCAAGCCATGACCGCCGAGAACGGCCTCCCCACACCCTTCCGACACGGCATGTGGGGCGGCCTCACCCCCGAGGAACGCCACCAGCGGGACCGCGTCCGCACCCGCCAGGCCGAGACTCCGCAGCAGGAGAACGCCGCGCCCAAGATCCGCACCGGCGGCAAGCCCCTCGCTCCCTGCGGCACCCGATACGCCTACGAACGCCACGTCCGCCGCGGAGAGCACATCGACATCGACTGCCTCGACGCCTACGACGACTACCGGGCCAGCCGGCGCATCAACGCCGCCGCGTAGGGCCGGTGCTCGAGTGCGCACCCCCTACGCAGATCGTTAGCCAAACTAACGAATTGCGATGGGCCACACACACCGAACCACCCCAACACCCCCACGCGAGCCCCGCAAGCCGCCCTGTGCGCCTCCGGAGTCAACGAACGAGGAATCCCGCCCCAGGCCCCTGGCGGGCCGCCTACGGGCCGCACAGAGTCACCAACCGCACCACGGAAGAGGAGACATGACCGACACGCCGCTTACCGATCAGCAGCTCGCCGAGATCGGCACCCGAGCCGCCCACCTCTACGAGTTCGTGACCCTGCCCGCCGAGGCCGACCAGCTCGCCGGGGCGGACGTGCCCGCGTTGCTCGTGGAGGTCCGTCGGCTCCAGCACCAGAAGAAGTTCCTGCTCGGGCAGCTCAAGGAGAAGGACGCCGCGTCCGGCGACGGCGGTCGCGCCCTGGCCGAGTTCCTAGGCGCCGAGCCCGACCTGGCGGCCGCCGACAACCCCACCTTGCTGCGCTGGGGCCTGAACGACGTCCTGTGGGGCGACGACGACAGTGTCACCGTCATGATGTCCGGGCCGGCCGGTGAGCCGTACTGGCTGGAGCTGGACCCGGAGCGCGCCGCCGTGCTCCGCGAGGACCTCGCCGGGCCGCCTGCCGAGGAGACGCACGTCGTCGCCGACGGCAGCGACACCCCGGAGCACGTGGACGACTGCCCCGGCTGCGCCACCGCCCCGTGACACGCCACGCGCCCGCCCCGTTCGACCCGGGGCGGGCGCCCACCCACCGTACCCACCACCAGGAGAGGAACATCGTGAAGTCCCCCGTCCCATACTTCGGATCCAAGCAGCGCGTCGCCGACTGGATCGTCAACCTGCTGCCCGACCACGGGCACTACGTCGAGCCGTTCGCCGGCGGTCTGTCAGTCCTCCTCGCCAAGGGCCCATCCCGGATGGAGACAGTCAACGACCTCGACGGCGACCTGATGACGTTCTGGCGCGTCCTCCGCGACCGTCCCACCGAACTCGTTCGGGCATGCGCGCTCACCCCGCACTCCCGCGCCGAGCTCACCGCAACCTGGGAACCGACGGACGACGAACTTGAGCTGGCGCGCCGAATCTGGTGCCGCCTTGCTCAGGGGCGTTCCGGGACTCTCCGCAACACCGGCTGGCGGCACTACATCGATCCGGCCGGTTCGGTCACATCGATGCCCGGCTACCTCGAGGCCTACGTCAGTCGTCTCGCCACCGCGGCAGAGCGTCTGCATCGGGTCTCGCTGGAGTACCTGCCCGCGTTGACGCTGATCGGGAAGTACGGGGCTCAGCCGGACGTGCTGCTGTACGTGGACCCGCCGTACCTCGGCACGGCCCGCGGCTGGGGCAACAACTACCGCTGCGAGATGAAGACCGAGGCCGAGCACCGGGAGCTGGCGGCCGCGCTCGCCGACTGCGCCGCCGCAGTGGTCCTGTCTGGCTACGACAGCCCGCTGTACGCCGAGCTGTACGACGGCTGGCACCGCTACACCCGGCGGACCATGACCGGCAATGCCACCGCGGCGAAGAACCGCACCGAGGTGTTGTGGGCGAACCGCCGGCTCGGCAACCAGCTCGACCTCCTCAGCCTCGCCGACGCCGGATGACCACCTGTTCGACGGCCGCCCGCTGCTGCACCTATCAGCGGCGGGCGGCCCACCCCGACCCTTCCACACCACCCTGGAGAAGACCATGAACCTCGGTGACTTGATCACCACCCTGGAAGCCGCCAGCCCCGACCAGCCCGTCGCGCACGGCTTCGGCAACCCGCACTCCTACCGCGGCGACTACATGGACCTCGCCTTCGAGCCCGTTGACGACACGACGGTGGGCGCCATGCTCGCCGCGGCCCGGTCCGCTGTGGACGCCACATTCCAGGGCTGGAAGGGCGGCGACTTCACGATGAGCACCGACACCTGGTGCTGGCTGTCCATGCAGGGCGACGTGTCCGGGGAGTCGATCAGCCCGCAGACGCTGGCGTGGATGCTGCACACCCCAGAGCCTGCCGCCGGAGCGCTTGCCGACCGTGCCGCCCTCCGCGACCGCATCGCCGAGGCGCCCGCCGGCTGGATCGACGGGCACCCTCAGCTGGAGGCCATCGCCGCCGCCGTGTGGGAGCAGTGCGGGCGTAGCGACAGCGGCGCATGCGTCGAGGACGACCCGCGCACCATCGCCGCTGTGGCGGCGGCCACGATCCGTACCGGCGGCGGGCAGACCGAGCCCGGTGCCGACCGGGCCGCGATCCTCCGCGAGGCCGCCGACCGGCTGTGGTCGTTGGCGAACCGGACCACCGAGCGCGGCGCGGGAGTCCTGTGGGCGGCCGACCAGCTGCGCCGCATGGCCGCCGAGGCGCAGCAGCCCGAAGCCGAGGCAACCGTTGACCGGGCCGCCGTGCTGCTGTGGGGGGCCGACCAGATCGACGCCGCGACCCGGCAGGCGAAGGCGGACGGCGTGCTGGAGTCGGACAAGTTCCGGCCGTGCCGCGACGCATCCGCTCAGCTTCGCGCCCTGGCCGGCTGTGCCGCCTGCGAGGCCGGGATCGAGCACGACGTGCACTGCCCGATTCCTGAGACGCACAACTGGGGCTGCGGCTGCCCCACCGATCCGGTGCCCGCCGACGGGCCGAGCCCCATGGCCGCCGAGGCGCGCGGGACTCGGTGCGCGCACTGTGGGCTGGAGATCGAGGACCGGGGCGACCCCGGGTTCGGTACGTATACGCCGCGTTGGGTCCACGTCCCCGGCGGCTACACCGTCTGCTACCCGCAGCAGGGCGGCGACGGCTCCCGGGCCGAGCCCGCCGCGTCTGCTGTCCGGGCCGCGCCCGAGACGGAGGCGTGACCATGGCCGCCGAACTCCCCGACCAGTTGACCGCCTACCTCGTCGCCCGCGAGCAGCAGCGCGCCGACCGCGTCACCGCCTTCCTCGACAGCCTCACCGACTACGAACGCGGACTCATCCACGACGCCGCCGTCATGGGCTACGTCCAGGGCCTCATGCGGGACCGCAGTGAGGGCGCACCAAAGGACTCACAGACGATGGCCCTGGTCATCGACGCGTGCTTCGCCTTCGCGGACCTGTACCCGACGGTGAACGCCGAGCTGGAGGACCGGCGTCAGACCGTCGAGTACTTCGTCCAGCGCGCCACCCAGCCCGACGGCACCTGGAAGCAGTGCAGCAGCACGTCCACCGATCCGGGATTCGTTGTCGAACGGCTGGCCGCGCGCCGGGGGATTCACCCGGACGTCGAGTTCAGGATCGCTCGGCGCACCACCCGCGTGATCGTCGACACCGTGCGGACCAAGGAGACGTGACCGTCGCCGTGGCCCGTCTGCTCGCCGCCGCCATACCGCTGCTGCTCATCGGCGCAGCGGCGGTACTGGCCGGGCTCCTGCTCTCCGACCAGCGGCGCGCCCGCCGCGTGGAGGCCGCGCTCACCGAACGCCGGGCCCGGCCGCCGTGCGTGCCGGCCGCCACGCTCCTTGACGAGCTGGCTTTGCTGCGGTCCGCAATTCGGGGCGCGTGCTGCCCCGGCTGGTGGACGGCTGGCCGCTACACCCACCACCCCGACTGCACCGCCGCCGGGTGATCCCGGCCCCACCATGAGGAGCCCCCGCATGCTGAGCGCGATTCTGCACCGCTTCCGGCACCACCACCGATCCGACCGAGCCCGCCTCCGGAGGCCCGTCTGCCGCTGCGGACGCGCCCACCCCGGGCCGCGCCGCGTCTGCCGCCGCCGCGCCTGACCGTCCCGTTCTGTGGCTGGCGGTCAACTGCCGCCAGCCACCAACCCAACCTGGAGAACCCCGTGTCGTACCCGAACCTGCTCACCCCGGAAGACATGCTCACCACCGCGAAGGAACGGCTGAACATCCCGACGATCGTCTGCATCTGCGGCAGCACCCGCTTCATGACGGAGATGGCCGAAGCCGACCTGGAAGAGACCGCGGCCGGCCGGATCGTCGTCCGCCCCGGCGTCAACATGAAGACCGAGCACCCACTGTGGGCCGACCCGGTCGAAGCCGAAGCACTCAAGGTACGGCTCGACGAACTGCACCGGGCGAAGATCCGGTTGGCCAGCGAGGTCCTCGTCGTCGGGGACTACATCGGCACCTCCACCACGGCCGAGATCCGATACGCGCGGTCGATCGGCCTGCCCGTCCGGTTCACCCACCCCGACGTCGACCCCGACGGCACTCCGGCAGCACAGGAGGCATCGTGAGCATCTACGCCAGCATCGAAGGCATCGGCGACCACGGCGACCCCGAACACCTCGGAAAGCTCTGGACGTACAAGGGCAGCCACCTCACCCCCGGCCACGACGATCCCCGCGACGGCAGTATCGGACTCGCCGTCATCCCCTCCCACATCACGGCCGACGGCCGCGACGACCAGCCCGCGGACGGTACCCCCTGGCCGTGGCTGCGGATCTCCCTGCACGTACCCGTGGACGTGTTCGGCGGCGATCCGTGCGCCCTCATCGACCCCGCACAGGCCCGCTTCCTGGCCGGCCAGCTCACCGCGTGGGCCGACCGCGTTGACCCCGGCCCCGAGGATCAGCAGTGACGACGCCCGACACCCCGCCGACCTGCCAATGGTGCGGCAGGCCCGTCCAAGGCGAACCCACCTGGTGGGACGGGAAACCGCAATGCCGCAACCCATTCACCTGCGACAAACGCATCAAGGAGAACTGATGCCCGACCTCCGTGCCTCCCTCACCCAGGCCCTCGGCTGGCACATCGCCGGACGCCTCGTCACACCCGAACAGCAGACCACCACCCGCAACGCGTTCCAGACCATCGCCACCGCCACGGACCAAAACACCGCCCGCGCGTGGCTGGTCGGCCTCAACCCGCTACTCGGCAACGTGTCCCCCATCTCCGCAATCCGCGCCGGCCGCCATACCGCCACCCTGACCGCCGCCGAGCACTACGCCCGCCGCACCAACATCACCGGGGAGCAGCACGATGTCCCCTGAAGAAGAGATCGCTCACCTGGAAGCGCTCTTCGAAGCGCCCGCCTACTGGCGCTGCGCTCACTGCGGCGATCCCATCACCGGAACCGGCTACACGTGGATAGGCCCCCTCCGTCAGCCCGGAGAGAGCATCTGGGACCAGCGCCGATACCACCTCAACCGGCCCGAGTGCCGCCAGGCTGGGGAGGGCACGACCACCACTACGGAGGAGACCGACCGTGCCTGACCCCGCTGACACGGCCGTCACCACCACCGACGGCCCCTCGAAGACACCCACCGATACGCGGCCGCGCCACACGGTCGACACGATCACCGAAGAACAGCTGGCCGACTTGTACGACAAGCTGGACGCCGCCGAATGGGCGGGCAGCCTCTGGTACCGGCGCGCAGAGAAGGCGCGGCGTCGAGCCGACCGCGCCGAGGCCGAACTGGACCGGCTTCACGACGCCGAGTCCGCCCTGGAGGCCCGAGTGCGCGAGCTGGAGCAGCTACTGGCCGAATCGGACGCCGAGACAGCGGAACTCGCGGACCACTCCGACCGAACGTGCGAGGCCGTAGCCGCCCGTGATCAGGCAGAGGCCACCATCGAGCGGGTGCAGCAGGCGTGCCACGACCTCCCGTACGAGCACGCGCGCCGCATCCTCACAGCCCTCAACGGCTGACGACGCAGCACAGACGCCCGTCACCCCACCCCAGGGCGACGGGCGTCGTCACGCCCAGACGGCTACAGCGACGGGTACCGGCTCACCTTCGACACCTTGCAGGTCACCTTCTCCTCCACCTTGTCCAACGACTGAGCCTTTTCCTTCGTCTTCTGCCCGGCCGCGACGTCGTTCGTGGCCGCCAGCGCGGACGCCAGGCGCGTGCCGTCGCCGTCTACGAACTCGATGGAGACGATGTAGTTCGCCTTCTCCCCGGTCGAGTTGACAATCTCGATATCGGCCGCCGGCCACTTCGTGAACTCATCCACCGAGCACTCGGTGATCTTCACGTCCGCCTCCGGCTCCCCCTCCGCCGGCTTCTTCTCCTCCACTGGCGCCGGATCCGCCGCAGGCTCCTCGCCTTTTGACTTCTCGGCAACCGCGTCCGGCTTCTTCGCCGCCGGCGCCTCGTCACCACCGCCGCTGGACGCGACCGCCCCGACGATGAGCAGCAGCACAAGCCCGCCCACCACCGACAGGGTGACGATCAGGGCGGCGCTCGTCTTCTTCTTCGGTGGGGGCGGCGGGCCCCACGGTCCCGGCTGCTGCCACGCACCCGGCTGTGGTGGCTGCCCCCACGGCTGTTGCGGCTGCTGTGGCGGTGGATACCCATTCGACACGATGACCCCCCTGGTCTGGAATGTGCCGCTCACCGTATGGCCGGACGACGCGCGGCCACCAGCGTCGTCGCACATCCGTTACGTGCCGCTCCTGGTCAGGCATGGACGCCGAGAGCCGTGTCCGGCCGGCACAGGGGGCACGGCCGGACGCCGTGCTCCACGAGGCCAGTGACGGCCTGGTCCCGGGTGAGCGGCTGCACATGCCGGCCGCGCATCGCGCAGTCCCCGACATGGATCGCGATCGGGGAGCGGGCGCCGTCGATGCCGCGCTGGACCACCCAGGCCGGAGGTGGCGGGGGCGGCCGTCGCGCGGCCTCCTCCGCCGCCCGGCCCTCTTCCTGCGCGATCCACCGCCGGGTGCGCTCCAGGTCCTGGAGCTGGACACGCTCCAGGAATCGGAGCGCCACGAGGCGCGGGGAATCGGTCACGCGTTCGAGTCTAGGCGGATGTCGACATTCCCCCCACACACACCCCACACCGGCCGATACCGTCCAGCCGTGCCCTTCATCTACCGCTGCGACAACTGCCGACTCGCCAGTCACCCCCACTCCACCGAGCCCGACGCGGCGCACGACCGCGACAGGCATAGAGCCATCGCCCATCACGGCCTCATCCCCGAGGACTCCATCACCGAGCACCCCGGCCTGATCCGCAGCGTGATCAGTTCCGTCGTCGCCGACCTGGCGAACTCGACATCCCAGCGCTCCGAGCAGCCACAGCACTGGCAGCAGATCCAGAAGACGGACTACTTCCGCCAGGCAGCCATCCTGCTGGGTGCCGGATTCGTCGTGCTCGTCTTGCTCTCGATGCTGTTTCGCACGGGACGATGACCCTCCCTGGCTACTCGTCCACCGGCTTCTTCGGGCGACTCCTACCCGACCCTGAGTAGCCCTTTGCGATGTCCTGCACCGTGCTGAAGTTGACCCCCAGCTCGGCGGCGACTGACCGGAGCGACGCACCGTCGCGCGCAAGCAGCTCCTTCACCGCGGCCTGCCGCGCTTCCTTCATGCGCTTGTTCTGACCCGGGAGCCCCTTCAGCACGGCCCCCAGGGCGCGGGCCCGCTCTACTGGGTCCGGGATTCGCTCCAGCGCCTCCATGGCCTCGAACACCCGCTGCGCCTCCTCGCTCACACCCGAGCCCTTCATCTGGGCGGGCCACTAGCCAGAGTGTAGGGGGTTCCCCTACAGTGGCGGAAGGTAGCCCGCGCTGCTGATGCAAAACGGCCCCGGCCGGAGTCGCCACTCCGTATGGCCGGGGCCGGACCCACCCACAACCGTGACGAAGGAGCAGGTCCGCCATGGATCGTATCCGCGCTTCCTCTGTACTGGCAGCCCCCACCCCGGCCACATCGGCCACCGTCCACGAGCGGTGCGACGTCTGTCGCCTGGCCCCGTGCCGCTGCGAGGCCGACCTCCGCACTCTCGTGCGTACCGCGGCCACCCGCCCGCTGGAAGCTCTCGACTCCGCGGCCGTCTCCGTAATCCTGCGCGCCGTCGCCAACCGCCTCGACGCCCTGAACCCGCACACCCGGATCACCCGGGGCCCGCTGCGCACCGAGGTCCAGCTGAGCGTCTGGGACTGGCACGGCACCTACAGCAACGCGGTCGTCGGCCGGGACATCACTACCGTCCTCGCCGCCATCGTCGACCTGCCGCTCACCGGGACGCGCGCCGACTACGCGCAGGCCCTGCGCACGCACCTTGGGGCGGTGACCGTCTGATGGCCAAGCCCAAGGGCATCACCATCACCGAGGCCGCCCGCCGTCACGCCGCCGCGCAGGCCGCCATGCGAGCCGAGGCAGAGCGCCGCCGCGCCGCGCAGGCCGACGCGGACGCCCGCGCGGCCGGTAGTAACGCGGCAGGTGCTCAATGAGCCAGACATCCGCCGCTCCCGCGCGCCAGCTCCTGACCGGCACGGTTCAGCTCGGCCGTGAGCGCCAGGCCCAGCGCGCTCAGGACGCCCGCGACTACGCCGACACCAAGGCCGGCCGCCGCGCGAACTCCAACCGCGTCCCCGGCCTCGGCTGAGTCCGGTCTGACCGCTGCCTCCCCCGCCCGTCCGCCAACTGCGGCGTACGGGCGGGGTCGCAGGGAGCCGTCCAGCCGGACCGGACCGACACCGACCCACCCGGAGCCCCACATGCTCGCCCGCTACCGCGCCCGCCTCCGGCACCGCCGCCTCATGGTTGCCGCCGCGCACCTCGTCCGCAGCGCCACCCGCGAAACCGGACAGCCGCACCCCGCCGACCTGATCGCCCTCGCCTTCGGCCGGCGCCTGACCCTCGACGCCGCCGAGGCGCAGCGCTATCTGGACGCTGTCCGCGCCGAGCGCGGCCACCGCATCACCCACGAGGAGGGGACGCGTTGACCAGCAAGGACATCATGTCCGGACAGTCCGCCGGGCACCCGGACGCCGTGTCCGGACCGTCTGTCCGGACCGCCGGGCAGCGCCTGCCCGGCATCCGCTACCGCACCAAGACCAGCCAGCGCACCGTCCCGCACACCGTGAACGGCAAGACCCGAATGATCGAGGAGGACTACGACGCCCTGGTCCCCGTCCCGCCTCGCGACTGGGACCACACCGTCACCACCGCGGTCACCATCGCCGCCGCCCTCCTGGTCGCCGTCGCCGTCGTCTGGTCGATCGCCAGCATCGGTGACCTCCTCGCCCGCGCCGTCGTCGCCCCGATCGCCTACCTGGCCGCCAGCGCATTCGCCCTCGCCTGGGTGACCTGCATGGCCCTGGAATGGCTCGCCCGCTACGACGCCGCGCGCGCCGCCGGTCCCCGCACCGCGGGGAACTGGGCGCTGGCCGTCGACATGGCGGCCGTCGCCACCCACGGCTGGGTCAAGGAGGACCTCTACGTCGGCCTTGCCGCAGCCGCAGTCTCCGGCGTCGCGAAAGCGATGTGGACCGTCGTGATGCGGCATCAGGCCCGGCCGCTGCCCGAGCGGACCGCGAAGTGGCTGCTCCACGAAGAGGCGGAGATCGCGGCCCGCCTCGCCCTCGCCGGACAGCTCCGCACGCTCGCCCGCGCCGAGGCACAGGCCGCCGTCTACGCCCCGCTGCCCGCCGCGGACACCCGGCCGGACACCACCGGGGCGGACACGGACACGCTGTCCGGACGCCATGTCCGTACTGTGCATGCCGCTGTCCGCGCCGCGTCCGCCTCCATGCCCGACGCCGCCCCCGAGGACATCGTGGCGCAGCTCGCCGCCGCCGGGATCACCACCGACGAGGACACCGTCCGTACTGTCCTCGGCCCGGACACGAACAGCGCGGACACGACGGACAGCAGGTCACAGCCCCGCGTCCGCTCCATCGCGCCACGCGGACAGTCCGTCGCGGACAGCGTCCGGACAGCACTCGCGTCCGGCATCACGGCCCCGGACGCCGTCCTCGCGTACGTCCGCGGACTCCACGGACAGACCACCTCGGCGGACACCGTCGCCCGGACACGCCGCCGCGTCGAGACGGAGATGGCGTCATGACCGCCGAGCAGCAGGGGCCGGACGAGCGTCGGATCGCGCACTTCCTCCGTCAGCACGGCGTCGGCCCCGACGCCGACCCCCAGCCGACCATCCCCCCGCGCCCGGACCACGAACCGGACCCGGTGGCCGAGGACTGGTGGGCCGTCACCGACCAGCCCGCGCCCGCACCGGAGCCGGAACGCGCCCCCGTACTCGTCCCCAGCCGGATCCTCCGCCCCGGCGAGCCGATGCCCGGCCAGGCCCCGGCGCCGCGCACCCAGCCCGCACCGGCCCCGCCTCCACCGCCCCGCCCGCCGGCACCTCCAGCGCCCGCGGTCCCTGACGACTGGTGGTGGCGCCGCCCGGCCCCGCCCGCGCCGCCCGCGGTCATCCCGCCGATGGACATCCACATCCACATCGACCCCTCAGCCTGGCTCCCGGCAGTGCCGGAGCCGGAGCCCGGGCCGCCCTGGTGGATCCGCTGGCGCCCCGGCTACCAGACCGCATGCATCATCGCCGGCCTCCCGCTCACCGGCTGGTGGTCCGACGCCCTGGCCGCCGTCCGCGACAACGCCGGCCTCACCGGCGCCTGGGTCCTCGCCGCGATCCCCCTCGGCATCACGGCCATGGCGGACAACGTGTACCGGATCGCCGCCGCAGCCGCGCACGAGGACCTGTGGCCGCCGAAAATCCGGGCGTTCTCAGCCCGGACGCTGCTGTGGTCCACCACCCTCGCCACCGGCCTCGCCCTCCCCCTCACCACGATCGTCTACTGGATCACCGGAGTACCCACATGAACACCACCACCGTCCAGCTGGCGGCCGGCGTAGGCGACATGACCAGCTACACCCTCACCAGCGCCGGACTCGCCCTCGGCATCGGCCTCCTGACCGTCGAACACGTCACCTGGTGGCGCGGCGGCAAGGGCAAGAGCAAGGACGACGACGGCGGTGGAAAGGCCAAGGACCCGCAGGAGCTGATCCCGACCTGGTTCGGCGTCGCCTTCGGCACCCTGATGGTCGCCTGCCCGGCCGGACTCCTCGGCTACGCCTCCGGCGTCCTGCGCTGGGGCGGCAACGGCATCGGCGGCACGGTCATGTCGTGGGCCACCGGCGTCGACCCACAGACCGTCAGCAACGCCTCCGCCCCGCGCCTCGACCACGGCGGCGCCCTCGTCGTCACCGCCCTGGTCATCACCCTGTTCCTGCTCCGCAAGAAGTTCCCCAAGCCCACCAAGGGCAAGTTCAAGAAGGGCCTGTTCGTCGGCGTCCTCCTCGCCATCGGCACCGGAATCTTCGCGATCATCGGTGACCTGGTCGTCCCCGGGGCCAACGAACTGGGCGCCTGGGCGCTCTCCTCGATCGTCAAGGGCGACCTCGGAGCGCTGGTATGAGCGACCAGACCACGGCCCAGTGGCTCCGCACGGCCGCCGAGCGGATCGCCCGCGGCTCCACCCGACTCTGCCTCGTCTACGCCCGCCGCACCGCCTTGAAGACCCGCGCCAAGGGCACCGCGTGGTGGAACGCGATCAGGACGTGGCTCGGCGAAGCCTCCGGGCTCGCCTGGCTCTTCCGCGTGGTGCTCCTCGTCCTGGCAGCCCTGCTCCTCCGGAAGATCGCCCTCACGATCGTCGTCAGCCTCGCCCACCGGGCCGACGGCGCCCGCTGGCTCCTGTGGCCCCTCGCCGCCGTCTGGATCATCGCCGCCTACCGGGTCGGCTCACCCGACTGGGAACCGCCCGCCGACGACGACCAGGAGCAGGAGCCCGAGTCCGACGCGGCCGAGGAGACCGACGAGCAGCCCGCGGCGCCGGCCACCGAGCCCGCCCCCGAACGACCCGCGGAGCCCCTGCTGCCCAACATCCAGGACCTCCGCGAAGCCCTCGCCCGGGTCGGCACACCGCACGCCCACATCACCGCTCTCGCCGACGACATCGGCACCACCCCGGAGCGCGTCCGCGAGGCCCTGACCAAGTGGCAGATCCCCGTGGAAGCGGTCCGGATGCGCGGCCGGGGATCCTCCACCGGCATCCGAGGCGACCGCTACCCAGCCCCTCCCCCCGGCCAGGGACCCCCTTCTGACGGTGTTGTTGCCGCAGGTCAGCCCGCCAACAACAACGACAACAACATCCCGACCGTGACCCGCCGAGAGGGGATGTTGATCATCACTGACCCTGCCGACAGCCACCGCCACCACACCCTGACGAAGGACTGACATGCCCTCACGCCCCGCCGCATTCGCCGCCCTCTACGCCCTCTCCCGCGTCTCAGCCGACGTCGCCGATCACTGGATCCAGACCCACCGGCAGGCCGTCACCAAAGCGGAGCCCGGCCCGGCCGGCCGCCGCGCGTGCGCCGCGCACGTCGCCTCCTACGTCGGCACCCAGGCCGCCGCCGTAGGTGCTGGTGCCTGGCTGCTCGGCATCCGCATCACGCCCGGCCGCGCCGCCACCGCGCTCGCCATCTCCGCCGTGACGCACTACGTGGCGGACCGCCGCACGCCCGTACGCCGCCTTGCCGAAGCCATCGGCAAGACGGGCTTCTACGAGCTGGGCGGACCCCTCGGCGGCGCCTACCTGCTGGACCAGGGAGTCCATCACGCGGCCGAGGCGGTGGCGGTGGCGATCCTCGCGACCGGCACACCCCGCGGCTGACGGCTGCCCGATCCGCCCGGCACGACCGGGCGGTGAGGAGAGCCGGGACAGCCCCGGACCACCTACCAGAAAGGCCCCACGATGACCCAGCAGACCGACGCCCCGCAGGGCTCGCACCACTTCGTGCTCACCGTCCAAAAGCCCATCGGGCCCGGCGCCTACGCGATCGCCGACTTCTCCGGCTGGATCAACCTGCCTTCCGGCTCCACTCGCCACGACGCCTTCAAGGCGATCCGCGAGGAGCACGCCCGCCGGAACCCGGACACGGAGGGCGGCACCGTCCTCTTCTTCTCCCTCGAGCGCAACCAGCTCTGACTCAGTCCCGGGGCGGCCGACGCTTGCCGGCCTCCGACCGCCCCGGGCCCCATCCCCACTCAGGAGACAGAACCGCCATCATGGCACTCAAGCAACCCCGCCCCCAGCCCGACGATCCGCGCCTCCGTGGCCACGAGACCACCTACAGCGCCAGCCGCGGCGGCTGGGTGAAGCCCACACCGAAGCCCACACCCGGCACACCGAAGAAGGGATGACCGGCCATGGCCAAGATCAACCGCACTGCCGCCGAACACGTCCACTACGCCACCGACCCCCGCATCCGGCACCTCGCCGAAGCAGCCTGGCGACTGAAGACCGGCGGCACCCGCACCGACTGGCTGATGCTGGGGAAGGACAATCCCGAGGCACTGATCGCGGCGGCCCGCGACTGGGTGCGGGCCGCCGTCGCCTCCGGGCTGCTCCCCGCACCCAGCAGCGCCCCCGGCTGGAAGGCCGACGCCTGGCAGGCCGCCGACGCCGACTGAACGGCTGTCATACCCCCGCCGTAGCCTGACGGCATCCCATCCGCGCTACTGGCTGCGGCGCTGCTGGATCCGAGGCCCCGCCACACGGTGGGGCCTCACCCATACCCCGACTACCACGAAGGACGCATGCGCCTCGCACCTCACCAGCAGATCATCCTCTGCCTCGCCGCCAACGGGCACACGGATACCGAGATCGGCGCGCTGCTCGGCACCGGGGCCGCCGCCGTCTCTCGGCACCTCACCGTCGTCTACCGCACCCTCGGCGCCACAAACCGCGCGCACGCGGTCGCGCTCGGCTTCGCAAGCGGTGAGCTGAAGACCACGGATTTCCAGCCGACCGGCACGTAGCGGCCCCGGCTGCGAGGCTTGCTGTGGTGTCTCAGGAGATTGGTTACGGCTGAACCTCGTTCATCGCGCGGGGTAGTAGACGGCGCACGATCGCCCCCGCACGAGATCTCTTGACAGCCCTGTCCTCCTGTGCCATCAACCGGAAAACGTTAGGGTTCCTGGGACACATCGCCTGCGGGGGGGATATGAAGTGATCGAGTCGGAACGGCCAGTCCAGACACGAGCACGTCACGCGCGCATCCAGGGGAACGGCAAGGAGGTGACCCCATGAGTTTCCCCGTCGACCTGACTGCCGCCCTGACCGGCGCATCAGTAGCCCAGCTCCACAACTGGCGGCGCACCAACCTTCTGGAACCGGAAGTACAGGGCAACCCCGTGCGCTATTCCTTCCGGGACGTCGTAGCTCTCCGCACGTTCGTCGCGCTCCGGAGAGACGTCCCTCTCCAGCGAATCCGGAAGGCAATGGCGCAGCTGCGGGAATGGGACCTCACCGAGCACCCCGCCGCCTACACCCTGGTCACCGAAGGCGCCTCTGTGTTCCGCGTGGAAGACGAACGCGCGATAGACCTGGTACGACGCCCGGGCCAGGAAGTCCTGCTGAGCCTCGCCGACGCCTTCCGCCCGTTCGAGAACATGCAAGGCCGGCAGGTGGTCGACTTCAAGCGGCCACGGCCACGCCTGGAAGTCGAAGCACAACGGCTCGGAGGCTGGCCCACCATCCAGGGAACCCGCGTCCCCTACGACTCAGTCGCCAAGCTGATCGTCGGCGGCGTCGACCCTGACGATGTCCACCGCTTCTACCCCAGCGTTGACTCCCGCAGCGCCCACGACGCGGCCGACTTCCATCAGGAAGTCATCCAGATCGGCGGTCGCGCAGCGTGAGATTCTTCCTGGACGAAAACGAGACCCCGACCATCCTCGACCCACTGCGCGGGGTCTTCTACGACCACGAGTTCCGCTCTGCCGACCAAGAACTCCTGCGGGGCACTCTCGACCCGGAGCTCATTCGAGAGATCAGCTCTCGCGGCTTCGACGCCATCATGACCCAGGACCGGAACCAGCTCAGCAACCGCGAGGAACGCGCGGCGCTGATCGAAACCGGCCTCCACTGGATCGGACACCACCAACCCGACGCCGTCGGCGTCCTCTACATCGTGAACTCGGCAGCGGCCTACCTGTCAGCCATGCCTCACATCATCAAAGAGATCAGCACCGCCTCCGGCGCCCATTCCTTCCACATACGCAACCTGCCGCTGCAAGCCGAGCAACGCGTGAAGAAGAACCTGCTGAAGCTGTAGACAGCACCGTTCGACAGGCGCCGAAGAAGCAACCCGCACCCGATCCGGCCGAGCCCTCGCCGTCACCCCTGTCGGTGAGGGCTCCCCCATACCCATCCGTACGACCGCCGCGCTGCGCCACCATGAGCGCATGACCGAGCCCTCCCACACTGTCGACGTCCAGCTCCATGGCGGCCCCCTTGACGGCTCCACCGCCCCCGTCGACCCGACCGACCCGGACCCGTGGACCGCGATCGTCTCTGACGGCTGCGCCCATCCCGGCGGCCGGAGCCTCTACGCCCCGGACGACGCCGGCGTCTGGCGCTGGGTCAGGGACATCCCCTGGGACGCCATGTGATCAGGTTCCGCACGAGTGGTGACACCAGTCACCACCGGGCGTACTGTCACAACCCCGGCGGGCGGCGAAGGCCGCATTCCCCCCGCTCTGCGGTGCCTCCCGTACCGCCGCCCCCGGACCCGTGGCCCTGCCGGAGCACCCCCTACGGCGGGGCCACGGCGCGTCTGCCGGATTGACTCACCCCCGATTTTTTGAACACGTTCAGTTACCCTCAGCCGCACGTGTGCAGCAAAGGGGGCAACCGTGGCAGAACCCATGTCCGCCGCCGCCATACTCGTCGCCCTCCGCGCCGAGGGCGTGAGGGTGGTCGAGGTAGGCAACTGGCGTACCCACAACCGCAACGCGAAGGGCCCGTGGGGCCCGGTGAACGGGTCGATCGTCCACCACACCGTCACCAAGGGCACCGCGAACACGGTCGCCATAGTCCGCGACGGGTACAGCTCCCTGCCGGGCCCCCTCTGCCACGGCATGATCGCCAAAGACGGCACCGCGCACATGGTCGGCTGGGGCCGAACCAACCACGCCGGAGGAGGCGACCCAGCCGTTCTCGCTCGGGTCGTTGCCGAGGACTACGGCACGCGGCCCCCGGCCCCGGCCAAAGGCAACGCGACCGGTACCGACGGCAACCGGCATTTCTACGGCTGGGAGTGCGAGAACCTCGGCAACGGGCGCGACCCGTGGCCCGGCGCCCAGTACGACGCAATCGTCCGCGTACAGGCCGCGATCTGCCGCGCACACGGCTGGACCGCGAAGTCGGTCATCGGGCACCTCGAATGGTCCTCCGACAAGATCGACCCTCGCGGCATCTCCATGCCCACCCTCCGCGCCGACGTCGCCGAACGGCTGAAGCACCCAGCGTCCTGGTCCCCCGGGAAGCCGAGCCCCACCCCTCCGCCGAAGGAGACGCCCGTGACGACCACCGACGACCGCGTCCGCTCCCTCCACACGAACCTGATGGGCATCGGCTCCCTCACCGAGATCAACGGCCAGGGCGACCGCGTGCAGCACGCCGCCGGCTACTACCTCGCCCACATCGAACGCGACACCACCACACTCCAGGCCCAGCTGAACCGGGTCGAGGCCAAGCTCGACCAGCTGATCGCCGCCCTGCCGAAGGAGAGCTGACCATGGCCGAGTTCCCGCCGCTGCCCGACACACAGACCGTCATCAAGGACGTCCAGACCTACGCGCGCGACCTGGCCGAACGCGTCCTCAGCACAGCCCTCCAGGCCGGCATCGCCGGAATCGTCGTCAGCCAGCCCCTGGACGGCTCCATGTGGTACGCCGCCCTCTCCGGCGGCGTCGGCGCCGGGCTCGCGCTCCTCAAGGGCCTCGCCGCCCGGGGCCGTGACGTCACCAACAGCGCGTCCCTCGCCAAGGGCGTGTAGATGAGCACGCCCACCCCGCAGGACCCGTCCGCGCCCACGGTGTACGAGCTGATCCGCACCCAGGGCCTCCAGCTCACGAACCTCACCAACGTGGTGGCCTCGCTGGAGGCGAAGGTCGTGACGCAGGAGCAGCGGGCCACGGACAACCAGCTGGTCGGGCAGCGAATCGAGCGGGTCGAGCAGGACATCAAAGCGGAGCGCGAGCGCGGGCTGACGAACCGCCGGATCGCGTGGACGTCGTTCGGTGCCCCGCTGCTGGTCGCGTTTCTGCTGTGGGCTGTGGGCGCGTTCACGGTGGGCTCCGGCGGCGGATCGTAGAAGGGGGTGCGTCATGGGTGATGTGGATCCGTGGCTGCGGCAGGAGGACGAGTCGAGCCAGGCGTACGAGGCATTCGCCGCGTACCGGGACCTCGGCCCGGAGGGGCGGACGCTGGCTGAGACCGCGCGCGCCGTGGGCAAGTCGATGGGGCTCATGAAGAGGTGGAGCTTCACCCACGGCTGGGTGGAGCGCGCTCGCGCGTACGACCAGCACATCGCCGGAGTGACGACCGAGACGTACGCGGAGATGGTCCGCAAGGTGACCGCGCAGCAGTCGGCCCTCACCGACAAGCTGTTCACCCGCCTCGACCGCAACCTTGACCTCATGCCCGAGGGGACCAACCCGCCGAAGGCGTGGACCGACGCTTTCGCCGCTGCCGCACGGGCCCGTACGACGCTCCTCGACTACAACAAGCCCGACGCGCCCAAGAACACCGAACTCGCCGAGAAGATCTCCAGCATCCTCGACAAACTGGGAGTCGAGGAATGACGTCACGCGCGGAGATCGCGGCATGGCCGGTCAAGGCACAGGAAGACCTCCTCGCGCGCCTCGAAGCAGCCCTTCAGGACAAGCAGCGCGGCAAGGTGCCCTGGCTGTGCGACCGCCCCCACTGCGACGGCCGACCCCACCCCGGCCGCCAAGGCGCCCACGCCCGCACCGTCCAACGGCCCCCCGACGGGAACACCTGGGACACGTGGCTGCTCCTCGCCGGCCGTGGTTTCGGGAAGACGCGGACCGGCGCCGAGTGGGTGTGGCGCATGGCCAAGAAGTACGAGCGCGGTGCGCTGATCGGCCCGACCGCCGCCGACACCCGGGACATCCTGGTGGAGGGGGAGTCAGGGATCCTTGCGTGCGCACCGGCCCGCTTCCGGCCGCTGTACGAGCCGTCGAAACGCCGCGTCACCTACCCAAACGGGGCGATCCAGACTCTGTATTCGGCTGACGAGCCGGACCGTCTGCGTGGCCCGCAGCACCACTACGCGTGGATGGACGAGCTGGCTGCGTGGCGACGCCTCCGTGCTACCTGGGACATGGCCCAGATGGGCATGCGCCTCGGCGACCACCCCCGCGTCTGCATCACCACCACCCCGCGCCCGCTGCCGGTCATCAAGGAACTGCTGAAAGACCCGTCCACGCACGTGGTCCGCGGATCCACGTACGACAACTTGCACAACCTCGCGCCCACCTTTCAGCGCGCGGTCGTTGCCAAGTACGAGGGCACCATGCTCGGCCGGCAGGAACTCGACGCGGAAGTCCTCGACGACATGCCCGGCGCGCTCGTCGCCCGGACGGTCATCGAGGCCGGACGAGTGGACACCGCCCCGCCGCTCGAACTGATCGTCGTCGGCATGGACCCCGCAGGCACCGGTGCCGGGGACGAGACCGGACTCGTTGCGGCAGGCCGCGGTACCGATGGCGTCGACTACGTCCTGCGGGACGCGTCCCGGAAGATGTCGCCCCGTGACGCCGCACGCCGCGCCTGGGGGCTCGTGGACGAGGTGTCAGCCGACGCCCTGGTGTACGAGGACAACCTTGGGAAGCAGTGGGTGGAGCAGGTTCTGAAGGATGCGTGGAAGGAGATGCACGGCTCCACGCCGCATCCGCCGCTGCGCCGGGTTACCGCGACGGTCGGGAAGAAGCTGCGGGCGCAGCCGGTGGCGATGCGGTACGAGCAGCAGCGGGTCCGGCACGTCGGCGTGCATGGCGAGCTGGAGGACCAGCTGTCGACGTGGATCCCGGAGGACAACCCGCAGTCGCCGGACCGGATCGACGCGATGGTCCACGCCGTGACGCACCTGATGCGACGCGACCGGGCCCGCATGGTCCTCGCGTCGCCGCACACCGCTACGGGGGGACGATGACCATGGACGCGCTCGCATTGGTGCTGGCGGCGCTGGCAACCGCTCGCATCACCCGTCTGATCACCGCTGACCGTCTCACTAAGGCCCCGCGTACCGCCGTCGTCGTGTGGACGACCAACCGGGCGATCCGCCGCGGGCGGGATGAGTCGCTGTTGGCGTACCTCGTGACGTGCTCGTGGTGCGCCTCCGTGTACGTCGGGGCGGTGATGGGCGCGGCGTGGTGGGCATGGGGCGAGCAGCGCTGGTTCGCGGCCGGCGCCGCGGCGCTGGCGTTCAGCTACATTGCGGGCTGGCTCGCGGCGCGAGAGGCCGGTGAGTGATGGCTCTGCTCAAGCGCCGTAAGAGCACGGAGGAGCGCGGCACGAAGCCCAGGGTGGTCCTCGCCGCAGCCGTGCCGGTCACGGGTCCGGACGCCCGGGATGCGTGGAGCGCGCGGCAGGGAGACACCGCCTGGCAGCGGGAGGCGTGGTACCACTACGACGCGTGCGGCGAGCTGCGCTCGGCCGTCACCTGGATCGCCAACGCCGTTTCACGGGCCGAGCTGTACGCCGCCGAGGTCGACCCGGCGACCGGCATGCCGACCGGTCCGACGGACAACGCGCAGGCGCGGGCCGCCGTGAACGCGGCACTCGGCGGCCCCGCGCGGCGCGCCCAGCTCCAGTACACGATGGCCGTCAACTGGCAGATCCCCGGCGAGGTCTTCGTCCTCGTCCGGCCCGGAGCCCCTGCACGCCGCGGGGAGGCTGGCCCGGACGAGTGGGTCACCCTGTCGGGCACGGAGGTCGACTACTCCGGCGCCCGCTGGTCGTACAAGGACCCCATGACCGGGGTCAAAAAGGACCTTGCCCCGGACGACCTGCTGATGCGTGTGTGGTCGCCGCATCCGCGTATCCAGTACCACGCGGACTCGGCCGTACGGCCGGCGCTGCCTGTGCTGCGGGAGATCGAGAAGGCGTCGCAGAACATCGCCGCCCGCCTTGACAGCAGGCTCGCGGGCAATGGGGTGCTGTTCATGCCCGAAGAGGTCGACTTCCCGGAGCAGGAATCCGGCGCTACCGGTGCCGAGGGCTTCATGGAGTACCTGGCCTCCATCATGGCGAAGTCCATGCAGGCCCCGGGGACGGCTGCGGCACAGGTCCCGATCACTGCCACGCTGCCTGGCGAACTCGTGGAGAAGATCAAGCATCTGGATCTGTCTACCGCCTTTGACGCGTCGGTGGTCGCGCTGCGCGGTGACGGGATCCGGCGGCTCGCTGAGTCCTTGGACATGCCGAATGAAGTCGCGACCGGATCGACCGGGGACGCGAACCACTGGGGCGCGTGGCAGGTGGAGGAGTCCACCTACAAGATCTACATCGAGCCCCTGCTGGACAGGATCGCGGACGCCCTCACGCAGCACTGGTTCCAGCCCACCCTCACGCGCATGGGCGTCGCCGCCCCGGAGACGTACCGGCTGGCCTGGAACACCAGCGAGATCATCAACCGGCCGAACCGCACCGAAGACCTCAAGTGGCTCCACGACCACGAACTGATCAGCGACGACGCGATGCGGGCCGAGGTCGGCGTGAGCGCAGACGACCGCCCCGACGATGACGAGGTGCAGCTGCGCCGTCTGGTGCGGGCGGTCTCCGCTGCTCCTACGCTCGCGGCGGACCCGGCGGTGGCCGAGCGGGTCTTCGGGTTCGAACTCAGCGCGGGACCCGGGCAGATCGACGGCGGTCAGGGGCAGCCGGAGGAGTCTGCTGCGCCCGAGCGGGGCCCGCGCGCGCTGCCCGCCACGCAGAACGACCAGCCGCCCGCGCTCGCCTCGTCTGCCGCCCCTGCGGTGCCGGATGGGCTGGTGGCCGCCGCTGAACTCGTCGTATTCGATGCTCTCTCCCGCGCGGGCGGGCGCCTCCTCAAGGCCCCACTGCGGGGGAAGTTCGGCCACGTCCCGAAGCACGAGCTGTACCGGTCCATCCCCTTCGAGGGCAGCGACATCCCCCGCCTCCTCGAAGGATCGTTCCAGTTCGTCGGCCACGTCGCCTCCGCGTTCGCCATGGACGCCGGCGACCTGGAAAAGGACGTACGGGACTACACCACCATCCTGCTGTGTGAGCAGGGCCCGCACGACCGCGAGCGCCTGCGTCGCGCCCTGATCGACGGAGCACAGTGAGTACGCCGCCGGAGGACGAGAACCTGCCCGCGCGGCTGCGCGCGCAGGCGATCGTCCGCGACGGCGAGCAGCGGATAGGCCGCGCCTGGTGGCGGTCGCTGACCCGGTTCCTGGACCGCGTCCGGCCCGCCGTCGCACCGCCGGACGGCCCGCTGGACCCATCCCGGGTGTCCGACTCCCAGCAGTTCTGGACGAACGAGGTCAACGTCCAGGTCGTACCCGAGATCCGCAACGTGCTGCGCCGCGCCTGGCGCCGGGTCACCAGCGCAGGCGAGCCGCTCACAGACCCGTACGTCGCGGACTACCTGAACGACGCGGGCAACCGCCTCGTGCGCGTACCGGACGAGGTGTACGCCCGGATCGTCGCCACGATTGAGCGCAGCATCCGCGACGGCCGACCGATCCCGGACGTCACGGCGGAGGTGCAGCAGATCCTGACCGCGTCCGGGTCGGAGCTGTGGCCCGGCCGGGCGCGGACGGTGGCCCGTACGGAAACGATGGGCGCGGTCAACGCCGGCGTCTTCCGCAGTGCGCAGCTGGACGCGGAGGCGCGGGGGGACTTCGCGCCGATGAAGGTGTGGCTCGCGACCGAGGACCAGCGGACCCGGCCGTCGCACCGCGCAGCGGACGGCCAGCGCACGCTTCTGGGCTCCCCGTTCGAGGTGGGCGGCGCCCGGCTTCTGTTCCCGGGGGATCCGCGTGGCCCGGCGCAGGAGGTCATTCAGTGCCGGTGCACGCTGCTGCCCGTGGTCCTCGGCGAAACGCTCGACTGGACCGACCGACAGATGGCGAGGAGCCGATGAGCGACACCCTGACCGCTGCGGCGAACATGAGCGGCGCGATCATCGCGTTCCTGCCCGCCGACCCCGACACCCTCACCGTGCCCGATGGCGACCCGGCCGAGCAGCTGCACGTGACCCTGCTGTACCTGACCGACGACAGCACTGAGTTGGGCGAGGAGCAGCGGACGTTCATCCGCCAGGCGCTCGCGAAGGTCGCGCCGGACGGTCCGGTCGAGGCAACCGTCACGGCGGTGCAGGGCCTCGGTGACGACGATCCGCAGGCGATCGTGCTCATGCTCGACTCGCTGGAACTCCAGACGATGCGGGAGACCGTCAAGGCCGCGCTGGCCGACGACATCCCGGTGCCGGAGGACCGCTTCCCCGAGTACCTCCCGCACCTGACCGTCGGCTACGGCATCGACCCCGACCAACTCGCGGACCGGGTCGGCACCACGGTCACCCTCGACCGGCTGGCCGCGATGTACGGGGCCGACCGAGACGAGATCCCCCTGACTGCCGCAGCGTCCCCGGTGGTCGCGTGCGCTGAGAGGAGCATGATGCCCAGACGCTGGACCGCTGTCCTCGCGCGGATCGGGGTCCCCACCGGGGACGGCCGGATCCTCGCCCCCGGGGCGATCACCTCCCGGGACCTTCCCCTCCCGCTGTCCTGGCAGCGCCAGAGCGCCGATGGCCACTGGGGCTCAGTCGTGGTGGGCCGGATCGAGTCCATCTCCATCACGGACGACATCGTGACCGCGTCCGGGTCGCTGCTGTCCGAGGACGGCTGGCAGGTCATCGAGCACCTTGAGGCTGGCGTCATCGGTCCGAGCGTGGACCTGGACGATCTGGAGTACGTACTCGATGACCAGGACCGGGCGGTCATCACTCGCGGGAGGATCGCGGGAGCAACCCTCGTGGCCATCCCCGCGTTCGCGGACGTCTCAATCACCCTCCAACCTCTGCCCGCGCCGCCCGTGGCAGCCGAGCCCGTATGGGATGACTACGACGAGCCGGTTCGGGCAGCGTATGACCCTGCCTACGCGGCGCAGCTCGCATCGTTCGCGGCAATCCACACAGAGCAGCCGACACTCGCCGAGGTGCTGCCGCCGCTCAACTGGTTCACAAACCCCCGCCTGCCCGCGCTCACCCCACTCACCGTGACCGCCGACGGCCGCATCTACGGGCACGTCGCAGGCTGGGACTCCTGCCACGTCGGACTGCCCGGCTGCGTCACCCCGCCCGCCAGCCAGACCGGGTACAGCTACTTCATGGTCGGGGAGCAGCGCACCGCCGACGGGACCACCGTGCCCGTGGGAACGCTCACCGTCGGCGGCGGCCACGCGGACCCTCAACTCGGGTTCCGGGCGGCGGCCGAGCACTACGACGACCTGGGGGCGGCCGTGGCCCGAGTGTTCGCCGGTGAGGACGAACACGGCATCTGGGTGGCCGGGTGGATGCTGCCGAGCGCAGACCCGCTGAGGGTGGAGCAGTTCAAGGCGAGCCCGGTGTCCGGGGATTGGCGGCGGATCGGCGGCTCTCTGGAGCTGATCGCCGTCTGCTCGGTGAACACGCCCGGCTTCCCGATTCCGCGCGCAAGGGTGGGCTTCGCGAACCGGGCGCAGCGGGCACTGATCGGCGTCTTCGGCCCGATGCGCGGCTCCGTGGTCCAGGGTGAAGCGCCACCGCCCGTGCCGGCCGACAACCCCTCAGCAGACGCCCCGGACAGTACGGAGGCCCGCGCCAGGTGGGCGCGCGCCATGTGGAACGAAAGGAACTGATCATGGCCTGTGGAACCTGCGGCCGAGCCGCGTCCAACGTCGACTACGAGGTCAAGACCAACGACGGCAAAACCACCACCGTGGCCAGCATCGCCGAGGCCCGCATCCTCATCGCCCAGGGCGGCGGAGGCACATACAAGGCCGTCCCCAAGAAGTAAACGGGGACACCTCCCCACAACAGCGCCACACGCGCTACCCTGTGCACAGCCTTACGGGTGCTGAGCTGTGAGCCGGCCCGGAGACGTGACGAACCCTTCACCGATCCGCGCCGACTCCCCTCAGGAGCAGCACCATGGCCGACGAGCCGACCCCCGAAACCCCGCAGCCGTTCGACGCGAGCACGCTCAACGACGAGGCCCTGTATGCCGAGTACGGGCGCATCCGCGAGCGCGGCGCCGAACTCTCCGCCAAGACGGACCTCACCGACGCCGAGATCACCGAGTTCACCGCCCTCGGAGACCGCGTCGACATCGTCCGCACCGAGATCGAGACCCGCCAGGCCCGCGCCGCCGAACTGGCCGCCCGCCGCGAGACCTTCGGCGCACTCCCCGACCTCACCCCGCCGGCCGCACCGGAGACACCGGCCGCACCCGAGTCGCCCGCCGCGGCTGCTCCGGAGACACCGGCCCCGGCGCCGGCCGCAGTTCCGTCCGTTGCCGAACTGGGTGCGCAGCCGCCGGAGCCGCCGGTCGTCCTCGGCCGCGAGCGCCGGGAGTTCTCCATCATCCTCACGTCCGACGGTGCTGCGTCCGTCGGGAAGCGCTACGGGGAGGAGGTCACCGTTGCGGACGTCTCCAACGCCGTCGCCAAGTCGTTCAGCTCGTACGGGCGTGCCGGCGGCGGACAGTCGTCGAAGAGGACGCTCGCCCAGTTCACCCGCGACCGTGGCGCCGACTTCCAGCTCGGGAACGGCGAAGAGGCCGACTACACCGCGATCGAGCGGGCCCGGGCAGAGTCGCGTCTCGACGGCGGCTCGCTCCTCAAAGCGTGGTCTTCCCAAGTGACCGAGGAGGCCAACAGCCTCACCGCGGCGGCCGGGTGGTGTGCGCCCAGCGAGAACCTTTACGACGTGTGCGGCCTCTGGAGCATGGACGGCATCCTCGACCTGCCGACCCTCACCGCCACCCGCGGCGGCTTCAACTACGCCAGCAACCAGCCGACCTACGCCGACCTCCAGGCATCCACGAGCTTCAGCGTGCTGACCGAAGCACAGGTCATCGCGGACACCGCGAAGAACTGCGCGGAGATCCCCTGCCCCACCTTCACGGACGCCCGCCTCGACGTGGCCGTCTCCTGCATCACCGCCAGCTTCATGCAGATGGCCGGATATCCGGAGTGGGTCAACAACTACGTCGACGGACTCCTCACCAACCACGCCCACAAACTCAACGGGAACATCATCGCCCGCATCGCCACCAAGGCCGGTGCCGCAGTCGTGATCCCCGCTCAGGGCGCCACCCCGGCACCCGGCTCGGGCCCGGACTCGTCCGCGACGGCGTCTCTGCTGGCGGCGGTGGAGCTGGCCGCAACGGACATGCGGTACCGGGAGCGCATGCCGTTCTCGCAGACGTTCGAGGTGGTCCTGCCGCAGTGGTCGCTGGCGCAGATCCGCGCAGACCTCTCCCGCCGCAACGGCTACCCGAACGATCCGTTCGCCGTCACGAACCAGATGATCGCCGGATGGTTCGCGACGCGGAACATCCGGCCGCAGTTCGTCTACGACTTCCAGGACGCCTACGCCACCACCCCGGCAACCGGCCTCCCCGGCGGCACCACGGCCCTCACCGCGCTCCCGACCACCGTGAACTTCCTGATCTACCCGGCCGGGGCCGTCGTCCTCGCCCGACAGGACGTCGTCACCCTCTCCTCCGTGTACGACGCGGCGAACCTCCAGCAGAACCTCTACACCCGCCTCTTCAGCGAGGAGGGCTTCCAGACCATCTACCCGTGCGGCTCCGTACGCCAGTACACCGCCCAGCTCTGCCCGTCCGGCGCGACCGGCGCCCAGGTCTGGACGTCGTGCGCCGCCCCGGCCGCAGCCGCCTGACCCTCCCCCTGACCGGCGGCCGGGCTTGTCCCTGGCCCGGCCGCCACTCACCCCGGAAGGGAGGGACACATGGCCATCCTCACCAACCCCCAGTTGGTCGAAGCGCCACCGCCCGGCCGCCTGCGGTACGGCGTTTTCACCGCCGCCCGCGTGAGCGACGATCTCGACCCGCGCACCGTCAGCGCCGGGTTCGCGCACGCGGCGGAGGACTGCGGAGTCGCCCGCCTGTATGACGCGAACTGCGACACCAACCCGGTGAAGGTCTTCGACGAGGGCCTCGGCTACGTGGAGGGCGCGCCGTACTGGGTGTACGCCACCCACAAGTGCGGCAGCGTGGGCCGCACGCCGCAGGAGATCGAGCGGACCGTACGGCGGAAACTCGCCGGAGCCGAGCAGACGGCGGTCGAAGCCGCGATCTGGGGCGGCACCTCCCCGCCCGTCGACCCGGCGTTGACCGCCACGGCCGGAGTCGTCACCGTCACTCCGGACGGCCCGGGCGCGGGCGCGGCGATCGCCGCGCTGGAGGAGTCGTTTTACGGCGCGTACGGCTACGTCGGCACCATCCACATCAACACGAGAGCGTACGCGGCCATCACGTACGCCGAGCTGATCAGCGACACGCCGTCGGCAGGGGTCCTCACCACGCCGATCGGCTCGCTGTGGTCGATCGGCGGCGGGTACGACGTGACCGGCCCGTCCGGCGCCGCCCCGGATGCCGGTTCGGTGTGGGCGTTCATGACGCCGCCGGTGTGGATCCGGCGCATGCAGCAGCCGATCGTGCCGGACGTCGTTCAGACGATGGACCGCATCCACAACCAGTACATGGCGCTCGCGGAGCGCGTGTACGCGCACACGTGGGCGTGCGACATCGTGCACGCCGTGCAGGTGCCCGTCGCCGCCCCGGCGACCACCACCATCCCGAACGCGTGACCCCCATGGAGACGCTGATGAGCGAGTACAGCCGGGTGGTCCCGCCGCCCGGAGAAGTGAATGACACGGCCCGGCTGTTGCTGGAGCTGGCCGACGACCCGCAGGACGTCCGCACAGTGGCGGGCGGCAAGGAGTTCGTCGTGCCGGCCGCGGTGGCGGACGCCTACCACGACAAGGTCGCCCCGGCGCCGCGCCGTACGACCACGAACAAGAAGGGCGGCGGCGCCTGATGCCCGCGATCTGTGGAAGCTACGCCCGCGGCAAGGCGATGCGGCTGACGCGCCTGGACGAGTGCGGTACCCCGGTGCCGGGCCCGACCAGCACTCTGGTGAGCAAGGGGTTCGTGTCGGTCGGGATGACGCCGAACTACCAGGACCCGGAGGAGATCACCCAGCCCGATGCGAACGGTGACCTCTGCATTGACGACCAGGGGCGCCCGGCGCTGCGTTGGGTCGACTTGACGATGGTGCTCTGCAACATCGACCCGGAGGCGATCTCCATCATCACCGGGAACCCGCTGGTGGTGAACGACGCCACCCCGACGCCATCGTCCGTGGGCTGGCGGCTCGACTCCGAACTCACCGGCACCGCGAACTTCGCGCTGGAGGTGTGGTCCGGGAAAACGGGCCAGTCCTGCGGCACCGGCGGCCTCCAGTACGGGTACTGGTTGTGGCCGTTCGTCGTCCAGGCCCGGATCGGTGAGGCCACGATCGCGAATGCGGCGCTGACGCTGACGCTGACCGCGCGCACCAGCACCGGATCCGGCTGGGGCGTCGGCCCGTACGACGTCATTGCGTCCGCCGTGACGCCGTTCCCAGAGGGGCCGCTGCTCACCCCCATCGGGCCGTCCCAGCACCAGCATTTCGAGGTGACCACCGTCGCCCCGCCCACGCCCGCCTGCGGCGCGACCCCGCTGCCCGCAGCCGCCTGATCTTCGGGCCCGCCGTATCGATCCCCCGGCGGCGGGCCCGGACCAACCACCAACAGGGAGCTGTGGATGCCCGCATGCGACTGGACGATCGACACGTCGTGCTGCCCCGCGTGGGACGGCTACGGCGCGCCGGTCCGGGCTGCTGCCACGGCGTGGGCGACGGGCATCCTCGACAGCCTCACGGGCCACCAGTTCGGGCAGTGCCCCGTGACCGTCCGCCCCTGCAACCCGGGCTGTGCGGGCGGCGGCGGGTACATGACGTATCCGGTCGCTCTGGACGGCGTGGTCGGGGCCGGCATGCCGTGGATGGTGCCGTACGTCGACGGCGCCGGGGTGTGGCGGAACTGCGCGTGCGGCGCGGCGTGCACGTGCGGCGCGCGCTGCGAGGTGCCGCTGCCGGGCCCGGTCGCCGAGGTGATCGAGGTCCGAGTCGACGGCCTCGTTCTGGACCCGGCCGCGTACCGGGTCGACAGCGGACGGCTGCTGGTCCGTACGGACGGCGAGTGCTGGCCTCGCTGCCAGGACATGGGGCTCCCCCTCGATGCCGAGGGGACATGGTCGGTGACGTACCGGCGCGGTCTCCCGCTCCCGCCTGCGGGCGCGATCGCGGCCGGGGAGTTGGCGTGCGAGTTCGCGAAGGCGTGCGCGGGGGACGCCTCGTGTGCGCTGCCGCAGCAACTTCAGTCCCTGTCCCGGCAGGGCATCAACGTCCAGGTCATGGACCCACAGGCGGTACTCGCCGACGGACTGACCGGCATCGCGAATGTCGACCTGTGGATCCGCTCCGTCAACCCGGCCGGGAAACGGCAACGCAGCCGCGTCTACTCGCCCGACGTCCCGGCCACGAGGTGGGTCTCATGAGCTTCCCCGGCAACCTCGCACAGCAGCTCCTCACCTGCTTCCACGCCGAGCTGGACGCCGGCCCCGCGCCGATCCCGGCCGACAAGGTCTGTTTGCGTGCGGGCGAAACGATCCCGCTCTCGGCCGGCACAGCGGAGAACGAAGCGTGCGGCACGGCGTGGGTGCGCGTCGTCGGAATCGCGCCCGCCCAGGTCCTCATCCCGGGCGGCGCGGACTCCGAACCGAACTGCGCGGCATCCGCGTGGCAGGTCGAGCTGGAGATGGCCGCGGTCCGGTGCCTGCCGTACGGGACGGTCGCCGCGGGCCCGTCGTGCGACGAGTGGACGGCGGCGGCGCTGCTCATGGACGCAGACGCCGCAGCCATGCGGCGGGCCTTGTGCTGCTTCACACCGATCGTGAACGACAACTTCCCCGTGGCCGCGGCGGCTCCGGGGCCGTGGGTACCGCGCGGGCCGGAAGGCGGCGCGCTGTGGTCCACGCAGAGCGTGCTGGTGACCCTCGACTGCTCGGAGTGCTGAGAGATGACACGCAAGAAGACCCCCGCGCCCGGGCGCCGGGCCGAGGTCACGGTCCTCGTCTCGTTCAACGGCATGGTCGCCGGGGACACCGCGACGGTGGACGTGAACGAGCGGGTGCAGGGCTGGATCAACGCGGGACTCGCGCGCGAGGTGAACGGTGGCACGAGTACGGCTCGACCGGGCAGCGCTGAACCGAACGATCCGGGGAGCAAACCGCAGGGAGCTGGAGACAGCGGGCAGGCAGCTCCTCAACCGGGCCCGGATCCTGACACCGGTTGATACCGGCCGCCTCCGCGCCTCCCTCCGGATGGAGTTCCGCCGCACATTCACGCTCCGCCCGATGGTGACCGTCGGTACGGACGTGGAGTACGCGCCGTGGGTCAACGACGGCACGCCCCCGCACATCATCCGGCCCCGCCGAGCACAGGCCCTGCGCTTCGTAGTCGGCGGCCGGGTCGTGTACGCGAAGGTCGTCCACCACCCCGGCACCCGCGCCCGCCCCTTCCTCGACCAAGCGCTACGAGAGACAGCCGCAGCACGCGGATATTCGTTCAGACAGGGATGACACACCATGAACACGCTGGACATCGCCACGACGATCGGGGACGGCGCCTCCGCTGCTCCGTCCGTTCCGCAGCCGAACCGGGTCGAGCTGCCCCTCAACTTCACCTTCGCTGGTAAGACGCTGCGCGGGAAGCGCGTCACCGAGGGCCAGTTCGTCGCGATCACCATGGCCAAGGAAGACGGCGGGGCCGCCATCGTCTCCGCGATGCGGACCGTCCTCCGCGCGGCCGTCGGCGAGGCCAACTGGAAGTGGATGAACGAACAGCTCCTCCTCGGCGCCGTGGAGTTCTCCGAGCTGGTCGACGTCCTCCACCAGCTCGCCGGGCAGTCCAGTGACTGACCCTCTCGCCGTGATCTCCCGCAGCCCCGTCACCGTCCAAGTGGCAGAGCACCTAGTCACGGTCCCGTACCGGACCGCGGGCGCGTGGCTGACGGCGCTGGCCGACTCCCGGCCCTCGCTGGCGCTGATGCGGGTGGCGGACGAGACCGGCCGGGCGTGGCTGCTCGGTCAGCTCGCTACCGGGCACCTCGCCCTGGACGAGGCGGCGCAGGGCTCGTACGCCGCGCTCACGGCGGTGGGCGGCCGACCGTGGTGGGAGACGTACCGGCTCCTCACCCTCGGCGCGGAGCCGTCCGTACTGGGCCATCTTCTGCTCGCCGGAGTCGATCCGTGGGCCCGGTCGGCGGGCGAGTGGTGCGCGGCGGTCTACACGCTGATCACCCGGAACGCGAAGGAAGAGGACGTTTTCAAGGTCGATTCACAGCTTGCTGTGCCGCCGGCCGGGTTCGAGGACTCGTGGGACGAGGGCGACGACTTCGACGCGATGGTCGAAGCCGCCCGCAACATGCCCGGCATGGCCTGACGAGGGAGGTGAAGCAGCATGGCATCGGAGGCTGAAGTTGACCTCATCATCAACGCGACCCGGGCGCTCCCCGAGCTGGAACGCGACCTCGACCGCATCATCACCATCGCCGAGAACGGCGCCCCCGATGTCGACGTCCAGGCCGCCCTCGACCTGACCCAGAGCGTCGACCGCCTGAACCGCGACCTCGACCGCGCCGTCACCGCGGCGGCGGCCGGCGCGGACGACATCGACCTCGATGCCGTCCTCAACCAGCAGAACACCCTCCGGCGGCTCAGGTCCGACCTGAACCGGGTCACCCAAGCCGCTACCTCCGGGAACGCCGTCGACCCGCTGACGCTCCAGGGTGTCCTCGACGGGCCCGAGACGCTGCGAACCGTCCGGAGCGAACTCCAGCGCGTCGTGGCCGTGGCGCAGGCCACGACACCGGACATCACGATCGACGTGGAGGTGGACGACGCGTCGCTACGCCAGGCCGAGGACTCCACCAACCGGCTCGCACGCTCTGCGCTCGGTGCTGTGGGCGCGGTCGGCGGCTTCGGAACGACGCTCGGGACGGCGGGCGCTGCGGCCGGCACGGCGGCGCCGCTGATCGCGAGCGTCGTCACGGCGGTGGAGCAGCTGCTGCCCGCGGCGGCGTTGGCGACGACCGGCATGCTGGCGATCCAGTCCGCCTCTGGCGCGGTGAAGCTGGCCATGATCGGCGTATCCGATGCAATCGAGGCGGCCTTCGACCCGGAGGCCAAGCCGGAGGACCTGGCCAAGGCACTGGAGAAACTGGCCCCGGAAGCCCGCAAGTTCGTGACCGAACTGAACAGCATGCGCGGCGCCCTCAAAGACATCCAGCAGGAGGTCCAGAACAGATTCTTCGACGGGTTCAGCGGCAAGCTGAAGGAGCTGAGCACCTCCGTCCTTCCGAACGTCCGGAAGTCGCTGAATTCCTCAGCCGACTCCCTCAACAACATGGCGATCGGGGCCGCGAACGCCGCCATCAAGCTGAGTAAGGACGGCACCCTCGGTATTGCCCTCAAGGGGGCCAATCAGGGGCTCCGGAATTTGGAGAAAACACCGGGTCTGGTGGTCACAGCGTTCGGGCAGCTGGCCGCTGCTGCTGCCCCTGCCTTCGACCGTGTCACCGAGGCGGTGGCCCGAGTCGCGGACGAGGTCTCGAAGAAGCTGACCAAGGCATTTGAGTCAGGGGCGCTAGAGAAGGCGATCGACGGTGCTGTCGACGCGATCGCTCAGCTTGGCCGGATCGCCGGGAACGTCTTCACGATCGTCGGCAACGTGATGTCCGCGGCCGGGGAGCAGGGTGACGGTCTGTTCGGCACTCTGGAGAAGATCACAGGCGCTCTGGCTCTTGCGACTTCCAGCGAGGGCTTTCAGCGTGCTATTGGTGCACTGACCGACACCATGGGCACGCTTGCGACGAACATTGCACCGCTGCTGATCAAGGCGCTGGCAATCCTGGGGCCAGTGATTGAGGAGCTTGCCCCGCCGGTACAGCATTTGATCGATGTCCTCGGTGGATCACTCGGGGAGGTCCTGGATGCCCTCGGGCCGGTCCTGGTGACGCTTGCCGAGTCCTTCGGGAAAATGCTTCCCGTCCTGGAACCTTTTATCGAGCTAGCCGGGGAACTCCTTGCGGACATCCTGCCCTCCCTTAATCCTCTCTTCGAGACCCTGGGGAACATTTTCGAGGAGATGGCGCCATTCGCTCAGCAAGTCGCGGATAATCTGGGCGTTCAACTGACGCCGGTCCTTGAGAAGCTGCCCGGCATCTTGGAGGAAGTGCTCCCGTTTTTCACCGAGCTTGCGGAGCGGCTTTTCCCGCTCCTCACGGACACACTTGACGAACTGGGCCCATCCCTGTCAGACCTCGCCACCGCCCTCGGGGAGCTGCTCGTCGAACTCACACCGTTGATCGTGAAGTGGCTCGAACTTCAAATCATGTTTGTCGACCGGATACTGCCCATAATCGAGGACGTGATCTCGTTCCTCGTGAGACTCGTCAACTTCGGCCTCCAACTCCTCACCCGCTTCCTCGACAGGTATGTCATTCCGGGGTTGAAAACGACAGCGGCGCTACTCAGCGGCGACTTCTCAGGAGCCGTGGAATACGCCAAAGTAATCTTGGTGAACTTTGTCGAAGACGCAGGAAGGGCCCTTGTCTCCCTTCGACAGAAAGCGGCAGACGCCGTTCTCCGAATGGCCAGCGACATCATCGGCAACGCGCGCCGCATGGCGCAGGGATTCATCGACGCTACCGTCCGCATGATCAATGAGGCGGTTCGCCGCATCCGGGGACTCCCGGGCCAGATCCGCAGTGCGCTGCCGGGCGCCGGGCAGATCCTCATCGGGATCGGGCAGGCCATCATCCGCGGCCTCATCACCGGCATCAACTCCATGATCCCGAGCCTGATCAACACGCTGGGCAGCATCACCTCCCGCCTCCCCGACTGGAAGGGCCCGGAGGACCTCGACCGGCGCATCCTCATCCCCGCCGGCCGGTCCATCATGGACGGCTTCATGAAGGGCATCGCCGACTCCGTGCCTGCGCTGGAGCGGCAGCTTGGCGGGATCACCCTCGCTGTGCCCGCGATGGTCACACCAGGCGCAGCGGACTTCGGGTTCCGGGGCGTCCTGACTCCGCAAGCCCCGACGGTGTACGTGTCCATCGGCAACGAGGCCGTCGACCGGTACGTCACGACCCGCGTCGACAGCAGCCTGCGCACCCGTGACCGTGAACTCGCCCAGGGGGTACGCCGATGAGTAACCCGTACGTCCACGTGCGCATCGCCTACGGCGGCACCACCGGAACCCAGACCACCTGCGACGTCTACCGCTCCACCGTCGGCGCGTCCGGGCCGTGGGACTTCCTGGAGACCATCCCGCTCCTCGCGCAGACCGCGCACTACTACGACACCGGCGCCCCGCTCGGCGTCGACTTCTGGTATCGGGCCGTCGGGCACCCCGGGACGGAGGCCACGCAGACGCTAATCGCCGGACCGATCCAGCTCGAACAGCCCCCGTCGGTGTGGGTGAAGGACCCGCTCAGGCCGTGGGCCGATCTCGAGATGGACTTCTGCGGCACGGGCCCGCAGGCGCACGATGCGTGCGGCACACCGTCCCCTGAGCTGGTGTGGGTCGGCCTCGGCGAAATCACGCGGGACGACGACGTGACGCTGCTGCCCATCACCGGCTCCGAGACGCCGGCCACCGTGTTCGCGCGCCGAAAGAACCATGAGGGGAGCTTCCAGTTCCTCACCCGGACCCTGGCCGCTAAAGAGAAGGCGTACGACCTGCTGACGTACGGCGGCCCGCTCCTGCTCCAGCTCCCGCCCGTGTACGGGCAGGGCGACATCTACGTCCAGCCCGGCCAGGTCAAGGAGGCCCGGCTCGGGGACGATCAGCGGCGCCCGTACCGGCTGTGGACCGTCCCCTACACCGTCGTCGCCGCACCGGTCGGCCCGAAGCAGGGCACAGCGTGCGCGAACTGGTGCGCCGTGAAGGCCGCCTACCCGACCTTCGGGGACATGGTCGCGGCCGGAGGCACCTGGGACGACGTCGCCTCCGAGCAACTGCTGTGCGGCAGCCCGGACGACCAGGGCGGCTACGGAGACGGCCTGTACGGCGACGGACCATACGGAGAGTGAGACGTGAGCATCACCCAGCCGACCATCGGCGCCCCTGCATGGGGCCCGCCACTCAACGCCGCAGTCGCGCAGCTTGCTTACAGCGGCTTCAACCCGAACGACCACGGCCTGATCACGTGGGCCTACGACCCGGTCCAGGCGTCCGGCGTGTCCGCTCCCGCGTCCGGCACCATCCGCCTGGTCAAGTTGCCCCAGCTTGTCCAGGCAGAGACCATCACGTCGGTGGCGCTGGAGGTCGGCACCGCCGCCACGGGCGGGGTAGCCGGGCAGAACTTCGTCGGCCTGTACACAGCGGCCGGCACCCGGGTCGCCCAGTCCGCCGATTGCACCACCGCCCTCGCCACCACCGGCAACAAGGTCATCCCGCTCACCAGTCCGTACGTGGCCAGCCCCGGCCGGTACTACGTCGCGATCCTCACCAACGCCACCACGCCGCCGGCACTCGCGCTGTGCGCCTCGAACTCGGTGACCGCCCCGAACTTCGGTCTGGCCGTCGCCGCGGCCCGCTTCGCGAACGGGCCAACCGCGCAGACAACACTGCCCGCGACGATCACCATGTCCGGCATCACGCCGTCCCTTCAGTGCACGTGGGTGGGGGTGGCCTGACGTGTGGCCGCGGTCCGTGCTGTACGGGCAGGCTCTGGCGCGCCCGCATCAGCTCGCGGTGCACGTGACGTCCACGGACATCAACGGCGTACCGCTGACCCGGGACACGGCGGGGGCGCCGGTGGTGCGGGATCTGCCGTTCAGCACGGGCTCGGTGTCTGCAAAGATCACCAACCGGGTGACGCGCTCCACAACGCTCAGCTTCGCCGAGAGCTGGTGGCCGACCGGCCCGGACCATCCTCTGTCCTCGGAGTGGGCCGTCCTCCACATCACCGGCGGCCTGAAGTACGGCAACGGCAACGAGGAACTGTTCCCGCTGTTCGTCGGCCGGGTGCAGGACGTGGAACGGGACGACGACGGCACCGTGACCGTACGGGCCGACGATCTCGCCGCCGACGTCATCGGCTACCCGTTCGAGCAACTGTGGAGCGTACGCAACCCGAACTCGTGCCTCGCTGAGATCCGCGCCATCATCCTCGACGCGCTGCCGCAGGCGACGTTCACCGACGGCAACGTGACCGACGCGCCCGTTCCCGGGTCGCTGACGTTCGACGACGACCGCGGGAAGGCCCTGGACGACCTGGCCGACGCGCTCGGAGCCCGCTGGTACGCCCTCGGCAACGGCTCGTTCACCGTGCGCGCGTCGCCGTACGCGGGCGCCGGGGACGACCCGGACGTCACGATCGCGGACGGCCCGGACGGGCTGCTGTCGACGGCCCGGATCCACTCGACGCGGGACGGAGTCACCAACTCGGTGACGGTGCTGTCCGAGCGGGCGGACGGAACGAGCCCCGTGCGGTCCACGAGCCGCGACACCGTGAGCAGCAGCCCGACCCGGTTCGGCGGCCTGTTCGGCCGGACCGGCCAGGTCATCAAGGTGCAAACGCCCCTCACTCAGTCGCAGGCCAAAACCCTCAGCGACGCCGAGCTGCGCGCTGGGGTGGCGCTGGCCCAGCAGTGGGACATCACGTGCGTCCCCGACTACTCCCTCGAACCCGCCGACGTCGCCCGCGTGCAGAGCCGCGGCCTCAGCTCGGTGCAGGTGATCGACACGATCACCTACCCGCTCACCACGGGCGGCGCGCAGAGCATCGGCGGCCGGGCCCTCGTGCCCGCGACCATCACCACCGGATAAGGGGACAGAGCATGGACCAGACCCTGAACAGGCACTATCCGTACCCCGAGTGCGACCCACCGGTGCAGAAGGACGCGAGCGACATCATCCAGCTCGCCCAGCTCGCGACCGCCATCAACGACGACGTCCAGCAGCTCAGCGACACCATCGAGGCGCAGATCGCCTACCCGCCCTCCGGCCGCATGGACATGACCGGATTCGCCACCACCAGCAGCGAATTTGTCGTCACCTACACCACATCCGCGTGGACCACCCGCGCCGGACTCACCGACACAGGCCGCGGCGGCTTCGTGGTGCAGCAGCCTGGTTGGTATCTGATCACCGGGTTCATCGCGGGCCCCGCTCTGCACATGCGGACGCGCCTCGTCGTCAATGGGACGCAGCGCGGCGTGTGGCAGGGCTACAGCCGCCCGGTCACCGGCATCGCCAACCAGGCACAGGAGCTGAAGACCACGATCTTCCTGGATGCCGGGGACTTCCTGACCAACGTGGTCCGGCACGCCACCGCCGGATCGGTCACGTTCGAAGGGCAGCTGGCGGTCGTCAGCATGGTGTCCGGTGCCTAACACCACAGCCCAGATCCTCGCCGCAGCGGCGCGGCCTGCTGCCCAGCTCCGCACGGGCGAGGTAACGGACGCGACCCCGAACAGCGTGGCCGTGAATGTCGGCGGGACGACGATCACGGCCGGGTTCGACAAGCGGAACCCGGTACGGACCGGCGAGCTGGTGGCTCTGCTGGAGCAGGGCGGAACCTGGCTCGTCCTGTACGCGCTCGCCGGCGCGGCCTCGAACGAGATCATCAACCCGTCGTTCAACGACGGCCTCGACCACTGGACGGCGTACGACGTCACCGGCTCCACCACTTGGACGCCCGTCGGCCCGGGCCCGGGCGGACCGGACGGCGACTGGTACGTGACCGCGCTGACCGAGGACGCTGCTGCGGAGTCGTACCTGTACTCCGACCCGATCGGCGTGACCGCAGGCGACGTGTACAGCGTGTCCGCGTACGTCTGGGGCTCGTACGCCGGGGACGCCGCCCAGGACGCCGACGCGTCCCTGCTCGCGCTGTGGTTCGCCAACGCCACGGACCTCTACCCGACCACGTCCTCGGCCAACATCACGATCGCGTCCCTCCTCGACGTCCCCAGCCCGCCGCCGTTCTCCACCCTCTCCGGGACCGTCACCGCCCCGGTCACCGGCTACATGCGGATCGCCCTGCGCTCCGTGATCAGCACCACCGGATCCCTCGGATGGGATCTGATCGTCGCCAGAGAGGTCAACTGAATGCCCGCCAACACCACCCGCGGATACCCGTACCCCGTCTACGGCGACACCCAGAACTTCCCGGCCCAGATCCAGTCGCTCGCCCAGGCCATCAACAGCGATATGCAGGTCCTGGCCGACGCGGAACTCGCCACGCTCAACCAGCCGACCGTCCGGCTCACCTCGACCACGGCCCAGACGGCGACCGTCGGCGCGTACACGACCGTGTCGTGGGCGCCGGGGCCACCGAACTACAGCAATGCCGGCATGTGGAACTCGGCGTCCCCGACGATCATCCAGTTCACGCAGCCCGGCGTGTACCTCGTGTCGGCACGGCTGGACCTGCCTGCGTCCGGCACGGCAACCGAGGTCGGGACCTACACCCTCTTCGGCACAACAGGGCTGTACGGGCCCAACCCGGCTCGGCAGACGCTCCGGATGCAGCAGACGTCACCCACGCGCCCGGACCTGACGTGCATCTACCTGGTACCGACCGCAGGCGAAACCCTCAGCGTGTTCTTCCGCCACGACAAGGCGACCACCTTCAACATCGGCGCCCGCAACCTCCAGGCCACCCGCATCAGCACTGCGATTGGACTCCCGTAATGGTCATCCCCGTACCCCCCGACGACGACCAGCCGACCGAGCCCCGGCCCGGCGACCCAGTGGACCCCGTGGTGCCTCCCGGGCCTCCTCCGACCGGCGTACCGATCCCGCCGGACGACAACGCACCGCCCCCTCCCGACCCGGAACCCGAGCCCGAGCCGGACCCGAATGCGCCGCCCGTGGACTGGGGAGGGCCCGCCTGATGCCCGCATCCACGCCGCGGGGCTACCCGTACAGCGTCAACTCCGACCCAGCCGACATCCCCGCCGCGACGGAGGCGCTCGCGAAGGCCGTCGACGCGGATGTTCAGTCGCTGTACGACGCGGCGGCCCCGCGGCCGGCGGCGAAGGCGTGGGCGACGACTCCGCAGAAGGTCATCAACGTGGTGAGCGGCACTGGCTACTCGATGCGGTTCGAGACGTTCCAGTTCAATACCGGGGCGTGTGTGCTGGGTGGCGGCTCGTCGGTGATTCCGCAGTTGCCGGGGTTCTGGTGGGTGATGGGCTCCCTGTCCGTTCCGAAACCCAGCGGGACGGTGGTGCCGACGCACGTGGGGGTGGTGTTGTACCTGAACAACTCGAGCATCCTCGGTCGGGCCGGGGTGAACGGTACGACGCTGGCGGCGGACGTGTCGTCGGAGGTGGTCGCGTCGGCCGGGGCGTACTGCAACGGCAGCACGGACTTCTTCACGCTGGGCTTCGAGGTGGCGGCGCCGTCAACGGTGCCGACGTACACGCTGCTCACCAGGTCACTGACGCTCATCCGCATGACCCAGAGCTGACGCTACGCTGCGGCGTCCTCCCGCGCCCTGGCGGGAGGAACGCCCTCACTGTGCCTGGACTACGCGTCCGGGGCGTGCCGGACGTGCTTCTTGAGCGCCATCTCCACCTGGGTACGGCTCTGTCCAGTCGCCTCGGCGTGTGCTGTGATGGCGGCCTGGACGGCCTGTGCCGTGGGCACGGTGAGCGCGCCGGCCTGCTGCTCGGCCCAGGAGCGTCTCTCAAGCTCGATCAGTTCGTCGGTGAGTTCGATTGCCACGGCCGGATAGTACGGCCCCACAGGCCAGCGCCCCTGTCCTCTACGGAGGGCAGGGGCGCTTTCGCGTGTCCGCCCGGAGCCGACCGGGCGTACCGTTCTGAGTGTCAGCGCAGAACGGAGCCAAGTATGCCCGAGCCCACCGACATTCACATCGGCGCGCGCATGGCGGCCCGCCGAAAACTGGCCGGTTACACCCAGCAGCAACTCGCCGATCACGCGCACCTCTCCCTGGGCACGATCCGAAAAGTGGAGCGCGGCGAGCGCCAGCCCACGCCGAGCGTCCTCACAGGCGTTGCCCGCGTCCTGCATGTCACCGTGGAAGATCTCACCGGGCAGCCGTACCGCCAGCTACCGCAGGACGAAGAGGTACACGCGCCCATCACCGAGGTGCGGACCGCGTTGAGGCACTGGGATTTGCCCGGCGATTGGTTCACCCAGCCCCGTCCCTTGTCTGAGCTGCACGCCGATCTCAAGACAGCCACCGAGCACCGAGTTCACGGACGACTCACTCGACTCGGCAGCGTCCTCCCCGCACTCCTGGAGGAGCTGACTGCGTCCGTGCACCTGCGCACGGGCAAGGAGAAGCGCCAGGCGGCCCGGTTGCTGACGCTCGCCTACGACCTGGCGCATACGCTCACCTACCGGCTTGGGTATCCGGATCTGCGGGGCCAGGTGGAGGACCGCCTACGGTGGTCTGCCAGCCTCGCCGGGGACCCTCTGCTGGTCGCGCTGGCCGAGTACAAGCGGGTCGAAACGTTCAAATCCGCGCATGAGTACAGCGCCGGGCTGCGCGTGCTGCAAGCAGCTCGGGAGCGCGTGGCCGAAGAGGGCCGTGGCCGGGGTACTGAGTGGGTGACGGTCCTCGGCGGCATGCGTCTGCGGGAGGTCACCCTCGCGTCGCGCTGCCGCGACGAGGCAGCCACCGACCACCACCTGGAGCAGGCGCGCGCGCTCCTTGACCAACTGCCAGAGGCGGCAGATCGGCGGCACCACAGCGTCGTCTTCGGCCAGGGCAACGTCGCCATCCACGAGATCCAGGCTCGCCTCGAACTCCAGCAGGCGACGGAGGCCGACGAGGTGATCGGCCGGAACAAGACGCTGCCGAAGTCGGTACCGCCGACCCGAGTGAGCGCCTACCACATCAACGTCGCCCGCGTGCACATCGCTGCCGACCGGCGTGAGGATGCGCTGAAGCATCTCCAGCGGGCACGCAAGGCCGCGCCGCAGGTGACCAGGTACAAGCCGATGGCCCGGGATGCCGCCCTGCTGCTCACGATGAAGTACCGGCGGACGACCGAAGAGCTGCGGTCGTTGAGTACCTGGTTCGGGCTGGAATAGCCAGGCTGACGCGCCGACAGAAGTACCCCAGCTTGGGGTACTTCCGGTCTTGCCTGCCCTGAAGCATGTGACGTGAGACATAGCCGTCACATGGAGCCGACCATGAGCGCTGCACCAGCACCCGCCACCGAGGCGATCCAGGCCGCCCTCGACCGCGCCACGGACCTTGGCCGGGCCACCGGAACGATAGAGCAGCTCCAGACGCTCGCAGACGAACTGCGCGGCCACGTCCGCGCCCTGCTCCCCGCAGCCCAGGCGCACGCGGACAGGCTGTGGAAGGGCAGCCGGGAGTGGTACCTGCTCGTGTCCCGGATCGGCAACGCGCGACGGGCCACAGAGACCAGGACTGCCCCGGCCGGGGTGCTGGAAGCGCACGTACGCGTGCAGCTGCTCGCGATGGACTGCCGCTGGCTCCTGTCGGAGTACGGCTCAGCCCCGGCCCCGAGGGCCGATACGTGATCGCGGTCCGGCTCCGCCTTCCCGGCCCGCCCGAGTACCACCTCGGCCCGTGCTTCATCTGCCGTCGCTCGGGGTTGAGCACGATCCGGATCGGCACGATGTCGAGCCCCGGCGGACCGGGCCATCGGGCCGCCGAGACGCCGCTGTTCGTCTGCCGGGGCTGCCTGGGGGACCTGATGCTCATGCACCACACCGCCCACGCATCCCCGGCCCGGCCCTACGTGCCCGCCGGCCACCCCCACTGACTGGAGGACCTGATGCTCTGCGCCCGCTGCGATCAGCCGATCGCACCCCAGGATGTCGACCGCTGCACCGTGGAGACCGGGTCGGCCGCCGCTCCCGACGTGGTCCTCCACCGAAGCGTGTGCCCGCGGCCGGACTGGGAGCCTCGCCGGGCGCCGGTGCCGCGCCCCTGGTGATCTCCCGCGTGCCGCCACAGCAGCGCACGCGGGTCACGGCCGGGGCCGTGCATCATCCCCGGTGGGCGTCGGCCGGGGCCCCTCTTCCCGCACCAGGTGGGAGAGGGGCACGCCGATGGCGTCGGCGATACGGATCAGGGTGTCGAGCAGCGGACTGCTGTGCCCCTGCTCGATCCGGCTGTACTGCCCCAGCGTGATGCCAGCACGAAGGGCCAGGCGTTCCTGAGTCAGGTTCGCATGGAGGCGGGCGGCGCGAAGTTGGTCTCCGATCTCCCGGCGACGGGCGAGCACTCGCTCGGTGGGGCGGGGAGATGGCACCCGCCCACGTTCGCCGCCTGAAGATCAGTTGTCTTCACGATGCATCACGAATTGTTTGATCTTGAGAGACGGGGGTACACCCACCCCGCCCAGTACGGCCCTCCAAGCTCCGCCCCCCAGGCGAGTGCAGGAGTGGCCGAGCAGCGCCCCCGCCCGAAGGCGGGGGCGCTCTCGCGTTCCCGCTTTGCGGGTAGCGAGTTTGCTACTCATCCAGCCAGGGCTTAGGCGATCTCCAATAAGCCTTGTTCCCACGGGAACAAGCCCCGGGATCCGAGGGCATGCAGCATCATCCAGCGTCATCGAACTGCGCCGAATTGCCCTGGTATTTCGCATCGCCGCAGGTCACAATATGCCAAAGGAACTGGTTCGAGTCCCGTTACTCACCCTTGGTGATCGCCCCCGTGGCCGCGAGAGCGGCGCGGGGGCGATCGCGTTCCAGGGCACCACGGGCCGACGGCCGACGGCCGACGGCCGCCCCGCCTCGGTTGCCGACGGGGCCGTGCACCGCACCGCCGACCGCCTTCGCCCTCGTACGCTCTCTCGCGTCAGCCGTTGCGCCGAGCGCCTCTCCGCGCACACCAGCCCGGCCCACGGCATCGCCGGACACCGGGCACAGGGGCACGGCGGGGAGGCCGTCGGCGGGGGCCGCCGACGGGCCGGGGCGGCGCTCCGGGCGTCAGGACGGCTCCCGCATCAGGACGACTCCCGTACCACCAGTTCCGTCGGGAGCACCAGGCTCCGCCGGGCCGGCTCGGCCGCTTCCGCGCGGGCGGCGATGTCCGCGAGGACCAGGTGGGCCATCGCGCGGCCCATGTCCTCTATCGGCTGGCGGACGCTGGTCAGCGGCGGGTCCATGTGGTGCGCTATCGCCGAGTCGTCGAAGCCGACCAGCGCCACGTCGTCCGGGACGCGGCGGCCCGCCGCGCGGAGGGTCTGGCGGGCGCCCGCCGCCATGACGTCGGAGGCGGCGAAGACGGCGTCCACGTCCGGCCGGCGGTCCAGGAGGTCGCGCATGGCGCGGCGGCCGCCCTCCTCGGTGAAGTCGGCGATCTCCGTCAGGGAGTCGTCCGGGGCGCGGCCCGCCTCGGCGAGGGCCCGGCGGTAGCCGTCGAGGCGGCAGGCGGCGCCGTAGACGTCCAGCCGGCCGGTGATCGTGGCGATCGCCGTACGGCCCCGGGCGAGCAGGTGCGCGACCGCCGTGCGGGCGCCCTCCGCGTTGTCGGAGTCGACCGAGAGCAGGGGTTCGGCCGCCGAGCGGCGGCCACTGATGACCGTGGGGATGCCGAGCTGGGTCAGCAGTTCGGGCAGCGGGTCGTCGGCGTGGACCGAGACCAGCAGCACCCCGTCCGCGCGGTGCGCGGCCAGGTACTGGGCCAGCCGGCGGCGTTCGCGCTCGCCGCCCGCGAAGGTGAGCAGCAGTTGCATCCCGCTGTCCGACAGCGCCGCCCCGACGCCCCGGACGATGTCGGAGAAGTACGGTTCCGCGAAGAACCGTGTCTCGGACTCCGGTACCACCAGGGCGATCGCGTCGGCACGGTTGGCGGCGAGCGCGCGGGCCGCCCTGTTGGGTACGTATCCCAGTTCGGCCACCGCGGCCTCGACCGCCGCCCGGGTCGCCGCGCTCACCCGGGGCGAGCCGTTGATCACCCGGGAGACCGTGCCCCGGCCGACGCCCGCCCGGGCGGCCACCTCTTCGAGCGTGGGCAGCTTCCCGCCGCGCGGACGCAGTCCTCGCGCCACCATCCCTACCTCCCCCATCGCACTCGCGGACCCGGTGGGCCCGGCGCGCCGTTCGGACACCGTGCCGCCGGAACGGCGGCGCCGGACCGTGTCGTACGGGCACGGCGCCACGCGACCGAATCCGGCCACACGGACGAGCTTATTCCGCTCCCCCCGTGCGCCGTTCACCCTCCACCGTCGACCCACAGTCGTAAATCCAACAAACAGATAACCGACTCTTCTCCGGTCGTCAGGTCCCTTGACACCCCATCAGCGACCGGCGACCCTTCAAGACATCACTTATGGGAGCGCTCCCACCCGTAGTTACCCCTACATGCCCCGCACACTTCCCGACCGTACTGTCCCCTGATCAACGATGGGGAAAACGGCCGCAGTTGGCCGAAGCGGTACGTCGGTGCCTCAGGAGGTCGTCATGCGCACACGTATCCGTTCGCCACGCCGGGTGGCGGTCCTCGCGACCGTCGCCGCGCTCGGGGCCGGCCTGCTGGCCGGCTGCGCCGACGACGGTGATTCCTCGGGCCCCTCCGGTGGCACCGACGCAGGCGGCAAGACGAAGATCACGGTCGGTGTCTTCGGCGCCTTCGGCCTCAAGGAGGCCGGCCTTTACGACGAGTACATGAAACTGCACAAGAACATCGTCATCGAGCAGACGTCCATCGAGCGCAGTGAGAACTACCGCCCCCAGTTGCTCACCCACCTCGCCAGTGGCAGCGGGCTGGCCGACATCCAGGCCATCGAGGTCAACTACGTCGCCGAGATCACCGAGACCCAGGGGGACAAGCTGGTCGACCTCGGCAAGGCCGAGGGGGTGAAGAAGGACAACTTCCTGCCGTGGAAGTGGGCGCAGGGCACCACCAAGGCCGGCAAGACCGTCGGGCTCGGCACCGACGTCGGCCCCACCGGCATCTGTTACCGCAAGGACTACTTCGAGCAGGCCGGGCTGCCCACCGACCGGGAGGCCGTCGGCAAGCTGTGGGCCGGCGACTGGCAGAAGTACCTGGAGGTGGGCAAGCAGTTCAAGTCCAAGAACATCAAGGGCGCCACCTTCGTGGACGCGGCGTCCGGTGTGATGAACGCGATGCTGGGCAGTAGCGCCGAGCGCTTCTACGACAAGGACGGCAAGCTCGTCTACAAGACGAACCCGGCCGTGCGCGACGCCTGGGACACCGCCGCGGCCTTCTCCGAGGCCGGACTGACCAGCAAGGTGCAGCAGTTCACCCCGCCCTGGGACCAGGCGTTCGCCAACGGCCGCTTCGCCACCGTCACCTGCCCGCCCTGGATGCTCGGCTACATCCAGGACAAGGCCGGCGACGCGGGCAAGGACAAGTGGGACGTCGCCCCCGCGCCCAAGCCCGGCAACTGGGGCGGCTCCTTCCTCTCCGTGCCCGAGGCGGGCAAGAACAAGGAGGAGGCCGTCAAGCTGGCGGTCTGGCTGACCGCCCCCGAGCAGCAGGCCAAGCTGTTCGAGAAGCGCGGCAGCTTCCCCAGCGCGCAGGCCGTCTACTCGCTGCCCCAGGTCTCCGGCGCCAAGCACCCGTACTTCGCGAACGCGCCGATCGGGCAGATCTTCACGGACGCGGCCAAGGGAGTGCCGGTCCAGCCCGTCGGCCCTGGCGACCTGGTGATCTCGCAGAACATCAGCGACGTCGGCATGCTCCAGGTGGACCAGAAGGGCGTCTCCTCCGAGGACGGCTGGAAGGCCGCGACCAAGGCCATCGACAACGCGCTGGACAAGTGACCGATGACCAGCAGTGACGCACGTATCGCCGCGCCCGCCCGGAAGGGGGGCGCGGCCCTCCCCCGGGCCGGGAGCCCGGCCGGGCGCGGCGCGGCGCCCGGCGGCGCCCCCGACCCGCGCGAGGACCGCCGCCGGGCCCGGCGCAGCCGCTGGTACCGCCGCGATGTGCGGTGGAGCCCCTACGCCTTCATCGCGCCGTTCTTCGTCTTCTTCCTGGCCTTCGGCCTCTTCCCGCTGCTCTACACCGGCTGGGCCTCGCTGCACCGGGTGGAGCTGACGGCCCCCACGGACATGGAGTGGGTGGGCCTGAAGAACTTCGCCCGGCTGATGGGTGACGACTTCTTCTGGAACGCGCTGAAGAACACCGTCACCATCGGGCTGCTGTCCACCGTGCCCCAGCTGCTGATAGCGCTGGGTGTGGCGCACCTGCTCAACTACAAGCTGCGCGGCTCGATGTTCTTCCGGGTCGCCGTGCTCACGCCGTACGCCACCTCGGTGGCCGCGGCGGCCCTGGTCTTCGTGCTCCTGTTCGGCCGTGACTACGGGATGATCAACTGGGCGCTGGGGCTCGTGGGCATCGATCCCGTCGACTGGCAGAACGGCACCCTGAGTTCGCAGATCGCCGTCTCGACGATCGTCATCTGGCGCTGGACCGGCTACAACGCGCTGATCTACCTGGCGGCGATGCAGGCGATCCCGGCCGATCTGTACGAGTCGGCGGCGCTGGACGGGGCGTCACGCTGGCAGCAGTTCGTCCATGTGACGATCCCGTCGCTGCGGCCCACGATCCTGTTCACGGTGGTGGTCTCGACCATTGGCGCCACCCAGCTCTTCGGAGAACCGCTGCTGTTCAACGGCAACGCGGGCGCGACGGGCGGCGGGGACCACCAGTTCCAGACGCTCGGGCTCTACCTGTACGAGCAGGGCTGGGTGAACCTGCACCTCGGCCGGGCCTCCGCGATCGCCTGGACGATGTTCCTGATCCTGCTGATCATCGGCGCGGTGAACTGGCTCGTCGGCCGCCGTCTCCGCAAGAACGCGTAAGGAGCGCTGAGGAGAGATGGCGACGACTTCACACTCGGCCGCACTCGCCGAACCCGTGACCACCGGTGCCCAGGGGCCCGTGGGCAAGTCCGGCGGCGGGAAGAAGAAGGGAGCCGGCCGGCAGTTGCACGCCGGGCGGTTCACCTACGCCGTGCTGATCGTCTTCACGATCGGTTCCCTGTTCCCGCTGGTCTGGACGGCGATAGCGGCCTCCAGGAACAACACCAGACTGGCCCAGACCCCGCCGCCGTTCTGGTTCGGCGGAAACCTCTTCAAGAACCTCGAGATCGCCTGGACCGACGCCAACATGGGCAGCGCGCTGCTCAACACGACGATCGTCGCCGGGTCGATCGCCCTGGGCACGGTGCTGTTCTCGACCCTGGCCGGCTTCGCCTTCGCCAAGCTGCGCTTCCGGTTCAAGAACCTGCTGTTGCTGCTGGTGATCGGCACGATGATGGTGCCGCCGCAGCTCAGCGTCGTACCGCTGTACATGCTGGTCGCCGAACTGGAGTGGACCGACCAGCTCCAGGCCGTCATCCTGCCCACCCTGGTCAGCGCGTTCGGTGTGTTCTTCATGCGCCAGTACCTGATCGGGGCGCTGCCCTCCGAGCTGGTCGAGGCGGCCCGGGTGGACGGCGCGAGCAGTCTGCGCGTCGTCTGGCACGTGGTGTTCCCGGCGGCGCGGCCCGCGATGGCCGTGCTGGGCATGCTCACGTTCGTGATGGCCTGGAACGACTTCTTCTGGCCGATCATCGCGCTCACCCAGAACGGCAGCCCCACCGTGCAGGTGGCGCTCACCGGCCTCGGCCGCGGTTACATCCCGGACCAGTCGGTGATCATGGCCGGGGCGCTGCTGGGCACGCTGCCCCTGCTGATCGCGTTCGTACTGTTCGGCAAGCACATCGTGGGCGGCATCATGCAGGGCGCGGTCAAGGGCTGACCCCATGGCCGCCGAAGGGCTCGGTCCGGGCCCGTAACACCGGGCCGGGCCCGCGACGCCCGGCCGGGTCCGTAAGCCCGGCCGGGTCCGTAAGCCCGGTCGGGCCCGTAGCCGCACGGGCGCTCTCGGGCGGCGCCCGGCCGAGGGCCCGGCCCACCCCCGGCCGGGCGCCGCGCCCCTCGCCACCGTCGCACCACCCCACCCCCCATCCCTCCGGTCAACAGGAGCTGCACCATGTCCGACACCTTTCCGCCCGGCTTCCTGTGGGGCACCGCGACCGCCGCGTACCAGATCGAGGGCGCGGTACGGGAGAACGGCCGTACCCCCTCCATCTGGGACGTCTTCAGCCATACACCGGGAAAGACCGAGAACGGCGACACCGGTGACACCGCCGTCGACCACTTCCACCGCCGGGCCGAGGACGTCCGGCTGATGGCCGACCTCGACGTGAACGCCTACCGGTTCTCCGTCTCCTGGCCCCGCGTCCAGCCCACCGGGCGGGGACCGGCCGTCCAGCGCGGCCTCGACTTCTACCGCGAACTCGTCGACGACCTCCTCGACCACGGCATCGAGCCCGTCCTCACCCTCTACCACTGGGACCTCCCGCAGGAGCTGGAGTCCGCGGGCGGCTGGCCGGCCCGCGAGACCGCCCAGCGCTTCGCGGAGTACGCGCGGCTGGTCGGGGAGGCGCTGGGCGACCGCGTGACGCGCTGGACCACCCTCAACGAGCCGTGGTGCAGCGCCTTCCTGGGCTACGCCTCCGGGGTGCACGCCCCCGGCCGTACGGACCCGGTCGCCGCCCTGCGCGCCGCCCACCACCTCAACCTCGGCCACGGTCTGGCCACGCAGGCGCTGCGCTCCGTGCTCCCGGCGCGCGGCCAGGTGTCGGTGAGCCTGAACCCGTCCGCCGTGCGCACCCTGACCAACTCGCCGGAGGACCTGGACGCCAAGCGGCGCGTCGACGCCCTGTCGAGCCGGATCTTCACCGGCCCGATGCTGACCGGCGCGTACCCCAAGGACCTCTTCGCGGACACCGCCCGCCTCACCGACTGGTCCTTCGTGCAGGACGGCGACACGGCGACGATCCGCCAGCCGCTGGACTCGCTGGGCATCAACTACTACCAGCCGACCGTGGTCTCGGCCGCGACCGGCGAGGGCGGCGCCCGGCACGACGGCAGCGACGGCCACGGCGCCAGCGAGCACTCCCCCTGGCCCGGCGCCGACTCCCACGTCGCCTTCCACCCGGCGCCGGGCGAACTCACCGACATGGGGTGGTCGGTGGATCCGAGCGGGCTGTACGACCTGCTCATGCGGTACACGCGCGAGGCGCCCGGCCTGCCGTTGATGATCACCGAGAACGGTGCCGCGTACCCGGACAAGCCGGCCGCCGACGGCTCGGTCCACGACCCGGACCGGATCCGCTACCTGCACGGCCACGTCTCGGCGGTACGGCGCGCGATCGCGGACGGGGCCGACGTCCGGGGCTACTTCCTCTGGTCGCTGCTCGACAACTTCGAGTGGGCGTACGGCTACGGCAAGCGCTTCGGCGCGGTGCACGTGGACTACGAGACGCTGCGCCGCACACCGAAGTCGAGTGCGCTGTGGTACGCGCGGCTGGCCGCTACGGGAGTGATCCCCGAGGTGCCGATCGGCTGAGCCGATCGCCTGATCGCCCGGGCGGATCGCGAGCGGGGCACCGGTGCCGGGGAGGCACAGGTGCCGGGAGGGGCATTAGTCCCGGGAGGGGCACAAGGCCGGGCCGGGGAGGGGAGGGCCGGGCCGGGTGTCCCGCGCGAAGCGGACCGTTCGGGAGAGCTTCCGCCCCGGCCGGGTGGGGGGAATGTGAGACCGGCCGGGACGGGAGCGAGGGGCCGAGCGAGCAGCCCGTGTGACCTCACGTTAGCCCTTCCGACCCGGGCCGCACTCGGACAAAGCGGCTGTTCCGGGCGGGAGTTGATGTTTTATGGCGCTCTTAAGGAGCCCATCGGAATCGTTTAATGAACGCCCGCCGACGGCCCCGCCGACGCAGCCGGTGGCCGGGCCTTCCGTCCGGGCCGCGCCACCCGTCGAGCCCGATCCAGATCCGTACCTCGGTGCCCCCGAGCACCGAACGCCCGATCCGTACGTCCCCGCCGGTCGACTCGGCCACCCGGCGCACGATGTCGAGGCCGAGCCCGGTCGACCCCTCCTTGTCACCGCTGTTACCGCGCTCCAGCGCGGCACGTGGGTCGGCGATGCCGCCGCCCGCGTCCGAGACCAGCACGATCACCGCGTCCTCGGCGTTGTGCACGTCGACGGAGAAAGCCGTGCCCTCGGGTGTGTGGCGGAAGACATTGCCGAGCAACGCGTCGAGCGCGGCGGCCAGTTCGGCCCGGGCGACCGGAATGCGCACCGGTCGGCCGACGCCCGCGACGCGTACCGTACGGCCCTCGTCCTCGGCCAGCGCGGACCAGAAGTCCATCCGCTCCCGGACCACCTCCGAGACGTCGCAGCCGGCGCCCGGTCCGGGCGCGGCCGTCTGGGGCTTGGCCTCCCGGGCGGTGCGGATGATCGTGTCGACCTCCCGCTCCAGCTGCTCGACGGCGGCCCTGGTCTGCTCGGCGGCCGGGCCGTCGCCGAGCGAGGCGGCGTTGAGCCGCAGCACGGTGAGCGGGGTGCGCAGGCGGTGCGACAGGTCCGCGGCGAGTTCGCGTTCGTTCGCGAGGAGCTGGACGACCTGGTCGGCCATGGAGTTGAACGCGACCGCCGCGGAACGCAGTTCGGCGGGGCCTTCCTCGGGCACCCGGGCACCGAGCTTGCCCTCGCCGAGGGCGTGCGCGGCGCCCGCGAGCCGCTGGGCCGGCTCGACCATCCGTACGCCGAGCCGGTCGGCGACGGCGACCGAACCGACGATCAGCGCCACCCCGACGCCCGCGAGCACCAGCCAGGCGGTGGTGACGCCGTTGGTGACCTCGTTCTCGGGTACGAACATCTCCACGACGGCGATCCGGCCGGAGCCGAGCGCCGTCGGCTGGAGCACCGCGGAACCGCCCGCCACCTCGGCCAGCGAGGCCCGGCCCAGCCGCCGCACGTCGCGCACGTCCCGCTCGGCCGCCCGGCCGCGGCCGATGTGGAGGGACGGGCCGACCCGGTCGTCGAGCCGGTCATCCGGTCCGTCGCCCGGTCCGTCGCTCTCCCCGCCACCCGGCCCGTCGCCCGGCTCGTCGCCCGGCTCATCGCCCGGCTCGTCGGCGGCCGGGAGGTGCACCGCCATCCGCCCGGCGGAACCCGTGGAGGCGATGGCCCGTTCCAGCTCGTCGCGGTCGGTGGTGATGGAGAGAGTGGGACCGATGGCGGCGGCCTGGCGCTCGGCCTTGGTGAGGGCCCGGTCCCTGGCCATCTCCTTGACGACGAGACCGAGGGGGAAGGCGAAGGCCACGACGACCATGACGGTGGCCGCCAGGGCCACCTTGACCACGGCCCATCTCATACGGCGGGCCCGCCGGCCGAAGGCGGGAACGGCGCCGGGGACGGGGACTGCCCCGCGGGCGGCTCCGGCGGGGGCGGCTCCAGCTTCACCCCGACACCGCGCAGCGTGTGCAGGTAGCGCGGACTGGCCGCCGTCTCCCCGAGCTTGCGCCGCAGCCAGGACAGGTGGACGTCGATGGTCTGGTCGTCACCGTACGACTGCTGCCACACCTCGGCGAGCAGTTCCTTGCGCGGTACGACGACGCCGGGCCGCCCCGCCAGGAACGCCAGCAGGTCGAACTCGCGCCGGGTCAGCTCCAGGGCCACGCCGTCCAGTTCGGCCTGGCGGCGCAGCGGGTCGACGGCGAGTCCGCCGACCCGGATGACGCGTGCGTGCGAGGCGCTCTCGGCGGCGCCGCGCGCCCGCCGCAGGACCGCCGCCATCCTGGCCGACAGGTGTTCCACCGAGAACGGCTTGACCAGATAGTCGTCCGCCCCGTCGTTGAGCAGCCGTACGATCTCCGTCTCGTCGTCCCGCGCGGTGGCGATGATCACGGGCACGTCCGTGATGCCGCGCAGCATCTTCAGCGCCTCCGCCCCGTCCAGATCGGGCAGCCCGAGGTCGAGGATCACCACGTCGAACGGGACGTGCGCGACCTCGCGCAGGGCCTCCAGGGCGGTGCCGACACTCCGTACGGTGTGCGACGCCTCGGTCAAGTGCCTGATGAGGGCGGAGCGCACGAACTGGTCGTCCTCGACCACGAGCACACTGGGCATGGGCGGCACCGTACGCCATCCGGCCGTTCCGCGGGGTCCGTGGGACAGCGGAGGCGCGGGTGGTGCACTATGGCCCCGATGCGCACTGGACTCGTACACGCTCTGGCATGGACGCTCGCCACGGGCGCTGCGGTCACGCTGTCGTGGTGGGGGGTCCACACGGTGATGTCCGGCACGGCGTACGATCCGCCGCGCGCGCTTCCGCTCCCGTCGGCGGCCGAGGTGAGCCCCATGGCCTCCTCGACGCACCGCCCGGAGAGCCCGGCACCGACCGCGCGCCCGCCGGGCCCCTCGGCGTCCGCGGCCGACCGGCGGAACGACGACGCCGACAACCGCCCGCCCCGATCGCCGAGTTCGTCGGCGCGGGCTTCGGAGAACCCGCCGCCCGACCGCCCGGACGAGGAGCCGGGCGCGGCCTCCGCGCAGGGCGGCGCCGACGGCGAGGTGAAGAGTTACGAGGTCGAGGGCGGGCGGGTCGTCTTCGACATCGGGGAGACGTCGGCGGAACTGGTCTCGGCGACGCCGGAGGCGGGCTGGCAGATGCAGGTGTGGACACAACCGGCCTGGATCCGGGTGACGTTCACCCGGGACGGCCGGGAGGTGTCGGTGTTCTGCACGTGGAACGGGCATCCGCCGATGGTGCAGTTCGACGAGCGCTGAGCCCGTCGTCCCCGCGCCCGACGTCGTCCCCGCGCCCGGCGTCGTCCTCCGCGAGCAACGCGTGCAAGCGTCGCAGGACGTCGAGCTGGGCCTCGTTGTAGAACTCGACCAATGACTGCACGACAACCGACTGGGTGACCGCCCCACTCCGACGGGAGGAAGCCGCCAGGTCACTCAGGACCGGATGGTCCTCCCGCTGTTTGCGGACTTCGGGCGCGAGGCGTCGCGCGAGCTGCCGCCGCACGTCCTCGGGCGCGTCCGCGGGGAGGGTCTCGAACCGCGCGCCGACATCGCTGCGAGGCTCCGAGAACTGCTTCTGGAGCGCGGACATCGCCGAGGGGGTGAGAATGCTGGAGTACGCCACCAAGAAGGATCGCTGTCCCTCCGGCAGGCCGTCGGCGAGTGCCTCGAAGTCCGCCGGCAGGTCGATCGAGCCCCGGTTGTCCAGGACCGCCGCCAGTTCCCGTCGCATCCGCTGCTGACGTTCGATGCTCGCCGCGAGTTCCGCGTCCAGGGCGCGCAGGATTTCCTCCGCCCTCTCGTCGGCGGCCTCGACCGCGGGGACGTCGGACAGCGGCAGGCCGAGGTCGACCAGCCTGCGGATGCGCAGCAGGCGGACCAGGTGCGTGACGCCGTACCTCTTGTAGCCGTTGGCCGCTCGTTCCGGCTCGTCCAGCAAGCCGATCTTGTGATAGTGCCGGACGGTTTTCAGTGTCGTGCCGGCGAGTTCGGCCAGCTCACTCGTGCTCCACGCCACCGGCGGGCCCTTTCCTGGGGTGCTCCGTTCCTCGTCACCGTCGGTGTCCCGCCGCCGGTCGGCCGGCGGGCTCGGCTCCGGGAAGGGGATCCATTCAAGACCATGCCCCTGGGGCATGGTCAACCCACGGCCGCGCCGGTCCACTTACGCGGGCGGGACCGTGTTGACCATGCCCTCGGGGCACGGAGTGAGATGGCGACGACCACAACCGTGAGACGGGGATGCGGAGACGTGACATGAAACGACAACACGGTATTGGCCGGAGCTCGGTCCTGGCGGTCGTCCTCGGCCTCGGCCTCGGCGGCTCGCTGCTCGCGCCGCCCGCCGTGGCGGACGGGCCGCGGGCACCGCAGGTGCGGTGGGGCGCCTGTCCCGAGGACGTGGTGGCCGAAGCCGCACCGACGACCCTGCAGTGCGGCACCGTGTCCGTGCCGGTGGACTACGCCGACCCCGGGGGCGCCCGGATCGACCTCATGATCTCCCGGCTGGCCCGCACGGACCCGGACGAGCGGCGCGGCATACTCATGCTCAACCCGGGCGGTCCCGGCGGGTCGGGGCTGGCGCTGTCGGCGCAACTGGTGTCCCTGGGCCTGCCCAGCAGCGTCACCGACAGGTACGACGTGATCGGGATGGACACCCGCGGCATCGGGCACTCGGCACCGGTGAGCTGCGGGTTCACGGACGACAGCCCCTACATCGCCAACGTTCCGCCCTACGCGGTCGACGACGCGGCGGTCACCGCGCGGGCGAAGGTCGCCGAGCAGGTGGCCGAGCAGTGCGCGCGCCATGACCACGACGGCCGGCTGCGCCAGATGACGACGGCGAACACCGCCCGCGACCTGGACCGGATCCGGGCCGCGCTCGGCGAGGAGAAGACCAGCTACCTGGGCTACTCCTACGGCACGGCACTGGGCGCCGCCTACGCGTCGATGTTCCCCGGGCGCTCCGACCGGATCGTGCTCGACAGCAACATCGGTGACACCCACCTCGACCGCGACGGCATGCGCCGCTACGCCCTGGGCGTGGAGCAGACGTTCCCCGCCTTCGCGAAGTGGGCGGCCGCACGGCACGACGACTATGGCCTGGGCCGCACTCCCGCGGAGGTCCGCGCGACCTACTTCGCCCTCGCCGAGCGGCTCGACAAGGCTCCGACGGAGGGCTTCGACGGCGGCCTGTTCCGCCAGCTCACTTTCGCCTTCCTGTTCAACGAGGCGCAGTACCCCAAGCTGGCCGAGCAGTGGCGGGCGCTGAACAGCGGCGACGACGCGGCGCTGCGCCGCCTGCGGTCGGAGAACGCCACGGCGAGCGGGGCGCCGTCACCGGCCGACAACCCCTTGTCGGTGTTCGCGTCCGTGACCTGCAACGACGTCGAGTGGCCCGAGGACGTCGACACCTATCGGCGGGGTGTCGCCGAGGACCGCGAGCGCTACCCCCTGTTCGGCGCCGCCGCCGCCAACATCACGCCCTGCGCCTTCTGGACGAAGGCCGAGCGACCGGTCGCGATCAACGACGACGGACCGCGGAACGTGCTGATCGTGCAGAACCTGCGCGACCCGGCGACACCGCACGAGGGCGGGAAGCTGCTGCGTCAGAAGTTCAGGGACCGGTCCCGGCTGCTCAGCGTCGACGCCAGCGGACACGGCGCCTACGTCATCAGCGGCAACCCCTGCGCGTTGAACACCACCACGCGCTTCCTCGTCGAGGGAAAGATGCCCGAAAAGGACACGCTCTGTTCCGCGTCCTGACCAGCTGACCAGCTGACCGTCCGGCGGAGCGGACAGTGCCCGGCCACGTCCGCTCCGCCGGACGTATGCGGCTCAGTCGAACGCGCCGGCCGGAGGCGCGGGGGACGCCTTCGCGGTCGCGTCCCGTACGGCGACGGCGCCCCCGGTGAAGTCGGCGAGCGCCCGGCCGTGTTCGACGCGGCCCGGGTGCGGATCGCCCGCGACGCGGCGGGTGAGCTCGGCCACGGGCAGCTCCCGGTCCGAGGCGACCAGCACCGCGTTGCCGAAGCGCCGGCCGCGCAGCACGGCCGGGTCGGCGACGAGCGCGAGCCGTTCGAAGGCGGTGCCCGCGGTGGCGACCTGTCCGCGCAGGTGGCCGAGGGGCGGCCCGTCGGCCAGGTTGGCGGCGTACCAGCCGTCCGGGGTCAGGGCCCGTCGTACGTCGTCCAGGAATTCGGCGCTGGTGAGGTGCGCGGGGGTGCGGGCGCCGTCGAAGACGTCGGCGATCACCAGGTCCGCCCAGCCGTCCGGCACCTTGGCCAGCCCGACGCGGGCATCGGTGGACCGGACGCGGATGCGCGCGTCGGCGGCCGGGGGCAGCCACTCCCGTACGAACCGGACGAGCCCCGCGTCCACCTCCACCACCTGCTGGGTCGAACGGGGCCGGGTGGCCGCGACGTACCGGGCCAGGGTGAACGCCCCGCCGCCGAGGTGGACGACGCGCAGCGGCCGGCGGGCGGGGGCCAGCAGGTCGACGACATGGCCGAGCCGGCGCTGGTAGGCGAACGAGAGGTGGGCGGGGTCGTCGAGGTCGACGTGCGACTGCGGCGCCCCGTCGACGAGCAGCGTCCAGGCCCGGCGCCGGTCGGGGTCGGGTATGAGCTGGGCGACGCCGGTGTCGACGTCCTGGGCCGCGGTGGGGGCGGCGCGGCGGGTGTTCTTGGCCACGGTGCCATTATCCGGGGGCGGGAGCCGTGCCCGGTGCGGGCGGTTCGCGTCCCGGCCTCCCGACACCGGCCTCCCGGCACCGGTTCCTCACCTCGGTTCCGGCGTCGGTCCCTGTACCGGGTACCGGCCCCCTACCGGCGGCCCTCATGGCACCCGTCCGCCGCCTCGATCAGCCTCGCCGCCTCCCCCAACGCCTCCCTCAGCATCGCCGGATCCGTCACCCTCCCCGCCGTCTCGGGCGGCAGCAACCAGCACGAGCGCACCCACAGGCCCCGGCCGTTCATCCGGGTGCAGTCGCTGCCCGGGAGGTCCCAGGCCGCCGCCGTGCCCGGGGGGACCAGGAAGCCGACGGTGTCACAGAGGTCGTCGAGCAGGACGGGGCCGACCTCGGGGGTGGCGGCGCGGCGGAGGATGTCGACGGCTTCCAGGCCCTGCCGGACGGGAACGGTCACCAGATCACAGGGTTCCTCGTCGTCCGCCCGCGCGGGACCCGCCTCCCGGCCCGGCGCGTGCCGGTCCGTCGGCCGTGCGGCACGGCCGCCTTCCGCCCCGGCCTCCGACTCCGACTCCAACTGCAACTCCAACAAGGGGACCCTCCTCGTCGAGCACGGACGCGTTGAAACGACAGACGCGTTGAAACCTGCGGAGACACGGTCGAGCGGCGTCTCCGCACGGTTCAACGGCGGGGCGGCGTCAACGGCTACGGCGGCACGCCGCCGCAAAGGATGGCAGTTCATGGCAGATCGCGGGTGAGATATCCGGTTTTGTGGGCAAACCCTGGGTAAACGACTCGTCACACCCGGTACGTTCGTGCCCGCCGGAACAACGGCTGTACCAGGAGAGGGCTCTCGGCCATGGCGTCGTCTCGGTCAGTTCCCAATCTCGCCTTCCGTCGGCTGCGCGCCCAGCGGTCGCCGGGGGAGTTCGCCGCCGCCGTGCGCAGGGCCGCGCGGGAGATCGGTGAGCAAGTCGCCTGCGACGCACGTTATATCGGACGGGTGGAAGCAGGCGAGATCCGCTGTCCCAACTACGCGTACGAACGGGTCTTCCTGCACATGTTTCCCGGACTGACCCTGAGGGACCTGGGTTTCCTGCCACGGGAGCAGGTACGCGGCAGAGCCGCCCGTACCCCTGCCCCTGCCCCGATCCAGGCGACGGCCTCGGCCTCGGCCGTGGATCCGGCAACAGCCCCGGCCGGGGGCCCCGCGACCGCCCTGGCCATGACCCCGGCGACGAACCACACCGGCGACACCAGCGAGGAGAGCGACGTGTTGCGTCGCGCATTCATGACGACCGGCCCCGCCGCCGTGGCGGCCGTGTCCCTGGGCCTCGGCGGATCCGCCGAGGCCGCCGTTCCCGGCCCCCGCGAGGCGGGCTCACGGCGGGTCGGCGAGGCCGAGGTCAGCGCCGTCGAGGAGGCCGTACGGCGGATCCGGCTGCTCGACGACCGGCACGGTGCCGACGGGCTCTACCGGCAGGCGGCCCAGCCGCTGCGCGCCGCGTACGCACTGCTGGACGCGGGCACCCCCACCCGCCGGTCCACCGCCGAGCGGCTGCACACCGGCGCCGGCGAGCTGTCCATCTCGGTCGGCTGGCTCGCCCACGACTCCGGCCGGTTCGACGACGCGCGCTCCCACTACGCCGAGGCGCTCGCGACGGCGCGCGTCGCGAACGACCCGGCGGTCGAGGCACACGCCTTCGCCAACACCTCGTTCCTGGCCCGGGATTCGGGCCGGTACCGGGAAGCGGTACGCGCCGCCCAGGCGGGACTGCGCGCCGCCGCGCAGCTCGGCTCGTCCCGGCTGCTGGCGCTGCTCTCCCTGCGGGAGGCCGCCGGCTGGGCCGAGGCCGGCGACCGGGCGGGCTGCGAACGGACGCTGACCCGGGCCGTCGCGTACTTCGACCGGGGCCCGTCGGACGCGGATCCCGAGTGGATGTCCTTCTTCGGCGAACCCGAACTGGAGGCGCAGAAAGCGCTCTGCCACGCCGCGCTCGGCGACGCGCGGCGGGCGGCCCGCCACGTGTACCGGGCCACCGCCCTCCAGGACCCGCACTTCGCCCGCAACCTCGCGCTCTACCGCGCCGAGCTGGCCACGAACCTGGCCCGCGCGGGCGCCCCGGACGAGGCGGCGGCGGCCGGGCACCAGGCGCTGGACCTGCTGGACCAGGTGCAGTCGTCGCGCATCCACACGCGGCTCGCGGCGACGGTGCGCGCGCTGCTGCCGCAGCGGCGGCTGCCGGAGGTGGCGACGTTCCTGGAGCGGCACGCCGCGACGGACCCGCGCGCGTGACCACGCGCGTACACGCACAGCCGGACACGCGGAGGCCGGACGCGCGTCATCCGGAGACGCACGAAGCGGTACGGCGGAAGGGCGGTACGGCGGGGCCGCCGGCGGTCGGCGGTCTGCCGTCGGACTGCCGGTCAGCGGCCGGCGGCCGGCGGTCAGCTGTCAGCTGTCAGCGGCCTGCGGCCGGCCGTCAGACCTCCAGGTGCGCCGTGTCGTTCCACACCTCGATGGCCGGGCTCCCGTACGCCCAGCCCAGGACCGACAGCGACGTGGGCGCCAGCCGGATGCGCGCCGCGAAGGAAATGTCCTCGCCCAGCCAGCGCGCGCCGATCGCGCGCAGGATGTGGCCGTGCGCGAAGACCAGGGCGTCCCGGTCCGCCGATCGCGCCCAGGCGACGACCTCGTCCGCGCGCGCGGAGACCTCCGCCAGGCTCTCGCCGTCCGGGACGCCGTCCCGCCAGATGAACCAGTCCGGCCGGTCCGCCGTGATCTGCGTCGGTGTCATGCCCTCGTACGCGCCGTAGTCGAACTCCATCAGCGCGTCCCACGCGTCCGCGCGCTCCCCGAAGCCCGCCAGCGCACAGGTCTCGCTCGCGCGCGCCAGCGGGCTGGTGCGGATCTCCGCGTAGGGGAGCCCTGACCAGGGAGCGCGGTGCAGCCGCTCCCCGAGCAGCTTGGCGCCCCGGCGGCCCTCCTCGAGCAACGGTATGTCCGTCCTGCCGGTGTGCTGTCCGGACAGCGACCAGGCGGTCTGGCCGTGCCGGGCGAGCAGGATGCGCGGTGCCATGGAGGGCTCTCCCTGAAAGTTCACAACTGATGCCGCCCCATCATCGCGCACCTGAACGAAGGCCGGCCTTTCGGGGGCAACCGCGGGCGGAATCCCGGCGTCCCACTCTCCGTCCGGCCGATGCTGTCGAACGGGTGTCCCGGAGACACCCGGGCGAAGGCCCCGAGGACGTACGCCGTACGGTTGAACGTCGGCCCAAAGCTGTATGAACTCACGATGGAGACCGCCCGGATGCCGTTGCCGTACAGCGCCAGCGCCGCCGCCAGCCCCACGCCGACCGCGGGACACCGGCCGCGCTGGTGGGCGGAGCTGCCGCTGGTTCTCGTGATCTACGCCGCGTACTCGGCGGTCCGCCTGCTGGCCGGCGGGGACGTGTCGACGGCCGTCGAGCACGGTCTGGCGATCCTGCGCGTGGAGCAGGCGCTGTTCCTCAATCTGGAGCACCCGCTCAACCGGCTGTTCACGAGCACCCCGGCCATCGGAATACCCGCCGACTTCCTCTACGCGGCGCTCCACTACGTGGTCACCCCGGGCATCCTCGTCTGGCTGTTCCGCCGCCGGCCGGACGTCTACCGGAGCGCCCGCGTCTGGATCCTGTGCGCCACGGTCCTCGGCCTGGTCGGTTTCGTCCTCATGCCGACGTGCCCGCCCCGGCTGCTGGCCGCGGAGCACGGCTTCGTCGACACGATGGCGCAGTACAGCGCGTACGGGTGGTGGGGCAGCGAGGCGAGCGCCCCGCGCGGTCTCGGTGGGATGACCAACCAGTACGCGGCGATGCCGAGCCTGCACGTCGGCTGGGCGGTGTGGTGCGGCGTCATGATGTGGCGGTACGCCCGCACGCCGCCGGTGAAGTGGCTGGGGGTGGTCTATCCGCTGGTCATCACGGTGGTGGTGATGGGGACGGCGAACCACTACTTCCTGGACGCGGTGGGCGGTGCCGCGGTGGTGGTGCTCGGAGGGCTGCTGGTCAAGCCCGTGACGCGGGCCGCCGACCGCCTCCGGGGAGCACGCGTACGCGAGCGGCGCGCACGGTCCGAGGGGCGGCTCCCCGACGCGCTCGGCGCCGCTCCCGAACCCGGCGCGGCGCCGGTGACCGCGCCGTTCCCGACCCGTCCCGCCGCCATTGTCAGCGGCGGATGCGAGACTTCGGCGGGTGAGCGATTCCCTGGGCAGCGGACCCGCGCCGGCACCCCCACCGGCACCGGCGGCACGGCCGGTGCCGGAGCCGAGGACGCCGTCGGCGCCCCTTCCGCAGACGACACTCCGGCGACGGCTCGCTGAGCTGCGCGGACCGACCCTCGCGCCGCATCCCCTCGATGCCCGCGCGCTGGCGGCCCTCGCGGCCAACCCGGGCTGCCGACGACGGGCGCTGCTGGACAGCGCCGGGGTCGACAAGGGGGCGCTCGCGTCGGCGCTGGGCGCGCCGACGCCGTTCGGACAGTCCCAGTTCGCCTTCATGCGGGGGAACGCGTTCGAGGCCAGGGTGAAGGCCGACGGCGGTACGGAACTGCTGCGGCTGCTGGTGGAGCGGCTCGGCGGCACGGAGCCGCCGCCCGGGCCCGGCGCCGCCGCCACCCCCGATCTGTCGGCGTCCGGGCCGGAGGGGCGGGTGGCCCGTACGGCCCTGGCGTTGCGCGAGGCCACCGGGTCCGGGGGCTGGACGCTGCTGGACCATCCCCTGCTGGCGCTGGAGGTGGCGGGCTCGCCCGCGTATCTGGAGCCGGACGCGGTGGTGGTGCGCCCGGACGGGCGGTGGACGGTCGTGGAGATCAAGTCCTTCCCGATGATCGACGGCTCGGCCGACCCGTCGAAGGTGGGCGCGGCGGCGCGGCAGGCGGCGGTGTACGTGCTGGCCCTGGAGCGGGTCGCCGCGCGCACGGCGGGCGCGGAGGTGGCCGACCGGGTGCTGCTGGTCTGTCCGAAGGACTTCTCGAACCTGCCGACCGCGTCGCTCGTGGACGTGCGCAAACAGCTCTCCGTGACGCGTCGGCAGCTGGCGCGGCTGACCCGCATCGAGGACATCGCGGACACGGTCCCGGAGGGCACGACCTTCGACCTGGAGCGCTGCTCGGGCGACGAGCTGACGGCGGCGGTCGACTCCGTCTCCGCCTCCTACGCGCCGGAGTGCCTGGCGGCCTGCGAGCTGGCCTTCCACTGTCGCGCCCGGTCCCGGGAGGCGGACGCGGTGGAGGCGCTGGGCCGGGGCGTACGGGGCGAGCTGGGCGGCCTGACGACGGTCGCGTCGGTGCTGGCGGCGGCCCACGGGGAGTCGGGGGACCCCCGGGACCCGACGGTGGCGGCGCTGCGCAGGGCGGCGGAGCTGCGGGCGGAGGCACTGGCGAGCAGCGCGGCGGTGGCCCCCGGGCGCACCGGAGGAGGGGACGGCCGGGACGGTCCGGGGCCGGCCGGGAGCCTCTCCGCGTGCGGGGCCGCGTCGACGGACGGGACCATGCCGTCCGGCGCGACCACCAGCACTCGCTCTCGCGCCGGCACCGGTGAAGCGGCCGCGACCGGCCACGGCCACGGCCGGTCCGCCCCGGCCCGGACGGAGTCCTGATGTCGTTGATCAGCACGCTCGCCCGGATGGAGGCCGTCGCGGGCGGCAGCGCGCAGCCGCTGGCCACGGTCCGGCACCGGCGGATCTCCGACCGGCCCCTCGTGTTCGTACCGCTGACGACGGCCGGCGAGGCCGGGGCACCCCTCGGGGCGCTCGTCGGGACCGAGCGGGACGCCCCGCGGCTGCTGACGGTCGCCCAGCCCCGCGACCGGGATCTGCGGTTCGCGTTCCTCGGCGAGCTGGCCGAGGCCGTCCTGCCGTACCTCGACGAGTACGCCGACGCCGTGGAGCCGGCCGAGCGGTCCGAGGCGGACCCGGAGACCGGCAAGCGCGTCAAGGTCACGGTCGAGCTGTGCGCGGACGCGCCGCAGATCGTCGTGCCCAGCCGGCCGGGGGTCGACTTCGTCCGGCTGCTGGGGCGTTCGATGCGGTTCCGGCGCACGGCGGAGGAGGACCCCGACGCCGCGTACCCCGCCCCGCCCCGCGTCCCCCTGCTCGGCCGCTGGCTGACGCACTACGGCGAGCGCGCCCGGGTGCCCGGTTCCTCGCTGCTGGTCGCGGCGACCGACCTGCTGAACCGGCACTGGGCGACCGGCCAGTCGAGCCTGGAGGACCAGCACCTCGGCGCGCTGCTCGCCTGGATCGACCCGCCGGGGTCGCTCAGCGGCGCCGACGCGGCGCTCCACGCGGAGCTGGACCGGGACCCTGCCGGTCAGTTGGTGTGCCCGCCGGCCGGACCGGCGACGGACCCGGCGTTCGACAACAAGCTGCTCGCCCCGGCCGTCGAGGCGTACGACCGCGCCCGCCAGGCCCTCGCCGCGGCGGAGGACGGGCCCCGGGCGGAGGAGCGGCTCGCCCGGCTCACCGCCGCCGAGCGCGCGATCCGCGCCCTGCTCGCGGACGTCATGCGGCCCACCTGGGACTCGGTCTGGCACGCCCTCGACCTGCTGCGGGAGCTGCCGGAGGGCGGACGGGTCACCGACCGCTGGACCCGCGACCGCTGGTCGTTCACCGGGCACCGCGACCGGGTGCGGGCCGGGGAGCCACCGCAGCCCCGCCGCGACGACGCGGTGACCGCCGCGCAGAAGCTCGCCTCGCGGGAGAGCGCCCAGAGCCAGTTGGAGGCGCAGGAGGCACTGGACGATCCGCTGGTGCTCGCGGGCCGCAGGCTGTCCGGCGAGGCGTTCCTGAGCGAGGTGACGGAGGTGGTGATGGCGTACAGCGAGAGCAGGCGCCCGAGCCCCCGCCCCCTGGTCACCGTCCGCACCGACGACCGGCCGCAGCTGGGCGAGGGCGTGAAGGTGTACCGCTCGCTGGACGGCAAACCGCAGTCCGCCGAGTTCGTGCGGTACGAGGAGGACGGCTCGCCGGTGCTGCGGCTGACCGACCGCATGGGCCGGGCCAAGGATCCCGCGCCCGGCTCGGTGCCGGAGAAGGGCGACCGGATCGCCTGGACGCTGTTCGAGCACGACCAGCGCGGCGGGCCGAAGCTGCCGGACCCCGAGGACACGCCCTGGACCCATGGCGGCCCGCCGGGGGCGGACGGGTCGCCGGGCGTCGGCGCGCCGGACGACTCGGGGGCGGCGCCCGGTTCGTACGGCCGCACGGGGACCGACGCGGCCGTCGGCCCCGACCCCATGACCGAGGAGGACTTCCTTTGACCGCGCCCGCCACTCACGGCCCCGACCCCGCGGGCCGGCCGGCCGACGGTCCGAACGCCGGCGCCCCGTCGGCCGGCAGTCGGTCATCCGGCCGCCGGTCACCCGGCGACCTCGGGTTCGACATCGCCACCGGCCCCGCGGACGCGGCCGCCGGCTTCGACCCCGGGGCCGCCGCCGGCCGGGCCACCGACGCGATCCTGCGCGACACCCTCCACGGCCCGCACCGCGGCGTCGTCGTGGACTCCCCGCCCGGCGCGGGCAAGTCGACGCTCGTCGTGCGGGCGGCGCGCGAACTGGCCGCGGCCGGGCGGCCGCTCATGGTCGTCGCGCAGACCAACGCGCAGGTGGACGACCTCGTCGTGCGGCTCGCCGAGAAGGACCCGGAGCTGCCCGTCGGCCGACTGCACAGCAACGACCCCGATCCCTACGACAAAATGCTCGACGACCTGCCGAACGTCCGCAAGTCCGCGAAGGCCGCCGACCTGGCCGGGCTCGACATCGTCATCTCGACGGCCGCGAAGTGGGCGCACGTCCAGGGCGTCGAGCCGTGGAGCCACGCGATCGTGGACGAGGCGTACCAGATGCGCTCGGACGCGCTGCTCGCGGTCGCCGGGCTCTTCGAGCGCGCGCTGTTCGTCGGCGACCCCGGCCAGCTGGACCCGTTCAGCGTGGTCGGCGCGGACCAGTGGGCGGGGCTGTCGTACGACCCCTCGGCGAGCGCCGTGTCCACGCTCCTCGCGCACAACCCGGACCTCCCCCAGCACCGGCTGCCGGTCTCCTGGCGGCTGCCCGCGTCGGCGGCGCCGCTGGTGTCGGACGCGTTCTACCCCTACACGCCCTTCCGCAGCGGTACGGCGCACGGCGAGCGGACCCTCGCCTTCGGCGTGCCGTCCGACGGCTCGGGTCCCGACCGGGTGCTGGACGAGGCGGCGGAGTCGGGCTGGGGCCTGCTGGAGCTGCCCGCCCGCCGTACGCCCCGGACGGACCCCGAGGCGGTACGGGCCGTGGCCCTGGTCGTGCGGCGGCTGCTCGACCGGGGCGCGGCGGCGACCAGCGAGCGCTCCTCCGGCCCGCGGCCGGTGACGGCCGACCGGATCGCCGTCGGCACGGCCCACCGCGACCAGGCGGCGGCGGTCCGGGCGGCGCTCGCGGAACTGGGCGTGAGCGGGGTCGCCGTGGACACGGCGAACCGGCTCCAGGGCCGGGAGTTCGACGTCACCGTCGTGCTCCACCCGTTGTCCGGGCGGCCGGACGCGACGGCGTTCCACCTGGAGACGGGACGGCTGTGCGTCCTCGCCTCCCGGCACCGGCACGCCTGCGTCGTGGTGTGCCGGGCCGGCGTGTCGGACCTGCTGGACGAGCATCCCTCGACGGAGCCCGTCCAGCTCGGGGTCACGGTCAAATTCCCGGACGGCTGGGAGGCGAACCACGCGGTGCTGGCGAGGCTGTCGGAGCACCGGGTGAGCTGGCAGCCGTAGGCGGTACGAGCCGCCCCGGGCCCGGGGCGGCTCGTACCGCTACTCGCCTTCGTAGGCCGCGCGGAGGGCCGCGATGTCGAACTTGCCCATCGTCATCATCGTCTCCGTGGCCCGCCTCGCCTTCTCCGGGTCCGCGTCGGCGATCATGTCGATGAGCGCCTCCGGGACGACTTGCCAGGACACGCCGTACTTGTCCTTGAGCCAGCCGCACGGGCCCTCCTCGCCGTCCTCGCTGAGCGCGGACCAGTAGTGGTCCACCTCGTCCTGGTCGGCGCAGCGGATCTGGAACGAGACGGCCTCGTTGAACGTGAACTCCGGACCGCCGTTCAGCCCGACGAACTTCTGCCCGTTGATCTCGAACTCCACGACCATGACGGAGCCGACGGCCCCGGGCCCGGCCTCGTTGTAACGGGTGACGCGGCCGAGCCGGGAGTTCTTGAAGATCGAGATGTAGTGGTTCGCCGCTTCTTCCGCCTGTCCGTCGAACCAGAGACAGGTGGTGAATCCTTCGGTGACCATCGGTACCTCCGTCAGCCGTTGTCGTTGTCACGGGTGCAGCGGGGCGCGGGCGCGCTTCCTGCCACTGTCGACCGGTGCGGGCCCGGAAACTCATCGGTGGCCGCGGGCGTCCGCGGTGTCCACTTCCCGGGAACGCCCCGCCCCCGCACGCCCCGCGCCCCTCGCGCCCCGCGCGCACGCCGGGGACCGCACGCCCGAAGGCCCCCTTGCGGCGGGCGGGAGAATGGAAGGTGGCCCAAGTCGGCCGGTACGCGCACGAACAGCACGAGAGCACGAGCAGGAGGACACACACATGGCGGATCCCGAGCGGAGCGAGCGGCGGCTCAGGCCCGCGCCGCTGCTCTTCGAGCCCTCGGAGGCGGTCGCCGACCCCGAGCACTTCTTCGACCTCGAATCGATCGAGGAGCCCGCGGAGCTGCTGGCCAGGGCGACCGAGCTGACGCTCGCGTTCCGGGCGGCGACCGACCGGGCCGTCGAGTTCCAGGCCGTCGCCGCCGCCCAGCTCGCCGATCCGCGCCGCTTCGACCGGCTCACGACCGCGGACATCGCGCGACGCGCGGAATGGACCGAGGACTATGCCAAGAAGATGGTCGAGTTCGGCCGGGACCTGCTGCGGGGCAACGGCTTGGCCGACGTCTAGGGCGTGTTGCGAAAGCAGCGCCCCTCCCGGCAACACGACCGGTGAGGTCCGCCCGTCGAGGAGCGGCGCCGGTTACCCGGTCGGCGGCCTGGGCCGGACACCGTACCCGGATGGCATATGCCGAGGGCGGGGCAGGTTACTCCCTCTCGCCCCGGTCTGCCGTGCTTTCCCCGAAGCACCGGGAGAGGAACCCTCCCTCCCGGTACACCTGACGTCATGAGCGCATGGCCACGAGATGAAGACCCGTTGAGCCCAGGAGCCGGCGACGACGCGTGCCGCGCCGGTCTCCTCGGCGCCCCGTGGGAGGCGGCCCGGCACCTGACCGCGCGTGTCACCCCGGCGGGCGCGGACTGGCTCGCGTCCGCCGGTCCGGCTCCCGGCGCCACGCTCTCCGGCTGGGCCGCCCGTCCCCGCACGCCCGGCGTCCTGCCCTGCGGTACGGCCTTCGACGTGGTGAGCGCGCCCGCGGTCTTCGGCCGGCGCATGCTGGACCACCTGTGGTTCGACGGTCCGGGCTCCGGCCCGGTCGCCACGCACCGCGGCCGCACGCTGCTCTTCGCCACGCCCGGCACCGCCCAGCGACTGCCGTCCCTGCTCTCCTGGGAGGAGTGGGGCGGCTCGGGTCACGGGGGACGCGACAACGCCCTGCCGGCGCTGCTGTGCCATGGCACGGGCGACGCCGTGACCGTACCGCCGCTCGCGCCCGGCGCCCCGTCGGGGCCGTGCTGGGTGGTGGCACCCGACGTCCGCCACCCCTGGCTGCCCGGACCGGACGTGCTGCTCTGGGCCTGTGTACGGGCGGCCCGCGCCCGGAGCGGAGCACATGGAGAGCGCGAAGAACGGGGCCCGCGCGGCGACCGGAGCCCGGGCCGCGGTACGAGCCCGGCCGGACCGACGGCCTCCACCGGCCCCGTACCGCGCCCGGCCACGCCTCCCGCGCACTCACCCGTGCCCCCGTCCGCGGGGCCGGGCCGGACCGCGTACCCCTCCCCCACGTGGCGGACGACACAGCTCCGGGCCCGGTGACCACCCCTCCGCCCGCTGCCACGGTCACCGCTCCGACCAGCGGGAACGCCCCCGGTTCCGGCCTGCGGACAGCGATTTTCCTCCATGCCGATCCGGGTGCTAATGTCTACGACGTCAGCAGGCGCCGCTAGCTCAGTTGGTTAGAGCAGCTGACTCTTAATCAGCGGGTCCGGGGTTCGAGTCCCTGGCGGCGCACAGACGAAGGGGAACCCCCTCGCACACGCGAGGGGGTTCCCCTTTTTCGGTCACCCTCGCTTTCCGGTCACCCTCGCCGTTTGGTGGCGCGCACGACCACGTCGTGGAGGGGGACCGCCCGGCCCCCGCCGCCGGTGAGCGTGCGGCGGTGCTCTTCGGCGGTGACGACCTCCCACTCCGTGCCGTCCACGCGCGCGGTGATGGCCGCGGACGTGACCGACGCTTCGGCAGGAGGGTGGTGCCCGTGCTCGGCGGCGGAATCCGGGGCGTGCGGGGTGGACTCCGGGGTGTGCAGGTGCCCCACGATGAGCAGCGTGCCGCCGGGAGCCACCCAGCCGGCGATGCGGTCGTAGAAGTCCAGCTGGGGCATCGCCGGGTGGGCGTAGTGGGTCATGACCAGGTCGAACCGCGTGTCCGGGTGCCAGACGCCCAGGTCCGCCGCCACCCACCGCACACGCTCGGAGGCCCCGCTCACCGCCGCCCGCCGGGCAGCGTGCGCGAGGGCCTCGGACGAGATGTCGGCCGCGGTGACGTCCCAGCCGTGGGAGGCGAGCCAGATCGCCTCGGCACCGGCACCGCACCCCGCGTCCAGCGCCGTGCCCGGTGTCAGGCCGCTGACCTCACGGGCGAGGTACGGGTTCGGCGGGTTGCCGCCCGTCGATCCCGGGCCCTCGGCTCGCCTCTCCTGCCAGTGCCGCTCCCAGAAGTCCTTGTCGAAGCCGTGCGCCACAGGTCGTCCTCCGTCGTCCGTCGTCCATGTGTGTCCGCGTGTCCGCGTGTCCGCGTGTCCGTGCGTCCGCGTGTCCGTGCGTCCGTGCGTCCGCGTGTCCCTGCGTCCGTGCGTTCCCCGGTGCGTTCTCGATGGTGCTGACGGGGAAGGCGGATACGCAAACGTCGTTGCCGAATGGCAAAATGGCCGGATGGACGAAGCCATCGACCGCACTCTTGACGCTGTCGGAGCGAGGCTGAAACGTCTTCGGACGCGTCGGAACGTCACGCTGGCCGACCTCGCGGCGGCGACCGGCATCTCCATCAGCACCTTGTCCCGGCTCGAGGCGGGGCTGCGTCGTCCCACGCTGGAGCAGCTGCTCCCGCTCGCCCGCGCCCACGGGGTCACACTCGACGAGCTCGTCGACGCGCCGCGCACCGGCGACCCCCGCGTCAACCTGCGTCCCATCCCCTGCGGCGACGGCTCGGTCGTCCTGCCGCTGACCCGCAGACCCGGCGGGATCCAGGCCTACAAGTTCGTCCTCCCGGCCGGAAGCGACGGCGCCGAACCCGACCCGCGCACCCACGAGGGCTACGACTGGGTCTATGTCCTCAACGGAACGCTCCGCCTCGTACTCGGGGAACACGACCTGGTGCTCGAACCCGGGGAGGCCGCGGAGTTCGACACGCGCACCCCCCACTGGTTCGGGGCCGCCGGCGCCGGTCCCGTCGAGTTCCTGAGCCTCATCGGCAAACAGGGCGAACGCGCGCACGTCCGCGTGGCACCGAGGCGGGGCCGGGCCGAGCGGTGAAGCCCGGGGGCGCCGCCGGCCCGCCCCTCACACGCCCGGCGTGATCTTGACCGTCCAGGCGCCCGCCGGCGTACGGTCCGAGACCTCCACCCGCGTCCCTTCTCCCGGCCGCTCCCCCGGCACCGTGAACGTCTCGCCCACCCCCAGCGGCGCGTCCGCCAGCGGCGGGTACACCGACCGGTCCCAGCAGGCCCGGCTGCCCGGGTGGGTGTCCACCACCTCGACCGGACCGCCGCCCGACGGCACCCGGCCCCGCACCCGGTAGATCAGGACACCCTCCTTGCAGGTGTGGAGATCGTTGCCGGTCGCGGCGCGCGCCTCGACGGCGAGGGCCGTGTCCTCGCCGGTCCTGACGACCGCCAGCCTCGTGCCCGTACGCCGGCCGGCGACGGGCGGCGCGGCCACCGGCTCCAGGGTGAGCAGGCTCGTGCCGGACGCCGCCACGCACCGCACCTGTCGCCGGTCCAGCCAGCCCAGCTTCCACTTGTGCCAGGCGAGGAGATCGGGCGCCATCCCGAACTGGCTGCCCATCACGTCCCAGTCCCCGACGTAGGTGTCCCAGTCCCCCTTGCCGTCGGTCGGCCGGTGGTAGAGGTCGGGCAGGTCGAAGATGTGCCCCGTCTCGTGGGCCAGCACGTTGCGGTCCGGCGGATGGCGCTCGAAGACGGTGACGACGCGCCGGATGTCCGTCCCGTCCGCCCGCATCGGCCGGTCGAAGTTGACGACCTTGGTGGCGTCGGAGTCGACACCCGGCGCGTCCGGGTCGGCCACCAGGTACACGAGGTCGTAGCGGGAGAAGTCGACCGAGGGGTCGGCGGCGGCCAGCGCGTCGCGCAGATAGGCCGTGCGCCGGGCCGGCTCCCAGTCGCGGCGCATCCCGTAGGCGGTGGACGCGCGCGGCATCGGCAGCCATCGGAGCTGTGGGTGGGGGTGAAGGGTGAAGGCCCCGTACGACGCCCGCTCGTAGAACCGGCTGGTGGCCGGGAAGTGGTCGGCCACCAGCTCGGCCGGGTCGGACCGGGGCGTCGAGTCGGGGAAGGAGAGGAAGATCATGACGGCGTCGAGGGAACGGACCGGGCGCGGATAGGCCCTGTTCCAGGTGGTGAGGCCGAGGGAGTGGTGGGCGGCGGTACGGGGCAGGGCGCACGGCCCCTCGGAGGTCGCCTCCGCGGCGGGCCCCGCCACCAGGGAGGTGGCGGCGAACGCCAGGAGGGAGGTGACGGCGGCGGCGAACCGGCGTGGACGCGGGCGTTCCGCCCCGCCGCCCGGTGGCGTACGGCCGGGCGGCAGCACGCCGCCGGGCGGCCGGGCGGTCGGCACCACGCCCCCGAACGGCTGCGGACGCTCCACATCGACCTCCGGCCAGGGAATGGGGGGACACCTTCCCCACCCTGTGCACCGGGGCTGTGAACCGTCCTGTTTTGGCGCCCCATCCAGGTGAGACTCCCGCCTCACACCCGTGCCCGCGCCCGCGCCCGCGCTCCACACATACAGGACATGTCACAACCGGTCTAAAGCGAATAATCTCAGGCCACGGTCGCGCAGAAACGTTCGCGCGGTGACCGCCGCCACCGGCTACGGGCCTGTTCCGGGGGCGGAGCTGGAACGGCCGCCCGGCCTCCCTCTATGATCGGCACACTTTCTCCAGCCGACCGACACCCCCATGTACGACACGACTGCACCGCGGGAGCGATCCGTGAGCGGAACCTCCGAAGGACCGCATCCTGCGACGGTCGCCACGTCCGGCACCGTGGAACCGCCGGCCGTCCCGTCCCCACCCCCGACCGCGCCGGACGCCGGCTCGTTCCCGGAACGTCATGTCACCGGCACGACCGCCGCCGAGTCGCACGACTACCGCGCCGCCTTCCGGACCGCCCAGCTCGCCATGGCCGTACTCGACCGCGAGGGCACGGTCCTGGGCGCCAACGAGGCGTTCGGCGCGCTCCTCGGCGCCGAACCCGGCACACTGATCGAACAGGACGCGGCCGACCTCGTCGACCTCGCCTCCGACCGCCGCACCTGGCACGCCTACCGCGCGGTCCTCGACAGCCGCCGCGCGCGCTTCCGCTGCACGCGCCGCCTCAAGCACACCGACGGGCGCACGCTCTGGGCCGAGGTCACCGTCTCACCGCTGCCGGAGAGCGGCACGGTGCTGCTGTCCATCGCGGACATCAGCGACCGGCGCGACCTCCAGGCGCGGCTGCGCCACCTCCAGATGCACGACCCGGTGACGCGGCTGCCCAACCGCACGCTGTTCTTCGAACGGCTCACGGCGGCACTGGAGGGCACGTCGTACGAGCGTGGCCGGACCTACGACCGCGGCCTGGCCTACGAGCGCGGCCGGGCCTACGAGCGCGGCCTGCCGTACGGTGAGCAGCACCACGGCGAGGGGCCCTACGGCCATGGCGCGTACGGCGACAGCAGACCGTACGAGGCCGACAGACCGCACGAGGCGGACAGGTCCCACGCCGACAGCGGACCGTACGGGGGCGGCACACCCCGCGGCACGAGACCGTACGACCCCGCCCACGCGCACGCCGATACCGACGCCGAGGCCGACGTGTACGGTCCCGGCCACGGCGGAACGGGGCGGATCGGCCTCTGCTACCTCGACCTCGACGGCTTCAAGGCCATCAACGACACCCTTGGCCATCGCACCGGGGACCAGCTCCTGGCCGCCGTCGCCACCCGGCTCACCGAGTGCGCCGACCACGACGGATACACCCGCAGCGGCGGCCATCTGGTCGCCCGGCTCGGCGGCGACGAATTCGCGATCCTCGTCGAGGACTCCACCGGCACGGAACAGCTCGCGGGGCTGGCCCGTTCCGTCCTGGCCGCGCTCCAGCGGCCGTTCGACCTGGGCGGGCAGCGGCTCGCCGTCTCCGCCTCCATCGGTGTCGTGGAGCGGGCCGTGGCCGGCACCACCCCGACGGGTCTGATGCAGGCCGCCGACACCACGCTGTACTGGGCGAAGGCGGACGGCAAGGCCCGCTGGACCCTGTTCGACCCGGAGCGCAACGCCCACCGGATGACCCGTCAGGCGCTCACCTCGACGCTGCGGCCGGCGGTGGAGCGCGAGGAGTTCACGCTCCAGTACCAGCCGCTGGTGGGGATGGCCGACGGGGTCGTACGAGGGGTGGAGGCGCTGGTGCGCTGGAACCACCCGCAGTTCGGCACGCTGTCGCCGAATCGGTTCATCGGCATCGCGGAGGAGGACGGTTCGATCGTCCCGCTCGGGCGGTGGGTGCTCCGGACGGCATGCCGTCAGGCGCGGCAGTGGCAGCGCGACCACCCGGACACCAAACCGCTGTTCGTGAGCGTCAATGTGGCCGTGCGGCAGGTCTGGGACTCCGACCTGGTCGCGGACGTCGCCGAGATCCTGGCGGAGACCGGGCTCGCGCCGTACCTGCTGCAACTGGAGCTGACGGAGTCGGCCGTGATGGGCTCGGCGGGCCGTCCGCTCCAGGCGCTCCAGGCCCTGAGCGACATGGGCGTACGGATCGCGATCGACGACTTCGGCACCGGCTACTCGAACCTCGCCTACCTCAGCAGGCTGCCGGTCTCGGTCCTCAAGCTGGACGGTTCGTTCGTGCGGGGCTTCCGTTACGACGAGGGGGTCCACCCGAGCCCGGCCGACGAGACGATCGTGGAGGCGATGGTCCAGCTGGCGCACCGGCTGGGGCTGACGGTCACGGCGGAGGGCGTGGAGACCTCCGGGCAGGCGTCGCGACTCCAGCGGATCGGCTGCGACACCGGGCAGGGGTGGCTGTTCTCGCGCCCCGTGGCGCCGGAGCGGATCGCCGAGATGATCGCGGCGCGCCGGCCGAACGTCTGAGCGCCCGTGAGCGCCCGCTCAGACGCCCGGCCGGGCGTGTGCGGTTCGGCGTGGGTTGCCCCGGCGTGCGTCAGAGGCCGTAACGGCTCTTCAGGTGGCGCCAGAAGTCGCGGTACATCCACTGGTCGAACTCGGTGATGCGGTCGGCGGTCCCGGCCTGCATGAGGAAGCCGCCGACACCGGTCGGCGTCCAGTCGTAGAAGTCGTCCAGCCCGTAGGTGTGCCCTATCTCGTGCAGGAGGATGTGGATGTTGTCCTGGTTGCGCGCGCCGAGCATGTACTCACTGCCGACCCGCTGTCCCCAGTCTCCGCCCGCCCCGCCGCCGAAGCCCTTGGTCAGCCACAGCGACTGGTCGTAGTGGCGGGCCGCGCCGCCGGGGCACTTGGAGTAGTTGCCGTCCTGGTGGAAGAACCGCCCGCAGTCGGGCGCGCACTGCGGTGCGCCCTCGCCGATGATGTTCGTGTAGATGTCGACCGAGTTGTCGGTCCACTGGAGCGTGGAGCGGTCCCTGACCGCCCAGCCGACGATCTTGACCGGGACCGTGGCGTACGGGAAGCCCTCGAAGCCGGCGACCGAGTCGATCCACTTCTTGGACTGCCGCTGGAGGGCGGTGTGGATCTCGTCCCGCATCTGGGCGGTGACCGGCTGGTCGCTGTCCCAGCGGACGCAGTAGTTGAGGGTGCCCCTGTTGGCCATCACCTGGTCCCAGCCGTAGTTCTTGAAGCCGTACAGGTTGGGGTACGTCGACTCGACGTGCCGCCAGACCTGGTCCAGCGGCTGGACCAGATTGCTCGGCGGGTTCCAGGCGGCGGCCACGGCCGGGGCGCCGGAGGCGGCGGTGCCCGTAGTGGTGGCGGTGGCGGCCGGCACGGCGAGGGCGGGCCCGCTGAACCCGATCAGGGAGAGGGCCCCGGCCGCGACGGCGATCACCGCGGAGCGGAGTGGGGTTGAGAACATGGCGGCTCTTCCTCCTGTGAGTGGGGGGGTACGGAGCCGACGTCGGCCCGTGGAGCAGTCCTCGGTCCGCCGCGCTGTCACGCTGTCACGCCGTCACGCCGTCACGCCGGCTCACATCCCCTTGTCTCCGCCGCGCTCCCAAAGGTTGCCCCGCGCCCGCGAAATCTCCCGGCGGCGAAGCCGGGCGGGGGGCTACTGTGCTCGGTCATGACCGATCCTTCCTACCTCCGCACCACCAGGGCGGGCTACGACGCCATCGCCGTCGAGTACGCCGAGACCTTCGGCCGGGCGCTGGAGGCCGACACCTGGGGGCGGGCGATGCTCGGTGCCTTCGCCGAACTCGTGATCGCCGACGGCTCCGGCCCGGTCGCCGACCTCGGCTGCGGCCCCGGCCGGCTGACGCCGAACCTGAACGAGCTCGGCCTGGACGTCTTCGGCGTCGACCTGTCACCCGCCATGATCGAGGTGGCCCGGAGCGCCCACCCGCACCTGCGGTTCGAGGTGGGGTCGATGGCCGCCCTGGACATCGCGGACGGAGCGCTCGGCGGCATCGTCGCCTGGTACTCGATCATCCACACCCCACCGGAGGACGTCCACGAGCTGTTCGACGAGTTCCACCGGGTACTGGCCCCGGGCGGCCGCCTGCTGCTCGCCTTCCAGGTGGGCGACGGGATCTTCCACCTGCCCACGGCCTTCGACAAGCGGACAGACCTCGACTACCACCGCTGGATGCCCGACCGGCTCGCGGAGCCGCTGGAGAAGGCCGGGTTCGAGATCGGCGCCCGGCTGGAGCGCGCCCGCGAGAGCGGAGAGCGGACCCCCCAGGCATACCTCTTGGCCCGCAGGCCGGCCACGCGTCCGGACGATGCCGAAGGCGCCTCCTCCTGATCCTCACGCCTCACGCCTCACGCCTCGCCTCTCGCGTCGCGTCGTACGGGTACGGGCGCCCCGCCCGTACCCGCCGGGCCCGACCGGCCCGGCCCTCAGACCAGGCGCCTGATCTCGCCCCGTACCCGGTAGAAGCCGGCCTGGGCCGGGTGCAGGGCGTCCACGACATAGCGGGTGCCCGCCTCGCGTATCGCCCGCGGGAACTGGACGTTCCACGTCGGCTCGTAGCCCTCCGAGACCACGTGCACGCGCAGTCGCCCGCCGTCCTGGATACATTCCACGACCACCCCGCCGGCCGCGTCGGAAGAGACCGACGACACCGACGAGACCGCTTGCACGGTCGTGGCCGGGGTGTATGTGGGCAGCGCCGCCGTCGACTTGATGTCCATGGGCACCGGGACCGAGCCCTGCTCCGCCGCCCGGATCGCGGCGTCGCTCGCGTCCACGCACAGCAGCGCGCCGGACGTGGTGACCATGTACAGCTTCTCGTCCAGGTACTGCATGGACAGCGCCGAGCCGTCGCCCGTGCCCAGCTTCCACAGCCGGGTCCCGTCCGCCGCGAAGCAGTAGACCGAGGAGGAGCTGTCCCCGGCGAAGACGAAACGGCCGTCCGGCGCCGTCGCGCAGGAGTACACGGGGGCGTCGCAGCCGTACGTCGCCTCGATGGTGCCCCTCGTCTTCGACAGCCGCTGGACGACGTGGTTGGACGTGCCCGCGTACACCGAGTCGTCCTCCTGCCAGCCGAACAGCACCGCGCCCTTGGTCCGGGTGTGCCACAACTCCGCCGAGCCGCCCGCCTCGTAGGCCGTCACGCCCTGGTGGTGCCCGTGGTAGACCGCCCTGCCGTCCGCCCGCACCATCCAGGCGTACTGTCCCGTCGACTTGCGCGCCCACTGGTGCTCGTCCTCGTGGTCGATGACCGTGAGACCGCCGCCGTGGTCGGACACGTTCAGCACGCCCTCGTGGATGTCCAGCCAGAAGATGTCGACATCCGCCGCGATGTCGTAGGCGGCGTGCGGCAGTTTGGACGACAGGTCGTACACCTTGCCGTCGTCACACCCCGCGTAGATCCAGAAGTCGTCCGCCACCAGGCACTTGACGCCGTCCGGGAGCTGGTAGCGGGCCAGGACCTCGCCGCCGTGGCTCAGCGTGTAGACGTCCCCGTCCTGGTTGCCCACCCAGCAGCGGTCCTCGTCGATGTGGATGCCGAACGCCGCGGATCCCGTCCGGAACCGCCAGAGCACGGGCGCGGCACGGCGGGCCGTGGACGGCGCCGAGGTGACCTGGCGGCGGGTCACCGGACGGGCCGCCCGCTGCCCCTGGACCGCCGGGGCGTAACCCTTGCGGACCTTCTCGCCGATCTTCTTCCGCGCCGCCGCCTGCGCCTTGGCGACGGTAGGGAAGGACGAGACCTGGGTCTGACCGCCCGCGCCGATCCGCCCGTAGCGCACCGAGACGACCGTCCCCTCCACGGTCACCTCGTAGAACTTGTGCGCCCCGCCGCCCTCCTGGGACAGCTCCAGGTACGTCGTCGCACGCGTCATGACAGACCTCTCCCTGTTCCGGGAGCGGCTTTCCGTCCGCGCCGCCTCCCACTACGAACACGCTAGGAGACGGCACTGACAATCGGCCTCGGACGGGCGCGGAAGTGGAGCCCCTGGCCCCGGGGCTCAGCCCTCCGTCGGCAGGCCGTACGCGTCGGCGATCAGGTCGTAGCTGCGTACGCGCAGGTCACCGCTGTGCGCGTTGGCCGTGATCATCAACTCGTCGGCTCCGGTGCGCTTCTGAAGGTCGTTCAGGCCGTCCCGTACCGCGTCCGGTGTGCCGTGGACGATGTTGCCGAGCCACGAGTCCACGAACTCCCGCTCCATCGGGCTGAACCGGTACGCCTCGGTCTCCTCCGGCGTGGGGACCAGCCCCGGGCGGCCCGTGCGCAGCCGCACCATCGACAGCGCCCCGGTCATCACCTGCCTCCGGGCCTCGTTCTCGTCCTCGCAGGCCAGCGCCGCGACACCGATCAGGGCGTAGGGGGCGTCGAGCACCGAGGAGGGCCGGAAGGAATCGCGGTAGAGATCCAGCGCCGGGATGGTGTTCTGCGCGGAGAAGTGGTGGGCGAACGCGAACGGCAGCCCCAGCATGCCGGCCAGCCGCGCGCTGAAACCGGACGAGCCGAGCAGCCACACCGGCGGCCGGCCGGTGGGCCCCTGGACCGGTCCGGGCACCGCGTGGATACGGGAGTACGGGTGCGCGTCGGGGAAGTCGTCGTCCAGGAAGCGGATCAGCTCGGCGAGTTGCTCGGGGAAGTCGTCGGCGCCCTCGTTCAGCCGGTCCGTACGCCGCAGGGCGGCGGCCGTCGCGCCGTCGGTGCCGGGCGCGCGGCCCAGTCCGAGGTCGATCCGGCCCGGCGCCAGCGCCTCCAGCGTGCCGAACTGCTCGGCGATCACCAACGGCGCGTGGTTGGGCAGCATCACGCCGCCCGAACCGAGCCGGATGCGGTCGGTGTGGGCGGCGAGGTGGGAGAGGATCACGGCCGGGGAGGACGAGCCGACCCCGGGCATGGAGTGGTGCTCGGCGATCCAGTGCCGCTGGTAGCCGCGGCGTTCCGCGAGCCGCGCGAGGGCGACGCTGGTGCGCAGGGCGTGGCCGGCGGTGGAGCCGCTGCCCACCGTGACCAGGTCCAGTACGGACAGGGGAACGGGAGCGGAGCCGTACGCGGTGCCCCGGATCCCGTCCGTCGCCTCGGTCGTCGCGTCGGTCGCCCGGCCGGTCGCCGGGTCGGCGGTGGTTCGGCCCGCCCCGTCCGGAGCGGCCCGCCCGGTCCGCCCGGCCGGATCCGCCGCCGTGTCCGTGTCCGGATGCGCGCCCGTCGCTCCTCGGCTCTCGTCGTCCACCGGTCAAACCCTCCCGCGTATGGCGTCACGTGTCGCCACGGCCAACAGGAGGGCATCTCCGGTTATTCCCCGCCGCCACTCACCAACGGCACTCGGCCACGGGGCCCCGTCCACCGCGCATCACGGACGGCGGGTGTCACGGACGGCGGGTGTCACGGACGGCGGGTGTCACGGACGGCGCGCGAACAGCGTGCCCAGCTTCGGCGTCCACGCGCGCCGCTCCGCCAGCCTCAGCCCTTCCCAGACCGTCACCTGGTTCGCCGTGAGGACCGGCTTGCCCAGCTCCTCCTCCAGCGCCGGCAGGTACGCCGCCGTGTGCAGGGCCGTGTCCGGCATCAGCACGGCCTCCGCGTCCGGATGGTCTCCCGCTCGGGCCAGCGCGCGCACCTGGTCCCACTCCCAGGTGCCCACCTCGGCGGCGGTGATGATCCCGCTCGCCCGGTCCGCGACGACCTCGATGCCCGCCTCCTTGAGGAAGGCGACGAAGTGGGCCGTGACATCCTCCGGATAGGTCGCGGCGACGGCCACCCGCCGGGCGCCCAGCGCCTGCGCGGCGTGGGCGAAGGCGAACGACGTGCTCGACGCCGGCAGTCCCGCCGCCAGGGCCAGGGCACGCGTCTGCGCGTGCGCGCCCTCCCATCCGTAGACGAAGCTGCCGCTGGTGCAGGCCCAGACGACGGACTCGGCACCGGCCAGCCGGAGCTCCTCCACCCCCGCCGCGAGCCGTGCGTCCGCGCCCATCTCGAGGAGCGCGTCGACGCGGTGGGCGTCCTCCCCGATGTCCGTGTGGACCACCTGCAGCCTGATGTCGCTGCCGAAGAGCATTTCCATGCGCGGGTAGTCGTCCTCGGCGGAGTGTCCGGGGTAGAGGAAGCCGACGGTGGTCATGTCCATCCTTCCGTGTCGTCCGGCAACGGTGGCGGCTCTTCCGCCGAAGACTCCGACGTCGCCCGGTCCTGCCGTCCCGGTCCCTGTCCCGGGCCGTGCCCCGCGCCCTGCCCCGGAGGGAGCGGGCCGAGGGGGACCACGGGCGTGACCGGCCCGCCGGGGAGCACCGGCGGGAGGGCCCGCACCCACGGCAGCGGTTCGAACGGCGGGCGGGCGTCATCCGACGGAGGGGGACCGACCGGCGGCACCGGTCCGGCCGGCGGATTCAGTCCGGCCGCCGACGGGGCGGCCGGCCCGACCGCGCCCATCGGATCGACCGTACCGGCCGGATCGACCGTGCCGACCGCTCCGGCCGGCGGATCGGCGGCTCCGTACGGTTCCGCCGGGCCGAACGGCTCGCCCGCTCCCAGCGCCTCCCCGGTCCCGAAGGTGTCTCCGGTCCCGAACGTGTCCCCGGACCCGAACACCTCGACCGCCGCCAGGGGCTCGAACGACTCCACGGGCCCCAGGGACTCCACCGGGACGACCGCGTCGATCGTCTCCATGGCGTCGAGGGCGTCGAGCCGGCCGTCCGCCATGATCCGGTCGTCGGCCATGATCCGCTCGTCCACGACCCGGTCGTCGTCCGCCAGCAGCGGCTCCACCGAAGGTCCGGGCAGCACGGGCAGCACCGGCGGCACCGGCAGCACCTCGCTCGCGAGCGGCCGGTCGAGCAGCAGTCCCTGGTAGGGACCGACCGCGTGAGCCCCGAGCCTGCGCAGCGCCGCCCACATCGTCACCTGATTGGCGGACAGCACCGGCATCCTCAGCTCGGCCTCCAATTGCGGGATCGCGTCGTACGTCGGCAGGTTCGTACAGCTGATGAAGAGCGCGTCGGCCGCCCCGACGACGGCCTGCCGCGCCATGTCCACGACCGAGCGGTACGGCACCTTCCAGATGTGCCGGGTCAGCCCCAGAAAAGCGCGACCCGTGACCGTTACCCCCACTTCCGCCAGGTACTCCTCCAGTGACTGGGTGACCGACTCCGTATAGGGCGTCACCAGCGCGATCCGGCTCGCGCCCAGCTCCTCCAGGGCCTCGACCAGCGCCCCCGACGTGGTCACCGACGGGACCTCGCCGGCCCGGGTCATGGCCTCGCACATGGCCCGCTCACCGGCCGCTCCGCCGACGAAACTCCCCGATGTGCAGGCGTACGCGATGACCTCCGGCTCGGACGCCCCCAGTGCCCGCACGGCCTCGCCCAGGGTTTCGTGCTCGCTGACCAGCCGCGCCAGGTCGAGGGAGACCTCGACCGGCACAAAAGGGGTCCGCGTCACGCGCAGCGAGATTTCGTCGGGCACCCACCGCCACAATTCGCGGTCGAGTGCGAAATCGAACGGAGCGACCACGCCGACACCACGCTGCGGCTGCGGCCCGCCCAGAAAGGAGACTTCCATGTCTTGCCCCCTAATCAAGCCCTTGTTGACGACGGTAGGAGCCAGGTGCGAGCGTGGTCAATCGGCCCATCTCATGTTGCACGGAATTTGCCTCCGGGAAATGCCGGGGCATCGTCGTACCAAGGGATTCGCCCCGGGCCCGATCGGATACCGGCCCCGGGAGTGGCCTGATCGAACCGGCGGACCCACCCGGCCCGGCCCGGTCCCCGCGGCCCGGCCTCCGGCGGGCTCAGCCCCGGCAGAAGGGTGTCCCCCATGCCTGAACCGTCCTCATCATCCGTGTCGTCCGCGTCATCCGTGCCGCCCGTGCCCACGCTCCTCGTCCTGAACGCGGATCCGCCGCCCCGGCTCGGCCGGCTCACCGGCCGCGCCCATGTCCGGTACGCCGACGAGAGCACCCTCGCCGCGCAACTCCCCTCCGCCGACGCCCTGCTGGTCTGGGACTTCACCTCCGACGCGGTACGCGACGCCTGGCCGGGGCCCGGCCCCCGGCCCCGCTGGGTGCACACGGCGAGCGCGGGGGTGGACCGGCTGCTCTGTCCCGAACTGATCCGCTCCGACACCGTCGTGACCAATGCCCGGGGCGTTTTCGAGGAGCCCATCGCCGAATACGTGGCGGGTCTGGTCCTCGCCATGGCGAAGGACCTTCCCGGCACCCTGGAGCTGCAGCGCCAGCGCCGGTGGCGGCACCGCGAAGGGCTGCGGGTCGCGGGCAGCCGGGCGGTCGTCGTCGGCGCGGGACCCATCGGCCGGGCCATCGCCGCCACGCTGCGCGCGCTGGACGTGACGGTCGCCGTCACGGGCCGTACCGCCCGCCCGGGGGTGCACGCGGCCGATCAGCTGGACCAGTTGCTGACCCGCGCCGACTGGGTGATCTGCGCGGCTCCGCTCACCGGCGCGACGCGCGGGATGTTCGACGCGCGGCTCTTCGGACTGATGCAGCCGTCCGCGCGTTTCGTCAATGTGGGCCGCGGCCAGCTCGTCGTCGAGCCGGATCTGATCGAGGCGCTCACCAAGAGGTGGATCGCGGGAGCGGCCCTCGACGTCTTTGAATCGGAACCTCTGGATCCGGAAAGCCGCCTGTGGGACGTGCCGAGTTTGATCATTTCTCCGCACATGAGTGGCGACACGATCGGCTGGCGTGACCGGCTGGGCGAACAATTCGTCGACCTGTATGAACTTTGGGCAGCTGGAAAGCCCCTTCCGAACGTGGTCGACAAGAAACGTGGGTACGTGCCCATGCATGACTGATCACATGCGGCGCCCCATGACTGATCAACCCATGAGTGATCACACGTCCCCCGCCGGACCGGCCGACCCGGCAGGCCCGGCCGGCCTGGCCGGCCTGGCCGGCCTCACCGCGCGGCAGCTCCTGGCCGGCTACAAGAGAGGGGATTTCTCCCCCGTCGACGCGGCCCGCGCCGTTCTGGAGCGGATCGAGGCGGTGCAGCCACTGGTCAACGCCTTCGTACGTGTCGACTCCGAGGCTGCGCTGGCGCAGGCCGAGGCGTCGGCGCGGCGGTGGCGCGCGAACGAGCCACGGGGACTGCTGGACGGGGTGCCGGTGTCGGTGAAGGACCTCTTCCTCCAGCGCGGCGGCCCCACGCTGCGGGGCTCCAGGACCATCTCGCCCGAAGGTGCCTGGGACGAGGACGCGCCGGCCGTGGCGCGGCTGCGCGAGCACGGCGCCGTGCTCGTGGGCAAGACGACCACCCCGGAGTTCGGCTGGAAGGGGGTCACGGACTCACCGCTGGACGGGGTGACGCGCAATCCGTACGACCTGTCCCGGACCTCGGGCGGGTCCAGCGGCGGCAGCGCGGCGGCGGTGGCGCTCGGCGCGGCGCCGCTGTCGATCGGGACGGACGGCGGGGGCTCGGTCCGTATCCCGGCCTCCTTCTGCGGCATCTTCGGTCTCAAACCCACGTACGGGCGCGTACCGCTGTATCCGTCCAGCCCGTTCGGCACGCTGGCGCACGCCGGTCCCATGACGCGGGACGCGGCGGACGCCGCCCTGTTGCTGGACGTGATCAGCGGCGCGGACCGGCGCGACTGGTCCCAGCTGGCCCCCGCGCCGGCGGTCACGGCAGCGCTCACCGCGGCCCCGGGGGACGCCGGCGCGCTGGTCAAGGGGGTGCGGGTGGCGTACTCCCCCTCCTTCGGCGGCCAGGTGGCGGTCCGCCCCGCGGTGGCCGCGGCGGTGCGGCGCACGGCGGAGCGGCTGGCGGAGCTCGGCGCGTACGTCGAGGAGGCCGACCCGGACATCACGGACCGGGTGGAGGCCTTCCACACCCTGTGGTTCAGCGGCGCGGCCCGGGTGGTGCAGCCGCTCGGGGCGCGGGCGCGGAAGCTGCTCGACCCGGGGCTGCGGGAGATCGTGGCGGCGGGCGAGCGCTACAGCGCGCTGGACTACCTGGCGGCCGTGGACGCGCGGATGGAGCTGGGCCGGCGCCTCGGCCGCTTCCACGAGTCCTACGACCTGCTGGTCACGCCGACGCTGCCGATCACGGCGTTCGAGGCGGGCGCGGAGGTCCCGCGGGGGTCGGGGTACCGGCGCTGGACGGGCTGGACGCCGTTCACGTACCCCTTCAACCTGACGCAGCAGCCCGCGGCGACCGTGCCGTGCGGGGTGGACGAGGCAGGGCTGCCGATCGGGGCGCAACTGATCGCGGCGCGCCATGCCGATGTCCTGGTGATGCGGGCGGCCCACGCGCTCTACGAGTCGGGGGCGGCCCAGGTCCCGCCCCCGACGGGAGGCTGACGTAACACCCAGGAGGGCACCGCGCCGGGGCCCGCTCGACGGGCAGCCCCATGACGGCGGCCCCGGCTCCCACTCGTCCACGCCTACGGCTACAGCTACGGCTAGTGCCCCTCCCGGCACTAGTGCCGCGACCGGCAAGGTTTGCCCGTCAAGGAGCGGCGTCCGGTGCGTGTGATCGCAAGGCGGGCAGAAGTCCATGTAGCGGAGCTACCTGGGCTTGTGGCCAACGCGGCGAGCGCGCGTGCCGGGCGTCGCGACGGGGCAAACGTTGCCGGGAGGGGCACTAGGCCCGACGGAAGCTGAGCGTCTCCCCCACCGCGCCCGCGCGCCAGAGGTCCTGGCACGCGTCGGCCATCTCCTGCAGCCCCTCGACCACCGAGCCCCAGACGATGCCGGGGATCCACCCCATGTCGCCGTTGATCAGCAGGTTGTTCCGCTCGTAGAAGAGGGCGAGGTCCACGACCGTGCGCCGGCCGCGCACGGCCTTCTCCTCGTAGCCGTACGACGCCGTGCCCAGCTCTGTCTCGGAGAAGGTGAAGTAGCACAGGTCCCCCGGGATGGGGGTCACGGTCGGGTTCTCCAGCGGAGGCTCCTCGGCCGCGAAGGCCGGGAACAGCGCGTAGATCTCGTTGCGGGCGTATTTGGCGTGGTAGACGTCCGAACCCAGTGGCAGCGCCTCCCACACCGCCGAGCAGGTGACCGGAGCCCGGTCCTCGAGGAGTTTCGCGGTACAGCTCACGCCGCGCTTGTCCAGTGACACAGTCACGAATCGGTCGGTCATCTCCTCATGGTCCTCGTCTGGCGCGATGCGTCAAGGGAGCGCAGGATCAGGAATGTGCCGGGCCGCACCCACGTCAAGGCCCACGCGGAAGATCGGCTCGAAATGATGGGCATAAGACGCGTGGAGTCGGGTAGCCGCGCGCCCATGGCTCCACCACCAGGGCACTACAAGAGAAGAACGAAGAACCAGCCGAATACGCCGACCACCTCACATGCGCGAAGCATCCCGAATCGCCTCATGGGCAGACGCTCTCTGCTCCTGGGCACGGCCGCGCTGGGCGCCGCGGGGGCGCTCGGCGCCGCCGGCTGCGGCCGGGTCCCCTCCGGCGACACGCTCGCCCGCCTCAAGTCACAGCGCACCGTGCGGCTCGGCATCGCGGGCGAGGTCCCCTACGGGTACATCAACGACCAGGGCGAGTTCACCGGCGAGGCCGTGGAGCTCGCCAAAGTGATCTTCAAGCGCCTGGGCATCGGCTCCGTGCAGCCCGTGGCCACCGACTTCTCCTCCCTCATACCCGGCCTGAACTCGCAGCAGTTCGACGTCGTCTCCGCCGGGATGTACATCAACGAAGAGCGCTGCCGGCAGGTCATATTCGCCGACCCCGAGTACCAGATGCTCGACTCGTTCATCGTGCGCAAGGGCAACCCGAAGGGGCTCCACTCCTACCAGGACGTGGTGCGCACCAAGGCGAAGATCGCCACCGGGACCGGCTACGCGGAGATCGACTACGCCATCGCGGCCGGCGTCCCCGAGAAGGAGCTGGTGATCCTCCAGGATCCCGTCGCCGGCCTGAACGCCGTCGAGTCCGGCCGCGTCGACGTCTTCGCCGGTACGGCGCTCACCAGCCGCAACGTGGTGAAGAACAGCCGCAGGGCCGAGGCCACCAAGCCGTTCGCGCCGATCGTGGACGGCAAGAAGAAGATCGACGGCGGCGGTTTCGCGTTCCGGCCCACCGACACCGGCCTGCGGGACGCCTTCAACGCCGAGATCCACAAGATGAAGAAGAACGGCGAGCTCTTCCGCATCCTCCGGCCGTTCGGCTTCACCAAGGCCGAGATGACCACCCTCACCGCAGAGGAGCTGTGTAAATGACAGCGGGCCTCTGGACACACTGGGTGCTCCCCGGCATCTGGATCACCCTGCAACTCACCCTGTACAGCGCCGCCCTGGCCACCGCCGTCGCCTTCACCGTGGGCATGGCCCGCACCCATCGCTCGCGCGTCGTCCGCTTCCTCGCGGGCTTCTACACCGAGGTCTTCCGGGGCACCTCGGCGCTGGTGCTGATGTTCTGGCTGTTCTTCGTGCTGCCGAGCCTGTTCGGCTGGGCGCTGGTCCCGATGTGGGCGGCCGTCCTGGCGCTGGGTCTGTCGTACGGGGCGTACGGCGCCGAGGTCGTGCGCGGGGCGCTCAATTCCGTGGCCCCGGCCCAGCGCGAGGCCGGGATCGCCCTGAACTTCACCCGCTGGCAGCAGATGCGGCTGATCCTGCTGCCGCAGGCGGTGCCGGAGATGATCCCGCCGTTCAGCAACCTCCTCATCGAGCTGCTGAAGGGCACCGCGCTGGTCTCCCTGCTCGGGGTGGCCGACGTGTCGTTCGCCGCGTACCTGGTGCGCCTGGCCACCCAGGAAAGCGCGCAGATCTACTCGGTGACCCTGGTGATCTATTTCGTGATCGCCTTCGTCCTCGCCCGTGGAATGCGGGCCGTGGAACGCAGGACCAAGGCGGGTATCGGTATCACCGCGACTCCTGGGGGTGCCCGGTGAAAACCTGGGACTGGTCCGCCGTCGCGGACTTCATGCCGCGTTTCCTGGACGGCCTGCTCGTCACCCTCCAAGTGCTGGTGCTCGGCTCGCTCCTCTCCTTCACCCTCGGATTGGTCTGGGCCATCGGGTTCCGGGCGCCGACGCGTTTCATCCGCTGGCCGGTACACGCCGTCACCGAATTCATCCGGAACACGCCGCTGCTGGTGCAGCTGTTCTTCTTCTTTTTCGTCCTCCCCGAGTTCGGTGTGCAGTTCTCGGCGCTGACGACGGGCACGATCGCCATCGGCGTGCACTATTCGACGTACACCGCTCAGGTCTACCGGGCCGGTATCGAGGCGGTGCCGCCCGGCCAGTGGGAGGCGGCCACGGCGCTCAGTCTGCCGACCGGCCGGACCTGGACGGCGGTGATCCTGCCGCAGGCGATCCGGCGGATCGTCCCGGCGCTGGGCAACTATGTGATCTCGATGCTGAAGGACACTCCGCTCCTCGCCGGGATCAGCGTGCTGGAAATGCTCCAGCAGTCGCGACTGGAGAGCGCGGCCACCTTCCAGTACACGGAGCCGCTGACCGTGGTCGGTGTCGCTTTCATCCTCATCGCCTATCCGGCTTCCCTTCTCATGCGAGCCCTGGAGCGTCGTCTTGTCCGCTGACACCACACCACCGAAGCCCGCGGGAGAACCGGCCGCGAAGCACCTCCCGGACGGTGAGCTGATCCGATTCGACAGAGTGACGAAGCGGTTCGGGAAGAACACCGTCCTGGACAACCTCTGTTTCTCGGCCAGGCCCGGAAAACACGTCACCCTGATCGGCCCGTCCGGCTCCGGGAAGACGACGATCCTCCGGCTGCTGATGACCCTCGTGACACCGGACGAGGGCACCATCACCATCGACGGGGAGAACCTCTACCCCGCCGACAGAAGGCACGTGCGCGAAGTGCGCAAGAACATCGGCATGGTGTTCCAGCAGTTCAATCTCTTCCCGAACATGAACGTCCTGCGCAACATCACCGAGGCGCCGGTCCGGGTCCTCGGACTCAGCCGGGACGAGGCGGAGGAGCGCGGCCGGGAACTGCTCGACATGGTCGGTCTCGGCGACCGCTGCGCCGCCAAGCCCACCCAGCTCTCGGGCGGCCAGCAGCAGCGGGTCGCCATCGCGCGGGCGCTGGCGATGCGGCCGCGGATCCTGCTGCTGGACGAGGTCACCTCGGCGCTGGACCCCGAGCTGGTCGCCGGGGTGCTCGACGTGCTCAGGGACATCGCCCACACCACGGACATCACCATGCTCTGCGTGACACACGAGATGAATTTCGCCCGTGACATCTCGGACGACGTCCTCATGTTCGACTCCGGAAAGGTGATCGAGTCCGGCCCGCCGGAGAAGATCTTCACCGACCCGGAACAGGAACGTACCCGCGAATTCCTGAGCGCGGTGCTCTGACCTCCCCATACCGCGAAGTAGTGTGCCGCTGGCATATGCCAGCGCGATGCGGCCCAGCGTGCGGCGCCGGGCCGCATCGTCTTCGCCGCCCGACGACCACCCCGCGAACGGCCCATGACGGTTATCGTGGGCTCAAGCTTGCGGTCACAACCTGCTGGGGGGAACCGTGGTGCTGAAGCCGGATTCGACGGCGCCGTTCCACTCGGCGCGTCATGTCCTGCGCGTTCTGGAAGCCGTGTCCAAACACGGCGGCGGGGTCACCGAGGCACGGATCTCCCGGGAGAGCGGACTGCCCGCCGCCCATCTCTCGCCCCTGCTCACCACGCTCCGCCGCGAGGGGTACGTGGAGCGGCTGGCGGACGGGGCGTACGTGGCGGGCGACTCCCTGGCCCTGCTGAGCTCCGGCGCCGCGGGTCGGCAGGCTCTCGCGGCCAGGCTGGAGACCACGCTGCACGAGCTGCGCGACTCGGTCGGCGCCGCCGTCTACCTCAGCCGCTACATCGACGGCGAGATCAAGGTGACCCAGATCGCGGACAGCCCGCTGACCCCCGCGGTCAACGAGTACGTGGACTTCCGCTCCACGGCCCACGCGAGCGCGATCGGCAAATGCCTGCTGTTCCAGCTGGACCGGAACGGCCGCCGGGACCACCTGGCCCGCCACAAGATCGCCCGGTTCACCTCCCGGACGATCACCAGCGAACGTCTGCTGCTGTCCCGGCTGGACAGCCAGCCGCCGACGGTGCCCGTGCTCGACCTCCAGGAGTACGCGGTGGGGACGGTGTGCGCGGCGGTTCCGCTGACCGCCGGGGCGGCGGTCGGCTGCCTCGCGCTCTCGCTCCCGGTCGAGCACGCGCACCGGCTCCGCGCGGCGGCGGAGACCCTCCACCGGCGGGCCGCGCCGATGGCGCTCTCGCTGACGTTGTAGGGGCTCGCGGGGGTGCTCGGGACCACCGGCCCGGCGGCGGTCCCGAGCACCCCCGCGAGCCGGGTATGATTTTCCAGTCAGCAGGCGCCGCTAGCTCAGTTGGTTAGAGCAGCTGACTCTTAATCAGCGGGTCCGGGGTTCGAGTCCCTGGCGGCGCACGTTCGATCATAGAGCTGACCTGGGCGTTCTCGGTTTCCGAGAACGCCCTTCGGCGTATGGTGAGCCCGTACGGGACAGGTGCGGGCCCGCGGGGGGGGCGGGGCGCCGGCTCGGGATCAGTACGGATTGCCGGCGTGCGTGAGAGTCGTCCAGGCGTTGAAGTAGTTGTCCGTACCGGACGGCCGGTGCGCCTCGTTGTACTTCCGGGTGTTGGTCATGGCGATGCCGAGGCGGTTGTGGAGCGCGTTGAAGCCGACCTCCGTGACCCGGTCGAGGCCCTTCTTGACGGAGCCGCCGCCCAGCCAGGACGGCACGGCGGTGCCGTTCTCGTAGGAGGTGTGGAAGCCCGGCGCGTGGCGCAGCCGCTCCCGGATCTTCGGATAGAGGTCCTGGCCCTGGATGCGGCTGGTCTCCGCGACGTCGACGATGGAGGCGAGGCCCCAGCCGGTGTGCCCGACGTCGCGGCAGGTCTCCTGGGCCAGGCCGTCGGTGAAGGTGCTCTGGCCCTGCCAGTACTTGATGATCTCGGCGCTGGTGTCGATGCCGCTGCCCGCGGGCGGCTCGGGCAGGTCGCCGTCGCCCGTCAGGTAGACGTACACCGGGACCCGGGCGAGGAACGTGCTGACCGCCTTGTCGTAGGCGGCACGGTCCTCGATGAAGACCGAGATGCCGATGGCCGCCTCGGTCATGACCAGTTCCCAGTTGCCGTTCTTGGTCGCCGTGCTCACCTCGACGGCGCCCGGCGGGCGACCGCGTCCTGACGAACCGGGGCGTACCGACCGTACGGCGGCCGGTCACACAGATGTTGCCATGAGTGCGGCACGACGCCCGCGGAGAGCGCCGTGCCGGTTACGCGTGGGCCGCGGGAGGGCCCTGGGGTCCGCCCGACGGAGCCGGGGGGCCTTCTTCAAGCCGGCGAGCCGTCACAGGACCGGGCGTGACCGGTTGCCGTACGAGCGGCTCATACGGGCGGCTCAGGTGACGGACCGCGAGCCGTCCACCATCGGGGTCACACCGAAGATGTCCACCGCGTGGTAGTACGTCCACGCCGTCGCGTCGCAGGACGCCTTCGAAGCGCCGGAGTAGGCCGAGCACACCCGCTTCAGGTCGGCGTAGAAGGCGGAGTCCAGGCGTGCTTTGTTCGCGTCGAACTGGCCGGCCGCCTTGTAGTTGCGGTAGCCGAAGTCGTGGCGCGCGCAGGCGGTCTGGAAGGGGAAGCCGAAGGGGTTGTCCGGGGAGGAGGAGCAGTAGTCCGTGGACCAGTCGAAGCCGTAGGCGGTCCAGGCTCCCTGGTTGCCGCGGGCGGCGAGCCAGGTGTTGTAGCTGGCGGCCGACTCCTGCGTCCAGTTGCTGAGGACCTGCGGCTTGTCGGCGGGGGCGGCCGCCGCCTGACTTGCCGTCAGGAGTGTGGCGGGCAGGGCGAGTATCGCGGCGGCGAGCGGAATTGCCAGGCGTCTGCGCATGACGGAACAGCCTCCGTGAGGTTGGTGGGGGGAGACGCTCGGGCCCGGGGCGGCCGGAGCGTCCTCAGCGTGAACTGCCTTGCTGTCGCTGGGGTCTACGCGCGATGACCGGTACGGAAATGGTCCCCCACATCCCGGCACCGACAAACCTTTTAGACGCGAACACGCCTACGAAAAACCTCAGTTGGCGGCCGACATGTGGTAGAGCGACGCACATCTGCCGCGTATCTTCACCGCTCACACCTGGGCGCTCGACACGGAAAGGGTGTACGGGGCGGGGCGGCACGTACGAGGGACGACCAGGGACGCCAGGGGGACGTCCGGGGCGCCCGGGAGGACATACGGGCAAGGGCGGAAATCGGCCCCGGGCCCAAGAGGACCCGGGGCCGATCGCGGCCGGACCGTACGCCCCCGGAAGGGACGTTCGCGTTCGGGCCGAGTGTGGCTTTGGCCCGCACGGCGACGCTCAGCCGCTGAGCGCGGCGGCCACGGAGAGGAGTACGGCGAAGAGGACGAGGTCCACGATGCCGAGGACGATCCCCGCCTTGGCGAGGCCGGCCTTCCCGCCGGAGGGCGGCGCCTGCTTCTGCCCGAACATGCCCAAGAGGATCGCGATCGGCCCCAGGATCGCGGGAAAGGCGAACAGCCCCACGATTCCGCTGGCCAGAGAGGCGATCGACAGGCCGTTCGCGCGGGACCGAGAGGTCGAGGCCGTGGAGGAGTTGCCGTAACCGAGCATCCGATTCTCCCGAATCTCGTTCATGTCGCTTCATTTCTCGTCATGTTCACTTGTGAACTCTCTTCTGCCCGCGATGAGGAAGACCACTCGGCGGGACGACGAGCCGCGGAACGACAAGCGGCGGAACGGCAGACGGCGCGCCGAGCCGGGAGGGGCTCGGCGCGCCGGCGGGACGCGGTGGCCCCCGGGCGGCGTGGCGCGGCGGTGCCACGCCGCCCGGGGCTCAGACGTCAGAACTGGACGTCGGAGCAGGAGTAGAAGGCGTTCGACGTGTCGGCGATCGTCCACACCGCCACGATCACGTGCCGGCCCGAACGCGACGGCAGCGTGCCCGAGTGCGAGAGCGTCGCCGGCGGCTGTGCGTTGTTGTACGGCACGGTCAGGAACGGCTGGGTGTCCAGGGACGCACGGGTGATCTTCTGGGACGGGTTCCACCCGCTCTTGGTGAGGTAGTACTTGAAGTCACTGGTGGCGTGGCGGGCGGTGAACTGCCAGCGGAACGAGAAGTTCTGGCCGCTCGACACCTTCGTCGTGGGCCAGCCCGTGCCACCGCGCGGGTCGTCGAGCTGGCTGAACCGGCTGTTGCCTCCGGCGCAGATCTGCCCGTCCGCGGGACCTCCGGCCGGGAAGCCCTTGGGCCCCTCGACGCTCTGGGGCTCCCACTGGATGTCGCCGCAGTTGGTCACCGTGCCGTTGGCACAGAGCTTCTGCCGGCTCAGGGGTGAGTCGGTGTAGCCATGGCTGCTCGCACTTCCGGTGGCGAGCAGGGAGGCGCCCGCCACGGCGAGGCCGACGACGGCCGCGCCCATCTTCTTTCGCATGCTTCGCTCCAGAGAACGTGGGGAGTTCGGTGAGCTGTGTGGTGCACGCGTGCGGGGGAACCCCGGGGGTGGCGGCGCTGCGGTCTAGACCAAGTCCCAGACTATGGCCAACGGTTAGGCATGTCCATAACAAGCGCACAAGCGGTCCGAAGCCGGTCACGCGGGCTCACCGGCCGGTCACACGGGCTCACCGGCTCCCTGCCGCCCGGTGTAGAAGGCGATGGTCAGGTCCCTCACCAGTGCCTTGCGCTCGTAGTCGTCCAGTTCGACCAGCCCACGGGAGGTCAGCCGGCCCACGGTGTCGTCCACCGCGTCCACCACCGAGGTCAGCACGCTGTCGCGGTGTTCGGCGTCGATGGCGGCGATCCGGCGCCGCTGCATCACGGCGGCGAGCTCAGGCGCGTACTCGATACGCGTCGGCTGCGCCGAGAAGACGTCGATGCCGACGGGTCTGCACTCGGCCGCCAGGATCCGGGACAGCTCCGCACCGAGCCGCTCGGCGTCGCGCAGCGTCGCCGCGTCCGAGTGGAAGGCGTCGGCGGGCAGTTGGGAGAGCACCCGCGCGAGCGCCGCCTCCACCTGCTCGCGCAGGTACTCCTCGTGGTCCTCGACCCCCAGGACCGCTCGCACGGTGTCCCGCACCCGCCAGACGACGAGGACGACCACCCGCAGCGCGGTGCCGTTCGCGTCGACGGCGGGCATGGGCTCGCTGCGCCAGTGCCGCAGCCGTACGTCCACCAGGTGGCGCAGCAGCAACGGGCTCATCCACACCAGCCCCGTACGGCGCACGCTGCCCCGGTAGCCACCGAAGAGCGTCAGCACCCATGCCTGTCCCACCTCGCCCCGCGCGAGGCCGCCGAACGTGAGGAGCAGCAGGATCGCTCCGAGCCCGAGCAGACTCCACTGCGCGGGGCCGAAGCCGTGGTACGGCCGGGCGGGCAGACGCAGCGCGTCGGCGACGACGCCGGGGACGGCACCGGTCCACCAGAGCACGGCCGCGCAGCCGAGCAGGACGAACACCCCGGCGCACACGGCGAGCACCCCGGGCAGCACGGGCCCCGGCCGCTCGGCCAGTCCGGAGTCCACGACCGGCACGCCGCGCGCCGAGCCGGAGCGGGGCGCGGCGGGTCGCGGGGAAGCGGGGCCCGGAGGGGTGGAGCGCGGGGAGTCGGGGCGGGAGGCCGTGCGCGGGGAGGCACCCGCGGGGGCCGTCGCCCGCTGCCCCCGAGACGCTTCCCTCCCCCGGTCGTCGCCACCGCCCGGGCCGCCCTCGCCACGCACGCCGCGCCCTTGTGCGCCACGGCCTTCCGCGCCCTGACCCGGTGCACCGTCGCGGCGTCGACCGGCTCCCGGGGGAACGTCGTCGCGGAAGAGGAGGTGAACGGGGATCTCCTGGGTGGACCCCGCCACGATGAGGGGACCGCGCCGCGCCGTCTTCTCCCCGCCGGGGGGCGGGGCGTCGGTGCCGGCCGACGGGTGCTGCCGGGGGGACGGCTGAGGGGACGGCTGGGGCACGGACCCTCGTGAACCGTCCGGTCCCCGGGCCTCCTGGGCAGCGGAGCCCCCCACGATCGGAGTGCCCTCCAGGGCAACGGTGTCCGCGCCGGTGGCCTCGGGCCCGGATTCGGGTTCGGGGACGGGCCCGCGCTCGGAAACGGGTCCGGGTTCGGGGACGGGTCCGGCGACCTCCGCTTCGGCGGCCTCGTTCCGGGCGAAGCCGTCCCTCGCCTCCGATGCCTGCCCGGAGGCGGGTCCGCCACGATCGGCGTCGCCCCGGTCCGGCCCCGACACCGGCCCCGGCACCGGCACCGCAGGACCGCCGCCGCCCTGTCTGCCCGATTCGCCGGCCGGACGACCCTCACGGCCCGAGTCGCTGTCCGAGCCGGGCCCGGCGCCCGGGCCGGCGGCGCCCGGACCTGGTGCCGCGTCGGCCGTCTCGCGGTCGTCTCGGCCGGCACCCCCGGCCTCGTACGGCACCACCCGCACGTCCCCGTACGGGGCGGGCCCGGCGGCAGGCCGTTTCACCTGCCGGACGGGGCGCGCGCCACGGGCCGCGTACGCGTAGTCGGTCGGGGCGGGCACGGGCCGGGTGCCCGTTTCGTCGCCCGGCTGCGGGGCCGTCGTCGTCATCCTTGCCTCCGTCATGCGAAGAGTCGCCGCCAGGTGTGGGGGCCGGGGTAGCCGTCGGCGTCTGAACCGCGCCAGCCCTGCGCGCGCTGGAAGTCCCGGACGTTGCGCCGGTCGGCCTCGGTCCAGCGCCTCCCCGGGCCGACGGCGTAGTGCCTGCCGAAGCCCTTCCTCACGAGTTGCTCACCGAGCTGTTCGACGTGCGTGCTCGCCCGGCCGGGCCGGAAATGGCCGGCCCCGGGGAAGCCGGGTGCCGGGTGCGCGCCCTGGCCGTTCCCCCGCTCGGCCGGCTCGGCGGCCGGGATGTCCTTGCCCAGCCCGTTCACCAGGTACAGCCAGGTCGTCGGGCCCGGCAGACCGTCCGCGTCGGAGCCGCGCCAGCCCTGCGCGCGCTGGAACGCCTCCGTCGCCCGCCGGTCCGACTCGCTCCAGCGCGGCCCCGGGCCGACCTCGTAGAAGCGCTTCCCGCCGCGCTTGACGAGCATCTCGCCGAGCTGGGTCACGTACGCCTTGTTCGCGCCCGGCCCGAAGAACTCCTCGCCGGGGAAGACGGTCGGTACGCCCTCGCCGGGGTTCTTGCCGTCGGGGTCCGCGACGACGCCCCTGTAGCGGTACGGCACGTAAGAGTCGGAGTTGCTCCAGTACGCCATGGGCGTCGCCTGGGCACGCGCGTGCGGCTTGGTCTGCTCGTACGCCAGGTAGTAGGAGTGCGTGTAGTCGGCCCAACCGCCGAAGAGCGTGACGTGCGACCCCTTGGTCGGATTCTCCGGGTTGTGGAAGAGCAGCATGTCCCCGGGCTGGAGTTCCTCCCGCTCGATCCGTTCGCCGAACGTGGCGAGGCTGCCCGTCCATTCGTTGCTGCCGAGGTTCCAGGCCATGGAGACATATCCGGAGCAGTCCTGGCGGTACCCGTCGGACCAGTACTTCTCCATGCTGTACGGCACCTCGGCGTTCACCCACACCTTGGCCCGGCTGATGATCTCCGCGCGGGTGATCTTGTTGGTCTCGGCCTCGTGGGGACCGGAGTCGGGGCGGGGCCCTGGCAGGGGCCGGCCGTAGAGGGGAGCGCTGTCGCCCTGCGGGCTCGTCGGCCCCTGGTCGCCGGGCGGTGAGTCAGGACCGGCATCACCGGCATCACCGACGGCACCGACGGCACCGACGGCGTCGGCTCGGGCGGCGCCGGAGACACCGTCGGCTCGGGCGACGTCGGCCTCCACCGCCGCGGCCGCTCCCGCCGCGCCCGCCGCGCCGAGCGCGACCCCCGCCGCCGTGACCGCGACCAGCGCACGCCGGGCGCCGTGCGCGGCCCGGTGACCGCCCGCGCTCACCGGCAGCCCTCTGACCAGCTCGCGCCGCCGCCGCCCGCACCCGGCACAGGGGCAGTCGGGAGCCGGCTCGTACTCCTCGAAGACCGGGACGGCCATACGATCCTCTCCACAAAAAATCGGCATTGTCACACAAGATCGAACGAAGCGCATTTTTACGTATCAAAGGGACGAAAGGACAATGCGACAGGCCGCAGCTACCACCAATTGGTCGGAGGCACCCTCGCCGGTCGGGTAAAGTTGTCCAGGTCAGCAGGCGCCGCTAGCTCAGTTGGTTAGAGCAGCTGACTCTTAATCAGCGGGTCCGGGGTTCGAGTCCCTGGCGGCGCACGCACCGCGAAGAAGCCCTCTCACTCCATGTGAGAGGGCTTCTCTCGTGTCCGACGACCCGGTGCGCGCGCCCGCCGGCCCCACGCACCCCCGAGCACACTCCACACACCCCCGCCGTACGTCATCACAGGATCGCCATGACCCTCACAGACACCGCGCGACCGCCAAAGCATCCGTCACACCGGCCGCTCAAAACACCCAAACAGCCGGTAAACGTCCTTTTTCTTCCTTGCGATCCCGGCAGCGGTCGGACAACCTAAGCTGAGCCCATTGACCCAATGGGGCATGCGGTCCGAACAGTTGGACGCGATGCGAGGGGATGTCCCCATGGTCGTCAGGTGGGGCAGGGGGACCCGGTTCACGCATAGCGGCCGTCCGCGGCCTCATGCAACCGGATGGCCGCTGTCCGCCATCTCCATGAGGACGGCGCTCGCAAGGGACGCCGTCCGGGCCGACGGCCGAGGGGTCATCCGGGCGGAAACGATCGATTCAGTCAGCACGCCGCTCGCGTGCGTGCAGGGGGATGGACATGACGTCTACGCCAGACGGCGCCCGGCAGGACAGTGATGTCACCCGGACCACCCAGCTCCGGATTCCCTCCCAGCTGAGAAACGCCGCGCAGCGGCAGCGGACCCGCGCACAGGCCCCCCTGCCCAAGTACGACTACGAGCACTACAGCCGGCTCGCCGGCCCGCTCACCCAGCCCGACCCGGCCGAGCCGTACACGGTGCGGTACCGCTCGCTGCTCTCCCAGGAGACACACCGGATACGCGCCGCGCTGCTCCTCGGAGCGGCGCCGCTGCTCTCGCTCGGCCTCTTCGTCTGGCTGATGCAGCCCCAGCACTGGACCGAGCGCGACCCGAACCTCAAGAACGACACGCTCCTCGTCCTCGACGTCATCATGCTCGTCTCCATCGGACTGATCGAGCTGTTCCGCACGATGAACGTCCTGTCGAACGCGCACGCGACGCTCGTCGCGCGCGACCCCATACCCGTCGTACCCGAGAACGGGACCCGGGTCGCCTTCCTCACCTCCTTCGTGCCGGGCAAGGAGCCCCTGGAGATGGTGACGAAGACGCTGGAGGCGGCGGTACGGATCCGGCACCGCGGCGTGATGCACGTATGGCTGCTGGACGAGGGCGACGACCCGGCGGTGAAGGCGGTCTGCGCCCGCCTCGGCGTACGCCACTTCTCCCGCAAGGGCATAGCGAAGTGGAACCAGCCCAAGGGCGCGCACCGGGCCAAGACCAAGCACGGCAACTACAACGCCTGGCTGGAGGCGCACGGCGGCGACTACGACTACTTCGCCTCCGTCGACACCGACCACGTACCGCTGCCCAACTACCTGGAGCGGATGCTGGGTTACTTCCGCGACCCGGACGTCGGTTTCGTCATCGGCCCGCAGGTCTACGGCAACTACGACACGTTCGTCACGAAGGCCGCCGAGTCGCAGCAGTTCCTCTTCCACGCCCTGATCCAGCGCGCGGGCAACCGCTACGGCGCACCCATGTTCGTCGGCACGAGCAACGCCGTCCGGATCTCCGCGCTCAAGCAGATCGGCGGTCTGTACGACTCCATCACCGAGGACATGGCGACGGGTTTCGAGATGCACCGTCACCGCAACCCGGCGACGGGCAACAAGTGGCGCTCCGTCTACACCCCGGACGTACTGGCCGTGGGCGAGGGCCCGAGCGCCTGGACGGACTTCTTCACCCAGCAGCTGCGCTGGTCGCGGGGCACGTACGAGACGATCCTCAAGCAGTACTGGAAGGGCTTCACCACGCTGCCGCCCGGCAAGCTCTTCAACTACACGATGATGATCATCTTCTACCCGATGTCGGCCCTCAACTGGATCCTCGCGGCGCTGAGCTGCGCGCTGTTCCTGGGCATGGGCGCCTCGGGTGTGCAGATCGACCCGGCGATCTGGATGATGCTGTACGGGAACGCCTCGGCCCTCCAGATCGGCCTCTACATCTGGAACCGCCGGCACAACGTCTCACCGCACGAGCCGGAGGGCTCCGGCGGCCTGGCGGGGATGGCGATGTCCGCGATGTCCGCGCCGCTGTACGCCCGTTCGCTGACGGACTCCGTCCTGCGCCGCAAGAGCTCCTTCGTGGTGACGCCGAAGGGCGACTCGTCCAGCCCGGACACCCTCTTCGGCACGTTCCGCATCCATCTGTTCTTCATCCTGGTCTTCGGCGGTTCGCTGGTCGCGTCCTTCGTGTTCGGCCACGACCACCCGGCGATGATCACGTGGGCGACGCTCGCCATGCTGATCACGGCCGCGCCGATCCTCATCTGGCGCTGGGGGATGCGCCAGGAGAAGAAGAACAACAAGCGGAAGCGGGGCGCGCACCGGGGCGGTGGTACGGGGACGCAGCCCGGCGCCATGGCGACGCCGCGGGCAGCGCAGGCGCAACAGACCCAGCAGCTCCCCCAGCCCCAGCAGTTCCAGCCGGCCCCGTCGGCCCAGCAGGCCCAGCAGGCCCAGCAGGCCCAGCAGGCCCAGCAGGCCCAGCAGCCTACGCAGTTGCAGCAGACCCAGCGCTTCGGGACGACTCAACCGCTTCCGCGGGCGCCGGGGGCCGACCCGGCGGCGGACTCCTTCGTCGACCCGATGGCGGGAGTGCCGCTGAGCGTCCCGTACCGCAAGCCGGCCGCGCGGACGGCCCGCCCGATGACCGACTCGACGGCCGGTCCCGCCGCCGGACGCGCCCGGCACGCGGCACCCGACGATCCCGATCAGACAGCCCAGATTTCCCTTGGGGGACCTAAGCAATGAGCGCCATTCCCGTCCGGCAGAACCACCGCAGGAACCGTGCGCGCCGGCTCGCGATCGGCGCCGCGGTCGTGGTCGCGGTGGCGGGGATGAACGGGCCCGCGCTCTACCGGTTCAGCTCGGAGCAGTACCACGAGTACAAGATCAACCGCCCGGACTACAAGGCGGCGAACGGCCACTGGGGCTTCCTGGACGTACCGGCGAAGTTCAAGATCAACTCGATCCACGCCTCGCTGCTGCACACCGGCAAGGTGCTGCTGATAGCCGGCTCCGGGAACAACCAGAAGAACTTCGACGCGGGCAAGTTCGAGTCGATCCTCTGGGACCCCAAGGACAACTCGTACAAGATGATCCCGACGCCCAAGGACATGTTCTGCTCCGGGCACACCCAGCTCCCTGACGGGAACCTGCTGGTGGCGGGCGGTACGAAGCGGTACGAGAAGCTCAAGGGCGACGTCACCAAGGCCGGCGGCCTGATGATCGTCCACAACGAGGACCCGGACAAGCCGATCACGCTGCCCGCGGGCACGATGTTCACCGGCAAGGAGAACGGCAAGACGTTCGTCTCCAAGGACCCGGTGCTCGTGGAGAAGGCGAAGAAGGTCTTCGATCCGGCCACGGGCGCGTTCCTGCGTACGGAGCCGGGCCTCGGCCGGATCTACGTGGAGGCCCGCAAGTCGGGCGCGCGGTACGAGACCGGCACGGAGGACAACTACCGCGTGCACGGCATGAAGGGCTCCGACGCCCGGAACGTCTACGGCATCGCACAGAAACTGGCACTCGACAAGAAGGACTTCCAGGGCATCAGGGACGCCTTCGAGTTCGACCCGGTGGCGGAGAAGTACATCAAGGTCGACCCGATGAACGAGGCGCGCTGGTACCCGACGCTGACCACGCTCGAGGACGGCAAGGTGCTGGCGCTGTCCGGGCTGGACGAGATCGGCCAGATCGTGCCCGGCAAGGACGAGATCTACGACCCGGAGACGAAGAAGTGGGAGTACACCGGGATCATCCGGAAGTTCCCCACATATCCCGCGATCTTCCTGATGGACAACGGGAAGCTCTTCTACAGCGGGTCCAACGCGGGGTACGGTCCGGCCGACGTCGGCCGTGACCCGGGCGTCTGGGACCTGGAGACCAACAAGTTCGACAAGATCCCGGGCCTGAGCGACGCGGACCAGATGGAGACCTCGGCGACGGTGATGCTGCCGCCCGCGCAGGACCAGAAGTTCATGGTCATCGGCGGCGGCGGGGTCGGCGAGTCGAAGAAGTCCAGCGAGAAGTCCCGGCTGGTGGACCTCAAGGACGCCGATCCGCGCTTCGAGGACGGCCCGGCCCTCGACAAGGGCACCCGCTACCCGAGCGCGTCGCTGATGCCCGACGACAGCCTGCTCGTCACGGGCGGCTCCGAGGACTACCGGGGCCGCGGCGGCACGGACATCCTCCAGGCCCGGCTGTACGACCCGAAGTCCGACACCTACAAGCGCGTGGCCGACCCGGCGGTGGGCCGCAACTACCACTCGGGCTCGGTCCTGCTCCCGGACGGCCGCGTCATGATCTTCGGCTCCGACCCCCTGTTCTCGGACAAGGCCAACACCAAGCCGGGCACCTTCGAGCAGCGCATCGAGATCTACACCCCGCCCTACCTCTTCCGCGACGAGCGCCCGGAGCTGACGGACGGCCCGAAGGAGATCGAGCGGGGCGGCTCGGCGGTCTTCAAGACGAAGGACGCGGCGTCCATCAAGACGGCCAAGCTGATGCGCCCGAGCGCGGTCACCCACGTCACGGACGTCGAACAGCGCTCCATCGCGCTCGACATGAAGAAGACGGCGGAGGGCATCGAGGTCACCGTCCCGGAGAACAGCGCGCTGGTGCCGTCGGGCTGGTACATGCTCTTCGTGACGGACGACAAGGGAACACCGTCGGAGGCGGTCTGGGTGGACGTGCCGTAACCACGTGCTCCCGCACACCCGGGACCCGACGGCAGCCGCCAGGACCTCGGCGGCGGCCGTCGGGCCCCGGCGTCGGTCAGGACCCGACCGGGTTGAGGTAGGTCGCCGGGTGGGTGGCGGCGTCCTGCTTGAGGATCTGGCCGCCGAACGGCCACTTCAGGGTGAAGTGCTCCGTCTCGTTCGGCGGGGTGACCAGGAACGTCGCCGGAACGAACTTCTCCTTCTGCGGCGTGGACCTGGCCACCGGGAGCAGGGTGACGCTGAAGTCCACCGTGTCACCCTGCTCCAGCGTGAACTTCACGGGCTTCTGGGAGGAGCGCGCCAGCGACCAGGTGCCGTCGGTCTTCTGAGCGCCGACCATGTCGACACCGGCGAAGCCGGACAGGGTGCAGGTGCGCTCGCTCTTGTTGGTGAACCAGATGTACGCCTGGGTCTGGTTCTCGCTCTGCCCCATCTCCGGCGCCGCGTCCCCGCCCGTGGCGAAGCCGGCCTTCAGGTCGGCGGTGTGGCAGCGGGTCGGCTCGGCCTTGGCGGGGGCGGCCGAGGCCGGGACGGCGGTGGCGGCGGTACCGGCGACGACGACGGCCGCGAGAGCCACGGCGGTCAGCTTGCTCTTCATGACGTTTCGGGTTCCCCTCGAATGCGAAGCGGCGCGCGAGGTCGGTGCGCGCCTACGCACGTGAAGATGCGCGATGGCCGGAGGAGGTTCGGTGCGCGGGAGGATCTTTTTCCGACCACGCCACCTCCAACCGCGCCTCCCGGCGACGTCCGCTCCCAGCGGCGTACGCTCCCGGCGACCGGCCAACGGGCGGTCCGGCGGGCGCGGTCCGGCGCGTCAGCCCCGCGGCAGCGCGTCGGCCACGACGATCTGGGACGGGGCGATCTCGGCCCGCCCGTCCCCGATGTCCCACAGGGTGTTCTGCAGCAGCCGGGCGAGGGTCCAGCCGGCCGCACGTTCACGGTCCAGTTCCAGTACCTCGGTCAGCAGGTCGAACCGGCGCCTGACCACCCGCGGGGCGTCCCCGGTCGCCCCGCTCTCCCCCCAGCCGGTGTCCAGGGCGGGCCACAGGTCGAAACCCGGGTCGCCGGCCAGTGGTTCCGGATCGATGGCCAGCCAGGGCTCACGTTCGGCGGCCAGCACGTTCCCGTAGTGCAGATCCCAGTGCAGCAACCGTTCTCCAGGGTCTCCGACCAGTTCGGCGACGGCCGACGCCCAGCCACTCAGCCGCCGCCGGTCCTCCCGGTCACGCAACGCGCCCAGAGCGTGGGGCACTTCCCTCAGCATGTCGTCGGCGACATCGCCCAGACCGCGCAACCCCGGGGGCGCCGGAACGGAGTGCAGCCGGGCCAGCAGCCCGGCCAGGACGCTCATGGCCGTGTCATCGTCGTCGAGGGAGGCCAGGGTGCGCGCGCCGTCGAGACGCTCCAGCAGCATGGCGCCGCCCCCCGGATCGTGGTCGAGCAGCCGGACCATGCCGTTGCCGTTCCAGGTGCGCAGTCCGAGCAGGGCGGCCGCGGTCTCCTCCCGGGGCATCTGGAGCCTCAGCGCGGCCCGGGTGCCGTCCGCACGGACCACCGGCACCACGAGGGATGCCTCACCGGAACCGATGCCGCCCTCTCTCCTGAGCTGCCATCGGTCGAGGAACTCCGCGACCAGCCCGGGCAGCGCGGCGACCCAGGCCCGCTCCGGCTCACCGCCGTTCACGGTGTACGAGGCGGCCAAGCTGTCAGGAACGACGATGACTTCGCCGGACACGCTCATAGACGGATCTTCCTCCAGAAGGCGGTGGAGGCGCCCCACCGCGGCCGGCCGCAGGGGTCCGGACGGCCCGCCGGACGGCCCTACTTCGCGTTGCGGGCCAGGTCCAGCGCGTAACTCTCGTACCACTCCCCCGCCTTGGGGCCGCCCTTGCAGGTGCCGTCCGACTCTCCGGGGCGTTTGATCCACAGATACGCCTTGACCAGCGGGTCGCCGGTCTTCGTCGTCGGCCGTTCGCCCAGGGCGCGGCCCGGGGGGTTGCACCAGCGTTCGCTCGGATCGCCTTCGGTGGTCGGGCCGTTGCCGTTGCGGCTGGTGTCGATGACGAACGGCTTGCCGCCGACCTTCGCGGAGAGGCGCTTGCCGAAGTCCTTGCTCGCGTCGGTCGGGTAGAAGTTGGACACGTTGACGGAGAAGCCGTCGGCGTCGGCGATGCCCGCCCACTGGAGCGGTTCGAAGAGCGCGTCGGGGCTCTGCCAGCCCGCGTTGCCCGCGTCCAGGTAGACCGTGGTGGCCGGCTGCTGCTTGAGGCGCTTGATGGCGCCCTTGAGCAGGTCGTACCGCTCTTCGTGGTACTCGTCCGGCGTGCAGCCGTCCACCAGGTGCAGTACGGCGTCAGGCTCCAGGACCACCGTCGCGGGCCGGTCTCCGATGCCCTTGGCGACCTCGTCGATCCAGGCGCGGTACGCGTCGCCGTCGGCGGCACCGCCCTTGGAGAACTGGCCGCAGTCGCGGTGCGGGATGTTGTAGAGGACGAACAGCGCTTCCCGGTCGGCCTTCGCCGCCGCTTCCGTGAAGCCCTTGGCCTGCTCCTGGGCGTTCTCCGGGGTGATCCACTCGGCGACCGGCTGTTCGGCGATCTTCCTGATCAGCGCGGCGTTCTCGGCGTTCTCGCCACCGTCTCCGCCCTCGTACGCGGCGACCTGGCGGGCGGCGGTGCCGTCGGGGTTGACCCAGTACGGATCCTCCGCCTTGGGCCGCTGGCCGAGCGACGGCGACTTCCCGCCCTTGTCGTCGCCCTCTCCGTCACCGCCCGAGGAACAGCCCGTCGCCAGCAGCACGGCGGCCGTCGCGGCGGCCGTCGCCACGAGCCGGACCCGACCGGCTCCGGAGTAACTGCCGTACATCCAATCCCCCTTGATGCGCCACACCCCCGGCGCCTCGCCTCGCCTCACCTTGATCCCCCTGATCGGAGATCGAACCACCGACCGGATCAATCCTGGCACACGGTCTCCGGCCGTCAGGGCCATTCCGGTGGTGCGCGATCTCCGTATGCCGGCGCTCCGGGCCGCGTCGGGGTCATCAGCCGTCGCGTGGTGCGCGCACGCCCGTCAGGTACGCCGACACGACCACGTTCGCCGTGTACGTCTTCGCCTTCCGGTCGAACGTTCCGCCACAGGTGATCAGCCGCAGCTCGGCCCGGGACGCCACCCGGGGCCCGTACACCTCGTGCGCGTCGAAGCGGTCGCGGGGAACGACCCGTACGTCCTCGACCGTGAACTCCGCGAGCGAGCCGTCCGCCCGGGTCACCTGGATCCGCCCGCCCGGCCGCGCGCCGCTGAGACCGTAGAAGACGGCCGGTCCCGTGTCCGTGTCCACGTGGCCGACGAGGAGGGCGACGCCCTCGGCGCCGGGGGCGACACCGTCTCCGTACCAGCCGACCGCGCCCGGCCGTGCGTACGGGGGCGGGTCGACCGCCCCGGCGCGGTCCAGCCCGCGTGCCTCGACCGGTGCCGCGACGCCCAGCGACGGGACGGCCACCCGCAGCGGGCGCGCGGCGGGCAGCGGGGTGTGGGGCGGGGGCAGCGGCGTGCCGGGCCGAGGACTTACGGCGGCGACGCCGCTGGTGGCAGGCGATAAACCGCTCGTGGCGGGCCAGAAACCGCTCGTGGCGGGCGAGGAACCGCTCGTGATGGACGAGGCGACGACGGCCATCGGGCCTTCGCCCGCGTCACGGCTCGCGAGGCCCAGTGCCAGAAGCAGGACGGCACCCGCCATCCCGACCGACCGCCGGCCGACGCCCGTTCCGGCCCGGGGCGGGCGCGAGGGGCGCACTGCTTCCGAGCGTATGGGTATGGCCGGGTCCGGCGACGCGCTGTCCGCCGACGGGCCCGCGGAGCCCGTCGGCGGTCCGGCGAGGCGGCGCCGGGCAATCCCCCGTGCGACGCCCCGGGAGAAGCGCCGGGCGAGCCCCCGGGAGGCCACTCGGGCGAACGCCCGGGCGGCCTCCCGGGACGACCCGTACCCGGCGGATCCCCGAGGAGTGCCGGAGGCCGCCGGGGCCACCGGGGCCCCGGCGAGCCCGTGCGCCCCGGAGGGCAGCCCGCCGGACATCTCAGTCCGTGTCCCGCGCGGCCGGTCCGGCCGCCCGGCGCTGCCGCCGTACGCTCCTGAACGCCACGGCGACCGCCGCCACCCCCGTCAGCACCAGGCCGATCACGGCGTGCCGCGTCCCCGGGCCGCCCGTCGCGGCGCTGCCCCGCGCCTGGGCCGACATGGTGGCGGAGGTGTCCGCGTTGGTGAGGGCTCCGGAGTCGCTGGAGTCCGCGACGCCCGCCTCGTCGTCGTGGCGGTCCGCGGTGGACTTCGCCGTACCGCCGCCCCCGGCCCGTACCGGAGCCGTGGGACTCGCGTGGGCCTCGGGCCGGGCGGCGGCGCGGCGTACGACCTCGAACGTGCCGGAGCCGGAGCGGACCCGGCCGCCGCCGCAGCTGATGACGATCTCGTGCTGCCCGGGAGTCACCGAGGACCTGAGCCTGGCGAGACCGGTCAGCGGGATCTTGTACTTCGGGTTCCTGGCCAGTTCCTCCTGGTCCCGGATCCAGTCCTCGCCGTAGGCACGGGGGGCGAGATCCACGTCGGCCACGAAGGCGTCGGACCTGGCGACGGCCGAGGTGCCCGCGCAGCCCGATGCCCGGATCTCGATCCGCTGCCCCGGGGCGGCGCTGGACGGGATGACCATGACGGTGACCGGGTCGGCGGCCCGGGCGATGGCCTCGGCGGTGGCGGTTCCGAGAACAGGCGTGCTCACCAGTACGGTGACGGCCGTCGCGGCACGCAGAGCGAGCAAGGATGGACGCATGGTGAACCTCCTTGAAGAAGAGACTCACCCACCCGGCGCATTTCCGCATCCGCAGCGGTCGGCGGCGCCTCGCGGCCGTACGCGCCGCGCCAAGCGTCACCGCATCGGAGCCGCCGTCCTCGGACCCGCCGCGCCCCGGCTTCGGACCGCCCCGCGACCGGGCCCGGATTGGCCCCGCGACCGGGCCTGCATTGCCCCCACGACCGGCCGTGCCCCGGGCGGTGTCCGTCCCCCGCTGGCGCGCTCAGACGCGGTCGACGAGATCCGCGATCGAATCGACGACCGTTGAGGGCCGGAAGGGGTACCTCTCGATGTCGGGCCGCGTCGTGACCCCCGTGAGCACGAGGAAGGTCTCCATCCCCGCCTCCAGTCCCGCCAGGACGTCCGTGTCCATCCGGTCACCGATCATCGCGCTGGTCTCGGAGTGCGCGCCGATCGCGTTCAGGCCCGTCCGCATCATGAGCGGGTTCGGCTTGCCCGCGAAGTAGGGCTCCTTGCCGGTGGCCTTCGTGATCAGCGCGGCGACGGCCCCGGTGGCGGGCAGCGGCCCCTCGGTGGACGGGCCGGTGGAGTCGGGGTTGGTGCAGATGAACCTGGCGCCCCCGTTGATCAGCCGGATCGCCCTGGTCAGCGCCTCGAAGCTATACGTACGAGTCTCTCCGAGCACCACGTAATCCGGCTCGTGGTCGGTCAGGACGTAACCGATGTCGTGCAGGGCGGTGGTCATCCCGGCCTCGCCGATGACGTACGCCGTGCCGCCGGGCCGCTGGTCGTCCAGGAACTTCGCGGTGGCCAGCGCCGATGTCCAGATGTTCTCCACCGGCACATCGAGGCCCATCCGGGCGAGGCGGGCCTGGAGGTCGCGCGGGGTGTAGATGGAGTTGTTGGTGAGGACCAGGAAGGGCCGCCCCGACTCCCGCAGCCGTTTGATGAATTCGGCGGCGCCGGGGATCGGCACCCCTTCGTGGATGAGGACACCGTCCATGTCGGTGAGCCAGGATTCGATCGGCTTGCGCTCTGCCACTGGACTGTTCTCCGCTCTGCGGTGGCCAAAACTGGACGGTCCGACGCCGCCCAGCGTAACGAGGGCGGCGAGCAGGCGGGAGGGGCGGCCATCACGGCTCGGGCACGGCGGAGTGCGCCCGGGCGAACGCGTGACACCAAAGGCCGCGGGAGGGCGGCGTCGGGCCCGGGGCGTCGGGCCCGGGTGGTCGTCAGGCCCGGCCGGTGCGCAGGCGCAGCATGCCCGCGGCCAGTACGGCCCCGGCAGTGGCCAGCGCCAGCGCCGCGACGGCGCGGCCGAGGAGGTCACCGGAGACGGCGGATCCGGCGAGGACGAAGACGGCTGACGAGCCGCCACGGGGCCGGTGCCGCTCCGGCCGGACGGCCGGTACCGGGTCCGCGTGGTCGTGAGCAACGGTGTCACCGGCGTCACCCGAGTGACCGGCATGGCCCTCCCGGCCGGCGTGACCCCCGCGACCGGGGTCACCGGCTCCGCCGCCGTACCGTTCGGTCCGGTCGTAGCCGTCGGCGTGCTCGGTGTCGTCGGCGTATCTGCCGCCCGGACCGCTCCTACCGACGCCGAAGCGGTACGTGCCCGACTCCCCGACCCACTCTCCGTCGTCCCCGCGCCGCTGTACGGTCGCGGCGGTGGCCACGACCTCGTTCCGGGGAGTGCCCCGGGTGAAGGCCAGCCGCACGCGTACGGTCACGGTCCGGCCCGGCGGTACGGCGAATCCGGGGGATCCGTCGTCCAGTACCCCGACGATCTCGTCGTGATCGGTCCTCTCCAGGGAGAGGGACCGCCATCCCTTGTCCTCACGGGCTTCCAGGGTGACCTGGGAGGTGGTCAGCGTCCGCTCGCGGTCGACCAGGACGACGACGGGATGGATGTCCTCACAGGCGTGCCGGGTGGTGTTGGTGAGGTCGAGGTACCAGATCCCCGGGGCGCCTCCGGGCGAGTATGACGAAGGACCGCCGTGGACATGGGCCGAGATCGGAAAGTCCTCGCCGGTGGACCGCGCCCCCTTGCCGCACACCTGCCGCCGCTCGGACGGGGAGCCGAGCGCGGACACGGGTACGGACACGGGCGCGAGTACGGGTGCGGGCGCGTGTCGTGCGGAAGTCACGGGGGCAGCGAGGGACACGGGGACCACGGCGGCCGAGGCGACCGCGGCGACCGCGGCGACGGCGCCACTGGCGGCGACCGCACGGGCGGGGCCTTGACGCGGTCGCGTGACTGGCACAAGGGGCATGTGAACGGCCTTCGTCGAGCTGGTGACGGACTGTCGCGTACGAAGCGGCCACCGGACCGTCGGCGTCCGGACGGCCGGCGTCGGGCCGACGCTGCCATGCCGGGCCCGGCCGTACCGGGCGGCAGGGCCCTGTGCCCCCGTAAGTCATACGAACAGCGTCGGCGCGCCCGCCTGTCCGGCGCACCGACGCGTACACCGCACCGCCCGACGCGACGAACCGCCCGACGCGACGCGCCGCCGACACGCCGCGTACGCCACAATCAGCCCGACGCCACCGGCGTCAGCGCCTTCCCCGGCTGCCCTCGGCCCGTCCGAACACCGGCGCGAGGACGAGTTGCGCCGCACCCTCCGCGACCGGACGCGCGCCGCCGCCGGCGGCGGCCACCTGGACCGACGCGCACCGGGCGCGTTCGGCGACGACGGCGGCCACCCCCCGCACGAAACGCTCCTCGTGCGCGGTGACCGTACGGCCGCCGAGCAGGATCCGGTCGATGTCGAGCAGCCCGATGAGGTTCGCCGCCCCGGCCCCGAGCACCCGGGCCGCCCCGGCGAGATCGCCGCGCGCGACGGCGGCCAGGCAGATGGCCTCGATACAGCCACGATTGCCGCAGTCGCAGGCGGGCCCGTCCAAGTGGATGACCTGGTGCCCGAACTCGCCCGCGCCGGTGCGCGCGCCCCGGTGCAGCTCGCCGTCTATGACGAGGCCCGCGCCCAGCCCCGTACCGAGGTGGAGGTACGCGAACGTGTCGGCGGGACCGCGCAGGGCGAGGCCGAGCGCGGCGGCGTTGGTGTCCTTGTCGAGGACGACGGGGAGGCCGAGGCGGGCGGCGAGGGTGTCGCGCAGCGGCACACCGTTCCACTGCGGGAAGCCGGTCACCCGCCGGGGTACGCCGGTGGTGTGGTCGAGCGGGCCGGGCATGGCGACCCCGACGCCGAGGAGCCCGTCCCCGCTTGCCGTCGGCGCGTCGCCACGCACCGCCCGCGCGTCCCCGCGTACCGCCCGCGCCTCGGTACGTACCGCCCGCGCGTCCCCGCGTACCGCCGCCGCCTGCTCGACCACCGCCGCGATCACCCGGTCCGTCCCCGCGCCGAGGTCGAGCGGCACCGACCGGGCGGCGACCGGGGTACCGGCCAGGTCCACCAGAACCGCCGTCAGTTCGTCCCGGTCCAGGTGGACCCCCACGGCCTGCGCCGCGGACGGCACCAGCCGCAGGACGGTCCTGGGCTTTCCCCCGGTCGAGGCGCGGTGGCCGGCCTCCGCCACCAGGCCGTCCGCCCGCAGCCTGGCGGTGATCTTGCTGACGGCCTGGGGGGTGAGACCGGCGTGCTCGGCGAGTTCGAGGCGGCTTATGCCGGCTTCGCCCGCCGTACGGAGCAGGTCGAGGACGAGGGCCGCGTTGGGCCCGCGCGGTACGGCGGGGCGGGGGGCCACAGCAGTCGGAACCACGGCAGCCGGGTCACCCACGCCCCTGCGACCGCCCCCGCCCCCGCCCCCGCTGTCGCCCTCGACACTTCCGTCACCCTTGTTCACACCGGCCATTGTGCCTCTACCTTGCACTTTGGAAACGGCGTTGCTTAAGTGACTCCATGACTGGCAATGACACGGGCAACGGCACTCCCTCGCGCGTCGGGCTGATCGGATACGGCCTCGCGGGTTCCGTATTCCACGCCCCACTGATCGCCGCCACCGCGGGGCTCGCCCTCGACACCGTCGTCACCACCGCCCCCGAGCGCCGGGAGCAGGCGCGCGCCGAGTTCCCCGACGTGCGGTTCGCCGCGTCCCCGGAGGAGCTGTGGGAGCGCACCGGCGAACTCGACCTGATCGTCGTCGCCTCCCCCAACAAGACCCACGTCCCGCTCGCGACCGCCGCCCTGGAAGCCGGTCTGCCGGTGGTCGTGGACAAGCCGGTCGCGGGCAGTTCGGCCGAGGCGCGGGCGCTGGCCGCGCTCGCCGACGAGCGGGGGCTCCTGCTCTCCGTCTTCCACAACCGCCGCTGGGACAACGACTTCCGTACCCTCGCCCGCCTCGTCAAGGGCGGCGAGCTGGGCGACGTACAGCGTTTCGAGTCCCGCTTCGAGCGGTGGCGGCCCCGGCTCAAGGGCGGCTGGCGCGAGTCGGGCGCGACGGAGGAGATCGGGGGGCTCCTGTACGACCTGGGCAGTCATGTGGTCGACCAGGCGCTGGTGCTGTTCGGGCCGGCCGCGACGGTGTACGCGGAGATGGACGTACGCCGCCCCGGCGCCGAGGCCGACGACGACACCTTCATCGCGCTCACACACACCAATGGTGTCCGCTCCCACCTCTACGTCAGCGCCACCACGGCCCAACTCGGCCCGCGTTTCCGGGTGCTGGGGTCGGAGGCGGGCTACGTGAAGTACGGCCTCGACCCGCAGGAGGCCGATCTGCGCGACGGCAAACGGCCGGGTACGGGAGCGGGGGGCTGGGGAGTGGAGCCGGAGTCGCTGTGGGGGCGGTACGGCGCGGGCCAGTCGCCGCTGACCGGTGGCGGCCACCCGGTGGAGAGCGAGCCGGGCGACTACCCGGCGTACTACGCGGCCGTCGCCGCCGCGCTGCGCGAGGGCACGGCCCCGCCGGTGACGGCGTACGAGGCGGCTGCGACGCTGGACGTCCTGGAGGCGGCGCGGCGCTCGGCCCGGGAGGGCGGGGCGGTCAGCCTGGCGGACGGCCCCGCCACCGGATGAGGCCGGGCCCGCTGGAAACCGCCGCGTGAGGCGGGCTCGGCCACCGGATAAAGCGGGCTCGGCCACCGGATGAGGCGGGCTCGGCTACCGGATGAGGCCGGGCCCCGGGACCGGATCCGCGTGCTCGGCGCACAGGCATCCGACGCCCGGCTCGATCCACTCCCGGCCGGCCCATTCGGGATGCCGTTCGATCAGCAACGCCCGGACCTCGGCGACGATCTCGTCCCGGCCCATCGCGGAGTCACGCCGCCGCCAGGTCTCGTCGCGCAGTTCGCGCAGGTAGTCGCGGACGCCGACCAGCACCTCCGTACCGCCGAGGTCGCCGTGGCCGGGCACCACCACCCGGGGACCGGCGGCGGCCAGCCGGTCCGTCACCGCGAGCCAGCGCACGCCGGAGACGTCCGTGTCGTACGGCGGGAACCACGGGAAGATGGCGAACTGTCCGGTCTCGGCCAGGTCCCCGGTGAACAGCACGCCGGCGTCCGGTACCTCGACCACCTGGTCGCCCTTCGTGTGGCCCCGGCCGGTGGGCCGCAGCCGTACGGCCCGGCCGCCGAGGTCCAGGTCGTACGCGTCGTCGTAGACCACATCGGGGACTGGTATCCGGACGTCCTCGAGGCGGCGGGCGACCGGCCCGCCGAAGCCCCGGAACATCTCCAGGTAGCCGGCTCCCTTCGTCTTCAGGTCGTCCGCCTGCGCGCGGTTGACCAGGTACGTGGCCCTTCCCGCGAACGCCCGTGCGCCGAACGCGTGCTCGGGGTGGAAGTGCGTCGTGGTCAGGTACAGCCGACGGCCCTTCGCCACCTCGGTCGCGAAGGCGAGGACCTGCTCGGCGTTGGCGTTGCCGATGCCCGTCTCGACGACCAGTACGGCCTCCGTACCGCCGATGACACCGATGTTGGGTACCAGACCGACCCGGTGGTTCGGGATCACCAGCAGTTCGGAGGCGATCTCCTCGGCGTCGGCGACCCGCACGGCCGGGTCGGCCATCGGCCCGTCGATCACCGGCCTGCCGGCCGTCGGTCCCTCGCTCCTCGATCCACCGGCCGTCGATCCACCTGCGATCGATCCACCGGCCATCGATCCACCGGCCATCGGCCCGTCGGTCGTCGGCCCGTCGGTCGTCGGCCCGTCGGACACCGGTCGATTGCCCAACGGCCCATTGCCCACCGGCCCGTCGCTCATCAGCTCGTCGTTCATGCTCCTATTCCACCGCCCGGTCGACGCGGCCGTCCAAGACCGATCGAGTGGGGCCGATACCGCACGGGTATCGTCCGCGTTCATGGAGCTACGCACGCTGCGTTATTTCGTGGCCGTCGCCGAGGAACTCCACTTCGGCCGGGCCGCCACCCGGCTGCACATGAGCCAGCCACCGCTGAGCCGGGCGATCAAACGGCTGGAGACCGACGTCGGCGCCGCGCTGCTGCACCGCTCCGCCGCGGGCGTCACGCTCACCCCGGCCGGGGCGACGCTGCTGGAAGAGGCGCGCGGCCTGCTCGCCCGCGCCGACCGGGTGGGCGCGCGGGTGGCCGCCGCGGCCGGCGCCTCGGCCATCGCCGTCGGCATCCTGGGCGACGGCTCCGACCTGGGCGCGACGCGGCTCGCCGCCGCGTACCGCCGGCACCATCCGGACGTCGAGGTCCACGTCCGCGAGACCGACCTGACCGATCCGACGTGCGGGCTGCGCGCCGGACGGGTCGATGTCGCCCTGACCCGCGGGCCGTTCGACGAGACCGGCCTGACGGTGCGCGAGCTGCGCGTCGACCCGGTGGGCGCGGTGCTGCGGGCCGACGATCCGCTGGCCGGCCGCGACCACCTGGAGCCGGCCGACCTGATCCACCGGCCCTGGTTCCGGTTCCCGGACGGCACCGACCCGGCCTGGCAGTCGTACTGGAACGGCGGCGAGCCCCGCGAGGGCCCGGTGGTACGCGCCGTCCAGGAGTGCCGGCAGGCCGTGCTCTGGAACGGCACGGTCGGCATGACCCCCCTCGGGCACGAACCACCCGAGGGGCTGACCGTGGTGCCGGTTGTCGGCATGCCACCGAGCCGGGTGGTCGTGGCGTGGAACCAGGGCGACGCGAACCCGCTGATCGGATCGTTCGTCCGGATCGCGACGGCCGCCTACCGCGACTGAGCGTCAGCGCCCCGGGGCGCGCGTGACGCCCGCGGCGGAGCGGTGCAGCAGCGCGGCGCGCTCTCGGTCAGCGCCGGCACTTCCGTGGCGGAGCGGCGCCCGCGACCGGCCGTCACCGCCCCCTACGCGTCCGCGAAGACCTGCCGCTGCCGGCCCAGTCCTCCGATCTCCAGCTCCACCACGTCTCCCGCCCGGAGGAACGGCTTCGGCTCCGGCTTGCCCAGGGCGACCCCGGCCGGTGTCCCCGTGTTGATGACGTCGCCCGGGTACAGCGTCATGAACTGGCTGACGTACCGCACCAGTTCCCCCACCCCGAAGATCTGCCGCGCGGTGGTCCCGTCCTGCTGGAGTTCGCCGTTGACCCACAGCCTGAGCGACAGCGCCTGCGGGTCGGGCACCTCGTCAGCCGTCACCAGCCACGGCCCCAACGGGTTGAACGTCTCGCAGTTCTTGCCCTTGTCCCACGTACCGCCGCGCTCGATCTGGAACTCGCGCTCGGAGACGTCGTGCGAGATGGCGTACCCGCCGACATGCGCCAGGCCCTCTTCGACCGAGTCCAGGTAGCGGGCGGTGCGCCCGATGACGACGGCGAGTTCGACCTCCCAGTCGGTCTTCACGCTGCCGCGCGGCACGAGGACGGTGTCCTCGGGCCCGACCACCGTGTCCGGCGCCTTGAAGAAGATGATCGGCTCGGTGGGGATCTCCGCGCCGGTCTCGGCCGCGTGGTCGTGGTAGTTCAGCCCGATGCACACGATCTTGCCGATCCGGCCGAGCGGCGGCCCGACGCGCGGCCCGCCGGTTCCGTCCGGACCTCCGGTGTCGAGCACGGGCAGTTCGCCGGAGGCGGCGGCCGAAGCGATCCGGTCGAGTGCGGACGGGTCTGCGAGCAGCGCCCCGTCGATGTCCGTGACCAGGCCCGACAGGTCGCGCAGGGTCGTACCGTCCGGGTCGAGGAGCGCGGGGCGTTCCGCGCCCGCCGCACCGACACGCAGCAACTTCATGGTCCGTCTCCGTCCGGTCGGGCTGTCTCGGGTTCTCTCGGGCTGTCAGGGGAGGTACGGGGCGGGGCCACCGACCCCCGGGACTCGGCTGATCCTCCAAGACATCGGATCACTCTGCAAGACCCGGTTCACGTACTGGACCGAAGCGCGCGGCCGCCACCCGCGCGCCCCGCGGTTCCACACGCCGCCCCGGCCGCCCACATCTCCCGGTAGAGGAAGTACCGCTCGACGGCCGCCCAGGTCGTACTCGTCACCATGTACAGCCCGGCGGCCAGCGGCACCACGGCCACGGTGAGCAGCGTCCCGAACGACATCAGCGGCATCACCTTCGTCATCGCGCCCATGCCGGGCAGCGGCCGGCCGTCGGGCCCCTCCGGAGCCGCGGGCGTCGGCGCGGCGGCCATCTGCCGCTTCGTCATACGGAACGAGAAGGTGGCGACGGCGGCGACGATCGCGAAGAGGGCCACGTACACCAGCCCCGCGCCCGTGAACACCCCGTCCCGCGTGAGCGCGTCCGCCCAGCGGTGGCCGAGCGGCGCGGCGAAGAGGGAGTGGCCGAGCAGTTCGTTGGGTTCGCCGCCGATCTCGCGGCTGGAGAAGAGGTGGTACATGAGGAAGAACGCCGGAATCTGCGCCAGGCTGGGCAGGCAGCCCGCCAGGGGCGAGACGTTCTCCTTGGCGTGCAGTTCCATGAGCGCCTTCCGCATGCGCTCGGGGTCCTTGCCGTGCTTCTCGCGCAACTCGGCGATCTGCGGCGCGAGCCTCGTACGGGCCTTCTGGCCGCGGGCCGCCGCACGGGACAGCGGATGGACGGCGAGCCGTACGCAGGCGGTGAAGAGGATGATCGCCGCGGCGGCCGAGCCTGCGTGGAAGAGCGGCTGGAGCAGGTCGGCCAGGCCCCCGACCAGGGTGGCGAAGGCGGACATCAAAGCGGACATGGTGGCGGAGCCCTCCGTGGGGTCTCGTCGTGCCGGTGAGGGATACGGCGTATGACAGACCCGCGAGGGGCGGGCAGGGCTGCGACGTGTCGGGGGGCGTCTCACCTCGTACGAGGCTCGTACGAGGCCGGAGTACCGGACACCAGAGCGCGACCAGCTCCGGACCTCAGAACCGGACCCGGAACCCGAACGCGGACCCCAGGCTCAGGCCCAAGCCCGGGCCCGGAACCCGAACCTGGCCCCGGCCTCCGGCCCCCGGGAACTCGCGGGGGCGAGCGCAGCGCCTGACCGGCCTACGCGGCCGTCGGCGACGTACGGCCCGGGGCTCGCGGCCGGGTACGGCCCGCCGCGTCGGGATCCCGTTGCGGCAGGAAGGCGGTGCGTTGCTCGCGGTCGCGGATCGCCGTCCGTACCCGGTGCGGCGGGTGCGCGGGCACCGAGCGCGCGCTGATGACGGCGCAGACGGCGAGCGCGCTGCCCACGGCGGCGGTCGCGGCGAGCGCGACGGTGGCGGAGAGGAGGCCCGCGTCGACGAGCAGGACTTCGGTGAGGAGGAAGAGCAGGAGCCCGGCGGGGCGCAGCGGTCGCGACGAACGCAGTGCGTTGCGGACCATGCGTCTCCCCTTCCTGTGGCTCCCTCGGGCGCTTATCGCCCTCATTCACCGGACCCGGGCATCGGCGCCGGACCCACGGCCATCGTACGGCGTCGCGCGCCGACGGGACCCGGGCAGACGACAGTCACGCGATCACGCGAACCCTGCCCCCTCCTCGGTGACGAAGTGTGCCTGTCCGAATGGGACCTCGCTCAGCTGAAGGTCCGAGAAAAGCAGTTGGTGTATCCGTGGTGCACGACAGCGTGATCGAAGGTCTCGTCCGACATCTGCTCGAGTACGGCGGTATCCGTGCCCGCCCTTCTACCTCACCCGGCGAGACCTTCAATAACGAGATTCACGGTGTTGGACGCCGTTGCCTCAAAGATCGCCCGGACAAGTCCTAGTCGTTCTGCTCCGCGGTGATGTCGCCTTTCGCCTTGGCGGTGCGAAGGATCTGCTCACCTTTCCCCTTCATCGTCACCCGCACTGAGCCGCCGCTCTTCACGCCCCGGACGTCCTGGCGCCGGGGCGGCGAACCGGGCCCGGGGGGCGTTTCCTCCGACCGCGCATGCCATATGGCGAGGGCCGCCGAGATCACCAGGAGCACTGCCGCGCAAGCGCCCCACGCGACGGACCAGTTCTGCGTCAGCATGCCGGTGGCGACGTTCACCGCTCCCGCGAGAACGACCGACCCTCCAACCGCCCAAGCCCGCATCGTATTCATGGCCACAGCCTCCCCGTACGCTCCCTGTGAAGCCATCAATTCACTACCATTGTCCCTCAGTTGAGCTTTCGGGGGAACCGCATGCGGAGAATGCTCCAGCAGGTGAAGTGGAGCCTGGTCCGGGGTGACATAAACCTCTCCATGGGCGTGTTCGACGGCCCGGATGAGCGAAGAGTCCTGGACCGGGCGGTGGCCCAACTGCGCAAGGACGTGCTGGCCAAGGTCCGGCTGACGGTGGCCCGGATGCGCCTGGAGCAGCCGGCCACCATCGAGGTGCCGTGGCGGGGCTGTGCACGGCCTCTGCAGCCGGCACGGCAGGTGCTGGGCGTCGATCCGCTGGAACTCGTGGGCACGGTCAGTGAGATCGCGAAGGCCTGCAGAGGTCTGCCCCGTCACCAGATGGTGGCTCTGGGCAACCCGGGCACGGGCAAGACCATCCTCGCTGTCCGGCTCGTGCACGACATGGCCGACCATCCGGAGCCCGGAGATCCGGTCCCGGTACTCATGTCCTTGTCGTCGTGGCGGCCGGCCGTCCCGATGCGCGAATGGATACTCCGCCAGATACGGCAGGCCAGTCCTCACCTCACGGACCAACAGAGATTCGGCACGGACGCGGCGGCGGACCTCTTCGACGCCTGCCGGGTGATGCCCGTGCTGGACGGCCTCGACGAGCTCCCCGACCAGCTGCGCTCCGACGCGGTCCGTGCCATCGACGCGGCCGTTCACCGTGGCTGTTGGCTGCTGGTCACCTGTCGGGCCACCGAGTACGAGACCGCACACGAGACCGGGGCACACCTCACCCGTGCCGCGGTGGTGGAGCTCGACGAAGTGAAGGCCGAGTTGGCGATCGGCTACCTCGAGCAGGCGAAAGTGGCCAGTGACAGCCGTTGGACCCCTGTCTTCGAGGCGATGCGCCGCGACCCGGGCTGCGCCCTGTCCCGCACACTGACGTCACCCCTGATGCTGCACCTCGCGCAGACCGCGTACGACGCGAAATCCACGGATCCCGGTGAACTGTTGTCCCAAGAGGCGTATCCCTCCCGGGAAGCCATCGAGGACGAGCTGCTGAAGCGCTACCTGCCCGCCGTCTACACCAAGGACCCGCCCAGCCGCTATCCGGCGGAACCGGCGATGCGTTACCTGCGGCTCATAGCACGCCAGATGCGCCGGGACCGCACGGTCGACTTCGCCTGGTGGCAGATCAACGCCCGGATCACCGGTCCCCTCGTAGGCCTGATGTACGGGGCGGTGTGGGGCGCTCTTCTGTATGCCCTGTTCGGTCCGGCCATCGGAGTCGCCGCCGGGCTCCTCACGGCAGCCACGAGCTTCGCCGCTCACCAGTTCGTCAGAGCCGACCTCAAGCAGGTGTTCGTACCCAAGGAAGGGGTGCACGGGCCGGGGCGTCTGGCCCGCCATTACGCGCGTGTGGGCGCCGCCTCGGCTCTGCTGGCGGGCGCTGTCACGGGGGTCGGCGTCGGGCTGTGGATGTCGGACGCGCTGGGAGCGGGCCTCCCGTTGTCGGCGTCCTACGGGGCAGTCGTCGGGGCGCTGTCAGGTTGTGCCGTCATGCTCGGTTCGGCATCGGGATCGTACGCGATCAGCCGGTACTGGTTCTGGCTGACCGGCAGACTCCCCCGAAAGCCCTTGTCGTTCCTCGACGACGCCCGCGAACTCGGCGTGCTGCGGCAGACCGGCGCGGTGCACCAGTTCCGCCACGAACGCCTTCTCAGCCAACTGGGCGGCGCCACGGCTCAGGACCCGGGCCGTTCGGTGCACGGCAAGTGGGCCGCCAAGTGGCTCCGCTGGAGACCGGTGCTGCCCACCTTCGCCAGTCTGGCCCAAGTCGGAGCTTCTCTGGCCGCGCTGCTGTTCATCGCGGCGGTACTCGCCGACAGCACGCGGCTGGAGTTGACCTACCGCTCCGGGGACAGACCGGCCCCCGTCCTGGCCTCGACCGGCTGCGCGGCCGGCACTCCGTGCAGACCGCCAACCATCTGGATGTGGGAGGTGCCCCTGGGGTCGACCCGGCACACGGACTGGATGCCGACGCTGTCGCGTCAATCCTCCTTCACCGGTTGGGGAGGTTTCTTCAATGCCTCCGGCTGTGAGGGGGGCCGGGTACAGGTGACTTTGACGCTGGCCGGCGAGCCGCCGGCCCGGTTCACCCTCGGCAACGACAGTGTGGTCGGCCCCGGCACCGACCTCGACCGGCCCGCCTCGCCCGGAAGCCGGCCGTCCTCGCTCACCTTGCGCAGGCTGGACGACCGCCCGTGCTCCCTCCGCGTCGAGTGGCAGAGCCCGGGCCTCGTGGTGGACGGCCTTCAGATCGCCCGGGATCGCCTCGGCATCGCATTCGAGGGCCGTTCGACGCCGGGACGATAAACGACAGGCTTCCCGTCATCGGGCGGTGTCGTCGCCCTCCAGCGCGGTACGAGTACGGCGCGGGGCCGGTACGCGCCGCCGTGCTCGCCGCGCGCGCGTCCCGTACACCCCGTAGGTCCCGTACGTCCCGTACATCCCGTACATCACCACCAGCGCGACCCCGAGGTTGGCCGCGAGCGCGACGATCCCGGCGTTCACTCCCCAGACCGGGTCCCGTCCCGTGAAGACCAGCGCGCACACCACCGCCACCCCCACCACGAGACCGCTCAGCCCGGCCGCCAGGGTGAAGCGCTTCCACATCAGCCCGAGCAGCACCAGGGGAAGCAGCTGCGCCATCCCCTCGTACGAGATGAGGGACAGCCGTACGAGCGTGGTGGGCGCCGCGTACGTCAGGATCAGCGCGACCGCTCCCGCGACCACGACGACCACCTGTGCGGCGCCCTTCTGCCGGACCTCCCGGACCTCCCGGACCTCCCGGGCCGGCCGCGCCTCCCCGGCCCGCCGACGCGACAGCAACGGGAACACGCTGCGCCCCCACATCGTGCCGATGACCAGCATGAAGACGGCCATCGGAACGATCGACGAGAGCGCCGCCGCCACGCCCACGACCCCGACGGCCCAGGCGGGCAGCGAGTCGACGACGAGTTCGAAGAGCGCGAGGTTCGAGCCGGCCCCGGTCAGGCCCGGGACGACGAAAAGGGCGGCCAGCCCGAGGAACATGGGGACGAAGAGCAGCACGTTGTAGGCGGGCAGCCAGATGGCGTTGCGGCGCAGCGCGTCGGCGTCGCGGGCGCCCAGGTAGCCGGCGACGGTCGTCGGGAAGATCACCACGGTGAGCGCGTTGAGCAGGGAGGTCGTCACGTACCACGCCCCGCCCAGCCCGCTGCCCCCAGCGCCGGAACCGCTTGTTCCACCACTCCCGCCCGGCAGGGTCAGCCACTCGCGCTTCTCCGCGACGAGCCGGTCGAGGAACGGCCCGTACCCGTCGAAGTAGTGCAGCGGTACGTACACGGCGAGGAACGCCAGCGTGCCGATCACCAGGACGTCCTTGAGCACGGACACCCACGCGCTGCCGCGCAACCCGCTGACCACGACGAATCCGGTGGTGACGGCGAAGGCGGCGAAGTAGGCCCAGTTCAGGCTGATCGCGCCGTACGAGATCGTCGAGACGACGACGCCCATGCCGGTGATCTGGAGCTGGATGTAGGGGAGGAGGAAGACGGTCGCCAGGACCGCCACCGCCGCACCGAGCCAGGGCCGGCCGTAGCGGTGGGCGAGGATGTCCGTCAGGCCCACGAGGTCGTGGCGGCGGGCGTACTCCCACAGCAAGGGGCCGACCAGGTAGCCGACGGCGTAGCCGCACGACATGTACGCGACCACGTAGAGGACGGGCGCGCCGTGGTTGTAGCCCCAGCCCGCGGCGCCCAGATAGCTGAAGCTCGTGTAGCTCTCGCCCGCCATCAGCACCCAGATGAGGACCGCGCCGAGGCTGCGCCCGCCCACGGACCACTCGGTGAGCCCGCCTCCGCCGCCGCCCCGGCCGCGTACGGCGAGCAGTCCGAGGACGACGGTCAGCACCATGAAGGCGACGAAGACGCCGGTGGCGACGACGGCGTTCACTCGCCCTCACCGTTCCTCATCAGTCGCCGGTCGCCGCGCCAGGCGAGCCAGACGGCGAACGGCGTGACCACGGTCGCCCCGAGCGTCCACACGAAGAAGAACGGCAGCCCGAGGACGACCGGATCCACCCGGTTCACCCAGGGCACCGCCCCCAGGAAGAGCACGAACGGAACCAGCAGCCAGAGCAGATGCGGACGCGGTCTGAACACCCGAAGACCTTACGGGACCCCGTACGGACCAGGCCCGGCGCATCCCCTCCGCCCCCGCCCCGTACAGCAGTACGGTGTGCACCATGCGCCCCGACATGCCTGCCGACCACACCACGGAAGCCGAGCGCCTGCTGCGCACGGCGGACCAGTACCCCGAGGACCACGAGCCCCTGCTGCTGCGGGCCGCGGCCCATCTGGAACTGGCCGGCGACCGCGACCGCGCGGCCGGCCTCTACGACACCCTGCTGGCGTCGTCGCCCGACCACCCCCACCTGGTGAAGGCGCTCAAGGCGGCCAACCTGTGGGAGTACGGTCACGACGCCGAGGCCCGCGCGATCATCGACGGCCTGCGCGCGGCGGCCCCGCTGGACCCGGCGCCCTGGGAGATCGTCGCGGAGACCCTGGAGTCGCACGACGAGCTGGAGGCGGCGCACGACGCGTTCACCGCGGCGCTCAACCTGCTCCTCACCCCGGGCGAGGACGTCCCGTACCCGACGCACGCCCTGCTGATCGGCCGCCACCGGGTCCGCCGGCTGCTCGGTCTGGCCCACGACGACTGGGACGGCCTGGCCGACCAGGTCAACCGCGCCCCGGTCACCCTGGACGAGCTGCACGACCCGAAACGCCTGTGGGCCCTCGGCTCCGACAACCCCGCCGAGCTCCGGGCCGAGATCACCCGGCTCCGCGCCGAACTGGGCTCCTACCGCTCCGCCCTCTCCCGCCCCTTCCCGGTCGCGGTCCTGCACTGGCCGGCGGCGGAACTGGCCGAACTCGTCGCCGCGTACCCGCCCCTCGCCGCCGAGTACCCCTCCCACGAGGCCCACCTGACCCAGCTGGAAGCCTCCCTCCGCGACCTCTCCGCCACCGGCACCCCCAACCTGGGCATCGTCACGGCCACGGTCCCCTCCTACGAAGCCTTCGCGGCCTCGGAGCAGTCCGCCCCCACCAACACCACCCTGCTCCCCGAATACGCCACCACCCTCGCCGCCCGAGGCCGAGCCACCCCCTGGCCCCCGGCCCGCAACGCCACCTGCTGGTGCGCCTCGACGAAGCCCTACGGCGCCTGCCACGGGGCGGGATAACCGGCGGCCACGGGCAGCTTTACCCCACCATCTTCCATTCCACCGCCCGAGGGGACCCGCGCCATTCGTCGCCTTCTTTCCATATAGACGCGATGCCTCGGTGCTCCAAGTAGTCGGCGTAGACCCCCACGTCTTCACTGAAGAGGCCTAGAAGATGAGGCTCACGCCGCCTCTTCTCGCGGTACAGGAAATGGCTGTACTCGTAAAGCTGCCCGACGGCCTGTCGCACGGCCTCCGTCGGGTTCCCCCTTCGTACGACCTTCGCTTCCACCAGCCATTCATCACTCGTGGCGGGATTTTGGCCATCGCGGTGCAGCACAAGGTCTTTGGGGTGGACGGACCTGGTCGTAGGCACGTACCCCCGAGACACGACATGGAGCCCGAAGGTCTTGATGAGCGCCTCATGATGGCGCCTCTTCACTTGCTGCTGTGCCTGAATGTTCGCGATGTAGTCCGAGCTGTCCTTGGGGCGGAAGCCCGCGAGCGGGTCGTCTTCTAGCGCCGCACGGTCATCAGGGGCGTAACTCACCTCGATGTCGCCAGGACTGTCCTCATCCCACCACAAGCTCTCGGCCACGGCTGTCCTCTTGAGTAGATCCGCCGCGTGGAACAAGTCTTCCTGAAGAACCGGTTCTTTGGGCAACTCGCCCGTCTCATAAGGGCGGGCGATGACGCTCGCGGCTTCGTACGCCCTCGGTCGATCGGCGTGATGGCGAAGCGCGGGCTCGTCGACCCATCCGGTCCTTCTTTGGGCGTCCGTCCACCGACGAAGCCGTCGTGCCTTCCGCCGAAGGTGTTCTTGCCTCGCCAGACCCCGGCCAAGTCGATCTTCTAGATGGGTAATGCCTTGCTGGAGAGTGAGCGTCACTGTCTGGAGGTCTGCGCTAAAGATGTACGCCAAGTACAGGCCCTTGCCGGGTTCCTCATTGATCTTCGTGTCGAACACGCCGATCCACGGGGTCGCGGCGGCCGAAGCCTGCCCGCCATATCCCTTCACGGTGTAACCAGTCGGTAGCGGCAAGTCGGTCCGTTGCGCGACTCCACGCAACACCTGCTGTCCCGCTACCTCCCTCTTCGTCCCCTCGCTCGCGTCATAGGTCCCGGCAATCTCCAGCAGCAGGTCACGTATACCCATGGAGCAACGCTAGGACAGGGCACCTGATCAGCGAACACGTTTAACGGTGTGTCGTGCGACGCACGGGCACGCAAGGGGTATGCCATCCAACCGGCGCCCATCTCGGCGCCAGTGCCCCATGGGACTTACCCCCCTCATCCTCCACCCTCGAAGCGCGCCTGGGCGCGCTCCAGCGCCTCGTCCGGGTCGCAGCCGTGAGCCCGGAGCCAGTGCAGGATGTCGGCGATGACGTCAATCGTGGCCTGTTGGGCTACCTCACTGCTCAACCGGTCGTGCCGATAAGGCGCTGGGGCGTCCCAACCGCAATAGAGCGTCAGCACTGCCTCCGCTCTCGCGACTTGAGGGCTCGCGACGTGGCCGTCGTGCGCGGTCAGGGCGGTGGCCAGTTCGCACCATGTGATCTTCGAGCCTCCGCGAAGGATCACACCCCACCGCTCTGCCACGGCGTCCACGATCGACATGCCCCTGCCTCGTTCCGCCTCGTCGGCGGCTGAGAGGAGCGTGGGAAGGGCTCGCGTGTCTCGGTCGCTCACCTCAAGACGAAGGCGCGTGCCTCTCATCGAGAAAGCCAAGGTCGTCGGCGTCCCGGCGCCCACGTGCGTGATGACGTTGGTGACCAACTCCGTCACACACAGCTGCGCTGCGTCCACCAGTTCCGGCAATCCCCAGTGATCGAGGTGCATCCGTACGACCCGTCGCAGCCCGGCGACTTCGCGCGCTTCCGCGAGGAAAGGGATGACCCACGGCTTGCGCCACATGCACCCCACCACATCTGCGGTCATGAACCTCACCTCCGTGACAATATGCGCACGAATCGTTACGCATAGCGAAGAGAATGGCATTCGCTCATCCCGTTATGCAATGTGCACAGCGGGATTCCCTCCAATGAGTGATTGGCGAGCCGCAGCCCCTCCGGTGGGATGGGGCCGTCGTTACGGATGCGAGGAGTTGAAGTGGCCGGATCCCCTACAGCGCGACGCCGTCGGCTGGCGATCGAGCTCAAGAAGTTGCGTGAGGAACATGCGCTGACCTGCAATCAGGTCGGCAAGGAACTCGATTGGAGCGGTTCAAAGGTCAACCGAATGGAGACGGGTCAGGGCCGCGTCCAGCCGTCGGACGTCGAAGCCCTGTGCCGCTTCTATGGCACGTCCGACGAGCTACGCGAGCTGTTGAAGTCTCTCGCCAAGCAATCAAAGACCAAGGGGTGGTGGCACGCCCACGGCGACGCCGTCCCTTCGTGGTTCTCCGTGTACGTGGGCCTCGAACAGGCCGCCGCCAGTCTGCGCACCTACCAGGGGGAGTTCATTCCGGGGCTGCTGCAGACGCCCGAGTACGCCACCGAACTCAGCCGCGCCACACCGGACCAGAACCCGGAGGAGATTCCACGGCTCGTGGACGTACGGATGCGCCGCCAACAGTTGCTGACCGAGGCAAACGCACCCGACTTCTGGGCCGTGGTGCATCAGAGCGTGCTCATGAGAGTCATCGGCAACCACCAGGTGATGACAGCCCAGCTCGAACGTATGCTGAAAATGGCGGAGTTGCGGACGGTGACCGTGCAAGTCCTGTCGTTCGACGCCGGTGCGTACCCAACCACCGGACCGTTCACCGTGCTCGGCTTCCCCGAGCAGGAAGATCCCGACGTGGTGTACCGAGAAGGGCTGACCGACTCGGTCTATCTGGAGCTTCCAACCGAGGTGGCCGTGTACACGAAAGCCTTCGACCAGCTCAGAGCGCTCGCCCTGAGTCCCCAGCGGTCAGCGACGCTGATCCGTTCAGTCTTGGAGGAACACGCCCGATGACCCAGTCACCCACCGGCCCTCAGTGGCGGAAGAGCAGCTACAGCAACGGTGCCGGTGGCGAGTGCGTCGAAGTGGCGGATCTTGAGACGGCCGGCGTCGCCCTCCGCGACTCGAAGCAACCACAGGGACCTCTCATAACCGTGCGGCACCACGTTTGGTCCGGCTTCCTCTCCGGGCTCCGCCACGGTACCCAGCTCGCTGCCACCAGTAGGCCGTAGTGATGTCCATTTCACTCCGGGAGCGTGGGAGGCACTGGTGATGCAATTTCCGCAGCCTGCAGAGGGGCTTGACTGGTTCAAGTCCGCTTACAGCGGCGGCAACACGACCGAGTGCGTGGAGGCCGCGTATCACCAGGCGGGCACGGCCGTGCGCGACTCCAAGGACCCGTCCGGTCCCTGGCTCGTCTTCCCTGGCGAGGCCTGGACCGGTTTCCTCGCAACGTTGAAGGACTAAAAGACCTCCGGCCCTTGCGGACCGCGTCCGCCCTCTCGCGCCGCAGAACCGTAACCACCTTCCCGAAGGTACGCGGCCTCAGCCCGGTGAACGGGGCTATCCAGGACGGCTCCGACGCCGTGATCACACCAGCCACATCAAGATCATCCCAGTTGCCGACACTGCCCCATGTCCTCGATGCTGTGTGCTCGGCAAGCAAGGAGGGCACATGGGGCTGGTTCTTTTCCCGGGCGACGGAGACAACAGCAGCCCGGATGTCTCCTGGTCCTACAGCGGCTTTGCCGCGTTCCGGCGGCGTCTGGCCGAGACCGAGGGGTTCGTCCTCTCCGAGATGTGGGGCTTCGGCGGCGAGCGCCCGTGGAACGAGGTGTCCACCGCTCTGGAGCCACTTCTCGATCATCCAGATGACGGGGGTGACGACCTCTCACCTGCCGAGTGCGCGTCGATTCTGGTCCGGCTGGAGGCGATCACCGACCAGTGGGCACGGGAGGAAGGTGACCATCTCCTCCAGCAGCACGTCGAGGACGCCCGCCAGCTGGCGGGCGTCCTGCGGCTCTGCACCGAAAAGGACGTCCCGCTGGCCTTCCTCTGAAGCCCACCAACCAGAAATCCACTTACGGGACACCCCTTACCGGACGAACGTCGTGGTTTCCGCCTATTGAGCGACCGAGGATGAACTGGCCGTTTCACGGAAGCGCTTGGGCGAGGCTGGGGAACCGAGTTGGCGGTCAGCCGCCCTGGTAGATCGTGGTGCACAGCAGCGTGGCACCGTCGTCCACCAGCCAGGCCCAGTAGCGGGTCTGATCGCCCGCCGCCTGGGAGCAGTTGTTCGCGTTTGCGCCCGCCGGGGCGCGATAGACGCCTGTGATGTGCATGATCTGGTTGTACGGGACGGGCACCGGCTCGCGTCGGCAGGCCACAGCCGTCATCATGCCGAGGGAGATCGAGTCGCCTGACTGCTGGCCGAGCATGCAGTAGGTGGCGTGGTAGATGCGGGTAAGGCAGAGTTTCGTGGTGTTGCCGGTGGTGGCGGACTGGTAGCTCCAGTACGACTTCCCGTAACTGGTGGGGCAGGCCGTGTTGGTGGCGGTCACTCGGACCAGCGCCTGCTCGTCGGCACAGGACACGGGCTCCGGCGGAACATCAACGCTCCAGTCGATGCTGGTGGTGCCCCCGCGGCCCGTGTCGTATACCGCCAGGCAATCGCCGACCGAGATGGCTTTGAGTGCCCCTTCGGTGGGATCCGAAGAGGGTGTCGACAGATCGCGTTTGGACTCGTCATCGTTCCCCGCGTTCCCCGCCCTGGCGCCAGGGATATCGGGGGTGCGCACGGCCGACGAAGGCGTGTACGGGCTTGGGCTGGAACTGGATGGGGGCGAGTCGCCCAACAGGTTCTTCAGCTCCGCCGCGTTGCTCACGCCCAGCCAGGCCAAGATCGACAGCACGGATGCGATTCCCCCGACCAGTGTCCAAAACTTGGCTATAGAATGATCATTGGATGCGCCTGCCACAATGCCCTCCCCCGCAGAGGCTCAGAGGATATTAACTTTTTGGCGCCGCTGAGGGTTAAAATCCGGTTATTCCGCCCCTGTCGGCTACCCCCACGCAGATCCAGCACCTCGCGGATTGCCATCCGGCCAGATCATCCGTTCCTCCGAATCGGTCATGCGCTGAGGACCGGACTAGCTAAGCATGATCGAGATCAATCACCGCTGGCCCGAAAGAACACAGTTTCCCGCATCCAGTTCCGCCTCGAAGCATCTCTGGGCGCGGTCCAGTGCCTCGTCCGGGTCGCAGCCGTGGGCTCGGAGCCAGTGGAGGAGGTCGACGACCACGCCGATCGCGGCCTCCCGGGCCACCTCCACGCTCAATCGGTCGTGTTGATAAGACGCGAGGGGCCCTCGACGCGAATAGAGCGTCAGCAGGGCTTCGGATCTGAGTACTTCGGCTCGGTCGGTGTGACCGTCATGCGAGGTCAGCTCCGTGGCCAGCTCGCACCACGTGACTTTCGAGTCCCCACGCAGAATCACGCCCCACCGTACCGCTGTGGCGTCCACCAGTGACAGGCCTCGCCCTCCCTCCGCCTCGTCGGTGGCGGCAAGCAGCGTGGGGACGGCTCGGGTGTCCGGGTCGCTCACTTCAAGTCGTAGGTGTGTGTCGTTCATCGACACAGCCAGCGTGGTCGGCGTGCCGGCTCCCACGTGCGTAATGACGTTGGTGACCAACTCCGTCACACACAGCTGCGCCGCGTCCACCAGTTCCGGCAAGCCCCAGACGTTGAGGTGCATCCGTACGACACGTCGCACGCCGGCGAGCTCCTTGGCCTCGGCCAGGAAGGGCAGATCCCATTCCTTCCTGGGAACACTGAATCGACACTCGCCCACTCTAACCACCCCTATCACGCGAGCCCAGTTGCCCTATGCAGCCGGTCGCATTCATAGAGTGACAGTGAGAGTTGCAAAATGGAACTCTCACCGCTCGCTCTCGGATGCACGCGGAGTTGGTGCGCGCCCCCGGCGTGCGCTGTGTTGCTGGATCAGACCGGCAGCGTGCACGCTCTGGAGGATCAACGCGAAGGGCCACGGGCATGGCTGTCGGACCAACAACACGCAGGCGCCAACTCGGCGCGGACCTCCGTCGCTTGCGTGAGAAGAAGGGCCTCACTCTTGAGGAGGCAGGGGACTCTGTCGGCATTTCCAAAGCGACTCTGAGCAGGTATGAGACGAAGGAAGGAGCCGTCAAGTGGCCGGTGGTGGACGCGCTTTGCCGTGAGTATGGGGCCACCGATCAGGAGCGGTCGGCACTGGTCGAGTTGGCGAAGGGGGCCAAGATCCGCGGCTGGTGGCACTCACTGGCCGATCCGATCCCCGAGTCCATGAACCTCATGCTCACCCTGGAGGACGAGGCGGTACGCGAGGACCACTACGCCTCCGTGTACGTGCCGGGGCTCCTCCAGACCCGGGCCTACGCGGAGGCGGTGCACCGCGCGTCGGAGATGCGCTGTGACAAGCACGAACTCACGCACATGGTCGACATTCGTATGAAGCGACAGGAGTTGTTGGACAGGGCGCAACCACCGCACCTCTGGGCCGTGATCGACGAGGCGGTCGTGCGCCGGAAAGTCGGGGGCCCGGATGTCATGCGTGAGCAGTTGCGTTATCTGCTCACGCGGACGCAGGAACCACACATCACCTTTCAGGTGCTGCCGTTCGACGCCGGAGCCCATGCCGCGGCAGTCGGCAGCTTCGTCGTTCTCGGCGGGCCGACCCCCGAACTCGACGTCGTGTACGTGGACATCCTCGGCGGAGGGCTGTTCATGGAGAAGCCGCCGGAACTCGACCGCTATAGGTTGGCGTTCGAGTATCTGCGCGCACAGGCGTTGGGCATCGAAGCGTCCGTCGCGCTCGTGAATCGGGTCTGCGAGGAGCTGTAGTGCGTGACAAAGAAGCACGGTGGTACAAGTCGTCGCACAGTGGTGGGAGCGGCACCGAGTGCGTCGAGGTCGCCGCGTTGGTGGGTCGTACGGCCATACGGGACTCCAAGGATCCAGGCGGGGGGCTGATCGCCGTTCCGCGTGATGTCTGGCAGGGGTTCGTCGGGGCTCTACGACAGGGGCGACTCACTGAGCCCGGCCATGGATAGCTGAACGCCGGGGCGGGTCAGACGTAGGGGCGGACGATGATGTTGGGGCGGGGGCGGGAGGGGGCCTGGGCGAGTTTGGTGCGGAGGGCCGCCACCAGTACGGCGGGGTGGTCGCGGATCAGGGCCGGGCAGGCCGTGACCACGTCCACTCCGTGGGCCTCCAGGCGCAGGCGGCGGCGGAGGGTGGCGCGGTATTCGGCGACGCCCAGGTGGTATTCCTCCGAGTCGACTTCCAGGGCGACGCCCGCGAACGGCCAGTAGGCGTCCGGGCGGGCCAGGAAAATGCCGGTGGGGGTCCGCAGGGTGGGGTTCCACAGGGGGTGGGGGAGGCCGGCGGTGCGGAGGGTGTCTCTGGCCTGGCCCTCGGCGATCGAGTGGACGCCGGCGCGGAGGTCGTCCAGGACGGTGCGGACCGCCGGGTTGCGCAGGGCGTGGGAGGCGCGGAGTTCGGCGCGGAGGTCTTCCGGGTGGCAGCTGGTGCGCTGGACCGTGCTCGTGAGGAGGGCGCGCAGGCGTTCGGTCGACGGCTCGTGGGCCGCGAAGTCGGACGCCGCGCGGACCGGGCGTACGCAGGGGATGCCCTCCACCAGCAGGGTGGGCGGCCAGCGGGTGGTGCGGCGCGGGCGTACGTACGCCGCGTCGCGCAGGCCGCGGTGCGCGCCGACCAGGATGTCGGCGTGGTGGGTGCCCGCGCCCCGTACGCCGTACAGGGCCAGTGCCGCCTCGCCGGTCAGGACGGCCGTCGTACCGGACAGGGGGGCCGGGTCGGCCGCCGCGTAGAGGACGGCGGCCAGCAGCCGCTGGCGCGGGTCGGGGGCTCCTGTCTGTATCAGGACCACGCCCGGGAGCAGGCGCTGCCACGGCCCGGCCGGTGCGCAGCGGCGCGCGGTGGTGCTGGGGGCCAGGCCGGTGGCGCGCAGTTGGCGGGTTGTCGCCAGGCGCAGCTGCGTACGGGAGAGGTGGGCGACGGCCGCGTCCGCGGCGGTGGCGCGAGGCATGGGTACGTGCTGCCCCGCCCCGGGCCCGAACCGGACATCCGCCGGCGGGCTGTGACAATCTCTTGCGTCCTCCGTTGCGTTGACGCAGCCCCTCCACGCCAGTGACCGCCGCGAACCTGGTTACGCTCGATCCCGTCCAGAACGGTGAAAGGCGGAAAAGATGACAGCGGAGTTGCGGATTCCGGCGGAGGCCGTGGCGGCCGGCGGGCTCGTCGGCGGGTACGCCGTCGCCCGGTGGACGAAGAAGCGTCCCCTCGGCGGGGTCGCGCTGGCCGCCGCCGGGGCCGTCGCCGCACGGCAGTGGTACGTGGCCGGCGGGACGAAGGCCGCGGTCGGGCTGAGCGCCGGGTACGTCGCCGCGTTCGCCGGGTCGCACCCCCTCGCCAAGAAAATCGGCGCCTGGCCTGCCGTTTTCGGCGTGGCCGGCGGCGTCGCCGCCGCCTCGTGGGCGGTCACCCGCCGCGCCGGACGCCGCACCGGGACCGCTGCCGGAAGCTGCGCCCGAAGCTGAGCCGAAAAATATTTTCGGGGAGCTTGAACACGGCCGCCGTACCCGCCGTACTTGTGGGCACTCCCCCATGGTGGCTGGGCGCGTGAACGGACGACAGGGTCCGCGTCACGCGCCCAGCACTCTTTTCGACCGTCACGTGTCACCGCACGGTCACCGAACCCGGCCCGCCCGGACCACCGCGTCGCCCGCGCCCCGTACCGGCGGCCGTAGCGCGTGCGTACCGCGTACCGCTCGCACCGCCCGTACCGCGTGCCGCCCGTACCGCGTACCGCTCGTGCCGCTCGTAGCGCCCGTAGCGCCCGTACGCGTCGGTCCCCCGCGCCCGCCGCGTCAGCCGCCCAGCGCGTGCGACACCGTGTAGATCACCAGTCCCGCCAGCGCGCCCACCACCGTGCCGTTGATCCGGATGAACTGGAGGTCCCGGCCGATGTGCGCCTCGATCTTCTTCGAGGTGTCGTCCGCGTCCCAGCTCGCCACCGTGTCCGAGATCAGCGACGTGATCTCGCTCCGGTACGTCGACACGACATACGCCGCCGCGTCCTCGATCCAGCCCTCCAGCTTCCCCTGGAGCCGCTCGTCCGTCGCCAGCCGCCTGCCCAGGGACAGCAGGGACGCGCGCGCCCGCAGCCGCAGTTCGCTGCGCTCGTCCTCCGCCGCCGCCATGATCATCGACCGTACGGAGGACCAGGCCGAGGCGATGACGTCCTGCACCTCCGGCCGGGCCAGCAGCTCCGACTTCAGGCGTTCGACACGCGCCCGGGTGTCCGTGTCCGACTGGAGGTCGGCGGCGAAGTCCCGCAGGAAACGGTCGATCGCGCCCCGCGCCGGGTGCTCCGGCATGTCGCGCATCTCCACGACGAAACGCAGCAGTTCCCGGTAGACCCGGTGGCCGACCTTGCGGTCGACGAAGCGCGGCGTCCAGCCCGGCGCGCCGCCCTGGACCGCGTCCGTGATCGACTCCTCGTGCTTGACCAGCCAGTCGTGCGCACGGGCGCAGATCAGATCGACGGCGCGGTGATGGGCGCCCTCCGCGACGACCTGGTCCAGGGTCTTGCCCAGTCCGGGCGCGATCTCCGCCGCGTTCGCACGGCGGGTGATCGCCTCGCCGACCACCGCCTGCACGTCCGAGTCCCGCAGGACCGTCAGCGCCCCGCGCAACGCCGTGGACAGCTCGGCGGTGACCCGGTCGGCATGGGCGGGGTCGGCCAGCCAGGTGCCCAGCCGGGCGCCGATCCCGAGGCCGCCGAGCCGGGCCCGTACGACCTCGGGCGACAGGAAGTTCTCCCCGACGAACGCGCCGAGGGACGCGCCCAGCTGGTCCTTCTTGTTCGGGATGATCGCCGTGTGCGGGATGGGTACGCCCAGTGGGTGCCGGAACAGCGCCGTCACCGCGAACCAGTCGGCCAGCGCGCCGACCATGCCCGCCTCGGCCGCCGCCGCGACATAGCCGGGCCAGCCCTCCACCCCGGAGTTCTTCGCCCAGGTGGCCAGCACGTAGATCACGGCGACGAGCCCCAGCAGGGCGGTGGCGGTCGTCTTCATCCGGCGGACGCCGCGCCGCTTCTCTTCGTCGGCGGCCGTGTACGAGAACGATCCCAGGCCCAGGGGCCCGCCGCCCGAGCCCTTGCCCATGCCCTTGCCCGTGAGCCCGGCCGAAGGCCCGGGCCCGGCCCCGCCCGCACGTCCGGGCCCGTCCGCACGTCCGGCCCCGTCCGCGCGTCCGGCCCCGCCCGCACGTCCGGCCCCGCCCGAGGGATGCGCGGGCCGCGCGGCAGGCGCCCTGTCTTCCGGTTCTTCCGGTTTATCCGGACCCGTACGTTCCATCCGCTCCGCCCGTTCGCCTGCGCGTCCCAGCCCAAACCCACCCGTACTCATTCTCTCTGTCCTCAGTTACTCCCGGGGCGCACGTCGAGTTCCCGGGTGATGCCGGATGATGTGTTCAGAACGTCGGTGTGAGGGAGACACGGGGGCCATGGCCAGATATCGCGCTTTCGCTCTGTTCGGGGGGCTTGTGTGCGTCGTGGCACTGGTGTGCGCGACGATAGTCGGCGGCGTCGGGCTGCTGGGCGGCGGCTCCGGGCCCGGCTCGGCCTCGTCGTTCTGGAACAGCCCGCTCTGGAGTGCCTCCCCCGACAACGACCAGGACGGCCGGGGCGGCCAGAACGGTCAGGGCGGCCGGAACGGCTCGAGCGGCGGTCCGGGCGGCGGCCAGGACGGCGCGCCCACCGGGACCGGTGACCGCGACCCGGCCCGCGATCCGGCCCGTAACCCCGTGGGCGCCGCCGAGCCCGCCTCCGCCGGCGCCTGGGTCGGCACCTGGGCCGCCGCGCCCGCCGGTGTCGAACCGAGGGCACCTATCGGCCACCCCGGCAGCACCATCCGCAACGTCGTGCACACCAGCATCGGCGGCACCAGCGTCCGGGTCACCCTCTCCAACCTCTACAGCCCCAGGGCTTTGCTGATCGGCCATGCCTCGGTCGCCGTCGGCGACGGGAACGGGGGCGCCCAGGCCGCCGAGGGGACGATGCGGCGGCTGACCTTCGGCCGGAACCAGGCCGTGACCATTCCGGCCGGCGGCCAGATCGTCAGCGACCCGGTCCGGCTGCGGGTGCCGTACGACAGCGATCTGCTGGTCACGCTGCACACCCCGGCGGCCGGTGGCCCGGTCACGTACCACCCGCACGCGGCGCAGACCTCGTACATGGCCGTCGGCGACCGTACGGAGGACCCCGCCGGCGCCTCGTACGCCCCGTCCTCCCGCGTCTGGCGCTACCTCACCGCCGTCGACGTCCTCAACCGCGACGCGCGCGGCGCGGTCGTCACGTTCGGCGACTCCATCACCGACGGCGTCGGCTCGACCCCCGACACGAACCGCCGCTGGCCCGACGTCCTCGCCGACCGCCTGCGCGACCAGCACATCGGCGTGCTCAACGAGGGCATCGGCGGGAACCAGGTCCTCGGCGACGGCACGCGCGCCCGGGCCGGCTCCAGCGGCATCTCGCGCTTCCAGCGCGACGTCCTGGACCGGTCGGGCGCCAAGGTCGTCGTCATCGACCTCGGCATCAACGACATCCTGCGCGGCCGCGAGACCGACCCCACCAGGATCACGAACGGCCTGAAGAACCTGACCCGGCAGGCGCACGCCCGTGGCCTGCGCGTCGTCGGCTCGACCCTGACGCCGTTCGGCGCGCACCGGGGGTACAACGAGGTGACCGAGTCCGTACGCGAGAGGGTCAACGAGGAGATCCGGTCGGGCCGGGTCTTCGACGCGGTCGTGGACTTCGACCGCGTGATCCGCGACCCGTACGCGCCGGACCGGATCCGGCCGCTGTACGACGCCGGGGACGGCCTGCACCCGAGTGACGCGGGCTACCGGGCGATGGGCCGCCACCTCAGCCTCCAGACCCTGACCGGAAAGATCCAGGCCCAGCTGTGACATCCCCGTACGGCCGTACTCCCGCTTCGTCCGGGCCCGCTCCGGCGCCCTCCGCGCCCGCGCCCGCTCCCGCTCCGTCCGGCGGCCCCCGCGTCCTCGTCGTCCGCAACTCGGACCGGAGCGGCCCCGGGCGCCTCCTCCCCTGGTGGGAGGAGAGGGGCCTGACCGTGGTGGAGGTCCCCGGCGCCTCGACTCCCGCCTCCCCGGCCGGCTACGACGCCGTCGTCCTGCTCGGCGGCGGCTTCCTGCCCGACGCCGACGACCACGCGCCCTGGCTGCCGGCCGAACGCGAACTCGCGCGGCGGGCGGTGGCCGACGGGGTTCCGCTCCTCGGCATCTGCCTCGGCGCCCAGGTGCTGGCGCTGGCGACGGGCGGTACGGTACGCGGCGCGTACGGCCGCCCGGAGCGCGGCTCCCGCACCGTGTCGCTGAATCCGGCAGCCGCCGAGGACGCGCTGTTCGCCGGCCTGCCCGGTGAGTTCCGGGTCATCCAGAACCACCGCGACCAGATCACCGCGCTGCCGCCCGGCGCCGCCCTGCTCGCCGGGAGCGCGGCCTGTCCCGTTCAGGGATTCCGGGTGGGGAGGCGGGCCTGGGGCGTGCAGTTCCACCCGGAGGCCGGTGCGGACCGCCTGGCCGGCTGGGACGAGGCGGCCCTGGCCGACGCCGGTCTGGATCTACGGGCGCTACGGGCCGAGGCCGAGCGTGCCGAGCCGGAGTCCGCGCGGAGCACGCGACGCCTGGCGGTCAACTTCGCCGAGGTCGTACGGCGGAACGCCCGCGCGGACCCGGATCTCGTCCCGGCCGTGGGCGGCTCGTGAGCGGGCCACGCCCCGCCGTACCGCAACGCGCCGTACCTCGCCTCGCCTCGGCAGGACGCGCCTCGCCCCGCGACGGCACGCCTCGCGACGATGCCGCCAGGACGCGCTCCTCGGTCCCGCGCAACCGGTCCGTCCGGGTCCGCCGCCCTACTCGTCGCGCCGCTCCCCCCGGTCCGCCTTCTTCTCCAGCCTCAGCCGCTTCCGCTCCTCCTTGAGCCGGCGCTTCTCCGACTCCCTGAGCTTGCGCTCCACACCGACCCCGCCCATCAGCGCGAACCCCGTGATGACCACCCTCGGTGCCCCCGGCGCCACCTCGCTCCGTACGTCCCCCGCCTCGCCGAAACCGCCCATGAGGCCGAAGCCCCTGACCTCGACGTCCAGGTCGTGCGGCACGGTCACATGGACCCCGCCCATCAGGGCGAAGCAGCGGATCACGACTTCACGGCCCTCGAAGCTCGCCTCGCGCAGATCGATCTCGCCGCCCGCCTGGAAGACAGCCGCCGTGAACATACGGCCGACCGTCCACCTCCCCCTGCGGCGGAACCCGCTCCAGAACGCGAACGCGCCCTTCGACGTCGCCGGGCCCTGGCCCACGCGGTCCGCCCAGCCGCCGTCGGCCCCGCGCTCGGAAACCGCCGCGCCGGACGCCGCCACGGCCGCCGCGCCGGAAGCCGCCACGGCCGCCCCGGGCGTCAGCAGGGTCCCCGGCTCCGGCAGGTCCCGTACCAGTGGCACCAACTCGCCATGAGTGCGCGCCTTGAACGCGGCCTCCAAGCGCTCGTCGAACTCCACCATGTCGAGCCGGCCCTCGGCCAGGGCCTCCCGCAGCCGTTCCGCCACCTGCTCGCGCTCGGCGTCGGACGCCCGTGTCTCCGACCGCACGTCCGACCGCACGTCCGGGTGCGTCTCCGGGCGCTTCGCGGGGCGCGTCTCCGGGCTCATGTCAGGCCGCCCCCCGGGCGGTTCGCTCGTCATACGGGCAGACTAGCCATCCGTTCCCACGCAGTCACACGGTCGATCGACCGGCGTACATCGTGGCGATGACCGTCTCGATATCCGGTTCCCGCACCGACAGGTCCATCAGCGGGAAGTCCGCCGCGATCCGCGCGACCAGCGGAGCCGCGGACTCCGCCGCCGGGAACGCCAGCCACTGCCGCGGCCCCTCCACCCGTACCACCCGCGTGCCGGGCAGCCCGATCGGCGGCAGCTCGCGCTCCAGATCGACCACGAGGGTCCGCTCGCTCCGGCCCACCTCGTGCAGCCCGGCCGGCGCACCGTCGTACAGCAGCCTGCCGTGGTCGATCACCATCACCCTGCGGCAGAGCTGTTCGATGTCGGTCAGGTCGTGCGTCGTCAGCAGCACCGTCGTGCCGCGCTCCGCGTTCAGGTCCCGCAGGAACTCCCTGACCTTCGCCTTGGAGATCACGTCGAGGCCGATGGTCGGTTCGTCCAGGTAGAGCACCTCGGGATCGTGCAGCAGGGCCGCCGCGATGTCGCCCCGCATCCGCTGGCCCAGCGAGAGCTGACGTACGGGTACGTCGAGCAGCTCGGCGAGATCGAGCAGTTCGACGCAGCGGTCCAGGTTGGCCCGGAAGCGCGCGTCGGGGACCCGGTACATCCGGTGCATCAGGCGGTACGAGTCGATCAGCGGCAGGTCCCACCAGAGCGTGGTGCGCTGGCCGAAGACGACGCCTATGCGCCGCGCCAGCCTCGTGCGCTCACGGGACGGGTCGATGCCCGCGACCCGCAGCCGGCCGCCGCTCGGCGTCAGGATGCCGGTGAGCATCTTGATGGTGGTGGACTTGCCCGCGCCGTTGGGGCCGATGTATCCGACCATCTCGCCGCGCGGCACCCGGAAGCTGATGCCGTCGACCGCCCGTACCTGGTGTTTCTCCCGGCGCAGCAGGCCCGCCCTGCGCCGGACGTCGAAGACCTTCTCCAGGCCGTCGAGTTCGATGAAGCGGGCGTCCGCGTCGTCGCTCTCGTCCCAGCTCACTGCCAACTGTCCCCTCTTCTTCCCTCGTCACCACTCGCGTCACCACGCGTCTCCACTCGGCGTCGCCGTCGACCTCACCCCACCGCCGTGTCCGCCTAACTCCCCGTACTGCGGTACGCCCTGAGCCCCGTACGCCACGCCAGCCCCGCCAGCGCACAGCACCCCGCCGCCACCACCGGCGGCAGGAACGCGACCGCGACCGGCAGGTCCAACGGGTACTCCCGCCCCAGGACGTACAGCGCCGGGAGCCAGTTGACGAACGCGAGCGGCACCAGGAAGGTCACCCCGCGCAGCAGGTCCTGCGCGAAGACCGTCGGCGGGTACTGGAGCAGGGTCGTACCGCCGTACGTGAACGAGTTCTGCACCTCCGACGCGTCCTGCGCCCAGAACTGGAACGCCGCGCCCACCACGAACACCGCCGCGAAGATCGCCGCCCCGCTCAGCACCATCATCGGCACCATCAGCACCCGGAGGACCGTCCAGTCGACGTCCACCGACGCCACCGCGTACCCCAGCACCAGCAGTCCCTGTGTGATCCGGCCGAGGCGGCGCAGCGCGAACCGGTCGGCGGCCACCTGGGCGAGGACGGGGACGGGCCGCAGCAGCAGCGTGTCGAGGGTGCCGTCCCGCACCCGGCGGCCCAGCCGGTCCATCGAGCCGAGCACCAGGTCGGTGAGGCCGAAGGCGGTGGCGGAGGTGCCGTACAGGAAGGCGACCTCGGGCAGCGAGTAGCCGCCCAGCGTGTCCACATGACTGAACATCAGCAGGATCGCCACGAAATCGAGGGCGGACCCCGCGAAGTTGCCGAACGCGGTCATCACGAAGGAGCCCCGGTAGGCCATCGTGGACCGCACCCACATCGCGACGATCAGGCCGTACGCGCGCAGACCGTCCCGCAGGGCCGCGCCCCGGGACGACCGCGGAACCCACCGGTCCGGACCCCGGCGCGGCAACCTCGCGTCGGTCACGGCGGTCGCGGCGGTCTCCTCGGCCACCTCGGACTCCTCAGCCACCCTGGACCACCACCCTCCGCGTCGCGACCGTCTGCACCAGCCGGCCGGCCCCCAGCAGCGCCAGCGCCCAGCACGCCTGGAACGCGTACGCCCCGGCCAGTTCCCACCCCGCGAGCCGGCCGAGGAGGACGTCCGCCGGGATCTGGAGCAGCGAGCACCAGGGCAGCGCCCGCGCCACCTCGCCCAGCGCACCGGGGAACACGTTCAGGGGCAGCAGCAGCCCGGAGAAGAACGACCCCGCCAGCCAGCTGACCTGCGCCGCCCCCGCCCCGTCCATCAGCCAGAACGCGGAGAGCGCCACCAGGAAACGGATCGCGAAGCTGACCACCACGCCGAGCGCCACGGCCACCAGGAACGCCGCCCAGACCAGCGGGCTCGCCGGCAGCGAGAGGTCGAAGACCAGCGCGCCGCACGCCAGCGGCACGATCCCCCGGCCGAGCAGGTGGAACACCGCCCGGCCGAGGTCGCTCGCCAGCCACCAGAGCTGGAGATCGGCGGGCCGGTAGAGATCGACGGCGATCGCGCCGGTACGGATCCGCTCGATCAGCTCGTCCTCGAAACCGCCGCCCATCAGGACGCAGGTCATCAGCAGCGCCTGGCTGATCCACACATAGGTGACCGCCTGGGAGAGGTCGTAGCCGCCGAGTCGGGGACGCTCGTCCCACAGGGCGATGTACGTGTACGCCACGATGAAGCCGAAGACCGTGTTGGTGAACGCGCCCGCCAGCGTGGCCACCCGGTACGTCGCGTAGCGCCGGAACCCGCCCGCGGCCACCGCCGCGTACAGCCGCGGCGCCCCGCTCACCCCGCAACCCCCCTCACGCCCACTGACCACCCCTCCTGTCCGCGCCAAAGCGGCCGACCATAGCCGACACCGGTCACTCCGCGCTATTGAATATCCGCGTCCGGTGGCCACCGCCGCTCCATGTCCCGGTCCCGCCGCGGCGCCTTCCCGCGCCGTCGCGCTCCGCCCGAGCCCGTCCGCGCCCCGACACACCCCGGCCACGCCCCGGCGGCGCTCCCCCGTACGGCGTCAGATCTGCCCCGCTCCGGCAGCATTTCGTCGATAGGAACAGCGTTTCTTGGCTCTTGTAGGTGAATCACCTGATACGACACCCGTTATGCCGGAGAGCGACGAGCCACAGAGCCAAGGGGCCCCAGCGGACCCCGACCAGGCTGACCAGGCTGACCAGCCCGGCAGTACGGCAGAGGCGGACGCAGAGGCAGACGCAGACCCGGACCGTGCGACCGGCGCGGACGGAACCAAGCGGTTGAAGAAGCGCGAGCGGCCCCGGCGCACCGGCTGGCACCGGCTCGTCCCCACCTGGCGCGTGACGCTGTGTGCCTTCCTGGTCGGCGGACTCGCCCTCGTCGCCGGCTTCGTCGTGGGCTACAAGGTCGTCGACATTCCCGCGGCCAACGTCGCGGCCACCGCGCAGTCGAACGTCTACCTCTACCGGGACGGCACCCACATCGCCCGGGACGGCGAGATCAACCGCGAGAACGTCAGGCTCGTCCAGGTCCCCGACACCGTCCAGCACGCCGTGCTCGCGGCCGAGGACCGCGGCTTCTACAACGAGCCCGCCGTCGACCCCCAGGGCATGATCCGCGCCGCCTGGAACACCGCCATGGGAAAGGGCACCCAGGGCGGCTCGACCATCACCCAGCAATACGTCAAGAACTACTACCTGGGCCAGGAACAGACCATCGTCCGCAAGACGAAGGAATTCTTCATCGCGATCAAGCTGAACCGCGAGGTCAGCAAGGAACGCATTCTCCAGGGATATCTGAACACCAGTTACTTCGGCCGCAACGCGTACGGAATCCAGGCCGCCGCCCAGGCGTACTACGGCAAGGACGTCGAGGATCTCACCACCGCCGAGGGCGCGTACCTGGCGTCGCTCCTGAACGCCCCCAGCGAGTTCGACGTCGTCGTCCACCCCGAGAACCGGCAGTCCGCCGTCGCCCGCTGGAACTACGTCCTCGACGGCATGGTCACGGAGAACTGGCTCACCCCCGCCGAACGGGCCGTCCAGGAATTCCCCGTACCCGGAAAGATCAAGCACACGACCGTCGGCCTCTCCGGCCAGCGGGGCTATGTCGTCAAGGTCGTCGAGCACTATCTCCTCAGCCACGGAATCCTCGACGAGAAGACGCTGGCGCGCGGCGGTTACCGGATCACCACCACCCTGGAGCGGAAGAAGCAGGACGCCCTCGGCCGGGCCGTCAAGGACCAGGTCATCTCGCAACTCGACAGCGGACGTCCGCCCGACCGCAACGTCCGGGTCGGCGGCACCTCCATCGATCCGCGTACCGGCCGGGTCGTCGCCATGTACGGCGGCATCGACTACACCAAGCAGTTCGTCAACAACGCCACCCGACGCGACTACCAGGTCGGCTCCACCTTCAAGCCCTTCGTCCTCGCCGCGGCCGTCCAGCACGGCGCCCGGACCCTGGACGGCCGGCGCGTCACCCCCAACACCATGTACGACGGCACCAACGAGCGCATGGTCGAGGGCCGCGACGGCCCCACCGACTACTCCCCGGCCAACGAGGACGAGAAGGACTACGGCTCGATCACCGTACGGGAGGCCACCGACAAGTCCGTCAACGCCGTCTACGCGCAGCTGGCGCAGGACGTCGGCCCCGCCCTGGTCAGGGACACCGCCATCGCCCTCGGCATCCCCCCGGCCACCCCCGATCTCACCGCCTCCCCCTCCATCGCGCTCGGCCCCGCGACGGCGAGCGTGCTGGACATGGCGCAGGCGTACGCGACCCTCGCCAACCACGGCGAGCGCGTCCCGTACACCCTGGTCGCGAAGATCACCCGAAACGGTACGTCCGTCCCCCTGCCCGACCGCCCGGCCACCCGGGCCATCAGCCGTGAGGCCGCCGACACCACCACCTCGGTGCTCCAGGGCGTCGTCCGCGGCGGCACCGGCACCGCGGCCGGGGCGGCGGGCCGGCCGGCCGCGGGCAAGACGGGCACGGCGGAGGACGACAAGGCGGCGTGGTTCGCCGGATACACCCCCGAACTGGCCACCGTGGTCTCGCTGATGGGCGCCGACCCCGAGACCGCCCAGCAGAAGCCGCTGTACGGGGCGCTCGGCCAGGCCAGGATCAACGGCGGCGGGCCGCCCGCTCAGATCTGGGGCCAGTACACGGCCGCCGCGCTGCGCGGCACCGCCGTACAGGACTTCGACCTGCGGCTGGCACCGGGCGCGGAGGAGTCGGCGTCGCCGGACCCGGAGCGGTCGGGCGCGTCCCGCTCGCCCGGCGCCTCGGGCTCCCCCGGCCCGTCGGAACAGGGCCGCACGGAGGAGGACGGGACGACCGGCGGCCGGACGGACGGCGGCGACACCGGGGAAGGCGGGAACGGCGGCCACCCGGGTACGGGCGGCGTCGGCGACAGCGGCGGTGACGACCGCGGCGGTCCGGACCCGTTCCCCGAGGGGCGGGGCCCGGACGGGAACCCGGGGCGGCCACCTGGCGAGGGCCCGCGGGACGACGGCCGGCCACGCAGACCCCATGAGAAGGGCGGGGGCGGCGGGACGACGAGTGCCGACACCGACGACGACGCCGACAGCGACGCCGACGGGACGGCCGGTGGCAACGGCAGCGGCGAAGTCAAGGGCACCGGCGGTTCGGGAAGCGGCAAGAGCGGCGGCAAGGCAAGCGGCTCGGCCGAGTCGGCGACCGCGCGGACGCCGGAGGCGACGGCCTCGGACACCTGACGGCGGCCGCCGGCCGGGCCGCCCGGGCGACTCGGGCGGCCCGGCCGGCTCCCGTGGCCCGGGCAGCTCTCGCCGCTCCCGTCGCCCGGCAGGCTCCCGCCGTTCCGGGTCAGTGCCCCGACGTCGCCTTCAGACCCACCACGGCCACCAGCAGCAGACAGACGAAGAAGACACGGGCGGCCGTCACCGGCTCCCCCAGCACCGCCATGCCCAGCACCGCCGCGCCGGCCGCGCCGATCCCGACCCACACCCCGTAGGCCGTACCGATCGGCAACGACTTCGCGGCCTGTGCCAGCAACACCATGCTCGCGACGATCCCGGCGGCCGTGAACACGCTCGGCCACAGCCGGGTGAACCCCTCGGTGTACTTCATCCCGATCGACCAGCCGACCTCCAGCAGACCGGCGACGATCAGCAGAACCCAGGCCATGACGCAACCTCCGACGCGATACGCGGACAGCGGATGCGTCGTCTTGTCGCTTCACCCGGTACGGCGCGTCTCGTCGGGGGTCCCCATGCTACACAGGCCGGTGGAGGCGGCTACCGACCGCACCGGCAGCCACCGACCGGCCCGGACAGGCACCGACAGCTACGGGAACGGCCACGGGAGCGGGGCTACGGGAGTGGTCCGGGAGTGGCTGCGGGCCGGCTACAGGTAGAGGCCCGTGGAGTCCTCGGACCCCTCGAAGCGGTCCGCCGCCACCGCGTGCAGGTCCCGCTCGCGCATCAGCACGTAGGCCACCCCGCGCACCTCGACCTCGGCACGGTCCTCGGGGTCGTACAGCACCCGGTCCCCGGGCTCCACCGTGCGTACGTTCTGCCCCACCGCGACCACCTCGGCCCAGGCCAGCCGCCGGCCGACCGCCGCCGTCGCGGGGATGACGATGCCGCCGGACGAACGCCGCTCGCCCTCCGGGATGTCCGTCCTGACCAGTACGCGGTCGTGAAGCATCCGGATGGGCAGTTTGTCGTGGGTGTTCTCGCTCACGTCTCAGAACCTACCTGCCCGCGCGTGGCCCGTACGCCTCAGGGGTCACCGAACGCCCGCCCGGGAACGGGCCTCCCGGCCCGCCGGGCGACCACCGCAGGCCGTCCGCCGCCGACCGACCAGCGCCCGACCGGCCACCGCCGGGCGCGTCAGCCCCGGCGCCGCCTGGTCGACACCACCATCAGCCCCACCAGTCCGATCGCCACCAGCGCAACCGGAACCAGCCGCTCCATCCGGGGCCCGCCGTCCGCCCCGACGAACTGCGTCCGCACCCCGGACAGTGTCCGGTTCACGGCGACGTACGCGCGCCCCGCGGTCTGGTCCACCCGCGAGGCCACCCGCGCCTTCGCGTCCCCGACGATCGTCTTCGGGTGGACGCGCACACCGATCTCGTCGAGCGTCTCGGCGAGCTGATCGCGCCGGCGGACGATGTCCGCCTCGATCTGCGCCGGGGTCCTGGAATCCGACACCGCGCTGCCTCCGTGGTCGTGTCCGATTGTCGATGGTGATGCTCCAGGAGCAGTCTGTCAGCTCCGCCGTCACCGCACCCGACGGCACCCCCGATTACGCTCGGCCCGTAGGCCCTGTCCGGCCGACCCACCCACGTGACCGACGACGAGGAGACCCGAAAACCATGAGCGAGCGACTCCAGCCCGGCGACACCGCCCCCGCCTTCACCCTGCCCGACGCGGACGGCCGCGATGTCTCGCTCGCGGACCACAAGGGACGCAAGGTCATCGTCTACTTCTACCCGGCGGCGCTCACTCCCGGGTGCACCAAGCAGGCCTGCGACTTCACCGACAACCTCGACCTGCTGGCCGAGGCGGGCTACGACGTCATCGGGGTGTCGCCGGACAAGCCCGAGAAGCTGGCCACGTTCCGTGAGCGGGAGAACCTGAAGGTCACGCTGGTGGGAGATCCCTCCAAGGAGGTGCTGACCGCGTACGGCGCCTTCGGGGAGAAGACGATGTACGGCAGGACCGTGACCGGGGTGATCCGCTCGACGATCGTCGTGGACGAGGACGGCAAGGTCGAGCGCGCCCTCTACAACGTGCGGGCCACCGGTCATGTCGCGAAGATCATCAAGGACCTCGGCATCTGAGCCCCGCCCCCGGGGGAGAGGGCCCGCGGGCGACCTCGGGTCCGCCTCGCCCCCGCGGCGGACCCGGGCCCGACGCCGTACGTGGCCCCCGGTGTCCGGACCCACCGTCACCCACCGTCGCCACCCGCAGGAGGGCATGACCGGGGTCACACTTCCAGAGAGCTCTGGTTTGCGAACGCCACGATCGCGCAGAAGCTCCCATTGAAGTGTTCCGCCACCCGAGAAAGGACCACGCCATGGCCGGCCAGGAGCATGACGAGGTGGCCGACCCCGCCGCGGTCAAGCGCCATCCCACCCTCTTCCGCACGATCAGACAGCGCAAGAACCCCAAACTGCGCCGGTCCGACATCACCATCACCGACGAGCGCGCGGTCAAGCGGGCCGTGAAGGCCGCCTCCCTGGGTAACGCCATGGAGTGGTTCGACTTCGGCATCTACAGCTATCTGGCCGTCACGATCGGCCATGTCTTCTTCCCGTCCGGAAACCCCACGGCCGAGCTGCTCTCCTCCTTCGCGACCTTCGCGGTCGCGTTCCTCGTACGGCCGCTCGGCGGCATGGTCTTCGGCCCCATGGGCGACAAGATCGGCCGCAAGAAGGTCCTCGCCCTGACGATGATCATGATGGCGGTCGGCACCTTCGCCATCGGCCTGATCCCCTCGTACGCCACGATCGGCTTCTGGGCCCCGGCGCTGCTGATCCTCTTCCGGCTGGTCCAGGGCTTCTCCACCGGCGGCGAGTACGGCGGGGCGTCCACCTTCATCGCCGAGTACGCCCCGGACAAGCGCCGCGGCTTCTTCGGCAGCTTCCTGGAGTTCGGCACGCTGGCGGGCTACGTCGGCGCGGCCGGTCTGGTCACCGCGCTCACCGCGGCGCTCGGCGCGGACACGATGGAGGCATGGGGCTGGCGGGTGCCGTTCCTGGTCGCGGGCCCGCTGGGGCTGGTCGGCCTGTACCTGCGGCTACGGCTCGACGAGACGCCGGCCTTCCAGAAGCTGGAGGCGGAGAGCGCCCGCGCCTCGGAGGCCGCGGACGCGGTGGAGGTCACCACCCGGGAGGACCTGGCCAAGATCTTCCGCACGTACTGGCCCGCGCTGATCCTGTGCATCGCCCTGGTGGGCGCGTACAACATCACCGACTACATGCTGCTGTCGTACATGCCGACCTACCTCTCCGACGAGCTCGGCTACAGCCCGACCCACGGCCTGATGATCCTGCTGGTGGTCATGGTCTTCCTGATGCTGATCATCAACCAGGTGGGCCGGCTCAACGACCGCTACGGCCGCAAGCCGCTGCTGATGGCCGGCATGCTCGGGTTCCTCTTCCTCTCCCTGCCGTCCTTCCTCCTGATAGGCGAGGGCAGCGTCGTGGCCATCACGGCGGGCCTGCTGATGATGGGGCTGTCCCTGGTCTGCCTGCTGGGCACGATGTCGGCGGCGCTCCCCGCGCTGTTCCCCACGGAGGTCCGCTACGGCTCGCTGTCCGTGGGCTACAACGTCGCCGTCTCCCTCTTCGGCGGCACCACCCCCTTCGTGATCACGGCTCTGATCGACGTGGCCGGCAGCAACCTGATGCCCGCGTACTACGCGATGGCGGCGGCGCTGGTGGGCGTGATCGCGGTGGCGTGCATGAAGGAGACGGCGCGACAGCCGCTGGAGGGCTCGCCGCCGTCGGTGGGGACGGAGGAGGAAGCCGTGGAACTGATCCAGTCCCAGACCCCGGAACCCAAGTTCTGACCCCTCGGATCCGCCCGGCGACGTCCCGCACCGCGAAAGAAGCGGTGCGGGACGTTCCGCTTCTCGTCGCTTTCCGGACGTGACCGCTCGATATGCGGTTCGTTACCCAGTGCGAGACCGCGAGGCCGAGGCCGAGGCCGTCAAGGAACGGCGGTCCGAGGGGGAACGATGACAGTGGAACGCGCCCGGCAGGCCCAGGATCGCGCTGCCGAGGAATCCGGCGGCGACCCGACGGGCGAGGAACGTCTGGCCGCGGCCGTCGCCCAGGCACGCACCTGGGCGGACCTGATGCGGCGGCTCGGGCTGGGGGAGAGCGGCGGGCGGCGGCGGGCGCTCCAGCGGCAGGTTGCCGAACGAGGGCTGGACACCAGCCACTTCAAGCAGGGCAGTCCATGGCGGAAGTACCCGGACGAGGCGATAGCCGCGGCCGTCGCGACGTCCACGACTCTGCGCGAGGTCGTCCTCAAGCTGGGCGCCACGCCGGCCACGGGCACGATGTCGCACATCGCCCGGCGTATCGCGGCGGCCGGGATCGACGTGGGCCATTTCCCGGGAATGGCTCGCTCACGGCTCGATCTGCCGTTCACGGCCGCCGAACTGACGGCCGCCGCCGCTTCCGCCCGGAGCATCCGTGGCGTGGCACGGGCACTCGGCGTGCCCGACGACGGCCGCTCCCGTGCCACCCTCGGCCGGATGCTCAAGGAACACGGCGTCGACACCACGCATTTCCGTAACGCGCGGTTGGCGATCCCGGAGGCGGCGCTGCGTGCGGCAGTGCCGACCGCCTCCAGTTAAGCCGACGTCATGCGTGCCCTCGGACTCCCCGTGAACGACACGAACCATCGGCGCGTCCGGCGGCGAGTGGGGCAACTCGGCCTCGATACCCGTCACTTCAAGCGGCGCCCGTGGGGGCCGGTCCGCGCGCGCCCCTCGGCACCTGCGGCACGGCGCACCCTCGTCGAACTGCCCGAGGGTTCCCCGCGTACCAACCGTGCCCGCCTCCATCGCGCCCTGCGGGAGATCGGCGTCCCCTACCGCTGCGCGTCCTGCGGCAACACCGGCGAATGGCTCGGGCATCCGATGACCCTGCAGATCGACCATATGAACGGAGACTGGCGCGACAACCGGGCCGAGAATCTGCGGTACCTGTGCCCGAACTGCCACGCGCTCACGGACACGTGGTGCCGGAGCCGACGGAGTGAGCGCCGGACAAGCGTGGAGGACTCGGCCACAGACGACTACCGGCCGCCGGCCCGGTAGCATGGCACGCGGCTCGCGGCGGTGGCGCAACGGCTGACGCAGCAGACTTAGGATCTGTGGCCCTTGATCGGGCTTGAGGGTTCGAATCCCTTCCGCCGCACACTAATGGCCTGCGAATCAAAGGAATGATTTGCAGGCCATTGCGCTGTCGGCTCCTTGATCGTCAGCCCAGGAGCTCCCGGATCACCGGGACCAGGGCGCGGAACGCCTTGCCCCGGTGGCTGATCGCGTTCTTCTCCGCGGGGGACAGTTCCGCGCAGGTGCGGGTCTCCCCCATGGGCTGGAGGATCGGGTCGTAGCCGAAGCCGTTCGTGCCCGACGGGGCCGTGCGGAGGGTGCCTTCGAGGCGGCCCTCGACCACGCGTTCCGTGCCGTCCGGGAGGGCGAGGGCCGCCGCGCAGGCGAAGTGGGCCGAGCGGTGGGGCGGGGCGATGTCGCCGAGCTGGGCCAGCAGGAGGTCGAGGTTGGCCCGGTCGTCGCCGTGGCTGCCCGCCCAGCGGGCGGAGAAGATGCCGGGGGCACCGTTCAGGACGTCCACGCACAGGCCCGAGTCGTCGGCGACGGCGGGCAGGCCGGTGGCGGCGGCCAGGGCGTGCGCCTTGAGCAGCGCGTTCTCGGCGAAGGTGACACCGGTCTCCTTCACGTCCGGGACGTCGGGGTAGGCCGCCGCGCCGACGAGGTCGTGGGGCAGGCCGGCGTCGGCGAGGATGGCCTCGAGTTCGGTGATCTTCCCGGCGTTACGGGTGGCGAGGATCAAGCGGGTCATGCGTCCCAGTATCGGCCCCGGGGCAGGGTTCCCCGCGCGCGGGTGCCCCGGAGGCGGCCGGGGCCGGGCACCCGGCCCGGTCCCTACGCCCGCACGCGCCCGTATCGAACGGACCGGCGGGTCCGTGCCGGGCGCCGCCCGCTCAGGACGACGCCGAGTCCAGCGCGGCCCGCTGGAGCTTCTCCAGATCCGCGCAGCCCGCCGTGGCGAGGTCGAGCAGCGCGTTCAGCTCCTCGCGGTCGAACGGCTCGGCCTCCGCCGTGCCCTGGACCTCGACGAAGCGGCCGTCGCCGGTGCACACGACGTTCATGTCGGTCTCGGCCCGCACGTCCTCCTCGTAGCAGAGGTCGAGCAGCGGCGTACCCGCCACGATGCCTACGCTGACGGCCGCGACGGTGTCGGTCAGGGGCCGGCGGCCGGGCCTGACGATCTTCTTGGTCCGGGCCCAGGCGACCGCGTCGGCGAGGGCGACGTACGCGCCGGTGATGGCGGCGGTGCGGGTGCCGCCGTCGGCCTGGAGGACGTCGCAGTCGAGCACGACGGTGTTCTCGCCGAGTGCCTTGTAGTCGATCACGGCGCGCAGGGACCGGCCGATGAGGCGGCTGATCTCGTGCGTACGGCCGCCGATCTTGCCGCGTACGGACTCGCGGTCGCCACGGGTGTTGGTGGAGCGGGGCAGCATCGCGTACTCGGCGGTGACCCAGCCTTCGCCGCTGCCCTTGCGCCAGCGGGGTACGCCTTCGGTGACGGAGGCGGTGCACAGGACTCTGGTGTCACCGAAGGAGATGAGGACGGAGCCCTCGGCGTGCTTGCTCCAGCCGCGTTCGATGGAGACGGGGCGGAGCTGTTCGGGGGTGCGGCCGTCGATTCGAGACATGGGCACGAGCCTATCGGGACAGCGTGGAGGGGCTCGGTCCGGTCGTCCGGACCGAGCCCCTCCACGTTCCCGGCGCGCACCACCGGGCGCGTTCCGCGTCCCCGCGCGCGGTCGCTCACTCGGTCACATCATGTCCTCGATCTCGGCGGCGAGCGGGTCGGCGTCCGTGCCGATGACGACCTGGACCGCGGTGCCCATCTTGACGACGCCGTGCGCCCCGGCCGCCTTCAGGGCGGCCTCGTCGACGAGGGAGGAGTCGACGACCTCGGTGCGGAGACGGGTGATGCAGCCCTCGACCTCTTCGATGTTGTCGAGCCCGCCGAGCGCGGCGACGATCTTCTCGGCTTTGGTGGCGTCCTTGGTGGCCATGTCTGTCTCCCTGACTCTCGGCGGCTCTGTGACCCACGATCCGACCCGGTACGGTCCGATTTGCCACCGTAACGCACGGTTGGACCAACTTCACAGGCATGCCGCCGGAGCATGGCGAATGATGACAGCAGTGCGGCCCCCCGGTCGCCGGCCAGGACGCGGGACCGGCCCACGGTCCGTAGCCCGTAGCCCGTACGGGAGGACGCCGATGAGTGCCGACAGCGCGGCAGCGGCACAGCCGCCGGAGCCGGCCGGGGCGTCAGGGGCGGCGGGGCCGCGCCCGAAGCCCTGGAACGGACTGCTGCGGGGGCTGCAGAAGATCGGGCGCAGCCTGCAACTGCCGGTGGCCGTACTGCCCGCGGCCGGACTGCTGATCAGCCTCGGGAGCCTCTTCTCCGCCTACTTGCACGGCCCGTTCTGGGACAAGACGGCGAAGGTGTTCGTCCAGGGCGGCACGGCGGTGCTGGACGGGGCGTTCGGGCTGCCCCTGCTGTTCGCCATCGGCGTCGCGATCGGTTTCGCCAAGAAGGCGGACGGGTCGACCGCGCTGGCCGTCGTCGTCGGGTTCCTCGTCTACCACAACGTGCTCGCGGCCTTCCCGGTCGGCGGTTCGGTCACCAAGGCGACCCCGAACGGCGTCCCGCAGAATCCGGGGGTCTTCGGCGGCATCCTGATCGGGCTGCTCACGGCCGTCGTCTGGCAGCGCTTCCACCGTACGAGACTGGTCGACTGGCTCGGCTTCTTCAACGGCCGGCGGCTGGTGCCGATCCTGATGGCCTTCATCTGTGTCGTGCTGGGCGTGGCCTTCGGGCTGCTGTGGCAGCCGGTCGGCGACGGGCTGACCTGGTGCGGGAAGCAGCTGATCAGTCTGGGCGCCTGGGGAGCGGGAATCTTCGGGGTCGCCAACCGGCTGCTCCTTCCGGTCGGAATGCACCAGTTCCTGAACACGTTCTTCTGGTTTCAGGCCGGTTCGTACACCAAGCCGGACGGAACGGTCGTCCAGGGCGACCTGACCCGGTTCTTCGCGGGGGATCCCTCGGCGGGCCAGTTCATGTCCGGTTTCTTCCCCATCATGATGTTCGGCCTGCCCGCCGCCGCGCTCGCCATCACCCACTGCGCCCGGCCGCGGCACCGCAAGCGGATCGCCGGGCTGATGCTCTCGCTGGCGCTGACCTCGTTCGTGACGGGGGTGACCGAGCCGCTGGAGTTCTCCTTCCTGTTCGCGGCCCCCTTGCTGTACGGGGCGCACGCGCTGCTGACGGGGGTGTCGATGGCGGTCACCTGGGCGCTGGGGGTGCACGCGGGGTTCAGCTTCTCGGCGGGGCTGATCGACTACGTGGTCAACTGGCACCTCGACACCAAGCCCTGGCTGATCATTCCGATCGGCCTGTGCTTCGCCGTCGTGTACTACGTGGTGTTCAGGTTCGCGATCCTGCTGTTCGACATTCCCACGCCGGGGCGCGAACCGGAGAGCCTGGAGGAGGAGGGCGAACAGCAGAACGTCAAGACGTGAAGCGCGGGCGTGGCGGCGCGTGGCGGGCGGGCCGTTGTCGGCCCCGGCCGCCCGCCCGCCCCCGCTCCGCGTACTGCCGTACGGCGTGGTGCGCGTCGTACAAACGCGGTGCTGACGCCCCGTCAGATCTCGTACACCGCACCGGGAACGGCCAGTTCCGCCGGTCCCCGGAAGACGGCACGGGCGTCGGCCAGATTCCGCTCCGCGTCCGTCCACGGCGGAATGTGCGTCAGCACCAGCCGCCGGGCCCCCGCCCGCGCCGCGTGCGCACCGGCCTCGCGGCCGTTCAGGTGGAGGCCCGCGATGTCCTCCTTGCCGTACGTGTACGCCGCCTCGCACAGGAAGAGGTCCGTGTCCCGGGCGAGTTCGACGAGCGGGTCACAGACCCCGGTGTCACCCGAGTAGGTGAGGGACCGCCCACCGTGTTCGATCCGGATGGCGAACGTCTCCACGGGGTGGGCGACGCGCTCCGTACGGACCGACAGCGGACCGATACGGAACGAACCCGCCTCCAGCGTACGGAAGTCGAACACCTCGCTCATCGACTTGTCCGAGGGCGTGTCCGCGTAGGCGGTGGTCAGCCGCTGTTCGGTGCCCTCGGGGCCGTAGACGGGGATGGCGTCGCAGCGACCGCCGTCGAAACGGTAGTAGCGGGCGACGAAGTACCCGCACATGTCGATGCAGTGGTCCGCGTGGAGATGGCTGAGGAAGATGGCGTCGAGGTCGTAAAGACCGATGTGTCGCTGCAACTCGCCGAGGGCGCCATTGCCCATGTCGAGCAGCAGCCGGAAGCCGTCGGCCTCTACGAGGTAGCTGGAGCAGGCCGAGCCCACGGAGGGGAACGAGCCCGAGCAGCCGACGACGGTGAGCTTCATTGAGCGTGAACCTCCGTGGCAGGGACGGGGGACGGCGGTGCGGGGCGGGGCGGGGCCGTGCGGGCGGAGCGGGGCGGCGTGGTGGTGTTGTGCGGTTTGTCGAGCGTAAAGCGCGAAAGGGCGGGCCGCTCCTTCAGGGCGGGCCGTTGTGGGCGAACTCACCTGGGCTGTCACCGGTTCGGGGGCGGTTCGCCTCCGGCGGGGGTACGGGGTGCGGGTGCCGCCTGTGGCGGGCTGGTCCCCGGCCCCGCCCCTTCCCGCAACCGGGGCGGGGCCCCGGACCCTCGTTGCGGGGGCTTCGCCCCCGAGCCCCTTGGCGCCGGCTTCGCGGCGGGCGCCTCCGTGTGTGGTGCGGGGCGGTGGTCGTGTGCGGGTTGTCGCCGGGGGCCGTTCCGGGGCTCGTGTCCGGAGGCCCCGGGCCCCGGCACCCTCACCGGCCGGCTCCGCACCCCCCGCCGGAGGCGACCCCGCACCCCGGCCGGAAGGCGATCACGCCCAGAGCTGGCCCTGCAGCGCCTCGATCGCCTCGTCCGTCGTCCCCGCCGTGTACACGCCCGTCGACAGGTACTTCCAGCCACCGTCCGCCACCACGAACACGATGTCCGCGCTCTCGCCCGCCTTCAGCGCCTTCTTGCCGACCCCGATCGCCGCGTGCAGCGCCGCGCCCGTCGAGATGCCGGCGAAGATTCCTTCCCGCTGGAGGAGTTCGCGGGTGCGGGTCACCGCGTCCGCCGAGCCGACCGAGAAGCGAGTGGTCAGCACGGACTCGTCGTACAGCTCGGGGACGAAGCCCTCGTCGAGGTTGCGCAGGCCGTAGACCAGGTCGTCATAGCGCGGCTCGGCGGCGACGATCTTGATGTCGGGCTTGTGTTCGCGCAGGTAGCGGCCCACGCCCATGAGCGTGCCCGTGGTGCCGAGGCCCGCCACGAAGTGGGTGACGGAGGGGAGGTCCGCCAGGATCTCGGGGCCGGTCGTGGCGTAATGGGCGCCCGCGTTGTCCGGGTTGCCGTACTGGTAGAGCATCACCCACGAGGGATTCTCGGCCGCCAGCTCCTTGGCGACCCGCACGGCCGTGTTGGAGCCGCCCGCCGCGGGGGACGAGATGATCTCCGCGCCCCACATGGCGAGCAGGTCGCGCCGTTCCCGCGAGGTGTTCTCCGGCATGACGCACACGATGCGGTAGCCCTTGAGCTTGGCCGCCATGGCGAGCGAGATGCCGGTGTTGCCGCTGGTGGGCTCCAGGATCGTGCTGCCCGGGGTGAGCCGCCCGTCCTTCTCGGCCTGCTCGACCATGTGGAGGGCGGGCCGGTCCTTGACCGAGCCGGTCGGGTTGCGGTCCTCCAGCTTGGCCCAGACGCGCACGTCCGCCGACGGGGACAGCCGTGGGAGCCGTACCAGGGGGGTGTTGCCGACCGCCGCCAGCGGGGAGTCGTACCGCATCAGACCGCGATCGTCCCGTGCGCGCCGCCGGCCACGGCCGGCAGGATGGTGACGCTGTCGCCGTCGGCGACCTTCGTGGAGATGCCGTCGAGGAAGCGGACGTCCTCGTCGTTGAGGTAGACGTTCACGAAGCGGCGGAGTTCGTCGCCCTTCGCCGGGTCGATGAGGCGCTCCCGGATGCCGGCGTGCCGGGTCTCGAGGTCGGCGAACAGCTCGGAGAGGGTCGTTCCGGTCCCCTCGACGGCCTTGGCGCCGCCCGTGTAGGTGCGGAGGATGGTCGGGATGCGGACCTCGATGGCCATGGCGTGGACTCCTGTCGGGAGATGGCGTGCAGGGCGCGCGGCTCGGACCCCCGCGCGAGGGGGTGGTGCGGACACGCGGATACGGCGATCTGCGCTCGGGGCCGTCGGTCAGCCGGAGCCGGCCTAGGCGGCGAGGCGGACGGGACGGGCCGGACAGATGGCGCTGGCGAGGCGGCACAGGTCGACGTGCAACCGCGCCACGAGCAGCGGGGTGCTCGGCGTCTTGTCGCTCACGTCGAAGGGAACCATGCGGTCATCGTATCGATTCCCGATCCGCGCCCCAGCATGCGATCCCATCTCGTGGACGGTTCCGGATCGGCATGTGGACGACGGGGTCGCGGGCACGGTGGCGGGAGGACACCCGGGCGGCGCGGTCAGACGATCTCGACGTCCTCCTCGGTGACCTCGCCGTCCACGATCCGGTACGAACGGAACTGGAAGGAGCCCGCGCCGTCGGTGTCGGCGGTGGAGACCAGGACGTAGTGGGCGCCCGGCTCGTTGGCATAGCTGATGTCCGTACGGGACGGGTACGCCTCGGTCGCCGTGTGCGAGTGGTAGATGATCACCGGCTCCTCGTCCCGGTCGTCCATCTCGCGGTAGAGCTTGAGCAGATCGGCCGAGTCGAACTCGTAGAACGTGGGCGAGCGGGCCGCGTTGAGCATGGGGATGAACCGCTCGGCCCGTCCGCTGCCGGCCGGGCCCGCGACCACGCCGCACGCCTCGTCGGGGTGGTCGGCGCGCGCGTGCGCGACGATCTGGTCGTGCAGGTCCTGGGTGATTTCGAGCATGGGACGAGGATACGAGGATCCGACGACAGGCAGGCCGGCCTCCGGAGCCGGGAGCCGGATCCGGAGGCCGTGGCGGAGGTGCGGAAGGGTACGAGGCGGCTCGGCGGGGGCCGCTGAGCACCAGCACGGACCCGGCGCCCGTCCCGGCACGGCCGGGACGGGCGGTGTGGGGTCCCGGCCTGCCGAGTCCCTCAGCCGACCGACGCGGGAGCCTTCTCGTCCTGCTCGTCGTCCACTGCCGACTTCCGCTCGCGGACGGACTCCAGGAAGGCGTTGAGTTCTCGTTTGACCACCGGGGCGAGCAGGTACAGCCCGATGATGTTGAAGACGGAGAGCAGGAAGAGCGCCGCGTCCGCCATGTCGATGAGCGTCGAGAGCGTCAGCAGCGATCCGGTGACCGCGAAGACGGCGTAGATCGCCTTGAAGACGGTCTCACTGGCCCGGCTGCGGCCGAAGAGGTACGACCACGCCTTGAGGCCGTAGTAGCCCCAGGTGAGCACGGTGGAGAAGGCGAACAGCAGGACCGCCACGGTCAGCACGTAGGGGAACCACGGCAGGACGGTCTCGAAGGCGTCCGAAGTGATGGTGACACCGCCGATGTCCTCGCCGGCCCGGGCCTCGGCCCAGCTGGCCGGGTTGGCGATGACGATCGTCAGCGCGGTCATGGTGCAGATGACGACGGTGTCGATGAACGGTTCGAGGAGTGCGACCAGCCCCTCGCTCGCGGGGTGCTTGGTCTTCACCGCGGAGTGCGCGATCGGGGCGGAGCCGAGACCGGCCTCGTTGGAGAAGGCCGCCCGCCGGAAGCCGACGATCAGCGCGCCGATGATGCCGCCGGCGACGCCTTCGGGGTTGAACGCTCCCTCGACGATCGTGGCGACGGCGGAGGGCAGGGCGCTGATGTTGACCAGGATGACGACCAGGCAGGCCACGATGTAGAGGCCCGCCATGGCCGGGACCAGTCGGCTGGTGACCGAGGCGATCGAGCGGATCCCGCCGAGCAGGACGAGGCCGGTGAGCGCGGCGATCAGCAGGCCGAAGAGGATCGCGCCCGCGGAGGAGCCGACGAAGCCGTCCTCGCCGCCGGTGACGGCCGCGAGCTGCTCGTAGCTCTGGTTGACCTGGAGCAGGTTGCCGCCGAAGAGGCCGAAGAAAAGGATCATCACGGAGGCCAGGCCGGCGAGGATCTTGCCGAGCGTCGCCCCGCGGGCGCCGAAGCGGTCGGCGAGTCCCTTCGGGAGGTAGTGCATCGGTCCACCGGAGACGGTTCCGTCGGCGTGGACCTCGCGGTACTTCACACCGAGGGTGACCTCGACGAACTTGGTGGCCATGCCGAGCAGGCCGCAGAGGATCATCCAGAAGGTCGCGCCCGGGCCTCCGATGCTGACGGCGACGGCGACACCGGCGATGTTGCCGAGGCCGACCGTGCCGGAGACCGCCGCGGTGAGGGCCTGGAAGTGGTTCACCTCCCCGGCCGCCCCCTTCTCGTCGTACTTCCCGCGCACCACGTCGAGGGCGAGCTTGAACTTGCGCACCTGGAGCAGTCCGAACCAGGTGGTGAACACCAGCCCGGCTATCACGAGCCAGGCGACGATGAGGGGGAGATCGGTGCCCGCGACGGGGACGGTGTAGAAGACGACCTCGGTCAGCCAGGTGGCTACGGGTTCGAAGAAGGCGCTGACTTTCGCGTCGACGGTCTCGGTCATGGATTCCAGTGACATCTGGCTACCTCATGGCACGGGCTTGCCGCGCGCGTGGCGCGGCGAGCGCGGATTCGGACTGGAGTGAACGCCGTTGTCCGATCGGCGAGCGAAGGCGACCTGGTCCACGGACTTGGACCGGACGGGTGCCCTGGTGGTGCGCGGCGGCGGTCTGCCGGCCTTTCGCCGCCCGGCCTGGGGTGGTGCCGGTCGCGGAGTGTGCAGTCTTACCCAGAGATCCTGGAGAGCGGAAGCGGGGCGAGAAGCCGCCAAACCACGAAAAAGCCGCCGTTACCCGAAAGGGCGTGGCGGCTGGTGACTTCATCGTTATACCGATTTGAGGGCCTGCTGAGCAAACGGCGGGAGACCGCGGGGCGGCTGTCGGGGAAATGTCCGGGTGGCGGACCGGGCCCCGGACCGTGCGCGTGAGATTCCGCGTGGGCGGTTCTCGGCGGTCCGGGGCGTTCCGGCCTCGTCGGCATCGTCAGCGGCGCGGATGCGCGGCGTGTCACCGCGAGCGCCACGCGTCTTTCATCCGCGCACGCGCTGCTTCCGCGCCGCGCCCGCGACGACCGGCCCCCGCGCCTGCCCCGGGTCGTTCCGCTTCAGGAACTGCCAGCCGATCAGCAGACCGACCGCCCACACGGCGCCGACGTACAGGCAGACCCGCGCCTCCTGGTCGTAGGCGATCATGCCGGTGACGCCGGTCAGGAAGGCGACCGCGACCCAGCTGAAGACGCTGCCGCCGGGGGCCGGGAAGGACGAGGCCGGGAGGCGGCCCGCCCGCACGCCGCGCCGGTAGCGGATATGGCTGACGAGGATCATCATCCAGGTCCAGATGCCGCAGACCGTGGCCACGGAGGTCACATAGCCGAACGCCTTCTCCGGCACGATGTAGTTGAGCACCACGCCGATACCCATCAGCACCACGGAGACGGTGATGCCGAGCGCCGGCGTCTTGCGGACGTTGAGCCGGCCGAGCGCCTGCGGGGCCTGCCCGTTCGCGGCGAGGTCGCGCAGCATCCGGCCGGTGGAGTACATGCCGGAGTTGCAGGACGAGAGCGCCGCGGTCAGGACGACGAAGTTGACGATGCCCGCCGCGAGCGGGATGCCCATCTTCTCGAAGGTGTAGACGAAGGGGCTGGTGCCCGCCGAGAACTCGGTCCACTTGACCACGGCGAGGATCACGGTCAGCGCGCCGACGTAGAAGACGATGATGCGCCAGGGCAGCGTGTTGATGGCCTTGGGGAGCGTCTTCTCGGGGTTCTCGGACTCGCCCGCGGTGACGCCGACGAGTTCGACGGCGAGGTAGGCGAACATCACGCCCTGGAGGGTCATCAGGCTGGAGCCGATACCCGTCGGGAAGAACCCCTCGTGGGCCCAGAGGTTCGAGGCCCGCGCCGTCTCACCGGCGTCGGAGAAGCCGAGGGTGAGCACGCCGAGCCCGATGACGATCATGCCGATGATCGCGGTTACCTTGACCATCGAGAACCAGAACTCGACCTCACCGAAGATCTTCACCGAGATCAGGTTGACGCCGAAGAGCACCACGAGGAAGACGAGGGCGCTGACCCACTGCGGGATCTGCGGGAACCAGAAGTGGATGTAGATGGCGGCCGCGGTCAGCTCCGCCATGCCGGTGACCACCCACATCAGCCAGTACGTCCACCCCGTGGCGAAGCCCATGAACGGGCCGAGGAACTCGCGGGCGTACTCCGCGAAGGAGCCCGAGACCGGCCGGTACAGGAGCAGCTCACCGAGCGCCCGCATGATGAAGAAGATCATGACGCCGGCGAGGGCGTACATGAGGATGATGCTGGGCCCCGCCTTGGCGATGTTCGCCCCGGCACCCATGAACAGGCCGACGCCGATGGCACCGCCGATCGCGATCATCTGGACCTGGCGGCTGCCGAGCCCTCGCTCGTAGCCCTCCTCGGCCGGGCCGCCCGGCGGTCCGCCGCGGGCGCCGGTCGTCCCGCCCGTGGGCCTGTCGCCGCCGTATGTGTCGACCTGCGGAGAGGTCATGGTCCTGCGCCCTTTCTCCACGCCGATCCGAGCCGCTTGCCGGCCGCGGATCGGTTGCTGATCCCCCCGGACTGGTTGGAGTGCGACCGGCGGTCGGCCGGCGTGAACACCCCCGGGGACAGGGGTGGAGCCCCCGGGGGATCGAGAAGATTTATCACGCCGGGCGCGCGCACCTCGTCGCACAACCGTGTCACAGGACACACGAAGAAGCGGAAAAAACGCCCCGCCAGGTGACAAACCTCACCAAAGTGGTGACGGGATCGTTATCGGGAATTGAGCCTCCGCTGAGCGGACGCGGGGGGCGGCGGAGCCGCCGTGGACCAGCCGGGCGCCGTTGTCCCCGCCCCGGGCATCCCCGTCCCGGCCGTGCGGGCTCCGGTGGCCCGGGCACGGGCGCGCCGCGGCCCGGGCGCACTGCGGCCCTGAGGGAGAGCGCTCCGGTGGGTCGGGCGTGAGGGGCTTCGACGCGCCGGCTCAGGGCATCAGCGTCTCGACCAGCGTCTCCTGGAGCGCGCCCAGCCAGAGGTAGGCCATCACCATCGGCTTGCGCGGGTCGGAGTCCGGCAGCCGGTACAGCTCGCCGCCCTCGTCCTCGTCCGAGACGTCCAGGCGGGTGCCGATCGTCAGCCGCAGGTCGTTGAGCGCGCCGAGCCAGTGCAGGCAGTCCTCCGGGGTCAGCTTCAGGACGGCGCCGCCCTCGCCCACCGTGCTGAGCGAGTCGAGGGTACGGACCATGGCCAGGCCGTCCTCGCGCTTGCGGCCGCGCAGGTCGTTCTCCGTGAACCGGCGGAACTCCGCCGAATACCCCCGCAGTTCCTCGTCGTCCTCGTCCGGCGCGTCCGGGTCGCCGTAGGCGTCCGGGAACAGCCGGGCCAGCGCCGGGTCGCTCGGCGGCTCGCTCGGCCCCTCCGCGAAGAGCGCGGCCAGCGGGTCCTCGCCCTGGGCAGGCTCTTCGCCCGGTCCGATCAGCTCCAGCAGTTGCACGGCCAGGGAGCGCAGGATCGAGACCTCGACCTCGTCGAGCGCGACGGCCGCCCCGCCGCCCGGGATCGCTTCGAAGTACCCGGCCATCAGACGCGGTCCTGGGAGAGGGTGGCCCAGAGCCCGAAGCCGTGCATCGCCTGCACGTCGCGCTCCATCTCCTCCCGGCTGCCGCTGGAGACGACAGCGCGGCCCTTGTGGTGGACGTCCAGCATCAGCCTGTGCGCCTTGTCCTTGGGGTAGCCGAAATAGGTCTGGAACACGTACGCGACGTAACTCATGAGATTGACCGGATCGTTGTGGACGATCGTCACCCATGGCACATCGGGTTCGGGGACGGCGAAGGTCTCCTCGGCCGATTCGGGGCGTTCGATCTCAGTCGGAGCAACACTCACGGTGCGGGATGACCTTCTTCTCTGCCGGGGGGCGTGCGGACATGGCCGGGATCTGTGACCGGGACCTGCCATGAGTCTGCCGGGACCGGCGTCGCGCACGCCGTATCGGGACCGCCGGCTTCGCGCGCGCCGGTTTCACAGCCTCACATGACCATGCTGCCACCCACGGGGCCCTGCCGCACAAACGGCTTTGCGAAATCGTCAGACTGACGAGTATGCGGGGTAGCATCGTCGTATGAACACTGCGGACCAGGGCCTGGGGCTGCCGGGAGAAAAAGCGCTCGAAGGGCGTCCCCAGAGCGGAGCTGGACTACCAGAAGGAGAAGCGCGCGAAGCGCATCCTCAGAAGGGTGGTGGTGGCGGGCTACCGGTGGACGTGCCGTCGACCGCGCTGTTCACCGACCAGTACGAGCTGACGATGGTTCGTGCGGCGCTTCAGGCCGGTACCGCCGACCGGCGTTCCGTCTTCGAGGTCTTCACCCGGCGGCTGCCCGAGGGGCGCCGGTACGGGGTCGTGGCGGGCACCGGCCGCGTGCTGGACGCCGTGGAGAACTTCCGCTTCGACGCGGACGTCCTGCGGTTCCTGCGGGAGCGGGAGATCGTGGACGAACGGACCCTGGACTGGCTGGCGTCGTACCGCTTCCGCGGAGACATATGGGGCTATCCGGAGGGCGAGGTGTACTTCCCCGGCTCGCCGATCCTGCGTGTGGAGGGCTCCTTCGCGGAGTGCGTGCTGCTGGAGACCGTGATCCTGTCGATCCTCAACCACGACTCGGCGATCGCGGCGGCGGCCTCCCGGATGTCGTCCGCCGCGGGTGGCCGCGGCCTGATCGAGATGGGCGCGCGCCGTACGCACGAGCTGTCCGCGGTCGCCGCCGCCCGCGCCGCGTACGTGGGAGGCTTCGACACGACCTCGGACCTGGCGGCCGGCTTCCGCTACGACATCCCCACGGTGGGGACGAGCGCGCACGCCTTCACCCTGCTGCACGACAGCGAGCGCGACGCGTTCCGGGCGCAGGTGGACTCGCTGGGGCGCGGGACGACGCTGCTGGTCGACACGTACGACGTCGCCGAGGCGGTCCGCGCGGCCGTCGAGATCGCCGGGCCCGAGCTGGGCGCGGTCCGGATCGACTCCGGCGACCTGCTGCTGGTCGCCCACCGGGTACGGCAGCAGCTGGACGAGCTGGGCGCGGTGAACACCAAGATCGTGGTGACCTCGGACCTGGACGAGTACGCCATCGCCTCGCTGGCGGCGGCGCCGGTGGACGCGTACGGGGTCGGCACCCAGCTGGTCACCGGCAGCGGGCACCCGACCTGCGCCATGGTCTACAAGATCGTCGCCCGGGCCCGGTCGGCGGACCCGAAGGCGCCCCTCCTGCCGGTGGCCAAGAAGTCGATGGGCGCGAAGACGTCGATGGGCGGCCGCAAGTGGGCCGCCCGGCGGACGGACGCGGAGGGGACGGCCGAGGCGGAGGTGATCGGCACCGGCGCCGTACCGCCGGAGCTGCTGGACCGGCAGCTGCTGGTGCAGCTGGTCAAGGGCGGCGAGGTGGTGGCGCGCGAGTCGCTGGACACCGTCCGCGAGCGGCACATCGCGGCGCGGGCGCGGCTTCCGTTGTCGGCGACGCAGCTGTCGCGGGGGGAGCCGGTGCTCCCGACGGAGTACGTGCGGGGAACGGAGGCCGCCCGGGAATGACCTTCGGTCTCCCGGACCTCCCGGACCTCCCGGACCTCTCGGGCCTCTCGGGCCTACCTACCGGCCGCCCCGGCCTCTCCTGCTTCCCCGCCCGCCTGGAATGGCCGCGCGGGCACGTGTGAGAACCGGGTAAGCGTGAGATACGTGTGTACGTATGAAGGACGAGGGACGCGGTACGAGATACGAGTGCCGTACCCCCTCCCGCAAGGCGGCCGGATTCCTTACCCTCACCTTCACGTCTGTCCGCGTCCGCACTGCTCGTACGCCTCCAGCTCCCCGCCGCCCCGTCTCTCCCCGTCTCTCTTCTCGTAGCCCGTCCCCCCATCTCGAAGGACTACCGCCATGCACCGCGCATTGATCGTCGTCGACGTTCAGAACGACTTCTGTGAAGGCGGCAGCCTCGCGGTGAGCGGGGGCGCGGACGTCGCCGCCGCGATCACCGATCTGGTCGGCCAGGCGAGCGCCGGCTACCGGCACGTGGTCGCCACCCGCGACCACCACATCGACCCGGGCGACCACTTCGCGGTACCGCCGGCCGTCCCGGACTTCGTCCACTCCTGGCCGGTGCACTGCGTCGCCGGTACGGAGGGCGTGGGCTTCCACCCCAACTTCGCGCCCGCGGTCGCCTCGGGCGGGATCAACGCGGTCTTCGACAAGGGCGCGTACTCGGCGGCCTACAGCGGCTTCGAGGGCACCGACGAGAACGGCGTCGGCCTCGCCGACTGGCTCCGGGCGCGCGAGGTCACGGAGGTCGACGTGGTGGGCATCGCCACGGACCACTGCGTCCGCGCCACGGCCCTGGACGCGGCCCGCGAGGGCTTCACGACGACGGTGCTGCTGGAGCTGACGGCGGGGGTGAGCCCGGAGACCACGGAGCGCGCCCTGGGCGAGCTGCGGGATGCGGGGGTACGGCTGACCGGCAAGCCGGTGGTGTGAGGGCTCCCCCCTTTTTCAGGGCTCGGTTTGTGAGGTACGAGCAAACCGAGCACGGTCGACCGTCGACAGTGCCCGCGGCCGGAGGCCGCTGATGGGTACAGCGAGCGCCCCGGAGGCGAACCGAGCCCTCAGAAAGAAGGGGTCGCCCTGATCGGCTGCCAGAGCTGGGCCAGCGCGTCCGGGCCCGTGCGGCGCCACAGCACGCCGTCCGGGTGGTGCAGGACCGCGGTGATCTCGTCCGGTGTCGGCGGGTCCGCGTTGCCCCTCAGGTAGACCGCCCGCAGACCCAGGTTCCGCAGCCGGGTCAGGGCGCGGGCCCGGTTCGCGGCGTGGACCAGGACCCGGACCGTACCGCCGTCGGCGGCCGGGCTGGGCATGGTCAGTGCCACCACCACCGTGCCGCTGGGGAGTCTGCTGAAGCCTCCGCCCGCCATGGGTTCCCACACCTCCCGTAAGACCCCGTGTCAATAAGAGTTCGTAGGACGCACCTAAACACGAACGGCCGCCGCCCGCTAGAGGGCGACGGCCGATCACGCTTGTGACCTGCGATTACCTTCGGTTACTTACCGGAGGGTCCCACCTTGACCGTCATCGTCAGCCCGTCCAGCGGCTGACTGATGATGCTGATCTTGGTGTTGGTGTCAGTAACCCTGACGCTCGCGGTCTTGTTCTCCTCGCTCCAGTACGTGCCCTTGCGGTCGTCGAAGACCGGCACGCCCAGCTGCGGCGCGACGCGCGTCGGCTGGTCCGCCTTGTGCAGCGTGAAGCCCTTGGTCGGCCACCAGCTGAACGCCGAGTCGTGCGCCTGGACGCGGTTGCGCATCAGCGTGCCGTCCGCCCACTTGAGCGGCTTGGCGTGGGCGTCGATCGGCAGGATCAGACCCTGACCCGGGTGCCGGCTGGTGTTGTTGTCGACCTGCGAGGTGTCCCACTGCCAGATCAGCAGACCGGGCTGGTACGCGTAGTGCTCGACCTTGTTGTCGTTCGGCGCGGTGAAGCCGAAGTTGTACGGGCCGGTCCGCAGGGTCGTGTCGTACGAGACGTACTGGCGGTTCTCCGCGATGTAGTACTGCTCGTAGTCCTCGGTGAAGGACTCCCCGATCCGCGAGAAGCCGTTCGCGGTCCAGCCCGCGTCGTCGCCCTCGGCGCCGTCGGTGAACACCGGCGCGCCGTCGGCGGTCAGGCTGATCCCGTCCGCCGTGAAGCCCTTGCCGGCCACGCCGCCGTCCGTCTGGTAGCGGAAGCGGAGGTCGAACTTCTGGCCCGCGTAGGCGTCCAGCGGGTACACCAGCTTCTGGTGCGTGCCCGAGACGTCGGTCAGCGCCGGCTTGTCGGCGGCGTCGCGCGTGATGGCCTTGCCGTTCGCCGTACCGTCCAGCGGCGTCCAGTTGGCGCCGCCGTCCGTGGACACCTCGGCGTAGAGGTAGTCGTAGTTCGCCTCGATGTCCCACCAGCCCTGGAGCTCCAGCGCGGCGGCGGACCTGCCCGTCAGGTCGACCGGCCGGGTCAGGGTGTTCTTGAGGTCGTCACCCATGCCGCTCCACCACTGCCGGGTGCCCTCGGCGGGCTTCACCACGGTCGTGGTCTGCTGCTTCTTGGGCAGTTCGACGATGAGCGCCTGCGGGTTCTTCGTGTTGTACTCCGAGACGCCCAGCTTGTGCGTGGAGTTCGTCGCGGCCTTGGCGGTGGTGTAGTCCAGCCAGCCGAGCTGGAGCTTGTCCCACGCGGTCATGTCGCCGGGCAGGTCGCCGATCTCGTTGCGGCCGGTGCCGAGCCAGGAGCCGGACGACATCAGGGTCCAGAAGCCGGTGGAGTTCTCGCCGCCCGCGGTGTCGTACAGGTCGGGCAGGCCCAGGTCGTGGCCGTACTCGTGGGCGAAGACCCCGAGCCCGCCGTTCTCCGGCTGCATGGTGTAGTCGCCGACCCAGATGCCCGTGTCGCCGATCTGGGTGCCGCCCGCCTTGTTGTCCGCGGGGCCGGAGCTGCCGGCGCTCGTACCGTACGCGTACCAGCGGTGCGCCCACAGGGCGTCCTCGCCCTGGACGCCGCCGCCGGCCGACTCGTCCTCGCCCGCGTGGACGATCTGGAAGTGGTCGATGTAGCCGTCGGGCTCGTTGAAGTCGCCGTCGTTGTCGAAGTCGTAGCGGTCCCACTGGTCGTACTGGGCGAGGTCCGCCTTGATCTGGGCGTCGCTCCTGCCCCGCGCCTTCTGGTCCGCGACCCAGGCGTTGACGCCGTCGCGCACCAGGTCCCAGGCGTTGGCGCAGGTCGAGCTTCCGCAGTAGTTGGAGCCGTAACGGGCCTCGTTCCACTGGACCTTGACCCAGTCGGAGACCTCGCCGTCGACCGAGTAACGCCCGGAGGACGTCTTCTCGTAGTAGGTCTTCAGCGACTCCTTCTTCTTGCCCTTGGCGTCCTTGCCCTCGCCGAAGTACAAGTCCTGGAAGTGCCGCTGGTTGTAGTCGGCCTGCCAGGCGGTGGAGTTGTCCACCTTGCGGTCGGGCTCGGCTATCTGGTTGTGCAGCGGACCGGGGTCGCCGCCGTACTTCTCGACGGGCGGCTGCGGGCCGTCGGGCCCGTCCGGGTCGTACATCGTGGTGTCGTCGACCTGGTCGCCGAACTCGACGAGGATGGTGAAGATCTTGTCGGTCTTCTCCCGGCCCAGCTCGACGTACTTCTTGCCGCCGAGCTTGACGACCTGCGAGCCGCCGCGCTTCTCCGGCTTGGCGTCCCCGGATATGACCTGCTTCAGCGCGGCCTCGCGCTGCTGCTCCTGCTGCTTGCTGAACGGACCTTCCAGGTCGTGCTCGACACGGCCCTCCTGGGGCGCCGGGTCACGGCGCTCGACGCTCGACGGGCCGGAGGCGGGATTGTCCTGCGCCTGGGCCGAGGTGGTGAAGGCCGAGGCGGTCGCGGCGGTCGCGGCCAGGGCCACGAGCGCGGCCGAGGCGCGTCTCGCACGTCGGTTTCTGATCACTTGGTGTTGTCCTCCCCGGCGCATACGGTCCGCGGACCAGGGAGTAGGGGATCCGCGCGCGTATGCGCGTCATCAGTGACGACATTCGACCGGAGTCGCCGGAGAAAAAACAGTCCTTGACTTGAACTGGTCAACTGCACTATGCGCCCACGGAGCTTCACTATCCGGGCATGGCGAATTTCGGACAACAGGCGCATGAAATCGGCCGATTGGCGGGCGGGGTGATTCGATGCGCCCCCCGTGCAACGGGGGTGGTGGACGGCCGACGCATACGTCGCATTCCGTCGGGGCATCCAGCGTCGTAGAGTCGGCTGACAGTGCGACCGAGTTGCGAACTACGCGTCCGATCACGCGAGACAGCCCGGGACACCCGGATACCCCCCGCATAGGCACCACAGGCCCCATAGGCACCATTGACCCGGGAAATCCCCGAGTCGCCCCCGAGAGCCACCCCCGACTTTCCATGCCCCGAGGGACGGATTTCCGCCATGCCGCGTCCGACTGCCGCACAGATCGCCTACGGCTCCGCCACCGTCGTCTGCTCCACCCTCGTCATCCTGTTGCTCTCCGGTACGACCACCGGTATCGGCATCGCGATGACGGGCATCGCCGCACTCGCACTGGGCCTCCTGGTCACCATGGTGCTCACGCTGCCGGGCAGGTCGCCGGCGCGGAGCGCGGCGTACGGACGCCGTGGCGCCGCACAGACGGAGGCCAGGGACATCCGGGTGCCCGGGCAGCGGGTCGGCGCGAGCGGCGAGGGCGTGCCGGCCGAGCAGCGGCACTCGCTGCGCCGCTGAGGCGTAGCGGGACGGCTGCCGCCTGCTTCCGCTTCCAGGGGCCGCAGCGTCTCCAGGGGCCGTAGTGCCTCTAGGGGCCGTAGTGCCTCTAGGGGCCGTAGTCCTGTCCCTGTCCGGGGCGGGCCGCCCGGCCCTGTCCCTGGTCCTGGTCCGTCGTCACCACGACCGTCCGCGCGGCCTTGTCGTGCAGCCCCTGCCGGTACGGTCTGCTGCCCGCGATCGACACGATGATGATGAACCACCAGACGCAGAAGCAGCACACCAGCGCCGGCACCCAGAGCACGAGCGCCCGCACCAGCGAGGAGCCGGTGTCCGGCACCGACCCGTCGTTGAGCATCGCGGTACGCAGACTGAGCCAGCGCTTGCCGAGCGTCTGGCCGTACTTCCGCGTCACGAGGGTGTCGTAGCCGACGAACGCGACGACCGAGATCAGCGACCACAGCCATTGGCGGCCGGTGTTCACCTGGGCGGAGAAGTCGTTCCAGGTCCCGCTCGAGCCGCTGTTCGGCGTCGCTGTCCAGCCGCCGCCGGCGAAGGTCGAGATGAGCGCCAGCGGGATGAAGATGATCAACGCGTCGATCAGCCGGGCCAGGAAGCGCTTGCCGAACGGCGCGAGGGGTGGCATCCCGGCCAGCGGGTCCTCGCCGTACCGGCCGCCGCCGAAGGCCCCGGAGTCGTACGGTCCCGAGCCGTACGGTCCAGAGGCGGGCGGCGGGTGGTCGCCGCCGTACGGGGCACCGTAGGGGGAGCCGGGCGGCGGACCCGGCGGGGGCCCGGGCGGCGGCTCTGGCGGGGTGGCCTCCGAGCCCGGCGGGCCGGAAGAGCCGGGCGGGCCTGCGGGACCCGCCGGGCCGGCCTCTCCGGGAGGCTCGGGCGGGGGACCGCCGCCCGGTGAACCCCCCGGCCCCGGACGCTCGTCCGGCTGCCGGGGCGGCCGGGGTCTCTTGAGGAACGGATCGTCCTCGGGCGGTTCACCGGGCGGCGGCTGATCATTGCTCATGGGGGCAGTGCACCGTGCCGGTCGTGGCCCCGCACCCGGCGTGCCGCCGTTCGGAGGAACACGGGCCCGGGCCGCCCAGCCGACCGCCCCGGCCGCCCGGTCGGCTCGCTGCCGCGGGGGCGGCGCGAAAGCCCCGCACGGTGCACGGAGGCTCCGAACGGAGCCTCCGTGTCATGTCCTCAGCGCGAGCCCGCCACAAAGGTGTGGGCCGTCTTGTCGTGCCAGCACTGCCGCCAGGGGCGGTCGAAGAGGCACCACAGCACGTTGAGGACACCGACGGCGAGGACCCCGAGCACGCTGTACACCAGCCAGCGGCGCAGCGCGGCGCCGAACGGCGGGGGTTCATGGGTCTCGATGTCGCGCACCTCGAGGCCGCACAGCTTCTTGCCCAGGGTGCGGCCCCACCGGGCGGTCGGCAGCGCCTCGTACAGCGCCCCGACGATCAGCAGCGCGGCGAGCACCGCGCCGAGATAGGCGCCCGTCGTGGCGTCCAGCAGCCAGACGGTGACGGTCTGACCGGTCTGCCGGGCCGCCTCCACCTTGTCGTCGACATGGGTGAGCGCCCGGCCGGCCAGAGGGACCGCGACGGCACCGACGACCGCGCCCAGTACGGCGCTGTCGATCAGCCGGGCCGCGAACCGCCTGCCGAGTCCCGCGGGCCTGGCCGCCGCCTGGGCCTGGGCGTGGCGGAGGAACGGGTCGTCGGCGGGCGGCTTCCACGGCAGGACGGCCTGGTCGCCGCCGTCGCGCGGAAGCGGCTGCTGGGCCCAGGACGTGGCGCCGCCACCCGCTCCGGAGCTGATGACAGTGTTCGGCACGCCGGCCGACGGGAGCGGGCCCTCCGGCGGCTGAGGTTGCTGGGGCTGCTGGATCCGCGGGGGCTGCTGAGTCTGTGGTTGTGTCTGGGGCTGAGGTTGTGCCTGGGGTTGGGCCGATGGCGCGGTGATCGGCTCGACCCGACCGGGAAGTTGGGGCTTCGGCCTGGTGGGCGGCGGGGGCAGCGCCCGTGCCCCGGCGGCGCCCTGGCTCAGCGCGCGGATCGTCATCGTGCCCTCGGACGCGCCCGGGCGCCCGGACGCGGCTTCCTCGTCCTTGGCACGGCGGGCGGCACGCAGCGCGCGGATGGCGACCGTGCTGTCGACGGGCGGCCGGTCGCCGTCGCGCGGGGCGGGCATCAGCGCCGCCCCGGCCGGCGGCTCCTGGCCGTCGGGGCCGGGCCGGCCGGTCCCGGACGCGGCCCCCGTGGCCGTACCGGCGCCCGGTCCTGCTCCGGTGCCCGGCCCGACACCGCGTCGCATCGCGCGGATCGCGACCGTACCGTCCGTGGGCGGCGGGTCGTCCGGCGAGCCGGGCCCGAGGCCCCGTACACCGGGCAGGGCGCCACCGGTCGGGTCGCCCTCCCCGTCCCGCGCGCCGGGGGCCCGAGCCGGATCCACGGGGGCCGGGGCGGGCGCGGGCACCCGGGGGTCGGGGCCGTGCGCTCCCCACGAGACCCGGGCGTCGCGCTCGTCCCCGAAGCCGCCCTGCCGCGAGACATCGGCCTGCCACGCTGACGCCGGCTCCTGGGACTCCCGCCGGGGATCCCGGGCCGGCTCCTCGTCCAGGAAGACCGGACCCGTCTCGTCGACGGCGGGCCGGTCCGGGACCGCCGGTGTCCCGGGCCCCGCCTCGTCGCCCGGGGGCGCGGGCCGGCTCGTGCCGGGCACCCAGGCGGCACCGTTCCAGTACCGGACATATCCCGGGATGGACGGGTCTGGGTAGAACCCTTCCCTGGGTACGTTTCCACCGTCACCAGGAGGAGTAGCCACTGACCCCAACTCCGTTCACTCACACCTTGATCGGACATGTCCTCGGGCTGCGCCTCGCATCGCCCCGCGCGGCGCCTGACGGGGCGTGCCGCCGCTTGTCCATGGAAGACAGTAACGAAGAACACGGATACCTGAGGAAGAGGACCGGTGGACAGGACCGTGTTCGAGCGGCAGACCGAAGACGTCGAGGCGAAGCGTAAGGCTGTGGGGTGGAATCTCTTCGCCAGGGTGCGCGAAGAGTCGCACGCCAGTACCTACAAGAAGCGATTGATCCCCACAAAAGTCAACCGTCGCGGTCCCGGCTCGCCCATCAGGGTCGCACGCACCCCCATCAGGGTGGCGCGCGTCCTCGTACAGGCGCGCCCGCCCGTACCCGCTGGTCGGGGCCGTCCCGGGCGGCGTCCCTCGTACCGGCCCCCACGAACCGGCCCGCACCGGCACACGCCGGTCCGGGCGCCGTCGACGTCCGCCCGCGGGCACCTGCCGACGCTTACGAAAAATTCACCTGCCGGAAGTCGCGGAAGTCGCGTCATAGGCGGGCCCTTCCGCTCTCTCATCCGGTACGGCCCCGTCATCGGGCCCTCGCCAGGAAAAGCGCCGGGAAAGCGCAGGGGAAAGGAAGTGCCGTTCATGGACACCGTGGTGGAACGCGAACTGGAGCTGAATCTGGTGCTGTCACCGGAGTACAGCGTCCCCGTCCCGGCCCGGCTGACCTACCGCACGGACGATCCGTACGCCGTGCGCGTCACCTTCCACATCGGCTCGGACAGCCCCGTGGAGTGGGCCTTCGCCCGTGAACTTCTGGTGGAGGGAGTGTTCAGGCCGTGCGGGCAGGGGGACGTGCGCGTCTGGCCGACGAAGGCGGACGGGCGGAGCGTGCTGTGTTTCGCGCTCAGTTCGCCCGACGGGGACGCCTTGCTGGAGGCGCCCTCGGACGCGGTGTACGCGTGGGTCGAGCGGACGCTGCGGATCGTGCCGCCGGGAACGGAGGCGGCGCGGCTCGGGCTGGACGGCGAACTGGCCGACCTGCTGGCCCCGACCCCCTCGGACGACCCGCGGTCGCGAGGTCAGTGGCCGTCGGACGAGTCGCGCGAGGGCGAGGCGTAGTCGGCCGGCCGGGCCCGGGCGGCCGGGGGTCCGGCGGTCGGGACTCGGGCGTACTGGCGGCACCTGTCCCGGTCAGAAGAGCTTTCCCGGGTTGAGCAGGCCCAGCGGGTCGAACGTCCGCTTGATGCCGCGCTGCAACTCCAGCCCCACCGGGCCAAGTTCGCGGGACAGCCACTCCTTCTTCAGGACACCGACCCCGTGTTCGCCGGTGATCGTGCCGCCCAGTTCCAGGCCGAGCGCCATGATCTCGTCGAACGACGTACGGGCCCGCCGGGACTCGTCGGGGTCGGCCGGGTCGAAGCAGACGACCGGGTGGGTGTTGCCGTCGCCCGCGTGCGCGCAGACGCCGATGGTCAGACCGTGCTTGTCCGCGATGGCGGCCGTGCCGTCGAGCATCGCCCCGAGGCGCGTGCGGGGGACGCAGACGTCGTCGATCATCGTGGCCGACCGGACGGTTTCCAGCGCGGGCAGGGCGAGCCGGCGCGCCTCGAGGAGCAGCTCCGACTCCGCCGGATCCTCCGCGGGGACGACCTCGGTGGCGCCGGCGGCGGCGCAGAGGTCACCGACGGCGGCGAGGTCGGGTGCGGGGTCGGGGGTGTCGAAGGCGGCGAGCAGCAGGGCCTCGGTGGTGTCGGGAAGCCCCATGTTCGCCATGGCGTTGACGGCGCGGACCGTCGTACGGTCCATCAGTTCGAGCAACGAGGGGGTGTGACCGCGCTCCATGATGCGGCAGACGGCGTCGCAGGCGTCCGCCGCGGAGCCGAACTCGGCCGCGACGACGAGGGACCGCGGTGGCTTGGGCCGGAGTGCGAGGACGGCCTTGACGACGATGCCGAGGCTGCCCTCGGAGCCGACGAAGAGCCGCGTCAGGTCGTAGCCGGCGACGCCCTTGGCCGTGCGGCGACCGGTGGTCAGGAGGCGGCCGTCGGCGAGGACGACGTCGAGGCCGAGGACGTACTCGGCGGTGACGCCGTACTTCACGCAGCACAGGCCGCCGGACGCCGTGCCGATGTTGCCGCCGATGGTGCACATCTCCCAGCTGGAGGGGTCGGGCGGGTAGTACAGGCCCAGTTCGCCGACGGCGCGGGAGAGCGTGGCGTTGACGACGCCCGGTTCGACGACGGCGATGCGGTCGACCGGGTTGATCTCCAGGATCCGGTCCATCTTGGTCAGGGAGAGGACGACGCACCCGTCCGAGGCGTTCGCGGCGCCGGACAGCCCCGTACGGGCGCCCTGCGGGACGACGGGGACGCGGAGCGCGGTCGCCGTGCGCATGACGTGCTGGACGTGCTCCACCGTGCGCGGCAGCACGACCGCGACGGGCGCGCCCGCGGCGCAGAAGCTCGCCATGTCGTTGGCGTACGAGGCCATGACGTCGGGGTCGGTGAGCAGGGCCTCGGAGGGGAGCCCGGACCGCAACCGCGCGAGGAGATCGTCCATGAGCCCAGAGTCGCACCCGGGGCCATCGGTGTGAACCCGTCTGCGACCCGTTCCGACACACACGGTGTACTGATCATATTGACGCACAGTAATCACCATGGATGCGACGGACGTCGTGGATGCGGCGGAGAGGGACCTGAACGGCCGTCTCGGGCGGTCCGGGCAGGCCAGGAAGACGTTGCTGGCCGCCGGGTTGGGAGCGGTGCTGGTGGGGGGCGCGGCGCTCTTCGCACCGGAGGAGGGCGCGCGCCCGGAGCGTGCGCCGTCGTCGGACGTACGGGCCGTGGGCCCCGGCGGGCGCAGCGCGGTACAGGAGCTGGGCGCGCTCATCCGCGACCGGGAGGCCCATGTGCGCGCGCACCCGGAGGACGCGCGGGCGTGGGCGGTGCTCGGCTCGGCGTACGTGGCACGCGGGGCGGCGCGGGCGGACTCGGCGTACTTCCCGAAGGCCGAACGGGCGCTGCGGCGGGCGCTGGACGGTCCGCGTGCCGCGGGGGCCGCGGGGTCTTCTGGTTCTGCGGGTTCCGCCGGTTCCGCCGGTGCCGTGGGTTCCGTGGGTTCCGTCGACGCGACGGAGAAGCCGGCCGGGCCGAACGGGGCGGCCGAGCGTGGTGAGGACGCCAAGCCCCGGGAGCGGGGCGGCGCGGGCGGCCCGGCCGCCGTACCGGCGGAGGCGCTGCGGGAGGGACTGGCCGGGCTCGCCTCCCTGGCCGGCGCGCGGCACGACTACGCCACCGCCAAGCGCTGGGGCGAGACGCTGCGCGCGCGGCAGCCCCGGCTGTGGACGTCGTACGCGGTGCTGGTCGACGCGTACACCGGCCTCGGTGACCACCGGGCGGCCGGCCGGGCACTGGACGAGCTGACGAAGCTGCGCTCGGGCGCCCCGGTGCTCCTGCGCACGGCGCGGGTCTTCCGTGACCGGGGCTGGCGCGAGGACGCGGAGGCCAAGGCGGACGAGGCCGCCGCCCGTGCCGGTTCGCCCGCCGAGAAGGCGGCGGCCCTGCGTCTGCTCGGCGAACTGGCCTGGGAACGGGGCGAACCGGCCGTGTCCCTGGCCCACTACGACGCGGCGCTCGCCACCGTCCACGACGAGCCGGCGGCCCGGGCCGGACGGGCGCGGGCGCTGGCCGCGCTGGGCAGGACGGCCGAGGCGTACACCGACTACCTGGGCGCGCTGGACCGGCTGCCGAGCCCGGAGATCATGCTGGAACTGGGCGAGTTGTACGACTCGGAGCGGCTGGACGGGGACGCGCGGACGCAGTACGCGCGGCTGCGCGCGCAGGCGGCGCGGGCGCGACGCGACGGCGTGAACGAGGAGTTGGTCCTCGCCCGCTACGAGGCGGACCACGGTGACGCCCGGTCGGCGGTCCGGCGGCTGCGCGGCGAGTGGGACCACGGCCGCCGGAGCCTGGCGGTGGCGGACGCGCTGGGCTGGGCGCTGTACCGGGCGGGCGAGACGAAGGAGGCGCTGGCGTACGCCAAGAGGGCGACGGGGCAGGGGACGCGCAGTGCGCTGTACGCGTACCACCGGGGCGAGATCGAGCGGGCGCTCGGGATGCGGAGCGCGGCGCGGCTGCACCTGGAGGAGGCGCTGCGGACGAATCCGCACTTCTCGCCGCTGTTGGCGCCGAGGGCGCGGGAGGGGTTGCGGGGGTAGGGGTTGGCCTCCCGGCGGGGTCGCCTCCGGCGGGGGCGCGGTGCGGGTGCGGGGTGCGGTGCCGTCCGGCGGTGGGTGGTGCGGGGGCCGGGGCCTCCGGAGGTACATGTCCGGACGGCATGCTGTGCTTTCTGGGGGACACCCCCAGGCCCCCGTACGACGCGCGTCGGGCGGACGTGCGATGGCGGGCGGTCGTCGCGCGTCACACATCACGCTTTAGTGTCCGGACACGCACCTCCTGCGACCCCGGCCCCCTCCCGCCGGTGGTCGCCTGCGGGCCGCCGGGTCGTCCGGGCCGGCCGGTGGGGTGTGGGTGCCGCTGGCCGACTGCGGGCCGTAGGTCGTCCCGGCCGGTTGGTGGCGGGTGCTGAAGGGGGTCTGTGTGGCGCGCGACGTCCGCCCGCACCCCACGCGCCCGCACCGGGCCGGAGGCCCCCCGCCGCGCAGCCGGCGCGACGGGGGCTCGGGGGCGAAGCCCCCGCAACGGGGGTCCGGGGCCCCGCCCCGGTTGTGGGAAGGGGCGGGGAGGGGAACAGCCCGCCGCAGGCGCACCCCGCGCCCCCGGCACCCTCAGAGGTTGCCCCGGCGCTCCTGCTCCCTCTCGATCGCTTCGAACAGGGCCTTGAAGTTCCCCTTGCCGAACCCCATGGACCCGTGCCTCTCGATCATCTCGAAGAACACCGTCGGCCGGTCCTGCACGGGCTTGGTGAAGATCTGGAGCAGGTAGCCGTCCTCGTCCCGGTCCACCAGGATCTTCAGCTCGCGCAACGTCTCGACCGGCACCCGGGTCTCGCCCGCCCACTCCCCCAGGGTGTCGTAGTACGAGTCGGGCGTGTCCAGGAACTGCACGCCCGCCGCGCGCATCGCCCGGACCGACGCGACGATGTCGTTCGTGGCGAGCGCGATGTGCTGGACTCCGGCCTCGCCGTAGAACTCCAGGTACTCGTCGATCTGGGACTTCTTCTTGGCGACGGCGGGTTCGTTGATGGGGAACTTGACCTTCAGCGTGCCGTCCGCGACGACCTTCGACATCAGCGCCGAGTATTCGGTGGCGATGTCGTCGCCGACGAACTCCTTCATGTTCGTGAAGCCCATGACCCGGTGGTAGAAGTCCACCCACTCGTTCATGCGGCCCAGTTCGACGTTGCCCACGCAGTGGTCGATGGCCTGGAAGACGCGCTTGGCCGGGGGTGCCACGATCGGCTCCGCGGGGGCGAAGCCCGGCAGGTAGGGGCCGTCGTAGCCGGAGCGTTCGACCAGGGTGTGGCGGGTCTTGCCGTACGTGCCGATCGCGGCGAGCACGACCGTGCCGTGCTCGTCCTTGAGCTCGTACGGCTCCTGGATGCCGCGCGCGCCGTGCTCGGTGGCGTAGGCGTACGCCGCGCGGGCGTCCGGCACCTCGATCGCGAGGTCGATGACGCCGTCGCCGTGGGCGGCGACATGCTCGGCGAGGAAGGTGCCCCACTCGGTGGACGGTTTGATGACGGACGTGAGGACGAAACGGGCGGAGCCGTTGGTGAGCACGTAACTCGCGGTCTCCCGGCTGCCGTTCTCCGGTCCGGAGTAGGCGACGAGCTTCATGCCGAAGGCCGTGGAGTAGTAGTGCGCGGCCTGCTTGGCGTTGCCGACGGCGAAGACGACCGCGTCCATTCCCTTGACCGGGAACGGGTCGGCCTCGCGCGCGGTGTCGGGAGCGCTGCCGAGGTGCGTCGAGGTGTGCGTCGAGGTGTCAGCCATGAACTCAGCGTCCCGCCGGTCCGCAAGGTGCGCAACAGATGGCGCTGTCACTGGGCATGTTGCCCAGTCGAATGCCAGAATGACCGGACTATGTGCACAGGGTGACCACGGTTTGTCGTCGGCCCGCCGATGGCGGGAAGCGGCCGGGAAGGGGAAGGGATACGGCATGGGCAGGGGCGCGGGCGCGGACACGGGTATCGACGGACTGGACGGCCGGCTCATCGTGCTGCTGGCGCGCGAGCCGCGGATCGGCGTGCTGGAGGCGTCGCGCCGGCTCGGCGTGGCGCGCGGGACCGTACAGGCGCGGCTCGACCGGCTCCAGTCGGGCGGGGTGATCCGGGGCTTCGGCCCGACGGTCGATCCGGCCGCCCTCGGGTATCCCGTCACGGCCTTCGCGACGCTGGAGATCAAGCAGGGGCAGGGCGCGGACGTACGGGAACACCTCAGCGGCGTCCCCGAGGTGCTCGAACTGCACACCACCACCGGCGAGGGCGACATGCTCTGCCGGCTCGTCGCCCGCTCCAACGCGGACCTCCAGCGGGTGATCGACCGGGTCGTCGGCTTCGACGGCATCGTCCGGGCGGCCACGGCCATCGTGATGGAGAACCCCGTACCGCTGCGGATCATCCCGCTGGTCGAGCAGGCGGCGGCCGAGGGCGCCGACGGCCGGGGGTGACGCGCGGGCCACGCGAGTCTCCGGGCTCCGCGGTACGCCCGGCGGAACGGTCCCGCGGCCCCGCGGGCGTCGCACGTCCCCGCGGCCGTGCGGGCGTCTCCCGAGCGGCGGCTCAGCAGGCCGGGACCTCGCCGCCCTTCTCCAGTGCCCGCAGCGACGAGACCGTGCCCTTGAGCGTCTCGACCGGGATCAGCCGCATCCCCTCCGGCAGTTCGGCCTGCGCGTCCGCGCACTCCGCCTTGGGTACGAGGAAGACGGTCGCCCCGTCCCGGCCGGCCGCCTGCGTCTTGAGGGAGACACCGCCCACCGGGCCGACCGTGCCGTCGGCGCTGATCGTGCCCGTACCGGCGATGGAGCGGCCACCGGTCAGTTCGCCGCCCGAACCGTCGCCCTCGATCTTGTCGACGATGCCGAGGGCGAAGAGCAGCCCGGCGCTGGGCCCCCCGATGTCCGCGAGGTGCAGCTTGACGTCGACCTCTCGCGGGCTCCTGCCCAGATAGCCGAGGGCGGCCCGGGTCGCGGAGTCCTGCGACTGGACCATGTCGCGGATGTTGTGCTTCTCGATCTGCCGGTCGGTCTGGCCCGAGGGGTAGACGGCGTCGTGCGGGAGCACGGCCCGGTCCGTCCGGAACCACGCCTCGACCACATCGCCGAAGTCGACCTTCGTGGAAGGGCCGGTCGCCACGATCGTCGTCATCCGCAGCTGGCCCTTGGTCGTCCGCTCGGGCACCCCTTTGACGGAGACGATCGGCTTGCCCTGGTCCTTGCCGAGGACGTTGACGGTCGACCCGGGCTGCGCCACGGCGTACGGCAGCGGCGCGGCGCCGACGAGCGCGAACAGGACGGCGATGGGCAGGGCGCAGAGGGCGAGGACGCCGGGGCGGGAGAGACGAGAAGACACGGGTGTCAATCTATCTTCCGGGCGGATGCACCGGTCGGGCCGTCCGCCCGACTCCGCCCGCCCTCCGCCGGTCCTTCACCAGGCCTTCCGTTCCGGGGCACGACGCTCAGGGGTACGAGCTCGGGGTCCGGCTCCGGCGGCGGCTTCCGGCGTCCGGCTCACCGCAGCGCGTCCGACACCTCCCGGGCCGCGTCGACCACGCGCGGCCCGACCCGTTCCGGTACGGAGTCCGCGAGCATCACCACGCCCACGCTCCCCTCGATCCCCGTCACGCCCACCAGGGCCGCCGCCGCGCCGCTGGCGCCCGCCTCCAGCTCTCCGTGCGTGAGCGTGCAGTGCGGCTCGGCCTGGGCGCTCCGGCGGGCGGCGAGGATCGCCTTGCCTGCGGCGCCCCGGTCCAGGGGGTGGCGGAAACCGGCCCGGTAGGCGACGTGGTAGTCGGTCCAGGTCGGCTCCACCACGGCGACCGCCAGGGCCTCCGCCCCGTCCACCAGCGTCAGGTGCGCCGTGGCCCCTATGTCCTCGGCCAGCGCGCGCAGGGCGGGCAGGGCCGCTTCCCGTACGAGCGGATGCACCTGGCGGCCCAGGCGCAGCACCCCGAGGCCGACCCTGGCCCGGCCGCCCAGGTCGCGGCGGACCAGGGCGTGTTGTTCCAGGGTCGCGAGCAGGCGGTAGACGACGGTCCGGTTGACACCGAGCTTGGCGGACAGCTCGGTGACGGTCAGGCCGTGGTCGGTGTCGGCGAGCAGTTTCAGGACACGTAGTCCCCGGTCCAGCGTCTGGGAGGTCTCCGCGGTCACGACGCCCTCTCCTTCGGATGCTTCGGAGTGAGTGACGACGGCACTCTCACGAAGTCCATGGCGATTGCCACGGAGCGTTTACCTTGTGTGCCGGGAGAGTAGCGATACGCACCGCTCAGTGGAAGTCCTCGTCCAGAATCCGGTCAGAGCGGCGCACCAGTCATCATTCATCGCCAGAAACGCACCCGAAGCGGGATGGAGTGGCGACATGGGCGACTTCTTCTGATCATTCGCCGTATGCCGGGCGCCCTGGGGTGGCCGGGAGCGTCGCAGGAGTGCCCGAGGCGCGGGTGGGGTCCGTTCGGGGCCGCCCGAAGGCACCGGAGGCCGCCGCCGGTTCGGTCCGCGGCCACTCCCGTACGACGGCCCCGCCGACAACTCGTACGGCTTCTCGCCGATACCTCCACCGCTTCACCGCATGCGGAACGACTCATACAGCCGATACCCGTCGGTCGGCGAGCGGATGGGGGCGCCAGGGGCCGCCGCGTCCCAGCCCCCGGCCCCGGCCCCGGTCGCCGGCGGGCTCCCTGGTCCCGGTCACCGCATCCGGGTCGCCCACTCCTGCACCTTCGCGATGCGTTCGCGAATCTGTCCGGCCGTCGCCTCCGCGCTCGGCGGGCCGCCGCACACCCGGCGCAGCTCCGTGTGGATCACGCCGTGCGGCTTGCCGCTCTGGTGGACGTACGCGCCGACCATCGTGTTCAGCTGCTTGCGCAGTTCGAGCAGTTCCTTGTGCGAGACCACCGGGCGCCGCTCGGCCGGCAGTTCGAGCAGGTCCGCCTCGGCGTCGGGCTTCTTGCGGCTGTGCGCGATCTGGCGGGCCTGCCGCTTCTGGAGCAGCAACTGCACCTGGTCGGGTTCGAGCAGACCCGGGATGCCGAGGTAGTCCTGCTCCTCCTCGCTGCCGGGGTGCGCCTGCATGCCGAACTCGGCGCCGTCGTAGAGGACCCGGTCGAAGACGGCGTCGGACTCCAGCGCCTCGAACGGCAGCATGTCCTGTTCGCCGGTGTCTTCATCCTGCTGCTTCTCGGCCTCCGCCATCTCCTTCTCGGACTCCGCGTACGGGTCCTCCTCGCCGCCCTCCTTCTTCGGCTTGTCGAGGACGTGGTCGCGCTCCACCTCCATCTCGTTGGCGAAGCCCAGGAGGTTGGGGATGGTGGGCAGGAACACCGAAGCCGTCTCGCCACGCCGCCTGGACCGTACGAAACGGCCCACCGCCTGCGCGAAGAACAGCGGGGTCGAGATCGTCGTCGCGTACACACCCACGGCGAGGCGGGGCACGTCGACGCCTTCCGACACCATGCGGACCGCGACCATCCAGCGGTCGTCGCTCCGACTGAAGTCGTCGATGCGCTGCGAGGCGCCCGCGTCGTCGGAGAGGACGACGGTGGCCTTCGTGCCGGTGATCTCGCGGATCAGCTTGGCGTACGCGCGGGCCGAGTCCTGGTCGGTCGCGATGACCAGGCCGCCGGCGTCAGGGATGCCCTTGCGGACCTCGGTGAGGCGCTGGTCGGCGGCGCGCAGCACGTTCGGCATCCAGTCGCCGCGCGGGTCGAGCGCCGTGCGCCACGCCTGCGAGACCGCGTCCTTGGTCATGGGTTCGCCGAGCCGGGCGGCGATCTCGTCACCGGCCTTGGTGCGCCAGCGCATGTTGCCGCTGTAGCTGAGGAAGATGACGGGCCGGACGACGCCGTCGCCGAGGGCGTTGCCGTATCCGTACGTGTAGTCGGCGGCGGAGCGGCGGATGCCGTCGTTCCCCTCCTCGTACGCGACGAAGGGGATGGGGTTGGTGTCGGACCGGAACGGCGTACCGGTCAGCGCGAGCCGCCGGGTGGCGGGTTCGAACGCCTCCAGGCACGCCTCGCCCCAGGACTTGGAGTCGCCCGCGTGGTGGATCTCGTCGAGGATGACGAGGGTCTTGCGCTGCTCGCAGCGGTTGCGGTGCAGCATGGGCCGGACACCGACGCCCGCGTAGGTGAGGGCGACGCCGTCGTACTCCTTGCTCAGCGGGCCGGCGCTGTACTCGGGATCGAGCTTGATCCCGATCCGCGCGGCGGCCTCCGCCCACTGCTTCTTCAGGTGCTCGGTCGGCGCGACGACGGTCACCTGCTGGACGACGTGGTGGTGCAGCAGCCATGAGGCGAGCGTCAGGGCGAAGGTCGTCTTCCCGGCTCCGGGGGTCGCGACGGCGAGGAAGTCACGGGGCTGCTGCTCGAGGTAGCGGCCGAGTGCGCCTTCCTGCCAGGCGCGCAGCTTGTTGGCGGTGCCCCAGGGCGCGCGGTTGGGGAAGGCGGGCGACAGATGGTGCGAGGAGGCGGCGGTGGTAGTCACGGTCTCCGGTTCGAACACGTTGGGTGGCTGGGCTACGTACGACAACCGGGCCACCCTACCGGGGGCCCGGTCGCTTCCTGGCCCGAACGGGGGACTGCGCGAACGACTGCGACAGCGGTCACACTGTCAGCGCGCGAGCAGTTCCCGGAGCGCGTCGGAGATCGTTTTCACCTCTTCGGTCCGCCCGGTGGCGACGCCGATGACCAGGCGTTCGGCCGCGTCGATGTCGGGACGCAGGTGCACGTCGTTGATGGCCAGGAAAGTGACGCACGAGAGCCATGCCGTGCGCTTGTTGCCGTCGAAGAAGGGGTGGTTGACGGCCAGGGACTGGAGGAGGGCCGCCGCCTTGTCGAGGACGTCCGGGTATGCCTCTTCCCCGAACATCGCGGCCGACGGCCGGTGCACCGCCGACTCCAGGAGCCCGGCGTCCCTGAGCACCACCTGCATGTCGTCACACGCGTGCGCGGCGATGGCCAGGACGTCCTCGGCCGACAGATAGACACAGGTCACTTGAGCCGCTCCATCAGCTCGCCCCACTTGGCGGCCTGCTCTTTGGCCGTCTTCCTGACCATGGCCTCGTGCGCGGTCCTGGCCAGATAGTCGTCCACGGCCTGCAGCAGTATCGCGTGCATGCTCGTCCCCTCCTGCTCGGCGCGCTGCTTGAGGGCTTCGGTCTGGTCGTCACGAAGACGCAGGTTCATAGCCATACCAAAACGGTACCACCCCGGTGGGGCCAGAGTGGTACCACTCATCGCGGCCGTATCCGGACCGCCACCCACACCCCCGCCAGCGCCACCGCCGCCATCGGCAGGAACACCGCGGCGAAAGCCGCCGGGTGGGAGCCCGTGGCGGCCGCGGTCGCGCCGGCCGCGGCGGTGGCCGTGGCCGCGTGGCCGCCCGCCGCGCCGCCGCCCAGGGCCGCGAAGGCCGCGCCGCCCGCCGCCAGCAGCAGGACGTTCGAGAGCCCGTCGGAGATCTGGAGCGCGGCGGAGTTCGTGCCCGCCTCCTCCGGCGCCGAGAGCTTCAGCAGCAGCACGCTGGTCGAGGCGATCACCGCGCCCATCCCCAGGCAGCCCACGCCCCAGGCGACCGCCACGATCCACACGGGCACGGCCTCGAACAGCACGCTCGGCGCGGTCGCGATGGCCACCGCGACCAGCACCATGCCACCGGCCATCAGCCGCTCCCGGTACGGTTCCAGGCGCGGCCGGGACTGTACGTACGAGCCGAACGCCCACGTCGCGCCGCCCGCCGCGAGCGAGAGCCCGGCCAGCGTCGGCGACAGGCCGCGCTCGGTGACGAGCATCAGGGGGACGAAGCTCTCGGCCGCCACGAACGCCCCGGCGGCGACCCCGCGCAGCAGCACCACGGACGGCAGCCCGCGGGCCGAGCGCCAGGTGCCGGCCGGGAGCAGCCCGAGCACGGCGGGGACCAGCAGGGCGGCGCCCGCGGCGGCCGGGGCGAGGGAGAGCCAGCGCAGCTCCTGGCCCGCGTACTGCAGGAGCCCCGCGCCCACCGAGATCCCGAGCGCGAGCCGGATCCTGCGCCGGTCGAAGGCGACGGGCGGCGCGGCGGGGTCGGCCGGCCCGGCGGCTCGGCGGCGTATCGCGGGCAGCGCGAGCGCGAGCGGCGGTACGACGAGTACCGGGATGCCGATGAAGACCCAGCGCCAGCCGATGTGTTCGGTGACGGTACCGGCGGCGAGCGGCCCGACGACGGAGGGCACCACCCACGCCGCGGCGAACGAGGCCATGATCGCGGGCCGCAGGCGTTCCGGGTAGGCGCGGCTGACGACCACGTACAGCGCCACGATGACGAGCCCGCCGCCGAGCCCCTGCACGGCGCGGCCCAGGATGAACGGCCACATGCCGACGGCGGTGCCCGAGAGCAGGAGCCCGGCGCCGAAGGCGCTGATGCCGGTGGCGAGCGGCGCGAGCGGACCACTGCGGTCGGCCCACTGACCGGCGAGGACCATGGCGAAGAGGCTGGTGGTGAAGTACGCCGAGAAGGCGAAGGCGTACAGCGCGACACCGTCCAGCTCCCGCGCGGCCACCGGCATGGCGGTGCCCACGGCGGTCGCCTCGAAGGCGATGAGCAGGACGACGGAGACGATGCCGACGCTCAGGGCCCGGTGCTCCGGCCCCAGCACGCCGGTGGGCCGGGAGGTGGGACCCCCTGCCGGGACGGGCGCTGCGGGCTTCAGGGGCCCGACCGGTGCGGGTGGTTCGGCGGTGGCGGCTTCGGCGTCGCCTGGCTCCAGGGCGGTCATGGGCTCAGCGTAAGAGTCGTCATGGGGTTTCGGCCCTGTCGCGGGGTGGATCACGGCTGGTCCGTTGGTCGTACGACCGGACCGGGAGCCGGGCGAACCGGGGGGAATCGAGGGAATCGGGGAACCGTGAACGGCGTATGGCAGTCGCGTTGCACGCCGTCCGGAACCCTTGGCCGTGCTGCGGGACCCGCGTACGGTCATGAGCAGTGGAGGACAGCGACGGCCGTGTGCCCGAGTGGTTCAGGGGCTCGCCTGCAAAGCGAGTTACGCGGGTTCGATTCCCGCCACGGCCTCCACGTACGAAGCGGCCGCTTCCCGGGTCAGGTTCCGGGGCGGCCGCTTCGTCGCGTGCGGGAGTACGGCGCGTGCGGGGGTACGGCGCGTGCGGCGCGCACGGCTCGGCGGCACGCACGGCTCGGCGGCACGCACGGCTCGGCGGCCGGGGGCCGGGGGCCTTTGGCGGGGTGGTCCGCGTCACGCCGGGCCGCCCCGCCTCAAGGTCGTACGGCTGGGTCTCAGGCCGTGCAGCCCCGCTTCTCGAGGACCTGCGGGAGGTACGCCTCCAGGAAACGGGTCAGCGCCCGCCGTCGGTCGGCCGTGTCCTCGGGCGTCTTCGTCGCGAGGTCCGCCTCCAGGACGAACTTCCGCTTCTGCGGGTCGGCCGGGCAGGCGACGACCGTGAGCGCGCCCTTGTCAGCGATCCGCGCGTCGTCGCCGATGCCGGCCGGCTGCGGGTTCCCCAGCCCGATCAGGGCGTGCTCGTTCACCTTGACCGGATCCGTGTCGGCGGGCACCACGTCGGCCCGTACGTACAGCACCTGCCGGGAGTCCACCGACAGCCGGCAGCTCCGGCTCCCCTGCCCCAGATCGTTCTCCTTCTGTTCGATCGCGTCACCGTCCGGGAGCAGGGGGGAGAGCCTGCCGGTGTCCGCGGGCACGCCGCAGAGTTCGGCGGGGACCTCGTACCCCCGGGCGCCGGAGCAACCGGCCGTCGCTCCCAGGAGGAGCGCGCCCAGGGTGAAGACGGCCGCGGTGTGCCGAACGCGTCGGGGCCGTATCACTGGGATCACTGGGATCACTCGCATCACTGGCATCACTGGTCTCCCGCGAGACCTTGTGCGCGGTCGTTGCCGGCGAAGGCCGCCTCGTTGATCTCCTGCGTCAGCGTGTACCGGTTGTTGGTGTGACCCGGGTTGGCGGCGGACCACTGGTCCGCCAGCGCCTGCAACTGGTTCTCGCGGGCGGTGAAGGTCTTGCCGTTCTCCCGCTGGGTCTCCTGGTTGATCCTGTCCTGTTCGTCGAGCTGCCACTGGTAGGCGAGCGCGTCGACGCCGCGCTGGGCGGCGTCGCCGACCACCGGGATGAAGTTCACGGCACCACCGAAGCCGTGGTACGCCCACTTCGCGTCCCAGGACGGATCCTCCTTGTCCGTCTTGAGCGCCTGGTAGCGGGCCTCCTCCAGGAACCCGACCGTGGCTCCGGCCCGTTGCAGCGTTTCCTTCGGGTCGCTCGGTTTGTCCGCGTGGATGTCCCGGACCATTTCCTGGTTGAGACCGTCGTTGAGGATGCCGTAGGCGTTCTGGTCACGGGAGACCTGCTTGGTGACCTCCATCAGGTGGTGGCGGTCGAGCAGCCTTGGGTCGTTGGCGTCGTCGGCCTGCGAGCTGGCGGTGTGGTGGGTCTCGTCGCCGTAGTTGACGAGCACGGCGGCCATGTCGTCGCGCATCTCCGACGGGAAGTCGTCGCCGGCCTCGGAGAGGAAACGGAGCGAGCGGTCGAGGGCCTCGCGGTTCTGCGGGCTGTGCGGCACGGGGCGGGCGTCCGGGTCATTGGGGTTGACGCCGGTGGTGGCGGCGACAAGTGCCTTGCCGGTGGCCTCCCGCGCGTGGTTGGCGTCGCCGTCGTCCAGCGGCGTGTCCTCGATGACCTCCCGGTCCTTCAGGACGTACTGCGCGTTGTCCTGCGGCTGAGTGGTGTTGAAGAACTGCGTGGACGCCTCCGGGCTGTTGGAGAGCGCGCTCATGAATCCCGTCATGGGATCACGGCCGAACTCCTCCCCCATGAAGTTCATCTTCGGCATCGAAGGACCGCCGAGACCCGCCACCCAGTAGTGGGAGGGGATCTTCATGTCCTTCTCGGTCTTGACGAGCGCGTTCCCGTACTTGTTCAGGAACTCGTCGTTGTAGTCGCCCACCCGCATGAGGTTGCTCATGATCTGGAAGCCGTAGACGTTCGCGCCGCGCGTCTGGATGCGCTCCTCGCCCAGCCGCACCATGTCGTCCTGCCAGCGCTGCATGGCGGGGCTGTCCGACTGCGTGGCGCCCGCGAGCGTCATGCTGAGGTTCTGCTGGAAGTCGCCGAGCTGCTCGCGGCGGGCACGCTGGAGGTCGCCGCCGTCGGAGGGGTCCGACAGGTCCGCCCAGAAATCGAGCAGACCGCGCGGGCCGAGGGTCGTCGCGAACCGCTCCTGGAAGAGGGGGTCGTCCCGATACTGGGCCAGGTCGCGGTTGAGCGCGTCGAACTCCTCGGGGGACATGTCGTCCCCCTTGTTCTTGATGAGGTTCGCGTACCGCTCGGCGTCCTTGATCGCCTTGGCCGCCGCGTCGCGGTCCGCGTACGAGGCGTCCGAGAAGCCGTACGGCGACTGCGTGACGATGGCGACCAGCGCGTCCGACGCCGTCCTGTCGCTCTCCGTCGCACCCTGGAGGATGCGCTGGACCTCATCGCGCAGGTTCTCCGCGTCCTCGGGGGTGTGGTCGGGCACCTCGGTGCCCTCGGCGGCCCGGTCGGGGTGGATGTTCATCGTCACGGTGAAACCGCCGTCGCCCGTACCGACGACCGTGAGGTTCTTCTTGAGGCCGTTCTCGATGGCGGTGCCGAGCCTGTCCTTGTAGTCGACGAGCTCGTCGTGCGTGTCGCGCAGGATGTTGCGGATGGTGGTCGCCTCGGTCACCGCGTCGGCGAACTCCGTGGCCGTCTTCAGGATGAAGCTCTTGGTGACGGTCGCGTTGACGCCTTCCCAGTTGGCCTTCTTGGCGGCACCGTCGAGCTGGGTCCTCGCGTCCTCCTTCAGCTCCTCCAACTTGGTGATCATGGTGGTCCAGTCGCCGACGGCGGTGCTGAGCTTGGAGAAATTGGCGTGCCGGAGCGCGTCGAGTTCCATCAGTGCCTGGTCCCTTCCGCGAAGCCCTGGTCCAGTTCGGCGTAGCGGAACCGGGTCGCGATGTAGTACTCGTCCTCCGCGTGCGCGTTCTCCGTGTAGTCCAGGTGGTTGGAGATGTGGGCACAGGCTTCGAGCAGGGTGTCGACCTGCGTCTTCCATGTGTCGGTCACGGTCGAGAGCGCCGTGCCGAGGGCGAAGTCCGGCTTCAGCGAGGTCGCGGCCTCGTAGCTGGTCTGCTTGGCGTGATCGCCGTCCGTGTCCAGCCGCTGGTACAGCTTGAACGCCTCGTCGCCGATCGCCGCCAGATCGGACTGGGTGACCTTCAGGTCCCCTTCCGGGATCGGGCCCGTGGGCCCCCCGTCCAGTTGGTTGAGCCGCGTCTGAGATGTCGCCTGTTCGGCCGCGGCACTCTTGGCCTGAGACCATTCCTGGTCGAATGACACGCTTTCCCCCGTGCTTCACCGAACTCGGCCACCCCGGCTACGGCGAGCCGTCGGGCCGGTCGGAACTCTCGGACCTGTCACACCTGTCACAAAGAACACCGGCCGGAGACGTTCCACGGCGGCCCCGCCCGGCTGCCGACGCCCTCGGACGTCTCCGCCCTCGAACCTCACCAACACGCGCGGACTCGCGCTCGCTCAACGCCCCCGTTACCTGTTGCCGCCCGGGCCCCTGAAGGCGGTGGCCACGGTCGACGGCGCCGACTTTACGGGCCCACAGGTTGCGTGAGCAACGCCCCGCGAACGCCGTCCGCCTCTTGATACACACCCGTCACGGCGAGGCGGCGCGGCCGGGCCCGGAGTGGGGGCCGGAGTGGCGCCTTCTGAGCGGTGCCCCGACCCGGCGGGCGCGCGGACACGGGGCCGCGGTTTCCGCGATGCCCCGGGCTCGGTTCGGTACGCCTCTGAAGGCCGGTTCCGTACGGCGTCTTGCGACTTGCGGCCTGCGGATCGCGGCTTGCGGCTTGCGGCTTGCGGCTTGCGGCTTGCGGCTTGCGGGAAGGGAACCGTGACTTCGCCATCGCCGCGTGACCGCTGACGGCACTGCCGGGTCTCCTGAGCACGGTACGCGGCTCAGGCCCGGCTCCGGCGTGACCGAGCGCGTCGAGCGCAACGCTGGACGCCAGAGACTCACCCGCGCCGAGAACGTATGACGGGTACGGCAACGGCCGCACCGAGCACGACCGCGGCACCGACACCCACGCCGATCCACAGACCGGCGCCGCCGCCCTCGTCAGCCTCGGCGGCGGCCGTCGAGGGCGCCGCCTGGGCGTCGTTGTCCCCGGCCGCAGCCGACGATGACGCCGACGCCTCGGCCTCGGCCAGATCGGGCAGCGGATACTCGTCCGCGGGCCCGGGATCACCGGGCGTCGTGAGCGCACGCAGCGGCCGGACGGCACCGTAGCCGACGTAGTCGTTCCGCTTGACGCCGTCGGTGGGGCCGCTGACGGTGTTGAGCATGACCCGGAGGACCTGGTTGTTGGTCCAGTCCGGATGCTTGGACCAGATCAGAGCGGCGCTGGCGGAGGCGATGGCGGTGGCGTCGCTGGTGCCGTGGGACGTGCACAGTCCGGTCGTACCGCCGCAGGCGTGAACCATCTCCTCGCCGGGGGCGGAGATGTCCACCTGGGGCCCGTACTGCGACTCCTTGGTCTTCTTTCCGTCCTTGCTCAAGGCTCCGACGCCGACGACGCCAGGGGTGCTGGCCGGGTAAACCGGTGTTGACACACCGTCGTTCCCCGTGCCCGCGAAGATCAAGGCCCCCTTGCGCAAGGCATAGCGCACCGCTTCCGTCATTTGAGGTGAGCCCTCGTACGTCCTGATGGACATATTGATGACTTTGGCACCGGAGTCAGCGGCGTATCGGATGGCAGTCGGGACTGATGCGTTGAACCGCTTGACGCCGTCCGCCTGACTTTCGTTACTGCTGGACCCAGGAACTCGAACGGGCAGGATCTTTACTTCCGGGGCAAGACCGAAAGCGCCCTCGCCACCACTGCTTTCGCCCGTACCAGCGATCAGCCCCGCCATCCCCGTGCCATGACCGTCATAGTCGATGTGTTCATCACCGGCATCCTCCGTAGCCAGGTCTTTTCCTTTCAGGACCTGGCCACGCAAATCAGGAATCGTATCGTCGACCCCGCTGTCGATCACCGCAACAGTAACCCCACGCCCCTTAGTGATTTTCCAGATTTCGTCCGCCTTCATGGCATCCAGATGCCATTGCTGGGAGCGGATGGAATCTGCATAGGCCGGGGCCGTGACGCTGGCCGCCAGCAGAGCCCCCAACGCAGCAAGGAAAATCACCGAGCTTCGGCCCATCCAGGGGTTGCTGGCGCGCATACGCTTGTTCACACCGCTTTCTGCGAGATCAGTCGATAACCGGCGGCACAATGCGCCGACCGCTCCGCTGCCAGGTCTCCTCGTCCTCCACGAGGTAGTCCGGCCGTTCGCCTGACGCCTCGTCCCGACGTTCGGACTTCTTGCCTGGCCGCCGCGGAGTCGCTCCGCCGCGCACCAGGCCCGTGCCACCGGGGGTGAAAGCGCGGCCACCGGTGAGTCCGGACTGCTGGGCACGCCCCCCAACGACGCCCCCGGTCTCCCCGGCGAGCCGGCGTCCAGTCATGCCACCTTGCCCGGACCCTCCGCCCAGACCACTACCCGCACCGTGCGCCATCGGCGGACGACCGTGTACGCCCCCCTCGCCGCCGACAACCGTTCCGCGCGGGAGAACTCCGGACTGCACAGAACCAGACGGGACGGGACGACCGCCGGTGATTCCTCGTTCAGTCGGCGCTCGACCAGTAGGACCGGCATTAGGCCCTCCCTGTCCGAACAGCGACGGAAGGCGCGCGCTTCCAGTAGAGCGTCCACCGCCCGGAACGCTCGATGAGGGAAGCCCTCCCCTCCCGAACGTCGGTGCCACAAGCACAGGACCCTCTGCTTTACCGACGACTGGCGGAACGTTGGGGGTGGCGGTAGGCGCAGTTGTCGGCGGCTGTGTGTCAACACTGGCGATCTCAGTCGCCACCGGAACCTCCGGCCGCGCGACGTGAGCAGGAGACAATGAGTCCACGTGCACCACAGGAGTCACCGCACCCTCGGCACCGCCCCCTCTGTCCATCGTGTGCGTCCTTCCCTCACCGCCGCCCATACTGCTGCGACTGCCGACAACCGCGATAGGGGCCCGGTCCTGAGAGCTGTTGATGCCGTCCGTCCCACCCGGCACGAACTCCGTCGGCGGCGGCTGAAACGTCGGCACCTCCAGCTTGCCCATCTGCGTCTGCGAGTGCTCGTACACGTTCGCGAGCCTTCGCATCTGAGTCGCCGCCTCCAGGCGGTTCCGCTCCGCGTCCGTCGCCAACGTCGACGACGACCTGCCGATCACCAGGTCCGAATCCGGGTCGTTGGGCGCGTTCAAGGCCGCCGCCAGGTTCGCCTTGGCCCCCGCGGTATCACGCGGTATCGCGCTCTGCGCCTCGGCGATCGCGTTCGAGGCGTGGCTCAGCCATTGCGAGGCGCCGTCGCTGTACTCCGCCAGCCGGAACGTCGCGCTCGCCAGGCTCGCGCTCCATTCGATGAACGCCTTGTAGCCCTCTCCTTGCCACTCCACCCGCTCGGGACGGGCCTTGAGCTGCTCCGCGATCTCGCGGATCTCGCCGGCCGCCGCGCTCAGCGTGTCAGCGGCTCCCTGCACCGCCCCGCTGTCGGCTCGGTCGAGCCAGGAAAGCATGTCCTCGTGCGACATGTCCTCGAAGGGGGTCGAGCCGCCCCCGCTGCGGTTCTGCTGGTCCATTCACCTACCCCGTCCGTCTTCGCGCCCCTCGACGTAATCGTCGCACCGCCCGACGCGCCACCACCACTGTGGAAACCCGCATACCGCGTACCGCTACGGGAACCGTCGACCGATTACGCGAACCCGCCGACCCCGGCCGTACCGGCGTCACCCGGGCTCGACCCGTCGGCGCGCTCGCTGGGCTGGGTGGGCTCGTTGGGCTCGTTCTGCGGTTTGTTCGCGTTCGCCACAGTCTCCGGAGGGTGCGGATCGCGCCGCGGATCGTAGTGTTCCTCGGCGTTCTGGTAGATCATCCGCATGCGCCGACGGATATCGTCGTCGAGTTGGCCGAAACCGTCCTTCGACGCCACGACCGCGATCCCCATGCCCTCCAGGGAGTTCGACAGCAGCCCGGACAACTGCTTCAGCTGGTCGATGACCGTCTGGTACGACGTGAACAGGCCCGCCGCCTCGGTCCAGGCGCCCCCTCCACCGCCGAACTGTCCACGTTCCAGCGGCTCGGCGGCCACCTTCTTCCGGCCCGCCGGTGAACCCTCGAGCTTGGTGATCAGCTCATCCACCCGGTTCTTGAACGAACGCATCGACTCCGGGTCGTAGACCACCGAAGTCGCCACAGGGCTGTTCACCCTGCGCTCGATTTCCTCCGGGCTCAGCGGCCCCGACGACCAGCCCCAGCCACCACCCGCGATCGACATGGTCTCCCCCCACGCACCAGCACATCGACCCCTTACCTTAACGACCTCGGATACGGCCGTTGACCTCTTATGACACCGATGCGCACGGTCCCAGCCGCCAACCCTCTTCCGCGTGCGGCCCGCATGCGCCGACCCGCGTGCGCAGGCCGAACGAGCGCCTCCCCGGTGGTTCCGTATCCGGGCCTGGATCCGGGCTGCCTCGGCCCCGGCTGGTGCCACCGGCCGACTCACACAGGGCACGGCTCAGCTGGTGAAGCCCTGTGAGCCAGGTCCCTGGGGGTGGGCGGGAGGAGTCTGCGGCGGCGAGCCGGGGTGGTGAGGCGAGCCGTCGTAGGGCGGATACGGCGGGTTGGTCTGCTGGTGCTGGTAGGGCTGGTGTTGGTAGGGCTGGTGTTGGTAGGGCTGCTGCTGGTACGGGGAGAAGGGCGGGGCCGTCGGCTGTTGCGACGAGAGCGCGGCCCTGCGGCGGGAGCGGACTACAGCCACCGCGACAGCTCCGCCGATGAGCAGAGCCGCGCCAACGCCGAGCCCGATCCACAGCCCTGTGCCACCGCCTTCGTCGGAAGCGGCTGCCTCCGCGGGATTCTCCTCGTCGGTGCTGGAATCGCCTGCCGCCTCGGAGGCGTTGGGTGACGGCGATGCGGCAGCCGCCTCCTTGAGGTCGGGGAGCGGATACTCACCGGCCGGTCCTGGGTCCCCCGGATTAGTCAGTGCGAGGAGGGGACGTACAGCGCCGTAACCGACCTGGTCGCTTCGCCTGTCGCCACCCTTGACGCCGCTGGCGGTGTTGAGCATGACGCGCAGCACCTGATTGTTGGTCCAGTCGGGGTGCTTGGACCAGATGAGGGCGGCGGAGGCGGAAGCGAGGGCGGTGGCAGAGCTCGTGCCGCTTCCTTCACAGAGCTGCGTACCGCCCGTACAAGCGTTGGTGATTTCCTCGCCGGGTGCGGAGAGGTCCACTTGAGGCCCATATTGGGACTGGCTCAGTCGCGCGGCTTTCCTATCCAGCCCACCAACGCCGACTACGCCCGGCGTGCCCGCCGGGTATTCGACCTCGTTCCGCGTGTCGCCACTGTTGCCGACAGCCGCGAAGATCAGCTTGTTCTTTCCAAGAGCGTACTTTACCGCTGCAGCGAGTTCAGGAGAGTCACCCCTATTGTTACCCACCGAAACATTAATAACCTTCGCCTCCGAATCCGCAGCGAAACGGATGGCCTTGCTCATTGCTCCCGCGTACGTCTCCTTGGCACCCTCGCCGCCCCACCTCTCCTTGGCGTACTGGACCCGAACGGGAAGGATCTTGCTTCCCGGCGCCAGTCCGTAGGAGCCTTGCACCGGCCCGCGTTTCCCTGTCCCCGCGATAAGAGCGGCCATCCCTGTACCGTGGTTGTCGATGTCCCGGTGCTCGTCACCCTCCAGGCGTGAAAAATCCTTTCCATCAAGCACTTGCCCTTGAAGATCAGGGATTGCGTCGTCGACACCAGAGTCGAGGACGGCGACGGTAACCCCGCGCCCCGTACTGATCTTCCAGATCTCGTCGGCTTGCATGGCGTCCAGGTGCCACTGCTGTTCTCGCACCGTCTCGGCATGAGCGGGAGTTGCTCCGACCGCCAGCAACACCAACCCCAGAGCGGCCGACGCAGCGGCCCTTGCAGCTGTCGACCGCTCGGAGTTGATGCGCATTTTCCCCTCAAGCCAATTCATACGAGATCAGTCGACAACAGGCGGCACGATCCGCCGGTTGCCCTGCTGCCAGGTCTCCTCGTCCTCGACCAGGTAGTCGGGACGCTCTCCACTCTGCTCTTCCTCGTCATGGGCGCGTACCGGCCCACGCCCACCGCGAATCAGACCAGAACCACCTGGGGTGAACGCACGCCCCGGGTTCGCCCCCGGCCGCTGGTTCCGCCCACCGACGACGCCGCCGCTCTCCGAAGCCAGCCGCCGCCCGCCGGTGAGGCCGCCCTGACTCGCACTGCCCCCGCCCGCTCCGGGCATCCCCGGCGTCATGCCTCGGCCCATAGGCGCACGCCCTTGGGACGTTTCGCCCCCGACAACGGTGCCTCGCGGGATCCCGCCTGCGGGCTTTCCCGAGTTGGGCGGCACCGGACGGCCGCCGACGATGCCTGTCTCCCGGCCCGCCGGCGCGCGCAGATTCCCTCCGCCCCCTGGAACAACCGGACCCCGTCCTCCAGTCACCGGACGCACGTTGCCCGTAAGGCCGGGCACCGACGGAGGCTGAGAGCCCCTGAACGTGGGCGGTATCAATCCGGGAACCGGCGGCGTGGTGTCCTGCTTGCCAATCGGCTGGCCGGTCACCGGCGTTATAGGCGTCGTTGTGGGCGCCTCCGGAAGCGGGGCCAAGCTGTCGATTTCCATGGAGACCGGCGTTCGACTCGGGATGGTCGCCCCGCCTCCTCCGCTGGCGACGCCATCCATCTCACCAGACACCACGTAATCGCCGCTCGAGCCACCGGCACCGGCCCGGCTCGCATAGGCCGCAACGCCCCCTGAGCCGGACGAAGAACCACCGTAGGTCTTTCCCGGCTGGGACTTGTAGGCCTCAGACTGACGCCAGTCGTCGCCCAAGTACATGGCCGGAGGCGGAAACGTCGGCACCGGCTCCTTGTTGACCTGGTTGGCCGACAGCACATACGTCTGCGCCAACTTGCGCAACTGCCGCGCGGCCTCCGCTCGCGTCGCGTCGATCGACGCCTGGGCGCTCGTCATGTCCGCCCTCGACGTCGTGGCCACCGTCCGCGCGTCAGTGTCCTTCTTCCCGGGCCCCGTGGTGGCCGCGGTGTAGTTCTCCCTCGCGGTCCGCAGGGATTCCTCGGCTTCCTCCGTCTCGGACGCCGGAGGCATGTTCAGATGGGCCTCGGCGATCGCCTGCGTGACCTGAGTCATCCACTTGCTGGCGTTCTGTGTGTAACTGGCCAGGTTGATCGTGGCGTTGGCGGTCTGGTCGCCCCATTCACGGAAGCTCTGACCGGCATCGCCCTCCCACCTCAGGATCGAGACACGCGTCTTGAGGTCTTCGCCGATCTCGCTGATCTTCTGGGCCGCCTTCTCCAGCTTCTCGGCGAGCGCCATCGCCGTTTCCTTGCTGGCGGGCGACAGCAGAGCCCGCAGCTCCGCGTGTGTCATCGAGTCGAAAGGTGTGTCTCCGGGCGTTCCGCCGGTCTGCTCACCCATGTCTCATTCCCCCGTCACTGACCGTCCGGTGACTCGTAGCCACCGCTGTTGCCGCCCCCGTCGGCCCGCTGGGCCCGCGTCTCCGAGTCTTCCTCACCACGCCGGGGCTCGTTCCTGGTCGGATCGCGGTCCCTGTCGTAGTGCTCCGTGATCTCGGCGTTCAGCGTACGCATCCGCCGTCGGATGTCCTCGTCGAGACTGTCGTAGTCCTGTCCCGAAGCGCGCACGGCGAGGTACATGCTCTCTATTTGCAGCCCCAGGACCTTCGAGAGGTTCTCCAGCTCGGTGTGAACCGTGTCGTACGCCGTGTACAGGAAGTCCGCTTCCTGGAATCCCGCGCCTCCGAGCTGGGACCGCTTCAGGCGGTCCTCGCCCACCCTGTCCGGAGCCGCCGGCGACTCCTTGAACTCGGTCAGCAGTTCATCGACCCGCTTCTTGAAGGACTCCAGTTCACCGGCCTCGTAGATGAGGTCCTGAACGGCGCTGACCGCGCCGAGGATCCCTCCCCAGAGTCCGCCCACCCCGTTGTTCTCCGCCACAGCTGCCTCCCCGTTACGCTCATGGCTGCCGAGGCAAGCTTAACGAGCGCCTCCGACACACCACACCCCCAGGCTGGCACGCGCGACGGGGATCGCACCACTACGAATTCGGTACCGCCACCGCCGCCTGCGGGCGGATCGGGAGGCGGCTGACCGGGCGGCCCGTCGCGGCGCGGACCGCTGAGGCCACGGCCGCCGGGGAGGCCACCACCGGGGCCGCGCTGGCGGGTTTGGCGCCGAAGGGGGCCACCACGTCGCGTTCCTCGATGAGTTTGACGATGCGGATGTCCGGGGCGTCCAGCGCGGTCGGCAGGGCGTAGCCCGTGAGGTCCGGGCGGCGGATCAGGCCGCGGGTGGTGCGGAGGTTCTCCGTGAGGGCCGTGCCGATGCCCTGGGTGACGCCCGCCTCGATACGGGTCGCGAGCTGGGCGGGGTTCAGGATCCGGCCGACGTCCTGGGCCACGGCCATCTCGACCACGCGCACCGAGCCGAGCTCGATGTCGACGTCGACGACCGCTCGGATCGCGCAGAAGGCGAGACCCACGAAGGCGTCGCCCTGACCCGACTCGTCCAGGGGCTCGGTGGGGTGGGGGCGGCACTGGGCCGTCGCCCACAGTTCCTTGCCGTCCATCGCCTCCGTCACCGTCGTGGACAGCACGCCGTCGTACGAGGTGATCTTGCCGTCGGTGATCTGGAGCAGCTCCGTGGACATGCCGAACTTGTGGGCCAGCGGCTGGAGCAGCTGCGTACGGACCATCTTGGCCGCCCGCTCCACCGCCCCGCCCGAGACCCAGGTGTGCCGGCCGTGGGCCGCCGGGCCCGCCGGGGGCTGGTCCGTGTCGACCGGGGCGACGTGGACCTCTTCGATGCCCAGGGTCTCCTGGACGATCTGCCGGGCCAGCGTGGTGAATCCCTGTCCCGTCTCGACGGCCGCGCAGATGACCGTGGCCACGCCGTCGTGCACCTTCACCGTGGCCGTGGAGACCTCGTCCGCGCCCTCGGCGCCGAGCATGTGGACCATGCCGATCCCGTAGCCGACGCCGCGCCGGACAGCGCCCGGTTCGCCCGCGCCCTCCGGGCCGCCGGGCAGCAGCCAGGCCTCTTCCGGGGTGTCCTTGGGCAGCGGCGGCAACGGGTGTTCCCGAACGGCCTGGAGCAGTTCCGCCACCGGCGCCGGGCAGGTCACCGTCTGGCTGGTGGGCAGGATGTCGCCGGTGGCCAGGACGTTGCGGAGCCGCAGTTCGGCCGGGTCGAGGCCCAGCTTGGCGGCCAGTTTGTCCATCTGGCCCTCGTACGCCGCGCACACCTGCATCGCGCCCTCGCCCCGCACATGGCCGGACGGCGGGTTGTTGGTGCGTACGGCCCAGCCCTCGATGAAGGCGTGCGGTACGACATAGGGGCCGCACGCGAAGGACACCGCCGCCGCGAGCGATTCCGCCGAGTCGTCCGCGTACGCGCCCGCGTCCAGCAGGATCTGGGCCTCGACCTTCACCAGCCGGCCCTCGGTGTCCGCGTGGTGGCGGTAGCGCAGCAGGGTCGGGTGGCGGTGCGCGTGGCCCAGGAAGGACTCCTCCCGGGTCGCGGCCAGCTTGACCGGGCAGCCCGTGCGCATCGCGAGCAGTCCGAGCGGGATCTGGAAGCCGGGGTCCTCCCGGTCGCCCGTCGCGCCCGGGACCCCGGTGACGACGATCTTGACCCGCTCGGGGTCCAGCCCGAAGCAGGCGGCGGCCAGGTCGCGGTCGGTGTGCGGGTCGGTGGAGGCGGTGTAGATCTCCACCCCGCCGTCCGGTCTCGGCACCGCGAGCGCTGCCTCGGCGCCGATGGGCGCCGGGTCCTGACGCCCGATGCGGTAGAGGCCCTCGACCACCACCTCGCCGGTGGCAGCCGGGTCGCCGTAGCTCAGTGGGATGTGCCGGATCAGGTTCCCCTCGGGGTGCAGCGGCTCGGCCGCGAACGCCTTCTCCGGGTCCGTCACCGGCTCCAGCACGTCGTACTCGACGGCGATCGCCGCCGCCGCCAGGCGGGCCGTGTCGGGGTGGTCGGCGGCGACCGCCGCGATGGCCTCGCCGTGGTGCCGTACGAGCTCGGCGGCGAACACCGGGCGGTCCGCGATCCGCCGCCCGTACGACGGGTCGCCGGGCACGTCCTCGTGCGTGACGACCGCTCGGACGCCGGGCATGCCCGCCGCCGCCGCCGTGTCGATCGAGACGATCCGGGCGTGCGGGTGCGGGGAGCGCAGGACCGCCGCCCACAGCAGGCCCTCGGCCCACAGGTCGGACGCGTACGGGAACGTGCCCTCGGTCTTCGCGCGCGCGTCGGCCGGGGCCAGGGACGCGCCGAGTCCGTGCGCGGGCGCCTCCTGTTCGGGGCCGGCCGGCGTGGGGGCCTCGGTGGCCACGTCGTTGCTCACGCCATGCCTCCGTCGGGCGAGTGCGGGGGCTGGACGCTGCCGGCCCCTGGGGGTGCCTGGTGCGGGATCCGTGCTTCCTCGGGGGCCGCGGCGGCGGCCTCCGCGCTCGCCGTGCGTTCGGCGACGACTTCGCTCACCGCGTCGAGGACGCCCCGGTAGCCGGAGCAGCGGCACAGGTTGCCGCAGAGCGCCTGACGGGTTTCCAGTTCGCTGGGGGCGTGGTTGCCCTCCAGCAGGTCGTGGACGGTCATGGCCATGCCCGGGATGCAGAAGCCGCACTGCACCGCGCCGCACTTGGCCAGGGCGCGCTGGACGTCGGACGGTTCGCCGTCGACGGCCAGGCCCTCGACCGTACGGACCTCGGAACCGGCGGCCGTGGCGGCGGGTACGAGGCAGGAGGCGACCAGCCGGCCGTCCACCTGGACGTTGCACGCGCCGCACTCGCCCTGTGAGCAGCCGTCCTTGGCTCCCGCGAGGCCGAGCCGCTCGCGGAGCACGTACAGCAGCGACTCGCCGATCCAGGCGTCCGTGACGGGCCGGTCGGTGCCGTTGACGCGCAGCACGTACGAGCCGGAGGGGTGTTCCACGCTGTCGCCGCTGGTGGTCAGCGGGGCGGGGTCGAACCCGGCCGCGGCCGCCGGGCCCGCGGTGTCCGGAACGGATGTGTCCGGAACGGATGTGTCCGGAGCGGACGCGTCAGGAGCGGGGGCTTCCACCGGGGCGCCGCCCGGAGCGGGCTCCTCCGGCACGGCGGCTCCCGGCGCGGCCGGGTCCTGGCCGGGCACCGGGGGCGCGGGGACGTCGGCGCCGGCCGTTTCGGACGCGGCCACCTCGGGAGCGGTGCCCGACACCGCCTCGTGCGGCACGGCCTCGTGCGGCACCGCCTCGTGGGTCACGGCTTCCCGCGGCGCGTCCTCCTGCGGGCCGTGTGCCGGTTCCGCCTCGGCCGGGGCCCCCGGCCCGTACGCGAACTCCTGCCCCGGCACCGGCGCGGGGCCGGGCCCGTGCCCGTACTCCTGGTCCGGTACGAGACCGGGAAGGGGCACGGAACCGGTCTCCGGCCCCGGGCCGCCGTCCGCTCCCGCACCCGGTACGTACGGCTGCTGGTCCGCGCCGGTTCCGTACGGGTCCGACCACGGCTCGGCGGTACTCCCGGGAAGCGTGGCCGCCGGGCCGCCGCCCCACTGGGCGGCCAGGACCGAGGTGCTGAACTCCCCCGACTCGTCCGGGAGGTCGCCCTGGGCGACCGGGATCGTCCACCGGCCGGTCAGGTCGGAGCCGCCCTCCGTACCGCCACCGGCCGGCGGGCCGCCGCCGTCCGTACCCGGGCCGCCGGCCAGGCCCGGATCGCCGACCGGGCCCGGCTCGTCGGCCGCGACGTTCCACTGGCCCGTTCCCTGCGTTCCCTGCGGGCCGTAGCCGCCCATCGCCTGCGGATCCGGCCATTGCGCGCCGCCCTCCCCGGCCGCCGGGGGCTGCGCCACCCAGCCGCCTCCGTAGGACGGACCGGCCCCGGCCGACGGGTCGACGGCCGACGGGTCCACCGTCGGCGTCGTGATGTGCGGCGGTACGTAGCCGTGTCCGGGGGCGGCCAGCGGCGCGTCGTAGGTGTCCTCCGGAGGCAGCTGTACGAACGCGGTCGCCTCCGCGTCGTAATCGCCGCCGTGCGGGATCGGCTGCCAGCCGCCGTGCCCCTCGGGAATGCCGGGCGTGCCCGGTTCGCCGTGGGGGCCGGGCCCCTGCCCCGCGCCCGAGCCGGAGTTCTCATTGGTGGTCACGACAGCGCCCTCCCCAGTGCTCGTCGGGCCAGCGCGGCGACGGTGCGCCGCAGGTGCAGTACGGCCGGCGACGGCGGGGGGACCTCCGTCCCGTCCGCCGGTGGCGGCGGGTCCGGGATACAGGCGGCCGCGACGTACTCCCCGAACGCGGCGAGGGCCTCCGGCGCCAGTCCCCGCACGCCGTCCCAGTCGATCAGCGAGGCGATCCAGCGCTCCGCGTCCAGCGGGCGCAGGGGCATCGGCGCGATGGCCCCGACCGCGCAGCGCACCCCGCGCCGCGCCGGGTCGAGCACGACGGCGACGGACGCGGTGGCCCGGCCGGGGCCGGTGCGTCCGGTCGCCTTGAGGAAGACCTGCGGGGCGTGCAGTAGCGGTACCCGTACGAAGCCGATCAGTTCGGCGGGGGCCAGCATCTCGCGACCCGCCAGCAGATGGGAGACGGGGACCTCGCGGCGCGCGCCGCCGGGGCCCGCGACGACAAGGTCGGCCTCCAGGGCGGCCAGGACGGGCAGCGCGTCACCGGTGGGCGCGGCGCTGGCGATGTTGCCGCCGAGCGTGCCCGCGTTACGGATCTGGGGCGGGCCGGCCGCGCGCGCGGACGCGGCGAGCGCGGGGATGAGGGCGGCGAAGTCGGGCCTGCCCATGCGCGCGTGGGTCAGTCCGGCACCGAGTACGGCGTGGCCGTCCTGGTAGTGCCAGCCGCGCAGCTCGCTGATGCGGCCGAGGCCGACGAGTCCTGCGGGCCGCAGGAGGCCCTTGTTGACGGCCGCCATCAGATCGGTGCCGCCCGCGACGGGCACGGCGGCGGGCATCGCGGTGAGCGCCGCCACGGCCTCGTCCAGCGAGGCCGGAAGCGTCACGGAGTGCGCCGTCTGCGGTGCGTGCGTGGTCAACCCAGCTGCCCCTTTCCGGTGTCCCGGTGTCCCGCCTGTGTTGCCGTACCGTACGTGCTCACAGCCCGGACGTGGCAACTCTGGCACATCTTCCGGGCCGTCCGACGCGAGGGTCCACGAAGGACGCATCCGTCCCCCACCAGGAGGAAGGTCCGTTTTCGCACCCCTTACCCGTCACATACGGAATGCCACACTTCGCCGCTCCTCATGCGACTTATCCCTACCGATTACCAAGATCGCGGGGGTTCACGCGTCCGGGAGGGAACCGGGATTTCGGCCAGGAGCGAACCTGGGCCCCGGCCAGGAGCGTTGAGAGGGAGCCACGGGCGGGAGCCGCGGGCCGGAGCCACTGCCCCGTGCCCCGTGCCCCGCGTGCCCCGTGCCCCGGGTCAGGACGCACGGGTGGGGCCCTGAACGCGGGCACAGGGCCGGTGGCCGTGGGCGGGGCTCGTGGCCGCGCCCACGGACCGGCCCGCGGAGTAGGGCTCCGGGCCGGACTCACACGTTCGGGGGCGGCCCTTCGATCGGGCGTCCGAGGCCGGCGTCGTTCCCGTCGGGGGCCGGCCTGCGCTGCCACGGCAACGGGCCGCCGGGCGGCCGGTATTCGACCCCGAGTGCGTCGAGGCGCCGGTAGTGCTCGGCCATGCGCTGCTCGAAATCGGCGAAGTCCCGCTCGGCCGGGGCGGGCAGGGCGGACCAGGCGACCTCGGCGAAGGCGGCCAGGCGCGGGAAGACCTGGTAGTCGACGCGGGAACGGTCCTGCATCACCTCGGTCCAGACGTTGGCCTGGGCGCCCAGGACGTGTGCCGCCTCCGCCTCGGTGAGCTCCGGGGGCACGGGTTCGAAGCGGTAGACGTCCTCCAGCGTGCGGACGTAACCGATGGGCATCGGCTCGCCGGGGCCGGCCGCCTGCCGGTGGTCCAGGTAAACCTGCTGTTCCGGGCACATGACGACGTCATGTCCCGCCCGTGCGGCGGCGATTCCGCCCGCGTAGCCGCGCCAGGACGAGACGGCGGCGCCCGGCTCCAGGGCACCGGCCCGCGACCCGGTCCCGTCGCCCGGGCCGCCCTCCAGGATCTCGTCCCAGCCGATCAGCCGCCGGCCGCGCGCCGCGAGCCAGCGGTCGAAGTGCCGGACGAACCAGTACTGGAGCTCGTCCTCGCCGGACAGGCCCAGCTCCTGGATCCGGGCCTGGGCGACGGCGGACTCCTTCCACTGGCCCTTCGGGCACTCGTCGCCGCCGATGTGGACGAAAGGGGAAGGGAAGAGTCCGAGGACTTCCTCGAAGACCTCCTCGTAGAACCGAAGGGTGTTGTCAGTGGGGGCGAGTAGGTTTTCGCTGACGCCCCAGGTGTCCCAGACGGTGAGGGAGGACGTGTCGATGACATCACGGTTGCCGAGTTCCGGATACGCGGCGATGGCCGCCTGCGAATGCCCCGGGATCTCGATTTCGGGGACGACGGTGATATGCCGCTCGGCGGCGTACGCGACGATCTCGCGGATGTCGTCCTGGGTGTAGTAACCGCCGTGCGGCTTCTCGTCCCAGAGGTCCGAGGCGCGGTGCCCCCATTTGGTGCGCGGACGCCAGGCCCCGATGCCGGTCAGTCGGGGCCGGCTCTTGATCTCGACGCGCCAGCCCTGGTCGTCGGTGAGGTGGAAATGAAGGACGTTCAGCTTGTGGGCGGCGAGCAGGTCCAGATAGCGCAGGACGCCGTCCTTGGGCATGAAGTGGCGCGCCACGTCGAGCATCATGCCCCGCCAGCCGAAGCGGGGCGCGTCCTCGATGACCCCGGTCGGCACGGACCAGGCGCGTCCGGGGTCGATCGGGGCCACGCGGTAGGCGTCCGGGCCGAGCATCTGGCGGAAGGTCTGCGCCGCCCAGAAGACGCCGGCCGCGCTGCCGCCGGCCATCTGGACCGTGTGGTCGTCGACGGTGAGGCGGTAGCCCTCGCCGCCCAGTTCGCGGGCGACGTCAGGGCTGATGGACAGCGCGATCCGGTTGTCGCCGCCGGCGGCCTCCGGGAAGGGGAGACCGGTGGCGCCCCCGATGGCCGCGCGGAACCACCGGGCGACGCCTTCCGTTCCGGGGCCCGTCTCGACGGCCGTATCGCCGTCGATCGGGAAGCCGTCCGCGGCGCGCGGCGCCGGCCAGGTGTGCCGGGGGTCGGGAATCAGGTCCATGAGGTCCATCACGTCCGTTCTTGTCCGTTCTCGTCTCTCGTCCTTGACAGGTCTTTCGTGCAGCGCCGCCGATATTCGGCGCCGGACCCCCGGTCCGCCGGTCTTTCCGGGGCTGTCCTGCCTTCCGGTGTGTCCCGCCTTCCGAGTCTGTCCCGCCCGTCCGTTCGCGGCGTGCGAGGAGACGGTCAGGACCCTCAGTCCTTGACGGCGCCGCCCAGCCCGGAGACCAGACGCCGCTGTACGAGCACGAAGAAAACCAGGACCGGAAGGGTCATCACGGTGGACGCGGCCATGATTCCGCCCCAGTCGTTCTCGTCCGGTTTGAAGAAGACCAGCAGCGCCATGGGAAGCGTCGACTGCGAGGTGTCGCTGACGATGAAGGACTTGGCGAAGAGGAAGTCGTTCCACGTCGAGATGAAGGAGAAGACGCTCGTCGCGACGAGTCCCGGAAAGACCAGCGGGAAAAGGATCTGCCACAGGAAGCGCGTCCGGCTCGCCCCGTCGATGGCGGCGGCCTCCTGAAGTGCCTCGGGGACGGCCTTGACGAATCCCCGGAGCATCCAGATGGCGAAGGGCAGCGAGAACGCGAGGTGCGGCAGGACGAGCGAGCCGAGTGTATTGAGCAGCCCGGCGTCCCGCATCAGGAAGAACAGCGGGATCGTCAACGCCTCGACGGGCACCATCTGCGCGAAGAGGAACATCACGAGCAGGGTCGTCCGGAATCGGAAGCGGAAGCGGGTGACGGCCGTCGCCGCGAGAAACGCGATCAGGGCGGAGCCGACGACCACCGCGCCCGCCACGAACAGGCTGTTGAGGAAGTAGCGTCCGAATTCCTGCTGTTCGAAGACGCGACGGAAGGAGTCCAGGGACGGGGAGAGGGTCCAGGGCCGGGCCTCGGCCGACTGGATCTCGCCCTGGGGCTTGACGGCGGACAGCACCATCCAGTACAGGGGAAAGGCCACGATCACGGCGATGACCAGGGCGGATGCCTCGGCCAGCAGGCGCCGTGGGCGGCGGACACCCAGGCGGGACAGGTTCATGCTCACAGTTCCTCCCCCCGGCGTCGCAGCAGCCGCAGATGGACGAGCGTGATCGAGAGCAGGATCAGCAGCATGACCACGCCGATCGCCGAGCCCAGGCTGTACTGGGAGGAAGCGAATGCCTTCTGGTAGGCGTAGACATTGAGCACGAGATTCTGCCCGGCGATTCCGCCACCGTTCGTCATGACATAGATCTGAGTGAAGATCTTGAAGTCCCAGATGACCGACTGGATCGTGACGACCAGCAGAATGGGCCGCAGCAGGGGCGCGGTGACCGACCGCCAGGTCCGCCACGGGGACGCGCCGTCGAGCGCGGCGGCCTCGATCACCTCGCCGGGGATCGCCTTGATGCCCGCGTAGACGGTCACCATCACGAACGGGAAGGAACACCAGACGACTTCGAACAGGACGAGCGTAAACGCGCTGTAGCGCCCGTACGTCCAGGAGAAGTCGCCCAGTCCGAGCAGCCGGTTGACGGGTCCGTGGTCCGGGTCGAAGAGGAACACCCAGACAGTGGACCCGGTGATGGCGGGGGTGGCCCAGGCGCCGAGGGCCGCGAGCATCAACGCGAGCCGGGGCACGGCCCGTACGCGCGTCAGCAGCACGGCGAGCGCACAGCCCACGACGAGCGTGGCGACGACGCATGCCGCGGCGAACAGCACGGTCGCCAGCAGGACCTGCCAGAACTGCTCGTCCCTGAAGAGCGCGGCATAGTTGCCGAAGCCCTGGAAGCTGGTCGGCCGGCCGCCGCTGACCTGCGCCTGGGTGTATTCCAGGAACGAGATCAGGCCGAGTTGGTAGACCGGGTAGACCAGCAGACCGCCGAGCACGACCAGAGCGGGCGCGAGATAGAGCCATGGCGTCCACCCGCTCCGCCGCACGCTCCCGGCCGCCCCTCGCCGACGGCCCGGTATGCCCCCGGCCGCCCCTCGCCGACGGCCCGGCACGGCGCCGCCGCCCGGTGCGGCCCCGGCACCCTCCAGGGCTCCCGTACGCGTCACGGCTGCGGCCCTCGTACCCGCGGTCGCGCTCACCGCACTCTCCGCGCCCACCGCCCTCAGCCCGCCGCCGCGAACGCCGCGTCCATCTTCCTCGCCGCGTCGCCCGACGCCGCCGCCACGTCCTTACGGCCGCTCACGATCTCCTGGAACATCGTCGGCAGGACCAGCGACGCGTCGATCTGTGCCCAGCCGGGCGACGCCGGGACGAACCTGGCCCCGGCCTCCAGCGTCTCGACGAACGGCTTGACGTAGGGCTGTTTCCGCGCCGCCTCCGCCCGTACGTCCGTGAACGTCGGCAGGAAGCCCATCGCGTCGAAGAGCTTCGCCTGGGTCTCCTTGCCCGCGAAGGACTTCATCAGCTCCACCGCGAGCGTCCGGTGCGAACTGCTCCTGAGCACACCGATGTTGTTGCCGCCCGCGAAGGCCGGTGCCACCGAGCCCTCGGCGACCCCCGGCAGCGGCACCACCGCGTAGTCGCCCTTCACCGCGCCCGCCTCGACCGCCGCATGGCTGAAGTCCCCGCCGATCGCCATCGCGGCCTTCCCGGAAGCGAACGCCGTGACCGTCGCGTTGCCGCCCATGGAGGCGCACTTCGCGGCCGGGCAGTTGTCGTCGCCGAAGAGCGACGCGTACGCCTCGATGCCCTTGCGGGCGGCCGGACTGTCGACGGCGGCCCGGTACGTGCCTCCGTCGCGCTCGGCGAGATCACCGCCGTGCGCCCAGACGAAGGGCAACGCGCCATAGGTGTAGGCGCCACCGACCGCGAGCCCGTACAGCCCGGGCTTCGCCCGGTGGATCTTCTTCGCCGCGGCGATCAGCTCGGCCTGACTCCTGGGGGCCTTGATGCCGAGTTCCCGGAAGACGTCCGTCCGGTAGTACAGCGCCCGGACACCGACGAAGAGCGGCGCCCCGTAGACCTTGCCGTCCACCGTGACGGACTGCCGGGCGGTCGCGTCGGTGTCCTTCGTCTCGCTCCAGGCGTCGAACTCGGCGGTGACGTCGGCGAGTCCGCCGTCCCGTACGTAGCCGGCGGTGTCGGTGTTGCCGTACTCGATCAGGTCCGGGGCGCTCCCGGGGTCGTTGAAGGCGGCCTTCACCCGCTGGGCGCGGGTCTCCACGGGGATGTACTCGATGTCGACGTCCGTCCCCGCGTGCTTCTCGCGGAAGGCCGCGACCGCGGCGTCGACGACCTGTTCCTTGGGGCCGTTGCCGACCTCCTGGAAGAGCCAGACGCGCAGCGTCCCGCTCTTGTCGTCCTTCGTCGCGCTGGTGTCGGAGGTCCGGGGCGCACAGGCGGTGGCAGTGAGGCCCGCGAGCAGCAACAGGGCCGCCGCCGGGCCGCCGAGACGGGCAGAGAGCTTGGGCCGAAGCTTCATCCTGATCCCTACGAGTCGGCGTTGCGCGATACGCAACGGGCGTTCCGTGCTGCACAACTCGCAGGAGGTTAAGCGCGGCCGGAGCCTGCCGACAAGTGGTCTCGACCAATCCGTGACCGCGGGACCGGTCACCGCACATGACAGACGGCCCCTCGGGGCGCACGGGATTCCGCGCGCCCCGAGGGGCCGTCCACCACACGCATACGCGACAACCGCGGCATCCACCCCGTCGGCGACGGCCGCCGAGCCCGCCGGACCGCCACAAGCGACGCGGCACCGTCACAAGCGACGCGGCGTCACTTCTTGTCCTTGCCGCCCTTGTCCTTGTCCCCACCGGGGCCCATGGACTCGTAGATCTCCTTGCACATCGGGCAGACCGGGTACTTCTTGGGGTCGCGCCCCGGTACCCAGACCTTCCCGCACAGTGCCACCACGGGAGTGCCGTCGAGGGCACTCGCCATGATCTTGTCCTTCTGGACGTAGTGGGCGAAGCGCTCGTGGTCGCCGTCGCCGTGCGACACCTCCGGTGTCGGCTCCACGAGGGTGCCCGTACCTGCCCCGCGCTCGGGCTCAAGAGTGCTCATAGCTGCCAAGGGTACCTACGCCCGGCCCGTCCCCGCGGCTCCGGGACCCGTGCCCCGGAGCCGCTTCGCCCGAGGTCCCGCCCCGACACGCCCCGCGGCCACGGGGATCCCGCGCGCCGGCCGGTCAGTTGAGCGACGGATCGTCCGGGTATGTGGCCACCATGGCCAGTTTTCCGCGCTGCCTGCGCAGCACCGCCCGCCACAGCCCCTCCGGCCGCGGCGACGACACGTCACCCGGTTCCGACTCGACCACGTACCACGCGCCTTCACGCAGCTCGGACTCCAGCTGCCCGGGGCCCCAGCCCGCGTACCCGGCGAAGATCCGCAGCGAGCCCAGGGCCCGCGCGATCAGTTCCGGCGGGGTGTCCAGGTCGACCAGGCCGATCGCGCCGTGCACCCGGCGCCAGCCGAGCGGTCCGTCACCGCCCGGGATGACGGCGAGGCCGAGCGCGGAGTCCAGCGAGACCGGGCCGCCCTGGAAGACCACCCCGGGCTCCCCGGCCAACTCCCCCCAGGGCGCCAGGATCTCGCCGACGTCCACCGGGGTGGGCCGGTTCAGGACCACGCCGAGCGACCCCTCGCCGTCGTGATCGAGCAGAAGGACCACCGCGCGCGCGAAATTGGGGTCGGCGAGAGCGGGGGTCGCGACGAGCAGCCGCCCTGTGAGCGAGGACACCTCGGTCATGCGAGACATGATCCCGCATATTCGTCCGCCGCGGGACACGCCCGCCACACTCGACGGGAACGCAGCTCAGCGCGGCCCCGCGACGACGGCCGCGCCGGACCCCCGCCCGCCGGACGCGTCACTGTGAGCGACCGCTCGGGAACGCTGCGCCGCCATGCGAGAACCGTCACCGTTCCACCCCTCCCGGGCCCTACGGGACAGGGGCCCGGGCCCCTTACCCTTTTCCTTGGCCACCTGCCCGCCCACTCCGGAACGCGAGATTCATGACCGGCACAGACGATGTAATGCTTGTCCACGGCGGAACCCCGCTGGAGGGCGAGATCCGCGTCCGCGGTGCGAAGAACCTGGTGCCGAAGGCCATGGTCGCCGCGCTCCTCGGCAGCGGCCCCAGCCGGCTGCGCAACGTGCCCGACATCCGTGACGTACGGGTCGTCCGGGGACTGCTCCAGCTGCACGGCGTGACCGTACGCCCCGGTGACGAGCCGGGCGAGCTGGTCCTCGACCCGACGCACGTCGAGAGCGCCAACGTCGCCGACATCGACGCGCACGCGGGCTCGTCGCGCATTCCGATCCTCTTCTGCGGTCCGCTGCTGCACCGGCTCGGCCACGCCTTCATCCCCGGCCTCGGCGGCTGCGACATCGGCGGCCGGCCGATCGACTTCCACTTCGACGTGTTGCGGCAGTTCGGCGCGACGATCGAGAAGCGGGCGGACGGCCAGTACCTGGAAGCCCCGCGCGGGCTGCGGGGCACCAAGATCCGGCTGCCGTACCCGTCCGTCGGCTCGACGGAACAGGTGCTGCTGACGGCCGTGCTGGCCGACGGTGTCACCGAGTTGTCGAACGCGGCGGTGGAGCCGGAGATCGAGGACCTGATCTGCGTGCTCCAGAAGATGGGCGCGATCATCTCCATGGACACCGACCGGACCATCCGGATCACCGGTGTCGACCGGCTCGACGGCTACACGCACCGGGCCCTGCCGGACCGGCTGGAGGCGGCGTCCTGGGCGTCGGCCGCGCTGGCCACCGAGGGCAACATCTACGTGCGCGGCGCGCAGCAGCGCTCGATGATGACGTTCCTCAACACCTACCGCAAGGTCGGCGGCGCCTTCGAGATCGACGACGAGGGCATCCGCTTCTGGCACCCGGGCGGCTCGCTCAACGCCATCGCGCTGGAGACGGACGTGCACCCCGGCTTCCAGACCGACTGGCAGCAGCCGCTGGTGGTGGCCCTGACTCAGGCGTCCGGCCTGTCCATCGTGCACGAGACGGTGTACGAGTCGAGGCTCGGCTTCACGTCCGCGCTCAACCAGATGGGCGCGCACATCCAGCTCTACCGGGAGTGCCTCGGCGGCTCCGACTGCCGCTTCGGACAGCGCAACTTCCTGCACTCGGCGGTGGTCTCGGGCCCCACCCGCCTCCAGGGCTCCGATCTGGTCATCCCCGACCTGCGGGGCGGTTTCTCGTACCTGATCGCGGCGCTGGCGGCGCAGGGCACCTCCCGGGTGCACGGCATCGACCTGATCAACCGCGGCTACGAGAACTTCATGGAGAAGCTCGTGGAGCTGGGCGCGAAGGTCGAGCTGCCGGGCGGCACACCGCTGTGACCGGTACGCCGTGGGGCTCCGGCGCGCGCCGGAGCCCCACGGCGTACGTGTACGCGTACGTGCGGGTGACGCGGTGTACGTGGCTGCGCCCCCGGGCGCGACGGGCGTGACAGACACGACGGGCGCGACGGGCTCGACGGACACACCGACACCGGCACGCACCAAGGGCGGCCACCCGATCCGGGTGGCCGCCCCTGTACGTGGTGTCTTACTTGCCCTTGGCAGCTTCCTTGAGCTTGGAGCCCGCGGAGACCTTCACGCTGTAGCCGGCCGGGATCTGGATGGGGTCGCCGGTCTGCGGGTTACGAGCGGTGCGAGCGGCACGGTGGGTGCGCTCGAAGGTCAGGAAGCCGGGGATGGTGACCTTCTCGTCGCCCTTCGCGACGACCTCGCCGACGGTCTCGGCGAGCGCGGCCAGCACGGCGTCGGCGTCCTTGCGGGTCACCTCGGCACGGTCGGCCAGGGCGGCCACCAGCTCACTGCGGTTCATGTTGTTACTCCCGTGTTCTTCTTGCCTGTGAGGCGTGAGATCGAAGCCGATGCTGCCAGGGCCCTCGGACAGTCCCCGGACCCGGGTCTGCTGACAGACCCTCGCGCCCGAATACGCATCCTGCCCCCACCAGCGGCGGGAAAGCCAATCCGGCACCCTCCGGAGTCACACGAAAAGCGCCACCGCCTCGTCGTCGTGACGTTCCGTCGCCCCGGTGGGACTCCTCGGAGCCCGGGGTCCCGAGCCCTGAACCCCTTCGGAGGCCCTGAAAACCTCGCCGGACCGGCGGGGGCTCTTGGTTCCCGCCACCCTAAAGGGGGTCGCGGGGCCCCGCGAATCGCGACGCGCCGGGCATAAAAGCCGCGTACGGCACGCCGGCGGGACGCCGTGGCCCCGGCCGGGCGGGCCGGGGCACGGTGTGAACACACCGCGTCGCGCACCGTCGATCACCTGGACCGGCCCGCGCGCCCCGCGGACGTGTCACACACGCGACACCTGCCCGCCCCCGCCCACACCACACTCCCGCCTCGCAGGTGGCCGAGCATTGTGGCGGAACACACTCACACCGGGGCCGGGAGTGGGACTCACCACACTGCGCCGTCCCCACTCCCGTGACCGGCCTCGTGGCCCGTGGCCGCCAACCCGGCCCAGGACCGGCCTCGCGACCCGTGGGCAGGCGCCGCAGGGCGACGTCAGCCGTGCGTGCCGGCGTCCGCGACCGTCGCGCCGGCCGCCTTGGCGGCGTCCCGCACCGCGCCCGCCACCGCGCCCGCGACCTTGTCGTTGAAGACCGAGGGAACGATGTAGTTCGGGTTCAGCTCGTCCTCCGTGACGACGTCCGCGAGGGCGGCGGCCGCGGCCAGCATCATCTCCGTGTTGACCGTCCGGGACTGGGCGTCCAGCAGGCCGCGGAAGACGCCGGGGAAGACCAGCACGTTGTTGATCTGGTTGGGGAAGTCGGAGCGGCCGGTGGCCACGACGGCGGCCGTCTCGCGCGCGACGGCCGGGTCCACCTCCGGGTCCGGGTTCGCGAGCGCGAACACGATCGCGCCGTCCGCCATCGCGGCGACGTCGTCGCCGTCCAGCACGTTCGGGGCCGAGACGCCGATGAAGACGTCCGCGCCGACCACGGCCTCCTTCAGGGTGCCGGTGATGCCCTCGGGGTTGGTGTTGTCGGCGATCCAGCGCAGCGCGGACTCCGGGGCGGCGTCGACCAGGTCCGCGCGGCCCGCGTGCACCACTCCGTGGATGTCGGCGACGACGGCGTGCTTGACGCCCGCGGCGATGAGCAGCTTGAGAATGGCCGTACCGGCGGCGCCCGCGCCGGACATGACGACCCGTACGTCCTCGGTGGCCTTGCCCACCACGCGCAGCGCGTTGGTCAGGGCGGCGAGCACCACGATCGCCGTGCCATGCTGGTCGTCGTGGAAGACCGGGATGTCCAGGGCCTCCCGCAGGCGGGCCTCGATCTCGAAGCAGCGGGGCGCGGAGATGTCCTCCAGGTTGATGCCCGCGAAGCCCGGCGCGATGGCCTTGACGATCTCGACGATGGCGTCCGTGTCCTGGGTGTCCAGGCAGAGCGGCCAGGCGTCGATGCCCGCGAAACGCTTGAACAGGGCCGCCTTGCCCTCCATGACGGGCAGAGCCGCCTTGGGGCCGATGTTCCCCAGGCCCAGCACGGCGGAACCGTCCGTGACGACCGCGACCGAGTTGCGCTTGATGGTCAGGCGGCGGGCGTCCTCGGGGTTCTGCGCGATCGCCGTGCAGACGCGGGCGACACCCGGCGTGTAGACCATCGAGAGGTCGTCACGGTTGCGGATGGGATGTTTGGACTGCATCTCGATCTTGCCGCCGAGGTGCATCAGGAACGTACGGTCGGAGACCTTGCCGAGGATGACGCCCTCGATACCGCGCAGCCGCTCCACGATCTCGTCCGCGTGGGCGGTCGAACTCGCGGCGATCGTGACGTCGATCCGGAGTTTCTCGTGGCCGGAGGCGGTCACGTCGAGGCCGGTGACGGAGCCGCCGGAGGACTCCACGGCCGTGGTCAGCTGCGAGACCGCGGTACCGCTCGCGGGCACCTCCAGCCTGACCGTCATCGAGTACGAGACGCTGGGCGCCGTTGCCATGACCGTGTTCCTCTACTTTCCTCAAGCCTTATTGCCGCCCCGCCCGGTCGACGCCCGGCGGCGCCTACCGATGGTCGCACCTACCGGCGGGTAGCAGGTAAAGGCCAGGGCCTCGGGAAAGTGTTTTCCATCATATGAGATGCCGGGGTGGCGAAATCGGGGGGAGCGGCGCCGCCCGCGACACGAGCAACCGCCCGCCCCGGCACAAACGAGCGGGTCCTCATCCGTGAGGGATGAGGACCCGCTCGCTTCACGATGGCGACACCGACCCGCCATGCTCGCCTCGCGGCAAGTGGTCGCTCTGAGCGACGATGGTTGGGCCCGGGGGCTTGGATCGGGCCGGTGCCACACCCAGGCTAACAAACCACTCCGGTAAGCGATTCCCCCACCACGGGTTGACTTGCGGTCAATCACCGTGGCACGAGCGGGTCAATCGCGGAGCAGGTCCGGTACGCCGTGCGCGTCGGGCTCGTCCCGGTCCGCCGCGATGACCGTGAGCGCCTGCGTCGCCCGGGTGAGGGCCACGTACAGCACCCGCAGCCCGGCCGGGGACTCGTCGGCGATCTCGGCCGGGGACACCACGACCGTCGCGTCGTACTCCAGCCCCTTGGCCTCGAGGCTGCCGAGCGCCACCACCCGGTCACCGAGGCCGGACAGCCAGCGGGCCGCCTGTGCGCGCCGGTTCATCGCCACGACGACGCCGACGGTGCCGTCCACCTGCTCCAGCAGCCGCCCGGCCTCGGCGCGCACCGCCTCGGCCAGTCCCTCGGCCGGGCTCTCCGCCGGACCGCCGGCCGGGCCCTGGCCGGACCGGCGCCCACGGGCCCGGCCGCGCCCGGTTCCGGCCGACCGGCCGCCGTCCGCTCCGCGCCCGCCTTCGGTCCCGCGCCCGCCGTCGGGCCCACGGCTCCCGGCGGTCCCGCGTGCGCCTTCGCCGCCCCGGCCGCCGCCTTCCACGACGCGGAAGACCGGCCGTACCCCCGTGGAACGCACCGCCTTCGGGGACCGAGCCCCCGGCATCGCCAGCGCCAGGACCCGCGCGGCCAGTTCGGCGACCTCGGCCGGGTTGCGGTAGTTCACGGTCAGCGTGAAGCGGCGGCGCGGGCGGGTGCCGAGCGCCTCGTCGCGCGCGTGGGCCGCCTCGTCCGGGTCCGACCAGGAGGACTGCGCCGGGTCCCCGACGACCGTCCAGGTGGCGTGCCGGCCCCGGCGGCCGACCATCCGCCACTGCATGGGCGTCAGGTCCTGGGCCTCGTCCACGATGACGTGCGCGTACTCCGTACGCTCCGCCGCCAGCCGCTCCGCGCGCTCGCGCTGGGTCTCCTCGCGCCGCGGCATCAGCTCCTCCAGCCCGGTCAGCTGGTCCAGCGGATCCGCCTCCCGGCGCTTCCTGGGCCTGGGCGGCGCGCCGAGCACGGTCTCCAACTCGTCCAGGAGCGCCACGTCGTGCACGGACAGCGGGCCGGAGCCGTCGGCGCCCAGCCGTTTGAGGGACCGGGCGAGCCTGCGGGTCTCGCCCTGGTTGAGGACCCGCCGGGACCAGCGGGCCAGCCGCCGCTCGTCGGCCATCGCCGCGAGCACCCCGCGCGGGGTCAGTTCGGGCCACCAGGCGTCCAGGAACTCCTGGAAGGCATCCTCCGAGGTCACGTCGTCGTCGAAGCCCGAGCGCAGTTCGGCGGCGAGTTCGGCGTCGCCCGTCGCCGTGTACGAGTCGGCGCGCGCGGCGGCTCCCGACCGCGCCCAGAGGGCGTCCAGCAGCAGTCTTCGCGCCCGTGGCCTGAGCAGGTTGATGGGCGCGGTGCCGCCGAGCGCGGTCCGGCGGATCCGGTCCAGTTCGTCGGCCTCCAGCTCCAGCCGGCGGCCGAACGCGACCACCCGCAGGCGATCGGTCCGTACCGCCCCGACGGGCACGTCACCGTCGGCACCGGAGCCCGCACCCACGCCCACGCCCATGCCCATGCCCATGCCCATGCCCATGCCCATGCCCGAGCCTGGTCCCTGGTCCGCGGGTACGTCGTCCCCGAAGGCGAGCTGCCCGGTGAGCTGTCCGGCCGGGGCGGCGGGCCGCTTCCTCGCCCCCCGCGTCGCCCCCGTACCGGCCGGGGCCCCCGCGGCCTGCTCCAGCGCTCCCCTGGCGGCCTTGCGCAGCACCTTCGACATCCGCGCGGAGCCCTTGACGCGGGCCACGGCCGGTTCGTCGTACACCGTGGCGTCCGCGCCGTCCACCAGCGACCCGATCGCCCGGATCGCGACCTGTCCCTCCTCGCCCAGCGAGGGCAGCACGCCCTCGGTGTACGCCACGAGGAGCGGCGTCGGCGAGACGATCAGGATGCCGCCCGCGTAACGCCGCCGGTCCTGGTAGAGCAGGTACGCGGCACGGTGCAGCGCGACCGCCGTCTTGCCCGTGCCGGGGCCGCCCGACACCTCGGTGACGGAGGCGGCCGGCGCCCGGATCACCAGGTCCTGCTCCGCCTGGATGGAGGAGACGATGTCCCGCATGGTGTGGCCGCGCGCCTGGCCGAGCGCGGCCATCAGCGCGCCGTCGCCGATGACGGCCAGCGGGGCGCCGTCCAGTGCCGCGGTCAGCTCGGGGCGCAGCAGGTCGTCCTCGACCCCGAGGACCCGGCGGCCCTTGGAGCGGATGACCCGGCGGCGTACGACCCGCCCCGGATCGACCGGGGTGGAGCGGTAGAAGGGCGCGGCGGCGGGGGCGCGCCAGTCGATGACCAGCGGCGCGTAGTCGGAGTCCAGGACGCCGATGCGGCCGATGTGCAGGCTCTCGGCGATGTCGGCGGTGTTGTCGGCCCGGATGGCGTCGTCCGCGGGTTCGACCGAGGTGTACGCCCCGTCCGGGCCCTTCTCGCCGTCCTTGCCGAGCAGCAGGTCGATCCGCCCGAAGAGGAAGTCCTCGAACTCGTTGTTCAGCCGGTTGAGGTGGATTCCGGCCCGGAAGACCTGGGCGTCCCGCTCGGCGAGGGCGCCGGGCGTGCCGACCTGGCCCCGCTGGGCGGCGTCGTGCATCAGGAACTCCGCCTCGTCGATCTTCTCCTCGAGGCGGCGGTACACCTGGTCCAGATGGAGCTGCTCGACCTCGATCTCGCGCTCGCGGACCGATTCGTGCGGCGTGAGGCGCACGGGTTCGGCCCCCGTCACACGCAGGGGTTCCGCCCCCGTCACGCGCACGGCGCCGTCGGGCTCCGTCACGCGCACGGCGCCGTCGGGCTCCGTCACGCGCACGGCGCCGTCGGGCTCCGTCGCGCGCACGGGGTCACGATCGCGAACGCGACCGGAATCGCCGGCGGCATCACGAGCGGCGTCACGACCGGGGGCAACGCCGGGGTCGGGACGCGGGTCGTGGCCGGAATCGGGACGCGGATCGCGTCCGGAGTCGCACGCGCGACCGACGGCCGGTCCTGCGGGTGCTACGGGTCCAGCGGAATCAACAGCGGCATCCTGCGCGGCCACCGAGGCCCCCTTCATGACGTGCGTCGGGCAGCCGTCAACCGTACGCGAAGGGGGCGGGTCTGTCAGGCGTCACGCTCAGGCGTCGATCTCCACCAGCCGCTTGCCGTCGAACGCGCGCACCTCGAAGTGATCGATGTCCGCCTTGCTCATGGCCGTGCCGCCCTGGACGTAGAGGGGCTTCTTGCCCTCCTCGTGCGTGCTGCCGGGGATGCCGTACCCCCACTTGGGCACCGACCACGTGGTGACGACCTCCTCTTCACCACTGCTGGAGACGGCGATCAGGCTGCATTTCTGCGGTCCCGTGACATTGCTCAGCTCCAGGGCCGTGAACGTGCCCCACGCCTTCTCCTCCATGCCGACGGTCCCGCTGACGTTGGTCGACGGGTCGGTCGCCGAGACCTTGTCCTCCATGGCCTTCAGCTCGGCGGCCGGATCCACCGTGCGCGGCGACGCCAGGTTGCTCGACCCGCTGTCGGAGCCGGTCGTGGCGACCACGGTGGCGACGGGGCCTCCGATGATCAGCGCCGCCGCGGCCGCGACGAGGTAGAACCCGCGCCGCTTGCGCTTGGCGCGCTTCACGGCGACCTCGTCGACCAGCCGGTCGAACATCTGCGGGCCCGGCTGTACGGACACGGCGGGCGTCGGCACCTGGCGCAGCGGGGTGACGGACGCCATCGGCGCGGTCGACCCGGGCGAGAGGGGTGATCCCGGCGGCGCGAGCGAGCCGAAGGGGTCGGGGTTGTCGGCGAGGAGAGCCAGCATCGGCTCCATCCCCGAGAACTCCTCCAGATGGACAGCACACACGTGGCAGCCGGCCAGATGCGCCTCGAAGGCGGTGGCCTCGGCCTCGTCGAGAATTCCGAGAACGTACGCACCGACGGCCTCATGCACCGTACTGTCGTCGCCCAGTCCGTAATTCCGCTCGTGTGTGGTCATGCCGAGATCCCCCTCTCCTCCAGCGCGAGCTTCATCGAACGCAACGCATAGAACACGCGTGATCGTACGGTTCCGCTGGGTATGCCGAGCTTCTCGGCCGCTTCGTTCACCGTACGTCCCTTGAAGTACGTCTCTACGAGCACTTCCCTGTGGGCAGGGGTCAAATCATCCAGTGCATCAGAGAGCGTCATCAGCCACAACGCCTTGTCGATCTCGTCCTCCGCGGGCATGACCTCCAGCGGCGACGGGTCAACCTCCTGCGGCCGGGCCTGCCGGCTTCGGTGACCGTCGATGACGATGCGCCGGGCGACCGTCACCAGCCAGGGTCGGACAGAGCCGGTCGCACGGTTGAGCTGACCGGCGTTCTTCCAGGCACGGATGAGCGTCTCCTGCACGACGTCCTCGGCACGTTGGCGGTCACCCGCGACGAGGCGAAGGACATAGGCGAGCAGAGGTCCGGCGTGTTCCCGGTAGAGGGCGCGCATCAACTCCTCGTCGGCGACGGGGATGTTGGTGCGCTGTGCCTCGTTCCGGTGTCGGGCCCGGCGAGGTCGGTCATCGGCCACGGCCGCATCCTTGCGCACCTGAACCTCCCGGTCGACACCTTGTTGGCTGCTTCTCCCTCATCACTACGGACGTGCGCCGGAGGCCACTCAACGAGCCGGGAAAAAGTTTCAAGATCTTTTACGGGGCCCGGGAGGGCGGCATGGGCTGGTCCGCCCCGATCCGGAACCTGTGTCAGATCAATGCAGACTCCATGGAGATACTGTCCGGTAGCCGCGTAGAAACCGTGCAGACTTGGCTGAAAATCGCTCAACGGCCTTACATAAAGAGAGGGTTCGGCCGCCCCGCTCAGGGGTACCTACTGTCCTCCTCGCACCAAAGCTCTGGGAATAACGGCGATTCGCACCGATTCGCCGAGATGTACGGGCGCCCATGGCGCGTGCCCGCATACGGAACGGACTACCCAACTTGCCCGTCAGGCACGCGTGAGGGCCGCGCGACGTCGATGTCTGGCCACCCGCTCGCGGTTGCCGCACACCTCACTGGAGCACCAACGGCGGCGCCGCCCGCGGGAGGTGTCCAGGTAGACCCGGCGGCAGCTGTCACCCTCGCACTGCCGCAGCCGCGCCCGCGCGGCCGGATCGGTGAGCAGTTCCACGGCGTCCCGCGCCACGACCGCCAGGAGCGCGGCGCACTCGGGCTCGGCGTCGAGCGCCCGTACGAGCGTGCCGTCCGCCCTCCGTACGGCCCGGAGCGCCGGCGGCGCCCCGGCGGCCAGCGCGTTGACCCTGGCCAGGGCGGCGGTGGCGGCTCTCGACGGCCGGCCGTCGAGCTCGGCGCGCAACTCGGCGCGCACGAGTTCCCCGAGACGGCCCCTCAGCTCGGCGAAGGCCCGCACCCAGCGGGCGTCGACGGCCGTGAGCGGCGTCCCTTCCGGTACCAGCCCGGCACCGACGAGCCACTGGGCCAGCGGTACGGCGCCGTCGATCCGCTCCTGTCTTCCCGCGACCGGTTCGCCGGTCGCCAGGAGATCCAGGCAGACGCGCCCGGAGTCGAACCGCCATACGTACGAGCCCGTACCCGTCGTCATGTCCCTGCCACCACCCTGGTCGCCGGTGGGTGCCGCGCTTGTCGGTCCTCCCAGCGTGCCCGTCCGGCGGCGTGGACGTAACCCCCTCGGTCGGCCAGGGCCGCGGACACCGGGTGGACCGCTGACGCGGGTACGGCTCACACCACCGCGGCGAACGCGGGTACGGCTCGCGGAGTCGTGTGCTCACACGTCCGCGTACTTGGAGTCCGCCGACGGGTCCAGGGCGAGCCGGTAGCCGCGCTTGACCACCGTGTGGATCAGCTTGGGCGCCCCCAGCGCGGTCCGCAGCCGGGCCATCGCCGTCTCCACCGCGTGCTCGTCACGGCCGGCGCCCGGCAGTACCCGCAACAGCTCCGCCCGCGACACCACCCACCCGGGGCGCCTGCTCAGCGCGTGCAGCAGCGCCATCCCGGCGGGCGGCACGGGCCGCAGGTCGCCGTCGACCAGGACGGCATGGCCGCGGATCTCCACCCGGTGCCCGGCCACCGGGAGCGTACGGGCACGGGCCGGCAGCTCCGCGCACAGCACCTGGACGAGCGGCCCGAGGCGGAAGCGCTCCGGCTGGAGCGTGTCGATGCCGTGCGCCTGGAGCGGCAGCGCGGTGACCGGCCCGACGCAGGCGGCCAGTACGTCGTGGTGCAGGGCGGCGAGCAGGTCCGGCAGCTGTCCGCGCTCCTCGGCCCGGGAGAGCAGCGAGGCGGCGGCGGGCGCGCTGGTGAAGGTGACGGCGTCCACGGTGCGTGCGACGGTCGCGTCGATGAGCCGGTCGACGGGAGCGAGGTCCTCCGGGGGCATCCACCGGTAGACGGGCACGACGACCACGTCGGCGCCCCCTTCCTCCAGTGCCTCGACGAAGCCGGGCAGGGGTTCGCCGTGCAGCTGCAGCGCGACCCGGCGGCCCTCGACGCCCTGCGCCAGCAGCCGGTCGAGCACCTCGGCCATCGACTCGGAGGACGGTGACCAGGACTCCGTGAGCCCGGCGGCGCGGATGGCGCCCTTGACCTTGGGGCCGCGGGCCAGCAGCTCGACACCGCGCAGGGTGGACAGGAGGGCCTCGCCGTGGCCCCAGCCGTCGGCGGCCTCGACCCAGCCGCGGAAGCCGATCGCCGTGGTCGCCACGACCACGTCGGGGACGTGGTCGATCAGCTCCTTGGTGGCGGTGAGCAGCTCCGTGTCGTCCGCGAGCTGCACGATGCGCAGCGCGGGCGCGTGGACGACGGAGCCGCCGCGCCGCTGGAGCAGCGCGCCGAGCTCGTCGGCCCGCCGGGCGGCGGTGACCCCGATCGTGAAACCGGCGAGGGGGCCGTGCGGTGGCGAGCCGTGCCGCTCGGCACCGTGCCGCTCGGCGCCGGTTCGCTCGGCGCCGGGTTGCCCGGGGCCGGTTCGCTGGTCGTCCATGCCCGCTCCTCCCTGTCGCTACGTCTGCCGGCTTCCCGTTACCCGTGACGACGTTCCCGTGATGACTTCCCCGTGACCGTTTCCGTTGACCGTTTCCGGTGCCCATTTCTGGTGACAACGGACGTGACGACCGAGCCTGTCAACAACAGATGACGGACTCGGTTCGCTGTCATTTCCCGGCCGTTACGTATACGTACACCACTACCGCATCACCACGTCGGGCCGCGTCGGGGCGGCGGGGCGGGGGCAGGAGCGGCGAACGGTGCTCCCGGCATCCCACCTGCTCCACCCCGCTCCCGCCGGCTCACACCTCGGCGTAGCTGAGCCGGGCCTCCGACTGCTCCGTCACGGCGTCCTCCCGTGTCGCCTCCCGCGCCGTGCGGCGAAGGTATACCGCCCACGTCAGGGTGAAACAGACGGCGTAGAACGCCAGGAAGACGACGAAGGCCGCGGTCCCGGTGCCCGCGCTCTGGAAGGACTGCCGGAAGGCGAGGTTGATGGCGAGCCCGCCGAGCGCGCCGACGGCCCCGATGAGCCCCATGGACGCCCCGGACAGCCGGCGCCCGTACGCGGCCGCTGCCTCGCCCGCCATCCCCTTCCGCAGCGCCTTCGCCTGGAAGATGCCGGGGATCATCTTGTAGGTGGAGCCGTTGCCGAGACCGGTGAGCAGGAACAGCGCGACGAACCCGACGAGGAAGACGCCCATCGACTCGATCAGGGAGGCGTAGATCACGACGGCGGTGGCGACGGCCATGGCGGCGAAGTTCCACAGCGTGATCCGCGCCCCGCCGTACTGGTCGGCGAGCTTGCCCCCGACCGGCCGGACGAGCGAACCGAGCAGCGGTCCGATGAACGTCAGGGACGCCGCCTGCAGGGGGGTGCGGCCGAACTGGGTCTGGAGGACCAGGCCGAAGGCGAAGCTGTACCCGATGAACGAACCGAACGTCCCTATATAGAGGACGGCCATGATCCAGGTGTGCCGGTCGCGCACGGCCTCGGCCGCCGCACCCGTGTCGTTCTTCACCGGCGCCAGGTTGTCCATGAACAGGGCCGCGCACACGGCCGCGGCGATGATCAGCGGGATGTACACGCCGAGCACGATCCGCGGGTGCGCGGCGCCCGCGGTGCCGATCACCAGCAGCCCGATCAGCTGCACGACGGGTACCCCGATGTTCCCGCCGCCGGCGTTCAGCCCGAGGGCCCAGCCCTTCTTCCGCAGCGGGAAGAAGGAGTTGATGTTGGTCATGGAGGAGGCGAAGTTGCCGCCGCCGACCCCGGTGAGCGCCGAGACGACCATGAAGGTGGTGTACGAGGTCCCCGGCTCCATCACGGCGAAGGCGGCTGCGGTCGGCACGAGCAGCAGCAGCGCGCTGATCACCGTCCAGTTCCGCCCGCCGAAGCGCGCCACGGCGAAGGTGTACGGCACGCGGGCGATAGAGCCGACCAGGGTGGCCATGCCGATCAGGAAGAACTTCCCGGCCGGGTCGATGCCGTACTCGGGGCCCATGAACAGGACCATGACCGACCACAGGGTCCAGATGGAGAACCCGATGTGTTCGGAGAGTACGGAGAAGAACAGGTTGCGCCGTGCGATCCGCTCGCCGGTGTCGCGCCAGAAGGTCTCGTCCTCCGGGTCCCACCGCTCGATCCAGCGGCCCCCTTTACGTGCTGCCGTGGCGGTGGTGGTGGTCGGGGCAGTCATCACGCCTCCCGGACGGGGATCGGTTGGTGGTCCCGACCGTAGGTACGTCGCGTTTCACCGCCGTGCCTCACGAGGTGACCGGAAGGCAACCTTGCTCTCACCCGCTCGCGCCGCGTGCTGTGAGCGGGCCGCGCCGGCGCCGCCGGCCCCGGCGCGGCCCGGACACGGCCCCGGGTACGCCGTACGGCCTTCTGACATCGATGTCAGAAGGCCGAAATCGGTGACGTGCGGGAGATCGGACGGAGGAACCGCGATCAGACGGAGGAACCGCTGACGACCGGCGCCCCGAGCGGCAGGATCTCCCGCTCGAAGAACTCCTGGAAGGGTTCGGCCCTGCCGTAGAGGGTGTCGAATCCGGCCGAGGTCTCCGCGATCAGCGCCGGGTCGGTGTACCGGCGCGCCCCGTCCGCGTTCCCGTCGTCGTCGTACACCACCTCGTACATGGCCCGGTCCCCGAGGATCACCACTTCGGGTACGGGTCCGGTCCGCTCGATGTCCGCGATCCGCCGGGCGTCCATCACCCGGACGGGATCACCCAGCTCCTGGCGCAGCCGGAGCACATGGAATTCCCATTGCACATAGGGGGTCACCGGGAATTCCACCACCCGAAGGCGGCGCTGCGTGATTCCGAGGTCCGCCACCTCCGCCAATTGCCGGGTATAGATCTCGCGCTTCTCCTCGATGAGCGAGAGCGCGTTTTCCCATTCCCCGGCGGCGAACGCCTCCCAGCTCGGGAATCCGCGTTCCTTGAATTGCTGGCCGCGTTCCAGTTTGTTCAGGTACCGGATTCCGCTCCGGAAGATCCGGTAGAAGTCCTCATGGTAGCTCGGCCGGTCGAGTCGGTTAGATACGCCTTGGGCGAAGGAATCAAACACCGGGGATGTCCGGCTTCGCCGCGATCAGCATGTTCCTGGGAATGACCACGAGCCGCTCGTCGAGGCCGATCGAGACGCCCGCGGGCAGGTTCCTGCCGAGGGAATCGGTGAGATCCCGGCCGATCACCGCCACGTCCCCGTTCTCCAGCTCCCAGATGTCGGGGCAGTCGGGGGTGTCGGTCGTGTGGCCTAATTCCTGTGGAGATTTTCCCAACCGCTTCTTGAATCCCGTCGCCGGATCAGCTTCCCATGGCCTGGCCATAGCGTCTCCTGTCGCCGAATATTGTTCGACGGCACCTTATCATTCGACGCCCGCCGGACCCCTGCTCGTCGACCAACTCTGTCCAAAACAGTCCGCAATCCGACGCGGAATGACGGAATCTCCCTCTGCGTCGCGCCAGGAGAATGCCTCCTTGCCACACAGGGCTCAAGAGTGTATCAATATTTGATCAGGAAAAGATCGTACCGCCCACCTCGCCACTCGCCTCATTATCGGATCTACATACACGCGAGAGGCGTACACGGGAGAGGTGACGGACGGCGACACAGTACGGGGGAGCTGGGGCTGTGGATCCGGAAATCAGTTCACTCGCGCAGGGCGCGGGAGCCACATTGGTCACGCTGATGGTCACCGACGCCTGGGAGCGCGCCCGCGAGGGTGTCACCCGGCTCTGGCGCCACGTCCAGCCCGAGCGGGCCGATTCCGTCGCCGCGGAGCTGGAGGTCAGCCGGGAGGACGTACTGGCCGCGCACGCCGCCGACGACCGGCAGAGCATGGACGAGCTGCGCGCCCAGTGGCAGGGCCGGCTGCGGCGGCTGCTCGTCGCCCACCCCGAGGCGGCGGAGGAACTGCGCCGGCTGCTCGACGCGATCGATCCGGCGTCGGCCGGCGCCGCCCCGACGGTCACCCAGCACGCGACGGCCTCCGGGCAGGCCCGGGTCTACCAGGCGGGACGAGACCAGCACATCACCGAGCGATGACGACAGGCGGCGCGACCGACGGCGGCGGCGCGACGAACGGCCACGGCGGCGCGATGGACGGCCGCGCCGCGAACGACGGCCGCGTCTACCAGGCGTCCGGCGACCAGCACATCACCGAGCACCATCATTACGGGTACCGGCCCGGCGACCGCGCCGACGGCGGGCACCCCGACAGCGCCGACCGCGCCGACAGCCGCTCCGGCGCGCGCTTCGACGGGCGGTTCGACGACCGCGATCGGCACCCGGCGGCCCCCGACTCCGTCCGCCGCCCGGCCGTCGGCCGCGCCCCGGTCGTCCTGCGCGACCGTGCCGAGGTGCTGGCGCGCCTGCGGGAGAGCGTCGCGCCGGGCCGGGGTGACGAGGTCTACGTCCTGCACGGCATGGGCGGCTGCGGCAAGACGGCCGTCGCCTCCGCGTTCTTCGAGTACGCCACCGCCGGGGGAGCCCGCGTCGGCCTGTGGGTCAACGCCTCCGACCGGGCGAGCCTGCGCGCGGGCATGCTCGCGGTGGCGGCCGACCGGGGAGCCGGCGACGGCGAACTGCTGGCCGCCCGCAACGGCTACCGGTCGGCCGCCGACCTGGTCTGGGAACGCCTCGACCACTCCCCCGAGCCCTGGCTGCTGGTGCTCGACAACGCCGACGACCCGGCGATCCTGCGCGACGGCAGCTGGCTGCGCGGCAGCCCGCGCGGCACGGTCGTGGTCACGACCCGCAGATCGGCGGCGCGCTGGTGGCCGGGCGCGGAGTTGCAGCACGTCGGCGTACTGCCCCGGGAGGACGCCGCGCGCGTCCTGTGCGACCTGGCGCCGCACAGCGGCACACCGGCCCAGGCGGCCGAGATCGCGGACCGGCTGGGCCGACTGCCGCTGGCACTCACGCTCGCGGGCGGCTTCCTCTCCCACCAAGTGATCGACCCGTGGACCATGGACGCCTACGGGCGCCGGCTGGACGAGGGCGAGCGGGTCGCGCTCATCGATCAAGGAGCTGACGCATTGGCCGACGAGGACCCCCGGCAGCTGGTCGGCCGGACCTGGCAACTGACCCTGGACGCCTTCGAGACCAACGGCCTGCCCGAAGCGGCCGTGCTGCTGCGGCTGCTGGCACGGCTGGCCCCCGAGCCACTGCCGCTGTCGCTGCTGGGCCGCCCGGAGATCGGCGACGTACTGCCGCGCGCCCGGGCCGAGACGGCGCTGCGGGCGCTGCTCGACCACTCGCTCACCGAACGGGTCGACATCGGCGTGCGCTGCGTGCGGAGCCATGGCGTCCTGCTCGACAGCGTGGCCGCCGCGACGCCGCCCGCGCTCCGCGGCACGCTGGACGCGACGGCGGCCCGGCTCCTCGACGCGGCCGTACCGGCCCGGCCGGACGCCGGTCCGTACGACCCCGTGCTACGCCTCCTCGCGCCCCATGTCCTGGCCCTGCTGCGCCGGGTCACGGAGCCGTCCGCGGCGGCCTGCGTACTGGCCGTCGCGACCCGGCTGGCCGTCGCGCTGCACCGCACCGGCGACTACCCCTCCGCCGAGGAGACGGCCCACGCCGCGGCCGACCTCGGCGGCAGCGGGCTCGGCGCGGAACACCGTCTCGTGCTGGCGGCCCGGTCGAGGCAGGGCCGGGCCCTCTTCCGGCTCGGCAGGTACGCGGAGGCCGAGAGCCTGCTGAGCCGGATCCGCGCCACCCAGGAACGGCTGTTCGGCCCGGAGGACCCGGACACGCTGGACAGCTGCCACGGCCTCCAGCTCGTCCTCGTCAACCTCGGCCGCCGGGACGAGGCCCTCGCCCTCCTGCGCACCACGGCAGCGGCCCGCCACCGGACGCTGGGCCCCGAGCACCCGCTGACCCTGCGCTCCCGTTCCAGCCTGCTGACGATGCTGACCGCCGCCGAACTGGCCACGGCGGAGGGCCGGTCGCTGCTGTCCCTGCCCGACGAGTGCCGGCGCCACCTCGGCCCCGACCACACGGTCACGCTGGGGGCCCGGCACAACCACGCGTGGGCGCTGTACGTCCTGGGCCGGCACGAGGCGGCCGAGGAGGAGATCCAGCACGTCACCGCGGCCTACCGCGACCGCTTCGGCCCCGACTACCCCATCGCGCTCGCGGCCCAGCAACTGCTCGCCCGCACCCGGTCGGCACTCGGCCGGACGGACTCGGGGATCGAGTTGATGACGGATGTCGTCGCCCGCCGCGCCCACGCGCTCGGCCCCGACCACCCTTTCACCGCCGCGAGCCGCCGGCTGCTGGACGAACTCACCGCCCACTGACGCCCGCCACCCGCTCGGGGCCGGCGGCGCGTCAGCCGTGGGCGCCCGGCGCGCTCCTCGCGGCGGACGTACGCGCTACCGCGCCCGTCGGTAGCTGCTGCCGTCGCGCGGGCGTTCCAGCAGGCCCGCCACGACCAGGTAGCGGCGCAGGGCCGCGCAGTCGTCGTGCACCGCGCGCAGCGCGTCGTCGACCTCGCGCCCGGTATAGGCGCGGTCCCGCTCGAAGAGCGTCTCCGTGAGGTGGACGAGCAACTGCTCGCGGCGGGCCGGTCGGCGGGGGATCACGGTCAGCCGGCCGCCGGAGAACGGATCGGCCACCCCGCGCGCACCCGCGGTCGCGTTGTCGGACATGGCCGGAAGCCTCACGCACCGGCCCGCCGCCCGGCAACGGATTTTGCCGGGCGGCGGGCGGCGGCGGGCGGCGGCGGACCGGTCGACGCGGGCGCGGGATCAGCCGTGTGCCGGCCCGCCCCGGCGGGCACCGGTCCCGGCGGGCTTCGTGCCGTTCGGCCACAGGCGTGGTTTCCGCTTGGCCGCGACGTCCTCGACCCAGCCCATCGCGAGGATCATCAGCGCCAGCAGCGGGAAGACCAGGATCAGGCTCAACGTCGAGTAGGCCGCGTCCAGTTGGGCGGAGAAGGCGTCGATGCCCGGGATGTTCCAGAGCTGGTCGACGATCGGGACCGTGGCCATGATCAGGAGGTTGTGCCAGAGATAGATCGTCACGGCCCGGTTGTTGGCGAGCGTGATCACGGAGTCGTACCGCGCCAGCCGGCCCGGCAGTTCCTTCCAGGACGGGCTGTACTGGAGCAGGATCATGCAGAAGCCGAGGGACCAGGTCGCCTGGGCGAGCGGGATCTCGTCCAGGTTCCAGCCCTCCTCGGTGAGGTGGCCCGAGGCCCACCACAGGGCGAAGGCCATCGTGAAGAACGCCACGGAGACCGTCACATAGCGCGGGACCTTCTCGAACAGGCCGTCGTTGTACGCGAAACCCAGCACCCAGCACGCGCCGTAGACCGCGAAGTCGGTCAGCGCCCGGCCCGCCTCGCCGGGTATCTCCACCAGTCCCGTGCCGATGACCGCCGTCAGCGCGACCGGAAACGCCAGCGTCGCCCAGGGCAGCCTGCGGAAGGCCCACAGCAGCAGCGGCGAGGCGAGCACGAACCACAGGTACGCGCGGATGTACCAGAGCGGACCCGCCGCCTGGTCGGCCCAGGTGGAGTCCAGCAGACCGCCCGGCGAACCGCTCTCCCACGGGTACGGCGGGGCCCCGACCGGGACGAGGTAGTTGGCCACCTTGGCCCACCCCCAAGCCCCCTCGTCCGCGCCCGGCTGCCAGCCCATCACGAACATCAGCGGCACGACGACCGCCGCGAACGCCCACATCGGCGGCAGCAGCCTGCGCAGCCGCCCGCGGATGACGCTCCACGGCGGGCGCTTCGACAGCGACCTGGCCATCAGCGACCCGGCCAGCGCGAACATCACGCCCATGGACGGGAAGAGGATGGTCAGCCACGCCCAGCCGAAGACGTGGTACACCACGACCCGCACCAGCGCGACGGCCCGCAGCAGATCCAGGTAGCGGTCCCGGCCACCGGTACGCGCGGGAGCGGGGGCGGCAGCCCGTGCGGGGTCCGGAACGGACTCCGCCGCGCCGGCCACGCCCGCGCCCGCCGGATCCGGGTTGTCCGAACCGCCCGCACCCGCCGTCGACGGGCCGAACGGGTCGAGAGGTCGCGTACTCATCCGACCGGCCTCCGATCGACGTCCGCGTCCCGCCGCCGCTGCGTCGGGATCGACCCCGGTGCCTCCACCGCGCCCGTACGGCGCAGCTTCTGCCAGCGCAGCCGGCCACCGGTGAGCGCCGTGATCCAGGACTGGAGCAGCACCACGTACATGAGCTGCCGGTAGAGGATCTGCTGGAGGGGCAGCGAGATCAGATGCGTCATGCGCTCCTTGTCGAGCCGGAAGGCGTACATCGCGCACACCGCCTGGAGCGTCAGTACGCCGAGCCATGCCACGACCGTCTTCTGCGTCGGGCCGAAGACCAGCCCGTACAGCAGGAACACGTCGATCAGCGGGGCCAGCAGGGGCGCCAGCACCATGAACAGCGAGACCAGCGGCAGCCCGACCCGGCCGAAGCGCCCCGAGGGGCCGCGTTCGACGAGGGCGCGGCGGTGCTTCCAGATCGCCTGCATCGTGCCGTAGCTCCAGCGGTACCGCTGGGACCACAGCTGCTGGACGGACTCCGGCGCCTCGGTCCAGGCGCGGGCGCGCTCGGCGTAGACGACCTCCCAGCCGTCGCGGTGCATCGCCATGGTGATGTCGGTGTCCTCGGCGAGGGTGTCCTCGCTCATCCCGCCGACCCGCTCCAGCGCCTGCCGCCGGAAGGCCCCGACCGCGCCGGGGATGGTCGGCATGCAGCGCAGGACGTCGTACATCCGGCGGTCCAGGTTGAAGCCCATCACGTACTCGATGTGCTGCCAGGCGCCGATGAGGGTGTCGCGGTTGCCGACCTTGGCGTTGCCCGCGACCGCGCCCACGCGCGGGTCGCCGAAGGGCTGCACCAGCTCGCGCACCGTGGACGGTTCGAAGACGGTGTCGCCGTCCATCATCACGATCAGGTCGTACCGGGCGTGCGCGATGCCGTTGTTGAGCGCGGCCGGCTTGCCGCTGTTCTGCTGGCGCACGACACGGACGTTCGGCAGCCACAGCTCCTCGACGATGTCCGCCGTCCCGTCCGACGAGCCGTCGTCGATGACGATGACCTCGATCGGATGGTCGCTCGCCATCAGGGAGCGCACCGTGTTGGCTATGCACTCGCGCTCGTTGTACGCGGGGACCAGCACCGTCACCGGTTCGGTCACGGGCGCGCCCCAGCTGAAGTCCCGCCGGCGCACCTTGCGGGCGTGCAGGAACGAGAGCAGCAGCATCAGGCCGAACCGGCCCATGACGAGCACCCCGATCACGGCGAGCCCGCCGACCAGCACGCCGGTGAGGTCCTCGGAGAGGGTGACGGCCGCGATCCACGCCTTGCCCTTCCACAGGTCCGCGCCCGCGACCTCGGTGTGGGCGCTGGGGGCGCCCAGGGCCTCGGTGAGGTTGCTGAAGGCGTATCCCCGCTTCTGCATGTCCGGCAGGAAGCGGTCCAGGGCCTCGACCGTCTGCGCGCGGTTGCCGCCCGAGTCGTGCATCAGCACGATCGAGCCCTTGGTGCCCTCGGGCGTGGCCCGCCGGATGATCTCGTCGACGCCGGGACGCTTCCAGTCCTCGCTGTCCGTGTGGTTGAGCACGGTGATGTAGCCGAGGCTGCCGATGTACTGCGTGACCGGCCAGGACTTGTTGTCCATGGCGGACGAGAAGGAGGAGTACGGCGGTCGGAAGAGCGAGGTCCGCACTCCGGCCGCGCCCGCGAGGACCAGCTGGTTCTGCGACAGCTCCCAGTCGATGCGCTCCTTGGTCTGGTACGCGAGGTCGGGGTGGTTGAAGGTGTGCAGGCCGACCTCGTGGCCCTCGTCCACCATCCGCCTGACCAGGTCCGGGTAACGGGAGGCCATGGTGCCCGTGACGAAGAAGACCCCGTGCGCGTTGTACTGCTTGAGCTTGTCGAGGACCTTGGGGGTCCACTCGGGGTCGGGGCCGTCGTCGAACGTGATGACCAGCTTGTGGTCGGGGATCGTCAGCGCGCGCGCGTCGCCGGAGCCGCGCGCGTCGATGACCGGGCCGCCCTTGAGGATCCGTTCGGGCACCTGGTCGGTGGCGGCCGGGGGGCGGATGCGGTGGTCGGCCAGGATCTCGCTGTGCACGTATCCGCGCAGCATCAGCATGGCGAGCAGTGCGACGAGGATGAGGGAGGGCAGCAGGTACCGCATGGGGAGCCGACGCCGTTTCACCCGCTGCGCGGACGCTTTGCGCCGGGCCGCCTTCCGGCCGCCCGTCGGCGGGACGGGTGTGCCTGTCTGCGAGGGGAAGGACATGTCCGCGCGTGTGCCGGAGGCAGCCCTGCCGGCCCCATGTCTGCCGGCCCCATGTCTGCCGGGCACCGGCCCGTCTCCGTCGTCGCGCCGACGGGCGCCTCTTCCGGTGGGGGTCATCTACTGTGCGCCTTCCGCGGCCAGGGCCTGGTTGTTCAGCTGTGGTGGCGATGTCTGCACGGGGTCGCCCGATTCGCCCGGATCCGGACTGTTCGACGGGGACGGCGGCGGCGACGGGTCACCGTCGCCCGTTCCGCCGGGCCCCGCGTCCGGGTCGCCGCCGGGCGGGGGTGACGTGTCGGAGCCGGGCTTCTCCTCCCCCGCCCCGGGCGGCGGAGCGTCCGGGGCGGTCGGGCCGCCCGCCCCGGAGTCCGGCTGCCGGTCGGGGCCGGGGGTGACGCCGCCGGTGGACTCCCGCGCGACCTCGCCGCCCGCCGCCGGGTCCGTCGCGGAGGGCGAGGCGTCCGGGGCGCCGGGCGACCCGGAGAGGGAGGCGCCGACCGTGGGCGCGGGCTGTATCTCCACGGTCTCCGACCTGCCCTTTTCCTCGGCGAGACCGGGTATCGGAAGCCAGGGCGCGCTGGAGTTTCCGCCGAGCAGGGTGCCTATCACCGTCATGGCGTAACCGGCGCAGGCGAGGGTGATGACCCAGCCGGCCCGCCGGAATTTCTTGCTCCGGCGACCGCTGGCGTCGACGAAGACCGGGCCGTCGACGTCCCCGGGGGCGGCGGCCGGTGGTGCCGCACCGATCTCGACCCGCTGCTCGTCCCCGTTCCGCGGCTCGTCCCTGTTCCCCGGCTCACTCCCGACCCGCTGCTCGCGCCGCGACCCGTCGCCCACCGTCGGCAGGGGACGCGTCCGGTCGGGCAGGCCGGAGCGGAGACGCCCCCGGACATCCAGTTCCACGGTGACGTCATTCGGCTCATGCGCATGCCCACCACGGGCGTCTTCAGGCCAATTGTCCACAGGTGTACGCACATCCCCCACCACTTAATGACATGGGCGCACGCATGAACGGCTGGTTACTCCACCGGTCAGGTTCCCCAACCCGAACCGGCCGCCCCCCTGTCACTCCGCACCCGGGAGATGAATGTAGCGCACGCCGTTGACAGCCGAGTTCCGCTTCACGAGTTGCCGTACGCCCTCCCGGGGGCCGTGGTAGGGAGCAGGCTCCCCGGAGTAAGGACCAACCGGCCCTCCTGTTCAGCCAGTTCGCCGGCCGCCGTACGCAGCGCGATCAGTCCTGGATGACCGCTTCCCGTGCGCCGCTCCAGGGGCACCGGCGAGAACGGTACGGGGTCGGCCGGCGGGCCGGCACTGTGTCGGGCATCACCGGGAACTCCACGACGGTCGGCAGCGAATTGCGGTGGTTCGCCACCACTCGCCGGAATTCCGCGGCCCCCACCGCCATGGGCGCCGGTGGCGCGATCTCGATACCCCCCGGGCGAAGCCGCCGTACCACGTGGACCCCCGCGTTTCAGCGCGAACGTGAGCCGCACGTGAGCCGCACACGACGAAGGTCCCGCAGCCACCAGGGCTGCGGGACCTTCGCTCACATGGGAATTGTGGAGATGGCGGGAATCGAACCCGCGTCCAACGGTGCGGAACCAGGGCTTCTCCGAGCGCAGTCCGCTGCGATTTTCTCGGCCCCGGAGATCACACGGACAAGTCTCCGACGGGCTCAGTCACTGTTTGGTTTCCCTGTACACCCCGTGACCGGGCGTACAGGTTTAGTTCCCTGGCTGATGCCAGGATCCGGGTCGGGAACAGCCCCGGGCTGACACTCCGCAGAGTCTTCGCTAGCTGCTAATTAGGCAGCGAGGGCGAAGGCGGAGGAATCGCGCTTGGAATTGGCGATTATTGTTTGCGACATATGGTTAACGAGATCATTGCCGCTTCCTCGGCTCGCTTCCCCTGCTTCGACATCCGCTGTCGAAACCGATCATCCCCATGTTGATTTTTCAAATATGCCCGGTGCGCCCGGGCACGCACACCCGCTGTGAGGTGCGAGTCCATCGTACGTGAACAACGCACGACGATGCCAGCCTATTTCCGCGCGGCCGTCCCCGCCGACGGGGCCGGACGGAACGGTCCCGAGCGGCCGCGGTCGGGCCCGCGCTCAGGCCCGCTGCCGCCGCCGCACCGCCGAGATCGCCCGCTCCGCCTCGCGCCGGTCCTGCTTCTCCCGCAGCGTCTGGCGCTTGTCGTACTCCTTCTTGCCCTTCGCCAGCGCGATCTCGACCTTGGCCCGGCCGTCCTTGAAGTACAGGGCGAGCGGCACGATCGTGTGACCCGTCTCCTGCGACTTGGACTCCAGCTTGTCGATCTCCAGCCGGTGCATCAGCAGCTTCCGCTTGCGCCGGGCGCTGTGGTTGGTCCAGGTCCCCTGGCTGTACTCGGGCACGTGCACGTTGTGCAGCCATGCCTCGTGCCCGTCGATCTGCACGAAACCGTCCACCAGCGAGGCGCGTCCCTGGCGCAGGGACTTCACCTCCGTGCCCATCAGCACGAGACCGCACTCGTATGTGTCGAGAATGTGGTAGTCGTGCCGTGCCTTCTTGTTCTGCGCGATGAGTTTGCGCCCTTTTTCCTTCGCCATAGTCCCGCCATTTTCGCACCCCGGCGCAACTTCTTTTCACCGGTCGGCCCGGGGCACCCGGCGCTCACCTCACGGTGTGACGCCGAGACCGCCGAGCACCGTCCTGGCGTGCTCCTGCACGCCCTCCCTGACCGCGAGGTCGGGGGTGACGCCCCGGCCGTCCACAGCGTGACCGGCCGGCGTGCGGTAATGGCCGACGGTCAGCTCGGCCACCGAGCCGTCCGCGAGCTTGCTGGGCATCTGGACCGAGCCCTTGCCGAAGGTGCGCGAGCCGACGGTCACCGCCCGTCCCCGGTCCTGGAGGGCGCCGGTGAGCAGTTCGGCGGCGCTCATCGTGCCGCCGTCGACCAGGACGACCAGGGGCCGGCCGGTGTCCCCGCCGGGCCTCGCGTACAGGGCGCGCTGCTCCCCGCCCACGTCGTACGTGGCGACCAGCCCGCCGTCGAGGAAGGCGGAGGCCGCCTCGACGGCCTCGGACACCAGCCCGCCGCCGTTGCCCCGCAGGTCGAGCACGACACCGGTGCCCTCGGGGGCGTCGCGGACCACGTCCCGGACCCGCTCGCCCGTGCCCCGTGTGAACGCCTCGACCCTGATGCGCAGCGCCCCGCCCTCGATCCTGCCGACGGAGACGGATTCGGTGCTCAGCCGGGCCCGGCGCAGGCTCTCGGTCCAGCGCCGGCCGTCCCGCTCCAGACCGACCCGGACGAGGGTGCCGGCGGCGGCCTCGGAGCCCGGGCCGTCGCCCGTTCCGGCGCCGGGGACGACCTCGCCCCTCAGCAGCGCCATGACCTCCGTGACGGGCCTCTTCGCGACGCTCGCGCCGTCCACGGTCCTGATGGTGTCCCCCGGCCCGATGCCGGACCTGGCCGCGGGACCGCCGGGCTGCACCCGGGTCACTTCCACGAGCCCGCCGGGGGTGCGCCTGCCCCAGAGCCCGACACCGGTGTACTCGCCGTCGAGGGCCTGCTCGAACTCCTCGTACTCCTTCTTGTCGTACACCGCGCCCCAGCGGTCGCCGCTGCGGCTGACGACCTCCTCGGCCGCCTCCGTGGGGGACTTGCCCTCCGCCAGGGCCTTGGCCGCGGCTCTGGTGACCTCCTCGGGGACGGCCGTCCCCGAGCCCGGGCCCGTACCGTCACGGCCGCCGACGCCCGCCCTCGAGGCGGCGTTCGCGCGCTCGGCGGAGGCGTCCTCCTCCTGGGGCAGGGAGTTCGTCGCCGCGCCCGTGGCGAGCACGCTCGCGAAGACCAACGTCAGAACCGCCCCGCGGCCCAGCGCCTGGGCCCTGCCCCTCGGTCTTCGCGGGCCCCGCGCCGGACAACGGGGCCGTTCGTGCGACTCTGAGCCCGCCATGGCGCCGAGTCTAGGACAACGGGGGCCTTACGGACGGTGCTTGTGGCCCCTCGCACCGGGCGGGACTTGTCACACCCGGAGGTACTTGCGCAGCGCCAGGAAGGCCGCCAGAGCGGGCATCAGCAGACCGATGACGATCACGAGCGGAAGCTTGGTCAGCACCGCGTCCCAGCCGATGAAGTTGACCAACTGCATCTTGTCGGCGAGGGCGAATCCGTTGTCGATGATGAAGTAGCGGCCCAGGAGCAGGAAGACGCAGGCCACGACGCCGCCGATCAGCCCGGCCACCGCCGCCTCCAGGATGAACGGCATCTGGATGTAGAAGCTGGACGCGCCGACGAGCCGCATGATCCCGGTCTCACGCCGACGGCTGAACGCGGACACGCGCACGGTGTTGACGATGAGCATCAACGCGATCACGAGCATCAGGCCCATCACGAGCAGCGCCGCGATGTTCATGCTCCGCATCAGGTTGAAGAGGTTCTCCAGGATGTCCCGCTGGTCCTGGACCGACTCGACGCCGTCCCGGCCCTCGAAGGCGGTGGCCACCACCTTGTACTTCTCGGGGTCCTTGAGCTTGACCCGGAAGGACTCCGGCATCTGGTCCGGGGTGATCGTGGCGGCGATGGGCGAGTCGCCGTACCGCTCCTTGTAGTGCTTGTACGCCTCGTCGGACGTCTCGTGGTGGACGGTCTCGACGATGTCCGACATCTTGTCGAGGTCGGCCTCGATCTCCTTCTTCTGCTCGCCGGTGACGGCACCCTTCGCGCACTTGGGCGTGGTCGTCGCGTCGGTCTTGTTGCAGAGGTAGATGGAGACGTTGACCTTGTCGTACCAGTACCCCTTCATCGCGTTGACCTGGTCGCTCACCAGCAGCGCGGCGCCGAACAGGGCGAGCGAGAGGGCCACGGAGACGACGACCGCGAAGGTCATCGTGAGGTTTCGGCGGAGACCGACGCCGATCTCCGACAGGACGAACTGGGCGCGCATGGCGTCCTTTCAGCTTTCAGCTTTCCGCTTCTGATTCAGCTTTGATGCTCGACGCAGGGCGCTCGCGCATCGCGCACCCGGTGCGCACGCGGTACGCGGCCCATGCCCGCCGCGGTGCGGCTCAGTGCTGGTAGCCGTAGACGCCGCGGGCCTGGTCACGCACCAGCCGGCCCTTCTCGAGCTCGATCACGCGCTTGCGCATCTGGTCGACGATGTTCTGGTCGTGGGTCGCCATCACCACGGTCGTGCCCGTACGGTTGATGCGGTCCAGCAGCTTCATGATGCCGACGGAGGTCTGCGGGTCGAGGTTGCCCGTCGGCTCGTCCGCGATCAGCAGCATCGGCCGGTTGACGAACGCCCGCGCGATCGCGACGCGCTGCTGCTCACCGCCGGACAGTTCGCCGGGCATCCGGTCCTCCTTGCCGCCGAGGCCGACGAGGTCGAGGACCTGGGGGACGGACTTGCGGGTCTCGCCGCGGGACTTGCCGATGACCTCCTGGGCGAACGCCACGTTCTCCGCGACGGTCTTGTTCGGCAGCAGCCGGAAGTCCTGGAAGACCGTGCCGAGCTGGCGGCGCATCTGCGGCACCTTCCAGTTGGACAGCCGGGCGAGATCCTTGCCGAGGACGTGCACAATGCCATGACTGGCACGTTCCTCACGGAGGAGAAGTCTCAGGAAGGTCGACTTCCCGGAACCGGACGAGCCGACCAGGAAGACGAACTCCCCCTTCTCTACTTCGAGGGAGACGTCGCGCAGGGCGGGACGGTTCTGCTTCGGATAGGTCTTGGAGACGTTGTCGAATCGGATCACGGGGGCACCAGGGTCGGCCGGGAGTAGGTGAGCGAGACCTTACGCGAAGCGGAGAGGGCCGCGCAGTCGGCGTCCGCGGTTACCGCCCGGGCACGGGACCGGCTTGGGCGTTTTGTCATGGATACGGTACGGGCTCCCGCGGAGGCGCCCGTGGCGGGATCCGGACGGCCGCGCCGAAAGCGCGGGGAACTGGCACAGTGGAGGAGGGAACCGTCGTGTTTCCCGGAGCGTTGAGCGGAGTGACAGTGCCCCTGACAGCACTGAGAGGACTGCCGGTACTGACAGGATCGGCAGGACCGACCGGACCGACAGCTCCGCCGCGCGGTGAGGAGGAAAGCGCATGACCTATGACCGATTGGTGTGCGCCAACTGCGCGGGGCCGGTCACCGAGGGCAGGTGCCGGGTGTGCCGGGCCCACCGGGAGCGGCTGCAGCAGCAGGGCCCCCTGGGCTCCCTGAGCCCGGTGGCGCTGCTGACGCTGGTGGTGCTGCTCGTGGCGGCGGTGGCGCTGGTGGCGGCGCACCAGCCCGCCTGAGACGCGGCAACGCGAAGGGCCCGGACGCTCATGGCGTCCGGGCCCTTCGCGCGACTGACTTCGCGCGGCCGGCTCGCCGCGCCTCACCGCGTCACCCCAGGGGCCGCCGCGTACCTAGGCGCGGGAAGCACCTAGTGCCGCGACCGGCAAGGTTTGCCCGTCAAGGAGCGGCGTCCGGTGCGTGTGATCGCAAGGCGGGCAGAAGTCCATGTAGCGGAGCTACCTGGGCTTGTGGCCAACGCGGCGAGCGCGCGTGCCGGGCGTCGCGACGGGGCAAACGTTGCCGGGAGGGGCACTAGGTACGCGGGGCACCCGGCGTACGTCGTCAGGCGGCGGTACGGCCACCGCCCACCAGACGGGGCAGCATACGGAAGCCGATGCCACCGGCGATCATCGTGGCGGCACCGATGAGCAGGAACGTGGTCGTGTCGCCGGCACCGGTCTCGGCCAGCTCCTCCTTGCCCACGCTCTGCTCGACCGGCTTGGAGCCGGCGCTGTCGGTGCCGGTGTTGTCGGCGCACTCGGCACCGTCGAGGTCGACGGTGCAGGTGCCCGCGCCCTCGTCGTCCGAGCCGTTGCCGCCGGGGGCGCCGCCGCCGTTCTCACCCGGGGTGTTCGGGGCCGGGGCGGACGGGTCCGCGGGGTCCGACGGACCGGTCGGCGGGTCCGACGGGTCGGTGGGGTCCGTAGGCGGGTCGGACGGGTCGGTGGGCGGGTCCGACGGGTCGGTCGGGTCCGTGGGCGGCTCCTCCGGCTCGGTCGGCGGCTCCTCCGGCTCCGTGGGCGGCTCCTCCGGCTCGGTCGGCGGCTCCTCCGGCTCGGTGGGCGGCTCCTCCGGGTCGGTCGGCGGCTCCGGGATGTCGGTGGGCGGGTCCGTCGGGTCCTCGTCGCCGAGGGAAACGTTCACGCCGACGATGCCCAGATCGATGTCGGTGGCCGAAGCGGCACCCGCGGCGGTCAGGGAAGCGCCCGCGGCGATCACGGCACCGGCCGCGAGCCGTGCGACGCGGATCCGCGTCTTCTTGGTCATCTGCCTGCTACCCCCAGTAGCTGATACGTCATTGGCGTAGCGTCCGGGGCTGCGGCCGCTGGGGGTCATGTGTCTCGCCGCCCCCGGTTTCACGCGCCCCTCGCATACGCATGCCGCGTCAGCTTTGCCATTTTTTGTATATGCGTCAAGGTCGTTGCGCGTGCGATGACCGTTATGGAGTTAGTTGTCCATCGTGCGGGGATGCAACTGTGACATAAAAGGGAACTGCCGCCCGACGGACGGCAGTTCCCTTGTCGACAAAGCGTGTTTCTACTTGTCCTGCTGCTTGCGCCAGCGAATTCCGGCTTCGAGGAATCCGTCGATCTCCCCGTCGAGCACGCTCTGCGGATTGCCGACTTCGAACTCCGTCCGCAGGTCCTTGACCATCTGGTAGGGGTGCAGGACGTACGAACGCATCTGGTTGCCCCAGGAGTTGCCGCCGTCGCCCTTGAGCGCGTCCATCTTCGCCTGCTCCTCCTGGCGGCGGCGTTCGAGCAGCTTCGCCTGGAGGACGTTCATGGCGCTCGCCTTGTTCTGGATCTGGGAGCGCTCGTTCTGGCAGGAGACCACGATGCCGGTGGGGAGGTGGGTGATGCGGACCGCGGAGTCGGTGGTGTTGACACCCTGCCCGCCGGGGCCCGAGGCGCGGTAGACGTCCACGCGCAGCTCGGACTCGTCGATCTCGACATGGTCGCTGGACTCGACGACCGGGAGCACCTCGACACCCGCGAAGGACGTCTGGCGGCGGCCCTGGTTGTCGAAGGGCGAGATACGGACGAGCCGGTGGGTGCCCTGCTCGACGGAGAGCGTCCCGTACGCGTACGGCGCCTTGACGACGAAGGTGGTCGACTTGATGCCGGCCTCTTCCGCGTACGACGTCTCGTAGACCTCCGTGCCGTAGCCGTGGCGCTCGGCCCAGCGCAGGTACATGCGCTGGAGCTGCTCGGCGAAGTCCGCCGCGTCGATGCCGCCGGCCTCGGCGCGGACGTTGACGAGCGCCTCGCGCTCGTCGTACTCACCGGACAGGAGGGTACGGACCTCCATCTCGTCCAGCGCCTTGCGCACCGCCTCCAGCTCGGTCTCGGCCTCGGCCCGGGTGTCCGAGTCGTCCTCGGCCTCCGCCAGCTCGAACAGCACTTCCAGGTCGTCGATACGCCCGCGCAGCGCCTCCGCCTTACGGACCTCGGCCTGGAGGTGCGAGAGCCGGCTGGTGATCTTCTGCGCGGCCTCCGGGTCGTCCCACAGGGACGGGGCCGCGGCCTGCTCCTCCAGCACGGCGATGTCGGCCCTCAGCTTGTCGAGGTCGAGGACGGCCTCGATCGACCCCATGGTCGAGGAGAGGGACTTCAGCTCTTCGGATACATCGACGACTGCCACGGGTCCAGCGTAACGGCTGAGAGCCGAAACCCACCCCGGGCTCCTTTGTGAGGGCTCGGTTCGCCTCCGGGGGCGCTCGCCGCATCCATCAGCGACCTCCGGCCGCGGGCCCTGTCGACGGTCGACCGTGCTCGGCTCACTCGCCGGCAGACGTGGCTACCCCGGACGTATCGGCACCCCGGGGAGGCGGACGTGGATACCCGGGACGTCAACTGGCACCGGAGCCCGGCACCCGGCCGGGACTACGGCGACGTCGTCCGCACCGTCTCCCCCGGTGTTTCCTCCCCGCCCTCGCTCGTCGCCAGCCAGCCGCCCACTCCCACCGCCGCGACGAGCAGCACCGCCGCCGCCCCCAGGGTGATCCGCCGTTTACGCACCGCGCCCGCCTTGTTGCGCGCCGAGCCCGGTCGGCGCTGGCCCGGTGCGCGCGGGGCGCGGGCGGTGCCGCGGGCGCCGCCCGCCAGCTCGTCGGGGGCGGGGACGCGCATGCTCGTGTGCGTGTCCCGGTTGCCGTCGGGCGCAGCGCCCGGCACCAGCGGGACCGCGCCCCGGCGGCGCGGCTCCTGCGGCGCGGGCGCGCCGGGCTCCTCGGGCTGCTGCTCGGTGGGCTCCGTCTCCGGTTCGTCCACCTCCAGCGGCGGGATCCCGGCCAGCGTCGGCAGCAGCTCCCGCAGCCGCGCCGCCAGCTCGGAGGCGCGCAGCCGGGAGGCCGGGGCCTTGGCCAGACACTGGAGGAGGAGCTGCCACAGCTCCTCGGGAATGCCGGGCAGGGGCACCACGGACTCGGTGACGTGCCGGCGCAGTACGGCTCCGGGGTGGCCGCCGCCGAACGGGGTGAACCCGGCGAGCAGCTCGTACAGGACCGTGGCCAGCGCGTAGATGTCGACGGCCGCGCGCGGCGGCAGCCCCTCGACGATCTCCGGCGCGAGGTAGTCGGGCGTGCCGATGATCCTGGTGGCCTTGGTGCGCCGGGGGGTGTCGATCAGCTTGGCCACACCGAAGTCGGTGAGCAGCGCGGGGTGCGCGCCGCCGGGGCCGAGCGGGCCCTCCATGTCGAGCAGGATGTTCTCGGGCTTGACGTCGCGGTGCACGACACCGGCGGCGTGCGCGGCCGCGAGGCCGTCGGCGACGTCGGCGATGATCGCGACGGCCGCCTCGGGGGCGAGCCGGCGTTCACGGTCGAGCCGGGTCCGCAGGTCCGTACCGCGTACCAGCTCCATGACGAGTGCCAGGTCGTTGCCGTCCACGACCAGATCCCGGACGCCGACCACCCGGGGGTGGTCGAGCCCCAGCAGGGCGGTGCGCTCCTGGACGAACCGGCCGACCAGTTCCTGGTCCGACGCGAGGTCCTCGCGCAACAGCTTGATGGCGACCGGGCCCTCGGGCCCCTCGCCGAGCCACACCGTGCCGGCGCTGCCCCGCCCCAGGATCTGATGGGCGGTGTACCGGCTGCCGATATTCCGTGCCAAGACTGCTCCCTCAGCGGCTGGCGTTGCCCATCAACGTACGTGGGTGACGGGGTGTTCCGTGCCCAGGTTGGCACCGCCCCTCACATACGCGGGGTGAAAGTGATGATCCGGGGCCGCCCCGGACCGGGACGGACCGTCCGCGAACGGATGCCCGTGACGGACGGGGCCGACCGGAGCGAAAGGCCCGGGCGGAGAGACCGGACCGGCTACTCCTGACCGGCTGCTCCCGGCCGGGCGGTCCGGGCCGGCTGCTCCGGACCGGCCGAAGCGTGCCGCGGGTCGGACCGGGGCGTCTGAAGCGGCCCGTCCGGCCGGTGCCGGGGGGTCCGTCCGGCCCTCTGATGCCTGCTCCGCCCCCGGCCCGGGCAGGCCCGGACCCGCCTCGCTCCCCGTTCGTCTACAAGTTGCTCCCCGCGTCCGTCAACTGCGAGATCCAGTCCGTCACCGTGGAGATCGCGTCGCCGATCGCGTCCCAGTAGCCCTTGCCTTGAGCGACCCAGTCCTGGAGCGGGGTGAGCTCCCAGATCAGCCAGCCCGCGACGACGAGCAGGATGATCGTGAACAGGCATCCCTTGAGGCAGCCGAGGCCCGGGATCCGCATCGGGTTCGCGCTGCGCTGCCGGGGCGGGCGCGGTTCGCGCGGCGGGCGTGGTTCACGTGCCGGGCGCGGCTCCGGCCGCTGGGGCTGGGGTGGCGGCTGGGCCGGGGCGTACTGCTGTTGCTGCGGAGGTGCGTACTGCTGCGGGGGCGGCGCGGCGTACTGCTGCGGCGGGGGCGCGTAGCGCTGCTGCGGCTGCTGCTGCCGGGGCCCGGCGGGCGGGTGGGGGGCGGGCTGCCGCTGCGGACGGCGCCGCAGCGGGTCCTCGCTCGGGTCGAGGTACTGGACCTGCGTCTGCTCGTTGCGGTCCCGGACGCCCTGGAGCTGGGACTGCCAGGGGTGGTTGGGGTCCCCGGGACCCCGCGGTCCGTCCTGGCCCGGCGGTACGGGCGGCATGACCGCGGTCGGGTCGGCGCCCTGCCCCGGGGCGCCGGGGCCCCCGGGCCCGCCCGTGGCGGGCAGGACGCTGGTCGCCGCGCTCGGGTCGTACGAGCCGGCGCCCGCGCCCGTCGGCAGGACCTGCGTCGGGTCCGCGGCGCCCGGTGCGCCCGGGGTGTCCGGCACCGGCGCGGGCGCCGGGTCCGGAGCGAGGAGCGCGGCCACGCCCAGCGCCGCGTCGACCTGGGCGGGCGTGGAGTGCACCCCGACCCCGTCGGCGACGGTCCGCAGGGCGCGGGCCAGGTTCTCGGCGCTCGGCCGCTCGTCCGGGTTCTTGCGCAGGCACCGCTCGATGACCGTCCACAGCGGCTCGGGCACGGTGGAGGGGCGGCGGGGCTCCTCGCTGAGGTGGCGCTGGAGCACTTCGAGGGCGGTCGAGCCGGCGAACGGCGGCCGTCCCGTGACCAGTTCGTACAGCAGGATGCCCGCGCCGTAGATGTCGACGGCGGAGGTCTGCGGGCGGCCCTCGGCGGACTCCGGTGCCACGTAGGCGGGCGTCCCGACGAACTCGTGGGTACGGGTCAGGCCGGGGGAGTCGGCAAGGCGCGCGATGCCGAAGTCGGTGAGCATCGGGTGCAGTTGCTCACCGTCGGTCCGCAACAGGACGTTGGCGGGCTTGAGATCGCGGTGGACGACGCCGTCGGCGTGGCTGGCGGCCAGCGCGTCCGCGATCTGGGCGGTCAGCAGGGCCGCGGCGACCGGGCTGAACGGGCCGTTCTCGCGCAGGTAGCGGTGCAGGTCCGGACCGTCGACCAGGTCCATGACGAGCGCGAGCAGATCACCCTCGACGACCAGGTCGCGGGTGCGGACGATATTGGGGTGGGTGAGGCGGAGCAGGACGGAGCGCTCCCGCAGGAAGCGCATCACCACATCCGGGTCGTTCGCCAGCTCCTCCTTGAGGACCTTGATCGCTACGGTCTCGCCGGGCCGGCCCGCCACGGCCGCCTCGGCTCCCGCGGTCTCGCGCTGGCTGGCGCGCCAGACGGTGCCCGTGGCGCCGCGTCCGAGCGGCTCGTCGAGCAGGTACTTGCTGCCTACCGGCCGCACGTCATGCGCTCCCTGCTGATCGGGGATCTTCTCGTCGTCCCGGGTGCCGGGTCTCCGGCCCACTGTAAACCGGCCGGGACCGGGGTGGTGGCGACGCGGGCCGACGGCTGCCGCCCCGGCACGTGTCCGCCACGGTTCCTCTGCCGTCCTTCTGCCGTCCCTCGCCGTTCCTCCGTCGGTTCCGTCCTCTGTCACGCCTCGGTCCGGCCGGTTCACGGTCGTTCCCGGCCATTCCTGGATGAGCGCGGTTCAGAAAACCGCCCGACGAACATTGACAAACACCGACAAACACCTGCAATGCATTGCCGAACATTGCACGGTTCGGTCGTCTTCCGACGGGGGTCCGATCGCCATCGGACCAGGCTCGGACGGCAGGCCCGGGCCCCGTTGGCAGGAAAGACGTCTCCGCTGTACGGATGGTTGCCGATCGGCCTCTTGTCGAGCGCCCGAGAACATCACAGACGATCCAAAACAGCACCGAAGCATCGCCCAAGCAGGCACTTTTGCGCCAACAGCGGACCATTCAAGATCACTTGTAGCTGGTCGCCGGGCGTGTTGTCAGTGGCAGGTGCGAAGATGCCCCCAGCACGTGGGGTGTGGAGCGGGGGGAACCGCGCCCCGTCCGTGCCGACAAGTACCGGGCGACGCGTCCGTGCGTGGTGGGGGGCATCACAGAGCATGGCCCCCTGCTGGGCACCCCGCGCAGAAGGGACCGCTGACGGCGATGCAGATCCGGCTGACCGTCCTCGCGCCGCGCAGCGGCCATGCCGGCACGCGCGCGTGCGACGTGCTCGTCACCGCCCCCGCCGGGACGGCGCTCGCCGCTGTCGCCTCCGGCCTCGCCACGGCCGCCGCCGGGCCCGACGCCTCGGGCGGGGTGGTGCTGTACTCGGGCCGTGAGCGGCTCGACGCCCAGCGCTGCGCCCTCGGCGAGCCCCCGCTGATCGACGGCGCGGTGCTCTCCCTCCAGGTGGCCGGGGAGGACGACGTGCCCGTCGACGACGTGCCGGCCCAGCTCCATGTGGTCGCGGGCCCGGACGCGGGCGGGGTGCACCTGCTGCACGGCGGGCGGGTCAGGATCGGCCGGTCCGCCGACGCCGACGTGCCGCTGGACGATCCGGACGTGTCACGGCTGCACTGCGCGGTGACGGTCGGCGACGACGGCCGCGTCTCCGTGGCGGACCTCGGCTCCACGAACGGGACGACGCTGGAGGGTGCCCGCGTCGGTGAGCGGCCGGTCCGGCTCGCCCCCGGCGCGCTGCTGCGGCTCGGGGAGTCCGCGCTGCGCCTGACGACCGGTGGCCGGCGGCCCGCGCTCCCCACCACGCCGGACGGCGAGGGCCATCTGCGCGTCGCGCGCCCCGGCCCGGACGGCTCCGCCGGCCCGGACGGCACGGGGCAGGCCGCGTACGGGACCACGGCCGGAGCCACCGGCCCCGGCGACCCCGTAGCGCCCGGGACGGGCCCCGCCCCGGGCGACGAGGCCGGGCCTTTCGGGCCGGCCGGCCCGACGGGCGCGACGGGTCGTACGGACGCCCCGGGACGCTCAGGATCCCCGTCCCCAGGGCATGGCCCCGATCACGGCCACGGCCCCCGGCAGGACCACGGGCAGGACGGCTACGGGTACGGGCAGGACTCCGCCGACATGGCACAGGCCTCCCGGACCGCCCGCGGCGGCGCCGGTCCCCGGGCGGCCGGCCCGCCGTACGGGGGCCCCGGCACCGACACCCCTACGGTGAGAGTGCGGCACTCGGGCGCGGGCGGCTCCGGCACGACCCGGAATCAGGGCCAGAGCCAGAGCCAGGGCCAGGGCGAGGGCCGCACGCTCCAGGCCTACGGCCCCCGGCCCTCCAGCCCGATCCCCGGCCGGTCGCCAGGACCGCAGTACGGCGGCCCGCGCTACGGCAGCCCGCCGGGTGCCCCGCGCGTGCCCGACCCGCGCGGCTCCGACACGCACGTGGGCCGTGCGGACGGCGCGGACGGCACCCGGTGGCAGGCGGACGGCGCGCCGGGGGCCGACGGTCCCCGCGCCCACAGCCGCACGGCCGACGCGCCCGCCCCAGGTCTGCCCGACCCCCGCGCGTCCGACCCGCACGCGTCCGACCCGCAGGCGTCCCGTACGCCGGGCTCCCACGTGCCCGGACAGCCCACGGCCGACGACGGCGCTCCCCACTCCCGTACGCCGGACTCCCGCACGTCCGACGCCCGTACGCCCTCCGGCCCGTCCTCCGGCTCCCGTACCGACGTCCGTACACCCGACGCCCGTACGCCCGGATCACGGCGGCAGGGCACGCCCGCCCGTGGCACCGAAGTCCCCGCCGCCGTCGCCGCGGAAGCCTCCGGGCGGCGCAGGAGCGGCGGCATAGGTGCCTGGGCCCGGCGGCTGGCCGGCGGGCGCGACGGGGAGACGGCACGGTCCGTCCCCGGTCCCCGCGGCGCCGACGGTGCCACCGGCACCGCCCACCGCGCGGACACCTGGCCCGACCCGGCGGAGGTGCTGCTCACCGCCCTCGGCCCCGGCACCCGCCTGTGGGAGCGCGACAGCCACCACCCCGAGGCGCTCGTCGCCCGGCTGGGCACGGCCGACCGCCCCGTCGGCGGCGGCCCGGAGGGAAAGGGCCCACTGCCCGCCGTGCCGGTCACCGTCGGTTTCCGGGAGGCCGGTTCGCTCGGTCTGGCGGGGCCCAGGGAACGGCTCACGGGGCTCGCCCGGTGGACCGTGGCCCAGCTCGCCGCGCTGCACTCGCCCGCCGACCTGGAGATCGTGCTGATCGGCGCGGACCGGACGCGCGCCGTGGAGGCCAGGTGCCAGGACTGGGGCTGGCTGGGCTGGCTGCCGCACGTACGGCCCGCCCACGGCCAGGACTGCCGGCTGCTGCTCGCCTACGACCGGGACCAGGCCGCCGCCAGGACCGCCGAGCTGACGCGCCGCCTCGACACCGGTCCGCTCGGCCCGGGCTGGGCGTCCGCCGGGCCCGAGGAGATCGCCGAGGCCGCCGCCCGCCACGACGGGCCGCGCACGCTGGTGATCGTGGACGGCGACCCCGGCACGGCCGCGCTGCGCGAGGCGACGGCGCGGCTGGCCGCGGCCGGGTCCGCCGCCGGGATCCATCTCCTCTGCCTCGCCGAGACCCCGGCGGCCTCGCCGTCCTCGCCGGTCGCGGCGACCTACGAGGAGGCCTGCGCGGCCTCGCTGCCCTTCCGTGAGTGCGGGGCCGTGGCGCTGCTGAGCGGCGACGTGGCCACGGCGCTGCGGCTGTTGCGCACGGCGGTGGGCCGGCCCGCGGGCCATGGCACGGTCGCGGTCGTGGACGCGGTGTCCCCGGCCTGGGCGGACCGTTTCGGACGGGCGCTGGCGCCGCTGCGCGCGTCCGTCGCCGGCGGCCGGGGCAGACCCGCCGCCGCGCTGCCCCGGACGGCCCGGCTGCTCGACGAGCTGGGCCTGGCGCGGGCGACTCCCGCTTCGCTGATGGCCCGCTGGGCGTCCGCGGCCGACGGCGCCGGCGACTGCACGGCCGTCCTCGGTGCCGGGCCGCACGGCCCGGTGGGGGTCGACCTGACGGAGGAGGGCCCGCATCTGCTGATCGAGGGCCCGAGGGGCAGCGGCCGTACGGAACTGCTGCGGTCCGTCGCCGCCTCCCTGGCCGCCGCCGCCCGGCCGGACCGGCTGGCGCTGCTGCTGGTCGACGGTGCCGGGGGCGAACGCGGCGAGGGCCTGGCCGCCGCCACCGAACTGCCGCATGTGACGGACCACCTCGTGGCCTCCGACCCGGTCAGGATGCGCGCCTTCGCCCAGGCCCTGGGGGCCGAGCTGAAGCGGCGCGCCGAGCTGCTGGGGCGACTGGACTTCGCCGAGTGGCACACCCGGCGGGAGGCGGCGGAGCGAATGTCCGGCCGGCGTCCGCCGAGCGTCACGAGCGCCGAGGGACAGCGGCCTCCCCGGCGGACCGAACCGTACACACCCGAGCCGCGTGCGGCCGAGCAGCGTACGACCGAGCAGCGTACGACCGAGCAGCGTGCGGCCGCTTCGCGTACAGCCGAGTCGTTCTCGCCGGAGTCGCGCACCGCCGATCCGCGTACCGCCGATCCGCGCACATTCGATCCGCGCCCGGCCGAATCACGTACAGCCGGTCCGCGCACAGCCGAATCCCGCGCAGCCGATCCGTACATCGCCGAGTCCCGTACGAACGCCACCGCCGCCATGGACCGGCCGCGCGCCGGCCACGCGCCCGACCCGCGGTCCGGCTTCGCCCCCCGCTCCGACCTCGACTCCCGGACCCGGGGCACGCTCCGGCTGCGGACCACACCGGCCCGGGCGGACCGGACCGGTTCCGGTGTCCCGCAGCCCGGTGCGTCACGGGAGAGCGCGGGCCAGGCCCGTACGGACCGGACCGGCCGCGCGGACCAGGGCCGGGGCCGCTCCGAGCAGCGTCCCGAGCCGTACCCCCCGTCCGGTCCCGAGTACCGCCCCGAAGGGCGCGCCGAGGGATCCGGGCGGCCGGCGCCCTCCGTCGAGCCCTCTTTCGAGCCCTCCGCCGAACCCGCCACCGGGCCCGCGGCCCTGCCCCGGCTCGTCGTGCTCGTCGACGACCTCGACGCCCTGGTCGCACCCGCGCTCGGCAGCCCCGGCCGGCCCGCGGCCGGTTCCGTCGTCCGGGCGCTGGAGGCCGTGGCCCGCGACGGCGAGCGGCTCGGTGTGCACCTGGTGGCGACCTCGGCCCGCCCGGACCGTACGGTCGACACGGAACTGGCCCAGAGCGCGCGACTGCGGATCGTGCTGGACATACCCCCGGTCGCGCCCGCGCCGGACGAACCGGCCCCGGGCCGGGGCCGGCTGGGCCATCCCGACGGCCGGGTCACCCCCTTCCAGGGCGGCCGGGTCACCGGCCGCATCCCGCGTACGGCGACGCTGCGGCCCACGGTCGTGGTGCTGGAGTGGGAGCGGATGGGCGACCCGCCGGCCCGCCGGCCGGTCAGGGAGCTCGGCAACGGCCCGACGGATCTCGCCCTGCTCGCCAGCGCGCTGGAACGGGCGGCGCGTTCGGTCGAGGCCGTCCCAGCCGCCCCACTGACCTCGGTCCACCTTTGAGAGGTCCCTGGTCCCGCCGATAACACCCCCGGTCAGGACGTATGTCCCCGGGCCACATCACGAGCCCATCACGATCAACGAGTTGTGGCCCGGAGCGGTATTGCGGCCCCCGGCCCCCCGGCGTAGGACTGTGCCACGGGACGGGAGCAGCGCCGCTACGTCGACGGCCGCGCGGCCGGTCCCGCATGCGTAGATCCGTACGCACACGGGAGAGAACGGGACAGTGATGCGCACAACTCGCGGAGCAGACGCACCTTGTGGTGCCGGCGGAACCGCCGCGCCTGACATACGCACGCACGGCGCACCTCGCGGGTCCGGCCGGTCCGGCCGGTCCGGCACCCGACGGGCCGCCGTGGCCCTCGCCGCCACCGCCGCCCTCGCGCTCTCCGGCTGCGGCGGCGGCTCGGACGACGACAAGGGGGCGAAGGCCTCGGGCGACGGCGCCGAGAAGCCCGCGGTCACGGTCCAGCTGCCCAAGCTGACGGGCGAGACCGTGCAGGTCGCGGCCGTCTGGACCGGTCCGGAACAGGCCAACTTCACCAAGGTCCTCGACGAGTTCGAGAAGCGCACGGGCGCGAAGGTCACCTTCGTCCCCGCCCAGGACCCGATCGTCAACTTCCTCGGTACGAAGATCGCCGGGGGCAGCCCGCCCGATGTGGCGATGCTGCCGCAGGTGGGCGCGATCCAGCAGGCCGTGGCGAAGAAGTGGGCCAAGCCCGCGGGCGCCGAGGCCAAGGCCCAGCTCGCCAAGAACTACAGCAAGGGCTGGCAGGACCTGGGCGCGGTCGACGGCACGCAGTACGGCGTGTACTTCAAGGCCGCCAACAAGTCCCTGGTCTGGTACAACACCGCCGCGTTCGACAACGCGGGCGCGTCGGTTCCGAAGACCTGGCAGGAGTTTCTGTCGACCGCCGAGACGATCTCCGCCTCGGGCGTCACCCCCGTCTCGGTCGGCGGCGCGGACGGCTGGACCCTCACCGACTGGTTCGAGAACATCTACCTCTCCCAGGCGGGTCCGGAGAAGTACGACCAGCTCGCCCGGCACGAGATCAAGTGGACCGACCCCTCCGTGAAGGAGGCGCTCACCACGCTCGGCCAGCTCTTCGGCAAGCCCAACCTGATCGCGGGCGGCGCGGACGGCGCGCTCCAGACGGAGTTCCCCGCGTCCGTCACCCAGACGTTCACCGGCGGCGACCAGCCGAAGGGGGCGATGGTCTTCGAAGGGGACTTCGTCGGCGTCAACATCGCGGAGACCGACGCGAAGATAGGTGAGGACGCGAAGGTCTTCCCCTTCCCGGCGGTGGGCGGCGACTCGCCGGTCGTGACGGGCGGCGACGCGGCCGTGGCGCTGAAGGACACCAAGGGCGCGCAGGCGCTGCTGACGTTCCTGGCCTCCACGGACGCGGCTCACATCTGGGCCGAGGCGGGCGGCTTCGTCTCGCCGAACAAGTCCCTGGACACCGCCGCGTACCCGAACGACGTCCAGCGCGACATCGCCGAGGCGCTGATCGCCGCGGGCGACGACTTCCGCTTCGACATGTCGGACCAGATGCCGCAGTCGTTCGGCGGCACGCCCGGCAAGGGTGAGTGGAAGGCGCTCCAGGACTTCCTGAAGAACCCGAAGGACGTGGCGGGCGCCCAGCGGCAGCTGGAGTCGGCCGCGGCCAAGGCGTACCAGAGCTGACGGCGATGAAATCGACGGCCACGGGGGGCGCCGCCGCGCCGGTGCCCCCCGCCTCCGCCTCCGCCCCCGCTCCGGACCGGGACACGCCCCCGAACGCGCGCAAGAGCGTGACGGGTACGCGGAAACTGATCGCCGCCGGCTTCCTGCTGCCCGCCCTGGTGCTGCTGGGCGCGCTCGTGGTCTACCCGATCGGGTACTCGGTCTACCGGTCCTTCTTCGACAAGTCGGGGGACTCCTTCGCCGGACTCGGCAACTACGTCGAGATCTTCACCGACGACACCATCCTCACGGCGGTGCGGAACAACGCGATCTGGGTCGTGGTGGCGCCCACCGTCGCCACCGCGCTCGGCCTGATCTTCGCCGTCCTCACCGAACGGGTCCGCTGGGGCACGGCGTTCAAGCTGATCGTCTTCATGCCCATGGCGATCTCGATGCTCGCCGCGGGCATCATCTTCCGGCTGGTGTACGAGCAGGACCCGAACCGGGGCGTCGCCAACGCGGTCTGGGTGGGCGTGCACGACACGTTCAACGAGTCGGCCGGCTTCCCCAAGGCCCGTCCCCTGCCGGTGCATCCGCTGAAACCGGGCGGCGGCGGCTCGTTCGTCACCAAGGAGCCCGTACGCGCGGGCGCACCGGCCCAGTTGCCGCTGGTGGGCGTCGCTCCGGCGAAGATGCCGTCGGACGCGCGGCCGGCCGCCGCGGCGAAGCCCGCCGACGGCGAGGTCACCGGCACGGCCTGGCTGGACTTCACCCGGGGCGGCGGCGGCAGACCCAATGTCGTCGACCCCGAGGAACTGGGCCTCAAGGGCATCAAGGTGGAGGCCGTCAAGGACGGCAAGGTGGTGGCCTCGGCGACCGCGGCGGCCGACGGAACGTTCAGCCTGCCGGCGGCGGCCGACGGGGCACAGCTGCGGCTGCCTGCGACGAACTTCCGGGAGCCGTACAACGGCGTGGACTGGCTCGGCCCGACGTTCGTCACCCCCGCCATCATCGGCAGTTACGTGTGGATGTGGGCCGGCTTCGCGATGGTGCTGATCGCGGCCGGTCTGGCGGGTGTGCCGCGCGAGCTCATGGAAGCCGCCCGGGTGGACGGTGCCAACGAGTGGCAGGTCTTCCGCCGGGTGACCGTTCCCCTGCTGGCGCCGGTGCTCGCGGTCGTGATGGTCACGCTGATGATCAATGTGCTCAAGATCTTCGACCTGGTCTTCATCATCGCGCCGGGCTCCTCCCAGGACGACGCGAACGTGCTGGCGCTCCAGCTCTACCGCTCGTCGTTCGGCACGGACGCGGACCTGGGGGTCGGCAGCGCGATCGCCGTCCTGCTGCTCCTGCTGGTGATCCCGGTGATGTTGTTCAACGTGCGGCGCATGCGAAGGGAGACCCGCCGATGAGCACGGACGTGTACGACGGTGGGGTCCCGGCGGGATCCGGGAAGGGCGGCGCGGACGCCTCGACGGGCGGCGCGTCCTCGAAGGGAACGGCGTCCGCGCCGGGGACCGGGCCGGGAGCCGGGCCGGGGACCGGACCGGGGTCCCGGCCGTCCCTCGGCAGCCGGCTCGTGGCGAGCGCGAGCGGCGGGGCGCTGCGGATCTTCCTGATCCTCGTCGCGCTGTTCTGGCTGATGCCGACGATCGGCCTGCTGCTGTCCTCGCTGCGCGACTCCTCCGACATCGCGGCGAGCGGCTGGTGGGAGATCTTCACCGCGCCCGCCCAGCTCACCACGGAGAACTACGCGCGGCTCCTGGACAACGAGGTCATCACCGGCTCCCTGCTCTCCTCGGTCACGATCACCGTCCCGGCGACGGTCCTGGTCGTGGTGATCGGCTCGCTCGCCGGTTACGCCTTCGCCTGGATGGACTTCCCCGGCCGCGACTGGTGGTTCCTGGTGGTGGTGGGGCTGCTGGTGGTGCCCGTGCAGGTGGCGCTGGTGCCGGTGTCGAAGCTGTTCGGTGCCATCGGCATCTTCGAGACGACCTTCGGCGTGGTCCTCTTCCATGTCGCCTTCGGCCTGCCCTTCGCGATCTTCCTGCTGCGGAACTTCTTCGCGGAGATCCCGAGGGAGCTGCTGGAGGCGGCCCGGCTCGACGGCGCGGGCGAGATACGGCTGTTCACGCGGGTGGTGCTGCCGCTCGGCGGACCCGCGATCGCCTCGCTGGGGATCTTCCAGTTCCTGTGGGTCTGGAACGACATGCTGGTCGCGCTGATCTTCGCGGACTCCAAGAGCCCGCCGATCACCGTGGCGCTCCAGCAGCAGGTACGGCAGTTCGGCAACAACATCGACGTCATGGCGCCGGGCGCCTTTGTGTCGATGGTGATTCCCCTGGTCGTGTTCTTCGCGTTCCAGCGGCAGTTCGTGACGGGAGTGATGGCGGGAGCCGTCAAGTAGCGCCGCGCCACGGACGCGCCAAGGGGGCCGGCCCACGGGACTGATGTCCACGGGGCCGGCCCTTCCTCCGTGCTCAGTCGCGCGTGAGCGCCGCGACCGCCGAGGCCGCCAGATCGTCCAGGTACCCCTGGGGCAGGCCGGACCGCACCACCACCAGCCGCCAGTAGAGCGGACCGATCACCAGGTCCAGCGCCCGGTCCGCGTCCGTGCCCGCGGGCAGTTCTCCCCGCTCGACCGCCTCGCGGACGATCACCGCGGCGATGCCACGCTGCCCGTCCAGCAGCGCCGCCCTGATCGCCTCGGAGATCTCCGGCTGCCGGGCCGCCTCCACCAGCAGGTCCGGGATGACCCGCGAGGCCACCGGGTGACGCAGCGCGTGCGCGGCCACCTCGAGCAGGGCGCGCACATCGCCGTACAGCGAACCGGTGGCGGGGGCGGGCAGCCCCTGCGCGGCGAAGGCGGAGACCAGGTCGAGTACGAGCGCCAGCTTGGACTTCCAGCGCCGGTAGACGGCGGTCTTGCCGACCCCGGCCCGGCGCGCGATGCCCTCGATGGACATCCGGGCGAAGCCGACCGCGGCCAGTTCCTCGAAGACGGCGGCCCGGATGGCGTCGGTCACGTCCTCCCGGAGAACGGCCGCCCCGGCAGGGGTACGGCGCGGGGTGCGCGAACCCGGCGTACGGGAGCCGCCCGGCGTGCGGGAAGCGCCCGGCGTGCGCGAGCGTGACGCCTCGTTCGTACGGGCCCCCGGCGCGCCTCCTGCTCCGGCTCCCGTCCCGGGCGCGGCCGGCGCGGCTGTCTCGCGGTCGGTGCCGCGCACGTTGTCACGCGAGTCGTCACGCGCGTTCTCGCCGTCGGTGCTCATCGCCCCGAGCATAGCGGACGTCCACGTGACGACGAGACGGTTGCGTTGCGACGCTCTCCGTCCTACCTTTGGCGTTGCGACGATACGGATCCGTCCCGTCGTCGAGCCGCTCCCGCCCTCTCCGCGAAAGCGATCCGCCGTGAGCCAGACAGCCGCACCGTCCCCACCATCCTCAGCGCCCCCACCGGCTTCCAAGGCACCGGAGACCGTCACCGGACCCGCCGTCACCGGGGTCACGGTCACCGGGCCCGCCGTCATCCGGCCCGCCGCCACCGAGGACCTGAGCGCCCTCGCCGCCCGGCACGGACTCACCGTGAGCGGCGCCCGTCCCTCGGTGCCCGCCTATGTCCGCCGGCTCTGGTCGCGGCGTCACTTCATCACCGCGTTCGCCACCGCCCGGCTGACCGCCCAGTACAGCCAGGCGAAGCTGGGCCAGGTCTGGCAGCTGATGACCCCGCTGCTGAACGCGACGGTCTACTACTTCATCTTCGGCCTGCTCCTGGACACAAAGAACGGCGTGCCGGACTTCGTGCCGTTCCTGGTCACGGGTGTCTTCATCTGGACGTACACCTCCAACTCGGTCACCGCGGGCACCCGCGCGATCTCCGGCAACCTCGGCCTCGTCCGGGCGCTGCACTTCCCGCGCGCCGCACTGCCCATCGCCCTGGCCCTGCAACAGCTCCAGCAGCTGCTGTTCTCGATGGGCGCGCTGGTGGTGATCCTGTTCTGCTTCGGCGTCCATCCGGAGTTCAGCTGGCTGCTCGCCCTGCCCGCCCTGGCCCTCCAGTCGCTGTTCAACACCGGGCTGTCGATGGTCTTCGCCCGGCTGGCCGCGAAGACCCCGGACATCTCCCAGCTGATGCCGTTCGTCCTGCGTACCTGGATGTACGTGTCGGGCGTCATGTGGAGCCTCGACAAGCTCGCGGGCAGCGACCGGCTGCCGCACGCGGTGGTCACGGCCCTCCAGTACAACCCGGCCGCCGTCTACATCGACCTGATGCGCTTCGCGCTCATCGACAGCTTCACCGGCGCCCAACTCCCGCCGCACGTCTGGGCGGTCGCGCTCGGCTGGGCGGTGCTCGCCGGGGTCGGCGGGTTCCTGTTCTTCTGGGAGGCGGAGGAGGAGTACGGACGTGGCTGAGCACAGGACGGACAGCACCGGACGCGGGACGGACACGACTGGGCGCGGTACGGACACGGCCGAACGCACGGGCACGGCCGATCCCGTCCCCACCGTCGTCGTCGACGGTGTCCACATCACCTACACCGTCCATGGCTCCCGGGGCGGCAAGGGCAGCGCCACCTCCGCGCTCAGCCGGCTCGTCTCGCGGCGGCGCGCCGTCCCCGGGGCGCGCCGGGTGCGCGCCGTACGCGGCGTGAGCTTCGCCGCGTACAAGGGCGAGGCGATCGGACTGATCGGCTCCAACGGCTCCGGCAAGTCGACTCTTCTCAAGGCGATCGCGGGGCTCCTGCCCCCGACGGAGGGCCAGGTCTTCACCCGGGGCCAGCCGTCGCTCCTCGGTGTCAACGCCGCGTTGATGAACGACCTGACCGGCGAGCGCAACGTCATCCTGGGCGGACTGGCGATGGGCATGACGCGGGAGCAGGTCCGCGACCGCTACGCGGAGATCGTCGACTTCTCCGGCATCAACGAGAAGGGGGACTTCATCACGCTGCCGATGCGGACGTACTCCTCCGGTATGGCCGCCCGGCTGCGCTTCTCGATCGCGGCGGCCAAGAGCCATGACGTCCTGCTGATCGACGAGGCGCTGTCCACCGGTGACGCGAGGTTCCAGCGCCGCAGCAAGGAACGGATCGCCGCGCTGCGCGAGGAGGCCGGCACCGTCTTCCTCGTCAGCCACAGCAACAAGTCGATCCTCGAAACCTGTGACCGGGCGCTGTGGCTGGAGTCGGGCACGCTGCGGATGGACGGCCCGGCGCGGGAGGTCGTCGCCGCGTACGAGCGCTCCACGGGCGGCAGGAAGAAGTAGCGCCACGGCACCGGCCGCGCGAGGGCGGCCCGAAGGGAGAGGGAGGGGCGCCCGGCTCACCGTACGAGCCGGGCGCCCCTCCCTCATCCCCCGCCGGTCAGCGGTGCGTGCGCAGCAGCGTCCGCATCGTGCGCATCGCCACCGACAGGTTCGCCAGGTCGAACGAGTCCGAGCCCTGGATCTCCTCCAGCGTGGCCCGCGAACGGCCCAGGATCGCCGCGTTCTTCCGCTCCCACGCCGCGAACCGCTCCTCCGGCGTCGCGTTCCCGTCGCCCACGGTCAGGACGTCCGAGGTCAGCCCGGCGTGCGCCGCGTACAGGTCCTCCCGGATCGAGGCCCGGGCCATCGACTGCCAGCGGTCGGCGCGCGGCAGCTCGATGATCCGGTCCATCAGCTTGCTGATCCTCAGCCGGTCACCGAGGTCGTAGTACACCTCGGCGACGGACAGCGGGTCCGCCCCCGTACGGTCCGCGATGGCGACGATGTCCAGCGCCGGGAAGACGGACGAGAACCCGGCCACCCGCGTGGCGAGCTCCTCCGGGACGCCCGCCTCCGTCAGCTCCGCCCGGATCCGCTCGTACCACTCGAGCTCGGGGCCGCGCAGCAGCGTGGGCAGCTTGTCCCAGACCCGCTCCACGCCCTCCGAGAAGAACTCGATGGTCTCCGCGATCTGCAGCGGCTGCGGCCTGTTGCCGAGGAGCCAGCGCGTGCCGCGCTCGACCAGCCGGCGCGAGTGCAGCCTGATCCTGGTCTGGACGTCGGCCGGGACCCGGTTGTCCAGCGCCTCCACCGCGTCCCAGACGGCACCCAGACCGAAGATCTCCCGGCCCACGGTCTGCGCCCGGACGATCTCCTCGACCGATGCGCCGGTCTCCTCGCGCAGCCGGTGCAGGAAGGTCGTACCGCCCGTGTTCACCGTGTCGTTGACCAGGACCGTCGTCACGATCTCGCGGCGCAGCGCGTGCTGGTCGATCCGCTCGGGGTACTGCTCGCGCAGCTCCTCGGGGAAGTACGCGTCCAGCAGCTTGCGCAGGTAGGGGTCGTCGGGGAGGTCCGTGCGGATCAGCTCGTCCGCCACCGTGATCTTGGTGTACGCGAACAGGACGGCCAGCTCGGGCTGCGAGAGGCCCTTCCCCGCGTTCAGCAGCTCGCGGATCTGCCGGTCGGTCGGCAGGAACTCCAGTTCCCGGTCCAGGTGGCCGTCCCGCTCCAGCCTGCGCATGAAGCGCTGGTGCGCGTGGAGGAGCGAGGGCGCCTGGGAGGCGGCGTTGGCGAGCGCGGTGTTCTGCGCGTAGTTGTTGCGCAGGACCAGCCGGCCGACCTCGTCGGTCATCCGGGCGAGCAGCTTGTTGCGCTGCTTGACCGTCAGATCGCCCTCCGTGACCAGGCCGTTGAGCAGGATCTTGATGTTCACCTCGTGGTCGGAGGTGTCCACGCCGGCGCTGTTGTCGATGGCGTCGGTGTTCACCTTGCCGCCGGAGCCGCCGGCCCCGCGCCGGGCGAACTCGATCCGGCCGAGCTGGGTCAGCCCCAGGTTGCCGCCCTCGCCGACGACCTTGGCGCGCAGGTCCTCGCCGTTGACGCGGATCGCGTCGTTGGCCTTGTCGCCGACGTCGGCGTGCGTCTCCGTGGACGCCTTGACGTACGTACCGATCCCGCCGTTCCACAGCAGGTCCACCGGCGCCTGGAGGATGGCCTTCATCAGCTCCGCCGGCGTCAGCTTGGTGACACCCGCCGGAATGCCGAGCGCCTGGCGCACCTGCGCGTTGACCGGGATGGACTTGGCCGTACGGGGGTGGATGCCGCCGCCCTGCGAGAGCAGCGAGGTGTTGTAGTCGGCCCAGGAGGAACGCGGCAGCGCGAACATGCGGCGCCGCTCGGCGTACGAGGTGGCCGCGTCCGGGCGCGGGTCGAGGAAGATGTGCCGGTGGTCGAAGGCCGCGACCAGCCGGATGTGCTCGGAGAGCAGCATGCCGTTGCCGAACACGTCACCGGACATGTCGCCCACGCCGACGACCGTGAAGTCCTGGGTCTGGGTGTCGTGCCCCAGCTCCCTGAAGTGCCGCTTGACGGACTCCCAGGCGCCCCGGGCCGTGATGCCCATGCCCTTGTGGTCGTAGCCGGCGCTGCCGCCGGAGGCGAAGGCGTCGCCCAGCCAGAAGCCGTAACCGACCGCGACCTCGTTGGCGATGTCGGAGAAGCTCGCGGTGCCCTTGTCGGCCGCGACGACCAGGTACGTGTCGTCCTCGTCGTGCCGCACCACGTCGGCCGGCGGCACGACCTCGCCCCCGACCATGTTGTCGGTGATGTCGAGCAGCGCCGAGATGAACATCTTGTACGCGGCGATGCCCTCGGCGAGCCAGGCGTCCCGGTCGGCGGCCGGGTCGGGCAGCTGCTTGGCGACGAAGCCGCCCTTGGCGCCGACCGGCACGATCACGGTGTTCTTCACCATCTGTGCCTTGACCAGGCCGAGGATCTCCGTGCGGAAGTCCTCCCGCCGGTCCGACCAGCGCAGGCCGCCGCGGGCGACCTTGCCGAAGCGCAGGTGGACACCCTCCACCCGCGGGGAGTACACCCAGATCTCGTACGCGGGCCGGGGCGCGGGCAGATCGGGGATGGCCTGCGGGTCGAACTTCATCGACACGTAGCCGTGGTGCTCGCCGCTGCCCGCCCGCTGGAAGAAGTTGGTGCGCAGGGTGGCCTTGATGAGGGTGAGGAACGACCGCAGGATCCGGTCCTCGTCCAGGCTCGCGACCTGGTCCAGGGCCCCGTCCAGCTCCTCCAGCATGGCCTCGGTCAGCTCCGTGCCGGCGCGCTGCCGGCCCGGCGACATCCTGGCCTCGAACAGCGAGACCAGCAGTCGCGTGGTGTGGACGTTGTTACGGAGGGTGTCCTCCATGTAGTCCTGGCTGAACGTCGAGCCGGACTGGCGCAGGTACTTGGCGTACGCGCGCAGCACCATCGCCTGGCGCCAGGTCAGCCCGGCGCGCAGAACGAGGGAGTTGAAGCCGTCGTTCTCCGCGGCCCCGGTCCAGACGGCGGCGAACGCGTCCTGGAAGCGCTCGCGGTCGTCGTCCGTCAGGTAGTCGCCCGCGGACGACCCGCTGCCAGGGGGCATCCGCAGCCCGAAGTCGTAGATCCAGGCGTGCGTACGGTCCGAGCAGCGCAGTTCGTACGGGCGCTCGTCGACGACCTCGACGCCGAGGCGCTGGAGCACGGGCAGCACGGCGGACAGCGAGACCTGCTCGCCCGTGCGGTAGATCTTGAAGCGGCGCACGCCGGGACCGGCGTCGACCGGCTCGTACAGGGAGAGCGAGAAGTCCTCGCCCTCCTCGTTGAGCTTCTCCAGGTGGGCGAGGTCGGCGACCGCCGCGCGCGGGGAGTGGTCCGCCTTGTACCCCTCGGGGAAGGCGTTGCCGTAGCGGCGCAGCAGTTCGGCGGCCCGCTCCTCACCGCATTCGGCGTTCAGCGCCTCACCGAAGGCGTCGGCCCAGGAGCGCGCGGCCGCCACCAGCCGGGCCTCGATGCGGTCCGCGTCGGCGTCCGTGAGCGTGGCCAGTTCGGTGCCGCGCGGCACCCGGATCACGAAGTGGAGCCGGGAGAGAATCGATTCCGTGTTCCAGGCGGTGAAGTCGACGCTCGTGCCGCCGAGTTCCTCCTTGAGGATGTCGACCAGCCGCAGCCGGACCGCGGTCGTGTAGCGGTCGCGCGGCAGGTAGACGAGGGCGGAGTAGTAGCGCCCGTACTCGTCCTGGCGCAGGTAGAGCCGCAGCCTGCGGCGCTCCTGGAGGTAGAGCACGCTGGTGGCGATCGAGCGGAGCCGGTCGACGGGCGTCTGGAACAGCTCGTCGCGCGGGTAGGTCTCCAGGATCTGGAGCAGGTCGCGGCCGTCGTGGCTGTTGGGCGAGAAGCCCGCGCCCTCCAGCACCTCGGCGACCTTGCGCCGGATGACCGGCACCCGGCGGACGGACTCGGTGTACGCGGCCGAGGAGAACAGCCCGAGGAACCGCCGTTCCCCGACGACGTTGCCCTTCTCGTCGAACTTCTTCACCCCGACGTAGTCGAGGTAGCTGGGCCGGTGGACGGTGGCACGGCTGTTGGCCTTGGTGAGGATGAGGAGCTTGTGCTCCCGGGCCTTGGCGCGGGCGTCGGCGGGCAGCCGGCTGAACGACGGGCTGACCGGGTGGTCCTCGTCCTCGTCGTGCTTGGGGTCGGAGCGCAGGATGCCGAGGCCGGTACCGGGCACGGCGGCCAGCACATCGCCGTCCGTCAGCTCGTACTCGCGGTAACCGAGGAAGGTGAAGTGGTCCGCCGCAAGCCAGCGCAGCAGTTCGCGGGCCTCGTAGACCTCCTGCTCGCGCAGGTCGTCGGCGATCGGCTCGGCGGGCAGCTCGTCGGCGATGCGCAGAGCCGCCCCGCGCATCTTCTCCCAGTCCTCGACGGTCTCGCGGACGTCGGACAGGACACGCAGCAGGTCGGAGGTCATCTGTTGGAGATCGCCGCGGTCGCTCTCGCGGTCGATCTCGACATGGATCCAGGACTCGGTGAGCGCGTCGTGCGGACGCGGCGCGGCCCCGTCCGCGCCGTTCCCCTTGCCGCTGTCGGCCTTGGCCCTCTTGCCGCCCTTGCCGGCCTTGCTGCCTTTGCCGGCCCCGTCGGCCTCATCGGCCTCACCCGTGCGCACGGCCTCGCCGGCGCGCCGGGCCTCGCCGCCGCCGGGAAGCACCTCGATCAGCTTGCCCGTGACGTCACGGCGCACGACGACCTGCGGGTGGATCACGACATGGATGCCCCGGCCCTGGCGGGAGAGCTCGTTGGTGACGGAGTCCACGAGGAACGGCATGTCGTCGGTGACGACCTCGACCACCGTGTGGCTGCACGTCCAGCCGTTCTCCTCGACGGTCGGGGTGTGCACCCGGACGTTCGCCGTGCCCTGCGGGCGGTGCGCCGCCAGCCGGTGATGGGACTGCGCCGCGCCGAAGACGTCCACGGGGTCACGGCCGACCAGGTCCTCGGGGGCGGTGTGCAGGTAGTAGCGCTGGAGGTACGCCAGAAGGGTGTCGGTGTCCTGACCGGGTGCGCCGCCCATGTGGCCGGAACCGGCGGGCCCGGCCGTGGCGGCCCGGTCCGTCCGAGAGACTCCCCCTGGTCCCCCGGTTCCCCCCACAGGGCTGTTCTCAGCGACCCGGGCCGCCTGTTCGAGCAGCTCGGCCTTGGCTTCGTCCAGCTTGGTCTGCATGTCCTCTGGCTCCTGTCGCGCGCCATTGCGTGACGTAGGTGAAGGAAGCGACACAACGCCACGACGCGGGGTCTCCGCTCGGATTCGACGTTAGGCCGCGATGAGCGATTCCCGGGGTCTTATTGGCCAATTTTGACAGCCTGCCCAGGTCATGGCCCCGTATTTCCGGCCGTCGGGGCCCCGGAATGCCGGACCGGTCGACGAGGGCCGAAGAGACGGGTCCACGGGGATCAGCGATCGCCCGGCGGCGGTGGCGCGCCGGGCGCAGGCCGGGGGCTCCGCTGCCCCCACGGCGTATCGCGCTGATCACGGGGCCAGGCTATCTCTCCGGGCCGGGGGCCCGACATGAGCCGTACGGGTGCGGGAACCCGGCCGTTCCGTTGGGCGCGCTGGCCAGTAACCCCGTGCGACACGCGTCCGACACACGCGCGGGTGTGACCAACCTCTCGCAGATGGGCAGGGTCGGGACGAGACTGGTCGGCAGGAGGACGGACCGCCCGCCCGAGACGCTTCATGTGCCGACATGTCCCGCCACACATCTACTCACCTGCTCACCGCACTCTTCACCGGGAGCCGTCATGGCAGCCAAGGTCCTGATCGTCACCGGCGACGCCGCCGAATCCCTCGAAGTCCTCTACCCCTACCAGCGGCTGCGCGAGGAGGGGTACGAGGTCCATGTCGCGGCCCCGTCCCGCAAGAAGCTCCGGTTCGTGGTCCACGACTTCGAGCCGGGCTTCGACACGTACACCGAGAAGCCGGGCTACACCCTCCCCGCCGACCTGGCCTTCGCGGAGGTCGAACCGGCGCAGTACGCGGCCGTCGTCATCCCGGGCGGCCGCGCCCCCGAATACCTCCGGGCCGACCCGGAGCTCCGCAAGATCCTCAAGTCCTTCTTCGACGCCGACAAACCGGTCGCCCAGATCTGCCACGGTCCGCTCCTGACCGCCGCGGTCGGCGAACTGGCCGGCCGCCGCGTCACGGCCTACCCGGCCCTGGAGATCGACATGCAGTCGGCCGGCGCCACCTACCAGGACGCCGAAGCGGTGGTCGACGGCACTCTGGTCTCCTCCCGCGCCTGGCCGGACCACCCCGCGTGGATGCGCGAGTTCCTGAAGGTCCTCCGGCAGAAGGCCCCGCTGCCCCAGCCCTGATTCCTGAGCGGCGGGATTCCCGAGCGGCGGGGCCGTCTGCGCCGGCCCCGCACCTCAGGGGTCCTTTCACCATGCCCGTCCGGGGCGCACGCTCATAGTCGAAGGCCCCCTCAGCCCACCAGCCCCCGCGCCATGTCCACCGCCTCCCCCAGCGTGTCCACCACCGGCACCCCCACCGCTTCCAGGCTCTTCCGGCTGTGCGAACCGCCCGTGTAGAGCACCGCCCGCGCCCCCACGTGCGCCGCCGCCACCGCGTCGTCGACCGCGTCGCCGATCACCACGGTCCGCTCGGCGGATATCGCGCCCCCCGCCGCCAGCGCGGCCAGATGGCGCTCCATGTGCTCCGCCTTGCTGCCCCCGGACGGCCCCGTTCGCCCGTCGACCCGGACGAAGTGCTCCTCGATCCCGTACCCCCGCACGACCGGCACCAGCTCCTCGTGCCCGTACATGCTCAGCAGCGACTGGCTGCCGCCGTCCAGCCGCCACCGCGCCAGGAGCTCCCGGACCCCCGCCGTCAGTCCGCACACCGTCCGCCGCGCGATGTAGTGCCGGTGGAAGCACTCGTCCATGACGACCCACTCGGCGTCCGTCGGCAGCCGCCCCATCAGCCGCTCGTAGAAGACGGGCACCGGTACGCAGTACAGCTCGCGGTACCGGTCGAGGGTGATCGGCTCCAGGCCCATCTCCGCGAACGCCGCGTTCGTCGCGCCGATGACGGCCTGGATGTCATCGAGAATCGTGCCGTTCCAGTCCCAGACCAGATGCGTGCTCTGCTTCCCCATGCCGAAAACCGTACCGGCAGGGTCCGACAACGCCCCGGCCGAGCGCTCCGAACGCCGCACACGGCGGGACCGCCATCGCGTCGACGCGCCGCCCCCCGGGGTTGGAGCGGGCGGGGCCGGGCCCGCTCCGGCCGTCAGCCGATCAGCCCCGGAATCTCCTGCACCCCGTACCAGAGCAGCTCGTGGTCCTCCGCTCCGTCCACCGTGAACCGCGCGTCGTCGTCCCCGTGGTCCGCCGCCCCCAGCGCCGCCGCCGCGGCGGCGACGTCCGCCTCAGCCTCGTCGGAGTCGACGTGCACCGCAGCCGCCTTCGACAGGGCGACGGGGGACGCGATCCGCACCTCGCCGAGACCCGCGCCGTCCGGGTCCCCCGGCCCCCGGTCGGGGTCCGCGACCGCCTCGCGGTCCGGCACGTCCGCGGCGACGACCACCCGGCGGCGCCCGGTACCGGGGTCGGCCGCGAGCAGCCGCAGCGACGCGGCGGCCGCCCGGTTCAGCGCCGCGTACTCCAGCTCCTCGATGTCGTCGGAGACGTACCACTCCCGGAGCCCGGGGGTCACGGCGTACGCGGTCAGCGGGCCCGGTCCCAGCTCCCCCGCCGTGTGCGCCTCCGCGAGACGGGACAGGGTCAGGGGAACGTAGACGCGCATGATCAAGCCACTTTCGTCGTCCGGAAGAGCGTCTAAGGATACGTCCGGGGTGTCCCTCTTCGGAGTGACGCTCCACCGCCCTCGGGCGTCCACCCCGTGCCGCCCTCCGCCGGCGCATCGCACCGCTCCCTGCCTGGACACGGGCCCCGCGTTCATCCGGATAGGTGACCCCACGGCAGCCCGGCCACACGGGGCGCGGCCCTTGCGGCCGTCTGTCGGCACACCGTAAAAGATGCCCCACCACAAGTTACTGCCCGGTATCGCGGCCGGGCCGGCAGAACGGGGGCGATCTGCATGAGCACGACCGATTCCACCACTCCCCGCGACACCACGAGAGACCGCGCGGCGGCCAGGACCATCGCCGGTACGAGTACGACGGCACCCGGCGGCGCACCCGGCACAGCACCGCGTCCGGTCTCCACCCGGTCGGCCGGGCCACGGGCCGCCATCGCCCGGCCGGCGACCGGGCCACGCGCCACCGCCAGGCCGCCCGGCCGCCGCGACCAGCGCGGGCCCGGCACCGTACGGCCGCGGCGGCGCCCGCACGGCCCACCGCCGCACGAGCTCTTCGCCGAGCGCCTGCTGGCCGTCCTCAGCGGCCTGCGCCCCGTCCACTGGATGCTCGGCCAGACCATCGGCTCGGCGTACGAACAGCTCGTCCGGCTCGCTCCCGGCACCCCGCTCAGGGCCCGCGGCGCGGTGCCCGTGATCCGTACCTGCCGGGGCTTCCAGCCCCGGCCCGGCGTGATCGAGGCCGCTGCCAGCGTCGCGGCGGGCGAGCAGGTCCGCGCCATGGCGTTCCGGCTGGAGCGGGGCACCGATCTGCGCTGGCGCTGCGCCGCCGTCGAACTGGGCGGCGACCGCGTTCCGGCCCGCGCCGACGCCTGACCGTCCGCACCAAGCGGGCCCGCGGCAGGCGGCACCGCACGCGTACGGGCCGGGACCCGCGCATTCCACGCGCGTCCCGGCCCGTACCACCGGCCCGTACCCGAACCACCGGCCCGTACCCGAACCGAATGACACTCCAACCGGACGACATCAAACGACGACGAGGCCCGGTGACAAGACCGACGACCGGACGGAAGAAGGACGGATGACACGACGGATGCCGGACACCCCTGGCCCGGCCCCGGCCGTAGCGGACCTACTTCTTACGGCGCCGCCCGCCGCTCGCGCCCTTCTGCGCCTTGCGCCGCTCCGCACGCGTCATCCCGTCCGACGAGGACCGCGCGGGCCCCTCCGTGCTCTGGAAGTCGCCCTCGACGACACCGCCCTCACCGTCCACCGTGGGAGCGGAGAAGTGCAGCCGGTCCGGCCGCTGCGGGGCGTCCAGTCCCTTGGCGCGGATCTCCGGCCGGGCAGCGGCACCCGCCGGTACCGCGTCCTCCTTGGCGAGCGAGGGGCGCTCGGCCTCGTCCTGCACCGGGACCTCCTCGACCTGCTGCTCGACCTGGACCTCCAGGTTGAACAGGTAGCCGACGGACTCCTCCTTGATGCCCTCCATCATGGCGTTGAACATGTCGAAGCCCTCGCGCTGGTACTCGACCAGCGGGTCCTTCTGCGCCATGGCGCGCAGACCGATGCCCTCCTGGAGGTAGTCCATCTCGTAGAGGTGCTCGCGCCACTTGCGGTCCAGGACGGACAGCACGACCCGGCGCTCCAGCTCACGCATGATGTCCGAGCCGAGCTGCTTCTCGCGCTCCTCGTACTGCTCGTGGATGTCGTCCTTGACGGACTCGGCGATGAACTCGGCGGTGATACCCGCCCGGTCCCCGGTCGCCTCCTCCAGCTCCTCGACGGTGACCTTCACCGGATAGAGCTGCTTGAACGCGCCCCACAGCCGGTCCAGGTCCCACTCCTCGGCGAAGCCCTCGACGGTCTCGGCCTGGATGTACGCGTCGATCGTGTCGTCCATGAAGTGACGCACCTGCTCGTGCAGGTCCTCGCCCTCCAGCACACGCCGGCGCTCGCCGTAGATGACCTCACGCTGGCGGTTGAGGACCTCGTCGTACTTCAGGACGTTCTTACGGGTCTCGAAGTTCTGCTGCTCGACCTGCGACTGGGCGGAGGCGATGGCGCGCGTCACCATCTTGTTCTCGATCGGGACGTCGTCCGGCACGTTCGCCATGGACATCACGCGCTCGACCATCTGCGCCTTGAACAGCCGCATCAGGTCGTCACCGAGCGACAGGTAGAAGCGGGACTCGCCCGGGTCGCCCTGACGCCCGGAGCGGCCGCGCAGCTGGTTGTCGATGCGGCGCGACTCGTGCCGCTCGGTGCCCAGGACGTAGAGCCCGCCGAGGGCCTTGACCTCCTCGAACTCCGCCTTGACCGCCTGCTCGGCCTTCTCCAGCGCGGCGGGCAGGGCGGCGGCCCACTCCTCCACGTGCTCGACGGGGTCCAGGCCGCGCTGGCGCAGCTCCGCCTCCGCCAGGTCGTCCGGGTTGCCGCCGAGCTTGATGTCCGTACCGCGTCCGGCCATGTTCGTGGCGACCGTGACGGCGCCCTTGCGGCCGGCCTGGGCGACGATCGTCGCCTCCCGGTCGTGCTGCTTGGCGTTGAGCACCTCGTGCTGCACACCGCGCTTGTTGAGCTGCTGCGAGAGGTACTCGGACTTCTCGACCGAGGTCGTGCCGACCAGGATCGGCTGACCCTTCTCGTGCTTCTCCACGATGTCGTCCACGACCGCCGCGAACTTGGCGACCTCGGTCCGGTAGATCAGGTCGGACTGGTCCATGCGCACCATGGGCCGGTTCGTCGGGATCGGCACGACGCCCAGCTTGTAGATCTGGTGGAACTCGGCGGCCTCCGTCATGGCCGTACCGGTCATGCCGGAGAGCTTGCCGTAGAGGCGGAAGAAGTTCTGGAGGGTGATCGTGGCGAGGGTCTGGTTCTCGTCCTTGATGTCCACCCCTTCCTTCGCCTCGATCGCCTGGTGCATGCCCTCGTTGTAGCGGCGGCCGGCGAGGATACGGCCGGTGTGCTCGTCGACGATCATGACTTCGCCGTCGATGACGACGTAGTCCTTGTCCTTCTTGAACAGTTCCTTGGCCTTGATGGCGTTGTTCAGATAACCGACGAGCGGGGTGTTCACCGACTCGTACAGGTTGTCGATGCCCAGCCAGTCCTCGACCTTGGAGACACCGGACTCGTGGATGCCGACCGTGCGCTTCTTCTCGTCGACCTCGTAGTCGCCGGTCTCCTCGATGCCCTTGAGCGGGTTGCCCGCCTCGCCCTTGGTCAGCCGCGTGACGAGCTTGGCGAAGTCCCCGTACCACTTCGTGGCCTGGTCGGCGGGGCCGGAGATGATCAGCGGCGTACGCGCCTCGTCCACGAGGATCGAGTCGACCTCGTCCACGATCGCGTAGTTGTGGCCGCGCTGCACGAGCTCTTCCTGGGACCACGCCATGTTGTCGCGCAGGTAGTCGAAACCGAACTCGTTGTTCGTACCGTACGTGATGTCGCAGCCGTACTGCTCGCGGCGCTGCGCGGGCGACATGTTGGCCAGGATGCAGCCGACCGTCAGCCCCAGGAACTTGTGGACGCGCCCCATCAGCTCGGAGTCGCGCTCCGCCAGGTAGTCGTTCACCGTGATCAGGTGCACGCCCTTGCCGGACAGCGCGTTCAGGTAGGCGGGCAGCGTGCCGACGAGGGTCTTGCCCTCGCCGGTCTTCATCTCGGCGACATAACCGAGGTGCAGCGCCGCACCGCCCATCAGCTGCACGTCGTAGTGGCGCTGGCCCAGGACGCGCTTGGCCGCCTCACGGACGGTCGCGAACGCTTCGGGGAGCAGGTCGTCCAGGCTCTCACCGTCGGCGTACCGTTCCTTGTACTCGGCGGTGAGTGCCTTCAACTCGGCGTCGGAGAGGGAGACGAAATCCTCTTCGATGGAGTTGACCTGGTCCGCGATGCGGTGCAGTTTGCGCAGGATCTTGCCTTCGCCTGCACGCATGAGCTTGTTGAAGACGGACACTGAGGTTGGTCTCCTTGCCGGTCGGGCCTGGCACGTGGGTGGTTGCGGACACGGGCGCGGGCACGGCAGGCGGGCCCCACCGCACCGGCCATCGTAAGCGAGGACATGGCCACGCCGGGAGGGCCGCCACCGAGCGAGCCCGCTGTCACCCACAAGGACAACGCGCGGAACCCCCGGAAGGTGCCGGTGGCCGGGGAAAAGCACTCGTGACGCCGGAATCCGGTCGGCAGAATCCGTTCATGGAGCCTCTCACACTCACCACCGAGCGCCTGCTGCTGCGCCCGCCCGTGGCCTCGGACGTCGATGCCATCCACGCGGCGTGCCAGGACCCCGCCATCCAGCGCTGGACCACCGTCCCTTCCCCGTACGAGCGGGGACACGCGGAGGACTTCGTCGGCCGGATGGTCCCGGACGGCTGGCGCGACGACACGGAGTACGCGCTCGTCGTACAACTCCGTGCCGGCGGGCCGGTGATCGCGGCGCTCAGCCTGCACCACCCCCGGTCCCGGACCTGGGAGATCGGCTACTGGACCGCCAGGGAGCACCGGGGTCGCGGCTATATGACGGAGGCCGTGACGGCGATGTGCCGTTTCGCCTTCACCCGGCTGGGCGCGGTACGGGTCGAATGGCGCGCCGAGGCCGGCAACACGGCTTCGCGCGCCCTCGCGGAGAAGGCGGGCTTCGTGGTGGAGGGGATCCTGCGCGGCGGACTGCTCAACAAGAACACGCTGCGTGACTGCTGGATCGGCGGACTGCTCCCCTCGGACCTCGGTCTGCCGGCCCCCTGGCCGTACCTGCCCGCCCCGGACCGGGAGCGGTCCGCCGAACCGAACGATGCTGAGTGACGACCGCGTCGCATTGTGTCCGGCTCGCGTCGCATGTGTCCGCCCCGACCGGCACCGACCGGCACCGACCGGCACCGACGGACGGTCCGGGACGGGCCTGGGACGGACCCGCTGTCAGTGGCGCCGTCTATCGTGCGGTCCATGACGACTGTGCCTCCCGCCACCGCCGAGCTGTCCGCCGACGAAGCCCGCCGTATCGCGCTGCGCGCCCAGGGATTCCTCGGCGCCCCGGACCGGCGGGGCGGAGTGCGCGGGGTGCTGCGTCACCTCGGCGCGGTCCAGCTCGACACGATCTCGGTGCTCGCCCGGTCGCACGAGCTGATCCCGTACGCGCGGCTGGGCGCCGTCGGCCGCAAGGCGGTCGAGGACGCGTACTGGACACCGCCCGCCGACGGCACAGCACCGCCCCGGCCGCACGCCTTCGAGTACTGGTCGCACGCGGCCTGCATCCTGCCGGTCGAGGAGTGGCCCTACTTCGCGTTCCGCCGACGCGCCTACCGGGCCCGCCCGCACTGGTACCACGAGCTGGCGGACGGCGCGTACGACGCCGTGATCAAGCAGCTGCGCGCGGAAGGTCCGCTGACCGCCACGGAACTGGGCGGCGCGAAGAACGGCGGACCCTGGTGGGACTGGTCCGAGGCGAAGGTCGCCGTCGAGCGCGCGCTGATGTACGGCGAGGTCGTGTGCACGGGGCGGCGCGGCTGGAAGCGCGTCTACGACCTCGCCGAGCGGGCCGTCCCGGCCGAGTTGCTGCACGACGACCTCGACGACACCGAGTGCCTGCGCCGGCTCGTAGGGCTCGCGGGCCAGGCCCTCGGTGTGGGGACCCGCGCCGACATAGCCGACTACCACCGCCTCAAGGGGGAGCAGGTCGACGCGGTGATCTCCGCATCGGGGCTGGTACCCGTGACCGTCCAGGGGTGGGGGAAGCCGGCCTGGGCCGACCCGGAGGCGCTGGCGACCGTCCCGCGTGGCCGGCACCGCACGACCCTGCTGTCCCCCTTCGACTCCCTCATCTGGGAGCGGGCCCGTACGGAGCGGATCTTCGGCTTCACGCACCGGCTGGAGGCGTACGTGCCCAAACCCAAGCGGGTGTACGGCTACTTCGCGATGCCGCTGCTGTCCGGCGGCCGGCTGCTGGGCCGGGTCGACCCGGCCCGCGAGGGCACCACCCTGGTGGCGAAGCAGGTGTCGCTGACCGGGCCGAAGGCCGTGCGCCCCATGGCCCGCGCGCTCCGCGAGGCGGCGGAGTGGGTGGGCTGCTCGGACGTACGGGTGGACCGGATCGACGCCCCGGAACTGCGCGCGCCCCTGGTCGAGGAACTCACCTCGCTCTGAAAGCCCGAGGGAACAGTCGTCCGCCGAATTCGGCTCGAGCGACTGCCGTCATTCGCGAATGCCGCTACTCACGGGGACCGTCATTCGCGGGGACCGTCAGCGGATCTCCAGGATCTTCTCGCGCATCGCGTAGACGACGGCCTCCATCCTGGAGTGCAGCTGGAGCTTCTCCAGGATGTTGCGGACATGGTTCTTGACGGTGTTCTCGGAGATGAACAACTCCTTGGCGATGTCACGGTTGTTCATCCCCGTGGCCACCAGCTTGAGCACCTCCAGCTCCCGGTCGGTCAAGCGCGGGGCGGGGACGAGCCTGCGCTCGTCCGTGCGCTGGATCATCGACTTGAACTCGGTGAGCAGCTTGGCGGCCATGGACGGACTGATCTGTGACTGCCCGTCGGCCACCGCACGGATCGCGGTGGACACCTCGTCGGTGGAGATCTCCTTCAGGAGGTAGCCGGTGGCGCCCGCCTTGATCGCGTCGTAGAGATCGGCCTCCTCGTCGCTGATCGTCAGCATGATGATTTTCGCGCTGGGTGCCACCTCCTTGATGGAGGTGCATGCCTCGATGCCACCGCGCTTGGGCATCCGGACATCCATCAGCACGATGTCCGGCAGCAGGTCCGCGGCCTTGTCCACCGCCTCCGCGCCGTCCCCGGCCTCCCCGACGACCTGGATGTCCTCCTCCTGCGCGAGAACGATCTCGAGCCCGCGCCGGAAGAGCGCGTGATCGTCCACCACCAGGACCCGGATCGGCTCCTTGCGGGAACCGTCCCGCCCGTCCTGGTCCCGCTCGGCATCGGACCGGGCACCGCCGAACGTCCCGTCGGCACCGTCCGCGCGCTGCACCGGTCCGAAGCTGTTCATCGTTCCTCCCCCTGGAGGCCGGGGCCCGAAGGTCATGAGTACTGCCCAACCGCAGTACTCGGGCGAGCCGTTGGCGTGCGCCCCCATGATTTCATGCCGCGAGGGGGAGCGGTGATCCTTGGGGAGAACAGGACGGGCCCCGAAGCGCGCGGGAGCATTCGGGGCACGCGTCCGAGCACGGCTCTCAGCCGCCGAGAGCGCCTCCGGCCCCGCCGGCCTCCGAATCGGCCAGGGGGTCCGTACGGAGGTGGATGACGCCGTAGTCGTAGGCATGGCGCCGGTAGACGACGCTCGGTTCCTTGGTGTCGGAGTCGATGAACAGATAGAAGTCGTGACCGACCAGCTCCATCTCGTAGAGCGCCTGGTCGAGGGTCATGGGCGCGGCGACGTGGTTCTTCTCACGGACCACCAGCGGCCCTTCGCCCTGGACCCGGAGCGAGCCGATCATCGTGGTGGGTACGGCGGCCTCGTCGGGCTGCGGCTCGGGGCTCGCGCCGTTCGCGTTCAACTGGGCCACGCCAGGAACGACATCGGGTACCTCGGCCGCCGACAGCCGCCCGTTTCCACGGCGGTTGTGGCGCTTCTCGTGCTGCTTGCGCAGCCGGGCCTCCAACTTGCCCGTGGCGAGATCGAGTGCCGCGTACGGATCGGCCGCCGCCGCCTCCGCACGGATCACGGGGCCGCGGGAGCGGAGCGTGATCTCCACTCGGTCGCACCGGTCGGCCTGCCGCGGGTTGTGCTCCTTGGACACCTCGACGTCGAGGCTGATCACCTTGCCGTCGAGCTTCTGGATCTTCTCCAGCTTCAGCTTCTCGGCCACGTGCTTGCGGAACCGCTCGGGCACCTCGGTCTTGCGGCCCTTGACGACGATGTCCACGCAGAACTCCGTTCCCGGATCACTCCGCCTCATCGCGGAGTTACTCCCTGTTGCACCAGACCCCAGTCATCTCCGGGGCTTCGGACTTGGCGACTTTCACCTCCTCCTCCCCCGTCGGCAGGCTCCTCATCCCCACGAATTTCGAGGTCTGAAAACGCCGAAGGCAACACCACCGCATTCCACGGGTCACAACATTCCGCCACTCCTCATAACTGAACATAGCCCTCTCGGGCCCGTGCCGACACCCGCTACCGGCACGTACCTCTGTTCAGCTGTTTTCTTCCCTCTCCACTTGGAACGATGCAAGATCCAGGTCAGTTCCGGTTGATTTCGAAGGAGAGCGCCGGCGCCGCCACGACCGCCGCGCTCACCTGTACGCGGGCGGACATCGCCGCCCCGGGCAGCGCCGCCCCGGCAACCTTCCCGGCGACCGCCGGCGAGACGGACGAGGCCACCGGCACCATCGCGGCGCGCAGGGCCCGCGCCGCCTCGGCGAGCGAGGCACCGGTCGTCATGAGGTCGTCCACCAGCACGACCCGGCCGGCCGCCAGCAACCGCGCGCCGCCGACGGGCACCTCCAGCGCGCCGGACAGGTTCACCGCCCGCTGGCGCGCGCCGAGGCCCGACTGGTCCGCCACCGCACGTCGCTGTCTGAGCACCGGCAGCACCCGCCCCGGCCGCCCCGCGCGCCGCAGCTCGGCCGCCGCGGCCAGCGCGATCCGCCGTGCCGCGTCATGACCACGCGCCCCGACCGCGCGCCGGGTGGACGGCACCGGGACCAGCAGCAGCGGCCCCACGCCCGTACCCGGCGGTACGGCCGCCTGCACCGCACCGGCCAGCGCCCGCCCCAGCGGGGCCGCCAGCCCGAGCGCCCCACGCTCCTTGTGCGCCAGCAGCACGGCCCGTACGGCGTCCTCGTACGGCGCGGCCGCGTGGACCACCGGCAGCCCCGCGGGCTCCGGCGCCGGGCGCACCCGGCCCGCCCACGTCCCGTACAGCGCACGACCGCAGTCGTCGCACAACGGTGTCCTGGGACTGCCACAGCCGCCACAGACGGCCGGCAGCACCAGGCCGGTGATCTCCCGCCACCACCCGCGCATGCCAGACACTGTGCCAACGACCGGGCGCCCCGGCCACCCCCTGTGGACAACTTCCCCGGGCGGACAGACCGGGGAGGGTCACGGAACCGACTGCCGAAAGGCATCGGCGGACCGTGGCCGGACAAGGCCGACGAGCCGGAACGCCGCAGGCCGGCGGGGACGAACCCGGTCAGCCGGGCCGGCCGGCACGATCCCCGTCGGCCGGGCCGGCCGGTGGCGGGGACAGTTCCGGTCAGCCCGGATACACCGGTGACGAACCCGTCTCGACCATGGTCTGCCAGTTCGCCCCGCTGGGCAGCCGTACGATCCCGGCGTCCTGGGAATCCGCCACCAGCGGCTGGTTCTCGTCATCCCCCGCCGCGATCGCCGTCACCTGGTTCACGCCGGGCAGCACACCGGACGCCGACGTGGACCCGTCGGTCTGTATGTAGCGCACCTGCTGCACCCCGCCGGCCTCCTTGCCGACCACGACCAGTCGGCTCGGCCCGGCCCACGACATGGCGGTCACCGTCTCCATCTGCGGCGCCGCCGATTGCAGCTCCGCCACCGAGACCACGGGGTCGGTGGCGTCGGCATGCCGCTCCACGCGCCCGATCTGCAGCATGGTACGCCCGTCCTTCGACAGCTGCAGCGCGATCCGCACGCCGTCCGCCGACACCCGCAGCCCCTCGATGCGCGCACCGTCCAGACCCTCGACGGTGACGGTCTGCGGCGTCCCCTTGCCGCCGGCGAATCGCAGCAGGCGCGGCTCGTCGGGGTTCCGGTCCGCGACCCACAGATCGCCGCGCCCGTCCCAGCTGGGTGCCGTCAGCCGGTCGTCCGGCCCGGTGCCATGACTGGACACCAGCGGGTCGCCCAGCTCGCTGTCCGAGAGGATCGACGACACGTACAGCGACTTGCCGTCCCCGGTCACCCCCGCCGCGCGCCTCTCGTCACGCGCCACCCCGACCGCGCCGAGCTTCACGGTCCCGTCGCCGAGCGGCCCGGCCACCGGCGTCGGGCTGCCTGGCTCCTCGTTACCCGCCCGCAGGAGGGCCAGCCGTCCGAGTTCGTCCACGTAGTACGGATCGTCGCCGCGCCCCGTACCACGGTCGGCGGCGAACTCCTCGGCCTGGTCCCCGCTGAGCACACAGAGCGAGGATCCGTCGGCCAGCAGCTCGACCTGCCCGACAGGGGTGGCGGTGAGGTCCCGCAGGGTGAACAGCAGCTGCGCCGCCATCTTCCGGCACTGGGTCCGCCCCGCTTTGGCCGCCTTGCCGTTCAGCGGCACCTTGAGCGCGTTGCGGTCGTCGAACTCCAGCGTTCTGGTGTCCTTCTCCAGCCCCGTGCCCTGGGGGAAGGCCGACTCGACAACCGGCTTCAACCAGTTCGTCGGACCGTCGAGGAGCACCTTCACCGCCTGGGTGACGGGATCCATCCGCGTGGTGGGATCTATCCGCTGCCGGATGTAGACGGGGTCGGCGACGAGCGAGTTCTGCCCCGAGGCGAAGTAGTACTTGTTCACGGAACGGTAGTTCCGCTGGAAGTCCGACTCCCCGAGCACGAGCCCCTGCGGCAGGCTGTCTATCCGCCATTCCTTCTTGCCGTCCGCCACGGTCTGCTGCACGAGGTGGATGGCCTGGTTGTACGTCGCGGGCTCCGCCGGGTGGTAGACGTGGGAGGCGTCCACATCGGCGATCCGGTCGCCGTACAGCGGGTACGTGAGGCCCGGGCCCTGACCACTGGCCGGTTCCTTGGGGCCCGCGGGGTCCGGGGCGGTGCGCAGCACCGTCGTACCGGCCCCCGGCTCCCAGTAGTCCGACGCCGACTTCGTCAGATACTTCCTGGCCATCGCGAAATCCGGGTCGTCACTGGTCATGGCCTCGAGGAAGCCGTTGACGATCTCGTCGGGCTCCGCCTTCTCACGGGGCGGCACGGCATAGACCCGGACCTGCGACTCGCCCGCCGGTGACGCCTTGACCGGCTCCACCTCGCCGCTGTCCGGGACCGAGCCGCAACCGCTCAGCAGCAGCCCCAGCGTTCCCAGCAGCACCGCCGGCGCAGTGGAACGCCGCCTCCGGCCCAGGCCGTACCTACGACCGCGGTCAGCGCCCACGTACCGTGTCCTCCCGATCCGGCGCCCCGTGCCGCTCGTGCTTCTCACGCTTCTCGTCGTCCGTCCCGCTCGCCGCCGTGTCCCGGCCCTCCGGACCGCTCTGCCCGGAGGAATCGCCCGAACGCCGCCCCGACGAGTTCGTGTGGCGCTCCGCGGAGGGGCGCGGCACCACCCGGGCACCGCTGCCGGGCAACGCCGCCGGATCCACGGCCGTCGCCGCGGCCGCGCCGACGGCCGGAGAGGCGGCGCCCGGCAGTACGGGCCGGTCGGGCCGTGGCTGGGCGGGCACACTCGACAGCCGCTGGCCGCCTTCCTTGCGCTCCGGGGCGCCCGCGCGCTCGCGGTTGCGCCGGGAGTCCTCGGGCTCCAGCGGTATGGGCGAGCCGCGCAGCGCCTCGTCCGCCGTACGGGGCAGGGTAAGCCGGAACTGGGAGCCCCCGCCGGGCTCGCCCCAGGCCTGCAGCCAGCCGCCGTGCAGCCGCGCGTCCTCCACGGCGATCGACAGCCCGAGCCCGGTGCCTCCGGTGGTACGCGCCCGGGCGGGATCGGCCCGCCAGAAGCGGTTGAAGACCCGGGTGGCCTCGCCGGGCTTGAGCCCCACCCCGTAGTCGCGCACGGCCACCGCGACCGCCCCGCCCGCCGCACCCATCCGCACGACGACGTCGCGGCCCTCACCGTGCTCGACGGCGTTCACGACCAGGTTGCGCAGCACCCGCTCGACCCGGCGGGCGTCGGCCTCCGCGACCACCGGCTGATCGTCCCCGACGACCCGGATCCGGCTGCCCTTGCGCTCGGCCAGCGGCTCGGCGCCGCCGATCACCCGCCGTACCACGTCCCGCAGGTCTATCGGCTCGGCCTCCAGCGCCGCCGCCCCCGCGTCGAACCGGCTGATCTCCAGCAGGTCCGACAGGAGCGACTCGAAACGGTCGAGCTGGTCCCCGAGCAGCTCCGCCGACCGCGCCGTCACCGGATCGAAGTCACCGCGTGCCTCGTGGATGACGTCGGCGGCCATCCGTACGGTCGTCAGCGGCGTGCGCAGTTCGTGCGAGACGTCGGAGACGAAGCGCCGCTGCATCCGGGAGAGCTCCTCCAGCTGCTGGATCTTGAGCTGGAGGTTCTGCGCCATCTTGTTGAACGCTTCACCGAGCCGGGCGATGTCGTCCTCGCCGGTGACCTTCATCCGCTCCTGGAGCCGGCCGGTCGAGAGCCGCTCCGCGATCCCGGCGGCCATCCGTACGGGCGTCACGACCTGCCGCACCACCAGCCAGGCGATGGCCCCGAGCAGGACGACGACGAACAGCCCCGCCGTCGCGATCGTCCCGTTGACCAGGTTGAGCGACTGCTGCTCCTGGGTCAGCGGGAAGAGGTAGTAGAGCTCGTAGGCGTTGCCGTCGATGTCGTTCAGCCGCTTGCCGATGATCAGCCCCGGCTCCGGCTCACGGACCTCGGTCGCACCGGTATAACTGATCTTGGCGTACGTCTGGTACACCCCGGTGCCCTGGGCCACCGCACTCCGCAGATCGGCGGGAACGCTGGAGAAATCCACCCCGCCCGAGACCCGGGGCGCCCTGCTCGTGGAGGCCACGTCCTGCGTGTCCGTGCTCAGCGCCACCACGTTGAACGCCCCGGGGCCGCCACTGGCGAGCTGTTCCACCAGGTCGGACCGCCAGTTGACCGAGTTCTGCGTCTTCCCGCCGCCCGAGTCGCCGTCGCGGCCACCGATCGCGGCCGGCGCGTCGGCCTTCTCCTTCGCCACGGTGAACCCACCGGCCGCCTGGCTCTGTGCCGCCTTCTCCTTGGCCTCGAGCAGGCCGTTGCGCACCTGCCCGATGACAACGATCCCCAGCAACAGCACCACGCCGAGCGACATCAGCAGCGTGGTCACGACCACCCGCAACTGGATGTTGCGCCGCCACAACCGGACGGCCGGCAGCAGCGGGCGCCTCACCCAGCGCACCAGCAGCCGCAGCACCGGCCCGCCCGGCGAGCCGTCCTGGAGCAACCGACCGCTGCGCACCAGCCGGGCGAACCACACGAACGCACGCCCCGGCCCGGCGGCCCGCCCCATGCGACCCCCTTGCTTCCCGGACTTGGTCGCAGCGCCGCCGCCGGTCATGTCAGCTCGGTCCTGCCTTGTACCCGACACCGCGGACGGTCACCACGATCTCCGGCCGCTCGGGATCCTTCTCGACCTTGGACCGCAGCCGCTGGACATGCACATTGACCAGCCGGGTGTCCGCGGCGTGCCGGTAGCCCCACACCTGCTCCAGGAGCACCTCACGGGTGAACACCTGCCACGGCTTGCGCGCCAGCGCCACCAGCAGATCGAACTCCAGCGGGGTCAGGGCGATGGACTGCCCGTCCCGCTTCACCGAGTGCCCCGCGACATCGATGACCAGGTCACCTATGACCAGTTGTTCCGGCGCGGGCTCCTCCGACCTGCGCAGCCGCGCCCTGATCCGGGCCACCAGTTCCTTGGGCTTGAACGGCTTGACGATGTAGTCGTCGGCGCCGGACTCCAGGCCGACCACCACATCGACCGTGTCGCTCTTGGCTGTCAGCATGACGACCGGAACCCCGGACTCGGCCCTGATGAGCCGGCACACCTCGATACCGTCCCGTCCGGGCAGCATGAGATCCAGCAGCACCAGATCCGGCTTCGTCTCCCGGAAGGCGGCCAGCGCCTTGTCCCCGTCCGCTACGAACGAGGGCTCGAAACCTTCACCACGGAGCACAATCCCGAGCATCTCGGCCAGTGCGGTGTCGTCATCGACGACAAGGACACGTCCCTTCATACCGACATCATCCCATTAGCTCATCGTTACCTTGGCGTGACCTGACACACAGCTGCGCGATCCCGTCCCTGGTCACCGGGGACAGCACGCCACGTTCGGTGACGACGGCCGTCACCAGTTCCGGGGGTGTGATGTCGAAAGCCGGGTTGTACGCCTGCGATCCCAACGGCGCCACCGGCACCCCGCCTCCCTTCTCCGCTCCCGCCACCGCCGCCTGCGGCACCATGAGCTCCGTCACCTCCTGTCCCGGCCGCTGTTCCACCTCGATCGCCGCGCCGTCCGGCGTGTCCAGGTCAACCGTCGTGGTCGGGGCGACCACGACGAACGGCACATGGTGGTACTTGGCCAGCACGGCCAGCGGATAACTCCCCACCTTGTTGGCCACCGAGCCATCGGCGGCGATCCGGTCCGCCCCTATCAGGACGGCGTCCACCTCCCCCGCCGCGAACAGCGAGCCGGCGGCATTGTCCGTGAGCACCGTGTACGCCATCCCGCTACGGGCCGCCTCGTACGCCGTCAGCCGGGCGCCCTGGAGCAGGGGACGGGTCTCGTCCACCCACAGGCGCCGCAGCCGGCCGGCCCGGTGGGCGGACAGCGCCACGGCGAACGCGGTGCCCTCCCCACCCGAGACGAGCGCTCCGGTGTTGCAGTGCGTCAGGATCCGGTGGCCGCCACCCGGCAGCAGCTCATCGAGGAGACTAAGCCCAAGGGCCGCCATCCGCGCACTGGCCTCCGCATCCTCCCGGTGCAACGCCCTCGCCTCAGCCAGCGCGGCGGCCGCCGCCCGCGCCAGGTCCGCGTCCGCTCCCAGAGCGGCCCGGTAGGCGTCCCTCGCCCGCCGCACCCCGTAACCGAGGTTCACCGCGGTGGGCCGCGCCCCTGCCAACTGCTCCGCCGCGTCCTCCACGTCGTAGCCGCGTACGGCGGCGAGTGCCACCCCGTACGCGCCGGCGATGCCCAGCAAGGGCGCTCCCCGCACCGCCAGCTCCCGGATCGCCCGCACCAGCGCGGGCACATCGGTGCAGACCCGTTCGGCTTCCTCGCCAGGAAGCCTGGTCTGGTCGAGAAGTGCCAGGACGGGCCCTTCCGGCGGCTCGTCCCAGCGGATCGAAGGCAGCATGGACGGCTCCGCGCCGACCGCGATTCGTGCGCTCTGCTCAGACATCCGCTCAGTCTGCCCGCTGCCACACGGACAATGAAGGTCAGCGCGACGGCGAGTAGGAGACCAAGAAGGAGACGCAGCCCCCGGTCCACCGGAACGCGGCGCGTGGCACGATGGCAACCGGGCCGCCGCCCCACCCCGCGGCAAGGCACCGACGAAACGCCGGCTCGCCGAGCCGGCCCCGCAGAGAAGCCACGAGGTGGACGACCGTGAACGACACTCCGGGCTGGGCCTCGCCCGGATCCGCCCCGTCCGACGGCCAGGACGCCACCGTGCCCCGGCCCTCCGAGCCCGCCGATGGCGGCGGCGCCTCTTCGAAGTGGTCCGCCGCCCAGCCGCCGGCCGGTCAGTGGTCGCCGCCCAGCGGCCCCGACGGCACCCCTGCCCCCGCGCCCGGACCGGCCGCGGGCTGGGGCGGCCCGTCCCACACCAGCGGGCCCGGCCACAACGGACCGCACCACGGCTGGGGAGCGCCCCCCGCCGCCAAGCCCGGCGTGATCCCGCTCCGCCCGCTCGGTATCGGTGAGATTCTGGATGGCGCCGTCTCCACCCTGCGCGCCCACTGGCGCGCGGTGCTCAGCGTCACCCTCGTGGTCGCCGTCGTCTCCCAGATCGGCGACATCCTCGTCCAGCGCTACCTCCTGCCCGCGCCGGTAGAGGTCGACCCGAACGCGAGCCCGTCGGAAGCCCTCGACCAGGCGGCCGACTCCGCCAAGGCGAGCCTGGTCGCGCTGGCCCCCTCGCTGGCCATCACGCTGATCGGCACCCTCTTCACCACGGCGGTCCTCACCGTGGTGATCAGCCGCTCGGTGCTCGGACGCCCCGTCACCCTCTCCGACGCCTGGCGCGAGGCCCGGCCCCGTCTTCCCCAACTCCTCGGTCTCACACTGCTGTTGCCACTGATCAGCGTGGCCATCACCATGGTCGGCATCGGCCCCGGACTGTTGATCGGATCGGCCGGGGGCGTCGCCCTCGCCTTCCTCGGGGGCACGGCCGCCGTCGTCGTGGCCATCTGGCTGATGATCCGTTTCAGCCTCGCCTCCCCCGCGCTCATGCTGGAGCGCCAGGGCGTCATCGCCTCCATGCGCCGGTCCGCCAAACTGGTGCACAACGCCTGGTGGCGCGTCTTCGGCGTCCAGGCCATCACCCTCCTGCTGACCTTCCTCGTCTCCCTGGTCATCGGCATCCCCTTCGGGATCATCGCCATGGCGGTGGACGGTGACGGTCTCGGCGGACTGCTCTCCGGCAGCAGCCCGGAATTCGGCTGGCCGTACCTGATCATCAGCGGCATCGGCGCGGTCATCGCGTCGGCGATCACCTACCCGATCTCCGCCGGCGTGATCGCCCTGCTCTACGTGGACCAGCGCATCCGCCGCGAGGCTCTCGACCTGGAACTGGCCCGGGCCGCGGGCGTCCCCGGTTACGGACCCGACCGTCCCGGCCACGGTCCGACCGGAGGCTGATGCGGTGTTCACCCCGGGGGGAGCCATGGCGCGAAGGCTGATCCGCGTCAGCGACGACATACCGCTCGACACACCCCGGGTTCCCGCCCGCGAGGCGGCGGAACGCGAGCTGACCAAGCCGATGTACCACGAGAACGACCCCAACCTCCTCCGGCGTGCGATCGACCGCTTCTGGGAATGGGTCGGTGAACTCTTCGACTCCGCCTCCGGCATCGCTCCCGGCGGCCCACTCGGCCTCCTGGTCATCGCCGCACTCGTCGTGGCTCTCGGCGCGGCGCTCTGGTGGCGTCTGGGCACCCCCCGCCGACCGGCCGGGCGGCGGACGGAGCTCTTCGACCAGGCCCCCCGCAGCGCGGCGGAACACCGCGCCGCCGCCGACACCCACGCCGCCACCGGCCGCTGGGCCCAGGCGGTCCAGGAGCGAATGCGCGCCATCGTCCGCTCCCTGGAGGAGCGTGCCTTGCTCGACCCGCGCCCTGGCCGCACCGCCGACGAAGCCGCGTCCGAAGCCGGCCGCGCACTCCCCGACCACGCGGACCGACTGCGCGCCGCCGCCGGGGAATTCGGTGCCATCACGTACGGAGGCCGTGCCGCCGACGAACGGACGTACCTGCGCCTGCGAGACCTCGACGTCGACCTGGAACGAGCCACACCGCGACTGAGCACCGTGTCCGGAGGAATCGCCACGTGACCTCCGCCACCAGTCCCACCTCGCTCGCCCGCACCCCCCGCCAGATCTGGACCCGGGGCCGCGGCCTGCTCGTCGCCTTCCTCATCCTGCTGACGGCCGGAATCACGATGGCCGCCCTCCGCTCCGGAGACCAGCACGGCCGTCTCGACCCGCGCTCCGCCGACCGGTACGGCAGCCGCGCCGCCGCCGAACTGCTCAAGAGCAGGGGGGTCTCGGTCGACATCGCCGGCACATTGGACGAGGCCACCGCCGCTGCGGGCCCCAACACCACACTGCTGGTCACCGATCCGGACCTGCTCACCCCCCGCCAACAGCGCACCCTGCACGCCGCGACTGCCCCCTCGGGCGGCCGGACCATCCTGCTCGGCGCCGGCGCCCCTTCCATCAGCGAGCTGGCCCCCGGTGTCCGTACCGACCTCCCCGCCCCGGTCGGCGTTCTGTCCCCCGAATGCTCCCTGCCCGCCGCCCAACGGGCCGGGAAGGCCGAACTCGGCGGCGAACGGTACGTCACACGGCTCGCCGGTGCCGACGCCTGCTACCGGAACGACGGCGCGCCGACCCTGCTCAGAATCCAGCACCCCGCGCCCGCCGCGGACAACGGCTCCGGCACGGAATCCGGCGACACCGTCCTGCTCGGCTCGCCGGACCTGCTGTACAACGACCGTCTCGACGAACAGGGCAACGCCTCCCTCGCCCTGCAACTCCTCGGCTCCCGACCTCATCTCGTCTGGTACCTCCCCTCGTTGACTGACGCCTCCGCGATCGAAGGCGGTGACGGCGGTGGGAACAGCGGCGAGAGCCGCTTCCTCGAACTCATTCCGTCCGGCTGGCTCTGGGGCGCCTTCCAGCTCTTCCTGGCAGCCGTACTCGCCGCGGTCTGGCGCGCACGCCGACTCGGCCCCCTCGTACCCGAACGGCTCCCCGTCGCCATCAGGGCATCGGAGTCGGCCGAGGGCCGCGCCCGTCTCTACCGCAAGACGAACGCGCGCGACCGCGCCGCCACGGTCCTGCGCTCGGCCGCCCGCGACCGTCTCGCCTCCCTCCTGGCAGTGCCTCCCACCGAGGCCCACCGCCCCGACGCCCTGCTCCCGGCGCTCTCCGCCCGACTCCCCACCACCGAGAGGGACCTGAGCGACGTGCTCTTCGGCCCGACGCCGTCCGACGACGCCGCCCTCATCAGCCTGGTGGACCAACTCGACGCCCTCGAAAGAGAGGTACGCACCTCATGACCGCCCCGACCACACAGCCCGCTGAGAACTCGGACGACGCCCGTGCTTCCCTGGAGGCGCTGCGTACCGAGATCGCCAAGGCGGTGGTCGGCCAGGACCCCGCCGTCACCGGGCTCGTCGTCGCTCTTCTCTGCCGTGGCCACGTTCTCCTCGAAGGAATCCCCGGTGTCGCCAAGACCCTTCTGGTGCGGGCTCTCGCCGCGTCTCTCGAACTCGACACGAAGCGCGTCCAGTTCACGCCGGACCTGATGCCCGGCGACATCACCGGATCCCTCGTCTACGACGCCAGGACCGCCGAGTTCTCCTTCCAGCCCGGCCCCGTGTTCACCCATCTCCTGCTGGCCGACGAAATCAACCGCACGCCGCCCAAGACACAGTCAGCGCTTCTCGAAGCGATGGAGGAACGGCAGGTCACGGTCGACGGCACGCCGCGCTCGCTACCCGACCCGTTCCTGGTCGCCGCCACCCAGAACCCGGTCGAGTACGAGGGCACTTACCCCCTTCCCGAAGCCCAGCTCGACCGCTTCCTCCTCAAACTGACCGTGCCCCTGCCCACCCGCGAAGACGAGATCAATGTGCTGACGCGGCATGCCGAAGGCTTCAACCCACGCGATCTTCAGGCAGCGGGGGTACGGCCCGTCGCGGGGCCCGCCGACCTGGAATCCGCACGCGCGGCCGTCGCGCGCACCTCTGTCTCGCCCGAGATCGCGGGCTATGTCGTCGATATCTGCCGTGCCACTCGTGAATCCCCCTCGCTCACTCTCGGCGTCTCACCGCGAGGCGCCACCGCCCTGCTCTCCACCGCGCGCGCCTGGGCCTGGCTCACCGGTCGCGACTATGTCATCCCCGACGACGTGAAGGCGCTGGCGCTCCCCACCCTCCGCCACCGCGTCCACCTGCGCCCCGAGGCCGAGATGGAAGGAGTCACCGCGGACTCCGTCATCACCGCGATACTCGCCCATGTCCCCGTTCCGCGCTGATGCGGTGAACGACCATGGCCCTCACCGGACGCACCGCGCTTCTCGCCGCTCTTGGCACTCTCCCCGTCGGCATCCTCGACCCCAGCTGGGTCGGGCTCCTTGCCGTCAACGCCCCGCTCGCCCTAGCAATTCTGTACGACTACGCCTTGGCCGCACCAGTCCGAAAGCTCCGATTCACCCGAAGCGGTGACACGTCAGTTCGACTGGGTGACGAGGCCGAGGTCCACCTCACCGTCACCAATACGTCGAGCCGACCGCTGCGCGCCCAGCTCCGTGACGCCTGGCCCCCCAGCAGCTGGCCGACCCCGGCCCAGCAGGCTCCCCAGGCTCATCAGGCCTCGTCCCGGCACAAGACGACCGTGCCCGCCGGAGAACGCCGCAGGATCACCACGCTCCTCCGTCCCACGCGCCGTGGCGACCGGCACGCGGCACGCGTCACGGTCCGCTCGTTCGGACCGCTGGGCTTGGCGGCCCGGCAAGGCAGCCACGATGTGCCCTGGACCGTGCGGGTCCTGCCACCGTTCACCAGCCGTAAGCACCTGCCGTCCAAACTCGCCCGACTTCGCGAGCTCGACGGCCGTACGAGCGTGCTGACACGCGGCGAGGGAACAGAGTTCGACAGTCTGCGGGATTACGTGCCGGGCGACGACACACGCAGCATCGACTGGCGGGCCACGGCGCGCCAGTCCGGTCTCGCCGTACGGACCTGGCGCCCCGAACGCGACCGCCACATCCTGGTCGTGCTCGACACCGGCCGCACCTCAGCCGGACGGGTCGGCGACGTGCCACGCCTCGACGCGGCCATGGACGCCACGCTTCTCCTCACCGCTCTCGCCACCCGCGCCGGCGACCGAGTGGACCTCCTCGCCTACGACCGGCGCATCCGCGCCCACGTCCAGGGCCGTTCGGCGAGCGATGTGCTGCCCGCCATGGTCAACGCGTTCGCCCCGCTCGAACCGGCGCTGATCGAGACGGACGCCCGCGGCCTCGGCGCGACCACGCTCGGACACGCGCGGCGCCGATCGCTCGTCGTCCTTCTCACAAGTCTCGAGGCGGCTCCCGTCGAGGAGGGGCTGCTGCCTGTCCTTCCGCGACTCACCCAGCGCCACACCGTCCTGGTCGCCTCGGTCGCCGACCCCTACATCGAGGAAATGAGCGCGGGACGAGGCACAGTGGACGCCGTCTACGGGGCAGCGGCAGGGGCACAAGCACAGAGTCAGCGGCGCCGGACGGCAGAACAGTTGCAGCGCCACGGAGTCACCGTCGTGGACACCGTTCCGGACAAGCTCGCTCCTGCCCTGGCTGACGCATATCTCGCACTCAAAGCTGCCGGGCGCCTCTGAGGGTTACGTGGAACCGCCGACGGCTGACGTGCACCCGGCGCAGCCCACGGCGTGATCAACAGAGGTGGCGTCCAACTACTGCCCTCTGGAAAGAAGCAGCCGGACGGCCGGCGGAAGCGTCGCCGGGACGGGGTTCGCCTGGAACGACTGGATCATCAGGGCCGCGAAGCGACGCGACGCCGCCACCCTCATCTCGGGTGACTCGGCGCGAATGCCTTCGTTCGCCATCAGCGCCAAGCTGATGTCCTCCAGTACGAAATCCCGCCGCAACAGCCCCGCTACCTTCGCACGTCGCACCAGCTCGAGCAGCAGTCGCAGCGTGCGATCGCGGTCCGCGGCGAAGTCAGCCGCTTGCGGAAGCTCCGAGGTGAACGCGCGGGCGAAGCCTCGGTCGAGGGCGTGCATCTCCATGAGCTTCTCGATCACCAGACAGAACCCGTCCCACGGGTCGGCCGCCGACACCCCTTCCTCCACGATCGCGGAGCAACTGGCCATCTGCTCGGCGAAAGCCTCGCTCAGCAGCACTTCTTTGGTATGGAAGTGCCTGTAGACGGTTGCGACACCGACCTCAGCGCGCCGGGCGATCTCCCGGATCGGCACATCGAGACCCTCAGCGGCGAAGGCCAGGCGGGCGACCGCGAGGATACGCGCACGATTGTCGCGGGCGTCCGACCGTAGCTTCGCTACCACTTGTGTCGTCACCTCTCTCACTTTAGCCAAACGGACGGGGTGCTCCGTTACCGTCGGTCCGCATGAGAGCCGTTCAATTCACCGAGTACGGTCCGCCCAACGTTGTTCACGTCGCCGAGATGGAGGCTCCGAACGCCGGACGGAACGAGGTCCGTATCGCCGTAAGAGCATCCGGCGTGTCACCCGGCGAGATGCGCATTCGCTCCGGGGCGCTACGTGACGTGGTGCCCATGACGTTCCCGTATCGGACCGGATTCGACGCCGCGGGTGTCGCGGACCAGGTCGGCGACGACGTCACAGGCGTGGCCATGGGCGACGAGGTGTTCGGTATGACCAGTCCGGTCGCGCGTGGAGCCAATGCCGACTTCGCGGTCCTGACCGCCTGGGCGCCCAAGCCGGCCGGGTGGAGTTGGGAGGAAGCGGGCGGCGCGGCAGGCGGCGTCGAGACCGCCACACGGGTCCTCGACCGACTCTCCGTCGGCGTCGGGCACACCGTGCTGGTGCAGGGCGCCGCCGGTGGGGTGGGCACCATCGCCGTCCAGCTCGCGGTCGCCCGCGGCGCCACCGTCATCGGTACGGCGAGCCAGCACAACCACGACTTCCTTCGTTCCCTCGGAGCAGAGCCGACGACGTACGGGACGGGTCTCGTCGAAAGGATCCGCGCGATGGCACCGGCCGGGGTGGACGCGGTGTTCGACTGTGCCGGAGGATCGCTGCCGGACCTCGTCGCCATTGCCGGCGGCACAGCGCGTGTGGTGACGATCGCCGACCTCAACGCGGCGGCCCACGGCGTGCACTTGTCCCACGGAACACCGGCCGACGAAACGAGCGCGGCGGTGGGAATTCTCGCCGACCCGCTGGCCCTGCACGGCCTCACGAACGCGGTCAGGCTCGCAGGCGAGGGCCGACTACGGGTGCCGATCGCTGCGGCCTTCCCTCTCACAGAGGCTGCGGCGGCGCATGAACTCAGCGAGAGCCGCCACGCGCGCGGAAAGATTGTTCTGGTGCACTGATCGGGCAGGATGTCGGCCGACGAGCCGGGTACCGTGCCGTCCCGTGAACGCAGGTATGCCCCGTATTGAAGAAACCTGGTTTCTTCAATACGGGGCATACCCACAACAATTGTTCGGCGGCGTCCTACTCTCCCACAGGGTCCCCCCTGCAGTACCATCGGCGCTGAAAGGCTTAGCTTCCGGGTTCGGAATGTAACCGGGCGTTTCCCTCACGCAATAACCACCGAAACACTATGAAGATAACAACCACCGGAAAACAACACGGCCGTTCGTTACTTCAGAACTAACACAGTGGACGCGAGCAACTGAGGACAAGCCCTCGGCCTATTAGTACCGGTCAACTCCACCAGTCACCTGGCTTCCATATCCGGCCTATCAACCCAGTCGTCTACTGGGAGCCTTACCCCCTCAAGGAGGTGGGAGTCCTCATCTCGAAGCAGGCTTCCCGCTTAGATGCTTTCAGCGGTTATCCCTCCCGAACGTAGCCAACCAGCCATGCCCTTGGCAGAACAACTGGCACACCAGAGGTTCGTCCGTCCCGGTCCTCTCGTACTAGGGACAGCCCTTCTCAAGACTCCTACGCGCACAGCGGATAGGGACCGAACTGTCTCACGACGTTCTAAACCCAGCTCGCGTACCGCTTTAATGGGCGAACAGCCCAACCCTTGGGACCGACTCCAGCCCCAGGATGCGACGAGCCGACATCGAGGTGCCAAACCATCCCGTCGATATGGACTCTTGGGGAAGATCAGCCTGTTATCCCCGGGGTACCTTTTATCCGTTGAGCGACGGCGCTTCCACAAGCCACCGCCGGATCACTAGTCCCGACTTTCGTCCCTGCTCGACCCGTCAGTCTCACAGTCAAGCTCCCTTGTGCACTTACACTCAACACCTGATTACCAACCAGGCTGAGGGAACCTTTGGGCGCCTCCGTTACCCTTTAGGAGGCAACCGCCCCAGTTAAACTACCCATCAGACACTGTCCCTGATCCGGATCACGGACCCAGGTTAGACATCCAGCACGACCAGAGTGGTATTTCAACAACGACTCCACCCATACTGGCGTACGGGCTTCACAGTCTCCCACCTATCCTACACAAGCCGAACCGAACACCAATATCAAACTGTAGTAAAGGTCCCGGGGTCTTTCCGTCCTGCTGCGCGAAACGAGCATCTTTACTCGTACTGCAATTTCACCGGGCCTATGGTTGAGACAGCCGAGAAGTCGTTACGCCATTCGTGCAGGTCGGAACTTACCCGACAAGGAATTTCGCTACCTTAGGATGGTTATAGTTACCACCGCCGTTTACTGGCGCTTAAGTTCTCAGCTTCGCCAACCCGAAAGTCAGCTAACCGGTCCCCTTAACGTTCCAGCACCGGGCAGGCGTCAGTCCGTATACATCGCCTTACGGCTTCGCACGGACCTGTGTTTTTAGTAAACAGTCGCTTCTCGCTGGTCTCTGCGGCCACCCCAAGCTCACACCGTAAAGATGATCACCCGGAATGGCCCCCCTTCTCCCGAAGTTACGGGGGCATTTTGCCGAGTTCCTTAACCATAGTTCACCCGAACGCCTCGGTATTCTCTACCAGACCACCTGAGTCGGTTTCGGGTACGGGCCGCCATGAAACTCGCTAGAGGCTTTTCTCGACAGCATAGGATCATCCACTTCACCACAATCGGCTCGGCATCAGGTCTCAGACACATGCACGACGGATTTACCTACCGTGCGTCCTACACCCTTACCCCGGGACAACCACCGCCCGGGCTGGACTACCTTCCTGCGTCACCCCATCACTTACCTACTACCACCTTGGTTCGACGGCTCCACCACTCCCCTCAACTCCGAAGAGATCAGGGCGGCTTCACGGCCTTAGCATTAATGGATTCGATACTGGGCGCTTCAAAGCGGGTACCGGAATATCAACCGGTTATCCATCGACTACGCCTGTCGGCCTCGCCTTAGGTCCCGACTTACCCTGGGCAGATCAGCTTGACCCAGGAACCCTTAGTCAATCGGCGCACACGTTTCCCACGTGTGAATCGCTACTCATGCCTGCATTCTCACTCGTGAACCATCCACCACTACCTTCCAGCATGGCTTCACCCGGCACACGACGCTCCCCTACCCATCACAGTCCCCGTTAGGAGTATGTACTGCAATGACACGACTTCGGCGGTACGCTTGAGCCCCGCTACATTGTCGGCGCGGAATCACTTGACCAGTGAGCTATTACGCACTCTTTCAAGGATGGCTGCTTCTAAGCCAACCTCCTGGTTGTCTCTGCGACTCCACATCCTTTCCCACTTAGCGTACGCTTAGGGGCCTTAGTCGATGCTCTGGGCTGTTTCCCTCTCGACCATGGAGCTTATCCCCCACAGTCTCACTGCCGCGCTCTCACTTACCGGCATTCGGAGTTTGGCTAAGGTCAGTAACCCGGTAGGGCCCATCGCCTATCCAGTGCTCTACCTCCGGCAAGAAACACACGACGCTGCACCTAAATGCATTTCGGGGAGAACCAGCTATCACGGAGTTTGATTGGCCTTTCACCCCTAACCACAGGTCATCCCCCAGGTTTTCAACCCTGGTGGGTTCGGTCCTCCACGAAGTCTTACCTCCGCTTCAACCTGCCCATGGCTAGATCACTCCGCTTCGGGTCTTGAGCGCGCTACTAAAATCGCCCTATTCGGACTCGCTTTCGCTACGGCTCCCCCACACGGGTTAACCTCGCAACACACCGCAAACTCGCAGGCTCATTCTTCAAAAGGCACGCAGTCACGACGCACCAAGCAAGCTCGATGCGCGACGCTCCCACGGCTTGTAGGCACACGGTTTCAGGTACTATTTCACTCCGCTCCCGCGGTACTTTTCACCATTCCCTCACGGTACTATCCGCTATCGGTCACCAGGGAATATTTAGGCTTAGCGGGTGGTCCCGCCAGATTCACACAGGATTTCTCGGGCCCTATGCTACTTGGGAAACGCACAAGCAAGCCGTACAGATTTCAGCTACGGGGGTCTTACCCTCTACGCCGGGCCTTTCGCATGCCCTTCGCCTACCCATACGGTTTCTGACTCACCGACCGGCCGGCAGACCGATCAAGCACGCTCCCACAACCCCACATACGCAACCCCTGCCGGGTCTCACACGTATACGGTTTAGCCTCATCCAGTTTCGCTCGCCACTACTCCCGGAATCACGGTTGTTTTCTCTTCCTGAGGGTACTGAGATGTTTCACTTCCCCTCGTTCCCTCCACACTGCCTATGAGTTCAGCAGCGGGTGACAGCCCATGACGACTGCCGGGTTTCCCCATTCGGACACCCCCGGATCACAGCTCGGTTGACAGCTCCCCGGGGCCTATCGCGGCCTCCCACGTCCTTCATCGGTTCCTGGTGCCAAGGCATCCACCGTGCGCCCTTAAAAACTTGGCCACAGATGCTCGCGTCCACTGTGCAGTTCTCAAACAACGACCAGCCACCCGTCACACACCACCCACAAGCGATGCTTCACCGGGACCGGCAAACTGAAGGACAACCACAACGGCCGCACCCTCAGACACCCAACAGCGCGCCCGACACAACCGGCCACGATCCCCACGTTCCACGCCGAAGCAGTACTAGTGAACATCCCAACCGACCATGCCGAATAGTCAACGTTCCACCCATGAGCAAACCACCGTCGAACACTCGCCGACGTAGTGGCCCTGGATTCCCCCGAAGAGGAACCGAGATGCTCCTTAGAAAGGAGGTGATCCAGCCGCACCTTCCGGTACGGCTACCTTGTTACGACTTCGTCCCAATCGCCAGTCCCACCTTCGACAGCTCCCTCCCCACAAGGGGGTTGGGCCACCGGCTTCGGGTGTTACCGACTTTCGTGACGTGACGGGCGGTGTGTACAAGGCCCGGGAACGTATTCACCGCAGCAATGCTGATCTGCGATTACTAGCGACTCCGACTTCATGGGGTCGAGTTGCAGACCCCAATCCGAACTGAGACCGGCTTTTTGAGATTCGCTCCACCTCACGGCATCGCAGCTCATTGTACCGGCCATTGTAGCACGTGTGCAGCCCAAGACATAAGGGGCATGATGACTTGACGTCGTCCCCACCTTCCTCCGAGTTGACCCCGGCGGTCTCCCGTGAGTCCCCAGCACCACAAGGGCCTGCTGGCAACACGGGACAAGGGTTGCGCTCGTTGCGGGACTTAACCCAACATCTCACGACACGAGCTGACGACAGCCATGCACCACCTGTACACCGACCACAAGGGGGACCCTGTCTCCAGGGTTTTCCGGCGTATGTCAAGCCTTGGTAAGGTTCTTCGCGTTGCGTCGAATTAAGCCACATGCTCCGCCGCTTGTGCGGGCCCCCGTCAATTCCTTTGAGTTTTAGCCTTGCGGCCGTACTCCCCAGGCGGGGAACTTAATGCGTTAGCTGCGGCACGGACGACGTGGAATGTCGCCCACACCTAGTTCCCAACGTTTACGGCGTGGACTACCAGGGTATCTAATCCTGTTCGCTCCCCACGCTTTCGCTCCTCAGCGTCAGTATCGGCCCAGAGATCCGCCTTCGCCACCGGTGTTCCTCCTGATATCTGCGCATTTCACCGCTACACCAGGAATTCCGATCTCCCCTACCGAACTCTAGCCTGCCCGTATCGACTGCAGACCCGGGGTTAAGCCCCGGGCTTTCACAACCGACGCGACAAGCCGCCTACGAGCTCTTTACGCCCAATAATTCCGGACAACGCTTGCGCCCTACGTATTACCGCGGCTGCTGGCACGTAGTTAGCCGGCGCTTCTTCTGCAGGTACCGTCACTCACGCTTCTTCCCTGCTGAAAGAGGTTTACAACCCGAAGGCCGTCATCCCTCACGCGGCGTCGCTGCATCAGGCTTCCGCCCATTGTGCAATATTCCCCACTGCTGCCTCCCGTAGGAGTCTGGGCCGTGTCTCAGTCCCAGTGTGGCCGGTCGCCCTCTCAGGCCGGCTACCCGTCGTCGCCTTGGTAGGCCATCACCCCACCAACAAGCTGATAGGCCGCGGGCTCATCCTGCACCGCCGGAGCTTTCAACCCTCCCCCATGCGAGGAAAAGTGATATCCGGTATTAGACCCCGTTTCCAGGGCTTGTCCCAGAGTGCAGGGCAGATTGCCCACGTGTTACTCACCCGTTCGCCACTAATCCACCCCGAAAGGCTTCATCGTTCGACTTGCATGTGTTAAGCACGCCGCCAGCGTTCGTCCTGAGCCAGGATCAAACTCTCCGTGAATGCTTCACCGGTCATCCGGTTCACACACACGAGAGCGGAACCGTCGGCCGGAATAAGACCGGACGGTCCACAGCATCCTCGCTGTGTTGTGTTTCAAAGGAACCTCAACCCAACCCCAAAGTCGGGGAAGGTCGGGGTATCAACATATCTGGCGTTGACTTTTGGCACGCTGTTGAGTTCTCAAGGAACGGACGCTTCCTTCGTACTCACCCTCTCGGGCTTTCCTCCGGGCGCTTCCCTTCGGTATTTCGTGTCTCCGACTCTATCAGACTCTTTCGTGTCCGATTCCCCGTCGGAGCGGGGTTTCGCTTTCCAGTTCTCCGCTTTCGCGTTTCCCTTTCCGGCGGTTCCGACTCTATCAGAAAGATTTCGCGCCGATCGCATCGGCGTTCATCATCTGAATGTCGAATCGAAGAGTGCTCCTGGGAATTCAATTCCCATCCGGAGCGAAGTAGATCTTAAGCAGCAGGCCCGGAGCTTGTCCAGCTCCCGAGGCAACCGTTCAAATCTACCTCCCCACTCGGACCGTGTCAACGGTCTTTGTGAGGCGAAGAGGAGACTAACAGGTCGAGGACGCCCGACGCACATCAGGCCGCGACGGGCAGCTCGGCGCTTCGGTCGGCGTCCTGGACGTCGCCGATGTCGCCGGCTCGCGCCGCTCGGCCGCCGAGGACATAGACGTATGTCAGAAAGACCATCTCCGCGGCGACGCCAATGCTGATCCGCGCCCATGTGGGGAGGCCGGACGGGGTGACGAAGCCTTCGATCAGGCCGGACACGAAGAGCACCAGCGCCAGGCCGATGGCTATGCCGAGGGCGGCTCGGCCCTGCCGGGCCAGGGCGGTGCGGCGGCTGTAGGGGCCCGGGTCGATCAAGGTCCAGCCGAGGCGGAGTCCCGTACCCGCCGCGACGAAGACCGCCGTCAGTTCGAGCAGGCCGTGCGGGAGGATCAGACCGAGGAAGATGTCCAGGCGCCCGGCCGAGGACATCAGGCCGATGCCCACACCCAGGTTGAGCACGTTGATGAAGAGGATCCAGATCACCGGGAGGCAGAAGAAGGCCCCCAGGACCAGGCACATGGCTGCCGCCTGGGCGTTGTTCGTCCAGACCTGGGCCGCGAAGGAGGCCGCGGGATGGCTCGAGTAGTACGTCTCGTACTCGCCGCCCGGCCGGGTCATCTGCCGGAGATCTTCCGGGGCTCCTATCGCCGACTGGACCTCTGGATGGGCCCCGATCCACCAGCCGATGATCGCGGCGAGGAGGGTGGAAAGAAGCGCTGTCGGTATCCACCAACGGCGGGATCCGTAGACCGCCGCCGGGAAACCCGCTGTGAGGAAGCGGGCGGCGTCGTGCCAGGTGGCACGGCGAGTGCCGGTGACCGTCGCCCGAGCACGAGCCACGAGTTGAGTGAGACGCGTGGTGAGCGTGGGATCAGGAGCGCTGGACTGGATCAGGGAGAGGTGCGTCGCGGTGCGCTGGTAGAGGGCCACCAATTCGTCGGCCTCGGCCCCGTTGAGCCTGCGGCCGCGGCGCAGGAGCTGGTCCAGGCGGTCCCACTCCGCCCGGTGGGCTGTCACGAAGACATCGAGATCCATGGTCGCTGCTGCTCCAGGGCCGGGGATGGTCGGTTCATTGTCGGTTCGTATGTCTGCCGGTCCATACTCACGCGGCACGCTGCGGGCCAGCTTGGCAGACTGAGGGATTCGTGGGGCCGGGAAGGTACGAGGACGGGGCGAAGGGCGGGGGTACCGGTGAAGGATCTTGTAACGGGCGACGCGGTCGTGCTGGGGTTGCGCCCGGCGAAGCTGCCGAGCCGCGCGCTGGCGCTGGTGATCGACCTCGTGGTGGCGTGGACGGCCTATCTGCTGGTGTCGGTCGCGGTGGTGCTCTCGTCGGGCGCGCTGGACGAGGCGGCGGTCACCGCGCTCGGCATCGCCTCGTTCCTGCTGGTGCTGGTGGGCGGGCCGATAGCGGTGGAGACGCTCAGCCACGGGCGGTCGCTGGGGAAGCTGGCCTGTGGCCTGCGAGTCGTACGCGACGACGGGGGTCCCATACGGTTCCGGCACGCGCTCGTGCGCGGTGCGGTCGGAGTGGTGGAGATCCTGATGTCGTTCGGGGTCGTCGGGTGCATCGCGTCGCTGGTCTCGGCGCGGGGCCGGCGGGTCGGGGACGTCTTCGCAGGGACGCTGGTCGTGCGGGAGCGGGTACCGGCCGGGCGGTCCGCCACGGTTCCACCGCCTCCGCCGTGGCTCGTGGGACGGTTCGCGGAACTGGATCTGTCGGGTGTGCCCGACGGCCTGTGGCTCGACATACGGCAGTACCTGACGCGGATGGATCAGCTGGACGCCGGGGTCGGCCTGGGGATGGCCGAGCGGCTCGCGGACGAACTGGCGGAGCGCACCGGAACGCCCGCGCCCCAGGAGGTGCCCGCGGCCGCGTATCTGGCGGCAGTGGTACACGAACGGCAGGCGCGGGACGCCCGGCGGGCCTTCGGCGGACCGGGCGGCTCTTCCGGCGGCGTCGTCGGCGACGGTGGTTTTCCTCATGACGCTTCCCGTGCCCCGGTGCCCGCGGTTCCCACTCCCGCCGCCGCCACGGGTGACGGGCCGACAGGCTCCTCGGCCTCGTCCCGTCCCTCTGCGACGTCTTCCTCCGCTCCTCAGTCCTCTCCCTCTTCTCCCTCTTCGTCTCCGCCGTCGCCGACCGGTTTCGCCCCGCCCGCGTAGTGCGACGGGACGTCGGGAAAGGCCGACGGCGGTGACTCCAGGTCTTCGAGCTCGATGCCGGGAGCCGCGAGTACCACGTCCCCCGCGATGTGAACCGTGTGCCGCTCACCCGTGTCCAGGGCGCTGACCTGGTACTCGTCCACGGTCAAGGGGCCGTTGTCAGTGGCGTGCGCTTCACTGTTCACCAGGGCCCAGGACTGATCGAGAGTGCGGGGGGCGAGGACCGGATCCGTGAAGGCCACGAGGCGGACGCGGGTCGCGGGGGAACCGGGGGTGAGACGGAGGAGACGGGAGATCGCGACGAGGAAGGCGGGGGACGTTCCGGTGAAGGCGTGAGCGCGGACATTGCCTTCGGTGGCGTGGGCGCCGGTGGGGTCGGTACGGACCCAGGTGACGCCGTCGAGGGCAGCTCCGCGGACCTGCCAGCCGGCAGCGTGCAGTTCAACGCGGATCGGGCGGCCGAGCTCGTCGAGGGCCAGATCGACGGAGCCCGCGTGGTCGCCGGAGGGGGCGGTGATCTGGGAGACATAGCGCCAGCCGGAAGGGCCGGGCGCGCAGTGGAAGTGTTCGTCACCGAGAGGGGTGTGATCGTGCGGATCATGAAGCGAATAACGGCCGCGGGGCATGGGGGCTTTCAGGTCCTTCGGGTCCTCGGCGACTGACACCTGCGACGCTCTCACACGCCGTACACCTCGGCGAACCCCGGCGTGCGCCGGTACACGCCGGTGTTCGCCGGCTGCGGTCGGCACGGGCCGACCGCGACGGCGCTCGATGTCGGCCCTGCTGACCAACCCCCCGGGCCTCCCGGGCCCGCGAGCCGGGCTCGGGAGGGTGGTCACACACGGGACAGGCCCCCGACACGGGGGTGCGGGGGCCTGTCCTGTCCGGCGTCGGCCGGTCAGCGTGATGAGCCTGATGAGCGACGCTACGTGATCAGTAGCGGTAGTGGTCCGGCTTGAAGGGGCCCTCCACCGGGACGCCGATGTACGCGGCCTGCTCCGGGCGGAGAGTCGTGAGCTTCACGCCGAGGGCGTCGAGGTGAAGGCGGGCGACCTTCTCGTCCAGGTGCTTGGGGAGCACGTAGACGTTGGTCGGGTACTCCTCCGGCTTGGTGAAGAGCTCGATCTGGGCCAGCGTCTGGTCCGCGAACGAGTTCGACATCACGAAGGAGGGGTGACCGGTCGCGTTGCCCAGGTTCAGCAGGCGTCCCTCGGAGAGGACGATGATCACCTTGCCGTCGGGGAAGGTCCAGGTGTGCACCTGGGGCTTGACCTCGTCCTTGACGATGCCGTCGATCTTCGCCAGGCCGGCCATGTCGATCTCGTTGTCGAAGTGGCCGATGTTGCCCACGATCGCCTGGTGCTTCATCTTGGCCATGTCCGAGGCCATGATGATGTCCTTGTTGCCGGTCGTGGTGACGAAGATGTCGGCGATGCCCACGACATCGTCGAGCGTGGCGACCTGGTAGCCGTCCATCGCCGCCTGGAGGGCGCAGATGGGGTCGATCTCGGTGATGATCACGCGGGCACCCTGGCCGCGCAGGGACTCCGCGCACCCCTTGCCGACGTCGCCGTAGCCGCAGACCACCGCGACCTTGCCGCCGATGAGCACGTCGGTGGCGCGGTTGATGCCGTCGACCAGGGAGTGGCGGCAGCCGTACTTGTTGTCGAACTTGGACTTGGTGACCGCGTCGTTGACGTTGATCGCCGGGAAGAGGAGGGTGCCGTCACGCTGCATCTCGTACAGGCGGTGGACACCGGTGGTGGTCTCTTCGGTGACGCCGCGGATCTCGGACGCGAGGCGGGTCCACTTCTGCGGGTTCTCGGAGAGGGTGCGGTTCAGCAGGGTGAGGATCTGGCCGTACTCCTCGCTGTCCGCCGTGGCCGGGTCGGGGGCCTCGCCGGCCTTCTCGAACTCCACGCCCTTGTGGACCAGGAGGGTGGCGTCGCCGCCGTCGTCCAGGATCATGTTCGGGCCGCCGGTGGGGCTGTCCGGCCAGGTCAGCGCCTGCTCCGTGCACCACCAGTACTCCTCCAGCGTCTCGCCCTTCCAGGCGAAGACCGGGACGCCCTGGGGGTTGTCCGAGGTGCCGGTCGGGCCGACCGCGATGGCGGCGGCGGCGTGGTCCTGGGTGGAGAAGATGTTGCAGGACGCCCAGCGGACCTCGGCGCCGAGCGCGGTGAGGGTCTCGATGAGGACCGCGGTCTGGACCGTCATGTGCAGGGAGCCGGTGATGCGGGCACCGGCGAGCGGCTGCGCCGCCGCGTACTCCTTGCGGATGGACATCAGACCGGGCATCTCGTGCTCGGCGAGGGTGATTTCCTTGCGGCCGAACTCGGCGAGCGAGAGGTCGGCGACCTTGAAGTCCTGTCGGTTGGCGACAGTCGTCATAACGAGCTGCTCCTCGTGAATCGGGTCGAGGGTGGGTTACGTCGGCTGGCTCTGCGGCGGCGGGCATACGAATGCCCGGGCACTCGCGGCGCAGTCCGTCGTGGCCCTCTCTCCCTCGGCCGGTCCGCGCGGAGCGGGCCGCCCGACCGCCATCAGCAGCGACGTCTGGCTCTGTCACGAATCTACACCGATCGCTCCCGCCGCCCACAGCCGATGTCCCAATCGCCGTCGTGAACAGCGTCGGAAGGGCTGGTTCGAGAGTGTCCGGGTGTCAGTGGGCCGTGTCCGGGGTGGCCGTGTCCGACATGACCGCGCCCGGAGTGGCCGCGTCCTGGCCGCCGGAGGTCTTGCCCGGGTTGGTACCGGCCGCGGCGGCCGACTCGCTGTAGATGTCCGGTTCCAGGTAGATGACGCGGGCGATCGGGACGGCCTCGCGGATCCTGGCCTCGGCGGCGTTGATCGCGTTGGCGACCTCGACGGCGGTGTCGTCGTGCTCGACCGCGATCTTTGCGGCGACGAGCAACTCCTCCGGGCCGAGGTGGAGCGTGCGCATGTGGATGATGCCGGTCACGACATCGCCGTCCACGAGCGCGGCCTTGATCTTCTCGACCTCTTCCACGCCCGCGGCCTCGCCGAGGAGCAGGGACTTGGTCTCGGCCGCCAGGACGACGGCGATGAGGATGAGGAGAACGCCGATGCAGAGCGTGCCGATGCCGTCCCAGATGCCGTTGCCGGTGCCCAGCGCGAGGCCGACGCCGGCGAGGGCGAGGACGAGGCCGATCAGCGCGCCGAGGTCCTCCAGGAGCACGACGGGGAGCTCGGGAGCCTTGGCCCGGCGGATGAACTCCTTCCAGGAGAGCGCGCCGCGCAGGGCGTTCGACTCCTTGATCGCCGTACGGAAGGAGATGCCCTCGGCGATGATCGCGAAGACGAGCACCCCGACCGGCCAGTACCAGGCCTCGATCTCGTGCGGATGCTTGATCTTCTCGTAACCCTCGTAGACGGCGAACATGCCGCCGACGGAGAAGAGCACGATGGAGACGAGGAAGGCGTAGATGTAGCGCTCGCGGCCGTAGCCGAAGGGGTGCTGCGGGGTCGCTTCGCGCTTGGCCCGCTTTCCGCCGAGGAGGAGCAGCCCCTGGTTGCCGGAGTCGGCGAGGGAGTGCACGCTCTCGGCGAGCATGGACGACGAACCGCTGAAGAGGAACGCCACGAACTTAGCTACCGCGATCGCGAGATTGGCGCCGAGCGCCGCCACGATCGCCTTGGTTCCGCCTGACGCGCTCATGGGTGGGTGACGTCCCTTCCTCTGTCCTGTCGCTGGTCGCCGCCGGCCCGGCCGGGGAGGCCCGGCCGCGTCGTGGCCCCGGTACGGCGGGACATTGTTGCAGCTTCCTGCGGGAACGGTTTTTCGGTCCGCCTCAGACCACGACGGTCGCCCGGAAAATCGTTCCTGTCCCGGACAGTTCGGTCGTCTCGCCCGCCGGGACGAAGACGGCACCGCCCGGCGCGAGGCCCAGGCCGTTCGTCCGGGGCGCACCGGCCGTGCAGAGCAGGATCTGCGGGCCGGCGGTTGTCAGGTCGCGGGGGTCTGCGCCCGGCGCGAGGACGTAGCGGGAGAGCCGGAATTCGTCGATGGGCGTCTCGTACACCTCTTCCCCTGTGCCGGACGCCTCCGGGCGGAGGATGTTCGGCTCGGTCGTCTCGAAGCGCACGATACGGAGCAGTTCGGGCACGTCCACGTGCTTGGGCGTGAGCCCACAGCGCAGCACGTTGTCCGAGTTCGCCATGATCTCGACGCCGAGGCCGTTGAGGTAGGCGTGCGGGACGCCCGCGCCCAGGAAGAGCGCTTCCCCGGGCTGGAGTCGTACGTGGTTGAGCAGCATGGCGGCGATCACCCCGGGATCGCCGGGGTAGTGGTGCGCGATCGTGGCGTACGGCTCGTAGGCGCCGCCGAGCCGGCCGGCCGCGGCGGCGGCCTCGGTGACGGTGGCGGCCATCTCGGCCGGGTCCGCGGTGAGGACGGCCGTCAGCACCTCGCGCAGCGCGGCCTCCTCGGGGTGGGCACGCAGGAGGTCGGCGTACGGCTCGAGGGAGTCGACCGCCAGCCCGGCGAGCAGATCGGCCGCCTGCTCGGGGGCGCGGAAGCCGCACAGCCCGTCGAACGGGGTGAGCGCGCAGATCAGTTCGGGCTTGTGGTTGGCGTCCTTGTAGTTGCGGTGCGGGGCGTCGGTGGGGACGCCCTGTCGCTCCTCCCGCTCGTAGCCCTCCCGCGCCTGGGCGAGGTCGGGATGCACCTGGAGCGAGAGCGGGGAGCCGGCGGCGAGGAGCTTGAGCAGGAAGGGCAGGCGCGGCCCGAACTTCCGGACCGCCGCCGCGCCGAGTTCCGCTTCCGGGTCCGCGTCGATGACGGCGGAGAGCGACTGCTCGCCGGAACCGGGGCTGTTGCCTGTACCGGTGACCGTGCGCGTGCCTGTGCCTGCGTCGGTGCTCGTGCTCGTGCCTGCGTCGGTGCTCGTGCTCGTGCCGCGGTCGAGACGGGAGGGAGCGCCGGGGTGGGCGCCCAGCCACATCTCGGCCTGCGGCTCACCGGTGGGAGCGACACCGAGCAGCTCAGGGATGGCGGTCGTGGAACCCCACGCGTAGGGGCGCACGGTGTTGGAGAGGCGGTCCATGGGGTGAGCTTTCTCGTACGTGGTGACGTGACGGCGCCGAACTCATGTCATGCGGGCGCGTTCCCGGCGAGAGCCAGGTAAACGGTGGCGAAATCGGTGACGGCGAGCAGTTCGGCGAGGGCTTCCAGTTCGGCGCCGTCCTCGGGTTCCAGTTCGCTGATGCCGGTGCCGTGGCCGAGCGCGAGGTCGCGGGCGGCGGGAGCGGCGGTCAGCCCGCCGACGGGGCGGTCCCGGAGCAGTACGACGCGGGGGCGCGGACGGCCGGGGTCCTCGACCCTGTCGCGGAAGAAGTCGTCCAGGTCCGTGCCGCCGGTGACGTCCGCGGCGAGCAGGGCGCTGTGGGCCGGGAGCGCGTCGGGCAGTTCGGCGGCGAGGGCGGCTCGCCCGGTCAGTTCGGCCAGGGCGGCGGCGAACCGGCGGCCGGCGGAGGCCGCTGCCGTGCCCTCCGTCCAGATCAGGGGCAGGCTTTCGGCGAGTTCGGCGGCGAGGGTCTTGGCCGGGTTGCTGTACGTCGCGACGGCCGGGCCACAGCGCTCGGCGACGCTGTCGAGCCGGTCGGCGACCTTCTGGAGGGTCTCGGGGGGCGCGGTGAGGAGGCCTGCGCGGTCGAGGAGCGCGAGGAGGGGGACGAGCAGGGACCAGAACGCGCCGGACCCGACAGCGGTCGGGGTGTCCGCGCGCTCGGCACCGGCCGCTGCTCCGTGCTCGGCGCCGGCGTTGTTCTCGGGTCGGCCGCCGGAGTCGGCCCCGGGGCCGGACCCGGGGCCGGACCCGGATTCGCTTCCGGGTTCGGCCCCGGTCCCGTTGCCGGACTCGCTTCCGGGCTCTCCCGCGGGGTCGTTCCCGGTCGGGCCGTCGGCTTCGGTGTCGTTCCCGGACCGCTCGGACCGCTCAGGCCGTCCGTGGCGTTCCCGGCCTTCGTAGCGTTCGTTGAGGGGCGGGGCCATGGGAACGGTGAGGCCGTGCGCGTTGCCGACCGCCTCGACCAGCGGAGACGTGCGCGGGGCGACGGCCACGACCGTGCAACCACGGCGGTACGCCTGCTCGGCGAGGAGCGCGAGGGACGGTTCGCTGCCGTCGGTGGTGGCGATCAGGAGCAGATCGACGGGCCCGGCCCAACCGGGCAATGCCCAGCGCAGGGCACCGGCGGCGGGTGCGACCCCGGTGGGGCTCAGCCGGACGACGGGCGCGGCGGCGCCGGCGAGGGCGCCGAGGAGGTCGGCGACGGCGGTCGCGGCGGTACCCGAGCCCGCGATCAGCACGGCGCGTGGGCGGCCCTCGGGCGCGAGCCCGCCGACACCGGCCTCGGCGGTGTTCCGCAGGGCGGTGCGCACCCGGGCCCCGGCCTCGGCGGCGTCGCGCAGCAGCCCGCGGCGGTCGGCACGGGCCAGTGCGTCGGGGGCATCGAGCAGCGACTCGTCGAGCATGGGGACGGTCTCCTCGGGATCGCCGGGGCGTGGCGTGGCGTGTGGACGTACGGCGGGGGTCGGTCCCGTGACGCGGAGTGCGTGGCGCACGGTCGGCGGCGGCGCGTACCGACGCCGGGCGTAACCGGCACTGACCGACGTCACCGGTCGACGTCACTGGCCGGCACCGCCGGCGGGCACCATCGGCTCGTTTCGCCGGCCGGCGGGCGGCCGGAGCGTCGCTTACGCGGGGCGGCGGGCCTCGTCGACGAGGAGGACCGGGATGTCGTCCCGGACCGGGTACGCCAGGCCGCAATCCTCGCCGGTGCAGACCAGTTCCGGCGTGTCGGCCGTCGTACTGTCGCTGAGCGGGGCGTGGCAGGCCGGGCAGGCGAGGATCTCCAGGAGGCCGGCTTCGAGCGGCATGGGTGGGGGGTCCCTTCGGGCGGGGTGGGGCGGATCGATCGGGTGGAGTCAGGGTACCGCCGTCCGTCCGGGGTGCCCGCGTGCCGTCCGGGGTGCCCGCGTGCGGTTGCGGCGGGTGCGCGGTTGCCCGCGGCGCGTTTCCCCCTGCTCCCGCCGCCTGCCCGGAACCGGGGTGCCCGGGCCAGGACGCGCCGGGGAACCGCGGAGGGGCTGGGAGAGTGAGCGGTGCGGGGGTGCGCCGGTAGCCGGTGCGGGAAGCCCGCGGCGCCCGTTTCCCCTGTCCCGCCCGCATTCCCGGGGGGAACCGCGGCTGCACCCCGCCGTGGGCTTGGGGATCCTGGGGCGCGTTGCGCGCCGTACGGGGGCGCGCCTGTTCGGCTTCGTCGGCCTCGTCGGCTTCGTCGGCTTCGTGGCGCCCGGTCCTGGCTACGCCGACCCGCGCTCCGGTCATGGTCGGCGCGACGCCGGCTCTCGTATGCCGCCCGCGCCGCGTACCCCGGAGTCTCGGTCCGGCACGGCCCGCCCCGGCCCGGCCCGGCTACGCGCGGATCAGGCCCAGCACCTCGTCCCTGATCTCCTCCATCGTCGCCTCGTCCCGCGCCTCCACGTTCAGTCTCAGCAGCGGTTCCGTGTTCGACGGGCGCACGTTGAACCACCAGTCGGCCGCCGTCACCGTCAGACCGTCCAGTTCGTCGAACGTCACGCCCTCGCGCGCCGCGAACGCCTCGCGGATCGCCGCCGTGCGCCCCGTCTGGTCGACGACCGTGGAGTTGATCTCGCCGGAGCCCGCGTAGCGGTCGTACGCGGCGACCAGGGCGGAGAGCGGCCGCGGCTGCGTGCCCAGTGCGGCCAGGACATGGAGGGCGGCGAGCATGCCCGTGTCCGCGTTCCAGAAGTCGCGGAAGTAGTAGTGCGCCGAGTGCTCGCCCCCGAAGACGGCGCCCGTCTCGGCCATCTCCTGCTTGATGAAGGAGTGGCCGACGCGAGTACGGACGGGTGTCCCCCCGTGTTCCTCGACCACCTCCGGCACCGACCAGGACGTGATCAGGTTGTGGATGACCGTGCCGCCCGGGTGCTTGGCCAGCTCGCGCGCCGCCACCAGCGCGGTGATCGCCGACGGGGAGACGCCCTCGCCGCGCTCGTCCACGACGAAGCAGCGGTCCGCGTCGCCGTCGAAGGCCAGGCCCAGGTCGGCGCCCTCGGCCCGGACGCGGGCCTGGAGGTCCACCAGGTTCTTCGGGTCCAGCGGGTTGGCCTCGTGGTTCGGGAACGTACCGTCCAGTTCGAAGTACAGTGGTACGACCTCAAGCGGCAGCCCCGCGAACACCGTGGGGACCGTGTGCCCGCCCATGCCGTTGCCCGCGTCCACGACGACCTTCAGCGGGCGGATCGCGGACAGGTCGACCAGCGACAGCAGGTATTCCGCGTAGTCGTCCAGCAGGTCGCGCTTCGTGAGCGTGCCCGGCCGCGTCACCGAGGGCGGAGCGCCCTCCTCCAGCCGTCGCTCGACCAGCGCGCGGATCTCCGCCAGCCCCGTGTCCCGGCCGACGGGCGCCGCGCCGGCCCGGCACATCTTGATGCCGTTGTACCGGGCCGGGTTGTGCGACGCGGTGAACATCGCGCCCGGCACGCCCAGCCTCCCCGACGCGTAGTACAGCTGATCCGTCGAGCACAGGCCGATGATCGTCGCGTGCGCGCCGCGCGCGACCGCGCCCCGGGCGAAGGCCGACGCCAGCCCGGGCGACGACGGCCGCATGTCGTGCCCGATGACGATCGCCTCCGCCCGGGTGACCTCGACGAACGCCGCTCCGAACAGCTCGGCGAGCCGGTCGTCCAGCTGATCGGGGTACACCCCGCGCACGTCGTACGCCTTCACCAGCTGCGACAGATCAGCCACCGGTACCCCCTGCAGAACTCGGACGACGAGCCCACGCTACCCGCGCCGGCCCGGCAGCCGCGCATCGGACAGGGCAGGCACGTACGCCTCACGGAAGCATCCAGCCCAGCACCGCCGTACTCTGTCCCACCACCACCAGGCACATCACCAGCAGCAACCCCGCACTCCACGGCAGCACCTTCCGCAGCAGATCGCCCTCCCTGCCCGCGAGTCCCACCGCCGCACACGCGATCGTCAGGTTCTGCGGCGAGATCATCTTGCCCAGCACGCCCCCGGAACTGTTCGCCGCCGCCAGCAGCTCCGGCGAGAGCCCCGACTGCTGTGCCGCCGTGACCTGGAGGGCCCCGAACAGCGCGTTCGCCGAGGTGTCGGAACCGGACACCGCGACACCGAACCACCCCAGGATCGGTGACAGGAACGCCAGTCCCGCGCCCGCCGCCGCCACGGAGTGACCGATCGTGGCGGCCTGTCCTGACAGGTTCATCACATACGCGAGGGCGAGCACCGAGGTGACGGTGAGGATCGCGTACCGCAGTTCGTGGACGGTCGCCGCCCACTCCCGTAGCGCGTCCCCCGCGCGCACGCCGAGCAGCACCGCCGTGCACACGCCCGCGAGCAGCACGAGCGTGCCGCCCGTCGCCAGCAGTGGCAGGGAGAAGACATTGGCGCCCACCGGCTTCCCCTGCGCGTCGGCCACCGCCAGGAACGGCCAGTCGAAGACCCGCGTGGCCCGCGCCAGCAGGTCCTTGACCGGTGGGATCTGCGCGAGGGAGAAGATCACCACGATCAGGCCGTACGGCGCGTAGGCCCGCAGCACGTCCCGGCGCGGATCGTCCCGGTCCAGGTCCTCGCTGCGTACGCCCGTGAGCACCGACGTCCGTACCGGTTCGGCCGCGGGCCGCCGCGCCGAGGGGACCGCGACCAGGGCCGCCGCGCCCGCCAGCGCCGCGCCGATGTCGGCGAGTTGGGCGGAGACGTAGTTGGCGGCGGCGAACTGGGCCGCCGCGAAGGCCACTCCACACACCAGCGCGGGCACCCAGGTCTCGCGCAGGCCCCGCCGGCCGTCGACCAGACCGACCAGGACGAGCGGTACGACCAGTGCCAGCAGCGGCGTCTGACGCCCGACGACCGACGCGACGGTGTCCAGGGGCAGCCCGGTGACCTGAGCGAGCGTCACCACCGGTGTGCCCATCGCGCCGAAGGCCACCGGCGCGGTGTTGGCCACGAGCGAGACGAGGGCCGCCTTGACCGGGTCGAAGCCGAGCGCCACCAGCATCACGGAGCAGATGGCGACCGGCGCGCCGAATCCGGCGAGGGCCTCGAGCAGCGCGCCGAAGCAGAAGGCGATGACGAGCGCCTGGACGCGGGGATCGTCGGCCAGCCTCCCGAACGAGCGCCGCAGGACGTCGAAGTGCCGGGTGCGCAGCGTCATCCGGTACACCCACAGGGCGTTGACGACGATCCACATGATGGGGAAGAGGCCGAAGAGCACCCCTTGCGCGCCGGCCGAGAGCGTCTGGCCGAGCGGCATTCCGAAGACGAACAGGCCGACGAGCACGGCCACGGCGAGGCCGATGAGCCCCGCGAGATGCGCTTTCATGCGGACGGCACCGAGCAGGACGAGCACGGTGGCCAGGGGCAGAGCGGCGACGAGGGCGGAGAGGGCCAGCGAGTCGGCGACGGGTTCCAGTTGCTGTACGAACACGACAGACCTCCGGATTCCGCGATACGGAAACTGATCTCCCACGGATGGAAGGAATGGTCGTGTCCGCGCCAGGCCCGGTCAATGCCTCGTGCACGACCCGTGACACCGGGACGCGCTCCTCGGGACTCACACGCGCGTTACGCGCGACGCGCGCGCGACAGGTACGCGATTACGTGCGAGGCGCGCGTCAAGCGCGTCGATTCCGGCGGTCAGGACTCCGGCGAGCGCAGCACTCTCAGATGACCCCGGCGCCCGACCTCCATCGGGTCCGCGCCCCGCGCTCCCTTGCCCCCGGCCTCGGCCGCGCGTTCCTGGGGGCGGGCCGCTTCCCGTACGGCGTTGGCCAGCGCTTCGAGATCGTCACCGCTGGGACGGGCCGGGGCCGAGCCGTCCGTGAGCCGGACGACCTCCCAGCCGCGGGGCGCGGTCAGCCGCTCGCTGTGCTCCGCGCACAGGTCGTAGCAGTGAGGCTCGGCGTAGGTGGCGAGCGGGCCGAGTACCGCCGTCGAGTCGGCATAGACGTACGTCAGTGTCGCGACGGCAGGGCGGCCGCAGGCGGTGCGCGAACAGCGACGTACAGGGCTCACGATGTTGGACGGTACCGCACTCTTGAGCGGGCCGCGACGACTCTCCCCCCGGCCACTCCCCCGTGTCGCATGCTCACGGGCCTCTCGCGGTGGCCGGAAACAACTGGCCTGACCTGCACGGGAAGAGGGGTGACAGGTCGGCGACAGCCCGTAACACAGCTACGACTTGGGACAAATCACATCAGCGAAGGCGAGCGTGATGATCACACCGACCTATGGAAATGAGCCTGACTTTCGTTGGAATGATCAATATGCGACATGCTGATCGAGCCGACGGTGACGGCGATCGGCGCTGCCGTCGGAGGGCTACCCTGCGTCAGTGATGGACAGTCCAGTGCCGCCCCGCCCGATCGAGCCCCGGCCGCGTCACCGCGACCGCCACGGCCGCGGGATGCGGGGTCCCGTGGCACCGCCGCAGGTGCCGCTCTCGGTCAGCCGCTCGGAATCGTTCCGCGATCTCGTACGGGATTCCGTCGAACGGCTGGAGCACCGCTGGCCACAACTCGCCGAGGTCGACTTCATGGTCATGGACGTGCCGAATCCGCAGGACGACTCCGTGCCGCTCGGCAGCTCGGTGCCCGCGGACAAGGACCACCCCGCGCGGATCCTGGTCTACCGGCGGCCCATCGAGATCCGGGCGAAGAGCCGGGACGACTGCGCGATGCTCGTGCACGAGGTGGTGGTCGAGCAGGTGGCGGAACTGCTGGGGCTGGCGCCGGAGTCCGTCGACCCGCGCTACGGCCAGGACTGAGGCGACCGACCCCGGCCGGGCCCGGTCGTCCCGGCCCTGGCCGCTTCCGGTCCTGGCCGGTACCAGCCCTGGCCGCTTCGGGCCTGACCGCTCGGGTCCCGACCGTCTCAGTCCTGACCGCCCAGGATCGACAGATCCTCCCTGGCCTTCGGTACGAACACCGTTCCCCGGTCGTCCGGCAGCGTCTGCACCGTGAACATCGGCACACCGTCCTCCGGAAGCTCCAGCATGCGCGCCGCGTGCACCGGGCCGCCCGACTGCGGCTCCACCGTCAGCGCGTACGAGCCCTTCAGCCCGGCCGGCACCGGCGGCGTGACGGCCAGCGTCGTGCCGCCCTTGACCGTGTACGTCTCCTCGGCCGGCTCGCCGCCGTCGCTCCCCGCCGACGCCGTGACCTTGACCTTCGCCGTCTCTCCCGGCGCGGTCAGCGAGAGAGTCGAACCCTTGGCCCTGTTGTCGGCCACGGTCGCCCGTGACTCGATCTTCCCCGTCGCCGGGATGAACGCCAGCTCCTGCTTGTCGCCCTTGCCCCTGACCACACGCAGCGCCGCGGTCACCGGGGTCGCACGGGAGCCCGCGGGGCTGAGGAGCAGCGATCCCGCCTGGCCCCGCGTCACGCTGCCCAGGTCGAGGGCCGCGGTCATCCCGGACTTGACGTGCAGCGTCTCGTTCCCGGCCGGGATGATCGTGCCGTCGGCGCCCACCAACTGCACCTTCAGTTCGGCGTCGTCCGCACCCGGTGCGAACGCCACCACCCGGACGTCGGTGGCGTCCGCCGGGATGCCGGGCAGCACCACCCGGGCCGCCGGGTCGGCGGCGGCGGCCAGCCAGTCGCTGCCCCCGCCGTCGTCCGACGCGCGTACGGCGGCCCCGACCCGTCCGCTGCGGGTGGCGACCCGCACGGTCAGGTTGTCGGCGGCCTCGCCCGTCAGTGTGGAGAGCAGCACCGGGACGCTCGACCTCGCCGGGACCGGAATGCCTTCCCCCGACTCGGCTTTGAGGAGGCCGTCCTTCCCGTACAGCTCGACGTCGACGACCGCCGCGCTGTCGTCGGGGTTGGTGAGGTGCACGTAGTCCTGCCGGCTCTTCTGCGTGCTCGCGCCGGGGAACCAGAACTCCGTGTCGGGCGCCGCGCAGCTCACGCCCAGCACTCCCCGCCCGCCGCCCACCGGGACGGTGGTGGTCTGCTGCGCGGTCCAGCCGGGGGCGAAGCGGCCGGTGGCGGTGCCCACGAGAGCGGGGGCCTCGGCGCCGCTCGCCTCGGCCGAGACCGGCGTACCGGGGTCCTTGAGCGTCAGGAACGACTTGCCCTGCTCTCCGCCCTTCTCGGCGTCCTTCCCCGAGCCCTTCCCGCCGTCCTTCCCGCCGTCCTCCTCCTCGTTCTTCCCGTCGTCCTTCGGCTTGTCGTTGTCCACCAACGTGACCGTGGACTCGCGCAGTTCGGCCGCACCGTCCGTCCCGGCGTCCTTCGTGCCCGCGGGGGTGACGGACGTGTACGTCGTCTCCGCGACGTCCGAGACGCTCGGGGCCGGGCAGAGGAGGCTGCTGCGCTCCACGGGCCGCGGCAGCACCTGTGCCGTCGCCGTCGGCTCCGCGCCGTCCGGGCCGGACATCGAGGCGACGCCGGTGACGGCGGCGAGGGCCGTGGCGACCGCGATGAGGGAGAGGGTCGTACGGTTCACTGGTTGCTGCTCCCGTCCGGGCGCTGATGCCGGTCGTTCTGGGTGCCGTCGGCGTGGGGCTGCGGCTGCTGCCGGCCGTAGCCATAGGGGTCGTACGAGCCGTCCTGCGCGTACTGACCGCTCTGGTAGCCGGCGTCCTGATAGCCCGCGCCCTGGTAGTCGGCGCTCTGGTAGTCGGCGCCTTGGTACCCGCTGTCCTGGTACGCGCCCTCCTGGTACGTGCCGTTCCGGTACGCGCCGTCCGGCTGGTAGCCCGGGTCCGTGCCCTGCGTGGGGTACGGCACGGGCGGGGCCTGATAGGGGTCGTAGGACTGCTGCTCGTACTGACCCGGCACCTGCCCCTGTGCTTGTGCCTGTACCTGTGCCTGTGCCTGGTCCGGCACCTGGCCGTCGCCGTACTGCCCCGCGCCGTGGCCCGCTCCCGCGCCCTGGTACCGCTCGTCCGGCTGGGAGCCCTGTCCGTACTCGGCTTCCGCGTACGCCGGCGCGTCCCACTCGGCGTATGTGCCCTGTCGTGGCACGGTCCCGTAGGCCGGCCGCCCCTGCTCGCCGTCGGCCGTCGCTCCGGCGTCCGCGACCGTGCCCGCGACGGCACCCGCGCCCGTGGAAGCGTGCGCGTCGGCCGCCTGTGTCCCGGCCGCGTGCGCCTGCGCCTGCGCCTCCGCCTCGGCCGCCGCCCGCAGCCTGCGTGCCCGGCGGCCGTCGCCCGTCATCGCGTCCGCCGTGGCGAGGCCGTCCTCCTCCGGCAGGTCGTCGTCGATCTCCCGGCGCCGCCCCGGCAGGGCCAGCACCAGCAGGACGAGCGCGAGCAGGCCCTGCGCCCAGATCCACGCCGTGTGCGTGATCGGGTCCTCGTATGTGAGGGCCAGCCGGCCGCCCTTGGCCGGCAGTTCGAAGCCCTGGGCCCAGCCGTCGACGATCTTCTTCGTCAGCGGCTCGCCGTCCAGCGTGGCCTGCCAGCCGTCGGCCGCCCGGTCCGCGATCCGCAGCACGCGGCCCTCCGCGCCCGCCGGGACCGTCGCGTGCGCCTCGACCGGCTCCGAGGCGACGGCCAGCGGCTCGCCGGCGCCCTTGCCGTCGACGATGACGGCCCGCGCGACCTGCCGGTCCACGCGCCACAGCGCGCTGCCGTCGACCTGGCTCAGCCGGGTCAGGCCGGGGGTGGCGTCCAGCACGCGGCTGGTCTCGCGCGGCGAGCCCTCCCGTACGAGCACGTAGCGGATCGCGAACCCGCTCAGCTGATCGGTCTGGTCGGCGCCGGAACCGGCCACGAGGTTCGCGACGACCTTGTCCAGCCGGGCGTCACCGCCGCCGGCCGCCGCCAGCTCCGCGTCGCCGAGCCGCCCGCCTGAGCCACGGACCAGGGAGTACGAGACCTCCGCCGGTGACGTGCCGCCCAGGACCAGCGTGCGCGGCTGGTCGCGGGTGACGCTCTCCGCGGCGACGAACGCCGGGACCTGCACCGGGTCGCGGCGCTCCAGCGGGCCCGCGGCGCCGCTGATCATCCAGCCGAAGGCGGCCAGCAGCGGTGCGAGGCCCGCGGCGACCGCGATCAGTACGGCCACGGGCTGGCGCCAGCCGAAGCTCTGCGCGGCGACCCGGATCCGGGCACCGTCGGCGCCGAGGACGGCGGCGGCGATCAGGGCGCCGCCCTGGACGAGCGTGGCGGGCCCCGCCCAGCCGGAGTTGTTGGACAGGACTGCGAAGACCAGTCCGACGAGCGCGACGGACCAGGCGGTGAGAATCGCGAACCGCCGCTCGCCGCGCAGCAGCGCCGCCAGCGCGGCCAGCACGATCCCGGCCATCAGCAGACCGCCGACCGCCTTGGGGCCGCCGGGGCTGATGCCGAGCAGATCGAGCGCGGAGGCCGATCCCGTACCGAACTCCAGCCCCGCCTCACGGAAGAGCGCCGCCGGGTCGGTCAGCAGGGACAGCGACCAGGGCGCGAGCAGCAGGACGGGCGTGAGCAGCGCGGCGAGGACACGCGGTCCGTATCCGCCGAGGTCACCGCGGCGCAGCGCGAGGACTCCGATGCCGAACACCACCGCCATCGGCCAGACGACCGGCGTGAAGGCCATCGTGAACGTCAGCAGGAAGGCGTACGCCCAGGTGCCGCGCCAGCTTCCGCGCGCCTCGGCGTCCGCGCCGGCGCGCAGCGCGTACGCGGCGACGGCCGCCCGGGCGAGCAGCGGCAGCACGACGGCGAGAACGGCCGTGCCCAGCCGCCCGGTCGCGAGCGCGCCGGTCGCGGCGGGCAGGAAGGCGTACGCGACGCTCGCCCAGGCCCGCAGCAGCCGGGAGGGGATGAGGGGGCGGGAGGCGAAGTACGCGGTGGCTCCGGCCAGCGGCACGGAGCAGACGAGCAGCAGGGTCAGCGCGAACCCGGTGGAGCCGAGGAACAGCGCGGAGAGCGCGGCCAGCAGCGCGAGATAGGGCGGCGCGTTCTCGGTGTTCCCGGTACCGACGGGGTGCCAGCCGTCCGCGTAGCGCGACCAGAGGTCGGAGACGTCGGCGGGCGCGGGCAGCAGCGCGCCGCCCGCCAGCGCGCCCCCGCCGAGCAGCCCCCGGCAGGCGACGAGCGAGACCAGGAGCAGGAGCGCGAAGAGGACGGGCCCCGGCTTGCGCGCCAGCTTCTTCAGCCGGCCGAACTGCTCGACCTCCAGGAAGTCCGCCTCGTCGCCGCCCGGCCCCGACTCGACCGCGCCGTGCCGGGATCCGCCCGAGTCGGCGTCGGAGTCGGAGCCGAAGCTCGCGGTGATCTGTTCGACGGTGGCGCGGACCGTGGCACCGAACGGCGGGAAGAGGGGCCGCAGCTCGGCCGCCTCGACCACGCCCTTGCCCCGTCGTTTCCGCGCGGCCAGCACGCGCCCCGGCCGCAGCAGCGTGCCGAAGAGTCCCATCACCTCGTCGACGGCCTGGCCGGGCGCCTTGCCGACCAGGTAGGCGAGGGTGCGCAGCAGAGTGCCGACGGTGAGCCGCAGCAGGACGTACGGGAGGACGGCGGCCCGCGCGTTGACGAGCATGGTGTAGACGGCGCCGGCCTTGTCCACGCGGTGCGGGTTGACCACGGAGCGCCCGGCGCAGTCGACCGTACGGCGCTCCCGGGCGGCGGCCTCGGCGTGCCGCAGGACCGCGTCGGGGGCGACGAGCACCCGGTGGCCGGCGGCGTGCGCGCGCCAGCACAGGTCGACGTCGTCGCGCATCAGCGGCAGCCGGCGGTCGAACCCGCCGAGTTCCTCCCACACGTCGCGCCGGACGAGCATGCCGGCGCTGGAGACGGACAGGACGCTGCGAACTTGGTCGTGCTGGCCCTGGTCCTGCTCGCGCCGGTCGAGGCCGGTCCAGCGGCGGCCGCTGTTGGCGATGGAGACGCCGACCTCCAGCAGCTGCTTGCGGTCGTACCAGCCGCGCAGCTTGGGCCCGATGACGGCGGCGTACTCGTCGGAGTCGGCGACGCGCAGCAGTTCGAGGAGGGCCTCCGGCTCCGGCGAGCAGTCGTCGTGGAGGAACCACAGCCACTGCACGGGTTCGCCGTGCGGCAGCTCCGGCATCTCGTACGCCTCGTCGTGCCAGGTCCTGGTGACGGGGTCCCAGCCGCTGGGCCGCTTCAGGTACGGCAGGTCGTCGGGCGTGAGGACGGGGGCGGTACGGACGGCCTCGTCCACCGCCGTACCGAATCCGGACCGCCGCGCGAGGTGCAGGACGCGGTCGTCACCGAGCGCCTCCGTGAGCAGCCGGGCGGAGTCGTCGGCGCTGCCGGTGTCGGCTGCCATGACGTTCTGGACGGGACGTTCCTGGCCCAGCAGCCCGGCGAGGGCGTCGGGCAGCCAGCGCGCGCCGTCGTGGGAGACGAGGACCGCGGTCACGACGTGCCGCGGGAACTCGGGGGCGGTGGCGGGAACGAACGCGGCTGTGGTGGCGGACATCGGTGTAACGGGCCCTCCGGCCGGGGGTCGCCCCGATGGGGCGTCGGAGCGTCTGGGACGGGGCCCCACATTAACGGCTGGCAGCACGGCGGTCCGCCGCCCGCGGGGAAGCCGCGGGCGGCGGACCGTTCATTAGGTACGAGGTTGTGACGTTTGGCCGGGCGTTCGGCCTCGGCGGTCGGTGGTGACGGCCTGCCGTGACAGCCGGACGCCGGCGGCCGGGCCGTGGCGGCGGGACGCTGATGGAGAGTCATGTCACGCGGTGAACACCGCGCCGGGACATGACGGGCCGGGCACGACGGGCCGGATATGACAAGCCGGGCGTGCCGGACCGGACGCGGCGTGCGGGCCCCTGACGGCACCGGCACGGCTCGCGCCCTCAGATCGCCGCCTTCTTCAGGCGGCGGCGCTCGCGCTCCGACAGCCCGCCCCAGATACCGAATCGCTCGTCATTGGCAAGGGCATATTCAAGGCATTCGGAGCGGACCTCACAGGCAAGGCACACCTTCTTGGCCTCGCGAGTGGAACCGCCCTTCTCGGGAAAGAAGGACTCCGGGTCGGTCTGGGCGCACAAGGCGCGCTCCTGCCAGCCGAGTTCCTCTTCCGCGTCCTCGACCAGCAGTTGCTGGAACAGCTCGGTCATGTGCGCCCCTCGTCTGTCTTTTGCGTCCCCGTGATGGTGGCCGCTTCCGATTTCGGCCGAACGACACGAGTGAAATTACAAGTGTGCGCTCTGGGCCGGTCAAGCCGAGATCTGCTATTGGGCCCGGTATTCACTCTGCGGAACCAAGGCTATGCGGAAAGTGTTCAAATCACCAAAAAGTTGACACATGCCACCGGCCTGCCCGCAACCGCCTCCCTTTTCACCCAGGAGCCGGGCAACTCCCACCAAGCTCCTCCAAGCCCTTCAGGACTGATGAAGCTTCACCAAGAGCCTCATCAGGCCCCTACAAACCCCATCAAGCCCCTGCCAAGCGGCGTGAAGTCCCACCAAGGGAGACGACACGGCTTCCGGCGGTGTTGCCGGTCCGCACGCGAAGCGATCGGAATCACAGCCGCAAACCCGCGCCCGGGCGTGCGGCGCGGCGCACGGAGGTGGAGAGGTGCACGAAGAGGTGAACGAGCACGGTCGCGGGCCCATGTCTCCCCCGTCAGGCGTGAGCAAACCTTTCTCCACCTGCCGTAACCGGGAAAGGTGAAACATTTCACACATATCAGTCATCAAGTTGACACCACCGACGGGACTCGCCACCTTGGTGTCATGCCAGCGAACCCCGCGCACCCAGCGACCCACGTCGTCCGTGGCTTCCGCAGCGCTGTACAGGCTCGCTGTCGCTGTTCCAGCTGTTCCGGCTGTTGACGCGGCCGGACCCCGGTCGGCCTTCGCCCGTGTCGTGACCGTCGCGATCCCCTCCCCTGTCGGTTGTCGCGCTGTTGTCGCGCCAGGACCTGGCGCCGCTCCACCGGTCACCGCCGCGCACCGTCCATCACGGCTGATCCGCTGATCCGACCGGTCCGCCCACAGGCCGGCCACTGATCCACCGGCCGCCGACCCCGCCGGATCACGCGCCCGCGCACCCGCGCACCCGCGCACCACGCCTACCGGTCCCCGCGGGCCACCGACTTCCGGCTCATCCGCCCCCGCGCGCCATGCGCCGCCCGTCGGCGACGCCCCGCACACCCTTCTGCCGAGGAACCACCGCACCCGATGAACAGCGACAACGACCTTCAGATCGCCGGCGACCTGCTCGAGGTCCAGCACCTGCTCCAGCCCGCCCGGGAGCACCCGGTCACGGTGGCCGAGTTCGTGGGCCTGGCCCGCTCCATCGCCGCCGACCGCGCGCAGTGGGCGCCGCTCGTCCAGTACGACGCCACGAGCCGCTGGTACCACCGGCTGCGTACGGGTCCCGGCTACGAGGTGTGGCTGCTGTCGTGGGTACCCGGCCAGGGCACCGGGACGCACGACCACGGGCGGTCCTCCGGAGTGCTGACCGTGCTCGCCGGTGAACTGACGGAGCGTTCGGAAAATAATTCGGAAAGGCTTTCGAAGAAGCATTCGGTGAAAGGCACGGAAGAAGGGGCCAGGCGGCATTCCGCGAAATCCGCCGGTGAGACGGAAGGCACCGAAGAGCGTTCCGGAGCATTTCCCGGGGTGCGCCCCGAGGGCCGTCCGAAGAGCCGGAGCCATGTCCTCACTCCGGGCGCGCAACGGGTGTTCGCGCCGGGTTACGTACACGAAGTCGTCAATGACTCGATCGAACCGGCCGTGAGTCTGCACATCTACTACCCGGGTCTGACCGAGATGCCGATGCACTCGGCCCGCTGCGCCCCGACGGCTCAGGACGTCCTGCCGGCGCGCTGACTCCCGGCCGCCCGCCGGCCCCTCGTCGACCACCGCCCCCGACGATCAGCCTCCGGCTGACACCCCCACCCGTCGCCCGACCACCGCCCCCCGACGATCAGCCTCCGGCTGACACACTGTTCTTTATGCGCATTGTGGTTCTGGCCGGCGGTATCGGCGGCGCCCGTTTCCTGCGTGGCCTCAAGCGGGCCGCGCCGGACGCGGACGTCACGGTGATCGGCAACACCGGTGACGACATCCATCTGTTCGGGCTGAAGGTCTGTCCCGACCTCGACACCGTGATGTACACCCTCGGCGGTGGCATCGACGAGGAGCAGGGCTGGGGGCGTACCGACGAGACGTTCCAGGTCAAGGCGGAGCTCGCGGCGTACGGTGTCGGGCCCGAGTGGTTCGGCCTCGGCGACCGCGACTTCGCCACCCATATCGTCCGTACGCAGATGCTCGGCGCCGGCTATCCGCTGAGCGCGGTCACCGAAGCGCTCTGCGCCCGCTGGAAGCCGGGCGTACGGCTGCTGCCGATGTCCGACGACCGCGTCGAGACGCATGTCGCGGTCGACGTGGACGGCGAGCGCAAGGCCGTGCACTTCCAGGAGTACTGGGTGCGGATGCGGGCCTCCGTGGCCGCCCGGGCGATCGTCCCGGTGGGCGCCGAGCAGGCCAAGCCCGCCCCGGGGGTGCTGGAGGCGGTCGCCGCCGCCGACGTGATCCTCTTCCCGCCGTCGAACCCGGTCGTCAGCATCGGCACGATCCTGGCCGTGCCGGGCATCCGGGAGGCCATCGCCGACGCGGGCGTGCCGGTCGTGGGGCTGTCCCCCATCGTCGGGGGCGCGCCCGTGCGCGGGATGGCGGACAAGGTGCTCGCCGCGATCGGCGTGGAGGCGACGGCCTCGGCCGTGGCGCTGCACTACGGTTCCGGGCTGCTGGACGGCTGGCTGGTCGACACCGTCGACGCGGGCGCCGTGGCGGAGATCGAGCGTGCGGGGATCCGCAGCCGGGCCGTGCCGCTGATGATGACGGACCTGGGCGCCGCCGCCGGGATGGCCCGAGAGGCGCTGGCGCTGGCCGAGGAGGTACGGGCATGACGGTGCCGCCGCCTTCCGTGCCCCAGCCCGCCGCGCCGGTCTCCTCGTCGGCCTCGTCGGCCTCGTCGGTCCCACCGGCGTCGCCGCCCGCGCCGGTGCCTCCGGTCCCCTCCTCGTCCCCGTCCCCGGCCCCGTCCGCGTCGCCTTCGTCCGCGTACCACGTGCGGGCGCTGCCGGGGCTGCCGGAGGTCGGGCCGGGCGACGACCTCGCGAAGCTGATCGCGGCGGCCGGTCCTGGCCTGCTGGACGGTGACGTACTGCTCGTCACCTCGAAGATCGTCTCCAAGGCCGAGGGCCGGATCGTCGAGGCGGCCGACCGCGAGGCGGCGATCGACGCGGAGACGGTACGGGTCGTGGCGCGGCGGGGCCCGCTCCGGATCGTCGAGAACCGCCAGGGCCTGGTGATGGCGGCGGCCGGGGTGGACGCCTCCAACACCGCGCCCGGCACCGTCCTGCTGCTGCCCGAGGACCCCGACGCCTCGGCGCGGGCGATCCGGGCCGGCCTGCGGGAGGCCCTCGGGGTCGACGTCGGGGTGATCGTCACGGACACCTTCGGGCGGCCGTGGCGCAACGGGCTGACCGACGTGGCGATCGGCGCGGCCGGGGTACGGGTCCTGGCGGACCTGCGCGGCGGGACGGACGCGCACGGGAACCCGCTGAGCGCGACCGTCGTCGCGACGGCCGACGAGCTGGCCGCGGCCGGCGACCTGGTGAAGGGCAAGGCGGAGGGGCTGCCGGTCGCGGTGGTCAGCGGCCTGGCGCACCTGGTCGGGGACGGCGGCGGTGACGGAGCCGAGGGGGACGGCCAGGACGGCGACGGCGGGGCGGAGGGCACGGCGGACGTCGGCGCCCGCGCCCTGGTGCGGTCCGCCGCGGACGACATGTTCCGGCTCGGCACCTCGGAGGCGGTACGGGAGGCGGTCACCGGACGCCGTACCGTCCGCGCGTTCACGGACGAGCCGGTCGACCCCGGCGCGGTCCGCCGGGCGGTCGCGGCGGCGATCACGGCCCCGGCCCCGCACCACACGACACCCTGGCGGTTCGTCCTCCTGGAGTCCGCCGAGTCCCGTACGCGGCTGCTGGACGCCATGCGCGACGCGTGGGTGGCGGACCTGCGCCGGGACGGCAAGTCGGAGGAGTCGATCGCGCGCCGCGTCCAGCGCGGGGACGTCCTGCGCAACGCGCCGTACCTGGTGGTCCCGTGCCTGGTCATGGACGGCTCGCACACCTACGGCGACGCGCGACGCGACGCGGCGGAACGCGAGATGTTCGTGGTCGCGGCGGGCGCGGGCGTCCAGAACTTCCTGGTCGCGCTGGCGGGCGAACGGCTCGGCTCGGCGTGGGTCTCCTCCACGATGTTCTGCCGGGACGTCGTACGGGACGTGCTGGACCTGCCGGCGGACTGGGACCCGATGGGCGCGGTGGCGGTCGGCCACGCGGCGGCTCCGCCGAAGGACCGGCCGGCGCGGGCGGCGGAGGCGTTCGTCGAGGTGCGGTGACGCCTCCGGCGCGGAACGGGGCCCGGCGCTGTGACGGGACGTTCAGTGCGTGAGGGGGCGTCGGTACGGGGCGGGCTGCCGGGGCGCCACCGTACCGCCGAGGGCTGCGACTCGGTACGGCACGCCGCCCGGCCACCGCGTCCCGTGGTTCCCGCGCCGAAAGCCGGCGGCGCGGCGGCCTTCCGCTGTGGTGAGCTGGCTCCGTGGAAGCCATATGGACCAGTGTCGTAGCGGTCGGGGGCACGCTCATGGGTGCCGTGATGACGCACGTCTTCCAGCGCCTCGCGGCCCGGCGCGGTGAGCTGTTCGCCCGGTCGGAAGCGCTCCGGCAGGAGCGGATGGCCACGTACAGCTCGTTCGCCGCGGCGGTGGAGGACTACCGCCACGGGCAGGCGGGCCGCTGGTACAGCATGCGGGAGGACCCGGCCGGGGCCGCCTTCGTCGCCGCGCGCGACGAGGCGCACCGGCTGCGCACGGCGACGCGGCAGGTGCTCTACCGCGTCAAGCTGCTGACCGACGACCGGGACGTGGTCCTCGCGGCCGAGCGGGCGTACGCGTGCACGCGGGACGTGTCGACGGCTCAGGACCAGGCGGAGCGGGACACGCTGGACGCCCGCGCGCGGGAGGCGATCGACGCGTTCGTGTCCCGGGCCTCGTCCCTGGTCCGCTGAACCGGCCACGCCTCGTCGGCCGGCGAGGCGTCTCTTGCGTCAGCGGTTGCGATGAGGGCCGGCCCGCACGCATGACCATGTGGCTACAGGCGGGCGATGTTCCGGACCGGCATGCGCGGGGCGCGGCGGGGCGGGGTGTGGCCGCTGAGCAGGATCAGGCGGGTGGCCCGGTGGCGCTGGCCCTCGTACGGGGCGAGCAGTTCCAGCATCGCCGCGTCGTCCGCGTCCCGGTCGCCCGCGAGCGCGTGGCCGACGATGCCGGGCAGGTGGAGGTCGCCGACGGTGACGGCGTCGGGGGCGCCGTTGGAGCGCTGCACGACCTCGGCGGCGGTCCAGGGGCCGATGCCGGGGATCAGTTCCAGCCGGGCGGCGGCCCGCTCGGGCTCCATCGCCGCCGCCTCCTCCAGCCGGCGGGCGACGCGTACCGCGCGCAGGATCGTGGCGGAGCGCTTGGCGTCCACGCCGGCCTTGTGCCACTCCCAGGAGGGAATCAGCGCCCAGGTCCGCGCGTCGGGCACGACGTACAGCTGTTCCCCGCTGTCGAGGGCGGGGCCTGGCGCGGGGTCCCCGTACTTCCGTACGAGCAGCCGCCAGGCGCGGTACGCCTCGACCGTGGTGACCTTCTGCTCCAGGACGGACGGGATCAGCGACTCCATGACCAGCCCCGTACGGCACAGCCGCAGGCCGGGGCGGCGACGCTGGGCGGCGGCGAGGAGGCGGTGGCGCGGGGCGAACGCGGCGGGGTCGTCCGCGCCGCCGAGCAGCTCCGGCAGCCGCTCCAGCTGCCACCCGGCGCCGGGGCCCCACGCCTCGGCGGTCACGGTCCCGTCGTACGGGGTGAGGCGCAGCGCGCAGGGCCCGTCGGGCGTCCGGCAGGTCCGTCGTACGGTGCCGTCGGGCAGCGCGCGGAAGGTGGGGTCGCCGGGGCCCCGGCGGAGCGGGCCGAGCACGAGCCCGAGGTCGTACGGGCCGGGGGGCGGGGTCCAGCGCCGCGTGCCGGCGGGCGCGCCGGGTGTGGTGCGGGGCGCGGCACCGGGTGCGGTGCGGGGACGCGGGGTGAATCGGCCTGCCACGGGGTGAGGTCCTCGTCGGGGTCGGGGGCACCTCTGAGGGTATGACGCGGGTGCGGGTGTCGCTGCGCGGGTGCATGCGAGGTGCGGTCCGGCCGGGGGTGGGTGCGGGGGCCGGGGCCTCCGGAGGTACGTGTCCGGACGGCACCACACCCCACACGCCCCGGAGGGACCCCGCCGGCAGGCGGCTACGCGTCCGAGGAGAAACGTACCGCCCCCGCCGGCAGCCGCGCGTCGCACCACACCCGTACCCCCTCGCGCAGTTCGTTGTCCGCGCCGACCACCGCCCCGTCCCCGACGACCGCCCCCGTCAGCACCGCGCGCTCCCCCACCCGGGCCCCCGCGCCGATCAGGGAGTCCGTGACCACCGCGCCCGGCTCCACGACCGCGCCGGCCAGGACCGTGCTGCCCGCCACCCGGGCGCCCTCGGCGATCAGCGCGCCCTCGCCGACCACCGTGCCGCCGGTGAGCTTCGCGTCGGGCGCGACCTTCGCCGTGGGGAGCACCAGGTACTCGCCGCACGGGCCGGGCACCGCCGGGGACGGAGCGCGGCCCAGGACCAGGTCGGCGGAGCCCCGTACGAACGCCTGCGGGGTGCCCAGGTCCAGCCAGTACGTGGAGTCGACCATCCCCTGGAGGTGCGCCCCGGCGGCCAGCAGGCCCGGGAAGGTCTCCCGCTCCACCGAGACGGGGCGGCCCGCGGGGATCGAGTCGATCACCGAGCGCCGGAACACGTACGCCCCCGCGTTGATCTGGTCGGTGACTATCTCCTCGGGCGTCTGCGGCTTCTCCAGGAACGCCGTCACCCGCCCGTCCGCGTCCGTCGGCACCAGCCCGAACGCCCTCGGGTCGGGCACCCGCGTCAGGTGCAGGGAGACGTCCGCGCCCGACTCCGTGTGCGTCGCCACGAGCGCCTGGATGTCGAGTCCCGTCAGGATGTCGCCGTTGAAGATGAGCACCGGTTCGTCGGGGCCGGAGCGCAGCCGGGAGGCGACGTTCCGGATGGCGCCGCCGGTGCCGAGCGGGTCCCGTTCGGTGACGTACTCCAGGTGCAGGCCGAGCGACGAGCCGTCGCCGAAGTACGGCTCGAAGACCTCGGCGAGGTACGACGTCGCGAGCACGATGTGTTCGACGCCCGCCGCGCGCGCCCGTGCCAGCTGGTGGGTGAGGAACGGCACGCCGGCCGCGGGGACCATCGGCTTGGGAGTGTGCACCGTGAGCGGCCGCAGCCGGGTGCCCTTGCCGCCGACCAGGAGAATCGCTTCTGTCACCGTGTCGTCTCTGCTTCCTGCCGGGGCCGGCGCTTCATACATGCACACATTCGTCCATGCATAGGTACATGCTTCCGACCGATCTTCGCAGCCCGTACGGTCGCCCGCGCCCGGCACACCGTGTCGTACCACGACGTATCGCCGCGTCGTATCACCGTGGCGGGCGACACCGCCCCGGTCAGCGACGGCCCTGGTAACGGGCCGACGAGGTCCGTGTCGTGCCGAGCTTCGCGTAGAGCCGACGCCCGGGACACTCGGTGACGTATCCGTCCCGGTGCCCGGAGATGGCGTGGAGCCCGACTTTCTTGCCGTACGTGTACTTGTTGCTCCCCTTGGAGGTCAGCCGCGCCTTTCCGCGCGGATTGATGCCATGGAGGCCGAGCTTCCACGCGGTGAGCCGGGCGAGCGCGGTCGTCGCCGCCGCCGGTGGCCTCGTCGCGTTGTAGCTTCCGAGAACGGCGATGCCCGTGCTGCTGGAATTGAAACCGAGGGTATGGGCACCCATCACCGGCTTCGCCACGCCACCCGCGCGGCCTTCGTAGATGTTCCCGCACTTGTCGATGGCGAAGTTGTAGCCGATGTCGCGCCAGCCGCTGCTCTTGACGTGGTAGCGGTAGATACCGCGCAGGACGGAGGGCGCCTGTCGGCACGTGTAGTTGTTGCCCGTACCGCTGTGGTGGACGAAGGCCGCCTTGACCGTCTTCGTGTAGCGGAACCGCCTCTCGCGCAGCCGCTCGTCCGCGCCCCAGCCCCGGCGGGTGATGATGCGGGGGCGCGGGCCGATGTACGGCTTCCTCGTCGTCGCCCCGGGCGCCCCGGCCCCCTCGGCCGCCTCCGTCTCCTCCCCGTACTCCGCGAGGTTCTCCTCCGTCTCCTCCTTCGACAGCTCCGTGATCTCGGTGGCTCCGAGGTCGGCGAACTCCGCGTTGACCGCCGAACTGGCCGCCTCCTCCACGGTCATGGCCGCCTGCTGGACGGCATCGGCACCGGTTCCGGTCCCGGCTGCGGTGCCGGCCGCGGTGCCCCCGGGCGCTCCCGTCGTGAGCCCGCTCGTCACAGCGGACGAGCCGGACGCCGGCCCGGACGACGACGAACCGGCCGGCGCCACGGTCTGCGCACCGGCCGCCGTCCCGGCCCCTGCCTGCGCCGGTCCGTCCGTCACCGGGTCACCGCCCGGGTCGACCAGCTCCAGCCGCAGTCCGCGCGGCAGCAGCGCCCGGGCGGGGGTCTCCGTCGCCGTACCGCCCGGCTCGTCGACGGCCCGTACGCGGATCTCCACACCGTCCGACTCGCCCACCCACAACGGGTCGGTGAAGCCCCGTACGGTCCCGGCGTCGCGCTCCGTGGTGCCCCGGTCGGCGCCGTGCTCATGGCCGTGTGCCGACAGTTCCCGCCAGTCGGACCAGTCGTGCGAGCGGAGCGCCCGGGTACGGACCCGGACCGAGCCGCGCAGTTCCTCGTCGGCGTCGTCCCAGACGACTCCGAGGAGGGAGAAGGGGTGGACGGCGCGGCGGGCCAGCCCCCGTTCCGCGCCGCCGCCCGCCGACCGGTCCGAGGCGCGCGCCGGCAGCGGCAGCGACTCGGTGGAACCCGGGAGGGCCGAGGGCCCCTGGCGTACGCGGTGGGCCGGGGACGAGGTGTGCGTGAGCTGCGCGGCGGACGCGGACACGGCGCGCGGCGCGGCGGCGGCACCCGGCGGTACGGACAGGGGGAGGACCAGCGCCGCACCGCACGCGACACCGATCGGGGAGACGAGAGAAGAACGCATGGACCGATCCTGGCGACGACGGCCCCGGCCCGCCCGTCGGGCGTCCGCCGACAGAACTGACGGTGCGTCGGCCGGGCGAGTGGACCGCGTCACCGGTACGGCGGCGGCCCGCCGCCCGCGCCACGTACCCTTTCCCGCGTGAACGCCACCGACCGCGCCCCCGCCGACCTGCTGCGATCCGCCCTCACCGCGGACCCGGCCCGCCCCTTGATCACTTTCTACGACGATGCCACCGGTGAGCGCGTCGAATTGTCCGTGGCGACCTTCGCCAATTGGGTGGCCAAGACCGCCAACCTGCTTCAGGGAGACCTGTCCGCCGAGCCCGGTGACCGGCTCGCGCTGCTGCTGCCCGCGCACTGGCAGAGCGCCGTGTGGCTGCTGGCCTGTTCCTCGGTCGGCGTGGCCGTGGACATCGGCGGCGACCCGGCCGCGGCCGACCTCGTCGTCAGCGGTCCTGACACCCTGGACGCGGCGCGCGCGTGCCGGGGCGAGCGGGTGGCGCTCGCGCTCAGGCCGCTGGGCGGACGGTTCCCCGAGGCTCCCGTGGGCTTCGCGGACTACGCGGTGGAGGTGCCCGGCCAGGGCGACCGCTTCGCGCCGTACGCACCCGTCGACCCGGACGAGCCGGCCCTCTCCGTCGACGGTACGGAACTGACGGCGGCCCAACTCGTCGACCGGGCGCGCGGGGACGCCGTGGAACGCGGGCTCACGCCCGGTTCCCGGCTGCTGTCGGGGCTCTCGTACCGGAGCTGGGAGGGGCTGTCCGCCGGGCTGTTCGCCCCGCTCGCGGCGGGTGGGTCCGTGGTGCTCTGCCGAAACCTGGAGAAGCTGGCCCCGGAGGCGCTGGAACAGCGGGTCACGGACGAACGAGTGACCCACCGCGTCGTGTGACCCGGCACGGTGTGTGACCCGGCGCGGTGTGTGACCCGGCGCGGTGTGTGACCCAGCGCGGTTCGGTCCACCGGGCCCTGTGCCCCACCGCACGGTGTGACCGGCCGCACGGCGTGACCGGCCGGGCCGTCGACCACAACCGCACAACGGGCGTGCGCGACGGCACGTGAACGGCACACCGTCCATGCGGCCCGTATCCGTTCGACATCGGCCGGTAACCGGCTTGACCCAAGGCCGTCTCAACACCCGTACAGGATCGGAGAAACTCACAACTCCCGGCACAACCAAGCACGGTGCTCACCCGTCTACCTCTGCGACCGGCAGCCCAGTGCGTTGCCGACAGCCTTGAAGGATGGACACAGACGTGACCGACAGTGCCGGCAGCGCACCGGCCGCGCCGGAGGGCCCGCCCGGCGACGGGCCAACGCCCCGGACGCCCGGCCCTGACGACAAAAGCCCTGCGGAGAGCGCCGACAACGATGCCGACGGGCACGCCGGCGAGCACCAGCCCGACCGTTCCCCTTCACCCACTGACGGTCCCACTGGCAGACCCGCCGGCAGTCCCGCTGACAGCCCTGCCGACGATCCCGCCGACGACGCCGACGACACCACCGACCTCCCCACGCCCCACCCCGTCCCGAGAAAGCGCCGCTGGCTGCGCTGGGCCGCGCTCGGCGCGTCGGTCGCCGTCCTCGCCGTCGCCGGCACCGGCTGGTGGTTCTACCGCTCGCTCGACGCCAACATCACCACCGACACCTCCGCCGCCGCCGAACTGCGCGCGTACGAGAAGGAGCGCCCCACCCCCGTCTCCCTCGAAGCCCGGAACATCCTGCTCATAGGCTCCGACAGCCGGGCCGGCGCGGGCAACGGCAAGTACGGCCGCGACGACGGCGGTTCGCAGCGATCCGACACCACCATCCTGCTCCACCTCGCGGCCGACCGGCAGAGTGTGACCGCCGTCTCCCTGCCCCGTGACCTGATGGTGGACACACCGAGCTGCCGCGCGGCGGACGGATCCCGGACAGAGGCACGGTTCGCCCAGTTCAACTGGGCCTTCGAGACCGGCGGCGCGGCCTGCACGATACGTACGGTCGAGAAGCTCACGGGCATACGCGTGGACCACCACATGGTGATCGACTTCCAGGGCTTCAAGGACGTGGTCGACGCGGTGGGCGGCGTCGACGTCTGCCTGGCGGAACCGGTCGACGACAGGGCCTCCAAGCTCGAACTCCCGGCCGGCCCGCAGAGGCTCGACGGCGAGCAGGCCCTGGGGTTCGTACGCGTCCGTCACGGCATCGGCGACGGCAGCGACACCGAGCGCATGCAACGGCAGCAGAGCTTCCTCGGCTCCCTGTTCAAGAAGGTGAGCGGCAATGGCGTGCTGCTGAATCCGGCCGAGTTGTACCCGGTGCTCGACGCGGCGACGAAGTCGCTCACCACCGACCCGGGGCTGGGGTCGCTCACCGACCTCTACGAGCTGGCGCGCTCCCTCCAGAGCGTGCCGACGGAGAAGGTGCAGTTCCTGACCGCGCCCCGGCAGCCGTACAGCGCGGACCCGAACCGCGACGAACTCGTACAGCCGGACGCGGACGAGTTGTTCGAGCGCTTGCGCGAGGACCGGCCCGTCACGGTCGAAACGGCGGAATCCGCCGGGGACTCCGAAGCCGGGGGCTCCCGGGAAACTCCGGCGCCCACGGGGACCGCGGCCGGGAGAAAAGACTCGAATGAAGATCATGAAAGCGTCGAAGAAAACATCGAAGAACGCACGAACGGTGAAGGCCGTGAAGGCCGTGGAGCAGGCAAGGACGATTCCGGCCACACCGCCGGGTCCACCGACGCCATGACGGGCTCCGCTCCGGACCCGACGTACACGGGAACGAACGCGTCGCTCGGGATGTGTGGGTAAACAGTGGCCAAACAGAGACCTTCGGTCTATGACGATTGGGCGGATTGCCCGCTTGTAAGTCTCGTGGAATTTGTCACTGGCGTACCTGAACGCTGAACTGGGCGGATAGTGTGGCGCGATCCGGTGCAGCCGGCCGCGTAGGTCGCGCACTCATGGATCGAATGAACCGGGCGTCTTCCGGGGGGAGACGCCCGCGTGGCACCGACGGAGGATCAGGCAACCGTGGATGCGCATAGCCGTGGGCAGGCGGACGAGATCGACCCCGCCGACCAGTGGGTGCTCAACCCGCAGACCGGTAACTACGAGCTGCGACTGGACCACTCCAATGGGCAGCAGACCTCCGTCCCGAGAGACACCGGATCCGGCCCGGGCGCGCCCGGAAGAGGTGCCCCGGCGCGGGACGACGCGCCGGGCGACGTGCCGGACGAGGGTCGCGGGAGCGGTGCCGCGTCGGCGTCCGACGCGGGCCGATCGGGTGCGCGCGGCGGCCGCGCGGCCGACAAGAAGGCCACGGCCCGCGCGGACGTGCCCGGCCAGCGCAGCCGCCGGGCGGGCAAGGGCCCGGCGGACACCGCCGCCGCGGCCGGGCGCGGCCGGTCCTCCCGCAAGCGCAAGCAGCAGAAGTCGGGCAAGAAGAAGGCGCTGATGTGGACGGGCGGCGCGCTGGCGTTCGTGCTCGTCGCCGGCGGCACCGGCGCGTACTTCGTCTACCAGCACTTCAACGGCAACATCGACACGATCGACGTCGCGGGCGCGGGCAGCGGCGGGTTCAAGAAGGACCAGCCGATCAACATACTGGTGATCGGCACGGACAAGCGGACGGGCAAGGGCAACGAGGGGTACGGCGACGCCGGGAGCGAGGGCCACGCCGACACGAACATCCTGTTCCACGTGTCCAAGGACCGTACGAACGCCACGGCGCTCTCCATCCCGCGCGACCTGATCACCGACATCCCCGACTGTGAGACGAAGAACAAGGACGGCTCCACGACGTCCATCCCGGGGACGCTGGGCACGCGGTTCAACGTCAGCCTCGGCCAGGACGGCCGGGACCCCGGCTGCACGATGCGCACGGTCAAGGAGATCACCGGGCTGACGGTCGATCACTTCATGATGGCCGACTTCAACGCGGTCAAGGAGATGTCCACGGCGGTCGGCGGGGTGAAGGTGTGCGTCGCCAAGGACGTCGACGACCCCAAGTCGCACCTGAAGCTCAGCAAGGGAGAACACGTCATCCAGGGCGAACAGGCCCTCGCCTTCGTACGGACGCGGCACGCGTTCGGCAACGAGAGCGACCTCAGCCGGATCGAGACGCAGCAGCAGTTCCTCAGCTCGATGATCCGTCAGATGCAGTCCAGTGAGACCCTCACCAGCCCCAGCAAGCTCTGGAAGGTGGCGGAGGCGGCGACCAACGCGCTCACGGTCGACAGCGGCATCGGCACCATCGAGAAGCTGAGCGAGCTGGGCAGGGAACTCGCGTCCGTCGACCCGAAGAACATCACGTTCACGACGCTGCCGGTGCTCGACAACCCGGCCGAGGAGGTCAAGGCCACGGTCGTCCTCAACGAGGCCAAGGCCAGGCCGCTCTTCTCGATGATGCAGAACGACATCTCCCTCACCGAGGTGAAGAAGAAGGAGTCGGCGCAGGAGGCGGCGGCCAAGAAGCAGCAGCAGGCGCTGCTGAAGGGGCCCAAGGCGGCCCCGGCCGACGTACGGGTGGACGTGTACAACGGTGGCGGGCCGCAGGGCGCGGCGCAGGAGACCCTGAACTGGCTCCAGAACGACCAGGGCGCCCTGAAGTCCACCAACAAGGGCAACTCCCCCGACCCCGACCAGCCGAAGACGACACTGGAGTACGGGGCGAACCAGGCCGACCAGGCGCGTGCCCTCGCGGAGATGATGGGCCTGCCCGGGAGCGCGCTGAAGCCGGGCACGGAGGACGCCGAGGGGCTGGCGGCGATGACCCTGGTCCTCGGCAAGGACTTCAAGGGCGCCGGGGTGCCCATCACCGGAGCGGCGAAGGCGCCGGACGGTGTGCAGAAAGTGGCAGCGGACAAACAGGTCTGCGCCAAGTGACCTAGTGCCGCGACCGGCAAGGTTTGCCCGTCAAGGAGCGGCGTCCGGTGCGTGTGATCGCAAGGCGGCCGGAAGTCCATGTAGCGGAGCTACCTGGGCTTTTGGCCAACGCGGCGAGCGCGCGTGCCGGACGCCGCGACGGGGCAAACGTTGCCGGGAGGGGCACTAGGAGCGGCTGGGGCCTTTCGTTCGGACGGGCGATGTCCGAACGAAAGGCCCCAGCCGCTCCGGGTCGTACGGCCTGCCTGACACAGGGGGAACGCGGTGCGTCGAGGCGGTGCGAAGCGCGAGGGAGAGCACGAAAGCGCTCGACAGACCCGTGATGCGGGTGGGGACAACAGCTTGTACGAGAAGCACGGGAAGCGCGTGAAGCATGAGGAGAAGGTGCCGGGGCCACGCGAGGCGGCCGACGGCACGGAGCGCGCGTCGGCCGCCGGGGCGGCGGGCGCGGGCGACGGCCCGGAGGGGCCGGACGACCGGGAGAACGAGCCGAAGGTCCTGGCCACGGCGGGCGGTGGCCGGTGGGTGCGGGAGGCACCGGGCGACGGCGGGCCGGAGCGTGAGGCCGGCGGCGCGAAGGGGGCCGACAGCGCCAAGAGTGCCGGCGGTGCAAAGGGCGCCGGCGATCCCCGGGCCGCGGGTGGCCGGGCCGCCGTCGCCCAGGGTGCCGGCACTGACGGAGCCGACGGCGTCGGCGGCGGTGAGGCACCGGGGCGTACGACGCGCTCCCGGCGCCCCCTGCGGGTACTGCGCTGGGCCTCCGCCGTACTGGCCCTGCTCATACTCGGGACGGCCGGCGCGGCCTATGTCTACATCAGGCACCTCAACGGCAACCTCCGCAGCGGCGAGCGCAGCAACGGCGCCAGCGGTGTGCACAAGCCCGTCGCCAACTCGGCCGGCCAGACCCCGCTGAACATCCTGCTGCTCGGCTCGGACAGCCGGGCCAAGGCGGAGAACGTGAAGCTCGGCGGCAGCAGGGACACCGCCGGCAACCCGCCGCTCGCGGACGTCCAGATGCTGCTCCACGTCTCCGCCGACCGGAAGAACGCCTCGGTCGTGAGCATCCCCCGGGACACCCGGGTCGACATCCCGGAGTGCGAGGACGCCAGGACGGGCGAGGTCTTCCCCGAGACCAACACCATCATCAACGAGACGCTGGCGCGCGGCGGCCCCGGCTGCACCCTGAGCACCTGGGAGAAACTGACCGGCGTCTACATCGACCACTGGATGACGATCGACTTCTCCGGTGTGGTGCAGATGGCGGACGCGATAGGCGGCGTCGAGGTGTGCGTCACGGACAACATCTGGGACCGGCCGCTGCCCGGCGTGCCCGGCGGCTCCGGCCTCAAGCTCACGAAGGGGTCGCACCAGATCCAGGGCGAGCAGGCGTTGCAGTGGCTGCGCACCCGCCACGCCTTCTACAGCGATCTCGGCCGCGCCAAGGCGCAGCACATGTACCTGAACTCGATGCTCCGCGAGCTGAAGTCGCAGAGCGTCTTCACCGACACGCCCCGGCTGACGGGTCTGGCGGAGGCCGCGACCGAGTCGCTGGAGGTCTCGGAGGAGATCGGTACGGTCAACAAGCTGTTCGACCTGGCCATGCAGCTCAAGGACGTGCCGACCAATCGCATCACCATGACCACGATGCCCACGGTGGCCGACCCGCGGGACCCCAACCACCTCGTCGAGGCGGAGGACGCCGGCACGATGTGGGCGATGCTCCGCGACGATGTGGCGTTCGACAGCAACGGAAAGCCCACGGAGGACTCGAAGGGCTCGGAGGACTCGAAGGGCTCGGAGGACTCGGAGGACTCGGAGGACTCGGACAAGGCCTCGGGGTCGGAGAAGGCCGCCGGTTCGGACAGGCCGGCCGAAGCGGCGGGGCCCGCCGTGAAGGACCCGGCCTCGGACCCCGCCAATACCGGTGTGCTCGTACGGAACGGCACCGGCGACGCGCAGGCGGCCCCGGTCGGCGGCCGTGCCTCCGTCGTCGTCCAGGCCCTCGTGGCCAAGGGCTACGCCTTGGCGCAGGCCGACGCGACCATGACCCCGCGGGAGAAGACCGAGGTCGGCTACCCGAGCGCGGACATGGAGGGCGCCGCGCAGGCGGTGGCCACGGCGCTCGGTATACCGCTGAACCAGGTGAAGCGGTCCACGGACGTGTCCGGGGTGACCGTGGTCGTGGGCGCCGACTGGCGCGACGGAACGTCGTACCCGAAGCCGAAGACCCCCAAGGCGGGCGGCCTGCCGGAGGCGGCGGACGCGATCAACGGCTCCGAGAAGGACGCCTGCATGGACGTGTACGAGTCGTACCGCTGGTGATGACGAGCGCACGCACGCGGGCGTGTGCGACGCGTGGTGCGTAAGACCTAGGAGAGGCGCCCGTGGCCGGGTGAACGACCCGGCCACGGGCGCCTCTTCGTCATGACGACTGCCGACTGCCGACTGTCCGTTGTCCGTTGTCGGCTGTCGGCTGTCGGCTCGTCAGGCGTCGGGCAGGCAGGCCGTCAGGTCGTTCCCGTCGCCCCGACGTTGTCGTCCTGCTGCCGGGCGGCCGGCCGGCGGCTGGCGATGACCTTCTTCGCCAGTGAGCGCGGGCTCGTCAGGAAGCCGAACCCCCACGACATGTGCATGGTCGCCAGCGCCACCGGGATCTGGAGCCGCGCCTTCAGCGGCAGCCCCCTGCCCGCGGGTACGGAACCGGCGACGATCGCCGCCAGATAGCCGCCCGGTACGACCAGCCCCCACGGAGTGACCAGGACGCCGGCCACCAGACCCGCCGTGATGGCGCAGACCGCCGCCGGCGGGGCGAGGTACCGGAGGTTGATCGAGCCCGCGTGGTAGCGGGCGACGACATGGCGCCAGCGCCCGTAGTCCTTGTACTGCTTGGCCAGCGCCCGTACCGAGGGGCGGGGTCGGTACTGGACGCGCAGTTCGGGCGAGAACCAGACCGCTCCGCCCGACTCACGGATGCGGAAGTTCAACTCCCAGTCCTGGGCCCGGATGAACTCCTCGTTGTAGCCGTCCAGCCGCTCCAGCGCCGCGCGCCGGAACACGCCCAGGTACACGGTCTCGGCGGGCCCGGCCCGGCCTCCGGTGTGGAAGGCCGCGTTGCCCACGCCGATCTTCGAGGTCATGGCGGCGGCGACCGCGTGCTCCCAGTCGTTCTCGCCCTCGGCGTGCATGATGCCGCCGACGTTCTCGGCGCCCGTCTCCTCCAGCAGGCGGACGGCGGTGGCGATGTAGTTCGGCGAGAGCATGCCGTGGCCGTCGACCCGGACGACCACGGGGTACCTGGACGCCTTGATCGCCGCGTTCAGCGCGGCGGGGGTGCGGCCGGTGGGATTGGGCACGGTACGGACCCGGGCGCGCTCGCTCGACGCGGTCTCCCGTACCAGTTCCGCGGCGATCTCGTCGGTGCGGTCCGTGGACGGCCCGAGGGCGATCACCACCTCCATCTCGCCGTCGTACTCCTGCTCCAGGATGTGCCGGACGGAGTTCCTCAGATGACGTTCCTCATTGAGCACCGGCATGATCACGGAGACCGCGGGGGGCAGGGCAGGCATGTGGTCCTTCTGGGGTCCTTCGGGCCCGGGTCCGGCCTCGGCCGGGCCGCGTACCGACGGCGTGCTCACGGCTGCGTGCGGCGTACCGACGCGTACGGGGCGCCCGGGCCATGACCGGATTCGGGAGACGGCGCTGGCCCGGCCACGTTACCGCGAACGGGGGAACGCGACGCGCCCCGCCCGGGTGGCAGCCCCGGGTCACTGATCATATGGGCCTACCGTGCTGGCGATTCCCACTGTCCGCAGCCTCTCGGCTCCCCCAACGTCCGTAGCCCCTCGGCGTCCGTACTCACCCAACGTCCGTAGCCCCTCGGCGTCCGTGCGGAGGCCCCGTCACCGCGGAGGTCCCGCCGTGCCCACACCGCCTCGCCCGGACAGCCGTGCGGTGCCCCCGCCCACGGCTCCCGCACGGCCCCGGACCGGGACCAGGAGCCGGCGGCGGGGCGGCCCCCGGGGGGCTCGGCCGCGCTGGGGCACCCGGCTGGTGACAACCCTGTCCGTCCTGGTGCTGGGCGCCGGCGGCATCGGCCACGCCGTCGTGACCAGCCTGGACACGGAGATCGGCCGGGTCGACCCGTTCAAGGACATGAAGAACCGCCCCGACGCGGGCCACGGCCTGAACATCCTCCTCGTGGGCACCGACGGCCGCGACAAGATCACCGAGGAGCAGCGGCGGACCTACCGGCTCGGTGGCGAGCCCTGCAACTGCACGGACACGATCATGCTCGTCCACCTCTCGGAGGACGGGCGGCGCGCGAGCGTGGTGAGCGTCCCCCGGGACAGCTACGCGGAACTGCCGGAACACACCGACACCACCACCGGCGAGCACCACAAGCCCCACCCGGTGAAGATCAACGCGGCCTACGCCGAGGGCGGGCCGAGCCTCACGGTCCGGACCGTGGAGCGGATGACCGGGGTCAAGATCAGCCACTACCTGGAGATCGACTTCGCGAACTTCATGAAGACGGTGGACGCGGTGGGCGGCGTGGACATCTGCACCCCGCAGCCGCTCAAGGACACCTACACCGGTCTCGCGCTGGCTCCGGGCACGCACCGGCTGAACGGCGGCCAGGCGCTCCAGTACGTACGGTCCCGCCACCTCGACAACGCCGCCGACCTGGGCCGGATGCGCCGCCAGCAGCGGTTCGTGGCGGCTCTGATCAGCCGGGCGACCTCCAGCGGAGTGCTGCTGAACCCGGTGAGGTTCCAGGAGGTCGCCGCCACGGTGCTGGGCTCGGTACGGGCCGACGCCGGATTCGGCATGCGGCAGATGCTCGCCGTGAACGAGGCGATGCGCGGTTTCTCCCCGTCCTCGTCGGAGTTCACGTCCGTGCCGCTGGCGCCCGCCGAGATCCCGGTGCCCGGTGGCGGTACGGCGCTGACCTGGGACCCGGTGAAGTCGAAGGAGCTGTTCGACGCCGTGCGCGAGGACAAGCCGCTGGCTCCGGAGCCGCCTTCCGACGGCGACGAGGGGAACCCCGACGGAGACGCCGAGGGACGCGTCGAGGACAGCGCCAAGGACGCCAAGGGCGGGAAGGTGGTCGAGGTCCGGCCGCAGGACATCCGGGTGCAGGTCTACAACGGCACGCCGACGGACGGTCTCGGCCGGCGCGTGGACGACGCGCTGCGCGCCACGGGCTTCCGCACGACCGGGGCTCCGCTGGGCTCGGACGGACCCGACGTACGCCGGACGGTCGTCATGTACGACCCGCGTTGGGACCGCTCCGCGAAGTCCCTGGCGGCCGCGCTCCCGGGCAGTGAGCTGCGCCCCGTCCCCCAGCAGGGCCCGACGCTGAAGGTGCTGGCGGGATCCGACTACCGAGCGGTGACGCCCGTTCGCGCTCAGAATGCGTCCAAGGGCGCGTTCGAAGCGATGACCGGGGACCAGGCCGTGTGTCCCTGAACACTCACGGCACTGCCATGGCACGTGCCGCGGAACGGCGGGACGGCCGCGGGACGGCGGCCCGTCCCGGCCACGGGGTCCCGGGTCCACCACTCGCGACGGACGCAGACCTACGTCCACGTATGGAGGTGCTCAGAAGGTGAGCGGAGACCGAGAGCAGGACATGTCCCCCGGGGCCGCCACGCCACGGACCGCCACGCCGCGAACGCACACGCGAGGAACGGACGCACGGAACACCGGCGCGGGGAAAGCGGGCGGCCCGCGAACCGGGGTACTCGCCGGGACACCGCGGGCCGGCACACCGGAGGCCGAGGCGACGCCGACCGGCGCAGCCGCCGGGGCACCGCGGCGCCGACTGCTGGCCGCCGCCGCGTTCGCGCCGCTGCTGGCCGGGGTGGGCATGGCCGGAACGGGACTGGCCGGGCCGGGCACGGCCACCGCCCACGCCGACACCCGGCGCGGCGGCGGCCCGGTCCCCCCGGACCACTCCGGGCACCCGCCCGGCCCGGACCACTCCGGGCACGGACGCCCCCTCAAGCCGGTCAGGACCAAGGCGGGCGACTGGGACCACGTCGTCAAGGCGCTGGGGCTCTCCGGCGGCCCCAGCATGGTGCGCGGCGAGTTCCTCCACGCCCGCTTCCCGCGCACCGACCTGGACGTCGTCTCGTACGGCGTCAAGGTGTCCCCGGGACTGGCCCTCGGCTCGCACGTGGCCTTCGTGCGCTACGAGGACGGCTCCACGCTGATCATGGGGGACCTGGTCTGCGCGGAGAACGAGCTCCAGCGGGTGTCCGACGCGCTGTTCGCGCACCACATCGAGATGACCGCGCTGCACAAGCACCTGCTCGCCCACTCCCCCGACGTGTGGTGGATCCACGTCCACGCGCACGGCCACGACGCGGTGGCGCTGGCCCGCGGTGTACGCGCGGCCATCGACCGTACGGCCACCCCGGTGCCCCAGCCGCGCCCCCGGAGCCTGGAGAATCCGCCGCTCGACCTGGACACCCGGCGGATCGACGCCGCGCTGGGCGGAAAGGGCTCCAACGACGGCGGTCTCTACAAGGTCGTCTTCCACCGCCGCGAGACGATCGTCGACCGCGGCATGGAACTGCCCCAGGGCCTCGGTGCGTCCACGGCGTTCAACATGCAGCTCCTGGGCGGCGGCCGGGTCGCGCTCAGCGGTGACTTCGTCATGGTGGCGGACGAGGTCCCGAACGTCCTCGCCCGGCTGCGGCGGGGGAAGATCAACCTCGTCGAACTGCACAACCACGGTCTGTCGGAGGAGCCCCGGCTGTTCTTCACGCACATCTGGGCCGTGGGCGACGGGGTCAGGATCGCCAGGGCGCTGCGCCCGGCGCTGGACGCCACCCGCGTCACACCGGGCGGTCAGGGCGGGGGCGACTGAGGGCCCGGAGCGCCCGGGAGGCGGTACCGGGGCCGGGTGCCGCCTCCCGCCGTCTCACCCGAACGGCCGTCCGCGACGCCGCACGGTCACGCGCGCCGGCGCACGGTCACCCGCGCCGCCGCACGGTCACGCGTCCCACCCGGAGCGGCTACCTGCCCCACCCGTACGGTCACGTGTCCCACCCCGTACGACCACCCGTCCCACCCGTTCGGCCGCCTCCGACCAGGTGAATGCATCAGATTCGCAACAGGGCCGACCCGATTTCCCATGACCCCTGTATGGCGTACGAGCGGGCCCGGCACACTGGTGCGCATGAATGATTGGCCCGACGGATGGACCGGCGACCGCGGTGAGCGGCGCGACCGCTACGGACGCGGCAGTGGGGGCGCCCAGCCCGAGGGCGCGCGCGTGATGCCCCATGTGCAGTCACGCGGCGTGCCCCGGCAGGCGCAGGGGTACGCCCCCGGCCCGGGTGCCGGGCCGCCGCCCGGTGCCGGCCCCGATCCGGCGTACAACACGGGCCAGGTCTACGGCTCCCCCTCCGGCGGTGGCCCGGGCGACGGCGGCTACCGCCGGGCCGGCGCCATGGGCCCGACGCGGCCCGCGCCCGACTGGGGACGCCGGATCAAGCTGGGCGCGCTCACGCTGGTGATCGTGATACTCGGCGTCTCCATCGGCACGTACTTCTGGGCCGACGGAAAGCTCAACCGGGAGGTCGACCTCTCCAAGGTCATCGAGCGCCCGGCGCAGGGCGACGGCACGAACTACCTGATCGTCGGCTCGGACAGCCGTGAGGGCATGACCGACGAGCAGAAGAAGCAGCTCCACACGGGTTCGGCCGAGGGCAAGCGCACGGACTCGATGATGATCCTGCACGACGGCTCGAACGGCCCGACGCTGATCTCCCTGCCGCGCGACTCGAACGTGACGATCCCCTCGTTCAAGGGGTCGGACTCCGGCAAGGTCTACCCGAACACGGGCCGGCAGACCAAGCTGAACGCGGCGTACGCGGAGGACGGACCGGAGCTGCTGGTCCGCACCGTCGAGTTCAACACCGGCCTGCACATCGACCACTACGTGGAGATCGGCTTCGCCGGCTTCGCCAACATCGTGGACGCGATCGGCGGCGTGGAGATCGACATCCCGAAGGCGTTCAAGGACAAGAAGTCCGGGGCGGACTTCCAGGCGGGCAAGCAGACCCTGGACGGCGAGCAGTCGCTGGCGTTCGTGCGGACGCGGTACGCGTTCGCGGGCAGTGACCTGGACCGTACGAAGAACCAGCAGAAGTTCCTGGCGGCCCTGGCCTCCCAGACGGCGACGCCGGGCACGATCCTCAACCCGTTCAAGCTCTACCCGACGATGGGCGCGGGCCTGGACACGCTGATCGTGGACAAGGACATGTCGCTGTGGTCGCTGGGCCAGATGTTCTTCGCGATGAAGGGCGTCACGGGCGGCGAGGGGAAGTCCATGAACATGCCGATCTCGGGCAGCGTGGGCGGCAACCTCGTGTGGGACAAGGAGAAGGTCAAGCAGCTGGTGAACCAGCTCAACAACGACGAGAAGGTCACGGTCTCCGGCGACTGATGGACACCTCCGAGCCGCGCCACGAGCCGGACCACGACGAGCCGCTCCGCGACGAGCCGGACCACGAGCTGATCGAGGCGGCGGCGGCCGTCGCGCGGACCCGCGCCCGCGGCGACCGCCACACGATGGCGGCGGCCGCCCGCGCGGCGGACGGCCGGATCATCACGGGCCTGAACGCCTACCACTTCACCGGTGGCCCGTGCGCGGAACTGGTCGTCCTGGGCGCGGCGGCGGCCCAGGGGGCGTACGAGCTGACGACGATGGTCGCCGTGGGCGACCGCGACCGGGGCGTCGTGTCGCCGTGCGGGCGCTGCCGCCAGGTCCTGCTGGACTACTTCCCGGGCATACGGGTGATCGTGCCCGCGGCCGACGGGCCGCGGGCGGTGGCCGTCGGGGACCTGCTCCCGGAGAGCTACGTCTGGGCGGACCACGCGGACTGAGGGGCGGACCCGCTGAGGAACGAACGGTCGGCCGACCATGCGCGGGCGCCGGGTGAGTACGACTCACCCGGCGCCCGCGCGTTCGCCCGACGCCCCGTCCGGGGGCCCGTACGACGGGCCCGTACGACGGGGGCCGTACGGCTGACGCGGTCCGGAGGCTGACGCCTGCCGCTGCCCCGCACGATCGATCTGTGCGACGAACTCGTACGGGCCGGCCCGTACCGCCGCGCCGACCGCCACAGGAGTCGGGTCAGGGCCGTCAGGCGATCCGCGGCGGCGTCGTCTCGCCCTGCGCCGCGCCCGCGGTCCCCTGGGCCGGCAGCGGCTCACCGGAGCCGGCCGATCCTCCGCCACGGCGGATGAGGAAGACCGCGCCTGCCGCCAGGACGGACGCCGTCGCGAGGCTGTACAGGCCACCGTTCGTACTGCCGGTGGTGTCCTTGAGGTAGCCGAAGAGCGTGGGCGAGACGAAACCGCCGAGGTTGCCCAGGGAGTTCACGATCGCCAGTCCGGCCGCAGCGATCTTGAAGTCCAGGCCGGCCTGCGCCATCGGCCAGAACACGGTCGCGGCGCACTTTCCGCCGATCGCGGCCAGCGTGATGGCCAGCAGCCCGAACCACGGCGAGCCGAGCGTGGCCAGGAAGGCGCCGACCGCCGACAGGATGAGGGCGGCCACGAGGTACGGGCGGCGGTCCGGCGCGCCGTCGGCGAAGTGGCTGACCGTGTACATGGCGATCACGGCGCAGATCCACGGGATGGCGGACAGCAGGCCGATCTGGAAGGGCGAGAGCCCGCCGATCTCCGCGACCAGGGTCGGCAGCCAGAAGGTGATCGCGTAGCCGGTGAGCGCCATGGCGAAGAAGACACCGGTCAGCAGGGCGACCTGGGGATGGACCAGCAGCTTGAGCTTCGAGACCTTGGGCGCGCGGTCGCGGGCCTGTTCGTCCCGCGCGACCGCCGCGCTGAGCGCGTCCTTCTCCTCCTGGGTGAGCCAGCGGGCGTCCTGGATGCGGGAGACCAGGAAGAAGCCCGCCACGATGCCGACCACGATGGAGAAGACGCCCTCCAGACCGAACATCCAGCGCCATCCGGCGATGCCGGCGACGCCGTGCATCTCCAGCAGCGCGCCCGTGATCGGCCCGGTCACGATGTAGGCGGTGGCGGATCCGCCCAGGAAGATCGCGCTCGCCCTGCCACGGCTGGAGTCCGGCAGCCACTTGGTGAAGTAGAGGAGCACGCCGGGGAAGAAGCCGGCCTCGGCGACACCGAGGAGGAACCGCAGGATGTAGAAGACCGTGACGTTGTGGATGAAGGACATCGCCACGATCACCGTGCCCCAGGTGATCATGATGCGGGTGAGCCAGACCCGGGCGCCGTAACGTTCCATCAGCATGTTGCTGGGGACTTCGAAGAGGGCGTACCCGATGAAGAACAGGCCGGCACCGAGGCCGTAGGCGGTGGCGCTGACACCGATGTCGGCCTTCAGGTCCGCCTGGACGAATCCCACGTTCGTCCGGTCCATCTGGTTGACCACCAGCATCAGGACCAGGAGGGGCAGCATGCGGCGGAGGAACTTGCCGACTGCGCGGCTCTCCGCGTCCGGCTCGCTCTGGCTCGCCGGGCGCTTCCTGGGAAGCTGCGGGACCATCTTTGTCTCCCACTGTGAATTGCCGTGAAGGTGTGACCGGCCGTCCCCGGTGCCCCACGCTGTCGACCGCGTCGGCCGGACTCCACCTGCCGGGCTCGGGGGCCGCACCGCACGGGGGCCGCACCACACCGGGGCCGCACCCGCAGGCCGCGACAGACATCCAGTCGTACACGTATGTGAACCAATTTCACACGTGTGGTCACGTTACGGAGGCGTGTCCTCCGGGTCAATGACTTGCTCACGGAATCTCATCAGCCGGTGCGGGAGGGCGCCGGGGCGGGCCATCTGCCGCCCGACCAGGATTGACGCACCGTCCGACGGGACTTAGGTTGGCGCCTCGTACACAGGTGCACATGCAAGTCACATGTATGAACGGAACCTTATGCTTGACGGAGTGTTGTTCTTTCCGGTCACCCCCTTCGGCGCCGACGGCGGTCCGAACCTCCCGGTCCTGAAGGAGCACGTACGGGCCGGGGTGGCCGCCGGTGCCGGAGCCGTCTTCCCCGCCTGTGGAACCGGCGAGTTCCACGCTCTGTCGCCCCAGGAGCACGCGGACGTCGTACGTGCCGCGGTCGAGGCCACCGACGGGGCCGTACCGGTCTTCGCCGGTGCGGGCGGCGCGCTGCCCAGCGCCGTGGCCGGCGCCGCCGCGGCGCGCGAGGCCGGGGCCGACGGCCTGCTCCTGCTGCCGCCCTACCTGGTCACCGCGCCGCAGGACGGGCTGGTGGAGTACACCCGTCAGGTGGCGGACGCCGCCGGGCTCCCGCTCATCGTCTACAACCGCGCCAACGCCCGGTTCGGCCTGGACGCCGCGGTGCGGGTCGCCGCCCTCGACAACGTCGTCGGATTCAAGGACGGTGTCGGCGACATCGAGACGCTGTCCCGCACCGTGGTGGCGATCCGCCAGTCGCTGCGCGAGAGCGGCAAGCGGTTCCAGTTCTTCAACGGGCTGCCCACCGCGGAGGCGTCCGTACCCGCCTACCGGGCCGCCGGCGTTCCGCTGTACTCGTCGGCCGTCTTCAGCTTCGCCCCCGAGATCTCGCTGGCCTTCCACCGGGCCGTGACCACCGGGGACGACGCACGGGTCGAGGAGCTCCAGGCGGGCTTCTTCCACCCGCTGGTGGAGCTGCGGAACAAGCTCCCGGGATACGCGGTCTCGCTGGTCAAGGCGGGCGCCCGACTGCGCGGCCTGGACGCCGGGCCGGTCCGCGCCCCGCTGACCGACCCCACCCCGGAAGACCTCGACGCCCTCTCCTCGCTCCTGGAGCGCGGACTCGACCTCGCAGGGAAGGCCTGACCATGACCGCCGAACGGCTGCGCATCTCCTCCGTCACCATCACCCCGGTCGCGTTCCGGGACCCGCCGCTGCTCAATTCCGTAGGCGTCCACGAGCCGTACGCGCTGCGCGCGATCGTCGAGGTGCACACCGACGGGGGGCTCACCGGGCTCGGCGAGACGTACGCCGACGCCAAGCACCTGGAACGGCTGAACGCCGTGGCCGAGGACATCGTGGGGCTCGACGTCTACGCGACCGAGGAACTGCACCGGCGCGTCGGCGCGGTCGTGGCGCGCGTCGGCGGCGACGGCGGGACCGGACTGACCGGGATGGTCACCACGAGCAGCACGGTCGACCGCGTGCAGTCCCCGTTCGAGGTCGCGCTGCTGGACATCCAGGGACAGGCGTCCGGCCGGCCCGTCTCCGACCTGCTGGGCGGAGCGGTACGGCCCTCGGTTCCGTTCAGCGCCTACCTGTTCTACAAGTGGGCCGCCCATCCGGGCGCTGAGCCGGACGCGTGGGGAGCGGCGCTGGACCCGGAAGGCGTCGTGGCCCAGGCCCGGCGGATGGTCGACGCGTACGGATTCACCGCGATCAAGCTCAAGGGCGGGGTCCTGCCGCCCGAGGAGGAGGTGGAGGCGATCCGGGCGCTGCGCGCGGAGTTCCCGGACCACCCCCTGCGGCTCGACCCGAACGCCGCCTGGTCGGTGCCCACGTCCATCGAGGTCGGCCGGGCGCTGGACGGGGTGCTGGAGTACCTGGAGGACCCGACGCCGGGCATCGAGGGCATGGCGGCCGTCGCGCGCGAGGTGTCGATGCCGCTGGCAACGAACATGTGCGTCGTCGCCTTCGACGAGATCAAGCCGTCCGTCGCGGTGGACGCCGTCCAGGTCATCCTCTCCGACCACCACTACTGGGGCGGCCTGCGCCGTTCCAAGCTCCTCTCCGGGATCTGCGACACGTTCGGCATGGGACTGTCCATGCACTCGAACTCGCACCTGGGAGTCAGCCTCGCGGCGATGGTCCACCTGGCGGCGGCCACGCCCAACCTCACCTACGCGTGCGACACGCACTGGCCGTGGAAGACCGAGGACGTCATCGAGCCCGGCGTACTGGAGTTCAAGGACGGCTCGGTGACGGCCCCCACCACCCCCGGCCTCGGCGTCACGCTCGACCGCGACGCGCTGGGGACCCTGCACGAGCAGTACCTGTCCTGCGGCTTGCGCGACCGGGACGACACGGGCTACATGCGCAGCATCAACCCGACGTACCGGGTGGCGATTCCGCGCTGGTAGGCCTTCGCTCACCCTGCGACGTCAAAGGTGCGGCGGTGCCCGACGCCGGCAGGCACGGCGCTGGAGTACCCCCGCCCCGCCGCACGGAAAAGGCCAGGTTCGTCTGGCGCCCGCCCCCGAAACCGCTCGGTTCGGGGGCGGCTGCCTGTGTGCCCACCACCCGGACCGCACGGGCCGTACTGACCACCCATGTGGGAAATCAGCGTGTCCGGGTCCGTTCGAGACTTCCGGTCGGGCGGCAAATCTGTGCGGCCCGACGTTCGGTGGCCAGCCGGTCCGGTGCCGGGACACCGTGGTGTGCGTCGGAGCCGTCGTCGCTCCGTCGTCCGCTGCATCGATCCCGTGAGGAGACAGTATGCGTTCGAAGATCGCTGCCGGTTTCGGCGCCTTGAGCATGGCCGTCGGGATGGTCGTCGCCCTTCCCGCATTGCCCGTCGCCGCAGCAGCGCCCGGCTACCACCTCAAGTGGGGCCAGACCTGGTCGAAGGGAACCGTGACGTTCAACAACCGGTCGGTGGCCGTGGTCGGGCAGCAGAAGTCCGTGAGCAAGAACGACTGCCGGCGGACCTACGCCTCCGCCCACGCCGCCAACGGCAAGGAACTGGGCTACGCCATCACGCCATGGGTCTGCGGCACGACGGCGAAGTACAGTCTCAACGTACCCGCGAACGTGCGCGGCGGGGCCGCCTACGTCAGGGTCCACTTCCAGGACCACGCAGCCAACACGGTGGCCCGCGCAACAGTCCGCAAGCCCTGACACGCACGTGAGGGCCCGGGCTTGCCGCCTGCGAGGAGTAGTGCCTCGTCCCGGACTCCGGGCTTTGGGCAGCCGTGCGAGTGCGGGTCGCCTGAGGTTGGCCTCCGACGGCCGGGCACCCGACGCCCGGCGGGGATGCTTCCCCAGCATTTCCCCGTGACCACCTGCACGGGGGGCGCCGCCATCGCTGGTCAGTCCAGGGATGAGACCGCGTCCGCAATGAGGGCGCGGGCTGCCGCTCCCCGTGTGGCCTGCTGCGAGAGACGTTCGAAGGCACGGGCGTACAGCTCGACCTGGCTGGGCTGTGTGAGCGTGGACGCCGCGTCCAGGGTGTCCGCGTGCACCCTTCGGTCATCGAAGATCGTGAAGGTCGGCATGGGCCACACGGCCCGTTGTTGCGCGAACGGGACTATGCCCACGGCGACGTTCTGAAAGTCCATGACGCCAAGCAGCGCCGCCATGGTTTCGGCGCTGCACAGCCGGTATCGCAACACCGACTCTTCCAGCACGAAGGAGAACCGGCGCCCGCCCTTGCTCAGCACCTCGTTCCGCCGTATCCGGGCTGCCACTGCCTCGCTCACGTCGTCCGGCGTCCCTCGGAAATCCGCGATGGAGGACAGCAGCGCGGAGGCGTACCCCGCCGTTTGAAGGAAGCCAGGGATCACATCGGATACGTAGACGCGGAAGGTCTTGGTCTGTTGGTACAGGTCGCCGGTGCTTTCTTGCAGGCGCCGGAGGCCGGTGCGCTGAAGCCGTCTCCACTCCACATGTGCTTCGGCGGACTGCCTGTTGGCCGCGATCAGGTCGGGGGCCTGGTCGTCAGCGGCGCAGGCTCGACACCACGCTCGGATGTCGGCATCGGAGGGGGGCGTCTTGGCGTTCTCGATCCGGGATGACTTCGACTCCGACCAGCCGCACCTGACTGCCAGCTCCCGCCCACTGATCCCCGCGTCCTTCCGGATCTCCCGCAGACGGCCGGCGAGTTCTTCACGGGCTCTTTGGACGGGTGTCCGACTGCAACGTCTTCTTGCGGCGGCATCCCGAGGGCCACTGATGGTCACGGCTGAGGACATCGACAAACGGGTCGAGGATGCGCCGGAGGGAGTCGGCATCCTGCGTGACGAGATCCCGGATTATGAGGACCCGGCCGAGCCACCCCGGGAGCGCCGCAAGCGGCCGACCGCATTCATCTGGCCGGAGCATGGCGGCAAGAAGTGGCCAGGTCCTGTCCGGTCGATCTTCGTGCAGGCTCTCGCCCCGGCCCGCCCCTTGACGGGGTGCTGTCCTGGGAAGTGAGGGCAACCGCTTCGGCCCCAGGGAAGCCGAAGCACTCAAATCCCCGCCCCGACCGTTTCGGCAACAAGAAGGGCCGGCGGTCGGGGCGCGGTTCCACGACGGCGCGGGCTGCTTCCGTGCCGCCTCGGTGTTCGACCGGAAGGAGCGCGCAAAAATGGGTAAGAAGAACGAGGACGACTGGGACCCGTACGCCAACCAGGACCAGGCGACTGATCCCGAAACTCGCGTCTCGCAGAACGGGGACGTGCACAGCAGCATGGCCGACGACGAGGACCGCGAAGGGAAGTAACGCCCGTGATCCACGGCGAGAACCTGGCGAAGGACCTGCGGCGTGACCACGGCTTCATTCACGTCGGACGCACCAGGGACGGTAAGGCCGTGGTCATGCGCAAGCGCGACAAGTGGACCGTGGTCCCCCTGCGCTGGCTCACTGAAGACGCCGTGAACACCATCAAGGTTCAGGCCGGGGTCAGCCTCGTGTGAGTCGGCGAACGAAGGAACGCCCCCGCTTGAATTCGCCGAATCGGCGAGGGCCTTCCTGGTCCTGTCAGCCCAGGATTTCCCCCGGCACGACGCCCTTGACCGGCCCAGAACGGCCCCCGACGGACAGAAGCCGATCACCGCTCACGGACGGCTGAAGGCAACGCGCTGACCTGCGAAAATCGCTCTACGGCAGGTTCCTCGCCATCACGATCCGCTGGACCTGGTTCGTGCCCTCATAAATCTGGGTGATCTTCGCGTCGCGCATCATCCGTTCCAGCGGGTAGTCGCGCGTGTAGCCGTAGCCGCCGAGCAGTTGGACCGCGTCCGTGGTGATCTCCATGGCCGCGTCCGAGGCGTAGCACTTGGCCGCGGCGCCGAAGAAGGTCAGGTCCTCCTTGCCGGCGCCCAGGTGGACGCGCTCGGACCTGGCGGCGGCCGCGTAGGTGAGCTGGCGGGCCGCTTCCAGCTTCATCGCCATGTCGGCCAGCATGAACTGCACGCCCTGGAAGTCGCCGATCGGCTTGCCGAACTGCTTGCGCTCCTGGACATAGCCCGTGGCGTAGTCGAGCGCGCCCTGCGCGATGCCGACGGCCTGCGCGGCGATGGTGACGCGGGTGTGGTCGAGGGTCTTCATCGCCGTGGCGAAGCCCGTGCCCTCCTCGCCGATCAGACGGTCGGCGGGGACGCGGACGTTGTCCAGGTAGACCTCCCGGGTCGGGGAGCCCTTGATGCCGAGCTTCTTCTCCGGCGCGCCGAAGGACACGCCCTCGTCGGACTTCTCGACGACGAACGCGCTGATGCCCTTGGTGCGCTTGTCCGGGTCGGTGACGGCCATGACCGTGTAGTACTCGGAGACCCCGGCGTTGGTGATCCAGCGCTTCACACCGTTGAGGACGTACGCGTCGCCGTCCCGGACCGCCCTCGTCCTCATCCCGCCCGCGTCCGAGCCGGCGTCCGGCTCCGAGAGGCAGTACGAGAACATCGCGTCGCCCTTGGCCAGCGGCCCCAGGTACTTCTTCTTCAGCTCCTCGCCGCCGGAGAGGATCACGGGCAGCGACCCGAGCTTGTTCACGGCGGGGATCAGCGAGGACGACGCGCAGACCCGCGCCACCTCCTCGATCACGATCACCGTGGCCAGCGCGTCGGCACCGGCGCCGCCGTACTGCTCGGGGACGTGGATGGCGTGCAGGTCCGCGCCGACCAGCGCGTCCAGTGCCTCCTGCGGGAAGCGGGTCTCCTCGTCCACGGCCGCGGCGTACGGCGCGATCTTCGCCTCGGCGAGCGCGCGCACGGTCTCGCGGAGCATGTCGTGCTCCTCGGACGGGCGGAACAGATCGAAATCAGCCGAACCTGCCACGGTCTCTCACTCCCCAGACTGCCAACAGACTGCTAACTACCGTTAAGTAACCAAAGCTTAGAGCGCCGTACCGCCATGCGAACAGTGCGGGCGGGTGAGCTTGCCGACAGCCGCCCCGGAAACCCGGCCGGTGGCCTGCCCCGTCCCACCGCGTGCGCACCGGACCCGGCGCGTACGCGATGCACACCGCGCACGCCGGGTACGCCCGTACGCCCGGTACTCCCGTACGCCGCGTCCACCGCGGTACCTGCCCCTGCGACGCCCCTGCCACACGCGGCTATGCTCGGGCCGCGCGCCCGGGGACGCCGGCCGCGCGGCAGCACCACCCGTACACGTCTCCCTGGAGCACCGCATGGCCCTCAAGATCACAGTGATCGGCACCGGTTACCTCGGCGCCACCCACGCCGCGGCCATGGCGGAGCTGGGGTTCGAAGTCCTCGGCCTCGATGTGGTCCCAGAGAAGATCAAGATGCTGTCCACGGGCCAGGTCCCCATGTACGAGCCCGGCCTCGAGGAACTGCTGCGCAAGCATGTCGCCGGAATCGAGGGATCGAGCGGCCGGCTGCGCTTCACCATGGACTTCGCGGAGGCCGCCGACTTCGGCGACGTGCACTTCGTCTGCGTGAACACCCCGCAGAAGCACGGCGAGTACGCCTGCGACATGAGTTACGTCGACTCCGCCGTCGAAAGCCTCGCCGAGCACCTGTCGAAGCCCGCGCTCGTCGTCGGCAAGTCCACGGTCCCCGTGGGCAGCGCGGAACGCCTGGCGGCCCGGATCGACGAACTGGCGCCCGCGCGCGGCGAGGTGGAACTGGCCTGGAACCCGGAGTTCCTGCGCGAGGGCTTCGCCGTGCACGACACCCTGCACCCGGACCGGATCGTCGTCGGCGTGCGCGGCGAGCGCGCCGAGCGGCTGCTGCGCGAGGTGTACGCGGGGCCGATCGCCGGGGGATCGCCGTTCGTGGTGACGGACTTCCCGACCGCCGAGCTGGTGAAGACGTCCGCGAACTCCTTCCTCGCCACCAAGATCTCGTTCATCAACGCGATGGCCGAGGTCTGCGAGGCGGCCGGCGGAGACGTCGTGAAGCTGGCGGAGGCGCTGGGGTACGACGAGCGCATCGGGCCGAAGTTCCTGCGCGCCGGGATCGGCTTCGGCGGCGGCTGCCTGCCCAAGGACATCCGGGCGTTCATGGCCCGGGCGGGCGAACTCGGCGCCGACCAGGCGCTGACCTTCCTGCGCGAGGTCGACTCGATCAACATGCGCCGCCGCGGCCACATGGTGGAGCTGGCGCGGGAGGCGGTGGACGGGGACTCGTCGTTCCTCGGCAAGCGGGTGGCGGTACTGGGCGCGACCTTCAAGCCCGACTCGGACGACGTACGGGACTCGCCCGCGCTCAACGTCGCCGGACAGATCCACCTCCAGGGCGGCCAGGTCACGGTGTACGACCCGAAGGGCATGGAGAACGCGAAGCTGCTCTTCCCGACGCTGCGGTACGCGGAGTCGGCCCTGGAGGCGGTACGGGGCGCGGATGTGGTCCTGCACCTGACCGAGTGGCGCGAGTTCCGCGAGCTGGACCCGGTAGTCCTGGGCGAGGCGGCGGCGCGCCGCCTGATCCTGGACGGCCGCAACGCGCTGGACGCGGAGCGGTGGCGGGCGGCGGGATGGACATACCGCGCGATGGGCCGGCCGCTTTTCTAGGGGCTCGGTCCGCCTCCGGGGGCGCCTGATACGTCGGCTTCCTGCTGTCCGCCTCCCGGATTCCCGCCTCCCGGGTTCCTGATACGCCCGGGTGCCCACGTCCGCCTCCTGGGGTGCCCGTGTTGTCCCGGGTGCCCACGTCCGCCGGCGAGTGAGCCGAAGGGGCGCGCCGCTGTCGAAAGGGAGAGCGCGCGGAGGTTTGTGAGGTACGAGCAAACCGAGCACCGGTCGACCGTCGACAGTGGCATGAAGCGCCCCGGAGGCGAACCGAGCCCTCAAAAGAGGCCGCGCGCGGCGGTCGCCGGGACGACCCGGGTCACGTCGGAGGTTTCCCGGGCCCGTAACTCCACCCGCGCCCCGGAGGCGAACCGCGCCCCTAAAAAGAGCCGCCGCCGTCCAGTTCCGTCAGCGTCGCCCTCGACGGGCCCCGTTCCGTCTGGAGCCCTCGGGCGACGTCCTCCGCCGCGCCCAGTACCCGTACCGCGTTCCCCCACGTCAGCTTCGCGATGTCCGGCCTCGACCACTTCCGGGCGAGGAGTTCCGCGATCAGGTTCGGGTAGCCCGAGACGTCCTCCAGCCCCGCCGGGGTGAACGCCGTGCCGTCGTAGTCGCCGCCGATGCCGATGTGGTCGACGCCCGCCGCCTCGCGCATGTGGTCCAGGTGGTCGGCGACCGTGGCCACCGTCGCACGCGGGCGCGGGTGCGCTTCTTCGAAGGCGCGGTGGACCGCCATGCCCTCGGGCGTGGTGTCCAGGTGGTGCAGGCCGTGCGCCCGCATGTTCTCGTCCGCCGCGACCGTCCAGGCCACCGCCGCGGGCAGGACGAACTTCGGTACGAACGTGACCATCGCGACGCCCCCGTTCGCCGGCAGCCGCTCCAGCACGTCGTCGGGAATGTTGCGCGGATGGTCGCAGACCGCCCGCGCGGAGGAGTGCGAGAAGATCACCGGCGCGTCGGTCGCGTCCAGTGCGTCCCGCATCGTCGTGGCGGCCACGTGCGAGAGGTCGACGAGCATGCCGATCCGGTTCATCTCCCGCACGACCTCGCGGCCGAAGGCCGACAGCCCGCCCACGCCCGGCTCGTCCGTCGCCGAGTCCGCCCAGGCGATGTTGTCGTTGTGAGTGAGCGTCATGTAACGCACGCCCAGCGTGTGGAAGGCCCGGAGCGTGGCGAGCGAGTTATTGATGGAGTGGCCGCCCTCGGCGCCCATCAGTGAGGCGATCCGGCCCTCACGGCGGGCGCGCTCCATGTCGTCCGCCGTCAGCGCCCGCGCCAGGTCGTCCGGGTAGCGCTCCAGCAGCCGGGCGACCACGTCGATCTGCTCCAGCGTGGCGCTGACGGCGTCGTCCCCGGCCTGGTCCGACCGGACGTACACCGACCAGAACTGCGCCCCGACGCCACCGCGCCGCAGCCGGGCGATGTCCGTGTGGAGCCGGCCCGTCAGGTCGTGCGCGATGTCCAGCCGGTCGAGGTCGTAGCGGACGTGCTCGCGCAGCGCCCACGGCAGGTCGTTGTGGCCGTCGACCACCGGATGGCCGGCGAGCAGCTCACGCGCCTGCTCCAGATACACGGAGGAGGCGCGGTGCTCCGCCACGCCGTCCGTCTCCACGCCCGTCATGGTGGCCGCCCTCGTCTCGGTCCCGCTGTCCGTCCCGCTCTCGGCGCCTGTCCTGCTTTCGACGCCTGAGCCGGTCCCGCTGCCCGCGCCGGTTCCGCCGCCTGGCTCGGTCCCGCCTGTCGCGGCGCCGCCCGTCACTTGCCGAATCCGAAGTGCTCCGCGCCCTCGACCTTGGCCCGCAGCCGCTTGCCCTTCTCCGTCGCCTGGTCGTTCAGCTCCTGCTGGAAGACCCGCATCCGTTCCCGCAGCTCCGGGTCGTGGGCCGCGAGAACACGTGCCGCCAGCAGGCCCGCGTTCCGCGCCCCGCCCACGGAGACCGTGGCCACCGGCACCCCGGCCGGCATCTGGACGATGGACAGCAGCGAGTCCATCCCGTCCAGGTATTTCAGGGGTACGGGGACGCCGATCACCGGCAGCGGGGTCACCGAGGCCAGCATGCCCGGCAGGTGCGCGGCGCCGCCCGCGCCCGCGATGACCACCTTGAGGCCACGGTCCGCGGCCTGCTCCCCGTACGCGATCATCTCGCGCGGCATCCGGTGCGCGGAGACGACGTCGATCTCGTACGGCACCTCGAACTCGTCCAGCGCCTTGGCCGCGGCCTCCATGACCGGCCAGTCGGAGTCCGAGCCCATCACGATGCCGACGTGGGGGCCTCCGGCCTGGTCGGCGGTGGGTCCGGAAGGCGTGCCGGCCGGTGCGGGGGGTGTCATTCGGTGATCGTCCCTCGGAGGTAGTCGGCGGCGTGGCGAGCGCGTGCCAGCACGTCGTCCAGGTCGTCGCCGTAGGTGTTGACATGCCCCACCTTGCGGCCGGGTTTCACGTCCTTGCCGTACATGTGGATCTTCAACCGCGGGTCCCGCGCCATGCAGTGCAGGTAGGCCGGGTACATGTCGGGGAAGTCGCCGCCGAGGACGTTGCACATGACCGTCCAGGGCTCGCGGGGGCGCGGGTCGCCGAGCGGCAGGTCGAGCACGGCCCGTACGTGGTTGGCGAACTGGGAGGTGACCGCGCCGTCCTGGGTCCAGTGCCCGGAGTTGTGCGGCCGCATCGCCAGTTCGTTGACGAGTATCCGGCCGTCGGGCGTCTCGAACAGCTCGACGGCGAGATGACCGACGACGCCCAGTTCGGCCGCGATCCGCAGCGCCAGCCGCTGCGCCTCGCCCGCCAGCTCGTCGGGCAGTCCCGGCGCGGGCGCGATCACCGTGTCGCAGACCCCGTCGACCTGCCGCGATTCGACCACCGGATAGGCGACGGCCTGCCCGTGCGTCGAGCGGACGACGTTGGCGGCCAGCTCCCGGACGAAGTCGACCTTCTCCTCGGCGAGCACGGGCACCCCGGCCCGGAACGGCTCCTCGGCGTCCTCCCGGGACCGTACGAACCACACGCCCTTGCCGTCGTAGCCGCCGCGCACGGTCTTGAGGATCACGGGGAACCCGCCCACCTCGTCGGCGAAGGCGACGGCGTCGGCCGGATCGGCCACGATGCGATGGCGCGGGCAGGGTGCGCCGAGCGCGGTCAGCCGGGCCCGCATCACGCCCTTGTCATGGGCGTGGACGAGGGCGTCCGGACCTGGCCGGACGGGGATGCCCTCCGCCTCCAGGGCGCGCAGATGTTCGACCGGGACGTGCTCGTGATCGAACGTGATCACATCGCAGCCCCGCGCGAAGGCGCGCAGTGTGGCCAGGTCGCGATAGTCCCCGACCACGACATCGTTCACCACCTGGGCCGCCGAGTCCTGGGGGGTGTCACTGAGGAGCTTGAATCTGAGGCCGAGGGGGATGCCCGCCTCGTGGGTCATACGGGCGAGCTGACCGCCGCCGACCATGCCGACTACCGGGAACGTCACGTGCCCAGGGTATAGGCCGCCCGTGAGGGACGAGTGGGGCGCCTTGGGAGGCGCGTTTCGGTCACAACCGATCGCACGTCTATCACGTTCCGTATCTCCGCTGATCACACAGGCCGCCGTCCGGCCTACAGACCTGTCCCCGGGCGAGCGGGTGACCCCCTGGTTAGCATGGCGCGTACGGACCACCGACCGGACGGGGCTGAACGGGCACATGAGCGAACGGGGCGCACTCCGCGCGCGACTGGACCGGCTCGTACGCGAGGTGGTCAAGTTCGGCGCGGTGGGCGGCGCGGGGCTGCTGGTCAACCTCCTGGTCTTCAACCTCGTACGGCACGTGACCGAGCTGCCGGTCGTGCGGGCCAGCGTGCTGGCCACCGTCGTCGCGATCGCCTTCAACTACCTGGGGTTCCGCTACTTCACCTACCGGGACCGGGACAAGTCCCGCCGCACCAAGGAGCTGACGCTCTTCCTGCTGTTCAGCGTGGCCGGCCTGGTGATCGAAAACGGGGTCCTCTACACGGCGACGTACGGGTTCGGCTGGGACACCCCGCTCCAGAGCAACGTGTTCAAGTTCCTCGGCATCGGAGTGGCGACGTTGTTCCGGTTCTGGTCCTACCGCAGCTGGGTCTTTCGGGCCCTGCCCGCGGAGATCGGTACCACCGCCTCGCCGCGCGTGCACGGATCGGACGCCGCCGTGGACCTGGAGGACCTGGACGCTGCCGCGGACAGGGGCCCGGGCCCGAAAACGGGCCGGGGGGCGGCGGGCCGGGACGCGGAGCGCGCCCAGCGCCACCGCATACGCCGCTGAAGCGGGCACCCGCCCCGCCCCGCCCCGCACACCGCCGACACCGACGCCGCAGCGCACCGTGCGAGCCCGTACGCCGGTCGCACGGGCCCGACCACCTGACCCGCGCCCCGGCCCCGTACGCCGACACCGACACCGACACCGCAGCGCACCGTGCCGGAGGCGGCGCGCGCCGGTCAGCGGACCGGTGAGCCCGTGTCGCCGCCGTGCGTCTTCTTGTGCGGCCGGGCCTGCCTGCTGAGGAACAGCGCGAAGACCGCCGGCTTCTGCTGGAGCAGCTCCAGCCGCCCGCCGTCCGCCTCGGCCAGGTCCCGGGCCACGGCCAGGCCGATCCCGGTCGAGTTGCGCCCGCTGATCGTCCGCTCGAAGATCCGCGCCCCGAGGTCCGGCGGTACGCCCGGCCCCTCGTCCGCCACCTCGACGACCGCCTGGTTGCCGGTCACCCGGGTGCGCAGGGCGACCGTGCCGCCCCCGTGCATCAGCGAGTTCTCGATCAGCGCCGCCAGCACCTGGGCCACCGCGCCCGGGGTGCCGACGGCCCGCATGCCGTGCCTGCCCGAGCAGACGAGGGCGCGCCCGGCGCTGCGGTAGGCCGGGCGCCACTCCTCCAGCTGCTGCTTGACGACCTCGTCCAGGTCGAAGGCGACGGCGGAGCCGGTACGCGGGTCGCGGGCGTTGGTGAGCAGCCGTTCGACCACATCGGTCAGCCGCTCCACCTGCGTCAGCGCGACCATCGCCTCCTCCTTGACCGTGTCCAGGTCGTCGGTCGCGGAGATCTCCTCCAGCCTCATGGACAGCGCGGTCAGCGGGGTACGGAGCTGGTGCGAGGCGTCCGCGGCCAGCCGGCGTTCGGCGGTGAGCATGCGCGCGATCCGCTCGGCGCTGGCGTCGAGGACGTCGGCGACCCGGTCCAGCTCGGGCACCGAGTACCGCTTGTGCCGTGGCCGGGGGTCACCGGAGCCCAGTCGCTCGGCGGTCTCCGCGAGGTCGGTGAGCGGCGACGCCAGCTTGTTGGCCTGGCGCACGGCGAGCAGTACGGCGGCGATGACGGCGAGCAGCGCGACCATCCCGATGATCAGCAGCGTGCGGCCGACCTCCCCGTTGACGGAGGAGCGGGGCTCCTCGACGACGACGGTCTCCCCCTCCTCGCCCTTGGCGGTGCCCCGGATGACGCTGCCGGAGGGGCGGGTGCCGATCTCGACGGGGTGCCGCCCCGGGATGTCGATTCGGGCGTACCGCTTCTCGCCGACCTGCTGGGTCAGTACGCGCGCGGTGATGTGATCGCCGCCGATCAGCCGGCTGTCGACGATGCTGACCAGGCGCAGCGCCTCGGAGTCCACGCTCTCCTGGGCGCTGCTGCTGATCGTGCGGGTCTCGACCAGGACGAGCGACAGCCCGAAGACGGCGATGACGACGAGGACCACGGCGAGGGTGGACTGGATCAGACGACGGCGCAAGGTGCCCTCCGTGCGGGGTGACGCGACGGCGGGACACCGTCGTACCCGAACCTAGCGCCCCTCCCCTGTCCGGGTGGTTCCGAGCCTAAGGGGTCCTCATGCCGCGACCGGCCGGTCCGCGCGCGTCCGTCTTCGCACGTCGGCGGGGCCTCACCGCCCGGACCCCGCCGGGCTCAGCTCTTCTCGAACCGGAACCCGACGCCCCGCACCGTCGCGATGTACCGCGGGTTCGCCGCGTCGTCACCGAGCTTCTTGCGCAGCCAGGAGATGTGCATGTCGAGGGTCTTGGTCGACGACCACCACGTCGTGTCCCACACCTCACGCATCAGCTGGTCCCGGGTGACGACCCGGCCCGCGTCCCGCACCAGCACCCGCAGCAGGTCGAACTCCTTGGCCGTCAGCTGGAGTTCCTCCTCGCCCATCCACGCCCGGTGCGACTCGACGTCGATCCGCACCCCGTGCGTCGCGGGGGCCGGGCCCGGGTCGGCCGCGCCGCGGCGCAGCAGCGCCCGTACGCGTGCCAGCAGCTCCGCCAGCCGGAACGGCTTCGTCACGTAGTCGTCGGCACCGGCGTCCAGCCCGACGACGGTGTCCACCTCGTCGGCGCGCGCGGTCAGGACCAGGATCGGGATGGTGTGGCCCTCGGCGCGCAGCCGCCGGGCCACCTCGAGGCCGTCCATGCCGGGCAGCCCCAGGTCGAGCACGACCAGATCGACTCCGCCCTGGAGGCCGGCGTCCAGCGCGGTCGGACCGTCTTCGCGAACCTCGACCTCGTAACCCTCCCGACGCAGGGCGCGGGCCAGCGGCTCCGAGATGGAAGCGTCGTCCTCGGCGAGCAGTACACGGGTCATGGGGTGATGGTAGACCGCATGGGACGGCCTTCGGGCAGCCCTGGAAAGCACCCGCAGGTCCATCGGCTCATCTGATGATTCACCTTCGAATTGGGTGACCGGTTCCCTCAGAACCTGTGATCCATCTCTCAAGCCGTCTATGTACCGCTCTGTCATGGAGTATGGTGGCTGAACGCCTGTAGTACCACTAGAGGACCTTTGGCCACCGAGCGTCCGCTCGGCACCAAAGGTCTCTTTTCTGCGCTGGAACGGAACCTCATGTTCCGCTCTCTTCCCCCACAACGGGCGCGGTCACGCCCACGAGGCACGGCCGACGAGCACGGTCCGCCGGGAACAGCCCACCGAGGACGAACGGCTCGCCGGGCACGGCATTCGTGGCGGTCGCTCACGAGGCGCCGCGTCCCGAGCAAGCAAGGATCGACCATGGCGTCCAGCCTGACGAAGGACTCGTCCAGCGCCCCCGCGGCGCCCGAGAAGACCTTCTTCGGCCACCCCCGCGGACTGGCCCCCCTCTTCATGACCGAGATGTGGGAGCGCTTCAGCTACTACGGCATGAGAGCGCTGCTCACCATCTACCTGCTCTCCGGCGGCCCCGACGCCTCGAAGGGCCTCCAGGCCGGCGGCCTCGGGATGGACCTGGCCACCACCACGGCCATCTACGCCATCTACCTGTCCATGGTCTACCTGCTGACCATGCCGGGCGGCTGGCTGGGCGACCGGGTCTGGGGCCCGCGCAAGACGGTGACGATCGCGGCCGTCGTGATCATGCTGGGCCATCTGACCCTGGCACTGCCGGGCTCGGGCAGCTTCTTCGCCGGTCTGGCCCTGGTGGCGGCCGGCTCCGGACTGTTGAAGGCGAACATCTCCACGATGGTCGGCCAGCTCTACGACGGCCCGAACGACCCGCGCCGCGACGGCGGCTTCACCGTCTTCTACATGGGCATCAACATCGGCGCCTTCTTCGCCCCGCTGGTCATCGGCACGGTCGGCGAGGCGTACAACTGGCACCTCGGCTTCGCGCTCGCCGCCGTCGGCATGGCCATCGGCCTCGTCTCGTTCCTGCTGGGCACGAAGCACCTGAGCCCGGAGAGCAGCCGCGTCCCCACCCCGCTGACCCGCCAGGAGCGCACCACCTGGCTGCGCAAGGGCCTGGTGTGGCTGCTGGTCGCGGTCGTCTTCTACGGCATCGTCGGCCTCACCGGCCACTTCACCCTCAACTGGGCGATGATCCCGCTCACGATCGCGGGTCTGCTGATCCCCGCCGCCGTTCTGGCCCGGATCAAGAGCGACAAGAGTCTCTCCGGCGGCGAGCAGAGCAGGGTGTCGGCGTACGTCTGGCTCTTCGTCGCCGCGGCCGCCTTCTGGATGATCTACGACCAGGCCGGCTCCACGGTCCAGGCGTTCGGGACGACGAAGGCCGCGCCCGAGCTGTTCGGATTCGGCTTCCCGTCCTCCTGGTACCAGTCGCTGAACCCTGTCTTCATCATGGCGCTGGCCCCGGTCTTCGCCTGGATCTGGCTGTGGCTGAACCGGCACGGGAAGGAGCCCGGCACGGTCGTGAAGTTCGCCGCGGGGCTGTTCTTCATCGGCGTGTCGTTCTTCTTCTTCCTGATCCCGCTGGCCATGTCGGCGAGCGGGACCCTGGTCAGTCCCATGTGGCTGGTGGGCATCTACCTGATCCAGACCGTCGGCGAACTGTGCCTCTCGCCCGTGGGCCTGTCGGTGACGACGAAGATGGCGCCGCGGAAGTACGCGAGCCAGATGATGGGCGTCTGGTTCCTGGCGGTCACGGCGGGCGACTCGGTCACCGGTCTGCTCTCGATCGGCGGTGTCGACCTGAGCCGGACGGGCGTGGTGGCCCTGGAAGCGGTGCTCGCGGTGCTCGCCGGGGGCGCGATCCACATGTACCGGCGGAGGGTGCGGGAGCTGATGGGCGACGTCCGCTGAGGGCCTGGGACATCCACTGAGGTACCGGCCCTCGACCCGGTCCGCGCGCCGGCCCGGACATGGCCCCGGCCGCGTCGGGTCGGGTCGGTACGGGTCGGTACGCACGCCTGCGCCCGGCCGCGTCGGGTCGGTCCGTACGCGCCTGGGTCCCTACGCGCCCGGGCCCGGCGGCGTCAGGTCGGTACGCGACGCCCGTACCGTACGCACCGCCTCGCGCGCACGGCCGCACCGCGCTACACCGGCGCGGCCAGCTCCGCCCAGACCGTCTTGCCCGTGGCGCCGGTCCTGTGCACGACCCCCCAGTCCAGGCAGAGCCGCTGCACGATGAACATGCCGTGCCCGCCGGGCCGGCCCGCGCGGTGCGGCGTGCGCGGCGCCGGCCGGCCCGTGCCCCGGTCCGTGACCTCCACCCGCAGCACTTTGGCGGCGCAGGAGACGAGCAGTCCGTCCGGGCCGTCCGCGTGCAGGCAGGCGTTGGTGACCAGCTCGGAGACGACCAGCAGGACGTCCTCGGCCGCCGCCCGCCGATCCGCGTTCGCCGCGGGCAGCCAGCCCCAGTCGTAGAGCGCCTGGCGGGTGAAGTCGCGGGCCAGCGGAACGACGCCGCTGGCGCCGGACAGCGCGAGCGTCCGCGTCCGCCCGCCGGACGGCGCGGCGGTCGGCCCGGCGTCGTCCGGCTCGGGGCCGAGGTCGCCCGGCCGGGGCTGCCGGGTGGTGCTCATCAGCGCTTCACCTCACCGATTCACCAGTGTGCGAGTTCGTCAGTGCCACGTTCGTCCATACCGTCAATACAGAGAGTGCAGGGTCCTGTGCGACCTGCCGGGGGTCTTCTGCCCGTCCGCACCGTGACAACACCCACATCAGGCGACCGGAAGTGGTGACACAGGCAACACAAGGGGCGCCAGAGCCGCACAACGGGGCTCCGACGCCGCGGCCCGCAGGCCGGTTCACTCGGCCAAGGCGTCCTCTACGGAGTCATGGACGGTGAAGACCGCGTCCGCTCCGGTGATCTCGAAGACCCGCGCCACCACGGGCAGCATCCCGGCCAGGTGCACCCCTCCCCCGGCGGCGTCCGCCTTCAGGCGCGCCCCGAGCAGAACGTTGAGTCCGGTGGAATCGCAGAACTCCAGCTGCGAGCAGTCGATCACCAGGCGTGACCGACCCTGTTCGAGCGCTTCGTCCAGGGGCACCCGCAGCAACTCCGCCGTGTGGTGATCCAACTCACCGGCCGCTGTCACTACCTCGCTCAGGCCCTCGGTCCGAACCCCGACCCGAAGCCGGCCTCGGTTCGTGCTGCCGACCGTCTGGCGGTCCATGCCCGTCCCTCTTCGCCGTGTCGTTGGCCGTATGCCAGTGCTGATGTCTCGGCGTCATCACGGATGGATGACGCCGCTCGAACATTACGCCCTTCGAACGCGCGCCGGTACCCGAAGTCCCCCGCAATATGGACATATCGAACAATTAACACTTGCAACTGTCCCGGCCGACCGGGTAGGGCTAGTAGAGACCGCACCCGACACGGCCGGCTTTGGAGGCGCCGCACACCGCAGCAACGCGTATTGGCTTCGGCAGCCATATGCCGAGAACGATGGAGGACACCATGTCACCCCGGCTCGACGAGACGCGTACCCCGTTCGCGACGTCGACAACTCCAGCCACGGATTCCGTGACCGACCTCACAGCGTCGGCCCCGGCCCCGGCTCCGCAGGCCCTGTTCACCGCCTCGGGAAGCGCCGTGATGGCCGCCGCGCACGCCGACAGCGCTCCGCACGCCTACGAGGACCCCGGCGAAAGCCGGCTGGAGGGTCTGGAAGACCTGCCCGAGATCCCGCCCTACGACGAGGTGGGCGCGGTGGACGCCCGGGCGCTGTCGAAGACTCTCTTCGCGCGGCTGGAATCGCTCGAAGAGGGCACGCACGAGTACGCGTACGTCCGCAACACGCTGGTCGAGCTGAATCTCGCGCTGGTGAAGTTCGCCGCCGGCCGGTTCCGCTCCCGCAGCGAGCCGATGGAGGACATCGTCCAGGTCGGCACGATCGGCCTGATCAAGGCCATCGACCGGTTCGAGCTGAGCCGCGGCGTCGAGTTCCCCACCTTCGCGATGCCGACGATCATCGGTGAGATCAAGCGATTCTTCCGTGACACCTCCTGGTCGGTGCGCGTCCCGCGCAGGCTCCAGGAACTCCGCCTCGACCTCGCCAAGGCCGGTGACGAACTGGCCCAGCAGCTGGACCGCGCCCCCACCGTCGGCGAACTCGCCCACCGGCTCGGCCTCACCAAGGACGAGGTCGTCGAGGGGATGGTGGCGAGCAACGCCTACAGCGCCAGCTCCCTGGACGCGCAGCCGGAGGACGACGACACCGAGGGCGCGCTCGCGGACCGGATCGGCTACGAGGACCACGGCATCGAGGGCATCGAGTACGTGGAGTCCCTGAAGCCGCTGATCGCCGGCCTGCCGTCGCGGGACCGCAAGATCCTCTCGCTGCGCTTCGTGGCCAACATGACCCAGTCGGAGATCGGCGAAGAGCTCAACATCTCGCAGATGCATGTCTCGCGCCTGCTCTCCCGCACCCTCACCCGGCTCAGAAAGGGTCTGACGCTGGAGGAGTGAGCGCGACGCGGGCGACAGGCGCGGGCGCTGTGCGCTGTGCGCGCGACGAGCGGGGCTCCCCGAACCGTTGAACACGGCGGGGAGCCCCGCTCGTCGCGTCCGCGCGCGCTCTCTTGCGTCCGCTGTCGCGTTCAGCGCCCCTCAGCACACACGACAGCACGGGCGACCGACGCGCGAAGCGAGACTCTGATCACAGCGGCGGCCGCGCGCATCAGGTGGGCGGCGCGCGTGCCGATAGAGACAGGGAGGGGGACCGACACCGGAAGGAGCTGGGTATGGCCGTCGAAGAGAGCGCCATCGTCAAGGAGTTGAACCACTACCTGCTTGACCACCCCGACGAAACAGCGGTGATGACACCGCTGTTCGACGCGATGCTCGACCACTCCCGGCTCGGGCACTGCTTCCACGACGGCAACTGCCCGGTGGTCAAGGCGGGGGCGATCCTGATCGACGAGCGGGGCCGCGCGCTCGCGCTGCGGCACGAGGACGCCTGGGGGTTCGCCGAGGACGCCCCGAGCGCGGCGGACGAATCGCTCAGCCGTACCGCCGTGCGCGTTCTGGAGGAGTTCGCGGGGGTCCACGACGTGTGGATGATCCCCGGTACGGAGAGCCCCGTCCTGGTGGACACCTCGCGGGCGGCGCCCGAGGACGGTCCGCGTACGCGGTACGGCTTCCGCTATCTCATCCGGGCGCACTCCAGCGTGCTGCTGCCCGGCGGCACGGTGGCGTCCCGCGCCCGCTGGATCCCGCTGGACGAGGTCGGGCCGCCCGTGCTGCGCGCCCGGTTGAAGGACCGGCTGGCGGTGGCGAGATGAGCCACGGGGCGGCGACGGGGCTCGCGGTGCGCGGGGCGAGTGAGGCGCGGTGAGGCATGTGGGACGCGCCTCACACGTGGGGGTCTTACACGGGGGCCTTACGTGGGGGGCGCGTCGCACGCGGGCCCGGGTCGGCCGAGCAGCGCGGCGCGTTCCCTGAGCAGGTCACGCTCGCGCTCGTTACGGGTCAGGGCCGCGGCCCGTTCGAACTCGCCGCCGGCCGCCTCCGTACGGCCCAGCCGCGCCAGCAGGTCGCCGCGCACGCTGGGCAGCAGGTGGTACGAGGCGAGCGCGGGCTCGTCGGCCAGGGCGTCCACGAGTGCGAGGCCGGCCGCCGGGCCCTCGGCCATGGACACGGCGACCGCGCGGTTGAGTTCGACCACCGGGGAGGGCGTGAGCGCGGCGAGGCGCGCGTACAGGGCGGCGATCGCGGGCCAGTCGGTCTCCTCGTACGTCACCGCCCGCGCGTGACAGGCGGCGATCGCGGCCTGGAGGGCGTACGGACCGGGCGCGCCGCCGAGTGCCCGGGCGCGGGTGAGGGCGTCGAAGCCCCGGCGGATGAGGAGGTGGTTCCAGCGGGCCCGGTTCTGGTCGGCGAGCAGCACCGGTTCGCCGCCCGGGCCGGTACGGGCGGGGGTGCGGGACGCCTGGAGCTCCAGCAGGGCGGCCAGCGCGTGCGCTTCCGGCTCGTCGGGCATCAGTCCGCTCAGTACCCGGGCCAGCCGCAGCGCGTCCTCGCACAGACCGGGGCGCAGCAGGTCGTCACCGGCGGTGGCGGCGTACCCCTCGTTGAAGATCAGGTAGATCACGTCGAGGACCGAGGCCAGCCGCCGCTCGCGCTCGTCCCCGTAGGGCACCTCGAACGGCACGCCCGCCTTGGCCAGGCCGCGCTTCGCCCGCACGATGCGCTGGGCGACCGTCGCCTCCGGCACGAGGAAGGCGCGGGCGATCTCGCCGGTGGTGAGCCCGCCGAGGAGGCGGAGAGTGAGGGCGGTACGGGCCTCGGCGGAGAGGACCGGGTGGCAGGCGGTGAAGATGAGGCGCAGGAGGTCGTCGTCGATGGCGTCGACGGCATCGGGGCCGGTCGCGAGCGCGTCGGCGCCCGGCGCCTCGTCCTCCAGTGTGCGGCCGACCTCGGCGAGCTTGCGGGCGTAGGTCTCCCGGCGGCGTACGAGATCGACGGCGCGGTGCTTGGCGGTGGCCATGAGCCAGGCCCCCGGTTTGTCGGGGACTCCTGACTCCGGCCACTGCTCCAGCGCGGCCACGAGGGCGTCCTGGGCCAGCTCCTCGGCGATGCCGACGTCACGGACGATCCGGGTGACGGCGGCGATGATCTTCGCCGATTCGATCCGGAACACCGCTTCGACCGCGCTGTCCGCCGGGCTGCCCGTCGGGTGGTCCGCAGCGCTGTTCGTTCTCACGGCCACCCATCAGAACACCGGGTACGGGCGACCGCAAACGATCCGGACGATCAGCCCTCGACGACCTCGCGGACCTCGACGGTGAGGTCGAACTCGTCCCCGTGCAGCTCGGCGAACCGCCGGGACCACTCGACGGCCTCGGCCAGGTCCTTGGCCTGGACGAGCGAGTACCCGCCGACGACCTCCTTGGACTCGGCGAACGGGCCGTCGACGACGGTGGTCCTCCCACCGGCGTGCCGGACCCTGGCCCCCTCGGAGGTCGGCTTGAGCCCGGCGTTGTCGAGCATGGCACCGGCCTTGGTCATCTCCTCCAGCAGCGCGCTCATGCGCTCCATCAGCTCGGGGGTGGGACCGCAGGCGGGGGCGGTGTCCTCATTGACACGGATCACGGAGAGAAAGCGAGGCATGGTGAGCTCCTTCGTGGCGTTCAGCGTTCACAGCGTCCGTGACGCTCTTCGGGTCGTGGCGGCGGGGGCTGTTCCCCGCCGCTCACCCTTACGTCGAACGGGAGACGCCGAAATCGACAGGCGCCGGAAATTTTCTTTCGGGGGAATTCTCGCGAAACCTTGAGAACCCGCGCCCCATGTGCCCCAGCATCCTGCTGGGGCACCCGATACCCGCGTAGCCTGGCGACAGAGACAGGGAGGACAGCGATGAGCGCCGACCCCATCACCGAGCCGGTGGCCGATCCGGAGCAGGACCCCATCGATCTACTGATCGCGTTCGAGGAGGCGTCCCGTACGCCGATTCGACCCGAGTACTTCGAGGGGATGGTGGTCGTGCCACCGCAGCCGGACGACAACCACAACGACGGCGCCGCAGAGCTGTACTTCCAACTGCGCACGGCGGGCATCCGGCTGGCCGGCATGGGCAACGGCTACCGAATCGGGCTGTGGGACGACCGCTCCCGCTCCCTGGCCATCCCGGACTTCTACGTGCAGAGGCGTCGGCCGACCGAGATGGACGAGGCGTACCGCAAGGCGCACAAAGGCTGGTACCCGGTCGACCTCCTCGCCCTCGTCGGCGAGGTCACCTCAAGCAACCACGAGACGGACACCGGGCCCAAGTACCGCAGTTACGCGTCCGCCGGCGTCCCGGTGTACGTCCTCGTCCACCGCCAGGAGGGCAGGGCGTACGCGTTCTCCGACCCGGTGCCGGGTGACGATCCCCCCACCGCGCGTTACGCGACCAAGGTCGAGGTGGAACTGGGCCGTCGGCTGCCGCTGCCCGAGCCGTATCCGTCACTCGACACGTCGGTACTGCTGGACGACTGAGCGCGGACCGCGACACCCACACCGGACCGGCGGACCGATGTCCAGGAACAGCGCGAGCCGCCAGGGGCCTCCGCGGCCGGTGTCGCGCGGCCCAGCGCCGCGAGGCCGAATCGGTCAGAGACTCTCGAACGGAGGAATGATCCGCACCACAACGATCAGCCGCGCCCTCGGTCCGGCCAGGAAGTAGAACCAACCGCCCGCGGCGTCCATACGACGCAGCCCTCCCGGTCGCGGGCCCTCGCCGAGTTCGGTGACGTCCGCTTCGATGTCCGCGAGGTCGACGAGTTGGCCGGCGAGGCGCTCGACCTCGGCGACGACCGAGTCAGGAATGCCACCCGCCACATGAGCACGATCCGGGTCATACTCCCAGCGCCACCGTTCCCCTCAAGACCGGTCCTGGGCAAGCGCCTCGCGGGCGGCGTCGAGGATGCGTCCCAGTTCGGCGGCTGCCGCGCGTACCTGTGCCGCGTCGCCCACCTCCACCAAGCCCTCCAGCTCCCGGAACCGCGTGGCGAGCCGCGGCTGGCGCTGAATCTGGACGTAGAGCGCCCACTGCGTGGTGAAACGTCGCAGGGGCGCGCGGTCCGAACCGAGCCGAGCCTGGTCCGCTGCCTGGTCCAGCTCGCGAGTGAAGGACGGAAGCGCGGCAGGAGCGATCTGCGCCACCGCTTGGCGTAGTGCCGTGACCGTCGCCGGAGGCTGCGGAATCAGGGGCTGCTCGGAAGCGGTGGCAGTCATGGCTTCTCCCATGGGTGGGATTCTGGACCGTACGGTCAGCCTACCGAGCGGGGTTCGGGGGCGGGCCACCCGAACGAGTGGTCACTGCCCCTGGGCCGTGTCTACGGCAGCTGCCCCGCCCCCCTTCCGGTCTGCGAGCGGACGTGCAGCGCGCTCAGGGCGGGCGCCAGTTCGTCCGGTCCAAGCGGTTCGCCCGGCAGCGGGTGGGCGTCGGTCGCGCGCAGGGCGTCCAGGAAGAGCGCGAGCTGGCGCCGCCAGGAGCCGGGGGCCGCGGCCTCCGCTGCCGGTGCCGCGCGGCCCAGCGCCGCGAGGCCGAACAGCAGGTCCTCCACGGAGACGTCGGCCCGTGCGGTGCCCTCCGCGCGGCAGCGCGCCAGCAGCGCGGAGATCGTCCCGGCGTTGTGCACGTGCAGCCGCGCCAGCGAGGGGACGCCCGGCAACGGCGTCGTCATCAGGTCCGTCACGCCCCGGTCGGTGGCCAGCCCCTCGAAGATCCGCTCCAGATAACCGGTCAGTCCCTCCCACGCGTCCGCTGCCGCGCGGGCCCGCTCCCCCGCCTCGACGGTGGCCGTCAGCTGGTCCTGGAAGACCGCTTCGATCAGCGCGGCCCGGTCCGGGAAGCGCCGGTAGAGCGTGGCGTTGCCGACGTCGGCGCGGCGGGCGATCACGTCGAGGGGCGCTTCCACGCCCTGCTCCGCGTAGACCTCGCGGGCGGCGGCGAGGATCCGCTCCCGGTTGAGCTGTGCGTCCTTTCTCACGCCCGTACGGTACCGCAACCGAGGACCACTCCCCGGTTGCTGTTACAGTCATGAACACGAAGTGGGGACATCTCCCCGCTTGTTTGCCGGTGCTGCCGTCGCTGTCAGTGCCGTGTCACCGCTGTCACTGCTGTCAGTGCCGGCAGCTCCGGCGACACCGGCCTCGACCGATCCGTCATCCCTGGGGGACCCATGTCCACGGAATCCGCCGTCGATCTCGTCACCGACCCGGTCGCCTTCAACTCCGACCCCTATCCCCGCTACGAGGAGCTGCGCGCCGACGGTGGCGTGCGGTGGATCCGTACGCCGAACGGCGCCACCCAGTGGTTCGTGTTCGACGCCGAGACCGTCCGCGCCGCCCTCACCGATCCCCGCCTCCGCAACGACATCCGGCACTCGGCCACCTGGAAGAGCGACGGCGGCTACGCCGTGGGCCGCAACATGCTCCAGACCGACCCGCCCGACCACACCCGGCTGCGCCGTCTCGTCGCCCGCGAGTTCACGGGGCAGCGCGTCCAGGCGCTGCGGCCCCGCGTGCGGGAGATCACCGACGCGCTGCTCGACACGATGGCCCCGGCCGGGCGCGCCGACCTGGTCGACGCGTTCGCCTTCCCGTTGCCGATCACCGTCATCTGCGAGCTGCTGGGAGTGCCCGGCCGGGACCGCGATTCCTTCCGGGACTGGTCCACCGAGATCGTCGCCGCCACTGATCCGGAGGCGGCGGCAGCGGCTCAGCAGCAGATGACCGTCTATCTGACCGGACTCATCGAGGACAAGCGACGGCGCGCCGAGCGGGCGAGTGCGGGTCCGGGTGCGAGTACGGAGACGGAGACGGGGGGTGGTCCCACCACGGCGAAGGACCCCGGCGAGGACCCCGCCGGCGGGCACGACCTCCTGTACGACCTGGTCCGCGCGGCCGGCCAGGACGACGACGCGCTCTCGCCCGAGGAACTCATCGGCATGGCCTTCCTGCTGCTCGTCGCCGGGTACGAGACGACGGTCAACCTGATCTCCAGCGCCGTCCACCTCCTGCTGCGCCACCCCGAGCAGCTCGCCGCGCTGCGCGCCGACTGGACGCTGCTGGAGGGCGCGGTCGAGGAGGCCCTGCGCTACGAACCGCCCGCGCCGGCCACCTCGTACCGCTACGCAGCCGAGTCCCTCACCCTCGGCGGGGCCGAGGTGGCGAAGGGCGACTCCGTGGTGCTGTCCATCGCCGGGGCGAACCGCGACTCCGCCCGGTTCTCCGACCCGGGGCGCTTCGACATCCGCCGCGACCCCGCCGACACCCGGAGCCACCTCTCCTTCGGGCACGGCGTCCACCACTGCCTGGGCGCTCCGCTGGCCCGCCTGGAGGCCACGGTCGCGCTGCGCGCGCTGCTGGAACGCTGCCCGGACCTCGCCCTGGACCACGCGGCGGGAACGTCTCCCGACGACCCGGCCAACGCGCCCGACTGGCGTCCGAGCATGCTGCGCGGGCTGCGCCGGCTGCCGGTGCGCTGGTAGCCGCGCTCTCGCCTACGAGTCGGGGTTCGTGGTCCCCGGGGCCGGCCGAGCGCCGGGGGAGCCGAGCGACTCGAAACGCCAGCGGTGCACCGGACGGGCGATCAGGTCCGGGGCCGGTTCCGGGAGTTCGGGCACGTCCGCGTCGTACGGGGCGTCCCACCAGGTGATGACGAGGACCCGGTCCCCGGGGGCGCGCAGGAGTTCCGCGCGCTGTGGGCCCCCGGGGGCCGCCGGCAGGTCGGACGACCGCGCGCGGGCCCACTCCAGCAGTTCCGTGCCGCGGCCGGGGGCGGCCTTGGCCTCCCACATCAGCGCGACCTGAGCAGCGGACGCGGCCGGCGGGACTGGCATGGTGGTCGCCCTCTCACGCGTCATGAGTACAGGTTGTCCTTGCTCAGCTCGTGCAGGTGGTCGTGATCGTGACCGTGGTCGTGACCGTGGTCGTGGTCGTGGGGCTCCGACGACTCATCCGGCACGGACGACGCACCCGGCACGTGCGACACGGTCACCGGGAGCGACGAGTCCGCCGACAGCTCCCAGTCCGACGCCGATCTGCCGCGCGCGACCATCTCCGCGCCCAGCGCCGCCACCATCGCGCCGTTGTCCGTGCACAGTCCCGGGCGCGGCACGCGCAGCCTGATGCCCGCCCGCTCACAGCGTTCCTCGGCGAGCGCGCGCAGCCGGGAGTTCGCCGCGACCCCGCCGCCGATCATCAGGTGGTCGACCCCCTCGTCCACACAGGCGCGGACCGCCTTCCTGGTCAGGACGTCGACCACCGCCTCCTGGAAGGACGCGGCCACGTCACGTACGGGCACCTCCTCGCCCGCGTTCCGCTTCGCCTCGATCCAGCGGGCCACGGCCGTCTTCAGGCCGGAGAAGGAGAAGTCGTACGGCGCGTCACGCGGCCCGGTCAGTCCGCGCGGGAACGCGATCGCCTCCGGGTCGCCCTCGCGCGCCAGCCGGTCGATGACCGGGCCGCCGGGGAAGCCCAGGTGCAGCACGCGCGCGATCTTGTCGAACGCCTCGCCCGCCGCGTCGTCGATCGTCGCGCCCAGCGGCCGAACGTCGGCGGTGATGTCCGGCGCGAGCAGCAGCGAGGAGTGCCCGCCGCTGACCAGCAGGGCCATGGTCGGCTCGGGCAGCCGGCCGTGTTCGAGCTGGTCGACGCAGATGTGGGAGGCCAGGTGGTTCACGCCGTACAGCGGTTTACCGAGGGCGTACGCGTACGTCTTCGCCGCCGACACGCCCACCAGCAGCGCGCCCGCGAGCCCCGGCCCCGCCGTCACGGCGATCCCGTCCAGGTCACGGGCGCTGACCCCGGCCTCCTTCAGCGCGCGCTCGATGGTCGGCACCATCGCCTCCAGGTGCGCGCGGGAGGCGACCTCCGGCACCACACCGCCGAAGCGCGCGTGCTCGTCGACGCTCGACGCGACGGCATCGGCGAGCAGGGTCGTACCGCGCACGACGCCGACGCCCGTCTCGTCGCAGGAGGTCTCGATACCGAGGACGAGGGGTTCGTCAGCCATTGATCTCAATTCCTTGCATCCGGAGGCGCATGACGAGGGCGTCGACGTTGCCCGGCTGGTAGTAGCCCCGGCGGAAGCCGATGGGCTCGAAACCGAAGCGTTCGTACAGCCGCTGCGCCCGTTTGTTGTCGACCCGCACTTCGAGCAGAACCTCTTCGCACTCGAAGGCGGTGGCGTGCTGGAGCAGTTCGGTCAGGAGGCGGGCGCCGAGACCGGTGCCCCAGAGGTCGGGGGCGGCGGCGATGGTCTGGACGTCACCGAGACCGCCGGACGCGGCGAGGCCGGCGTACCCGACGATCCGGCGCCGGGCCGTCCGGCCCGGCTCGTCGGCGGGCTCCTCCGGCGGCTCGCCCTCCGGGCGCCCGCGGGACAGCTCGGCCACCACGTAACGGCGGGACGCCCCCGGACCGCGCGCGTGTGCCAGCTCCGACCAGAACATGCCGGGCGACCAGGCGTCCTCGGGGAACAGCTCGCGTTCGAGCGTGAGCACCGGTTCGATGTCCCACCAGCGCATCTCGCGCAGGACGACGGCGCCGGGGGCGGCCGGGCCGGGCGGGCCGAGGCGGGAGCCGACGGCCTCCGGGCCGGTGCCGGGGCCTCCGGTGCCGGGGTGGGCGGGGTGGGCCGGCTCGCGCGTCACTTCGGCGTGACCACCTTGTAGTTCTTGGGCACCTGCGCGTCCGGGCGGCGCAGGTAGAGGGGCAGCGCGGGCGGGAACTCCGCGTCCGCCGCGATCCTCTCCACCGCCAGCGACGCGAGCGCGGCGGCCGACTGGTGCTCGGGGCCGCGCGCGTCCGGGAAGGTGTCCGGGTAGAGCAGCGCCCCCGCGCCGACGGCAGGGCGGCCCGCGACCCGCTCGGCGATGTCGGCGGGGCGGTCCACGGCCGGGTCGGTGAGGCGCGTGCGGGCATCGGCGTAGAGCGCCCAGTACACCTCCTTGCGGCGGGCGTCGGTCGCCACGACGAACGGCCCGTCGATCCCGGCCCCCGAGGCTCCCGGGCCGCCCGTGCCCGCCGCGTACGCCAGCCCGTCGAGCGTGCACAGTCCGCGCACCGGCACCCCGAGGGCCGACCCGAAGGTGAGCGCGGTGGCCAGCCCCACCCGCAGGCCCGTGTACGGTCCTGGCCCGATGCCGACGACGAGGTCCGTCACGGCGGCCGGTTTCACCCCGGCGGCGGCCAGGACCCGGTCCACGGCGGGCAGCAGCAGTTCCCCGTGGCGGCGGGCGTCGACCTGACTCTCGGCGGCCAGGACGGATTCGCCGTCGTGGAGGGCGACGGTGACGGCGGGGGTGGCGGTATCAACGGCGAGCAGAAGCACGCAAACAGCCTACGGCTCCCCGGGGGCGGGGCACGGCGCCCGGCCCCGTCACCCGGCTGCTGCTAACGTCACCACGGAGTCATACGTACGAGAGGTGGATCAAGGTGTCCAGGAGCAGCTCGGGAATCGTGGCCGGGCTCACCGCGGCGGCTGTCGCCGCGGTCTGTTTCCTCGCCTACCAGGCGTCGGCGAACGTCCCCGACACCCTCGGGAAGCCCTCCAAGCCCCGTACGACGGGCTCTCCCTCCGGGGCCGCCGGCGCCCCCGCCCAGCCGAAGAAGGACCCGCTGGCCCTGCCCGCGGAGTCCGGCACCGGCGAGCGGGTCGTCTACGCGCTGGCCGACCGGCGGGTCTGGCTGGTGGACGCCGCGGAGAAGGTGACCCGCACCTTCGAGGTCATGCCGAGCACGGTCAGCCCGCCGCCCGGAACGTACGCGGTGACCTCTCGGTCGGGATCGGTCACGGGTTCGGACGGGGTGCGGATCGAGCACGTCGTCCGGTTCACGAGCGTGGACAACGTCGTGATCGGGTTCAGCGCGGCCGTGGACGGCACGCTCACCAGCCCGAACCCGAACCTGAAGACGGGCGGGATCCGGATGAAGGTCGGCGACGGCAACGCGATGTGGACCTTCGCGACGGTGGGCGCGAAGATCGTCGTGATCCCCTGATCCCCTGATCCGCTGATCCCCTGATCCCGTAGGACCGGGCGCGCGATCCCCGGACGGGCACAGTTCGGGGCCCCCTCAGGCGGCGGGCCGTCGTTCCTCACGCTCCGAGGGCCCGGCGCCCTCTTCGAGCTCTTCTTCCTCCCGCCGCTCCTGCTGCTCCCGCTGCTCGTGCGGCGGGGTCGACACGGCCGATGCCGCCGCACAGGACGCCAGCAGATCGCTCATGGACACGGACGAGGGCGACGGCGCGGACGGCGGGGACTGCGGACGCGCTTCGCTTTCCGGCGTCGGCATGGTGCCTCCTGTGGCTCCGGGGGCAGGCATGGTTAGGTAGACCTAACCAAGTCTCTCCACCATGTGACCACGCGCGGCACGGCGCGCGCAACATTTTGCCGACATCTTGTCGGAACGTACGGAACACGTGGCCGTATCCATGGCGGTGTCCATGGCGCGGTCGTTCGATCCCGAAGGCGCTGATCAGCGCGCCATCTCAGCAGCCCGCGCTTCCCGGGTCAGCGCGTCAGCGCGTCAGCGCGGCCAGGTCCGCGTGCGCCCAGCGCTCGCCGACCCCCGTCAGCGTGACGGTGCGGCGCTCGTCGGCCTCCGCCCCCGCCCCGTCCACCGTTCCCCCGCCCGTCCCGACGACCCGGTGGATGACCACGTGCAGCCGGTCGTCCGACAGCTCCTCGACCCTGCCCTCGCCCCACTCCACGACCACCACCGAGTCCGGCAGCGAGACGTCGAGATCCAGGTCCTCCATCTCGTCCAGCCCGCCGCCGAGCCGGTACGCGTCGACGTGGACCAGTGGCGGACCGCCGGCCAGGGAGGGGTGGACGCGGGCGATCACGAATGTGGGGGACGTGACCGCGCCCCGGACACCGAGCCCCTCGCCGAGGCCCCGCGTCAGGGTCGTCTTGCCGGCGCCCAGCTCGCCCGTGAGCATCACCAGGTCGCCGGGGCGCAGCAGGGCGGCGAGCCGGCGGCCCAGCTCCGTCATGCGCTCGGGGGATTCCACGGTGAGCCGGGCGGTGGCACCGGGCGTGCTCTCGCCAGTGCCGTCGTCCGTGCCGTCGCCCGTGCCGTCGTCCGTGCCGTCATCCGTGCCGTCATCCGTGCCGTCGTCCGTGCCGTCGTCCGTGCGGCCCGAAGGGTCACGGCGGTCCGAGTGCTCCTCGCGGTCCTGGTATTCGGGGCCGTCCGGGAGCTCGGGGCCGTCCGGGAACTCGGGGCGGGCGGCGCGGGCGTCAGCCGCCGGGCTGTGCGGTGTTTCCATGCGTGCCAACGTTAGTCTCCGCCGGCACCGCGCCCACCCGGGCCAGCAGGTCCGCGAGCCGGTCCGTGACCGTCTCGGGGTGCTCCAGCATCACCAGGTGACCCGCGTCCGGGACCAGCACCAGCTCCGCGTCGGGCAGCAGGTCCCCGATGGCCTCGCTGTGCGAGCTGGGGGTGACGAGGTCCTTCTCCCCCGCCAGCACGAGCGCCGGGGTCTCCAGGAAGACGGAGAGCGCCCCGGCCTTGTCGTGCTCGTCGAAGGCGGGGTAGAACTCGGCGACGACGTCGATCGGGGTGCTCTCGATGAGCCGCTCGGCGAACCGCGCGACGGCCGGGTCCACGTCCTTCGAGCTGAACGAGTACCGCTTGATCAGCCCCGCGAACAGGTCGGCGGTGGCCCGGCGCCCGCGCTCGACCAGGTCGGCCTGCGAGCCGAGCGCTCTGAGGACGCCGGGAAGCACCCTGCGTATCGCGTTCACGCCCGCGAGCGGGAGGCCGTAGTTGACCTCCCCCAGCCTGCCGCTGCTGGTGCCGACCAGGGCGACGCCGACGACCCGGTCCCGCACCAGCTCGGGGTACCGGTCGGCGAGCGCCATCACCGTCATCCCGCCCATGGAGTGGCCGACCAGCACCAGCGGACCCTCCGGGGCCGCCGTGTCGATGACCGCCTTGAGGTCGCGGCCGAGCTGGTCGATGGAGACGGGAACGGCGTCGGCGCCGCGCTGGGCGGCCCCCCGGCCGGACCGGCCATGGCTGCGCTGGTCCCAGTGGACCGTACGGACGAGTCCACGCAGCGCGGCGCGCTGGAAGTGCCAGGAGTCCTGGTTGAGGCAGTAGCCGTGGCTGAAGACGACGGTGACGGGGGCGGGAGGCTTGCGGCCGAAGAGGCGCCGTCGGCGGAAGCCGGGCGCGGCACCGGGCGCTGCGACACCTCCGGGGTCGCCGGTGGCCCCTCCGGCCCCCGCGGCCGCGTCCGCGCCGTCGATCTCATCGGTCGCATCGATCCCGTCGGTCGCATCGATCCCGTCGATCTCGTCGACTTCGTAGTACAGCTCCGTGCCGTCGTCGGCGATCGCGCGGCCGGGAGTGCCGCGCAGGGCGCCGTACGGTCCCGAGGCGTCCAGCGCGAGCCGGGCCCTGCGGCGCGTGCCGCGGCTGACGGTCAGCCTCTCTATCGCGACGCCGGCCGCGGCCCCGGCGGCGATCACGCCTATCGCGGCACCGGCGAGGCCCGCACGGCGCCAGACGCCCGCGGCCGAGCCCGCTGCCGCCGCCGTGGACACCGCTGTGGACGCCGCCGCGGCGGCCGTCCGGGCCGCCGCGTCCCCCGCCGCGCTGTTCTCGCTCACCGTGCGCTCCTCGTCGTCCTTGTCATCCTCGTCGTCCTCGGGTCCCCGCTCTGCTCTGCCGTGCCGGGCTGTGCCGGGCTGTGCCGGGCTGTGCCGTGCCGCGGACTACTCGGACGCCTGCCCGTCCCGCGCCTCCCGCTCGTTCAGATGAACGCGGGGGACCCGGGAGCCGATCCGCGTGACGATCTCGTACGCGATCGTGTCGGCGGCCTCGGCCCAGTCCTGGGCGGTCGGCTCCCCGTGGTCGCCGGGGCCGAAGAGGACGGCGCGCGCCCCCGCCTCCGGGGTGTCCCCGGCGAGGTCCACGACGAACTGGTCCATGGCCACCCGTCCGGCCACCCGCCGCCGTACCCCGTCGACGAGAACGGGTCCCCGGCCGGAGGCATGGCGGGGCACGCCGTCGGCGTAGCCGAGCGGGATCAGGCCGAGGGTCGTCGCGTGCGGGGTGCGGTACTGGTGGCCGTAGCCGACGCCGTGGCCACCGGGCACCCGCTTCACGAGGGCGACGGAGGCGGCGAGGGTCATCACGGGCCGCAGCCCGAGGTCCCGGGAGGTGCCGATCTCCGGGCTGGGCGAGATCCCGTACGTCGCGATGCCGGCGCGTACGAGGTCGAAGTGCGATTCGGGGACCGTGAGGGCCGCCGCGGAGTTGGCGATGTGCCGGACCTCGGGCCGTACTCCCTCCTTCTCCGCGTGCGTCACCATCTCGTGGAACAGGTCCAGCTGGGCGGCGATGGAGGGGTGGCCGGGCTCGTCGGCGCAGGCGAAGTGCGACCAGAGGCCGGTGACGGTGGCCTCGCCCGCGGCCTCGGCGGCGAGGGCGGCGGCGACGAGTTCCGGCCAGTCGGCGGGCTGGCAGCCGTTGCGGCCCAGTCCGGTGTCGGCCTTGAGGTGGATCCTGGCGGGCCGCCCGGCGGCGCGTGCGGCGGCGGTGACCTCGCGCAGGGCCCACAGGGCGCTGACGGACATGTCGAGGTCGGCCTCGACACCCTCGCGCCAGGGGTCGCCCGGCGTCCACAGCCAGCACATGATCCGGCCTGGGACACCGGCGGCGCGCAGGGCCAGGGCCTCGTGCGGCGTGGCGGTCCCGAGCCAGGTGGCGCCGGCCTCACGGGCGGCCCGGGCGACGGGCAGCATGCCGTGGCCGTACGCGTCGGACTTCACGACGGCCATGAGCGCGGCGCCGCCCGCGCGTGCGCGCAGGGTCCGCACATTGCCCCGCAGGGCGTCGAGATCGACCTCGGCGCGCGCCCGGAGGGTCGCCGACGTCTCATTTCTTCCGGTCATCGGGCCCAGTGTCTCAGAGGGCCCGACGCCGCCGGGCGGACGCCGAGCCGGTGCCTGGCGCGCGCGGGGCGGGCACGGACGCGGACACCGGTGTGCGCGGGGCGCGTTCCCCCAGCGCGCGCCGGTCCGCCGGAGGGGCCCGGAACCGCCCCCGCCCCGACACGGTCCGGGTGGTCCGGGGCATCCGGTGGCCGGGCTCCGCCCCGACGGTCCGGGCCCGCCCGGCGGCCCGGCGGTCCGGCGGCCGGCCGGCCCGGTCCCGGTCCCCGGTCCCGGTCCCCGGTCCCCGGTCCCCTCAGAGCTTGCGCAGCGACAGGCGGCGGACCTTGTGGTCCGGGCCCTTGCGCAGGACCAGCGTCGCCCTGCTGCGCGTGGGCGCCACGTTCTCCAGCAGGTTCGGCCGGTTGACGGAGTGCCACATCGTGCGCGCGTACTCCAGCGCCTCCTCCTCCGAGACCTCGGTGTACTTACGGAAGTACGAGGTGGGGTCGCGGAACGCCGTCCGGCGCAGCTGCCGGAAACGGCCCAGGTACCAGGACTCGATGTCCTCGGTCCGCGCGTCCACGTAGACGCTGAAGTCGAAGTGGTCCGCCAGCCCGATCCGCGTCCTGCCGTCCTTCCCCGGCAGCGCGGGCTGGAGGACGTTGAGGCCCTCCACGATGAGGATGTCCGGCCGCCGTACGGTGAGCACCTCGCCCGGCACGATGTCATACGTCAGGTGGGAGTAGACGGGCGCCGTGACCTCGTCCTTGCCGGCCTTGACGGCAGCGACGAACCGGGTCAGCGCCCGGCGGTCGTACGACTCGGGGAACCCCTTGCGCGCCATCAGCCCGCGCGCCTTCAGCTCGGCCATCGGCAGGAGGAAGCCGTCCGTGGTGACGAGTTCGACCCGGGGGTGCTCGGGCCAGCGCGCCAGCAGTTCCCGCAGCAGCCGGGCCACGGTGGACTTGCCGACGGCCACGCTCCCGGCGACGCCTATGACGAACGGCGTGCCGCGCTGGGCACCGTGCCCGCCGCCCGCGTCGCCGAGGAACGTGTTGAGCGCGCCGCGCAACCCGGCCGTGGCCTGGACGTACAGGTTCAACAGCCGGGAGAGTGGCAGGTAGACGTCCCGTACCTCGTCCAGGTCGATGACGTCCCCGAGACCGCGCAGCCGCTCGACCTCCTCGGCGGTCAGCGGCAGCGGGGTCTTCTCGCGCAGCGCGCTCCATTCGGCACGGCTGAGATCGAGGTACGGGGTCGGCCCATGGTCGCCCCTGTGGGAGTGGGCGCCTCGTGGCAGCGTAGTGATCACATCACCATTGTCGTGCGCACGGGGACAATTCCGGACGGTCCCGCACGGTGGGCTGGATCACGTCCACCGGCCACCGGCCGCCCCTCGCCGGCCACCAGCCACCGGCCACCGGCCACCGGCACCAACGACCGCGGCGCGGTCCCGAACACGCGGCCCCGGGCCCGGCCCCGGCCCCGGACACATGGTCCTCGGCCCGCTGCACACGGCTTCCGCCCGGTCACACGGCTCGGCCCGGGCCGCGGCCTCCGGCCCGGTCACGCCGTCTTGGGGCCCGTGATGGCCTTTCCGTCTGCCGTGTAGGGCCAGACGTTGGGCTCGCAGCCGTGCATGCCCTTGATCTGCTGCATCATCACCGGCGCGGGCGAGCCCTCTCCCGGGCAGGTCTCGTGGCCGTGGCCGAGGAAGTGGCCGACCTCGTGATTGATGATCAGCGCGCGGTAGGAGGGCACGTCGTCGGCGTAGACGGGCGTGGCGAGCAGCCAGCGTTTGAGGTTCACCATCACGTGCCGGCCGACGTTGCAGTTGACCTCGCCGCCGGTGTCCAGGCCGTACTTCCCGCAGATGTCGTCGACGGTGCCGGGCGTCGCGATCTGTACGACGAAGTCGGGCGTTCCGGACGAGACGCGCCGGAAGCCGGAGGTGCCGTCCGTGGTCCAGCCGCGCTTGTCGGCGAGGATCGCGTCCACCTCCTCGGCCGCCTCGGCGGCGGACACGTCGAGGCCGTCCTCGACCATGACCTGGTAGGTCAGGATCCTCCCGGCGCCGACCGGCTTCCCCGCGCCGGACGCGGTGGTGAAGGAGCCCGGCCCCGTGACGGGTATGTCGTCCTCCTTCTCCTTCCCCTTCGCGTTCCCCGGCTCCTCGTCGTCGGACGAGGACCCGGACGCGGTGGGGGACGCGTCGGCCGGCGCGGGCGTGTCCCACGGGCTCGGGGCGGCCTCGACCGAGGGCGCGGAGGCGGACGGCCGCGCTTCGGCGTCCACCGCCCGGCTGCCGGCGCCGGCCCGCGAGGTGCCTTCGCTGTCGCTCGCCCCCATGCCCTGGAAGACGACGACGGCCAGCACCAGCACGCCCAGCGCCACGCCTCCCATCAACAGCGGCACCTTGGGCCCCGTGCCGGAACGGCGGGAGCGGGAGCGAGAGCTGGAACGAACTGCTTTCTCGGCGCGGTGTCGACGGGAGCCGGAGGTGCGGTGGTTCATAACAGCCGACAGTGAAGTGATCATGTGATGAAACGTGGACCATCACATAACGAATCGATAACCGCGCCGCCCTCGTGTGGAGTCCGCACGGGGTCGACAAGCGGTCGACGGGATGCCGGGCGCCGTCGTGTGACGGTGCTCTCAAGCCCGGCCGGAACGACCCGGAAGCCATCACTCCGCCCGCGTGCTCTGCGGATACTGTGCACATGCCACGTGTCCTGCTCATCGAAGACGACCCCGCCGTACGCGAGGGTGTACGTCTCGGCCTGCGCCGCCAGGGGCACGACGTGACCGCCGTCCCGACGGGCGAGGAGGGGCTGGAACGGCTCCGGTCGTTCCGTCCCGACGTGGTGCTGCTGGACCTGATGCTGCCCGGGATGAACGGTCTGGACGTGTGCCGGAAGATCCGCTCGACCGACCAGGTGCCCATCATCATGGCGACGGCACGCGGCGACGACATGGACATCATCGTCGGTCTGGCGGCCGGGGCGGACGACTACGTGGTCAAGCCGGTGCAGGCACGCGTCCTGGAGGCCCGGATACGGGCCGTGCTGCGCAGGATGACGACGCCCGCCGGTGCCGTCGGGCCGAGGATCGAGACGTACGGCGACCTCACCATCGACCGGACGGGGCTGGAGATCAGCCTCCGCGGGGAGCCGGTCGTCCTGGCCCTCTCCGAGATGCGGCTGCTGCTGACGCTCTCGGCGTCCCCGGGGCAGGTGCTGAGCCGGCAGCAACTCCTCGAAGCGGTCTGGGAGCACGGGTACCACGGGGACATCCGCCTGGTCGACGCGTGTGTGAAACGACTGCGGCTGAAGATGTCCGAACCGCCCGGGGACCCGCGTTACATACAGACGGTGCGTGGCTTCGGCTACCGGTTCCGGTCGCTGTGAGGCTCCCGCGCCTTCGTGTCCCGCGCCTGCGTGTCCCCCGCCTGCGTGTCCCCCGCCTCCGGGGGCTGCGCGTGCGGCTCGTCGTCGCCTCCACCCTCGTCGCCGTGGCCGGCACGCTGACGACGGGCGCGCTGACCTTCCGGGAGGCGCGTACGGGCGTCCTCCAGCAGAGCCAGGACACCGTCGTCAAACAGTTCCGCGACCACGTCAACACGCTCGCCCCCGCCCTCACCCTGCCACCCACCCAGGGGCAACTGGACGGCCTCGCCACCGATGTGGCGCGCGTCGGCCGCTCGCAGGGCTGGCGCGTGCTGGCCGTCTACGGCGACACACGCGCCCCCGTGCCCTCCGACTACTCCTTCGCCGCCGTCAGTCCGGAACTGCGCGAGGCGGTCGCCACCCGGCGCGCCACCGTGTTCCAGCGGGTCACCACCGGCACCGGGTCCGGCACGGTCTCCGAACTGGTCGTCGGCATGCCGGTCACGTACGCCGGTCCGGGCGGCACCTCGGCCGCGCTGTCGGGGCTCAGTGTCTTCCTGGTCGTGTCGCAGAACGCCGAACAGGCTTACGTGGACGCGCTGGTGGCCGCCGTCGAGCGGGCCGTCGTGCCCGCGCTCGTCCTGGCCATCGTCATCGCCCTGCTCGCCGCGCGCGGTGTGCTGCGGCCGGTGCGGGAGCTGCGGAGGGCCGCCGGAAGCATGGCGGAGGGCCGGTTCGACACCCGGCTCGCGGTCAACGGCTCGGACGAACTGGCCGACCTGTCCCGTACGTTCAACGAGACCGCCTCCGCGCTGGACCGGTCCGTGGCGGAGCTGCGCCGGATGGAGGCCCGGGCGCGCGCGTTCGCCGCCGACGTCTCGCACGAGCTGCGGACCCCGCTGGCGGCGATGGCGGCGGTCACCGACGTCCTCGACGAGGACGCGGCCGGGCTGGACCCGGACACCGCCACCGCCGTGCGGCTGATCAGCCAGGAGACCACGAAGCTGGCCCGGCTGGTGGACGACCTCATGGAGATCTCGCGGTTCGACGCCGGTGCGGCCGGACTCCAGCTGGACGACATCGACCTGGCCGAGTCCCTGCTCCGCACGCTGGCCTCCCGGGGCTGGTCGGAGCGCGTGGCGACCGAGCTGCCGCCGCCCGGCACGCTGCGCTGGCGCGCGGACCCGCGTCGCCTGGACGTGGTGGTCGCCAACCTGGTCGCCAACGCGTTCCGGCACGGGGCTCCGCCCGTACGACTGCGTCTCACCACGGTGCCGGCCCCGGCGGCGGGTACCCGCGCCCGGGCCGTGATCGAGGTGACGGACAGCGGCCCGGGCATCCCGGACGCCGTGTCCCCGCATGTCTTCGAACGCTTCTACAAGTCGGACAGCGCCCGGACGCGCACGGAGGGCAGCGGCCTCGGCCTCGCCATCGCCGCGGAGAACGTACGGCTGCACGGAGGCACCGTGCGTGCGGCGAACGGACCGGGGGGCGGAGCCGTGTTCACGGTGGAGCTGCCGTGGCCGGCGGCCGGCCGTGACGACCTGCCGCCGGCGAAGGGAACCGGGGAGCGCCCATGACGTCCGCATACGCCACGCGCCCCACGCACGCCCCGCCCACGCTCCCACCCGGAACCGCACCCCGGTCCGCACCCCGGGCCGCATCCGTCGGGAACAGCCGCGCCCGGGCCGTCGCCGTCCTGCTCGCCCTCGTACCGTTCCTGCTCGCCGGCTGCCGGATCCCCGCCACCGGTGTCGTGGAGACCGGCGCTCCGGCGACCGGGCTGCGCCCCGTGACCTGGCTCTACTTCGTCAGGGGCGGCGCGCTGTACCCGGTGGGCCGGCCCGCCGGACTCACGCGCGACGGCACGGACAGCCGCGGGGCCGGCGTCCAGACGGCCGTCACCCTGCTCCTGCGGGGGCCGGCGTCCGCGACGGGGGCCGACGTGGCCACCGAACTGCCGCCGGACGCCGGACCTCCCCGGACCGTTGTCAAGGCCGGCGCACCGGGGGAGTCCGGGGAGATCGTCATCGGACTCCTGGGAAGCGAGAAGCCGCTCGGCGACCTCGCGGCGGCCCAGCTCGCGTGCACGGCGGCGGCGGCCCGGGCACTGGAGACCCGGGCGAGCAACACCGAGCCGTTCCCGGTGACCCTCACCACGCCCCAGGGCCGGCGGACCCTCACGGCGGACGCCACCCTGTGCCCCGCCCCCGCGGAAGAGGCCACGCTGTTCCCCGAGGTGTCATCCACGCCGGTGCCCGCCCCGGGAGGAGGGCCCGCCGTCGCGGACCGGCCGCGCTGACGGGAGAGGCCCGCGGGGGCTCGTGGCGCGATGGCCGTGGTACCGCTGCCCCGCCGCGCGTTCTGGAACGATGTGTCCGGCGGCCGGGAACGGCCGGGAACAGCCGGGAAGGGATCCATATGTGCGGAATCGTGGGTTACGTCGGCGGACAGTCGGCGCTTGATGTGGTCGTCGCGGGCCTGAAGCGGCTGGAGTACCGGGGCTACGACTCGGCCGGGGTCGCGGTCCTCGCCGACGGCGGCCTCGCCGCGGCGAAGAAGGCGGGCAAGCTCGTCAATCTGGAGAAGGCGCTGAAGGACCGCCCGCTGCCGAGCGGTTCCACCGCGATCGGGCACACCAGGTGGGCCACGCACGGCGGCCCGACCGACGCCAACGCCCATCCCCACCTCGACAACGCCGGGCGGGTGGCCGTCGTCCACAACGGGATCATCGAGAACTTCGCCGTGCTCCGCGCCGAGCTGGCGGGCCGCGGTCACGACCTGGACTCGGAGACCGACACCGAGGTCGTCTCCCACCTGCTCGCCGAGTCGTTCTCCTCCTGCGGCGACCTCGCGGAGTCGATGCGGCAGGTCTGCCGCCGGCTGGAGGGCGCCTTCACCCTCGTCGCCGTGCACGCGGACGAGCCGGACGTCGTCGTCGGCGCGCGCCGCAACTCTCCGCTGGTGGTGGGGGTCGGCGAGGGCGAGTCGTTCCTCGCGTCGGACGTCGCGGCCTTCATCGCCCACACGCGCTCCGCGATCGAGCTGGGCCAGGACCAGGTGGTCGAGGCGCGCCGGGACGGCGTCGTCGTCACCGACTTCGACGGCGCGCCGGCCGAGGTGCGCGAGTACCACGTGGACTGGGACGCGTCGGCCGCCGAGAAGGGCGGCTACGACTACTTCATGCTCAAGGAGATCGCCGAGCAGCCGAAGGCCGTCGCGGACACCCTCCTCGGCCGGATCGACGCCGAGGGCGCCCTGACGCTGGACGAGGTGCGCATCCCCCACTCCGTGCTGCGCGAGGCCGACAAGGTCGTCATCGTCGCCTGCGGCACGGCCTTCCACGCCGGGCTGATCGCCAAGTACGCCATCGAGCACTGGACGCGGATGCCCTGCGAGGTGGAGCTGGCGAGCGAGTTCCGCTACCGCGACCCGATCCTGGACCCGCGCACGCTGGTGATCGCCATCTCGCAGTCCGGCGAGACCATGGACACGCTGATGGCGCTGCGGCACGCCCGCGAGCAGGGGGCGAAGGTGCTGGCCATCTGCAACACCAACGGCTCGACGATCCCGCGCGAGTCGGACGCCGTCCTCTACACGCACGCGGGCCCCGAGGTCGCCGTCGCGTCGACCAAGGCGTTCCTGACCCAGCTGGTGGCCTGCTACCTGGTCGCGCTCTACCTGGGCCAGCTGCGCGGCACGAAGTGGGGCGACGAGATCCGGGCCGTCATCCGGGACCTGTCGCGGATCGCGGGCGAGGTGGAGCGCGTGCTGGAGACGATGGAGCCGGTACGGGCGCTGGCGCGCACGCTCGCGGACAAGCGGACGGTGCTGTTCCTGGGCCGGCACGTGGGGTACCCGGTGGCCCTGGAGGGCGCGCTCAAGCTCAAGGAGCTGGCGTACATGCACGCGGAGGGGTTCGCGGCGGGCGAGCTGAAGCACGGTCCGATCGCGCTGATCGAGGAGGACCTGCCGGTGGTGGTCGTCGTACCGTCGCCGCGCGGGCGCTCGGTCCTGCACGGCAAGATCGTCTCCAACATCCAGGAGATCCGGGCCAGGGGCGCGCGGACGATCGTGATCGCGGAGGAGGGGGACGAGGCGGTGGTGCCGTACGCGGACCATCTGGTCCGTATCCCGGCGACGCCGACGCTGCTCCAGCCGCTGGTCGCCACGGTGCCGTTGCAGGTGTTCGCGTGCGAGCTGGCGACGGCGCGGGGCAACGAGGTGGACCAGCCGAGGAACCTGGCGAAGTCCGTGACGGTGGAGTGAGACGGGGAGCGTTGTTGTGATCATCGGGGTGGGGATCGACGTGGCCGAGATCGACCGGTTCGGGGAGTCGCTGCGGCGCACTCCTCAGCTGGCCGACCGGCTGTTCTCCGCGGGGGAGCTGCGGCTGCCCAGCGGGGAGCGGCGCGGAACGGCCTCCCTGGCGGCGCGGTTCGCCGCCAAGGAAGCCGTGGCCAAGGCACTCGGCGCGCCCGGCGGGCTGCACTGGACGGACGCCGAGGTGTACGTCGAGGACAGCGGCCGGCCGCGGCTGCGGGTACGGGGGACGGTGGCGGCGCGCGCCGCGGAGCTGGGCGTACGGCACTGGCACGTCTCGCTCAGCCATGACGCGGGGGTGGCGTCGGCGGTGGTGATCGCGGAGGGTTGAGGCGCGGGCGGCCCCGGCGTACCCGGCCCGGAAGCTGGCCCGCGCAGCCGGGCTGACGAGCTTGACGAGCAGACGAGCGAACCGCAGGGAAAGGGCTGGACCGTATGCGTACCGCGTACCGCGTGGAGACCGTGAGGAACGCCGAGCGGGAGCTGATGGCCCGGCTGCCGGAGGGCACGCTGATGCGGCGCGCCGCCGCCGGGCTCGCCGCGACCTGCGCCGGCCTGCTGCGTGACCGGCGGGGGCGGGTGTCCGGGGCGCGGGTCGTCCTGCTCGTCGGCAGCGGCGACAACGGGGGTGACGCCCTGTACGCCGGGGCGCTGCTGGCGGGCCGCTCGGCCCGGGTCTCGGTGGTGCGGCTCGCGCCCGCCCGTACGCACGGGGCCGGACTGGCCGCGCTGCTCGACGCGGGCGGCCGGATCGCCGACGGCACCGACGCCCCCGCGGACGCGGACGGCACCGGCGACGCCGACGCGGTCCTGGCCGGCGCCGATCTGGTGCTGGACGGCATCACCGGTATCGGCGGGCACGGCGGGCTGCGGCCGGAGGCGGTGCCGCTGGTACGGGCGGCGCGGGCGTCGGGCGCGGTGGTCGTGGCCGTCGATCTGCCGAGCGGGGTGACGGCGGACAGCGGCGAGGTGGCGGGCGAGGCGGTGCGCGCGGACGTCACGGTCACGTTCGGCACGTACAAACCGGGACTGCTGATCGACCCGGCGCGCGAACACGCCGGTGCCCTGCGGCTGGTGGACATCGGCCTCGGCCCGCTGCTGCCGCCCGTACCGGACCTGGAGGTGCTCCAGCACGCGGACGTGGCGCGGCTGCTGCCGGAGCCGACGGGCGAGAGCGACAAGTACCGGCGGGGCGTGATCGGCATCGTCGCGGGCTCCGCCCGCTACCCGGGCGCGGCGGTGCTCGCGGTGGCGGGCGCGCTGCGCGGGGGCGCGGGGGCCGTGCGGTACGTGGGCCCCGGCGGGGACGCGGTGATCGCGCGCTTCCCGGAGACCCTGGTGCACGAGGGCCCGCCGTCGAAGGCGGGCCGGGTCCAGGCCTGGGCCGTGGGTCCGGGCCTCGGCGACGAGCCGGGCACGGCCGAGCCCCTGGCCTCGGACGTCCTGGCCTCGGACGTGCCGGTCCTGGTGGACGCGGACGGCCTGCGGCTGCTGGACGCGGCGACGGTACGCGCCCGCAGCGCCCCGACCCTGCTCACCCCGCACGCGGGCGAGGCGGCGGCGCTGCTGGGCGTCCCCCGGGAGGAGGTCGAGGCGGGCCGGCTGGCGGCCGTACGCGAACTCGCCTCGCGGTACGGCGCGACGGTGCTGCTGAAGGGCTCGACGACGCTGATCGCCACCCCGGACCCGACGGCCCCGGTCCGGGCGAACCCCACGGGCACGCCCTGGCTGGCGACGGCGGGCAGCGGCGACATCCTCTCCGGCCTCGCCGGCTCCCTCCTGGCCACCGGCCTGCCCACCCACGACGCCGCCGCGGCCGCGGCCTACCTGCACGGCCTCGCCGCCCGCCTGAAGTCCCGGGGCGCCCCGGTCTCGGCCCTGGACGTCGCGGACGGCCTGCCGGCGGCCTGGCGGAACGTACGCGGCGAGGCGTAGCGGCGTACGGTCGGGACGACGCGGACGGTGGCGCACGAGGAACAGGTGGCCGTAGCAGGCATCACCGCTCTGGCCGTCGCCTTCGCCGAGGCCGCCCTTCTGAACTTCCCCCTGAGCTTCGCCGTCGCCCGCAACCTGATCGGCTGCCTGAGTGTCGGCCTTCTCGTCCGATACGGCAGCAACGCCCAGTCCAGCGCGGTGGCCGTTGCGGCGATCCCTGCCGTATGCGGATTGATCGGGACAGGACCGGGCGGCCGCCCCTATCCGCGGATGTGGCCCGCGCATCCACGCGAGTCCGTGATCACCGCCGTCGCTCTGTCAGGGCTGCGGCGGGCGACTCTTGCGTCGGCAGTTGCGTTCTACGCGCTGTTCCAGGCCAAGGACACGGGACTCACAGGCCATGAACGGGCCGGTCCCTCCAGCCGTCCGGCCGGGGCCGAGCCGAGGCCCCGCCCGGGGCTCCTGGAGCGTACGGGCCCGGTCAGGGACGGGGCAGCGGCAGGCCGGGCATCTGCGGGTGGCGCAGGTGCTGCCCGCCGTCGTACACGTGCAGGGTGAAGGTCTCCGGCCCCGGGGTGCCGACCGCGTCGTAGGCGTCCAGGACGCGCTCGATCCTGCCCGGTGCGCCGATCCCGCCTTCACCGTGACGTGCACGTGCACGCCCGCCGTCCGCTGTGCCTGCGGCCACTGCTACCACGAACGGCAGTCGTCGCCGTGCCGCTCCAGTAGTCGGGTCAAGGGGGTACCGAGTTCCAAGGAGCAAACGTACGGTACGTCACACGCGCTCAGCTGGGTGCGAACAGCGTGAACAGTTTCTCGACGACCTCCGCGGGAGCGGCATCCTTGGTCCCCGAGTTGTAGGGCGGCTGCGGGGCGTACTCGATGAGGAGTTGCACCGCCTGCGCCACATCGTCGCCCGCGATCAGACCGGCCAGGGTCAGGGCCATGTCGATCCCCGCCGAGACGCCCGCCGCGGTCGCGTAGTGGCCGTCGATGACAACCCGCTCGTCGGTCGGCGTCACACCGAACTCGGCGAGTTGCTCCAGCGCGCCCCAGTGGCTCGTCGCCCGACGGCCGGCGAGGATTCCGGCGGCGGCGAAAATCAGGGATCCCGTGCAGACGGACGTCATCCAGGTGGAGGACCGGTCGACCGACCGCAGCCATGTGTGCAGGGCTCCGTCGGCCATCTGGTCCGCCTGGCCCGGACCGCCGCCGACGATCACCACGTCCGGGTTCGGCACCTCGGCGAGCTGTGCGACGACGTTGATCGACAGGCTGCCCAGATCGTTGCGGACCAGGCCCGGGTTCTCGGCGACGAAGACGACCTCGGTGTCCGGCAGGCGACCCAGCACCTCGTAGGGCCCGATGACATCCAGCGCGGTGAAGTCGGGATAGAGGACGATCGCGATCTGCATGAAGGGGTTCCTTCGATTGTTCCGGACATTGCGGTCACAATTCCGATCAGTTGCTGCACCACCGAGCGTAGAAGCAACCCCTCGTGACGCCTATGTCATGCAGACCAACAAATCTGCCATGCGACGGGGCGGGACCTCCCGCGGGACGGCGCCTCTGGGCAGGAGGTCGGGGCTGAGCTACCGGGGGTCGGGGCCGAGTGTCGACGGCTTGCCGAAACCGCGGCGGTACTCCGTGGGCGAGACATCGAGTTCCCGCAGGAACGCACGACGCATCGCTTCCGGCGACCCGTATCCGCAGCGGCGAGCGATACCGGTCACGCCGTCGCGAGTGTCCGTCAGCGCGCGCTGCGCGGCCTCCAGACGGACAAGATCCACGAACCGGCCCGGGGTGACCCCCACCTCCTCGACGAACGCACGGGCGAACTGACGGGGAGACAGACCGGCGCGCTGCGCCAGCGCGGGAACAGAAAGGTCGGAGGCCAGGTTGGCAGCGGCCCAGTACTGAACCTCACGCAGCGGATCGGAGCGGGCCGTCTGCGCCGAGAGCTGGGCGCTGAACTGCGCCTGGTTCCCCGGCCGGCGGACGAAGACCACCAGCAGCCGAGCGATCTCGTCAGCCACCGCACGCCCGTAGTCCTCCTCGACCAGGGCGATGGCGAGGTCGATGCCGGTCGTCACGCCCGCCGACGTGGAGATCGTGCCGTCCCGGACGAAGATCGGGTTCGGATCGACCATCACCTGGGGGAACCTGCCCGCGAAGGAGTCACAGGCTTCCCAGTGCGTCGTGGCCCGGCGGCCGTCGAGCAGCCCGGCCTGCGCCAGCAGATAGGCCCCGGTGCACACTGATACGACACGTCGCACATCAGGGCCACGCTCGCGCAGCCAGGTCACAAGCCCGCTGCCGACGTCCCCCACGCCCGGCCCACCGGGCACGAGCAGGATGTCCGGGTTCTCCGCATCGGCCAGATCCAGATCGGGAACCAGCCGCAGGCCCCCGGCGGACCGTACGGTCGCGCCACCGAGCGAGGCGGTGCGGACGACGTAGGGGGGCGTGCCCTCACTTCCGGTGTAGCGGGCCGCCACCGAGAACACGTCCACAGGACCGGCGATATCGAGGGGCTGCACACCGTCGAACAGGACGACGAGAACGGACTGGGTTCGCACCCCGGCCATACTCGCCGCGCGCACCTCGTCCATCACACCGCCGGGTCAGTGGGCCTTCGCGGTGGGGCAGCCTTCCGCCCGCACACCGCCACCCACGATGGCACAGCCCACACGACACGGGAGCCGCGAGGACGCCGCGCGCTACGTGAGGATTCTCCCCCACCCGTCCGGGAACCGCGAGGCACTGCCAGACGACTTCCTTCACGCATCGGACGTCCGTCACAGGCGGCCTGACCAGCACCCCAACACGCCTGACACACATGATGAGTCATCGGCACCACACCGGCCGGCCCCCCGGACGCCTTCATCGACCTGGCCGAAGAGGTCCGCGACGTCCTCGCCTCGTCCAGCATCGGCGCCTGGCAAGACGCCGGCGAGGACAGCCCCTCGGGCCCCTATCAGTAGTGGTAGCGCGCCTGGACGATGATCAGCTCGCCGTCGGCCGGTTTGTACACGAGCCGGTGCGTATCGTCGATCCTCCGGGACCAGTAGCCCGAGAGGTCGCCCTTCAGGGGCTCGGGCTTACCGATGCCCTTGAAGGGGTCACGCCTGGTGTCGTCGATCAGCTTGTTGACGCGCTTGACCATCTTGCGGTCGTTCTCGGCCCAGTAGGTGTAGTCCTCCCAGGCGTGCGACGTGAACGAGATCTTCACTCACGCCCCGCGTCGGGGTCGATCAACCCGCGCGGCCGAGCCTCGCCGGCCTCGGCCTCGGCGATGGAGTCGAGCAGGCGGCGAGCGTTTTTGGGAGAGCGCAGGAGGTGCATCGTCTCCATCCAGGAGCTGAAGTCCTCTTCGGACATCAGAACGGCGTTCCCCTTGCGGGAAGTGATGTGAACCGGCGCGTGATCCTCGTTGACCTGCTCGATCAGCGGGAACAGGTTCTGGCGCGCTTCACTCGCGGTGATGGACATGATCGCTGCCTCCTTCCATGACTCTCGACTTGTACAAGTTATCGTACGAGTGTGGAAGCGTCCACTGATCATCGCCACCGCGCGGCTCCGCCGGGCACCGGCCCGTCGACGGAAACGGACGTCGGGCGAACGGCGCCGCCGAGCCCTGGCATACGGTCAGACCTCGACGACGCGTACGCCACCGCCGCACAGCACTTCCAGGTCCTCGGGGTCCGAGGTGAGAACGACCGCCGGCCGCTGGGCGTGCGACGCGGTAGCCGCGACCACGGCGTCAATGGCGTACTTCGGTCTGCCTCTGCACGGCCGCGTCGACGTAGGCGCTGAAACCGCGCTTTCCGACCCGGGCCCGTACGGCGGAGATGTTCCCGGCGTGCAGACTCACGGAAACGTTCGCGGTCGGCCCTCCGCCCACACCGAAGCTCGTGTCATCGCTCATACCGCGATTCTCATGGACGAAGTCGCAGAACGGGCCGGGCAGCACTGCCCGGCCCTGCCCGTGCGGGACCGGCCCCGCCCGCACGGGACCGTCCCGCCGCGTCAGCCCAGCGCCGACTTCACCGCGTCCGCCAGCCGGCCCGCCACCGCGCGGGCCTGTTCGATGTCGGCCGCCTCGACCATCACCCGGACCAGCGGCTCCGTGCCCGACGGGCGGAGCAGGACGCGGCCGGTCGTGCCCAGGTCGCTCTCCGCCTCCGCGACCGCCGCGGTCAGCTCCGCGGACGTGTTCACCCGGGACCTGTCGACGTCCGGCACGTTGATCAGCACCTGCGGCAGCCGCCGCATCACGCCCGCCAGGTCGGCCAGCGAACGGCCGGTGGCGGCCACGCGGGCCGCGAGCATCAGGCCCGTCAGGGTGCCGTCGCCGGTCGTGGCGTGGTCCAGCACGATGACGTGGCCCGACTGCTCCCCGCCCAGGGCGTAGCCGTGCTCCTTCATCGACTCCAGTACGTAACGGTCGCCGACCGCCGTCTCCACCAGGTGGATGCCCTCGCGCTCCATCGCCGTCTTGAAACCCAGGTTGGACATCACCGTCGCGACGACCGCGTTGCCGCGCAGCGTGCCCGCCTCGCGCATCGCCAGGGCCAGTACGGCGAGGATCTGGTCGCCGTCGATCTCCTCGCCCGCGCCGTCCACGGCCAGGCAGCGGTCCGCGTCGCCGTCGTGGGCGATGCCGAAGTCCGCGCCGTGCTCGACCACGGCGGCCTTGAGGTGGTCCAGGTGGGTGGAGCCGTAGCCGTCGTTGATGTTCAGGCCGTCCGGCTCGGCCCCGATCGTGATGACCTCGGCGCCGGCCCGCGCGAACGCCTCCGGCGAGACCCGGGCCGCCGCGCCGTGCGCCTCGTCCAGGACGACCTTCAGCCCGTCCAGCCGGTTCGGCAGCACCCCGATCAGGTGTGCCACGTACTGATCGAAACCTTCGTCGTACGTACGGACTCGGCCCACGCCCGCCCCGGTCGGCCGCTCCCACGGCTCGCCCGTGCGGTGCTGCTCGTACAGGGTCTCGATCCTGTCCTCCAGTTCGTCGGCGAGTTTGTGCCCGCCGCGCGCGAAGAACTTGATCCCGTTGTCGGGCATGGCGTTGTGGCTCGCGGAGAGCATCACCCCGAGGTCCGCCCCCAGCACGCCGGTGAGGTAGGCCACGGCCGGGGTGGGCAGCACGCCGACCCGCAGGACGTCCACGCCCGCGCTGGCCAGCCCCGCCACCACCGCGGCCTCCAGGAACTCGCCCGAGGCGCGCGGATCTCGTCCGACCACCGCCGTGGGCCGGTGCCCCTCGAACGTCCCCACCTCGGCGAGCACATGCGCCGCCGCGACCGACAGCCCGAGCGCCAGCTCCGCCGTCAGGTCGGCGTTGGCCACGCCGCGCACGCCGTCCGTACCGAAGAGTCGTCCCACAGCTCTCCCTCCGAAAAACAGCTCGGAGCACATACCGCTCCGAGCGAAAATGCTCCGAAAATGAAAACCCTTGAGCGCTTAATGCTGTTATACGCCCGAGTAACCAAGAAAACGAACGCCCCGGCAGCACGGAGTGCCGCCGGGGCGAACGGGTGCCGTAAGAGGCCGGATGGCCCGTTGGACCATATGGCCTGTGCGGACCATGTGGTCCGGACCATGCGGTCCGTGCGGGCCGTACGGCCCATGGGGCCGTAAAGCCTGTACGTACGGCCAGCGAGCGATACCGCCGGGGTGGGTAATACCCCGGTGGATTTAGCGCTTGCTGTACTGCGGCGCCTTGCGGGCCTTCTTCAGACCGGCCTTCTTGCGCTCGACCGCGCGGTCGTCGCGGCTCAGGAAGCCGGCCTTCTTCAGCGCGGGGCGGTTGTTGTCCACGTCCGCCTCGTTCAGCGCGCGGGCCACGCCCAGGCGCAGCGCGCCGGCCTGGCCGGAGACGCCGCCGCCGGAGATGCGGGCGATGACGTCGTAGCGGTTGTCGAGCTCGAGCACCTTGAAGGGCTCGTTGACTTCCTGCTGGTGCACCTTGTTGGGGAAGTAGTCCTCAAGGGTGCGACCGTTGATCTTCCACTTGCCGGTGCCCGGGACGATCCGGACACGGGCGATCGCGTTCTTCCGGCGGCCCAGGCCGGCGGCCGGCTGCGGGTCGCCGAAGCGGGACGCCAGGGACTCGGAGGTGTACTCGCCCTCGACGGGCGCCTCGGACTCGAACGTCGTCACCTCGGCGAAGTTCTCTTCGCCCTCGACGGGGGTCTCAACAGTGGTCTCGGCCACGATGCTCCTCAGATTTCTTTTCGTCTTAGGGGATGGCCGGGATTACTGCGCGACCTGGGTGATCTCGAACGGGACCGGCTGCTGAGCGCCGTGCGGGTGCTGGTCACCCGCGTAGACCTTCAGCTTCGAGAGCATCTGACGGCCCAGGGAGTTCTTCGGGAGCATGCCCTTGACGGCCTTCTCGACGGCCTTCTCGGGGCTCTTCGCAAGCAGCTCGTCGTAGCGGACGGAGCGCAGACCACCCGGGTAACCGGAGTGGCGGTACGCCATCTTCTGGGTCCGCTTGTTGCCGGACAGGTGCACCTTGTCGGCGTTGATGATGACGACGAAGTCACCGGTGTCGACGTGGGGCGCGTAGATCGGCTTGTGCTTGCCCCGGAGAAGGGTTGCGGCGGTGGTCGCCAGACGGCCCAGGACGATGTCCTGCGCGTCGATGATGTGCCACTGGCGCGTCACATCGCCGGGCTTGGGGCTGTACGTACGCACGGTCGTAGCCTTCGCTTCTTCAGTATTGGGGTCTCCCCCCAGCCCGGCAGGGCTCGGGGGACGGGTCCTGACAAGGCCACCCGAACGATCACAACAGCCCTGGCAGACGTACGGGGACGCAAACCGTTTCCTGCCGCTGGTCATCGGACCGGTGGACCGGCGTAAGGGCCCTTCGCGTGAGAACGAACCAAGCCAATACGCATAACGAACCAGCAGAATACCGTCGGGCACGTCGGCGGGTCAAAACGGCCCCGGCCCGGGAACCGGCGGCGGGCCCGGGCCCGCCGCGCGGGCGCGACTCCGGCCACGCGCCGGCGCGACTCCGGCCACGGAAGGTTACACGCGATTACGAACGGTTACGAGCCCGACGCCTCCTACCGCTCGCGCACCACCCTCCGCTCGTCCCACACCGGCTCCGTCGCCTCCCGGACCACCCCGTCCGAGCCGAACACCAGATACCGGTCGAACGAACGAGCGAACCAGCGGTCGTGCGTCACCGCGAGGACCGTCCCCTCGTACGCCTCCAGGCCGTCCTGCAACGCCTCCGCCGACTCCAGGTCCAGGTTGTCCGTCGGCTCGTCCAGCAGCAGCGCCGTCGTGCCCGCCAGCTCCAGCAGCAGGATCTGGAACCGGGCCTGCTGCCCGCCCGACAGCTTGTCGAAGCGCTGGTCGCCCTGGCCCGCCAGCTCGTACCGGCGCAGCGCGCTCATCGCGGCGCCCCGGTCCCGGGCGTGCTCGGTCCAGAGGATGTCCACCAGCGCCCGGCCCAGCAGTTCCGGGTGGGCGTGCGTCTGCGCGAAGTGTCCGGGTACCACCCGCGCGCCCAGCTTCCACGCCCCGGTATGGGCGACGTCCTCCCCCGCCAGCAGCCGCAGGAAGTGCGACTTCCCCGAGCCGTTCGAGCCCAGCACCGCCACCCGCTCGCCGTAGAAGATCTCCAGCGAGAACGGCTTCATCAGGCCGGTCAGCTCCAGATCCACGCAGGTCACGGCCCGTACGCCGGTACGGCCACCGCGCAGCCGCATGGTGATCTCCTGCTCGCGCGGCGGCTCCGGCGGCGGGCCCGCCTCCTCGAACTTGCGCAGCCGGGTCTGCGCCGCCGCGTACCGCGACGCCATCTCGTGGCTGACCGAGGCCGCCTGCCGCAGGTCCAGCACCAGCCGCTTGAGCTGCGCGTGCTTCTCCTCCCAGCGCCGCTTCAGCTCCTCGAACCGGGCGAACCGCTCCCGGCGCGCCTCGTGGTACGTACGGAACCCGCCACCGTGCACCCACACGTCCGATCCGGCGGGGCCCGGCTCCACGCTGACGATCTTCTCGGCGGCGCCGGCCAGCAGCTCCCGGTCGTGCGAGATGAACAGGACCGTCTTACGGGTCTGGCGCAGCCGCTCCTCCAGCCACCGCTTGCCGGGGACGTCCAGATAGTTGTCCGGCTCGTCCAGCAGCAGCACCTCGTCCGGCCCGCGCAGCAGCGCCTCCAGCACCAGCCGCTTCTGCTCACCGCCGCTCAGCGTGCGCACCTGGCGCCACTGGGCCTTCTCGTACGGGACGCCGAGCGCCGCCGTCGTGCACATGTCCCAGAGCGTCTCGGCCTCGTAGCCGCGCGCCTCGGCCCAGTCGCTGAGCGCCTGCGCGTACGCCATCTGCGCGGCCTCGTCGTCGACCGTCATGATCGCGTGCTCGGCCTCGTCCACGGCGGCCGCGGCCTCGCGCAGTCGCGGCTGTGCGACGGAGACCAGCAGGTCGCGGACCGTGCGCTCGTCCCGTACCGACCCCACGAACTGGGGCATCACCCCGAGCCCGCCGCTGACCGTGACCGTGCCGCCGTGCGGGCGCAACTCCCCCGCGATCAGCCGCAGCAATGTCGTCTTGCCCGCGCCGTTGGCCCCGACGAGCGCGACGACGGAGCCCTCTCCGACCCGGAACGAGGCATCGGCGAGCAGCACCCTCCCGTCGGGCAGGTAGTACTCCAGGTGCGCGGCCTCCACATGTCCCATGCCCGCATTGTGGGGGCGACAGGGCCGTGGCGCCCAACCGGTTTCCTCTCCCATGGGGCGCGGGGCACGCCCCGGCGGCCTTAAACTGCGCGGCATGAGCTTTGGGCAAGGGGGGCCCTCCTGGGGCGGCCCCGGTTCTCCAGGAGATGACCCGTACGGACCGGGCCCCTACGGCCGGCAGACTTCCTACGGGCAGCGGGATCCTTCCTACGGGCAGCAGGATCCTTACGGCCAGGACCCGTTCACCTCGCGCGACACCTACGAACCGCGCGATGCGCACAACACCCCGGACTGGGCCGCGATGGCCGACGCCACCGCGCAACGCACCCGCCGCAAGCGCTGGATGCTGATCGGCGGCGGCGCGCTCGCGACCGTCACCGTCGCCGCGATCGTGGCCACCGCCGTGGTGTCCACGAACGAGGGCGGCAAGAACCGGGCCACCGGCGCGAACGGCGGCGAACTGCCCACGGCGGGCGAGGTACTGCCCGACGAGAGCGGCGCCTCCGGGCCCGCCTTCCCCTCCGCCGACCCGCTTCCCCCGCCGAACCCGAAGGACTTCGTCTCCAGCGCGGACAAGGACAGGGCCCCGATCGGTGCCCACACGCTCTACCCCGGCCGGAAGCTCACCATGGGCGGGCGCGCCTACGACAAGGGCCCGACGACGACCACCACCAACTGCGCGGCGGCCGCCCAGGGTTCGCTCGGCTCCATCCTCGCCGCCAACAGCTGCGACGAGGTCATACGCGCCACGTACAGCAAGGACGGGGTCGCCGTCACCGTCGGAGTCGCGCTCTTCCCCCAGGAGGCGCAGGCGCTGAAGGCCAAGGACCAGGCGAACGGCGGCATCGCCTCCCTGTCCGGCGAGGGCGTGCCGACCTTCTGCCGGGCGCCCTCGGTCTGCCGCAGGACCACCAACTCCTACGGCCGGTACGTGTACTTCACGGTGGCCGGCTGGACCAGCGGCAGGAACGTCACGACCTCGGACAAGCCGGTCTTCACGGCCGGTGACGACCTCGCCGAGTTCACGTTCCGTCAGATCGTGGCCCGCGGCGAGGCGCAGGCGTCCGCGGCGGCGACGGCTCCGGTGAGCCGGTAGCGGCCACGGGCGGGGCGTCGGCCGCGACGGCCCGCGCGGAGGAGCCGTACGCGGAAGCGGCATACGCCGATACGCCGAAAGGCACGCGCGGGACCGTACCGCCCCCACCCGGGGCCGGGCCTGCGGCCGGTCAGCAGCAGCCCGGTCCCGGCCCGCCGCCCAGCGTCCGCTTGTTGCGCGCCTCCCGGTTGCGCGCCGCCAGCAGGTCGTCCGCCGGGTAGCCGACCTCCTCCAGCGTCAGCCCGTGCGGCCGTACGACGTGGACCGCCGAGTCCCGCACCCCCGCCGCCAGCACCTTCGCCGGCCAGTCCACCGGCCGGTGCCCGTCCCCCACGAACAGCAGCGCGCCGACCAGCGAGCGCACCATGTTGTGGCAGAAGGCGTCGGCCCGCACGGTCGCGGTGATCACCCCGTGCGCGTCCCGCTCCCACTCCAGCCGCTGGAGCGTGCGGATGGTCGTGGCACCGTCGCGCTTCTTGCAGTACGCCGCGAAGTCGTGCTCCCCGAGCAGCCCCGCCGACGCCGCGTTCATGGCCGCGACGTCCAGCGGCCAGTCGTGCCAGAGCACGTGGCCGCGCAGCAGCGGGTCGACCCCGCCCGGCTGGTCCACCACCCGGTACGCGTAGCGCCGCCAGACGGCCGAGAACCGGGCGTCGAAGCCCGCCGGTGCCTCGGCGACGCGCCAGACGCGTACGTCGTGGCCCAGCCGCCCCGCGAGCCGCCTCAGCAGCTTCTCGCGGTGCTCGGCCCAGACGTCCTCGGGCAGGTCGACGTGGGCCACCTGGCCGCGCGCGTGCACACCCGCGTCGGTGCGGCCCGCGACGGTCAGCTCGTAGCGGCGCGAGGACCGCGTCACCGTACGCAGCGCGTCCTCGATCTCCCCCTGGACCGTGCGCCGGCTGGTCTGCCGGGCCCAGCCGGAGAAGTCCCTGCCGTCGTAGCCGAGGTCCAGCCGCACCCGGACGTGCCCGGCCGCCGGGCCGTGAACGCCGACGTTCACCTCGTGCACCTCGTCCACCTCGTGGCTCCTTTCACGGCGAAACGGGCCCGCCCCCGTGAGGGAGCGGGCCCGTCCGTCAGCCGTCGGTTCGATACCGGTCAGGCGTCCTGGAACGCTCAGGCGTCCTTGGACCCGGCCGCGTCCTTGGCGTCCTCGGCGTCGGCCTTCGCCTCGGCCGGAGCGGCGTCCTCGACGGTCTCGGCCGGAGCCTCGTCCTTCTTGAGGGCGTCTTCCTTGACCGCGCGCTTCGTCGCGGCCTCGGCCTCACCGGTGGCCTGCTGGGCCACGGTCAGGGCCTCGACCAGCTCGATGACCGCCATCGGGGCGTTGTCGCCGCGACGGTTGCCGATCTTGGTGATGCGCGTGTAACCACCGGGGCGGTTCTCGTAGCGCGGAGCGATCTCGGTGAAGAGCGTGTGCACGACGCTCTTGTCCGTGATCGACCGCAGCACCTGGCGACGGTTGTGGATGTCGCCCTTCTTCGCCTTGGTGATGAAGCGCTCCGCGACGGGGCGCAGGCGGCGGGCCTTCGCCTCGGTCGTGGTGATGCGACCGTGCTCGAAGAGCGCCTTCGCGAGGTTCGCGAGGAGCAGCTTCTCGTGCGCGGCGCCGCCGCCCAGACGGGCACCCTTGGTGGGCTTCGGCATGGGTGTGACTCCTTCGTATCTGCACCGGCCGTATCAGGTACCGGTGTCAGTTCCCGGACGGGCGATTACCCGACGGAACCCGGAGCTGACGCTCCGGAGGTGTTTCAGTACTGCTCGGTCTCCACGAAGCCCGCGTCCGCGTCGTCGTCCGCGCCGAACGCGTCCGCCGCGGCCGTGGGGTCGAATCCGGGCGGGCTGTCCTTGAGCGCCAGGCCCATGCCGGCCAGCTTCGCCTTGACCTCGTCGATCGACTTCGCACCGAAGTTGCGGATGTCGAGCAGGTCGGCCTCGGAACGCGCCACCAGCTCACCCACGGAGTGGATGCCCTCGCGCTTGAGGCAGTTGTACGAGCGGACCGTGAGCTCCAGCTCCTCGATCGGCAGCGCCAGGTCGGCGGCGAGCGCGGCGTCCGTCGGCGACGGGCCCATGTCGATGCCCTCGGCGTCGATGTTGAGCTCGCGCGCCAGACCGAACAGCTCGACCAGCGTCTTGCCCGCGGACGCCATGGCGTCGCGCGGCCGCATGGCCTGCTTGGTCTCGACGTCGACGATCAGCTTGTCGAAGTCGGTGCGCTGCTCGACACGGGTCGCCTCGACCTTGTACGTGACCTTGAGCACCGGGGAGTAGATGGAGTCGACCGGGATACGGCCGATCTCCTGGCCCACCTGCTTGTTCTGGACGGCGGAGACATAGCCGCGACCGCGCTCGACGGTCAGCTCCATCTCCAGCTTGCCCTTGCCGTTCAGGGTGGCGAGGACGAGGTCCGGGTTGTGGACCTCGACGCCGGCCGGCGGGGCGATGTCGGCGGCGGTGACCAGACCCGGGCCCTGCTTGCGCAGGTACATCACGACCGGCTCGTCGTGCTCCGAGGAGACGACCAGCTGCTTGATGTTGAGGATCAGGTCGGTGACGTCCTCCTTGACGCCCGGCACGGTGGTGAACTCGTGCAGGACCCCGTCGATCCGGATGCTGGTGACGGCGGCACCGGGGATCGAGGAGAGGAGCGTACGGCGGAGAGAGTTGCCGAGCGTGTAGCCGAAGCCGGGCTCCAGCGGCTCGATCACGAACCGGGAGCGGTATTCGTCGACGACCTCTTCGGTCAACGACGGACGCTGAGCGATAAGCATGGTGCGGTCCTCCAGTCTTGGCACCCGCTATTTGATGCCAACGGAAACAAGGGTACGGGCGGCACGGCACCGAAGCGCCGAGCCGCCCGCGAGCCGTTCCCCTCCGGCCAGGAAGGGGGCGGCGGAGTCGGACGCGGCGGCGCTTCGGCGGCCGGCACCCGTACTGCGGTCATGTGGGGGACGACCCCCACACCCCCAGCCGGACACCCCGCCGAAGCGGGCCGGACGTCAGACGCGGCGGCGCTTCGGCGGCCGGCACCCGTTGTGCGGGGTGGGGGTGACGTCCTGGATCGAGCCCACCTCCAGGCCGGTGGCCTGGAGCGAGCGGATCGCGGTCTCACGGCCGGAGCCGGGACCCTTGACGAAGACGTCGACCTTGCGCATGCCGTGCTCCTGCGCGCGGCGGGCGGCCGACTCGGCGGCCATCTGCGCGGCGAAGGGGGTGGACTTGCGCGAGCCCTTGAAGCCGACGTGGCCGGCCGAGGCCCAGGAGATCACGTTGCCCGTGGGGTCGGTGATCGAGACGATCGTGTTGTTGAACGTGCTCTTGATGTGGGCGTGCCCGTGAGCGACGTTCTTCTTTTCCTTGCGGCGCACCTTCTTGGCTGCGCCCTGACGGCCCTTAGGAGGCATGTCTTTACTCCTGCGTGGAGGTGGTCGGTCCTACAGCGAAGACCGCTGGTGGCGTGTCGCTGAGGACTACTTCTTGCCCGGCTTCTTCTTACCGGCGATGGCGCGACGCGGACCCTTGCGGGTACGGGCGTTCGTGCTGGTGCGCTGACCGTGCACCGGCAGGCCGCGGCGGTGACGCAGACCCTGGTAGCAGCCGATCTCGACCTTGCGGCGGATGTCGGCGGCGATCTCGCGACGGAGGTCACCCTCGGTCTTGAGGTTCGCGTCCACGTACTCGCGGATCTTGACGAGGTCTTCCTCGGCGAGGTCGCGGACCCGGGTGTTCGGGTTCACGCCGGTGGCGGCGAGGGTCTCCTTGGACCGGGTGCGCCCGATACCGAAGACGTAGGTGAGGGCGACCTCGACGCGCTTGTCGCGCGGGAGGTCAACGCCTGCGAGGCGTGCCATTCATGGCTCCTGGGATTGATTCGGAGGTCTTCCGCAGTCTCTGTCCCGGGGACCGTGCCGGGCGCCCGAAGCGTGAACGGGACGGGACCGGTGGCCCGGGTCTCCGGCCTCCGCCGGAGGTGTCGACCGCCGGTGTACGGCTGTCGGACACTGCGTATTTACGATGTTGCTCGCGTCGCGCGAAGTTCTGCTGAAGGCAGGCGGTACGTGCGTCAGCCCTGGCGCTGCTTGTGGCGCAGGTTGTCGCAGATGACCATGACCCGGCCGTGGCGGCGGATCACCTTGCACTTGTCGCAGATCTTCTTGACGCTCGGCTTGACCTTCATGGGATTGAGGTTCTCCGGGTCAGTGCGGACGCCCCCCGCGAGGGGACGTCGGCAAGATCTACTTGTATCGGTAGACGATCCGGCCACGCGTCAGGTCGTACGGAGAGAGCTCCACCACGACCCGGTCATCGGGGAGGATCCGGATGTAGTGCATCCGCATCTTGCCGCTGATGTGCGCGAGGACCTTGTGACCGTTCTGGAGCTCCACCTTGAACATGGCGTTCGGGAGGGACTCGATCACGGTGCCCTCAATTTCGATGGCACCTTGCTTCTTGGCCACGCTTCGCCCTTCGAATCGGCTACCTTGATCGACTCCGGCAGCCGCATACGGACATACGGGTACACCAGAACCGACGCGTCAGTCTACGGCAGCACACTCGAAAAGACGAATCAGGGAAGTGTGCCCAGCGCGGTAGATCCTTATGCGGACGACTCCCGGCATGCGGACGACTCTCCCGGCCCGGTACGCCGGCGGGGCGCGCCCTAGGCCAGCGGGTCCGGCGCCGCCGTCACGCCCAGCTCCGCCAGCCTGGCCCTGCCGCCGTCCGGCGCGGTGAGCACCAGCGGGCCCTCCTCCGTGAGTGCCACTGAATGCTCCCAGTGCGAGGACCAGGAGCCGTCGGTCGTGACGACCGTCCACTCGTCCGCCAGCACCTTCGTCTTCGCCGTACCGAGCGAGATCATGGGCTCGATGGCCAGGCAGAGGCCCGGGACCAGGCGCGGGCCCTTGCCGCGCTTGCGGGTGACGTAGTTCAGCAGGTGCGGGTCCATGTGCATCTGGGAGCCGATGCCGTGGCCGCCGTACTCCTCGATGATCCCGTACTTGCCGCCGCCCGGGCGCGGCTGGCGGCGGACGTACGTCTCGATGGCACGGGAGACGTCCACCAGCCGGTTGCCGCCCCGCATGGCCGCGATGCCGGCCCACATCGACTCCTCGGTCACCCGGGACAGCTCGACCAGTTCCGGGGCGTGGCCGGAGCCGACGAACGCGGTGAAGGCCGCGTCGCCGTGCCAGCCGTCGATGATGGCGCCGGCGTCGACGGAGATGATGTCGCCGTCCTTGAGCACCGTCTCGTCGTCCGGGATGCCGTGCACGACGACCTCGTTGACCGAGGTGCAGATGGTCGCGGGGAAGCCGCCGTAGCCGAGGAAGTTCGGCTTCGCGCCGTGGTCGGCCAGCACCTTGCGGGCGACCTGGTCCAGGTCCCTGGTGGTGGCGCCCGGCACGGCGGCCTCCGCGGTGGCCGCGTGCACGGCGGCGACGACCAGTCCCGCCTCGCGCATCTTCGCGATCTGCTCGGGAGTCTTGATCTCCACCATGCCCATGTCTGTGCCTTCCACCTTCTACGGCGACCAGGACGCCCCGGTAGGGCGTCACGCTTTGGCCAAGACTACGGCCGTGACGCCTGTCGAGGCGTCACGGCCGTAGTCGTTCGTACGCGGATGCTTCGCGCGTGCGCCGCCGGGCCCCCGGCCCCGCGGCTCCTTACTTCTGCTGCGCGGTCCCGGCCCGCTCCAGCGCCGCCATCGCGCGCTCGGTCACCTCGGTGACCTTGCCGAGCGCGGAGATGGTGACCACCAAGCCCTGGGCCTTGTAGTGGTCGATGATCGGCTCGGTCTGCGTGTGGTAGACCTCCAGCCGGGTCCGTACGGTCGCCTCGGAGTCGTCGTCCCGCTGGTACAGCTCACCGCCGCAGACGTCGCAGACGCCCGGCTCCTTGGGCGGGCTGTACGACTCGTGGAAGACGTGCGCGCTGTTCTTCCGGCAGATGCGGCGGCCCGCGATCCGCTTGACGACCTCGTCCTCGGGGACCTCCAGGTCGAGCACCGCGTCCAGGTGCACACCGTCGGCGGCCAGCGCCCGGTCCAGCGCCTCGGCCTGCGAGACGTTGCGCGGGAAGCCGTCCAGGAGGAAGCCGTTCTCCGCGTCGGGCTGGGCCATACGGTCCTGCGCCATCGCGATGGTGACCTCGTCGGGCACCAGGTTCCCGGCGTCCATGTACGCCTTCGCCTGCTTGCCGAGGGGCGTTCCCTGGCTGATGTTGGCGCGGAAGAGGTCACCCGTGGAGATGTGCGGGATCGACAGGTTCTTGGCGAGGTACGCGGCCTGCGTTCCCTTGCCGGCACCGGGCGGTCCGACGAGGACGATTCGCATCAGCGGAGGAACCCTTCATAGTTGCGCTGCTGAAGCTGGCTCTCGATCTGCTTCACGGTCTCCAGACCCACACCCACGATGATCAGGATGCTCGTCCCGCCGAACGGGAAGTTCTGGTTCGCACCGCCGAAGCCCGCCAACGCCATCGTCGGGACAAGAGCGATCAGCCCCAGGTACAGCGAGCCCGGCCAAGTGATCCTGTTGAGCACGTAGCTCAGGTACTCGGCGGTCGGCCGACCTGCCCGGATACCCGGGATGAAGCCACCATACTTCTTCATGTTGTCCGCGACTTCTTCGGGGTTGAACGAGATGGCCACGTAGAAGAACGCGAAGAAAACGATCAGGAGGAAGTACGAGGCGATGTAGTACGGGTGATCGCCCTTGACGAAGTGCGCCTCGATCCAGGTCTTCCAGCCGGCGTTCGTGTTGGAGAACTGCGCGACCAGGGCCGGGATGTAGAGCAGGGACGACGCGAAGATGACCGGGATCACACCCGCCTGGTTGACCTTGAGCGGGATGTAGGTCGAGGTGCCGCCGTAGGAGCGGCGGCCGATCATGCGCTTCGCGTACTGGACGGGGATCCTGCGCTGGGCCTGCTCGACGAAGACCACCAGCGCCACCATGACGAAGCCGATCAGGATGACCGTGCCGAACTCGATCCAGCCCTTGGCGAGCGTGCCGCTCTGCTTGATGGCCCACAGGGCGCCGGGGAAGCCGGCCGCGATCGAGATGAACATCAGGATGGACATGCCGTTGCCGATGCCGCGGTCGGTGATCAGCTCACCGAGCCACATGACGGCCGCGGTGCCCGCGGTCATGGTGATCACCATGGTGACGGTGACGAAGATCGACTGGTCGGGGACGATCTCCGAGGCCACCGGGCAGCCACTGAACAGCGCGCCGCTGCGGGCGGTGGCGACCAGGCCGGTGCCCTGGAGCACCGCGAGGGCCACCGTCAGGTAACGGGTGTACTGGGTGATCTTGGCCTGGCCGGACTGCCCCTCCTTCTTGAGGGCCTCCAGTCGCGGGATGACCACGGTCAGCAGCTGGAGGATGATGCTCGCGGTGATGTACGGCATGATGCCGAGCGCGAAGATCGTGATCTGGAGCAGCGCCCCGCCGCTGAACATGTTCACGAGGCCGAACAGGCTGTTGTTGCCCTTCTGGGCCGCGTCGACACAGATCTGGACGTTCTCGTAACTCACACCGGGGACCGGGACATGCGCCCCGAGCCGGTAGAGCACGATGATGCCCAGCGTGAAGAGCAGCTTCTTGCGCAGGTCGGGCGTCTTGAACGCCCGGGCGAACGCGGTGAGCACGGTGCCTCCTGCGACCCCCGCGCTGTCGCGTCAGAGGTGACGGTCTTGAGGTTCGACGGATACGGAACAAGCGGAACCGCGCGGCGAAACCTTGCGGACGCGCCGCGCGGCGGGGGTCCGGGGGCGAACCCCCGGTCCGGAGGCGAGCCTCCGGCTTCATTACAGCAACAATGCACGCCACCTTACCGGCGACAGTGCCCCCCTAGGAACGACCAACCGGGGATGCCCCGATTGAGAGGCATCCCCGGTCGGATGTTCAAGCCATCGAGTTGTCTCAGACGAGCTCGGTGACGGTACCGCCGGCGGCGGTGATCTTCTCCTTGGCGGAGCCGGACACGGCGTCGACCGACACCTGCACCGCGACGGAGATCTCGCCCTGGCCCAGGACCTTGACGAGGCTGTTCTTGCGCACCGCGCCCTTGGCGACCAGGTCGGCCACCGTGACCTCGCCCCCTTCGGGGTAGAGGCTCGCGAGCTTGTCCAGGTTCACCACCTGGTACTCGGTGCGGAACGGGTTCTTGAAGCCCTTGAGCTTCGGGAGCCGCATGTGGAGGGGCATCTGCCCACCCTCGAAGCGCTCCGGAACCTGGTAACGGGCCTTGGTGCCCTTAGTGCCACGACCTGCGGTCTTACCCTTGGACGCCTCACCACGACCGACACGGGTCTTGGCGGTCTTGGCGCCCGGGGCAGGACGGAGGTTGTGGACGCGCAGCGGCTTGCTCTCCGCCATGTCAGTCGACCTCCTCAACCGTCACGAGGTGGCGGACGGTGTGCACCATGCCGCGGAACTCGGGGCGGTCCTCCTTGACAACCACGTCGTCGACCCTCTTCAGGCCGAGCGTCCGCAGGGTGTCGCGGTGGTTCTGCTTGCTGCCGATGTACGACTTCGTCTGCGTGATCTTGAGGCGGGCCATTACGCACCCGCTCCCGCACGCGCACGGAGCAGTGCCGCGGGGGCCACGTCCTCCAGCGGCAGACCGCGGCGGGCCGCGATCTCCTCGGGACGCTGGAGACCCCGGAGGGCCTCGACCGTCGCGTGCACGATGTTGATCGCGTTGTCCGAGCCGAGCGACTTCGACAGGATGTCGTGCACGCCCGCGCACTCGAGCACGGCACGCACCGGGCCACCGGCGATGACGCCGGTACCGGGGGAAGCCGGCTTGAGCAGGACGACGCCCGCGGCCTTCTCGCCCTGGATCGGGTGCGGGATGGTGCCCTGGATACGCGGCACCTTGAAGAAGTGCTTCTTGGCCTCCTCAACGCCCTTGGCGATGGCGGCCGGCACCTCCTTCGCCTTGCCGTACCCGACACCCACGGTGCCGTCACCGTCGCCCACCACGACCAGCGCGGTGAAGCTGAAGCGACGACCACCCTTCACGACCTTGGCGACGCGGTTGATCGCGACGACGCGCTCGACGTAAGCGGTCTTCTCGGCGGCAGCGCCACCGTCGCGACCCTTCCGGTCCCGCCGCTCGCCGCCACCGGCGCCGCTGCCGCGGCGCTGGGGTCCAGCCATTGGATTTACCTCTCTCTGTTACGTCCGCTGTGCGTGGGAGCCGGGACTAGAACTTCAGCCCGGCTTCGCGGGCGGCGTCAGCCAGAGCGGCAATCCGCCCTGCGTACTGGTTACCACCGCGGTCGAACACGACGGCCTCGACGCCCGCCGCCTTGGCACGCTCGGCGACCAGGGAGCCGACCTGCTTGGCCTGGGCGCTCTTGTCGCCCTCGCCACCGCGGATCGAGGTGTCCAGGGTGGACGCCGACGCGAGCGTGTGGCCCGCGATGTCGTCGATGACCTGGGCGACCATGTGGCGGTTCGAGCGCGTCACGACCAGACGAGGCCGCTCCGGCGTACCCGAGACCTTCTTGCGGACGCGGATGTGACGGCGCTTGATGGCAGCGGCCTTGTAGGCCTTGCCCTTGGCAATCTTCACACCGTATGCCATGGCTTACTTACCCGCCTTTCCGACCTTGCGGCGGATGACCTCGCCGGCGTACTTGACACCCTTGGCCTTGTACGGGTCGGGCTTCCGCAGCTTGCGGATGTTCGCGGCGACCTCGCCGACCTTCTGCTTGTCGATGCCCTCGACCGAGAACTTCGTGGGCGACTCGACCTTGAAGGAGATGCCCTCGGGGGCCTCGACCAGGATCGGGTGGCTGTAGCCCAGGGAGAACTCCAGGTTGGAGCCCTTGGCCTGGACGCGGTAACCGACACCGCTGATCTCGAGTGCCTTCGTGTATCCCGTGGTCACGCCGGTGATCATGTTCGCCACCAGCGTGCGGGACAGGCCGTGCAGGGCCTTGTTCTGACGCTCGTCGTTCGGGCGGGAGACCTTGAGCAGGCCGTCCTCGTCCTTGGAGACCTCGATCGGCGCGGCGACGGTGTGCGAGAGGGAACCCTTGGGGCCCTTCACCGCGACCGTGCGGCCGTCGATGGTGACGTCCACACCAGCGGGAACCTGGATGGGGAGCTTGCCGATTCGCGACATGAGCTTTTCCTCCGTTCCCGACTACCAGACGTAGGCGAGGACTTCCCCACCTACGCCCTTCTTCTGAGCCTGCTGGCCGGTCAGGAGACCGTGGGACGTGGAGATGATCGCCACGCCCAGGCCGCCGAGGACCTTCGGCAGGTTGGTGGACTTCGCGTACACGCGCAGACCCGGCTTCGAGATGCGCTTGATGCCGGCGATCGAGCGCTCGCGGTTCGGGCCGAACTTCAGCTCGAGGGTGAGGTTCTTGCCGACCTCGGCGTCCTCGACCTTCCAGCCGGTGATGAAGCCCTCCTGCTGGAGGATCTCCGCGATGTGCGACTTGATCTTGCTGTGCGGCATCACGACCTCGTCGTGGTACGCCGAGTTCGCGTTGCGCAGACGCGTGAGCATGTCTGCGATGGGATCAGTCATGGTCATGAATTGGCCTTCGGCCTCTCTCGCCGGGGTTTCCTGTATGCGCCGTCCTTCTCCCCGAATCAGGTCGGGACGGGTGCGGCGCGGGGACCTACGGCGTAGTAAGTCGTCACGGGCGGCGGGCGCCCAACCCCCCAAGCCTAAGCCATGGGGAGGTGGGCTTCCGCCAACCCGGAATTGCTTACCGAGAGCGTCCGGTGATTCCCGTGGGAACGGGAATTACCAGGAGCTCTTGGTCACGCCCGGCAGCTCACCACGGTGCGCCATCTCGCGGAGGCACACGCGGCACAGGCCGAACTTGCGGTAGACGGAGTGGGGCCGGCCGCAGCGCTGGCAGCGGGTGTAACCGCGCACACCGAACTTCGGCTTGCGGGCGGCCTTAGCGATCAGAGCCTTCTTCGCCACGGTCAGTTCTCCTTGAACGGGAAGCCGAGGTGACGAAGGAGGGCACGACCCTCGTCGTCGTTGGTCGCCGTGGTGACCACGGTGATGTCCATGCCCCGGACCCGGTCGATCTTGTCCTGGTCGATCTCGTGGAACATGACCTGCTCCGTGAGACCGAACGTGTAGTTGCCACGGCCGTCGAACTGCTTCGGGGACAGGCCGCGGAAGTCACGGATACGCGGCAGCGCGAGCGACAGCGTACGGTCCAGGAACTCCCACATGCGGTCACCGCGGAGGGTGACGTGGCAGCCGATCGGCTGCCCCTCGCGCAGCTTGAACTGCGCGATGGACTTCCGGGCCTTGGTGACGGACGGCTTCTGGCCGGTGATCTGGGTGAGGTCCTTGATGGCACCCTCGATCAGCTTCGAGTCGCGGGCGGCGTCGCCCACACCCATGTTGACCACGATCTTGACGAGGCCGGGGGTCTGCATGACGTTCTCGTACTTGAACTCGTCACGCAGCTTGCCCGCGATCTCCTCGCGGTAGCGCAGCTTGAGCCGCGGCGCGTTGGTGGTGGCAGTCATCAGATGTCCTCACCGGTCCGCTTGGCAACGCGGATCTTGTTGCCCTCGTCGTCGAAACGGTAGCCGACGCGCGTGACGACCTTCTTGCCGTCCTTCTCCACGACCAGCGACACGTTGCTGACGTGGATCGGGGCCTCGGTGGTCACGATGCCGCCCGTCTGCGAGCCGCGAGCCGTCTGACCGGCCTTCGTGTGCTTCTTGACCCGGTTGACACCCTCGACGAGGACACGGTCCTTGGCCGGGTAGGCCACGATGACCTTGCCCTGCTTGCCCTTGTCCTTACCGGTGATGACCTGGACCAGGTCGCCCTTCTTGATCTTCATGCTTACAGCACCTCCGGCGCGAGCGAGATGATCTTCATGAACTTCTTCTCGCGCAGCTCACGGCCCACCGGGCCGAAGATACGGGTGCCGCGAGGGTCGCCGTCGTTCTTCAGAATGACGGCGGCGTTCTCGTCGAAGCGGATGTACGAGCCGTCCGGACGGCGGCGCTCCTTGACGGTGCGAACGATGACGGCCTTGACGACGTCACCCTTCTTCACGTTGCCACCGGGGATCGCGTCCTTCACGGTGGCGACGATGACGTCACCGATACCCGCGTAGCGGCGACCCGAGCCACCGAGAACACGGATGGTGAGAATTTCCTTCGCACCCGTGTTGTCGGCGACGCGCAGTCGCGACTCCTGCTGGATCACGTCTATCTCCTGATCGTCTGCCGGTTCCCGGCGGGGGTCCGGGAGTCGACTAGCGGAGCTAGTGACTCGCGGGCCCCCACCGAGCCTGGCGGAACTGATGCCGGTCGGTGCCCCGTTGGCAGACCGGCAGGGGGGTTACTTGGCCTTCTCGAGGATCTCGACGATGCGCCACCGCTTGGTGGCGGACAGCGGCCGGGTCTCCATCAGGAGGACGCGGTCGCCGACGCCGGCGGCGTTCTGCTCGTCGTGCGCCTTGAGCTTGTTCGTACGGCGGATGACCTTGCCGTACAGCGCGTGCTTGACGCGGTCCTCGACGGCGACGACGACGGTCTTGTCCATCTTGTCGCTGACGACCAGGCCCTCACGGGTCTTGCGGAAGCCGCGGTCAGTCTTCGTGGTCTCAGTCACGTTGCTCTCGCTCATCAGGCGCTCTCCACCGTCTCGATGCCCAGCTCGCGCTCACGCATCAGGGTGTAGATCCGCGCGATGTCCTTCCGGACGGCCTTCAGCCGACCGTGGTTCTCGAGCTGGCCGGTCGCCGCCTGGAAGCGGAGGTTGAACAGCTCTTCCTTGGCCTCGCGGAGCTTGGCGACAAGCTCCTCGTTGCCCAGCTCGCGGAGTTCGGACGCCTTGGTCACGGCCGCCATCACGACTCACCTGCCTCGCGCCGAACGATCCGGCACTTCATCGGAAGCTTGTGAGCAGCGCGGGTAAGCGCCTCACGCGCAATCTTCTCGTTCGGGTAGGACAGCTCGAACATCACCCGGCCGGGCTTGACGTTCGCGATCCACCACTCGGGGGAACCCTTACCGGAACCCATGCGGGTCTCGGCGGGCTTCTTGGTGAGCGGACGGTCCGGGTAGATGTTGATCCAGACCTTGCCGCCACGCTTGATGTGACGGGTCATCGCGATACGCGCGGCCTCGATCTGGCGGTTCGTCACGTACGCCGGGGTCAGCGCCTGGATGCCGTACTCGCCGAACGAAACCTGCGTACCACCCTTGGACATACCGGTCCGCTTCGGGTGGTGCTGCTTGCGGTGCTTGACCCTACGGGGGATCAGCATGTCGGTCAGGCCTCCGTTCCGCCGGTAGAAGAGGACGTCGCCTCGGCGGCCGGAGCAGCGGTGGCCTCGGCCTTGGGGGCCTCGGTCTGCTGGCTCTGCTGCGGCTTGCGGCCGCGGCCACGCTCGCCACCACGGCCACCGCGGCCGGCGGGACGGTCGCTGCCGCCGCCACGGGCCGGACGGTTGCCGGCGCGGGCCGCGGCGTTCTCGGCACGCACCTCGGCGATGTTCTTGACGTCGCCCTTGTAGATCCAGACCTTCACGCCGATGCGGCCGAAGGTCGTCTTGGCCTCGAAGAAGCCGTAGTCGACGTTCGCGCGGAGCGTGTGCAGGGGCACGCGGCCCTCGCGGTAGAACTCCGAGCGGGACATCTCGGCGCCGCCGAGACGGCCACCGCACTGGATCTTGATGCCCTTGGCGCCGGCCTTCATCGTCGACTGCATGCTCTTGCGCATGGCGCGACGGAAGGAGACGCGGGAGGACAGCTGCTCGGCGACGGCCTGGGCCACCAGCTGGGCGTCCACCTCGGGGTTCTTGACCTCGAGGATGTTCAGCTGGACCTGCTTGCCGGTGAGCTTCTCCAGCTCGCCGCGGATGCGGTCGGCCTCGGCGCCGCGGCGGCCGATGACGATGCCCGGACGCGCGGTGTGGATGTCCACGCGGACGCGGTCGCGGGTGCGCTCGATCTCCACCTTGGAGATGCCGGCCCGCTCCATGCCCTTCGTCATCATGCGACGAATGGCGACGTCTTCCTTGACGTAGTCCTTGTACAGCTTGTCGGCGTACCAGCGGGACTTGAAGTCCGTGGTGACACCGAGCCGGAACCCGTGCGGGTTAACCTTCTGGCCCATTACCGGGTTCCTTCCTTGCTGCTGACGACCACGGTGATGTGGCTGGTCCGCTTACGGATCCGGTAGGCACGGCCCTGGGCGCGCGGCCGGAACCGCTTCAGGGTCGGGCCCTCGTCCACGTACGCCTCGCTGATGACCAGCGAAGAGGCGTCCGTGTGGTCGTAGTTGTGCGCGGCGTTGGCGATGGCGCTGTCCAGCACCTTGCCGACGGGCACGCTCGCGGCCTGCGGGGCGAAACGCAGGACCGCCTGAGCCTCCGTGGCGTCCATGCCACGGATGAGGTCCACCACGCGGCGGGCCTTCATGGGCGTGACGCGGATGTACCGCGCCTGGGCCCTGGCTTCCATGGTTGTCCCTTCGGTGTGAGTCATAGTCGTTTCCACCCCGCTTAGCGGCGCTTCGACTTCCGGTCGTCCTTGACGTGGCCGCGGAAGGTGCGAGTCGGCGAGAACTCGCCGAGCTTGTGGCCGACCATGGACTCGGTGATGAACACCGGGACATGGATCTTGCCGTTGTGCACCGCGATCGTGTGGCCCAGCATGGCCGGGACGATCATCGAGCGACGGGACCAGGTCTTGATGACGTTCTTGGTGCCGGCTTCGTTCTGGACATCCACCTTCTTGATCAGGTGGTCGTCGACGAAGGGCCCCTTCTTGAGACTGCGCGGCATCTGAACCCGCTCCTAGCGCTTCTTGTTCGTCTTGCGGCGGCGGACGATGTACTTGTTGCTCGCCTTCTTGGGAGAACGCGTACGACCCTCCTTCTGACCCCAGGGCGAGACCGGGTGGCGACCACCGGAGGTCTTGCCCTCACCACCACCGTGCGGGTGGTCGACCGGGTTCATGGCGACACCGCGGACGGAGGGGCGGACGCCCTTCCACCGCATGCGGCCGGCCTTGCCCCAGTTGATGTTCGACTGCTCGGCGTTGCCGACCTCGCCGATGGTGGCGCGGCAGCGGACGTCGACCAGGCGGATCTCACCCGACGGCATGCGGAGGTGGGCCATGGAGCCCTCCTTCGCCAGCAGCTGCACGGAGGCACCCGCGGAGCGGGCGAACTTCGCGCCGCCGCCGGGCCGCAGCTCGATGGCGTGGATGGTCGTACCCACCGGGATGTTGCGCAGCGCCAGGTTGTTGCCGGGCTTGATGTCGGCCGTGGGGCCGTTCTCCACCCGGTCGCCCTGGCCGAGGCCGCGCGGCGCGATGATGTAGCGCTTCTCGCCGTCCGCGTAGTGCAGGAGCGCGATGCGCGCGGTGCGGTTCGGGTCGTACTCGATGTGCGCGACCTTGGCCGGCACGCCGTCCTTGTCGTGACGACGGAAGTCGATCACGCGGTAGGCGCGCTTGTGGCCGCCACCCTGGTGGCGCATGGTCACACGACCGGCGTTGTTACGGCCGCCCTTGCTGTGCAGGGGACGGACCAGCGACTTCTCCGGCGTGGACCGCGTGATCTCGACAAAGTCGGCGACGCTGGACCCACGACGGCCCGGAGTCGTCGGCTTGTACTTGCGGATACCCATTTCTCAGTCCTCGGAATATTCCGGACTTCTGAACGAACCGATCTCCGGTTAGGAGGTCGGGCCGCCGAAGATGTCGATACGGTCGCCCTCGGCGAGGGTCACGATGGCGCGCTTGGTGTTGGCGCGCTTGCCGAAACCGGTGCGGGTGCGCTTGCGCTTGCCCTGCCGGTTCAGCGTGTTGACCCCGGTGACCTTGACCGAGAAGACCGCCTGGACGGCCTCCTTGATCTGGGTCTTGTTCGCGCGCGGGTCGACGACGAACGTGTACTTGTTCTCGTCGAGCAGCGCGTAGCTCTTCTCCGAGACGACCGGCTTGACGAGGATGTCGCGCGGGTCCGCCAGCGTCTTGCTCAGCGGCGTCTCGACGGCCGGGCCGGGACCGCGGCGGGCCTTCGCGGCGCGCGCGGCCTTGGCGGCCTTGGCGGCCTTCGGGGCGATGCTCGGGTGTCGCGTAGCCATCAGGCCTCGCTCCCTTCAGTCTCAGCGGCCTTGGAGGGGCCAGACACGAAGGACTCGAAGGCGGCCTTGGTGAAGACCACGTCCTCGGAACGCATCACGTCGTACGTGTTCAGCTGGCCCGGCGCCAGGATGTGCACCTGGGGCAGGTTGCGGGCGGACAGCCACGCGGCCTCATCGGTCCGCTCGGCGACCAGGAGCAGGTTCTTGCGCTCGCTGATCTTGCCGAACAGGGTCTTGGCGGCCTTGGTGGAGATCTCGCCCTCGACCACGCCGGAGACGACGTGGATGCGCGAGTGGCGGGCCCGGTCGGTGAGGGCACCGCGCAGGGCGGCGGCCTTCATCTTCTTCGGGGTCCGCTGCGAGTAGTCACGCGGCACGGGGCCGTGGACAACGCCACCGCCGGCGAACTGCGGCGCGCGGGTCGAACCCTGGCGGGCGCGGCCGGTGCCCTTCTGGCGGTACGGCTTCTTGCCACCGCCACGGACCTCGCCGCGGGTCTTGGTCTTGTGCGTGCCCTGTCGGGCAGCGGCCAGCTGGGCGACGACGACCTGGTGGATCAGCGGGATGCTGACCTTCGCGTCGAAGATCTCCGCGGGGAGCTCGACGGTCCCGGCCTTGTCGCCTGCCGGCGAAAGGATGTCAATGGTGCTCATCGTTACCTCAGGCCCCCTTGGCCGCGGTACGGACCAGGACGAGGCCGCCGTTCGGACCAGGAACCGCGCCCTTGATCAGGAGCAGCCCCTTCTCCGCGTCAACGGCGTGAACGGTCAGGTTCTGGGTGGTGACCCGCTCGTTGCCCATGCGGCCCGCCATGCGGAGGCCCTTGAACACACGGCCCGGGGTGGCGCAGCCACCGATGGAGCCGGGGGAGCGGTGCTTGCGCTGGGTGCCGTGGCCGGCGCCGAGGCCCTTGAAGTTGTGACGCTTCATGACACCGGCGAAGCCCTTGCCCTTGCTCTTGCCCGTGACGTCGACCTTGACGCCGGACTCGAACACCTCGGCGGTGACCTCCTGGCCGAGCGTGTACTCGGACGCGTCGGAGGTGCGGAGCTCCACCAGGTGGCGGCGGGGGGTCACGTCGGCCTTGGCGAAGTGGCCCTTCAGGGGCTTGTTCACCTTGCGCGGGTCGATCTCGCCGAAGGCGATCTGGACCGACTCGTAGCCGTCGGAGTCGTTCGTACGGACCTGGGTCACGACGCAGGGACCGGCCTTGACCACGGTGACCGGGACGACACGGTTGTTCTCGTCCCAGACCTGGGTCATGCCGAGCTTCTCGCCCAGGACACCCTTGATCTGCTTAGCCATCTCTTCCGCGCCTCTCAGAGCTTGATCTCGATGTCGACGCCGGCCGGAAGGTCCAGGCGCATCAACGAGTCAACGGTCTTGGGCGTCGGGTCGAGGATGTCGATCAGGCGCTTGTGCGTGCGCATCTCGAAGTGCTCGCGCGAGTCCTTGTACTTGTGCGGCGACTTGATGACGCAGTACACGTTCTTCTCTGTGGGCAGCGGCACCGGGCCCGCGACCGACGCACCAGTGCGGGTCACCGTCTCGACGATCTTCTTCGCCGAGGAGTCGATGACCTCGTGGTCGTAGGCCTTGAGCCGGATGCGGATCTTCTGTCCCGCCATGGCTGCTTCGTAGTCCTGTCTCTCGTAACGCTCTGGAGCCCGCTGGGGCGCGATCCTCGCGGACCGCCACTGCTCCGACCCACGCGGTCGGGCGTGTCGCATCCCCTCCACGGAAATTTCCCGAAGGATTTCCCAACCGAGGGGGTACGGCACTGCCGCCGCGGGCCGGGGGCACAACACCCACCGGGAGCCTGGCCGGCACCCCGCTGACGCTTCCCGGAAGATTCCCGTACGTCCGCCCCAGCGCTGCCCCACAAGGCAGTTGGCGCGACGAGTACTGTGGGACTCGCTTCCGGTCCCCCCGGCGGGAGGCGCGCAGCATCGGCACTCAACCGAGCAACCTGAACAGTGTGCCACAGGCCGCCTGGCCATGGCCAATCGCGGCCCGACAGCGTACCCCACGGGGGACGACGCCAATCCTGGGCGCCGCGCGGGGCGGCGCGATCGCGCCGGACGGGGCGGTGGACTCGGCGTGACGCCGGAGGCCGCTGGTCCGCACGGAGAGTTCCGCACGGAGAGTTTCGTTACGCTGAGCACAGTCTCCCAGGTCGCCCCCGCAGCGCAGCCGCTGACCGAGAACTCAGAGAGGAGTCAGGGCCATGACGCTCGCCCCGGATCACGCACGACGTGACGCCCTCCAGTACCGGGTAATGCGCGAGATCGTCGATCAGATACAGGACAGCGTCCCGGGGAAGCTGGAGATCACCAAGGAAGGAATCGTTCACGACCTGATGTCGCCGGGGGCCCGCACGAGCTGACGGCGGCCCGCGTCAGCCGCCGGCTGGAACAGGTCATGCCGGACGACCTGCTCGCGCATACGGGCACGCCGGACGTGGAGGACCCCCACGAGGGGGTCATGCGTCACCCGGACGTCATGGTGATCGCGGAAGCCGACATGGAAGTCGAGGGCTCTTTCGACCCCCGCGCGCTGCTCGCCGCCGTGGAGATCGTGTCGCGTTCCAACCCGGACAACGACTGGGTGAGCAAGATGCGTGACTACCCGCTTCTCGGTGTCCCGGTGTACGTGATCTTCGATCCGCGCACCGGAACGGGGGCCGTCATGTCCGACATCCACCCGACCCCGGACGGCCCCCGATACGCGACACGAAAGGACTTCGTGTACGGCGAGGAGGTCACGATCGGCGAGTGGACGATCCCGACGGACCGGCTGCCTCGCTATTCCTGAGCGGTGTACGCGACGTACGACACCCGCGTTCATCGGGACCAGATCCTTCCCCGAAGCCCAGGGGGCGCTCTCGAGGGCCGGAGCGACGAGGACGCGGCTGGACACATTCGGCGGCTACGTGGCCGTGGACTGACCCGCTGAGCGACGCCGAGCGGTTCCAGGCCCGGGCCGCTTTTCATGGTGTCCGTCCTTGTTCCGTCACAGCCGCGCTGCGGTGCTGCCCCCGATCTGGCGTACGCCAGCGGTCGCCGTCGAGAATCGGCGGATGTCCACCGCAGCACAGACCTCCTCGACACCCCAGCCCTCCCCCGCGCCACAGCCCTCCTCCGCACCACAGCTCTCGCTCACGCCCGGACAGCCCGACCTCTACCCGGCGTGGCTGCGCGGCAGCCGCCCGTACCCGCCCGGAGAGCAGGCCGCGGCCGAGCGCGCGGCCGAGGAACTCATGGCGTACGTACGCGACGAGTGGGCCTCGAAGCGCAAGGTTCCGGACCGGAGCCAGGTCAAGTACTTCGCCGACCTCGACGCCCGCGTGCGGGACCTGCCCCCGTCTCATCTCCCCTACTTCTGGGACGCCATCAGCCACCGGTACGAGAACTGGCACGCGACCGGCGCCTACCGCCGCGCCCGTGCCGCCGAGCGCGAGCACCACCTGCCCGTGGACGCCGACTACCTGGTCGCCAACGCCCTGTTCCTCACCGGCCGGGCGGGATTGTGGGGCGACGAGCAGGCCACGCATCTGCGGTGGCTCCAGGAGGAGTTCGAGCCGGCCCGGGCGCACGCGGAGACGGTCCGTTTCCTCACCGCCACCGCCGCCCACAACTACCTGGAGCCTCCGGAGAACCTGGCCGGGCTGATCCGGGACTGCGCCGGAGCGGCCGGTTTCGGCCTGGAGGAGGACGCCCGGCTGCTCGGCATCGCCCTGACCGGTCAAGCCACTTGGCGTGCCACGACGCCCCTGCTCACGGACGCCGCCGAGGTGTTCGCGCGGGCGCGGCCGGACGAGGAGACACAGCGGCGGCTGCTCGGCGTCTATCCGGGCGGCAACAGCGGTGCCGGCGGCAAGCCGATGCTGACGATCCTCAAGAACAGCGGCGCCTTCGACGCGATGGCCGACGGCAGGGTGACTCCGAAGAACGGCTGCGCGGGGTGGCTGACCGGGTTCGTGAAGTACTTCACGTATTACATGACCAAGGACGGCCGCCTGAAGACCCGGGTCATGCCGCCCCAGCTCTACCCGCTGCTCAAGCGCCTCGCCGAGCGGCTGAGGGCCGAAGGCGTGCCGGTGCGCGTGCACTACGCCGACTCCGACGGCTCCGGAAAACGCCTCGACGCGCGGCTCGCCGAGACCTGTCTGGAGCTGGGCATCCCGCTGGAGGACCCGGGCCCGGGCGGATATCTGGTCGTCCCGCCGCGCCGCAAGGACGAGTACGCGCGGCTCCGCGCGGACCCGGTACTGGGGCCGAGGGTGGCGGCCGTCGACTTCCGGCCCGGCAGTTGGGGCAAGCTGGCCTGAGCCGGCCGGACCCCCCTCCGCCTTCCCGCTCCGGTCCGCCGTGCGCGACGACCGCCGTGCGCGACGACCGCGGTGCGCGACGACCGGCACCCGCGACGGCCGACGCCTCCGAGCGGCCCCTTCGCCGGCGCGTGCCCCGGTCCCAACGACAGGCCGCACTACCGCTCGGTGTCGCGGCCGCTCCGCGGGGCCAGGAGCAGCGGCAGGTAGACGTCGTCGACGATTTCGGTGATGACGTCGTCCGCGATGGGGGCCCCGTGCAGCAGGAAGTGGTTGCGCAGCAGGTCGACCGCGACGGTGGCGCGTCGCGATTCCGGCAGCCACGCTTCGATCTCACCCCGGTCGACACCGCGTCGCAGCGCCTGCTTGATGGCACCGGGGCCGGCGGTGCCCACCTTCTCGCGGATCGCACGGGCGAAATCGGGGTTGCGCACGAACTCCGGCAGCAGGCCGCGCAGTACGTCGCCGCGCGGGCCGGCCAGTTGGCCGGAGATCAGGCGCAGCGCGGCGAGGACATCGGTGCGCAGGGCACCGGTGTCCGGCAGGTCGGCGTCGGACGCGTCGCGGATCGCGCAGGCGTCGACGACGAGCTCGGCGAGCCCGGGCCACCGCCGGTAGAGCGTGGCCTTGCCGGTCCGGGCCCGGGCGGCCACCCGTTCCATGGTGAGACGGGCGTAGCCGACCTCCGCGAGCTCCTCGATCGTCGCGGCCAGGATGGCCTCCTCCAGCTCCTGGCCGCGGCGGCGCGGGCCTCTTCGGTGATCGGCGGTCATGTCGCCGGTCGTGCGGACCGGCTGGTCGGCGTCGGGTGGAGGCATGCTCTCTCGGCCAATCTCCAAGTGCCCGTTGTGTTCGTCGGGGGCGCCAGCCTAGCCTCAAGTTAGAGAACTGGTCGTTCTTTAAACCTCGACGAATGCGAGGCTCCCATGACCGAATCGGTGGCGACACCCACGCCGGACGCTCCCGCTTACCCCAGCGATCGCACCTGTCCGTACCAGCCGCCCGAGTCCTACGAGCGCCTGCGGCGGACCGGGGACGCGCTGCGGCGGATCACCCTCTACGACGGCCGCCGGGCCTGGGTGGCGACCAACCACGAGACGGCTCGGAAGCTGCTGGCCGACCCGCGGCTGTCGTCCGACCGGACCCGGGACGACTTCCCACTCACCTCGGCACGGGCGAAGGGAATCACGAAGAAGCGGCCGGGCTTCATCAGCCTGGACCCGCCCGAGCACGGCTACCGGCGGCGCATGACCATCAGCGCGTTCACGGTGCGCCGCATCAAGGCCATGCGGCCCGAGATCGAGCGGATCGTGCACGGCTTCCTGGACGAGATGATCGCCGCCGGACCACCCGCCGACCTCGTCAGCCGGTTCTCGCTGCCCGTGCCGTCCCTGGTGATCTGCCGACTCCTCGGGGTGCCCTACGCCGACCACGAGTTCTTCCAGGACGCCAGCGGCAGGCTGCTCCGGTCGACGACGGGGGCCGAGGCGCGGGCCGCGCGGGACGACCTGGAGACCTACCTGGACGGTCTCGTCCGCGAGCTGGAGCGCGAGCCCCGGCCCGGACTGCTGGGCACCATGATCACCGAGCAGCTGGCGAAGGGGGCGATCGACCGCGAGGACCTGGTGTCGACCGCGATGCTCATGCTGGTCGCCGGGCACGAGACGACCGCGTCGATGGCCTCGCTCGGCGTCATCACGTTACTGGACCACCCCGACCAGCTCGCCGCCCTGCGGTCCGACCCCTCGCTCGTCCCCGGCGCGGTGGAGGAGCTGCTGCGCTATCTGGCGATCGCCGACGTGGCCGGCGCCCGCGTCGCCACGGCGGACATCGAGGTCGACGGGCAGACCGTCCGCGCGGGAGAGGGGGTGTTCATCAACGGCTCGATCGCCAACCGAGACGGCGCGGCCTTCGAGCACCCGGACGCCTTCGACGTGCGGCGCGACGCGCGGCACCATCTCTCGTTCGGTTACGGGGTGCACCAGTGCCTCGGCCAGAACCTGGCCCGCCTGGAGCTGGAGATCATGCTCACGGCACTGTTCGACCGGCTGCCGACCCTGCGGCTGGCGGTCCCGGTCGATCAGCTCACGCTGCGGCCGGGAACGACGATCCAGGGTGTCGACGAGCTTCCGGTGACGTGGTGAGCGGGCGAGCCGACGGGACGGAAGGAACAACGGCGGAAGGAGCAGCGATCGTGCGGGTGACGGTGAACCAGGAGGTGTGCGTGGGCGCCGGAATGTGCGCGCTCACGGCGCCGCGGGTGTTCGACCAGGACGAGGCCGGAGTGGTGACCCTCCTGGTCGCCGAGCCGGGGGACGAGGAGGCCCGTTCCACGGCGCGCGAGGCCGGCACCCTTTGCCCGTCCGGCGCGGTGCGGATCATCGAGTAGGCCGCCGTCCTGCCGCCCGCGGCACGCGGCCGCCCAGCCGGCCGGCGTGGACCGCGCGTGCGCCCGCCCCTTCAGGGGCGGGCGCGTTTTGACGTGGCCCTGTGACGGTCGGTACCGAAGGCGCCGGCGCCCACGTACTGATCCTCGGCGCACCGCGCAGGTCGTTGACCGCCCGCGGGTTCCAGCGCCCGGACCACTGTGCCCTGGCCCCCGGGCCGGCGCCCGGGGGCGGGTCCCGGCGCCCAGTCGGCGCGGCCCGATGGTCCGGGCCTCAGCGCCAGTCGCCCGTCGCCCAGGCCACCAGACGGGCGCGGGGCGTCCCGTCGCACGGCACGATCGCTTCGGTGTGGACGACCTCGGCGGTGACGACCTGCCGTGCGCCGTACCGCGCACCCGGTTCACCGGACCTGGTCAGGCGCGGCGGGCCGTGGTGATGATCTCCGGGCTGTCGGCGGTCAGCGGGCCGCGGTTCCAGTCCCCGTACTGCTCCGCCACCGCCAGCCCCGCCTCCGCCAGGAACCCCGACAGCGCCTCCGGGCCGAGGAACCGCAGCGTGCTGTCGCTGCGCAGCGGACCGTCCCAGGCCGGGCAGGCGTAGGTGTGCGTGAACGAGACGTACTCGCCCTCCACCGGCCGGAGAACCTCGCACCTGCCGTCCACCACCGCGCCGTCCGCGTCCACCACCCGGCCCGAATAGCGCACGTGCCAGTCCTCCCACTCCCGAGCGAGCGGGTTGCGCGTCTCGAAGACGAAGGCACCCTGATCGCTCAGCGCCGCCGCGATCGCCGACAGCGCGACGCGCAGTTCGTCGTCGCCGAGGAGCACCTGGAACGCGTGGCCCGTCATCACCACCAGGTCGAACTCACGGTCCCAGGCCGGTGCCGTGGTCAGATCGCCGAGGAGCCATTCGACGTCGGGGTGCTCCCGCGCCACCGTCAGCATTCCCTCGGCCGGGTCCAGCCCGCACAGCCGGCCGGTGTGGCCGTCCTCGCGGGCCCTGCGCAGCAGCGCGCCCGTTCCGCATCCCACGTCCAGCACCGACCGCGCGGACATGACCAGCGGCAGGTAGAACGCGAAGTCGTCGCGGTCGTCCCAGGGAGCGTGGAGGTCGTACAGGGCCGCGAGCCGGGCATCGGAGAAGAGTCGGTCGACCATGGCCGTCAGCTTGCCGGACCCGGCCCGTCCGGGGCGATCGCTTTTCGCGGCATACGTCGGCGTCGAGTTGGCCTGATGGCGCGGTAGGTGAGCCGGAAAGCCGCTGGGAAAGCCAGAGGCTCGTGAGGATTCTTGGTCCAGACCATCCTCGCCCTGGTGGGTCGCCGGGGGCCCTGAACGCAACAACGGACACAACACCCGGCCCGCGCCCCCGCCCCCGAAGCCGCTCCGGCAACCGCACCGCGCCACGACGAGCCGCGCCACGACGAAAAGGGCCCGTACGACCGAAGTCGTACGGGCCCTTCCCGTGTTTTCCGTCAGCGGCTCCGAGGAGCCACCAGGTCGGACCGGATCGCGTCGGACCGGATCGTCTCCGATCCGATCGCGCCCGGCCGGACCAAGATCGGCAATTACTTGTTGATCTTGGTGACCTGGCCGGCGCCCACGGTCCGGCCACCCTCACGGATGGCGAACTTCAGGCCCTCCTCCATGGCGACGGGCTGGATCAGCTCGACGCTCATGACGGTGTTGTCGCCCGGCATGACCATCTCGGTGCCCTCGGGGAGGGTCACGACGCCGGTCACGTCCGTGGTACGGAAGTAGAACTGCGGGCGGTAGTTGTTGAAGAAGGGGGTGTGACGGCCACCCTCGTCCTTCGACAGGATGTACGCCTGGGCCTCGAACGAGGTGTGCGGCGTGACCGAGCCCGGCTTGATGATGACCTGGCCGCGCTCGACGTCCTCGCGCTTGATGCCACGGAGGAGCAGACCGACGTTCTCACCGGCCTGGCCCTCGTCGAGCAGCTTGCGGAACATCTCGATGCCGGTGACCGTGGTGGTGGTCTTCTCGGTCTTGATGCCGATGATGTCGACGGTCTCGTTGACCTTGAGGACACCACGCTCGATACGGCCGGTGACGACGGTGCCACGACCGGTGATCGTGAAGACGTCCTCGATCGGCATCAGGAACGGCTTGTCGACGTCACGCTCGGGCTGCGGGATGGACTCGTCGACGGCCTTCATCAGGTCGAGGACGGTCTTGCCCCACTCGGCGTCGCCCTCGAGGGCCTTGAGCGCGGAGACCTTGACGACCGGCAGGTCGTCGCCCGGGAACTCGTACTCGGTGAGGAGCTCACGGACCTCGAGCTCGACGAGCTCCAGGATCTCCTCGTCGTCCACCATGTCGGCCTTGTTCAGGGCGACCACGATGTACGGCACGCCGACCTGGCGGGCCAGGAGCACGTGCTCCTTGGTCTGCGGCATCGGGCCGTCGGTGGCGGCGACCACGAGGATGGCGCCGTCCATCTGCGCGGCACCCGTGATCATGTTCTTGATGTAGTCCGCGTGACCCGGGCAGTCGACGTGCGCGTAGTGACGCGACTCCGTCTGGTACTCGACGTGCGCGATGGAGATGGTGATACCGCGCTGGCGCTCCTCAGGAGCCTTGTCGATCTGGTCGAAGGCCGAGGCCTCGTTCAGGTCCGGGTACGCGTCGTGCAGCACCTTGGTAATGGCGGCCGTGAGGGTCGTCTTACCGTGGTCGATGTGACCGATGGTGCCGATGTTGACGTGCGGCTTAGTCCGCTCGAACTTCGCCTTCGCCACTGGGGTCCTCCTGTGGAGTGGTTCTGTACGCCTTACTCATCGGCGCCAGGTGATCTTTGCTGGGATGCCGGGGCCCGGGGCGCTCTCCGCTGATCCCTCCGGATCTCTCCCGAGGGGGCGGGAACGCCCACGGACCTGCCGGTGACAAGCCTAAAGCGTGAACTCGGTGGAGTTACTCGCCCTTGGCCTTCGCGATGATCTCCTCGGCGACGTTCCGGGGAACCTCGGCGTAGGAGTCGAACTGCATCGAGTAGCTTGCGCGACCCGAGGTCTTGCTGCGGAGGTCTCCGACGTAGCCGAACATCTCCGACAGCGGTACGAGGCCCCGGACGACCTTGGCGCCCGCCCGGTCCTCCATGGCCTCGATCTGGCCACGGCGGGAGTTGATGTCGCCGATCACATCGCCCATGTAGTCCTCGGGCGTGGTGACCTCGACGGCCATCATCGGCTCGAGGAGCACGGGGCTGGCCTTGCGCGCGGCCTCCTTGAACGCCTGCGAACCGGCGATCTTGAAGGCGAGCTCGGAGGAGTCGACCTCGTGGTACGCGCCGTCGATCAGCGTGATGCGCACGCCGGTCATCTCGTAGCCGGCCAGGATGCCGAACTGCATGGCCTCCTGCGCACCGGCGTCCACCGAAGGGATGTACTCCTTCGGGATACGGCCACCGGTGACCTTGTTCACGAACTCGTACGAGGCGTCGCCACCCTCGATCGGCTCGATCGCGATCTGCACCTTGGCGAACTGGCCGGTGCCACCGGTCTGCTTCTTGTGCGTGTAGTCCACGCGCTCGACGGCCTTGCGGATCGTCTCGCGGTAGGCGACCTGCGGCTTGCCGACGTTCGCCTCGACGCGGAACTCGCGCTTCATGCGGTCGACCAGCACCTCGAGGTGGAGCTCGCCCATACCGCCGATGACGGTCTGGCCGGTCTCCTCGTTCGTGTGCACCTGGAAGGAGGGGTCCTCCTCCGCGAGCCGCTGGATGGCGACACCCAGCTTCTCCTGGTCACCCTTGGACTTGGGCTCGATCGCGACCTCGATGACCGGCGCCGGGAAGTCCATGGACTCCAGGATCACCGGGTTCTTCTCGTCGCACAGCGTCTCACCGGTGGTGGTCTGCTTCAGGCCCATGACGGCGACGATGTCGCCGGCGCCCACCGAGTCGATCTCCTCACGCTTGTTCGCGTGCATGCGGTAGATCTTGCCGATGCGCTCCTTGCGGCCCTTCACGGAGTTCAGCACGGCGGTGCCGGACTCCAGGCGGCCGGAGTACACGCGGACGAAGGTGAGCTTGCCGAGGTGCGGGTCGCTCATGATCTTGAACGCCAGCGCCGCGAGCGGCTCGTCCTCGGACGGCTTGCGGGTGACGACCTCCTCCGGGTCGCTCACCGCGTGGCCGTTGATGCCCTCGACGTCCAGCGGCGTGGGCAGGTAGCGCACGACGGCGTCGAGCAGGGGCTGGACGCCCTTGTTCTTGAACGCCGTGCCGCAGAACACGGGGGTGACCGTCGTGCCGTCGCTCTTGCCGGACGCGATGGTGATACGGCGGATCGCCGCGTAGAGCTGCTCCACGGAAGGCTCCTGGCCCTCCAGGTACAGCTCCATGAGCTCGTCGTCGTTCTCGGCGACGGTCTCCAGCAGCTTGCCGCGCCACTCCTCGGCGGCCTCGGTGTGCGTGGCCGGGATGTCGACGGTGTCGTACATCTCGCCCTTGGCGGCCTCGGCGGACCAGACGAGCGCCTTCATCGTCACCAGGTCGACGACGCCCTCGAAGTTGGCCTCGGCGCCGATCGGGAGCTGCATGACGATCGGGGTCGCGCCGAGGCGGTCCTTGATCATGTCGACACAGCGGTGGAACTCGGCGCCGGTGCGGTCGAGCTTGTTGACGAAGCAGATGCGCGGCACGCCATAACGGTCGGCCTGGCGCCACACCGTCTCGGACTGCGGCTCCACACCGGCGACACCGTCGAACACGGTGACGGCACCGTCGAGGACGCGGAGCGAACGCTCCACCTCGACCGTGAAGTCCACGTGGCCCGGGGTGTCGATGATGTTGATGGTGTGGTCGACGCCTTCGAGCGGCCAGTGGCAGGTCGTCGCGGCGGACGTGATCGTGATGCCGCGCTCCTGCTCCTGCTCCATCCAGTCCATCGTGGCAGCGCCGTCGTGGACCTCACCGATCTTGTAGCTCACACCGGTGTAAAACAGGATGCGCTCGGTGGTCGTCGTCTTGCCCGCGTCGATGTGGGCCATGATCCCGATGTTGCGGACCTTGGCCAGGTCAAGCGAAGTGGTGGCCATATGGCTCAGTCTTCTCTCGGTCTCGATGTGGGGTAGCGACTACCAGCGGTAGTGCGCGAAGGCCTTGTTGGACTCGGCCATCTTGTGCGTGTCCTCACGCTTCTTGACCGAGGCGCCGAGACCGTTGGAGGCGTCGAGCAGCTCGTTCATGAGGCGTTCGGTCATGGTCTTCTCACGGCGGGCGCGGGAGTACCCGACGACCCAGCGCAGCGCGAGGGTGGCGGCGCGACCGGGCTTGACCTCGATCGGCACCTGGTAGGTGGCGCCACCGACACGGCGGGACTTGACCTCGAGGGTCGGCTTGACGTTCTCCAGCGCGCGCTTCAGCGTGATGACCGGGTCGTTGCCCGTCTTCTCACGCAGACCCTCCATGGCGCCGTACACGATCCGCTCGGCGGTGGAACGCTTGCCGTTGAGGAGGATCTTGTTGATCAGCGACGTGACAAGAGGAGAACCGTAGACCGGGTCGATGATGACCGGGCGCTTCGGGGCGGGGCCCTTACGAGGCATTCTTACTTCTCCTTCTTGGCGCCGTAGCGGCTGCGGGCCTGCTTGCGGTTCTTGACACCCTGGGTGTCGAGCGAACCGCGGATGATCTTGTAACGAACACCGGGCAGGTCCTTCACACGGCCACCACGCACGAGCACGATGGAGTGCTCCTGAAGGTTGTGTCCCTCACCCGGGATGTAGGCCGTGACCTCGATGCCGCTGGTCAGACGCACACGCGCGACCTTACGGAGGGCCGAGTTCGGCTTCTTCGGGGTGGTGGTGAACACGCGCGTGCAGACGCCCCGGCGCTGGGGGGAACCCTCGAGCGCGGGCGTCTTGTTCTTCTCGACCTTGTCCTGCCGGCCCTTGCGGACCAGCTGCTGGATCGTAGGCACTACTTCTCCGGTTTCTGTGTGCCGTCAGTAAAACTAACCTGGAACGTCACCGACCCACGCGGTCGGGTGTGTCGAATACTGCGGTGACCTCGCGGGTAGCGAAGAAGACGCAGATCACGGTGGCCGGTACGCGAACCCCTCATGCGGCTGAAGACACGCACGGGAGCCCAGGCACACCCCAGGCACAAGGTCTGAGCGTACCTACCGCACCGACTCCGGTCAAAACAAATGCCCCGCTCCCGACACGCCGGACACCGCGCCACCGGGCCGGGCGCCGGCGGACGGGCTCCCCACCAGGTCAGGGATCCGAGGCCGGCCGGGTCGGCGGTCGGCGCGGGCCAGGCGGCACCCCTCGGCGGGACCCAGAGCGTGGACGGGGCCAGGAAACGCGATCCGGGCGGGCCACGCCGTCTGACGTCCGGCGCACCCACGGGCGGCCCCGGACACACACCGGGCCGCAGACGGCCCCGTACGTACGCCGAAGAGCGGCCGGACACGCCGGAGGGCGGCCACCCCGTACGAGATGACCGCCCTCCGGTTCCTCACGCCTTACTGGTTGTACGGACCGTAGTCGTAGTCCTCCAGCGGAACGGCCTGGCCGGAGCCCGTGCCGAACGGCGAGTAGTCGATGTCGTCGTAGCCGACGGCCGAGTACATCGCGGCCTTGGCCTCCTCGGTCGGCTCGACCCGGATGTTGCGGTAGCGGGACAGGCCCGTACCGGCCGGGATGAGCTTACCGATGATGACGTTCTCCTTGAGGCCGATCAGGGAGTCCGACTTGGCGTTGATCGCCGCGTCGGTCAGGACCCTGGTCGTCTCCTGGAAGGACGCCGCCGACAGCCACGACTCGGTGGCCAGCGACGCCTTGGTGATACCCATCAGCTGCGGACGGCCGGAGGCCGGGTGGCCGCCTTCCGTGACCACACGACGGTTCTCGGTCTCGAACTTCGAGCGCTCGACCAGCTCGCCCGGCAGCAGCTCCGCGTCGCCGGACTCGATGATCGTCACCCGGCGCAGCATCTGCCGGATGATGATCTCGATGTGCTTGTCGTGGATCGACACACCCTGCGAGTTGTAGACCTTCTGGACCTCGCCGACCAGGTGGACCTGGACCGCGCGCTGACCGAGGATCCGCAGCACGTCGTGCGGGTTGGTGGCACCCATGGTGAGCTTCTGGCCCACCTCGACGTGGTCGCCCTCGCGCACCTGGACCTTGGCACGCTTGGAGATCGGGAACGCCGTCTCGTCGCTGCCGTCGTCCGGGGTGACGACGATCTTCTTGGTCTTCTCCGTCTCCTCGATCCGGACGCGGCCGGCCGCCTCCGAGATCGGCGCGACACCCTTGGGCGTACGGGCCTCGAAGAGCTCGACGACACGGGGCAGACCCTGGGTGATGTCGTCACCGGCCACACCACCGGTGTGGAAGGTACGCATCGTCAGCTGGGTGCCGGGCTCACCGATGGACTGGGCGGCGATGATGCCGACCGCCTCACCGATGTCGACCAGCTTGCCGGTGGCCAGCGAGCGGCCGTAGCAGAAGGCGCAGGTGCCCACCGCGGACTCGCAGGTCAGGACCGAGCGGGTCTTGACCTCCTCGACCCCGGCGCCCACCAGCGCGTCGATCAGGACGTCGCCCAGGTCGACATTGGCCGGCGCGATGACCTTGCCGTCCACGACGACGTCCTCGGCGAGCATCCGCGCGTACACGGAGGTCTCGACGTCGTCCGCCTTGCGCAGCACACCGTCGGCGCCGCGCTCGGCGATCCGCAGCTTCAGACCGCGCTCGGTGCCGCAGTCCTCCTCGCGGATGATCACGTCCTGCGAGACGTCCACCAGACGACGGGTCAGGTAACCCGAGTCGGCGGTACGCAGGGCGGTGTCGGCCAGACCCTTACGGGCACCGTGCGTGGCGATGAAGTACTCCAGCACGGACAGGCCCTCGCGGAAGGACGCCTTGATCGGACGCGGGATCGTCTCGTTCTTGGCGTTCGACACCAGACCACGCATACCGGCGATCTGACGCATCTGCATCATGTTTCCGCGCGCGCCCGAGTTCACCATCATGGAGACCGGGTTGGTCTTCGGGAAGTTCGCGTTCATCGCCTCGGAGACCTCGTTGGTCGCCTTGGTCCAGATCGCGATGAGCTCCTGGGTGCGCTCGTCCTTGGTGATCAGACCGCGCTCGTACTGCTTCTGGACCTTGTCGTCCTGCGCCTCGTAGCCCTGGACGATCGCCTTCTTCGCCTCGGGCACGATGATGTCCGAGATGGCGACGGTGACGCCGGAGCGGGTGGCCCAGAAGAAGCCGGCCGCCTTCAGGTTGTCGAGCGTCGCCGCCACGATGACCTTGGGGTAGCGCTCGGCCAGGTCGTTGACGATCTCGGAGAGCTGCTTCTTGCCCACCGTGTAGTCGACGAACGGGTAGTCCTCGGGCAGCAGCTCGTTGAAGAGCGCGCGGCCCAGCGTCGTCCGCAGCCGGAACGGGTCGCCCGGCTGCCACGGCGCGGCGGCGGGGTCGGCCTCGAACTCGTCGGAGGCCGGCGGGGTCCAGCCGCGCGGCGGGATGGTGCCCACCGGGAAGCGGATGTCGACCTTCGCCTGGAGCGAGAGCTCCCGGTTGTCGAAGGCCATGGTCGCCTCGGCGGTGGAGCCGAAGGACCGGCCCGCGCCGATGACCTCGCGCTCCTCCTCGTCGGTGGTGAGGAAGAACAGGCCGAGCACCATGTCCTGGGTGGGCATGGTGACCGGACGGCCGTCGGCCGGCTTGAGGATGTTGTTCGAGGAGAGCATCAGGATGCGCGCCTCGGCCTGGGCCTCCGCCGACAGCGGCAGGTGGACGGCCATCTGGTCACCGTCGAAGTCCGCGTTGAACGCGGTGCACACGAGCGGGTGGATCTGGATGGCCTTGCCCTCGACGAGCTGCGGCTCGAACGCCTGGATACCCAGCCGGTGCAGGGTGGGCGCGCGGTTGAGCAGCACGGGGTGCTCGGCGATGACCTCTTCGAGCACGTCGTACACGACCGTGCGGCCGCGCTCGACCATGCGCTTCGCCGACTTGATGTTCTGCGCGTGGTTCAGGTCCACCAGGCGCTTCATCACGAACGGCTTGAACAGCTCCAGCGCCATCGCCTTGGGCAGACCGCACTGGTGCAGCTTGAGCTGCGGGCCGACGACGATCACGGAACGGGCCGAGTAGTCGACGCGCTTGCCGAGCAGGTTCTGCCGGAAGCGGCCCTGCTTGCCCTTGAGCATGTCGCTCAGGGACTTCAGCGGGCGGTTGCCCGGACCGGTGACCGGACGGCCGCGGCGGCCGTTGTCGAACAGCGCGTCGACGGCCTCCTGGAGCATCCGCTTCTCGTTGTTCACGATGATCTCGGGGGCACCGAGGTCGAGCAGACGCTTGAGCCGGTTGTTCCGGTTGATCACACGGCGGTACAGGTCGTTCAGGTCGGAGGTCGCGAAGCGGCCACCGTCCAGCTGCACCATCGGACGCAGGTCCGGCGGGATGACCGGCACGCAGTCCAGCACCATGCCCTTGGGGCTGTTGCTGGTCTGGAGGAACGCGGAGACGACCTTGAGGCGCTTGAGCGCCCGGGTCTTCTTCTGGCCCTTGCCGGTACGGATGATCTCGCGGAGGCGCTCGGCCTCCTCGTCCAGGTCGAAGGACTCCAGGCGCTTCTGCAGCGCGGCGGCGCCCATCGAACCGTCGAAGTACGTGCCGAAGCGGTCACGCAGCTCGCGGTAGAGGAGCTCGTCGCCCTCCAGGTCCTGGACCTTCAGGTTCTTGAAGCGGTTCCACACCTCGTCGAGGCGGTCGATCTCGCGCTGCGCGCGGTCGCGGAGCTGCTTCATCTCGCGCTCGGCGCCCTCGCGCACCTTGCGGCGCACATCGGCCTTGGCGCCCTCGGCCTCCAGCTCGGCCAGGTCGGTCTCGAGCTTCTTGGCGCGGGCCTCCAGGTCGGCGTCGCGGCGGTTCTCGATCTGCTGGCGCTCGACGGAGACGTGCGCCTCCAGCGAGGGCAGGTCGCGCGTGCGGCGCTCCTCGTCCACGTACGTGATCATGTACGCGGCGAAGTAGATGACCTTCTCCAGGTCCTTCGGCGCCAGGTCCAGCAGGTAGCCCAGCCGGGACGGGACGCCCTTGAAGTACCAGATGTGGGTGACGGGCGCGGCCAGCTCGATGTGGCCCATCCGCTCACGGCGCACCTTGGCGCGGGTGACCTCGACACCGCAGCGCTCGCAGATGATGCCCTTGAAGCGGACACGCTTGTACTTGCCGCAGTAGCACTCCCAGTCCCGGGTGGGACCGAAGATCTTCTCGCAGAAGAGTCCGTCCTTCTCGGGCTTGAGCGTGCGGTAGTTGATGGTCTCGGGCTTCTTGACCTCGCCGTGCGACCAGGTCCGGATGTCGTCCGCGGTGGCCAGGCCGATCCGCAGCTCGTCGAAGAAGTTGACGTCGAGCACTTGTCGTCAATCCCTCTTTCGGGGGTTCGAGCCCCTCGCCTCAGCGATTGGATTGGGGCACTTCATCAATGGTCTGAACGGGTCCGGGGAGAGCCGGCCGGACACGGGGTCCGGCCGGCGAACCCGTCAGACCTCTTCGACGCTGCTCGGCTCGCGCCGGGACAGGTCGATACCGAGCTCCTCCGCCGCGCGGAAGACATCCTCGTCCGTGTCGCGCATCTCGATGGACATGCCGTCCGAGGACAGCACCTCCACGTTGAGGCAGAGCGACTGCATCTCCTTGATGAGCACCTTGAAGGACTCGGGGATGCCGGGCTCGGGGATGTTCTCGCCCTTGACGATGGCCTCGTACACCTTCACGCGGCCGGTCACGTCGTCGGACTTGATCGTCAGCAGCTCCTGCAGGGCGTAGGCGGCGCCGTACGCCTCCAGCGCCCACACCTCCATCTCACCGAAGCGCTGACCGCCGAACTGCGCCTTACCACCCAGCGGCTGCTGGGTGATCATGGAGTACGGACCGGTCGAGCGGGCGTGCAGCTTGTCGTCGACCAGGTGGTGGAGCTTGAGGATGTACATGTACCCGACCGAGATCGGGTCCGGGAACGGCTCACCGGAGCGGCCGTCGAACAGCCGCGCCTTGCCGGACGGCAGCACCATGCGGTTGCCGTCGCGGTTGGGGACGGTGTGCTCCAGCAGACCGGCCAGCTCGTCCTCGCGGGCGCCGTCGAAGACCGGCGTCGCCACGTTCGTACGCGGCTCGACCTGGTCCGCGCCGATGCCCTGGAGCCGCTCGGCCCACTCGTCCGCGAGGCCGGAGACGTCCCAGCCCTGACTGGCGAGCCAGCCGAGGTGGATCTCCAGAACCTGTCCCGGGTTCATCCGGGACGGGACGCCCAGCGGGTTGAGGATGATGTCGACGGGGGTGCCGTCCTCCAGGAACGGCATGTCCTCGATCGGCAGGATCTTGGAGATGACGCCCTTGTTGCCGTGGCGGCCGGCGAGCTTGTCACCGTCGGTGATCTTGCGCTTCTGCGCGACGTACACGCGCACCAGCTGGTTCACACCGGGGGGCAGCTCGTCGCCCTCCTCACGGTCGAAGACGCGCACGCCGATGACCTTGCCGGTCTCGCCGTGCGGCACCTTCAGCGAGGTGTCACGGACCTCACGGGCCTTCTCACCGAAGATCGCGCGGAGCAGGCGCTCCTCCGGGGTCAGCTCGGTCTCGCCCTTGGGGGTGACCTTGCCGACCAGGATGTCGCCGGCGACGACCTCGGCACCGATGCGGATGATGCCGCGCTCGTCGAGGTCCGCGAGGACCTCCTCGGAGACGTTCGGGATGTCGCGGGTGATCTCCTCGGGGCCGAGCTTGGTGTCCCGGGCGTCGACCTCGTGCTCCTCGATGTGGATCGAGGAGAGGACGTCGTCCTGGACCAGCCGCTGGCTGAGGATGATCGCGTCTTCGTAGTTGTGGCCCTCCCACGGCATGAACGCCACGAGGAGGTTCTTGCCGAGCGCCATCTCACCCTGCTGGGTGGCCGGCCCGTCGGCGAGGACCTGGCCCTCGATCACCCGGTCGCCCTCGTTGACGATGACCTTCTGGTTGACCGAGGTGCCCTGGTTCGAGCGGGAGAACTTGGCGATGCGGTACGTGGTGTACGTGCCGTCGTCGTTGGCGACGGTGATGTAGTCCGCGGAGACCTCCTGGACCACACCCTCCTTCTCCGCCTTGATGACGTCACCGGCGTCGACCGCGCAGCGGTACTCCATGCCGGTGCCGACCAGCGGCGCCTCGGACGTGATCAGCGGCACGGCCTGGCGCATCATGTTCGCGCCCATGAGGGCGCGGTTGGCGTCGTCGTGCTCCAGGAACGGGATCATGGCGGTCGCGACCGACACCATCTGGCGCGGCGAGACGTCCATGTAGTCGACGTCCGTGGCGGGCACGTAGTCGACCTCGCCGCCACGGCGGCGCACCAGGACCCGGCTCTCGGTCAGGCGCAGGTCGTCGGAGAGGGTCGCGTTCGCCTGGGCGATGACGAACCTGTCCTCCTCGTCGGCGGTCAGGTAGTCCACCTCGTCGGTGACCTGGCCGTCGGTGACCTTGCGGTAGGGCGTCTCCACGAAGCCGAACGCGTTGACCCGGCCGTACGACGCGAGCGAGCCGATCAGACCGATGTTCGGGCCTTCGGGCGTCTCGATCGGACACATGCGGCCGTAGTGCGACGGGTGCACGTCACGGACCTCGAAGCCGGCCCGCTCACGGGACAGACCGCCCGGGCCCAGCGCCGACAGGCGGCGCTTGTGGGTCAGACCCGACAGCGGGTTGTTCTGGTCCATGAACTGGGACAGCTGGCTGGTGCCGAAGAACTCCTTGATGGAGGCGACGACCGGCCGGATGTTGATCAGGGTCTGCGGCGTGATCGCCTCGACGTCCTGGGTCGTCATGCGCTCGCGCACGACGCGCTCCATCCGGGCCAGACCCGTGCGGACCTGGTTCTGGATGAGCTCGCCGACGTTGCGCAGACGGCGGTTGCCGAAGTGGTCGATGTCGTCGGTCTCGACGACGATCTGCGTGCCGCTCTCGCCGACCGTCTCGGTCTCGCCGGCGTGCAGCTTGACCAGGTACTTGATGGTGGCGATGACGTCGTCGGTGGTGAGCACGCCGGCGTCCAGCGGCTCGTCCGCGCCGAGCTTCTTGTTGACCTTGTAGCGGCCGACCTTCGCCAGGTCGTAGCGCTTGGGGTTGAAGTAGAGGTTCTCCAGCAGCGTCTGGGCGGCCTCGCGCGTGGGGGGCTCGCCCGGACGGAGCTTGCGGTAGATGTCGAGCAGCGCGTCGTCCTGGCCCTGGGTGTGGTCCTTCTCCAGGGTGGCGCGCATGGACTCGTACTCGCCGAACTCCTCAAGGATCTGCTCGGTCGTCCAGCCGAGTGCCTTGAGGAGGACGGTCACGGACTGCTTGCGCTTGCGGTCGATGCGCACACCGACCATGTCGCGCTTGTCGATCTCCATCTCCAGCCAGGCACCCCGGGACGGGATGATCTTGGCGGAGTAGATGTCCTTGTCGGACGTCTTGTCGATCGAGGAGTCGAAGTAGACACCCGGCGAACGGACCAGCTGCGACACCACGACACGCTCGGTGCCGTTGATGACGAAGGTGCCCTTGTTGGTCATGAGCGGGAAGTCGCCCATGAAGACCGTCTGGGACTTGATCTCGCCGGTCTCGTTGTTGGTGAACTCGGCCGTGACGAAGAGCGGCGCGGCGAAGGTGAAGTCGCGCTCCTTGCACTCGTCGATCGAGTTCTTCGGCGGCTCGAAGCGGTGGTCGCGGAAGGTCAGCGACATCGACCCGGAGAAGTCCTCGATCGGGGAGATCTCCTCGAAGATCTCCTCCAGACCGGACTTCCTGGGGACGTCCTGCCCGTTCTCCAGAGCCGCCTCGACACGAGCCTTCCAAGCGGCGTTGCCGAGCAGCCAGTCGAAGCTCTCGGTCTGCAGAGCAAGGAGGTTCGGAACCTCAAGGGGCTCTTTGATCTTTGCAAAGGAGATGCGCAGCGGGGCGGTGCTGGCACCGTTGTTCGTATTCGCGGTCGAGGCGTTGCGCGAGGCGGCCAAGAGGGGGTCCTTCCGAGGGCTCGGACTCACTACGCGCGTACCGGTCCCAGGCCGGGCACGGAGGGAGAAAGCCCAGTTCAGGGCCTTTCACTCACCGATACTCTTGCGAGGGGGTGCCCCTGGTGACGGGCAGGGGGCAGCTAACAGGCAGCGCAAAGGGACAGTGTAGCCACTTGGCACACTGATGTCCAGAGCGGGTTTTCCGACGCCCTCGTTTGTCCCAGCACCCTTGTCTCAACCGCGGTCAACCTCGCGTCCCCTGACGCACATCGATACTGCCCTCTTCGCCGCCGATCCATGCCTCGAATCCGGATCGATGTGACGACGCGTCCTGAGAATCGCGCGCTACGTGCGGTTCGTCAAGGCCCCCCACCCCATACGGAACCTCACCCGGGTGTGCGGACACAGCGATGATCACGATACTCGCCGCACGCCGAAGAGCAAGGCACCCCCCTCGGGAACGCGGAAGGGCGACCACCCGGCTGGGTGATCGCCCTTCGCGTCAACGCTGCGCCCGAGGGCGCCGGGACCGGCTCGTTCCGCCCGCGGGCGGCCGGTGGCGGTCCCGGAAGAGGTCCTGGGACCTCAACGGGTCACTTGACCTCGACGGAGGCGCCGGCGCCCTTGAGGGACTCGGCGGCCTTGTCGGCGGCCTCCTTGGCGACCTTCTCGAGAACGGGCTTCGGGGCGCCGTCCACGAGGTCCTTGGCCTCCTTCAGACCCAGGGAGGTCAGCTCACGCACGACCTTGATGACCTGGATCTTCTTGTCGCCGGCAGCCGTGAGGACGACGTCGAACTCGTCCTGCTCCGGAGCGGCCTCCTCGGCCGGGCCGGCCGGGCCCGCGACGGCGACGGCGGCCGGGGCGGCGGCGGTGACGTCGAACTTCTCCTCGAAGGCCTTCACGAAGCCGGAGAGCTCGAGAAGGGTCATCTCCTCGAACTGCGCGAGCAGGTCTTCCTGGCTGAGCTTCGCCATGATGGCGGTCCTTCCACTAATTCGGCTGGTGCCGGTATGTACAGTTCGGCGGGCGACTGCCTGACGGCATGACCGCGAGGGTCTGCCCGCTGCGACCGAGCGCGAGCGTGATTACTCGGCGTCGGCCTCGGCGGGAGCCGACGCGTCGGCACCGCCCTGCTCTTCCTTCTTGGCGCGAAGCGCTTCCGCGGTGCGGACGAACTTCGACGGAAGCGCCTGGAAGAGCGCCGCAGCCTGCGACTGCTTGCCCTTCATGGCACCGGCCAGCTTGGAAAGCAGAACCTCACGGGACTCGAGGTCCGCAAGCTTCTTGATCTCGTCGGCGCTCAGCGCCTTGCCGTCAAGGACACCGCCCTTGATGACGAGATTCGGGTTCTCCTTGGCGAAGTCACGAAGACCCTTGGCCGACTCCACCGGGTCACCGGTGACGAAGGCAACAGCGGTCGGACCCTCGAACAGGTCGTCCAGCGTGTTGATCCCGGCCTCGTTGGCCGCGATCTTGGTCAGCGTGTTCTTCACCACGGCGTACTGGGCGTTCCCACCGAGCGAACGACGCAGATCCCTGATCTGCGCCACGGTGAGACCCCGGTACTCGGTCAGCACGGCGGCGTTCGAGTCGCGGAACTTGTCCGTGAGCTCGGCCACCGCGGCAGCCTTGTCGGGCCTTGCCATGAGCATCGGCCTCCTTCCGGGTGATGAGGACCGCGAGGAAGGGGCTGGACAACGCAAAACGCCCCGAGCGCGGGCGCACGGGGCATAACTCGACCGAACGGAATCCGGGAGCTTTCCACAGTCACCTGCGCAGGACGTCCGCATCGAGCGGATCCTTCGGCCACCGCACCCTCGTACGAGTACACGGCAACGACCAGCGGTCTTTGGCTTCTGGAGGAGATTACGTCAAGGGGTCTCCGGCAGGCAAATCCGGCCCCCGCGCCACCACGGAGGCCGGGCCGGGGCCGGACCGGCGGCCGTCAGGCGGCGCCGTCCTCCTCCATCATCTCGGCGAGGTCCACCGTCTCGGCGGCGGGCGGGGCCGTGATCTCCACCGGCTTGTTGTAGTCCCCGAAGACCACCGTCACGTCGAGCGGCCCGCTCGGGGTCGTGCTCCGCATGCGGAACTGCTTGGTGTGGTCGCTGCCGTCGATCCACATGTCCATGGTCATCTTGTCGATGCCCATGTCCGCGTACGCCTTGAGCCCCTTCTCCTGGCGCTCCTTCGTCTTGGCGTCCGTCCCCTTCAGCGCCGCGCGCATGTCGTCCAGGGTGGCCGTGCCCGTGTAGTGCGTCGTCCTGACGCCCGCCACGGTCTCCTCGCCGACCTTCTCCAGGTCCTCGGCCGCGGTCATCGAGGCGGACTGGTCGGCCGGGTTCTGGTCGGCCTGGCCTGCGAGCGCGCCGAGAGGGTTGTCCTTCCCCTCCCCCAGCGCCTCCATCGGGAACTTGATCCAGCTCTTGCCGTCCATCTCCTTGGCGGCCTCGTCGCCGCCGTTGAGGTACATGCCGTCGGACGTGAGCCGGACCTCGATCGCCTGCTTTTCCCCCGCGACCTCGACGTCCATCGTCATCCGCATGGCAAGCGGCTTCAGGCTCATCGCGGCGTCGCCGTTGAACGTGCCCTGGCCCGGGACCTGCCCCTTCATCGTGTACGACATCGAGGTGATCTTCTTGCCGTTGTCCGCGGCCTTCTTGACCGCCGCGACCGGCGACATGTCCACGGCCTGCGCGGGCTTCTCCGCCTTCGGCTCGGACTTGTCCGCCGACGCCGAACACGCAGCCGTACCGCACAGGAGCAGGCTCGTCAGCCCGGCCACCGCGATCTTCCCGTACATCTTGTTCATGATCCCCCCCAAGGGTCCACACAAGTAGCTCAGATGTGCGATGACTGTACAGCCACCCTGTGACAACCCTGTGCGTACCGGCTCCGGCGGGCCTCTCGGACGAACACGACAAGCCGGTCCTCCCACCCGAGGGTTCGGGCGCGAGGACCGGCTTGTCGTGACGCGGCTGACCCGCGGCGGCCGTCAGCCTCAGACGGCGGCCGGGTCCTCCTCGACGAGGAGGTTGCGGGTGCGGTTGGCGTCCAGCGGGATGCCGGGGCCCATCGTCGTCGTCAGGGTCGCCTTCTTGATGTAGCGGCCCTTGGCGGCGGACGGCTTGAGACGGAGGATCTCCTCCAGCGCCGCGGCGTAGTTCTCCACCAGCTTGGTCTCGTCGAAGGAGACCTTGCCGATGATGAAGTGCAGGTTCGAGTGCTTGTCGACCCGGAACTCGATCTTGCCGCCCTTGATGTCCGTCACGGCCTTGGTGACGTCCGGGGTGACCGTGCCGGTCTTCGGGTTCGGCATCAGACCACGCGGGCCGAGGACACGGCCGAGACGGCCGACCTTGCCCATGAGGTCCGGGGTGGCGACGACGGCGTCGAAGTCCAGACGGCCCTTCGAAACCTCGTCGATGAGCTCGTCGGCACCGACGATGTCGGCGCCCGCGGCACGCGCGGCCTCGGCACGGTCACCGGTCGCGAAGACCAGGACCCGGGCGGTCTTGCCGGTGCCGTGCGGAAGGTTCACGGTGCCGCGCACCATCTGGTCGGCCTTGCGCGGGTCGACACCCAGACGCAGGGCGACCTCGACGGTGCCGTCGAACTTGGAAACGGTGGTGTCCTTGGCGAGACGGACGGCCTCGAGCGGGGCGTACGCGCGCTCCCGGTCGATCTTCGCGTCCGCGCCGCGGAGAGCCTTGCTGCGCTTCACTTCTTCTCCTGGGTTTTCTGCAGGTGTGGAGTTCGTGGTCCGGGCCGCGCATGGCCCTGCCACTGGGGTGCCCGGCTGGGTCAGCCCTCGATCGTGACGCCCAGCGAACGGGCGGTGCCGGCGATGATCTTCTCGGCGGCGTCCAGGTCGTTCGCGTTCAGGTCGGGCATCTTGGTCGTGGCGATCTCGCGCACCTGGTCACGGGTGATCTTCGCGACCTTCGTGGTGTGAGGGGTGCCGGAGCCCTTGGCCACGCCCGCGGCCTTGAGGATCAGCTTGGCGGCCGGCGGAGTCTTCGTGATGAAGGTGAAGGAGCGGTCCTCGTAGACCGTGATCTCCACCGGCACGACCGTGCCACGCTGCGACTCGGTCGCGGCGTTGTAGGCCTTGCAGAACTCCATGATGTTGACGCCGTGCTGACCCAGCGCGGGACCGACCGGCGGAGCCGGGTTGGCCGCGCCGGCCTGGATCTGGAGCTTGATGAGCCCCGTGACCTTCTTCTTCTTGGGAGGCATGTGTTCTCTCCGGGTCCTGGTGAGAGTATTCAGCCGACCACCCGGTCATCCGGATGGAGGCATACCGCACAACGATAACGGGTAGAGGTGTGCGGTTAAAAACCGACAGGTCAGACAGGCACTCGGCCTGTCCGACCCGGTCGGAATGTGCTCGGGAGCCGTTCGGCGTCCGTACAGCCGGAGCGGGCCGGAGCGATGTGCGCTCCGGCCCGCTCCGGCGTGCTCAGTTTTTCTGGATCTGGTCGAAGCTCAGCTCGACCGGGGTCTCCCGGCCGAAGATCTCGACCAGGCCCTTGACCTTCTTCGAGTCGGCGTTGATCTCGTTGATCGTCGCCTGGAGCGTCGCGAACGGGCCGTCCGTGACGGTGACCGAGTCGCCCACCTCGAAGTCCAGCACCTGGACCTCGACCTTGCGGGCCGGAGCCGGCTTGCCCTCGGCCTCCGCGGCCTCACGGGCGGCCTTCTCCTCGGCCTCCGGGGCGAGCATCTTGACGATCTCGTCCAGGGTCAGCGGATACGGGTCGTAGGCGTTGCCCACGAAGCCGGTGACACCGGGGGTGTTGCGGACGACGCCCCAGGACTCGTTCGTCAGGTCCATGCGCACCAGGACATAGCCCGGGAGCTTGTTCTGGCGAACGTTCTTCCGCTCGCCGTTCTTGATCTGGACGATCTCTTCCTCGGGGACCTCGGCCTGGTAGATGAACTCCTCGACGTTCAGCGAGACGGCGCGCTGCTCCAGGTTGGCCTTCACGCGCTTCTCATAGCCCGCGTAGGTGTGGATGACGTACCACTCGCCGGGCAGACCACGCAGTTCCTCACGGAGGGCGGCGATCGGGTCGACCGGGGCCTCGGGCTCCTCGGCGGCGGGCTCCTCGGCCTGCTCGTCGTCGGTCGCCTCCGCTTCCCCCGCCGCGCCGGCCGCGGCCTCTTCGGCCGGCTCACCCGCGGCGTCGTCAGCGGATTCGGCCCGGTCTGGCTCGACAGCGTCCGCCGCCTCGACGATGTCGGTCTCGTCCTTGGCGGACTCCACCGACTCGCCGGCGTCGTTCAGTTTCGGGTCAGACACGGTGGCTGCTTCTTCCTGGCTCAATGGGTGGAACACGCGAAAGGGGCGCCGAGCGGGGCGCCCTCCGCGGGATCAGCCGAAGACGTACTTGATCGCTTGCTGGAAGCCATAGTCAATCACGGTCACCAGACCGATCATGATGACAACGAAGACGATCACCACGGTGGTGTACGTCGTCAGCTGACTGCGAGTCGGCCAGACGACCTTGCGCAGCTCGGCGACGATCTGACGGTAGAAGAGCGCGAGGCGGCCCAGCGGGCCCTTCTTTCCGCGCTTGCCGCCCTTGCGGGTCTTCTTCGACTCGGCGGACTCATCGTCGGCATCAGGCTTGTCGATGGAGCCCACGGCGTCCGTCACGCTCTCTCACCTGATTCCGGGTCGTGGCCGTGCCGCGCCCGGGGGAGCCGCACGGCGGTGCAATGACTGTACGTACATGCGCACACATCCTGGCGGTGTGTGTAGCAGGGCCGGAGGGACTTGAACCCCCAACCGCTGGTTTTGGAGACCAGTGCTCTACCAATTGAGCTACGACCCTTTGCGTTTTCCCCAACCTACCGCATCCGACCGGACGCACGGCGTGCGCGGTACGGACCGACTGCTGAAGGCCAACGACGAGTGAGTGTACGTGGTCGTGGCGCCCGCGTCGAACAGCATTCCTCCACGAGTCCCCCGCCGCTCGCCCCCGCTCCCTTCCCCCGCCGGGGGAGCGGCTCGTAAGGCCGACGCGCGAAACGTATGTGCCGTTCATGTTTCGGGTCTGGGAACATGGGCCGCATGAGCGCTGCAATCCCACCCACCGAGCGCCGGGTCTCCGCCCGGGTCGGCGCGATCTCCGAGTCCGCGACCCTCGCCGTGGACGCCAAGGCCAAGGCCCTGAAGGCCGCCGGGCGTCCGGTGATCGTCTTCGGTACGGGCGAGCCCGACTTCCCCACCCCCGACTACATCGTCGACGCGGCCGTGGAAGCGTGCCGCCTCCCCAAGTTCCACCGCTACACGCCGGCCGGCGGGCTCCCCGAGCTCAAGGCCGCCATCGTGGCCAAGACGCTGCGCGACTCGGCGTACGAGATCGACACCTCGCAGGTCCTGGTGACCAACGGCGGCAAGCAGGCGATCTACGAGGCGTTCGCGGCGATCCTGGACCCGGGCGACGAGGTCATCGTCCCGGCCCCGTACTGGACCACCTACCCCGAGTCGATCCGGCTGGCCGGCGGTGTCCCGGTAGAGGTGGTGGCCGACGAGACGACCGGCTACCGCGTCTCCGTCGAGCAGCTGGAGGCGGCCCGCACCGAGCGCACGAAGGCCGTGCTCTTCGTGTCGCCGTCCAACCCGACCGGCGCCGTCTACAGCGAGGCCGACACGGAGGCCATCGGGCGCTGGGCCGTCGAGCACGGGCTGTGGGTGATGACGGACGAGATCTACGAGCACCTCGTCTACGGCGACGCCACCTTCACCTCGCTGCCCGCGATCCTGCCCGAGCTGCGGGACAAGTGCGTCGTGATCAACGGGGTCGCCAAGACCTACGCCATGACCGGCTGGCGGGTGGGCTGGCTCATCGGTCCCAAGGACGTCGTCAAGGCCGCGACGAACCTCCAGTCGCACGCCACGTCCAACGTCTCGAACGTCGCGCAGGCCGCGGCGCTCGCCGCCATCTCCGGTGACCTGGAGGCCGTGGCGGAGATGCGCACCGCCTTCGACCGGCGCCGCCGGACCATCGTGCGGATGCTGAACGAGATCGACGGCGTGGTCTGCCCGGAGCCCGAGGGCGCGTTCTACGCGTACCCCTCGGTGAAGGCGCTGCTCGGCAAGGAGATCCGCGGCAGGCGCCCGGAGACCTCGGTCGAGCTGGCCGCGCTGATCCTGGACGAGGTCGAGGTCGCCGTCGTCCCGGGTGAGGCGTTCGGCACACCGGGCTACCTGCGGCTGTCGTACGCGCTCGGGGACGAGGACCTGGTCGAGGGCATCGGCCGGATCCAGAAGCTGCTGGCCGAGGCCAAGGACTGAGCCGGGGCGCCGCCGCGCGCGAAGCGGCGCCGCACGTGCGAACGGGCTCCCTGCCACTCGGCCGGGGGCCCGTTCGCGTACTCGGACAAGATCTCGATCAAGCCCTCGATCGATGGAACGGGATGCCGGACGGCCCGGTGATACGGCAGGATCCTGGGATGGAGAGCACCACCCCGGAGAGCACCCCCCGCCGCGACACGCGGCTCAGCGAGCCCCGGCCCGGCGGGACCGGCCCCCGTACAACAGATCCCCGTGACGCGGGCCCCCGCGATGTGAGCACCCTGCCGAAGGCCCACCTGCACCTGCACTTCACCGGTTCGATGCGGTCGGCGACCCTGCTCGAACTCGCCGACAAGTACGGCGTCCACCTGCCCGACGCGCTGACCGGCGGCGAACCGCCCAAGCTGCGCGCCACCGACGAGCGCGGCTGGTTCCGCTTCCAGCGGCTGTACGACATCGCCCGGTCCTGCCTGCGCACGCCGGAGGACATCCAGCGGCTGGTGCGCGAGGCCGCCGAGGAGGACGTGCGGGACGGCTCCGGCTGGCTGGAGATCCAGGTCGACCCCACGTCGTACGCGCCCCACCTGGGCGGCCTGATCCCCGCCCTGGAGATCATCCTGGACGCCGTGGACGCCGCTTCCGCGGAGACCGGCCTCGGGATGCGCGTGGTGGTCGCGGCGAACCGCATGAAACACCCGCTGGACGCCAGGACACTGGCCCGGCTGGCGGTGCGCTACGCGGACCGCGGCGTCGTCGGGTTCGGGCTCTCCAACGACGAACGGCGCGGCATGGCGCGGGACTTCGACCGCGCGTTCGCCATCGCCCGGCACGGCGGCCTGCTGGCCGCGCCGCACGGCGGCGAGCTGACCGGCCCTTCCTCCGTAAGGGACTGCCTGGACGACCTGCGCGCGGCCAGGATCGGGCACGGCGTACGCGCGGCCGAAGACCCCCGGCTGCTCCACCGGCTCGCGGAACGCGGGGTGACCTGCGAGGTCTGCCCGTCCTCCAACGTCGCGCTGGGGGTCTACGAGAAGCCGGAGGACGTGCCACTGCGCACGCTGTTCGAGGCGGGCGTCCCGATGGCGCTGGGCGCGGACGACCCGCTGCTCTTCGGTTCCCGGCTGGCCGCCCAGTACGAGCTGGCCCGGCTCCACCACGGCTTCACCGACGAGGAGCTGGCCGAGCTGGCCCGCCAGTCGGTCCGGGCCTCGGCGGCGTCGGCCGACGTACGGCAGAGGCTGCTGGCGGGCGTCGACGCCTGGCTGGCCGGCTGACGGCGGTCCCGGGGCGGCTTCGGAAGGCGCGGCCTCAGAGGCTGACGCCGACCGTCACCGGCTCGTTGACCAGGGTGACCCCGAACGCCTCGCGGACCCCGGTGACCACCTCGCGGGCGAGGGCCAGCAGGTCCTCGGTGGTCGCCTCGCCCCGGTTGGTGAGGGCGAGGGTGTGCTTGGTGGAGATACGGGCCGGGCCCGAGCCGTACCCCTTGGTGAAGCCGGCCTTGTCGATCAGCCAGGCGGCGGAGGTCTTCGTGCGCCCGTCCTCCGCCGGGTACGCGGGCGGCGCCACGCCGTCACCGAGCCGCGCGTGGACGCGGGCCAGGAAGTCCGCGTACTCCTCGGCGCCGAGGACCGGGTTGGTGAAGAACGAGCCGGCGGACCACGTGTCGTGGTCGTCGGGGTCCAGCACCATGCCCTTGCCGGCGCGCAGGGCCAGGACGGTCTCCCGGACGGTGGCGAGGGGAGCGCGGTCGCCGGGCCCGACACCGAGGGCGCGGGCGGTCTCGGCGTACCTGACGGGCGCGGAGAGCCCGCCCGCGTCCTCCAGCGCGAAGCGCACGGAGAGCACGACCCAGCGCTCCGGATGGGCCTTGAAGCGGCTGTGGCGGTAGGAGAAACCGCAGTCGGCGTTCGGGATGGTGACTCTCTCGCGGGTGGCGCGGTCGTAGGCGACGACCTCGGTGATTGTGCCGGCCACCTCCTGGCCGTACGCACCGACGTTCTGGATCGGGGTGGCACCGGCCGAGCCGGGGACGCCCGCGAGGCACTCGATACCCGCGAGGCCCGCCTCGACGGCCCGGGCGACGGCGTCGCTCCAGACCTCGCCCGCCGCCAGTTCGAGCGAGGTGCCGTCGAGCGTGCAGCCCCGGGTGGCGATGCGCAGGGCGGTGCCGTCGAAGCCCTTGTCCCCGATGACCAGGTTGCTGCCGCCGCCGATGATCAGCAGGGGTGTCCCTGCGTCGTCGGCCTCGCGTACGGCGGCGATCACCTCGTCGTCGGTGGTGGCCGTGACGAGGCGGGCGGCGGGGCCGCCGAGGCGGAAGGTGGTCAGGGGGGCGAGTGGGGCGTCGTGGAGTTCCTGCACGGGCACAAGAGTACGGTCAGGGCGGACCGCCCGTTCCCGGGGCGCGACGGGGCGCGGCGGTCAGCCGAGCCGGACGACCGCGCGGGACATGCCGAGCACCTTCTGTCCGGCGCTCATGGCGGTCAGGTCCACCCGTACCCGGCGGTCGTCGAGTTTGGCGCCGACCTTGGCGCTGACCTCGACCACCGCGCCCTCGTCGTCGTTCGGCACGACGACGGGCTTGGTGAAGCGCACGCCGTACTCGACGACGGCGCCCGGGTCGCCCACCCAGTCGGTCACCACCCGGATCGCCTCGGCCATGGTGAACATGCCGTGCGCGATGACGTCGGGGAGACCGACCTCCTTGGCGAACTTCTCGTTCCAGTGGATCGGGTTGAAGTCCCCGGACGCGCCCGCGTACCGCACCAGCGTCGCGCGCGTGACCGGGAACGTGCCCGCCGGCAGCTCCGTACCGACCTCGACCTCGTCGTAACCGATCTTCGCGGCCATGGTCCTCACGCCTCCTCGGCGGCGCGCGCCACCAGCTTGGTCCAGGCGGTCACGACGTGCTCGCCCGCCTCGTCGCGCACCTCGCCCCGGACGTCGATGATGTCGTTCCCCGCGAGGGACTTGATGGCCTCGATGGTCGAGGTGACCGTCAGCCGGTCCCCCGCCCGTACGGGACGCGAGTAGGCGAACTTCTGGTCACCGTGCACCACGCGGCTGTAGTCCAGGCCCAGTCGCGGGTCGGCGATCACATCGCGGGCGGCCTTGAAGGTGATCGCGAACACGAAGGTGGGCGGTGCGATCAGATCGCAGTGCCCGAGCGCCTTGGCAGCCTCCGGGTCGAGGTACGCCGGATTCGCGTCGCCGACCGCCTCGGCGAACTCCCGGATCTTCTCCCGGCCGACCTCGTACGGCGCGGTGGGCGGATAGCTCCGCCCCACGAAGGACTGATCGAGCGCCATGACTCGCTCCCTCCTGTGTCGAACTGTGTCGGACTGTGTCGCGTGTCGCGTGTCGCGTCTGTGTGGGACCGCACGCGATCCGACCACGACGGACCAGGACAAACGACGCGAGGCCGTCCCCCAGCGGGGACGGCCTCGCAGACGAGCCTGGTTCAGCGCGTTTCGCGGTGCGCGGTGTGCGAGTTGCAGCGCGGGCAGTGCTTCTTCATCTCAAGACGGTCCGGGTTGTTGCGCCGGTTCTTCTTGGTGATGTAGTTCCGCTCCTTGCACTCCACGCAGGCCAGCGTGATCTTCGGGCGGACGTCGGTGGCAGCCACGTGAGTGCTCCTTGACGGACGGATGGACGGATGAACGCATAAAAGAGTAGCCGATCGAAGGACCGACCCCACAATCGGCTACCGTGTGTAGCGGTGACCGGACTTGAACCGGTGACACAGCGATTATGAGCCGCTTGCTCTACCGACTGAGCTACACCGCTTCGATGCTGGATCACCTCGCCCGAAGGCGAGGATCACCGAACATCTGAGCCCCAATACGGAATCGAACCGTAGACCTTCTCCTTACCATGGAGACGCTCTGCCGACTGAGCTATTGGGGCGAGCGATGAAGACATTACACGGTTGCTCGCCACTAGCCCAAATCCGTTTACGCGAATCCGTTTGGGACGGCCGGCTCGGTGATCCGGCCGCCCCGCGCCCAGAACCGCCCGGGGTCTGCTCGGGGGCGGCCCACGGGCCGCCCGGGGACTGTCCGAGCTCCGCTCAGGGACGGCCGAGGGGGCGCCCCCGGGCAGCGCCCGGACAGCCCGTGGGCCGTCCGGGTACGCGCCCGCCCGCACACCTCTCGCACCCACCTGTACGTACGCGTCTCCTGTCCACCCGTGCGTACACCTCTCGTACCCACCCGTACGGCATTCGTGGCCTCGCCGGTACGACTATTGCGCTCTTCCACGACGCTCGGCGGAGCCGCGCCTAATCTCGATTCACGCTGTGCGATCCGCACGCGGAAGTCTTGAGCAGGAGCGGGATGCCCGACAGCCAGCCGCAGCCGCCCGGTGGTGCCGCCGACACCACCGCGCTCGTTCTCTGCGGGGCCCGACTCACCGACGGCAGGACGGTGGACGTACGGCTCAGCGGGGGCCGGATCGAAGCCGTCGGCACGGCGGGCAGCCTCGGCGCCCAGGGCGCCCGGGTCGACCTCGGCGGATACCTGCTGCTGCCCGCCCCCGCGGAACCGCACGCGCACAGCGACACCGCGCTGACCGCCCTGTCCTCCCCGCCCGCCCCGCACACCGGGGAGACCGCGCCGGGCTCCCCGGGCGGACAGGGCGCCGGGCAGTGCGGCGCCGGGCCCGTCCCGTACGGGCCCGAGGACGTACGGCGCCGGGCCACCGAGGCCGCCCTGCTCCAACTGGGACACGGGGCGACCGCGCTGCGCTCCCACGTACGGATCGGGGACGCGCAGGAACTCGTCCGGATGGAGGCGGTGCTCCAGGCGCGGCGCTCGCTGCGCGGGCTCGGCGACCTGGCGGCCGTCGCCGTGCCGCGGCTGCTGACCGGGCTCGCCGGGGCCGACGGGCTCGCGATGCTGCGGGACGCGGTGAAGATGGGCGCGGGCGCGGTGGGCGGCCGGCCCGACCTGGATCCGGACCCGGCCGGCTTCGCGGAGGCGGTGCTGGAGGTCGCGGCAGAGCACGGCTGCCCCGTCGACCTGCACACGGACGGTGACGACCCGGCGCGGCTGGCCCGGCTCGCGGCGATGGTGGGCGGCCTGCGGCAGCACGTGACGCTCGGGCCGTGCGGGGGGCTGGCCCGGCTCCCGGCCGAGGTGGCCGCCCGGGCCGCGGACCAGCTCGCGGCGGCCGGGGTGACGGTGGTCTGCCTGCCGCAGGGCGGCTGCGGCGGGGTGGATGAACGGGGCGTCGCGCCCGTGGGGCTGCTGCGGGCGGCCGGCGTACGGGTCGCGGCGGGCAGCGGGGCGCTGCGCGACGTCTCGAACCCCGTGGGGCGCGGCGACCCGCTGGAGGCCGCGTACCTGCTGGCCGCGCAGTCCGGACTGTCCCCGGACGAGGCGTACGGCGCGGTGAGCGCGGTGGCACGGGCGGCGATGGGGCTGCCGGAGGTGCGGGTGGAGGCCGGTTTCCCCGCCGAACTGCTCGCCGTCCGGGGCGAGGAGCTGGCGGGCGCGCTGTCCCTCGCGTACAGCAGGATCGTCATCCACCGGGGGCGGGTGGTCGCGCGGACGAGCGCGGTACGGGAGTACTGCGACCCGGCGGCGGTCTCCCTGGAGGTCCCGCGCCAGGGTCGCTCCGACTTCGGACAACCGGGCCAGCCTGGTCAGCCGGGACAACCGGGGCCGCCGGGCCCGTGAGCGCGGGACGGGCGGCCGGAAGCCGGTGCGCACGGTGCGCGCACACGCTCGGGGACGTACGGTCGGGACCATGCGCATTGTCATTGCCGGAGGACATGGCCAGATCGCGTTGCGGCTGGAGCGCCTGCTCACCGCGCGCGGCGACGAGGTGGCGGGCATCATCCGCAACCCCGAACAGGCGGACGAGCTACGGGCGTCGGGTGCGGAACCCGTCGTCCTGGACCTGGAATCGGCCTCGGTCGACGAGGTGGCCGCGGTACTGGAGGGGGCGGACGCCGCGGTCTTCGCGGCGGGCGCCGGCCCGGGGAGCGGGGCGGCCCGCAAGGAGACGGTGGACCGTGGCGCGGCGGTCCTGTTCGCGGACGCCGCGGAACGCGCCGGCGTGCGCCGCCACGTCGTGGTCTCGTCGATGGGTGCCGACCCCGACCACCAGGGCGACGAGGTCTTCGACGCCTATCAGCGCGCCAAGGGCGAGGCGGACGCGTACGTACGCTCCAGGGCAGCACTGGACTGGACGATCCTGCGCCCGGGCATGCTGACGAACGACGCGGGCACGGGTCTGGTCCGGCTCGCGGGGTCGACGGGCCGCGGCCCGGTCCCCCGGGACGACGTGGCGGCGGTCCTGGCCGAACTGCTGGACACCCCGGCCACGGCGGGACTGACCCTGGAGCTGATCGCCGGCCCGGACCCGGTCGCGGACGCCACGAAGGCGGCAGCGGGCACCGCCTGAAAACCGGGGCGGATCGGTCGGACCGGCAGGATCGACGGACCGCGCGGACCGCGCGGACCGCGCGGACCGGTCGGTCGGATCGGCCGGATCGGTCGGATCGGTCGGATCGGTCGGATCGGTCGGATCGGTCGGATCGGTCGGATCCTGAACGCACACGAAGACGGCCCCTGTTCCACGTCGTTCGTGGAACAGGGGCCGTCTTTGTCGCGTGGCGGCGCCAGGATTCGAACCTGGGTAGGCTAAGCCGACGGATTTACAGACCACTCGCGATCAAGCGTCGGCACCCGTTCTGACCTGCGGTGGAGCACCTGGAGTGCGCCAGGTACGGCCGCGCCGTCCGCGTGTCGTCCTGATCTTGGTTTCCGGGGCAGAACCGAAGAGGGGAAGTCGCCCCCGGCTCCTGCGACCTTCAAGGGTCGGCTTACGCCGACGGGCTGTAACACGAGGGAGTGTTACAGCTCATCTCTGACCGGACGCACCGGACACCTGCTGTTCCAGCTGTCCGGTGCGTTTCCCCAGGTCAGCGTCTTAAGCGGACAGTCGGACAGCTGGTACACCCCATGGGCGACGCTCCATGGGACTCTTGAGCATGTCAACGGAGAGCGGAGTGAGGGGAAGCGCGTGCCGCAGCAGATCAGCCCTCGGGGGACCTTCCTGGCGGTTGCCGACGCGTTGAAAGCCACGATCGCGAATGACAGGGAACTGACAGAGCTGCCGACGATCGCGACCGTCATGAGTGACCACGGCGTGTCCCGGGGCGTCGTGATCCGGGCCTTTGACGTGCTCGTGAAGGAAGGGCGTGCGGAGAAGGTCCGTGGCGGCCGCCATCGCGTGGTCAGGCACGGGCAGCACGTCGACCGCCGGCCGTTGGCCGAGCGTCTCGTGGACGTGTTCGAGGCTGACGCGCTTGAGGTCGGTGAGCCGTTCCCGAGCGCGTCGGACCTGAGCCAGCGCTTCGGTGTCTCGCGCCCGACCGTGGGCAAGGCTCTGGACAAGCTGGAAGCCGCCGGACTGCTGACAGAAGCACGGCAGGGCAAGCCGCGGACCGTGCGGGCCCTGCCGCCCGATCGAGAGGAGCGTTCCGAACCGTGAGCGCCACTGGATTGACCGAGTGGGCCTACCCCCTCGCTGAGTCTCTGCTGTCCGAACCACTCCCCCGCCGCTGGGCTCACTCCCGGGGAGTGGCCGAGCGGGCCCGGTCCCTCGCGCCGATCCTGGGAGCGGACGCCGAGCTGATGGAGGCCGCCGCAGTACTCCACGACATCGGTTACGCACCGGACGTGGCCAAGACGGGCTTTCACCCCCTGGACGGCGCGCGGTACCTCCGCGACGTCGCCCAAGCTGACAAGCGCGTCGTCTGCCTTGTCGCGCACCATTCGTGCGCGTGGATGGAAGCAGAGGCACGGGGGCTACGAGCTGAGCTTGAGGGGGAATTCCCCCGTGAGCACTCCGACCTCAATGACGCGCTGTGCTTCTGCGACATGAACACGACGCCGGACGGTACGCCGACGAATCCGGTCGACCGGGTGAACGAGATTGCCGGTCGATACGGCGCGGACAGCCTCATCGGGACGTTCATCCGCCGAGCCGAGCCGGAAATCCTCGCGAGTACGGCGCGAGTGCTCGAACGCCTCGCGGACGTCAAGCGTCAGCCGATATAGGGCGCCGCCCGGGTCGTGTCCATGGCGTGCTCGATCCTGAGTCGCATGGTGGGGTGGATGTCGTACTCCAACAGGTCCGCCGGTGAGATCCAGCGGACCTGAGTCGTTTCGTCACTCGTACGGACTTCCCCACCGACCGGCCGAGCCCGAAAACAGATGCTGAACTGCTGACGCACTTCGCCGTCGCTGTACGCCATCACGTGTCCGGGGTCGGTGTAGATCCCGGACACGTCGACGACTTCCGCCTTGATGCCGGTCTCTTCCCACACCTCACGCACCACGGTGTCACTGATCGACTCGCCGACGTCGTGACCGCCACCGGGCAGTGCCCAGCGGCCGTTGTCGGAACGCTGGATCACCAGGATCTCGCCCGCGTCGTTCTGTACGAACGCCACGACGGAGGGCACCACGGAGTTGGCCGGCGGTGCGGCGGGGTCGTGGAGGTAGTCGACGCGTGTCATGTTCAAGCTCCCGTGATGTCGTGACCGGTGACCGGTCGTGCGCTTCCCCAGGTCTGTTCGATGCTATTCGCGTACGTGTCGAACAGCCCGCCGCCTGGAAGTCGCCGCAGATGGAGGACGGGCGCCATGTACGCCCCGACGCCGTAGACGTGCGTGTTGACGAGCATTTCGTCATCGGACCGAAAGAGGGAGTTGTAGAGCGTCGCGTCATGCAGCCGAAAGCCGATGCTCGGGTGGCTTTCGAACAGTGGGCGGTAGTTCACCAAGGCGTTCCGGATCTTTCCGTCCATGATCCGGTGCCCCTCGTCTATGCCCCGCTGCCGAACCGCAGCGCAGTCAGGTTCGCCCAACAGGATTCGAACCTGAACCTCGCTCTCCGTCTTCTCCTTGAGGAGGTTGTGGAACAACGGGTCCTCGGAGAGCCACAGGCCCGAGTAGACCAGCACATCAAGGTAGTTCTCCGCGCGCGAGTACAACTCGCGCCACAGGCCGGGCGGAACCATGTGGCGGTGCGGGTAGACGGTCACGATCTCCGCCTTGCTCAGGTCCGACGCCGTTTCGACGGCTCGGTCGTCGTCCCACAGCGTCGTAACGTCGACCTTGAGCCGTGACGCCGTCGCGTACTGATGACGCCGGTACGGCACCTTCCCCTGTGTGATCCAACGCTCGACCGTCTTCGGAGCGACCTTGATCGCTTCGGCCAGGTCTTGCACGGTCATGCCCTGAGCCAGCAGAGCTGACCGCAACCGCTCGTTGGACATCGCTACCCCCACGGGACGTCTAGGGACCTCTTGGCCATAGCCAGGTCCTCTCGACCGTAGTCAGATGACTTCGAGCTGTCCAAGCATTGGGTGACCAACGCCCCTCACCTGCGGCGATTCTGATGGAGCGCCAAGAAGTCACCGGCGCGAAGCCAAGAGGTTCCGTCGATCGACTTGACGAGGATCGATGTAGGACCTGTAATACAGGTACCGCTTCGGCGGTGCCCGCACCCGGAGGATTCCTGCCGCATCCGCGGCAAGGGACGAAGGCAGTGCCAGCTACTTGAGAACTCAACAGAGTGCAACTGATTGGCGGGGAACGACCCGCCCCCGCGACGGCCGGGTGACGACCGTCGACCAACTTCCGCAGCGTCTTCGACGCTTCGGCCGGTTGCCTGATCCACCCGGACGCGTGCCGGGTGGTGAGGGGGAGCCGGAAAGCTTCGCGCTCCACAGAGCAGAACGGCCCCGACCGGCGGTGCAACGCCGGTCGGGGCCTGAGACCACACCGCCTACTTACCTAGGAGGGCGATCCTGTGAGGGATCGTATCGACGTACAGGCCGTGTCCGCTCAGGCGGACGCCGAAAAGCCCCCGCTGCCCGTCCGCAAGCCGGGAGCGACCAATCCCCCCACCCCTCGCGCGGCCGTCTCCGCGCGGCTGGCCGGGTGATCGCGTTGACCGAGGCCGAACGCGAAGAGCTGGCCCGCAAGGTCGCGGAAGCCAACCGCCGTAGCCACAACAACGCCGGAAAGAACGGCTGACGCTCAACCGCCCCGGCATCCATGCCGCGAGGGCGCCCGATCGGATCGGGCCCGGGGCACTCCACCCACGAACGGCGCGCGACCCCGGTGCGGGAACACCGGGGCCGCGGTTCGGGCCGTTCCACCTGCAAGGGAGAGCACGACCCATGAAATACATCGTGGCTGGTCATACAGCCGTTACGGCCGAGGAGTTCGTAGAACTGGCGCTCGGTACCCCGCTGGATCTCTGGCTCGGCCCCGAGGAAGGAGAGACCGAGACGGAACGTGCCGCGCGTCTGGACGCGGCCCGAGACATCCTCGCGGACGACCCCGGCTTGGTCGACCGCGTGAGCCAGGTCGCCGCCGAAGCGATCGAGGCGTTCGCCCCGGACCTGTTCAACGTCGCCCCGCTGCCCCGGACCACTGCGCGGCGCTGGGAGCTCCAGAGGGGAGAGGCCGCGTGAGCGCGCTCGACAAGAACCTCACGGCCGCTCACGCGGAAGTGAAGGCCGAGATCGCCCGGACCGACACCAAGACGGCCCTGCTGCTTGCGTTCGTCGGTGCGCTGCTGGCCGGTGTCTGGTCGGTCGCCTCTGATGTCCGTCTGCCGGTGGCCGCGTACGTGGTCGGCGGGCTCGGCGTGGTGCTGTTGCTCGCCGCGGCGGCACTGCTGCTGCGGGCGGTCCGCCCGAACCTGGGCGGCCGGCGGCCGTTCGGGTTCCCGCGGTGGGCCATGCTCACCGCTGACGAGATCAGCGCGGACCTGTCGGAGGACACCCGGGCCCAGGACATCGCCGGCCTGTCCCGTCTCGCTGTGCGGAAGTTCTCGAACCTCCGTCGGGCGGTCGACCTGACCGGGCTCGCCGGCGTTCTGCTGGTCGTCGCGGCTGTGATCGGGATCGGGGGTGCGCTGTGACGTGCACGCTGTATGACCTGTCGGTCCCGCTGCGGGCGCTGCGGTTGCTCGCTGTGGAGTTCGCGCATCTGCCGGCGCCGTCGGTGGCGGTGTCGACCGTGTACCCGGACCTGTTGGACCTGTCGTTCCATGACGGCGGGTTCGCCTCGTTCGAGGCGTGGCGTGAGGCGCTGGGGATCGACCCGAGCGAGGTTGTTCACCGCGTTCAGGGGGCCGGGCGGACCGGGGTGCTGGATGTTCACGGCGTGTTCGCCGGGGCCCGTCTGCGCCTGACCGGCTACACCCGGATCGCGTCGGGAACGAGCGTTCCGGCGGGTGCGGGGGCGGTCTCGTGAACGCTGTTCAGGTCCGTTCAGCGGAGCGGGCGCTGTCGGTCGGGACGTGGCTGATCGTGGCCGGCGCGATGCTCTACTCCGTCCTCACCGTGACCCCGCTCATGGCCCGGCACACGGCCGAGGAGTGGGCGTGGACGGCCCCGATCCTGCCCCTCGTGGTCGACGCGGCCGTCGTCATCGTGGTCCGCCTTGACTCCGTGCTGGCCCGGCTGGGCGGGCACGGCGGACGGTGGCCGGTGGTGCTGCGGTGGATGACCGGCGCCATGACCCTCGCTCTCAACGTCGCGGACAGCGCGCTGAAGAAAGACCTGGTCGGGGTGGCCGTGCACGCGGTCGCGCCCCTGCTGCTCATCGTCACCGCAGAAACCGGACTCGCCTACCGCCGCGCCATCGCGGCGGCCGTCGCACGACTGGACGCCGAACAGCGCGCCGAACGCGAAGCGCGCGAGGAAGCGGCCCGGCAACGGCAGGAGCGGGCCGAGCGACGGGAGCGGGAGGAACGCGAGCACGCGGCGCAGTTGCTGCGTGAACAGCGTGAACATGAGGCCCGTCTGGCCCGTGAGCAGACCGAACGCGAGGAAGCCGCCCGCCGTGCCGAACGGCAGGAGCAGCAAGCGCGGGAGCGTGCGGAGCGGGAGGGCCGTGAACGCCGTGAACGCGAGCGTGAACAGCAACAGCGCGAGCGTGAACGCCTCGAACGAGAGGCTGCACAGCGGAGCGAGCGGGAGCAGCGGGAGCGGGCGGAGCGGGAGCGCCGTGAACGCGCCGCGCTGCTCACCGGCGGGCCGGTGAACGAGAAGCTGCCCGAGGACCGGGCGCGCCGGATCGTGCACGCGGCGTTCAGTGAGGGTCTGTCGGTGCGGGCCGCCGCCGAGCTGTGCGGCTGGTCGGTCGGCTGGGTGTCCGCCCGCTACCAGGACCACCGCGACGGCGCCGGACTCGTCCTCGAAGGCGCGTCGTCGTGACCGCCCTGCCGGTGTACGGGTGGCGGCTCGCCCCGGATGGCTACGCCACCCGCCGGCAGCTCCGCGCCGCCGGGCTCCGCCCCGGCGGGCAGGACGTCGCGGCGGAACTCCAGCGGCCCCGCCGCTCGCGCGGGCCGCTGGTCGCCTACCTCTACCGCGTCGACCACGCGAAACCCGTCCGTCCGATGACACCGGCCCGGTGGCAGGCACTCGCCAAGGCCAACACCGCCCGGCGCACGTGCCCGGAGTGCGGGCGCGATGCCGGATACGTCATCCCCGCCTCGCTCGGCATGTGTGTGCCGTGCGCTGACTCAACCATCATCACCGCTGCCTGACACGACTGGAGAACGAACAGTGAGCAGTCAGACCGAGCAGACCGCCGCCCCGGCCGTCCGGAGGCAGGGCACGCACCACTACGTGCTCACCCTCGACCTTCCCGGCCGCGTGGCCGGTACCTGGTACGGCACCTACACCCCGGCCCCGGGCGCCACCCGGCACGACGTGTTCATGGCCCTGCAAGAGCAGGCGCGCAGGGACAACCCGGAGTTGGCCAGGGCCAACGTCGTGTTCTTCGCCCTTGAGCGCAACGGGATCTGACCTGCACCAGCCCATGAGCAAGGCCCGGACGCAGTGCTTTGGCCGGCCAGCGTCCGGGCCTCTGACCTCCCGAAGGGAGTGCACAACAGCATGACGGATACCACCATCGCTCCGGTAGCGGGCCCTGAGGCCCCGCCGGAGGCCACACCGCCCGCGGTCGAGCAGCAGACCGCCCCGCCGGCGCCCGCCGATGTGGAGCACACGCCGGGCGGGTGGCCGGTCGTTCCCCTCGCGGTGACCGGCACGAACGCCACCACGTCGCTGCTGTCCGCCGCTGCTCTGGTCGGCGGACCGGCCGCGCTCGCGGTCGCCGCCACCGGGGCGGTCGTTCTCGGCACCGCCGCCGCGGCGGCCCGTCACCGCCGCGCCCGGCGCGGCAAGCCGAAGACCGGCCGCACGGCCCGTACCGGTATCCGCGCCGGTTCCGGCGCCAGGTCGGCAACAGCCGGACGCATCCGGCAGGGTGCGGGCCGGGTGCCATCGCAGCGCAACGGAAGCGCCGGCGTCATCAAGTCCCCCGGCCGCGGCAGGAGGAAAGCGGCCGGGAGTGCGGCCGGTTCCTCCCTGTCCGCGGCCCGGTCGGGTGGGCTGAACCGCGGCCGTCGCGCCGCGTCCACGTCTGCCTCTGCGGGTGCGGAGCGTGGGCGAATGGGGCAGGTCAAGGCGTTGCGGGAGGCGGCCCGGCAGTCGCCGCCGTCGCGGGCCGCCCGTCGTAGCGAGACCAGTGGCGCGCGTCGTGCGGTCGCCGATGCGCGTCGGCAGGCCAGGGCCGACCGGCGGCACGCGGCTCAGGTCCGTAAGGGGCCGGTCGGTCGTGCCGTGGGTGCGGCGGCCGGACGTGTCGGCCGGGCTTGGGGTGCGGCCCGGGAGCGTGCCCGCAAGGGGCGTGACCAGCGGGCGGCCGGGCAGGTCACCGCGCAGCGCGATCAGGTGCGTAAGGCCCCGGCTCGGAAGCGGGCGCGCAAGGCGTTGCGGCGTTCGGCCGCGCGGTTCCAGGGTCGCCGTCTGCTGGCGGCTCTGCTGGCCGGGGTCTTCGGGCTGGTTGGTCTGATCAGTTCTCCGCTCGGCCGGAAGCTCGGTCTGCCGTGGCTGGTGCATCCCGGCCGCCGTCTCTACGCCCGGCTGATGCGCGCCGCCGACGCGGAGCGTACGGCGCGGGATGAGGCCATTCGCGCCGCGTTGCAGGACGACGAAGCCGCCGTCGACGCCGAAGCGGCCAAGGACGGCACCGAGGAGATCGGGGACACGGCCGAGCGGCCGGCCGGTGTCGTCCCCGCAGCGCCCACCAGCAGCGAGAGCAGTGAGGGAGAGATCGTGTCCGGTTTCCGGTTCGAGGAGTACGCGGCGGAGATGGAAGGCGCGGCGGGCGGCTACGACCCCGAGAACGCCATGGAGATCCTGGCCATGGTCGAAGGGCTCCCCGCCGCGCTGACCAGCGTGGCGAACGTGATGCGGATCCTCGCGGAGCGGGCCGACGGTGAGTTCCCGCTGGAGAAGGACGTCGCGAACGGCTTCAACGACATCTTCGGCGCGCTCATGTCGGCCGTCGCGGTCGCTGAGGACATGGGCCCGCTGTTCCGCCGCGTGCATGAGCAGGACATCGCCCGCCACGAGGACCCGCGCAACGGGACCGAGGCCGAGAAGGGATGGAACGTCTGACCATGACCACCAACACCGCCACCAAGACGGGGCCGGTGTGGGACTGGGCGGCCGGTCACGGACCCGTGACCGGCGCTCTGTCCGCCACCACCGGAGCCCTGGCCGTCGCCACCACCGGCGCCGCGGCCGGCATGCCGCCCGGCTGGGCGCTCGCGGCCGGCGCGGCCGGCGCGATCGGCCACACCGCCACCAGCCTTCGCGACCGCCTTTCGGCCCGCACGATCGGTATGCGCGCCGCGTCCTGGCTCCTGGGGGCGGGGTGGACGACGTGGGCCATGACCACCGGCCCGCTGACCTGGGCCGCCCTCGGATCTCTCGCCACTCTCGGGATCGGGATGGGCGCTGCCGCTCGCGCCACTCTGCTGCGTGAAGAGGCGCGCGAGCTGGAGGCCATCGCCGCTGCGGAACGGCAGGTCGCCCGAGAGCTCTCCGCGGAGCGACGGGCCATCGCTGCCGAGTGGGCGGACCGGATCCAGCGGGTGTGCGGGATCACCGTGCGCGTGCTCGCGGTCGAGCAGTGGCCGACCGGCACCGGGTTCACCATCGACGCCGAACTCCCGCCCGGCGGCACCACCTACGACAAGATCGCGCGGGAATCCGCACGCCTCTCCGCAGATGCGCGTCTGCCGCACGGGTGCACCGCGCTCGCCTCTCAGGGCATCGACCAGGGGCGCGTCCTGGTGGACGTGACCACGGTGAACGTGCTCGCGGCAGAGGTCACCTACCCCGCCGACTACGGGCCTCTGTCCCTGCACACGGGCATCCCGTGGGGACTGCGGACGAACGCGGACGAGATCCGCACCTATCTGCGCGAGCAGTGCGCGTTGGTCGTCGGTCCGACCGGTTCGGGCAAGACGAACATGGTCCACACGATCCTTGCCGGGTTCGCCCGTGCCACGGACGTGCTCACGTGGGTGATCGACCTGAACGCCGGGTCGGCCGGCCTGCCCTGGGTCCGCCCCGCTCTCGACAGCAGCGGGCAGACCACCGAGGGGATGCGGCCCGGCGTGGATTGGCTTGCCGCCTCGCACGAGGAAGCCGCGATGATGCTCGACGCGGCGGTGCGGATCGCCAAGCACCGGAAAATGGCCTACCAGGACCTCATGTCGCAGGCGAACACGGACCTCCTGCCGATCAGCGACCGCATCCCGCAAATCATGATCGTGATCGATGAGGGTGCGGAGATCCTGACCGCCATCGACCGGCCGTCCAAAGCGCTGGCCGCGAAGATCCTGGAAGTGATCCGGATCGCCCGTGCCATGGGTGTCCGCACCGTCCTGACCGCACTCGGCGCCACCGGGGCCGTGCTCGGGAACCTGATGCTCCGCCGGGAAGCGAAGGTACGTGTCGCCCTGACCGGTGGCGAGACCGAGGGCATGGACCTGGGCAAGCAGTTCCCCGGCTCCCGCGGACTGCGCGTCGACCAAGCCCCCTACAAAGGCGCCGGCTTCATGGGCACCCCCGAGTCCCCCGCCGCGCTGTTCAAGTCCTGGCGAATCCTGCCGAACCAGATCCGCGACATCGTCGCCGCCACCTCCGACCGGCACCCCACTCTCGACGCCACATCGAGCAAGGCGGCCGGACCCGACTACGCACGACGCTGGGACACCACCCGCACCGCATGGATGCGCGACAACGACACCGCAACCGACGAACGGCCCGCCACCGGGGCACCCGCCAGGCCGGGCGGACTCAACCTCTCCGCACTCCGCGACAGCGGCACCCCGCCGGCCGCCGACGACCCGGACGCGGACGCACTCGCCCACGCGTTCATGGCCCAGATCGACGCGCAGTTCGGCACGACGACCGAACCGTCCCCGCCCACGGACGCGGCCGGGGACGACCGGCCCGCGGGCCTGAACCTCTCCGCGCTCCGCGACGCCAACGAGGACAACGCCGCCCGGCAAGCCGCGCTTGCCCTGCTGCTCGCCGCCGGGCCTGAGGGAACCGGTGCGTCCGCGATCGCCCGCGCTCTCGCCGACGAACACGGCACCACCCGGCAGACCGTCGTCGGGTGGCTCAAGGCATGGGCCGAGGACGGCACCGCTGTTCGGGTCGGCACGGGCACCAAGACCCGTTACGTCCACCACCGCCACACCCCCGTCAACCCGCCTGAGGACTGACCTCCTGTCGCTTGTCGCCCCGGGCCCGAGAAAGGCCACAGACGGCCCCCTGAGAGCCGAAAACGGCTTGTGACCTGCAAGGCGACAAGCGACAAGACAAGACAAGCGACAAGCCGCACGACAAGCCAGACGACAAGCGACACGACAAGCCGACGCCGGGCAGCACCCCACATCCAGGGTGCTGCCCGGCGCCGTTGAGGGGAGCCCCTTGTGCACTCCGAGACCCCGTACGAGATCACCACCATCCCCACGACACCGACCGCGCCCCGGGCCGAAATGCTGCCGCACGAGATCCCGCCCGGCGTCCAACTCGTCACCCTGCCCGGCGGTGCACGCACGCTCGCCTACACCCACCCCACCGCCCCGGCAGCACCCGCGCCCGCGTCGGCCGCACAGCCGATCCCCACATGGGCCAAGACCACGGCTCTGCTCGTGCCCACCACCGGCGCCGGCATCGCCACCGCCGGAATCGGACTCTCCTACGCCGCACCAGGACTGATCGCCATGAGCCAAGCCCTCTGGTCCGCCGTCGCCCTCATCGCCACAAGCGCCGGAGCCGTCGCCGTACTCCTCTGGGCCGCCCGCACCCGCACCACCAAGACTCCGCCCACGCAGATCACCCAGCACATCACCGCCACCGGCCTCTTCGGCCGCGCCAACGGCACCATCAATCACTGAGGAGTTGCTGTGGCCCTGACCGTCTCGCTTGTCGCGCTGTTCGGACTCGTTCTGTTCTTCCTGGTCCGCTCCCGCAGCCTCACCGTCGGCTCCGCGTTCGTCGCCGCTGGATTCGGGTTCTTCCTCGCCTCCACCGGCGCCGCCGACCCCCTCAACAACTTCGCCGCCGCCGTCATCGACGCCATCCACAACCTGTAGAGGAGACGACCGCCACGATGCGACTCCGCATCCGCGTCACCGACTGGCCCGCCACCGGCCGCCGCCGACGCACCCTTATCCTCACCGACACGCCCCGCCCCGACTGCCGCAACTGCGAAGGCTACGGCGGCATCGAGCACGACTACGGCGACTACGAGACCGGCGAGTACGCCGGAACCGAGTGGGAGCCCTGCCCCTGCTGGAACGAGAGCCGCCGCTGGACCCTGCTGCCCCTGCCGCGTCTGCCCCGGTGGCTGCGGCGCCGCAGCCACGTCCCCGACCCGTGGGCCGCCAACGGCTACAGCGACGAACCGCCGTTCTGACCAACCCGGGGCGCCCGCTCCGTCTCGCCAAAGATTCGCGGGCGCCCCGGCCCATCCCCCGTCCCTACACAGACAGGAGACACCTCAGAATGCCCCAAGCTCACCGTTCCTCGCTGCTCTCTGCGGCCCTGAGCGCCGCCGAACGCGGCTGGGCCGTCTTTCCCCTCGTCCCCGGTGACAAGCGCCCCGCACTCCACAGCGAGCGTCGCTGTCCGGGCACCGGGGCCTGCGTCGGCGGGCACCGGATGCCGGAACAGCGCGCCACCACCGACCCCGCGCGTATCGCCCGGTGCTGGGATCACGCGCCGTACAACATCGGCGTTGCCGCTGGCCCGTCCGGGCTGGTCGTGGTGGACCTCGATGTCCCCAAGGGGCCGGACGACCTCCCGCCGGCCGACGGGGACACCCCGGGGACCCGCGACGGGAGCGGGGTGTTCGCCGCGCTCTGCGGCCGTCACGGTCAGGAGTACCCCGGCGACACGTACACCGTGCGCTCGGTCAGCGGCGGGACACACCTGTACTACGCGGCCCCGGACGGCATCGAGCTGCGCAACACGGCGGGCAAGCTCGGGTGGAAGGTCGACACCCGCGCGCACGGCGGGTATGTCGTCGGCGCGGGCAGCGTCCTCTCCGGCAAGTCCGCTTCGTACACGGCCGTGCACGAGGCGCCCGTTGCGCCACTGCCCGGATGGCTGGCGGACCTGCTTCGGCCCGCGCCGCTGCCGCCGCAGAAGCCCGTCACGGTGGCGCTCGCCGCCGACCGGCGGGGCAAGTGGCTGCAAGCCGCCGTCAACGGTGAGTTGGAACGCGTCGCCACCTCTCCGGCTCACGAGCACAACAACGCGCTCTACCTCGCGTCCGTCGCGCTCGGGCAGCTCGTTGCCGGGGGTGCGTTGGCTGAGGGAGAGGTGATCGGCTGGCTCACCGATGCCGCGCTCCGGGTGGGGCAGAAAGAGCCTGAGGCCCGACGGACCGTCGCGTCCGGTCTGCGAGCCGGGGCCCGGCGCCCCCGGGCGGTGGCAGCGTGAGCGCCAGCCCGATTCCCCCGCTTCACCTGTACTCCGTCCCCAGCGGCCCCCAGCCTTCCCCCGACGCACCTCCCGTACGGGAGCGGCCCCGGACGGCTTGGACCGCTGATCAGCTCATGGCGACCGAGTTCCCCGAGCCCAAGTGGGCCGTCCCCGGCATCCTGGCCGAAGGCGTCAGCCTCTTGGCCGGTCCGCCCAAGGTCGGCAAGTCCTGGCTCTCCTTGGGGCTCGGTCTCTCCGTGGCCGCCGGAGGGCAGGCGTTCGACTCCGTCCCGGTCGACGGCGGACCGGTGCTCTACCTCGCGTTGGAGGACACCCCGCGCCGTCTCCAGACCCGTATGGGCAAGCTCTTGGGCGGTCAGCCCGCGCCGGCCGGGCTCACCCTCGTGACCGAGTGCCCGCCGTTCCCCCAGGGTGGCAGCGAAGCCATCGCTCAATGGCTTGAGCGCAACCCGGATGCCCGCATGGTCGTGATCGACGTGTTCGCCAAGATGCGCGGGCAGGCACCACAAGGCGTGTCCGCCTATGACGCGGATTACGTCGCCGTCGGCTACGCCAAGCGCATCGCGGATCACTACGGCATCGCCGTCGTCCTGGTGCACCACGTCCGCAAGGCGGGCTCCGAGGACTTCCTGACAGAGGTCTCCGGGACGAACGGCATCGCGGGCGCGGCGGACGCCACTCTCGTGCTCAAGCGGGCCCGTGGGCAGGCGGACGGCATCCTGCACGTCACCGGACGCGACGTGAACGAGGCCGAGTACGCGCTTCAGTTCCAGGAAGCTTCCGGGGCCTGGCAGCTACTCGACGGCCCCGCGTCCGACCACACCATCGGAGACACCCGCGCCGCCATCCTGCGGTACGTGCGGGCCCACCCGGGCGCCCGGCCCCGCGACATCGCGGAAGCCATGCCCAAGACGGACCCCGACACCGTGCGCCGGACGTGCGCGCGCATGGCCGACGCCGGGCAACTCGCCAAGGGCGGCGGTCGGTACTACCCGGACACCGACAGCCGGACACAGGCCACCCCCGACGTGTCCTAACTGTCCGACTGTCCGCTTCTCTCGCCTGACCAGCAGGAACGGGCCGGACATGCGTAGCCGGAGGTGTCCGGCCTGTCCGGTCCGAAGAACGACAACGCCATAGAGGTGGAGGCCCAACGCTGACCACGACCGCCCGCCGTCGACGCCAGCCCGCCGACGAGTGGCTGCCCCTGACCGTGGTGCTCGAAGAGATCGGCATCACCCGCGCCACCTGGTACCGGTGGCGCAACCGTGGCTACGGCCCGGAGGTTCGCCGACTCCCGAACGGACATCTGCGCGTCCGCCGCAGCGCGCTTGACGCCTTCCTCAACGAACTGGAGTTTGTGTGACCGAGTGGAGTTACACGGTCCGTATCTGGGCCATTCGAGAGCGGTCGTACCGCAAGCCGTTCCAGCTCCGATGGCAGGTCGGCCACCGGCCGCACTCCGAGTCCTTCCTGACAAAGGGGCTGGCCGAGAGCCGACGCGCTCAGCTCATCACGGCGAGTCGAGCCGGTGAGCCGTTCGACGTCGACAGCGGATTTCCCAAGTCCATGGTCCAGAAGGAGAAAGACATTCCCTGGTACCAGCACGCCCGGAACTACATCGAGATGAAGTGGGACCAGGCGCCGGCCACCACCCGCAAGAACCTGGCCGAAGCGATGGCGACGGTGACGCCGATCCTGGTCAAGGACACCAAGGGCATGGCCGATCCGCGCGCCGTCCGTACCGCGCTCTACAGCTGGGCGTTCAACGTGAACCGCTGGGACCAGGAACCGCCCCCGGAGGTGAAGGCCGTACTGGCGTGGTTCGAGCGGAAGTCGTTGCCGACATCGGCACTCGCCCAGCGGATGCTGGTGCGCAAGGCGTTGAACGCCTGCACCAAGCGGATGGACGGGAAGACGTCCGCGGGCTCCGTCATCGCGCGTAAGCGCGCCATCTTTCACCAGGCGCTCGGCTACGCGGTGGACGCCGAACTCCTCACCGAGAACCCCATCCCGGGTCTGCGCTGGAAAGCGCCGGAACGGGCCGAGGAAGAGGTGGACCCCGAGTGCGTGCCCGATCCGGAGCTGTCGGAGCAGCTGCTTGCCGCTGTCCGCGCCCAGGGGCCGCGCGGGCGGCACCTTGAAGCGTTCTTCGGCTGCATCCTGTACGCCGCCTCACGGCCCGGGGAAACGGTCGGCCTGGAACGGTCGGACTTCCACCTCCCCCGGCAAGGGTGGGGGAAGGTCTGGCTCCGGGAGAGCCGACCGCGCGCCGGTTCCCCGTGGACGGACTCCGGTGAGGCTCACGACCGTAAGGGGCTCAAGCACAGGCCCCGGAAGGCGGTCCGGCCCGTCCCCATTCCGCCCCGGTTGGTGGCTCTCCTCCGGTGGCACATCACCGTGCACGGCGTGGCCCCGGACGGCCGTCTGTTCCGTACGGCACGGGGCGGCATGGTGCAGGAGAGCGGCTACGGCGAAGTGTGGGCGCGCGCCCGCCGCACGGTCCTGTCTCCGGTCGACCAGAAGACGAAGCTGGCCAAGCGGCCGTATGACCTTCGCCATACGGCTGTGTCCACGTGGCTCAGCGCGGGAGTCGAGCCGCAGATCGTGGCCGAGCGAGCCGGACACAGCGTCGGCGTGCTGTTCCGGGTGTACGCGAAGTTCCTCAAGGGCGGAGAGGAAGCCGCCAACGCGAAGATCTCGGAGCGGCTGAGGCAAGGTCGCTCGGCCACTCCCTGAGCGCTCTGTCGCAGGTCAGCGCGGAAAATCCCGTCCACGCCCCGTCCACACCCACTGGTAGAGAGCGAGATCGAACGAGACAGAGTGAGACAGCGGGCCCCACCGGGCTCGTACGAGAAAGCGGCCCCTGCCCTGCGTTTCCGCAGATCAGGGGCCGCTTTTGTCGCGTGGCGGCGCCAGGATTCGAACCTGGGTAGGCTAAGCCGACGGATTTACAGTCCGCTCCCATTGGCCACTCGGGCACACCGCCATGGGATGTCGCTGCCGGTGAGAGGCCCGCCGTGGGCGGTGCTCCGTGGCAACGACGTAAACGATACCCGATGCCCGGGGGTGCTCCGCCACCCGGTTGATCAGCGCCCGGGGCGGGCGCGGGTGACTAGGCTTTACGCCAGCGACCGGCGGTGTCGGTCGTGGAGCGAGCACGTGATGAGCACCCCGTCAGCCCCCGATGCAAGGAGCCACAGGACATGGCCGACTCCAGTTTCGACATCGTCTCGAAGGTCGAGCGGCAGGAGGTCGACAACGCCCTCAACCAGGCGGCGAAGGAGATCTCGCAGCGTTACGACTTCAAGAACGTCGGCGCCTCGATCAGCTGGTCCGGCGAGAAGATCCTGATGCAGGCGAACTCGGAGGAGCGGGTCACCGCGATCCTCGACGTCTTCCAGTCCAAGCTGATCAAGCGGGGAATCTCACTCAAGGCGCTGGACGCGGGCGAGCCTCAGCTGTCCGGCAAGGAGTACAAGATCTTCGCCTCGATCGAGGAGGGCATCTCCCAGGAGAACGCCAAGAAAGTGGCGAAGATCATCCGGGACGAGGGCCCCAAGGGCGTCAAGGCCCAGGTGCAGGGCGACGAGCTGCGGGTCAGCTCCAAGAGCCGGGACGACCTCCAGGCCGTGATCGCGCTGCTGAAGGGGCAGGACTTCGAATTCGCGCTGCAGTTCGTGAACTACCGGTGACGTCGTTGAACCGCCGCTGACACGGTGGGGGCGGTGAGGGGACGGCCGTCGGACCGGTCGAGCGGGTGCGGGTCCACTCGGGGGCGCTCAGGAACGGGGCTGCTCGGAGCCGCTCGAAGCCGTTCCGGGATCGCGCGGACCGTCGTCGGCTCAGCGGGACCGCGAGTGGCCGAAGAGCAGCCGGTAGACGACGAGCAGGACGAACGCCCCACCGATCGCCGCGAGCCAGGTGGCTCCGTCGAAGAAGTCGTTGTTGATCGGGCGGTCGAGCCAGCGTGCCGAGATCCAGCCACCGACGAAGGCGCCCGCGATGCCTATGAGTGTCGTACCGATCAGCCCGCCGGGGTCCTTTCCGGGGAGCAGGATCTTGGCAGCCGCCCCGGCGAGGAGTCCGAGAATGATCCACCCGATGATGCTCACGCCTTGAACCTGCCTTCCATGTGCTGTTCGCCGTGCATTTCGTACTGAGTTGTCCACCAAGACGCCGAAGACGTGGTCCGTGGTTGCGGACACCGCCGCGAACCGCTCGTTTTCCGCTTCCGGGAGCTGGGTCCGATACTGGTCGTGAGCAGCGACAACGGGCGGACACGCGGGAGGCACGTGCTCATGAAGCTCATCGAACTGATCCTCAACATCCTCTGGCTGGTGCTCTGCGGGATCTGGATGGCCCTCGGGTATGTGGTCGCGGCGATCATCTGCTTCGTACTGATCGTGACCATTCCGTTCGGGATCGCTTCTCTCCGGATCGCGGGCTACGTTCTCTGGCCCTTCGGACGTACGACCGTCGAACGGCCGGGTGCCGGCGCCCCCTCCTTCCTCGGCAATGTGATCTGGCTGATCTTCGCCGGGTGGTGGCTGGCGCTCGGGCACCTGCTTACCAGCATTCCCCTTTTCCTGTCGATCATCGGGATCCCCTTCGGCTGGGCGAACCTGAAGCTGATCCCGATCTCGCTGATGCCCCTGGGACGGGATGTCGTGGCGACGGACGAGCGTTTCGGGGCCCGCTGAGTTCGGGGGCCCGCTGAGTTCGGGGGCCCGCTGAGTTCGGGGGCCCGCTGAGTTCGGGGGCCCGCTGAGTTCGGGGGTCCGCTGAGTTTCGGGACCCGCTGCCCGAACAGGTCCGACGACCAGGCCCGAGGTGGCCGGTCAGGGCCTGCGGCCGGCCATCTGCTCGAGCCGCGCGATCCGCTCGGCCATCGGCGGGTGCGTCGAGAACAGCTTCGACAGGCCCTGCCCGGGACGGAACGGGTTGGCGATCATCAGATGACTCGCCGTCTCCAGCCTCGGCTCGGGGGGCAACGGCAACTGCTTCGTACCGGCGTCGAGTTTGCGCAGCGCGCTCGCCAGGGCCAGTGGGTCGCCCGTGATCTGTGCGCCCGAGGCATCCGCCTCGTACTCCCGCGAACGGCTCACCGCGAGTTGGATGACCGAGGCCGCGAGCGGCCCCAGGAGCATGATCAGCAGCATGCCGAAGGGGCCGGGACCGTCATCGTTGTCGGAGCGGCCCACGGGGATCAGCCAGGCGAAGTTCACCAGGAACATCACCACGGAGGCGAGGGCCCCGGCGACCGACGAGATCAGGATGTCCCGGTTGTAGACATGGCTGAGCTCATGCCCCAGGACTCCGCGCAGCTCCCGCTCGTCCAGGATCTGGAGGATGCCCTCCGTACAGCAGACGGCCGCGTTGCGCGGGTTGCGGCCCGTCGCGAAGGCGTTGGGCGCCTGGGTCGGCGAGATGTACAACCGGGGCATGGGCTGACGCGCGGCCGTCGACAGTTCGCGGACGATCCGGTACAGCTGTGGCGCCTCGAACTCGCTGACGGGGCGCGCGCGCATGGCGCGCAGGGCGAGCTTGTCGCTGTTCCAGTAGGCGTACGCGTTCGTGCCGATCGCCACGACGAGCGCGAGGATCAGGCCTGTACGGCCGAAGAAACTGCCGATCGCGATGATGAGCGCGGACAGTCCGCCCAGTAGGACGGCGGTCTTCAGCCCGTTGTGCCGGCGGTGCACGGTACGCCCTCCAAATGGTGCGGCAGGGGAACCCGCTACTGACGCTGCTCCACTCCTCAAGTGGACCCTTCCGTACAGGTCAACGCGAGGCGGACGGTTCGGGTTCCCCGGCGCGTCCGGGCAGGGGGGTGCGCCGTCCGGGTGGCGGTACGGGCAGGCGGTGCCGCCGGACGGTACGAGTGCGGGTCGCCGCGGCGTCCTTACGGATGTCGCGTCGGGCGCGCCGCCCTCATGGGCGTCTCAGAAGAGACTCGTGTTCGCGAACCGCAGCACCAGTTGCGGAGCTCCGGACAGGGCGAGACCCGCGACGGCGGTCAGGGCGATGGCGATCGTGACCGGTATGGGGGTGGGGGTCGTGATGGATGCCGGAGTCGGTGCCGGTGCCGGAGTCGGCGTCGTCGTGGGAACCGGGGTCGCGGGAGAGGGCGCGACGCCTTCCTCCGCGGGCTGGAAGAGGACCGCCGTCCACCGGAGGTAGTAGTACAGCGCGATCACCACATTGACGGCCATGACGACGGCCAGCCAGCCGAGTCCCGCGTCGACGGCGGTCGAGAAGACCGTCACCTTGGCGAACAGACCGACGATCCCCGGGGGCAGCCCGGCCAGGCAGAGCAGGAAGAAGCCGAGGGCCAGGGCGGCGAGCGGCCGGCGGGCGTAGAGGCCCCGGTAGTCGGAGAGGCGGTTCAGCGGCTTCGTACGGGCCACCAGGGCGGCGACGGCGAAGGCGCCGAGGTTGACGACGGCGTACATGAGGGCGTACGCGACGGTGGAACCGATCCGTTCGCCGCCGAGGCCGCCGGCGCCGGCTCCGGTGCCGTACGCGGCGGCGGCGATCGGTACGAGGAGATACCCCGCCTGGGCCACGGACGACCAGGCGAGCAGTCGTACCGCGCTCCGCGCGCGCGTGGCCGACTGCCGGAGCGCACCGGCGTTCCCCACGGTCATCGTGAGCGCCGCGAGGACCGCGAGGACCGGGCCCCACACGTCGCCGTACGAGGGGAACGCGACGACGGCCACCAGGATGAGGCCGGAGAAGCCGACCGCCTTGCTGACCACCGAGAGGTACGCGGCGATGGGCAGGGGCGCGCCCACATAGGTGTCGGGGACCCAGAAGTGGAACGGCGCGGCCGCCATCTTGAAGGCGAAGCCGATGAGGGTGAGCACCACGCCCACCGCGGCGAGGGTGGTCAGCGGGCCGGGCACCTCGCCCAGCCGGCCGGCGATCCGGCCGAGGTGGAGGGTGCCGGTCGTGGCGTACACGAAGCTCACGCCCAGCAGCGTCACGGCCGTCGCCGTGACGGAGGACAGGAAGAACTTGAGCGCGGCCTCCGAGGAGCGCCGGTCCCCGCGCCGCAGCCCGACCAGCGCGAACGCGGGCAGGGAGGCGACCTCCAGGGCGACGACGAGGGTGGCGAGGTCGCGCGAGGCGGGCAGCAGGGCGGCGCCCGCCGCGGAGGCGAGCAGCAGGAACCAGTACTCGCCCGCGGGGAGTTTCCGGCTCTCGTGGAGCGAGATCAGCGCGGTGAGCAGCGCCCCGCCCAGGACGAGCAGTTGGATGACCAGGGTGAAGCGGTCGGCGGTGTAGCTGCACGCGCCGGCGTCGGTGGTGAGGCAGAAGGTCGAGCGGTCGTCGCCGCGCAGCGGTACGAGCGTGATCAGCGCGGCGAGGAGCCCTGCGATCGCCGCGCCGCCGAGGAGGGGCTTGCGCCGGTCCGGTACGAAGAGGTCGGCCACGAGCACGACGAGCGCGGTGACGGCCGTGAGGGTGGGCGGCGCGACGGCGAGCCAGTCGATGGACTGGACGAGACCGGCGGCGGTGTCGGCCGTGCCGCTCGCGACGGTCGCGTAGGCGTCGTAGACGCTGCCGGGGGCGGCGTGCACGCTGTACGCGGCTTGCGCGGCTTGCGCGCCGTGCCCGACGGCGTGCGCGGCGCTCGCGGCGCTCTGCGCGGCGCTTTCTGCGACCACGGTCACGACTTGCCTCCTGCGAGGAGCTTCTGCACGGCGGGGTCGGTGAGTCCGAGGAGGGCCGCGGGCCAGAGCCCGGCGAGAACGGTCAGCGCGGCGAGGGGTGTCCACGCGGCGAACTCGTAGTTCCGTACGTCGGGCAGGTGCGGGGCTTCCCGCGCCTGCGCGCCCATGCACACCCGGCGTACGACGATCAGCAGGTACGCGGCGGTGAGCAGGGTGCCGAAGGCGGCGATCACCATGAAGGTGAGGAAGGCGGGGCGGCTGAGCCCGGCCGCGGGGCGGAAGGCGCCGAACATCGCGAGCATCTCGCCCCAGAACCCGGCGAGGCCCGGCAGGCCGAGGGAGGCCACGGCGGCGAAGGCGAGCAGCCCGCCCAGGCGCGGGGCCCGGCCGTAGAGCGCGGCGCCGGTCACGCCGGCGAGCGTGTCGAGGTCGGCCGTGCCGTACCGGTCCTTGACGCCTCCGACGACGAAGAACAGCAGGCCGGTGATCAGGCCGTGGGCGATGTTGGCGAACAGCGCGCCGTTGACGCCGGTCGGGGTCATGGTCGCGATGCCGAGCAGTACGAAGCCCATGTGGCCGACGGAGGAGTAGGCGATCAGGCGCTTGAGGTCGCCGCCCGCGCCCTCCTTGGCGAGGGCGAGGCAGGCGAGGGAGCCGTAGATGATGCCGCTGACGGCGAGGGCCGCGAGGTAGGGCGCGAAGGTCCGCATGCCGTCGGGGGCGATGGGCAGAACGATACGGACGAATCCGTACGTACCCATCTTGAGCAGCACACCGGCGAGGAGCACGGAGCCGATGGTCGGCGCGGCGGTGTGGGCGTCCGGCAGCCAGCTGTGCAGCGGCCACATCGGGGTCTTCACCGCGAGCCCGAGTCCGATCGCCAGAACGGCGATGACCTGCACGGACGTGGTCAGGCCCCGGCCGTTGTCAGTGGCGAGTGCCACCATGTCGAATGTGCCCGCTTCGAGCCCGATGAGGAGCAGGCCGAGCAGCATGACCACGGAGCCGAGCAGCGTGTAGAGGATGAATTTCCAGGCGGCGGCCTGCCGTCCGCCGGTCACTCCTTCCGAGCCGCCCCAGCGGGCGATCAGGAAGTACATCGGGATCAGCACCATCTCGAAGGCCAGGAAGAAGAGCAGCAGGTCGAGGACGGCGAAGGTGGCGAGCATGCCGGACTCGAGGAGGAGCAGCAGGGCGACGAATGCCTTGGACGAGGGGCCGTCCGCCGGTGTGGGGGCGTCCGTCGTCGCGGAACCGGCCGTCGTCGCGGGGCCGTCTGCCGGTGTGGCGTCGTTCGGCGTGGGCGCGTGCCGCCGGCGGTCCCGCTGCTTGAAGTAGGCGTACAGCGCGCAGAGGAAGGTCAGCAGGGCGGTCAGGACGAGAAGGGGGAGGGAGATGCCGTCGATGCCGAGGTGGATCCGTACGTCCAGGGCGGGGATCCAGCTGATGTCCGTCGTGGCCTGGATCCTCGACGGGTGGTCGCGGTCGAAGCCGAGGGCCAGGACGATCGCGGCGGCGAGGACCGCGCCGGTCACCGTCACACCGTGGCGGAGCACGGCCTGGTCGGGGCCGGTGCCGCGCAGTCCGGGCGGGGCCGGCAGGAGCGCCGCCACGGCACCGACGAGCGGTCCGACGACGATCAACGCGAGGAGGAGCTGCATCACGGATTCACTGATATCGATCACGGCTCACGCTCCGGCGGCGACGAGGACGGCGGCGATCGCCAGGACGACGGAGCCGGCGAGCAGGGCGCTGAGGTAGGTCTGCACGTTGCCGGTCTGGGCCCGGCGTACGGCGGCGCCGAGCCGGCGGGTTCCGGTGCCCGCGCCGCGTACGTACGTGTCGACGACCTCGCGGTCGAGGAAACGGACCAGCTCGGCCGCCGCCGACACGGGTCGTACGAACAGGTGGTGGTACAGGGCGTCGAGGTGGAAGCCGGCCGCGGCGTGGCGGTGCAGCGGGCCGAGCAGCAGCCGCCCGGGGTCCGCTGGGTCGGGGGCGGCGGCGATGTTGCCGTAGGCGGGGGTGTGGGTCTCGATGGCTTCCGCCTCGGAGAGCGCGGGCTCGGCGTCGGGGTGGGCGGCGACGGCCCCGAGGGGGGTGCGGGCGGCCAGCGCCGTGGTGTGCCGCCAGCAGCCGTAGGTGACCAGTCCGCCGACGAGGGCGGCACCGGTGCCGAGGACGGAGGTGGTGAGGTTCGGCGCGAGGTCGCGGCCGTCGAACCAGCCGGCGAGCCGGCCGACCGTCAGGCCGAGACCGAGGGAGGGGATGGCCAGCAGCCACAGGACCGCGTTCATCGACAGGGGCTGCTTGCCGTGGTCCGGGGCCTCCTCGCCCCGGCCCCGGAAGGCGAGCAGCCACAGGCGGGTCGCGTAGGCGGCCGTGAGGAGGGCGGTGACCAGACCGGCGAGCAGAACCGTCCAGCCGGCGGCGCCGGGCGCCGTGGCCGAGCCGTCGAGTGCGGTGTGCTCGGCGGCGACGAGGACGGACTCCTTGGAGAAGAAGCCGGCGAAGGGCGGGATGGCGGCGAGCGCGAGCAGACCGACCGTCATCGTCCAGTAGGCGTCCGGGATGCGCCGGACCAGGCCGTGCGTCCGGGACATGGCGGCGAGCGAGTTGGTGCCCGCGGCGTGGATGATCACGCCGGCGCCGAGGAAGAGGAGGGCCTTGAACGCACCGTGCGAGATGAGGTGGAAGACGGCGGCGCCGCGGTCCCCGACGGCCAGGGCGCCGGACATGTAGCCGAGCTGGCCGATGGTCGAGTAGGCGAGCACGCGTTTGATGTCGTCCTGGGCGATGGCGGCCAGCGCCGAGCCGACCATGGTGATCGCGGCCAGCACGGCCAGGACGGTCAGCGCGGCCGTCGAGGCCGCGAACACGGGGAGGAGACGGGCCACGAAGTAGATACCGGCCGCGACCATGGTCGCGGCGTGGATCAGCGCGGAGACGGGGGTGGGGCCCGCCATCGCGTCGGGCAGCCAGGTGTGCAGCGGGAACTGGGCCGACTTGCCGACCACTCCCGCGAGCAGCAGCAGCGCGACGAGGGTGGGGTTGCCGAGACCGCCGTCCGCGACGGTCCGCAGGACCCCGTCGATCCGGAACGTGCCGGCGTCGGCGGCGAGCGCGAACAGGCCGATCAGGAAGGGGACGTCACCGAGCTTGGTGACCAGGAACGCCTTGAGAGAGGCGGCGCGGGCCTCGGGCGTCTCCCAGTAGTGGCCGACGAGGAAGTACGAGCAGATGCCCATGATCTCCCAGCCGACCAGCAGCACCATCAGGTCGCCGGAGTAGACGACGAGCAGCATCGCGGAGGTGAAGAGGGACACGAGCGCCGCGTACGAGGGGTAGCGCGGGTCGCCGCGCAGGTAGCCCGTCGAGTAGATCTGCACGCACGAGGCGACGACGCCGACGAGGACGGCGACCAGGGCTGCGAAGCCGTCGATGTACAGGGCGAGGTCGATGGGGACCGAGCCGGTGGGCGTGAGCTGGGTGGCGGCCTCCAGCGGCGCCTTCCCGGCACCGGCGCCGCCGCCTTGGCGTATGGCCACGACGACGGCGAGCACGGTCGCCGCGAGCGTGGGCAGGACGGCCAGAGGGCGTACGAATCCGGGCGCGGTCCGGCCCAGCAGCAGCCCGGCGGCGGCGCCCAGGAACGGCAGGAGGGGGACGAGGACGGCGAGGGTCGTGGTCGTCACGCGGTGGCCTCGGCCTTCTCGTCCTTGGGCGCGGGTGCGGCGGTCGGGTCGTCCGGGGAGGTGTCGTCGTCCGGGCTCTCGGCGTTGTCGCGGAGCCGGTCGACGTCGGAGGTGCCGCGGTTGCGGTAGACCATCAGGACGATGGCCAGGCCGATGCCGATCTCGGCCGCGGCGATGGCGATGACGAAGAGGGTGAGCGCCTGGCCGGCGTGGAGCGTGTCGCGGAGCCAGACGTCGAAGGCGACCAGGTTCAGGTTGACGGCGTTGAGCATCAGCTCGACGGACATCAGGACGAGGATCGCGTTGCGGCGCGCGAGCACCCCGTACAGCCCGGTGGCGAACAGGAGGGCCGCGAGGACGGCGGGATAGGCGAGATGCATCAGCGCTGCCGCTCCTTGTCGCTGCCGTGGTCGCCGCCGCGGGCGCCGCCGCCGTGGTCGTGGTCGCCGTCGGAAGCGCCGCGCTTGCGGGAGAGGACGACGGCGCCGACCAGGGCGGCCAGGAGGAGGACGGACAGGGCCTCGAAGGGCAGTACCCAGTTCTGGAACAGCATCCGCCCGGTGACCTCGGTGGAGCCCTGGGCGGGGCCGCCGAGGTCGATCCAGGTCGTGCGGAAGGCGTCGACGACCACCCAGACGAGGGCGGCGGCCGCGGCGACGGCCACCGCCAGCGCGGCCGGGCGGTTGCCGGAATCGGCGTCGGGGGAGCGGCCGATGGGCGCTTTGGTCAGCATGAGTCCGAACAGCAGGAGGACCACCACGGAACCGAGATAGATCAGGACCTGTACCCAGGCGATGAACTCGGCGGTCAGCAGGAGGTATTCGACGGCCAGGCCGCCGAGCGCCACGACCAGCCAGAGGGCCGCGTGCACGAGTTTCCGGGTGGTGACGGTGACGAGGGCCGCGCCGAAGGTGACGAGGCCGACGAGCACGAAGGCGATCTCGACACCGGTCGGCGACAGGAATCCGGGACCGGCCGCCGGGGCCGCCGAGTGCGTGCTTGTCGCGGTGGCCGCGGTCGCCGCTGTGGCCACGGTCGCTGCGAAGGTCACTCGCCGCCCTCCTGTTCCGGCTCGCGCCCCGGAGCCTGTGCCTGCTCCCGCCGCTGCGCGGCCGCGAGTTTCTCGGCCTTCTCGGCCGCCTTGCGCGCGGCGCCGATCTCTTTCGGCTCCTCCGCTCCCGGGTCCAGGGCGGGCGGCTCGGGCACCGTCCACATCCACTCGCGGAGCTTGTCCCGCTCGTGGGTGAGTTCGCGGATGTCGGTCTCCGCGTACTCGAACTCCGGCGACCAGAACAGCGCGTCGAATGGACAGACCTCGATGCAGATACCGCAGTACATGCAGAGCGAGAAGTCGATGGCGAACCGGTCGAGGACGTTGCGGCTGCGCTCGCGGCCGCCGGGGGCCGCGGCGGGGACCGTCTCCTTGTGGGAGTCGATGTAGATGCACCAGTCGGGGCACTCACGGGCGCAGAGCATGCAGACCGTGCAGTTCTCCTCGAACAGCCCGATGACCCCGCGGGTACGGGGCGGGAGCTCGGGCAGGGCCTCCGGGTACTGGTGGGTGACGGACTTCCTCGTCATCGTCCGCAGGGTGACGGCCAGGCCCTTGGCCAGGCCGGAGCCGGGAATCGAAGGCATTTAAGCGATCGCCACCTTCACGATGCCGGTGAGCGCGATCTGCGCGAGTGCGAGGGGGATGAGGGTGGTCCAGGCGAGTTTCTGCAACTGGTCCTCGCGCAGCCGCGGGTAGCTCACCCGCAGCCAGATGACGACGAACGCGAGGACGGCGGTCTTGAGCAGTGTCCAGACCCAGCCGAGCCCGTCGGCGCCGAACGGGCCGTGCCAGCCGCCCAGGAAGAGGACGGTCGTCAGCCCGCACAGGACGACGATGCCCGCGTACTCGGCGAGCAGGAACAGCGCGAAGCGCAGTCCGGTGTACTCGGTGTACGCACCGAAGATGATCTCGGAATCGGCGACCGGCATGTCGAAGGGAGGGCGCTGGAGTTCGGCGAGACCGGCCACGAAGAAGACGAGGGCGCCGACGATCTGCCAGGGCAGCCACCACCACTCGAAGGCGTCGACGATGCCGGGCAGCGAGACGGTGCCGGCCGCCATGGCCACGGAGGCGGCGGCGAGCAGCATCGGCAGTTCGTACGCGAGGAGTTGCGCGGCCGTACGCAGACCGCCGAGGAGGGAGAACTTGTTGGCCGAGGCCCACCCCGCCATCAGCGATCCGAGCACACCGACGCCCATCACGGCGAGCACGAAGAAGATGCCGGCGTCGACGACCTGACCGACCGCTCCCTCGCCGGGGCCGATCGGGATGGCGACCAGGACCAGGAGGTACGGCAGGAGGGCCACGGCCGGGGCCAGTTGGAAGATCCGGCGGTCGGCCTCGGCCGGGACCACGTCCTCCTTCTGGACGAACTTCACGCCGTCGGCGACGAGCTGGGCCCAGCCGTGGAAGCCGCCCGCGTGCATGGGGCCGAGGCGGCCCTGCATGTGGGCCATGACCTTGTGTTCGGTCTGCCCCACGACCAGGGGGACGACCAGGAACACGGCGAAGACGACCACCAGCCGGAGGGCGACGTCGAGTGCGTCGTTCACGCGTCTCCTTCGGGACCTTCGGGGCGGTCACGGTCGGGTCGATCGCTCTGCGAGCCGTTCTCGGGGCTGTCCGTCTGCGGGTCACTTGCCCCCGGGCCGTCGGTCCTCGGGCTGTCCGTGCGCGGACCGTCGGTCCGCCGACCGTCCCGCTCGGGCCGGTCCGCGAAGGCCGGACGGGGACTGTGCCAGGGCGCGTCGGACGAGGAGGGCGGCGCCTTCCTGGCGGTGTCGGGGGGCTCGGCGGTCCCAGCGGACTCGGCAGTCGCGGCGGGCTCGGCGGTCCCGGCGGTGCCTGTGGTCCCGGTGGGCTCGGGAGCCCCGCCAGGGCCGACGGGCCCTGTGGTGGTCCCGTCCGGGGAGACATCCCGCGTTTTCCGGGTTCCCCTTGCCTCTCCGGTCTCCCGGACCTCACCTGCCTCCCGCCTCCCCGGCGCTCCTTCGGCGGGTCGCGCGGCGGCTTCCTCGGCAGAAGGCCCGCTGTCCGTCGCCGGCTCGTCCCGTTCGGGCCGTACGCCCGTCCCGGACGGTGCTCCCGTCGCGGCGCGGCCGGGGGCTCCCGTCGCGGCGCGGCTGCCGGCCGAGCCCTCGGACGCGCTGCGCGTCCGGCGGGCGGGGCGCTCGCCGGCGGCTCCCGCCGCCCGGCCGGCAGCGCCGCCGCCTGCCCGGGCACCGCGCGCGGGACGGGCCGGGGCCGGGGGGAGCTGCCCCTTGAGGGGGCCCCACTCGTTCGGGTCGGGGACCCCGGGCGGGAGCATCTGGCGGCGCTTGGGCCCACCGTGCTCGGACTCCCCCGGCTCCTTGGCACCCGGCCAGGCCTTGGCGACCCGCGCCGCGAGGACGAAGTCCTTGCGCAGCGGATGCCCCTCGAACTCCTCGGGGAGCAGCAGGGGAGCGAGATGAGGGTGCCCGGTGAAAGAGACGCCGAACATCTCGTGCGTCTCCCGTTCGTGCCAGGCGGCACCCGCGTAGACGTGCACGGCGGAGGGCAGGACGGCCGCGTCGTGCGGCACGGTCGTACGGACCAGCAGCCCGCGCACCGTACCGCCGGCCAGGGCGACGACATGGGCGCAGACGCGGAAGCCCGTGCCCGGTTCGTCGACGGCGCTCAGCCAGTCGAAATAGACGCAGCCCAGCCGGTCGCGGGCGGTTTCGAGGGCGGCGAGCCACGACGCCGCGGGGACGTCGACCGTCAGCAGGCCGTAGGCCGACTCGGCCGAGGCGCCCTCGCCGAAGATCTCGGCGGCGGCGTCCGGCAGCCGGTCGTACCCGCCGTACGGCTCCTTCGGCGCCTGCGGCTCGTGCCGTGCCCGCGATTCCTGCGGTTCCTGCGGATGCTTCGGCTCCTGCTCGCCGTTCGCGGTCATGGCGTGTCCCCCTCGCCGGGCGTCGGCGGGGCGGCGACCAGGCCGCTGCGCAGGGCGTCGACCGGGGTACGGGCGCCCTGCTGGGCGTACCGCTCGCCGAGCGACTCGCGGGCGATCTTCTCCTGGAGCTTGAGGATGCCCTGGAGCAGCGCCTCGGGGCGGGGCGGGCAACCCGGCACGTACACGTCAACCGGGATGATCTGGTCGACGCCCTTCGTCACGGAGTAGGAGTCCCAGTACGGTCCGCCGCAGTTGGAGCAGGCGCCGAAGGAGATCACGTACTTGGGCTCGGGCATCTGCTCGTACAGCCGCTTGACGGCGGGGGCCATCTTGTCCGTGACCGTGCCGGACACGACCATCAGGTCGGCCTGGCGCGGACCGGGCGCGAAGGGGATCACGCCGAGCCGCATGAAGTCGTGGCGGGCCATGGAGGCGGCGATGAACTCGATGGCGCAGCAGGCGAGCCCGAAGTTGAAGACCCACAGGCTGTAGCGGCGGCCCCAGTTCAGGACCACCTTCATGGGCTCGGGGGCCAGCCGGGAGAGCACGCCGAGGCGCCTCGGCTCCGGCAGCGGTGCGCCCGTCGGCTCGGGCGGCGACTCGGGAGCGGGGGTCACGTCCATTCCAGGACGCCCTTCTTCCATGCGTAGAGCAGTCCTACGGCGAGAAAGCCGAGGAAGACGAACATCTCGACCAGGGTCGTCGCACCGTACCCGGGGGCGGCGAAGACGGTGGCCCACGGGAAGAGGAAGACCGAGTCGACTGCGAAGATCACGTAGAGGAACGCGTAGACGTAGTAGCGGACCTGGGTGTGTGCCCAGCCCTCGCCCACGGGGTCCACGCCGCATTCGTACGTGAGCATCTTCTCCGGCGTCGGCACCACCGGCCGCAGCAGTCGGCCGGCTCCGAAGGCCACGGCGACGAACAGCACACCGACGACCGCGAGCAGACCGACCACCGAATAGCTCTGGAAGTACTCCGACGCGAGAACGGTCGGTTGCGACACGTCCGCCCCTCGCTCCCTGACTCCGTAGCGCTTCTTCAACGATCTGTACTCACGGAGTCTAGGCCCTGCCAAGGGGGGCCCGGGCAGGGCCGTCTCCCCGGGAGGTCAGGCGGGGCCCAGGCCGGGCTCGGACAGGACTCGGGTGGGACTCGGGGGGACTCGGGTGGAGCTCGGGTGGAGCTCGGGTGGGGTTATCCCCACCGGGCCGCACCCAGCACCCCCATGGCTCGCGTCGGGGGAGCCGGGCACGCTTGGTTCCCATGACAGCGAGAAGCGGCTCCCCCGGCGGCGCCCCCACGAACTCCATCGGCTTCCCCACGGGTTCCGCCGACTCCCCCACGGGCCCCGCCGGATCCCCCGGGGACGACGACCGGCCGCCGCCCGTCCGTCCCGCGTACGCCCCGCAGACGTGGCGGGAGATCGGGTATCTCCTGCTGAACCTGCCGTACGTGGTGGTGGGGTTCGTCCACGCGGTGTGCGCGACCGCGCTGGGGGTCGCGCTGTCGGTGACGGTGATCGGGGTGCCGCTGCTCGTGCTCGGCCTCGCGGGGGCACGGGGACTCGGCCGGGCGGAACGCGCCCGGGCCCGGGCGCTGCTGGGTGTACGGATCGACGAGCCGAGCCCGCTGATCGGGCGCAAGGGGGGCCACCGCCCACAGGGACCGCTGAACCGGCTGTGGACCGGTCTGAAGGATCCGGTGGCGTGGCGGACGGTGCTGTTCTCGTTCATGCGGCTGCCGTGGGGAGTCGTGACGTTCGTCGTGACGCTGGTGGGCCTGCTCGTGTTCTGGCCGGTCCTGCCCTACGTGGCGCGTGCGCTCGCGAACGCCGACCGGGCGATGGTGCGCGGGCTGCTGTCCCCGTCGGACGAGCTGGAACGGCGCATCGCCGAGCTGGAGTCGGACCGGGGCGTGGTGGTCGACACGGCGGCGGCCGACCTGCGCCGGATCGAACGGGACCTGCACGACGGCGCCCAGGCCCGGCTGGTGGCCCTGGCCATGGGGCTCGGCCTGGCGAAGGAGAAACTGCTGGAAGACCCGGAGGCGGCCGCCGGCATGGTCGACGAGGCCCACGGCGAGGTGAAACTGGCTCTTCAGGAGCTGCGCGACCTGGCGCGCGGCATCCACCCGGCCGTCCTGACGGACCGGGGTCTGGACGCGGCGCTGTCCGCCGTCGCCTCACGCTGCACGGTTCCAGTCGTGGTGAGCGTCGACCTGCCGGAGCGGCCGGCCGAGGCGATCGAGGGCATCGCCTACTTCACGGTCTCCGAGCTGCTCCAGAACGTCAGCAAGCACAGCGCGGCGCGTGCCGCGTCCGTGGATGTGTGGCGGACGGACGACCGGCTGCTGATCCAGGTACGGGACGACGGGCGCGGCGGCGCCCGGCCGGCCGGCGGTACGGGCATGGCGGGGCTGGCGGAGCGGCTCGGCGCGGTCGACGGGCTGTTCGTCTGCGACTCGCCGCCCGGCGGGCCGACGGTGGTCACGGCGGAGCTGCCGTGGCGGCGGCGCCCGGGGGCGTGAGGCGGCACCCGGTCTTCCGCCGGGGGTGGGGAAAACCCGAACGAAAGAGTGAGAACGACCTCATGGCGCGGGGTCCGCGGGCCCGGAAGCATGGGGGACCTGGGCGGGAGTCCACCCGCTTCTCCCCCTTCCTCTCATTTCCTCCCGCTTCTTCCCGCTTCTCCTCAGTCCCCTTTCCGCTCTTCTCCCCACTCCCGCATCCAGGCAGAACGGACCTCACGATGGCCACGGACACCCACCTGAACGGGTACGACGGCAGGTATGACCGAACGTACGACAGGAACGACGGGGAGTATGCCGGTAACCGCAGCGACTCGTACGGCGGCGGGTACGGCGCGGCTCGAGGGCGGCGCCATGTCCTTCCCCCGGCACTGCGCGCGCCGGTCGAGGGGCGCACCTGGCGGGCGTTCGGCCATCTGCTGCTGAGCCTGCCGATCAGCGTGCTGATGTTCGTCTACGCCGTCACCATGTTCTCGCTCGCCGCTGGGCTGCTCGTCACGTTCCTCGGCGTCCCGGTCCTCGCCGCGGCCCTGGCCGGCTGCCGTGGTTTCGGTGTGCTGGAGCGGGCCCGGGCCCGGGCGCTGCTGGGGCTGAGGATGACGGAACCGGCTCCGGTCAGGGGGCGCAAGAGCGGGCTGCTGCCCTGGGTGGGCGCGGTCCTCAAGAGCGGGGTGTCCTGGCGCCACCTCCTCTACGCGGTGCTGCACATGCCCTGGGCGGTCTTCGCCTTCGTCGTCTCCCTGACGCTCTCGGCCGCGGGCTGGTCGCTGCTCCTCTATCCGCTGTGGCAGTGGGTTTTCCCCCGCTATCTCGGTCAGGACGGTATCGCCCTGTACAGCGACGGCAGGGGGAACGGCCTCCTTCTCGACACCCCGTTCGAGATAGCCGCCACCAGCGCGATCGGGCTGGTGCTCGTCCTCCTCTCCTCATGGGTGATCCGGGGCCTGGCGAGCGTGGACCGGCTGCTGATCGCCGGGCTGCTCGGGCCGTCCCCGCTGGCGGCCAGGGTCTCGGAGCTGGAGTCGGACCGGGGTGTGGTCGTGGACACGGCGGCGGCGGACCTGCGCCGGATAGAACGGAAGCTGCACGACGGCGCCCAGGCCCGGCTGGCTGCCCTGGCCGTGGATCTGGGGCAGGCGAAGGAGAAGCTGCCGACGGACCCGGAGGCCGCGGCGCGCATGGTCGGCGAGGCGCACGGCGAGGTGAAGACCGCGCTGCGGGAGCTGCGCGACCTGGCACGGGGGATCCACCCGGCGGTGCTCACCGACCGCGGCCTGGACGCGGCGCTGTCCGCTGTCGCCTCACGCTCCGAGGTCCCGGTGACCATGGAGGTCGAACTGCCCTCCCGTCCCGCCCCGGCGATCGAGGGCATCGCCTACTTCACGGTCCGCGAGCTGCTCCGGGACATCGGCGAGCGCGCCCGGGCCACCCGGGTCACCCGGGCCACCGTGGATGTGTGGCGGGCGTCGGACCGGCTGATGCTCCAGGTCACGGACGACGGCAGGGGCGGTGCCGACCGGACGGCGACCGGGGGGCCGACCGGCCTGGCGGAGCGGCTGGACGCGGTGGACGGGATCCTCGTGACCGACTCCCCGGCCGACGGACCGACGAGGGTGACGGTGGAGCTGCCCTGGCGGACCTGAGCCCCGCGGCGCGCGTCGGCCCCATGCGCACCGGCCCGGCCTGCCCGCCCCCGTACGGCTCCGGGGCCGCCCCGCCCTCTGCCCGGGCATGGGAGCGGTCCGGATGCTGGGATGCTGTGGGAGGGGTGGGATTTCGCTCGCCCCTCCAGGGGCGGACAGATCTCAGCCAGGGGGCTTCGACGTCGTGAACGACAAGGTACGGGTGGTCATCGCCGAGGACTCCGTGCTGCTGCGGGAGGGCCTGACCCGGTTGCTGACCGACCGGGGGCACGACGTGGTCGCCGGGGTGGGGGACGGGGACGCGCTGGTGAAGACGGTCGGTGACCTGGCGGCCCAAGGGGCCCTGCCGGACGTGGTGGTCGCGGACGTACGGATGCCGCCGACGCACACCGACGAGGGGGTGCGCGCGGCTGTGCGGCTGCGCCGGGACCATCCGGGGGTCGGGGTGCTGGTCCTGTCGCAGTACGTGGAGGAGCGGTACGCGACGGAGCTGCTGGCCGGCAGCAGCAGAGGGGTGGGCTACCTGCTCAAGGACCGGGTGGCGGAGGTCCGGGAGTTCGTGGACGCGGTGGTACGGGTCGCCTCGGGCGGGACCGCGCTGGACCCGGAGGTGGTGGCCCAGTTGCTGGGGCGCAGCCGGAAGCAGGACGCGCTGGCCGGGCTGACCGCCCGGGAACGGGAGGTGCTCGGCCTGATGGCGGAGGGACGGACGAACTCGGCGATCGCCCGGCAGCTGGTCGTCAGTGACGGCGCGGTGGAGAAGCACATCAGCAATATCTTCCAGAAGCTCGGCCTCTCCCCCAGCGACGGCGACCACCGCCGGGTGCTGGCGGTGCTGACGTACCTGCGCAACTGAGGCGGGATCGCCACGGACCCCTGGCCCGGGGACATCGGCCCCGGAAGCGCGGGCCTCGGAGCCGCGGGCCCCGGAACACCGCACCGTGGCCCGCTGTTCTGGAACCACTGGACCTAGTGCCCCTCCCGGCAACGTTTGCCCCGTCGCGACGCCCGGCACGCGCGCTCGCCGCGTTGGCCAAAAGCCCAGGTAGCTCCGCTACATGGACTTCCGGCCGCCTTGCGATCACACGCACCGGACGCCGCTCCTTGACGGGCAAACCTTGCCGGTCGCGGCACTAGAACTAAAGGATGAGGTGCGGCGAACGACACCGGAAGCGGCCGAAGGGCAGGCAAGGCATGACAAACTGGCACATCAGATTGTCTCAAAACGGCGTCCACCATATGGTCCCTCCAGGGAAGGTGACCCTTACCGACGTAGGGTGGCCTCCGGGACTGCCCGGTGGCCGGCCAGTTCCGAGCCGTCGCCTCCAGGGAGGTCCAGTTCAGTGACCAGCCAGGTCAGTAGCCCAGCCGAGCACGCCGACGAGGCCGACGGCGCCCGTGAGAACGGCGGCGCCGTCGGGGAGCAGCGTGCCCCGCGCTCCGGATCCGCGCCCCGCGCGTCTCACACGTCCCCCGCCTCTCCCCGTTCTCGCACGGACCACGGACCCGCGCCCCGGGACGACTCGGGCGCCGTCCCGGACGGGAGCGAACGCGGCGAGAGCACGCGCGGCGAGGGGGAGAGCGAGAAGGCGGTCCGCCGTCTGGACCGGGTCATCATCCGCTTCGCGGGCGACTCGGGCGACGGGATGCAGCTGACGGGCGACCGGTTCACCTCGGAGACGGCGTCGTTCGGGAACGACCTGTCGACGCTGCCGAACTTCCCGGCCGAGATCCGCGCGCCCGCCGGCACCCTGCCGGGAGTGTCCTCGTTCCAGCTGCACTTCGCCGACCACGACATCCTCACGCCCGGTGACGCGCCCAATGTCCTCGTCGCGATGAACCCGGCCGCGCTGAAGGCCAACATCGGCGACGTACCGCGCGGCGCCGAGATCATCGTGAACACCGACGAGTTCACCAAGCGGCCGATGGCCAAGGTGGGATATCTCACCTCGCCGCTGGAGGACGGCTCGCTGGACGGGTACCAGGTGCACCCGGTGCCGCTGACCACGCTCACGATCGAGGCGCTGAAGGAGTTCGGCCTCTCCCGCAAGGAGGCCGAGCGCTCGAAGAACATGTTCGCGCTCGGGCTGCTGTCGTGGATGTACAACCGGCCGACCGAGGGCACCGAGAGGTTCCTGCGCGCCAAGTTCGCCAAGAAGCCGCAGATCGCCGAGGCGAACGTGACCGCCTTCCGGGCGGGCTGGAACTTCGGCGAGACCACCGAGGACTTCGCCGTCAGCTACGAGGTCGCCCCGGCGGACAGCGCGTTCCCGACCGGTACGTACCGCAACATCTCCGGCAACCTGGCGCTCTCGTACGGCCTGGTCGCGGCCGGCCACCAGGCGGACCTGCCGCTCTACCTGGGCTCGTACCCGATCACCCCGGCCTCGGACATCCTGCACGAGCTGTCCCGGCACAAGAACTTCGGCGTACGGACCTTCCAGGCCGAGGACGAGATCGCCGCCATCGGCGCCGCGCTGGGCGCGGCCTTCGGCGGTGCCCTCGCCGTGACCACCACATCCGGTCCCGGAGTGGCGCTCAAGTCCGAGACGATCGGCCTGGCCGTCTCCCTGGAGCTGCCGCTGCTGATCGTCGGCATCCAGCGCGGCGGCCCCTCCACCGGGCTGCCGACCAAGACCGAGCAGGCGGACCTGCTCCAGGCGATGTACGGGCGCAACGGCGAGGCACCGGTGCCGGTGGTCGCGCCGCAGACCCCGGCCGACTGCTTCGACGCCGCGCTCGAGGCCGCGCGGATCGCGCTGACGTACCGTACGCCGGTCTTCCTGCTCTCCGACGGCTACCTCGCCAACGGCTCCGAGCCCTGGCGGATCCCGGAGCCCGCGGAACTGCCCGACCTGCGTGTCCCGTTCGCCACCGGGCCCAACCACGAGCTGCCGGACGGCACAGAGGCGTTCTGGCCGTACAAGCGCGACCCCGAGACGCTGGCGCGCCCCTGGGCGGTGCCCGGCACGCCCGGTCTGGAACACCGCATCGGCGGCATCGAGAAGCAGGACGGCACGGGCAACATCTCCTACGACCCGGCCAACCACGACTTCATGGTGCGCACGCGCCAGGCCAAGGTGGACGGCATCCAGGTGCCGGACCTGGTCGTCGACGACCCCGACGGCGCGCGCACCCTGGTGCTGGGCTGGGGCTCCACGTACGGGCCGATCACCGCGGCCGTCCGCCGGCTGCGCAAGAACGGCACGGCGATCGCGCAGGCCCATCTGCGTCACCTCAACCCCTTCCCGCGCAACCTGGGGGAGATCCTGAAGCGCTACGACAAGGTCGTGGTGCCGGAGATGAACCTCGGCCAGCTCGCCACGCTGCTGAGGGCCGAGTACCTGGTCGACGCCCACTCGTACAACCAGGTCAACGGAATGCCGTTCAAGGCCGAGCAGCTCGCCACGGCTCTCAAGGAGGCCATCGATGTCTGACGCGATCGACGCGAACGAGCTGCTGACGCTGGTCCCCAAGGCCCAGGCCAAGCAGTCCATGAAGGACTTCAAGTCGGACCAGGAGGTCCGCTGGTGCCCCGGCTGCGGTGACTACGCGGTGCTGGCCGCGGTCCAGGGCTTCATGCCCGAACTGGGCCTGGCCAAGGAGAACATCGTCTTCGTCTCCGGCATCGGCTGCTCCTCCCGCTTCCCGTACTACATGAACACCTACGGGATGCACTCCATCCACGGCCGGGCGCCCGCCATCGCCACGGGTCTGGCGACCTCGCGCCGCGACCTGTCCGTCTGGGTGGTCACCGGTGACGGCGACGCGCTCTCCATCGGCGGCAACCACCTGATCCACGCGCTCCGGCGAAACGTCAACCTGAAGATCCTGCTGTTCAACAACCGGATCTACGGGCTGACGAAGGGCCAGTACTCCCCGACCTCCGAGGTTGGGAAGATCACCAAGTCCACGCCGATGGGCTCGCTGGACGCGCCGTTCAACCCGGTGTCGCTGGCCATCGGCGCGGAGGCGTCGTTCGTGGCCCGTACGGTCGACTCCGACCGCAAGCACCTCACGGAGGTGCTGCGCCGGGCCGCCGCCCACCCCGGCACCGCCCTGGTGGAGATCTATCAGAACTGCAACATCTTCAACGACGGCGCCTTCGAGGCCCTGAAGGACAAGGAGCGTGCGGAGGAGGCCGTGATCCGGCTGGAGCACGGGCAGCCGATCCGCTTCGGCGCGGACGGTTCGAAGGGTGTCGTCCGGAATCCCGCGACCGGCGACCTGGAGGTCGTGACCGTCACGGCGGAGAACGAGTCGCGGATCCTCGTGCACGACGCGCACACGGCCAGTCCGACGACGGCGTTCGCGCTGTCCCGCCTCGCGGACCCGGACACACTGCACCACACGCCCATCGGCGTGCTGCGCGACGTGGAGCGCCCCGTCTACGACACGTTGATGAGCGACCAGTTGGACACGGCCGTGGAGCGGCAGGGCAAGGGTGACCTGGCCAAGCTGCTGGCCGGCGGCGACACGTGGACGGTCGTCGGCTAGATCGTCGGCCGGACCGGAGGCCGGACCCACTGGCGGGCCGGCGCGGCCGGGTCGTCCGGACCGGTACGCCGGCCGGCCCGCAGGTCGGGCAACCGTGGCCCGGGCCTCTCAGGAGGTCCGGGCTTCGTCGTACCCCCGGCGGGCCTCGGACACCTCGTCCATCCGCCGTTCCACCCAGCGCGCCAGACCCCACACCTGTTCGCCGGCCTCGCGGCCCAGCTCGGTCAGCGAGTAGTCCACGCGCGGCGGGATGACGGCCTGGGCGTCGCGGCGGACGAAACCGTCACGCTCCAGGGTCCGGAGCGTCTGCGCGAGCATCTTCTCGCTGACCCCGCCGACCGTGCGCCGCAGTTCGCTGAACCGGTAGGAGCGTTCCAGGAGTGCGGCGAGGACGAGGACGCCCCAGCGGCTGGTCACGTGCTCCAGCACCAGCCGGGAGGGGCACATCGACTGGTTGACGTCCGGCGCGGACATCTTGCTTACGCTCATACCAGTACCTTACTTCAAAGTGGGCACTTTCCTTTGGTTAGCGCGCTCCCTAGGGTGAGCATCAGAGCGATACGAATCGTACGAACTGGAGCACCTCCCCATGAGCATCGTTGTCACCGGAGCCACCGGACACCTGGGCCGGCTGGTCGTCGAAGCCCTGCTGGCCGCCGCCGTGCCCGCCGAAGGCATCGTGGCCGTCGTCCGGAACGAGGAGAAGGCCGCGCCCCTCGCGGCGCGCGGTGTCCGGCTGCGAGTGGCGGACTACAACGCCCCGCAGACGCTGGCACCAGCGTTCCGGGCCGGCGACCGCGTGCTGCTGGTCTCCGGCAGCGAGGTCGGCCGGCGCGTGCCGCAGCACACGGCGGTCGTCGAGGCGGCCAAGGCCGCGGGCGTGGCACAGCTCGCGTACACGGGGGTGCTGGGCGGTCCCGACGCCGACTTCAAGCTGGCCGACGAGCACAAGGTGACGGAGCGGCTGATCCTGGACTCCGGGCTGCCGTACACCTTCCTGCGCAACGGCTGGTACACCGAGAACTACACCGAGAACCTCGGGCCGGTGCTGGCGCACGACGCCGTCGTCGCGAGCGCGGGCGAGGGCCGGATCGCCTCCGCCGCCCGGGTGGACTATGCCGAGGCGGCGGCCGCCGTCCTGACGGGTGAGGGCCACCTGAACAAGGCGTACGAGCTGAGCGGCGACACGGCATGGTCCTTCGCGGAGTACGCGGCGGAGCTCACGCGCCGGACCGGCCGGACCATCGCTTACAACGACGTGCCGGCCGAGACGCTGCTCTCCGTCCTCACCGGCGCGGGGGTGCCCGCGCCCATGGCCGAGATCCTGGTGGACGTGGACAAGGCGATCGAGCGCGGGCTGCTCGCCGCGACGCCGGGCGACCTGGCCCGGCTGATCGGCAGGCCGACCACCCCGCTCGCCGAGACGGTGACCGAGGCCCTCGCTTCGTGACCCCCTCCCCCGCGGAACCGCCGGACTCCCCGGAACACCCATGAACCGCCGGTCCGTTCGTCCATGGTCATGACCGTATGGCGATACGGGCATGACACCCCGCCCGGCCCGGCGTTACCGTCAGCGGTATCGCCGGGCCGGGCACGGGCCACGGCACACGCAGGGGGAGGACCAGTGGGAGGGCGAGGGCCGGTGCAGGCGGACACCGAGCGGCGGGCGGACACGGAGCGGCGGGCGGGACTGCTGTACGGGATCGGCGCCTACGGCATGTGGGGGCTGGTCCCGCTCTTCTGGCCGCTGCTGGAACCGGCCGGGGCGATGGAGATCCTCGCCCACCGGATGGTCTGGTCGCTGGCACTGGTGGCCCTGTGGCTGCTGGTGCTGCGCCGCTGGGGCTGGATCCGCGCACTGCTGCGGGAGCCGCGCAAGCTGGCGCTCATCGCGGTGGCGGCCTCCGTCATCACCGTCAACTGGGGTCTCTACATCTGGGCGGTCAACGCCGGGCGGGTCGTCGAGGCGTCGTTGGGCTACTTCATCAACCCTCTGGTGACCATCGCCCTGGGCGTCCTGCTGCTCAAGGAGCGGCTGCGGCCGGCCCAGTGGGCGGCGGTCCTCGTCGGTGGCGCGGCGGTGGTGGTGCTGGCCGTCGGGTACGGGCGCCCGCCGTGGATCTCCTTGGTGCTGGCCTTCTCGTTCGCGACGTACGGCCTGGTCAAGAAGAAGGTCAACATCGGCGGCCTGGAGTCCCTGGCGGCGGAGACGGCGGTCCTGTTCCTGCCCGCGCTCGGCTATCTGGTGTGGCTGAGCGCCACGGGCGGGGCCACGGTCGGCTCGGAGGGCGCCGGCCATGTGGCGCTGCTCGCGTCGACGGGCCTGATCACCGCGCTGCCGCTGGTCTGCTTCGGCGCGGCGGCGATCCGCGTACCGCTGTCGACCCTGGGCCTCCTCCAGTACCTGGCCCCGGTCTTCCAGTTCCTGCTGGGCATCCTCTACTTCCACGAGGCGATGCCCCCGGAGCGGTGGGCCGGCTTCTCGCTCGTCTGGCTGGCGCTGACTCTCCTGACGGCCGACGCGCTGCGAACGGCCCGGCGTACGAGGGCCCAGGCGCTACGGCTGGCGGCCTCGGCGGCACGGGCGACACCGGCCACCGAGGTCCCCCCGGTCCGTACGGACGGGCCGGACCTGCCGGGTGCGCGCGCCCCGCGGGCCGGAGCGGCGGAGTCCGCGTCCCCCGAGACCCGCGAACCGGCCGGCTGAGACGGAACCGCCCGCTCCACCGGAGCGGCGGGCCGGGCGTATCCGTTGCACCCCTCTCGCCCGGCTAGTACAAGTGTTCCCATGCCTCTGCACTGGAAACTCGTCATCGACGCCAACGACCCCCACAGCCAGGCCGACTTCTGGGCAACGGCACTCGGGTACGTCGTCGAGGACAACAGCGCCCTCGTCGACCGGCTGCTGGCGCTCGGCCAGGTGCCGGCCGCCGCCACCGTGGAATCACACGGCCGGCGTGCCTTTCGTGATCTGATCGCCGTCCGTCATCCGGACGATCCCTACGACGAGACCAGCGGTACGGGGCTCGGCCGCCGCATCCTCTTCCAGCGGGTACCGGAGCGAAAGACGGCCACCTCCGCGAAGAACCGGCTGCACATCGACGTGCACAGCGGCCCCGGAGGCCGTGTCGCCGAGGTCGAGCGTCTGGAGGGGCTCGGTGCGACCGTGGTGCGCCAGGTCAAGGAGCACGGGGGCGAGTGGACACTCATGCTCGACCCCGAACGGAACGAGTTCTGCGTGGCGTAGCCGCCCGTCCCTCGGGCCGCCTGTCCCCCGGCCCGCCTGCCCCCGGGCCTCCCGGGCCACCCGTCCCTCCAGGCCGGCCGCCTGCCCCCGGGCCTCCCGGCCCCCGCGCCGCCGCCGGGGGAACTCCCGTGTCCCGTTCGCGCTCTTGACGTCAGCTCGGCGGAGCACTGACCATTCAGCGCGCGCAACGCTCAAACGCGCCCCACCACGCGACAACCGCTCCACGCGCCCCACGGCCCGACCGTCGTGGGGCGTCCCGCACTTCCGTCCTGTCCCCGTTCGGAATCCGGAGCCCCCACATGAGACATTCCGTCCCCGGTCGCATACCCGCCCGTCAGGCGAGACTGACGGCCGCCGTCGGCCTCGCTCTCACCGGACTGCTGGCCGGTGCCGCGCCTGCCGCCACGGCGGCGCCCGCCCCCCTGGCGCCCGCACCCGCGGCCGCGGCGCCCGCGCCCGCTCCGGCGGCGCGCGTCCTCGCCGCTCCCGACATCCCGCTCGCCAACGTCAAGGCGCACCTGACGCAGCTGTCGTCGATCGCCGCGGCCAACGGCGGCAACCGTGCCCATGGCCGCGCCGGCTATCTCGCGTCCCTGAACTACGTCAAGGGCAAGCTGGACGCGGCGGGCTTCACCACCACCGTCCAGCAGTTCACCTCGGGCGGCGCCACGGGCTACAACCTGATCGCCGACTGGCCGGGGGGCGACACCGACCAGGTCATCATGGCCGGCTCCCACCTGGACTCGGTCACGGCGGGCGCCGGTATCAACGACAACGGTTCCGGTTCGGCCGCCCTCCTGGAGAACGCGCTCGCCGTCTCCCGCGCCAAGCTCGCGCCGGCCAAACACCTCCGTTTCGCCTGGTGGGGCGCGGAGGAGCTGGGGCTGGTGGGCTCGCGGTACTACGTCAACAACCTGTCCTCCGCGAACCGCGCCCGCGTCAGCGGCTATCTGAACTTCGACATGATCGGCAGCCCGAACCCCGGCTACTTCGTCTACGACGACGATCCCACGATCGAGCAGACGTTCAAGGACTACTACGCGGGCCTCGGCGTCGCGACGGAGATCGAAACGGAGGGCGACGGCCGCTCCGACCACGCCCCGTTCAAGAACGTGGGCATACCGGTCGGCGGGCTGTTCAGCGGCGCCGACTACATCAAGACCGCCGCGCAGGCGCAGAAGTGGGGCGGCACCTCCGGGCGGGCCTTCGACAGCTGCTACCACCGCTCCTGCGACACCACGTCGAACATCAACGACACGGCGCTCGACCGCAACAGCGACGCGATCGCCTACGCGCTCTGGGAGCTGTCGGCGTAGTCACGAACCCCCGCGCGGCGCAGGCCCGCACACCGGCACGCCCGCGTGCGCGGTGTACGTACGCGTACACCGCGCACGCGGGCGGTCCCGTGACCGACGGCGCACCCGACGGCCCCGGCGGCCCAGACGCCGACGGTCACGACGTGATGTCCTTCGTCGTGAAGCGCGCCCACGCGGCCGACCCGAACACCGCCACGTAGAGCCCCTGAAGTCCCAGGTTCCTGCCGATCTCCTCCCAGTGGACCGGCTCGCGCAGCAGGTCCGCGAACGAGAGCCAGTAGTGCGGGAAGAGGTACGGCTGGATCGCGTGCAACTGCGGGATCGTGTCCACGATCTGCGCGGTGATCACCACGCCCACCGTGGCCGCCATCGCGGCGATCCCACTGCCGGTCAGGGTGGAGACGAACAGGCCGAGGGCGGCGACGCCGGCCAGGGAGGCCGCGACGATCACCGCGATCAGCGCGGCCCGCATCAGCCCCTCGGCGAACGATATCCGGGTCCCCGAGATGGTCGTGACCTCTCCCAGCGGGAAGAGCAGTGCCCCGACGGCCAGCGCGGAGGCCGCCACCACGAGCGTCGCGGCCAGGCAGAAGGCCAGGCTGGAGACGAACTTGGCGAGCAGCAGCCGCGTCCGCCCCGCCGGTGCCACCAGCAGGTAGCGCAGCGTCCCGCCGCCGGCCTCGCCCGCGACCGCGTCACCCGCGATGACGCCGACCGCCATCGGCAGGAAGACGGGCAGGGTCGCGGCGAGGGCGGCGAAGACCAGGAACAGGCCGTTGTTGGTGACCTGGGTGAGGAAGGCGGGGCCACCGCCACCCGTCATGCCGTGGCCGCCGCCCCCGGTCCCGCCGGCTCCCCCGGCCCCTCCGCCACCGCCCGTCTCGATCCGTACGGCGATGCCGATGAGGACCGGTACGGCCGCGAGGACGGCCAGCAGGGCGGCCGTGCGCCGGCGGCGGAAGGTGATGGTCAGCTCGGAACGGACGAGTGCCGGCGTCCACCAAGGCCGCCGCGCCCGGACCGGGGCACCGGCCTCACGACCGGTACCCACGTCACGACCGCCGCCCGCCCCGGGGCCCGCACCCGCCTGGCCCGCACCCACCTGGGGGTCCGCGCCCGCCTCGGGGTCCACGCCAACGCTCTCCTCCGCTCCCCGCCCCGCCGCGGCGGCAGGGGGCTCAGCCCGCGACATCGAAGCCCTCCCCCGTCAGCGCGACGAAGGCGTCCTCCAGGGAAACCCGCTCGACGCCGAACGCCCGTACCCGTACCCCGGCGCGGACGAGGGCGGCGTTGAGATCGGCCGGATCCACGGACGCCGCCCCGCCTGCCGCACCCGCCCCGTCGACCGTCCCTGCCGTGACTGTCGTGCCTGCCGTGCCTTCCGTGCCTGCCGCCCCCGTGGTGGCCGCCGTACCCGCCTCCGTGGCCGCCATGTCCCCCGTGGGGAGCCGGCCGCTCACCCTGTCCCCCGCCACGCTCACGTCCGTCACCCCGTGCCCCGCCAGCACCCGGACCGCCTCGCCCGTGTCCGGCGTCGTGACCGCGAGACGGCCGCGGGCCCCGGCCGCCAGCTCGGCGACCGTCCCCTGAGTGATCAGCCGTCCCCGGGTCATCACCGCGACGTGCGTACACACCTGCTCGATCTCGTCGAGGAGGTGCGAGGAGAGGAAAACGGTCGTGCCCTCCGCCGCCAGCTCCCGCACCAGCGCCCTGATCTCCCGCATGCCCTGCGGGTCTAGTCCGTTGGTCGGCTCGTCCAGCACCAGCAGCCGGCGCGGGCGCAGCAGCGCCGACGCCAGGCCGAGCCGCTGTTTCATGCCGAGGGAGTACGCCCTGGCCTTCTTCCCCGCCGCCGGGGCCAGCCCCACCCGGTCCAGCGCCGCTGCCACCCGCGCGGTACGCGTCCGGGGGTCGGCCGTCGGGTCGGCGGAGTCGTACCGCAGGAGGTTGTCCCGGCCCGACAGGTACCCGTACAGCGCGGGGCCCTCGATCAGCGCCCCCACCTCGGGCAGGACGGCGCGCCCCGCGCCGGGCATCGGCCGGCCGAGGAGCCCGACCGAACCGGCCGTCGGCGCGATCAGGCCCAGCAGCATCCGGATCGTGGTGGTCTTTCCCGATCCATTGGGCCCGAGGAAGCCGAAGACGCTGCCGGCGGGCACGGCGAGGTCGAGGCGGTCGACCGCGGGCCGACCGCCCCGGTAGCGCTTGGTCAGACCGCGCGTCTCGATCACGGCGCCGTCGCCCGCCGCGAGCCCTTCGTGTGCGTGCGTACCCGGTCCGGCACCCACGGCCCGTCCTCCCCTCGACGTCCGTCCCGCTCCTCGTCGTCCGTCATCGACCGCGGAGCCCCGTTTCCTGAACGGACCGGCGCCGGTCAGCGTTCCGCCCCGCCGCACACGAGGTGCGACGGGGCGGCTCGTTCCCGCGCCGGTTCGGCGTTCCGCGTCGGTTCGGCGTTCCGCGTCGGTTCGGCGTTCCGCGCTCCGCGGCGGTTCCGCGGCGGTCCTGCCTCAGTCCGGCGTCACTTCGCCTCGTTGGCGGCCTTGAGCAGCGCCTCCTTCGTCACCGCGCCCGCGTAGACCGTGCCGTCGTCCGTCACCAGGGCGTTGACGATCCGGGTCTCGAAGACCGTCCCCGAACCGAACTTTCCGTCGACCCGGTTGCCCAGCGAGCCCAGCAGCTTCTCGGCGTCCGCCGGCATGCCTTCCGGCTTCGCCGACTTCGCCTGCTTCTCCGCCTTCTCGGACTGCGCGCCCGCATGGCTGCCCGCGCCCTCGCCCAGGACGTAGACCGCGGTCCAGCCCTCGCCGATGACCTTCATGCCGCCCTGGCCGTCATGGTCACCGCCGGGCAGCAGCGGCAGACCCTGCGGGCCGCGCGGGCCCTGGGGGGCCTTCCGGGGCTCCTGCCCGGACTTCTCGCCCTCCGTCACCTTCGTGCCCTTGGGCGGAGTGAAGTCGAAGGCCGAGGCGGCGGGCTTGGCGAAGTCCACGTCGGTGAACCCGACGTCGAGCACGGCCTTGCCACCGCTGCTGGGCGCCAGCGTGAACTTGAGCGGGGTGCCGGTCTCGGAGTCGACCGCGACCTTGATCGAACCGACCGTCGAGCCCGACTGCTTGGGCTTGATCAACAGCTGGTACGCGTCCCGCCCGGCGACCCGCGAGGTGCCGTCGACCGTCACGGAGGTCGTGTCACCGACCGCCTTCAGCGCCTGCTCGGCAAAGTCCTGGGGAGTCGCCGGGAGCTCGTCGTGCGACGCGCCCCCGCCCTTGTGCCCGCCCTTGTCCGCGCCGTCCTTCGACGCCGCGGAGGACCCCGGGGACTTCGCGTGGTAGGCCTCGTTGGAGGCGCTGTCGTACGCCCAGACCTCGTCGCCGTTGTGGATCAGGCTGTACTCGGCGGCGTCGTCCACGATCGAGAGGCGCTGCTTCTCGGCGCCGTCCACCGCGACGCGCAGTGTGTGCGAGCCCGAGCTGAGTTCCGCCAGCTTGGCGGCAGGGTCCGCGGCGGAGCCGTCCCCCTGGCCGCCCCCGCCGCCCTTGAGGGCGGGCGAACCGCCCATCATGTCGCCGAGGCCCGCCAGCGACGGAAGACCCAGGTCCGTGGTGATCTTCACCGAGCCCGAGAGCCGCTCGGTGTCCGAGGCCGCCATCTTCTCGATGAGCTGCTGTGCGCTGATCTTCGGCAGATCGGGGTCGCCGGTGGCGGCGAGTGCCGGGACGAGCCCGATGGTCGCCGCAGCCACGCCCGCCACCGCGACGGGAACCGCGTAGCGCGTCGCCTTGCGGCGGAGCGCGCCGGGCTCCCTGTCCTCCTCCGTGGCCTGTGCGCTGTCGTTCGGTGCCATGTGTGCCCTACCTCCGTGGTCGGCGGCTTCCGTCCGTTGCCCGCGTCCACCCCGCGCCGCCAGTCTCACCTGAATTGGTAAGGAGTGGTGTTGACCATCTGACCAAATCAGCCGTCTGTAGGCGTCAGCCCCCGGGAGCAACTTCCCGTACTGCTCTGGGATGACGTACGGGCCCGGACCCTGAGATGTACAGCGGCGGACGGCCGTCAACTCACACGGCCAATGCACACGGCCGACCCGTACGGCCGACCCGTACGACCGCCCCCGGTCGCGCGCACGTCGGGCGGGAGTCGAAACTGTCAGGGACCCGTCAGCCACACAGCGGACGCCTGGGCCGCCTCACCCGGCCCGGTGCACCACCGCGTCGCACAGCTCCTCCAGCGCCCGCTTCGCGTCGCACTCCGGCAGCGGCGCCAGCATCGCCCGTGCCGCCTCGGCGTACCGCACGGTCTCCCGTCTCGCCCGCTCCAGCGCCGGGTGCGCGCGCAGCAGGCGGAGCGCCTCCGCGTGCCGCGCGTCGTCCGCCAGGTCGCCCGCCAGCAGTTCGACCAGTGCCAGGTCCTCCGGGCGCCGGTGGGCCTCGGCCTCGGCGCGCAGCAGCAGCACCGGCAGCGTCGGGATCCCCTCGCGCAGATCCGTGCCGGGCGTCTTGCCGGACTCGTGCGAATCGCTCGCGATGTCCAGGACGTCGTCGGCGAGCTGGAAGGCGATGCCGAGCCGTTCCCCGTACTGCGTGAGGATGTCCACGACCGCCTCGTCCGCACCGGACACCATCGCGCCGAACCGGCCCGAGACGGCCACCAGCGAACCGGTCTTGCCACCGAGCACGTCCATGTAGTGCTCGACCGGATCGCGTCCGTCACGCGGCCCCGCCGTCTCCAGGATCTGGCCTGTGACCAGCCGTTCGAACGCCTGCGCCTGGACCCGGACGGCCTCGGGGCCCAGATCCGCCAGGATGTGCGAGGCGCGGGCGAACAGGAAATCACCCGTGAGGACGGCCACCGAGTTGCCCCAGCGGGCGTTGGCGCTGTCCACACCGCGACGGACCTCCGCCTCGTCCATCACGTCGTCGTGGTAGAGCGTCGCCAGGTGCGTCAGCTCCACGACGACGGCCGCCGGGACCACGCCCGGCGCGTCCGGATCACCGAACTGCGCCGCGAGGATCACCAGCAGCGGCCTGAAGCGCTTGCCGCCGGCCCGCACCAGATGCTGAGCGGCCTCCGTGATGAAGGGCACATCGCTCTTGGTGGCGTCGAGCAGGCCCGCCTCCACGGCCGCCAACCCCGCCTGGACATCGGCCTCAAGAGCCTGGTCCCGCACGCTCAGCCCGAACGGCCCCACGACGGTCACGAGAGGTACTCCTGTCTGCTGACGATCACACGGATTGTCGATGTGTCGTTGTCATCACTCAAGTCAGCGTATCCGGTCCCCTTTCGATCACCATGGGCGCCTTCCCGGAGGTCCCGGTATGTTCGTGATCGGCCGTACGCCCCGCAGCGGCCGTTTTGACCGGCGGCCTGGAACGACGACCGGTACGGAACCGAACACGGAGAGGCAACACCCGCGCCTCCGTCTCCCTCGCCTCCTTCCCCTTCCCTTGCCCGCGCGCCCCTACGCTCCCCTCCCGCCCCTCTGTACGCGTATCTGGCGGCCCGTCACGGACGAGCCGAGTCGGCGGACGGCGTGACGGTGATCAACTGACTGGCGGCGCGGCCCCGGACCCCTCGAAAACCCCCAGGTACATCCGCCACGCCGACGTAACGTGTCCTCATCGACCTGGAAAGCGAGGCGCACCGTATGCCCGAGCAGAGCCCGCTCGAAACGGCCGAAGGCGATCCCTTCGGACCGCACAACCTGCCGTACGGCGTCTTCTCCACCGCCGACGAGCCGGACCGGCGCCGCGTCGGGGTCCGCATCGGCGACCATGTGCTCGACGCCGGCGCCGCGGCCCTCGCGCTGGGCTCCCCGTACGCCGCGCTGCTGGCGCGGCCCGGTCTCGACGCGCTGATGGGCGCCGGGCGCACGGCCTGGCGGGACGTCCGGCGCGCCCTGACCGCATGGGTCACCGTCCCCGCGCACCGGCCGGACATAGAGCCGCTCCTGCATCCCCTCGCCACGGTGACCTCGCACCTGCCGTACGAGGTCGCCGACTACGTCGACTTCTACGCGAGCGAGCACCACGCCACCAACGTCGGCCGCATCTTCCGCCCCGACGGGGCCGCACTCACGCCCAACTGGAAGCATCTGCCGATCGGTTACCACGGCCGGGCGGGCACCGTCGTCGTCTCCGGTACGGACGTGGTGCGCCCCTCGGGCCAGCGCAAGGCGCAGGCCGATCCCGCGCCCGTCTTCGGGCCCTCCGTCAAGCTCGACATCGAGGCGGAGGTCGGCTTCGTGGTCGGTGCGCCGTCCCGGCAGGGCGTGCCCGTGCCCCAGTCCGCCTTCCGCGACCATGTCTTCGGGCTCTGTCTGCTCAACGACTGGTCGGCGCGTGACCTCCAGGCCTGGGAGTACGTCCCGCTCGGCCCGTTCCTGGGCAAGTCCTTCGCCACGTCCGTCTCCGCCTGGGTGACCCCGCTGGAGGCCCTGGACGAGGCCCGGGTGGCGCCCCCGGCCCGCACCGAACCGCTCCTCCCCTATCTGGACGACTCCGACGAGGAGGAGCCGGGCGGCTTCGACCTGCGGATCTCGGTGTCGCTCAACGGGCAGGTGATCTCCGAGCCGCCGTTCGCCGGCATGTACTGGACGGCCGCGCAGCAGCTGGCCCACATGACGGTGAACGGCGCCTCGCTGCGTACGGGAGACCTCTTCGCGTCCGGCACGGTCAGCGGCCCGGAGCGCGGTGAACGCGGCTCCCTGCTGGAACTGACCTGGAACGGCACCGAGCCCCTCGACCTGCCCGGCGGCGCGAGGACGTTCCTGGAGGACGGCGACGAGATCACCCTGACCGCCTGGGCCCCGGGCCCGGACGGTGTCCGCGTGGGCCTGGGCGAGGTGAGCGGGCGGATCGTGCCCGCGTGAGCCGTCGCCCTCGCCGCCACCGCCGTCGGGCGCGTCAACGCCACGTGATCCGATCACTCGTTCGCATGGGTTTTATCCCGTATCCGGCGGTTACGCTGGGTTTACTCGCGAGACTCCGTCACATGGGAGCACTAATGAGCGTCGACCCCGAGGCAACCCAGCCCGATGCCTCCATTCCCAGGTGGCCGATCCCGCCCGCGGGCGGTTGGACAGCCGATCACCTGGACCAGCTTCCGGACCTGCCTCCGCACACGGAGCTGATCGACGGGAGCCTTGTTTTCGTGAGTCCGCAGACGTTTTTCCATGAGGAGGCGGTCGACTTCTTCAAGTGGCAGCTCAAGTCCGTCGCACCTTCGGACCTGCTCGTTCTCCGCGAGTTCACCATCGACATCGACGAGCAGAACCGACCGGAACCGGATGTCATCCTCTGTGACGCGAAGGTTCTGCTCGCACACGAGCAGACCCGGATTCCGGCCGAGACCGTGCTGCTTGCCGTCGAAGTGGTCTCCAGGGATTCAATCTCCCGCGATCGGATGAGCAAGCCGCTCAAATACGCTCGGGCCAGGATCCAGCATTACTGGCGGGTGGAGAACGACGGAACCGGCAATGCCGTGGTCTACGTCTTCGAGCTGGAGCCGGCCACGGGTGTCTACGTCGCCACCGGCATCTTCCGCGACCGTATGAAGGTCTCGTCCCCCCTACCGATGGACCTGGACCTCACAGCGATCATGCCGCGCCCGGACTTCACAGACGACCTGTAGGCCCCAGACGCAATCGGTGTCCGGCCCTTCCCCCGGGGTGCCGGACACCGACCGCGTCCGCGAGCGTGGGCCCACACCACGGCCCGCTACGGCTACGGCTACCGCACGAAGCCTCCCGCCTGCCCCGCCAGGTCCAGGAAGTACTGCGGCGCCACTCCCAGCACCAGCGTGACCACGACGCCCACGCCGATCGCCGCCGTCGTCAGCGCCGACGGCACCGCGACCGTCGGGCCCTCCGGCTTCGGCTCGCTGAAGAACATCAGCACGATCACCCGGATGTAGAAGAACGCCGCGATGGCCGAGGCGATCACACCGACCACCACCAGCACGCCCGCGCCGCCGTCCGCCGCCGCCTTGAAGACCGCGAACTTGCCGGAGAAGCCGGAGGTGAGCGGGATACCGGCGAAGGCGAGCAGGAAGACCGCGAAGACCGCCGCCACCAGCGGCGAACGGCGGCCGAGGCCGGCCCACTTGGACAGGTGCGTCGCCTCGCCGCCCGCGTCCCGCACCAGCGTGACGACCGCGAACGCGCCGATCGTCACGAAGGAGTACGCCGCCAGGTAGAAGAGGACGGACGAGACCCCGTCGGGCGTCGCCGCGATCACGCCCGCCAGGATGAACCCGGCGTGCGCGATCGAGGAGTACGCCAGGAGCCGCTTGATGTCCGTCTGGGTGATCGCGACGATCGCGCCGCCGAGCATGGTGACGATGACCACCGCCCACATCACCGGCCGCCAGTCCCAGCGCAGCCCCGGCAGGACGACGTACAGCAGCCGGAGCAGCGCGCCGAAGGCCGCCACCTTGGTCGCCGCGGCCATGAAGCCGGTGACCGGGGTGGGCGCGCCCTGGTAGACGTCCGGGGTCCACATGTGGAAGGGCACCGCGCCGACCTTGAACAGCAGGCCCATCAGGATCAGGGCGGCACCGATCAGCAGCAGCGCGTCATTGCCCATGGTGTCGGCGAGCGCCGGGTCGACGCTCTGCACCGAGCCGCCGATGACCTCGGCGATCCGGGCGTACGAGACCGAGCCCGCGTACCCGTACAGCAGGGCGATCCCGAACAGCAGGAACGCGGAGGAGAACGCGCCCAGCAGGAAGTACTTGACCGCGGCCTCCTGCGACATCAGCCGCTTGCGGCGGGCCAGCGCGCACAGGAGGTAGAGCGGGAGCGAGAGGACCTCCAGCGCGATGAAGAGCGTCAGCAGGTCGTTGGCCGCCGGGAAGACCAGCATGCCGGCCACCGCGAACAGGGCGAGCGGGAAGACCTCGGTGGTGGTCAGACCGGCCTTGACGGCGGCCTTCTCCCCTTCGCCGCCGGGTACGGCCGCGGCCTGCGCGACGAACGAGTCGACGCGGTTGCCGTGCGCCTCCGGGTCGAGCCGGCGCTCGGCGAAGGTGAACACGGCGACGATCGACGCCAGCAGGATCGTGCCCTGGAGGAAGAGCGTCGGGCCGTCCATGGCGATGGCGCCCATCGCGGCGATGTGCTTCTTCGTCGTGCCGTACCCGCCGGCCGCGAGGGCGACCACCGCGGCGAAGGCGGCGGCCAGCGCCACGACGGAGAGGAACAGCTGTGCGTGGTACCGCCCCTTCCGGGGCACGAACGCCTCGACCAGGATCCCCAGGACTGCGGCGCCCACCACGATCAGTACGGGTGCCAGCTGGGCGTATTCGATGGTCGGGGCCGGGATCCTGTCGATGGCCGGCACTCCAGGGGCGTCTGGGGCCGCCGTCGTTGTCCACAGGCTGTGGACGGCTGTCACACTCACCGGGCGGCCTCCACCTCGGGCTTGGGGTCGGTCTTCTGCACGTCGGACAGCGTGTGCTCGACCGCCGGATCGACGATCTGGGTGAGCGGCTTGGGATAGACCCCCAGGAACAGGAGCAGCGCGATCAGCGGGGCGACCACCACCAGCTCCCTGACCCTCAGGTCCGGCATGGTCCTGATCTCGGCCTTCACCGGGCCCGTCATCGTGCGCTGGTAGAGGACCAGGACGTAGAGCGCCGCGAGCACTATCCCGAGGGTGGCGATGATGCCGATCACCGGATACCTGCTGAACGTGCCGACCAGGACCAGGAATTCACTCACGAACGGAGAGAGCCCCGGCAGCGAGAGCGTGGCGAGACCGCCGATCAGGAACGTGCCCGCGAGCACCGGCGCCACCTTCTGCACCCCGCCGTAGTCCGCGATCAGACGCGAGCCGCGCCGGCTGATCAGGAAGCCCGCCACCAGCATCAGCGCCGCCGTCGAGATCCCGTGGTTGATCATGTAGAGCGTGGCGCCGGACTGGCCCTGGCTGGTCATCGCGAAGATGCCCATGATGATGAAGCCGAAGTGCGAGATCGACGCATAGGCGATCAGACGCTTCATGTCGCGCTGGCCGACCGCGAGCAGCGCCCCGTACACGATGCTGATCAGCGCCAGCACGAGGATCGCCGGCGTGGCCCACTTCGACGCCTCGGGAAACAGCTGGAGGCAGAAGCGCAGCATCGCGAACGTGCCGACCTTGTCGACCACCGCCGTGATCAGGACCGCGACGGGCGCGGTGGCCTCGCCCATCGCGTTGGGCAGCCAAGTGTGCAGCGGCCACAGCGGGGCCTTCACGGCGAACGCGAAGAAGAAGCCGAGGAACAGCAGCCGCTCCGTGTTCGTCGCCATCGACAGGGACCCGTTCGCCCGCGCCTCGGCGATCTCGGTGAGAGAGAAGGTGCCGGCGACGACATAGAGGCCGATGACGGCGGCCAGCATGATCAGGCCGCCGGCCAGGTTGTAGAGCAGGAACTTCACGGCCGCGTACGACCGTTGGGTGGCCGCCGCCTCGTCCCCGCCGCCCGCCGCTTCGGCGGCGAACTGAGCGGGTGCCGCCCGGTCCCCGAAGCCGCCGATGAGGAAGTACATCGGGATGAGCATGGCTTCGAAGAGGATGTAGAAGAGGAAGACGTCGGTGGCCTCGAAGGAGAGGATCACCATCGCCTCGACCGCGAGGATCAGCGCGAAGAAACCCTGGGTGGGCCGCCAGCGGCGATTGGGTCGTGCGTCTTCCAGCGGGTCGGCGTCGTGCCAGCCCGCCAGGATCACGAACGGGACCAGAAGGGCGGTCAGCGCGAGCAGCGACACCCCGATGCCGTCCACGCCCAGTTCGTAACGCACCCCGAACTCCGCGATCCAGGCATGCGATTCGGTGAGCTGGTAGCGGGCGCCGCCGGGCTCGAAGCGCGCCAGCGCGACGACGGCCAGCGCGAGCGTGCCCAGCGAGAACGACAGCGCCAGCCATTTGGCCGCGGTGCGCCGGGCGGCCGGAACGGCCGCCGTGGCGATCGCGCCGAGCGCGGGCAGGGCCGCCGTCGCCGTCAGGAGAGGGAAGGACATCTCGGTCTCACACCGCCCTCATCAGCAGGGTCGCGGCAATCAGCACCGCCGTACCTCCGAACATCGTGACCGCGTAGGAGCGGGCGTAGCCGTTCTGGAGCTTGCGCAGCCGGCCGGAGAGCCCGCCGAACGACGCCGCCGTACCGTTGACGACACCGTCGACCAGGGTGTGGTCGACATAGACCAGGGAGCGGGTGAGGTGCTCGCCGCCGCGCACCAGGACCACATGGTTGAAGTCGTCCTGGAGCAGATCCCGGCGGGCGGCACGGGTGAGCAGCGAGCCGCGCGGCGCGGTCACCGGCACCGGGGCGCGTCCGTACATCAGCCAGGCCACGGCCACACCGATCACCAGCGCCACGACCGTGGCGGTGGTGACGGCCGCCGCGCTGATCGGCGGGTGTCCGTGCGCATAACCGGTGACGGGCTCCAGCCACCGTACGAAGCTGTCGCCGAAGGAGAAGAGCCCGCCGGCGAAGACCGAGCCGAAGGCCAGGACCACCATGGGGATGGTCATGGACTTCGGGGACTCGTGCGGATGCGGCTCCGCGTGCCGGCCGCGCTCCTCGGCCGCGGGCTCGGCGCTCGGCTCGGCGGGGGAGGCGGTCTCCCGGCCGCGCCAGCGCTCCTCGCCGAAGAACGTCATCAGCATCACGCGCGTCATGTAGAACGCGGTGATCGCCGCGCCCAGGAGGGCGACGCCGCCGAGGATCCAGCCTTCCGTCCCGCCCTTGGCGAAGGCCGCCTCGATGATCTTGTCCTTGGAGAAGAACCCGGAGAGACCGGGGAGGCCGATGATCGCCAGGTAGCCGAGGCCGAAGGTGACGAACGTGACGGGCATGTACTTCCGCAGGCCGCCGTACTTGCGCATGTCGACCTCGTCGTTCATGCCGTGCATGACGGAACCGGCGCCGAGGAAGAGCCCGGCCTTGAAGAAGCCGTGCGTCACCAGGTGCATGATCGCGAAGACATAGCCGATCGGGCCGAGGCCCGCCGCCAGGATCATGTAGCCGATCTGCGACATCGTCGATCCGGCGAGCGCCTTCTTGATGTCGTCCTTCGCGCAACCGACGATCGCACCGAACAGGAGGGTGACGGCGCCGACCACCACGACCACGAGCTGTGCGTCCGGCGCCCCGTTGAAGATCGCTCCGGACCGGGTGATCAGATAGACGCCGGCCGTCACCATCGTCGCCGCGTGGATCAGGGCGGAGACCGGGGTCGGGCCCTCCATCGCGTCTCCGAGCCAGGACTGGAGCGGCACCTGGGCCGACTTGCCGCAGGCGGCCAGCAGCAGCATCAGGCCGATCGCCGTCAGTTTGCCCTCCGACGCGTCACCCGCCGCTCCCAGCACCGGGCCGAAGGTGAAGGTCCCGAACGTGGTGAACATCAGCATGATCGCGATCGACAGGCCCAGGTCGCCGACGCGGTTGACCAGGAACGCCTTCTTCGCGGCCGTGGCCGCGCTGGGCTTGTGCTGCCAGAAGCCGATGAGCAGGTACGAGGCGAGACCGACGCCCTCCCAGCCCATGTACAGCAGGAGGTAGTTGTCGGCGAGGACCAGCAGCAGCATCGCCGCCAGGAACAGGTTCAGGTAGCCGAAGAAGCGGCGACGCCGCTCGTCGTGCTCCATGTACCCGATCGAGTAGATGTGGATCAGGGTGCCCACACCGGTGATCAGCAGGACGAACGTCATCGACAACTGGTCGAGCTGGAAGGCGATGTCCGCCCGGAAGCTCTCGACGGGGATCCAGCTGAACAGGTGCTGGTGCAGCGTACGGTCCTCGGCACCCCTGCCGAGCAGATCGGCGAAGAGCAGCACGCCGATCACGAAGGAGGCCCCGGCCAGGACCGTGCCGATCCAGTGGCCGGCACGGTCGAGCCGGCGGCCGCCGCAGAGCAGGACGGCGGCTCCGAGCAAGGGCGCCGCGATGAGCGGCGCGATCAGATTCTCCACGATTCAGCGCCCCTCAGAGCTTCATCAGGCTGGCGTCGTCGACCGAGGCCGAATGGCGGGCACGGAACACGGACACGATGATCGCGAGTCCGACGACGACCTCCGCAGCGGCGACGACCATCGTGAAGAACGCGATGATCTGGCCGTCGAGATTGCCGTGCATCCGGGCGAAGGTGACGAACGCGAGGTTGCACGCGTTGAGCATCAGCTCGACGCACATGAACAGCACGATCGCGTTGCGCCGGATCAGCACCCCGGCGGCGCCGATGGTGAAGAGCAGGGACGCGAGATAGAGGTAGTAGACCGGGTTCATCGCTTGATCTCCTCCCCCTTGTCCCGGACCGGACCGCCGACCGAACCGCCGCCCTGACCGCCGCCCGGACGACCCGCACCGCCGCCCGCGCCGCCGGCGCGGCCGAGCCGCTCACTGGAGCGCTGCTCCAGTGCCCGCAGGTCCGCGATGGCCTCGTTCGACACGTCGCGGATCTGACCGCGGTCCTTCAGCGTCTTGTTGACCGTCAGCTCGGAGGGCGTGCCGTCGGGGAGCAGGCCCGCGATGTCCACCGCGTTGTGCCGGGCGTAGACACCGGGAGCCGGCAGCGGCGGCAGCTGGACGCCGGCGCGGACGCGCTCCTGCGCCAACTCGCGCTGTGTCTTGAGCCGTTCGGTGCGCTCGCGGTGGGTGAGCACCATCGCGCCGACGGCCGCCGTGATCAGCAGGGCGCCGGTGATCTCGAAGGCGAACACGTACTTCGTGAAGATCAGGGCGGCCAGGCCCTGCACGTTCCCGCCCGCGTTGGCCTGGCCCAGCCCGTTGAAGGAGTTCAGCGAGGCATGGCCGATGCCGGCGATCAGCAGCACGCCGAAGCCGACCCCGCACAGGGCCGCCAGCCAGCGCTGGCCTTTGAGCGTCTCCTTGAGGGAGTCGGCGGCGGTGACACCGACCAGCATCACGACGAAGAGGAACAGCATCATGATCGCGCCGGTGTAGACGACGACCTGGACGACGCCCAGGAAATACGCCCCGTTGGCCAGATAGAAAACGGCCAGGACGATCATCGTCCCGGCCAGGCACAGCGCGCTGTGCACGGCTCGCTTCATCAGGATCGTGCCGAGCGCGCCGAGGACGGCGACCGTCCCGAGGATCCAGAACTGCACGGCCTCCCCGGTCGAGGTCGTGGACACCGCGACGGAGGTGAGGGACGAGGTGAGGGATGAATGGAAGGAGGTGGAGAGAGACGAGGAAAGAGAGGAGGGGGCGGCAGCCGTGGGGGCGGCGGCGGACGAGGCCGCCGCCGCCAACGAGCCCGCGAGCGCGATCATTTACCGGCCACCTTCCGCGACGCGGGCTCCTCGGAGCCGAAGTCCGAAGCACCCTCCTGCGGCTTCTCACCCTTGGTGGCCGTCTGCCGGACCGTGCCGGGAGCGGCCTCCGTGATCAGGCCCCGGTAGTAGTCCTGCTCGTCCATGCCCGGGTAGATCGCGTGCGGCGAGTCGACCATGCCGTCCTCCAGGCCCGCGAGCAGCTCCTCCTTGGTGTAGATGAGGTTCTCGCGGGAGCTGTCGGCCAGCTCGAAGTCGTTGGTCATCGTCAGCGCCCGGGTCGGGCACGCCTCGATGCACAGGCCGCAGAGGATGCAGCGCGCGTAATTGATCTGGTACACACGGCCGTACCGCTCTCCCGGGGAGTAGCGCTCCTCGTCCGTGTTGTCCGCGCCCTCCACGTAGATTGCGTCGGCCGGGCACGCCCAGGCGCACAGCTCACAGCCGATGCACTTCTCCAGGCCGTCCGGATGCCGGTTCAGCTGATGCCGGCCGTGGAAGCGGGGAGCCGTCACCTTCTGCTGCTCCGGATACTGCTCGGTCAGCCGCTTCTTGAACATGGCCTTGAAGGTCACGCCGAAGCCGGCCACCGGATTCCGGGGGGCGCGAGGTTCCTCGCGCGAAGAATCAGACACCGTCAGCCTCCTTTCCGTCACTCTCGGTACCGTCACTCACAGTATTGCCCCCGCCACTGACAATCAGCTCCCGGTCCCCGCGCGGGCGCCTGCGCGGTACGGGCGGCAGGCTCTGCCCGGGCAGCGGCGGCACGGGGAACCCGCCCGCCATCGGGTCGAAGGCCGGTGGCTCGGGCTCCCGCGCGGCCGCGGCCTTGTCCTGCTTGTCGCGGAAGATGTCGACGACGAAGGAGAGCAGCAGCAGCGTGATGACCGCGCCGGCCACGTACAGCACGATCGTCTGGAAGTCGTAGTTCTCGTTCCGCAGCGCGCGTACGGTCGCGACGAGCATCAGCCAGACCACCGAGACCGGGATCAGGACCTTCCAGCCGAGCTTCATCAGCTGGTCGTAGCGCACGCGCGGCAGTGTGCCGCGCAGCCAGATGAAGAAGAAGAGGAGCAGCTGCACCTTGAGGACGAACCAGAGCATCGGCCACCAGCCGTGGTTCGCGCCCTCCCAGAAGGTGGAGACCGGCCACGGGGCGCGCCAGCCGCCGAGGAAGAGCGTGGTCGCGACGGCCGAGACGGTGACCATGTTGACGTACTCGGCGAGCATGAACATCGCGAACTTGATGGACGAGTACTCGGTGTTGAAGCCGCCGACCAGGTCGCCCTCGGACTCCGGCATGTCGAAGGGCGCGCGGTTCGTCTCGCCGACCATCGTGACGATGTAGAGGACGAAGGAGACGGGCAGCAGCAGGATGTACCAGCGGTCCGCCTGCGCCTCGACGATCGCGGAGGTGGACATCGAGCCGGAGTAGAGGAAGACGGAGGCGAAGGCGGCGCCCATGGCGATCTCGTACGAGATCATCTGCGCGCACGAGCGGAGGCCGCCGAGCAGCGGGTACGTCGATCCGGACGACCAGCCGGCGAGGACGATGCCGTAGATCCCGACGGAGGCGACCGCGAGGATGTAGAGCATCGCGATCGGCAGGTCGGTGAGCTGCATCGTGGTGCGCTGCCCGAAGATCGAGACCTCGTTGTTCGCCGGGCCGAACGGGATCACGGCGATCGCCATGAAGGCCGGTACGGCGGCGACGATCGGCGCCAGGATGTAGACGACCTTGTCCGCGCGCTTGACGACGACGTCTTCCTTGAGCATCAGTTTGACGCCGTCGGCGAGCGACTGGAGCAGCCCCCAGGGGCCGTGCCGGTTGGGGCCGATGCGCAACTGCATCCAGGCGACGACCTTGCGCTCCCACACGATGGCGAAGAGCACGGTCACCATCAGGAACGCGAAGCAGAACACGGCCTTGACGGCCACGAGCCACCAGGGGTCGCGGCCGAACATCGACAGGTCCTCGGCGGCGAGCACGGTCCCCGGGGCCGCCGCGAGTCGATCGAGGGCGGTCATGCGCGCACCTCCGGTGCCGGGTGGGGCCGGTAGCCCGGCCGGACGACAGATACACACACCGTGCGGTGGCCACGCGCGACGTGGTGGTCACACGCGACGTTGTGGTCACACGCGACTTTGTGGTCACACGCGATGCCGCTGTCACACGCGGCTCGGTAGTCACGGACGTCGGTCATGGCCGCGCCTCCGGTTCCGCGTCGGACGAACCGGCGGCCTCGGACGAACCGGCAGCCGTGGGCGGTACGGCGCCGTCCGCCGGGGCGGCCGGTTCCGCCGGGCCGACGCGGACCACGTCCCCCGGGCGCGCGCCCGTGTCCGCCTGGACCCCGCCGCCGCGCGAGTTCAGCGGCAGCCAGACCACCCGGTCCGGCATCTCGGTCACCCGCAGCGGCAGCGTCACCGTGCCCGCCGGGCCGGTCACCGCCAGCTCGTCGCCGTCCTTGACGCCCGTGTCGGCGGCCGTCGCCGCGGAGAGCCGGGCGAGCGCCGCGTGGCGGGTGCCCGCCAGCGCCTCGTCGCCGTCCTGCAGGCGCCCCTGGTCCAGCAGCAGCCGGTGGCCCGCGAGGACCGCCTCGCCGGTGCCGGGCCTCGGCAACGGAACGGCCACCTCCAGCGGTTCGGCGGCCCGGGGGCCGTCCCAGCGGCCCAGCCGGTCCACCTCCGCCCGTACCGCCGCCACGTCCGGCAGCGCGAAGTGCGTGTCCAGCTCGTCCGCCAGCATGTGCAGCACCCGGGCGTCGGCGGGCGCGACCGGCCGCGTCATCTGCTCCGGCTTCAGCGCCGCCTCGAACGGCCGCGCCCTGCCCTCCCAGTTGAGGAAGGTGCCCGGCTTCTCCACGACCGCCGCCACCGGGAAGACCACGTCCGCCCGCTCGGTGACCTCGCTCGGCCGCAGTTCCAGGGAGACCAGGAAGCCGACCGAGTCCAGCGCGGCCCGCGCCGCCGCCGAGTCCGGCAGGTCCGCGACCTCCACGCCCGCGACGACCAGCGCGGCCAGCTCGCCGGTCGCGGCGGCGGCCAGGATCTGGCCGGTGTCCCGCCCGTGCCGCTGCGGCAGCTCCCGTACGCCCCAGAGCGCCGCGACCTCCTCGCGGGCCCGCGGGTCGGTGGCCGGCCGGCCGCCGGGCAGCAGCGACGGGAGCGCGCCCGCCTCCACCGCGCCGCGCTCACCGGCCCGGCGCGGGATCCACACCAGCCGCGCGCCGGTCGCGGTGGCGGCCCGTGCCGCCGCCGTCAGGCCGCCCGGCACCGTCGCCAGCCGCTCGCCGACGGCGATCACCGCGCCCGGCTCGCGCAGGGCCCGCGCGGCCCTGGCCACGTCGTCGTCGCCGGTCGGACCCGCGCCGGAGGCCAGGGCGTCCAGCCACTCCGTCTCGGTGCCGGGCGCGGCGGGCAGCAGCGTGCCCCCGGCCTTCTCGAGGCCCCGGGTCGCGTACGGGGCGACCGCGAACGTCCGCTGTCCGTGCTTGCGCCACGCCTTGCGCAGCCGCAGGAAGACGCCGGGCGCCTCCTCCTCCGACTCCAGCCCCACGAGCAGCACGGCCGGTGCCTTGCCCAGCGAGGTGTATGTGACGCCCGTGCCGTCCAGGTCGTGGCCCCGGCCCGCCACGTGCGCCGCCAGGAACTCCGTCTCCTCGCCGCTGTGCGGCCGGGCGCGGAAGTCGACGTCGTTCGTCCCGAGGGCGACGCGGGCGAACTTGGCGTACGCGTACGCGTCCTCGACGGTCAGCCGGCCGCCCGCGAGCACCCCGGCCCGGCCGCGCGCGTCCGCCAGGCCGGCCGCCGCGGCCTCGAGCGCCTCGGGCCAGCTCGCCGGTTCCAGGACACCGTCCGCGTTCCGTACGAGCGGGGTCGTCAGCCGGTCCGGCCGCTGGGCGTAGCGGAACGCGAACCTCCCCTTGTCGCACAGCCATTCCTCGTTGACCTCGGGGTCGTTCGCCGCCAGCCGCCGCATCACCTTGCCGCGCCGGTGGTCCGTACGGGTCGCGCAGCCGCCCGCGCAGTGCTCGCAGACGCCCGGCGAGGACACCAGGTCGAAGGGGCGGGAGCGGAAGCGGTACGCCGCCGAGGTCAGCGCGCCGACCGGGCAGATCTGGATCGTGTTGCCGGAGAAGTACGACTCGAACGGGTCGCCCTCGCCGGTGCCGACCTGCTGGAGCGCGCCCCGCTCGACCAGCTCGATCATCGGGTCGCCCGCGATCTGCTGGGAGAAGCGGGTGCAGCGGGCGCACAGCACGCACCGCTCGCGGTCGAGCAGTACCTGGGTGGAGATCGGCACGGGCTTGGCGAACGTCCGCTTGTGGCCCTCGAAGCGGGTGTCCGGGTCGCCGACCTGCATCGCCTGGTTCTGCAGCGGGCACTCCCCTCCCTTGTCGCAGACCGGGCAGTCCAGCGGGTGGTTGATGAGCAGCAGCTCCATCACCCCGCGCTGCGCCTTCTCGGCGACCGGCGAGGTCAGCTGCGACTTGACGACCATGCCGTCGGTGCAGGTGATGGTGCAGGAGGCCATCGGCTTGCGCTGGCCCTCCACCTCGACGATGCACTGGCGGCAGGCGCCGGCCGGGTCGAGGAGCGGGTGGTCGCAGAAGCGCGGGATCTCGATGCCGAGCTGCTCGGCGGCGCGGATCACCAGCGTCCCCTTGGGGACCGAGATCTCGATGCCGTCGATCGTCAGCGTGACCAGGTCCTCGGGCGGCACCGCGGCCTCGCCGCCGCCGGAGGTGGCGGATGTGGTGACGGTGGTCATGCGTTCACCTCCAGGTGCGGGTTCTGGTCGGCCCAGAGCGTGGACTTCGCGGGGTCGAACGGGCAGCCCCGGCCGGTGATGTGCTGCTCGTACTCCTCGCGGAAGTACTTCAGGGAGGAGAAGATGGGAGACGCCGCGCCGTCGCCGAGCGCGCAGAACGACTTGCCGTTGATGTTGTCGGCGATGTCGTTCAGCTTGTCGAGGTCGGACATCCGCCCCTTGCCCGCCTCAATGTCGCGCAGCAACTGCACGAGCCAGTACGTCCCCTCACGGCAGGGCGTGCACTTGCCGCAGGACTCGTGGGCGTAGAACTCGGTCCAGCGGGTGACGGCCCGGACCACGCAGGTCGTCTCGTCGAAGCACTGGAGCGCCTTCGTGCCGAGCATGGAGCCGGCGGCACCCACGCCCTCGTAGTCCAGCGGCACGTCGAGGTGTTCGTCGGTGAACATGGGGGTCGAGGAGCCGCCCGGCGTCCAGAACTTGAGCCGGTGGCCCGCCCGCATCCCGCCGCTCATGTCGAGCAGTTGGCGCAGGGTGATGCCGAGCGGGGCCTCGTACTGGCCGGGGCTCGTGACATGGCCGCTGAGCGAGTAGAGCGTGAAGCCGGGGGACTTCTCGCTGCCCATCGACTTGAACCACTCCTTGCCCCGGTTCAGGATCGCGGGAACCGACGCGATGGACTCGACGTTGTTCACCACGGTGGGGCAGGCGTACAGGCCCGCCACCGCCGGGAAGGGAGGACGCAGCCGGGGCTGTCCGCGACGGCCCTCCAGGGAGTCCAGCAGCGCGGTCTCCTCGCCGCAGATGTACGCGCCCGCGCCCGCGTGCACGACGACGTCGAGGTCGAGCCCGCTGCCGAGGATGTTCGTGCCGAGGTACCCCGCCGCGTACGCCTCGCGCACGGCCTCGTGCAGCCTGCGCAGCACGGGGACGACCTCGCCGCGCAGGTAGATGAAGGCCTGGCGCGAGCGGATCGCGTAGCAGGCGATCACGATTCCCTCGATGAGGGAGTGCGGGTTGGCGAAGAGAAGGGGGATGTCCTTGCAGGTGCCGGGTTCCGATTCGTCCGCGTTGACGACGAGATAGTGCGGCTTGCCGTCGCCTTGCGGGATGAACTGCCACTTCATCCCGGTGGGGAAGCCCGCGCCGCCGCGGCCGCGCAGTCCGGCGTCCTTGACGTAGGCGATGAGGTCGTCGGGCGCCATCGCCAGCGCCTTGCGCAGTCCCTCGTACCCGTCGTGGCGCTCGTAGGTGGCCAGCGTCCAGGGCTCGGGCTCGTCCCAGAAGGCGGACAGGACGGGCGAGAGGAGCTTCTCGGGGCTGGTGCCGTTCTCGTCGAGCTCGGGTGCCATGGTCATCACTCCCCCTCCTCGGCTGCGGGGCCCCCGCGGTCGGCGCGACCGTCCGGACCGGCGGGATCGGTGGTATCGGCGTGATCCGTGCGCTTGGTGGGGCCCGCGGGATGGGCCGGGTCGGAGGCCGATGTCGGCTGGGGCGCGTCGTGCGAGCTGAGGTGTTCGGCACCGGGCTGCGGCTCGGCCGCCCGGGGCGGGCGGGCGTCCCGCGGCCGGACCACGCGCGGCTGGGACCGCTCCCCCTTGGCCAGCCGCAGCCCGGTCAGCGACGCGGGCCCCGCGCCGCCGGTGGCCTCGACCGCGCCGGGGCGCTCGTCCGGGAAGCCGGCGAGGATGCGCGCCGTCTCCTTGTATGTGCACAGGGGCGCTCCCCGCGTCGGCCGTACGGTACGGCCCGCGCGCAGGTCGTCGACGAGCCGCTTGGCGGACTCGGGCGTCTGGTTGTCGAAGAACTCCCAGTTGATCATCACCACGGGCGCGAAGTCGCAGGCGGCGTTGCACTCGATGTGCTCGAGGGTGACCTTGCCGTCCTCGGTCGTGTCGTTGTTGCCGACACCGAGGTGTTCCCGCAGTTCCTCGAAGATGGCGTCGCCGCCCATCACGGCGCAGAGCGTGTTGGTGCAGACGCCGACCTGGTAGTCGCCGCCCGGCCGGCGCCGGTACATGGAGTAGAAGGTGGCGACCGCGGTGACCTCGGCGGTGGTCAGGCCGAGGTGGTCGGCGCAGAAGGCCATGCCCGTGCGGGAGACGTGGCCTTCCTCGGACTGGACGAGGTGCAGCAGCGGGAGCAGCGCGGAGCGGCTGTCCGGATAGCGGGCGATGATCTCCCTCGCGTCCGCGTCGAGCCTGGCCCGTACCTCGGCCGGGTACTCGGGGGCGGGGAGCTGCGGCATCCCCAGGCTGACCCCGGCGCTCGTACCGGCGCCGGCGCCGGTGGCCGCGGCGCCGGTGCCGGAGTCGGGTCCGGCCTGGGAACGGTGCGGTGTGGCGGTCACCGGTCGACGCCTCCCATCACGGGGTCGATGGACGCGACGGCGACGATGACGTCGGCGACCTGGCCGCCCTCGCACATCGCCGCCATGGCCTGGAGATTGGTGAAGGACGGATCGCGGAAGTGGACCCGGTAGGGGCGGGTGCCGCCGTCGGAGACGACGTGCGCGCCGAGTTCGCCCTTGGGCGACTCGACGGCCGCGTACGCCTGGCCCGGCGGGACCCGGAAGCCTTCCGTCACCAGCTTGAAGTGGTGGATGAGGGCCTCCATGGACGTGCCCATGATGTTCTTGATGTGGTCGAGCGAGTTGCCGAGGCCGTCCGGGCCGAGCGCGAGCTGCGCGGGCCAGGCGATCTTCTTGTCCGCGACCATCACGGGCCCCGGCTCCAGCCGGTCCAGGCACTGCTCGACGATCCGCAGCGACTGGCGCATCTCCTCCAGGCGGATGAGGAAGCGGCCGTACGCGTCGCAGGTGTCGGCGGTCGGAACGTCGAAGTCGAAGGTCTCGTAGCCGCAGTACGGGTCGCTCTTGCGCAGGTCGTGCGGGAGGCCGGTGGAGCGCAGGATCGGCCCGGTGGCGCCCAGCGCCATGCAGCCGGCCAGGTCGAGGTAGCCGACGTCCTGCATGCGCGCCTTGAAGATCGGGTTTCCGGTGGCGAGCTTGTCGTACTCCGGGAGGTTGGCGCGCAGGGTCTTCAGCAGCTCGCGGAGGTGGTCGACGGCGCCCGGGGGCAGGTCCTGGGCGAGTCCGCCGGGCCGGATGAACGCGTGGTTCATCCGCAGGCCGGTGATCAGTTCGTAGGCGTCGAGGATCAGTTCGCGGTCCCGGAAGCCGTAGATCATGATCGTGGTCGCGCCCAGCTCCATTCCGCCGGTGGCGATGCAGACCAGGTGCGAGGAGAGCCGGTTCAGCTCCATCAGCAGGACGCGCAGGAGCGTGGCGCGGTCCGGGACGTCGTCCTGGACACCGAGCAGCTTCTCCACGCCCAGGCAGTACGCCGTCTCGTTGAAGAACGACGTCAGGTAGTCCATGCGCGTGACGAAGGTGGTGCCCTGAGTCCAGTTGCGGAATTCGAGGTTCTTCTCGATCCCGGTGTGCAGGTAGCCGATGCCGCAGCGGGCCTCGGTGACGGTCTCGCCGTCGATCTCCAGGATCAGCCGGAGCACCCCGTGGGTGGACGGGTGCTGGGGACCCATGTTGACGACGATGCGCTCGTCGTCGGCCTTGGCCGCGGACCGGACCACCTCGTCCCAGTCGCCGCCGGTGACCGTGTAGACGGTGCCTTCGGTCGTCGTACGGGCAGCCCCCGAACCAGCTGCTGCCGATCCGCCGTCCGACGGGGTTCCCCGCTGTCCGTGGGAGGAGTGCGGTGCGTGAGGAGCAGACATCAGGAGTACGACCTCCGCTGGTCCGGAGCCGGGATCTGGGCGCCCTTGTACTCGACGGGGATGCCGCCGAGGGGGTAGTCCTTGCGCTGCGGGAAGCCCTGCCAGTCGTCCGGCATCATGATTCGGGTCAGGGCCGGGTGTCCGTCGAAGATCAGGCCGAAGAAGTCGTACGTCTCGCGCTCGTGCCAGTCGTTGGTCGGATAGACCTCGACCAGGGACGGGACGTGCGGGTCGGCGTCCGGCGCGGAGACCTCCAGGCGGATCAGCCGGCCGTGGGTGAGCGACCGCAGGTGGTAGACGGCGTGCAGCTCGCGGCCCTGGTCGCCGGGGAAGTGGACGCCAGAGACGCCCGTGCAGAGCTCGAAGCGCAGCGCGGGGTCGTCCCGCAGCGTCCGCGCGACCCGGACCAGGTGCTCGCGGGCGATGTGGAAGGTGAGTTCGCCGCGGTCGACGACCGTCTTCTCGATGGCGTTCCCGGGGACGAGCCCCTGTTCCTCCAGCGCGCCCTCGAGCTCGTCGGCGATCTCGTCGAAGACGCCGCCGGGCCCGCCGTACGGGCGGCTGGAAGCGCCCGGCAGGCTCACCGTGCGGACGAGCCCGCCGTAACCGGTGGTGTCGCCGCCGTTGTTGGCGCCGAACATCCCCTTCTGCACGCGGATGACATCGCCGGTGTCGCCGCGCGCCGCGGGCAGGTCGGTGCCCCCGGCGCCCTGTTCGCCGTTACCGGTCCGTCGCTCGTCGGTCACCGCAGCAGCCCCTTCATCTCGATCGTCGGGAGCGCCTTGAGGGCCGCCTCCTCCGCCTCGCGGGCCGCCTCCTCCGCGTTGACCCCGAGCTTGGAACCCTGGATCTTCTGGTGGAGCTTGAGGATGGCGTCCATCAGCATCTCGGGACGTGGTGGACAACCGGGAAGATAGATGTCGACGGGGACAATATGGTCCACGCCCTGAACAATCGCGTAATTGTTGAACATCCCGCCCGATGATGCGCAAACCCCCATGGAGATCACCCACTTGGGGCTGGGCATCTGGTCATAGACCTGCCGCAGCACGGGCGCCATCTTCTGGCTCACCCGGCCGGCCACGATCATCAGGTCGGCCTGGCGCGGCGAACCGCGGAAGACCTCCATGCCGAACCGCGCCAGGTCGTACCGCCCCGCGCCGGTCGTCATCATCTCGATGGCGCAGCAGGCGAGGCCGAAGGTCGCGGGAAAGACGGACGACTTGCGCACCCACCCCGCGGCCTGTTCGACGGTGGTCAGCAGGAAACCGCTCGGCAGCTTCTCTTCGAGTCCCATTGGTGGCCCTCAGCCCCTCTAGCCCTCTAGTAGCCCTCTTGGTAGCCCTGTTGCGGCCCTTGGTGGCCCGCTAGTCCCATTCCAGACCGCCGCGCCGCCATACATACGCATAAGCGACAAAGACGGTGAGCACGAAGAGCAGCATCTCCACGAGCCCGAAGATCCCCAGGGAGTCGAAGCTCACGGCCCAGGGATAGAGGAAGACGATCTCGATATCGAAGATGATGAAGAGCATCGCCGTCAGGTAGTACTTGATGGGGAAACGACCGCCCCCGGCAGGCGTCGGCGTGGGCTCGATGCCGCACTCGTACGCCTCGAGCTTGGCCCGGTTGTACCGCCTCGGGCCGATCAGCGTGGCCATGACCACGGAGAAGATCGCAAACCCAGCCCCGAGGGCGCCGAGCACGAGGATGGGCGCGTAGGCGTTCACGATCCTCAGCTCCTTCCAGTCGTCGTTGACCGTTGGACCGCGCCGGGTCGTTCCCATGGGCCCGCACCGACGGATCACCGAAGATCACATACATGTGAGGCAGTTCACAAGCCCGACTGCCCCGCATCCTATGCCCGTCGCCATGTGATCTGCGACACGGGGTACAGCAACGTCTTTGTGATCTCCACCACCCGGCGAACGATCATGAAGTCGGATGAGCGGCGATCTTTGTACGCGAAGCGTCCTGATGATCACCATCCGTGACATTCGGACGCGTTACCCCTGGTCAAGACGGGGTTGCTATATCAAGCGTTGCACGCTACAGCCAAATTTGCGATGGACCTGGAGAAGGTGATAAAGGCCGTGGCCGCACGGCCGTCCCGAGCGCCCCGGCGGCCCGCCGGGACACCCCCGTACCCCTCGGCCCGCCTCGCACGGATCGACCGATGCGGACATGTGCACGCATTCACGAGCAACCGGGCCACCATGATCCATTCCGGCGGTCGAGCACCCGGAGAACCCGTGCTCACAGACCATGCACACCGTGATCATTCGGACTGCCGAACAGTAACCATCCTGTGACCTGTGCCACTCACTCCGATCCGCCGAGGAAGCGGGCTTGGCCATGAGTGTGGAGGGATGGTAGGCGGCGGGCAATTCGGACCTTTATCGGAAAGACTCTGATCACAGCCGTGATCACGCATGCCCGGTTTGACCGTTACGGCGTCAATAAAGGCCCCGGGGCGCCGGTTTCGAGGCTTCCGCGCGCAACTGTGGCGCAACACACCTTCCTTGACGAGAACCATGCACGGCCTGATAGCGGTTGACCCATGTCCCACACCGCTCACATACGCAGCCACCGGAAGCCCCGCCGCAGCGCGCCGAAGACCGCGCTCCGTGCCGGAGTCGCCAGTGGCGTTCTCAGCACCATCGCGGTCGCCGGTGCCGCCGGAACGGCAAGCGCCGAGCCGGTGACCGAGACCATCGAAATGCCCACGCTCACCTCCGGTTTCGCCGGCACCGTCGCGCAGTCCGCCGACGCCACCCAGCGGGCCGCCAGCAACTTCGACGTCCGCGCCCAGCAGGACGCCGCCGCCGAGAAGGCCGCCAAGGCCGCCAAGAAGGCCAAGGCCGAGGCGGACCGCAAGGCCGAGGCCGAGCGGAAGGAGGCCGAGGCCCGCGCCAAGGCCGCCGCCGCCGAGCGCGCCTCCCGCGCGGCCGAGCGCACGGCGCTCGCCACACCGGCCTCCGACTCCGGTTCGTCCGACTCGTCCTCGTCCTCCTCCTCTTCGTCGTCCGGTTCCTCGGCGTCCTCTGCCGTCTCGCAGGCCACCGGCTCGGCCGCGGCCGTGATCGCCTTCGCCCAGGCGCAGGTCGGCGACGCGTACGTGCTGGGCTCCACGGGCCCCAACGCCTGGGACTGCTCGGGCCTGGTGGGCGCGGCGTACAAGCAGATCGGCGTCGACCTCCCGCGCGTCTCGCAGGACCAGTCGACGGCCGGTACGCAGGTCTCCCTGGACAACCTCCAGCCCGGCGACATCCTCTACTGGGGCAGCGCGGGCAGCGCGTACCACACCGCGATCTACATCGGCGACGGAAAGTTCGTGGGCGCCCAGAACCCCAGCACCGGCGTGGTGGAGCGGTCCCTGGACTACGACCCGCCGACCGGCGCCGTCCGCGTGCTCTGACAGCCGTACGTACGGACACGGGCCCCGCGCGGGGCACAGGACCCGCATCCCGGGAGAACACGGGGTGCGGGTCCTCGTCGTGCCGGACCGGCCCGAGGCGATTGGTCGAAACCTCCGGCACACCATGCTTCACACCGGTAGCGTCAGTCACAGCGCTGACCGCCCGATCGAGTGACGCGTCGAGTGATGCCCGGTCAACTGTTTCTGGGTATGAACCAGGTGGACCGGTCAGTATCGGACGGGCCAGGTGTCCCCACCCGTCTGGCCAGGAAGCAGGCACGACCCATGACCGTCAAAGGCATTGACGTCTCGTCCTACCAAAGCTCGGCCTACAGCACGAGCGGTCTCTCGTTCGTGTTCGTGAAGGCCACCGAAGGCACGTCGTACATCAACCCCAAGATGGTCGCGCAGGCCGCCCGCGCGCGATCCGCCGGACTTGTCGTCGGCTTTTATCACTTTCTCCGGCCCGGCAGCATGAGGGACCAGGCCCGGTATTTCGTGGAGGAATGCGCCAGCATTCATGGCGATCCCTTGTTCGGCGACTGGGAGGACGAAGGCGTCTCCAATGCCCAGAAGGACGCGTTCCTGGCCGAGGTGAAGCGTCTGCGGGGAGACACTCACCGGGTCGGGCTCTATTGCAGCCGCTACTACTGGCTGAACCGCGACACCACGAGCAACGCGGGCGACGCGCTCTGGATCGCGGATTACGTGGATGCCGGAAAGCCCCGCATCAAGGCGAAGTGGACGTTCCACCAGTACACCGACAGCCCGGTCGACACGAATGTGGGCGCGTTCGAGGACCGGGCCGCGCTGCGGAAGTGGGCGGACAAGTAGTCACGGGGGAGACAAGTGGTCACGGGGGAACGGCGCGGGTGCGCGTCCCGCCTTCGGTCGGCGCCCGCGCGGCTGCCTCACGCCTTCGGTGCCACCTTCGACAGGCCGTTGATGATGCGGTCCATCGCGTCGCCACCGGTCGGGTCCGTCAGGTTCGCCAGCATCTTCAGCGTGAACTTCATCAGCAGCGGATGCGTCAGGCCGCGCTCCGTCGCCAGCTTCATGATCTTGGGGTTGCCGATGAGCTTCACGAAGGCCCGGCCGAGCGTGTAGTAACCGCCGTAGGTGTCCTTGAGCACCTTCGGGTAGTGCCGGAGAGCCAGTTCGCGCTGCGTGGGGGTGGCGCGGGCATGGGCCTGGACGATGACGTCGGCGGCGATCTGCCCCGACTCCATCGCGTACGCGATGCCCTCGCCGTTGAACGGGTTGACCAGGCCGCCCGCGTCACCGACCAGCAGCAGCCCCTTGGTGTAGTGCGGCTGCCGGTTGAACGCCATCGGCAGCGCGGCGCCCCGGATGGGCATCGTCATGTTGTCGGGCGTGTAGCCCCACTCCTCGGGCATCGACGCGCACCACGCCTTGAGCACCTCGCGCCAGTCCAGCTCCTTGAAGGAGTTGGAGGTGTTCAGGACGCCCAGGCCGACGTTCGACGTCCCGTCGCCCATGCCGAAGATCCAGCCGTAGCCCGGCAGCAGCCGGTCCTCGCCGGGGCCGCGCCGGTCCCACAGCTCCAGCCAGGACTCCAGGTAGTCGTCGTCGTGGCGGGGCGAGGTGAAGTACGTACGGACCGCCACGCCCATGGGACGGTCCTCGCGGCGGTGCAGTCCCATCGCGAGCGACAGCCGCGTGGAGTTGCCGTCGGCCGCGACGACGAGCGGCGCGTGGAAGGTGACCGGTGTCTTCTCCTCGCCCAGCCTGGCGTGGACGCCGGTGATCCGGCCCGTACGGTCGTCGGTGATCGGGGCGCCGACGTTGCACCGCTCGTACAGCCGCGCGCCCGCCTTCTGCGCCTGCCGCGCCAGCCGCTCGTCGAAGTCGTCCCGCTTGCGCACCAGCCCGTAGTCCGGATAGGCGGCCAGGTCCGGCCAGTCCAGCTGGAGCCGCACCCCGCCGCCGATGATCCGCAGGCCCTTGTTGCGCAGCCAGCCGGCCTCCTCGGAGATGTCGATGCCCATCGCCACCAGCTGCTTCGTCGCGCGCGGGGTGAGGCCGTCGCCGCACACCTTCTCGCGCGGGAACGCCGTCTTCTCCAGCAGCAGCACGTCCAGTCCGGCCTTGGCGAGGTAGTACGCCGTGGTCGAGCCCGCCGGGCCCGCTCCGACGACGATCACGTCCGCGGTGTTCTCGGAGGGCGTCTCGCTCACGGCGGATCTCCCGAAGATTCGAAATGGCGTACCGAGCGGCACTGGACATGGGCAGTCTATGGGGGCGCGCCGAACTCCCAGTGAAGGGCTGCCCCATGACCGAGCCGAACGAGCCGACCGAGCCGCTGCCCACCGTCCGTCTCCGCGTCCCCACCGAGGAGGACGCCTACGCCTGGCACCGGGTGTTCGACGACCCCGACGTGATGGAGTTCCACGGCGGGAAGCCGGCGGAGCTGTCGGTGTACGAGGAGCTGACCGCCCGGCAGCGCAGACACGACGCCGAGCGCGGCTTCTGCTTCTGGACCATGCTGGACGAGGACGACGAGGTGATCGGCTTCACGGGCGCGCAGCCCTGGCCGCACGAGACGTCGGGACCGGTCGGCGAGATCGAGATCGGCTGGCGACTGGGCCGCGCGCACTGGGGCCGTGGCTACGCGACGGCCGCCGCGCGGACCACACTGGAACGGGTCCGGGCGGCGGGCGTCGAACGGATCGTGGCCATGGTGAACTCCCGCAACGAGCGCTCGATCGCGGTCACGCGCCGACTGGGCATGGAACTGGCGACGACGTATCCGATCCCCTCGACGGGGGAGACGGCGCACTGCTTCCGTCTGACGCTCTGACGCGGCCCGGCGGCGGCGCGTCTCTTGTGTCGTCAGGCGCGTACACCGCGGTGCAGGGCCACGATTCCGCCCGTCAGATCGCGCCACGCCACCTTCGACCAGCCCGCGTCCTGGAGCCGGGCCGCCAGCGCGGGCTGGTCGGGCCAGGCGCGGATCGACTCGGCGAGGTAGACGTACGCCTCCGGGTTCGAGGAGACCGCCCGCGCGGCCGGCGGCAGCGCGCGCATCAGGTACTCGCTGTAGACCGTCCGCAGCGGCGCCCACGTCGGGTGGGAGAACTCACAGATCACGATCCGTCCGCCCGGCTTCGTCACCCGGTACAGCTCGCGCAACGCGCGATCCGTGTCCTGGACGTTGCGCAGGCCGAACGAGATCGTCACCGCGTCGAACACCTGGTCCGCGAACGGCAGCCTCGTCCCGTCGCCCGCCGTGAACGGCATCCAGGGGTGCCGCCTCTTGCCCTCCCGCAGCATGCCGAGCGAGAAGTCGCACGGCACCACATAGGCGCCGGTCGCGGCGAACGGCTGCGAGGACGTGGCCGTCCCGGCGGCCAGGTCGAGGACCTTCTCCGCCGGGCGTGCGGCGACCGCCCTGGCGACCTCCTTGCGCCACAGCCGGGCCTGGCCGAGCGAGAGCACATCGTTGGTGAGGTCGTACTTCGCCGCCACGTCGTCGAACATCGAGGCGACTTCGTGCGGCTGCTTTTCCAGGGATGCTCGGGTCACCCGGCCATTGTGGCAGGGCGGGCGGCGGACCTTCCGGGCCGGTCGTCCCGGCCGGACCGGATGTCCCCAGGAGCCGGGAGCCAGGAGCCAGGAGCGGGAGCCGGGACTCAGGAGCCGGGAGCGGGAGCCGCGCCCGCCTCACGCCCGCCGGTGCACCAGCCGGCCCGCGCAGACCGTCGCCACGCACCGGCCCTCCGCGTCGAACACCGCCAGGTCCGCCCGGCCGTCCCGCGTGATGGCTCCGGCCCCCGCCACGGGCAGGACGCGGACGCCCACCCGCTCGGCCGCGGCGCCCAGGCCCGGCCCGGCCGCGTACTCCGCCCGCACCGCCGTCGCGCCCGTCTTCAGCACCGCGTGGATCCGCTCGCGCGGCGTCGGCGCGTCGGGCAGCGGGCCCTCGTGGACGCGCGCCGGACCGAGCACACCGTCCCAGTGCCGTACTCGCGCGTCCGGGAAGCGCGCCCTCAACTCCTCGTACGGACCGACCGCTCTCACCCGGTCCCGACCCACGACGACCGCCCCGTCCGGAATCGGCTCGGGATCGTCCCAGGTGCGCCGTACCTCGTCGGCCGCGTGCAAGGTCTCCACCGGCGCGCCGCCCCGGCTCAGTGGGAGGAGATGAGCTTGAGCTCGGGATGGGCCGTGCCGCCCTCGATCGCGGTCGAGGAGATGTGCGAGACCACGCGCTCGTCGACCGGGTCGTTCGCCGGGTCGTCGTGCACGACGAGGTGCTCGTACGTCGTGGCGCGCTGCGCCGGGACCCGGCCCGCCTTGCGGATCAGGTCGATGATCTCCAGCCGGTTCGAGCGGTGCCTGGCGCCGGCCGACGACACCACGTTCTCCTCCAGCATGATCGAGCCGAGGTCGTCGGCGCCGTAGTGCAGCGACAGCTGGCCGACCTCCTTGCCCGTGGTCAGCCAGGAGCCCTGGATGTGCGCGACGTTGTCCAGGAAGATCCGCGCGATGGCGATCATGCGCAGGTACTCGAAGAGGGTCGCCTGCGTCTGCCCCTTCAGGTGGTTGTTCTCGGGCTGGTAGGTGTACGGGATGAACGCGCGGAAGCCGCCCGTGCGGTCCTGCACGTCCCGGATCATCCGCAGGTGCTCGATGCGCTCGGCGTTGGTCTCGCCCGTGCCCATCAGCATCGTGGACGTCGACTCGACCCCCAGCCCGTGCGCCGCTTCCATGATCTCCAGCCAGCGCTCGCCGGACTCCTTGAGCGGCGCGATCGCCTTGCGGGGCCGCTCCGGCAGCAGCTCGGCGCCGGCGCCCGCGAACGAGTCGAGGCCGGCGGCGTGGATGCGCCGGATCGCCTCCTCGACGGAGACCTTGGAGATCCTGGCCATGTGCTCGACCTCGGAGGCCCCGAGGGAGTGGATGACGAGCTGCGGGAACTCCTTCTTGATCGCGGCGAAGTGCTTCTCGTAGTACTCGACGCCGAAGTCCGGGTGGTGCCCGCCCTGGAACATGATCTGCGTGCCGCCCAGCTCCACGGTCTCCGCGCAGCGGCGCAGGATGTCGTCGAGGTCCCGGGTCCAGCCCTTGGCGGTGTCCTTGGGCGCGGCGTAGAAGGCGCAGAACTTGCACGCCGTCACGCAGACGTTCGTGTAGTTGATGTTCCGCTCGATGATGTACGTGGCGATGTGCTCGGTCCCCGCGTACCGGCGGCGGCGCACCGCGTCGGCGGCGGCGCCCAGCGCGTGCAGCGGAGCCGAACGGTAGAGGACGAGCGCCTCTTCGGGGGTGATCCGGCCGCCGGCGGAGGCACGCTCCAGGACTTCGGTGACGTTCACGGACGTAGGGTCGGCCTTCTCGGTCACCGGGGCGGTCCTTCCCACAGAGGCGGTACGGGCGGGTGCGAGCGGTTGCTCACGACCGATCCAGCCTACGCCAGGGGGTACGGGGGACGGCGGCGGGCGCCCGGTGCTCGAGCCCGTGGGGCCGTACGGCGCCGACCGTACGGCCGTACGGCCCCGTGGGCACGCGACCCCGCGCCGCGTCCCGTGCGGCTCAGGGCGAGAGCAACTCGACGCGCACGTCCGGCGGGTAGCCGGTCGTCGCCCCGGTCCTGCGGGCGAATTCCCGCACCCCCGCCAGCTGGGCCTCGCCGAAGCGGAAGTCCAGCGTCGTGAAGTAACGCTCCAGCAGCACCTCGTCGAACAGCTCCCAGCGCGCCGCGTGCTTGGCGACCTTCGCGACCTCCACCAGGGACAGGTCCCGCGACGACAGGAACGCCTCGTGCGCCTTCCGTACGACCACGGGCTCCCTCGCCAGATAGTCCTTGCGCGCCGCCCACACGGCGAAGACGAACGGCAGCCCCGTCCACTCCTTCCACATCTGCCCCAGGTCGTGGACCTTCAGACCGAGCCGGGGGGCGTCGTGCAGGGAGGCGCGCAGCGCCGCGTCCCCGATCAGGACCGCCGCGTCGGCCTCCTGCATCATCAGGCCGAGGTCCGGCGGGCACGTGTAGTAGTCGGGCCGTACCCCGTACTGCTCGCTCAGCAGCAGCTGCGCCAGCCGCACGGAGGTGCGGGACGTGGAGCCGAGGGCGACCCGGGCGCCGTCCAGCTGCTCCAGCGGCGTCTGCGACACGATCACGCACGACATGACGGGGCCGTCGCAGCCGACCGCGATATCCGGGAACGCGACGAGGTCGTCGGCATTGCGGAGGAATTCGACGAGGGTGACGGGACCGATATCCAGGTCGCCGCGCACCAGCCGCTCACTGAGCTTCTCGGGCGTGTCCTTGGTCAGCTCCAGATCGAGGAGGGTTCCGGTGCGCGCGAGGCCCCAATAGAGCGGCATGCAGTTCAGGAACTGGATATGGCCGACGCGCGGCCGGGTCCGGGGCGGGCCGCCGCCGTTCGTCCCCGCCGCCACCTCGCCGCGCGGCGCGCCGCCCGCTTCCGCGTCCGCTCGCGTACCCGCTTCTGCCGCTGCGTTTTCCTCTGGACTGTCCACAGCGCGAGGCTAGCCCCGGGGCGAAAGACGGCGGCTTCCGGGGCGTGGTCCGTCATCATGAGGGGGGCCGCTCAGGCGTCCGGGTGAAGTGATCTTTCCCTCTACCGCCGCCCGCACACTGCGTGCTAGGCTCGTCGCAAGTTGCAGTTTGGTTTCCCTTGCAGTACAGAGCCTGCGGAGCATGTGACCCGCAGGCTCTCGTAGTTTTCAGACTTCTTTGCAGGTTCTGGAGCAGGGCAACCCTTTGGCCCAAGGAGGGCTTATGGCTACCGGAACCGTCAAGTGGTTCAACGCTGAAAAGGGCTTCGGCTTCATCGCCCAGGACGGCGGCGGCCCGGATGTCTTCGTCCACTACTCCGCGATCAACGCGACCGGCTTCCGCTCCCTCGAGGAGAACCAGGTCGTGAACTTCGACGTCACCCAGGGTCCGAAGGGCCCGCAGGCGGAGAACGTCACCCCGGCCTAGTTGCCAGGTCGGCGATCGCGCACTGATCGACAGAAGTACCCAAGGAGCCCTGCTTCCCTTCGGGGAAACAGGGCTCCTGCCTTTTCCGCTTCCTTCTGTCCACCGTCACTTTTGCGTTTACGTTCACATGTGCGTTCTGTATGGCTTACGCGGAATCCGTACACAATTCGGCTCGCCGCCGTCTCAGGCGCGGTACAGGCTCTCGATCTCGGCCGCGAAATCACGGGCGATCGCCTGGCGCCGCATCTTCAGCGAGGGCGTCAGATGGCCCGCCTCCTCGGTGAAGTCCACCGGCAGGACCCGGAACCGGCGGATCGATTCGGCGCGGGAGACCAGCCGGTTCGCCTCGTCTATGGCGCGCTGGAGCGACCCGCGCAGATCCGGGTCGTCGGCCAGCGCGCGCATCGGGATGTGCTGCTTCCGCTTCATCAGCCGCCAGTGGGCGAGCCCCTCCGGTTCGAGGGTGATCAGCGCGGTGACGTACGAGCGGTTGTCGCCGAGCACCATGCACTGGCTCACCAGGGGGTGCGCGCGCAGCCAGTCCTCCAGGGGCGCGGGGATGACGTTCTTCCCGCTCGACGTGATGATCACGTCCTTCTTCCGGCCGGTGAGGGTGAGGTAGCCGTCCTCGTCCAGCGAGCCCAGGTCGCCGGTGGCCAGCCAGCCGTCGGACCAGCCCGAGGCGTTCTCCCCGGTGGGTTCCGTACGGCTGCTGTCGCCGGGCCCGTGCGGGAGGACCGCCTCGCCGCGCTCGCCGTCCCAGTAGCCCCCGAACACCTGGCCGCCGCGCAGCAGGATCTCTCCGTCGTCGGCGATCCGCACGGCCGTCCCCGGCAGGGGCGGGCCCACGGTGCCCATACGGGGCCGGTGCGGCGGGATGACGGTCGCGGCGGCCGTGGTCTCCGTCAGGCCGTACCCCTCGAAGGTGGTGATGCCCGCGCCCAGGTAGAACGCGGTCAGCCGGCGCCCCAGCGGGGAACCGCCGCAGATCACATGCCTGACCCGGCCGCCGAGGGCGGCGCGGACACGGCGGTAGACCAGCGGGTCGTAGAGCGCCCGGGCCGCCCGCAGGGGCAGCGCGGGGCCGGGCCCCGTACCGCGCAGCGCCGCCTCCGTCGCCTCGCCGTACTCCTGGGCGACCTTCGCGGCGCGGTCGAAGGACGCGGCCCGGCCCATCCGCTCCGCCGTGGCGCGGGCGGTGTTGTAGACGCGCTCCATGACGTACGGCACGGCCAGCAGGAAGGTCGGCCGGAACGTGGCCAGGTCGGCCAGCAGGTCGTCGGTCTTGAGGGAGGGCGCGTGGCCGAGCCGTACCCGCGCGCGCAGGCAGCCGATGGCGACCATCCGGCCGAAGACGTGCGCGAGCGGGAGGAAGAGGAGGGTGGAGAGCCCGGCACCGGGGGCGGCGGCACCGGCGGTACGGGGCGCCCCCGCGCTCCCCGCGTCTCCCGGGGCACTGCCGGGGTCGCTGGTGACGCCCGCGCGGTCGCTGGTGGCTGTGGTTTCTGTGTCTGTGGTGCCTGTGGTGCGGGCGTTCCCGGTAGTCCCGGTGGTATCGGTGCCATCGGTCGCGTGTGCGGCACCCGCCGCCTCCGCGGCCGCCGCGGCGTCCGCCGATTTGAAGACGGGGTACAGCAGCTCGATCGCGTTGTCGACCTCGGCGAAGAAGTTGCCGTGGGTGAGCACGCAGCCCCTCGGGCGGCCCGTGGTGCCCGAGGTGTAGCAGATCGTGGCCACGGACTCCGGGCCGAGCCCCGTGCGGCGCTTGGCGACCTGCCGGTCCGGGACGTCCGCACCGGCCGCGCACAGGGTCTCGACGGCGCCGCCGTCGAACACCCAGAGGTGGGCCAGGCCCGGCAGCCGCTCGCGCTCCTGGCCGATCAGCCACTGCTGGTGCGCGTCCTCCACGACGCAGGCGACCGCCCCCGAGTCCTGGAGGATCCAGCGGGTCTGGAAGGCGGAGGAGGTCGGGTAGATGGGGACGGTGACCAGGCCGGCGGCCCAGGCGGCGAAGTCCAGCAGCGTCCACTCGTAGGTCGTACGGGACATGATCGCCAGCCGGTCGCCGGGGCGCAGACCGTGCGCGATCAGTCCCTTGGCGACGGCGTGGACCTCGGCGGCGAAGGCGGTGGCGGTGACGTCCTGCCAGTCGCCGGGCCGCCCCGCGGATCCGGCTCCCGGCCCGGACCCCGGACCGGCCCCGGCCCCGGCCCCGGAGCCCGTCCTGGCCCGGCCCAGGGGCAGGAGCCTGCGGCCGGGACCGGTCCCGGGCAGATGCCGACCGCTGCCGGTCCACCCACCCCCGGTCCGCCCGCCATCGGCCCGCCCGTCACCAGGTCGGCCGGCGCCCGGTCCGGGGCCGGGCCGGTCCGCCGCGCGCACCGGGCACTTGCGGCTGAGCACCACCGCGTCGGGGTCCTCACGGGCGTTGTCGAAGGGGATCTCGGCGAGGGACCCGGTCCGGACGGGCGGTGCGAGGGGCGGTACGTACACCTCTCTGACGACCCCGTTCACGCGCAGCTTCTCGGGCTCGGCCGGCGGCGGGGAGGCGGACGTCGGGACGGGCACGTGTAACTCCTGGCTCCTTGGTGCGGGTGATCCGGGGAGCAGCGTTCCGTGTTCCGCCGCCGGACGCCAGGGTCCCAGGTCAGGAAGGTTCCTGAACGCCCGTCACGGACGAGCCGGACCGGGCGGGAGCCGGGCCCGTGGCTCTGGCGCCCGCGCCGGCCCTCCGGCCGTGGCCGTTCTCCGGCCGTGGCCGTGCTCTGCCCGTGGCTCCGGCGCCGGCCGTGGCCGGCAACGCACCGTACGGCACAAGACCCGGCCACCGTACGCGTACGCGACGGCGCCCCTGCCCGGCTGGGCAGGGGCGCCGTGCGGCGAACGGTGCGGAAGCGAGCGGATCAGGCCGCCGCCGGGACCTTGCCCTCCACCGCGTCGGCGTCGGCCGGGTCGGCGACCGGCGACGACGACGCCGTGCGGTAGGCGTCGTGGTCCAGGATCTTCTCCCGCGAGGCCACGATCAACGGGGTGACGACCTGGCCGGCGACGTTCGTCGCCGTCCTCATCATGTCCAGGATCGGGTCGATCGCCATCAGCAGGCCCACGCCCTCCAGCGGCAGGCCCAGGGTGGACAGGGTCAGCGTGAGCATGACCGTCGCGCCCGTGAGGCCGGCCGTGGCGGCGGAGCCGACGACCGAGACGAAGGCGATCAGCAGGTAGTCCTGGATGCCCAGTTGCACGTCGAAGATCTGCGCGATGAAGATCGCCGCCAGTGCCGGGTAGATCGCGGCGCAGCCGTCCATCTTGGTCGTCGCGCCGAACGGGACGGCGAAGGAGGTGTACTCCTTGGGCACCCCCAGTCGCTCGGTGACCCTCTGGGTGACCGGCATCGTGCCGACCGAGGAGCGCGAGACGAAGGCCAGCTGGATGGCCGGCCAGGCGCCCTTGTAGAACTGGAGCGGGTTGACCTTCGCCACCGTCGCCAGCAGCACCGGGTAGACCACGAACAGCACCAGCGCGCAGCCGATGTAGACGTCCGCCGTGAACGTCGCGTACTTGCCGATGAGGTCCCAGCCGTAGTCGGCGATCGCGAAGCCGATCAGACCGATCGTGCCGATCGGGGCGAGCCGGATGACCCACCACAGGGCCTTCTGGAGCAGTTCCAGCACGGCCTCGCTGAGGGTGAGGATCGGCTTGGCCCGGTCTCCGAGCTTGAGCGCGGCGATGCCGGCGACGGCGGCCATGAAGACGATCTGGAGCACGTTCAGCTCGGTGAACGGCGTGATGACGTCCGTGGGCACGATCCCCGTCAGGAAGTCGAGCCAGGAGCCCGAGCCCTCGGGTGCCTTGCCGTCCTTCGGGGTGAGGCCGGTGCCCGCGCCCGGGTTGGTGAGCAGGCCGATCGCCAGGCCGATGGCGACCGCGATCAGCGAGGTGATCATGAACCAGAGCAGGGTTCGGGTGGCCAGCCTGGCCGCGTTGTTGACCTTGCGCAGGTTGGTGATCGACACGAGGATCGCGAAGAAGACGAGCGGCGCGACCGCCAGCTTCAGCAGCTGGACGAAGATGCTGCCGACCTTGTCGAGGGTGGTGTACAGCCAACTGATGTCCTGGCTGCGGGCGAGCCAGCCGAGCAGCACGCCGAGGACCAGGCCCGCGACGATCTGCGCCCAGAACGGGACCTTGAGAACCGACTTCATGTCCGAGACGTTAACACTTGAACTTTGAGGGTCTCAAAGTGCTTCTTTGGGATAGGAAGAGAGGCGATGAGGGGGCGAAAGCCTCAGAGCGCCATGAAATCCATGGAAAACGCACCACCCCGGCTCCGGAAGAATGGTTCCCGGAGTCGGGGTGATGTGAGGAACGTTACGTAAGCGGTGCAGGTGAGCGGCGCTGCGGAGGCGGCGCCACGCGAGCGCCGGAGGCGGCGCTCCACGGTCACCGCGCCGAGCGGTCCTCCTGGCCGCGGACCGCCTCGAGCCGGGCGTCCAGCTTGGCCTTCGCGCCCTCGACCCGGGGGGCGATCTGCACGGACATCTCGTCGCGCTGCTTGCGCAGCAGGACGAAGCTGAGCGGCGCCGAGAGCAGGATGGAGAGCAGCAGGATCCACAGGAGGCTCGAATCACCGAGTCCCTTGGGCACGATCCCGAACTGCACGAGAGCGGCCACCACGACGAAGCAGCCGACGAAGACGCCCAGGCGCATCGCGGTGTAGCGCAGCATGGCGTGCGACTTGGCAGCGGTCACGGCGGTTCCTCCCTCTCCTCTTCACCCCTCGCCGTTTCCGGTCTCCGTACGACGGGGGCTGACGGTGGCTGTCATCCAGTGAAGCACGCCCGCTTTGTCGGGCGTGCACCGGCCTTCAGCGCGTCCCCGAGTCCTCGGAGCCGTACGCGCCGTACGCGCCGTCCGAGCCCTCCGGGGCGTGCGCGCCTTCCGGGCCGGCCAAGGTGTGCAGGGGCAGCAGCATCATGATGTCGTCCCGGTCGTCACCCGGCGCGACCCTGATCGCGTCGGGCACCCGCCCCACCTCCTTGTAGCCGCACGACGCGTAGAAGCGGTCCACGCCCGTGCCGCCCCGGCAGGTGAGCCGGATCGCCTCGATGCCCTCGAACCCGGCGGCGGTCTCCGCCGCCGCGGCCATCAGGTCACGCCCGTACCCCTTGCCCTGGTGACGCGGGTGGACCATCACCGTGTACAGCCACAGCCAGTGCCGCATCAGGCGGTGGGTGTTGAGCGCGAAGAACGCCGTGGCCGCGACGGCGCCTTCCTCGTCGCGGCCGACGAGCAGCCGCATCCGGCCCTCGGCCATGGCCGTGAGGTGCTTGACCAGCTGCGGCCGGATCTCGTCGGGCGTGACCGGCGGTACAAAGCCGACCGCGCCGCCCGCGTTGGACACGTCCGCCCACAGCGCGAGCACGCCGTCGCGCAGGGCCGGGTCCACCGCCGGATCCAGTTCGAAAGTGAGCGCCATGCCCGGAATGCTCCTCGCTCCTCAGCCCCGTCCTCAGACCCGCATCGGCTGCGGGGACTCGCGGCGGTCCGCGTCCGGCCCCGGGTACTCGCGGATGATCTCGTAACGGGTGTTCCGCTCGACGGGGCGGAAGCCGGCGTCGCGGATCAGGTCGAGCAGGTCCTCGCGGCCGAGCTTGTTGGGCGTGCCGTAGTTGTCCGCGTCGTGCGTGATCTTGTACTCGACGACCGAGCCGTCCATGTCGTCCGCGCCGTGCTGGAGGGCGAGTTGGGCGGTCTGGACGCCGTGCATCACCCAGAAGACCTTCACGTGCGGCACGTTGTCGAAGAGCAGTCGCGAGACGGCGAAGGTCTTCAGCGCCTCGGCACCGGTGGCCATGGTCGTCCGCGCCTGGAGCCGGTTGCGGATCTTGCCGTCCTTCATGTCCACGAAGTCGTGCTGGTAGCGCAGCGGGATGAAGACCTGGAACCCGCCGGTCTCGTCCTGCAGTTCGCGCAGCCGCAGCACGTGGTCCACGCGGTGCCGGGGCTCCTCGATGTGCCCGTACAGCATGGTCGAGGGCGTCTTGAGCCCCTTCTCGTGCGCGAGCCGGTGGATGCGCGACCAGTCCTCCCAGTGGGTGGCGTGGTCCACGATGTGCTGCCGGACCTCCCAGTCGAAGATCTCGGCGCCGCCGCCGGTCAGCGACTCCAGGCCGGCGTCGATCAGTTCGTCGAGGATCTCGGAGGCCGTCAGACCGGAGATCGTCTCGAAGTGGTGGATCTCGGTGGCGGTGAACGCCTTGAGGGAGACCTGCGGGAGGGCTTCCTTGAGCGCGCTGAGCGACCGCGGGTAGTAACGCCACGGCAGGGTGGGGTGGAGGCCGTTGACGATGTGCAGCTCGGTGAGGTTCTCCCCCTCCATCGCCTTGGCGAGGCGGACGGCCTCCTCGATGCGCATGGTGTACGCGTCCTTCTCGCCGGGCTTGCGCTGGAAGGAGCAGTACGCGCAGGAGGCGGTGCACACGTTCGTCATGTTGAGGTGGCGGTTGACGTTGAAGTGGACGACGTCACCGTTCTTGCGCGTGCGCACCTCGTGGGCGAGTCCGCCGAGCCAGGCCAGGTCGTCCGACTCGTACAGGGCGATGCCGTCCTCGCGGGACAGCCGCTCACCGGCCCGGACCTTCTCCTCCAGCTCGCGCTTGAGCCCCGCGTCCATGTCGGCCGCCTCCCATACGTCTACCAATCGGGCCTGTCGAGCCTACGCCCCCGCTCGGACACCACGGACGCGGCCCTCCCGCCGACGCGCGGAAGCGCGCCCGCGGAGGCGTTTCCGCAGGCGCGCTTCCGCGCGTCGGCGGACCCGTCGCCGCCTCACTCCTCGGGCAGCTCCCCCACCCGGTTCTCCCACTTGGTGGAGAGCACGATGGTGGTACGGGTCCGGGAGACGCCCTTCGTCCCGGTGAGGCGGCCGATGGTCTTCTCCAGGCCGTCCACGTCGCTCGCCCGCACCTTGAGCATGTACGAGTCGTCGCCCGCGATGAACCAGCAGTCCTCGATCTCCCCGAGGTCCCGCATCCGGCGGGCCACGTCCTCGTGGTCGGCGGCGTCGGAGAGCGAGATCCCGATGAGCGCGGTGACCCCGAGGCCGAGCGAGGCCGAGTCGACCGTGGCGCGGTAACCGGTGATCACGCCCGCCGCTTCGAGCCGGTTGATCCGGTCGGTGACACTGGGACCGGAGAGCCCGACGAGCCGGCCGAGCTCGGCGTACGAGGCTCTGCCGTTCTCCCGCAGAGCCTGGATGAGCTGCCTATCCACGGCGTCCATATGCCTGAAGCCTTCCATTACTCAGCGATGCCACGTTTTACAGATAAAATCTAAGGCACGCAAGGGCCAGGGCATGCACTGTACGGAGAAGCACGACGGCGCCGGGTCACCGCCCCCGCCTTTACCCGTCCCCCCGTCACCCCCCGTCACCCCCGTCGCCGGCACGGCGCGAGCCGCCGCCGAGTTCCCCTGCCCAGCGGCGGTAGAGCCGGTGCGGTACGCCGGCCGCGTCCAGCACCCGCCCGGCGACGAAGTCCACCAGGTCCTGGATATGGGTCGCGCCCGCGTAGAACGCCGGGGACGCCGGCAGCACCACCGCGCCCGCCTCGTCCAGCGCCACCAGGTGCTTGAGCGTCTGCCCGTTCAGCGGGGTCTCCCGTACGGCGACCACCAGCGGGCGCCGTTCCTTGAGTGTCACGCTCGCGGCCCGCTGGAGCAGGTCCTTCGACAGCCCGAGCGCGACGCCGGCCACACTGGCCGTGGACGCGGGCACGATGAGCATGCCCTTGACGGGATACGAACCGGAGGACGGTCCGGCGGCCAGGTCCCCGGCGGGCCAGTGCCGCACGTCGCGCAGGTCCGGTGCCGTCCCCAGCGGCTTCCCGTCCGCGCCCCGCGCCAGCCAGGCGGCGAGATCGTCCCGCCAGTGCGCGTCGCGGAACGCGATGCCCGTCTCGTCCAGCAGCGTCAGCCGCGACGCCCTGCTGACCACGAGGTCGACGCTCTCCCCCGCGTCCAGCAATCCCCGCAGCACGGCCGCCGCGTACGGCGTCCCCGAAGCGCCGGACACCCCGACGACCCACGGAACGCGCCGCCGCTGACCGTCCACATTCGCCTGCTCCACGCGTACGAGCCTATCGGCGCCCGGAGCCGGGGCCGAGGTCAGGTGTGGCGGGGGTCCACCGGCAGTTCGCTCGTGTCGAAGGTGAGGCGGCCGACCGCGGTGTCAACCGTCACGGGCTTCCCGTAGGGAATCGTGTCGCGCCCGAGATAGCCCTCCGGCCCCGGGTTCCACAGGGTGACGCAGTGCGCCTTGTACGGGTCGAAGACGAGGTAGTGGGCGATGCCACGGGCCGCGTACGCCCGGTCCTTGACCGTGTAGTCGTTCCGGACGCTGCTCGGCGAGACCACTTCGATGACGATCTCGATCAGGTCGGGCGAGTAGGCGCCGAGGTTCTTCTCCACCTCTGCCCGGGGGATCACCGCGAGGTCGGGGCAGAACTCGTTGTCCCCGTCGAACGGGAAGGCCACGTCACTGGTGATCCCCCATTCGTCGGCCACCTGGTCCTCCAACGCGTTCCACACGCGCCGAATCGTCTGCCCATGGTGTGGTTTGACCGGACTCATCACGATGTTGCCCTCGACAATCTCCGTCCGGTAGCCAGGGAACATGTCCTCGAACCGGCTGAGCTGTGAGTGCAGGCGTTCGGTCTCCGAGATGGTCACGTCGGCCTCCCTGTCCCTGTCCTGCACTCGATGGTAGGGCCGACGGTAGCTACACCGTCAGACCCCGCACCAGCAGATCGAGCAGCGCGCACACGAAAAGGGCGATCCCGATAAAACCATTGACCGAGAAAAACGCCCTGTTCAGGCGGGACAGGTCGTGCGGCCGCACGATCGTGTGCTCGTAGAGGAACGCCCCCGCCACGATCAGCAGGCCCAGCCAGAAGAAGACCCCCGCGTCCGTCGCCAGGGCGTACCAGACCAGCAGCACCGTCGTCACGGCGTGCGCGGCGCGGGCGCCGTGGAGGGCGGCCGGGATGCCGAAGCGGGCCGGTACGGACATCACGCCGTGGGCGCGGTCCGCCTGGACGTCCTGGCAGCCGAAGATCAGGTCGAAGCCGCCGATCCAGACGCCGACCGCGAGACCGAGGATCACCGCGTCCCACGACCAGGTCCCGGTCACCGCTATCCAGGCGCCGACCGGGCCCATCGCCTGGGCGAGGCCGAGGATGGCGTGCGGGAAGTTCGTGAACCGCTTCCCGTACGGGTAGACCACCATCGGCACCACGGCGACGGGCGCGAGCGCGAGGCAGAGCGGGTTCAGCAGCGCGGCGGCGCCGAGGAATATGACGACGGCGATCAGCGCGCCGGTCCAGGCGGACCGTACGGACACCGCACCCGTGACCAGCTCCCGGCCGGCGGTGCGCGGGTTACGGGCGTCGATCTCGCGGTCGATGATCCGGTTGCAGGCCATCGCGAACGTGCGCAGGCCGACCATCGCGACCGTGACCAGCAGCAGGGTCCCCCAGTGGATGCTCCCGTCCTGGCGGAACATCGCGGTGAGCGAGGCGATGTAGGCGAAGGGCAGCGCGAAGACCGAGTGCTCGATCATCACCAGCCGCAGAAAGGCCCTGGTCCTGCCCGGCTGCGGGACGGCGGCGGCGCTGCTCACAGGCCGTACTCCTTCCAGCGCTTCGTCACCGTGGCCGCCGTCGCGGGGTCCGACTCGACCATCTGCGGCCAGCCGCCGTCCCGGGTGTAGCCCTCCTCGGGGAGCTTGCGCGTCGCGTCGATGCCCGCCTTGCCGCCCCAGAACTGCTGGTAGGAGGCGTGGTCGAGATGGTCGACCGGGCCCTCGACGACGGTGAGGTCGCGCGCGTAGTCCGTGTTCCCCAGCGCGCGCCAGGAGACCTCGTGCAGATCGTGGACGTCGCAGTCCGCGTCGACGACCACGATCAGCTTGGTCAGTGACATCATGTGCGCGCCCCAGATCGCGTGCATCACCTTCTGTGCGTGTTTGGGGTACTTCTTGTCGATCGAAACGATCGCACAGTTGTGGAATCCGCCCGACTCGGGGAGGTGGTAGTCCACGATGTCCGGCACGATGATCTTCAGCAGCGGCAGGAAGAACCGTTCCGTCGCGCGGCCCAGCGGCCCGTCCTCCGTCGGCGGCCGGCCGACCACGATCGACTGGAGCAGCGGCCTCCGCCGCATCGTCACGCAGTCGATGGTCAGCGCCGGGAACGGCTCCTGCGGGGTGTAGAAGCCCGTGTGGTCGCCGAACGGCCCCTCGGGCAGCATGGTGCCCGGCTCCAGCCAGCCCTCGATGACGACCTCGGCCTGCGCCGGGACCTGGAGCGGCACGGTCTTGCAGTCGACCATCTCGATCCGCCGCCCCTGGAGGAAGCCGGCGAAGAGGTATTCGTCGATGTCGCCGGGGAGCGGCGCGGTCGAGGCGTACGTGACGGCGGGCGGGCAGCCGAACGCGATGGCCACGGGCAGCCGTTCGCCGCGCCGGGCCGCCACCTGGTAGTGGTTGCGGCTGTCCTTGTGGATCTGCCAGTGCATGCCGATGGTGCGGCGGTCGTGCCGCTGGAGCCGGTAGAGCCCGAGGTTGCGGATACCGGTCTCGGGGTGCTTGGTGTGCGTGAGGCCGAGGTTGAAGAACGACCCGCCGTCGCCGGGCCAGGTGAACAGCGCGGGGAGCTGGTCGAGGTCCACCTCGTCCCCCGTCAGGACCCGCTCCTGGACCGGGGCGTCCTTGACCTTCTTCGGCGGCACGTGCGCCATCGACCCGAGCTTGCCGAACGCCTCGCGCACGCCGACGAACCCGTGCGGCAGCTCGGGCTTGAGCAGTCCGCCGATCTTCTCGCCGATCTCGCCGTACGAGGACAGCCCGAGGGCCTTGAGCAGCCGCCGGTCCGTGCCGTACACGTTCATGGCAAGGGGCATCGAGGACCCGCGTACGTTCTCGAAGAGCAACGCGGGCCCGCCCGCCTTGTTCACCCGGTCGACGATCTCCCCGACCTCCAGGTGGGGGTCGACTTCGGCCTTGATGCGCTTGAGGTCGCCCTCGCGCTCCAGAGCCCGCAGCAGCGAGCGGAGATCGTCGTAAGCCATGTGGTCCAGTATCCGCCACTCGCTACCCTGGACCTGTCACGGGGGGCCGCCCGGCCGGTCCCGATCTCCGTTCCCACTCCGTTCCCAGGGGGACCGCCATGCTTCGGGTGCTGATGATTCTGGTGCCACTGGCTCTCAGCATCTACGCGTTCATCGACTGCATCACCACCGAGGAGAAGGAGATCCGTTACCTCCCCAAGCCGATCTGGGCGATCCTCGTGCTGCTCTTCCCGCTGGTCGGGTCCATCTCGTGGCTGATCGTGGGCCGCGACCGCGCGAGGACCGCGCGGCGGGGGAACTGGGTCGCGCCCGACGACAATCCGGAGTTCCTCAACTCGCTCAAGGACGACAAGGCAAAGGGCGACCGGCTGAAGGACGACAGCGCGTCGAAAGACGCCCCGGCGAACGACGCGGGCGGCGAGCAGCGGCGGGAGCAGCAGGAGCAGTTGGCGCGCTGGGAGGCCGAGCTGAAGCGGCGCGAGGAAGAGGTCGAGCGGCGCGAGAAGGGCTCCGGGGGCGGCGGGAAGGGCACCGACGAATCCCCCTCCTGACCGGCCTCCTGACCGGCCTCCTGACCTGCCTGCCGACCGTGTTGTCCTTCTGACGGGGCCACCTGACAGGTCCTCCTGACGTGGTCCACCTGACGGGTCCTCCCGGCGCGGGCCCGGTGTGCGCTCGGGGTGTGACTCGGGGTGTGCGGGTCCGCCGCGCCTGACTCACGGTGAACGCCCGGGCGGTCGCGTCCGTATTCCTCTCTGCGCGCCGTGCCAGCCGCATCGTTCCGCTCCCGACGACCCGAAGGACATTTCACTGCTCAACCGGGAGGCGTCATGCGCACGAATCGACGCGCAGATCAGTCGAGGATCTCCATGCGGGCGGTCGTGGCCCTCGCGACCGCCGTCGTCGCGGCCGTGGCCGTGACGGTCTTCGTACAGAACGACCAGGGCGAGGCGAGCGCGGGGCCGGTCGCCGCGAACGCGCCTTACCAGCCCAACAGCGACCACGACAGCGGGAACGCGGGGCACGCGGCTTCCGGCCGGACCGACGCGGCGGAGGGTCAGGCGGCGTCAGGACCCCAGCCGGTGACCGAGGTGGACAAGACGTTCCTCGTCGCGGTCCGGCAGGCCGGGCTGTGGGAGATCCCGGCCGGCAAGCTCGCCCAGACGCAGGCGACCAGCGAGCAGGTCAAGCGCGCCGGGCTGCACCTGCTCGACGGGCACAGCAAGCTCGACCAGCTCGTACGCGAGGACGCCCGGATCCTCGGGGTCGACCTGCCCGACGAGGCCACCCCCGAGCAGCAGGAGTGGGTCACGAACCTGGAGAACGCCAAGGGGGCCGAGTTCGACCGCATGTTCGCCAACGTCCTGCGTGCCTCGCACGGCAAGATCTTCGCCACCATCGGCGAGGTGAGGGCGGCCACGCAGAACGACCTGATCCGGCGCCACGCACGGCAGGCCAACCAGACCGTCCTGGACCACATGGAGGTCCTGGAGGACACCGGGCTGGTCGACGGCTCGACCCTCGCGGACGTCGAGAAGGCCGTGACACCGAAGTAGACCTCCGAGTAGCCGCAAAGGCCGTCAAGTGGACTTTATGCAAAGGCAGTTCATAATCCTTTGCATTGTGCAATGATGGCTCTCGGGGGCCCGGCGCACGTACGGCCTCTGCTCGGGAACGGAACTGGCACGGTGCCGTGGCTCGATCCGCACGCCGCCCGTCCTCCGGGCCTCCCACCACCGCCGTCGGGCCTCATCGCCGTCGGCCGCTCAACCGAGGGCGCACACACCCCCCATCGCGCCTCCACAGCATCATCGGCGAATCTTCGCCGAATACACCGATGCCCCGCACGGAGTCAAGTCCGTGCGGGGCACTTTCGCATGAAGAGGGTGTACGCGGGCGCACGCCCCCCTCTTGCGTCACACGCCGGCGTACGAGTGCTTGCCGGTCACGAAGATGTTGACGCCGTAGTAGTTGAACAGCCAGCAGCCGAAGGCGATCAGCGCCAGGTAGGCGGCCTTGCGGCCCTTCCAGCCGGCCGTGGCACGGGCGTGCAGGTAGGCGGCGAACGCGACCCAGGTGATGAACGACCAGACCTCCTTGGGGTCCCAGCCCCAGTAGCGGCCCCAGGCGTCGCCGGCCCAGATCGCGCCCGCGATGATCGTGAACGTCCACAGCGGGAAGACGGCGGCGTTGACGCGGTACGCGAACTTGTCGAGCGTCATGGAGGCCGGCAGCCGTTCCATGACGGAGGTGGCGAACCTGCCGGGTGTCAGGCCGGCGGCCAGCTTGGTCTCGTACCGCTCCCGGAAGAGGTAGAGCAGGGTGGCGACCGCGCCGACGTAGAAGACCGCGCCGCAGAAGATGGCCGTGGAGACGTGGATCCACAGCCAGTACGAGTGGAGGGCGGGCACGAGCTGGGCGCTCGCGGTGTAGAGGACCGTGACCGCGAGTCCGAGGTCGAGCAGGACGGTGAGCACCAGCGGCAGGCCCAGCCACCGGACGTTCTTCCTCAGCGCGAGCAGTACGAGGTACACGCCGACGACCACGGTGGTGATCGTGATGTTGAACTCGTACATGTTGCCCCACGGCGCGCGCCGCACGGACAGCGCGCGAGTGAGGACGCCACCGGCCTCCAGGGCCCAGGCGAGGACCATGAGGGAGACGGCGATCCGGCCGTAGAGGTCGCCCTGTTCGTCCCCGCCGTGCGCGCCGGGGCCGTCCGGGACGTCGCGCGCGCCGGGCGCGGAGCGGGTGACGACCTTCGGCCGGTCCAGGACGGCGGTGCCGCCCTTGCCCTCGGCGGCGTCGGCCCGCGCCCGGGCAGCGGCCGGGCCGGCCGCCTTCCCCGTGCCCGTACGGTCGCTCGTCAGCGCGGCCGCCGTGCGGGCGACCTTGCTGCGACTGCCGAAGAGCCACTCCGCCATATGGGCGAAGAAGGCCAGCAGGTAGACGGCCATGGCCGAATAGATCAGCACATTGCTGGTGTTCGCCAGGCTCTCGTTGGTTGCTGCGGCGGCGAGATTCACTTCTCAGGCCCTTCGACAGGCTTCGCTTCAGGCTTCTCTGCGGACTCGGACTCGGACGGGGACTCGGATGCGGGCTCGGATGCGGACTCGGCCGAGGACTTCGGGCGCCCTGGGGGCTTCGGTGACTCCTCCGACGCCGCGGACTTCGGTGGCTCCGGCTCCGCGGAATCTCCAGTGTCGCTCGGCGCGGTGGACGCGTCGCCCGGCACGGCAGGTGCATTGCCCGACGCGGCGGGTGCGTCGCCCGGTGCGTTCGGTGCGTCGCCCGGCGCGGTCGGCGCCTTCTCGTGCACCGCGGCGGCCAGTTCGCCCAGTTCCTCGGGGAGCTTCGCGGACTCGCTGCGGCCGAGCCCGGCCATCTCGACCACGGTCACGCCGTCGGCCCCCCGTACGGCCCTGACCCAGACCCGGCGCCGCTGGATGAACAGCGAGGCGGCCAGTCCGCCGATGGCGGCGATCGCGCCGGCCAGCGCCCAGCCGTCACCGGGCTGTTCGGTGATCTGGAAGCTGGCCCACTCCTTGACGTCCTTCTCGAAGGTGATCGAGCCGGCGCCGTCCGGCAGCGTGAGCTTCTCACCGGGCAGCAGCGTCTTCTTCAGGACGTTGCCGTCCGCGTCCTTGAAGGGCTTCATCTTGCGGGTGTCCAGCTGGTACACGTTCTGCGGCAGCCCGGAGTCGACGCCCAGGCTGCCGTGGTACGCGCCCACGTTGAGCACCGGGAAGTCGAGCGCGGGGAACTGGGAGAACATCTGACCCGAGCCCTTGCCGCCGTACGTCGGCACGAAGAAGGCCGCGAAACCCAGTTGGTCCCGTTCGCCCTTCTTGTCGCGATATCCGTCCATGACCTTGATGGCGCCCGTGGACGAGACGTTGTTGTCGACGGGCAGCAGCGGCACCGCGCCGTTGTAGACGACCTTGCCGCGCCCGTCCCGGACGGTGACGACCGGCGCGTACCCGTGCGCGTTCAGGTAGACCTTGGTGTTGTCGATCACCAGCGGCTTGTTGACCTCGACGACGGACCTGCGCTCCTCCGTGCCGTTCCCGACGGTGTAGCGGAGGTCGGCCTTGTACGTGCGCGGGGTGCCCCGCTGCGGTCCGGTCCGCTCGTACGTCCCCGTGAACTTGTCCAGGGTGAAGGCGAACGGTTCGAGGTCGTCGGGGTCGAACAGCGAGCCGGACTTGAAGTCGTCGTACTGGAGGAGCGTGTTGGCGAAGCCGTCGCCCTCGACGATCAGCTTGCCGCCCTCGGACTTCAGCAGCTGTCCGCAGGCGAACGCGACCAGCATCACGATCAGCGCGACATGGAAGATCAGGTTCCCCGCCTCGCGGAGGTAACCCTTCTCGGCGGCGACCGCGTCACCGGCGACGTGCGAGCGGAACCGGCGCTTCTTCAGCAGCGCGCGCGCCGCCTCGCGGACGGCCTCCGGCTCGGCGGCGGTGCGCCAGGTGGTGTACGCGGGGAGCCGGTCGAGCCGCCCCGGCGCGCGCGGCGGGCGGGCCCGCAGCTGGCCGACGAACTGCCAGGTACGCGGGACGATACAGCCGATCAGCGAGACGAACAGCAGGATGTAGATCGCGGAGAACCACACCGAGCTGTAGACGTGGAAGAGCTGGAGCTTGTCGTAGACCGGCGCGAGGGTCTCGTGCCGGTCCTTGAACTCCTGCACCTTGAGCTCGTCGATCCCGGTCTGCGGGATCAGCGAGCCGGGGATGGAGGCGAGGGAGAGCAGGAAGAGGAGGATCAGCGCCACGCGCATGGAGGTGAGCTGCCGCCAGAACCAGCGCAGCCAGCCGATGATCCCGAGGGTGGGGCCGCCGACGACCGTCCCGTCGCGACCCTCGCCCTCCTCGCGCGGGGCGGTGGACAGGCGGGCGGCGGCGGCATCGTCGCCCGAATCGGCCGTGCCGCCCGAACCGGCCGAAGCCCCCGAACCGCCCGAGCCGGCCGAAGCCCCCTGGCGCTCCGGGCCGGGGGCCGTGTTCTGACCGGCGGCCGTGGTCTCGTCGGTCTCTGTCTCGCTCATGGAATCACTCGCGGAATTCTTGCTCGTGGGTGGCGTAGGGGCCGAACGCCTCGGTCATGGCGCTAGATCCCCACCGTGAAGCCGTCGGACCAGGACTGCGTCTGCTGCACGAGCAGGTCCCAGGCCCCGGTGATCAGCGCCAGCCCGGTCAGGATCATCATCACGCCGCCGATCCGCATGACCCAGGCGTAGTGCCGCTTGACCCAGGCGAAGGCGCCGAGCGCCCTGCGGAACGCCACCGCCGCGACGACGAACGGCAGCCCGAGGCCCAGGCAGTACGCCACGGTCAGTATGGCCCCGCGCCCCGCGCTGCCCTGACTGAGGGCGAGGGTGTTGACGGCGGAGATGGTCGGCCCCAGGCAGGGCGTCCAGCCGACCCCGAAGAGCGCGCCCAGCAGGGGGGCGCCCGCGAGGCCGGTCACCGGCCGCTTGTGCAGGCGGAACTCCCGCTGGGTGAGCCAGGGCATCAGCCCCATGAAGAACGCGCCCATGAGGATCATCAGCGCGCCCAGCACCTTGGACACCACGTCCCGGTAGCTCTGGAGCGTCGCGCCGAAATACCCGAACAGGGCCCCGCCCGAGACGAAGACCACGGTGAACCCGAGGACGAAGAGGGCGGCGCCGGCCGCCATCCGGCCCCGCCGGGCGTCCGCGAGGTCGGTGCCGCTGACACCGGTGACGTACGAGAGGTAGCCGGGCACGAGCGGCAGCACGCACGGCGAGAAGAACGAGACGAGCCCGCCGAGCAGCGCGATCGGCAGCGCGAGCAGCAGCGCCCCGCTGTAGACGGTCTCGTTCATGCCGGAGGTCGCGGCGAGCGCGGTGTACGTGCCGGGGGACGCGGCGAGCGCGGCGTACGCGTCGGAGGGCGCGGCGAGCAGTCCGGGGGCCGCGGCGAGAGCCTGCACGGGATCACTTCTCCGCGATCAGCGGGTCGATCATCTTGCGCAGCTTGGTCTCGTCCAGCGCCATCAGCGAGCGGGCCGCGACCTTGCCCTCCCGGTCCAGCACGATCGTGGAGGGGATGGCCTGCGGGTTGAGGTTGCCCTTGGGGAAGCCGGTGACGATCAGCTTGCCCGTCGGGTCGTAGAGGCTCGGGTAGCGGACGCCGTAGTCCTCCTCGAAGGCGAGGGCGGGGCCCTTGTTGGGATCGCGGGTGTTGATCCCGACGAACGCCACCCCCTTGGCCTCCGTCTCCTCCGAGACCTTCGCGAAGTGCGGGGCCTCGGCGCGGCAGGGGCCGCACCAGGAGCCCCAGACGTTCAACACGACGATCTTGCCCTTGAGGTCGGCGACGTCGAGCTTCTCCCCCTCCAGGGTCTCGCCCGCGAGCGTGTTGACGGGCTTGCGCTCACCCTTCGCGACGGTGGAGATACCACCCGTGTTCGTCACGAAGTTGGTGTCGCCGCCACCGCCGGACGTGCCGCCGCCCGAGCACGCGGAGAGCGTCAGCGCGGACACGGCGACGGCCGCGACGGACAGCAGCGCGCCGCGGGGACGGCGGCGCGGCGTGGGCTGCACAGCACGAAGGCGCCGGCCCGTCGGCAGGACGGGCCGGCGCCCGGTCGGGCGTCGGGGGGCGCGGCCTGAGTTCATGTGAAAAGTTTCGCATGGGCGATTCAGGGATCTTGCCCACCCCCCTGCTTGCCCGTTACGGGCGCTAAAGCTGCTTGTCAAGCCGCCTTAAAGAAAGCGTTCCACCCGCCCGCCGGTGCCTGTCCCGGCTGCAGGGTGCGCAACTTCGTGAGGACGGCGGGGTCCTGGACGTCGAGCCAGTCGACGAACTGCCGGAAGGACACCAGCCGCACGTCCTTCTTTCCCGCCATTCCCTTCAGCGCCTCTTCCACGGCGTCCATGTAGATACCGCCGTTCCACTCCTCGAAGTGGTTTCCGATGAAGAAGGGGGCGCGATTCGACTCGTACGCCCGGTTGAAACCGCCGAGGTACGCCTCCGTGGCCTGCTTGCGCCATGCCGGGTAATTCGCGGGGGGACCCTTGGTCGAATTCTGCGACTGGTTGGCGAGTATGTTGTAGTCCATCGAAAGGACTTCGAAGCTGTGGCCGGGGAAAGGCATTCCCTGGAGCGGCAGGTCCCATATTCCCTGCTTCTGCTCCGGCCACATCTGGTGGCCACCCGGGGAACTGGCGTCGTAACGCCAGCCGAGCTTCTTCGCGGTCGGCAGCAGGTTCTCCTGCCCGAGCAGGCACGGGGTCCGACCGCCCGTCAACTCCTCGCGGTAGTCGAAGGGCAGCGGCTCGAGGTCCTTCCAGCCCGTATTCGTACGCCACTCGGTGACGAAGGACACGGCCTGGTCTATCTCGCTGCGCCACTGCCCGGGAGTCCAGTTGGCCCCGGAACCGGAGCCGGCGCAGAAGTGGCCGTTGAAGTGGGTGCCTATCTCGTGGCCGTCCAGCCAGGCCCGGCGCACGTTCTCCAGGGTGGCCTTGACGTGGTCGTCGGTGAGATAGCCGATGTCGGAGGCGCCGACCGGGTTGTTCGGCGGGCGGTAGAGCGTCTTCTTCGACTCGGGCAGCAGGTAGATCCCGGAGAGGAAGAAGGTCATGGCCGCGCCGTGGTCCTTGGCGAGGTCCAGGAAACGCGGGAAGAGACCGTTGCCGACCTCGCCCGCGCCGTCCCAGGAGAAGACGACGAACTGCGGCGGCGTCTGACCGGGCTCCAGGGGAACGGGCTGGGGCGGCTGGTGCGGCTGCTTCCCGGTGTGCGCCGTGGACCCGTCGCCTATGGGCCGGACGTTCTTCCCCGGACCTTTGCCGCCGTTCTTTCCAATGGCGTTCTTTCCATTGCCGTTCTTCCCCCCGTCGCCAGCTCCGCCGGGGAGATGCGGCTTACCGCTGTCGGAGCCGCACGCCGCGAGCCCCATCGCGGCGGCGGCCCCCATTCCGGCTCCGAGCAGACCCCGTCGGCTGATGTCGCGCATTACCGTTCCCATCCGCGCTCGTTACTTCGTCGGCCGTTCATACGTGCGTACGATCGGCAGCACGGAAGAGGGTGACACGTGCGGGTGGGGTTCCAACAATTGTCGAACTTTTAATTGCCTTTACTTGCGTAACAGCGTCTGTGACGGGAAGCGTCAGACGCCGGACACGGCGCGTTACGCGCCAAGCGCCAAGCGCCAAGCGCCAAGCGCCAAGCGCCAAGCGGTGCATATCAGGCGGCGGGCAACGCGCATACCGGGTGGGGCGTCGGCCCACGTCGGCGGGCGACGCGCGTAGCGCGAGGGGCAGAGGCAGGGGCAGGGGCCGCTCAGGCCCCGTACGCCTTCGTGCCGCCCTTCACCGGCCTGGCACCGGCCAGGAGATGGGCGGGGACGAGATCGCGCGCGGGCTCGGAGTAGCCGACGGAGATGATCTTGTCCCCCCGGTAGGTGAAGGTCGTCAACGAGGCGAGCGTGCACTCCCGCCGGCGCGGATCGTGCCAGAGCCGGCGCCGCTCCACGAAACTGCGCACGATCCAGATCGGCAGCTGGTGGCTGACGCAGACCGCCTCGTGCCCACGGGCGGCGTCCCGCGCCGCGTTCAGGGCGGCGAGCATCCGTACGACCTGCTCCACGTACGGCTCGCCCCAGGACGGCCGGAAGGGATTCGTCAGGTGCTTCCAGTTGGCCGGCCGGCGCAGCGCGCCGTCGCCGACGCCGAAGTTCTTGCCCTCGAAGACGTTGGCCGCCTCGATCAGCCGGCCGTCGGTGGCGAGGGCCAGCCCGTGCGCCTGGGCGATGGGGGACGCGGTCTCCTGGGCACGCTCCAACGGGGAGGCGACGACATGGGTGATGTCGCGCTCCGCGAGATGCTCGGCGACCCGGTCCGCCATCTTCCGGCCCAGGTCGGAGAGGTGGTAGCCGGGCCTGCGGCCGTAGAGGACGCCGTCCGGGTTGTGGACCTCCCCGTGGCGCATGAGGTGGACGACGGTCAGGTCGCTCCTCTCGCCCCTCGTCCCGTCCTTCTTCTCTTCGTTCTTCGTCTCGCCGTTCGTCTCGTCGTTCTTCTCGTCGTTCTTCTCGTCGATCTCGCTCACGCGGCACTCTCCGGTTCGGTGGCTTCGGCGGCGGCGCGGGCCGCGGCGGGCAGGGCCGCGGCGATCCGCTCGATCGCGCGGTCGTCGTGCGTGGTGGAGACGAACCAGGACTCGAAGGAGGACGGCGGCAGGTAGACGCCGTCGGCCAGCATCGAGTGGAAGAACGGGGTGAAGCGGAACGACTCCTGCCGCTTCGCGTCCTCGTAGTCGTGGACCTCGTCGTCGGTGAAGAAGACGGAGAACATGTTGCTCGCCGTCTGGACGCGGTGGGGGACGCCCTCCTTGTCGAGCGCCTCGCTCACCAGCGCCTGGACCTGGCGCGAGACGGCGTCGACCTTCGCGTACTCCGCGTCCCCGAGCAGCCGCAGCTGCGCGAGGCCCGCGGCCGTGGCGACCGGGTTCCCGGAGAGCGTGCCCGCCTGGTAGACCGGGCCCGCCGGGGCGAGCCGGCCCATGACGTCGGCGCGCCCGCCGAACGCGGCGGCGGGGAAGCCGCCGCCCATGACCTTTCCGAACGTCATCAGATCGGGTACGACTCCGTCGATCCCGTACCAGCCGGCCTTCGACGTACGGAACCCGGTCATGACCTCGTCGGAGATGTAGAGCGCGCTGTCGGCAGCGCACAGTTCCTTGAGCCCGGCGTTGAACCCGTCGCGCGGCGGCACGACACCCATGTTGCCCGGTGACGCCTCCGTGATCACGCAGGCGATCTCGCCGGGGTGCGCGGCGAAGGCCGTCCGTACGGCGTCGAGGTCGTTGTAGGGCAGCACGATCGTGTCCCCCGCCTGCGCCCCGGTCACCCCGGGCGTGTCCGGCAGCCCGAACGTGGCGACCCCGGAGCCGGCCGCGGCCAGCAGCGCGTCGACGTGTCCGTGGTAGCAGCCGGCGAACTTCACGACCTTCGCGCGCCCGGTGAAACCCCTGGCCAGCCGGATGGCGGACATGGTCGCCTCGGTCCCGGACGACACGAGCCGCACCTGCTCGACGGGCGCCACCCGGGCCACGATCTCCTCGGCGAGCGCGACCTCGCCCTCACCGGGCGTGCCGAAGGACGTACCCCGCGCGACCGCGGCCTGGACGGCCTCGATGACCTGGGGGTGGGCGTGACCGAGAATCATCGGACCCCACGAACACACGAGGTCCACGTATTCGCGGCCGTCCGCGTCGGTGAGGTACGGACCGCGACCGGACACCATGAACCGGGGCGTACCGCCCACGGCGCGGAAGGCGCGCACGGGAGAGTTCACGCCGCCGGGCGTCACAACGGCCGCGCGGTCGAAAAGCGTCTGCGAAACTGGGGCGTCAAAGGGATGGCTCACAGAATCCATGGTGGCAGAGGTTCGGACGTTCTTGCGGGCTGGTGTTTCACGTGCCGTTCGTGGGGGAGGTCACTGTCACGATGATCGGGTTGCGCGGCCATGGCTGCGAGTGGTCGGGTGGAGATATGCATCGCGGTGGCGGACTGGGTGAGGGGACCGACGGCCTGGGTCCGGAGCCGGCCAGGCGGGGGAAGCACCGTCGTGGCGAGCGCGATGCGCGGGGGCGCTCCTCGGAATCCTCGGGCTCGGAGCGGTCCGAGGATGCACCGGAGATCAGGAGTGGTGGCCGGGTGGGGGTGACCTACAAATACTTCGGCGCGCCCGACGGCGCGACGGCCGCCCGCGTACCGATTTCCATGCGCCCGGAGGAGCTGGGCGGCGACGAGCTCGGCATGGGCGGCATGTTCACGAAGATCAAGCCCGAGACGATAGCGGCGATGGTCCTGACGGGAATTCAGGGAATGCCGCTGCACAAGGTCCCGCCGCTCGAACTGGTCGTCCTGCACCCGGATTACGCGGTGGTCAAGCTCCCCATGACGGTCGTCGACCCGCTGCGCGGCGTCGGCGAGGAGTCGGTGGGCGCGGCGGCGTTCATCTGGTCGACGGTCCCGGACAGGGGCGGCCCGAGGGACGCGTACAACGTGTACCAACTGCTGCACGAGTGGCAGGACTTCTCCAAGAGGCTGCACGAGAACGGCCACCAGCCGTACTGCCTGGTGTGGCCCTGACCCGAGGCGTGAGTTGACGTTGTCGGTCGGGGCGGGCTTCGTGTCTTGCCGCCCCGCCGAGTACCGACAGTAACCGTCGGGCGGTCAGGGCACGTCGCGGGCCCGTGGGTGCCCGAGGCTCTTCCGAATCACGCTGTCGCCAACGCGCAAAGCAGCGGCCAGTTGCACCCACAGCTCCTCGGGGATGGCCCCCGCCCCAAGAGCGCAGGCACGTAACAAAGCGTGGCAGTCGTGACCTTGCCGGTCCGTGGCAAGCGCGGCGAACAGAGGGTTCGCGAGGATCTCGCGGGCCGCGTAGCCGTCTTCGGCGTCCGTCGTCCTGCGGTGGAGGTCCGCGACGACGCGGTGCGCGGCGGGCGAATCAGCGGAGCCGAGCGCGTCCAGGACGGTTAGACCGAGCCGGATGTCGAACACGGTCATCCCAGGTTCGGCCTGCCGCTCGGAGTAGGTCGTCACCAGGTCCGCCAGGTGGCCGTTCACCGGCTGCCCGGCGTCGGGTCGGCACAAGACGGTCAGGCATGCCGTGACGGCCTGCTCCCAAGGGTCGCCCGGCATCGTGTCGGCGAGGAGAGCAGCGGCCCCTGCCGTGTTGTTCGCACTGAGGGCGGCGAGTACGGCGACCTGCCGACCGTCGAGCATCCGCTGCCCGATGCCATGGTGGGCTTCGATGTGCGCCAGGGCCTCGGCCCATCGCCTCTCGGTGGTGAGGGTGCGCGTGCCGTCGGCGAGGAGGACGCGCCACAGCCACGCGCGAACTTCCTGGCGGTCTTCTGCGGTCGCTGTGAGGTCCGCAGGTACGGTGACGCCCTCGAACCGTGCCGCTGTGCCCGTCTCGACGGCCTTGTACAGGTCGAGGAGTCGCTGGCGCCCCTCATCGGCGTGGCCGGCGCGGATCTGGAGGCGGGCGAGGTTGACGACCGGTTCCAGCCCTCGGATCGCGCTCATGCCGGGCAGGGGGCAAGCGTGGAGGTAGGCGGCGGCGTGCTGGTGGCACATCTCGCGGGCGAGGTCGGGGAGGGCAAGGTCGGAGGCGATGAGCGCGGCCTGGTTGTAGACGGCTGATGCGAGCCCCTGGTCGGCCTTTTTCACTGCGGTGTCGGCCAGGTCGACGAGTGCGCGTACGCGTTGAGGCAGGGGTAGGCAGGCGGGGCGGAATCGGGCGACGAGCGGGAAGCGCTGGGCTGTGAGGCCGTGCGGGTCCATGGATCCCCCGGATCGAGAGTGAGGGCTGCTGAGGCGGCGGTGCCTGCCAGTCGTGTGCCGGCGGGCACCGTCCGCTAGGGGTGGGGCGTCAGCACCAGTCGACGACGATGCGGTTCAGCGGGGTGTCGAGGGCGAAGAAACCGGGGCGCTGCTCGATCTCGGGGGCGTCGAGAGGCTGGATCTCGAACCTGACCTCACGGTCGCGGTAGTCGCGGTCCCAGGTGCGGATGGCATCGGCGACCCTCGCGGCCAGCTCATCGCTGCCGGGGCCGTGGCCGACGACGCCGAATTCCCAGAGCTTGCCACCCTCGGGGGTCTTCTTCTTCGAAAGGCGCCGGGCGAGGTAGGTGACGGCACCCTTGTCGACGACCGCGGTCGACGAGGGGTAGGGGTCCTCGGTGAGCAGAGTGCCCTTGGCGCTCTGGGGGAACAGCATCCGGATCAGGCCGGAGGGCAGGGAGCAGGTGACGAACAGTTCCATCCACTCCGGCGACTCCATGGCGCGGACCGTCATACCGGTCCACTCCTCGGTGCGCGGCTGGTCAAGTACGCCCGCGAGGGCGTCGGCGTCGATGTTGAGCCCGGCGGGGGCCTGGAGTCGTACGGCGCCGTCCGTGCTGAGAGGGATCACTCGGCGGTCGTCGTCAGCGATGCCCCGCCGGAGCGGCATGAAGGTGTTCATCTCGCTGCCGAGGGACACCCACCGGCCGTCGCGCTGCTCGTAGGCGATGGAGCGGGAGACGGTGCCCTTGAGGCGCTGGGGGACGAGGAGCCGGCCGCCGGGTGCGAGCTGCTGCAGCCAGGCGTGCGGTACGCCGTGCGCGCCAACGGTGGCGATGATCCGGTCGTACGGCGCTGCTTCGGCGTAGCCGAGAGCCCCGTCGCGGGTCACGGCCTCGACGTTGGTGATTCCGGCGGCGGCGAGGTGCGTGCGGGCACCTTCCACGAGGTCGTCGTCGACATCGAGGGTGGTCACGTGTCCGTTCTCGCCGACCAGGTGGGCGAGCAGACCGGCGTTGTAGCCGCTGCCGGCACCGAGTTCGAGGATGCGCTCGCCGGGCCGGGCGTCGAGCTGGTCCAGCATGAGGGCGACGACGCCTGGCTGGGAGGCGCAGGAGATGGACGTGCCGTCGGTGTCGTACTTGATGTGTACGGGTTCATTGGCGTAGGCGTATTCGAGTGACGCCTCGGGCACGAACACGTGGCGGGGCACGGTCCGCAACGCGGTCTCGACGGCAGTGGCGCGGGCGTGTCCGTCCGCACGGAGCTGGTCGACGAGGGCGTTACGAAGGCGCTCGGCGTCCGCCGTGGGGGTGGTGATCGTGTCGGTGTTCACCGCGCTGACGCTATCGATCTCGGCCGTTGCGCCGGTGGGCGACTCGGTGTGGTCACTCGTTCCCATGACTACCTCTCGTGCGATGTGGGACAGAGCGCTCTGGTCGTCGCGGAGGAGACCGGCGCGGTTGGCGTGGAAGATCACGTGATGGGCGATGACGGCTCGCAGGCCGCGGGTGAGAGCGCCGCGGCCTGCGAGGTCGGCGAGCGTGGCTCCTGTCCGTTCGAAGGCGGTAACCCACTCGTCATACCTGTGCAGTGGACCGTTCGGGCAGCAGAGGCTGTGCGCATCCGCGGTCATCAACTTCTGTACGGGCGAGATCAGTTCGGCGGCTCGTTCGCGTGGTGGTGGATTGGTGGCTGGTCTAAGGGCTGCGACTTTCGCCCATACGTCGCCCTGTTCGAACCAGTCGAGTCCAGCGCCGCGCATCAGGGCGCTCGCGAGCAGGATGGCGGTTTCCCGACGTCCCAAGTGCATCGGGCCCGGCTGGTAGGTGAGCAGGTGGCGGGAGTCGCTGTGGAACAGTTCGTGGGCCGCGTCCATGGCCTCGGGTCCGCCGAAGGTGTCGGTCTCGGGCTCGTAGATGCTGGGCAGGCACGACACGGCCACACCGTCGCCGATGAGATCGCTCAGGAGCGCCTCGATGGCTGGTGAGGGCTTGTCGGCGAGGTAACGCAGCGGCCAGGGCTGCTTGTTCATGAACCACCAGCCGGTGAGCTGCCCGTCGGCCTCTGCCTCGATCAGGCTAGGGGCGAGGCGTTCGGCGATGGTGCGCCGGGCACTCTCGCGGTCGACGAAGGTGATGTTGTGCTGTTGCCAGTGGTCGGGAGGCATAGAGATCCTTCGGTCGGTGGATCAGGCGATGAGGAGGCATGCGTCCCAGGCGGACCGGGGTGGTGCGGCGGTGCTGGACACGAGGAGGGCCAGGGCTATGCCGGCGGCGCCGTCGAGGAGGCCGGGGCCGCCTTCCTCGTCCTGGATGAGCGCCTTGGCCATGAGTTCGGGGTCGGTGCCCGGTGGGATGACCGCAGCCAGGAGAGCTGGGATCGCGACTCGGAGCTTTCCCGCGGTTGAGGGGTGGGCGTCGTCGGCCGTCCGCGCGGCAGCGTGGGCGAGGCCGGCGAACCCGTGGCAGAGGCCGTTGTCCGTTGTGGCCTTCAGCTGGTCGGGATCGGTGAGGGCGGCCACGAGCGCGTTCTCCGCGTCGATCTGGCGTCGGGTGTCGCCGAGGGCGAGCGCGGCAAGTTGCTGGGCGCGGGCGAGGCCGGCGGTGCCGTAGCACCAGGACGGTCGCCGGGGCGCGGACGAGGCGAGACGCGCCCTGCGCAGCTCGCCCCGAGTGACCCAGTACGGCCAGACCGGCCCGCCGTCGGCTCTCTGCTTCCAGCGGTCCAGCCAGGTCAGGATGGTGTGCAGTGCCGCGTGGTGCCCGTCGGTCACGGAGCCGTTCCGAGCGGCGAGGGCCAGGAGCGCGAGTACTCCGCCGATGCCGTGCGCCATGCCGGTGTTGGCGTGTCCGCCGGGGAATCGGTCGTCCGGACTGCCGGAGGGCCCGGTCTCCGTCCACCAGCCCGGCAGGGTCTCGTCGTGGTGGGTGATCGGTTCGGTGAGACGCACGCAGTAGTCGAGAACGGCGCGCATCGTGGAGCTGCGGGGGTTTCGGCGCAGTAGGTAGGCGCCGTATCCGGTGAGGCCCCGGATGGCGTCGAACTCGGCGAGTTGCGGCAGGCGTCCGGCGTCGATGCGGCGGTGTGCGGCGTCGAGACGGCGTCCGACGTCGACGGCGATCTGTCCGTCCATCGCGTCGAGGGCTCGCTGGTAGGAGCCGGGAAGGTGGTCGGCGGCACAGCTCAGGGCGTGGGCGAAGGCGGGCACTCCGTAGAACGGGTGGCTGTCCGGGCCGCTGGTGAGCGGCTGCCGACAGGCGGCGGCGAGCCAGGCGTGGGCGCAGTGCCTCGGGCCGAGGCCGCTCGCGGCCCGCTCGATGTGAAGGAGCGCGATTCCGGGCGGGCCGTAAGCAAGGTGCTGCCGGTCCGAGGACAGCGTCCTGGAGCCGAGGGGCACGGTGTCGGGATCGGCGAGCCGGGCGGCGATGGCGTCGACCAGGCCGAGCGTGGGGTGGGCGGTCACGAGGCCCTCCCACGGGTGCGGGCGGTCCAGGCCAGGGCGGCGGCACGCGCCAGGTAGAGGCACACCTCTTCCTCCGGGAAGTTCACGGCGACGTGGCGCACGAAATGGACGTGCAGTAGGGAGGTCAGGACGTCGTCGACGGCGATGCCCTGGGTGTCCGGGCCGGGCAAGTGCGGCCGGTACGCGGCGAGCGCCGTGTCCCGGTCGGCCCATCCCGACACGATGGCGTCCCCGCCTGGGACGCGGCGCAGCGCCGACCAGTCGTCGCTCGGGTCGGCGAGCCGTACGGCGTCGATGAACTGCGGGCGTGGAACCGGTTTGGGGACTGTCGGCGGGATGTGGTCGATCAGCCACCGCATCCCGGCTGCGGTGCTGCCGAGGAACGTGGAGGCGATGGCGACGGTGTGGGCCGCCACCAGCGTGCGCTGGCTGGGGCGCTGTGGCTGCATGAGCTGGGACAGGATGGCGCGCGAGTCCGCCCGGAACACCTCCTCGGCTGCCTCCCATGCGGTACCGGAGCCCCAGCGGCCCATCTCCCGGTAGGAGGTGGGATAGCGCAGGTCGGCCAGCAGGCCGATGCTTCGTAGCTCGTCGGCCCAGGCGCTCACCGTTCGGGCCGTGTCGGCGAAGGCTTCCGGGTCGGGGAGGGCGATGCGTACGCGGAGGTGCTGGTCCGGGTCGCGGAAGCGGATGAACCACCACGGCGGGTTGCCGAGTCGTTCCACGAGGTCGGGCAAGTGCCGGGAGAGCAAGACGACTTGGCGGCGGGGGTCTCCGTACAGGGCGGCCAGAAGAACCGAGGAAGAGGCAGGCGTCTGCATCTGGGCCGCAGACAGGGCACGGGCCCGGCTGGGGGCCGGCAGCGGCGGCCATGCCGACGGCCTGGTTGCTTTGAGGGGCACCACGACCTCGTGAGCTCGCCCTCCGCACCAGCCGTACGCCTCCGGTTCCGGAGCCTCGACGAGCACGGCCAGGCGCGCATGGTCCAGGTGCTGACGCAGGAGCGCTCGGTGGCCGGCCTCGTCGAGGTCGAGGAAGAGATGTCGGTCGTCCTCAACGAGATGGACGCGACACGGCAGCCTCCGCCGGACACGCCAGTCGCTGAGCGCGGCGTCCCACTCAGCCCGAGGGCGGGCATGGCCGGGCAGTTCGGACGCTTCCAGCCGCCAGCGTGCCGGAGCCAACACGGTGCGGCCGTACCGCAGGCGCGGTAGGAACGGCATCGCCGCCGCGGCGCCCCAGTCGAAGACGGTGACCTGCGCACACTGGGCACGGGACAGTTCGGTGAGAAACCGCGCCAACGGCGGGGTGTGCGTGTGCGGGTTCAGCGCGTTCATCCCGACGGCCTCGACGCGATGTCCGCGCTCGGGGACGGCGAGGTACATGCGGCGGCCGTCGCACCCCACAGCCAAGTCCTCCGGGGTGAGGACGGTGTCCTGCGGGGCTCGGTGCTCCTGAAGGCTGATCACGGTGGGCAGCACCTGTGGGGAGCGGGTGACGTGGGCGCTCTTGGGGAGCAGGGGTGGGAAAGAGAGCTGCGCGGGCATGGTGTTGCCGTCTGCGGCCGGGAGGTCGGCAAGCTCTGTGACCAGGGCCTCCCGTTCGGCGGGGGCCAGCACGCTGAGGAATCGGCCCGTGGAGACGCCGACACCACGGGACACGCTTACGACCTCCAGTCGAAACCGCCCGCGCTGCAACTCCTCCAGGCTGGCCGCGTACACCCGCACCCCGATCTCCAAATGCGGCGGCAGCCGAGGTTCGTCGGGACCCACGCCCAGCGCCTCAATCTGTTCGTCCGTGAGGATCACTTCGTCACACCCGTCGAGCGCGGCGGCCTGAGCCAGCCGTACGAGGGCGTCATCCCGCGCCGAGACGCGGGGCCTGCGTGCGCCGGCCGGAGCGCCGGGGTAGCCGTCGGGATAACCAGTGCCGCTGTCCGCCACCACCTTTGCGAGCGGCACCATCGTGCCGATGCCGTACCGCTCGTAGAACCGCTGGTGGTACTCGTTCCAGGCAGCGGTCCCGTACGGGCGGGTGCTTACACGGGTGAGGACGAGGGCGGCGCGCTCGATCTCTCGGGCGACCGCTTCCGGCAGAACGATCCGCGCGTCCAAGCGCAGGTCGAGCGCGACGGGGTGGCGGCGCAGCCCCGGAACGAGGGCACACATCCGTGCCGTAATGCTGTCCCGGCCGCCGCGCGTGGCGCACTTCTCCAGACCCGCCCGGACCCTGTGCAACTCGCGCACCGTCTCCGCGACCGAGGCGAGGCTTCCGGCGTCGATCGCGTCGAGTTGGTCGAGCAGATACCCGAGCGCGTCGGTCTCGGTGCTCGGCGCGTGCAGGCTCGTGATCAGCACGCGCCGCCGGATCAGCTCCGCCAGGAGACGGCGCGCCTTCGCCGGGCCTGCCTCGGGGAACTCCGCCCGGAGCCTGTCCACAAGCGTCTCGAACCGGACCGGCGCCCGGCTCGCGGCGAGAACCGCGCGGAGCGGTACGGTCAGGGCCAGGGACGCCTCGACCGCGCGAGGCCCGTCGTCCTGAATATCGGTCTGGAACGGCACGATAAGCCGGTCTCCTCGGCTCGTCATGGTGTTGTTGACGACAACCGGTAACCGTTCAAGGAGGTCCGGGCACGACTCCAACCATTCGACCACCGCGGCCAGCCACTCAGCCCCGGCACGGCCGACGACCACGTGCTCCCCACCCCAGCCGGCACGCGCCTGAGGGCCGAACCGCGCGGTGGCCACGCCGGCGAAGAGGCCGAAGGGGGTTGCCCGGTGTTGGGCACGTAGTAGGTAGTGGGCTACGGACGACGCCGTACGTCGCACGTCCCGGTGGGAAGGATGCCCGGCACTGCACAGCGCCCGTGCCCGCGCGGCCAGGGTCGGACTGGAGTACTGGAGCGCCTCGGCGACTTCCTCTTTCGCCCAGACCGCGCGCAGCCAGGCCACGCCGTCCGCCGGCCCCTCGGGCAAGCGGTCATCGAGGTCAGGGATCCGAGGAACCGGGAGAAACGGCCGGGCCACGGCGCGTACGAGAACGGTAGAGCCGGTTCGAAACGCTGCGGGTCGAGCAACCACCATTGCCTCCGTGGGCGAGGGGGCTGGGTGTCCGGTGCCGCAGCGTCGGGACGCGGCGGCACCGGACACGGGTGTAGTGGGGTCCGCGTCAGGCGACGTTGGTGGTGCAGGCGCCGCAGGTGGACCCGCAGTTGTCGTCGGTCAGGTTGACCACGCCCGCCGGGTCGGCGATCTCCACGAGAGAGACGTCCAGGTCGAAGCCGTCCGGTGCCCCCGGGATCTGTGGGCGCACGTCGGTGCGGCTGGGAACTACCGTGCTGCGCGTCATGCTTCACTCCTTGTGATCGTTCAGGTGTTGTTCGGCCGGGATGGCCACCAGGTGCCGTTGGGGAGAGCTCTTCCAGGCGGCTGGCTCTCGGACGGTTCCTGGCCGCCCGGCGCGAGGGATGTGCTCCGCGTGGGAACTTCTTGCGGGCTGTCCGCCTCACACCGGGAAGTCGTGTGCCGGAGGCTGATCAGGCCGACGCCGGTCGCCGACCGGGGAAGTAGGCGAGAGCCTGGACCTTGAGGCGGTCGAGGCACGCATACGAGGGCGCCACGGCCGGAACACTCACGCGCCCGCCTCCGTGCGAAGCTCGGCCCAGACTTCTTTGGCCCATGGGCGTCTGCCCGAGCCGTACAGGTCGCAGCCCCAGCGATCGGCGACGGCGTCGATGAGGAGCAGTCCGCGACCGGCTTCGTCGTCGTACTCGGCCTGGCCGAGTACGGGCAGACGGGACGGCTCCCGGTCCACGACCCCAAGACGCACTCGTCTCGCGCTCGGACGACGGACGATGAGACGGACGTCGGGGCACGGGGCGTGCCTGGAGGCGTTGGCGATCAGCTCTGTGACGATCAGCGCGGCCGGGTCGGCAAGGTCGTCGAGTTGCCATATGCCCAGGACGTCCAGAATGATCCTGCGGCCGATCTCGGCCGTGGCGGGCTCGTTCGGGAGGCTGTGGCTGTACGCGGGGTGGCCGACAGCTGTGGCATCGACCGGCGTTCTCAGACTCGTCATCGAGGTGGAGCCTTCGTGTCGTCTCGGCGCCCGGCCCGTACCCGTGGAGGAACCTCAGGGACAGGCCAGGCCGTCAACAGCCGCCCCGCACGGTGGAATGCGACCGGGGCGACCAGCACCAAGCCAACTCCCGTTCCCGGCAGCCTGGTTAGGGCGTTCGCCAGCTCATGCACGACAACGAGATAGGGTGTTTTGACCTGCTCTTTACCTGGCGAGTGGGGATCGTGCGGGCTACCTTGCCTGCATGGACACCACCCGCAACACCGTTCTTGAGGCGTGGATGGCCGAGCACGGCTACAGCTCCAACAGCCTTGCTGAGTCCGTGAACAGGGCCATTGATCGGTTGACCGGGCGCCTTGGCGGACTCGACGGATCATCGGTCCGGGCATGGAAGGCGGGCCGGGTCACGTGGCCGAAGTCAGCCGCGCGCAGGGCACTTGAGGACGTCAGCGGACTGCCTGCCGTCGCTTTAGGGTTCGTGCCACGGGGCCGGCCTTCGTCCAGCCCAGCCCCACCGCAGCAGGAGGACTCCGACATGAAGCGCCGTACCCTCGTCGGCGGCATCGCGGCAGCCGCCGCGGCGGCTGCCGCGCCCGGCACCGCATCCCCGCGCCGTATCGGCATGAGCGACGTCAACCGCCTGAACAAGCGCTTCGCCGAGATCATCGCCAGCGACCACCGGCACGGTGGACAGCTCGGCATCGAACAGCGAGCCGCCGCCCTCGCCGACGAGGCGCTGAACCTCCAGAACGCCGGAAGCGCCACCCAGCGCGTACGCAGCAGCCTCTACGCCTCCGCGGCCGCGTTCCGCTCCTCGGCGATGTGGGCCGCCATCGACGGCCGACGCCACGACGTCGCCAAGGCACATATGCGCGAGGCCCAGGCACTCGCCGAGATGTCCGGCGACCAGGCGATCAAGTTCCGTATCTGGAGCCACGCGGGCACCATGTACCGGCACATGGGCCGCCCCGCCGACGCGCTCGCGGCCAACGACGTCGCCCGCAGCCTCCACCTCACACGCCGGGACCCCCTGTTCGCCTCCCTCGGCATGGCCCGTCAGGGCGCCATCCAAGGCGGTGCGCAGGACCGCACCAGCACCCGCCGCGCGTTCGACCAGGCACAGGACGCCATGCTGCGCGCCGACCCCGCCGACTACCGGCCGGTGTGGATGCTCGCCTTCTACGACCAGGCCGAGCTGGACTCCCTGGCCCTCTCCGCGCACTTGGCGCTCGGCGACTACCCGACCGCCGAGTACCACGCCCACCGTTGTCTGTCGGCCCTCCGGCCCCACATGGTCAGGTCCCGGGCCATCACCACGACCCGGCTCGCCCACGCCCAGCTCGCCCAGGGCGACGCCGACGCCGCCACGGCCACCGCCATGAAGATCCCTGCCGACGCCGCCACCCGACACGCCCGTGTCTCGCGCATGCTGCAGGAGTTCGGTGCCGCTCTCCGCGCCACCGCGTCCGGCAGCGTCACCGTCCAGACCTGGACCGAGCACACCACCACCTGGAGGATGGCCGCATGACCACGGCGCCCGCCATCGACCTGCGCATCTTCACCGCCCTCGCCCCCGTCCGCGGCGATCTCCTCGACGTGTACGCCGACGTGCGCGCCCCGCTCCTCCACCTGCCGAACTACGCGGTCACCGCATTCGGCGAACGCCTGGACCGGCACGCCACCGAACCGGGCTTCACTGCCGTCCTCGCCTACGCCGGCGGGCACCCGGTCGGCTACGCCTACGGCAACACCATCGAGCACGGCGATCGCTACTGGCAGCGCACCAGCCCGGCACCGGCGCGGAAGTACACCGAGCGTCCAGCCGTGGCCCTGAAGGAGATCGGCGTCCGGCCGGCCTGGCGGAAGACCGGCACCGCCCGCCGCATCCATGACGCCCTCCTCGCCGCACGCGACGAGCCCTTCGTGACGCTCATGGTCAACCCGGCCGCCGGCGACGGAAAGGTCCGCGCGCTCTACGAATCGTGGGGCTACGAGGACATAGGCCAGAGCCAGCCATCCCCGGCCTCGCCGGTGCTCACCGTGATGATCCGGGCCATCCGCTGACTGGCGCCCATGACAGCCGCCTTCTCCAAGGAGCGCAGGGCGGCGACGACTGCCCAGCCTTCCCATCGCCGCACTGCTGTCCCGTACGGATCGCACGGCGGGAGAAGGAGCGTGAGCGACCGGACGGCGGCCAGCGTCGTGGTGGCCCTGGCTTTGATCACCGGCCGACCGCAGGAGGCGTGCGAGCGACCCGCGGCCGTACTCGAACACGACCTGGGTGTGGACAGTCTCGCGCTGCTCGAAGTGGTGGAGACCCTCCAAGAGCGCTTGGGCATTACTGTCCCGGACGAGGTGACCGCCCGTGTCCGCACGGTCGCAGACTTGCAGGATGCGGTGCGACCTCTGGTCACCGCCTCCGCGTCCACGACCTCGAAGGACACAGCCTCATGAGCGAACGCGTCATCACGCCCCGTAACCGCGGTTTCCTGTTCATCGACTCCCACCCGGCAGGCTGCGAGCGGGTGGTGAACGACATGTGGCAGGCCGCCGCCCCTTCCGTGCCCGTTCCGGACAACGCGCCCGTCGCGCTCATCATCGGATCGTCCGCCGGGTACGGGCTGGCCGCCACCATCGCCGGTCTGGCGCGGGTCGGCATCCGGGGCATCGGTGTCAGCTTCGAGAAGGCACCCGAGCGGCGTACCGGGACCGCCGGCTGGTATCGGACCGCCGCCACCGCGGAACTCGCCCGTCAGCACGGCCGCGACATGGTGTTCCTCAACGGTGACGCCTTCTCCGACGCGATGAAGGACCAGGTGGCCGAACTGATCGAGCGGCGCTTCGGCGGACGGCTCGACTACCTCATCTACTCGGTGGCCGCTCCGCGCCGTACCGATCCCGACACAGGCGTCACCTATGCCTCCGTGCTCAAGCCGATCGACGAGGTGTACCGGACGAAGACCCTCGTCTTCGACGGCGAGGGCAAGCCAGAGGTGAAGAACGTCGAAACGCAGCCGGCCGCAAGCGACGACATCGAGCAGACGGTGGCCGTGATGGGCGGTGCCGACTGGGAGCGGTGGATCGACCACCTCGCCGATCGAGGACTGCTCGCCGACGGCTTCACCACGGCCGCGCTCTCCTACATCGGCTCCACGCTGACCGGCGCGATCTACCGGCAAGGCACCATCGGAGCCGCCAAGAGCCACCTCGAGGAGACCGCACGTACGCTCGACGAGCGTCTGGGCAAGCTCGTCGGCGGCCGGGCGCTGACCTCCGTCAACGCGGCGGCCGTCACCCAGTCCAGCACCGCCATCCCCGGAATCGCCCTCTACGTGGGGTTGCTTCGCGGCGTCCTCGGCGACGCGATGGTGCCGCCCATCGCCCAGCTCGCCGAACTGTGGGACCAGCTCACCGGAACCTGCCCGCTCGACCTGGACGCCGAAGGCCGCGTACGCCTCGACACCTGGGAACTCGAACCCGGCGTCCAGACCGCCGTCGCCGAACGGTGGAACACCGCCACCACCGAGACCATCGACAAGCTCGCGGACATCCGATGGTTCCACGCCGAAGTCGAACGACTTTACGGCTTCGCCGTGCCCGGCATCGACTACACCCAGCCGGTCGAGACCGATGTCCCCTGGCCCGACTCCACTCCCTGACACCTCTCGGAGGAACGCCGTGCAGCTACCGTCCCACGGCACGCTCATCTCCTGGCAGCAGGAGCTGGAAGCGAAGCTCACCCGCCTCGCCTCTGACACGCGGTTCACCGCCCGGATCAGTGAGCCGCTCGTGCACGAAGCGGCCGTCGCCTACCTGACCCGTCCGAGCAAGAGGCTGCTCGGCATGGCGTTCCTCCACGCCGCCCACATGCTCGGCTGCGACGAGTACCGGTTCCATGACCTCATCGCCGTCTCGGCCGCGCTACCGCTCCGCATGGCACAAGAACTGCCAGCCCAGTACGGCCAGGGCAAGTGTCTGCGCGATGGAGACGATCACGAGTAAAGGCTGAACAGCGGGAGAGCACCAGAAGACGGTCACGCAGATCACCGGCGAGGCCAAGTACGTGAACAGATCCACAGCGCTCTGCAGTCGCTTGCGCGTGCTGCGTCTCGCATCGTCGCGGTGGTACATCTCCCAGCCGAACACCGCGCCGTGGGCGCCGCTGAGCTCGGCCAGCCGCGGCCCTAGCTGGTCGCGGATGTAGCCGCCGATCGCCGAGATCTTCTCGTCGTTGACAAGGTAGGTCCAGCCCAGGACCAGGCAGATCACGGGGACGGCGAGCAGTAGTTGAGCCTGCCCGCTCTGGACGGTGATCGCCAGGACCGCCGTGGACGCGGCGAGCGTGAAGTACAGCAGGTTGTCACGGAATCCTATCCGGGTTTTTTGCTCCTCCTTGATGCGGTCGTACTCGGCCAGCAGCAGTCTGCTTTCGGTGACGTCTTCCATGGCGGCCACGGCCATTCCTAAGCTCGAGTCCCGGCTGGGCTGATGAGTGGACGGGCAGGGCTCCGGCGATACGGCCCCTGCCCGCCCTGAAGGCCCGGAAGGCTCAGTCGTCAGCGCTGAAAGGCGGCAGGTTGTTGGGGTTGTTTCGTTCGATCCAACCCTTTCCGTCCGCCGCGATTCCTTCCAGGAGGCGGAAAGTGTGGATGAAACCAGCCGCATTGAGGTTGATTTCGGCGATTTCCTGGGCGTTTTCGTCCGGCCCCAGTTGATGAGTGTCAGCGTCTTTGACACGAATATTCCTGGCCGGCCCGTTGGTGAGAACGAGCTCCAGGTCGTAGCCGACATGAGAGCGTTCCGTAACCTGCACGGAGGACAAGGCGTCGAACCGATAGTTGCTTCGCTGCTCGTTCCCACGTTTTGCGTCGGTGAAATCGAATTCCGTGCTGATTTCACGAACGCCATCCTGTGTGACCAGGAAAAGGCGGAAGCTGTAGCGCGAGTAACGCCAGGGGCCGCCCTTCACACGCCCCCGCTTGTAGGGGCGTGCGGGTGTCATCAGGATGGTGTGGGTGATCAGGTCGCGCCAGGTGAGCTGGTAGTGGCGGAGTGCTTCGTCGACGAACAGCGTCTTGTCGCAGGTGAGCCAGGTCTCCATTTCCAGCTCACTGGGCCGCGTGGCGTCCAGGAACGACTTCCAGTTCTGGTACGCGACTTGCCGCGCGGTCAGCCGCTCTTGATATTCCTGGGTCTCCTCGACCAGTCGGTGCTTTTCACTACGGGCCTCCAGCCACGAGGACGCAGCCTCGCGCCCGAACCAGACCGCACCGACTACAGCCAGGACGGCCAGCAGCATCTGCGACGCACCAGCACCTGAGGCCACTGTTCCGAGCAGGTTCAGGGTCATGATGCCGAGAGTGATGAGGGCGACTACGCACAGCGCCTTCGCTACCGCCGACGTCTGGTTCTGGTGGCGGTGGTCGAACAGAGTGCCTTTGTTGTGGCGGTCTCGGGCGTCCTCGGCGAGATAGCGGATCAGCCAGTTGACCCGGTCCACGCCGATTCGGCTCTCGCGGTAGAGAAGCGCGATCTCGGTGACGAGACTGTTGCGGATATGGACGGTATAACCGAGCCATTCGTGCGGGGCGAACCCGTAAGGCACGCGAGCACTGAAGTAGTGATCGAACGAATGACGGACGCGGTTGGTGAACCCGTCCCCCATAGAGGCGGGATCGCCCGTGTACGGAGTGTGGGACTCACGGTTCTTCGCCTTCAGTCGATGTACCTGGTACCACCAACCGCGACCGAAATGAGCCGCGGTCAGGCCCGCACCGAGCGACACCAGAATCTCGACGACTGCCGCAGCCGGGCTCGCGACCAGCGCCAAGATCCAGAAAAATGCGGTGACGACGACGAACAAGCCGGCTTGGATCGGGAGGGCTGCCTGGGCGGCGGCAGCGGTGCTCGGACCGGGCGGCAGGGCCCGCGGCCCGATGGGATCGGGTTCGAAATAGGCCCACACCCGTTGGCCCCGGTCGTTGCCGAAGCGGTCTGCCTCCGCCCGCTCGCGGTTCTCGGCCCACAAGCTGTCCTTCAGCCCTCCAGTGAGAACGAGATCGAGGTGGCGGAGAATCGCGTCACGCCGGCGAGGTGTCAGGGCTTTTAACCGCTCCAGTACGCGTCCTGTTTCGCCGTCCGCGGTGCTGAGCATCGCCAGCAGTTCGAAAGCGACGCGCAGAGCGTCTTTCCACTCTCCCTCGGCGTAGGTCCGTACGAGCCGGGAGGCGTGGTGCAGCCGCTGAAGTTCTTCGGTGCTGAGGTCGTGGTAAGCGCGTGCACTCAGCATGGCAAGCACCCAGTGGAAACGGACCTCCGCGTTGTCGTGTCCGTGGGCGATCGCGTCACTGATCATGTCGCGAGCACGGCTGGGGATGCCGTCCTCCAGAAACCGCACACCTACCTTGTACTTTTCCTGCGGCGATGCATCCGGATGGACGAAGTAGACGTTGGAGTTGTGTACGGTCTCGGCCTGGATTCCCACGGTGGAGTCGTATGCGGCCGAATTGTGCGTGCCACTGCTGCCGTCGTTCATGACAAGTCACCCGCGGCAACCACCAGCGGCGCCACCTTGGCCACCAGCTCGGGAGAGTCTGCGATCAGGCCGCGTAACCTCTTGAGCGCCATGGTCGCCCTCTTGGACGATTCGGGAGTGTTCTCCGTTGCCGCCCGGCGGGCGAAACCCAGTTCGGCCAGTGCCTCTCGGCAGGTGTCATCGTCGAGGGCGCTCTCGGCGTGGTGACGCTTCAGGTACTCACGGAAACCGTCCAGTTCCGCAACCAGGTCCGTCGGCCTGGTCACCTTCGGGGCCGCGTTCACGTAGACGCTGCTCTCCTTGACCGAGCCGGCCATGATGCCGACGGTGCTGTTGTGGGCAGCGTTGCTGACGTTCTCTTTGAGTCCGTCGGCCATACGGGCCTTGTCTGCCTGGGACATGTCGATCTGCTCCTGTTCTCCCACCAGTTCCACGGCGAGCCGTGTGGCGAATGCCGCCGCGTTCGCCGCGGCCCGCGGTTGCGAGTTGCGGTCCTTCGCACTGCTCTTCGTACCGTCCGCCCGGTCGCTGATTCCCCGGATGATGGCCACCGGTGCCCCGTTGAGATGACCGGCCTGCGCCACACCGGCGGCCTCCATCTCGATCGCGAGCGCGTCGTTGTAGTGCTGCCGGATCCACCGCGCCTCGGCCGAGATCTTCGAGTTCTGTACGACCTCGCCGGCAGCGATCGCGCCGAAGCGCACCTGCGGTGCGCGCCCATGACCGGGCGTGTCGTCGGCCCAGTCGTTCAAGCGAGCCAGATGCGAACCGAGCTGGCTGATGCCGTGCGCCGCCTCCCACACCCGGGGACGGGCCTTGAGTCCGTCGTCCTCGCTGGTCCCACCGTGGTAGGCGTACACATGTGTCGCCATCACCACGTCGCCCAGCCTGGCGGTCTCCCACAGAGCACCGGCAACGCCGACGAACAACACGGCCACCGGCGAAAACTCCTGGATCGCGCGCTCGGCGATCACCGCGGCAGAGTGATTCCCCTTGTTCGTCAGACCGAGCGCGACACGACATGAAGTGCCCTGTACGGCCCCCACCTCGAACCGCGTCCCACGCTCATGCAGGTGCACCTGCGGGCCGGCCAGTTTCCGGCGCACGGCCTGGTACTCGAGATTGAGGGCGGTGAGAATCACCACCAGGTCTTTCGACATCTACTCCACTTCCTTTCTCGTGACCTCGCCCGTCGTGGACGGCACAGGTCTGATCAGCGGTGGGGACAGCACCGCATTCGGCCCTGCCTTGTACAATCGCGCGGGCCGTCCCCCCGTGGCCTTGCGTCCCGAGCCGGCGGGAATGATGAATCCCTTTATGGCCTGGACTTTCCGGTAGAAGTTACGGGTGTCGAGTTCGGCACCCCAAACTGCCTCGTACACCTGCTGCAGCTCGGCTATGGTGAAGAGTTCACCGCAGAATGCCGTGGCCAGCGCCGAGAATTCGAGCTTGGTACGTGCGCGTTCAATTCCGTCCGTCACGATCCGGAGGTGATCGAAGGCCAGTTCCACCTCACCGGACAGGACGGCTTCCGAGGGAACCCACGCGGCATCCATGGCATCCGTACCCGCGATCGGCTCGGGGAGTCCCGGCGCGATCGCCAAGTGGGCCACAGAAACGACTCGTCCCCGTGGATCACGGCCTGCGTCCCCGTAGGTGGCCAACTGTTCAAGATGCACCCACCCGGCAGTCAGAGCGGTTTCCTCACTCAATTCACGATGGGCGGCGTCCAGAATCTCCTCACCGGCGTGATTGAGGAATCCGCCAGGCAGAGCCAGCATGCCCTGAAAAGGATCTTCGCCCCGCTCCACGAGCAGGACACACAGTCGCCCCTCACGCAGCGTCAGGATCACGAGATCGACCGTCAGTAGTACCGGCGTGGGTGACCACGCGTCAGCTTGCATGTCACTGACGGTACTTCCGTTTCTGTCATTTTGACAAGAAGACTGCGGCGGAGACCGCCAACGCTGTTTGGCGATGCACTGCGGGCAGCCAACTCGTCGTCCGCTCCGCAACCAGGCGCGCGTCGGCCGTGGCTACTCGAAGCAACTCGGGACCAGCTACTCGCGCACCAGGAAGGCGTGGAGGACTGCCGGTCGGGCGGACGGGGGCGTCTCCACGTCGGTGAGGCAGAAGAAGTCGATGCCCCACCCGCCGCCAGGCGGGACAGGCGGGTCACCTTTCCCTACGAAGCCCAGGTCGGCGCCGCACCACTGCCACTCGCTGCACGAGTGGCAGGACTTCTCCAAGAGGGCGCACGAGAACGGGCACCAGCCGTACTGCCTGCTGTGACCCTGAGCAGAGTCGCGAGTTGCCGTTCCCTCAAGCGGATTTCCTCGATCCGATATGACTCAGCGCGGCGGCGCCGTGCTGTCTCTGACCACGAGTTCGGTCGCGAGTTCCACGCGGTGCTGGGGCAGCGGGGTGCCCTGGGAGAGGGTGACGATCATGGTGGCGGCGGTGGCGGCCATCTCGGTGAGCGGCTGGCGGACCGTGGTCAGTGGCGGAACGGTCCAGCGGGCCGGCGGAAGGTCGTCGAAGCCGACGATGCTGAGGTCCGCCGGGATGCGCAGGCCGGCTTCGGCGGCGGCCAGGTACGCGCCCTGAGCCTGGGCGTCATTGCAGGCGAACACGGCGGTGGGCGGGTCCGGCAGACGGAGCAGGGCGCGGGTGTGCGACAGGCCGTCCTCGTGCAGAAAGTCGCCCACGCGGACGAGCGCGGGGTCCACGGGTACGCCCGCCGTCTCCAGCGCGGTGCGGTAGCCGTCGAGCCGGGCGCGGGCCGCCAGGGAGTGTGCCGGGCCGGTGACGACCGCGATGCGGCGGTGCCCGAGTTCCAGGAGGTGGCGGGTGGCCGCCAGTCCGCCGTTCCAGTTGGTCGCTCCGACCGACGGGGCGGCGTGGGCCGGTTCGCCGCCAGGGTCGACGAGGACGAACGGGACCCCCAGGCTGCGCAGTTGGGCGCTCTGGGCGTCGGTGAGGCCGGCGTACACCGAGATGACGCCGGTCGGGCGGCGTGCCAGCACGTCCTCGACCCAGCCCCGCCCCGGCGTGTGACGGCCGTGCAACTCGGAGAGTACGACGGCGAGACGGTTCTCTCGCGCCACCTGTTGCACACCATTGATGATCTCGACGGCATAGGCGTCCCGTACCTGACGGAAGACCAGTTCCAGCAGGGGTGCGCGCCCGGTGACCCGCTGCTTCTGCCACCGGTACCCGTGCCGGCGGATGACGTCCTCGATGCGGGCGCGGGTCTCGGCTCCGACGTCCGCGCGCCCGTTGACCACCTTGGAGACGGTCGACAGCGAGACCCCGGCATGCCGGGCGATCTCCGCGCTGGTCAACGGCCCCCTTCCTGAATCCGCTGAGGGCATGGGGCGATTCTAGCCAGCGGCTTCGAAATTTTCGCAGGCACGGCTTCGCCGGGATTCGCTTGGATTCACTCGCCTCCGAGCTCTTGACGGCCATGACAGCGAGTCCTACGTTCTCGGCAAGCGCTTACTAGCGGACCGGAAATAACGAAAATTTCGAGAAGTCCTGGGCTCCCCCGGTCCAGGATGCCGGTCCGGTACCCCGCCCCCCACACCATGTCTGGAGACGATCCATGACCGAGAGAAGCGCAACGCGACACCGGTCACCCCGCTCGTTACTCGTGGCGCTCGTGGTGGCCCTCTGCGGCCTGCTGGCGGGCGCCCCCGCGTACGGCGTGCCCGCGCCCCTGGCGGCGGCGCCGGCCCTCAAGGCGGCCCCGGCCCTGAACCCGGGCCCGGCCGCGGAGAACGCCGTCGGGACGGCCGCGGTTTGGGCGGACGGGCCCGAGGGGTTCGCGGCCACCGATGGCGGTACGACGGGCGGCGCCGCCGGGCCCACCGTCACGGTCAGCACGTTCGCCGACCTCGACCGCTAGGCCACCGCCACCACCCCGTACGTCATCAAGGTCGCCGCCGCCATCGGCGTCAGCCCCTTCGGCCACGAGATCCGCGTCACCTCGAACAAGACGATCATCGGCGTCGGCACCAAGGGCCAGATCGTGGGCGGCGGGTTCTTCCTCGGCACCGGCGTCCGCAACGTCATCATCCGCAACCTCACGATCCGTGACACCCGGATGCCCGACGACGACCCGGACGACAAGGCCTACGACTACGACGGCATCCAGATGGACACCGCGGACCACATCTGGATCGACCACAACCGCATCGAGCGGATGAACGACGGCCTGATCGACAGCCGTAAGGACACCACCAACCTCACCGTGTCCTGGAACATCCTCAACGAGGGCAACAAGTCCTTCGGCATCGGCTGGACCGACAACGTCACCGCCCGGATCACCATCCACCACAACTGGATCCGCGGCACCAACTCCCGCAACCCCAGCATCGACAACGTCGCCTACGCCCACCTCTACAACAACTACATGCAGAACGTGACCGGTTACGGCAACTACTCGCGGGGTTCGTCCAGGACCGTCATCGAAAACGGGTACTTCGAGAAGGTCAAGGACCCCTACTACCGGGACTCCACCGCCTCGCTGACGCAGACCGGCAGCATCCTGAACGGGTGCACGGGCCTCCAACAGACCGGCGGTACGACGTTCAACCCCCGGGACCACTACTCCTACACGCTGGACGCCGCCGCGCAGGTCCCGTCCCTGGTCGGCAAGGGCGCCGGGCCCCAGGCCGCCATCGGCGCCTGACGATAGGACACCAGGCTGTAGGGCCGGGCGCACCGTGGCGAGCCTGCCGTGGTGCGCCCGGCACACCAGTGCGCCCGCACCCCCGATCCGAGACGCGGAGGAGATCAGATGGACGAGCACAGTCGCAGGCAGGTGCTGCGGGCCGGCCTCGGTGCGGCGGCGGCCGGGTCGGCGGTGCTCGGCGGCGTCGGTGGTGCCGCCCACGCCTCGGCGCCACCGGGGTCCGGCGGGCCGGCGGGGGAAGCGGGGCCGGCGGGGGAAGCGGGGCCGGCGGGCGGGGACATCGCGGGCGAAGCCGCGGGAAGCGAGGCGGTCTCGGCTCGGCAGCGGCTCCCGTGGGTGGCGGACCTCGGGGACGGCCGCTACCGGAACCCGGTGCTCAACGCCGACTGGTCCGATCCCGACGCTGTCCGGGTGGGCGCGTACTTCTACCTGGTCGCCTCCTCGTTCAACCGCGTACCCGGGCTGCCGGTCCTGCGCTCGGCCGACCTGGTCAACTGGAGCGTCATCGGGCACGCCCTGACCGAGCTGGAGCCCGAGGACCACTTCAGCACCCCGCGGCACGGCGGCGGGGTGTGGGCCCCGGCCCTGCGCCACCACGACGGCACGTTCTGGATCTTCTATCCGGACCCGGACTTCGGGATCTTCGTGGTGACCGCCACCGACCCGAGTGGACCGTGGAGCAGACCCCACCCGGTCAAGCTGGGCAAGGGTCTGATCGACCCGTGCCCGCTGTGGGACGACGACGGGCGGGCCTACCTGGTCCACGCCTGGGCCAAGAGCCGGAGCGGCATCAACAACCGGCTGACCCTGCACCGTATGAGCCCGGACGGCACGCGGCTGCTCGACGAGGGCCGGATCGTGGTCGACGGCGACGAGCTGCCCGGCTACACCACGCTCGAAGGCCCGAAACTGTACAAGCGGGACGGCTGGTACTGGATCTTCGCTCCGGCCGGTGGAGTCACCCACGGCTGGCAGTCGGCGTTCCGTTCCCGCTCGGTCTGGGGCCCGTACGAGGACCGTGTCGTGCTCGCCCAGGGCGACAGCCCCGTCAACGGGCCGCACCAGGGGGCCTGGGTGAGTACGGCGGGCGGAGAGGACTGGTTCCTGCACTTCCAGGACCGCGCGGCCTACGGGCGGGTGGTGCACCTCCAGCCGATGCGCTGGCGTACGGACGGCTGGCCGGTGATGGGCGCCGACAACGACGACGGCCGGGGCACCCCGGTGCCGGTGCACGCCAAGCCGCGCGTCGACGCCCGGGTGAGGGTGACCGCGCCGGCCACGAGCGACGAGTTCACCGGCCCGGAACTCGGGAAGCAGTGGATCTGGCAGGCGAACGCCGACCCGTCCTGGTGGTCCCTGCGCCGGTTCCCGGGCCGGCTGGCGCTGGCCTGCCGGCCGAGCCCCGTCGCCCATGACCTCCGGCTGCTGCCCAATGTGCTGGGCCAGCGGTTTCCCGCGGAGACCTTCACCGCGACGACCTCGGTGACGCTGTCCACCACGACCGCCGGGGCCCGTGCCGGGCTGGTCGTCCTGGGCGGGACGTACGCCTGGGCGGGCCTCCGCCACGACGGCGACCGGATCGTTCTGACGTACCGCACCGCGGCGGTCGACGCCGCCGAGACGGAGGCCGCCCGCCCAGTGCCGTTGGGGAGGGGGAAGGCGGCGGTACGGCTGCGGGTGAGCGTGGGCCCCGGGGCGGTGTGCCGGTTCGCGGCGGACGTGGACGGCCGGGGATTCGCTCCGCTCGGTGCGCCGTTCACCGCGACGGCGGGGAAGTGGATCGGCGCGACCGTGGGCCTCTTCGCCACCGGGCCGGAGGCCGACAACGCAACCGTCGGCACAACAGGGAACGCGGCCGTCAGCAGAGGCGAGGCGGAGTTCGACTGGTTCCGCGTGCGCCCCGGCGGGTGAACCCGGGTCGTTGCCTCGGCCCACGGGTTCCGGGCGATGGGCCCCGGCGAGCGCCGCCGATGAGCCCCGGCCGGTGAACCCGCGCCATTACCGGGACTTCACGGTTGTACGGGACGGGTGCCGCGGTAAGAGTCCTATCGTGGTGCCTGTGGAGGGGACTCGACGGGAAGTCCGGCCATGGCGCCGGGGCCGGGTTTTCGGCCGGTCCGGAGTGAAGTCCCGGTTGCTGTTATGGGGAACCGCCTCGGTCGCGGCCGGAACCTGTGGGGCGTGGGCCTATACCCGCGCCGGCGCGGCGGGGACCGATGTCCTGCGTGATCTGGCCGTGGGCTGGTCCTTCGCGGGCGCGGGCCTGATCGCCCGGTGGCGGCGGCCCGCCAACCGCACCGGACCTCTGATGCTGGCCGAGGGGCTGACCTGGTTCCTCGGCAATCTGCAGGGCACCGGCGTGCCGGTGCTGTTCGCCCTCGGCGCGTGGTGCGAGGCGCTGAACCTGGCGGTGCTCGCGCACCTCGTGCTGGCCTTCCCCGACGGACGGCTCGCATCGACCGCGCACCGTGTCGTCGTGGCGGCGGGCTACGGCCTGGTCGCCGGTGGAGGACTGCTGCGCACGCTCGTGTACGACCCTGGGGCGGACGGCTCGGCCAGTTATCTGGACTGCCGCGACTGCGGGCCCAACGCGCTGCTGCTCCGCTCCGATCCGGAGCTGTTCACAGCGGTCGACCTCGTGTACCGGTGGCTCGGTGCGCTGCTCACCGTCGTGTGCGTCATGGCGTTGGTACGCCGCTGGCGGGCGAGCCGCCGCGCCCGTCGACGCGTGCTGCTGCCGGCGTGGGTGGCGACCGCCATCGCGGTGGCGTTCGTCGGCTGGGAAGTGGTGTACCTGCTGGCGCCGGACGCGCTGGCCGCGGCCGACTCGATGCTGACCCTGCCGTCGGACCTGAGCCAGATCGCCGTTCCCGTCACCTTTCTGATCAGTCTGCTGCGGATGCGGCTGGTGGGCGCGTCCGTCGGCAATCTCGCGCTGGAGGCGGGCGTGGATCCGACGCCGCGCCGCCTGCAGGACGTACTCACGAACGTCCTCGGGGATCCGTCGCTGCGGCTCGGCGTACGGTCCTCCGTCGAAGCCGGTGCCTGGGTCGACCCGGACGGCCGCCCCTTCCGCCTTCCCCCGCCCGGAGGAGACCTCGGCGTCCTGCGCGTGGGGAGCGATGAGGGTCCGGCCGCGGTGCTGGTGCACGATGCCGCGCTCGACGACCAACCCGAGTTGCTCGCTGCGGTGGGCGCCGCGCTCGGTCTCTGCCTTCGGAACGCCTGGTTGCGGTCGGAGGCCGAGACGAACCTGAGGGAGGCCGCGGCCTCCAGGTCCCGTCTGGCGGAGGCCACGGCGTTCCGGTCCCGCCTGCTGCAGGCCGCGTACGAGGAGCGGCGGCGGCTGGAGCGGGATCTGCACGACGGCGCGCAGACCCGGTTGGTCTTCGCCCTGATGACACTGCGACGGGTCAAGGTCCAGCTCGGGACCGGTGGGGAGGAACGGCTCCGCCACACGGTCGCGGAGGCCGACCGGGCCCTCCGGCAGGCGCTGGACGAGCTTCGGGACCTCGCCCGCGGCATCCACCCAGCCGTCCTGACCCGGGAGGGGCTCGGTCCGGCCATCAGCGCCCTGGCGGATCAGGCCGAGCTGCCCGTGCTGTGCGTGGTGGATCCCGGCCGGTACCCGCCGCTGATCGAGTCGACCGCGTACTTCACGGTGTGCGAGGCCTTGTCCAACGCGGCGAAGCACGCGGGGGCCCGGTCCGTGGGCGTGTCGGTTCGCCGCGTCGACGAGCGGCTCGTCGTCGACGTCACCGACGACGGAAGCGGCGGAGCCGACCCGATCGGCGGGAGCGGCCTGCGCGGACTCTCCGACCGGGTGGCCTCGGCGGGCGGCACGCTGCTCGTGTCCAGCCCGCCGGGGGGCGGCACACGCGTAAGGGCCGAGCTGCCGTGCGTGTGATCGTGGCCGAGGACTCCGTGCTGCTGCGGGAGGGGCTGGTGCGGCTGCTGGAGGATTCGGGCGTCACGGTGATCGGTCAGGCCGGCGACGCGGAAGGGCTCCTCGCCCTCGTCGGCGACCTCCGTCCCGATGTGGCCGTGGTGGACATCCGTATGCCTCCCACGCATTCCGACGAGGGGGTCCGCGCCGCCCGTCGGATACGGGAGCGCTTTCCGGCCGTCGGGGTGCTGCTGCTGTCCCAGTACGTCGAGACCGGCCGTGCGGTCGAGGCGATGTCGCGACAGCCCGGCGGGTTCGGCTACCTGCTCAAGGAGCGGATCGCGGACGTCGACGAACTCACCGACGCCATCAAGCGGGTGGACGCGGGCGAACCGGTGATGGATCCCGAGGTGGTGGCGCGGCTGCTGGGACGCCGACGCGTCGCCTCCGCCCTGGACACGCTCACCCGGCGGGAACGGGACGTCCTGGCCCTGATGGCGGAAGGCCGTTCCAACGAGGCGATCGGCCAGCGCCTCTACGTCAGCGGCAAGACCGTCGAGACACACGTACGGAACGTGTTCACCAAGCTGGGCCTGGAGCCGGCCGTGGCGGACCACCGGCGGGTGCTCGCCGTGCTGGCCTACCTCCAGTCGTGAGGACCTCACGTCATGAGAACGGTCGTGCGGTCATGAGGAAAGTGGTCCCCCTCGTAAGGAAGTTCAGGGTCTGCCCTGATTTCCGCGAGAGGCCGCACGACTAACGTCGAAGTCGCGAATCAAACTCCGCATCAGGAACTTCTGCGACTCATCGGAGGAAACCATGAACATTCGCACCAGGACGGCTCTTGCCGTCGGCAGCGTGGCCCTGGGATCCGCGGGCATACTGAGCGCCGGCCCCGCCACCGCCGCTCCCGCGTCCGCCACCGCCGTCCCCGCCCAGGCAGCAGCCGACCGCGGCGAGGTGCGGGCCGGATCGGGCAACGCCAGTCGGACGCTGTGGACCAGCAACCGAGCCGGTTCGATCAGCATCAAGTGGACCTGGCATTCGAGCGCGGACGGCAAGACCTACTACGGCAGCTACAGCGGAAAGTTCTACGACCACAAGCTCGACAAGAAGTACGTCCTGCTCCAGGCCAAGTGGCAGGGCAAGGGCTGGACGACGATCCGCACCGCCGCGAACGGCGAGAACTTCAAGGGCGACTACAGCAAGCTCAAGGGCCTGAACTTCCGGGCCTGCCTCCAAGGCGGCAACTGCGGCGCGGCCGCGTGGTGAGCGACGCCCCGCCCTCGCGGCCCGACCGGCAACACCCCGCCACCCGGGTTCACACCGGACCGGAACGCGTCGAGTCGATCCGGGAGTGAGGACGGCGACCGCTTGACCGGCCGGCAACGGAGCGCACGGGGCCCGGCCCCGCCGGGGCCGGGTGCCGCATACCGACGGCACCCGGCCCGAACCCCGCCGGGATGACCTGGACCCCGAGCGCCGTGGAGACGTCCTGACGGCGCCCGCACCGAATCTGTTGTTACATGACGGTCATGACAGACATCACGGACACGGTTTCCGGCGGGCCACACCCGGCCGGCGCCCCTCCCGTGCTCGCGGCCGAGATCGCGGCCCTGAACCTCGTGGACCACCACGCGCACAGCGTCTTCCGTGACGACGTCGACCACACGGGCCTGGAGGCGGCGCTGAGCGAGGCGCCCACCGCGCCCGAGCCGCCCTGGACGCGGTTCGACTCGCAGCTGGGGTTCGCCGTACGGCGGCACTGCGCGCCCCTGCTGGACCTGCCACCCTTCGCGGCGCCCGAGGCGTACAGCGCCCGCCGCGCGGAGCTGGGGGTCGTCGAGGTCACGGCCCGGCTCACCCGTACCGCCGGTATCGGCGACCACCTCCTCGACGGCGGTCACGCGGCCCAACGGCTGCTGAGCGACGAGGAGTTCGCGCGCGTCAGCGGGGCGCGCGTGCACCGCGTCGTCCGGCTGGAGTCCGTGGCGGAGCGGGTCATGCGCGACGCGGCGTCCCCGGAGGGCTTCCTCGACTCACTGGCCGCCGCGCTCGAGGCCCGCCGCGCCACCTGCGTCGGCTACAAGTCCATCGCCGCCTACCGCTGCGGCCTGCTCCTCGACCCGGCCGAGCCCGACGACGAGAAGGTCGCGGGCGCGGCCCGGGCGTGGTTCGCGGAGGTCCGCACCACCGGCGAGTGCCGGCTCCGGGACCCGGTGCTCATCCGCCACCTCATCTGGTGGGCCCTGGAACGCCGGGCGCCCCTCCAACTGCACACCGGCTTCGGCGACCCCGACCTGCGCCTGCTCGACGCCAACCCCCTGCACCTGCAACCGCTGATCGACCGCTCCCGGCCCACCGGCGGCCGTGTCCTCCTGCTCCACTGCTACCCGTACGAACGGGAAGCCGGATATCTGGCGCACGCCTATCCGCACGTCTACCTGGACGTCGGCCTCGCCGCTCACCACCTCGGCGCGAACGCCGACAGCGCGGTGCGCCACAGCCTCGAACTCGCCCCCTTCCACAAGGTGCTGTTCTCCACCGACGCCTGGGGTCTGCCCGAACTGACGTATCTCGGCGCCCTGATGTGGCGGCGCGCGCTCGGCCGTGTACTGGGGCGCCACATCACGGACGGCGAGTGGCGGGCGGAGGACGCCGTCCGGGTCGCCCGCATGATCGGACGGGACAACGCCCTGCGGGTGTACGGACTCGACCGGAACGCGTGACCCGGCCGCCGGGAGATTCCTCACCCGCCGCCGAGGGAGCCTCACCCGGCCCCCGGCGGGATGCCTCGTCCACCAACCCACTCACCCGGAAGGGCGCCGTGACCGTACAGCCCCCAGCCCCAGCTTCCGACCACGCCCCAGCACCAGCGGCCCCCGCCTCCGCCGGCCTGATCATCGGCTCCACGGTCGACATGGCCGGGGTCAGCCGCGCCAAGGCCGTACCCGCCCACCGCCTCGCCGACTACGTCCGTACGGGCATGGGCGCGTCCCCGAGCTGGAACGTCTTCTGCGCCGACGACCGGATCGCCTTCACCCCTCGCTTCTCCGTCACCGGCGACCTGCGGCTGCGCATCGCCGAGGCGGACCTGCGGAACCTCGGCGACGACGTCTCCTGGGCGCCCGCGACCCTGTACGAACAGGACGGCACGGCGGCCGCGGTGTGCCCCCGTTCCGCGCTGCGCCGTGTCGAGGACCGGCTCACCGGGTGCGGGCTCTCCGCGCTCGTCGGCCACGAGCTGGAGTTCACGCTGTTCGGCGCGACGGCCCCCGCCCCCGCCCTCGCCACCGGCCGCTGGTCGGCGTACGGCCTGGGCAGCGCGCTCACCGCCAAGGAGTTCCTCGAGAACCTGCTGGCCGCGAGCGCGCGGGCAGGTCTGTCCGTGGAACAGGTGCACGCCGAGTACGCGCCCGGCCAGTACGAGATGTCGCTGACCCCTGCCTCGCCCGTCGCGGCGGCCGACCACCTGGTCCTGGGCCGCGTCCTCGTCGGTGAGACCGCCCGCAGGCACGGGCTGGCCGTGTCGTTCTCCCCCGTCCCCGTCCACGGCACCACGGGCAACGGCGCGCACCAGCACCTGTCCCTCGCCCGCGACGGCCACCCCCTGCTGTCGGGCGGCCCGCACGCCCACGGCCTGACCGACGAGGGGGCGTCCGCCGTCGGGGGCATCGTCGCCCACCTGCCCGAGCTCATGGGCGTACTGGCCGGTTCCGTACTGTCGCACCTGCGCCTGCAGCCGGGCATGTGGTCGGGCGCGTACGCCTGTTGGGGCCTGGAGAACCGCGAGGCGGCCGTCCGCCTCTGCGCCGCCACCCACGGCAATCCACGGGGCGCGCACCTCGAGGTCAAGGCCGTGGATCCGTCCGCCAACCCGTACCTGAGCAGCGCGGTCCTCCTGGGCGCGGCCCTGCGCGGCATCCAGGACGGCACTCCGCCGCCGCCCGAGGTACGGGTCGATCCCGCCACCCTGTCGGACGCGGAACGCGCCCGCGCCGGCGCGTCCCTCCTCCCCGGCCGTCTCCCCGGCGTTCTCGGCCTGCTGCGGGCCTCGGACCTGGCACACGAGGTACTGGGCGAGGCGATCCTGGAGGCGCTGCTCGCGGTGCGGACGAGGGAGTACGAAACCTTCGGCACCCAGGACCCGGCCGCCACCGCCGAACGCCTCCGCTTCGTCTGGAGCGCCTGAACCATCCGGAGCGCCCGACCGACTCCGGTGAACGGCTCGTGCCCGGGGCGGCTGCCCCAAGGCTCCGTGCACGTACCGGTAGTTGACGCCTTTTGTGTCGGACGGCGCGTTCATCGCCACGCCCCGCGCGACTGTCACCGCGGGGCGCCCACGCGAAGGGCGTAACGGCCAGAACCGGCCGGTAACGGATGGGCGCGGTCCTACGATGAGGGCCTCGCACGTTCCTCCCCCTTCGCCCGGGAGCCGCCATGCCGTCACCGTCGCCGGACGCCGGTCACCAGCCCGACTACCCGCCGAAGACCCCTCCGCCGCCGAAGAGTCCGGCGCAGCCGCCGCGTCCGAGTCCGGACACGAAGCCGCGTTCCGCGACGGGCACGGTCGCCAGGGCGAGCCGGCGGGCGGTGACCATGGCGAACCGCCGGGGGGCCAACTGGACGCTGGAGGCCCAGCCGTGGTCGGTCGGCCGCGCCCGGACGCAGGTGCTGGACCGGCTGCGCGACTGGGGCTGTACGGGGCCGGGGCCGGGACCGGGGCGTACGGGGTCCGAGCGCCTGGTCGGCGAGGCGGTGACGCTGCTGGTGGAGACCGCCCTGTCCGACGGCGGCCGACGGCTGAGCGTCCATCTGGCGGACCAGGACGGGCAGGCGCTGGTCGTGGTCCTCAGCCACCGCGCGGACCTGGCCCTGCCGGGCACGGACGTGCTGCCGCGGCTGGCCGCGCTGGGCGCGACCAGTTGCGGTACGGACATGGCGGAGGACGGGCGCCGGCTGTGGGCGGTGCTGGACCTGCGGGCGGCGGGCCGGGGCGTACGCGGACCGGCTCGGTAGCCTCCGGCACCGTTCCGGCGGCGCGTTCCGGGGGCGCCCCGGGGGCGCGTTCCGATGGCGTGGCGCAGCCGAAGCTCGTCTCTCCGACCAGGCCCATCTCGCCCTACGTGAGCGAGTATTGACGTTTCGTGTTCAACCCGGAGTCGATGCCGCTAGGGTCGGAAAGGGGTGGCCGGTACAACGGGCTTGCCGGAGACCGGAGTCAGTCCGTGGCCAAAGGTGAGAGACCCGGAGCGCTCGGCCCCGTTCGCGGGCCGCGAGGAGGACCCGTGACCACCCAGCCCGAGCGTGGTTGGAGCCTGCAGCGCACGGAGCACGCCGCGCGCGTCCTGGAGGCCATGCGGGCCGGCGGGTACGGGGAGACGTACCGGGCGGTCGTGCTCTTCGTCCGCGCGCTCGCCATCGAGGCCGGGAACGCCGTCGCCGCGGGCAAGGGACTGCCCGGCCTGCCCGTCGGCGACGGCGGCAGGTACGTCATCGATGTGCCGCGCCTGCCCGTGCTCGTCAGTTATCGCTGGTTTCCCGGGACGCGTGAGTTCCGCGTGCTCGATCTGGTGTGGATCGACGTCGGATGCGACTGATCCGGCACGGCTGACCCGACGTGACCCGGCACGCTCCGGAGCCGGGCGTCACCCCCGGAACCGGGCGTCACCCCCGCAACCGGGCGCCGCGCCTCGCAACCGGGCGTCACGCCCCGGAACCGGGCGCCGCGCCCCGGAACCGGGCGCCGTCAGAACGTCAGCTTCCAGCTGTCGATGTAGCCCGTGTCCCTCGCGTAGACATCGGTGACGCGCAGCTTCCACGTCCCGTCGGCCGGGAGGGCCGAGGCGTCCACCGTGTAGGTCTCGTGCACGTCGTCCGCGCTGCTCGAGTCCGGGGCCTTCAGGCGGCGGACCACCGTGCCGTCCGGACCCACCAGGTCGATCGCCAGGTCACCGCGCCAGGTGTGCACGATGTCGACGGTCACCTGGAGGTCGCTCGGGGCGTTGCCGTCGCGGCCCGTGACGATCAGGGGCGACTCGGCGCCGGCCGGGTCGGCGTCGGGGATCGGCACGTTGCCCGGGTTGACGAAGAAGTCGCCGCCCGAGGGGATGACCGTCCAGCTGAACGTCCTGGACAGGGAGGTGTCCGCCGTCCTCGCCGTGATCGTCGGCGTGTGGGCGCCGGCCTCCTCCGGGATGCCGGTGATCAGGCCGGTGGCGGCGTCGAGCGTCAGGCCGGCGGGCAGGTCCGTGGCCTCGTAGGTCAGGCCGGAGGCGCGGCTCGTCGTCGCGGTGACCCGGAAGGACGCCGGCTGGCCGACGGCCGCTTCCTGGGCGGCCGGGGTGGCGAACGCGATGTGGTCGACGAAGCGCTCACCGACGTTGACGGCGGCCCAGGTGTTGCCGACCGTCTCGTACACCTCGCTCGACCGGCCGAACAGGTCGGCGGCGGCCTGGAGCGTGGCGGTGCGGGCGTCCGCGTAGTCGGTGCCGGATGTCATGTAAAGGGTCAGCGCCCGGTACCAGACGTTGATCGCGTTGTGCAGGCCGATCCCCGGGACCGGCAGATCGTCGTAGGTGGGGCTGTCGTACGCCACGCCCTCCACCGACTTGGTTCCACTGCCCTCGGCGAGCAGGTAGAAGAAGTGGTTGGCCACGCCCGAGGAGTAGTGCGGGTCGAGGCTCGCCGTGCCGGGGGTCCAGTAGTCCTGGGAGACGCCGTCCTTCGACGGCTGGTCCATGTAGCGCAGCGGGGTGCCGTCGCCGTTGATGTCGATGAGCTCGCCGACGGTGTAGTCCGGTACGTCGGCGGGGTTGTCGGCGAAGAACTCGACGGCGGCGGCCATGATGTCGCTGGTGCCCTCGTTGAGGCCGCCGGACTCGCCGCTGTAGATCAGGTCCGCCGTCACGGAGGTGACGCCGTGGCTCATCTCGTGGGCGGCGACGTCGAGTTCGGTGAGCGGGTTGGCGTCTCCCGCGCCGTCTCCGTACGTCATGCAGAAGCAGGCGTCGCTCCAGAAGGCGTTGACGTACTGGGTGCCGTAGTGGACCCGGGAGTACGCGCCGATGCCGTCGCCGGCTATGCCGTCGCGGCCGAAGCGGTCGTGGTAGAAGTCGTACGTCTTGCGCGCGCCGTACGCGGCGTCGACGGCGGCCGTCTGCCGGTCGGCGACCGTGCCGTCGCCCCAGACGTCGTCGGCGTCGGTGACGAGGGCGCCGGTGCCGGACGAGTTGGTGTTGTCCAGGTCGTACGTGCTGTGGTTGCCGCCCTGGGGGTCGGTCAGTTCGAAGACGTCGCCGTTACGGACGCTGCCGACCTGGACCTTCCCGTTGAACTGGCCGTGGCCGACGCCCGTGTGCACGCGGTCGAACTCCGCGAGCTTCTTGCCGCTCCTGGCGTCGGTGACGACGTGGAGTTCGCTGGGGGTGCCGTCCTCGCGTACGCCGTTGACCACGGACTCCCAGGCGAGCGTGGCGGCGCCGTCCTCGGCCCACACGACCCGACGGGGGGCGCCGTCCGCGGCCGTCTCCGTCGTGCCGTCGGCCTTCGCGGTGGCGAGCGCGGTCTTCCGCGCGGCGGCGGCCGGGACGGTGGCGGTGGTCGTGGGGACGGCGACCGAGGCGTCCGTGGTCCGGGAGACGGTGGGCGTACGGTCGCCGGGCCGGGCGTGGACGACGAGGTCGCCGCCGAGGACGGGCAGGCCCGCGTAGGTCCGCTCGTAGCGGGTGTGGACGGTGCCGTCGGCGTCCTTGACGACGTCCTTGGGCAGCAGTTTCTCCTTGTCGCCGAGGCCCAGGGCGCGGGCGGTGGCGGGGCCGGTCTCGGCCGCGGCCCGGAGGGACTTCGCGCGCTGGGCGGGGCTGAGCCCCACGGATCTCGCGCCGGGTCTGGGCTCGGCGGCGACGAGGCGCTGCCGGGCGGCCTCGGTGGCCGCGCTCGGGGAGCCGTCACCGGTGGGGGCGGGGGCGGCCGAGGCCGGGAGGGCGGAGACGAAGAGCGCGGCCACGGTGGCGGCGGCGAGGACCGCGATGCGGCCGGGGCGGAACGGACGCGATGCGTACGGCGAACCGCCGCCGGTACTGGCGCCGTTGGTGGTGCTGCTGGTGGTGGTACGGGAGGTGTTCGTCACTCCTGGTGCTCCTTCTGCCGGGCGCGCGGTGACGGCCGGCCGACTGGAAAAGGGACCGGAGGCGGAGGTGCCGTCCGGCGAGGAGAGGTGCGATGACGCCCGTGCGGTACGGAGATCGTTTCAATGGCGGACACGTTCTGTCAGGAGCGCACGACAACGTTGTCCAAAAGAGGGCCCCGCCCGTTCGATGTCGCTCACACCCGGACGCGGTCGATCACGTGCGCCTTTACGGAGTGGCAACACGGCGGTCATCAACCGCTTTGGCCACTTTCGTCGCACGGGCGCGCGGGCGTACGTACCGGCCCACCCCCTTCGAGCCGGTACGCGCCAGTTCAGACCGGTACGGGCCGGTACGGGCCGGTACTCGCCGCCGGAGAACCCGGCTCGGCGTCAGGCGTCGCCTTCCGGGCCCTCGTCTTCCGGGTCCTCGCCCTCCAGCTCGCCCTCCGTCTCCAGGTACGCCTCCCGCAGGGCGGCCAGCACCTCCGGGTCCGGCTTCTCCCACATGCCGCGCGACTCCGCCTCCAGCAGGCGTTCCGCGATGCCGTGCAGGGCCCAGGGGTTGGCCTCCTGGAGGAAGGCGCGGTTCTCCGGGTCCAGGACGTAGGTCTCGGTCAGCTTGTCGTACATCCAGTCGGCGACCACGCCCGTCGTCGCGTCGTACCCGAAGAGGTAGTCGACGGTCGCGGCCAGTTCGAAGGCGCCCTTGTAGCCGTGGCGGCGCATCGCCTCGATCCAGCGCGGGTTGACCACGCGGGCGCGGAAGACGCGCGAGGTCTCCTCCACGAGCGTACGGGTGCGGACGGTCTCCGGGCGGGTGGAGTCGCCGATGTACGCCTCGGGAGCCGTGCCCTTGAGGGCGCGCACGGTGGCGACCATGCCGCCGTGGTACTGGAAGTAGTCGTCCGAGTCCGCGATGTCGTGCTCGCGCGTGTCCGTGTTCTTGGCGGCCACCGCGATGCGCTTGTACGCGGTCTCCATCTCCTCCCGGGCCGGGCGCCCGTCCAGCTCGCGCCCGTACGCGTAGCCGCCCCACACCGTGTACACCTCGGCGAGGTCCGCGTCCGTGCGCCAGTCGCGGCTGTCGATGAGCTGGAGGAGGCCGGCTCCGTACGTGCCGGGGCGGGAGCCGAAGATACGGGTCGTGGCGCGGCGTTCGTCGCCGTGCTCGGCGAGGTCGGCCTGCGCGTGGGCGCGTACGTGGTTGGCGTCGGCCGGTTCGTCCAGCGAGGCGGCGAGCCGTACGGCGTCGTCCAGCAGGCCGATCGCGTGCGGGAACGCGTCCCGGAAGAAGCCGCTGATACGCAGGGTCACATCGATGCGGGGGCGGCCCAGTTCGGCGAGGGGTACGGGTTCGAGTCCCGTCACGCGCCGCGAGGCGTCGTCCCAGACGGGGCGGATGCCGAGCAGCGCCAGCGCCTCCGCGATGTCGTCGCCCGAGGTGCGCATCGCGCTCGTACCCCACAGGGAGAGCCCGACGGAGGTGGGCCAGTCGCCGTTGTCGTCGCGGTAGCGGGTGAGGAGGGAGTCCGCGAGGGCCTGACCGGTCTCCCAGGCCAGCCGGCTGGGTACGGCCTTGGGGTCGACGGAGTAGAAGTTGCGGCCGGTCGGCAGGACGTTGACCAGGCCGCGCAGCGGGGACCCGGAGGGGCCCGCCGGCACGAAGCCCCCGTCCAGCGCGGAGATCACGTGCTCGATCTCGTCGGTGGTGCCGGCCAGCCGGGGGACGACCTCGGTCGCGGCGAAGGCGAGGATGTCCGCGACCGGCTTCGGGTGGCCGTCGGCCACCCGCTCCACGGCCGCCGGGTCCCAGCCGGCGTCCTCCATCGCCTGGACCAGGTCCCGGGCGCGCGCCTCCGTCTCGTCGGCGGCGGTACGGCTCGCGGCCGACTCGTCCAGGCCCAGCGCCTCGCGCAGCCCCGGCAGGGCCGTCGTACCGCCCCAGATCTGCCGGGCCCGCAGGATCGCCAGCACCAGGTTGACCCGCTCCGGCCCGGTCGGCGCGCCGCCCAGGACGTGCAGCCCGTCCCGGATCTGCGCGTCCTTGACCTCGCACAGCCAGCCGTCGACGTGCAGGAGGAAGTCGTCGAACCCGGCGTCGTCCGGCCGGTCCTCCAGGCCCAGGTCGTGATCGAGTTTGGCCGCCTGGATCAGCGTCCAGATCTGCGCCCGGATGGCGGGCAGCTTGGCCGGGTCCATGGCGGAGATCGCCGCGTACTCGTCCAGGAGCTGTTCCAGTCGCGCGATGTCGCCGTAGGACTCGGCGCGCGCCATGGGCGGTACGAGGTGGTCCACCAGCGTGGCGTGTACGCGCCGCTTGGCCTGCGTGCCCTCGCCCGGGTCGTTGACGAGGAACGGGTAGATCAGCGGTAGGTCGCCGAGCGCCGCGTCGGGCGCGCAGGCGGCGGAGAGCCCCGCGTTCTTGCCGGGCAGCCACTCCAGGTTGCCGTGCTTGCCCAGGTGGATCATGGCGTCGGCGCCGAAGCCGCCGTCCTCGCGGTCCGCCTGGATCCAGCGGTACGCGGCGAGGTAGTGGTGCGACGGCGGCAGGTCCGGGTCGTGGTAGATCGCGATCGGGTTCTCGCCGAAACCGCGCGGCGGCTGGATGAGGATCAGCAGGTTGCCGCGTCGGAGGGCGGCGAGCACGATGTCGCCGTCCGGGTTGTGCGTACGGTCCACGAACATCTCGCCCGGCGGCGGGCCCCAGTGTTCCTCGACGGAGGCACGCAGTTCGGCGGGCAGTTTCCCGTACCAGCGCCGGTAGTCGGCGGCGGGGATGCGGACCGGGTTGCGGGCGAGCTGCTCCTCCGTCAGCCACGCCTGGTCGTGGCCGCCGGCCTCGATGAGCGCGTAGATCAGCTCGTCGCCGTCGCCGGACTCCAGGCCGGGGACCTCCTCGCCCCGGAAGTCGCCGCCGGGGTCCCTGTCGGAGTCACCCGCGAGGCCGTCGCCGTGGTCCTCGTCGGACTCGCCCCCGTAGCCGTCGCCGAAGTCGTAGCCCGCCTCGCGCAACTCGCGCAGCAGGGCGATCGCGCTGGCGGGAGTGTCCAGGCCGACCGCGTTGCCGATGCGGGAGTGCTTGGTGGGGTACGCGGAGAGCACCAGGGCGATGCGCTTGTCCCGGTTCATGAGGTGGCGCAGGCGGGCGTGGCGTACGGCGATTCCGGCCACGCGCGCGGCCCGTTCCGGGTCGGCGACGTAGACCGGCAGGCCCTCCGGGTCCAGCTCCTTGAAGGAGAACGGGACGGTGATCAGGCGGCCGTCGAACTCCGGCACCGCGACCTGCGAGGCCGCGTCCAGCGGGGACAGGCCCTCGTCGTTCTCCTCCCAGGCGGCGCGGCTGCCGGTGAGGCAGAGGGCCTGGAGGATCGGCACGTCCAGCGCGGCGAGCGCGCCCGCGTCCCACGCCTCCTCGTCACCGCCGGCGGACGCCTCGGCGGGCTTGGTGCCGCCGGCGGCGAGGACGGTGGTGACGATGGCGTCCGCCTCGCGCAGCGCGGCGAGCAGTTCGGGCTCGGGGGCGCGCAGGGAGGAGACGTAGATCGGCAGGGGCCGGGCGTCGGCGTCCTCCAGTGCCTCGCACAGGGTGTCGACGAAGGCGGTGTTGCCGCTGAGGTGGTGGGCGCGGTAGTAGAGCACCGCGACGATCGGCCGCACGGCGCCGAGGCGCGTGGCCTTGGCAGGCCGGTGGACCCGGCCCCAGGTCGGCGCGGGGGCGGGCGGCTCGAAGCCGTGCCCGGTCAGCAGGACGGTGTCGGAGAGGAAGCGCGCGAGCTGTTCCAGGTTCGCCGGGCCGCCGTGCGCGAGGTAGGCGTGGGCCTCGGCGGCGATGCCGATGGGGACGGTGGACGCCTCCATCAGCTGGGCGTCCGGGGCCTGTTCCCCGGTGAGGACGACGACCGGCCGTTCTCCGGAGAGGAGTTGGTCGATCCCCTCCTGCCAGGCGCGCAGCCCGCCGAGGAGCCGTACGACGACGAGGTCGACGCCGTCCAGCAGTCCGGGCAGGTCGTCGAGCGGAAGCCGGGCGGGGTTGGCGTAGCGGTACGGGACCGGGCCGCCCGCCGCGCGTGCGCTGAGCAGATCGGTGTCGGAGGTCGACAGGAGCAGGATCATGCGGCGGCTGGCCTTCCTCGGGGTCCGCGCCCCGGGCGGTAGGAGGACGGCGGGAGTTCCTGGCTCACCCGGGGCCCGCACGGCCGTGTGGTCGTCCGTCGTACGGCGGCCACCGCGCGGTGCGGCCCCCACGTGGTGGCGTGGTGTCGCGCCGTTGTGCGATGTGCCGATGTACGGCCGGACTGTCGTGCTGTCGTGCGTGCGCCGGGCTCACAGTGGCGGGACCGCGCCGGATTCACACCGGGCTTCCTCCCCTGACGCCGTCGCTGGCGGTGACGGGCCCGCCTGTGGACCCGCCGACTGCATAGTAGGCGGTGCGGATCACGGTGGGGAGGGTGCGTGTGCCGGGCGGGGCCAGGGTGCGGGGTCGGCCCGGAGGCGGCGGCGCCGTACGTGGGTATGCTCGCCGCCATGCCGCCCACCACCTCTCCGACCCCCGTGAACGGGGACGGGGCCCCCGTACGGGACCGGGCCGACGCCTGCCCCGGTGCCCTGCGGCTGCACCCCGCCGACGACGGCCGGCTGGCCCGGCTCCGCCTGCCCGCAGGCTCCCTGACGTACCGTCAGGCACTGCTGCTGGCCACGGTCGCCGAGCGGCTGGGCGACGGCCATCTGGACATCACCTCACGCGGCAACATCCAGCTGCGCGGGCTCGGCGAGAGCTGCGGCGCGGAGCTGGCGGACCTGCTGCACGGAGCGGGTCTGCTGCCCTCGGAGGCGCACGAGCGGGTACGGAACATCGTCGCCTCCCCCTTGGCCGGACTGGACGGCACGGTCCAACGGCCGGGCGCGGACGTCCAGGTGTGGGCGCGGCGACTGGACGAGCTGCTGTGCGCGAGCGCGGCGGCGACGGCGCTGTCGGGCCGGTTCCTGTTCGCGCTGGACGACGGCCGGGGCGACGTGGCGGGCCTGGGCGCGGATGTGATGTTGCTCGCACAGCGCGCGCAGGGCAGGCAGGACGCACGGGGTGTACGGGGAACGCAGGACGCAAGGGGCGCGCAGGGCGCGGATACGGCGGTGTTGTGTATCGGGACGAACCACCCGGAACGCACGGCCCCCGGCCCGCTCTTCACCGCGTTCAAGGTGGCGGCGGCCGATGCCCCGAAGGCCGCGCTGATCGCCGCCGAGACATTCCTCACGGTGGCGGCGACCGGCACGGGGGCCTGGCGGGTCCGGGAACTGCCGCCGGGCCACGGGCTGGGCGAGGCGGTGGCGGCGGGGCTGGCGGAAGCCGGCATCGCGGCGGAGCCGGCCTCTCCGCCACCGGACCTGCCGGGAGCGGGCCCCCCGCCTCCGGGTCCGGTCACCGCCGGCGACGGCACGACGGCCTTGTCCGTGTACGCGCCGCTGGGGCGCCTGACGGCCGGGCAGTGGCGGCTGCTCACCACCGGCGGCGGATCCGGCGAGCTGCGGGTGACGCCCTGGCGCGGTGTGATCGTGCCGGGCCTCGCCCCGGCCGCCGCCGACGCCTCGCTGGACCGGCTCCGGACGGCGGGGCTGATCACCACGGCGGCCGCTCCCTCGTACGGCGTCAGCGCCTGCACGGGCAGGCCCGGGTGCGCGAAGGCGCTCACGGACGTACGGTCCGACGCCGCGGCGGCCACACGTGCCACAGTCACGGGGGCGGTACCGGGCGCCACGGGCACGGGCGCGGTACCGGACACCACCGGCACCGACGCGGTGCCGGGAGCCCGCCCCGTCCACTGGTCGGGCTGCGCCCGCCGGTGCGGCCGGCCGGCCGGCGGTCCCGGCGGCGGACACGTGGACGTGGTGGCCACGGCCGACGACAGCTACGAAATCTCCCTACGGGGACGCCTCCTGACGACGGCGGCGGGCCCGGAACTCGCCGCGGCGGTGGCGACGGCACGCACAACCACAGTGACGAGATGAGCGAGACCACAGTGTCCACAGTGTTCGACTACGAGAAGGACGGCTCGGCGATCTACCGCCAGTCCTTCGCCACGATCCGCGCCGAGGCGGACCTCGCCGGGCTGCCCGCCGACGTCTCCCAGGTCGCGGTCCGGATGATCCACGCCTGCGGCATGGTCGACCTGGTGCGCGACCTCGCCTTCACGCCCGGCGTGGTGGCCCGCGCCCGGGCGGCGCTGCGCGCGGGCGCGCCGATCCTGTGCGACGTCGCGATGGTCGCGAGCGGAGTCACCCGCAAGCGGCTGCCCGCGGCCAACGAGGTCGTCTGCACGCTGTCCGACCCGGCCGTCCCCGCGCTGGCCGCCGAGCTGGGCACGACGCGCAGCGCCGCCGCGCTGGAGTTGTGGCGGGACCGGCTGGAGGGCTCGGTGGTGGCCGTCGGCAACGCGCCGACCGCGCTCTTCCGGCTGCTGGAGATGATCGAGGCGGGCGCCCCGCGGCCGGCCGCGGTGATCGGGGTGCCGGTCGGGTTCATCGGCGCGGCCGAGTCCAAGGACGCGCTCGCCGGGCACCCGTCCGGCCTCGACCACCTGGTCGTACGGGGCCGGCGGGGCGGCAGCGCCATCGCGGCCGCGGCCGTCAACGCGATCGCGAGCGAGGAAGAATGAGCGGGCAGACCACGAGCAGCGGTGCCGACACCGGCCCCCGCGCCGAAGGCGGTAGCGACACCAGGGGTACCAGCACGGGCACCGGCGCGGGCACGGGCACGGGCACGGGCACGGGCACGGGCACGGGCACGGGCACGGGCAGTTATACCGGCACCGGCACCGACACCGGCACCGGCACCGGCACCGACAGCGGAAGCCGTATCCGCACCGGCACCGGCCGCCTGTACGGAGTCGGGCTCGGCCCCGGCGACCCCTCGCTGATGACCGTACGGGCCACGCGGGTCATCGCCGAGGCCGATGTCGTCGCATACCACAGCGCGGGCCACGGCCGGTCCATAGCCCGCTCGATAGCCGCGGCGCTGCTGCGTCCCGACCACATCGAGGAGCCCCTGGTCTACCCGGTCACGACCGGGACCACCGACCACCCCGGCGGCTACCAGGGCGCGATGGAGGACTTCTACACCGAGTCCGCCGCCCGGCTGGCCGCGCACCTCGACGCGGGCCGTACTGTCGCCGTGCTCGCCGAGGGCGATCCGCTCTTCTACGGCTCGTACATGCACATGCACAAGCGGCTGGCCGACCGCTATCCGACCGAGGTGATCCCCGGGGTCACCTCGGTGAGCGCCGCGGCGGCCCGGCTCGGGACGCCGCTCGTGGAGGGCGAGGAGGTGCTGACGGTCCTGCCCGGCACGCTGTCCGAGGAGGAACTGACGGCCCGGCTGGCGGCCACGGACTCGGCGGTGGTGATGAAGCTGGGCCGGACGTTCCCGGCCGTCCGGCGGGCGGTCGAGCGCTCCGGACGGCTGGCGGAGGCTCGGTACGTCGAGCGGGCCACGATGAGCGGTGAGCGCACCGGGGCGCTGGCGGACACCGACGCCGGGTCCGTGCCGTACTTCTCCGTGGCGGTGCTGCCGAGCCGCGCGGGCGCGTGGTACGCCACACCGGACCCGGCACCTGATCCGGCCCGGGGCCCGGACACGCCTCCTGGCCCGGACGCGGCGGTCATGGGTGAGGTGGTCATGGACGAGGCAGCCACGGGCGAGGCGGCCACGGGCGAGGTGGTGGTCGTGGGCACCGGCCCGGCCGGACCGCTGTGGCTGACGCCGGAGGCGCGCGGCGCGCTGGCCGGTGCGCAGGACCTGGTGGGTTACACCACCTATCTGGACCGGGTCCCGGCCCGCCCCGGCCAGGCGCGGCACGGCTCCGACAACAAGGTGGAGTCCGAGCGCGCGGAGTTCGCCCTGGACCTGGCGCGGCGCGGTCGGCGGGTGGCCGTGGTCTCGGGCGGCGACCCGGGGGTCTTCGCGATGGCCACGGCGGTGCTGGAGGTGGCGTCGGCGGACCCGTACCGGGACGTTCCCGTACGGGTCCTGCCGGGGGTGACGGCCGCCAACGCGGCGGCGGCCCGCGCGGGCGCCCCGCTCGGCCACGACTACGCGGTCTTCTCGCTCTCCGACCGTCTCAAGCCCTGGGACGTCGTCGCGGACCGGCTGCGCGCGGCGGCGTCGGCCGACCTGGTGCTCGCGCTGTACAACCCCGGCTCCCGCAGCCGTACGTGGCAGGTCGGCAAGGCCCGCGACCTCCTGCTGGAACACCGCGCGCCGGACACCCCGGTCGTGGTGGCCCGGGACGTGGGCGGCGCGACGGAGGACGTACGGATCACGCGCCTCGCGGACCTCGATCCGGCGTCGGTGGACATGCGGACGATCCTGCTGGTGGGCTCGTCGCAGACGGTGGCGGTACGGCGCGGGGACGGCGACGAGATCGTCTGGACTCCCCGCCGCTACCCGGACCTCGACGCGGCTCCGCACGGCGACGCGGCCCCGACGCGGGCCCGGTCCGGTCACCAACCCCTGCCCCGGGCTCGGCGGGCCCCGGCCGGGGAGCCCGCGCCGGCAGAGCCCACCCTGGCAGTGGAGCGGGTGCCGACCGAAGACCCGACACCGACGCCGGAACCAACTCCGGCACCGACGCCGGGCCGGTCGTCCGGCTGACGCACTGAACCACCACCTGAACACCCCGCGGCCCGCGCCGTCCCCCCGGCCCGGGCGAGTGCGCCCGCGTCAGCCGCAGACCCGCCGTGCCCAGCCGACCGCGTCCGTCACCGTCTCCACCACCGGCACCCCCTCGGGCGCGGCCGGCCGGCGTACGACGACCACCGGCAGCCCGGCCTCCCGGGCCGCGGTGAGCTTGGGTGCGGTGGCGGCACCGCCGCTGTCCTTCGTGACGACGGTGTCGATCCGGTGGCGGCGCAGCACCTCGCGCTCCCCGTCGAGGGTGAACGGGCCCCGGTCCAGCAGGGGGTGCGTGCGAGCCGGAAGCGGCGGCTCGGGGGCGTCCACGGACCGGACGAGGAACCACGTCCGGTCCAGGTGCGCGAACGCGGCGAGCCCCATGCGCCCCGTGGTGAGGAAGACCCGCCGGGCACCGAGCGCGGGCAGCGCGTCGGCGGCCTCCGCCAGCGAGCCGACCCGGTGCCAGCGGTCCCCGGCACCCGGGACCCAGGAGGGTCGGCGCAGGGCGAGGAGGGGAACATGGGCGGAGGCGGCCGCCAGGGCCGCGTTACGGCTGATCGTTTCGGCGAAGGGATGGGTGGCGTCGATGAGCGCGTCCACACGGTGCTCGTGGAGCCAGCGGCCGAGCCCTCCGGCGCCGCCGAAGCCGCCGACGCGTACCTCGCCGGGCGGCAGGACGGGCCGGGCGACCCGCCCGGCGAGTGAGGACGTGACGGCGAGGCGCGGGCCGTACGGCACCAGGGCCCCGGCCAGCGCCCGGCCCTCACTCGTACCACCGAGGATCAACACGTGCGGCATCGGAACGGTCCATGGCTGAGAAGGTGACGGGCGGGCGTGACGCCCGTGGCGGGCGCGACGCACAACTCAAGCACACGGGTCTGCGGCACGGCTGGACGACCGGGGCGTGCGCGACGGCGGCGGCGACGGCCGCGTACGAGGCGCTGCTGACGGGCGACTTCCCGGACCCGGTGACGATCACGCTCCCCAAGGGGCAGACACCGGCGTTCGCGCTGGCGACGGAAGAGCTCTCGTCGTCGGCGGAACGCCCACCGTCGCCCCCCGAGGCCGTGGAGGCCCCGGAGGCCGTGGAGGCCACGGGAGTCACGGAGGTCACGGATGCCGTCACGGCCACCGCCCACCCGAAAGACCCGGGCGCCGTGGCCACGGCCGGTGTCGTCAAGGACGCCGGGGACGACCCCGACGTCACGCACGGCGCGCTGATACGGGCGACGGTGCGGCTGCTGCCGCCCGGCTCCGGTGTCGTCTTCCGCGCCGGCCCCGGCGTGGGTACGGTGACCCGCCCGGGTCTGCCGCTGGAGGTGGGCGAGCCGGCGATCAACCCGGTACCGCGCGAGCTGATGCGTACCCATGTGGCCGAAGTGGCGGCCCGGCACGGCGGGACGGGCGATGTGGAGATCACCGTCTCCGTCGAGAACGGCGCCGAGCTGGCCCGTTCCACGTGGAACCCCCGGCTGGGCATCCTGGGCGGCCTGTCCATCCTCGGCACGACCGGCGTCGTCGTCCCGTACTCGTGCTCGGCCTGGATCGACTCGATCCGGCGCGGTGTGGACGTGGCCCGCGCGGCGGGCCGGACGCATGTGGCGGGCTGCACGGGGTCGACGTCGGAGAGGACGGTCGTCGCCGTGCACGGCCTCCCGGAGGACGCGCTGCTGGACATGGGCGACTTCGCGGGCGCGGTCCTCAAGTACGTCCGCCGCCACCCGGTGGACCGGCTGACCATCTGCGGCGGCTTCGCGAAGCTCTCCAAGCTGGCCGCGGGCCATCTGGACCTCCACTCGGCCCGTTCCCAGGTGGACAAGGCGTTCCTGGCGGAGCTGGCGGCTGCGGTGGGCGCGGACGAGGCGCTGACGGCGGCGGTGGCGGAGGCCAACACCGGCCTGGCGGCGCTGCGCCTGTGCGAGGAGCACGGCGTCCCCCTCGGCGACGCGGTGGCGGCGCGGGCCCGGGACGAGGCGGCCCGGGTCCTGCGCGGGGCCCCGGTGGCGGTGGACGTCATCTGCGTAGACAGGGCGGGCGCGGTGGTGGGCCGCAGCGAACGACCCGGTCCGCCCTTGGCCTGACCCGGCCCCCTGGACCCCCCTCCCGGCGCCCGTCGGACACGCCCCCGCCCGGCAACGCGTCCCAAGGCACCACCCAGCACGCACGAGAGACGTCAGACACGCGCGGCGTTCAGTACAGCCACACCAGTACCGGGATCCGGATCTCGCGTGAGTCACGGAGAACGGCGTACTCGAAGATGACGGGCTCGCCCTCGATCTGAAGGCTGTACCGCACGCCGAGGTCGTCCATGGGGTCTCCCGGCGGCTCCTTGCCCGCGTCGATTGCGTCACCGGCCTCCCTGGCCAGACGCACGAGAACGTCAACCGTCCTCCTGGCGAGTTCAGGAGGCATGTCAAGCATGATCTCCGCGGGAGTCTCCTCGGTGAAGACCGTCCACCCGCGCCGTAACCGCTCGTCGCTCACCGGGCGGCACCGTCAAGACGCGCGGTGAGGTCGTCCAAGGCGACGAGGCGTCTGCCTGCAGCGGCGTTGGCCCGGCTCCGCTCGGAGCCGGGTGCGTGATTGAGCATGGCGGTTTTCCACCAGCGACGCATAACGGTGGGCACCGTGCTCTCCTCGGCAGCCAGAACCTCGGTGTAGAAACGAGCACGGTCGGCCCCGTCGAGAGCGTCTCCGATCGCGTTGATGGTGTGCGGAACCGGGTTGACCCGGCTGCCTGCCGGGTGCTCAGGTTGAGCCGTCACAGGTTCTCCTACGGTCAGCGCTTCCGTATTCCTCGCTCCGCGCGGGAGCGGCTACTCGTTACTCGCTATAACGAGCAACGTCTGGACAAGGTACCCACGGATCCGAATACCTGGGTACGGAAGCCCGGGCTTGCGGGGCGGGCGCCGCCGATGTCAGCGGCCGCAGGGCTCCTCGTCCCGGTTCCGGTCCGCCGAGTACAGGTGGCTGTCCCGGAACTGCTCCGCCCCCAGCGTGCGGCCGACCATGATGACCGCCGTCCGGACCACGCCCGACTCCTTCACCCTCGGCGCGATGTCCGACAGCGTGCCCCGGAGCACGAGTTCGTCCGGGCGGCTGGCCATCGCCACCACCGCCGCCGGACAGTCCGGGCCGTAGTGCGGCAGCAGTTCGCCGACCACGCGGTCCACGTACCTCGCCGCCAGGTGCAGCACCAGCAGCGCGCCACTGCGGCCCAGGGTGGCCAGGTCCTCGCCGGCCGGCATGGGCGTGGCCTGCTGGGCGACGCGCGTCAGGATCACCGTCTGGCCCACCGTCGGCACCGTCAGCTCGCGCTTGAGAGCCGCTGCCGCCGCCGCGAAGGCCGGGACGCCGGGGACGACTTCGTACCTCACCCCCGCCGCGTCCAGACGGCGCATCTGTTCCGCGACCGCGCTGAAGACCGACGGGTCGCCGGAGTGCAGCCGGGCCACGTCGTGGCCCTCCTCGTGGGCCCGCACCAGCTCGGCCGTGATGGCGTCCAGGTCCATCCGCGCGGAGTCGATCAGCCGCGCGTCCGGCGGGCACTCCGCCAGCAGTTCGCGCGGCACGAGGCTGCCCGCGTACAGGCAGACGTGACAGGCCGCGAGCGTACGGGCGCCGCGCACCGTGATCAGATCGGCGGCGCCGGGACCGGCGCCTATGAAGTACACCGTCATCCTCGTCCTCCTCCAGAAGCTTTCGTGACCGTCCACTGCGTGACCGGCATCGCCTGCCGCCAGCCCGTGAAGCCGCCGACGGGGGCCGCGTGCGCGACGGCCAGCCGTACCAGCTCCCCGCCGTACCGGCGGTAGCGGTCCGCCAGCAGGGCCTCCGACTCCATCGTCACCGTGTTGGCGACCAGCCGGCCGCCCTCCCGCAGGGCGTCCCAGCACGCGTCGAGCAGGCCGGGCACGGTCAGGCCGCCGCCGATGAACACGGCGTCGGGGGCGGGCAGTCCGGCCAGCGCGGCGGGCGCGGCGCCGGTGACCACACGGAGTTCCGGGACGCCGAGCGCCCGCGCGTTGCGGCCGATGCGCTCGGCGCGCGCCGGGTCGCGTTCCACCGACACGGCCCGGCAGGAGCGGTGCGTACGCAGCCACTCCACCGCGATCGACCCCGACCCGCCGCCGACGTCCCACAGCAGTTCCCCGGGTGCCGGGGCCAGGGCGGCCAGCGTCGCGGCGCGCACATGGCGCTTGGTGAGCTGGCCGTCGTGTTCGTACGCCTCGTCCGGCAGCCCGGGTACGGCGCCGAGCCGCAGCGCGCCGTCCGCCCGGCGGCACTCGACGGCCACCACGTTCAGCGGGTCCCCCGGCGGCTCGGTCCACTGCTCGGCGACGCCCGACACCAGGCGCTCACGGGCGTCGGTGTCCGGGGTGCCGGTGTCCGGGGTGCCGGTGTCCGGGGTGCCGGTGTCCGGGGTGCCGGTGTCCGCGCCCAGCTGTTCCAGTACGTGCATGCGGCTCGGCCCGTACCCCCGCTCGCGCAGCAGCGCCGCCACCTGCCCCGGCGTCGCGGCCCCCGCGCTCAGCACCAGCACCCGCCGGCCGTCGTGCAGGGCCGCGGCCAGCCGCTCGACGGGACGGCCCACCACCGTGACGACCTCGGTGTCCTCCACCGCCCAGCCGAGCCGGGCGCACGCGTACGCGACCGAGGAGGGGTGCGGCAGGACCCGCAGCCGCTCGGCCCCGGCCTCCTGGGCCAGGGCCCGGCCGATGCCGTAGAACATCGGGTCCCCGCTGGCCAGCACGCACAGCCGGCGTCCCGCGTGGGCCGCGAGCAGGGCGGGCACGGCGGGTCGCAGCGGCGACGGCCAGGCCAGCCGCTCGCCCGGGCACCCGTCCGGGCCGTCGGCCGGAGCACCGGCCGGGCCACCGCCCGGGCCGTCGGCCGTCGGCAGCAGCGCCAGCTGCCGGGGCCCGCCGATCACCACCTCGGCGCTCCGCAACGCCGCCCGTGCTTCCTCGGTGAGACCCGCCCAGCCGTCCGCGCCGATCCCGACGACCGTGACGGTGGTGGGGGCGACGGAGGCGAAGGCGGGGGCGGAGGACGCGCGGCTGGGTGCGGGGGACGCTGGGGGCGGGGGGCTCACTGCCGTACAACACCTCTGACCTGGCTGAGCTGGGAAAAGACCGGCCCCACACTCTACTGGCCGGGAAAGCGGGAGAGTCCGACGCGGCAACGTCCGAAGCGGGAGTTCCACCCGGAACCGGCGGGGCCATGCCGCCGCACGCGGACAAACGGATAATGGGGGCCTGCGACGGCGGAAGGGGGAGACCGTGCGAAACGGACGACGGTGGTTCGGTATGGGGTCGGTGGTCGCCTGGTGGGTGGTGGTGACCACGGCTCTGTCGCTGCTGTCCATGGGGCTCGGCCAGGGGCCGAACGTGCCGGGCTGCGCGGCGTCCGCCGCCTTCTTCGTCGCGTTGGGCGAGGCCGGCCACTGGCTGCGGAGCCGGTACGCGCGCCGTGCGGTGCGCGGCCGGGAGGCGGGCTGAGCGGACGTGAGAGGCCGGGCCCCCACGTCCGCTTCTCGAACGCGGCCTACGGGGCAGGCCGTACAACGTCACGGGACGGCGCCGGTGCCCGTTCCGCGAGCGCCCGTTCCGCCAGCGCCCCGAAGATCAGCCCGAAGGCCGTCCACAGCAGCGCCTGCACCCCGAGCGACGCCAGACGGAACTCCCACAGCAGCGCTGCCGGGAAGTCCGCCGCCACGGCGTCCGAGTTGGCCGGGAGGACCAGACAGGCCACCACCACGGCGAGGACGTATCCGCCGCCCGCCACCACCGAGGCGTTCCAGTTGCCCAGCCGTGGGGCCAGCCGTCTGCCGACGATGACGGCGATGACCGCCAGCAGCACACTGAGCGCGATCATCAGGAAGAACAGTGCCGTGCGTTTCCCGATGGTGTCCGGATTGCCCACCGCGGGCGGCGTCGCCGGATACTTCAGGAACGGCACCAGGCAGACGGTGGTGAACGCGGCCCCGGCCACCAGCGCCGCCGTCGTCCTCGGCCGGAACCGCCCGGTCCTGCCCAGACTCACGGCGAAGACCAGCGAGGCGATGCCGCCGACGGCCACGCCGTACACGAGGACGCCGGTGGCCAGCCCGAACGTCGACTGAACCGGACGGCTGACCAGTTCCTCTTCCGCCTCCTCCTCATTCTGCTCAGGCGCCGCCGCCCCATGGGCCGACGGCTCGTGGACCGACGGCTCGTGGGCCGACGACTCGTGCGCGGAGGCGGCGGACCGGGTCTCCTCCAGCGCGATCGAGTCCCGTACGGGGGGCTCCCCCGCCGCGTAGGCCGGCAGGAACGCGCAGAGACCGGCGAGCAGTCCCGCGATCATGCCGCGGACGAGGAGCGTTCTGACCGTGGACGCGTCGGTCACGGCGGTCGGGGCGGGCGCCGGGGACACGGCGGACGCGGGGGACGAGCCTGAAGCGCGCATGAAGGTGGTCTCCGTCGGCCGTCAGTGGCACGGGAAGCCGAGGAGATGACGGCCGTCGTGCACCCACTCGTGCACAGCGGCACCGGAGAACACCGAGGTGGCGCCCTGTTCGGCACCGACGAAATACAGCAGTACGAGCATCAGGACACCGCCGAAGACGGCCCACGGCGCGACCGCGCGCAGCGGAATGGGGTCCTGCGGGGTGGAGATGGCGGGGGCGTCGGCGGGCAGACCGCCGGGCGTCGCTATGGACTGGGCCATGGCGTTGAACCTCCTTGGGGAACTCGCGTCCCGATCGGTGGAGCTCGGGGCGACGGCCCTCGGGTCTGACTCGCCGGAGCCTGTCGTGCCGTACGTGACGTGCGGTCACGTCGTACGTGCGCGGCGTGGCACCGGCATACAGTGGCGCGACCGTGCCGGATTCTCACCGGGCTTCCGTCGTGCCGTCGCCTAGGTCGTTCTGTTGTGTGTCGCAGTTGTCTGTCGCAGTTGTGTGTCGCCGGTCGACTGTCGTGGATCGTGGGTCGGGGGGCGACGGACGTGAACGTACCGCGAAGAGGCGGACGGGCCAAGGGCGCCTCCCGCCGCCGTTCCGCCCCGCGCCGCACTCAGGACCGACGAGAGAGTGAGCCGTACTCGTATGACCACCCGCGTGATGAGCACCCGCGTGATGTTCGTTTCTCCCGCCATGGGCCCGGCCCTCCGCGAGGCCCGTTTCCCCGTGGCGGACGGCGAGGAGCCGTACGGCCACGGGAAGGCCGGGCAGGGCCGGGCCGCCGACGCGCTGGACGGCGTCGGGCTGCGTCAGGCGGAGGCCGTGGCAGCGTCCCTCCGGGATCGGGCGGGCGACGGCTCCCCGCTCCGCGCCACGGCCCGGTACGTCTCCCCCACGCCCCGCTGCCGTCGCACCGCCGACGTGCTCGGGCTGGCCGCCGAACCGCTGCCCGGCCTGGCGCCCTGTGCGATGGGCCGCTGGCGGGGCCGGACCCTCGACGAGGTGGCCGCCGCCGAACCGGACGCCGTGGCCGGCTGGCTCACGGACCCGGCCGCCGCGCCGCACGGCGGCGAGTCGCTGGACCACTTCCTCGCCCGCGTCGGCCGTCGGCTCGACACCCTGAACACCGCAGCCGCAGCCACGGACACAGACACAGACACAGCCGAGAACGCCGACAGCGATACCGATACCGACACGCAAGCCGATGGCACCGGCACCGGCCGAATCCTCGTCGTGGCCGAACCCGACGTCATCCGCGCCGCCACCGTCCACGCTCTCGGCGCGCCCCCGGCCGCCTTCTGGAGGATCGACGTACGGCCGCTGACCCTCACCGAACTCGGCGGGCGCGCGGGCCGGTGGAATCTGACCGGCGGCCGCCCCCTGCACCACGGCCGCCCCTGACACCTCTCCCCGGCGCCCCACCGGGCCCAGGAACCGCACTCGCCTCGCGGAGGCAGGCGGTGTAGATGTAGGTACATGACCCGAAACAGGGGTCGATCCTGGGCAAAGTCCCTGTCCACCAGTCGCATGTTCCCCCGCCGCCGCTCAGGGAGTCGGCGGCGGGACGACGCGCGCGCGGATTCCGGCGCGGGTACGAGGGGCCCCGACGCGAGCACCATGCCCCCCGGCACATCGCCCGGCCCGGGCACCGCGCCCGGCCACGACTCGTCGTCCGGCCGAGGAACCACACCCGGCCACGGTTCCTCGCCCGGCCAAGGCGCCTCGCCCGGCCAAGGTTCCTCGCCCGGCCAAGGCGCCTCGTCGCGCCGGCGCGGGTCCCTCTCCTGGCTGAATACGCACACCGTCGCCAGTCAGGTCTTCATCCTCCAGATCGTCATCATCGTCCTCCTGATCGGCGCCACCATCGCCTCCCTCCTCATCGTCGCCCGCGGCGACGCCGAGCAGGAGGCCCGCAACCGTTCCATCGCCGTCGCCACCGCCTTCGCCAACTCCCCCGGCATGGCCCGGGCGATCCACTCCCCCGACCCCACGGCGATCCTGCAACCCAGGGCGGAGGCCATCCGCAAGGCGACCGGACTCGACTTCGTCGTCGTCATCACGACCAAGGGGATCCGCCTCACCCACCCCAACCCCAAGCGCATCGGCCAGCACTACATCGGCACGATCGGGCCCGCCCTCCACGGCCGTACGGTCACCGAGACCAGGCCCGGCACCCTCGGCCCCGCGATCGCGGCCGTCACCCCCGTCAAGGACACGAACGGGAAGGTGGTCGGCCTGGTCTCCGCGGGGATCACGGTCAACAAGGTCAGCAGCCTCGCCAACCGCGAGATCCCGCTGATCCTCGGCGCCGCCGCGACCGCCCTGGCCCTCTCGGCCGGCGGCACGGCGCTGGTCAGCAGCCGGCTGCGGCGCCAGACCCACGGGCTCGACCCGAGCGAGATGACCCGTATGTACGAGCACCATGACGCGGTGCTGCACGTCGTACGGGAGGGCGTCCTCATCGTCGGCGGCGACGGCCGGCTGATGCTCGCCAACGACGAGGCACAGCGCCTCCTCGACCTGCCTGAGCACCCGGAGGGGATGCGGGTCACCGACCTCGGGCTGGAGCCGCACATGGCCGACATGTTCGCGTCGGGACGGGTCGTCTCCGACGAGGTGGTGGCCACGGGCGACCGGCTGCTGGCGGTGAACAACCGCTCCACCGACCGGGACGGCGGCCCGCCCGGCACCGTCGCGACGCTCCGCGACTCCACCGAACTGAGCGCGCTCACCGGCCGGGCCGAGATCGCGCAGAAACGTCTCAAGCTGCTGTACGACGCCGGCGTGGAGATCGGCACCAGCCTGGACGTGCCCCGTACGGCCGAGGAGCTGGCGCGGGTGGCCGTGCCGCGCTTCGCCGATTTCGTCACGGTGGACCTCGCGGAGCCCGTTCTGCGGGGCGAGGAACCGGCGCCGGAGCCCGCCTCCACCATGCGCCGCACGGCCGTGGTGGGCATCCGCGACGACCATCCGTTCTACGAGGTGGGCCGGGAGTTCGTCCTCCACACCGCCACCCCCCAGGCGTGGAGCATGGGCAGCGGCCGGGGCGCCGTGCAGCCGGACCTCACCCGCGCCCCCGGCTGGCGCGCCCAGGACCCGGAGGCGACCGGCCGGGTCGTCACGTACGGCGTCCACTCGCTCGTCACCGCCCCGCTGCGGGCGCGCGGGGTGCTTCTCGGGGTCGTCAACTACTGGCGTGCGCAGAATTCCGAGCCGTTCGACGAGGAGGACGTCTCCCTCGCGGAGGAGCTGGCGGCCCACGCGGCGGTGTGCATCGACAACGCCCGGCGCTACACGCGTGAGCACTCGATGGCGGTGACCCTGCAACGCAGCCTGCTGCCGCGCGTCCTGCCCGAGCAGAACGCCCTCGACGTCGCCTACCGCTACCTGCCCGCCGAGTCGGGGGTGGGCGGCGACTGGTTCGACGTCATCCCGCTGCCGGGCGCCCGGGTGGCGCTGGTGGTCGGCGACGTCGTCGGGCACGGCATGCACGCGGCGGCGACGATGGGACGGCTGCGGACGGCGGTGCACAACTTCTCCGCGCTCGACCTGACACCCGACGAGATCCTCTCCCACCTGGACGAACTGATCGCCCATATCGACCAGGACGAGGGGCTCGCGGGCGGCGGTACGGAGGTCACCGGTGCGACCTGCCTGTACGCCATCTACGACCCGGTGACGCGACGCTGCGCCATCGCCCGCGCCGGCCACCCGCCGCCCGCGCTGGTCCGCCCGGACGGGAGCGTGGAATTCCTGGACCTGCCGGCCGGGACCCCGCTGGGGCTCGGCGGGCGGCCCTTCGAGACGGCCGACTTCCCCCTGCCGGAGGCGAGCCACCTGGTGCTCTACACGGACGGGCTGGTCGAGGACCGCAGCCGGGAGATCGACGTCGGGCTCGAACTGCTCCGTACGGCGCTCACCCACCCGGGCTCGCCCGGCCGCACCCCCGAGGAGACCTGCGAGGCGGTGCTCGACGTGCTGCTCCCGGCCCGGCCGAGCGACGACATCGCGCTGATCGTCGCCCGCACCCGGCTGCTCAGGCCGGACCAGGTCGCGTACTGGGAGGTGCCCTCCCACCCCTCGGAGGTCTCCGCCCTGCGGGCCGCCGTGGCGCGGCGGCTGGAGGAGTGGGGCCTGGGCGAGATCGCCTTCACGACGGAGCTGATCCTCAGCGAGCTGATCACGAACTCCATCCGCTACGCCGCAGGTCCGATCCGGGTACGGCTGCTCCACGTACGCCATCTGATCTGCGAGGTCGCCGACGCGAGCAGCACCTCGCCGCACCTGCGCTACGCGGCGGCGACGGACGAGGGCGGCCGGGGGCTGTTCCTGGTCGCGCAGTTCGCGGAGCGCTGGGGCACCCGCTACACCCCTGACGGCAAGGTCATCTGGGCGGAGCTGCCCCTGCCGTGACGGTACGGACCACTGCCGTACAGCCTCCCGCGCACCCGCATCCGCACCCGCACATACCGCTGTCGATGTCGGCGCACCGCTCTAGAGTCGTCGAATGGACACCACGACGTCCCCGGTACGAAAAAGCCACGGTCTGCCGCCCGTACGGCTGGAGCCCTGGACGGAGGACGATCTCGGCCTGCTCCGCGCCACCAACGCACCCGAACTGATGCACCACCTCGGCGGCCCGGAGACCGAGGAACAGCTGCTCGGCAGGCACCGGCGCTACGTCGCGCTGAGCGCGGCCCGGCCGGAGGAGGGCCGGATGTTCCGGATCGTGCTGCTCCCGGGCGGGGAGGCCGTCGGGACGATCGGCTTCTGGGAGCGGGTCTGGCAGGGACAGTGCGTCTACGAGACGGGCTGGACGGTGCTCGGCGCGTACCAGGGGCGGGGCATGGCGGCGGCAGCGGCGGAGGCGGTCGTCGAGCGGGCCCGGGCGGCGGGCGGACACCGGTACGTGCACGCCTTCCCGTCCGTCGGCAATCCGCCGTCGAACGGAGTGTGCCGCAGGGCGGGCTTCGAACTGCGCGACGAGTGCGACATCGAGTACCCCCTGGGGCACCTGATGCGCTGCAACGACTGGCGCCTGGACCTGGCGGGCACGGGCCCGGTCCGGGCCGGGCAACCGGAATTCCGGGCCCGGCGCCCCGGGAAAGGGGGACGCCCCACCCCCACACCCTAATGGAATAGACTTCCTCAACCATTAGGGACAATGGGGCACGGGACAACAGAACCACGGAGGGGCGCCATGCTGCTGGCCCATATCAGCGATCTGCACCTGGACGGCTCGGAGTTCGCTGCGGAGCGGGCGGCCCGCGTCGTCGCCTACCTGAACGGGCTGACCCGGCGGCCCGACGCCGTGCTGGTGACCGGTGACATCGCGGACCACGGCGGCCCGGACGAGTACGCGGAGGCGGCGAAGCTGCTCGCCGGCATCCACGCACCCGCCTTCTCCTGCCCCGGCAACCACGACGACCGGGCGAACTACCGCGCCGTCCTGCTGGGCGAGGTGACCGCCCCGGGCCCCGCCTCGTACAGACCGGTCAACCGGGTGGAACACGTGGCCGGGCACGCCCTGCTGCTCTGCGACTCCACCATCCCCGGCGCGGACGAGGGACTGCTGGACGACGAGACGCTGCACTGGCTGGCGCGCACACTGGACGAGCTGGGCGACACCCCCGCGATACCCGCCTTCCACCACCCACCGACGCCCCTGCACCACCCGTACCTGGACTCGATAGCGCTGACCAACGCGGACCGGCTGGCGGAGGTCCTGGCCGGCCGCGCGAACGTCCCCGCCGTCCTCACGGGCCACGCCCACACCCCGGCCGCCGCGACGTTCGCGGGCCGGCCGCTGCTGGTGGCGCCCGGGGTGGTCTCGACGCTGCGACTGCCCTGGGAGAACGGGCTGGGCCTGACGGACCGGGTGGCGCCGCCCGGTGTCGCGTTCCATGTCCTGCCGGAGAACGGGGCCGCCGACGCCGTCATCACGCACTTCAGAGTCGTGCCGTAGGAGTCGTTCCGTAAGAGCCGTTCCGTAGGAGCCGTTCCGTAAGAGCCGGACGCCGCCGCGTACGGGGCGGAGCGGGGCGGGCCGTACGGGGCCGGGCCGAGGGCTGTACCGGACCGTCGGCGACGGCGCGGAAAGCCCTGGCCCGCGCCCGCCGTCCGGTGGCATCCTGGCCGCGTGAACGGACCCGAGATCCATCTCGACTTCACCCCTGAACTGCGCCTCTTCGTCCCCGCCGAGCGGCGTCAGGGGCGGACGGCCCTGCTCACCGACGGCTCGTCCACCCTCGGCCACGCCGTCGAGTCGCTCGGCGTCCCGCTCACCGAGGTCGGCGCGCTCCTCGTCGACGGCCGCGAGGTGCCCGTCTCGCACATTCCGGCCGCGGGCGAATCCGTGGTGGTCCGGGCGGTGAGCCGCCCCCAGCGGGTGCCGGGCGCCCCTCTGCGCTTCCTGCTCGACGTCCACCTCGGCACCCTCGCGCGGCGGCTGCGGCTGCTGGGGGTCGACGCGGCGTACGAGAGCGAGGACATCGGCGACGCCGCCCTGGCCACCCGATCCGCCACCGAGCGCCGGGTCATGCTCTCCCGGGACCGGGGCCTGCTGCGGCGACGCGAACTGTGGGCCGGGGGGTACGTCTACAGCGACCGCACCGAGGACCAGCTCAGGGACGTACTGGAACGCTTCGCCCCGGTGCTCGCTCCCTGGACCCGGTGCACCGCCTGCAACGGGGAACTGGGCCCGGCCGACAAGGAAACCGTGCGGGAACGGCTGCGGGACGGCACTCAGCGCACGTACGACGTCTTCGCGCGGTGCGGCGCCTGCGACCGGGTCTACTGGCGCGGCGCGCACCACGCCCGGCTGGCGGCGATCGTCGAGGACGCGGTACGGGAGTTCGGCGACGCGGCGTAGGCGAGGCGACCGCCCGCCCGGACCTACCGCCGCCCGGACCTACCGCCGTACGGCCGCACCTCCGCACGGTCGCACCTCTGTCAGAACGCGTACGTGTCCCCCGTGTCGGGCACCAGCACCCGATGCCGGTGGTTCTCGGGATTGGAGTCCAGCGCGCCCCCGTTCCACGCCGTGTCGACCCGCAGCACCACCTGGTGCGGGCGTCTCGCCGTCCGCAGCCGGACGTCGAACGCGTGGCTCCGCCCCACCGCCCTGAGCTGCCCCGTGCGGCACAGCACCGTACGCGCGCCGTTCCAGAGGCAGTCGGCCGGCAGTGTCTGGCCGGCGGCCAGGGGTTCGGAGAAGTCCAGCCGTACGGTCGCGTCCGCGAGCCGGGACGGCCCGTGGTTCTCGGACTCGAAGCGAACCTCCAGCAGGCCGCGGGCCAGCGAAACCCGCCCGTGGTGCGCCAGATCGGCCTCGCGCCCGTCGATGTCCGGCGCCGCGGCGGGAGCCGTCCCGTCCGACGCGACCGGTCCGCCCGACGCGACCGGCAGGTCCGGCCCGTCCGAGACCTCCGGCACCCTGGCCGCCCCCACCGCGTCCGGCCCCGCGCCGAGCGCCACCACCATGGCCGCCGAGACAGCCGCCACCGTCACCACCGTCGCCCTACGCATCGCACCCATGCGCGAAATGTACAGATGATCACACTGACCCCGGCCCCACCGATCGGCCCGACGCGCCCCCGATCACCCGCATGCACCGCACACACGGCATGCGCCGCGCGCACCGCATCGCCCCCGTGGGCGACTCCTTGCCAACGGGCGTCCGCACCACGGACTGCCGACGCGTGGTCCACGACCGCCCGCCTATCCTTCCAGCTCAGCAGGGAGAACACACCAGGCATCATCGAACGAACGCGCGAGGAGTTACGTCATGACCGACGCGGACATCACCGCGGACACCGCGGCCGCCGCGGCCACCGCCCCCTCAGCCACCGACGCTCCCGTCGCCGTCGTCACCGGAGCGAGCAGCGGAATCGGCGCCGCGGCGGCGCGCAGGCTCGCCGCCGCCGGCTACCACGTCGTCGCCACCGCCCGCCGCAAGGACCGCATCGAGGCGCTGGCCGCCGAGATCGAGGCCGCCGGGCACCGCGCCACCGCCTACGTCCTCGATGTCACCGACCGCGCGGCCGTCGACGCCTTCGCCGCCGGACTCGACCGCTTCCCGGCCGTGAACGTCCTGGTCAACAACGCCGGCGGCGCGCTCGGCGCCGACCCCGTGGCCACCGGCGACCCCGACGAGTGGCGCCGCATGTACGAGACGAACGTCATCGGCACCCTCCACGTCACCCAGGCCCTCCTCCCCGCCCTCACCGCGAGCGGCGACGGCACGGTCCTCGTCCTCTCCTCCACCGCCGGCCTCGCCACCTACGAGGGCGGCGCGGGCTACGTGGCCGCCAAGCACGGCGCCCACGTCCTCGCCGAGACCCTCCGCCTGGAGATCGTCGGCACGCCGGTCCGGGTCATCGAGATCGCCCCCGGCATGGTGAAGACGGAGGAGTTCTCCACGACCCGCTTCCACGGCGACACGGAGAAGGCGGCCAAGGTCTACGCGGGCGTCGCCGAACCCCTCACCGCCGAGGACGTGGCGGACACCATCACCTGGGCGGTCACCCGCCCCAGCCACGTCAACGTCGACCTCCTGGTCCTCCGCCCGCGCGCCCAGGCGTCCAACACGAAGGTGCACCGGGAACTGTGACCTGAGCGCCTGTGACCTGGGAGCCCGCGGGCCCGGCAGCCCACCCCCTGGAGCCGCCGGGCCCGCGCGCACACCCACTCGCACCCACTCACGCCCGGGTGGTGGGCTCTTTCGTGTCCGTCACTGCGTATACGGCGGGATCGGACGCCGAACGCCGAACCCTCGGTCCGGCCGTCAGCCCTTCACGCAGATGACCTGCTTCAGTTTCGCCACCACCTCGACCAGGTCCCGCTGCTGGTCGATGACCTGCTCGATCGGCTTGTACGCGGCCGGGATCTCGTCCACCACGCCCGCGTCCTTCCGGCACTCCACGCCCCGCGTCTGGTCCTCCAGGTCGCGGGTCGAGAAGCGCCGCTTCGCCGCGTTGCGGCTCATCTTCCGGCCCGCCCCGTGGGAGGCCGAGTTGAACGACGCCGCGTTCCCCAGGCCCTTCACGATGTACGACCCCGTCCCCATCGAGCCCGGGATGATGCCGTGGTCGCCGCTGCCCGCGCGGATCGCGCCCTTGCGCGTGACCAGCAGGTCCATGCCGTCGTACCGCTCCTCCGCCACGTAGTTGTGGTGGCAGGAGATGACCGGTTCGAACGTCACCCCGGCCTTCTTGAACTCCTTGCGGACCACGTCCTGGAAGAGTCCCATCATGATCGCCCGGTTGTACTTCGCGTACTCCTGCGCCCAGAAGAGGTCGTTGCGGTAGGCCGCCATCTGCGGGGTGTCCGCGATGAACACGGCCAGATCCCGGTCCACCAGGCCCTGGTTGTGCGGCAGTTTCCGCGCCTCGCCGATGTGGTGGTCGGCCAGTTCCTTGCCGATGTTGCGCGACCCGGAGTGCAGCATCAGCCAGACAGAACCTGACTCATCGAGACAGAACTCAATGAAATGATTTCCGGATCCGAGCGTTCCCATCTGCTTTATGGCGCGTTCCTGACGGAACTTGACCGAGTCTGCGACCCCGTCGAACCGCTTCCAGAAGTCGTCCCACCTCGCCGTCGGGAATCCGTGCAGCCGGCCCGGGTCCACCGCGGCGTCGTGCATGCCACGGCCCACCGGAATCGCCTGCTCGATCTTGGAGCGCAGGCGGGACAGGTCGCCCGGCAGGTCGTTCGCCGTCAGGGACGTCTTCACCGCCGACATGCCGCAGCCGATGTCCACGCCCACCGCCGCCGGGCAGACCGCCCCGTGCATGGCGATCACCGAACCGACCGTCGCGCCCTTGCCGTAGTGCACGTCCGGCATCACGGCCAGACCCTTGATCCACGGCAGCGTGGCGACGTTCCGCAGCTGCTGCATGGCGACGTCCTCGACGGTCGCGGGATCCGTCCACATCCGGATCGGGACCTTCGCGCCCGGCATCTCCACGTACGACATGATTCCTCAATTCCCCCGAAAAGCCGGATAGCGCAAAAACCGGAGTCAGGGCCACCAAAAGAGACGGCCGACCAGCATCAACGGCTTCGCGTGCGGTAGACATTGTCTCCATCGACCGTCGTCCGGCGGCAAGCGGATTTCACCGGCACAGAAGGGAGCCCGGGACCGTGCACCGAAAGGCGAGCGCGTACGTACCCGGCCTGGCGGCGCTCCTCGTGGCGGCCGTCGCCGGCTGCTCGGGCGGCAGCGGCGGCGACGGCTCGGCCGCCGACGCCAAGCCCGGTACCTCCAGCAGCACCACGACCGCGCAGCCGGGCAAGTACCGCACCCTGCGCGAGCCGTGCGGCTCCGTACCGCGGGCCACGCTCGAAAGTCTCCTGCCCGGCGCCGCGTCACTGCCGGAGGAGCAGCGGGAGAAGGTGTACGCGGGCACGGCCGCCGTGACGTACGACACCGACCGCCGCGTCGGCTGCGACTGGAAGGCCGACTCGCCCGAGGCGTCGCACCAACTGGCGATCGACGTCGAGCGCGTGGTCTCGTACGACCCGACCGTGAGCGACGACGACCGGGCACAGGAGGTGTACGGGGAGAAGGAGGCCGCGGCCGACCTGCCGGCCATCACCCCCTCGGACTCGCCGGACCCCGGCGCCACCCCGGGCGACGACGCCCCCTCCGAAGACCAGAACGAGCCGGGCCGGAACGGCTCGAACCAGAACAGCCCGGACGAGGGCGGATCGAACCAGGACCCAGCAGGGAAAACGGCACAGAACGGCACACAGGGAGCGGAGCGGGACGAACCGCAGGACACAGGCCAAGACGCGAAACCGGGCACAACACCCCAGAGCGGTTCCCCCTCGCCCTCCAGCTCCCCCGGCGCTCCCGCCACCCCCGAGGACCTCCAGCCCCGCCGCCTGGAGGGTCTCGGCGACTCCGCCTTCCTGGACGACGTGCTCGCGCGCCCCGGTTCCGCCGCCAGGAACCGGACCGTCAGCGTGGTATTCCGCACATCCAACGTGATCGTGACCGTCCGGTACACCGAGCAGCCCGCCCGTACGACCGGGGTCCCGGACAGTGAAGAACTCCAGGAAAAGGCGCGGAACCTGGCCCGTACGCTCGCCGATCAGCTCGACGAGTAGCGTCCGGCCGCGGCTCAGCGGGCCGCCCTGACCTGCCGCACGGAGTCCGGCGACCGGGCCCGCGGACCGCGCGCTGCGGTTACCGTGGCCGATCGGACCGTACGACAAGACTCACCGAGGGAACCATGCACCGATCAGCCACGCGACTCACCCGCATACTCGCCTGCGCAGTCGTCCCGGTGATGCTCGTCGTCGCCGGTTGCTCGTCCGACTCCGACAGCAAGGACGACGCGGAAGCGCCGGCCGCCCCCAGCGTCAAGGCGTCCCCGACGGTCGCGCCGGCCAAGTACAGCGGCCTGCCCGACGCATGCAAGACGCTCGCCTCCAAGACCGTCCGCTCACTGGTCCCCGAGGCGAAGTCCAAGGGCGGTACGGCGGGCAAGTCCTCCGACACCGACAGCCGCGCGAGCTGCTCCTGGAACGGCCTGGACGACAAGGGGGTCGACGGGTCGCAGTACCGCTGGCTCGACATCTCCCTCGTACGGTACGACTCGGACGCGGCCCTGGGCCCCGGCGCCTCTCGCGCGGGCGACTACTACAAGAAGGCCGTCGACGGGGCGAAGGGCACCGAGGGCGCCAAGGACGTCAAGGCGGAGCCGGCGAGCGGCCTCGGCAACGAGGGGACGCTGATCACGTACACCCTCAAGAAGAGCGGCGAGAACTTCTCCTACGCCACGGTCGTGGCCCGCGCGGAGAACATCGTCATGACCTTCACGTACAACGGCACGGGTTACGCGGGCGCGAAGGACCCGAGCGTGGGCGACCTCTCGAAGGAAGCGGTGAAGGCGGCGAAGGAGGCCGTGACGGCGGCCACGAGCGACGGCGGCGGCAGCGGCGCCGGTGGCAGCGGCCCGTCGGCGTCCGCCTCCAAGGGCGCTTCCGAGGACGGCACGACGAACGACTTCTCCAAGGACGCGAAGGAATCGTAGGGCTCGTAGGGCTCGTAGGACTCGTAGGGCCGGCTCGTAGGCGGCAACCGGCGGGCCGGCACGCCGCGCGAGGCGGGATCCGCCGCCCGCGCGACCACGGCAGCCAGGACACCGCCATCATTAGCGCCTTTTGGCACCTTTTGAACGGAGCCCGGTCCTCACCGGAGGACCGGGCTCCACTCCCCGCTGCCATCCTCATGCGTACACATGTGCCACGCTGTGGCCGCCGGGTGTCCGGGCTCAGAGCCGGCGAACGGCGTTCAACGGGGTCGAGTACGGGAGGGGATCGCGGGTGGCCGCGATGCAACTGACACGCACGCACCGCATATTGATCGGGGTGGTGATCTTCGGTGCGGTGATCATCGCCGCGATCGGTTTCGCGGGCTCGTACGCCGCCGTGCGCGAACTGGCCGAGGCCAAGGGCTTCGGGAACTTCTCCCTGGTCTTCCCGATCGGCATCGACGCGGGCATCTGCGTCCTGCTCGCGCTCGACCTCCTGCTGACCTGGCTGCGCATCCCCTTCCCGCTGCTGCGTCAGTCGGCCTGGCTGCTGACGGCGGCCACCATCGCCTTCAACGGCGCGGCGGCCTGGCCCGATCCGCTGGGCGTCGGCATGCACGCCGTGATCCCGATCCTCTTCATCGTCTCCGTCGAGGCGGCGCGGCACGCGGTCGGCCGGATCGCGGACATCACGGCCGACAAGCACATGGAGGGCGTACGGCTCACGCGCTGGCTGCTGTCGCCGGTCCCCACGTTCAAGCTGTGGCGCCGGATGAAGCTGTGGGAGCTGCGGTCGTACGAACAGGTCATCAAGCTGGAACAGGACCGTCTGATCTACCAGTCGCGCCTCCAGGCCCGTTTCGGCCGCAACTGGCGCCGCAAGGCACCGGTGGAGGCGTTGATGCCGCTGCGGCTCGCGAAGTACGGCGTGCCGCTCGCCGACACCGCACCGTCGGGGCTGGCCGCGGCCGGCATCGAACCGGTGCTGCTGCCGCCCGCGCCGCCGGTGGCCGAACTCACGCAGGCGCGGGAGGAGAAGGCGGCGGCCGAGAGCCGGTACGCGGAGCTGGTGCAGCGCGGCAGGGAGCGGCAGCGGCAGGAACAGGCGCTGGAGGGGCAGCCGTCGCCGTCCCCGTCGCAGCAGGAGCGGCCGGAGCCGCGGGAACAGCCGCAGTCCCCGTACCAGAAGCAGCCCCAGTCGCCGCAGTCACCACAGGAGCAACCGGACGGGCAGCAGGCTCCGGGCCCGGAAGGGCCCCAGCGGGACGAGGCGCAGGCGCCCCACGACCGATCCTTGCCCGGGGCCGGGGCCGGGGCCGGGCCGGAAGCCCAGGTCAGTCCGTGGTTCGCGGCTCCGCAGGTGCCGGCGACCGCCTACGAGGGCGCGTACAACCCCACGTACGTCGAGGGCCTGGAGCCCACGCCGGTGATGATCCCGTCGGGCCCGGGCCGCAGCCGCCCGCTCGGCGGCATGGTTCCCGGCCAGCGCACGGAGAGCCCGTACCCGGCGCAGGAGCAGACGCAGCCTCAGCCCCAGGCGCAGGGACAGACACAGGGACAGGGACAGGGGCAGGGGCAGGAACCGGCGGAGAGTCAGTCCGGGGGCGGGCCACAGCCTTCGGCCCCCGTTCCGGCTTCGGAAGAGCCCGAGGAACTGCCCATCCTCACCCTGCCTGACGGCATCTCCAGCGACGACGCGTACTTCGACGCCTTCCGGGCGTACGTCGTCCAGCACGGCGACTTCCCCAACTCACGGAAGTTCGCCCTGTATCTGATGGACCTCTACGGCGTGAAGGGCAACAACGACGGCCCGCTGAGCGAGGGTGTACTGCGGCCGTACATGAAGGAGTTCCGCTACCGCTACCAGTCGGAAGTCGACTCCGAGCAGATCGCCTGACCCGTCGGCATCGGCCACCACAACGGTGGCCGATGCCCTCGGTCTCGGGATGATGACGGCTGGTCAGGAGGGGGCGGGGTGCACAGTCGAACCGACAGCCGGCGGACAGCCGGCTGTCGGTCGAGGGCCCGCCGTCGGCCGCTCAGCGGTGGGAGGAGTGCGAGCCGCCCGCGGTGTGCTGACGGGGAATGCGGTCCAGCCGCGCCGCACGCCTCCTCGGGTGCTGCCGCGCGCCGCCGTGCTCGCTCCAGTAGGCGACGGCCGCGAGACTCAGTGCCGCGCCCAGCACGCCTCCGAATGCGGTGCTGACCAGATGGCCGGCGGAGGCCGCTCCGAGCAGAGCACCCACAATACCGCCGAGGATGCACGCGCAGAACGCGAACCTGCGAATCTTCTCGTCCACGAAGCATCACTTCCTTCCGTAACCTTCTTTTACCCATGTCGACCATGGTTATTCTCCGGTTACCACAAAGAAGTACTCGTCGGCAGCGCCTGACTGCGGCTCAGTGACAAAAAATCTCAAATATCCCGCCGCTGACCTCCCTGCGGCAATCAGGGAATAGGGATTCACACATTGCGGCCGATGAAGAGGAACGACGGGTCAAATGCCGGCCCGCAGGGCATGGAGTTCGGAGCGTACGAGTTCGAGGAGGCGGCCGGACCAGTTCCGACCGCGCCCGCCGTTGTCGCCCCAGAAGCCGGAGCCGGCGTCGTCGTAGACCAGGGTCGCGTCGCCGGTCGCCAGAAGGATCTCCGCCAGGGCCGGGTGCTGGGCGTACTTGGCGCGCAGGAGCCGTGTCATGACCGCGGTGCGGGCCTGCTCCCAGCCGTCGCGGCGTACGGCGTCGGCGGCGAGTGCGCGAGCCGCGTACGAGGATTCCGCTGCCGCGATCGCGGCCCTCGCCCCGGGTTCCGCCGCCGAGAGGGACCAGTAGGCATGGGCGACGGAGGGGTAGGTGACCCCGTCGACGTCGACGGGCGCGGGATAGTCGTCACGCAGACCGGCCGGCCCCGGGTCCTCCACCGCCCGCCGCGAGAACGTCTGGTAGAGGTGGACCGACGGCGCGAAGGAACCCTCCGGCCCGTCCGCCGGCACCCGCGAGGCCCCTTCGGCGATCAGCCCGTCCCGCTCCTCGAAGTACTCGACGGCCTCGTCGTACGCCTCCTGGCTGAGCGGCTCGTCGGACCAGCTCTCCATCACTCCGCCCGGCCCGGCCAGCAGTGCTTGGAGCGGCTGGTCCTTCCTGTCCATGTCGCCCAGCGCGTAAGGGCGTTGGGTCTCCGGAATGGCGAGGTAGGCGGCACGGGCGGCGGCGCGGTTCGACTCGGTACGGTCGGCGAGGAACACGTCCACGGCGTCGAGGCAGCGATCCGTCGAGTCGGGGCGGCCGTTGAGCTGGTCGATGGTGTCCCGTACCTCGGCGAGCAACAGTTCCGGGGTGTGCCAGGACCGCGCCTCCTGGAATTTCCACGCGGCCAGCTCGTGAGCGGACGCGTGGGCCCCCTCGGGAAAGGAGGTGGCGACCCAGCCGCAGCGCAGCTTCTCCTCGAATTCCTCGAGGGTGACGAGGCCCCAGCAGTCGACGAGCGCGTCCGCGAAGATGAACAGGTCGGTGAGGAAGAAATGGCCGCCGTTGTTGATGAAGGCGTGCCGCCAGGTGCCGGGTACGCGGACGCCGTCCGCCGTGCGATGGGTGATCCGTTTGCCGATCATGCGGTCATCATGCCGGGCCCGGAGGCCAGCGGCCCTCTTGCAGGACCACGAAAACCATAACGGGGAGGCGACGCCCCCGCTCAGCGTGCGATCAGCGCCCGGAGGGCCTTGACGACCTCGGCGGGCGCTTCCTCGGCCATGAAGTGTCCGCAGGAGACCGTCGTGTGCTCCAGGTCCGGCGCCCAGGCCCGCCACCGGCCGACCGCGTCGAAGCCCAGCGCCGAGCCCCAGTCCTGCTGGAGCACGGTCACCGGCATGCGCAGCAGGTTGCCCGCGTCGCGGTCGGCCTGGTCGTGGACGACGTCCGGGCCCGCGGAGGCCCGGTAGTCGGCCACGATGGAGACCACGGCCTCGCGGGACGCCCGCAGGTACGCCGCCCGCACCTCCGGCGGGATCGCGTCGCCGCTCAGCGCCCACAGGTCCAGGAAGTGGCCGAAGAACGCGTCCGGGGCGGCGCCGATCATCCGCTCGGGCAGCCCGGGGGGCTGCGCCATCAGATAGAGGTGGAAGCCGACGGCTCCGGCCGTGCCGCGCATGACGTCCCACATGTCCAGCGTGGGCAGGACGTCCAGCGACGCGAGGTGGCTGACCGCGTCCGGATGGTCCAGGCCGGCGCGGATGGCCACCAGGGCCCCGCGGTCGTGCCCGGCCAGCGCGAAGCGCTCGTGGCCCAGCGCGCGGGCGAGGGCGACGATGTCGGCGGCCATGGTCCGCTTGGTGTAGGCCGTGCCGTCGGTGTCGGCGGGCTTGTCGCTGGCACCGTACCCCCGCAGGTCGGGGCAGATGACGGTGTGGTCGGCCGCGAGATCGGCGGCGACGTGGCGCCACATCAGGTGGGTCTGCGGAAAGCCGTGCAGCAGCACAATGGGAGTGCCTGAGCCGGCGACGGCGACGTTGAGCGAGACGTCGTCGGTGACGGCCACACGCCGGTATTCGAAGCCCGGAATGACCGGGGTCGGGGCCGGGGCAGAGGCCGGGGCAGAGGCCGGTGTCATGGTGGATTCCTTGTCTCCGGGTGACGGACGTGTCGAGTCGGGTGACGGACGTGTCGAGCCTGGCGGACGCGAATCAGCACCCGGTCAGCGCGCAACCGAGAGGTGGAAATGGAACAGGTCGTGTTCGGCGTCCTCGGCCCCGTGGTCGCCGAGGGCCCCGCCGGCCCGCTCGCGCTGAAGGGCCCACGGCACCGCGCCGTGCTGGCCCGGCTGATCGTGGCCCGTCGCCGGATCGTCCCGGTCGGCCGCCTGGTCGAGGACCTGTGGGCCGATCCGCCGCCGGGCGCCGTGGGCGCCGTACAGACGTTCGTCGCCGATCTCCGCCGCGCTCTGGAGCCCGGCCGCGCGCCCCGTGCCCGCGCCCGTCTGCTGGTCACCGAGGGGCCCGGGTACGCGCTGCGCGCGCGGCCGGACGCGGTGGACGCCTGGCGCTTCGAAGCGGCACTCGCCGAGGCCGCGAAACCGCTCTCGGCCGACGGGGTGCCGGCCGACGGAGTGCCGGTCGACAGCGTGCCCGCCCGGCTGGAGGAGGCGCTGGAGTGGTGGCGGGGGCCCGCGTACGCCGGCATCCCCGACGACCACTGGGTCCGGGGCGAACGTTCCCGCCTCGCCGAACTGCGGCTCCAGGCCGTCGAGCGGCTGGCCGAGGCCCGGCTGGCCCTGGGCCTGGCCGCCGAGGCGGTCCCGGACCTGGACGCGCATCTGGCCGACCACCCGTGGCGCGAGGACGGCTGGCGGCTGCTGGCGCTGGCCCTGTACCGGGCGGGCCGCCAGGGGGACGCCCTGGCCGTACTGCGCCGTGCCCGCGCCATCCTGGGCCGGCAGCTCGGCCTGGACCCCGGGCCCCGCCTGCGCCGACTGGAGGCGGACATCCTCGCCCAGGACCCGGGCCTGGACCACCTCCCCGGCCCGGCCCCCGGCCCGACCGCGGGCACCGCCGCCCCGGCCACACGCCCGACCGACCACACCGCCCACACCCCCGACCCCGCCGCGCGCACCTCAGACACCGCCGCGCGCCCGACCGACCCCGCCACACGCACCGCGGACCTGTGGAACGAGGCCGCCGCCGCCTACGACCGCACCGTCGCCGTCGGCGCCCGCGCCCGGCTGGAGACCACCGCCGGTCTCGTACGCGATCTCGCGGTGACGGGCGGCGGCGGGCTGGAGGCGGCCCGGCGGCACCGTCCGGCCGCGATCGCCGCCGCCGAGGAGTTCGGCGACGCGGAGCTGACCGCCCGCGTGATCGGCGCCTTCGACGTCCCCGCCCTCTGGACCCGTGGCGACGACCCGGAACTGGCCCGGCACATCGTCGCCGCCGCCGAGCGCACCCTCGCCGCCCTGCCGGGCGGCTCCCACGACGCGGCGCGCTGCCGCCTGCTCGCCACCATCGCCGTGGAGACGCGCGGCAGCCGGTCGCCGCGCGGCCCCGAGGCCGCCCGCCGGGCGGAGGAGATCGCCCGCCGCCTGGACGACCCGGCGCTGCTCGCGTTCGCCCTCAACGGCGTGTTCATGCAGTCCTGCACCCGGGCCGGCCTGGCCCCCCGGCGGGACGGAATCGGCGCGGAACTGGTGGCGCTCGCGGCCCGGCACGGCCTGACCACCTTCGAGGTGCTGGGCCACCTCGTCCGGCTACAGGCGCGCTCCGCACTGGGCGACTTCCCGGCGGCCGATGTCCACGCCGCCGCCGCGGACCGCCTGGCCGCCCGGCACGAACTGCCGCTGGTGGGCGTCTTCACGCAGTGGTACGCGGCGCTGCGGCTGTCCGCTTCCGGGGACCGGGCACGGGCCGAGGCGGCCTACCGCGCCGCCGACGCCCGGCTGGACGGCGCCGGCATGCCGGGCCTGCGCCAGGGCCTCCTGCCGCTCGCACTGCTGAGCCTGCGCCTGCCGTCGGCATGTGCCCAGTACGCACGTCTCTCGTCCGTCCGTCTCCCCGACGCACGTCTCCCCGACGCACGTCTCCCGGACGCGCGTCCGCCGTACGGCACACCGGCGGACGCCGGCCCTACGCCCACCCCCGCCCCCGCGCCCGCACCCACGCCCGCCGCCACCAGCTCCGGCTACGGCTCCGTCACCGCCCTCGGCCCGACGATCGACCTGACGGAGGACTGGGGCCCCTTCCGGCCCTGGGCCGAGACCCTCGCGCTCGCGGCGGCCGGCCGCCGGGGCGACGCGCGGGACGCGCTGGCCACCCTGGCGGAGCCGGCACCCGACCTGATGTACGAGGCGTGCTGCTGCCTGGAGGCCGTCGCCGCACTCGCGACCGGTGACCGGACCGCGCTGGAACGGGTCCACGCCCGCCTGCTGCCGGCCTCCGGCGAACTCGCGGGCGCCGGCAGCGGGCTGCTCTCCTTCGGCCCGGTGGACCACTACCTCGCCGCCGTCGCCGCCGCACTGGGCGACTCGAGCAACTCCTTCTGAACCGAAGTGACGCACGGCCTCGCGGGCCCGGGGCATCCGAGGGCGCCCCGGGTACGGATCGAACGGCCCTACGCCCCCAGCAGCCGGCGCACCCGGTCCGCGCCCACCGCCAGCAGCAGCGTGGGCAGCCGCGGCCCCGTGTCCCGCCCCACCAGCAGGCGGTACAGCAGCACGAAGAACGACCTCTGCGCGGCCTTCAGCTCCGGCGTCGGCTTGGCGTCCGCCGCCAGCCCCGCCATCATCTTCGGCACGCCGTACACGAGCGTGGTCAGACCGTCCAGCGACCAGTGGCTGTCCAGGTCCTTGAGCAGCAGCCGCAGCGACTCCCGCCCCTCCTCGTCCAGCGAGCCCAGCAGCTCCCGGTCCGGCTCCGCGCGCACGATCGTGCGCGCCTCCGCCGGCACCTGCGTGGTGATCCAGTTCTCCGCGCGGTCCAGCCGGGGCCGCGCCTCGTCCAGCGAGGCCAGCGGGGACTCCGGCTCCAGCTCGCTCAGGATCCTGAGCGTCTGCTCCTCGGCGCCGGCCGTGATGTCCACGACCGAGGCCAGGGTCCGGTACGGCAACGGGCGCGGCGTCGCCGGCAGCGGCCCGGCGGCCGTGCTCGTGGCCCGCGTGTACGCGGCGGCGTCGGCCGGCAGCACGGAGCCGTCGGCGACCTTCCGCGCCAGCGCGTCCCACTCGTCGTACAGCCGCTGGATCTCCTGGTCGAAGGCGATCTTGAACGACTGGTTGGGCCGGCGGCGCGCGTACAGCCAGCGCAGCAGCGGCGCCTCCATGATCTTCAACGCGTCGGCCGGGGTGGGCACCCCGCCCTTGCTGGACGACATCTTCGCCATGCCGGAGATGCCGACGAACGCGTACATCGGGCCGATCGGCTGCACGCCGTCGAAGACCTCGCGCACGATCTGCCCGCCGACGACGAACGACGACCCCGGCGAGGAGTGGTCCACGCCGGACGGCTCGAAGATCACGCCCTCGTACGCCCAGCGCATCGGCCAGTCGACCTTCCAGACCAGCTTCCCGCGGTTGAACTCGCTGAGCCGGACCGTTTCACCGAAGCCGCAGCTCGTGCACGTGTACGACATCTCGGTGGTCTCGTCGTCGTACGCCGTGACCGTGGTCAGGTCCTTGCCGCAACCGCCGCAGTACGGCTTGTACGGGAAGTAGCCCGCCGAGCCGCCGCTGCCGTCGTCCTCGCCGGCCGCGCCGGAGCCCTCGGCGGCCTCCAGCTCGGCCTCGTCCGCCTTCTTCTGCCGCGCGGCGCCCTGCGCCGCGCCCGCGCCCTTGGCCGTACCCGTACCCGGGCCCTTGGCCTTGCCGCCGCCGGTCTGGTCGCCGCTCGCCTTGTCCTTCGTCCGGTACCGGTCGAGGATCGCGTCGATCCGCGCCCGGTGCTTCATCGCGTGCAGGATCTGCTCGCGGTACGCGCCCGACGTGTACTGCTCGGTCTGGCTGATCCCGTCGTACTCGACGCCCAGCTCGGCCAGCGACGCGGTCATGGCCGCCTTGAAGTGCTCGGCCCAGTTCGGATGCGGGGACCCCTCGGGCGCGGGCACGGACGTCAGCGGCTTGCCGATGTGCTCGGCCCACGACGCGTCCGTACCGGGAACGCCCGCGGGCACCTTCCGGTACCGGTCGTAGTCGTCCCAGGAGATCAGGTGCCTGACCTCGTACCCCCGGCGGCGGATCTCGTCCGCGACCAGGTGCGGGGTCATGACCTCGCGCAGGTTCCCCAGGTGGATCGGGCCCGAGGGGGACAGCCCGGACGCGACCACAACCGGTTTGCCAGGGGCACGTCGCTCCGACTCGGCGATGACATCGTCCGCGAAACGGGAGACCCAGTCGGTCTCGGTGCTCTGAGCCACGGTCGGCACGTCCTTCTTCTTTCTCGTACGCCGGATACGCCGGAAGGCGCTTCGGAAGGTGCTCCGGAGTGTGCTCCGGAAGGTGCTGGCGAACACCTGGCGCGGACCTGGCGAAGACGCCGGCGTTGATGGGCCCCACCATTCTCCCAGGTCCCCCCGACAGCGCGAAAACGGATTGCGCCCCCATGGGATACTGGACGGAACTTTCCCCGCACCCAACAGGAACGGCAGCCGGCCATGGCCTCGGTCCCCTCACTCGCATCGACCGTCGATCAGCGCATCGCGGACGCCCTCTCGGCAGCCCTGCCGGAGGCCGGTTCCGCCGATCCGCTGCTGCGACGCAGCGACCGGGCCGACTTCCAGGCCAACGGCATCCTGGCCCTCGCGAAGAAGCTCAAGGGCAACCCGCGCGAGCTGGCCGCCAAGGTCGTCGCCGCGATCCCCACCGAGGACGTGATCCAGGAGGTCGAGGTCTCCGGCCCCGGCTTCCTGAACATCACGGTCGGCGACCGGGCGATCATCGAGACCCTCGCGGCCCGCGCCGCCGACGCCCGGCTCGGCGTCCCGCACGCGGAGCGGGCGGGCACGACCGTGATCGACTACGCCCAGCCGAACGTCGCGAAGGAGATGCACGTCGGGCACCTGCGGTCCGCCGTGATCGGCGCGGCCATGGTCGAGATCCTGGAGTTCACCGGCGAGAAGGTGATCCGGCGCCACCACATCGGCGACTGGGGCACCCAGTTCGGGATGCTCATCCAGTACCTGATCGAGCACCCGCACGAGCTGGACCACCAGGCCGCCGGCGGCTCCCGGCCGGGCGCGGACCCGGAGTCGGAAACGGGCACTGGCACCGGCGCGGACGCGGAGACCTCCGGCGAGGAGGCCATGTCCAACCTGAACCGCCTCTACAAGGCCTCCCGGGTGCTCTTCGACTCCGACGAGGAGTTCAAGGCGCGCTCGCGGGACCGGGTCGTGGCCCTCCAGGCCGGCGAGCCGGAGACCCTGGCCCTGTGGCAGCGGTTCGTGGACGAGTCGAAGATCTACTTCTACTCGGTCTTCGACAAGCTGGACATGGAGATCCACGACCCCGACATCGTCGGCGAGTCCGGCTACAACGACATGCTGGAGGAGACCTGCCGGCTGCTGGAGGAGTCGGGCGTCGCCGTCCGCTCCGAGGGCGCGCTCTGTGTCTTCTTCGAGGACGTGAAGGGTCCGGACGGCAACCAGGTCCCGCTGATCGTCAAGAAGAGCAACGGCGGCTACGGCTACGCGGCCACGGACCTCTCCGCCATCCGCGACCGGGTGACGAACCTGGACGCGACGACGCTGCTGTACGTGGTGGACGCCCGGCAGTCCCTGCACTTCAAGATGGTCTTCGAGACGGCCCGCCGGGCCGGCTGGCTGAACGACGGCGTCAAGGCCGTCCAGCTGGCGTTCGGCACCGTCCTCGGCAAGGACGGCAAGCCGTTCAAGACCCGTGAGGGCGAGACGGTACGGCTGCAGGACCTGCTGGACGAGGCCGTCGACCGGGCGACCGCGGTCGTACGGGAGAAGGCGGAGAAGGCCGGGCTGGCCGAGCCGGAGATCGCCGAGAACGGCCGGTACGTCGGCATCGGCGCCGTGAAGTACGCGGACCTGTCGACCTCGGCGGTCCGGGACTACAAGTTCGACCTGGACCAGATGGTCTCGCTGAACGGCGACACGTCCGTCTACCTCCAGTACGCGTACGCCCGGATCAAGTCGATCCTCCGCAAGGCGGGCGACACCCGCCCCGCCGCCCACCCGGAGCTGCCCCTGGCCCCGGCCGAGCGGGCGCTGGGCCTGCACGTCGACCAGTTCGGCGAGGTCCTGGCGGAGGTGGCGGCGGCGTACGAACCGCACAAGCTGGCCGCGTACCTCTACCAGCTCGCCTCGCACTTCACGACCTTCTACGACCAGTGCCCGGTCCTGAAGGCCGAGACGGCCGAGCAGGTGGAGAACCGCCTCTTCCTGTGCGACGTCACGGCCCGCACGCTCCACCAGGGCCTGGCCCTCCTGGGCATCCGCTCCCCCGAGCGGCTGTAACGCGCCGCCGCACGGCCTCCGTGCGTTTTCGCGCCCCCGGTACGCGGTAACGCAACCGCACACGCAAGAGACACCGTCCGCCACCGTCCAGACGCACAACCAACGTGGCGGCGGCGTCACCGGGGGCGGAGAAGTGAGCGAAGCGAACTCCCGGGCCGGCGTCGTCGAGAGGCCGGCCCGGGAGGCGGAACCGGCCGACGGGCCGGGACCCGTGCCTCCCCGGCCCCGACGAGCGGCGGCCGGACCTCAGCCGCGCAGCGCCGCACGCACCTCCGGGTACTCGACCTCGTCCGGCAGCCGGTAGCCGAGTTCGGTCAGCCGCGCCGCGACATCCGCCGGACTCCGCCCCGTCAGACTGGCGCCGCGCAGAACGTGTTCGAGGTGGACGCCGTCCTGGAGCGAGCGGTCGACCGCCGTCAGCAGCCGGATGTCCGCCGGGTCCGCGGCCTCGGGCACCTTCGCGTTCTCATGCACAAAACGCCCCAGTTCGGCCAGTCTCGCGGCGATGTCCGCGGGACTCCGCCCCGTGGCGAGCGACGCGCGCAGGACGTGCGGCAGCGGCACCTTCACGTAACTGCCCGGATACAGCCAGGGCTCCCGGCCGTCGAGTTCCTGGCTGAGGATGAGCAGGTCGTCCTCGTCCAGGGGCTCGGACGGGGACACTCCGGTCGGACGGCTCGGCCCGTCCTCGGGCCGAGGCGTGGCGGGCGGCTCGAAGCCGAGTCCGGTCAGCCGGCCGGCGACCTCGTGCGGCTTCATCCGCAGCTCCCGCGCCGCTGTGTGTATCAGCGACAGGGGCACCTCGTCGTCCCAGTCCAGCCACTTTCCGTCCCCCTTGCGGTCGGTGCGGATCAGGACGATGTCCCGGGGTTCCGGGGTCTCGGGCAGCGGACGGTCCGCCGGGACCTCGTAGCCGAGCGCTGCCATCCGCCGGGCGACTTCGGCGGGGCCCTGGTTCGTGCGCCCCGCCGCCGCGAGTACGTACCGCAGCCGCACGCGCGCCTCGACACCGAGCCAGCGGAACTGGTCGTCCTTGCCCTCCGTGTTGACCAGCAGGGCGTCGGCGCGGTCGACGGTGGCGGGCAGCGGACCGTCGGGCCGCTCGATCTGCCCGTACCCGAGCTCGGTCAGCCGCGAGACGACGGCGTCCGCGCTCCACCCCATCGTGCCGGCGGCGAGCAGGACGTGTCCGTACGCCACCGTCCTGTCGGGGGCCAGCCAGGGGGCCTCGCCCTTCAGGCGGTAACTGGTGATCCGGAGGTCGTCCTGGTCCTCGAACGGGGGGTCAAACAGATACATCGTGGAACCTTTCGGCGGCGCGGCTGACGGACATGGGGGAGGAACCGGGCGCGGTACCGGCGATCATTCGGACACCGCGATGTAACGGCCGTTGCGCTCGTCCTCGTCGTCCCCCTCCTCGTCGTCCCACTCCTCGTCGTCCTCCTCCTGCTCCGGCTCGCGGCGCCCGAGGAGGTTCACCCGGACGCCGGCGGGCTCCAGGGCCGTCCATATCCGCAGCATCATGTCGTGGCTGAGGTAGTGGTGCGAGAGGTCGAGTTCTTCGAGGTGGACGAGTGGCTGCCCGTGCAGCAGCGCCTCCGCCCCCTCGTCCGACAGCGTGCCCATGGACAGGCTCAGGGAGGTCAGTCGCGGTACGACCGGGGCGGAGGCGACGGCGGCGGCCAGCTCGTCCTGGATGGGACTGTTCTGCACCCCCAAGTGCCGCAGGGCGGGCTTGCCTTCGCCCTCGAGGAGCGGTGCGAGCTGTTCGACGGTCGTGCCGCCCCCGTACCAGTCGTCGCCCAGCCACAGCTCCAGCCGCTCCAGGGAGGGCAGGTCGGCGGCGGCGATGTCCGCCGCCGTGGCGGGCGGCAGCCCACCGGACTCGATGCGCAGAGAGCGCAGCCCCGCATGACCCGACACGGGGAACTCAAGCCCGTCGCCGCCCCGGACAACGAGCTCCCGCAGATGGGGGAACGCCTCCAGGAGCGGCCCGAGATCGCCCTCCTCGATCGAGGAGATCATCTTCTCGTCGTCTTCCAAGTCGTTGAGGAAGAGCGCCTCGAGGCCGGTCAGCCGGGAACTCAGGTCGATGAGTTCCTCGTGGGGCAGGTAGTGCGCGCCGAAGCCGAACACCAGCGCCCGCACCTTCTCCAGCTCCACCGTGCTGGTGAAACGCTTCCAATAGTCGTGGTAGTCCTCGTCGGTCGGGTACGGCCCGGTCGCAAGGCGCCAGGCGACGGAGTCGGCCTCGGGGAGAAGCGTGGCGGGGGTGTACTGCGGAACGGTCACTACGGGGAGTCCGTAGAAGTTCTGCTGATGTTGCACGTACGACAAGGTGGGGCTCCTGCGGCTCCGTGTCCGACAACTCTGCGTACACGTTCTAACAGCCGCCTCTGACAACGCGGCCCGAGCGGCGGCCCCGGCGCTCACGTGGCTCGCGCGCCCTTGAGGGCGAACTCGCACCACACGATCTTCCCGGGGTCACGCTCACCGACGCCCCACGCGTCGGCGACCGCCGCCACGAGCAGCAGCCCCCGCCCGGATTCGGCGTCGGCGGCCACGCCCGAACCGGCTGCCGCCCCGCCCGGCTCTCGCAGGCGCGGCTGCCCGCCACCGCTGTCGTGCACCTCCACCCGCAACGGCCCGCTCTCGCGCCACCACAGCCTGAGCAGATACCCGCGTCCGGGCGGCACGCCGTGCACGAGCGCGTTGGTAGCCAGCTCGCTCACACACAGCAGTACGTCGTCCACCCGTGCCCCGAGCCCCCAGTCCGCGACTGCGGCACGGGCGAACTCCCGGGCGGCGGGGACGGACTGGCGCTCGCGGCGGTAGAAGCGCTCGCGCAGGAGATGGTGCTGCATCGTCTCGTTCACGAGGCGATTGTCACTGGCTGTGATTACGCTGTTTCAGTGCGTGGATCCGTACAAGAAATCTGTACGGGCGGCGCCACGTAACGTACGAGCACGGGCGGGGAGTTGAACAGGCATGCAGCCCAGAAAACGACAGCGGCGCAAGAACGCGTCGGCGATGAAACTGGTCGGCCAGTTGGTGGCGGTGTTCCGGCAGGCGGCGGGGTTCACGCAGGCGCAACTGGCCGAGCGTATCAACGTGCACGAGGAGACGATCTCCTCCATCGAGCAGGGCCGACGACCGCTGAAACCGGACATGGCGGAGGTGCTGGACGGCCTGCTGGAGACGAAGAAGGCGCTGGCGACGGCGGTGGAGAACATGCCGGAGGTGGACCTGATCCCGGCGTGGGCGGAGGAGTACATCGACCTCGAAGGTGAAGCCGTTGCGCTGTCCTGGTTCGAGAACCAGGTCCTGCCCGGACTGCTCCAGACCAAGAACTACGCACGCGCGGTTTTCCGCTCCAAGGTCCCCGTCATCAGCAAGGACGAGATCGAAACGCAGGTCGCCACACGACTCCAACGCCAGGAGATCCTGCTCCGGGACGTGCCCCCGACGATCAGCTTCGTCATCTCAGAAGCGATTCTCCTCGACAGGCTGGGCGGCGACGAGGTGTACGACGAGATGCTCCGACATCTCCGCGCGTGCGCGGATCTCCCTGGCATCAGCGTTCAGGTCATGCCACTGGGCCGCCAGTCACACGCCGCACTCTCCGGCCCGTTCATCCTGCTGGAAACCCCCGACCATCAGCACCTCGGGTACACCGAAACCCAGCGAGGCAGCCAGATCGTCTCAGACCCGAATGAGGTCAGCATCCTGGCTCAGAAATATGCGATGCTGCGAATGCAGGCCCTCAACGCCGAAGAATCGAAGGCCCTGTTGGACCGGCTGCTAGGAGAGCTATGAACACCGCACTGGAGTGGTTCAAGTCCAGCTACAGCAGCGAGGAGGGCGGCGCCTGCATCGAGGTCGCCTACCACTGGCACAAGTCCACCCACAGCGGCGACGAAGGCGGACAGTGCCTCGAGGTCGCCGCCCACCCCGCCGCCATCCACGTCCGGGACTCCAAGAACCCCACGGGCCCGGTGCTCACCGTCGCCCCCACCACCTGGGCCGCCTTCACCGGTCACGTCACCCGTTAGTTTCTGCCTGCCGCAGGATCACGTGGGGCCGGCGGTCGTCCGCCGGCCGGTCCACGGCGCGCTGTCGGCCCGACGGCCGTCGTCAGCTGAGCGCGTTCTCCATCTCCTGCTGCCAGTACGTGACCCGGAGCGAGTCGTCGATGTAGACACCGTCGGCGGGCAGCGCCGGGGTGGCGCCCTTGCCGACGCTCTCGTTGCCGGAACGGCCGTGGAAGTAGACGGACAGGGAGTTCTCGGTGTGGCCGTTCGAGCCGCTGCCGTCGCCGGCGGACAGGATCACCGCGGCGTATCCGGACTGCCCCGGCTCGAGCGTGACGACCGCCTGCGGCTTGGTGTCCTCCATGACCGGCGGCACCGACTGGGCCTCGCCGAAGGCGACCGCCGGGTAGGTGTAGAGGAAGCACGGCTTGCTGCCGGTGTTGGTGACGGTGAGCAGCATGTGGTTCAGGGGGCGCTTCAGCACGGACGCGACAGTCTTGGTGTTGGAGCCCTCGCATGTGACCGGCGTGGCGGAGGAGCCGGAAGCGTTCTTGCCGGCGGAGGCCGGGGCCTTCGTGTCGGCGGTGTTCGCCGCCTCCTCCGAGCCACCCGTCCCCTCGGACTGCTCGTCGGCCGACGACGCGGATTCGCCGCCCATGGCTTCCTGGGAGGCGGACTCCTCCGACTTGTCGGACGTGTCCTTGGAGGGCGACTCGTTCACTGACGCGCCTGCCGGGGCCGCGGCGCCCGCGTCCTTGATGCCCGTTCCCTCGCTGCACGCGGTCAGGGAGAGCGCGGCGAGGACGACGGACGCGGCGGCGCCCACGAGACGGGTGCGGGAAGTACGGGCGGTACGGGTACGGGAGTTACGGATGCCGGACATGCGGGAGTCCCCCTTGGGTGTTCGGGTCGGTGTGGTGCTTGGATGACTGAAGCTTGTGGGGTGATCCGTCCCAGCCGCCACGCTCGGCGGGCAGTTGGGGACGCTGGAACGCCGAAACAGGCTCTGACCAGGGGAGATACCGTGCCCCTGGAACGCGGGAATGGGACGCGGGGGACGAGAGGAACGGGTGTCAGGGGCTGTGGAAGCCAGGGGGACGGACGAGTTCGCGTCGCTGTTGCGCGAACTCAAGGACCGCTCGGGACTGAGCTACGGGGCGCTGGCGAAGCGGCTGCACATGAGCACGTCGACGCTGCACCGCTACTGCAACGGCACGGCCGTCCCGAACGAGTACGCGCCGGTGGAGCGCTTCGCGCGGGTCTGCCGGGCGACGCCGCAGGAGCTGGTGGAACTGCACCGGCGCTGGATCCTGGCGGACGCGGCACGGGCACAGAGAGCGGAGCAGGCCGCGGCGACGCGGGCGGCGGCAGAGGCGGACGCCACGACCGCGGACGCCACGGCCGAAGGCGCCACGACCCCGGACTCCACCACCGCGGATTCCGCCCCGGGCCCCGTTACGACGGATTTCCCTACGGCTGATTCCCCTACGGCCGACACCACCGAGGACTCACCCCAGAAGGCCGGCTCGGCGGCGGATTCGGCGGAGCCGGTGAGCGCGGCGTCCGACGAACGCGGCGCGGACGACGGGCCTGGTGAGCCGGACGTATCCGGAATGCCCGGGGCACCTCGAACACCTGGCGAGCCGGTTGAGCCGGTCGTCGTCAACGTGGCGCGGGAGCCCGCGCGGCCACGGCGTCGTCGTACCGCGCTGATCGCCTCCGCCGCGGCGGCCGTCGTGCTGGGAGCCGTGGCGCTCACCGTGATTCCGCACGCGGGCAACGACGCGCGGGACGGGCAGGCGGCCGGAGCCCCCGCGGCCGGCGGCACGGCCGACGCCGAGGAGCCGAAGGAGCCGACCGGCGCCCCCTCCCCGAGCGCACCGAGCCGCACGCCGTCCGCATCGGCCAGCGCCTCCGCCACCGGGCCCGGTAAGGGCGGCTCCGGCGCTCCACAGGACGGCGGCGGGCAGGACGCTCCGGCCGAGCCAACGGGCGGCGGCGACACCGGTGGTGTCCCCGTCATCGTCGGCACCCGCCCCTACGTCTACGACAGCCCGTGCAGCCAGCACTTCCTGGTCGACAGCGAGCCCGAACAGGTCGGCCCGCCCGCGAGCGAGCAGGACGCGCCGCGCTGGGCCGCCGCGCTCGGCGCGGTCTCCTCGGGCGAACAGAGGGTCGCCCTCACCCTCCAGGGCACCGGCGCGGACACCGTCGTCCTGGAGGCGCTGCACGTACGCGTCGTGGCGAAGGGCGCGCCGCTCGCCTGGAACGACTACTCGATGGGCGTCGGCTGCGGCGGTGGCGTCGAGACCAGGTCGTTCGACATCGACCTGGACAACGGCAGCCCCACGGTCGCCGTCAAGAACGGCCAGCGCGACTTCCCGTACAAGGTCAGCGAGTCGGACCCGGAGGTCTTCTACGTCACCGCCCGCACCAAGGCGCACGACGTCCGCTGGGACCTCACCCTGGACTGGTCCAGCGGCAGCCGCCGAGGCACCCTCCACATCGACAACAAGGGCACGCCGTTCCGCACCAGCGGCAACGTCGGCCGCCCCGGCTACGACTACCCGCTGGGCGGCAGCGACTGGATCGTACGGGAGGAGGGGTGACAGGCGCGGGGCGCATGGAGCGGTGGGCGTCCGCAGCAGCCGCAGCACCCGTACCGCCCGGAACGCCCCGCGTCGCCCGGAACACCCCGGATCGCCTGGAACTCCCCGGGCCGCCGGTAACACCCCGCGCCGGCCAGTTGTAATCTCAGCCCTCATGAGTTGGCTGCCTGACGACTTCGTCCACCCCGTCCACGTGCCCGTGCCCGTGTCCGACAGCACGCTTCATCTGCGGCCGATCCGGGAGGCGGACACCCCGCTCGACTACCCAGCGGTGATGGGCTCCCGAGAGCGCCTGTGGGAGATCTTCGGCCCGGCCTGGGGATGGCCCCAGGAGACGATGACCTACGAGGAGGACCGCGTCGACCTGCTGCGGCACGAGAGGGAGATAGCCGCCCACCAGTCGTTCAACTACGTGCTGATGGACGAGAAGGAGACGGCGGTCCTCGGCTGCGTCTACATCGACCCGCCCGAGCGCACCGGCTCCGACGGCGAGGTCTCCTGGTGGGTGGTGGACGACCTCGTCGGCAGCGAAGCCGAGCGCGCGCTCGACGCGCTGGTGCCGCGGTGGATAGCCGCCGACTGGCCCTTCCAGCAGCCCCGTTTCCTGGGCCGCGACATCACCTGGCAGGACTGGCTCGCGCTGCCGCGCGTCTCGTGACTCGACCGCGAGGTCCTTGCATGACCAGCAAGTTCACCGAACTCGCCATCGACTGCGCCGATCCCGGCGGCCTCGCCCGGTTCTGGTGCGCGGTCCTCGACTACGCCGCCAGTCACCGCAGGCAGTCGCCGCCGCCAGTCACCGTCGCCCGCCGAGCGGGGCAAGAGCGCCTCGGGCATGCCGGCGGTTGCCATCGGGTCCGCCGCCGCGCGGGTCCCCGCCCGGCACGGCGCCCCGTGCCGCTTCCGACGTCCGGTTCTCAGCCGGTCCGCTTGGCCATGACGACCACGCCCGGCCCGCTCTGCTCGTCCGCGGGGAGCCGGAGTTCGGCGACCGGGCGCAGGCCGGCCTGCTCGATCAGGTCCACGAGTTGTTCCGGCCGCCATTGGTGTGTCGTCCAGCGAACGGGTACACCTCCGTAGGCCTCGGTGCGCACCACGTCCTCGTCGCCGACGTGTGTCGCGGCGATGAAGTGTCCGCCCGGCTTCAGGGCGCGTGCGAACTGGGCGAGGACCTGAGGGAGGACGTCACGGGGGAGGTTGAACAGCGACCACCACCCGAGCACGCCGCCCAGGGACGCTTCGCCGAGGTCGAGGTCGGAGGCGGAGGCGACGTCGAAGCGGCAGTGCGGGTGAAGACGGCGCGCGTTCTCGATCATGCGGGGAGAGAGATCGACGCCGGACACGTCGAGTCCGCGTTCGGCGAGGTAGGCGGTCACCGTTCCGGGTCCGCAGCCGACGTCGAGGACGGGCCCGAGCCCGCGCACGGTGTCGGCGAAGGCGTCGATCGACGCCTTGAGCCAGGGACGGGTACGGATGTCGCCGACTCCCGTCGTCACCACCATGTGGGCGTAGTTGTCGGCCACGCGGTCATAGGACTCACGGACGACGTCGAGATCGGCTGGGCGGTCAATGGGGTGGGCACGCATCAGCCAACGATAGGGCGGCCGGCGCGACGCCCCCCGATGTGGGCCGGGGCGACCTCCCGTGGACAGTTCTGGCCGGCCCGCAGAGCAACGAGTTCTGCGTCCTCGGCCGCGCCTGATGCGGGGCCTCCCCGCCTGCTCGGCCAGGTGCGTACGGGAACTGACCCAGGGACGCGGCCGACTATCTGGTTATGACAAGCAAACCCAAGCACGCTCGAACAGCCGCCGTGTCCCGGCGCACTGTCCTCGGGAGCGGCATGGCCGCTGCGGCCGCGCTGCCGGATCGAGTACGACCCACAGCCCCCCTTCGACTCCGGCTCACTGGCCAAGGCATCCGACGCGGTGAAGAAGAGGCTTCGAACTGACGAAAGAGCCGCCCCACAACGGCTGAAGTCCGGAAACCGGGTCCGGCCGTCCGGTCCTCCGGCGGTGTGTCGGTCACGGTGCCCGGCTTACGGGCGCACGGGGCCCGCCCGCGCCGGTCAGGGGCTGCACGGCAGGTGGTCTTCCGGGTTTCGCCACTGGCCGGCCAGGCCGGTCACCACGTCCCGGACGGCGTGCAGGGCCGGGTTGTCGTCGTTCGCCCGCCAGGCGGCGACGAGTTCGACCGGCTCGCCCTCGACCCCGGTCACCGGGCGCAGCACGACGCCGTCCAGCCCGAGCGACTCGGCCGCCCGGGGTACCAGCGCGAGCCCCAGCCCGGCTCGCACCAGCGCCAGGATCGTGTGTACCTGGCTGACGTGGTGTACGTACCGGGGCACGATCCCGGCGCCGCGGAAGACGCCGATCAGCACCTCGTAGAAGTAGCGGGCCTCGGCCGGTGAGTACATGACGAACGGCTCGCCGTCGAGGTCGCGCACGTGCGGCACCCGGTCCGGCGCGGCCAGCGGGTGCCCGGCCGGGATCGCGGCCAGCAAGGTCTCCCGGTGCAGCGGTCGGTGTTCGAGACCGGTGCCGGGGACCGGGGGGCGGACGAGGCCCAGGTCCAGTTCCCCGGAGTGCAGCTCCTCCAGCTGCCGCCCGGACACCCGTTCGCGCAGCACCAGGTCGACGCACGGCAGACGGGCGTGAATGCCGCCGACGATGGCGTCGAGCACCGAGTGCGCCGACGACGCCGTGAATCCGAGCGCCACTGTCCCGATCTCGCCCGCGGGCACCCGGCGCACCGACAGCGCCGCCTGCTCGGACAGCCCGAGGATGCGCCGGGCGTCGCTCAGGAACGCCCGTCCGGCCGCGGTGAGCCGGACGGACCGGCCGACCCGGTCGAACAGCTCGACGTCGAGCTCGCGCTCCAGCAGTTGGATCCGCCGGGACAGCGGGGGCTGGGTCATCGACAGCCGTTCCGCCGCGCGGCCGTAGTGCAGTGTCTCGGCGACGGCGACGAAGCTTTCCAGCTGACTCAGCGTAAACATCGATCCATTATAGGTATCAATCGATCCCAAAGAAGTGTTGGACGGGCATCATTTTAATTCTTATGGTCATCGCAGTCGCTGTCCTGCATGTTCTCCAGGAGGAAACGCTGATGCCCGCCTTTACCCCGACCGAGCTTGCCGAGCGCCTCGGCTCCGGGCTGCTGTCGTTTCCCGTCACCCATTTCACGCGGGACCTGGCGTTCGACGAACCCGCCTACCGGGAGAACATCATCCGCCTGGGCCAGTACGAGATCGCCGGCCTGTTCGCCGCCGGCGGGACGGGAGAGTTCTTTTCTCTTACCCCGCCGGAAGTCGGCGCCGTGGTCCGAGCCGCTGTCGGCAGCGCGCCCGAGGGTACCCCGATCCTCGCCCCGGCCGGACACGGCACCGCACAAGCGGTCGCGGCGGCCCGCGACGCCGAGGCGGCCGGCGCCGACGGCCTGCTGCTGTTCCCGCCCTACCTCACCGAGGCCTCCGCGGACGGCCTCGCCGCTCATGTGCGCGCGGTCTGCGAATCCACTTCGCTGGGCGTAGTGCTTTACAGCCGCGCGAATGCCGTGTACACATCGGACACAGTGGCCACGCTCGCCGACACCTGCCCGAATCTGATCGGTTTCAAGGACGGTGTCGGCGACCTCGAGGAGATCACGCGGATCCACTCGCGTCTCGGCGACCGCTTGGTCTACATCGGCGGGCTGCCGACGGCAGAAACGTTTGCCCTGCCGTACTTGGAGTTGGGTGTCACGACCTACAGTTCGGCGATCTTCAACTTCCTGCCTGAATTCGCCCTGACTTTCTACAACGCGGTGCGGGCCGGGGACCGGATGAAGGTACGTCGACTGCTCGACGCCGTCGTGCTGCCTTACACCGAGATTCGTGACCGTAAGGCGGGCTACGCGGTGAGCATCGTCAAGGCCGGCATGGATCTGACCGGACAGCCGGCCGGTCCCGTGCGGCCGCCGCTGACCGACCTGGATGATCCCGAGCGTGAACTGCTGGCCGGTGTCATCGAGGCGTCACGCGCCGCCATCGCCTGACGCCACAGATCCGGATCCGTGACGATCCGGATTCGTGACGAGAATCCGCTTGGTGTGTGGCGTCGACTCGACGGTGAACCCGGTCGGGACGCACTCGCCGTCGACAGCGCCGACTGACCAGTGATCCGGTGGCGCGGCTGTCCACCCGTCCAGGTCCCGGCCCCCGCCGGCCACGCCGGCGACTGCCCAGTGGCAACCCTTCCAATGTTGTGAGGACGTAATGGCACCACGATGGCTCTCGCCGTCACCCCCGTCGCGCCGGATCCCGGCCGCGTCTCCGCTCCCCGCCGCAGGCACCTGTTGGCGTTCACACCCCCGGCGGCCGGTGGCCGCGGCGCTGCCCCCGCACGGAGCGCCCTTGAACGGGAGGTCCCGCCATGGCCTCTCCTGAAATCAGTGACGTCGGTGACGTCGGTTCGAACGGCCTGCGCCGGTCCTCGCCCGAGGCAGCGCTCGGCGAACCGTCGGCACCCCGGCCGAAAAGGTTCAGCCGGGACTCGGTCGCGGCCGGCGCGAAGGCGGTCGCGGGGATCGTCGGGCTCTTCGTCGTGTGGCAGCTGCTGGTGAGCATCCTCGCCCCGCCGGAATACCTGTTCGTCGGGCCGGTCTCGGCCTTCGCCGAGCTGATCGAACGGCCCGAATACTTCGCGAGCAACACCCTCGTCACGTTGCAGGAGGCGCTTGCCGGGTTCGCGCTCGGCACCGCGCTCGGTGTTCTGTGCGGCGCGGCGCTGCATTACTCGACGACCGTGCGCAGTTTCCTCTACCCCGCGCTCATCGCGATCGACACCGTCCCCAAGGTGGCCCTCGCACCGCTGTTCATCGTGTGGTTCGGGTTCGGCTTCGAGTCGAAGGCGTTCGTCGCGATGGCCATCGCGTTCTTCCCGCTGGTGATCAACACCTATGACGGCCTGAGTTCGGTACCCCACGAGCTGCAGGAGCTCGCGCGGATCAACAAGGCGTCGCCGTGGAAGAAGATGACAAAGATCGATTTCATCTACGCGGTCCCGTCGATCTTCTCCGGAGCGAAGATCTCCATTTCGCTCGCCGTGGGCGGGGCGGTCGTCGGTGAGTTCATCGCCGGCTCGAAGGGGCTGGGCTATGTCGTCCTCCTCGCCAACAGCCAGGTCGACCTCCCGTCGATGTTCGCGGCCTTCATCGTGCTCGCCGCCATCGCCCTGGCACTGTTCTTCATCGTCGACTTCGCGGGACGAAAGCTGGCCCCGTGGAAGAGCCACGCGAAGTGACCGCGGGGATCGGAGACTCGAATGCGTAACTCGATTCGCGGGATCGCCGCGATCGGCGGGGCGGTGCTCCTCATGACCGTGTCGGGCTGCGTGAGCGACGGCGGGAAGAATTCGATGACCCTCATGCTCGACGTGGGGTACCTGCCGAAGCACGCGCCGTTCATCTCGGCTGTCGAGCGGGGCTTCTTCAAGGAGGAAGGCATCGACCTCACGGTCATGCCGGGCTCCGGTTCGACCAACACGGTCACCTCCGTCGTCACCGGCAAGGTCGACGCCGGCTGGGCGGACTTCGGCGCCACGGTCACCAGCCAGGGCAGGGGCGCCAAGGTCAAGCAGGTCAACCTCCTGCAGGCCAGGTCCGCCTACGCGGTCGTCGCCCTCGCGGGCACCGGGATCAAACGATGGTCCGACCTCCGGGGCAAGACGGTCGCCACCGAGGGCGGCGGTGCGATGACCGCGATGTGGCCGTACGCGATGAGCAAGCTGGGGCTCAAGGAGGGCGACGTCGACATCGTCCCCGCCTCGAGCGCGGCGAAGATCCCCGGACTGCTGGCCGGTCAGTGGGACGCCAACCTCGCCCTGTACGTCTCCGACCAGCCGGCCATTGACGCGCTCGGCCGGAAGGCGGCGGTGCTGAAGTGGTCCGACCTGGGCATCAACCTCTACGGCAACGGGATCGTCGTCTCCGACGAGAAACTCAAGAACGATCCCGACCAGGTGCGGCGGTTCAACCGGGCGATGCAGAAGGGCTTCCTGTGGGCGTGCCGGCATCCGGCCGAGGCCGCCGAGGACTTCCAGAAAGAGGTCTCGGGTTACGAGACCAGGACCATCACCCTCGCGATCGGCGCACAGTGCGGTCTCACCTGGAGCACCGGTGAGTCGGCGGACAGGTTCGGCGTCATGGACGACGCCGGTGCCCAGAAGGTAATCGACGTCGCCCGCCGGTTCCTCGGCCTGAATCCGGCGAGCGACCTCACGCCCGAGGACGTGTACACCAACGCCTACCTCGAGCCGCTGCACCCCAACGAGACCATCCAGGCGCCGTGACGGCCGGACGGAGAGTCACATGAACAACGAGTACGCCATCTCGGTCAACAACGTGGGAAAGACCTACCGTTCCCGGGACGGCCAGAGCAACACCGTGCTCAAGGGCCTGGACTTCCACGTGAAGCCGGGGCAGTTCGTCTCGATCGTCGGACAGTCGGGCAGCGGGAAGACCACGCTGCTCAAGACGATCTCCGGCCTGCAGGAGCCCACGGAGGGCGAGATCCTGGTCAAGGGGCGGCCGATCCGCGACGGGATCGAGGACATCGCGATGGTGTTCCAGAGCCCCGTGCTCCTGCCGTGGCGCAACAACATCGACAACGTGCTCCTGCCCCTGGAGTTCCGCGGCACCCGCACCGACGAGTCACGCCGCTACGCCCAGGAACTGCTGGAGATGGTGGGGCTGGGCAGCAAGGCCAAGCGCTACTCCTACGAACTCAGCGGCGGGATGCAGCAACGGGTGGCCATCTGCCGCGCGCTGGTCTCCCACCCCGAGCTGCTCCTCATGGACGAGCCCTTCGGCGCGCTCGACGCCATGACCCGCGATTCGATGAACTTCGAGATCCAGCGGATCTGGCAGGCCACGGGGTGCAGCGTCCTGTTCGTGACCCACAGCATCTCCGAGGCGGTCTGGCTCGGCGACCGAGTGGTCGTCGTCGGCGACCGCCCCGGCCGGATCATCGCCGACGTCGCGATCGAACTCCCGCGGCCCCGGGGCAAAGAGCACCGGTTCTCCGCCGCTTTCTCCGACTACGCGACGGAGATCGAATCCCACATCGGCGTCCTGACCGGAATCAGCTGACCACCGCAGGCCCGGACGCCGGCACCGAAATCGACAGCAGAGGAGCACCCATGCTGAGCCTCACCGCGAACGCCTCGCAGGTCGAAGAAACCTACGGACTCAACGCGCGCAAGAGCCTTCTGTTCTCCGCGATCCGCCTCGACTCCTACCCGCTCGTCGCACCACTGATCGCACAGACCGACACGGACCAGTACCTGCTCGTACGCCAACAGGAGCAGGGCAACGCCCTGTCCGCCGGGGTCCCCAAGGACCAGATCAGGTTCTACGCTCCCTGGGTCACGATCGACCCCCGGATCGTCGCCGACACTCCCGCCTCGGCGTCCCTGACGGCCCTGGTGCGGGAACTCGCCGACGGCGCCGCGGTGAGCCTCGCCGCCGACGTCGTCTACAGCCACTACCGCACCTTGTCCGGCTCCGTCGAGCTCGTCGTCGCCGACCAGGACCCCACCCCGGTCACCGCTTACGAACTCGACCCCGAGGAGGTCCTGACGAGGTTCGCGGCGTGGCGCGAGACGGGCGTACACACCGCGCGACGACTCATCGAGAACGTCGAACACCTCTCCGGCCTGGCGGAGGAGTTCACCTTCGACAAGGACAGCCGGTTCTCGGCGCTGAAGACGCTCGTCGGGGACCGCGCTCTCGACGCGCTGCTGATCGCGGCGCCCCCCAACTTCACCGAGGCGACCGGGTTCGCCCAGGCGGATGGCGCGGTCGGTCTGTGGCTGGCCGGTTCGGACCGGTTGATCGTGCTGGCGCCCGAGGGAACCTCCGGGGTCTCCGGAACGGCCCTCGGCCGGTTCCCGTCCATCGGCGCCGCCGTCCGGGCGCTGGCCGACGGCGCGCGGACCGGGGTCGAGGACGAGTGGATCAGCGTCGGCCTGGCCCGCGAGCTCGAGCGCGAGGGAGCGGAACTGGTTCCGGTCTCGGCAGACCTCGGCCACTGGCGGGACATCCGCGATCACGAGGACCTCGCCTTCCAGGTCGTCGCCGCCCGGGCGAGCGTGTTCGCCATCGAGGAGGCGCTGGCCTGGGCGGAGGAAAGCCTTGACGCCGGCCGCTCGTTCACCGAGCTCGACATCAACGCGGTGTACCTCGAGAAGATCGTCGAGTTCCGCACGGTGAACGAGATCCCCTTCGGCGTCGAGCCGTACTTCACCAACCTCCACTCGTCGAACCGGATGCTCTTCCCCGGCCCGCCGGTCGACTACCCGATCAACGACGAGACGACGTGCATCCAGCTCGACGCCGGGGTGCGCGTCGTGTTCGACGGCGTCACCGTCGCCACCTCCGACATGGCCCGCTCGCTGCCCCGCACCGCGGCGGCGAAGGAGGCGTACCGCTTCTTCTTCGAGGTGGTGCGTGAGGGCATCATCGGGCAGCTCAGGCCCGGCGTGGTGTGCGAGGACGTGCATGAGGGAACCATGCGCTACCTGGCTCCGCACCTGGACCGGATGGTCCGGATCGGGATGCTCGGGACGGACGTCGACTTCAACACGGAGTACCGCAAGCGCAACGTCGGCCACCTCATGGGCAAGCAGGAGTCGTTCGCCAACGAGCTCCGGCCCGGCTACAAGCACGTCCTCGAGGTCGGTTCGTACGGCGCCGCCGAGATCCCCTGGCGGTATGAGAACGCGGCGATCGGCACCGAGGACCTCTGGTACATCGGACGCGACCGTACCTACATCGTGAGCATGCGATGACGGCTGGACCGCCCGAGAGCCGAACCGTTCGCCGGGAGCGGGTCCGGCGCGCCGCACAGAACGCGCGCGCGTGCCACTCGTCCGGCTTGTCGAACCGGGATGTGACATGACTGACGTGCAGGAGCGCCTCAAGGCGCTGTCCATCGAGCTTCCGGTGCTCGGTGCGCCCCGCTACGCGTATGAGGCGACCGCTCGATGGGGCGATCTGCTGTACGTGTCCGGCCAGATCTCACGGACCGCCTCGGGCGAGATCCTGCGGGGCCGCCTGGGAGACGATGCCACCGTGGCCGACGGAGTGACCGCCGCGCGAACCGCGGCGCTCAACCTCCTGGCGCGCGTCGATGACGCGGTCGGCCTCGACCATGTGCAGCGGATACTGAAGCTCAATGCCTGGGCCTCGAGTTCGGCGACCTTCGTGGACCAGCCGTCGGTGATCGACGGGGCTTCACAGCTGTTGCTCGACGTCCTGGGTGACGCGGGCCGTCACGCGCGTACCGCCTTGCCGGCCCATGTGCTGCCGCAAGGTGCCCTGGTGGAACTCGACGCCACGATCGCCATCCGCGGCTGACGACCCCGTGCGTGGCCGGCGGTAGCGCGTCGAACGTGGAAAGTGCCCTCCCGCTGGGGCGACAGCGGCCTTGGACAAGCCCTGTCGTCCCAGTCGAGAGGGCACTTTCGCGTTTCCGTTCATGATCCGGGCGGGGGCCGGCCGGGCGGCGGACGCGGATCCACGGGGGACGGCACGTGCCCGGCCCGCGGTGGGACGCCCCGGGTCTTCCCGCGTACCCTGGGCGTAGCGACAGAGCGGAAGCACGAAGCAGACGTACGAGCAGAAGACGCGACTGAGCGGCGGCCTGGTCCACGGTCGTCGCGCGGCGGTGGGGCCCGCCGTACCCGAACCGCGGCCGACGGGCCGCCAACGGTCCCTACTTGCGACGAAGCGCGCCCGCGTCCACCGCGCGGGCGCCCGGCGAGTAGGAGTGACCGCCCCCGTGCGAGCCCCCCGGAACCGAGTAGTGCGTGCCCAGGACGACCCGGTCGGCCATGACGGCCAGGACGGCCGGGAGCCCACCGGTCCCGATGTCGATCTCTCCGTCCCCGCGCGGCGGCGGGAGCGGGCCCGGGTGCCGTGGTCTGTTGTGTCCGTCGTCGCGTTGGGCGCGATGCTGGGCGCGACGGCACGGTACGCGGCCTCGCTGGTCTGGCCGATGCCGGTGGACGGCTTCCCCTGGACGACGTTCGCCGTGAACGTGACCGGCTGCGCGGCGATCGGCGTGTTCATGGTGCTGATCAGCGACGTATGGTCCGCGCACAGGCTGCTGCGGCCGTTCGTCGGGACGGGTGTGCTCGGCGGGTTCACGACGTTCTCCACCTATGCGGTGGACATCCAGCGGCTGCTCGACGCGGGCCGGGCGCGTACGGGCATGACATACCTGGGAGCGACACTGCTCGCGGCGCTCGCGGCGGTGTGGGCGGCGGTGTGGCTGACGCGCCGCCTCGTGGCGTGGAGGCGAGCATGACGAGGCTGGCGGGTACGGCACTGCGTGTGACGATCTTCGTCGGGGAGTCCGATCTGTGGCACCACAAGCCCGTGTACGCGGAGATCGTGCACCGGGCCCGGGCGGCGGGGCTGGGCGGGGCCAGCGTGTTCCGGGGGATCGAGGGGTACGGGGCGTCGTCGCTGATCCATACGCACCGGCTGCTGTCGCTGAGCGAGGACCTGCCGGTGGCGGTGGTGATCGTGGACGCCGGGGCGAAGATCCGGGCCTTCCTGCCGCAGTTGGACGAGCTGGTCGAGGAGGGGCTGGTGATCATCGACGACTGCGAGGTGATCCGCTATGTGGGCCGTGACCGGACTGCCGGCCGCCCCGGTGCCCTCGGCACCGGGGCGGATACCGGGGAAACGGGAGAGACCGGGGAGACGGCGGAATGAACTGGCTCCTGGTGCTGGCCGGCGCGGCCGTCGGCGGTCCACTGCGCTATCTGACCGACCGCGCCGTCCAGGCCAGGCACGACAGCGTCTTCCCGTGGGGCACGTTCGTGGTCAATGTGACGGGCTGCCTGATCCTCGGGCTGCTGACGGGCGCGGTCACGGCGGGGGCGGCGTCCTCGTCCGTGCGGCTGCTCGTGGGTACGGGGCTGTGCGGGGCGCTGACGACGTACTCGACCTTCAGTTACGAGACGCTGCGGCTGGCCGAGGACGGCGCGGCGTTCTACGCCGTGGCGAACGCCGTCGGGAGCGTGGTGGCGGGGCTCGGCGCGGCGTACGCGGGGGTCGCCGCCGCCGGAGCCCTATGGGGATGAGACGGCGGGTGCCCCGCACGAACAGCCCGAACAGCCCGATCAGCCGTCCGACTTGATCGCCCTGCACCGCGTCCGGGGCCGCGCGGCCAGGGCGTACAGCACCTTCGCGATGACCGACGAGGCGTACGCGCTGACCACGAGCGGGGCGGCGCGGACGGCGTCGGGCAGGCGCATTTTGTGGCTCCAGGGGTTCGTCCATCTGTACTGGGTCGCCGGCGCCACGATCGGGGCCCTGCTGGGCGCGGTGATACCCGACCGGGTCACCGGCCTGGACTTCGCGCTGACCGCGCTGTTCACGGTCCTGGCCCTGGATGCCGTACGGGCCGACCGCGATCTCCCGACCCCGGTCATCGCCCTGCTCAGCGCGCTGGTGGCCCGCCTCCTCCTCCCCGGCCGGCGTGATGGTGATGCTTCTCGTCTACTGCCTGCGGGATCTGCCCCTGGCCGATCCCCCGCGCCTCCTCGCCCCGCTGTCGGCACTGGCCGTCACCGTCGGCCTGCACCTGTGGCGCCGCAACGCGCTCCTCAGCATCCTGGCCGGCACCGCCGTCCACGTGACCCTGGCCGGCACCGTCTTCGCGCCCTGACCGGACCGGGCCGCGCGGCCTACAGCCGCCCCGCGACCTCCGTCGCCCAGTACGTCAGGATCAGGTTCGCGCCCGCGCGCTTGATCCCCGTCAGCGTCTCCAGGATCGCCGCGTCCCGGTCGATCCAGCCCTTCTCGGCCGCCGCCTCGACCATCGCGTACTCCCCGGAGATCTGGTACGCCGCGACCGGCACGTCCGCCTCGTCCGCGATCCGCGCCAGGACGTCGAGGTAGGGCAGGGCCGGCTTGACCATGACCATGTCCGCGCCCTCCTCCAGGTCGAGCGCCAGCTCGCGCAGGGACTCGCGGACGTTGGCCGGGTCCTGCTGGTAGGTCTTGCGGTCGCCCTTGAGCGAGGAGCCGACGGCCTCCCGGAACGGCCCGTAGAACGCCGACGAGTACTTCGCCGTGTACGCGAGGATCGAGACGTCCTCCTTGCCGATCGTGTCCAGGGCCTCCCGGACGACACCGATCTGGCCGTCCATCATGCCGCTGGGCCCCACCGTGTGGACGCCCGCGTCGGCCTGGACCTGGGCCATCTCGGCGTACCGCTCCAGCGTCGCGTCGTTGTCGACGCGGCCCTCGGCGTCGAGGACCCCGCAGTGGCCGTGGTCGGTGTACTCGTCGAGGCACAGGTCGGACATGATGACCAGGTCGTCGCCGACCTCCGCCCGCACCGCGCGGATCCCGGCCTGGAGGATCCCGTCGGGGTCGGTGCCCGCCGTGCCGATCGCGTCCTTCTTGGACTCCTCCGGGACGCCGAAGAGCATGATCCCGGAGACGCCCGCGGCGGCCGCGTCCGCGGCGGCCTTGCGCAGCGTGTCCAGCGTGTGCTGGACGACGCCGGGCATCGCGGCGATGGGAACGGGCTCGCCGGCCCCTTCCCGTACGAAGGCGGGCAGGATCAGGTCGGCCGGGTGCAGCCGGGTCTCGGCGACCATGCGCCGCACCACCGGGTTGACTCGCAGTCGGCGCGGGCGGGCGCCGGGGAAGGATCCGTACACAGTCATGGGTCGATCGCCTTCTCGGTGTCGCGTTTCACGGGCTTCTCAGCCGTACGGGGCCCGGCCGGCCGTCGGACCCCCTCCGACGATAGACCCGCTCCCACCGTCCCTTTACCGACACCTCGACCGGAAACGTCCGCGCGGACCCGCCTGTCGTACGCCGTCGGGCCCGACCGACCGGACCGGCCGCCCCCGTCAGCCCCGCAGCAGATCCTCCAGCTCGGCCTCGAAGAGCAGCGCGGGGTCGAAGTCCATACCGGTGAACTGGCCCGCGAGCTCCAGGGACAGCACGCCGTGCAGCCGGGTCCAGAAGGCCATGGTCCGGCGGAGGGCCGCCGGCGGGGCTGGGTGGCCGGCGGCCCACTGCCGGTGGTCCGCGAGGTGTTCCTCGAACGGTGCCGCGGGCCGGTCCGAGGTCGAGCCGGGCCGGTCCGAGGGCAGTTCGGACCAGGCGTCGAGGAGGACCGTCACGATCTCGACGGAGATCGCGGTGGTGTCGTCGGGCGCGTGGTAGCCGGGCACGGGGGTGCCGTAGATGAGGAAGTACCGCTGGGGGTCGGCCAGCGCCCAGTCGCGCAGCGCGTGCGCCAGAGCGGCCACATCGCCGCCGCCACCGGACGCGCGGACGGTGCGGAAGGTGTCGGCGAGGCTGCGGTACGCGTCCTTGATGAGCTCGGTCATCAGCTCGTCCCGGCCCGCGAAGTACCGGTACAGCGCGGGTCCGCTCATGCCCATGCGCTTGGCGATCGCGTTGAGCGAGAGCGCCGAGGCGCCCGCCGTGGCGATCTGCTCCCACGCCCGTTCCTTGATCTCCGCGCGCACCTGCGCGCGGTAGCGCTCCCGCGGGCTCTTCGCGCCCGCTGCCGTACCCGCCGCCGTCGTGCCCGGTTCCGCCATGGCCTGCCGCCTTTCCACAGCCGCGCAAGAGGGTGAGCCCTTCGTCTGGTTAGAAGCTATCACGAACGTTATTGACACTCCCTCGAGCATTGGGTTAGAACTTCTAACGACAGCAAGCAGTGATAACGCGCCGAGCGGCGCGGTGGAGGTCGTCATGAACGCCGAAGGACTCGTCGAGGTCGTCCTGCCGGGCAAGGTCGAGCCGGAAGGGCTCCAGGTCCGGCACGGAGCCGTGCCCGCCCCCGGCCCGGGGCAGGTCCTGGTCCGGATGGAGGCGACCGGGGTCTCGTTCGCCGAGCAGCAGATGCGCCGGGGCCGCTACTACGACCAGCCGCCGTTCCCGTTCGTGCCCGGCTACGACCTGGTCGGCACGGTGGCGGCCACCGGCGAGGGCGTCGACGCGGGCCTGGCCGGCTGCCGGGTGGCCGCGCTGACCAAGACCGGCGGCTGGGCCAGCCACGTACTCCTCGACGCGGCCGACGTGGTGCCGGTGCCCGACGGGATCGGCCCGGCGGAGGCGGAGACCCTGGTGGTCAACGGCATCACCGCCTGGCAGATGCTCCACCGCACGGCCCGCGTCCGCCAGGGACAGACCGTCCTGGTGCTGGGCGCCAACGGCGGCGTCGGCTCGGTGCTGGTCCAGCTGGCCCACGCCGCGGGCGCGAACGTCATCGGTACGGCGTCCGCGCGCCACCACGGCACCCTGCGGGAACTGGGCGTCCACCCCGTCGACCACCGCACCGAGGACGTCCCCGCCCGGGTCCGCGAACTCGTCCCCTCAGGCGTCGACGCCGTCTTCGACCACGTCGGCGGCGCGGGCATCGTCGACTCCTGGCGCCTCCTCGCCCCGGGCGGCACGCTCGTCTCCTACGGCACCGCCGCCACCCGGGACGACGAGGGGTCCAAGCAGTGGCCCGTCCTCAAGCTGCTCGGCCGGGTCCGGCTGTGGAACGCACTGCCCAACCGCCGCCGCGCCTACTTCTTCAACCTCTGGGCCGGCCGGTCCCTGAACAAGAACCGGTTCAGGTCCCGGCTGCGCGCCGACCTCGCCCAGGTCTTCGCGGCCTTCGAGCGCGGCGACGTCACCCCCCGGATCGCCGCCCAACTGCCGCTCGCCCGCGTCGCCGAGGCCCTGCGCCTGGCCGAGTCCGGCACCGTCGCCGGAAAGGTCGTACTGAACCCGTAACGCGCCCGGCCCGGAGCCCCAGCACCCGTGAACTCCCGCGTCCACCGCACAAGGCAGGACGGAAAGACGGCAGGACGAAACAAAGGCAGGGCGAAACAGTGGTGCGGCGCCGCGCGGGACTCACCCGCGCGGCGCCGCACCGCCGTCACCTCACGTGGGCACGCCACGCCACCGGCCCGTCACGTCGTCGACGTCGTACGCCTCCGCCGTCCGCCCGGGCGCCGCTCGCTCGGCCGGGTCACCGGCTCGCCGGCCTCCTTCGCCGCCTCCCGGCGCTGCGTGCCGAACGCGGCCAGCGCCTCCGCCAGCTTGTGCACCGACGGCTCCGGCGAGAGAACGTCCACCCGCAGCCCGTGCTCCTCCGCGGTCTTCGCCGTCGCCGGGCCGATACAGGCGATCACCGTCACGTTGTGCGGCTTGCCCGCGATGCCGACCAGGTTGCGCACGGTCGAGGACGAGGTGAAGAGCACCGCGTCGAAGCCACCGCCCTTGATCGCCTCACGGGTCTCCGCCGGCGGCGGCGAGGCGCGCACGGTGCGGTACGCCGTGACGTCGTCGACCTCCCAGCCCAGCTCGATCAACCCCGCCACCAGCGTCTCCGTGGCGATGTCGGCCCTCGGCAGGAACACCCGGTCGATCGGGTCGAAGACCGGGTCGTACGGCGGCCAGTCCTCCAGCAGCCCGGCCGCCGACTGCTCGCCGGACGGTACGAGATCGGGTTTCACGCCGAAGTCGACCAGCGCGGCGGCCGTCTGCTCGCCCACCGCGGCGACCTTGATCCCGGCGAAGGCGCGGGCGTCGAGCCCGTACTCCTCGAACTTCTCCCGCACCGCCTTCACCGCGTTGACCGAGGTGAACGCGATCCACTCGTAGCGGCCGGTGACCAGGCCCTTGACCGCGCGCTCCATCTGCTGCGGCGTCCGCGGCGGCTCGACCGCGATGGTCGGCACCTCCTGCGGGACCGCGCCGTACGACCTGAGCTGGTCGGAGAGCGAGGCGGCCTGCTCCTTCGTACGGGGGACGAGGACCTTCCAGCCGAACAGCGGCTTGGACTCGAACCACGCGAGCTGGTCCCGCTGCGCCGCCGCGCTGCGCTCACCGACCACGGCTATCACCGGCCGCCGTCCCTCCGCCGAGGGCAGCACCTTGGCCTGCTTGAGGACCTGGGCGATCGTGCCCAGCGTCGCGTTCCACGTGCGCTGGCGCGTGGTCGTACCGGCCACGGTGACGGTCATCGGCGTGTCCGGCTTGCGGCCGGCCGCGACCAGCTCGCCCGCCGCCGCCGCGACCGACTCCAGAACAGTGGAGACGACGACCGTGCCGTCGCTCGCGCCGACCTCGGACCAGCAGCGCTCGTCGGCCGTACGGGCTTCGATGAAGCGCACGTCCGTCCCCTGCGCGTCCCGCAGCGGCACCCCGGCGTACGCGGGCACGCCGACGGCGGCGGCCACCCCGGGCACGACCTCGAAGGGGATGCCGGCGGCGGCGCAGGCGAGCATCTCGGTGCCCGCGTCGGCGTCCAGCCCCGGGTCGCCCGAGACCGCACGCACCACCCGCCTGCCGCCCCGCGCGGCCTCCATGACAATATTGGCCGCATCCCGGATCGCGGGGATTCCGGCGGTTGTTGACGCTTCGTCAACAACCGGCAGCGCGGGGGTACTCACGCCCGCCCTGGCATGGCGGCGCACGACGTCGAGCACATCAGGTTCGGCGATCAGTACATCCGCTCCCGCGAGCGCCTCGACGGCGCGCAGAGTCAGCAGGCCCGGATCTCCGGGGCCGGCACCGAGGAAGGTGACATGCCCCGATGCGGAGCAGGTCGGACGGTCAGAGGTGGTGGGGCTCAAAGTGCTCGCTCCCCCATAAGACCGGCCGCACCCTTGGCGAGCATCTCGGACGCGAGCTCGCGACCGAGCGCGACGGCGTCGCCGTGCGACATGGGTACGGGACCGGTGGTGGACAGCTGCACCAGCGTCGAGCCGTCGGTCGTACCGACGACACCGCGCAGGCGCATTTCGTTGACAACCTGTCCGTCGGCCAGCAGGTCGGCCAGCGCGCCCACAGGGGCGCTGCAGCCGGCCTCCAGGGCGGCGAGCAGGGATCGCTCGGCGGTCACGGCGACCCGGCTGTGCGGGTCGTCGAGTCCGGCGAGCGCGGCGGCGAGGTCCACGTCGACCGCGGCACACTCGACTGCCAGGGCCCCCTGGCCGGGGGCGGGCAGGACGGTGTCGACCGACAGGAAGTCGGTCACCTCTTCCGTCCTGCCGATGCGGTGAAGCCCGGCGGCGGCGAGCACGACGGCGTCGAGCTCCCCCCTGCGGACATAGCCGATCCGGGTGTCGACATTCCCCCTGATCGGAACGGTTTCGAAGGCGCGGCCCCGGCTGCGTGCGTACGCGCCCAGCTGGGCCATCCGGCGCGGCGCCCCCGTACCGACGCGCGCTCCGGCGGGCAGCTGCTCCAGGGTCAGCCCGTCCCGCGCGACCAGCACGTCCCGCACGTCCTCACGGACGGGCACGGCCGCCAGCGTCAGACCTTCGGGCTCGGTGGTGGGCAGGTCCTTGAGCGAGTGCACGGCGAAGTCGACCTCGCCGCGCAGCAGCGCCTCGCGCAGCGCGGTCACGAAGACGCCGGAACCGCCGATCCGCGCCAGGCTCTCGCGCGAGGTGTCGCCGTACGTGGTGATCTCGACCAGCTCGACCGGATGCCCGGTCAGCGCGCGCACCTCCTCAGCGACGCGCCGCGACTGGGCGAGGGCGAGCGGACTGCGCCTCGTCCCCAGTCTCAGCGCCCTGTCGGGCTTCCATGCCTTGTCGGTCATACTCGCCCTCTGCCTACACCGTCGGTGTCATTCAGGTCGGCCCGGCTGACGGCGGCGACCGTCTGCGGGTCGAGGTCGAAGAGTTCGCGCAGCGCGTCCGCGTACCCGGCGCCGCCGGGCTCGCCGGCGAGTTGCTTGACCCGCACGGTGGGCGCGTGCAGGAGCTTGTCGACGACGCGGCGCACGGTCCTGGTGATCTCGGAGCGCTCCTTCTCGCCGAGGCCGGGCAGCCTGCCCTCCAGCCGCGTGACCTCGCTGCGCACCACGTCGGCGGCCATGGCGCGCAGCGCGACCACGGTCGGGGTGATGTGAGCGGCGCGCTGGGCGGCGCCGAAGGCCGCCACCTCGTCGGAGACGATGGTCCGCACCTGGTCCACGTCGGCCGCCATCGGGGCGTCGGCGGACGCCTCGGCCAGCGACTCGATGTCCACGAGCCGGACCGCCGCGCCGAGGCGGTGCACGGCCGCGTCGACGTCCCGGGGCATGGCGAGGTCGAGGAAAGCCTGCGGCTCCGCGCTCCCCGGCCCGTCGGCGCCCGCCGCGGCGGCGGTACGCGCCGTACGCTCCGCGAGCGCGGCCCCGACCATGTCCGCGGTCAGCACCAGGCCCGTCGCGCCGGTGCAGGACACGACGATGTCGGCGTCCGCCAGCTCCGCGGCCAGGGCGCCCATCTCCACGGTGCGGGCGCGCACGCCCGTGGAGCCCGGCTGGGTCAGGATCTCCACCAGCCGCTCGGCGCGCGCCGCCGTGCGGTTGGCGATGGCGATCTCCGCCACCCCGGCCCGGGCGAGCGTCGCGGCGGCCAGCGAGGACATCGAGCCCGCGCCGATCACCAGCGCGTTCTTGTTCCGGGCCCAGTCCGCGACGGGTTCGCCCGCGGCGAGCCGCTCAAGGCCGAACGTGACGAGCGACTGCCCGGCCCGGTCGATGTCGGTCTCGCTGTGGGCGCGCTTGCCGACCCGCAGGGCCTGCTGGAACAGGTCGTTCAGCAGCCGTCCGGCGGTGTGCAGTTCCTGGCCCGCCGCCAGGGAGTCCTTGATCTGGCCGAGGATCTGGCCCTCGCCGACGACCATCGAGTCCAGACCGCAGGCCACCGAGAACAGGTGATGGACGGCCCGGTCCTCGTAGTGCACGTAGAGGTACGGCGTGAGCTCGTCCAGGCCGACGCCGCTGTGCTGGGCGAGCAGCGTGGACAGCTCGGCGAGCCCGGCGTGGAACTTGTCGACGTCCGCGTACAGCTCGATGCGGTTGCAGGTGGCGAGCACGGCGGCCTCGGTCGCGGGCTCCGCGGCGAGCGTGTCCTGCAACAGCTTGACCTGAGCGTCCGGGGCGAGCGCGGCGCGCTCCAGCACGCTGACCGGCGCGCTGCGGTGGCTCAGGCCGACGACCAGGAGGCTCATGCCGGCATCACCGCGGGGACGTCCCCGTCGGGCCCCTTCCGGCTGGCGGCGACGTTGTCGGCCGCGGCCTCGATGGCGGCGTTGTCCCGGGCGACGGCGGGCAGGGCCGCCTCGGCCGCGGCGTCCTCGCCGGCCTTGCGCTGCTCGTGGAAGGCGAGGATCTGGAGCTCGATAGAGAGGTCGACCTTGCGCACGTCGACGCCCTCGGGCACGGACAGGACCGTCGGCGCGAAGTTCAGGATCGAGGTCACACCGGCGGCCACCAGCCGCTCGCACACCTGCTGCGCGGCGCCCGCGGGGGTCGCGATGACCCCGATCGAGACGCCGTTGTCACTGATGATCTTCTCCAGCGCATCGGTGTGCTGGACCGGCATCCCGGCGACCGGCTTCCCGGCCATCGCGGGGTCCGCGTCTATCAGCGCGGCCACCCGGAAACCGCGGGAGGCGAACCCCCCGTAGTTGGCGAGCGCGGCGCCGAGGTTACCGATCCCGACGATCACGACCGGCCAGTCCTGGGTCAGCCCCAGCTCGCGGGAGATCTGGTAGACGAGGTACTCGACGTCGTAGCCCACGCCGCGGGTGCCGTACGAACCGAGGTAGGAGAAGTCCTTCCGCAGCTTCGCGGAGTTGACCCCGGCCGCGGTCGCCAGTTCCTCGGAGGAGACCGTGGGTACGGAGCGCTCGGAGAGAGCGGTGAGCGCCCGCAGATACAGCGGGAGCCTGGCGACGGTGGCCTCGGGGATTCCTCGGCTACGGGTCGCCGGTCGGTGAGTTCGGCCAGTTGCCACGGTGCTCCTGCGGGATGAGCGGGGCTGCAGGCGGCCGTATGTCCCAGGACCGCCCCGTCGAATGCAGGCTATGTCTTTGTGAACGCGTGCACAAAGATTGTGTCCGCTTTGTCCGAGCAAAGTGATCGGGCTCACGCGACTGGATCCCGCCAACACGGAACCAGCCAACCCATCAGCCCGTTGCGCACACGAAGGGGGCAAAACCACGCACACTCCTCATGAACCCGCCCCCGAGGCCACCCCGGAGTCTTTCCGGGGACCGCTCCCCGGAAACCGTCCGAGGTATTCGGTCCCCCGTGGCGCATGTCACGCGCATGCCGACACCCACGTCAACCCGCCGCGCCGCTCCCGTCCGTCCGCCGCGGCCACCGCCCCTCCGCCGGACGTCAGCCCTCCAACTCCTTGCGCAACCGGTCGGCGTCCACCCGCCAGAAGGTGTGCTGCTCGCCGTCCACCAGGACAACCGGAATCTGCTCCCAGTACCTCCGGTGCAGTTCCTCGTCGAGGGTGATGTCCTTCTCCTCCCACGACGCCCCGGTCCGCGCGCACACCTCCTCGACGACCGCCCGGGCGTCGTCACACAGATGGCACCCCGGCCTGGAGACGAGCGTCACCACGCGCTCACCCGGTTTCTTCTTCGTCGTACGCCGCAGCAGTGGACTCATGACCGCCATTCTCCGCCCGCCCACGACCCCCGGCCGCCGGTTGTCCACAGCCCGCTGCCGATCAACGGATTAACGCACCGGTCGCGGAGAGTTCACCCCTCGGCATCCCCACCCGTCAGGAAGCACCGAACAGACTGGCTATGCTCACGCTATGGCCGCACTGGGATGGCTCACCCCTCGTAGGCGCTCCGCCACAGCCCGGAGCGTGCTCGCGGGCGAGGCCGCAGCCGAGGCTGGACTCAAGTCCACGCAGGAATCGTTCAACGTACCGACCACCGGGGCCGCCGGGCCCGCCGGCACCGCCGCGGACGAGGCCGCCGGGGCACCGGACTTCCCCGTCGTCGGGGACGTCCGCGCCGCCGCGTTCTTCGACCTCGACAACACCGTGATGCAGGGCGCCGCGCTCTTCCACTTCGGCCGCGGCCTGTACAAGCGGAAGTTCTTCCAGCGCCGCGAGCTGGCCCGGTTCGCCTGGCAGCAGGCCTGGTTCCGGCTCGCCGGCGTCGAGGACCCCGAGCACATGCAGGACGCCCGCGACAGCGCCCTGTCCATCGTCAAGGGCCACCGCGTCGCGGAGTTGATGTCCATCGGCGAGGAGATCTACGACGAGTACATGGCGGCCCGCATCTGGCCCGGTACCCGCGCCCTCGCCCAGGCCCACCTCGACGCGGGCCAGCAGGTCTGGCTGGTCACGGCCGCGCCCGTGGAGACCGCCACGATCATCGCCCGCAGGCTCGGGCTGACCGGCGCCCTCGGCACCGTCGCCGAGTCGGTCGACGGCGTCTACACCGGCAAACTCGTCGGCGAGCCGCTGCACGGCCCCGCGAAGGCCGAGGCGGTCAAGGCGCTGGCCGCCGCCGAGGGCTTCGACCTGGACCGCTGCGCGGCGTACAGCGACTCGCACAACGACATCCCGATGCTGTCGCTGGTCGGCCACCCGTACGCGATCAACCCCGACACCAAGCTCCGCAAGCACGCGCGCCGGCTCGACTGGCGGCTGCGCGACTACCGCACCGGCCGCAAGGCGGCCAAGGTCGGCATCCCGGCAGCGGCCGGCGTGGGCGCCATCGCGGGCGGCACGGCCGCCGCCGTGGCCCTGCACCGCCGCCGCCGCTGAGCCGCCACGGGCCGCGCCCGCCCGCCACCGTCGCCGGCGGGCGCGACACCCCGCCCCGACGACACGCGCGGCCGAAGATCGTTTCTCCACACCGCGTGAACGCTCCGGGTGAGCCCCGTACGCCCCCTCCGCGCGCCTCCGCGCACGGATGCGCGTGTGCGAATCCGGTGTTCTGACAACCGGACGACACGCCGGTATCCCGGTCGTCACTCAGGCATAACCCATCACCTCAGCAGGCAGATGTTGACGCAATCCGATCAATAAACGGTCACGATGTGCTACTAGATCCGCCTCCTAGGCGGCACGGAAGCGACGTAATCGATGATTTGAGCAACTGGGTGTAGCACTCCCTGTACGAAGCGTTATTCTCCTCAGACGCATACCGGACCCCACACGTCGCCACGGCGGGTGCACGGTCCCGCACTGCACGTGATGGAAGCTCTGCCTCTGGGAGTCCCGTGTACCCACACGTCGGGGTTGACGCCTCGGGCCTGGCTACGCTGCGCGCAACGGTCCTCGACCACTTGCGCGGCTTCGTCCCCACCGCGTACGCCGCCCCCGCCCTCGCCGCACCGGCCCCTGCCGTGAGCGGCCCGATCGGTCCTTGTTACGCCCTGGCGAACGGCGGTGCGGCGGTCGGCAGACGAGGCGGCCGGAACAGCGCCGCCGCCTCCACCGCCGCACCAGCCGGCCCGGCCACCGCCCGCCGGCCCACCGCCGACAGCGACAGCGCGCGCATGATGGAGCTGGTCGAGCGCGCGCAGGCCGGGGAGGCCGAAGCCTTCGGCCGGCTGTACGACCAGTACAGCGACACCGTCTACCGCTACATCTACTACCGCGTGGGCGGGAAGGCGACCGCGGAGGACCTCACCAGCGAGACGTTCCTGCGCGCCCTGCGCCGGATCTCCACGTTCACCTATCAGGGCCGTGACTTCGGTGCCTGGCTGGTCACGATCGCGCGAAACCTGGTCGCCGACCACTTCAAGTCGAGCCGCTTCCGACTCGAAGTGACCACGGGCGAAATGCTCGACGCCAACGAGGTCGAACGCAGCCCGGAGGACTCCGTCCTGGAGTCGCTCTCGAACGCCGCGCTGCTCGAAGCCGTACGGAAACTCAATCCGCAGCAGCAGGAGTGCGTCACGCTGCGTTTCCTCCAGGGCCTCTCGGTCGCCGAGACCGCCCGGGTCATGGGCAAGAACGAAGGAGCGATCAAAACCTTGCAGTACCGGGCCGTCCGCACCCTGGCCCGGCTGCTCCCCGAGGACGCCCGCTGACGCCCCGGCCGGTCCGCGCCTCCCGGCCGGTCCCCGTCGGCGCCTCCCGGCCGGCCCCGGCTCGTACTCACGCGCAGGCACCCACCGGCCACAGACACACCCGCACCGTCCTCGCCCCGGTCCGCCTTCCGAACATCGCCCTCCGCACGGCACCGCACACACCCCTCTCGCACCTCGGTCCTCGCCCCTCGTCTCCGTCCCGGCCGGTTCCGGTCCGTCCCGGCCCTCTCTCCAACGGACTCAACTCACCGTTGGTGACGCCCCGATGACGCACTGGTCCGATCATCCTCAGCGCGTAACCCAAGTGCCGCGCCGCTCGTTGTGCGGAATGCAGACTCCCTGCGGTCGCGTCATGTCCACAGCCACTCACTCACACGTGTGGTTGTGTGCGGGGCGCGCAACCATCCGGCCCCCGGGGGAGTCGATCGTCATGACGAGAGGAGGTGCCGCCAGTGATCGCGAACGTTTCGGCACACCGGCGGGCGAACGCCTTCGCCCAGGCCCTGGAAGACGAGAAGGTCCAGGGCGCGGCGGCCGAACAGCCCGCCGAGTCGGCCGAACCGGCCGAACAGGGGCGGCTGTTGGCCCTGGCACGCGGCCTCGGTGAACTGCCGAAGCCCACGCTGGACCCCGAGGCCAAGGTGGTGCAACGAGCCCAACTCGTGGCCGCCATGGAAACCATGCTGCGAGAACGGGAGGGGTCCGCCACCACGGACGGATCCCCGGGCCCTACGGTGCCCGAGCAGCGGACCTCTGCCCGGAACACCCACCGCGCCTCGCCCCTGCGGAAGCTGCGCCCGAAATCCCGCTGGTCCAAGGGAATCGCCGCCGGCGGGCTCACGGTCGGTGTGGCCGCGGGCGCCTTCGGCGGGGTGGCCGCTGCCAGTTCGGACGCCCTGCCCGGTGATTCGCTGTACCAGCTCAAGCGCGGCATGGAGGACTTCAAGCTCAACCTGGCGGACGGTGAGTCCGACCGGGGCGAGCTCTACCTCGACCACGCCTCGACCCGCCTCGGCGAGGCCCGTCGGCTGATGGAGCGCGACCGTTCCGGGCAGCTCGACCACGAGTCCCTGACGGAGATCCGGCGCACGCTCAGCGGGATGAAGCGCGATGTCACCGAGGGCCACCGGCTGCTCCGCCAGGCATACGACAAGGACGGCTCGATCGCCCCGATCGCCACGCTCTCCTCGTTCTCCAGCTCCCACCGCCAGACGTGGAACGGGCTGCGCGACCGGCTCCCGGTCCAGCTGACCGACGTCGGCGACGAGGTGAGTTCGGTGTTCGACGCCATAGACGAAGAGGTCGCACCGCTCCGGTCACTGCTGCCACGCCCCCCGGAGACACACAAGGACGTGACGCCCCCGGGCTCCTCCCAGAGCGCCCCCGGGTCCGGCCCGCCGGAGGAGCGGCCCGTGTCCTCGTCGCCCAGCCACACCGACGACAGCCGCCCCCACCGGCCCGAACGGCGCGAACCCGCCGAGCCCTCGGCCCCCGACTCGGCCGGCACACCGGAGGAAGGCCTGCTCGGCGGCAGCACCGGCGGCCTCTTCGATCCCCCGGCGAACAGCGTCCCCCCGTCGCCCTCCGAGAACAAGGAGACCGACGAACACCAGGGAGGCCCGGCCCCGGACATCACGATCCCGCCGTTGCTCCCGGACCTGCTGCCCGGCCTCGGTCTCAGGTCCGGCGACTCGGACCAGTAGCGGAACGGGCGCGGCGCTCCCCCACCGGGCGGCGCCGCGCCGCCGCGCCCGCGGGCCTTTCAGAAAACGACCCGCGGAAAACGGCCCGCGGCAGACGGCCGTCAGAAGAAAACCGACCGCCGCTGCACCAGCAGCTTGTACAGCGTGTGCTGAATCTGCTCCCGCACCTGGTCCGTCAGGTTGAACATCAGCACCGGGTCCTCCGCCGCCTCCGGCGGATAGCCGTCCGTCGCGATCGGCTCCCCGAACTGGATCGTCCACTTCGTCGGCAGCGGCAACGCGCCCAGCGGCCCCAGCCACGGGAACGTCGGCGTGAGGGGGAAGTACGGCAACCCCAGCAGCCGCGCCAGCGTCCGCGAGTTACCGAGCATGGGGTAGATCTCCTCCGCCCCCACGATCGAGCACGGCACGATCGGCGCCCCCGCCCGCAGCGCCGTGGAGACGAACCCGCCCCGCCCGAACCGCTGGAGCTTGTACCGCTCGCCGAACGGCTTGCCGAGCCCCTTGAAGCCCTCCGGCATCACCCCGACGACCTCTCCCCGGCCCAGCAGCGCCTCCGCGTCCTCCGTACACGCCAGGGTGTGCCCGGCCTTGCGCGCCAGTTCGTTGACCACCGGCAGCACGAACACCAGATCCGCGGCCAGCAGGCGCAGATGCCGCTCCGCCGGATGGTGGTCGTGCACGGCGACCTGCATCATCAGCCCGTCCATCGGCAGCGTCCCCGAATGGTTGGCCACCACGAGCGCCGGTCCCTCCGACGGGATGTTCTCGACGCCCTTCACCTCGACCCGGAAGTAGTTCTCGTAGAGCGGCCGGATCAGCGACATCAGGACCTGGTCGGTGAGCTCCTCGTCGTACCCGAACTCGTCGACCTCGTAGTCACCGGTGAGCCGTCGGCGCAGGAACGCCAGGCCGCCCGCGAGCCGCCGCTCCCAGTCGCTCCCGTCGTCCGGTCCCCGCCCGGCCGGCAGACCGCCCGCCCCGGTCCCCTCCAGCGCCTCCGCGGCCTCCAGGGCGGCCGCGCCGACCGCGGACTCTCCCGACGCCGACGGCCCTCCTGACGCGCCCGACGCACCGTCACGCGCTTCCCGGGCGTCCCGGGCTCCCCGCCCGTGCCCGGCGTCCTGTCCGTCCCGTACGCCCCGGCCGGGGGCGCCCTCCGCCCCCGCGCCGACGCCGACGGCCTCGTCGGCCGCCCCGGCACCCGTGTCCACGCCCGGCTCCGGCTCCGGTACGGGCACCAGCGGACCGGGCTTCCGGCCCGCCCCCTGGGCCTGTCCAGGCCCCTGCGGGCGCTTCACGGCACCGTCCTTGGCGTGGGTCCGCCGGCCACCGGCGGACCCACGCCTCGCCCTCGGCTCCTCACCGAAGGGAATGACCTTGGCATCAGCCATGTCGGATGAGCTCCTTGCTGACGAGGGTGGAGAGCCGGTCGACCGTACGGGCCACGGTCTCGGGCGGCAGCAGCCCGTCCCCCTGACCGCGCGCGAAGTCCGCGAACGCCTCCGCGGTCGTGTACGCGGGTTCGAACCCCAGTGTCTCCCGCATCTGGACCGTACTGACGACCCGCCCATGGGTCAGCAGCCGGATCTGCTCCGGCGAGAAGTCGCTCACCCCGGCCGTGCGCAGCGCCGTGCCCACCCAATTCACGGCCGGCAGCGGCACGGGCACCGTGGGCCGCCCCAGCCGCCGCGAGCACTGCGACAGCAGCAGCACGCCGTCACCCGCGACATTGAACGTCCCGCTGTTGAGCGTGGCACGCCTCGGCTCGTCCGACGCCAGCAGCAGCACCTCCACGACGTCGTCCTCGTGGACGAACTGAAGGCGCGGGTCGTAGCCGAAGACCGTCGGCAGGACGGGCAGGGAGAGGTACTCGGCCAGCGGGGAGTCCGCCGAGGCGCCCAGGATGTTGGCGAACCGCAGCACGCACACCGCCACGTCGGGCCGACGGCGCGCGAAACCCCGTACGTACCCCTCGACCTCCACCGTGTCCTTGGCGAATCCGCCGCTCGGCAGCGACTTCGGCACGGTGGTCTCGGTGAAGACCGCCGGATCGCGCGGCGCCGAGCCGTACACGCTCGTACTGGACTTCACCACCAGCCGCCGCACGGCCGGTGACTTCTGGCAGGCGCCCAGCAGCTGCATCGTGCCGATGACATTGGTCTCCTTGACCGCCGCCCGGCCACCGGTGCCCAGCGGAGTGCCCGTCACATCCATGTGGACGACGGTGTCGACCGCGTGCTCGGCCAGCACCCGCCCTATGGCGGGCCGGCGGATGTCCACCCGGACGAATTCCGCGCCACCCAGATCGTGCTCGGGCGGAACGGCGTCCACGGCGATCACCCGGTCCACCCCGGGCGCACGTCCCACACGCCGTACGAAACGGCCTCCGAGCTGCCGGGCCGCCCCGGTCACGAGCACGACCTTGCCCACGATCAGCGCCTTTCCCTCGTTCCGGCCACGGCCTCACCGTAGCGGGGTCACCGTAACCGCTCGATATCGCGCCGGGGTGACCGTACGCCGCGCCACGGGCCGATTCGGCCGAACAGAGCCGGACCCCGCGCCCCTGCCGCGGCCCGCCGTCAGGAGACCGCGCTCCTCCACCCGGCTGTCACGCGGCCGGGGCCGGCACGCGGCTCTCCGCCCGGCACCGCGGCAGCGCCCACGGCGACACGGCGACACCCGACGACAACACCGCGGCCCTCCCACCGTGCCGGTGGGAGGGCCGCGAATGCACGAACAGCTGCCGCTTACTTCTTGTTGCGACGCTGAACGCGGGTGCGCTTGAGCAGCTTGCGGTGCTTCTTCTTGGCCATCCGCTTGCGCCGCTTCTTGATAACAGAGCCCACGACTACCCTCGCTCACTTCTCTTCACTCGGTGCGGGGCGTCTGGGCCCACACGACCTACGTCGGCCTAGCCTACCCGCCGCCGAGTGAGGGACGTAATCCGCGGGACGTCGCTGCCCCGTCCCAGTGCCGCCGGGAGGGGCACTAGGCCGATTCCACCCCCACAAAGGACACGCGGAGGTACTCGTGAACCGCTTGCTCCGGCACCCGGAATGACCTCCCCACCCGGATCGCCGGCAGATGACCGCTGTGCACCAAGCGGTACACGGTCATCTTCGACACTCGCATCACCGCGGCGACTTCCGCCACGGTAAGGAACTTGACCTCGTTGAGAGGCCTCTCGCTGCCAGCAGCCATGACCCACCTGTACCTTCCGCACACGACGGCCACCGGCTTCCCCTCCGGTGACTCTTCGTCGCTGTGCGCTCACACCCAGAGTAGGGGCGGGTGATGCGAGTGGGGAAGAGGAGCAGCCATCGGCCCGCTACTGTGACAGACACGCCCGATTGAGTACATAGCGAGTAAGCGGGCGGTAGTAAGCGGACCGCACGGCGTCATCGACCGGCACGGCCACCGACACCCGTCCCTCCGCCTCTCCGACGAACAGCGCGGGGTCGTCCGTATCGGCCAGACCGATGGCCTCAATGCCCAGCTGACCTGCCCCGCAGACCCAGCCGTGGTCCCCGACGACCAACTCGGGGAGCGGCCCGCCGGCCTCCGCCAGACCCTCCAGGGCGACCCGTACCGGCAGCGGCGAATGTGTGTGCGCGCCGGTCGCACTCCCGGCGTGCACCACCCCCGGTTCCCGCACCAGCGCGACCCCCCGTACGTAGTCGAGGGCGTACGTGCGTACCCCGAACCGCGTCGTTATGTCGATACATCGCCCCTGCGCCGGGGTGAGGACAACACAGCCCGCCGCCGACAAAGCGTCTGCCAGACCTGCGTAGAACTCCAGCAGCCGGTGCGGATGCCCGGTCCCGAACAGCACCGGGGCGCCCCTCGCCATCACCCCCCGCAACCGCCGCGCGAACGCGTCCAGCGCGGTCAGCGTCCGCTCGGGATCGATGACATCGGGCCCGGACACATGGCCGGGATCGCCCGAGACTCCGCACTTGTCGGCCATCAGGCCGAGCAAGTCCCGTTCTCCCCATGCCCGTTCCGGATCGAGTCCGAGCATCACACGAGGATCACGGGCCGCGAAAAGACGGTAACTGCGCAGACTCGCCTCGCGCGAGGTCGCCACGGGTCCGGCCAGCCTGGCCGCCAGCAGATGCGCCCGCAGCGCTCCGGTGCTCAACACCCTGCTGATCCTGCCGGTCGGGAAAAGGGCGGGAGGGCGGAACGACGGAGACGCCGCACGGTTGGCGTAACGAGGCGACGCCCCGCGCTTCACAACTCCGCACGCCACGCGCCGCACCCCACGCGCCACGCGCCGGGGTCCGGGTTCCGTGGCCCGTAGGAACATTCCGGCCGTACGCCGCGCCTCGGCCCGCCCGCACATCGGTTCTCACAGGTCCTCACGGGTCCCTCACGCCAGGAGCCCCCGCAACGGGAACGCCGCCTTGCGTGCCGCCAGGATCGCCTGGTCCAGCCGGTCCGCCGGATCGTATCCGGCGTCCCACGGCTGCCACTCCGGCGTCCGCCCGTCCGTCATCCGGCCGGGAGCGAGCTGCCGGGTCCGTGCGTACACCGCGTCCCGCCACGACGACGGCACCGCCGACTCGGGCTCGACCGGAGCGTGCGCCGCGATCGCGACCAGATGTGTCCAGGACCGGGGCACCACGTCCACCACCGCGTACCCGCCGCCGCCGAGCGCCAGCCACCGGCCGCCCTCGACGTAGTCGTGCGCCAGGTCGTGGCAGGACGCCTGCACGGCCCGCTGGGCGTCGAGTGACACGGCCAGGTGCGCCAGCGGGTCCTCGAAGTGGGTGTCCGCCCCGTGCTGCGTCACCAGCACCTCCGGCCGGAAGTCCGCCAGCAGTTCGGGCACCACCGAGTGGAACGCCCGCAGCCAGCCCCCGTCCCCCGTCCCGGCCGGCAGCGCCACGTTCACCGCACTGCCCTCCCCTGCCCCGGCTCCGGTCTCCTCCGGCCAGCCGGTCTGCGGGAACAGCGTGCGCGGATGCTCGTGCAGCGACACCGTCAGGACGCGCGGATCCTCCCAGAACGCCGTCTGGACACCGTCCCCGTGGTGGACGTCCACATCGACGTACGCGACCCGCTCCGCGCCCAGCTCCAGCAGCCGCGCGATCGCCAGGGCCGGGTCGTTGTAGACGCAGAAGCCCGACGCCGAGCCGGGCATCGCGTGGTGCAGTCCGCCCGCGAAGTTCACCGCGTGCGCGGTCTCCCCACGCCACAACGCCTCCGCGGCGCCGACCGACTGCCCGGCGATCAGAGCCGATGTCTCGTGCATGCCGGCGAAGGCCGGATCGTCGACCGTGCCCAGGCCGTACGACTGGTCGGCACCCCGAGGGTCCCGCGAGGCCCGCCGCACCGCGTCCACGTACGCCTGGTGGTGAACGAGCCGGAGCGTGGAGTCCCCGACGGCCGGCGCGGCGACCACATCCACCACCCGGTCGAGCCCGAACGCCCGCACCAACTCCATGGTCAGCGCGAGTCTCACCGGATCCATCGGATGGCTGGACCCGAAGTCGTATCCCGTTACTGCGTCATCCCACATCAACCGTGCGCGGCCGCTCATGCCCGCCACCGTATCGGGCGGGACCGGTCGCGAACGAGCGGGCGTAGCCGAGCGTCACCAGGACCATCACCATCGGTACGAGCATGGCTCCGCGATAACTCCACGCGTCCCCGAGCGCGCCCACCAGCGGCGACCCGATCAGAAACCCGACGTAGTTGAAGATGTTCAGCCGGGCCACCGCCGCGTCCCCGGCCGCCGGGCCGTGCGCCTCGAAGGCCCGCCGCCCGGCTGCGGCGAAGGTCTGCGGCACGATCACGCACAACCCGAGCCCCAGCATCGTGAACCCGACGATCCCCGTCCAGGCCCCGGGCGCCAGCGCCACCACGGCGAACCCGGCCCCCGCCAGCACACTCCCGGCCCGCACGACGGCCACCGGCCCGAACCGCCGCACCCCCAGATCCCCGACCGCCCGTCCCAACAGGGTGGTGACCATGTAGGCGTTGTAGGGAACGGTCGCCAACTCCTCGGAGCCGCCCAGCACGTCCTGGAGGTACTTGGCGCTCCAGTTGGAGACGGTGGAGTCGCCGATGTAGGCGAACGACATCACGAGACACAGCGGCAGCAACAACCGGAACGGCACGGAGGCGCCGGTCTCCCCGCTGCCACTGCCGCTGCCGCGACCACCGCCACCACTCGCCGTCGGCTGCCCCGTATGGCCGTCGACGTACCAACGGCTGGCGACGAGAGCGGCCGGCAGCAACACCGCCACCACCGGCAGGTACGACACGAGCAGCGACAGCTCCCAGTGCGCACCGCCCCAGGCGAGAGAAGCCCCCGCGATCCCGCCCAGGCTGTACGCGGCGTGGAATCCGAGCATGATGCTGCGCGCGTACGCGCGTTGAAGACTCACCCCGAGCATGTTCATCGACGCGTCCAGCCCACCCACCGCCAGCCCGAACACCCCGAGGGCGACGGCGATCTGCCACAACGCGTCGCCGGCCCCGACACCGAGCAACGCCAGCAGGACGACGGGCTGCGACCAGCGCAGGACGACAGCCGGCGGCACCCGGGCGACAACCTTCTCGGCTACGACGCTGCCTGCCCCGGCGAGGACGGGAACCGCCGCGAGGAAGGCCGGGAGGAGCGCGTCGGATATCCCGTACCGGTCCTGAATGGCGGGGATGCGGGTCACGAGCAGGGCAAAAGTCGCTCCTTGCGCAAGGAAGCTCAGCGCCAGAGAGGCCCGACCGTGCCGCAACCGCGCGTCTGTCATGGCCGGACAGCGTAGAGCGCTTCGCTACCGGTGGGTAGACGCGCGACGTGAGCAGACGCGCGACGGGAAGGAGTGGACCGGGCAGTGGCGGACAATGCCCCGTGAACGCAGGTATGCCCCGCACCGAAGAAACCAGAAGGCTCCTTCAACACGGGGCATACCCACAACAATTGTTCGGCGGCGTCCTACTCTCCCACAGGGTCCCCCCTGCAGTACCATCGGCGCTGAAAGGCTTAGCTTCCGGGTTCGGAATGTAACCGGGCGTTTCCCTCACGCAATAACCACCGAAACACTATGAAGATAACAACCACCGGAAAACAACACGGCCGTTCGTTACTTCAGAACTAACACAGTGGACGCGAGCAACTGAGGACAAGCCCTCGGCCTATTAGTACCGGTCAACTCCACCAGTCACCTGGCTTCCATATCCGGCCTATCAACCCAGTCGTCTACTGGGAGCCTTACCCCCTCAAGGAGGTGGGAGTCCTCATCTCGAAGCAGGCTTCCCGCTTAGATGCTTTCAGCGGTTATCCCTCCCGAACGTAGCCAACCAGCCATGCCCTTGGCAGAACAACTGGCACACCAGAGGTTCGTCCGTCCCGGTCCTCTCGTACTAGGGACAGCCCTTCTCAAGACTCCTACGCGCACAGCGGATAGGGACCGAACTGTCTCACGACGTTCTAAACCCAGCTCGCGTACCGCTTTAATGGGCGAACAGCCCAACCCTTGGGACCGACTCCAGCCCCAGGATGCGACGAGCCGACATCGAGGTGCCAAACCATCCCGTCGATATGGACTCTTGGGGAAGATCAGCCTGTTATCCCCGGGGTACCTTTTATCCGTTGAGCGACGGCGCTTCCACAAGCCACCGCCGGATCACTAGTCCCGACTTTCGTCCCTGCTCGACCCGTCAGTCTCACAGTCAAGCTCCCTTGTGCACTTACACTCAACACCTGATTACCAACCAGGCTGAGGGAACCTTTGGGCGCCTCCGTTACCCTTTAGGAGGCAACCGCCCCAGTTAAACTACCCATCAGACACTGTCCCTGATCCGGATCACGGACCCAGGTTAGACATCCAGCACGACCAGAGTGGTATTTCAACAACGACTCCACCCATACTGGCGTACGGGCTTCACAGTCTCCCACCTATCCTACACAAGCCGAACCGAACACCAATATCAAACTGTAGTAAAGGTCCCGGGGTCTTTCCGTCCTGCTGCGCGAAACGAGCATCTTTACTCGTACTGCAATTTCACCGGGCCTATGGTTGAGACAGCCGAGAAGTCGTTACGCCATTCGTGCAGGTCGGAACTTACCCGACAAGGAATTTCGCTACCTTAGGATGGTTATAGTTACCACCGCCGTTTACTGGCGCTTAAGTTCTCAGCTTCGCCAACCCGAAAGTCAGCTAACCGGTCCCCTTAACGTTCCAGCACCGGGCAGGCGTCAGTCCGTATACATCGCCTTACGGCTTCGCACGGACCTGTGTTTTTAGTAAACAGTCGCTTCTCGCTGGTCTCTGCGGCCACCCCAAGCTCACACCGTAAAGATGATCACCCAGAATGGCCCCCCTTCTCCCGAAGTTACGGGGGCATTTTGCCGAGTTCCTTAACCATAGTTCACCCGAACGCCTCGGTATTCTCTACCAGACCACCTGAGTCGGTTTCGGGTACGGGCCGCCATGAAACTCGCTAGAGGCTTTTCTCGACAGCATAGGATCATCCACTTCACCACAATCGGCTCGGCATCAGGTCTCAGACACATGCACGACGGATTTACCTACCGTGCGTCCTACACCCTTACCCCGGGACAACCACCGCCCGGGCTGGACTACCTTCCTGCGTCACCCCATCACTTACCTACTACCACCTTGGTTCGACGGCTCCACCACTCCCCTCAACTCCGAAGAGATCAGGGCGGCTTCACGGCCTTAGCATTAATGGATTCGATACTGGGCGCTTCAAAGCGGGTACCGGAATATCAACCGGTTATCCATCGACTACGCCTGTCGGCCTCGCCTTAGGTCCCGACTTACCCTGGGCAGATCAGCTTGACCCAGGAACCCTTAGTCAATCGGCGCACACGTTTCCCACGTGTGAATCGCTACTCATGCCTGCATTCTCACTCGTGAACCATCCACCACTACCTTCCAGCATGGCTTCACCCGGCACACGACGCTCCCCTACCCATCACAACAGGCGTTAGCCCTCATGCTGCAATGACACGACTTCGGCGGTACGCTTGAGCCCCGCTACATTGTCGGCGCGGAATCACTTGACCAGTGAGCTATTACGCACTCTTTCAAGGATGGCTGCTTCTAAGCCAACCTCCTGGTTGTCTCTGCGACTCCACATCCTTTCCCACTTAGCGTACGCTTAGGGGCCTTAGTCGATGCTCTGGGCTGTTTCCCTCTCGACCATGGAGCTTATCCCCCACAGTCTCACTGCCGCGCTCTCACTTACCGGCATTCGGAGTTTGGCTAAGGTCAGTAACCCGGTAGGGCCCATCGCCTATCCAGTGCTCTACCTCCGGCAAGAAACACACGACGCTGCACCTAAATGCATTTCGGGGAGAACCAGCTATCACGGAGTTTGATTGGCCTTTCACCCCTAACCACAGGTCATCCCCCAGGTTTTCAACCCTGGTGGGTTCGGTCCTCCACGAAGTCTTACCTCCGCTTCAACCTGCCCATGGCTAGATCACTCCGCTTCGGGTCTTGAGCGCGCTACTAAAATCGCCCTATTCGGACTCGCTTTCGCTACGGCTCCCCCACACGGGTTAACCTCGCAACACACCGCAAACTCGCAGGCTCATTCTTCAAAAGGCACGCAGTCACGACTGCATGTGCAAGCACACACAGCGACGCTCCCACGGCTTGTAGGCACACGGTTTCAGGTACTATTTCACTCCGCTCCCGCGGTACTTTTCACCATTCCCTCACGGTACTATCCGCTATCGGTCACCAGGGAATATTTAGGCTTAGCGGGTGGTCCCGCCAGATTCACACAGGATTTCTCGGGCCCTATGCTACTTGGGAAACGCACAAGCAAGCCGTACAGATTTCAGCTACGGGGGTCTTACCCTCTACGCCGGGCCTTTCGCATGCCCTTCGCCTACCCATACGGTTTCTGACTCACCGACCGGCCGGCAGACCGATCAAGCACGCTCCCACAACCCCACATACGCAACCCCTGCCGGGTCTCACACGTATACGGTTTAGCCTCATCCAGTTTCGCTCGCCACTACTCCCGGAATCACGGTTGTTTTCTCTTCCTGAGGGTACTGAGATGTTTCACTTCCCCTCGTTCCCTCCACACTGCCTATGAGTTCAGCAGCGGGTGACAGCCCATGACGACTGCCGGGTTTCCCCATTCGGACACCCCCGGATCACAGCTCGGTTGACAGCTCCCCGGGGCCTATCGCGGCCTCCCACGTCCTTCATCGGTTCCTGGTGCCAAGGCATCCACCGTGCGCCCTTAAAAACTTGGCCACAGATGCTCGCGTCCACTGTGCAGTTCTCAAACAACGACCAGCCACCCGTCACACACCACCCACAAGCGATGCTTCACCGGGACCGGCAAACTGAAGGACAACCACAACGGCCGCACCCTCAGACACCCAACAGCGCGCCCGACCCGACCCCTCCCAACCCTGCGTTCCACGCCGAAGCAGTACTAGCAAAACCAAGAGAAACCGTGCCGAATAGTCAACGTTCCACCCATGAGCAACCAGCATCAGACACTCGCTGATGTACTGGCCCCTGGATTCCCCCGAAGAGGAACCGAGATGCTCCTTAGAAAGGAGGTGATCCAGCCGCACCTTCCGGTACGGCTACCTTGTTACGACTTCGTCCCAATCGCCAGTCCCACCTTCGACAGCTCCCTCCCCACAAGGAGGTTGGGCCACCGGCTTCGGGTGTTACCGACTTTCGTGACGTGACGGGCGGTGTGTACAAGGCCCGGGAACGTATTCACCGCAGCAATGCTGATCTGCGATTACTAGCGACTCCGACTTCATGGGGTCGAGTTGCAGACCCCAATCCGAACTGAGACCGGCTTTTTGAGATTCGCTCCACCTCACGGCATCGCAGCTCATTGTACCGGCCATTGTAGCACGTGTGCAGCCCAAGACATAAGGGGCATGATGACTTGACGTCGTCCCCACCTTCCTCCGAGTTGACCCCGGCGGTCTCCCGTGAGTCCCCAGCACCACAAGGGCCTGCTGGCAACACGGGACAAGGGTTGCGCTCGTTGCGGGACTTAACCCAACATCTCACGACACGAGCTGACGACAGCCATGCACCACCTGTACACCGACCACAAGGGGGACCCTGTCTCCAGGGTTTTCCGGCGTATGTCAAGCCTTGGTAAGGTTCTTCGCGTTGCGTCGAATTAAGCCACATGCTCCGCCGCTTGTGCGGGCCCCCGTCAATTCCTTTGAGTTTTAGCCTTGCGGCCGTACTCCCCAGGCGGGGAACTTAATGCGTTAGCTGCGGCACGGACGACGTGGAATGTCGCCCACACCTAGTTCCCAACGTTTACGGCGTGGACTACCAGGGTATCTAATCCTGTTCGCTCCCCACGCTTTCGCTCCTCAGCGTCAGTATCGGCCCAGAGATCCGCCTTCGCCACCGGTGTTCCTTCTGATATCTGCGCATTTCACCGCTACACCAGGAATTCCGATCTCCCCTACCGAACTCTAGCCTGCCCGTATCGACTGCAGACCCGGGGTTAAGCCCCGGGCTTTCACAACCGACGCGACAAGCCGCCTACGAGCTCTTTACGCCCAATAATTCCGGACAACGCTTGCGCCCTACGTATTACCGCGGCTGCTGGCACGTAGTTAGCCGGCGCTTCTTCTGCAGGTACCGTCACTCACGCTTCTTCCCTGCTGAAAGAGGTTTACAACCCGAAGGCCGTCATCCCTCACGCGGCGTCGCTGCATCAGGCTTCCGCCCATTGTGCAATATTCCCCACTGCTGCCTCCCGTAGGAGTCTGGGCCGTGTCTCAGTCCCAGTGTGGCCGGTCGCCCTCTCAGGCCGGCTACCCGTCGTCGCCTTGGTAGGCCATCACCCCACCAACAAGCTGATAGGCCGCGGGCTCATCCTGCACCGCCGGAGCTTTCAACCCTCCCCCATGCGAGGAAAAGTGATATCCGGTATTAGACCCCGTTTCCAGGGCTTGTCCCAGAGTGCAGGGCAGATTGCCCACGTGTTACTCACCCGTTCGCCACTAATCCACCCCGAAAGGCTTCATCGTTCGACTTGCATGTGTTAAGCACGCCGCCAGCGTTCGTCCTGAGCCAGGATCAAACTCTCCGTGAATGCTTCACCGGTCATCCGGTTCACACACACGAGAGCGGAACCGTCGGCCGGAATAAGACCGGACGGTCCACAGCATCCTCGCTGTGTTGTGTTTCAAAGGAACCTCAACCCAACCCCAAAGCTGGGGGAAGGTCGGGGTATCAACATATCTGGCGTTGACTTTTGGCACGCTGTTGAGTTCTCAAGGAACGGACGCTTCCTTCGTACTCACCCTCTCGGGCTTTCCTCCGGGCGCTTCCCTTCGGTATTTCGTGTCTCCGACTCTATCAGACTCTTTCGTGTCCGATTCCCCGTCGGAGCGGGGTTTCGCTTTCCAGTTCTCCGCTTTCGCGTTTCCCTTTCCGGCGGTTCCGACTCTATCAGATCCTTTCGGGTCTGATTCCCGGTCGGCGGGGGTTCCTTCCAGGCCCTGGGCCCTTCCGGCGAGTGAGACTTTAGCGGAATACCCGGCCCCGAAGCTAATCGGAGCGGAGCTGCGTCCCTTCGAACGCGGATTCCTCATTTCGCGAAGGTCGCACGCGAAACAGAGCGACCAGATGTCGCTGCGTCTCGTGTGGCCCTGCGGAATGGCTGTTCGGGGACCGACCAAGGGCCAGCGCTCACGTCGAACAGCCCGGAGCACATTACGGACGCATGTCCTGCCTGTCAACTTGGGGCGTCCGGCGCTAGTGCCCCTCCCGGCAACGTTTGCCCCGTCGCGACGCCCGGCACGCGCGCTCGCCGCGTTGGCCACAAGCCCAGGTAGCTCCGCTACATGGACTTCTGACCGCCTTGCGATCACACGCACCGGACGCCGCTCCTTGACGGGCAAACCTTGCCGGTCGCGGCACTAGTCTGGGTGCCATGACTTCGCGTACGTGCGCACTTCTGTGGTGGGCCGCCTGACGGCGGCCCACCGACACGTATGCGTTGAACGGCCGCCGCCTCGGCGGCCGTTGTTGTTTCTCCCTCCCGGGAGTCCGGTCGCTCGAGGCGGCGGGTCCGAACGGCCGGTCCACGGACCGGAAGGACCAGAGGACCAGGGTGAGGAGACAGGAATGACGCGGACGCGGATCTTCAGTGGAGTCAAGCCGACCGGCCATCTGACGCTGGGCAACTATCTCGGCGCAGTGCGGCAGTGGGTCGAGGTGGACCAGCACCGGGCCGACGCGCTGTTCTGCGTGGTGGACCTGCACGCACTGACCGTCGAACACGATCCGGCCCGGGTACGCCGACTCACCAGGCAGGTCGCCACGCTGTTCCTGGCGGCGGGGCTCGACCCGACGCTGTGCACCGTATTCGTGCAGAGCCATGTGGACGAGCACACACGGCTCTCGTACCTGCTGGAGTGCACTGGGACGGACGGCGAGCTGCGGCGCATGATCCAGTACAAGGAGAAGAGCGCCGAGGCCCTGGCGGCCGGCGACGGCGTGCGGTTCTCCCTGCTGTCGTACCCCGTGCTGATGGCCGCGGACATCCTGGCCTACGGCGCGCACGAGGTCCCCGTCGGGGAGGACCAGACCCAGCACGTCGAGCTGACCCGGGACCTCGCCGTACGGTTCAACCGGCGGTACGGGGACACGTTCACCGTGCCCAGGGCCACCCGGCCGCCACTGGCCGCGCGGGTGATGGATCTCCAGGACCCCACGTCGAAGATGGGGAAGTCGCACGGTGTGTCCGCCGGGACCGTCCATCTGCTGGACGACGCCGATGTGGTGCGCAAGAAGATCATGCGGGCGGTCACCGACACCGGGCGGGACGTCGTGTACGACCGGGAGGCCAAACCGGGCGTGACCAACCTGCTGGAGATCCTCGCCGCCTGCGGGGGCCCGGGCCGGTCCGGTCTCGGCGAGGGCGTGGATCCTCGGGAGCTGGCGGGTGCGTACGACTCGTACGGCGCGCTGAAGAAGGACACCGCGGACGCCGTCGTCGAGCTGCTGCGTCCGCTGCGCGAGCGCCACGCGGCCCTGGCCGCCGACCCTGGCCATGTCGACACGGTGCTGCGCGAAGGCGCCGAGCGGGCGCGGGCGATGGCCCGGCCGGTGGTCGACGCGGCGTACGTGGCCATCGGACTGCTGCCGCCCGTCCGCTGACACAGCCGTCCGGGCCGCCCGGCACTTGGCGGCCGGCCGCGGTCAGCCGTTGCCGGTGGCCAGGGCGCGGCTGCGGTCGCGGGCCGCTTCGATGGCGGCGATGAGGGCGGCTCGTACGCCGTGGTTCTCCAGCTCCCGCACGGCGCTGATGGTCGTGCCGGCCGGGGAGGTCACGGCTTCGCGCAGCTTCACCGGGTGCTCGCCGCTGTCGCGCAGCATGACGGCGGCGCCGACGGCGGCCTGGACGATCAGGTCGTGCGCCTGGGCGCGGGGCAGGCCGAGCAGGATGCCCGCGTCGGTCATGGCCTCGACCAGGAAGTAGAAGTACGCGGGGCCGGAGCCGGAGAGCGCGGTGGCGGCGTCCTGCTGGGACTCGGGGACCCGCAGGGTCTTGCCCACTCCGCCGAAGATCTCCTCGGCGTGGGCCAGGTGGACGGCGAGGGCGTGGCTGCCGCCCGAGATGACGGACATGCCCTCGTCGACCAGGACGGGCGTGTTGGGCATGACGCGGACGACGGGGGTGCCGGTGGCGAGCCGTCCCTCGATGAAGGCCGTGGTGATCCCGGCGGCGGCGCTGATGACCAGGCGGTCGGGGGTGACGTGGGGGGCCAGCTCGTCCAGGAGCCTGCCCATGTCCTGCGGCTTGACGGCGAGGATGAGGATGTCGGCGCGCTTGGCGGCGTCGGCGTTGGTGACGGACTCGACGCCGTAGCGGTCGCGGAGTTCCGCCGCGCGTTCGTCGCGGCGGGTGGAGACCAGCAGGTCGGCGGAGTGCCAGCCCGCGCGGATCATGCCACTGAGCAGGGCCTCCCCGATCTTGCCGGTGCCGAGGACTGCGACTGTCTGGGGCATTTCGGGGTCACCTCGTCGGTGGGATGGGGCGGGCGGCTGTCGTCCGTATCCCATCCTCGCACCGAGGGCGGGTGACGGGCCGAGGTGTCCGCAGGACGGTACGCGATACGGCGGGGCGCGCGGGCTCGGGGAGCTCGTGGGCGGAGGGCGCGCGGGTGGCGGGTGGCGGGCGCGCGGGTGACGGGAGCCCTCCGCGGGGCGCCCGCGCCGCGGTGCCGCGTTCTACGCCGTACGGCGGCGGAGCGTCGCCGCGCCCAGGGCGAGGACGAGGCCGGCGCAGCCGGCCACGACCAGCGCGTCGCGGACGAAGGCGCCGGTGACGTCCGCGTGGCGCAGGACCTCGTTCATCCCGTCGACGGCGTACGACATGGGCAGGGCGTCGGAGACCGCCTCCAGGACGGGGTGCATGGCGGATCGCGGCGTGAACAGGCCGCACAGCAGCAGTTGCGGGAAGATCACCGCCGGCATGAACTGCACCGCCTGGAACTCGGACGAGGCGAAGGCCGAGACGAACAGGCCGAGGGCCGTCCCCAGCAGGGCGTCGAGCAGCGCGACCAGCAGGAGCAGCCACGGCGATCCGATGACCTCCAGGCCGAGGACCCAGGTCGCCAGAGCGGTGGCGAGGGCGGACTGGACGACGGCGATCAGGCCGAACGCGAGGGCGTAGCCGCCGATCAGGTCGGCCTTGCCGAGCGGCATGGCGAGGAGGCGTTCCAGGGTGCCCGAGGTGCGTTCGCGCAGGGTGGCGATCGAGGTCACCAGGAACATCGTGATCAGCGGGAAGATGCCGAGCAGTGAGGCGCCGATGGAGTCGAAGGTGCGGGGGTTCGCGTCGAACACGTACCTCAGCAGGAACAGCATCACGCAGGGGACGAGGATCATCAGCGCGATGGAGCGCGGGTCGTGACGCAGCTGACGCAGGACGCGGGTGGCCGTGGCGAGGGTGCGGGCGCCGGAGAACGGGGAGGGGTACGTGCTCGGGGGTGGGGGTGGGGGCGGGGGCGCGGCGGCGGGAGCGGGAGCGGCCGGGTCATCCGCCGGGGCCGTGGCCGGTGCGCGGGTCACCGTGGACGTGAGCGTGGGGTCGGTGGCGGGCACGGGATCGGCGGCGGGCGCAGGTGTGCCGTCGGTGGCCGTACGGCCGGTGTGCGTCGGTCCGGTGGGTTCCGGGGGCGTGGGTCCGGTGGTCATCGGGTGCTCCCCTGGAGGGCGGCGGCCTCGTCGACGAGGTGAAGGAAGGCCGCTTCGACGGTTTCCGCGTGCGTACGGGCGCGGAGGGCGTCCGGGGTGTCGTCGGCGAGGAGTTCGCCCTCGCGCATGAGCAGGAGCCGGTGGCAGCGTTCGGCCTCGTCCATGACATGGGAGGAGACGAGGATCGTCGTGCCGCGCTCGGCCGCGATGCGGTGGAAGAGTGCCCACAGGTCGCGGCGGAGTACGGGGTCGAGCCCGACGGTCGGTTCGTCCAGGACCAGCAGTTCGGGCGCGCCGAGCAGCGCGACGGCGAGGGAGACCCTGCTGCGCTGGCCGCCGGAGAGCCGCCCGGCGAGCGCGTCGGCGTGGGGAGTGAGGTCGACGTCGGCGATGGCGCGGACGACTGCGTCGCGGCGGGCGGGGCGCCGAGCGCGACCGGGGTCGAGCACGGCGGCGAAATAGTCCAGGTTCTGCCGGACGGTGAGGTCGTCGTAGACGGAGGGGGCCTGGGTGACATAGCCGATCCGGGCACGCAGCGCGGCGTGGCCCGCGGGCCGGCCGAGGACGTCGAGGGTGCCGGTGACCTTGGCCTGGGTGCCGACGACGGCCCGCATGAGGGTCGACTTGCCGCATCCGGAGGGGCCGAGGAGCCCGGTGATCCGGCCGGACGGTACGGCGAAGTCGAGTCCCCGCAGAACCGTTCGGTCGGCACGCCGCACGGTGAGGCCCCGGGCTCGGACGGCAGCCTCGGAGTAATTCATCATGTGATGAATAATGGGCGTGGTGAACCCTCGCCGTCAAGGCACGTGCCCCCGTCGCGCATCCGCCGCGCCCGCGCGGCGGGCCCCTTGCTCTCCGGCAGGGCGGTGGCGAGTCCGGAGGCGGTGGGTGCGGTGCCCTACACGCGCCCGTGCTGCTCGGCGTCGGGTCTCCCGGTCGCCGCCACGCGGTGGCCACGGCGGCGTTCGTGCCGGGTCAGGGCGGTCGCGTATTCGCGGCGGCGCAGGCCCTCGCCGGGGGCCTCGGTCAGGGAACGGAGGAAGTACGCGAGCAGCGAGCCGATGAAGCCGACCGTCCTGACGCCACGCAGGGCCTCCTCGCGGACCGGGTCGGCCGGGCGGCGCCGGAAGCCGTCCCAGGTGCTCTGGAAGGCGATGGCGCCGCACACCGCGAACACCACCACGACGAGTGCGTGCACGAAGAATCCCACCGCCGCGCTTCGCAGGCCCTCGTAGGCGAAGCGGAGGAGGAGGCAGGCGGCGACCGTGGCGGCCAGCGCGCCCGCGGAGACGCCGGCACGCCGGACCGCGTAGCCGCGGTCGTGGCCGACCCAGGTCGTACCGAAGAAACGGAGGCCCTCGGGCTCCGGGCCGCCGACGCGGCGCCGGCCCCGCTCGTCCTCGCCGCCCTGGCGAGGCCGGGCGGTGCGGCGAGGCCGGGCACCATGAACGCCTCGGCCGTACTGTCCGCGACCGCCGGCGTCGACGGCGGTCGCGGACACGGGCTCCCCTTGCTGCACGAGATGATCGCTCATGCGGCGATTATTCCCATTCGCGCCCGCGACCCCCGCCTATCCGCCCGAACGGGCGGGCCGGATGACACGGCGGCCGCGAGGGCCGCGAGGGATCAGGAGCAGCGCACCGCCACGTAGCCGTTGCTGCCCGTCAGCACGTACGCGTCCGAGACGTACTGCCCATTGGCGATGTTGTCCCAGATGTCGGTGGTCCCGTACGGGCCCGAGACCCGCTCCCCCGGCTTCTGGCAATTGATCGGGACGGTGGCGCCGTACGGCAGCACCTTGACGAGCCGGTAGTTCGTGCCCGGACCGCTCCTGACGTTCAGCCGGTAGCCCGGGGCCACGGGGTAGCGCGTGGCCACCACCGCGACCTCGGCCATCTCCGTTGCCTCGGCCGCCGCCGTGTCCCCCGTCGTGTCCCCCGCCACGCTCTCAACTTCTTCGACCGACATACGGTCCCCTCCCCCAGTGAAGGTGCGCCATCGAAGGTGCGCACTCCGCGCCGCGCAGGCTAGCAAGCCATGGCTGGATGACACGCACCATCGATTAGGCTCCGTGCGTCGCGCTCGCACACGAAAACGCGCACGAATAAACGGGGGTGGGCGATGCCACCACTGCGCAACACCGGGTCGGCCCCGGAAGCGGAGCATCCGGACTACGCCGGCCGCTACCTGCTCGAGGGCGTCCTGGGCGCGGGCGGAATGGGTGTGGTCCATCTGGCCACGTCCGACTCGGGGTTGCGGCTGGCCGTCAAGGTCGTGCACGCGAACCACGCCTCGGACCCCGAGTTCAGGGCCCGGTTCCGGCAGGAGATCATGGCCGCGCGGCGGGTGAGCGGGGCCTTCACCGCGCCGGTCGTGGATGCCGATCCGGACGCCGAACGCCCCTGGATGGCCACGCTGTTCATCGACGGCCCCACCCTCTCCGACCGGGTGAGGCGCACGGGCCCGCTGAGGACCGGGGAGTTGGTCAGGCTCGGTGCCGGGCTGGCCGAGGGGCTGCGGGACATCCACCGCGCCGGCGTCGTGCACCGCGATCTCAAGCCCGGCAACGTCCTGTTGGCGGCGGACGGCCCGAAGGTCATCGACTTCGGGATCTCCCGGCCCGCCGACAGTGATCTACGGACGGAGACGGGCAAGCTGATCGGCACACCGCCCTTCATGGCACCCGAGCAGTTCCAGCGACCGCGTGAAGTCGGACCGGCCGCCGATGTGTTCGCGATGGGCGCCGTGCTGGTGCACGCGGCGACCGGGCGGGGACCGTTCGACTCGGACAGCCCGTACATCGTGGCGTACCAGGTCGTGCACGACGAACCGGATCTGGCGGGCGTCCCCGACCAGATCCTGCCGCTGGTCTCGCGCTGCCTGGCGAAGGAGCCCGCCGACCGGCCGACGCCGGACGAGGTGATGACCGCGCTGCGCACGGGGGACGGGCACGCACCGGGGGCGGCTCCCCTCGACTGGACCGGCGTCGAAGAGGCCGGCCGGACGGGGGTGGCGCGGGGCGGCGCGACCCCGCTCGTGCCCGCGCAGCGCCGGCCGGAGGAGGCGACGGCCGGTGATCCGGCGGCCCCGGTCACGCATCCTCGCGCGCCGGAAGGCCATGGGACCGACGGGGACGTCGAGCCGACTGCGGGCAAGGGGACCGGAGGTGGTGGGCCCGCCAGGGTTGGTGGGGCCACTGGAAGTGGTGGGCCCGCCAGGGTTGGTGGGGCCACTGGAAGTGGTGGGCCCGCCGGGAAGGGTGGAACCTTCGGGGACGGTGGGGGTGCCGAGAACGGTGGGGGCACCCCGGCCGACCGCCCGTCTCCGCGTCGTCCCGCTCTCCGTCCCGCCCTCCGCCTGTCCCGCCGCACGAGCCGCCTGGTCGCCGCCGGTGCCGTGGTCGCGGCCCTGGCCGTGGCCGGCTTCGTCGGGGTGCGTGTCCTGGGCGACGGCTCCGACGGCACAGCCGCCCGTGACCCGTCACTCGGCCGGGCGGAGGGGGCGTTCCGGCCCTGGCACACCACCCTCCACTCCGGTACGGGCGGGAACCGCATGCCCGTCTGCTCCACCGGATCCGGCGGATCCACCGGAGCCGCTGGCCCCGATGGATCCGGCGATTCCCGTGATTCCGGTGGTGCCCGTGATTCCGGTGATGGCTCGGACGGGGATCCGGGCGTCTACTGCTCCGCCCCCGGTCTCACCGCCGCCCGGCTCGACCCGGCCGACGGCGCTGTCGACTGGTCCGTACGGGACAGCCGTACCACCAGCGACGCCGACGAGGCAGCCCCGCCGGTCCTCTGTGGCGGGCTGCTGCACGTCATCACCTCCGGCGGCACCCGGCTGAAGGCGCTCGACCCCACCTCGGGCGAGCCGCGCTGGGAGGCCGGCCTCTCTTCGTACGCCGGGATTCAGCACACGGGCGACACGGTGCTGCTCCTCACGTACGACGGTCTTGTGCGCGCTCTCGACGGTGCCACGGGCGAGGAGCGGTGGGCCGAGCGGCGCGGCGGCCCCGGCGCGATGTGGACGGCCTCACCGGAGGGACCGCTGTTCGCGGTGACGCCGGCGTCCGACGGCTCGACCACCGAGGTCAGCGCCGTGGACCCGGCGAACGGCGCCCTGCTGTGGGAGAAGCGGCCGGCCGGCAATCTGCGGCCGGCCGGATCCTCCGGCCGGGCTCTGTTCCTGCTGGCGGACGACACGGACGGCATCACCGAGGCCGTCGTACGGGTCGACACGGCGAGCCGTACCGTACGACGGGTCACGCTGACCGCACCGGTCGACCAGGCCCAGGCCACCGTGGGCGACGACGGAACGGTGTACGTCATCGGCTACGCCGGCTCGCTCCTCGCCGTCGGCATGGAGGACGGTGACGGACCGGGAGGTGACGGGCCGGGCGACGACGGGCGGGGCGCCGCCGAGCGCTGGCGGCTGGAGACGTCCGTCACGCGGGCCTCGCGACCGACCGTCGCCGGTGGGCACCTCTTCCTGAGCGCGGGCGACGGGCGGCTGCTCGCCGTGTCCACGGAACGTGGGGTGCTGGTGGGGCAGACGGAGCCCCGGATGAGCGAGGGGAAGTTCACCCTCTCGGGGACCCTGCCCGCACCGGTCACCGACCCGTCGGGCAGGGTCTTCGCCACCGCGCCCGACGGTTCCGTCTTCGCCGTTCCCGGCCGGGATCCGGCGCGCTGGTGAGCGGGTGAACCGGTGAGCGGGTGAGCTGGTGAGGCGGAGCCGACCGGTGGGCCGTGGGCATGGGCGTCGGGGCGGCGGCCCCACGGCCGGCCTTGGATTGAGCCCTCTGGGCTTTTGAAAGCCCGGGGCCCACGGTCCCGGCGCCGGCGCCCCGGCCGGGCCGCCGCCCGGCCCCGGTCCGCCGCCTCAGCCGAGTCGCGACACGTCCCTGACCGCGCCCTTGTCCGCGCTCGTCGCCATCGCCGCGTACGCCCGCAGCGCCGCCGACACCTTCCGGTCGCGGTCGGCCGGCCCGTACACGCCGTTCAGCGCCGCGCGCCGCTCCGCCAGCTCCTCCTCCGGGACGAGCAGCTCGATCGAGCGGTTCGGGATGTCGATCCGAATCCGGTCACCGTCGTTGACCAGCGCGATCGTGCCGCCCGAGGCCGCCTCCGGCGAGGCGTGGCCGATCGACAGACCGGACGTGCCGCCCGAGAAACGGCCGTCGGTGATCAGCGCACACGCCTTGCCCAGCCCGCGGCCCTTCAGGTACGAGGTCGGGTAGAGCATCTCCTGCATGCCCGGGCCGCCGCGCGGGCCCTCGTAGCGGATGACGACGACATCGCCCTCCTTCACCTGCTTGAGCAGGATCCGCTCCACGGCCTCCTCCTGCGACTCGCAGACGACGGCCGGGCCCTCGAAGGTCCAGATCGACTCGTCCACGCCGGCCGTCTTCACCACACAGCCGTCGACGGCGAGGTTGCCCTTGAGCACCGCCAGGCCACCGTCCTCGGAGTAGGCGTGGGCGATGTCGCGCACACAGCCGTTCGCCGCGTCGGTGTCGAGCGAGTCCCACCGCTCCGACTGGGAGAACGCCTCGGCGGAACGCTTGCAGCCGGGGGCCGCGTGCCAGAGCTCGACGGCCTCCTCGGACGGCGAGCCGCCCCGCACGTCCCAGGTCTCCAGCCAGTCCTTGACGCTCGGCGAGTGGATCGTGTGCACGTCCTCGTTGAGCAGCCCGCCCCGGTACAGCTCGCCGAGGATGGCCGGGATGCCGCCCGCCCGGTGGATGTCCTCCATGTAGTACGTACCGCCGGGAGCGACGTTCGGCGCGACCTTCGCCAAGCAGGGGACGCGGCGCGAGACGGCGTCGATGTCCGCGAGGTCGTAGTCCAGCTCGGCCTCCTGGGCGGCGGCGAGCAGGTGGAGGATGGTGTTGGTCGAGCCGCCCATGGCGATGTCGAGGGCCATGGCGTTGTCGAACGCGGCCCGGCTGCCGATGCTGCGTGGCAGGACGGTGTCGTCGTCCTGCTCGTAGTAGCGCTTGGCGATCTCGACGACGGTCGTGCCCGCCTTCTCGTACAGCGCGCGGCGGGCGGTGTGCGTGGCGAGGACCGAGCCGTTGCCGGGCAGGGAGAGGCCCATGGCCTCGGTCAGGCAGTTCATCGAGTTGGCGGTGAACATGCCGGAGCAGGAGCCGCAGGTCGGACAGGCGTTCTCCTCGATACGGAGGATGTCCTCGTCCGAGACGCTCTCGTTGACGGCGTCGGAGATCGCGTTGATCAGGTCGAGCTTGCGGACCGTACCGTCCACGAGCGTGGCGCGGCCGGCCTCCATGGGGCCGCCGGAGACGAAGACCGTCGGGATGTTGAGGCGCATCGCGGCCATCAGCATGCCGGGGGTGATCTTGTCGCAGTTGGAGATGCAGATCAGCGCGTCGGCGCAGTGTGCCTCGACCATGTACTCAACGGAGTCGGCGATCAGGTCGCGGGACGGCAGGGAGTAGAGCATGCCGCCGTGGCCCATGGCGATGCCGTCGTCCACGGCGATGGTGTTGAACTCGCGCGGCACGGCGCCCGCGGCCTTGATCGCCTCGGAGACGATCCGGCCCACCGGGGCGAGGTGGGTGTGGCCGGGCACGAATTCCGTGAAGGAGTTGGCGACGGCGACGATCGGCTTGCCGATGTCCTCGCTCGCTACGCCCGAGGCACGCATAAGGGCGCGTGCGCCCGCCATGTTGCGGCCGTGGGTGACAGTGCGGGACCTCAGCTGGGGCATCGTCGCTCGCTCCTTCAGCGGAAACAAAACTCCTTCGAGCGTACGCCCTGGATCCAAGATCTGGACATGCCGTCCGGCATACGGGATATGTGTTCAGGTTCTGGGCACGAACCTGGACGCCCGCGGCCTCGGCCCGCCGCGCAAGCGTCGGCCGTCGACCGTTGGCCGTCAGGCGTCAGGCGTCAGGCACCCGCCTCGGTGCCGGAGTGCGGGTCGGTTCCGGTCAGGTAGCGCTGGAGCGTCGGCGCCACCTGCGCGATGATCTCCTCCGGGTCCGCCGAGGCCAGCGGCTCGGCCCGGATCACGTACCGCAGGATCGCGATCCCGACCATCTGCGAGGCCGCCAGCTCGGCGCGGAACGTCGGGTCCGGTACGTCCAGCTCCTCCACGACCCGGCTCAGCAGCCTGCGCAGGACGAACGTGCGCAGGACCCCGGCCGCGGCCTCGTGCGTCAGCGCGGAGCGGATCACCGCCAGCAGCGGGGCCCGCGTGCCCGGGTTCTCCCAGACGCCGATGAAGGTGCGGGCGAGCCGCTCGCCGATGCCCTCGCGGTCGCCGGCCAGTACGGCGGGCAGGACCAGCGCCGGTTCGAAGGAGACCTCGATGGCGGCGGCGAAGACCTCGTCCTTCGTACCGAAGTAGTGGTGCACGAGCGCCGGGTCGACGCCCGCGGCCTTGGCGATGCCTCGGACGGATGTCTTGTCGTAGCCGCGTTCGGCGAATTCCGCGCGCGCCGCGTCCAGGATGCGCTGCCGGGCGCTGGGGCCGGTGCCGGTGTCCTCGCGGGAGGGACGGCCGCGGCCCCGGCGGCGCGGAGCCGTACCGTTCACGACAGGCCCGGACCGGACGGACCGGAGGATTCGGCGGCCCCGGAGCCCCTCGTGGATCCGGAGGAGCCCGAAGAGCCCGAGGAGGAGCCCGAAGAGCCCGAGCCTGAAGCCCCCGAAGCCCCTGAAGCCCCAGCAGGCCCAGGAAGGCCCGACCGGCCCGGCGCGCCCGACCGGCCCGGGAGACGGGAGCGAGCGGTACGGGCGGCTCCCGACGCCGCCGACACCGCGCGGGCGGCCCTGGTGCCCCGGCCGCGGCCCCGGCCCGCACCCCGGCCCGCCGCGCCCCGGCCGCCCGTCGCCCCCGCCGTGTCAGCCGCCGACGTATCAGCCGTCGCCGCCGCTTCGGCCGAGGAGGCGGCCGAAGCGGTCCCGGCGGCCGAAGCGGTGGCCCGCGCGGCGGCGGCCATGACGGACTCGCCTGCCGCCGACGCCGCCAGGTGCAGGCGCGCGAACGCCAGCGCCTCCGCCAGGTCCGCCTCGCGCTCCGCCGCCGACATCGCCCGCCGCGTGTTGACCTCGATCACCACATGCCCGTCGAACGCGCTCTCCGCGAGCCGCCCCAGCAGCTCCGCGCACGGCTGCGTGCCCCGCCCCGGCACCAGGTGCTCGTCCTTGCCCGAGCCCCTGCCGTCGGCGAGATGCACGTGTCCCAGCCGGTCCCCCATCCGGTCGATCATGGCCAGGGCGTCGGCGCGGGCGGTCGCGGTGTGCGAGAGGTCGACGGTGAAGTGCCGGTAGTCGTCCTTCGTGACGTCCCAGTCGGGGGCGTACGCGAGCAGCTCACGGTCCCGGTAGCGCCACGGGTACATGTTCTCGACCGCGAATCGCACGTCCGTCTCGCCGGCCATCCGCCATATGCCGCTGACGAAGTCCCGCGCGTACTGGCGCTGCCAGCGGAACGGCGGATGCACCACCACCGTCGAGGCACCGAGCTTCTCGGCCGCCGTGCGGGCCCGCTGGAGCTTGACCCACGGATCCGTCGACCAGACTCTCTGCGTGATCAGCAGACAGGGCGCGTGAACTGCGAGGATCGGCACCTGGTGGTAGTCGGAGAGCCTGCGCAGCGCCTCGATGTCCTGGCTGACCGGATCGGTCCACACCATGACCTCGACACCGTCGTACCCCAGGCGCGCGGCGATCTCGAAGGCCGTCGCCGTCGACTCCGGATAGACCGAGGCCGTAGACAGGGCGACCTTCGCTGCCGGGACGCGCACCACTGGTTCTGCCACGGGGACAGCGTACGGGCCCCGACTAGCTCGTAGGGAGTTGATCGAGACGACGGAGGATGACCCCCTCGCGCAGCGCCCAGGGACAGATCTCCAGCGTCTCGACGCCGAAGAGGTCCATCGCCGCCTCCGCCACCAGCGCTCCCGCCAGCAGTTGTGCCGATCGTCCCGCCGATACGCCGGGCAGCTCCGCGCGCCGCTCGGCGGGCATCGCGGCGAGCCTGGACACCCACTCCTCCAGTGACGTACGACTCAGTTCGCGCTGCACGTAGGGGCCGTCGGCGGAGCGGGCGGCGCCGGTGAGGCGGGCCAGCTGCCGGAAGGTCTTGGACGTCGCCACGACGTGGTCGGGGGAGCCGAACCGCGCGAACTCCCCGACCGTACGGGCGATCTCGGCGCGCACGTGCCGGCGCAGCGCCCGTACGTCCATCGGGTCGGGCGGATCGCCGGGCAGCCAGCCCGCGGTGAGCCGGCCCGCGCCCAGCGGCAGGGACACGGCGGCGTCCGGCTCCTCGTCGATGCCGTACGCGATCTCCAGCGAACCGCCGCCGATGTCCACGACCAGCAGTTTCCCCGCGGACCAGCCGAACCAGCGGCGGGCGGCGAGGAAGGTCAGCCGGGCCTCCTGCTCGCCGGTGAGGACTTCGAGGTCGACGCCGGTCTCGCTCTTGACACGGCCGAGCACCTGATCGGCGTTGGTGGCCTCCCGTACGGCGGAGGTGGCGAACGGCAGCACCGCCTCGCAGCCCTTGTCCTCCGCCGCCTGGAGGGCGTCGGCGATCGTGGACACCAGCCGGTCGACCCCGTCGGGTCCTATGGCGCCGTTCTCGTCCAGCAGTTCGGCGAGCCTGAGCTCCGCCTTGTGCGAGTGCGCGGGCAGTGGGCAGGCGCCGTGGTGGGCGTCGACCGCGAGCAGGTGGACGGTGTTCGAACCGACGTCGAGGACTCCGAGTCTCATGAACCGAACGCTACTGCGGTGACACGCATACGCTGGGACCCGTGCCAAAGACGAAAAAGGCGAAGCAGGACAAAGCCAAGGACCCGAAGAAGCAGGACCGCCGCCGGAAGGCCGAGGAGGTGGTGATCGGCGTCGTGCTGGACGACGCTTCCGACGCACTCGGTGCGTCCGACGCGTCCAGTGCGTCCGGTCCGTCCGATCCGTCCGGCGGATGGGACGAGTCCGACGAGAAGGGGATCGACTTCGCGCGCGCCTGGGTCGAGTTCCCGGACCCCGCCGACGACGAACAGGTCTTCCGCTGCGACCTGACGTGGCTCACCTCGCGCTGGAGTTGCGTCTTCGGCAGCGGCTGCCAGGGCATCCAGGCCGGCCGCGCCGACGACGGCTGCTGCACGCTGGGCGCGCACTTCTCGGACGAGGAGGACGAGGAGCGGGTCGCGGGGCACGTCGCCCGGCTCACGCCGGAGCTCTGGCAGTTCCACGACGTGGGGACGGCCACGGGCTGGACACAGATCGACGAGGAGGACGGCGAGCGCCAGACGCGCCGCTGGAACGGCTCGTGCATCTTCCAGAACAGGCCGGGTTTCGCCGGCGGGGCGGGATGCGCGCTGCACATCCTGGCGCTGCGCGAGGGGCGCGAGCCGCTGGAGACGAAGCCGGACGTCTGCTGGCAGCTGCCGGTGCGGCGTTCGTACGACTGGATCGAGCGGCCCGACGACACGCGTGTCCTCCAGATCACCATCGGGGAGTACGACCGGCGGGGCTGGGGGCCGGGCGGCCACGATCTGCACTGGTGGTGCACGTCGGCGACCTCGGCGCACGGGGCGGGCGAGCCGGTGTTCCGTACGTACCGGCCCGAGCTGACGGAGCTGATGGGCAAGGAGGCGTACGACGTGCTCGTCGGGCTGTGCGAACAGCGTCTGGCGAGCACGCTGCCGCTGGTGGCGCCGCATCCCGCGGATCCTCCGGCGGGCGGCTGACGCGCGGCGGTCGGGCCGTACGGTACGGGCCCGGGCGGGCGGTGCGGACGGGTCCGGCGGGCCCGTCCGGACGCGCCGGGAGACCGGGGCACCCGGTCATCTCCCGTGACCAGGCGGTTCGACGGGATCCGGGCGACCGGAACGGCCCGGGTGGCCGGTGTGGCCCGGGTGTGATGGACGCGACGGCCGGGCCACGGCCGGGGGCTTGCTGCCGTAGCCGTAGATCTTCACCAGTGGACCGGCCGGGTACAGCGCGATCCGCGCGCTCCAGGGGCCGGACGGCTCCCGCCGATGGTCCACGGCGGCCCGGACGGCGGTGGTGTCGCCGGGCGTGAGCGTGCCGTGGTGGCGGTTCAGCGCGAGCCAGGGCGCGGTGGTCCCGGCGGTCCAGGAGACGGGTTCGCCACCCGTGGCCTTGAGGGTGATGACCGTGGTGTCCCCGGTGGACCACGCCTCGGTGGCGATCCGGCCGAAGGACGGGTGCGACGAGCGTGACGGGTGAGCCGGGTGCGCCGGGTGCGTACCGTCGCTGACGACCTCGACCGAGAGTTCCGGGGCCCGGCCGGGGCCGAAACCGGGGCGGTCCAGGACATGGCCGGCGTTGCCGGCGTTCTCGTAGTGCTCGGAGCGCCCGTGCGGCGGCCCCTCGCTGAGCACGGGCGGCCCCCCGGACGCGGCGCTGACCGAGAGTCCTCTGTGGCTCTCCCCCGGGACGGGCGCGCCCCGGTGGGCGGCCCAGAGGGCGAGCACGGGAGCCGCGACGACGGTCGCGACGACGGTGGTCGTCACCGCCCTGGCCCGCATCCTCTCCCGCCGGGCGGCCCGGTCCTTGGGGTCCAGGGGGAACCCGTTCCGCCCGAACCGCGGCGCCGCCGAGCGGGCCCGGGGGACGTGCGCCATGGCGGTGTACATGGCCGTCCGCTCCGCCCGGACCAGCGGGAGTCCGGTGGCCGCGGCGCTCCGCGCGACGGCCCGGGCGGCGTTGACATCCCGGGCGATGCCGGGGTCCCGGGCGGCGTCGACGTCCCGGTCCGGGCCCCCGTGCGCCTGCGCCACGTAGGAGCCCGGCCAGGGGCCCGCCGCTTCGGCGCGTTCGGCGGCGCGGCGGCAGCGCGGGCAGTCGTCCACGTGGCGGACCAGCTCACGGCGGAGCGCGGACGAGAGCAGCACCCGCCGCCCACCGGTCAGCCGCTCGACCGACGGGCAGTCGCCCGTGTCCGCCACGGCGAGCGCGGCCCGCGTCCGGTCGACCTCGCAGGTGGCGGAGGCGAGCAGGTCGCGCGCCGCCGTGGGCTCCATCGACAGCACGGCCGCGATGTCGCCGGGGCCCAGCCGGTGACGGACTGCCAGCTCCAGCGCCTCGCGCTGCTCCGGGGTCGTACCCGCCGCCTCGGGCCAGGCCAGCAGGGCGAGTTCACGGCGACGGCGCTCGGCGGTCTCCGGGGAGCCCCCGGCCTCCGGGGCCCCCGCCGCGGGCTCCGGCGTACGGCCGCTCGCGTGCGCGCCCCCACGGTTCGTACCCCCACGGCTCACGCCCCCACGGCCCGTGCGCCGTCGGGTGAGCCGGCGCAGACAAGCCCACCGGGCGAGCGCGTACAGCCACACCTTGCGTTCCTCCGCGCCCGAAGGGCACCGCCCGTGCTGCCGTTCGGCGACGGACAGCACCTCGCCGAGCACCTCCGTCGCCGCGTCGTGGTCGCGGAGCACGGAGAGGCAGTAGGTGAACAGGCCGTCCAAATACGGCTCGTACCGCTCGAATCGCTCGTACCGCGCCGGAGGGCGCTTTGCCGCCGGTCGGGGCGCACGACAGAAGACACGGTGTGCGCCGGGGTTGTGCGGGGAGGTCTCGGGGCTGCGGCTCATCACCCGGCGACGGTAGTCAGGCCGGTCCACACCCTCACACCGCTTGAGCATATTTACTCCTTACGGGTGAATACATCCCCCGAAAGAGAACAAAAATCCCGCAATCCGGTGGGTTTTGACAGCACTCCGAGTGGTAAAGGCAGCATGCGCCACATGGGTCGCCAGTCGGTCATCACGCGGTTCACTCCGGCGCACCACTCGGCGCACCACGCGGCTCGCCGCACCCGAGGGGACCGGCCGGGGCGGGCGAGCGCCCCGGGTGTCAGTGGCCCCCTATACGGTGACGCCATGGCTGCCCGTACGAAATCCGCCAAGGACCGGCCGTCCTACCGCTGTACCGAATGCGGCTGGACGACCGCCAAATGGCTCGGCCGCTGCCCCGAGTGCCACGCGTGGGGCACGGTCGAGGAGTACGGCGCGCCCGCCGTGCGGACGACCTCCGCCGGCCGGGTCTCCGCTGCCGCGCTCCCCATCGCCCAGGTCGACGTCCGCACGGCCACGGCGCGGTCCACCGGGGTCGACGAACTGGACCGTGTGCTCGGCGGCGGTCTGGTGCCCGGTGCGGTGGTGCTGCTCGCGGGCGAGCCGGGCGTCGGCAAGTCGACGCTGCTGCTCGACGTCGCGGCGAAGGCGGCGAGCGACGAACACCGCACGCTGTACGTGACGGGCGAGGAGTCCGCCAGCCAGGTGCGGCTGCGCGCCGACCGCATCGGGGCCATCCACGACCACCTCTACCTCGCGGCCGAGACGGACCTCTCCGCCGTCCTCGGCCATCTCGACGCGGTGAAGCCGTCGCTGCTGATCATGGACTCCGTGCAGACCGTCGCCTCCCCCGAGATCGATGGCGCGCCGGGCGGGATGGCCCAGGTCAGGGAGGTCGCGGGCGCGCTCATCCGAGCCTCCAAGGAGCGCGGGATGGCCACGCTCCTGGTGGGCCACGTCACCAAGGACGGCGCGATCGCGGGCCCCCGCCTGCTCGAACACCTGGTGGATGTCGTGCTCTCCTTCGAGGGCGACCGGCACGCCCGGCTGCGGCTCGTGCGGGGCGTCAAGAACCGGTTCGGCGCGACCGACGAGGTCGGCTGCTTCGAGCTGCACGACGAGGGGATCACCGGGCTCGCCGATCCCTCGGGGCTGTTCCTGACCAGGCGTGACGAGCCGGTGCCCGGCACCTGCCTGACGGTGACGCTCGAAGGGCGGCGTCCGCTGGTGGCCGAGGTGCAGGCGCTGACCGTCGACTCGCAGATCCCCTCCCCCCGGCGGACGACCTCCGGTCTGGAGACCTCACGGGTCTCGATGATGCTCGCCGTGCTGGAGCAGCGCGGCCGCATCAGCGCGCTCGGCAAGCGCGACATCTACAGCGCGACGGTCGGCGGCGTGAAGCTCTCCGAGCCCGCCGCCGACCTGGCGGTGGCGCTCGCGCTGGCCTCCGCCGCCAGTGACACCCCCCTGCCGAAGAATCTGGTCGCGATCGGCGAGGTGGGACTCGCGGGCGAGGTCAGAAGGGTCACGGGCGTGCAGCGCAGGCTCGCCGAGGCGCACCGGCTGGGCTTCACCCAGGCCCTCGTGCCGACCGACCCGGGCAAAGTCCCGGCCGGTATGAAGGTCACGGAAGTCGCCGACATGGGCGATGCTCTGAGGGTCCTGCCGCGCCGGGGTCGTGCGGACGCCCCACGGGAGGACGGCGTGCGCCGGTAGACTTTGCCCTGGTCTCGCCCATCCGTACGAGCCGGAGGAGTGCAGTGGCAGCCAACGACCGGGCATCAGCACCCGGAAAGTCCGGCCCGGGCTCCGGCAACGAAGCGCTGATGCGCGCCTCCTTGAGCGCGGTTGCGCCGGGTACGGCCCTGCGTGACGGCCTGGAGCGGATCCTGCGGGGGAACACCGGCGGTCTCATCGTCCTCGGCATGGACAAGTCCGTCGAGGCGATGTGCACCGGCGGCTTCGTACTGGACGTGGAGTTCACCGCGACCCGGCTGCGCGAGCTGTGCAAGCTGGACGGCGCGCTGATCCTGGACAAAGACATCACCAAGATTCTGCGGGCCGGTGTCCAGCTGGTCCCGGAGTCCTCCATCCCCACGGAGGAGACGGGCACGCGCCACCGCACGGCGGACCGGGTGTCCAAGCAGTGCGGCTTCCCCGTCGTCTCCGTGTCGCAGTCGATGCGCCTGATCGCGCTGTACGTGAACGGCGAGCGCCGGGTGCTGGAGGAGTCGGCCGCGATCCTCTCCCGCGCCAACCAGGCGCTGGCGACCCTGGAGCGCTACAAGCTGCGCCTGGACGAGGTCGCGGGCACGCTCTCCGCGCTGGAGATCGAGGACCTGGTGACGGTCCGGGACGTGACAGCGGTGGCACAGCGCCTGGAGATGGTGCGCCGGATCGCCACGGAGATCGCCGAGTACGTGGTGGAGCTGGGCACCGACGGCCGGCTGCTCTCCCTCCAACTGGACGAGCTGATCGCGGGTGTGGCCCCGGAGCGGGACCTGGTCGCGCGGGACTACGTGCCGGAGCCGACCGCGAAGCGGTCCCGTACGGTCGAGGAGGCGCTGGCCGAGCTCGACTCGCTGAGCCACCCGGAGCTGCTCGAACTGCCCATCGTGGCCCGCGCGCTGGGATACAGCGGGGCCCCGGAGACGCTGGACTCGGCGGTCTCGCCGCGCGGTTACCGGCTGCTGGCCAAGGTGCCGCGGCTGCCGGGCGCCATCATCGAGCGGCTGGTGGAGCACTTCGGGGGCCTGCAGAAGCTGCTGGCGGCGAGTGTGGACGACCTCCAGACGGTGGACGGGGTGGGCGAGGCGCGGGCGCGCAGTGTGCGCGAGGGCCTGTCGCGGCTGGCGGAGTCGTCCATCCTGGAGCGGTACGTCTGACCCCCCTGGAGCGGGTGGGTCCGACCGCCCGGGAGCGTCAGTACCGTACGGCCGTCGGCCGTCAGTCCTTCTCCAGGCGGATCGACTGCCGGCCCTGCTCCACGGACACGCCCGGCGCCTTGGCCTCGACCAGGTACGTGCCGGCACCGACCGGTGCGGCGGGCGGGGTCGCGCACTCGGGGCGGCTCTGCTTGCGGTCCCATTCCACGGTCCGCGTGACGGTCGCCCCCGCCCGTACCTCGAACAGCAGCCGGCCGTCCTTCGCGCAGTCCTTGGACGACCACACCTGCTCGTCGTCCGCGTCGGTGATCGTCAGGACGACGGCCTTCGGGCCGAGGTCCGTCTTGCAGGTGGTGTCGGAGGAGTTGGTGACGGCCAGCCGGAACCCCGGCTTCTCGTCCGGCCCGTAGGCCACCTTGCTGGTGAGGAGGCGCAGACTGAGCGCGCTTGACGGGCAGTTGGGGAGACCGGAGTCGGCCGGCACCTGGCGGGCCGGGGTGCCCCCGCCGCCCGTACCACCGCCGGCGCCGCTGCCGGCACCGCCGTCGGACGCCGAGCCGCCGGAGCCCGCGGAACCCGAACCGGAGCCGCCCGTACCGGCGGTGTCCCCGCCCTCGGCGCCACCGTTCTTCCCGTCGCCGTTCCCGGTGTCCGAACCGGAGCCGCCCGAGCCGCCGGACGAGCCGTCGCCACCGTCGCCACCGTCGTCGCCGGATCCGCCGGAGCCTTCCGAATCGCCGCCGCCACCGGGCTGTTCGCTGATGGCGGGGCCCGAGCCGGGCGGTCCCGGCGTGATGGAGGGCGCGGGATTCGCGCCGTCGGACGCACCCTTGCCCTTCCCCCCGCCGCCCCCGGCGGAGGTGACGGCCCATACGACGAGCAGCGCGAGCAGCACGACCAGCGTCGCCGCTACAGCCCTCCGTCGCCAGTAGATGGTGGAGGGAAGCGGCCCGACCGGATTGCGCAGAGATCCCACGACAAGAACTCTACGAGAGATCGGCTCCAACTCCCGCCCCATATACCGTCCGGCCCGGCAACTTTTGAGGATCATCGTTCCACGGCGTGGTGTTCGGCTCGTCCCCGGATGACCCACGCCATCCGCTTTCGTCGGGCGCCCGTCACGGGCCTCCTGGTCGGGGAACCCCCGGCGAACTCTGTACGTTCTCCTCATGAACAGCAGCGCAACCAGCGATCTGTATCGCGACATCCTCGACTTCGCCCATACCACCCCCACGTGGTTCCAGCACCTGGCCGAGCTCTGGACGGAGGCCGGACTGCTGTTGTTCGGTCTGCTCTTCATAACGGTCTGGTGGTCGGACCGCACCAAGGGCTCACGGGCCGTCGCCCTGGCCCTCCTCGCCCCGCTCGCCACCGCCATCGCCTACGCGTGCAGCGAGCTCACCAAGTCCTTCCTGACCGAGGACAGACCGTGCAGGGCGGTCGCCGGAGCCGCGGCTCCGCTGGTCACCTGCCCGCCGGTGGGCGACTGGTCGTTCCCGAGCAACCACTCCACGATCGGTGCGGCCGCCGCGATCGCCATCGTGATCTGCCGGCCGCTGCTGGCCTGGCTCACCGTGCCGATGGCGGTGCTGATGGCGTTCTCCCGGGTCTTCGTCGGCGTCCACTACCCGCATGACGTGGCGGTCGGGCTGGTGCTGGGCGGCGTGGTGGCGACGCTGGTGATGCTGGCGGCCGTACGGCCCGTCCAGGGGCTCGTGGAGGCGATGCGCACCAGCCGGTCGGGGCTCGCGCTGTTCCTGGCCGGCCCGGGAGAGGCAGCGGGCGGCGGACACCGACGCGCGCGGGCGCGCGCCCGCACCGGAGCCTGACGGCGCGCGAGCGCACAAGCGCTGCGAAACGGTGCCGCGCACGCGGGCGTACGTCCGTCAGGGTGCGATCGCACGCGCCCCGGCGACAACCTCCGGCGTATACCCGCCCGCTGCACCGTACGCGCGCCCTCCCGTGCCAGGATCGGAAGTGCCATGACTGCTACTTCCCCGCACTCGCCCCTCACGCCGCCCCATACGACTCCGCCCCACACGGCCCCGGCCACCGCGGCCGCGGCCCCCGCACCCCCGGCCCCCGCCGCCGCCCCACCGGCCGAGAGCGTCCCGGACCGCGGGGCCCCGGCCTCCGCGCTCCCGTCCTCCGCGCCCCCGGCCTCCGGCGGGGCGAGGGCGACGGTGACGGCCGGCGACCCGGCCGCGCTGCACACCCCCGTCATCGCGTGGTTCGAGACCAACGCGCGCGACCTGCCCTGGCGCCGCCCCGACGCGGGCGCCTGGGGTGTGATGGTCAGTGAGTTCATGCTCCAGCAGACCCCCGTCAGCCGGGTGCTCCCGGTGTACGAGCAGTGGCTCGCCCGCTGGCCCCGCCCCGCCGACCTGGCCGCCGAGGCGCCGGGCGAGGCGGTCCGCGCGTGGGGACGGCTCGGCTACCCGCGCCGCGCGCTGCGGCTGCACGGCGCGGCCCAGGCGATAACGGAGCGGTACGACGGTGACGTACCCCGCGAGCACGCGCAGCTGCTCTCGCTGCCCGGGATCGGCGAGTACACGGCGGCGGCGGTGGCCTCGTTCGCGTACGGACAGCGCCACGCCGTGCTGGACACCAACGTCCGCCGGGTGTTCGCCCGCGCCGTGACCGGTGTCCAGTACCCGCCGAACGCGACGACGGCCGCCGAGCGCAAGCTCGCCCGCGCGCTGCTGCCCGAGGACCCCGGTACGGCGGCCCGCTGGGCCGCGTCCTCCATGGAACTGGGCGCCCTGGTGTGCACGGCCAAGAACGAGGGGTGCGCACGCTGCCCGATCGCCGCCCGGTGCGCCTGGCGGCTGGCCGGCAAGCCCGCGCACGAGGGCCCGGCGCGGCGCGGCCAGACCTACGCGGGTACGGACCGCCAGGTGCGGGGCCGCCTCCTCGCCGTGCTGCGCGACACGCCGGGCCCGGTCGCGCAGGCGGTCCTGGACACCGTGTGGAACGAGCCCGTGCAGCGGGCCAGGGCGCTGGACGGCCTGGTCGCCGACGGTCTGGTCGAGCCCCTGGACAACGGCCTCTACCGGCTGCCACAGGGCTGACGGCTCCCCGCGAGGCACCGCCCCCGCCCTGCCGGGCACCGTCCTCTCCCTCTGTCTCCTTACTCGCAGTAACGACTGTTCATGGCCGTTACACAACCGATGGACAGCCGTGCGTCCACCGACGGCTGTCCCCGACAACCCCGTGACAAGCGCTCCGTAATTTCGGTGCCGTAACGCGACGCGAAGACGCGAAGGCGCGAAGGTACGCAGGTCATGGGGTCGGAGGCGGTTGGCATGGCGCAGGGCGAGGTGCTCGGTTTCGAGGAGTACGTACGTACCCGGCAGGAGGCCCTGCTGCGCAGCGCACGGCGGCTGGTGCCCGACCCGGTCGACGCCCAGGACCTGTTGCAGACCGCCCTGGCCCGTACGTTCGGCCGCTGGGACGGCATCGCGGACAAGTCCCTCGCCGACGCCTATCTGCGCCGCGTCATGATCAACACGCGTACGGAGTGGTGGCGGGCCCGCCGGCTGGAGGAGGTCCCCACCGAGGAGCTGCCCGACGCGCGCGTCGAGGACGGCACCGAGCAGCGCGCGGACCGGGCGCTGCTGATGGACGTCCTCGGAGTGCTGGCGCCGAAGCAACGCAGTGTCGTCGTGCTGCGACACTGGGAGCAGATGAGTACGGAGGAGACTGCTGCCGCGCTCGGCATGTCGGCGGGTACGGTCAAGAGCACGCTGCACCGCGCGCTGGCCCGGCTCCGGCAGGAGCTGGAGAACCGGGAGCGGGACGGCCGGACGGTCCGGGAGGACCGGCCGGACCGTCCGGACAGGAGCGGCCCGGCGGTCCGGGACGGCCGGGCGGCCGAGGGCAGCCGGGTGGCCGAGGAGGGCCCGGCGGTCCGGGGCGTCCCCGCCCGGGGTCCGCGGGTGCGCCGCGCGGTGCGCGGGGGTTCCGTACGAGGGGACGCGGTACGCGCGGAAGCCGTACGCGAGGAAGTGGGGCGGGAGAGGTGCGCGGCCTGAGAGCTCTCGTACGGCCGGGACGACCGGACCGGCCGGGGGGCGGAGCGTACGCGGCGGGCGACCGGGGCATGACCGGGCTCGCCGCGTTCGGCGTGCTCGCGGCCGGCCTCCTGCTGTCCGGCTGCTCGACCGGTGGTACGGGTACGAGGGACGAGGGCGCGGCCGTGCACGTGCCGGCGGTCCAGGGCGTGCCCACCCCCACGACGAGCGCGTCCGCCCCGGCCAGGACCGTCGAGCCCGTGTCCCTCCTGCGCGAGGACCCCAAGGTCAACGCGCGGATCAAGGCCGACCTCAAGCCGTGCGCGGGGGACGCGTACCCGCTGGACACCTCGTACGGGAACCTCACCGGCTCGGCCGCCGCGGACGTGGTGATCAACGTGATGACGTGCGAGGACTCCGTCGGGATCGCGACGTACGTGTACCGCGCGAAGGACGGCGACGCGGGCGGGGGCTACGAGAACGTGTTCGCGGCCGAGGAGCCCGCCGTCTACGCCACCATCGACCGCGGGGAGCTGGTCGTCACGCAGCAGATCTACGCCGGGGACGACTCCGTGTCGTATCCCTCGGGCGAGGAGGTCATCACCTACAGCTGGGCGGGCAGCGCGTTCAACGAGCGCTTCCGGGTGCGCAACAGCTACAGCAAGGCGGTGGGCAAGGGGGGCATGGAAGTACCCGCTGTACCCGCCGTGCCCGCGTCGCCGGTTCCGGCCCCCGACAACTGACGGCTGACGGCTGACGGCTGACCGCGAGCGGCGGCGGACCGACGACAGACACGCACGACGACCGATACACACGACTACCGACACGCACGACGACTGAACGGAGTGAGCCGGGGCATGGCAGAGACACATGTCCTCTTCGTCGAGGACGACGACGTCATCCGGGAGGCGACACAGCTCGCGCTGGAACGGGTGGGATTCACGGTCACGGCCATGCCGGACGGGCTCTCGGGCCTGGAGTCCTTCCGCGCCGACCGGCCGGACATCGCGCTCCTCGACGTGATGCTGCCCGGCATGGACGGGGTGAGCCTGTGCCGCCGCATCCGCGACGAGTCGACCGTGCCCGTGATCATGCTCTCGGCGCGCGCGGACTCCATCGACGTGGTGCTCGGGCTGGAGGCCGGCGCGGACGACTACGTGACCAAACCCTTCGACGGGGCGGTCCTGGTGGCCCGCATCAGGGCCGTACTGCGCCGCTTCGGACACGCGGGCCGGGATCCCGGTGAGTCCGACGGAACCGGTGGCTCCGCCGGGGGCGTGCTGTCCTTCGGCGACCTGGAGGTCGACACGGAGGGGATGGAGGTGCGCCGCAAGGGCGCGCCGGTGGCGCTGACGCCGACGGAGATGCGGCTGCTGCTGGAGTTCTCGTCGGCGCCCGGGACCGTGCTCTCCCGTGACCGGCTGCTGGAACGCGTCTGGGACTACGGCTGGGGCGGGGACACCCGGGTGGTGGACGTCCATGTCCAGCGGCTGCGCACCAAGATCGGGCAGGACCGGATCGACACGGTTCGCGGCTTCGGTTACAAACTCAAGGCTTGACGCGGGCGCGCGGGCGCGCTGGGCGCGGACGGCACGGGCGGTGACGCGTCCGTGGGGGCGACGAGCCGGGTGGGACAAGGTGTGACAGTGGTATGAAACGGCGCGCTCTGAGCACCGGCGTCCGGTGGAAGATCAGTATCGCGATCGCGGCCGTCGGCGCGCTGGTCGCCGTGGCGCTGAGCCTCGTGGTGCACAACTCGGCCCGGGTCTCGATGCTGGACAACGCGCGCGAGGTGCAGCTGGAACGGTTGCTGTTCGCGCAGCGGATGTACGACTCCACCAAGGAGGCCAAGTTCGGCACCAAGATCAATGACCCGGCGCTGCCGCCCGAGCTGCGGGCGAAGGCGCGGCAGGGGCGGCGCGCGACCTACGTCCAGGAGGCCGGCGACGGCGGGGTGCCGGACGTGTGGGCGGCGGTCCCGATGGGCAACGGCTCGGTGCTCTCGCTGCACAGCAAGTTCGCCGACCGCAGCACGACGATCATGAAGGACCTGGACCGCTCCCTGCTCATCGGCTCGGTCTCGGTGGTCTTCGGCGGCTGCGCGCTCGGGGTCCTGGTGGGCGGGCAGCTCTCGCGCCGGCTGCGCAAGGCGGCCGCCGCGGCGGTCCGGGTGGCCCAGGGGAACACGGAGGTACGGGTCGGGGAGGCCATCGGCGGAGTCGTCCGGGACGAGACGGACGAGCTGGCCCGCGCGGTGGACGCGCTGACCGACGCGCTGAACGAGCGGATCGAGGCCGAGCGCCGGGTCACCGCCGACATCGCGCACGAGCTGCGCACCCCGGTCACGGGGCTGCTCACGGCGGCCGAACTGCTGCCGCCCGGCCGCCCCTCGGAGCTGGTACGGGACCGGGCGCAGGCGTTGCGGACGCTGGTGGAGGACGTCCTGGAGGTGGCCAGGCTGGACGGCGCCTCGGAGCGTGCCGAACTCCAGGAGCTCGCGCTCGGTGAGTTCGTGGCGCGGCGCGTGGCCGTGCTGGACCCGGCGGTCGAGGTCAAGGTGGTCCACGACTCGTGGGTCTGCACGGATCCGCGCCGCCTGGAGCGCATCCTGGGCAATCTGCTGGCGAACGCGGCCAAGCACGGCTCGGCACCGGTCGAGGTCACCGTCGAGGGCCGGGTCGTACGCGTACGGGACCACGGGCCCGGCTTCCCCGAGGCGCTGCTGCGCGAGGGCCCGAGCCGGTTCCGTACGGGCACGACCGACCGCGCGGGCCATGGCCACGGCCTCGGTCTGACGATCGCGGCGGGTCAGGCCCGGGTGCTGGGCGCGCGGCTGACCTTCCGCAACGCCGCCCCGACGGGGGTGCCGGAGCGGGCGGGCGGGGGCGGCGCGATCGCCGTGCTCTGGCTGCCGGAACACGCCCCGACGACGACGGGCAGCTTCCCGGTACTCAAGCTCGCGGACCCGGCGTAGGGCCCCACCCGGGTGACCCGCCGGGCGCGCCATGGCCGGACGCCCCGGTCCGGTCCCCGGGCGGGCTTCTGCTCGTACCGCGGACGGCGAGGGCCCCTGGCGCGCGGCGTTCCGCGCGTCAGGGGCCCTCGCCGCCTGCCCGGGGCCGGAACGGGGGCGGGCCGGGGCCGGAACGGGGGCGGGCCGGGCGCCGTCCCCCGTCCCCGGTCCGCCGTGTCCCGTGCCCCCGTCGCCCCGGCCGGGCTCAGACCGACTGCGCGATCTTGTCGTCCGCCACGGCGGCGTCCTCCGGCTTCTCCGGGCCGGTGCCCCGCAGCGGTACCTCCTTGACGAACCACGCCGCGACGAAGCCGATCACCGCGATCGAGGCGCCCAGGGTGAAGGCCGCGTGCGTACCGGACGACACGGCGTACTGGTACGCCTCCCGGGCCGCCTCCGGCAGCTTCGCCAGGCTCGCCGCGTCCAGCTGCGAGGTCTGCTGGGTCACCGCGCCGCCGCCCCGCGCCGCCATCTCGTCCTGCACCCGGCTGGTGAAGAGCGCGCCCATCACCGCGGCACCGAAGGAGCCGCCGAGCGTACGGAACAGGGTGGTGGTGGAGGACCCGACGCCCATGTCCTTCATCTCGACGCTGTTCTGCGCGACGAGCATGGTGATCTGCATCAGGAAGCCCATGCCGGCGCCGAGCACGGCCATGTAGAGCCCGGAGGTCAGCCGCGAGGTGCCGGTGTCCATCTGCGCGAGCAGGAACAGGCCGACGACCATCAGTCCGCCGCCGACGATGGGGAAGACCTTGTACTTGCCGCTGATGGTGGTGACGCGGCCCGCGACCAGCGAGACGGCCATCATCGACAGCAGCATGGGCAGGAGCAGCAGGCCGGAGTTGGTGGCCGAGGCGCCCTGGACGGACTGCTGGTACAGCGGCAGGAACAGCACCGCGCCGAACATCACGAAGCCGGTCAGGAAGCCGATCACCGACATCAGCGAGAAGTTGCGGTTGCGGAAGATGTGCAGCGGCATGATCGGCTCGGCGGCCTTGGTCTGGACGATGACGAAGCCGATGAGCGCCACGACCCCGAGCGCGATCAGCTCCATGATCACCGAGGAGGTCCAGTCGTACTCCGTACCGCCCCAGGTGGTGACGAGCACGATCGAGGTGATGCCGACGGTCAGCAGCGCGGCGCCCAGGTAGTCGACCCTGGCCCGGACCGTCCGGTCCCTGGCCGGCAGGTGCAGGACGGTCGAGATCATGATCAGCGCCACCGCGCCCAGCGGCAGGTTGATGTAGAAGCTCCAGCGCCAGCCGAGGTGATCGGTGATGGTGCCGCCGACCAGCGGGCCGCCGATCATGGCGAGGGCCATGACACCGGCCATCATGCCCTGGTACTTACCGCGCTCCCGGGGCGGGATCAGGTCGCCGATGATCGCCATGACACCGACCATCAGACCGCCGGCGCCCAGACCCTGTACGGCGCGGAAGCCGATGAGCTGGCCCATGTCCTGCGCCATGCCGCTGAGCGCCGAGCCGATCAGGAAGATGACGATCGACGTGAGGAAGACGCCCTTGCGCCCATATATGTCGCCGAGCTTGCCCCAGATGGGCGTGGCGGCGGCGGTCGCCAGGGTGTACGCGGTCACCACCCAGGACAGGTGCGCGAGGCCGCCCAGCTCGCCGACGATCGTCGGCATCGCCGTACCGATGATCATGTTGTCCAGCATGGCCAGCAGCATCGAGATCATCAGCGCGAGCAGGACCACGCGCACGCTGCGCGGCTGCGCGCCGGAGCCGTTCGGCTCCGGCACGGTGCCGTCCTTCCGCTCGCCGGTCGCGCCCCGCGCCCCGGCCGTCGGAGCCTTGTCGGTCGTACTCAACTTCCCCACTCCCCTGCACTCCCCATCGCGTTCCCCGTGTCGAGGTGTCGAGGTGCCGAGCACCCCGTGTCGAGCACCCAGGAACTTACTTGCCGCCCGGCAAGTTCACTACACTGGGGAAGGTAGACCCATACCTAGCCGGTCGTCAAGTAAGTTTTTTCTCGGGAGAGCACATGGGCAGCAGCACGCAGCACCCACGGCGGGGCAACACCCGCCAGCGCATCCAGGACGTCGCCCTGGAGCTCTTCGCCGAGCAGGGCTACGAGAAGACCTCGCTGCGGGAGATCGCGGAGAGGCTGGATGTCACGAAGGCGGCGCTCTACTACCACTTCAAGACCAAGGAAGACATCCTGATCAGCCTCTTCGAGGACCTGAGCCGGCCGGTGGACGAACTGGTCGCCTGGGGCGCGGCGCAGCCGAGCAGCCTGGAGACCAAGAAGGAGATCCTGCGCCGCTACGGCGTGGCGCTGGCGGACGCGGCGCCGCTCTTCCGCTTCATGCAGGAGAACCAGGCGACGGTGCGCGAGCTGAGCATCGGCGACTTGTTCAAGCAGCGCATGATGAAGCTGATGGACCTGGTCATGGATCCCGACGCGGACATGCCCGACCGGGTGCGCTGCTTCAGCGCGCTGTTCACGATGCACGCGGGGATGCTGGCCCTCAAGGACGTCGAAGGAGACCCCGAGGAGAAGCGCGCGGCCATCCTCGAGGTCTCCACCGATCTGATCACCCAGGCGCACACACCGAGCCGTACGGCGTGACGCGAAGCGCCCCGGGGGCACCGGGGCGCTTCGCGCCGGCACCGCGGCCACGCGGCGCCCTTGGTCACTCGTCGACGCCGGTCACTGGTCGACGCGAGTCATTCCTCGACTCATTCCTCGACGCGGATCAGACGTTCACGCCGACGGACCGCAGGAACGGCACCGGGTCGACGGCCGAGCCGTAGTTCGGGGTCGTACGGATCTCGAAGTGCAGGTGCGGGCCGCTGGAGTTGCCGGTGTTGCCGGACAGGGCGATCTTCTGGTCCGTCTTCACCTGCTGACCGACGTACACGTCTATCTGGGACAGGTGCGCGTACTGCGAGTACGTGCCGTCCTTGTGCTTGATCACGATCGCGTTGCCGTACGCGGGGCCGTCACCGGCGCCGTTCGGGCCGGCCTTGACGACGGTGCCCTGGTGGGCGGCGTGGACCGGGGTGCCGACCGGCACGGCGAAGTCCTGGCCGGAGTGCTTGTGCGCCCACATGTTGCCGCCGCGGCCGAAGCTCGCGCTCAGCGCGTACTTCTTGACCGGGTCGGTCCAGGAGGCGGCCTTCTTCGCCGCGGCCTTCGCCTCGGCGGCCTTGGTCTTCACCTGCTTCATCTCGGCCTGGTGGGTCTTCTCGGCGGCCTTGGCCTGTACGGCGGCCTGCTGGTGGACGGCGGCGGCCGTCGAGGTCGCGGTCGAGGCGGACGACGCGACGGCCGCGTGCCCGCCGCCGGTCGCGGCGAACGCGGCCCCGGCCCCGCACGCCACCGTCACGCCGAGTCCGGCGGCGACGACGCCGGCGCGGGTACGCAGGGCGGACGGACGGAACAGACGGGACTGGTTGCGCAGCGACATACAGGAAACCTCCGGGCATGAATGGACCCGGCAGACATACCGGGCTTGCCACACCTTGGTAACCCGGACTCCATCTCGCCCCAAAACCACCTATCTACGACAACCCGTCGTAACAACACGGACGACGATCCGCCTCTTGACGACCCACTCCCTTCCGATTAAAGGGTTGGCAAATGCGATGATTATGTCCGGTTTTAAAGGCATGTAGGACCGTACGGGAGGGGAAGTGAGACCTGCGTCACCGACCCGGGGGACGCACCGTCACGGAAAGAGCCGCCACCGATACGGCCGAAAGTCCCGGCGATTGCCAGACCGTATGACTATTCCGACTAGTAGGCCCGGAAATCGCTGTGCGCCTTGTCACGGCCGGTGGGCGGAAATGCCGTCCGATTCGGGACCAAGGTCCCGCGTGGAACCGGGGAGCGCGGCGCCATACGCTTCGTGCCGTATCCGTACGTCCGGCCCGGCACGGTCCGCGAGAGCGGGCCCAACCGGTTCGGCCGGGGACTCGACCAGGGGGAATGATGGCCAACGACGACCACGACTTCGACGGCATCGAACTGGCGGACGCCATCCAGTCCGTACGCGACCAGCTCCTCGACGCCGCCGCGCGCGCCACGGACCGACCGCTGTCCTTCGAGGTCGGCGACATCCAGATGGAGTTCACCCTGGAGCTGCGCAAGGAGGTCAAGGCCGGCACCAAGGTCAAGGCATGGGTCGTGGAGGCGGGCGCGGACGGCACCCGCGCCACCGGCCGTACGCACAAGGTCGCCTTCACCCTCACCCCGCGCGACGCCCGCACCGGCGCGCCCTGGAAGGTCGGCGACCCGGACCACGGAAGTACGGCGGGATTCGGCGGCGGGACGGGCGCGGCGGGCGGTGCGCGGTGAGCGTGGAACGGGTCGTCGCGGTTTTCGGGGAGTCCCAGGGGACAGGGGTGTTACTCGATGCGTTCACCGTCCTGACCTGCGCCCACGTCATCGGGAAGGAGGGCCGTCCGGCAGTCGCCCATCCGCGGCTGGCCGACCGGGTTCCGGCCGATGTGCGCTGGTCGGACGACCATCTGGCCGGCCGTCGCGCTCCCGGAGATCCGCCTGGGTGAGGTCGCCACCGCGGGCCCTCTGCCGCACTGCGAGATCGTAGGTTTCCCCCGGATCCAGGACGAACTCGTCAGCCAGGTACGTGTGTTGTCGCGTTCGGACGCCGGGACCTCGTCGACGCCGTCCACCAGGAGCAGGGCCCGTCCCGACTCCAGCACACGCACCGCCCAGCCGGGCGGCGCGTCGTCCGTCAGCAGGCCCGCCACGGCCGGGAGCCGGCCGGGCGTGGGCAGGCCGGAGCCCCGGGCCTGCACGGTGCGCAAGGGAAGGACGAAGGGCGCCAGGCCGTTCAGCTCCGCCAGTTCGGGGCTCAGGCCGTATGTGAGAAACAGTGCATCGAGGTTCGGTATCTCACGCGTTCGCACGCTGCTGCTGCCGCCGCGTCCGCGTCGCATTCGATCCGGGCGGCCGTGTGCCAGGCGGTGGGACGAAACGGATACGCCCCGGCTTCCCCCGCCGCACGAGCGTGTCCGGGGACTGGTTATCGAGACGGCCCGGCCGCTCGATCTCTCAACCATCAAGGACTGGCCCTCGCTCCAGCGCCTCGACCTGGCGTTGGTGCCGACGCCCGGCTTTGCCCCCGCGCTGGATCTGACCCCGCTGGCAGGCCTGGCCGGACTTGAAGTCAACGTCTCGCTCAAGGGCGTCGGCGTTCCCCTTGAGCTTGAGTTGGTCGGCGCCGAACTCCTCGGTGACCGCCTCACCGTCCACGACTGACCGCTGCGCGACAAGGGGCTGCCCCGGACCGTTTCCCATGGTGGGAACGGTCCGGGGCAGCCCCTTCACGCCTTCACGCGCTTCTGGCGTCTCAGACGTCCTTCGTCAGGTTCGGGCCGCCGCCCGCCGCCTGCTCGATCGGCGGGACGTCCGGCAGCGGCGACTTCTCCTCGCCCCGGAAGGTGAACTTCTTCGCCTCGCCCTCGCCCTCGGTGTCCACGACCACGATGTGGCCGGGGCGCAGCTCGCCGAAGAGGATCTTCTCCGAGAGGACGTCCTCGATCTCGCGCTGGATCGTCCGGCGCAGCGGCCGGGCGCCCAGGACCGGGTCGTAGCCCTTCTGGGCCAGGAGCGACTTGGCGGCCGGGCTGAGCTCGATGCCCATGTCCCGGTCCTTCAGCCGCTCGTCCACCTTGGCGATCATGAGGTCGACGATCTGGATGATGTCTTCCTGGCTGAGCTGGTGGAAGACGACCGTGTCGTCGACACGGTTGAGGAACTCGGGCCGGAAGTGCTGCTTCAGCTCTTCGTTGACCTTGTTCTTCATCCGCTCGTAGTTGGTCTTCGTGTCGCCCTGTGCCGCGAAGCCCAGGTTGAAGCCCTTCGAGATGTCCCGGGTCCCCAGGTTGGTCGTCATGATGATGACCGTGTTCTTGAAGTCCACGACCCGGCCCTGGGAGTCGGTCAGGCGACCGTCCTCCAGGATCTGGAGAAGGGAATTGAAGATATCGGGGTGGGCCTTCTCGACCTCGTCGAAGAGGACGACGGAGAACGGCTTCCGGCGCACCTTCTCGGTGAGCTGGCCACCCTCTTCGTAACCCACGTAACCGGGGGGCGAACCGAAGAGGCGGGAAACCGTGTGCTTCTCGCTGAACTCCGACATGTCGAGGGCGATCAGCGCGTCCTCGTCGCCGAAGAGGAATTCGGCGAGCGTCTTGGAGAGTTCGGTCTTACCCACACCGGACGGGCCGGCGAAGATGAACGAACCACCGGGCCGCTTGGGGTCCTTCAGACCCGCTCGCGTACGCCGGATCGCCTGGGAGAGCGCCTTGATGGCGTCCTTCTGGCCGATGACGCGCTTGTGGAGCTCGTCCTCCATGCGCAGCAGGCGGCTCGACTCCTCCTCGGTGAGCTTGAAGACCGGGATGCCGGTGGAGGCCGCCAGGACCTCGGCGATCAGCTCGCCGTCGACCTCGGCGACGACGTCCATGTCGCCGGCCTTCCACTCCTTCTCCCGCTTGGCCTTCGCCGCCAGCAGCTGCTTCTCCTTGTCGCGGAGGGAGGCCGCCTTCTCGAAGTCCTGGGAGTCGATCGCCGACTCCTTGTCGCGGCGGACGCCCGCGATCTTCTCGTCGAACTCGCGGAGGTCCGGCGGCGCCGTCATCCGGCGGATGCGCATCCGGGAACCGGCCTCGTCGATCAGGTCGATCGCCTTGTCCGGCAGGAAGCGGTCCGAGATGTAGCGGTCGGCGAGCGTGGCGGCCTGCACCAGCGCCTCGTCCGTGATGGACACGCGGTGGTGCGCCTCGTAGCGGTCGCGCAGCCCCTTGAGGATCTCGATCGTGTGCGGCAGCGACGGCTCCGCGACCTGGATCGGCTGGAACCGGCGCTCGAGGGCCGCGTCCTTCTCCAGGTGCTTGCGGTACTCGTCCAGCGTGGTCGCGCCGATCGTCTGGAGCTCGCCGCGGGCCAGCATCGGCTTGAGGATGCTGGCGGCGTCGATCGCGCCCTCGGCGGCGCCCGCACCCACCAGGGTGTGGAGCTCGTCGATGAACAGGATGATGTCGCCGCGGGTGCGGATCTCCTTGAGGACCTTCTTCAGTCGCTCCTCGAAGTCACCGCGGTAGCGGGAGCCGGCGACGAGCGCGCCGAGGTCCAGGGTGTAGAGGTGCTTGTCCTTGAGTGTCTCGGGCACCTCGCCCTTGACGATGGCCTGCGCCAGGCCCTCGACGACCGCCGTCTTGCCGACGCCGGGCTCGCCGATGAGGACCGGGTTGTTCTTCGTACGGCGGGACAGCACCTGCATGACCCGCTCGATCTCCTTCTCGCGCCCGATGACCGGGTCGAGCTTGGATTCGCGGGCGGCCTGGGTGAGGTTCCGGCCGAACTGGTCGAGGACCAGGGACGTGGAGGGCGTGCCCTCGGCAGGACCGCCGGCGGTGGCGGCCTCCTTGCCCTGGTATCCGGAGAGCAGCTGGATCACCTGCTGCCGCACCCGGTTGAGATCGGCGCCCAGCTTCACGAGGACCTGGGCGGCGACGCCCTCGCCCTCGCGGATCAGGCCGAGCAGGATGTGCTCCGTGCCGATGTAGTTGTGGCCCAGCTGAAGGGCCTCGCGGAGCGACAGCTCCAGGACCTTCTTGGCACGGGGAGTGAAGGGGATGTGACCGGACGGGGCCTGCTGCCCCTGGCCGATGATCTCCTCCACCTGCTGGCGGACCGCCTCGAGCGAAATCCCGAGGCTCTCCAGGGCCTTAGCGGCGACACCCTCACCCTCGTGGATCAGGCCCAGGAGGATGTGCTCGGTGCCGATGTAGTTGTGGTTGAGCATCCGGGCTTCTTCCTGAGCCAGGACGACAACCCGCCGCGCGCGGTCGGTGAACCTCTCGAACATCGTTAATCGCTCCTCAGAGCGGTCAGGCAGTAAAGGGGTCGGTCCCCTCCCTGTCCTTCCGCAGCTTAGTCCCGCAAGCGGGGACCGCTCATTCCAACTGCCGACTACCCGTCCCAGGCTTCCAGCCCCGAACGCCGGACAACAGCTTCAACCCGATGGTGCGAGACGATGTTCCCGCAGGCCAGACAGATACCCGCACCATCAGTACGCCGATGGCGAACGTGAAGCCCTCCGACACCGCGTGTCGCCCCTTCCCACTAGGAATGTCTTACCCGCAAGCACGGACACTCCATGCGGCACGCCCCGGTTCCCTCCGCTACGGGCGAACATCCTTGCGTTCCCGAATACGCTCGTACGCCCCGGGTCACCAACGCTGCGCGTCCGATCGCGAACGCGACGTAACCATGAGGGGTGCGGGGAAGTTGCTCCGTGCATGGCCTTCACCGTCCCGCCGTCCCGCCCGGGTCCGCCGCCCCGCCCGACCTCGCCGCGCCGCGCCCCGGTCCCGCCGCGCGGGAACCGGCCGGCGCCGCCGCCGGGGCCCGTGCCGCGCGTCGCGCCGATCGATCCGCCGGGGGAAGACGGTCGCGCGCTCTGGTACGAGAACGAGTTCGGCTGGCCGACAGTGCCCGGACCGCCCGCCATGCTGCTGACGGGGTTCCGCTTCGACGTGCTGGAGATGCCCTCGGACGCGGGCGCGGCCGTCCTGCGACGCATGGGCCCGGCCGTCGGCCCCGTGATGCTCCACGGCAGGCGCATGGGCTTTCTGGTGGCCCCTGGGAGCGCCGAGGAGCTGCCGGGGCTGCTGGACTGGCTGGAGTGGGGCGGACTGGCCCTCGAACTGACCGCTCTGGGCACGGACGGCAGGACGGCGGCCCCCGTGCCGCCCCATTGGCCCCGAGTCGCCGGTCCGGGGGGCGCCGTGTGGCTGCGGCCCCCCGGCCCTGGACGTGAGGTGGTGCCGGAGCTGCCCGCGCTCGCCCCGTTCGGGCACGGCAGCGTCATCGGCGACGGGGGCAGGAGCGGTCATGCCCCCGATCTCGTACGACTCCTGGACACGGCGGCCACCGAGTGCCACCGGGCCCGGCTGCTGCGTGGAAATACGCTGCGTACGAATACTCAGCCGTTGGCCTTCTCGTAGGCCTCACGGATCTCGGCGGGAACGCGGCCACGGTCGTTGACGCTGTAGCCGTTCTCCTTCGCCCACTTGCGGATTTCCGCGGTGTCCTTGTTCCCGCCCGTGGCGACGCGGCCCTTGCCACGGCCACCGGAAGCACGGCCACCGGTCCGCCGGCCGCCCTTCGTGTACGGGTCGAGGAGCTCGCGCAGCTTGTCCGCATTGGCGGTGGTGAGGTCAATCTCGTACGTCTTGCCGTCCAGCGCGAACGTCACCGTCTCGTCCGCCTCGACACCGTCGAGGTCATCGACAAGAAGGACCTGAACCTTCTGTGCCACCGGATTTCCTTTCATCGAAAATGCAGTACGCGGAAAGGAAACCGCTTTTCTCCTGAAAACACAAACCCCCGGCAGAGGTTCAGTCGGGCACCGAGACGGGAAACGTACGCGATTCGGACATAGGGTTCCCGACGGGTTCCGGTGGGTTCCGGCGATCACAGATGCAGAAGCATCCGGCTGTTGCCCAAGGTGTTCGGCTTCACCCGTTCGAGACCGAGGAACTCCGCAACACCCTCGTCATAGGAACGCAGCAGCTCTCGGTAGACATCCCGGTCGACCGGAGTCTCGCCGATCTCCACGAAGCCGTGCTTGGTGAAGAACTCCACTTCGAAGGTGAGGCAGAATACGCGCCGCACTCCCAGCCAGCGGGCCGTCTCCAACATCTTGTCCAGGAGTTCGTGCCCGGCGCCGGTGCCCCTGGCCACGGGATCCACGGCGAGTGTGCGCACTTCGGCGAGGTCTTCCCACATCACGTGCAAGGCCCCACAGCCGATGACGTGGGCGTCCTCGTCGCGTTCCGCCACCCAGAACTCCTGGATGTCCTCGTAAAGGGTCACCGGCGCTTTGTCGAGCAGGATGCCCCGCCGTACGTACGGGTCCACAAGACGGCGGACCGCGGGCACATCCCGGGTCCTGGCCCGCCTGATCGTGAGGGCATTACGCGCGGCATTGGGAGAGGACGGGCTCGAGGACATGACTGGACGCTATCGCCCCGCCTCCGGCGGGACGTCGGCGCCCTCGGTGGCATCGCGCACGGCATCCCGGACGACATCTCGCGGCGGCGGCTCTTGCGTACGGAGATCTTCCGCACGGTCACTTTCCGTACGGTCACTTTCCGTACTGCCTTCCGCACTGCCTTCCGTACGGGCTTCCGTACGGGCTTCCGCGCCACCTTCCCGTCCGCGTTCCGGCCCGCCTTCCGGACCGCCTTCCGGGCGGTCGGCGCGGACGATACGGACGGCGTCCGCGAGCGAGCCGCGCTGCTCCGGCGACATCATGCCGAAGAAGGCGACGAGAGCCGCCGCCGGGTTGTCGCTCTTCGACCACGCCTCGTTCATGAGTGCCGCCGCGTAGGCGGCGCGGGTGGAGACCGCCGTATATCGATAGGCGCGGCCCTCGACTTCCCGGCGCACCCAGCCCTTCTGATGGAGATTGTCCATTACCGTCATGACGGTGGTGTAGGCGATGGACCGTTCCTTCTGAAGGTCTTCGAGGACTTCCCGGACGGTGACGGGGCGGTTCCATTGCCAGACGCGTGTCATGACGGCGTCTTCCAGGTCTCCCAATTGACGGGGCACAGTCCCACCATAGTAGGAGATGACTGGATGGCTGGTTATTTACGGAACAAAAAGGACGCGCGACGGGAAGACGTCGCGCGTCCTGTTGTGTCATTCGTCCCGTTACGGGATCGCCCGGCCCGTCGCACGCACCGCGGGTACGCGCGACCGCGCGCGATGCCGGGCCGCGTGGGTACGGGCGCGCGGCGAACGGGGCCGACGGACCGGCGGAGGGCGGGTCAGGCGCGGGGTGTCTCCGGGGTGCCGTTCCGGGCCGCCTCCGCGCGGGCGAACGCGGCGTCGACCGCGGCGTCTTCCTTGGTCTTGTTGGAGCCGCCCTGGCTCTTGACGATCGTCCTGACGAGGCCGATGAAGAACGCGGCCATCACGACGGGGGGCAGGAGCGCGGATACGTAGTCCATGGGATCCAGAGTAGCGAGACGGCCGGGCCGCGTCCGGCCCGGCCCGCCACCCCGGCCGGGCCGGCACAGCGGTCGGCGAGCCGGTCCCGCGGGGGCGCGGGGCGGCGTTTGGGCGGGAAGACCTCGGACGGCTTGGGCATCGGCCGGGAGGGGGCGGCGGGGCGCGGAGGTGACGGCTTTCCCTGCTCGCCCGGCTTGCCCGGCTCGCGCGGCCCGCTCGGCTCTCCCGGTTCGCCCGGCGGAGGCGCCTCGGGCCTTCCCGGCTTCCCCGGCTCGGCCGGCTTCCCCGGCTCGGCCGGCTTCCCCGGCTCGGCCGGCTTTCCCGGCTCCGCCGGCTTCCCCGGCTTCTGCGGCTTGGCCGGCTCACGCGGCCTCGGCTGACGCGAAGCGTCGTCCGCGTCGGCGCGGCCGCCGGGCAGAGCGAGCAGCCGGGCACGGGGCGCGGGGGGACGGCGCCCGGTCGCCCGTAGCCTCATGCAGCGCTCGAGGAGGGCCGCGGCGGTGGCGTTGCCCCCAAGGGCCCGCAGCGCGGCCAGATCGTCGGGGAGCGGAACGTGACCGGCGTCCAGGGCGTCCCCGAGCAACTCCAGGTAACCCGCGACCGACCCGGGGAGGGCGTGGCGGTAGCGGGCGAGGTCGGCCACCAGGAACGCCCTGAGCCGCCCGGCCTCCCGCACCGCCTCGTCCACGGACGCGGCCAGCCGCAGGCAGGCCCGCACGTGCTCGCTCGGGAGCGGGGCGGGGTGAAGGGCGACGTCGAGGGCGCGGCGGAGCACCCGCAACTCATCGGCACCGAACGTGATGCCGCCGTGGGAACCGTGAGGGGTGGGCATGCGGCGAGATTACGCGGCGAGGGAACGAAAGGGTCTTAACGGATAAGTCCGCGCGTTTCGTCTGCGGCGACCAGGCGGGCCTCGCGCGAGGCGGGACCGTGCCCCGGCGGCCCGTGCGGGACGGCGGCCGGCTCCGGGCCTCTGGCCTTTCCGGCACGCGGGAGAACCGTCGGCCCGGGCCGACGGGGCGGCGGGGCACGACGCCCGGCGCCACCGGACGCACGGGACGGAAACCCCGGCGCGAGGCCGGCCCGGGCAGGAGGGCGGCGTGGCCGCCCGATGCTCGCCGGTCCCGGGCCGGCCCTGGGCCGCCCTGGACGCCGCCCAGGGCGCGGGCGCGCGGGCGCTCGCTCCCTCGGTCCACGGCCCCTCGCCGGGAGGCGCTACGCGCGGGAGACGTTCCGCTCGTACACCAGCCGCAGACCGATCAGCGTCAGCCACGGCTCGTGCTCGTCGATCACCGACGACTCGCCCAGCACCATCGGCGCCAGGCCCCCCGTCGCGATCACCGTCACGTCCTCCGGGTCGGCCGCCAGCTCGCGGGCCATGCGCGTCACCACGCCGTCGACCTGGCCGGCGAAGCCGTACAGGATGCCCGACTGCATCGCCTCGACCGTGTTCTTGCCGATGACGCTCCGCGGCCGGGCCAGTTCGATCTTGCGGAGCTGGGCGCCCTTGACGCCGAGCGCGTCGACCGAGATCTCGATGCCCGGGGCGATCACGCCGCCCGCGTACTCCCCCCGCGCGCTCACCGCGTCGAAGGTCGTCGCCGTACCGAAGTCCACGACGATCGCGGGCCCGCCGTACAGGTCGACCGCGGCGACCGAGTTGATGATGCGGTCCGCGCCGACCTCCTTGGGGTTGTCGACCAGGATCGGCACCCCGGTCTTGATGCCGGGTTCCACGAGGACGGCCGGTACGTCGCCGTAGTAGCGGCGGGTGACCTCGCGCAGTTCGTGCAGGACGGTCGGGACCGTGGAGCAGATGGCGATGCCCCCGATGCCGTCGCCCAGCTCCTCGCCGAGCAGTGGGTGCATGCCCATCAGCCCCTGGAGGAGCACGGCGAGCTCGTCGGCCGTACGGCGGGCGTCGGTGGAGATCCGCCAGTGTTCGACGATGTCCTCGCCGTCGAACAGACCGAGCACGGTGTGGGTGTTGCCGACGTCGATCGTGAGCAGCATCAGGCGTCGACCTCGCGCAGGTCCAGGCCGATGTCCAGGATCGGGGACGAGTGCGTCAGCGCGCCCACCGCGAGGTAGTCGACGCCCGTCTCGGCGTACGCGCGCGCGTTCGCGAGGCTGAGCCGGCCGGACGACTCCAGGGTCGCGCGGCCCGCCACCAGCGCCACGGCCCGAGCCGTCTCGGCCGGGGTGAAGTTGTCCAGCAGGATCAGATCGGCGCCCGCGTCGAGCACCTCGCGCACCTGGCCGAGGGTGTCGGCCTCGACCTCGATCGGCACGTCGGGGAACCGGTCGCGCACGGCCTTGAACGCCTCGGCGATCCCGCCCGCCGCCACCACGTGGTTGTCCTTGACCAGGGCGGCGTCGGAGAGCGACATCCGGTGGTTCACACCGCCGCCGCAGCGCACCGCGTACTTCTCCAGGGCGCGCAGCCCCGGCGTGGTCTTGCGGGTGTCCCGGACCTTCGCGCCCGTGCCGTCGAGGGCGTCGGCCCATGCGCGGGTGGCGGTCGCGATGCCGGACAGCCGGCAGAGCAGGTTGAGGGCGCTGCGCTCGGCCGTGAGCAGGTCGCGGGTGCGGGCCGTGACGCTCAGCAGCTTCTGACCCGCCTCGACGCGGTCGCCGTCCCGTACGTGGCGCTCGACCTCGAAGTCCTCGGTGCAGACGAGGGACACGACGGCCTCGGCGATGTGCAGGCCCGCGACCGTACCGCTCTCCCGCGCCGTGAAGTCGCCGGTCGCCACGGCGTCCTCGGGGACGGTCGCGACGGTGGTGACGTCCACGTCACCGGCCAGGTCCTCCTGGAGGGCCACGTGCGCGATGTCCTCGACCACGACGGGGTCCAGTCCCCCTTCGACGAGCAGCCGGGCGAGCGCGTCGTCGAGCCCGCACTCCAGGCCGAGGCCCGCCAGTTCGCCGTCCTCCCCGCCGCCGGAGCAGCCGCAGCCGTCGCCGCAGCCGCCCGTGGCCGCGGCGGAGGCGGCGGCGCCGATCTGGATCAGCGGTACGTCCACGCGCTCCGCGTGCGGGATGTCTTCGGGCGTGCTCACGGTTACGGCTCCCTGGGGGCGTCGGGGCGGGGGGTTACGGGGACGAAGGGGAGGGCGGGGACGAAGGCGGGGCGCACGGGCGGGAACGCGGCTGTACGCGTGCGCCGGAGCGCGGGACGGAGCCCGGGACCGGGGCGGGCGTCCGGCTCGGCGGGCTGCTCGGCCGCCGTACCCGGCGCCAGACGGACGACGAGATGACGCTGCCAGTCGGCGTCGTCACGCTCGGGCCGGTCCTCGCGCCAGTGGCAGCCACGGGTCTCCGTACGCTCCGCCGCGGCGGCGACCAGCACCCGCGCCACACAGAGGAGGTTGGTGGTCTCCCACGAGTCGACGCCGGGAACGGCGGGCTTGCCCTTGGTGCTTTCGTGGGCCGCCTCGCCCCGCGCGGCCTCGTCGGCGGCCGCCTGGACGGCCGCCAGCGCCTGAGCCGCCTCCCGGAGACTGTGGGCCGAGCGCAGGACGCCCGCGCCACGCGACATGATCCGCTGGATGCGGGCGCGGGCGTCGGGCGGGATCAGCGGCAGTTCGAGCGCCGGGGCCGAAGTGATCGAAGTGCTCGGCGTGACCGGAGTGCTCGGCGTGACCGGGGTGACCGGAGTGCTCAGCGTGACCGGGGTGACCGGAGTGCTCGGCGTGACCGGGGTGACCGGAGTGCTCGGCGTGACCGGGGTGACCGGGGTGGTGCTCGACGTGGCCGGGGCGCTCGGCGTGACCGGAACCGGGGTCGGTCCGTCGTGCCGCACCTCCGGTGGCGCCGCTTCTCCCTCTTCTCCCCCGCGCGCGACGTCCGCGTCGGCGATGTCCGCCGCGATGCGCTCGGCGAAGACCAGCCCCTCCAGGAGGGAGTTCGAGGCAAGCCGGTTCGCGCCGTGCACGCCGGTGCAGGCCACCTCGCCGCACGCGTAGAGCCCCGGCACGGTGGTCCGGCCGCTCAGATCCGTACGGACACCGCCGGACGCGTAGTGGGCGGCCGGGGCCACGGGTATGGGCTGCGTCACCGGATCGATGCCGTGGGCCCGGCAGGCGGCCAGGATCGTCGGGAAACGGCTCTCCCACATGCGTGCGCCGAAGTGCCGCGCGTCCAGGTACATGTGCTCGGCGCCCCGCTCGCGCATCCGGCGCGTGATCGCCTTGGCGACGACGTCCCGGGGCGCCAGCTCCGCCAGTTCGTGCTGTCCCGCCATGAACCGGACGCCGTCGGCGTCCACGAGGTGGGCGCCCTCGCCCCGTACCGCCTCCGAGACCAGCGGCTGCTGGCCCTCCGCCCCGGCCCCCAGGAACAGCACCGTCGGATGGAACTGGACGAATTCCAGGTCCGAGACCTCGGCCCCCGCGCGCAGCGCCAGCGCCACCCCGTCGCCCGTCGAGACCGCCGGGTTCGTGGTCGCGGAGAAGACCTGGCCCATGCCCCCGGTGGCGAGGACGACGGCGGGGGCGTGGACGGCGCCGACGCCGTCGTGCTGCCCCTCGCCCATGACGTGCAGGGTGACGCCGCGGGTACGGCCGCGGTCGTCCGTGAGGAGGTCCAGGACCAGCGCGTTCTCGATCGTCCGGAGCGCCGCCTCGCGGACCGCCGCGACCAGCGCGCGGGAGATCTCGGCGCCGGTCGCGTCGCCTCCCGCGTGGGCGATGCGGCGGCGGTGGTGGCCGCCCTCGCGGGTCAGCTGGAGCTCACCGGCGGCGGAGGTGTCGAACCGGGCGCCGCTGGCGATCAGCCGCCGGACGGCCGCCGGACCCTCCGTGACGAGCAGGCGTACCGCCTCCTCGTCGCACAGCCCGGCGCCCGCGACCAGGGTGTCCTCCTGGTGCTGCGCGGGCGTGTCGCCCTCCCCGAGGGCCGCCGCTATGCCGCCCTGGGCCCAGCGGGTGGAACCGTCGTCGAGGCGGGCCTTGGTGACGACGACCGTCCGCAGGCCGGCGGCGGTGCAGCGCAGGGCGGCGGTGAGACCGGCGACGCCGGAGCCGACCACGACGACGTCCGCCTCGATGGACCAGCCGGGCGCGGGCGCCGCCAGCCGTATCCGGCCGCTGTCGCCGGCGGTGCGACCGCTGCCGCCGGTCGTACGGCCACCGCGGTCGCCGGTCGTGAGAGCACCGCTGTCGTGCGTACGGCCGCTGTCGTGCGCGGGGCCGCTGCTTTCATGCGTACGGCCGCTGTCGCCGCCGATGGGCTGCGGCACCGCTCCTGCCGTTCCGGTCACTGGGAGGCTCCGAACGTCAGCGGGATGTTGTCGATCAGCCGAGTGCCACCGACGCGTGCGGCGACGGCGAGGATCGCGTCGCCCGTGTAGCCGTCGGGGACCTCGGTGAAGTCGCCGGGGTCGACGAGAGCCAGGTATTCGAGGCGGAGCGGCGGGTTGGCGCCGGCCGCCTCCGCCAGGACGGCCCGGGCGGCCTCCCGTACGGCATCGGCCCCGCACGGACCCACCGGTTCCCGGCTCGCCGCCACCGCGTGCACGTCGGCCGCCAGCCGGGACTCCCCGAGGGCGGAGAGCGCGGCGGCGCGCCTGGACGCGACCGCCGGCGCGGAGGCGGCGCGGGCGCGCAGCGCGTGCTGGGCGCCCAGCCGGTCCCGCGCGGCGAACAGCGCCCGGGACAGGGCGAGGGCCGTACGGCGCTCCGGCGCCGACAGGTAGCGGTTGCGGCTGGAGAGCGCGAGACCGTCGTCCTCCCGGGTCGTCGGTACGCCGACGATCTCGACCGGGAAGTTCAGATCGCGGACCATCCGGCGGACCAGCGCGAGCTGCTGGGCGTCCTTCTGGCCGAAGAAGGCGACATCGGCGCGGCTCAGGTGCAGCAGCTTGGCGACGACGGTGAGCATGCCGTCGAAGTGCCCGGGGCGCGACACTCCTTCGAGCCGCTCGCCCAGCGGGCCCGCGGCGATCGTGACCTGGGGCGAGCCGCCGGGATAGACCTCGTCCACGGACGGCGCGAAGACGGCGTCCGCGCCCGCTTCCTGGGCGGTCTTCAGGTCCGCGTCGAGGGTACGGGGGTAGCGGTCGAGGTCTTCTCCGGCCCCGAACTGGAGCGGGTTGACGAACACCGTGACCACGACGAATCCGTGCGCGCCGACCCGGGCGCGGGCGGCCCGTACGAGGCTCGCGTGCCCTTCGTGCAGCGCGCCCATGGTCATGACGACGGCGACGGGGCCGGTGGCGCCGCCCGCGGGCGCGTCGCTGTCGGCGGTGGCGCCGTCACCGGCCGCGTCTCTGTCACCGAGTGCGGCGCGGGCCGCCAGCAGACGGTCGAGGTCCGCGCGCGTGGGGGCGAATCCGAAGCTCATCGCACGCCTCCCGGGCCACCGTCACCGCTGCCGCCGCCGTCACCACTGCCGCCGGGACGGGGACCGCCTCCGGGGCGGGGACCGCCTCCGGGGCGGGGGCCGGGGGCACCGGGGTCTCCGCGCCGCTCTCCGTCCGCGAGGACGTCGAGGAGGTCCTCCGCCAGTTCGGCCTTGAGCATGCCGTGGGCGAGCGCCCGGTCGGCGGTCGTACGGGCCATCGCCAGGTAGCCGGCGACGGCCCCCGGCGCGTGCTCGCGCAACTCGGCGACGTGGGCCGCGACCGTACCCGCGTCACCGCGCGCGACCGGGCCGGTGAGGGCGGCGTCGCCGGAGCGCAGGGCGTTGTCCAGCGCGGCGCCCAGCAGCGGGCCGAGCATCCGGTCGGGGGCGGTGGCCCCGGCCTTGCCGAGCAGCTCCATCGCCTGGGCCACCAGCGTGACCAGGTGGTTGGCGCCCAGGGCGAGGGCCGCGTGGTACAGCGGGCGGGCCTCCTCGGCGATCCACTCGGGCTCGCCGCCCATCTCGATGACCAGGGCCTCGGCGGCCAGCCGCAGTTCCTCGGGCGCGGTGACGCCGAAGGAGCAGCCGGCCAGCCGCTGGACGTCCACCGAGGTGCCGGTGAAGGTCATCACGGGGTGCAGGGCGAGCGGCAGCGCCCCGGCGCGCAGGGCGGGGTCGAGGACCCGGGTCCCGTACCGCCCCGAAGTGTGGACGATCAGCTGCCCCGGCCGTACGGCCCCGGTCTCGGCGAGCCCCTCGACGAGCCCGGGGAGCGCGTCGTCGGGCACGGTGAGGAGGACCAGCTCGGCCCGGTCCAGGACGTCGGCCGGGGTGACCAGCGGGACGTCGGGGAGCAGCGCGGCCGCCCGCCGCACGGAGGCGTCCGAGACGCCGGACACGGCGACGGGGCGGTGCCCGGCCAGCCGGAGGGAGGCGGCGAGGGCGGGGCCCACCCGGCCCGCGCCGACGACACCGACCGTGAGCCGGGCGGGCCGGTCCCGGGGGTCGTGGGGTGGTGGTGCTGAGGGATTCACGCGGCGACAGCCTTCCGTTCCAGTCCGCGAGGGGTACCGGACGTACGTACACCGACATGCTACGGGAGCGGGCTCCCCGACCGGCCGGTGCGCGGAGCCGGGAATATGACATGACCGCGATACACGTCGCGCGAGAGCATCGCCGGATGGAGCGGATGAGCGAGCGCGACGGGAACCACGCGACCGGGTCCGGCCCGGAGCCCGCGCACGACTGCGGCGCCGAGCACGACGGCGTCCACGGCGACGGGCACGGCGACGGGCACGGCACGGAACGCGGCGAGGGGCAGGGCGGGGAACGCGGTGAGGAACACCGCGACGAGCCGGGCGATGAGCGCGGTCACGAGGGTGGCGCGGGGCTCTCGCCCGAGGACCGGCGCCGGCACCGGCGGCTGGCCGCGTGGCGCGCCTGCGAGCGGGTGCTGACGCGGCCCGCGATGGACCAGCGGCTGGGCGAGCGGCTGGCCGCCCTGGCGGCGGACGCGGGAGCCGTGTACGACCTGGAGGAGCGGACCGACCTCTATGGCGACGGGGTCGTCGCGGAACTGGAACGGCGGGTGGCCGCACTGCTCGGTTTCCCCGCCGCCGCCTTCTTCCCCACCGGGACGATGGCCCAGCAGGTTGCGCTGCGCTGCTGGGCGGGGCGTACGGGCGAGCGGACCGTGGCGCTGCACCCGCTGGCGCACCCGGTGGTGCATGAGCGGGACGCGTTGACCGCCGTCAGCGGGCTGCGCACGGTCCATGCCACGAACGGGCCCCGGCTGCCGACCGCCGAGGAGGTCCAGGACCTGGCGGAGCCCTTCGGCACGCTGATGCTGGAACTGCCGCTGCGGGACGCGGGCTTCGTGCTGCCGACCTGGGACGAGCTGGTCGCGGTGGTGGAGGCGGCGCGCGAGCGGGATGCGGTGGTGCACTTCGACGGCGCGCGCCTTTGGGAGTGCGCCTCGCACTTCGGGCGCCCGCTCGCCGAGATCGCGGGGCTCGCGGACAGCGTGTACGTGTCCTTCTACAAATCACTGGACGGCCTGTCCGGGGCGGCACTCGCCGGTCCCCGGGAACTGGTGGAGGAGGCGCGGACCTGGCGCCACCGGTACGGGGGCCAGGTCTTCCAGCAGTATCCGGCGGCCCTGTCCGCGCTGGCGGGGCTGGAGCGGGAGCTGCCCCGGCTGCCCTCGTACGTGGCGCACGCGCGGATGGTGGCGGCGGAACTCGCGGCGGGGTTCGCGGCGTCGGGCGCGCCGTGGTTCCGCGTACACCCGGAGCCGCCGCACACGCACCAGTTCCAGGTGTGGCTGCCGTACACCCCGGAGGTGCTGAACGAGGCGGCGGTGCGGCAGGCCGAGGAGACGAAGGCGGCGCTGTTCCGGGTCTGGACGTCACCGCTCCCGGCGCCGGAGGGACTCGCCTTCACGGAGGTGACCGTGACGGAACCGGCTCTGGAGTGGACGGCGGCGGACGTCCACGCGGCGGCCGGGGAATTCGTGCGGTACGCGGAGCGGGCGGAGCGGGCGGAGCGGGCGGAGCGGGCGGAGCGGGACCGGAGGAACGAGAAGGAGGAGGCGCGGACCGCCGGCTGAGCGGCACCGGGTCAAGACGGCGTCCCGGCGCACGTCATGTGGCCGGCGTCCTCGATCGGCGGGGCGATTGTCAGTGGCGCCGGGCACCATGGGCGCATGAGCGTGCTGATCGATGTCACGGGAGTGCCGCGGGAGCGGATCGTCTTCTGCCCGTCCCCGCTGGCCGAGCTGGGGGCGGCGCTGCACGCGCTGTCCGAGCCGGCCCACCACGCCCGGCTGCACGGCTGGCTCACGACCACGTCCGCCGGGCTGAAGCCGGAGCTGGCCGACCGGCTGCACGAGGCGGACTTCCTGTGGCGCTCCACGCGCTCCGACATCCTGCTGCCGGCGAAGCCCCGGGAGACGCTGGCGGAGGAGCTGGACGACCTCGACCGGATGGACGAGGAGAGATATGTGACGGCGGCGCTGGAGATCTCCTGTGCCCAGAGTTACGACGAGGGCGTGCTCTCGCCGCTCTCCGATCCGGCCACGCGGCGGCGGACGCTGGAGCTGGCGACGGCGCGGGGACCGCGGCAGGCCGCGTTCGTCCGGCGGATGCTGGCCGACCCGCCCGCCGTCCGCCGCTGGATACGGCGGCTGCTGGAGGACTGCGAGGACGCGTTCTTCGGGGAGACGTGGCGGCGCGTGCGGGTCCAGCTGGCGGCGGACGCCCGGCACAAGACGGAGCTGTTGCGGCGCAAGGGCCTCGCGGACGCGGTCGCGGCGGCGTCCGCGGCGATGACGCTGGAGGAGGACGGCCCGCGCGGTCGGATCGTGGTGGACAAGCTGAGCCATGGGCGCACGAGCGCGGCGGGCACGGGCCTGACGTTCCTGCCCACCGCCTTCGGCTGGCCGCATCTGTACGCGCTGCACGCGCCGGGCTGGCAGCCGGTCGTGCAGTACCCGGTGCCGACGGCCGAGTTGGCGGGGTCCACACCGGTCGAGGTGGTCGGACGCCGTCTGGAGGCGGTCGCGCACCCGCTGCGGATGCGCCTGTGCCGCAACCTCGCGCGCGCCCCGTACACGACGAGCGAACTGGCGGACGCGAACGGCATCACGGCACCGGAGGTCTCCCGCCACCTGGCGGTGCTGAAGAAGGCGGGGCTGCTGACGACCCGGCGCCGGGGCCGCTACGTGCTGCACCAACTGGACGTCACGGCGGTCTCCCGGCTGGGGAGCGACTTCCTGGAGGGCCTGCTGCGCTGACACGCCACCGGCGAGGCGCGCCCGGCCGCCGGCCGTTCGCCCGGGGCTCGTCCACTCCGGGCTCGTTCGCTCACGGCTCGTTCGCTCCGGGCTCGTTCACTCGGAGTCGGTCCACAGCGATGGGCCCGGCACCGGCGGCTCACAGCGGCGGGCCCGACGCCGGTGCCTCACAGCGGCGGGCCCGGCATCGGGTCAGCTCGCCGCCCCGCCGCCGGCCCGTACCATCCCCGTCTCGTACGCGAGGACGACCACCTGCACGCGGTCGCGCAGGCCGAGCTTGGTGAGGATCCGGCCGACGTGCGTCTTGACGGTCGCCTCGGAGAGCACCAGCCGCCCCGCTATCTCGCCGTTCGACAGCCCCTGCGCCACCAGCAGCATCACCTCGCGCTCCCGGGCCGTCAGCCGCTCCACCTCCGGATGCGTCGGCTGGGCGCTGCTGCTCGGCAGCATCGGGGAGAAGCGGTCCAGCAGCCGCCGGGTCGTGGACGGCGCGACGACGGCGTCCCCGCTGTGCACCGCGCGGATCGCGTTCAGCAGCTCGCCCGGCGGCACGTCCTTCAGCATGAATCCGCCGGCCCCGGCCTTGAGCCCGGAGAACGCGTACTCGTCCAGGTCGAAGGTCGTCAGGATGATCACCTTCGGCGCCCCGGGCTGGGCACAGATCCGCCGGGTCGCCTCGACACCGTCGAGTCTGGGCATCCGTACGTCCATCAGTACGACGTCCACCTCGGTGGTGCGGAGCCTCTCCAGCGCCTCGGCGCCGTCCCCGGCCTCCGCGACGACCTCCATGTCCGGCTGCGCGGCCAGCACCATACGGAAGCCGGTGCGCAGGAGCACCTGGTCGTCGACGAGCATCACACGGATCGACATCTACGGTTCCTTCGTCCAGTCAAGCGGGGCCAGTCGGAGGCGGGTTCCCGGACCCGGGGTCCGAACCCGGGGTCCGGGACCCGGGCCTCGTGGCCGGGGGCGGCGGCCGGGTCGGTACGGTCGGCCGACCGTCGGTCGTCGGTACGCCGGGTCCGGGTACGCGGGGTCCGGGTACGCCGGGGCTCGCGGGTCACGCCGATTTCAGGGGCAGCAGCGCGCTGATCCGGAAGCCGCCGCCCGGCCGGGGCCCCGCGTCCAGCGTCCCGCCGACCATACCGACCCGCTCGCGCATACCGATCAGGCCGTGGCCTCGGCCGTCGGCCCCGCCGTCCTCGTACAGCTCGTGCGCGGCGCCCCGTCCGTCGTCCTCGATCAGCAGCCCGAGGCCGTCGTCGAAGTAGACCAGCCGCACGCTCGCGCCGGCCTCCGGACCGCCGTGTTTGCGGGTGTTGGTGAGGGCCTCCTGGACGATGCGGTACGCGGTCAGCTCGACCCCGCTGGGCAGTTGCCGCGCGGTCCCCTCGACGCGGAAGTCCACCGTGAGGCCGGCCTCGCGCACCTTCTCGACCAGCTCCTGGATCTGCTGGACATCGGGCTGCGGCACGTACTCCCCGCCCTCCTCGGCGTCCCCGGTCCGCAGCACGCCCAGCAGCCGGCGCATCTCGGCGAGGGCCTGGCGGCCGGTGCTGGAGATGGTCTCCAGGGCCTCCTTCGCCTGGTCGGGCGCCGCGTTCAGGACGTACGCCGCGCCGTCCGCCTGGACGACCATCACCGAGACGTTGTGCGCGACGACGTCGTGCAGCTCGCGCGCGATCCTGGCCCGCTCGGCCGCGACGGCCACTTTCGCCTGGGCCTCGCGCTCCTTCTCCAGCCGGGTGGCGCGCTCCTCCAGCTGGTCGAAGTAGGCGCGCCGCAGGCGCATCGAGTCCCCCAGCACCCAGGACAGGACGAAGGGCACACTCAGCACGATGGTGAAGAAGACCGCCCCGGCCACACCGGCGCCCCTCGCGGGCCAGCGCAGCTGCGAGAGCGGGGTGGCGAGGATGCCGCCGACGAGCGCGAGCCGCGAGGCCCACCGGGCCGCGCCCTCCGCCCGCACGGTGTAGATCACCACGAGCATCGCGAAGTCGGCCGGGTTGATGGGCACGTCCAGGAGCAGCTGCGCGACGCCCAGCGCCGCGACGAGCAGCAGCGTCTGCTCGGGCCAGCGGCGGCGCAGCGCGACGGTCAGGCTCAGCAGCGCGACAAGGCCGATGGCCACCAGCCGGGAGGCGGCGCCGCTGAACACCTGGACCGTCCACAGCATCGAGAACCCGAAGAGCATCACAGCCCAGAAGCTGTCGACGCCCGTCGGGTGACGGCGGAGGAAGTCGTAGAAGCGCTGCACGTAACCCAGAGTAGGGAAGCGGAAAAGGCCGGGGGGTCAACCGGAGGGTCGATCCGGACGGCGGAAGCCTACTCCCCAAGGTGGACACTTGGCGTGTGGTGGACGACGTGACGGACGAGACGCCCCGGCCCCGCGGAAAGCGGAACAGCCCCGGGCAAGGGGACGACCGCGGGCACGGCGACGGCTCCGGCCACGGCGACGGCTCCGCGCATGGCGACGGCCCCAGGCCGGGGCGCGGCGGAAGCCACGGCAGCGCCCCCGCCGGAAACCACGGCGGAAGCCCCGGTCGGCGCACCGGCCGATACGGCGGCGGTGGCCACAGTCGGCGACCCGGTGCGAGCCACGACGGCACGGCCGTTCCGTGGAGTACGGCCATGGAGCGAGCCCTGTACGGTCCAGGGGGCTTCTACCTGCGGCCCGAAGGCCCGGCCGGTCACTTCCGTACCTCCGTGCACGCCTCCCCCCTCTTCGCCACCGCCGTCGCCCGGCTGCTGGCGGCCACCGCCCGCCGGCTGGACACCGACGAGGTCGCGGTCGTCGACATCGGCGCGGGCCGCGGCGAGCTGCTGACCGGGATCCTCGCGGCGGCGGGGGACTGCCTGGACGGGCTGACGGTCCGGCCGTACGCCGTCGAGCGCGCTCCCCGTCCCCCGGGCCTTGACCCCCGCATCGAGTGGTGTGCGCACCTTCCGGCCGGGGTACGCGGGCTGCTCTTCGCGAACGAGTGGCTGGACAACGTGCCCCTCGACATCGTCGAGACGGGCCCCGACGGGGTCGTACGGTACGTCCTCGTCCGGCCGGACGGCGCCGAGGAGCCCGGCGAGCCGGTCGAGGGGCCCGACGCGGACTGGCTCGCCCGCTGGTGGCCGGGTGCCGGGCCCGGCACCCGGGCGGAGATCGGCCGGTCCAGGGACGAGGCGTGGGCGGCGGCCGTGGGCACACTGGAACGCGGGCTGGCGGTCGCCGTCGACTACGCGCACGCGCGGGAGGCCAGGCCGCCGTTCGCCACTCTGACCGGGTTCCGGCGCGGCCGGGAGGTGCAGCCCGTGCCGGACGGGTCGTGTGATCTCACCGCCCATGTCGCGCTGGACTCCTGCGCGCTGCCGGGCGGGCGGCTGCTCGGGCAGCGCGCGGCGCTGCACGGTCTGGGTGTGCGCGGTGAGCGGCCCCCGTTGGCGCTGGCGGCCACCGACCCGGCGGGGTACGTACGCGCGCTGGCGGCGGCCGGTCAGGCGGCGGAGCTGACGGCGCGCGGCGGGCTCGGCGACTTCGGCTGGCTCGTACAGCCGGTGGGGATCGAGGTGCCGGAGGTGCTCGCAGGCCCAGGAGGGCCGGCCCGGACCGGCGCCTCGGACGGCTCCCGGGACGCGGACCGCTCCATGGCCTCGGACGGCTCCCGGGACGCGGACCGCTCCATGGCCTCGGACCCCTCTGAGAGACTGGGGGCATGACGGAGACCACCCGCACGACGGTCGGCATCGGCGGTGCCGCGGAGAGCACCGACATGGTGCTCAACATCGGCCCGCAGCACCCTTCCACCCACGGTGTGCTCCGCCTGCGGCTCGTGCTCGACGGCGAGGTGATCCGGGAGGCGGAGCCGGTCGTCGGCTATATGCACAGGGGCGCCGAGAAGCTCTTCGAGGCCCGGGACTACCGGCAGATCGTGATGCTCGCCAACCGCCACGACTGGCTGTCGGCGTTCTCCAACGAGCTGGGTGTGGTGATGGCCGTCGAGCGGATGCTCGGCATGGAGGTGCCGGAGCGCGCCGTCTGGGCCAGGACGCTGCTCGCCGAGCTGAACCGGGTCCTCAACCATCTGATGTTCCTCGGCTCGTACCCCCTCGAACTGGGCGGTATCACACCGGTCTTCTACGCGTTCCGGGAGCGCGAGGAGCTCCAGAACGTGATGGAGGAGGTCTCCGGCGGCCGGATGCACTACATGTTCAACCGGGTCGGCGGCCTCAAGGAGGATCTGCCGGCGGGCTGGACCGACCGGGCCCGGCGGGCGGTCGCTCAGGTCCGCTCACGGATGGACGTGTTCGACCGGCTGGTGCTCGGCAACGAGATCTTCCGGGGCCGGACCCGGGGCGTCGGCGTGCTGTCACCCCGGACGGTGCACGCGTACGGGGTGTCCGGGCCGATCGCGCGCGCCTCGGGCGTGGACTTCGACCTGCGGCGCGACGAGCCGTACCTCGCGTACGGCGAACTGGGCGACACGCTCACCGTGGTCACGCGCGCGGAGGGTGACTGCCTGGCGCGGTTCGAATGCCTGCTGGAGCAGACGCACAACGCGCTGGCCCTGGCCGACGCCTGTCTGGACCGGCTCACGGAGCTGCCACCCGGGCCGGTCAACCAGCGGCTGCCGAAGGTGCTCAAGGCGCCGGAGGGGCACACATACGCCTGGACCGAGAACCCGTTGGGCATCAACGGCTACTACCTGGTGTCGAAGGGCGAGAAGACGCCGTACCGGCTCAAGTTGCGCTCCGCCTCGTTCAACAACATCCAGGCGCTGACGGAGCTGCTGCCCGGGACACAGGTGGCCGACATGGTCGCGATCCTGGGCTCGCTGTTCTTCGTCGTCGGCGACATCGACAAGTAGGTCCTGTCCCCCAGTAGGTCCTCTCCCACCTTTTGTCGTTCCGTTCTTCCACGGGTCTTCCGCGGGTCTTCCACGAGTCCCGTCGGCCGGCGGCTGATGACCGGCCGTCGCTCAGGAGCTGATCCTGTCGCGCAGTCCGCCCAGGGGGAACTGCTCGGTCTCGTCGTGCGCGGTGAGATCGATGACCTTGCCGACGGCCCGCCCCTCGCTCTTGCGGCGCTCGGCGAGCACCTCCTCGCCCACGACATCCGCGAGGTCCTCGCGCTCGACGCTCTCCAGGCTCTCCCGTTCGGCGTTCGCACCCACCGGCGTCCGAGCCCCGCCCTCGTCCGGCGCGTCCGTGCCGGCCCGCGCGTCCGTGCCGGCCGGGGTTCCCGCGGCGTCCTTCACGTCGGCGGCATCCCTGGTGTCCGCCGCTGTGGGGGCCTCCGCCGCGTCCGCGTTCTCCGTGGCCTCCGGCGTGTCCTCGTCACCGCCGGTGCCCCGCGCGGCCGACACGCCCTGCGTGCCGAAGAAGTCGAAACCGCCCTCGGGACGGCGGACGGGGCGGGTCGCGGAGTACGGGACGATCGCGGACGCGGCGGGCACCCGGGGAGTGGGGAGGGCGGGCGCCGGACGGCTGTGCTGCTCGCCCCCGGCACCCGCCGCGTGCTTCCCCTGCGGTTCGTCCGCCTCGGCCGCCCGCTCGGCGAGGTCGCGCTGCCGGGCGGCCTCCACGGTCCGTCTGGCCTGCTGTGCCGCGCCGTTGCGCGAGAGCTCGTCCAGCGCCCGCGCGGCGCTGACGTACTCCGCCGCCGTGGGCGTGCCCCCCGCGCCGGGCAGCAGGGCCTTGGGCTCGGCGGCCGCCTCCAGCGCCAGTCGGCGCCGACCCTCCAGCGCCGAGGCGCGTTCGGTCTCCGCCGTCGCGTACCGGCGCAGCAGCGCGGCGTGCTCCCCGCGCAGCCCGGCCAGTTCGACGCGCTTGGAGCGCAGCTTGGCCTCCAGCTTCATGCGCAGCTCGCGCGCCTCCTCGACGTCGGCCTCCAGCTCGGCCACGCGCTCGTCGGTCTTCCACTGGTCGCTGTCCCGCGCGCGCGTCAGTTCGGCGACCCGGCGGCCGGCGCTCCGGTCCCAGCTCCTCATCAGCACGGCGCCGGTGACGGCGGCGACGGCGGTCGCCGCGACCAGACCGCGCAGGACCACGGGCTCCGAGAGGAACCAGGCGCCGGCGGCGCAGAGAACCGCGGCTCCGGCGACCGCCGACGGCGGCAGAAGCTTGTGGAGGGGTGGCGAATGGCGGTGGCGTCCACGTGGCATGGCCTGAAATTTACCGTGCTCGGACGCGGATTGGGGGCCCGGTCGGACAATCTTTCCCGGCTCGTCACACGCGTCGCCTTACGCGTCGTCAAACGCGTTGGCATACACGTCGCCATACGCTCCCGCGCCCCGCCTTCGCGGTGCGCCACCACTTCGCCTATTCGCCCTTGGGGTCCTTACCGGCCGCCCGGAGTCCGGACTACTTCCCGACCAGCCCCTTCGACTCGAGGTATTCCTTGGCGACGTCCTGCGGCTTGGCCCGCTCGGCATCGACCCTCAGGTTCAACGCGGCGAGATCTTCCGTGGTCAGAGTGTCCGTGAGCTTCCCGAGGGCCGTGGCTATCGCCGGGTCGGAACCGGCGTCCTCGGCATGGACGACCGGGAGGACGTTGTCCGCGTTCTGGAGCTTCTTGTCGTCCTCCAGCACCACCAGGCCGTAGGAGTCGAGCGTGCCGTCCGTGGTGGTGGTCAGGACCAGCTGGTCCACTCCGTCCTTGACCGCCTGCTTGGCCTGCGGGGTGCCGACGCCCTTCGGGTCGATGCCCGCCACGTCGATGCCGTACGTCTTCTTCAGCCCCGGGGCGCAGAACGGCCGCACCTCGCACTCGTCCCCCGCCGCGATCTTGACCTTGATCTTCGACTTACCAAGATCGGAAAGGGACTTGAGGTCGTTCTTCTCCGCGAATTCCCTGGAGACCGCGAATGCGTTCTGGTCGACGGCCTTGCCGGGCGGCAGCACCTTCAGCCCCCTCGGCTCGGCGAGCTTCTTCAACTCCGCGACGGTCGCCGCCGCGTCGCTGGACGCCAGCGGCTTCGTCTCCGCCGCCTTGGCCCCGTTCACCTTGGCATTGAGGAATTCCGTGAGCGTCGCGGCGTATTCGGGCACGACGTCGATCTCCCCCTTCTCCAGGGAGGGTTCGTACAGCTCGCGGTTCTCCACGGTGGTGACCGAGGTGCCGTAGCCGGCGTCGCTCAGGACCTGCGCGTACAGCTCCGCCAGCACCTTGGACTCGGTGAAGGCGGCGGCGCCGACGACCAGCGAGCCCTTCTTCCCGGCGGCGGATCCCGAGCCCGCCGCGGAACCGCCGTCCTTGCCCTGCTCCAGACTGTCGCCGCCGCACGCGGCCAGCGACCCGGCCAGGGCCACCGCCGCGAGGACCGCCCCCGCGAGGCGTGCGGGCCTGGACGCCTTGAGGGCGTGGAATGCCTCGCCGGCCCTGGCGGGCCCTGAGGTCGTGTGCGTCGCGAGGCGCGAGGTCTCGTTCAAGAGGATCACCTTTTCCCATCGATCAGCCGGTCCAGCAGCACCAGCGCGCCTTCGACCAGGAGCGCCAGCAGCGCCACCAGCAGGGCGCCGGCGACCACCTGCGGAGTGTTGTACGTGTTGAAGCCGGCCGTGATGATCCGGCCGAGTCCGCCCTGCCCGGCCATCGCCGCGATCGTGGCCGTGGCCACCACCTGGACGGAGGCCGAGCGCAGGCCGGTCATGACCAACGGGTACGCGAGGGGCAGTTCGACGCGCAGGAACAGCTGGCCGCCGGACATGCCCATGCCCCGGGCGGCCTCGACCACCGCCCTGTCCACCTCCCGCATCCCCACGTACGCGTTGGTCAGCAGGGGCGGTACGGCGAAGAGCACCAGCGCGATGACCGTGGGCACCGAGCCCGCGTTGCGCAGCGGCGAGACCATGAACAGCGCGAGCACGGCGAACACGGGGACCGCCCGGCCCACGTTGGAGATGTTGACGGCCAGCGCGCCGCCCTTGCCGAGGTGGCCGAGGCCCAGGCCCACGGGCAGCGCCACGGCACAGGCCAGCGCGAGAGCGACCCCGCTGACGAACGCGTGCTCCCCGAGCCGGTGCCAGACCCCGCCGTCGCCCGTCCAGTGGGCCCCGGTCGACAGCCACGTCCAGGCCTCACCCAGCACGCCCACGGTCAGCCCCCCGCCTTCGTCACGCCGGCCGGTCCGGCCGGCGCCCCGACGGAGCCGACGCGGGCCGTACCGGTACGAGCCGAGCCGGGACGGGCCGGGCCGTCGGAGGCTCCGCCGCCGCTGCCGCCGCCCTGGCCGGGCCCGCCGCCATGCGACGTACTCGTGTCAGGTACATCACGTATGTCACGTACGTCACGTGCGCCGCGTATACGCGTCCACGGGGTCAGCAACCGTTGCACCCCGAGCAGCAGCAGGTCCGCGACGACCGCCAGCAGCACGCACAGCACGGACGCCGTCAGCACCTGGGCCTTGAAGAAGCTCTGGAGGGCATCCGCTATCAGGTTGCCCAGCCCGCCCCGGCCGACGATCGAGCCGACCGTGGTCAGGGCGACCGTCGACACCGTCGCGATGCGCAGCCCGGCCATCAGCGCGGGCAGCGCGAGCGGCAGCTCGACCTCCCACAGCAGCCGTCCCCGCCCGTACCCCATCCCCAGGGCGGCCTCGCGGGCCTCCTCGGGCACGGCAGCGAGTCCGGCCATGATGTTCCGCACGAGAATCGTCAGCGAATACAGCACGAGCCCGGTGATCACCAATGCCGCGGACAGCCCGAACAGCGGAAGCAGCAGCGAGAACATCGCCAGCGAGGGAATCGTGTAGAGCAGGGTCGTCAGGCCGAGCACCGGCGCGGCGAACGACGGCCTGGCACGCGCCAGCAAGGCCAGTGGAAAGGCCACCAGCAGCCCGATCGCGACGGAGGCCGCCGTGATCCACACGTGCTGCACGGTGGCGTCGATCAGCTCCTGGCCGCGGGAGCGCAGGTATTCCCCGCAGATCCAGTCATTGGCCGCCAAGCACCCTTGCGCGGGCATCCGTCACCGCCTCCCCCGTTCGTTCCCGTCCTCAAGTCCTCATCCGGTTTTCCGGACTCCGGCGACCCTATCCCCGACCACTGACATTCGCCGTGGCCCGCCACATTCCAGCAACATGGCCTTCACACGACGCGTCGCACAATGGGGAACCATGATCCGATTCGAGCACGTCACCAAGCGGTACCCGGACGGGACGACCGCTGTCGACGACCTTTCCTTCGAGGTCGCCCAGGGCGAACTGGTCACGCTCGTCGGACCGTCCGGCTGCGGCAAGACCACGACCATGAAAATGGTCAACCGCCTCGTCGAACCGACCGAGGGACGGATATTCCTCGACGGGGACGACATAGCCACCGTGGACCCGGTCCAGTTGCGCCGCCGTATCGGCTATGTCATCCAGCAGGTCGGACTCTTCCCGCACAAGACCGTGCTGGAGAACACCGCCACCGTCCCGCACCTGCTCGGCTGGCAGCGCGGCAAGGGCCGCGAGCGCGCCGCCGAACTCCTCGACCTGGTCGGCCTCGACCCGTCCGTCTACGGCGACCGCTACCCGGACCAGCTCTCCGGCGGGCAGCGCCAGCGCGTCGGCGTGGCCCGGGCGCTGGCCGCGGACCCGCCGGTGCTGCTGATGGACGAACCGTTCGGCGCGGTCGACCCGGTCGTACGGGAGCACCTGCAGAGCGAGTTCCTGCGGCTCCAGGCGACGGTCCGCAAGACCGTGCTGTTCGTCACACACGACATCGAGGAGGCGGTGCGGCTCGGAGACCGCATCGCCGTCTACGGACAGGGCAGGATCGAGCAGTTCGACGCTCCGGCCGCGGTGCTCGGCGCGCCGGCCACGCCGTACGTGGCGGACTTCGTCGGCGCCGACCGCGGGCTCAAGCGGCTGTCCGTGACCCCCATCGAGATCGGTGATCTCGAACAGCCGCCCGTGCTGCACCTCGACGACCCGCTGCGCCGCGCCGCCACGAAGCTCGCGGAAGAAGGCGCGCGCTGGGCCGTGGTCCTGGACGGGGACGACAACCTGCACGGCTGGATCTCCACCGAGCGCGCCGCCGCCGGGGCCGAGGACGGGTCCGTACGGGAGCACGCCCGCCGGATGGAGGCGTGGCTGCCCGTCGGCGCCTCCCTCAAGCAGGCGTTCGCGACGATGCTCCAGCACGACGCGGGGTGGATCGCGGTCATCGACGGGGAGGAGGCGGGCCGGTTCCTCGGGGTCCTCACCCCGGCCCGGCTGCACGAGGCGCTGCGCCGGTCGATCGACGCGGACGCCCAGGCGATCCCGCGGACCGAGGTGGAGTTGGAGACGGTGAGCCCGAACGCCGTCTGACCACCCGCCGCGACCGATACGACCGACGCGACGGCGGCCGGCCCGCACACCGCGGGGCGTGTACGCGGCCCGGCCCGTGCCCCGTGGGACGCGTGCGGGCCCCGCGGGATCCACACACCGCGGGGCGCGTACTCACTCCGCGCCGAGCCGGCCGCTCAGCCACTCCAGCGCCGGCGGGATCTCGCGGCGCCAGGTGTTGAAGTTGTGCCCGCCGCTGTCGAGGATGATCGACGAGACGTGCGCCGGCGCCTTGACCTTGCCGATGAACGCCTGCGTGGCCGCCAGGTTCCCCTCCCCCTTCCGGGAGCTGGTGACCAGCAACGACGTCCTGCCCCGCGGCAGGTGGTCCAGGCTCCACAGCAGGTCGGCCCGGTGGCGCAGGTCCTGCTTGCCGTGGAAGAGGTCGCCCGTCGTCGGGTCCTCGGCCGCCTTGTAGTACGCGGAGAGCCCGGCGCCCGCCGCGTACCGGTCCGGGTGGTGCAGCGCGACCTTCAACGCGCAGTAGCCGCCGGTGGAGTTGCCGATGATGCCCCAGTGGCGCGGCCCGGACCCGACCCGGTACGTCTTCGAGATCACCCGGGGCAGGTCCTCCGCGAAGAACGTCTCCGTCCGCGGCCCGCCCGGGATGTCCACGCATTCGGTGTCGCGCGGCGGCGCCACGGTGGGCCGCAGCATCACCAGGACCATCGGCTGGACCCTGCCTTCCTGGGCGAGCTGCCAGGCGGTGGCCGGGTAGTTCAGCCCTTTGAGCAGGTTGTCCGCCACGCCCGGGTAGCCGGTGAGGACCACCGCGGCCGGGAAGTGCCGGCGTTCGAACTGCGGGCGGAAGTACTCGGGCGGCAGGTAGACGTACGCGGTGCTGTCGATCCCCGAGGCCGGCCCGCTGATCACGATCTTCTGGAGCCGACCGGACACCGAGGGCCGCCCGCCGCCCGGCACGGGCGGCTCCCGGGTCTCCAGCACCGTCATGTTCGCGCCGCCGGCCCCGTGGTCCACGACCGATCCCAGGCCCTGCTCCTGACCGAACAGGTCGGCCCAGGAACCGTAGAAGAGGAACGACTTGTTCGCGGCGAGCCCCACGGCGGCGAAGAGCGCCAGCTGAGTGGCGAACAGCAGGCCGACCCGGCCGAGCACGGCGCGCGGCGTACGGCGTGCCAGCCTGGGCCACAGCCAGATGGTGGCAACGAACAGCAGCACGGCCAGCAGCACGGCCAAGGCCAGGACTTTACGGCTGGTAAGACCCATGGGGATCGAACTCTCTCCCGGGAGATTTTCCTGAACGCGGAGGAACCCGCCCTCCGAAAGCCCCGTCCTAGAGGTCGCAAATGGCCCGGCGTCCACACAGATGGGGACGGTCCGGGCACAACACTCTCTCGCGGAGCCACGGGAAGCGATGTCTGTGACGCTAGATGGGGATAAATCGGGATCGGTTCCGGATCGCACGCAGCGGTCCCCGGGGAAGGCCCCGGCCCACCAGGTCCCCCGTCCGCCGCGCGCACATCCGTCGGGAGGCCGTCCGTACGCGCCGGCGGGGCATCCGAATGCGCCGGAAGGCCATGCGTATCCGCCGGAGGGCCGTCCGCACCCGCCGGAAGGCCGTTCGCACCCGTCGGAGGGCCGTCCGCGACCGCGGCTCCTCAAGGCCCGGGTACGGCGGCTGCTGAGCGGTCCCCGCGCCGAGTCCGTGCCCGCCCTGGTCGGCCGGGCCTGCACCGCCGTCGGGCTGATCGACATCGCCGCCGGTGTCTTCCCCCGCTTCCGCCACAGCCGGATGCACACCCTCGCCGAGGTCCTGCCCGGCGCGCTCGGCCCGTTCGCCGCCGCGCTGTCGCTGAGCGCCGGCGTCCTCCTGCTGCTGCTCGCCCACGGCCTCAAGCGGCACAAGCGGCGGGCCTGGCGAGCCTCCGTCGTACTGCTGCCCGCGGGCATCGTGGGCCAGCTCGGCTACCGGCACTCCCTCCTCGGCACCGCGCTCTCGCTGCTGCTGCTCGGCCTGCTGCTGCGCCACCGCGACCAGTTCGCGGCGCTGCCCGACCCGCGCAGCCGCTGGCGGGCGCTCGCGAACTTCGTGCTGATGGGCGCGGGCTCGATCGGGCTCGGCCTGGTCATCGTCAGCGCGCACCCGCACCGGACCATCGGCGACCCCGGCCTGGCCGACCGGCTCGAACACGTGCTGTACGGACTCTTCGGCCTCACGGGGCCCGTCGGCTACCGCGGCACCGTGGACGGCACCGTGGCCTACTCGCTCGGCTCCCTCGGCCTGCTCACCGCCCTCACCACCATCTATCTCGCCTTCCGCCCCGAGCATCCGGCCGCCCGCCTCACCGGCGACGACGAGCGGCGGCTGCGCGCCCTGCTCGACCGGCACGGCGGCCGTGACTCCCTCGGCCACTTCGCGCTCCGCCGCGACAAGGGCGTGGTCTTCTCCCCCAGCGGCAAGGCGGCCGTCTGCTACCGGGTCGTCTCCGGGGTGATGCTCGCCAGCGGCGACCCCGTCGGCGACGTGGAGGCCTGGCCGGGCGCCATCGAACGCTTCATGGACGAGGCCAAGGCGCACTCCTGGACGCCCGCCGTCATGGGGTGCAGCGAGACCGGCGGCCAGGTGTGGACGCGGGAGACCGGCCTGGACGCGCTCGAACTCGGCGACGAAGCGGTGGTGGACGTGCCGGATTTCTCCTTGCGCGGGCGCGCCATGCGGAACGTGCGCCAGATGGTGGGCCGCATTGAACGCGCCGGGTACGAAACGCGCGTACGACGCGTCCGCGACCTGTCGGCGGACGAGCTGGAAGGCATCCGCCGAGCCGCCGACGAGTGGCGCGGCACGGACACCGAACGCGGCTTCTCCATGGCGCTCGGCCGCATCGGTGACCCTGCCGACGGCGACGCGGTGGTCGCCACGGCTCACAAGCGCGACGACCGGGCCGAGCAGGTCCCGCGCCCCCGCGACGACCGGGCCCCCGGCCCACGCGGTGGCAGACGACAGGAGCCACAGGGCGACCCACCCGCCGGCCGGCCCGACGACACGCGCCCCCAAGACAACCGCCCCTACGGCGATCTGAAGGCCGTCCTCCACTTCGTCCCCTGGGGCCCGGACGGCATGTCGCTCGACCTGATGCGCCGCGACCGCTCGGCCGATCCGGGCATGAACGAACTGCTCATCGTCGCCGCCCTGCGCGCGGCACCCGCCCTGGGAGTGGTACGGGTCTCCCTCAACTTCGCGATGTTCCGCTCCGCCCTGGCCCGTGGCGAGCGGCTGGGCGCCGGGCCGGTGCTGCGCGGGTGGCGCGCCCTGCTGGTCTTCCTCTCCCGGTGGTTCCAGATCGAGTCGCTCTACCGTTTCAACGCCAAGTTCCAGCCCCGCTGGGAGCCCCGGTACGTCGTCTTCCGCTCCACCGGCGACCTGCCCCGGATCGGGCTCGCGGCGATGCGCGCCGAGGGCTTCGTCTCCCTGTCGCTGCCCCGGCCGCTGCACCGCCTGCGCCGGCACCGTCCGCCCCAACCGTGCACCCATGTCACCGGGGCCACGGCCGACCACGGGGTCCGGACGGCGTAAGGCGCGGCCGGGTCCCCTCTAGGGTGGACGTATGAGTACCTTGCGCGCCACGCCCGTCCAGGGTCTGCCGGAGTGGGACCGGTGTGCGGTGATGGGAGTCGTCAATGTGACACCCGACTCCTTCTCCGACGGCGGCCGCTGGTTCGACACCTCCACCGCCGTCAAGCACGGGCTCGACCTCGTCGCCGAGGGTGCGGATCTGGTGGACGTCGGCGGTGAGTCGACCCGGCCCGGTGCCACCCGGGTGGACGAGCACGAGGAGCTGCGACGCGTCCTCCCCGTCGTCCGGGGGCTGACGTCCGAGGGTGTCGTCGTCTCCGTCGACACGATGCGCGCCTCCGTCGCCGAGCGCGCGGTCGAGGCCGGCGCCGTCCTGGTCAACGACGTCAGCGGCGGCCTCGCCGACCCGGCCATGGTGCCCGCCGTCGCCGCCGCCGGGGTCCCCTTCGTGGTGATGCACTGGCGCGGCTTCAGCGAGGACATGAACGCCCGCGCGGTGTACGGGGACGTCGTCGCCGAGGTCGTCGCCGAACTGGGCGCGCGGATGGACGCCGTGGTGGACGGCGGGATCGCCCCGGAGCGCATCGTCGTCGACCCCGGCCTCGGCTTCGCCAAGCACGCCGAACACGACCTGGAACTCCTCGCCCACCTCTCCGACCTGCGGGCGCTCGGCCGCCCGCTGCTGGTCGCGGCCTCCCGCAAACGGTTCCTGGGCCATGTCCTCGCGGGGGACGGCGGCGCCCCGCCGCCCGCCAGGGAACGCGACGCGGCCACCGCCGCGGTCTCCGCCATCGCCGCCCACCAGGGGGCCTGGGCGGTCCGGGTCCACGAGGTACGGGCGACGCGGGACGCCGTCCGGGTGGCGCGCGCGGTCGAGGGCGCGCTGTGACCGCCCGTACGGAAACCGAAGAGGTCGAGCGGGCCAACACGACGTTCTACGAGGCGATGGAGCGCGGCGACTTCGACACGCTGTCCGGGCTCTGGCTGGAGGGCGACGACGGGATCTCCTGCGTCCACCCGGGCTGGCCGGTGCTCAACGGCCGGGGCGACGTGCTCCGCTCGTACGCCCTGATCATGGCCAACACCGAGTACATCCAGTTCTTCCTGACCGATGTCTCGGTGGCCGTCCGCTCCGACACCGCCGTCGTGACCTGCACGGAGAACATCCTCAGCGGCGGTCCGGCCGAGGAGAACGGCGACCTCGGGCCGCTCGTCGGCCAGCTCGTCGTCGCCACGAACGTGTTCCGGCGCACGTCCGAGGGCTGGAAGATGTGGGCGCACCACGGCTCCCCCGTACTGGCCGAAACCGACGAGGAGCCGGACGACGAGACACCCGCGTGAGTGGGCGGGCGACCCCGGGTGATTGACCAGGGGGCCGCGCGGGTACGGGCGACTGGCGACCGGCGGGTGACGGGGGACGTCTCAGGGGCGGGAAGCGGCCACCGCCGAGTGCCGTCCGCCACCCTGGGGCCGCGCTGTCGGTGCCCGCGGGTAGATTCGAAGCACGGCACCGAACCAAGTGCCGCCCGGACCGGACCGCGGTGTTCCGCCCGCCCGACGACAGCAGGAGTGATTCGCGTGGATCGTGTCGCGCTGCGCGGCCTCAAGGCCCGCGGGCACCATGGCGTCTTCCCTCGGGAGCGCGAGGAGGGGCAGACCTTCATCGTCGACGTGGTGCTCGGCCTCGACACCCGCCCCGCCGCGGCGGCCGACGACCTCACGAAGACCGTCCATTACGGAATCGTGGCCGAGGAGGTCGTGGAGATCGTCCAGGGCGATCCGGTCGACCTGATCGAGACCCTGGCGGAGCGCATCGCCCAGCGCTGCCTGAAGCACGACGGTGTACGGGAGGTCGAGGTGGTCGTCCACAAGCCCGACGCCCCGATCGCCGTACCGTTCGACGATGTGACCATCACCATCACCCGGAGCCGAGCATGACCGTCTTCTCCCCCGACGGGTCACAGAGCGACCCGACCGTCCAGCCGGTGCCCGCCTCCGTGGTCGCGCAGGTCGACGCCGCCGACACCACGCTCTCCAATCCGAAACGGGCCGTGGTCTCCCTCGGCTCCAACCTGGGCAACCGGCTGGAGACCCTCCAGGGCGCGGTCGACGCCCTGGAGGACACCCCGGGCCTGCGGGTCAAGGCCGTCTCGCCGGTGTACGAGACGGAGCCGTGGGGCGTCGAGCCCGGCAGCCAGCCGTCGTACTTCAACGCGGTCGTACTGATCAAGACGACCCTGCCGCCGTCGTCGCTGCTGGAGCGCGGCCAGGCCATCGAGGAGGCGTTCGCCCGGGTCCGTGACGAGCGCTGGGGCCCACGCACGATAGACGTGGACATCCTGGCGTACGGGGACCTCGTCTCGGACGACCCGGTGCTCACCCTCCCGCATCCGCGGGCGCACGAGCGCGCCTTCGTGCTCGCCCCGTGGCACGACGTGGAGCCGGAGGCACAGCTCCCCGGCCGCGGTCCGGTCGCCGAGCTGCTGGCGGAGGTCGGCAGCGGCGGCGTCCAGCCCCGCGCCGACCTGGAACTGCGCCTTCCTGAGTAATCGTTAGGCTCGTGACGCACGGGCCGGTGCGACGCGCCGGCCGATGCGGTTCGCCGGTACGACACACGCCGGTACGACAAGGCGAAGGGCGGCTCTCTCGGTGAAGCAGTTGCGGATCGGCGTGCTGGCCGGCCTGTTCGTGGTGGCGGGCGTGCTCTCCTGGGCCGCGGCCCGGCTCTGGGACTCCTTCGGCACCCTGCCCAGCGTGCCGCTCGCCGCGCCCATCGTGCTCGCGGCGATCGCCGCCGTGCTGACGGCCACCGCGCTCTCGCTCCGAGCCCGCTTCAAGGCCCAGCGCGAGCGCCGCCCCGAGGCGAAGGGCGTCGACCCGCTGATGGCCGCCCGTGCGGTCGTCTTCGGTCAGGCCAGCGCCCTGGTCGCGGCGCTGGTCTCCGGCATCTACGGCGGCGCGGGCGTCTTCCTGCTGGGCTCCCTCGACATCCCGGCCCGCCGCGACCAGGCCGTCTACGCGGGCTTCTCGGTCGTGGCGGGCATCGCCGTGATCGCCGCGGCCTTCTTCCTGGAGCGCGTCTGCAAGCTCCCGGAGGGCCCGGACGACGGCAACGACAAGAACGGCACGGCCCCGGCCGGGCCCGTCTGAGCGGAGAACGTACGGCGGCATCGGGGCAGCCGGCGACGTACGGCGACCCAGCGCGTCTGATCAGGCTCAGCGCGCCATGATCAGGCTCATCGCCTCCGCGCGGGTCGCGGGGTCCCTCAGCTGACCGCGCACCGCCGACGTGATCGTCTTGGCGCCCGGCTTCCGCACACCGCGCATCGTCATGCACATGTGCTCGCACTCGATGACCACGATCACACCGCGCGGCGCGAGCGCCTCCATCAGGGAGTCGGCGATCTGGGTCGTCAGCCGCTCCTGGACCTGGGGCCGACGGGCGAACACGTCCACCAGCCGGGCCAGCTTCGACAGTCCGGTGATCTTGCCGTCGGCCGACGGGATGTAGCCGACGTGGGCGACACCGACGAACGGCACGAGATGATGCTCACAGCTGCTCATCACCTCGATGTCCTTCACGAGCACCATCTCGTCGTGCCCGAGGTCGAACGTCGTCGTCAGCACGTCCTCGGGGTTCTGCCACAGCCCCGCGAATATCTCCTTGTACGCCCGCGCCACCCGGCCCGGGGTCGCCCGCAGTCCCTCGCGGTCCGGATCCTCGCCCACCGCGATCAGCAGTTCGCGCACGGCGTTCTCGGCCCGCTTCTCGTCGAACTCGCGGATGGGGGTGTCCCGCTCCAGCGCCACCGGGTCGGTCATCTGTGCCTCGTTCCTGTCCCGTCCTGTTAAGCGGACATGCGAATGCCGCGCCCCCACAGGCTAGAACCTGGGGTGCGCGGCATCCATTCCGGGCCTGTCGGGACGGACCGGTCAGCTCTCTCGGCCGAGGCCGGTCCGTCCCGCCGTCCGTCAGCTCTCCGGGCGGTCCTCCGGGACGGCCTCGGTGGGCGGGGTCTCGCCGCCGGTCACCGCCGGCATGCCGCCGTTGGCACCGGACGCGCCGTTGGTCAGCGCCAGCTCCTTGGGCGAGAGCACCGGCGGCCGCGTGGAGGGCGTACGCCGCGAGGAGCCGGTCCACGCCGGGCGCGACGGCCGCTTGACGACGGTCGAGAAGATCTCCGCGATCTGGTCCTTGTTGAGCGTCTCCTTCTCCAGGAGCTGGAGGACCAGGTTGTCCAGGACGTCCCGGTTCTCCACAAGGATCTCCCACGCCTCGTTGTGCGCGGTCTCGATCAGCTTCTTGACCTCGTCGTCGACCAACGCCGCGACCTCTTCCGAGTAGTCGCGCTGGTGCGCCATCTCACGGCCGAGGAACGGCTCCGTGTTGTCGCCGCCGAACTTGATCGCGCCGAGCCGCTCGGTCATGCCGTACTGCGTGACCATCGCCCGGGCCGTGGCCGTGGCCTTCTCGATGTCGTTGGCCGCGCCCGTGGTCGGGTCGTGGAAGACCAGTTCCTCGGCCGCGCGCCCGCCCAGCATGTACGCCAGCTGGTCGAGCATCTCGTTGCGCGTGGTCGAGTACTTGTCCTCGTCCGGCAGGACCATCGTGTAGCCCAGCGCCCGGCCTCTCGACAGGATCGTGATCTTGTGCACCGGGTCGGAGTTGGGAGAAGCCGCCGCGACCAGGGCGTGACCGCCCTCGTGATACGCGGTGATCTTCTTCTCCTTCTCGGACATGATCCGGGTCCGCTTCTGCGGGCCCGCCACCACCCGGTCGATCGCCTCGTCCAGGAAGTGGTTGTCGATCAGCTTCCCGTCGCCGCGCGCCGTCAGGAGCGCCGCCTCGTTCAGCACGTTCGCCAGGTCCGCGCCGGTGAAGCCGGGCGTACGGCGGGCGACGGCGCCCAGGTCGACGTCCGGGGCGACCGGCTTGCCCTTCTGGTGGACCTTGAGGATCTCCAGCCGGCCCTGCATGTCGGGGCGGTCGACGGCGATCTGCCGGTCGAAGCGGCCCGGGCGCAGGAGCGCCGGGTCGAGGATGTCCGGCCGGTTCGTGGCGGCGATCAGGATGACGCCGCCCTTCACGTCGAAGCCGTCCATCTCCACGAGCAGCTGGTTCAGCGTCTGCTCGCGCTCGTCGTGGCCACCGCCGAGGCCCGCGCCACGGTGCCGCCCTACGGCGTCGATCTCGTCCACGAAGACGATCGCCGGCGCGTTCGCCTTGGCCTGCTCGAAGAGGTCGCGCACCCGGGAGGCACCGACACCGACGAACATCTCGACGAAGTCGGAGCCGGAGATCGAGTAGAACGGCACTCCGGCCTCACCCGCGACCGCGCGGGCGAGCAGCGTCTTGCCCGTACCGGGCGGGCCGTAGAGCAGCACGCCCTTGGGAATCTTGGCGCCGACGGCCTGGAACTTGGCCGGCTCCTGGAGGAACTCCTTGATCTCGTGGAGCTCCTCGACCGCCTCGTCGGACCCGGCCACATCGGCGAAGGTCGTCTTCGGGGTGTCCTTGGTGATGAGCTTGGCCTTGGACTTCCCGAACTGCATGACCCGGGAGCCGCCGCCCTGCATCTGGTTCATCAGGAACAGGAAGACCACGACGATCAGCACGAAGGGCAGCAACGAGAGCAGCACCGAGACGAACGGGCTCTGCTTCGACGGCGAGACCGTGTATCCCTTGGTGATGTCACCGCTCTGGTACTTCTTCTGCAAGGTCGAGGCGAGCGACGAGCCCTGGTTGCCGATGTAGCTGGCCTGGATCTTGTCGCTGCCGTTGACCTTCTGGCCGTCCTTGAGGTCGACCTTGATGATCTGTTCGTCACCTGTGGTCAGCTTGACCTGCTCGGCCTGGTTCTTGTCGATCGCCTGGACGACCTGACCGGTGTCCACCGTCTTGTAGCCGCCCGACGAGCCGACGACCTGCATCAGCACGACCACGGCGAGGACGGCCAGCACGATCCACATGACCGGCCCACGGAAGTATCGCTTCACGTCCATCCATACGGAGCGGAATCGCCCCGTCCCTCCTGCCCGTAGGTAAATGCCGCTGTGAGAAAAAAGCTGTTCTTCGGACGGTACCCCAGCATTGCCACCCGCGACCGCACGGGACGGCTGACAAACCCGCCTTCCACTACTTCAACGCCGCGAAACGCTCCAGGGTTCCCGGTGCCGGCCCCACCCCGGTCCTGTTCGACCGGGAACCGGGGCCCGGGCCGGGCCGGGGCCGTCGATACACGGCCTGGCCCGGCCCAGTGCCGGGAGGGGCGCTAGCCCCCGTACACGTGCGGCGCGAGCGTTCCGACGAAAGGCAGGTTGCGGTACTTCTCCGCGTAATCCAGTCCGTATCCGACGACGAACTCATTCGGAATGTCGAAGCCGATCCATTTGACGTCGATCGCGACCTTCGCGGCGTCCGGTTTACGGAGCAGGGTGCAGACGTCCAGCGAGGCCGGCTCGCGCGAACCGAGGTTGGACAGCAGCCACGACAGGGTCAGCCCCGAGTCGATGATGTCCTCCACGATGAGGACGTGCTTGCCCTTGATGTCGGTGTCCAGGTCCTTGAGGATCCGGACCACGCCGGAGGACTGGGTGCCCGCCCCGTACGAGGAGACGGCCATCCAGTCCATCGTCACGGGGGTGGACAGGGCCCGCGCCAGGTCCGCCATGACCATCACGGCGCCCTTGAGGACCCCGACGAGAAGCAGGTCCTTGCCCGCGTACTCAGCGTCGATCTTCGCGGCCAGGTCGGCCAGCTTCGCGTCGATCTCTTCCTTGGTGATGAGCACCGACTGGAGGTCGTTGCCCATGTCCTTGTCGTCCACCCGCATCACTTTCGTCGTCGGCCAGGTGCCGGGGCCGGACAGCGCCGGGGACCCGGGAGACACAGCCGTAGAGCGTCAGCGCTTCAGCCCTGCCGGATGACAAGTCTGCCACCCTGCCTCCGGGCCTCGACCCTCCCGGGCAGGCTGATGGCCTTCTGGCCGCGCCAGCCCGTGATCAGGCGGTCGACCTCTTCGATGTGACGGGCGAACAGCGAACCGGCGGGGGCGCCCACGGCGATCACCGCGCGGCGCAGCACCCGGCGGCGGACGGCGGGCGGCAGCTCCTGGAGCCGGGCGCACACCAGCTGCCCCGTCTCGTCCCGAACGGACCGCTCCGCCTCGGTGGCCCAGCCGTCGAGGGCGTCGGCGTCGTCGCGGGAGAGCTGCGCGGTACGGGCCAGGGCCTCGACGACGCCCTTGCCGAGCGCCTTCTCCAGGGCGGGCAGCCCCTCGTGCCGGAGCCGGGAGCGGGTGTAGGAGGGGTCGGTGTTGTGCGGGTCGTCCCACACGGGGATCGACTGGACGAGGCAGGCCTTGCGGGCGGTCTGCCGGTCGAGCCCCAGGAAGGGGCGCCGGTAGCGGCCCGCCTTCCCCGAGACGGCCGCCATGCCGGACAGGGAGCGGGTGCCGGAGCCTCGGGCGAGGCCGAGCAGGACCGTCTCCGCCTGGTCGTCGCGGGTGTGGCCGAGCAGGACGGCGGCGGCGTGATGGCGCTCGGCGGCGGCGTCCAGGGCCTCGTACCGCGCGTCACGGGCGGCGGCCTCGGGGCCGCCCACCCGCCGCCCTCCGTCGACGCGCGGGGAGGAGTCGCTGTGCGCCACGGGCGTCCGGGCGAGGCCGACGGTCACGGCGACGGATTCGACGGGGTCGAGCCGCATCGCGCGGAGCCGGGTGACGAGGTCACGGGCGCGGACGTCCGATCCGGCCTGGAGACCGTGGTCGACGGTGACGGCACCGGCGCGGACGGAGAGCTTGGGGGCCTCGAAGGCGAGGGCCGAGGCGAGGGCCATGGAGTCGGCGCCGCCCGAGCAGGCGACGAGCACGAGCGGCGGCTCGCCGGGCAGGGAATCGCCGGGCCGGGACTCGCCACTCCAGGACTCGCCGGTCCGGGAGGATACGGTCCGGGACTCGCCGGTCCAGGACGGGGCGGTCCAGGAGGGAGCGGACTCGGCCGGGGTGCGAGAGGGATCAGCCAGGTCGGTGAGGATGTCGTGGAGTACGCGGCGGACCGCCAGGCGTATCGCCGCGACCGCAGGATGGGGACCCATGTCCGGTGCCCTTCGTGATGTTTTACGGGGGGTGCCTCGGCCGGAGTCAGGGCGGAGAACGTCACTCAGAGTGCGTCGATGGTGACAGAGCCGAGTCATTACCCGAGCATTGCACGCCTGTCCCCCACCCACGGTCCCTCGGATGGGTGATAGCTGAGGCGCGCCTGTGCCCGGGGGCGTGCCCCGGCCCGGGTACGGCTCAGGTGTCCGCCTTGCGGTGCACCCGCGCGACCCAGTCCGCCGGTTTGGCGATCTCCGCCTTGGTGGGCAGGGTGTTCGGCGAGGTCCACACCCGGTTGAAGCCGTCCATGCCGACCTCCTCGACGACGGCCCGTACGAACCGCTCGCCGTCCCGGTACTGGCGCAGCTTCGCGTCCAGCCCGAGCAGCTTGCGCAGCGCCATGTCGAGCCGGCCGGCACCGCGTGCCCGGCGCTGCTGGAACTTCTCCCGGATCTCCGCGACCGTGGGCACGACCTGCGGTCCGACCCCGTCCATCACATAGTCGGCATGGCCTTCGAGCAGGGACATCACGGCGGTGAGCCGGCTCAGGACCTCGCGCTGGCCGGGCGTCTGCACCAGCTCGACGATGCTGTGGCCGTCGTCGTCCCGCTCGCCCTCGGGCCGGCCGCCGGCCAGCGACTGGGCGGCCTCGCGGAGCCGCTCCAGGAGGGTCATCGGGTCGACGTCGGTCTCCTCCAGGAACGACTGGATCTCGCCCTGGAGGTGATCGCGCAGCCAGGGGACACCGGTGAACTGGGTGCGGTGCGTCTCCTCGTGGAGCGCCACCCAGAGCCGGAAGTCGTGTGGATCGACGTCCAGTTCGCGCTCGACGTGGACGATGTTGGGCGCGACCAGCAGCAGCCGCCCCGCCCCGTCCGCAGCGGCCGGGAGGTCACGCGAGGCGGGCGCGAAGGTCTCGTACTGGCCGAGGACGCGGGACGACATGAACGACAGCAGCATGCCCAGCTCGACGCCGGTGACCTTGCCGCCCACGGCGCCCAGAACGGCGCCGCCCGCGCTGCCCGAGCGCCGCTCACGCATCTTGGCGAACAGGGGCCCCAGCAGCTCCCGGAACCCCGCGACATTGGCCTTGACCCAGCCCGGCCGGTCCACGACCAGGACCGGGGTGTCCACCGGATCATGGCCGTCCGGCACCATCCGGGTGTACGCGCGGACATGGTCCTCGGACGCCATGGCATGCCCGCGCAGCTCGGCGACGATCTCGCGCGCCTCGTCCCGGCCGACCTCGGGTCCGGGCCGTACGAGGCGGGTCGCGGTCGCCACCGCGAGGTTCCAGTCGACCATCTCGGCACCACCGATGCTCGTCATGCGTCAACCGTACGTGCTCGGACCGGGGAGCGGAGAGGTCCGGACGTGGGGCCGGCCCCCTTTATCAGGGCTCGGTTCGCCTCCGGGGGCGCAGGTGCCGGGCGGCGGATGGAAAACCCCGAGGTGGCCGGGGTGTCCGGTCACCGCCGCGCGCGGCCTCTTTTTTGGGGCTCGGTTCGCCTCCGGGGCGCTTTATGCCCCTGTCGACGGTCGACCGTGCTCGGCTCCTCGTTCCTCGGAGCCTCCGCCCACGCGGCGGAGCCGCATATCGAGCACAACCTCCCTTTCGACAGCGGCGCGCCCCTTCGGCTCACTCGCCGGCGGACGTGCCTGGCCGGGACGTCATGGCCGCCCCGGCCATGTGGCCCTCGGCGGACGTGGGTACCCCGGACGTAACAGGAACGCCCTCACCGCACCAGGGCCGCCGACAGCCGGTCCAGGGCGTCCTGGGCCGCGCCGGGGGAGCGGGTGGAGCCCGCCATGAAGGCGAAGGCCAGCAGCCGGCCGCGGCGGTCCACGACGGTGCCCGCCAGGGTGTTCACCCCGGTGAGCGTGCCGGTCTTGGCGCGTACCAGCCCGGCGGCCGGCGCGGCGTGCGCGTACCGGCCGCGCAGCGTGCCGTTGAACCCGGCGACGGGCAGCCCGGTCAGGACGGGCCGCAGCTCCGGGTGGGCCGGGTCGGCGGCGCGCGTCAGCAGGGCGGTGAGCAGGGCCGCGCTGGCCCGGTCCGCGCGGTTCAGGCCGCTGCCGTCGGCGAAGCGGGCGCCGGCCAGGGGCATCTTCAGCTTCTTCAGCTCCGCCCCGACGGCCCGGCCCGCGCCCGCGAAGCTCGCGGGGCGGCCCGTGGCGATCGCGGTCTGGCGGGCCAGGGACTCCGCGATGTCGTTGTCGCTCTCGGTCAAGGCGCGCTCCACCAGGGCGGCGAGCGGCCGCGAGTACGTCCTGGCCAGCGGCTCGGCGCCGGCGGCCGACCGGCCCTCGGCCGGGTCGGCGGTGACCCGTACGCCCCGGTCGCGCAGCAGCCCGGTGAAGGCGTCGGCCGCGTCGCCCGCGGGGTCCTCGCCGCGCGGCGCCGGCCCCTGGGAGGAGGGATCGGCCCGGCCCTGTCCGACCATCAGCGGCACGACGGGCGCGATGTTGTCGTTGGGGCCGATGGGGTGCCTGCGCGGGCCGGAGTAGAGGGACGTGTCGTAGGCGAGCGTGACCGCCCGGGCCCCCCGCTCGCGCAGCGCGCGAGCGGTGTCGTCGGCGAGGGCGCGCAGCCCCGCCGCGTCCAGGGTGGCGTCGCCGCCGCCGACCAGGGTGAGCCGCCGCCGGTCGGGGGTGGCCGTGACGGTGGTGGCGATGCGGTGGTCGGGGCCGAGCGCGGACAGCGCGGCGGTCATGGTGGCGATCTTGACCGTGGAGGCCGGGACCATCGCCTTGTCCTGCCCCTTGCCGTACAGCCGGGTGCCGGTGGCGACGTCGACCACGGAGGCCGTACGGGCGGAGCCGAGCCCCTTGTCGTCCATCAGGGGGCCGAGCCGCCTGCCGAGGTCGCCGGAGAGACCCGCCGGGACGTCCCCGGGAGCGGTGGAGGCGGTCGTGAGCGCGCTGAGCACGCCGGCGGCGCTGGGCGCGGGCTCGGGGGTGCCCCGGCCGGCCGGGCCGTGATGCGCACCACCCGCGCGGGCCGCGGCCGCCGCCCGCTCGCGTTCGGCCCTGCGCTGGCCCGCGTCCCAGGGCCCCGCCGCGGCCACGGCCACCGCGGCGCACACCAGGCCGAGTGCCACCGACCCCGCCGTGACCTGCCACACCTTCGGCTCAAGCATGGCTGACCAGCCCCTTTCGCGATCACACAGCTGCGTGGGGGACACTTAACCACTGCGTTCTGCCACGAGCACGGCATCCCGGCCCCCGGCCGGGAGGTCTCCTCCGTGAAGACGCAGCATCGTCCGACGTTAGTGTCATTCGTCAGTGTCATGACGTGTTTGATCCAGGAGGAGACACCCGTGGAGTTCGACGTCACCATCGAGATCCCCAAGGGTTCGCGGAACAAGTACGAGGTGGACCACGAGACAGGCCGCATCCGCCTCGACCGCCGGCTCTTCACCTCGACGAGCTACCCGGCCGACTACGGGTTCGTCGAGAACACCCTCGGTGAGGACGGAGACCCGCTGGACGCGCTGGTCATCCTGGACGAGCCGACCTTCCCCGGCTGCCTCATCAAGTGCCGCGCCATCGGCATGTTCCGGATGACGGACGAGGCCGGCGGCGACGACAAGCTGCTGTGCGTGCCGGCGTCCGACCCCCGGGTGGAGCACCTGCGGGACATCCACCACGTCTCGGAGTTCGACCGCCTGGAGATCCAGCACTTCTTCGAGGTCTACAAGGACCTGGAGCCCGGCAAGTCCGTCGAGGGCGCCGACTGGGTGGGCCGCGCCGAGGCCGAGGCCGAGATCGAGGCGTCGTACAAGCGCCTGGAGGCCAAGGGCGGAGCCCACTGACGGCGGTCCTTTCCGTGTGACCGGCGGGCCCGGGCGTGCTTCGGCACCGGGCCCCGGCCGGACGGACGACGGGCGGCGCACCTCGCACGGGGTGTGCCGCCCGTCCGTGTGCGGGGCGTACGGTCCCGGGCCGGCTCCCGTCCGCGTGTGTGGCGCTCATGGACGTGCCCATACTGGGCAGACGCGATGCGGTGGCTCCGGGCGGGCGGCGGGCGGCGGACCACACACGGCAGGAGGCAGGCGGGAGCGGCGCGACACGCGCCGGGACGCGGCACTACGCATGGGAACGACGGGGCAGGGGGAGACAGCGGGGAAGCCAGAGCAGGCGGGTGACGGCAGGGAGTGAGGATTCAGAACGTGGTGGCCGAGCCGGACGGTCCCGAGGACCGAAAGCCTCATCAGGCGGACGAGGCGCACAGTGCCTTCACCCCGCCGCTCGGGGTGGAGCAGCCACCGCTTCCCGAGGACGACCAGCCGACCTCGGAGTTCGCGATCCCGGAGGGACTGAGCACGGAGCCGTCGCCCGAGCCGGAGGGCTCCGCCTTCGACGTCCCGGAGGGCGTACAGGGGGCACCGGGTTCCGGTTACGGCGCGTACGGCGGCCGGGGCGGCGCGCCGGGTGTCACGCCCGCGCACGGCGTCCCCATGGTCAGGCTGAACAAGCACAGCCCCTGGCAGGACCGGATGCGCACCCTGCTGCGCATGCCCGCCGCCGACCGCCCCGTACCGGAGACGGTGCAGCGCCACGACGACCAGGGGCCCGCCGTGCCGCGCGTGCTGGACCTCACCCTGCGTATCGGGGAGCTGCTGCTGGCGGGCGGCGAGGGCGCCGAGGACGTCGAGGCCGCGATGTTCGCGGTGAGCCGCGCGTACGGACTGGACCGCTGCGAGCCGACCGTCACCTTCACGCTGCTGTCGATCTCGCACCAGCCGTCGTTGGTGGACGACCCGGTGACGGCCAACCGGACCGTACGCAGACGTGGCACCGACTACACCCGGCTGTCGGCCGTGTACACGCTCATCGACGACATCACCACCGAGGACACGGACGTCACGCTCGAGGAGGCGTACCGACGGCTGGCGGAGATCCGGCGCAACCGCCACCCGTACCCCGGCTGGGCGCTGACCGTGGCGAGCGGGCTGCTGGCGGGCTGCGCGTCCGTGCTGGTCGGCGGCGGTGTGCTGGTGTTCCTCGCGGCGGCGGCCGGCGCGATGCTCGGCGACCGGCTGGCCTGGCTGTGTTCGGGGCGCGGGCTGCCGGAGTTCTACCAGTTCATGGCGGCCGCGATGCCGCCGGCGGCGATGGGGGTGGCGCTGACGCTGCTCGGTCCCGTGGTGTCCTGGGCGGGTCCCGCCTCCGCCGTGATCACCGGTGGGCTCTTCGCGCTGCTCCCGGGGCGGGCGCTGGTGGCGGGGGTGCAGGACGGGCTGACGGGTTACTACATCACCGCGGCCGCACGCCTGTTGGAGGTCATGTACTTCTTCATCGCGATCGTCACGGGTGTGCTGATCGTGCTGTACCTGGGTGTGCAGTTGCAGGCCCAGCTGAACCCGGACGCGGCGCTGGGCATAGGGAAGCAGCCGCTGGTGCAGATCGCCGCGTCGGTGGGAATGAGCTTCGCGTTCGCGATCCTGCTCCAGCAGGAACGTTCCACCGTGCTGATGGTGTCGCTGAACGGCGGGGTCGCGTGGATCGTCTACGCGGCGATGCACCTGACGGGCGACATCTCGCCGGTGCTCGCGACGGCGGTGGCGGCGGGGTTGGTGGGCCTGTTCGGACAGCTGCTCTCGCGCTACCAGTTCGCCTCGGCGCTGCCGTACATCACGGCGGCGATCGGCCCGTTGCTGCCCGGTTCGGCCACCTACTTCGGTCTGCTGGGTTTCGCCCAGAACGACCTGGACCGGGGACTCGCGTCCCTCTCCAAAGCGGTGACGCTGGCGCTGGCGATCGCCGTCGGGGTGAACCTCGGCGGGGAGATCGCCCGGATGGTCCTCACGGTCCCGGGGGACGTACGGGCGACCAGCCGCCGCGCGGCCAAGCGGACGCGCGGCTTCTAGAAGCGCGGCGTCCGGATGAAAGACTTCCGGACGAAGGACCAGCAGTCGGAGGTCGGTCATGGAGGCGCACCGGGCGAGGACGAACCGACCACGGTCGCCGGCCTGCGCGCCCTGTTCGGCGAGGACTCGGCGGCCCCGCGCGGCGCCACGGTCGCCCGGGACGTCCACACGGTCATCGGGCTGGCCGTGTCCGGTGCGGGCGTCGGGCTGGGGCCCTCCCGCATGACGTCGGTCCCGCGCGAGGGGGCCTGGTTCTGCCGGGTGACGCCACGGACCAGGCTGCCCGACCTCGTCCTGTCGTTCGCCGAGGACGACGGCTCGCCCGTGCTGACCGCCTTCCTGGCCGTGCTGCGCGCGGACTGCCCGGAGGCCGGAGCCTCGCCCGACCGTCGGCTCGACCCGGTCCGCCCTCCGGAGCGCGGACCTCGGGAACGCTGACCTCGGGCGCCGGCCTCCGGGTCAAGGAAGCGGAAGCGGCGAGGGGAGCCCGGCACCGGGCTCCCCGTCGGACGGCCGGCCCGCCGGGGGCCGGGCCCGGGTCGTACGCCCCGCCCCGCCTTCAGGCCGTACGGTCCGGCTCAGCGCTTGGCGTGGCGACCGCGTCCCTGGGCGCCGCCCGGGTCCTCCGGTCCTCCGACGGCCGTCCCGGCGGCGGGCCCGGCCATCGGCGCCGCCGTGTCCTCCCCGGCGGCCGCCGCCTTCTTGGACTGCGAACGGGCCCGCAGGAACTCGATGACGATCGGCAGGACGGACAGGAGCACGATGCCGACGAGGATCAGGTCGATGTGCTCACGGACGAACGCGATCTTGCCCAGCGAGGCACCCAGCAGGGTGACGCCCGCGCCCCAGAGGACGCCGCCGAGGACGTTGAAGATGATGAAGGAGCGGTAGTTCATCCGGCTGACGCCGGCGATGATCGGCGTGAACGTCCGGATGATGGGCACGAAGCGCGCGAGGACCAGCGACTTGGGGCCGTGCTTCTCGAAGAACTCGTGCGCCTTCTCCACGTTCTCCTGCTTGAAGAGCTTGGAGTCGGGGCGCCTGAACAGCGCGGGGCCCACCTTGCGGCCGAAGAGGTAGCCGACCTGGTCACCGATGATCGCGGCGGCGACGACGAGCGTGCACACGAGCCACAGCGGGTGGTCGATCAGGCCGGTCGTCACCAGCAGGCCGGTGGTGAACAGCAGCGAGTCGCCCGGCAGGAAAAAGCCGATGAGAAGGCCGGACTCGGCGAAGACGATGACGAGAACGCCGATCAGCCCGAACGTCTGGATCAGATAGTCCGGGTCCAGCCAGCTGGGGCCGAGCGCAAGTTGTGTCACGGTTACCGGACTCCTGAGTCATGAGAATCGGTCGAGCGTCGTGTTTCGGCGTGGTCGGCCGCGCACAAGCTATCAACGCCCGCGCGCGGTGCTCAGTTCCACCCGGCCGCTTGACGGTGCGGCCGGGTGGCAGTCATGGGCATACCGGAACGAAGCGACACCCGGCGAGGCACGACCGGGCGCCGGACCGGTGCGTGGATACGGTGGGCGCGTGGCTCATGACGGTCCGCCCGCCGCTCCCCCTCCCGTTCCCCCGTCCGGTCCCGCCGTTCCCTCTTCCGCGTCCTCCCCCGCGCCCTCCGCCCGGGCGCTGCTGCCGCTGGTCGTGCCCTCCCTGGCGGTGGGCGTGGCCTCGGCGCTGGTGCTGCTGGGCGTGAGCGCGGTCGCGGACCGGTTGGAACACGTGCTCTGGCAGAGCCTGCCGGACGCCCTCGGGATCGGCCGCTACTCGGCGCTCTGGATGATCGTGACGCTCACGGCCACCGGGCTCGCGGTGGGGATCGCCGTACTCCTGGTGCCGGGGCACGCGGGACCCGACCCGGCCACCACGGACCTGATCGACGCGCCGCTGCCGGCCCGCGTCGTACCGGGGCTGCTGCTGGTCACGGGGCTGGCGCTGGCCGGCGGGGTGAGTCTCGGCCCGGAGAATCCGATCACGGCGGCGAACGTCGCGCTCGTGTACTGGCTCGGCCGCAGAGCGGCGCCCAGGGCCCCGGTGGCACTGTGGCCGGCGCTCGCGGCGGCGGGGACGATCGGGGCGCTGTTCGGTACGCCGGTGGCGGCGGCGCTGATCCTGTCGGAGTCACTGGCGGCGGGACAGGGGCAGGGACCCGGACCGGGCCAGGGGCAGGGGCAGGGCGTGGGTTCGGGACCGGGCCCGCGCGGCTCCCTGTGGGACAAGCTGTTCGGTCCGCTGATCGCGGCGGGGGCGGGCGGCCTGACCACGGTCCTGGTCAGCCACCCGACGTTCGACCTCGGTCTGCCGCCTTACCCGGGCACCGGCTGGGGCGACCTGGCGGCGGCCCTGGTGATCGCGCCGGTCGCGGCGGCGCTGGGGATGGCGGTGGTGTACGCCTTCCCTCACGTCCACGCGTTCTTCCGCTCCCTCCCCCTTCTGCGCCACCCCGTCCCGGCGCTGACGGCGGGCGGGCTGGTGCTCGGCCTGCTCGGGACGCTCGGCGGGCAGTTGACGCTGTTCAAGGGGCTGGCCGAGGTGAAGACGCTCGCGGCGGACCCGGAGGGCTGGTCGGCCGGCTCGTTCGCCCTGATGACAGTGGTGAAGCTGACCGCCCTGACGACGGCGGCGGCCTGCGGCTTCCGAGGCGGCCGGATCTTCCCCGCCGTCTTCGCGGGCGCCGCCCTCGGCCTGTGCGCCCATGCCCTGGTCCCGGCCGTGCAACCGAGCCTGGGGGTGGTGTGCGCGGTCCTGGGCGTCCTCCTCGCGATCACTCGCCACGGCTGGCTCAGCCTCTTCACGGCGGCGGCCCTGGCGGCCGACACGACCATCCTCCCCCTCCTCTGCGTGGCCGTGCTCCCCGCCTGGCTGCTGGTCACGGGCCGCCCCCGGATGCGCCTCCACGACGACGGCACGCCGGCGCGGTGACCGCGCGACGCGGAAACAGCGGGCGGCGGGATCGCGTCCGCGGGCCATCCGGCCCCGTCCGCCGGGCGGGGCCCGCCCCGCGTCCGTATGCTCGCGCCAGGGGGTTCGGCAGCACCGTTCCAGCGTGAGGAGACCGCTCATGCCACTGCACCGGGGCGCGGACCGATCCATCGGCATCGCGCCCGACGAGCGGGCCGAACTGCGGCGGCTGTCGCTCAACCCGTTCTACGGGGAGGCCGACCCCGTCGGCGAGATGACCCTCGCGCCGCCCATGCACCGGCTGCCGGACGGGCCGATGCCGCCCGCCACCGCGTATCAACTCGTGCACGACGAACTGATGCTGGACGGCAATGCGCGACTGAACCTCGCCACCTTCGTCACCACGTGGATGGAGCCCGAGGCCGGCGTCCTGATGACGGAGTGCCGGGAGAAGAACATGATCGACAAGGACGAGTACCCGCGCACCGCCGAACTGGAGCGGCGCTGCGTGGCGATGCTCGCCGATCTGTGGAACGCGCCCGACCCCGCCGCCGCCATCGGCTGCTCGACCACCGGTTCCAGCGAGGCGTGCATGCTCGCCGGGATGGCGCTCAAGCGCCGGTGGGCCCGGCGCAACGCGGCGCGGTACCCCGCCACCGCCCGGCCGAACCTCGTCATGGGGATCAACGTCCAGGTCTGCTGGGAGAAGTTCTGCGACTTCTGGGAGGTCGAGGCGCGGTGCGTGCCCATGGAGGGCGACCGGTTCCACCTCGACCCGGAGGCCGCCGCCGAGCTGTGCGACGAGAACACCATCGGGGCCGTGGCCGTTCTCGGCTCCACCTTCGACGGCTCCTACGAGCCCGTCGCCGGCCTCTGCGCGGCACTGGACGCGCTGGAGGAACGTACCGGGCTCGATGTGCCCGTCCACGTCGACGGGGCCTCGGGCGCCATGGTCGCGCCCTTCCTGGACGAGGACGTCGTCTGGGACTTCCGGCTGCCGCGGGTGTCGTCCATCAACACCTCCGGGCACAAGTACGGACTCGTCTACCCCGGCGTCGGCTGGGCCCTGTGGCGCTCGTCCGCCGAGCTGCCCGAGGAGCTGGTCTTCCGCGTCAACTACCTGGGCGGCGACATGCCCACCTTCGCGTTGAACTTCTCCCGGCCGGGCGCGCAGGTGGTCGCGCAGTACTACACCTTCCTGCGGCTCGGCAGGGAGGGTTTCCGCGCCGTGCAGCGGACCGCGCGGGACATCGCCACGAAGCTGTCCGGCCGCATCGGTGAGATGGCCGGGTTCCGGCTGCTGACCCGGGGGGACGAGCTGCCCGTGTTCGCCTTCACCACCGCGCCGGACGTCACCGTCTTCGACGTCTTCGACGTCTCGCGGCGGCTGCGCGAACACGGCTGGCTGGTGCCCGCATACACCTTCCCCGCGAACCGCGAGGACCTGTCCGTCCTGCGCGTGGTCTGCCGCAACGGTTTCTCGGCCGACCTGGCGGAACTGCTGGTGGCCGACCTGGAGCAGGTCCTGACCGAACTGCGCCGCCAGGAACGGCCGGCGAGCCGCGACAGGCGGGCCGCCACCGCTTTCCATCACTGACCCACGTGTTCCCTCACCGGCTCACCGGCTCACGCGCTCACCGGCCGGCGGATCCGTTCCAGTCGACGAGCTGGACGATGACCCCGTTGGGGTCCCTGACCTGGAAGGCGCGTTCGCCCCAGGGCTCCTCGCGCAACGGCATCGTGACGGCGACTCCCTCGGCGGTCAGGCGGGCCAGTTCGGCTTCGAGGTCGTCGACGACGAAGGCGAGGATCACCCCGCCGGCATGGTCGTCGCGCTGGTCGTCGGGGAGCGAGGCCAGACCGCGCCGCAGGTAGACGACGTTCATCCCGGCGTCCTCGCGGGCCAGGGACGCGAACCCGTCGGCGGCCGCCTCCTCGCGGAATCCGAAGTGGCGGATGAGGAAGGCGCTGGAGGCGGGGACGTCGTCGACGTTCAGGGACACGGCGGAAGCGGTGATCGGCACAGGCACTCCTTTCAGTTCACCAGTCCATTAGTCAAGTTTGACCAACGGATCGAGAATAACGCGCGCCGATCCATTGGTCAAACTTGATTAGTGGCGGTCCCCCTCATCGGGAACCCCGGTCGCGTACGGGTTCTCCTGCCCCTCGGCGAGCACCCCGACGAACGGCTCGCCCTCGCCCGCGAAGGTGTACGCGCCGCCCTCGATGCGTGTGATCAGGCCCTCCGTCCACGTGGCCCCCGCGTCGGCCGAGTGGACCCAGTAGTTCATGATCTCGCCGATGTGACCGAGCTGCTCGGGCCCGTCCTCGGGGACGTAGTTCTCGGTCACCTCGTTCCGCCAGGCCGCGATCGCGCGCACCCGCTCCCTGAGCAGCCCCACCACCTCGGCGCGCGGCAGGTCCACCATGCAGCCGAGCCCGGCCGACAGGACGTCCATCTGCTGGTCGTACGAGGTCAGCGCCGTGCGCAGCAGCCGGAAGTACTCCTCGCGGCCCGCGTCCGTCAGCTCGTACTCGGTGCGCGGCGGCCCGCCCGCCGGGCTGGGGGCGGTCTCGTGCGCCAGCAGGGCGCCCTGTTTCGCCAGTTGCTTCAGCGCGTGGTAGATCGAGCCGGGCTTGGCGTTGGACCACTCGTGGGCGCCCCAGTACTCCAGGTCGTTGCGGACCTGGTAGCCATGGGCCCGGCCGTGCTGGCGCACCGCCGCGAGCACGAGCAAACGGATCGCTGACATGGGGCCAGGCTATGACTTCGCCGTCGGCTCCCGGCCCGGGGTCCCGGGCCGGAACACCGGAGCCCTGGCAGGCACCCCGCCCGGGGCCCTGCCGTCGCACGTCTCACGCCCCACGTCTCACAGCGGGAACCGCGACCGGCCGGCCCGTACCGACACCCACTGCTGGGTCGTGAACGCCTCCACCGCCGCGTCCCCGCCCAGCCGCCCGACCCCGGAGCTCTTCTCCCCGCCGAACGGCGCCAGCGGCTCGTCCTGCACGGTCACGTCGTTGACGTGCATCATGCCGGTGACGATCCGCCGGGCGAACGACACGCCCCGGGCCAGGTCCGCGGTGTGCACGGCCCCGCTCAGGCCGTACGGGCCGCTGTTGGCGATCCGTACCGCCTCCTCCTCGCCGTCGAACGGCACCAGCAGCGCCACGGGCCCGAAGATCTCCTGCCGCAGCAGCGGGGAGTCCTCCGCCAGATCCGTCAGCACCGTCGGCTCCACGACATTGCCGCGGGTACGGCCCCGTACCAGCGCGGTCGCGCCGTCCTCGATCGCCTGGTCCACCAGCGCCGTCAGGGCCTCCGCCTGGAAGGTGCTGATCACCGGCCCGATCCGGGTCTCCGGGTCGCGCGGGTCACCGGCCTTCAGCGCCCGCACCCGCGCCACGAACCGCTCGGTGAACTCCCGCTCGACGCGCCGGTCCACCAGGATGCGGTTGGCCGCCGTACAGACCTGCCCCTGGAAGAAGAAGCGGCTGGCGACGGCCGCGTCCACCGCCTGGTCGAGGCCCGCGTCGTCCAGGTCGTCCAGGACGACGAAGGCGCTGTTCCCGCTCAGCTCCAGCACGGTCCGTTTGAAGTTGGCCCCCGCGATCGCGCCCACGTGCCGGCCGACCCGGTCGGATCCGGCGAACGAGATCACCTTGGGCACCGGGTGTTCGAGCAGCGCGTCGCCGATCTCCGCGATGTCCGTCACGACGACGTTGAGCAGTCCGGCCGGCAGCCCGGCGTCCTCGAAGAGCCTGGCCACCAGTCCGCCGCCGACGACCGGCGCGTTCTGGTTGGGCTTGATCACCACGGCGTTGCCCAGCACCAGCGCGGGCGCCACCGACCGCAACGCCACCAGGAGCGGGAAGTTGAACGGGCTGATCACCCCGACGACTCCGACCGGCAGCCGGTAGACGCGGTTCTCGCGGCCGTCCGCGGACGTCGACAGGATCCGGCCCTCGGGGCGCAGCGCGAGGTGGATCGCCTCGCGGAGATACTCCTCGGAGGTGCGGACCTCGTGCTCCGCCTTCAGGCGCGTACCGCCCAGCTCGTCGATGATCGCCTCGACGATCTCCTCCCGGCGCTCCCCGACCAGTGCCAGCACCCGCTCCAGGACCTGCCTGCGGAGGTACGGACTGGTCTCGGCCCAGGCGGGCTGCGCGCGTTCGGCGGCGCGGTAGGCCTCATCGACCTCCAGGGCCGTGGCCACGGTGATGGCGGCCAGCTTCTCCCCGTTGTACGGGTTGAAATCGATGATGTCCCACGAGCCGCTGCCGGTCCGCCACTCGCCGTCGATGTACTGGTGGGCCAGGTCGGTGAAGTAGGACATGCGATCCCTTACGACAGGTGCAAACTCCTGATACGACGTCATCGTACTGATCCCTTTTGCGCTTCGGGGCCCTCCGAGCCGCCCGTTTTCATGGGCTGTTCAGATGAGTTGGAGCAGGCCGCGGAGCACGTCACGGCTCTCCTCCGGTCCCGGGCTGTCCTCCTGGAGGCGCTCCATCACCCGTTCGTACTGCGCGACTTCCTCCTGCTTGTCCAGATAGAGCGCGCTGGTCAGCTGTTCCAGGAACACGACGTCGGAGAGGTCCGACTCGGGGAAGCGCAGCATGGTGAAGGCGCCGCTCTCGCCCGCGTGCCCGCCGAAGCTGAACGGCATCACCTGGAGTGTGATGTTCGGCTGCTCCGAGACCTCGATCAGGTGTTTCAACTGTCCCTGCATCACCGCCCGGTCGCCGTAGGGGCGGCGCAGCGCGGCCTCGTCGAGGATCGCGTGGAAGCGCGGCGCCCGCTCGGAGACGAGGACCTTCTGCCGTTCCAGCCGCAGCGCGACCCGGCGTTCGACCTCGGCGCACGGCGCGTCGGGCTGGCCGCGGGTGACGACCGCGTGCGCGTACGCCTCGGTCTGGAGCAGACCGTGCACGAACTGGACCTCGTAGATGCGGATCAGCGAGGCGGCGCCTTCGAGACCGATGTAGGTCTGGAACCAGCCGGGCAGCACATCGCCGTAGCTGTGCCACCATCCCGCGACGTTCGCCTCCCGGGCGAGGCCGAGCAGGGCCGCGCGCTCGCCCTCGTCGGCGACTCCGTAGAGCGTCAGCAGATCCTCGATGTCCCTGGCCTTGAAGCTCACCCGTCCCAACTCCATACGGCTGATCTTGGACTCGGATGCGCGGATCGAGTAGCCGGCGGCCTCGCGCGTGATGCCGCGCGTCTCGCGCAGCCGCCTCAGCTGTGAGCCAAGCAGGATGCGCCGCACCACGGAACCGCCCGATTCGGCTGCGGTCACGTCTCCAACCCTCCCCATCGCATGTGGTTCTCCCCGGAGCACCCCCGCACTCCAAGTGCCGGATTCTGCCATCAAAACGCTTCAGCCCGTACGCATTCGATTACGGAAATAAGAAGGCTTTGCGGAGAGAGCGGAATTGGTCACGAGAAGAAAACAACCGGTAACGGCATGAGCCGGTGCAATCAAGGCGCGTGCACGTGCATCTGCCCTTGCATCTGCCCTGCGCATTGGGAACCATGGGCCTCGCGCACCTGCGTGCTCGTTCGTGTTTGACGTGTTGTGACGCCGGACCACCCGCCTGGACCACCGCAGTACAGCTACGGCCGCGATTCCCGGGAGTGCCTCGCATGGGGATGGATGGATCGACCATGCTCAAGCCTTTAAGGCAAGGGCTTCCCCCCATCGATCCCAAGGGGGCCGCGGGCTCCGCGTCGTGCGCCCTGCCGGGCCGCTACGAAGCGGTGCGCGGCGCACGGCAGTTCACGCGGACGACGCTGACGCAGTGGGACCTGAGCGACCGCTTCGACGATGTCGCCCTGGTCGTCTCCGAACTGGTCACCAACGCCCTGCGGCACGCCCTTCCGGACGAGGAGGGCCCGGACCTCGAACGGCTCGGCCGGATCGGCCGGATCGACCGCGAAACGTACGACCTGTCCGTACGACTGCACCTGATGCGCTGGTCGTCCCGCCTGGTGTGCGCCGTGCGGGACCCCAGCCACACGGGGCCGTCGGTGCGCCGGACCGAGGAGGACGGGGCCGCTGAGTCCGGCCGGGGGCTGTGCCTGGTCGAGTCGTTCAGTGACACGTGGGGCTGGCATCCGCTGACGGGGGCCCTGCGCGGCAAGGTGGTCTGGGCGCTGTTCCAGTTGCCCCCGGACCGGACCCGCTGACGCCGGACCCGACCTGACCGCCGACGGCACCCGGGGCGCGGTACCTCTTCACGCACACATCACGTGCGCCCCTGACGCGACCTCACGCGGTCCCCGACGTGACTCCGCGCGGCCCCGAGGCGGGTTGCACGTGTCCCCCCGGCTCCGCCTGCCGGGGGGCCGTCGACGGCGCCGTTGACCGGTTCGCGGTCTTTACGGAACGCGGTTCATGCGCTCGCCTCTTCCTGGTACATACCCATTCGGCCAAGGAGTGCGCAAAGTTGGCCGAAAACATAAGTCGAGAAACGTGCTGTCCGGCCGCCGACCCCACAGGGCCGACGCCCCCGTTCCGGAGCACTCGGGCGCACCGAAGGACGTACGGGCGCCCCGGAGCCCGACCGGGCCGCCGGGCAGAGACGCATCCCCCGGCGTGCGCCGGGCGCACGCCGGTTCAGGTGACAGCCCCCAGGTGACAGCCCCAAGTGCCGACGCCAGGTACCGGGCGCTCGGGTACCGGCGCTCAGACGGTCGCGATCAGGTGGTCGAACTCGCCGTCCTTGACACCGAGCAGCATGGCCTCGATCTCGGCGGGTGTGTAGACGAGTGCGGGTCCGTCGGGGTGGCGCGAATTGCGCACCGCCACCTCTCCGCCCGGCAGTTTGGCGAACTCCACACAAGAGCCCTGGGAGTTGCTGTGCCTGCTCTTCTGCCAGACGACTCCGTGAAGCTCTGTGGCCGTTATGCCGTTGTACACGTGGTGCACAGGTCGCTCCCCGAGTTGCAAAGTGCAGGTTTGAACTGTCTCGGATCATAGCTCTGTTCATGTGCTGATGCATGAGCAGATGCACGTGCACGAGGGGTGTTCCCGTGGTTACAGACACACCCGCTGACATGGCATGTCCGGCGTGGACCGACCCCACGTCCCCCGTACCCCGAAAGGTGAGACGCATGAGGGGCCGCGGAGGATCCCCTTCCCTCGGAACTCGTGCGGAAGTTCTCGCGGAGAAGTAAGAGAAAAGGGCGGGGCGGGAAGTGGAAACCCCGCCTCGGCGAAGGCCGCGGCGGGGCTGTCCGTACGCATGTGCACCAGTGGGAAAGGAGCGGGAAAAGACGGCGGAAGGGGCGGGCCGCCCGTCAGTGGGGCGACGAGCGGTAGGGCAGCAGGCCCATTTCCCGGGCGTTCTTGATCGCGCGGGCGAGCTGCCGCTGCTGTCGCGCGCTCACGCGTGTCACCCTACGGCTGCGGATCTTGCCCCGGTCGGAGATGAACGTGCGCAGCAGATCCGTGTCCTTGTAGTCGATATACGTGATCCCGTCGCGGTCCAAGGGGTTGGGGCGCGGCGCGGCCCTGTCGCGGCGGGTGGCGGGGGGACGGGGGGACATCAGACCTCCAGCAGGGCGTCGAAGGCGGGCGGCAGTCGCTTCCAGGCCGCGCGGCCCGCGGCGTATTCGGCATCGGTGAGCAGGCAGGAGTCGAGCAGCCGCGCGATCCCCTCCCGGTCCAGTCCGGGCGAGGTGAAGACCAGATGCTGGCAGCGGTCGCCATGGAGCGGGTGCCAGTCGAGGGCCGCTGCCGCCCGGCGGGCCGGCGAAACCGCCTCCCAGGCGGCGTCCGGCAGCGCCGCGAGCCACGGGCCCGCGCTCTCCACACACAGCGCGCCGCCCGCGGCGTCCCAGGCCAGCAGCGTGTCGGGGCGGTCGGCGAGCCAGAACCGGCCCCTGCTGCGCGCGGCGGCGCAGGTCAGGTCCTCCAACGCCCGGTAGAGCCGCTCCGGGTGGAAGGGGCGGGTGCGGTGCCAGACGTACGTGCCGACACCGGACGCGTCCGCCTCCTGCGGCAGCAGCGCGCAGGCCGGGTGCTGGCGGGCCGCCGCGGCCTCGACGTCGAACCCGGCGAGCGCGGCGGCGGCCAGTTCCCCGGCCGACGCCCCGGTCTGCGTCCCGGTCGGCGTCCCGGTCGGCGTCCCGGTCGGTTCTCCGGCCACCGTCCCGGAGCCGTCGACGCGTATCAGGCGTGCGGTCGGGTGGAGTTGGGCCAGCAGCTCCCGGTCCTCGTCGTCGGCCGACGGATCGTCGGTCACGGCGAGCACCGGCGCGTACTCCAGCTGCCGGGCCCAGGTGTCCGCGACGGTCCGCCGGTCGGACGGGGCGGCGGCCAGGCCGACGTCGGCGAGGTCGTCACCGTTGCCGAGGTACGGCAGCACCAGCGCGGGGTCCACGGCGGTCAGCACCTGGGTGACGACCAGCCGTTCGCCGTGCGCCGCGACGAGTTCCGCGTACGCCCGTGGCTCCACGGAGTCCCACAGCTCGACGACCGCGAGCCGCGTCAGGCCGTCGTCGGCGAGCCGGATCAGCTCCGGCACCAGATCCTCGCGCAGCGCGCAGCAGGCGCAGTCGTTGACGAGCGGGGCCTCACCGGTGGACAGCACGCCGGTCGCGTCGCGGACCTCACGTACGACCGTGCCACGCTCGGCGGCGGCCGACAGGTCGTGGTGGAGCGCGACGCTGCCGGGCGCGGTGGCGAGCAGCCGGCGCACGGCCGCCCGACGGGCGTCGCCGTGCAGACCGGCGACGATCACGACGGGAAGCCGTCCGTCGTGGCGTCGTCCGTCGTGGCGTCGTCCGTCGTGGCGTCGTCCGTCGTGGGGGTGGCCGTCCGAGGCTCCGGGGCCCGTGCCGGACATCAACGGGTCTCCGTGCGGGCCTCGGTCGTCCGGCGGCCGTAGCGGCGTTCGAAGCGCTCCACGCGTCCGGCGGTGTCCAGGACGCGGGCCGTGCCCGTGTAGAAGGGATGACTCGCCGAGGAGATCTCGACGTCGATGACGGGATACGTGTTCCCGTCCGTCCAGACGACCGTCCGCCCCGAGGCCGGGGTCGCGGTCGAGCGGGTGAGAAACGCGAAGTCGGCCGCCTTGTCGCGGAACACGACGGGCCGGTACGCGGGATGGATGCCGGGCTTCATCTCGGTCCTCCTGGTCCTCTCTGTGGTGTCGGGCGCCGCCGGTGCGGCGTCCGACGCTCAGCGCTCTTCGCGGAAGTCGACGTGTCGGCGGGCGACCGGGTCGTACTTGCGGAGCGTCATGCGGTCGGGGTCGTTGCGGCGGTTCTTCCGGGTGACATAGGTGAAGCCGGTCCCGGCCGTGGACCGGAGCTTGATCACCGGGCGTGTCTCATCGCGTGCCATGGGGCTAGTATATGGAAATGGTTTTCATTTACAACGAGAGAGGTGACCACCCTTGTCCGCCCACTGCCAACTGACCGGCGCCGAGCCCGCCTTCGGCAACCGGATCTCCCACTCCCACCGGCGCACGTCCCGCCGCTTCGACCCGAACATCCAGCGCAAGCGCTACTGGCTGCCGAGCGAGGGCCGGTACGTCCGGCTCACGCTCAGCGCCAAGGCCGTCAAGACCGTCGACGTGATCGGGATCGAGGCGGCCGTGGCCCGGATCCGTGCCCGGGGAGTGAAGGTCTGATGGCGAAGAAGAGCAAGATCGTGCGCAACGAGCGGCGCGCCCGGATCGTCGAGCGGTACGCGGCGCGCCGTGCCGAACTGAAGGAGATCCTGCGCCGCCCCGGCACCTCCGAGGAGCGGCGGGCGGCGGCCCTGCGGGAGTTGCGCCGCCAGCCGCGCGACGCGAGCGCCACACGCGTGCGGAACAGGGACTCCGTGGACGGCCGGCCTCGTGGGCACCTGCGGAAGTTCGGGCTGTCGCGGGTGCGGCTGCGGGAGCAGGCGCACGCCGGATTCCTGCCCGGGGTACGAAAATCGTCCTGGTAGCTTTGCGCGGTCCGATCATCGACTTGGGGGATGTGCACGGTGCGCAAGCTCGTACGAACCAGTGTCGCCGCGGCCGGTCTGGTGGCCGCGCTCTCGCTCTCGCTCACCGGCTGCGGCGGCGGTGACGACGGCTCGAACAAGGACGGCGGCGGTGCCTCGGCGCCGAGTGGGGCGGGCGCGGACTCCGGTTCGGGCCCGGGCTCGGATTCCGGGCCGGACGGGGGCGCGGACAGCGGCAGCCTCGAAGGCTCGTGGGCCGGGCTGAGCGACGGCCACGCCGTCGTCCTGGGCGTCAAGCAGGCGAAGGTCATGCTCGTCGCCGCCGAACACGTCTGCCAGGGCGGGGTCGAGGACATGGGCGGCGCGCCGATGCTCAATCTCACCTGCGACGACGGCAACACCGACCGGACCATGGGGACGATCGAGTCCAACGACGGCAAGAAGCTGGTCGTCTCCTGGGAGGGCGGCAAGAAGGACACGCTGACGAAGACGGCGGACGGGAAACTGCCGGCCGGCGAGGGCGGGCTGCCCACGGACCTGCCGAAGGACCTGCCGACCGGCTGACCCGCCGACCGGCTGACGGACCGCGAGCGGACAGGGCGGGGACGGGGGACGGGGCGGCCCGACTTTCCCCGTCGCCGGTGGACGGCGGCGGGGCGGACGGGCTTTCCCACGCGTCCGGCCGCCGGCCCCGCCCGTGCCGGCCCGCCCACCCCTCACCGCGCCGTCGCTCTGGCGTCACTCCAGTCGCTCGGCCGCTCCCTCGCGGCGTCCGGGCTCCTCGGCGCTGCCGGCCTTCGTGGATTCCGCGCCGTCCCCTTTTTCCCCGCTGTTCCCGTCGCGCCCGTCGTCCCCGTTGTCTTCGTCCAGCCCCTCGTCCAAGGCGTCCGACAGTTCCTCCAGGGCCGTCAGGAGCAGCGTGGCCCCGCTGCGTACGACCTCGTCGGGGACACCCTCGCCCTCCCAGCGCGCCACCGCGTCACGGACCCGGTCCCAGCGCGGGACGCGGCGTTCCCGTACGGCCACCGCGCCCTCTTCCGTCGCCTCGCGCAGCGCCTCGGCGAGCTCGGCGGCGGCCGGCACGGGCGTGGTGCCGCGCTCCGGCAGGTGCGCCTCCAGGAGCATCGCGGCCCGGGCGAACTGGGCGAGTGCCTGCTCCGCGTCGTCCGCCGCGTTGAGGGACAGACCCCGGTGCCGTACCGGCTCGTGCGTGGCCTTCGCCTCCGCCGCGTGCCAGGCCGCCCGGGCCTCCCGCGTGCCCAGCAGCGCCTCGCGCACCTCGGGGCTGGCCCGGCCCGCGGGCTCGGCGTAGTGGGCGACCACCGCGGCGGCGTAACGGCCGTTGGTGAGCAGCCAGTCGGCGAGCCGGGCGCGCAGCCGGGGCGTCTCCCAGGCCGGGTAGAGGGCGTAGGCGATCATCGCGAGCAGCCCGCCGAGCAGGGTGAGGAGGACCCGTTCCCGTACGGTCTGCGTCACGCCCGTACCCGCCACGCCGAGCAGGAAGACGACGTACCCGGTGACGAAGACCTGGCCGAGCGCGTAGCCGGTGCGCAGCACCAGGTACATCAGGCCCGCGCTGACGACGGCGAGGACGGCGAGGACGACGTCACCGGGGTGGGCGAGCCACACGATGCCGGTGGCCACGGCCACCCCGACGAGTGTGGCGACGAACCGGGCCACGGCGCGCCCGTAGGTCTGGCCGAAGTCGGGGCGCATGGTCATGACGGCGGTCATCGGCGCCCAGTAGCCGTGGCCGAGCGGCAGCGCGGAGGCGAGGACGTAACCGGCGGAGGTGACGGCCGAGACGCGTACGGCATGCCGGCGGATCGGCGAGTCACGGTCGCGCAGCTCGTCGCGGACGGTCCGCAGGACGACGGGGACGAGCTGGAACAGACCGGGCCGGTCGCGGTGCCCGGAGGCCTTCTCGTACCGGTCGGCGCGGGACCGCCGGGCGGCCGGGCGAACGCTCCGGGCGAGAGCGCCGAGCGCGCCTACGAGGGTGCGGGTCCACCGGGCGAGGGAGCGGAGGCCCCGGGCGAGGACGCGACGCCATGTCCACACCGGTGCCCCGGGCCGGCCGGCCGAGGTTGCGCAGGCCCGCTCCCCCGCGTCTCCGGGCCGCTCCGTCGCCTCTCCCGGCCGCTTCGCGGAGGTCGTGGACCGCTTCGTGAAGGGCCCCGACCGCTTCGTGGAGGTCGTGGACCGCTTCGTGAAGGGCCCCGACCGCTTCGTGGAGGCGCGCGCCCGGGACTCGCTCCCCGCGCCCTTCGCGATCTCGACGATCTCGTCCAGCAGGGTGCCCAGCCGGGCGGCGGCCCGGCGGGCGGGGCCGCTGAGAGGCGTATCGGTCTCGGGGGTGTCGACCAGTCCCAGGGTGGCCGCTTCGAGCCGGACGGGCTCGCCGTGCCGGATGGCGCGCGCGGCGGAGTCCAGTACGGAACCGGCGGCGGCGAGGAGTTCGCGTACCCGGTCGCGCTCCGGCCCCTCGGGCGCCGCGCCGACCGCCGGGTCCGCGAGGGAGGCGAGCACCGGCCGGATCCGCTCGACCACCCCCCGGGTGCCGTGCAGTTCGGCGGGGCGGCGGCGGGCCTCCCGCGGGGTGACTGCGGCGGCGCTCCTGGCCGTCATCAGCGGCTCGGGGTCGAAGGGCGCGACCGGGTCGTACCGCAGCCGGCGGGCGTAGTCGCCCACGGCGGCGAGGGCGTCGGCCAGCGCGTCCCGCTGCCGGCCCCAGCGCCGGACGGGGAAGAGCACGATCAGCGCGGCCTGGACGACCCCGCCGGCGGCGATCACGGCCGCGTGACCGGCCGCCGTGGCGGCGGAGGTGGGGAGGGTGACGGTCACCAGCATCATCGCCACGTTGGAGGACGCGATGATCCCGGTGGTCGGTCCCGCCGCCCAGGCCAGCCCGGCGAGGAAGGTCCAGACGGCGAGCAGGGCGACGAAGAGGACGAAGTCGGCGCCGGTGACGTACCCCAGGAAGGTGCTGACGGCCAGGCTCGCGCCGGAGGCGAGCGCGAGGACCGGCCGGGGCCGCCAGCTGCGCTGGAGGATCGCGATGCCGGCCTGGAACGCCCCGAAGGCGGCGCTGACGGCGACGGTCGGCCCGAAGAGCACGAAAGCGCTCCCCACGACCACGGCGAGCCCGACGGCCCCGCGCAGAGCCACCAACGGCTCCAGCTGCCCCCGTTCGATCGTGAACCCCGAACGGGCGGTCTCCTTCAACGCCCGCAGCCAGCTCATGGACCGAGGGTAGCCACAAGGGGCCGGTCACCGGCACGGCGGGCCCGTCAGGCGGGCCGCGTCGGCCGCCGTCGTGCCGTGCGTCCAGCCCTCCGCGTCCATCGCCCCGCGGACGCGCGTCGCCACCGTCTGCGGGAACATCCGGTCCGCGTGCTCCGCCACCGCCTCCGCGCGCTTGGCCAGCACCGGCAGAACCGGCAACAGCCGGCCGTCCTGCCCCGCCGTCTCCACCGGCGGCTTCACCCGCGCGTTCTCCGACTCCTCTCCGGCTGATCCTCCGGACGCCTCTCCGGTCATCGTGCCGGCCGTCGTGCCGGTCGCCCGCCCGGTTCCGGTCGCCGCCTCGATCTCGGTCGCCGCCGCGGTCGCCCGCTCGGTCGCCATGGCCAGCCGTTCGCCGACGCGGTGCGCGTACGCCATCAGGAACGACTGCCGGAATGCCTTCGTCCGCTTGCGCCCGCCCGCGCGCTGGGCCGCCTCGGCCCGCGTCATCGCCGTCGTCCCCTGCACCAGCAGCGAGGTGTGGAGCAGTTCCACGGCCGCCAGATCGGCCTCGAAGCCGACGACCGTCGAGAAGCCGTACGTGTCGTTCCACACCGCGCGGCAGCGGTTCGCGGAGGCGACCGCGTCGAGCAGGACCGCCTTGGCCGTCTCGTACGGCGCGTCCACCCCGATCCGGCAGGCGCCGGGCACATCGCCCCGCCGGGTGCGGTCCGCGAGCAGCGCCTCGTCGATGCTGTGCCGCGCCATCAGCTCCTGCGCCTTGGCCGTCAGCGCCTCGGCCTCCGGCGGATAGCCGGTCGCCTCCGCCTTCGCGAGGAGCGCGCGGATCCGGGTGAGCACGCGCGGCTCGTCCTCCGCCGGGGGCAGGTGGAGCTCGGTGCCGGGCACGGGACCCACGGGCTCGATCGCCGGCAGCCGTATGAGCAGCAGGTACAGCTCCAGCACGGCGGTGGCGTACGAGAAGCGGTCGAGGCGGTCGGACCGGGGGGACCGGTCGGGGCGGTCGGACCGCGCGTCCGTCGCGGGGCGGGCCCCGGCGTCGTCCGGCCGCCCCAGCTCGGCCAGTTGCGCGGCCCAGCGCGGCGGCAGCCGCTCGTACCGCCGTACCTCCTCCTCGATCAGTCCTCCGACGATCCGCAGGTGGGGGCCGTCGAGGTCGCGGCGTACGAGACGCACGACATCGGCCGGCTGCCACCCGCGCTCCCAGGCCAGCCGCACGAAGCCGGTACCGCGCCGGCGCAGCGCGGCGTCCGCGCCCGGGTCGGCGGCGAGCAGGGAGGCACCGGTGTCGATCGCGTCGCGGGTCGCGCGGGCGTCGCGCGAGCCGCCGCCGCCCGACGGTACGGAGAGGACGGCGGCGAGGGCGCGCTCGACGGTGTCCGCTCCGGCGGCGGTCACTCGGGGGCCCCGGCGCGCGGGCGCGGGGCGGGCACGGCGCCGCGCGTGAACGTGTGGAACGGGCGGGTCACGGGCTCTCCTCGGGCGCGACGGAACGTCGTCCACAGGCTGTGGACACCGAGTGGCTGTCTACAGTGGCGGACACCCTTTTGGGAAATGGGACCGGGGACCGGGGACCGGGGACCGGGAAATCGGGTGAGGGGACGAGGGGGCATCAGGCCGATGGGTGAGAACAAGCGGCGCATGCTGGCCGGCGAGTGGTACATCGCGGACGACGAGGAGCTGGGCACGGACACCGAGCGCCGGTTCGCCCTGTGCGCGGCGTACAACGCGAACGGGGGCGCCGCCCCCGCCGACCGGGGCCGGATCCTCGCGGAACTGCTCGGCTCGGTGGGCGAGGACGTCCGCGTCCGCCCGCCGTTCCAGTGCGACTACGGCCACCACATCAGCATCGGGGACCGTACGTTCGTCAACTTCAACGCGGTCTTCCTGGACGCGGCGCCGATCACCATCGGCACGGACGTGCAGATCGGCCCGAACGTACAGCTCCTCACCCCCACCCACGAGCTCGACACGGAACGTCGCCGCGCGGGCTGGGAGAAGGCGTCACCGGTGACGATCGGGGACAACGTCTGGCTGGGAGGCGGAGTGATCGTCTGCCCAGGGGTGACGATCGGCGACAACACGGTGGTGGGCGCGGGGGCGGTCGTGACGAAGGACCTGCCGGCGGGGGTGCTGGCGGTGGGGAATCCGGCCCGGGTGATACGGCGGCTGGAGGACTGAGTCAGCGCGTGGCGAGCGGCCCGGCTCCTCCGAGCCGCCCGGATCTCCTCTCCGTGGTCCAGGACGAAGACGTAGCGTGCCGGCGTGCGTATTCGCCGAAGAACACGGGGGAACAGGGCGCCGCCGCGCTTGAGTGTGCGCAGACATCGTCACGCGCGGGACCAGCGGACTCGGCCGCACGACATGACGCCTTGGCGTCACGGCGTCACGGCGTCACGGCGTCACGGCGTCACGGCGTCACGGCGTCACGGCGTCACGGCGTCAGCACCAGCTTTCCGCCCGCGTGTCCGCTCTCGCTCAGCTCCTGCGCCCGTGCCGCGTCGGACAGCGCGAACGTCCGCGCGACGCGCAGCCGCAGCGCGCCGCCCGCCGCCAGCCGTACGTTCTCCTCCAGGCCCGCCCGCTTGCGCTCCGGTGACGTCCCGCCGGCCGAGAAGGCCACGCCGTACTCCCCGGCGCGGGCATCCGCGATGGTGACGACGCGGTCCGCCGTGCCCCCGCGCAGTGCGATCGAGTCCGGCAGCGCGCCCATGCCGGACGCGTCGAACACCGCGTCGACCCCGCGCGGCGCGGCCTCGCGCACCCGGTCGACCAGCCCTTCCCCGTACGTCACCGGGGTCGCGCCGAGCGAGGCCACGAACTCGTGATTGGCGGGCGACGCCGTGCCGATCACCGTCGCGCCGCGCGCCACCGCGAGCTGTGCGGCCACCGAGCCCACCGCGCCCGCCGCCCCGTGCAGCAGCAACGTCTCGCCGTCGCCCAGCGCGAGCGCGTCCAGCACCCGCAGCGCGGTCTCGCCGGCCACCGGGATCGCCGCCGCCTCCGCCCAGGACAGCCCGGTGGGCTTGCGCACGACCGTCCCGGCCAGGGCGTACTCGGCGTACGCGCCGGTCGCGGACCACCCCACCACCTCGTCGCCGAGGACGAACCCGGTCACGCCCTCGCCCACCTCGTCCACGACCCCGGCCAGCTCCGTGCCGGGCACCGAGGGCAGCGGCGTGGGAGCCATCTGTTCCATCCAGCCGCGGCGGATCTTGTAGTCGATCGGGTTGACGCCGGCCGCCCGGACCGCCACCCGGACCTCGCCGGCGCCCGCGTGCGGGGCCTCGGCATCCTGCGTGAACCGCAGCACGTCCGGGCCGCCGAACTCCTCGAAGACGATCGCTCGCATTCCAACCTCCGGTCACGGGACATATCGGGGCACCGCCCCCGACGCATCAACGACACCAGCCACATGAACGACACCAAGGCGATCCTGCTGGCACCTTCTACCCTCCGCCCTTCGAACGGCTCGCGCCCGGCGACCCGGATCAAGGCCGGAATCCTGCCGCGGTTGCCGCCGAGCCCGGTAAAGCACATGGTCAAGCCCATGTTCAGGGCCATGTTCAGGGCCATGTTCAGGGCCACTGTCGGACCCGCCTGGGAGACTCGGCCCCATGACCGCAACGGACGATCCGCCAGAGGGGCCGGGGCCCGTCGGGCAGCGCTGGGCCCTCGCCCCCACGGAGGGCGGTGGCGCGCTCCTCGCCCCGCTCGACGCGGCGGGCCGGGCCGCGGGTCCCGTGCTCCGCGAGCCCGATCTCGTCGCGGCGGTCGAGGCGCGGCTCCCGGAGGCCGTCCGGTGGGTCTGGCGCTCCACCGCCGAGGTGTACCCCCGGCTGCTCGCGGCGGGGATACGGGTCGAGCGGTGCTACGACATCGAGGCGGCGGAGCCGCTGCTGCTCGGCCACGAGAGGCGGTCCGGCGAGCCCCGCTCCGCCGCGGCGGCCTGGGCCCGGCTGCGCGGCGGTCCCGTACCGCCCGATCCGCCGCCGAGATCGGCGGCGCCCGGGGCGCAGTCGGCGCTGTTCGAGCCGCGCGCGGGGGCGGAGATCCCCTTCGAGGGCCTGCTGGAGGTGTACGCGGAGCAGGTGCGCAGGCACGCCGCGGCCGAGCACCCCGAGCGGATGCGGCTGCTCACCGCGTCGGAGTCGGCGGGCATGCTGGTGGCCGCCGAGATGCACCGCGCGGGCCTGCCCTGGCGCGCGGACGTGCACCGGGAGGTGCTGGGCGAGCTGCTCGGCGAGCGGTACGCGGGCGGGGGCGAGCCGCGCCGGCTGGCCGAGCTGGCGGACGAGGTGTCGGAGGCGTTCGGCCACCGGGTGCGGCCGGACCTGCCGGCGGACGTGGTGAAGGCGTTCGCGCGGGCGGGCGTCAAGGTGCGGTCCACCAGGCGCTGGGAGCTGGCGGGGATCGACCACCCGGCCGTCGAGCCGCTGATCCAGTACAAGAAGCTGTACCGGATCTGGACGGCACACGGCTGGAGCTGGCTCCAGGACTGGGTGCGGGAGGGCCGGTTCCGGCCGGAGTACCTGCCGGGCGGCACGGTCTCGGGCCGCTGGACGACCAATGGCGGCGGGGCCCTCCAGATCCCCCGGGTGATCCGGCGGGCCGTCGTCGCCGATCCGGGCTGGCGGCTGGTGGTGGCCGACGCCGACCAGCTGGAGCCGCGCGTGCTCGCCGCGATCTCCCGCGACCCGGGCCTGATGGAGGTGGCCGGGCAGGGCGGCGACCTGTATACGGCACTGTCCGACCGGGCGTTCTCCGGCGACCGCGACCACGCCAAACTCGCACTCCTGGGCGCGGTCTACGGCCAGACGTCCGGCGACGGCCTGAAGAACCTGGCGGCGCTGCGCCGCAGGTTCCCCCGGGCGGTGGCGTACGTGGACGAGGCGGCCCGTGCGGGCGAGGAGGGCAGGATCGTACGGACCTGGCTCGGCCGGACGAGTCCGCGGGCGGTCGGCCCGGAAAACACCGGGACCGCCGGAGCCGCCGACTACACGGACGAGGCCGGGCTTCCGCAGGAGGCCCCGCCGGGCGCGTACGGCACGGGAGACGCACGAGACGCCGGAGACACGGGCGACGCGGGAGGCGGGGACGGCGCGGGAGGCGCGGGAGCCACCGCGTCGGCCGCCCGCGCCCGGGGGCGCTTCACCCGCAACTTCGTCGTACAGGGCAGTGCCGCCGACTGGGCCCTGCTCATGCTGGCGGCGCTGCGCCGGTCGACCGCGGGCATGCGGGCGGAGCTGGTCTTCTTCCAGCACGACGAGGTGATCGTGCACTGCCCGCTGGAGGAGGCCGAGGAGGTGACGCGGGCGATCGACGCGGCGGGCGAGCTGGCCGGCCGGCTGACGTTCGGCCGGACGCCGGTGCGCTTCCCGTTCACGACGGCCACGGTGGAGCGCTACTCGGACGCCAAGTGAATCGGCGCGGCGTGAGTCGGGCGCGACGTGACCGCGCCGCGCGCTCGGGCCCGTACGGGTACGGTGCGGCGGTTTCCGTCCCCCGCCGCCGGGACAACCCACGGCCCCCCGAGAGGACTACTCCCAGACGACCACGTTGCGCCGCACCGGAACCGTCCCCGGGTCCGTCGCGAACAGCTCGGGCGAGCGCGCCCGGATGCGTTCCACGTCGTCGAACACCGCCCGCAGATGCGTACGCATGGCCGCGTGGGCCAGCGTGAGGTCTCCGACGAGCACCGCGTCGAAGATCTCGACGTGCTGGTCGGCGAACCCCGCGGGTGACGCGGTGTCGTAGAGGCCCAGCCGCCGCGCGCGGTCGAGGTGGCCCTTGGCCGAGACGACCGTCGCCCAGGCGCTGCCGTGCCCGCTCAGCCGCAGCAGCGTCTGGTGGAACGCCTCGTCGAGCTCGAAGAACTCCTCCAGCGCGAGCCCCGGCCGCCGCTGCTCGGCGAGGTTGTGCCGCAGCGCGTCGACCAGCTCGGGGTCGAGCTCGGCCGGGAGGTCGCCGAGGGCGGCCAGTTCCACGGCCTCCCGGAGGAACTGCGCGTCGGCCACCTTGGCCGGGTCGACCCGCGAGACGAACGATCCGACCTGGGGGAAGATCTGCACCAGCCCCTCCTGGGACAGCAGGATCAGGCTCTCCCGGACAGGGGTGCGGCTGACCCCGAGGGCGGCGGCGAGTTCGTTCTCGGACAGGGCCGCGCCCGGAGGCAGCTCCAGGGTGAGGACCTTGCGGCGCAGCGTCTCGTAGACGGCGCGGCGGCTGGTCCGCCCCCGGTTCGATTGCCGGTTCGATCGAGCCATGCACTCATCGTATCGGTGGGTATGCCCCACACTTGGCGCCTGTGCACCGCGCCCGCGCCGCCGCGCCCCGCGCCGCACGAGCCGTACGCCCCGACCACCCCGCACGATCGCGCGGCGCCCGTGCGTGTTCCACGTAACAGCAGTATTGCGCATGTGGTCGACCGATGCTTGTATACCAGTGCTGCCCGACCAGAACCGCCAGACCTGGCGAAGCGGACCGGACGGGGCGGAACCGGACGGGCAGACCGGACGAGGACGCGAGGAGAGGGATCTGTGAGCACGATCGAGCGCGCCGAGGTGTTCGTCTCGTCCCCAGGACGGACGTTCGTCACCCTGCGCATCACCACGTCGGACGGCGTCACCGGCCTCGGCGACGCCACGCTCAACGGCCGCGAGCTCGCCGTCGCGAGCTACCTGCGCGACCACCTCGTCCCCCTGCTGATCGGCAAGGACCCGGCGCGCATCGAGGACATGTGGCAGTACCTCTACCGGGGCGCCTACTGGCGCCGCGGCCCCGTCACGATGACGGCGATATCCGCCGTCGACACCGCGCTGTGGGACATCAAGGGCAAGGTGGCCGGCCTGCCCGTCTACCAGCTGCTCGGCGGCCGGTCGCGCGACGGCGTCATGGTCTACTCGCACGCGAGCGGCACGGACGTGCCCTCCCTGCTGGACGACGTCGAGCGGTATCTCGACCTCGGCTACAAGGCCGTGCGCGCGCAGGCCGCCGTCCCGGACGTCGGCGGTACGTACGGGGTGCGCAAGGGCAAGGTCTACGAGCCCGCCGCGAGCTCGCTGCCCGACGAGCAGCCCTGGGACACCGAGGCGTACCTGCGCTTCGCCCCGACCTACCTCGAAGCCGTGCGCGAGCGCTTCGGCTTCGGCTTCCACCTCCTGCACGACGTCCACCACCGGCTCACGCCGCTGGAGGCGGCCCGCTTCGGCAAGTCGGTCGAGGACTCCCGGCTGTTCTGGATGGAGGACCCGACGCCGGCCGAGAACCAGGAGGCGTTCCGGCTGATCCGGCAGCACACGACGACCCCGATCGCGGTGGGCGAGGTGCTGAACTCGATCTGGGACGTCCAGCACCTGATCACCGAGCAGCTGATCGACTACGTACGCACCACCGTCGTGCACGCGGGCGGCATCACGCATCTGCGCCGGATCTTCGACCTGGCCGCGCTCTACCAGGTCAGGACCGGTTCGCACGGGGCGACCGACCTCTCGCCGGTCAGCATGGCCGCCGCCGTGCACATCGACCTGACCGTCCCGAACTTCGGCGTCCAGGAGTACATGGGGCACCCGGACGAGACCGCCGAGGTCTTCCACAGCGGCGTGACGTTCGCGGACGGGATGCTGAACCCCTCCGAGGAGCCCGGCCTCGGGGTCGAGTACGACGAGAAGGCCGCCGAGCGCTTCCCGTACCAGCCCCGGTACCTGCCCGTCGCACGGCGCCTCGACGGCTCCGTGCACGACTGGTGACCTCCGTGAGCACCATGGATCCCATGCACCACGCACGCCCTGTGCGCCCGACGGGCGACGTACCCGGCACGCCCGCCTCGGACGACGGGGAGGCCACGCCCCCCGCCCGCGCCACGCCCGGCCACGCCGCACTCAGCCCCGCCGCGCCTGGCGGCGCCATACCTGGCGGCGCCACGCTCGGCCTCGCCACGCTCGGCCGGATCGCGCCGGAGCTGCGCCCGGCCGTCGACCCCCGGGAGCTGCGGGCGCGCGTCGTGCACTTCGGCCTCGGCGCGTTCCACCGGGCGCACCAGGCGGTCTACACCGAGAACGCGGCGGCCCGCTCGGGACAGCCGTGGGGCATCGCCGCCGTCGCGCCGCGCTCGGCCCGCGTGGTGGAGGCGCTGCGCGCCCAGGACTGCCTCTACTCGGTGACCTCGCTGACCGGGACCCGCCCCTCGCCCACGGCCACCCGCGTGGCCGGAGCGGTCGTGGAGGCGCTGGGGATGCGGGCGGACGCCGGGCGGATCGACCGGCTGTTCGCCGACCCCGAGGTCGGCGTCGTGACCCTGACGATCACGGAGAAGGGCTACCACCGCCGCCCCGACACGGGCCGGCTCGACACGGCGGCACCGGAGGTCGCGGCGGATCTCGCCGTGGGGCTCGGGACGGGTCGTCCCGGTGCGGGACGTCCCGGTGCGGGTCGTCCTGGTACGGGTCTCTCGGCGGGTGCCTTTGCGGATCCCGCGGCGGGTCTTTCGGCGGGGGCGGCTCCGGGCGGCACGGCCGGTCTCCGGACGGTCGTCGGGCGCGTCGCCGCCGGCCTCGCCGTCCGAATGCGCTCCTGCGGTGCGCCGATCACCCTCGTCTCCTGCGACAACATGGCCGCCAACGGCGCCGCGCTGGAAGCGGTCGTACGTGACTTCGTCGACGCGTCCTCGTGGCCCGACCGGCGGGCCCTCCTGGACTGGATGGCGGTCTCGGTCGCCTTCCCCTCGACGATCGTGGACCGTATCGTCCCGGCGACGACCGACGCGGACCGCGCGGCGGTCCGGGCCGGGCTCGGCGTGGACGACGGCGTTCCGGTCGTGGGCGAACCGTACCGGCAGTGGGTACTGGAGGACTCCTTCGCCGCTCCCCGGCCGCCGTGGGAGCTGGACGGCGCGCTGTTCGTACCGGATGTCGTGCCGTACCAGCTGACCAAGTTGCGGCTGCTCAACGGCTCCCACTCGGCTCTCGCCTACCTGGGCGCGGCGGCGGGGTGCACGACCGTCGCCGACGCGCTGGCGACCGACTGGGGCGAGCGGCTGGTCCGGGCGCTGTGCGCCGAGGTCGCGGCGACGCTGCCCGCCGGCGGGCCGGACCCGGTGGCGTACGCCGAGGACCTGGTCGAGCGGTTCCGCAATCCTGGGATACGGCACCTGCTCCGGCAGATCGGCTCCGACGGTTCGCTGAAGATCCCGGAACGGTGGCTCGACGCGCTCCGCACCCTGCGCGCCTCCACCGCCGGTACGGCACCGGCGGACCCGGCCGCCACCACGAGCACCCCGATGCTGGAGCTCGCGCTCGCCGCCTGGGCGAACGCCACGCGCCCGGCGGACGACGGCGGACAGCTGTTCGGTACGACGGATCCGGCGGCACCGGCGCTCGGTGCCTGCTGGCGCGGGGTGCCGGACAACGAGGAGGGCCGCGGGGAAACGGTCCGCCGGCTGCTGGGCGTACTCGGCGCGGCCGATCTGGCCGAGGACGACGCGCTCGTGTCCGGGGTCACCGCCCGGCTCCCCGGGCTGCGTGCGGGCCGTATCGAACTGACCGACCGCTGACCCCCACGCGCCGCACACCGGCTCCTCTCTTTCCCACCCGCTCCCTCCCCTCCGCCCCATCCACCCTTCGCCACCACCCCCCACCGAACACCTCAAGAGCCAAAAGGCACCAAGCACCAAGCACGGTCCCGAACAACGGAGTTCACGATGACGGACACCACGCGAGCGGAGCCCACGGGCGTCGCGACACGGACGACCCGCGACCTCACCAAGGCCGCCGTCTCCGGGTGGCTCGGCACGGCGATGGAGTTCATGGACTTCCAGCTCTACTCGCTGGCGGCCGCCATCGTCTTCAACAAGCTTTTCTTCCCCGACGTCAGCCCGGCCATCGGCCTGATCGCCGCCATGGCGACCTACGGCGTCGGGTACGTCGCCCGGCTCGCCGGCGCCCTCTACTTCGGCCGGATGGGCGACCGTCTCGGCCGCAAGAAGGTCCTGTTCATCACCATCCTGCTGATGGGCGCCTCCACCACGCTGATCGGCGCGCTGCCGACGTACGCGACGATCGGCATCCTCGCCCCGATCCTGCTGGTCGTCCTCCGGCTGGTGCAGGGCTTCGGCGCCGGCGCCGAGATCGCCGGCGCGACCGTGATGCTCGCCGAGTACGCCCCCGCCAAGCGGCGCGGGCTGATCTCCTCGCTGGTCTCCCTGGGCACCAACTCCGGCACTCTGGCGGCGTCGGGACTGTGGGCGATCCTGCTCGCGGTCCTGAGTGAGGAGCAGCTGCTGTCCTGGGGCTGGCGGCTGCCGTTCCTGCTGAGCTTCGCGCTCATGATCTTCGCGGTCTGGCTGCGGCGGAACCTGAAGGAGAGCCCGGTCTTCGAGGAGCGCCCGGACGTCGTGGACGGTGTCGCGATGTCCCGGGACGAGATCGAGTCGGTGGTCGAGTCCGCGGGCGAGGCCGCGCGCCCGGCGTCGGGCACGTCAGGCACGTCAGGCACGTCAGGCACGTCAGGCAAGGCCACACCCCCGGCCGCCGCCCCCCAGGACACCAAGAGCGTCAGCGTCCTGGAGGCCGGCGTACGCCAGCGCAAGGGCAAGGCGTTCTTCCTCTCCCTCGGACTGCGCTTCGGTCAGGCCGGCAACTCGGGCCTGATCCAGACCTTCCTCGTCGGCTACATCGGCACCACGCTCGGCGTCGACAAGTCGGTCCCGACGGACGCCATCGTGTACGGCTCGCTGCTGGGCTTCGCCGTCGTCCCGCTGGTCGGCATGCTCGGTGACCGCTTCGGCCGCCGCCCGATGTACATCGCGCTCACGCTGCTGACCATGGTCCTGGCCTTCCCGATGATGCTGCTCATCACCTCGGGCAGCACGATCGGCCTGATGTTCGGCATGGTCCTCGGCCTCAACGTGGGCGTCCTCGGCCTGTTCTCGCTGGAGAGCGTCACGATGGCCGAGCTGTTCGGATCCCGTACCCGGTTCACCCAGCTCGCGCTGGCCAAGGAGATCGGCGGCATTCTCGCCACGGCCATCGGCCCCGTCATCGCGGCGACGCTGACCGCCGTCACCGGCAGCTGGTGGCCGATCGCCGCGATGCTCGTCGTCTACTCGCTCATCACCCTGGTGTCCGCGCTGCTCTCCCCCGAGACCCGCGGGCGCGACCTGGTCCGTCTGGAGGACGCGGCATGAGGGCGGTCGTCGTACACGGCCCCGGCGATCTGCGGATCGACGAGCGCCCGGACCCGGTGCCCGGGCCCGGAGAGGTGCTGCTGGCGCTGGAGTGGGGCGGGATCTGCGGCTCCGACGTCGCGTACTTCAAGCACGGCGGGTCCGGTACCGCGACGCTCCGGCACCCGCTGGTGCTCGGGCACGAGGTGGCCGGCCGGATAGCGGGTACGGGCCCCGGCGTCAGCGGCCTGGCAGCAGGTCAACCCGTCACCGTGCACCCGGCGGAACTGGTCGGCGACGGGCGTCTGCCCGACCGGCTCGCGGGCCGCACGAACCTCTATCCCCGGGTCCGCTACTTCGGCTCGGCCGCCTTCGACCCGCACACGGACGGCGGTTTCAGCGAGTACCGGGTGGTCCGCGCGGCGCAGGTCAGGGCGCTGCCCGAGGGCGTGAGCACCGAGCAGGGCGCGCTGGCCGAGCCGCTCGCCGTGGCGATGCACGCCGTGCGCCGGGCGGGCGCGGCCGGGGGCCTCGCGGGCGGAGCCTCCGACGGCCGGGCGGGCGACCTGCGGGGAAGGACCGTACTCGTCAACGGCGCGGGCCCGATCGGGTCGCTCGTCGTGGCGGCGGCCAAACACCGCGGTGCCGCCACGGTGATCGCGGCGGACGTCTCGGCGGCCTCGCTCGCGGTCGCCCGGGCGATGGGCGCGGACGAGACCGTCGACGTCGGCGACGGCACGGCTCTCCCGCGCGACGTCGAGCTGGTCTTCGAGGCGTCGGGGGCCCCGGCCGCACTGGGCCCGGTCCTGCGGGCGACGGCCCCGGGCGGCACCGTGGTCCAGGTCGGCAACCTGCCGGGCGCGGCGGTCGCCGCGGCACTCGGGGACCTCGTCACGCGGGAGATCACCTGGATCGGCTCGTACCGTTTCGTCGAGGAGATCGACGACGCGCTCCTCGCGATGCGGGACGGCCTGGACGTCTCGCCGGTCATCAGCCACCGCTTCGGCCTGGAGGAGGCGGCGCGGGCGCTGGCGACCGCCGCCGACCCGGCGAGCGGCAGCAGCAAGGTCATGCTCCGGCTCGGAGCCGCGCCCGGGGGCAGGTGACACCCCACCGCGGGGGACGGTGCCCTCACCCGCGAAAGAGGGTGCCGTGCAATCCGCGTCCGGCCGGGCAGCGCGCCCGGCCGGAATGAATCCGGTCCCCGCGGGCGGGTCGCGCCCGGGGGGACCGGTGGTCGTCGGGTCGGGGGATCAGGCGCGTCGCGTACGTGGGAGGTGACCGCGTGCGCGACGCGCGGCCGGGAGGTGAGTCGCCGTCAGGCGACCCGGCGGGGGTGGCTCGGCGGGCGACTCTGTCCGGCTTCACGACTCGGGCTCAGGCTCGAACTCGGGCTCAGGCTCGAACTCAAACTAGAACTCGAATTCGGACTCGAACTCAGACGAAGTTCACGTCACTGCACAGGAAGTACGTCTGGTCCATGTGCGACGCCTGCCAGATCGTGTAGACCACGTGGCGTCCGCTGTACCCCGACGTGGAGACGTCGATGTTGTAGTTCTGGCTGGGGGCGTACCTGTCGGTGCGCTTGACCAGCTGCATGTCGCTCCACTTCAGCGCCTGCTTGCTGGGGTCGACGCCCTGGCGGCTGACGTAGACCAGGAAGTAGTCCGCGCCGTGGCTGGCCTGGTCGTAGAGCTTCACCGTGAAGTTGCCGCGGATGTCCGTGGTCTTCCACGCGCCGACGGTGTCCAGCGAGTTGTAGCGCCCGCCCTCGGTGCGACCGCCACTGCAGAGCTGACCGTCCGGGACGGCCGCGGGGAAGTTGCCGGCGGAGCCGTTGCGGTAGAGCCCGTTCCAGTTCCACATGGCGTTCGGGTCGGCCTGCCACGCCTGCCAGCACATGGGGTCGAGCTGCGCCATCGCGGGGTTCTGGAAGTCACTGCCCCAGCGCTGCCAGCAGCCGTAGTTGCGCGAGGCCGGGTCGATGACGGACCCGTGCGCGGAGGCGGTGCCGACCGAGGTCACCGAGGCGACCAGGCAGAACAGCGCCACGGATAACAGACTGACGAAGTGCGACAGCCGACGGGGTCGTGCCCCGCCGCGCGCACGCTTGTTCCGATCATGACAATGCATGGTATCTCCATCTCCGGGTGTGGGGGATCCGGTATGGGAGCGCTCCCATATTACCGCCGCGTTGCGGACCGGTACAGCCTCCGCGCTACGCGAATCGGGGGAAGCGGTCGGGCCGGACCGGCCCCTGCGGGCCACCGGGCCGACCGCTCCCGGACAGCGGCGCCGGTGGCAGAGGCCGACAACGACGCACGGACCACCGCCCGGACAGCTCGCGGGCGTCCGCGCGAAGAGGGCGCCCTACGCGGAGAGAACGTCGCCGGCCCGCCGGGCGGCGACGGCGAGGCGGGTCTCCTCCTCGACCAGGTCGGCGTTGACGGCTCCCGCCGCGCGGGCCCCCGCGGCGGCGGAACCGATCACCTGCTCCACCACGTTCGCGAGGTTGCCTGCCACCCACACCCCCGGTACGGCGGTCCGTCCAGTGGCGTCGGCCGCGACGTAACTGCCGATCACGGCTCCGCCCACCTCCTGCACGACGGGTTCCAGACCGAGGCCGGCCAGGAGGCCGGCGCGGGCGGTGAACCGCGGCGCGACGACCAGGGCCCGGCAGTCGAGCACGGCGCCGGACGCCAGCCGTACGCCCGTCAGCCTGCCGTCGCCGTCCTCCCGCTCCAGCGCGGCGACCTCTCCGTCCACCACCGCGATGCCACGTGCGGCCAGCCGCTCGTAATCGTCGTCGCCCGGCTCGGGAGCCGTATGGAGGAAGAGAGTGACATTCTCGCTCCACTGCCGCCACAGCAGAGCCTGGTGCACCGCCAGGGGCCCCGTCGCCAGCACGCCGATCGCCTGGTCGCGCACTTCCCAGCCGTGGCAGTAGGGGCAGTGGAGGACATCCGTTCCCCACAGTTCGGCCAGACCGGGCACCTGGGGAAGCTCGTCCACCAGGCCCGTGGCCACCAGCAGCCGTCTGGCGCGGACCGCGTCGCCGTCCGCGAGCCGGACGGTGAACCCCGCCGCGCCCCCTTCGACCGCCGTGCCCCGCCCGGCCACCGACTCCCGCCCGGCCACCGCTTCCCGCCCGGCCACCGCTCCCCGCCCGACCGCCGAGTCCCCTTCGCCCGCCGCGTCCTGTTCGACGGTGACCACCCGGCCCTGCCTGATCTGTACGCCGTAGGCCCGCGCCTCCTCGCGTCCGGCCGCCAGGAGTTCACCGGGAGGTGTGGACTCCCGGCCGAGGTAGTTGTGGACCCCGTCCGCGGGGGCGTTGCGCGGCTCGCCGCCGTCGATGACGAGCACCGACCGCCGGGCCCGGCCCAGGGCGAGCGCCCCGCCCAGTCCGGCGGCACCTCCACCGATCACCACCACGTCGTAACCCCGGCCACCGCCGTCCGGCAGGCCGTCGGCGTTCCGCATTGCGGGTATTGCGGGTATTGCGGGCATTGTGGGCTCACTCATGTGCGCCACCTCCTCATGACCGCAATGTGCGCCCACCCGCCCCCGGACGACAAACTTCTTTGCCGCTATGGCAAGCTCCGGCCTGACCGGACGAGCACCGGGGCGATTCGGTTCTGTGACAACCCTCACGCCGCTTCCCCGGTCCTCCGTGTCGACCGAATACTCCTTGCGGGGCGTATGTCGGGTGTGGCGAGAGATCCGGGAGTGGCTGTTGACCGTCGAGGAGTTCGAGGAGTTCTACGCCCAGACGGTCGCGCGGCTCACGGGGCAGCTGTACGTGATGCTCGGTGACCTGTACGAGGCACAGGACGTCGTACAGGAGGCGTTCGTCAAGGGCTGGAGCCGGCGACGGCAGATCGACCGGGAGGGCCGGCCTGAGGCGTGGATCCGCACGGTCGCCTGGCGCCTGGCGGTGAGCCGGTGGCGGCTGCGGCGACGGAGCGCCGACGCGTGGAAGCGCAGCGGTGCGCCGCCGCACGTCGCCGGACCCGAACCGGAGCAGGTCGTGCTGGTCGAGGCATTGCGCGAGTTGCCCGCCCAACAGCGCCGCACCCTTGCTCTGCACTACTTGTGCGATTTGACCGTTGACCAGATAGCGGGCGAGACAGGCTTGTCGGCGAGCACCGTCAAGACGCACCTGAGCCGGGGGCGCAAGGCGCTCGCCCACCGTCTGGACAACCCGAGTATGGAGGAGGCGCCCGGTGTCTGAGCCCCAGGACCCGCTACGGTCCCTGTTCCGGCAAGCGGCCGACGCCGGGCGGAGCAGGGCCGTGACCGCGCCGGCCGCCGCCATCATCGAACGCGGACGCCGGGAGCGCAGGCGTCGCGTCGGCGCGGTGGTGGCGGTATGCCTGGCGTTCGGCGGCGGGGCGGCGACCGCCACCGCGTTCCTGCCCGGCGAGCCGGTGTCCGCGGGCCCGGCCGACGGCCCCGTCCCGAGCGGACCGTCGGAGACCGGCCCGTCGCCCGGGCCCAGCGCCTCCAGGAGCTCTCCCACCCCGGACGGCACGGTCCCGGCCTCGGCCTCGGCCTCGGCCCCGCCCCTGCCCCTGCCCCCGCCGTCGAGCACGGGCTCACCGAGCGGATCGTCGAGCAGCGGATCAACGGGTACGCCGGGCACCGGCCCGCCGGACACCTGATCTCCGTGAACCGGTTCACTGGACAACGACTCGCCGGACGCCGACCGTACGTCCACCACGTCACCGTCCTGACCAAGCCCTGCCCCAGGCCCTGACCCGAACCGCTCCCCCTCTTTCCCCCGCACTCGCTCTCCCCGAATCCGCGGACCGCCATCGGCCGGCCCGCCGCCCGACACCCGCCGCCCGACACCCGCCGCCCGCCGCCCGCCGCCCGCAAGGAGTCCGACATGCCCGCCATGCCCCCCGATCTGCGTGAGCGCACCCCCGCAGCCAAAGGCACCGAGAAGCGGGCCCGGGCCCTTCGCCGCACCCCGAACCCGGCCGGACAGGCGCCTCCTGTGCGGGAGGGGCTGCGCGGCCGGCTGGCCTGGCGCCCGAGCCCGGCCGACCGGGAGGTCCTCTGGCTCTATCTGCTGACCCGAATATCCATATGGGTGACGGCCTACTGCGCCCGCTGGCTGTTCCCCTCCAACTCGAAAACCCGGGAATCCGGCCCGGTCCTCACGCCGTTCGAGCACTGGGACTGGGTGCACTTCCTGGGTATCGCGCGCGACGGCTACTTCCCCGACCAGGCAGGGCCCTGGCTCCGGGAGTGGGACAACCGGGAGGCCTTCTTCCCGGGCTTCCCCCTCACGCTGCGCGCGGTCCACGTCATCGTGCCCAACTGGACGCTCGCCGGCCTGCTGATCTCCTTCGTCGCCGGCGCCGTCGCCGTACTGGCCCTGGCCCGTATCGCCCGGCACCACCTGCCCGACGCCGGGGCGGGACAGCGCACGGTCCTGTTCTTCCTGCTCTCCCCCTGCGCCGTCTTCCTCGCCGTCGGCTACAGCGAGGCGCTCTTCCTGGCGCTGGCCCTGCCCGCCTGGCTCGCCGCGCAACGCGCCCACTGGCCCCTGGCCATGACACTGGCCGCGCTGGCCACCGCCGTACGCGTCAGTGGCCTGTTCCTCGCCGCGGCCCTCGCCACGCACTTCCTCCTCACCCTCCGCACCACCCGGAACTGGCGCCAACTGCCCTGGCTGGCCCTGCCCGCGGCCCCCGCGTTCCTCTACAGCTGGTACCTGCAGTCCCACACCGGCGACTGGATGGCCTGGAAGCACGCCGAGGAGCGCGGCTGGTACCGCACCTTCCACACCCCCTGGGAAGCCTGGTCCAACACCTGGCGCAACGCCTTCGACCAGGCCCAGAGCACCGGGTACGCCTTCATGTTCCAGGCCGAACTCGCCGCGATGCTCATCGGTCTGGCACTGTTCGCGCTGCTGGCGTGGAAACGCCGCTGGCCCGAGGCCGTCTACATGGGACTCAGCCTGTGCGCCCTGGGCACCTCGTACTGGTACACGTCCATCCCCCGCGCCGGCCTCCTGTGGTGGCCCCTGTGGATCACCCTGGCCGCCTGGAGCCTGCGCAGCCCCCGCGTCAAAACCGCCTACCTCTGCCTGGTCGCCCCCGTGAGCACGGTGTTCGCCCTGGCCTTCCTGACGGGCCGCTGGACGGGCTGACGTACGGAGGGGATCAGCGCGCCACGACGGCGACCGTGACAGAGGCCGGGCCACCTGATGCGGGACATGATCGCCTCCCCGGCAGGACACCCCTTCCGCATGGGTCGTACCGCCCGGCAGCGCCGACCGTTGAGCAGGCCGGTCGCCCCGCCGGCCTCGCCCGGTGGGGCGAGACCCTGCGGAGACGGGACAGAGGTGTGCGGTACCCATTCATGTCCGAGGGCGACGCCAGGTCCCCGCCGCACGCGGGGTCCGACCCGGGTCCCCGCCACGCGGGCCACAGCGCCCGGCAGTAGGCTGCGAGGCCGTGACCTGATCGGCACGCTCCCGCTGCCCCTCGGCGTCGCCGGACACGAGGGCTCCACCGTCATGGTCGGCCTCAACGGTCCGCGCCTGCCGCGCGAGGCCGCCCGGCCCCGATTCCCCAAGGACACCGTGTGAACAAACGCGACCGTCGTGCCGCCCCCGGGCCGGGGGCGGCACGGCCCACCGTCACCATCTGCCGCGGCTGCTGCTGCGGCACTCCCAAAGTCCCCGGCCTCGATCACACGGCCCAGCTCCGCGAACTGCGCCAAGCCCTCGACGCCACGGCCACCGTACGAGTCGTCGATTGTCTCGACGCGTGCGAGCGCGCCAACGTCATCGTCGTCCAGCCCTCCGCCGAGGGCCGTGGAAACGGCGGGCGGCCCGTCTGGCTCGGCCTGGTCAACGACCCCGACGCCACCGCCGACATCACCACGTGGGTCAAGGGCGGTGGACCGGGCGTCACCGACCCGCCCGACATCCTCGACTTGTACGCCTTCCAGCCCTCGCGCCGCGTCCGCGCGGAACTCCACGACGAGTAGCGAGCGCCGCGCCCTTGCGCGTCAGCCAAGGCTCAGCAGGAGCTCGCCGCAAGCCCGCTCGCACGAACGGCACGCCTCGGCGCACAGCCGGCAGCGCTCGTGCGTGACCGAGGAGTTCAGTGGTAGGCGTGGACGACGGCATGGCCTTTGCCGCGGCCGATCATCCACTTGTTCACCGGTGCGGTGATCAGGAACGCCACCACGAAGCCACCCAGCAGTGACGACCAGAACAGCCCCTCACTCAGGTGAGCGTCCATCGCCCCGGGCACCAGCGCGATGATGCCGTTGTCGACCAGCTCCATCACGGCGATCGACACCGTGTCGGCGGCCAGCGCCACCTTGAGCGCGGCTGTGAAGTCCAGGCCCGCCCGGCGGACCGCGAAGAGCGTGAACGAGTAGCCGAAAACAAACGCCAGCACGATCGCGGCCGCCATCGTCCGACCGTTGCCCCACGCCAGCGCGGTACCGATGACCATGCCGAGGATCTCACCGAGGGCGCACCCCGTCAGGCAGTGCAGGGTCGCCTTCGCGGCCATCGGCCAAGAGGCCCCTTGATGGTGGGTTTGCCCCTTGTGCGCGCCGTGGCCCCCGGGACCGGCGTGCGCGGCATACCCGTGGGTTTCGGTGTGGTGGTGCGCGCCGTGATCCATGACCGTCCTCCCCGACTTCCATCCCGTACGGGAGACCGTTCCCGGCCTCCACACAAGCAACCATATACCCCCTAGGGGTATTACTCCAGGAGTGTTCCGCGGCTCCGCCCCCCTGACGGACGAGCGCCCAGGTGCGACTGGCGTCGGCGGACCGGTAGGCGGCGTCGGTGCGGTCGGCGGCACTCTCGCTGCCGCGAACCACGCCCGCGCCGGGGGGCCGCCCACAACTCCTGCGGGCGGCCGGCATGCGCCGCGAGGTCGAGGAGCAGCTATCGGGCGCCTTGTCCCAGGCGGTCCCGTCGACCGCACCGGCCCACACCTTCCCGCTCCGGCTGTCGTAGCCACCGGCCTGACGCTCCGTATCCGATAGATGGACCCGACGGCGCTGGAGGACCGGGCTGCCCACCTGGAAACAGAACACGCCCAGCGCGCCCGGCATTTGTCTCAGCCTCTCGGCCACGGTTCGGTCTCGCCTACCGGCACCGCTGTCCTCGCTGTCCACCGCGAGGAGCGGTCCGCCGGGGGCCCTTCGCGCCCGGGCAGACCACGAGTGCCCGATTGACCAGGATGCCAAGGTCAAAAAACACAAGGAACCCCAGGTCAGAGGTCCGACCTGGGGTTCACCATGGAGCCGCCTTCGGGATTCGAACCCGAGACCTACGCATTACGAGTTGTCCGATCTTGGTCCGTGATCGTCCACGCGTGTCCTGGGGAATCGAATGTGTGCAGGTCAGGCCGTAGCCAAACACCCAGGGACCTACTTGGACTGCCCTGGAAAACGCCACGAGTGAGACCGCGACTGAGACCACCGACGTCGCACCAGACCGCTTCCAACTACCCGACATGGCACGCCCGTTGTCAGTCCCCGCCTCTATGGTCCGTAGCAGGCCTGCCGAGTGGAGGAGGACCCCGTGGCCGAGGAGCCTCACAGGAAGTACGACAACACCACCATTGCCGCGCTCATGACCCTAGCGCGGGGCGGCTGCTACGCCCCCCGCTGTGGAGCACCGACGGTGCGCATCATCGACGGCAAGCCCGTCCTCAACTTGGACATCGCCCACATTCGCGCTCTGAAAGCGGGTGGGAAGCGGTACGACCCCTCGTGGAGCGTGGAAGACAGGAACAGCTTCGCCAACCTGCTTCTGCTGTGCAACGTGCACCATAAGCGAGTAGACGGCGTGGACGGCGAGAAGTACACCGTTGACATTCTTCAAGGATGGAAGCGCGTTCGCGAAGCCGAGGGCCAGGACGCCCTCGCAGGGCTGAGCGGTCTGACCGAGGCCCGACTGGTCGCGATGATCCAAGAAGCGCAGGAACAGTACGTCGATCGGCTGGCTCCGGTGCTGGGCACACTCGCGGACCGGGTGCCAGAGTTGTCGTCGCTCCTCAAGGTCCTCAAGTCGGATCTCGAGCGCATGCAGGGGCGTGCGCCTGGTGTTTCAGAGGACACGGCCTGGATGGTCTACGAGGCCAGCCGAAACTTGGCGCATCTGCAGGACAACGCGCCGTTGCTGATGGACGCGGGAGACGACCTCGCGCACCTGCAAGACAATGTCCACTTGCTAACCTCCGCCGCTCAGGCCTTGATGCGCATGGCAGACCTGCCAGCTTCTCTCAACAACGCAGCCGACAACATCCGGAGTGCTGCGGCTTCCCTCTCGGACGCGAGGAGGTACTGAGAAGGCAAGAGCCCGCCCCTCAGCTCCGCAGAGCCTGCCTTGGGTCAAGGACACGAGCATTTTCCGGACGTTGTCCACACGGCTCAGTGGATCACTGCCTACTTGGGCAGACTGACTGACGTAGAGAAGCCACCTTGAGCGCCATCTGGCGTTGAACTGGGGGAACTTGTGATCGTCCGGCATTACCTTGGCGAAGATGGCGAACTGGCTCAGTACCTCACGCGCCAGCTCAACACTCCACTGGACTGGCCCGAGGAGGGAGATCTGAACACTGAGCACGTCGCGAACATCGCTGCTGCAGCAGCCTGCGACGTCTCATACGACCAAGCGGCCAACGGGCACCTGGTCGACCTCTTCTCCGCCCTCCCTCTGCCAGGCACCCCCGAAGGGGATGAGTTTTGGGATGCCCTCAGGCGTGTCGGAGATGAGGCCGCTTTGTACATCGATCCGGCCAACGCGGGCGGCCCCTTCTTCAAGTACCTGATCGACGGGAACGAAGGGGGCATCGCCGGCCGTGTGCTCAGCTTCCTGGGAGAGCTCGACGACCAGCAGCGCGACGCCGTGGCCGAAGTGATCGGAGGCGCGCTGGACCACAACACCTTCGTTGCAGGTGGTCGGTACCTCGGGAAGCTGTGGCTGCGTGACGCCGAGACCTCCGCCTGGCACGTCTTGCTTGCCAGCCGCAAGACGTACGAGACGGAGGACGACCGCAAGCGATTCCTCGAAGCATGGGGCAACGCCTAAGCGCAGTTGCAGCCAAGGCGTGCCCAATAACGTCACGTCACCGAAGGAACTCTCTCCGCGCGGCCCGAATGGCACTTATGCCCCGCTGCCACCAGGAGCGCGGAGGAGCTGCAATCGGGTTGCCCAAAGCAGCCCTGACAACCTCGCTGTCGCGGTTCACTGAATCTTCGGAAGCAATGAGGACGAGTAGGGCACACGCCCGCAAGGCCAAGGCCGCGGTTTCGCGATTGACGTCGTCAATGTAGCCATGCGCCGTGAGATTGCGCACGTTCTCGCCGTCATTCAAAAGGAAAGTCCTGAGGAAGCGTTCCCAATCAGGATCGAACCCATTTTCCACCAACGGCTCAAGCAGCGCACCGAGTCCAGGAAAAACGCCGACTGCATCACCCACCGCAGCCCTGTACATCGGCTCGTTAAGCTCCAACAAGAGGGCACGAGCAGCCGCCTCAACCTTCGGCACAGCAAGGTGCACGGCGGCTGCAAACTCGCCCACCCAGTAGAGCAGTAGAGACTTAGCCAATGTTCGCGCCATTATTGGATGCGCACCCGCTTCGACCAAGCGACTCTCCACCTCAGCAAGCGAGGGAATGCCAAAGCGAAATTTAATTAGATCCAGTGCATCCGCCAGCAAAAAACCATGGAGATGGATACCGATTGTCTCCACCTTAACAAGCTCGTGCTGAAATGCATCATCATCCCCGGCTAGCACACGCTTAGGGAGATCCTTACTACCGAATACGATAGTAGTCACGAGCCTGCCAAACACTGACTTATTCAGCACATTGCGTGCCGTCGCCTCATTAGTCTTAAGAGATCCGCTGGGGGCGTCCGTATTGAACCACAACCCAAGAGCGTCATCCCAAGATTCAGCTCTCCTGTAGGGTCGAAGAAAGTCTCGAAAGAATGCATTCGGAAGCTTGAACTCGGTTGGGATGCTTTTCCATTTCACCGGAGGTGCAGACTGGAGGCGCGAGACGGCGATTGCCTCCAGGTCCGGCAAATTGAGCTGACGCGCCTTTGAAGCCGCATCATTCAAGTGGGCCCTTACAACGAACGCTTCCGTAGCCTTATCGGCGTCATTCAAATATGCCTTAACCTCGACTTCGCTGGCATGCTGAACCCGCATTGCATCTCCAGCGGCTCTCCTGCGGACAAGCGAGGCCAGCTCACCTACCGTGCGGGTGTCGGAGTAGGTCAGCAAGGCCTTGTCGAGCAAATCATCCATCCGGGAGTCCGGCAGACTCCCTTTCTTCCTACGCTGAGGCGCTGTGAGGGCATCGAGCAGATGAACAACCACATATGGATCGTCTTGACGATCCAGCGCTGCGTCCACCATGTCCAACATGGCGGACGACACTCGGGGCATCAACGCAGAGAGTCCCACTGCCCGGACCAATCCCCAAGCTCTAAGCAATCCGTCGCACTGCTCACTGAGGTGAAGGCTTCCTCTGGCCAACTCCAAATAGGCCTGCACGGCAGTTTCGGCAGCCTCGTGGGGCTTCGCCAGTCGCAGCGTGAAGACGATGTCAGCGCACCGCGCCCTAGCCATAGGATGCGTCACCGAAGCCGCGAGTGAAGTCCAGAGGGCGCGCACATCCTCATCTGCATCGCGAAGGGCCCGCGGATAGGACGGTCCCTCCAGCGGAACAAGATCAGCGCCCGGTTGCGCAGAACCAAGAGGATGCGGAGCGAGAGTATATGTGAAGGTGATTGTCAATTCTCGAATGGATGCGTCATCCAAGGGGAGGTTCGCATCCTTCGCGAGCTTTGCCACTCGGAGGCTCGCTTCGCGGGTATCACCTACCCCTTCGCACGCAGCATCAGCAAGCTGCACCAAGGCAGGGAGCATGGAGGAGTCATGCTTGTACGGAACGACGTTTTTGGCGAAAGGTGCGTCAGCGGCGTGCACTTCCCCGACGGGATTTGGACCATCGCTCGCGCTACCGCTATCAGACATGCCACCCCTCCTTGAACGGGCCCCTTCTCCACCAGATGACGAGTCTGGCAAAGCCAAGGAGCCCCAACTCCGAACTCGCTACCAACCTTCCACTTACACATAACGAGTCGCGGACTTCTGATTCTGCACGGAAGAGTGTACGTCGCTGCGGCGGGTCTGACTCGGGTTTTTACGAACGCCACAGCGCCCTTCAGCGTCGTCAACGCGTCACCGCCGAACGCCATCGCGTGGCCATCAATCGCTCCAAGCGGAAGCGAATTAATCTCTCCAGCCGGGTCCGGCTTACAGCGGACCAGCCAGCGAGCCACCAGTTGGCGACTGTCTGCTGCCTCCACGCGCGTCAGAGAGATGCGATCAGGTGCCGACCGTCGTGCGCGCGAACGTGGGGAGCGCCCGCAGGGCCCAGGGCGTCAAGGACGCGCACCGCGTAGACCTCGCCCATCCACTTCTCTACCTCTTCGGGGGTCAGCCATTTCACAGCAGTCGACTCGTTGGACGTGCGCTCTGCTCCGCCGACCTGGCGGCACCGAAAGACCAAGGCCACGACACCCCGGTTCATGTTCTTGTAGACGCCCGTCAGACGCTCGATGGAGACGCGGACGCCTGTCTCTTCGAGCACCTCCCGAACGGCTCCGTCCTCAGGCCGTTCGTCCAGCTCAAGGACTCCCCCCGGAGGCTCCCACGTGCCGTTGTCGGCACGCCGGATCGCGAGGACACGGCCGTCATCGCGCACGACTACGCCAGCGACCGAGACCGAGTGAAGCGGCATTGGTACGCCTCCGAGTAGCGTTGCTTATGTACAGGACTCTAGGAGGAACAGTAGGACATGGCCACGACGACCAGAGACTCGGGAAAGCCGAAGTACCTTCAGATCGCTGACGACCTTGTTCAGCAGATCAAGGGGAAGGATCTCCCCCCAGGAGAGCAGCTACCCAGCGAATCCGACCTCATGGAGAAGTACGCGGCCTCCCAAGGAACAGTACGCAAGGCGTTCGCCGAGCTGCGCGCCACTGGGCTCATCGAGACCCGTCACGGCAAGGGGTCATACGTGAAGAGGCGCCCTCCGGTGCGCCGGAAGTCCTCCGACAGGTTCCGTCGGTCGCATCGCGCTGCGGGCAAGGCCGCGTACCTCGCGGAGGCAGAGCAGGCGGGCAGTACACCCAGCGTCAGCGTCCTGTACGTCGGACCGGTCGACGCGCCCGAGGAGATCGCAGAGCGGCTGTCGGTTCCGGCCGGCGCGAAGGTTCTGGCGCGGCGCCGCCTCTACTTCAGCGACGGCATCCCGACCGAGGAAGCCACCTCCTACCTTCCGTGGGACATCGCCAAAGACATCCCGGAACTGTTCGAGGAGAACCCTGGTGGCGGTGGCATCTACGCCCGGCTGGAAGAGCACGGGCACGTCCTGAGCGAGCTGTCGGAGACTGTACGCGTGCGGCTCGCCACCAAGCAGGAGATTGCCGCGCTGAGCCTGAGCCCTGGCTCGCCCATCATCCATCTAACCCGCAACGCCGAATCCGAGACGGGCCGGGTCATCGAGGTCTGCGATACGTTCATGGCCGCTGACCAGTTCGTTTTGGAGTACCGCATCCCCGCGGGCGACTGAAGAACCCTCCTCCCTAGCCCCGGCCCGCCGCAGCAGTTTCACGCGGCGGGTTGACTCATGTACATGAGTTAGGCACTCTCTTACATGTCACTCCTGCACAGGAGTACAGGAGTGAGGTGCTGCCGTGTGCTGCGCCGCTTCGGTCCGGGATGGCTCGCCACTACGAGGGGCCCCGCGTCGGTCGTTGCTTGAGAACTGCATAGGTGGGCCCCGCCTCCCCGAGTCGAAAAGGCGGACCGCGCGACTGGATCGCGCGTCGACCTTCGCGGCTCTCGCCGCGCCGGTTGCCTCCGCTGCTCGTCTCGTACGAGCGGCGCTGAGGGGAGCCGGAGTTACCGACTTCAACGGCGCGCGGCCCCGGTGCTGGAACACCGGGGCCACTGTTCGGGCCGTTGCCACCTGCTAGGGAGAACACGACCCATGGAACACATCGTGACTGTTCAGGACGTTGTTACCGCGTTCGAGCCGTGGATGGAGCCCACGGACGCGGAGCTTGACGCCATCGAGCGCGAGATGCCCGTCATCCGCGCGGAGATGGAGCTGCTGGACGCGCAGATCATCGTCATCGACCGCACGCCGTGCGAACTGGACGAGCGCCGCATCCGCCGTGCCCGCCGGCGCGTGCTCGCCGCGCACCGCAACCACGTCAACGGCGCAAACGGTCAGACCGGCGGTGCCGCATGAACCTGCACCGCAAGGGCCGCGCCGCCCTCGTGCTCGCCCTGGTCGCCGTGGTCGCCATGGCCTTCCGGGTGTCCTGGAACGCCCTGCGCGACATCGCAGGTGCCATCGGCGCCGACGGCACCGCCGCGACGCTGTACCCGTTCGTCGTCGACGGCCTCATGGCGCTCGCGCTGATCGCCACGCTTGTGCTCGCCGGGCAGGACCGCACGTTCGCGCTGCGGGTGCTGGCCGCCTACACGCTCGCCTCGCTCGTGCTGAACTACGTGCACGGCCTGGTCCCGGAGCTGCACGGCCACTCCGTCGGCTGGGGACGACTGGCCGACTGGGCCCCTGCGAACTGGGCGCTCGTGCTGCTCGCCACGTCGCTGCCGGTCGGGTCGATCTACTTCGGCTCGGATCTCGTGGCGAAGGTGCTGCACCACCGTCCCGCCCCGATCACCTCCTCGACCATGAATGCGGAGGAATCAACTGGAACCGAGAGGAATCGGTCTAGTTCTGACCTCGTGGGATCGACCCCGGCGCCGATCACGCCGAACGTGACGGCGCTGCCCCGCGCGGTGGCCGTCGGCTTCCTGAAGTCGAACATCCCCGCCAAGCCGGTCGGGGCGATCGAGCAGCCGACCGTGACGCCGATCGAGCGCCGGGCGGTGGCCGCGGAGTCGAGCCGCCCGCGCCGGGCGACTGGCCGCGTGCCCGAGGTCGCCCGCACCCCGCGCCTGAAGCGGAGCCCGGATGAGCTGCTGGACGAGGCGCGGAAGGCGACGGCCGATTGGCCGGATGCCAGGCTGACCGCCGAGGGCATCCGCCGCGAGGTCCGCACCTCCCCGGCGAACGCTCGCACCCTGCGCGACACCCTGCGCGCCGAACGCGGCCTCCAGGTCGCCTGATGACCACGCTGCCGGTCTACCGGTGGCGGCTCGCCCCGGACGGCTACGCCACCCGTCGCCAACTGCGCGCCGCCGGACTACGCCCCGGCGGTCAAGACGTGGCGGCGCAGGTGGAGCGGCCCCGACGCCGCCGTGACCCGCTGGTCGCCTACCTCTACCGCATCGACCGGGCGAAGCCGGTCCGGCCGATGACCCCGGCGAAGTGGGCGGCCCTGGCCAAGGCCAACGCCGCCCGCCGCATCTGCCCCGAGTGCCGCCGGGATGCGGGATACGTCATCCCCGCCTCGCTCGGCATGTGTCCTGCCTGCGCCTTTCCCGACAACGCCCCGGAGGGTGCGTCATGGAACAGCTCCCCGCACACCGCCCCCTGACCGTCGTCCAACTCCCCGACGGCACCCACGTCTACGCCGACCCCTCCGCCCTGCCCGCACAGCAGCCCGCCGGACCCAAGGTGGTGCACATCCACCAGGCCCCGCCGGACCGCACGGTGCAGCGCGTCGCGCTCGGCTCCGGGGTCGGTGCTGGCGCGGTCGCGGCCGGCGTCTACTTCGGCCCGCTGCTCGTCGGCGCGCTGACCGCCATCGCCGCGAACCTGGCCATGCTCGCGTTCATCGCGCTCGTGCTGGGTTGGTCCGTCGTCACGGTCGTCCGCGCCGTCGGCGACAACGGCAAGAGCAGCAGGCGCGGCCGCAAGGGCCGCTGAACCACCCCGAAGCCGTAGGCGGCCCGCAGGGCGTCTGAAGGGCCTTCCGGGTGGGGTTTGACCCCCGGATGGCCGTTCGACCGCCAGAGGCCCCGTAGCGACGCAGGGTGACGGAAGTTTCCGTTCTCGCGCGCGCACGCGTAGGGGCCGTCTCGGAAACCAGGAAACCGGAAACCTGCTCACTCCGCGTAATACGCACGTGTGGTGACGGGCCGTCGCAGGGCCCGTCACCACCGACCCACCACCCCTTGAGAAGAGGACACTTGTGAGTCACGGACAAGTCTGGCGCACCCACCGCCAGTACGCCGCCACCGCCGCCCGCTGGACCGCCGACCACTGGCGCAAGGAAGCCGAACGCCGCCGCGCCCTGCGCGCCGAACGCAAGCCGCTCGTGCGCGACGCTCGCCGCGCTCTGGCCACCGCACGCGCCATCGACCCAGAAGGCGTCACCCCCATCCGCCACCGCGCGGAGCGCGAGCTGCGCACCGCCAAGCGGCGTGTACCCGACCCCATGTGGCTGTTCGCCACCAAGACCGCCGCCGCGCTCGGTGCCGCCGGGTACGTGTGGCTGCCGCACGTCTCGACCCGCGCGTGGGTGTGGTCGGCCGTGGCCGTCGTCGCGGCCGTCACCGCCCTGTCGGTGTGGATCGCGGTCCGCGAACGTGACACCAGCGGACTCAAGCCCACCGCAGAAGAAAGCGCGCTGCTCAAGCGTCTTCAGCCGCAGCACTGGAAGGGGGCCTTGTCCCGGAGGAGTGGACACCTGTTCGTGTTGTTATGCGGCGAGTGTCAGGGTAGCTGACCGTTGCTCGTAGGCGATCGGTGCCTGCTGTCCGTTCGCTGAGTGTCGTCGGCGGGTGTTGTAGCGGGTGGTCCAGCGGAAGACGGCCAGGCGGCAGGCGCGGGCCCCGTCGAAGCGGCGGGCGCCGCGGAGCGTCTCGCGTTTGAGGGCCGCGTTGAAGCTCTCGGCGAGCGCATTGTCCGCGCTCGTGCCGACCGCACCCATGGACTGTCGCACCCCCAACTCAGCGCATACATCGCCGAATTGGCGGGAGGTGTATTGCACTCCGTGATCGCTGTGGAAGACGGCTCCGGCCAGGCTGCCGCGGGTCGCGGCGGCTGCCTGGAGCGCGTCGGCGACCAGCGAGGTGCGCATGTGGTCGGCGATCGACCAGCCCACCAGGCGGCGCGAGAAGCAGTCGATCACCGTCGCCAGATACAGGAACTGGCCGTCGCCCACCGGCAAGTACGTGATGTCGCCGACGTACTTGGTGTTCGGGGCGGTGGCGGTGAAGTCGCGCCGGAAGAGGTCCGGCACCGGCGTCGCGGACGGTTCGGGCACGGTGGTGACCTGGCGCTTGCGCAGCCGCAGCCCGGCGATGCCGTACTTGCGCATGACCCGTCCGACACGCTTGTGGTTCACGTGCTCGCCCTGGTCGCGCAGCTCGGCGGTGATCCGCGGGCGACCGTAGGTGCCGTCCCATTCGGCGTGCACGGCCCTGATCCGCTCGGCGAGCGCGGCGTCCGCCCGCTCGCGCGCGGCGCGGGCCTGACGGCCGGCCCGCCATTTGTAGAAGCTGGAGCGGGCGACCTCCAGCACGTGACACAACCGCTTCACGCCCCAGGCGCGGTGGTGGTCCTCGACGAACTGGAAGCGGTTGGTCACCAGGTCATCTCTTGTGCGAAAAACTTCGTGGCCTTGCGTAGGATGTCACGCTCGGTGGCCAGTTTCTGGTTCTCCTTGCGCACCGTCGCCAGCTCACGGCGCAGGGCCTCGTTCTCGGCCTGAAGCTCTTCGGCCGTCGGCGGGGAATCCACCGTGTTCTTCTCCGTGCTCGTACTCGTCGTGCTGCCCCCGCCGTGTCGGGCCCGTTCGGTCCGTACCCAGTTGCGCAGCGTCTCCCGGCTGATCCCCAGGTCCTTGCCGACGCCCTCGAAGGTGTGGCCCGGGTCCGACAGGTACAGCGCGACGGCGTCCGCCTTGAACTCGGGCGAGTAGACCTTCATCACCATAAAAGATGCCTCCTACCCGGCCCCTACCGGGGCCGGGCTCAGAGGTGTCCACCACTCGGGGACAGGTCCCCTCTCATCGGCAGCCTGACCGTGGCCGAATGGCTGGACCGGTGGCTCGCTGGCAAGCGCATCCGGAAGTCGGGCATCAGCCGGTACGAGACCGATGTCCGCGTGCACCTCAAGCCGCACATCGGCCATCGGCGTCTCGACCGGCTGCGTGTCAGCCACCTCAGCGACATGTTCACCGCCATCACCGACGCCAACGCCGAGATCCTGGAGCAGAACACCCAGAGGCGTGCGGCGGTCGAGGAGTTGGCGACCGTCCCCTGGAAGGGTGCGGCGAACCGTGCCCGCCGCATGGCCATGAAGGCGGCGATCGACGCGATGCCGCCCTTCCGCCGCGTCACCGGCCCCGCCACGCGCCAGCACATCAAGGCCACGCTCCGCGCGTCCCTCAACGACGCGATCGGGCAGCAGATCATCACGTTCAACCCGGCAGCCCACGTCGAGATCGACCCGGCGCGCAAGCCGAAGGCGCTCGTGTGGACGGACGAGCGGGTCTCCAAGTGGGAGCAGAGCGGCGAGAAGCCCTCGCCCGTGATGGTCTGGACGCCGGAACAGACCGGCGCCTTCCTCGACTTCGTCGCCGAGGACCGGCTGTACGCGATGTGGCACCTGATCGCCTTCCGCGGCCTGCGACGAGGTGAGGCGTGCGGGCAGCCCTGGTCGGAGACCAACCTCGACCGGCACTCCCTCACGGTCACCGGCCAGCTCGTCCAGGACGGCTGGGAGGTCGAGGCGTCCGAGCCGAAGACGGACAGCGGCTTCCGTGTCGTGGCCCTGGACGATGACACCGTCCACGTCCTGAAGCGACACCGCGAACGGCAGGAGGCCGACCGCGCGGAGTGGGGGTCGGCCTGGGTGAACACCGGTCTCGTCTTCACCCAGGAGGACGGTTCCTGGCTCCACCCGGGCAAGGTCACCGATCTCTTCGAGCGGCTCGTCGCCGCCTCCGGCCTGCCGCCGATCCGACTGCACGACCTGCGCCACGGTGCGGCCACGCTCATGCTGGCGGCCGACATCGACATCAAGATCGTGTCGGACACGCTCGGGCACAGCGACACCCGGATCACGCGCGACATCTACCAGAGCGTGCTCCCCCACGTCGGCAAGAGCGCCGCCGAGGCCACCGCCAAGCTGGTCCCCCTCCAGCGCAAGTCCGAGGAGGACAAGGCCCGCAAGGCCGCTGAGAAGGCCAAGCGAGCCGAGAAGGCGAAGGCTAAGGGGAAGAAGAAGGGCAAGGCCAAGAAGGCCGCCCGCAAGGGCTGACAGCCCCTCCGCTCACACAGCGCTCGCGCACGGCGTTCCGGACCCCAGCCACAGCAGGGCCGCATAGGCAGGGCCATGAAAATCCCCGGTCAGCGAGAGTGAGTCCTGGGTTAATCCGAGCCGCCTTCGGGATTCGAAACCTTACGACGACGCTACTTCAGTGTCCGGAATCGATGGAACAGAACAGATTTGACCGAAAGACCGACCTGATCAATCACGACCAGTGACGCGTCATCCGCTCAGACAGGAAGAACAGCCTGCCAGGCTACGTAGGGGCCTGCGCGAGCCACAGCGTCCGCTACCGCCGCAACCACAACTTTCTTCCATGCACCAGGCGGGTCAACCCAGCTGGTCGCCCAGTCAGACGCCGCAACCCGCGCAATGGATACCGATCCTCCAGCGTCTCTTGACCAGCTCTCCGCTGCCTTCCGCGCGGGCCACCACCTCGCGGCCTTCGGCCGTCGGGAGGAAGAGGCGGGGGTTCTCGGCCCGGCGCACGTACCCCTTTTGCCGGAGGGAACGCAGTTGCGTCTTCACGCAGCGGCGGAAGTGCCGCCAGAACGCCGCATTCACCTCGGGCACGCCCAGGGGCTCGTCCATCCGGCAGAGGTGGATCAGGACCGCCATCTCCAGAGGGGTCAGCTGTCCACCGGTGTCCCCGAAGTTCTCCTCCTCGTCGCCGGTGTCCGCTTCGTGCGGCGGGTTCGATGCTGCTGGGGGCGGTTGGGCGTCGTCCCACGGCCCCGGGTCGTTGGCAGCGCTGAAGACGGCGAGCTCTCGCCCGTATCCGACGGCGAGGATCCCCTCCGCCAGGGAGAGCGCGCCGATCGCCTCGGGGAGGGTCACGACGGTATGTATGTCGCCAGTCTCCACATCCCAGAAGTGGAGGGTTGTACGGGACGGGTCCGCAGTGATTACTACGGGGCGGCCGTGCGATGTGCCGACCGCGATCATCTGCACCGGTATGGCCGTGAGGAGGCAGCACCGCCGGCCGGTTTCAGCGTCCCATACGCTAACCCGGCCATCCTCGTACCCGGCCGCCACCAACGGTCCAGTGGGTGTCGTACCGATGGCAATGGTCACCACGCCTTCGCCCCCGCCGGTCAGGGTCCTGCGGGGTGCGCCGGGGTTGAGGTTCCACAGCTCGATCGTGCCGTCGTGGCGGGCGACCGCGGCGACCGGCTTCCGGCGGATCCGTCCGGTGGCCACCGCTTCGCAACGCAGGCCCTGCATAGGGTGGTTAAGGGTTCGCCCCCCAGTGAGTGAGTGAACTCGCAGACGTCCGCCGTCCGACGAGTCGAGGCTGAGGACGAGGGGATGTCGCCGAGATCCGCCCACGGCCAGTGCGGTCACGGGTCCATCCGGCTCGGAGCACGGGGCACACTGCCACAGCCGCTCACCTGTCGCGGGTCGCCGGGCGGTCAGCTTTCCGTCGTCGGTGGCGGTGACGGCGACTGGCCCCTCAGGTGTTGAGCCGAGCGCCACGGCCGTGAGCTTTCCAGTGCCGTTGAGGTGGTTCCCCTCGGATGTGCCGTCGGACGCGGTCACCACCCGCAGCCGCTCGTCGCCGCAGCCGGTGGCGATCAGTAGTCGGCCGTCCACACGGCTGAGAGACACCGAGCTGATGGGGATGGGGTAGGTGACTCGACCTGCGGTCCGCACACGCCGGTCATCCAGAGCCCAGACACGCGCCGTATTGTCTTGTCCGGCGCTGACCGCCACTGGGCTGCCAGCAATCTGCGTGACGGTGATCGTCCGGGGCCGGTCCGTGTGTGCGCTGAATGTCTGGCGGAGGCTGCCGTCCGCCATGCTCCACTCACGCAGGGTGCGGTCGTCGGATGCGGACAACAACGCGTATCCGGCCAGGGATTCGAGCAACCCTGATCGTCGGCGCCCTTCGCTGTCTGGGGTGACACGCGGCTTGACGCGCGCGGTGTGTGTGACCGCCTGGATGTCCGGGAACAAGCCGTTCGGTTTGTCGCCCTCATGCGTGGCCGGCGCGTCGCACACGACCAGGTCAGTGATCGCGCCGAGGTGGCCAGTGAGCTGACGCAGCGGCCGTCCTCCGCGTTCCAGGTCCCAGAGCCGGATCGTCCCATCCCTGCCGCCGGTGACGGCCACACTACCTCGGCCCGCGTCGAGGACGGTGAGGCTGTCCATGCTGCCGGGGGGTCCTTCGAACACGCTGGTCGGCCTTCCGTCCAGCAGGTCCCACACCTCACCCCTGCCATCGGCGGTGGTGATCACCACGGCCGGGCCTGGGCCGGTCAGGGCCGGTGCGATACCGGTGATCTTCCCTATGTTGAGCGGCTTCCTGAAGCATTCCATTCCCGTGCGGGGGTCGAGGGACAACAGCTGCCCTTGGCCCACGTAGGCGATCATGTCGTCCATGTCGCCTACGGCGACGCCCAAGCGGCCGCCGGGAGGCACGTCAGTGAAGACCATCCGGATCTCTCCGGTTTCCAGGTCTCGGATGCCCACCGTGCCGTCGCCGCCGTGGGTGATGACGATCTGAACGCCACGGAGCTCGTGCAACTGAAGCCCGTGCACCTCCCCGTCGTGTGCGGCCGCCTGCCAAAGAGTCTCCCCGCTCAACGGGTTGCAGCAGCGCAACGTTCCGTCTTTCGCGGCAGTGAGCGCGACGACACGGGAAGAGTCCGAGATGGCCACGGCCGTCAGCTGCGCCGCGTGCCCAGGCAGTACGCGCAAACGCGTACCGGAGGCCAGGTCCCAGACTCCCGCTGCTCTATCGCCGCGTGCGGCGGTCACAGCGAAGGACCTGTCCTCGGCTGTCCCGGCGGCGAGCGATTCGACCGGTGAGTCGTGGGCGAGTGTGCCGCGGAGCGCAAAGCTGATGTTGCTCGCCGTGGACCAGCGGCACTGCCACTGTGAAGGAGGTGCGTGGCGGGGATGGTAAAAGACCTGGCTGACGTCGGGCCACTGGTGACGGGCGGCGTCCACGGCGAGGATGTCGCGCCGTGCGTGCGGCTCGGCCGCAATGTGTTCCACCAGGGACGCCCGGTAGAGCGAGAGGGCCGGCACCGGTGTTCCAGCCTCCAGAAGCGCGCCGAAACGTAGCACCGGTCCGGGGCGGGCGTGAACGAGGAATTCGTAGTCGGCGAAGAGTCTCCGCAGACGACCGGACTCAGCGGCGTGTTCGGCGGCGTGGCGCAGCAGGTAGGGGGAGGCAAGGTCCCAGCGTGGTCGGCCGTCCTCTCGGATCGGTGCCATGAGCCGGTCGAGGACTAGGCCGGCGACGGCCTGCCGGACTGCTGCGGAGTCAGGACCGTCCTCCCGGCCGGGAAGTGGCTCCTCGCTGTTGCCACGGCCATCTCGCCGTTCGTCGTCCTTCTGGTTTCCCTCATCCGCTCCGTCTGCCTGCTGGGCCTCCGGCACGTCTTCATCCGCTGGGCTCACGATGCGGTTGCCAGAACGTTCGCAAGGCCTGCCGACTTCAGATAAGACTCCGCGTGGTGAAACTTGAACCCGCGGTGAACGACGTGGTGTTCATCGCTGTCCACGCCGACGAAACGCCTGGAGACACCCTTGGCGGGGATGGCGACGGGGTCGCCGGGGTCCGCCAGGTTCGTCCAGCGGGCCACCTGGGGCGGCCGAGCTCCCCGGCCGGCCTCGGGAGACGGGTTCAACCGGTTGAAGATGGCCTTGGGCAGGGCGAGGGGCGAGCCTACTGTCACCCACAGCGGGAGGGGTGGCGTGCCGTCGTGGTGCAGGGTCTCGTACGCCACGACCGAGCCCAGGGAGTGGGCGATCAGCACATCCGGCCGGTGGCGGTCGAGCGCCTCGCGGAGGCGCTGCTGCACCGCGTCGCGAGCCGGCCCTCTCCGCTGATAGGCAGCGACCTCCTTGACGAAGCGGACCATGAACCACTCCATGAGCCATTCCGGGCACGCCCAGCTCTCCGCCAGCTCGGCGATGCCGTCGCGCAGCACCGCTGTGAGCAGTCCCTGAGGGACGCGCCCTGGGTCTGTGGCGGCGGGCTGGGCGGCAAGAAGTTCGTGGACGATCTCCTCCTCGGTCTCAGTCAAGTCCTCCAGATCCGAGGCGTCGTCGCTCTGGCCACCCTGCTCGCGCAGCAGATCGGCGAAGTACACCACCTCGGCCTCGGCGCCCAAGTGCTTGCTCCAGGCAGCCGACAGGTTCCGGGCAGCCGTCTCCGGCAACTCGCCCGGTCGGTAGTTGCCGATTCCGTGGATTCCGACGATCTTCACTCCGGCCCTCCGCGAGAGTAGGGTTGTGCTGTCAAGTAGTCGGCCAGGCCCTGGTGGAAGAGCCGGTACAGGGTGGAGCCATCGCTCTCCACGCCGGTACGCATGTAGAAGCGTCCCGCCTCCAGCAGCTCGCGAACGTTGTGGTCCCCGACCTCCGGATCGAATTCGGGTGCGACCGCCGCGACGGCTTCGGTGGGGAACCCCTCGCCCTTGGCCCAGGCCACTGCAGACAGCACGGCCCGCAGCCGCGTCCCCTCCGGACGTAGGCTCAGGTCAAGCTCCAGTACGCCGGGGAGGGTGAGCGGGACGCTCTTGCCCCGCCGCGCTGCGGACGTCGTGTCTTCTGGTACCGGCAACCGTTCGAGCGCGCGGCCGTAGATCCGGGCCACGAGGAACGGACCCCAGTGTCGGGTGGTCCGAGGGTCGTGCGTCAACGTCGCGGCGATCGTGCCGGCCAGCGTGGTGCGCACGGCGCGACGGGAGGCTTCCCGGTAACCGGGGAGTTCGGCGAGCCGCATGGCGAGATGCCGGGCCAGGTCATCGCGGATTTCGTCGTTGGGTGCGTTGTCCAAGTCGAGGAGCGTGTCTTGCCTCGCGGCGCGCTCCAGGAGCGGCTGGAAGCGCGAGCCGCGCCGGGTGCCAACGAGCAGCCGGACTGCAGGCAGCCCGTCGGGACGGACGGCCTCGACCAGCGGCAGCAGAAGTCGCTGCATCAGGTCGACGGGATCGTCGGCCTCGTCCAGGGCGTCGAAAACCAACGGCGGGATGTCAGGGAGCGATGAGACGGCGTCGATGAGATCCGGTGCGGTCCACGGCTCCTCCCGTCCGGTGCCTCGGCCGGGGAGGCCCCATTGCATGGCCAGGGAGGCGACCACGGCATCCAGCCCGCGGTTGCGGGCGTGAATGGCCGCCAGCATCGGGTTGGGTGAGGGGACGCCGTCCGGCTGTTGAGCAGCCAGGTATTTGCGAATGTCGGGGGCGGCTCGCACGATCTCCTGATGCCCGGCGCAGACCAACGCCCCTAGAAGGGCCGACTTGCCGCAGCCGGGGGCGCCGGTGACGACGCTGAGCCCGCCGGCGGTGGTGTCGTCCAGCCAGGGGGCCAGCGCGGTGAGCTGCCGTCGGCGGCCACTGAAGTGGTCGCCGACGCGGTCTATGAAGTGGGCGGCTCCCAGGTCGGCGACGAACGCCCGGACGGGGGCGTCGACCGTCTGGAGCCGCTCCTGCCGGGGGTCGCTGATCCAGTTGGGGTTAGGGAAGAAAGGCAACTCGAGCGGCTGCGAGGTGTCGATCTTGGTGGAGTGGACCTTTTGGCGACGGCCGGCCGCGCCGAGCCGCAACTGGATGGCGGACGTCACCCTGTCCCACCGCACGTAGCGCAGCGACGGAGAGGTGTCGAGCCCGTTGGCGGCGATCTCCTCCAACACCTCGGCTACGGCCGTGCTGAACGCGCCGTCGTAGGCCGCCTTGTCCGGGCTGGTGGCCGCGATCACCCAGGCGTGCAACTGGTCATCCGCGATCTGCATCAACTGCCCGATCCGGGCAGCGCGTCCAGCCCTGCACAGGTCAACCAGGAACAGCATGGGCTCCGGCAGGCTGTTCGCTTCCTGGACCCACAAAGTCACGTCGGTCCCCAATCCGGGGTCCCCGCAGGATGGCACCATGGACAACCGCTCTGTGCCCTCGGCCTTCCTGTCCCGGCCCGGCAGGGCCGTTGCACCGTGCGAGATGACGTGCACGATACGGAACCGGTCCTCGCTCGCCACCTCCCAGTTCCGCCGCACCGCCCTGCGGTCCGGCTCCCGCGCAGTAGTCACCTGATACGAGAGCTTCCCGTAGGCCTGCTCCAGCCTGGATAACACCTCTGGCACGAAGGGCAAGTCGCTCCAGCCCTGGCCCGGTTCCGGTTCCGCGTTCGGCGCGACGGACGAAGCGAAGCGACTGACGCCCATGAGCAGTGCGCGCAGAGACTCCGAACCCGCTGCGGCTCCGTCCCCCACGTCGACTCCCCCCGAGCTTCCCGCGTGAAAGCCCCTCACAGCGGCCGTCCCCGGGATCGTACCGGTCACCGCGGAACCTGTCGGACGGACGGAACCCGGTCGCGCAAGACTCGCCACCGAACCTTGGCTGGGGGCGGCAAACGGCGCCGCACGGCATGGTCGGTGCAAGCGCAATTCAGAACCTGCGTCTCGTGGGCCCACGCCACGCTGTCGACTCGGAGCGGCCGAGACGTGTTCGACCGGGGCCAGAACGTCGCCGAGGCCACCGCCAAGCTGGTACCCCTCTAGCGGAAGGCGGAGACCAAGTGGGGCGCCTAACCCCCCTCCGCTCACGCATCGCTCACGCACGGGGTTTCGGGCCCCGGCCGCCGCATGCGCCTAACGACCCCGGAAATAGCAAAAGCCCCAGGTCACGGCGAGTGAGTCCTGGGGCTTCTACAGAGCCGCCTTCGGGATTCGAACCCGAGACCTACGCATTACGAGTGCGTTGCTCTGGCCAACTGAGCTAAGGCGGCTTGCCTGCCGCACCATCGTGCGATCTGCGGCGCGCCCAAGTCTACACAGTTTCCGGGGGTGCTCCGTACACGCCCGGTCCGGAGCGGTTGTCGCAGGTCAGGAGCACTTCTTGCCGTCGGCGGGCGGGGTGCCCTCCAGGAGGTAGGTGTTGATCGCCGTGTCGATGCAGTCGCTGCCCCGGCCGTAGGCGGTGTGGCCGTCGCCGTCGTAGGTGAGGAGGGTGCCGGAGGAGAGCTGGGCGGCAAGGGACTGTGCCCACTTGTACGGGGTCGCCGGGTCGCGGGTGGTGCCGACGACGACGATCGGGGCGGCGCCCTCGGCCTCGATGCGGTGGGGGGAGCCGGTGGCCTTGGCGGGCCAGTAGGCGCAGTTCAGGGAGGCCCAGGCCAGGCCCGTGCCGAAGACCGGGGACGCCTTCTCGAAGGAGGGGAGCGCCTTGGTCACCGCCTCCGGGGAGTCGAAGGCGGGCGGGAGGTCCAGACAGTTCACGGCGGAGTTGGCGTACATCAGATTGGCGTACGAGCCCTCGCTGTCGCGCTCGTAGTACGAGTCGGCCAGGGCGAGCAGGGCGGCGCCGTCGCCCCGCATGGCGCCGGCGACGGCCTCGCGGAGCTGCGGCCAAGCCGACTCGTCGTACATCGCGGCGATCACCCCGGTCGTGGCGAGGGACTCGCCCAGGCGGCGCCCGTCCCCGGCCGGCACGGGCTTGGCGTCCAGGGTCTTGAAGAACGCCTTCATGCGGTTCGAGGCGTCGGCCGCGGACGTCGTGCCGAGGGGGCAGTCCGCCTGCTTCACACAGTCCCGGGCGAAGGACTGGAACGCGGTCTCGAAACCGGCGGTCTGGTCACGATTGAGCTCGACGGCCGGCAGGGACGGGTCCATCGCGCCGTCGAGGACGAGCCGGCCGGTGCGCCGGGGGAACAGTTCCGCGTAGGTCGCGCCGAGGAAGGTCCCGTACGAGGCCCCGACGTACGACAGTTTCTCGTCCCCCAGCGCGGCCCGGAAGATGTCCATGTCACGGGCCGCCTCGACCGTGGAGACATGCGGGAGGACGGTGCCCGAACGCTTCTGGCAGCCCTCCGCGAAGGTCTTGAACGCCGCGGCCAGCTTCTTCGTCTCCGCCTGGTCGTCCGGCGTCTGGTCGACCTGGGTGTAGGCGTCCATCTCCTTGCCGCTGAGGCATGTGACCGGTTCGCTGCCGGCGACGCCGCGCGGGTCGATGGCGGCCATGTCGTACTGGGCGCGCACCGGCGCCGGGTAGCCGATGCCCGCGTACGACTGGAGGTAGGCGATGGCAGAGCCGCCCGGGCCGCCCGGGTTGACCAGCAGGGAACCGAGGCGCTTGCCGGGACCGGTGGCCTTCTTGCGGGCGACGGCCAGGTCGATCTCGGCCCCGTCCGGCTTGGCGTAGTCGAGCGGGGCCTTCATCGCGGCGCACTGGAAACCGGCGGTCCCGCACTCGCGCCAGCGGAGCTTCTGCTCGTAGAACTTCCGCAGTGCCGCCTGGTCCACGGACGCCGGGCCCGCGCCGGATCCCGTGGCCGAGTCCGAGGGGGACGCCTCTGGCGAGGAACTGTCCGGACTGCAGCCGGAGATCAGCAGACCGGCCGCCAGGAAGGCGGCGACGGAGAAACGTGACAGGCGCCTGGTGTCCATTCCCGGAGCCTAACCGCCGAGCCGCCACCCAACGCCGACAGCTCACGGACGAGTGACTTCCCCTATGATCACGTCGCGAGTCCGCCGGGCCTGTCTCGGGCCCCGCTGGTCCCGCTCCGCGCTCGTAAGGCCCCTCGTACGAACACGTCGCGCCCTCCGCGCCCTCCGCGCGTCCGGTCCGACTCGGGGTCCGCGTCCGGGTCCGGTCACGCGCCGCGCCCTCGGGGGTGGGGCCGCGCTCCGGTCAGCCCGACCGCAGCGACACCGCCATGGACTCGACCGCCAGCAGCGGCGCCACGTTGCGGTCGAGCGCCTGGCGGCAGGCGCCGATCGCCTCTATCCGGCGCAGGCTCCGCTCCGGCGTCGAGGCGCGGGCCACCCGGTCCAGCGCGTCCCGTACGTCCTCGTTGGCGAGCGCGACCCGCGAGCCGAGCTGGAGGGCCAGGACGTCGCGGTAGAAGCCGGTGAGATCGCTGAGGGCCAGGTCGAGGCTGTCCCGCTGGGTACGGGTGGAACGCCGCTTCTGGCGGTCGGCCAGCTCCTTCATCGCTCCCGCCGTCCCCCGGGGCATCCGGCCGCCGGCCGCGGCCCCGAGCGCCGCCTTCATGTCCTCCGTCTCCTTCGCGTCCACGGTCTCGGATGCCTGCTTGGCGTCCTCCGCCGCTGCGTCGATCAGTTCCTGGGCCGCCTTGAGGCAACCACCGATCTCCTCCACCCGCAGCGGCATCTTGAGCACGGTCGCCCGGCGGGCGCGGGCCCGTTCGTCGGTGGCGAGCCGTCGGGCACGGTCGATGTGTCCCTGCGTGGCGCGGGCCGCGGCCCGCGCGGCCTCCGGCTCGATCCCGTCACGCCGGACCAGGAAGTCCGCCACCGCCGCCACGGACGGCGTGGACAGCACGAGGTGGCGGCACCGGGAGCGGATCGTCGGCAGCACGTCCTCCAGGGAGGGGGCGCAGAGCAGCCAGACCGTACGGGGCGCGGGCTCCTCCACCGCCTTCAGCAGGACGTTGCCGGCGCCCTCGGTGAGCCGGTCGGCGTCCTCCATCACGATGACCTGCCACCGCCCGACGGCCGGGGAGAGCTGGGCCCGCCGCACCAGCTCGCGGGTCTCCTTGACACCGATGGAGAGCAGGTCGGTGCGGATGACCTCGACGTCGGCGTGCGTACCGATCAGGCTCGTATGACAGCCGTCGCAGAATCCGCACCCCGGCTCCCCGCCGAGCGCCCGGTCGGGCCCCGTGCACTGGAGCGCGGCGGCGAACGCGCGGGCCGCGGTGGCCCGGCCCGCCCCCGGAGGCCCGGTGAACAGCCAGGCGTGCGTCATCTTCGAGGCCTCGGGCGGAGCCGCGCCGGAGGCCTCGGCCGTCACGAGCGCGTCGGCGTCCCGGGCGGCCGCTGCGAGCGCCGTCCGCACCCGGTCCTGCCCGACCAGGTCCTCCCATACGGTCATGCCCGTCACCGCCTCCGTGCCGTGTGCGGGACCCGGGCGCGCACGCCGCCCGGGTCCTTGTCGTCTCGCACTCCATTGTGAGGCCGGGGTCCGACAGTCACCGACGGCGGCGGCGCCCTCCGTCGCTCTCCTCGTCCTGACCACGGCGGTCACGGCCGTCGCCGCCGGACCCGGCGGCGTCGTCATCGCGCGGTCCCAGCAGTTCGTCCGCCAAGGTCGGCAGGTCGTCCAGCGGGGTCTCCTCCGCCCAGTCCGAACGGCGGCGGGAGCGCTCGGAAGCACGGTCGTGCTCGTCCGCCGCCTCGCGCTCCGGAGCGGACTCCGGCGCGAACTGCGGCAGTTCCCTGGTCCGCTCGCTCTCCCGCTCCACGGACCGCTCCGGTCCGTCGTCCTTGCGGAAGAAGTCCCGCGGCACCCGGTCGGCCGCCGACTCGTCGCCCCGTACGGACGGCAGCACGGCGGTCTCGTCGCCCTGTACGGACGGCAGCACGGCGGTCTCGTCGGCAGCCCGCGCCTCCTCCGCGCCCCGCGCGCCCCCACGGGCTCCGCCCTCGTCCTCACCCGAGCCGTGAGAGGGACGCGGCCGGGCCTGCGGAAGGGCCGTCGTCTCCTCCTCGGGGCGGACGGCCGGAACCTCCTGCGTCACGTCGTCCGGCGCCACGGAGCCGCGGGAGGAACGCGTGGCGGAGCCCTCGGCCGAACCATCCGGGGATCCGGCGTCCGCCTCCGGCAGCCTGACGATCGGGGTGGTCAGCGTGGTCTCGGCCGCCGACTCCTCCTCGCGCCTGCGCGCCTCCTCCGCCCGCAGCAGCGCCTCCTCCGCCTTGCGCTGCTTCTCACGGCGCCGCTCGGCGGCCTCCGCGCGCAGCCGGGCCTCCTCCTGGGCCTGCTTCCGCAGACGCTCCTGCTCGGCCTCGTACGCCCGCTCCTCGGCCTCGCGCCGCTCGCGCTCCGCCTCGGCCTGCCGACGCGCCTCCTCCGCCCGCTGCCTGGCCTCCTCGGCCTTCCGCGCGGCCTCGCGCTGCCGCGCCTCCTCCAGCTCGCGGCTCTTGCGCTCCTCCTCCTCGGCGCGGAGCTTGGCGAGCTGCGCCTGGCGCTCGCGCTCCAGCCGCTCCTCCTCGGCCTTGCGCGCCGCCTCTTCCTCCGCCCTGCGCCTGGCCTCCTCGATGGCCGCCTTCCGCGCCTCTTCCTGGGCCTTCACCTCGGCCTCGGAGAGCGGCAGCATCTGGTCGAGCCGGTGCCGTACGACGGTGGTGACCGCGGCCGGTTCCTGCCCCGCGTCCACGACGAGGTAGCGGGTGGGGTCCGCCGCCGCGAGCGTGAGGAAGCCGGACCGCACGCGCTGGTGGAACTCCGCCGGCTCCGACTCCAGCCGGTCCGGGGCCTCCGTGAAACGTTCCCGCGCGGTCTCCGGGGAGACGTCGAGCAGCACCGTGAGATGCGGCACGAGACCACCCGTCGCCCAGCGCGAGATACGGGCGATCTCGGTCGGCGAGAGATCGCGGCCCGCGCCCTGGTACGCCACGGACGAGTCGATGTAGCGGTCCGAGATCACGATCGCGCCGCGCTCCAGGGCGGGCCGTACGACCGAGTCGACATGCTCGGCACGGTCCGCCGCGTACAGCAGTGCCTCCGCGCGGTTCGACAGACCGGCGCTCGACACGTCCAGCAGGATCGAGCGCAGTCGCTTGCCGACCGGGGTGGCACCCGGCTCGCGCGTGACCACGACCTCGTGGCCCTTGGCACGGATCCACTCCGCGAGGGCTTCGACCTGGGTGGTCTTCCCGGCACCGTCGCCGCCCTCGACCGCGATGAAGAAGCCGGTGGCGGCAGGGGCCTGGGCCGGGTCGGCCCCACCGAGCAGCGCGTCCCGCAGATCGCGCCGCAACGGCACACCGGAGCGGTCGTCCGTTTTCGCCAGCACGACCGCCGCGACGGGCAGCAGCAGCGCGCCGACCAGCATCAGCGTGAACGCGGCGCCGTCATGGGCGAAGACGAACGAGCCGCCGACGAGGCGGTGCGGGCCGATGGCCGCGGCGACGAGGGGGGCGATGACCACACCAAGCGCGACGAAGACCCTGACAACTGCATGCAAATGTTCACTTACGCGCTGTCGACGGTACTCCTCGATCTCCTGGTCGAGAAGCGTGTGTCCGGTATTCGCCACGACACCGGCGGCGAAGCCCGCGAACAGTGCGAGGAACAGCACCGTCGCCAGGTCCGGCACCAGCCCCATGACCAGCAGCGCGACGCCGGTCAGCATGATCGCCAGCGCGAGGAGACGCCTGCGGGACAGCGCCGGCAGCACCTTGGCCGCACTCCGGATGCCGAGCCCCGTGCCTCCGGTCATGGCGAGAACCAGCAGCGCGAAGGCGACAGGGCCACCGCCGAGGTCCTTGGCCTGGAGCACGAAGACGCCCACGGCGGCCGCGACCGCGCCCGCCACCGCACCACAGGCGAGGACGAGCAGCGGCACCGCGCCCGTACGCCCCTTGTCACCCGTACGCGTCTTGTCACCCGTACGCGCGCCGCCCTGCTGGGACGCGTCGGACGCGTCGGACGCGTCACCGCTCCCGCCGCCCGTCGGGCGGCGCAGCCCTTCGAGCGGAGACCTCGGGCGGGGCGTCCTGCCGTCGGGCAGTTCGAGGAAGAACAGCGTGGACACCGACGCGGCGAACAGTCCCGCGGCGACGTACGACCCGAGCGCCGCCTGGTGCTCCGTGAACCACGCGATGCCCGCGCCAAGAAGGTTGCCGATCAGCGTGGCCACGAGCAGGGCCAGGGCGGCGGCCGGCACGGCCAGGAAAGTCGTACGCAGTGTGAGCCGGCGCAGCGCGTCGAGGTGGTCGGGCAGCGGGCGCACCACCGCGCCCTCCAGCGGCGGAACGGGCAGCAGCGCGGGCGCCGCGCTCTCCCGGGCGACCGCCCAGAAACGCTCGGCCACCCCGACGACGAAGACAGTGGAGAGCAGGATGGGCAGGGCGCGGCCCGGGGTCCACTCGATCCACAGCGGTGCGATCACCAGCAGGACGAGCCGGAGCACATCCGCGACGATCATCGTCCAGCGCCGGTCCAGCGGGCCGCCGTCCCGGTCGGCGCCGCCGGTCCGGAGGGCCGACGCCCCCGCCGCCCTGCCCGGCTTCTTGCCGGTCCCCCCACCGGACTTCTCGTCGGTGGTGGCTCCCTCGGCGGTCGCCTGGTCGGCCCCGGCGGCACCGCCGGCACCGGCCTCCGCCCCCGCCGTACGTGCGCGGGCTCCCGCGCCACCGCGGCCGCGCTTCCCCGCACCGCCGACCTTCCCGCTGCCGGGAGCGACCAACGCCGACACCGGACCGAGCAGGATCGCCCCGAACAGCAGCGTGGCGAGGATCCTCACCCCGAACACAGCGGCGACGGCGAACGCCACCCCCCGGTATCCAGCACCGAATGAGCCCTCGGCGATCGCCGCCTGCAACGACAGCAGCAGAAGCACGAGAATCGCCAGTACGTCGCCGACACCACCGGCGAATTGGGCGCCCCACAACCGCCGGAGCGGAGGAAGGCGCAACAGGGCCCGTACGGCGCGCTCTCGTGAGTCTGCGGCAAGTGCGTCGGAGTCGGAGGTGGGGCTCACGACCGTTGGCTGCTCGGCTCGCGTCATCCGCCCAGCCTATCGGGCCCCACGGTCTCCTCGACGACCACGTCCGAACATACGGTCGTACGGTCAAGGGGTTTGGCCGTACGACCGCCCGTTACCCGTCCGAGGGGGCCCTTTTCGCGGCGGCGCTCTTCGTGGCCGCGCTCGTCGCGGCCGCCTTCTTCGTCGCGGTCTTGGCCGTCGTCTTCTTCGCGGCGGTCTTCTTCGCCGCCGTCGCCTTCTTCGCCGCCGTCTTCTTCGCGGGAGCCTTCTTCGCCGCCTTCTTCGCGGTCTTCTTCGCCGGCCCCTTGGCGCGCTTCTCGGCGAGCAGCTCGTAGCCCCGCTCCGGCGTGATCTCCTCGACGCTGTCGCCGGTCCGCAGCGTCGCGTTCGTCTCGCCGTCCGTCACATACGGCCCGAAACGCCCGTCCTTCACCACGACCGGACGCTCGCTCACCGGGTCCGTGCCCAGCTCCTTCAGCGGCGGCTTGGCCGCGGCCCGCCCCCGCTGCTTCGGCTGTGCGTAGATCGCCAGGGCCTCCTCCAGCGTGATGCTGAACAGCTGCTCCTCGCGCTCCAGGGACCGCGAGTCCGTGCCCTTCTTCAGGTACGGGCCGTAACGGCCGTTCTGTGCCGTGATCTCGACACCCTCGGGGTCCGTGCCGACGACCCGGGGCAGCGACATCAGCCTGAGCGCGTCCTCGAGCGTGACCGTGTCCAGGGACATCGACTTGAACAGCGACGCCGTGCGCGGCTTCACCGCGTTCTTGCCGGTCTTCGGCGTGCCGTCCGGAAGGATCTCCGTCACGTACGGCCCGTAACGGCCGTCCTTCGCCACGATCGGGTGACCGCTCTCCGGATCCGTCCCCAGCTCGAAGTCGCCGCTCGGCTTGGCGAGCAGCTCCTCCGCGTACGCCACCGTCAGCTCGTCGGGCGCCAGGTCCTCCGGCACGTCCGCGCGCTGGTGGCCTTCCGCGTCCTTCTCGCCGCGCTCGACGTACGGCCCGTACCGCCCGACGCGCAGCATGATCCCGTCGCCCACGGGGAACGAGGAGATCTCCCGCGCGTCGATCGCGCCGAGGTCCGTGACCAGCTCCTTCAGCCCGCCGAGGTGATCTCCGTCGCCGTTCCCCGCGTCCGAGGCGGCACCCGCGCCCGCCGAGTCGCCGGCCTCTCCGAAGTAGAACCGCTTCAGCCACGGCACCGCCTGGGCCTCACCCTGTGCGATGCGGTCGAGGTCGTCCTCCATCTTGGCCGTGAAGTCGTAGTCGACCAGTCGGCCGAAGTGCCGCTCCAGCAGGTTGACGACGGCGAAGGAGAGGAAGGACGGGACGAGTGCCGTGCCCTTCTTGAAGACGTAGCCGCGGTCGAGGATGGTGCCGATGATCGAGGCATAGGTGGACGGGCGGCCGATCTCCCGCTCTTCCAGCTCCTTGACCAGCGACGCCTCGGTGTAACGGGCCGGCGGCTTGGTGGCGTGGCCGTCGACCGAGATCTCCTCGGCGGTCAGCCCGTCGCCCTCGGCGACCTGCGGCAGCCGGCGCTCGCGGTCGTCCAGCTCCGCGTTCGGGTCGTCGGCGCCCTCCACGTAGGCCTTCATGAAGCCGTGGAAGGTGATCGTCTTGCCGGACGCGGAGAACTCGACGTCCCGGCCGTCGGCGGACCGGCCGCCGATCTTCACCGTGACGCTGTTGCCGACCGCGTCCTTCATCTGGGAGGCCACGGTCCGCTTCCAGATCAGCTCGTAGAGCCTGAACTGGTCGCCGGTCAGCCCGGTCTCCGCCGGCGTGCGGAACCGGTCGCCCGAGGGCCGGATCGCCTCGTGCGCCTCCTGCGCGTTCTTGACCTTCCCGGCGTACGTACGCGGCTTGTCCGGCAGGTACGCCGCCCCGTAGAGCTGTGTGACCTGCGCCCTGGCCGCCGCGACGGCGGTGTCGGAGAGGACGGTGGAGTCCGTACGCATGTAGGTGATGAAGCCGTTCTCGTACAGCTTCTGCGCGACCTGCATGGTGGCCTTCGCCCCGAAGCCCAGCTTGCGCGAGGCCTCCTGCTGGAGCGTGGTCGTACGGAACGGGGCGTACGGGGCGCGGCGGTACGGCTTGGACTCGACCGAGCGCACCGAGAACGAGGAATCGGCCAGCGCGGCGGCGAGCGCCCGCGCGTTCACCTCGTCGAGGTGCAGCACCTGGTCGGTCTTGAGCCGGCCGTCGGGACCGAAGTCGCGGCCCTGGGCGACCCGTCGCCCGTCGACCGAGTTCAGTCGGGCCACCAGCGAGGACGGGTCCGAGGAGTCACCGGCGCGGCCGGTGGCGAACGTGCCCGTCAGGTCCCAGTACTCGGCCGAGCTGAACGCGATGCGCTCGCGCTCCCGCTCGACCACGAGCCGGGTCGCGACGGACTGGACCCGGCCCGCCGAGAGGCCGCGCATGACCTTCTTCCACAGGACCGGCGACACCTCGTAGCCGTAGAGGCGGTCGAGGATGCGGCGGGTCTCCTGGGCCTCGACCATCCGCGTGTTCAGCTCACGCGGGTTGGCGACGGCGGCCCGGATCGCGTCCTTGGTGATCTCGTGGAAGACCATCCGGTGGACGGGCACCTTGGGCTTGAGGACTTCCTGGAGGTGCCACGCGATGGCCTCGCCCTCGCGGTCCTCATCGGTGGCGAGGTAGAGCTCGTCGGATTCGGCCAGCAGTTCCTTGAGCTTTCTGACCTGGGCCTTCTTGTCCGCGTTGACGACGTAGACGGGCTGGAAGTCATGCTCGACGTCCACACCGAGGCGGCGCACCTCGCCGGTGTACTTCTCCGGCACCTCGGCGGCCCCGTTCGGGAGGTCGCGGATGTGCCCGACACTCGCCTCGACGACAAAGCCAGGGCCGAGGTAGCCCTTGATCGTCTTCGCCTTGGCGGGCGACTCCACGATGACGAGTCGGCGGCCGCCATGTGCGGTCTCGCTGGTCGGGGACAACTTCGCTCTTCTCTCCGGTCGACGCTCTATGGGCCCGTTCGGCAGTACGTTCGGTACATCAGTGCGGCACGGTCGGGCCCGGTACGGCCCGGCGGTGACGCTGCTTCGCTGCGGAGTGTGACGGTACAACCCGCCCCCGTGTCAAACGGCGAAAGACCGCAACGGCCACTCGAACGGTAACCCGACTCCGGGCATTCCTGCCGCCCGGACCCCGGCCACGGGCCCGCTCCGGGGCCTCGGCACGGCTTCCGCCACGGGCCGTGGAGAGGGCCGCCCCGCGGCCCGCCACGGGGATCCGACGCAGGTCCGACGCGTACGGCGGGGCGGAACGCGGGACCGGGACGATCATGGTCGGAGGATTCCGCTCCGGCTCCGCGGCCCGGATCGAAGTCCCGGCCGCGTGGATCAGATACGACCGAAGCACCACACGCCGAGAACGAGAAAGACCACGCCCGAGAGTGTCGCGAGGGTGATGGCCGGGGCGGGGCGCACGCCCAGGGCCACCGGCGCGCCGTGCCGGGCCCGGGCCGCGGTCCATATCAGCAGCGCGGCCCCGAACAGGACGAACACCGCTCCCGCGAAGACCGCCGGCCCGCTCTCCATGCCGTACCCCGTTTCCCTGTGCCGGCGCTCGCCGTGGGGCGCCGCCCGGACCTGAGAAGGCCGAGGCTGGCACCCCGGAGCGTCAGCGACACGAACTCCGGGTGAACCACCGCCTACCGTTGGCGGTGCCCTGCCGACGCCGGTCGTCACCGCCGTGCCGGTTCCAGGAAGCCCTCCTCCACCAGCGTCCTGATCGCCTGCGGCGTGCGGTCCCGGAGCACCACCGGGTCCTCCCCCATCAGCTGTGCGATCGCGTCCAGGATCCGCCCCGCGCTGAGCTCGCCGTCGCACACCCCTGCGAACCCGGCACCGACCGTGTCGACCTTCGTGGCCCGCCGCATTCCCCGGTTCTGCCGCAGCAGCACGTGCTCGGGGTCCTCCGCGCCCGGCAGCCCGACCTGCTCCTGGACGACCTCCGGTGCCAGCACGAAGTGACCGGCAAGGAGCGCCGCGTCGTCGTGCGCGCGCAGAAAGTCCTGCCGGTCGAAATGTGCGCGCACGGTCTCGCCGAGCGGCTGTTCGACCGCGTGCGGCCACTCCTCCACGACGATCGACGGCTGCTCCGCACCCGTTTTCCTGAGCGTGATCCACCCGAATCCGACCGCCCTGGTCCGCCGGGCCTCGAATTCGTCCAGCCATGCCGCGTACCGCGCCTCGTACGCCCCCTGACCGTCCCGGTGGTCGCCGCTGTCGCGCAGCCACAGCTCCGCGTACTGCGCCACGTCCTGGACCTCGCGCTGCACGATCCAGGCGTCACAGCCGCGCGGCACCCAGGAGCGGACGCGCTCCTGCCACTCCTCCCCCTCCACGTGCTGCCAGTTGGCGAGGAACTGGGCGAACCCGCCCTCGTTCAGCCGGTCTCCCGCTTGCTGAACGAGCGTGCGGCACAGATCGTCCCCGCCCATCCCGCCGTCCCGGTAGGTGAGCCGGGCGCCGGGTGAGATGACGAACGGCGGATTGGAGACGATCAGGTCGTAACTCTCGCCCTCGACCGGCTCGAACAGCGACCCCTCCCGCAGCTCGGCGGCGGGCGCGCCGGAGAGGGCCAGGGTGAGCCGGGTGAAGCCGAGCGCCCGCGGGTTCAGATCCGTTGCGGTGACCCGCGTGGCGTGCCGGGTGGCGTGCAGCGCCTGGATGCCGGAGCCGGTGCCGAGATCGAGCGCCGATCCGACGGGGGTGCGGACGGTGATCCCGGCCAGGGTCGTGGACGCACCGCCGACCCCGAGCACCACTCCCGCGTCATGGCCACCGGCGCCCCCGGCCCCGCCGACGGAGCGGCCGAGGTCGGAGACGATGAACCAGTCCTCCCCCTCGGGCCCGCCGTACGGCCGGACGTCCACCGTGGCTCGGAGGCCCGCCCCGTCGTCCCGTACGACCCAGCCGTCCGCCAGCGCCTCGTCCAGCGGGAGCACAGCCGCCGCCCGGTCCTCGGGGACCGGGCGCTGGAGCAGGAACAGCCGTACGAGCGTCTCGAGCGGGGTGCCGCCCCGGGTGGCGCGCAGCGCGGGGACTGTCTCACCGCGGGCCAGCGCGGCGTAGGCGGGGGCGCCGAGCAGGTCGAGCAGGCCGTCGGCGGTGAATTCGGCGGCGAGCAGGGCCGCGCGGAGTCGGGGCGAGCGGTCGGGCACGGGAAGGCTGGTCGTACTCACCCGCCCATTGTGTCGGCTCCCACTGACAACGGCTCCGCGGCCCGGCCCGCCGTGCGCCGGGCCGGCTTTCGTACCGGGCGCTACGAGGCCGACTCGCCCGCCGGTGCCGCGGCACCGCCGCCCGACGGTGCCGGCTTCTGGCAGCCGGGCTGCTTCGCCATCGCCTTGCCGACATCGCCGGACTGGAGCTTCTGGAGGGCCTGGTCGCCGTTCTTGCTGAGCTTGTCCAGTTCGTCCGCGACGCCCTTGAGGCCGTCCGCGAAGCTCGCCTGGTCCTTGGTGTCGAGCGCGTCGACCTTCTGCTTGAGGCCCGCGTACGACGCCGAGGTCGCGTTCAGCTCCTTGACGGCCTCCTGCTGGGTCTGCTCGCCGTCCACGACGGGCGGTGCGCCGGCGCCGTTCACGGCCGTACCCAGCGACTTGTAGGCGTCGGAGATGGACTGGAAGGCCGCTGAGTCGGTCTTCTGCACATCGGCGGGTTTGCTGCTGTCCGAGGTCGCCTGCTGGATGGAGGTGTTGGCGTTCGCGATCTTCGTCAGCTGGGGCTGGACCTGGTCGCAGACCTTCTTGGCCCAGTCGTTCGTCTTGGTCTCGCTGTCATCGCCGCCGCATCCGGACAGTGCCATCAGCAGTACCGCACCGCCGGACAGTGCGGCCACAAGCTTCTTGTTCACCGGTTTGGTCCCTTCCAAGGCTCTCGGCCCCGGAACATACACGCCAAGTGAGCGACGACCTCGCGCCCTTCGCTCCGTATAACCCCTATTGAAGCCATTTGCACCAAGGGAGAGACGCCTCACGCTCACCCACCGGGCTCGGCGGGAACTCGCCACCCGGACCGGCCACCCGGACCGGCGGGAACTCGCCAACCTGGTCCGTGCGGAAGCTCGTCGGCCCGCGTGCGAACTCGGCGGCGGCGCCCTGCGGAGAGACGGGCGGACGACGCGGGGTCCACGCCCTCCGCCCCGCCCCACCGCGGGACCATGACGCCACGGACTACGAGGCCACCGCCGGATCGGGCGACTTCTCGCTCCCGTCCCCGGCTCCGCCTCCGCCGTCCTCGTCGCCCACGGCCACCGAGCGGCGCTTCGAGACGTACACCGCGCCGACGATCACGACGAGGGCGAGCACCGCCACGAGCGTGCGCACGCCCGCGCTGGCGTCGCTGCCGTAGCTGAACCTGACGACTGCCGGGGCGATGAGCAGCGCCACCAGGTTCATCACCTTCAGCAACGGGTTGATGGCGGGGCCGGCCGTGTCCTTGAACGGGTCACCGACGGTGTCCCCGATCACCGTCGCCGCATGGGCGTCGCTGCCCTTGCCGCCGTGCCGGCCGTCCTCGACCAGCTTCTTGGCGTTGTCCCAGGCACCTCCTGAGTTGGCCAGGAAGACGGCCATCAGCGCGCCGGTGGCGATCGCGCCGGCCAGGAACGCCCCGAGCGCCCCGACCCCGAGCGAGAAGCCCACGGCGATCGGGGTGAGGACGGCGAGCAGCCCCGGGGTGGCCAGTTCGCGCAGCGCGTCCTTGGTACAGATGTCGACCACACGCCCGTACTCGGGCTGCTCGCTGTAGTCCATGATCCCCGGGCGCTCCCGGAACTGCCTGCGCACCTCGTAGACCACCGAACCCGCCGACCGCGACACCGCGTTGATCGCCAGTCCGGAGAAGAGGAAGACGACCGCGGCGCCGAGGACCAGGCCCACCAGGTTGTTGGGCTGGGAGATGTTCAGGCTGAGCGTCAGCTCCCCGGCTCCGGCGCCGATGTCCGCGACGGCCGTGGCGATGGCGTCACGGTACGACCCGAAGAGCGCCGACGCCGCCAGCACCGCCGTGGCGATCGCGATGCCCTTGGTGATGGCCTTGGTGGTGTTGCCGACGGCATCGAGGTCGGTGAGCACCTGGGCGCCGGCCCCCGTCACGTCGCCGGACATCTCGGCGATGCCCTGGGCGTTGTCCGAGACCGGGCCGAAGGTGTCCATGGCGACGATGACGCCCACGGTGGTCAGCAGCCCGGTGCCGGCCAGGGCCACCGCGAACAGGGCCAGTGTGATCGACGCGCCGCCGAGCAGGAACGCCCCGTACACCGCGAGCCCGATCAGCAGCGCGGTGTAGACCGCGGACTCCAGGCCGATCGCGATGCCGGTGAGCACGACGGTGGCCGGACCGGTCAGGGCCGACTTGCCGATGTCGCGGACCGGGCGCCGGCCGGTCTCGGTGAAGTAGCCGGTCAGCTGCTGGATCAGAGCCGCGAGCACGATGCCGACGGCGACCGCGACGAGCGCCAGCACCCTGGGGTCGCCGCCGTGGGCCAGGATCGCCGGGTCGGTGACTCCGGCCAGGTCGGCGTACGAGGACGGCAGGTAGAGGAAGGACGCGGCCGCCACCAGGGCGAGGGAGATCACCGCGGAGATGAAGAACGCCCGGTTGATGGCGCTCATACCGCTGCGGTCGGTGCGCCGCGGGGCCACCGCGAAGATGCCGATCATCGCGGTGATCACGCCGACGGCCGGCACCATCAGCGGGAAGGCGAGCCCTGAGTCCCCGAACGCCGCCGTGCCGAGGATGAGCGCGGCGACGAGCGTCACGGCGTACGACTCGAAGAGGTCGGCGGCCATCCCGGCGCAGTCGCCGACGTTGTCCCCCACGTTGTCGGCGATGGTCGCGGCGTTACGGGGGTCGTCCTCGGGGATGCCCTGTTCCACCTTGCCGACCAGGTCCGCGCCGACGTCGGCGGCCTTGGTGAAGATGCCGCCGCCGACCCTCATGAACATGGCGATCAGCGCGGCGCCGAGGCCGAACCCCTCCAGGACCTTGGGGGCGTCGCCGGTGTAGACGAGGACCACACAGGAGGCGCCGAGCAGCCCGAGGCCCACGGTGAACATCCCGACCACACCCCCCGTACGGAATGCGATCTTCATGGCCCGGCGCGAAACGACCGCCAGGTCCTTTTCCGGTTCGCCCGGCGCGGGCGTCGCCTCACGCGCGGCAGCGGCGACTCTCACATTGCTGCGCACGGCGAGCCGCATGCCGATGTATCCGGTGGCCGCCGAGAAAAGAGCGCCCACCAGGAAGAACAGCGAACGGCCCGCGCGCTGCGACCAGTTGTCGGCCGGCAGGAGCAGCAACAGGAAGAACACCACGACCGCGAAAATTCCGAGGGTGCGCAACTGCCTGGCCAGATAGGCATTCGCGCCTTCCTGTACAGCGGCCGCGATCCGTTTCATGGAATCGGTGCCCTGGCCGGCCGCCAGGACCTGGCGTACCAGCAGCTGAGCCACGAACAGCGCCGCCAGTGCGACGACCGCGACGACGATCACGATGATCCGGTTGTCGTCGGTGAGTATCGCGGCCGCGAGAGAAGGGGAGTGCTCGGACAGGTATGGGTGAACGTGCCCCGCCATTCGTCCTCCTTGACGCTCGACGTGCGTACAAGATGGACGGATTGTAGGGAGGGAAACCTGATCAAAACAGAGCACGCCACATCAAAAATCGGCCTTGATTTCCGGAACGACCTTGGAAATGGGTAATGCGATAAGCGCGTTAATCAATGAATGGGAGCATCGCCCGGCCGGTCGGCCGGAAAAAGAAAAGACCCTGCTCAGCAGGGTCTTTTCCCGGGACTGAATCCACCATTCGGGTACGGAACCGTCCGCGAACCAGCCGGAGCACGGACATTCCGGGACACGAACAGTCCGGGACAGGCAACAGTCCGGGGCACGCGAAGCCTGCCGGGCGCACGGCGAGCGATCAGGGCCGAGCGGCAGGGACGATCAGGGCAATACGACGGCCGGTGTGGTCGGCCATGTCATCCGGATGACGCCACCGTCGTCGTCCGTGGTCACCTCCACGTCGTCGACGAGGCCGCTGATGACGGCGAGCCCCATCTGGTCCTCGCCCTCGGCATCGGCCTCGTGGGGATCGCCCGGCCCCGCGCCCTCGGGCGCGTCCGGCGCCCCGGCCCCGCCCCCGGCGTGCAGCACTCCGTCGCCGACCTCGATGGAGAAGGTCTTCTCCTCCTCGGTCAGCACGACTCTCACCGGAGCGGTGATGCCATGGTTGCGGTGCAGCCCGACCGCTCGGCTGCATGCCTCACCGACCGCGAGTCGGACCTCGTCCAACACAGCTTCGTCGACGCCCGCCCGGCGCGCCACGGCAGCCGCCACCAGGCGGGCCGTCCTGACGTGCTCCGGCTGGGCGCTGAAGCGGAGTTCAACGGTGGCCATGCGATCCCCCTCGAACGTACGGGCGTACGTACTCACGGGCGGGGCGACCGGGCACGGAGCCCGGCGCCTCTGCCCTCTCCTCCGGAAGGCTGTGGCCGTACCTCAGTCGGTGGCGGCCACGGCCTCGTCGACCGTGGTGTGGATGGGGAACACCTTGGTCAGGCCGGTGATCCGGAAGATCTTGAGAATGCGCTCCTGGTTGCAGACCAGACGCAGCGAGCCCTCGTGCGCACGCACGCGCTTCAGGCCGCCCACGAGCACACCGAGACCGGTCGAGTCGAGGAAGTCCACGCCCTCCATGTCGACGACCAGGTGGTAGCTGCCGTCGTTCACCAACTCGACCAACTGCTCGCGCAGCTTGGGCGCGGTATACACATCAATCTCGCCACCGACCTCGACGACCGTACGGTCGCCACCAGGGCCGGACACATTGCGAGTCGACAGGGACAGGTCCACGGATCCTCCAGCACCTTGCTATCGAGCGGTCGCCCCTCGGGTCTCCCCGACGGAGCCAGGGGACGTATCGCCAGCCGCGATGGCATTCAATCACTTACCAGCAGTCATGCACGACGCCTTGGGCCCATTGTCCGTCACGCCAGTGACACACTCGATGCCGATGGCCAGGAATCAGCGCCCCAGTGGACCCCCCGGGAACGGGAACGACCGCCCCTCCCCAGGTGAGATCCTCGACCGGCTCGCCGCAGCGGCGGACCGTACGACACGCATCACCCATATGGAGCACTTGCCCCCGCGAGAAGGGGCTCATGCAGTCTGGCCCGATCGCATCCGGCCGGAAGTGATCAACGCCATTCAGCGGGCCGGGATCGACCATCCGTGGACCCACCAGGCCGAGGCCGCCGAGCGCGCCCTGGACGGCGAATCCGTCGTCATCGCCACCGGAACCGCCTCCGGCAAGTCCCTCGCCTACCTCGCTCCCGTCCTCAGCACGCTCCTCGACGGCTCCGAGGCCCCGAACGGCCGGGGCACGACCGCCCTCTACCTCGCCCCGACCAAGGCATTGGCAGCCGACCAGTGCCGCTCGGTCAGGGCCCTCGCCGCCCCGCTGGGCAACCGCGTACGCCCCGCCGTCTACGACGGGGACACCGCCGTGGAGGAACGCGAGTGGATCCGGCAGTACGGCACCTACGTGCTGACCAACCCGGACATGCTGCACCGCGGGATCCTGCCCTCCCACCCGCGCTGGGCCTCCTTCCTGCGCTCCCTGCGCTACGTCGTGATCGACGAGTGCCACACCTACCGCGGCGTCTTCGGGTCGAACGTGGCCCAGGTGCTGCGCCGGCTGCGCCGCGTGTGCGCCCGCTACGGCGCGCACCCGGTCTTCCTTCTCGCCTCGGCCACCGCCGCCGAGCCCGCCGTGACCGCCGGCCGGCTCACCGGTCTGCCCGTGCACGAGGTGGCCGACGACGCCTCGCCCCGCGGCGAACTGGTCTTCGCCCTGTGGGAGCCCCCTCTCACCGAACTCCACGGCGAGAAGGGCGCCCCCGTCCGCCGTACCGCCACCGCCGAGACCGCCGACCTCCTCACCGACCTCACCGTCCAGGGCGTCCGTACCGTCGCCTTCGTCCGCTCCCGGCGCGGCGCCGAACTCATCTCCGTGATCACCCAGGAGCGCCTGGCCCAGGTGGACCGCTCACTGCCCCGCCGGGTCGCCGCCTACCGGGGCGGCTACCTCCCCGAAGAGCGCCGGGCCCTGGAGAACGCCCTGCACTCCGGCGAGTTGCTCGGCCTCGCCGCCACGTCCGCCCTGGAACTAGGCATCGACGTCTCCGGCCTGGACGCGGTCCTCATCACCGGCTACCCCGGCACCCGCGCCTCCCTCTGGCAGCAGGCGGGCCGGGCCGGCCGCGCCGGGCAGGGAGCGCTGGCGATCCTGGTCGCCCGGGACGACCCGCTGGACACCTTTCTCGTCCACCACCCGGAAGCGCTGTTCCGCCGGCCCGTCGAGTCCACCGTCCTCGACCCGGACAACCCCTACGTCCTCGCGCCCCACCTGTGCGCGGCGGCGGCCGAAATCCCGCTCACCGACGACGACCTGACCCTCTTCGGCCCCGAGGCACCCGCCCTGCTCCCGCAGCTGGAGACCGCGGGACTGCTGCGGCGCCGCGCCGCCGGCTGGTACTGGACCCGCCGTGAACGGGCCGCCGACCTCACCGACATCCGGGGCGAGGGCGGGCGCCCGGTCCAGATCGTCGAGGCGGCGACCGGCCGGCTGCTCGGCACCGTCGACGAACCGGCCGCCCACACCGCCGTCCACGACGGAGCCGTCCACCTCCACCAGGGCCGCACCTACCTGGTGAAGCGGCTGGACCTGGCCGACTCGGTCGCCCTGGTCGAGCAGGCCGACCCGCCGTACTCGACCACCGCCCGCGACACCACCGCCATCTCCGTCCTCGAAACCGACACCGAGATCCCGTGGGGCGACGGACGCCTGTGTTACGGCTCCGTCGAGGTCACCAACCAGGTCGTCTCCTTCCTCCGCCGCCGGCTCATCACCGGCGAGGTGCTCGGCGAGAGCAAGCTCGACCTGCCCCCGCGGACCTTGCGCACCCGGGCCGTGTGGTGGACGGTCACCGAGGACCAGCTGGACCGGGCCCGGGTGGGTCCGGAGCAGCTCGGCGGCGCGCTGCACGCCGCCGAGCACGCCTCCATCGGGATACTCCCGCTCTTCGCCACCTGCGACCGCCGGGACATCGGCGGCGTGTCCGTACCGCTCCATCCCGACACCTCGCTGCCCACCGTCTTCGTCTACGACGGCCACCCCGGCGGGGCGGGCTTCGCCGAGCGCGCCTTCCGTACGGCCCGTGCCTGGCTCACGGCGACCCGCGAGGCCATCGCCTCCTGCGAGTGCGAGGCCGGCTGCCCGTCCTGCATCCAGTCCCCCAAGTGCGGCAACGGCAACGACCCCTTGCACAAGCGAGGAGCCGTACGCCTCCTGGCCGAGTTGCTCAGGTCGGCCCCGGCGCCGAACGAACCGGCCCCTGGCTCACCGGCCCCGCCCGTGCCCTGACCTCCGGGCCGTACGGACCGGCCCGCACCCGGGCCGCCACCTCCGCGGTCTCGCCGCTCACGGCACAGCGCACCACCTCCGCCCCCTGTGCGGCCGCCACGTCGGCGGCCTCCCGGCAGGCCGCCGCCGGGCCGAGCAGCGCGCGGTCCGCGGCGGCGAGTGCCGCCAGGTCGGCGGCCGCGCCGACCCGGTGCCGGGCGACGATCGCCTGCCCCAGGGCGAGTGCGACGGCGAAGACCGCGCACATCGTGGCCGCCGCAAGTGCCACCCACACCGTCGCGGAGCCCCGGTCCGGGTACCGGATTCGGTCATGAACACGGAGATGAACACGGAGACGGACTCGGTTTCGGGTCCGGTGACGGATCGGGTTCCGGACCATGGAGCGGTTCGCCGCCCGCCTCATGACGCCGACCTCCCCGGGTCCGGAGCCGGGGCCCCGCCCGCGGCGCCTTCCCCCGCCGCGGATTCCAGCCCGTCCTCCGCCGACGCTGCCGCCTCGGCCGAGAGCGTCAGGCCCAGCGCGCCGGGCCCGGGTGCTCTGGCGTCCACCCGTACCCGCCACAGACCGTCCGTGCGCTCGACCGTCACCGTGGCCCCGTCCGGCGCCGCCGCCCGGGCGGCGGTCTCCGCCACGGCCCTGGGCTCGGACCGGGCCGCCGCCCGGGCCCCGGCCCGGGCCGCGTCCACGCACTGGATCTGCGCCGCGGCCGCCGTCAGGGCCCAGACCAGCGCCAGCGTGAACCCCACCAGCACCGGTACCGCCACGGCCGCCTCGGCCGTCACGAACCCTTCGTCCGCACCGCACCGCCGGCCGGCCCGGCCGGTGGGGCGGCGCGGATCCCGGTCCGTCTCAGAACTGCGCACTGAGCGCCTTCCCGATCAGCGATTCCAGCGCCGCGGCGACCGGCCCGCTCGTGGCCACCTTGTAGAGCACCCCCGCCAGCGCGCAGGCGGCGATCGTCCCCACCGCGTACTCGGCCGTGCTCATGCCCGCGTCCGCCCGTGCCCGGCGCAGCCACTCCCGTGGCATCCGCCGCAGGCCCGGGACATGCCGTGTCCGGGGCGCCTGTCCCGCCCCCGGGGCCCATCGCGCCCCCGGCGTGCGGCGCGCCCGCCATTCGTGTCGCGCACACCGTGCCCACCGCATCCGGTGCGTCTGCCGTGTACTCGTCCGCATGTCTGCCTCCCCGTTGGGTCGTTTGATCGTTCGCACATAAATCCCGGTCCAACGCGGCCGAACCTGTCGGCCACGGCTCGTCCGGCGGCACGCCGCCAGGCACTCAGCCGCCTGCCAGCAGGCCACTCGCCAGCCCGATGACAACCGGCGCCACCCCCACCGCCAGGAAGGCGGGCAGGAAGCACAGCCCCACCGGCGCGGTGATCAGCACCTGGGCCCGCTGTGCCCGGGCGAGGGCCCGTCGGGACCGCTCGGCCCGAAGGCCCTCCGCCAACCGGGACACCGGCTCCGCCGCCGGCGCTCCCGTCGCCCCGGCCCGCTCCAGACAGCGGGCCAGCCCGGCCGCGCCCGGTATCTCCCCGAACCTCCCCCATACGGCGGCCGGTTCGCCTCCGAGCCGCAACTCGGCGGCCGTCCGTGCCAGTCGGTCACCGACGGGCCCGCCCAACGACTCCCCCACCGCCTCCGCCGCCTGACGCGGTCCTGCCCCGACCGCGAGGCAGGCGGCCAGCAGATCGGCCGCGAGCGGCATTCGCCGCGTCATCTCGTCCGTCCGGGCGCGGTCCTCGGGCTTCCTCGTCCGCAGCCACCCACGGAGCGCGTACGCCGCCACGAGGCCCACCAGCACCCCGGCCGCACCGCCGACCAGCACCCAGCCGGTGGCCACCGCGCCCAGCGGCGGGCCCCAGCGACGCGCTCGGCTCCGCATCCCCGTCCACGTGCCGCCCCCGCCACGCCGCGCCCGCTCCACACCGAGGAGCGCCGCGAGCCGTCCCCTCACCCGTCGTTCCCGCCTGCCGGCCACCACCGCACAGCCCAGCCCGCCGACGGCGGCCAGGACAGCGGCGGCCATCCACAGCCTGCGCATGAACTCCCCCGTCACACCGTCTCCCCCTTCCGTACGATCCGGGCCGCCCACCACAGACCCGCGCCCTCCAGCAGTCCGCCCACCACCAAACAGCCCAGACCGGCGGGGGTGTGGAACAGCACCCGAAGGGGGTCCGCCCCCATCGCCCAGCCCATCGCCAGCCCCACCACGGGAAGGAACGCGAGCACGACGACCGTCGACCACGCGCCGGCCAAGTGGGCTCGCAACCCCTCTCTCTGGTCTCGCTCCGCGCGCAACACCGCCTCCAGCCGGTCCAGGCCGGCGCCCAGCCCGGCCCCGCCGTCCACCGTCACTCGCCAGCAGGCCGCCAGCCCCACGAGACCGTCCGCCCCCGGAGCGCTCCCGGCCCGTCGCAGCGCGCCGGGAACGTCCCCGCCGAACCGGGCGGCGGCCAGGACGGCGGCCTCCGCGCCACCGAGGCCACCGGTGGACCCCGCGGCGGCCGCCAGAGCACTCGCGGGCTGAAGACCGGCCCGTAACTCCCCCGCCATGGCACCGCACAGGGCAAGAACCTGGGAGGCTCGCAGATCCTCCGCCTTACGGCGCCGCCCGGACCGCAGCCGCCGCCCCACCAGCGGCACCGCCAGCACGCCACCGATCAGCGGCAGCACCGACTTCCCCAGCAGGGCGAGAACCACCGCCACCGGAAGACACAGCCACACACCGGGCACCCGACGCGCCCACCCGCGCGCCCTTCGCCTCCACCGCTCCCGCGCACACGCCCCCGGCACTCCGCCCGGCGCCGGGCCACCCGCCACGCCGGCATCCCCGAACAGCGCCCGGGCCCGCCGCAGGCCGCGTTCCTGGCACACCGTCGGCCGCACCGCGGCCACGACGCACACCGCCGCGCCCGCGAGTGCCGCCACCGACCCCCCGGTCACAGCGCATCACTCAGCGTTTCGCCCAGCAGCCGCCGCAACCGCGCCCAGCCCCGCTCGTACGCGAACCCCTCCGCGCCCCAGCGCAGCGCGGGCACCGGAACCACCAGCCCGGCGTCGTCCCGCTCCAGCACATGCACTTCGGCGATCCGCCGGCGCCCGGAACGGTCCCGTACGAGGTGGATCACCACGGACAGCGCCGCGGCGAGCTGGCTGTGCAGCGCGGCCCGGTCGAGCCCCGCCGCCGTCCCCAGTGCCTCCAGCCGGGCGGGGACGTCCGCCGCGGTATTGGCGTGCAGAGTGCCGCAGCCACCTTCATGCCCTGTATTGAGGGCGGCCAGCAACTCCGTGACCTCGTCACCGCGCACCTCCCCGACGACCAACCGGTCCGGGCGCATCCGCAACGCCTGTCTGACGAGGTCCCGCAGCGTCACCAGGCCCGCGCCCTCCTGGTTCGCCGGGCGGCCCTCCAGCCGCACCACATGGGGATGGTCCGGTCTCAGCTCCGCGGAGTCCTCCGCGAGCACGATCCGTTCCCGCTCGCCGACCAGCCCCAGAAGGCTCGACAACAGGGTCGTCTTGCCTGTGCCCGTCCCGCCGCTGATGACATAGGACAGCCGGGCCTCGATCAGCGCCCGCAGCACCCGTTCCCCACCGGGCGGCACGGTCCCCGCCGCGGTCAGCTCCGCCAGCGAGAACGCCTTCGGCCGCACCACCCGTAGCGACAGACACGTCGAGCCGACCGCCACCGGCGGCAACACCGCGTGCATCCGTGTGCCGTCGGGCAGCCGGGCGTCCACCCAGGGCCGGGCGTCGTCCAGCCGGCGCCCCGCCACGGCGGCCAGCCGCTGCGCCAGCCGCCGCACGGAGGCCGCGTCCGCGAACGACACGGACGTCGGCTCCAGGCCACCGCCGCGGTCCACCCACACCTGGTCGGGCGCGGAGACCAGCACGTCCGTCACCGACGGGTCGGCGAGCAGCGGCTCCAGCGGTCCCGTCCCCACCAGCTCGCACCGTAATTCCTCCGCCACTCCCAGGACTTCCGTGTCCCCGAGCAGCCGGCCCTGGGCGCGCAGCGCCGCCGCGACCCGGGCCGGCGTGGGCTCGGCCCCGCTCTCCGCGAGCCGTTGCCGTACGGCGTCGAGCAGTCCGCCGCCCGTCGTCACGGCGCTCATGACACCACGCTCCCGTCCCCGGCCAGGGCCCGCTCCCAAAAGGCCGTACAGAACCCGGCCAGCGGCCCGCGCGCACGGGCGCCCGGCGGCATCGCACCCTGGTCCCGGGCGTCGAACAGCCCTGGCTCCAGGGGCAGTTCACCCACCAGCGGCAGCCGCAGCGCGTCGGCGATCCACCGGCTGTCCAGCCCGGGCGCGTACGGTCCGCGCACCACCACCCGCAGGTCGCGCAGCACCATGCCCACTGTCGAGGCCACCCGCCGCGCCGCCGCGACGGCGCGCAGCTCGGCCGGCACCACCAGCAGCCCCACGTCCAACTGCGCCAGGGCCTCCACCACGGCCTCGTCCACCCGGCGCGGAAGGTCCACGACCACCACACCACCGCCTCGGCGGGCGGCGGCCAGTACCGACCGCATGGCCTCCGGCCGCACCACCACGGCATCGCCGCGATCCCAGCTCAGCAGGCGGAGCTCATGCAGACGGGGCAGCGACTCCTCCAGCGCACCGCCCGCGACCCGCCCCTTGGAGGCGGCGAAATCCGGCCATCTTCGACCGGCCTCCCGCTCGCCTCCGAACAGCACATCGAGCCCGCCTCCCAGAGGATCACCGTCGACGAGCACCGTCCGCCGGCCCGCTCGCGCCGCCGTGACCCCCAGGGCACAGGCCAGCGTGGAAGCTCCGGCGCCGCCCCGCCCACCGATCACACCGACCGTGACGGCCTGCCGTCCCACACCCTCGGCCGCGTCCGCGATCCGGTCCACGAGCCAGCTCTCCGCATCGGGGAGCCGCAGCACGCACTCGGCGCCGATCTCCACCGCCCGCCGCCACACGTCCGGATCGTCCTGGTCCCGCCCGACCAGCAGCACGCCCTTCCGTCGGGCGGCGCCCCGGCAGCGGGCGGCGGCGTCGTCGCCGACGAGCACCAGCGGCGCCTCCTCCCAGCTCGCCTTCCGCTCGGGCACCGTGTGGTGCACCTCCGGATCGGCACCCGCGGCGGCACACAGCCTCAGCAGATCGTCGAGCAGCTCCGCGTCCTCGGTGACGATCAGCGGTCCGGTCCGCCGTTCTTCGGCGCCCGGTGAACGATCGGAAGTCATGGATCCCACCACGATCTCCGCCCCCCCTATCTCCGTCCGGATCCGGGATGCGCGAGTGCTTCTCGCGCGATCTCGGAGTGATCCGGTATCTGCGATTCCGGCTACCGCGAACTTCGCCGGCCGGAATCACCGTGCGGCAGAACGGAAAATCGTGTGGATCTTGCTTGAAAACTGTGGACAACCGGCCGGTTGTGAATATCCCGGTAGCTCATACCGGTGACTCCCGGAGAGCAGCGCATCAACTACGCACAGTGACGGGTAGAGGGCCGACAACCGCCGGGCTCGCGCGGCGCGCGAAAGGGGGGAGAGTGGGTCTGGAGGCCGGAAAACACGTCCGGACATGCGACGACCCCCGCCGGGGGGGAGAGCGGGGGTCGTCCCCAGGGCCGACTCGGGGGGGGAGGAGCCGGACCCGGTTAGCACGGTCGCGAACGATCCGTGACTTCCATGGTGTACCCGAGAGCCTTCTCAGGCAAACCCACGCGCCCCACCTTACGCCGAATGGTGGGCGCATATGCTCGGCCCCGTGGAAAACCACTCCTTGCCGCGCACAGCAGCCTTCTTCGACCTGGACAAGACGGTCATTGCGAAGTCATCGACCTTGACCTTCAGCAAGTCGTTCTACCAAGGCGGCCTGATCAACCGCCGCGCCGTACTGCGCACCGCATATGCACAGTTCGTCTTCCTCGCCGGCGGCGCCGACCACGACCAGATGGAGCGGATGCGGGAGTATCTCTCGGCCCTCTGCAAAGGCTGGAACGTGCAGCAGGTCAGAGAGATCGTCGCCGAGACCCTGCACGACCTGATCGACCCCATCATCTACGACGAGGCGGCGTCCCTCATCGAGGAGCACCACACCGCCGGCCGCGACGTGGTGATCGTATCCACCTCGGGAGCGGAGGTCGTCGAGCCGATCGGTGAGCTGCTCGGCGCCGACCGGGTCGTGGCCACACGGATGGTCGTCGGCGCCGACGGCTGCTTCACCGGGGAGATCGAGTACTACGCGTACGGACCGACCAAGGCCAAGGCGATCAAGGCGCTCGCCGAGTCGGAGGGATACGACCTCTCCCGCTGCTACGCGTACAGCGACTCCATCACCGACACCCCGATGCTCGAGACGGTGGGGCACCCGCACGCGGTCAACCCGGACCGGGCGCTGCGCCGGGAGGCGACCGCACGGGAATGGCCGATTCTCGTCTTCAATCGCCCCGTCCGGCTCAAGCAGCGGTTGCCCACGTTCAGCATGCCGCCCCGCCCTGCGCTGGTCGCCGCGGCGGCGGTGGGCGCGGCGGCCGCGACCGCCGGCCTGGTCTGGTACGCCAGCCGCCGTCGACCGTCAGCGCCCGCCTCGTAGACCAAGAGCGCCTGCCGGGACGGTTATCGGGAGCAGCCCGCGGACCGGTCTGTTTCTCCTGTTTGAACCTAAAAGTAAAGAAGTTCGGGCAGGGCTTTCGCATCAGTGGGCTCAGGAGTACAAAGGAATCAACGGCCCGCGAGACCAGTGGACATCCGAGAGGATCACCCGTTAACGCATAGGCCCCACGGACCGAGCACGAAAACGGAGCACCCACGCGACGTCGACCCGTCGATTACGGGCCAGCCGCACCAGGAGACGGGCGAAGTACCCGGCCTGATGGGCAATACATCGAGGACGCCTGGTAACTCCGTGGACGTGCCAGCGGCGGCGCCGGAAGGTGCCGCCGCATTTTCCGTGACCGGAGCATCCGCCCCACCCCGGGTTCCGACGCTCACGCGGCGCCGCGCTGAAGCGCCTCGCACACCGCCGTGGACTCCCTCACTCCCAGTTCGACGGCGCGTCCGCAGTGTGTGATCCACCGGGCCATGCCGTCCGGGGTCCCCGAGAGATACCCCTCGAACGCGGCGGCGTACGCCGCGCGCCCCAGCTCCGCGTGACCGACCTCCGCCGGGCAGACCGACTTGGGATCGAGGCCGCTGCCCACCAGGACGACACGCTCGGCCGCCCGCGCCACGAGGCCGTTGTACGAGCCGAAGGGCCGCAGTGCCAGCAGCTCGCCGTGCACGACCGCCGCCCTCACCAACGCGGGTGCCCCGCTCGCCGCGAGCACCAGCTCCGAGAGGCCCTCCAGTCGTCCGGCCACTTCCGCCGCGTCCGGCAGCGGGGCTTCGGTCAGCGGACCGGTCACCTCACCGCCCTGAACCCCGCCGGGAACCTCCACGACCGGCTCGCCCGCCAGGCGGGGCCGCCCCACCGTCTCGTCCGGGACGCCGGCGCCGCCGGCCGCCACCAGGTGCAGTCGCGCGAGGACCCGCAACGGGGACTGGCTCCAGATGGAAAGGAGTTGACCGGCCTCGGCGTTCAGCCGCAGGGCCGCGCCGACCGTACGGGCCTCGGCGTCGGCCCCGAAGTCGCCACGCCTGCGCACCTCTTCCAGCGCCCAGTCGGCACCGGACAGCGCCGCGGAGCCGCGCGCCGCGCGCAGGGCCGCCTCCGAGGCGACCTCGCTGCCGCGACGCCGCATCACGCGGTGACCGTAGACACGGTCGACGGCCCTCCGTACGGAGTCCACCGCGTCGGGGACCCCGGGCAGCGAGGCAAGCGCGGCCAAGGGGTCTTCGGGCCGTGGCGCGGACGAAGCGTCAGGGGCACTCGTACTCATAGGTAGGGAGGCTACGCGCCCAGGGCGTGCGCCCCACCTTGGAGTGGTCTTCCTCACCCATTACCCTCACCCTTCGAAAGAGAGCGACTACTCTACGCGAACATGAAGATCGCTTTCGTGGGCAAGGGCGGCAGTGGCAAAACCACGCTGTCCTCGCTCTTCATCCGTCATCTGACCGCCAACGAAGCTCCCGTCATCGCGGTGGACGCCGACATCAACCAGCACTTGGGGGCCGCGCTCGGGCTGGACGACGCGGAGGTGGCGGCACTGCCCGCGATGGGCGCGCATCTGCCGCTGATCAAGGACTACCTGCGGGGCGGCAACGCTCGGATCACCTCGTCCGAGTCGATGATCAAGACGACACCGCCGGGCGAGGGATCGCGGCTTCTGCGCGTCGGCGAGGACAACCCGGTGTACGAGGCGTGCGCGCGTACGGTGCGGCTGGACGACGGGGATGTCCGGCTGATGGCCACCGGCCCCTTCACCGAGTCCGACCTCGGGGTGTCCTGCTACCACTCCAAGGTCGGCGCGGTCGAACTGTGCCTCAACCACCTGGTCGACGGTCCGCACGAGTACGTGGTGGTGGACATGACGGCCGGGTCGGACTCCTTCGCCTCCGGGCTGTTCACCCGGTTCGACCTGACGTTCCTGGTGGCCGAGCCCACCCGGAAGGGGGTCTCCGTCTACCGCCAGTACAAGGAGTACGCACGGGACTTCGGCGTCTGCCTGAAGGTCGTCGGGAACAAGGTGCAGGGCCGCGACGACATGGAGTTCCTCCGCACGGAGGTCGGTGACGACCTGCTGGTGACGGTCGGGCAGTCCCCGTGGGTCAGGGAGATGGAGAAGGGCAGGCCGGCCCCGTTCGACCGGCTGGAGGTGGACAACCGCCGCGCGCTCCAGGTCCTCCAGGACGCGGCGGAGGACTCGTACGAACAGCGCGACTGGGAGCGGTACACCCGGCAGATGGTGCACTTCCATCTCCGCAACGCCGAGAGCTGGGGCAATGCCAGGACGGGCGTCGATCTCGCGGCGCAGGTCGATCCGGACTTCGTCCTGAGCGAGGCGCTGGCCGCCCCGCAGCCCACCTGACCGCACCTGTCCGTCGCGCCGTCCGAACCGCGCTCCCGGCCGCGCCGACCGCACGGCACGGGCCAGCGCCGTTCGGCGGCATCACCGGATCCGCACCGTCCGGCCCGCCCGGCCCGCCCCGGCTCGTCGCGACCGGGACCGGGGCCGGGCCGGCACGGCGTGCGTTTCAAGTGGCAATGCGCGGCACGCTTACGTCGGTGCCGTACGTGCTGTCCGGCTCAGTGCCGTACGTGCTGCCCGGCGTGGGCGGCCGCGCGGCCCGACGCGGGTGCGGGGGAAGCCGGGGCCGGGGTGGCCGTGTACCGCTCCCAACCGCCCTCGGGCGCCTGCCCGACACGGAGTGCGCGCAGTTTGTCCAGGGTCTTCGGGTCCTGTGCGTCGAGCCAGTCGACGAGTTGGCGGAACGAGACACACCGCACGTCCTTCTGCCCGCAGACCGCCTTCATCGTTTCCTCGATCGCCCGCATGTACGTGCCGCCGTTCCAGGATTCGAAGTGGTTCCCGATGATCAGGGGGGCGCGATTGCCCTTGTGGGCGCGGTCGAAGGCCTGGAGCAGGCCGTCCCGCATCTGGTCGCCCCAGTACTCGTGCTGCGAAGGATCGCCGCTGGCCGTGCCGGACTGGTTGTACATGAAGTTGTAGTCCATGGAGAGCGTCTCGAAATCACGGCCGGGCACCGGAACCAACTGCAGGGGGATGTCCCAGAGGCCGTCCTTCTTCTTCGGCCAGACCTGGTTGCCGATACCGCTGGAGTCGTAACGGAAGCCCATCGTCCGCGCGGCCCGCATCATGTTCTTCTGCCCTTCCAGGCAGGGAGTTCGGCCGCCGATCATCTCCTTGTCGTAGTCGAAGGGCAGCGGCGGCTCGTTGTTCAGGCCCGCATTGGTCTTCCAGTTCTTCACGAAGGACTTGGCCTGTTTGATCTCGCTCCGCCACTCCCCGACGGACCACTGCCCGACACCGCCCTCCTTCCCGCAGAAGTGACCGTTGAAGTGCGTGCCGATCTCGCTGCCGTCGCGCCACGCTCCGCGCAGCTCCCGCAGCGTGTTCTTGATCCCGTCGAGGTCGTTGAAGCCGATGTCGGAGCTGCCGCGCGGGTGCTGGGGCGGCTCGTACAGCGATGCCTTCTCCTCCGGGAGCAGGTAGACACCACTGAGGAAGTACGTCATCGACACGTCGTACTTCTTTCCCACCTCCCGGAAGTGGGAGAAGAGTTTCTGGCTGTCCTCGCCCGCGCCGTCCCACGAGAACACCACGAACTGCGGTGGTTTCCGGCCCGGCTTGAGGCGCGCCTGTTCGGAACGGTGCGGTTGCGGGCCGGTGTACGCCGTCGAGCCGTCGCCGATGAGCCGGACGACGTTCTTCGGTGCCCCGTGTGCCCCTTTGGCGCCATGGGCTCCGGCACGTCCTTCCGGGGAGCCGGAACCGGAGCATCCGGCGACACCGACGGCGAGCGCCGTGACGGCGGCACCGAAAGCGACTCTGTTCGTGGCGGCCAGCATCCGCGCACCCTCTTCCTTCGAGTTCTCGTACCGAAGTGCCGGGCGGCGGCGGTCCGGCCGGCGCCGAGCGCCGACAACGTCCCATCAAGAATGAAGATATGAATAAACGACAAGCCGTATGAAATTACTAATCACTAGCACAGGTGAATAACTACGCTATTTGCCTCGAATATCTCACCAAAATTTTTACCGTCCATTACGATTCATTTACCGATTCTTGAATCAGCCAAGGAAGCGCGCCGCTCCAGGCGGCGCCGCGCGCGAGGTGGTGTACGGGTCCCGGACGTGCCCCAGCCGGTCGCGCGCCTGAACCGCTCCCGCGCCCCGTCCGTGAGAGTGTGTGCCCCCTTCCCCCGCGCCCCGGGGGAGCGGGCCGCCCTCCGCCGGACCGGGCGTCACCTTGGAGGGCGCGCCGTGCCATACAGGTCTAAACCAATTTTCCGGAAGACCCCTTGTCACCCGGCCACTCGACTGATGAGCTGGTCAGGGACACATAGGACGCCCTGGGAAAGGGAGATGTCGTGAGCAAAGAAAGCCTGGCCAACCTGCTCAAGGAGGAGCGGCGGTTCGCACCACCGGCCGAACTCGCCGCGCACGCCAATGTGACGGCGGAGGCGTACGACCGGGCCGCGGCGGACAGGCTTGGTTTCTGGGCCGAGCAGGCGAGGCGGCTCACCTGGGCCACCGAACCGACCGAGGTCCTGGACTGGTCCAACCCGCCGTTCGCGAAATGGTTCGCCGACGGCGAGCTGAACGTCGCCTACAACTGCGTCGACCGCCATGTGGAAGCCGGCCACGGCGACCGGGTCGCGATCCATTTCGAGGGCGAGCCCGGCGACAGCCGCTCGATCACCTACGCGGACCTGAAGGACGAAGTCTCCCGCGCCGCCAACGCGCTCACCGAACTCGGCGTCCGCAAGGGGGACCGGGTCGCGGTCTACCTGCCGATGATTCCCGAGGCCGCGATCACCATGCTGGCCTGCGCGCGGATCGGGGCCACGCACTCCGTCGTGTTCGGCGGCTTCTCCGCCGACGCGGTCGCCTCCCGTATCCAGGACGCCGACGCCAAGCTGGTCATCACCGCCGACGGCGGCTACCGGCGGGGCAAGCCCAGTGCCCTGAAGCCCGCCATCGACGCTGCCGTCGCCAAGTGCCCGCAGGTCGAGCGGGTGCTGGTGGTCCGTCGTACAGGCCAGGAGACCGCGTTCGACGCGGCACGGGACGTGTGGTGGCACGACATCGTGGGCCGGCAGTCGGCGGAGCACACCCCGGAGGCGTTCGGCGCCGAGCACCCGCTCTTCATCCTCTACACCTCGGGGACGACGGGTAAGCCCAAGGGCATCCTGCACACCTCGGGCGGCTATCTCACCCAGGTCGCCTACACCCACCACGCCGTCTTCGACCTCAAGCCGGAGACGGACGTGTACTGGTGCACGGCCGACGTCGGCTGGGTCACCGGCCACTCGTACCTCGTGTACGGCCCGCTCGCCAACGGCGCCACCCAGGTCATGTACGAGGGCACCCCCGACACCCCGCACCAGGGCCGGTTCTGGGAGATCGTCCAGAAGTACGGGGTGACGATCCTCTACACCGCGCCGACCGCGATCCGTACGTTCATGAAGTGGGGCGACGACATCCCCGCCAAGTTCGACCTCGGCTCGCTGCGCGTGCTGGGTTCGGTCGGCGAGCCGATCAACCCCGAGGCGTGGATCTGGTACCGGGAGAACATCGGCGCGGGCAAGGCCCCGGTCGTGGACACCTGGTGGCAGACCGAGACCGGCGCCATGATGATCTCCCCGCTGCCCGGCGTGACGGAGACCAAGCCGGGCGCGGCACAGCGCGTCCTGCCGGGTATCTCGGCGACAGTGGTGGACGACGAGGCCAACGAGGTGCCGAACGGAGGCGGCGGCTACCTGGTGCTGACCGAGCCGTGGCCCGCGATGCTGCGTACGATCTGGGGCGACGACCAGCGGTTCGTCGACACGTACTGGTCCCGTTTCGAGGGCGCGTACTTCGCCGGGGACGGCGCCAAGAAGGACGACGACGGGGACATCTGGCTGCTCGGCAGGGTCGACGACGTGATGCTGGTCTCCGGCCACAACATCTCGACCACCGAGGTCGAGTCCGCCCTGGTCTCCAACCCCAAGGTCGCCGAGGCCGCGGTCGTCGGAGCGGCCGACGAGACCACCGGGCAGGCCATCGTCGCGTTCGTCATCCTGCGCGGCAGCGCCACGGTCGACGACGGGCTCGTGGCGGAGCTGCGCGACCACGTCGGGTCCGCCCTCGGCCCCATCGCCAAGCCCAAGCGGATCCTGCCGGTCGCGGAGCTGCCGAAGACCCGTTCCGGCAAGATCATGCGGCGCCTCCTGCGGGATGTCGCCGAGAACCGCGAGCTCGGAGATGTCACCACCCTCACCGACTCGTCCGTCATGAAGCTCATCCAGAGCCAGCTGCCGTCGGCGGCGAGCGAGGACTGAGCGGCCCGGTCCCGCCGAGGGACGAGGGGGCGCCCGGCACGACGCGCGCCGGGCGCCCCTCGGAAAGCGCCACTTCCCGTCCCGGGCCGGGGGCTGCCCGTCGTGGTCGAAGATCGCCCTGTGCGGTTGTCCGACGTCGCGGGTAGGGTGAGTTCCACGTCAACAACTCAACAAGACGTTCAGGGTGCGCCGGGAAGTCTGGTCGGCATGTGGTAAGTCGTGTCCGCCTACCGTCCCGGAGGTCTCCGCCCGTGCCCGCTCCCGTCCCCACCGCTCGTAAGGCCGCTGCCTCCGGCCGTAAGTTCCTCGGCCGCCTGCCGCTGCCCGAACGGACCTATCTCGCGGACGCGCTCCGTACCGAAACCGTCGGCGGGGTACTTCTCCTCATCGCCGCCGTCGCCGCCCTGATATGGGCGAACACCCCGTTGAGCGGCAGCTATGAAGCCGTACGCGACTTCCACGCCGGTCCCGGCGCGCTGGGGCTCGACCTCTCCGTGCAGCACTGGGCGGCCGACGGCCTGCTCGCCGTCTTCTTCTTCGTCGCCGGCATCGAGCTCAAACGCGAACTGGTCGCCGGAGAGCTGCGCGACCCCAAGGCCGCGGCCCTCCCCGTCATAGCGGCGCTCTCCGGCATGATCGTGCCCGCGCTCATCTACGTGCTGGTCAACAACCTCGGCGGGGGATCGCTCGGCGGCTGGGCCGTCCCGGTCGCCACCGACATCGCCTTCGCGCTCGCCGTCCTCGCCGTGATCGGCACCTCTCTGCCCTCCGCGCTGCGTGCCTTCCTGCTCACCCTCGCCGTCGTCGACGACCTCTTCGCGATCCTGATCATCGCCGTCTTCTTCACTGGGGAGCTGAACTTCGCGGCGCTCGGCGGCGCCTTCCTCGGCCTCGCCCTCTTCTGGCTGTTGCAGCGCAAGGAGGTGCGTGGCTGGTACGTGTACGTCCCGCTGGCCCTCGTCATCTGGGGCCTGATGTACAACAGCGGTGTCCACGCCACCATCGCCGGCGTCGCGATGGGCCTCATGCTGCGTTGTGTACGGCGCGAGCACGAGGACCGTTCGCCCGGGGAGCGCATCGAGCACCTGGTGCGGCCGCTGTCGGCCGGGCTCGCCGTACCGCTGTTCGCCCTCTTCTCCGCGGGCGTCTCGGTCTCCGGAAGCGCGCTCGCCGGCGTCTTCACCCGGCCGGAGACGCTCGGCGTGGTCCTCGGGCTGGTGGTCGGCAAGGCGGTCGGCATCTTCGGCGGTACCTGGCTGGCCGCGCGCTTCACCAAGGCCGAACTCAACGAGGACCTCTCCTGGCCCGATGTCCTCGCCCTCGCCTCGCTCGCCGGAATCGGCTTCACGGTCTCCCTGCTCATCGCCGAGCTGGCCTTCACCTCCGACCCCGTCCTCACCGACGAGGTGAAGGCCGCCGTGCTGGCGGGCTCCCTGATCGCCGCCGTCCTTGCGACGGTCCTGCTGAAGCTCCGGGTCCGTACCTACCGCGCGCTGTACGAGGAGGAGGAGCGCGACGAGGACCAGGACGGTGTCCCGGACGTCTATGAACAGGACGATCCCGGGTACCACCTGCGCATGGCCGAGCTGTACGAGGCGAAGGCCGCGGAGCACCGGGCCCGTGCCGCGGAACGCCGTCGGCTGGCGGAACACGCGGGGCCGTCGCACGATGACGACGACAGTCCGGCATGATCTGACCACGGACCGATGGTCGAGCAGAGATCTACGGTCGAGCAGAGCGAGAAGAGGGAGTCACCGATGAGCGACCCCGGCAGGCACGGCGCCGACACTGTCAGGACCGGCACGGTGGTCGAGCCCGTCAGCAGCGACCGCACCATCGGACAGCTGGTCGCCACCGCGACCGCCGAGATGTCCGCCCTGGTGCACGACGAGATCGCCCTGGCCAAGGCCGAGCTGCGCCAGGACGTCAAGCGCGGCGCGTCCGGCGGCGCGGCCATCAGCATCGCCGGTGTCCTCGCCCTGTTCTCGCTGCCGGTGTTCAGCTTCGCCGCCGCCTACGGGATCCACAACCTCGGGCTGGGACTCGCCTGGTCCTTCCTGATCGTGGGCGGGGCCTATCTGGTGCTCGCGGGGGTGCTCGCGCTGCTCGCGCGGAGCAAGTTCAAGAAGGTCAAGAAGCCGGAGAAGAGCATCGCCTCCGCCAGGCAGACGGCGGCCGTGCTCCAGAACGCGAAGCCGCATCCGCGCGAGGGCCAGGACCACGGCCGGACTGTGGCACGCTCGTCCACATGACCGCCCCTGATTCCGACCGGCCGGACAGCACTCCCCCGGACCGGTCGACGCCCCCGGACCGGTCGACGCCCCCGGACCGGTCGACGCCCCCGGGCCCGTCGGTCCCCTCGGGGTCGTCGGTCCCCTCGGGGTCGTCGGCGTCCCCGGGCCCCTCCGCGCACGGCGCGACGACGCCCGCCTCGGCCGTACGCCTCGACGGGCCGTGGACCCACCGCGATGTGGCGGCCAACGGCGCGCGCTTCCACATCGCCGAGATGGGTGACGGCCCCCTGGTACTGCTGCTGCACGGCTTCCCGCAGTTCTGGTGGACCTGGCGACACCAGCTGCCGGCCCTGGCGGAGGCCGGTTATCGCGCGGTGGCGATGGACCTGCGCGGCGTCGGCGGCAGCGACCGTACGCCTCGCGGTTACGACCCCGCCAACCTGGCCCTCGACATCACCGGCGTGGTCCGTTCGCTCGGTGAGCCCGACGCGGCGCTCGTCGGCCATGACCTGGGCGGCTACCTCGCCTGGACGGCGGCGGTGATGCGTCCCAAGCTGGTGCGCCGGCTCGCCGTGACCTCGATGCCGCACCCGCGCCGCTGGCGCTCGGCGATGCTCTCCGACTTCGCGCAGAGCCGGGCCGGGTCGTACATCTGGGGCTTCCAGCGGCCGTGGCTGCCGGAGCGTCAGCTGGTCGCGGACGACGCGGCGCTGGTGGGGCGGCTGATCCGGGACTGGTCGGGGCCGAAGCTCGCCGACGACGAGGCGGTCGAGGTGTACCGACGCGCCATGACCATCCCGTCGACCGCGCACTGCTCGATCGAGCCGTACCGCTGGATGGTGCGTTCGATGGCACGCCCCGACGGCGTCCAGTTCAACCGGCGCATGAAACGTCCGGTGCGGGTGCCCACGCTCCAGCTCCACGGGTCGCTCGATCCGGCGATGCGGACGCGCAGCACGGCGGGGTCGGCAGAGTACGTGGAGGCGCCGTACCGCTGGCGGCTGTTCGACGGGCTGGGGCACTTCCCGCACGAGGAGGACCCGGTCTCCTTCTCCTCGGAGCTCATCCACTGGCTGAAGGACCCCGAGCCGGATCGCTGACAAACCGACAAGCCGACAAGGCGTCGGCCTCCGGCCGTGAACCGACAGGCGCCCACCACGGCGGCGGTGGGCCGCCTGGCCCCATGGTGTGAACGCTTGTCCTACGAACAGCCAATTGCCGCCCGCATAGGCCAATTGGCCCTCCCTCTGGCGGTTACCGACCATGGGGCCCGGGAAACGTCGGGGTATGGGCTGGACGCACGACTACGGTGACGCAGCAGCACGCAACCGCCGCTCGGCCTCTGCGCCGATCACCCACAAGAGGGGCGGTCCGGGAGACCAGGGAGACGATCCCCGGCTCGGCATTTCCCTCATCCTCCGCCGCAGGGCCCGCTGGGTGTCGGCACGGCTGCGTCATCAGCGTACGTAGCGCTTCCGCGAACGGTTGTCGGGTGTATGCGACCGATTGTCGCTGTGCTGCCGCCCGTTCGGGCCCGGTTGCCGCCGGCCCGGGCTCCCGAGCGCTCGCGAGCGCGACGAAGTCACCACACCGCTCGTGGGCGCCGCAGGTCGGCGACGCCCACGACGAGCGGTGACGGCCTCGCCGCACACAGCCCGAGCTCACGCAGCCCGGGCTACAGCGCGCACTGCTGGGTGTCGACCTGCTGATTGGCCGCCCGGCCGAGCGTGATGTCCTCGCGGATCTCATCCGCCGTCAGCGCGTAGCCGGTCTGGGCGTCGTCCAGCGACCTCGCGAAGATCACTCCGTACACCTTGCCCTCCGGGGTGAGGAGCGGGCCGCCGGAGTTGCCCTGGCGCACGGTCGCGTAGAGCGAGTAGACATCGCGGCGCACCTCACCACGGCGGTAGATGTCGGGCCCGTTGGCGTCGATACGGCCCCGGACGCGCGCGGAGCGCACGTCGTACGCCCCGTTCTCCGGGAACCCCGCGACGATCGCGCTGTCGGACGTCTTGGCGTCCGTGTCCGTGAACTGGAGCGGGGTCGCGGGGAGGTTCGGCACGTCCAGCACGGCGATGTCGCGCTGCCAGTCGTAGAGGACGACCTTGGCGTCGTACAGCCGGCCTTCACCGCCTATCTGGACCGTGGGCTCCTCCACGCCGCCGACCACGTGCGCGTTGGTCATCACGCGGCGCTCGGAGAAGACGAAACCGGTGCCTTCGAGGATCTTTCCGCAACTGGAGGCCGTGCCGACGACCTTGACGATGGACTTCTGGGCTCGGGCCGCGACCTCGCTGCCCTCGAGCGCCGGGTCCGGCGGGCTGACCTCGGGGATGGGCTCGTTGGCGAAGGGGCTGAAGACCTGCGGGAGGCCGTTCTGGGCCAGGACGGACGAGAAGTCGGCGAACCAGGTGGACGCCTGGGTCGGCATCACCCGCGAGACCCCCTCCAGCACCTGTGAACTGCGGACCTCCTTGCCGAGCGTGGGCAGCGGGGTCCCGGCGAGCGCGGAGCCGATCAGCCAGGCCACCATCAACATGGCCACGACATTGACCAGCGCCCCGCCGGTGGCGTCCAGGGCACGGGCGGGCGTCCAGGTGATGTGCCGGCGCAGCTTGTTGCCGAGGTGCGTGGTGAACGCCTGCCCGACCGAGGCGCAGACGATCACTATGACCACCGCGACGACGGCGGCCGTGGTGGAGACCTCGGAATTCTGAGTGATCTTCGCCCAGACCATGGGCAGCAGGTAGACGGCGACCAGGCCGCCGCCGAGGAATCCGATCACCGACAGGATGCCGACGACGAAACCCTGGCGGTAGCCGACGATCGCGAACCATACGGCGGCGAGCAGCAGCAAAATGTCCAGCACGTTCACCGTCAATAGCCTCGCTTGCCTCGCGGATCGGTCTCCGGGTGCCTGGCCCGGGGGGCGGTACGAACACCCGTTACGGGTGGTCCCGGACGGATGGCCGGGTGGGGTCCGGCCCGGCCGAGCGGTGTCACCGGACCCGGCGACGTCGACGGGCCGCACGTGTCACAGTCCCGGGCAGGGCGGGGATGAGCATGTGAGTCAGCCTGTCATGCCCGCCAGTCCAACGAGACGTGCCTGGCCCGGTCCCACGGCCGCTCCCACCCCGCGAAGTGCAGCAGGCGGTCGATCACGCCGGCGGTGAACCCCCAGACCAGGGCCGAGGCGACCAGGAAGGCGGGGCCCTGGTGGCCTCTGGGGTGCAGGGCGGTCGCCCGGTTGGCGGGGTCCGTGAGGTCCGCCACGGGCACCGTGAAGACCCGGGCCGTCTCGGCCGGATCGACGACGCCGACAGGGCTGGGCCTGCGCCACCAGCCGAGCACGGGAGTCACCACGAAACCGCTCACCGGGATGTACAGCTTCGGCAGCACCGCGAAGAGCTGGACGCCCGACGGATCGAGGCCGGTTTCCTCCTCCGCCTCCCGCAGCGCGGCCCGCAGCGGCCCCGCTCCCTCCGGATCCCCGTCCTGCGGGTCGAGGGCGCCGCCGGGGAAGGACGGCTGGCCCGCGTGCGAGCGCAGGCTGCCGGCCCGCTCCATGAGCAGCAACTCGGGGCCCCGGTCGCCCTCACCGAAGAGGATGAGCACGGCGGACTGCCGACCGCCGCCGCCCGCCGGCGGCAGGAACCGGCTGAGCTGTTCCGGCTTCACGGTCCGCGCGGCGCGCACGACGGGCGCGAGCCAGTCGGGCAGCCCGTCTGCCGTGACCGTGACGGCATCAACGGCGCCGACGGCACCAACGACCTCCGCCGCGGGTCCGTCGTAAGTCTCTCCAGCGCACGTCATAGGCACCCCTGTCGTACAACGCCTGGCCCTACAACGGCTGCCGTCCACCGGATCGTTCCGCCCGAGCGCGGCTCCACCGGCCCACTCCCCATCCGACTTCCCTCCTTCATGCCTTCATACGGCCCCGGTCCGGTCCGTGCTCACCGGCACGGGCCGAAGCCGCGTGCGTCCCGCGCGTGTCCCGTGTTCCTCCCGGGCCGCACGCCGGGCTGCCGGGCCCCTCCCCGCCGTACGGGCTTCCCTCGGTGCATGTCCCGCGCGGCCGGATCTCATGCCGGGTCCTCGCTCCAGGCCCTCGCTCCGTGGCCCCGGTCCGTGGCCTCGGTCCGTGTGCCCCGGTCCGTGTGCCCCGGTCCTCATGCCGGGTCCGCCGTGGCGCCCAGGGGCGGCGCCGGCCTGCCCGGGTAGTCGGGAGGAGGACTCAGGCGCTGACCCGGATATCCGCCCATCTCGTACTTGAGCAGCTTCTTCGCCTTCTCCGGGTCCGTCTCGCCCTCTCCGTACGACGGGCACAGATGCGCGATGGGACAGGCGCCGCAGGCGGGCTTGCGGGAGTGGCAGATGCGGCGGCCGTGGAAGATCACCCGGTGCGAGAGCATCGTCCACTCGCTCTTGGGGAAGATGTCCGCGATCTCCGCCTCGACCTTCTCCGGATCCTCCTGCTCGGTCCATTTCCAACGGCGGACCAGGCGGCCGAAATGCGTGTCGACGGTGAGCCCCGCGACACCGAACGCGTTGCCGAGGACGACGTTCGCCGTCTTGCGGCCGACGCCGGGCAGGGTCACCAGGTCGGACAGGGTGCCCGGCACCTCGCCGTCGAACCGGTCCCGCAGAGCGGTGGACAGCCCTATGAGGGACTTCGCCTTGGCGCGGAAGAAGCCCGTCGGCCGGATGACCTCCTCCAATTCCTCCGGCACGGCCGCGGCCATGTCCTCGGGCGTGGGGTACTTCGCGAAGAGGGCCGGCGTGGTCTGGTTGACGCGGAGGTCGGTCGTCTGGGCGGAGAGCACCGTCGCCACCAGCAACTCGAACGCGTTCCGGAAGTCCAGCTCCGGGTGGGCGTACGGATAGACCTCGGCCAGTTCACGGTTTATCCGGCGGGCCCGGCGGACCATCGCCAGTCTCGATTCCGGCTTACCGGCCGCACGTTTTGCGGCTTTTTTCGGTTTCGCCGAGGGTTGTTCGCCCACAGCGGAATTACGCTCCGCGGACACTCTTCCAGCCCCCTTGGCCTGCGCTGTCGCCGGACTGTCACCGGCTGGTCGGAACACTCGGCCAGCGTAAAGCCCGGCGCTGACATCCGTCCCGGGCCCGGCCGGTCGCCACCCGAATCGGCCCCCGGGGCCCGGCACGGCGGGCCCATAGGTCAGACTTGTGACTGATCACATGGTTTCGCGCAACCGGAATCCGGTAGATGGGCGAAGCAGCCCAGGATGCCAAGCCACCCGAGAAGAAGCGGCAGGTACGGCATCATGGGGACGACGGTCCCCGGAGCAGGTGGGGACCACAGTTCCCTGAGCAGGTCGACAAGGAGAGAACACGTGGACGACGTTCTGCGGCGTGCCCCGCTCTTCGCGGCGCTCGATGACGAGCAGGCGGCGGAGCTCCGCGCCTCGATGAGTGAAGCGACGCTCGCCCGCGGTGATGCGCTCTTCCACGAGGGCGATCCCGGCGACCGGCTGTACGTGGTCACCGAGGGCAAGGTCAAGCTCCACCGCACCTCCCCGGACGGCCGCGAGAACATGCTGGCCGTACTCGGCCCCGGCGAGCTGATCGGTGAGCTGTCCCTGTTCGACCCGGGCCCGCGCACCGCCACAGCCAGCGCGCTGACCGAGGTGAAGCTCCTCGGCCTCGGCCACGGCGACCTCCAGCCCTGGCTGAACGCGCGCCCGGAGGTGGCCACCGCTCTGCTGCGCGCCGTCGCCCGGCGGCTGCGCAAGACCAACGACCAGATGTCCGACCTGGTCTTCTCCGACGTTCCGGGCCGGGTGGCCCGTGCGCTCCTCGACCTGTCGCGCCGCTTCGGCGTGCAGTCGGAGGAGGGCATCCACGTGGTGCACGACCTGACCCAGGAGGAGCTGGCCCAGTTGGTCGGTGCCTCCCGCGAGACGGTCAACAAGGCGCTCGCCGACTTCGCGCAGCGCGGCTGGCTGCGGCTGGAGGCACGCGCGGTGATCCTGCTGGACGTCGAGCGGCTGGCGAAGCGCTCGCGCTGATCACGCGCCGTTCCCGGGAATCCCTCGTCCCGGGAACCTCTCCTTCCTGGAGATCTCCCGTCCCTGGAAATCTCCGGATCCGGGGCCCCGCGACCCGGGAGTCCCTGGAGCCGGAGACCCCTACCGGGGCCCTAGATGAGGCCGTGTTCGCTCAGGTACTCCAGTTGTGCCCGCACCGAGAGCTCGGCCGCGGGCCACAGGGACCGGTCCACCGCCGCGTACACCTCCGCCACCACCTCGGACGGTGTACGGAGGCCGTTCTCGACCGCGGTCTCCACCTGGGCGAGCCGGTGCGCCCGGTGGGCCAGGTAGAACTCCACCGCGCCCTGGGCGTCGTCCAGGACCGGGCCGTGGCCCGGCAGGACCGTACGGACCCCGTCGTCGACCGCGAGGGAGCGCAGGCGACGGAGCGAGTCGAGGTAGTCACCGAGCCGGCCGTCCGGATGTGCGACGACCGTCGTCCCGCGGCCGAGGATCGTGTCACCGGTCAGGACGGCGCGATCGGCGGGCAGATGGAAGCAGAGCGAGTCGGCGGTGTGCCCGGGGGTGGGTACGACGCGTAGTTCCAGGCCGCCGGTGGTGATCACGTCGCCCGCCGCCAGTCCCTCGTCCCCGAGGCGCAGCGCGGGATCCAGTGCGCGAACGGACGTACGAGTGAGTTCGGCGAACCGTGCCGCGCCCTCCGCGTGATCGGCGTGCCCATGGGTGAGCAGGGTCAGCGCGACGCGCTTGCCGGCCTTTCCCGCGGCGGCGACGACCGCTTCGAGGTGTACGTCGTCGAGCGGGCCGGGGTCGATGACGACCGCCAGCTCCGAGTCCGGCTCCGAGACGATCCAGGTGTTGGTGCCGTCGAGGGTCATCGGAGAGGGATTCGGGGCGAGCACGCTGACGGCACGGACGGTAGCCGGTCCGGACAGCACGGAGCCGCGCGGCTGACCGGGGAGGGCGGCCGCGTCGGTCATCGGCCCTCCCCGAGACGGCCGGCGGTCCGGGAGGACCGGGGCACGGCGGTACGACCGGGCGCCACGTCCCCGGAGGCGGCCGAGGGCGTCGCGTCGACACGTCTGGTGAACTCGTCGTGGCCCGGCCAGCTGAGCACCAGTTCCTCGCCCTCCAGCCGGGCCGTCGCCAGCACCGGCGCCAGATCCCGCCCGGCCGCGGCGGCCAGCGCCTCGGCGACGGTGCCGTACGGCCGGAGCTGACGCAGCGTCGAGATGGTCGGCGGCATCATCAGCAGCTCACCCCTGTCGTACGCCTCCGTCGCCTCGGCGGGCCGGATCCACACCGTGCGGTCGGCCTCGGACGAGGCGTTCCTGGTCCGCTGCCCGGTCGGCAGGGCGGCCACGAAGAACCAGGTGTCGTAGCGTCGCGGCTCGAACTCCGGCGTGATCCAGCGCGCCCACGCGCCCAGCAGATCACTCCGCAGCACCAGCCCGCGCCGGTCCAGGAAGTCCGCGAAGGACAGCTCACGGTCGACCAGGGCGGCCCGGTCGGCCTCCCAGTCGTCACCCGTGGTGTCGTCCACCACGGTCCGTGCGGTCGCCCCGGCGAGCAGGACGCCCGTCTCCTCGTACGTCTCCCTGACCGCCGCGCACACGACGGCCTGGGCGGACGCGGCATCGACGCCGAGGCGCCGCGCCCACTCCGCCCGGTCGGGGCCCGCCCAGCGGACGAGCGGGCCGTCGTCACGCGGATCGACCCCGCCGCCCGGATACGCGTACGCGCCGGCCGCGAAGGCCATGGACGTACGGCGGCGCAGCATGTGGACGGCGGGCCCGCCCAGCTCGTCCCGCAGCAGCAGGACGGTCGCGGCCCGCCGGGGCGTCACCGCCACGATCTCCCCCGCGGCGAGGGCACGGATCCGCTCGGGCCACTCGGGCGGGTACCACTGACCATTGGGCATGGCCGGATGCTATGCGCTCACGCCAGGATGTTCGAGGGGCTGTCGGGGCCGTCGGGGCCGACAGCCCCGTCGGCCCGTCGGTCTCAGTCGTCCGTCAGCTCGACCTGGAGCTCGACCTCGACCGGCGCGTCCAGCGGCAGCACGGCCACGCCCACGGCGCTGCGCGCGTGCACGCCCTTGTCGCCGAAAGCCCGCCCGAGCAGTTCACTCGCGCCGTTCAGGACCCCTGGCTGGCCGGTGAAGTCCGGGGCGGAGGCCACGAAACCCACCACCTTGACGATTCGCGCGACGCGGTCGAGGTCGCCGATGACGGACTTCACCGCGGCCAGTGCGTTCAGCGCACAGATCTCGGCGAGTTTCCTCGCCTCCTCCGGGGTGACCTCCGCGCCGACCTTGCCGGTGGCCGGCAGTTCGCCGTCCACCATCGGGAGCTGCCCGGCCGTGTAGACGTACGCGCCGGTCCTGACGGCCGGCTGGTAGGCGGCCAGCGGCGGGACGACCTCGGGCAGCGTCAGCCCCAGCCCGGCGAGGGCGGTCTCGACGGCTCCCGGGGCGCCCACGGCCCCGGAGGCCGCACTCACGCGGACTTCTCCCGCTTCAGGTACGCCACGAGCTGCTCGGGGTTGTTCGGCCCGGGGACGACCTGGACGAGCTCCCAGCCGTCCTCGCCCCAGGTGTCCAGAATCTGCTTGGTCGCGTGCACGAGAAGGGGCACGGTCGCGTATTCCCACTTGGTCATGCAGCCGACTGTAGCCGCACCGTCCGACAGCCCCGTGCCGAGCCCGCCGATCTCCCCGTGTCCGGAGCCGCCCGAGCCGCGGGCCTCCTCCTCTCGCGGTCCGCCGGCCTCCCCCGCGGTCCGCCGGCCTCCTCGCTCGCGCTCCGCCGGCCTCCTCATGCGTAGCCCACGGCCTTACTGGTTAGGCTCGCATACGTGAGCAGGCTCCAGGTCGTCAGCGGCAAGGGCGGTACCGGTAAGACGACGGTCGCCGCCGCCCTCGCGCTCGCCCTCGCGACCGAGGGCAAGCGCACCCTCCTCGTGGAAGTCGAGGGCCGACAGGGCATCGCACAACTTTTCGAGACGGAGGCGCTTCCCTATGAGGAACGGAAGATCGCCGTCGCTTCGGGCGGCGGCGAGGTCCACGCACTCGCCATAGACGCCGAGCGCGCGCTTCTCGACTACCTCCAGATGTTCTACAAGCTCGGCAGCGCGGGCCGCGCGCTCAAGAAGATAGGCGCGATCGACTTCGCGACGACGATCGCGCCGGGCGTACGGGACGTCCTGCTGACGGGCAAGGCGTGCGAAGCGGTGCGCAGGCGCGACAAGCAGGGACGGTTCGTCTACGACTACGTCGTGATGGACGCGCCGCCCACCGGCCGTATCACCCGTTTCCTGAACGTGAACGACGAGGTCGCGGGGCTGGCCAGGATAGGGCCGATACACAATCAGGCGCAGGCCGTCATGCGGGTCCTGAAGTCGCCGGAAACGGCCGTCCATCTGGTGACGCTGCTGGAGGAGATGCCGGTCCAGGAGACCGCGGACGGCATCGCCGAGCTGAAGGCGGCCGGGCTCCGTATCGGCAATGTGATCGTGAACATGGTGCGGCCCCACCTCCTCGACGAGGCCGCCGTCCGCGCGGCGGCCGGGGACCACCGCAAGGAGGTCGCCAAGGCGCTCGCGTCGACCGGGGTGGCCGCGCCCACCAAGCTCGTCGGCCCCCTCCTCGAACAGGCCGCGGAGCACGCCCAGCGCGTCGAGCTGGAGCGCGAGCAGCGAGCGGTCCTGACCAAGCTGGGGCTGCCCACGTACGAACTCCCCCTGATCGGCGAGGGAATGGACCTCGCCGGGCTCTACCGGCTGGCGGGGGACCTACGGCAACTTGGAGAGGCCTTCGCATGACCCTGGACGCGGCCGTCGCCCCGCTCGACGTCGATCCGCTGCTGGACGACCCGGAGACACGCATCATCGTGTGCTGCGGTTCGGGCGGCGTCGGCAAGACGACGACCGCGGCGGCCCTCGGACTGCGGGCGGCGGAGCGTGGCCGGAAAGTGGTCGTCCTGACCATCGACCCCGCCCGCCGACTGGCCCAGTCCATGGGGATCGACTCGCTCGACAACACACCGCGCCAGGTCAAGGGCGTCGAGGGCAGCGGCGAACTGCACGCCATGATGCTCGACATGAAGCGGACCTTCGACGAGATCGTCGAGGCCCACGCGGACAAGGACCGGGCCCGCGCCATCCTGGAGAACCCCTTCTACCAGTCCTTGTCGGCCGGTTTCGCCGGTACGCAGGAGTACATGGCGATGGAGAAGCTCGGGCAGCTGCGGGCCCGCGACGGCTGGGACCTGATCGTCGTCGACACTCCCCCGTCGCGCTCCGCGCTGGACTTCCTGGACGCGCCGAAGCGGCTCGGTTCCTTCCTCGACGGGAAGTTCATCAGGGTGCTGATGGCTCCGGCGAAGGTGGGCGGCCGGGCCGGGATGAAGTTCCTGAACGTCGGCATGTCGATGATGACCGGGACGCTCGGCAAGCTGCTGGGCGGTCAGTTCCTACGGGACGTCCAGACGTTCGTGGCGGCGATGGACACGATGTTCGGCGGGTTTCGCACACGCGCGGACGCCACGTACCGGCTGCTCCAGGCGCCGGGTACGGCGTTCCTGGTGGTCGCGGCGCCGGAGCGGGACGCACTGCGGGAGGCCGCGTACTTCGTGGAACGGCTGGCCGCCGAGGGGATGCCCCTGGCCGGTCTGGTGCTCAACCGCGTCCATGGCAGCGGCGCCGCGCGCCTGTCGGCCGAGCGGGCGCGCGCCGCGGCAGAAAATCTTGAAGAGGGGCGCATTGTGGATCAACGAGGCGGGAAAGCTGTTGATCGTGGCGCCGATGCCCCGGACAGCTCCTCCCCCGCAGCGTTCGAGGCGCATGAGGCCCCCCAAGCCCCCGCATCCGCCGGAGCCACCACGTCGTCCGAGCCCTCCCAGCCGTCCGAGTCGTCCGAGTCAACAGATCCACCGGAGCCGTCCGATCCGTCTGCGACGGGTTCTACGCGCGCGCCCGCGTCCATGTCCGCGCCGACGTCCGCTGCCTCCGCCACCACGGTGGAACAGCTGACTGCGGGTCTGCTGCGGCTGCACGCCGAGCGCATGCAGGTACTCGCGCGCGAGGAGCGCACGCGCGATCGTTTCACCGCTCTGCATCCCGAGGTGCCCGTGGCCGAGGTGGGCGCCCTGCCCGGCGACGTTCATGACCTCGCCGGGCTGAGGGCGATCGGCGACCGTCTCGCGGCCGGTCGGGCTGCGACCTGAGCCACGGCAGTCGCCGGTGACCAGTGGCCGGTGCGGCTGATCGAGCCGCGACGGCCGTGACGTACCGCGTGCGTTGCGTACGACCACACACGTTGCGTACGAGCACGCGCAAGACTCCGATTGCGGACGGCGCGGAAGGCGCACGACTGTCCCGCTCGGTGCCCGCGGCGGACGGCACCGCGCACATGGCCCGACGCGCCTTGGGGATCGAGGCGCACCGAACCGAGCACTGCCGCCCGCCCTGGGCAGACCGACCACACCGCTGTTCAAGCACCCGGCGGACACCCGCCCTGTGCAGGGCACAGGCACTCGGCGTCCAGCGTCCGTCGCTCGCGCGGCTTACGCGGGACAGCCCGTACACGCATGGCCCGCACGCGCCTGGCCCGCACGCGCCTGGCCCGTACAGCGCGACCGTCCGTACACACCACGGCCCGCACGTACGGAACGGACCACGCGGGCCGCACCGCAGCCCGCCGACGCTCGCCGCCCGCCGCACCAGCCGGCCGTACGAACAGGTCACCCGCGCAAGCAGGTCGCTCGTACGGATCAGCCGGCTGCCCGGGGCTTGGCCGCGGTCCTTGTCGGCGGCGGCCGGCCTACCCCACCGCCGCGTAGGTCTCGTACGTCTCGTCATCCTCCAAGCCCACCGGCAGCAGACCCGCGCTGCGCTCGTACTCCGTACGAGCGGTCTCGAGCAGCCGTCGCCACGAGGTGACGGTCGGCCGCCTGCGCAGCAGCGCCCGGCGCTCGCGCTCCGTCATTCCGCCCCAGACACCGAACTCGACGCGGTTGTCGAGCGCGTCGGCCAGGCACTCGGTCCGCACCGGGCATCCGGTGCACACCGCCTTGGCCCTGTTCTGCGCCGCACCTTGAACGAACAGTTCGTCCGGATCGGTAGTGCGGCAGGCAGCCTGCGCACTCCAGTCGGTTACCCAGCCCATGCTGGCGCCGTCCTCTCCCGAATTGAGGCTCCCCCACGGCGGCACCGGCATATTCACCGTTGCCAGTTGAGGACGTTACGGAAGGTGGGCACAGCGCAACACCCCCGTCGGGCCCAATCTTGAATGGCCCGAACGGACTATGGGTACGCGGCAGATCACCCAGGGGAGTGACCCAGGGGCATAACTCGCCAACCCGACAGAGCCGGAGATTTCGGTTACCCCAAAAGGGAATGTTCCATGACACGCGGGGAGGACTCGGGCAGCAATGTCCCGCAGTTCAGGCTCATCGGAATTGTTCACCAGAGATGTCATAGATCTGTGATGACGGCTGGTGAGAACCGGTGAAAGCTTGCAGATGCTTGATACACGACCGCACTGCTGTGACAGTTGGGGGCAGCTTAGGCCAGAGCATTGACGCCTGTCCGGCGATTGAGAACGTAGGCTTCGTCCATGCCAAAGACGCGTTCGGGCGGGGGTCTGTCCGGGACCCAGCAGGCCGCCAAGTTCCTCGGTGTCAGCGTGCTCGCGGGAGCCGTGCTCGCCGGAATCGCCCTGCCCGGCTTCGGAGCACTGGGGCTCGCCGCCAAGGGGACGGTCGAAGGCTTCGACGAGATCCCCGCCAACCTCAAGACCCCGCCCCTGAGCCAGCGCACCACCATCCTGGACTCCGAGGGCGGCCGTATCGCCACGGTCTACTCCCGTGACCGGACCGTCGTCCCGATCGAGGACATCTCCCCGTACATGCAGAAGGCGATCGTCGCGATCGAGGATTCGCGCTTCTACGAGCACGGGGCGATCGACCTCAAGGGCGTGCTGCGCGCGGTCAACCGCAACGCGCAGTCGGGCGGCGTCGCGCAGGGCGCCTCGACCCTGACCCAGCAGTATGTGAAGAACGTGTTCGTGGAGGAGGCCGGGGACGACCCCACCAAGGTCGCGCAGGCCACCCAGCAGACCCTGGGCCGGAAGATCCAGGAGCTGAAGTACGCGATTCAGGTCGAGGAGGAGCTGGGCAAGAAGAAGATCCTCGAGAACTACCTGAACATCACGTTCTTCGGCCAGCAGGCGTACGGCATCGAGGCCGCGGCCCAGCGCTACTTCTCCAAGCCGGCCAAGGACCTGAGCCTGGAGGAGTCGGCGATGCTGGCCGGCCTGGTCCAGTCGCCGAGCCGCTACGACCCGGTGAACGACGAGCAGGAGGCCGCCAAGCGGCGCAACACCGTCCTCCAGCGGATGGCCGCCGTCGGCGACATCTCGCAGGCGGAGGCCGACCGGGCCAAGGCCACCCCGATCAAGCTCAAGGTGACCCGCCCGAAGAGCGGCTGCATCACCGCGGTCAGCGGGGCCGGTTTCTTCTGCGACTACGTGCGGAAGGTGTTCCTCACCGACCCGGTCTTCGGCAAGACCCGGGAGGAGCGGGCGAAGCTCTGGAACCAGGGCGGCCTGACGATCCGTACGACCATGGACCCGCAGGCGCAGGAGTCGGTCCAGCAGTCGATCAAGAACCATGTGAACCAGAGCGACTCGGTCGCCACGGCGGTGACCCTGGTCGAGCCCGGCAGCGGCAAGATCCTGGGGATGGGCCAGTCCAGGCCGTACGGCTACGGCAAGAACGAGACCGAGATCAACCTGTCGGTCGACCACGACATGGGCGGCTCGAACTTCGGCTTCCCGACGGGATCCACCTTCAAGCCGTTCCTGGCCACGGCGGCCATCGAGCGTGGCGTACCGGCGACGCAGTCGTACCCGTCGCCGTACAAGATGCCGTACCCGGCCTCGATCCAGACGTGCAGCGGCAGGCCGTGGGTCAACACGGACAACGACACGGCGGAGAACGAGAACGAGTCCGAGGTCGGTCCGTACGACCTGAAGGAGGCGATGGCCCTTTCGGTCAACACCTACTTCGTGCAGATGATCGGGCAGATCGGCATGTGCCCGGTGACGGAGTCGATCGCGAAGCTCGGCGTGGTCCAGGGTGACGGGAAGAAGCTTCCCGAGTCGCCGTCGGCTCTGACGCTGGGCTCGCAGGGCATCTCGCCGCTGCGGATGGCCAGCGCGTACGCGGCCTTCGCGAACCAGGGCACCTACTGCACGCCGATCGCCCTCTCCTCGATCAAGACGGCGACGGGCGAGAGCCTGAAGGTGCCGAAGACGAGCTGCAGCCGGGCCATGTCGGAGAACACGGCGAACACGATCAACACCCTGCTGATGGGCGTGACGGACTCGGGTACCGGTAAGACGGCCGGCCTGACGAGCCGGGACAACGCGGGCAAGACGGGTACGACCGACGGCCGCAAGAACGCGTGGTTCGTGGGCTACACCCCGAACATGTCCGGCGCGGTGTGGGTCGGCAGCCCGTCGCAGCAGGTGGAGATGACGGACATCACCATCGGCGGCGTCTACCACGACCTGGTCTTCGGTGGCGCGGTGCCGGGACCGATCTGGAAGGACGCGGTCACGGGCGCGCTGGACGGCAAGGAGGCGCCCAGCTTCACGACGGTCAACATCCCGGACGGGCCGAAGGGCGGCGACCAGGACAAGCCGGACGACGGCGGGAACAACCAGGACCCGGGCCGGGGCAACGACAAGCCGGACGACAAGCCGGGCGACGGCAATCAGGACGGCAGCCCGTGGCCGCCGCCCGTCGAAGGCGGCAACCAGAACGGCGGGAACGGAAACGGCGGGAACGGAAACGGCAGGAACGGCGGGAACGGCTGGCCCGGGTGGCCCGGAGGCCCCGACGACGGCGGCGGAAACTTCCCGTAGGCCATCCATAGGAGACGCCTGAACGAAGGCGATTCCTGAACGAAGACGCCCGGCCGGTGACACTTCTTGGTCACCGGCCGGGCGCTTTCGTACGGGTACGGGTACGAGTCCTGAGCGCCCGCGGACAGAAGCCGCAGGCCGGCCGACGTCACCCGAGAAGAGGTGTCAGCCGAGAAGGGGTATCAGCCGAGGACAGGGGTCATGATCATCCGGCGGCGAGGGACTTCTTCACCAGGGCGGCGACGCGGCCCCCCTCGGCCAGCCCCGCGACCTTCGGGCTGACGATCTTCATCACGGCACCCATGGCCCGCGGCCCCTCGGCCCCCGCGGACTTCGCCTCCGCCACGGCCTGCGCCACGATCGCGGCCAGTTCCTCGTCGCTCAGCTGCTGGGGCAGGTACGCGTCGAGAACGGCGCTCTCCGCCTTCTCCCGCTCGGCCTGCTCGGCGCGGCCACCCTGCGTGAACGCCTCCGCCGCCTCCCGGCGCTTCTTCGCCTCCCGGGCGATCACCTGGCGCACCTCGTCGTCGGAGAGCTCGCGCGCCGACGTGCCCGCGACCTCCTCCTTGGTGATCGCGGAGAGGGTCAGCCGGAGCGTGGCGGAGCGCAGCTCGTCACGCGCCCTGATGGCCTCGGTGAGGTCTTCCTTCAGCTTGGACTTAAGGCTGGTCATGCGGTCAGTGTGGCAGGTGTGCCGAGGTGGCCGCCCACGGATTTCACACCGGTACGGCGTCTGCGACGATGGGCGCATGCGCGCACGCTACGCAGTACCTCTGGGAATCTCGGCAGTCGGCGCGGCCGGCCTCGCCTACGCCGTCGGTTTCGAAGCACGATCGTTCCGGCTACGCCGGATTTCCGTGCCGGTGCTTCCGAAGGGGATGCGTGATCTGCGGGTCCTCCAGGTCTCCGACATCCACATGGTGAGCGGTCAGCACAAGAAGCGGCGCTGGCTCCAGTCGCTGGCCGGCCTGCGCCCCGATTTCGTCGTGAACACGGGCGACAACCTGTCCGACCCCGAGGGTGTACCGGAGGTGCTGGACGCCCTGGGACCGCTGATGGAGTTCCCGGGGGTCTACGTCTTCGGTTCGAACGACTACTACGGGCCCAGGCCCCGCAACCCCGCCCGCTACCTCCTGGAGAAGGTGCAGGGACGCCACGGCCTGAACGGCAATCCGCCGGTCGTCGGGGCGGTCCACAACCCCTGGGAACCGATGCGGGACGCCTTCGACGCGGCGGGCTGGGTCGGCCTGAGCAACACCCGTGGCCGGCTGAAGCTGGACGGCCGCGAGATCGCGTTCACCGGCCTGGACGACCCGCACATCAAGCGGGACCGGTACGAGCGGGTCGCGGGCGGCCCCGAGGCGGACGCGGACTTCTCCGTCGCCGTCGTCCACGCCCCCTACCTGCGCACCCTGGACGCCTTCACGGCGGACGGTTACCCGCTGGTACTGGCCGGTCACACCCACGGGGGCCAGATCTGCGTCCCCTTCTACGGAGCGCTGATCACCAACTGCGACCTGGACACGGACCGCGTCAAGGGCCTCTCCACCCACCGGGCCGAGGGGAACACCGCGTACCTCCACGTCTCGGCGGGCTGCGGCACCAACCGCTACACCCCCGCCCGCTTCGCCTGCCCCCCGGAAGCCACCCTCCTGACCCTGACCGCCCGCGCCTGACCCGCCGACGCTCCCCGGCCCCCGGGCGCCTGGTCCCCCCGGCCCCTGCGCCCGGGGGGACCAGCGCCTGCGGAGCCCGGTGCCCGGGCGGGCTCGGGCACCGTAATCCGGATTTCGTCTCCGGCCTGCGGTGGGCTAAAGTAATCGATGTCGCCGCGACAAGGGCGACATCGGGGTGTAGCGCAGCTTGGCAGCGCGCTTCGTTCGGGACGAAGAGGTCGTGGGTTCAAATCCCGCCACCCCGACAGTCGAAACAGCAGGTCAGGCCCGGTACTGAGAGATCAGTACCGGGCCTGATTTGCGTTTCGACCCTGTTTTGGGAGCCATTTGGGAGCCAACTGGGTGTGATCTTCGGGAGTCGGCTCCCAGGTTGGCTCCCGAGCAGTGGCCTTCCGCCGCCTCCTAGCGCGATGTACGCCTCGCGCCGCGAGTGAGTCACTGCACGGCTTGTGCCAAGCAGACCTGAGACGGTACGACGATCGCTATGCACCCTTGGTCTCCGTTAAATGACCGGCAGCTCGCGCTCCTCACCCGCATCGGAGGCGGAACCGACCCCGTCACTTCTGACAGCCCCGAGCTCGCCGTCACGGCTCGCGCGCTCAGGGACCGGGGCTTGGTGACCATGCCCAGGAAGAAGGGGAGGTGGCAGGCGGAGATCACTGACGCGGGTCGCTTCTATCTGGAGCACGGTCACCATCCCGACCGTCCGGAACTGGCTCCACGCAAGCCTCGCGCGGCGGCGTCTGAAGCCGAGACGCCGGTTGCCGCTGGCCCTCGGCAGGATGCCGATCCTCCGACGGAGTCGAAGCCCGTATCGAAGCGTGCCGTGCAACCTCCGCGCCCGTCGCCGGCGGCTGTCGGGCCGGCGCTCATCGCGCAGGTGCAGAAGGCCGGACGATTCCTTCGGATCCCGGACCCTAGTGCCGAGGAACGGGCTCGGTATCGCAGGGCGTTCGACGCAGCACGGCAGTGCGCTCCGGACGGGTACCACCTGAAGTACAGCGGGCGGGCGAAGGGAGACTTCTTCCTCGGTCTGCTCCGGGTGACTGGTGAGGACGACACCGAGTGGAATCGGATCCGCCTGGCACGCAGCCGTGTGATCACCGACGTCGAGGACGTGCTCGCCGCGGTTGCCAAGGACCACAGCGCCTTCGAGATCTCCGAAGAGGTCCTGCCGAGGGTGCTCGCGCTGATCCGGCTCCTGGCCGATCAGGCACTCGCGCGGTACGGCGAGATCGCAGTGTCCAAGAAGCGCAGGCAGCCGAGGCCGCTGCTCACTGTCCACGGCAGGACGTACGAGGTCGGCTTCCGTGAGCGGCAGAAGCAGGTCCGGTACGTCCCCAAGCAGCCGGGCCGACGCACGTACGACTGGCAGCGGGTTACGCCTGCCCACAAGTCCGAGCCGTCCGGCGAACTGGAGCTGCTGGTCAGCGAGAACTCGGGTTACAGCTACAGCTACGGCTGGAAGAAGGATTGGGCTGACACTGCCAAGAAGCCGTTGGAGGAGCAGATCGGCTCCATCTTCCGGGCGTTGAAGGCACGCGCGGAGGAGCAGGAGCGGGCCCGGCTGGAACGAGAGACGGAGCAGCGGCGTCTGCGAGAGGAGCGGGAGCGGCAGGAGGCCGAGCGTCGGCGGCTGGCGGCGGAGCGGGAGGAGCGCGAGCGGCGGGAGTGGGAGGCCGCGGTAAGTGCGGCTTCGGTCAAGGCGGTTCACGCCGTACGAGCCGAACACTTCGGCACGGCCCTGGAACAGTGGCGGGCCGCAGGTGAGATCCGGGCGTTCTGCGCCGCGCTGGATGAAGTCGCCGCCGCGTCGGAAGATGCCTCCGAAGCTGAGAGGCTGCGTGAGTGGTCGGCTTGGGGAAACTCGGAGGCCGATCAACTCGACCCCACTACCAACGGTCAGGGCCTGGCCGCCCGTGACTTCCACGCGGAGCCGACGAAGAAGCAACTGCGGCCGTTCCTCGACGGGTGGCACCCGGACCGGCCGGAGAAGGAGAAGCCTCCGGCTCAGCCAGCGCCTCCCATGGCGGAGCTGGACCCATGGCGCGGCGTCATCGACGCACGTCAGGATCAAGGGTGGCGATATGGACGCCAAGGTCGCGCTCAATGGTGGAGGCGATGACACCGTGACCTCGGTCGCGTAGGGCCTTGACCGCTTTCTCGACGAGTTCTCCGAGCCGGATGACCTCGGCTCGCAGGGCTACCAACTCATCGTAGCGGTCGGCCTTGTCTTCGCCGCACCAGGCCCGGACGGTTCGCAGGACAGCTGCCTCCGCGTCCAGCTTCCGGTCGTCCCGCCGACTGTAGGAGTACCAGGAGGACTGGGCACGCTCCTGCTCGATGCCCTGTTGCTTGCGGTCCACCTCCGGAAGGATCTCGTCGGCGAGGCGGCCGGCGACCTGGCGGGCGACCCGCTCGGTGACCGCCCACCCAGCCAGGCACATGCCGTGGCGGTTCTCGTAGACCATGGCGTCGCCGCGGAGTTCAGCTGCGTCCATGCCGATGAGCGGTGCCGTCTCATCGAGGCGGCTCAGCTCCAGGACCCCGGCGTCGGCCACCGTTCGGCGCAGGCGCAGCCTGTTCTTCGGGCGGACGAAGCCGAGGATCATGCGGGCGGCTTCGAAATCCGTGCTGCCCCGGACGTGGCGAGAGGACTCCGCCAGAGCCAGCTCCGCCACGTCATCCGCGCGGAACGTATCAACATCCGCCCACGGTGCTACGAGGGAGCCGGAACTGACCCACTCCTGCAGGCCAGCGGCATCGCCTTCGAGGAACCGCACGTGGACCCAGCCAGACCTGCCGGGGCCGCCAACGCGTACGACCTCCACTTGGCGGACCTCGCTGCCCAGGTCTTTCGGCCTCGCGCGGTACACCCAGTGCTCGCCAATCTCCATGTGCCTATTGAGCCAGGTCTGCCGGCCCTCTCACCGGGCGTTTGCCATAACCTCCGGAGCGAGGTGACTTCCAGGAGGTTGACGCTGCTCCACAAGGCGTCGCCAGAGACGGCTGTGCCTCTGGAGGTGACCGCCAGAGGCACAGCCGTATTCACCGCTAGGACTCCACAGGATCACGTGATTCCCTGCGTGCACGTAGGACATCGCCGAGTACGCGTACTGGTGACGTGGGGCTCATCGCCAAGCGGGCGTCGAGTGCCGTCTCCCAGTGCTCGGTCAATCCGAGCATGAGGCGCGTGCGCATCCCGGGGGTGACGTGGGCATAGCGCGCCGAAACGGAGCCGTCGATGTGGCCCATGCGGTCGTCCATGAGGACCCTCTCGGTACCGAGATCCTCCATCACCGTTCGGTGGGTGTGGCGGAGGCCATGGGGTGTGAGGCCCTTGGCGATCGGGAGCCAGCAGGCGTCGGCCCGGTCGCTGGCGCCACGCCCTCGGGCTGGGACGCCGGGCCACGGCTCACCGAGGAGCGGTACGGGGCGGGCTTCCTGCGGTGCCTTCTTCGGGTACCAGCCGGAGACCGCCGGGGTGAACAGCCAGGTGGCGAAGCCGTTTCGGCGCCAGTGGGCTGCGTGCTGCGATACGGCGCCGCCGCGCACGAACCCCAGGTCTGTGATGGCCTGTTCCACCCTGACCCGCTTGGCTTCGGTGACGCGATCGGGGTGGTTGAGGACGTTGGATACCGTGCCGGTGGAGACTTCGGCTCGGCGGGCGACGTCGACGAGTTTCGCGCCGTGGTGGCCGCCGGTGCGGGCTGTGCCCTGGCCCCGGAAGACGTAGGTCTTGCCGTGGCACGGGCAGGGCTTCGGCTTCGTGCGGGCGACATGGTCGGCGACCAGGGCCGACAGCCAGTCCATCGCGTCGATGGTGCGGTAACTGTCGTCCTTGGGCGGGCAGCGCACCAGCTCGCCGGTGTCGAGTTCGTACAGTTGCCACTCGACGCGGACGGCCCCGGGGCGGGCGAACTCCGTCTCCAGGCCAACGATTTCGCCCCAGCGCATGCCGGTGTACCCCTTGAGGACGACGGCCACAAACTCGTCGTCACGGCCGGAGAGCACGGCGGCGCGCTCGGCAGTGAGCAGGATTCCAAGCGGGTCGGTGACGACCTTCTCCGGGCCGCGGTCGCGGGAGCGGCCGGCGCGCTTGCCGCGTCCGCGTCGTCTGGCAGCCGGGTTGGACGTGATCAGACCCTCGTCGATCGCGTCCTCGAAGATCAGGTGGAGCGTCGAGCGCCAGGTTTTGACGCTGGAGGCCGCATAGACGGCCTTCTCCTTCTTCTCCCACAGGTCGACGTCCGTGCGCAGGATGCCGGCGAGCGCCTTGTCCTCGAAGTCGGGGAGCAGGTGCTCCTCAATGTGGCGCTTGTAGTTCTGCATGGTCGAGGCGGCCAGGTCCTGGGCCTCGTACCAGCGGTTCGCGTACTCGCCGAAGGTCTCCTGGCCGAGTGCCGGGTCGCGCCAGTCGCCGCGCCGGTACTTGTTCTCGGCCTCGCTCGCGGCACGCTGAGCCTCCCCCTTGGTGGCGAACCGGATCGCCTTGCCGGTGTCGTCGACCACCGTAAGGTGCTTCCCGGGCGCGGTCTTGTACCGGCCGCGCCAGTAGTTTCCGCGCTTCTCCGCGAAACCCAACTTCCGTCTTCCTTCCCTGTTCTTGGCTTGTGACTGAGCGTGGGCGCGCTACGCGACGGTCTCGTACTGGGTGCGGCGCGGCGGTCGGGCCCGCAGACGCCCTGTCGTCGGAGCCGTAGTCGGCCCAGGAGGCTGGGCGGCACGCGTTCGTGCAGCGGGTTGTCTTGTTGCTGCCGGACTGGCCGACGCGCTGCTGACGGATCGCCTCGGGCGTTCTTCGTTGAGGCGCACGATCTCGGCGAGGTGTGTGGCGGTGAAGCGATAGGCGCGGCCGACGCGGGTGTGCGGGATGAGTCCGCGTCGGGCCCGGTCCTTGACCCACCAGGCGGAACAGCCGAGGGCTTCGGCGATTTCCTCGGGGCGGTAGAGACGGGGCAATGGAGCTCCGCCCTCGGTGCCAGGAAGGCGTCGCACGAGGGCAGGGGGTATGTCGGAGTGGTGCAAGAAGGGCGGGTCCTCACTGGGTGGGAGCGTGCTCTGTCAGCGGCGCTGGGCGAGCCTCGTCACGTGGCGGTCGGTCTGCAGCAGCACGAGAGGCGAGACGAGGAGCGCTTCGGCGATCACGACGAGGTCGTCGGCATCACAGCGTCGCTGAGCGCGTTCGATACGGGACAGCATGGTGTTAGACATCGGGTGGCCAAGGGCGGTCACGCGGCCAGCCAACTGCCGTTGTGACAAGCCTCGTTCGGTGCGGAGGATTCCAATATTGCGGGCCGCCTGTATTCCAGCGGGTCCGACTTCCAATGAGCGTGGGGGCATGACTCCAATTGAAAGGTCCAATCGCCGGTTTTGGTAACCGGCGATCGTCGGCTATGTTGCGCTCGCGCGGTTCGCCGCGAAATGGTTCCTGAGGGACCGGGAACGGCGCGGAGCGGTGCATCAATCAGGGCTGTGACGTGGGGTGTTGTGTTGTAGCTTCCCTGTCGGCGGCGCGTCAACGGCTTGCCGATGTGATGCTTCTGGCTCTGCGGTCCGGGCAACTATTTGGTCAACAGCGGATCGTGCCTTACGGTTTTCCTCCCGCCCGCCACCCAGCCCCGTTTCTCGCAGCCTTTCTGCCGTGAGAGATTGCGCCGGATAGGGCTGGACTTGCGCGACGGGGGTGTGGCTATGTTGACGACACCCCCGGAAGCGCAATCGCTTCCCGGCGCGCGTCCGCGCCAACGTCTCCCGCTCGAATCCCGCCCCGACCGACGGTGAGCCGTGCTGTCCGCGCACAGGCCACCGAGTGAGGACCGCCCCGCACTTGGCACGAATCCGCACCATCAAGCCCGAAGCCTTCGTCTCCGAGTCCTTGGCCGCCGTCTCCCTGACCGCCGAGCGCACCTTCCTCGGCCTGCTCACCCAGGCCGACGACCAGGGCCGCCACCGCGACCACGCCGCGATCATCGCCGGACAGTTGTGGGTCCTGCGCCCGGAGCACACCCCGTCCGATGTCGAAACGGACCTCGCGCAGCTCGCCGACGCCGGGCTGATCTGCCGCTACAAGGCGCCGGATCACAAGCGGTACCTGCACATCGTCACCTGGGGCCTCCATCAGAGGATCAACCGGCCCAGCAAGAGCCGCCTCCCTGCATGCCCGCATCACGAGGTTCCGGCCGGAGTCGCACCGAGCCCAGCCCAGGCCGAATTCGCGGAGCCCTCACTGCCGTCTCACGGAGCCCTCCGCGAGGACACAAGGGGAATGCGCGAGCCCGCAGCGAATCCGGGCACCACATGCGAAACCGCAGGTCAGGACAGATTCATGGAGGACTCCATGAAGACTCATGAAGTCCTCCCGGAGCCGTCGGTGAACCCTCACTGCTCGGATCTAGGACCTAGGACCATGGATCTAGGAGATACCCCTTCGGGGGGCGCAAGCGCCCACGCGCTCGACACCGTCTCGGCCAAGCAGCTCCTCGGCGAGTACATCGCGGCGTGCAACCACCGCCCGCCGGACGCCTTCCTGAACCACCTCGGCAAACAGGTGCGCGCACTGCTCGACGAGGGCATCGCCCCCGCCCACCTCCGGGCCGCCCTCGAACGCCACCGGGCCAAGGGGCTGTCCCCGAGCGTCCTGCCCAGCCTCGTCCACGAGGTGATGAACGCCACCTCCCCCGCCACGCCCGCAGCCCACCGGGCATGGACGAACCCCACCGACGTCGTCTCCGCCTACGGAGATGAACTCTGACCGCCACCCTCACCCGCGCACCCCAGCGCGTCGGCCCGCTCGCCGACCGGCTCAACACGATCCTCGCCAACCGCGGCATCGACCCCGCCGCTGCCACCCAGGAGCCGGCGCCCGAGACCGTCACCGCCCTGGAACTCGCCGACGCCCGCATCCCCGCCCGCTACCGCCGCGCCCTGGCCGACCACCCCCAGATCACCACCTGGGCCGACCAGACCGCCCGCGCCGGACGACCCGGCCCAACCGGACCCGGCATCGCCGAGGGCCCGTCGCTGCTGATCGCCGGTCCCACCGGCACCGGCAAGACCCACCAGGCGTACGGCGCCGTACGCGCCCTCCTCACCCGAGGCGTCCGCCTGCGCTGGGAGGCCACCACCTCTGCCGACTTCCACGCACGGCTCCGCCCCCGTGCCGGCCACGACGGCGAACGAGAACTCCAGACGCTGGCCCGCTGCCCGCTGCTGCTCCTGGACGACCTCGGCGCGGCCAAGACCAGCGAATGGACCGAGGAGCTGACCTACCGGCTGATCAACCACCGGTACGAGCACATGCTCCCCACCCTCATCACCACCAACCTCCCCACCGCCGAGCTGCGCACCGCACTCGGCGACCGCGTCGCCTCCCGTCTCGCCGAGATGACCGAGCGGGTCATCCTCACCGGGCCCGACCGACGCCGCACCTCGCCCGCCGCCTGACGGCAGCCCGCGTCTCCCTCCTTCCACCACCTCACTCCGCCCGCGCACAGGCATGCCCTCGGCCGCGCGAGCCCTTGGAGAACCCCTGCATGACGTCCGGCAACACCGTCCCCGCAAGCGCCGAAGAGACTCCCACCGCATCCGTGGCGCAATGGATCACCTCGCCCACGGCAGTCGCACTCCTGCTCGCTGTCCTCGCCTCGGTCGCAACATGGCAGTGGCAGCGCTCCCGGAAGCCCGACAAGGGGCAGCGGGGTGGCACCGCCGCGATTCCGGTGGCTGCCGTCGCCGCGATCGGCTGCACCGCCTACAGCGCGGACACCAGCTGGCGCTTCGCCGCCGACTACCTCGACATGGGCGGCACCATCGAGCGCGCCGCGATGTTCGCCGCCGCCGAGCTCGGCCTGTTTGCCACCGCTCTGATGGCCCGGCAGAATCTCCACGGTCCGAAGCAGGCGCCCGGGCTGCCGGGCACGCTCACCTGGGTGATCACCGGCGTGCAGATCCTGCCCGCCTACGCCGAATCCGGACCAGTGGGCGGAACCGTGCGAGCCTTCGTCGGCCCGGTCCTGGCAGCCATGCTGTGGCACCTGGCCATGGGCATCGAACTGCGCAACCGCAGCCCGCACGCCGACTCCCACAGCCTGGCAGCCGTCCTCGCCCGGCAGATACGTGAACGGCTGCTGGCCCGCCTGGGAATCGCCGACCGGGACGCGGACGCCGCTCGGATCATCCGCGAGCGCGCCCTCGATCGGGCCGTCACCCTGATCCTCCGGGCAGAGACCATGACGCCTGAGCGGCGTTCCAAGATGCGAGGCCGACGCCTCACCCGCCGCCTGCACCAAGCACTGGAGCAGGCCGACGTCGACCGCGACGAGCGCCAGGACGAGTTGCTGCTGCGCAAGCTCGCCACCCGCCAACAGGCCCTCGCCCTGGCCGCCATCCCGCTGCCCGCCCGCTGGCTCGGCTCCTCCCCCGGTTCTCCGGGGTCTCCGGGCGGATCCACGATCGCCCGCCCGCAAGCCGCAGCAGTGACGCAGGCAGAGCTTCCCGGCAGCCCGCCTTCAAAGATCACGGGCGATTACGCCGCCAATCGGGCAGCTCGCCCTCAGCCCGAAAACCGCCCACGACAGCCCGGCCGTACCGCGGTCAGCCCGGAGTCGAAGCCGGGCGAGGAACCGCCGGACGTCGATCCGGGCAAGGCCGCACGGGCGAAGCCGAATCGCCCGGGTCACAAGGCACGGGCGACACCCGAGCTCCTCACCACCTACGCCCAGCGCCTCCTCCGCGAGACCGGACGTCTCTCCCGTGACCTGTTGGAGGACGCCGTACGCAAGGACGGCTACAGCGTCGCCAGCGACACCGCTGGAGAAGTCGTACGCAGCGTCAAAGCCGACCTGCGGGCCGGGCCTGCCGACCACCCGCACTGAGAACCAGACCACCCCTGCTCCCAAGCCCCGAGGAAGACCGCTCCGATGCACGACTCGCACCACGAACTCCCCATCCCTCAGCAGGAGATGGCTACCGGCCTCAACAGCGCAGCAAGCAATGGCGATGGACCGTCCACGGGCCGGTCCATCGCGGACTCCTCCGCCCCGGGGGTGGCGGAGGAGCTGCTCCGGCGCGAGGGCGCGCCGGAGCAGGAGGGGGTGGGCGTCGGCGAACCGTCGGACCCCACCCCGTTGGGGGCCAAGCAGCGTCCGCCGCACCGCCGCGCGAACCTCGAAACGCGGCGCGCCAAGCCCGTCACCGTCCGCTTCGCCCCGCACGAGAAGCACGACATCCAGGCGGCGGCGGACACCGAGCACGTGACCATGGCCACCTACATCGCCGACGCCACCATGGCCCGCGTACGAGGTGAGATCACCGTCGCCCCCGTGCGCACGATCTACGACGACGCGATCGACGAACTCGTCTCCCTGCGCACGCAGATCGCCCGGATGGGTAACAACGTCAACCAGATCGCCCGCCGTCTCAACACCGACGGCAATCCCCACCCTGTGGACGCCGCGATCCTCCAACGGACCGACCGGCTGCTCGCCACCGCCCACGACACGGTCCGGGCGATCGACGACGCCGCCTTCCGGGCAGCCGAGCAGAACGCGGCGGCCTGAGTGATCGCAAACATCGTCAAGCCGGGCAGCAACACGTACGGCGTGCTGGCCTACCTCTTCGACAAGGGCCGCGCCAACGAGCACACCAACCAGCACATCGTCGCCTCCTGGGACGACTTCACCCCCGACCCCGGCCCCTGGGACAGCCCCGGACACGAGCAACGCCTCGGCCAGCTCACCAAGGCCCTGGATCTGCGGGTCAAGCAGGCTGGCGACAAGGCTCCGGACGGGCATGTGTGGCACTGCTCGGTGCGTGCCGCACCCCAGGACCGCGCCCTGAACGACGCCGAGTGGGCGACGATCGCCCGCCGCATTCTCCACGCGACCGGCATCGCCCCAGAAGGTGATCCGGACGGCTGCCGTTGGGTCGCTGTGCGCCACGCGGCCGACCACATCCACATCGTCGCCACCAAGGTCCGAGGCGACCTGCGCCCACCGCGGAACTGGAACGACTACCACCACGCGATGACCGAACTCACGGCGATCGAGAAGGACTTCGGACTCACCCAGGTACCGCGTGGCCCCGAAGCAGCCGCCGACACCCCGGCCGCGAAGCGCCCCACCCGCGCCGAGCAGGAGAAGGCCAAGCGGCAAGGCAGTGGCATGACGACGCGCGAGTGGCTGCGGCACACCGCGCGCGCCGCGCTCTCCCACGCCCAGGACCTGGACGACTTCTTCAACCTGCTCGCCGACGCCGGCCTCCAGGTCGAAACCCGCACCCTGCCCTCCGGCGTCCTGGCCGGCTACAAGGTCGCCCTGCCCGGCGACACCAACAGTGAGGGCGAGCCCGTCTGGTACTCCGGCTCCAAACTCGCGACTGACCTCTCCCTTCCCCAGATCCGACAGCGCCTGGCCGCCACCGAAGCGCCCGCCGCGCCCGCGGACTCACCGGTCGGGCACCGCCGCCCCAACGCATGGCACCAGGCCACCGCCGCCGCGGAGCGCATCCCGCACCACCTCGACCACGCCGACGAGGACATCGCCCAGGCCCACCTGACGGTCTTCGGCGAAGTCCTCTACGCCCTGCCCGCCCACGCCCCCGCCCACCTGAAGGCCGAACTCCAACGGGCCGCACTCGCCTTTGAGCACGCCGCTCACAGCCGTGCCCAGGTCGACCACCAGCACGCTCGCGCCCTGCGCGGCGCTCTGAAGGGCATGCTCTACCAGCCCGCCGACCACACCGCCCTGGCCATGCTCCTGGACGCCGCCATCCTCGTCGTCCTCGCCACCCAGCGCCGTAGCACCCTGCGCCACCATGACCGGCAGGTGGCCGCCGCCGGCCAGTCGCTCATCCATCTCCAGGCCGCCTACGACCAGATCGCCCCCATCAGCCTCGCCGCACTCGCCCGGCACCGCCCCACCGACGGAACCGTCCACCAGCACGTCCGCATCCTGCACGAGGTCCTGCCCGCCCACGCCGAGCAGATCCTCACCGAGAACGCCTGGCCAGCCCTCACCACCGCCCTCGCCGCCGCCGAAGCCGTCGGCCACGACCCCGCCACCGTCCTCCAACAAGCCGCCCAGCAACGCCCTTTGGACGACGCCAAGTCGATCGCCGAAGTCCTCGTCTGGCGCATCCAACGCCTCAGTGAGCGGCACACCCCCGGTCCGAGTGCACGAGCCGCGCAGGCCCGCAGCGCTCGTGCTCAGGCCGCCTCACAGACCGGCGCCGGGATCCCGAAGGTGTACACGCCGCCGTCATCCCGCACAGACCGGTCCCGGTAGGAGGGCGACGGATCGTAGGCGTACACCCCCGGTTACCGAAACCGGGGATTCTCCGGACCTTTTGTATGGCCCACCCCCACGAACCGCTGACAAGGAGAACCTCGCATTCCCACCCAAGATCCCCTCCCCCAAGTCGTCATCCTGCTGTGCGACCTGTACCAGGACTACGGCTCTGGTGACTGGTTCCACCTCGACGGAAGGCCCATCACCGAGGAGGAATACAACATCGCTCACGAGGCCACACTCGAAGAGATCCGTGAGGCTGACGCGCAGACATTTCGCTACTACAAGTACCGGCTCAGGTGGCTCGAAGCACCCGAGGTTCTAGACCGGTTCCTCCAACCGTTCCTGGACCAGCTCGACGAGAAGCCCTTCGGTCACGCCATCGACATCATGAATGTGGACGAGCTAGCGAAGTTCCAGCAACTGGTCGATGCGGTGGCTGAACCCCTGCGCCCATTCACCCCGTACACCTTCTGACAGACAGCGGCGTAGTCCGCACACCGATATGACGAAGGGGGGCGGTGGCAGGGATTCATCCCTGCCACCGCCCCCCTTCGCACTGCTGAGGTCAGCGCCCGCGTTGGCCCTTGTCCACGGCCTTCGCCATGTGGGCGTCGACCAAGCCAGGGCTTCCGGAAACGACCACGACCACTGTCCCGATGCGGACGGCCGTCTGCTTCACTATGCTGCTGCGCCCGCCAAAGGAGAACGTCAGCCACTGGCTTCACTGCTCATCGCCCAAACGGTCGGCAAGCGCCTTCTGAGCCGTGACCGTGACGGAGGTACTGCCGCCGAGGACTCGGTACGTGGGGCAGGAGGTCATCGCCTCGAATATCCAGGCCACGCCCGTCTCGGTGTCGCTGTACAGCTCCTCGGACACCTCGGAACCCTCGTCACCGACGTAGGTGAAGGACACCTTCGCCCTGTGGGAGAAGTCGAGGCTGCCACCGAGCTCCTCGAGCGCCGGACAGCCGATCACGGACACGTCATCGTGCCGCTCTGCGCGCTGCGGCTGGCGACGTAGCCCTCACCCAGATCACTCTCGTCCAGGAGCCGCTTCGTCAGAGTCGGCGACGACAGTGGAACGGACACCGAGGCCCTCCCATCCTCTGAGCTCGCCGAGAGGGCCGTCGAGGGAGTGGGGCCGATGGAATCAGCCCTGCTGGTCGAACACCCGGTCAGGGCAAGGGCCGTGAGGCTGAGGACGGTCGTGGTGCGAAGGCGCATGCGAACCCCTTGATGATCTGCGGAGCGGACAGGTTGACCAGGCCGGCTCTCCAGCGCCGGGCGGGAAGCGGGGCCAAGTGGGCTTCGGGGTTCAGTGGCCGAGGTGGCGCAGCCCGTCCTCAAGGGTGGGGTGCCAGCGGTCGGCCGGACCGGAATGGCGGTTGTACCAGGCCGCGTCCAAGCCCAATTCCCTCGTCGTATGGCCAGCACGGCATCGCAGCCACACCGAGTCGTCGCGCATGCAGAGGACAGCCCAGTTCCGGTACTCGCCGCACTCGGAACACTCGCGGACCTCACCGCCAATGACGAGCGGCTGGTCCCAGCGCATCATGAACCCGGCGACGTCCTGGCGGGACGGCGCCTTGAATTCCGGAGGTAGGAAGTCGGGTTCCCTCGCAGCCTCCATCGCAGCCTCAGCGGTAGTGGCGACCGAGTCGGGTGTATCGGGCCAGGGCATTTCGGCGTGCATCTGCAGCAGCGCTTGGCCCGCACGCTGCGCATCACGGAACCTACGATCGGCGCGGGCACGTCGCTGGAAGATTCGGAACATATGGGTCTCCTTCTCTGCCATCTGGCGAGTTCGGGGGTCGGTCCGCCCAGGGAAATGGCGGGCGGCGGGAGCGGCACAGCAGCTACTGCCGGAACGCGGGTCGTCAGCTGCGACGGACGACCATGAGCCGGCCCTCGGCGTCCTTGGGCAGGGTCCGGCGGGACACCAGGGCCGGCGAGGCCAGAGAGGAGGCGAAGGCGGCGACCAGGTCATGGGGGACGCTGGCGCTGAAGCTGGCGCACCACAGATATGGGGCGCCGAGAACGAGTTCCGCCCACGCCTGCCACCCCATCAAATCAGGGCGTGGATCCGCGTCCTGGACCAGTGACGGCTGCAGCCCCAGGGAGACGGTGGCGGAGAACCCGGGGTCCATAGCGGTGGTGTGGGGGCTGTCCGGGTCACGGACCCAGCCTTGGGCACCGAGTGCGTTGAGGACCGTCTCGGGGTCTTCGAAGCCGATGTCGGGTGCCTCGCGAGCGTCGATCGTCACGAGGAGGTCGGCGAGTGCCTCATACGGGATGCCGGCGGTGAAGTAGGCGTTCCACTCCGTCATGGCGGAGTCGGCACGCGGGCGGGCGCTCAGTTGCCAGGCCACGGGCAGTCCGCCGAGTTCGAACGGGTAGGCCGAGAGGATCCACTCGGCGCCGCACAGCCCGTCCGGGCTCACGTACAGCAAGGTGTTGCGGGAGGTGGGCCACATGCGCCAGCCGAGGCCGGTCAGGGTGGTCCCGATCTGCTCGGCTAGAGCGCTGTCGTCACCGGCCAAGTGGCGCGGGGTGACCCAGTACAACGGCTCCTGCGAGTCGGGGCAGAGGGGATCGCTGGGGTGGTGCGGGTACAGGGGCGCCTCCGTGGGTTCGGGGGTGGGTGTTCGGGCAGGGCGTTGTACGTTGACATGACTTGCGGCCGGGCAACAGTGGTTGCGTCCAGGGAAGTGGTGTACGGGTTCGACCTGATCCGGGGGTTTGCTCCGGCATCGGGATGGTGCCCGCATAGATGAACGGCCACCGGCTGATCTTCGAAGTGTCGAAGCCTCGAAGGAGATCAGCACGATGACCGCACCCGACAGTCTGCCCCTGCACGCCCTCGCGGAAGACAACCTCGCCGCGGCGAGTCCCGATCTGCTGCGCGCGATGGTGAAAACGTTCGCCGACGCGCTCATGTCCGCGGAGGCCGATGCCCTCTGCAACGCTGAATACGGGCAGGTCAGCGACGAGCGCGTCAACCACCGCAACGGATATCGCCCGCGTGAGTGGGACACAAGGGCCGGGACGGTCGAGCTGGCTGTTCCCAAGCTGCGCCAGGGCAGTTACTTCCCGCACTGGCTCCTCGAACGGCGCCGTCGGGCCGAGCAGGCCCTCATCTCGGTCGTCGCGACCGCCTACGTGCTCGGCGTGAGTACACGCCGGGTCGAGAAGCTCGCCGCATCCCTCGGCGTCACCCAGCTGTCGAAGTCGCAGGTCTCGGCGATGGCCAAGCACCTGGACGAGCAGGTTGCCGCGTTTCGCAACCGGCCCCTGGACCAAGGGCCTTACGCGTTCGTCTGGGTCGACGCACTCACCCAGAAGGTCCGCGAGGGCGGTCGGATCATCAACGTCCATGCGCTCATCGCGGTCGGCGTCAATGCCGACGGCCACCGCGAGATCCTCGGCATCGACGTCGCCACGGCCGAGGACGGTGCCGGCTGGCTCGCCTTCCTGCGCTCGCTGATCGCCCGCGGCCTGTCCGGCGTCCAGATGGTGATCTCCGACGCCCACTCCGGCCTCGTCGATGCCATCGGCGCGGTTCTGCCAGGTGCTTCCTGGCAGCGCTGTCGAACTCACTACGCCCGCAACTTGCTGAGCCAGGTTCCGAAATCGGCCCAGCCGTGGGTGGCCACGCTGCTGCGGACGGTCTTCGAACAGCCCGACACCGACGCCGTCCAGGCCCAGATGCGGCACGTCCTGGACGCATTGGAAACCAAGTTCCCCAAAGCCGCAGTCCACTTGGACGCCGCTCAGCACGACCTGCTTGCGTTCACGGCCTTCCCGCGCGAGATCTGGCGGCAGATCTGGTCGAACAATCCGCAGGAGCGGCTGAACAAGGAGATCCGGCGTCGCACCGACGTAGTCGGAATCTTCCCCGACCGCACCGCGCTGATTCGCCTGGTCGGAGCGGTCCTGGCCGAGCAGAACGACGAATGGACCGAAGCCCGCCGCTACATGGGCCTCGACCTGCTGGCCAAGGCCCGCCTCCACCCGATCGAGTCAGAAACCGACGAGACCACCCTGCCCACCGAGCTCACCGCATAGTCTCAAACGAGATCACCGAGTGGCCGTCGATACACCACTCCCGCGGACGTGACCGCAACAGTCCTTTCTTGGGCTTTCCTGTCTGCCCCGGGCGAACTGAAAGGAAGCGGGACGCATTTACCCTCGTATGCGGGGGTGGATCGCGTTCACTCTGCCTGTGCACGGGAGCAGTGGTCCGGGTCCACCGTGCTCCGGAGCGTCCGCGAACTGCTGATGGTCACCTGGCTCGCGCGGAAGCCAGCGCCGATCCGCGCGCCGCCGAAGAAACCGAGAAGCGAGTCGAGACGCTGCGGTCAGGTGGCTCACGGCGGGCTTGGTCACCGCTCTGAGAGAGTCCGGCTTGAAGCCAAACGCGGAAGCCGCAGGCTTGTTCCGCGAAGTCGCGGAACTCCATGGCCGCCTCATGCGCGAACAAATGTCGATGCAGCCCGTTCAACCACGAGTGTCCCGGGGACGCGTCTGCTCCTCCCGGGAACAAGACCAGTCTTCGGACCAGGTGCCGCATCGTCGGGACTATCGTGCGGCGGGTGCGCGAGGTCGAATACGAGAGCCGCGGTGTGCCGTTGGAGGACTACCAGCTCACTCAGCGGGATCACCGCTGGCAGAAGGACTTGGAGGCCATCTGCCGGGCAGCACGACGGCAAGTCGAACAACACTTCGCCCAGCTGCGCGAGGACCCAGAAATGGCAGCGCGCGATCAGGAGGCTCGGACACGAGTCCTGCAGGAGATCCTTTCGTGCAGGACACCTGATCACCTGATCATGCGCTGGCGGGTACGCCTCTACTGCGGTCACATCACCGAAACCACACGCCACGCGGAGAACGCCCAGCCCACGCTCCATGGATCTTCCAAGATGCGGTGCCCAGAGTGTGGGCAGGACCCATCGGCCATTGTCGCGTTCGAGCCCATCGGCCTCGTCGCCGAGCCATCCTCGCCGCCAACACCGTCATCGCCTCCGCCTTCGAGAAAGCCAACACGAGGAGAGCTCGAACGTCGTGTGGCCGCCTTGGAGGCGGAGAATGCACGCCTTCGTACTTCTCGATCATCAGGCTGACAGGCAACGGGATTCGCACCTACAGACGCATCTCTTCCTCGATGGCACGGGCGATCTCTGGCCACGGTGCGCGCAGCGCACCAACGAGCGACCAGTAGGCGTACATGTCCCGGACCAGAGCCCCAACGCCAAGACGTGCGGCACCTCGGTCGATGGTGCCTATGACACGTCGGGTGATTCCTCCCGCCCCTCGGGCAGCTGGGGTGATCCCGTGTCCGAGGAGGAGCGTGGCCGTGCGGATGGCATCCAGCGTGGGCGGCGGCGCAGTCCCGGCGAAGCTGCCGTAGATCAGCTGGTGCCAGCGCTCTTGGGTGCGAGCCCATGCCAGGCGTTCCAGGCCGCTACCGAGGTCTACGGCCATCCGACCGGGGTGTTCGGTGTTCCCCAGGAGGACGATGTCGCCAAAGGTGTGGCCCAGATGGCGGAAGCGCAGTGTGACGCCCTCGACCTGACGCCGGCGCCACGAGGTCAGGTCGCCGTCGAAACTCAGGTGCCTTGCGTGGAAGCCGAGTTGGGAAAGAACTGTCAGCCAGCCATCGAGAATGGCGCCGTACTCGTCCAGGCTGCCTATGGGTTGGACCCGGGACACATTGACGAAGGAGGTCAAGAAGCCGTCCTTCAATTGGCCTGTGGCATCACGCTGGCCTGTGAAGCGGACGACTGGCTGGGGAAGGAACCCGCTTCGGTGCGTGCGAAGTTGGCCGTCTTTGAGGAGTGGGTCGAGTGCCTGGACCGCGGAGATGGTCAGTTCGGTCTCCCGCCCCCAGCGGAGAGGAAGGCAGGCATCGCGTGGGGCCCCAACTCGCGCGAAGCCAGTCTCCAGGGAGTCGAGTAGCTCCCCCCATGAGGGCGGCCTGCGCGGTGACCTGTAGGGGGTACCGCGGTTCGGGTGGAGGATCTGGATGTGACGGCCGTCGACCGTGAACTCCCAGTGGGGGCCTAACGCAGCACGCAGTACACCGGGTATCTGCTGGGGCAGGTCGTCCCCGAGCACGCGGTTCGCGCGGGTCAGCACGATCGCGTCGCCATCGCCTGGAAGTGGCGGACCGGGTCGAAGCGCTGCATCCCGATGGCCTGGACCCGGCGGTGGTCGAGGTCTTCCGCCTGCTGGATCTCGTCGGCGAGCATTCGCGCTGCCGTCTCGTCGTCCTCCAGCGTGTCAGCGACGGCGACCCCACCGGTCTCGTTGCACAGGGCCGCCTGGGCGCATGTCCCTTCCCGCCAGGTCAGAGCCGCCATGGGGGTGCCGGCGCGAAGGGATTCACCGAAGACAGCGGCACCGGCTTCCACGTACGCACGGGCGTACGTGTAGACGAAGACGGACGCCTCGGCGATCGCGGCCGTCTTGGCGGTGCCGCCAAGTTCCCCGACCCACTCCACGTGTTCGGCGCCGAGGAGGTCCTCGTGGCGGCGCACATATTGCTTGTCGAAGACCGGGCCGACAATTCGGATCCGGCGGCCGAGGATCTGTGCCGCCCGCACCGCGATGTGTGGGGCCTTGTCCTCGTCGATCCGGCCTAGCCAGACGAGGTCGGTTCCGGCGGTGGCCGGAGGTTCCTCCTCGTGGAGGCCCAGGTGAACAGCAAGTTCGGGTATCGGCCGGTGGCTGGCATAGCGCTCGGTCATCTCGGGCGAGTAGCAGTAGAGCCGCGAACGCTTGCCGTCGAAGGCGGTGTCGGTGTGCTGGAAGACCGGCGAGTGCTGGAACGTGGCGACGTCGCAATCCAGCTCGCACCATGTGCGGGTCCAGGCCGGAAGGGACGGGTACTCGTGTCCCACGATCAGGAGGTCGTAGCCGCTGTCGCGCAGCTCTCGCTCGGCGAGGGTTCCGGGCTTGATGTCCTCCAGGCGGACCGGCTTGCGGACCCAGTCGTGTTCCAGGTCCGTGAGCCAGCCCGGCCCAAGAAGGTGTACGTCGGCGCCTGCGGCTCGGGCGCCTGTGGCGACCGCCCACAGCCATCGTTCGATCCCGCCGTAGCCGGCGGGTGGAAAGGCGTAGCTACCAGGGAAGTCGCAGACGCCGACGAGCACGTTATGCCTCCGGTGTTCCGTCCACCGAGATACGGCGGAAGCCGAGGTACGGGACGAGAGATTCGGGCAGGAGGATGGAACCGTCCTGCTGCTGGCACTGTTCAAGGAGAGCGGCCAGAGTGCGGCCGATAGGCAGACCGGAGCCGTTGAGGGTGGCGACGAGCTTGGGCTTGCCGTCCTCGCCACGAGTCCGGATGTTGGCCCGGCGGGCCTGGAAGGTACCGAAGTTCGAGACCGAGGAGATCTCTCGGTACGTGTTCTGGCTCGGAATCCAGACCTCGATGTCGTACGTGAGCTGGGCGGAGAAGCCAGTGTCACCGGCAGCCAGCTTGACGACGCGGTAGGCGAGGCCGAGTTCCTTCAGGCATGCCTCGGCGTGGCCGACCATCGTCTCCAGCGTGGCGTCCGCGTCCGCCGGATCGACCATCTGGACGATCTCCACCTTGGCGAACTGGTGCTGACGGATCAGGCCCCGGGTGTCGCGGCCGTACGACCCGGCTTCGGACCGGAAGCACGGTGTGTGCGCGGTGAGCGCCAGCGGCAGCTCGGCCGGAGGGATGATCTCGTCGGCGTAGAGGTTGGTCAGCGGCACCTCGGCCGTCGGGATCAGGAACAGCTCGCGGTCGGCGACGCCGGTCTTGAACAGGTCCTCCTCGAACTTCGGTAGCTGCCCCGTGCCAGTCATCGTCTTGCGGGTGACCAGGTACGGGACCGCGTGCTCGACGTACCCGTGCCGACGGGTGTGCAGGTCGAGGAAGAGTGTGGCCAGGGCACGCTCCAGCGCTGCTCCGGCGCCGCGCGAGACCGCGAAGCGCGGGCCGGACAGCTTCGTCGCCCGAGCGAAGTCAAGAATGCCGATGGCCTCACCGAGGTCGACGTGGTCCTTCGGCTCGAACGGGAAGGCCGGCGGAGTACCGACCCGCCGGATCTCGACCGCGAAGTCCTCGGAGTCGCCGTCCGGGGCCGCGTCGTCCGGCAGGTTCGGGATGCTGAGGAGGAGGTCGCGGAGCTGTTCCTCGACCTGCACCTGCCCGGCCTCGATGTCCCGGATCTGGTCCTTCAGCTCGCGGGCGCGCTCCTTCAGCTTGGAGATGTCGCCGCCCAGCTTGGCCGTCTGCTGGACCTCACTCGCCACCCGCTTGGACTCAGCCCGCAGCTCGTCGGCCGAGCGGATGTTCTGGTTGCGCCGAGACTGGAGGGACTCCAGCTCGGACAGGTCCAGAGAGTAACCGCGGCGAGCGAGCCGACGAACCGCTTCGGCACCCATTTCAATCAGGGCGCGGGCATCATGCATGAGGAAGATCCTTTTGATCCGGCTGGTGGGATACGGAATCGACGGTAGCAACCGCCGAGCCCTCACCGATCCGGAATATGTCCGCGCCACCGCGGTCGGCGCGATCTCCGGGAACCTCCCTGTCGAGATCACTCATCAGCGCCGTGATCCAGTTCGGCAGCTCGTCGTCGGGTATGGCGATCGGCTCGACGTACGGCGCCTCCGGGAAGAAGAGCGGCATGGCCTCTTTCGGAGATCGGTTCTGATGCCAGAGGAGCACGGAGGCCAAAAGGCCGTGGCCTACGAGAACGCGGGGCCCGGGTCGGTCCAAGGTGGCGAGCAGTCCGGTGAGCATCCTCCGGATGCCGTCGCGCTGGGACTCGGTACCGCCCGCAGGGCGCTCGTTCGGACCCTGGCCGTCCAGCCAGACCGCGTACTCCAGGAACGGGCGGCCCTCGAACTCTCCGTAGTCGAGTTCATTCAGGCGAGGCTCGATGACCAGTTCCGCCGCCGGCACGCCCATCAGCAGAGAAGCTGTCTGCTGGGCACGCGGGAACTCGCTGGTCAACCACGTCCGCACGGTGTGGAGGGGAAGGGTGGACCAGCCCAGGCTCAGCGATTGTCGACCCTCCTCGGTCAGGTGGATGGGTTGGGACGGGTCGCCGTTGACGAGGTACCGCTTGCTGTAGTTCGTCTGGCCGTGGCGGAGGACGTAGGTGGTCACACGCCCCTCCTCGGGGTCGACGCGGAAAGGCCGGCGAGCACTTCCGCCATCCGCGGTGCTCTCGGGTCCCCGGCCTCCAGGTAGTAGAGGAGTCCGTCGAGGGCCAGCGCTCGGCACCACGGCGCGAGTACGGGAACGGGGATCCGCGAGATGCGGGCGGCAGCGGCCAGCCGCCCGTCGGTCCCGTGCCCGAGGTCGTAATAGACGGCCCAGAAGGCCCAGTCGAATGCCGCGTCGCCCAGCATGGGCAGCGGATCGAGCAGGCGAGGGTGCCCCAGCAAGTCGAATGGCACGTTCTCCCGATACAAGTCCGCGTGCAGGACAGTCATCCTGCCTGGGTCTTCCTGCAGTCCGGCGAGCGCCGGGAGCGCGGCGTCGACGAGCAGACGCCATGCGTCGAGGTCGAGCGCCTCCATCCGTCGCCGAATCCGCGGCAGCATCTCCGTGCCAAGGTAGTCGGTGAGCAGCGGGAAGCTGTTCGCTCGCCTTCGGCGCTGGCCGAGGGTGTGCAGCCCCTGCAGTGCAGCCGCCACCATCTGAACCTCGCGCGCTGGCCGCTCCGCGCCACCAGGGCGCCCTCCCACCAGCTCCAGGGCAGCCACCGCCAGGTCGTCAGCGGCCTCGATGACGTCCGAAGTCGGTCCGCCCGCCCACAGTCGCAGTGCGCTCACTTCGTGGCGATACCGGGCGGAGTCGGCCCATGCCTTGAGGAGCAGCGGACGCCCGTCGAGGGCGGTCGCTGTCGCAATCACCGAGGCGTGTCCGGCGTCGTGATAGTCGCCGAGGGACAACTGCCAGCATTCCGCGGCCTGTTCCAGCAGGGCTGGTGCTGCGTCCAGCCAAGCCTGGGCTTCGGGCCCGTAGTGCGCGAGCAGCCGCTGTCTGCACCCTGCGGGAACCTCTCCGAGCGTCCGCATCACCATCAGCTCAGCACGATCCCGTCAGAAACCAGCTCGTCCGTCAGGGCCGGGAACTCGCCGAGCGCCTCAGTGACCAGGGCCTGCACCTTGTCCACCTCGACGTCGGGAGAGGACAGGCGGACGAGGACGCGCCAGGGCTGATCGAGCCGCTGCCCAGTCGTGCTCACCAGGTGCACCTCGGCGTGCCCACCGGTCGCCTCGTGGAGCCGGTTGGCGAGGCGCTGCGCGGCGACGTTGTACAACTTGCCCACGTGGTAGACGGGGTTCTTGCCGTTGGCGCCCTCAAGGTTCATCGGGCGCAACGGTGTAATCAGCCCGTTGACCCGGTTTCCTCGCCCCACGACGCCTTCGTCACCGGACTCGATCGAACTGCCGGTGTAGGTGAGGTACAGCTCGTCCTTCTCCGGAACGTCGCGAGCATTCAGCCGGAAGCGCGCCTCCGCTCCAGGCAGCCGGAGGCCGGCGAGGCGGTGGCACTCGGCGAGGACGGTCTCCGCGTTGCGGACGTACTCCGCCCGGCTGGCGACGTGACGCGACTTCTGGGGGACGCACAACACGATGTCGGCCTGAGTTCCGTCCCAGTAGCCCATGAGTTTGACGTCCGAGCCGCACCAGGCGTGGGCGAGCGTGAACTCGCTCTTCCCGGAGAAGTGGTCCACCAGTTCCCTTACGAACGACTCGAACGGGCTCTCCGGCGCCCAGCCGGTGCCGAGGGACGTGTCGTTGGAGAGCCGTACCCGCCGCTCGCGGAGATCCTCGACGGAGCGCGGGTTGAACCAGCGGGTGCGGTCGGGCACCCCGTTGCCGGTGAGGACGGCACCGGGGCTCGAATTGCTGGTGATGTTGAAGACGATGTCGAGGTGGGCCGAGACCTCGGGCAGTCGCTCGGCGAAGAACGCCCGGACCTCGGCCTCCACGATGTCCTCGACCGGAATCAACTCGCCGCCGCACAACGGCGCAGCCCTCCCATTGACCAGGACACGCACCGGCGATGTCATCCGGCCGGCCCCGTACCGCACTTCGCTGGCTCCACCGAGGAGGGCTAGCTTGTCGAAGTTGTGGTGCAGGACGGCGCCGAACTGCTGAACGGTGTAGCGGCTGTAGGCGCGGGACAACCGCTCGGCGAGATGGTCGGCCAGGGTGTCCGGATGGCCGAGCCCCTTGCGTTCCACGATGGTCGTCGCGTCCGGCTGGGCCATGCCGGTGTCGATGACGATGTGACTATTGTCGATGGTCGTGCTCGTACGAGGCATCACGAACTCCCTTTCAGGGATGGGCAGAAGGGGATGAGAAGGGGATGAGCGCAGGCGTCAGCACGCCTGGACGAGCGGTGGAGCGGAGAATTCAGCGAGGGACGCCAGCAGCGCGGAGGAGCGCGACCGACTGAGCAAGCGACCGGTACGCGGAGGCAGCCTGTTCCTCGGCAGCGAGTCGATAGACGTCTTGGGTGGTGATGAGGTCGATGTCCCTCGTCCGACGGCGATCGAGCCAGAGGAGGAGGCGCCAGGCCAGGACCGGCCCGCTGAACGGCAACCGGGTCAGGAGATCGACCGGGATGCGTCCAGGCGGCATACCCCCGTACAGCAGGTCGCGTACGAGGTGGAACGCCACGTCGGTGTAGTCGAGTACGGCTGGTCCGCAGGCACTCGCCTCCCAGTCGAGGACGTGCAGGCGCTCACCGTCGATGAGGAGGTGCTCGGGCTTGAGATCACCGTGCAGGCGAACGACCGGATGGGAATCGATCGGTTGGAGGGCCTCACTCAGTGCCGCCCACCAGGGAAGCGACCGACAGTGAGAAGAGAGCTGATCGAGCAGGAATTGGTGCGAGGAAGCGACACTTGCTTGCCGTGCTTCCCAGCCGGAGCCGGGAGTGGCGCCAGCGGCAGGCCGGTGCAGCCTGCCGCTCACAGCCACGACGTGACCGATGTACTCCTCAATCGCTGAGCGCGTGCTTACCGAGCACGGCGCGCCGTCCACCGTTCGGAATGCCGTCCAAGACCCGGCCCCATCGTTTCCCGTGGCCAGGACCGCCGGGACCGAGATACCCCACAGGGCAGCGCTCTCGACCGTTTCGACCTCACGCTGGCGCCGTCCCTCGGGGTCGATGCCCACGTAGATCTTCAGCAAGGCACTGCCGTCCGTGGCGAACCGCATTCTTGAGTACGGCTTGAGGGCTGCCGGGCCGAACGGGCCTAGACCCTGCTCGATCCATGGCTCCGCCGTCTTCGTGCTGCGCACCCTCCGCACCTCCAGTCCGTATCAGCCAGCCGCGCCCTGCTTCCATTTGAGAGGCAGGACTGATCACCAAAGCCAGCCGAAGCGGAGGGAGTTGACCTCTCTGCCCGGCGGCATTTTCGATCTACTGCGACAGTAGGTACGGCACCCCGCAGCACCCCGGAAAATCCTTCCGGGGTCGATTCCGGCCACGAGGTGATGCTCAGGACATGCGAGGGATGACAGAGAACCTGACCATCGGCGAGCGCGTCGCCTGGTACCGGCGCCGGCGCGGCCTTTCCCAAGAAGTCCTGGCCGGCCTTGTCGGGCGGACCACGGACTGGCTGAGCAAAGCGGAGAACAATCGGATCGAGCTCGACCGGCTCTCGGTGATCACCTCACTCGCCGAGGCCCTCGACGTCTCCCTCGGAGACCTGCTCGCCGAACCGACCCTTATGGAGTGGTCGAACGACAGCGGCCGCCGCACGGTCCCCGCCCTGCGCGAAGCCCTCATGGACTACAAGCAGCTCACGCCCCTGCTGGGGCCTCCGCCCGATGACGAACCGCCCGGCTTGGAGGACCTTCGGGCCAACGTGAGGGAGATCCTCGACGCCTATCAGGCGTCTCGATACGGCTTCGCCACACGACGCCTTCCCTTCGTACTGGCCGATGCCCTCGCCGCATCCCGCGGGTACTCGGGGCACAAGAGGGAGGAAGCTCATGCCCTGCTCGCCCTGACTTACCAAGGCGCAGCCATGGTGCTGGGCAAGGTCGGGGAGTCGGAGCTGGCATGGATCGCCGCCGACCGCGGCCTGGCGGCCGCGCAGCACAGCGGCCAGAGCGTGGTGACGGGCTCGCTCTTCCGGGCGGTCACACACTGCCTGCTAGCCACCGGGCGCTTCACCCCGGCGGTCCAGCTGGTGAACGATGCCGCGGCCGTGATGCAGCCCGGCTTGGGCACCGCGAACGACGAATACCTCTCGGTCTACGGCACCCTCTTCCTCGCCGGTGCCATGGCGGCCGCCCGAGCGGAGGACCGGGCGACGACGCAGACCTTCCTTCGAGAAGCCGACGAAGCCGCACAGCGGTTGGGCACCGATGCCAACCACCTGTGGACGGCCTTCGGCCCGACGAACGTGGCCATCCACTGCGTCGCCACCGCCGGAGAGCTCGGAGACATTCAGATAGCCGCGGACCTCGGGCAACGCATCGACACCAGCGGCTTACCTGTGGAACGCCGCGTGAGGCACAACCTGGAAGTCGCCCGAGCACTCAGCGCCTGGAATCGGACCGACGAAGCCCTAGCCACCCTTCTGGACGCCGAACGGGCTGCCCCCGAGCAGGTGCGCCACCACTACCTGAGCCGGGAACTGGTCATCAGCTGGATCCGAGGTACCCGAGGCCGCCCAGCCCAGCCGGTCGCAGACCTGGCACGCAGACTCGGCGTAGTCGCCGGTTAGAGTCCGTCCCGTGAGCGAGAACGAGCACGAAGCGAAGATGGCCCACCCGCGCATGGCAGCCGGCGCACTCTTCTTTGACGACGCCGACCGGGTCCTGCTCGTCGAACCCTCGTACAAGGACTACCGCGACATCCCCGGCGGATACGTCGAGCAAGGGGAGTCCCCCCGACAAGCCTGCGTGCGCGAAGTCGAAGAGGAGCTGGGCATCAAGCCCCACATCGGCCGCCTGCTCGTCGTGGACTGGGCGCCGAATCCAGGGGAGGGAGACAAGGTCCTCTACCTCTTCGACGGCGGCCGTCTCAGCGCGGACCAGCGCCAGAAGATCGCGCTGCAAGCCGACGAGCTCCGCAGCTACGACTTTCACCCCGCCGAGCAGCTGCCAGAGCTCACCATCCCCCGCCTCGTACGCCGGATCACCGCCGGGATCCAGGCCCACGCAGCCGGCCTGACTGCCTACCTGGAACAAGGGGTGTCGCCAGAAACGGGGGCTTGACCAGGTGGCGCCTGGCCCGCGCCAGCATCCGGGAAGGTGCGGGCGATCGGCTGGGAGAAAGCGCTGGTGCTGGTCGATGGGGAAGGCGCCGAAGGCGCTTACTTCCAACCGAAGTTGGCGCTCGGGAAAGAGCTCCGCGTTCAAGGACAGGACATGGGCAGCCGTTACCGAATGCGGACCACGTCAAACGTAGACAGATAGGCCCGCTCTGCCACCATGCTCAGGACGTATGCCTGACCCTCGTCTGCCAGACGGTGCCGGTCAGTGAACTCGGCGGCCCGGTCCGCGAGCGTTCCCCGCCGGTCTACGAGTGTGTTGTCGAGGTCGAAGAAGACCAGGAGCGCCGCACATCTCGCACCGTAATGCTGCAGCGCGTTAGTTCGTCGAGGTCATGTCTCCTGTAGTGACGTAGTCGCGCCTTCTACGGCTAAATCGGCCGGTCATGTGGCTTTTGCGGAGTCCTGCTTCGAGCCCGAAAATGTGTGGCAGCGAGCCCTTGCGCAGCAGGGAGGCCCGGCTCCCGAGAGACACGTAACCGCTACTGATGCAGTCTAGGACGAAGACACTCCCACCCTCGATAGTGGAAAATAGGTCGTCCGGGACTCGGCGGGGGGGAAAGACGCGCGTGCACGCTCAGGAGACCACATTCAACGAGCTCGTCCAGGGAGAGAAGCAGTACCAAGTGCCGCTCTATCAGCGCACCTACAGCTGGCAGCGGGATGAGCTACGGCAACTCTGGGACGATGTTCAGGAGTTGGTCGAGGAGCACCTGGAAGGACGGCCCCCCGCGGCGCACTTCCTCGGCTCCGTTGTGCTGGCCCCGGGACGGATCACCGCCGGCGGCATGCAGCGTTGGCTCGTAGTCGACGGCCAGCAGCGGCTCACCACTCTCATGCTGGCCTTCACGGCGTTGCGCGACCGCCACCGGGAACGCGGCGCGGAGCAGAAGGCCGAGCGCATCCACGACCTCGTCCTCGTCAACAAATACCGAAGCGGCGACGACCACTACCGGCTTCTGCCCACGCAGGCGGACCGCGACGCCTTCACTGCCTGTGTCGAGAGCTCACCCAGGGCGGGCGGCCCCGGCAACGTGGGCGCCGCCTACCGGTTCTTCCTGGGCGCCCTCTCAGAAGGCGAGGAGAACGCCGGTGAGACGTGGACGGACGCGGTGGAGACCGTGCTGAGCGGTCTGCTGTCGATCGTGGAGATTACCGCGTCGGAGGGCGACAACGTCTACCGGATCTTCGAGTCGATCAACAACACGGGGGTCGGACTCAGCCAGAGCGACCTCCTGCGCAACTACCTCTTCATGTGTCTGCCGACCCGGGGCGAGTCTGTCTACCAGAATCTGTGGCTGCCCATGCAGGAACGGCTGGGCCCCGCCAACCTCGAACTCCTCGTCTGGCTTGACCTGGTGGTGGCCGGCAACAGCCGGGCGAAGCAGAGCGAGATCTACCGGGACCAGAAGAAGCGCCTGGAGCCCCTGAGTTCCGACGAAGCGGCCCTGGAGGCCGAGATCGCCTCCCTGGCCCGCCGGGCGGAGCGTCTGATGCGGATCCTGGAACCCGAGCGGGAGCCCGACCCGGAGCTGCGCGAAGTTCTGGAGAGGCTCTCCCGGTGGGGTGGCCAGACCCACTACCCGCTGGCACTCCATCTGCTCGACCGCGTGGACGACGGGCAAGCCACACCGCACCAGGCCGCCCGCGCACTGGTATACGCCGAGAGCTACATGGTGCGGCGCCTGTTCACCGGGCACTCCACCACGGGCAGCAACCGGGTGTTCATGGAGATGGCCAAGGAGATGGAGAAGGACGACGACCCGGCCGAGGCCGTAAGCCGCTTCCTGTCGAAGAGCAAGACGGGTGCCCGCGTCTGGCCCGACGACAACGCCGTCCGCGAGGCGATCCGCACCCGGCCCTTCTACAAGGCGGGCCGCAGCAACCAGCGGTTCCAGGTGCTGCGCAGACTGGAGGAGAGCTACGGAGCCAGCGAACCAGTCGACTACGCCAAGGCGCACCTGACCGTCGAACACGTGCTGCCGCAGAGACCCGCACACCAGTGGCTGGACCTGCTGGCCGAGGAGACCGAGGACGGACAGGGCCCCGAGGAACTCCACGCCCTACTGGTCCACACCCTGGGCAACCTGACCCTCTCGGCCGACAACGCGAAGCTCTCGAACCATCCGTTCCGCCGCAAACAGGAGATCCTGGACTTCAGCTCCCTGCGGATGAACCAGGAGATCGCGGGGCGGGAGCGCTGGGGCAAGGCGGAGATCCTTGATCGTGCCGCTGCCCTCGCCGACCGGGTGGTACGGCTGTGGCCCGGACCCGTCGCGGGCACGGTCCCGCTGGACGACGAGTGGTCCGGCTGGAAGGAGCTGCGGGCTGCGCTTCTCGCCATGCCGGCCGGGACGTGGACGACGTACGGTGATGTCGCGGCGCTGATCGGCACCCACGCCGTCCCGGTCGGCCAGCATCTGGCGTCCAAGGTGGGCCTGCACGGCGCCTACCGGGTGCTGACGGCGGACGGCCGCGTCTCGGCGGGCTTCAGGTGGCCGGATGGCCAGGACCTCGGTGATGTGCGAACCCGTCTGGAGGCCGAGGGAGTTTCCTTCGACGACGCGGGCCGGGCCCGCCGATCCCACCGGCTGACGACCTCCGACCTGGCGGCCCTGCTTGGCAAGGACGTCGCCGATGATGAGGCCGAGCCGTCACCGCAGGCCGACGGTGACGAGCAGCTGTCAGCTTCCGGCCGGTTCGAAACGCAGCTGCGCGACAACCAGACCGAGGAGACCGTCGACGGCGTCCTGGACGCCCTGCGCTTCTGGGAGCAGCAGGGCGGTCATCTCGCTTACGGCCGAGCGAGCGAGACCAGTTGCTTCCCCACAGTGCGTTTCGGCAACGCCCCCGCTTCCCGAGAGCTGTGGCCCCTGGCTCTCTACCCAGTCTCCGGCACCGTCGAGGTCGTGTTCCAGTATCTGAAGAAGCGTCCCCCGTTCGATGACGAGCCGCTGCGGCGCGAGTTGATGAACCGCCTGAACGGGATCGATGGCATCGACCTGGCCGAGGCGAAACTGGACCTTCGCCCGTCCTTCGCGGTGGAGGTCTTCGCCGCGCACAGCGAGGAGATCTGCGCGGTGCTGGAGTGGTTCGCGCATACAGCGGCCCTGGCAGAGGCCCGCCGTATGGTGGACGAGAACCCGGGCACTCCCTGACACCCTCCGTGCCCCCTCAAGTGGGGTGTGGGGCGACGACACCCTCCTGGCCCCACGCACGTCATGCATGGGGCCGGCAGCCATGGCGTGCGGGATCTACGAACACTACGGGCGCGGGTTGACGACCGGCGCCAGGAACGGGCTCGGCGCCCCGTGCCAGGACACCCGCAGCGCCTCGCGCGCCCGCGTGCACGCCACGAACAGCAGGTTCAGCTCGCCGTTCAGGTCCTCCTGGTGCTGCTGGGCGTCGACCTCGACCGCGGTGACGGCCGACTTCATCGGCACGGTGCCGTCATTCACCCCGGCGACGGCGACGCAACGGAACTCCAGCCCCTTCATCCGGTGCATAGTGCCGATCCGGACACCGGCGCCACTGCGCCCGGCACCGAGCAGGCACGCGGCAAGTCCGGCCTGCTCCAGGGCCAGGGCGATGTCCCGCCCCAGATGGACGTAGCGCACTGCCACCCCGATGTCCTCCGCCTGCACCCCTGCGCCGGTCCAATCCCGCACACGGGCCACCAGCGCCTCGATCTCCTCAGGCTTTGTGGCATACCTGACCGTCTCCGGCCGCTCTCCGTGCATGGTGGAGCGGTATCCCGCCAGCGTCTCGCTCCCGCCGTCCATGTCGTCCGGTTCCTCACCGGTCAGCAGTGAGGCCGACCAGGCCAGGATCTCCTGCGTGGTGCGGTAGTTGATCCGGAGTCGGTGCGAGCGGCCGACGACCTGGACGCCGAGCGAGCGCAGCGACACCCGGTTCCCGTAGATCCGCTGGTAAGTGTCACCAGCGAGGAACAGATCGTCCTGACCGGGAGCGACCAGGGCCCGCAGGAACCGCCACTGCGCGGGGTGTAGGTCTTGCGCCTCGTCGATCACGACATGGTGGTACGGCCTCTGTTCCCGGCCGTCCAGGAGACGTGCCGCCTCCGCACACACCTGAAGGAACGTCCACTCGCCGGCCTGGCGCAATTGCTCCTCGAACGCGGTGACAGCCCGCCATACTTGAAGGCGTTTCAGCGGCGGGAGCGCGGTGCCACGGCCGGTGCGCGGCGCCTTCAGGTACTCCTCCGGTTCGGTCAGGGCCTGCGCGAGGACGATCTGACGCCACTCCTGGTCGAGAAAGACGTCCGTGAAGTCGATCCCCAACCGCTGCGCGATGCGCGTCCAGCGGGCGGTGATCTCCTTCTGGTCGGAGACCAGTTTCAGTGGGGCGCCGCCGCGCTCCGCCCGGACGATCTCGTTGGCCAGGGCGTCGACGTTGACCACCCGGATCTTCGCTCGGACGTTCTCCTCCTCGACCAGCAGCGTCAGACAGCGCTCCAGCTCGGCCGCAAGATCCCTGGTGAAGGTGGTGAGCAGAACGCATCCGTCGGGGGCCTCCTCGGGCAGTTGCCGGGCCAGGTGGTACGCCCGGTGCAGGGCGACCACCGTCTTGCCCGTGCCAGGCCCGCCGGTGACCCGGGCCGGCCCGGCGTAGCCCTCGTGGTACGCCACCCGGTACTGGCTCGGGTGCAGAAAGACCCGCCAGGCGTCGAACGGCCGCTCCAGGATTCCCTGCAGTTCGACGGGGCCCGACACGAGCGCGACCCTGCCGCGGGAACGGGCCATCGCGGTGCCCAGCTCGTCACCGTCGTCGGCCGCGGGGGCCCGCGCAGCGGTCCGGGCGTACGCCTGCACCAGTTCCCGGTCGATCGCCTCGGGCTTCATGCCGGTCGCGAGCCCCAGCAGTACGTCGTACTGATGCTCCGGCAGCACCTTGTGCAATGCCTCCAGATGATCCTCGTCCGGGATCAGCCGGATGATCGGCAGGATCTCCTCGTCCACACCGAGGCTGCGCAGCACCTTGTCCGGGTAGTCGGAGGCGGGGAACAGGCGGGTCGGTTCCTCGACGGCCAGCGCTCGCAGCCCCGCCGTGGCCCGTTCCAGGGCCACGTCGTTGCGTATCTCGATGCCTTGCGTCGCCTCGTTCACCGACGCGCGGTGCTTGGCGGCCCAGTCGTTGGCCTTGTCATGGGGAAGCACCTTGAGCAGCAGGTAACTGTCGCCCGACTCGCCCCTGAGGACGACGCCGCGCCAGAAGCCGGTGATGCGGATGGTCCGCAGCCGCGGATCTTTCTGGTGAGTCAGCTTCTCCAGGTGCAGCCCAGTGTGCGTGGCTGCCGCGAACTTCTCGAACACCTCGAAGACCCGCTTCTGGACTGGTTTCTCCAACGCCGCGAACTCCAGCAGGAAGTCCCGGTGCATCCCCAGCGTCGCCATCCGCGCCCCCTCCAGAAGACTACGATCACCTTACTGACCGGCTCCGATTCGCGAGACCGGTCCGTACGTGCCAGGGCAGCCGGATCGCCTCGATCGCCGTCCGCCTGCGGCGCGGGTCAGTTGACTCGGCGGTTGCCTGGCGGAACCTCGCTCCGGTGCATCCCCACGACGACGGAGCCCGGCCCGTTGGCGGACAGGCTCTCGCGTATTAGGTCGATGACGTAGTCCCAGCCGGTGCCGCGCGTGCCGATCCATCCGTCCCTGAGCAGCGTGGTGAAGGTGGTGTTGTTCAGGTACCGGGGAACCGACTCCTCGACGATGCGTGTCCCGCCGGACGGCCCGTCGGCCTCGGGGCGTTGAAGCAGTTCCTGGAAGTGCTCCCGCGTCAGATACATGCCGGGGATGAGGGCGGCGGAGTTCATCATGAAGGGAGTGGTTCGGCACAGTTTGACCATGCTGGGCGTGGGGACCAGGCGTGGATCCCCCAGCGTCGTCGGCCCCTCCTGGCTGGTCCGAGCCCACTCGTCCTCGGCCTTGCACTGGTCGTCGACGGTCTCCATCCGCTTCAACTCCCGCTCGCCGGTGGCGTCGTGCCAGTACACCCAGCCGGGCCCGCTCTGACGCATCCGCTTGTACTGGACCATGGCCACGCTTCGGGCGTGCTCGTTCACGTAGATCATGTCGACGCCCATGACGGTCTCGGCGTTCGTGCGGTTGGCGTTGTACACGAACAGCCGATGGTGGGACTCGGAGCTGCGGCGGTAGATCCGCCAGCCGACCTGCACGGCGTCTTCACCCTCCATGCCAGGAAAGCGAAGGTAGTCGTGGACGATCTGCTGGTCCTCGATCTGTCGGAGGGCGGGCATCCCTTCGATGAAGGGGACGGACCGGGAGCGAGGATCGTCCCCGCCGAGCGGCTGCTGCCACGCTTCGAGTGGATCGCGGTCCGCGCCGAACGTCTCCATGACGGTACCCAGCGCGTCCTTCTCAAAGCTTCGCTGTTCTCCTTCCCGCCCTGTCGGAGGATTGGCACCCAGGCTGTTCTCCAGGTCGTCCAACGTCTCGTTCAGTTCCGGCCGCAGGTGCCGGATGGCGGCGAGCAGATTGTCGCCGGCCGCGGGTGACAAACGACCGTCGTCCTTGAGAAATCGGCGGCTGGCCCCCATCGCGCCCTCAAGGTCGACGAGCGGCAGCGGAACACGGAGTGCGGTGAAGTCGCGCGCGAGCAGGGCGCGTTCGTAGGTACCCGACCGCCTGCCCGGGAAGACGCCGCCCACCCCGATGATCCTGCGCTGCTCATAGCGGGCGTGACGGTCCGTGAAGAAGGCGAGGCACCAGACGCGCGGCTTCCTCCAGTCTTTGTACGGATACGCGAAGGTCCGCTCACCGCGGGTCAGCCATGCCGGAGGCTTTTCGGGGAGCCGCTCCGTCATCAGCGCGGTGCTGTGCACCAGAGCGACGGCGACCATTTGTGACCTCCTGCATCATGTGAAACCGGAGGCTCAATTGTTGGCCAGGTTCCGGCCTTCAGGGCTAAGTGGCCGTCAACCGGCCATGCAAATGGCGGTGATTCGCCGGTGACGGAACTTCATCGGGTGCCTGGCCACCGTGCGAGAACCCCTCGGCGCTGCAACTCCCTTATGTGTTCCGCCATCCGTCCTGGCATGGGGCCACCGTTCAGCAGGACGCCCGCCTCGATGTTGCGCTCGGCGCCGGCCGCAGTGAGGTTGGCGCTGGAGAGGAAGAGGATCCGGTCGTCGGCCACCGCCAGTTTCGCGTGCAACCGGCTTCCGGGAGTGGGGCGTTGACCAGTCGGCCAGTGCCAGAGCCGCAGGCCCGGTACGCGGGAGAAGGCATCGGCCGGCTCACGCCCGGAGAGTAGCCCGCCCGCGCCTTCCAGCGTCTCCACGACGATGTCCACTGTGACGCCCCGGGCCACGGCCTCGGACAGCGCTGCGGTCAGCGGTGCGTACGAGCGGGCCGAGTAGGTCACGGCGACGAGCCGGTGCTCTGCGGCGCCGACCACCTCCGTCAGCACCTGGGCGGTGGCGCGGCTGGGTGTCCCAGGCGTGGAAGGGCCACTCCACACCGCACGGGCCTCGGTGTCCTCGCGCTGTCGGGTCCAGGCCGCTGCGTAACCCCGCAGATACGCCGCCGTCTCCGCCGAGGGAACGCCGTCCTCGGTCATCGACGCCAGCAACGCCGATACGGCTTCCAGCGCGGCCGGCGTCTGGAGCCTGCCGAGGATGTACGCCGGGGAGCGGCCCTGGGAGAGGAGCGTGGCCAGCGCCTTAGTCCGTGTGGGCCCGAGCGAGGCGGCGGCCGTCGCTGCCGCCGCCTCGAAGCGTCTGCGGCTCACCGAGTCGATCCGCTCACCCGAAGTCCGGGATGAGGGCCAGCGTTTTCGGGTCGCCTGCCAGGTGGGTGATGAACCGCCGGTCCAGGAACCGGTTGCCGCGCTCGCACGTCGTCTCGGACACGAACAGGCAGGAGTGGCAGGCGGCACCGTGCAGGAAGTCCTCCGGCGCCTTGGGAAGACGCTCGCCGCACAGCGGGTCCGAGGAGCACCGCCCCGCCTTGTACAGCGCCGTCCGCACGATCCTGGCCAGCCGGTTCTCACCGGTGCTCGGGTCCTGATCGGCGAGGGAGACCAGCCCGCCGAGCGTGCCCTCCGAGTCCGGGACGGCCGTGTAGATGAGGATTCCGGTCCGCCGTTCCTCGGCGTCGCCGCTGTAGATCCGCTCGGCCAGACTCGCCGAGTTGTAGCCGCACTCCATCGCGATGGTGCGGATGAGCAGATGGGAGAGCGTGTGAAGGGCGATGTAACGACTGCCCGGCCAGCCTTGCATCAGGTCGGAGGCGTCCTGGATCCGTTCCGACCTGCGGTGCTCACGGAACCGACCGAATGCCGCGGCGTGTGCGGCGAGGGCGTCGCTCGACGCGACCCGCTGCTCCCACTGCTCGATCAGGTGATCGTCCACCCGCAGAAACAGCCCCTCGCCACGCACCTCGCTGGCTGGCACCCAGTCACGTTCGCGCCGCCCCAGGTCGACGCGGGTGACCAGGCCGGGGTCCTCGGGATCGGGGGCGTCCAGCCGAGTGAAGCCGATGAGGGCCCGCACCTCGCGTAGCCGCTCCACCTGCCGCACCTGGGAGAAGACGGTGGACAGCGGCCCACTGAGCGAGGCGTCCACGAGCGCGAAGTCCTCGGTCGGATCGGCGGTCTTCGCCGCGGACAGCACCTGCCACTCGGGGGTCAGCAGGTCCGGAGGGCCCGGCGGCTGCTCGGTGTCGCCCGCATCACCCGACAGGGCCGCGCGGTAGGCGGAGATGGCCTGCCAGACCTGTGCCGGCTCGTAGTCGCGAAGGTAGCGGTGGTGCTTCGACTTCTTGGCGAACATGGCGATCTCCGCCTCGTCCTCGAAGTCCTCCAGATCCGGCCAGCGTTCCTCGACGAGCTTGCGCAGCGAGTCGGTCCCGGTGTCGGGCAGTGCCAGTGCGCTGAGCGTCACGGGGAACCACTGGTTGGACGCGCCCACGACCAGCAGATACGGCGTCTCGTCGCAGGTGTCGTAGACGCCGTCCCACTGCGGGTGCCGGCCACGGCAGCGGGGCAGGTTCTCTCGGCCCTTGTCGCCCATCGCGTCCCGGATGTTGCGTTTGGCCTTCTTGCACACGAGGCATTCGAGGGAGACGTTGGCCGCGAGGTTGCCTCCGTTGTCGCGCATCCTCAGCGTCGGGTACGTCGTGTCGGGGCAGGCGCGGCCCTCGTGCACGAACTCCGTGTACGGGAACTCGTCGAGGTGGCCCTTGGTGCAGGCGAGCGCGAAGCGGGCGGCCACGGCGAGGGGCTTGCGGCCCTTCTTCTTCCGGTAGCAGGTCTCGTGGTAGAACCGCGCCTCGTCAGGGCGGCGGGCGTTGTTGTTCTCGAACCCCCACTTGCCCGAACCCAGGGAGGCCAGCTCATTGCACGCCGTACAGCGCAGCCACTGCGGGAAAGGGGTCACGGGCACGCCGATCCGTGCCGCGTTCCCCTTCGGGTCTGTGTCGGTGCCGGGGATCCACGGGGCGGCGCGCAGTTCGCCCACCTGGTTCGGGCCGTAGCGTCGCAGGGCCCGGTTGACGGCCCCGCGGAGCCGGGGCTCCTCGATTACCGGATCGGGCACACCGGCGTAACTCCAATGGTCGAGGCCCTTGACCATGACGGAGAAGTTGGGCAGGTCGACGAGGGCGCCGACGCCGCCGGTGAACATGAGGTGGCTCGGCCGTACCGCCCCCACCCGCCTGAAGTATCCACCGCTGCTCATGACCGCCGCCCCCTGGCCGTGCCGTTGTCGTCGCCGTTCCCGTCCGGGTCCGGCACCTCGCCGAGTTCGTCGCCGCTCGCCGTATCTGGGCCGTCGCCGTTCTCGGCGGGTGGTCCGAACTCCCAGGCGTTGCCGGCCGGGGCCGACAGCACGGTGTCGGCGGACAACAGCATGTTGATCTCGTTCTCCGTCTCGCGCATCGACTGCGGGACGGTGAGCACGTCCCATCCGCTGCCGTCCGCGTTGCGCAGCAGGCCCAGCACCGTCTGCTTCTGCCGGGTCTGGCCCCGGTAGCCGAGCCTGCCCTGCTCACCCTTCTTGGCCGTCCAGGCGTCACGCAGGGCGTCTATGCGTTCGGCAAGGTAGCCGCGCGCCCGGTCCCCGTCCACGGCCTCCGCGCGAGCAAGCAGCCGCCGCTCGACGTCCTGCACCCGAGGGTCGTCGAGGTCCACCCCCTCCGCGTCCACGTTGTCGGAGAACTCGTCGCACGCCTGCCGCACGGCGGAGACGTACGTGGCGGTGGTGCCCCGGTCGAGCGCCCGCCGCGTGAACGGGGTCACCGACAGCGCTTCGACCTGCCGGTAGAACGTCGCGTGGTAGTGCTCGAAGTCCTCGAAGTGGGCAAGATCCCGGGGCCGTGCCCAGTTGTAGAGCGTGATCACGATGCCCGGTCGCTCGGCCTGACGTCCGACACGGGAGGACGCCTGAATGTATTCGGCGGTGTTCTTCGGCTGCCCGGTGACGACCATCAGGCCGAAGCGGGAGACGTCCACGCCCACCTGGAGCATCGACGTGGCCAGCACGTGGTCGACCGGCCTGCGGTGCAGCGGGGCGGGCAGGACCCGCGGCTCACGGGCCCTCCCGGCATCCCTGAGCTCGTCGACAATCGCCTTCTTACGCACCGACGTGTCGTGCTCCGGGTTGAACCCGATCTCCAGCCGCTTGAGGGTGGCGCTGATCTCCGCCGACGAGATACGGGAGGTCAGCTCCTGGAGGTTGAGCATGTCGGTGTCGCGCAGCAGACGGTTGGCGATGCCCCGGCGGCGTCCGTTGGCCCGCAGACGGCTCGGCACGTCGTCGTCCAGGACCCGCCGCATACCGGCGAGTTCCTTGGTCGCGTTGAAGTACCCGACCACCGTCATGTACGGATCGGCGGGAGCGCCGTAGAGGTCGAACATGTGCTGCCCGGCGAGCAGGAGGATCTCTGCGACACGGATCTCGGCGGCCTTCATACGCACCCCGTGCGCGCAGACGCCGTAGTAACGCCTCCCGGGGTTGTCACGGGTGACGTCGACCTGTTGGGAAAAGAAGGTGTCGCCGACGTCGACCACCTGCGGCGGGAAGATCGCCAGGTCCCGGGCGAACACGCCAAGCACCTGCGCACGGGCATTGCGAGTGGTGGCTGTCGACGCGACGATCTTCGGCCCGGTGTCCCTGAGCTGCCCGTGGGAGTCCTTCGCCCGCCAGGTGCACAGCTGGTCGACGGCCGACTCGAACAGCCCCACTGTGGTTCCCAGCGCCCCGGAGATCAGGTGCAGCTCGTCCTGGATGATGAGATCCGGGGGCCGCAGCCGCCGCGGCATCGGTCGGCTGGTCACGGCCTTGTGCCGGTCCTTGGCGTTGTGCCGGGACCCGCAGCCGATCTCCTCGTCGAGGTCGTCGTGGCGGTAGCCATGCCGATCGCAGTAGGCACTCACGCGCCCGAACAACATGCCCGCATAGCCGCGCCACGGCAGCTGGGCGAGCTTGTCCACAGTCGCGATCAGCAGGCTAGGCACCAGCCGGTAGATCTCCTCGTCGACTGTGAGGATCGGCAGCCCCTCACCCCGCGCCCGCATCCGGGAGAACGGACAGGGTTCCGCGTCCTCCCCACGCGGGCAGTACACGATTACGCGCCGCCGTACGTCGTCCGGTGCCACGTCACGCCACGCGCGCAGTTCCTCGCCGCACCATGGGCAGGACAACACCTGGAGGACGTTCGCATGACGCCCTGAGGCGGACTCGTTGGCCTCGGCGATCTGCTGCGCCGCGTCCCCGTACCAGTTTGGCGAGACACCGGCACCAACCCACAGCCCGATACGGAACGGCCTGCGGCCCCAGATCTCCTCGTCCTCCCTGCGGAGCACCTCCGTCGCACACACCAGGGCGGAGGCCCGCTGGAACTGCTGGGCCGTCAGCAGCCGCAGCGTGTAGCGCATCAGTACGGCAACGCCGTCCCGCCCCTCGCGGGCGTCCTCGCCCTCCCCGACGACCTTCTGTAGCCGCCGGATAGCGAACGTGTAGGCCGTGAGACCGAGATACGCCTCCGTCTTGCCGCCACCGGTCGGGAAGAACAGCAGGTCAACCGTGGCGGTGCTGTCCGCCCTGCGCTCCTTGTGCGCGGGGGCGGTGAGGGAGCACAGGTTGAGCAGCACGAACGCCAGCTGGAAGGGGTACCAACTCGCGGCCACAGGACCGCGCGCATCGACCTCAGCGTAGGCCGCAGCGTAGGTGGGCGGCTTCTCACCGCCCTCGGCCCGCAGCGCGGCCGTCGCCGTGGCCCGCCGCTGCATGGCCATGGCCCGGTTGGCGAACCGGAAGGCCCGCAGCGCGTCGCGGTCGGTGTGCAGCAGCTCGATGCCGAGGGCGATCCGGCCGCACGCGTCGCGGGCCTCCTCGACCGCCCGCAGCGCGGTGGTCCGCAGTTCGCCCGACAGCGACTCCGCCTTGGCGGCCTGCTGTTGCAACCAGCCGTCGTAGCCGTCGGCCAGCGGCTGCAGGGCCTTCAACAGCTCGTCGCGCCGCTCCCAGACGGCCAGTTCGGCGAGCTTGTCCATGCTCACCTCAAGACCGGCGAGCAGCGGCTGCCGAGCCGTGTTCGGCGCGACCGTGGCCGGCACGTCCTTTACCGGCAGCCAGGTCGTCTCCAACCTGACCGCGCGCCGCCCCTTCGGCAGAACACTCGCGTGCACGGCGACGTTCCGCCCGTGCGCGTGTTTCAACTCCTGCCGGTACAGCAGCCGCAGATGCTGTTCCTCGGGGTTCTCCAGGATGTGGCCGGGCTCGTCGGACAACGGGTCGTCGATCGGCAGGAAGACGCTGGACTGCCCGTCGAAGGAGGTGACTTCCAACTTCGTCTGGAACAGCCACTGCCCGTCCCGCAGTTCGCGGGACTCCTCCAGCGCATTGATCAGCGATACGTCGACGAAACGCAGGTTGTCCGCGCCGTCGACGGTGCCGGGGCGCTCCCGTACGTGAACGCTCAGTCGGATGCAGGGAAGGTCGGGGTCGCTGTCGTCGACGCCCTCCAGAACCTTGTGGACGGTGCCCGGCGAGTCGACGGGAATGTCCACCTCGTACCGGACTGGCTCCCGCGACCACGCTCGCACCGGTTTGCCGTCGTCGGTCTTGCTGTCGCTCTGCCGGTACCGGCCCCAAGAGGCGATGACACTGAGCATGCCCACATCGGCCGGCACCAGGAAGCTCAGCCCCATGGACGACGCCCACAGCCGTCCGGCGGCCTGCGGGGTGAGCCGCTCTGCGAGCTCCGGGTCCCGCCCGTCCCCCTCAGCGCTGACCTCGGTCTCCGCCTGACCCGCCGCGACCTTCACGGGAGCGTCGGTCGGCGCGGGCCGGGGCCCTAGAAGCCCGACGAGGTACCGGTCACGGGGCCCCGCACTGTGCGGCGCCAGCGCCTCGGTCTCGTCCCCCCACGGCCCCAGCAGATCCCGCGAGATCAGCCCGCCGAGTTCCTCCCGGACGTCGTACGACGTCCGGGACTGGAAGGTCTGCGGGACCTCGTCCACGGGGTGGGGAACGCCCGGCTCCGGAACGGGGGCGTTCTGTGGTGACGACGGCATGCGCGTATCCCTCCCTGGGTGCGGACCGGCAACCGCGAACAACGATAGAGCGGTCCACTGACAGAGAGGGGTCACGGCAGAGAAGGCAGCCCAGTATGACGCGCTACGCACGCAGTGCCGGAGCTACTCAGAGACGACCGTGCTCTTTCAGCTACACCCCAGCACACTCCGCTGAGAGTTGAGGAACTCAGACTAGGGGACAAGCGATCAGCGGTTGGGTTCGTGAGCGCATTGAGCGGTACGGCGTGAGCGGGAGCAGACGATCGCGTTGCTTGCCCCAAAGGCACGCGACAGCGTTCTCGTTCCCCAGTGACGGCTGCAAAGGCTCCTCGTATTGCGGCCAGGTGGGACGCTCAGGCTCGTGCTTCCTGTCGGCACGACAGGCACTGCTTCGTTGTCTTCCGCCCCTTGGGCCGTGATGCGCCAGGGTCAGCTCCTGGAAGGTCATGTACGACCACGTGAACACGATCGTCCCCGATGGCCGCGTACCCGGCTGTGGTCGCTGGAGAGGCGTGGCGCATCAAGCGCTGAGTCATGAGCAGATCTCTGCCGGACGAGCGGTAAACCATCGTTCCGTATCGGTGTCTCAGCTGGTGGTACCGCATGCGGATGCCGATCTTGGCTGCGATACCGGCAACAGTACGGGAGACTGATTCAGGACGTGTACCTTCCCAGAATCTGCCGTTTCCTGTCATATCGAGTGCCTTCATAACGACCGGCGGTACAGGGATAGTGTCCGTGCGTCCACCCTTTCCTGTGACGCGGAGAATTGCTGTGCCATCATCGAGGACAGAGATGTCGCCCCGGGCAAGCTTGGCTGTTTCGTGCGCACGAAGCCCGCAGAAGGCTCCCAGCAGCACCCACACCTTGGGCACACCTTGTGTGTAGCTCATGATCCGGGTGAGATCTTCCTCCGGTAGCGGATGCGGCGTAGATCGCGGAATGGCAGGTTTTCGTATTCCTGCTATCAGATCAGCCCCGAGCCATTTCCCGAATGCCTGGAGGTGGTTCAGATAGGTTCTACGCGACCACGGACGCAATGGGCGTGTTGCGAAGTAGGCGATGACGTGATCGACCTTCAACAGCTCGACGGCTACGCCGGCGAAGCGAGCGATGGCCTTGATGCATCGCACACGGGCCCCGATGGTGCTGGCCGAATAGCCGTCTGCACGCTGCGCCTCGATGAACCTGTCGAGTGTCATGTAGAGATTTGTTCTGCCGGAGGCGCTACCGCTAACGTGGCGAGTAGAGCTTGGCTGATTTTATTCGAGAGCCGTCCAGAATCACCTTCTTTCCAAATTCCCCGCTCGCCTGATATGGCGCAACTTTCGTCCTTATTGGGTCGAAATGTCGAGAAAATCGGCTACTCGGAAGTTTTTGCCATCGTCGAGAGAGACGTCAAGCCCGAACGACTCAAGAACAACCGCAAGACCTATCGTGACTATTGGTGGCAATATGCAGAAAAGCGACCTGCCATGGTCGGCGCAATCAAGGGGCTTGACCGTGTTCTGGTGGTAGCGCGGGTGAGCAAGACTGGGTTGCCGCTCTTCGTGCCCACTGGTCAAGTCATGAGCGAACAAACCGTGGTCTTTGCAACTGATCGGACTGCGCACCTAGCGCTACTCAGCAGCGGTATCCACTACGCCTGGGCGATTGCACGAGCGTCAAGCCTCAAGGGAGATCTTCGGTACACCCCATCTGATGTGTATGAAACGTTGCCACAACCGCAGGCGACGGAGCGCATGGAGGGTGCGGGCGAGACATTGGAAAATTTCCGTGGTGCGACCATGATGGAGCGACAGACGGGCCTGACAAAACTGTACAGTCTAGTCCATGACGCATCTGTCCATGACAGCGACATTGTCGCGTTGAGGCATGTGCATCGCGAGATCGACGAAGCGGTACTGGAAGCGTACGGCTGGCAAGATCTCAATCCCTCACACGGCTTCTACTCGACACGGCAAGGTGAACGGTTCACGGTCGCTTCTCCCGTTCGGTCGGAAATTTTGGATAGAGTGCTGGAACTCAATCACGCATTCCATCGCTCTGAATCTCCCGCGCGCCCCACAACGGTCACAGCATCAAAAAATGCAGGCCAGGGGAGCGCGAGTGACACTTTGTTCTAATGAAGACTCAGAACAATGCATCCGAAATCGATTCCGGCGCTACCCCTTTTTGTGCAGATTTCTTCTGGCGGTTACTCCCTACTTTTGTTCCTCCCTGCATCATTTCATGATTCAGGGAGAGCAGGAAATCGAGCGCTTCAACGGACCATGCCGGTGCAATAGTGTAGCGGACACCCTGTCGGGTTTCGTAAAATCCATGAATAAGATTCACGTCAGGGATTCCGTAGGTTTCAGCGACCGCTTCATCAATAGTCCGATGGATTTGACGAATGCTTTCGATGTCGCCATCCCTCACGTTTGGGTCATGAATCAGGTTGTAAAGCTTGGTTAGCCCTAGATGGCGCGTCTCCATAGCTAGCGAGCGGCCCTTGTTGAGCTCCTCTCCGAGATTCCCCAGGCTGGAGAATTCTTCCGGAATCGGAAATGTCTCAAAGCAATCGGAAGGAGTGTATTGCAAATCAGATTTCAGTGTCGCTGAATACTTCCATGCCCATTGGGTGTGAATGTTCGAGTTCAGCAAGGCCAGCCATTTGAAATCGTCGGTCGCGAACACCACGATCTTCTCGTTCAGTACCTGACCTGCGGGAACCATAGTCGCAACAGCGGTTCGGCTCACCCGCGCTACCACCAGAACACGGTCCATGTCTGCGATGGCCTGGTACAGCCTGGGAGCTCGCTCGGCATATTGCCACCATCTCTCACGTCGCACCTTGCGGTTGTTCTTGAGTCGTTCGGGCTTGACGTCTCTCTCGACGATGGCAAAAACTTCCGAGTAACTCCGGGCCCGCTCCTCGCTCCAGTCATGGAAGTTGATCACCCAGCGGCTGGCTGAGCAGTCTGGGCGGGAGTTGAGGTCCTCGCCGTTGAGGTAAGGGAAGAGGACGTCCTTGTTGCGTGGGTCGCGTTGGATGAGGTCGTGGGCCTGTTCGGGGGTGAGGACGAACCCCTTCCCCAGGACGTTGGCTCCCTGGAACGACTTGCCCTTGTTGGCTAGCAGACGGTACGGCCGCCCCGAAACCCGAGACCGCGGATCAAGCGACGAAGTGATACCCCGGACCACGACATCGTCCAGTACCCGAGTGGCCTCAGCGCCCAACCCCGGCCTGGTAGTCCAGACAGCGCAGTACTCCAGTGCCGCAGACCGCGAAGGCCAACGCGCGCTCTTCACCGCTCGGCGAACCTCGATGCCGTCGTCGAGTAGTTGGTCGAGTCCGACCTCCCGAGTGTCGCCCTGGGCAAGGGTGTTGGTAGCGATCAGGCCCGTCTGACCGCGCTCGCTCAGCAACTGGTGGGCTCGGAGCTCGAAGTACGCGACGAGGTCCGCGCTACCCCGCTGCCCACGCCCCAGCCCAAGCACGAGGTACTCGCGGTATGCCTGACCCAGAGTCCCCGTCAGTTTCTGGCCTCCGAGGAAAGGAGGGTTGCCGATGATCGCGTCGAAGCCGCCCTGCTCGGCCTCAAAGACCTCGGGGAACACGAGAGGCCAGTGCACGGGCAGACGGACGAAGCCGTCCGCGGGGAGGTCCTTGCTCAGCCAGTTGAGAGCCCGCGTCCGAGCATCGTGGATCACGGGGTCGGAGTCACGGACCGATTCAGAGGCGACCATGCCGGCCAACTCCGCAGCCTGGATGTAGGTAGCGCTCTGCAACGAATCGCCGCCACCCGCAGAGGCGAGGCCCGCCCCCGTCGTCAGGTCACCGATCAGCCGCAGGCGTTGCAGGTGCTCGTTGGTGGCCGCGAGCAGGCGTCGCTTCTCATCGAGGTCGGCGATGGAGTCGCTGTGGATGCCAGCGATGGCCTGCCGGTTGTCTGCCGCGCCGTGGACACGAGCGCGCGCCCGCTCGGTCCACCCCTCTTCGAAGGTTCCCCGGTGGAGTTTGCGCCCCGCCGCCGGATCGAGATGCACGCTCTCGATTTGCTCCAGGTTGGCGATCCCAAGCAGCGAGTCCCCCGCCACCAACCGGTCGTCCAGAAACGTGAACGGGCGTTCCGGGTCCATGGAGATCAGCCACAGCGACAGCTTGGCCATCTCCACTGCCATGGGGTTGATGTCCACCCCGTACAGGCAGTGTTCGATGATCAGGCGCCGGGCGCGGACCATCACCGGGTCGCTCTCCGCGTCCGCCGCCGTCATGGCGCCCGTCTGGTCGCGGTGGCTGCCACGGAAGGCCAGGGCCTCCTCGTCCTCCGCCTCGACCCAGGCGTCGACCAGACGGTCGGCAAGGTAGCGACAGGCGGCGACCAGGAAGGCGGCCGACCCCATCGCGATGTCGGCGACCTTGAGCTTCAGGATGTCGTCTGCGCCGATGAGCTTCCACTGCTTGTCGTCCGCCGTCTGGAGCGGGCCCGGGCGGTAGACGAGTGGCTCCAGTGCTCCCACGGCGACCTGCTGGGCCAGGACACGCGGCGTGTAGTGGGTGCCGGTGTTCTTGCGGAGGCGGGATTCTGTGACGTACAGGCCGTCCTCCGGGATCACCACCGGCAGGCCGCGCAGGTCGTCGCGGAGGAGACCGTGGAAGGGAAGGATGCGCTCGGCGAGGTCGCGGTCGTTCTCGGTGACCGCGAGCAGGCGGTGGACGGCCTTGCCCCGCGCCTGGTCGTCGCCGGGAGCGAGCAGCTTCTCCATCTTCGACGCCGCTGCCGGCGGCTTGGGGTCCTTGAGGTGCTCGTACAGCTTCTTCGACAAGCCCGGGAGGTTGGGCTTTTGGCCGAGGACCGCGCGTGCGCCCACTCCGAACGGGGCGGCCAATTCCTCCAGTTCGGTCAGGCTCACCTCGTGTTCCAGGCCAGGCTTGCCCATGAGCCCGAGCACGGTGTCCTGGGCGCGCTTGCCGTCGTACGAGAGGAGGCCCTCGTACACGTAGCCGATTTGCTCGACGTCGAGGGCGCGGAAGGTCAGCCGGCGCCGCTCCCTGTTGACGACGACGAACTGCACCGAGTCGAGGACGTGCAGGACGGTGCGGTCATCGATCGGGAGGAGGGAGGTGTGGCCGTCTGCGGCCCGCGTGGCGTCGTCGTCCGTGGCGTCTGCGCCCTCCGGCACCGCCTCCAGCCAGGGAAAGCGCTTCGGGTCGAAGATCGAACCGTCGTACGCGGGCAATGTGAGCAGCGGGTGGTCCACTCCGCCGTGGACGGCATGGAAGAGGGCGATCAGCCGATGCCAGGCGGCGGTGGTGTGGTCCAGGGAGTCCTCGCCGTCCGCGCGGCGGCGTTTGTCCAGCGTTTCGTAGAGCCGGCCGGCCGAGTACGCCTCCGCGTACAGCTCGTTGTCCGCGGGCAGCAGGCCCCGTTCCTCGGCGAAGAGGAGGAAGACGACGCGCATCATGACCGCGACGGCGCCCCGGTAGACCTCGCTCGCCGGTACGCCTGACAGTCCCTTGCCACCGCGTTTGACCATCCGGGCCTCGGCGCGGCCGATGGAGTCCACCAGGAGTTCGACGGCCTGACGGACCTGGATGCCAAGCGCCTCGGTGACGTCTTCCTGACCGTCCAGACTCTCGCGCAGCAGCGCAGGGAGCAGTTCGTCCGCCGGCCGTCCGAAGAACCGGCCGCGGCGGAGGAGGGACACCCAGGCGCGGACCGCCACCAGGTCGGCCGCCTCGTTCCAGGCGATGGTGTCGAAGGTGGCGCTCGTCGTGACGCCGCCGGGCGGTGCCCAGACCAGGGACCACCAACGGCCGTCGGTGACCAGCCCCAGCTCGACGCCATGGTGGCGCAGGACGTGGGCGAGCCGGTCGACTCCGCTCGCCGCCCAGGAGTCGTCCCTGATACGGCGGGTCGGCACGGTGTCGGGCGGGAGGACCAGGCCGAGGATCGGTACGTGCTGGGCGGTGCCAGCAGTATCCGGTTCGGCGGTGGGGTCGGTTCCGGGGCGGACGAGCGCGAAGTCGGGGCGGACGGTGGTGTCGGACCCGGGCGGGCTGACGACGAACCGGTCCAGCAGCGTGTCGTCCTCGGCCAGGCTTTCGCCGCCGTCGCCGAACTGTCCGGCGCCCTCCCGCAGATGCAGGGCGTCGTCCCATTCCAGCAGGGTGCGCAGCTGGAAGCCGATCCAGTCGAGGCGGCCGGCGCCCTTGCGGTCGTCCTGCCAGATGCCGTGGTGGAGGCGGATGTCGGCGCGGCGCCCGCTGGGCACACCTTCCAGCTGTGGCCAGCTGCGCAGCAGGACCGGCAGGGTGAGAAACGGGCCGGACACCTCTACGAGGTTCAGCCAGTCCAGGTGCTGCTGCTTGCCGTCGGACGCCTTGGCCGCACGGATCGCGGCGGCGGAGGGGCGGCGGCCGCCGGAACGGGGCGCGGGGGTCATCAGTAAGCCTCCTTGGCAGGGATGACGAAGACGACGGCGACAGGGAAGAGATGATCCTGCGGCTCGCGGTAGCGGGCGGCGATCGCGGCGAGTTCACGCTCGCGTTCGTCCTCCACGCCGTCGAGCCGGGCCCGCCAGCGTTTGCGGTCGTCGGCAAGCTGGCGGCGTTCGTCGGGATCCTTCAGCTCGTCCAGGCCGAAGAGCGTGTCCATCCCGGCCGTCGGGGAGGCCGCCGTGGCGGAGGTGGTCTCGCCGAGCCGGTTCCGCAGAGTGCGCTGGAGACGGTCGAGGGTGGCGTTGATGCGCTGCTCCTCATCGGCCTGGCGCTCGGCCAGCCGGTCCATCAGGGACGCCTTGCGTTCCTTGCCGCGCGCGTCGACGGATTGGGTGAGGCCCTCGTACGTTTTCGGCCAGCTCTGCTGGAGGCGGTGGAGCAGGCGCTCCTTGGCGGGGCGACCCTCGGTGAGCGCACGGTCCAGGATCGAGGCGACCGCCTCCACGCCGCGCAGCCGTCGCTGCCAGCCGTTGTCGCCGAGCCAGCCGCCCGCGTGCAGGATCTCCTCGTGGAGGCGCTGCCCGTCCGTGCCGACCAGCACGAAGCGGGCGTACGCTCCGACGAAAGTGGTCTCCAGGGCCGGGTCGTCGCTGACGACGGCCGTGATCCGGCGCAGGTCGACGTTGTCCGCGTTCCATACGGCCGCGCGCAGGAGCCGCGTCGACATGGCGACGAGCGGATGGTTCAGATGAGCCAGCACGATGTCGGGGCGTCCCGAGGCTGCCTGCGCATCGAAGGTGACCGGGCGCAGGACGTCGGGGCGCAGCTTGTCGGGCAGGCCACGCGTGGCGCGCTCCCAGGAGCCGGTAAGCGGCGGCACGGTGTACAGGCCCTGCCGGAAGTCGTCTTCGGACGGCGCGTTCTCGTCGAGGCACGGTACGAGGGGCTGCTGGCGGGCCAGGTTCAGCGCGGTGTTCACCACGCGGGCGACCCGGTCCGGGGTGATGCCGAGTTCCACGGTCGTCTGCTTCAGCTGGGCGCTGAGCCGTCGCACCTGCTCAGTGACGTTCTGTTCGGCATCCACCTTGCCGCCCGTGGGACGACCCTTGATCTTCTTCGCTCGGGCGTGCTCGATGTCGAAGTCGCTGAGCTGGCCCGTCATCCGCAGCTGTACCTTCTCGGCGAGTACGGCGTTGACCTCGCCGAGGTCCTCCTCCATCTGCGCGACTTTCCTCGCGATGCGGGCGAGGAACTCCAGGTCGGCCTCGTACACGTCCGTCCTGGCTTTGTCCCAGGCGGCGCCGACGAAGTGCATGATCTGCGGGTTGTATCGCTGGCCGTAGCGATCGATGCGGCCGATGCGCTGTTCGAGCTTGTTGGGGTTGAACGGGATGTCGTAGTTGATCAAATGTCGACAATGATCTTGGAGGTCGATTCCCTCGCTTGCGGCGTCAGTGGCGATGAGGATGCGTACCGTGCCCTCGGGGCTGGTGGGCTGTTCCTGGAAGGCGAGCCTGATCTGCTCGCGCTCGTCGGCATTCTTCCCGCCGTGGAGGGTGAGGACGCGGCCCTCCTGGGCCAGGCCCTCCTGCTGGAGCAGGTTCAGCAGCCAGTCTTGGGTGTCGCGGTACTCGGTGAACACGACGACCCGCTCGTTCCCCCAGGTCCCGCCGGTGAGGCAGATGGCCTTGAGGGTCTTGACGAGCTCCTTGGCCTTGGCGTCAGGGGACGCCTGGTGGGCCTGGCCCCAGCGGGCCATCCGCTCCAGCAGCTCGGCCTCTTCCTCGGAAGATCCCGGGGTGACCGTGGCGGCGCGGGTGATCGCGTCGTGCTCGGCCTCGGCCAGCTCCTCGTCGTCGAGCTCGGCGGCGTAGTCCTCGTACTGCGTGATCCACAGCGGGGTCTCGACCGGGGCCGGAACCTCTTTTTTTCCGCCTGACTTCGCCTTGGCGCGTACCGATTCGAGGTGGACGCCGACGGTGTGCGCGAAGGCGGCGGGAGAGGAGAACAGCCGCTTCTTCAGCAGCAGGGTGACCAGGTCGACGGCCTTCCGGCCGCCGCGCCGGTCGGGGGTGACCCGCTTCTTGCGCAGTTCTGCGTAGCGGGTGAGGAGGGCGTGGATCTCGCGCTCGGTGTCGGGGTACTCGACAGGCAGCGCCTTCGACTCGCGGACGTGGAAGCGGGGGTTGCCCTCCTCGTCGGTCACGGAGGTCTTCAGACGTCGTACGACGGTGTCGTCGAGGGCGGCCTTGTCCGGCTCGCCGCCGCGGAAGAAGCGCTGGTTGTCGATGAGTTCCAGCAGGGCGGTGTACGACTCCTGGTAGCCGTTGTGCGGGGTGGCGGAGAGGAAGAGCCGGTGCTCGAAGTGGGGGGCGAGACGCCGGATCAGCTTGGTCTGCTGGGAGTCGACGGCGTAGATCTGCTTGGGCGCGCTCGGGGCGACATGGTGTGCCTCGTCCAGGATCAGCAGATCGAAGGTACGGCGCCCGGGGCGCCCCGGCAGCTCCGTCGACCCTCCCGGGGGTAGCACCTCGTCGATAAGCCGCTGCGCCTTGGGCGTGCGCAACCAGGGGAGGCTGACGATGGTCAAGGGGAACACTCGGAACGGGTTGGCGGCGCTGCTGTGCGTGCGGCGCAGTTCAGCGCAGCAGGCAGAGTCGACCACGGTGAAGTCGAGGCCGAACTTGTCGGCCATCTCGTCGCGCCACTTGAGGGTGAGCCCCGCTGGGCAGACAACCATGACGCGATGGGCCCGGCCGCGCAGCCGCAGCTCCTCGGCGACCAGTCCGGCCTCCACGGTCTTGCCGAGACCGACATCATCGGCGAGCAGCAGATTGACGCGGGGGGAGCCGACGGCGCGAGCGACCGGTTCCAGCTGGTACGGCTCGATGGCCACCCCTGACCGGAAGGGGGCCTGGAGCGTCTTCACGTCAGCGGAAGCGACGGCGGACCAGCGGACGGCGTCGAGGAAGGCCGCGAGCTGCTCCGGCGGGTCGAACGTTCCGGTGGAGGCGTCGGGAAGGGAGCCCGCGGGGAGGACGCGGCGCCCCGGCTCGACCTCCCATATCACGGAGAGGGTGTCGCCGTAGCGGCCATCGGCAACGGACTGTAGATGCACCACGGTGACGTCGCCAGCCGGGGCGGCTTCGACTCCGGACACCACCCAGTTCTGGCCGCGTACCTGGACGAGAGCATTCTCCTTCGGCGGCGCGACGATTGCGGAGGCTTCGGAAGTACGGGTGGTTCCGGGCATGCGGACATCCTCCACTATCACTATCGGCGAGACGGCGGTGCCTACCGGAGTGCCTCATATTGACGAGCGATTCGTTCGTTGACCTAGATCACATACTTTCCCTCCTGGTTGTGGACGGGGCGTCGGCGAGTCACTGCGGGAGGCGGAGCGCGCGGGTCAGTCTGCCCAGGCGGCTGACCAGACGCTCCACCTCGGCATGGGCGGGATGGTCGGGAGGCAGCGCGGTCCGTTGGTCGTCGGCGAGGTGGCGCAGAGCCTCCAGGGCTTCACCAGCCGAGCCTGAGCCCGCCAGGAGGGTGGCGATGTCCCGGCGGGTCTCCAACACCTCCGGATCCAGCGGGGGAAGCACCTCCTTCTGGAGATCGAGTGCCTCGCGAAGCTCCAGGAGGGCGGCGGAGTTGTGCCCGAGCCGGCCAAGGCAGCGGGCCGCCATCACCCGGCAAGCCGCGAGGTCCGCGTCCGGCGCGGAACGGGTCGACACGAGGGTTTCCGCGAGCTCCAGGCAGCCCTCGCGTGCCGCTTGCAGTTCCTGCCCTTCGAACTGCAAGCGGAGGATGGCCAGTCGGCGGGAGACGACCTCCGGATGGGAGGAGTCGAAACGGGGCAGCACCTCGTTGAGATCCCTGCCCAGCAGCTCCAGTGCCTGTGACAACCGTCCCTCTGCCGCAAGGCGTTGCGCGCGCTCGCGCAGGTCCGCCGACTCCGCGGGCGACCCGGCCCCGGAGGTGGATGGCGGTTGCGCTGGCCGAACGGAAGGTTGTGCAGTTGCGAGCGGGGCCGGGGCCTGCTCCGGAACGGATGCGTGTGCTTTGTCCGAAGGAGGATCGTTCGGAAGGTCGCTACCATCGTGCGGCAGGCGCGCGGTGGCCTTGCCGGGCCTCGGCGTTCCGGCGCGGGCGGCCTTCGGCACCGCCTGCTCGGCCCAGGGCGCGAGGGTCTCCCGGACTTCGGCTGCGTCCGCCGGCCGGTCCTCCGGGCGCTTCGCAAGTAAGCGGGAGACCAGGTCGCACAGTTCGGCTGGTGCGTCGTCACGCAGCCGTTGCAGTGGTACTGGAGTATCGGCGATGTGCTGGACCACCAGGGCCAGCGGCTCGTCGGCCGTGAACGGCGGTCGTCCGCCCAGTATCTCGTACAGCACGCACCCCAGTGCGTACAGATCACTGAGGGGAGTGGCCGCCTGCCCCTTGCCTTGCTCTGGAGAGATGAAGCCCGGAGTTCCGGCCACCATGCCCGCGTCGGTCAACCGTGGCCCGTCCGGTGGTTGCAGGGCGGTGGCGATACCGAAGTCGAGGACGCGTACTGTGCCGTCTGTAGTGAGCATCACGTTGCGGGGCGTCAGATCCCGGTGGACGAAGCCGCGTCCGTGAGCCTGGACCAGCACGGAGCACACCTGGGCGCCCACCGCGGCGGCCCACTCCACGGGAAAGGGTCCGCGCTGGGCCACCAACCGGTCCAGCGTGTGTCCGTACACGCGCTGCATGACCAGATAGAGCCGACTCGCTCGATGGGTGCCCGCATCATGGATGACCGGTACGTACGGATGCTCCAGCTTGGCCATCAGTCGTGCTTCTCTGGTGAAGCGGACGACAGCGGGGTCCTGCGGATCGAGCCTGCGCGGCATCTTGGAGACAGCCGTCCGTGGCGTCAGCAGTTTCACCGCCACAGACCGGTCCAGCCGCTGATCGTACGCCGCCCACACCTCGCCCATGCCACCTCTGCCCAGCAGCTCCGCCAGCTCGTAGCGGCCGTCGATCAGTTCGCCCCTCGTCAGGTGCTGGTCCCTCATCGTCTTCCCCGCGCCCTTTTGTCGCCCCGGGTTGCCGGTGGTCGCGGAGAGGCCGAGCCATACGGGGCCTCCCCAAGGTGTGTACGCACCCGGTCCGCCTCGAACCATCACGGTGGGTGCATGGTCGCTAACGATCCTAGGTCAGCACGAGAGGACCGGGGAGCGGACGAGTAAACCGAAGGTCTCGAAGCTACCGAAATCCTTCACCGGCGCCCCGCTCCACGAGAGTTCCCTGCACTCAGGAGCGGTGTACGACTCACGGTGCTACGCCTCAAGGGGACGGGACAGAGTACTGGGGACTTTCACAGACGCGCCGCGTGTACAGGTTCGGGGCAGGTCGCGGGCTGGCGAGATTGGCCCTTGCATCGTGTGCCCTGTTGTCCGTGCTCTCTACAGTGCGGCTCCTGACCACGTATCAAATCGGGAACCTCCGGCTGTCCGCTCCAGACGACACCAGTCGTCTGAAGGCCGCTTGCGGTCCAGGTCCGGTCACAAGTCGTCATCCGGCACACGGGCAGCCGGCACACGGGGCGGCCACGCCAGCATGGATTCCACAGTCGTGCACGAGAACACGGTGCAGCGAAGGGTGAAGCCATGGCCAAGCTCACGGAGAAGCAGAAGCGGCAACGAGCCGCCAAGCGTGCTCTGCGCTCGGCCCTCGAAGCCGAAGCGGATGACCGGCGACGCCACGAGCGGGATGAGCAGTGGGAGCGAGAAGGTACACGCCTCAGCTGGGCGGAGTACGTGGCTGGTGAGCCCTGCCGCGGTTGCGGACTGCCCATGACGGATGAGCTGGGGAGCTGGCCACCCCTCTTGAAGTTGTCCGAGGCGGAGAAGCTCGAATACGAGGAAGCCAACCAGAAGTTCCGGGAGCGGCATGTCGACTGCCGGGACGCCCGGTGGACCGTCAGCGGTTCTCGGGTAACGCACTGCTGTTTCTGCTGCCCGCCACCACCGATGGGGCCGAAGCAGGTGGAGAAGCTCGCAAGGTTGTTCGCTTCCTGGCCCTCACGGGAGGAACGCAAGAAGGATCTCGATACTTGGGACCTCACTCTCCGTTGCGACCATATGGTGCCACACATTCAGCATCGCGAGCACAGCTACGTTTCTAGCAGCGTCGTCGACTGCCCAGAGTGCGGGGAGCGTCGCGGCGTAGTGAGCAGTGAGCGGGTAGGGCCGGCATATCGCGATGACGGGACCATCCGTGAGCGGGCGGCAGCTGATCAAGAGAGGCTCGCCCAGGAATTGGCGGCCGCCGAGGCGAAGTTGACCCGTCAGCAGAAGAACGCGGCGGCAACCCAACGCCGCATCGCCGAACTCCAGGAAGAGCTCGGCAGTGAGTCTTGGTGATACGAAGCGCAGGCGGCGGTGCCAGATCATTTCCCGGCAACACTTCCATGGGGTACCGGCCGGGAACCCTCGTGTATCGAGGCGTCAGGACTTGGTGGTCGAATCGCGGCCAGGCCAGTGCTTCGGCGGGGCGACGGCCGGGTCCGTGATCTGGAGGCGCTTCTGCCGGGTTGGGTCGATCGACGTCAGAGAGACGAGACGCTGGCCGTCAGCTGCTTCGAGTTCGGACAGGGCGTGAGGAAGGGCCGCGCAGACGGTGGCGATCGCCGTGCCCAGGCCCACCAGGCCACCATGCTTGTTGTTCTGGCGGTACTCGATGCGATGCAGGCCCGACTGTGCGATGGCCGCCACTTCGAGTGGCCGGCTGAGCTGCTTGGTGTCGTTGGTGATGACGACCTCGAAGCCGTCGGCCTTGGCCTTGGCGTACAGCTCAATGTCCTTCGTGCCCGTCCAGCCCTTGAGCTCGTGGACGTGGACGACATCATGTGCCTTCAGCAGGATGCGCACGATCTCGGCCATGGGACGGGGCACGTTCTCGTCGAGCAGCAGTTTCAAGCGACAACCTGCCGGGGCTCGCTGCTGCCATAGCTGTCGACGTACTCGCTGAAGTCGGCGGCGTCCCGGGCGGCCTCGGCCGTCACGCCTGGGTAGAACTCACCGATCTGGTCCGGCGGGATGCCGTCTCTTACGAGAGCAGCGACATCTGAGGCTGGGATCCTGGTGCCTTGGATGACCGGTTCTCCGCCGCGGACCGACTCGTCGACCGCGACGTGCTCACGGGGGGTGAGCAGAGCGGGAATGCTACGGCCGTCCTTATAGAAGGGCGCGAGAACATCCACCATCTGGTGGATGACCACGTTGCCCCCCTTGATCAGGTCTACGGCGTGGTCGGGTTCAGCCAGATAGATCGTGTCCGGGCCCGCGACGAGTTTGTACGAGGAGAGGTGCTCCCACTCCCCGAGGTCTTCCCGAAGCGTGTTCAGCGCACGGCGGATCTTCTGCAACGAAGCTTCTTCGCGCAGCTGCACGCAGATGCGGAGTGCGACAACGTCGCGGAACGAGTAGAGGATCGGCCTCTCGCTGGAGATCTCGGGGACGAGCACGGCGCCTTTGGGCCCGGAGGCTCGGCGCCAGTGGGACAGCTGGCGCAGAGTCGCGCCGGAAAGAGCCGCGGCGAGTTTGGGTTCGTATGACACCGCGTGCCTCCTTCCGTCTCCCGCCCTCATCGATATCGGCCTGAACGTACCCCATTCTCCTGGAGGCCACGCGGCACAGAAACCGAAGGGCCCATTCAGGGTGAGCCGGGGACGCCTGACGCCCCCCATGCCGCACAGGCCGCTGCCCGGGAATCGCCACGGGCCGGCACACGTCCGTGGCATTTTCGGCCACCCACCGGCGGCGCTTAGTTGCGCCGCGTAACCTCACGGGCATGGGGGCATCAGTATCCGGTGCAGGTCAGGACGCCGACGAGGAGGCGCGGCGGCGGCTGAACGCGTACACGTACCTCAGCGCGCCCGAGCGGCTGGAGCACGTCGCGATCATGCGGGTCTTCTGCGGAACGCTGCTGGCGGATCTCGCCGTCCCGGACATCATGGCGAAACTGCGCCAGACCGGTGCTTCCGCCGCAGGACTCGACGCCGACACCCTCACAGTCCGACTGGAACAGCTGGTCCAGTGGGGAAACCTGCTCCGCAGCAGCCACACGGTGAACGCGTCCAGCATCAGCGAGTACCAGCGTTCCCGCTCGCGCTACCAGCTGTCGAAACTGGGCGAACGTATCCAGCGGGACGCCGACGGGGTCCTGACCGAGGCCGACGCCGCCCGCGAGGTGAGCAACGAACTGCTGGCCCTGGTCGAGCGCGGACTACGGGAGCTGGCCGACCTCGTGACCGCGCCGGGCGGCGTCGAGCCGCAGGACGGACTTGAGCGGATCAGCACGCTGTTCGTGCAGTTCACCGAGTTCGCGGACTCCATACGCGACTTCTACGCCTACCTCGGCCAGGTGCTGTCCCGCTACGACCTGGACAGCGCCGAGTACCAGGGCTTCAAGGAGCTGCTCCTGGACTACGTTGAGGCGATCACGGAGGACGTGGCGTTCCGCGCGCCCCGGATTTCGGCGGCGTTGGACACCCTGTGGCCGCACATCCCGGCTCTGCTGGACCGGCTGGACTCCCACGCCCAGGGGCTCACCGGGCTCTCGACGCAGGCGCAGGCGCAGGGCGAAAGCCGACCGGACGTCCGGATCCAGCGCAGCCGGGGCCGCGAATTCGCGGACTGGGAGGGCCTGCGCGGCTGGTTCAGCAACACCGACGGCCAGGGCAGCCAGGTCGACCAGCTACGCGATGCCACTCTGCGCGCGTTGCAGTCGCTGCTCGCCAACGCCAAGCGGATGCTGCGGTCGGCCACCGGGGAGATGTCCCGGCGCAAGGATCTGCTGCGGCTGGCCCGGTGGTTCGACGAAGCGGCGCCGCGGGACGCGCACGACATAGCCGTCGCCGCCTTCGGGCTGTACGGCGCCCGCCATCTGGGCATACCTCCGGCCACCGACGAGGTGGTGCCCGCCTACACAAGCTGGTGGACCGGTCCGGTGGTCGAGGTACCGGTGGCCCTGCGTGAAAGAGGCAGCCGCGCCCAGCGGGGCCGGGCCTCCGCGGTGGAGGACCACTCCGCGCAGAAGCAGCTGCTGAGGGAGGCCGCACGGCAGCGGGCAGCGGCCAGAGCAGCGGCGGCGGACGAACTGCGCAGCGCGTCCGGCCGGTTCGCCGAGGTACGCCTCACGTCAGCGGCGCTCGGCCTGCTCTTGGAGCTACTGGCCACAGCGCTCGGAAACGCACAGCTCAGCAGGCCCGTCAGCACGGACGGGGAGAGGACGGCGGTGTTCGACCTCAACTCGGCCAGCAGTGAAGACGCCGAACTGCGTATCCGTCTCACCGTGCGCCGGACGGCGGGCACGCGAACGGTGCTGTACTCGGCCGACGGCGACCTGCTGCTGGACGACCTGGAGCTGGACATCGGTCGCACCTCCGCCGCGGTCGGCGGCGAAGCGGAGGCGAGCGTGTCATGACCCTCCCCTCGACTCACGACGTAGCCCTGGCAGCTGAGCGCCGCACCGCCGCCCGGCTGCTGCTCGCCCACCCGCTGATCGCATCGGACGGCCCCCACGCCGACCTCTTCCCGCTGATCCGTAGGCACGCCGACTGGCTGGGCAAACGGTTCCAGCAGGTGCTCGGCTACCGCCTGCTGGTCGACAGCTCCTACGCCCGCCTGTTCAAGGCGGGGCTGGGGACGGGTTCGGGTCATCGGCTGGAGCGCTCCACCGGCACCCCGTTCACCCCACACACGTACGCCTGCCTCGCGCTCGCCCTGTCCGTGCTGGTGACCGCGCCCGAGCAGATGCTCCTGTCACACCTGGTCGCCGATATCAGGGCTGCCGCAGCCGACGCCGGAATCGAGCTGGAGGAAACGGGCCGGGCGGCCGGGAAGCGGACCCTGGTCGCGGCTCTGCGCCAGCTCGTCGACTGGGGCGTGCTCATCGAGACCGAGGGCCATGTGGCCGTACTTGCGCAGGAGGCGGGCGGAGAAGCCCTGATCACGATAGACCGGGAGCTGGCACGCGTGGTCGTCGCCGGCCCGCTCTCCCAGGCACGGGACGGCGCCGACCTGGTCCGGCGGGCAGCGGACCCGAGCTTCGGCGGACCACGCACCTACGTGCGCCGGATGCTCGTCGAGACACCCGTCGTCCACCTCGACGAGCTGACGGACGCCGAGCGTGACTGGCTGCGCACCCGGCAGCGCCGGGAGGCCCAGGCTTTCTCCGAACTTCTTGGTCTGGAGATGGAGATCCGTGCCGAGGGCGTGGCGCTGATGGACCCCGAGGAAGAACTCACGGATCTGCACCTGCCGGGCACGGGGACCGTCGCACAGGCCGCGCTGCTGCTGGCGGAACGGCTCGTGGAACGCCTTCGGCCGCAAGAACCGGGGCATCCGGCGACCGGCGGGACACTCATCATCGGGGTGGCCGTCCCGGACGGCCTCGTGGACGAGGTGCTCGCCGAGCTCATCACCGAGTACGGGCAGCGCAGCAACTGGCAACGCGGCTACCTGGAAGACCTTCCCTCCCTGCGAGAGGCCGTACTGGACCTGCTGGTCCGCATGCGGCTGATGGCCCGCGCGGGCCGGCTGCGCGCCGAGGGCAAAGGACTGCCGGAGGGGTACGTCGAAGAGGCGTCGGAAGGACGCACGGTGACCGATGTCCATGACGCACGGCCCGGCGGCGACGGCTGGGTGCTGCTGGCAGCAGCGGCTCGCTACGCCACCCAAGTCATGGTGCGCCCGGCCACCGCAGCCGGCAAAGGCACTGACGTTCAAGAGGAGTTGCCGCTATGACCACCGACGCGCGTGGCCTCGTTCCGCTGCCGCGTTCCGGCCCCGCGACGACCACCGGCGCGCGCTTCCGACTGCACCGGGCGGGCATCCAGAACGTCTGGCAGTACGACGAGCAGGAGTTCTCCTTCGGCGACGGGCGGCTGCTGCTGCGCGGCAAGAACGGCGCGGGCAAGTCCAAGGCCCTGGAGATGCTGCTTCCGTATCTTCTGGACGGCGACTCCCGGGCACTGGACGCGACCGGCACCGGCCGCACCACACTTCCCTGGCTGATGCTGGACGGGTTCGAGCAGACCAACCGTCTCGGGTATCTGTGGGTGGAGTTCCGGGGCACGGCCGACGACGGCGGTCACAACCATCTGACGCTCGGTGCCGCCATCCGCGCCTCGAAGTCGACGCAGAAGGCGCTGCCGACGTTCTTCGTCACCCCGCTGAGGATCGGTGAGGACCTGCACCTGGTCGAGGCCGGTAAGCCGCTACCGGTCGACCGGCTCAAGGAGATCGTCGGCTCCGACAACACGACCGACCGTGCGGTCCAGCACCGCTCACGTGTAGCCCGGGACCTGTTCGGCATCACCGACGCGACGCGCTACCGCAATCTCACCCAGCTCCTCCACCGCCTGCGGCGCCCGACGGTCGGCGACCGGATCGAACACGGGGGCCTGGTCTCCCTGCTGAGCGAGACCCTGCCGGGGCTCGACGAGGACGTGGTCGAGAAGGTGGCGCGCAACCTCCACGACCTCGACGCCGTACGGGAGGAACTCGGCCGCCTGGAACGCACCGACGCGGCCTTGCGTACGTTCCTCACCAGTTACCGCGGCTACCTGGCCGGGGTCCTGCGCACCTCCGCCAAGAGAGTGAGCCACGAGCTGGGCATCCTCGCTCAGCGGCGCCGGGCGGCCGGAGACGCCGCACAGCGGACGAGCGACCTGAGGACGCAGGAGGAGGAGTCGGAGGGCCGACTGGAGACCCTGCGCGAGGAGGAACAGGCAGCCAGGACCGACCTGGCCGCCCTGCACGCCAGTCACGCTTACCGCAGCCTGCGCGAACTGTCAGAGCGCCGCGGCACGGTGGAGGCGCTGCACACCGCCGCCGTTGCCGCGTTCACCACCCTGCGCAACGCCCACGACGCGGAGGAGGGCTCGGCGGAGCGGCTGGCCGAAGGCGTCGACCACCTCGGAAGCCGGCTGGCCGAGCTGGGAACCGAACACCGGGAGTTGCTGACCCAGGCGGAGAAGGCCGGGCTTCCCACCGGCCATCTCGGCGAGGCGGTGGCTCTGCCGCGCACGGTTCTCGCCCAGGCCACCGAGACCGAGCTGACGACTCCGGACGGGGAGACGCGCACCGTACGGCACCGGTCGGTGGCCCGAGTGGACACGGTCACGGCGCAGGAAGGGCTGCGGTCCTGGCAGAACCAGTTGGAAAACGCCGAGTCGGTCGCGAGAAACCGGGCCCGGATGGTTCAGGAGGTGACCCACCTCATCTCACGGGCGGACGAGGCCCGGGCCGGGGCAGCCCAGGCTGATGCCGAGCGAGAACGGCTGGAAGGCGAGGCAGAAGACGCCGCCGGCCATCTCGACGGCAGCCGTGAGAAGGTCGCTGAGGAGAGCGGCGCCTACTCCCGGCAAGTCGCTGAGTGGGCGGCACGCACGCGGAATGCACTGGGTGCCGACTGCCCGTCGCTTGACGCCGTCCACGCCGTCGTCGGCCTCGAGACTTCTACCGATGCGCCGTTCGCGGACCGCACGCTGCCGCCCGATATCGACAGCCAGGCGTGGCTGACCGCTCAGGCCGCGTTGGAGCCGTACGGCGAGAAACTCACCGAACGCCGGGACGCCCTGGTACTCGGCGTCAGCCGACTCGGCGAGGAACTCGACCGCCTGGCGGAGCAGAAGCGGGACTGGGAGCAACGTACCGACCCCGAGCCACCGGCCCCGCACCATCGCGCCGCCGCGAGGACGCCGGGCAGTGGAGCCCCTTTCTACCGGCTCGTGGACTTCGCGGACGACCTGGCTCCGGCCGACCGAGCCGGTCTGGAAGGGGCGCTGGAGGCGAGCGGAATCCTGGATGCGTGGGTGAGTGCGGCCGGCGTCCTTCTCAATCCATGCACCCAGGACACCCTTCTCCAGCCGGGTCCCGTGCTATCCGACGGGCCGACTCTCGCCTCGGCCCTGCGCCCAGCCCCTGAACCGGATTGCGGCGTCACCTCCGAGCAGGTGGGGAGTCTCCTGGCCACCATCGCACTCGCATCGACACAGGAGACCTCCGCGCACAACGCGGTCTTCTACGACGGCAGTTGGCGTCTGGGCGTACTCAGCGGTCGTCATGACAAGGGCGCCACCGAGTACGTGGGGGCGGCCGTACGCGCCGAGACTCGGCGACGCATCCTCGCCGAGCTGGAGGAGCGGATCACGCATACGGAACAACGGCTGGCAGATGTCCGCGAGGAACTCGCCGTAGCCGATGCCATGCGTCGGGCTCTCACGCTCGCGGAACGGGATTTCCCCAGGGCACGGAATCTCGCGGATGCGTGGAGCAGGACTGAATCAGCCGAGCGGACCCTGCGCGACCTGACCGCCAAGGCGGCCCGGGCAGCGCGGCTGGCCGAGGAGACACGCGCTCTCGCGGTATCGGCGCGGACCGAGGCGGATGCCACCGCGACCGCCCACGACCTGCCCGGCGACCCCGCCTCCCTGGACCGTGTGCGCACCGCACTGGCTGGTCTGCTCAGCGGTATCGGACATTTGCGCAGGGCTGTCAGCGGCACGGGCGAGCGGCTCGGTACGAACCAGGCCGATGCCGACCGGTACGGACGCGCCCGCGAGGATCGCCTGGCCGCGGAAGAGAGCTACCGGGTCCACCTCACTGGCCTGCGCACCGCCGAGCAGGACCTGCGCACCCGCGAGGAGGCCATCGGGTCGTCCGAGGAGGAGATCCTCTCCCGCGAGCAGGAGACCAAGCAGCGCATCGCGAACGCCGTCCAAGCGCTCCCCACTGCACAACGAGCTCGCGACGATTTCCACGACCTGCGCGTACGCGCGGAAGAGGACGAAAAGCGCCTGCGCGGGAGCCTGGTGGATCAGGAGACCGCGGTCATCGACGTCGGCAGCGCTCTTCGCGGCGCTCTCAGCCGACCCGAGGTGGTGCGCGGCGCCGGGCTTGACCGGGCTTCACTGCCCGAGTACATGTCGGACGATCCCGGCGCGGACGTGCGCAGCCGTCTGCGAGCACTGCGGGCCCTCGCCGACGCCGTGGAACATGCTGTCGGCCGCCCGAAGGGCGAGGTGTCGGACAGTACCCTACTCAACCGCCACACCGATCTGCGTGACCAACTGGCCGGCGGATTCGACGCGCAGCTGGAGGAGCGAGACGGGATCAAGGTGTGCCGTCTGGTCGACGACCATGGGTCCCATGACGTCGCGGCCGTGGGCGAGCGGATCGCAGTCCAGGCGGCGGAGGCCCGGGGACGGCTCACCGAGCGCGAACGCGAAGTGTTCCAGCGGTTCCTGACCGGTGAGCTCGGCGACCACCTCTCGGCGCAGGTCATCACCGCGGCGAACCTGGTCGCGGCTCTCAACGACACCCTGCGGACCGTGCGCACCTCCCACGGCCTCGGTGTCGAGCTGCTGTGGAAGCTGGACGAGGACGTGGACGCGGATGTGCGCGCGGCCGTCGAGCTGCTGCGCAGTCCGTGGAGCCTCAGGACGCGCGACCAGACCGAGCAGCTACGCGAGGTGCTGCAACGCCGAATCGAGGACGCCCGCCGTGCCGACCCGTCAGCCGGTTACGCCGCCCATCTGCGGACCGCACTGGACTACCGCGACTGGTTCCGCTTCCACACCTTCGTGGTCGAGGACGCGGCTCCGGGCCGCCGTAGGAAACTGACCGGCCGGACCGGTCTCAGCCAGGGCGAACAACGGGTCCTCTCCTACCTCGTGCTCTTCGCCGCGGCAGCCGCCCACTTCACCAGCCTCGCCGAGTCGGCACCGCATGCGCCACGCCTGATTCTCCTGGACGACGCCTTCGCCAAGGTCGACGAACCCACCCACGGCCGGCTGGGCCGTATCCTCGTCGACCTCGATCTCGACTTCGTCCTCACCAGCGAGCGGCTCATGGGCAACTGGCCCGAGGTTCCGTCCCTGCACATATACGAGTGCCTCCGTGATCCCCACGTACGCGGGGTGGCCACCCTTCACTACACCTGGAACGGCCGGCACCGGCGTCTGGTGTCCGTATGAGCGGGCTGCCCGCCGCGACGCGCGACTGGCTGACGGGACCTGGACTCACCCGGCTCTGGCAGGGGGCCCGCAAACGCCTGGAGAGCAACGGCGTACAGGCCACGGGTTCGCTCCGACTGACCGCGATGAACGCCCAGGAACGCAACGACCTGTCTCTCCTGCTGGGCAAACCCCTCACAGGTGCCGCCGTGACCATACGGCTCGACGTGCTCGACGCACGGCTACGCGCCTCGGCCGCCGGACTCGGCCTCAGACAGACCCTGGAGGAACTCGGCCCGCCACTCACCGACCGCCGTGCCGCCCGCGCGGACGTGGCGGCACGGCGGGAACAGGTGTGGTCGTCTCTTGCTTCGTCACTGGACGCCTCCCCACTCGCCGACCAGGAATGGCCCCGGCAGTGGTACGACCTGCTGCGCCGTTCCGGTGTTCCGAGAGGAGTGACGCCCGAAGCGGCGATATGGACACTCCAGCAGGCGGTCCAAGTCCTCATCGCTCTCCTCGGACCCGACGGACCTGAACGCAACGGCACACGCGGTCGAGGAGAACTCGCCGTCATGACGACCGGCTCCGCGCACGGACTGGACGACGGCACCTGGCTCGCACGCCTCGTCCAACGCGGGGTCGCCCTCGCCCACGGCACCGAGTTCCCCGACGACGCGGCCGGCCGACGCGCTCTGTGGCGGCTGGTGTCCGTCACGCCGGACGAGGTCTCCAGCACGGTGCTGACGTACGGACTGCGACCCGACGGCGAGGGCTGGCGGGAGCGTGCTCTGCGGGAGCGAGCCGACCATCACGCCGAAGTGCACGTCACACCACGCGACCTGCATGGCCTCCGGCTGCAGCTCCCCGCCGGATCGCTCATCCACATCTGTGAGAACCCGCGCGTGGTGGAAGCCGCGGCGGACGCGGCCTGCGTCCAGCCCCTGGTGTGCACCTCCGGCAGCGCGGCCACCGTGGTCTTCACTCTTCTCGATGCCCTCGCCGCCACGGGTTGCCGCTTCGCGTACCACGGCGACTTCGACTGGCCGGGGATCGCTCTGGCCAACCGGGTCATCCGCCGCTACGAAGCCCGGCCGTGGCGCATGGGCACCGCGGATTACGAGCACCTGGCCGCTCGCAGTCAGGCCGAGGGCATCCCTCAACTGGCCCTCGACGGCCAGCCGGTCGACGCGGACTGGGACCCGGATCTCGCCCCCGCCATGACCGCCCTCGGCGTCGCGCTCCATGAGGAGGCGACCCTCGACCTCCTGGTGCACGACCTGTCACGCCGGGCGTAGGGACGCCGACGCCTCCGTGTCGGGTTCTGGGAGCCACCTGGGAGCCGACCCACTCCCCAAGCCCCTTCCACACCACCCGAGACCGCCCCACCCCAACGCCCCGACCAGGCAAAACATCAAACCACCCGGTGTCGATCTTGGCGGAACCTCATTCGGGACTAAGAGGTCGTGGGTTCAAATCCCGCCACCCCGACAGTGAAGTACCAGTTCAGGGGCCTGATCCGCAGTGCGGGTCGGGCCCCTGAGTGGTTTGGGGCTCATCTGGGAGCCGAGTGCGGCAGAGGGCTCCCGAAACGCCGACTCACAGGCGGCTCGCCACCAGGCGATGGGACCGCCACCACTCATCGCCGTCACACGTCACCCCCAGTGACGTGGGTGGAGGAGAGCGTTGAGCACGCCGACGGGAGAGTCGAAACGTATCGACAAGCGTGCGGCGAGCACCGTCTCCCACTGCTCGGGTCAGGCCGAGCGTCAGGCGTTCACGCGCGCCAGGGGTGACGTGGGCGTTGCGCACCGGGGCCGAGCCGTCGAGGCTCACAGCACCGCCGCCCGCGCCCGGCCCGTCCCGAAGGCCGACTTCCCAACTCCGTTGTCACTGGCTGATGTCAAGCTGAGCGTTACGAGCCGCCAGCCGTCCTCCGGAGGACAACATGAGCAACGCCGACCTCGGCCCGCTGGTCATCACGCGCCGCAGCGGCGACGAGCCGATGCGGGCCAACGGTGAACCCGTGAGCACGCTCGGCGAGTTCTGGAGCTGGGCGTGCTCCGACCTGGCCAGCAACACCATGCGGGGTGTCCTGGCCGAGTACCTCGTTGCCACGGCGCTGGGCGCCACCACCAGTACCCGTACGGAATGGGACACGGTTGACATCCGTACGCCCGAAGAGTGGCGCGTCGAGGTGAAGTCGGCGGCTTACCTGCAGTCATGGGCACAGCTCCAGCTGTCGGAGATCGCGTTCTCCATTGCGCCGGCCTCCGGCTGGGACGCCCGGACCGGCCTGACCTCCGCCGACGTGCTGCGCCGCTCGGACGTGTACGTCTTCTGCCTGCTGCACCACCAGCACAAGCAGACCCTCGATCCCCTGGACCTGGACCAGTGGACCTTCTATGTCCTGCCCACCCGTCTCCTGGACGAGCGGTGTCCGAGCCAGAAAACCATCAGACTTTCCAGTCTGAAGCTCCTCGACCCGCTGAAGACCGACTTTGCCGGCCTCCAGAAGGCAGTCGCCATGTGCGCCGAAGGCGCGCGATAGCCGGACAAGGCGGTTGGCCACCAGCCTCGGCCGCGCGCACCGCCCTTACTCGGTCGTGTGCGTGGGGTAGACCTGGACGTCGGTGTAGGCGCCCTTGATGTCCCCCGCGCCCGAGGGCCACTCCAGGCTCACGGTGTGGGTCTCGTTCGGCGGCGTCACCAGGATGTTGGTCGGGGACGCGAGGCTCTCGCCCGTGTTGTCGATGTCGTAGGCGAGGTTGAAGACAGCGGCGTCACCGGGCTTCAGAGTGGTGACGCGCGGCTGGGCCTGGCCGCGCTCGATGGGGTTCGAGGTGTTGTCGGCGTCCTTGATGTCGACGCCCGCGAAGCCCGTCGCCGAGCACGTGGTCGAACCCCGGTTGATCATAGTGATGTCGATCCTGCCGGTGGTCTCGTCGGGCGCGGCGTCCCTGGCGTCGATGGCCAGGTCCTCCGTCTTGCAGAACGTGACCTTGCTACCGGTCTTCGTCGCACCGTTCGCGGCGCCGGCGCCGGCGCCGGCGTGGGCCTCGGTGTTCTCACCGGAGTCCGTCTTCACGTTGCCGGCCTCCCAGTCACCAGCGCCCGAGGACGAAGAGGACGAAGACGAGGAGCGCTTGGAGGACGAGTCCTTCCCGGAGCCGTCGCTGCCACAGGCGGTGAGCGAGAGGGTGGCGGCGACACCGATGGCGGCGAGAGCGGTGAGGCGGGTGTACTTCATGGTGTCCCCCAGGACTGGCGCGGTGCGTGCGGTCGGAAGTATTTGTATCTCGCACCGAGTTACAGGCGGTCCACCGCGACGTTCTCGTTCTGTCACAGGGACCCGTGCTGGAAGCCGCCACGCGGGAGGACCGCGTTGGAAGCCTGCGTGCGGGGCCCGGGGGTCTACGCCAAAACGTCCTGTCCCTCTATCCTCATCCATGGCCAGTGGCACACATTCCCCCCACCCAGGTTGCGTGCTGGCGCGGGCGACGCCCACACAACTCTGCCCAAGCAGCCGGGTTCCCCCGATTCGCTGCCTCTAGGAGGGTCACGGTGAAAGTTCGCACGAAAAGCTCGGCGATCATCGGCACCATCTGCATGGTCGCCTCCCTCACGTTAGCCACGGCGTACGCCGACGAGTCCGGTGCCCCGCGCCAGGCACGGGCGGCGGAGGTCACGCTCGAGGAAGTGGCCACCGCCCGGAATCCGGTCGCGGGCACCGCCGGCCCCGGTGACACGGTCTGGATCGCCGAACGCGCGGGCACCGTAAGGGTCCTGGACGACCAGGGGCTCGGTGAGCCCGTCCTGGACATCTCCGGCGAGACCACCACCGACGGCGAACGCGGCCTGCTGGGCGTCACGTTCGACAAGGAGTTCGCACACTTCTACATCTCGTTCACCGACCGCGAGGGCACCAGCACCGTCGACGAATTCGCCGTGCGGGACGGCAGGATCCAGCCGGACACCCGTCGCACCGTCCTCACTCAGACGCAGCCGTACGCCAACCACAACGGCGGCGACATCCAGTTCGGCCCCGACGGCTACCTCTACATCGCGTTCGGCGACGGCGGCGCGGGCGGTGACCCGCACGGCAACGGGCAGAACCTCGACACGCTGCTCGGCAAGCTACTGCGGATCGACCCGAGCGGCGGCGAGCCGTACGCGATCCCGTCGGACAACCCGTTCGTGGACGACCCGAACGCGAAGGACGAGATCTGGGCATACGGGCTGCGCAATCCGTGGCGGTTCTCCTTCGACTCGGGCACGGGCGACCTGCTGATCGGCGACGTCGGCCAGAACGCCTGGGAGGAGATCGACTGGGCCCCGGCGAACAGCAAGGGCGGCGAGAACTACGGCTGGTCCTCGATGGAGGGGAACCACCCCTTCCGGGGCGGCACGGAGCCCGCGAACCACGTGCCGCCGGTCCACGAGTACGACCGTAACGGGCTGGGCTGCTCGGTGACCGGCGGATACGTCTACCGCGGTGAGGCGATCCCGGATCTCGAGGGGCAGTACGTGTTCAGCGACTACTGCGACGGCACCGTCCGCGCTCTGCGGATGGAGAACGGCAAGGTGACCGGCGAGAGCGACCTCGGAGTCAACGCAGGCCAGGTCGTCTCGTTCGTGCAGGGCGGTGACGGCGAACTGTACGTGCTGGACATCGGTGGCGGCGTCTCCCGCATCGCCCCGGCGTAACGGCAACCACCGCCGGCCGAGGAAACCAGCGAGCGGCCGCATTTGATCAGGGTGCCGCGCAGTGCCAGGTCAGGGGCCTGATCCGCATCGCGTGTCCATCGCGGGTCGGGCCCCTGGCTCGTTTCCACCGCATCCGCGCAGAGCCGGCTCCGCCCGGCCTCCGCACGGCCTTGGCCCGGCCTTCGCCCAGTGGGCCGCTCCGGCTTCACCGGGGTGCCCCCGATTCACTCTGTCCCGGCGGTGGTTGGTGAGGGTGAGGGGGAGGGTACGGAGATCTCCGCCCATACCGTTTTGCCCAGCGGATGACGTGGTGCCGAGCCCCAGCGCACGGCCAGGACGTCCACCAGGAGCAGCCCCCGGCCCGACTCGCCGTCGGGAGCCGACGAAGGCGGGGCCGCGGGGAGCCGTTTCGCGGAGGCCGCGTCCGCGACCTCGACGCGGACCAGGCCCGCCGTCGTATCGAGAGCGAGTCGGAGGCCGACGTCGCGTCCGGGCACACGGGCGTGCCGCACGGCGTTCGCGGCGAGTTCCGCGACGACGAGGGCGACCGCGCACGACGCGTCCGACGCCGGCGGGTACCCCCACTCGTCCATGCGCCGTACGGCGCGCCGCCGGGCCAGTCGCGCCCCCTGCGGCGAGGAGGCGAACTGCGCGGCAAGGGGTGGCCATTCGCTCTGTACGCCGGCGGGGGCGCCCGCCTCGGCCGGCAGTGGCTCGGCGCCACGCCTCGGTTCGTCCGCCGGGACGGTCGTTTCTGTCAGCACGGCTTGTTCCGTCCTTGTTTCGTTGAGCAGTGAGGTGTCGCACGGTGTGCGCGATCCATGACGTTCCGCACTCAAGAATCGGCCGACCGCCCTACGATCAACAGGCGACACGGCATTACTTTTCTCCCCGTAAGGAACGGAAGTGACGCTATGGCCCACGCAATTGATCCCAGCGCGTCGATGGCCGCACTGTTCGGTGCGCGGGTCCGCAGACTCCGTACGGCGGCCGGACTGACCCAGGCCGAACTGGGCGACAGAACGCACGTGGTGAGCACCCGGATCACCCAGATCGAACGGGCGTCCGGGGCGAAGCCGACCCTGGAGCTGGCGCGGGCGCTGGACGTCGCGCTCGGCGCGGACGACCTACTGGTGGAGCTGTGGCCGTACGTGTACCGGGAGGCGTTTCCGGACTGGTCGCGGAAGTTCATGGCGTACTCGGAACGGGCGGTGCTCATCCGGCAGTACGCGGCGCATGTGGTGCCGGGCCTTTTGCAGACCGAGCCGTACGCGCGGGCGGTGCTCAGTCTGGACGCGCTGCTCGACGGCGAAGAACAGTTGAAGGAGCGAGTCACTGCCCGGATGGGACGGCAAGGGCGCTTGAGCTCGGCCGACCGCCCGGAGCTGTGCGTCATCCTGGACGAGGCGGTGCTGAGGCGCCCCATCGGCAACCATGGTGTGATGCGGCAGCAGTTGGCGCGACTGCTCGGTGTGGCAGCGGAACGTCACATCACCGTGCAGGTACTGCCGTTCGACCAAGGCGGACACGAGGCGATGGGTGGCTCGCTGACGATCCTGACCCTGCCGGACGGCCCGGAAGTGGCCTACACGGAAGGCTCGGACTACGGCCAACTCATCGAGGAACCGGCCCATGTCAACCGCTACAAGCTGACTTACGATCGGCTGAGGGCGGCAGCGCTGCCCCCGCTCATGTCGCTCGACATGATCCGGTCCACCATGGAGGGCAACTACCGTGGCGCGAATCTCCCGTCCCGAACTGAACGGCGCCGACTGGCGCAGGAGCAGCTACAGCAATCAGGCGGGCGGCGACTGCGTGGAGGTCGCCGACGGGTTCCAGGCCGTCGTCCCCGTCCGTGACAGCAAGGTCCCGCACGGCGCGGCGCTGTGCTTCGAAGCCGCCGCCTGGGCCGCTTTCATAGGCGAGTTGAAGGCCGGACACCGCCGTCCCTGAGGCGGCCGGGCTCCGGTCGCCGTCCGCGCCCCGGGCTCACCGGCCCCCTGTCCGCGAGGGCCCGGCGCGCCGCTGACCTCCTCAAAGAACCTGGGGAAAGAACTACCCGCCCACCCACCCTCCCCTGGCTGCCCAGCCCGCGTCACTCGTCCGAGTGACCGGCTTGCAGGCGTGGGATTCGAGCGGTTAGGTTCGCCGCGACTACCGCCCACAGACATCGGCCCCCGGCCGGGACTGGCATCCCGATCGAGGGCCTGACCACCCAGGAAGCGAACCCCTTCCCAATGGCTGATCCGCAGTCTAACGCGCGCCTGCGCGCCTCCGCCGGAGCTCCGACGTCCGGCGTGATCCACGTCCGCACCCGACTCACCGCCGACTTCACCGTGATCTCCAACGCCCTCGCGCAACGGCGCGGCAGCGCGGTCACGGTCGGTGTCGCGGCGTACATCCTCTCCCTGCCCGACGGCGCTCCCGTGACCATCGCCGCCCTGTGCGAGCACTTCAGCGAGGGGGAGATCCTGATCTCGCGAGCGCTCAGGGAGCTGGAGGAGGCCGGGTACCTGGAGCGCCGCCGCGAGCGCCTGTCCTCCGGGCGGATCCGTACCCGTACGTGCTTCTACGACGTCCCCGGCGACGGCGGCGACGGCGACGGCGACGGAACCGGTGGCCCGGACGGGCCGGATGAACCGCACGGCTCAGACGGGCCGGACGGTCCGCCGAAGCCGCCCCGGCCACGCAGGCGGCCCGTCGGCGAGGACGCCCCGTTACCCTCGGCACCCGCTCCCGCTCCGGATACGCAAGAGCCGGCCGAGGAACCGGCACCGCTCGCCGACGCCGACCCGCAGGCCGTCGCCGTACTGTCCACACTGCGCCGCGTCGACCCCCGCCTCGTCCTGTCCGCGCGCGAGGCCGCCCGGCTGGCCCCCGCCGTCTCCGAGTGGCTGGCGGCCGGGGTCGGAGCGCGCGAGATCACCGAACTGCTCACCACGCGACTGCCCGACCGCTTCCGGGCCCGCCCGGCCGGCATCCTCGCCTTCCGCCTGCGGGAGAAGCCGCTGCCCGTACCAGTCGACAACGCTGAACCCCCCGCGCCTCCGGCGGCCGTGTCCATGCGGAACTGCGACGGCTGCGAGCGGGGTTTCCGTTCGGCGGAACACGACCGTTGCCGGGACTGCCGTTCCCGGGCCGAACTCCCCGCAGCCGGCTGAGCCACACGTACGCAGTCGGTCACGATGCCACCGCGCGAACGAGGAGCGTACCGATGTGGCCAGGGTGCGGGGCATCGAGTACCTGGGCGTCGGCCGTGAGGAATCCGGCCCGGGTGAGCAGGCGCTCCCACACGGCCGGGCGGTAGCTGTAGCGGTAGGTGAACATCGCCTTGCCCGCGAAGCCACCCTTGTACATGCCCTGCGGCCCGTAGGCGCCGGGGATGGCCGGCGGCTGCGAGAACACGAAGACGCCACCCGGCTTGAGCCGCTGGTGGACGAGCGGAAAGAGGCTGCTCGGGTCGGTGAACCAGGCGGCTCCGAACATCGAGTAGACCGCGTCGTACGTCTCCTCATTCTCGCTCAGGTACCGCAGGACCTCGGAGCAGACGAACTCCGCGCCAGTGCCGGCCCACCTCGCGGTGGTCTTCTTGACCATGACGGGAGACAAGTCAACCCCCCGGGCGGCGATGCCACGCTCAGCGAGGTGGGCGAGGGCGCGACCGGTACCGCAGCCGACCTCCAGGACGGAGCGCGGGTCGCCGAGCAGCTCTGGGCCGGGCCCGTGACCGGCGTACTGGGTCCAGCAGAAGCTCGGCTCCGCGTCGTCCTTGAAGGCGGACTCGGCGAAGGTGTCCCACAGCTCGGTCTCGGCGGAGATGTCGTGTTGTGCGGGCAAGGCGATTCCTCTTCGAAGGGTCGGCCCCTGTCATCCTGAGGAGCGAGGGCAGGGGCCAGAGTAGGGCCGTTCAGTGGCTGTCGGGCACCTTGTTGTCGCACGGTGAGCAGTCCGTGCCGTCGATCGCCCACAGCTCCTCGTCGATGTCGAAGCCGATGGACTTCAGGAAGTCCGCCGTGCGCAGGCACAGCCCGTCGCGGCGACGCTCGATGAACGGGGCGTGGTGCTTGTACCGGCCCTCGTTGTACGCATCGCACAGCGCCCACCACACGGGCGTGTCGAGGATGAGCCGACGCCGGCCAGGGCGGTGCAAACTGACCCGCACACCCCAAGCTGCTCAGGCCACTGTCCAAACACTCGCCGATGCGGAAGGCAAAGTCCACACACCGGACTTGGCGGCGAAGTCGCCGACGGAGTGCTCCCGAAAGGCCGCCGGGTGAGCAGGGTCCCGCGGTCGGAGCACGACGGCAGTCCTCACTGCCCCTCGGCCGCCGTCCGCAGGTACGCGCCGAGCCGGGCGATGGCGGACGGGTTGCGGGGGCTCTCCACCAGGTCGGCGTAGTCCAGGACGAATATCCTCCGGTGCTTGACCGCGGAAACGTTCCGCAAGGGGGCGTACGACAGCAGGAACTCCCTCTTCCGCTCCGCGCCGACGTCCCCGTAGTCGCAGATGACGATGGCCTCGGGGTCCCGCTCCACGACGGACTCCCAGCCGACGGCGGTCCACGAGTCCTCGATGTCGTCCATGACGTTGACCCCGCCGGCCTTGCTGATGATCTCGCCGGGAGCGGCGTAGCGGCCCGACGTGAAGGGCTGGTCCTCGCCGCTGTCGTAGAGGAAGACCCGGGGGCGGTGGGCGGGCGCCTCCGCCTCGGTGGCGGCGATCCGCTTCTTGAAGCCGGCGATCAGCGCGGCGGCCCGCTCCTCGACGCCGAAGAGCCTGCCGAGGTTGGTGAGGTCGGCGTACAGGGCGTCGAGGGGCGGCATGATGCCGCGCGAGGTCTCCGTACGGCCGTTGCGGCAGGACTCGGTCAGGACGTACGTCGGGATGCCGAGCTGCTTCAGGGCGTCCGGTGTGAGGCCGCTGTCCTCGCTGAAGCCGTAGTTCCAGCCGGCGAAGACGAGGTCGGCGCGGGCGTCGAGCACGTTCTCCTTGGTGAGCCTGGACTTGGAGAGCCACGGGACCTTGTCGTAGCCGCGCTTCCACGGCACGTCGGTCAGGTCGCCCTTGTCGTCGGGCATGGCGAAGCCGGCCATGCGGTCCTCCAGGCCGAGGGCGAACATCAGCTCGGTGATGCCGATGTCGTTGGTGACCACGCGCTCCGGGACCTTGTCGTACGTCACCTTCCTTCCGCAGTTGGTGACGGTGACGGCGCCGGTCTTCGCGTCCGCGGACGACGACGACTCGACATCCGCACCGCAACCGGTGGCGGTGGCACCGGCTACGACGGCGAGGCACAGGGCGGCGGTGAGCAAGGGGCGCGTAGGGGTCCTCAAGGGGCGCATACCGGTCCTCACTTGGCGGGCGGAAGGAGGTCGAACAGGAGCTGTACGGTGCCCGTCTCCGGGTGCCGCACAGGATGGGCCCGTACTCCGAACACCTCGGCCAGCAGAGCGGGTCGGAGAACGTCGTGCGGCGGCCCGGAGGCCACGATCCGGCCGCCGTCGATGACGTACAGCAGATCGCAGTGCGCGGCGGCCAGGTTCAGGTCGTGCAGGGCGGCGAGCACGGTGAGGCCGCTGCCGCGGACCAGGGCGAGCACGTCCAGCTGGTGGGCTATGTCGAGGTGGTTGGTGGGCTCGTCGAGGACGAGGACCCGGGGCCGCTGGGCGAGCGCGCGGGCGATGAGGACGCGCTGCTTCTCGCCGCCGGACAGGGCGAGGAAGCCACGGTCGGCGAGGTGGTCCACACCGGTGCGGGCCATGGCCCGCGCGCAGACGGCACGGTCCTCGGCGGACGTGCGGTTCCGGTGCGGCAGCCGCCCCATCGCCACCACCTCGGCGACGGTGAAGTCGAACTCGGCGGACGACTCCTGCGGCAGAGCGGCCAGTTCCCGGGCGGCGGCCCGTGGCGCCATGGCGTGCAGGTCGTCCCCGTCGAGGCGGACGGCTCCCCCGGCCGGGCGCAGCGCACGGTACACGCAGCGCAGCAGCGTCGACTTGCCGCTGCCGTTCGGGCCGACGAGCCCGACGAACGCGCCGCTGTCCACGGCGATCCGGACGTCCTCGACCAGCCGGGCCCCGGCGGCCTCGACCGTCACGTCCTCGATGTCGAGCCGCATCGTCACCGGCCTCCGAACGCGTAGCCGCCGCGCCGCATGAGCAGCAGGAAGGCGGGGACTCCGACCACCGCGGTGATCACTCCGACAGGCAGTTCGGCCGGCGCGAGCAGGAGCCGGGACAGCAGGTCCGCCCACACCAGCAGCACGGCTCCGGCGAGGGGCGCCACCGCGAGCACCCGCCGGTGGTCGGCCCCGACCAGTATCCGTACGACGTGCGGCACCATCAGCCCGACGAAGCCGATGGCCCCGCTGACCGCGACCACGGTGCCGGTCACGGCTGCGGTGACGAGGAACAGCTCCCGGCGCAGCCGGGCCGGCTGGACGCCGAGGGCGGCGGAGGTCTCGTCGCCCATGGCGAGCGCGTTGAGCTGTTCGGCCCGCCGGCGCAGCCAGGACCACCCGGCCGCCACGGTCACCGCGGCGAGCGGAACCCGGGCCCAGGTCGCGCCGCCCAGGCTGCCCAGCAGCCACATCATCGCCGAGCGGGCCGCCTCACCGCGGGCCGCGCCGAACACCATGACCGTGGTGACGGCCTCGAAGCCGTACGCCAGCGCGGTCCCGGTCAGGATCAGCCGTAACGGGGTCAGCCCGTGGGGCGACCGGGCCACGGCGTACACCAGCGCCGTGGCAGCGAGCGCCGAGGCGAACGCCGACACCGACAGTGCCCACACCCCCAGCCCGGCGAACGCCCCGAGCAGGATGACCGCGTTGGCGCCGACCGCCGCCCCCGAGGAGATGCCCAGGACGAACGGATCGGCGAGCGCGTTGCGGACCATCGCCTGCACGGCCACCCCGACCGTCGCGAGGCCCGCCCCGACGACCGCGCCGAGCACGGCGCGCGGCAGCCGGATCTCCCAGACGATGGTGTACGCGGCGGCGTCGGCGGCCGGTACGGTCCCGCCGGTGAGCCCGGCCCACAGAAACCGGAACACGTCCGCCCAGCCGATCCCGGCGGCCCCCAGCCCCACACCGCACACGAGCGAGACCAGGAGCAGCAGCCCGAGCGAGGGCACCAGGACGGGCACGGGTATCCGCCCGGGAGCGGATAAGCGGGCAGGAGCGGGACTCCGGCCGGGAGCAGGGCCACTTCGCCCGGCAGCGGAGTCACGCCCGGGAGCGGGATGTCGGCGCACGGTCGGGGCGCTCCTTCGCCTCGGGCCGCCTGGGAAGCGTCACACGAGGAGACAGCCCGTACGGTGCGAAGGCCGCGCGGTCCCCTCTCGCAGTCCACGGCGAGCAGTCATCGGGTCGGCGCCGTCCACGGGCGATCGGGCTCACGCGGACGTTCGGGGGACGCCGCGCACACCGTTGCGGGTCAGCGCCGGACTCTCACCGGACTTCCCCCGCGGGAGGCGTCGGGGAGCCTAACAGAGGCCGGCCGGCCGCCGGCAGACGGTCGGTCCGGCCCCGCTCCGTGAAGTGCGCCGCGGGTTCTGTCGCCGAACTGGACCACCCCGGGGGCCGGACAGCGATCCGGCAGGGGCGGCGCCCCGGGACGGGACGGTGTGCTGGGGCACCGGCAGCCATGGTTTATTAGTTGCGCAAGCTTTAAAGTATTAAGTATGAGCGATCACAGCAGGACGGATACGCACGGGCCGCACGGGCCGCACGGGGCGCGCGAGCCGCACGGGCCGCGCGAAAGGCTCGGAGAGTACGACGGGATCGCGGAGGTCGCCGTACTCGACGGCGGCCCGGCGGACGGGGTGCGGATGCGGGTCATGGACCGGCCCTCGGTGGTGCAGGTGACGTATCCCTGCGAGCCCAACGGGCCGACGGGTGGGGCCGAGGTGAGGGCGTTCTACGTGTACCGGCGCGACCCGCGCGTACGGGAGTCGCCGCTGCGGTACGGGTACGACCGGGCCAGCCCGTGACATGACCGGCGGCGTAACGCGACCGCCGACGCGCGGATGTCAGGGCGTCTCGGAGGTCCGCTCCTCGCGCGGTACGGTCCCGGTCGCGGCGGCGGTCCCGGTCGCGGTCCGCGCGAGCGGCGCGTCGGGGGACGGCGCGTCGGGGGACGGCGCGCGCTCGGCGGCGTCCTCCTTCATCGCCTTCGTCTCGCTCTTGAGAATGCGCAGGGACTTGCCCAGCGAACGGGCCGTGTCCGGAAGCCTCTTCGAGCCGAACAGCAAGATGACCACGATGGCCACGATCAGCAGGTGCCAGGGCTCCAGCCCGTTTCGCAGCATCCGCGCCCACTCTCCCTCTCGTCCATCTCATCCGTCACCCGCGCCACCGGCCGGGGCCGCGGGTACCATCACTCCATAAGATTGCTACATTGCGCAACTGTACAACCGTTGGACGGGTCCACCGGGAGGTGGGTCACGGCGATGAGGGTGGGCGGATGGCGGGCAGCCGACGGCGGAAGCAGGAGCGGGCGGCGCCCGTACGGTCCGGCCTCCGGGTTGCCCTGGCCCTCCTGGTCCTGGCCTCGGCCGGAGTCGGCTGGGTCTACCTCCGGCTGAACGGCAACATCAGCACCTTCGGCGCGGGCGGCCTCTCCGACAACCGCCCCGCCGGCTCGTCGGAGGGCCAGAACGTGCTCGTCATCGGCTCCGACGCCCGCACCGGCGGGAACGAGGAACTGGGCGGCGGCGACAAGGACGACGTCGGCCGCTCCGACACGGCCTTCCTGCTGCACGTCTACGGCGACCGCGAGCACGCCGTCGCCGTGTCCGTACCGCGCGACACCCTGGTGGACATACCCCCCTGCCGGCTGCCGGACGGAAGCTGGACGGAGGAGCAGACCAACGCCATGTTCAACTCGGCGTTCTCCGTGGGCCAGACGCCCGAGGGCAACCCCGCCTGCACCCAGAACACCGTCGAGAAACTCACCGGCCTCCGTGTGGACCACACCGTCGTCGTGGACTTCAAGGGCTTCTCGAAACTGACCGAGGTCGTGGGCGGAGTCCAGGTGTGCGTGCCGCAGGACATCTACCAGCAGGACCTCAACCCGAACCGGACCACCCGGGGCGAACGCATCTTCTCCAAGGGCCCCCAGGAGGTGTCCGGTCAGAAGGCGCTGGACTACGTACGGATACGGCACGGAATGGGCGACGGCTCGGACATAGGCCGGATCAAACGCCAACAGGCCTTCGTCGCGAGCCTGATGAAGAAGGTGAAGAGCGACGGCCTCACGCCGACGAAACTGCTGCCTCTCGCGGACGCCGCGACAGAGTCCATGACGGTCGATCCCGGTCTGGGCTCAGCGGACAAATTGATCAGTTTCGCAATGTCCCTCAAAGACATCGATCTGCACAACACCAAGTTCGTGACCATCCCTTGGCGCTACGAAGGGTCACGCGTCGCGGTCGTCGAGCCGGACGCGTCCGCGCTCTGGGCCTCGTTGAGGGCGGACCGTACGATCGACGGCACCGACGCGAGCGGCGGGAAGGCGAGGAGCGGCCCTCCGGACGACAGCGGCCCTCCGGACAGCGGTACCGGCGCCCCGTCCGCCGATACCGGGGCGTCCGGCGGCGTCGTGTCCGGTGACGGCATATCCGTCGCCGTCTACAACGGCACCACCGTCGACGGCCTGGCCGCTCGCGCCGCCGCCGCGCTGACCAGCCACGCCTTCACGGTGACGGACACCTCGACCGCGAGCACCCAGGCCCACGGCACCACCCTGGTCGAGTACGGGCCCGGCCATGAGGAGGAGGCGCGCACCGTCGCCCGGCTCTTCCCGGGCGCGGAGCTGCGGTCCGTGTCCGGCACCGGGATCAGTGTCGTGCTCGGCACGGCGTACGTGAACCAGCCCGCGGTGGAGGACACCCCGGCGGCGCCGGCCCCCGGATCGGATCCCGGTTCGGCCGCGTCGTCATCGGGCTCGTCGTCCGTGCCGTCCGGTGTCGCCGAGGACGCCCGTTCCGCGGACGACGATCCCTGTTCGAACCTCTCCTACGGCTGACAACGGCTGACCGGGAGCCGGGACCGCTACCTCGCCGTCCCCCTTCGCCTCGCCGTCCCCCTTGTCCTCCCCGCCCTCGCCCGCCTCCGCGTACCGGCGTTCGTAGCGGTTCCTGGCCAGGGACAGCCCCGCCGCGTACAGCCCGAGGACCGCGGCGAGCAGCAGGTAGTAGGGCAGGGGAAGCGCGGGCATCCCGAGCACCGGGCCGAGCGGCGAGAGCGGCAGCACCAGACCCGTCACGGCCAGCACGGCGGCGGCCCAGCGGACCGGGCCGGCCGCGCGGAGAGCGGCCCTTCGGCCGGTCGTCCGGTCCTTTGTGGCCGGCCCGCCGCCGCGTACGCCCGGACGCAACAGCAGCATCACCAGCGCCTGGGTGAGCAGGTTCTCCGTGAACCACCCGGAGTGGAACGCCGCCTGTCCACCGTCCCCACCCGCCGTACCCGCCGCGTCCGCCGTGCTCAGAGCCAGCGCGAGGACCCCGAACGTGGCCAGGTCCGCGACCGCGTTGAGCAGGCCGAAGCCGGTGATGAACCGCAGGAACGTACGGGACCGCAGCCGCGTCGGCCGACGCAGCACCTCCGGCCGGGCCCTCTCGTACGCGAAGGCGAGCTGCGCCGCGTCGAAGCACAGGTTCTGCGCGAGCACCTGGGCCGGGAGCATCGGCAGGAACGGCAGCGCCAGCCCCGCCACGAGCATCGCGAGGACGTTGCCGAGGTTGGAGGAGAGCGTGATGCGCAGGTACGTGGCGATGTTGCCGCTGGAGTGGCGCCCGGCCCCGATCGCGTGGTCGATCGCGGTGAGGTCCTTCTCCGCGAGGACCACGTCCGCGCTCTCCCGCACCACGTCGACGGCGTCGCGCGGGCAGAGCCCGACATCGGCGGCGTACAGCGCGGGCAGGTCGTTGACGCCGTCCCCGAGGAAGCCGGTGGTGTGCCCGTCGGCTCGTACGGCGGCGACGATACGGGCCTTGTGCTCAGGCGTGCAGCGCGCGAAGACGGTCGTACGGCGAGCGATTCCGGCGAGTTCGTCATCCGTAAGGGCGTCGATACGGTCGGCCGTGACCACTTCGGCGTCCTGAAGGCCGAGATCCAGACAGGCGCGGACGGCCGTGCCCGGGTGGTCGCCTGTGAGGATCTTGACCGTGACGCCCCGGGCGGCGAAGACGCCCAGCGCGTCGGCGGCGGTCGGGGCGAGCGCGTCGCGGAACGCGACGAAGCCCACGAAGTCGAGTCCCCGTTCGTCGGCCGGGGTGTGCGCGCGGGCACGGGCCGGACGCTCGGCGGTGGCGACCGCGAGCAGCCGCAGGCCGCCACGCGTCTCCTGGGCGGCGAGGGCGGTGAGACGGGCGTGCTCCGCCTCGTCGAGCGCGCACCGGTCCAGGACCGCTTCCACGGAGCCCTTGACGACGAGGGTGTGGGTGCCGAGGCGGCCGGGGCGGCGTACGACCGCCGTGGACAGCCTTCGTACCGGGTCGAAGGGGAGCGTCGTCACGCCCTCGTAGCCGTCCCCGCCGTCGTAGCCGTCGTCCCCGGTCTCATGGAGCGCCGCGTCCAGGATCGCCTCGTCCAGAGCGTCCGGGGCGGGCAGATCGGCCAGGTGCAGGGTCCACCACGCGTTGACCGCGGCCCAGCGCAGTACCTCGGGGTCGTGCGCCCCCCGCGCGTCCAGGGTGCGCTCCACCACCGGCCGGTCCTGGGTGAGCGTGCCCGTCTTGTCCAGGAAGAGGACGTCCATCGCTCCCAGGTCGTGCAGCGCGGGCAGCCGCTTGACGATGATCCCGTGTCCCCGTGCGAGGCGGGCCGCGCCTCGGGCCAGCGCCGTGGTGACGATCACGGGCAGCATTTCCGGCGTGAGCCCGACCGCCACCGCCACCGCGAACGGCAGCGTCTCCAGGCCCCGCCCGCGCAGCGCGGCGTTCGCCATCAGGACGAGCGGCGGGGTCAGCAGCATGAACCGGATCAGGACCCAGGAGATCCCCCGCACCGACCGGTCGAAGGCACTGGCGGGGCGTTTCCCGGGCCCGCCGCGCGCCGCCGCGAAGCGGGTAAGGGCCCCGGTCGCGACGACGATCGCCGTACCGCTGCCCGAGGCGACACTGCTGCCCTGGAAGCACAGCTCGGGCTGTGCGAACACCCCCCGGTCGCGGTCGGTGCCGGCAGCGTGGGCGGCGTGAGGAGCGTGGGCCGCCTCGACGGCGGCGCCCGCGTCGACCGGGTACTTGGCGACCGGCGCGGACTCCCCCGTCAGCGGCGCCTGATGGACCGTGAGGCCGCTCGCGCGCAGCAGTCGTACGTCGGCCGGGACCAGATCGCCGGGACCGAGGCGGATCACGTCGCCGGGCACGAGCTGGTCGACGGGGATCTCCCGGGCCCACGCCCGGCCACGCGGATCGGTTCCGTACGCACCCTGGCCGGACGTTCCGGTCACGCCCGGGTCCGAACCGAACGTTCCCGGTTCCGATCCCGGTCCCGTTCCGCGCTTTCCGTCGGCCCCGGGCGCCCCGGGACGGCGCAGCACCGTCGCCGTCGTCGCCACCAGCTCGCGCAGGGCGGCCATGGAGCGGTCGGCCCGGTACTCGCCCGACGAGCGCAGGAGGCAGCTGACGGCGACGAGGGAGAGGATGACGAAGGCGGTGCCCCAGGCGGCGACAGCCGCCGAGACGAGACCGAGGCAGAGCAGGACGGCGGTGAAAGGATCCCGCAGGCTCCGCAGGAACCGGCGCGGCCAGGACGCCGTGCGCCACTCGGGGACGATGTTCTCGCCGTAGCGGAGCAGCCGCTCCTCGGCCTGCGCTTCCGTGAGACCGCGTGGACCGCTGTCGAGACGCCGCAGGACCTGGAGGGAGGTCGCCGCGGAGTCAGGCACCAACGTCATTGACGCGCCGTACCGAGGCCGGTGCCGGTGACCGGTCTTGTGGCCGCGCGGACGCCTGAACCTGGCCCTGGCCCTGCGCCTGCCCGAGCCCGCGTCCGTTCGCCTGCCTCTGCCCCTGCCTCTGCCCCTGCGCCTGTGCCTGTGCCTGTGGCACCTGGGCGTGGGTCCGGGCCACGCGGTCGGTCAGCTGGCCGACCATGAGCCGCACGACCGTCACCACATCGGGGTCGTCCACGAAGTACACCTGCCGACGGCCTTCCCGGCGCGACCGTACGAGACCGGCCAGCTTCAGCTTGGTCAGGTGCTGGCTCACGGCGGGGAGCGCGCCGCCCACGCGTTCGGCGAGCCCGCTCACGTCGCTCTCGCCCTGCGACAGCACCCAGACGATGTGCAGCCGGGCCGGGGACGCGAGCAGCCCGAACGCGGCGGCCGCCTCCGCCAGCACTCCGGCGGGAGGGTCCCCGAAGCCGCCGACATCTGCCGTCACGATCACTCTCCCGTCCCACGGGCCACCGGCCGGCCCGTCCGCTTGCCCGCCCGGCCCCGACTGACCGGAACCGGCCACCCAGTCTAGGGCGCGCGTCGGCGCCCCACGCCGGACCGGGCGGCTGGGGATACGGGGGGCGCGACGCGGTGCCGCGCCGGTACGGGAGCGCCGGGGCGCCGGGGCCGGGCGCCGGGGGCAACGGCGGAGCCGGGCGCCGAAACAGCACGCGGCCGGCCGGTTCAGGAGCGCGCGGGCGGGTCCTCACGCTCGACGACACGGCCGGTGATGACGTGCGATTCGCCCTGCGTACCACCGACGGCCCGGCCGGCGCCGGGGTCGTGCGCGGAGTCCTTCTTCCCCTCCTCCTTCATGGCCTTCGCCTCGCTCTTGAGGATGCGCGCCGACTTGCCCGCCGCCCGGGCCAGTTCGGGCAGCTTCTTCGCCCCGAGAACCAGTACGAGAACGATGAGGATCAGGGCCAGTTCGCCAATGCCGAACATGAGGTGTGCTCTCTCCCGGAAGAGGCGGGCCCCGACGAGGGGCGGGATCCGTAATGGGGCGGGGGCCGATGCGTCCCGCTCGCGGCACATCGGCATCTACAGGTCTGTAGAAGTATCGCGCACCCGGACGCGGCCGGACAAGCCCGCATCCGGCCGCATCCGGGTCCACATCCGGTCCGCCGCCGGCCCGCGTCCCGGCCTTCACGTCCCGGCGGCCTCCCGTTCAAGAGCGCGCCGCTGTTCAACGGCTATTCAGCGGCGCACAGCGCCTTCTTGACCGCCTTGTAGCGCGCCCGCAGCGCCGGGCGCAGCCAACGCACCGTGACGGGAAAGCCATTGATGATCCGCTCGTACCCCGCGACCGGCTCCGGATCCCCCATCAGACCGAAGACCAGAGAGGGCCCGGCGTGCGGGGCTCCGTCGAAAACGGCGCTGCGCAACTGCGCGACGTCGTCGTCCGGCACCTTCGGGAACAGATCGAGCAGCACGGGTTCCTCCGCGTCGGCGTGCCGTTCCATCGAGGTCCGAACGGTCTCCACGGCGGGCAGTCCCGTGAGCGCCGCCGCGCCGACGATCCCCAGCACGGCCTCACGCTCCCCGGGGACCTGGGGGATGTCGATCGCGTCCACCGCCCTGGCGAGCGCGTGCAGTTCGACTTCGAGCGTCTGGTGCTTGGCGGTCAGGAGGTCGATGTCGACCGCCCGCTCGGGGAAGCGGTCGCGCAGCACGGGCCACAGCGTCTGCTCGGCGCTTTCGTGGTGGCCGTGGATGAACGCGATCAGCCACCGGGTCGCGTTGATCAGAACCCTGACGTCGACCGAATAGCCGTCGGCGAGACGCGCGAACGCCTCGGACACGAGGGCGGTACCCCGGCGCATGATCGTATGCACGGCGAGCAACTCGTCACCGAGACGCGATCGCTCGGCCTCGAGCGCGGGTGAAACAGCCATCACTCGTCCCTCAAACACACTCAAATGAATTAAGCAGAAATATCGCTGTCAATTTCATTTTCATGCCCATATCCCCGAATACCCATAGGATGATCACATTACGCACCTCATGCGCCTTCCAGGCGAGTCGATACGGATTCCTAACGGCCGGGCCGGTCACCCGGCGGCCGAGTTGTCCACAGGCTGGGGCCGGCCCCGGCGGAATGTCGGAGGGCGGGCGCAGAATGGGGGCATGACTGAGATCACCGGTTCGATGCCGGAGTGGGAGAAGCGCTTCCGGGCGCCGCGGGTTTCGCTGCCCGACTGGGCGGAGGACGCGCCTGAGCGGGCGCTGTTCGTCTCCAACGCGACGGGGACGTACGAGCTGTACGCGTGGGACCGCGCGACGGGCCGGCAGCGCCAGGTGACGGACCGGCCGAACGGGACCACGGACGGGGTGCTCTCGCTCGACGGCGAGTGGATCTGGTGGTTCTCGGACACGGACGGGGACGAATTCGGGGTCTGGATGCGCCAGCCGTTCACCGGGCGGCCGGCCTCGTCCGGGGCCGTCACACCCGAGGCGGCCGACGCGCGCGAAGACGCCGTCACGCGCGAGGACGCCGATGGTTCGGACGCCGTCGGGGCGGGGGCGCAGGGGCCGGACGAGCCGGCGGCTCCGGGCCTGGCTCCCTCCTATCCGGCCGGGCTGGCGCTCGGCCGGGACGGCACGGCGGTGATCGGGCGCTCGACCGACGAGGACGGCTCGACGATCCATGTCGTGCGGCCCGGACAGCGGCCCGTGGAGATCTACCGGCACCGCGAGTCGGCGGGCGTCGGGGATCTGTCGCACGACGGGACGCTGCTCGCGATCGAGCACACCGAGCACGGGGACGCGATGCACTCGGCGGTGCGGGTGCTGCGGCTGGACGGCTCCGTGGTGAACGAGCTGGACGACACGGCGGGCGGCACGCGCGAGCTGGGCCTCGAAGTGCTGGGCTTCGCGCCGGTGCCCGGCGACAACCGCCTGCTCGTCGGCCACCAGCGACGGGGCCGCTGGGAGCCGGTCATCTGGGACCCGCTGACCGGAGTGGAGACGGAGCCGGCGATCGAGCTTCCCGGCGATGTCAACGCCGAGTGGTATCCGGACGGCTCGGGGCTGCTGATCTCCCACAGCTTCGAGGCCCGGGGCGAGCTGTGGCGCTACGACTTCGCCAAGAGCGCGCTCGTCCAGGTGGAGACCCCGGCCGGGACGGTGTCGGGGGCGACGGCCCGGCCGGACGGGAGCGTGGAGTACCTGTGGTCGTCGGCGGCCCGCCCGCCGGAGGTCCGGTCCACGGCGGGCGGCGTGGTCCTGGATCCGCCGGGGCCGAAGGCGCCCGCGTCCGTGCCGGTGGAGGACGCCTGGGTCGAGGGGCCCGGGGGCCGGGTGCACGCGCTGGTGCAGCGGCCGGCCGGCGAGGGGCCGTTCCCGACGGTCTTCGACATCCACGGAGGCCCGACGTGGCACGACAGCGACGCCTTCGCCGCGGGCCCGGCCGCCTGGGTGGACCAGGGGTACGCGGTCGTGCGGGTCAACTACCGGGGCTCGACCGGATACGGACGGGAGTGGACGGACGCGCTCAAGCACCGGGTCGGGCTGATCGAGCTGGAGGACATCGCGGCGGTCCGGGAGTGGGCGGTGGCCTCCGGCCTGGCCGATCCGGCGAAGCTGGTCCTCTCCGGCGGCTCGTGGGGCGGCTATCTGACGCTCCTCGGCCTCGGCACCCAGCCCGACGCCTGGGCCGTGGGGCTGGCGGCCGTGCCCGTCGCGGACTACGTGACGGCGTACCACGACGAGATGGAGGCCCTCAAGGCGATGGACCGCACGCTGCTGGGCGGCACGCCGGAGGAGGTGCCGAAGCGGTTCGAGGCGTCGTCTCCCCTGACGTACGTCGACGCCGTGAAGGCGCCGGTCTACATCTCGGCGGGGGTGAACGATCCGCGCTGCCCGATCCGCCAGGTGGAGAACTACGTGGACCGGCTGGCGGCCCGCGGAGCGGTCCACGAGGTGTACCGGTACGACGCGGGTCATGGCTCGCTGGTGGTGGAGGAACGGATCAAGCAGGTGCGGCTGGAGCTGGACTTCGTGGCACGGCACCTGGGGAAGGGGACGGCCTGACGGCGCGGACACACAGGGAGGAGCGGACGGTGAGCACAGGGGAGGTGAGCACACGCGTTCGGGCTCGTGGGCCCGGGCCCCGCCGCCCGGGCGCGGGGCGGCGTTCCGTACCTTAGAGGGGTGTACCGGTTCTTGGTGACTCCGCGCTGGTGGGGAATCAACGTCTTCGTCGTGCTGGCCATCCCCGTGTGCATCTTCATGGGGACCTGGCAGCTCGGCCGCTTCGAGGCCCGGGTGGACACCCACCGGACGGCCGAGCGGCAGCCGGATCCGGGAAAGCGCGCGGCGGTCCCGGTGGAGACGCTGCTGCCGGTCGACCAGGAGACCTCGGGACGGCACGCCACCGCGAGCGGCCGGTACGAGGACCAGTTCCTGGTGCCCGACCGGAGGCTGGACGACGCGACGGGTTCGTACGTGCTGACCATGCTGCGCACCGACAGCGGCAAGGCGCTGCCGGTCGTACGGGGCTGGCTGGCCGACGGCACGAAGGCACCGGCGCCGCCACGGGGCGAGGTCACGGTCACCGGGGCGCTCCAGGCGTCGGAGTCCACCGGGTCGGACGGGGTGCACACGGGCGGCGGGCTGCCGGAGGGACAGCTCGGCATGATCAGCGCGGCATCGCTGGTCAATGTCGTGCCGTACGACGTCTACAACGCCTGGATCACCGTGGACCGGGCGGCGGACGGGCTGCGGGCCGTCCCGGCGTCCGCCCCGCAGAACAGCGGACTGGACCTGAAGGCGTTCCAGAACCTCGGCTACACCGGCGAGTGGTTCGTGTTCGCCGGATTCGTGGTCTTCATGTGGTTCCGGCTGTTCCGCCGCGAGGTCGAGACCGCGAAGGACCGGGCGCTGGGCCTGGAAACGGCGGCCTGAGCCGACGCCGCGCGCGTGTGGCCGGGCCCTGCCGGAAGGGCTCGGGTCCGGGGGCCCACGGGGCGCCCCTTCCGAGCGGGTCCTCGGAGCGGGCCTTCGGAGAGCGCCGGCCCGTGCGCCCATCAGGCCGGGGTACGTGCGCCAGGCCGGGACGGAGCGTCCGCGCCGACCGGGGCGGGGCAGCGGCGTCTCCTCCGGCCTCGACCGCGCCACCGGGCGGGTGCGGCGCGGCGCCGCGTCATGACGCGGCGATGGCTCCGGTCCGGTAGACCGTGCCGACGCAGGCATTGGGGATCGTCGTCTGCGCGAAGGGCGCGCCCGCCTGCGGAACGTGCGACACCGACACGCTGCCGTCCGCCGTCCCGCCCGTGTCGTAGCCGAGCTGCGGCTCCACGTTCGAGCCGTCCGAACCCGATCCGGGGTTCGCCCCCGGGTCCGTACCTCCGCCGCCCGCACCCGAGGAGCTCCCCTCGGTGGGCGTCGGACCGGGCGAGGGCCCGACGGGCTGACAGCTCTCCGAGGGCACCCAGGCGAACCGCACCTCGTACGCCCCGCTCGGCGCCAGCGTCAGCGTCGACGCCTCCTGGGACGGATCGGGCAGGCCGGGTGCCGCGTCTCCCGCCGCGTGCCGCACGACGGTGATCCTGCTTCCGTCGGCCGCGCCGCTCGCCTGGGTGCCGACCGTCCCGGGGTCGGTGACGGTACAGGTGGTGCCCGAGACATTGGCGATACGGAAGGTGCCGTACACCGTGCCGGAGGCGTCCGGTGCGCCCGCTTCCGCGGCGGCGACCTGGAGCTGGCCCGCGACGCAGAGGGACGAGGACGCGACGGAACCCCCGCCGGGCTTGTCCGCGCCGCCCTTGGTGCCCTCCGACGTGCTGGACGCACGCTCCTCCGGCTTCGCCTTCTTCCCCGGCTCGTCCTCGTCGACGGTGGACACCTTGTCGGACGGACGGTCCGGGTCGTCATGCGGGCTGTCGGGCCGCCGGTCGGGGTCCGTGTCGTCGTGCGACTCCTCGCCATGGCCCGCGTTCACGGACTGCTTGTCCGCCGCGGTGCCGGAGTTCGCGACGTGGACGAACGCCGGTACCGCCGTGCTCAGCAGCAGGGCCGCGGCCGCCATGCCGACGACGGCCTGGCGCTTCCTGGCCCGCCGGGCCGGTACCGCCTTGCGCAGATGGTCGAGGGCGTCATCGGCGGGACGGAGGTCCGCGACGGCACTGTGCATCAGGCGTCGAAGCGCCAGTTCGTCGTCGTCGAAGCCGTCCGAACCGTCGGGACCGTCCGAACCGTCGAGGCTGACGCTGTGCAACTGGGCGCCCGGAAAAGCGCCCGTGCCGCGATCACGGTCAGGACCAGGGGCAGGGCCAGGGCCAGGGCCAGGGCCACGATCAGGGTCAGGGGCACCGGCGTCGTTGTTGCCGTCGGCCGTGGCTTCCGCCGGGCCTTCCGCCGTACCCCGCGCCGAGCTCTGTGCCGCGTCCTCTGTTGTGTCGTCGGTCGCGCTCAGAGGCTCGTCCGGTGACACGGCCGACGCCGCGTCCGCCGCTGGGGACGCGGCGGGACCTTCGAGGCCGCTCTGTTCGTTTTCCGGCCTGTTGTTCACAATGTCGTTTCCAGTCAGGTCGTTCAACCGCGTATCCCGGTCCGCCGGCTCGCTTCCCCGGCTCTCGTCACGGCTCCCCCCACGGCCGTCGCCGCCGCGGAAACCGCGCCGGTCCCTGCAGGCACTCATGTCGTGGCCTCCATGGCGACGCGCAGCGCCGCGATACCGCGGGAGCCGTACGCCTTCACCGAGCCGAGGGATATCCCCAGCGTCTCGGCGACCTGCGCCTCGGTCATGTCCGCGAAGTACCGCAGGGAGAGCACCTCGCGCTGGCGCCGCTGGAGCCCGCGCATCGCCTTGATCAGCGCGTCCCGCTCCAGCAGGTCGTACGCGCCCTCCTCCGCGCTCGCCATGTCGGGCATGGGCTTCGAGAGGAGCTTGAGCCCGAGAATACGGCGGCGCAGCGCGGACCGGGACAGGTTCACCACGGTCTGCCGCAGGTACGCGAGCGTCTTCTCCGGCTCCCGTACACGGTTGCGTGCCGAGTGGACCCGGATGAACGCCTCTTGGACGACGTCCTCACAGGAGGCGGTGTCGTCCAGCAGAAGGGCCGCGAGACCGAGCAGCGAACGGTAGTGCGCACGGTAGGTCTCGGTGAGATGGTCGACAGTGGTGCCCGCAGCCATCGCTTCGTCAGGATTCCCGCGCCGGGAGGACGGCGACAGGGGCGACTTCGCGGCCTTCGGACTCCTCGACGCCCCGGACGGATCGACCGGAACGCCCGGCGCCCCCGGCACACCCGACGGATCCGGCGCGTCCGCCGGCGCCACGGGTGACGCCGGCGAAGGTACGCGAGCCGGCCGCGCGGCCGGCATGGGCGCGATCACCGGCATGCCACCGGACGCACGGGGACGCCGAAGCGGGCGCACGGTCGCGTCGCGCACCGGGACGACCGTCGCGTCGCGTGCCGGAACAGCTTCCGCGATATCGAGAACCTCTGCCACTGCCACGTCTGTTGGACACGCTTCCCCCCGTCAGGGTTGTACGTGCACGCGATCTCGTCCAACGCTGCACCAATTAGCTTCATACGCCCCGCTCTCCCCCTATGCCCCATATCTGCGGCACCCCTGAAGGGTGACCGCAGAGACGCGTCCCGGCCGCCGGCGGTTGCGGTGTTTTCGAGGTGCTCTCGCGGGAGGACGGGACGCGCGTTGCCGCATACAAGAACGTCCCAGCTCAAGCGGTTCGGATCACAAGCTTGCGCACGGGACGTTCAGGACGTTCACGAATCCTACAAAGTTTAAGGACACCCTGGCGCCCGGGTTATGTCCAGGGCCGGTACGCACCGGCCGTCGGAACGCCTACCGCCGCGCCGACAGCTCCGCCGCGACGGCCTCGGCGATCTGCGCGCTGTTCAGCGCCGCGCCCTTGCGGAGGTTGTCGCCGCAGACGAACAGCTCCAGCGCCCGCGGGTCGTCCAGCGAGCGCCGTACGCGCCCGACCCAGACCGGGTCCGTCCCCACCACGTCCGCCGGCGTGGGGAAGTCGCCCGACTCCGGGTCGTCGAACAGCACCACTCCCGGCGCGGTCGCCAGGATCTCGTGTGCGCGCTCCACGCTGATCTCCTGCTCGAAACGCGCGTGCACCGTCTGGGAATGTCCGGTGATCACCGGTACGCGGACGCAGGTGGCCGTGACCCTCAGCTCCGGCAGGCCCAGGACCTTCCGGGTCTCCTCCCGGATCGCCAGTTCCTCCGACGACCAGCCGCCCTCCCCGGCCCAACCGGCCCAGGGCACGACATTGAGCGCCAGCGGGGCGGGGAAGGGGCCGGTGGCGTCCCCCACCGCGCGGCGCACATCGCCGGGGTGCGTGCCCAGCTTCGTACCGGCGACGAGGGAGAGCTGATCGCGCAGCGCGGTGACACCGTCAGGACCCGCCGCGCTGACCGCCTGGTACGAGGAGACCACCAGTTCGCGCACGCCGAACTCGGCGTGCAGCGCGCCCACCGCGACGATCATCGACAGGGTGCCGCAGCCCGGCCCGGCGACGATGCCGCGCGGCCGGGACCGTACGGCATGGGGGTTCAGCTCCGGTACGACCAGCGGTACGTCGGGGTCCATCCGGAACGCGGACGAGTTGTCCACGACGACCGCGCCCTTCGCGGCCGCGACCGGTGCCCAACGGGCGGACACGGTGTCCGGTACGAGGAACAGCGCGACGTCCACGCCGTCGAGCGCTTCCTCGGAGAGTTCGACGACCTCGATCTCCTCGCCGCGCACGGAGAGCTTGCGCGTGTCCGGGAGGCCGCGGCCGTCCGGGTGCGCGGGACCGCGACCGTCGGAGCGCGCGGGGGCCCGGCCGCCGGAGCGCGCGTGACCGCCGCGGCCGACGGCCGTACGGGGATCGGCGCGTACGCCCGTACGCGGCGAGGCGATCAGCCGGATGTCGCCCCAGACGTCGGCGTGCTGCGACAGGATCTGGAGCATGACGGCGCCGACGGCCCCGGTCGCTCCCACGACCGCGAGCGTCGGCCCGCCGTTCATCGCACGGGACCTCCGGCCGGGCGGCGGTTCATCGTCCGGTGCCTCCGTAGACCACGGCCTCGTCGGAGTCGCTGTCGAGCCCGAAGGCGCTGTGCACGGCGCGCACCGCTTCCTTGACCTCGTCCGCACGCGTGACGACCGAGATGCGGATCTCGGACGTCGAGATGAGCTCGATGTTCACCCCCGCGTCCGACAGCGCCTCGAAGAAGCCGGCCGTGACGCCCGGATTGGTCTTCATGCCGGCGCCGACGAGCGAGATCTTGGCGATCTGGTCGTCGTAGCGGAGCGACTCGAAGCCGATCGTCGACTTGGTCTTCTCCAGCGCGTCGATGGCCTTGCGGCCCTCGGCCTTCGGCAGCGTGAACGAGATGTCGGTCAGGCCCGTCGACGCGGCGGAGACGTTCTGCACCACCATGTCGATGTTGATTTCGTTGTTCGCGATGGCGCGGAAGATCGTCGCCGCCTCGCCGGGCTTGTCGGGGACGCCGACGACCGTGATCTTCGCCTCGGAGGTGTCATGGGCGACACCGGAGATGATGGCCTGCTCCACCTTGCGGTCCCCTTGCTCGTTGCTGACCCATGTGCCCTGAAGGCCCGAGAAGGAGGAGCGTACATGGATCGGGATGTTGTAACGGCGTGCGTACTCCACGCACCGGTGCAGCAGCACCTTGGAGCCGGAGCTGGCGAGCTCCAGCATGTCCTCGAAGGAGATCCGGTCGATCTTCCGGGCCTTCGGCACGACCCGCGGGTCGGCGGTGAAGACACCGTCCACATCGGTGTAGATCTCACAGACCTCGGCGTCCAGCGCGGCCGCGAGCGCGACGGCGGTGGTGTCCGAGCCGCCACGCCCCAGGGTGGTGATGTCCTTCTTGTCCTGGGACACCCCCTGGAAGCCCGCGACGATGGCGATGTTGCCCTCGTCCAGCGCCGTACGGATCCGGCCCGGCGTGACATCGATGATGCGCGCCTTGTTGTGGACCGAGTCGGTGATGACGCCCGCCTGGCTACCGGTGAACGACTGGGCCTCGTGACCCAGGTTTTTGATCGCCATCGCCAGCAGAGCCATGGAGATCCGCTCTCCGGCGGTCAGCAGCATGTCGAACTCACGCCCGGCAGGGATCGGCGATACCTGCCCGGCGAGATCGATCAACTCGTCCGTCGTGTCACCCATCGCCGACACCACGACGACCACTTGGTGGCCGTTCTTCTTGGCATCGACGATCCGCTTGGCGACCCGCTTGATGCCCTCGGCATCGGCGACGGAGGAGCCTCCGTACTTCTGCACGACAAGGCCCACGTGCGCTCCTCGCTCAGTCCATTGCTGTCGGCTCAGTTTAACGAGCAACCGCGGAACGACCCGGACATATCGCATCGTGAGATGACCCGCTCACGTGCCGAACGCCGGCGTCGGCTCACAGCCGCTCGCTGACCATGCATGCCCCGGATGCGGTAGGGCACGCGGGAACGTGTGACGGGTCACACGCGACGGGGGGGCGGCCGCGGCGACGCCGGCCCCGCCTCCGCCCCGACGTGGATCCCATGGGGATCCCCACGGTTCGACGCGATTCGAAAATTTTTCCGCGCCGCCGATGAGTTCCGTCGCGGCCCCTGGTCTACCCCTCCGAACAGCGCGGACCGATCGCGCCCCGGACAAAGGCGGAACCTCTCATGTCGACCAAGATCTTCGTGAACCTCCCGGTGAAGGACCTGGAGGTCTCCAAGAACTTCTTCACCAAGATCGGCTACTCGATCAACCCGCAGTTCAGCGACGAGCACGCCGCGTCTGTCGTCATCAGCGACACCATCTACGTGATGCTCCTGACCGAGCCGCGCTTCAAGGACTTCACGAAGAAGGACATCGCCGACGCCTCGCTCACGACCGAGGCGATCCTCTGCCTCAGCGCGGAGAGCAGGGAGAAGGTCGACGAGCTGGCCGACGCCGCCCTGGCCTCCGGCGGCTCCGCGGCGGGCGACCCGCAGGACCACGGCTTCATGTACGGCCGCTCCTTCCAGGACCCGGACCACCACCTCTGGGAGGTCGTGTGGATGGACCCGGCCGCGGTCGAGGGCCAGGGCTGAGCGGGCCCCAGAGCCGGCTCGGGGGGCCGGACGGCGCCGGCGCGGGCGTCCTGTCGTGCCGTACGGGTCCGTGCCGTACGGGCCCGTGCCGTACGGGCCCGTGCCGTACGGGTCCGTGCCGTACGAGCCCGTGCGGCACTGGCCCCAGGTGGCGCGCTCAACGCAACCACCGACGCAAAAGCCCGCACCCGCACCCCGAGCACCGGCGGTCGACCATCCCGCGGACCCCGGGCCGGACAGCGTCAGCGGCGCCCGCGCAGCCCTAGCGGCGCCGCGATCTCCGCCACCATCACCTGGCCCGCCTCCTCCGCCAGGAGGTCTTCCGGGTCCTCCTGCAGCGCCTGGTCCGTGTCCAGGCCGTCCAGCGCCGGCAGCGGCTGGTCGAGGCGGACATGGGCCACCAGCGACTGGAGCGCGCGCAGGGCCGCCGAGGCGGTGGAACCCCAGTTGGAGAAGTACGAGAACTGCCACCACCACAGCGCCTCGGTCGTCCGGCCCGCCCGGTAGTGCGCCAGGCCGTGCCGCAGGTCCGTGACCACGTCGGCGATGTCGTCGGAGATACGGGAGGCCACCGGCGCCTTGCGCGGCTCGTACGGGTCGAAGACCTCGGAGTAGACGTCGATCGGCTCCAGTATCACGGCGAAGCGCTCGCGCAGGTCGTCCACGTCCGGCTCCGGTCCGAGATCGGGCTCGTACCGTTCCTCCGGGAGGATGTCCTCATGCGCGCCGAGCCGGCCGCCCGCCAGCATGAGCTGGGAGAACTCCAGCAGCAGGAACGGCACCGTGCTGTCCGGCTCGTCGCCCTTGGCCACCTCGGTCACGGCGACGATGAAGCTCTCGATCTGGTCGGCGATCTGGACCGCGAAGTCGTCCGGGTCCTGGTTCACGGCGTGCAGCGTTGCGTCAGACATCGAGAAGTCGTCTCCCCTCGAAGGCACGCCCGAGCGTGACCTCGTCGGCGTATTCCAGGTCGCCCCCGACGGGCAGACCACTGGCCAGGCGTGTGACTTTCAGTCCCATCGGCTTGATCATGCGCGCGAGGTACGTGGCCGTGGCCTCGCCCTCCAGATTGGGGTCGGTCGCCAGGATCAGCTCCGTGACGGTGCCGTCGGCGAGCCGGGCCAGCAGTTCACGGATCCGCAGGTCGTCCGGGCCCACGCCCTCGATGGGGCTGATCGCGCCGCCGAGCACGTGGTACGTGCCGCGGAACTCGCGCGTGCGCTCGATGGCCACGACGTCCTTCGGCTCCTCCACGACGCAGATCACCGCCTGGTCGCGGCGCACGTCACGGCAGATGCCGCACCGCTCCTCCTGAGCCACGTTGCCGCACACGGCACAGAACCGGACCTTCTCCTTCACCTCCAGCAGCGCGTGCGCGAGGCGGCGGACATCGGTCGGCTCGGACTGGAGGACATGGAAGGCGATCCGCTGCGCGCTCTTGGGGCCGACGCCGGGCAGCCTGCCCAGTTCGTCGATGAGCTCCTGAACCACGCCTTCGTACAAGGGATCGCCTCTCGAATACGGCTCGTACGCGTAGGCCCGAACATGCGGCCCGTACGTACGGTAGTTGGTGTCGGGGGGACTTAGAAGGGCAGGCCAGGCATGCCACCGAGGCCCTGCGCCAGCGGACCCAGCTTCTCCTGCTGGAGCGCCTGCGCGTTCGCGTTCGCCGCGTGGACGGCGGCCACGACGAGATCCGCGAGCGTCTCCGTGTCGTCCGGGTCCACGGCCTTGGGGTCGATGACGAGGCCGCGCAGCTCTCCCGAGCCGTTGACGGTCGCCTTGACGAGACCGCCGCCCGCCTGGCCGTCGACCTCGGTGGCCGCCAGCTCCTCCTGCGCCCGGGCGAGGTCCTGCTGCATCTTCTGGGCCTGCTGGAGCAGGTCTTGCATGTTGGGCTGGCCACCACCGGGGATCACGGTCACTCCTGGTCTTCTCGTCGTCTTCTCGTCCTGGCACGTTTCACGTGCCGTCTCGAACCTTCTCGCGCCTTCTCGTACCTCTAAAGCGAGCCTACGTGTTCCCCGCGCACCCCGCCGCACCCCTCGGTGCCCAACTCTTTCGGGTGAATGTGAGTGGACTTTTCCCGGGCCCATTACCTGATCACGGCCCACGGAAGGGGGAAATCAACAGGATTTCAGACACAGCGCCCACCATTCGGCGGTAGGAAGTGTTCACGCAGCCGCCTGGGCCGCTGGGCCAGGGGACTGCGTGCGCGGCAGCGCGTCAACCGACCGTCGCCGTACGTCAACGACGCGTCGCCGTACGTCACGTCCCGCGTGCGTCACGAGCGGCGGCGCGGTCGCCGTACCCGTAGAGGAGTGCCCCGGTGAGCCAGCCGGAGATGCAGCCCGGAGGCCCCGCCAACGAGGAGGGCACCGCGCCAGGTGCGCAGAGCGCACAGGGCTCGCAGAGTGCGCAAGGTACGCACAGTGCGCACGGTGCCTGGTACGGCGGTGGCGGCGAGGAGAACGGTACGGGGGGCACGGGAGCCACGGGAAGTACGAGCGGCCCCGGCGGTGGTCCGGGCCGTCCCGGACACGCCGGCGATCTGACGGGGGGCCCGTTCCCGCAAGGCGACTGGGGCGAGCCCGCCGAACGGCTCGACGAGCTGTACCGCTGGGTGGAGGCGGGCGCGCTCCACACGGTCGGCTGGTACCTGGCGGACCGGGTGCGCAAGCGGCGCTTCGCCCGCGTCCTGCGCGGCGCGACCGCCCTCACCGGCACGGCGGGCGCCATGCTGCCGCTGCTGGACCTGACCGGCGCGCTGCCGGGCGCGGCGGGCTGGGGATACGTCGCGCTGCTGCTGGGCGCCGCGTCGCTCGCGTGCGACCGCTACCTGGGACTGACCTCGGGGTGGATGCGCGCGCTGGCGACGGCGCAGGCGGTGCAGCGGCGGTTGCAGACGCTCCAGTTCGACTGGGCGTCGGAGTGCGTACGGGAGGTCCTGGGCCCGACGGAGGGCACGGCGAGCGAGGCGGCCGAGCGGTGCCTGACCGTGTTGCGCCGGTTCACGGAGGACATGACGGAGCTGGTACGGGCCGAGACGGCGGACTGGCTGATCGAGTTCCGGTCGGGACCGGCGCCGCTGGTGATGCAGTCGATGCCGATGGGCGGCGGCCGGGGCGAGGGCGCCGTACCGCCGGCGGGGCGTTTCCCGCTGCCGCCGGGGGCACGGCCGAACATGCCCCGGCAGCGGCCCCCGGAGGCACGGTGACCCCGCGCGGCGCGCGGGGGCGGTGACGCCACACGCCCGTTCCACCGTCAGCTGAAGATGATCATCGAGCCTTGGCCCAGGCTCCGGGTGGCCGCCGCGTGCAGCCCCAGCCACACGTGCCGTTCCCGGGCGAACGGGCTGTCGTCGTACGGGACCGAGGTCGCCGGCTCCTCCAGGGACGTGGGCCGTTCCGGCGGGGTCGGGGCGGACGGGGGGTTGGCCGGGTCGATGCCGATCGACGGCGCGACGAATTCCAGCTCCCGCAGCAACCCCTGGGTGGAGCCCAACGGGCCTCCCCCCGCGAGGAGTTCCTCGTTGGAGAGCGGCGCGGAGAAGTCGACGGGGACATAGGCGCCGGCGTGGTCGTAGTGCCAGACGAGGTGGGACTGCTGGGCCGTCGACTCGAACATCTCCAGCAACTGCTCGTAGTCACCGCCCAGTTCGCCGACGGGCGTCACGGCGAGGCCGCAGAGCTGGAGCAGGTACGCGCGGCGCAGGAAGTGCAGGGCGTCGTAGTCGAAGCCGGCGACCGGGGCGACGTCGCCCGAGAGGCCCGGCATGTAGGCGAAGACGGGGACGGGCGGCAGCCCGGCGTCGCCGAGTGCCTTGTCGTAGGTTGCGATCTCTTCGGCGAAGGGGTTGTCGGGGCTGTGGCACAGCACATCGACGAGGGGGACCAACCACAGGTCACAGGCCAAGGGAGGCTCGCTCTCCAACGGGTGCGTACGCGTGTGCTCGATCGAGTGGCGATCGTCGGGACAGCGTAATGCGGCGGGCAGCTTCCGCGTAGGGGCCGGGCAGGCACCGTCCGCCGATCGGCCCGTTCGGGAGGCCGGTCGTCCGGCCCGGTCGTCCGGCCCGGTCGTCCCGCCGTCGTCATCTCGCCGTCGCCGTCCCGTCGCCGTCCCGTCGCCGTCCCGCCGTCTCGTCGTCAGGCCGTCCCGTCGTCCCGTCGTCGCGCCGTCTCGTCGTCCCGTCGTCGCGCCGTCAGGCCGTTCCCGTCGCTCCCGTGTTCGTCGTCCATCTCGGCGGGAGGTCCCAGACCCACACCCCGCCGATCCGCTTCCCGGGACGCTCGAAGAGCTTCTCCAGCACGTCGTACAGCACGGCGTCGTTGGGCTGCGGCGCCAGGACCACCGCGCCCGCCTTCCAGTAGGCCAGGTCGAAGCGTGCCTGCGCGCGCCAGCGGGCCTCGATCTCCGGGACCTCGCCGCCGAAGCGGATGTCCCGCCAGAGGTTGGAGGTGTAGCGGGCCGGGGCGCCGTAGATGCCCGTACGGTCCTCGCCCGCGGGGCCGTTGAAGTAGCCGCGCGGCAGCGAGAACCCCATGCCGGTCGCGGACTGCCAGTGCAGCGCGCCCGCGCTGCCCGGTTCCGGGAGCGGCACGGGGACGAGGGTCTCGCCCTCCGACACGTACGACCGGTACATGCCCTCCGCGATGAACGGCGGGATCTCCTCCCGCTCCCGTACCGGCATGGCCGTCGGCACGATCGGGATCAGCGCCGCCGCCACCGCCAGCAGCCCCACCAGCCGGTTCCGCGCCCGGCCCGCCGCGAGACCTGTCCCGAGGCCCGTTACGAGGCCCGTCCCGAGGCCCCCCGTGGCACCCGCGCCCGCGGATCCCGTGGCCGCGGACCCCGTGGGCGCGGACCCCGCGTCGGACGCCTTCTCAGGACCGGACTCCTCCGCCCCCGCCCGCAGCCGCTCCACCGCCAGCGCCAGCAGCGCCCCCAGCACAGGAGCGCAGATCATCGCCACCCGCGACTCGATCACCGACTCGAAGAGCGGCTGATGGACGAGGAGGCGCCACGGGCCCGGCAGTACGACATCGGTGAACGGCACGGGGATCCGGGGCCCCAGCGACAGCAGCGCCGCCACGGCCGCCGTCCAGGCCAGTGCCCGCACCACCGCCAGCCGCCACAGCCAGACCACGATCCCGCCGGCGAGGGCGATCAGCGGCCAGCCGTAGAAGGCGTTCTGCTCGGTGCGGTTCATCGCCAGCGCGTCGGCCGTCTCCTCGTTCCCGAACAGCGCGCGCCCCGAATACTCCAGGAACGCCAGCGGACTGTTGCCGGCGTTGTCCCCGTGCAGCACGCTGTGGTAGCTCTGCGGCCCGAAGAACTGCCAGTACAGCGGAAACGCCAGCAACGGCAGACAGACCAGCAGCGCGATCCCCGTCCCGCGCAGCAGGGGGCGCACGGCCACCCTCGCGACGTCGGGCCGTGCCACCGCGTAGGCCGGCGCGAACAGCACCATCCCCATCGCGGCGATCAGCAGCGGCTCCTCGCCCAGGAAGATCTGGTACGTCGCGAAGAGGCCGAGCAGGACCCCGTCCCGTACGACCCGGGCGTCCCTCTCGCAGAGCCGCAGCGCCCTGTCGATGATCACCGGGATCATGAACAGGACGCAGAAGTTCGGGTGCGCGGTGGCGTGCGAGATCATCGGCGGCGCGAACGCCGCGAGCCCCGCGCCGAGCGCCGCCGGCCACCGCCCCGCCGAGGGGCGGTCCGGGAAGAGCCTGCGCGCGAAGAGCCAGTACCAGGACACCGCCGTCGCCGCGAGCCCCAGGGTGAGGACCAGCGCCCACGTGACGTGCGGCCCGAACGCCAGCGTGACGGGTGTGAGCGGAACGGAGAGCCCGAACATGGCGGTGTTCGCCATCAGGTTCACGCCGTCGGGATAGTTCTGGAACGTGGTGAAGAGCGGATTCCGCAGGTGGGAGACATTGTCGGCGGTGACGCGGAAGAACCACTCCCACTGGTCCTGGTCCGCCCCCGCGTCGCGCAGATAGGCGTGGTCGAGGTCCGTCCACAGCCCCTTGTAGAGGTAGAGGGAGAAGAGGAGGAAGAGTCCGGCGACGGCCAGGTCGGTACGCGGGTGAGGGCGGTTCCGGCGGAGGTCTCCGCTCCCCCGCCCGGCCCCGGTGCCTTCCCCGGCGCCTGTTACGGGGGTACCGCCCACGGGGGTACGGCCCACGGGGGTACGGCCCGCCCGCAGCCGTACCAGTTCCACCAGCACCCGTACGTAGTCCAGCGGCCGTACCTTCGATCCCGGCTGGTGCGACCAGCGCACCGGAACCTCGGTCACCGGCCAGCCGGACCTCCGGAAGTACCGGAGTATCTCGACGTCGATGCCCCAGCCGTCCAGCCGCGACTCCGCGAACGCGGCCCGCGCCTGCGCGCCGTCGAACAGTTTGAAGCCGCACTGGGTGTCGCTCACCCCGGCGACCGCGACGCGCTGTATGAGCCGGTTGCCCAGTCGGCCGAGCCATTCGCGCAGGGCCAGCTGCCGTACCTCGATCCGGGCGTCGGGGTGGGCCCGGGAGCCGATCACCGCGCCGTCCCCGTCGGCGGTGAGCCGCTTGTCGAGCGGGTCCAGCTCGTCGATCGGCGTCGCGAGGTCCGCGTCCGTGACGAGCACGCGCCGGCCGCGCGAGGCCAGTACACCCTGGCGCAGGGCGTGCCCCTTGCCGTGGTTGGCGTCGCTCGCGACCACGCGGATGCGGGGCTCCTCGGCGGCGGCCTCGGCGGCGACCCCCGCCGTACCGTCCGTCGAGCCGTCGTCCACGACGATCAGTTCCCAGTCGCCCCAGCGGGCGGGGTCCGCGCGCAGATAGGCACGGACGGCCTCGAGGGTGGGGCGGAGGCGGTGCTCCTCGTTGTACGCGGGGACCACGACGGTGAGGTCGAGCGGTACGAGCGGCACACCCTCCGGCGCGTCATCGGACGGCGCGTCACCGGCCTCCGCCCTTCCGGCCGGTACGGCGGCCCCGATGGATTCCTCCGCGTCCGGGCTCATACGTTCCACACTCCCGCCGTCCACACTCCCGCCGTCCTCGCTCACCCCGCTCGATTCTCTCGATCCGTCCGGCCCGCTCACCGCCGTGAACTCCCCGGCGTCTCCAGCCTCTCCGCCCACGCGCGCGCGTGGTCGTCGTACTCCCGGATCACCGTCCGCACCAGCGACACGTCCCCCAGCGTGAACGCGTCGACCAGCCGCTCATGGCCGTGCCACAGCCACTTCCGGTCCGCCGTCTCCTCACGCAGGTACGGCACGGAGAACACCCACGCCTGGACGCGCAGCCGGTGCAGGAACTCCGCGACGTAGCGGTTGGCCACCAAGGCGCCCAACTCGCGCCAGAATCGCAGGTCGTAGCCGATGAGGACGTTCAGGTCACCGCCCCTGGCCGCGCGCGTCGCCTCCTCGGCCCGGCGCCGTACGGACACCAGCGCGGTGCTCTGCGCCCTGGCGGCGAGGTGTTCGCCCTCCAGTTCGCGGAAGACCGCGTCCACGACCAGGGCACGCGCCTCGACCATGCCCCGGAAGTCCGCCAGCGAGAACTGGTGGACGCGGAAGCCGCGGTGCTGGTCGGAGTCGAGCAGGTCCTGCGCGGAGAGGTCGACCAGGGCTTCCCTGACAGGCGTCGCGGAAACCCCGTACTGCTCGGCGATCTGTTTGACGGTGAACTCCTGCCCCGGAAGTAAACGCCCCGCGAGCACTTCGTCACGCAGCGCGTCCGCGATCTGCTGCCGCAAGGTACTGCGGGTCACAGCTCCGCTGGCGGGCATGGTTTTCCGTCCCCTCGTCCGGCTTGGGACACCTTAAGCCAGGGGGGTGCCGGGGGCGCGGAAAGTTGATGGTGAGGCGGCTGAGACTGATGGGATCACGCCAGATCGTGTCGGCATCAGCCGCCCCACAGCCGGGCGCCGGCCGGACGGCAGCCGGGCCACGCCACGGGATCGTCCCGCGCCACGGGCTCGTCCCGCGCCACGGACTCGGCCTACGCTGCCTACTCGCCCCGCGCCACGTGCTCCGCCCTACGCCACGTACTCGTCCGCGACCGACAGCCCGGCGTCGAGCGCCGCCAGCCCCTCCTTCGCCTCCGCCTCGGAGATGTTGCACGGCGGGACCACATGCGTGCGGTTCATGTTCACGAAGGGCCACAGGCCGTTCTTCTTGCAGGCCGCGGCGAAGGCGGCCATGGGACCGTTCGCCTCGCCCGTCGCGTTGTACGGCACGAGAGGTTCGCGCGTCGCCGGATCCCGTACGAGTTCGAGCGCCCAGAAGGCCCCCGTACCGCGCACCTCGCCCACCGACGCGTGCCGCGCGGCCAGTTCGCGCAGGCCGGGGCCGAGAACCGTCTCGCCGAGGCGCGCCGCGTGTTCGACGATCCCCTCCCGCTCCATCACCTCGATCGTCGCGACGGCGGCGGCGCAGGCCAGCGGATGGCCGGAGTAGGTGAGTCCACCGGGGTACGGGCGGGTCGCGAAGGTGTCGGCGACGGCGGCGGAGATCGCGACACCGCCGAGCGGGACGTACCCCGAGTTCACGCCCTTGGCGAAGGTCAGCAGGTCGGGAACGACACCGAAGTGCTCGGCCGCGAACCACTTCCCCGTCCGCCCGAAGCCCGCCATGACCTCGTCCAGCACGAAGACGATCCCGTACCGGTCGCAGATCTCCCGTACGCCCGCGAGGTAGCCGGGCGGCGGCATCATGATCCCGGCCGTGCCCGGGATCGTCTCCAGGACGATCGCGGCGATGGTCGCGGGCCCCTCCAGGGTGATCGTCGATTCCAGGTGTTCCAGGGCGCGGGCGCACTCCTCGGCCTCGGTCGTGGCGTAGAAGGCGGACCGGTAGAGGAACGGCGCGTGGAAGTGGACGACACCCGCGGCGCCCGAGTCGGAGGCCCAGCGGCGCGGGTCGCCGGTCAGGTTGATCGCGGTGGAGGTGGCCCCGTGGTACGAGCGGTACGCGGAGAGCACTTTGGGGCGGCCGGTGTGCAGGCGGGCCATGCGGACCGCGTGCTCGATGGCCTCGGTACCGCCGTTGGTGAAGAAGATCTTGTCCAGGTCGCCCGGGGTGCGCTCGGCGATCAGCCGTGCCGCCTCGGAACGCGCCTCGACGGCGAAGGCGGGCGCGAAGGTGGTGAGCCGGCCGGCCTGCTCCTGGACGGCGGCCACGACGGCGGGGTGCTGGTAGCCGACGTTGGTGAAGACGAGGCCGCTGGTGAAGTCGAGGTAGCGGTTGCCGTCGTAGTCCCAGAAGTACGAACCCTCGGCGCCGGCGACGGCGAGGGGGTCGATCAGCTCCTGCGCGGACCAGGAGTGGAACACGTGGGCCCGGTCGGCGGCCTTCACGGCGGCGCCGGCCTCCGGGTCGGGGGCCGGGCCGGGGGCCGGCTCGGGGGCCGGGGCGGAGGTCTCGGTGGTGGTCATGCCGACAGCGTAGGAAGCGAAGGGGGCGGGCGGTACGGGAGTGTCGCGTGGATCGGGCCACTCCCGCCGCGCGGCATATAGGAGGCCTCGTACCGGGGCGCCGGAACGGGGCGCCGGAACGGAGGCGCTGTACGGACGCGTCACAATGGGCGGACTTACGGGGCAGGGGCAATTCGGGAGGGCCGCGCGGCCATGGAGAAGCTGGCAGCAGAAGACCCACGACGCATCGGCGCCTACCGGCTGCTCGCCCGCCTGGGCGCCGGTGGGATGGGCCGCGTGTATCTGGGGCGTTCGGAACGGGGCCGTACGGTCGCGGTCAAGCTCGTACGGGAGGAACTGGCCCGGGAGGAACAGTTCCGCGACCGCTTCCGGCGGGAGGTGGCGGCGGCGCGGCGGGTGGGCGGCGCGTGGACGGCGCCGGTGCTCGACGCGGACACCGAAGCGCCGGTGCCCTGGCTGGCCACGGGCTATGTGGCGGGGCCCTCGCTCCAGTCGGTGGTCTCGGCCGGCGGAGGCCGCGACGACGACGGTGATGTCAGCACGGGCGGCAGCGTCGTCGGCGGCGGCGGGAAGAACGGCCTGGACCGCCCCGGTGGGCTTGGCGGCCCCGCCGGCCCTGGTGGGCCCGGCAGTCCGGGCGTCCGGGACGGCCACGGCCCGCTGCCCGAACGTTCCGTCCGCATCCTCGCCTCCGGACTCGCGCACGCCCTCCAGGACATCCACGCCGCCGGCCTCATCCACCGCGACCTCAAGCCGTCCAACATCCTGATCACGATCGACGGCCCGCGCGTCATCGACTTCGGCATCGCCCGCGCTTTGGAGACGGTCACGGACGGCGACCTGACCCGCACCGGCTCGGTGGTCGGCTCGCCCGGCTTCATGGCGCCCGAGCAGATACGCGGGGACCGGGTGACGGCGGCCTGCGACGTGTTCTGCCTCGGCTCGGTCCTGATGTACGCGGCGACGGGCCGGCTGCCGTTCGGCACGCAGGACACGCCCGCGCACGCGCTGATGTTCCGGATCGCGCAGGAGGAACCGGACCTGACCGGACTGCCCGAAGACCTGGCGGTCTTGGTGCGCGCCTGCCTGAAGAAGGACCCGGCGGCCAGGCCGACCACCCGCGACATCCTGGCCAGGGTGGGCGAACCCGTCGACTCGGGGGCCGGACGCGGCGGCGACCCCTGGCTGCCGGGCCCGCTCCTGGCCGAACTGGGTCAGCACGCGGTCCAGCTGCTGGAGTACGAGGGCGACGCGACGGCTCAGATGCGCAAGGTAGAACTGGAGCCGGACGCGGAGACCACGCCCCCCGCGGCGGCAACGACTCCGACTCCCGCCGGGGCTCCAACTGCGGTTCGGACAGCGGCTCCGACAGCGGCTCCGGCAGCGGCTCCGACGCCCGAGAAGCCGGTTGAGCGGACCACCCGGCTGAGGCCGGTGCCGGGTCCGACGGGTCCGACGGGTCCGACGGGTCCGATCGCGCGTCCAAGCGCACCAGCGACACAAAAGACGCCGGAGACGACCGGCACAGGCGCGGATACCGGTACCCGTGCCGGTACCGGCACACCGCCGCACCCGACGCCACCCGGCTCGTACGGCTACCCACCGGCACAGGCACAGGCACAGGCACAGGCACAGGCACAGGCACCGTACGGCTACGCCACGCACCCGTACGGCGCCGCTCCCCCGCCCTCGTACGGCGGCGCGATACCGCAGCCCGCACAGCCCCAGTTCCCCCACCCGCCCCCGTCCCCTGAGCGCTCCTCCCGGGGCACTGCGGTCCTGATCACCGTCACCGTGATCGTCGCGATCCTCTCCGGCCTCTCCGTGTACGCGTTCCTGGGCGGCCACGACAGCAAGGACGCCAAGAACGACGAGGCGATCAGCCCGGCCGCCTCGGAGTCCCAGGCGGGCGGAACCGAACCGGACCCGTCGTCCACCGCCTCGGGCGCACCCATCCCCTCCCCCAGCGCCTCGGCGGAGGCCGGTGACGTGCCGGCCGAGTACGTGGGGACCTGGACCGGCGGCGTGAACACCGCTGCGGGCCACAGCCCCCGCCGGCTCGTCATCACGCAGGGGAACGTGGGCGAAACGGTCCTCTCCCTGACCGCCGACGGCCCGGCCGGAGGGAGCGGCGGCTACCACTGCGTCTTCGAGGCGCCACTGGCCTCGGCCCCCGCCCCGGGAGCCCCGCTCAGCATCGGACCGTCCACGGTCGCCGTCGGCGAACCGATGACCTCCTGCACGCCGGGCACCGCCACCGAACTGACGCTCCTGCCCGACGGCACCCTGCGGCGTACGACGGCGAACGGCGAGTCCCTGATCTACACGAAAGGGAACTGACGGCCCGTCGTCTCCTGTCTCCTCCCTCACTCTTCGAGGGCGGACAGCCGGAACCCGATCCGGGCCAGGTCCTGGTGTCGGACGACGGCGTCGCTGAACAGGACGGTCGCGGCGTTGAGCAGCAGCAGCGGATGCACGAACCGGCCGTACTCCGTGGGCGGGAAGTGCCACGCCAGCGGCCAGGTGTGCTCGGCGAGGGCGGGCACGGGTACGTAACTCACCCGCCCGGAACAGGCGTTGAAGGGAACGACCGCGCGCGGCCACGACCGGCGCACGGTACTGCCGGCGGGAAGTAAGAAGTACATTCCCCGGCGGCCATTCAATTCTCTGACAATAGGCCCGGGATCCCCACCGGTAATCGCCTCCATCATGTCGGCGAGCCGCCGCCCGTCGTCCCCGTCGACCCGTACCGCGTCGAATTGCACTCCCGCCTTGCGTAGTTGGAATCCATAACGCGGAATCCAATCGATGTCATCCAAGTGGCGACTTGTCGCATCCATGGGGACATTTTGAAGGCTCGCGACTAACGTTTTCCATGACGGCGCGGGTACGTCGGACACCGGTCGACCTGGGCCAACTACCCGAGCGGAAGGTCAAGTTCCGTACGTAGTGGTTGTGACCGGTTGAGTCCGGTCGAGACGAATGGTGATCACACATGGCGCGAGCGGAAAACAAGGAAACGGCGGGCCCGACGACACGGCTGGTGGCGGATATCGCCCGCCTGATGCGTATCCGGAAGGGCTGGACGCAGGAACAACTGGGCAAGCAACTGGGATTCTCGGGTGCGGCGGTGAGCGCGATGGAAACGTGCGCGCAACCGGCGAGCGACGACATGCTGGTGGCGCTGGAGCGGGTGCTCGGGGAGGGGATGGGAATCTTCGAGCAGGCGAGGCGGTACGTACGGCTGGACAAGTACCCGAAGCAGTTCAAGGACTACGTGCTGCTGGAGCAGATCGCGCTCAGCCTGCACCTGTTCTCGACTCTGGTTGTGCACGGCCTGTTCCAGACGGAGGAGTACGCAAAGGCATTGATCACCGGCGGGTACCCGCCGCCCTCCGCCGAGCGGGTGGATGAGCTGGTCGAAGCCAGGATGGCCAGGAAGGCACTCTTCGACCGGGAGCCGATGGCCCTGATCGAGCTCATCCTGGAAGAGGGGATGCTGCGCCGGCCGATCGGCAACTGGCAGATCATGCGTGAGCAGTTGCGACACCTGGCCGACTGCGCACGCAGGCGCAATGTCACCATTCAGGTGCTCCCGCAGCACTGCGGGCTGAGCGGAGAACATGCCGGCGCATACGGCGATATCACCCTGGTGGAGACGCCGGCCCACGACCGGCTGGTCTACCTGGAGCCACAGGACGAGAGCCTGCTGATCAAGGAGCCCGCAAAGGTGAGCATGTATGCCCAGCGCTATGCGAAAATCCGAGCACAGGCCCTGGGGCCTCGGGAATCGCTGGGCCTCATCGAGCAGTTGGCAGGAGAGCATCAATGAGCGACACCCTGCGGTGGTTCAAGTCGAGCTACAGCAACCCCAGCGGCGGCGACTGCGTCGAGATCGCCTTCGACTGGCACAAGTCCAGCTACAGCAGTCCCAGCGGCGGCGAGTGCGTCGAGATCGCCGCCTGCCCCCACGCCGTGCACATCCGCGACTCGAAGAACAGCGAGGGCCCCACCTTCGCCGTCACCCCGACGGCCTGGTCCGCGTTCCTCACCTGGAGGGACTGACGCCCGACACGGGGCCGGGCCGTACGCCGTCCGCACCTGAGCCATCAGGTTCGTCTCGACTCGGAGGGGCACCAAACCTCAGCGCCCGAGCGCCGCCTTGCGCAGGGACCTCTCCGCGATCCGGGTGGCCGCCGACGCGGGCAACAGGCGACCGAAGACGAAGGTCTGGAAAGTGTTGAGACGGCCGTCGACGACCGCCGGGCCCCGGCCGCGCATGGCGGACATGACGGTGTCAGCGACGGAACCGGGCCCGCGCTTGCCCGGTATGCGCCGTGTGTTCATCGCGGTGGCGGTCGGCCCGGGGCTGACCGCCACGACCCGCACCCCCGTCGCTCTGGTCTCGGCCCACACCGCCTGGGTGAAGGACAGCACGAAAGCCTTCGAGGCCGCGTAGGCGGCCACGTACGGAGCCGGCGCGTACGCACCGGTGCTCGCGATGTTGACGATCGCCCCCCTCCCCCGCGCGACCATGGCGGGCAGCAGGAGCGTCGTCAACTCCGCCACCGCGCCGGCATTGAGGTCGACCAGGCCCCGCACCCGCGCGGGATCGCTGTCGGCGACCCGCGCCATCAGGCCGGCTCCGGCATTGTTGACCAGCACATCGACCTCGGTTCCCGTATCCGCCAGCCACTCGGTCAGCCGGGAAGGAGCACCCTGGTGCGACAGGTCCAGCGCCAGCGTCGACACCTGGGCCCCGTGCTCGACGTGCAGCCGCTCGGCCGCCGCCTCCAGGCGTGCGCCGTCCCGTGCGACCAGGACCAGGCGCATGCCCTGCCCGGCCAGCCGCTCGGTGATCGCGGCCCCGATGCCGGTCGCGGCGCCGGTCACGACCGCGGTTCGCCGCCCCGTCTCTTGTTTCCTCTTCATGCCCCGAACGCTAAACTCTGACATTAACGTCAATGTCAAGCCTGGCTCGGCGGAGGAGACGGCGTGCGCATCGGAGAACTCAGCAGGGCCACCGGGGCCAGCACCCGTTCGCTCCGGTACTACGAGGACCAAGGGCTGCTCTCCAGCGACCGCCGCTCCAACGGATACCGGGACTACGGCGAGGAAGCCGTACGCCAGGTCGCCTTCATCCAGGACCTCTACCGCGCGGGACTGCCCTCCCAGATCATCCGGGAGATCCTTCCCTGCACCGCACCGACACCGCCCTCGGGCGAGTGCTCACAACTCCTGGCCCGCGTCCGGGAGGTCCGCGACGAACTCGCCCGCCAGGAGCAGCAGATCGCTCGGCGCCGCGAGACGCTCGACCGGTACCTCTCGGGCACGGCGGCCCCCGCCGGCCTTGGCGGCCAACCCCACTGCTCGGCTTGAGGCGACTGAAACCTGGCGTGAGCAGCCGGTGTCATGAGAATCACGCCATGGGAAGGACCGACCGCGCGGAACTGGTGATCGCGGCGTCGCCGACGACCGTCTACGACGCCCTCCTCACCCCGGAGGCCCTTGAGGCCTGGCTGCCGCCGGACGGCATGCGCGGGCGGATCGAGCGGTGGGCCCCTCGGCCCGGTGGCGGGTTCCGGATGGTCCTCACCTACCTCGACCCCACCGGCAGTCCCGGCAAGACGTCGGACGCGACGGATGTCGTCGATGTCGAGTTCGCCGATCTGGTACCACCGGAGCGCGTGGTGCAGCGGGCCGTGTTCGAGGCCGACGACCCGTCGTACGCGGGCACGATGACGATGACCTGGCACCTCGCCGCCACGGGCGAGGGAACCGAGGTGACCGTCACCGCCACGGACGTGCCGCCCGGCATCGACCAGGCGGACCACGAGACCGCGATCGCTGCCTCGCTGGCCAACCTCGCGTCGTATGTGGAAGCGGCCGGCTGAGCCCTCGCCCGCACCGACCCGCCGCCGGGCGCGGGCCCGGGGCGCGCACACCACCCCGGTCCCGCGACGCTCACCTCGGTCAGTTCCTCTCGGGCAGCCTGATCGTCCGTACGAGCGGCATGTCGGCGTACAGCTCCGGCATCGTTGTCAGCACCGGGCGACCGTCCGGGTAGTCCAGCGTCGGCCGGGACAGGTAGATCGCCTGGCCGAGACGCAGTTCGACCCCGTCGCGGACCAGCGCCCCCACGGCCGACGCTCCCGCGAAGTCCAACTCGACGATCTCTGCCGCCGGGAGCGCGCCGACGTGGTCGGCCAGCCCCTTGCGCAGGCCGTCGGCGGCGGCGAGGGACAGCGCCGGTACGTAGACGTGCCGGGTCGGGCCGTGCTGGCGGTTGGACACGAACTGCGAGGCGAGCCGGTTGCCCGCGCCCAGCGCGAGAAGTGCGGTCTCGTCGTAGATCACCGCCGTTGAGCCGGTCACAGGCTGTCCACAGGCCGGCCGGCCTCCAGCTCCTGCCAGACCTTCTCCACCCGGTCGTGGTCCTCGTCGGTGAGCGTGACGCCGAAGTGCGTCTCGCAGTACGCCTTGGTCTCCTCGTAGCGCTTGCGCAGCTCCTCCCGCGTCGGCGTCGCGCCCGCCAGCTCGGCGATCAGATCGCGCATCGTCAGCCCACGCTCGCGGGCGAGGACCATGAGGCGGTCGCGGACGGCGGGGTCGACCTTGACGGTGGTGTCAGCCATGACCACAGTATACCTGCGGTATACCATCTCGGTCGGCCGTTCCAGTTGAAGGGTCATCTCACTCTCTTCGGGTTGGCCCGCCTCCTTGTGGGGCGGGAAGCTTCAGCCGGTGGCGCAGGGCGCCGTCGGCGCGGTCACCGCCCCCGCCAGCGCCGCGCGGACCAGCGCGCCGCCCTTGCGCGCCGCGTCCATGAAGCCGCGCGTCTCGGGCGTGGGGGCGGGCGGCGGGGCCGCGCAGGCGCGGCAGTCGGCCGACGGCGGCAGGGGTGTGCCGCAGCGCTCGCACTCGTCGCGTACCGGCGGCGGAGGCGGCGGGGCCGGCAGCTTCCGGCGGAGGCGGTCCGCGAGCAGGTCCCCTCTCCGGAGGCCAGGTTTCGGCCATTCCTGTCCCCGTCGCCGACCCCCTCGCCGTCTCCCCCGTTCGAGTACGGGGCGTCGAACACCTCGTACACCGTGGAGAACCGTCCGGTCTCGCGATCCTTGGCGACCACCCGGCACAGATAGCGGGATTCCTCCAGCTCACGCAGGGATTCGACGATCCGGGCCCGGCCCTCCTTGCGTAACTCGGCCGGCGAACGGATCGAACTGCGAGCCCCGTTCGGGAGGCTCAGCAGGTACATCAGTACGTCTGCCGCACACCACGAGATGGTGTGGTCGCGCAACAGCGCGTTGGCGAAGGTCGAGAAGAAACGCGTGGGCGTTGTACGGTAAATCCGCATCGGAGGTATGGCTCCCGGTGTCATGCCCCCGGGTGTTGGCCCACCGCGGGGGCAATTCCATGTCTCTGGGGCCGAGGAGGCGAGAGGGCGGAAGTCCCGCTCACTGCTCGGCAACTGGCGTGACTGTATCGCCACGCACCGTGACGAGCGCAAGTTCCCTCTCTGTGGCCCGGACCCGGCGCCCGGGCCCTGGGCCTTCGGGCATCAAAACCCTTCTGACCTGCCCGTTCCTCCCATGTCGCCACCGCGCGACACACACGGCAACGCAGGAGACGCGTCAAGGGAGTTCACCCGCCGGAGTGATTCCGCGACATACGAGAACCGCCCCGGCCGGCCTGTCGTCCTGGCCACCGGGGCGGTTCTCGCTGTACGCGCTGTACTCGCTGTTGTCGCTGTTCCCGCGTCTCTTGTGTCGTGCGGTGCGTTACGCGCCACCCGACACCCGGCATCCTGCTCCTACAGGAACGAGTTGATCTGGATCGTCTCCGTACGGCCCGGGCCGACCCCGATCGCCGAGATCGGCGCGCCCGACATCTCCTCCAGCGACTTCACGTACGCCTGCGCGTTCTTGGGCAGTTCCGCGAAGGTCGTCGCCTTCGTGATGTCCTCCGACCAGCCCGGCAGGTACTCGTACACCGGCTTCGCGTGGTGGAAGTCGGTCTGGCTGTAGGGCAGTTCCTCGACGCGCTTGCCGTCGATCTCGTACGCGACGCACACCGGGATCTGCTCCCAGCCGGTGAGGACGTCGAGCTTGGTGAGGAAGAAGTCCGTCAGGCCGTTGACCCGGGTCGCGTACCGCGCGATCACCGCGTCGAACCAGCCGCAGCGGCGGTCGCGGCCGGTCGTGACGCCGCGCTCGCCGCCGATGCGGCGCAGTGCCTCGCCGTCCTCGTCGAACAGCTCCGTCGGGAAGGGGCCGGCGCCGACGCGCGTGGTGTACGCCTTGAGGATGCCGATGACCCGGCTGATCTTCGTCGGCCCCACGCCCGCGCCCGTGCAGGCGCCGCCCGCGGTGGGGTTGGAGGAGGTGACGAAGGGGTACGTGCCGTGGTCCACGTCCAGCAGGGTGCCCTGGCCGCCCTCGAAGAGGACGACCTTGCCCTCGTCGATGGCGTCGTTGAGGACGAGCGTGGTGTCGGCGACGTACGGCCGGAGCTTGTCCGCGTAGCCGAGCAGTTCCTCGACGATGCGGCCGGACTCTATGGCGCGGCGGTTGTAGAGCTTGGCGAGGATCTGGTTCTTGAAGTCGAGCGCCGCGTCGACCTTCTGGGTCAGGATGGACTCGTCGTACAGGTCCTGGACGCGGATGCCGACACGGTTGATCTTGTCGGCGTAGGTGGGACCGATGCCACGCCCCGTCGTGCCGATCTTCCTCGATCCGAGGAACCGTTCCGTCACCTTGTCGATGGTGGTGTGGTACGGCGTGATCAGGTGGGCGTTACCGCTGAGCAGCAGCTTGGAGGTGTCGACGCCGCGCTCCTCCAGCCCGCTCAGCTCGGAGAGCAGGACGGCCGGGTCGACGACCACACCGTTGCCGATCACCGGGGTGCACCCCGGGGAGAGGATTCCGGAAGGGAGGAGATGCAGTGCGTATTTCTGGTCGCCGACGACGACGGTGTGACCGGCGTTGTTGCCCCCCTGGTAGCGCACGACATAATCCACGGAGCCGCCGAGCAGGTCGGTGGCCTTTCCCTTGCCCTCATCACCCCACTGAGCACCGAGCAGCACAAGTGCGGGCACAGGCGTACACCCCTTCCGGGCGGGGCATGTCCAAGGTCGGGGGCGGACGCCGTATGCCCGCCGCAGCACGTTGCCGTGGCGCAGGACAGCGCACACGGCTGTGCACGGATGTGCGCGTGTACGCGATCACCCGCGTACGTACGCGCCATGCGGCACAGCGGTGTACGACGTCGTACGACACGACACGTCACAGCCCGCCCGTCGAACCGGTTGCCCCGGAATAGACGAAGCCCCTGGCGCAATAGCGCAAGGGGCTCTTGCACAAAGATGCTACCCGAGGAAGGACCGAGGTGTCGGCTCCGGAGCCCGCCGAGAACGGCGCGCAGCAGCTTCTGGTGTTCATCGACCCGGTCGCCCGCAGAACCGACGGTGAATCCGTGCGGATCGCGAAAGACGTGCTGGGCGCGGGTGCCGCCGTGAAGATCTGTCTCCCGGACGGGCCGGAGGAATTCGCCCGGGCGCTGGCCCGGCGGGGCAGCCGGCGGCCGGTGGTGATCGGCGACGACCGGGCGCTGCTGCGCATGGTCGGCCTGCTGCACCGGGAGCGGGAGCTGGCCTCGGGCGCGCTGTCGGTGGTGCCGGTGGGCACGTGCGTGGATCTGGCGCGGTCGCTGGGCGTGCCGACGGGCGCGGTCGCGGCGGCGCGTGCGGTGCTGGACGGGGTGGTCCGGCGGCTGGACCTGCTGGTGGACGACAGCGACGGGGTGGTGCTGGGCGACCTGCGGATCCCGGCGCCGCCGGGGACGCACCGGGGGACGGGAGCGGCGGGTGACGGGGCCGGGGCCGGGGCCGAGGAGTTCACCGCCGGTCTCGGTCCCGCGGCGTCGTCCGTGTGGCACACGTGCCGCTCGCTGGTGCGCACGCTGGTACGGCCGGTCCCGGGCGTGGGGGGCGCGCGGGCGCACCGGCTGCGGGTCGAGGCGGACGGGGTGCTGCTGAGCGACCTGGACGAGCCGGTGTCCGGCGTGACGGTCCGCTCGCGCGACGGGCGCGCCGAGGTGGTGATCCGTACGCAGGACACGGAGGAGCCGCGCCGGGCGAGCGCGCTGTCGGTGACGGTGTCGGGGGCCGATTTCCGCTACCACGCGGACGCGCGGGTGACGGGGCCGGTACGGACGCGAACGTGGACGCTGCGGCCGGCGGGCTGGGGGCTGACGCTCCCGGCGTCCGCGCCGGAGGCGGCGCGAGTGCCGGGCCCCGGGGACGGCTGAGGGGAGTCAGCGCCGGTCCGCCCCCGCCCCCGCGTTCCGGTTCGTCTCCGCGTTCCGGTTCGTCTCCGCGTTCCGGTTCGTCTCCGCGTGCGCTTCCGTTCCCGCCCTCACCTCGGTCTTCGCGGCCCACGCCCGTAGCTCGTCCTGGCGGACCTTCCAGCGGTCCATCATCGCGAGCAATTCCTCCTGCACGAACTCGAAGAAGGCGACGGACTCCACCATCCGTTCCCCCGCCGGCGTGTCCCTGCCCAGCGTGTCGATCCCGTCCCGCAGGACGGTCGCCCAGCGGTGCATGATCCGGTCCCGCGCCGTGAAGGTGCCGTACCAGATGTCGGGGTACAGGCGGTAGCGGTCGCGCCGGGTACCCGGGTCGCGCTCCCTGCTGATCATGTTGACCTGGATGAGGTAGCGGACCGCCCCCGATACGGCCGCCGGGCTGATGCTGAGCCGCTCGCTCAGCTCCGCCGAGGTCATGCTCGCGTCGTCGGAGGCCATCAGCGCGGCGAAGACCCGGGCGGCCGCCCGCTGCATCCCGGCCTCGGTCATCTCGGCCGCGAAGCGTTCCGTGAAGCGGGACACCGCCTCCGGGTCGCGCGGCGCGCCGACCGCGCTCTCCGTTCCGCTCATCGTCCTCATCTCCCTCATCGACCTTGTCACCCGCCCGGGCTCCTTTCGATCTTACCCGGGCCTTTTTACGCTTCCTTAACTTCACAAATTTCTGAACAAAGCGTACGTTCAAAATCATGACAAAGGCAATCAGCGTCGCCGGACTGCACAAGTCGTTCGGGCGGACGCATGCGCTGGACGGCCTCGACCTGGCCGTCGAGACCGGCGAGGTGCACGGCTTCCTCGGGCCCAACGGGGCGGGCAAGTCCACCGCCATCCGCGTGCTGCTCGGACTGTTGCGCGCCGACTCCGGCGCCGCCCGGGTGCTGGGCCGGGACCCGTGGAAGGACGCGGTCGACCTGCACCGGCGCGTGGCCTACGTACCGGGGGACGTGACCCTGTGGCGCAACCTCTCCGGCGGCGAGGTCATCGACCTGTACGGGCGCCTGCGCGGCAGCCTCGACAGGGCCCGGCGGGACCGGCTCGTCGAGCGTTTCGAGCTCGACCCGACCAAGAAGGGGCGTACGTACTCCAAGGGCAACCGCCAGAAGGTCGCCCTGGTCGCCGCGTTCGCCTCCGACGTGGACCTGCTCATCCTGGACGAACCGACCTCCGGGCTCGACCCGCTGATGGAGGAGGTCTTCCAGAACTGTGTCGCCGAGGAGCGCGACCGGGGGCGTACCGTCCTGCTCTCCAGCCATGTGCTCAGCGAGGTCGAGGCGTTGTGCGACCGGGTGAGCATCATCCGCAAGGGCGCGACCGTGGAGTCCGGCTCGCTCTCCCAGCTGCGCCACCTGACGCGGACGAGCGTGAGCGCGGAACTCGCGGAACCGCTCGCGGGATCGCTCCCGGGAGCGCCGAACGGACTGGCCGGGCTGGCCGGTGTGCACGACCTCGACGTCCAGGGGAACCGGGTGCGGCTCCAGGTCGACACCGACAAGCTCGACGCCGTACTCCGCGCGCTCAGCACGTCCGGCATCCGCTCGCTGACCAGCACTCCGCCCACGCTGGAGGAACTGTTCCTGCGCCATTACGCGCCGGAGGCGGCCGGGGGTACCGGGGCGGACGACGCCCGGCCGGGGACCGGAGGGCGGGTGGCGTCCCGATGACCACCGTCTCAGCGCCGGCCGCCGGGGCCGGAGCCCGTACCGGCGGCTCCCGCCACCTGGCCGGCACCTGGCCGCTCTTCCGGCTCGCCCTGCGCCGTGACCGGATCATGCTGCCGGCGTGGGTGCTGGTCATCGGCGCGTCCTACATGTCGGTGGCGAGCTCGTACGCCTCGCTCTACGACACCGCCGCCGCGCGTGCCGACATCGTCCGCTCGATGACGGCGAACAGTTCGTTGCGCGCCCTGTACGGCCCGTTCTTCAACGACACCCTCGGCGCGCTCACCGCCGCGCGCATGATCGCCTTCGGGAGCGCGTTCGCCGCCGCGATGAGCCTGATCATCGTCGTTCGGCACACCCGCGAGGAGGAGGAGACGGGCCGTCAGGAGATGCTGTCCGCCGCGATGGTCGGGCGGGCGGCGCCGCTGACGGCCGCGCTGCTCACGGCCCTGACCGCCAATGCCGCGCTGGCGCTGCTGATCGCCGGCGGGCTGGCCGCGAGCACCGGCGACACGACCGGTTCGCTGGCACTCGGCCTCGCGAGCGGGGGCGTCGGCATGCTGTTCGCGTGCACGGCCGCGATCGCCGCGCAGATCACCGAGAACGCTCGGCTGGCGAAGGGGCTGACGAGCGCGGTCATCGGCGCCGCGTTCGCGCTGAAGGCGGCGGGCGACGCCTCGGCGGCGAACGGTTCGTCCCTCCTCACCCGGCTCTCCCCGATCGGCTGGGCGGAGAACGTACGCGCCTACGACGACGAACGCTGGTGGGTGATGCTCATCCTGCTCGCGGCGATCGCCGTCCAGGCCGTCCTCGCGTACACCCTCGCGGGCCGGCGCGACATCGGCATGAGCTTCCTGCCCGCCCGGCCGGGGCCGGCGCACGGCGGACTCGGCACGGCCTGGGCGCTCGCCCTGCGGCTCCAGCGCGGCAGTGTGCTCGGCTGGGGCGCGGGCTTCCTGCTCACCGGGATCCTGTTCGGCGGCATCACGGACGGCGTGGCGGACGTGGTCGGCGACAACGAGCAGGCGCGGCAGATCTTCGAGCGCATGGGCGGCCAGCAGGGGCTGACCGACGCGTTCCTCGCCGCGATGGTCTCCATGCTGGGCATGGTGGCGGCGCTGTACGTCGTCGCGTCGGTGCTGCGGCTGTACGGCGAGGAGACCGGCGGACGCGCGGAACCGGTCCTGGCGGGGCCGGTCGGCCGGCTGCGCTGGGCCGCCGGCCACCTGCTGATCGCGTATGCCGGCGTCGCCCTGATCATGCTCCTCGGCGGCGCGGGCCTGGCCCTCGGCTACGGCCGGGACCTGACCGCGATCCTGGGCGCCTGCCTGGTCCAGCTCCCGGCGGTCTGGCTGCTGGGCGCGCTGGCGGTGTTCCTGTACGGGCTGGCGCCGAAGGTGTCCGTGGCCGGCTGGGCGGTCGCGGGCCTGGCCCTGGCCCTGGGCTGGATCGGCCCGGCGATCGACCTGCCGCAGTCGGTGATGAACCTCTCGCCCTTCGGCCACCTGCCGAGGCTGCCGGGCCCGGAGATGTCCTGGCCGCCGGTGCTCGTCCTGACGGCCCTGGCGGCGGCACTGACGGCGGGGGGCCTGGCGGGGCTGCGGCGCAGGGATCTGCTGACCTGAGCGTGCTGACTTGCGTGTGCTGACCAGAAAGTGCCCGGGCAAGACGTCGGCCCGTTCATCCACAGGGTGTGGACGAAGGGGCCGACGTGCGGCGCGGAGGGCGTCAGGGCGCGTACGCCTTCAGGATTTCGGTGTCGAGTTCGATACCGACGGGGTCCGGAATGACGAGCCTCTCCCCGAACACGACCCGGTGCAGATCGCTGTAATCACCGGCGGCGGGATCCGGGTTGCTGTGCACGGTGACGGTGCCGGCTTCGCGGTCGATCAGCAGATACACCGGGATGCCGGCATCGGCGTAGGCGGCGGGCTTCTCCACCCGGTCCCGCTTGTGGGTGTCGGAGTCACGCGAGGTGACCTCGACGGTCATGAGCACGCCGTCAGGATCGGCCCATTCCCCTTGGCCGGCGAAGTGCCCCATGGGCACCAGGGACCCGTCCGGCCGCGCCCGCCCTGACCGGTATTTTTCGATTTTGAGCCCCTGCAGAGGGTTCAGGACAAGGCCCGGTCGCGACTGCATGCACTGGCCGAGCAGCCACAAGATGATCTCTCCATGGTCCCCGTCCGGCACCTTCTTGACTCCGATCCGGCCGTCGATGAATTCCAGCCTGACGGTCTCGGATTCCACAGCGGCGAACTTCTCGAAGTCCTCCACCGTCATTTGCGCCGAATGCTCTGCCATAACTGTCATGGTGCACCTCCTGTCAGGCGGAAACCACCCTGACAGGCCCATCATCAGCCAAAACGGTTCCTCGCCTGTCGATCACCCGACCGAGTGATCAGAATCTGATAGTCACCCCGGCGTCACCAGTCGCGTACGAGAACGGGGACGTCAGCGGACGTAGTTCTTCAGTTCCTCGGTGTCGAGCTCGATGCCGACGGGGTCGGGGACCGTGACCTTCTTGCCGAAGTCCGCCACCTGGAGATAGCCGTAGCCGTCCGGCGTCGGATCACTGTGCACGGTGATCGTGCAGTGGTCCCGGTCGATCAGCAGATAGACCGGGATCCCAGTGGCCGCGTAGGCGGCGGGCTTCTCCTTGCGGTCCCGCCGGTCCGTGTCCCGGTCGTACGACGTGACTTCCACCGCCATCAGCACGCGGGCCGGGTCGGCCCAGTCGCCCTGTCCGGCGAAGGTGCTCTCCGGGGCGAGGACGGCATCGGGTTTGGCCCTGCCGTTGCGGTACGTCTCGATCGCGAGGCCGAGCTCGCCCCCCGCGTAGAGCCACATATCAGGCCGGGCCTGCATACAGCGCTTTTGAAGCCACCTGATGATCTCAGCGTGGTCGCCGTCCGGCATTCCCTTGAACCCGATCCGTCCGTTGATGAATTCCAACCTGACGGTGTCGGACTCCCTCTCGACGAGCTTGGCGAGCCTCTCGAACTCCTCGACGGACATCTGCTGAACCGCGCGCGCTGCCATAACTGTCATGGTGCACCTCCTGTCAGGTGGAAACCACCCTGGCAGGCCCCTCATCAGCCAAAACGGTCCCGCTACCCGCATTCACCCGACCGAGTGATCAGAATCTGATAGTCACCCCGGCGTCACCAGCCGCGCCTCGTAGGCGAACACCGCCGCCTGCGTGCGGTCCCGCAGGCCCAGCTTCACCAGGATCCGGCTCACGTGCGTCTTGATCGTGGACTCCGCCACGATCAGGTGCTCGGCGATCTCACCGTTCGACAGCCCCTGCGCGATCAGCACCAGTACCTCCGTCTCGCGCTCCGTGAGGTCCCCGAGGCGGGCCATCGTCGGCGGGCGCGGGGAGTCCGAGATCTTGGAGAATTCCGTGATCAGGCGACGGGTGACGGTCGGGGCCAGCAGGGCCTCGCCGGCCGCCACCACCCGTACGCCGTCCGCGAGCTGCCGCGCCGAGGCGTCCTTGAGCAGGAAGCCCGAGGCGCCGGCGCGCAGCGCCTCGTAGACGTACTCGTCGAGGTCGAAGGTGGTCAGCACCAGCACCTTCGCGGTCCCGTCGGCGGCGACGATCTCACGGGTCGCCTCGATGCCGTTCAGCTCCGGCATGCGGATGTCCATCAGGACCACGTCGGGGCGCAGGGCGGCGACCTGGTGGACCGCCTCCCGGCCGTTCACCGCCTCCCCCACGACCTCGATGTCCGGCATCGCGCCCAGCAGCACGGAGAATCCCTCGCGGACCATCACCTGGTCGTCCACGATCAGTACCCGGATGGTCATGGCTTCTCTCCGTGTTTCTCGCCGGGCTTGTTCCCGTGCTTGTCGGCGTGCTTGTCCGCGTCGCGCTCGGCCGCCGGTACCGGGATGAACGCGGCGACCTCGTAGCCGCCGTCCTGGAGCGGCTCCGCCGTCAGCTCCCCGTTCAGCATCGTCACCCGTTCCCGCATGCCCGTGAGGCCGTGCCCCGATCCGGGCGACGGCTTGACCAGCCCGCGCGGCGGCGTGTTGACGATCCGCAGGCCGAGCCCGCCCAGGACGTAGCTGATCTCCACGCTCGCACTCGACCCCGGCGCGTGCCGCAGCGCGTTGCTGAGCGCCTCCTGCACGATCCGGTACGCCGACAGCTCGACGCCCTGCGACAGCGTACGGACCGAGCCGGTGACCGTCTTGTCGACGGCCAGGCCCGCCTCGCGGACGTTCGCGAGGAGTCCGTCCAGTTCGGCGAGCGTGGGCTGCGGGGCGTCGGGGGCCTCGTAGTCAGCCGCCCGTACGACACCGAGGACCCGGCGCAGCTCGGCCAGCGCGATGACCGCGTTCTCGCGGATCGTGGCGAACGCCTGCTCCAGCTCGGGCGGCGGGTTCTCCACCCGGTACGGGGCGGCCTCGGCCTGGATCGCGACGACCGACATGTGGTGCGCGACCACGTCGTGCAGCTCACGGGCGATGGTGGTGCGCTCCTCCAGGAGCGTGCGCCGGCCCCGTTCGACGGCGGTGACGGTCTGCTGGGCCGCGACCTCCTCCTTCGCGTCGCGCCGGACGTGGAACACGGCGACGGCCAGCAGCACGAGCGCGGAGAGGAACAGCATCTGGAACGAGGTGGCGTCCTCGTTTCCGGACAGGACCGCCGGGACCACCATGGCGTACACCGCCGTTGCCAGCCACATCGAGAGGCCGATGCTCAGCCGGCTGCGCAGCGCCACGATCGTCAGCACCGCCAGGTATCCGAGGAAGGCGCTGGGCGTAAAGGGGAAACCCTCGTACCGGTTGCTGAAGAAGGCCGTGATCCCGGAGGCCGCCAGCGCCAGCCACCACGCGCCCACCGGCCTGACCAGGGTGAAGAGCACCGGGATGACCGGGAGGAACGCGAACAGACCGCTGCCGAAGCCTGTCTCGAGGCGCGCGACGAACATCACGAGGACGGCGGCCGCCACGATCAGGCCGTGCGGTGTCCACACCGCCAGCTCCCGTATCCGCCCCTCGGGGAGCCGGCGGACGAACGGGTGGCCCGCCGCCAGCGGCTTCAGCGGACGATAGGCGAAGGCGTCGTCGAACAGGTCCTGCCGCACGTTGCCGAAGGCTCGCGCGGTCATGCGGCGCTCGGGGCCCCGGGAATCCCCGGTGTCTGTCTGGGTCACGCTGCCACGGTAGGGGGCGGGGCGGGGAGCGGTCGTCACCAGGGAAGCGGATCCGCGGGCGTCCGTCCCAGGTACTACGAGGGGGACGAGGCGACGAGACAGCGGACCGGGCTCGGGGGGCGGGGCGCGGCCTTCCGCCCGGATGCCCTTCCGCCCGGGCGCCTAACCGCCCGTGTGCCCTTCCGCTCGGATGCCCTTCCGCACGGACGCGGTCCCGCTCGGACGCCGTTCCGCCCGTACGTCCGGCTCCCGTACGCCCGGCTCCCGTACGCCCGGCTCCCGTACGCCCGGCTCACCACGCCAGTTGGGCGATCTCCTCCGCCACCACCGCGCAGGCGTCCGCCGCCGGGTCGATGAGCGGGAAGTGGCCGACATCCTCCAGCAGCGTCAGCCCGACCGTCTCGCCCGCTCGCGCCGCCGCTTCCACGAAGGACTCGGGGACGGCGTACGGCACCGTCAGGTCCGCACGGCCCTGCACCACCGTCGTCGCGATGCCCGTCGGCAGCAGCACGGCCGGGTCCACGGCCTCCCGCCGCCGCTTGAACCCGGCCTCCCCGCCCAGCAACTGGAGAACGGCGCCGCCGCACACCGCCAGCTCCACCGACCGCACGAGGTCCGCGATGGGCGCGAGCGCGACGACACCGCGCAGCTCCGGGGACCGGGGCAGATGCCAGGGCGACCCGGCGGGGAGCACATGGCGGGCCGCGGCCCAGAGCGCGAGCTGGCCGCCCGCGGAGTGGCCGGTCAGGACGGTCCGCCGGAGATCGGCCATGGGCAGCGCGTCCGGGACGAGGGACGGCAGCGCGTCCAGCGCGGCGGCCACGTCGTCGAACGTCTCGGGCCACCGACCGGCGACCGGACCGGCCCCGGGCTCCCCGGGCTCCCCGGGCTCGCCGGAGGCCGCCCCCCGCCGGTACTCGACATTGGCGACGGCGAAACCCCGACGAGCCAGGAAGTCCGCGAAGGGGGTCACGTGGCCACGGTCGTACGGCGCCCGCCACGCGCCGCCGTGCAGGACGACGACGAGCGGGGCCCGCCCCTCCCCGCCCGGCGCACCCGACGCGTCCCGGGGTGCGTAGAAGTCGATCACCTGGTCCGGGTGGTCACCGTACGACGCGGTGGCATCGGGAGGCACGGCCGCATGGCCGAAGGCCGATTCGCTCTCCGCCGCGTCGCGAGCGAGCGCGTCCTGAGCGACGGCGTCATGGGCAACGGCTTCGCCGCGCGCGGCGTCGTCCGGCATGGTGCGCCAACCTTTCGCTGGTCGGGCCTACTTGACCTGGTGACCATTGACCTGATCAGCGGGACCGTACCAGCCCCGCCGGCCGCGCGGGGCCCGTCCTCGGTCACTCGTTCGCGCCGGGCCCCGCATCGGCGCGCGGCGTCGCCGCCGGTGACTCCGCCGACCCCTCCACCGAGGTCTCGGCCGGCGCCTGCGCCGGTACCGCCGCCGGTACCTCCGCCAGGACTTCGCCGAGCACCCTCGCCGCCCGTTCCGCGTCGGCGAACCCGGTGTACAGCGGGGTGAAGCCGAACCGCAGCACATCCGGTCTGCGCAGGTCACCGACCACGCCACGGGCGATGAGCGCCGCCATCACGGCAGGCGCCTCCGCGCAGCGCAGAGCGACCTGGCTGCCGCGTTCCGCGTGCGCGGCCGGGGTCAGCGACCGCACCCGCCCCGGCGGCGCGTACTCCGCCACGCACTCCAGGAAGAAGTCCGTGAGCGCCAGGCTCTTCCCCCGTACGTCCTCGATCCGCACGCCCTCCCAGACGTCGAGCGCCGCGTCCAGCGCCAGCGTCGAGAGGATGTCGGGGGTGCCGACCCGGCCCCGTACCGCGCCCTCGGCCGCCGCGAAGTCGGGGGACATCGCGAAGGGGTCGGCATGGGAGTTCCAGCCGGGCAGCGGCGAGTCGAAGCGGGACTGGTGGCGTTCGGCGACGTAGAGGAAGGCGGGGGCCCCGGGCCCGCCGTTCAGGTACTTGTACGTGCAGCCCACCGCGAGGTCCACACCGTGCGCGTCCAGGCCGACGGGGAGCGCCCCCGCGCTGTGGCACAGGTCCCAGACGACGAGCGCGCCGGCGTCGTGCGCGGCGGCGGTGATGCCCGGCAGGTCGTGGAGGCGCCCGGTGCGGAAGTCGACGTGGTTGACGAGCACGACGGCCGTCCGGGGCCCGAGCGAGCCGAGCAGGCTGCCCGGGCCGGTGGCGGCCGCCGGGTCGACCGGAACGATCCGGTGGCCGGTCAGCCGGGCCGCGGAGCGCGCGATGTACCCGTCCGTGGGGAACGTCGTGGCGTCGACAAGGATCTCGTCCCGCACCGGAACCGCCGTGCCATCCGCCGGGTCCGCCGCGGCCGCCGGAACCGCCGTGCCATCCGCCGGAACCGCCGCGTCGTCCGCCGGGGCCGACAGGCGTACCGCGCCCACCACGGCCTTGAACACGTTGACGCTCGTCGAGTCGCCGACCACGACGCTGCCCGGCGCCGCGCCGACGAGCGGGGCGATCCGGTCCCCGATCCGCTCCGGCGCGGTCCACCAGCCGCTCTCGGTCCAGGAACGAATGCCCAGCTCGCCCCACTGCCGGGTGATGACGTCCTGGAGGCGGGCGGGGACGTGGCGCGGCAGGGCGCCGAGGGAGTTGCCGTCGAGGTACGTGGTGGCCGGTCGGTCGAGGACGAAGAGGTCTCGGAGAGGGGCGAGCACGTCGGCGGCGTCGAGCGCGGCGGCGCGTGCGACGAGCTGAGCGGCGGCCCCCTTGGCGGAGGAAGCGGGAGAAGCGGAGGAAGCGGAGGAAGCGGAGGAAGCGAGAGGGGAATCAGACATGGCTGCGCGCCGTCCACAGCTCGGGGAACACGTTCTTCGCCGCCCGCTTCTCCAGCCAGGCCACCCCCGCGGAACCGCCGGTGCCGGTCTTGGAGCCCATCGCCCGCCGGGTCGCCACCAGATGGTCGTTCCGCCATCGCCAGACCAGTTCCCCGACGTCCGTCAGCGCCTCGCCGAGCCGGAGGAGCTCGGAGCACTGGGCGGGGTCGGCGTAGATGCCGGCCCAGATCCGCTCCACCTCCGGGGACGGCTCGTAGCGCTGGGACAGGTCCCGCTCCAGGACCGCCACCGGGACCGGCAGCCCGCGCCGCGCCAGCAGCCGCAGCACCTCGTCGTACAGGCTCGGCTGGTGGAGCGCCTTCTCAAGCTCGGCGTGCACGCGCGGCGCGCCCCGGTGCGGGACGAGCATCGACGCGGACTTCTCGCCCAGCAGGAACTCCAGTCGCCGGTACATCGCCGACTGGAATCCGGACCCCTCACCGAGCGCGGCCCGGTACGAGTTGAACTGTGCGGGCGTCAGCCGTCCGAGCGGCTTCCACGACGCGTTGAGCGCCTCCAGCTCGTGCACCGACCGGCCGAGCGCGTCGATCGCCTCCCGCGTCCGGTCCTCCCGGAGCGCGCGGGACGCCGTCTCCCACTCGTGGACGATCACCGTGAACCACAGCTCCATGACCTGGGTGGTGACCAGGAAGACCATCTCGCCGGGATCCTCGGAGAGCGGATGCTGCAAGTGGGTCAGGACGTCGGCCCGGACGTAGTCCTCGTACGGGGTGGTCCCGGCGAAATCGAGGTTCGGGGCGTCCGAACCGGCTCCGGGCACATGGACATCGGGGGTCTGCGACATTGCTGTCTCCTCGAATGCGCTGCCGGGTAGCGGTCCGCCCCTTCCGTTCGTCCGTGGAGCCCCGGTCCCCTGTGCGCATCATAATCCGGGGGCACGGACCGGGGTCAGTGCGCGGCAGCACATACGCCGGCGGCCCGCCCGCCGCGCGCACGCCGATGGCCCGCCCGGGGACGGGAGTCCGTCGGAGCCGGGCGAGCCATCAAGGGTTCTGCGGTACCTGAGCGGTACCGGGTACGTGACCGGTACGGGGTACGTGAGCGGTACGTCGCGCTGCTCGAGCGGTACGCGGGCGCTCGTGTTCAGCCGAGCGTGTCGGCCGCCAGCGGTGAGGAGTCCCGGAGGAACGTGGCGCAGCGCTCGTACTCCTCCTGCTCACCGATCGCCTGCGCGGCGCGGGCGAGCGCGTGCAGGGCACGCAGGAAACCGCGGTTCGGCTCGTGCTCCCACGGCACGGGCCCGTGCCCCTTCCACCCACTGCGCCGCAGGGCGTCGAGCCCACGGTGGTAACCGGTCCTGGCGTACGCGTACGACTCGATGACCCGCCCGTTCTCGAACGCGGCGTCCGCGAGCTGTGCCCAGGCCAGCGAGGAGGTCGGGTACTTCGCGGCGACGTCGGTGGGCGGCGTCCCGTTCGCGAGCAGCTCACGCGGCTCGGGGTCATCGGGCAGCCGGGTGGGGGGCGGTCCTCCGAGGAGGTTCTCATGGATGGCCATGCCTACAGTCTGCCTTGCCCCGCCCACCCGTGCCGCGACGCCGTCGGGTGCCTCCCGTCTCGCGTCACCGGTGGCCCTGGCCACCCGTCTCAGGTGTGCCCTGTTCCGCCGCCCCCGGCGCCCCTCGTCCGTCGTGGCGGTTCCAGTGGTGGGGCCGAGAGGCCGCAGCTGATCCGGCACTCGGGGTGAAGTGCCGCCTCCGGGCCTGCGCCCCGCGGCGGCTTCGGGGTACGTACGGTCGCGAAGGCGAGCAGCGCGCCCGCCACCAGGACTCCCGCCAGGATCGGCATCGCCCGGCGGAAGGTGTCGTCGAACTGCGCCGCCGAGCGGTACGCCTCCGGGCCCGAACCCGTCAGCAGCGGCAGCGCCGCCACCGCGATCAGGCCGGCCGCGCGGGCCGCCGCGTTGTTGATGCCGCTGGCCAGGCCCGCCCGCGCGGTGTCCACGGACGCGAGGACCGTCGCCGTCAGCGGCGCGACCAGGGCGACCATCCCCATGCCCATCACCACCAGCGCGGGCAGTACGTCCTTGAGGTAGTCGGCGTGCGGCCCCACGCGCAGCATCAGCAAGAGCCCCGCCGCGCACAGCAGCGGCCCCACCGTGAGCGGGAGGCGCGGCCCGGTCCTCTCCCCCAGCGCGCCGGACCGCGCGGAGAACAGCAGCATCAGCACTGTCGTCGGCAGCAGGGCCGCCCCCGCGCCCAGCGCCGAGTAGCCCGCGACGACCTGGAGCTGGAGCGCGGCGAGGAAGAAGAAGCCGCCGAACGCCGCGTACACGCACAGCGTCACCAGGTTCACCGCGGTGAACAGCCGGGAACGGAAGATCGACGGCGGCAGCATCGGATCGGACCGCCGTCGCTCGACCTGGACGAAGACCACCGCGAGCAGTACCCCGGCGATCCCGGTCCAGACCGTCCTGCCGATCAGGGCGTAGGTGATCAGGGCCAGCGACATCGCCCCGAGCGCCGCCCCCAGCACATCGAACCTGCCGCGTGCCACGGGGTCCCGGGACTCCGGTACGTGCCGGAGCGCCACGGGTGCGCAGATCGCGGCCAGCGGCACGTTCAGCAGGAACACCCAGCGCCAGCCGGGCCCGTCGACCAGCCAGCCGCCCAGGAACGGCCCGACCGCCGCGCCGACCCCGCCGAACCCCGACCACAGGCCGACCGCTCGCGCCCGGTCGTCGGGGTGGAAGCTCGCCTGGATGATCGCGAGCGAGCCCGGTACCAGCAACGCCCCGCCCACGCCCTGGAACGCCCGGGCCGCGATCAGCACGGTCGCGTTCGGCGCGATGCCGCACACCAGCGAGCCCAGCGCGAACCAGGCCACCCCCAGGACAAAGATCTTCCGCCGCCCGTACCTGTCCCCCAGCGATCCACCGAGCAGGATCAGCCCGGCCAGCGTGACCGTATAGGCGTTGACGGTCCACTGGAGCGCCGCGAGATCAGCGTTGAGCGCCCGCCCGATGTGCGGCAGGGCGACATTGACGACGGTGGAGTCCAGCAGCGCCATGCTGGAGCCGAGCACCGTGGTCAGGATGACCCAGCGCCCCCGTGCCGAGGACAGCCTGATGTCCATAGGGGGATCATCCTCGCCCCGCGACAGGAAGGCGACCGGGCGGACGGTCCCGAGCACGGCCCGGCGGAGGCGGAATGCCGTCGGGGCCCGCATGAAGCGGGCCCCGTGTGGCGCGCAACGAGTTGCGCGCCATGAACAACGTGCCGCGAGCTACGAGCCGCGAGCCGGCACGACTACGTGCCGACGGGACTACGTACCGGCGGGACTACTTGAGCTTCGTACCGGTCGAGCGCAGCGCCGCGCACGCCTCCGTGACGCGCTTGGCCATGCCTGCCTCGGCCAGCTTGCCCCAGGTCCGCGGGTCGTAGGTCTTCTTGTTGCCGACCTCGCCGTCAACCTTCAGCACACCGTCGTAGTTGCTGAACATGTGGCCTGCGACGGGGCGCGTGAAGGCGTACTGGGTGTCGGTGTCGAGGTTCATCTTCACGACGCCGTTGTCCAGCGCGGTCGCGATCTCCTCGGCCGTGGAGCCGGAACCGCCGTGGAACACGAAGTCGAACGGCTGGCTGCCCGCGGCCTTGCCGTACTTGGCGGCGATCCCCTCCTGGAGGTCCTTCAGCAGCTCGGGGCGGAGCACGACGTTGCCCGGCTTGTAGACACCGTGGACATTGCCGAAGGAAGCGGCCAGCAGGTAGCGGCCCTTCTCTCCCAGGCCCAGGGCCTCGGCGGTGCGCAGCGCGTCGTCGACCGTGGTGTACAGCTCGTCGTTGATCTCGTGGCTGACGCCGTCCTCCTCGCCACCGGTCGGGGTGATCTCGACCTCAAGGATGATCTTGGCGGCGGCGGCCTGCGCGAGCAGTTCCTCGGCGATGGTGAGGTTGTCGGCCAGGGTCTCGGCGGAGCCGTCCCACATGTGCGACTGGAAGAGCGGGTTACGGCCGGCCTTCACACGCTCGGCGGAGATGTCGAGCAGCGGCCGGACATAGCCGTCGAGCTTGTCCTTCGGACAGTGGTCGGTGTGCAGCGCCACATTGATGCCGTACTTCGCGGCCACGATATGCGCGAACTCGGCCAGGGCGACGGCACCGGTCACCATGTCCTTGTTGTACTGACCGCCCGCGAACTCGGCGCCACCGGTCGACATCTGGATGATGCCGTCGCTCTCGGCCTCCGCGAAGCCGCGCAGCGCAGCGTGCAGGGTCTGGGACGACGTCACATTGATGGCCGGGTAGGCGAACTTGCCTGCCTTCGCCCGGTCGAGCATCTCGGCGTAGACCTCGGGGGTTGCGATGGGCATCGGGCCGCTCCTTGTGATGTGCGGGTGTGAGGTACTTGTCCCAGACCTGGGGGCGACATCATCGTCGCCCCCATCTTTCCAGACGTGGTGAGGGGCTCCACCGGGAGTCTTGGCCGTTTCACGTGAAACAGTCAAGAGATCCCAAAAAGCGCAGGTGCGGGCCGGTCCGGCCGGACACGGCAGGCGTCCGGCCCCAATACGCGAGGTCACGCGCGCGGGCCGGCGACACACAGGCCAGGCCCAGCTCAAGCCAGGCCCGGCTCAGGCCAGGCCCAGCTCTTCCAGCCCGTAGACGTTGACATACGGAAGCCCCGCCTCGGCGATGGCCGGAGCCGCTCCGCGCTCCACGATCACCGCGACCGCCACGACCTCGCCGCCGGCCTCCCGTACCGCCTCGACAGCGGTCAGCGGGGAGCCCCCCGTGGTGGAGGTGTCCTCGACCACCAGGCAGCGGCGGCCCCGGACGTCCGTGCCCTCGATCCGGCGCTGCATACCGTGCGCCTTCTGTGCCTTGCGCACCACGAACGCGTCGAGCCGCTCCCCCCGGGCGGCGGAGGCATGCAGCATCGAGGTCGCCACCGGATCGGCGCCCAGCGTCAGCCCGCCCACGCAGTCGAAGTCCAGACCGGCCGTCGCATCGAGCATGACCTTCCCCACCAGCGGAGCGGCCTGGCCGTCCAGCGTGATCCGGCGCAGGTCGATGTACCAGTCGGCCTCGATCCCCGAGGAGAGGGTCACCTTGCCGTGCACCACGGCCTTGTCCTTGATCAGCTGCAGCAGCTCGGCCCGTACGTCGCTCATGGCCACGAGCTTATGCGGTCCGCCGACGGCCGGTCCGCGGAGCCGTCCCTCACAGCCGTCGCCAGGTCCAGTCCGTCGTGATCTCCAGCGGATCCACGGGCGTCACGAGGTGCGGCATGCTGTTGAGCCCGTTCGGCGGCCCTGACTGGGGCTCCACACAGACGGCCTCGTCCTGCTCGTCGTAGATCACGACCCACTCGGCGCGGCTCGCGACCTTGAGCTCCAGCCGTCCGGGCCAGGTCAGGGTCACGTCCACACCGTCGGGCATGCCGAAGCAGTCGTCCCAGGGGCCGGGCAACGGCGGGATCCGGCGGCCGGTGGGCAGGTGGTCGTCACCGCGCTCCTCCTGCCAGGCGGCGGTGAAGTCGACGGCCACGTCGCTGCCGTCGAGGCTGCGCAGGAACCAGGGGTGCCAGCCGGCCTGCGCCGGGAACGAGGTGTCGTACGTCTCCACCCCGAGCGCCAGCGACAGCGAGTCCCCGGTCAGCCGGAACGTCTGGGTGACCCGCCCGCTGTACGGCCACGGCTCGACCAGGTCGTAGGTGAACGCCGCCTCGCTCTCACCGACGCGGGCCGTGCGCCACGCGGTGTCACGGCCGGTGCCGTGGATCGCGTGCGGCGGGGAGTTGAGGGGCATCTGCTGGACCACCTCGCCGTTGCGGAAGCGGCCATGCTCGATCCGCCCGCACCACGGCACCATCGGGAAGCAGCCGTACCGCTCGCCCTGGCGCAGCAGTTCGGTGCCGCCGATGCGCAAGCTGCTGATACGGCAGCCGTTGTCGGGGCTGATGGTCAACTCGGCGTCACCGGCCGAGAGTCGGATGCTCTTCTCGCTGCTACTCACACTCCGACACTACTTGCGACGGCGCAGCGCGCGGCCGACCACCACGGCGGACGCCAGCGCCAGCGCGGCAGCGGGCGCGACCCAGCGCAGAGTGGCCCGGGTGGTGGCCGCGTCGGGCGCGGGCACCGGCGCGTAACGACCACGGGGCGGCGCGTGGTCGACCTCCTCCGCGCTCCGTCCGATCATGGTGCGCCGGGCGTGCGCGGCCTCGGCGGGAGGCGTGTCGGGCACCAGGAACTCGGCACCGTCGGCCTCGGCCCGCGAGTTGAGCAGGGCGTCAACGTCGTCGACATCGCCCGCGTCGTCCACATCATCCGCGTCGTCCACATCATCCACGTCGCTCACGTCACCGACCGCTTCCCTGGAGGACTCGCCCCCGGGGGACCGCTCGGCGGGCAACGGGTCGGCGGCGGCGTCCGCGGGCGGCGGCGGGGCGGGCCGGTTCGTCGCGGGCTCGGGCTCGGCCTCCTCGGCCAGCCGTACGGCGAACCGCCCCAGCAGCCGTCGCGCGGCAGCGGTCGTCGTCTCGTCGGAGAACTCCGTCAGCCGGCCCTCGATGCCGGAACTCCCCGTGAACGTGAGGGCCGTGCCGTCCGGGCGCTCGGTCAGCCGGAGCGAGAGCATGACCTTCACGGTCCCGCTGCCCCGAACCTCCGCGCCCTCTCCCTCGACGGTGAACACGCCGTCCCGCTCCACGAGCGTCAGCGCCCCGCGATAGGTGATCGTGTGCCCCCCGACCCGGAACCTGAGCCGCCCCACAAGGGGCCCCGCCCCTCCCTCCGCGTCCTGCTGGATCCCCGGCACGCAACGAGCGACTCGGGAGGGATCCCGCAGCGCCCGCCGGAGAGCCTCTGCCACCACCGGAACGAACACCTCATGCTCCATGGCTTCGAGCCTACTCATTCCCACTCCTCGGGGCCCTGGTCCTGCCACAGGTTTCTCTCCCAGCCCCTGGCCTCCTCCGCTCCCGCTCCGGGCTCCTTCCCCTCCGGCCCCGGCCCTTCGGGCCCCTCCCTTCCGATCCGGCTCCAGGCCCGGGCCCTTCCTTTCCTTTCCGGTCGCGCTCCGTGTCATCTGCCGCCCCCGCGTCTACCCGTACCTCGGACGCACCAGCGTCGAGGCCGTCAGCCCGGCCAGTCGCCTCCGCTCCATTTCCCGGGCCCCCGCCGCCAGCGACGACGGGCCCAGCGAGCGCAGCCGCGGGACATCGGCGGGCAGGGCCAGGGGCGGCGGGCGGGGGCCGAGACGCGCCAGGTCGAAGCCCCAGTCGCGCGCGGTGGCAGGGCCGCCCACCGCGCGGTACGGGCTCGTGCGGAAACCCGCCGCCCGCAGCGTCGTGTCCACCGTCCAGTACGTGCGCGGCTTCGCCGAGGGCGAGCCCGCGTGCACCGCCAGCCGACCGCCGGGGGCGAGCACGCGGGTGGCCAGGCCGTAGAACTCTTCCGAATACAGCTTCGTGCTGTCCGTGATCTCCGGGTTCGGCAGATCGGAGATCACCACATCGAATCCGCCCCGGCCGCCAGGACCGCCACCGGCACCAGGCCCGGCCCGCGCATCGCCCGCACCGCCCGCTCCGCTCGGCCCGGAAACCCGGCCCCGCCCGCCCCGCAGCCAGGTGAAAGCGTCCGCCGACACCGCCCGTACCCGCGGATCGCCGTACGCGTGCCCGTTCAGGGCGGACAGCGCCGGGTCCGTACGGGCCAGCCGTATGAGCTCGGCGTCCAGTTCGACGACCGTGACCTCCCGCACGTCCCCGTACCGCAGGACCTCGCGCGCGGCCAGCCCGTCGCCACCGCCCAGGATCAGCACCCGGGCGTGCGGTCCGCGCATGGCGGGGTGCACGAGCGCCTCGTGGTACCGGAACTCGTCGCGCCCGCTCACTCGCAGCCGCCCGTCCAGATAGAGGTCGAACGGCCCGCCCCGGCCACCGGCGAGGACGATCTCCTGCACATCCGTGCGGACCGCGACCCGCACCCCCTCCCCGTACACCGCGCGCCGCGCCGCCCGCTCGAAGTCCCCGACCAGGACCGTCGCGGTGGCCAGCAGCGCCAGGACGACGGCGTTGACGACGATCAGGAGCCGGCGCGACCGCCGCGTCAGGTCGCGGCCGAAGAGCCACAGGACCAGCGCGCCGCCCGCCACCGCGTTGACCGCGCCCGTCAACAGCGCGCTCGTGAGCTGCCCGAGCCAGGGCAGCAGCAGGAACGGGAAGGCCAGCCCCCCGACGAGCGCCCCCACGTAGTCCGCCGCGAACAGGTCCGCGACCGTCCCCTCCGCGTCCTGCCGGGAGACCCGCTGGATCAGCGTCATCAGCAGCGGGATCTCCGCGCCGATGAGGATGCCGACGCCCAGTGAGAACCCCACCAGCGCGTACCGCGTCTCGCCCAGCCAGGCGTAGGCCGCGTACAGCACGAGGGCCGAGCAGCCGCCCAGCAGCGCCAGCGACGCCTCCAGCAGCCCGAACCCGACCGCCGCCCGGCAGCGCAGCCTCTTGGCGAGCAGCGAGCCCACGCCCATCGCGAAGACCATCACGGAGAGGACGACGGACGCCTGGGTGACGGAGTCGCCCAGCAGGTACGAGGCGAGAGCCACCAGCTCCAGCTCGTACACCAGCCCGCACGCGGCGCAGATGAACACAACCGCGAGGATCAGGAAGCGGCCGGCGTCCGCGCGCAGAGGCGGCCGCCCCTCACCCCGGCCCCCGCGGGACCGGGTGCGGCCCGCTCGGAACCGGGCGCCCCGGGACCCGCGGAGGCCTCGGCAGGGCGGCGGCACGGACTGTTGCTCGATCATGTTGGTAACGCTACGTCACGACTTCCTCGCGGTTTGTCACCCACACGGGTGTAACTTCCCCATAAAGCCACGACACACCGCGACGCCTACAGCATCGCGGGCATCCGCGCGCCCACGCGCGTCCGCGTGACGACGAGCTTGTTCTCCTGCGGATACGCGTGCCACGTGCGCCACCGCACCTGCCCCTCGTCGCGCTGGGCGAGCATCGCCGTGAACGCGTTGGGCGCACCGGGGAAGGTCCCGGCCAGTCCGTTCGGATGGTCCGCGACCAGCGCGAGCAGCTCCTGCGCCCGCCCGGCGAACGATCCTCGCGAGAGTGTCTCGACCCGCGCCGCGAACTCGTACTCCCACTCCCCGAGCCGCTTGGACACCCCCAGCGGCAGCGGCGTGCTGCTCCCCGGCATGCAGGCGACGGTCTCGGAGCAGACGCCCCGCTCCTCTTGGAGAAGTACCTGGTGGGAGGCGCCGAGCAGTCTCAGCTGTAACTCGGCGCCGGCGAGGTCGAGATCGAGGACGGCCAGGGCGGGAAGCGGCTCCCTGCCCAACGCCCAGGCCAGGTCGGCGGCACGGGAGTCGATATAGGGGGTGTGGAGAGTGGTGAGCATGGGTCGGCTCCGCAGACACGCTTGACGGGTGGACCGGGGACGTCCCGGACGATGAGCTGGGAAAACGGAAGAAGCGAAAGGCAACGACAGAAGCGAGGGAATGAGGGGAAAGAGGGGAACGAAGGCGACGAGGGAAATCGGCTGGGGAGAACTTGTGGGGGAGACCGCCTGCTCGGTTCCGTACGAGGCCCGAGGGCTGGAAGCTCTCAACAGGGAGGGAATCATGAACTACGCGACGCTCACAGCGCTTTTACCCAAGTTGACGGGGTTTACATCCCCTAGGGGGCCGCACAGTTCAACTGTTCAGCAAAACCTGTCGAAGTAGACCAACAAACGATCAACATGACTGTGCCCGGCGGGAATCACTCTCCCGCCGGGCACCATTGGCCGCGGATCAGCCACCCCGTGTCAGCTGCCTCCGCCGCACCCCCCGCCACCACCGCACGACGAGCTACCGCTACTGCTGCCACCACCGCACGACGAGCCACCGCTACTGCTGCTGCCACCACCGCACGACGAGCTGCCGCCACTGCTGCTGCCACCACACGAGGAGAAGCCGCCGCACGAGGAGGAGCCACCGCTCCCGCCGCCGGCCCACCAACTCTCCTCGGAGGAACGGCGCTTCGCGCTCTTGCGCATGGACACCTTGGAAGCGCTCCGGCCCTTGGCCGTCCCCAGGCGCTTCTTGCTCCGCTGCTGCTGACTCCTCCGGCTCGCGACCAGCCCGACGACGGCAACCGCCACCAGAGCGACCACTACGACCTCTGCCATACCCCCACCGTCCTTCGTCCCCCGTACCGGCCCCGTCCGGGGCCCCGTGCCGGACCTGGTGCCGGGCTCTCGCGGCTCTCCGCGCCGGCCCCCGCACTCACCCGGCTTCCTGAGTGACTACCTTGTCCCCGTGCCGCCACGGCGCCAAAGCCGACTTGAGCAACTCCAGAGGTTCGGCCCAGGATGTCCGCCATGAGCGCACGCGAAACAGCCGCACGCGAAACAGCCGCCCCCGGGGCCGGCGCCCACAGGACCGCCGCACGGGGAACAGAAGCGGACGGAACCGGTCCACGCCCGAGCCCCGGCCCGGGTCCGCGCCCGCCGCTCAACCGCCGCCTGGCGGAGTTCGGCACGACGATCTTCGCGGAGATGTCCGCACTGGCCGTACGGACGGGGGCGATCAACCTCGGCCAGGGCTTCCCCGACACCGACGGCCCCGAGGAGGTCCGGGAGGCCGCCGTACGGGCGCTGCGCGACGGGCGCGGCAACCAGTACCCGCCCGGCCCCGGCATCCCCGAACTGCGCACCGCCGTCGCCGAGCACCAGCTCGCGCGCTACGCGCTCACGTACGACCCGGACACCGAGGTCCTGGTCACCGCCGGCGCCACCGAAGCCATCGCCGCCGCGCTGCTGGCGCTGGTCGAGCCGGGCGACGAGGTGATCGCGCTGGAGCCGTACTACGACTCCTACGCCGCCTGCGTCGCCATGGCGGGCGGCACCCGCGTGCCCGTCACCCTGCGCCCCCGCGACGGCGCCTACCACCTGGACCTGGACGAACTGCGCGACGCCGTCACCGACCGCACACGGCTGATCCTGCTCAACACCCCGCACAACCCCACGGGCACGGTCCTGACCCGCGCGGAGCTGGCCGCCGTGGCGGAGCTCGCGGTGGAACGCGATCTGCTGGTGGTCACCGACGAGGTGTACGAACACCTGGTCTACGACGGCGAGCACACGCCACTCGCGTCGTTCCCCGGGATGCGGGAGCGGACGGTGACGATCAGCAGCGCGGGCAAGACGTTCTCGTTCACCGGCTGGAAGGTCGGCTGGGTGACGGCGACTCCGGAACTGGTGACGGCGGTGCGCTCGGCCAAGCAGTTCCTCACCTACGTGTCGGCCGGGCCGTTCCAGTACGCGGTCGCGGAGGCGCTGCGCCTGCCGGACACGTATTTCGACGGCCTCCGCGCCGACCTGCGCCGCAAGCGCGACCTGCTGTCGGCGGGCCTGACGGCGGCCGGCTTCGAGGTCTACCGGCCGGCCGGCACGTACTTCGTCACCACCGACATCCGCCCGCTCGGGGAGAGCGACGGCTTCGCGTTCTGCCGTGCGCTGCCCGAGCGATGCGGCGTGGTGGCCGTACCGAACGCGGTCTTCTACGACCACCGCGACCAGGGCGCCCCCTTCGTACGCTTCGCCTTCTGCAAGAAGGACGACGTCCTCCACGAGGCGGCCGACCGGCTGCGACGCCTGGCGGCCTGAGACGAGGCCGGCGAACGCCCCCGTGACCGGGGCGGTACAGCGAGCCCGGGGCTCTGTCGCGTCCACGGGTGCGCCGAACGCGCCTGTGGACGCAAGAGACCTGCAAGCGCCGGGTTCCGCCCCGCCGGCTATGGCGAACATCCGCCAAATACGGCGAACAGTCGCAGTGAAGCCGCTGTGGAACTTTCCTTACCGGTCTACATGTCGTTGAGGATCGTGGCGGTGCGCGTCTCACCTGCCGCGTCGGAGAAGGTGAGCTTGATACGGCTGCCCTTTCCGCCCAGTGCGTTGGGCGAGGTCGTGTTCTCGTAGAAGTCCTTGTTGCAGGACACCCACGAGTTTCTGGCGTAATCGCCGTAGCAGACGCCCTCGCGGTACAGCTTCCAGACTCCGTTGCTGTCCTTGAGCTCATTCGCCCAGTAGGCCCGGGGACTGCCGTCCGTGTAGTTGCGGGACCAGACTCGGATGACGTCGCCGTACTGCTCGAAACATCCCATTCCGCTGTTCAGCTGGTTGTTGCCCATGATGCCGTAACCAGCACATCCTTCACGCGCGGTCAGTTTGCCGAAGTCTGCCTCCCACGTGACGGCCTGGGCGGAAGTGGTCACGGCGAGCGATGTCATACACGCCATCGTCGCGGCCAGAAGTACACGCTTTGCGTTCACGGACAGGATCTCCTCGGGTGTTGTGGACGGAGTGGTTTCCTCAGGGGCGCCTTGTCGAGTGATGCGGCACGACTGACACAGCCGTCCGTGAATAAATCGCTGATGGGTCCGGGCGGCCGGAGCGCCCGTCCGGATCCGGATCTCGGCACCCAGGATGCCGGGCGTGAAGGCATCCAGCCTTGTCAGTCCCCGTAGGGTTGTTGACGATTTGCGCACGCCTCGGGTGGCAGGCTTCCGCAGTCACGTGGTGGTACTCCGGAGGTGGCCCGGAACAGGCGTCTGAAGTACGCGAGGTCGGTGAGGCCGCAGCGCGCGGCGATGGCCTGGTTCGGTCGAGCGGGGCGGCAGTTGGGCAGTCAGACCCGGCGCCGGTCGGGCGAGTCGCTGCCCCATCCCCTCTCGCTCAACTCGGTGATACGGCCCGGGGCAGTGATCTCCTCCGACGGGGAACGGCCGTCGGCCGGGGCGGGACTTCGGCAGTCGGCGCAGTGGCTGCCGGGTTCCGGGGAGCGGAAGGCACGGTCGCAGCCGTCGCAGGTCTGGAGGGGGTGCACGACGGGCGGCGGGGCGGCGGGGGCGCGGAACGGGGGCGGGGGCGGCAGCTTCGCGGTCAGGCGGTGGGCCAGCAGGGCGGCCGGGCGGCGCGGGCCCTCCGGCGGCAGATCGCTGATCAGGGCGTGCGTTACGGCGGCGGGCGGTACGTCGCGCTCCAGCCAGGCGGCGACGCCGGGGGCCAGGTGGGCGGTGTCGCAGGCGGAGAGGAGAAGGCGTGGGTCGTGGACGCGCAGGTCGGTGAGCAGGTCCGTGGCCGTCTGGAGGAGGTCCGGGGCGGGGTAACCGGGCTGGGGTACGGCGGGCAGGGGGCGCTTCTCGCGGGGCGCGGGGCGAGCGGGCGGCGTGGGGTGCGTGGGCCGCATGGGGTGCGTGGGCCGCGTGGGCGACGCGGGCTCGGGGTGCGTGTCGGAGGTCGCGTGGCTCGCGTCCGGATCTGTCGCGTCCACGGTGCGCGCCGAACGCACCGGTGGACGCAAAAAATCGGGGAGGGCTGAGGTGTGATGCCGGGTCGCCGCCGGCTGGTTGCAGGAGATCGTACGGGTGACGATGCGGCCGGCGGGGGTGCGTTCGCGGACGCGGCGCAGGTAGCCGTACGCCTCGAGTTCCCGTAAGGCGGCGGCGATACGACTCGCCCCCTCGGGGAAACGGTGGGCGAGTGTCTTGATGTCGACGCGGGCGCCCGGGGGCAGCGACTGGATGTGCACGCCGAGCCCGATGGCGAGCAGTGACAGCGCGTCGTGCTGGGCGAGGTGGTTGCCGATCACCGTGAAACGGGTGGTGTGGCGGACGTTGTCGTGCACGACGCCGGCGGGACCGGCCGCCGGCGGGCGAACACGGGGCCGCCGGTTCGCCCGGGGGTGACGCGGGCCGTCGGCAACGGCTGACGAGGCATGCGGGGGCACGCTAGTGTTTCGGGTATCCATTGGGAAGGTTCTGCTTCCTCGTGGTCAGGCCCTCGATCGGGAGTGCTAGTCCCGGCCGGGGGCCGACGTATGTCTGCGGTGGTGTCGCGCTGAGCGCAAGGCAGTCGGGGGATACGAAATCCAGCCCAACCGGGGTAGTTCACCCGCCCGAGTGAGTGTGCCCGTGAGCGTGACGCCGGGCGGGTGGGGTGGGACTTGGTCAGGTTTTTTCTCCTCACGTCCTTTGGGTAAGAGCGCCGGCGGCACCGGAGCCCGAGGGAACGGGTGGGGCGTGGCCGTTCTCACCACGGTGGGACGGCAGTTGAAGCTACGGCGCGAGGCGACGGGGATGCGGGCCTCGGATTTCGGCAAGGCCGTCGGCTACGGCGAGGACATGGTGTTCAAGATCGAGGGTGGCAAGCGGATTCCCCGGCAGGAGTACCTGGACAGGGCCGACGAGGTGTTGCGGGCCGGTGGGCTCATCTCGGCGACGTGGGAGGACGTGAAGAAGGTCCGGTACCCGAAGAAGGTTCGGGAGCTGGGGTGGCTGGAGGCCAAGGCGGTCGAGATCGGCCTGTACGAGTGCAACATCATCGCTGGGTTGTTGCAGACGCCTGATCACGCGCGGGCCGTGATCGGAGCAGCGCAGCCGCCGTACTCGCCGGACGACGTGGCGCGCATGGTGGCGGCTCGTCTGGCCCGGCAGTCGATCTTCGAGCGTTCACCCGCACCCGCGCTCAGCTTCGTCCTGGAAGAGGGGGTCCTGCGACGCACCATCGGAGGCACAATGGTGTGGCGACAGCAGCTCGAACGTCTGTTGGAGGCAGGGCGGTTGCACAACGTCGTGCTTCAGGTGATGCCGACGAACTGCAACACCCACTCCGGCATGGACGGCAGGATCGAGATGCTGAAGTTCGCGGACGGTACGGCCGTGGGTCGCTCCGATGGTGCGTTCAGCGGTCGGCCGACCTCCGAACCCAGGCACCTGCGCATCCTTGAGCTGCGGTATGGCACCATCCGGGCTCAGGCGCTCTCGCCAGGGGAGTCGCTGGGCTTCATCGAGCAACTGCTGGGAGAGACATGATGCGCACAACCACTTCCGGGGACGCCTCCTGGCTGGCGTGGTTCAAGAGCAGCTACAGCGGCGGCACCAACGGCGAGTCCTGCGTCGAGGTCGCCACCACCCCCGGCACCGTGCACGTCCGCGACTCCAAGAACATCGAAGGCCCCCGGCTCGCGCTCACCCCGAGCGCCTGGGCGGGCTTCGTCACGTACGCCGTCGAAAGCTGACCCTCAGCACACCACCGCCCCCGCCTCCGTACGCAACGGTGGCGAGGGCGGCGGCAGGGGCCTGCGGGGACGCCTCGGGGGAGGGCCCGGCTCAGATGTCCTCGGGCTTCTCGTCGCCCGGCTCCAGGCCGAGCTGCTCCACGAGCCACTTGTCGAACTCGATGGACGCCCGCACCCAGCTGACCGTGGACGCCACGAAGTGCTCCAGGCTGACGCCCGTGCCGATCAGCATCTGGGCCTCACCGATGATCCGGACGGTGGGCGGGCCGTCGCCCTCCTCGTGGATGTGGCTGTAGACCTTGGGCCAGAGCGTGCGACGGTTCCAGTCGTCGATCGCGTCGAGGATCTTGGACTTGTCCTCGACGGGGTGCGGCCGGTCGTAGAACGTCCGCACGGAGAAGACCTGCTGGTCCCCTTCGCCACGGAACATGAAGTACGTGCGGAAGTCCTCCCACGGCGCCGCGAGGTCGCCCTCGTCGTCGACGACGTACTTCAGCTCCATCTGGTCGAGCAGCTGCTTGACCAGGTCCTGGTCGGGGACGACGGGGCCCGCCGGTCCTTCCGCTCCTGCGCCCTGCTGCCGGGGCTGGCCCCCGAAATTCGGAATCGAGGACGGGTCGATGCTCACCGTGTTCTTCCCTTCGTACGGTTCCTGCCATCCTCTCCCATCGCTCCCGCCCCATGGCAAGCCCGCCCCGCCCGGATCCGCCCCGATCCGCCAGGAGCGGACAGGGGCGAGCGGACGGGGCGGGGCAGAAGGCGGTCCCGGCCGACGCGGTCCTCAGGGCTTCTTGTCGAACGACGGCCCGGTCCCCGTGGGCGCCGCTCCCGCGGACTCCGGCTCCGGCTCCGGCGTCGCCGCGCCCACGATCAGACCGTCCTCGAAGCGGTCCACCCGGACCGTGTCGCCGTCCCTGACCTCACCCGAGAGGATCTCCTTCGCCAGCCGGTCGCCGATCGCCGTCTGCACCAGGCGACGCAGCGGGCGGGCTCCGTAGGCCGGGTCGTTGCCCTCGTCGGCCAGCCAGTCCAGGGCCGCCGGGGTCACCTCCAGCGTCAGGCGGCGCTCCGCCAGGCGGCGGGCGAGGCGGTCGATCTGGAGGCGGGCGATGCGGGCCAGCTCGTCACGCGACAGGGCCGTGAAGACGACCATGTCGTCCAGGCGGTTCAGGAACTCCGGCTTGAAGGAGGCCCGGACCACCTCCAGCACCTGCTGCTTCTTCTGCTCGTCGGTCGTCGTCGGCTCGGCCAGGTACTGGCTGCCCAGGTTGGACGTCAGCACCAGGATGGTGTTGCGGAAGTCCACCGTCCGGCCCTGGCCGTCCGTGAGCCGGCCGTCGTCCAGGACCTGGAGCAGGACGTCGAAGACCTCGGGGTGGGCCTTCTCCACCTCGTCCAGCAGCACCACGCTGTACGGGCGGCGGCGCACGGCCTCCGTGAGCTGGCCGCCCTCCTCGTAGCCGACGTAGCCGGGCGGGGCGCCCACGAGCCGGGCCACCGAGTGCTTCTCGCCGTACTCGCTCATGTCGATGCGGACCATGGCCCGCTCGTCGTCGAAGAGGAAGTCCGCGAGCGCCTTGGCCAGCTCCGTCTTGCCGACGCCGGTCGGGCCGAGGAAGAGGAAGGAGCCGGTGGGCCGGTCGGGGTCGGCGATGCCCGCGCGGGTGCGCCGTACGGCGTCGGAGACGGCCCGTACCGCCTCGGTCTGGCCGATCAGCCGCTTGGCCAGCTCCTGCTCCATGCGCAGCAGCTTCTGCGTCTCGCCCTCCAGCAGCCGGCCGGCCGGGATGCCGGTCCAGGAGCCGACCACGTCCGCGATGTCGTCGGGGCCGACCTCCTCCTTGACCATCGTGTCCTTGGCGGCCTCCTCCTCGGCCGCCGCGGCCTCCTCCAGCTCCCGCTCCAGGCCGGGGATCTCCCCGTACAGCAGCTTGGAGGCGGTGTCGAAGTCGCCGTCGCGCTGTGCCCGCTCCGCCTGGCCGCGCAGGTCGTCCAGGCGTTCCTTGAGCTCACCGACGCGGTTGAGGCCCTGCTTCTCCTTCTCCCAGCGCGCGGTCAGGCCGCGCAGTTCCTCCTCGCGGTCCGCGAGGTCGCGGCGCAGCTTCTCCAGGCGCTCCTTGGAGGCCGCGTCGGACTCGTTGCGCAGGGCCAGCTCCTCCATGCGGAGCCGGTCCACGGAGCGCTGGAGCTCGTCGATCTCCAGCGGCGAGGAGTCGATCTCCATCCGGAGCCGGGAGGCGGCCTCGTCCACGAGGTCGATCGCCTTGTCGGGGAGGAAGCGCGAGGTGATGTAGCGGTCCGAGAGCGTGGCGGCGGCGACCAGGGCCGCGTCCGCGATCTGCACCTTGTGGTGGGCCTCGTAGCGGCCCTTGAGCCCGCGCAGGATCGCGATCGTGTCCTCGACGGTCGGCTCGGCGACCAGCACCTGCTGGAAGCGCCGCTCCAGGGCGGCGTCCTTCTCGATCCGCTCGCGGTACTCGTCCAGCGTCGTCGCGCCGACCATGCGCAGCTCGCCGCGCGCCAGCATCGGCTTGAGCATGTTGCCCGCGTCCATGGCCGAGTCGCCGCCCGCGCCCGCGCCGACGACGGTGTGCAGCTCGTCGATGAACGTGATGATCTGGCCGTCGCTCTCCTTGATCTCGGAGAGGACGGTCTTCAGGCGCTCCTCGAACTCGCCCCGGTACTTCGCGCCGGCCACCATCGCGCCGAGGTCCAGCGCCACCAGCCGCTTGTTCTTGAGCGACTCCGGCACGTCGCCCTTGACGATGCGCTGCGCGAGTCCCTCGACGACGGCGGTCTTGCCGACGCCCGGCTCACCGATCAGCACGGGGTTGTTCTTCGTACGGCGCGAGAGCACCTGCACCACGCGGCGGATCTCCTGGTCCCGGCCGATGACCGGGTCGAGCCGGCCCTCGCGGGCGGCGGCCGTGAAGTCGGTGCCGAACTTCTCCAGGGCCTTGTACTGTCCCTCCGGGTCGGGGGTGGTCACCCGGCGCCCGCCGCGCGCCTTCTCGAACGCGGCCAGCAGGCTCTTGGCGTCCGCCCCCTGCCCGGCCAGCACGTCCCCGGCCGGCCCGCCCTTGGCCGCGACGCCGATCAGCAGGTGCTCGGTGGAGACGTAGTCGTCCCCGAGGTCCTTCGCCCGCTGTGAGGCGTCCGCGATGACGGCGAGCAGGTCGCGGTTGGCCTGCGGGGGCGCGACGGTGGACCCGGCCACGCTGGGCAGGGCGCCCAGCAGCCGCTCGGCGCCCGAGCGGACCGCCACCTGGTCCGCCTCCACGGCGGCCAGCAGGTCCGTCACGTTCTCGTTGTCCTGGCCCGACAGCAGCGCGAGCAGCAGGTGCGCGGGGGTCAGGTCGGGGTGCCCGGCCGCCACGGCCCGGTTGGTGGCCGCGTTGATCGCGTCCCGGCTCTTGTTGGTCAGCTCGGCGTCCACTGCGCTCTCTCCTCCTGGCGTCCTCACGTATGCGGCCCGCCCGCGCCCCGCACCTGCCGCGCGCGGGGCCCGGGCCCCGTGTCCGACTCCCGGCTCTTTGACTCCTGCAACATACGTAAAGTTGAGTCTATTCCACTCAACACCGAAACTGCCCCCGTACGGTCGAATCCATGCCCGAAGGCCCCGAACGCCCGAAGGTCCGAACGTCCTACGCTTCGACGCATGCCTGCGCCCACGCCCACGCCCGAAACCGCACCCGCACCCGCACCCGCACCGGCGCGCACTCCCGCGCACCATGACGTACGTAATCCCAGCCCCGATTTTCTCGCGTTCTGGCGCGAGCACCATCTGTGCACCCTCACCACCGTGCGCGCGGACGGCACTCCGCACGTGGTTCCGGTGGGCGTGACGTACGACCCGGAGGCGGGGCTCGCGCGCGTCATCTCCGACGGGAACAGCCGGAAGGTCGCCCACGTCCTGGCCGCCGGACCGAACGGCGCGCGGGTCGCGGTCTGCCAGGTCGACCGGGCCCGCTGGGCGACGCTGGAGGGCCGCGCCATGATCCGCCGGGAGCCGGAGGCGGTGGCGGACGCGGAACGCCGCTACGAGGAGCGCTACGGCCACCCTCCCCGGGTGAACCCGAACCGGGTCGTCATCGAGATCACCCTGGACCGGGCGATGGGGCGCGGCTGGGCGCGGAAGGCGACGGCGGAGGGAAACAGCTGACCCGCACCCGGACAGCACAGCGGCGCCATCGTGTTTCAGGTCCACGATGGCGCCGCTGTGTGGGGGAAGCGCCGGAGCGATTTACAACGACGGGGGAATCGCTCAGGCGCTGCGGGGGGTGGCGATGGTGGTTCTCGGTCCGACCAGCTGGTGGTCCCGCTGGTCGAGGTTAACGAAGATCATTCCGTATCGGATCGCGCACCGGACCGGCCGCGGTGCTCCCCGCGGCTTCCGGAGGCAGCGGTAGGCGCGGACGTCCTCGTCCTCTTCGCGTACGACGACGATCGGTTCTCCGAGCAGGGTGACCATCAACGAATCGCCACGGTGAGGAATGGCCGTGACCAAGTCGATGAAATGCCACCCGGATCGGTAGGCCGTCGCCATCTCGCGACGGAAGACCCGGTCGTCCGGCGGCACGGTCATGCGCCCGAGTCGGCCGGCGTGGTGTTCCAGCCGATGTCCCCCGGCGCGCTCCTGGGGGAGACGATCCAGCCAATGTCGCCGCCGTTCGTCGCGTCCGCGGCGGAGACCGCCCCGGCCTCGACGTTCCAGCCGATGTCACCACCCGACTCGACACCCTGCGCGACAGGTCCTGTTGGCTCGGCGTGCCAGCCGATGTCACCGCCAACGGTCAGCGCGCCGTAGGCCAGAGCCGCAGAGAAAGCGGTGGCGACCACCGCGCGAAGCATTCTCTTGTACATAGTCGGCTTCGTCCTCACTTGATGGATTCCTCTCCCCCGCCACCTAGACGATGTCTCACCCGGACACGTCAACACCACCAGGACGAGGCATCATGTTCCTGCATGTTCAGGACCCTGGGGGGTGGAGCTTTGACATCAAAAGACACAAATCAGACACATCCCCATGTCGTCACTGATCTGTGCGAGGACGGCAAGCACATTTACGCCAAAGCGCTGAGGTCCGGACGCATCGCCCGGGGGGAGGCCGCGGCGGCCCCCTGCCTCATGGAATTCCCACTCCTCCATCCCGACCCTGATGACCCCGACTGGCTCCGGCCGGTTCCACCGTCCGCCGCACTCGCACAGCGTCTTCACCCCGTCGAGCGCGAGATCCAGGAACGCCGGCACTTCGCGGTGAAGCTGACGGACACTTTTGAGCCGTTCATGACCATCAGCGCCCAGGACCCACCGACCACCCACGCCATCACGGTCCTGGAAGGCGACAGCAGAATCAACGCGGCGCTCGACCTGTCCACCGCCGAATGCCGTACGGAGGTGCTCACCGTCCAGCCGGGCGGCGGCCGCAGCGCGCACGTGCTCGCCAGGGCCCTCGAACGGGGCCAGTCAGTGGTGGACCGGGGCGTCAGCATCCGGACGCTGTACCAGCACACCGTCCGGCACAGCCAGGGCACACTCGCCTACGCGGAACGGCTGGCCGAGAGCAAGGTCGAGATCCGGACGCTGGAAGAACTCATCGAGCGGCTGATCATCTTCGACCGCTCGGTCGCGTACATCCCGGCCCGCTCCGACCGGCAGGTCGCCCTGGAGCTGCGGCACCCGGGCCTCGTCGACTACCTGGCCCAGGTCTTCGAGCACCTGTGGCGTCATGCCACCCCCCTGAACGAGGAAATCCCGTACGAGCCCACCCCCTTCGGCATCACGGGCGTCCAGCGCTCCATCGCCAAACTCCTGATCGAGGGGTTCGTGGACGAGGCCATCGCCCGCCGCCTGGGCATGAACGTACGGACCTGTCGCGCGCACATCGCGAAGCTCGCCACCGCCCTCGGCAGCGGCAGCCGCGCCCAACTCGGCTACCTCATCGCGCACTCGGGCATCCTGGACGACGACCGCTGAGCCGGTCGCCGTCCATGACCGGCCACCGACGAGCACGGCGGCCCACGCCCGGCCCGAACGCCCGCGGCACGCGAAACGCCCGGACGGGGGCCCGTCCGGGCGTCTGCGCGTCTGTGCCGCGTCTCTACCGCGTCTGTGTGCCTCTGTACGCGCGTCTGTGCCGCGTCTGTGTGCCTCTGTACGCGCGTCTCGACGCAAAAGGACCCGCGCTGCCCCGCCACGCGCTCCTGGGCACGCGCACGTACGGCCCGGGGGCCTCGGCTCAGTCCGTCGGCCGCTTCGGCTTCGGCCGCCAGACCACCAGCGCGCTCGCCTGCTGCACGTCCTGGTACGGGACCAGGTCCCGCCGGTACGAGGCGTGCACCTGCGCCTCGCGCTGGCGCATCGCCGCCGCCGCGCCGTCCACCGCGGACGACAGCTCGGCGACCCGGGCCTGGAGCGCGGCGACCTGGTTCTCCAGCTCGATGATCCGCTTGATGCCGGCCAGGTTGATGCCCTCGTCCTGCGACAGCTGCTGCACCTGCCGGAGCAGCTCGATGTCACGGGCCGAGTAGCGGCGCCCCCGGCCCGCCGTACGGTCCGGGGAGACCAGCCCCAGGCGGTCGTACTGCCGGAGCGTCTGCGGATGCAGCCCGGAGAGCTGCGCCGCCACCGAGATGACGTACACCGGCGTCTCCTCGGTCAGCTGGTACGACCTGTCGAACGATGCGGACTGCCGACGACGCCCGTCCCTGTCCATCGCGTCATGCTCCCTTCGCGGCCTGGAACAGCTCCGCCCGCGGGTTCTCGTCCGCGGTCGCCTTCCGGTATGCCTCCAGCGCGTCGCGTGCCTGCGCGCCGAGGTTCGTGGGGACGACGACCTCGACGGTGACCAGGAGGTCGCCGCGGGATCCGTCCTTGCGGGCGGCACCCTTCCCCCGGGCCCGCATCGTACGGCCGTTGGGGGTGCCCGCGGGGAGCTTCAGGGTGACCGGCGGTCCGCCCAGCGTCGGCACCTTCACCTCGGCCCCGAGCGCGGCCTCCGTGAAGGTGACCGGCACGGTGACCGTCAGGTTGTCGCCCTTGCGGCCGAACACCGGGTGGGAGTCGACGTGCACGACCACGTACAGGTCGCCGGCCGGACCGCCGCGCTCGCCGGGCGCCCCCTTGCCGCGCAGCCGGATCCGCTGGCCGTCGCTGACGCCCGCCGGGATCCGGACCTGCATCGTCCGCGACGACTTCGCCCGTCCGCTGCCCTTGCAGACCTCGCACGGGTCCTGGGCGATCAGCCCGCGGCCCTTGCAGTCCACGCACGGGTCGGTCAGCGAGAAGCCGCCGCCCGTGCCGCGCGAGACCTGGCCGGTACCCACACAGGTCGGGCAGACCCGCGGGGTGCCGTTCTTGTCGCCCGTGCCCGAACACGCCTTGCAGGGCGACTGGCTGGACATCCGCAGCGGGACCGTGGCCCCGTCGACCGCCTCGGTGAAGCTGAGCGTCACCTCGGACTCGATGTCCTGCCCCCGGCGCGGCTGGGTGCGGGTCCCCGTGCCACCCCGGTTGAACAGGCCGCCGAACACGTCCCCGAGCCCACCGCCGAAGCCGCCGGCGCCCGGACCCGTACCGCCCTGACCGCCGCCGAAGAGGTCGCCCAGGTCGAAGTTGAACGAGCCGCCGCCCGCGCCCGGCCCCGGCCGGAATCCGCCGTTGCCGAAGAGCGCGCGCGCCTCGTCGTACTCCTTGCGGCGCTTCGGGTCGCCGAGGATGTCATTGGCCTCGGAGACCTCCTTGAAGCGCTCCTCGGCCCTGGCGTCACCCTTGTTGGCGTCCGGGTGGAACTCCCGGGCGAGCTTGCGGTACGCCTTCTTGATCTCGGCCTCGGTGGCGTCCTTGGGGACGCCGAGAACCTTGTAGTAGTCCTTCTCCACGAAGTCCTTGGTGCTCATTCCCGACGTCCCTCCTCTCCGCCCGCGACACCACCGTCACCGCGTCCACAACCGCGCCCGCACCCGCGTGCCGACGCGTCAGCCCTCTTCCGGGCCACCGCTCTCCTTGTCCTTGGCGGACCCGTCCTGCTCGTCCGCGCCCTTCGGCTGCGCCCCAGGCTGGGGCTCGGCCACCGCGACGCGTGCGGGCCTGATCGTCCGCTCGCCGAACCGATACCCGGGCTGGAGGATCGCGACGCACGTCGTCTCCGTGACGTCCGGCGCGTACGAGTGCATCAGCGCCTCGTGCACCGTCGGGTCGAAGGGCTCGCCCTCCGAACCGAACTGCTGGAGCCCCAGCTTGGCCGTGACCGCCTCCAGGGACTCGGCGACGGACTTGAAGCCGCCCACCAGTTCCTCGTGGTCCCGGGCCCGGCCGATGTCGTCGAGCACCGGCAGCAGCTCGGTCAGCAGGTTCGCGACCGCCATCTCCTTGACCGCGGCCCGGTCCCGCTCCACCCTGCGGCGGTAGTTCTGGTACTCGGCCTGCAGCCGCTGGAGGTCTGCCGTGCGCTCGTTGAGCGCCGTACGGACCTGGTCCAGCTGCGCTGTCAGGGCCACGTCCTGAACGTCCCCGGCCGGGGCCGACGGGCCCGGCTCCTTCGCGGAGTCCGGCCCGTCGGCGCCCTGTGCGGCGTCATCGGGGGTGGCGCCGGAGGGGACGTCGGGCTTCTCCTCGAAGCCCGGGGTCTCCTCGCTCACGCGGCACCGTCCTTCTTCGGCTTCTCGTCGTCGACGATCTCGGCGTCGACGACGTCGTCGTCGGCCTTGGCACCGGCGCCGGCACCGGGAGCCGCGCCCTCGGCGCCACCGGCCGCGCCCGCGGCCTGGGCGTCGGCGTACATGGCCTGCCCGAGCTTCTGCGAGACGGCCGCGACCTTCTCCGTGGCGGTCTTGATCTCGGCCGTGTCCTCGCCCTTGAGCTTCTCCTTCAGCTCGCCGACGGCGGTCTCGACCTCGGTCTTGACGTCACCCGGGACCTTGTCCTCGTTGTCCTTGAGGAACTTCTCCGTCTGGTAGACGAGCTGTTCGGCCTGGTTGCGCGTCTCGGCGGCCTCGCGGCGCTTGTGGTCCTCGTCCGCGTACTTCTCGGCCTCTTCGCGCATCCGCTGGACCTCGTCCTTCGGCAGCGAGGAGCCGCCGGTGACGGTCATCTTCTGTTCCTTGCCCGTGCCGAGGTCCTTCGCGGTCACGTGCATGATGCCGTTGGCGTCGATGTCGAAGGAGACCTCGATCTGCGGCACCCCGCGCGGGGCCGGCGGCAGACCGGTCAGCTCGAACATCCCGAGCTTCTTGTTGTACGCGGCGATCTCGCGCTCGCCCTGGTAGACCTGGATCTGCACCGACGGCTGGTTGTCCTCGGCCGTCGTGAAGATCTCCGAACGCTTCGTCGGGATCGTCGTGTTGCGCTCGATCAGCTTGGTCATGATGCCGCCCTTGGTCTCGATACCGAGGGACAGCGGGGTCACGTCGAGGAGCAGGACGTCCTTGACCTCACCCTTGAGGACACCGGCCTGGAGCGCGGCGCCGATGGCGACGACCTCGTCCGGGTTGACGCCCTTGTTGGCCTCGCGGCCGCCGGTCAGCTCCTTGACGAGCTCCGCGACGGCGGGCATACGGGTCGAGCCGCCGACGAGCACCACGTGGTCGATCTCGGACAGCTGGATGCCGGCGTCCTTGATGACGTTGTGGAACGGCGTCTTGCAGCGGTCCAGCAGGTCCGCGGTCAGCTGCTGGAACTGCGAGCGGGTGATCTTCTCGTCCAGGTGCAGCGGGCCCTCGGCGGACGCCGTGATGTACGGCAGGTTGATCGTCGTCTCCGAGGAGGACGAGAGCTCGATCTTCGCCTTCTCGGACGCCTCCCGCAGCCGCTGGAGCGCCATCTTGTCCTTGGACAGGTCCACGCCGTTGCCGTTGGCGAACTGCTTCACCAGGTGGTCGACCAGGCGCTGGTCCCAGTCGTCACCACCGAGGTGGTTGTCACCGTTGGTGGCCTTCACCTCGACGACACCGTCGCCGATCTCCAGCAGCGAGACGTCGAACGTACCGCCACCGAGGTCGAAGACCAGGATCGTCTGGTCGTCCTTGTCGAGCCCGTAGGCCAGCGCGGCGGCCGTCGGCTCGTTGACGATGCGCAGCACGTTCAGGCCCGCGATCTCGCCGGCCTCCTTGGTGGCCTGGCGCTCCGAGTCGTTGAAGTACGCGGGGACGGTGATCACCGCGTCGGTGACCTTCTCGCCCAGGTACGACTCGGCGTCCCGCTTCAGCTTCTGCAGCACGAAGGCCGAGATCTGCTGCGGGTTGAAGTCCTTGCCGTCCAGGTTGATCTTCCAGTCGGTGCCCATGTGGCGCTTGACCGACCGGATGGTCCTGTCGACGTTGGTGACCGCCTGGCGCTTCGCGACCTCGCCGACGAGCACCTCGCCGTTCTTGGCGAAGGCGACGACGGACGGCGTGGTCCTGGCGCCCTCTGCGTTGGTGATGACGGTGGGCTCGCCGCCTTCGAGAACGCTGACGACGGAGTTAGTCGTGCCCAGGTCGATGCCGACCGCACGTGCCATTTCGATTCCTCCAGCTGACTTGAGTGGAACAGGCTCAAGGATGCATGACGGGGCAGCCGGAGTCAAAGGACCTGAGTCGATCAGACTCAATTAAAGTGCGCATAAGCGCGCCGGGCGCATGATGGACGGGAGCACGACGGAACGCACGACGGGAGCACGACGGGAGCCCGAGGGGGCGCTCGCGACGCCGGAGGCGGCTGGAGCGCCCAGCGACACAGATCACCGACCGTGGCGCTACATTGCGGCCGGATAAGTGGGTAACCTCAGCACAACCCCATTAAGTTACCGCTTAGTAGAGCGCTCGACAGGGCGCACAGACCCCACCTCGCAGGCCCGAGGAGCCCTCCCATGCAACTCGCCGCGATCACCGTGTCGCTGGTTCTCGCCGTCGTCGGTGTGGCGTTGTTCGGCCGAGCCATCGCGCAGATCTACCACTTCGTGAAACTCGGACAGCCGGTTCCCGCGGGCTCCCGCACGGACGAGCCCGTACAGCGCACCGTGACCGTGGCCAAGGAGTTCCTCGGCCACACCCGGATGAACCGCTGGGGTGTCGTCGGCGTGGCGCACTGGTTCGTCGCGATCGGGTTCTTCTCGCTCGTCCTGACCCTCGTCAACGCCTTCGGACAGCTCTTCCGGGCCGACTGGCTGCTGCCGGTCATCGGTGACTGGACGCCGTACGAGGTCTTCGTCGAGCTGATCGGCCTGCTGACGACGCTCGGCATCCTGACGCTGATCGTCATCCGCCAGCTCTCGCTCCCCGGCCGCGCGGGCCGCAAGTCCCGCTTCGCCGGCTCCAACTTCGGCCAGGCGTACTTCGTCGAGGCCGTCATCCTGGTCATCGGCCTGGCGATCCTCCTCCTGCGCGGCCTGGAGGGCGCGCTGCACCACGTCGGCTCCTACGAGGCCGCCTATGTGGTCTCGTACCCGCTGGTGGCCGCCTTCAGGGGGCTCGACGTCGGGACGCTGCAGAACCTGGTCTACCTGGTCGCCATGATCAAGATCGGGACGTCCTTCGTCTGGATGATCACCGTCGCGCTCAAGACCGACATGGGCGTGGCCTGGCACCGCTTCCTGGCGTTCCCGAACATCTGGTTCAAGCGCGAGGCGGACGGCGGCACGGCCCTCGGCGCGCTCCGGCCGATGACCTCGAACGGCAAGGAGATCGACTTCGAGACGGTCTTCGACGACGAGGAGGGCGAGGAGGCCGTCTTCGGCGCCTCGCAGGTCGAGCACTTCTCCTGGAAGGGCATTCTCGACTTCTCCACGTGCACGGAGTGCGGCCGCTGCCAGTCGCAGTGCCCGGCCTGGAACACGGGCAAGCCGCTCTCCCCGAAGCTGCTGATCATGTCGCTGCGGGACCACGCGCACGCCAAGGCGCCGTACCTGCTGGCCGGCGGCGGGAAGACGGCGGAGGGCGAGGAGAAGGCGTCGGCCGAGCAGCTCGCCGGCGTCCCCGCCACGGCCCTGGCCGAGGCCGAGCGCCCGCTGGTCGGCACGCTGGAGGAGAACGGCGTCATCGACCCGGACGTGCTGTGGTCGTGCACGACCTGCGGCGCGTGCGTCGAGCAGTGCCCGGTCGACATCGAACACGTCGACCACATCGTGGACATGCGCCGCTACCAGGTGATGATCGAGAGTTCCTTCCCGAGCGAGGCCGGGACGATGCTCAAGAACCTGGAGAAGAAGGGCAACCCCTGGGGCCTGGCCAAGAAGCAGCGCCTGGAGTGGACGAAGGAGCTGGCGAAGGACGTCGGCTTCGAGGTGCCGGTCGTCGGCAAGGACGTCGAGGACCTGACCGAGGTCGACTACCTGTACTGGGTCGGCTGCGCGGGCGCGCTCGAGGACCGGGCGAAGAAGACCACCAAGGCGTTCGCCGAGCTCCTGCACATCGCCGGCGTGAAGTTCGCGATCATGGGCGGCGACGAGAAGTGCACGGGCGACTCGGCCCGGCGCCTGGGCAACGAGCCGCTGTTCCAGCAGCTCGGCCAGGAGAACGTGGCGATGCTGAACATGGCGTTCGGCGAGGACGATGACGATGCCGCCACGAAGAAGCCGAAGGCTTCGAAGAAGATCGTCGCGACCTGCCCGCACTGCTTCAACACCATCGCCAACGAGTACCCCCAGCTCGGCGGCGAGTACGAGGTCATCCACCACACCCAGCTGCTCCAGCACCTCGTGGACGAGGGGAAGCTCATCCCGGTCACCCCGGTCGAGGGTCTGATCACCTACCACGACCCGTGCTACCTGGGCCGCCACAACAAGGTCTACACCCCGCCGCGCGAGATCATCGCCAAGGTGCCGGGGCTCAGGAACGAGGAGATGCACCGTCACAAGGAGCGCGGCTTCTGCTGCGGCGCGGGCGGCGCGCGGATGTGGATGGAGGAGCGGATCGGCAAGCGCGTCAACAACGAGCGTGTGGACGAGGCCCTTTCGCTCGACCCGGACATCATCTCGACCGCCTGCCCGTTCTGCCTGGTGATGCTGACCGACTCCGTCAACGGCAAGAAGGCCGCGTCCGGCAGCGGCTCCGCCACGGGCGGCGCGGCGAAGGAATCCCTCCAGGTCGTGGACGTGGCGCAGCTGCTGCTCGACTCGGTGAGGACCCCGGCCGACCCGTCCGGGACCGAGGAGCCCGAGAGCGCGTCGGACCCGGATCCGGACCCGGCGCCGCGGCCCGAACCGGTGAAGTAGCCGGCGCGGCACCCCGCGTCGCGGTACGGCCACGGCGCGAGGTGCCGTGGCCGTACGGCCGTACGGCGGCCCTACCGCGGCCGTGTCACGCGCGCCTCGCTGAGGCATCATGTGGCGGCTGGTACCCGACAGGCGGGTGGGACGGACGGGTGGGACAGGTGGTCATGCGCGGAGAGATCGTGGCGAGAGCACTGAACAGGCCCCGTGCGGCAGGCGAGCGGGCCCCGGGTCTCCCCGTGCGTACGGGTCTCCCCGCGCGTACGGGTGTCCGCTCGGTCCGCGCCCTGCTCTGCGCCGGCATCTGCACGGCGGCCCTGGTCCTGGCCGGGTGCTCCGGCCCCTCGGGCGGGGCCGGTGACGGCGGCCGGGAAGGCACCGAGGCCAAGAACGGCGACAGCGCCCCGGCTTCCGGCGCCGGGGGCGGGGCGGACGGGGCCCGTCGTTCCGTACCGCGCGGCAAGGGCAGCCGGATCCCCGACGACTTCAACGGGGACGGTCACCGCGACCTCGTCCTGAACGACCTGGTCAAATCCCCGGACGACCCGTACGGCGACGACGCCGGCATCGGGATCGTGTACGGCACGGCCGGCCCGCGGGCCCTCGACCCGGCCGTACGCCAGACCCTCAGCGCGCACGAGCAGGGCGCGCGGGTCGACGGCGCTCTCCCGGCGGCGTTCGACGCGGAGGCGGCCTGCGACCTGGACCAGGACGGCTACGGCGATCTGATCATCACCACGGACCCGCCGTACGACGGCATCGGCGTGCCGCCCGTACCGCTCCAGATCCTGTTCGGCGGCCCCACGGGGCTGGGCAGCGGCGGGAACGGCAAGGCGGTCGTCCTGAAGATCCCCGCCAAGGCGCGCGCCGGCAACGAGTGGCCCGACCACCCCGTCTGCGGCGATTTCGACGGCGACGGCGCGGTGGACCTGGCGGTCACCGCGAGCGCGGGACAGATCAGCTACCTGCGCGGCCCCTTCAGCCGGTCGGGCGCGCCGCGCGGCGCGGCGGCGCCGATCCCCGACGGCGGCGCGGCCCTCGCGGCGCCCGAGCCGAAGGCCGACGTCGACGGTGACGGCTACGACGACCTGGTCCACTCCCCGCGGGCGCACGTCCCCGGCAAGGCCGACAAGGGGACGCTGCTGCGGGGCGGCCCGGACGGACCGGCGCGCGCGGGCGGCCCGTACCGTTTCCGCGCCGTGCGGCTTCCGGCGCCGCCCGAGCTCCCGTCCCGGTCGCGTACGGAGACGCCGCGTACGGGCAAGGTGACGACCGTCCTGCTCCGGTCCGCGGACTTCGACGGGGACAAGCGCCCCGATGTGGTGACGCGGACGCACCGGGGCGAGACGGAGGACCTGATCGCGCTGTACGGGACGAGGACGGGCGGCAGTTCCGCGGGGGACGCGGACACGGGCGGCAAGGGCGCCGACGGAGGGGGAACGGGCGGCGGGGACGCGGGCGCGGACGGCGCGAAGTCCGCTGTGTCCGACCGTCCGTTGATCACTTTCAGCACGTCGATCTTCCTGGGGTGAACCCCCCGGGGATCCCCTAGGGGATGTCACAGCTCGGCCGCAATGGCCCGTCCGTTCCCCGGCGCAGCCGTCGCACACGCCAGGACCGGGTACGTTCGAATGCGTGGCTGGATTCAGGATCGGACGCGGCCGGGACAACCGCACCTCGCAACAACACCCGCAGCAGCAGCAGTCGTACGGACGGCAGGCTCCGCCTCCCGGATACGGAGGGGGCCCCGGCCCGCAGGCCGGTCCCCAGGGCGCCCCGCCGTACGGACAGCAGCAGTGGCCCCAGGCGGGCGGCGGGCCGGCGTACGGCGGGCAGAGCGGCGCCGGCAGACAGTACGGCGGGCACGGTGGGCACGGCGAGCCGGAGTACTTCGGCGAGCCGCACGGGGGCGGGCAGCCCCCGCGGCCGGGCCGGCAGGGCGACCCGTACGCCAACTCACCGGGCCACACGCAGGCGTTCAGCATCGGCGAGGAGCCGTACGCGGGCGACGACCGGTACACCGCCGCCCCGCCGCCCCCGGCGGGCCCTCGGCTGCCCTGGAAGGAACTGCTGAGCGGAATCGTCCTGCGCCCGGCCGACACCTTCTACCGGATGCGCGACTACCCGGTCTGGGGCCCGGCCCTGATCGTGACGTTCGTCTACGGCCTGCTGGCGCTCTTCGGCTTCGACGCGGCCCGCGAGGACGCGATCAACGCGACGCTGTCCACCGCCATCCCGTACGCCCTGACGACGGCCGTGGCCTTCATCGTCGGCAGTCTGATCATGGGCGCGGTGACCCACACGCTGGCCCGCCAGCTCGGCGGCGACGGCACCTGGCAGCCGACCGTGGGCCTGTCCATGCTGATCATGTCGATCACGGACCTGCCGCGGCTGCTCTTCGCGCTCTTCCTGGGCGGCGAGAACGGGCTGGTGCAGGTGCTCGGCTGGGCCACCTGGGTGGCGGCGGGAGCGCTCTTCACGGTCATGGTGAGCAAGTCGCACGACCTGCCGTGGCCGAAGGCGCTGGGGGCGTCGGCGATCCAGTTGCTGGCGCTGCTGTCGCTGCTGAAGCTGGGCACGCTGTAACGAACGGGCGCGACGAAGCGACGAAGCGACGAAGCGACGGAGCGACGAAAAAGAGGCCCCGGAACCGACGGCGGAGACGCCGTTGATTGATCCGGGGCCTTTTCGCATACCGGCTCAGGTGTCGAGCACCTGATCGTCTCGGCGCACGACGGGAGGTTCCACGCTCCACGGAAAGTTGATCCAGTCATCCGTGCGCTGCCAGACGTATTCGCATTTCACCAGCGACTGCGTCTTTTCGTATATGACGGCACTGCGCACTTCGGCGACATGGTCGAGACAGAATTCCCGCACGAGCTTCAGCGTCTTGCCGGTGTCGGCGACGTCGTCGGCGATGAGGACCTTCTTGTTCGAGAAGTCGATCGCGTTCGGGACGGGCGCGAGCATGACGGGCATCGGCAAGGTGGTGCCGACGCCGGTGTAGAACTCGACGTTGACCAGGTGGATGTTCTTGCAGTCCAGGGCGTACGCGAGCCCACCGGCGACGAAGACACCACCGCGCGCGATGCTCAGGACGACGTCCGGCTCGTAGCCGTCGTCGGCGATGGCCTGCGCGAGTTCACGAACGGCGCGGCCGAACGTCTCGTACGTCAGATTCTCGCGTGCGTCACTCATCGCGGACATCACACCCGGGTCCGGTGGAAGTTGAGGTACGAACGCGAGGCGGTCGGACCGCGCTGCCCCTGATAACGCGATCCGTAACGCTCGGAGCCGTATGGGAACTCCGCCGCCGAACTGAGCCGGAACAGGCACAGCTGCCCGATCTTCATTCCGGGCCAGAGCTTTATCGGGAGGGTGGCGAGATTCGACAGTTCGAGCGTGACGTGCCCGGAGAAGCCGGGGTCGATGAAGCCGGCGGTCGAATGCGTCACCAGCCCGAGCCGCCCGAGGCTGGACTTCCCCTCCAGACGGGAGGCGATGTCGTCGGGCAGCGTGATCACCTCGTACGTCGACGCGAGCACGAACTCCCCGGGGTGGAGGATGAACGGCTCGTCCCCCTCCGGCTCGACCCGGCGCGTGAGATCCGTCTGCTCGACGGCGGGGTCGATGTGCGGGTAGCGGTGATTCTCGAACACGCGGAAGAACCGGTCGAGCCGCACGTCGATGCTGGAGGGCTGCACCATCGATTCGTCGTACGGTTCGATGCGAACGCGTCCGGAGTCGAGCTCGGCCCGGATATCCTTGTCTGAGAGAAGCACGCCCCGAGGATACGCAGAGCGCGCGAGCCCACCCCAATCGGGCAACCCCGCGCGCCCCGCCGGACCAGTCAGCGCCGCTTCAGCTCCACCGGCACGGCATGCCGCAACCGCGCACACCGAGGACACCGGATCAGCCGCCCGGGCCCGATCCGCCCGGTGTCGAGCTGCTGCATCGGAAACGTCGTCGTGCTGAACACGTGCCCCTCAGCACAGCGGACGGTGCGCTCCATCAAGTCCATCAGGCCCCTTCCCCAACAAACGCGGACGAACGCCACACTAGGGGATCACCCGCCCCCGCCCTCCCCCGGCACATCCCCCGGGGCCCGCGCCTCAACTCCCGCACCGGCATTCCGTGTCCGAGCCCGGGACGGGGCAAAACGGGGGCCAGGCGATACGCCTCGGAGCGGGGATGGGGTAGAGTGTCCCACGAGGCGACGCCGATCGCGGTGGAGCTACGCGGGTGTAGTTTAATGGTAGAACATGAGCTTCCCAAGCTCAGAGCGCGAGTTCGATTCTCGTCACCCGCTCTTGAAGACGAAGCCCCAGGTCAAAGACCTGGGGCTTCGTCTTTACATCACGCTGCCAACCCGTACTGAGTGGTCGCCGACGCGGAACATCTGCCAGTCGGCGTCACTGTGCCAGAAGCGAACAGTCTTCTCTCCCCGGCGCTGGGCGAAGACGAGTTCCTCTCCGCCTTTGCCGTACCCGGTCCCGCCGAAGGCAGGACCCATGACGCGCAGTACTGCATCGATGCGATCCAGCACGCTCGGGTGCCCCGCTGACCATCTGCCAGAGCGTGAAACCAGAACGGAATGTCGTCATGCGGTGACCTTAGAAGGAGGCACTGACAACGACCGGGTTCAGTAGATCGTGGCCGGATCGGCTCGATCAGACGAGTCTCCGCAGGGTGGTGGCACTCTGCGCTCTGAACCCCAACCGTGTCCCTGGATGCGGGGAGCACGGAGGTCGGCTTGCATGGGCGAGGCAGAAGCGGAGGCATTACGTGCATACTCCAGCATGCTGGACTCATGTCCTCCACGACTCGCATCACCGTCACGCTCCCCAGCGATCAGGTGGCGGAGCTCCGCAAGCTCACGGACAACGTCTCCGGCTACGTGGCGGAAGCCGTAGCCCGCCAGATCCGGCACCAGCTCCTGGGCGACGACCTCCGCCGCCATCAGGAAGAGCACGGGCCTTTCAGCGACGAAGAGCTCGCCGAGGCCCGCGCGAAGATCTTCGGCTCCGTCGGCGCCTCCGAGGGCGCGGACGCCGCGTGAGCGAGCGCATCGAGACCGTCGTCCTGGACTCGGAAGGGCTCTCCGCCTGGATCGCGCAGGACCGCAAGCTTCTCGCGATGCTTCAGGTCTTCCATGACATGGGGGCCGACCTGGTGATCGGTGCGAACACCATCGTGGAAGTCAGCCACACCCGTACCAACACGCCTCGCCTGAACTGGGCTCTGTCCCGCGTCAAGGTGGAGCCGGTCACCGAACAAGCGGCGAAAGCAGCAGCGGAACTCCTCAAGGGCGCCGGGCTGCACGGACACAAGTACGCCATCGACGCTACGGTCGCCGAGGTCGCCCTGCGTCAGCCGAGACCCGTCGCCCTCCTGCTGACCTCCGACAGCGACGGCATGACCCAGCTCTGCGGCAACCAGGTCCGCATCATCCCTCTCTGACCCGCCGGCCCACCCCGAGCACACCCCCTGGCAGAGTCCGCCGCATCGCCGCCCTCGTGCCCCATCCGTGCCCAGCAGAGCGGACAACAGCGGTCAGGTGCAGACTCCAGAGACCGTGACAATCCAAGCTTCCTCGCAGGAAAGTGCAGGCCAGGCCCCTTCCGCAGGGTCCAAGAACCGCTGATTCCCAAGCTCAGAGCGCGAGTTCGATTCTCGTCACCCGCTCCACACGAAACCCCAGGTCAGCGACCTGGGGTTGGTGTTTTATCGCTGGCCCTTGTGGCTGGGACCGCCCAACCACTGTCCCTCAGGCCGGTGTGCCTTGTGCGGCGCTCCCCGGCTCAGCCGAAGTTCACGTCGCTGCACCACATGTAGGCCTGGTCGAGGTGCGAGGCCTGCCAGATCACGAACACGATGTGGTGTCCGGTGTAGCCGGAGGTCTGGACGGGGAACGTGATGTCCTGCGCCGGGGCGAAACGGCCGGTCTGCGTGATGAAGTCGAGGTTGCCCCAGCCCAGTGTCCGGGTCTTGGGGTCGAAGCCCTGCTTGCTCACGTAGACCTTGAAGTAGTCGGCACCGTGGGACGCCTGGTCGTACAGGTGGACCGAGAAGTTGTTACCGACGGTGGTGGTCTTCCACTGCCCGGGCTTGTCCAGGCTGGCGTTCCTCGAGAGGTTGTTGCTGCAGAGCGTCCCGTCGGGAGTCCGCGCCTGGAACTGGCCACCGAGGCCGTCGCGGAGCGCGCTCATCCAGTTCCACATGGTGTCGGGGTTGGCCTGGAAGGCCTGCCAACACATGGGATCTTCGGTCTGCATGGCCGGGTTCGTGTGGTTGCTGCCCCACGTCTTCCAGCACTGGTACGCCCGGGAGGCGGGGCCGACGATGGTGCCGTGAGCCTGGGCGGGGGCCGACCAGGTCAGTGTGCCGACAACCACGGCGAACAGCATGACGAGCGCCTGGAGAGGGCGACGGAGGGGCGAGCGCGAACGCCCGGTTAACGGACTCTGTGTGCGCATGTGGGGGGAACTCCTTCCAGTTGCAAACTGTTATGGGAGCGCTCCCAACAGTAGGCCTCCTGGATGAAATGTCAATGAAACGCACAAAGTTGATCACAGCGGTGGGCAACGAGCGGGGAATCTGCCGTGAGCCGGACGCGCTACAACTCGCCCGGGGGCGCCTCCGCGGCCCCGAGACGCTCGCGGACCAGGCGCCTGAACACTTCGCGGCCGCTGTAGGTTCACATCTCGTGTCGGCATCTCACGGCTGGTGCCGGATGGAAGTCGGCGTGGAAACGCCGACGCCTGGAAGGCCGAGCCGCCGCGCCGGGAACAACCGGTCCGGCCGGCGCGGTTGCATCGACCGGAGGACCGGCGCCGCGCGGGCGGGGAACACGGAGACCACGAGGTCGTCCGCCCCACCAGGATCCGGGCCCCGGGATCGCGGTACGCCCGTCGCGTATCCGGATCATGACGTACCTACGCAGGAGGACTTTTTCATGACCGACAGGCCCTTGACGCTCATGGCAGTACACGCCCACCCCGACGACGAGGCCACCGGAACCGGAGGGATCCTCGCGCGGTACGCGGCGGAAGGCATCCGCACCGTTCTCGTGACGTGTACCGACGGCGGTTGCGGCGACGGGCCGGGAGGTGTCAAGCCGGGCGATCCCGGCCACGATCCGGCGGCCGTCGCCCTGATGCGCCGTCGAGAACTCGAGGAGAGCTGTGACGTCCTGAAGATCGGCGATCTGGAGATGCTGGACTATGCCGACTCCGGGATGATGGGCTGGCCGAGCAACGACGCCCCCGGATCCTTCTGGCAGACCCCCGTCGAGGAAGGCGCCGCCCGGCTCGCGGAGCTCATGCGGCACTACCGCCCCGACGTGGTCGTCACCTACGACGAGAACGGCTTCTACGGCCACCCCGACCACATCCAGGCCAACCGCATCACGATGGCGGCTCTGGAGATGACCGCGCTGACACCGAAGGTGTACTGGACGACGATGCCCCGCTCGGTGATGCGGCGGTTCGGGGAAACCATGCGCGAGTTTCATGAGGACATGCCGGAGCCGGATCCTGCCGAGGCCGCCGCGATGGCCGAGATCGGCCTCCCCGACGACGAGATCACCACGTGGGTGGACACCACCGCGTTCAGCGGTCAGAAGTTCGACGCGCTGGCCGCGCACGCCAGTCAGGGCGAGAACATCTTCTTCCTCAAGATGGGCAAGGAGAAATTCGGCGAGATGATGGGCTTGGAGACCTTCGTACGCGTCAAGGACACCACCGACGCGGCCGTACCCGAGAACGATCTCTTCGCCGGACTGCGCTGATCCGACCGTTCGGCCGGGGCCCAGGAGAGCACAAGGGCTTGTCTATGGGCGATCCGAACCTGGCGTGGCGATGCCGTCCGGGGGCGTTTCGGTTCTGGTGTGGAGGACCTCGCGACCCTGCTCCGCGGCGCGGATGAGTCCTTCGCTGACGAAGTTGAGGAAGCGGGCCGCGTTTTCGAGGCGGGTGGCGGCCGGGGTGCCGCGGCCGAGGATGCCGGCGCCCTGCCGTGCGGTCTCGATGAACTGGTCATTGTCCCGGGCGCTGCGGATCATCGACTGGTACCAGAGGTCGTCGTCGACGATGTAGCGCTCGCGGCGGCGTTCATCACGTTCCCGGCGGACGAGGTCCAGGCCTTCGAGGAATGTGATCGCTTTGGAGATGGACGCCGGGCTGACCTGGAGGCGCTGGGCGAGTTCGGAGGCGGTGAGGCTGCCGGTGTCGGTGATGTAGAGGCAGCCCAGCACCCGGGCCATCATCTTGGGCAGGCCCGAGGTCATGAAGACGGTGGTGAGGGTCTCCTGGTAGTCGCGCACGGCCTCGGCGTCGCGTCCGTAAGGTTGCGGGAGCGCCTGCGCCCCCGGGGGCGCGGCCTGCCTCCGCCGGTGGGTGCGCTGCTGGGTGGCACGGTGAGCCAGGTCGGCGCGGTAGCCGGTGGGGCCGCCGTTCCGCGTCACCTCACGCGTGATCGTGGAGGTCGGACGGTCGAGACGGCGGGCGATCTCGGCGTAGGCCAGGCCGTCGGTCAGCCCCACCGCGATCTGCTGGCGTTCGGCCTGGGTGAGCCTGCCTCCCGGCATCACGACCCCCTTCATGCTCCACGGGCGCCCCATGGTGCTGCTCGATGTTCCTTGACGCCCCCACCATAGCTTTCATCTTCAATGCATTGCAACGATCACCTCTCCGTCATTGCGTTAAGCGCGAGGGCGTTGCAATGATTACTACGCCTCGACCTGCAACGATACCAGTCTCGCTCGGAAACTTCGTTGAAGAAATATAGAAAGCAACGTAGCGTTTCCGGGGTCAGAAAATATCGAACGGCAAGCCGAGGGAGAGCACGATGCAGAAGTTCGACACCCCCGCCCCGATCACCGCCGTCCTGGGCATCCCCGCCGGACGCGTCCGGTTCATCGCCGCGGACCGGGCCGACGCCGCGGTCGAGGTCCTGCCCGCGAACGCCTCGAAGGGCCGCGACGTGAAGGCAGCGGAGCAGACCACGGTCGAGTACGCCGACGGAGTCCTGCGGATCGGGTCTTCGGCGAAGGACCAGTACTTCGGCCCCACCGGGGCCGTCGAGGTGACGGTCAAGCTGCCCGCCGGTTCCCACATCGAGGCCAGGGCGGCCGGCGCCGAACTCCGGGCGGTCGGCCGGCTCGGCGACATCGTCTTCGAAGGCGCGTACAGCCAGATCAAGGTGGACGAGGCCGCGAGCGCGCGCCTCACCGCGGTCGACGGCGACGTCGAGATCGGCAGGCTGGGCGGGCCCGCGGAGATCAGCACCGCAAGGGGCGACATCCGGATCACCGAGGCCACGGGCGGCAAGGTCGTGCTCCGCACCCAGTCCGGCGACATCACGCTCGGCGCCGCCGCCGGCGTCTCGGCCGCCCTGGACGCCGACACTGCCCACGGCCGCATCAGCAACGCACTCAAGAACAACGGCACCGCCGATCTCGACATCCGCGCCACCACCTCCCGCGGCGACATCACCGCCCGCAGCCTCTGACCCGGTCCCTCCGAAGAAGCACGGCCACCGCCCCGGGCGCGCTCGCCCGCGCACGCCCCCCGGCGGCCGGCACGACCTCATCGCGGCCCCGGGCGGGCACACCCTCACCGCAACAACCACCCACGCGGCGCATAAGGAGCACAGCCATGTCCCTCAGCCCCACCCTCACCGGGCTGGATCGCCCGGAGCTGCGGAAAGCCATGGAGGAGATCGTCGATTCCGGTTTCGCCGGGGTGCAACTGCGCGTGCACGATGAGCGGGGCGAGTGGGCCGGCAGCGCCGGGGTGCGCAAGCTGGGCGAGAGCGCCGAGCCACCGACGAACGGACACTTCCGGATAGGCAGCACCACCAAGACCTTCACGGCGACCGTGGTGCTGCGCCTGGTGGCCGAAGGCAGGATCGGGCTGGACAGTCCGGCGGACGACTACCTGCCCGAGTTCGGGCTGGACCGGCGGATCACGGTGCGCATGCTGCTGCAGCACACCAGCGGGCTGTTCAACCACACCGGCGAGTACTACGACGACGGGACGGTCGCGCCGGGGATCCCCTGGCAGGGCCAGGAGTACGTGGACCACCAGTTCCACACCTACCAGCCGGAGGAACTGGTACGACTGGCGTTGTCCAAGCCGGCGCGGTTCGAGCCGGGGACGGACTGGAGCTACTCCAACACCAACTACGTACTGGCCAAGTTGCTGGTCGAGGAGGTCACGGGCCGCTCGTTGGCCGAGGAGACGCAGCGGCTGATCCTGCGGCCGCTGGGACTGTCGGGCACCGTGGTGCCGGGCGCCTCACCGGAGATCCCCGAGCCGCACGCTCACGGCTACTACCGGTACGAGCACGCCGGCCAGTGGAAGGTCGTCGACGTCACCCGCTTCAACGTCTCCTGGATCTCCGCCGCCGGTGACATGATCTCGACCACCGAGGATCTCCACACGTTCTTCTCCGCCCTGATGAGCGGCAAGCTCCTGCCGGACACACTGCTGGCCGAGATGCGCACGGCGCACCCCAAACTCGGCTACGGCCTGGGGCTGTTCGTGGAGGAGACGGACGGCGGCACCATCTGCCACCACAACGGCGGCTTTTTCGGTTGGGCGGCGCTGATGTACAGCACGCCCGACGGCGGTAAGACCCTGACCGCCTCGCTGACCACCGGTGACGCCGAACTCGACTTCGCCGCCACGGCCGAGGCATTCCAGAAGGCGCGGCAGAGGCTCATCAGGGAGGTGTTCCGCGGCGGGCAGGCCGAGCCGACTCACGAGGGGGCCGAATCGGCTCAGTAGACGGGGCCGAGCAGCACAAACCGGACCACGCCGCTGTGCGCTCGATCACGTAACGGCATCGCGTAACGGCTGAGTGCCGCGCCGGTGAGAAGGTGATGGCGACCAGGCCAGGGGTGACGGTTGTGGCGGGTGGGGTTGATGGTCGGTGAGCGGCACCGAGGCGCCGGAACGGTGAACGGCGGACAGGGCAGAACATTCTTCGCGGACGTCACGGCGCCGAACGCCGCGCGGCACGGATTCGACACCTTCCGGCGCGGCTGGGAAGCACAGGTCGGCGAGGGATTCCCGCTGCCGGTCTTCACCCCGGGCGCGGACGGCGGCTTCCGCGTCAGTGCCCGCGCTTCCAAGGTGGACGACGCGGTGATCGCGGACCTCTACAGCGAGGCGTTCAGCGGTCACACCGGGGGTGTCCGTGACCACTTCCAGGACCGGGTGCTGATGCATGTGCTGCAGCGCGGCAGGTGGCACTTCGCCCGGCCCGACGACCATGGCCATCTCACCGTACCGGCGGGACAGTTCATCGTCCGGCACAACGGGCCGCCCGCACGGTTCGAGGTACTGCCGCGCACAAAGGCGAAGGTACTGATTCTGCCCGCCTCGCTGGTCAGACCGCTGATCGGTGACCGGCAGGTCGTCGGCCCCGCCGACTCGGCGACCATGCGGATGCTCATGGCCCACGCGCACATGGTCGACAAGACACTGCACGACCTCACCCCGGCCGGTGTGGAGGCCGCTCGCGACGCCCTGATCGAACTGGCCAAGGGTGTACTCAAACAGGAATTCGACGGCACGGAACCCCGCTTGGCCACCGCGCTGGTCCAGGCGGCGAAGGACCTCGCCGACCGCCGCCTCGCCGATCCCCACCTCTCCCCCACCATGCTGGCCGGCGAACTCAACGTCTCCGTACGGACGCTGTATCGGGCGTTCGCCACGACCGAGGAGTCGGTGACCGGATACGTCCGTCGCAGACGGCTGGAACAGGCCCGGCTCGCATTGACCGCAGCGGTCGGCCGGCCCAGCGTCTCCGAACTCGCCGCCCACTGGCAGTTCGCGGACAGCAGTCACTTCATCCGCGCTTTCAAGAAGCAGTACGGCCGGACCCCGGCCGACTACGCCCGGTCGAACGGCCCCACGGGGCCGAGCGCCACCGGATCCTGAGCGCCGGTGCGGACCCCTCCCTACCGCGGCACTGACGTTCCACCCGTGTGTCACTGAGATCCAAGCGTCCACCACACGGATCTTCCTAAGGTGAACGGAGAAGCCGCTCCCGGCAGGGGCGTGGGAGCCGAGGGCCTACGGTCTCGTCCCCAAGCGAATGGTTCGCCGCTCAGGTCTGCCGTCGTGCCTCCGCGTGGCCGCCTCGCCACGCCTCCGGGTCGCCCCCTTCACATCACCGCCTCCGGTCTTCCCCGGACATACGAAAGGAGTCGGCTGTCGTGACCGACAGAACGCCCGACACCGCCGACACGGCGCACGATCCCACAGCGGACGCCGCCGCCGTTCTGGACCTTGTCACGGGCGGGGTCGTGGCCCAGACGCTGCGCGCGCTGGCCGAACTGCGGATAGCCGACCACCTCGCCGGCGGCGCCCTGTCGGCCGAAGAAGTGGCCGAGCGCGTGGGTAGCCACCCGCGAACCACCTACCGTCTGATGCGTGCGGCCGCCTCGCTCGGTGTGCTGACTCATGAGGGCGACCGTCGTTTCGGCCTCACGGGGCGGGGCCGGCTGCTGCGCACGGACCTGCCCGGTTCTCTGCATTCCTTGGTGCTGGTCCAGACGAGCAACGCGCACTGGCAGGTCTGGAAGCACTTCCCCGAGGCGGTGCGAAGCGGGAGCAGCCAGGCGAGGAAGGCGCTGGGAGCCGACGTCTTCGAGTACTACGCGCGGCCGGAGAACGCCGAGGAGGCAGCGCTCTTCGCCCGGTCGATGGGGGACATGTCCGCGCTGGTGACGAAGGAGGCCGTCGCCGCGATCGATGCCGCCGACGTGTCCACCATCGTCGATGTCGGCGGCGCGGACGGTCAGTTCGTCCTCGCGCTGATGGAGGCGAACCCGCTGCCGCGGGGGCAGGTGCTCGACCTTCCCCACGCAGTCGAGGGCGCACGCCGGGAGGCCGGGGAGCGTGGTCTGTCGGACCGGTTCTCCGCCGTCGCGGGCGACTTCTTCGCCGAGGTTCCGCCTGCGGACCTCTACCTCCTGAAGACGATCCTGCACGACTGGGACGACGACCAGTGCGCGACCATCCTGCGCAACTGCCGGTCCGCCGTGACCGAGGGCGGACGCGCCGTGGTCGTCGAGATGCTCATCGGCGAACTCGGCGAGCCCGATCTCGTCACCCGGGCGGACATGGGGATGCTCAGCATCACGAACGGTGAGGAGCGGGACCTCGACGAGTTCGACGCCCTCTTCGCGGCCACGGGCTGGCGTCGCTCGAAGACGTACCCGGTCGGTGGCGGCTACGTCGGGCTGGAACTCGTCGCTTCCTGATCCCCATGGATGTCGCGGTACGACTGGTCGCCGGCCGGTGCCGCGGCCGTCGGGAGCGAGGCCCGGTGCCCTGGCGGGAGACGTTCCCGTTCGAGCGCGTCGCCGACGCGCACCGGGTGCTCGACGGCGGTCACCTCCAGGGCAAGCTCGTCCTCACCGTCTGATCCCGGCCGTCCGATGTCGCCGCGCGGCCTCGGGTCAGCGTCATGGCACACCGCCGCAACGGCGGCGCTACCCGGTGCCGGTCGCGGCACTCGAACACGGCCTGGGCGACGCCGCGAGCGCGCCGAGGCCGAGCAGGGCGCGGGTGACGGAGTCGGCCAGGCTCTCCCCGCCGTCGCCCGCGGCCCAGCAGGCCAGCGACTCCGCGATCGCGGTCTGGACCGCGGCGCCCGCGGCCCGAGCGCTGACGTCACGCACGGAGGTGCCGGTTCGCCGGGCGATGAACGCGATGGTCTCGTCGCGCCATCCGCGATACGTCTCCGGGCGGGTGGACTGCAGTTCCGGGGTGGTGGCGATGATGCGCAGTCGGGCGCGGCTGAGGGAGGGTTCGTCGGCGTCCTGGGCGAAGACGCCGACGACGGCCACGGTGATCGCGTCGAGGATCGGGAGATCCGCGTCGGTCTCGTCGAGGTGGCGGCGCAACGTGTCCAGGGAGCCCTCGGTCCCGCCCCACACGATGTCCGCCTTCGTCGGGAAGTACCGGTGCAACGTGCGCACGCTCAGTCCGACTTCGTCGGCGAGGCGCGCCATGCTGACGTTCGGATAGCCGTCGCGGAGCAGGATTCCGATCGCGCGCTCGCGCAGCACTCCGACGTCGGCCAGCGGCGGGCGTCCGCGCTGCGCATTCGGTCCAGGCATCCGTCCAGGCATCCGTCCAGCGTAGTCTTTGCCTCGAACCGATTAATGACATAGCGTGCCATTAATAGTTCTCGCGAATCGCGGAGGCCTCCATGCCGTTTCCTTTCCCCGATGTCTCGAACGCGCCGATAGCGGACCTGGTCTCCCTTCGCGGTCGCCGTGCCGTGGTCACGGGCGGTGCGCAGGGCCTCGGCAAGGCGATCGCGGCGCGCCTCGCGGAGGCCGGGGCCGACCTGCTCCTCGTCGACCTCGACGAGGAGCACGCACGTACCGCCGCCGAGGAACTCGCCACGCGTCACGGGGTCAAGGGCCTCGGCACACGGGCGGACGTCAGCGACACCGCGGCGGTGGCCGCCGCCGCCGACCTCGCCGTGGCGGAACTCGGCGGGATCGACATCTGGGTCAACAACGCCGGACTGTTCCCGAACGCGCCCGCGCTCGACATGACCGACGCGATGTGGGATCAGGTCTTCGCCGTCAACTCTCGCGGGGTCTTCCTCGGCTCACGGGAGGCCGCGCGCCGCATGTCCGCCGACGGCAAGGGCGGGGTCATCGTCAACACGATCTCCACCGCCGGCTTCCAGGTCGCGTTCCCGGGCATGGCCGCGTACGTCGCTTCCAAGCACGCCGCGCGCGGACTGACCAAGTCCCTCGCCGTCGACCTCGCCCCGCTCGGCATCCGGGTGCTGGGCGTGGCGCCCAGCTACGTACCGACCGAGGGCAACATCGCCGCCACGCGCGAGGCGGCCGAGGCCGCGGCCGCGGCCGGTACGGAGATCCCGACGGTCGACGTCATGCACCAGAGCCTGATCGGCCGGCTGGGGACGCCCGACGACATCGCACGGGTCGTGCTGTTCGCCGCGAGCGACCTCGCGCTCATCATGACCGGGAGCACGCTCCTCGCGGACGCCGGCGAGACGCTCTGATCCCCGCGCGGCGGACAGGACGGATGCGGGAGCCGGGCAGCGCGGGCGGCCGGCTCCACGGCTTTACGGTTCCACCGCGCTGTCGTAGGCGGCACGGGCCTCGGCGATGGCGGACCGATGCCGCTCTGCCCAGCCCACCAGCCCGGTGAGCGACGCGTGGAGTTCCCGGACCATGGGCGTCAGGCTGTATTCGACCTTGGGCGGCACGGTCGGGTACACGGTGCGAACGAGATGTCCGTCCCGCTCCAGCCTGCGCAAGGTAAGGGTGAGCATCCGTCGGCTGATGCCGTTGATGGCCCGTTCCAGTTCGGTGAAGCGGACCGGGCCGTGTGCGGCAGCGATGAGGATTCCGATGCTCCACTTGCCCGCCACACGGTCGAGCACCACGGTGACCGGGCACGCTTCGTCCCTCAGGGTGTCTCCGGGAAAGCGGTCCTGACGGCGACATCCGGGGGATCGCGTACCCCGGTGTCTTCTCCACAAGGTCAGGGCTGACCGGACGTTCACGCGCGGAGGCACACGCCCGCACACTCAACTCGTCTACGGAGTGGGTCGACGCAGGCCGGAGCACGTCGTTCCCTCCTGGCTGAGCTCGACGGCCTTCGCACTCGCCGCCGTACCGCCCGTATGGCCGCCTCGGTTGCTACGGCGACCGTCGCCCTGATCGTCCAGGCTCAGCGCCCTCTCCGGACCGAGATGCGCGGGGGCTCCGACGGCGTTGTACTGGAAGTGACGCAGAGATCTGCCCTCCCCGCGCAGCGGCTGCGGGCGTGGGGGCATGGAGGCAGGGCCGGACGGGGGTGGAGCCGGCCCCGGACATCGACATCGCCGGGGCGGCGGCCCGACTTTCCGCATCAGGCTGTCGACAGCCTGATGCGTCGACCGCCTGATGAGACAACAGCCTGATGACCGCGTCTGCCCTTTGGCGCCGGCGGCTCGCAGATCGCTCCGGGTTGCCGGACGGCAGTCTCGGTACCCACCGAGAGCGAGTGCGAGAAGATCATGACGGCGACATACGAAACGGTCGTGGAACCGACGGTCCAGATCACGTTCACGGAGGAGTTGGAACCCGAGCACCACATTGCCGTGGAACGCTCCATCCAGGGCATGGCCGCGCACGCGGCCCAGCAGACCGACCGGGTGCGCGCGGCCGAAGCCGAGCACGCCAAGCTGGCGGCCGCCCTCAACGCCCCGCTGGCGAGGCTGGTCGAATCCGATCCGGCCTCGGCCGAGGCGCTCCAGGAGCTGAGAACACGGCCGCTGCCACTGGAACTCGACTCGGTGGGCGTCCTGCACCCGGAGGACACGTCCGCCGCCGCCGAGGAGGCCACCCTCTCCGTCCGGAACATCCAGACCCACGTGTGGGGGCCGCCCTACCACTTCAGCTGGTTCTGGCACCGCACCAATGGCAGTCCGCCGTTCAACCGCGTCATCGACCGGCCGACCGGTCAGGTCGGCCTCGACGGCCGGTCCGGCTCCCCCGGCGCGATCCCGGGCGGCGCGAGCACCTTCGTGGAAGCCCATGCGGGATTCGGTCTGCTCTTCCATCCTCCGACCAACGGCGTGCTGGTCGGGGACTCGCTGCGCCGGGTGCACGACAGCTTCGGCGTGGCCGCTTACGGCATCGGCAGCAACGCCACCGTCGAGGGCGGTACGGAATGCACCATCTTGGAGGACGGCCAGTTCCGGAAGGGCGCCACACACCGGCTCTACCGCAAGCGGGTCAGCGTCAACGAGTCCGACCACGCGATCACTCCGGGGTTCTTCACCGACTCCCCGATGTCGGTCCAGTGGCCGGTGAGGGCCGGCCACGAATACACCTTCAACGTGGGCGTATGGGTGTACTGCGACCACACGGCGGGCGTCGGCCGGTCGGCGGCCCAGTCGCTGTGCCAGGCCATCATCCCGAGCATGACCACGACGGTGCCGTTGTGAGTTCACCGCCCCGGCCCGGGGTGCCCACACACGCCCACGCACGCTGACGCACGCCGAGGCACGCAGAACGCTCGGCCGGAAGATTCCAGCCGAGCGTCTCCGGCCCCTTGGCCGGCGCGTTGCCGCGCCCCCTTGAGTTCGCCACCGGGAGGGGGTGCAGGCCGCCGGCGCGGCCTTCAGGCCGCCATCAGGTCAGTCAGATCGTCGGTGTCTCGTCGACGACCTCCTTGTGCGGTTCGACGACGAACTTCCAGCCGTCGCTGGGCTCCAGGAACCGCACTCGGGTCGGGTAGATGTCGAGGGCGCGGCGGTCGCGGTTCTGGCTGGCGCTCTTCCGGCCCCGGGTCGGCTCCTCGTACAGGTCGACCTTGACGTCCGGCACCTCGACGACTTCCTCGTTCCAGCGCTGGACGATCCCCGCGCCGAATGCGTCCCGCGCGGCGGCGTAGAGCGCCTCCAGGGATTCCTTGTTCCCGTTGGGCACGAAGAGTGCGAGGTTCAGGAGGACGCCGGCACTCTGGAGGACCTCGATTTCCTCCCCTGTCTCGTCGGCAACCCAGATCCCGCCCTCTTCGGCATTGTCCGGCAGCACATGGATTTCCTCACCGAAGATCGTCCTCGCGGTGAAGGACCCTCCCTCAAAATTCGAACCCGGCCCCGTGAGGAAAGCCGGGGCGTAGCAGTCGAGAGGAAGGCCATCCGTCTCCGCCGAGACGAAGATGCTGTCCTGGAGGCCCAACTCCGCAACCTCTTCGGCCGTGAGACGTCGAGCCGCAACCTTCTCGGTATTCACGCCATTCCCCTTTTTTCGTGGCGTCCTGTGAATTCATCAAGACTCTACCACGAAAACGGCCAACCAGTTCCCGTTACACATGTCTTCGCACTCACGACCGCACCGGTCAGCCCTCCGAAAATTTCCTGCCGACGGAACAGCAGACGAATCTTCTCGTATTGCCGGGCGGAACGCGGAACCCGTGGAGAAATGCGGCGATGCCCGAAAGGTTACCTACCTGCTTCGGTGGTGTTTTCGGCAACGAAATCAGCCGCCGAGTGGAATGCGAGCGGACTTGACCGAATGGCAGCGAGCGAACAAGAGGCTCCTTGTCCGGGCCTGCGGGCGGAAGCCGCACAGGACGGGCGGCGGGCACGCACACTGCTCCGTATGACGACACCCGCAGAGCAGCTCCGGTCCTTCGCCCGCACCCGCGCCTCGCTCGACGGCGAAGAGGTCACGTACTGGTGGTACGGAGACGTGTACGCGTGGGCCCCTGACGAGCCGTACCAGCGCGTCTTCGGCTTCGAAGGGCTCAACGTCGCCCGACTGGTCCGCGACTCCGAAGCCGGCCCGGACGCCTACCAACTGCTCACCCGCGAGGCCGCGTTCTACCTGGACCCCACCGACCGCGAGATCCTGGAGACCTGGCAGGACCTGCCGGTGGTGCACGTCTGGAACGACCCGGCGAACCAGAAGTGGCGCCCCTTCCCGGTCCCGACGACCGAGCTCGGCGGACAGGTCTGCTTCAGCCTGGAGATCCCGCTCGCCTACCCCTCGCCGCTGCCGGTGGCCCAGTATCCGGTCCACTCGGCCGGCGACACGTACAAGGCCCTGGAACTCTTCCAGTTCTTCGCCGACCGCGCCGACCTGGCCGGCCCGGCTCCCAGCGTCCCCGCCACCATGTCGTGGACCCGGATGTCCCCGTGGCTCCCGTGGATGGCCCGCGGACAGCGGCCGGGCGGTCTCACCTTCCACTGCCGGGGCCGCAAGCTCGGCTCGTATGCCGAGGTCCCCGAGCGGACCCGTGCCTACATCGCCGATCACCACCCGGAGTTCGCCCGGGCCCCGGAGAGGTGGAGCGAGCCGAACGAGACCAGTTGGACGTACTTCCGCAAGCTCAACCCGCCGAAATAGCCGCGGGCTTCCCCGGCGAAGCGGCCGCGGGCTTCCCCGCCGACGTAACCGTCGGGCTGTCCGACGGCCCCCGTGCCGCGCCGGCCCGCACCAACTGGACAAGGGCGCCCCCGGGGAGGGGCGCCCTTGTCTCAGACTCGTGCCTCACGAGGCATGCCTCACGACACATGTCTCACGACACATGTCTCACGACGCGGCTGGATGAGGCCCGCGTCAGGAGATCGTCACCGGTCGTCAGGAAGCGGATTCGCCACTGGCCTTGCGGCGGCGCCCGGCAAGGACCACGACTGCGCCGAGGGCCACCGCCGCGCCGGCCGCCGCGGCGAACCGCGGGAGCGCCGAGGGGGATCCGGTGCTGGCGAGGGAGCCGGTCACCGCGGCGTTGGTGGCGGCGACCGGGGTGGTGGACGTGCCGCCCTGCGGCTTGTTGTCCGGGGTGTGCGGCGCGGGCTTGCCGGGCTTGCCCGGCTTGGCGTCGTCGACGTCGTCGGTGGCGCCGCCGGCGGCGAGGAGTTCGAAGGCGTACTCGGTGGAGAAGTTGCCGCCACAGGACTCGTCGTCGTTGACGTAGTCACCGGCGACGAGGGCGAGGCCGTCCCCGGCCGGAGCCTTGGCGTCGACCTTCACGCGCAGCTTCACGTCGGCGTGGGCACCGGCCTTCAGCGGGCTGACGGAGCCGGCGTAGCCACCCTGTTCCACGTTCTTCCAGGCCGGGGACGCGGCGGTCGACCACTGCAGGTGGAAGGCGTCGTCGATGACCTTGTAACCGCTCTTGTCCGTCGCGTGGAAGTAGACGAACGGGGATACCTCGTCCAGCGTCCTGTCCGTGCCGTTGGTCACGCGGAGCGAGAAGTCGGTCGTCGTGCCCGCGACGATCTTTGACGGCAGACCGGTGACGACCGTGCTCAGCTTGGGCTCGGGAACGCAATCCGGCTCATCCGGCTCCGCCGCTTCCTCCTTGGCGTCGGCGAGCGCCTTGTCGGCGGCCTCCTTCGCCTTGAGGGCCTCTTCCGGCGCGTCCTGGTACTTGGCGTACTCCCGAGCGGCGGCGACGCGCCCGTCGTCGGCGGCCTCCTGGGCCGTCGCCGCCTTCTCGTCTGCGGCGGTCTTGGCGTCCTCGGCGGACCGGGCAGCGGCCTCGGCGTCGGTGACGGCCTTCTCCGCGGCCGCCTTCTCCTCGTCGGTGGCGGTCTCGGGCAATGCGGCGAGCGCGGCTTTGGCGTCGGCGAGCGCGTTGTCGGCGTTCCCCTTCGCGACGGCAGCGGCGGCCGCCTGGTCCTTGGCGGCCTTCGCGGCGACGGCGAGGGGTGCGTCGTCGGAGAGCGCGGCCTTCAGGACGACATACGCGGCGGCCTTCGCGGCCACGGCGTCGTCGTACGCCTTCTGCGCCTTCTCGGCGGCCTTCTCGAGTTCCTCGATGGAAGGCTTGTCCCGCTCGCCCTGCTGCTGCGCCCGCGCGGCGGCGGGCGGCTTGGCGTCGGCGAACGCCGGGGTGACGGAGAGCAGGACGACGGGGGTGGTCACGGCGGCGGCGACGGCCGTGGCAAGAACGCGGCGAATCTTCAACGGAGTCCTTCGCGGGTCCGAAAACTGGTTTCGACAAACAGGTTCGACAAGCGGGTTCGACAAGCGGGTTCGACGAGCAGGTTCGAAAAAGTGCTGAGGCAGCCGCTGCGGCAGTACCCACGCAGGACCTCGCCGGTGATCGTATGACCGGAAATACCGTTGTCGGAAGCACGTGAGGAAGGCACCGAGCGCGGCACCCCTCCCTCACGCGAGAGGCAATTACCCCATAGGGGGACAGTTGCCTTCCCCGCGCGGGCCACTTTAGTGATCCATGTCATCTGGGCCATCTGACGGAGGCGCGCACCGGGAACCGGCCGCTCGCCTCGGCATGGTGAGGCGAGGTGAGCGTCGCCTCCGCGTCGGCCCGTCGACGTGGCTCAGCACGACGCAGGCGCGTTCAGCCGTGGGCCCGAGGCGATCGGTGGCGGCGAGCGGCCCGCTCCGTTCAGCCGTTGTCCCGGCCGACGCTGCCTCACCAATTAGAGTGGTCACCGATACGCAGAGCACATGTGCACGACAGAGCGTAACGGGTGAGGGGCCACGGGATGCGCGATGCCGATCTGGATGTGTCGGGGGACGACCTCACCCAGCTTGCGAACGACCTCGACGAGATGCGGCGCTACCTGGAACAACAGACCCGCGGCATGGACGAGGTCGTCGACAGGATCGCCGCGGGCTGGCAGGGCCCCACCGCCACCGCGTACCGCTCCCTGCACCGCGGCGTCGCCGAGGACGCCGTGCGCATCCGCCAGGTGGTGATCCTCCTCGAAGCGGCCATGCGCGCCTCGCGCGACGGCTTCACCGAGCAGGAACTCGACACCCTGGCCCGGATCCGTCGATCGCGGGAGAGCGAGGACGTGTCCGCCGCCGCCCGCGCCCTCACCGTGCCCGAGCCGACGCCCGCGCCCCACACCGGTCAGCCGAAGAGCCGCATTCTGGATGTTTGAACCACAGGGGATCAGCACCATGCAGGACGAGGACCGGATCACCGTCGACTTCGCCACTCTGCAGCGTCTTTCCGGGGACCTGGAGGAGATCCTCCGCGCCCTCAACGAGAAGCTGGAGACGTTGTACGAGCGGGCCACCAAGGTCGTACTGAGCTGGGACGGCGAGGCCCGCGAGGCGTTCGTCGACGAGCTGGACAAGTGGAGCCGCTCCGCCGACGATCTCAGGGCCGCCCAGGCCTGGCTCCACGAGGTCGTGGTCAAGGGGCACCTCAACTACGCCGCGGCCAACAGGTCCGTGCTCGAGGGCTGGGGAGGCGGTGCCTGATGGCGGGACCGTCCGTCCCCGCACAGTCGCCGGGCGGCGCCGGCACCATTGACGTCAAGCCGAGCAATCTGTGGTCGGTCAGCGGCCAGGTCGCCGCGCAGCAGGACTTCCTGGTGCGGGGCGCCAACACACTCCTGGAGGAGCTGGGCACGTATCCCGACGCCGGAGGCGCGGGCACTGACGCCCAGAGGTTCGCCCAGGCGTACAAGAAGACCGGCAACCGCTGGCTGGAGGTCTGGGGCCGGTCCGTTCTGAGCGTCGGCGGTGTCGCCGTCGGCTTCACCGAGACGGCCAACGCCTACACCAGGGCCGACGCGGCAGCCCATCCGAAGCCGGGGAGAACGGCCGAGCAGCGCCCTCTGCCGTCGGTCATCGACCGGGCCCCGAAGTTCGACTCGGTGCCGGACATCAAGTGGGGCGACGACGACGGCGGCGACGACCTCCTGCGCGGCCTGATGGAGGGGATCCCGGAGATCGTCCGAGACGTCATCCATCCCCTGTGCAAGCACGTGTTCCGGGTCGGCAGGGTCGCGGACGTCCACCCCTTCCCGCAGCAGCACTACCTCAACTCCCTGTGTCACAGCTGGATGAACGTCTCCGTCGTCGCGACGACGGGGGCGGACCGGCTCACCCAGGCCGTCGGGACCATCACCAACCACCAGCAGGCCGACTGGGAAGCCGCCATGCGGACCTTCTGCAGCGCCCTGTGGGGCGCGACGGCCTGGGGGCAGCAGCGGCACGGCTACCAGTGGGGCCAGACGGTCCCCGCCGGCCAGGGGCAGCCGCGGGTTCCCTCGGGCAGCGAGCCCGTCATGGCCGTCCTGAAGGACACGGCTGACAAGATCGCCACCATCCTCCGCGAGTACGCCGAGGCCGCCGTCGATCTCAACCGTGACGTCGCGGACGAGCTGCACCGCGCCATGTGGGCGGCCGCCAAGGAGATCATCGAGGACCTGGCCAAGCCCAAGGACCCCAAGAGCGTCCTCAGCGCGGTCACGTCCGTCATCGGCAAGGGCGCGGGGCTGGTCCTGTCGTTCGACGTCAAGACCGTCCTGAACATCGACACGGCCAAGCTGAACCGGATCGTCGACACGTACACCGGCACGCTGGGGGGCCTGACCACGCGGATGGAGGCGCTGAAGGGGCCGCTGGACGAGGCGTACCTGAGCGCCCCCAAGTTCGAGGCAGGCGTCGCGCGCGCCCACGGCTTCGGCGCCCGCGCGCTGGAGGAGTTCAAGGACTCGCAGGTCTGGTTGAAGGTCGACTCGAACGGCATGTACGAGCTGAACCTCGCCGCCAACGAGTATCTGGAGAACGGCCACACCTTGGACAAGCACGTCGGCAAGACCGACGAGCAGCTCGCCCAGCGCCTGCGCGACCAGCAGTCGGGCGGTCCGACGCAGGCCTGGCCGTACGGCAAGCCCATGCCCAACAGCTCTTCGGCCTTCCCGAACTACCGGCGCGCGGAGGAACTGACCCAGTACAACCTCAACAAGAACAAGGCCGCCATCGACGCGTGGATCAAAGGCCCACCGCCGCCGGAGGAGGGGAAGGTCGAGAAATTCCAGTCGACCGCGCCGAACGGCGAGACCTCCGGCCGCAGTGTGAGCAAGCAGCCCGTGAACCCGAACGACCCGATGTCCGGGTACAAACAGGGAGGATCTGATGCCAAGGCGTACGACGTGAACGGCATCGAGACGCGTCTCAAGTACGACAGCAGTCGCAATCCCCCGTTCACGGTCATGACGTCGATGCCCTACAGGCCCCAGAACACGCAGGTCCCGTAAGTCCCCGAGAAAGGCCCACACCACATGCCGTCCGTCGACCAGTCGTCCTGGGACAGCGCGGTACGCCACCTGTACGCGGACGCGTACGCGTACATCGCCACGGGGCCGCGCCGCCACGAAGACTGGACGCTCGACGTCCTCACCGTGATGGCCCGGACCCCGGACCCCCGGGGCTGGGCCGTCGTCGACGACGCTGCTGAGGATCCGGAGCGCGAAGGGTTTCCCACGTACCCGTTCGCCGTCCACCCCGCGGAGTACGTCGCGCAGCGCCTCAAGGAGATCGATCGGGACAGCGCCGAGAACCTGCTCCTGGCCATCACCGAGGGCGGCTGTACCTTGTCCAACCTCCAGTACTTCGCCGAATCCCCGGACGAACTGCGGGCGATGGCGCGCACGATCCTCGCGCGTTACGGAGACGAAGCCACTTACCACACCAACGTCAGCAAGCGCGGCAGCGCGCCCGGCACACTCGACTTCACGCTGGAGGCCTTCGGGTACAACCCGCTGGGCGTCTACATGGAGGACTGCGGCCTCGTCGTCGTCTCAACCACCGAGGTCGGACTGTTCTGGAACTTCACCGACTGACGATCCGGCCACCGATTCGCACGAGCACAGCTGCTGACCCGGCGATTTGAGAGGATCCCCCCGTGCTGACGCGATCCGCGACGTACCCCGACCGGGAGACCGCCCAGTGGGCCACCCAGCAGGTGGTGACCGCCAACGAGCAGGCCATCCACCACTGGCTCGCCCAGAACACCCGGGCCCGCCTCACCATCGAGGCCGCCTGGCCCTCCCGCGAGGAGCCCGTGGGCCGGGTCCAGCTGGAAGCCGAGCTGCTGGCCGGGCGCGGGCCCGTCGACGTCCGCGCGGCGCGCGTGGTGCTGCGCCGCGAGCCGTCGAGCCCGCACGGCTTCGTCGTCCACACGACCGTCCCCTTCTACCTGTAGGCGGCCGTCCGCACATGTCCATGAAGCCCCTCGAACACGATCGCCGGTACGGCGAGTTGGACAAGGTGATGCGCGCGTACCTGGGGCAGCCGGCCGACGACACCCCGGAGAGGCGCAGCCGCGCGCTGGACGCGTACCTCCGTCACACCTGGCACACCCGCCCCTCTGCCATCGCGGAGGCGGAGCGCCAGCTGCGCGAGTACAGCCGCAACCCGCCGGGCCGCATCCGGCTCGGCCTGGGCGAGTTCTACGCGGTTCCGGACATCCGGTTGCCCCAGTCGGAGATCGGCGACTGGCTGATGATGCTGGCCGACCACCTGAAGAAGAGCATCGAGGAAGGCGACGTACCGGAACCGTCGTCCCCGCAGACGCACTGGGAGTGGCACGCACGCTTCCCGGAGACCGCGCAACTGCTCGGCGGCTGGTTCTCGCAGGACATCGCCGACGAGTTCCCCGACCACGGAGCCGCCGTCGCCGACTACGCCGCCACCACCGACCCCCAGCTGGTCGCGCGCCTCGTCGGTGAACTCCACGAGTTGCTCGCGCTGCCCCTGGACGAGGCTGACTACGCCCTGGCAGCCGCCGAACTCGGCATGGAGGTCAGCCCGCCCGAGCCGTTCTCCTACGGGGCCTGGTTCCAGTCGCTGGCCACGACGCTGTCCGGCACCTGATCCAGCCACGGTCGGCTCCGCTTCCGGCTCCGGCGGCGCCCACTGATCACCGCCCACTGATCACCGCTCACCGCTCACCGCTCACTGCTCACTGCTCACTGCTCACCGCACACCGCACACCGCTCACCGTCCCAGGATCCGGTCGACGTCGGCCATCTGCCCGGCGGTGAGCGGGCCCTTCGCGAGCGCGCCCGCGTTCTCCTCGGCCTGGGCGACCGTACGGAAACCGGGGATGGGGATCGTCCGCTGGGCGCGGGCCCAGATCCAGGCGAGGGCGCCTTGCGCGAGGGTACGGCCGTCGCTGGTGAGGACGGAACGCAGGGACTCGACCCGATCGAGCCAGGCCGGGTCGGCGCCCTCGTTCGCGGTGAATCCCGGCAGCCACGCGGGAGGCGCGTTGCGGATGTCGCCGTTGTCCAGGGCGCGCTCGGCGGTGTGCTTGCCGGTGAGCAGGCCCATGGCGAGCGGGCTGCGACTGATGCTCGCGAGGTCCGCCTCCGCGCAGAGGGCGAGGAGTACGGGAGCGTCCTGGAGGATGTTCAGGCGGTGCTGGACGGCCGTGCAGTGCGGGCCCTCGGCGAAGACCGCGGCCCGGGCGGGATCGTCCGTGCTCCAGGCGTACGCGCGGATGAGGCCCTCGCGCACGAAACCCTCGCAGGTGTCGCGGAGCCGGGCCGCCCGTTCCGGGTCGGCGTCGGAGATGTGCAGCTGGTAGAGGTCGACGTAGTCCGTGTCCAGACGGCGCAGGGAGGCTGTCAGGGCGCGGCGCGCGTGCTGCGGGGAGTCGTCCTGTCCGTGCCTGGTCCGGGTCTCCTCGTCGAAGAGGTTGCCCCACTTCGTGGCGACGACGACATCGGTGCGGCGCTTGCCGAGGGCGCGGCCGAGCAGGCGTTCGCTGTGGCCGGTGCCGTATACGTCCGCGGTGTCGAAGAAGGTGACGCCGAGGTCGAGGGCGCGCCGGATCGCGCGCACCGACTCGTCGTCGTCGACCTTGCCCCAGCCCAGGGGTCGCCCGTCGACGGACTGCCACTCGCCGCCGATGGCCCAGCACCCGAAGCCGAGGGCGCTCACCTCGATGCCGCTGCGGCCCAGTGTCCTGATGTGCGTGTTGGTCTCCATGCCCGCGCACGCTAGTGCCCCTCCCGGCAACGTTTGCCCCGTCGCGACGCCCGGCACGCGCGCTCGCCGCGTTGGCCACAAGTCCAGGTAGCTCCGCTACATGGACTTCTGCCCGCCTTGCGATCACACGCACCGGACGCCGCTCCTTGACGGGCAAACCTTGCCGGTCGCGGCACTAGCCACCGGGTAGCCACCGGAACGCCCACTCCGGCCAGCTCGCATCCGAAACTTTCGAAACCTGGTGGCGCTTCTTGATCCCATATCGACCGGACTTCGACCGACAGAAGCCGCGTCGAACGAGCAACGCATACGTTCTGACCAGGCATGATACGAACGAAAGACACCTTCACCCCACCCCAGCATTACCGGAAAGGTTGCGGAAACTATTGACAGCCCGCTCCGGCCGCTCCAACCTGTCGGCACGTCAGTACTCAACCACTGTCGGTTCCCGGGTCGCCCACGAGCGGTACGCCCCGCCCGGCCACCACCGACAGGGCCCGCCTGGGCCGGTACGCACCGGCCCGCGGCCTCCCGCCTGCCCTCACGAGGAGGAAGCACGGACATGGACAAGGCCCCCGCACACCAGATCAGCCGCCGGAAGTTCATCGGCCGGGCCGGCACCCTGGCGCTGGCGACATCCGGGCTGATGCTGCCCGGCACCGCACACGCCGACACGACCATCACCACGAACCAGACCGGTACCAACAACGGCTTCTACTACTCGTTCTGGACCGACGGCGGCGGCTCGGTCGCCATGACGCTGGCGGGCGGGGGAAGTTACCGGACCTCCTGGACCAACTGCGGAAACTTTGTCTGCGGCAAGGGCTGGAGCAACGGCGGACGCAGGACCGTGCAGTACTCGGGCAGCTTCGCCCCGTCCGGCAACGGCTACCTGACCCTCTACGGGTGGACGTCCAACCCGCTCGTGGAGTACTACATCGTCGACAACTGGGGCACGTACCGGCCCACGGGCGAGTACAAGGGCACGGTCTCCAGTGACGGCGGTACGTACGACATCTACAAGACGACGCGCTACAACGCGCCCTCCGTCGAAGGCATACGCACCTTCAACCAGTACTGGAGCGTCCGCCAGTCGAAGAGGACGGGCGGGGCCATCACCACCGGCAACCACTTCGACGCGTGGGCCCGCTCGGGAATGAACCTGGGCAGTTTCAGCTACTACATGATCCTCGCGACGGAGGGATACCAGAGCAGCGGGAGTTCCAACATCACGGTGAACGCGTGACCGCGAACGGATGACCGCGAACGGATCACCGTGAACGGATGGCCGCGAACGAATCCGCGCAGGTGAGCGGCCATATCTCCGAGAGCGTAAAAGGCCTTCCGAGCTGCCGAGTTGGGCATGATTGCCGACAGTTGGAGCTACGGAGGAACAGAGCATGCCCGGAAGACTGCGGGGGCGACTGCGGTACTGGTTCGACGGCACGATGGACCGGGGCACCCCCGCGCTGATCGGCTGGCTGGGGCTGGCCTCATTGGCATTGATCACCCTGGTCTCCGGGACCGTGGTCGTCTTCGCCCACGAGGACACCGAGGAGAACGGCGGCTGGCCCGGCGTCGTCTGGATGAGCCTGCTGCGCACCCTCGATCCGGGGACGATGGGCGGGGACACCGGGCAGCCGCTGTTCCTGATCCTCATGCTCACGGTGACGATCGGCGGGATCTTCATCGTCAGCGCGCTGATCGGTGTGATGACGACGGGCCTGGAGACCCGGATCCAGGAGCTCCGCAAGGGCAGGTCCCGGCTGATCGAGCACGAGCACACCATCGTGCTGGGCTGGTCGGACCAGATCTTCACGGTGGTCGCCGAGCTGGTGGAGGCCAATCAGAGCGAGCGGCGCTCCTGTGTGGTGATCCTCGCCGACCGGGACAAGGTCGACATGGACGACGAGATCCGGCGGCGGATCCCGGACACCGGAAAGACACGGGTGATCTGCCGCTCCGGCAACCCGTTGCAGCGCGGCGACCTGGAGCTGGTGAGTCCGGACACGGCCAAGGCGATCATGGTGCTGCCGCCCGTCGGGGCGGAGAGCGACATCGACGTCATCAAGGTGCTGTTACTGCTGAACAGCCGTACGTGGCGGGGACCGCGCCCGAACGTGGTGGCTGCCGTGCAGAATTCCGCGAACCTGGCGGCGGCCCGGCTGGCCGCCGGCGAGGACGCGCTCGTCATCGACGTCGACGACATAGCCGTACGGCTGATCGTGCAGTCCCACCGGCAGTCCGGCCTGTCCACCGTCTTCAACGAGTTGCTCAGCTTCATGGGCAACGAGATCTACCCCTGGACCGAGCCGGCGCTGACCGGCGCCACCTACGGGGAAGCACTGAACGCCTTCGCACTCGGCGTACCCATCGGCCTGCACCGCGCGAACGACGAGATACGGGTCAACCCGGCGATGGACACCGTCATCGGGGAAGGGGACCAGCTGCTGGTCCTCGCCGAGGACGACCTGCTCATCAAGACGGCGGGTGAGCGGCCCACGATCGTGGGGTCGGCGATCGCGACGGCCGGCGTCCGGACGCCCGAGCCGGACCGGACGCTGCTGATCGGCTGGAACCCGCGGGCAGCGAAGATCATTTCGCTGCTCGACCGGCTGGTGCGGCCGGGATCCGTGCTGGACGTGGCGGCCCCGCGGCAGCCCGTGGAGTACGTGAGCGGCCGGCTGGACAACCTGACGGTGGGCTTCAAGCGCTGCGAGCCCGTCCACCGGCCCTCGCTGGAGGCCCTGGGCCTGGACGACTACCGCCATATCGTGGTGCTGACGGACGAGTCGATCGCCCCCGGGCGGGCCGACGACCGCACCCTGGTCACTCTCCTGCACCTGCGGGACATCGAGATCCAGCTCGGCGACCCGTATTCCATCGTCACCGAGATGAACGACGACGCCAACCGTGAGGTCGCGCAGGTCACCAAGGCCGACGACTTCATCGTCAGCACCAAGGTCATCAGCCTCCTGCTCACCCAGCTCACCGAGAACCGCCACCTGTACGCGGTGTTCGCCGACCTCTTCGACCCCGAGGGATCGGAGATCTACCTCAAGCCGGCGGCGAGCTACCTCGCACCGGGCGCCGAGGCGAACTTCGCCACGGTGATCGAGGCCGCCCGGCAACGGGGCGAGACGGCCATCGGCTACCGGCTGAAGCGGCACAGCGACGAACCACCGCTCTACGGTGTCCACCTCAACCCGTCCAAGACCGCGCCGCTGACCCTGTGCGAGGGGGACTCGGTCGTGGTTCTCGCCGAGGACTGAGCCACGGCCTGTCCCGTTCCGCGAGCCGTTCGGCCCGCGCGGACTACGTTCGCCCGGCCCGCGCGGACCGCGCTCGCCCGGCCCGGGCGTCAGCCCGCCGGTGCCGCGGTGGCCACGGCCTCCGCGGTCAAGGGCGCGTGCAGGTAGTGGGCGACCCGTACCAAGTGCGCGCGTTCCTCGGCCGGTTCCGTGTCCAGGCCCGGCAGCGGTGTCTGGTCCTCGCGGGGGCGCGGGGCCGTACCGGCGTTCAGCGCCTCCACGGCGGACCGCAGCGCGGCGGCAACGATCAGGGCCGCCCGGTCGTCGGCGGCCAGGCCGTCCCGTTCGGCGAGCCGGCCGGCGGCGGTGACGACCGCCGGGCCGACCCAGGGGCGCAGTGTGAGCTGGCCGTCGCGGATCTCCAGGCCGCGCCGGGCGGTGCGCCACTCCAGGTCACGGACCGCGAGCCGCTCGGTCCAGGCGGACGGGGGAGCCTCCAGGGCCAGGCGCTCGTCCGCCCGGTACACCAGGTCCCACAACGGGCGCAGGGCCCGGTAGTCGCTGCGCCGACGCCGCCAGGCGGAGACGGCGGGACCGGCGAAGCCGGCGGTGATGAGCACCGCTCCGAGCGCGGCGAACACCGGGCCGAGGGCCGTGCTCAGCCATTCCGCGCCCGTGACCCGGGCGAAGGCCGTGCCGATCGCGATGAGCTTGCACAGCACATAGCCGCAGGCGACGACTCCGCCGAGGGCGATCAGCCGGATGCCCCGGTGCAGTCCGCCGCGCGGCAGCCGGTCGGCGTGCCCCCGGCACACCCGGCTGATGTCGATCAGCGCGAAGCCGAACAGCGCCTGGTAGATGACCAGGAACGCCGCGATCCGCCAGTCCGTCGCGAACGTGGTGTCGAACGTGAGCGGTGTCTCCGGGCTGGTCGCGTCGCCGGCGAGGAACAGCCCGACCATCACCGGGACCAGAACGGCGAACACCGCCAGCCGGCGCCGCACCTGGTGCCAGGTGTCCGCGGTGACCGCGTCCCACACCCGTACGCCGGTGCGCTCCTTCGGCGGGGTCCACATCCGTGCCAGCACCACGGCCGCGGCGGAGAAGCCCGTGATGCCCAGATAGACGAGGACCGTCGCCAGGTTCCCGCGGTGCGCGACCCGGTCGATCAGCCGGTACACGACCGGGGCGGCCACGACGAAGGCGGTGGCGGGCGCCGCGATGGTCAGGGCGACGACGAGCAGGCCCTGGGACGGGTCCCGGAGCCAGGCCCGTATCTTCAGGGCGGCCACGACCCAGGCCACCGAGCCGATGCCGAGGTAGACGATGTTGTACGGGGTCTCGGACACGTCAGACATGCTGGCCCTTGCGGTGCTCCAGCGCGGGCGCCAGCTGTGAGGTCGTGCCGGCGCCGGGCGCCAGGACGAGGACGCGGGTCAGCTCGGCCCCCAGGATCTCCGCCTCCTCCTCCGCCGCCTCGTCGTAGTGGGACCGGCCGAGTACCAGCCGGAGCATGTCGGGGTCGATCGTGGGCAGCTCCACGTGGCCCGTCTCCTCGTCCTCGGCCGGGGGTTCGGCCAGATGGCCGCAGAGCAGGTGCGCCAGCTCGTGGCAGATGATGTGCGCCCGGTGCAGACCGGACGTCTCCTCCTCGACGTACACCACGTCGACGTCCGCGCGTCGCTCCACGAACCCGGAGGGCTCACCCACCCGCATCCGCCGGGGCACCAGCTCGACGCGGCGGCCGGTCCGCTCGGCGACCGCCGCGCACATCTCCTCCACCGTGCTCATCCGGGGCAGGCCCAACTGCCTGACCATGGCCCGCATCCGGCGGCGGGTACGTCCAAGATCTCGCACGTCGTCCCCATCAGCCCCATCAGCGGCGTCGGCCAATCGCCAACGCCCGAGCGGCGTCCGCCCGGATGGCGTGTACCCGTATGGCGCCTGCCCGTATCCGGTCACGCCTCGGGGCTGCCGTCGGGCAGCCCGACCGCCTTCCGTAGCTGCTCCACCACGGTGAGGGCGGCGTCCTGCATCTCGGGGGGCAGGCCGGCCGCACGCATCGCGATGCGCTCGACCCGAGCGTCCCGCAATGCCTCGATCTTCCGCAAGTCCCGCTCGACGGCCTGTGCGGTGGCGGAGTCGGTGAAGTAGTCCAGCGGGACGCCGAAGAACTTGGCGATCTTCACCGCGTTCTCCAGGCTGGGCTTCTGGGTGCCCTTGCGGAGGTTGCCGATGTACGTGCCGCTGAGGCCGGTGCCCTCGGCGATCTCCGAATCGCGCCAGGGGCGGCCCAGGTCCCTCGGGTAGATCACCGAGATCACGCGGCGGAAACGGGCCGCGAAGTCGGCCGAGTCGGGGGAGTCGGCGGAGTCGGGCGAGGCGGGCACGTCGGAGGACGCGGGAGCGCCGGAAGACGCGGGGGCGCCGGGCGACACGGAAGTGCGCGGCGTGGCCAGCGAGTCCCGAGAGTCCGACGGGTCCCCACCGTCGCCGGGTCGGAAGGCCGACGCTTCTGAACGTGGAGGATCGGTGGCCATGGGCCGGATCATAGAACTCCTCGGCCTGCGGAGGACATCACACCGCCTCATCGATTACACGATCGTTGTGACCAAATCGCCAGCAATGGGGCATTCGGTGACGGATTATAGGCGCTCACCTCTCGAACGCTCAACCATAGTTGACTTAACCTGGCGGTCGCGCCAGGATCGACAGCAGTGAACACGCGCACCCGCACCGTTACCTCGACAGCCTCGCCGGCAACGGCGTCCGGCTCCGGGGTGCCGGGCACCGCTGCCCCACGGGGGTGGGCATCGGAGCCCGGCGCTCCGGAATGACGGGTGGTTCGCGGGGCGCGATGAGGCACGCGCCCCGGCCGGCCCGCGTACGGTACGGCCGAGGCGCCGCCGTCAGGCGTACGTCACGTACCCATCCCTGACGCACCTGCTCTTGACGCTCCTGAGCTTGGCTCTCCTGTCCATGACGCGCGTGTCCTTGACGTACCCATCCGTCCTGTACTCGTCACGCGCGCTCGACCAGGACCGTGAACGCGCCGGTGTTGTTGTCCTCGTTGGGGTCGTACGCCGTCTTCCCGCCCCACACCGTCATGCTGCGCACGTCCCCGCTGGTCGTGGCCGGCGCGTCCGCGTCGACCCGGACCGTGAACGGCAGACTCGCCACCTGTCCGACGTCGAACGGCCTGCCGATCGTGCAGACGTACTGACGGGCGCCGGGCTCCGGCTCGCCCATCCCCCCGCCCGTCCAGACGCCGCAGCGCTTCGGCAGCCGCACCGCCGTGGTTCCCTCGGGGATGTCGACCAGCACCGCGAGATGGTCGTCGGAGGTCAGCAGGTTGACGGACGCGGGCCCGTCGTTGCGCACCTTCGCCGTCAATGTGACCTCGTCACCGGGCTCGGCCCTGACGGTGTCGCCGGTCACGGCGATGTCCGCGGTGTTGACCGCGTTGACGATCCACCGGACGTGCTCGGGCCCGGAACCGCTGGGCGGGGCACTCCCATCCGGTACGAGCGAGAGCACGGGCCGGTGAGCGGCACCGTTCAGGGCGGAGGGGACCGATGCCGCCGTCGACACCGGAGCCGAGGCCGGAGCCGAGGCCGGAGCCGAGGCCGATGCCGATGTCCGCGTCGGTGCCGACGCCGAGGCCGGCGTGATCCTGTAGTGCAGGAACTCGAAGAGCGCCGTCCGCTTGACGTCGAGCCCCACAGCCGTGGACAGCCGGTACCGCTTCCCCGGTTCGACCGGTCCACCCATGTGGCACACCGCCTCCCCCAACGTCTGCCCGGGGACCTCGTCGTCGGTCGCCCCGTACTCGCAGTTGGCGAACCGCTGAGCGAAGCCGAGCCCCGGGGTGGTCACGAGCCGCAGAATCGCGTCCCGCGCGGGCAGCGAACCGGCGTTGGAGACGGTGATCGGGGCGTCCAGGGTCGAGCCCGGCACGGCACTGTCCGTATCGGGCAGCCAGTTGACGGACAGTTCCACCGTGCCGACGGTGACGCGCACCGTGGTCTCGACGACGGTCGCGTTGGACGACGTGGCGAAAAGCCGGGCGGTGCCGGTCGTGCCGAGCGGGGCGTCCGGCTTGGCGAACACTTCGAGCAACCCGCCGGCGTCACCGTCCGGAGCGATGTCCTTGGCGGGCCAGAAACACCGGGTGCCGACACAGCTCGCGCCGCGGAAATCGGCGAAGGAGGCGATCCCCGAGACATCGACCCCGACCACGACGTCCTCGGCGGTGCCGCCGCCGGCGTCACCGCTCAGACTCCAGCCGATCTGGGCGGGATCGACGCCGTCGGCGGGCTGGGGAAGGCCGACCTCCGGCCGGGCGACGTGGAAGTTCAGGACGGGGCCGTCGGGCGCGACGGCATCAGCCGCCTGGGCGGGAGCGGTGACGAGGACGGTCGCGAGGAGGGCCGTCGGGAGGGCGGTGACCGCCGCGGTCACGGTGGCCGACCACCGGCGCGGGCGCTGCGATGACATCTCGTGAACCCCTTTCTGTTCGCTGGGCGTTGTGGCCGTGGCTCCCTGTGCGACGGGGGACCGCTGTGGATGGTTGTGCGGAGGCTCGCGTTCCCCGGCCGTCAACCGCCCTGCCGGTACTCACCCATCACCCGAGGGACCGAAATATGCCGCCATCTTTGGCGATACTTTCTGGGCCCCGATCTGGACGAGGACTGCCCGGATGGGCTCATGCACACGCCCGTACGACGCGCCGCCCGACACTCGGCCGGAATTACGTCGCGCGCCACCCCTTGCGGCCGCCGAAACTTTTGCTTCACTTTCCGAAAGGGCACTGCCCTGGAATCCGCACCGAGACCCGCACGTTCCGTCGACCTCCGAGGAGGAAGCGTGACCGGAAAGCTGACACGCAGGGAGCGGCACAGGAAGCAGCACGGAGAGCAGCGGAAACAGCGAGCGTTGTCCGTCCGGGCGCGCGGGCACGCTCTGCTGGCCGCCGCCGTCGTGGCCGCCACCGCCTTCGCCTCGGCGCCCTCCGTGAGCGCCGCGCAGCCCCCCGCGCGAGACTCCGCGCCGACGCACGCGACCTCTTCGCTCGCGGCCTCGACGCTCGGCGCCGCGGCGGCCGAGAAGGGCCGGTACTTCGGTGCCGCGGTCGCCGCGAACCACCTCGGCGAGTCGGACTACGCGGCCACGCTGGACCGGGAGTTCAACAGCGTCACACCCGAGAACGAGATGAAGTGGGACGCCGTCGAACGCACCCGCAACTCGTTCACCTTCGGCTCCGCCGACCAGATCGTCAGCCACGCGCAGGGCAAGGGCATGAAGGTCCGCGGTCATACGCTGGTGTGGCACTCCCAGCTGCCCGGCTGGGTGGGCGGACTCGCGGCCGGTGACCTGCGCTCGGCGATGAACAACCACATCACCAAGGTGATGCAGCACTACCAGGGCCGGATCGCCGCGTGGGACGTGGTCAACGAGGCGTTCCAGGACGGGAATTCCGGCGCCCGGCGCAGCTCACCGTTCCAGGACAAGATCGGCAACGGCTTCATCGAGGAGGCGTTCCGTACCGCCCGGGCCGCCGACCCCGCCGCCAAGCTCTGCTACAACGACTACAACACCGACGGCCAGAACGCGAAGAGCAATGCCGTCTACGCCATGGTCCGCGACTTCAAGGCGCGCGGTGTGCCGATCGACTGCGTCGGCTTCCAGTCGCACTTCAACAGCCAGTCCCCGGTGCCCGGCGACTACCAGCAGAACCTCCAGCGCTTCGCCGACCTGGGCGTCGACGTACAGATCACGGAGCTGGACATCGAGGGCTCCGGCAGCGCTCAGGCCGACAGCTACCGCCGTGTCGTCCAGGCGTGCCTGGCCGTCTCCCGCTGCACCGGCATCACCGTGTGGGGCGTGACGGACAAGTACTCGTGGCGCGCGAGCGGCACTCCGCTGCTCTTTGACAACAACTACGGGAAGAAGGCCGCGTACACCTCGGTGCTGTCGGCCCTGGGCGGCACCAGCGGCGGGGGCGGAGGCGGCGGCCTGACCTGCACGGCCACCTACTCCGAGACGGAACGGTGGGGCGACCGCTTCAACGGCAGGGTGACGGTGACGGCCGGGGGCGCGGCGATCAGCGGCTGGACCGTGAGCGTCACCCTGCGGTCGCCGCAGACGGTCTCCACGACGTGGAACGGCAGTCCCACCTGGGAGGCCGGCGGCACTGTGATGACGATGAGGCCGAACGGGAACGGCAGCCTGGGCGCCGGGGCGGCGACGAGCTTCGGCTTCACGGTCATGGCGAACGGCAACTGGACGGCACCGACGGTCGGCGGCTGTACCGCCTCCTGAGAGTCCCGCCCGGCCGGAACACGCGCGCGGCACGGCGCCCCCTCACCGGGGTCGCCGTGCCGCGTCCGTTTCCGCCGGCGCGCGCCATGCGCCACGCGCGACGCGCTACGCGCTACGCGCTGCTCTTGATCGCGTCCCGCGCCCGGTCGAGCATCGAAGTGAACGGGCCCACGGCCCACTGCGCCTTGGGCGACCCGGCCACGGCCGGGTGCGGGTGTGTCGGCGCCATCTTCTCCGCCGCCCGCAACCGCTTGCCCATGGTCTGGAGCTGTTCCCTCGTGCGCCCCGAGCGCACCGCCGGGAACTCCTCCCGCTCCTCGTGCTCGGCGTGCTCGACGACCGACTGTGCGAACTCCGCGAATTCGGCGTCGAACTCCGCGCTGTCGAGATCCATCCTCTCCAGCTCGGCGAGCACGTGGTTCGCCTCCTTCTCCTCGCGGTTCCGGGCGTCGGCCTCCCGCTTGCCCGCGGTGTCCTCCGCGACCGGGCGGACGATCATCTCCTCCGCCGTCTCGTGGACGGCGAGCAGGGCCCGCAGGTCGTCGAACGCCTGCCGCTTGGCGCTGCCGCGCGTGTTCCTCACCTCTGTGCAGAGCTCCCGGATACGAGCGTGCTGCTCCAGCAGGATCGCCACCACGTCCCCGTCGGGCAGCCGTGCCGCCTGCTCCCGGTCCGCCTGTGCCTCACCCATGTCGAAGCCTCTCTCTCGGACGTATGCGCTCCCCTGTCGGGTCACCGCGTACGCCGCCGCGAAACACCGGAACGCCTCCGCCCCGGCCCCGGCTCCTCCTTCGTCACACGTACACCGCGTAGGCGAGGAAACCGATCGCGAAGAGCAGGACGACGAGGGCGATGAGGACGAGCGGGCCCTTCGCCCAGCCTCTCGTGGGGTTGTGGGTCTCCAGCGGCCCGGCTCCGGACAGGCCCCCCTCGCCGGGCGGAGTCTCGCCGGGCGGCACGCCGCCTGGCTCGACGCCGGGTGTGCGGTCGGGGTCGGGGCCGGGGCTTGGTCCTGGGCCGGGGACGGGGCCTGGGCCTGGGCCTGGGCCTTGGTGCGAGTCGCTCATGCCCTATGGGTGCCCCTTATCCGGGCAAAAGCACCCGGCTGTTCGGGCAAACGGGTACGCGGCCGGCTCAGTTCGGCGCCCCGGCGAGAAGGCGGGGAAAACCACGTCCCCCGGCCTCAGCACGAGGTCGGGGGACGTGGTCGTGGCCGTGTGGGCGCGGTCGGGGCGTGGGGCCCGGGCCGCGGCCCTGAGGGTGACGCCTCTCAGGCGCGCAGGCGCAGGCGCTGGCCCGGGTAGATCCGGTCGGGCCCCTCGACGAGGATCTTCTTGTTCAGCGCGTACAGGGCCTGCGTACCGCCCTTGACGCCCGCCCGCTGCGCGATGAACGACAGGCAGTCGCCCGCCCGCACGGTGTAGGTGTTCGCGGACGCCGGGATGGGCCGACGCGACGGCGTGACGGTCCCGTACGAGGACGGCCGGTTCGTCCCGGTCACGCTCGGCGTACCGCCCGACGTGCCGGAGGACGCGCTCCCGGATGCCGTGCTGCCGGCGGCCGAGCCGCTGTTCGAGCTACCGTTCGAGCTGCTGCTCCAGCCGTTTCCGGTCGATCCCGAACCGGACCCCGAGCCTGAGCCGGTGCTCGACCCCGAACCCGAGCCGCGCCTGCCGCAGTGCGGCCACGCCGACAGTCCGCGGTCCCGTGCGACGGCCTCCGCCACCGCGACCTGCTCGGCACGCGTCGCGAGATCGGCGCGGGGCGCGTAGCGGTTACCGCCGTACGCACGCCAGGTGGAGGGCGCGAACTGGAGACCGCCGTGGTATCCGTTGCCCGTGTTGGCGTTCCAGCGGCCGCTGCTTTCGCAGGCGGCGATGCTATCCCAGTCGGTTCTGGGGGGTACGGACTCTGGTACCGCTCGATGGACCGAATCGCGGGCGGTTTGTGTTCCCGTGATGGTGGCGGCCACCGCGGTGCTCTGGCCGGCGAGGCCGAGCACGCTCAGGACGGCCATCAGGACGGGCACGACGGCGTCGAAGGGCCGTTTGGCGACGGGTGTGGTTGGCATGGCGTGTTTCCTCCACTGAGTTCCGGCAGCGCCGTGACGCAGTGCTCGCCACGACCTGTGGGCACGCACCAAGAAACCCGCCAATATGGTTTTCAGTGCGTCGGATGAGCACGACTTGCTGATATTTCACCCGTGTGGCCGCCCCGGAGCGGCACTACGCACTCCTGATGAATCGTCATATCAGCTGCTCACCCAAGGCCCTCGGGATGCCGGGTCCTGGATGCGCGGCCGTCATGACATGGCGTCAGCCCCAGCTCTGGGAGTACTGGTTGCGGTAGCTCGCCTTCTCCGTCCGTATGGACTGCGCCACCGCCAGCCCCAGCACGCTCACCACGATGAGCACCAGCCCCGGGATGAGGGTCTCGAGGTCGACGATCCCGGTCACCGTGCGCTGCGCGCCCGGCCCCGGAGCCGCGATCCCCCCGGCCGCCGGCACCGAGGGAGCCGGAGCGGCGTCCGACGCGCCGCCCTCACCGCCCTCCCGGGCGCCGCCGCCCGCTTCTCCCGCCGCGGTGGCGGCGCCGGTCAGCCGGACGCCGAGGGCGTTCATCGCCGACGTCACCGGCTCGAAGAACGTCGTTCCCCCGCTCGTGCAGTCCCCGCTGCCGCCCGACGTGATGCCGAGCGCGATCCCCTCCGCGAGCAGCGGCCCCCCGCTGTCCCCCGGTTCGGCGCAGACGGTGGTCTCTATCAGCCCGGAGACCGAGCCCTCGCGGTAGTTGACCGTGGCGTTCAGCGCCGTGACCTGCCCGCTGCGCAGCCCGGTCGTGCTGCCGCTGCGGAAGACCTGCTGGCCGACGACCGGGTCCGCGGCGCCCGTGACCCGTACGGCCTGGCCGTTGCCGATGTCCACGATGTTGGCGTCGGCGCCGGGGGCGGCGCCCTCCTCGTACCGTACGAGCGAGAAGTCGTTCCCCGGAAAGCGTCCCGCGACCGTGGTGCCGATCTGACCGGCCGACAGGTTTTCCGCGAACCAGCCCGTGCCCACCGGCCCGCAGTGACCGGCCGTCAGGATGAACTGCTCGGCGCCGTTGGTCACGTTGAACCCCGCCGAGCACCGGCCGCCGTTGGTGAGGATGGGCGCGGCGCCGTTCACCCTGGTGGTGAAGGTGCCTTCCGTCCTGCGCATCTCCACGGACCCGCCGATGTCCCGCGCGACCGCCGACATCCGGGACCAGTCGGCGGCGGAGACGGTGCTGTCGGCCCGTACGACGACCTTGTTGGACGCGTAGTCCACCGCCCACGCCGTGCCGGCGACCCGGGAGGACCGGCTCAACGTCTCGGTGGCCGAACGCAGTTCGCGCATGCTGTAGCGCATCACCTGGGGGCGCGCGCCCGCCCGCCGGACCTCGTCGGCCGCGGCCTCGTCGGTGACCGCGACCACCGGCAGGCCGTCGGACCCGATCCAGGTGCCGGCCGTACGGGAGGGTCCGAGCCGCTCGACCAGGCCCGCGCCCGTCGCGGCCGCCCCGGACACCCCGGATGTACCGGGCGTACCGGACGCGCCGTTCCCGCCCGCTCTCGCCCCGCCGGGCTCTTCGGCCACCGCGTTCGAGACCAGCAGCCCACCGCACAGGAGTCCGCCGACGGCCGCCAGTCGGACGATCCGCCGGAGGGTGCGTCGCGCGTGCTTCATCCGTGGCTCCAATGCCGTACCGAGTCGCGTCGCCAGCGCCGGGGCCCGGGGGCGGGGAACGATGGGCCCCCCTTCCATACGTACGCGCGCGCCGCCGCGTTCAGTGCGGGCGGGCACGGGCGGGCAGCGGGGGCGAGGCAGGGCGTACGACAGGGCGAACGCGTCGGCCGCCGCCATGAGTCGCGGCCGGCCACGCCCCACCGTGGTCCGCATCCGTGAATCGTGCCCGAACCGTTGTCAGCGTGACCTGACGCCCCTACGCTCACACGGTCTCGTTCATGAATACCGTTCACATGTTTGACGGGAGCGCGGAACGGTCTGTGGTGCTCACCGGGCGGGGCGGACCGGGCCGGCATGCGCGCCTGGAACGAGGACTTCCTCGACTGGCTGGTCGACTCCCCCTTCGGCAAAGAGGAGTCGGCCGCCGACGGCAGCCGGCCCCAGGAGCTCGACCGCACGCGCAGCTGGCACTACTCGACCTTCGACCTCGTCGCGTACGCGCGCCTCGCGGCCGTCGGACAGCACGTCGGCGTCAATCTCCGGACATATCAAGGGCCGGAGGGGCAGGGCCTGTTCAAGGCCGTCCGCCATCTGCTGCCGGCCGCGACCGGAAAGACTCCGTGGCCCCACCCGGAGCCGGACTTCCGCCGGTACGCGGCGAGCGACATCGTGCGGGCGGCGGCCGACGCGGGCGACCGCGCGGCCCGCGCCGCCGTACCGCACCTCGAGGCGCCGCCCGGCGGCGACCTGTGGCCGCTCAGGCCGGCCGCGGAGCAACTGGACTCGACAGCGGAACAGCAGCCGGGCCCGACGGCCGGCCGATGAGCTTTGACCACACCGCCGTTGAGGAGCGGCGGGGGCCATGTGGCGATCGCACGAGGGATCCGTAAGGCTGTTCCCCCGGTCCGAACGGACCTGTGACGGAGGGGAGCGCGGACGTCATGCCGCTCAACTGGAAAGCCCGGAGCGCCGGTGAACACCGGCCGGGGAAGAGAAACCGACGAAGACGAGTCACGGCCGCACGCGTCCCCGCGGCGCTGACCTGCGCGGCCCTCTCCGTGCTCACCGTCCTGTCGGCCCTGTCCGCCCCGTCGGTGGCGGGGGCGGCGCCGGCCGGAGCCGCCCCCGGTCGCACCGCCGAGCGGCCGGGCGCCACGACGGACCGCCTCACCGACCACCTCACCGACCGTCTCACCGACCGTCTCACCGACCGGGGAACAGTCGCCCGCCTCGTCACCGGTGAGCGACTGGAGCTGACGGGACGGGAGGACGCGGCGGGCGTGAGCGGTGCGCCGTCGCGGGCGCGCCACCTCCGTATCGACCCCGCACCGAACGGCACCGCGCCCGGGCGCTACGCGTACACCGTGGCGGACGGCGAGCTGAGCGTACGGCCGGTGGCCCGTCGTACGGCGGCGGCGCCCACCCGCGTGTCCCTCCCCGGCAGGGGAGCACGCGCGGCGGCGGCACGCACCGCCGACGCCGGCACGTACCCCGTCACGCTGACGATCACGCACGCCGACGTCACCACCAAGACGTTCACGCTCTGGGACCGGGCGACCTGGACCCCGTACCCCGTGAACAGTGACGCCGGCGGTCCCGCCTCGACCGTCGAACTGCCTCCCGGCGACTACTTCGCCGTGGCCCTGCACAGCGATCCGGGGCAGCCGAGCTACCTCCTGGCCCGTACGTTCGAGGTCACCGACGCCGGGCTCACGGTGGCCTTCGACCAGCGGGCGGCCAAGGAGACGGCCGTCACCGTGCCGGACGACGCCACGGCCGTCCGGCGCGGCTCGGCGGTGTGGATCTCCGTACCGGGCGGGGACCTGGCCGGGTTCGCCGGACAGGGCGCCGACAAGGTCTACGCGACGCCGTTCTCCGTGCCCGGGGCCGCGCTGCGCGTGCACGACGTCCTGGTCAAGAAGGGCACGTCGGCGTCCGTGCCGAGTCCGTACCGCTACGACCTGACACACGCCTTCACGGACACGGTCCCCGCCGCGCCGGTCGCGCGGGTGCGCACCGCGCAGCTCGCGAAGACGGTCACGACCGTACGGGCGCCGAAGGCGGGGGTCGGCGCGGCGCTGCTCTCCGTACCGGAGACGGGGCAGTGGACGGGGGTCTACCTGGACGCGCCGGTGCGCGCCGGCGGTACGGTCACCGAGTACGTCACGCCGGGCGTCACCTACGCGCGGATGCTCCGGTACGGCACGTACGAACACGCGCTGACGCTGCCGGACCGGACCCTGCCCGCGCCGTCGGCCGCCGCCCCTCCGGGGGCGGCGAACCCGGCCGCCACGAACACGGCCGCGACGAACGTCGCCCCGACGAACGCCTCGGCGCGCGAGACCTTCGGCGCGGCACCGTTCCAGCCCGGCCCGGACCAGAGCGGCGGATCGTCGCGGCAGGGCGGCAAGCTGTCCCTGTACGAGCCGGGGACGTTCAGCGACGCCGCCGGCAACGCGGGCGGCGACGAGCGCTCCCGGGCGTCGTACCGGCTCAGCCACCAGGGAAACACGATCGTCCGGGCGGACGGGCTGAAGCCCGCCCAGGGGGTGTCGGCCTCCGTGCCGGCGGGCTCCCGGACCTACGAACTCGATCACACCGTCACCCGCAAGGTGCCCTACGCGCGGCTGTCCACCCTGGTGCGCAGCGAATGGAGCTTCGCCTCGCAGGACACGAGCGCCCGCGCACCGCTGCCGCTGATCGGTGTCGGGATGACGGTGTCGGGGCTCGACGCGCGCAACACGGCGGGGACGGATCCCGTGACGGTCACGGCGCGGGCGGTCACGCGCGGCTCGCAGGCCGGGGAGACGGTGACGGGGATCGCGTACTCGACGGACGACGGCGGCCGGTGGACGGACCTGCCGTTGACCCGCACGCCGTTGACCGACTCCTCGACGCGTCCGGGAACGGGGGGCCCGGGGGCGGGTGCCGGGGCCGGTGCGGGTGCCGGGGCCGGTGCCTCCCGCATGTCCGTCGCCGGTCCAGGGCCCGGGGCCGGGGCCGGGACCGCGTCCAGGGCCGGGACCGCGTCCGCGCGCCTGCCGGTTCCGACGACCGCGTCCTTCGTCTCCCTGCGCGTCACGGCCGTCGACGACGAGGGCGGGAGCGTACGGCGTACGGTCCTGCGCGCCTTCGCCGGGCCGGCGACGCAGGGGGACGAGACGGTCGGCGGGACCCGGATCTCCGGTGTGACGGTCAACGGGGGCAAGCCCGTCGTGTTCACGGCGACCGGCGAGCAGGAGTTCACGGCCCGCTTCACCGCCACGGACCCGGCCGGGGTCGCGGACGGCGATCTGTACCTGTACCACGGTCCGCCGGACACACCCGACGGTGTCCTCCTCGCCACGCGCCCGGCCACCTGCACCCCGGTGACCGCCACCACCTCCACCTGCGAGGCGTCCTTCGCGTACGTCGATCCCCGGCTCACCCTCGGCAGGAACGCGCTCGCGGGCGCCTGGAAGGCCGCCGTCTGGGCCCGGTCGAACGACGGGAGCGGCCTGGCCGATCTGCGCGCGGCGACCACCGTCCAGCTCCAGCGCCACTCCCGGCTCACCGTGAACGCCGCGCCCGAGCCCGTGCGCAAGGGCGGCACACTCACCGTCGCCGGCGGACTGAGCCGGGCGGACTGGGAGGGCGCCGCCGACCCCGACGGCGCTTACCAGGGCTACGCGGGCCAACCCGTCAAGCTCCAGTTCCGCGCGACGTCGGCGACGGCGTACGCCACGGTCAAGACGGTCGAGACGGGCGGCACCGGCGAGCTGAGGACCACGGTCAAGGCGACGGCGGACGGCTACTGGCGCTTCGTCTTCGCGGGCACGCCGACGACTCCGGCGGTCACGACGGCGGGCGACTTCGTCGATGTGACATAACGTCAGACATCCGTGGGCGGCGGCGCTTTCCGAGTGTCCGATGAGGACGGGGGCTCACCTCGGTGCGGAGTCCACCGGGCCCGCCGGGCCCGACGGGCCCGGCCTACCGAGCAGTTCCAGGGCCTCCTCCCACCGGAACCGGTCGCCGCCACAGCCCTCCTCGGGCCGGTCGGGCCCGTGCCCGCCGATCAGGACGCCCATCGCGCTCAGCCGGTCGATGCTCTGCCGGTACGCGGGATGGGCGGCCTGGGCCGCGTTCAGGCACGGCAGCACCGCGATGGGCACCCCCGTCCCGTACGCCTCGCACAGCACCCCCAGGGCAAGTGTGTCGGAGATCCCCGCCGCCCACTTGTTGACGGTGTTGAACGTGGCCGGGGCGACGGCGATCGCGTCCGGATCCGGCAGCGGCCGCGGCTCCCCGGGCAGCCGCCACTCGGACCGCACCGGATACCCGGTCTGCTCCTCGACCGCCTCCCGGTCGATGAAACCGAGCGCGAGCGGAGTCGCCACGACCCCGACCCTCCACCCGCGCTCCCGCGCGGCCCCGATCAACGCCCCCACGCCCCCGGCGATCCCGGACGCGCAGACGACGACATAGAGGAAGGGGGCACGGGGAGCGGCCGGGGAGGCGTCGGACTCCACGGTCGTACGGGCGGTGGCGGACTGGTCGGTCACGCGGGCGGCTCCGGGGGTGTGAGTCGGACATGGGCCGGAACGGACGGGCCGGCAGGGCGGAATCGTACGACGCCCGTGTGCGAGGGCCATGAGCCGCCGGGCCCCGGGGCTGAGTGACCACGAGGCCGAGCGACCACGGGTCCGCCAGCCCATGGGTCCCCGAGCCCACGGGTCCCCGAGCCCACGGGTCCCCGAGTCCACGGGTCCCCGAGTCCATGGGTCCCCGAGTCCATGGGTCCACAGGTCCGCGAAGATCCTCGTTCGCGAGTGCCGAATCCTTTACTTGAGGGTCACGTGGTCCACTAGTCTTTCACCCGTCACAACACCGGCCTGCCGAGCGGTAGTTGGCCGTCCCTTGCCGTCCGTGTGTTCGTGACCCCCGTCCCCCTTTTTTTGCTTTGTGTCGAAGCAGATCACCAGAGCAGATCACAGGTCTCAGATACCGCGCAGCGGCACCCGCGTGTCCCCTGTGCCGGGAATCGACGCTGGAGGCAAGCTGCGCATGCCGGATTCGAGCGGTGCCGACCCCAGACGGCGCTCACAGAAAGGCCCCGCCGGCGGGGTGTCGAGGCGTATCGCGGTGCCACTGAGGTGGCCCCGGCCGGACATCGCTCCGTTACGGCATCCGCGGGTGCGCAGCGGCCCGAAGGACTCCGACCTGCGGCTGTTCGAGGGGGCCGGGGCGGCTCGGGGAGCGGCGGGTACGGCGAGCGGCGCGTACGGGGCCGGGAGCGAGGGGGCGGGTGAGGGCCGGCGGTGGAAGGCTCTGCCGCAGGGCCGGCTCGTGGTGAACACCCTGCTCGTCGGTGTGGTCGCGGTCGCCTGCGGGGTCGGGCTCGTGATGCTCGCCGGACCGTCGGAGCGGCGCGTCGAACGGGCCGCCTCGCCCGGCACGGACCTCGGCACGGCACCCCAACTGCCCGGCTTCGCCGCCGGCACGACGGACGACATACCGGGCGATGTCACCGAGCAGCCCCGGACGCCGCCGACCGACGCGAGCGAACCCGCCTCCGCCTCCGGCCGCTCCACCGACAAGCCGCCCGCCGCGTCGTCGACATCGGGGTCCCCGGCCGGCAAGCCCGCCGGGCAGGGCGACGGCGGCACGGGAAAGGACACGGGAGAGGACACGGGACGCGACAACGGCGAGAACACCGGCGGGGACACGGGCCACGGCGCGGGCGCGGCACCGCACCGCCCCGGCGCGCCGGCGGCCCCCGCCACCCGCGAACGCGCCATGCAGGCCGTCAACTACCCCGACCGCTACTGGCACGTCCGCGACGGCGTCGGCCTCCTCGAACAGGTCGACCGCCGCGCGGCGCTCCTCACCGTCACCGACGGCCTGGCGGGATCCGGCTGCTACTCCTTCTCCCTCGGCGACGGCCGGTACCTGCGCCACCGCGACTTCCGGCTCCGCGCCGACACCGACGACGGCACTTCGCTTTTCAAGAAGGACGCGACCTTCTGTTCCAAGCCCGGTGTGTACGACGGCAGTGTGCTGTTCGAGTCGTACAACTTCCCCGGCCGTTTCATCCGTCACCGCGACTTCCGGCTACGGCTCGAACGGTATGAGCACAACGGCCTCTATCTGACGGACGCGTCCTTCCGGATGCTCAAGGGATAAGGGATCCCCGTGCGCGGAGCGGCCGTACGACCTTCTGACGGCGGGCCTCGGGCGCGTCTGAACCACCGACAAGATCCAGCCGTTTTCGGCCCCCTGCCCATGACCCCGGAGCCGGACGCGACCGCCGCGCGGCGCGCCACCGCCCGCCCGCCGGCCGGCACCGCCCACCCGAAGCCACCGGCCTGACCGCGTCTGCGGCGGGCCGCGTGGTGGACGCACGGCGAGCCCGGCGCCGCCCTCCGACGCTGCCTTTCCGCCACCCGGATCGCTCTTGTGCCGGTCTCCGTGAAAACTATTCGGCCGGTCCGCTGTCATAGGACCCCCGCGAGGGGTCATAATGGAGACGTAGCCCTTCGTGCATCCCCCGTCGCGAAGGGCTACACCTATGCGCCGACCACGTCGGCACCGCGACGGAACCCTCTCACCCGGCGCGCACACCGCGCACCGCGCACCGCGCACCGCGCACGACGACGTTCCACACGGGCAGGGAACTCCCCTCGTGGTTCCCTGCCCGTGTTTTTTCGAGTTAACAGTGACGTAGAGTGTTTACGCAAGTCCGTTCCAGGGAGCGGTACGGGAAACTCCGTATACGTCTGGTAAAGAACGGTCCCGCCGACCGATTCGGTTACAGTACGGGCCCGTTGACCGAAATCGAACGTCACACAGCGCCCCATGAGCGAGCGGCGGCGGATGGAACCGTGTGACGCGTGAGCGTGGGGGCCCGGATGGACAACGGCGAGGAGCACATGCCGGAGCTGACAACGTTGCGGCAGAAGGTCGAGTACATGGTCGAGAAGACCTTCCCGGGCCAGAAGATCTCCGGACGCGTCTTCGCCGACCTCGTCAAGGAACGGGGCGGGTCGCTCTCGCACAGCTATTTCTCCAACATCCTCGCCGGCAAGGTCACGCACCCGTCGGAGGACATCCTGCGCGCGCTCGGCCTGGGCTTCGGTGTCGACTGGCGCTTCTTCAAGGAGGAGTCCGAGGTCGTCGACGAGGTGGTGGCCGGGCTCCAGTTCCTCGCGAAACGGCGTACCGGGGAGATCAGCGGGGTGGCCGGGCGCGGCCTCGACGACGACGGCCTGCCCCCTGAACTGCTCGAATTCGCGCTCTCACTGCTGGCCGACAGCAAGGAGGGCACCAACAGCGGGACCGGCCCGACCACGGGTCACGGCATGGAGGGCGGCGAGGGCCGGGCGCCGGACAGGGAACCGGGACCGTAGCGCACGCGTGTTCACGGCCACTGGCTAGAATCTCCTGGCCGCACGTCATGTACACGCGATGACGATCGAACGATCAGAGGTCTCAGAGGTCTCCATGTCCATGCGCGAGCTGCGAAAAGAATGCGAAGCCGGGCTGGCCGACCTACCCATACCCGCTCCGTTCAGCATCCCGGCTCTGGTGGCGAACATGGAAGCGGCCCGTGGCCGCACGATTTCGCTGCACGAACTCCCCGACCGGCTGGCCCGTGTCAACGCCGCCTGCGGACTGCGCCTGAAGGCCGGTGACACCAGCTTCGTGCTCTACCGGCGCCGCCCGACCGCGTACCAGACGCAGCACGTCATCCTGCACGAGTTGTGCCACGAGTGGTTCGACCACGGCACGACCCTGGACGCGGACCAGTTGCGGAGGCTGCTGCCCGTCTTCGACACCTCACTGATCACGCGGGTGCTCTCGACGGACGCCTCCGACGCGGCCGGCGCCGACGCCGCAGCCGCCCGTGGCGCACCCGGTTCCGACGGCTTCCCGCCCGCCGTCGCCGAGGCGCTCCGCTCGGGCGGCCCGATCCAGGCCCGCGCGCAGTACGACACCCACGACGAGCGGGTAGCCGAATTCGGTGCCTCGCTCATCGCGCGCATGGCCACGGACGTGACGAGCGACGACATGATGGGCCGCCTCGCGAACTCGCTCTCCCGCCCCGTGGCACACAGGCGCCGGCGCTTCTTCCGACGGCCGTGACACCTCCGTACGTTCTACGTAAGCTCCTCGCGTACGGCCTGTACCCGTCTCCCCCGTACCCCCTCCGCAGACGCCCCGAGGACCCCGTGTGAGCCCGCTCGACCTTGCCGGATATCTCATAGCCGGCGTGATGACAGCCGTAGCCCTGTGGCGTATGCCGGCCGCTCTGTGGGGCGACGAGGAGGACAAACGGCGGCGCGCGCTGTGGGGGTGCTACGCCGGGTTCGCCATCGCCCTGTGGACGAAGACGCGGATCGTGCGGACCGGGCTCAACAACAGTCCGGTCACCGACCTCTCGGTACTGATCAAGCACTACACGGCGACCATCGCCATCCTGGCGATCCTCAGCTACATCGTCGCCATCTACGGGCACTACCCGGAGGGCGGGGACGTCCCGCGCCACGTACGGTTCGCCCGGCTCGTCCAGCAGGTGGCGACGAAGGCGTCGGCCGCCACGCTGATCCTGCTGACCGTGCTGTTCTTCACGGTGGTCGACCGGTCCGTACCGTCGGACCGGTTCGTCTCCGACCACGCGGGCCAGTGGGGCGCGACGCTCTACATGAGCGTCTTCTACCTCTACTTGGGCGCCGCCTCCGCCGTCTGCGCGTACCAGTGGGCCCTGGCCACGGCGGGCGCCGCCCGACGCCACCTGCGGGTGGGCCTCGGCATGATGACCTTCGCCATGTTCATCGGGGTCGGTTACACGGTCAGCCGGACCCTGTTCATGTGGGTCAGCGTCGTCGACCAGCCGGGGGCTGACTTCGCGCGGACCTTCGACGAGGTCACCGAGGCCGCCCAGGTCGTGCTGTTCGCGTTCTTCGCGCTGGGCGCGTCCATCCCGGCCTTCCACAAGGGCTGGCGGCGGGCGAAACTGTGGCGGGCCCAGGTGGCGCTGCATCCGCTCTGGTACGAGCTGATGACGGCCTTCCCCGACCAGCCCTTCGAGCCACCCCTCTCGCTGCGGCGGGAGCTGACCCGCTTCGACACGCCCGCCGATCTCCGGGTGGACCGCTGGGCGGCCGACATCGCGGACGCGGTGGAGAAACTGCGCCACTACGTGCCGGACGGCCTGCTCGCCGGGGCGAAGGAGGCGGCGGCCGGGGACACACCCGACGCGGCGAAGGCGGGACCGCTCGCCGAGGCGTACTGGATCAGCGCGGCCCTCGCCGCCAAGGCGGGCGGCGCGACGGCGGGCAAGGCGGCCGCCGTCGAACAGCAGCACGCCATGGACCAGGAGGGCGAGGTCGCCTGGCTGGTACGGGTGGCGACCGCGTATCGGACGATCACCCCGGAGCGGAGGCGGCGGCTCCTGGACGGCATGGGGCTCCCGAGCGCGGCGGAGGGGCCCGCGGGCACGGAGCGGACGGCGGCGACGACGGAGCGGACGGCGTGAGCGGTACGACGACGGAGCACGGCGCGGACGACAGCCGTACGGCGGGCGCGGGCAGAACCGACGAGATCAACACGGCCGACGAGACCAAAGTGGCCGACGAGACCGACGTGGCCGATGTGGCCACCGGCCGGGGCCGGAGCGATCGCGTCACCTCGCTCGCCCGCGCGGTCACCGAGGTCTTCCAGCCGCGCAACCTGCTGCTGGTCGGCATGGTCGGCATCGGACTGGCGGCGGCCGGCGACTGGACCGGCCTGCCGTGGGGTCTCCTCGCGGCCCTGTGCGCGGGCATCGTCCCGGCGAGCTACATCGAGTGGGAGCGCAAGCGCGGCACCTGGGGCGACCGGCACGTCGTCGACCGCACCAAGCGCGCGCCGATCTTCTTCGTCATCCTCGGCTCGACAGGCGCCGGTTCGGCGGTGATGGTCCTCGGCGGCGCGCCCACCGGCATCCTGGTCACGATGCTGTCCCTGTGGGGGATGACGATCGGCCTGTTGTCCGTCAACACCGTGTGGAAGATCTCGGTGGACGCGGCGGTCGCCTCCGCGGTCGTGGCGCAGCTCGCGGTGGTCCACTCCCCCTGGTGGCTGCTCGCCTACGCGTTGACCGTCGCGGTGTGCTGGTCCAGGGTGGCGCTGCGGTACCACACCGTGGGGCAGACGATCGCGGGGGCGGCGCTCGGCGCGGCGACGACGGCGGCGTTCCTGTTCGTCTGACCGGAGCACGTCCGGCCGGGTCACCCGTCACGACGAGCCGGGGGCGTCCGGCCCGGTCGGCCCCGGCTGCCCCGTCCACTCCGACGGCTCCGTCGGCTGCGTCTGCTCCGTCGGCTCGGCGGCGTGGGTGACCAGGTCCGCGAGGTCGGGGAACGCCGCGAGCCCGGCGGACGCGACGGGTTCGGCGGACTGCGCCGGTGCCAGCGGCTGCTCGGCCCAGATGGTCTTCCCGCGCGCCGTGTAGCGCGTGCCCCAGCTCTGGGCGAGCTGCGCGACGAGGAAGAGGCCCCGGCCGCCCTCGTCGCTCATGGTGGACCGGCGCAGGTGCGGAGAGGTACTGCTGCCGTCGGAGACCTCGCAGATGAGCACGGTGTCGTCGCGGATCAACCGCAGATGGATGGGGGCGGTCGCATAGCGGATGGCATTGGTGATGAGCTCGCTGACGATCAGTTCGGTGGTGAACGTGACCGATTCCAGCCCCCATGAAGAGAGCGTTCCGGTCACGTCGGCACGTACGCGCGCGACCGCGACCGGATCGTCCGATACCTCCCGGACCACGACGTGCTCGGCGTCCAGTGCGCGGGTACGTGCGACGAGCAGGGCGACATCGTCCTCCGGCCTGTTCGGGCCGACGGGCAGCAGGGCCTCGATGACCGCGTCGCAGGTCTCCTCGGGCGAACGCGCGATCGGCGCCGGGCCGGCGAGCGCCTGCCTCAGTCGCTCCAGGCCGGCGCCGATGTCGTGCTCGGGGTTCCCGAGCAGGCCGTCGGTGAACAGCACGATGTCGCTGTGCTCGGCGAGCCGCATGTCGTACGTCTCGAAGGGGAAGCCGCCCAGCCCGAGCGGCGGACCGCCGGGCACCTCCGGGAAGGCGACGCCGCCGTCGGGCCGGACGACGGCCGGGGCGGGGTGGCCCGCCCGGGCGAGGGCGCAGGAGCGGGACACCGGGTCGTAGATCGCGTACAGGCAGGTGGCTCCCATGAACCCGGTCCCCGCGTCATCGGCGCCGCCCGCCGCTCCGGGCTCCGGCTCGCGCCCCCGGCGGCCCTCCTCCTGGTCGAGCCGGATGACGAGTTCGTCGAGGTGGGTGAGGAGTTCGTCGGGCGCCAGGTCGAGCGCGGAGAAGTTGAGGACGGCGGTCCGCAGCCTGCCCATCGTGGCGGCGGCGTGCAGGCCGTGGCCGACGACGTCGCCGACGACGAGGGCCACCCGGGCTCCGGAGAGCGGGATCACGTCGAACCAGTCCCCGCCCACCCCGGACCGGGCCGGCACATACCGGCAGGCGGCCCTGACCGCGTTCTGTTCCGGCAGGTCGCCGGGGAGCAGACTGCGCTGGAGGGACACGGCCGTGGCGTGCTCGCGGGCGTACCGCCGGGCGTTGTCGACGCAGACGGCGGCGTGGCCGACCAACTCCTCGGCGATGGACAGGTCCTCGGCGTCGTACGAGGCCCGCCCCGTTTGCCGGTAGAAGCTCGTGACGCCGAGGACCGTGCCCCTGGCCCGGAGCGGCACGGTGATCAACGACCGTATTCCCTGGTCGACGACCCACCGGCCGTGCGCGGGCTCGCGGAACCGCCGGCCGGGGTCCACGGACAGGTCGGGCACGAGCGACGACTGCCCGTGGGTGAGGCTCCGGCTCTGCGGCGAGCCGGTGCTGTAGCGGACGAGCCGCCCCGTCTCGTAGAGCGGCCGCCGGCCGTTCGCGGCGGCGGTGGCCATCCGGCGGAGTCCGTCCTTCGTCAGGGGAGGCTCCTCGCCGTGCGCCATCGACTCGAACAGGTCCACGGTGACGAGGTCGGCGAAGCGTGGCAGGGCCGCCTGCGCGAGTTCCTCCGCGGTCCTTGGCAGGTCGAGGGTGGTACCGACGCTCACGCTCGCGTCGTAGAGCAGCTTGAGGCGTTCCCGGGCCTCCGTGGCCGCCCCGGCCAGCGTCCGCAGTTCGGTGGTGTCCCGGAGGGTGACGACCGTGCCCACGGTGCGTCCGCCGACCCGCGTCGGCTGCTGGTTCACGGCCAGGAAGCGGTCCGCGGACCGGTGCACCTCGTCGGTGGCGACGCGGCCCTCCGTCAGGAGCCGGGTGAGGGGCCCGCCGAGGCCGAGCTCGGCGACGGGCCGCCGCTGGGCGTCCGCCGGCAGGTTCAGCAGGCGGCGTGCCTCGTCGTTCGCCAGCAGCAGCCGGCCGTCGCGGGCGACGATGAGGACCCCTTCCCTGACGGCGTGCAGCACGGCGTCGTGGTGCTCGTACATCCTGGTGATCTCGGCCGGTCCGAGTCCGTGCGTCTGGCGCCGCAGACGTCTGCTGACGACCGTCACTCCGCCGACGGACGCGGCGAGCGCGCCGGCACCGCCCCCGAGGATGGGGGGAAGCCGACGGTTGACCGCGGCCGAGGTGTCCGCGACCGTCACTCCGGCGTTGACGACGGCCACCACCCTGCCCCTGGCGTCGAAGACGGGGACCGCCGCGCGGATCGACGGGGACTTCAGCGTGTGGCCCGGGACCATGTCCGTGAAGGGGCGGCCGGCCGTGGCCGGGTACAGGGGTCCGCTGACGCGCTTGCCGATGTAGCCGGGATCGGGATGGGTGTAGCGGATCCCCTTCGTGTTCGTCACGACGATGTAGTCGACGCCGGTGTCACGCTGGGTCTCACGTGTCACCGGTTCCAGCCGCGCGCTCGGGTCGGGCGATCGCAGCGCGGGGAGCAGCCCGGGAGAGTGTGAGAAGGTCTCGGCGACGGACAGCGCGCGGGCACGAGCCACGTCCTCGCCGGTGTGGCGCGCCTGTGCGACGACCGCGGCGACCGCGCCGCCCACCAGCAGCACGATGATCACCACGACGAGGGCGAGCATCTGGCCGGCGACCGTACGCGGCCCGAGCCGCCGACGCGGCCGGGGCTCCGGGTGGCGGGGCCGCGACTGGCGGGGCGGCGGACGCGGACGGACATCTCGATACATATTCACCTCCTTCACCACACATGTGATGCAAATCACATGTGTGGATATCTTTACGCGTTCATGGCGCGCGGGCCGGCCCTCCGGGGAAATCGGGGGCCGGTTGTCAGTGGCGGCTGGCAAGCTTCTCCTCGCGCACCGAGCGTGGCCACTCGATCACGAACGGTGCCTGGCCGGTGCGTTTCATCGGCTCTGTACGTGCGTCTGTTGGTGCGTTTGTACGGGAGGGGCGGTTCGATGACAGCACAGCACGGAACGAAATCCGGGGCCGAGCAGGTGTCCGCGTCCGAACGGCTGCTGTTCGGCGGGCCGTTACGGTACGACATGGGCTGGAGCAAGCACGAGGACGCCGCCCTCCAGCTCAACCTGCGATCTGTGGTCAGGCGGCTGCCCGGGCTGGTCGGGACCACGGTCGGGCTGGCCCGGGAGGCGGACAGGGGCGCGCTGCGGCTGGTGACGCTGGCGGAGGTCGGACGGGGGATCGGGCAGGCGGTCGGGCTGATCGCCGTCAACCGTGTGCTGGCGCACCTGCTCGGGGAGGGCTCGACCACCGACCGCCTCACGGGGGCCGCGCCCGCCCTGGCCGTCGCGGGTGGGGCCGCGCTGCTCGGGGCGGTGCTGCGGGCGCTGTCCACGGCGGGCACGGGGCAGTTGGAGCCGAAGGTCGAGCGGGTCGCCACCGAGCGGTATCTGACACACACCGCCCGGGTCGAGCTGGAGGCGGTCGAGGACGACGAGTTCCACAAGCTGCTCGACAGCGCGCAGTACGGGGCGAGTTCTGCGCGGCGCATGGTGCAGTACTGCCAGAGCGTGGTGACCGCGCTGATGTCGCTGGTCGCGTCCGCCGGGGTGCTCGCCCTGCTGCACCCGGCGCTGCTGCCGCTGCTGGTCGCGATGACGGTGCCCAGCGCGTGGGCCGCGCTGACGGTGGCCCGCCGCCGGTACGTGTCGTTCCAGGTCTGGGTGCAGCACGCGCGGGCAGGGCGGCTGATCAGCGGTTTGCTGATCTCCACCGACGCGGCGGCGGAGATCCGGGCGCACGACGTGGGGCCGTTCCTGCTGCACCACTTCCGGGCGATGTCGCAGTCGCAGGAGGCCGAGCAGCGCCGGCTCTCCCGGCTCGATGCCCGCACGGGCCTGATCGCGGCCGGCTGGACCGGCCTGGCGACCGTCGCCGCGTACGCCGCGCTGGGCGGGCTGTTGTGGGCGGGCTCGATGGCGCTGGCCGTGGGCGGGACGGCCGTCCTCGCCATCCGCACCGGATCGGCCGCCCTGGAGAACCTGATCCTCCAGGTGAACCACCTGAACGAGGAAAGCCTGTTCGTCGGTGATCTGCACCGGCTGTGCGAGGAGGCGGGCCGCCGGGCCATTCCGGTCGGGGGGCGCCCGCTGCCCCCGGCGCCGGCCGCCATCACCTTCGAGGACGTGGTGTTCACGTACCGGGGGAAGGACAGCCGACGCGCGCTCGACGGCGTCTCCCTGACCATCCCGACCGGCAAGATCGTCGCTCTGGTGGGTGAGAACGGCAGCGGCAAGACCACGCTGGTCAAGCTGTTGTGCGGGCTCTATCGCCCCGACTCGGGCCGGATCCTGTGGGACGGACTGGACGCGGCGGAGGCGGACCGTCAGGAGCTGGTCTCCCGGGTCGCCGTGGTGGGGCAGGACTTCTACCGCTGGCCGTTCACGGCGGAGGTGAACATCAGCATCGGCCGCAGCGAGGTGCCGGTGACCGAGGAACGGCTGACGGACGCCGTCCGGTACGCGGGGGCGGAGGAGCTGATCGAGGAGCTGCCCCGCGGCCGGCGCACGCTCCTGGCCCGTGGCTTCAAGGGCGGCCACCAGCTCTCCGGCGGGCAGTGGCAGCGTCTCGGCCTCGCCCGCGCCCACTACCGCGCCGGCCGGGTCCTGGTCGTCGACGAGCCCACCTCGGCGCTCGACGCCCGAGCGGAACAGCGGCTGTTCGAGCAGATCCGTAGCCTCGCGGACGCCGGCCAGACGGTCATCCTCATCACCCATCGCCTCGGCTCGGTACGGGCCGCGGATCTGATCCACGTCCTCGACCACGGGCGGGTGGTGGAGAGCGGCACGTTCGACGACCTGCTCTCCGACACCACCGGCGGACCGAAGGTGTTCCGCGACCTCTACCGCCTCCAGGCCGCCCAGTACGCACCGCAGGCACCGCCCGCACCGGCCGCCTCTGATGCCGTGTCCGGAGCGGTGCCCGGGACAGCGCCTGGGGCGGTGCCCGGCCCCCGGGCGTGAGGGGCGTCGGGCCCGGGCCGCCGCACTGCCCAAGGGCGTCGGGGCAAGCCCTGCCGGATGGTCAGACTCGCGCGGTCCCAGCGGTCCCAGCGGTCCCAGCGGTCCCAGCGGTCCCAGCGGTCCCAGCGGCCCGGACGATCCCGGTGGCATCGGCGGCGTCGGCAGGCCGGGAGTCCGTGGCCACCGGGCCGCTCGGGCCGACGACACCGGCCTTTCCCCCGACCATGGGCTACAAATGCGGGGTCCACCGATCACGGAGACAGAGGCGGGGGGAGACAGACGTGACAGGGCAGGAAAGCGGGACCTGGACCGGGACCGGGGCCGGCAGCGGAATCGGTGCCAGTACCGAGACCGGGGCCGGCGTGGAGACCGGAGGCGGGGCCGGTAGCGGGGGCGGGACCGGTAGCGGGGGCGGGGCGGGCAGCGGAGGCGGGGCCGGTAGCGGGGGCGGGGGCGGGACCGGCGGCGCGGGCGGGGACGTCGGTGGCGTTCCGGATGCCTATCTGACGGGCTACGCCGACATCCTCGCGGCGGCGGCCGCCACCGGCCGCCGCCTCACCCGCGACGAGCTGCTGGCCCGTCGGCAGCTGGGCGAGCAGGCGGCCGACGCCGGTTACGGACTGCGCGCCCTGGTCGGCGCGCACCTCGCCGCCGCCCGCCTCCACTGGCCCCTCACCCGTGCCACCGACTCGGCCGACAGCGTGCTCGCCGCCCTCGAACAGTCCGTGGACGCCTTCGCCGAGGGTTACGAACGCGCGCAGCGGCTCGCCGTACGGCAGGAGGTCGCCGCGCGCCGGGAGTTCATCGACGACCTGCTGTACGGGCGCGGCGAGCTGGGCCGGCTGGCCGAGCGCGCCGAACGCTTCGGGCTGCGCCTGTCCTACGAGCACGCCGTGGCGGTCGCCGAGGGCCCGGTCCCGTACGACGAGGGCGACGCCGTGCCGCGCTCGGTGGAACAGGCCCTGGTCAGCCGGTTCGGCGACCGCAGCATTCTGCTCACCACCAAGGCCGGCCGGCTGGTGTGCATCGCGGCGGGCGACGAGGCGGACGTGCTCGCCTTCTTCGCGAAGCAGGCGTACGCGGCCACGGACGGCGGCCGGATCGGGATCGGCCGCCCGCAGCCCGGCCTGGGCGGGGTGGTGCAGTCGTACGAGGAGGCCCTGAACGTCCTCGACCTCGCCGCGCGCCTCGACCTGGACGGTCCGGTCCTGCGCGCGGCGGACCTGCTCGTCTACCCGGTCCTCACCCGCGACCGGCAGGCGATGACGGAACTCGTCGTGAACACGCTCGGCCCGCTGGAGGCCGCGCGCGGCGGCGCCCAGCCGCTGATCGAGACGCTGTCCGTCTACTTCGACGCCGGGTGCGTGGCGGCGGAGGCGGCGCGGCGCCTGTCGCTGAGCGTACGGGCGCTGACGTACCGGCTGGCGCGGATCCACCAGCTGACCGGGGCGGACCCTGCCGACCCCGTGCACCGGTACACCCTGCAGACGGCGGTGATCGGAGCACGGCTGCTGGGCTGGCCCACACGGGCGTTCTGAGGCCCGAGCCGGGCCGGAGCACCGCGAGAACGCCGGTCGGGGAACGCCGGGGAAGCGTCGCGGGAAGGACGGCGAAAGGTCCGCGGAAAAGTCCGACGGGACCGGCGGAACGGCGGACAGGCAGGGGCCCCGTCTGATAGGTGCCTGTGACAACGACCCGGCATTAAGAACGCGTTAAGACTGCCGGGTTCCGGCAATGCGTACATCCGTTCACGCATGGAAACATGACCGGCGAACAAGGAAGCGCGGAAGTGACGGCGCGGGGCGAACGCGGGACAACCGCGGAAGGAAGCCCGGAGGAGACACGGGCAGAAGCACGCGAGAGGCACGGGACACGACGCGGAACCGGCGGTATCCAGCGGCAACAGGGGGAGGGAACGTCCCATGGGCTTGTTTCTCGGTCTCGGCATCGCGGGGATCGTCCTACTCATCCTCTCGCTGGTCTTCGACGGGGTGCTCGAAGGGCTCTTCGACGGGGTCGGCGCACTGGACGGCCTCTTCGACGGGCTGCTGTCGCTGCCGGTGATCGCCGGTTTCGTCTCGATGCTCGGCTTCGGCGGCGCCCTCGTCCTGGGCACGACGGACCTCGGCACGGGACCGGCCACCGGCACGGGGGTGGTGGCCGGTCTCGGCGCCGGATGGCTGACCTGGCGGCTCAGCCGGGCGCTGATGAACGACCGGACCGCGGTCGCGCCCCGGGGTGAGGACCTCGTGGGCACGACGGGCACGGTGGTCACGGCGATCCCGGCCACAGGCTACGGGGAAGTACTGCTGAGGCTGAGCGGTCAGCCGGTGAAATTCGCCGCGAAATGCGCGCAGCCCGTGGAGTACGGCGCGGAGATCTGGGTGGAGGAGACGCTCTCGGCGAGCGCGGTCTCGGTACGCCCGGTGCGGCGCTGACGGACCGACGGGCTGGGGGCGGGCCGCGGCGACGCGGGTCGGCCGGCCGGGCGGACGGGGGTCGTCCGGGCGGCCGACCGCCGGGGCGCGGGCGTGCGCCCCACGCGTACGGCACCCCCGTATGGCACGCGTACACGCACAACGATCCTGCTGCCGTCGTCCAGGAGACAACGGGAGGCACGGGGAGCCAAAGGAGAGAACCGTATGAGTCCAGTCGTCACAGCCGTGGTGGGGATCGTCGTCCTCGCCGTCCTGCTGGCACTCGTCGTGATCACGCGCTACAAGGTCGCCGGTCCCAGTGAGGCGTTCATCGTCACCGGACGGCGCGGCAAGCGCACGACCGACCCGGACACCGGCCTGGTGTCCACCGACAACAGCGGCCAGAAGGTCGTGGTGGGCGGCGGGGTGTTCGTCATCCCGTTCGTCCAGCAGAAGTTCTCGCTGGACCTGTCCAGCCGCCACATCCCGGTGGCGGTACGGGGCGCGGTCACGCTGCGCGGCGTGAAGGCCAACCTCGAAGGCGTCGCCATCGTCAAGGTCGGCGGTACGGAGGACTCCATCAGGGCGGCGGCCCAGCGGTTCCTCCAGCAGCAGGGCGGGATCGTCGGCTTCACCCAGGAGGTCCTGTCGGGCGCGCTGCGCTCGATCGTCGGCCGCATGTCCGTGGAGGACATCATCCGGGACCGCGCGGCCTTCGCCGGCCAGGTCGCGGAGGAGGCCGAGGCCAGCCTGTCCGGACAGGGGCTGGTGCTGGACGCGTTCCAGATCCAGGACATCACGACGGAGGGTTCGTACCTGGAGGACCTCGGCCGCCCGGAGGCCGCGCGCGCCAAGCAGGAGGCCGACATCGCGGAGGCGGTGGCGCGGCGCGCCGCCGAGCAGGCGCGGCTGAAGGCCGAGGAAGAGATCGCGATCGCCCAGCGGACGTTCGCGCTGAAGCAGGCCGAGATCAAGGCCGAGACGGACGAGGCCGCCGCGCGTGCGGCCGCCGCGGGCCCGCTCGCCCAGGCGGCGCGCGACCAGGACGTCCTGAGCGAGCGGGAGAAGGTCGCCGAGCGCCAGGCCGCGCTGACCGACCGCGAGCTGGACACCAAGGTGCGCAAGCCGGCCGACGCCGCCCGCTACCAGGCGGAGCAGGAGGCCGAGGCGCGCCGTATCGCCCAGGTCAAGCAGGCCGAGGCCGACGCGGAGCGGTCCCGCCTCACCGGTGAGGGCGAGAAGGCGCACCGCGCCGCGCTCGCCGACGCGGTACGGATCGAGGGCGAGGCGGAGGCCGACGCGATCGGCGCGAAGGGCGCGGCCGAGGCGGAGGCGATGCGGAAGAAGGCGGACGCGTTCGACCGGTACGGCGACGCGGCGGTCCTCCAGATGCTGGTCGAGGTGTTGCCGTCGGTCGTGGCGAAGGCGTCGGAGCCGCTGAGCGCGGTGGACAAGATGACGGTGATCTCGACGGACGGCGCGGGCAAGCTGGCCCGTACGGTCACGGACAATGTCGCGCAGGGCTTCGAGCTCCTGGGCTCGACGACGGGAGTCGACCTGGCCGAGCTGCTGAAGGGCATCGCCGGGGGCAAGATCGCGGAGAAGAGCGCCGGGAAGAACGTGGCGTCGAACACCGAGACGAACGCCGAAGCGAACGTGGGCAACAGCACGGTCGGGAGCGGCGCCGGGGGCGGAGCCGGGAACAACGGCCGTATCGAGCTCACGGATTAGGAGTCCGTTCAGCCGGCGTCGGCGAGCCTTGCCGCACGGTCACCTCGTGCGGCAAGGCTCGCCGTCGCCGTTCGCCGTCTCCCGGAGTTCACCGGAGTTCATCTGACGGCCCCTTGTACGGATCCTCTGTTCACCTGCCGGCTGTCGCACCGTTCATCGGGCGCCCCCTAGTGTCGTCCGGCTGGGCGCACGGCCGACAACACCCGCGGCGCCCGCCCCCAGGACAGGCAGCTCCCGTCCACACCGCCGCAGCAGGAACGAATGGAACGAACCGAATGACTCAAGCGACACTGGCTCGGGTCCCGGATCCGGTACCCGAGCCGGAGATCCGCCCCGTCCCCGCGGCCGCGCGGCCGGACCAGAAGCACGACCGGATGCGGGCCCTCGACGGGCTCCGCATCCTGGCGGCGCTCATGGTCTGCGTTTTCCACTACGCGGGAAAGGCCCAGACCTCGCACGCCTGGGGCCAGTCGCCGAAGGAGCTGTTCCCCGACCTGTCGCAGGCCGCCACCTACGGCGCCCTGGGTGTCCAGCTCTTCTTCGTCATCAGCGGTTTCGTCATCTGTATGAGCAGTTGGGGCCGGTCGCTCGGGGACTTCTTCCGCTCACGCGTCTCCCGGCTCTACCCCGCGTACTGGGCGGCCATCGTCCTCACCACCGCGGCCTGCGTGGCGCTCCCCTCCGTCATCGCACCGCTGCGCCTCGACGAGGTGCTGGTCAACCTGACGATGCTTCAGCAGCCGATGGGCGTGGGCCGGGTTCTCGGCGTGTGCTGGACCCTGTGGGTCGAGGCACGTTTCTACCTGCTCTTCGCGCTCTTCGTGGTGTGGAAGGGCGTCACCTACCGCCGAGTCGTGATCTTCTGCTGCCTGTGGACGGTGGCGGGGGTGCTGGCCCGGGTCGCCGACCACCCGCTCACGGACGAGATCGTGATGCGGGACCACGCGCCCTTCTTCATCGGCGGGCTCGCGCTCTACCTGATCCACCGCTACGGCAGCGATCTGCTGCTCTGGGGCATCGTCGCCACCAGCTGGCTGCTCGGCCAGCGCTACTCGACGACGGCGCTGTGGGACCCGAACGCGACGTCCGCGTTCCAGGAGCGCTCCCCCTACGTGATCCTGCTGGTCGTCACCTTCGCCTTCGCCGCCGTCGCGGCCGTGGCCCTGGGCTGGCTCCGCTGGGCGAACTGGCGCTGGCTGACCTTCGCCGGCGCCCTCACGTACCCCTTCTACCTGGTCCACGAGCACCTCGGCTGGTTCGCGATCAGCATCCTGCACCGCCACTTCGGTGTGGAGCCGCGCGTGACGTTCGTGGCCACGATCCTGCTGATGCTCACGCTCGCGTGGCTGATCCACCGCCTGGTCGAGAAGCCCTTCGGCCCCCGCCTGAAGCGCGCGATGAAGACCCAGGCGGACCGGGTACGGACGCAGATCCGCGCGGCGGCCTGAGCCCGCCCGCCCGCATACCTGTACGTACGTACGACGGTGGCCCGGCGGAGGGGGAGATCCCCCTCCGCCGGGCCACCGTGCGACCGCGGTCGCATCCGAACACGGTCACGCTCGAACATGGTCACGCCCGAACGCGGTCGTTACCGTTTGAACGCGTCCCTGGTCTTCGCGCCGGCCTCACGCATATCGCCCTTGGCGCGCGTGGCCCGGCCCTCCGCCGTCATCCGCTCGTTGCCGACGGCACGTCCCAGGGTTTCCTTGATGGCGCCCTTGACCTGGTCGGTCTTGGCACCCGACTTCCTCATGGCGTGGTCGCCACGGGCCTTCCGGTCGGCTGTCATGGTCCCGCTCCTCACTGTCGAGCCGTTTCCCTGACAAGAATCCGCCTGCCCGACTGTCCCGCACGCAAACAAGCGGGAGCGCGTGGCAAAGGTGAACGCCCGCCTCAGTAGCGGTCGCGGAAGTCGGCGAGGATCTCCTTCGTCCGGCGCGCGGACTCCGCGTGCGCGACCATGCGGTCCATGGCCTCCATGTGCCCGACGACCTCGTTGGCGTTGTCGAGGTAGAGCGCACCGGTCAGGTACTCGACGTACGCCATGTCCGGAAGCTCGGGGATCGCGAAGCGGAACAGGACGAACGGGCTGTACGTACCGGGGTGGTGGCCGGCGGCGAACGTGGCGATCTGGAGCGTGACGTTCGGCATCTCGGCCGACTCCAGCAGCCGGTCGAGCTGCGCGCGCATGACGGCGCCGGACTCGACGGGGCGGTGGAAGACGGTCTCGTCCATGACGACCCAGAAGTTCGGGGCGTCGGGCCGGGTGAGCAGGGCCTGACGTTCCATCCGAAGGGCGACGAGGCGTTCGATCCGGTCGGGATCGGTCCGTCCGATGGCCCCGTACGTCAGGACGCCACGCGCGTAGTCCTCCGTCTGCAGCAGCCCCGGCACGAAGTGCGGCTCGTAGGCACGGATGGTGCGGGCGGCCTCCTCCAGGCTGACGTGTCCGCCGAACCAGTCCGGCAGCACATCGTGGAACCGCTGCCACCAACCCGGTTTGTTGGCCTCGTCGGCCAGCTGGAGGAAGGTGACCACCTCGTCGTCGGGCACGCCGTACGCGGGCAGCAGGATCTGGATGTACGGGATCTTCAGCGCGACCTCGGCCGTCTCCATCCGCCGGATCGTCCCGGCCGCGACCCGGAGCAGCCTGGCCGCCCGGTCGCGGCTGATTCCGGCCCTTTCGCGAAGGGCCTGCAGTTGTCTGCTGAGGACCAGCTGGCCGATCGTCGGAGCGGACCGCGGCTCGCTCACACCCCACCCCCGAGCACGAACATGCGGGCAGTTTGCCACAAGGGCCGGATCATGGACATGGTTCGGCCACCGCCCGGATCCCCTCCCGGATCATCGCCCGGTTCACCGGCCGGTGAACCGGTGGCGACGGTGAGAAGATCGGCCGATGGCCGGGAGATGGCGAATGACGGATACCATCGATCCCTGTCGTTGCCGATGACTGCTGGGGTGATCCGTACGTGTCCCGACCGCGTGTAGGTGTGGCCGTGCTGACCATGGGCACCCGGCCCGTCGAGCTGCGGGCACTGCTCGACTCCGTGGCCAAGCAGCGGGAGGCCGCGAGCAGGATCGTGGTCGTGGGCAACGGCGCGCCCCTGCCCGAGCTGCCCGAGGGCGTCGTCGGCGTGGAGCTGGAGAAGAACCTCGGCGTCTCCGGCGGCCGCAACGTCGCCATGGAGAAGCTCCGCTCCTTCGGTGACGTGGACGTGCTCGTCGACCTGGACGACGACGGACTGCTCATCGAGGCCGACGTCTTCACGCGCATCGCCGACCTGTACGAGACCGATCCCCGGCTCGGCATCGTCAGCTTCCGCATCGCGGACGAGACCGGTTTCACCCAGCGCCGGCACGTGCCCCGGCTCCGGGTGGACGACCCGATGCGCGGCGGCGAGGTGACCACCTTCCTCGGCGGCGGACACGCGCTCTCGATGGCGATGCTGGACGAGACGGGCGGCTGGCCGGACGAGTTCTTCTTCACGCACGAGGAGACCGACCTCGCCTGGCGCGCCCTGGACGCGGGCTGGACGATCCGGTACGAGCCGGAGCTGGTGCTCCAGCACCCCCGTACCTCGCCCGCCCGCCATGCCGAGTTCTACCGGATGACCGCCCGCAACCGGGTGTGGCTGGCCCGCCGCCACCTCCCCGCCGTCCTCGTCCCGCTCTACCTCGGCACGTGGATACTCCTCACGGTCGCCCGTACCCGCTCGGCGAGCGGACTGCGCGCGTGGTTCGGCGGCTTCTTCGAGGGCACGCGAACGGCGTGCGGCCCCCGCCGCCCGATCCGCTGGCGGACCGTACGCCGCATGACGGCGCTGGGCCGCCCACCGGTGATCTGAACCGCCTGCCGCTGATCCGATGGGTCCACGGGAGAAAACGCCTCCGGACCTCCCGCCTTCCGCGCCTCCGGACTCCCGTCCGGCCTCATTCCGCCCCGGCGTCCACCTTTTCCGCCGGTGGCACGACGGTGAAATACTCACCGCCCGCCGGAACACCGATTCCGCGCCAGCGAAACGGAATTCCCCTCCCCACACCCGGATCCACGTGGTCCATCAGTGGGAAGTGGACATGCGGCTCGGTCGAATTGCCCGAGTTTCCGCATTGCGTCACCACTTGCCCCGCCTTTACCCGGTCACCTACGCCCACCGTGAGGGATCCGCGCCTGAGGTGGGCGTACAAGGCGTACGTGCCGTTCCCGAGGTCCAGGACCAGATGGTTGCCCGTGATACGGCGCGCGCCGAGCATCTCCCGCACGAAACCCTCGATCGCCAGCAGGTAGAGGAGCGCCGGCAGCGAATTGCGGCTCAGATGGTCCCGCTGCCGGTCCTCCGCGTGGACGACCGTGGCGTCGGCCGCCGCCGGGGGCGCCGAAGGCGGGGAAGTCGCGGTTACGGCGTAAGACCGGCCACAGCGCGGCGAATGACGGGCGCGCGCCACCCGGAACCACGCCACCACCGGACACTCGCCCCGGCCCCGGCCCCGGCTCCCCCTCCGGCTCCGGCTCCGGCTCCCCCTCCGGCTCCGGCTCCGGCTCCGGCTCCGGCTCCGGCTCCGGCACGATGTCGATCGCGTACGCCTGCCCGTACCGTACGTGCCATGGCTCGGCACCTTGTCCGCCGGACTGTTGAGCGCCGACCAGCGACCGAGCCCCTGCCCGGTCGCCAGTGGCCACCGGGCAGGGGCTCGGCCCCGAGAGCGGACTCCGTTACGCCAGCAGCGCCGGGATCGTCCCCTCGTACGCCTCCCGCAGCTCGCTCAGCTCCACGCCGAACTCGCCCTGCACCTCGATCGCCGTGCCGTCCACGACACCGATCCGCGTCACCGGCAGCCCCCGCGCCCCGCACATGTCGGTGAAGCGGAGCTCCTCGCTGCGCGGCACGGCGACGACCGCTCGGCCCGCCGACTCGCTGAACAGGAAGGTGAACGCGTCGAGACCGTCCGGTACGACCAGTCGCGCGCCGTTGCCGCCGCGCAGGCAGGACTCCGTCACGGCCTGGATCAGACCGCCGTCGCTCAGGTCGTGCGCCGCGTCGATCATGCCGTCGCGGGACGCCGAGATCAGGATCTCGCCGAGCAGCTTCTCCCGGTCGAGGTCGACCGCCGGCGGCAGCCCGCCCAGGTGGTCGTGCACGACCTGGGACCAGGCCGAGCCGCCGAACTCCTCGCGGGTGTCCCCCAGCAGATAGAGCAGCTGGCCCTGCTCCTTGAAGGCGATCGGCGTCCGGCGCGTCACGTCGTCGATCACGCCGAGCACCGCGACCACCGGCGTCGGGTGGATGGCCGTCTCGCCGGTCTGGTTGTAGAGCGAGACGTTGCCGCCGGTCACCGGGGTGCCGAGGGCGAGGCAGCCGTCCGCCAGACCCCGCGTGGCCTCGGCGAACTGCCACATCACGGCCGGGTCCTCGGGCGAGCCGAAGTTCAGGCAGTCCGAGACGGCGAGCGGCTTGGCGCCGGAGGCGGCGACATTGCGGTACGACTCGGCGAGCGCGAGCTGCGCGCCCGCGTACGGGTCGAGCTTCGCGTACCGTCCGTTGCCGTCCGTCGCCATCGCCACGCCCAGGTTCGACTCCTCGTCGATCCGGACCATGCCGGCGTCCTCGGGCTGCGCGAGCACGGTGTTGCCCTGCACGAAACGGTCGTACTGGTCGGTGATCCACGCCTTGGACGCCTGGTTCGGCGACGCGACCAGCTTGAGCACCTGCTCGCGCAGCTCCGCCGAGTTCGCCGGGCGCGGCAGCGCGTTCGCGTCGTCCGCCTGGAGCGCGTCCTGCCACTCGGGGCGCGCGTAGGGGCGCTCGTACACCGGGCCGTCGTGCGCCACGGAGCGCGGCGGCACGTCCACGATCTGCTCGCCGTGCCAGAAGATCTCCAGCCGCTCGCCCTCGGTCACCTCGCCGATGACCGTGGCGATGACGTCCCACTTCTCGCAGATCTCCATGAAGCGGGCGACCTTGTCCGGCTCGACCACGGCGCACATGCGCTCCTGCGACTCGCTCATGAGGATCTCCTCGGGCGAGAGGGTCGCGTCACGCAGCGGTACGGTGTCCAGCTCGACCCGCATGCCTCCGGAACCGGCGCTCGCCAGCTCGCTCGTCGCGCAGGACAGGCCGGCGCCCCCGAGGTCCTGGATCCCCGCGACGAGCTTCTCGGCGAAGATCTCCAGGGTGCACTCGATCAGCAGCTTCTCCTGGAAGGGGTCGCCGACCTGGACGGCGGGCCGCTTGGCCGGCTTGGAATCGTCGAAGGTCTCGGACGCCAGCACCGAGACGCCGCCGATGCCGTCGCCGCCGGTGCGGGCGCCGTACAGGATCACCTTGTTGCCGGCGCCGGACGCCTTGGCGAGGTGGATGTCCTCGTGCTTCATGACGCCGATACAGCCGGCGTTGACCAGCGGGTTGCCCTGGTAGCAGGCGTCGAAGACGACCTCGCCGCCGATGTTCGGCAGGCCCAGGCAGTTGCCGTAGCCGCCGATGCCCGCGACCACGCCGGGCAGCACCCGCCTGGTGTCGGGGTGGTCGGCGGCGCCGAAGCGCAGCGGGTCCACGACGGCGACGGGGCGGGCGCCCATGGCGAGGATGTCGCGGACGATGCCGCCGACGCCGGTGGCCGCGCCCTGGTAGGGCTCGATGTAGGAGGGGTGGTTGTGCGACTCGACCTTGAAGGTCACCGCGTACCCCTGGCCGACGTCCACGACGCCCGCGTTCTCACCGATGCCCACGAGCATGGCGTCACTGGCCGGGGCCTTCTCGCCGAACTGCCGGAGGTGGACCTTGGACGACTTGTACGAGCAGTGCTCGGACCACATGACCGAGTACATGGCGAGCTCGGCACCGGTCGGGCGGCGGCCCAGGATCTCGCGGATCCGCGCGTACTCGTCCTCCTTGAGGCCGAGTTCCTTCCAGGGCTGGCCGGTGTCGGGGGTGTCGGTCGCGTGCTTGACGGTGTCGAGGGTCATCAGGCGCTTACCAGCTTCTTCAGGATCGAGGTGAAGAATCCGAGACCGTCGGTACGGCCCGTACCGATCAGCGGCTCCACGGCGTGCTCGGGGTGCGGCATCAGGCCGACGACGTTGCCCGCCGCGTTGGTGATGCCGGCGATGTCGCGCAGCGAGCCGTTCGGGTTGCCGTCCAGGTAGCGGAAGGCAACGCGGCCCTCGGCCTCCAGCTCGTCCAGCGTGCGCTCGTCGGCGGTGTACCGGCCGTCGATGTTCTTGAGGGGTACGGAGATCTCCTGGCCCGTCGAGTAGTCGCCGGTCCAGGCGGTGTCCGCGTTCTCCACCCGGAGCTTCTGGTCGCGGCAGACGAAGTGGAGGTCGTTGTTGCGCAGCATCGCGCCCGGCAGCAGGTGGGTCTCGGTGAGGATCTGGAAGCCGTTGCAGATGCCGAGGACCGGCAGGCCGGCCTTCGCCTGCTCGATGACCGTCTCCATCACCGGGGAGAACCGGGAGATGGCACCGGCCCGCAGGTAGTCGCCGTAGCTGAAACCGCCCGCGAGGACGACCGCGTCGACCTGCTTGAGGTCCTTGTCGCGGTGCCACAGGGAGACGGGCTCGGCACCGGCGATCCGGGCGGCGCGCAGGCTGTCGCGGTCGTCGAGGGTGCCGGGGAAGGTGATGACTCCGATACGAGCGGTCACCGGGACACCTTCTCGGCAGCGTTCCCGTTATCCGCATCCGCGTCGGCCGCCGCGTCCGCGTTTTCGATCTTCACGGTGAAGTCTTCGATGACGGTATTGGCGAGGAACGTCTCCGCCATCTCATGGATACGGGCAAGGGCGGCGTCGTCGACCGGCCCCGCCACTTCGAGCTCGAAACGCTTTCCCTGGCGGACGTCGGCGATGCCCCCGAAACCCAGACGGGGCAGTGCGCGCTGCACCGCCTGTCCCTGCGGGTCGAGGATCTCCGGCTTGAGCATGACGTCGACTACGACGCGTGCCACTGGCACTCCCGGTGGTGTGGTGCGGCTGGTTCTGCTGCTGTTGTTCTCCGGGGAATCCCCCAGACCCGGGGAAATCTCCCGGACCCCCCGAGCTTCCCTCAGCCTACCTGGCCGGAAAATCTACACGGGTAGACGCACACCTCGGGGCGGGAGGCGCGCAGAGCTGCCCATGGGGCGGACGAGGCGGGCGGCCCGGCCGGCCGTCGGATCCGTCGGTCACCCGGATACGACCGGAACGGGCGGCCGTCACACGCGGAGATCGCGTGGTGATTCCGGCCACGAACAACACGCCGGGAAAAAATCAGGAAAAGAATCACGCCCTGGCATTGCCCGGGACACGCTGATGTAATTGGCTGAGCTTCACATTGCGGCAGTGACCGCTGTACAAAGGAATGCAGCGGGAAAGCTGGATTGCCGCACCTTCTCAAAACAGCCGTAAGGACGGTATCACCGCACGTCGACCGTGTTTCCCACACGAGTCGGACACGGGCGGGGGCAGGTACCGAAGGAAAGGACCGATATCCGTGGCGCAGCGCGTAGTGGTTACGCTCTCCGACGACATCGACGGCGGCGAGGCGGCGGAGACGGTCATGTTCGGCCTGGACGGGAAGACGTACGAGATCGACCTCAACCCCGCCAACGCCAAGAAACTCCGCAAGGCCCTGGCGCCCTTCGTGGCGGCGGGCCGGAAGCAGACGCACGCCGGCAGGCGCGGCAAATCCCGTACGAGCTACCGGCACACCTCCCTGGCCCCCGATCCCGCCGCCGTCCGGGCCTGGGCGCAGTCGCACAAGATGGACGTGCCGGCCCGCGGCCGGATCCCGAAGAAGGTCTACGAGGCGTTCCGCGAAGCGCGTTGAGGCGTGCGGGGCCCGCTCGCTCCGTCGCGGCCCGTCCACCGCGGCCCGTCCTACGGGCGCTCCCGTCCCGACGCGCGGAGGTCCCGACGCGCGGAGATCCCGACGCGTGGACCCCGGAGTGCCGTGCCACCGGGCGGGAGCGCGGACGCGCGCCGAGGGGCCCCGAGCGGGCCGAAGGGGGGCTCTGCGCACGGAGTTGCGAAGCACCCCCATTGATCGGCTAGAGTTTGGAGCACGCCGAGGGGCAAGGCCGAAAGGCCGGAAAACCTCACGGAGCGTGCGGGTGTAGTTCAGTAGTAGAACGCCCCCTTTCCAAGGGGGAGGCGCAGTGTGCGATTCCTGTCACCCGCTCCACATCGCTCTCTCCGATCCACTCCTGTGGATCAGGTAGAGTGATGACGCACCGGTCAGCGACTGCCTGTATCGCCAGTCGCCCATCCGATGCGATGCGGACGTAGCTCAGTTGGTAGAGCGCAACCTTGCCAAGGTTGAGGTCGCCAGTTCGAACCTGGTCGTCCGCTCTGACAGAAGGCCCTGATCAATTCGATCGGGGTCTTCTTCGTGTGCGCGCTCGGCTCCGCCGTCTCCTTCGCCGCCTTCCCCGTCCATGACATTTGTCATGAACGCCGATGACAGCGCGCACTGCCCGCCGCCCCGGACCGGCGGAAATCTTGAAGACATGACTGAGCCTTCTCGAACGCTGACCCGGACGCCTTCCTGGAACGACGACAGTGACCCGGTGATCGAGGTGGACGAGCTGCGGCGGGCGTACTCCGGTGGTTTCACCGCGGTCGACGGCGTCTCGTTCTCCGTGGGGCGCGGCGAACTGTTCGCGCTGCTCGGTACGAACGGCGCCGGAAAGACCTCCACCGTCGAACTGCTGGAAGGTCTCGCCCGGCCCGACTCGGGCGAGGTGCGCGTGCTCGGCCACGATCCGTACCGCGAACGCGCCGCCGTCCGCCCCAGGACCGGAGTGATGCTCCAAGAGGGCGGCTTTCCGTCCGATCTGACGGTGGCCGAGACCGTGCGGATGTGCGCGGGCTGCACCAGCGGTGCCCGGCCGGCCGGCGAGGCGCTGGAGATGGTGGGGCTCGGCAGGCGGACGAAGGTACGGGTCAAGCAGCTCTCGGGCGGCGAGCGGCGGCGGCTGGACCTGGCACTGGCGCTGCTCGGCCGGCCCGAGGTGCTCTTCCTGGACGAACCGACCACGGGCCTGGACGCCGAAGGGCGGCGGGACACCTGGGACTTGGTGCGACGGCTGCGCGACGGCGGCACCACGGTCCTGCTGACCACGCACTACCTGGAGGAGGCGGAATCCCTCGCCGACCGGCTCGCGATCATGCACCGGGGAAAGATCGTGGTCTCCGGCACCCCGGCCGAGGTGACCACCGCGCGCCCGTCCCATATCCGCTTCACGCTGCCGCCGCACGTCCCCGCCGGCCGGCTGCCGCTGTCACTGCGTGCGGCGGCCGACGGGCAGCGGGTGGAGATCAGGACCCGGGAACTCCAGCGGGATCTGGGCGAACTGCTGCGGTGGGCCGCGGAGTCGGACGTGAACCTGGGGGCGCTGGACGCACGGTCGGCCTCGCTCGAAGAGGCGTTCCTCGACATCGCGACGGAACACGCGGAAGCGGCGGAAGCGGCGTGAGGAGAACACCGACGGAGACGGTGACGGTGACGGGCACGGGAACGGGGACAGAGATGGCGACGGGGATGGGAATGGCGGAAGAGACAGGGACACGGATGAGCACGGGGGCTGTTGTGACCGGCGATACGGAAAGGCGGGCCGGCGACGGACCCGGTGGCAGGCCCGGCACGCCAGGCAGGCCCGGCCGGAAAACGGACACGGACGCGGCAACGCCCCGTACGAGCACGCCGTCGGGACGTCTCGCGGCGCTCGGCCGCGCCGAGTTCACGCTGCTCCTGCGGAACAAGACGGCGCTGTTCTCCGCTCTGTTCGTACCGGTGGCCACGATCGCGGGCAGCAAGGTGTCGCTCGACCGGATCGACCTCGGCAAGAGCGGACTGAGCATGGTCGAGGCGGCGCTGATCGGAGGCCTCGGAACGGTACTGATCATGGCGGTGTACTCGAACCTCGCCGCCGCGTACACCGCCCGCCGCGAGGACCTCGTCCTCAAACGGCTGCGCACGGGCGAGGCCTCCGACGCGGAAATCCTCACCGGTACCGCCCTGCCGGCGGCCACGGTCACCCTCGTCCAGTGCGCGCTGCTGGTGACGGCGGGCAGCCTGTTCCTCGACGTGAGCGCCCCGCGCCGACCCGAACTGCTGATCGCCGGCCTGCTGATCGGTACGGCCCTGCTCGCGGCGCTGGCCGCGGCGACCTCCGCCGTCACACGCACGGTGGAGAGCGCGCAGATCACCATCATGCCGTTGTTCCTGATCTCGGTGCTCGGCTCGGGGCTGTTCGTCCCCCTGGACGTGCTGCCGGAGAAGGTCGCCTCCGTGTTCGAACTGCTCCCGCTTTCCGGCGTCATGACGCTGATCCGCGCGGGCTGGGTCGGCGGGATCGAGGCGTACGACGTGCTGGGAGCGGCCCTGACCGCGCTGGCCTGGACGGTGCTCGGCGTGTTTGCTGTACGTCGGTGGTTCCGCTGGGAGCCCCGCCGCTGAGCCATGTGGCACCAGGCGCGGGGTCTCGGGGGCCCGGGGGCCCGGAGAACCAGGGATTCGGGACCCGGGGATTCGGGTCCGGCTGACGCCTGCGTGACGCGGGCCATGCCGGCCGTGCGAGCACGACCGACCCACGACGAGGAGAACGGGAGAGCACGATGACCGGGCGGACCGGGCGGACCGGGCCGGTGGAAGGTTGGCGGCGGACCTGCCGACGGGCCGCCGAGGCCGGCCACCGGGCCAGGAGCAAACACGGGAGCGGGAACAAGAGCAAGCCGGCCCGGGTGGAGCAGTACACCCGCGCGACGTTCACGGCCTTCGCGGGCGTCGAGAGCGGAGCGGTCACCACCTCCCTGCTCTTCGAGTCCGCGAGTCCGGCCGAACGCTGGCTGTTCCTGTTGGTCCTCGCCCATTCCGTGCTGGGGGGCCTGCTCGCGAACCGGGCACTGGACTGGCGGCTGGGCCGCCGTGAGCGGCCCGTCCGGCTGACCGTGGGGATGGCCGTGCTGTCCGCCGCGGGCGTCTTCGCCCTGCTGGTGCTGCGCATCGCGGACCAGGTGCCCAAGTCGGAATTCGGCGTGCTTCTGATGTTCCTCATCGGCTTCGGGCTGGCGGGGATCTCGCTGACACTGCGGACGACCGTCCACCGGACGTACGCGGTGCTCGGCGCGGCGGCCGGACTGGCGGTCGTGACCTTGCTGCTCGGGGCGGGCTGGGGACAGGCCGGCCTGAACGCCGTCGGCGTCCTCGCCATGGGCTCGGTGCTCGTCGTGAGCTATGTCTTCTCGGCCTGGCTCGTGGACGTCGTCTGGGAGCTGGACCGGGCGCGCGAGCTGCACACGCGGCTGGCCGTCGCGGAGGAACGGCTGCGCTTCGGGCGGGACATGCACGACGTGATGGGCCGCAACCTCGCGGTGATCGCGCTCAAGAGCGAACTGGCGGTGCAGCTCGCCGAGCGGGGCAGGCCGGAGGCGGTGGCCCAGATGAGCGACGTGCAGCGGATCGCGCGTGAGTCTCAGCGGGAGGTGCGGGACGTCGTACGGGGCTATCGCGACGCGAACCTGCACATGGAACTGGAAGGAGCACGTGGGGTGTTGGCGGCGGCGGGCATCGACTGCCGGGTCGAGGGCGATGACGGTACGGGCCTCGCGGCCGAGGTGCAGTCGGCACTGGGATGGGTCGTGCGGGAGGCGACGACGAACGTCCTGCGGCACGGGGACGCGCGGCGGTGCACCGTACGGCTCGCCGTGCCGGGGGCGGGGGAACGCGGCGACGGGGCGGCGGTCCTGGTGGTCGAGAACGACGGCGTACCGGCGGCGGACGAGAGGGACGAGGGTGACGGCAAGGGGAAAGCGGCCGGGCCCTCGCACGGGTCCGAACCCGCGGCCACGCCGCGGAAGGGCTCCGGCCTGACCGGCCTGCGGGAACGCCTGGCGGCCCTCGACGGCACGCTGGAGGCCGGCCGCGCGACCGGTGACCGCTTCCGCCTGACGGCCCGGATCCCGCTGGCCGTGGCCGGGACGGGTGGTGCGGGGCCGGGCACGAGTGCCGGTGGCGTCGAGGGCGTCGGTGGCGTCGGTGCCGATGCGGGCATGCCCGGCACGGAAGCGAACCGTACGGCCCCGATGGCCGCGGTCCGCGGGGACTCGGCCCGGCCGGGCCGTACCGGAACGGCGTCCCGGACCTGGAGCGGCGGTGACGGCGATGGCGGGGGCGCCGCCGTACCCTCCGTGGCCCCCGGCACCGGTGAGGAGGTCGCCACCGCATGACATCGGCACCCGTACCCCTACCCGAGCCCGAGCCCGCGTCCGTGTCGGCGTCCGGCTCCGGACCGGCAGCCGTGCCCGTCTCCGTACCCGGCCCCGGGGCGGCGCCCGCGCCCGAGTCCGCGTCGGCGCCGGGCACCACCCCGCCCGTGCGCGTCCTGCTCGCCGACGACGAGCATCTGATCCGGGGCGCCCTCGCCGCCCTCCTCGCCCTGGAGGACGACCTGGTCGTCGTCGCCGAGGCGGGCTCCGGCCCCGAGGCACTGGCCATGGCACGCGCCCACCGGCCCGACGTCGCCGTACTCGATCTCCAGATGCCCGGCGCTGACGGTGTGAAGGTCGCCACATCCCTCCGCACCGAACTGCCTGGCTGCCGGACGATGATCGTGACCAGCCACGGCCGTCCCGGCCATCTCAAACGGGCGCTGGCGGCGGGCGTGCGCGGATTCGTGCCCAAGACCGTCAGCGCCCGGCAGCTCGCCGAGATCATCCGTACCGTCCACGCGGGCAACCGCTATGTCGACCCGGAGTTGGCCGCCGACGCGATCTCCGCCGGGGACTCGCCCCTGACCGCGCGCGAGGCCGAGGTGCTGGAGTTGGCGGCGGACGGCGCTCCGATCGCGGAGATCGCGGAGCGGGCCTCGCTCTCGCCGGGGACCGTACGCAACTACCTGTCGTCGGCCGCGACGAAACTGGGTGCCGAGAACCGGCATACGGCAGTGCGTCTCGCCCGGCGCCGCGGTTGGGTATAGTTGGTCCCACGCCACGGCGCAAGCGGACGTAGCTCAGTTGGTAGAGCGCAACCTTGCCAAGGTTGAGGTCGCCAGTTCGAACCTGGTCGTCCGCTCAGGTGAAGTAACAGCATCACCCAGCAGTACGAGGAAGGGCCCCGGTCGGAGCGACCGGGGCCCTTCCTCGTACCCGCCGTGCCCGCCGGGAACCACGTACGCGCCGGAATCCGCGGCTGCCCCCGTGGCCGCCCGCTCACTCCCAGGCGGTGCCGGTCAGGTGCTCGTACGCCTCCAGGTACCGCGTCCGGGTCGCGTCGACGACCTCCCGCGGCAGCGGCGGAGGCGGCTGCTCGCTCGCCCGGTCCCAGCCGGAGGCGGGCGAGGTCAGCCAGTCGCGTACGTACTGCTTGTCGTACGAAGGCTGCGCACGGCCCGGCTCCCAGCCGTCGGCCGGCCAGAACCGGGAGGAGTCGGGCGTGAGCACCTCGTCCGCGATCACCAGCCGCTCGTCGGCGTCGAACCCGAATTCGAACTTGGTGTCGGCGAGGACGATGCCGCGGTCCCGGGCGACGTCCCGGGCCCGCGCGTACACGTCGAGCGTCGTACGCCGCAGCCGGGCCGCGGTCTCCGCGCCGACCTGACGGGCCACCTCCTCGTACGACACGTTCTCGTCGTGGTCGCCGACGGCGGCCTTGGTGGCGGGCGTGAAGATCGGGGCGGGAAGCTCGGAGCCGTCGACGAGCCCCTCGGGCAGCGCCAGCCCGCAGACGGTACGGGTCTGCTCGTACTCCGCGAGGCCGGAGCCGGCCAGGTAGCCGCGCGCGACGCACTCCACGGGGACCATGCGCAGCGGTCGGCAGACGAGCGTACGGCCGGCCCAGTCGGCGGGAGCGCCGGCGGGCAGGTCGGTGGAGATCACGTGGTGGGGGACCAGGTCCTCCAGCCGCTCGAACCACCAGAGCGAGAGCTGGGTGAGGACCCGGCCCTTGTCCGGGATCTCGGTCGGCAGGACCCAGTCGAACGCGGACATGCGGTCGCTGGCGACCATGACGAGGGCGCCGGCTTCGTCGCGGTACAGATCGCGCACCTTGCCGGTGTGGAGGTGCACCAGACCCGGCACCTGAAGGGGTTCGGGCTTTTCTACGAATCCGGACACGGTTCCTCCCGGTGGCTCTGTCCGATCTGAGAGATCGCGTCGATTCTCCCGTATGCCGGAAGGGGCGGCTCCGAGGGGTGGGAGCGGGGCGGCCGCTCCTTGCCGTGGAGGCTCCCCGCTGCCCCACGTGAGCGGGGCAGTGGGGCAGAGTCTTCTCTCTGTCCTGTTGTCCTCTGTCCTCTGTCCTCTGTCCTCAGTCCCGCTTGCAGATACGGTCCAGGAGGTTGGCCGTCGCGCGTTGGACGCGGGCGTCGACATGCCCCGGCCGGTCGAGCGCCGGGGACCAGGCGAAGGTCCCGGAGGCGAAGACGAGCGCTCCGGAGGGGGCGCGGTAGAGCGAGGTCTCCTGGTGACAGCGGGCGTTCTCGCTGTCGCGGTACGGGGAGTGGGCGAGCAGGATCCGGTCCTGGTGCTCGGGCAGGGCGGTGCGCGGGAAGTAGCGGTCGGCCTCACCGGCGACGAGTCCGTCGATCGCGTCGCCCTCGCCCGCGCCGGTCGCCTCCCAGAGCCAGTGGCCGGCGTTCCGCACGACCAGGGGGTGCGGCTCGGGGACCCGGCCCGCGTACTGGATGCCGAGCACCTCCTGCTCCGGCCGGTCCCGCTCGCGCCAGAGGGCGGAGCGGCCGGGGCCACGCCTCTTGCGGCAGGTGAGGAGGCGGTCGGGCACACCGGAGGCCGACGGGGACAGCTCCACCTGCCAGTACATGGTGTTCGCGGACAGGAAGACCAGTGACGTGCCGTTGTCACGCGCCCGCTCGACGGTGCGGCGCATGGGGACGGACCAGTACTCGTCGTGGCCGGGGAAGATCAGGCCCCGGTAGCGGGTGGGGTCGATACGGCCGGCGTGCAGGTCGCGGGCGTCGGCATAGGCGAGGTCGTAGCCGTACCGCTCGGCCCAGCGGATGAAGTCGTAGGCGTGCCCGACGTGCAGCGGCAGGCCGGCGCCCGCGTAGGGGCGGTCGAAGGAGACCGTGGTCGCCGCGTCCTGTTCGCCGAGGAGACGACCCTCCGCGTCCCAGGCGTGGTAGAGGCTGGCGCCGGTGCGGCCGTCCTCGGGATAGAGGTTGTACGCCTGCCAGGTGACGTCGGGGAGCAGGAGGAGCAGGTCGGCGGCGCGGTCGTCGCGCACGGTGAAGGGGACGTGGGAACGGTGGCCGTCGGCGGTGGTCAGAACGGCCACATAGGCACCGAGCGTCCAGTACGACGGAACCTGGAGCCGCCAGGACAGCCACCAGTGGTGGCAGGAGACGGTACGGTCGGCCGCGAGCGGCGGGGGCTGGACGATGCCGGGGAGTCGGGGGCTGGTGGTTATCTTGAACGCGCCGTCGCCGCCGTAGTGCCCGATCCGGTAGATGTCCACGGAGTACTGCTGGGGCGGGTCGACGGTGATGTGGAAGTCGATCGCCTCGCCGGGCGCGACGGCGCCGGCGGACGCGAAGCCCTTGATCTGGCAGTGGACGTCGTCGGCCGTGCGGGCGCCACCGCTGCTGCCGTCGGCCCGGACATGCCCCGGACCACCGACGCCGCCCACGCTGCCCGAGCCGCCCATGCGGCCCGGTACGCCGGGGCCGCAGCCGGTGGCGCTGCCCGCGCCCTCGTTCTCGTCGGCCGGATCGCTCGCGTCGCTCGCGGCCCTCGCGCCATTCGCGCCATTCGCGCCATTCGCGCCATTCGCGCTGTTCGCGCTGTTGCCGTGGCCCGGCCCGCGGGCACCGGCGCCGCCGCCGAACCCGCCGCCGACACCGCCGACGCCGCTGAAAGCGCTGCCCATGTGGGGCTCGGCGTACCAGGGAACCACCTGACCGGTGTCGTCGAAGTAGGTCTCGCTGCCCCGCAACCAGGGCAGTGGCCCCTGCCCGAAGGGGTCGGTGACCGCGTGGGCGAGTGCGCCCGATTCCCATCGCCGGATATGGTCCGCCCCCATCGTGCGCCCCTCCTCCGAGCTCCCGCGCCTCTTGGTGGCACGGTCGTTGACGTGTGCTTCGTGACGAGCGCCGACGCGCCGGTGACACGATCGGATACGACGGGGATACGTCCGGGAGAGGACCACGGCGTGGCCAGGGCCCAGCCGCTCGTCCGGCCGGGGCACGCTCCGAAGGCATCCCCTCTTCCGTGCCCGACGGCTCGGGCCGCCCCGACGCCACCCCGATGTCACCCCGAAGGTCGGCGTTCACCTCCAGCACATCACATAACGCTTGCGCGCCGTCACCGTTCGTCGCGAATTGACGTTAGTGGAACGGCCTACTCCGGATGTGCGACGCGGTACGGGGCAATGTGGCGTTGCGGGTAGCGCGGGGTGTACGGAGGGGCGCAGCGGCGTCCGCAGGGGGAGCGCGGGCGTCAGGTGGGGAGCGCGGCCGAGTCCGTCGGCTGTCGACGGGGAACCGGAGCGGGCCCATGAGGGGACGCCGCATGGGGCGGTTGACGTAGGCGTTGACGTACACCGGCAGGGGCGGGGGCTGGACATGGATGTGGGCTGTCCGGTCGCGGTACGGCATGCGCACGAGCAGGGAGTGTGCGGTGAATGGGAGCGCACTCGCCACTCGACCGCGCTGCCGGACTCAGGACTCCTGGCCCCCGCGTGCGAGCCGGGTCTGCACGGACGCGGCACGGCGTACGGCCCCGAGGCCGTACGCACCCGGCTACGGCTCAGCCGCTCAGGCGCTCGGGCACTCCAGCCGCTCAGACTCGCCCAGCCACTCAACCACTCAGCTCAGCCACTCAGGCGTCCAGGCACTCAGACCAGCCGTACCGGCTTCTCCGCCCGTACCCCCAGCGCCGTCAGCCAGGCACGGAGCGGCTCCGCGTCGCCGCCTTCGACCAGGCTGAGAACCCGGGCGCCCAGGTCCGCCCGGCGCTCGCCGTCGACCAGCAGGGTCGGGCCGTCGAGCCAGTCCAGGCCCGGGGCCGCGCCCGCCGTGTCCACGGCGGAGCAGCAGACCATGGCCGTCACATGGTCGGCCAGCAGGTCACGGCCCGTACGGGGCGGCTGGAGCGGGAACAGCGGCAGCGGGTCCGCGCCCCAGTGGACCAGCGCCCCGCCCGCCGCCTCGGCCGGGATACGCGGCGCAGCGGCCTCCTCCCGGGCCAGCTCGGCACTGATCCCGGCGGCCAGGGCGTCACCGGCCTCGACCGCCGGGCCGTCCTGGCCCGAGAGATGGTCCATGACCCGGGCCAGGGTGGGCCCGGGGGCCGGCGTGGGCTCGGCACCCGGAGCGAACCCCGGCCTCGGCCGAGGGCCGTCCCCCGGCGCGGCACCGGAGGGGACGGAGGAGCCGGGGAAACCGGAGGATCCGACCGAGCGGGAGGGCACGGAGGAACCGGAAGGGACCACAGAACCGGAAGAGTCGACGGAGCCGACGGAGCCGGGTGCGGGCCGTACCGCCATGCCGTCCAGGACCCGGTGCAATCTCGCCGCTTCCGTACGCCACTTACGGTCGACGACCTCTTCCGGATACTGCTGCCAGTCCACCGGCGACCAGTCCGGACCGGCGTCCGCCGGCCCGCCGTGGAACAGCCGTGCGGCCAGCAGCGAGGCCGCCTCGTCCACCACACCGGGCTCCTCGAGCAGATCGCAGGCGGGCCGCTCGCCGAGCCGGGAGGCGAACCCCTCGGCCAGCCGGTCGCGCCGGGAGAGCTCCGTGAGGGCTGAGACCACTCCGGCGTCCAGGCGCGACGGCCAGCGGCCCATGCGCCAGGCGGGCAGGGCCACGCGGGTCAGCAGCCGGTCCCAGCCCGCGTAGGCCAGCCCCACCTGCTCCTGCGCGAGGATCCGCAGGCCGTAGTCCACCGCCAGGGCACGCTCGGAGGCGGCCGCCGCGACGCCCCGTTCCATCAGCGAGGCATGCTCGCCGCAGCCGCGCAGCAACACCCGTGCGACACGGCCGACGAAGCCGAGCGCCAGTCTCCGTACCGGACCGTTGCCGGGGCGGGCCGCGGCTGCGACCGCCGCGTCCAGACCGCGGACGAAGCGGCGGGCGGCGGCTATGTCGGGGTGCGCCGAAGGGCCCGTGCCGGCGACGACCGGGGCGAGCACGGCTCGCAGCTCGGCGACGCGCATCCACCACAGGAAGGGCGAACCGATCACGAGGACGGGCGCGGCGGGCGCCGACCGCTCTTCCTCACGACCACGAAGCCCACGACCGAGCCGGAAACCGCCGCCGACGCCACGCGCCCGCTGCCGCCGGCTCTCCCCGCCCACGCCCGTGCCCTTACCCGTATCCGGCCCTCGGTCGCGCTCGGGTCCGTACGCCGGGTGGGTACGGTCCTCCAGCCAGCTGTCGCAGTCCGGTGTGAGGGCTATGGCGGAGGGGGCGGGTACGTCGAGCCGCTCGGCGAGATCATGGACCAGCCGGTACAGATCGGGGGCCGCCTGTTCCGTGACTCCGACCGTGGGGCTCAGGGCCGGTCTGGCGCGGGCGATCACGGCGGCGACGGCCCCGGCGACGAGCAGCACGGCCACCGCGAACCCGGTCACGGCCCAGCGGGCGGTGCCCCAGCCCGCGCCGCTCAGCCTGCCCGTGGCCCCACCGACCAGCAGGACGACCGCGACTGCGGCGGGCAGGAGAGCGACGGCCAGCGCCCTGCTGCGCACGCGCAGCACGGCGAGCGCCCGGACACGGGCGCCCCGCGCGCCCAGCTCGTCCCCGATAGCGGAAGCGGACATGGTCGGACCCTCACCCCCTCTGCCCAGTGGCCCGTGCGGCTGCGTTGCTCACTCCCCCAGAGTGGCACCCGCCACTGACATCGCAATGTCGGTGAGCCAAGTGCCGGAACGCATGCGCCGACCCTAGTTCGGGCCCTGAAGCGCGTCACCCAGATGGCCTGTTCGTCACTCGATGGAATGGCTCTGGGTAAAGCTGCTGACGTACGCCCATCGGGCTGCCGCCCCCTGACCGCGCGGTCGGCACAGAGAACCGGGCGGCGGACCGGAGGGACCGGCAGACCGGCCGAAACGGCAGCAACGACAGCAACGACAGCAACGACAGAGAACAGGCTGGACCGGCAGAAGCGCGGGGAAGCGGGGAGGGCGGGTCCAAGGCGTGGAGGGACCCCCGCCCGGATTCGGACAGACGTACCCGCCCGGGCACCGCCCCGCCCGTACCGCCCCGCTCAGCCTTCCGCCGCCGCGCGGGCGATGTCCGTACGGTGCTGGGAGTCCGCCAGGCGGACGCGCCCGAGCGCGGTGTACGCGCGCTCTCGCGCCTGCTTCAGGTCCTGGCCCGTCGCCGTCACCGAGAGCACCCGGCCGCCGGAACTGACGACCCTGCCGCCGTCCAGCCGGGTCCCGGCGTGCAGGACGTACGCCTCCGGGGCGTCCTGTGCGGCGATCTCGTCCAGTCCTTCGACGAGGTCGCCCGTGCGCGGGGTGCCCGGATAGTTGTGCGAGGCGACGACCACCGTGACGGCGGCGTCGTCACGCCACGCCAGCGGCGGCAGATCGGCCAGCGTGCCGTTGGCCGCGCCCAGCAGGACGGCGGCGAGCGGGGTCTTGAGCCGGGCCAGGACCACCTGGGTCTCCGGGTCGCCGAAGCGGGCGTTGAACTCGATGACCCGTACCCCCCGGCCGGTGATCGCGAGACCCGCGTACAGGAGCCCGGCGAAGGGGGTGCCACGGCGGCGCAGTTCGTCGACGGTGGGCTGGAGGACCGTGTCCAGGACCTCCGCCACCAGCTTGGGATCGGCCCAGGGCAGCGGGGAGTACGCACCCATACCGCCCGTATTGGGCCCCTCGTCGTTGTCGAGCGCGCGCTTGAAGTCCTGCGCGGGCTGGAGCGGGAGGACCGTCTCGCCGTCGGTGATGGCGAAGAGCGAGACCTCGGGGCCGTCCAGGAACTCCTCGACGACCACCCGGCCGCAGGCGAGCGCGTGCTCACGGGCGGCGGCGCGGTCCTCGGTGACGACCACGCCCTTGCCTGCCGCGAGCCCGTCGTCCTTGACGACGTACGGCGGGCCGAACGCGTCCAGCGCGTCATCGATCTGCTGGGGGGTGGTGCAGACGTAGCTACGCGCCGTCGGCACGTTCGCCGCCGCCATCACGTCCTTGGCGAACGCCTTGGAACCCTCCAGCTCGGCGGCCTCGCGCGACGGGCCGAAGCACGGGATGCCCGCGTCGCGTACGGCATCGGCCACCCCGGCCACCAGCGGCGCCTCGGGGCCGACCACGACCAGCTCGGCCGCCAGCTCGGTGGCGAGCCGGGCCACGGCCGTACCGTCCAGCGCGTCCACCGGATGCAGCTCCGCCACCTCGGCGATCCCGGCGTTGCCGGGCGCGCAGTGCAGAGCGGTGACGTCGGGGTCGAGGGAGAGAGAGCGGCACAGGGCGTGTTCGCGGGCGCCGCCACCGATGACAAGGACCTTCACGGGAGGCAGCCTAGCCCGGAAGGCGCGCCCGGCCGCGTGCGGGCCCGCGCGGAGCTTGGACGGGACCACAGGTGAGGCGCCGTCATTCGTTCGTATATTCCTCCACCACCGTGGCGCCGAGCTCGCGGACGATGAGGTCGTGGCCGGAGAGGGCGGAGTCGACCAGGTCCGGATCGTCCTCCTCCGGAATGTCGTCCTCCAGCGACACCGAGGGCCGCGGCGGAGGCGAGGCGGGTCTGTCCCCCTGGGCCGGCTCGGCCGAGGGCGGGGCGGAGGAGGAGGAGCCGGGGGCGGCGGTGCCGGGCCGTTGCGACGCGGACGAGGACGACGACTGGAACGGGGCCGGCGCCGTGGGCGCGTCACCGGCCGGGGGGCGGGAGCCGGGGCCACCATTGCCACCGCCGGGCGCGGGGGCTCCGTAGCCGCCTCCGCCGGATCCGCCACCGGCGGCCGAGCCCGTGCCCGCGCCTCCGAATCCGCCACCGCTGCTTCCGTGGCCGCCGCCGGCGTTGCCGTAGCCACCGTTTCCGTAGCCGCCACCAGCGCCACCGCCACCGCCGTAACCACCGCCTCCACCAGGGGCGGACGGCGGGGCGGACCCGCCGGACGGGTCGATGATCGCCTCGATCTTCCACTGGACGTGGAACTGCTCGGCGAGGGCCTGGCGGAGCACCTCCTCGCTGCCGCTGCTGGTGAAGTTGTCACGGGCGCCGGCGTTGATGAAGCCGAGCTGGAGCGTCGTCCCGTCGAAGCCCGCGACCTGCGCGTTCTGGCTGAGCAGGATCCAGGTGAAGCGGCGGCGGTTCTTGACGGCCTCCAGGATGTCCGGCCACATGTTGCGCACCTGCCCGGCGCCCTGGGCCATGCCCGGCTCCGGCCCCTGCCCCGGCGCGCCGGCGGGCGCGCCACCGGACTGCGGGATGGCGGCCGCCGGCCGGGTGGGGGCCGTGCCCTGACCGGGTGGCGAGGCGGTGGGCCAGCCGCCGGGCCGACGGCCGCCCTCCGCTCCGGCGGCGCCTGGCCACGCCCCGGGCCGCTGCCGCTCGGCCGCGGGCTCCGGTGCGGACTGCGGTGCGGACTGCGTCGGCTGCGTGGCCGGCGCGGAAGGAGCCTGCGCCGGAGCCGGGGGCACCGGGGCCGGAGGGGGGCCGGAAGCCGCGGGACCGGGAACCGCCGGAGCGGGAGCCGACGTGGCCGGCGGTACGGGAGCGTGCCCGCCGGGCTCCGGTACGTACCCCGCCGGGGGGCCCTGCCCAGGTCCGGCCGTGAACGCGGCGCCCGCGACCGACGCGGCCGCGGCCGCCCCGCGCTCCAGCCGGTCGAGCCTCGCCCGGACCGAACGCTCGTCGTCGAACGCGGCGGGCAACAGGACGCGCGCGCAGATCAGCTCCAGCTGGAGCCGGGGCGAGGTGGCACCCCGCATCTCCGTCAACCCGGTATTGACCAGATCGGCCGCCCGACTGAGCTCCGCGGCCCCGAAGACCGATGCCTGCGCCTGCATGCGCTCGACGACATCGGCCGGGGCGTCGATCAGCCCCTTCTCCCCGGCGTCCGGCACGGCGGCGAGAATGACCAGGTCACGGAGGCGCTCCAGCAGGTCGGCGACAAAGCGCCGGGGATCGTTGCCCCCCTCGATGACCCGGTCCACCACCTCGAACGCCGCGGCCCCGTCGCCCGCCGCGAAAGCGTCGACGACGGAATCGAGCAGGGAGCCGTCCGTATAACCGAGCAGGGCCGTGGCCATGGCATACGTCACACCGTCCTCGGCCGCGCCCGCGAGCAGCTGGTCCATGACGGACATCGAGTCCCGCACCGAGCCGCCCCCGGCCCGTACGACCAGCGGCAGGACCCCGTCCTCGACGGGGATCCGCTCCTTGCCGCACACCTCGCCGAGATAGTCCCGCAGTGTCCCGGGCGGCACGAGCCGGAAGGGGTAGTGGTGCGTACGCGACCGGATCGTGCCGATGACCTTCTCCGGCTCGGTCGTCGCGAAGATGAACTTGAGATGCTCGGGCGGCTCCTCCACCACCTTCAGCAGGGCGTTGAACCCCGCCGAGGTGACCATGTGCGCCTCGTCGATGATGTAGATCTTGTACCGGCTGCTCGCGGGCCCGAAGAACGCCTTCTCCCGGAGATCACGGGCGTCGTCCACGCCTCCGTGCGACGCGGCGTCGATCTCGATGACGTCGATCGACCCCGGCCCGTTCCGCGCGAGGTCCCGGCAGGACTGGCACTCCCCGCACGGTGAGGGCGTGGGCCCCTGCTCACAGTTCAGACACCGCGCGAGGATGCGCGCACTGGTCGTCTTCCCACAGCCCCGCGGCCCGCTGAACAGGTAGGCGTGATTGACCCGGTTGTTCCGCAGGGCCTGCTGGAGCGGGTCGGTGACATGCTCCTGGCCAATGACCTCGGCGAAGGACTCGGGGCGGTAGCGGCGGTACAGCGCAAGGGACGACACACCTACGACGATATCGGCCCCCTACGACAACACACCGCCCCTCCGCCCCCCCGCTCCCCGCCCGCACACGCAAGCGCCCCCCACGCACCCGCCAGAGCCGACCTACCCTTGCTGCCTTCCGGCCCTGGGGGAGTTCAGTCAGATAGCGCCACGTGAGGGGCTGCGCCCACAGTACCCGATGCCGGCACCTGGGAACGAGTTCGCTAGCACTCCTCAACGTCTTGTATTGTTTGCGGCGGAGGATTCGCCTAGAGGCCTAGGGCGCACGCTTGGAAAGCGTGTTGGGGGCAACCCCTCACGAGTTCGAATCTCGTATCCTCCGCAGACGCCTGTACAGGCGAACGAAGACCCCGGACCGCTCAGCGGCCGGGGTCTTCTGCATTGACCTCAGTTCCAGTATCGCTCATTTCCGACATTAGCGACATTCCAGTGCGCAGCGCAGAGTCGTTGGCAGGCGCCGAGTGCACCCCGCCAGCATCGCACCCTGCAAAAAGAGATAGGAGTACAGTTTATGGAGTCGTACTTCTATCTCTGGGGGTGAAGCGTGGACAAGCCTGCCGAGATGTTCGACCGGGATCACGAGTGGTCGGCGCTGAGCCGGTTCATCACCGATCCTCAGCCGGGAGCAACCCTTGGCGTGGTCTCTGGGCGTCGCCGCCAAGGCAAGACGTTCCTGCTGGATGCCGCCTGCCGTGCCACCGGAGGGTTCTATTTCGGTGCGACCGAGGCCGCCGATGCCGAGTCGCTACGGCGGATCAGCACCGCGCTGACCGCCCATGTCCGCCCCGCCGTCCCGTTCCACTTCGTCAACTGGTCGGAGGCGGTCGACGCGCTTCTCGCGCTCGGCTCCGAGCGGCCCGTCCCTGTCGTGATCGACGAGTTTCCCTACCTCGCCAAGGCCAACCCTGAGCTTCCCTCGATCATCCAGGAGGCGCTGCGGCCGCTGCGTGACCAGCGCACCGCCTCCCGCACCCGGCTCTTGCTGTGTGGCTCGGCGCTGTCCTTCATGGGGCGGCTGCTGTCAGGCAATGCCCCGCTGCGTGGACGGGCGGGACTGGAACTGGTGGTCCGCCCACTTGACCACCGCCTCGCCGCCGAGTTCTGGGACATCACCGACCCCCACCTGGCCATGAAGGTCAACGCGATCGTGGGCGGCACTCCCGCTTACCGGCGCGAGTTCGCGCGCGGCGACACCCCCAAGGGTCCGGACGACTTCGATGACTGGGTGGTCCGTACCGTCCTCAATCCCGAGACTCCCCTTTTCCGCGAGGCCCGCTACCTACTGGCCGAAGAACCCGACCTTCGTGACACCGCCCTGTACCTGTCCGTCCTGGCTGCCGTCGCGGACGGCAACGCCACCCGCGGGGGCATGGCCGGCTATCTGGAACGCAAGGCCACCGATATCGCGCACCCCATCAACGTCCTCGAAGACGCGGGGCTGCTGCGCCGCGACGCAGACGCATTCCGCGACAACCGGCCCACCTACCGCATCGCCGAACCGCTGATCGGCTTCTACCACGCGATCATGCGACCGGTCTGGGACCAGCTCGAACGCCCCGGCAGTGCGACTCGGGTGTGGCAGGCCAGCCGTCGACGCTTCGTCAGCAACGTCCTCGGGCCCCATTTCGAACAGGTCTGCCGGGACTGGGCCCTCCATCATGCCGATCCCGGGCATCTCGGCGGCCTGCCCGCCCGCGTCGGGCACGGCGTGGCCCACGACCCCAAGGCCCGCATCGGCCATGAGGTCGACGTGGCGGTCATCGGAATCGCGGATGGTGCCAAGCCGCCGCTCCTGGCCATCGGAGAGGCCAAGTGGAACGACACCATGGGTGCTGCGCACATCGAACGTCTCCGGCACATCCGCGACCTCGTCACCCTGGCGGGCCGCTACGACACCACCAACACCCGACTCATCTGCTTCAGCGGAGCCGGATTCAACGACAAGGCGCACGCCGCGGCGGCGGCCGACCCGGACATCCGACTGATCGACCTGGCGACCCTCTACGGCGAGGTCTGACGTATGCCCACGCATCCGTAACCGGCAGGGACGCAATGGTGAGCGCCACCCTCTGCCGAGCGCTCCGTCAAGGCCCCTGAATGACGCAGAGCACAACCGCCCGAGCCGGACGCTTCCAGCAGGGACGCTTATCCGACTGACGGTCCCAAGCCCTGGATACCTGGCGTGTCACCACGGACGATGCCGATGTGGCCGTCCGCGTCGCCGGCCACGAGCAGGACGCAATCTTCGCAAGAGCGGCACACAGAATTCGCACGGCCTCCCGCATGCCCGGTTAGGTTGATTTGCACTCGATCCCGAGTGCGAACTCCGAATATGCGAACGTGAACAGGTCGCCGGCACCCCTGGCGGCGCAGCCAGCGCAGTCAGCGCAGTCAGCGCAGAAAGAATCGCGGATGGACTACTGCTCCTCCTGCCATCGGACGCTCAACGGTGCCCTCGTATGCCCCGGGTGCGGTGCGTACGCCCCCGACATCGCCCCTCCCGGCCATGACTCACACCACGCGTCGGCCACGACCGCGACACCGCCTCAGCCGTGGCACACACAGGAGTTCCCGGCCCCAGGGGCCGGTGACGACGGCGGCGACGCTCCTCGCCTCGCCACCGCGCCGTTTCGCCTCACCGCCGCGTCGTATCCCCTCGGCGGCGCCGAGGACGCGATGACGGACACCTCGGCGCGGGAGACGGCGGCCGCGGCCGCGGCCGGGACCGCGGACGAAATCTCGGGCGCATCCGGCACCGGACAGCCCGAAAGCCCCGAGCTGTCCGAAAGGCCCGGGTGTACCGAGCCCGCGACGCCGGGCCGCGCGGCCCGGCGTCGTCAGCTGGCCCGGTGGAAGAAGCAGCGGCGCCGCGCCGTGGTCGCCTCGACCGTCGCGCTCGTCGGCGGCGGCCTGACCCTCGCCGTCCTGCCGTCCCGGCCGTCCGCCGGCCCCGCGCAGGCGGCCTCGGCGCCGGAGCCGGCGGCCTCGGCCCCCACCTCTGTGGACGGGACCGAGACCGACTCGTCATCCGTGCGGCCGCGCGCCCGTGACACACGGGAGCCGGGCGCCGACGCCTCCCCGTCCACGGTCAACGACGCGGCGATCAGCGGCTCGTCGCGGAAGACCGACACGGCGGTGGCGGGCGGCGCCGAGAAGAGCCGACGGCAGACCACCGCCGTTGTCACCCGTTCCACAGCGCCCGCGAGCCCGGAGCAGCGCACCACGCCGGTGACGGCCGACGTGGTCCCGCCCGCCGCCGAACCGCCGGCCCCGCGGACCACAACACCCGAACCGCCGCCCTCGGCCCCGCCCGCCGACGACTCCGGCGCGGACACCACCGCGCCCGCGAACCCCGAGGCGAGCACGCCCGCCGACCCGGCCGACCCGGCCAAGCCGCCACGGGAGCAGCTCTGCCTGCTCGTCCTGTGCGTCGGCTGAACGAGGCGTCGGTCGGACCTGAACCAGTCAGTGGGGCGGACCACGAAAGCGGTCCGCCCCACTGACGTTCTTCCTGTCGTACCGGCGGTTCACAGGCGGGCCGGCAGCCCCGGGCCGGGCATCCGTCCAGCGGTCCGTTCAGGGAGAGCGGACAGGGGTGAGCCCCCTCGCCGGAAGCGGATCGGGAGGGGGCCAGGTTGTCGTCGGTCAGCAGGAGGCGGGTGGGACGCTCTGCTCGTACTGGAAGACGTTGTGAGGGTCGTACTTCTCCTTGATCCGGCGCAGTCGGTCGAAGTTGCCGTCCCAGTAGGCGGTTTCCCACTCCTGCATGCCGATGTTCGGGACGTTGACGTAGGCGCCGTGCACGTAGGGCCGCAGCGCCTGGCTGAACTCCGCGATCCACGCCTGGGCCCGCGCGGTCAGTTCGTCGCCGCTGCCCGGTACACCGCGGGTGCCCCAGCCGACGCCCGGCTCGGAGTAGAAGAGCGCGTCGCGGTGCGGGAACGACGTACCGCCGCGGGGGCTCTTCCTGACCGCTCCGCCGAAGGCCTGGGTGAAGAAGTTGCTGTCGTCCGTCGGCGCGTCCCGCATGAACGAGGCGATGATGCTGATCGCCTTGTCCGGGAACGGCTTCTTGGTGAACTGGGAGAAGAACTTCCAGTTCGCGGGTTCGTCCTCGGTCGGGACCTGGAACCCCGCGTACACATCGCCCCAGTTGCCGACCTGCGTCGTGACCTCGGGACGGCCGACCGAAAGGATGGGGGCCAGCAGTTTCTTCGCCTCCGCCGGCGTTCCCTCCGCCAGGACCGCGAACAGCAGGATCTGCTTCGGGTGCACCTCGAGCTGGGTGCCCAGGCGGTTGTCGGTGACCGGAGCCGTACGCTGCCAGTTGTCGAAGACTCCGTGCAGGTCCCCGAGGCCGTCCCACGTCGCCCGCAGGTACGTGACGCTCTTGAGCGGAGCCACCTTGTAGGTGAGGGACGTGACGATCCCGAAGTTGCCGTTGCCCGCGCCGCGCAGAGCCCACAGCAGGTCGGAGTGGTTCTTCAGGTCCGCCTTGATCACCTTGGCGCACTCGGCGCCTTCCGCCACGACGACCTCGGCGCCGATCAGGCTGTCGCAGGCCATACCCAGATACCGGGTGAAGAACCCGAGGCCGCCGCCCAGGGTGGCACCGGCCAGGCCCACGCTGCCTTCCGTTCCCGTCGTCACCGCGAAGTTCTTCTCGGCGAGCGTGGTCACCGCTTCCAGCTGGTTGAGGCCGGCACCGACCGTCGCCGTGCGGGCCCTGGCGTCGATGTGCGCCGACTTCAGCTCGCTGACATCGATCACGATGCCGTTGTCCACGTTCGACCAGCCCTCGAGGCTGTGACCACCGCTGCGCACCCGCAGTGCGACGTTGTGCTGCCGCGCCCATGTCAGGGCGTTGACCACGTCCCGGGTGTTCTGGACGTAGACGATGACCAGCGGATAGTGGACGAACAGCTCGTCCCAGCCCAGGCTCGCCTCCGCGTAGTCGGGATCATTGGGACGCACGATACGGCCGGTCAACTTCGCCGGCGGGCACTTCGCACCCCCAGGCCCGGCACCCTCTGCCCTGACGACGCCCTCGGCCCCGGCGGCCACAGCGCTCGCGGCCGTGGGCTGGGCGGCCGCGACGCCCGGGACGACGACCGCGCCGGCACCGGCGACCGCCGTTGCCTTGAGTAGTCCGCGACGAGAAAAGTCGTTCATGTCCCTGCTCCTTCCGGCCACCAGCCGGATCAAATTATCCCGTTATGGGCGATTTGCGCGAGGCGGACGATAGCAAAAGTGATCACGGTGACCCGCTTCCGACACGCTCAGCAGCCGCCTGATCCCCCGCGTCGTCACCGCGCGGCCGGCTCGTACGCTGAGAGCCGTCGGCAGCCTCGTCAACCGTCGGCGTGACGAGACGGGACGGGGCGAGGCGGGGTCAGACGTGGTCGGACGAGGTGGGACGAGTCCTGCGATCAGGAAGGCGGTGGCCTCGATGCGTCGGCGCATCATCGTCATCACGGCTGTTCACGAACCCGCGGCGCCCTTCCTTCCTCCGACGACCAGTTGACGGCAGGCGCTCTCGCCCGTGACCTGGCCGTGCTCGAAGGCGACCGCGGTATCGGCTGGGCCACGGCGCGTGTGCTCGACCTGCTGCCCGACGGCTCCACCGCCGGCTTCGACCAGGATCCGGACGAGGGGCCCGTCGAGCCCGGCGCGGTGCTGGAGCACTGGCGGGCCCATGACTTCATCGCCCAGGTCCACCCGGCGACCCTGTTCATGCGCCGCGACCTGCTGCTCGCCCTTGGCGGCTGGATGGCTCTGCCGGCCTCCGAGGACACCGGGCTGCTCCTCGCGCTGAACTCCGTCAGCCGAGGCTGGTTCACCCGCGAGTACGGGCTGCTCTACCGCAAGTGGCCCGGCCAGGCGACCAGTCAGGCGGCCCACACGGACACAGCCGAGCGGACCGCGCGCATGACCGTCATCGAGGCCAGAACGCGAGCGATGGCGCGCGCGTGGGGGCGCCGGCCGGCCGACGGGTGAGTCACGGCCGGGCGCGGTTCCACGTCAGGCCACCGCACTTCTCCTCAGCTGGGCCCAGGCGCGCCGGCCTCCGTCCCACCCCGGCTTCGCCCCGCCCCGACCTCCGTCTCACCCCGGCTCAAGCCCAGGCCCGGGCCCGGGCCGCCGAGGAAAATGGTTCGCGTCCGGCGCCCGCCGACGCAAGCATGCGCTCATGCCCCGCTCCGGATCCGAAGGAGAACCCGCGCGCATGCCGTACTCCGGACCACCCGCCTCCCCCGTACGCGTTCCCGCTCGCATCGCGGCCCTCGCCGAGGGGCGCGACCCGCACCCCGTCTGGCAGAACGAACGGGGCGGCCTGACCTTCCGGATCGGCGACAGCGGAGACAGCGGTGGCAGAGACGGCGATGGCGAGAGCCTGTTGTTCGCCAAGTGGGCACCGGCGGGCTCCGGGCTCGATCTGGCCGCCGAGGCGGTACGCCTCGAATGGGCCGGCCGTTTCACTTCCGTACCCCGCGTACGGGAGTACGGGGCCGACGACGCCGGCGCCTGGCTCGTCACCCATGGGCTCCCCGGCGAGAGTGCCGTCGCCCCTCGGTGGAAGGCCGATCCCGCCACGGCCGTACGCGCGCTGGGATCGGGACTGCGGGCCCTGCACGATCAACTGCCCGTGGCCGACTGCCCCTTCAGCTGGTCCGTCGGCGACCGGCTGGCCCGCGCCAGGGCCGCCGGCATCCAGGTGAGCGCGGACCTGTTGTCCGCCACCCCGCCGGCCGACCGCCTCGTCGTGTGCCACGGCGACCCCTGCGCGCCGAACACGCTGCTGCACGAGGACGGTACGTGGTCCGCTCACGTGGACATGGGCGCCCTCGGTGTCGCGGACCGCTGGGCCGACCTTGCCGTGGCCACCTGGAGCACCGGGGTCAACTACGGCCCCGGCTGGGAGGACGCCCTCCTGGACGCCTACGGAATCGCCCCCGACCCGCACCGTATGGACTTCTACCGCCGCCTCTGGTCGGCGACCTGAGCGACGCCCCGGCCCGCCGCTCCGCGCCGGCAAAAGAACTTCCGTCGGCCGGACGTGTCCCGTACCGGAGTCTTGTGGGACGCGCGGTCACGTCTGATGCTGTGGTTTCTTGTTGCCTTCCGTTCGGAGTCAGCCCCCATGAATGCCGAGTGCCCGAGCAACGACCAGCACACCGCCGCCCCACGACCGCGCCGGCGGTCCCTCCTCGTCTCCGCGACCGCCCTCGCCGGCTGGGCGGCCTTCGCCGCGCAGAAGAGCGCCTTCGCCGCCGACGGCGTCGGCGCGGGCAGGGCCGGCGGCGGCAGCGCGGCCCCCGGGGACGAGTGGGATGCCCGGCCGCGCGTCTTCCAGATCAACCGGGAGGAGGCGCGGACCCGGCTCGTGCCGTACGGGAGTGTGACCGACGCGGTGCGCGGGCGGCGGGTCGAGGAATCGCCCTACTACCGCTCCCTCAACGGGGATTGGCGGTTCCGCTGGTCGAAGAACCCGGAGCTGCGGCCCGTCGGCTTCCACGCCCCGGACTACGACGACAGCGGCTGGGACCGGATCCCCGTCCCCTCCAACTGGGAGATCGAGGGGTACCCCGAGCCGATCTACCTCAACATCAAGTACCCGTGGGTCGGGTACGAGACGCCCGAACCGCCCGACATCCCCCGCGAGTTCAACCCCGTCGGCTCCTACCGCCGTACCTTCGCCCTGCCCGCCGACTGGAGCGGGCGCCGTACGCTGCTCTCCTTCCAGGGCGTGAAGTCCGCGTTCTTCGTGTGGGTGAACGGGACGCGCGTCGGCTACAGCGAGGACAGCTACACGCCCGCCGAGTTCGACATCACCGCGCACGTCCGGCCCGGCCGCAACACGCTGGCCGTCGAGGTCTTCCGCTGGTCCGACGGCAGCTGGCTGGAGGACCAGGACATGATCGACCTGTCCGGGATCTTCCGTGACGTGTACCTCTACTCGATCCCGCCGACGCACGTGCAGGACCTGTTCGTCCGCACCGACCTGGACTCCGCCTACCGGGACGCGGTGCTGACCGTCACGACGACCGTACGCGACCGCGGCGGCGCGCGGCCGGACGGGCACCAGGTCGAGGCGGTGCTGTACGACGCCGGGGGGAAGCGGGTCCTGGGGCGTCCCCTCACCGGGCGGGTCGCCTTCCCGGCCGCCGGCGAGGCGGAGGGCGACGCCGTCGTCACCCTGACCGCCGACGTCCCCGCGCCCGCCCTCTGGTCCGCCGAGGACCCGAACCTCTACACCCTCGTGGTCACCCTCACCGACCGCTCCGGCAGACCGGTGGACGTCCAGCGGACCCGGGTGGGCTTCCGCCGGATCGAGTACGGACCCGGCAGGTACACCATCAACGGGAAGCCGCTGATGTTCCACGGCACCAACCGCCACGAGTCCGACCCCGACCACGGCCAGGCGGTCCGCGAGGAGCGGATGGTCGAGGACATCCTGCTGATGAAGCGGCACAACATCAACGCCGTGCGGACCTCCCACTACCCGAACCACCCCCGCTGGGCGGAACTCTGCGACGAGTACGGTCTGTACGTCATCGACGAGGCGAACCTGGAGACGCACGGGGTCCGCGACCGCGTGCCGGCGTCACTGCCCGAGTGGACGGACGCCTGCGTGGACCGGATGCGCTCGCTCGTCGAGCGCGACAAGAACCACCCGTGCGTCGTCGCCTGGTCGCTCGGCAACGAGGCCGGCCAGGGCGAGAACTTCCGGGCCATGGCCGACTGGACACGCGCGCGTGACGCCTCACGGCCGGTGCACTACGAGGGCATGAACGCCGTCGCCGACGTCCACAGCGAGATGTACACCAGCCCCGCCGGCGTGGAGGCGTACGGCCGGTCCGGCAATCCGAAGCCGTACCTGCTGTGCGAGTACAACCACTCCATGGGCAACAGCGGCGGCAATCTCCAGGAGTACTGGGACGTCTTCGAGCGCTACCCGAACCTGCACGGCGCCTTCGTCTGGGACTGGGTCGACCAGGCGATCCGGCTCCCGGTGCCGGGCGACCCGAAGCGGACGTACCTGAGTTACGGCGGTGACTGGAAACCCGGCTACCCGACGGACGGGAACTTCAGCTGCAACGGCCTGGTCGACGCGGACCGGCGGATCCACCCCGGCCTGCTGGAGATAAAGAAGATGTACCAGCCGGTGGGGATATCGGCCGCCGCCGAACCGTCCGCCGGGGACTCCCAGGTCGCGGTTGCGATCCGCAACAAGCACCTCTTCAGCGGCCTGGACGCCTACGAGTTGCGGTGGACCCTGACCCGGGACGGCGAGCGCGTACGGCAGGGCACGCTGCCCGCGCCGAAGGTCGCGCCGGGCGGCACGGCCACCGTGCGCGTGCCCGTGGGGCGCCCCGGCGCGGCAGCCGACGGCGCGGCAGCCGGCACTGACACCGGCACCGGCACCGGCACCGGCAAGGACACGGCCGGGCAAGGGGGCGAATACTGGCTCGACATCGCCTTCGTCCTGCGCCGGAAGACCCGCTGGGCCGACGCCGGGCACACGGTCGCCGCCGAACAGCTCGCCCTCGGGCGGCGCTCCACCGCGACCGAGACCGCGCCCACGCCCACGCCCTCCGCGACACCCGCCGCCCCCGGCCTCACCGTCAGTGAGTCGGACACCCGGGTACGGGTCAGCGGGCGCGGCCTCGACGTGGTCCTCGACAAGACGACCGGCACGCTCGCCTCGTACCGCCACCGCGGCCGGCTCCTGCTCGCGGGCGGGCCCGTGCCCAACTTCTGGCGCGGTCCCACCGACAACGACATCGGCCGGAAGTTCCACACCACGGCACGCACCTGGCGGGACGCGGGCGCCGACCGGACCGTGACCTCCGTCGAGGTCTCGCAGCCCTCTCCCGGCGAGGTGCTGATCGAGGTCGCCGCCACGCTCCCCACCGCGCCCGCGGCGTCCGCCTGGCACACCGTCTTCCGGGTGCTGGGCACCGGCGAGATACGGGTACGGCACACGCTCGACGCGGCCGCGGGCCTGCCCGACCTGCCCATGGTGGGCGCGCTGCTGACCGTACCGGCGGGGTTCGAGCGGCTGGAGTGGTACGGGCGCGGTCCGCACGAGAACTACTCGGACCGCAAGAGCGCGGCCTTCGTGGGGCGTTACCGCTCCACGGTCGACGACCAGATGGCGCCGTACGTCCGGCCCCAGCAGACGGGCAACATGACCGACGTGCGGTGGCTGTCCGTCGTCAACCGGTCGGGGGAGGGCCTGACCGTGACCGCGGATCCCGGTCCCGCCGCCGACGACGCCGCTGATGCCGGCGGCGATGCCTCGGCGGCGGCCGACGCGTCGCTGCTGGAGTTCAGCGCCCTGCACCACTCGCCGTTCGACCTGGAAGGCCCCCGCCACCCGCACGACCTGACGCGGCGTGCCGAGACCGTCCTCGGTGTCAACCACCGGCAGATGGGCGTGGGCGGCATCAACTCCTGGGGCGCCGCCCCGTTGGAGGCGTACCTGCTGCACGCCGGCCGCAGCTACACGTACGGCTACCGGCTGCGGCCCGCGTAGCGCCGCCGCGCGAGTACGCCCCGACCGCCGCTCCAGCGGTTGCCTTTCACGCGCCGTGAGGATGCACCGCAGGGCCGACTGCCGGGGGCGAGAGTCCGGAGCTCGGGGCCGGGTGGCTCAATGGGGGGACGGAACGGGACGGCGGAAGCAGGGGCGGGGAGACGACGTGGGTTATTCGATCGAGCAGATGTCCGAATTCGCCGGGATGACGGTACGGACACCCTTGGACCGTACGACCGCGCACGGTACGACGGCCGCGGGGAGACAGTCATGAGGATCCTCATCGCGGCGGCCGGTTCGTACGGGGACATCGCCCCGTACACCGGACTCGCCGCCCGCCTCCGCGCGGCCGGACACGTGGTCGCGCTCGCCGCCGACCCGTCCTACGACTCGCTCCTGCGCTCCGCCGATCTGTGCCCGATACCGCTGCCCGCCGATCCGCGGTCCGCGGGCGGGGCCGCCGTCGGCCGGGCCTCGGCGGGCGGGTCCGCCGCGGGCCGGGGCGGCGGGGACGTCTCCGGGAGCGGCAACCGCGCCCTTATGCGCGCCGCCGCCGAGTTCGTCCGGACGCTGGGGACCAGCCTCGCCCGCGCGGTCGCCGAGGCCGACCCCGAAATGCTGCTCCTGTCCACCACCACGGCCCCGCTCGGCCGGCAGCTCTCCGAGGCACTCGGCATCCCCGCCCTCGGTGTGGCCCTCCAGCCCGCCCACCCCACCGGGGACTTCCCGCCGCCCGTGAGCGGCGCGCGTTCGCTGGGGAGACGGGGCAACCACCTCGCGGGCCGGGCCGCGCAGCACGTGGTGGACCGGCTGTACGCGGACGCCGTCCGGGCGCTGCGTACGGAACTGGGCCTGCCGCACGCGTCCGCGACGGCGATCCGGCGCGCGCGGGCGGCCACGGTCATGCCCGTCCTGCACGGATTCAGCACGACGCTGGTGCCGTGCCCCGCCGACTGGCCCGCTGAGCTGAAGGTCGTCGGCAACTGGTGGCCGTTCGTGCCCTCCGGCGCCCGGCTGCCGGACCGCCTGGCGGACTTCCTCGCCTCGGGGCCGCCGCCCGTCCTCATCGGCTTCGGCAGCATGGGCGCGGGCCACGGGGAGCGGCTGGGGCGCACAGCCGTACGGGCCCTGCGCCGGGCCGGGGTCAGGGGAGTCCTGCAAGCCGGCTGGGCCGGGCTGTCCGCCGACGACGAACCGCCCGGTGACGACATGCTGACGATCGGGAACGTGCCGCACGCGCTCCTCCTCCCGCACCTCGCGGCGGTCGTCCACCACGCCGGCGCGGGGACGACGGCCGCCGCCCTGCGCGCCGGGTTGCCGTCGGTGCCGGTGCCGGTGACGGCGGACCAGCCGTTCTGGGCCGCCCGGCTGGTCGCGGCCGGCGCGGGCACGGCACCGCTTCCCTTCGCCGCCCTGGCCGCGGACCGCGCCGAGGAGCGCCTCGCCGCCGCGGTCGGCCGTGCCGTACGGGACGCCTCCCTGCGCGCCCGCGCCGAGGCGGCGGCCCGTCACATGGAAACCGAGGACGGCGCGGGCGCCGTGCTGGCGGCGGTGGAGGAGACGCCCCTGGTCGGCGGCGTGTGAACGGACCGGCGAACCTGACCGGCGAACCTGACCGGCGAACGGGGCCGGGGGGCGTGAACGAACCGGCGGGAACCGGCGGACAGGGCCGATGGTCGTGAACGCGGCGGCGGACGGGTCCGGATGGAAGGACTTCACCGGAGCCGTGCGGGTAGCCGGGCGGTCATGGGCGAGATCCTGGTCGGTACGTGTTCCTGGACGGACCGCGCGCTGCTCGCCTCCGGCTGGTACCCGCCGGGGCGCCGCGACGCGGCCGGGAGACTGCGTCATTACGCCGAGCGGTTCCCCGTGGTGGAGGTCGACGCCACGTACTACGCGCTGCCCAGTGTCCGCAACAGCAGGCTGTGGGCCGAGCGGACACCGCCCGGCTTCCGCTTCGACGTCAAGGCGTTCTCACTGCTCACCGGGCACCCGACACGGCCCGAAGCGCTGCCCGCCGATCTGCGCGAGGCGTTTCGTCGACAGCAGCGGCCGGGGCCCGGGCGACGGGACGGCGCGGGCCGTGACGCGAACGCCGCCGCGGGCGCCGGCACCGCCACGGGCACTGGCACCGGCACCGGCACCGGCACCGGCGGTGGTGCCGACAGCGGCGCCGGCACCGGCGGTGGTGCCGACAGCGGCACCGCCGGCGGCACCGACGGCGGGCTGCTCGACGAGATCTGGCGGCGTTTCAGCGGCGCGCTGGAGCCGCTGCGCCGGACGGGCCGGCTCGGCACGCTCCTCTTCCAGTTCCCGCCGTGGCTCGCACCCGGGCCCCGGGCGGAGGCGTTCCTCGACCGGTGCCGGGAGCGTACCGCCGGCTGGCCCGTCGCCGTCGAGTTCCGGCACCCCGGGTGGTGGCGCGCGGAACGGCTCGCCGCGACCTCGGCGTTCCTCGCGGACCGGGACATGACCGCCGTGGCCGTGGACATGGCGCAGTCGCTCGCCACATCCGTACCGCCGGTCTCCCCCGTCACCTCGCGCCGACTGGCGATGACGCGCTTCCACGGCCGGAGCGGCGCATGGGGTACGGGGACCAAGGAGGAACGGTTCCGCCACACCTACGCCCCGGAGGAACTGGCCGAGTGGGTGCCGCGCCTGCGGGCCATGGCCGACGAGGCGGACGCCGTCCACGTCATGTTCAACAACTGCTGTGCCGACGCGTCCGTCCGCGCCGCCGCGTCGATGCGCCGGCTGCTCGACGAGGCAGCGCACCGCCGCCCCGGCCCGGGCCTCCGCAGGTAAGCCAAACCTTTCTTCGCACGTAATGGGAACACAAAGAAACACTGCTGAAACTTTGCCAGATCAATTCGAGTGACGGTGTGTCGTTTTACTCGGCTTTGGTTTTCTGTAAATGTTTTCTCCGTCAGCACATTGTCCGAACCCGTGCGTCGGCACGGGTTCCGGAACGAGGAGAGACCAATGCGCTACGGCCCCGCCCTGCGAGAAGCGGTCGCATCCCCCCGTACGACCCCTCTCATCGGCATCTACGACATGTACTCGGCCTCCATCGCGGCTCAGCACTACAACGGCTTCTTCGTGTCCGGATTCGGGTTCGCCGCCTCGCACTACGGGCTTCCCGACATCGGTTTCATCGCCTGGCCGGACATGGTCGCCTTCGCCGAGCGGCTGCGGCTGGCCTTCCCCGGCCACCACATGCTGGTGGACATCGACGACGGGTACGTGGACCCGGAGGTCGCCTGCCACGTGGTGCAGCGGCTGGAGCGCGCCGGGGCGTCCGGGGTGATCCTGGAGGACCAGAAGCGGCCGCGCAGGTGCGGACACGCGGACGGCAAGCTGGTGCTGCCGCTGGAGGAGTACCTGGAGAAGCTCGAACTGGTGCTGAGCAGCCGGCGGGACATGCTCGTGGTGGCCCGTACGGACGCGACGGAGGAGTCCGAGATCGTGCGCCGGGCGGCGGCGCTGGCGGAGACGGACGCGGACGTCGTCCTCGTCGACGGGGTCCGCAGCGTGGACTGGATCCGCAAGATCCGCAAGGTCGTCGGCGACAAGCCACTGCTGTTCAACCAGATCGCGGGCGGGAAGTCACCGCGGCTCTCCCTCACCGAACTCTCCGAACTCGGCGTCGACGTCGCCATTTACAGCACCCCGTGCCTGTTCGCCGCGCACGGCGCGATCGACGGCGCGCTGGTCGACCTGAAAATGGCGGACGGCCGGCTGCCGGACACCCGGGAAACCGGGGCGATCGGGGTGCGGGGTTCGACGGAACTGCTGGAGAAGAACATCAGCAGGCACCACGAAGTCCCCGAGACCGGTGGGATGCGCGAGAACAGTGAGGTTCTCGATGTGCCCGAAGCCCGTGAAGTCCGTCGGCCGGTTTCCGTCTGACCGGGAGAATTTCGCTTCCGTGACATCGAATCCTTTCCGCCCCGGCACCGGTCGGCACCGGTTGCCGGGCAAAGGGACCCGTCTCGCGCGGACGTCCGCGACGCGTGTGTGCGTCGCGGCGGCCGCGGGTGTGCTGTACGGCGGCGGTGCGGCACAGGCGGCGGACGCGGCGCAACCGGCGGAGGCGGCGCCGACCGCGCCCGCGCCGTCGGCGGCCGTCTCGTCCACGCCGGCGCCGTCGGCGGCCGTGTCGTCGGCGCCCGAGGAAGAGCCGGACGAGCCCGACGATCCGCCACCGCCCGGCAACCAGCACAGGGGCCTCATCGTCATCGACAACTCGTCCGCCGACTCCTGGCTCGAGGTCGACCGGACGCTCAACACGCTGATCGGCAGCAGGGGCACGGCGGGCAGCGACCACGACGGGGGCGGCGGCGCGATCGACGTACACGCCGGAGACGTCCGTGACTCCGGCGGACCCGTCGCGTCCGGAGGTTCATGCCCGTGCCCCGGCACGACGGCCCCGCCCCCGGCACCCCGGTCCTCCCCGCTGGGCTGGATCACTCAGCTCGGCCATCCGCCCTGGCAGGGCGAAGGCAGCGAATAGCGCGCGAGCGACCACACGACAGGGCGGCACACACGGCAGGGCCGCACGCGAGACAGACCGCGAGACAAACCGCGAGACAGACGAGACACATACGGGAAGAGGGTGAGTGAGACATGACGTCCCCGCTCCGGCCGGCGTCCCCGCTCCGGCCGATGTCCTGGCCCGGCCGGGTGCTCAGGGCGGTCGACCCGTATGTCGCCGCCCTTCTCGGTACGGTCCTGTTCGCCGCGCTGCTGCCCGCCACCGGCCGCGCGGGCGTGGCCGTCGGCGGCGCCGCCGACCTCGCCATCGCGCTGCTCTTCTTCCTCTACGGGGCCCGGCTCTCCACCCGCGAGGCGGTGGACGGCCTGCGGCGGTGGCGGCTCCATCTCGTCATCGGGGCCAGTACGTTCGCGCTGTTCCCGCTGCTGGGGATGGCGGCGGGCGGGCTCGTACCGTTCCTGCTCACCGATCAGCTGTATCTCGGACTGCTCTTCCTCTGCGTCGTCCCCTCGACCATCCAGTCGTCCATCGCCCTCACCTCCACGGCCCGGGGCAACGTTCCGGCGGCCATCTGCGCCGGAACGTACTCCAGTCTCGTCGGCATGATCGTCACACCGCTGCTCGCGGCCTGGCTGATCGGGTCCACGGTCAGCTTCTCGACCGACGGGCTGCTGGCCATCGTCGGCCAGTTGCTGCTTCCGTTCGTGGCCGGGCAGGGGCTGCGGCGCTGGATCGGGGCGTTCGTGGGGCGGCACAGGAAGGCGCTGAGCCTGCTGGACCGGCTCTCCATCCTCCTCGTCGTCTACACGGCGTTCAGCCGTGGCATGGAGGAGGGCGTCTGGCGGCAGCTCACCGCACTGCGGCTGCTCACCCTGGTGACGCTGGCCGCGATCCTGCTCACGCTGGCGCTCCTGATCACGTCGTACGCCGCGCGGCGCCTCGGCTTCGGCCGGGAGGACCGGATCGCCATCGTGTTCTGCGGCTCGAACAAGAGCCTCGCGACGGGACTGCCCATGGCCGCCGTGCTGTTCGGGGCCACGGCGGGACCGGTGATCCTGCCGCTGATGCTCTACCACCAGGTGCAGTTGATGGTCTGCGCCGTGCTCGCGAACCGCTGGTCCCGCACAGCGCCGGAGCCGTCCCCGACACCAGGGCCGGCGCCGGCGGAGGAGGCGGGCACGGCGGGTACCACCGCCCCGGGGCCGCGCCCGCTGATGAGCGAGCCGACCGCCTGATCGCCGCCACCCCACCGTCCACAACCGTGAAAAGGTCGTGGACGGAAGCCCGCGTGCCCGACACTTCACTCCAATGCCGACCCTATTGTCCATTTTTACACCCTTGCTCTTTTTGGGTGTATTGCGGTCGACGGTCCGTTCCCATTGGCCAGTTGAACGTTGTTACGGTCGTGGATCCACGAGAATTCTGGGAACGGAACACCGTGTTGGCCGAGGCTTTCTGCGCCAGTGACGAGCGCGTGCGCGAGGCGCAGGCGGTGCTGGACGAGGCTCAGGTGGGACGGAGCAGGACGCTCGCCGCGTTCGCCGTCACCGTCGGCAGCGACGGTACGGTCGCGAACCTGCTGGGCCTGGGTGAGCGCGAGGTGCGCGTGGCGCGCCGGACGGTGGGGCGCGAGGAAGCCCGGTGCGTCGCCGAGGAGTTGCTGCGGGCCCCGCACGTGGCGCAGGCGACGCAGGCGGCGGCTCAAGCCGGGCAGTTGCCCCACATGCCGCAGATGACTCATGACCCCTTCGCCGAGGCACTGACGATGGAGGTCCAACTGCCGCACCAGCGCAACGAAACGGTTCAGCCGGGACCGGAGCCGCCCGCGCAGGACGCGCTGCTGCCGCCGACCGCGCACCTGACGATCCCCACCGCACCCATGGGTCAGCCGGGGCAGCCCCCGGTGCCGCCCATGCCTCCCACGGCGGGCACCGGCACGGCGCCGGAGACCTCGGGCGGCACGGCGCCCTCCGGGGTCTTCGGGGCCCCGACGGCCCCCGTCACACCCATGGCGCCCATGCCGTCGATGCCCCCCATGGCGTCCATGGCCCCCATGGCGTCCATGGCCCCCATGGCGGCCGCGGAGGACGGTGTCGCCTGGTCTCCCAGCATGGACTCCGTCCTGGTGTGGAGCTGGAAGTCCGGGCTCGACCTCCAGACAGTGGCCGCCGAACTGGGCCTGGACCTCCGCGCGCTGCTCCTGCGCGTCCAGGCCCTCGCCGACGACGGACGGCTCAGCGCCGGCTCCTCGTTCTCCGACAGCAGGCACTCCGGTCACCCTGGCCACCCGGGCCACCCCGGGCGGCACCGCCGGCACCCGGAAGACCCCTATCAGGCGTACTACAGCCCCACCACGACGGCGTTCCCCACCGCCGTGCACCACTGATCGCGACCGGATCGCCGGAGGGCGGCACGGCGGGAGGGCCCCTTCGCGGCGCGAGGGGGCCCTCGCCATGCCCGGGCCGCGCGCACCACCCCGGGCGGCCCGGTCAGCGCTGCTCGCGGGCGCCGTCCAGGCGGCGGCGCAGCCCGTACGGGTTGTCGTCGTGCAGCGCGGCCGGGAGCAGCTCGGCCGGGACGTCCTGGTAACAGACCGGGCGCAGGTAGCGGCGTACGGCGAGGGTGCCGATCGCGGTGGTACGGGCGTCGGAGGCGGCCGGGAACGGGCCGCTGTGGACCGTCGCGTAACCGACCTCGACCCCGGTCGGCCAGCCGTCGTACACGACCCGGCCCGCCTTGCCCTCCAGCAGCGGCAGCAGGGCGCGCGCGGTGTCCCGGTCGCCGGTGCCGTGGTGCACGGTCGCGGTCAACTGTCCCTGGAGGGCGTGCGCGACCTCGACCAGCTGCTCCGTGTCCCGGCAGGTCACCACGGTCGCGACGGCGCCGAACACGCCGTCCCGGAGCGCCGGTTCGGCCAGGAAACGCCCGGCAGGGACCGTGAACAGCCTGGCCACACAGGTGTTGGCGCCCTCGCCCGGCCGACCGGCCGCCACTTCCCGTACGTCCTCGACCGCCGCGAGCGCCGCCGTGGCGCGCTCGTACGCGGCGTGGACCCCCCGGGTCAGCATGGTGGCCCCGGTGCACGCGGTCAGCGCGGTACGGGCGGCCACCAGGAACTCGGCCAGCTCCAGGCCGTCGGCGGCCACCAGCAGTCCGGGAGCCGTACGGAACTGTCCCGCGTCACGCGTGAGTTCCCGGGTGAACGCCTCCGCCAGCTCGGCGGACCGTTCGCGCAGGGCGCCGGGCAGCAGGAACACCGGGTTGAGGCTGGTCATCTCCGCGTACACCGGGATCGGTTCGGGGCGCGCGGCGGCCGTGCGCAGCAGCGCCGCTCCACCGGCGCGCGAGCCGGTGAAACTGACGGCCCTGATCCGGGGATCGGTGACGAGGGCCCGCCCGGTCTCCGCGCCCGAGCCGAAGACCAGCGAGAACACGCCCTCCGGGAGCTCGCTGTGGCGCACGGCGGCGGCGACGGCGGAGCCGAGGAGTTCGGCCGTGCCCAGGTGCGAACTCGGCGGCCGGACCACGACCGGACAGCCGGCGGCGAGCGCGGCGGTGGTCGCCTCGCCCGCCACGGAACGGGCGATCGGGGACTCGGCCGCGCCGAACACGGCGACGGGGCCGAGGGCCAGATGGCGTTCGCGCAGGTCGGGACGGGGCTCGGGGGAACGGTGGCGCAGCGCCCGGTCGATCCGTACCTCCGCCCAGCCGCCGTCCCGCACCTCGGCGGCGAAGATCCGCAGCTGGGCCGCCGCCCGGTCGCGTTCGGCGGTCACCCGGCCGGTGGCGAGGCCGGTCTCGGCGACCGCGCGGTTGATCAGCTCACCGCCGAGCGCCTCGACCCGGTCGGCGATCCGCTCCAGGAAGGTAGCGCGCCGCTCGGGGGAGGTGGCGCCGTACGAGCGGGCCGCCCGCTGCGCGAGCACGCACGCGTGGGCGATGTCGTCGGGGGTGGCGGAGCCGTAGGCCGGTTCCAGGGGGGTGTCGGTGCGCGGGTCGGCGGCGGCGAGCGCGGGGCCGGTGCCGGTGCGCCGCTCGGCACCGAGGAACATCGCTCCGGTCAGGGGCATGGGCCGTCTTCCTCTCCGTTTCCTTCTGCGCCGCTTCGTCTTCCTTCTGGACCGCTTCGCCCTGGAGTCGTTCCCGGGCGGGGCTTTTCGGGCACCCGGCCGGAGGCGGGGTCAGGCGCCTGTCCGGAGGCGGGACCGGGGGCGCGGCCGGCGCCGGGGCTCGTGCCGGGTTCCTTCGGTGCGAGCCGCCACACGACGGCGGCGAGTTCGTCACACGCCTCCTGGATCCTCAGCCGTACGTTCGCCTGCTCGGTCACGATCGCCGCCAGCAGCAGCGAGGTCAGCGCGGCCGAGCCGTTGAGGACCTGGAGGCTGATCATCCGCTCCACCAGCGTGTGGCCCTCGAACGCGCCGACGCTGTCGGTCGCCTCCGAGATCGCGAGGACGGACGCGAAGAGCACGTACGGAGCGCTGCCCGCGAGTTCGAAGCGCAGGGCGGCCCAGATGAGGACCGGGAAGATCAGATAGAGCATGCCCAGCGGACTCATCACGGCGACCGGGGTGACCACGGCGGCGACCACGGACAAGGCCACGGCCTCGGGCCACCGCCGTGTGTTCCAGGGCGGCCGGAACCTGGGCAGGATGAGCAGCAGCGGGGTCACGACCAGCACCCCCATCGCGTCCCCGGCCCACCACGCCGACCAGGTCGGCCACCAGGCGTCCGCCGGCAGCCTGCCGCCGAGCAGCAGCGACGCCGTACCCATCGTCGCGCTGACGAGCATCCCGCCCAACGCTCCGAGGAACACCAGCGCCACCCCGTCGCGCAGCCGGTCCAGCTGGGTACGGAACGCCACCTTCCGGAGCATCAGCAGCGCACAGAGCGGGGCGAGGGTGTTGCCCGCGACGATCCCGATGTCGGCGGTGTTGAGCGGACCGAGCGTCCGGACGAAGGCGAGCGCGCCGAGCGTGACACCCGGCCAGACGCCGGGCCCCAGCCGGAGCAGCGCGGCCAGGGCGATCCCGGTGGGCGGCCACAGCGGCGTGACGACCGCCTCACCGAAGGTCACCTGTTTCAGCAGGCCGAGCCGGCCGGCCCCCCAGTAGACGGCGGTGACACCGAGGATCCGGAGCAGCGCCACGGACAGGCGCCCCGCTCGTCGGCTCTCCTCGGTACGCACCACACGAACCATCAGACATCGGTCACCGCCCGGGTACGCCAAGACACGCACTGGCGGGCACGGGCGTCACCCGGGGCGGGCGGGCCGGAGGTGTCCGTACGGGCCTGTCGGCGTGAGCGGCACCGGCGGCACCTCCGGTCGTCCCGATGCCGCCGGAGGGGCCGGCACGGCCGGCGCCCCGTCGTGGCACAGGATCAGGACGGCCGCGTCGTCCGTGTGCCCGGTCGACTCGGCCACCGCCATGACCCGGGCCGCCAGCTCGGCCAGGTCGCAGCCGGCGCCCGCCTGCGCGCGGGCCAGCCGTACCACGCGGGCCAGCCCCTCCTCGATCGGCACGGACGGACCCTCGACCACCCCGTCCGTGAGCAGGACGAGCACCCACCGGCCCGCCAGCCGGCGGCGCGTCACCGGGTACCTCTCGCCCGGCGCGATACCGAGCGGCAGCCCGCCGGCGTCCTCGGCGACCCCGGCCCCGCCGTCGGCGGTGGCCCATACGGCGGGCGTGTGGCCGGCCCGGGCGCTCTCCAGCACCCGGGTGACGGGGTCGAAGCGGAGGAACGTACAGGTCGCGAAGAGGCCACAGCCCACGGACAGCAGCAGGTCGTTGGCCCGGCTCAGGGCCTCGCCCGGATCCCTGGCCACCGCCGCCGTCGCCCGCAGGCCGATCCGGACCTGTCCCATGAAGGCGGCGGCCTCGACGTCGTGTCCCTGCACGTCCCCCACGCAGAACCCGAGCGTGCCGTCGGGCAGCACGAACCCGTCGTACCAGTCGCCACCGATGTCCAGCCCGTCCCGGGCGGGGGCGTACAGCGCCAGGGTCCGCAGCCCCGGCGCGGCGGGCAGCTCGGCCGGCAGCATCCCGCGCTGCAACGCCTCCGCCAGCTCCACCCGGGCCCGGTGCAGCTCGGCCCCCTGCCGCGCCTGGGCGGTGAGCCGCCCGAGCGTGGTCAGCAGGTCATCGGCGCTCGCCGACGGAGAGGCCGACGAAAAGGGGGTACGCCGGGTCATGCACCGCTCCGGGGATGTGCGTGCGCGCGGGTCTCGATGAGGATCCGAGACGGTCCGACAGTCGCAGATTCATCATATTTCTCTCCGCCAACCGTGGCGACCGCCCGACGCGGGTGCCACCGTCGACCGCGGCGAACCCCGGGCACCCGCGAACCGCGGACCCTGTCGAGCCGGCCGACGCCCACGACGCAACGGCCGACACGACAGTGGCGTGCCTGCCCGCACGCCGGCGAACGGCTCAGCCGGCACCCGCGCCGGTGCCCGCGCCCGCGCCGCTCGCCGCCGACGCGCCGAGCAGGGTGGTCGGCGTGCCGGACGCCCAGGGTTCCAGGGCCGGCAGGTGGCGGCGGGCGTGGCGTGCTCCGGCGGTCGGGAGGGCCGCCCGTACGAGGCGGGCCGCGCGCAGCCAGGGCTGCGCGTAGATGTGGTGGGCCCGGCGCTCGATGCCGGAGGCCAGCCGGTCCACGGCCGGGGCCACCGGGTACGTGCGGTCGGCCGGCCAGGGCAGCCGGGCGCGCAACTCGCGCAGCGTCGAGTCCTGTTCCGCGCTCCGTGCCATGTCCGTGTCGGTCCAGCTCAGGTACGCGACCCCGACGCGTACACCGTGGTGCGCGACCTCGGTCCGCAGGGCGTGGGCGAAGGACTCCACCCCCGCCTTCGACGCGCAGTAGGCGGACATCATCGGCGCGGGCGCGAGGGCGGCGAGCGAGGCGATCTGCAGGTAGTAACCGCGCGAGACGAGCAGCGCCGGCAGGAACGCGCGGGCGGTGACGGCGCTGCCGACGAGGTTGACCTCGATCACCCGCCGCCACGCCCCGGGATCGGAGTCCAGGAACAGCCCGCCGGCCGCGACCCCGGCGTTGGCGACGACCGCGTCGACCCGCCCGAACCGCTCGGCCACGCGCCGTGCGGTACGGGTCATGGCGTCCGCGTCCGTCACATCGGCGTGCCAGTGGTCCGCCTCGCCGGGCAACGAGGCGGCGACCCGCTCCAGCGCGGCTTCCTCCGAGCCGACGAGCGCCAGCCGGGCGCCGCGCGCGGAGAGGGTACGGGCGAGCTGCGCGCCGATGCCACGGGCGGCGCCGGTGACAACGGCGGTACGCCCGCGGAGCGGCAGATGGCTGCTCATGAACGGACCTCCACGGTGAGGGGACGGGGCCGGCCCGCCGTCCCCGCGCGGCGCTGCGCGGCGCTGCGCGGGGACGGCGGCGACGACCGTACGGAAAAGGACACCAAGGGAAACGACGACGGGACGACGGGCCGGACAGGGGTCGGGCCCCCTTCCGGTGTCAGGTGGCCGGTGGCAGGTGATCGGCGGCGGGTGACTGGTGGCGGGTGACCGTGGCCGGGCAGGGGGCGCGCGGCCGGGTGGCGCGCGGCCGGGTGGCGCGTGGCCGGGTGGCGCGTGGCCCGGCGGAAGCGGCGCGGCCGAGGCTGCGGATTCGCCGGGACGGCGGGCGGGGGGACCCACCGGATACCGAAGAGGCGAGCGGCGTGGGGAGCAGCGACAGCGACGTACAACGGCCGACTGCCCGCAGTCGTCAGGCCCGCCGCAACGCCACTACCGCGTTGTGCCCGCCGAAGCCGAACGAGTGGCTGACCGCACGCTCGATCGGCCGGTACAACGGTGTCTTGGTCACGCATGCGATGTCGAACTCGTCCGCCGGGGCGTCCAGGTTCGCCACCGGTGGTACGACCCCGTGCTGGAGGCTCAGCACGGTCAGCCCCGCCTCGATCGCGCCCGCCGCCCCCATGCAGTGCCCCAGCACGCCCTTCGGCGCCGTGACCGGGGGCCGGTGCGGAAAGACCCGGCTGATCATCGCCGCCTCCGTCGCGTCGTTCAGCGGCGTCGACGTCCCGTGCGCGTTGACGTGCTCGACATCGCCCGCCTGCCAGCCCGCGTCCCGCAGCGCCGCCTCCACCGCCCTCTGCGCGACCGCGCCCGAGGGGTGCGGGCTCGTCGGGTGGTGCGCGTCCGTGGTCGCCCCGGCGCCCGCCAGCAGCGCGCGCGGCCCCGCGCCGCGCGCCCGCGCGTCCGCCTCGCGCTCCAGCACCATGACGGCCGCGCCCTCCCCCATGACCAGTCCCAGCCGGTCCGCCGCGAACGGCCGGCACAACCGCGCCGGATCGTCCCCGGGCCGGGCCACCGCCGCCGACCGCGAACGGGCGAAGCCGGTCATCGCGACGGGGAAGACGATCGACTCCGTCGCGCCCGCCACCGCGATGTCGCACTGCCCGGTGGTCAGCAGGTCGCGCGCCACGGCCAGCGCCGTGACGCCGGACGAGCACGCCGTGCAGGGCGCCATGCTGGGGCCCGTCGCGCGCATGTTGATCGCGATCTCGGCGGCCGGCATGTTCGGGATCGTGAGCAAAACACCCGCGGGCGATGTCGCGCCGGGGCCGCGCCGGTCGAGCGCGACGGCCTGTTCCGCCAGGCTCGCCGAGCCCCCGCTGCTGGTCCCGACCACGACGGCGACCCGGGTGCCGTCCCAGGACCGTGGGTCGAGCCCGGCGTCGGCGACCGCCTCGCGCGCGGCGAGCAGCGCGAACTTGACGTAACGGCCCATCCGGAACGCCGTGCGTCCGCCGATCGCCGCGTCCAGGTCGATGCCGTCGACCGTACAGGCGAAGTCGACCTCGCAGCCGCGCAGTTCGGGGACCCTCCGGGCGGTCGAGGCCCCGGCGCACAGTCCGTCCCAGGTGGACTCGGTGTCATGACCGGCCGGAGTGATCATTCCCAGGCCGGTGATGGCGACGGCGGGCCGGGGCTGCTGCCGGGTCATCGGCCGACGCTCATGGCCTCGGCCCGGTGCGCACCGGCGCCGTACGTACCGGCGCCAAGCGAACCGGTGCCACGCGAACCGGCCTCCCGCGAACCGGCCTCGCGCGAACCGGTGGCCCGTGCCTCGGTGTCCCGTGCCTCGGTGTCCCGTGCCTTGGCGTGACAGGCACCGCCACGCGCGTCGGCGCCGCTCGCCGCGGCCGTACGCGTGTCCACGCCGCTCGTCCTGTCGCCGCTCGCCGCCGGCCCGAACGTCTCGCCCTGGCGCGTCCCCGGCGCGTACGCCTCGGCCTCGTACGCCTCGTTCGCGTCGTTGAGGAACTTCGCCTCGTCGAGGAACGCCGTGATCTCCGTCAGCGTGGCTCCCTTGAGGAACGACTCCGCGTCGGCGTCGATGCCCAGTGTCTCCTTGATGATCACGGCGAGCTCGGCGACGGCGAGGGAGTCCATCTCCAGACTGTCCATCGTGGCCTCGGGGATGATCTCCACGGTCGGCACCTTGAACGTCTCGCTCAGCACCTCGGCGATCTTCGGGTGGATCTCGCTCATGACATGTCCTTTCGAGCGGATGGATGGGTTCGTGGGGTGAGCCGGCCCGGCGGTGGCACCGCGCTCCCGTCACGGCCGCCACCGGACCAGGGGGTACGCCATGCTCCGGTACGACGCCGGACGGCGCCGCCTCGCGTACGGAGGACGGCGGCGCGGCCCCTCCGGGCTTCACCGCATCGGCAGTACGGATGCGGGGGGCGCCGCCCCCGGGGCGACGGCCGGCCGCGCCGCGTGCCAGGCCGCACCCGCGTCGTCGTAGGCGGCGACGTAGCCGGGCCCGGCGATCGGCCGGTCGGCGAGCCACTCCTCGGGCAGGGCGAAGGAGGCGACCAGGGCGGGGGCGTGACCGGCGAGTTCGGCGACGAGCCGTTCCACGGCCTCGGGCAGTTCGTCGAGGTGACGGGCGGTCAGCCGGCCCCGGGCCAGCAGGTCGCCGCTGTTGCGGTCGATCCACCGGAGCGCGAACAGCCGTCGCAGGGCGCACAGCACCTGCGGGGCTTTCGAAGCACCCTCCGTCGCTCCGGCCGCCTCCACCGCGTCGACCGCCCGCACCGCCCGCACCGCCGCCCCGAACGCCTCGGCCGCGCGTCGGTACGCGTACGCCTCGACGGCCCGGAGCGCCGCGCCGGAGGCGGCGTTCCAGCGCGCCAGCGGGTCGCCGTGCGGTGCCCGCCGCATCCGCTCCCGGGCCCGGGAGAGCCACAACTCCTCGATGTACCAGAGGAGTTGGTTCAGGAAGCGGGGATCGGTCAACGACTGATGCTCCGGGGCGGCCCCGGTGGCCGTGGTGGCCGGGCCGGGCGCGGTCGCCGGACCGGGCATGGTCGCCGGACCGGGCGCGGATGCCGGGGCCGGCCCCGGCATCGCGGCGGGTTCCGGCCTCGCCGCGAGCCCCGGCCTCGCCCCCGGCCCGGGCCCCGGCCTGGCGGGGACCAGCATCTCCGCCGCCGCCTTCGCGAAGATCGCCAGGTTGTCGCCCTCCGCCGTGATGACCCCCTCGATCCCCGTCATCAGCTCGGTCATCCCGTTGTTCTCCAGCAGCCCCTGCGCCCCGCAGCGCTCCCGCGCCTGGAGGATCACCGTCCGCGCCTGCCAGCTGATCCAGCCCTTGGCGACCGCGACCAGCCGCTCGGCCTCCTCCCGTGTCCGCTCCGTGCGCGTCTCCCACGCGTCCACCGCCGTACGGTGCAGGAACGTCATCGCGTACACCGTGGCCAGCGCCTCCACGAGCGGCCCGTGGTGGCTGCGGTGCGCGAACACCGGCACCGTCCGGCCGGACCTGACTCCGGAGATCAGCCGGTGCCCGCCGTACCGCACGGCCAGGGCCAGCGCGGAACGCGCCGAGCCGACCGCGCAGGCGCTCATCGAGAGCTTCCCCGGGGTGACCCGGCCGATCGAGGCCAGGAAGCGGCGCCGCCGGCCGCTCTGGCCGCCGATGAACGTGCCGTCCTCGCCGAGGCGCCCCTGCGCACCGCCCAGCAGGGCGTCCCGGGCCACGAAAACGTCGTCGAACGAGGTCAGGCAGTGGTCCACCGGGCTGCCGACGCGGTTCGGCAGCCGGCGCACCCGTACCCCCGGCAGCGCCCCGGCCGCGTCGGTCAGCGGGGCCAGGAACAGGAAGACGCCCTGGTCCGCGCCGTCGTCCATGATCAGCCGGGCGGCCACCACCCCGGACTTGGGACCCCCGGCCGGGCTGGTGTTCGGCATGAACTTCTGCGCCCCGGCATGCGGGGTCCGCAGTACGAAGCCGTCCCGCTCGCGGTCGTACGTCGCCGTCGTCTCCACGGCGGCGGCGTCGTTGCCGTGGGCCACCTCCGTGCACAGGAACGTGCCGGTCCGGCGCAGCGCCAGGAAGTCGGAGAGGTCCCGGCCGGTGCCGTCCGGGCCGTGCCCGCCGGCCCGGTCCTGGTCGAGCAGGCTGCCCAGGAAGAGGTTGTAGTGGATGCCCGCGACCGTCGTGAACGCGGGATCGACCGGCCCCAGCCACTCGTGCAGCGCGGCGAGCGCGCGCACGTCGGCGACGAGACCCGCCGGCCCGTCGCTCAGCGAGGCGTTGACGGACCGCAACCGCCCGTACGCCAGGGACAGCCGCTCCTCCGCCGATGCTCCGGGTCTGCTCCGGAACATCTCCGCCGCGGCGAGCCGACGCCACGGTCCGTGCTCCCGGTCGAAGCGGGCGCGGGTGAAGTCGGCGCGGGTGCCGAACAGGACGCGCGTCAGTCGCTCCACCAGAGGGGACGGCAGGACGGGGGAGCCGGACGGCACCGACGGCACGGACGGGGCGGACAGGGGTTCCTCGACGGTGTTGTTGAGCATCGCGGTCACACGAGAGTGAACGACCAAAGGCATGGCGAAGAAACGACTATTCAGCAGTCAACCAACCAAGACATTCGTTCGGTGAGCACCCTTGCGCTCCGATGTGCAACAGGTCGCGCACGTGCACAAACTCCCTGGTGCCGCGCCTTGTTCACGCGCGGTACAAACTCTGCCCAGGCCCCGGGCCGTACCTCGTTCACACGCGCCGGAACGCCAGCGCCACATTGTGCCCACCGAACCCGAAAGAGTGACTGATCGCGGTCTCCACCCGCTGCCGCCGCCCCTCCTTCACCACGCAGTCCAGGTCGAACTCCACGGCGGGCGCGTCAAGGTTGGCGATCGGCGGAATCAGGCCATGCTCCAGCGTCAGGACCGTCGCCACCGCGTCGATCGCCCCGGCCGCCGCCAGGGTGTGTCCGACCACGCCCTTCGGGGCCGTGACCGGCGGGCGGTGCGGGAAGACCCGGCCGATGAGCGTGGCCTCCATGGCGTCGTTGAGCGGGGTGGAGGTGCCGTGCGCGTTCACGTGAGCGACGTCGTACGGACTCCAGTCCGCGTCCCGCAGCGCCGCCTCCACCGCCGCCTGCGCGCCCCTGCCGTCCGGCGACGGCGCGGTGGGGTGGTGGGCGTCCGTGCTGGAACCGGCGCCGGCCAGCAGCGCCCGCGGCGCGCGTCCCCGGGCCCGCGCGTCCGCCTCCCGCTCCAGGACCACCGTCGCGGCGCCCTCGCCGATCACGAAGCCGTCCCGGTCGGAGGCGAACGGCCGGGAGGCCACCGCCGGGTCGCCCTTGCGCGTCGACAGCGCGCCCATCCGCGCGAAAGCCGTCACCACCAGCGGCGTCAGCACGGACTCGGCACCCCCGGCGACCGCCACGTCGCACTGCCCGGTCACCAGCAGGTCGCGCGCCACGGCGATGGCGGTCGCCCCGGACGCGCAGGCCGTCGCCGGGGCGAGGCTCGGGCCCTTGGCCCTGAGCGCGATGGCGACCTCGCCCGCCGCCGCGTTCGGGATCATCATCGGCACCAGCGCGGGTGAGACGGACTGGGGGCCGTCCGCCCGCATCTTCAGCGCGTTGTCGACCAGGACAGAGACCCCGCCGACGCCCACGCCGAGCACCACGGCCACCCGGCCGCCGTCCCAGGCCAGCGGGTCGTGCCCGGCGTCCGATACGGCCTGCCGGGCGGCGATCAGCGCCAGTTTCACGAAGCGCGCCATCCGCCACACCGACCGCCCGCCGACCAGCGCGTCCAGGTCCAGGTCGTCGACCGCGCACGTGAAGTCGACGGGCGCGCCCGCCAGTTCGGGGCGGCGGCGCGCGACGGACCGCCCCTCGCACAGGCCGGCCCAGAACGCGCGCTCATCACCGCCCGCGGGGGTCACCACCCCGAGCCCGGTCACCGCGACCGGTCCGCCGTACGGCCCGCTCCCGCCGGCCCGGTCGGCTCTCTGCGTCATGCTCTTTTCCTTCCCTCGGGGATTCTGTGGTTGGAGAGTTGAGGGGGCGGCACGTCACCGGCCCCGGGCGGCACGCCGTCCGCTCCGGGGGCACCGCCGCGCGCATGTCCACCGCCGGCCAGCGGAGCACCGCCGTGCCCCAGGTGAGGCCGCCGCCGAAGGCGGTGAGCAGCACGCGGTCGCCCGTGCGGAAACGTCCCCGCACGGCGGCGTCCGCCAGGGCCAGGGGAATGGAGGCGGCACCCGTGTTGCCCACCCGGTCCAGATGCGTCACACAGCGCCGCTCCCCGATGCCCACCCGCTGGGCGACGGCCCGCAGGATCCGGGCATTGGCCTGGTGGGGAACGAAGTGGTCCACCTCGGCCGGGTCCCAGCCCACCGTGGTCAGCAGGGAGCGGCAGGAAGCCGTCATCCGCTCGACAGCGTGCTGGTAGACCGCGCGGCCCCGCATCCGGAAGTACGTGTCCTCCCGGGCGGGCGCCCCGTCCGCCGCCCGGGGCCGGGCCCGGTCCCGCGCCCCGCCGCCGGCCACGGTGATCAGGTCGTACCCCGCACCGTCGCTGCCGAGGTCGAAGGCGAGCAGTTCCCCGGGGTCGCCGGGGCCGCCCACGCCGATCAGCGCCGCGCCGGCCCCGTCCCCGAACACCACGCCCGACGCGCGGTCGCGAGGGTCCAGCAAGGTCGAGTACACGTCCGCGCCCACCAGCAGCACCCGGTCGTACAGCCCCGAGCCCACCAGCCCCCGGCAGACCGCGAGACCGTAGACGAAGCCGCTGCACACGGCCCCGATGTCGAACGCCGGTACCGGTCCCAGCCCCAGCCGCGCCGCCAGCGCGGGCGCCGTGCCCGGGCAGGGATGGTCGGGCGTGGCCGTGGCCAGGACGACAGCGTCCACGGCGGCGCCCGCGGCGGAGGCGTCCGCCGCGAGGAACCCCTCCCCAGCACCCGCGCCAACGCCCGTACCCACGCCCACGCGCGCGCCCGTACCCACGCCGGCGCCCGCGCGGTCATCCCCTCTGTTGTCATCCCCTCCGTCGGCGTCACCGGGCAGCAGCAGCCGCGCCGCCTCGTACGCGAGGTCGCCCGTCGAGACCCCCGGCCCCGCGCGGTGCCGGCCGGCGATGCCCGTACGGGTGCGGACCCAGGCGTCGTCCACGCCCCACTCGGCGGGCAACTCCTCGTTGCGGACGGGCCGTCCGGGCACCCACCCGGCGACGGCCTCCAACACCGCCGCCCGTACCGGACGGGCCCGCGGCGCCCGCCCCGCCCCGGGCCCCTCCCCTGCGTATTCGCTCGTCACGCGCGGCCCCCATCCGGTTGACGATCACAGCGATCACACGGATCACTTCGACCGGATGACAAACGGTCCCGCGCACAATCGGGTTACTGCGCCATACGGGCGACAGGCGGCGCGGCGGGCCGGGTGGGCTCCCAGCCGGGCAACCGGAGCCGCGCCGCCGACATACCGATTCCCGACGTACCGATCCCGCCGGGCAGGGTCGGCAGCCAACTCGCCCGCCCCGTAAGGTCCTCGATCAGTTCCTCCTCCTTGTACCGCTTGCAGTGGTGGTGCCAGTTGAGGATGCCGGACAGCCAGTTCTCCAGATCCCTCACATGACCGTCCAGTTCCCTCCGCGCCTCGGCGTCCAGCCCGAAGTCGTCGTACAGCACGGGAAGTTCATGGGCCACGACATGCTGGAACTGTCCCATTCGCGAGTTCATCAGGTCATCGACGATCGTGAGAGCCGTCGGATAGTCGCAGTCGAAGAAGTTCCGCACGACGAGCACTCCGTTGTGGATCTCCCCTTCGAACTCGACCTCCTTCTGGTACGAGAACACGTCGTTCAGCAGGGAGACGTAGTCCTGCGCCGCGTTCTCCAGCGCCCTCATCGGGCCGCTCCGGAAGATCTCCGGCCGCGCCGTCCGCGGGTGCCCGGTCCGGCACAGGCTCATCGTCATGGCGGAGCCGAAGGCCCGCCGGCGCGTCTCGATGAAGTCGACGGGGTCGGGGATCCGGTGCTGCGCCCGGTTCGCCAGCTGCCACAGCCAACTCGCGGTCATCTCCTCGACCGCCGCCCGGAGCGCCTGCCGCTCGGCCACGTCCATCGGCCCCGCCGTCCGGGCCCAGAGATCGGCCAGGCCCCTCTCCAGCGCCCCGGCCGGAGGCGGTGTCGGGGCCATGTCGATCGGCATGAACAGCGAGAACCGCCGGCTGCGGACCGCCACGCCCGCCAGGTCGTGGCCGGCGCCGAAGACCGCCGGGAAGCAGTCGCCGCCGTACATGCCCCAGGTCAGCCAGTCCGAGGTCAGATCGAGCTCCTCCGGGGTGGCGTCGGGACGGATACCGGCGGCACACAGCGGCGGGTCGATCCGTCGGAGCCGCTTCTCGTCCCAGACGCCGGAGCGACCCGCCCCGGGCCGGGGCTCCAGCATTCCCGTCCGGTGCGCCCACTCCACCGCGTGCTCCCGCGCGCGCTCCAGGTGCGGGCTCAGCGCGAGGGGGAACGGCATCCGGAAGGCCGGCAGGACGGAGGGCCCGACGTGCTGGAACGGGACATGGCTGAAGCTGCGCGCCCGCGCCGCGCGGCCGGCGCCGATGGTCCGGAGGATGTCGGCCGCGGACGTGCCGAAGCCGACGGGCGTCATGGCGAAGGCCGTGCCCCCGGGCAGGGCGACTCCGGCCGGCCCGGCGCCCCCGTCGCCGCCCGCGCCGTTCATGTAGCGGCTGGAGCGCATGTGCCATTCATGGCCGCCCGACTGCCAGTCCTGGAGGCCCTTCACATACGCCAGGGTGTCGGCGCACTGCCGCGGTGTCAGGCCCTTCTCCGCGAAGAGCGGCCCCAGTTCCGTCAGAGCGGTGTTCTCGAACTGCTGGACGCGCGAGGTCAGCAGATCGTTGACGGCGTCGGCCGCCTCCTGGGTCGTACAGCCCAGGAACGTCTCCAGGACGAGCACACCGTTGCTCAGCTCCCCCTCCTCCTCGATCTCCCGCTGGTAGGAGAACAGGTCGTTCCGCAGGTGGACGGCGTCCGAGAAGGTGTCCTTGAGGACCCGCATCGGCCGGGACGCGGCGATCTCCGCGGGGACCTCGGCGCCCGCCGCGTACTCGACGAGCCCGGCGGACCAGGGCGCGCCGCCGACCTTGCGGCGCATGTCGATGTACTCGACCGGATTCGCGATCCGGTGCGCGTTGATGTTCGCGAGTTCCCAGTCGGACTCGTTCAGCAGGTTCTCGGTGGACTCGGCGAACCGCTTCCGCCAGGCCAGGGACATGCTCGGGACCGTACGGGCCCAGAGGTCGGCCAGTCCGGCCTCGACCGGATTGGCCGGCTCGGGAAATCCCGCCGCCAGCTCCATCGGCATGAAATCGGCCAGTCGTTCGAGATATGCCTTTCCGCCCGCGCGGTCCTGGGGCCGTTTGTAGACCTCCAGGAAATGGTCGTCGAAGAAGAAGACCCACACATACCATTCCGTGACCAGGGACAACGTCGGGCCGTCACAGTCCGGGTGGGTGTACGAGCACAGCAGGGCGTAGTCATGGGAATCCAGGTCGGCCTCCTCCCAGACCCCCGATCCCTCCAGCATGCCCATGCCCCTGGCCCACTTCTTGGAGTGCTCTCTGGCCTCCTGGAGGCGAGGGTTGAGTCGGGCCGGATACGCCATGTAGAAATCCGGCAGTTCAAAGGGCTGTGTCACGGGCGCCCGGCCTTTCCGATGGTTCCGGGATTTGCTCCCCTTCGACGGGAGTGAGCCCAGCAGGAAACCGCACCGCGAACCGCCCCTTGCCTTGCCACCCCGTTGACCGAGCACTACCCGCCACGCCGAGCCGCCATCCACACGTCCCAATAAGTCATATGAACCGATTGAGGGGGGCCGGACGGGGCCATGCGCATGCGGCGCGGCCGGACCCGCGCGATCATCGGGACATGAGCCCCGCCATCCGTCTCGCGCAGCAGCCCGAGGCCGACGAGCTGCTCGGCCGCAGCCCGCTGGCCGCATTGGTCGGCATGCTGCTGGACCAGCAGATCCCCATGGAATGGGCCTTCACCGGCCCGTACACGATCGCCGTCCGCATGGGCACGGACGATCTCGACGCGCACCGCGTCGCCGCGTACGACCCCGAGTCCTTCGCCGCGCTGCTCAGCGGGAAACCCGCGGTGCACCGCTACCCGGGCTCCATGGCCGGGCGCGTGCAGCAGCTCTGCCAGTACCTGGTCGAGCACTACGACGGCGATCCGACCGCCATCTGGCGCGATGTCGCCACCGGCAAGGAGCTGCGGGAGCGGCTGAACGCCCTGCCGGGCTTCGGAGCGCAGAAGTCACAGATCTTCCTGGCGCTGCTGGGCAAACAGTTCGGTGTACGGCCCCAGGGCTGGCGGGAGGCGGCCGGCGCGTACGGCGACGAGGGTTCGTACCGTTCGGCCGCCGACATCACCGGGCCCGAATCGCTGGCGAAGGTCCGGGCGTTCAAGCAGGAGACGAAACGGGCGGCGAAGGCGGCCAAGACCGCGAAGGCCCCGGGGACGCCGAAGACACCGAAGACGCGAAAGACGCCATAGGAGCCGGGCCCCGGCTCGTTCCGCGCCGGTTCCGCGCCCGTTCCACACCCGATCCTCCCCATACGACCCCGTGACCTGTGACACAGCTGTTCACATGCACGCACCCTCATGGCTAGTTTTCGGTCACGCCCCTCACGTTCGTTCACATCTGTTCGCATCGGAAGGACTCTTGTGACCGCAACTCCCCGCAGGCTTCTGGCAATCGCGGCCGCCACGGCGCTCGCCACCCCGCTCCTGCTGTCCGCCTCCTCCCCGGCCACCGCACGGCCGGCGGACCCGGCGAAGGAAGCGAGCAGACTGGCGAAGAAACTGGTCCGTGAGGCCGGTGCCAAGGGCGCCTACCGGCACCTGGAGAAGTTCCAGTCCATCGCGGACTCCCACAACGGCCACCGGGCGGCGGGCACGCCCGGCCACGACGCCTCGGCCACGTACGTCCACGACCTGCTCAAGAAGGCCGGCTACCAGGTCTCCTACGACACCTTCGAGATCACGTACATCGAGACCCTGGCCGAAAAGCTGTCCGTCACCGCGCCGACTCCGCGCGACGTCACGATCAGCGCCCTGTCGTACACCAAGTCCACGCCGGAGGGCGGCATCAAGGCCGACCTCGTGCCCGTCCCGGTCGACGCCACCACGGGGTGCGAACCGGGCGACTACGCCTCGGGAGCGTTCACCGGCAAGATCGCGCTGATCCAGCGCGGCGGCTGCACCTTCGCGGACAAGCAGAAGCAGGCGGGCGCGGCGGGTGCCGTCGGCGCGGTGATCTACAACAACACCGAGGGCGCCCTCAACGGCACGCTCGGCGACCCGAACGCGGGCGTGATCCCCACCGGCGGCATCACGAAGGCCGAGGGTGAGGCCCTCGCCGCGGAGGCCGGGAAGGGACCCGTCACGGTCTCCCTGGACATCCGCCAGCTCCAGGAGCAGCGCCAGACCCGGAACGTCGTCGCCGAGACCAGGGGCGGCCGGGCCGACCGTACGGTGATGCTCGGCTCGCACCTCGACTCGGTCACCCAGGGCCCCGGCATCAACGACAACGGATCAGGGTCGGCGGGGCTGCTGGAGGTGGCTCTCCAGCTGGCGAAGACGCACGAGAAGCCGGCGAACAAGGTGCGCTTCGCGTGGTGGTCGGCGGAGGAACTGGGGCTGCTGGGCGCCGAGGCGTACGTCAAGGACCTCACCGCCGAGCAGCGCGAGGACATCGCGCTCTACCTCAACTTCGACATGATCGCCTCGCCGAACTACGCCCAGTTCGTCTACGACGGCGACAACTCGGACGGCGTGGGCTCGGGCCCCGGCCCGGAGGGAAGCGCCCAGCTGGAGAAGGGGATCACGGACTTCCTCGACAGCAGGAACGTTCCGCACGAGGGCACGGACTTCGACGGCCGCTCGGACTACGGCCCCTTCATCGAGGTGGGCATTCCCTCGGGCGGCACGTTCACCGGCGCGGAGGGGACGAAGACCGAGGCGCAGGCGAAGAAGTACGGCGGGGAGGCGGGGGTGGCGTACGACAAGTGCTACCACGCGGCCTGCGACGACCTGTCCAACATCAACAAGAAGGCGCTCGACATCAACATCGATGTGATCGCCAACGCGGTGGGCACCTACGCCCATGACCTCCGCCCGGTGACCAGGCCGGTCACGGAGCCGGGTCTCAAGACCACCGGCTCCACCAGCGGCACCCCGCACGCCCACGGCCACCAGCCGCGCTCGTAACGACCACGCGCCGTGCCCCGGACCTGACCCAGGCCCGGGGCCCCCGGCCCGCTGCCAGGCTTTCGCGCCCGCCGTACGCGGTTACGCGACGGCGGACGCGAAAGCCGTAGGGGGCTTTCGCCCGGCGCCGCCAGGGGCTCGGGTCAGTTCACGGTGACCGTGTGCAGCAGGTCGTTGTAGCCCGTGGCCGCTTCCCATATGCCCTGGTTCGCGAGCCTGATGGAGTACTCGGGCCGCTGCGACAGCTGCGGGTCGGGGAGGTTGAGCAGCAGGTTGTAGGTGCCGGCCGGGACGTCGGACGGCACGGTCACGCCGCGGTCGACCGTGGTCGTCGTGCCCGGGGCCCATGTGCGGGGGTCACCCGCCAGCGGGAGCCGGTAGACCTGGGCAGTGGACGTGTCGCGCAGGACCACCTCCAGGCCGCGCGGGTTGAACGGCGCCGCGAATCCCTCGTTCCTCACGGTGAAGTTCACCGACAGGGAGCCGCCCCGGCTCACCGAACTCGGGTAGGTGCCGCTCTGGAGGGCGAACCGGTAGCCCAGGTTCCGGGTGATCTCGGGCAGGCAGCCACCGCTGCGCCAGCCGTTGATCACGTTGGGCTCGTAGTCGGTGTTCAGGTACGACCAGTGGAACATCCTCAGCTCGGAGAGAGTGGTGGGACAGCTCGTCCGGGGGGCGTTGACCCCGCAGGTCTCGCCGCCCATCGCCAGGTAGGACGTCTCGGAGGCCAGGTAGGGGTATTCGACGGCGGGGTTCTCGTACGTACCGTAGTCGTCCGCGCTGGCGAGGAAGCAGTCGTTGTGGTGTCCGAGCCGGGCGTTCGTCGAGCCGTTGTACGCCTGGCCGGCCGGGAGCGCGGACGTGCCGTACATCGTGCGCTTGTACTTCGGCGTCCGCAGTTGCACCATGCGCGTCGAGGGCAGCACGCCGAGCGTCTTGTCGACGACGGCCTTGCGGTTGGCCCAGTCGGCGGTGGTCACCTTGCCCGCATCACCGAAGTTCTTGGTGTAGTACCCCTCGCCCCAGGCGCCGACGAAGCCCGCCTGCACGACGTTGATCACGTCGCTGTTCGCGCTGAGGTACGGCCCGAGCTGGTCCAGGTGCGCGAGCACGCGGTCCTTGGGCGCGTCGACGCCGTCCGCCGACTCCGTGTAGGCGAACCGCACGATCGTCTTGAGCCCCGCCTGCCGTACGGCGTCGAACTGCCGCTGGAGCCGGTTCAGGGCGGTCTGGCTGATGGCGCTGTTCTTGAACTCCTCCAGGTAGAAGACGCACATCACCAGCGACACGCCCTCGTTGACGCGGTAGCCGCGCAGGGTGGCCGCGTCGAAGTCGCTCTGGTCGCACCGGGACGTGTGGCGGTAGAAGCCGCGCTCGGGGTTGGCGAAGCCGTCGGTGGTCCCGGGGTACGTCACCGAGACGGCGCCCGCCCCGGCCGCCCCTGCCATCTGGGCCGGCCGGGCGGTATCCGCGGTACCCGCACTCCGGCCGCCCTCCGCGACCTGCGCGGAGACGGGCGAGGCGCCGACGAGCAGGGCGCCCATGAGGGCCGTCGCCGTCAGCCCCGCGCGGAGCGACGGACGACGTGCTGGTCTCTTCATTCTGGTGATTCCCTTCGGGGGATGTGAGGGGACTTCGTGAGGCGGCTTCGTAAGGGGCCGGTCAGCCGGTCAGCCGGTCAGCCCTTGACGCCCGTGTGCGCGATGCCCTGGACGAACTGGCGCTGGAGCAGCGCGAAGGCCGCGATCACCGGCAGCGAGGCGAGCAGCGAGCCCGCCATCAGCACGGGGTAGTCGGTCTGGAACTGCCCCTGGAGGGCCGCGAGTCCCGCCGAGAGCGTCATCTTCTCCGGATCGGTGTTGACCACCAAGGGCCAGAACAGATCGTTCCACGACCATAGGAGCGCCAGTACGGACATCGCGATCACCCCGGGGCGTGCCAGGGGCAGCATGACGTACCAGTAGGTCCGCAGCGGACCGGCACCGTCGAGGCGTGCCGCCTCCTCCAGTTCGCGCGGCAGGCCCAGGAAGAACTGCCGCAGGAGGAAGACGCCGAAGGCGCTGAACATCCCCGGCAGGATCAGGGCCTGGAGGGAGTTGAGCCAGCCGAGCGACGCCATGATCTCGTACTGCGGGAGGACGAACAGCTGCGGCGGCACCATCAGTACGGACAGGAAGAGCCCGAACAGCACCGAGCGCCCGGGGAACCGCAGCCTTGCGAACGCGTAGGCGGCCAGCGGGCACAGCAGGATCTGACCGGCCGTACGGCCCGCCGCCATCAGCGCGGTGTTGAGGAACTGGTCGCTGAACGGCAACAGGTCGAACATCCGGCCGTAGTTGTCCCAGCGGCCCTCCGGCAGCAGCGACGGCGGGACCCGGGTGGCGCTGGAGAGCGTCTTCAGCGAGGTGATGATCTGCCAGAGGAACGGCGCGATCATCACCAGGGAGGCGGGGATCAGGATGGCGTGCACGCCGACGTGCGACGGGCGGCGGGACCGGGCACGGCCGCCCTTGTGGGCACGAGCCCCGGGCGCGGACCCGGCCCCCGGCGCGTTCCCGGCCCCGGGCCCTGTCCCTGGACCCGGCGCGGCGCCCGGCCCGGCCCCGGCCCCCGGCACGGCCCCTGCCTCTGCCCCGGCTCCCGTCGCCGCCACGGCTCTCGGACGGACCTCAGCCATAGTGCACCCACCTCTTCTGCACCCGGAACTGGAGGGCCGTCAGGGCCACGATGACGACCAGCAGCATCATCACGATCGCCGCCGCGTAGCCCCGGTCGTCGGTCAGGAAGGCCCGGTCGTAGAAGAGCTGGACGACCGTCTGGATCCGGGGGAACGCCGGATTCGCCCGGCCGGTCAGACCCGAGCCCGCCAGCACGTAGACCAGGTCGAAGAGCTGCAGGGAGCCGATCACCGAGATGACCGACACGAAGAACGCGGTGGGTGACAGCAGCGGGAGCGTGATCCGGAAGAACTGCCGGACCGGTCCGGCGCCGTCGATGGCGGCGGCGTCGTAGAACTCCTTGGGTATCGCCTGGATGCCCGCCAGGAAGATGATCAGGTTGTAGCCGAGGCTGCTCCAGACCCCGACCGCGGCCAGCGCGAACAGTGCCGTGTCCGGGTCCGCGATCCAGTGCGGCCCGTCGATGCCGACCAGCGCCAGCGCATGGTTGATCAGGCCGTATTCGCCGTTGTAGAGCCAGCGCCAGACCATGGCGACGGCCACCGGCATGGTGACGACGGGCAGGAAGAACAGGGTGCGGTAGACGCCCGTACCGCGCAGGCCCTCCCGGTTGAGGAGTGCGGCGAAGACGATGGCGAGCGGGATGCCGACCAGGCCGAGAGCGGTGTACGCCAACGTGTTGACCAGCGACTGCGCGACCTCCGGGTCGGTCAGCAGGCGGTGGTAGTTGTCGAGTCCGGTCCAGGTGTGGCCGCCGAAGACGCCCCACTGGGTGAACGAGAAGTAGCCGGTCTGGAGGACGGGCCACAGGTAGAAGACCGCGAGGCCCAGCGCGGCGGGCGCGATGAACGCGTACCCCCACAGGGCCTCGGTCACCCGGTCCCGGCGCGGGCGCCACCCGCCGGGCCGGGGCGCCCCGGACGCCGGGGCGGATCTCGCGCGCCGGGGTCCGGACTCGTGTCCTTCGGTGCTGGTCATGCCCCTCACTCCCTGGCCAGCAGGTCGTTCATCGTGCGGGCGAGTTCGGCGGACGCCTCGCCGGCCGTCCGCTCACCGGTCCATGCCTGGGTGAGGTGGGTGAGTTCGGCCTCGTTCCACGCGGCGGTGTTCTCCGACACGGGGAAGGGCACCGCGTAGTCGACGGCGTCCAGGAACGTCGTGAGCGCGAACCGCGGGTGGTCCTTCACCCATGCCTGCTGCGTTCCGTCCCGCGCGGGGAGCGGGCCGCTGCGGCCGATGGCGAGTGCCGCCTGCTCGGAACCGAGGAATTCGACGAACTCCCACGCCTCCCTGGGGTGGTCGGTCGTGGCGGAGACCACATTGGCCACCCCGTGGATGACGGTGGCGCGCTTCTCGCCCCGGGGGAGCGGCGCGACGTCGACCTTGTCCTTGGTGTACTCGTTCGCCGAGAACTCGCCCGCGTTCCAGGATCCGCCCCAGTACATGGCGAGCTTGCCCGCCTCGAAAAGCTGGAGGGGGCTCGTGTCCGTCATGGTCTGAAGATCGGGCGAGTGTTTCTTTTCGATCAGGTCTGTCCAGAACTCCAGCCCTTTGATGGTCTCGGGTTGGTCGTAACCGGACTTCTTGCCGTCGGGGGATATGACGTAACCGCCCGCCTGGGCGATGGTGTTGTACTGGTACTCCTGGAAGCTGGTCAGCGGCGCCGCCGCGCCGTAGACGCCCTTGCCGGGATCGGTCAGCTCGGCCGCCGTCCTGTTGAAATCGCTCCAGGTCCAGTCCGGGGCGGGGTGGTCGACGCCGCGTGCGTCGAAGAGCGCCTTGTTGTACCAGACCCCGATCGTGTCCATGTCCTTCGGCAGCCCGTAGAGCTTTCCGTCGTACGTGTACAGATCGATCAGGGCCTTCGGATAGACGGAGAGATCGACCTTGTCCTCGGCGACCTCCTTGTCCAGCGGGCGGATGACGCCATTGGACGCGTAGAGCCGGAAGTACGGACCGTTCATCCAGAAGACGTCGGGCGCGGACCCTCCGGTGACGGAGGTCTTGAGCTTGTTGAAGTACTCGGTCCACGGGGTGAGCTGCACCTTGACCGTCACGTTCGGGTGCGTCCCGGTGAACTCCCGGCCCAGTTGCTCCAGGACCTTCTTCTGGTTCGTGTCCCAGGCGGCGTACGACAACTCGACCTTGCCGCCCTTGCCGCCGCTTCCGACGCCCCCGGCGCCCGTTCCCCCGCCCGAACAGCCGGAGAGCGCCAGCACCACCCCCAGCGCCCCCGCGCACCAGCGCGCTGCCTTCCCCATGCCCAGTCCTCCTCATGAACGAGGCGCACCGGGGACAGCAACGCGTCGCCGGGGCCGCGAAGTTGTATTAACTATGGAGACCAGGGAAAGTAAGTCAAGAGCCCGGCAGGTAAGAGACGGGTTACGATGCGGACCGCCGGGCCGACGGGCCGACGGGCCGCAGTACGGTCGGTCAGGCGCGGCCCGGCGGCCGGAAGCTTTCGGCCGGGGCGATCTCCCCCGGTGCGCGCAGACCGCGGTCGACGTGGTCCAGCGCCAGCCGCAGCGCGCCCAGGGCCACGCCCTCGTCGCCGAAGCGGGAGACCCTGACCTCGGGCGTACGGATGCACCAGCGGTCCAGCTCGCGCCGCAGCGGTTCGGTGACGAGGTCGCCGGCACGGGAGATCCCGCCCCCGACCACGACCAGTTCGGGATCCAGCGTGAGGACGAGGGCCGAGGTGCCGACGGCGAGGGCACGGACGTAGCGCCGTACGGCCGCGAGAGCCGTACGGTCACCACTCCGCGCGGCCCGGAAGACGGCCTCGACGGCGTCCTGCGGATCGACGCCGCCCCGGCCCGCGCCCGCATCGCCGCCCCCGCCCCGGCCCGCACCGCCGTCCGCGTCGCCCCCCGGGCTCACGCGTTCACCGGCGTCCGCTCCTCCTCCCGCCCCGGCCCCGGCCCGCCAGGCCCGCAGGTGCCCGGGGGCACGCAGCCAGCCGACCGCGGGCAGGGCGCCGATCTCGCCCGCCGCGTTCCCGAAACCCCGGTGGAGCTTGCCGTCGATGATCAGACCGGTGCCCGTGCGCAACCCCGCGAGCAGGAACACCACGTCCTTGGCGTGCCGCGCCACCCCGCGCCAGGACTCGGCCAGCGCGGCCAGCTTGGCGTCGTTCTCCACCAGGACCGGACCCGCCACCAGTCCGCCGACGTGCCCGGCCACGTCGAGCCCCGTCCACTCCGGCAGCGCCTCCGAGAGCATGACCCGGCCCGTGCCGTCGACCAGCCCCGTCGTGGCCACCCCGGTCGCCCAGACGCCGGCGGCGTCCGTACCCGCCCCGGCCAGCGCCGCGCGGACGGCCTCGTCCACGGCGGCCAGCCGCCGCGTGCGGCCCATCGCCGGGGTGACGGCCACCCGCGCGCCGTGCCGGACCTCGCCGTCCAGGTCCGCCACCATGGCCAGCACCTTGTGCCCCCCGATGTCGACCCCGAGCACCCGGCCGGCGTCCGAGCGGAACCGGTAGCGGCGCGCGGGGCGCCCCAGCGTGCCCGGCGCCGGCGCGACCTCCGCCACCCAGCCGCGCTCCACCAGCTCCCGCACCACGTCCTCGGTGGACGCCCGGGACAGGCCGGTACGCCCGGCGAGCTCGGTCAGGGTCAGGGCCAGGGCCGGTTCCCCGCGCAGGGCGTCGAGCACGGCCAGCGCGTTGAGCCGACGGAGCTGGGACAGATCTCCGCCACCCGGATTCTCGGTCATGACACACCCTTGAGGCCGGCCGCGCAAACGGCCAATAATAAGGGACTCCTGCGTAACTCTTGAGGGGATCCCATGGCAGCGGTGACTCTAGCTCTCGTCGGTTCCGGTCTGCGGGGGCGGTCCTACGCGCGGCACGCGGTCTCGTCCGGCCTGGGGCGGGTCGTCGCCGTGGCCGAGCCGGACCCGCACCGCAGGCGATCCGCCGCGGCCGAGTTCGGGATCCCGGCGGAGCGGGTGTACACGGACTGGACCGAGCTGGCCGCGCAGCCGCGGCTGGCCGACGCGACGATCATCGCCACCCAGGACCGGCTGCACGTGGACCCCGCGGTGCGGTTCGCCGACCTCGGCTACCACATCCTGCTGGAGAAGCCGATGGCCGTCGCCGAACGGGACGCCGTCGCGATCAGCGAGGCGGCCGAGCGCAACGACATCCTGCTGGCGGTCTGTCACGTGCTGCGCTACACCCCGTACACCCGCGCCCTGCGCCGGCTGCTGGAGTCCGGCGCGATCGGCCGGCTCGTCAGCGTCCAGCACCTGGAGCCGGTCGGCTGGTGGCACCAGGCCCACTCGTTCGTACGGGGCAACTGGCGCCGCCAGGACACCTCGGCGCCCATGCTGCTGACCAAGTCCTGCCACGACATCGACTGGCTGATCCACCTCTTCGGCGAACTGCCCGAGCGGGTCTCCTCGTTCGGCGGGCTGAGCCACTTCCGCGCCGAGGACCGGCCGGAGGGGGCGGCGGACCGCTGCCTGGACTGCCCGCTGGAGCCCGGCTGCCCGTACTCGGCGAAGCGGCTCTACCTCGGCTGCCTCGGCGACCCGGACCAGGAGTTCTGGCCGCTCTCGGCGGTCACCGAGGACCACACGGAACGGGGCGTGCTGGACGCGCTGCGCACCGGCCCGTACGGCCGCTGCGTCTACGCCTGCGACAACGACGTGGTCGACCACCAGGTCGTCAACATGGAGTTCGCCTCCGGCGCCACCTGCTCCTTCACCATGAGCGCCTTCACCCCCATGGAACACCGCCGCACCCGGCTGCTGGGCACGCACGGCTTCGTGGACGGGGACGGGCGGACGCTGCGGGTGGTCGACTTCCGCACCGGCGGGGAGCGGACTGTCGACGCGGTCGCCGCCACTGCCGCCGCCGACACCGCCGGCGGCTCGAGCGGCTCGGGCGGCGCGGTGGGTCCGTCCGCGGACGACGGCCACGGGGGCGGTGACGAGGCCCTGACGGAGGCGTTCCTGACCGCAGTCGCCACCGGTGACGCCTCGGCACTGCTCTCCGACGCGGCCGAGAGCCTCGCCACGCACCGGGTCGTATGGGCGGCCGAACGGGCCCGGGTCACGGGCACGGTCGTACGGCCGGTGGGCGACTCGTCCCTCTGGGGCGACGACGTCACCGGACGGGGTGGTTCCGTTCAGGCTTCGCTCCCCCTTTGACGCCGGATGCCCCCTTTGCGCTCCGCCGTCCTGGCTGCGCCCCGAGCCGCTCGCCCGGTAGGCTTTCCGTGTGATCTTCAAGCGCATCGGTAACGGGAGGCCGTATCCCGACCACGGCCGGGAAAGCACCCGGCAGTGGGCGGATGTCGCGCCGCGCCCGGTCCGCCTCGATCAGCTCGTCACGACAAAGGGACAACTGGACCTGGAGACGCTGCTCGCCGAGGACTCCACCTTCTACGGCGACCTGTTCGCGCACGTCGTGAAGTGGCAGGGCGACCTCTACCTGGAGGACGGCCTGCACCGGGCGGTGCGCGCGGCGCTCCAGCAGCGTCAGGTGCTGCACGCGCGCGTGCTGGAGCTGGAGCTGGACCAGAGCTGATCCGTACGGTCCTACGGTCCCGAGGCCGATCCGTACCGTCCGAGGCCGATCCGTACGGTACGCACGCGTCGTCTCGGGTCGGGTCGATTCGGGCGCGTGCGGCCCGGGCCCGCCGTTCTCCCGCCGCCGCCGGCCGTCTCGGCCGGCGCTGAGCCTTTCGAGGGCTTTGCCGCCCCCGACGGGCCAATCAGATGATCATTCGGTAGGCATCCATCGCAGGGCCCACTACGCTGCGCGTATGAGCATGCTGACTCCCCCCGGCATGGGCGGAAAGTACCGCATCACCGGCGACACGTACCCCCGCATGCGCCGCCCCCGCCAGCGCCGCAGGATCGTGCGCCTGGCCATCGCCTCCGTAGTCGCCCTCGGCATGGCGGGCTGGGGGACCACGCAGCTCATCGATGTCCTCTCGGGCAACGCCGAGGGGAAGAAGAACACGGCCAAGACAGCCTCGAAGCCCGGCTGCGACCCGGCTGCCGCACCCGTCAAGGCACTCCCCGAGCCGGGCCAGATCAAGGTCAACGTCTACAACGCGACCCCGCGCGTGGGTCTCGCCAAGTCCACGGCGGACGAGTTGAAGAAGCGGGGCTTCGTCATCGGCAAGGTGGGCAACGCCCCGGCGGCGTACGACAAGAAGGTGCCGGGCGCCGGGATACTGGTCGGCTCGGCCGCCGCGACGGACGGCTCACTGACAGTGCTGGGCGCGCAGTTGAAGGGCGCGACACCGAAGGCGGACGAACGGAAGACGGCGGACGTCGACCTCATCCTCGGTACCGCGTTCAAGGAGCTGAGCGTGCGGAAGGAAGCGGCGCAGACGCTGGCGGCGCTGTCCAAGCCGACGAACTGCTGAGCGTTACGAGGCGCCGACGCGGTACGGAGCGGAGGGTACGGGGCGCGGGGCGGAGGGTACGGGGCCGCGAAGGCTCCCCGTACACCCTCCTCGTACTCCGTACCCCGGCACCGCCTGGCGAGCTCTACAGCCCTCCCTCGGACATCCCGTGCACGGCCGGGATCGTGCCCAGCCGGCCTTTCTGGAAGTCCTCGAACGCCTGCTCAAGCTCTTCCCTGGTGTTCATGACGAACGGACCGTAGTGGGCCATCGGCTCCCGGATCGGCTGCCCGCCGAGCAGGACGACCTCGAGGTCCGGCGTGTGAGAGTCCTGCTTCTCGTCCGCGCGGACGGTCAGCGAACCGCCGGCGCCGAAGACGGCCGTCTGGCCCACGTGGATCGGACGGCGCCCGGCACCGACCGATCCCTTGCCCGCCAGCACGTAGGCCAGCCCGTTGAAGTCCTCCCGCCACGGCAGTGTGACCTCAGCGCCCGGCGCCACCGTCGCGTGGATCATCGTGATGGGGGTGTGGGTGATGCCCGGGCCCTCGTGCCCGTCCAGATCGCCCGCGATCACCCGGAGCAGCGCACCGCCGTCCGGCGAGGTCAGCAGCCGGACCTGGCCGCCGCGGATGTCCTGGTAGCGCGGGTCCATCATCTTGTCGGACGCCGGGAGGTTCACCCACAGCTGGACGCCGTGGAAGAGACCACCGGACACGACCAGGGACTCGGGCGGAGCCTCGATGTGGAGCAGGCCCGAGCCTGCCGTCATCCACTGGGTGTCACCGTTGGTTATGGTGCCGCCGCCGCCCTGGCTGTCCTGGTGGTCGAAGATCCCGTCGATGATGTACGTGACGGTCTCGAAGCCCCGGTGCGGATGCCACGGGGTGCCTTTGGGCTCTCCCGGCGCGTACTCCACCTCACCCATCTGGTCCATCATGATGAACGGGTCGAGGTGTCGGTAGTTGATCCCGGCGAAGGCCCGGCGCACCGGGAAGCCCTCACCCTCGAACCCGCTGGGCGCGGTCGTGACGGTGAGCACGGGACGGGCCACGGCGTCGGCCGGGGCGGAGACCCGGGGCAGGGCCAGCGGGTTCTCGACAGTTACAGCGGGCATGGGGGCCTCCTCGGGATCCTTCACCCTCAACTTAGTTGAATGGTGAACATCCTGCAAGCGCCCCTCATTCCCCCGCGCCCCCGCACATCTCCCGCCTCCCCGCGCGCCGTCGGCCCAGGACAGACCGAGGGCGCACCCGTGTACGCGGGTGCGCCCTCGGGGGCGGCGAAGCCGGGGCGGGGTCAGCCGTACATACGGCGCATCGCGAAGTCCACCATCTGCTCGACCGCCTTCGCGTCGAACACCATGCGGTGATCGCCCTCCATGTCGAGCACGAAGCCGTACCCCGTCGGCAGCAGGTCGATCACCTCCGCGCCCGTGATCACGAAGTACTTCGACTCCTTCCCCGCGTACCGCCGCAGCTCCTTGAGCGTGCTGAACATGGGGATCACCGGCTGCTGGGTGTTGTGGAGCGCGAGGAAGCCGGGGTTCTCACCGCGCGGACAGTAGACCTTCGAGGTCGCGAAGATCTGCTGGAAGTCCTCCGCGGACAGCGTGCCCGTCGTGAACGCCCGTACGGCGTCGCCGAGCGACGGAGGTGACGGTTCCGGGTACAGCGGCTGCTCGCCGTACCCGCCGGGGCCGACCCCGCCCATCTGCCCGCCCATCTGCTGGTGCGCGTGTGACGACGGATGCGCGTACTGCTGCTGAGCGCCCGAATTCTGGTCGTAGCCGTACATGGCGGCAAGCGTACTGAGGATCGCGGCCGGGGGGAGCCTCGTCACAGATGAGAGAAGAGGGTTGCTTCTTATTACCCACGGGTAGCATCATCGGTAGCTACTTACTGGTACAAGCACGAGGGTTCTGCCTCCTCTGCCTCCCGAGCCTTACGGAGTCGTCGTCATGGGGCACTACAAGTCGAATCTCCGCGACATCGAGTTCAACCTCTTCGAGGTGCTCGGGCGCGACAAGCTGTACGGCACGGGACCGTTCGCGGAGATGGACGTCGAAACGGCCAAGAGCATCCTCGAGGAGGTCGTCCGCCTCGCGGAGAACGACCTCGCGGCGTCCTACACGGACGGCGACCGCACCCCGCCGGTGTTCGATCCCGAGACCGGCACCGCCCCCCTCCCGGCCACCTTCAAGAAGAGCTACCAGTCCTACATGGACTCCGAGTACTGGCGGCTCGGCCTGCCCGAGGAGATCGGCGGCACGACTTCGCCCCGCTCGCTGATCTGGGCCTACGCCGAGCTGGTGCTGGGCGCGAACCCGGCGGTGTGGATGTACGCGTCGGGTCCCGCCTTCGCCGGGGTCCTCTTCGACGAGGGCACCGAGGCACAGAAGAAGATCGCCGAGATCGCGATCGAGAAGCAGTGGGCCTCCACGATGGTCCTCACCGAGCCGGACGCGGGCTCGGACGTCGGCGCGGGCCGGGCGAAGGCGGTGGAGCAGGAGGACGGCAGCTGGCACATCGAGGGCGTGAAGCGGTTCATCACCTCCGGTGAGCACGACCTCTCGGAGAACATCCTCCACTACGTGCTCGCCCGCCCCGAGGGCGCCGGCCCCGGCACGAAGGGCCTCTCCCTCTTCCTCGTACCGAAGTACGAGTTCGACCCGGAGACGGGCGAAATCGGGGCGCGCAACGGCGTCTACGTGACGAACGTCGAGCACAAGATGGGCCTCAAGGTCTCCAACACCTGCGAGCTGACCTTCGGCGACCGGCACCCGGCCAAGGGCTGGCTGATCGGCGACAAGCACGACGGCATCCGGCAGATGTTCCGGATCATCGAGTTCGCGCGGATGATGGTCGGCACGAAGGCCATCGCCACCCTCTCCAGCGGCTACCTGAACGCGCTGGAGTACGCCAAGGAGCGCGTGCAGGGCCCCGACCTGGCACAGTTCATGGACAAGTCGGCGCCCAAGGTCACCATCACGCACCACCCCGACGTGCGCCGCTCGCTGATGACGCAGAAGGCGTACGCGGAGGGCATGCGCTCCCTCGTCCTCTACACGGCGTCCGTCCAGGACGAGATCGCGGCCAAGGAGGCCGAGGGCGAGAACACGAAGGCGCTGCACGGGCTGAACGACCTGCTGCTGCCGATCGTCAAGGGGTACGGCTCCGAGCAGTCGTACGAGCAACTGGCACAGTCCCTGCAGACGTTCGGCGGGTCCGGCTACCTCCAGGAGTACCCGGTCGAGCAGTACATCCGGGACGCCAAGATCGACACCCTCTACGAGGGCACGACCGCCATCCAGGGCCAGGACTTCTTCTTCCGGAAGATCGTCCGCGACCAGGGGCAGGCGCTGAACACGCTGGCCGAGGAGATCAAGACATTCCTCGCCGTCGGCACGGGCGGTACGGACCTGGCACCGGCCCGCGACGCGCTGGCCAAGGCCGCCGTGGACCTGGAGGCCATCGTCACGCACATGCTGACCGACCTCACGGCCACCGGCGAGGACGTCGCCAACATCTACAAGGTCGGCCTCAACACGACGCGGCTGCTGATGGCTTCGGGCGATGTGGTGGTCGGCTACCTGCTGCTGCGCGGGGCCGCGGTGGCGGCGGAGAAGCTGGAGACGGCGACGTCGAAGGACGTGCCGTTCTACCAGGGCAAGATCGCGGCGGCGAAGTTCTTCGCGGCGAACGTGCTGCCGGGCGTCTCGACGCAGCGGGCACTGGCGGAGTCGGTGGACGGGTCGCTGATGGAGCTGGACGAGGCGGCGTTCTAGTGCCCCTCCCGGCAACGTTTGCCCCGTCGCGACGCCCGGCACGCGCGCTCGCCGCGTTGGCCAAAAGCCCAGGTAGCTCCGCTACATGGACTTCTGACCGCCTTGCGATGTATTGCCCGGCGCGCTCCAGAAGCGGCGTGCCAGGGGAGTGAGGCAGCGTTCCGGGGGCCGCCGTAGGGCCGCTCCCGGACCGCCCCAGGACCGGTGCGCGCACCGGGCTCGGTGCTCGGACCGGTACCCGCACCGGTCCGAGCGTCACAGGACCGCGTCTCCTCTGGCCGTTCTCGACGCCGGCCCCGGGGGCGGCGTCGAGAACGGCCAGAGGGCTGTCAGGGCCGGTACGGCGGGGCCGGGGGTCGCCCCGGCCCCGGAGCGCCCGGCCTCGCGGCCGTACCCGCCCGTTCCGGGCACCATGCCCGCCCGACACGCGCCCGCGGCGGGGCGCCTCTTCCCTCACGGGAGAGGCGCCCCGCCGTTTCCTGTCTCTCCCCCGGGCACCATCTGTGCCCGCACGCACGGCAATTCGTGCCCGTTCGCACCTTGGGCGGGCCTTTTCGCGGCGCTCCGCCCGGGAGCTCGGCACGGGTTCGTTCCGGCCAGGCGCGCGCGGTCCGAACCGGCACTGGAGCCGGTGTCGGGACCCGTCGTTATGGTGAACCCCATGAGCACTCCCGCCCGCTTCGACCGCGGCCACACCGACGACCTCATGTCCTTCCTCGCGGCCAGCCCATCGCCGTACCACGCGGTGGCCAACGCCGCGGAGCGCCTGGAGAAGGCCGGCTTCCGGCAGGTGCGGGAGACGGATGCCTGGGACGGCTCGGCAGGCGGCCGATTCGTGCTGCGCGGCGGCGCGATCATCGCGTGGTACGTGCCGGAGGGCGCCGAGCCGCACACCCCGTTCCGGATCGTCGGCGCCCACACCGACTCCCCGAACCTGCGGGTGAAGCCGCTGCCGGACACCGGCTCGTACGGCTGGCGCCAGGTCGCGGTCGAGATCTACGGCGGGACGCTGCTCAACACCTGGCTCGACCGCGACCTCGGACTCGCCGGCCGGGTCACCCTGCGGGACGGCTCGCACCGGCTGGTCAACGTGGACCGCGCGCTGCTGCGCGTGCCGCAGCTCGCCGTGCACCTCGACCGTTCGGTGAACACGGACGGGCTGAAGCTCGACAGACAGCGCCACATGCAGCCGGTCTGGGGCCTGGGCAGCCCCTCGGAGGGGGATCTGATCCGCTTCGTGGCGGAGGAGACCGGCACGGGCGCCGACGACATCATCGGCTGGGACCTGATGGTGCACGCCATCGAGCCGCCCGCCTATCTGGGCCAGAACCGGGACCTGGTGGCCGGGCCCCGGATGGACAACCTCATCTCCGTGCACGCGGGGACGGCCGCGCTGATCGCGGCGGCCGCCCGGGCAGGCGGCGCGCCGCTCCCGTACATTCCGGTGCTCGCCGCCTTCGACCACGAGGAGAACGGCTCGCAGTCGGACACCGGCGCCGACGGCCCGCTGCTCGGCACGGTCCTGGAGCGCTCGGTGCTCTCCCGGGGCGGTGGGTACGAGGACCGGGCGCGGTCGTTCGCCGGCACGGTCTGTCTGTCGTCCGACACCGGCCACGCCGTGCATCCGAACTACGGCGACCGCCACGACCCCACGCACCACCCGCGCCCCAACGGCGGCCCGATCCTCAAGGTGAACGTGAACATGCGGTACGCGACGGACGGCAGCGGCCGGGCCGTGTTCGCCGCGGCCTGCGAGAAGGCGGGCGTGCCCTGGCAGTCGTTCGTCTCCAACAACGCCATGCCGTGCGGAACGACGATCGGCCCGATCACCGCGGCCCGGCACGGCATCCGGACCGTCGACATCGGGGTGGCGATCCTGTCGATGCACAGCGCGCGCGAACTGTGCGGCGCGGAGGACCCGTATCTGCTGGCGAACGCGCTGGTCGCGTTCCTGGAGGGCTGACGCCCCGGCGGTGCGGCCCTGTCCGCCCGCCCGAGGCGAGCAGCCGGTCCGCACGAGGCTGTGGCAGCCGCACGAGGCTGTGGCAGCCGGCCCGCAAGAGGTGAGCAGCCGGTCCGCACGTGGCCCGCACGTCCGTCGCTCCCGCACCCGCCGCCCGTACGACCGCCGCCCCGGCCACCCGCCGACCCACACGCCCGCCGACCTGACCGGCTTCGGCTGTCGCCTCGAACGGCCGCCGCCCGCATGGCCGTTCCGGACGGGGGTACCCGAACCCATGGCCCGGAACGACCACCACTCACACAGGAGGCGGGATTCATGGGCATAGGCGGATGCATCGTTCTTGTCGCGGTGGGGGCGATCCTCACCTTCGCGACCGACTGGGAGATCGACACGGTCAATCTCGATCTGGTCGGTCTGATCATGATGGCGGTCGGCATCATCGGTATCGCCACGTTCACCAGCATCGCCCGCCGTCGGCGGGCCGTCGTCCCACCGGTCGCCCCGACCGTCGTGGACCGGGACGACCACCACACTCGTTACTGAGCGTGTCGCCGACGACGCGTATGCCGGGCGTCGACGCGTATGGGACGCCCGTGCGCGTCAGACACCCGTGCGCGTCAGACACCCGCACGCGTCAGGCGTCGGCCGGGGCGTCGAGCCCGGCGAGCACGAGCGCGAGGCGGCCGGCTCCCTTACCGTCGGAGCCCCCCGTACCACCCGTGGCGTTCGTACCGCTCACGCGGACCGGCACCCCCCAGTCCTGCTGGTGCACATGGCAGGCCGGGTATTCGTTGGCGGGGTCGTCGTCACAGGACGCGGCCATCGCCGAGACGTGCAGGACGCCCTCCGGCACCCCGTCGGCCAGCACCAGGTCCCGGCTGAGGTCCGTACCGAAACCGGCGCCCTCCGCCAGCAGCTCGGGCGGGGTGGCGGAGACCAGGAGCCGGGTGGAGGGCCCGTACCGCGTGTCGAGCTTCTGGCCCGTCGGGGCCGAGAAGAGCACGTCCAGGCGGAGCGGGCCCGGCGCGACCTCCGTGGCGGCCCGCCGCGTGCGATGGGCGACGGCCTCCACGCGGACCGCCTCGTCCGGCAGCCGCAGCCGGGTCAGCCGGTGGCGCGCGGACTCGACCACGACGATGTCCTCACCGACCAGCACGGCGTCGCTGGGCTCGCGCAGATCCGTGGCGAGCGTGGTCACCTCGCCGGGAGCGCCCTCGTGCGCGCCGGGCGCGTAGCGGCGCAGGGCATGGTTGTACGTGTCCGAGACGGCCACCGAGCCGTCGGGCAGCGCGGTGACGCCCAGCGGGTGCTGGAGCAGGGCCTGCCCGGCCTCGCCGTCGCGGTGGCCGAAGTCGAAGAGGCCGGTGCCCACGGCCGTACGGACCACGAAGCCGCCGCCACCGGCGGCCGCGGGCCCGGCGTCGGCCGTGGCCGCGGCGCCCGTGGCGCCCGCGCTGCTTGCGGCGTCCGCGGTTTCGCCGTCAGGAGCCCGCTCGACGTACCGCAGGGCGCTGGTCTCCGAGTCGGCGACCCACAGCCGGTCCCCGGCCGCCGCGAGCCCGGACGGCTGGGCGAACCACGCCTGGTCCGCCGGCCCGTCCACCAGCCCCTCGTTGGTGGTGCCGGCCGCGGCCTCGACGGTCCCGGTGGCCGGGTCGTACGTCCACAGCTGGTGCACCCCGGCCATCGCGATCCACACCCGGTCCTGCCACCAGGCGACGTCCCACGGCGAGGAGAGATCCACCTCCAGGGCCGGCCCGGCCGACGGTGAGCCCTGCCACCACTGCCTGCCGGTCCCGGCGACGGTCTCGATCGTGCCGTCGGCCGGGTCGTACGCGCGCAGCGCGTGGTTGACGGTGTCCGCGACGATCACCCGGCCGTCCGGGAGCAGGGCGAGCCCCTGCGGCTCGCTGAACGAACCGGGGCCGAAACCGCGCTCGCCCGAGCCGATGCGGCGCACGACCGTCTCGCCGTCCTCCGCCAGCTCCACGAGCTGGTGCCGGGTGGAGTCCGAGACCAGGAAGTGACCGTCGGGCAGGACGAGCGCCTTGCCGGGGAAGCGCAGATCGGTGGCCACCGGCTCCGGCGGCACGTACGGCCCGTCCCCGCGCCGCAGTGTCCCCTTGGCGGCGTGCTCGGCCTCCAGCTCTCCCACCAGGGTCTCGAGCGCGTGCGCGTGCCCCTCGCCCGCGTGCTGGGCGACGACATAGCCCTCGGGGTCGATCACGACGAGCGTGGGCCAGGCCCGTACGGCGTACTGCTTCCAGGTGGCCAGCTCGGGATCGTCCAGGACGGGATGGTGCACCTCGTACCGCTCGACGGCGTCCACGACGGCCTGGTGATCCGCCTCGTGCACGAACTTCGGCGAGTGGACACCGATGATCACGACGGTGTCGCGATGCTTCTCCTCCAGCTCGCGCAGCTCGTCCAGGACGTGCAGACAGTTGATGCAGCAGAACGTCCAAAAATCAATAACAACGCACTTACCTCGCAGGTCCGCGAGGCTGAGGTCCTTGCCACCCGTGTTCAGCCAGCCCCCCTTGCCGATCAGCTCGGGGGCACGGACACGGGCACGTCGGGGCGCGGGCGCGGGGGTGGGCGCCGGGGCGGCATCGTTCATGGTTCAAGGGTGCCACTAGGGAAAAGCCCTGTTCGGGGAGGGCGGCAGGACGGGGCACAAACCGCGTCGAGCGCCATGGCCCGCGCCCGGGGCAGCCCGCCCGGGCACGCGGGCGCAGTTGGGCTTGCCCGAACCTGCCCGAACGCGCTCGAGTTCGCTCCGGAATTCGGGAGTGTCGCACCGGGCCGCACCGAATCGCGTCGGCGGTTTCCGTTGCCCGCCCCCGCCGCCTGATTGCACCGATTCACACCGTACGCCCCGGTCTCGGTGAACCGAGGCCGGGCACAGTACCACCGTCCTGGCGTTCCCGACGTCAACTCGGGCCTACGATCGTCACACGAAAGCACTGCCAGGGTGCCATCGGGCAGCGTAACTTAGCTGCCGAGCCTCCCACGCAGCCCGCAGCCCGCAAGCCGACCGTCAGCCCGCGTACCGCAGAACCGCCGAGGGGTCCCGTGACCGTCCATCCCAGCCTTCAGAACTACGCCGACGCCTGGTCCCACTCCATCGAGGCGCTGACCGAGCTGGTGCAGCCACTCGTCGAGGGCGAGTGGAACAGGCGAACGCCGTGCCCGGGCTGGTCCGTGCGGGACGTCGTCTCGCACGTCATCGGGATGGAGTGCGAGATGCTCGGGGATCCACGGCCGATCCACTCGCTCCCGCGCGACCTGTACCACGTACGGAGCGATTCCGCGCGCTACATGGAGCTCCAGGTCGACGTGCGGCGGCACCACACCGGGCTGGAGATCGTCTCCGAGCTGGAGTACACCGTCATCCGGCGCAACCGTCAGCTCCGCAACGAGAACCGCGACCCCGACACCATGGTCCCGGCGCCGCTGCGCAGCCGGCAGACCCTCGAAACGGCCATGCGGATGCGGGCGTTCGACGTGTGGGTGCACGAGCAGGACCTGCGGCACGCGCTGGACAAGCCCGGCAACCTCGACGGCCCCGGCGCGCAGGTCGCGCGCGACGTGCTGCTGGAGGCGCTGCCGAAGGTGGTCGCCAAGGACGCCGGGGTGCCGCCGCATTCGGCGGTCGTCATCGACGTGAGCGGGCCGGTGGAGTTCCTCCGTACGGTCCGGGTGAACGCGGAGGGACGCGGCTCGATCGACGGCTCGCCGTCGCTCGGTCCCGTGGTGTCCCTGGCGACGGACTGGGAGACGTACTACCGGCTGGCGTGCGGGCGGGTACGGTCGGCAGCGGTGGCGGACCGGGTCAAGATCGACGGCGATCAGGAGCTGGCCGAGGCGATCCTGCGCGAGTTCGCGGTGACGCCGTAGGAAGCCGCGCGCGTCGCACGGGGCCCCTGGGACCGGGGCCCCGTGCCCGCCCCTCCCCTCCCCTCCCCTCCTCTTCGGCCTCCCCTCCTCTTCGGCCTCCCCCCTCACAACCCTTCACACCGGTACGTGCACGGCCTCCACCCGGCTGGCCACCAGCCGTTCCCGCTCGCGGCGCGCGGTACGGGCCCGTAGTCGCAAGATCTGTACGGCCCCCAGCGCCTGGAGGACGAAGAGGGAACTGAAGGCGATCCGGAAGTTGTCGTCTGTCGCGTCCAGCAGAACGCCGACCGCGAGCAACGTCGTCATCGAGGCCGTGAAACCACCCATGTTGACGATTCCGGAGGCCGTTCCCTGACGCTCCGGCGGGTTCGCGGGCCGGGCGAAGTCGAAGCCGATCATCGAGGCGGGGCCACAGGCGCCGAGGACGACGCAGAGCGCGATCAGCAGCCCCATCGGGGCCCGGCCGCCGGGGTACGCGAGCGTCGCGGCCCACAGCAGGGCCGTCGCCCCGACCGTGCCGAGGGCCAGCGGCGCGCGGGCGGCGTGGTGGCGGCCGATGACCTGCCCGTACACCAGGCCGACGACCATGTTGGAGAGCACGACCAGGGTCAGCAGCTCACCGGCGGCGGCCCTGGACAGCCCCTGCGCCTCGACCAGGAACGGCATGCCCCACAGGAGCAGGAAGAACATCGCGGGGAACTGGGTGGTGAAATGCACCCACAGGCCCAGCCGCGTGCCGGGTTCGCGCCAGGCGGCGGCGATCTGCCGACGCACGTACGCGGTGCCGGCGTGCTCGGCCGGCGGCGGCTCGTACCCCTCCGGGTGGTCCTTCAGGAAGAGCAGCGCCAGTACGAGGACGAAGGCGCCGGCGAGGGCGCTGCCCGCGAAGGTCGCGGTCCAGCCGAGGCCGTGCAGGGTGCGGGAGATGACGATGGTGGAGACGAGGTTGCCCGCCATGCCGATGAGCCCGGCGAACTGCGCGATCATCGGGCCGCGACGGGCCGGGAACCAGCGGGTGCCGAGCCGCAGCACGCTGATGAACGTCATCGCGTCACCGCAGCCGAGCAGGGCCCGGGAGACGAGCGCCATGCCGTACGAGGGGGAGAAGGCGAAGCCGAGCTGTCCGACGGTGAACAGCACGATGCCGATGGTCAGCACCTTCTTGGTGCCGAGCCGGTCGACCAGCAGGCCGACGGGTATCTGCATGCCCGCGTACACGAGCAACTGGAGTATGGAGAACGTCGACAGGGCCGAGGCGTTCACGTCGAACCGGTCGGCGGCGTCGAGGCCGGCCACGCCCAGGCTCGTACGGAAGATCACGGCGACGAAGTAGACGGTGACGCCGATGCCCCAGATCCAGGCGGCCCGGCGGCCGCCTGGGGGATCGCCGGGCAGGGTGGCGGAGACCGCGCTGCTCACCGGCTCCCCGCCTCTCCACGGACCAGCACCTTGACGCGGCTGACGTGGCGGCGCACGCACGAGGCGGCGGCCTCGGCGTCGCCCGCTCTGATGGTCTCGAGCAGTTCGGCGTGCTCGGTGATGTTCTTGGCGATGCGGTCGGGGTGTGCCTCCATCACGGCCACGCCCATCCGCAGCTGCCGGTCCCTGAGCTGGTCGTACAGCTTGGAGAGGATCTCGTTGCCCGCGTTCCGCACGATCTCGGCGTGGAAGGACCGGTCGGTGACGGCCACGGCCGCGAGGTCCCCTTCGCCGGCCCGCCGACGCTGTTCCTCCAGCAGCTCCGCGAGCCGTTCCAGCAGCCGCGCGGGGGCGGGTACGGCCTTCCGCACGGCGAACTCCTCGACCAGCAGCCGGGTCTCGACCACGTCCGCGATCTCCTGCGCGGAGACGGCGAGGACGAGGGCGCCCTTCTTGGGATAGAGCTTGATCAGCCCTTCGACCTCGAGCTTGAGGAGCGCCTCGCGCACGGGTGTACGGGACACTCCGACGGCCTCGGCGAGCTCCCCCTCGGTGAGCAGGGTGCCGCCTTCGTAGCGGCGGTCGAGCACGGCTTTCTTGACATGACTGTAGACACGGTCGGCGGCGGGAGGTCGTTTGGCGGGTGCGGCGGCGGGCGCGGGTGCGGGGACAGCGGCTGCTGAGGGCATGCACACAGCTTAGATACAACAGTGGGGCGCCAGCATCGGCAGTCCGGGATACGGACGGGTACGAGGGGACTACGGGGCGAGGGCGCGACTCTGACCCGGGAGAGCCCCGACGGACGGCGAGAGCCGTGGCCGGCGGGTGTCGACGGACGGCGAGAGCCGCGGCCGACGGGTGTCGACGGACGGCGAGAGCCGCGGCCGACGGGAGCCGACCGACGACGGGGCCGACGAGGGCCGACCGAAACCAAGGGCCGGCCGACGAGGCCCGACGCACGACAAGAGCCGACGCACGAGGCCGCCAGGACTGACGGACCGTGACCGGCGCCGCCGGAACGCCCCTGGCGAAGGAACCCACCAGAGAACCCCGCCCCACCCGGGCAACGGCTACGGTCTACGGTTGACGCGGACCCCGGCGGAGAGAGCCCTCGCATGCGACGTCACTGCTCGGAAGCCCTGATCACCCTTGGGCGCGGATACGTACGAGACGCCCCCGGGGTGTTCGGCAAGGCCGCGCTGGCCGCTCGTCACCTGAACCCGCGGTTGCGGGACAGGCCGAGGCGGCGAGTCGTGCCGTCGCGGTTCGGGGCCCGGTTCGCCGTGGACACCCAGGACCTCATCCAGCGGTACCTGTACCTGTTCGGTATTTGGGAGCCGCACATGACGCGATGGCTCCGGACCCGGCTACGGCCCGGGGACACGTTCGTCGACGTCGGCGCGAACATCGGCTACTTCAGCGTGCTCGCGTCCAGGCTCGTCGGCGCCGACGGACAGGTGGTCGCCGTGGAGGCCTCTCCGACGTTCCACGAGCGGCTGTCCCAGCACCTGCGGCTCAACGACTGCCGGAACGTGCGCGCCCTGAACGCCGCCGTCTCCGACAGCCGGAAGACGCTGACGTTCGTGCTCGCCAGCTCGGCGAACATGGGCGCGAACAGCATCGTGCCGTACGACGGGCCGGCGGAATCGTCGTTCGACATCGAGGCCCGGCCGCTGGCCGACCTCCTCGATCCCGCCGAAATCGCCCGGGCGAGGGTGATCAAGATCGATGTCGAGGGCGCGGAGGGGGCCGTCGTACGGGGCATGGCCGCCATGCTCGACCAGCTTCGCCCGGACGCGGAGATCAGCGTCGAGGTGACTCCCGATCGCATGGCCCTGCTCGGTGACTCCGTCGAGGAACTGCTGACCACGATGCGGAGCCATGGGTTCCATGTCTACCGGCTCGCCAACGACTACGCGCCTGCGAGCTATCCGGCCGCACTGCGCGGGACTCCGGTCGTACCGGTCCGGTGGCGGGGCCCGGTGGTGGAGGAGAGCGATCTCATCTTCTCCCGCGTCGACGCGGAACGTCTCGCCTGACGCGACCACCCCGCTCGACGAGGGGAACGGCGGTGCCCGACGGGCAGCGCGGACGACAACGGCCCTCGACCGGATTGCCTGGTCAGGGGCCGTCAACGTGGTGCGGTGGGTGTGGGATTTGAACCCACGGTGACTCGCGCCACGACGGTTTTCAAGACCGTTCCCTTAGGCCGCTCGGGCAACCCACCCATGCCCCGCCCACCAGTGGCGGAGCGCCTACAGCCTACCGGCTGGCAGATCGGGATGTGCGGCGCCGGGCAGTCTCCCGGGGTGGGGGGGGCCGGTCCGCTGGTCGTGGGCCTGGTCGGTGGGTCGGGGCGTGGCGGGCGCGGAAGGTCCTAGGCGACGCAGAATTCGTTGCCCTCGGGGTCCCGCAGGACGACGGCGTAGCGGTCGATGCCCGGCTCGTTCATGATCCGAAGCACCGTGGCACCGGCCCGGGTCACCCGTTCCACCGCGGCCGTGACCCGCTGAGTGCGTACCGTCAGAGGGACGTCGCGTCCGCCGCCCACCTTGAGGTCGAGGTGCACTCGGTTCTTGGTCGCCTTGGCTTCCGGGACCTGCTGAAACCATATGCGTGGTCCGCGCCCCGCCGGGTCGACGATCGACTCCGGCGCTTCCCCGGCGCCGGGTGGCAACTCCTCCTCCAACAGCCCCGCGTCCGCCCAGTAGTCCCGCCATGTCGCGTGCCCACCGGGTGGGGGCTCGGGCACATAGCCGAGCGCCTCGGACCAGAAGGCCACCAGCCTCCGCGGGTCCGCGCAGTCGATCGTCAGCTGTAGCGTCGCTTCCATACCCGCAGGGTCGCAGACGGGTCGGACAATGCTCCCCTCCCGGCTCTTCGGGAGCGTCAGCCGAAGGCCTCCGCCGGGAGTCGGGGACCGTCGTTCCGGTCAGGGGCGGGCGGCGGCAGCCGGCCGGCCCGGCTTTCCGCGACGCGCAGGACGTCGGCCAGTGCCTCCGTCATCCGGACGAGCGCGAAGCGCAGTTCGCGGGAGCCCGCCGTACGGTCGGCGAGGACGGCCTTCGCGCCCGCGAGGACCTCCGTGCCCGAGGTCGTCTGCGCGGTCTCCAGGAGGTCGGCGAGGCGGGACAGCACACTCGTGGTGTCATCCGTCCGCAGGAAGCACGGTTTGCCGTCGGGCGTCGCCCACGGGAGCAGTCGCAGGGAATCGGCCGGAAGCGGGAGCCGGGGCATCGGGTCGTTGTCCTGGTTCATACGGCCGTCTCCCACCTCTCGGCCCCCGTATGGCACGCGCATCCGCACGTCTCGTGGACGAGGGGCGGGACGGCGGGCGGAGCCGGTGGTTCCGACTCTCCGCACGCGAGATGGGTGCCGATGCGGCATGCGGACGAGTAGTACGGCACCGCCTCGGCGCGGACCGGCGGTTGCTGGTGACTCGTGCACATCAGTGGACCTCCGCGACGTTGGAGTACGGCCGTTCTCACCGATCAGTACGTACGGAGGGACCGCAGCGTTGTGCCGCGCGCGGACGAGCTTCCCGATCCGCACGGTCATCGGCCGAATCCGGGTCCCTCCCGTGGACGGCGAAGGGCGGGGGCCGAACCGTGCCCCGGTTCGGCCCCCGCCCTCATGCTCTGCCCTCGGCCCGCGCCCGCCGCGACGAACGCGGGGGGACGTGAACTGTCAGCTCTCGCCCTTGCGTTCGCCCAGGATGACGTCGACCGTCGACTCCTTGCCGTCGCGCTTGTACGTGATCGTGACCTTGTCGCCGGGCTTGTGCGTCCAGATCTGGCCGATCAGGGTGGGCCCACTGTCGATCGGGGTGTCGTTGAACTTCGTGATGACATCGCCCGCCTTGAGGCCCGCCTTCGCCGCCGGGCCGTCCGGAGTGACCGCCGGGGGCCCGCCCTCGCTCTGCGGGGAGATCATCGCGCCGTCGCCGCCTTCCGCCACCGAGACCGTGGCCCCGATCAGCGGGTAGACCGGCTGGCCCGTCTTGATGAGCTGCTCGGCCACGTTCTTGGCCTGATTGATCGGGATGGCGAAACCGAGGCCGATCGAGCCGGCCTGCGACTGGCCGAGACCGCCGCTGCCTGCCGACTGGATGGCCGAGTTGATCCCGATGACCGCGCCCCGGGAGTCCAGCAGCGGACCGCCCGAGTTGCCCGGGTTGATGGAGGCGTCGGTCTGGAGGGCGCTCATGTACGAGTTATTGGAACCGGAGCCGTCACCCGAGGCCACCGGACGGTTCTTGGCGCTGATGATGCCCGTGGTGACCGTGTTCGACAGGCCGAACGGCGCGCCGATCGCGATCGTCGGATCCCCGACCGCGACCTGGTCCGAATTGGCGAGCGGAAGCGGAACCAGTCCGGAAGGCGCCTTCTTGAGCTTGATGACCGCCACGTCGTAGCCCTCGGCCCGGCCGACGACCTCGGCGGCGTGCTTCTTGCCGTCGGAGAACGTCGCCGTGAGGTCACCACCGTTCGCCGCCGACGCCACCACGTGGTTGTTGGTGAGGATGTGGCCTTCCTTGTCGTACACGAAGCCGGTACCCGTACCGCCCTCGCCGTTGCTCCCCTGGGCCTCGATGGTGACGACACTCGGCAGCGACTTGGCGGCCACCCCGGCGACCGTCCCGGCGTCGCGCTTGAGATCCTTCGGGGCTTCTCCCGCGGAGACGGTCGTCGAGCCGATCGACCCGTCGTTGTTCTCGGCGGCCCAGTAACCGACCCCGCCGCCCACGCCGCCCGCGACCAGCGCGGCCACCAGGACGGCTGTGATCAGTCCGGCCGAACGCCTGGGCGGCTGCTTCGGACCGTGGCCGGGCACCGGCGCGCCCCAGACGGCCGTCCCCTGACCGCCACCCCCGTACTCCGGGGCGCCGGCACCGTACGCCGGGCCGGCACCGTACGCCTGTCCACCGCCGTACGCCGCGTCTCCAGTGCCGCCGTACGGCGGCTGTACGGGCGGGGGAGGCGGCCAGCCGGCCGCCGCGGCCTGGGACACCGTAGGAGCCTGTACGGGATCACCCGCCGGGGCGCCCAGGGGCTCACCCGCGACGGCTCCGGCCGGGGGCGCCGCGTACGGACCGCCCTCCGGAGCGCTACCCGGCCCCTGCTGACCGGTCCCCCGCGGGCCCGAAGGCCCGGAGGGAGGCGTTCCCTCGGAGGCAGGCGTGCCTTCCGAAGCGGCGGCGTGGGGAGCGGTGTCGGGAGCGGTCTCCGGTACGGGAGGTACGGACGGGACGGCGGGAGCCTTGCCCTCGTTGCCCTCGTTCTCGGTGCTCACAGCTCGTTCTCCTCGGGTCCACGTCGGTCTTCGGCACTTCGGCACTTCGGCACTTCGGCGGGAGTTCCGCTGTGCGGTCGTACGATGGCGCACGTGTGCTGGGGCCAGCCTTTCCCACGTCGCGTCAGGCCACTGTAAGCAGGACCTGTGCGTCTGTCCGCCATCCTTTATTCCGGACAAAACGAACGCATCCGGAACCGACCGGCCGGGGAACACCAGCTCTTCACCCACGTACCCCGCCACGATGACACCATGACGCCGTGACTGAAGCACGAGAGCACCGCATTCAGGTGGTCGCCCATCGCGGAGCGTCGGAGGACGCCCCCGAGCACACCCTCGCCGCGTACATGAAGGCCATCGAGGACGGTGCGGACGCTCTGGAATGCGATGTACGGCTCACCGCCGACGGACACCTGGTCTGCGTCCACGACCGCCGGGTGAACCGCACCTCCAACGGGCGGGGGGCCGTCTCCGCGCTGGAGCTGTCGGATCTCGCGGCACTCGACTTCGGCTCCTGGCGGGACAGTGAGGAGAGCCCGGACTGGCGGGACCCCGGCTTCACCTCCGTTCTGACCCTGGAGCGACTGCTGGAACTGGTGGTGGACGCGGGACGGCCGGTCCAGCTCGCCATCGAGACCAAGCACCCGACCCGCTGGGCCGGTCAGGTGGAGGAACGGCTGCTCCAGTTACTGAGGCGCTTCGGCCTGGACGAACCCGGGCGGGGCACGGGCCCCGCACCGACGCCCGCCCGCGCGACGCCCCCCACTCACGGCCCGGGCACGGACGTGGGCGGGGGCCCTGGCGCGGAAGTGGTCCCGGGGCCGGACGTGGTCGCGGGGCCGGACGGAGTCAGGGGGGCGAATGAGGTCGGACAGGCCGAGTCGACCGTCCGGATCATGAGCTTCTCCGCCCGCTCGCTGCACCGCATCTCCTCGGCCGCGCCCCGGCTGCCGACCGTCTACCTGATGCAGTTCGTCTCGCCCCTGCTCCGCGACGGACGGCTGCCCGCGGGAGCCCGCATCGCCGGCCCCGGCATCCGGGTCGTCCGCAACCACCCGGGATACGTCGAACGGCTGCACCGCGCGGGACACCGCGTCCACGTCTGGACGGTGAACGAACCGGAGGACGTCGACCTCTGCGTACGACTCGGTGTCGAGGCGATCATCACCAACCGGCCCCGACAGGTACTGAGCCGGCTGGGCCGCCTCCCCTGATCACCAACAGTCACGGAATCAACGCCGTCAGAGGACCTGCGAGCACAGGGGGTCACAGGGAGTGCACCGGCGCATTCACAGAGCGCTCGATCGTCACGACTGCGCCAAAGCCCGGCACATCGCTCGGTTTCCGGTTCCGGGCAATGGGGCATTCACACGGTGGCGTGGGGCGAAGGAGGTCTCGGGGGTGGCGTTTGTGGTGGCACAAGAAGTGCCCACGTCGTCGTGCATGGCCGTTCCCCATGGCCCTGCGGGCGTGGGTAAGGCGCGGCACCGTATGCGGGAGCAGTTGCGACGCAACGGGGTGTCCGATTCGGTCGTGGACGACGCCGTACTGATCCTTTCCGAACTGCTCAGCAATGCTTGTCGGCACGGGCGGCCGTTGGGGCGCGCGGAAATCGGTGACGGTGACATCCGGGCGGCCTGGCATGTCGACAAGGCGGGACGGCTGACCGTAGAGGTGACCGATGGCGGCGGTCCGACGCGGCCGACACCGTCCACGCCGTCGGTGACGGCGCGCGGTGGCCGGGGGCTCAACATCATCACGGCCCTCGCCAAGGAGTGGGGCGTGCGGGACAGCGATACGGGAGAAGTCACCGTCTGGGCGCTCGTGAACGAAGGGCGTCGGCACGAGGACTTCGCTACGCGCGTCACGGGTCCCTCATTGAGCGGACTCGGCAGCGTTGACGGCCTGCGTGGGCTCGACGGCATCGACGGCGCGGACGCGTTGGACGGCGTGGGCAGCGTGAGCGGAATACGCGAGTTCGGCGGCCTGGACTCGCTGGAAGGGCTCGGTTTCAAAGACCCCTTCGACGGCAAGGGCTGAGCAAGGGCCGGCACGCACCGTCGGCCCGGGCAGGTCGGGCAGGTCGGGCAAGTGCGCCGGACCGGGATGCGGCTCACACCTCGCGGGTGACACCCGGACAGGCGGGCCGGGCCGGACGTTTCCCTTTCGGCAGGCGGCCATGGTGAGCCGCTAGTGCCGCGACCGGCACGGTTTGCCCGGCAAGGAGCGCCCGCCGCGCAGCGGCTGATGTCAGTGCGGTGCACTGCGCTCGCTTCGCTCGCTCCCTCTCGGCGCACAGAACCGTCCTCCGGATGCCGAGCGTCATCGCACGGCGCCGGAAGCCCTTGGAGGGGGTCTCCCCTGCCCGAACGGAGTCGAGAGCTCGGTAAAGGAGCTACCTGGGCTCGTGGCCAACGCGGCAGGGGGCGCCTCCCAGCGGTAGCCGGGGGAGCGCGTGCCGGACGCCGCGCCGGGGCAAACCGTCCCGGGAGAGGCATTAGGCTCGGCGGACACCGCACCGCCGCTCACGGGAGAACGTCACACCATGGCGAAGAAGCGTCCCCAGACGAAGTCCGCGAAGGCTCCGAGGACCGCGAAGGCTGCCTCGGGCGTCTCAGGGGCCCCGCTCACGGACGGAGAGATTCCGGTGGTCGGGGCGCGTGAGCCCTGTCCGTGCGGTTCGGGCCGTCGTTACAAGGCGTGCCATGGCCGCGCTGCCGCGCACGCCGTGACCGAGCTGGTCCAGCGCCCGTTCGAGGGCCTGGCAGGCGAGTGCGACTGGGTCGCGCTGCGCGAGCTCGTACCCGCCGCGACGGCCGAGCTGGCCCTCAAGGACGGCCTTCCCGAGGGCGTACCGTCCGTGACGCTCGCCACGGTCCTCCCGATGGCCTGGCCCGCGCTGCGCCGCGACGACGGCTCCGTTCTGCTCGCTCTCCAGAACGACACCTCGTCCGGTGACCTGAGCCGCGATCTCGCCGATGTCCTCCGCCGCGCGCTCGAGGCGGAGCCAGGCAATCCGGTGGCGGCACAGAGGGTGCCGGCCGACGGCCCGCGCCTTCAGGACCTGCTCGACCCCGAGGCCGCCTTCACGCCGGTCGTCCACCCGGGTTTCGAGTTCTGGGTGCCGGACGCCGAGAACGCCACGCCCGAGGTGACCGCCTCTCTGGAGCGCGCCAACGCCGCCGCGATCCCCACGGCCAAGCTCGCCGGCACGGACGCCGCCTACTGGTGCGAGACACCGGAGAAGAACCACCTGCGCTGGGTCATGCCGCATCCCGAGGAGAAGCTGCTGGACGCGCTCGCCCGGCTGCACGCCGCCGGCACGTCGAGCCTCGGCGAGGGGACCCGGCTGGTGGGCTCCTTCCGGGCACACGGGCTCACGGTCCCGGTGTGGGACCTGCCGAGCACGATGGGGGCGGAGGACTGCGAGAAGCCCGCCGCGGAGTTCGCCGAGCGTCTCGCGGCGGCCCTCGCCGTGGAGGCCCCGCTGACCGCGGAGGAACGCCGGGCCCGCGGCGGCCTGACCAACCGCCAGGTGACCCTCAGCTGACGCTGCGGGCCCCGGCCGGGCCCAGGAGGACCCGGCCGGGGCCGACAGGTGCCCGACGGAGCCGGACGGATGCCGGACGGATGCCGGACGGATGCCGGACGGATGCCGGACGGATGCCGGACGGATGCCGGACGGATGCCGGACGGATGCCGGACGGATGCCGGACGGATGCCGGGCCGCGAGACCGTCACGGACGGGAATGAGCTGTGAAGGGTTCCCGAAAGTCCGGAGCGATTCCGGAAAAGAAGGTGACACCTGTCACACCTGCTCTACCTGCGAGTAATTCCTTGTCCGAATTCACTGGATCGAATTTGCGAACCGCAGATCTCTTGTTACGGTTCTGAGAAGCCCGGTCGCTGGTGCATCCCCCGTCGCCAGCGACCGGGCATCCGCGTCTACGGAGCCCGCCGCCGGACCGAGTCCCCCTGTTCCGCTCACCAACGGCCCGTGGACCAAGCCTCGTTGTCACCGAGCGGCGAGCGGACACGTCACCTCTTGAAGCTCTCCCACCCCTCCAAGGGCCCGGAGCTCCCGGCCCGCAGCAGCAACGGACCGGTCTCGCCGTCCCCGTTCCCACTTTTCGCGGTAGCCGCGAACTCCGTCATCGCCGTATGGCGCTCCGCCTCCCGCCCACGCCCGCGCATGTCGTCCCCGTCCCGGCCCGACGTCCCGCGCGGAGTCCCCGGCCGCTCACGCGGCGTCTCGCACACGGCGGGTTCGCCGGTCGCGTCAGCGGCGCAGGACGTCTGCACGGTCCGTCCCCGTGGTCCCATCAGGCTCAGAACGGCGCGCAGTTCACCGCCCGTGGCGTTGCGGTAGTAGACGCGCGCCCAGGTCTCGCGCCCGTCGGTCAGGACACAGGTCTGCGCCTCGATCCCGTCCGGAGAAGCGATTTCGGGCCCGCAGCGCTCGGCCGTGGGCACCACGGCGTCGACGGCCTCCCGGACGGCCACCGCGGTGTCGACGGGCTCGTCCCCCTCAATTCCGGACACTGACGACGCGATTACGGCGTGGGAGCCGGCTCCGGGCTCGATTCCGGTTCTCGCGCCGACGCCGGCGCCCGCCCCCGTGGCGGCCCCCAATCCGGCACCGCCACCGGGGAGGGGCCCGGCAGTGGCCGCGAGCGGCAGCAGCGCGGTGCACACCACCGCGGCGACGAGCCCGGAGACGCGGAGATTCATGGTGGTCCCACCTGCCGCTGGGTACGAAGGGAACATGCGAGGGAAGAAAACAAGGAGAAGCGGTGCAAAGCGAGACAAAGGATGCACAGGAAGCTGCGGGGAGCAGCGGGGAGCAGCACTGCCAGGAGCCGACGATATCGGCGCCGACGTCCCCACCGAGTCGGCGCGCGCCCGATTCCCGTACAACTCGGGCCGCCTCGTACCCGTACGAGTGACAAGGCCACGAAGGCTACGGAGCCCGCGCCGGCACGAGGTGCGCGAGATGCCCTCGGGGCTGCTCCGCCCGGCCCGCGTACGGGCCGGGCGGCGCCCCCGTACGGGCCGCCAAGCGCTTCGCGCTCAGTAGGCGAGCCTGCTGCCACCGTCCGGCGCGCTGTTGCTCGCCTCCACGAGCGCGTCCACGACCGCCTCGACATCCGGCAGCCAGGGCGCCGCCGAGCCGGGCAGCGGCGCCCGCTCCCACCGGACCTGTCCGCCGGCCGCCTCGGACGGCGGCAGGACGAGATAGCCGCCCTCACCGTGGAACCGGAGCGAACTGGGCACCCACGCCTTCGCGTAGAGCAGCTCACCGAGCCGTTCCAGCGTGTACGGGGCCACCAGTAGCGACCAACGGGTGGGGGTCGCGACGACCGGCCCCAGTCGCATGCCCATCCGGTCGAGCTCGGCCAGCGCGCGGGCGCCGGCGACGGCCGGGAGGCTCACCGCGCAGGGGGCGCTGCCGCCGGTGGCCAGGATGATCGGTGCCGTGGGGCGGTTGCCCCACCACCAGCGCAGCATGCGCTCGTCGGTGGTCGCCGCGAGCAGCCCCGGATCGAAGGGGTGCGCACCGGGAACGACGCATTCGGGGTCGGGGCAGGCACAGCCCCGACCCCGGGTCCCGCGTCCACCGGCCGATGTGAGACCGGCGCCCGGGAGGACCGGCCATCTCCACTCGGTGGCGCAGGTGAGTGCCGCGTCGAGCTGAGCGGCCCTCTCCTTGCGCCGGAGCCGGATCCTGCGTCGCCTTCCGAGGATCTCGCGCATATGCGCTCGTTCCTTTCCGTTGAACGCCGAGTCCACATGACGTTTCACTGAACACCGCACCGAACACTGACATCACGCGTGCATCGCTTCACCGTGCGTACATCACTCCGCCGTGCGCACTTCCTGTCCGGCGCGAGGCCCGATCCGGCGTGGCACCGGATCCGGCACGGCCGGGTCCAACTCTCGGGCGCCGGCCCGACCGGCTCCCGGGCTCAAGCCCGACGCCGGGAGCCGGTTCCGACACGCGGTGGTCCGCGGACCGGCCCCGAGGGACCGGACCGTGCCGCTCCGCGCGCTGAGCGGACCTCGGCCGGTCCCGCCCCTCGCGACGGTACGGACGGTCCCTTCGGCCGCGGCGCATGGAGCCTGCTCCGGGCCCGGCACGACCACCTGGCACGGCCCCGGGCCCGAAGCCCGACTGCCGAGCGCGTACCGGCGATCGCGGTCGGTCCGAACGCGATCCGTCTTCGTACTTCGTGCGAACCCGGGGCGAGGGTGGTGGTGCACGCGTGGCACCTCTGTCCCGCTGTCCCGCTGTGCTTTTCTCGCCAGTCCGGGGATGGGTGCGACCCGCGACGGCCGTGAGCTACGGCAATTAAGACGCCCGGGCCCGCCGCCAGGTTCCGGGGCGGTCCCAACTGTCCCTGTCCGTCACCGTTTACGTACCCATCATGTGCGGAATGACGCTCCGCCCGGGCTGTACTGCAAATCGACCCCGGAGGGCCCCTGTTGAGCCACCACAGTCGACCGCAAAACCTGATCGTGGGGGTCATTTTTCGGCCAACTTCAGCGTCTCACAGAAACCCGCCGTTCCACTAGGACAACGCTGGACATTGCCGCAGTTGTGCGTGTACATGTGGACGCATTGATAGCTGCGCAGAACGACATGGGGGTTTGCAATGCTATTGAGCGAATTGTTCCGGTCGAGAGACCGACTGCCATGAGCGCCTCACACCTGCCGAAAGTGGCCGGAATCAATGCCTCTTCTCGCTCCCCTGCCCGAGCCGCCGCGCCCCTGGACCACCTTCCGGCCGCTCCGGGTGTCGTGATCCAGGACCGGCTCGCCGGCTGGGTCTCCGACCTGACCACGCTCCACGAGCTGACCGAGCGCCTGGCGACGACCAGTTCGCTGAACGAAGCGCTCGACGAGCTGCTGCGCGCCGGCGCCGCCCTCGCCGGGGCCCGCCGCGGCCTGGTCGTATGCGAACCGGCCGACGGTCTGGGGCCCGTGACCACCCTGGGGCTGGGGCTCGGTCCGGCGGATCTCGGCCAGCTGGAGACGGTGCCGCGCCGCGTCAGTACGTACGGCCGGCTCCTCGACGGGTCGGCGGGGACCGGTGGCGAGGCCGTCGCGGCCGCCGATCTGCTCGGAGACTCGGCACTGGACCCGCGCCAGCGAGAGGTCGCGGTACGGCTCGGATACGGCGCGAGCTATGCCGTACCGCTCGACGCGGCCGGGCCCGTCCCCGCCGACGGCGGCCCGGCGGCCGGTGGCAGCCTCACGCGCGACGGCAGCCTCAAGGGCGGCACCGCCCGTTCCCCGGGCGTGGTGTCGGGGCGGCTCGGCGCGGCCGTATGGCTGTACGACGAACCGGCCGAGCCCGGCGAACGCCGGCGCCATCTGATCGGCCTCTACTCCCGGTACGCGAGCGCCCATCTCGCCCGGCTGCTGGAGCTGGAGCGGGCGCGGACCCACTCGGCCACGCTCACCGGGGAGCTGCTGCCCGGCCGGCTGCCCCGGATGCCGGGCGTCCGGCTCGCCGCACGCCATCGGACCGGGCGCCACGGCGGCGGCGACTGGTACGACGCGCTGCCGCTGCCCGGTGCCGCGCTGGGCCTCGCTGTCGGTTCGGTCAGCGGCTCGGGCCCGGGCGTCGTGGCCGCGATGGGCCGGCTGCGCGCCTCCCTGCGGGCCTACGCCGTGATGGAGGGCGAGGACCCCGTAGCCGTACTCTCCGACCTCGAACTGCTGCTGCGGCTGACCGAGCCGGCCCGGAACGCCACCGCCCTCTTCGCGTACGCCGAGCCCGGCCAGTCCAAGATCGTGCTGGCCGGGGCCGGGCACGCGCCGCCGCTGGTGGTCGGGGAGCGGCGTGCCGAGTTCGTCGAGACGACCCTGTCCGCGCCGCTCGGAATGCTCACCTGCTGGGAGGCGCCGAGCGTGGAACTGTGGCCCGCGGCGGGAGAAACGGTGCTGCTCTACACGGACGGGCTGCTCCGGTGCACCGGCGACTCGACGGACCGGGCGTTCGGCCGGCTGCGCGAGGCGGCGGCCCGCGTGCCGGCTTCGGCCAGGCACGACCCCGGCGAGGTCGCCGACCACGTACTGCGGTCCGTACTGCCGCGGGGGTGGGACGCCCCGGGGCAGCAGCCGGACGGCCCGGCGCACGCGGACGACATCGTGCTGCTCGCGGCCCGGTTCGGTACGCCCTGACGGATTCGACACCTGCGTCCTGGGCACGCCCTTCTCGTCGCACATACGATGGAAAGACCGGCCGGCGGCCCAGCGGGCCGGTGGCCCGGAAGTCGTAGCCCACGAGGAGAAGCAGTGGCTGATGAGCTCATCCCGGAGCCCCCGGACACCCCGGCGGCCCCGGACACGGAGACTCAGGAAACAGCGGCGGAACCGATCAAGACGAGGAAAAACGGTTTGTACCCCGGAGTGTCCGACGAGCTCGCACAGAACATGAAGTCCGGCTGGGCCGACACCGAGCTGCACGGCTTGGCGCCGATCCCGCAGGCGGCCGAGACCGCCGCGCGCCGGGCCGCGCTCTCCGCGCGCTTCCCCGGTGAGCGCCTGGTGATCCCCGCGGGCAATCTGAAGACGCGCTCCAATGACACGGAGTACCCGTTCCGTGCCTCGACGGAGTACGTGTACCTGACCGGTGACCAGACCCAGGACGGCGTCCTCGTACTGGAACCGAAAACCGGGGGGCACGAGGCGACGATCCATCTGCTGCCGCGCTCCGACCGGGAGAACGGCGAGTTCTGGCTCAGCGGCCAGGGCGAGTTGTGGGTCGGGCGCCGGCACTCCCTCGCCGAGGCCGAACAGCTGCTGGGCCTGCCCGCCAAGGACGTACGGAAGCTCCCCGCCGCCCTCAAGGAGGCCACGGGCCCGGTCCGCGTCGTACGGGGGCACGACGCCGGCATCGAGGCCGCGCTGACCGACAAGGTCACCGCCGAGCGCGACGAGGAACTGCGCGTCCACCTGTCCGAGGCCCGCGCCGTGAAGGACGCCTTCGAGGTCGGGGAGCTCCAGAAGGCCGTGGACTCCACGGTGCGCGGCTTCGAGGACGTCGTGAAGGTGCTCGACAAGGCGGAGGCGACCAGCGAGCGCTACATCGAGGGAACGTTCTTCCTGCGCGCCCGCGTCGAGGGCAACGACATCGGTTACGGCTCGATCTGCGCGGCGGGGCCGCACGCCACCACCCTGCACTGGGTGCGCAACGACGGCGACGTGCGCTCCGGCGACCTGCTGCTGCTCGACGCCGGAGTGGAGACGCACACCCTCTACACCGCCGACGTCACGCGCACGCTGCCGGTCAACGGCCACTACAGCGAGCTGCAGCGGAAGATCTACGACGCGGTGTACGAGGCGCAGGAGGCCGGTATCGCGGCGGTGAAGCCCGGCGCGAAGTACCGCGACTTCCACGACGCGGCCCAGCGGGTCCTCGCCGAGAAGCTCGTCGAGTGGGGGCTGCTGGAGGGGCCGGTCGAGAAGGTCCTGGCGCTCGGGCTCCAGCGCCGCTGGACCCTGCACGGCACGGGCCACATGCTGGGCCTGGACGTCCATGACTGCGCGGCGGCCCGCAGGGAGGCGTACGTGGACGGGACGCTGGAGCCCGGCATGTGCCTGACGGTCGAGCCGGGTCTCTACTTCCAGGCCGATGATCTGACCGTTCCGGAGGAGTACCGGGGGATCGGCGTCCGGATCGAGGACGACATCCTGGTCACGGAGGACGGGAACAGGAACCTGTCGGCGGGGCTGCCGCGCCGGTCCGACGAGGTCGAGGCGTGGATGGCCACGCTCATGCGGAGCTGAGGCGGGAGTGAGCCGAAGCTGAGGCGGGGCTGAGGCGGTAGACCGAGGAGGGCGCTCCGCTCCCCGCTCACATGGCTCTGAGCAGGGCGTCCTCCCGCCACTTGAGAATCTTGTCAAAGCTGACCACCGCGCCGTGGCCCGGCCGGTTACGGAAGTGGACGTGGTCGGCGAGCTGCTCGATCAGCCGTAGTCCCCGGCCGTTCTCGGCGGTCGGGGCGGGCTCGGGAAGCGTGGGGCGGAGCACGCGCCGGGCGGGGAAGCCGGGTCCCGTGTCGGCGACCTCGATACGGCATCGTTCGCCGTCCAGATAGGCGGTCACGCGGTACCCACCGGTCACTACACCCGCCGGTCCATCGGGCATCTCATCCGACGAGTCGATCGTTCCCGACGAATCGACGATCGCTGTCGTGACCGCGGGAGCGCCGTTTCCCGAACCTCCGGTGGCTCCCGCTCCCGCGGTCGCGGCGGTTGCCACCGCGCCCCCTCCGCCGTGCTCGACGGCGTTCGCACAGGCCTCGGTGAGCGCCACCGAGAGGTCGAAGGAGACGTCCGGGTCGACTCCGGCGGTGTCCATGGCGCCGAGCAGAAGGCGCCGGGCGAGCGGAACGCTCGCGGCTTCCCTCCGCAAGTGGAGTGACCACCAGATGCTCATGCTCCAGCCTCCTGGGCCCGGCTCGACATACCGATACGTATTGCCCCCCGCCCCCGGGTGTAAGCACGCGATTAACGTGACGCCCCTCATTCGGCGGACGCGTGTACGACGCGGAGCGGTGTATAGGGGCACGTCAATACGGGTGCGGTCCGGAGCGGCCCGGCCGGAGCGGACGAGCGGCCTCCGGAACGGAGCGGGACCGGCGGGCCCCTCCGGTGCGGTCCCTCTCCTGAGAGCCCCTTCCGGGGCTGTCCCGTCCGGGTCCTCGACCGTCCCGTCCGGAACCTTCGGAAGCGATCCCGTTCCGGACAGAGCATGACCTTCCGGACCTGCCCTACGGGGCCGTGGGCCGCAGTGCGATGATGAGCCCGCCATGTCCGAGCCTGTCGACGTACGCGCTGGAGCCGCTCCGCGGCTGCTGAGGGCCGCGGTGTTCACCGCGGTCTGTGTCGTGCTGTCGGCTCTGGGGCATGTGGTGGCGGCCTGTGCCCCCGTTCCCGGCTGGAGCCTGGTACTGGGTTTCCTCGGGATGTTCGTGCTCGTCGCTCCACTCGCCGGACGACCGCGGTCGACGGCGACGGTCGTCGCCGCGTTGACCGCCGGGCAACTGGCCCTGCATACGGTGTTCGGGCTGGGCCAACGGCACCTCACCATCCCTCGCGGCAGTGATGACGCGCTGATCAGGACGGCCGCGAAGCTGCTCTGCGGAGGCGGTTCCACCTCGCTCAGCACGGCCGACGCGGCCCGGATCGTCGCCGACGCGGGGATCAGCCCGGCCACCGTGCGAGCGGGGGCGGCGGCGGGCAGTGGGGCCGATCAGGCCCACCAAGCGCACCAGCACCTGCTCTCCGCCTCCTCCGCCTCGGGTGCTCTCGCCCCGGACGGGCTGCTGCCCTCGCTCCCCATGGTGCTCGCGCACCTGCTGGCCGCACTGGCGACCGGCTGGCTGCTGCGCCGGGGGGACCTCGCGCTGCTGCGGCTCGCCCAGCTCTCCGTGCCCGGTATCGGTGAGGTCACCGACGGTGCGCCGCTGCGCGCCCTGCGGGCCGCCCTCTCCCTCGTACGAGCGTTGGGCGCCGGGCTGCCCGGGGTGCCCGCGCCTGGGGCTCGGGCCGCGTACACCCCGTGCGCCACCCCGCCGACACCGTCCGGTGAGGCGCTCCAGCACACCGTGATCAGGCGCGGCCCCCCGGGCGCGCACACGCTGTCTCTCGCAGCCTGACGCGACCCGCCCCGCACGGACGTACGGGGACTCCATGTCGCGCTGCCGTCGCGCAACCGCGCCACGGCGGGTCTTGGGGCCCGTCCCGGCCCCTGGCCGTTCGTACTGATCACTTTTCTCCTCACACCGTGGAGTGTGCTGTGTTCTCGTCGTCGACCTCGTTTTCCGCGTCGCGCTCGTCGCGCTCGTCGCGTCCGTCGCGTCCGTCGCGTCCGTCCAGAAACGTCGTCCGTCTCTGCGTCGCCGGGGGTGGCGCCGCGACCGCCCTGCTGCTGGCGGGCCCCGCTGCCGCACACGTCAGCGTCCAACCGCAGGGCGAGGCCGCCAAGGGCGGGTTCGCCACGGTCAGCTTCAAGGTCCCCAACGAGCGCGACGACGCCTCCACCACCAAGGTCGAGGTCAACTTCCCGACCGACCATCCACTGGCGTCCGTCCTGCCACAGCCCGTGCCCGGCTGGAAGATCGACGTCACCAAGAGCAAGCTCGCCAAGCCGCTCACGTCGCACGGCAACACCATCAAGGAAGCCGTCTCCAAGGTCACCTGGACAGCGAACGGCACAGGAGAGGACAAGGGCATCCCGTCCGGGCAGTTCCAGCAGTTCCCGCTGTCGATCGGGCAGCTCCCCGAGGACGCGGACCAGCTGGTGTTCAAGGCCCTCCAGACGTACTCCGACAACGAGGTCGTCCGCTGGATCGAGGAGCCCAAGGAGGGCGCCGACGAGCCGGAGAGCCCCGCGCCCGTCCTGAAGCTCAGCGCGGCCACCGCCGACGAGCACGGCGGTTCCGCCGACGGGACCGCGTCGGCCCAGGACGGCTCCGGGGCGGGCGACTCCGGCAGCGCCGACACGAAGAGCGAGAACGCCTCGGGCTCCGACGGCGACACCACCGCCCGGGTGCTCGGCATCGTCGGCATCGTGGTCGGTGTCGCGGGAGTGGCCTTCGGCGTCCTGGCGGGCCGCCGCCGTACCTCCTGACGCGCCACCAGGCACCTCGCACCAGGGGCGCGCGGAGCAGTTGGTCCCGGCCCCGCGCCCCTCGTGCCCGTACTCGACAACCAGGACATACCCCCATGCACAAGAAGACCCTGATGGCCGCCGCCGCTTTCGCCGTGTCGGCCGCCCTCACCCTGACCGCTTGTGGCGGTGGCGACAGCTCCGGCTCGGCGGACAAGCCGGTGGCCGACATCGCCACCCAGGGCACGACCAAAGCGGCGACCGTGCTCGACAGGCCCTTCACGAAGCCGAATCTCGTCCTCAAGGACACCCGGGGCAAGACCTTCGACCTCCGCGAGGAGACCAAGGGCAAGCCGACCCTGATCTACTTCGGCTACACCAACTGCCCGGACGTCTGCCCGCTGACGATGAGCAACATCGCGATCGCCAGGAAGTCCCTCCCCAAGGCCGACCAGGACAAGCTCCAGGTCGTCTTCGTCACCACCGACCCCGAACGGGACACCTCCGCGGAACTCGCCAAGTGGCTGCCCAGCGCGGGCGACAAGTCCTTCATCGGACTCACCGGTGACTTCCCCACCATCCAGGCGGGCGCGCGTCAGCTCGGCATCGGCATCGACCCGCCCCGGAAGGAGAAGGACGGCACCGTCGTCTCGATGCACGGCGCCCAGGTCATCGCCTTCTCGCCGAAGACCGACGACGGATACGTCCTGTACGGCGAGGACACCTCACCCGACGACTACGCCAAGGACCTGCCCAAGCTCATCAAGGGCGAGAACCCGTGAACCGCCGCACCTCTCTCGCACTCGCCGCGGCCGGCCTCACCGCCACGCTGACGCTGGCCGGTTGCTCCTCCGATCCCACCCCCCGTTCATCGAGTCCGTCTCCCTCCGACGGCTCGTCCGCCTCCCCCGGCAGCGAGCCACAGCTGACGGCGGCGGACGGCTACGTTCCGAAACCGGTCGGCGACCTCGCCGCGGGCTTCCTCGTCATCAGCAACAGCGGTGGCACGGCCGACAAGCTCACCTCCGTCACCAGCGATCTCTCCGACGACGTCACCATCCACAAGACGGAGAACCAGAAGATGACGAAGGTGACGTCCTTCGACATCCCCGCCGGCGGCGAGCTGAACCTCGAACGCGGCGGAAACCACATCATGTTCATGAGTCTCAAACGACAGCCCGAGGAAGGACAGAAAGTCCGCGTCGAGCTCCACTTCGAGAAGACCGCCCCCATGAAGGTCGATCTCCCCGTGAAGCCGATCAACTACAACCCGGCCCGGCACTAGGGCCTTGGCCTTTCGTCCGGCTCGGGCCGGCTCAGTGAGCGGTGCCCGCATCTGCCCGCGGGCAGATGCGGGCACCTCCCCCGGCCGTCGAGGCGCGGCGGCGGGACTCATGAGCCAGGACCGATCCGAACGAGAGGCACCGGCCCGGTACCCAGGGAATCCACCGAGGGACTGACACACCATGACAGCCATCGCCCCGCGCTCGGGAACCGCGTCGCTGACGCGGCTGCTGCTCGTCGCCACGGTGCTGTTCGGCACCGTCTTCACCGCACTCTCCGGCACGGCGTCCGCACATGCCGCGCTGACCGGGAGCACTCCCGCCGACGGGGCGGTGGTGGCCACCGCGCCCCAGGACATCACCCTCACCTTCTCCGAACAGGTCGCCATGGGCGACGACTCGATCCGGGTCCTCGATCCGGACAGCAAGCGGGTCGACGCCGCGAAGATCCGTGACCTGAGCGACGGTGCGACCGTCCGGTACGCCGTCGGCCTGCGCTCCGGGCTGTCCGACGGCACCTACACCGTCGCCTGGCGCGCCGTCTCGGCCGACAGCCATCCCGTCTCCGGCGCCTTCACCTTCTCCATCGGCGCTCCGTCGAAGACAGCCGCGCCCGTGCCCACCGAGCAGGCGGGCGGTGGTCTCGTCGGCGCTCTCTACGACATCGCGCGCTACGTCTCGTACGCGGGCTTCGTCCTCCTTGCCGGCGGTGCCGCCTTCGTCCTCGGCTGCTGGCGGCGCGGCGCGTCCGTACGGCCCCTGCAACGGCTGGTCGTCCAGGGCTGGCTGGCTCTCACCGGTGGCACGCTCGTCCTGCTCCTGCTGCGCAACCCCTACACCAACTCGGGGAAGCTGGGCGACGCCTTCGACCTCGCGGGCCTCCAGGACGTCCTGACCACCAAGACGGGTGCGGCGCTCGTCTCGCGGCTGCTGCTCCTCGGCGCCGCCGCGCTGTTCGTCGCCGTCCTGTTCGGCGCGTACGCCAAGCGAGAAGAATCCCAGGACGAGTCGGAACGCAAGGAGGCGGGCGACCTCACCCTCGGACTGGCCCTGGGCGGCACGGTCGTCGCGGCCGGTATCGCGGGCACCTGGGCGCTCGCCGAGCACGCTTCGACCGGCCTCCAGCCCGCTCTCGCCATGCCGGTGGACGTCCTGCACCTGCTGGCGGTGGCGGCCTGGCTGGGCGGGCTGACCGCACTGCTCGTCTCGCTCTACCGGGCGCCCTCCATCGAGGCCGCGGCGGTGCGGCGTTTCTCCCGCGTCGCCTTCATCAGCGTGGTCGTGCTCGCCGTGACCGGGCTCTACCAGTCCTGGCGTCAGGTCGGGTCCTGGTCGGCGCTCTGGAATACGTCATACGGACAGCTCCTGTTGGTCAAGGTCGCACTCGTGGCTCTCCTGGTCGGGATCGCCTGGTTCTCACGGCGCTTGACGGGGCGGCTCGGGGAGCCGTCGGCGAAGGCGGAGGACGGGGCCGCGGAGGACGAAGGGCGGGAAACCGGAGCCGGGAAGGAGACCGGACCCGAGACCACCGCCACTACCGCCGCCACCACCACCGCCACCGTCGTCACTGACAGTGATAGAGCTACCCAGCTCGCCCGCCAGGAAGCCGCGTTGGCGTCCGCACGCCAGAAGCGCATGCGTGATGCCGACCCCGGCCGTACCGGACTGCGTCGTTCCGTACTGGCCGAAGCCGGCGTCGCGGTCGTGCTCCTCGCCGTCACGACCGGTCTGACCGGCACCGAGCCGGGTCGTACCGCCGAGCGCGAGGCGGCCGGCGCGGCGGACGGCGGCACGGCCGCCGTGGCGAACCAGGGTCCCCTCGACGTACGCCTCCCCTTCGACACCGGCGGGCCGAACGGCAAGGGCACCATCCGGCTCACTCTCGACCCGGCCACCTCCGGCCCCAACGTGATGAAGGTGCTCACCGACGGTCCCGACGGGAAGCCGCTGGACACCCCCGAGGTCAGGGTCGCCTTCACCCTCACCGCCAAGAAGATCGGTCCGCTGCCGATCGTTCCGGAACGGGCCGCCCCGGGGCGCTGGACCGCGGACCCCGTTCTGCTCCCGATGCCCGGTGACTGGCGGCTCCAGGTGACCGTACGGACCTCCGACATCGACCAGACCACCGTCGAGAAGAACGTGAAGATCGGCTGATCCCGTGAGCAAGACCAGACAGGAACACGACGACCGACCCGGCGTCCGCACCACTCGTCCGGCCGAGGAGGGGACGGACTCCGCACGCACACCCTCCACCGGCATCTCGCGGCGGCGGCTGCTCGGCACCGCGGGTGTCGCGGGCGCCACCGGCCTGGCGCTCGGCACGGCGGGCGGAGCGGCGGGGTACGCGGCGACACGGCCGGAGGAAGCGACCGCGCTGACCACCGTCGGCACGAACGCGGTCCCCTTCCACGGCACGCACCAGCCCGGCATCACCACCCCGGCCCACGCCCGGGGGCACCTGATCGCCTTCGACCTGGTCCCGGGCGCGCGGCGCAAGGAAGCCGCGGCGCTGCTGCGCCGCTGGTCGGCGACCGCACGGGCCTTGATGGCCGGCGAACCGGCCACGGGCGGCGGCCACGACACCGGCGTCGCGCTGGACGCCGGCCCCTCATCCCTGACGGTGACCTTCGGCTTCGGCCGCACCTTCTTCGACCGGACCGGGCTGGGCGAGCAGCGCCCCGCGGCACTGGACCCGCTTCCCCCTTTCTCCTCCGACCACCTCGACCCCGGCCGCAGCGACGGCGATCTCTGGGTCCAGATCGGCTCCGACGACGCGCTCGTCGCCTTCCACGCCCTGCGCGCCCTCCAGAAGGAGGCGGGCACGATCGCTCGGGTGCGCTGGCAGATGAACGGCTTCAACCGTTCTCCCGGCGCGGCCGCCCATCCCATCACCAGCCGCAACCTCATGGGGCAGATCGACGGCACCAAGAACCCCAAACCGTCGGAGCCGGACTTCGCCCGGAAGATCTTCGTCCCCGTTCCACCGGCGGCCGGCACCCCCGCCTGGATGGCGGGTGGCTCCTATGCCGTCGTACGGCGGATCCGCATGCTGCTGGACGACTGGGAGAAGCTCTCGCTCCACAAGCAGGAGCTGGTCATCGGGCGACGCAAGTCGGACGGCGCCCCCCTCACGGGCGGTACGGAGACGACGGAACCGGACCTGGACAAGCGGGGGCCCGACGGCAACCTCGTCATCCCCTCCAACGCGCACGCGAGGATCTCGGCTCCCGAGGCGAACGCCGGGGCCGCCATGCTGCGCCGTCCCTTCTCCTTCCATGACGGCATCGGCGCGGACGGCACACCGGACGCCGGGCTGCTCTTCATCTGCTGGCAGGCCGACCCGCTCAGGGGATTCGTACCCGTACAGCGCAAGCTCGACCGCGGCGACGCGCTTTCGGCGTTCATACGCCACGAGGCGAGCGGGCTGTTCGCGGTGCCCGGCGGTGCGGCGGAAGGGGAGTACGTGGGCCAGCGGCTGCTGGAGTCGTGACGCGGGCGGCCCGGGTCCCGGGCCGCCGCCCGAGTGCCCGAGTCGGGGCCCAACAGGGTGCCCGGGCCGCCGCCCGACTGTCCTGACCTGCGGGTTCGCGAGGGCCGCGCGAGAGGCGGCTCAGCCCATTAGGGTGACCGTATGTCGGCCACGCGCTACACCTACCTCGGCCCCGAGGGCACCTTCACGGAAGCCGCCCTCCGTTCGCTCCCCGAAGCCGCCACGCGGGAACTCGTCCCGATGGTCTCCGTGCCGGCGGCGCTCGACGCCGTACGGAACGGGGAGGCGGCGGCCGCCCTCGTACCGATCGAGAACTCGGTGGAGGGCGGAGTCACCGCGACGCTCGACGAACTGGCCTCCGGCGAGCCGCTGACGATCTACCGCGAGGTGCTGCTGCCGATCGCGTTCGCCCTGCTCGTGCGGCCGGGCACGCGGCTGGCCGACGTGAAGACGGTGACCGGCCACCCCGTCGCCCAGCCGCAGGTGCGCAACTGGCTGCGCACCCATCTGCCGCACGCCCTGTGGGAGTCCGCCGCGTCGAACGCGGACGGGGCGCGGCTGGTGCAGGAGGGCCGGTTCGACGCGGCGTTCGCGGGCGAGTTCGCGGCGGCGACGTACGGTCTCGAACCCCTGGTCACGGAGATCCACGACGCCGAGAACGCGGAGACGCGCTTCGTCCTGGTGGGCCGGCCGGCCCGCCCCGCGGCCCCGACGGGCGCGGACAAGACGTCCGTGGTCATCTGGCTGGGCGAGGACCAACCGGGCGCGCTGCTCGAACTGCTCCAGGAGTTCGCCGTGCGCGGCGTCAACCTGATGCTGATCCAGTCGCGGCCGACCGGCGCCGGCATCGGCAACTACTGCTTCGCCGTGGACGCCGAGGGCCACATCTCGGACCGGCGGGTGGGCGAGGCCCTGATGGGCCTGAAGCGGATCTGTCCCAAGGTGCGGTTCCTCGGTTCGTACCCGCGTGCGGGCATGTCGGCGGCGGATGTACCGGCGCTGCGCGCGGGTACGTCGGACGCGGACTTCATCGAGGCTGCCGACTGGCTGTCGCGCAGCCAGGACGGACGCGTCTGAGCGAACCGATCGGCGGCAGGCAGGCCGGCGGCAGGCGGCCGACGGGGCAGCGGCCTGCCGGAGCAGAGGGTGGGGCCCGCCCTGTGGATGTACCGCAGAGTTATCCACAGGAGGGCCCTGGAAGCTGGGGACAAGTCGATAACAGGGGACGGTGAAATCGACAAATCCCCTCGCTCGCCTCACCTCCTCCCCGGCGAGAGCTCCCACCTCACGTCAGCCGAAGACGCTCGGCCAACTCGTCAGAGCGAGTAATTCCCACCCGAATGAGTGCGCATTGACGGCTTGAGAGAAGAATCATCCGATTCGCGCGCGCCGCGAAAACGATCAATTCAGTGATCCACAGATATCCCACACAGCCTGTGGATAACTTCGCCTCCCCTGTGCATTTCTGTGGACAAGACACGGGGCCCTGGCCCCCCAAGTCCCCCCGCCCGCAGGGGCGGTGAGTCAACGACCAAGCATGGAAATGCCTCGTTACGGGGAATGGAGACTATTTTGTTGACGAACGGCGGCCGACGAGCACGAAACTTCCCGACGAGTTTCTCAATTACGGCATTTCGGGCAACGGGGCGCGCCCGTCGATATCGAGTGGGGGCCTGTCGGATCGCACCGGTAGCCTGGTGGGGTGATTGACCTTCGCCTTCTCCGTGAGGACCCCGACCGTGTCCGCGCCTCCCAGCGTGCCCGTGGAGAGGACGTCGGGCTCGTCGACGCCCTGCTCTCCGCCGACGAGCGGCGCAGGTCGTCCGGCGTCCGGTTCGACGAGCTGCGTTCCGAGCAGAAGTCGCTCGGCAAGCTGATCCCCAAGGCCTCCCCGGAGGAGAAGGCGGAACTGCTCAGCAAGGCGGAGCAGCTGAAGGCCGACGTCAGGGCCGCCGACGCCGAGCAGCACGAGGCCGACGAGGAGACCAGGCGACTGCTCCTCCAGCTCGGCAACCTCGTGCACGGCGACGTACCGGTGGGCGGCGAGGAGGACTTCGCCGTCCTGGAGACGCACGGCGTCATCCGCGACTTCGCGGCCGAGGGCTTCGAGCCCAAGGACCATCTGGAGCTGGGCGAGGCCCTGCGCGCCATCGACGTGGAGCGCGGCGCGAAGGTGTCCGGTTCGCGCTTCTACTACCTGACGGGGATCGGCGCGCTGCTGGAGCTCGCCCTCGTCAACGCGGCGATGGCGCAGGCCACCGAGGCCGGCTTCGTCCCCATGCTCACGCCGGCTCTCGTGCGCCCGCAGGCCATGGAGGGCACCGGGTTCCTCGGCCAGGCCGCGGAGAACGTGTACCACCTGGAGAAGGACGGCTACTACCTCGTCGGCACCTCGGAGGTGCCGCTCGCCGCGTACCACATGGACGAGATCATCGAGGCCGACAAGCTGCCCCTGCGGTACGCGGGCTTCTCGCCCTGTTTCCGCCGCGAGGCCGGTACGTACGGCAAGGACACCCGGGGCATCTTCCGGGTCCACCAGTTCGACAAGGTCGAGATGTTCTCGTACGTCGACCCGGCGGACGCGGAGGCCGAGCACCGGCGGCTGCTGGAGTGGGAGAAGCAGTGGCTGACCAGCCTGGGGCTGCCTTTCCGGGTGATCGACGTGGCGACCGGCGACCTGGGGGCTTCGGCCTCGCGGAAGTTCGACTGCGAGGCGTGGATCCCGACCCAGGGCAAGTACCGCGAGCTGACGTCCGCGTCCAACTGTGACGGCTTCCAGGCCCGCCGGCTCTCCATCCGGATGCGGGACGGCAAGCAGGTCAGGCCGCTGGCGACGCTGAACGGCACGCTGTGCGCCGTACCGCGCACGATCGTGGCCCTCCTGGAGAACCACCAGCGGGCCGACGGCTCGGTGGTGGTGCCCGAGGTGCTCCGCCCGTACCTGGGCGGCCGTGAGGTGCTGGAGCCGGGCGCCGCGTGAACACGGACCCCGCCGCCGCGCCGCCGGCGCCCTCGTTTCCGTACCGGCTCGTCGCGACCGACCTCGACGGCACGCTGCTGCGTGACGACCACACGGTCTCCGCGCGCACCCGCGACGCCCTCGCCGCCGCCACCGCGGCGGGCGCGGTCCATATCGTCGTCACCGGCCGGGGCGTGCTCTGGACCCGGCACATCCTGGACGATCTGGGCTACGGCGGCATCGCGGTGTGCGGGCAGGGTGCGCAGGTGTACCACGCCGGCGAGCGGCGGCTGCTGACGTCGGTGACGCTGGACCGGCAGCTGGCGGCGCTGGCGGTCGCCAAGATCGAGGCCGAGGTCGGCCCGCTCGCACTCGCCGTCAGCCGGGACGGACTGGACGGCGAGGTGCTGGTCACCTCCAACTACCGGCTGCTGGAGAAGCAGCTGCCGACGGTGGCCGTCCGCGAGCCGGCGGAGCTGTGGTCGGCGCCGCTGAACAAGGTCTACATCCAGCATCCCGAACTGGGCGACGACGAACTGGCGGAAGCGGCCCGGGCGACGGTCGGCTCCCTGGTGAACGTGGTGATGGCCGGGGCCGGGGTGGTGGAGATCCTTCCGCTCGGACTGAGCAAGGCCACGGGGCTCTCGCTGGCCGCGCGGCGGCTGGGGGTGAAGGCGGCTGACACGATCGCCTTCGGCGACATGCCGAACGACATACCGATGTTCGGCTGGGCGCGGCACGGCGTGGCGATGGCGAACGCGCACGAGGAGCTGAGGGCCGTGGCCGACGAGGTCACGGCCTCGAACGAGGACGACGGCATCGCGGTGGTGCTGGAGAAGCTGCTGGCCCGCTGAAAGCTCGGGGAGGGGCGGCCCGCGCTGACGCGCGCTCGAAGCGGCCGCCCCTGGACGGTGCGCCGGCGGCTGCGCGGAGTGGTTGACGGCCACTCCGGTGCCTGCGGCGACGCTGTCCTGCTGGGAGCCCGTAGGCGCGGCCGTACCGGCCGCCGCCGAAGCTCCACCCCCGGTCCATGGTGTTCCGTGACACCACCACTGTGCCGGGAGCACGGGTGCCGCGCCACCGAATATCGGTACCTGAATCCGGCGTGCCCACGCCGGCCCGGCCACGCGCCGCACGCGACGCGAGGAGGGCACGGGACTGCCGCGGGCCCGCCGGAACGGATCAGCGGCGCTTGCGGTTCCGGCGCAAGTCCCTCAGCTGGTGGGCGACGTCATCCACCCTGGCGTCCACCCGCTTGATGTCGTCGGACATCTCGCACAGCCGGTTGCCGATGGCCGCGACCACCCGGTTGGTGGCGTCGAGCCGCCGGTCCAGGCTGTCGAGCCGGCAGGACATCCGGTGCAGGACCGGCCCCAGCTCCATGAGCGCGACGCCCACCCCGCCGAGGTGGTTCTCCACACGCGTCACGCGCCGGTCCAGGTCCGCGTAGCCCTCGCGGAACTCGCCGCGGAGTTCGCTGCGGAGTTCGCTCTCGGCGTCCAGCAGGTACGTGCGGACCGAACGCGCGATGTCGCTGTCACGCAGGAGCATCGCGATGTTGAGGACTGTTCGACGGGTGTAGAGCGTGAGGCTCGAGCGCCTCTGTGGATAACTTCCAACGCTCGCAGATGAGAGTGACAAGCTGTCACTCTGATATTCGCGCAGGTCAGAGCCGCGCAACACGCGCATCCCATTCAGAGACAGCTCTGAGCGATGCCTGGCTGTCAACTGCCTGATGACGCCTGTGGATACTTCGAAGTAGCGGGCCACGTCCTCTGAACGGACGTGGATGCCGTCGGGGAGCATGACGAGCGCCTTGACCTTGTCGAGGGCGTCGACCCGCCCCATGACACTGTCCCGCATCGAGCGCGATTCGAGCAGAGCACCTTCCGGTGGCATGAATCTGCCTTTCCTGTGTGAAGCCGACGATGAAACGGCCCTCTCCCCGGGCTTCAGGGGCGGAGGTCGGCTCACGGTGTCTGCTCACTCCATGACCGGTGGTGCGGCTCGATGGCCCGGCACCGGCAATCCTCAGCTTCACGAACGCTCGACGTAACGAAATCCAGTTGCCTCCACGCGACAGGAACAACGAGCCGATAAACGTACAGTTACGCGGCATGCCGACGGCAACCCCCGCCCGATGGGCAGGGGTTGCCGTACAGCGGACTCCAAGAGAGCGCGAGCACAAGCCCGTTACGTCCCGCCCTCACTCCTCGCCCGCGAGCGTCAGCGTCCTGAGCTTCTGTCCCGCGTACCAGGTCGCGACCACCGTGACACCCACCAGCAGGCTGATGGCCAGGGTCAGTCCGACGTCCGACGTGACCATGGATCCGTCACCGACCTTCTGGGCGACCGCCAGAGCCCACTGCTGAACGCTGAGCGTCCGCGCCCCCGCCACCAGGCTGCCGAAGAGGGTTTCCCAGACCAGCGCGTAGACCAGGCCTATGACCACCGCGTGCCGGCTGACCGTACCGAGCAGCAGGAACAGCGCGCTGTACGCGATGGACGCGACCAGCGCGGCAACGGTGTAGGAGATCGCGAGCTGCCGGCCGTTTCCGTTCAGGATGAAACCGGCGACGAAGGTGGGGAGCGCCGAGAACATCATGGTCACGGAGATCGCCACGATCAGCTTCGTCATGATGATGGTCGGCCGTTTCACCGGCTTCGACAGCAGATAGACGATCGAACCGTCGTCGATCTCGGGGCCGATGGCTCCGGTCCCCGCGATCACTCCGATCAGCGGCACCATCGTCGCGAGCGCGAAACCGCCCAGCACGTCCGCGGCGATCTGGTCGTCCGCGCCGTTCAGGACCCGGACGGCCGTCGCGAGAAGGATCAGCAGTCCGGGCAGGACGAAGAGCAGCGCGGCCCGGCGCCTGCCGAGCAGGGCCCGGTAGGTGAGCCGGGCGACTGTGGGGTTGTACATGACGGCACAGCTCCTTTCAGGCCGCTCAGGCCGCTACGAGGTACGAGAAGACCGATTCGAGTGACTCGTCCGAGGGCGAGACCGTGAACAGCCGGATGGAGTGCTCACGCGCGACGCGCGGCAGCAGCTCGGTGAACCGGCCGAAGTCCACCGCCTGGACGCGCAGGGCCCCCTCCGCCACATCGACCTCGATACCGGCCGTCGACGGGTCGGCGATCAGCGCGGCGGCGAGGGCGCGATCGTCGCTGGAGCGTACGAGGTAGCGGTGCGGCCGGTCGGTCATCAGGCGGCGGATCTTGCGGAAGTCACCGGACGCGGCGTGGCGGCCGGCGACGATCACCTCGATGTGCGAGGCCAGTTGCTCGACCTCCTCCAGGATGTGCGAGGAGAACAGGACCGTGCGGCCCGTGGCGCCCATACGCCGCAGCAGATCCATCAACTGCATGCGCTGGCGCGGGTCCATGCCGTTGAACGGCTCGTCCAGCAGCAGTACGGACGGGTCGTGGACCAGCGCGGACGCCATCTTGACGCGCTGGCGCATGCCCTTGCTGTACGTACCGATCTTGCGGTCCTGCGCGTACTCCATCTCGACCGTGGCGAGCGCCGTGCGGGCCGCCTTCGCGCCGAGGCCGTGGAGTTCGGCGTTGGCGACGACGAACTCGAGCCCGGTGAGGAAGTCGTACATCGCCTCCCGCTCCGGCACGATGCCGATCTGGCGGTAGACGGACTCGTTGCGCCAGATCCGCTGCCCGTCGAGGGTGACGGAGCCGGTGGAAGGGGCGAGGAAGCCGCCCATCATGTTGATGAGGGTCGACTTGCCGGCACCGTTGGGGCCCAGCAGGCCGGTGACTCCCGGGCCGATCGACATGGTGACGTCATTGACCGCCACCACGTTGCCGAACCAGCGCGACGTGTGCTCGATGTTGAGGGTGGTCACAGCCCGACCTTCCGGTAACGGCGCATGAGGACGGCGTACGAGCCGAGGACCAGCGCGAGGACGACCAGCAGATAGACGACGCCCGCACCGGCCGAGGGGCCCAGTTCGCCCGGGAAGGACGAGGACGCCCCCAGGAAGGCGGTCTGTACGCCGTCGATGAGCGTGATCGGCGAGAAGAGGCCGATCCACTTGACGGCCGCGGGGGAGCCGGATCCCCAGGCGATGGCCTGGAGGGTGGAGACGGCCCCGTACGAGATGGTCAGCGTGGCGATGACGCCGGCGACGCCGAAACCACGGCGCGGGGTGAGGGCGGCCAGGACGAGGCCGATCCCGCCGAAGAGGACGGAGAGGAGCGCCACGGAGACCAGCCCCTGCCCGAAGCCCTTGGTCTGCTCGGCGAAGTCCATCTCGGCCAGCAGAGAGCCGACGTAGAGGATCACGAGCGGTACCCCGGTCAGCAGGAAGAGGGCCGAGGCCATCGCGCCGTACTTCGCGAGGACGTAGTCGACGCGCTCGATCGGGCGGGAGAAATACAGCGGTACGGTCTTGAAGCGCAGGTCGCGGGAGACGGACTGCGGCGCCTGCGCGGCCAGATAGAGACCGATGACGGCCTGGGTGAAAATCGCGTAGCGCGTGTAGTCGAGGGGCAGGTCCTTCAGGTCGGTCGCGACCGCGACGGCGACGATGATCGCCGCGGGCAGGCACATCACCGCGAAGAGGATCATCGGCAGGACCTTGGACTTGCCCGAGCGGCCGAGACCGTAGGAGCCTCGCAGGGACTGCGTGTAGAGGGAGCGGCGGGCGTAGGCGCGGCCGAGGCGCGCTCCGTCGTAACCGCGGTATCCGATGTTGTGGATCCGGGTGTCACCGCGCGGCCCGGCGCCTGTGGCCGGCCCGGCAGCGCCCGCGGGCGTGTCAGTGCCGATGGCGGCGGGGCCGGCGGGCCCACCGTGTCCGGGGCTCGTCCTGTCAGTGCTCATTCCGGGCGCCTCCCTTCCGAGGTGCGTGCTGCGCCTGCGCGGTGGTTCCGGCCCCCACGGCTCCAGGTGCCGCGGATCCCGAGGGTCCTGTGGCTCCCGCTGCCCCCGCGGCCTCCTGCGGGCGGAAGACCTCCGCGATGTGGTGGCGCCGCTGTTCCATCCGTACGAGACCGAGGCCCAGGCCCGCGACGGTGTCGCGGACGACGTCGTACGTCTCGTCCCCCGTCGCCTCGATCAGCAGGATGTGGCCCGCGCCCGGCAGCCCCTCCTCCGTACCCGCGTGCGGGGTGATCCCCGCCGCGGTGAGGGCGTCGACCAGGGCGCGCGTGCCGTCGGGCGTCGCGTCCGTGTCGGTGACCTCGACCGCGAGGGTCGTGGTGGTCTGCGTGAAATCACTGGTGGAACTGGAGCGCAGAAGCGTTCCGCCGTCGATGACGACGACGTGGTCACAGGTGCGTTCCAGCTCGCCCAGCAGGTGCGAGGTGACCAGGACGGAGATACCGAAGTCCGTGTAGACCCTGCGGATCAGGCCCAGCATCTCGTCGCGCCCGACGGGGTCGAGGCCGTTGGTCGGTTCGTCGAGGAACACCAGTTGGGGATCGTGGACCAGCGCCTGTGCGAGCTTGACGCGCTGCTTCATACCGGTCGAGTAGCCCCCGATGGGGCGGTAACGCTCCTCGTAGAGACCGACGTGCCGCAGCGTGTCGGCGGTCCGCTCGCGAGCCGCGGTCGGCGGGAGTCCGGACATGCGCGCCATGTGGACGACCAGTTCGGTGGCCGACACGTCCGGCGGCAGACAGTCATGCTCGGGCATGTACCCAACCCGCTCACGGATGGCACCACCGCTGGTGGCGACATCGAGTCCGAGCACCGAAGCCCGGCCTTCCGTGGCGGGGGACAGACCCAGCAGGATCTTGATCATGGTGGACTTGCCGGCTCCGTTGGCACCCACCAGACCGGTCACTCCCGGTCCGATGTCGAGGGAGAGCCGGTCAAGCGCGGTCACCCGGGGGAACCGCTTGCTCAGGCCTTCTGTCGCGATCACAGTCACGGTTCGACGGTAGTGGCGCGGGACACAACGAGCGTCAGACCAGGCGGCTGGATCCGTGTCAGACTCCAGGCGTACGGACCCGTAGGGGCGTCCGCCCGACCGCCGACCGCCCGACCCGCCGGGTCCCCTCGCGCTGGCCGAAAATCGTTGGCGCGGGGGGCATGACGTGCGAAGAGATGTGCAAGAGGGTGTCGAAAAAGGCCACCCCACCCCACAGACAAAAGGGACCCAGGCCCCATAACCCACAAAAAGTCGCGACCGCTGTCCACAGAATCGCCAAATAGCCTGTGGATAAACAGCTTTGACTGTGGACTAAACCTGTGGGCACCCGTTGCTGACCAATTGGCCGATGACAGCCCGGCCGAACCCGCCCACACGCTCACCACGACCGAGGTGGGAAGCTCCGTCCACGAAGCCCTGGTAAGGGAGTGGACGTAAGCCGCGGAGGTAGGCTCGGCGTCATGAGTCCGCGCCTGAGCACCGTGATCCTCCCGGTCGACCGCTGGCACGAGGGGGGTCGCGCGAAGTGGCGGCGAGCCGAGGAACTCGGCTTCCACACCGCGTACACCTACGACCACCTGACCTGGCGGTCCTTCCGCGAGGGCCCCTGGTTCGGCGCCCTGCCCACCCTCACAGCCGCCGCCACGGCGACCGACCGGCTCCGCTTGGGCACCCTTGTCACGTCGCCGAATTTCAGGCACCCCGTGACACTGGCCAAAGAGCTGATCTCGCTCGACGACATCTCGGGCGGCCGGATCACCCTCGGCGTCGGAGCGGGCGGCAACGGCTTCGACGCCACCGCGCTCGGCCAGGAGGCGTGGACGCCGCGGGAGCGGGCCGACCGGTTCGCCGAGTTCGTGCCCCTGCTGGACCGGCTGCTCACCGAGGGCGCGGTCACTCACCGTGGCACCCATTACTCCGCTGACGAGGCCAGGAACATCCCCGGCTGCGTGCAGCGCCCCCGGGTGCCCTTCGCCGTCGCCGCGACCGGACCGCGCGGTCTGCGGCTGGCAGCGCGGCACGGGCAGGCCTGGGTGACGACGGGTGACCCGAGCCTGTACGAGGAGGGCACTCCGGAGCAGTCGATCGAGGCGCTGCGCGGCCAGATCGGGAAGCTCGACAAGGCCTGCACGGACATCGGCCGGGACGTCGCAGAGATGGACAAGATCCTGCTGACCGGCTTCACCCCTGAGCGGAGCGGCCTGCTGGAGTCGGTGGACGCGTTCGTCGACTTCGCCGGCCGCCATCAGGAGATCGGCTTCACCGAGATCGTGCTCCACTGGCCGATCCCGGACTCCGACTTCGCCGCCGACCAGTCCGTCTTCGAGTCGATCGCCGCCGAGGCCGCCGCCCAACTCGGCTGAACGGCGGATATCGCGCTCAGCGTCTCGGACGGTACCGGGGCAACGGGTCGTGCCTGGGCTCGATCATGATCCGGCGGCCGGCCCGGAGACCCGGGGGAGGCACCTGTGTCCGGCCCGTACGCACTGCTCACACCTGCTCGGGCCGCCCTCCGGACGCTCCCCCTCCGCTTCCCCTCCGTACAGCCGTGCGTATTCATACGCGAGAATGACGAGGTGACCTCCGACTCCTCCGGCTCTCCTGGCTCTCCTGGCTCCCCCGGCTCTTCCGACTCCTCTGGTTCTCCCCACTCCTCTGGTTCTCCCGGCTCTCCCGCGCCTCTCGCCGCTTCCGGGGCCGGTGCCACTTCCGGTCCCGCCGGTTCGTCCGGATCCTCCGGCTCACCGCTTCCCGCCCGGCCCCGGCTGATCGCCACCGATCTGGACGGCACCCTGCTGCGCGACGACAAGTCCGTGTCCGACCGTACGATCGCCGCGCTCGCCGCCGCCGAGGACGCGGGCATCGAGGTCTTCTTCGTCACCGGCCGCCCGGCCCGCTGGATGGACGTCGTCAGTGACCATGTGCACGGTCACGGCCTGGCCATCTGCGCGAACGGCGCGGCCGTCGTCGATCTGCACGCCGGCGGCGAGCTGGTACGGGTCCGCCCGCTGCCCCGCCCGACGGCCCTGGACGCCGTGACGACGCTGCGCGAGGCCGCTCCGGGGACGGCCTTCGCCGTGGAGCTGACCACCGGAATCCACTACGAGCCCGAGTACCCGCCGTTCCACAAGGATCCGGGTGCCACCGTCGCCGCCGCGGAGAAGCTCCTGGGCTGGACGGACGAGGACGCCGCCGCCCCGCTGGTCAAGCTGCTCGCCCACCACTCGACGCTGGCCCCGGACGGTTTTCTCGCGCTGGCCAGAGTGGCGATGGGGGACCGGGTCTCCGTCACCCGTTCCAGCCCCACGGCCCTGCTGGAGGTCAGCGGGCCCGGGGTCAGCAAGGCGAGCACGCTCGCGCTCTGCTGTGCCGAGCGCGGCATCTCCGCCGACGAGGTCGTGGCCTTCGGGGACATGCCGAACGATCTGGAGATGCTGACCTGGGCGGGCACGTCGTACGCGATGGGGAACGCCCATCCGGACGTCCTGGCCGCCGCCTCCGGCCGGACGGCCGAAAACAACGAGGACGGTGTGGCGGTGGTCATCGAGAAGATCCTCGCCCGGCTGTAAACGCGCTACGGCGCGGCGCCCGGGACCCTGCCGCGGCGGATCGCGTCACAGCGGTGCTTCCCACACCACCGTCGTCCCGCCCTCCCCCAGCCCCTCCTCGTACGTGCTCGATCCGCCCAGCGACTCGGCCCTGCGACGCAGATTGCGCAGCCCGCTGCGCCGTCCGCCGGGCGCTATGCCCACCCCGTCGTCCGCGACGGTCAGCCGGACCGCGCGACGGCCGTCCGCGAGCCGGGCCGCCGCGTCGACGACGACCTCGACACGAGTGGCCCGCGCGTGCCGGAAGGCGTTGGAGAGCGCCTCGCGCAGGGCGGCGACCAGATTCCTCCCGGCGGCTTCGCCGATCGAGTCGACCGGGCCCACGAACCGGTGGACGGGCCGGAAGCCCAGGGGCTCCGCCGCCATCGAGATCTCCCGCAGTACCCGGGCCCGCACCCCTGACGGGGCCTCGGCCGGTGCCCGCTGCAACGCGAAGATCGCCGTACGGATCTCCTGGATGGTCACGTCCAACTCGTCCACCGCCTTGTCGATGCCTTGGTACACCTCGGCCCCGACCGTGCCGCGCTGGGCGCTCGCCAGCATCAGGCCGGTCGCGAACAACCGCTGGATGACGAGGTCGTGGAGGTCACGGGCGATCCGGTCGCGGTCTTCCAGGACGGCCAGCCGCTCCCGGTCGCGCTGTGCCTCGGCCATGCGCAGCGCAAGCGCAGCCTGTGCGGCGAACCGGTCGGCCAGACCGCGTTCCGTCTCGCCGAACCGGCGCGCGCCCCGCTCACGGGGCATGGCCAAGGCGCCGAGCACCCGTCCGTCGGTGCGCAGCGGCAGCAGCATGATCGGTCCGAGCCCGTCGGCCGGCCCGGCCTTCATGCGCGGATCGGTGGCGATGTCGTCCACGAACACGGACTCTCCGGAGAGCAGCGTCGCCGTGACCGGGCCCTGTGCCGGGAAGCGACGACCGACCCTGACGGTCGGATGGTCGGGAGAGGCGGCCACAACCTCCAGACCGCCGTCCGGGGTCCGCAGCATCACCACGCCCAAGGCAGAATCCGACAGCCGGCGGGCCTGCTCCGCGACCACCAGGAGCGCGTCATCGGCATCTCCGCCGGACAGCAGCGCGGTGGTGACCGCCACCGATCCGTCGATCCACCGTTCCCGCTGGCGGACGGCCTCGTACAGCCGGGCGTTGCCGATGGCGATCCCGGCCTCGGACGCCAGGACGCGCAGCAGGTGCAGATCATGGGTACTGAACGCGGGCCCGGCCGGGACGCCCGTCGGTTCCGGCGCCTCGGCCGGCTCCGGGCTCCGGGTCCGAGGCGAGTCCGGCCTCGCGGGCGGCCCCGGGCCCTCGGCCGACTCCGGGCTCTCCGGTGTGACCGCCGGCTCCGACCGCTCAGTGCTCCCGGGCTTCCCCGGCCGCCCCGACTTCTCCGTCACGTACAGGTTGCCGAACACCTTGTCCCGGCCCCGGATCGGAACACCCAGGAACGCCCTCATCGGCGGGTGTCCCGGCGGGAACCCCACCGCGCGCGTATCGGTCGTCAGATCGGCCAGCCGGATCGGCTCGGCGTCCCTGATCAGCGCGCCGAGGAGGCCGCCGCGTCCGTCCGGCCACCGTCCGATGCGCCGGGCGACGTCCTCGCCGATTCCGTACGTGACGAAGTCGGACAGGCCCTCGCCGTCCTCGTCGACGATGCCGATCGCCGCGTACCCGGCACCGGTCAGCTCGGCCGCGCTCTCACAGATCCGGCCCAGGACGGAGCGCAGCCCGCGGCCGGCGCCCACCGCGTACATCGCCTCCAGCGTCTGAGGCACCCGCGCGGTGGCCCCGGCGGACAGATCATCCAGGGCGCCGGTCGCGCGTGCGGCCGCGTCGCACGGGTCCCCGGATTCGGACGCGTCCATACCCAGAGGGTAGTAAGTCCCCTTTGGCAGGGAAAGTCGGTCTCGGGTGCGGTGGGCCCAGGTGCATGCGCGCCCCTGGGCTCCCCCGCGCCCAGCCGCCGCCCCGCCCCAGCCGCTGCTCCTGCCGCTGCTCCTGCCCGTTCTACGCGTCGATCGCGACGGCGTCCGCGACCCGCCGCGCGCCGAGCAGGTCCCCCGCGCGCTCCCGATCCAGCATGCGTCGCAGCGGCCCGTCCACGGCAGCCAATTGACCGTACGGACCGCGCTGTACGGTGCGGCCCTCGTCGAGCACGATCACCTCGTCCACCGAGTCGAGTCCTTGCAGCCGGTGCGTGATGAGCAGCGTCGTCCGGCCCTCGGTCACCGCCAGCAGATCGGCCGTCAGCGCGTCCGCCGTGGCCAGGTCCAGATGTTCCGCGGGCTCGTCCAGGATCAGCACGGGGAAGTCGGCGAGCAGCGCGCGGGCCAGTGCCAACCGCTGCCGCTGGCCCCCGGAGAGCCGGGCGCCATGCTCACCGACCAGCGTGTCCAGCCCGGCGGGCAGGCTGTCGGCCCAGTCGAGCAGCCGGGCGCGGCGCAGCGCGTCACGCAGTTCCGCATCGGTCGCGTCCGTGCGGGCGAGCCTCAGGTTCTCCCGTACGGAACTGTCGAAGAGGTGCGCGTCCTGGGCACACAGCCCGACGAAGCGCCGCACGGTGTCGCCGTCCAGCCTCGTCGTGTCCGTCCCTCCGAGACGGCAACCGCCCTCACGTGCGTCCAGGAAGCGCAGCAGCACCTGGGCGAGGGTGGTCTTGCCGGAGCCGGAAGGACCGACGACCGCCACCCTCTTGCCCGCCGTCAGGGTCAGGTCGAAACCGCTGAGCGCGTCCCGCGTCTGTCCCGCGTGCCGGGCAGCCAGGTTCCGCACCTCCAGAGGGAACGGCGACACGGGAGTCCCGGCCGCCCGTCGCGCCCCTTCCGGCTGTCCCGGACCGCCGTCCGGACCCTCCGGCCCCGCCGGTTCCCGTACGGGTACGGGAGCGTCCAGCACCTCGCACAGCCGCTCGGCACCGCGCCGGGAGCGCTGCCGGTACCGCACCGCCAGGGGCAGGCCACTGACCGCCTCGAAGGCGGCGAGCGGGGTCAGGACGATCACGGCCAGTCCGACGCCCGCGAGCCGCCCGTCGTGCACGGCCTGGACGCCGACGACCGCCGACGCGGCCACGGTCATCCCGGCGACCAGGGCGGAGAGTCCGCCGCCGAGCGCCAGCGCGGTCGCGCCGCGCGAGGCGATGGCCGTCAGCGTCCCGTCGGCCGCGCGCACCTCGCGCATCCGGCGTCCGAGCGCGCCCGTGACGGTCAGCTCCGCGGTGCCCCGCAGCAGATCGACGATCCGGGTGGCGAGCATGCCGCGCGCCGGAGCCAGTTGGCGCTCGGCCCGGCGGGCGCAGGCGCCGCTCAGGAGCGGCACGCCCAGCCCCGCGAGGAGCAGGCCCACGGCCAGTACGGCGCCCGCTTCCGGCAGCAGCCACGCGGTGAATCCGACGGTGCCCACGCCGACGAGCAGCGCGGTGCCGACCGGGAGCAGCCAGCGCAGCCAGTAGTCCTGAAGTTCGTCCACGTCGGCGACCAGCCGGGACAGCAGGTCACCGCGCCTGGTCACACGCAGTCCGGCCGGCGCGATCCGCTCCAGCCGCCGGTACACGGAGACCCGCAGATCGGCGAGCATCCTGAGCACCGCGTCATGGGACACGAGCCGCTCGGCGTACCGGAAGACCGCCCGGCCGATACCGAAGGCGCGGGTCGCGGTGACCGCGATCATCAAGTAGAGAACGGGGGGTTCCTGGGAGGCCCGGGAGATCAGCCAGCCGGAGACCGCCATGAGTCCGACGGCGGAGGCGAGTGCGCAGCTCCCGAGGAGCAGCGCGAGCAGGAAGCGCCCGCGCAGTGGCCCGGCGGTGGCCCGCATCCGGGCGAGCGGGTCCCGGGCAGGGCCGGCCTCTCCGCGCCGGAACTCCTCGTACGGGGACTCCTCGTACGGGGATTTCGCGCGCCGGGACTCCTCGTGCTCGGACTCCTCGTACGGGGAGCCCTCGCGCGGGAAGTCCTCGTACGGGGCTCCGCGCCACGCCTCGTCCGCGCCGTCGTCGCGCGGGCCCCGTACCGGGTCCACCGGCGTCGCCGTCGCCCGTACCGCCCCCACGGCCGCCCCGCCCGGCGCCGTACGCTTCGGCAGGGCGACCACCCGGTCCGCCACCGCGAGCAGCGCCGGCCGGTGGACGACCAGCAGGACCGTACGGCCCCTCGCGAGCCGCCGTACGGCCTCGACGATCCCCGCCTCGGTCTCTCCGTCGAGCGCCGCCGTCGGCTCGTCCAGCAGCAGCAGCGGCCGGTCGGCGAGAAAGGCGCGGGCCAGCGCCAGCCGTTGCCGCTGCCCGGCCGAGAGCCCCGCACCATCCTCGCCGAGGACCGTGTCCACCCCGTCGGGCAGCCCGGCCACGAACACGTCGGCACCCGCGTCGCGCAGCGCCGTCCGCACTGCCTCCGCGTCCGCGTCCGGCCGGGCGAGGCGCACATTCTCGGCGATCGTCCCAGCGAAGAGGTACGGCTGCTGGGGGACCCAGGCGATCCGCTCACGCCAGCGCTCCGGGTCCAGGGACGCCAGGTCCCGGCCGTCCACCCGTACCCGGCCCTTCTCCGGCACGGCGAACCCGAGCACCACATTGAGCAAGGTGGTCTTTCCGATACCGCTCGGTCCGACGAGTGCGACCGTCTCCCCCGGCTCGACCGTCAGGGAGGCGGAATCCAGTGACGGCTCCGACCGTCCTCGGTGGCGGACCGTCACCCCGTCCAGCTCCAGGCGCGGCGTCGCGGGCACCTCAGCCCTTCCGCCCGCCGCCACGGGCTCGGTCTCCAGGACCGTGAAGATCTCCTCGGCGGCCGAGAGGCCCTCGGCCGCCGCGTGGTACTGCGCTCCGACCTGCCGAATCGGCAGGTACGCCTCGGGCGCGAGGACCAGGACCACCAGACCGGTGTACAGATCGAGGTCGCCGTGCACGAGCCGCATCCCGATCCCCACGGCGACCAGCGCCACGGACAGTGTCGAGAGCAGTTCCAGCGCGAAGGAGGAGAGGAAGGCGATCCGCAGCGTGCGCAGGGTGGCCCGGCGGTACTCCGAAGTGATCGAACGGATCGACTCGGCCTGTGCCTTGGCCCGGCCGAAGACCTTGAGGGTCGGCAGGCCGGCGACCACATCCAGGAAGTGACCGGACAGCCGGGACAGCAGCCGCCACTGCCGGTCCATCCGGGATTGAGTGGCCCAGCCGATGAGCACCATGAACATCGGGATCAGCGGCAGGGTCACCACGATGACGGCCGCCGAAACCCAGTCCTCGGTGACGATGCGCGCCAGGACCGCGACCGGCACCACCACGGCGAGCCCCAGCTGAGGCAGATAGCGAGCGAAGTAGTCGTCCAGGGCGTCGACGCCGCGTGTGGCGAGCGCCACCAGCGAGCCGGTGCGCATGCCGCTGAGCCAGCCGGGCCCCAGCTCGGCCGCCCGGTCCAGCAGCCGTCCGCGCAGTTCGGACTTGACCGAGGCGCTGGCCCGGTGGGCGGCCAGTTCTGTCAGCCAGGAGACCACGCCCCGGCCCACGGCGACCCCGGCCAGCAGAAGCAGGGGAGTGCTCAGGTCGGAGACGCCGGAACCACGCTGGAACGCGCCCACCACCACCTCGGCGATCAGCATCGCCTGGGCGACGACCAGCCCCGCTCCGGCCAGTCCGAGAGCCACGGATGCCGCCAGGAAGAAGCGGGTGGCCCGGGCGTACCGGAGCAGGCGCGGGTCGATTGGTTTCACGTGAAACACCTACTCCTACGCGTCGGCTATGTGCTGCGTACCGATCCGCTTCCGGAACACCCAGTACGTCCAGCCCTGGTAGAGCATCACGAGCGGGGTCGCGATAGCCGCGCACCACGTCATGATCTTGAGCGTGTACGGGGTCGACGAGGCGTTCGTCACCGTCAGGTTCCACGCCTCGTTGAGCGAGGACGGCATGACGTTCGGGAAGAGCGTGAGGAAGAGCATCGCGACGGCCGCCACGATCGTCACCCCGGAGAGCATGAACGACCAGCCCTCGCGTCCGGCACCGACGGCTCCGATCGCACCCACCAGTGCCACCACGGCGACGATCAACGCCACCAGGCTCGCGCCGTCACCGTGACCGTGCTGGGTCCAGAGCAGGAACCCCAGCGCCAGTACGGCGGTGATCGGTCCCAGCACCAGTGCCAGTTTCCTGGCCCGCGCCCGTATCTCGCCGACCGTCTTCAGCCCGGCGAAGACCGTGCCGTGGAAGGTGAAGAGGGCCAGGGTCACCAGCCCGCCCAGGAGCGCGTACGGGTTGAGCAGGTCCGCGACACCGCCGACGTATTCCATCTGCGCGTCGATCTTCACGCCCCGCACGATGTTGCCGAAGGCGACACCCCACAGCACGGCGGGGATCAGCGAGGTCCAGAAGATCGCGTTCTCCCAGTTGCGCTGCCAGTTCTCCTCGGGCCGCTTGGCCCGGTACTCGAAGGCCACGCCCCGCACGATCAGGCAGACGAGGATCAGCAACAGCGGCAGGTAGAAGCCCGAGAAGAGCGTCGCGTACCACTCGGGGAACGCGGCGAAGGTCGCGCCGCCCGCGCTGAGCAGCCAGACCTCATTGCCGTCCCAGACGGGCCCGATGGTGTTGATCAGCACGCGCCGCTCCTTGCGGTCGCGGGCGAGCAGCTTGGTCAGGACGCCGATCCCGAAATCGAACCCTTCGAGGAAGAAGTAGCCGATCCACAGGACGGCGATCAGGACGAACCAGACGTCGTGGAGTTCCATTGCTCCTCAGCTCCTCAGTACGAGAAGGCCATCGGACGGTCGGCGTCCGCGGGATCGCCGCCGATCCTGGTGGGCGGGTTGAGATCGGCTTCCGTGAGCTCCGGCGGCCCGGCCTTGATGTACTTGACCATCAGCCTGACCTCGACGACGGCGAGGATGGCGTACAGCAGCGTGAAGACGGTCATCGAAATCAGCACTTCGGCCTGGGAGACGCCGGGGGAGACCGCGTCGGCGGTGCGCAGCACTCCGTACACGACCCACGGCTGGCGTCCGGTCTCGGTGAAGATCCAGCCCCAGGAGTTGGCGATCAGCGGGAAGAGCAGCGTCCAGAGGGCGACGATCCAGTAGAGCCGCGCGAACTTGGGGCTGAGTGCCGTGTTCCGGAAGAGCACCAGATTCGGCACCTCGTCCTCGCCCGTCCGCAGGGCCGCTGGCAGCAGGAACTTCCTGCGGGTCAGCCAGAGGCCGAGCAGCCCGATACCGAAGGACGCCATGCCGAAGCCGATCATCCAGCGGAAGCCCCAGTAGGCGACGGGGATGTTGGGCCGGTAGTCGCCGGGACCGTACTTCTCCTGCTCGGCCTTGTTGATGTCGTTGATGCCGGGCACGTGCGAGGTGAAGTCGTCGTTGGCGAGGAAGGAGAGCAGTCCGGGGATCTCGATGGCGACCTTGTTGTGGCCCTCGTCGACGTCCCCGTACGCGAAGACGGAGAACGGCGCGGGGGCCTGGCCGTCCCACAGCGCCTCCGCCGCGGCCATCTTCATCGGCTGCTGCTGGTACATGATCTTGCCGAGCCTGTCACCGCTGATGGCGGTGAGCATGCCCGCGATGACGACGGTCACCAGACCGAGGCGCAGCGAGGTCCTCATCACCGGTATGTGCTTCTTGCGGGCCAGGTGGAAGGCCGCGATGCCGACCATGAAGGCACCACCGACGAGGAAGGCGGCGGTGATCGTGTGGAAGAACTGGGCGAGCGCTGTGTTCTGGGTGAGCACCGCCCAGAAGTCCGTGAGTTCGGCCCGGCCGGCTTCCTTGTTGATCCGGTACCCGACCGGGTGCTGCATCCAGGAGTTCGCGGCCAGGATGAAGTACGCCGAGAGGATCGTTCCGATCGACACCATCCATATGCAGGCCAGGTGGATCTTCTTGGGCAGCTTGTCCCAGCCGAAGATCCACAGACCGATGAAGGTGGACTCGAAGAAGAACGCGATCAGCGCCTCGAAGGCGAGCGGGGCTCCGAAGATGTCACCCACGAAGCGCGAGTAGTCGGACCAGTTCATCCCGAACTGGAACTCCTGCACGATGCCCGTCACGACACCCATCGCGATGTTGATCAGAAACAGCTTGCCCCAGAACTTGGTGGCCCTGAGGTACTTCGGATTCCCCGTGCGGACCCAGGCGGTCTCCAGCCCCGCCGTCAGGGCCGCGAGCGAGATCGTCAAGGGGACGAAGAGGAAGTGGTAGACGGTCGTGATGCCGAACTGCCATCGCGCCAGAGTCTCCGGCGCCAGAGCGAGGTCCACGTCGTTTCTCCTTACTTCGCCGTGGTGCTGCGGCAGCTCGCCCCTTTCGTCCTGGACGTAGCGACAGGAATCGGGCCAGCTTGTGAACGCGTTCACATTCACAAGCATTATGGCGCACCCCATTCGGCCGATCTTCACGGGGGGGTGCCCCTATCTGTTTCGTCAACCCCGGCGGCGTCGGCTTGTAGGGATTGATCCTGGTTTTCGGGAACGTCCCGCGAAGCGGGACGTTCCTGGCGGATCGGGTGGCTGATGGGCAGCCCGGTGGCCGGCCGGGCCGGAGCGACCGTGCCGGTGCGCGGGCGTGATGGGGCCTGGAGGGCAGGGGTGGTGGAGTCGTCAGGCGGCGAGGTCGACGTCGCCGGGGGTGCGTGCTTCGTAGAGGGCGCCGGTGCGGATCATCGCGTGGATGACGTTCACGCGCTGGCGGGCCAGGCGGAGGATCGCCTGGGTGTGGGTCTTGCCGCGTGCGCGTTGGCGGTCGTAGTAGATCCGGGAGGACGGGTCGGTTTTGCAGCCGATCGCGGCGAACGCGGCCTGGAACAGGGCACGTTTGAGGAGCCGGTTGCCGCGGTGGGGTGCGTGCTCGCCGCGGATGGAGGTGCCCGAGGACTTCGTGGCCGGGGCGAGTCCGGCGTAGGAGGCGAGGTGTCCGGCGGTGGGGAAGGTGGTGCCGTCACCGATCGCGACGATCACGGCCGCTGTGGTCCTGACGCCCATGCCGGGCAGGGACGTCAGGAGGTGGAAAAGAGGGAGGGCCTCCAGCAGGGCGGCGATCTCCTGCTCGGCCTGGCGTCGCTGGGTGTGGGCGGCGGCGAGCTGCGCGGCCAGGCCGGGCACGATCAGCGCGGAGGTCTCGGTGCCCGGGACCACGAGGGTCTGCTCGGCCAGTGCGTCGAAGATCTCCCCGGTGAGGTGAGCGGCCTTGCGCGAGCCGTGCGCCCGGAGCAGGGCCTCGCAGCGTGCACGCCCCAGCTTCCTGATCTTCGTGGGAGAGCCGTGCTTCGCCAGGAGGGCCTGAACGTAGGGGTAGGCCAGACGAGGGCCGAGCACGCGTTCCAGGGAGGGGTGGATCTGGGAGAGCAGGCCGCGCAGCCGGTTGGTGGTGCGGTTCACCTCGCCGGCCAGGTCGTTGTCGTAGCCGGTGAGCATGGTAAGCGCCGCCAGCGTCTCGTCGTCCCGGTCGATCGCGCGCAGAGTGTGCGGCATGGTCCGGGCCGTGTCCGCGATCACGAAGGCGTCGCGGGCGTCGGTCTTGGCCTCACCCGGGTAGAGATCGGCGGCCCGCCGCATCGACAGACCGGGCAGGTAAGCCACCCGGCAGCCTGCCGCGCGGGCCGCGGCGATCGGCAGTGCGCCGATGTTGGCGACCTGGTCCACAACCACCAGGACGGTACCGAACTTCGTGACCAGCTTTCCGAACAGTTCCAGCAGCTTCGGTTCGGTGTTGGGCAGCCGCCTGTCGTGGACGGTCTTGCCCAGCTCGGTCAGACCATGGGCGTGGTGGAACTCTTTGCCCAGGTCAAGGCCGAGGAACAGATCTATGTCGACGGTGTCGACCATGCTCGCGTGCCCCCTCGACGTGCACTCGTGCCCGATCCTGGCCGTCCCTGCGGCACCACACGCCGGCAACCACGTTACGCAGACATCCCGTCCCCGAAGTGGTCCGGCGTTGCGCCGGGCCGGGCGGTCGTCAGGCCCCTCATCAGCGGTCAAGCGGTGCCCCGAGACCCGGCGGCAACACCCCCCAGGTCATCACCTCGACAGGGGGCAGACAGCCATACCGGGCCCGGGGGCCAGGCGCCCCATTTCGGAGCCACGAGAAAGGTAACGGGTGCCTACAAGCACCCCGGCCGTGAGACGTCAAGAGGGCGGCCCGAAATCGAGCCGCCCTCAGTGACCGGTCACAGCGCACCGGCCGACGCATCGCACCCCGGCCGACCGTCAGGCCTCCTTGCGGAACGCACCCGCCACCTGAAGGAAGATGTCGTTGGCCTCCATCTCGCCGACCGTGACCCGGACCCCCTCACCCGCGAACGGCCGTACGACCACGCCCGCCGCCTCGCAGGCCGCCGCGAAGTCGAGGGTGCGCTCACCGAGCCGCAGCCATACGAAATTCGCCTGCGTCTCGGCCACGGTCCAGCCCTGTCCGATCAGACTCCGACGGACCCGGTCGCGCTCCGTCACCAGGGTGCCGACGCGCCCGAGCAGTTCGTCCTCGGCCCGCAGCGAGGCGATCGCGGCCTCCTGGGCGATCTGGCTCACACCGAACGGCACCGCGGTCTTCCGCAGGGCGGTGGCCACCGGCTCATGGGCGACCGCGAAGCCGACCCGCAGCCCGGCCAGTCCGTACGCCTTGGAGAAGGTGCGCAGCACGGCCACGTTCGGGCGGTCGCGGTAGAGGTCGATCCCGTCCGGCACCTCGGAGTCCCGGATGAACTCGCGGTAGGCCTCGTCCAGGACCACCAGCACGTCGCCCGGCACCCGGTCGAGGAACCGTTCCAGCTCGGCCCTGCGCACCACCGTGCCGGTCGGATTGTTGGGGTTGCAGACGAAGATCAGCCGGGTACGCTCCGTGATCGCGTCGGCCATCGCGTCCAGATCGTGTTCCTCCCCGGCGGTCAGCGGCACCTGTATGGAGGCCGCTCCGGAGATCTGGGTGATGATCGGGTACGCCTCGAACGAGCGCCAGGCATACATGACCTCGTCACCGGGGCCCGCCGTGGCCTGGATCAGCTGCTGGGCGACCCCCACCGATCCGGTGCCGGTAGCCAGGTGGGCGTGCGGCACCCCGAAGCGGTCGGCGAGCTCGTTCATCAGACCGGTGCAGGCCATGTCCGGGTAGCGGTTGAACACCCCGGCGGCCGACACCGCCTGCTCCATCACCCCGGGGAGCGGCGGGTAGGGGTTCTCGTTGGAGGACAGCTTGTACGCCACGGGCCCGCCGGACGCGGCCGGTTTCCCCGGCTTGTACGTGGGGATGCCGTCCAGCTCGCCGCGCAGTCTGGGGCTCGTCTCGCTCACCGCAGGTCCTCCTCCTCGGGTGTTCACCGGGTCGTACCACTTCCCGCTTCAATACTGCTCACCTTATGAGGATTCGTTCCCCCCGAGAACGCCGGGCACGAACGTACCCGGCGGGCCCGGAAGGACGGGAAGCGCGGGAGCGAGCGGGCCCGTCCCGCGGCAGGTCCTCGGCGAGAACCCCGCGATCTCCGCTCCGGGCCTCCGCTCCAAGCCGCCGCGCCGGGCCTCGCGCCGGGGGGAGCACTGCTCCTCGTCACGTGCGCCGGTGCCTCACGCCCTGGTGCGCGTCGCCCGTAGAGGTGAGTTGAGACCTCTTCGAAACATGGGGCATGCAACAGGTCCATTCAGCCGGTGGCATGGCAGACCGCAGCCCATCACCCTAACGCCCATTTCTTCCAAGGCGGTTGACCGTTTTCGATCATGCAGAAACGTGCCTGCGTGCGGGTGCATATGCGACCATCCTTACCACCCGCCCGAGCCCTACTATCGGCTCGCCATGACAGCAGCAGGGAAGCACCAGGTGAGCCGGACGGACACATCCCGCCGGGGAAACCGGCAAGGTCGGGCGGGCATCCGTGACGTGGCCGCCGCCGCCGGTGTCTCCATCACGACTGTCTCGGACGCGCTCAACGGCAAGGGGCGGTTACCCGACGCCACACGGCGCCACGTCCGGGAGGTGGCCGAGCGCCTCGGCTACCGGCCGTCCGCCGCGGCGCGCACCCTCCGTACCGGCAAGTCGGGCCTGATCGGTCTGACCGTGACGACGTACGGGGATGAACCTTTCACCTTCACCGAGTTCGCCTACTTCGCGGAGATGGCCAGGGCCGCGACCTCCGCCGCGCTCGCCCGCGGCTACGCCCTCGTCATCCTCCCCGCCACCTCCCGCCACGACGTGTGGTCGAACGTCGCCCTCGACGGCACCGTCGTCATCGACCCCTCGGATCACGACCCGGTCGTCGCCGAACTCGTCCGCCAGGGCCTGCCCGTCGTCTCGGACGGCCGGCCCGCGGGCTCCCTCCCCGTCACCGCCTGGGTGGACAACGACCACGAGAAGGCCGTCCTCGATCTGCTCGACCACCTGGCCGCGGCCGGGGCCCGCCGTATCGGACTGCTCACCGGCACCACCACGGACACCTACACCCGGCTTTCCACCAGTGCGTACCTGCACTGGTGCGAGCGTGTCGGGCAGGACCCGGTCTACGAGTCCTACCCCGCCCACGACCCGTGCGCCGGCGCTGTCGCCGCGGACCGGCTGCTGGCCCGCCCCGACCGTCCCGACGCCGTCTATGGGCTCTTCGATCCCAACGGGACCGACCTGCTGGCCGCGGCCAGGCGCTACGGACTGCGCGTACCGGAAGACCTGCTGCTCGTCTGTTGCAGCGAGTCGACCGTGTACGCCTCCACCGAGCCGCCGATCACAACGCTCTCGCTCAAGCCCCGCCGTATCGGAACCGCCGTCGTCCAACTGCTCATCGACGCGATCGAGGGGCTGGAGACCGACCGGCCGGTGGAACAGGTCATACCGACCGAACTGATCGTCCGTACCTCGTCGCAACGGCGCCCGCCGCGCACCACGGTGAGCGCCCCCCGAACCCCGACCAGCGACTGAGGCGAACGGTCCGCTACCGGTCGTCCGGCGATCGTCCGGCACGCCCCGGCACGCTCGTACGAGCCCGGCCGTACGAGCCCGCACGAGCACTTTCCGGAACCACGCCTCTCGCATTTCGGGCGATAGGCGAGAAAAACAGCCGCTGATCCGGAGGTGCGATCGGATTCACCACCCCTGGTGCGTCACACAGGACGAGCGGCATTCCTATGATGGGCGCACGACACCACAGACCTTGCCTTATCGCCGGTGGGCTCACCTCCGACCGGCCGGGCGGGACCGAGCGGTGTACGGCGGTGCGACGGTGGTGGAGGGGTCGATGACACAGGGGGCCGGTCAGGGACCCGTGGTGCGAACGGCGACATTGCGCGATTTCCGCGTACCGCCGTACGCCCAGGTTCCCGTGGGGTCCGGGCAGCCCGTTCCTCCGAGTTCCGGGCAGCCCGGGCAACTCGGCCCCACGGCCGGTGGCCCGGCCGTGCACCCGGGCAACGCCATCCCGCACGACGAACCGCCGGAGGGCTACACGCCCACCGAGCGCGACCTCCCGGTGATCAACCGCGGGGACACCGTCAAGCTGCCGACGGCTCAGGTTCCGGCGCCCGCCGAGTCGCCCGAGACCGACGGCCAGGGGCCGCTCTATGTCGTCGGTGACGTCCACGGCTATCTTGACGAACTCGTCGCCGCCCTGTCCGCGCAGAGACTCATCGACGCCGAAGGTCACTGGGCGGCGGGCAACGCGCGGCTGTGGTTCCTCGGCGACTTCACCGACCGCGGACCCGACGGCATCGGTGTCATCGACCTCGTGATGCGGCTCTCCGCCGAGGCGGCGGCGGCCGGCGGCTACTGCAAGGCGCTGATGGGCAATCACGAACTGCTGCTGATCGGTGCCAAGCGATTCGGCAACACCGAGGTCAACTCCCACGCCGGGACCGCGACATTCCAGGCCGCCTGGCTCCTCAACGGCGGCCAGCGGACCGACATGGAGCGCCTCCAGGACGTCCATCTCCAGTGGATGTCCCGGCTGGACGCGGTCGTCGAGGAGGACGGGCATCTGCTGATGCACTCCGACACGACCGCCTACCTGGACTACGGGTCCAGCATCGACGACGTCAATGACACCGTCCATCAGATCCTGACGCGCAATGACATCGACGAATGCTGGGATTTGTTCCGCAAACTCACCAAACGCTTCGCGTTTCGCGACGAAGGCGGTTCGGAGGCCGTTCAACGGCTGCTCTCGCAGTACGGAGGACGGCGGGTCGTCCACGGGCACAGCCCGATTCCCTATCTGCTCGGCGAAGTCGGCACAGAAGACGCTTCGGATGACGAAGACGACACCGGGCCGGTGGTGGAAGGGCCGCACGTATATGCCGACGGACTTGCCATCGCGATGGACGGTGGTGTGACGATGGCAGGGAAACTGCTGGTCGTACGGCTTCCGTTGGGCAACTGAATCAGCGTGCGACAGGTGAATTCCGCAAACCCCCTGTCACCGCATGCCAAACCCGCTCTACCATCGGCCTATCCGTAGCAGGCTCTCCTCCGTTTCCGCCAACTGCCCGGTCCTCACCGGCGGTCCGGCCCTACGGAGTACCGGGGGATGCACATGAATAGCGCTCCGCACCTGCAGAGCGAGGATCGGGCGGATTTCGAGCGGATCCTTGACGACGTGCTGCGCACTGCGCACGAACGGCCGGACCTCGCGGACATCGGCCGGCGGCTCACTGCCGAGCAGTTGCGCACGATGGCACTGAACGCCACGGATCTGATCGCCACCGCGGCCGCCGCCGAGTACGAGCACTACACGGCGATCCGCGAGGAGGCCCGTTCACCGGCTGCCTCCGGCTCGGTCCGCGTGGACCGCGAGAGGTCGCCGGAGCCGGCCGGCACGGTCGCCGAGGCCGAAGGCCCCGGCGCGGGACTCGCGGCCGTCATCACGGTGCTGGTGCCCGTCCTCGGCGGCATCGCGGCAGTGATCTTCCTGCTGGTCGGCTACCTCCTCAAGGCGCTCAGACCGGCTCCCGCCTTCGCCGGCAGCCTGCTCGCCGTCGGTTGGTTCTTCGCGGCCGTCACCGCCCTGGGCATCCTGGCCGCCGCGACAGGTCTGCTGATCACGGCGCTGCGCAACGGCCCGACCCATGTCCCGGCCGAAGGCACCGGCAACGGCGAACTCCCGGAGGAGGTGGGCCGCGCGCGCGAGGCATGGCGCCATGCCGTGCTCGAACGCGGCATTCTGCCCTTCCTGCGCACCTCTCTGGCCGCCCCGGGCCCGGGCCCGGCCGCCCCCAGGCCACCCCGGTCGGTGAAGAACCTGCCGACGATCGGCTACAGCCGTCCGGACTTCTCCAGCCCGGGCGAGGGCTCCACCGCCGGCCGACGCCCGACGTTCAGCAGCCCGGACTTCACCAGCCCCGACTTCGGCGGCCCGGAGAAACAGCCGGACTGAGCAGGGTTGAGCCGGCTCGGTCCCGTTCGAGCCGGCTCGGTCCCGTTCGAGCCGGCTCGGTACGGCGGCCGGTGAACCCGGTCCGTCAGGCGCCCGGCTCAGTCCGCCAGTGGCAGATACACCCGGTGGCCCGCCGCCGCGAACTCCCTGGCCTTCTCCGCCATGCCCGCCTCGATCTCGGCCTCCTCGGTCTCCGTACCGCCGCCCTCGGCCCCGGCGTTCGTGTCCATGGCGTCGCCGTGCCTGCGCCTGATGTCCTGCGAGATTTTCATCGAGCAGAATTTCGGCCCGCACATGGAGCAGAAGTGCGCCGTCTTGGCCGGTTCCGCCGGGAGGGTCTCGTCGTGGAACTCCCTGGCGGTGTCGGGGTCGAGGGCCAGATTGAACTGGTCCTCCCAGCGGAACTCGAACCGCGCGTCCGAGAGCGCGTCGTCCCACTCCTGTGCCCCCGGGTGGCCCTTGGCCAGGTCCGCCGCATGCGCCGCGATCTTGTACGTGATGACGCCCGTCTTGACGTCGTCGCGGTCCGGCAGCCCCAGGTGTTCCTTCGGCGTCACGTAGCAGAGCATCGCCGTGCCCCACCACGCGATCATCGCCGCACCGATACCGGAGGTGATGTGGTCGTACGCGGGCGCCACATCGGTCGTCAGGGGCCCGAGGGTGTAGAAGGGCGCTTCCTCGCAGATCTCCTGCTGGAGGTCGACGTTCTCCTTGATCTTGTGCATCGGGACATGGCCCGGACCCTCGATCATCGTCTGGACGCCCATGCGCTTGGCCGTCGAGTTCAGCTCCCCCAGCGTCCGCAACTCGGCGAACTGCGCCTCGTCATTGGCGTCCGCGATCGACCCGGGCCGCAGACCGTCACCCAGGGAGTAGGTCACGTCGTACGCGGCGAGGATCTCGCACAACTCCTCGAAGTGCTCGTACAGGAACGACTCCTTGTGGTGGGCGAGGCACCACGCGGCCATGATCGAGCCGCCGCGCGAGACGATGCCCGTCTTGCGGCGGGCCGTGAGCGGCACGTACCGCAGCAGGACCCCGGCGTGGACCGTCATGTAGTCGACGCCCTGTTCGGCCTGCTCGATGACCGTGTCCTTGTAGACGTCCCAGGTCAGCTCCTCGGCCTTGCCGTCGACCTTTTCGAGCGCCTGGTAAAGCGGAACGGTCCCGATGGGGACGGGAGAGTTGCGCAGCACCCATTCCCGCGTGGTGTGGATGTTGCGTCCGGTGGAAAGGTCCATGACCGTGTCCGCGCCCCAGCGGGTCGCCCAGGTCATCTTCTCCACCTCCTCCTCGATGGAGGAGGTCACCGCCGAGTTGCCGATGTTGGCGTTGACCTTCACCAGGAACCTCTTGCCGATGACCATCGGCTCGATTTCCGGGTGGTTGACGTTGGCCGGCAGCACGGCCCGGCCCGCCGCGATCTCCTCGCGTACGGTCTCGGGGGAGACGTTCTCGCGGATCGCGGCGTACTCCATCTCCGGAGTGATCTCTCCGCGCCGGGCATACGCGAGCTGTGTCACCGCCCGCCCACTCCTGCCCCGGCGTGGCTGACGCGGCCTGCCGGGGAAGACGGCGTCCAGTCCGCTCAGATCGGCCGCCCCGCCCCGGAGGGTCCCCCCGCGCGGCGCGGTGTGCTTGAGACCGTCGTCCTCGGGACGGGCCGGGCGTCCCGCGTACTCCTCGGTGTCCCCACGTCCGGTGATCCAGTTCTCCCTCAGGGGAGCGAGGCCGCGGCGTACGTCCGTTTCGACGGCCGGGTCGGTGTACGGACCCGACGTGTCGTAGAGCGTCACGTCCTTGCCGTTGGTGAGGCGCACCCTACGGACCGGCACGCGGAGGTCCGGGCGTGAGCCCTGCACGTATCCCTTGTGCCAGCCGATGGACCTCTGGGACCCACCCGTGCTCTGCTCCGTGCTCTCCGTCGTGCCCTCCGCAAGAGAGGCAGGCGTGTGTACGTTGTGCGTGGTCATGAGACCTACTCCCTACGCCGGCATTACCCGGTAACAGGTTCAGCGGTCGGCGCAGCGATAGGCCCCGGGGATACCCCGGCCGGCTCTGTCAGCGCCCTCTCAGCCCGGTGCTCCGAGCTCCCGCGTGTGCAAAGTGTCTCAACGCTAACGTCATCTTGGGCGAGCTGAACAGAGGGCCCCGGCTTTCTTGCGATGATCGGTCGGTGACCCCATCCGAGCAGCCCCACGAAACACGCGGCCACACGCACGCCCACTCGCACAACCATGGGCCGGCCGCCCCGGTCTCCCAGCACCTGCGCAAGGTGATCGCGGCGGTCCTGATTCCCTTTGCCGCGGCGGTACTCGCGGGTCTTGTCGTGCTCTGGCCCGGTGGCGCGCCGTCCCATGAGCGCACCGGTGTCGGTTTCGACCGGGAGACGGAGCAGGGGCGGGTGGTGCAGCTGGAGTCGGTCAGCTGCAAGGACGTGAACGCTTCGCAGATTCCCTCGACCGGTGACACATCGACGCCGCAGGGGCGCGAGGCCGTGCAGGCGGAGAAGGGGACCTGCAAGAAGGCGACGATCGAGCTCACGAGCGGCAAGGAAAAGGGACATACCTTTGTCGAGATCGTCCAGCCGGACGCCCCCCGACAGTTTCACGTGAAACAGGGCGTTGTGGTGGCCTATGCGCCCGACGCTCCCCGTGATCTCCAGTACTCAGTCACCGATGTGAACCGCAAGGTGCCACTGACGCTGCTGGCGGGTGTCTTCGCGCTCGCCGTGGTCGTGGTGGGGCGGCTGCGGGGAGTCATGGCGCTGGTCGCTCTCGCGATCTCCTTCGCCGTGTTGACGCTGTTCATCCTGCCTGCCATTCTCCAGGGCTCGAATCCGCTGGTCGTCGCCGTGGTCGGCGCCAGTGCGATCATGCTGATCGCGCTGTACATGTGTCATGGTGTGACGGCCCGGACCTCGGTCGCCGTCCTCGGCACCCTGATCTCGCTCCTGTTGATCGGGCTGCTGGGCTCGCTGTTCATAGGCTGGTCGAAACTGACCGGGAACACCGACGACAACACCGGTCTCATCCACGGTCTCTACCCGGAGATCGATATGAGCGGTCTGCTGCTGGCGGGCGTCATCATCGGTTCGCTCGGGGTCCTGGACGATGTGACGGTGACCCAGACCTCGGCGGTCTGGGAGCTGCGGCAGGCGGATCCGACGATGGGCCCACGCGCCCTCTACAAGGCGGCGATTCGTATCGGCCGGGACCATATCGCCTCGGTGGTCAATACGCTGGTCCTCGCCTACGCGGGCGCCGCCCTGCCGTTGCTCTTGCTCTTCTCGATCGCACAGTCGAGCGTCGGTACGGTCGCCAACAGCGAGCTGGTGGCGGAGGAGATCGTACGGACGCTGGTGGGATCGATCGGTCTGGTCGCGTCGGTGCCGGTGACCACGGCGCTCGCGGCACTGGTCGTCTCGGCCGACCGGAAGGCACCGGACGCACGGCAGGACGGGGCGCGGCCAGCAGGCGACGCCGTCGGCCCGGAGGGCGCACCGGCGATGTCCGTACCGAGCCCGTCGGCGCGGGTGACGGCCGGCGGTCGCGGCCGACGCCGTAAGAGGTAGCCGTACGCCCCCGCCCTGAAGCACCGGACCACACCGTCGGAATCCGAACGCCGGATCACGTCATCGGCGCCTGACACACCGGGCCACGTCACCGGCGTCCCGGCGTCCCGGCGTCTCGACGGATCGGGCATGCCATCGGCGCTTCAGCCGGCGTTCTCCTCGGCCAGGATGCGACCGAGCTCCGCCTCCAGGCTGCCCTCGAAGTCCCCGAGCGTGCGCTCCTGACCGAGGGGCACCAGCCTGTCGGTGCGGTCCAGGAAGGCCACCAGCGGGGCGGCACTCACCCGGAAGAGCGCGTGGTCCTCGCCGACCTGGAGGCGGATATGGACATCGGAGAGATCCGCAGGGGCGGTCGGCGCGATGTGCACGTCTCCGTCCCCGCTGGGCGTATTGATGCCGTCGAGCAGCAGCTCACGGCCGAAGGTCCAGGTGACGGGGGCGTCCCCGGGCAGATGGAAGGTCATCCGCACGGCGTAGGGATCGCCCACCTCGTAGTGGAGTTCCACCGGGATCCGGAACGAGAGCTCCTCGGAGACGAGAAAGCTCATCAGGACCTCGGCCTGGACCGACTCGCGCATCGTGCACTCCGGAGTAGATGAAGCAATTGGCTGGGAATAAACCCCGTTGACCCTCTTGACGCAATCGTGGTGCACGCGCTAGCAGATCACAAGGAGTAATTTTTCAGATACTGATAGAGAAGGTTAGCGAGTTCAGTAGCGATCCGATCTCTCTACGTAATCGTTCGATCGCCGGCTGAAGCCGCTCTTGCTGTTGAAATGGTACAGAAATGGCCATCGCGGCAGCTGTGGCGCCTACGGTGATGGGGACGGCCGCGCACACGGTGCCCAGCGCGTACTCCTGCCGCTCGACGACCGGTTCCATCCGGTCCAGGGACCCGAGGCGTTCGAGCAGCGCACGGCGCCCCGGCACGGAGTGCGGGGTGAGCGGGCGCACCGGATGACGGTCCAGGTGATCACGGCGGGTGGCGTCGTCGAGCTGGCTCAGCAGGCACTGCCCCAGGGCGTGCGCGTGAGCGGTCTGCCGGAAGTCGGCCCAGGGGGCGACCGCGGGGGCCGCCGGGCTCTCGGCGACGGAGACGAGCACGATCTCACCCTCGCGGTAGACCCCGAAGTAGACGGGCGTACCGAGCAGGTCCCGCCAGCGGTTCATGGCCTCGGTGATCCGGTGCCGGCGGGCCCGGGCGAGGTCGGCACGCTCCAGCCGTCGCACCGCGTCGCCCAGGACGTAGACGCCCCTCTCGCGGTGGAGGTAGCCCTCGTGCGCCAGTGTGCGCAGCAGGTGGTAGGCCGTGGGAAGCGGCAGCCCGGCTTCGCGGGCGAGCTGTTTCGCGGGCGCCCCGTCCGGATGGGAGCCCACCGACTCCAGCAGACGCAGCGCCCGCTGCACCGAACCGATCAGGGTTGGAGCCACGGTTGACGTAGCAGTGGCCAATGGTCACCCCCAGGCATCGCTGACGGGCGTGGACCCGCCCGCGGGGGCCGCCCCCGCGCGCCCGCCGCGCCCTGGGCGGGAGCCCGAGCGGCCGGAGGAACCGTGGAACGGACCTGTGACCCCTCAGAGACCCTGGACCTGCCTGAAACGATCGCATGAACAGGCACAACGGGCGCACGACGGCCACGGCGATCGTCTGTGGTCTTTCCCAGGAAGCGGCGGGGGTTTGCCACTCTAGAGGCAGGCCGCTGCCGTGGATGGTTTCCCGTTCACCTTTCCCCCGCCCGGGCTAATAGGCGTACGGACAGTCAGACCTACCAGTCACCACGCGAGGACGACGAGGACATGAACTTCCGTACGACATAGATGAGTCCGCCGACCAGAGCCACGAAGATCAGCACCTTGAAGAGCAGCCCGACCAGGAAGGTCAGGACACTCATGATCAGCCCGCCGAACACGACGACGGCGATCACGGGGATCGCGATCCACTTCACCCACCAGGGCAGCCCCGTGACCATCTCCCGAACCGCCATTGCCCCTACCTCGCTTCGCCGATTGCCTCACACAGCCGTGGTACCCGTTCGATGCTAGAGGCGCGAAGGCACGTACGGGGCACTCGCTCCCCCGGATCTCTCCCTGATCCCACCCTGATACCGCTCTGGGGGCAGCGCCGCTACGGCTCAGCCCTCCGGTGGTGAGAAGACGACCAGTACGCGCAGGTCCTCCGAGATGTGATGGAACTTGTGCGGCACTCCGGCCGGTACGTAGACGACGCTGCCCCGGCTGACCGGGGTGGTCTCCTGTCCCACGGTGATCGAGGCCCGGCCGCTGACGACGAAGTACACCTCGTCCTGCCGGTGCGGCTGCTGCGGATCGGTCGCACCCGAGTCCAGGGCGTACAGCCCCACGGACATGTTGCGTTCCCGTATGAATTGCAGGTACGCGCCGTCATGGGCGGCACGCTCCGCTTCCAGCTCGTCCAGTCGGAATGCCTTCATGCCACGATCAGACACATGAAGAATTTCGTAGTCAAGACGATAGCCAACGCGGGCGCCCTCGCGGTCGCGATCTGGCTGATCCAGGACATCACCCTGACCGGCGGAAACGTCGGCAGGAAGGCGCTGACGCTGGTACTCGTCGCCCTTCTCTTCGGCCTGGTGAACTTCCTCGTCAAGCCGGTGGTCAAGCTGCTGACGCTGCCGCTGTTCATCCTCACGCTGGGGCTGATCACCCTGGTGGTCAACGCCCTGATGCTGCTGTTGACGTCCTGGCTCGCGGGCGTGCTGAACCTGAGCTTCCACGTCGACGGCTTCTGGACGGCCGTACTCGGTGGCCTGATCATCTCGATCGTGTCCTGGGCGCTGCACATCGTTCTCCCCGACAACGAGGACTGACCTCCCCATGAGCGACGAGACCAGCGGAACAAGAGCAAGCGCCGACGACCTGGGCGACATGGGTGGTCAGAGGGACCTGAGAGACCTGGGGGACGGAACGCGGGCGGTACGAGCGGGTCTCCCCGACCCGGTTCCGTACGAACCGGCCTTGCCCGGGCCGGTGTTCGCCGCCCACTACCACCTGCCGGGCGAGCCGGCCGGGCCGTACACCTACGGCCGGGACGAGAACCCGACCTGGACCCGGCTGGAGCGGGCCATCGGTGAGCTGGAGGCACCCGGGGAACCCGTCGAGACCGTGGTCTTCGCCTCCGGGATGGCCGCGATCTCGTCGGTCGTCTTCTCCCAACTGGGTGCCGGCGACGCGGTCGTGCTTCCGGACGACGGCTATCAGGCGCTGCCGCTGCTACGAGAACGCCTCGAGGCCTACGGGGTGGAGGTGCGTACCGCGCCGACGGGCGGCGACGCACAGCTGAGCGTCCTGGACGGGGCCCGCCTCCTATGGCTCGAGACGCCCTGCAACCCGGGGCTCGATGTGTGCGACGTCCGACGGCTGGTGCGTGAGGCGCACGCCGCCGGCGCCCTCGTCGCCGTCGACAACACCCTGGCCACCCCCCTCGGCCAGCGGCCGCTGGAACTGGGCGCCGACTTCTCGGTGGCCAGTGACACCAAGGGCATGACGGGCCACGGCGATCTTCTGCTCGGCCATGTGACCAGCCGCGACCCGGATCTCGCCGCGGGTGTGCGGCGCTGGCGCAAGATCGCCGGGGCGATCCCGGGGCCGATGGAGGCATGGCTCGCACACCGCTCGCTGGCCACGCTCCCGCTGCGCCTCGACCGGGCCTGCGCGAACGCGCTGGCACTGGCGCAGGCGCTGCTGACGCGCGACGAGGTGACCGGGCTGCGCTACCCGGGGCTGCCGGGCGATCCCTCGTACGCCGTCGCCTCCGGGCAGATGCGGCGCTTCGGCGCCGTGGTGTCCTTCGTCCTCCCCGACCGGGACCTGGCCGAGCGCTTCCTGGCCGGGCTGCGGCTGGTGGACGACGCGACGAGCTTCGGCGGCGTACGGTCCACCGCGGAACGTCGAGGACGGTGGGGTGGCGACGCCGTACCGGAAGGCTTCATCCGGTTCTCCGTCGGGGCGGAAGACCCCGAGGATCTCATCGCGGACGTCCTGCGCGCCCTGTCGGCGGCGGCCCGCTGAACGGCGCCCCTCCCCTGCTCACCCCACCGTCGGGTTCGTCCGTCGCCTGTGGACCGGTCGGTCCGAGCCTCCCCCCTCGTGGCTCGGACCGGCCAGGTTCCACGCGCGGAGAACCATTTGCCCAAGGCTAGTTGACTCTGCGTCAGTGTCCAATCACAGTAGCGACAGATACCTATCGACTTATTTATAGTTAACGGTCCGTAGTCGCCAGGGACGCACGGTTTGAGACGGGAGTGCGCGAGATGGACCTGACTCTGCTGCGCACCTTCGTCACCGTGCACCGCGCCGGCTCCTTCACTCGTGCCGCGGCGCTGCTGGGCCTCTCCCAGCCCGCCGTGACCGGTCAGATAAGAACCCTGGAACGGCAACTGGGCCGGCCGCTCTTCCTCCGCCAGGCGCGCGGCGTGACGCCCACGACGATCGGCGACGAACTGGCGCACCGGGCGGCGCCGCACCTCGACGCCCTGGTCGAGATCACCGAGACCGGGCTCGACGAACACTCCGGTGTACGGACGCTCCACCTCGCGGGCCCCCCGGAGTTCACGGCCCTGCGCGCCCTGCCCGCGCTCGCCCCGCTCACGGCCCAGGGTCTCGCGCTGCGCACCTCCTTCTTCGGCAACGCCGAGGACACGTTGGAGGGGCTGGCCGCCGGGCACCATGATCTGGCCATCGCCGCCGCCCGTCCGCGCGGCGGGCTGTTCACCGCGACTCCGCTCTGCGACGAGGAACACGTCCTGGTCGCGGCGCCCCGCTGGGCGGCCCGGCTGGGCCACACCGTACTGCGCGAGGGACACGTGGTGCTGGAGCAGTTACCGGTGGTGGAGGTGCACGAATCCCTGCCGCTCGTCTCCCGCTACTGGGCGGCCGTCTTCGAATCGCGGCCCGCCGCCGCGGGCACCGTGATCGCCCCCGATCTGCGCGCCGTCCTGGAATGCGCCAGAGCGGGCGCCGGACTGGCCGTCCTGCCCCGCTACCTGTGCGAGGGCGCGCTGGAACGCGGCGAGGTGGTGGCCCTGCTCGATCCCCCGGTACCGCCGCTGCGCACGTACTTCCTCGTCGTACGCACCGGCACCCTGCGCCTTCCTCCCGTCGCGAAGGCGCACGAGTGGCTGCTGCGTGCCGCGGTGGACTGGTGACCGGGCACCCGGTGGGCGTTTCAGAACCATTCACACGGGCGAACCTCTTCCCATGACCGAACGGCCCGTGGTCAAGCGCACCGCACGCGCCATCCTGCTCGACGGCGACGAACTGATCCTCATCAAGCGCACGAAACCCGGAGTGGACCCGTACTGGCTCACGCCAGGCGGCGGGGTCGAGGGCGGGGACGCCACGGTCGTGGACGCGCTCCACCGCGAGGTCGACGAGGAGCTCGGCGCCAAGATCACCGATGTGGTCCCCTGCTTCGTCGACACCGTCGAGCACATCGCCGACGGCGGGGTGACCGGCGTGAAGGTACAGCACTTCTTCGTGTGCCGGCTGGCGTCCATGGACCCCGCGCTCCGGCACGGCCCCGAGGTCGAGGAGCCCTGCGGGGAGTACGAGATCGTCCGGGTGCCGTTCAGCCGCGTCGGAATCGCGGCGGTCCACCTCGTACCGCTGTCGCTGCGGCACTACCTGGACGGCAACATCGAGGGCGTTCGAGCACTGCACGCTCCCGACCTGGGCTGATCTTGGCTGCCCAGGCCAGGTAGGGGCCCGGATCGTCCCGGCCCGGCACGGGCTGACGGCGCGGCCCGGCCCGGGGCCGACAACCGTGGGCTGCCCGGGCGGACGGTCCCTATGTCGCCACGAGGGCGTCCAGGGAGTCGTGCCGGATCCGCTCCGAGGGGATCCCGATGCCGGTGAGTACGTCGAGACCGCTGCGGATCATCCCGGGCGGCCCGGAGAGGTAGGCGTCGTACTCCTCCCAGGGCCCGTAGTCGCGGACGACGTCCGGAAGCCTCTCCGTCAGCCCCTGGCCCGGCCGGCCGTCCCCGACCACGGGACGCACGGACAGCCAGCTGTGCTCGCTCTGGAGGCGCAGCATCGTCTCCATGTCGTACAGCTCCTGGTCGCTGCGCGCGCCGTAGAAGACCTCGACGCGGCGCCGGTGCCCGTGGTCGGCGACGTCCTCGACCAGCGCCTTGATCGGTGCGATCCCGGTGCCGCCGCCCAGACAGAGCAGGCCGTTGTCGGTGCTGTGGTCGACGACCATCGAGCCGGCCGGGGGGCCGAGGCGGAGTATGTCGCCCGGACTCGCGTGGTGCACCAGGGAGTTGGAGACCCAGCCGGCCGGGACGGCCTTCACGTGGAAGGTGAGCAGACCGTCCGGGCGGGGGGCCGAGGCGAAGGAGTAGTGCCGCCAGACGCGCGGCCACCACGGCGTCTCCACGCTCGTGTACTGCCCGGCGCGGAAGGGGTACGGCTGGTCGGGGCGGACGGTGACGACCGCGACGTCGGGGGTGCGCCGTTGGTGCGCCACCACTTCGGCGTTCCACCAGGCCGGGGCGTACTGCTCGTTCTCCGCCGCCGCGTCGATCATGATCTGCGAGATGGCCGTGTACGCCCTGACCCAGGCGCCCTCGGTCTCGTCGTCCCAGATGGTGGCGTACCGGGTCAGCGCGCCGATGAGGGCTTCGCCGACCGCGGGGTAATGCAGCGACTGGGTGCCGTACTTGCGGTGTCCACGGCCCAGCTGCCGGAGGTAGTCGGTGAGGATGACCGGGGAGTCCATGTGCTCGGCCGCGATGAACAGCGACTTGAGGAGCCGGTCGCGCTGGGTGTCCATGGCCACCGGGAAGAGACCGCGCAGCTCGGGGTGGTGGATGAAGAGCAGCGCGTAGAAGTAGGACGTCAGCTGGTCCGAGACCGGTTCGATCTCGGACAGGGTACGGCGGACGATGATCGCGTCGGGTGAGGCGTCGGTGTCCGCCGGTGGCGCGGCCGTGGGAGGGACGACCGCCGACGGCTGCGGCGCGGGTGCCTCGGGGGGCAGTGCGCCCGGCGTCGCCTGAGCCTCGGGCGGCAGCGCGGCGGAGACGGACGGCTGTTCACCGGCCCGGTCCGGCGCGGGATGTGGTGCGGGTTCAGCCTCGCCATCGGCATCGGCGTCAGGATCGGGCGCGGGAGTGGGCTCGGGCGCCGGCATGGGCGGGGAAGTGGGGAGCGACTCGGGCGGCATGGCCCCGGGCGGGCGGCCGGCCCCGGTCCCCGTGCCTGCGGAGAGCGACTCCGGTCGTACGGATCCGGGCTGGACGAGGGCTTCGGGCGGGAAGCCGGGGCTTTCGGCTCCGGGCAGTCCGCCGGACAGCCGCGCGGCGGCTTCCGTGACCTCTTCGGGGAACGGCTCGCCGACGTTGCCGGCCGGCGCTCCGGCGCCTTCCGGCACCGACGGGTGGTGCGCGGGCGCGTCATCGTCCCCGCCCGGCTTGTCGCGAGGCCGGAACGCGTCCGGTACGGCGTCCTCCGGTGCGGGCCGGCGAGCGCCGTCCGGGCGTGCGACGGGCTCCCCGTTCGCCTCGCCGGGAGGCGGGGTGGAACGCCTCGCGCCGGAGCCCACCGGGCGTATGGCGGCGAAGGAGCGGCTCGGCACTGATATTCGTCCGCGGTCCGTTCCGTCGGTCCCCTCCGGGCCGTCGCCGGCCGGGCCAGGACCTGTCCGGCCCTCGGCGGGCCGCTTCCTGCGCGGGGAGAACCAGCCACCGCCCCCCGAATCACCGGACGTACCGGCGGCCGCGGTGGGGGACGTGCCGGAGCTTCCTGAGGTGCCGGCGCTCCGGGAAGGGTCGCTGCCCCCGGAAGTGCCATTGTCGGCCGACGTGGTGGTCGGAGCGTCCATCGTGTGCCTCGCCTCGAACATCTTTCGGTCGTCTACGCACTTCCGCTGCCCGGAATACGCTAGCAATTCCCCGCTTCGGCCAGGTCTGCCGACGGCCACCGCCGAACCACGCCATACCCCCAATTCGGGCACGAGTGAAGGAGGGTGGCATCGCCCGCGGTTCCTGTCGCCGCATCTTGACAGGGCAGGAGGACGCGAGGTCGAAGAGCGCCAAATACGGATGAACACCACGGGGGCGAGCATGCGAACGCATTGCTTCCCGTGCCGATTCACCGGCCTTCGGGCCCTGTTTCCCGCGAGACCCGGGGGTCAGCGTATTACTGCCGGGGACCCACGAGTTCATAGACCTCGCGCAAATCGCTCCCCGAGTACGTGTGCGTGGACAGTCCCGCCAGATGGTGATCCGCGTTTACCGCCACTGACCTGGGCACCACCGCGAAAATCTCCGCATCCGACATGGAATCGCCGTAGGCGACACAGTCATCCAGCCCTACCCCGAACTCTGCACACAGCCGGTTCGCGATCTTCACCTTGGCCGCCGGACTGAGAATGCCCGTCCGGTCGATGGGCTCGGTGAACGGCAGAGCCGGCCAGCGCGACCCGTGTGCGGCATGGGCACCCCAGTCCAGGAGCCGCGACACAAAGAAGTCAGGAGAGAGCGAGATAACAGCGCAGTAGTCCCCTTGCTTCCGGATATCCGCCCAGACCTCACGGATGCCGAGGAGCCACGGGGCACCTTCGAAGGCGGCCTCGACCTGCTGGGCGGTGAGTTCGGCCCACAACTCGCGTGCGCGGACGGCGAACTCGTCGGGCGTCAGCCCGCGGTTCAGGAAGTCCCGCTCCAACGCGGCGATTTCGGCTCCCAGCCCCAACTGCCGGGAGATCTCGACCGCGGCGGCCGAACCACGGATGAGTGTTCCGTCGAGGTCGAAGAGGTGCAGTCTGCGCGTGCTCGCCATGAACAGCGAGGTTAGTACGTACGGTCCCCTTCCGTCCGCCGAGCGGCATTTCTCACACGGCGGCTCGACGGAACTTCTCACGTGGCCTGACGAAGTGCCGGTCCGGCTTATCAACTGGACGAAAGGCCGGCCGTTCGGACAGCCTGGCCGCCATGCCGACTCCTCTTCCCGCCCTGCCGATCCGCCCGCTGACCATGGCCGATCTCTCCGCCTGTGCCGATCTCGCCGAGAGCCGTGGATGGTCGCGCGAGGAACGTTCCTGGCGGCTGCTGCTGGCCGCCGGCGCCGGTTACGGCATCGACGACCCCGTCGGCGGACCACCGGCCGGCAAGGGATTGGCCGCGGTGTGCGTCCTCACGTCGTACGGACCCGTCGCTCGCGTCGGCGACGGGATGAGGGACGGCCCCGGTGGCCACCGTGCCGAGAATGGCCGGAAGAGGACGCAGCGGCCCTCCTCCGATCCGGTGGACAGCCAGGGCGTCGGTGGCGGGCCTGCCTTCGCCGGAAGGCCGGAGGCCGGTGGAAGGTCCTCAGTCGACCGAGGGCTCGCCGCCGTCGGTAAGTTGCTCGTCGCGGAACGGTACGAGCGCCAGGGTCTGGGCCGACGGCTCATGCGCCATGTCCTGGACGAGGCGGACGACAGGCCCCTCGTCCTCTACGCCACCTCGTACGGACTGCCGCTCTACCAGCGGCTCGGTTTCACCGACGTCGGTGGCGCGGCGCGACTGCGAGGCCATCTCCGCGCCCCCGACCGGCCTTCGCCGGTGACTACCCGTCCGGCGACCGCGCACGACGTGCGGGCTCTGGTACGCCTGGACGCAGAGGTCCTCGGGGTGGACCGCACCGCTCTGCTCACGCGGCTTCCCTCGTGCACGGACCGCATCCAAGTGGCCGAGGAGGGCTCCACGATCACCGGGTACGCGGCGGTCGGGTCAACTCCCCGCGCGGAGGTCGTCGGCCCGGTGATCGCCGAGGACACGGACACCGCCGAGGCGCTGATCACCGCCCTGGTCACCGGCCGGGAGCGGCCCGTACGCCTGGACATCGACACACGGCACTCGGAGTTGTTGCGGCGGCTCAGCGAACGCGGGCTGGCGACAGCCTCCATGACCACGGCGATGACCTATGGGACTCCGTCCCTGCCCGGTGACTGGGCCCGGCACTTCGCGCCGCTGAGCCTGGCCACGGGCTGATCGTCGTCGCTGGCCCCGCGCGGCGTCTCTCGCGGGGCCAGCGGCTCAGACGCTCCGGACGGTCCGCCCGTGCTCCCGCGTAAGGTGCCGGACATGAGCGATCTGGACATACGGCCCGCGGCGCCCGAGGACATCCCCGCCATAGTGGCGATGCTCGCGGACGACCCGCTGGGCGCTCAACGGGAGACGCCCGACGACCTCACCCCGTACACCGCCTCCTATCAGCGGCTGGCCCGGGACCCGAACCAGCATCTGATGGTGGCCGTGCGTGACGGTCGGGTGGTCGGGACGCTCCAGCTGACGGTCATCCCGGGGCTGTCCCGACGCGGTGCCACCCGCTCGGTCATCGAGGGGGTGCGGATCCATACGGACGAGCGCGGCAGCGGGCTCGGTACGCGCTTCATCGAGTGGGCCGTCGACGAGTCCCGGCGCCAGGGGTGCCAACTGGTCCAACTCACCTCCGACGCGAGCCGTGCCGACGCCCACCGCTTCTACGAGCGGCTTGGATTCACCGCCTCACATATCGGCTTCAAGCTCGCCCTGTGAGAGCACGTCAGATCAGGGACTGATGAGTTGGCTCCCCAAAGCCCGCCTCGTCCGTTGATGCGCCTTGTCCATCGGCGCGGCCATGACCGTTTCACGTGAAACATCCGCCGCCTCAGCCTTCGGGCGAGGTCATGCCGCGCCAGCCCCTCTCGTCCACCCCACCGGGCACATCGGCGCCCGGGTCGTACGCCTCGCGGGTGAAGACGAACGAGCCGAGGTCGAGATGGTCCACCGAGCCGTCCGGCCGCCGTACGACCCGCAGGGTCTCACCCGCGTGGTAGCCGTCGAGCCCGGTCCAGGTGCCGTCCGGCTGTCCGACAAAGCGCGAGCCGCGTCCACTGCTCCCTCGGTTCCTTCGGCTCCCTCGGCTGCCTTCCAGCGGAGTGAGTTCCAGTCCCTGGTCCGTCGACAGGGTCAGCACGAACGGGTGTGTGCCCCAGAACCACGGGCCAGTGACCTCCAGCAGCGGCTGGTCGGCCGTGGCAAGGGGACGCCAGGGCTCAGGGAACCTCGGCTCGGCCTCGGCCACGATGGAGACGAGCTCGGCCGCGACCGCCCCCACCGGCGGGCCCGAGGTCACGTTGGCGAGTGCCACCGCGGCCACACCGTCGTCGACACTCACCCAGAGGGATGCGACAAAGCCCGGCAACGATCCCGTATGCCCGGCCAGGCTCCGGCCGCCATGACGGGCCAGTTGGGTGCCGAGTCCGTATCCGCCGTCCCACTGCCCCGTCTCGGGCGGTACCGACGGCGTCCGCATCTCCGCCACCGACGCCGCGCTCAGCACCTTCTCGTCCCCGTCGGCAAGGAACCCGGCGAAGCGGCAGAGATCCGCGGCGGTGGACCAGAGCTGACCCGCCGGAGCCATCAGACCGAGATCCTCCGCGGGTTCCGGCAGCACCACATCGGCCCAGGGGTGGACGGCCCAGCCCTCGGCATGCGGAGCGACGGGCTGTGCGGTCGTACGGTCCATGGCGAGTGGCTCCAGCACCTCCCGGCGCAGCACTTCCTCCCACGGCGCGTCGCGCACCGACTCGACCAGCGAACCGAGGACGGCGAACCCGGGGTTGGAGTAATGGTGCCGCCGTCCCGCGGGGTGCCGTACGGGCCGGTCGCCGAGGACATCGCCCAGCGTGGGCCGCAGCGTGCCCGGCGTCCGCTCCCACCATGGCCCCGGCGACTCCGCGCTCAGCCCCGCGCTGTGGCTGAGCAACTGGGCGATGGTGACCTCCCCCACGCCCGTCCCCGGCAGGTACTTCTCCAGCGGATGGTCGAGGCCGATCAGTCCCTCGTCGCGCAGCCGTAGCACGAGAACGGCGGTGAAGACCTTGGTGATCGATCCGACGCGGTATTGCGTGTCGGCATCCGGCACCTGCCCGTCCGCACCGCTCCGCGCCCCGGACCACACCATCCGGCCGTCCCGGGCCACGGCGGCCACCAACGAGGGCGCCCGCCCCTCGGCCTGGGCCACGGCCACACGGTGCAGAAGAGCCCGGCGCGTACCGGGCAGAAGTTCGTCACAGGATGAGGTCATGCCCCACACCTACCGCCTCGGCGGCACCCCGTCGACTGGTGTTCCGCATACGGCCGGGCGGTCTTCCGCGTGCGGCCGGGCCCCGGCCCTGGGCAGTCACCTCCTGCCGCCCGGCGTGTCCGCCTCTTCGACGAGGGTCTGCGTACCGAGTACGGAAAGGAGCGCGATCCGTTCGGCGTCCTTCGTGCCGGGTTCGGCGGTGTAGACCATGATGCGCAGGTCACCGCCGACAACGTCGAGGATGTCGCAGTCCAGCGTCAGGGGACCCACCTGCGGATGATCGATCGTCTTGCGCGACGCCTCGTGGCGGCCCACGGCCCCGGAATCCCACAGCTCGGCGAACCGGTCACTGTTCGCGCGCAGCTCGTCGACCAGGCGGCGCAGCCGCTGGTCCGTCGGGTACCTGCTCGCGGCCGCACGCAGATCGGCGACCAGCGCTACCTCGAACGCACGCCGTTCCCGCGGGGTGTGGCGGACGCGGCCGCTGCCGCCGCCCGGACCGACAAGGTTGCGCCACACCGCGTTGCGCTCGTTCCCGTTCCACCCGGACGGATCGCCCATCAACGCCGCGTACAACGGGTTCGCCGTCAACAGCGTCCACGCCGCGTCGAAGACCGCGACGGGGGTCCCGGTCAGCCTGTCCAGCAGCCGCTGGACGCTGGGCGTGATGTACGCGGGTACCGTGCCCCGTCCCGGCGGCACGAGCCCTGCGACCTGGAACAAATGAGCACGCTCGGTCCCGGACAGCCGCAGCGCACGGCTCAGGGCCTCCACGACCTGTTCCGAGGGACTGGTCGCCCGGCCTTGTTCGAGGCGCGTCACATAGTCGACCGAGATCCCGGCCAGTAGGGCCAGCTCCTCACGGCGCAACCCGGCGGCGCGCCGGTGCCCGCCCGCCGGCAGCCCAGCCGCCTCCGGGGACACCCGGTCGCGCCAGCGCCGTATCGTGGGCCCGAATTCCGCGGTCGCCATGCCCCCACTGTGCACCGCCTCGCGCCGATGTGCCTGGTACCGGTGGTCCCAGGATGACCGGACGCCTGGCTGACCCCGCCACCGGGGCGGACCCTGGAAACATGCCTACGACACTGATCACTGGAGCGAACAGGGGACTCGGCTTCGAGACCGCACGCCGACTCGTCGCGGCAGGTCACACGGTCTACGTCGGCAGCCGGGACCGGGAGCGCGGACGGCGGGCCGCCGGACAACTGGGGGCGCGGCCGGTCGTCATCGACGTCACCGACGACGGGTCCGTCACGGCGGCGGCCGAGGCCATCGAGGCCGACGGCGGACTGGACGTGCTGGTCAACAACGCCGGCGTCGAAGGGCGCACGCGGGACGGAGGCGTCCTGGGCGCCGCCGACCTGACGGCGGAACTGCTGCGACCGACGTTCGAGACGAACGTCTTCGGCGTGGTGCGCGTCACCCACGCGTTCCTGCCACTCCTGCGACGGTCCGCCGCCCCCGTCGTGGTCAACGTCAGCAGCGGCCTGGCTTCGATGGCCGGAATGACCGCTCCGGGGACACCGGCGTACGCCTATCCGGGGGTCGCCTATCCCGCCTCGAAGGCGGCGGTCAACATGATCACCGTGCAGTACGCGAAGGCGTTCCCGGACATGCGGATCAACGCCGTGGAGCCCGGCTACACCGCGACCGCCTTGAACGCGTACACGGGCACGCAGACCGTCGAGGAGGGCGCCGAGATCATCGTCCGTATGGCACAGGTCGGCCCGGACGGCCCCACCGGGGGCTACTTCGACGTCAACGGCGCCCTCCCCTGGTGAGCGGGAGCAGGCAGCTGGAAGAGTCATCCCAGGCGGTCCACCGAGGCCATGAAGTCCAGCATCCGGCGATTGGTCTCCTCCGCGTGGTCGATCTGCGGACCGTGGCCCGTTTCGGAGATGATCTCGGCCCTGGCGGCGGGTATGAGGCGCGGAACGCGCTCCACCTGCCGACGCGGGTGCACCAGGAGGCTCCGCCTCCCCAGTACGAGGTAGAGCGGAGTGCGGATGGTGGCCAGTTCGTCGTCGGACAGGGGCAAGGGGGCCGGGCGGCGAATGCGATACGCGCGGACAGCGGCTCTGACCATGGTGCGCAGTTCCGGCACGATGAGGACCGGCTGCTCCAGCCAGGACGCCAGCCGAGGGCGCAGCGCCTTCGGCGCCCAGGTCGCGAAGAGGCTGACGAAGATCCAGACGAAGAAGCGCAGCCCCACCTTCTCGAGGCCGCCGGGGTCGAGCAGCGTGGCCGAGGCGACGCGGCCGGGCTCACGGTGAACGTGGTTGAGGACGAGCCATCCGCCGTAGGAGGAACCGACGAGGTGCACACGGTCGAGTCCGAGCCCGGCGAGCGTTTCGTCCAGCCACCGCGCGGCGCGTTCGGGCTGATGGATGGGCTCGCGCTGCGCGCTGCGGCCGGGATCGCCCGGGGTGTCGATCGCGTAGACGGGGCGCTCGGCGCTGAGATCCGGGGTGTTCGGGTACCACATGGCGGAGCAGGATCCCGCGCCGTGCACCAGGACGACGGGGGTACGCGATCGGGCGGCCGGGTCCGTGGGGCCGTAGCGGTAGACGTGCGTGGTGCCGAAGGAGGTCTCCACGTCCAACTCATCGAGCGCGGGTGCCCCCAGCCCGTAGACCGCGTCGCACGCGGCGAAGTAACGGTCACGCCAGGCATCGCTCACGTAGCGGCCGACGTCGGCTCGGGCGCGAGCGGCGGTCTCGGTCACGGTCACCTCCGGATTCCGGTTTCGTGATACGAACGTACCACAATGGTGGTACGGCTGTACCATGAAGGAGAGTCAGCAGGGGCCGTAGCAGTGGAGACGAGCGGAGAACCGGCCGATGCCCAAACGCGTGGACCACGCAGAACGGCGCACCGAGATCGCCGAGGCACTCGTCCGGGTCGCCGGACGACGCGGGCTGCACGCCGTGGGGATGCGGGACGTGGCGGCGGAGGCGGGTGTATCGCTGCGGTTGGTGCAGTACTACTTCGAGACGAAGGAGAAGTTGCTGCTCTTCGGCCTGGAGCGGTTGGCGGAGAGGTTCACGGAGCGGGTCTCCGCCCGTGTCCGGGCCGCCGGCGACGCCCCCGGCCCGCGCGCGATGGTCGAGGCGCTGCTCATGGCGGCCCTGCCGACCGACGAGGAGAGCCGCACGTTCCACCACCTCTACACCTCGTACGCCGTCATGGCCATGCACGACCAGGCGCTGGCGGCCCAGCCCTTCATCAAGAACCCCGAGGCCGCCGAAGACGCCGTGACCGCACTCCTCCGGCAGGCTCAGGAGGCGGCTCTCCTCGAACCCGGTGTCGACGCCCGGCTGGAGGCGATCAGCCTGCTCGCCATGTCCGCGGGACTCGGCACCAGCCTCCTCGTCGGTCAGCGCGACCAGGAGTCCGCCGTCGCGGTGCTCGACCATCATCTTGACCGGATCTTCCGCGCGCGTGACGGTAGCGCGGCGACACGTGCGGACGGAGAGCCGGGAACGGGCTGAGAAACGCGCCCGGAGGCGCCGACGCGGACCGTCAGGTGGTCAGGTCTGGGCCATGTCCACGAACCGCGAGTAGTGGCCCTGGAAGGCCACCGTGATCGTCGCCGTCGGGCCGTTACGGTGCTTGGCCACGATCAGGTCCGCCTCGCCCGCGCGGGGGGACTCCTTCTCGTACGCGTCCTCGCGGTGCAGCAGGATCACCATGTCCGCGTCCTGCTCGATGGAGCCCGACTCGCGCAGGTCGGAGACCATCGGCTTCTTGTCCGTACGCTGCTCCGGGCCACGGTTCAGCTGCGAGAGCGCGATGACCGGCAGCTCCAGTTCCTTGGCCAGGAGCTTGAGGTTCCGCGACATGTCCGAGACCTCCTGCTGGCGGCTCTCGGCGCGCTTCGAGCCGCCGGACTGCATCAGCTGGAGGTAGTCGATGACCACCAGCCTCAGCTCGTTGCGCTGTTTGAGGCGGCGGCACTTCGCCCGGATCTCCATCATCGACAGGTTCGGCGAGTCGTCGATGTAGAGCGGCGCCTGGGAAACGTCCGGCATACGGCGCGCCAGGCGCGTCCAGTCCTCGTCCGTCATCGTGCCGGAGCGCATGTGGTGCAGTGCCACCCGCGCCTCCGCCGACAACAGGCGCATCGCGATCTCGTTGCGGCCCATTTCGAGGGAGAAGATCACGCTGGGCAGGTTGTTCTTGATGGAGGCGGCGCGGGCGAAGTCCAGCGCGAGCGTGGACTTGCCCATGGCCGGACGGGCGGCGATGACGATCATCTGGCCCGGGTGCAGCCCGTTCGTGAGCGAGTCGAAGTCCGTGAAGCCGGTCGGAACGCCGGTCATCTCCCCGCTGCGGGAGCCGATCGCCTCGATCTCGTCGAGCGCACCCTCCATGATGTCGCCCAGCGGCAGATAGTCCTCGCTGGTGCGCTGCTCGGTGACGGCGTAGATCTCCGCCTGGGCGGAGTTGACGATCTCGTCGACGTCGCCGTCCGCCGCGTATCCCATTTGCGTGATCTTCGTACCGGCCTCGACGAGCCGTCGAAGGACCGCGCGCTCATGGACGATTTCCGCGTAGTACGAGGCATTCGCCGCGGTGGGCACCGACTGGACGAGCGTGTGCAGGTACGGGGCGCCCCCGACACGGGTGATCTCGCCGCGCTTGGTCAGCTCGGCCGCCACCGTGATCGGGTCGGCCGGCTCCCCCTTGGCGTAGAGATCGAGGATCGCCTGGAAGACGGTCTCGTGCGCCGGGCGGTAGAAGTCGTGGCCCTTGATGATCTCCACCACGTCGGCGATCGCGTCCTTGGACAGCAGCATGCCGCCGAGCACCGACTGTTCGGCATCGAGGTCTTGCGGAGGCACCCGTTCGAAACCATGGGAACCGCCGTCCCAGGGACCGTCGTCCCGACCGTCCCGGCCACGCTCGTGCTGCTCCTCGCGCCCGCGTCCACGCCCCCGTCCGCGTCCGTCCTGTCCTTCGCCACGGCGCTGCCGGGAGACAGGCAGACGGTCGCCGGGACCGGCGTCGGTCCACGGGTCGTCCAAGGGCTCGGGAACGCTCACCGGCCACCTCCTCACGTCCGCTCAACGGACCTCGCCGTGCCACTCTTTCTACGGCACGACACTGACAAAACGGGAGGTCTGGCTCCGGTTCCGGCGCGTCGGACGCCGGTCCACGGTAGGCCCGCCGACACCGTCAGCCAATCTGGTTATCCACAGGCCATGTGGACGACGAACCAGATGCTGTGGAGAACCCCGGCGAACCTGTGCACGGAACGGGGGACAGCACTGTGGACAACCACGCGACTCCACCGGAGAACCAGCTCTGAGCTGGCTGTCTTCCGTCCACCGGCTGTGGGGGAGAAAAACTTCCCCCATCAAGTCAAGATCATCGGAGGGGTAGTCCGGCAGATCTCCGACCGCATGCAAAAGTAAGGACCATAGACGGATTGCGTCTATTACCTGTGGAAGATTAGATTGAGTGCATGACAGAGGCCCCCACGACATCCAGGCCCGGACGGCGGCGCCACGATCGAGAGATCATCGCGCTCGCCGTCCCCGCGTTCGGCGCGCTGGTCGCCGAACCGCTTTTCGTCATGGTGGACAGCGCGATCGTGGGGCACCTCGGCACCCCGCAACTCGCCGGTCTGGCGATCGCCGCGGGCCTGATGACCACGGCCGTGAGCATCTTCGTCTTCCTCGCCTATGCCACCACCGCGGCCGTGGCGCGGCGCGTCGGCGCCGGAGAGCTGCAGGCCGCCATCCGCCAGGGCATGGACGGAATCTGGCTCGCACTGCTGCTGGGAGTCGCCGTCATCGCCGTAGCCCTCCCTGCGGCGCCCTGGCTCATCGGGGTGTTCGGAGCCTCCGACACCGCCACGCCGTTCGCCATCACCTATCTACGAATATCCAGCCTCGGCATCCCCGCCATGCTCGTCGTCCTGGCCGCCACCGGGGTACTGCGCGGGCTGCAGGACACCCGGACGCCGCTCTACGTGGCCATCGGCGGCTTCGGCGCCAACGCGGCTCTCAACTTGGCACTGGTCTACGGCGCCGGACTCGGCATCGCGGGTTCCGCCTGGGGCACGGTCATCGCCCAGTGGGCCATGGCCGGCGTCTATCTCGTTGTCGTCGTACGGGGCGCGCGGCGCCATGGCGCCTCACTGCGGCCCGACGCCTCGGGCATACGGGCCAGCGCGCGGGCCGGAGTCCCGCTGCTGATCCGCACGTTGTCGTTGCGGGCGGTTCTATTGATCGCCACCGCCGTCGCCGCCCGGCTGGGGGACGCCGAGGTCGCGGCCCACCAGATCATCCTGTCGCTGTGGAGCCTCATGGCCTTCGCGCTGGACGCCATCGCCATAGCGGGACAGGCCATCATCGGCCGCTACCTCGGCGCCGGTGACACCCACCGAGCCAGAGAGGTATGCCGCCGCATGGTGCAGTGGGGCATCGTCGCCGGCGTACTGCTCGGCGCTCTGATCGTGCTGGCGCGCCCACTCTTCATCCCGCTGTTCACCGGAGACCAGGTGGTACGGGACACGCTCCTGCCCGCCCTGCTCGTCGTGGCCGTCTCCCAGCCGGTCGCCGGGGTCGTCTTCGTACTGGACGGCGTGCTCATGGGTGCGGGGGACGGCCCATATCTCGCTGGAGCGATGCTGGTGACCCTGGCCGTCTTCGCGCCGGCCGCACTGCTCGTGCCCACGCTCGGCGGCGGGCTGACAGCTCTCTGGTGGGCCATGGGCCTGATGATGGCCGTTCGGCTGGCCACCCTCTGGATCCGCACCAACTCCGGCCGCTGGCTGGTCACCGGCGCCACGCGCTGAGCCCTGTCTTCGGCCCTTACTCGCCAGGACCGCAGGTTCCGTCATCCTTGCGTCCACGATCCTCAATACCCGAACCTCCGTTTCACGTGAAACATCCCGTGTGACCGTTTCACGTGAAACGTGGAGACGACCCGGAGCACGGGGCACGAGGGGTGCAGAGCATGGAGCAATGAAGAGAGGGCCACACCCCTGCGGGTGCGGCCCTCTTCATGTTCTGCCGGGTACGGCGCCACTCAGGCGGCGACGACCTCGATACCGAGGCTCGCGGCGACCTCGGGGTGCAGACGCACAGACACCTGGTGCGATCCCAGGGTCTTGATCGGCGCACCGAGCTCGATACGCCGCTTGTCGACCTCCGGACCACCGGCGGACTTGATCGCCGAAGCGAGGTCAGCCGGAGTGACGGAACCGAAGAGGCGGCCGGCGTCGCCGGAGCGAACGGCCAGACGCACCTTCACGGCCTCGAGGCGGGCCTTGATCTCATTGGCCTGCTCGATGGTCGCGATCTCGTGGATCTTGCGAGCGCGGCGGATCTGCGCCACGTCCTTCTCGCCACCCTTGGTCCAGCGGATCGCGAAACCGCGCGGGACCAGGTAGTTGCGAGCGTAGCCGTCCTTGACGTCGACGACGTCACCAGCGGCACCGAGGCCGGAGACCTCGTGGGTGAGGATGATCTTCATGCTTCGGTCACCCTTCCCTTATCGCGCGGTGGACGTGTAGGGCAGCAGCGCCATCTCACGGCTGTTCTTGACGGCCGTGGCGACGTCACGCTGATGCTGCGTGCAGTTGCCGGTGACGCGGCGGGCACGGATCTTGCCACGGTCGGAAATGAACTTCCGCAGCATGTTCGTGTCCTTGTAGTCCACGTACTGGGTCTTGTCCTTGCAGAACGCGCAGACCTTCTTCTTAGGCTTGCGCACAGGCGGCTTCGCCATGATGTTTCTCCTGTGTGATCAAGAAGTGGGGTACCAGCCCGCCCTAGAAGGGGGGCTCGTCCGAGTAGCCGCCGCCGGAACCGCCGGAGCCACCGCCCCAGCCGCCACCGCCGCCACCCTGCTGGCCGCCGGCCGGTGCGCTGGTGGCCCAGGGGTCGTCGGCGGGAGCACCGCCGCCGCCCTGCTGGCCACCGCCGGGGCCGCCACCCCAGCCGCCACCGCCGCCACCCTGCTGGCCGCCGCCGTAGCCGCCCTGCCCACCGCGACCGGTGGTCTTGGTGACCTTGGCCGTGGCGTTCTTGAGGCTGGGGCCGACTTCCTCGACATCCAGCTCGTAGACCGTGCGCTTGACGCCCTCGCGGTCCTCGTAGGACCGCTGCTTCAGCCGGCCCTGCACGACGACACGCATGCCGCGCTGGAGCGACTCGGCGACGTTCTCCGCCGCCTGCCGCCAGACCGAGCAGGTCAGGAAGAGGCTTTCGCCGTCCTTCCACTCATTGGTCTGGCGGTCGAAGGTGCGAGGAGTGGACGCGACGCGGAACTTCGCGACCGCCGCACCGGACGGGGTGAAGCGCAGCTCGGGGTCGTCGACGAGATTGCCGACGACCGTGATGACGGTCTCGCCTGCCATGGGTGAACCTCTCGGCGGGGATTGCTTCTGGCTGCTGTGCTGCTACTCGGAAACCTCGGACCCGAGTTCCGAACCGTGGCTCAGTGGATTCTGAGCCGCGGGCTCAGTGGGTCTCGGGGCGGAGGACCTTGGTCCGGAGGACCGACTCGTTCAGGTTCATCTGCCGGTCGAGCTCCTTCACGACCGCAGGCTCGGCCTGGAGGTCGATGACCGAGTAGATGCCCTCGGGCTTCTTCTTGATCTCGTAGGACAGACGACGACGGCCCCAGGTGTCGACCTTCTCCACCTTTCCGTTGCCCTCACGGACAACGGAGAGGAAGTTCTCGATCAGGGGGGAGACAGCGCGCTCCTCCAGATCGGGGTCGAGGATGACCATCACCTCGTAGTGACGCATGTGGAACCCACCTCCTTCGGACTCAGCGGCCACGGTCGATCCGTGGCAGGAGGGTCGTGATGCGTGCGCAACGGTACCGGCCACCACCGACAGCCTCGCTCGGCAGAGCGAGGACCATGGCGGGAACCCGCGGTGAGACCTCTGAGGGCTTGGCGGGCCTGGACAGACACCGGTGCAGAACGTACAGAGTACCCGCAGCCCGCCTTCCGGTTGAAATCCGGCCGCGCTCGGACGCAATCTGTACACATCGGGTGTGTGCGGCGCTACGGTGCGCCGCTTTCCCGCACGGCCAGGAGGTGCCACATGGCACAGGCAATGCGACCGAACTCAGCGACCTCACTCTTCTCCACGGACGGCAAGCGCCACCCGCTCCAGGACACCCTGATGGCGGTGACGCTGGTCCTGGGGCTGCTCGCCTTCTTCACCGCGTTCTTCAACCATCTGCACCTGCTCAGCTCGTGGGCCGGTCTGGTGGGCATCCTCACGGGTGCTTACGGCCAGTTCATTTCCGTGACCACCCGCGAACGCTTCCTCCTCATCATCGGGCTGGGAGCCTCGGCCGTCGGGTTCTTCCTCGGTATGGCACACGGCGGTCTCTTCGGCGGGGTCATCGGCTGACTCCGGAGGGCGTCGGCCGGATCGCGGGACGCCGCCCTTCCGGACACTCCGCCGGAGGCCCAAACGGGGCGCTCCATCGGACCAGTAGGCTTCGGCGCGAGAGCCGGAGCCCCTGTATCCATGGGGACACACCTGCCGAGGAGCGCCCCGCATGAGCCTGACACTGAGGACCATCAGCCGAGAGCAGCATCTGGCGTACATCCAGAGCCTGCCCGCGGCGAGTCATTGCCAGGTCCCGGCATGGGCTGACGTCAAGACCGAGTGGCGCTCGGAGAACCTGGGCTGGTTCGACAAAAACGACCAGCTCGTCGGCGCGGGTCTGGTGCTCTACCGCCAGCTCCCCAAGATCAAGCGCTATCTCGCGTACCTCCCCGAGGGCCCGGTCATCGACTGGTACGCCCCCAACCTGGACGAGTGGATGCGGCCGATGCTGGCGCATCTGCGCAACCAGGGCGCCTTCTCCGTGAAGATGGGTCCACCGGTGGTCATCCGCCGCTGGGACGCCGCCGCGATCAAGTCCGGTATCCAGGACCCGGACGTCAAGCGGCTGCGCGACGTCCAGGCCACCCACATCGAACCGCGCGCCTTCGAGGTGTCCGACCGACTGCGCAAGATGGGCTGGCAGCAGGGCGAGGACGGCGGCGCCGGCTTCGGCGACGTACAGCCCCGTTACGTCTTCCAGGTGCCCCTCGCGAACCGTTCCCTGGACGATGTCCTCAAGGGCTTCAACCAGCTGTGGCGGCGCAACATCAAGAAGGCGGAGAAGGCCGGCGTCGAGGTCGTCCAGGGAGGCTACGAGGACCTCGCGGAGTGGCAGCGGCTGTACGAGATCACCGCCGAGCGCGACCACTTCCGGCCGCGCCCGCTCTCGTACTTCCAGCGCATGTGGAGCGTCCTCAACACGGAGGACCCCAACCGCATGCGCCTGTACTTCGCCCGGCACGAGGGCGAGAACGTGGCGGCGGCGACGATGCTGATCGTCGGCGGCCACGTCTGGTACTCGTACGGGGCCTCCGCGAACCACAAGCGGGAGGTCCGGCCGTCCAACGCCATGCAGTGGCGCATGCTGCGCGACGCCTACGCGATGGGTGCCACGGTCTACGACCTGCGCGGCATCTCCGACTCGCTCGACGAGACCGACCACCTCTTCGGCCTGATCCAGTTCAAGGTGGGGACCGGCGGCGAGGCCGTCGAGTACATCGGCGAGTGGGACTTCCCGCTGAACAAGCTGCTCCACAAGGCGCTCGACATCTACATGTCCCGACGCTGACCCGTCGCGGCGGCGGCCCCGCGCCGACCGGGCGGCGGCCCCCTCCCGTCCTCACGGACAGGCACGGGGACGTCCGGGGAGCGCGGTGCACGCCTCCTTGCCGCCGGCGTCTTCCTCCGTAAGGTGGACCATCTCCGTACGGCCCTCGAGGCCACGGCATCGGCCCACGACACCACCCCCTCTCCCTCACCGCAGCCACGAGAAAGGTCCCGGACCGGCATGGCGCTCTCCCTCTACGTCGACACCGCGCGCTGGCGGGCGCACCAGAAGTCGGTCATCGACCAGTTCCCGGGGCTGGTCCCGGTCTGCAAGGGCAATGGCTACGGCTTCGGCCACGAACGTCTCGCGGACGAGACGACGCGCTTCGGCGCGGACATGCTCGCCGTCGGCACCATCTATGAAGCTGCCAGGATCAAGGACTGGTTCAGCGGCGACCTGCTGGTCCTCACCCCGTTCCGGCGGGGTGAGGAGCCGGTGCCCCTGCCGGACCGCGTCGTCCGCTCCGTGTCATCCGTCGACGGTGTGTTCGCCCTGGTGGGAGCCCGGGTCGTCATCGAGTGCATGAGCTCCATGAAGCGCCACGGCGTCAAGGAGCAGGAGCTCGGTCAGCTGCACTCGGCCATCGAGGACGTCCGGCTGGAGGGCTTCGCCCTGCACCTCCCGCTGGACCGCACGGACGGCTCCGACGCGGTCGAGGAGGTCATCTCCTGGATGGACCGGTTGCGCGCGGCACGGCTTCCGCTGCACACCATGTTCGTCAGCCATCTGCGCGCGGAGGAGCTGGCCAGGCTCCGGCAGCAGTTCCCGCAGACCCGTTTCCGGGCCCGGATCGGAACCCGGCTGTGGCTGGGCGACCACGACGCGACCGAGTACCGCGGCTCCGTCCTGGACGTCACGAGGGTCACCAAGGGCGACCGCTTCGGTTACCGGCAGCAGAAGGCCGCTTCCGACGGCTGGCTGGTGGTGGTTGCCGGAGGCACGTCGCACGGCGTCGGCCTGGAGGCTCCGAAGGCCCTCCACGGTGTGATGCCCCGGGCGAAGGGCGTCGCCCGGGCCGGCCTCGCCACGGTCAACCGCAACCTGTCACCGTTCGTGTGGGCCGGGAAGCAGCGCTGGTTCGCGGAGCCCCCGCACATGCAGGTGTCGATCCTGTTCGTGCCGGCGGACGCCGACGAGCCCAGGGTCGGTGACGAACTGGTGGCCCACCTGCGGCACACGACGACGCAGTTCGACCGCCTCGTCGACCGCTGACGCTCTCGTTCAGGTCAGGTCGCGGCATAGGGACGCCCTCCGCACACCTGCGCGTGCGGAGGGCGTCCGTATGTCGTGGCCGGTTCCAAGGACCAAGGGCCCCCAGGGACGCTCACTACGGTGTCAGACGGCTCAGAGCGCTGAGAAGCGCGCCTCAAGAGCCGTCCACGCGCCCTGAGAGCCGCTCAGGCGGCCCCGGGCGGCCTGGCGCCCCAATCGACCCGCGGCCCCCGCTCCGTCTGCGCCACATGACGGTCGAGGCCGGCCGCCTGCCCGAATACGAACACGTCCTCCGCCCCGTCCAGCACACCGCCCGACGGATCGTCCGAGCCGTCTCTCCGTACGCCGTCCCGCTCCGGCATCAGGATGTCCCGTACGACCAGCGCGCACAGGTACAGCGTGCCCAGCAGGTGCAGCGCGATGGCGAGCTGGTAGCCCTCGGTCGGCAGTCCCTTGTGCTCGTCACCGCCGTTCGTGTACGCCAGGTACATCCAGATGCCGAGGAAGTACAGGACCTCGCACGCCTGCCAGACCAGGAAGTCCCGCCAGCGCGGCCTGGCCAGAGCGGCCAGCGGCACCAGCCACAGCACGTACTGCGGCGAGTAGACCTTGTTGGTGAGGATGAACGCGGCGACGATCAGGAAGGCGAGCTGAGCGAAGCGCGGCCTGCGCGGAGCGGTCAGCGCCAGCGCCGCGATGCCCGCGCTCGCCAGCAGCATGAGCAGCATGGCGTAGGCGTTGACGGCGCCGACCTCCATGGATCTCCCCGTGCGCTGCGTGATGATCAGCCAGAAGGACCCGAAGTCGATCTGCCGCTCCTGGCTGAAGGTGTAGAACTTCTTCCAGCCCTCGGGCGCGAGCAGCATCACCGGCAGGTTCACCGCGAGCCACGAGCCGGCCGCCGCCAGCAGCGCAGCCCCGTACTCCCGGAACCTCCCCGCCCGCCAGCAGAGCACGAACAGCGGTCCCAGCAGCAGGACGGGATAGAGCTTGGCGGCCGTCGCGAGCCCGATGAGGACGCCGAAGGCGAGAGCCCGGCCGCGTGACCACATCAGCATCGCGGCGGCGGTGAGCGCCACGGCCAGCAGGTCCCAGTTGATGGTGGCGGTCAGCGCGAAGGCGGGCGCGAGGGCGACCAGCAGGGCGTCCCAGGGGCGGCGCCGGTGGGTCCGGGTGACGCAGACCGCGATGACCGCGGCGCAGATCATCAGCATGCCCGCGTTGACCATCCAGTACATCTGTTCGCGGTACTGGATGGAGCCGCCCGGGGTGAGCCAGGAGGCCAGCTCCATGAAGAGCCCGGTCAGCACCGGGTACTCCAGGTACTCCATGTCGCCGCTCAGCCGGTCGAAGTACGGGACCAGGTTGTCGGCGAAGCCACGCCCCAGGAAGAGATGGGGGATGTCCGAGTAGCAGGCGTGTGTGTACTGCGAGTTGGCGCCCCGGAACCAGGCCCAGTTGTAGCAGGGCATCTTCTGGACCATGCCCAGCGCGAACATTCCGATCGCGACCAGGGCGACCACCTTGACGGGCGTGAGCCGCCCGCCGCCGGGCCAGGCCCAGCGCCCGGCGGGTCCGCCGATCAGCTCGCTGCCGGCGGCGGCGATCTCGTCCCGCCGCGTGGGCGGCACGACCGACCGGTCCTGGTGCACGGTTGTCTTGTCTGCGCTCGGCATGGCGCCCATCCTGCCGTACGCGCCCATGAACACGGCTGAGGGCCGTCGCACCGTACGTACACAGCCACTGTGCGCGTACGGTGCGACGGCCCTCGTGACGAGCTCAGGAGCTCGCCGGCGCCTCACTCCGGGGTGCTGGTGCCGGGAGGGGCACTAGCCTCCTGCCCCGGCGAAGAACCCGTTGTCGTTCTCCTCGGTCGCCTCGCCGGTCGGCGTCCCCGACGGGGACGGTCCGCCACCGCCCGGCCCGCCGTTCTGGTTGCCCTGGTTGTTGCCGTCGTCGGGGCAGCCGAAGGGGTTGGTGCAGACGTCGTCGGAGTTCGACGGCGACGGCCCTTCGTTCTCCGGCTCCTCTTCGCTCTCCGTCGGCGACGGCGATTCCTCGTCCGTCTTGTCGCTCTCCGACGGCGACGGCGACTCCTCGGTCTCCGTCGGCGACGGGGACACGCCCTTGCCGTTGTAGGCCTCGCCGACCTCCTCGGGCTCCGGGAAGGGGATGACCTCCTCGCCCTTGAGCGCCTCTTCCATGTATTCGTGCCAGATCTCGGACGGGAACGAGGAGCCGTGGATCTTGTCCTGGCCACCTGTGCCGAACATCTTCAGGAACTGGCGGTTCTTGCTCTCGGCGTTGTCGTCCATCCGGTACATGTCGATCGCCGTCGACAGCTGCGGGGTGTAGCCCACGAACCACGCCGACTTGTTGCCGTCGGTGGTTCCGGTCTTGCCCGCGGCCTCGCGGTCCGACAGCCGCGCGTTCTTACCGGTGCCCTTCTCCACCACGGTCTTGAGCACGTCCGTGACGTTGTCGGCGACCGCCGAGCTGAACGCCCTGTTCGCCTTGTCGTCGTGCTCGTAGACGGTGTTGCCGCTCTCCAGCACCTTGGTGACGGAGTACGGATCGCGCTGCTCCCCGCTGGCGGCGAAGGTGCCGTAGGCCCCGGCCATCCGGATGGCGCTGGGGTCGGAGATACCGATCGAGAACGACGGCACCTCGCCACCGACGAGAGAGCTCTCCAACAGACCGGCCTTCTTGGCCGCGTCCCTCACCTGGGGGATGCCGACGTCCATGCCCAGCTGGACGAAGGGGGAGTTGGCCGACTCCTGCATGGCGTAGCGCAGATCGATGGGACCGTAGTCCTTGTCGCCGTCATTGACCTGCAGCCACTCCTTGTCCTCCTCGTTCCGCCAGATCGACCCGTCATAGTTCTTGATCTTCAGCTTGTTGTCGCCGTCGTAGATGGTCTTGTCCGGCGAGATCTGGGTGCGCTGGTCGGCGTTCTGCACCGGTCCCAGATTCGGATCCCGGACCCCGCTCTCCATCGCCGCCGCCAGGACGAACGGCTTGAAGGTCGATCCGACCTGGGCACCCGTCTGGTCCGCGTTGTTCGTGAAGTGCTTGGTGGCGTCCGTACCGCCGTAGATGGCGACGATCTTCCCGGTCGACGGCTCGACCGACGCGCCGCCGAACTGGACGTGCGTGTCGGTGTCCGGGCGCTTCTCGGGGTCGATGTTCGCGTCGTGGACCTTCTTGACTGCCTTGGTGAGCTGATCGACCTTCTTCTTGTTGAAGGTCGTGTGGATCTCGAAGCCGCCCCGGGCGAGTTCCTTCTCCGTGATGCCCCGGTCGTTGTTGTTGATGAAGTACGCCTTGGCCAGGTCGACCAGGTAACCGGTCTGACCGCCGAGCCCCTGGTTCTGCTTCTGCTGCTTCGGCATCGGGAACTCGGAGTACTTGGCGAGCTCGGAGCGGTCGAGCTTGCCGTCGTTGACCATCTCGCCGAGGATCCACTTCCAGCGCTTCGTGGCGTTCTCGTAGTTCCTCTCGGGGGTGGCCCGGGGGTCGAGGGACGGGGCACCGGCCGGGTCGTAGTAGGTCGGACCCTTGAGGACCGTGGCGAGCAGGGCGCACTCGCTCGGGTTCAGAGCGTCCGCGTCCTTCCCGTAGTACGTACGGGCGGCGGCCTGGATACCGAAGGCCCCACGTCCGTAGTAGGACGTGTTGAGGTACCCCTCGAGGATCTCGTTCTTCTCCATCTCGTTGCCCACCTTCATGGAGATGAACAACTCTTTGAACTTACGGCTGAGGGTCTGGCTCTGGTCACCGAGGAGCGCGTTCTTCACGAACTGCTGGGTGATGGTGGAACCGCCCTGGGTGTTGCCACCCATCGCCATGTTGTAGACGGCGCGGCCCATGCCCTTGAAGTCGACGCCGGGGTCGTCCCTGAAGGTCTTGTTCTCGGCCGAGATGACGGCGTCCTGCATCGCCTTCGGGATACGGCTGATCGGGATGTTCTGCCGGTTGGGACCGCTGCCCGCCGAGACCATCGGCGTGTTGTCGTCCCAGTAGTAGACGTTGTTCTGGGATTTGGACGCCAGATTCTGGTCGGGGACCCCCACCAGGGCGTACGCGACCGAGCCCGCCGCGAGCAGCGACCCGAGGAAGGCGATGGAGAGCGCGGCGACCTGCTTCCAGGACGGCACCCAGCGCCGCCAGCCGTACTTGCCGTACCTCGGGTAGTCGATCAGGCGTTTCTTGCCTGACGGCGCAGCGCGCCCCCGGCCGCCCTTCTGGGCCGCTCGTCTGGCTTCGGCTCGGCTGCTGTACGGGCGCCCCTCGCCGGGCGCACCCGAGTGCGACTCCGTGACGGTTTCGCGGGAAGACGCTCCGCGACGGCCTGACGGCTGCTGGGCCGCACGTCTCGCCGCGGCACGTCCACCACCCTGTGGCTGTGGTGGTTTGCGACGGTGCTCGCTCATCGAACGACTACTCCTCGGGCAGGCGTGCACGCCTGGAAGCGGCAGTTGAGTTCCGGTCCCCCCGAAATGAATACGGACGGGCCCCGCGCGGGGCTCATCCGCCATGCATCCGGTAAGCCGACAGTCTTGACGCGCGGCGGCGTCGCTCGGTTCCCGGTGGTCTGCATGCCGCACAGACTACGCACGGCCAAAACCCTACTAGTGCGCAAGTTCACCCCAAATCAGGCAAGTTGCCTACGGAGAATTACTGATGTGACGCCGTTCACGATGACCTCCCTTGTCGCGACTGCCGGTCCGATCTATCGTCTGGATGTATCGAGTCGATACATCAGCACGGGATGACAGCCGTGGACCGACGAGGAGGCCGGACGTGAGCAGACGCTCGGGCATCCTTGAGTTCGCCGTCCTCGGCCTCCTCCGCGAGTCCCCGATGCACGGCTATGAGCTGCGCAAACGGCTCAATACCTCGCTGGGGATCTTCCGCGCCTTCAGCTACGGGACGCTCTACCCCTGCCTCAAGACGCTGGTCGCCAACGGCTGGTTGATCGAGGAGCCGGGCAGTGCTCCCGAGGACGCGCGCGCCGCCTCGCTCGCGGGGCGGCGGGCGAAGATCGTCTATCGGCTGACGCCGGAAGGTAAGGAGCATTTCGAGGAGCTGCTGTCGAACAGCGGCCCGGATTCCTGGGAGGACGAGCACTTCGCCGCCCGCTTCGCCTTCTTCGGGCAGACGGAGCGCGAGGTGCGGATGCGCGTGCTGGAAGGCCGCCGCAGCCGGCTGGAGGAGCGGCTGGAGAAAATGCGCGCCTCTCTCGCCCGTACGCGCGAGCGGCTCGACGACTACACCCTCGAGTTGCAGCGGCACGGCATGGAGTCCGTGGAGCGCGAGGTGCGCTGGCTGAACGAGCTCATCGAGAGCGAGCGGGCAGGACGGGACCAGAGGCAGTCACCGTCCGCACCCCCCGCCACGCGGAAAAGCACATCCGGAGAAGCGGGCGACCTGCCCCGGCACCGGGACGCCGAGCCTTCCGGAGGCACGCCTCCGGGGCGTACCGGCCCGCCGGATCCGTCCGCGGACACCGCCAAGTGAGGTCCTGCGCGTCCGCAGGGTCTCGTCATGAACACTGAGACACAGGGAGCATGCGGAATGGGTTCGGTTCGCGTAGCCATCGTCGGCGTGGGCAACTGCGCCGCCTCACTGGTGCAGGGCGTCGAGTATTACAAGGACGCCGATCCGGCGGCCAAGGTCCCGGGGCTGATGCACGTCCAGTTCGGCGACTACCACGTCCGGGACGTCGAGTTCGTGGCCGCCTTCGACGTGGACGCCAAGAAGGTCGGGCTCGACCTGGCGGACGCCATCGGCGCCAGTGAGAACAACACGATCAAGATCTGCGACGTCCCGTCCACGGGCGTCACCGTGCAGCGCGGCCACACCCTGGACGGTCTGGGCAAGTACTACCGCCAGACGATCGAGGAGTCCGCCGAGGAGCCGGCGGACATCGTCCAGACCCTCAAGGACAAGCAGGTCGACGTACTCGTCTGCTATCTCCCCGTCGGTTCCGAGGACGCCGCGAAGTTCTACGCGCAGTGCGCCATCGACGCCAAGGTCGCGTTCGTCAACGCGCTCCCGGTCTTCATCGCCGGCACGAAGGAGTGGGCCGACAAGTTCACCGAGGCCGGTGTCCCGATCGTCGGTGACGACATCAAGTCCCAGGTCGGCGCGACCATCACGCACCGGGTCCTGGCGAAGCTCTTCGAGGACCGGGGCGTCATCCTCGACCGTACGATGCAGCTGAACGTCGGCGGCAACATGGACTTCAAGAACATGCTCGAGCGTGAGCGCCTGGAGTCCAAGAAGGTGTCCAAGACGCAGGCCGTCACCTCTCAGATCCCCGACCGCGACCTGGGGGCCGACAACGTCCACATCGGCCCGTCGGACTACGTCGCCTGGCTGGACGACCGCAAGTGGGCCTACGTCCGGCTGGAGGGCCGCGCCTTCGGTGACGTCCCGCTCAACCTGGAGTACAAGCTCGAGGTCTGGGACTCGCCGAACTCGGCGGGTGTCATCATCGACGCCGTGCGTGCGGCGAAGATCGCCAAGGACCGCGGGATCGGCGGCCCCGTCCTCTCCGCGTCGTCGTACTTCATGAAGAGCCCGCCGGTGCAGTACTTCGACGACGAGGCCCGTGCGAACGTCGAGAAGTTCATCAAGGGCGAGGTCGACCGCTAAGGACGCACACGCGGACCAGGCAGGAGGCGGCCGGGAGTTCGTCGCTGCCTGAGTCGCACGCCTCTACGAGAAGGGTCGTCGGACCATCCGTCCGACGACCCTTCTCGCATCTCCCGACCTGACGTATGTGACGCTGGCTCACATGCCTGTCGTGCGTGATCTGCGCGTGCTGCTACGCCTCGGCGGTTTCCGTCGGCTGCTCGCGGTCCGACTGCTCTCCCAGGGAGCGGATGGCGTCTTCCAGGTGGCGCTCGCCGCGTATGTCGTCTTCTCACCCGAGAAACAGACCTCGGCCGCCGCGATCGCCTCCGCCATGGCCGTACTCCTGCTGCCGTATTCCCTGGTCGGACCCTTCGCCGGCGTGCTGCTGGACCGTTGGCAGCGCCGCCAGGTGTTCCTGTACGGGAATCTGCTGCGAGCTCTCCTGGCGGGCGTGACGGCATTGCTGATCCTCGCCCCGGTACCCGACTGGCTCTTCTATATCGCGGCGCTGTCCGTGACGGCCGTCAATCGTTTCGTTCTCGCCGGCCTGTCGGCGGCCCTGCCACGGGTCGTCGACGAGGACCATCTCGTCCTCGCGAACGCGTTGTCTCCCACCGCGGGCACCCTTGCCGCGACGGCGGGCGGCGGACTCGCCTTTGTCGTACGGCTGACCACGGTGGACTCCGACGCCACCGTCATGCTGCTGAGCGCTGTCCTCTATCTCTGTGGCGCCTTCACCTCCCTCACACTGGCACGCGAACTGCTCGGCCCGGAACGGCTGTCGGGCCGCCCCCGACTGGGGGTCGCGCTCCGCTTCACCGTCGGCGGACTCACCAGCGGTCTGCGCCATCTCGCACAGCGTCCGGCCGCTGCTCAGGCGCTGGCCGCCATGACGGTGATGCGCTTCTGCTACGGCGCACTGACCGTGATGATGCTGATGCTCTGCCGGTACGGCTGGACGACGCGGGAGGCCGACGGACTCGCGCTGCTCGGGATCACGGTCGCTGTCTCGGGAGCAGGTTTCTTCATAGCCGCAGTTATCACCCCTTGGGGCGGAGGACGTTTCGGCCCCCACGGCTGGATAGGACTCTGCGCGACAACCGCCGCCCTCCTTGAACCCGCCCTGGGGTTGGCTTTCGCGCCGTTGCCTACGCTCGTCGCCGCGTTCGTCCTCGGGCTGGTCACCCAGGGAGCGAAGATCGCCACCGATACGGCCGTACAGACGTCGGTGGACGACTCCTTCCGAGGCCGAGTTTTCTCCCTCTATGACGTCCTCTTCAACGTCGCCTTCGTCGGCGCCGCAGGGTTGGCCGCCTTGATGCTGCCACCCGACGGCCGGTCGACTCCGCTCGTAGTGACGGTCGCGATCCTCTACGGAGCAGTGGCCGTCGCCCTTACCCGGGCACGAAAAGAGCGGTGTTTCACGTGAAACACCACCCCGATCGCGTCGCCGTCGCACGGGTCGTGTTTCACGTGAAACACGACCCGAACCACGTCAGCCCTGCTTGGCCCACCACTCCTTGAGTGCGGCAACGGCCGCGTCATGCTCCATCGGCCCGTTCTCCAGCCGCAGCTCCAGCAGGAACGCGTACGCAGATCCGATCACCGGCCCCGGGCCGACGCCCAGCACCTCCATGATCTGGTTGCCGTTGAGGTCAGGCCTGATGGAATCCAGCTCCTCCTGCTCTTGGAGCCGAGCGATGCGCTCTTCCAGACCGTCGTACGCCCGCGACAGCGCATTCGCCTTGCGCTTGTTCCGCGTGGTGCAGTCCGAGCGGGTCAGCTTGTGGAGCCGACTCAGCAAAGGACCCGCATCGCGCACGTAGCGCCGAACCGCGGAGTCGGTCCACTCGCCCGTGCCGTATCCGTGGAACCGCAGATGCAGTTCCACCAGCCGGGCGACGTCCTTGACCATCTCGTTGGAGTACTTGAGAGCGGAGAGCCGCTTCTTGACCATCTTGGCGCCCACGACCTCGTGGTGATGGAAGGAGACCCGTCCGTCCTGCTCGAAGCGCCTGGTCCTGGGCTTACCGATGTCATGCAGCAGCGCGGCCAGCCGCAGCACCAGGTCCGGGCCGTCCTCCTCCAGGTCGATGGCCTGCTCCAGGACGATCAACGAATGCTCGTAGACGTCCTTGTGCCGGTGGTGCTCGTCGCTCTCCAGCCGCAGCGCGGGAAGCTCCGGCAGCACTCGCTCGGCGAGACCGGTGTCGACGAGCAGCGCCAGGCCCTGGCGTGGGTGAGCCGAGAGAAGCAGTTTGTTCAGCTCGTCCCGCACACGCTCGGCGGAGACGATGTCGATGCGGTCGGACATGGCCGTCATGGCCGCGACCACGTCCGGGGCCACCTCGAAGTCCAGCTGAGCGGCGAACCGGGCGGCACGGAACATCCGGAGCGGATCGTCGGAAAAGGACTCCTCGGGCGTGCCAGGGGTACGCAGCACACGCGCCGACAGATCCTCCAGCCCACCGTGCGGGTCGATGAAGTCCTTCTGCGGCAACGCGACGGCCATCGCGTTCACTGTGAAATCCCGGCGCACGAGGTCTTCCTCGATGGAGTCCCCGTAGGACACTTCCGGTTTACGTGAAGTCCGGTCGTACGCCTCCGACCGGTAGGTCGTCACCTCGATCTGGAAACGCTGATCAGCGTCTCCCACCCGTGCGTCCTTCTGGCAGCCGACCGTGCCGAAGGCGATCCCCACGTCCCACACCGCGTCCGCCCACGGCCTGACGATCTTCAGAACGTCCTCGGGACGGGCGTCGGTGGTGAAATCCAGGTCATTGCCGAGCCGGCCGAGAAGAGCATCCCTGACCGAGCCTCCGACCAGGGCGAGACCGAATCCGGCTTCCTGGAATCGGCGCGCGAGCTCATCGGCGACGGGGGACACTCTCAGCAGCTCACTGACCGCGCGGCGCTGCACCTGGCTGAGTGCACTGGAATTGTCTTCATTGGCGTTCGGCACAACAGAAAAGGGTACGTGCCGCCGTCCTCGCCGGCGTCCCCGTTTCGAGCCCGGACGACCGATGCGCGGGTTTGCGGCGGAGCATGAGAATCTTCCGATCATGTGGGGCGGTCCCCAGCACTTCACCCCCGCGCGTCTCGTTACCATGCGTGGACGCGGCAATCGACAACCACCTATGGCAACCGACGACGACGAGAGACGGGCGAGCGCGTGGCGGAGGCGGCAGACTTCCAGGGGATCGGTCCATCTCCTGCCCGCCGGTGGCTGCGGCGCACAGCCTCCTTGATCGCAGGAGCCCCCTTGCTGGCCGGACTACTGACCGGTACAGCCCCCGCCGCCTCGGCGGCCCCCACAGCGAACGAGGCCACCGGCTCCCGCACCGTCGATGTGTCGCTCGACACACTCAACCCGAGCGCGCCGGTGAAGGGCGACACCCTCACCATCTCCGGCACGGTGACGAACGAGAGCAAGAAAACCGTCACCAACGCTCAGGTGGACCTGCGGGTGGGGCCACGGCTGTCCGGCAGGACCGCCATCGACGACGCCGCGGAGCGTGCCGACAACTCCTCCGGCGATGTGGCTCCGCTCGGCGGCTCGTACAAGGTGACCTTTCCCAAGCTCGCCTCCGGTGTCCCCCAGGACTTCGCCCTCTCCGTACCGGTCGGCAAGCTCGGCCTCGGTGACGACGGGATCTACCAGCTGGACGTCTCCCTGAGCGGCCGGACCGCCGCCGCCCCGTACAGCCACGTGCTGGGTCTCCAGCGCACCTTCCTCCCCTGGCAGCCCGATCCCACGGAGAAGAAGACCCAGCTCACCACTCTGTGGCCACTGACCTCCCGGGCCCATCTCTCGGCGGAGACCGGTTCCGACGACCAGCAGACGCCGGTCTTCGAGAACGACGACCTGGCCGAGGAGCTGGCGCCCGGCGGACGGCTGGAGCAGATGGTCTCGCTCGGCAGTCGGCTTCCCGTCACCTGGGTCATCGATCCCGACGTGATCGCCACCGCCGACGCCATGACACGCAAGTACGAGGTCCGGAACGGCGACACCACCGTGCCGGGCAGGAACCAGGCCGTAGCCGCCCAGTGGCTGAATTCCCTGGAGAAGGCGGTGGCGGGGCACAAGGTGGTGGCGCTTCCGTTCGCCGACCCGGACCTGGCCTCATTGGCACACCGCGGCAAGGACGTCTCCGGAGCGCTCAGCCACCTTCAGCCCGCCACCGATGTGGCCGGGAAGACGGTGGAGACCATCCTCCATGTGAAGCCCTCGGGCGACTTCGCCTGGCCGGTGGACGGCGCGATCGATCCCTCGATCGTCGATGTCGCGACCTCGGCGGGCGCCCACAACATCATCACCCGAGGTGACAGCCTCCAGGACAACCTGCCGTACACGGCGACCGCCGCTCGGCCCATCGGCGGAGGCACCACCGCGATCGTCGCCGACACACGGCTGTCCACCGCATTCCAGGGCGACATGACGGAGGCGGGCAGCTCCACCCTCGCCGTGCAGAAGTTCCTCGCCCAGTCACTGGCCCTCACCCTTCAGCAGCCCGGCGACGAGCGCAGCATCGTCGTAGCCCCGCAGCGGATGCCGACGGCCGCCCAGGCACAGTCCATGGCACGCGCGCTGCGCGGTCTGGACGCCGAGCGCTGGACGGAGCCGGCCGATCTCATCGAGGCGGCGGCGGCCAAACCCGATTCCCAGGCCACCACCAAGGTGCCGAGCGCCGCGCGCTACCCGAAGAGCCTGCGCGGTCAGGAGTTGCCGGCCGACGCCTTCCTCGAGATCAAGCAGACGACCGACCGGCTCGACAACTTCAAGGCCATCCTCAGTTCCCCGGACCGGGTGGCCGCCCCCTTCAGCAACGCGATCAACCGGGCGATGTCGGCGTCCTGGCGAGGTGACCCGGAGGCCGCGCAGCAGTACCGCGGCGCGGTGGAGAACTACCTGCTGAGCCTCGCCGATGAGGTCCAGCTCATCCCCAAGTCCGACCTCACCCTCTCCGGCCGTAGCGCGACGGTCCCGGTGACCGTGCAGAACCAGCTGTTGCAGGGTGTCCAGAACCTGGTGCTGCGCCTGAAATCCGACAACCCCACGCGGCTCAGGCTGGACGGCAACCGGGCGGTCGCGGAGCAGCCGATCAAGATCGACGGCGGGCACAGCCAGTCGGTGAAGTTCACCGGGGCAGGCAACGCCAACGGTCCGGTGCAGGTGACCGCACAGCTCTACACGGTCGACGGCCGGCCCTACGGCGCCCCCATGACGTTCCAGGTCAAGGTCTCGGAGATCACGCCCACCGTCATGCTGGTCATCGCGGGCGGCGTGCTGCTGCTCGTCCTGGCCGGGGTCAAGATGTACAGCCAGCGCAAGCGGGCGGTGGCCCGTAAGGCGGCGGCGGAGTCCACGGACGACGAACAGACCGCGAGGGACACGAATCCCGAGCAGCCGAGTGACCCGACACCGGACACCGGACCGGAAAGCGCGGACGCGTCGGGTGCGGGTGAGAAAGTGGACCGTTGAGCGATGTCGTGGCCGGTGGCCGGGGACGATGAGGTGGGGTTGACCATGAAAGCGCCGTACGACGGTGACCGCGGGCAGGGCGCGGGCGGCGATCCGGCAGGCCAGGTTCCGCCCTCCTCGCAGCCTGCGGAGGATCCCTACGTGCAGGACGCCTACAACCGGGACCCGTACTGGGCACAGGACCTGTCCGCACAGGACCCGGTGACCGAGGCTCTGTACGACCGTGCCTCGCACCCCCCGCCCCCGCCGGGCACCTATCCGGACGCGCGGGAAATGTACCGGCAGCCGCCCGCTCAGCAGTATGCTCCCGACCCCCGTGTGTGGGCCCAGACGCCGCCCCCCGAGCCCGCCGGCCCCTCCAGCCTCCCCTACGGCGACAACCCGCACACCACCCAGTACACAGGCGTCGACGACCTGGTCTCGCGGGCCGGCGACGAGGGCCCCTCCCCGGACGCGTTCGCCCATCTCTACCGCGACCAGCAGGGCACCGGCCAGGTGCTGTCCCCGCCGGAGCCGGAGACCGCGGCGCCGCCGCCTCCCGCCAAGAAGCAGAGCAAGGCCGCGGGACTGCTCAAGTCCAGCGCCGTGATGGCGGCCGGAACACTGGTCTCCCGGCTCACGGGATTCGTACGGAGCCTGGTGATCACCGCCGCGCTGGGCGCGGCACTGCTCGGTGACTCCTTCACCGTCGCCTACACCCTCCCGACGATGATCTACATCCTCACCGTGGGAGGCGGCCTCAACTCCGTCTTCGTGCCGCAGCTCGTACGGTCGATGAAGAACGACGACGACGGCGGCGAGGCGTACGCCAACCGGCTGCTGACCCTCGTCATGGTGGCGCTCGGCGCGATCGTCGCCCTCGCCGTCTTCGGCGCACCCCTGCTGGTGCACGCGATGTCGCCCACGATCGCGGGTGATCCGGCGGCCAACAACGTAGCGGTCACCTTCGCCCGCTACTGCCTGCCCACGATCTTCTTCATGGGCGTGCACGTCGTGATGGGCCAGATCTTGAACGCCCGTGGGAAGTTCGGCGCGATGATGTGGACCCCGGTCCTCAACAACATCGTCATGATCACCACGTTCGGGCTGTTCATCTGGGTGTACGGCACCGCCGCCGACTCCAGCATGACCGTCCGGACCATCCCGCCGGAGGGCGTTCGGCTCCTGGGTATCGGCACGCTGCTGGGCCTGGCCGTCCAAGCGCTCGCGATGATGCCCTACCTGCGTGAGACCGGTTTCCGGTTCCGCCCGCGGTTCGACTGGAAGGGCCACGGGCTCGGCAAGACGGTCAAGCTCGCCAAGTGGACCGTGCTCTTCGTTCTCGCCAACCAGGCCGGTGTCCTGGTCGTCACCCAGCTCGCCACCGCCGCCGGAAAGGCTTCCGGCGAGGACGGCACCGGCATCCTCGCCTACAGCAACGCCCAGCTGATCTGGGGCATGCCGCAGGCCATCATCACCGTCTCGGTCATGGCCGCGCTGCTGCCCCGCATCTCCCGGTCCGCATCGGACGGCGACCCCGGCGCGGTGCGCGACGACATCTCCCAGGGGCTGCGCAACTCCGCGGTCGCGATCGTCCCGATCGCCTTCCTCTTCCTCGCGCTCGGTGTGCCGCTGTCCATCCTGATGTTCTCCTCCAGCGGCCTGGACTCCGCGCGTTCGATGGGCTTCATCCTGATGGCCTTCGCCCTCGGACTGGTCCCGTACTCCGTGCAGTACGTCGTGCTGCGCGGCTTCTACGCCTACGAGGACACCCGGACCCCCTTCTACAACACGGTCATCGTCGCCGCCGTGAACGCCTCCGCCTCCGCCGTCGCCTACCTGGTGCTGCCCTCCCGCTGGGCCGTGGTCGGCATGGCCGCCGCGTACGGACTGGCCTACGCGGTCGGTGTCGGCGTCGCCTGGCGGCGGCTGCGGAACCGGCTGGGCGGCGATCTGGACGGAGGTCGCGTGCTGCGCACCTACGCCCGGCTCTGCCTGGCGTGCGTCCCCGGGGCCCTCGGAGCCGGCGCGGTCGCCTATCTCGTGCTGAACCACGTCAGCGGCGGTGCTCTCGGCTCGGTGCTGGCACTGGTCGGAGGGTCTGTCGTTCTGCTCGGTATCTTCTTCGTCGCGGCGAAGAAGATGCGGATCGAAGAACTCAACGCCCTGGTCGGAATGGTGCGGGGCCGTCTGGGGCGCTAGAGCGGGGCCACCGGAGGCAACCATCGCCGGTCGCCGTGTGTCGTGCATAGCGTCCGACTGTGGGCACAATTGGCTAGGCGTTTAGATTGTTCGCAACGGATGGGGAGGCAGGAGCGACGGTGGCGGAACGTAGCACGGCTGCCGTCGACGTGGCCGACAACAGCGGTGAGAAACCGTCGGCTGCCAAGGCGGCCAAGGCCACGACCGACGGCGTGGCGAAGGCCCAGGACGCCGCGGACACATCCGGCGCTGCCGCGGGCAGCGAACGTCAGGATGCCGCTTCGGGGGGCACCGAGCCCGACTTGCACAGCGGCCACAAGCTCGCCAGACGCTACCGCCTGGAAGAGTGCGTCACCCGTCTGGACGGATTCAGCAGCTGGCGTGCCGTGGACGAGAAACTGCGCCGGGCCGTGGGGGTGCACATCCTCCCGTCCGACCATCCGCGGGCCCGCTCCGTCCTGGCCGCCGCCCGGTCCGCCGCCCTGCTCGGTGATCCTCGCTTCGTCCAGGTCCTGGACGCCGTGGAGGAGAACGACCTCGTCTATGTCGTCCACGAGTGGCTGCCGGACGCCGTCGAACTCACCGCCCTCCTCGCCGCGGGGCCGCTGGAGGCCCACGACGCCTACCAACTGGTCAGCCAGGTCTCCCAGGCCATGACCGCGGCCCATCGCGAAGGACTCGCCCATCTGCGGCTGACCCCGGGAGCGGTCCTGCGGACATCCACGGGTCAGTACCGCATCCGGGGCCTCGCCGTGAACGCGGCGCTGCGTGGGATCCGCGCCGACCGGCCCCAGCGCACCGACACGGAAGCGATCGGCGCGCTGCTCTACGCCGCGCTCACGCAACGCTGGCCGTACGAGACGGATGCCTACGGGCTCTCCGGCCTTCCCAAGGACGTGGGCCTGATCGCCCCCGACCAGGTGCGCGCCGGGGTCCATCGCGGCCTCTCGGAACTCGCCATGCGGGCCCTGGTCAATGACGGTGCCACCGCGTCCCGCCAGGAACCGCCGTGCACCACGCCGGACGAGCTGGCGGCGGCGGTGGCGGAGATGCCGCGCGTCCGGCCCCCCGAGCCCGCCTTCACCGCCCCGCCCGACTACCAGCGCACCACCTACCAGCAGGGCACGTACGGGCAGCCGCAGACTTTGCCGCACACAGCCGTCATTCCTCCGGTGGTGGTTCCCCCACCGCCGCTCCAGAGCCGCACGGGCAAGGCCCTGAAGTGGACCGTGGCCGCGCTCCTCATCGCCGCGCTGGGCCTCGGCAGCTGGCAGGTCGCCGACCATGTCCTCAACCGCGACGAGTCCGCGGACCCGACTCCCACGCAGCAGAGCACCCAGAACGACGACGACAAGTCAGCGACGAAGCCCGGCAAGCCGATCAAGATCGTCAATGCACGTGACTTCGACCCCCTCGGCCAGGACCAGTCCGAGAACCCCGAAGACCTCCAGAAGGCCTATGACGGCGATCCCAGCACCTCCTGGCATACGAGCGCCTACTTCAGCTCCGACTTCGGCCGCCTCAAGTCCGGTGTCGGCATCATTCTCGATCTCGGCAAGGTCCAGCAGGTCGGCACAGTGGATGTCTCGTTCCTGGGCGGCACGACAGGCGTGGAGCTGAGGGCCGCGTCCGCGGACACCCAGTCCGAGCCGACCTCTCTGGACGCCTTTTCCAAGGTTGCCGAGGGATCCGGTGAGAAAGTCGCGCTCAAGCCCGGCAAGGAGCTCAAGACGCGATACGTTCTCGTCTGGCTGACCGACCTTCCCTCGGAACCGGGAGGCAATTATCGCGGGAAGGTCTCGGAGATCCAGGTCACCAGCTGACCGGAACAGGGGAGGGGGCCACCGTTGGACGATGCCGCTCTCGGCGATGCGAGCGATCACGATCTCTTGGGCGCTCATGTGGCGGGTCATCCGCATGCCTTCGGTGAGCTGGTCCGGCGTCATCGGGACCGGCTCTGGGCCGTCGCGCTGCGCACGCTGGGCGATCGGGAAGAGGCGGCCGATGCCGTCCAGGACGCGCTCGTCTCCGCATTCCGGGCAGCCCACACGTTTCGTGGCCAGTCCGCCGTGACCACCTGGCTCCACCGGATCACAGTCAACGCGTGTCTGGACCGGGCCCGCAAAGCCGCTTCCCGGAAAACGTCTCCCGTAGACGACACAGAGCGGCTGGAGCAGCTCCTCGAGCCCCAGGAGTCGGCCGAGGCGCCCGCCGAGCGGCGGGACCTGCATCGCCAGCTATTGGCGGCGCTGGCCACACTTCCCCCTGATCAACGCGCCGCCTTGGTACTGGTGGACATGCAGGGCTACCCGGTGGCGGAAGCCGCCGATGTCCTGGGCGTGCCCACCGGAACGGTGAAAAGCCGTTGCGCCCGCGGCCGGGCCAAACTGCTGCCTTTGCTCGCACATCTCAGAGGAGACGCCAGGGATAGTGGCCGTGTCGACCGGGGAAGGAACCGGACGCCGGGGGCATCCGTCCCACCGGCATCAGGGCCGAAGGACGCAGGACCGAGCGATCCTGCCGCAGTGAAGGGCGGAGGTGGGCGCGCGTGACATCGACGACCGACACGACTCAGCACCCGGATGTCTCGGAAATCTCGGAACTGGCCGAGGGCCTGCTCTCACCGTCCCGCGCCGCTGACCTGAAGGATCATCTCGACGGCTGTCCCCTCTGCGCCGATGTCCATGACTCTCTGACGGAGATCAGGGGGCTGCTCGGCACGATGCCCGGCCCTCCACTGATGCCGGCCGACGTGGCCGGCCGTATCGACGCCGCCCTTGCGGCAGAAGCGCTGCTCCAGTCAACAGCGCCCGACAATGAGGCGTCCGGCATGCCCGACACCTCTACCTCCGAAGAACCGTCCGCCTCCACCGCGCATGTTTCACGTGAAACATCCACCGAGTCGACCGCCCCCACCGAGTCCGTACGGGTCACCGCCCCGTCCACGGAGGCCGTCGGGCAGCCCGTACGAACCACGCGCCCCGCTGGTCACCCGAAGGCGTCCACCGGCCCTGGTCGCAAGGCGGCAGAGCGGCGGCGCAGGCGGACCGCCATCCTGGGCACCGTCTTCGGATGCGCCGCCTTGGGCGTCAGCGTGCTGTTCTTCCAGACAGGGGACTCCGCCACCACGGACAGCAGCGCGGACCAGCAGGCCCGCTCCGAGGTCAGCGCCTCCACGGGGGACGGCAGCAACGAGTTCTCGGACACGCGTCTGCCTCGTCGGGTGGAAGCACTCCTCGCCGCCGAACCGACGACCCAGGAGTCCCCGGCCCGACGGGACGGCGGCTCCACCAGCAACCGCAGTATTGAGAACACGCCCCTCCTCCAGCCCAAGGCCGTGGTGCCGCCCTGCATCCAGCAGGGGACCGGACGTACCGATGCTGCCCTGGCCGCCGAGCAGGGCACCTACCAGGGCAGCCGCGCCTATCTCGTCGTCCTCCCGCACCTCGCCGACGGTACTCAGGTCCAGGCGTACGTGGTCGATGCGGCATGTGTGGACAGCGCCCCCGAGGCCAAGGGCAAGCTGCTGCTGACACACTCCTACCCCCGCCGCTGACGACACCCTCCCGGCCGCGACACCTGGGGAATGCGAGACCCTTAGGATCCGTTGGATGGGGTGACAGTCGTTGATCCGGCCCCAGTAGGCAGTCTGCTGTAGAGACGAGGAACAAACCCGTGACCGACGTCCGTAACGTGATCATCATCGGGTCCGGACCAGCCGGCTACACGGCCGCGCTGTACACCGCGCGCGCGTCGCTGAAGCCGCTGGTCTTCGAGGGAGCCGTCACCGCCGGTGGTGCGCTGATGAACACCACCGATGTGGAGAACTTCCCTGGGTTCCGCGACGGCATCATGGGGCCGGACCTCATGGACAACATGCGGGCGCAGGCCGAGCGCTTCGGTGCGGAGCTGGTCCCGGACGACGTCGTCGCCGTCGATCTCACCGGCGACATCAAGACGGTCACCGACACGGCCGGCACCGTCCACCGCGCCAAGGCCGTGATCGTCACCACCGGCTCCCAGCACCGCAAGCTCGGCCTGCCCAACGAGGACACGCTCTCCGGACGAGGCGTCTCCTGGTGCGCCACCTGCGACGGCTTCTTCTTCAAGGACCAGGACATCGCCGTGATCGGCGGCGGCGACACGGCGATGGAGGAAGCCACCTTCCTGTCCCGCTTCGCCAGGTCCGTCACGATCGTCCACCGCCGGGACACTCTGCGCGCCTCGAAGGCCATGCAGGACCGTGCCTTCGCAGACCCCAAGATCAAGTTCGCCTGGGACAGCGAGGTCGCCGAGATCCACGGAGAGCAGAAGCTCTCGGGACTGACCCTGCGCAACACCAAGACCGGCGAGACCTCGCCGCTCGCCGTGACGGGGCTCTTCATCGCCGTGGGCCACGACCCGCGGACAGAGCTCTTCAAGGGCCAGCTGGATCTGGACAGCGAGGGCTACCTGACCGTGGATGCCCCGTCGACACGGACGAACCAGCCCGGTGTCTTCGGTGCCGGTGATGTGGTCGACCACACCTACCGCCAGGCGATCACCGCTGCCGGCACGGGCTGCTCCGCGGCGCTGGATGCGGAGCGCTACCTCGCCGCCCTGAGCGACAGCGAGACGACTGCCGAGCCGGAAAAGACCGCGACCGTCTGACTCGCTCATCCCCACCCAACCCACAAGGTAAGGAGGCCGCCGTGGCCGGCGACCTGAAGCACGTGACCGACGACTCCTTCGAAGAGGACGTCCTCAAGAGCGACAAGCCCGTACTGGTGGACTTCTGGGCCGCCTGGTGCGGACCGTGCCGCCAGATCGCCCCGTCGCTGGAGGCCATCGCGGCCGAGCACGGCGACAAGATCGAGGTCGTCAAGCTCAACATCGACGAGAACCCGGCCACGGCTGCCAAGTACGGCGTCATGTCCATCCCGACGCTGAACGTCTACCAGAACGGCGAGGTTGCCAAGACCATCGTCGGCGCCAAGCCCAAGGCCGCGCTCGTACGTGACCTGGAAGACTTCATCAGCCACAAGTAAAGGCGCGGCCGAGACCTGCTGCTCAATGTTTCACGTGAAACGGACTCGCCTCCGGCAGGAGGCGAGTCCGTTTCTTTTCTTATGCGCAAGCACGGACAAGCGCTGCCCCGCCGTTATGGGCGTATGGCGATTCGGCCGATGGCCGCCTCAGAGCGGCCGCAGCGCGGGCTCCTTCTTCACAGCGCCCAGCAACCGGTCCAGTGCAAGCTCTACGTCCTCTTTCCAGGACAGCGTGGTCCGCAGCTCCAGCCGCAGACGCGGGTACCGCTGATGAGGACGAACGGTCTTGAAGCCCACGGCCAGCAGATATTCAGCGGGCAGAACACACGCCGAACCCTTCCACCGGGCATCGCCGAATGCCTCGATCGCTCTGAATTCCCGGCGTAGCAGATCCTTGGCCACCGCTTGAGCCAGTACGCGTCCCAGCCCCTGGCCCTGGTGGCCCGGCCTGATCCATGCCGTCATGAGCTGTGCGGCGTCCGAGGACGCCGGGCTCGTCGGGAAGGCCATGGAGCGCGGCACATACGCCGGCGGTGCGTATAGCACGAAGCCGACCGGCACGTCATCGACGTAGGCGACGCGGCCGCAGGATCCCCACTCCAGCAGGACCGCGGAGATCCATGCTTCTTTTTCCTCCGCCGCTCTGCCTGCCCTTACCGCAGCCTCTCCGCGCACCGGATCCAGCTCCCAGAAGACACATGCGCGGCAACGTCCGGGGAGGTCCGGAAGGTTGTCCAATGTGAGCGGTACGAGCCGACGCCCCATGGAGGCTGATCCTCACTTCCTTCACCTGCCGCTCCGCGGGCAGCGGTCGGCGCACTCCGTTCCCGAAGCAGGATGGCTGCGCCGTACACAACGCATCGTATCCACCCATAGGTTCCTGGCACACCGAGAGACAGAAAAGGCGAGCCGGGTTCCCGTCAGCAGGGAACCGGCCCGCCCAGAGGCTGGCGAAGAGTGTCAGCTCGCGCGCTGCTGCTCCTTGTCCTCCCCGTCTCCGACACCTTCGGAAAGGCCCTTCTCCAACACTCGTCCTTCACCTGGGGCCAGGGTGCCGAGGATGCGTTCCAGATCCTCCATCGACGCGAACTCGACGACGATCTTCCCCTTCTTCTGCCCCAGATCGACCTTCACCCGAGTGTCGAACCGGTCGGAGAGCCGGGACGCCAGATCGGTCAGCGCCGGTGACACACGGGCGCCGGCCCTCGGCCCCTTGTGCTTGGGCGCGCTCTCAGGCTCCGAGTCCATCAGCCTGACGATCTCCTCGACCGACCGTACTGAGAGCCCCTCCGCAACAATGCGATGGGCCAGTCGGTCTTGCTCCTCCGCATCCTTCACTGAGAGAAGCGCCCGAGCATGACCGGCCGACAGGACCCCGGCAGCGACCCGCCGCTGTACCGGACCGGAGAGCCGTAGCAACCGTAGGGTGTTGCCGACCTGCGGGCGTGAACGCCCGATCCGGTCCGCCAACTGCTCTTGTGTGCAGCTGAAGTCCTTGAGCAGCTGATCGTAGGCCGCGGCCTCTTCGAGGGGGTTCAGCTGAGCGCGGTGCAGGTTCTCCAGCAGCGCGTCGAGAAGCAGCTTCCCGTCGTCCGTGGCCCGGACGATCGCCGGGATACGTTCCAGGCCGGCTTCCCGGCAGGCCCGCAAACGCCGTTCGCCCATGATGAGCTCATAGGCTTCAGGCCCCGTCTGTCGTACGACAACAGGCTGGAGGAGCCCCACTTCCTTGATGGACGTGACCAGTTCGGCGAGCGCGTCCTCGTCGAATTCCTTACGAGGCTGACGTGGATTGGGCACGATCAGGTCGACCGGTACCTCAGCGAAATGCGCCCCGTCCACCGACCGCAGCTCATTCAGCGTCTCAGCCGCCGGTGCGACTGTCGTCGGCTCCGGAACGACGGGCCCCGGTGGCAGCGAGGTCACCTTCGCCGCGGCCACTCCGCGGTCCGCGGTCAAAACCGCCCCCGCTCCTGAAGAGGCCGCAGCCCCTTCAGGGGAGGACGTCTGATTCTCCTGCGGAGCGCTAGGAATCAGGGCACCGAGCCCGCGTCCCAGGCCCCTACGGCCCCCACTCACTGGATCCCCTCCGACATGCTCTGCTGGCTGTTCTGGATGCCCAAATGAACCTGCTGGGCGTCGTAGTGCACCCCGACTCCCCGCAGGGCGATCTCGCGGGCGGCCTCTAGGTACGACAGGGACCCGCTGGATCCCGGATCATAGGTCAGTACCGTCTGGCCGTAACTCGGCGCCTCAGAGATACGTACGGAGCGAGGAATGCTTGTCCGCAGCACCTCCTTGCCGAAGTGGCTGCGAACCTCCTCGGCCACCTGCGAGGCGAGACGAGTCCTGCCGTCGTACATGGTGAGCAGGATCGTCGAGACATGCAGGCCGGGGTTGAGGTGGCCGCGCACCAGGTCGACATTGCGCAGCAGCTGTCCCAGCCCTTCGAGTGCGTAGTACTCACACTGGATGGGGATCAGCACCTCTGCGCCGGCGACCATCGCATTGACCGTCAACAAACCCAGCGAGGGCGGACAGTCGATGAGGATGTAGTCCAACGGCTGCTCATACGCTTCGATCGCCCGCTGCAGTCGGCTCTCCCGTGCCACCAGCGACACCAGCTCGATCTCCGCACCGGCGAGATCGATGGTGGCGGGGGCACAGAAGAGACCTTCGACGTCCGGGACGGGCTGAACCACATCGGAGAGCGGCTTGCTCTCCACCAAGACGTCATAGATCGAGGGGACTTCGGCGTGATGGTCGATGCCGAGCGCTGTGGAGGCGTTGCCTTGCGGGTCAAGGTCGACGACCAGGACCCGCGCACCATGCAGGGCGAGCGAGGCGGCAAGGTTGACGGTGGTCGTGGTTTTCCCCACGCCACCCTTCTGGTTGGCTACAACCATGACCCGCGTCTGCTCAGGGCGAGGCAGACCGTCACCCGCACGCCCCAGCGCCTCCACCGCCAACTGGGCGGCTCGACCAATAGGGGTGTCGTCCATCGGAGGTGGTGTTTCACGTGAAACATCCTCCCCCGCCGACTCGGTGCGGGGACCGGGGACCGGATCGGTCATCGGTCCCGCGATGTTGGCGTCGGACCGCAAGGATTCACTCTCCTCGACTTCAGACTCGCAATGAACAGAGCCTGCCATGCTTTCGGGGTCAGGAACCAGCGAGGTCCGTGGTTCTGTGGATGAATCCGCCTCTGTGGACAACCCCGTCCCCCTTTCGAGGGTCTTCCGGTCGCGCGATGTGGTAGCCGCGCGACCACGGCCGATGATTCCTTGCAGCAGTGAGCGACGTTTCACGTGAAACACGATGCACGGGCCGCTAGGCCAGGCTGTTACGACACTCCGTAGTACCCGCGTACGGCAGCTTGTATGGAGCACCATCGCTCACCAGGCGCATGGCCCGACTCAACGGCGGCGACGCGCCCGACCGGCTCGAGCAGCCTTGGCCCGCTTGGTGGCGAACCGCACACCGCCGGGGCTCTCCCCGGCCTCCACGCGCACCACGGTGGCCAGCGGGTCGACGATGCCCTCGCCGACATGCAACACCGAGGTCCCCACCACACCCAGCTTGCTCAGTGCCGCACGAGCCCCCTTGATCTCTTCCTCGGCCGTGTCGCCCTTGAGCGCCAGCATCTCGCCGTACGGACGGAGCAGCGGAACGCCCCAGCCGGCCAGACGGTCCAACGGGGCCACCGCCCGGGCCGTCACCACATGTACGGGCTGAAGGGTGCCGAGCACTTCTTCGGCTCGGCCGCGGACCACCGTCACATGATCCAGGCCCAGCAGTTCCACCACTTCCTGGAGGAAGGTGGTCCGACGTAGCAGGGGCTCCAGCAGCGTGATCTTCAAGTCGGGCCGCACCAACGCCAGGGGGATGCCGGGAAGCCCGGCGCCCGAGCCCACATCGCAGACCATGACGCCTTCGGGAACAACCTCGGAGAGCACCGCGCAGTTCAGGAGGTGCCGCTCCCACAGCCGTGGTACCTCGCGTGGACCGATCAGACCGCGCCTCACGCCGGCGTCCGCCAGCAGCTCCGCGTAGCGGACAGCCTCCGGAAAGAATTCGCCGAAAACCGTGCGTGCCTCGTCCGGCGCGGGGGGAAGCTCTGCTGCCTCCGACACGGGAACCGTCCTTCCATACCGATCCACCGACTGGTGGCTGAACTATCAGGCTGACAAAGTTCGGCCCCGCCTGCTCAACAGACGGGGCCGAAAAACGCGGGACCGCTCAGGCAGGGAGCACCACGACGAAGCGCTGAGGCTCTTCGCCCTCGGACTCACTGCGCAGGCCGGCGGCGGCGACCGCATCATGCACGACCTTGCGCTCGAAGGGCGTCATCGGGTTCAGTTTCACCGGCTCGCCGGTGCTCTTCACCTTGTCCGCAGCCTTGGTGCCCAGCTCGGCCAGCTCGGTGCGCTTCTTGGCGCGGAAGCCCGCGATGTCCAGCATCAGCCGGCTCCGGTCTCCGGTCTCCCGGTGCACGGCGAGCCGCGTCAGCTCCTGGAGCGCCTCCAGCACCTCACCATCACGCCCCACGAGCTTCTGCAGGTCCCGGCCGTCCGAGTCGCTGATGATCGAGACCGCCGCACGGTCCGCCTCGACGTCCATGTCGATATCCCCGTCGAGATCCGCGATGTCGAGCAGACCCTCAAGGTAATCGGCCGCGATCTCGCCTTCCTGCTCCAGGCGGGACAGGGTGTCGTCGGCCTCGTCCACGGACTCGGCGGCGGAGATGGTGCCTTCCGTCACGGATGCACTCCTTCTTACTTCTTGGACGGGTGCTTGGGGCGCTGCTGGCCCTTGCGCTGGCCCGGCTTGGCTTGGCGAGCGGAACCGGCGGCGGACTTGCCCGACGGCTTGGACGTGCTGTCCTGCGGCTCGTCCTTCTGCAACGAAGGCTTGCCGGGGGCCGGCTTGTCGGCCGGCGAGTGACCGGCGGCCGCCTGGCGCTGTGCCTTGGTCTGGCGCTTGGGCTGCTGCCGACGCGCCGCGCCACCGGCTTCGGCCTCAACGGTGGCGGTGTCGCTCTTGGCGACTGTGCCGTCGGTCTGTGCTGCCAGTCCCGCCTTCGCCAGGCCGGTGACGAAACGGCGCTCGTTGTCGTTGCGGTCCGGGCCCTTGGCCACGATCGCCTGGACGATGGTGCGCTTACGCCGCGACCGCACCTGCCCCTGTGAGGTGATGGACTTCAGGAGGCGCTGGAGGTACTGGTCCTGCGCCTTGCTGCCCGGCGTCGGGTTCTGGTTGATCACGTACATCTGCTGGCCCATGGTCCACACGTTGGTGGTCAGCCAGTAGACGAGCACACCGACCGGGAAGTTGACACCCGTGACAGCGAAGATCACCGGGAAGATGTACATCAGCATCTTCTGCTGCTGCATGTACGGCGTCTTCACCGTGAGGTCGACGTTCTTCGTCATCAGCTGGCGCTGCGTGTAGAACTGCGACGCGGACATCAGCACGATCATGATCGCCGTGACGATCCGGACGTCGGTCAGGGAAGCGTTCAGGGACGCCACCTTGTCGCTGCTGTCCATGAACTTGGCGGCCAGCGGAGCCCCGAAGATGTGCGCCTGACGCGCGCTGTCGAGCAGGCTCTGGTTGATGACACCGATGGTCTTGCCGCTGGCGATGCTGGACAGCACGTGGTACAGGGCGAAGAAGAACGGCGACTGCGCGAGGATCGGCAGGCACGAGGAGAGCGGGTTGGTACCCGTCTCCTTGTACAGCTTCATCATCTCCTCGGACTGACGCTGCTTGTCGTTCTTGTAGCGCTCCTGGATCGCCTTCATCTTCGGCTGGAGCACCTGCATGTTGCGGGTCGACTTGATCTGCTTCACGAAGAGCGGGATCAGGCAGATCCGGATCAGTACCACCAGGGACACGATGGACAGCCCCCAGGCCCAGCCCGTGTCAGGGCCGAAGACCGCCCCGTACAGCGAGTGGAACTGGACGATGACCCAGGAAACAGGTGTGGTGATAAAACTGAAGAAACTGGCAATCGTGTCCACTAATCAGGCTCCTTGAGCTTTGGGCGAGGTCTCTGCGGCCGGGCCGGGGTCGCCGGTGTCCGGCCCCCCGGAAGGCACGCCAGCGGCGGAGTGCCCGCCCTTCCTGTCGCGCCACGCCGTGCGCAGCATTTCGTGCCAGCGCGGGCGTTTGCGCGGCGGGACGTGATCCACACCGCCGGGCGACCACGGGTTGCACCGCAGAATGCGCCAGGCGGTCAGAGCCGTCCCCTTCACCGCGCCATGCCGGTCGATGGCGGTATATCCGTAGTGCGAGCACGACGGGTAGTACCGGCAGACAGGACCCAGCAGTGGGCTGATCGTCCACTGGTACAGCTTGATCAGAGCCAGCAGCGGGTATTTCATCGCGCGCCCCCTCCCAGCAACCGCCGGAGAGCGGCGTCCAGGTCTCGGGCCAGGTGGGCATGGTCGGCGTCACCCGCTCCGGGCAGCGCCCGTACGACAACCAGGCTACCGGTGGGCAGCTCGGACAGACGTTCGCGTATCAGGTGGCGCAGTCTCCGCTTCACCCGGTTCCGTACGACGGCTCCGCCCACGGCCTTGCTCACGACGAAACCCGCACGCGTCGGGGGAGCGCTCTCCCCAGGCGCGTGCGGGTCGGTTGGACCGCTGCGTAGATGGACGACGAGAAGCGGGCGTCCGGCCCGGCGTCCTCGGCGTACCGCGGTCGCGAAGTCCTCGCGCCGCCTCAGCCGATTCTCGGTAGGCAGCACGTCATGACCTGTTGGCGATCAGGCGGACAGACGTGCGCGACCCTTGCCACGGCGGGACGCGAGAATCGCGCGGCCGGCACGGGTGCGCATCCGCAGCCGGAAGCCGTGGGTCTTCGCGCGACGACGATTGTTCGGCTGGAAGGTGCGCTTGCTCACTCGGGGGCTCCAGAAAAATGTGTGTGGTGGCGGGACATCGCCTGGCTGTCACCGTGCGCCCACGAGTAGCTCGCGTTTACGCCCGAGTGCACCGCTTCAACAACCACAGTTCGTGATCTTTGCCCATCGGAGGCAGGCGGCAGCAGCCATCGACAACTCGACCTGGTCACGGTACGCGCGGCTACGCCATCCGGTCAAACCAGGTCCGGGCCGGGACTCATTGTGCACAGGCTGTGGACAACGACTTGAACCGCGCGGGTCGCCCTGACTACCGTGGCTGAACTCCGGCTTCTTTTCCTGCCGGTCTTCCCGATCCCGTCCCGAGAACCACACATTCGTGGGACCTGCGAGAGAGCGTGCCCCGTGGCTGACGTACCTGCCGATCTTGCCGCAGTGTGGCCACGAGTGCTGGAGCATCTCCTCAGAGAGGGCCAGCAGGGCGTCGAGCCCAAGGACAAGCAGTGGATCGAACGCTGCCAGCCCCTCGCCCTGGTCGCCGACACCGCGCTCCTCGCCGTTCCCAATGAATGGGGCAAGCGGGTCCTCGAGGGCCGGCTCGCCCCGCTCATCAGCGAGACCCTGAGCCGCGAGTGCGGACGGCCCATCCGAATCGCCATCACCGTCGACGACTCCGCCGCGGAGCCCACCCCGCCGGCCCCGCCCCTGCCCCAGCAGTCCCGCTACCAGGCGCCGCAGCACGACCAGTCGCGCCAGAGCGATCCGTACGACGACTACGGGCGCCGCGCGGCGGACGACGGCTACGGCCACCGGCCGTCGGACGACGGACTGCCGTCGGTGCGCCCCGCGTACCCGGACTACCAGCAGCAGCGCCCCGATCCCGGTGTCTGGCCGCGCACCCAGGACGATCTCTCCTGGCAGCAGCAGCGGCTCGGCGGTTACCAGGACAGCGACCCGTACACCCCCCGCCCCCAGCAGCCGCAGCACGACTACCGGCAGCCGCCACAGGGTCCGCACGAGGGCGGCCCGTACGACCAGCGGTCCGACGGGGGGCCGTACGACCAGCGGTCCGAGTACGCCAAGCACTCCGACGCGCGTGATCTTCCGGATCTGCCGGCCCCCCGGCACGGCGGCACGCACAGCGCGGTGCCGGGCGGCCCGCGCGGGGGAGCGCCGGGCCCGCTGGGCGCCCAGCCCGCACCGGCGCCGGGCCCCGGCGAGCCGCATGCCCGGCTCAACCCCAAGTACCTCTTCGACACCTTCGTGATCGGGGCCTCCAACCGGTTCGCGCACGCGGCGGCGGTCGCCGTCGCCGAGGCCCCGGCCAAGGCGTACAACCCGCTCTTCATCTACGGCGAGTCCGGGCTGGGCAAGACCCACCTGCTCCATGCCATCGGGCACTACGCCCGGAGCCTCTATCCGGGGACGCGGGTGCGTTACGTGAGCTCGGAGGAGTTCACGAACGAGTTCATCAACTCGATCCGGGACGGCAAGGGCGACACCTTCCGCAAGCGGTACCGCGATGTCGACATCCTGCTGGTGGACGACATCCAGTTCCTGGCGAGCAAGGAGTCGACGCAGGAGGAGTTCTTCCACACCTTCAACACGCTGCACAACGCCAACAAGCAGATCGTGCTGTCCTCGGACCGCCCGCCCAAGCAGCTGATCACGCTGGAGGACCGGCTCCGCAACCGCTTCGAATGGGGCCTGACCACCGACGTCCAGCCGCCGGAGCTGGAGACGCGGATCGCGATCCTGCGGAAGAAGGCGGTCCAGGAGCAGCTGAACGCCCCGCCCGAGGTGCTCGAGTTCATCGCCTCCCGGATCTCGCGCAACATCCGCGAACTCGAAGGGGCTCTCATCCGGGTGACGGCGTTCGCCTCGCTCAACCGGCAGCCGGTGGACCTCGGTCTCACCGAGATCGTCCTGAAGGACCTGATCCCGGGGGGCGAGGACGCGGCGCCCGAGATCACCGCGAGCGCCATCATGGCGTCGACGGCGGACTACTTCGGGCTGACCGTGGAGGACCTGTGCGGGTCCTCCCGCAGCCGGGTGCTGGTCACGGCGCGGCAGATCGCGATGTACCTGTGCCGTGAGCTGACCGACCTCTCGCTGCCCAAGATCGGGGCGCAGTTCGGCGGCCGCGACCACACGACCGTGATGCACGCGGACCGGAAGATCCGCGCGCTGATGGCGGAGCGGCGCTCCATCTACAACCAGGTCACGGAGCTGACCAACCGCATCAAGAACGGCTGACACCACTGAGGCCACTGGCTGTGCCGGCACGACCGGCACAGCCACGGCGACCGGCACAGCGGCAAGGGGCACGCCCCCGGTACGGGCCGCTGCGACCGTCGCTCGGAAGGCCGCGCCCATGTCCGCGACCGGACGCGGGCCGGGCCATGAGCCACGGGTCGGAGTCGTCCTCCAGGGGCGCTCGGGGACTCCGCGCGGCACGGTCCCCGGGCGCCCTTCACCGTCCGCTCCTCGTCCCCTTCGTGGTCGCTTCCCCGCCTCTTCGCCGCTTCTTCATCGCTTCCGCGTCGTCCCTGCCCGAGGCGCCGTGGCCAGGACGCCGAGGGCCGGCGCACCGCGCGCCACGTCCGCTGTTCGAATCCGGAGACGCGCGGAAGGCTTCTCCACAGATCCTGGAGGAATCCTCCGTCCACAGCTTGGGGACGGGGAAGTTGTCCAGACGGCGTCCACAGGCCCCGCCGCCAGTCGATCATCACGGCAGGTCAGGTGGCTGTGGAATTGTGGCCGACGCCGCTCCACAGACTGTGGACGGAAAACTCTTCCACAGGGCGCCGGATCCGTTGTCCACCGGCGGCCCACAGGCAGGCCTCCGTTGCCCACAGCTCATCCACACCCCTGTCCACTGTTCGGCAACGAAACGCCCGGCATCGCTGAGTCGAGTGAAAGGCGTCACACCAAGGAGCTGGGTTGGGCTGTGGGGAACCGGGGTAAAGCTGGGGACAGCACTGGGGAGAAGTACCGGTGTCCTGTGCATCGGGTGTGCACAACTTCGGCGTGTCCACAGAAGGCGCGAGTTGTCCACGAGCCGCACCCACAGCACCAGTGGACAAAAAACCGGCCCTGACCTGCGGATACAACGTTTTCCACGGTTTCCACAGGCCCTACTACTACTTCCACCTGGAGTTACCGGGGAATTCGCTTCGAAGAAGGCCCTGTGCACAACTCGGCCCCGGAGCCTCCGGCACCCGTCGACTCGACTTGACCCGCGACCGCACCGACTGTCGGTGCCGTGCGTCAGACTGGTCACCGGCATCACAGCCGACGACGAAGGCCAGCAGGGCGAGCCAGCAACAAGCAGGAGGCGGTTCCGGTGAAGATCCGGGTGGAGCGCGATGTACTCGCGGAGGCGGTGGCCTGGGTGGCTCGGAGCCTCCCCGCCCGTCCGCCGGCGCCCGTTCTCGCGGGCCTTCTTCTGAAGGCCGAGGACGGAGCACTCAGCTTCTCCAGCTTCGACTACGAGGTCTCGGCGCGCGTCTCGGTGGACGCGGAGGTCGAGGAGGACGGCACGGTCCTCGTCTCCGGCCGGCTGCTCGCCGACATCTGCCGGGCGCTGCCCAACCGGCCGGTGGAGATTTCCACAGACGGTGTACGGGCGACCGTGGTCTGCGGCTCCTCCCGGTTCACCCTCCACACCCTTCCGGTGGAGGAGTACCCGGCGCTGCCGCAGATGCCGACGGCGACCGGCACCGTTCCCGGTGAGGTCTTCGCCTCGGCCGCTTCCCAGGTCGCGATCGCCGCAGGCCGTGACGACACGCTGCCGGTGCTCACGGGCGTACGGATCGAGATCGAGGGCGACACGGTCACGCTGGCCTCGACCGACCGCTACCGCTTCGCGGTCCGTGAGTTCCTGTGGAAGCCGGAGTCCCCGGACATCTCCGCGGTCGCCCTGGTGCCCGCCAAGACGCTGCTGGACACGGCCAAGGCGCTGACCAGCGGTGACACGGTCACCCTGGCGCTGGCCGGCTCGGGCGCCGGTGAGGGCCTGATCGGTTTCGAGGGCGCGGGCCGCCGTACGACCACACGCCTGCTCGAAGGCGACCTGCCGAAGTACCGCACGCTCTTCCCGACCGAGTTCAACTCGGTCGCGGTCATCGAGACCGCCCCGTTCGTGGAGGCCGTCAAGCGAGTCGCCCTGGTCGCCGAGCGGAACACGCCGGTGCGGCTGAGCTTCGAGCAGGGCGTGCTCATCCTGGAGGCCGGGTCCAGCGACGACGCACAGGCTGTGGAGCGGGTCGACGCGACGCTCGAGGGCGACGACATCTCGATCGCCTTCAACCCGACCTTCCTGCTGGACGGCCTGAGCGCGATCGACTCCCCGGTCGCCCAGCTCTCCTTCACGACGTCCACGAAGCCGGCCCTGCTCAGCGGCCGCCCGGCCGTCGACGCCGAAGCGGACGAGGCGTACAAGTACCTGATCATGCCGGTACGACTGAGCGGCTGACCCCACAGGTGAGTGGCCGGGTCCGGGCGTAGGCTCGGACCCGGGTACGAATCGCCTCAACGCTTAAGGAACGCCTGATGGAGCTCGGTCTTATCGGTCTCGGCAAGATGGGCGGCAACATGCGCGAGCGCATCCGCCGCGCGGGCCACACCGTCATCGGTTACGACCGCAATCCGGACCTCTCCGATGTCCAGAGCCTCGAGGAGCTGGTGGGCAAGCTCAAGGGGCCGCGCGTGGTGTGGGTGATGGTGCCGGCCGGGGCCGCGACCCAGGCGACGATCGACGAGCTGGCAGGTCTGCTGTCCCCGGGGGACGTCGTGGTGGACGGCGGCAACTCCCGCTGGACGGACGACGAGAAGCACGCCGTCGAGCTCGGCATCAAGGGCATCGGCTTCGTCGACTGCGGCGTCTCCGGCGGTGTCTGGGGCCTGGAGAACGGCTACGCGCTCATGTACGGCGGTGACGCGGAGAACGTGGCCAAGGCGCAGCCGATTTTCGACGCGCTCAAGCCCGAGGGCGAGTTCGGCTCCGTGCACGCGGGCAAGGTCGGCGCGGGCCACTTCGCCAAGATGGTTCACAACGGCATCGAGTACGCGATGATGCAGGCCTACGCCGAGGGCTGGGAACTGCTGGAGAAGGCCGATTCGGTCACCGATGTCCGCGAGGTCTTCCGCTCCTGGCAGGAGGGCACCGTCATCCGGTCCTGGCTGCTGGACCTGGCGGTCAACGCGCTGGACGACGACGAGCACTTGGAGCGGCTGAAGGGCTACGCGGAGGACTCCGGCGAGGGCCGGTGGACCGTCGAGGCGGCGATCGACCACGCGGTGCCGCTGCCCGCGATCACCGCGTCCCTGTTCGCCCGCTTCGCCTCCCGCCAGGACGACTCCCCCCAGATGAAGATGATCGCCGCGCTGCGCAACCAGTTCGGCGGTCACGCGGTCGAGAAGGCGTAACGATCCGGCGGCCGGGCGGCCGGCCGGCGGCGGAATCAGCACGTACACACCCGGGAGGGCCGGCGCACACCCATGCACGTCACGCATCTGTCGCTGGCCGACTTCCGCTCCTACGCCCGGATCGAGGTGCCGCTCGATCCGGGCGTCACCGCGTTCGTGGGGGCGAACGGACAGGGGAAGACCAATCTGGTCGAGGCGGTCGGCTATCTCGCCACCCTCGGCAGCCATCGCGTCTCCTCCGACGCGCCGTTGGTGCGGATGGGAGCCGAGCGCGCGGTGATCCGGGCCGCGGTGACCCAGGGGGAGCGCTCGCAACTGGTCGAGCTCGAACTGAACCCCGGCCGGGCGAACCGCGCCCGTATCAACCGGTCGTCGCAGGTCAGACCGAGGGACGCGCTGGGGATCGTACGGACGGTCCTGTTCGCGCCGGAGGACCTGGCGTTGGTGAAGGGCGATCCGGGTGAGCGGCGCCGCTTCCTCGACGAGCTGGTCACGGCGCGCTCGCCGCGGATGGCCGGCGTGCGGTCCGACTACGACCGGGTGCTCCGGCAGCGCAACACCCTGCTGAAGTCGGCGGCGATGGCCCGGCGGCACGGTGGCCGTGGCATGGACCTGTCCACGCTCGACGTGTGGGACCAGCATCTGGCGCGCGTGGGGGCGGAACTGCTGGCGCGGCGGCTCGACCTGATCGCGACTCTGCGCCCGCTGGCGGACAAGGCGTACGAGCAACTGGCTCCCGGGGGCGGCCCGGTGGTTCTGGAGTACCGTTCCTCCGCCCTGGAAGCCGAGGGGAGCCCGGGACCCCCCGACGTGGGTGCGGAGCCGGCGTGGGACACCGCCGCGACGGGATCCGTGGGGCTCGCGGAGCCGGAGTTCGCCGGGCACACCCGCGAGGAACTGTACGAACGCCTGCTGGCCGCGCTGGCCGGTGTGCGCAAGCAGGAGATCGAGCGGGGCGTGACCCTGGTCGGCCCGCACCGCGACGACCTCGTGCTCAAGCTGGGCCGGCTGCCCGCGAAGGGGTACGCGAGCCATGGCGAGTCCTGGTCGTACGCGCTGGCGCTGCGGCTGGCCTCGTACGACCTGCTGCGCTCCGAGGGCAACGAGCCGGTGCTGGTGCTCGACGACGTCTTCGCCGAGCTGGACGAGCGGCGGCGGGAGCGGCTCGCGGAACTGGTCCTGCCGGGTGAACAGGTGCTGGTGACCGCGGCGGTGGACGATGACGTACCGGATGTGCTGGCCGGGGCGCGGTACCTGGTGGCGGACGGCACGGTGGAGCGCGTATGAGTGACGGCAGGGACAGCGGCGACGCCGGGTACGACTCGGCCGCGCCGTACGGTCGGCCCGTGCCGCCCCGGCCGGGCACGGCGGACGGTGCCGTACCGGCGCCCGCCGAGGCCTCGGGGGTGGACCTGGCCCGGGTCGCGTTGCGCGCGGCCAAGGAGCAGGCGCGGGCACGTGGTGCCGCCGCGCAGCAGAAGAAGCAGGCGCGGCGGGGCGGCGGCCTGCGTTCGGGCGCCGGCGCGGACGGCCGCGACCCCCTGCCGCTCGGCGCCGCGATCAACCGGCTGATCACGGAGCGGGGCTGGGAGACCCCGGCCGCCGTGGGCGGGGTGATGGGCCGTTGGCCGCAGATCGTCGGCGAGGACGTGGCGAAGCACTGCGTGCCGCAGCGCTATGACGACAGCGACGACCAGCGGGTCCTGACGGTGCTCTGCGATTCCACGGCGTGGGCGACGCAGCTGCGCCTGCTGGCGCCGCGCCTCGTGGCCCGGCTGAACGAGGACCTGGGCCACGGCACCGTACGCGTGATCAAGGTCCTGGGGCCCGGCGGTCCGCCGCAGCGGTACGGCCGGCTGCGCGCGGCGGGGAGCAGAGGGCCCGGCGACACCTACGGCTGAGACCGGACGCAACGGTCCCGTACCTACCGGACGGCCGGCGGACCCCGGATGTATAGGTATGCGTTCCGCCGGCGTACGCCCTTCGGCCGGTGAGGCAGCGGACCGGAGCGGGCAGGGGCCGGGCGCGGGCCCGCCCGCCTCGATACCCCGCCCTCGGTCCGCCCTCGGTCCGCCCCCGGCCCACGTCCGGTGCGAGTCCGCCCCCCGGTGCGACCGCGCCCGACCCCGCGCCCCTCGCGCCGCGGCCGCCTCCTCTCCTCTCCTCTCCCATCTCCCCGTCCCGGCACGCTCTTTCCGCGCCCCCCGTCCGCGCCCCTTCCGTACGCCCCGCGACACCGCTGTGACCAGGGACGTCGGCCGGGGAAGACGGGGCGTCCCGCACCGTAGCGGCAGGTTGACAGCCCGAAGCGCTCAATGCCGGTGTGAGCCTCTTGGAGCCCCTTCCCGAATATGGGGAGTCGGCAGGCGCTCATTCAGGGCGGCACATCGGTACTCAGGTACCCGCAAACCCCCATTCGTGTCGGCGCTACCGGTAGACTGGTGGGAAATCCCGCTGTGCTTGCGGGAACCGTCAATAGAAGCTGATACAAGCCGAACGACGCAGCCGCTCCCGCTTGCTCGGGTCAACGGCCTGCGCTGTGCCAGAAAGGGCGCTTCGTGGCCGATTCCGGCAACCCCGATGAGAAGACACCGTCCACCGTCACCGGCGAGAACGGCGAACTCGCCGCCTCGTACGACGCCAGCGCCATCACCGTGCTCGAGGGCCTGGACGCGGTCCGCAAGCGGCCCGGTATGTACATCGGCTCCACCGGTGAGCGTGGGCTGCACCACTTGGTGCAGGAGGTCGTCGACAACTCCGTCGACGAGGCCATGGCCGGGCACGCGACCACCATCGACGTGACGATCCTCGCCGACGGCGGGGTGCGGGTCGTCGACAACGGCCGCGGTATCCCCGTCGGCATCGTTCCCTCCGAGAACAAGCCGGCCGTCGAGGTGGTGCTCACCGTCCTGCACGCGGGCGGCAAGTTCGGCGGTGGCGGCTACGCCGTCTCCGGTGGCCTGCACGGCGTCGGTGTCTCGGTCGTCAACGCCCTGTCGTCGAAGCTCGCGGTCGAGGTCAAGTGCGACGGCTACCGGTGGACCCAGGACTACAAGCTCGGTGTGCCGACGGCGCCGCTGCTCCAGAACGAGCCGACGACCGAGTCCGGAACGTCCGTCACCTTCTGGGCGGATCCGGAGATCTTCGAGACGACCGAATACTCGTTCGAGACTCTTTCCCGGCGCTTCCAGGAGATGGCCTTCCTCAACAAGGGCCTGACCCTGACGCTGACCGACGAGCGCAAGTCCGCCAAGGCCGTCGTCGGTGCCGATGTGGCGGGCACGGACATCACCGAGGGCGTGGACGAGGAGCCGCCGGCCCGCACGGTGACGTACTACTACGAGGGCGGCATCGTCGACTTCGTGAAGTACCTCAACTCGCGCAAGGGCGAGCTGATCCACCCCACCGTGATCGACGTGGAGGCCGAGGACAAGGAGCGGATGCTCTCGGTCGAGATCGCGATGCAGTGGAACGCGCAGTACAGCGAGGGTGTCTACTCGTTCGCGAACACCATCCACACCCATGAGGGCGGCACGCACGAGGAGGGGTTCCGGGCGGCGCTGACCGGCCTGGTCAACCGTTACGCGCGCGAGAAGAAGCTGCTGCGCGAGAAGGACGACAACCTCACGGGCGAGGACATCCGCGAGGGCCTCACCGCGATCATCTCGGTGAAGCTGGGCGAGCCGCAGTTCGAGGGGCAGACGAAGACGAAGCTGGGCAACACGGAGGCGAAGACCTTCGTGCAGAAGGTCGTCCACGAGCACCTGACGGACTGGTTCGACCGCAATCCGGTCGAGGCCGCGGACATCATCCGCAAGGCGATCCAGGCCGCCACCGCCCGGGTCGCGGCCCGTAAGGCGCGGGACCTCACCCGCCGCAAGGGCCTGCTGGAGAGCGCGTCGCTGCCGGGCAAGCTGAGCGACTGCCAGTCCAACGACCCCTCGAAGTGCGAGATCTTCATCGTCGAGGGTGACTCCGCCGGCGGTTCCGCGAAGTCGGGCCGTAACCCGATGTACCAGGCGATCCTGCCGATCCGGGGCAAGATCCTGAACGTCGAGAAGGCCCGTATCGACAAGATCCTCCAGAACACCGAGGTGCAGGCGCTGATTTCGGCGTTCGGCACTGGTGTGCACGAGGACTTCGACATCGAGAAGCTCCGCTATCACAAGATCATCCTGATGGCGGACGCCGATGTCGACGGCCAGCACATCAACACGCTGCTGCTGACGTTCCTGTTCCGTTTCATGCGTCCCCTGGTCGAGGCCGGGCACGTCTACCTGTCGCGGCCGCCGCTGTACAAGATCAAGTGGGGCCGGGACGACTTCGAGTACGCCTACTCCGACCGCGAGCGCGACGCCCTGGTCGAGCTCGGCAAGCAGAACGGCAAGCGCATCCGCGAGGACTCGATCCAGCGCTTCAAGGGGCTGGGCGAGATGAACGCCGAAGAGCTCCGGGTCACCACGATGGACGTCGACCACCGGGTGCTCGGACAGGTCACGCTGGACGACGCGGCCCAGGCGGACGACCTGTTCTCGGTGCTGATGGGCGAGGACGTCGAGGCACGACGGTCCTTCATCCAGCGCAACGCCAAGGACGTCCGCTTCCTCGACATCTGAGTCGGCCACAGCTGACGGATTCGACAAGGCCGAAAGGAACACTGACCAGCAATGGCCGACGAGAACACCCCTGAAACACCTGACTCCCCCGACACTCCTGACGTTCCTGGCGACCCGGCTGCCTCCGGTGCTTCCGGCGCCGCGGCTGCCGCCGGTGGAACGAGCGGCGCCGAGGGCTCCGGCGTCCCCGGCACCCCCGGTACGCCGGTGATCCAGGAGACCGTCGAGGCGGTCGAGGGCCTGGCGATGCGCGTCGAGCCGGTAGGGCTCGAGACCGAGATGCAGCGCTCGTACCTCGACTACGCGATGTCCGTCATCGTCTCGCGCGCGCTCCCCGACGTACGGGACGGCCTCAAGCCGGTCCACCGACGCGTCCTGTACGCGATGTACGACGGCGGGTACCGGCCCGAGAAGGGCTTCTACAAGTGCGCCCGCGTCGTCGGCGACGTCATGGGTACGTACCACCCGCACGGCGACTCCTCGATCTACGACGCCCTGGTCCGGCTGGCGCAGCCGTGGTCGATGCGGATGCCGCTGGTGGACTCCAACGGCAACTTCGGTTCTCCGGGCAACGACCCGGCCGCGGCCATGCGGTACACCGAGTGCAAGATGATGCCGCTGTCGATGGAGATGCTCCGGGACATCGACGAGGAGACCGTCGACTTCACGGACAACTACGACGGCCGCAACCAGGAGCCGACGGTTCTGCCGGCCCGTTTCCCCAATCTCCTGATCAACGGCTCGGCGGGCATCGCCGTCGGTATGGCCACCAACATCCCGCCGCACAACCTGCGTGAGGTGGCGGCGGGCGCGCAGTGGGCGCTGGAGCACCCGGAGGCCACGCACGAGGAGCTGCTCGAAGCGCTGATCGAGCGCATCAAGGGCCCGGACTTCCCGACCGGCGCGCTGGTCGTGGGCCGTAAGGGCATCGAGGAGGCCTACCGCACGGGCCGCGGTTCGATCACGATGCGCGCGGTGGTAGAGGTCGAAGAGATCCAGAACCGGCAGTGCCTGGTCGTCACGGAGCTTCCGTATCAGACCAACCCCGACAATCTCGCTCAGAAGATTGCCGACCTGGTCAAGGACGGAAAGATCGGCGGCATCGCCGATGTCCGCGACGAGACGTCCTCCCGTACGGGCCAGCGTCTGGTGGTCGTCCTGAAGAGGGACGCGGTCGCCAAGGTCGTCCTGAACAACCTCTACAAGCACACCGATCTTCAGACGAATTTCGGCGCGAACATGCTGGCGCTGGTCGACGGCGTACCGCGCACGCTCTCCCTGGACGCGTTCATCCGGCACTGGGTGGCGCACCAGATCGAGGTCATCGTCCGGCGGACGCGCTTCCGGCTGCGCAAGGCCGAGGAGCGGGCGCACATCCTGCGCGGTCTGCTCAAGGCGCTCGACGCGATCGACGAGGTCATCGCGCTGATCCGGCGCAGCGACACGGTCGAGACCGCGCGCCAGGGCCTGATGGGCCTGCTCACGATCGACGAGATCCAGGCGAACGCGATCCTGGAGATGCAGCTGCGGCGGCTGGCGGCCCTGGAGCGGCAGAAGATCGTCGCGGAGCACGACGAGCTCCAGCAGAAGATCGACGAGTACAACGCGATCCTGGCCTCCCCCGCGAAGCAGCGCCAGATCGTCAGCGAGGAACTGGCGGTACTCGTCGAGAAGTTCGGTGACGACCGGCGCACCAAGCTGGTCCCCTTCGAGGGTGACATGTCCATCGAGGACCTGATCGCCGAGGAGGACATCGTCGTCACGATCACGCGGGGCGGCTATGTGAAGCGCACGAAGACGGACGACTACCGCTCGCAGAAGCGCGGCGGCAAGGGCGTGCGCGGCACGAAGCTCAAGGAAGACGACATCGTCGACCACTTCTTCGTCTCCACGACCCATCACTGGCTGCTGTTCTTCACGAACAAGGGCCGGGTCTACCGGGCGAAGGCGTACGAGCTCCCCGACGCGGGCCGGGAGGCACGGGGCCAGCACGTGGCCAATCTGCTCGCCTTCCAGCCGGACGAGCAGATCGCCGAGATCCTGGCGATCCGCGACTACGAGGCCGTGCCGTACCTGGTCCTCGCCACCAAGGCCGGCCTGGTGAAGAAGACGCCGCTCAAGGACTACGACTCCCCGCGGTCCGGCGGTGTCATCGCGATCAACCTCCGGGAGATGGAGGACGGCCGCGACGACGAACTGATCGGCGCCGAGCTGGTGTCGGCCGACGACGACCTGCTGCTGATCAGCAAGAAGGCGCAGTCGATCCGGTTCACCGCGACGGACGATGCCCTGCGCCCGATGGGGCGCGCCACCTCGGGCGTGAAGGGGATGAGCTTCCGCGAGGGCGACGAACTGCTGTCGATGAACGTCGTCCGGCCCGGTACCTTCGTGTTCACCGCCACGGACGGCGGGTACGCGAAGCGGACGGCCGTCGACGAGTACCGCGTCCAGGGCCGCGGCGGGCTCGGCATCAAGGCCGCCAAGATCGTGGAGGACCGTGGTTCGCTCGTCGGCGCGCTGGTGGTCGAGGAGACGGACGAGATCCTGGCGATCACCCTCGGCGGAGGTGTGATCCGCACGCGCGTCAGCGAAGTCAGGGAGACGGGCCGTGACACCATGGGCGTCCAACTGATCAACCTGGGCAAGCGCGATGCCGTCGTCGGTATCGCCCGCAACGCCGAGGCGGGCCGTGAGGCGGAAGAGGTCGAAGGGGCCGTGGACCCGGGGGCCGACGAGTCCGCTCCGGCCGCTGTCGCCGCGGACGGGATCGCCGAGGGCACGCGGCCCTTGGCAGGGGAGCACGAGGAGTAGAGCGTGAGTGGAGCCACGGGCGCCGGATCGGCCTCTTCCGGAGCGAGATCGAACGATGCCCGTGGCCCCGCCACGGACTCCCAGGGGGTAACGGTGACCGATACCCGGGGGCAGCAGCCCTCATACGAGAAGTACGGTGCTGAGCAGCCGCAGCAGGGCGCTCAGCCGTATCATCCGCCGCAGGCGTATCCCTCGCCCCAGAGCGCGGGAGCCAAGAGCGGACCCGGTCAGAGCCGGAGCCAGGCACAGATCCATGGCCAGAGCCAAGGCCAGCAGGGGCTCGTACAGGGCCAGAAGGGGACTCCCGTGACATCAGCAGCCTCCACCGCAGGACCCGGTACCGCAGCCGGGCCCGCCCCGGCTGCGGCCCAGCCTCCGGCCGAGGGCCAGGGCACCCTGGCCGGTCAGGCCGGGGCGTCGGCGGTCCGCCGGCCGCGGACGAACGCGCGTACCACCCCGCGTACGCGCAAGGCACGGCTCCGGGTGGCGAAGGCCGACCCGTGGTCCGTGATGAAGGTCAGCTTCCTGCTCTCCATCGCGCTCGGCGTGTGCACGGTCGTCGCGTCCGCCGTGCTGTGGATGGTCATGGACGCGATGGGCGTCTTCTCCACGGTCGGCGGGACGATCAGCGAGGCCACGGGCTCGAACGAGAGCAACGGCTTCGATCTCCAGTCGTTCCTCTCGCTGCCGCGGGTCCTCGTCTTCACGTCGGTCATCGCCGTGATCGACGTGGTCCTGGCGACCGCTCTGGCGACGCTCGGCGCCTTCATCTACAACCTGTCGGCGGGCTTCGTGGGCGGTGTCGAGCTCACGCTCGCCGAGGACGAGTGAGCTCGGGGTATCGATTTTGGGGCTGGCCCTGAAGTGCGCTAATCTTCAGGGGCAGCGCGGGGCTATAGCTCAGTTGGTTAGAGCGCATCCCTGATAAGGATGAGGCCACAGGTTCAAATCCTGTTAGCCCCACCGCGTGGACCGGCCCGTACGGATTTGCTCCGTACGGGCCGGTCGCATAAGGCCCGGCCGATGTGGCCGGGCCTTATGCGACCGGTGGGACGAAGGCCCGGCTCCGAGGCCCGCTCGGATTGCCCCTTGAGATTCCCCCTCGGGGTGACCGGGTCCCCTGTCCGGCGCTCTCCGGGGTGCGGCCAGGTCACCGATCGATATCGGTCGGTGTGTATAGTCGGGCGGCAGAAGTCCCCTACGTCAAGGAAAGACGAGGTCGCGCGGTGAAGAAGCTTCTCCTGGTCGCACTGGCCGCCATCGGCGGGCTCCTCGTGTACCGCCAGATCCAGGCGGACCGCGCCGAGCAGGATCTGTGGACGGAGGCGACCGACTCCGTGCCCGCAGGTTCGGGTGTGTGAGCCCCAGCAGTCCTGAGAATGCGAGCCCCGGCCGCCGAGCGGCCGGGGCTTCGTGCTGTCCGGTGCCCCGTCGGCGCGGCCATTCACTTTCGCGAAATTTTTCGTATGCGTGAGCGAATTGCGCAGGCGCGGGTGGCGTGCGGGTTCCGGGAGGACGGGGCGGGCCGCGTACCCGCGATGAGGGCGGCCGCACAGACAGGGGGCCGGTCCTCGGGGCAGGATGGAGCGGCCCGGGCGCGTCCGGGGACCCGCCGGGCGGGACCGAGGGCGGAGCCGCCCGGACGACCGGACCGGGCGGTGTGGTGGTCGGACGACGGCGCGAAGCGGCCGTGGGGCAAAGGGGGCGAGCGCGTGAAGTGGCGGGGCGGCAGGGGCCGTGATGCGGGCCGTACGGCGGTGGTGGGCCGGGCACGGAGCGGACGGGGCGACCGGCCGGGCCCGACCGGCCGGCTCGGAGTGGCTTCCGGCAGGCGGTCGTTCACCGGCCCACCCGCCGGGCGCGCGGTGCGGATCGTGGCCGTCGGCGCGTTGCTGGCCGTGGTGACGCTGTCGGGAGCGCCCGGGCTGTCGGGCCGGGCGTCGGCCGCGGGCGCGGCGCCGACGCCGTACGGATACGACCCGGAGGCGAAGCGCGTCACCGGCGCGTCGACCACCAGCGCGGCGGAGCCGCTCGACGCCGGCTCCACCTACCGCGACTCGATCGGGCCGAACCGGACCCGTGTCTACCGGCTGAACCTGGACGCGAAGACGAACGCCTATGTCTCCGCCGTCGCCGTGCCCGAAGCGGGCACGAAGGTCGGCGGCCGCGACGAATTGTCGGTCTCGGTCCAGGACCAGCAGGGCAGCGACTGCGGTTCGAACGACGCGCGGTTCGGCAGCAGTTCACGTTTTCCCCGGCCGCTCGCCGCCTACGCCTACCGGCTGATCGACAAGAAGGCCTACAACTGCCAGGAGGCGGGCCCGTACTACGTCGTCATCGAGCGGACCGGCGAGGCCACCTCCTCGGCCGAGCCCTGGGGCCTGGAGATCCGCCACCTCTCGGAGCCCGGTCTGGCGAAGACGGGGCCGACCGCGGCGCCGTCGCAGTGGCCCAGCGCCTCACCCGAGCCGCCGGCAGCCGCCGGCCCGCCCCGGTCCCGCGCCGGTGGCGCCGGCTTCCATGACGCGACCGCGCTGACCTCCGGGGAGTGGTCGACGGAGATCGAACCGGGTGGCTCGCTCTTCTACAAGGTCCCGGTCGACTGGGGCCAGCAGCTCTTCGCCGGCGCGGAGCTCGGCAGCTCGACGGGGAAGGGGTTCGTGACCGGCGCGCTGGCGATGTCCCTGTACAACCCGGCGCGAGGGCTGGTCGACAGCAGCTCCCCGGTCTCGTACGACGGGAAGCAGAAGACGACGTCGCTCGACCCGCTGCCGCCGGTGGCGTACGAGAACCGCTTCGGGTTCAGCACCGGTGACAAGGACATGCGGTTCGCGGGCTGGTACTACCTGAAGGTCAGTCTCGATCCGGAGGTGGGCGAGAAGTTCGGGATACGGCCGTACGGGCTGACCCTGCGGACGAATGTCGAGGGCGAGGCGAAGGCGGGACCGGCCTACGACGGGCCGGCGGGCGAGTTCGCGGTGACGGACGACGACCGGACGGAGGCGACGGACGGCAAGGCGAGGAACGGCGCCATGGTGCTCGTCGCCACGGCCGCTCTCGGCACGGGCACGGTGCTGGTGCTCGGTCTCGGCGTCTGGACGCTGCTGGCCCGGCGACGAGCGGTGGCCTCTTCGTAGAAGAAGTAGAGGGGACGAGGAAAAAGGGGTGCGGCCCGAGAGGCGTCCGCTCCCTCAGATCTGGGTCAGCGCCCAGATGCCCACGGCGAAGCAGACCAGCGCCACCAGCAGCACCGGGATCGCCACCTTCGGGGGCGGTCCCGGACGTATGTGCGATGAGGCGTGGTGTGCGAGCGTCCGTGGCCGCTCGGCGGTGTACGGGCGGGTGGGGGCCGGCTCGTCGGGGCCGGGGCGCACGGGCGCGGCCGCGGTCGGCGCGTGGGCGTGCGCCAGCTCGGTCGGGGTGGGAGCAGAGGCGGGCCCGAGGGAGGACTCGTACCGCCGTTCCGGAGGCGGTGGCAGATGGAAGCTGCCGGTGTCCGACATGGCGTCGGGAGCGGGAGCGGGCGACGGTGCGAACGGGGGTACGGGCGCCGACAGGGGCGCGTAGGCGCCGTCGGTCCGCTCCGCCCGGGGGTCGGAAGGGGGGCCGGTCCGCGGATCCGTCGGCGCGGCCGGTACGGAGCCGGGGGCGGCCCCCGCGTAAGGCCCCGCGTAAGCCCCCGCGGCCCCCGCCCCCACGCCGGAGCCGACGCCTCCTTTGGGCCGGGCGAGGGGCCCGGACGGGCCGTACTCGGGCGGCAGGGGGCCGATCTGGTCGAAGACCTCGACCGGCTCCTCTTCGGGTGACGGCTCGGGCAGCATCTCGACGGCGGTGGCCAGCGCCTTGCGGGCGCCCGTGGCCGTACGGAAACGCGCGTGCGGATCGGGCTGCAACAGGGCCGCCAGGACCTGCCACAGCGGCTCGGGGATGCCCTGGGGCGCCCCCGGAGTGCCATGGGAGACGAAAAGCTCCACCAGGGCCTGGGAATCGGGTTTGGCGCCCTGGAGCAGATAGAGGGCGACGAGACCGGTGGCGAAGAGATCGGCCGGGAAGTCGGGCTCGGCGCCCATGAGTTGCTCGGGCGCGAAGTAACCGGGTGTGCCCACCACGTAGTTGGTCTCCGTCAGCCGCGGCTCGCCCTTGCGCATGGAGATGCCGAAGTCGGACAGCCGCAGATGCGGGCGGGCCGTGCCGGTCGACTCCAGCAGGATGTTGGCCGGTTTGATGTCCCGGTGGACGACCCCCTCCGCGTGCACCGCGGAGAGCCCGGCCAGCAGCTGGTCGAGCAGGGTACAGACGAACCGCGGCGGCAGCGGGCCGTAGTCGCCGATGAGATGCGCCAGGGACCCGCCGCTCACCAGATCCATGGTGAACAGCACCTTGTCGTCGTCCGCCGCCCAGCTGGCGGGCGCGAGGACGTGCGGGTGGTCGATCCGGAGCGCCTGCTCCCGCACGAACCGCAGCAGGGTGTGCGCGTCGCTCTGCTGGAGGACCTTCGCCGCGACGTAGCGCCGGCGGCGGTAATCCCAGGCGCGCCAGACGGCGCCGACACCGCCCCGCCCGATCGGGTCGATCAGCTCGTACCGTCCCGCGAAGACCTCACCCATACCGCCGCGCCGCTCCCCGTCGTCCCGTCCTGAACATTCCGCACGCTTCCCGTACTGCCCTGACGCCGCTCCGTACAACCGCCGCGGTCGCCGCGGCGGCGGCCTGTGCCCGGTCGGGCCCGGTCGTGCCTCCGGCTCGGGCCCCCGGCCCGCGCGCCACCCCCCTGGCGCGCGCCCCCGGCCTCTGGCCCCGGCTCGGAACCGCTCGGAACCGGTCCCGCTGATCGGATCAGCTGATCGGCTCTGCTGATGGGTTCAGCCGGCCGGCCCGCGGCACTAGCCCTGGTGCGCCTCGTAGTGCGCGACCGCCTCGGCGGTGCGGCCGGCGCCGTACACCCGGAGGAACTCCGCCAGTTCGGGCTGGGTCCGGGCGAGCGAGTCGGCGGCGTCGATGATGTCCCCGGCCCCGGCCACCGAGCGCAGCAGTGACTGGATCTCACGGACCACCCGGCGCACGGTGGGCGCGCCCGAACTGTTCGTCGTCTGGCTGGTGCCGGTGAGCACCGAGCCGCCCTGCGACTTCTTGATCTCCGCCATGCGGTCCGCCGCCTCGGCCGCGCTGACGCTGCCGTCGGCCACCTGACCGGCCAGGTCCTGGAGGGCCTGGACCCGTTGGACCACCGCCGGGTTGCCGATCTTCGCGCGTTGACCGCTCATCAGCTGGGAGAGCATCGGCGCGGACAGGCCCAGGACCGAGGCGAGCCGGGCCTGGTTCAGCCCCAGGTCGTCGATGAGGCGACGGAAGAGCGCCCCCAGCGGCTCCCCGTACCAGCTTCGCTGCAGCTCTCTGGCTCTGGCCGTCGATTCCTGCTGTGTTGCGTCCATGCGCGTCTCCCCATCGCTTCCCCAATGCGGCAGCTTCGCTGCTGCGAACCTCGTGGGGCATCTTACGGAGCGTGGTCGCGCACGGGGAGTCCCCATCGTTTTGCCGGATCGCGGGGTACACCCGGTACTCTGGTGCGCGGTGATGGACGTGCCGCTCTCCTCGGCCCGACCGTACCCATCCCGTCCCGGGGCCTTAGCTCAGTTGGTAGAGCGCTGTCTTTGCATGGCAGATGTCAGGGGTTCGACTCCCCTAGGCTCCACGTCCAGACCCCTCTCACCCGTGCGTACACGGTGAGAGGGGTCTTCTCACGTCCGGGCGGGGTCTCCCCTGGGTCATGGCAGCCGGTCCCGCACGTCTGGTTGGACCGTACGAGTGGTGTTCATCCGAAGAACTGCGGACCGAGGGCGTCGCTGCCGGGATTCCCGAGTTGCGTACACATCATGAGGAAGGTATTTAAACCGCCCAACCCGAAAGCGAGGGGTCATGGCCGCCGTCAAGGTCAAGAATCTGTGGACCGTATTCATCACCGCCTTCTTCGCGGTGCTCGCCTCCCTGGGGTTCAGCACCCCCGCCGCTGCCGCCGGTACCGCCGCCGTGCGCCAGCCGGCCGAGCAGCCCGCGTCGGCCCCCGCCGCCGCGCAGCGCACCGACGCCAGGACGGCGCGGGCCCTGCCGCCGAGAGTGCTGCCCCGGGACCGCTCGCTGCCGCCCACGATCAAGCAGCGCATCACCGCCGAGGCGCATGGTTCGTCACCGTCGGTCCGGCACCTTCCGGCGAGCCGGCAGTCGAGCGAGAACGACCCGCGTGCGGCACGCGAGCGGGCGTACGCCGCGGACGCGGCACTCGTCGCCGCGTGAGCGTGGTCAGCGTCCGGCACGCACGACGTGGTCCCGCTTTCCGCCGGGACGGCACAGAGCGCCGACGCCCCGCCGAGTGCCGAGTCCGCTCGCACCGCCCGGACTGCCGGCGGTCCGGAGACCGCCCGAGACCCGAGGATCACCGGAAAGCCGGAGACCGCCCGAAGCCCGAGGACCGCCGGAAAGCCGGAGACCGCCCGGAGCCCGCAGCCCGCCGGAAAGCCGAAGAGCGCCGGAAGCCTCCGGAACGGAGGAAGCCCCGAGACCGCCGGGATGCCCGGGGTCGTCGAGGCCACCACGATGGTCGGCGAGGTCCCCAGGATCAGGGACGGTCGTCCCGGTCCGCGCCGGGCGTTCCCGCCTCCGCCACATGGCTCCCGTCGAGCGGCGCCGACGAGGCGTGCGCGGAGACCTCGGTGGCCGCGGGAGGCTCCACCAGCCAGTCCGGATTCGCCTGCTTGTGCCACCACTTCCAGGCGGCGAAAGCACCGCCGGCCAGCATTCCGAAGACCGCGAGGCCCTTGGCCACGCGACCGGCCCTGGCCCGCCGCTCTTGCTTCCTCGACAGTTTCCGGATCTCCCGCATGGTGACCTGTCCGCGCAGCGCCGCCACGGCCGCCGCGGAGCGGGCCGCGGCCTCCTCGGCCACCGGCTGAGCGGTCGCCACCGCGTGCCCGACCCGTGGGACCGTGTAGTCCGCCGTCTGACGGGCGACCTCGCGGGTGCGGACGGCCGCGCGATGAGCCGCCGCGTCGATTTTCGGGGGTACCCGAGGCGCCACATGGGCGCAGTACTGAACACGAGCCTGCTTCGCGGCCTTCGACATCGTCGGGGCGAGCCGTACGCGGGCCTCATTGGCGTACAGAGCGGCATGCTGCTTCGCCGTACCGGCGTACGGTGCCACGGCTTCCGCGGCGTGCTGGACGCTCTCCTTCGCCGAACCCGTAGCGGCGCGCACGCTGTCCATGCGGGTCACTGGATCAACCTCCTCGGTGGCGTTCCGTGTTTCGCCTGTCCGCCCTTGCCGAAATCATGCCTGCCGGGGTCCGGCCCGGCATGTGGTGCGGGCATCCGGGTCACGCCGCGCTCTTCCCGCTCTCCCTCCGGTCGCGCTTCGCCTTCTCCCGGCCGGTCCGTACGGCCCCGTACCGGCTCGTACCCTTCGCTGTGTTTCGCGCGTTCCGCGCGTTCCGCGCCTCTTTCGTGTGTCCTCCGCAGGGCCTCCCACGGCCCGCTGTGCCTGTCGGCGCCGCTCGCGTGCGAGGATCGGGAGGGTCGGAGAAGACATACGAAGACTTACGAAGACTTACGGAAGGCAGATCGTGGCCGAGCAGCTTTTCGCCACCCTGAAGACCAACCACGGCGACATCGAGGTCCGGCTGCTGCCGAACCACGCCCCGAAGACGGTCAAGAACTTTGTCGAGCTCGCCCAGGGCGAGCGGGAGTGGACGCACCCCGCGACCGGAAAGAAGTCCAAGGACAGGCTGTACGACGGCACGGTCTTCCACCGGGTGATCAGTGGCTTCATGATCCAGGGCGGTGACCCGCTGGGCAACGGCACCGGCGGCCCGGGCTACGAGTTCGAGGACGAGTTCCACCCGGACCTCGCCTTCGACAAGCCGTACCTGCTGGCCATGGCCAACGCCGGCCCGGGCACGAACGGCTCGCAGTTCTTCATCACCGTGGCGCCGACCGCCTGGCTGACCCGTAAGCACACCATCTTCGGCGAGGTCAGCACCGAGGCCGGCAAGAAGGTCGTGGACGCCATCGGCGCCACCCGGACCAACCCGCGCACCGACCGTCCGGTGGAGGACGTGGTGATCGAGTCCGTCGTCATCGAGACGCGCTGACCCACGGGCCGACCGGTCCGCCCTTCCCGCCGAGGGGACGCCCCTCCGGGAACCTTCCCGCCCTGCCCGTCCGTAGTGGTTACATAACCGGCCGGGCAGGGCGGCGCGCTGTGCGCCGCCCGCCGTGACGAGGACCGAGGGGACCGATGGACCACCCGCCTGGAGGCCACGGAGGCCAGGACCAGCCCGCTGTCGGCGAGGGGCTGCCCCACTGCTACCGGCATCCCGGCCGTGAGACGGGCATACGCTGCACGCGCTGCGAGCGCCCCATCTGCCCCGACTGCATGATCAGCGCGTCCGTCGGGTTCCAGTGCCCGGACTGCGTGCGGCAGGGATCCGGTACGGGGCGCGGGCCCGCGGCCGCCCGGCCGCGCACCCTCGCCGGGGGGACCGTCACGTCCGACCCCCGGCTGGTCACCAAGGTCCTGATCGGGATCAACGCCGCGGTCTTCTTCGCGGTGCTCGGCGTGGGCGAGAACCATCTGCTGATCAAGCGGCTCGACCTCATCGGGGCCGCCTTCGACCCGGCGCTCGGCCATTCCGTCGGTGTCGCCGACGGCGAGTGGTACCGGCTGGTCACGGCGATGTTCCTGCATCAGGAGATCTGGCACATCGCGTTCAACATGATGGGCCTGTGGTGGCTCGGCGGACCGCTGGAGGCGGCGCTCGGCCGGGTCCGGTTCCTGGCGCTCTACCTGCTCTCCGGACTGGCGGGCAGCGCCTTCACGTATCTGATCGCGGCGCCCAACCAGGGCTCACTGGGCGCGTCCGGTGCCGTCTTCGGACTGCTCGGCGCGACCGTCGTGCTGATGCGCCGGATGAACTACGACCTGCGGCCGGTCCTGATCCTGCTGGCGCTGAACCTGCTCCTCACCTTCACCTGGTCCGGTATCGCCTGGGAGGCGCACGTCGGCGGACTGGTGGCGGGCACGGTGATCGCCATAGGCATGGTGCACGCGCCCCGCGCACACCGGACGCTGGTGCAGTCGGGGACCTGTGCGCTGGTGCTGGCGACGACGGTCGCGATCGTCGTGCTCAGGACCATGTCGCTGACCACCGGCGGCTGAGCGGGCGACCTCCGACGCCCGGGCCTACCTGATGGTTGTCCACAGTGTGTGGTGGATCTTGTGCACGCCGTGGAGAACATGCGTGCCCCTTGTCCCCGATGTGGGTCTGACCAGCGGCGACAAGGGGCGTGCGAGGCGGCGGAGCGGCGGACGCGGTCACACCGGCGTCAACATTCCGTGGAGTTATCCACAGATCGTCTGACCTTTTCCCCTGCTGTGGACAACGCTGTGGATAAGTCGGGGCGGAGCTTGACGAGCGTGGGTGGATCCGCTACCTCCGCCGCCGGGAGCCGCCGCCGGCCTCGTGGGTCGGAGCCACATCGGGGACGGCTACTTCCACTGGGTGGAGACGCCGAACCCCGCCGCGATGAAGCCGAAGCCGACGACGATGTTCCAGTTCCCGAAGCTGTCCACCGGGAGATCACCGTCAGTTACGTAGAAGACGACGATCCAGGCCAGCCCGATCAGGAACAGCGCGAGCATGACCGGGGCCACCCAGCTCCGGTTGGTGAGCTTTATGCTGGCCGCCTGCTTCGCGGCCGGCGGCGGCGTGAAGTCGGCCTTCTTGCGGATACGTGACTTCGGCACGAGGGACTCTCCTGTCGATGCGCTGCGTGACCGCGCAGGTAACTGAAACGGGCTGCCTGGGCGACGCGCAGGGGGAAACGCCACTCCCGGGCGTCCGTTAGCGTAGTGCTTCCGCGGCGCCGAAGGAGATAAGGGTACGTTGAGCAATTCCGCCGACTCTCTCCCGGAGCGGGCCGACTCTTCCCCGGAGCGGGAGCCAGGAGCGCGCTCCAGGCCCTCCCTGCGGCCCGTACGGCTGCTCACGGCGGCCGTTTTCGGCCTCGCCGGGCTGATCTTCGTCACCAGCTTCAACACGGCCAAGGGCACCAACATCCGCACCGACGCCTCGCTGCTGAAGCTCTCCGACCTGATCCACGAGCGCGACCGGAAGAACCAGCAGCTGGGCGACACCACCGCCGCTCTCCGGGACGACATCGACACCCTGGTCCGCCGCGACCACGGCGCCACCGACGCGGAGAACGCCGGGCTGCGCGCCCTGGAGAAGTCCGCGGGGACGGAGAAGGTGACCGGTGAGAGCCTCACCGTCACGCTGAACGACGCCCCGCCGGACGCCACCGCGAACCCCGGCTACCCCGAGCCCCAGCCCAACGACCTCGTCATCCACCAGCAGGACCTCCAGGCGGTCGTCAACGCGCTGTGGGCGGGCGGCGCGCAGGGCATACGGGTGATGGACCAGCGGCTGATCTCCACCAGCGCCGTGCGGTGCGTCGGCAACACGCTGATCCTCCAGGGGCGTGTCTACTCCCCGCCATACAAGATCACCGCTGTCGGTGACGCGGACAGGCTGCGCAAGGCCGTCGACGACTCGCCCGCGATCCAGAACTACCTGCTGTACGTGAAGGCGTACGGGCTGGGCTGGAAGCTTCAGGAGCGCGGCGAGGAGACCCTCCCCGGCTACTCGGGCACGGTGGACCTGCACTACGCGGAGCCGGTGCGGCCCTCGAAGTAGCCACGGTGTACGCCGGACGGGCGGCTGTGACGAAGAGCAACCCCGAACCTCCGTACAGCTGCCCCATGCGCCGCCCATATGCCCTCGGTGCCCTTTAGTCTGGTGCCGTACCGCCCGAGGGCGGCACCAGGACGGAAGGGACGGCATGTACGGCTGGATCTGGCGGCATCTGCCGGGCAACGCGTGGGTGCGGGCGGCGCTCTCGCTCGTGCTGGCGCTCGCCGTCGTCTTCGTGCTGTTCCAGTACGTCTTCCCGTGGGCGGAGCCGCTGCTGCCGTTCAACGATGTCACCGTCGACGGAGCAGGAGCTGCCGGATGAGCGCGCGCATTCTCGTCGTGGACAACTACGACAGCTTCGTCTTCAACCTCGTCCAGTACCTGTACCAGCTGGGCGCCGAGTGCGAGGTCCTGCGCAACGACGAGGTGGCCACCTCGCACGCCCAGGACGGCTTCGACGGAGTTCTGCTCTCCCCCGGCCCCGGCACTCCCGAGCAGGCCGGTGTCTGCGTCGACATGGTGCGCCACTGCGCCGCGACCGGCGTGCCCGTCTTCGGCGTCTGCCTCGGCATGCAGTCGATGGCGGTGGCGTACGGCGGTGTCGTCGGCCGCGCCCCCGAGCTGCTGCACGGAAAGACATCGCTGGTCCTGCACGAGGGGCGCGGCGTCTTCGCCGGGCTGCCCTCGCCGTTCACCGCCACCCGCTACCACTCGCTGGCCGCGGAGCCCGCCGAGCTGCCGGCCGAGCTGGAGGTCACGGCGCGGACCGAGGACGGCATCGTCATGGGGCTGCGCCACCGCGAACTGCCGGTCGAGGGAGTGCAGTTCCACCCCGAGTCGGTGCTCACCGAATACGGCCACCTGATGCTGGCCAACTGGCTGACGCGGTGCGGTGATCCGGGCGCGGTGGGCCGGTCGGAGGGCCTGGCGCCGGTGGTGGGCAAGGCGTTCGCGTGACCGAACCCCGTCCCGAGCACGGTACGGGTCCCGGAGATCCGTACGGGGAGTACGGACGGCACGAGCAGAGTTCGTACGGGCAGGGCTCGTACGGGCAGGGCTCGTACGGGCAGGGCTCGTACGGGCAGGGAACGCCGTCGCACGAGCAGGGGGCGTACGGCCGGGGACCGTACGAGGGCGCCGACGCGCCGGGGACGGAAAGGCCGGCGGACCCGCTGAACGATCCGCTTCCCGACAGACAGCCGCCGCCCCCGGAGCCGGGCCGGAGACAGGGCGGCCGCCACCGCGGTCGCCAGCGGGAGGGCCAGCCGGACGGGCCGGGCCCGGCATTCCCGGGGCCCCCGCGGGACCACGCCGTGGGGCAGCCGGAACCGGTGCGGCCCGGACCGGGACGGCGCAGACGGCACGGCGCGCCCTGGTCCCCCGAGGGTGAGCGGCCGGCGGAGCCGGGAGCGTCGGGGCCCGGCCCCGTACCGGCGCCGGGCCCCCTACGGCCACCAGGACGGGCATCGGCGCCGCCCGCCGGGCCGGCGGGCCCGGCCGGACCGGGCGTGCGGGAGTTCCCCGTACAGGGGCCTCCCGGGCCGCGGTCTCCCGCTCCGGAGACCCAGCCCCCCGCGCCGGATCAGGCGACCACGGCGGTTCTCCCCGTCATCGGCGCCTCGGACGACGAGACCGTGGGGCTGCGTACGCGCGACACGCGTCGTGCCGCCGCACCGGGGGCGGGAGAGGCCGAGGAGCCCCGCACGGGCGGCCGTGCCGAGCGGCGCCGGGCCGCGAAAGGGGGCGGGCGGGGACGCAGGCGCGCGGCGGCCGCCGCGACGGGGACGGCCGCGGTGCCGGCCGGTGCCGGGGCCCGGTCCGAGGCGGCGGCGCCCTCCCGGCCGCTCTCCCGTGTCGAGGCGCGCCGCGCGGCCCGCGCACTCAAGGAGAGCCCGGCCGTCATCGTCAGCCGGGTGGTCGGCGAGCTGTTCATCACCTTCGGCGTCGTGATGCTGCTGTTCGTCACGTACCAGCTCTGGTGGACCAACGTCCGCGCCGGTGCCTACGCCGGCGACCAGACGAACCAGATCCAGGACGGCTGGGCCAAGGGCCGCAAGCCCGACGCCTTCCGGCCCGGACAGGGCTTCGCCATCATGTACATACCGAAGCTGGACGTCGTGGTGCCGATCGCCGAGGGCATCAGCAAGACGCAGGTCCTCGACCGCGGAATGGTGGGGCACTACGCGGAGGGCGGCCTCAAGACGGCGATGCCGTCCGCCCGCCAGGGCAACTTCGCGGTGGCCGGGCACCGGAACACGCATGGTGAACCGTTCCGCTACATCAACCAGCTCCAGCCCGGCGACGACATCGTCGTCGAGACCCAGGACACGTACTACACGTACGAGATGGCCAGCATCCTGCCGCAGACCCCGCCGTCGAACGTGAGCGTGCTCCGTCCCGTGCCGCCGGGTTCGGGGTTCACCGGGCCCGGTCGCTACATCACGCTGACGACCTGCACGCCCGAATTCACCAGTACCTATCGTCTGATCGTGTGGGGCAAGATGGTGGAGGAACGGCCACGCAGCAAGGGCAAGCCCGACGCTCTCGTGAGCTGAGACCGCGTGAGACCGCGCGTACACAGGACAGCGGCACGTTGACGGGGAACAGGGGACAGGGGCGTTCGCGGTGGCAGGCAGCAAGCACGACGATGAGCGCGCCGAGCGCGAGGACACCCCGTCCGCCCCGGGCCCGGCGCGGTCGGTTCCGGAACCCGCCGCCCCGGACGCCGCGTCGTCGGTGACGCCGCCCCCGGCCCCTCCGCGCAGGGGCCGCAGGAGGCGTCTCGCGTCAGTGGTCAGCGTCTTCGGCGAACTGCTCATCACCGCGGGCGTGGTGATGGGTCTCTTCGTCGTCTACTCGCTGTGGTGGACGAACGTCCTGGCCGACCGCGAGTCCGCCAAGCAGGGCGACGAGATGCGGCACGACTGGGCCCGGGAGGCACCCAAGGGGACGCCCCGCGCCTTCGACTCCGAGGACGGCATCGGGTTCCTCCACGTCCCGGCGATGGACAGCGGCGAAGTGCTGGTCAAGAAGGGCACCAGCACCTCGGCGCTGAACAACGGGATCGCCGGCTACTACACGGAGCCGGTCAAGTCCGCGCTCCCCTGGGACGAGAAGGGCAACTTCTCCCTGGCCGCGCACCGCGACGGCCACGGTGCGCGGTTCCACAACATCCACAAGCTCAAGGACGGCGATCCGGTCGTTTTCGAAACCCGGGACACCTGGTACGTCTACAAGGTCTTCAAGACGCTGCCGAAAACGTCGAAGTACAACGTGGACGTGCTTCAGCCGGTCCCGGAGGAGTCGGGAAAGACCAAGCCCGGTCGCTATCTGACGCTGACGACCTGCACGCCGATCTATACCTCGGACTTCCGCTACATCGTGTGGGCCGAACTGGACCGTACGGAGAAGGTCGACAAGGAGCGCACGCCTCCGCGCGAACTGAGCTGAGGACGGGCCCCTGTTACGCCGATGGCCCCGACACCCTGAGTGGGTGTCGGGGCCATCGGCGTTCGACAGGTCGCCGTCGGCGTCGGCGTCGGCCGTCAGCCGCCGACGCCGGCGAAGAAGCCGCCGCCAGGGCCGTTGTCTCCGTTGTCCCCGTTGTTTCCGCCGTTACCGTTCCCGCCGTTGCCGTTCTGGCCGCCGATGGTGGTGACCGTGACGGTGTCGCCCTTGTTGACCTCGGTGCCCGAACCAGGGTCGACGCTCACGACGAAGGCATTGGGATCGGTGGACGAGTTGGGACCGGGCGCGACATTGAGCCCCAGGCCCTGGAGCGCGCCCTGGACCTCGCCGAAGCGCTTGCCTGCCAGACCGTCGGGGATCCTGACCTTCTCCTGCTGCGGGCCCTTGGAGACGCTCAGCGTGACCTGGTCGCCCTTGGACACCTGGGTGCTGGGAGACGGGTCCTGCGCCGTGACGGTGCCCGCGGGCTGTTCGCCGTCCACGTCGTTCCGTACGACCGAGAGGCCGAGCCCTTCCAACTGGCTCTTGGCGGCGTCGAACTGGTTGCCCACCACCTGCGGAACCGGGAACTGCTCCGTCTTGGCGATCGACAGCGTGATCGTGGACTTCTGCTCGACCTTCGTGCCGCCCTCCGGATCCTGGCTGACCACGGTGCCCGGGTCCTCGTCGGACTCGATCTGCTTGGTCTCGACCTTGAATCCGTCGGACTTGAGTATGTCGGTGGCGCTGTCCACGTCCTTCTGGGTGACGTCGGGGACCTTGATCTGCGGCGCGCCGTCCGAGATGACGACCTGAAGCGTCTCGCCCTGCTTCATCGTGCCGCTCGCCGGGATCTGCGAGCAGATGGCGTCCTTGGGCTGGTCGCAGCGCTCCCGGCCGGACTCGGTGACCTTCACACTCGCGTTGGTGGCGAGTTGTTGTGCCTCTTCGAGCGTCTTGCCGACGAGCTGGGGGACCGGGACCTCACCGCTGTCCCCCTTGTCGGCGAAGACCGCCCTGCCGATCAGGATGGCGCCGATCAGTACCAGGACGCCCGCGACCACCAGCAGGATCGTGGAGGTGTTGGACTTCTTCGGGGCCTGCCGGCGCCTGCTCTGGCGGTCGTCGTAGCCGAAGCCGCCGTCGTCCGGGTTCACCGGGGGGAGCATCGAGGTCTGGCCGGCGGCGCCCGGGGCGGTCGCGGGCATCGCCGTCGTCGCCTGGTTGTCCCCCGCGTAGCCGGCGCCGTAGCCCACCGCTCCCATGGCGGCGGTCGCGGCGACGGGCTGTCCGTCGAGGCACGCCTCGATGTCGGCGCGCATCTCGTCGGCGGACTGGTAGCGGTAGTCCGGGTCCTTGACCAGGGCCTTCAGGACGATCGCGTCCATCTCGGGCGTGATCTCGGGGTCGAAGACGCTCGGCGGCTGCGGCTCCTCGCGTACGTGCTGGTACGCGACGGCGACCGGGGAGTCGCCGATGAAGGGGGGCCGGACCGCCAGCAGTTCGTACAGCAGACAGCCGGTGGAGTAGAGGTCGGACCGCGCGTCGACCTGCTCGCCCTTGGCCTGCTCCGGGGAGAGGTACTGGGCGGTGCCGATGACGGCCGAGGTCTGGGTCATCGTCATGCCGGAGTCGCCCATGGCGCGGGCGATGCCGAAGTCCATGACCTTGACCTGGCCGGTGCGCGTCAGCATGACGTTCGCCGGCTTGATGTCGCGGTGGACGATGCCGTTGCGGTGCGAGTACTCCAGCGCCTGGAGGATGCCGATGGTCATCTCCAGCGTGCGCTCGGGCAGCAGCCGGCGCCCGGAGTGCAACAGCTCCCGCAGGGTCGAGCCGTCGACGTGCTCCATCACGATGTACGGCAGGGAGACCCCGTCGAGGTAGTCCTCGCCCGTGTCGTACACGGCGACGATCGCGGGGTGGTTGAGCGAGGCGGCCGACTGGGCCTCTCGGCGGAACCGGGCCTGGAACGACGGATCGCGGGCCAGGTCGGCCCGCAGTGTCTTCACGGCGACGCTACGGCCGAGGCGGGTGTCGTGGGCGAGGTAGACCTCGGCCATGCCACCACGGCCGAGCACCGAGCCCAGCTCGTACCGGCCGCCGAGGCGACGCGGCTCTTCCATAACTGTTCCAGCCCTCTCCGTCGATCCCGACCGCACCCGTGTGTGGTCCGGCGGTGTGCTGCTCGCGCCTACGCTACCGGGCACGCCGTACCCGGTTGGCCCCTAACGGGCACCTGATACACGACCGGTATCGCAATGTGCAGATATGGATGTGAGCCGTGACCGGCGTCACTGCTTACCGTCGATGACCGCTTTCATGACGTCCTTCGCGATGGGAGCGGCGAGGCCGCCGCCTGAGATGTCGTCGCGGCTGGCGCTGCCGTCCTCGACCACGACCGCCACGGCCACGGGGGAGCCGCTGTCCGTCTTGGCGTACGAGATGAACCACGCGTACGGGTTCTGGTCGTTGTTCTCGCCGTGCTGCGCCGTACCGGTCTTGCCGCCGACGGTCACGTTCGGGATCTTCGCCTTGGTGCCCGTGCCCTTGTCGACGACGGTCTCCATGATGCTCTGGAGCATCTGGGCGTGCTCCTGGGACAGCGGCCGGCTCATCTCCTCCGGCTCGTTCTTCTCCAGGACGTCCAGGTTGGGGGCTTCCAGCCGGTCGACCATGTACGGCTTCATCAGCTTGCCGTCGTTGGCGACCGCGGAGGCGATCATGGCCATCTGGAGCGGGGTGGCGCGGGTGTCGAACTGGCCGATGGACGAGAGCGCGGTCTGCGACTCGTTGATGTCCTCGGGGAAGACGGACTTCTCGACGCGGACCGGGGTGTACTGCTCCTCGTTGAAGCCGAACTTCTTCGCGGTCTCCAGCATCTTGTCCTTGCCGAGGTCCGCGCCCAGCTTGCCGAAGACGGTGTTGCAGGACACGCGCAGCGCCTCGCGGAGGGTGGCGTTCTTGCAGGGCAGGTCGCCCTCGTTCGGCAACTCCTGGGTCGTCCCGGGCATGGTCCACGGCAGCGGGCTGTCGGTGGGCTCGTCGGGTCCGGAGACCTTGCCGTGCTCCAGGGCCGCGGCGGCGGTGAGCACCTTGAAGGTCGAGCCGGGCGGGTAGGTCTGGCGCAGGGCCCGGTTGAGCATCGGGTCGTCGGGGTTGTTCTTCTTGTCCAGCGCGACCCAGGCCTTCTCGTCCGCCTTGCTGTTGCCCGCGAACGTGGACGGGTCGTAGCTGGGGGTGGAGGCCAGCGCGAGGATCTTGCCGGTCTGCGGGTCGAGGGCGGCGACGGCGCCCTTCTTGTCACCGAGACCCTCGAAAGCGGCCTTCTGGGCGGCGCTGTTGAGGGTGGTGACGACGTTGCCGCCCTTCTCCTTCTTGCCCGTGAACATGCTCATGGTGCGGTCGAAGAAGAGCTTGTCGTCGTTGCCGGTGAGGATGCCGTCCTCGATCTTCTCGATCTGGTTGGCGTCGAACGCCTGGGAGGCGTAACCGGTGACGGGTGCCCACATGGGGCCGTCGGTGTAGGTGCGCTTGTAGACGAAGTCGGTGCCCTCGGTCCTGGCCGAGCCGGTGATCGGCTTGCCGTCGACGATGATGTTGCCGCGCTGGTGGCTGTAGCGCTCGATGAGGACACGGCGGTTGTACTTGTGCGAGTTGAGCTCGTCGGCACGGACGTACTGGAGCCAGTTGTCGCGGATCAGCAGGGCCATGACCAGCAGCCCGCAGAAGAGCGCGATACGTCGCAGGGGCTTGTTCACGGACGCACCACCTGGGTCATCTCGGCGTCGGGGGACGGGGCGGGGGCCGGCGCGGGGCGGCGGGCGGTGTCGCTGATACGGATCAGGACGCCGATCAGGGCCCAGTTCGCGAGCACCGAGGAGCCGCCGGCCGCGAGGAACGGCATGGTCATACCGGTCAGCGGGATGAGGCCCATCACGCCGCCCGCGACCACGAAGACCTGGATGGCGAAGGCCCCGGAGAGGCCGATGGCGAGCAGCTTGCCGAACGGGTCGCGGGCGGCGAGCGCCGTGCGGATACCGCGCTCGACGATCAGGCCGTAGATCAGCAGGACGGCCATGACGCCGGCGAGTCCGAGCTCCTCGCCCACGGTGGCGAGGATGAAGTCGGAGTTGGCGGCGAAGCCGATGAGGTCGGAGTTGCCCTGGCCGAGCCCGGTGCCCAGCGTGCCGCCGGAGCCGAACGCCATCAGGGACTTGGCGATCTGCTCGCTCGCCGCGATCTTTCCGTAGCCCTCGAACGGGTCGAGCCAGGCGGTGACGCGCTGCTGGACGTGCGGCTGGAAGGTGGCCACGCTGACGGCGCCGGCCGCGGACATCAGGAGGCCGAAGACGATCCAGCTGGTCCGTTCGGTGGCCACGTACAGCATGACGACGAACATGCCGAAGAAGAGCAGCGAGGTGCCGAGGTCGGTCTCGAAGACCAGGATCAGGATGGAGACGGCCCAGACGACCAGGATCGGCCCCAGGTCACGGCCGCGGGGCAGGTACAGGCCCATGAAGCGGCGGCTGGCGAGCGCCAGGGCGTCGCGTTTGACCATGAGATAGCCGGAGAAGAAGATCGCGATGATGATCTTCGCGAACTCACCCGGCTGGAGCGTGCCGAAGCCGGGGATCGTGATCCAGATCCTGGCCCCGAACCTGGCGGGGAAGAACATCGGCAGCACCAGCAGGAACATCGCCACGGCCATGGAGATGTAGGTGTAGCGCTGGAGGATGCGGTGGTCCTTGAGGAGGATCAGAACGGCCGCGAAGAAGGCGACGCCTATGGCGGAGAACATGAGCTGCTTGGTGGCCGCAGCGGGGATGTTGTCCAGCCGCGGTGACTGGTCCAGGCGCCAGATCAGCACCAGTCCGAGGCCGTTGAGCAGCGTCGACAGCGGCAGCAGCAGCGGATCGGCGTACCGGGCGAACTTGCGCACCACGAGGTGCCCGACGCCGGCGAGAAGGGCGACGCCGAGGCCGTAGCCCAGCATCCCGGTCGGCACCTCGCCGTCGAGCGCGAGGCCGACGTTCAGGTACGCGAACACCGGAATGATGACGGCGAAGGCGAGCAGCAGCAACTCGGTGTTGCGGCGGCTCGGTGCGTCGATCGCGCCGATGGTGGTCGTATTGGTGACAACGCTCATGGTGGTGGAAGGCCCCCTACGGTCGGCTCTACTGCTTCCCGCAGTTCGAGGCCACTTTCTGCTCCTCCTCCGAGAGGCTGGGGCCCGGATTGGGAGTCGCTTTCGGCTTGTTGTCGCTGTTCTTGGCGGGAGAACCGGTCGTCGGCGGGCTGCCGGCCGGGTTCTCAGCGGCTTCTTCGTCGGAGGGGACCGAACCGGCCGCGCTGTCGGCGGCCTTGCGGCGGAGCTCCTCCTTCTGGCAGGCCGACGCCTGCACGGCGAGCTCGTCGATCTTCTCCCGGCCGCCCGCGAGGCTGCCCTCGGCGATCGTCGCCTCGACCTGCTTGCGCTGGTACGGCGGCAGGTACTGGAGCTTGATCGCGGGGTGGTCCTTCTCGACTTTCGACAGCGAGAGCCACGCCAGGTCCTGGCTGATGCCCCGGTAGAGCGCCACGTGGTCCTCGTTGGCACCGACGTAGTACTGGTTCTGGGTCCAGCGGTAGCCGCCGTACAGACCGCCGCCCACGACGGCCAGCGCGAGCACGGTGTAGAACGATCTCTTGAGCCACTTGCGGCCGCCGCGCTGCTTGGTGAAGTCGTCGTCGCCGTACGCGCCGAAGGCGCCGTCCTGCGACATGGAGCCGTAGTCGGCGTCGTCGTCGCCGCTGCCGGGCGGGCCGAAGCCGCCGCCGGGCTGCTGGGGCACCCCGCGGCCGAGGCCGGCGGCGCGGCCGGCGGGCGTCTGCATCGCGGCGTTGTCGGTGGAGTTCAGCGGGAGCTGGTTCTCCGCGACGGCCCCGACGACGACCGGGGTGTCGTTGAGCTGGACCGACAGGGTGTCGCTCGAGTCGAGTTCCAGGACGTCGGCGACGATGCAGGTGATGTTGTCGGGGCCACCGCCGCGCAGAGCGAGCTGGATGAGCGCCTGGATGGTCTCCTGCGGGCCCTGGTAGCTGGCGAGGGCCTCTTCCATCGTCTGGTGCGAGACGACGCCGGAGAGCCCGTCGGAGCAGATCAGGTAGCGGTCGCCGGCCCGGACCTCGCGGATGGAGAGGTCGGGCTCGACGTGGTCGCCGCTGCCCAGCGCGCGCATCAGCAGGGAGCGCTGCGGGTGGGTGGTGGCCTCTTCCTCGGTGATCCGGCCCTCGTCGACCAGCCGCTGCACCCAGGTGTGGTCCTGCGTGATCTGGGTCAGCACCCCGTCGCGCAGCAGATAGGCGCGGGAGTCGCCGACGTGGACGAGGCCGAGCCGCTGCCCGGTCCACAGGAGCGCGGTGAGCGTCGTGCCCATGCCCTCCAGCTGGGGGTCCTCCTCGACCATCACCCGCAGCTGCTCGTTGGCGCGCTGCACCGCCGTACCGAGCGAGGTGAGGATGTCGGAGCCCGGTACGTCGTCGTCGAGCTGCACCAGGGTCGAGATCACCTCGGAGGAGGCGACCTCGCCGGCGGCCTGGCCGCCCATGCCGTCGGCGATCGCCAGCAGGCGGGGACCGGCGTAGCCGGAGTCCTCGTTCCCCTCGCGGATCATGCCCTTGTGCGATCCGGCGGCGAAACGCAGAGACAGACTCATGCGCACCTCGCCCGTCGGCTCGGGGTACAGCCGGTCTCGTGCCACACTGCCCACCCTCCGGTCGGGAGCCTGCCGCGGTCCGCGGTGGGGACCGTCGCGGCTCGCTCGCTCCGCTCGCTCATTGTCGTACTACTTCCGCAGCTCGATGACGGTCTTGCCGATGCGGATCGGAGCGCCCGGCGCGATCGGTGTCGGGCTGGTGAGCCGGGTCCGGTCGAGGTAGGTGCCGTTGGTGGACCCGAGGTCCTCGACGATCCACTGGCCGTCCCGGTCCGGGTAGATCCTGGCATGCCTGCTGGACGCGTAGTCGTCGTCCAGCACGATCGTCGAATCGTGGGCGCGGCCCAGGGTGATGGTCTGCCCCTGGAGGGCCACCGTGGTGCCGGTGAGGGAACCCTCGGAGACGACCAGCTTCGTGGGCGCGCCCCGGCGCTGCCGGCCCGGCTGCTGCTGGCGCTGCTGCGGCGGGGCGGCGGCCTGGCGGTTCTGCTGGGGGCGGGTGTCGGCCCCGCGGCGTGAGCCGCGCTGCGTGACGCGCGTTCCGAACAGATCGCTGCGGATGACCTGAACGGCCACGATGACGAACAGCCACAGGACGGCCAGGAAACCCAGCCTCATGACCGTCAGGGTCAGCTCTGACATTGCCCCCGCTTCACCCTTCGGCTTGCCGGTAAACGATGGTGGTGTTGCCCACGACGATCCGCGAGCCGTCGCGGAGCGTAGCGCGGGTGGTGTGCTGTCCGTCTACCACGATGCCGTTGGTGGACCCGAGATCCTGGATGGTCGGGGGCGTACCGGTCCGGATCTCGCAGTGCCGGCGGGAGACACCGGGGTCGTCGATCCGTACGTCGGCGTCCGTGCTGCGGCCCAGGACGAGCGTGGCGCGGGAGATCTGGTGACGGGTGCCGTTGATCTCGATCCAGCGGCGCACCTGGCTGTTCGGCAGGGCGCCGGCACCCGGGCCGCTCGGTCCGGCGGCCGGACCGCGGGCGCCGGGCGGCGGGCCGGCGGGCATGGGAGGCGCCGAGGCGGGCGGGTAGCCGTAGCCACCGGGGGCGGGCGAGGAGGGGCCCGGCCGGCCGCCGGGACCCTCGGGGGCGCCCCCGGGCGACTGCGACGTACTCGACGCCAGGGTGCGGCTGCGCACCCGGTACAGGCCCGTGTCGAGGTCGTCGGCCTTCTCCAGATGGACCTTGATGGGGCCCATGAAGGTGTAGCGCTGCTGCTTCGCGTAGTCGCGGACCAGCCCGGCCAGTTCGTCGCCGAGCTGGCCGGAATAGGGGCTGAGGCGCTCGTAGTCGGGCGTGCTCAGCTCCACGATGAAGTCATTGGGGACCACGGTCCGGTCGCGGTTCCAGATCGTTGCGTTGTTGTCGCATTCACGCTGGAGGGCACCCGCGATCTCGACGGGCTGGACCTCGGACTTGAACACCTTCGCGAAGGTGCCGTTGACCAAACCTTCGAGACGCTGTTCGAATCGCTTCATGACTCCCATGGGGCACCTCCTCCGTCGTTGCCGTCCTGGTACTGCTTACTGATCGTATCCACGCGCCGGGAAATCGGGTGGTTCCCCTTGTCTGCCCCGTCCATGAGTGTCACCTCTCACACGGGATCGTAGAGGCGGCCTCACGCCAGTGTCCCGCACCCCGGGGCATGCTCAGGCGGCACCGGGTCGGTGGAGGCCGATTCCCCGTTCCGTTTCCCCGGGCCCCGGAGAACGGATGTGAACGGACCCTCGGCGGCGTGCTAGTGTTCTGGATGTCGCCAGGGGCACACACCAGCAGGTGGGAGCACCGGACGACACACCCGATGCGCGGGTGGCGGAATAGGCAGACGCGCTGGATTCAGGTTCCAGTGCCCGAAAGGGCGTGGGGGTTCAACTCCCCCCTCGCGCACAGAGAAGAACCGATGAACGGGTCTTCACCGGAGACGGAAGTCTCGGTGGGGCCCGTTTTTCGTCGTACCCGTGAGTTGTGAGGTATTGCACGGGTCGGTTTCGGCCAGGTGCCGGAGGCCCGGTGCGGGCGGCCGTCGGGGGCTCGGCGGAGGGTTATCCACAGGCGGAGCCGGGGTGTCCTGGGCCAGGAGTACCGTCGTAGCCGGTTGATCTCGCGGTTGGCCCCATGGCTGCTCCCACGGCTGTTCCGAGGGCTGATCTCACGATTGATTCGACTGTTGGTCTCACGGGCCTCGCGCGAGGTACCGCGGCGCGAATACCGCGAATACGGGGGGAGGCGGCACGCCATGGGTCGTGTCGAGATCGAGGTCGGGGACGAGCCGGCGGCGGCGGGAAGGGCTCCGTCGGCCGGGGCAGGACGTATTCCGGTGGTGCCCGGGTTCGCCGCGCGCGCCGAGGGCGCGCGGGCCGCGAAGGAGCGGGGCAAGGCGCTGCGGGCGCGGGTGCCGCGGTCCGCGCACGGCGGCGTGGCGTTTCCGGCCGGGCGGCCCGACGCGGTGCGGGCGGTCGAGGAGTCGAGCCGGGGCCGGGTGGCCGAGCTGACGCCGATACGGGTGGGGCGCATGGCCGCCACACCGTTCGCCTTTCTGCGCGGCGCCGCCGGGCTGATGGCCCACGACCTGGCGGGCACCGCAGTCACGGGCGTGGGCGCGCAGATATGCGGTGACGCGCACGCGGCGAATTTCGGCCTCTACGGGGACGCGCGCGGCCGGCTCGTCATCGACCTCAACGATTTCGACGAGACGGTGGTCGGCCCCTGGGAGTGGGACGTCAAGCGGCTCGCGACCTCCCTGGTGCTCGCGGGCCGGGAGGCGGGCGCGGACGAGGACACCTGCCGCCGCGGCGCGTGCGACGCGGTCGGGTCGTACCGGCGCACGATGCGGCTGCTGGCGAAGCTGCCCGCGCTGGACGCGTGGAACGCGATCGCGGACGAGGGACTCGTCTCGCACGCCGACGCGCGCGATCTCGCCGGAACGCTGGAGCGGGTCGCGGCGAAGGCCCGGAGGAACACGAGCGCGCGGTTCGCCGCCAGGTCCACCGAGGCGGTGGCCGACGAGAGCGGTGGTGCGGCGGGGGCCGGTGGTGCGGCGGGTGATGCGGCCCGGGGCGGCGGCGCGGCGGGAAGTGGCGGGGGTGGTACGGGCGTGGTGCGGCGGCGTTTCGTCGACGCGCCGCCCGTCCTGCGCCGGGTGTCCGACGAGGAGGCCGCGGCGGTCGCCGCCTCGCTGGAGGGGTATCTGGGGACTCTGCCGGAGGACCGGCTGCCGCTGCTGGCGAGGTACGCGATCCAGGACGTGGCGTTCCGGGTGGTCGGCACGGGCAGCGTCGGGACGCGGTCGTACGTGGTGCTGCTGCTCGACCACCGGGGTGAGCCGTTGGTGCTCCAGGTGAAGGAGGCGCGGCCCTCCGTCCTGCTGCCCCACCTTCCGGCCGTCGGATTCGAGCCGCCGGAGGTGGCGCACGAGGGGCGCCGGGTGGTGCTGGGACAGAAGCGGATGCAGGTGGTGAGCGACAACCTGCTCGGCTGGACGACGGTCCACGGCCGGCCGTTCCAGGTACGGCAGTTCAGGAACCGCAAGGGGAGCGTGGACCCGGCGGCGCTGCCCGCGGACCAGATGGACGATTACGGGCGGATGACGGGCGCCCTGCTGGCCAGGGCGCACGCGCACAGCGTGGACCCGCGGCTGATCGCCGGGTACTGCGGCAAGAACGAGGAACTGGACGAGGCCGTGGGCGATTTCGCCGTGGCGTACGCGGACCGTACGGAGGCGGACCACGCGGCGCTGGTCGCGGCCGTCAGGAGCGGGCGGATCGCCGCCGAGACCGGCGTGTGACGGCGGGACGGGGGCCGGGGCGGTGGCGATCGCCCGTAGGCTGGGCGGGTGATGTACGACGCCCCTGGGGAGCCGACGATCCGTAACGACGACGAGCAGGACGTACGACAGGCCGTACGAGACGTGCGGGACATGCCCGGTGGAGACGTACGGGACATGCCCGGTGCGGCGGAAGCCACGGCGACGGCGGGTGTCGGCGCGGACCGGGCCGGCGGCGAGCGGATCGGTGGCGGGCAGGCCGGCGGCGCGGGGGAGTCGACGGATCGGGACGCCATCCCGCCGGCGGACGCGACGGACGCGATGGACGAGACGGGCTCCGAGCGGCCGGAGGCCCGGCTGGACAAGGCCGTGCGCGCGGCCGAGCAGGCGCTGATCGAGTTCGAGATCGCGGTGGAGACGTTCCGGATCGAGGTGGAGAACTTCTCCCGGCTGCACCACCAGAAGCTGGGCCCGATGTACTCCCGGCTGGACGAACTCGACGCGCTCATCGCCGAGGCACGGGCGGCCAGGACCGGGGATCCGGAGGACCTGCGCAAGGCGCGGGAGGCGCGGGCGATCGTGCAGCCGATGCCGGGGGTGGAGGAGCTGTTCCACGACTGGCTGGACTCCGACGGGCTGTCGCAGGAGGCGGCCGCGATGCTGACCGGCCAACCGGTGCGGCCGCCGCAGCGGGTGCGGCCGAGTGACGAGGTGCGCAAGCTCTACCGCGACCTGGTGCGCAAGGCGCACCCGGACCTGTCCCGCGACGAGGCGGAACGCGCCCGGCGCGAGGAGTTCATGACGCGGGTCAACGCCGCGTACGGCCGTGGGGACGGATCTCAGCTCACGGAGCTCGCCGAGGAGTGGGCGGCGGGGCCCGTGCCGGGTACGGACCGGCTGAGCGAGAGCGAGGAGCTCTACGCCCGGCTGGAGTGGCTGGCGCAGCGCAAGGAGATGCTGGCGCTGGTGGCCCGGGAGCTGGAGGAGAGCGCGATCGGCGCGATGCTCAGGATGGCACCTGACGACCCGGACCGGCTGCTTGAGGAGATCGCCGAGCAGTTGCTGGCCGAGGTCTCCGAGCGTGAGGCGGAACTGGCCAGGCTGGTGCAGTAGGTTTTTTCGAGCCCCGCGCGCCCGGAAGGCGGGCTGCCGGAGTCCGGCCATCGCGGTCCGGTCCACCGCCGGGTCCCGCTACTCGGGTTTCGCCGCCGAATCCGTACGAGAGAAGGAACCCCATGGATTTCGCCCCGCTGCCCGCAGTCGACGCCGCCGCGGTTCCGGCGGACGCTCTGGTGCTGGACGTCCGGGAGGACGACGAGTGGGCGGCCGGTCATGTGGAGGGGGCGCTGCACATTCCGATGAGTGACTTCGCCGCCCGCTTCCCGGAGGTGACCGAGGCCGTGGAAGGGGGCCGGCGGGCCTATGTGATGTGCCGGGTCGGCGGTCGCTCCGCCCAGGTCACCCAGTATCTGGTGCGGCAGGGGATCGACGCGGTGAACGTCGACGGCGGGATGCTCGCGTGGGACGGCGCCGGGCGTCCGATGGTCACGGACGACGGTGGCCCGGCTGCCGTCCTCTGACACGCCCGGTGCCCTCCCGTGGTGCTGCGCGTGTCGGGAGTGCTGTCGGTGGCGCGGGTGCTGTCCGTGGCGGGAGCGCTGCCGGTGGCGGGGCGTGGCTGCCCGCCCGTGACCGGCGGTGGCGTGCGGCGTCAGCGGTCGAAGTCCAGCTCCACCTCGGTCGTGGTCGGACGGGACTGACAGGCCAGGACATAGCCGGCTTCCGTCTCGTCCGGCTCCAGCGCGAAGTTCCGCTCCATCCGGACCGCACCGGAGACCAGGAACGCCCGGCAGGTTCCGCAGACCCCGCCCCTGCACGCGTACGGCGCGTCCGCGCGGGCCCGCTCCACCGTCTCCAGCAGCGACTCCCCCTCCCGGACCGGCCAGGTGCCGGAGCGGCCGTCCAGGGTCGCGGTGAGGGTGCTGTGGGCCGGGGCCCGTACCCGTACGGCGTCGGGCGGAGCGCCGGCGGTGCCGGCCGTTCCCTCGTCGATATGGAAGATCTCCTGGTGGACCCGGTCGCGGCGCACGCCGAGAGCGCGCAGGGCCCGTTCGGCGTCGGCGACCAGACCGAGCGGGCCACAGAGGAACCAGCCGTCCACGTCGGCCGTCGGGAGCAGGGCGGGCAGCAGCGCCGTCAGCCTGTTCCGGTCCAGCCGCCCCGACGGCAGCCCCGCCTGCCGCTCCTCTCGTGAGACCACGCTGACCAGCTGGAAGCGGTCCGGATAGCGGTCCTTGAGGTCGGCGACCTCGTCCAGGAACATCGTCGAGGCGACCGTACGGTCGCTCCGGACGAGGCAGAACCGGGCGGTGTCCTCGCGCGCCAGGAGCGTGGCCGCCATCGACAGCACGGGCGTGATCCCGCTGCCGCCCACGATCGCGGCGAAGCGTCCGGGGCGCGGCGTCAGCACGAAACGGCCGGTCGGCTCCATGACCTCGACCGTGTCGCCGACGGCCAGCTCCTTGAAGGCGAACGTGGAGAACTCGCCGCCCTCGATCAGCCGGATTCCCACCCGGAGCACCGGCTCGGGACCGGCCGGGGCGCAGATCGAGTACGTACGCCGGATCTCCCCGTCCGGGGCGGCGCGGCGCAGGGCGATGTGCTGGCCCGGGGTGTGCCGGAACGCTTCGCGCAGCTCGGGCGGTACGGCGAAGGTGACCGCGATCGCGTCGTCCGTGAGCGGCTCGACCTCACTGACCCGGAGCGGATGGAACATCTACAACTCCTTGAAGTGGTCGAAGGGTTCGCCGCACGCCGTGCAGCGGCGCAGCGCCTTGCAGGCGGTGGAGGAGAACCTGCTCAGGAGCTCCGTGCCGGCCGAGCCGCAGTGGGGGCAGCGGATCGAGAGCGTCAGGGGGACCGCGCCGTCCGTACCGCACGGGCGGGGCGGGGCGATGCCGGACTCCGCGAGCTTGCGGCGGCCCTCGGCGCTGATGTCGTCCGTCGACCAGGCCGGGGCGAGGACCGTGACGACGGTGACCTCCGGCACCCCGTGCTCGTGCAGCGCGCGCTCTATGTCCGAGGACATTGCCCCGATCGCGGGGCAGCCGGTGTACGTGGGGGTCAGCTCGACCCGGACCCGCCCGGCCCCCGAGACATGGACCGCGCGCAGCACTCCCAGCTCTTCCAGGGTGAGCACCGGCAGCTCGGGGTCGGGCACGCGGCCCGCGATCCGGCGCAGCTCGGCCTCCAGGGCCGTCGGGGCCTCGTCTTCGCGGCGACCGGTGCCGGTGACGGCCTCCGGGGCGGCCCCGGCCCCGGCCCCGGGACCGGACCCGGGACCGGACCGGACGGTGGACTCGACGGCGGGTCCGGTTCCGGTGCTCGGCTCGGTGACGGGATCCGCCCGGAGCCCGGACCTGGTCCCGGTTCCGGTCCGCCCGGCCCCCGGCTCGGTTCCGGTGCCGGTGCCTGTGCCGGTCACCATGACGCACCCGGGTGGCTGCGGTGCAGGTGCTGCATCTCGGCGAGCATCCGGCCGAACGGCTCGGTGTGCAGCCCTTGTCGGCCCGCGCCGGCCGTCCAGGCCCGGGAGCGCGGTCCGTCCGGCACGGTCAGCGTCGCCCTCTCCAGCACGGAGGCGACGGAATCGAGCCACCGCTCTTCCAGCGCCCGGAAGTCGACGGCGTCCAGCCCTTCGACCGGCTGGAACATCTCGGCGGTGAACGCCCACAGCGCCTCGCAGGCCCGCCGCATCCGCTCATGGCTCTCGGCCGTGCCGTCCCCGAGCCGTAGTGTCCAGTGCTCGGCGTGGTCCTGGTGGTAGGCGACCTCCTTGACGGCCTTGGCCGCGAGCGCGGTGAACTCGCTGTCGGACGAGGCGAGTCGCTCGTACAGGAACCGTTGGTAGGTGGAGAAGTAGAGCTGGCGGGCGATCGTGTGGGCGAAGTCGCCGCCCGGCTGCTCGACCAGGTGCAGGTTGCGGAAGGACCGTTCGTCGCGCAGATAGGCCAGCTCGTCCTCGTCACCGACGAGGGAGAGCAGGATCCGGGCCTGGCCGAGCAGATCCAGCGCGATGTTGGCGAGCGCGACCTCCTCCTCCAGCACCGGGGCCCGGCCCGCCCACTCCCCCAGCCGGTGCGAGAGCACCAGGGCGTCGTCACCGAGCGCCAGCGCCGCGCTGTGCCAGGGGGCGGTCACAGGTGCTTCACCCCCTCGGGGATCTCGTAGAACGTCGGGTGCCGGTACGGCTTGTCGGCGGCCGGGGCGAAGAACGGGTCCTTCTCGTCGGGTGAGGTGGCCGTGATCGCAGAGGACTCCACCACCCAGATCGACACGCCCTCGTTGCGCCGGGTGTACAGGTCCCGGGCGTTACGCAGCGCCATCTCCGCGTCCGGTGCGTGCAGACTTCCCGCGTGGGTGTGGGACAGCCCCCGGCGGGAGCGCACGAAGACCTCCCACAGCGGCCAGTCGCCCGAGTCGCTCATACCGCCGCCTCCACTTGCGTTCCCGTCTCTTCCGCCCGCGTCCCGGTCTCTTCCTCCGGCGGGTGGTCGCTCGGCCGGCCGGGGCGCGCACCGTGCTTCGTGGCGTACGCGGCCGCCGCCTCCCGGACCCAGGCCCCTTCCTCGTGAGCCCGGCGGCGCCGGTCGAGCCGCTGCTCGTTGCAGGGCCCGTTGCCCTTCAGCACCTGCTGGAACTCGCTCCAGTCGATCGGTCCGAAGTCGTACCGCCCCAGCTCCTCGTTCCAGCGGAGGTCCGGGTCCGGCAAGGTCAGACCGAGGGACTCGGCCTGGGGGACGCAGATGTCCACGAAGCGCCGGCGCAGCTCGTCGTTGGAATGGCGCTTGATCTTCCAGGCCATGGACTGCGCGGAGTGCGCCGACGCGTCGTCCGGCGGGCCGAACATCATCAGTGACGGCCACCACCAGCGGTTCACCGCGTCCTGCGCCATCTCGTGCTGGGCCGGGGTGCCCTTGCTCAGCGTCAGCAGCAGCTCGTACCCCTGGCGCTGGTGGAAGGACTCCTCCTTGCAGATCCTGACCATCGCCCGGGCGTACGGCCCGTACGAGCAGCGGCACAGCGGGACTTGGTTCGTGATCGCCGCGCCGTCCACCAGCCAGCCGATCGCGCCGACGTCCGCCCAGGTCAGCGTGGGGTAGTTGAAGATCGACGAATACTTCTGCCGACCCGTGTGCAGCTTGTCCAGCAGCTCCTCGCGGCTCGTCCCGAGGGTCTCCGCCGCGCTGTACAGATACAGGCCGTGGCCCGCCTCGTCCTGCACCTTGGCCATCAGGATCGCCTTGCGGCGCAGCGAGGGGGCGCGCGTGATCCAGTTCGCCTCCGGCTGCATGCCGATGATCTCGGAATGGGCATGCTGCGCCATCTGCCGGACCAGCGAGGCGCGGTACGCCTCCGGCATCCAGTCGCGCGGCTCGATGCGCTCGTCAGCGGCCACGGCGGCGTCGAACGCTGCCTGGAACGCCTCCACCGTCGTCATCCGGGACCCCCTGTCCACCGACCGATCGTTCGGTTCGTCGGCTTCAATGGTGTGGCGGCGGACCGTAGGGTGTCAACCCTGTGGATAACTGACGGGCTACCGGCGGGGATCGGGACGGCATGGATACGTACGACCACCAGGGCGGGAGCGCCGGGGTGCCGCCCGGCGTCGGCATAGCCGGTCTCTCACGCCGTGGCCAGGCGGTGGCAGCCGTCGCGCTCGCGGCCGTCGGGGTAGTGGCCTGTGTGCACCTGGGGATGGTGTTCCTGCACGTCGCCCCGTCGAACACGGCCAGCAAGCAGTACGACGAGGCCGTCGACGACTGGGTCTATCCCGAGTTCGAGCAGAACTGGAAGCTCTTCGCGCCCAACCCCGTCCAGTCGAACATCGCGGTCCAGGCGCGTGCCGAGGTCGCGGACTCCGACGGAGCGCTGCGGACCACCGGCTGGATCGACCTCTCGGCCGAGGACGGCGCGGCGATCCAGGGCAGTCTGCTGCCCAGCCATGCCAACCAGAACGCCCTGCGCCGGGGCTGGGACTTCTACATCGGCTCGCACGACGAGGAGGAACGGCCCAACGGCCTGCGCGGGCGGCTCTCGGAGAGCTACGTTCGCCGCATGGTGCTGTTGCGTCTGGCGGACCGCGAGCTGGGCGGGCGGCCGGCGAGGGTGCAGATCAGGTCCGTCACGACCGCCGTCGCCCCGCCTCCCTGGAGCGACGAGAAGGCGCGGACGCGGCCGTACTACCGGACCTTGTCCTGGTGGACGGTGACGTCGGCGGATCTCCCCGAGGGGGCCCGTGACGGCCGTGCGGAGGGAAGCCGCGAGTGAGCGAGCACGTCACGCCGGGCCCCGGCCCGGTGCCAGCCCCCCGCCTCTCGGACGTGAACCCGCCCGGATCCGGCTCCCCGGATCCCCACCCGTCCGCGCCGTTCCCGTCCCCGTCCGTTCCGCCTCCGTCGCTCACGAGCCTGGGGGCCACCGGCCGCCGGCGGGCGGCGCACGCCCTCCAGCGCGTCACGGCCACCGCCCTCGGGCCGTACCAGAGCGCCGTCCTCCGTATCGGCTTCGCCGGTACCTGGCTGCTGTTCCTGCTGCGTGAGGTGCCTCACCGCGGGGAGCTGTACGGGCCGGACGGTCCGTGGAGCTGGGACATGGCGCGGCAGCTGATCGCGCGGAACCACGCCTTCACCGCGCTCATGTGGTCGGACAGCGCGGTCTGGTTCGAGGCGGTGTTCGCCGTGGCCGTGCTGTCCAGCGCGCTGCTGATGCTCGGCTGGCGCACCCGCACGATGTCCGTGATCTTCATGCTCGGGGTGTTGTCGCTCCAGAACCGCAGCATCTTCGTGGGCGACGGCGGGGACAACGTCGTCCATCTGATGGCGATCTATCTCGTGCTGACGCGCTGCGGCCGGGTGTGGTCGCTGGACGCCCGGCGCGCCGCCACCGCCGCGCGGGCCGCCACCGCTCCCGTACGGGACCGGGTCGGACCGGTCCTCTGGGGCGTCATGGCCGTTCCCCTCCTCGTCGGTACGGTGACCGACGGGGTGACCGTCGAGGTGTGGCTGCTCGTTCTGTGCTGGGGCATGTGGGCCGCGCAGGGGCTGTGGTGGCTCGCGAACCGCCGGGGCCCGACGGGCGAGGCACGCGCCCTGCTGGACGTGCTCGCCAACATCCTGCACAACGGCGCGCTCCTCGTGATCATGGCCGAGGTCTGCCTGATCTACGCCACGGCCGGCTGGTACAAGATCCAGGGCTCCCGCTGGCAGGACGGCACCGCCCTGTACTACCCGCTGAAGCTGGACTACTTCTCCCCGTGGCCCGGCCTCTCCGATCTCCTGGCGGCCAACGGCATCGTGGTGCTGCTGCTGACCTACGGCACGGTCGCGGTGCAGGTGGCCTTCCCCTTCGCGCTCCTGAACCGGCGGGTCAAGAACGTGCTGCTCGTCGTCATGATGCTGGAGCACCTGGGCATCGCCGTCCTGCTCGGACTGCCCTTCTTCTCTCTCGCCATGATCACGGCGGACGCGGTGTTCCTGCCCACGGGCTTCCTGCTGTGGCTCGGCGGCCGGGTCGCGGCCCGGCCGTGGCGGCCGGTACCGAAGAGCGGAGGGGCACCGGCGCCACGGGTCCCCGTACCCTCGTCGGGTGAGCAGTGAGAGACCAGCGGTGGCCGGTGTGGCCGGGCCGGCGGGCGCGGCCGACGAGACCGGGCCGGCCGGTGACACCAGTGAGATCGGCGCGACCGGCACCACCGTGACCCGGGCGCGGAAGACGGTGCGGACCGGGATCGCGGAGCCGACGCAGTACGACGAGGGCTTCACCCCCGAGGTCGGCGTCGGCCCGCACCCGGGGCCCTGGCCCGAGGACGAGCGGTACGACCCGGAACTGCTGGCGCACGGCGACCGGCGCAATGTCGTCGACCGCTACCGGTACTGGACGCGCGAGGCGGTCGTCGCGGACCTGGACACCCGGCGGCACGACTTCCATGTGGCGGTGGAGAACTGGAGCCATGACTTCAACATCGGCTCGGTCGTCCGGACCGCCAACGCCTTCCTCGCCAAGGAGATCCACATCGTCGGCAGACGGCGCTGGAACCGGCGCGGTGCGATGGTCACCGACCGGTACCAGCAGGTACGCCACCACTCCGGCACCGCCGAGCTGACGGCCTGGGCGGCGGCGGAAGGGCTGCCGATCATCGGTATCGACAACCTGCCGGGCGCCGTGGCCCTCGAACGCACCGAGCTGCCGCGCCGGTGTGTGCTGCTCTTCGGGCAGGAGGGCCCGGGGCTCACCGAGGAGGCGCGCGAGCACGCCTCGATGGTCTGCTCGATCGCCCAGTTCGGCTCGACCCGCTCGATCAACGCGGGCGCGGCGGCGGCGATCGCGATGCACGCCTGGGTGCAGCGATACGCCGACATCCCCGAGCCACCGTCCCTCTGACCGCCACCGTCCCTCTGACCGCCACCGGCGTTCCGACCGCCACCGGCCGTCCGGCCGGGCACCGGGACCTGCTCCCGTTCCGGTGCCCTCCGTTCGTGCGGCCTCATTCCGGGCGGCGGACCTCCACCATCCGGAAGCGGTTCGCCACGAACGCCGCGTCGCACAGGGCCGAGTTCGCCGCCGGGTTGCCGCCGGTGCCGTGGAAGTCGGAGAACGCCGCCGTCTGGTTCACATACACCCCGCCCGTCAGATTCAGCGAGAGCTGCGCGGACTCTTCCAGACAGACCTCCTCGAGCGCGCGCTCCGTCTCCGGCGAGGTCGTGTACGCGCCGACGGTCATCGCCCCTTTCTCCCGGATCGTCCGCCGCAGCAGGTCGAGCGCGTCCCGTGTCGAGTCCACCGCGACCGCGAAGGACACCGGACCGAAGCACTCGGAGAGATAGGGCACCTCCGCGCCGCCTCCGGTCCCCTCGCCCTCCCCGGACTTCTCCCAGACCTTACGGGCACCGTCCGCCTTCACCAGCGCGGGCGTGCGGACCACGGCATCGGGGAAATCCGGGTGGGTGATCTCACGGGAGGCGAGAGCCACGTCCCCGAAGTCGGCCGCGCCCTCCAGCCGGGCCTTCACGTCCGGATTGACCAGCGCCCCCAGCAGCCCGTTCGCCCGGGCGTCGTCCCCCAGCAGCCCGTCCACCGCGGCCGCGAGATCGGCCACGACCTCGTCGTAGGACTTCTCCCCGACGTCCGTCGTGATGCCGTCCCGGGGGATCAGCAGGTTCTGCGGGGTCGTACACATCTGGCCGCTGTAGAGGGACAGGGAGAAGGCGAGATTGGCGAGCATCCCCTTGTAGTCGTCGGTGGAATCGACGACCACCGTGTTGACGCCGGCCTTCTCCGTGTGGACCACGGCCTGGCGGGCGTGCGTCTCCAGCCAGTCGCCGAAGGCGGTGGACCCGGTGTAGTCGACGATCCTGACCTCCGGCCGCAGCGCCAGCGAGGCGGCGATCCCCTCGCCCGGCCGCTCCACGGCCAGCGCGACCAGGTTGGGGTCGAAGCCGGCCTCCGCCAGCGCCTCACGGGCCGCCCGGACCGTCATGGCCAGCGGCAGCACGGCCCGCGGGTGCGGCTTGACCAGCACCGCGTTACCCGTGGCCAGCGAGGCGAACAGGCCCGGGTATCCGTTCCACGTCGGGAACGTGTTGCAGCCGATCAGCAGGGAGACACCGCGCGGCGCGGCGATGAAGGATTTCCGCAGCCGCAGCGGATCGCGCTTGCCCTGCGGCTTGGACCAGTCGGCGGCGCCGGGCGTACGGGTCTGCTCCGCGTACGCGTAGGCCACCGCCTCCAGGCCGCGGTCCTGGGCGTGCGGGCCGCCCGCCTGGAACGCCATCATGAACGCCTGCCCGCTCGTGTGCATCACCGCGTGCGCGAACTCGTGCGTGCGGGCGCTGATCCGGGCCAGGATCTCCAGGCAGACCAGCGCCCGGGTCTCGGGTCCCGCGTCACGCCAGGCGGCCATGCCCGCACGCATCGCGGGGAGCAGGACGTCCGGGTCCGCGTGGGGGTACTCGATCTCCAGCGCCGGGCCGTACGGCGAGACCTCGCCGCCCGTCCAGCCGTCCGTACCCGGCTGGTCCAGCTCGAAGCGGGTCCCGCGCAGGGCCTGGAAGGCGGCGAGCCCGTCCGCCGGCGCGCTCTCCCCGTACGCCTTCGGGTGTTCGGGGTGCGGTGACCAGTAGGCGCGGGTGCGGATCGTCTCCAGCGCGCGGTCGAGCGTGGGCCGGTGCTTCTCGGAGAGCTGCTGGGGGCTGAGCCGGGCGGTCATGAGGGACCAACTCCTCGTCGAGCTGGGGCTGGGACAGGGACGAAGACATCTACGGGCCGACAGAGTTAGAGTAACCGAACGATCGGTCGGGACAAGAGGGTCCGGTCAACCTGTGGACAACCGGCCCGGGGACGCCCAGGCCATGCGGGAGGCAGGGGCGACGGGGTCCGGACCGTCTCCGTCCGGGCACTCACACGCGTGGTTCACTCATACGGGAGGATGGCGGCCATGACAGCAAGGGCCGGCACAGCGATCGAGTCCGACCGTGTCGTCGCGGTTGTCGGCACCGGGACGATGGGACAGGGGATAGCCCAGGTGGCGCTGGCCGCCGGCCATCCCGTTCGGCTTCACGACGCCGTGCCCGGTCGCGCGGAACAGGCCGCCACCGCCATCGCCGGCCGCCTCGGCCGTCTGGTCGAGAAGGGCCGGCTCGACGCGGCCGGCCGCGACGCCGCCCTGGCCCGGCTCCACCCGGCCGCCGGCCTCGCCGGGCTGGCCGATGCCGCGCTCGTCGTCGAGGCCGTGCTGGAGCGGCTGTCGGTCAAACAGGAACTGTTCGCCGCTCTGGAGGACATCGTCGCGGACGACTGCCTGCTCGCGACCAACACCTCCTCGCTCTCCGTCACCGCCGTGGCCGGACCGCTGCGCCGGCCGGGCCGTTGCGTCGGGCTGCACTTCTTCAACCCGGCGCCGCTGATGCCCCTCGTGGAGGTCGTCAGCGGGTTCGCGACCGACGAGGCGGCCGCCGCCCGTGCTTACGGAACGGCCAGGGCCTGGGGCAAGACGCCCGTGCGCTGCGCGGACACCCCCGGCTTCGTCGTCAACCGCGTCGCCCGCCCCTTCTACGCCGAGGCGCTGCGCCTGTACGAGGAACGGGCCGCGGACCCGGCCACGATCGACGCCGTCCTGCGGGAGAGCGGCGGCTTCCGGATGGGCCCTTTCGAGCTCACCGATCTGATCGGTCAGGACGTCAACGAGGCCGTCACCCGGTCCGTATGGGAATCCTTCTTCCAGGACGTCAGGTTCACGCCGTCGCTCGCCCAGCGCAGGCTGGTCGAGTCGGGACGCCTCGGCCGCAAGACGGGCCGGGGCTGGTACGCGTACGGCGACGGCGGCCCTGCCGTGCGCGGAAGCGGAAACGCGGGCGACGGCGGGGCCGGGCCCGGGAACGTGGACGGGCGACCGCACACGGCGGAGCCCTGTCCCGCGCCCGCGTCCGTCGGCGTCCACGGCGAACTCTTCGCGGCGGACACCCTGCCGGGCCTGATCGAGGAGGCAGGCGTCGAGGTCGTACGGGGGGACGGTGCCGTGCCGGGGCATCCCGGCTGGATCGAACTCCCCAGCGGGACGCGGCTGTTCCTGGCGGACGGTACGGCAGCCGACGAGGCCGACATGCCCGTCGTCCACTTCGACCTGGCACTGGACTACCGCACCGCCGGCCGGATCGCGCTCGCCCCCGCCGCCTCCGTCGACGACAAGGGCAGGGCGGAGGCCGTGGGCCTCTTCCAGGCGCTGGGCAAGGACGTGAGCGTGATCGCCGACGTGCCCGGCATGATCGTCGCCCGTACGGTCGCGATGCTGGCCGACTTCGCGCTCGACGCGGCAGCGCGCGGGGTCGCGACGGCCGAGGACATCGACACGGCGATGCGGCTCGGAGTCAACTATCCGCGGGGCCCGCTGGACTGGGCCGCGGAACTCGGCCACCGGTGGGTGCGGGACACGCTGTACCGCCTGCACGACGAGTACCCGACGGGCCGTTACGCCCCTTCCCAGGCGCTGTGCCGTCTGGCCGCCGCCCAGGAGGACGACGCGACATGACCACCGCCAAACGCGACACCTATACGCCCGAGACGCTGCTGGCCGTCGCGGTCCAGGTCTTCAACGAGCGGGGCTACGACGGCACGTCCATGGAGCACCTGTCCAAGGCGGCGGGCATCTCCAAGTCCTCGATATACCACCATGTCGTGGGCAAGGAGGAGCTGCTGCGGCGGGCCGTCAGCCGTGCCCTGGACGGCCTCTTCGGGATCCTCGAGGAGGAAGGGGCGACGCGCGGCCGGGCTGTCGCACGGGTCGAGTACGTGACCCGGCGTACGGTCGAGGTGCTGATGGCCGAGCTGCCCTATGTGACGCTGCTGCTGCGGGTCAGGGGCAATACGCGGACCGAGCGCTGGGCCCTGGAGCGGCGCCGGGAGTTCGACCACCGGGTCGCCGAGCTGATCAGGGCGGCGGCGGCAGACGGCGACCTGCGGGCCGACCTGGACACCAGACTGGCGACCAGGCTGCTCTTCGGGATGGTCAACTCCCTGGTGGAGTGGTATCGGCCGCAGGCGGCCGGCGGCCACGACCGGGCGCAGGTGGCGGACACGGTCGTACGGATGGCCTTCGACGGCCTGCGCGCGGGACCGGGCCTGTAGGCCGGGGGCCGGAAGGCCGTCACAGAGCGGGGCCGGCGTCCGCTCCCGGGTCGAGGTCGGTCTCCTCGAACACCAGGAGCGTCCGCGTCGACAGCACTTCGGGGATGGCCTGGATCCTGGTCAGGACCAGTTCCCGAAGGGTGCGGTTGTCGGGGGTGTGCACCAGGAGCAGTACGTCGAAGTCCCCGCTGACGAGCGCGATGTGGGCGGCGCCCGGCAGCTCCTGGAGCTGTTCGCGCACCGTGCGCCAGGAGTTCTGCACGATCTTGAGGGTGATGTAGGCGGAGGCGCCCTGCCCCGCGCGTTCGTGGTCGATCCTGGCGCCGAAGCCCCGGATCACGCCGTCGTCGATGAGCCGGTTGATCCGGGCGTAGGCGTTGGCCCGGGAGACGTGGACGCGTTCGGCCACGGACCGTATCGAGGCCCGGCCGTCCGTCCGGAGGATACGGAGGATGTCACGGTCGATGGCGTCCAGCTGACGCGGTGGCGGGACGGGCCCGGCGCCGCCGCCGGGCCCGTCCGGCTCGGCGCCGCCGTGACCACCACCGCCCGTCCGGGCGTCGACACGGTCCGTGGCCATTTGTTCAGCGCTCCTGTCCCCCCGCCTCACCGGCATGGACGGGCTGAGTCCATACCAGGCTGTGGAGAACCGTTTGTCCACAGGCTGAGGCCGCCTGTAGCCAAAATGCGTCGCCGACCGAACAATCGTTAGGGAAGGCGTGCCGTGTCCGGCACCCCGCTCGCCCGCTCCCACGAGGAGGTGCACGCGTGAAGAAGAGCAGTACGCCGGTCCAGGAACCGCCCGGCACCGACGCCCACCGGCCCACCCCGCCACCGGCCTGGCGTCCGCGTACCGACCCCGCGCCGCTGCTGCCCGATGCCGAGCCGTTCCGTGTCCTGGGCACGGACGCGGCGGCCGGGGCGGACCCCGCACTGCTGCTGCGGCTGTACGGGGAGCTGGTCCGCGGCCGGCGCTACAACACGCAGGCGACGGCCCTCACCCGGCAGGGCAGGCTCGCGGTCTATCCGTCCAGCACCGGCCAGGAAGCGTGTCAGATCGCCGCGGCGCTGGCCCTGAGCGAGCGGGACTGGCTCTTCCCCAGCTACCGGGACACGCTCGCGCTCGTGGCCCGCGGGCTCGATCCCGTACGGGCGCTGACGCTGCTGCGCGGAGACTGGCACTCCGGCTACGACCCGTACGAGTACCGGGTGGCCCCGCTGTCCACGCCGCTCGCCACTCAGCTGCCGCATGCCGTCGGCCTGGCACACGCCGCGCGCCTGAAGGGGGACGACGTCGTCGCGCTCGCCCTGGTGGGCGACGGGGGCACGAGCGAGGGGGACTTCCACGAGGCCCTGAACTTCGCCGCCGTCTGGCGGGCCCCGGTCGTCTTCCTGGTGCAGAACAACGGCTTCGCCATCTCCGTGCCGCTCGCCAAGCAGACCGCCGCGCCCTCCCTGGCCCACAAGGCCGTCGGGTACGGCATGCCGGGCCGGCTGGTGGACGGGAACGACGCGCTCGCCGTGCACACGGTGCTCGGCGAGGCCCTGGCCCGTGCCCGGCGCGGTGCGGGGCCGACGCTGGTGGAGGCCGTCACCTACCGGATCGACGCGCATACGAACGCCGACGACGCCTCGCGCTACCGGAGTGAGGCGGAGGTCGAGATGTGGCGGGCGCACGACCCCGTTCTGCTCCTCGAGCGCGAGCTGACCGGCCGGGGGCTGCTCGACCGGAGGGGCGTCGAGCGGGCCGCCGAGGCAGCGGAGGAGATGGCGGCGCGGCTGCGGGACAGGATGAACGCGGAGCCCGCGCTCGACCCCGCGGACCTCTTCGGTTACGTCTACGCCACACCGACCAGCCAGTTGTGCGAGCAGGCGGACCAGCTCCGTGCCGAACTGGCGGCGGAGGCGGAGGCCGAGTCGGAGGCCGAGGCCGGGCTCCCGGACGCCGCACAGCCGTCGGAAGGACCGGGGCAGACGAGCCCGTCGGGCGGTCCGGGTGTGCCGGGCGGGACAGGCGGCGCAGGGGCGGGTGAGCGGCCATGACCACGGTCGCGGCGAAGCCCGCCACCATGGCGGAGGCCCTCCGGCGCGCCCTGCGCGACGCCCTGCGCGAGGACCCGTCCGTGCACGTACTCGGCGAGGACATCGGCACGCTGGGCGGGGTCTTCCGGATCACCGACGGCCTGGCCGCCGAGTTCGGTGACGACCGCTGCACGGACACGCCGCTCGCCGAGGCCGGCATCCTGGGGGCGGCGGTCGGCATGGCGATGTACGGTCTGCGGCCGGTCGTGGAGATGCAGTTCGACGCCTTCGCCTACCCGTCGTTCGAGCAGCTGATCAGCCATGTGGCCCGGATGCGCAACCGCACGCGCGGCGCGATGCCGCTGCCGGTCACCGTCCGGGTGCCCTACGGCGGCGGTATCGGCGGGGTCGAGCACCACAGCGACTCCTCCGAGGCCTACTACATGGCGACGCCCGGCCTCCACGTCGTCACCCCGGGCACGGTCGGTGACGCGTACGGGCTGTTGAGGGCCGCGATCGCCTCCGACGACCCGGTGGTCTTCCTGGAGCCGAAGCGGCTCTACTGGTCGAAGGCCACGTGGTCGCCGGAGGCGCCGGAGCCGGTGGAGCCGATCGGCCGGGCTGTCGTACGCCGCCCGGGCACGAGCGCCACGCTGATCACGTACGGTCCTTCCGTGCCGGTCTGCCTGGAGGCGGCGGACGCGGCCCGTGCCGAGGGCTGGGATCTGGAGGTGGTCGACCTGCGCTCGCTGGTGCCGTTCGACGACGAGACGGTCACGGCGTCCGTGCGGCGCACGGGACGGGCGGTGGTCGTCCATGAGTCCACCGGCTTCGGCGGACCCGGCGGGGAGATCGCCGCCCGGGTCACCGAGCGGTGCTTCCACCACCTGGAAGCGCCGGTCCTGCGCGTGGCCGGATTCGACATTCCCTATCCGCCGCCCATGCTGGAGAGGCACCATCTTCCGGGAGTGGACCGGGTGCTGGACGCGGTAGCGCGGCTCCAGTGGGAGACGGAGAGCTGATGGCCCAGGTGCTGGAATTCAAACTGCCGGACCTCGGGGAGGGACTGACCGAGGCGGAGATCGTCCGCTGGCTGGTGGCCGTGGGGGACGTCGTCACCGTGGACCAGCCGGTGGTCGAGGTCGAGACGGCCAAGGCCATGGTGGAGGTCCCCTGCCCCTACGGGGGTGTCGTGACGGCCCGCTTCGGCGAGGAGGGCTCGGACCTGCCGGTCGGCGCGCCGCTGCTGACCGTGGCCGTCGGGGCATCGGATCCGGCCGAGGTCCCCTTGCCGGCCGTGGGGCCGCCGGGCCGGTCGGGCCCGTCGGACCAGTCCCCGCCAGGTCCATCAGGTGCGGCGGGCCCGTCAGGTTCGTCAAGGAGCGGACCCGGAGCGGGGGACCTCGGCCGGACGGCCGGCCCTGGGCCGGATCCGGCGGGGAGCGGCCCGTCGGCGGCGACGCGGACTCCCCCGCCCACCGGTCCCGGGTCGGCGCCCGGCAGGGGAGCGGCCGGGGGCGGAAGGTCGGGAAACGTGCTCGTCGGCTACGGCACGGGCGCGCCCACCGGACGCAGGCGCCGGGTCCGCAGGCCTGCGCCCGCCGCTTCCGGGGCGCGCGTCGAGCAGGCGAACGGGGCCGCTCAGGGGCCGGTCCCGGTCGTCTCGCCGCTGGTCCGCCGGCTGGCCCGGGAGCGCGGGGTCGATCTGCGAGCACTCACCGGCACGGGTCGGGACGGCCTGATCATGCGCTCCGACGTCGAGCGGGCCGCCCTGCGGACCGAAGTGGCGGACGCGCGGACGGCCGGATCCGGGTCTGCCGGGCCTGTGTCCGCCCAGTCCGTGTCCGCCGGTCCCACACCTGCCGAGTCCGTGCCGGTGGAGGCCGCCCGGGCCGAGTCCTTCCGTCCCGTCGCGGGTGCCGCCGCGCGCGCGGGCGTGGTACGGGTGCCGCTGCGCGGCGTGGCGGGGGCGGCCGCCGAGAAGTTCGCGCGCAGTCGCCGCGAGATCCCGGACGCGACCTGCTGGGTCGACGCGGACGCCACGGAGCTGATGGCGGTTCGCACGGCGATGAACGCGGCCGGGGGGCCGAAGATCTCGATCCTCGCGCTGCTGGCCCGGATCTGCACGGCGGCGCTGGCGCGCCACCCGGAGCTGAACGCCACGGTGGACCAGGCCGCGCGGGAGATCGTGCGGCTGCCCGAGGTGCACCTGGGCTTCGCCGCACAGACCGACCGGGGGCTCGTCGTGCCCGTCGTACGGGACGCGCATGACCGTTCCGTGGAGTCCCTGAGCGCCGAGATCGCCCGACTGACGGAGGCCGCGCGGGTCGGCAGGATGGCGCCGGGCGATCTGGCGGGCGGCACGTTCACGCTCAACAACTACGGGGTGTTCGGCGTCGACGGCTCCACCCCGATCATCAACCACCCCGAGGCGGCGATGCTCGGGGTCGGCCGGATCGTGCCGAAACCATGGGTCCATGACGGTGAGCTGGCCGTGCGTCAGGTCGTCCAGCTGTCGCTGACGTTCGACCACCGCGTCTGCGACGGCGGTACGGCGGGCGGTTTCCTGCGTCATGTGGCCGACTGTGTGGAACAGCCGGCGGTGCTGCTGCGGTCGCTGTGACACGCTCGCTTCGAGCCACGGTCGCATGGCGGCGCGCTCGCTGTGGCCCGCGAAGGGCATGGCAACCGGACGGGGCCCTGACGCGCGGGTGGGCAAGGGGCCGGGCTCGGCCGATCCGCGGGCGCGTCATCCTCGTCGTCGTACGGTGCGTGCCCCGGTGACCCTGTCGCCGCGGTCGGTCCTCTCCCGGACCGGCCGCTGACGCACGACCGTGTCCCGGCCGGGGCTCCCACGCTCCCGCTGTCACGGGCCGACCTCGTGTGCTTCGCACGGCTCCGCGCGGCGATACTTCTGGCATGACCGCGTATGACGCCATCGTGCTCGCCGGAGGGGCCGCGAAACGGCTCGGCGGGGTCGACAAGCCCGGAGTCCGGGTAGGGGGCCGGGCGTTGCTCGACCGAGTGCTCGCCGCCTGTGCCGGTGCCTCCCGTACGGTCGTCGTGGGCGGCCGGCGACCCACGGCACGGCCGGTTCGCTGGGCCCGCGAGCAGCCGCCCGGCGGCGGACCGCTGGCGGCGCTCGACGCGGGGGTGCGGTGCGTGGACGCCCCGGTCGTGCTCGTGCTCTCGGCCGACCTGCCCTTCCTGGCGACGCCGACCGTGGAACGGCTGGTCGCGGCGATCGGCTCGTCGGGCCGGGAAGGCGCGCTGCTGACCGACCCCGACGGCCGCGACCAGCCGCTCGTCGCCGCGTACCGCACCGAGCCGCTCCGGCGTGAACTCGCCCTTCTGGCCACGGAGTACGGGAGACTGGGCGGGCTTCCGCTGCGCCTGCTGCCCGCCGAACTGGACCTGGTCAGGATCGACGCGGATCCGCTCGCGTCCTTCGACTGCGACACCTGGCTGGACATCTCCGCAGCCCGCACACGCATCAGGGAGCATGGGATCGTGCTGGACGAATGGATCATCGCAGTCAAGGACGAACTCGGCATCGAGCTGGATGTCGACACCCGTGTCCTCCTCGATCTCGCCCGCGATGCCGCGCACGGTGTCGCCCGGCCCGCCGCACCGCTCACGACCTTCCTGGTCGGTTACGCGGCGGCCAAGGCCGGCGGCGACGGGCCCACGGCGGTCGCCGAGGCGGCGCGCAAGGCGTCCGAACTCGCCGTGCGCTGGGCGGAGGAGGCAGAGGGCACCGACGGGCCAGGGACCGGTTCCGATCCCGGGGCCGGTGCCGCGGCCAAGGAGGACGGCCGAGGATGACCGGCCAGGACGGCGAGGTCGACGGGGTCGAGGACGTACTGGCCCTGGTCGGCCGACGGCCGGCCGCGACGTACGGCCCGGGACGAGGCACCGGGCCGGACGACGGCACGGGCTCGGGGGCGAGCCGGCGGTACGGCGCGGACTCCGGCTCTCTCCCCGACACCGGGAACAGCACCGGGACCGGCACCGGAGCCGGCTTCGGTGCCGGCTCCGGCCATGAGGCGGGCACTGCCCCGGAGGGCGGGCCCGGTGCGGCGGCGGCCCACGGCGCAGGGAACACCGGAGCCTCCGGCACCGGCCGAGCGACGGCGGCGGGGCAGGGCACTCCCAGCGCCGGAGCCCCCAAGGCCGGAGCCCCCGGGGCCGGAACCGCCGGTAGTGGAGCCACCGCGACCGGCTGCGGCCGTCCGCGCCGTTCGTGGGACGCGGCCCGGACGCTTGCCGCCCGTGCCGTACGGTCCGACCCGGTCGCCCGCGCCCGCCGGGTGCCGCTCGACCAGGCGCTGGGCCACGCCCTCGCGGAGCCCCTGACCGCGCTCACCGATCTGCCGCCCTTCGACACCTCCGCCATGGACGGCTGGGCCGTCTCGGGCCCAGGCCCCTGGACGGTACAGCCCGTCCAGCCCGCCGCGCCGGTGGCGGAGGCGGACGAGCCGCGGGCTCGGCCGGGCTCGGCCGGGGCCGCGGTCCCCGACGACCGGGGAATTCTCGCCGGGCACGAGAGGAGCGACCCGCTGCCCGACGGCGCCGCGGTACGTATCGCCACCGGCGCGCGTCTCCCGCCCGAGGCCACCGCAGTGATCCGCGCCGAGCACGCGCGTACGGACCGGACCGGTCATCTCCACGCCGAGCGCGAGGTGACCCATGGCCAGGACATCAGGCCGCGCGGTCAGGAGTGCCGGTCGGGAGATCCGCTGCTGCCCGCCGGCTCCTTGGTGACCCCCGCGGTCCTGGGCCTCGCGGCGGCGGCCGGGTACGACGAGCTGCCGACCGTTCCGCGACCACGCGTCGAGGTGCTGGTCCTCGGCGATGAACTGCTCTCGCGGGGGCTGCCCCATGACGGGCTGATCCGGGACGCGCTGGGGCCGATGCTCGCGCCCTGGCTGCGTTCGCTGGGCGCCGAGGTCATCGCCACCCGCCGGATCGGCGACACGGCGGACGACCTGCGGCGCGCGGTCGCCCGGTCGGCGGCGGAGCTGGTGATCACCACGGGGGGTACGGCCGGTGGGCCCGTGGACCACGTCCACCCGGTGCTGTCCCAGCTGCGGGCGGAGCTGCTGGTCGACGGCGTCGCCGTACGGCCCGGTCACCCCATGCTGCTGGCCCGGCTGGACCGAGGGCGCCATCTTGTCGGGCTGCCCGGCAATCCCCTTGCAGCGGTCTCCGGACTGCTGACGCTCGCCGAGCCGCTTCTGCGGACGCTGTCGGGGCGGCCGGCCCGGGATCCGTACCGCGCACAGCTGCGGGATGCGGTCAAGGGCCATCCGCATGACACGCGCCTGGTGCCCGTCGTGCATCGCGACGAGGGGCTCGTGCCCCTGCGTTTCAGCGGCCCTGCCATGCTGCGGGGTATCGCGGTCGCCGATGGACTGGCGGTTGTGCGGCCCGGTGGGGCTCGGCGTGGTGAGGAGCTGGACGTGTTGGATCTGCCATGGATGGCTTCGGCCGAGGGCGGGTGTTTCACGTGAAACTGCCCGGACATGACGCGATGGCCCGGCAGGCCGAGGAACATCTGGTCGCGGCCCGGGTGAAGCTGCCGCGCCGTAAGGTCCAGCGGCCGTTGCTCCAGGTCAGCAGGCGGCTGCTGATGGCGTTGTTCGTGCTCGCCCTGACGGTGTTCATCGTCTATGTCGACCGGGAGGGCTACCACGACAACGCGGACGACTCGGTCGATTTCCTCGATGCCGTCTACTACGCCACCGTCACGCTCTCCACGACAGGCTACGGCGATGTCGTCCCGTACAGCGACAGCGCCCGGCTGGTGAATGTGCTGCTCGTGACACCGCTGCGGGTCTGCTTTCTGATCATCCTGGTCGGCACGACTCTGGAGGTGCTCGCCGAGCGCACCCGGGAGGAGTGGCGACAGAATCGCTGGAGGTCCAACTTGCGTGACCACACCGTCATCGTCGGCTTTGGCACCAAGGGGCGTTCGGCGCTGCAGACGCTCCGGGCCACGGGGCTCAAGAAGGACAGGATCGTCATTGTCGACCCCTCCGGCAAGGTGATCGACTCGGCCAACGCGGAGGGGTATGTGGGGGTGGTCGGTGATGCGACGCGCAGTGACGTGCTGTTGCGCGCGGAGCTTCAGCGCGCCCGCCAGATAGTCATCGCGACCCAGCGCGATGACACGGCGGTGCTGGTCGCGCTGACCGCGCGCCAGCTCAACCGCACCGCCAAGATCGTTGCCGCGGTGCGCGAGGAGGAGAACGCGCCGCTGTTGCGGCAGTCCGGCGCCGATGCCGTCATCACCAGCGCGAGCGCGGCCGGTCGGTTGCTCGGCCTCTCGGTCCTCAGCCCCAGTGCCGGGACGGTGATGGAGGACCTGATCCAGCAGGGCAGCGGCCTCGATCTGGTCGAGCGTCCGGTCATAAAGTCCGAGGTGGGCCTGAGCGTCCGGGAGACGGATGACCTGGTGGTGAGCGTGCTGCGAGGGCACCGGCTGCTCGGGTACGACGACCCCGCGGCGAGCCCGCTGCAGCTGACCGACCGCCTGATCACCATCGTCCGGGCCCAGAGCCCGGGGGTCCCGGAGCAGCAGAACTGAGACGGTGCGCGCCACCCTTGACGCGCCGTCGACCTGCCCGTGAGCCGTCCCTGAGCCGTCTGTGAACTCCCCATGAAGCCCCTTATGGAGCCCCCCGTGAGTTGTTCTTGGTCCGTCCGTGGTCGGCCCGCCAACGTCGGTCGGCACCGGCCGGGTTGAGGAGTAGCCTCGCGGCCATGTATGCGATCACGATTCCGGAACCCGGCGGCCCCGACGCACTCGTCTGGGCCGAGGTCCCCGATCCCGTGCCCGGTGAGGGGGAGGTGCTCGTCGAGGTCGTCGCGAGCGCCGTCAACCGTGCCGATGTCCTCCAGCGGCAGGGCTTCTACGATCCGCCGCCCGGTTCGTCCCCGTACCCGGGCCTGGAGTGCGCCGGCCGCGTCAGCGCGCTGGGGCCCGGCGTCTCGGGCTGGTCCGTGGGCGACGAGGTGTGCGCGCTGCTGGCCGGCGGCGGATACGCGGAGAAGGTCGCCGTGCCCGCGGGGCAACTGCTGCCCGCGCCCACGGGGGTGGACCTGGCCACGGCCGCGGGGCTGCCCGAGGTCACCGCGACGGTCTGGTCGAACGTCTTCATGGTGTCCCACCTGCGGCCGGGCGAGACGCTGCTGGTGCACGGCGGGGCCAGCGGGATCGGCACGATGGCGATCCAACTCGCCAAGGCCGTGGGCGCGCGGGTCGCGGTCACGGCGGGCGGTGCGGACCGGCTGGCGCGCTGTGCCGAACTGGGCGCGGACATCCTGATCGACTACCACGAACAGGACTTCGTCGAGGAGATCCGGAAGGCCACGGACGGCGCGGGCGCCGATGTCATCCTGGACGTCGTCGGGGCGAAGTACTTGGACCGGAACGTCCGGTCCTTGGCCGTCAACGGCCGGATCGCCGTGATCGGACTCCAGGGCGGGGTGAAGGGCGAGCTGAACCTGGGTGCCCTGCTGAACAAGCGCGGGGCGGTCACGGCCACCTCGCTGCGGGCCCGCCCGCTGGCCGAGAAGGCCGCGATCGTCGCGGCCGTACGGGAGCACGTGTGGCCGCTCATCGAAGGCGGTGACATCCGCCCGATCGTGGACCGCTCACTGCCGATGGAGCAGGCTGCCGAGGCGCATCGCGCGCTGGAGGCCGGCGGCCACGTCGGCAAGCTGCTGCTGCTCACCCCCGCGGCGGTCTGACGGCCGGACCGACGGGCCGGCCGTCAGCGAGGCCGGAGGAGGCCGATCACCGGCCGACGACGGAGCGAGCGGGCGGGCCTCCGCGCGAGCGGAATGGTCGGCTCCCGCCCGGCCCGTACGCCCGGGCGCACCCGGTGCGGGCAGGGGCCGCCGACGGGCCGCGGGCCATGCCCGGGCCTCGCGCGCCATGCCCGGGCCGCGCCCGTCGCGCCGGGCCCGTCCCGCGCCGTACCCGTACGTACAGGTGAGCGCCGCTTCCAGCGGTACGGCAGCCGGACGGACCCGCTCTCCACGACGAGACCCGCTTCCCGCGGGCGAGGTGGTCGTACAGCGGTACGGGCCCGCCCTCGGGCAATTACAGGTAAGGGCCCGACCGGATCGCGCCGTGGCCCTGGTCGCCGACCTCTTCCTCTGGCAGCGAGCCGGGCGGCAGCGCGCGGCGCATCTGCTCCAGCTGGGCCCGCGCCGCCATCTGCTGGGCGAAGAGCGCCGTCTGGATGCCGTGGAACAGACCCTCCAGCCAGCCCACCAGCTGAGCCTGGGCGATCCGCAGCTCCGCCTCCGAAGGGATCGCCTCGTCGGTGAAGGGCAGGGAGAGCCGCTCCAGCTCCTCGACCAGTTCGGGTGCGAGCCCGTCCTCCAGCTCCTTCACGGAGCCGGCGTGGATCTCCTTGAGCCGCACCCGGCTCGCCTCGTCCAGAGGAGCCGCCCGTACCTCCTCCAGCAGCTGCTTGATCATGCTGCCGATACGCATGACCTTGGCGGGCTGTTCGACCATCTCCGTCACCGGGACCTCGCGCGCCTCGTCGTCGGCTCCCCCGCCGCCGAGCGCCATCCCGTCCTGCCCCACCACGAGGACATGGGGGCTCTCCTGCGACCGTTCGTTCCTCGGCATCTCCATGCGCTCCATTGTCGCGCACCCGTCGCCCACACGTGGCGTGCCCCCGTACGAAGGTGATCCACCTTGTACGGGGGCACGGACACGCGGCCAGAAGGCGCCGTCTACGTCACGGCGCGGCGACCCATCGAGCCGTTCGAGCGGGTGACCAAGGCAGCCAGGACAGTGGCGACCAGAGGTACGACGATCAGCAGACCGCCCAGCGTCTCCCAGGGGATCACGATCGGCGTGTACGGCGACGAGGGGGTGCCCAGTGCCTCGTCCAGCGACTCCTGGAACATTTCCATGGCGCTCCGGCGCTCGGTCAGCCGGAGGGCGACCGCCGGGAGCACGCCGGCCAGCGAGCCCAGCACCACCCCCATCGTGGCCACCACCCCGCACTGGAAACCGCTGAGCGTCCTGCGCACCCGGGACGGGGCGCCGACGGCCTCCAGCGTCTTCAGGTCGGCCTCGGCGTCGGCCTGGGCGAGCCCGGTCGCGATGGCCGCGGCACCGAGGGTGATCAGTCCGGCGAAGACGGTCAGCACCAGCAGGGTGGTGTTGCTGTCGCCGACGTAGCCCTGCTCCACCCGCAGGCTGACGCTCGACCCGAGCTTGTCGAGGTCGCTGTTCAGCTTCTGCTGCTGCTCACTGCTCGGCAGGGTGCTCGTCGAGTAGTACGCGCCGACCGGAGCGGTCTTGAGGCCCGCCGCCTTGGCCGTGGCCGGAGTCATGAGGACCTCGGCACCGTACGACCGGGGGTCACCCTTGACCTGGTGCGCCGCGATCGACTTGACCTCGCCCGGCGCTTCCTTGCCGTCCGAGATCGCCTTCTGCGCCGCGTCGGAGTCCATGATCAGACGGATCCCGACCTTGCCGTCCTTCTGGAGGTTGAACTTGTTGAACGACACGGCCCGGCCGTCCGCCAGCGCCGTCTTGGCCGCCGGATCCTTGATGCCGAGTACGTCGAGCACCTCGGGACCGCCGATCAGGATGCCCGCCTCGATGCCGCTGTAGTCGTTGTTCTCCTCGCAGCGGGGATCCTTCATGAGTTTGCGCCGCTCCGCCGCGCTGAACTCCAGTTCCGCATCCTGGACATCGGGGGCCCACAGCGGGCACACATTGGCCTTGGGGACGGCGATCTCGACGCTCCCGCAGCCGTCCTCGCCGCCGTAGTACATCCGACAGCCGGCCTTGCCCACCAGGACACGGTCGACATCGGCCCGGACATCGATGGACAGATTCTTCTGGATCGCGTCGCGTACCGCCGGCACGTCCCGGCTGTCGCCGTCGTCGACGACGGCGGACACCGCGCCGTACGGGAGGGACGACTCGTACTTGGCCCGCTGTTCCGCGTCGTCGCTCGCGGCGTACGTGGCGACGGCCACCGACCCGGCGACCGCGGCCAGCACCGCGGCCACGGCGGGCGCCGTGCGCCCCCGGTTCCGTACGGCGTCCCGCAGGGCCAGCCGGGGCGAGAGCGGCATCCAGCGCCCGGCCCGGCCGAAGAAGCCCACCAGCGCCGGCGTCATCGCGACGACACCCAGCTCGGCCAGCGCGCTGCCGGCCGCGACGAGCGTCACCTGCGAGGACAGTGTCGTCCCGTACAGAGCGATCGCCGCACCCAGTGCGGTGGCGATCAGCCCGAGCACCGGGAGCACCCTGCTGCTCTTGCGGACGCCCCGGCGGCCGGTCAGCGAGGCCAGCACGGTCTGCCGGGAGGCGGTAATGGCCGGGACGATCGCGGCGAGCAGGCCGGTCACCACGGCGATGAGCGCGATGCCGAGCAGTTCCAGCGGCCGGATGTCGAGGCCTTCGAAGCGCTGCCCCAGGTACTCCTCCATCAGCGGGCGCACGGCCACGGTGAGACCGAAGGCCAGGACCGTGCCGACCACGGCGGAGGCCACTCCGATCACCAGGCCGCCCGCGAGGACCACGGCACGGATGTGCGACCGGTCGCCGCCGTTGGCGCCCACGAGACCGAGCTGGCGGCGCGAGCGCCGGGCACCGACGGCGAACGCGGGGCCTGCCAGCAGGCAGATCTCCAGCATGGCGAGTCCGACCACGGTGGCCAGGATCACCATCTCTTCGTCCTCGATCCCCCCGCCCGAGTCGTACGGGGACTCACCCGCCTCCTGGTACAGGGGGACATCGGAAAGGGCCGGCGGGTTCAGCGCCACGGCCCGGGACGTCACGACGAGGCCGTGCTTGTTGGTCTCCTTGACCATGTTCCACGTGAAACCACCGGAGATCTTCACCAGGTGGGTGGTGCTGGATTCCACGCCGGGCAGTTCGTCCGCCTTCAGCGCCTTGTCGAGCGGCGCGAGGAAGGTCCCGGGGAGCGCGTTGACCTGATCGGTGTTGAGGTTGCTGGGCAGTTCATAGGCCCCCACGATCCGGTACGAGGTGTCGAGGCCCCGCGCGGTGACCGAGTCGCCCACGCTCAGCTTGCCGGCCTCCAGGAAGTGAGTCGTCGCCGCTATCTCGCCGCTCCGCTGGGGGAAGCGGCCCTCGGTGAGCCGCATGATGCCCTCGGCCATCGGGTCCGACGCCTTCAGCTCACGGATCTCGGTCGGGAGCAGACCGTACGAGGTACGGAGCTTGCCCGTCCCGGTCGAGTCCTCCAGCGTGGTGGCCCCGGCCGGGACACCCTTCTCGAGGTCGGCGGGGCCCTCCGGATACGGCTTGTTCTCGAAGTCTCCGACCGGGCGGTAGCCGTTGCCGTCCGGGCCCTGGTAGAGCGGGGCGCCGCCCAGCTCGGGGTCGGAGATCCGGGCGTCCGACCGGCCCATGTCCCGGGTCAGGGTCTCCGCGACGGAGAGCTCCGAACTGCGGTACGTCAGATCGGCGGCGCCCACCCCGAGGATGGGGAGGGTGAGCATGGCCAGGACGAGGAAGCTGCGTCCCTTGAAGCGCCAGGCGTCACGGCGGGCTATGCGCACCGCGGCGCGCCAGGAGTGGAACCAGGTCTTCACAGGTCGGCCGCCTGCCCGGTGAGCAGCGAGTCCGCGGAGGAACGGAGGGTCTGGTCGACCACGGAACCGTCCCGCAGGAAGACCACCCGGTCCGCCCAGGCCGCGAAGCGCGGCTCGTGGGTGACCAGGACGCCGGCGGCGCCCGCGTCGCAGCGGGACCGCAGCAGGGCGAGGACGGCCTCACCGGTCTCGGAGTCCAGCGCACCGGTCGGCTCGTCCGCCAGGACCAGCCGGCGGTCGCCGACGAGCGCGCGGGCGAGTGCCACCCGCTGCTGCTGGCCACCCGACATCTCGTCCGGGAACCGGTCGGCGAGCTGGGTGAGCCCGATCTCCTCGAGTGCGGCCAGCGCCTCGGCACGCGCCTTGCGCGCGGATATGCCGTCGAGTTCTCGGGGGAGGGCGATGTTCTCGGCCGCGGTGAGAGCCGGGATGAGGTTGTAGTCCTGGAAGACGTAGCCGATGCTGCGGCGGCGCAGGGCCGCGAGGCTCTTGCGGTCGGTGGTGGTGATGTCGGTGCCCTCGACGATCACGCTGCCGGAGGTCGGCTTGTCGAGGCCGCCCGCGATGGTGAGCAGCGTGGACTTGCCGGATCCGGACGGTCCCATGATGGCGACGAGTTCGCCGGGGAAGAGGTCCAGGTTGATGCCGCGCAGGGCCTGTACCTCGGTGGCGCCACTGCCGTGGACGCGCGTCAGCTCCACCAGCCGGAGGACGGGGTCGGCCGAGCGCGCCGAGTTCGGCGACGGCGCCGCGGTGAGCGGCGACGGGCGCTGCGAAGCGTGCGGCGCGTCGGCATCGGGCCGAGGTCCGTGCTGCGGGCCGTTGTGCGGGTGTCGAGGCATGGGTGTGTTCTCCCCTTGGCGTACGCGGGGGTGCGTACGAAGCGGTTGGGTGTGCGGTAGAAGCGTGGGAGCGGCGGGACGGGCGGGCCCGGCCCGTCCCGCCGGGGGGGCCATCGGCGGTCACCGGAGCGGACCGCGCGGCGGACACCGGGGCGGGGGTGGGGCCGATGGCGGGTGGGCCGGCTCGGAGGGCGCGGCGCCATCGGCCGGCGAACCGGGCCGGCCGGTTGCCGCTGGGGCCGGTTACCGCCCGGGCCGGCCGGTTACCGCCGGGCTGTCCGGCCCGGCCGGGAGCCGCCCGCGCGGGCGACCGGGCGCGTGCCCTTGTCTTCGCTCGTGCCTGTGTCTGTGTCCGTGACGGCGTCTGTGTCTGTGCCTGTGCCTGTATGGGTTCCTGAGCCTGAGTCTCTGTTCGTGAGCGAGTCCGTGGGCGAGTCGGTGAGAGAGTCCTCCGTCGCGTCACCGGCCTCTGGCGGAATCACCAGCGAGAGCCGGATCAGCCGCTGTTCGCAGTGGTCGAGCCAGCGGGCCTCGGCCTCGGTCTGGAAGATGAGCTGGTCCAGTACGAGCAGCCACGCGACGTCGTCCCGGTCCGTGGGCGTGACTGTCAGGGCCCGTGCCTTGAGCCGCGTGTAGTCCTGCATCGCCTTGACCGTGTGGTGACGCTGCGACTGGATGACCTCCCGGATGTCGACGCCCGGAGCCCCCACCGCCATGGCGAGTTTGATCGCCAGTTCGTCGCGGGGCGGGCTGGCGCGGTCGACGGGCGTACGGAACCAGGACCGCAGTTCGTCGCGTCCGGAGTCCGTGATGACGTAAAGGGCGTGGCCCGCGTCGTCCTCGCCGTCCTGGACGACCATCCCGTCGCGCTCCAGGCGGGCGAGGGTCGTGTAGACCTGGCCGACGTTGAGCGGCCAGGTGGCACCGGTGCGGGACTCGAACTCCGTACGGAGCTGAGAGCCGTAGCGCGGGCCACGTTCCAGGAGGGCGAGCAGCCCGTGACGTATCGACATACTGAGTATGTATACCGAGTATGTGGCGGCCCGCCAAGCAACTTGAGAGGGACCTTGCGAGTCCGTCGCAAGGATGACGCCGGGCCGGGACCAGGCGGTCACGAAGCGGTTCCGGGGTGGTTCGGGCGGTGGTGGGGCAGCGGCGTGGTGGGTCAGCGGCGTCGCAGCCGGAGCCCGAAGAAGCCGACCCCCAGGCCGAGGAGCACGATTCCGGAACCCAGGGTGAGGACCGGAACGGGGCGCGTCATGGCCTCGTCCACCGCCCGCACCCGTACCGTGCCGGTGTCGCCCGACGGCCGGTCACGGGGCGCGGAGGGCGGTTCGGGCGGGTGGACGGCGTCCTCCCGGTACTCCTCCGCCTCCAGGTCCCGCGGCCCGCCCGCGTCCGTCTCCCCGGTGGCGGCTCCGTCGTCCGTACCGCTGCCGGACGGCGACGCGCCCGCCGAGGCGGAGGCGGGGGGCGTGACGCGGGAGGTCGTACGGGAGGAGGAGGCGGCCGGGGAGGCGGGCACGCCGGACGCGGCCGGCGCGGCGGACGACCGGGCGGGGGAGGCGGCGGCCGACGGCCGCGCGGACGGACTCGCGCTCGGCACCGGTTCGCCCGGGCGCTCGCCCGGCCGGGCGTCCCCGGACTCCGGCCGCCCCGGCCGCTGCCGCCCTTCCCCGGCCGGGTGCCCGGCCAGCGCCTCGCTCGGCACGGCGGTGGCCGGATGCCCCTCGGCGGACGGTGCCGGCGACGTCTCCCCGCCGTTCGCGCCGGGCGCGGCCAGCAGGACGGATAGGACCGCGATCGCGCAGGACGCGCGGAACGTTGAGGTCACCGACTCAGCGTCACACGGGGCGACAACTCCGGCATCCGGAGTGTTCCGGAACAGACACGTCAGGATGAGGCGGGATCAAAAGAGGCGCGGTGACCCCGGAGGGCCCTGTATGGCCCCGCGGCGATCCCGGAGGGGCCGTGTAAGGGCTATGTGAGGCTCGCGCAACGATGTGGGGAGGATCCGGAGCGGCGCGGGACGGCCGGCCCGCCGTCGCTCCCGCAAAGGCGAACCGTGCCCGGCGCCGCACCAAGGGCTGTCCCGTAATGCCCGGCGGGCGCACGACGACGTCCCCGGCGGGCGCACGACGACGGCTACGGCGGGCGCACGACGACGTCCCCGGCGGGCGCCGGACGACGGCTACGGCACCTCGTCGCGATGTCGGAACGCCCGAATACATCCAGTACGTGGGTGCCCCTCGGCCTTGCGACGCACCGCGTCCGACGCCGCCCCACCTATCCGCGCGACCTCTCAGCCCGCGTTGCCCGTGGAGATGGTCAGCTCGAACTCCTGCGAATCGGCGGGTATTGCCGCTCCCGGCCGCGGGAACTGCTCGATCACGATGTCCTCCGCCTGGGAGCCGTCGTTCTTCTTCTTCGGCTCGGCCCAGGTCCAGCCCGCCTCCCGCAGGCACTCCTTCACCGACAGGATGTCCTTGTACCGCAGGTCGGGCGCCTGGACCTTCGTGGGGTCCGAGAAGTCGTCCTGCGCCTCCGTGCACTTGTCGGAGTCGATCGTCCGGTTCCGCTCCGGATCGCGGTGGCCCGCGGGGTCGGCGCCGGCGGACTGGTCGGCTCTCGGGTCGCCCTTGCCGCCGTCGCCGCCGTTCGCGGAGAGGGCCACTATCAGGCCGCCCACGGCCAGGAGCGCGACCACGATCGAGCCCACGACGACCGGCATGGTCCGCCGCCCGCCGCCCGTTCCGCCGCCGGTGCCGTGGCCGCCGACGCCGTGGCCGGTGGCGGTCGTCTGCTGCGGCGTGACGTTGTACGGCTGGGGAACCGGGGGCGGGGACATCGGCGCGGTGGCCTGGTAGCCCTGGCCCGCCTGGGGATAGCCGTATCCCGGGCCGGTCCCGTGGCCGGGGGGTGGCGTCGGCGTGCCGTACGGGCCCGGCTGCTGGTACGGCGTCTGCACGTTGGGGTGCGGAGAGGGGGCCGGTGCCGACTGGTCGAGGGGCGGGAAGACCGCCGACCCCACCCCCGCGCCGCTGTTCTGCGGCAGCCCCGGCACGATCACCGGCGCGGCCGTCTGCCCGGTCGCCCCCAGCACCCGCTCGCACTCTTCGCGCATCGCCTCCGCGCTCGGGAAGCGTTCGTTCGGGTTCTTCTTCAGCGCGCGGGCGACCAGCGCGTCCACCGCCGGGGTGATCGCGCGGTTGACGGAGGACGGCGTGGGCGGCTCCTCCTGCACGTGCGCGTACGCGATCGCGAGCGCCGAATCCGCCTCGAACGGCAGCCGCCCCGTCAGCAGCTGGAAGAGCATGATCCCGACCGAATAGAGGTCGGAGCGGGCGTCCACGCCCCGCCCCAGCGCCTGTTCCGGCGACAGGTACTGCGGCGTGCCGACGACCATGCCCGTCTGCGTCATGGACGTGACACCCGACTGCATGGCGCGCGCGATGCCGAAGTCCATGACCTTGACCACACCGCGTTTGGTCATCATCACGTTGCCGGGCTTGATGTCCCGGTGCACCAGCCCCATCTCGTGGCTGGTCTCCAGCGCGGCCAGCACGTCGGCCGTCACCTTGAGCGCCTTGTCGGCCGGCATCGCGCCGTACCGCGCGACGTCCGCCTGGAGCACGGAGCCCAGCGGCTGCCCCTCGACGTACTCCATGACGATGTACGGCATCAGAGCACCGTCAAGCTCGTCCTCTCCGGTGTCGAAGACGGAGACGATGTTGGTGTGCGACAGCTTGGCCACGGCCTGGGCCTCGCGGCGGAACCGCTCGCGGAAGGACTGTTCGCGACCCAGCTCCGTGTGCAGGGTCTTGATGGCGACCTGACGGTCCAGCGCCGAGTCGTAGGCCAGGTAGACGGACGCCATGCCGCCCTCACCGAGCAGGTCGCGGAGCTGGTAGCGGCCCCCCGCGACCGAACCGCCCGCATAGCGGCCCTGTGCGCCGTGCTGGCTCATGACTGTGCTCCCCCTCGGCGCGCTGACGCTCCGTGCTGAACGCGCCGTCCGTCCGACCGGCCGGGCGGACGGACAGCACACGACCCCGTTAAATCGGGCCAAGATTACGCGCCCAGTCTGCCCGAGGGCCCGGACACGTCAAGCCAGGTGCCCGTTCCGTGACCGTACGCATGCCAAGCGTCCCGGAAGCGTTACAGGAAACACATGGAATTTGCATGTGCGCCGCCGCGGCTAGTTTCATGGCCGGTCCATCCTGGACCGGCGTGTCACACGAAGGCTGTAGCGTGATGTGGCACAGCCACCCTTGAATCACCCTCTGAATCACCCTCTGAGACACACGACACACCGCAGGACCACGCGTATCGCGCGCGAGGGGCTCCGAGCGGACGGAAACGACGGCGAGGACTGATGGCACCCGAACCCGAAGCAGGCGGCGGCGTGCCGGATGCCGCGGACTCCTGGGGCGACGGCGGGCTCGTCGGCGGGCTGGTCGGTGACGGCCGCTACCGGATGACCCATCGCCTGGGCCGCGGCGGCATGGCCGAGGTGTTCGCGGCGGAGGACGTACGGCTCGGCCGCACCGTGGCCGTCAAGCTCCTGCGGGCCGACCTCGCCGAAGACCCCGTCTCCAAGGCGCGGTTCACCCGTGAGGCGCAGTCGGTCGCGGGCCTCAACCACCACGCGGTGGTGGCCGTGTACGACTCGGGCGAGGACACGGTGGGCGGGCAGACCGTCCCGTACATCGTCATGGAGCTGGTCGAGGGCCGGACGATCCGGGACCTGCTCGTCAACGCCGAAGCCCCGCCGCCGGAGCAGGCGTTGATCATCGTCTCGGGGGTGCTGGAGGCGCTCGCGTATTCGCACCAGCACGGGATCGTGCACCGGGACATCAAGCCCGCGAACGTGATCATCACCGACGCCGGCGCGGTGAAGGTGATGGACTTCGGCATCGCCCGTGCCCTGCACGGCGCGCAGTCGACGATGACCCAGACCGGCATGGTCATGGGCACGCCGCAGTACCTCTCGCCGGAGCAGGCGCTGGGCAAGGCCGTCGACCACCGCAGCGACCTGTACGCCACGGGCTGTCTGCTCTACGAACTCCTGGCGCTGAGACCCCCGTTCACCGGTGAGACCCCGCTCTCGGTCGTCTACCAGCACGTCCAGGACATCCCGGTCCCGCCCTCCGAGGTCTCGGACGTGGCGCCGCCGGAGCTGGACGGCCTGGTGATGCGCTCGCTCGCGAAGGAGCCCGACGACCGGTTCCAGAGCGCGGAGGAGATGCGCGGGCTGGTCCAGTACGGCCTCCAGATGCTCCAGCAGCAGGGCGGCCACACGGGCCTCTGGAACACCGGCGCCGTCGAGCCGCACATGGGCGGCGCCGCCCCGATGGGCATGGCCACGACGACGGCGATGCCGGCCCATCCGGCGCCGGGTGCGCACGGTGCGCACGGCGAGACGCCCCAGGGCTCGATCCTGCCTCCGATGAACCCCGACGACGGCGGCTACGACGGGAGTTACCGGCGCGGCGGGGGAGGCGGCGGCCGGAACAAGATGCTGCTCTTCGTCGCCCTCGCGGTGATCGCGGTCGTCGCCGGTGTGGCGTACGCGCTGAGCGGTACGGGCGACAAGCAGCAGAACGACAAGGACACGACTCCGAGGCCCAGCCCGAGCGCGCCGGAGACGACCGAGGAGAGCCCGTCCCCCTCGGCGTCGGAGACCGAGGAGTCGCAGGAGCAGGACACCTCGTCGTCCGGCGGCAACCAGCAGCCCGACTACCCCGACTACCCGCCCGCGCCGGAGAACAACCAGCCGAGCGGGCCGTCGGAGAACGAGCCGGAGGCGCCGCCGTCCTCGCCCAGCGACACGGGCACGGGCAGCAACGCGGGTGTGACGGAAGGGACGTCGGAGGGCAGCGACCCGGGCGCGACCGAGGGCACCGACGCGGGGACGAGCGAGGGCACCGACGCGGGCGGCACCAACACCGGGACCACGACGGGGACGACCCAGGGCGGCGGCGGCGACCCCGGGACCACCACGGAGGGTGCCGGCGACCCGGCGGGCACCGGCGGCTGACGAGCGGCCTGCCGCGCGACGCGTGAAGGAGCGCGTCGGGTGAAGGAGCGCGTCGGCGGCCGGCGGCGTCGGCGCGGCAGTCATCCTGTGAAGGCCGCGCCGACCGCCTCGTACTCCCGCGTCCACCACACCGCCAGGGCCGACACCGCGGCGAACAGCGGGTCGGCCCGCCGGTCGCCGCGCTGGTAGCGCCAGCGCAGGATCCAGAAGTCGTTCAGCCGCTCCCACCACACCCGGTGCACCGCCGCCGCCAGTTCGGCGGGGGCGGCGCCGGTCGCGCGGCGGTAGGCGCGCGCGTACGCCCGTACCTTCCCCAGCTCCAGCTCGCCCGTCGGCCGTACGAAGAAGATCGCCGCCGCCCGGACCGCCTCCTCCGCCCGGGGCTGGACGCCCAGCCGGTCCCAGTCGATGATCGCGGCGGGTTCCGCGCCCCGGTAGAGCAGGTTCAGCGGATGGAAGTCACCGTGCACCCAGCCCGTGGCCGGCTCCGCGCCCGCCGGCGGCCGACGGTGGGCGTGCCGTTCCAGCAGCACCCTGCGCTCCCGCAGCCGGTGCTCGGCCAGCGTGTCGAAGGTGTCCCGGGGGGCCCGGTCACGGGCCAGTGCCAGCAGTTCGTCGATGAGGGCCATGGTGTCGCCGGGATCCGGGCTGTCGTGCGCGAGCGCCGCCGGGCCCGGTTCCATCACCCGCTCCAGGCAGGTGTGGACGCGTCCGAGCAGCGCGCCGAGGCGCCGGGACGCGGCCGTGGTGAGCTGGGCGCCGTCGCGGTGCCGGCCCTCGACCCAGGGGTGCAGGGCGTAGCAGCGGTCGCCGATGACCGCGACCGTGTCGCCCGCGGTGTTCTCGACGGGCGGGGCGACGGGCACGCCGAGCGCCTGGAGCCGCTGCGTGGCGCGGTGTTGGCGGGAAATGGACTCGTGGTCGCCGTCCAGGTGGTGCTTCAGGAAGTACGAGCCGCGGGTGGTCGAGAGTCGGTAGCCGCGGTTGAGCAGCCCCTCGGTGACCGGTTCGCAGGACAGGGGCTCGCCCGCGTTCCGGTAGCGGCGGAGCAGCGTACGGACGGGCGGGGCGGCGGTCGTGCGGAGGGGCGGAGAGGTCACCGCGACGGGCGCGGCTAAGTCATATGAGCGCGGCACTCGCCAGATGTTAGATCACGCCACGTATTGACCTCGTCGCTCCGGGAAGTATTCGACCGTGTGTACGGCTGCAAGCTGGGGCATAAAGCGCATATAGATCGGATCGAACGGTTGTCCGTCTATCGCGAGCGGCCTGGAATCAAACAGTTCGACCTCGGCATCCGTCGGCTCGACGATCTCGACGGTCCCCGTGAACTGGACGGACCACTGCTCGGCCGCCGCGCTGCCGAAGTTGTCCGCGCCGTACGCGACGACACCGCCGCCGCACGCCCGGTGGTAGCCGAGGCCCGCGTGCATCCGGAGCAGGATCGTGCCCTCCGTCACCACGTGGCACGCCGGCGCCACGAACGGCATCGCGCGCATACTCGTCGCCACCCGCCCGTACGGCACACGGGTGAGCAACTGCACGGCGTGGAGTTCTTCGGAGAGCATGATGTCCACTCTCCGCTGCTCGGACGGGGTACGGCCAGAGGAGGCGGCCCCTCGATCCGGGGACGTTGGTCCCGATTGGAACGGCCTCGGACGAGGTAGGGCGGGGTCGAGCGCGTGCCCCGGGAGGCCCTTGCCCCGTGCCGTCCGTACCCTCAGCGCCCTCGGTGCCGTCCGTACCCGCTCGACCCGCCGCCGGTGACCCCCCTCGTCCCGGCGCCTTCCGCCCGGCACCCGCCGTCAGCGCTTCTCCGCCTGGATCCGGGCCACGTAGGCCGCCGCCTGCGACCGTCGCTCCATCCCCAGCTTCGCCAGCAGGCTGGACACGTAGTTCTTGATCGTCTTCTCGGCGAGGTGCAGCCGTTCGCCTATCGCCCGGTTCGTCATGCCCTCGCCGATCAGGTCCAGGATCTTGCGCTCCTGTTCCGTGAGCGCCGCCAGCTTGTCGTCCTTGGCCCCGGCGCCGCCGCGCAGCCGCTCCAGCACCCGGGCGGTCGTCACCGGGTCCAGCAGCGACCGCCCGGCCGCCACGTCCCGCACGGCGGAGAGCAGTTCATTGCCCCGGATCGCCTTGAGCACGTACCCCGAGGCCCCGGCCATGATCGCGTCGAAGAGTGCCTCGTCGTCGGCGAACGACGTGAGCATCAGGCACTTGACGTTCTCGTCCAGCGAACGGACCTCGCGGCAGACCTCGACCCCGCTGCCGTCCGGAAGGCGTACGTCCAGCACGGCCACGTCGGGGCGGGCCGCCGGAATCCTGGCGGTGGCGTCGGCGGCGGTCCCCGCCTCCCCGACGACCTCGATGTCGTCCTCACCCGAGAGGAGTTCATGGACCCCGCGCCGGACCACTTCGTGGTCGTCAACCAGGAAAACGGTGATTTTTCGTTCTTCCTGCACAGAATTCAGTCTCACACACTCACCCCTTCCCTGCCGGAGATCCAGCGGGATAACGTGCCGTTGTTCCGGCGGCCTGCGAGGCTGTGACCAGTGGTTGTTCCCGACTTTGCCGATTTACTTGGAAATCCAATCAAAATTGCAGGTCAGGCAGGGTTTCGCGGGAAAGCGTTCCACTGGGTAACGTGCCTGTGACAGGGCGCTCGCCGGGGCACCTGTCACGCCTGTCCCGACCGGGGCGCACCCACCCCGTGCGCGCGGCCGGTACGGGCGAGCCGCACTGGTTCCCGGCGGATCCCGGGGGCCGGACAGACGGAGGAGCACGCACGTGACCGTGGAGAGCACTGCCGCTCGCAGGCCGCGCCGTAACAGCAGCACCAGTGGTAGCAGCAGTAGCAGCGATGGCAGCGTCGGCAGCAACACGAGCAATAGCGGCGGCGGCAACAGCGGCGGCGGTACCAAGCGCACAGCCGCGAAGAAGACGTCCAAAGCGCAGACCGCCGCGAAGGGCTCCGGCCGCAAGAGCGCGAGCCTGCCGGGCGCGAGCCGGCCCGGCACGGGTCGTCAGGGCGCCGGCCGGCAGGGCGCCGCTCAGGGGAAAACCGGTCGGCACGGCACCGAGACCGGGCCCCCGCTCGTCCAGTTGCTCAGCCCCGAGGGGGAACGCATCGAGCACCCGGACTACGCCCTCGACCTGTCGGCCGAGGAGCTGCGCGGGCTGTACCGGGACATGGTCCTCACCCGCCGTTTCGACGCCGAGGCCACCGCGCTCCAGCGCCAGGGCGAACTGGGCCTGTGGGCCTCACTGCTGGGCCAGGAGGCGGCCCAGATCGGTTCCGGCCGCGCGCTGCACGACGACGACTACGTCTTCCCGACCTACCGCGAGCACGGCGTCGCCTGGTGCCGCGGGGTCGACCCCGTCAACCTGCTGGGCATGTTCCGCGGCGTGAACAACGGCGGCTGGGACCCCAACAGCAACAACTTCCACCTCTACACCATCGTCATCGGCTCGCAGACCCTGCACGCCACCGGCTACGCGATGGGCGTCGCCAAGGACGGCGCGGACTCGGCCGTGATCGCCTACTTCGGGGACGGCGCCTCCAGCCAGGGCGACGTCGCCGAGGCGTTCACCTTCTCGGCGGTCTACAACGCGCCGGTGGTCTTCTTCTGCCAGAACAACCAGTGGGCGATCTCCGAGCCGACCGAGCGCCAGACCCGGGTGCCGCTCTACCAGCGCGCCCAGGGGTACGGCTTCCCGGGCGTCCGGGTCGACGGTAACGACGTCCTCGCCTGCCTGGCCGTGACCCGCGCCGCGCTGGAACGCGTGCGCCGGGGCGAGGGGCCGATGCTGGTGGAGGCGTTCACGTACCGGATGGGCGCGCACACCACCTCCGACGACCCGACCAAGTACCGGGCCGACGAGGAGCGGGCGGCCTGGGAGGCCAAGGACCCGATCCTGCGGCTGCGCCGGTACCTGGAGAAGGCGGGCCAGGCCGACGAGGCGTTCTTCGCGGCCCTGGAGGAGGAGAGCGAGGCACTCGGCAAGCGGGTGCGCGAGACGGTACGGGCCATGCCGGACCCGGACAGGCTGGCGATCTTCGACCACGTCTACGCGGACGGGCACGCCCTCGTGGACGAGGAGCGCGCGCAGTTCGCCGCGTACCAGGCGTCGTTCGCGGACGCCGACGACGCGGACATCACGGCCGGTGCCGGCAGGGCGGCCGGGAACACGGGGGGCAACCAGTCATGACCGTACAGAAGCTTCCGCTCGCCAAGGCGATCAACGAGTCACTGCGCACGGCGCTGGAGACCGACCCCAAGGTCCTGATCATGGGCGAGGACGTGGGCAAGCTCGGCGGCGTCTTCCGGGTGACCGACGGGCTCCAGAAGGACTTCGGCGAGGACCGGGTCATCGACACCCCGCTCGCCGAGTCGGGCATCATCGGCACGGCCATCGGCCTCGCGCTGCGCGGCTACCGGCCGGTGGCGGAGATCCAGTTCGACGGGTTCGTCTTTCCCGCGTACGACCAGATCGTCACGCAGCTCGCCAAGATGCACGCCCGCTCGCTGGGCAAGATCAAGCTGCCCGTCGTGGTCCGCATCCCCTACGGCGGCGGCATCGGCGCCGTCGAGCACCACAGCGAGTCGCCCGAGGCGCTCTTCGCGCACGTGGCGGGCCTGAAGATCGTCTCGCCGTCCACGGCGTCCGACGCGTACTGGATGATGCAGCAGGCCATCCAGAGCGACGACCCGGTGATCTTCTTCGAGCCCAAGCGGCGCTACTGGGACAAGGCCGAGGTCAACACGGAGGCCATTCCGGGTCCGCTGCACGCCGCGCGGGTGGTGCGGGAGGGCACCGACCTCACGCTCGTCGCCTACGGGCCGATGGTGAAGGTCTGTCTGGCGGCGGCCGCGGCGGCGGCCGAGGAGGGCAGGTCGCTGGAGGTCGTGGACCTGCGCTCGGTCTCCCCGATCGACTTCGACACGGTGCAGGCGTCGGTGGAGAAGACGCGCCGGCTGGTCGTGGTGCACGAGGCGCCGGTCTTCCACGGCTCGGGCGCGGAGATCGCCGCCCGGATCACGGAGCGGAGCTTCTACCACCTGGAGGCTCCGGTACTGCGGGTGGGCGGCTATCACGCGCCGTACCCGCCGGCCCGGCTGGAGGACGAGTATCTCCCGGGCCTGGACCGGGTACTCGACGCCGTCGACCGCTCGCTCGCGTACTGAGGAGTGCCGTGACCATGACTGCTGACACCTCCGCGGCCGCCGGCTCCGCCGCCCGCTTCCGTGAGTTCACGATGCCCGACGTGGGCGAGGGGCTCACCGAGGCCGAGATCCTGAAGTGGTACGTACAGCCCGGGGACCCCGTCACGGACGGCCAGGTGGTGTGCGAGGTCGAGACCGCGAAAGCGGCGGTCGAACTGCCCATCCCGTACGACGGCGTCGTGCACGAGCTGCGCTTCCCGGAAGGCACGACGGTCGATGTCGGGGCGCCGATCATCACGGTGGACGTGGAGCCGGGCAGCGGAGAGGCCCCCGTGGCCCCCGAGGCCCCCGAGGTGTCCATGGCCCCCGTGGCACCTGTGGCAGGGGAAGAAGCGGCTTCGACCGAGGCGACCGGGACCGCCGAGTCACCGGCACGGCAGCCCGTCCTGGTGGGGTACGGAGTCGCCGCGTCGTCCACGAAGCGCCGCCCGCGCCGGGGCGTGCCGGTGCCAGGGCGGTCGGCACCGGGTGCGCCCGGCGGGTCCGCCGGGTCCGAGACCTCCGGTGCGGTCGTGAACACGGCCGCGGACACCGCCGCGGACACGGACACGGCCGCGGGCGCCGTGCAGGCGGAGCTGAACGGGCACGGCGGCGCGGCTCGTACGGCCCGTGCCGGCGTCGGCGCCGACACGGCCCGGGCCCGCCCGCTGGCCAAGCCCCCGGTGCGCAAGCTCGCCAAGGACCTCGGGGTCGATCTGGCCACGATCACCCCGACCGGCCCGGGCGGCATCATCACCCGCGAGGACGTCCACGCGGCCACGGCGCCCGCCGCCCCGGCCCCCGCGCCCCCGGCTCCGGCGGCTGCTCCGGCTTCCGCCGCTCCGGCGGCCCCCGGGCAGCCGACGGTCGCGGAGGGCCTGGCGGGCGCGGCGGGCGCGGCGGGCGCGGCCGGCCGGGAGACCCGTATCCCCGTGAAGGGGGTACGGAAGGCCACCGCCGCCGCCATGGTGACCAGCGCCTACACCGCACCGCACGTCACCGAGTTCGTCACCGTGGACGTGACGCGCACGATGAAGCTGGTCGAGCGGCTGAAGTCCGACCCGGACATGGCGGGACTGCGGGTCAACCCGCTGCTGTTCGTGGCCAAGGCGCTCCTCGTGGCGGTCAAGCGCCACCCCGAGGTCAACGCCAGCTGGGACGAGGCCAACCAGGAGATCGTGGTCAAGCACTACGTCAACCTGGGCATCGCGGCGGCCACTCGGCGCGGCCTGATCGTCCCGAACATCAAGGACGCGCACGACAAGACGCTCCCCCAACTGGCCGAGGCGCTCGGCGAGCTGGTGTCCACGGCTCGCGAGGGCCGCACGACACCCGCCGCCATGCAGGGCGGCACGGTCACGATCACGAACGTCGGCGTCTTCGGCGTGGACACCGGTACGCCGATCCTGAACCCGGGCGAGTCCGCGATCCTGGCCGTCGGAGCGATCAAGCCACAGCCCTGGGTCCACAAGGGCAAGGTCAAGCCGCGTCAGGTCACCACGCTCGCCCTCTCCTTCGACCACCGCCTGGTCGACGGCGAGCTGGGTTCCAAGGTCCTGGCGGATGTGGCGGCGGTTCTGGAGCAGCCCCGCCGCCTGATGACCTGGGCCTGATGACCTGGGCCTGAAGGCTCCGAACGGGCCTGAGCACCGAACGAACCCCGAAAAAGGGCTCCGAGGACGGCTCACGGAACGACTCCGGGCCCCGTCGCACGGACGTGTCCGTGCGACGGGGCCCGGGATCCGCCGGCCCGGCCGGCTCAGTCGCGCTGCGCGTCCGCCGGGAGCGAGCGCAGCTTCATCGTCTTGGCCGTCGTCGAGCCGAAGCCGTGGTCGAGCAGCTTCGCCGCGTCCTTGTAGCGGTCGGAACCGTTCAGCACGACTCCGACGAGCGTCTTGCTGCCGCGCGTGGCGGCGAAGACCAGGCACGGTCCGGCGGCGGTGCCGGTGCCCGTCTTGATGCCGATGGCGCCCTTGTAGGAGCCGAGCAGCTTGTTGGTGTTGTACCAGGTGTACGTGCGCGTCTTGTTGTTCGGGGCCTGCGCCGTGGTCTTGTACGAGGTGGCCTTCACGACCGCGCGGAAGTTGGCGTTCTTCATGGCGTACTGGGCGATCTTCGCCAGGTCGCGCGGGGTCGTGTAGTTGTTGCCCTTGCCGGAGATCCCGTCGAAGGAGTCGAACTTCGTGTTCTTCAGCTTCAGTTCGGAAGCCTTCGCGTTCATCTTGCCGATGAACGACTTCGTGCGGTCGGCGGTTGTCTTGCCGGTGCCGAAGGTGTCGGCGAGGGCGTACGCCGCGTCGCAGCCGGAGGGCAGCAGCGTCCCGTACAGCAACTGACGCACGGTCACCTTGTCACCGGTGCGCAGATCGGCCGTGCTGGCGCCCTCCTTGGTGACGTAGTCGCGGTACGCCTGCTTGACGGTGACCTTGCGGTTGAGGTCGACGCCCTTGGTGTTGAGCACCACGGCGATCGTCATGATCTTGGTCGTGCTGGCCATCTGCCGGCGGGTGTCGGCCGCCTTGCCGTAGACCGTGGCGCCGGACGCGTTGTTGAGCAGGAACGCGCCCTTGCCGGTGACGCTCGGGGCGGCGGCGGCCGCCTGCGCGGGCGCGGCCAGCGCGGAGGCGGTGAGCAGCGCGCCGGCGGTGGTGAGAGCGACCGCGGCGGCTCTGCGCACGCCCTGATGGGTGAGGATCAAGGAAACACTCCGTGTTCGCGAATGCCTGGAATGCAGGGAACGAATGCGCGGGCCCGGAACCGGGCCGGTGTGAAAAATGAGTCCCGCGTACGGGACTCACGAAGGGTGCGAATGGTTGCGCGCGAGCCGTGTGGTGACGGACACAGGGGGCGCCGCGCGGCGGGCGTCCGCACGCGATTCCGTACGCGGTCGCCCAGGGCGCGTACGCCGGTGGGGTCGGTGGTCGCGTCGTGGACGCCGTGGCGGTATGCCGGGCGGTGATGGGCCATGAAGCCATGTTCGTGCAGGCGTTCGAAGAAGGGAAGGGTGGAAGCGTGCGAGCCGGGTCGGTTCGCCGCGCGCCCCGCCGCATCACCCCTTGCGGTGACCGGGTTCTGGCGAGCCCACGCCAAGAAAGGGGGTTTTGGGGGCGCATCGCGGGTTTATCGACTTGTCCTCACGCTTGCGAGGGAATAGTTCCTTGCGGGGTGGTTTCCAGCGGATTCGGTGGGCAACTCTGGTCTCGCGACGTCGTCACCACGACCGAGGCGGTTGGCCAACTGCCTGGGCCAGAGCCGTAGGTCCGTACTTCTGCCGTCACATGGAGGAAATGACATGGCAAGCATCCGCACCGTCACCGCTTTCGCCGCCGTCGCCGCGCTGCCCCTCGCCGCAGCGCTCTTCACGGGCGTCGCCCAGGCCGACAACGGCGCGCTGTCCGACGACGGGTCGAACGCGGCGGTGGCCACGATCAGTGGCAGCGGGGTGGGCGACCACAACTTCGGCAATTCGACGACCACGCAGCAGGTCGCGACCGGGGCGGGCGCTTCGAACCAGAACAACACCGCGAACGTGGTCGGCTCGGGCCTCACGTCGATCGACCAGTCCAACGAGAACATCGCGGTGAACTTCCACAACGTCTGGTGGTAGAGCGGCCCGCCAGGTCCGTGAGGCCGGCCGAGCCGGCGGGCTCGCGGAAGTCGGTGGGGTCGACACGTCGGTGGGGCTGACCGAGCCGGTAGGCCTGGGCCGGCAGGGCTGACGAAGCCAGTGGGGGGAATCAAGCCGGTAAGGCGCCAAATGAATACCCAGGCTGGTCCGGGACGCCGGATCGGTCCAGGACAGGGGCCCGTACGTGCCGCGTACGGGCCTTCGCCATGCCGCGATGCCCCTCGTGCAACGGGGTGGGCGGGCCCTACAACCGCGTGACGTCCAGCTCCCCGGCCGCGTACTGTCCGCGGATCACCTTCTTGTCGAACTTCCCGACGCTCGTCTTCGGCACCGCCGCCACCACCGCCCACCGCTCCGGCAGCTGCCACCTCGGGACCGATCCGGCCAGGAACTCCCGCAGCGCCGCGTAGTCGGCCGTCGCGCCCTCGTGGAGGACGACCGTCGCGAGCGGACGTTCGCCCCACTTGTCGTCCGGTACGGCCACGACCGCCGCCTCCGCCACCTCCGGGTGCGCCATCAGGGCGTTCTCCAGCGCGACACTGGAGATCCACTCACCCCCGGACTTGATGACGTCCTTCGCCCGGTCCGTGAGCGTGAGGTAGCCGTCCGGGCTGATGACCCCGACATCTCCCGTCCGCAGCCAGCCGTCCGGGCTGAACCTGTCCTCGGGCCTGAGCGGTTCGCCGCCGACACCGCCGTAGTACGCCGCTGCGATCCAGGGGCCCCGTACCTCCAGCTCCCCGGCCGACTCGCCGTCCCAGGGCAGGAAGTCACCGTCCGGCCCGGCCAGCCGGGCCTCGACCCCGGCCGGGAAACGGCCCTGGGTGAGGCGGTACGGCCATTCCTCCTCGGCGCCGAGCCCCGCCGGCGGATGGGCCATCGTGCCGAGCGGGGAGGTCTCGGTCATGCCCCAGGCGTGGCAGAGCCGTACGCCGAGCTTGTCGTACGCCGCCATCAGCGCCGGCGGACAGGCCGAGCCGCCGATCGAGACATTGGTCAGGGAGGTCAGGTCGCGCGGGCGGGCCGTCACCTCGGCGAGCAGGCCCTGCCAGATGGCGGGCACGGCGGCGGCGTGCGTGGGCTGCTCGCGTTCGATCATCTCGGCGAGCGGGGCGGGCTGGAGGAAGCGGTCGGGCATCAGCATGTTCACGCCGCTCATGAACGCGGCGTGCGGCAGCCCCCAGGCGTTCACATGGAACTGCGGTACGACCGCGAGGGTCGTGTCCCGGTCGGTGAGGCCCATCGAAGAGGCCATGTTGACCTGCATCGAGTGCAGGTAGACGGACCGGTGGGAGAAGAGGACGCCCTTGGGGTCGCCGGTCGTGCCGGAGGTGTAGCACATGGCCGCCGCGGACCGTTCGTCGAGTTGGGGCCAGGCGTACGTGGTGGGGCGGCCGGCGATCAGCTCCTCGTACTCGTGCACGCGCGCGGTCGCTCCGGCCAGCGGACCGCGGTCACCGGGGCCGGCGACGACGATGTGCTCGACCTTCGGCAGACGGGGCAGGAGCGGCGCCAGCAGCGGGATCAGGGTGCCGTTCACGACGATGACGCGGTCGTCTGCGTGGTTGACGATCCACACCAACTGCTCGGCGGGCAGCCGCAGGTTGAGGGTGTGCAGGACGGCGCCCATGGCGGGCACGGCGAAGTACACCTCGACGTGCTCCGCGTTGTTCCACATCAGCGTTCCCAGAACGCGCCCCTCGGTCACCCCGAGGTCGCCCAGGGCGTTGGCGAGCCGCGCGGCGCGATCGCCGATCTCGGCGAAGTCGCGACGCCGGGGTTCGGCGTCACCGGTCCACGTGGTCACGGTCGACCGGCCGTGGATCGTACGGCCGTGCTCCAGGATCCGTGAGATCAGAAGCGGTACATCCTGCATGGTGCTCAGCACGGCGTCCTCCCGGAGGGCACGGGCGCGTGCGGCAGCCGCGCGGGGCGGCCGCGTGACGCGGAGCGCGGAACGGATTCGCGCCGATTGTGCGCACGTACCGATCGGTATGTCACTACCCAGGAGCGAACGACACCCCGCGACACCCCGGGGTTCAGTGGACCGGGACGAGTTCCGGGTCCTCGCGGAGCTTGCCGAGCGCGCGCGAGACCGCGCTCTTGACCGTGCCGACCGACACTCCGAGCACCTCGGCCGTCTGGGACTCGCTGAGGTCCTCGTAGTACCGCAGGACGACCATCGCCCGCTGCCGGTCGGGCAGCCGCATCACCGCGCGCCACATCGCGTCGTGCAGCGCCTGCCGCTCGGCGGGGTCGGGCTCGGGCAGACCCGCGGGTTCCGGCAGCTCCTCGCACGCGAACTCGTCGATCTTGCGCTTGCGCCACTGGGACGTACGGGTGTTGAGCAGGGCCCGGCGGACATAGCCGTCCAGCGCCCGGTGGTCCTCGATCCGGTCCCAGGCGACGTACGTCTTGGTGAGGGCCGTCTGCAGCAGGTCCTCGGCGTCGGAGGGGTTGGAGGTGAGCGAACGCGCCGTCCGCAGCAGTACGGGTCCCCGGGCCCGTACGTACGAGGCGAAGGACGTGTACGACTGGTGCGCGCGCGGCTGGTGCGTGCGCGACGCGTACGCGGCCGGCGCGGCGGCGGAGGCGTTCGTGCAGACAAGCGTGGTCATGGGCTCAACGCTAGGAGCGGTGCCCGTTCCGGGGATCGGTCCCAGGTCCCGAAGCGGTGTCCCCCTGTGGGTGTACGGATGGCGTCGGCCGCACCTCCTGAAGGTGGAGAGGGCGAACACGTCCGTAGGGGTCGGGCGCTCGGAGCGGACGGCCGCGTCCCGGAGCCGGGCCCGACCGCCGGCGCGCCTCCGTCGCGGGTGGGACAGCGTGCCGGCCGCTCGGACGGTCAGTTGGTGCCGATCTTCGCGAGCAGATCGACGATCCTTGCCTGCACCTCGGCGGTCGTGGAGCGTTCCGCGAGGAACAGCACCGTCTCGCCGGACGCGAGCCGTGGCAGTTCCTCCTCGTTGATGCCGGTGGACGTGTAGATGACGAGCGGAGTGCGGTTCAACTGCCCGTTCGCCCGCAGCCAGTCGACGATCCCGGCGCGTCGGCGGCGTACCTGCATCAGGTCCATGACGACCAGGTTCGGCCGCATCTGGGCGGCCAGGCCGGCCGCCTGGTTGTCGGTGGCCGCGAGGGCGACCTGCATGCCGCGCCGCTCCAGCGTCGCCGTCAGCGCCAGCGCGATCTCCTCGTTCTCCTCGATCAGCAGGACGCGGGAGGGGTGCTGCTCGCTGTCGCGCGGGGCCAGGGCCTTCAGCAGTACCGCGGGGTCCGCGCCGTACGCCGCTTCGCGGGTCGCCTGGCCCAGACCCGCCGTCACCAGGACGGGGACCTCGGCGGCGACGGCCGCCTGGCGCAGGGAGGTGAGGGCGGTACGGGTGATGGGTCCGGTCAGCGGGTCCACGAACAGGGCCGCGGGGAACGCGGCGATCTGCGCGTCGACCTCCTCGCGGGAGTTCACGACCACCGGCCGGTAGCCGCGTTCGCTCAGCGCGTGCTGCGTGGAGACGTCAGGCGCGGGCCAGACCAGCAGGCGGCGGGGGTTGTCGAGCGGCTCGGGCGGGAGCTCGTCGTCCACGGGCTGCGGCTGGGGGCGGTTGGCGACCTCGACCGCGCCCCCGGGACCGTCCAGCGGCTCGGGGCCCTCGGCGCCCTCGTCGGGCGCCCCGATCGCGTACGAGCGTCCCTCGATGTGCGCGGCGGGCAGCCGCGAACCGCCGTGGGAGCCGGCGCCGCCGACGTGGCCACCGGCCTGCGGCGGGACGGGCTGTCCCGGCATCCCGGGTACGCCGGTCATGCCGGGCATGCCCGGCCGGGGCTGCGGCTGTGCCGGCGCCTGCGGTTGTGGCTGTGGTTGCGGCAGCGGCCGCGGACGGGACTGAGGCTGCGGGTGGGACGGCGGGGGCGGCGTCTGTGCGTGCGGCTGGGGCTGCGCGGGTCCCGGAGGCCCGGGGTGCGGCCTGGCGGCGGACTCGGCGCGCTCGTCCGTGTCGGGCGGGGTGCCCAGCTTGCGGCGGCGGCCGGAGCCGAGGGAACCGGGGGAGGCCGACTGCCCGGAGGACCGGTTCTGCGGCGTGTTGCCGGCTTGTCCCTGCGCCGGGGCCGGGATTTGGCCCGGGACCTGGCCCTGGCTCTGCTGCGGTACCGGCGTTTGGCCGCCCTGGCCGCCCTGACTCCCTTGTCCTCCTTGGCTGTTCCGGCCCTGGGGCTGCCGTGGCGGCTGTTGTGCCTGTTGCCCAGAGGGCTGAACGAAGGGCACGCCCTGGCCGAGCGTCCGCACGCTGAAGGCCCTGCCCTGGGTGGAGTCCGGAGGAACGGGAGCGGCAGGGACGGCTGGTGCGGCCGGTGCCTCCGCCGGGAGCGGCTGCGCGGGAGGCAGCGGCTGGTGCGCGCCCAGCCGGGGATCCGGCAGGGCGGACGCGGGTGCGGCAGGAGCCGGGGCGGGGGCGGCCGCAGGGGCGCCCGGAGCGTCGTCCGCGGGCTCCGGGTCGTCGGGCCAGCCGGGCGGTTCGGGCATCACGCCGAAGCCGGAAGTGGTCGGGAAGCCGTGGCCGTCGTCGGCGCCGCTCTCGCCCGGAGCGACGCCCGCCGCACCAGCCACACCGGCCGCACCAGCAACATCGGGTGCGCCTGCCGCGCCTGCCACGCCGGTTGCTCCGGCCGTTCCGGCCGCGCCGCCGGTGCCCGCTGCGGGGCTCGCGTTCCCGCCGGTACCCGCGGCTCGGCCGGGGGCGGCCTGGACGGGGCCCGCCCAGCCGTTCGGATCGACGGCCATGGTGCCGGTGTCGAACCCCTCGGGCTCGGACCCGTCGCCGAAGTCCTCCGCCGTCTCCTCGGCACCCCAGACGAGCCCCTGGCCGGGTGCGCCGCTGTCGGGCCATTCCTGCGGGGCCGGGACGTCCGGGCGCGCCCTGCGGCGCCCGGCGGCCGGCAGGGGGTGCGCCTGCGGCGGGGTGTAGTCGGTGTCGGCTTCCGGCCGTACGGTGTCGTGCCTGCTCGGGACGGTGCCGCCGGGCGCGGTCGGCCGCACGGGCCCGGCGGTGGGCCCTGCCGACGGGGCGGGGGCGGGCGTACGGTCCGCTGCCGCGGGCGGCAGCGCGAACGCGCTGCGCGGGCCCTCGGCCGGAGCCCGGTCGTCGGCCGCCTGGGCGGACCGTTCGACGCGCCGCTCAAGCTCCTGCGCCGGCGCCAGGGCGCGCCGCGCCCGGCGCCCGCCGGGCTGTGACGGAACGGCGGCGGCGGACGCGGGAACGGGCTGTGGCGGCGCGGGGACCGGCGCATGGCCGTGCGGCTGAGCCTGCCCTTGTCCCTGCCCCTGAGCCTGCGGCTGCGGCCGCGACCCACTTTGGACGGGCGCCGGCGGCGGGACCGGGCTCGGGGCCTGTGCCTGGACCCGCCGCGGGTCCAGACGCTGCCGCGGGTCGAAGCGCTGGGGGTCCTGGGACTGCCGGGGGTCGAGGGGCTGCCGTGGTGCCTGGGGTTGGCCGGCGGCCGGGGCGATCCGTACCGCACCCCCCGCACCTCCCGCTCCACCGGCCGGCAGCAGCTGGGGAGCACCAGGCGCGGGCGCGTCAGGGCCCCCGGCGGCCTCGGATACCCCGCTCATACGGACCGGTTCGGCCGGCCCCGCCGCGCCCTCCGCAGCCACGGCCCCCACCGGCGGTGCCTCGGCGAAGGGCGCCACCGGCCCGGCGGGCAGCGCGGGCAGCGCGTTCTGCCCCATGCGCCGGGCCCGGCGTCCCGTCCCGCCGGATGCCGCCTCCGGGGGAACGCCCTGCGGAGGCACCGCCTGGCCGAGCGCCGGCCGCCCGGCCGCCGCCGCGCCTTCGGCGGCGGTGACGACCGCTCCCTCGGACGCCGACGAGGACGGGGCGGGGGGCAGTGCGAAGGGGGAGACGGCGTGGGCGCCGGGCGGCACGGACTCCTCGGCCGGGCTGGGCCGACCGCGCCGGCGACCGGTGCCACCTCCAGCGCCCGGTCCCGCGCCGGGGGCGGAATCCGTACCGCCGACAGGGCCCGTGGCCGTGTCCGTACCACCCGTATCCACGCCCGGTCCGACACCCTGCGCGGGAATCAGCCCCCGGGAGCCGCCTTCGGAAGACGCGTCGGCGCCGGCGACGGGCTCGCCGTCCGGGGCGGCGGCCCTGGCCCGGCGCCGGCCCGTCGGCTGCTGATCGGCGGTGTCATCTCCCGGCCCCCCGGGTCCTCCCGGCCCGGCCTGTCCTCCCGGTCCTTCCAGGAACGCGTCCGTGGACGCCCGCCGCGCGCGCCGCCGCCCGCCGCCCGTCCGGGGGCCGCTCTGCCCCGCGGGTCCGCCGGGCCCGCCGGGTACCTGGCCGGGCGATGCCGGGACCTCGGCCGCACCGGGGTCCGCGGGCGCCGCGGCGGGCGCCGGGACCGTACCGGCCCCCTCGCCCAGCGGCAGTTCCAGTACGTACGCGCTGCCGCCCGTGCCCGGCACCTCGTGCGTCTGGAGCACCCCGCCATGCGCGCGTACGATCCCGCGCACGATCGGCTCGTGCACCGGATCGCCGCCCGCGAACGGCCCGCGCACCTCGATCCGTACGACCTGTCCGCGCTGCGCCGCCGCCACCACGATCGTCGAGTCGACGTACCCGCCACCGGGCAGCGCGCGGGTCCGGCCCGTCGAGTCGACCCCGGCCACATCGGCCACCAGGTGCGCGAGCGCCGTCGCCAGCCGGCCGGGGTCCGCCTCGGCCTCGATCGGCGGGGCGTGCACCGCGAACTGCGCCCGGCCGGGGCCGATCAGCTCGACCGCGCCCTCCACCCCGGCCGCCACCACCTGGTCGAGCAGGACGTTCGTCTTGACCAGCGCTTCCGCGCCGGCGTCCAGCCGCTGGTAGCCGAGGACGTTGTCCACGAGGGTCGTCATCCGGGAGTAACCGGCCGCCAGGTGGTGCAGGATCTGGTTGGCCTCTGGCCACAGCTGCCCGGCGGGGTCGTCGGCGAGCGTGCCCAGCTCGCCGCGCAGTTCCTCCAGCGGCCCGCGCAGCGACTCGCCGAGCACGGCCGTCAGCTGCGCGTGCCGGCCGGTCAACTCGTCGTACCGCTCGGTCAGCTCCTCGATCTCGGCCGCGTACCGGTCGCTGCGGTCCGCGAGCTCCGCCGCGTGGCGCTCGGTCGCCTCGGCGAGCTCGGCGGTGAGCCGGTCGGTCGTCCCGGTCAGCTCACCGGTGAGGCGCTCGGTGGTCTCCGCCAGCTCGGCCGCGTGCCGTTCCGTGGCCTCCGTCAGTTCCGCCGCGTGCCGCTCCCGCGCGGCCTCCAGCTCGGCATCGTGCTTCTCGACCAGCTCGTCGTACGGACGCCGGTCGGTGAAGGTCATCACGGCGCCGACGAGCTGGTCCCCGTCCCGTACCGGCGCGGTCGTCAGGTCGACGGGCACCTGCTTGCCGTTCTTGGCCCACAGCACCTGCCCCCGGACCCGGTGCTTGCGCCCGGACCTGAGCGTGTCCGCCAGCGGCGAGTCCTCGTACGGGAACGGTTCGCCGTCCGCGCGCGAGTGCAGCACCAGCGGGTGCAGCTCCCGGCCGCCGAGGTCACCGGCGCGGAAGCCGAGGATCTGGGCGGCGGCCGGATTGACGAGGACGACGCGGCCGTCGGTGTCCGTACCGACCACGCCCTCCGACGCGGCCCGCAGGATCATCTCGGTCTGCCGCTGCGAGCGCGCCAGCTCGGCCTCGGTGTCGACGGTGCCCGACAGGTCACGGACGACCAGCATCAGCAGTTCGTCGCCGGTGAAACTGTGCCGGTCGTTGTACGCGTCCCGGCCGTCCTCCAGGCTCGCGCTGGTGACTTCGGCGGGGAACGAAGCGCCGTCCGTGCGCCGCGCCATCATCCGCGTCGGCTTCGTGCGCCCCCGGGTGTCCGCCACCCCGGGGCGGCGCATCGAGCCGGGGATCAGCTTGGAGTCGAACTCGGGCAGCAGATCGAGCAACCCGCGCCCGACCAGCGCGGTGCCGGGCGCCTCGAACATCTCCAGCGCGATGGTGTTGGCGTTGACGATCGTGCCGTTGGCGTTGACGAGCACCAGGCCGTCGGGCAGTGCGTCGAGTATCGCCGCGAGGCGAGCAGCGCCCCGGGATGGCCTGCTGCTCACGACGACGCTTCCTCCCTGACTACTGCACTGTGCGGACGGCCGCACCCATCTTGCCCGCCGGGCCCTGGCCTGTCACTTGAGGGAGTCTAAGGGCTGGCACGCCCGGCGCGGCGGCGGACGTTTGCCGCCGGACCGCGCCGCGCCCGGGACGGCTTGGCGACCCCGCGGCCGCCGGGCCGATACGGATGGTCGCGCGGCCGTACCGGCGCTCGCGGGCCCGCGTCGGGGATCGTCGCGGGCCCTGTGTGCCTGCCGCCCCCGCGCGCTACCCCCGGGCGGCGGGCAGTACGGGCTCGACGGCCTGCCAGCGCGAGATCTCGCAGCCGTTCGTCCGGTCGAAGGAGGCGTTGACGGCCCGGCCGCGCCAGGTGCCGGTGACCTTCGCGGTGGCGGGGCCGCCGTCGATCATGGTGCACATGGCGTCCTTGGCCACCGGCGCGAACGGGTCCCGCTTCTCCCCCGCCAGTTTCGCCAGCCGGTCGCACGCGGCGGCGGCCCGGGGATGCGACCCGCCGGTCGGCCCGCAGGTCAGCTCGTACGTCCCGTCGGCGGCACGGTCCCCGCTGCCCCGGACGGTGACGGTGAGCCGGTCCTTGGGCGCGCCCCCGCCGACGCCCCCGCCGACACCCTCGGTGGTCCCGGACCCGGTGGCTCCGGATCCGGCGTGCGGCGAGTCCGCGGCCACCGGCCCGGCGGCCCCCAGGACGGCGGCGGACGCGACAAGACAGGCGGCGGCGGTGAGGGAGAGACGAAGAGGCATGGAAGCTCCTGATCGATACCAATCGATACATTTCTGCACAATCCAGGACGACCGGGCGCGCCGCCCCGCCTCCCTAACGCGACCACACCCCCGCTGGTTGCGCACCCCGAGGTGCTTTGCCCCACGGCCCACCTGCCGGGTACCGTGAGAACCGATTGGTCGCAGCGCACCCTGCTGTGTCATCATCTGCACACCGCCCGCGCGAGCGCGGACACCCGTGGAGGCGTCGCCTAGTCCGGTCTATGGCGCCGCACTGCTAATGCGGTTTGGGTCTTAAAGCCCATCGAGGGTTCAAATCCCTCCGCCTCCGCACAGAGATCAAGGAAGCCCCGGCCCCCGGCCGGGGCTTCCTTGCGTGAGGTCCGCTCAAAGCTTGTTTTCGCAGGTCATCCAGGGTCCGGGGAATGGATTTCGCCTGGCGGCGCAGGTCATGTAATGTTGTTCCCGCAACGCCGACCGGGCCGAAAAGCCCGGGAACGCCAAGCACTCGTAGCTTAACGGATAGAGCATCTGACTACGGATCAGAAGGTTGCAGGTTCGAATCCTGCCGAGTGCACACAGGTCAAAGGCCCCGCCGGTTATCCGGACGGGGCCTTTGGCATCAGTGGCTGACATCAGTGCGACCGGAGAGCCGCCCTCAGTCGTCCGACGCCTCCCCCTCCGGTTCCTCGTCGGGGTCATCGAGATGTCAGCCGTCTCCGGGTGTTCTTCCCGGCGCAGCAGCAGCGCGTGGTGGAGCCGCGTCGTAGTCAGTGCGCACCGGTCGCGGTGCTGACACGCTGATCACCAGGTGGGCCGCGCCGAGCGCCGCAGCGGGCAGGAGGGCGCCGGACAGCAGGACCGTTGATGTCATCGGAGTGCGTTTTCAGTCGTGTGGGTGTGGTGCGTCCGCCCAGGCCGCCGGAAGAGAGCGGCGAGCCAGCTCCGCTTGCGCCCGGTTCTTCTGTGATCCGGCTTCCGATGGACGGGGCGGAGCTCTGGGGGAGAGGCGGGGCAAGACGGGGACGGCGTCTTCACCGGCCATACGGTCAACGAGTAACGGCCCGTGTGGTCGGCGACGTTGACGGTCACCGGCATGCCGTGCATCAGCTGTTGCCAGGCCGCGCGTTGCGCGTCGACGTCGTCACACCAGCGGCGTAGTTCGTCGGGTGCGTCGGGTAGGCCGGCGGGCACTCGCCGAACGATGCTTCCCACGGCCCAGGGCGTGCCCGGCGCAGGGTCGAGACGGTCGGCGATGCGGTGTGCCTGCCCCCGCAGCCAACGCAATGCCAGCTTGGGGGAGATCGTTTTCAGAGTGCCCAGCACCACGCGAACGCTTCGGCCGTTCGCCGGGCCCTCGCCGATCACGGTCGCGGTGTAGACGGTGTGCGTCACGATGTGCCACCCACCGCGGGCAGTTGCTTCCGGTGCAGCGCGGCCAACGCTGCGAGCTGACGCCGTTCCCAGTGGGTCGCCGGCCGAACCGATATGCGCCGCGCCTCCCAGGTGAGGCCGGAAGGGCGGACGAGGCGGACGAGCGAGCCGTTCAGAGCGTCCACGTACCCGGCCCGTTCCGAGCCGGAGTCGAACACGGCCGCCCCCACACGCAGGGTCGTCATATCCGGCGACGATGCCTGACCACGCCCGGCCCGGAGGCGGCGAGGCGAGTTCTGCCGCATCACCGGTACCCACCGATTCCCGAATGCGGGTGGGCGGCGATCTCCCGGTTGCACTGCTCAGCAGTCAGCGGGCCGCGCCCGAGCCGGGCCACCTCTCGCTGCCCGACCAACTCCCCCGAGGTACAGGCGGCGGAACTCCCCTCTTCCAATGGCATCGGCACCGCACGCGCACTCGCCCGCATGTACGCCGCGCTGATCGGCGAGGTCGACGGCGTGCGTCTGCTCACCCCGGAATCCCTGTCGTCGGCCACGGAGGAGAAGGCCAGCGGGAAGGACAAGGTGATGGTGATCCCGAGCCGGTTCAGCACCGGATACATGCTGCCTGCGGAGGGCAACCTCATGACCGGCCCGAACGCCTTCGGGCACACCGGCCGCGGCGGCTCGCTCGGCTTCGCCGACCCCGCACAGGGCATCGCCTTCGGGTACGTCACGAACCACATCGTCAGCGGCTCGGACGATGTGCGCGCGGCTTCGCTGACCGAAGCGGTCCGGAAGTCGCTGGCGTAAGCGACCGCCCACGGCGGTGTCGTCTAGCGGATCGCCTCGTCCATGAGTACGTAGAGCAGCCCGACAAGGGAGCCGCTGCTGACGATCTCGCGGCGGTCGATCATGCCCCGCACTTCGGCCAGCGGGATCCACTCGACCCGGTCCGACTCGTTCTTCTCGGTCGGCGGACCTTCGTACGTCGCGCCGTCGGCCCGGAAGACGTGGTGCTGGGAGTCGGTGATGCCGTTGGCCGGCTCGGCGTAGATCAGCGACGTGACCGGACCTGGCCGCCAGCCGGTCTCCTCCAGCACCTCACGGGCTGCCGCGTCGGCCGGCGTCTCCCCTCCTCGACCAGCCCCATGGGCAGCTCCCATGCCCAGGCGTTCGTGATGAAGCGGTGCCGCCACATCATCAGCACCTCGCGGCGCTCGTTGACCACGGCGGCCACGGCCAGGTGACGGAGCTTGACGACGTGGTGCTCCCAGCGGTTTCCGTCCGGCGTCTCGACATCGGTGAGCCACAGGTTCACCCAGCTGTTCTCGTAGATTGGACGTTCCCCGTGGATCTTCCACTGCATCGCTGCGGCCCCTCTCGATCGGCCTCCAGGCCGTAAGCGTCTTCACAGTGCACGTTCCACGTCACGTCGCCCAGGTGGGAAGGCCTCGTTCAGCGCGGCCACGGAGGCCGGGTAGGTACACCCTGGACTCGAAACACGTCTGTGGCCGTCCCCGAAGGGACGGCCACAGGGTCTGCGCAGCCATATGCGCGATGTTTCGCTTGCTGAAGCCGATCCTGCCGAGGACGACTACGGTCGGTCAAGTCGGCAGCACGTTAAGTGGTACCGGTTTTGGACAACCTCGACGGGCGAAGCTGAGGAACGATCAATGTCCGCGAGGTCGATCGACCGGTCATCGAACATGAGCCGGCAGACCATCCGTCTGTCAGTGCTGTCTCAGGGTTGCCTGGCGTCGCTTCCGGGTCACGAACGTGAACGCCGCGCCCGTGCCGAGCAGCAGGGCGCTGAGAGAAAGGATCTTCAGCAGGCCGGACGTACCCGTGTTGGCCAGGCCGCCTGAGCCTCCGCCGGTCTGGGGGGCCGGCTTGTTGGGCGGCACGGAGGCGGGCGGCTCATGGGCCGGCGGCACCGGGGACGGCGGCGGAGTGGGCGTCGGCGTCGGCGTGGGCGTCGGCGTGGGAGCCGGCGTCTCCTTGGGGATGTACACGCCGGCATCGATCGTGTGGTCGACCTCGCCCGGCTTGTCCGGTGCCGTGACAGGTGCCTGTCCATCGCACAACTGCCCGGTCGTCGGCGGGGTCACATTGGAGTCATGTGCCCGGTCGTCACCGGCTCGCGGGAGCGTGAACCGCAGCTCGGTGGCCGGCGGCTGAGTCGGCACCTCGCTGGTGTCCGCGGTACACACATCGAACTCCACCGTGTATTTCGCACCCGGCTCGAGCTCGTAGGCGGCGCCGACGCCACCGAAGTAGTACTCGCCGGCGGCATCGGTCGTGGTCGTGGCGACCTGCTTGCCGTCGGCGTCCAGCAGGTTGATCGTCGCGTCCGGCAGCGGCACTTCGTCGGGGCCCTCGGGGTCCTGGATCCCATTGTGGTCGCCGTCGAACCACACCCGGTTGCCGATCTGGATCGGCGCGTTCGCCGCCGCGTACGCGACGTCGCCGAGCCCGCCGGCCTTGCCGAACCCGCTCTGTGCCTGACTGACGAACTGGTACGCGTTGGTGGCCGGAGCGTTGCCCGGTCCCTGACCGGTCGTGACGTCGTAGTAACCGGTCCCGGAGGTCGCGACGTTGACGGTCGGGTCGAATTCGGTGCTGATGACCCACTGCTGCTGCGGGATGTAGGCCACCGACCCCAGCGCGGTCTCCGCGTGAACTCCGCCGCCGAAGAAGTCGCCCGGGAAGTACTCGACGACGCCTGCGTCCTGGCCGCCACCGGTGGCGGGCGTGGCGTGGTTCGGGCAACTCCCGGTGCCTTCCCACTCGTATCCACCGGTGGGAGAGGCACAGGCCATGGTGATGTCACCGCCGGCCATGCCGTTCTCCGGTGTGTCGTCGCCCGGCCTCGGGTCCAGTCCGCCCCAGCTCACGACGTCCATGAACCTGTCGCGGAAACCGAGGATCATCGAACCGTCGCGGGTGAAGGCGAGGGAGGCGAGCGCCGGCTGCGGATCGATGAAGACGTTGCCCACCTTCCGTTCGTCCCACGTGTCCAGGGAGGTGTTCCACGGGTTCCAGTGGGTGGTCCGGTCGACGTCGTTGGAACCGAAGACGGAGCCGCGCTTGGCGGTGAGCGGGTGGTCCAGCACCGTGCTGAACCGCTCGCCGTCGTAGGTGTAGACGACGGCCTTCAGGTCTTCGCGCCGCTGTGTGCTCTCCGCGCTGCACACGCCGCCGACGTACAGCGTGTTGTTGTAGGACTGAAGACCGAACGGCCGCCAGTCGCCGGGGCTCGCGCAGCCCGGGTCCGGGATGCGTACCGTCGCCTCGGGCGCGGACGCGGTGGTCCCGGTCGCGTCGAAGCTGACCAGGGACCGGGACCGCAGGTTCACCGCGTACAGCGTGGAGCCGTCCTCCGACAGGGCCAGGCCGCCGACGCTCTCCTTCCCCGGCGCGTCGGTGAACCCGGCGTCCTTGTTCATGTTGGTGGCGTCGTGCGGCGTCACCGCGGCGTCCGGCACCTTCGCGAACAGGGTCGGCGCGCTCCCGCCGTCGGTCGGCGTGGTGTAGATCGCGTCACCGCCGCCCGGCCCGTACGGGGTGTACCGCCGGGCGAACGCGCCCTGGAACAGCCGCTGCCGGTACTTGTCGTAGGCCAACGCGAACGTCGTGCCCACCTGGTCCTGCGTGTTGAGCGTGGTCGGGCACGCCGTCTGGTCGGGACACGTACCTCGTTTGTCCGTCCCGAACGCCACCAGTGCCCGCTTGTCCTGCGCGTCGGCGGTGTTCTGGATCGGTACGAAGTACCGTGAGTCCGGAAGTGCGTAGTCCGCCGGGTTCCAGACACCGGTAATGACCGCGTCGTCCTTGCCGTCCGACACGTCCACGAACGTCGTGAAGCTGTCGAAGTGGTTTTCCGCCGTAGAGGCCGGCGCCGCCCGCAGATACTTGTTGTACGGCGCCGGGATGGTGACGTCGACGCGGTACTGGCCGCCGGTCAATGTGGTCGACTGTGATATCACCACCTTTCCGGCGGCATCCGTGGTGCCGGTGACCCGATGGCCGGCCGGGTCCGACACCTCGACCTTCATGCCCCGCTGGGGAACATCCATGGCCGCGTTGACCACGCCGGTGCCGAAGAAATCCCGCAGCACCTCAACTGTCAGGGTTCCGTCGCCGGCCGCGGCGGTGGCCGTCCCGGCCGTCGCGCCCATGGCGCTGCCCAACAGCAGGAAAACGCACAGGCCCGCTCGCGCCAGCGGCCCCGTAGGCTTTCCGGCTGTCCGGGTTAATCTTCCACGTACTCTTCGCACAGCCATCACACTCCCCTCGTCATGTGAACCGAGCACCCGCTTCCAGCCGTACATCCGCTTCACGGCCCCGGGTGACACATCGGTCACGAAAAGGGCTCACCGCTGTTTCGGTGAGCCCTTTCGCTCTTGGTCGTCTTGGCGGATGCGGCGAATTCAGGGACTCGGGAGTGCCATTCCCGGGCCAGTCGCACTCGTCCTCGCTTCCCCACACGGAAACAGCACAAGAATCTGAATAGTCATCCTGAATCGCTTTACCAGCGACGGTACTGTACCGGGTGGCCGCCAAGATCGGGCAAGGGCAGGGGGGAGCAGGGAATGAACGAGCGGAGCACGTTAGTTATGCGTCCCGTGGGGCGTAAGGGAATCAAGCAAAGCTTCTCGCTGGGCGCGGCCCGCCGGCGCCGATGGCCGCGGCCACGCTGGGTGGCAGCCGTCATCGGCGCTGCGGCTGTCGCGGTGGCCACGTTCCTGGTCGCGAGCGGCGACTCCGACCCCACCGGCCCCAGGGAATTGACCTCGGATCAGGCGAACCGTCTGGCGGTCGCGCGGTTCCGCAACTACCAGGTGGGCGGCCGCGCCGTGACGATCAACGTGCCGGGCACCGCCGGTGGGCTGGTCATCACCGGATCCATCGACTACCGCGGTCATGTCGGGTACGGCGTGCTGCACGGCACCGGGCGCGATGCGTCCGGCGACGGGCTGATCGAGTGGACGGCCACCACCGTGTTCGTCCATCCGATGGCGAACGCCCCGGCAAAGGCACCGGCACAACCCCCGGGGTCGGGCTGGTACAGCCGTCCGCTGCAGAAGTACGGCAGTTCACTGGACAGTTCGCTGGCCATCGCGCTGAAACTCGGCAGCGACCGGCCGGACAACGCCCAACTGCTGCCGCAGAACGGTGCCGCCTGGGTGGGACAGGAGCGGTTGGACGGACAGCGGGTGGACATCATGACCGGGCCGAGCGCCGGTGCCACGTCCGGTACGGCGGGTGCCGTGCGCTACTGGATCGGCTCGGACGGCACCATGTACCGGGTTCGCGTCGGCGTGGCCTCCGCACCGCAGCCGGTGGTCATCGATTTCGACACCCAGAAGTACGTTCCGGTCCGGCCGGTACCCGGAGTCACTCCGACGCGGTAGCCGCCGCTCAGGACGTCCGCACCCGCGCTTCCGCGACGAGCAGTGACAGCGAGGGCAGCGGAATGTCCGCCGTGTCCGGGAGCGCCGGAACGGCCGGAACAGCGGTGGCGCCCCTGGTCGTGGCGTTCGGGACCTGCGGCTGCCGCTTGGGCGCCGCCACCTCGGTGAAGGGGATACCTCCGGGTGCCGTCGGCTTCGCCCAGGTGCCGGAAGGCGAGGGCGACCGGGCGGGACGCGGGCAGGGCGCGGTCGTCGCGAGCCGGGCGGGCACCGTCGTCCGGAGATCGTTGCCGCGCAGGCAGTTGCCCTGTCCCTTCGTGGCGGTGGGGAACGTCCAGCCGACGTCGACGCCGTTGGCGGCGAAGGTGTTGTCCAGGACCTGATTGCCGTTCGGCGGAATGTCGGCGGTCGCGGTGATCACCAGCCCGGCGTTGCTGTTGCCGGCGATTCGGTTGCGGACGAACCGGTTGTCGGTGCCGCCGTCGACGCCGATGCCGATGCCCCAGCCGCCGTCGGCCTGCTCGGGGGTGGCCGCCTGCTGGTTGGCCGCGACCAGGTTGCCCGCGATGACGGCATCCCGCTGCGGGAGCAGCTTCTCCTGATGGTCGGAGTTGGTGGTGAGTCCGACCCGGTTACCGACCAGGCGGTTGCCGACCACGTACATGTCGCCACTGGCATTGGTGCCTTCGTAACCGACCGCGTTGAGTTCGGCGATGTTGTCCCGCACCACGATGCGACAGGGCGCGCACTGTCCGACGTAGATCCCCGAGTCGGCCGAGCCCGACGCGTACGAGTGCTCGATGACACCGTTCTGCGCGGAGAACGCGTAGATGCCGTACAGCCCGTTGCGGGTCGCGGTCACGTGGGAGACCAGGAACGACTTCAGGAAGGTGACGGGCTCGTCGCCGGTGTCGTAGCCGCCGGACTGACCCGGCAATCCGGCGGCCGCCTTCGCCGAACCGGTGACCAGGACCCCGTTCTGCGTGTTGTTCTGCACGGTCAGGTTCTCCACGGCCACCCCGGGAGCGGTGACGACGATGCCGTTCGGCTGCCGCAGGCGCCCGTCGATGACGACCTTGTCACGAGACTCGCCGCGAAGGGTGACGCGAGCCGTGGAGATCTTCACCGACTCGCGGTACGTGCCCGGCGCGACCAGTACGAGATCGCCGGGGCGGGCCAGGGACACCGCGGCCGAGATCGTCGGGGCGTCGTCCGGCACCTTGATCGTCACGCGCGAACCGGACGGTCGTCGGCCGTCGTCCGATCCGTCGTCCGATCCGTCGTCGCCGGCGCCGCAGCCGGCCAGTACGGGCGCCAACGTACCGAGTAACGCGGCGATCAGGCGAAGACGGAGACGAGGCATGGGCCTCATCCTGGCACGGACGCCGACGGACTCGCAGGCGCCGGAAGGGATATGGCACAGTTCACTCTGTGCGCCAAGCCGACTCCCACCCGTCACGTCGCGCGTTCCTCGGTGCCACCGGCACGGTGACCGCCGTCGGCCTCTCCACCGGGTGTCAATCACATTCCGCCCGGCCGGACCGGTCCGACGGCCCCGCGCCGACTTCGCCGGTGGCACCGACGGGTCGTCACCAGGCGGGCATCACGCTTCCGCAGCCGGCCCAGCGGAACCTGCTGGCCGTGGTGGCCGACCTGGCCGACCCCGGGTCGGCCCGTCCGTTGCTGGCCGAACTCGGCGAGGCCATCGGCACACTCACCACGGGGACCGACGCGCGGCTGATGGGCCTGCCGCCTGGCGATCTCACCGTGACGATCGGGGTGGGCCCCCGACTGGTGCGCGGGGTCGATCCCGCCCTGCCCGGCGCGAAGGACCTGCCACGGTTCTCCCGCGAGCAGATCGCCCCGCGGGCACGCGGCGGCGACCTGCTGATACAGATCTGCGCCGACGACGCCTTGCTGGTACCGGTCGTGGCCGCCGCGCTTCTGGAGCAGGCCGGTGACCGGATACGCGAACGCTGGCGGCAGTCCGGAGTCCGTGGTGCGAACGTGCCGGTGGCCAAGGGTCTTGCCGTGCCACGAAACCTCTTCGGCTTTATCGACGGCATAGTGGGCCCCCATACCAGGCCCGAACAAGAACGCCACCTGTGGTTGTCCGGACCGGCTCCCGTCGCCGGCGGCACCCTTGCCGTTCTGCGACGCATGGAACTCGACCTGCCGCGGTTCGCCGAACTGTCCGTCGCCGAACAGGAGGCGGTCTTCGGACGGCGCCGAGCCACTGGTGCGCCCCTCTCCGGCGGCCCCGTCGCCTCGGGCCCGGACCTCGGCGCCAAAACGCCGGACGGCCGCTACCTCGTCCCGGCGGACGCCCACGCCCGCAGAGCGCACGCCACCGCGGTCGGCGTCGGCCTCATGCTCCGTCGCTCCTACAGCATGGACGGACCCTCCCCCGGCCTGCTCTTCATCAGCTTTCAGAACGACATGCGGACCTTCACCAACACGCTCACCCGTATGGACAATTCCGACGCCCTGCTGCGGTACACGACCACGACCGCCAGCGCGTCCTTCCTGATACTGCCCGGATTCGACCGGCAACTCCCGCTTGGTTCCCGGCTCTTCCGCTGAACGGATCCCTGCGGCGCCGCGCGTCAGGAGGCGAGCGGGGGCCGGGGCGGCCCGGGCTGTCGGCCGGCCGCAGGGGCCGGCTCAGTGCAGGACCTTTTCCTTGGCCCGCTCGAACTCGGCGTCCGAGAGCACGCCCTTGGACCTGAGTTCGGACAGCGCGGTCAGTTCGTCCGCGCTCGACTTCGGCCCTCGTGCGGTGTCGCGGACGTAGCTTTCGAAGGCCTGCTGCTGCTCCTGTACGTGCTTGACCTCGCGTTCGCCCATTCCGCGGCCCCTGGCGATCACGTAGACGAGGACGCCCAGGAACGGCACGATCAGGACGAACAGCAGCCATCCGGCCTTGGCCCAGCCGCTGAGCTTCCGGTCCCGGAAAATGTCGATGATCACCCGGAACAGCACCACCAGCCACAGCACCCACAGGAAGAACCACAGGACGCTGAGGAAGACACCGAGCACCGGGTAGTCGTACGCGAGCTCTACATAACCGGCCATCATTTGCTCCCCTGGGTGTACGGGGACGGTTACCACTTTTCAGCATCAGCCCGCCGTACCGTCCTCGCCACTCGGCCCGCTGCCGCGGGCCCGGATCCGCTCAGCGGGGGGAATCGCCGGTTCCGCGGGCGGGCGTGTTGATCACCATGCGGGTCATGGTGGCGGCGCTGCCGAGGTAGCGGGCCGGGTCGCAGAGTTGGCCGATGCGGTCGGCGCCGAGCCGGTCCACCAGGTTCGCGTGGTCGAGGAGCTGGGTCTCCAGGCTGGTGCCGGTCTCGATGGCGGCGCGGCAGGCCTCGTAGACGACCTCGTGGGCCCGCTGCCTGCCCAGCACGGGCGCGATGTCCATCATGACGGCTTCGGCGACGATGAGTCCGCCGGTCAGGTGGGTGTTCCGGCGCATCCTGTCCACGTTCACCTCCAGGCCGGAGAGCATGAACTCCGCCTGGTGCAGCGAACCGGACAGGAGCAGGAAGGCCTCGGGCACCGCGGCCCACTCCAGGTGCCAGGGGCCGGTCGCGCGCTCGAAGTCCTGCATCATCGCGTCCAGGAGGGACGAGGACTTGTCGCGCAGCAGCCTGGCGGCGGCGAACATCAGCTCGCTGGAGATGGGGTTGCGCTTCTGCGGCATGGTCGAACTGGCGCCGCGGCCGGGGACGAAGGGCTCCGCGAGTTCGCCGAACTCGGAGGAGCACATCATCATCACGTCCCAGGCGATCTTGCCGAGCGAGCCGCCGATCGCCGCGAAGAGGGAGACCAGTTCCACGAGGCCGTCACGCGCGACGTGCCAGGTGATCGCGGGGTCCCGCAGGTCCAGTTCGGCGGCCAGGGCGGCACGTGTCCGCAGGCCCTCGGGGCCTTCGCCCAGGGAGGCCAGGGTCCCGGCGGCACCGCCGAACTGGACCATCAGGGCCCGCTCGCGGGCCTGCTCCAGCCGTTCGGCGTGCCGGTCCAGGGCGGACAGCCAGACGGCGCAGCGGTAGCCGAAGGTGACGGGGAGGGCGTGCTGGAGGTGGGTGCGGCCGGCGGTGACCGTGTCGACGTGCTCCTCCGCGAGTTGCCGGAGGGCCCGGCGTACCCGGTCGAGCTGATCACCCAGGAGCGCCACGCCCTGCTTGCACTGGAGCATCACCGCGGTGTCCATGATGTCCTGAGTGGTGGCGCCCCAGTGGAGGTAGCCACCGGCGTCGCCGCACTGGTCCGCGACCTGCTTGATGACGGGCAGCACCGGGTATCCGACGATTTCCGTCTCGGCCCGCAGCCGGTCCAGGTCCAGGCCGTCGAAGTCGGCTTTCGCGGTGATCCGCGCCGCGGCCTCGGCGGGGATGACGCCGACCGCCGCCTGTGCGCGGGCGAGCGCGGTCTCGGTGTCGATGACGCGCCGGACGTAGGCGGTGTCGCTGAAGATCTCACGCATTCCCGGGGTGCCGAACATGTCGCGGAACAGGAAGGAATCGAAGACGGTGCTGCTCATGCTCAGTCTCACTTCGCCGAGGGGGAGGTGGGGGAGGTGGGGGAGGTGGAGGTGGAGGTGGAGGCCGGGGAGGGCCGGGGTGAGCGGGCGGCTCCCGGGACGCCTTCAGCGGCTGCTGCCACGGGTGAGGTGATGTTCGGGCGGCCGGCCGGCTCGTCGTCCTCGGGCCGGGCCAGGAAGGCGTGGGGATCCTCCAGGGCGCGTTCGACCTTGTCGACGTCCATCTCCTTGCACCACTTGGCCAGGACGAACGTGGCGACGACATTGCCGAACGTGTTGCAGAAAGCGGTGGCCATGGACATGAAGCGGTAGACACCGAAGAGGACGGCCACGCCCTCGACGGGCAGGTAGCCGGTCGCCGCCACCGTGGAGGCGAATACCACGAACGTGCCGCCGGAGACGGTGGCCGCGCCCTTGGACGTCAGCAGCATGATCAGCAGGAGGCCGAGCTGCTCGGGGATGCCCATCGGGATCCCGTGGACGTTCGCCACGAACAGGGTGCAGATGGACATGTAGAGGGAGGTGCCGTCGAGGTTGAAGGCGTAGCCGGTGGGCACGACCAGGCCGACGGTCTGCTTGGACAGGCCGATGCGGGTGAGCTTCTTCAGCAGCCCGGGCAGGGCCGCTTCGGACGACGCCGTACCCAGGACGAGGGTCATCTCCACGCGGACGTACTGCAGGATGCGCAGGATGTTGAAGCCCGCCAGCAGACAGACCAGCCCCAGGACGCCGAAGACGAAGACGCCGATGACCAGCCAGTACTCGAGGACGAGTTCGGTCAGGGCCAGGAGCATGTCGCTGCCGTTGGTGCCCACCGAGTAGGCGACGGCGCCGAAGGTGCCGATGGGGGCGAGCTTCATGACGACGTTGACGAAGCCGAAGAACGTCTCCGAGACGACCTCCAGGCCCGCGTTGACCTTGTCCCGCATGTACGGCTTGAGCCCGAGCAGGCCGACGCCGAACAGGACGGCCAGGACCACGACCTGGAGCAACTGCCCGGAGGAGAAGGCCCCGACGAAGTTGTCCGGGACGATGTCCTTGAGGAAGGCGGTGAAGCCGTGCTCGCCGCCCTCGGCCTTCGGCGCCCGCGCCGACGAGGCGGCGTCCGGTGCGAGCTCGACGCCCTTGCCCACCCCGAACAGGTTGGCGGCCAGCAGGCCGAGGAGCAGGGCGAGCGTGGAGACGACCTCGAAGTAGATCAGCGCCAGGAACCCGACGCGGCTCGCCTTCTTGAGATCGCCCGCCGAGGCGATGCCCATGACGATCGTGAAGAAGACCAGCGGGGCGACCCCGGCCTTGACCAGCGCCAGGAACAGGTCCCCGACGATCTTCAGGTCGGCCGAGACGCCGGGGAGGACCAGGCCGACGACGATGCCGAGCGCCATGGCCACCACCACCTGCGCCCCGAGCCCCCGGTACCAGCGCTTGCGTGCGGCGGGCGGGGACGCGGCGTCCAGTAGCTGCTCCTGCGACCTCATGCGTAGCACATCCTTGTCTAGACATGACTTGTGTCTAGACAAGGAGAAGGTCACGGGTGCGCTTGTGTCAAGAGGTGTTCACGAAAGCGCGAAAGCGCGAAAGCGCGGATTACCTACGGCTGAGGATCGTCTCGTGGACGAAGTGGTCGCCCGCGTGCGTGCTGACGGCGACCTCGAAGAGGACTCCCCGTGCGTCGTAGTACCGGCGGACGAACTCCAGCCCAGGGCTGCCCGGTTCCACACCCAGGTGCGCCGCCGCCTCCGCCGGCACCCGCACGGCCCGCACCTGCTGGATGACCCGCTCCACGGCCCGGTTCGTACGTGCCTCGACCAGGTCCGAGATCAACCGGGTGTTCTCGCCCAGATCCGCGGCGACGGCCTTGGCGTCCTCGGGCCGCAGATAGACCTTCGCCCAGGAGACGGCTCCCTCCGGGCGCTCCGGATCCCGGCGGACGGACGTCACACACACCTGCCGGGAGCCCTCCGCCAGCCCGGTGACCGCGGCCAGCGCGGCGTCCACCGTCACCGGCTCCACGGTGAGCACGTCCCGTACCGCCGCCTCGCCGTACTGGGTCAACTCGTCGATACTGCTCAGCTTCGTCGTGAACTGGGTGAAGGGCGTCGTACGTTCCACACGCGTGCCGATGCCCTTGTGCCGTGAGATCAGCCCGGCCAGCTCCAGCCGGCGCAGCGCCCGCCGCAACGTCTCACGCGAGACACCGTAATCGGCAGCCAGTTCGGGCTCGGTGGGCAGCAACTCGCCTACGGCCCACCGCCCCCCGGCGATCCTCCCCGTGAGGTCGTCGGCGATCACCACGTACCGCGGCTCGCCCACGGGGAACTCCTTGCCTGCTCAATGACGCCAACAGTGAAATCAGTGAAATCGTAGAACAGGGCCGGCCGAACCCGGCCGGCCCTTACCGCCGGGCCGCCGGAGCGGAGGGTTCGTGAGCCGGACGCGGCCGGCGGGAGCAGGCAGGCAGGAGCCGGGGCTGGGCGTGGGCGGCGGTGTGCGTGAGTATGGGGATGTGGCTGATACTTCGGAGCTTGTCGAATCTCTTGGTCTCGCAGCGCATGTTGAGGGCGGGTGGTTCCGTGAAACGTGGAGAAGCCCGATCGAAGCGGTTCCCGAGGGGTACCCCGGTGCGAGGGCGTTCGCCACGGGGATCTACTACCTGCTGCACCCCGGTGAGGCATCGCGGTGGCATCGGGTGCGCTCGGACGAGCTGTGGTTGTGGCACCGCGGCGGACCGCTGCGGATGCGGATGGGCGGGGACGGCCCCGCACCGAGCGACGCGGACGCTGTCGAGGTGGTCATCGGGGGTGGGGTCGAGCATGGGGAACAGCCGCAGTTCCTGGTACCCGGCGGACACTGGCAGTCGGCCGAGCCGGCGGGAGACGAGCCCGTGCTGGTGACGTGTGTGGTCGCTCCGGGCTTCGCCTACGAAGATTACGAGGACCAGGACCAGGACCAGGACCAGGAGCAGGAGGAGGGGTAGGAGGAGGGGTGGGAGCAGGAGGGGAAACGCGGACGTCCCGCGCGGGGGAAGCCGTCCGGAACGGTGCGAGGCCGTTCGCGGCGTCACGGGTCTCACGGGTCTTGCGGGGTCCGGACCGCCACCACCTGGTACTCGTCCTCGTAGACGATCCTCGCTGAGCCGGTGAAGGGCCTGGGCGGGTGAGAGGAAAGGCGGGCCGCATGGGCTGGCGGTGTGGCGGGCTGCGGTGGGCGGGGGGAGCGCCCGTGCTGGTGTGGCGGCGGGCCGGGGCGGGCCGGGCCGAGCGGCGGGAGAGCGCGCTGTCGTACGGGCGGGCGCTCGGCTTCCGGGTCCTCGGCGCACGTCACTGTGTCGGTGCCCGTGGCCATTCCTGTCCCGTCGGCGCCACGGTCGCCGCACGCGGCACCGGCGGTCTGTGCCCCGAGTGCGCGCGGCTGGACCGGGCGCATTCCGTGGCCGCCGACACCGTCGCCGACGACCCGCGGACGTTCCGGGTCTACCTCGCCTGGTTCGGGCCCGGCCTGGTGAAGGTGGGGATCACCGCCGAGGAGCGCGGGGCCGCGCGGCTGCTGGAGCAGGGGGCGGTGGCCTTCAGCTGGCTCGGCCGTGGGCCGCTGATGTCCGCGCGGCGGGCGGAGGAACTGCTGCGTACGGCGCTCGGGGTGCCGGACCGTATCCCGTACGCGCGGAAGCGGGCCGTACGTGCCGAGCTGCCGGTACGTGCCGAACGCGCCGCCGAGACCGCCCGCGCGCACGCCCGCGCCGTCGCACTGGCGGACTGGCCGGCGGCGCTGGAACGGCTGGAGTGCGCGGTGGTCGACCACGCGGAGGTGTTCGGTCTGGCGGGCACACCCGCGCCGGCGCCCGTGACCGGTGTGGTGACCGAGCTGGTCGACGGCGGTGTCGTCGCCGGGCGGCTGGTCGCCGCCGCCGGGCCGGACCTGCACCTGGCCATGGACGAGGGCGGGACCGTCGTGCTGGACACCCGGCTCATGACCGGCTGGGAACTGGCCGCCGTACGGCCGGCCGACGTCCCGGCCCCGGCCCCACCGCCGCCCGGCGGGCCGGCCGCGGGCACGTCGGCCGCGGGACCCCCGGCCGTCGGCCCCTCCGCCACGGTCGTCACGGCCATGACGGTGCCCGTACGGGACGTCAGGCCGGGGGACGTTCAGGAAGGCCTCTTCTGAGCCGTCCGGTCCGAGTCGTCCGGCAGGTCGGGCCGCCCGGGCCGTTCGTCCCGTACGTGCGGGGCCCCGACGGTCGGGCGTGGCCGCACGGTCGGCTTCCACGGCTTTCTCAGGCGATTCACAGGAAGCGGAAAGGGCCCTCTCAGAGCCCCTCAGCAAGGTGAGCGGCATGACCATCACCTCGCCCCGCGGGCGTACCGAGATGCACAGGCCGGACGGGAGCCCCGTCCGCGTGCTCGTCGTCGACGACGAGACCTCGCTCACCGAGCTGCTGTCCATGGCCCTGCGGTACGAGGGCTGGGAGGTGAGCAGCGCAGGGGACGGCACGGGCGCGGTGCGGGGGGCCAGGGAGTTCCGGCCCGACGCGGTCGTGCTGGACATGATGCTGCCCGACATGGACGGCCTGGCCGTGCTGGGGCTGCTCCGCCGCGAACTGCCGCACGTGCCCGTACTCTTCCTGACGGCGAAGGACGCCGTGGAGGACCGGATCGCCGGTCTGACGGCGGGCGGGGACGACTACGTCACCAAGCCGTTCAGCCTGGAGGAGGTCGTGGCCCGGCTGCGCGGACTGATCCGGCGCTCGGGAGCGGCGGCCGTACGCAGCGAGTCGCTGCTGGCCGTCGGGGACCTGACGCTGGACGAGGACAGCCATGACGTCACCCGCGCGGGCCAGTACATCCACCTGACCGCGACCGAGTTCGAACTGTTGCGCTATCTGATGCGCAACCCGCGCCGTGTGCTGAGCAAGGCCCAGATACTGGACCGGGTGTGGTCGTACGACTTCGGCGGCCAGGCCAACGTCGTCGAGCTCTACATCTCCTACCTGCGCCGGAAGATCGACGCGGGCCGGGCCCCGATGATCCACACCCGGCGTGGTGCCGGTTACCTGATCAAGCCCGCCGACCCGGCGGCGGACGCGCCTCGGTGACGCGGATGTCGCCCCGTGGGCCCGGTGGCGTACGGCGGCGCTGGTCGCTGCGGACCCGCCTCGTCGTGTCGGCCGTCGCGCTGATCGCGGTGGTGGGCACGGTGATCGGGGCCGTCACGGCCATCGCCTTCCGCTCCTACCTCTACGACCAGCTCGACGCGCAGGTGACGGACATCGGGAAGCGCGCGGCAGGCCCCCCGCCGGACAGACTGGCGGGTCTGCCGGACGCCATGCGCGACGGCCTGATTCCCAAGGATCCGCTGAAGATCGTGACGGGCGGGGGCACGCCCGTGGGCACGGTCGGCGCCGAGGTCGCGGAGGACGGCGAAGTCGTCCGGGGCCTGGTCGGCGACCGGTCCGATACCGGCGACTTCGCGCCGGACCTCACCGAGAAACGGCTCACCGACGCACAGGCCGCCGCCCTCGGCAGCGTCACCCGCGACAAGCGGCCCCATACGGTCACGCTGCCCGGCCTCGGCGACTACCGGGCCCAGTACGTCACCGGCGGCAACGGCACCCTCCTCGTCGGCCTCCCGCTCACCGAGGTGCAGAACAACCTCAGCACGCTGGTGATCGTGGAAGTCTGCGTCACCGTGGCCGGACTGGTCGCCGCCGGGATCGCGGGCGGGGCGCTCGTGGGCGTGGCACTGCGACCGCTGCGGCGCGTCGCGACGACCGCCACCCGCGTCTCCGAACTGCCCTTGCACAGCGGCGAGGTGGCCCCGCTGGAGCGTGTCCCGGACGCCGAGGCCGACCCCCGGACCGAGGTCGGGCAGGTCGGTGCCGCCCTCAACCGGATGCTCGGACACGTCGGCTCCGCACTCGCCGCCCGGCAGGAGAGCGAGACACGCGTACGGCAGTTCCTCGCCGACGCCGGCCACGAACTCCGTACGCCCCTGGCGTCCATCCGCGGGTACGCCGAACTGACCCGCCGCGGCCGCGAGGAGACCGGGCCCGACACCCGGCGCGCGCTCGGCCGCATCGAGGCCGAGGCGGAGCGCATGACGGGCCTGGTCGAGGACCTGTTGCTGCTGGCACGGCTGGACGCCGGGCGCCCGCTCGCGTACGGGACCACCGACCTCTCCCCGCTGGTCGTGGACGCGGTGAGCGACGCGCACGCCGCGGGACAGACCCACCACTGGCGCCTCGAACTCCCGGAACCCGGCCGGCCGGCCGCCCTGGTGCACGGAGACGCCTCACGGCTGCACCAGGTGCTCGTCAACCTCCTCGCCAACGCCCGTACGCACACCCCACCCGGTACGACGGTCGTCGCCCGGGTCCACACCCGCGGGACCGACGACCGGCCCGCCCCGCATGCCCGGCCCGCCCCGCATGCCCGGCCGGCCCCGCATGCCCGGCCGGCGTCGTATACCGGGTCGGCGTCGGATGCCCGGTCGGCGCCGTACGTCCGGCCCTGCGTCGTCCTCGAGGTGCAGGACGACGGTCCCGGTATTCCTCCCGCGCTCCTTCCTCATGTCTTCGAGCGCTTCGCCCGCGGCGACGCGTCCCGCTCCCGCGCCGCCGGTTCCACCGGACTCGGGCTGGCCATCGTCCAGGCCGTCGTGACCGCGCACGGAGGGACCGTCGACGTCCGTAGCGTGCCCGGTCGTACCGTCTTCTCCGTACGCCTCCCGCTCGTGCCCGCGGTGGTACGTCCGCCACGGTCCGTTCCGCCCGCGGAAGCTGATCAGGACTCACAGACGGGGCACAGGCTCACCACACGGCCGTGACAGCGCGCCTGGCGAACGTCGAGGCATGCGAACCGACACCCCATGGGGCACTCTCCCGGCCCGGGAGCATCTCCCGGTCGAGGTGACCGACGCCCCCGTCCTCGACGTGACCATTCCCGTCTACAACGAGGAGCAGGACCTCGAACCCTGTGTGCGGCGCCTGCACGATCACCTCGCCCACACGTTCCCCTACAGCTTTCGCATCACCATCGCGGACAACGCCAGCACCGACCGGACCCCCGAGGTCGCGGCCCGGCTCGACGCGTCGATCGCCGAGGTCCGGTCGTACCGCCTGGAGCAGAAGGGCCGGGGCCGGGCGCTCCGAACCGTCTGGTCGCGTTCCGACGCACCGGTCCTCGCCTATATGGACGTGGACCTGTCCACCGACCTCAACGCCCTGCTGCCGCTGGTCGCCCCCCTGATCTCCGGGCACTCCGATCTGGCCATCGGCTCCCGGCTGGCCCGCTCGTCGCGGGTCGTGCGCGGTCCCAAGCGCGAGTTCATCTCGCGGGCGTACAACCTGATCCTCAAGTCCTCCCTCTCCGCTCGCTTCAGCGATGCCCAGTGCGGTTTCAAGGCGATACGGCGCGATGTCGCCCAGCGCCTGCTGCCGATGGTCGAGGACACCGGCTGGTTCTTCGACACAGAGATGCTCGTGCTCGCCGAGCGCGCCGGACTGCGGATCCACGAAGTGCCTGTCGACTGGGTCGATGACCCCAACAGCACGGTGCACATCATCAAGACGGCGACCGAGGATCTCAAGGGCGTCTGGCGGGTGGGTCGGGCACTGGCAGTGGGCGCGCTGCCTCTGGACCGGCTCGCGAGGCCCTTCGGTGATGACCCAAGGGACCGCCGGATCAATGGGGTGCCGGGCGGTCTCGCCAGGCAACTGGTCGGCTTCTGCGTCGTGGGTGCCTTGTCCACGCTCTTCTATCTTCTGCTCTACTCCGTCTTCCGTGCAATGGCGGGTCCACAACTCGCCAACGCGTTTGCGCTGCTGCTCTCCGCGGTAGCCAATACCGCCGCCAACCGGCGGCTGACCTTCGGGGTGCGGGGCCGGGACCGGGCCGTGCGCCACCAGGCCCAGGGGCTGGTCGTCTTCGCGATCGGCCTGACGCTGACCAGCGGGTCGCTGGCGGCGCTGGACGCCGCCTCCGGAACCCCCTCGCACTCCGCCGAACTGGCGGTCCTGATCGCGGCCAACCTCGCCGCGACCGTGCTGCGCTTCCTGCTGCTGCGCGCCTGGGTGTTCCCGGAGCGCCGCACGGACGACCCGATCGCCGCGGCCGCCTCGGCTGCGCCGGCCGCTCCGGTGGAGCCCGGAACGGCCGGCCCCGACACCGCGGTCCTCCCCACCCACCCGCACTCGACCCACCCGAGGAACGCTCGATGACGACGACCCTTCAGCCCGACGGCCCACCGCCGACCGGCGCCGCCTCCGGCGCGGACGCGGACGCCGGAACGGACGCCGCTTCCGGCTCCGCCGCGGGCGCAGGCCGCGCCGCCCGCGCCGCCCGCTTCTGGCGGGGCCGGCCCGAGGACGCGCCCTGGGTGCGTCCGGTCCTCCTCGGCCTCCTCCTCGCCACCGCGCTGCTCCAGCTCTGGAACCTGAGCGCGTCCGGCTACGCCAACTCCTTCTACTCCGCGGCCGTCCAGGCCGGCAGCGAGAGCTGGAAGGCGTTCTTCTTCGGCTCCTCCGACGCCGCGAACTCCATCACCGTCGACAAGCCCCCCGCCGCCCTCTGGCCGATGGCCCTGTCCGTCCGGCTCTTCGGGCTCGGCTCCTGGCAGATCCTCGTCCCCGAGGTCCTGATGGGCGTCGGCACGGTCGCCGTGCTCTACGCGGCCGTACGCCGCCGCTTCAGCGCCTCCGCGGGCCTGATCGCGGCCGTGGTGCTGGCGCTGACCCCGGTCGCCGCGCTGATGTTCCGGTTCAACAACCCGGACGCGCTGCTCGCGCTGCTGATGACCACCACCGTCTACTGCGTACTGCGCGCGCTGGAGGACGGGCGCACCAAGTGGCTGGTGTGGGCCGGGGCCGCGGTGGGCCTCGCGTTCCTGACGAAGACGCTCCAGGCGTTCCTGATCCTGCCGCCGCTCGCGCTCGTGTACGCGGTCTGCGCCCCCGCCCCTCTGCGGCGCCGGCTCGGCGGGCTCGCCCTGGCGGCGGGCGCTGCCGTCGTCTCCGGTGGCTGGTGGGTCGCGATCGTGGAGCTGTGGCCCGCGTCCTCCCGCCCGTACATCGGCGGCTCGCAGAACAACTCCTTCCTGGAGCTGACCTTCGGCTACAACGGCCTCGGCCGTATCAACGGCGAGGAGACCGGCAGCGTCGGCGGAGGCGGTGGCCCCGGCGGCGGCCCCGGCGGTGGCGCCTGGGGCGAGACCGGTATCGGCCGGATGTTCGGCGACAACGTCGGCGGCCAGATCTCCTGGCTGCTGCCCGCCGCGCTGCTGCTGCTCGTCGCCGGGCTCGTGGTGACCCGCAGGAGCCCCCGTACGGACACGGCCCGCTCGGCGTTCCTCGTGTGGGGCGGCGCGCTGCTGATGACCACGGGCGTCTTCAGCTTCATGGCCGGCATCTTCCACGAGTACTACACCGTCGCCCTCGCCCCGTACATCGCCGCCGTCATCGGCATGGGCGTCACGGTCCTGTGGGAGGAACGATCCTCCCTCCCGGCCTCGGCGACGCTCGGAGTGGTGACGGCCGGGACGGCCGTGTGGGGGTACGTGCTGCTCGGCCGCACCCCGGACTACCTGCCGTGGCTGCGCTGGGCGGTGCTGATCGGCGGTCTGGTGGCCGCGGCCGGGATCCTCTGCGCCGGACGGCTGGGCCGACGGCTCGTGCTGCAGGCGGCGGGACTCGGGCTGGCGGCGTCGCTGGCCGGGCCGTTCGCGTACACGCTGTCCACGGTCAACAGCGCCCACACGGGTTCGATCGTCACCGCGGGCCCGGCCGGCCTGCGAGGGCCCGGCGGCGGTCCCGGCGGGTTCGGTGGCCCCGACGGTCCGGGCGGGGGGCGCGGCGACGGCCGTGGCGGCATGACGCAGCCGCCCGGCGTACAGGGCACCGGCCAAGGCCAGGCACAGGGGCAGGCACAGGGGCAGGCACAAGGTCAGGCACAGGGCCAGGGCAGCGGCCAGGGCGACGGCCAGGGCACGGGGCAGCCCCCGAGCGGTGGCCGGATGGGCACCGGTACGGGCCAGCCGCCTCAGCGGAACGGCCAGGGCGGACAGAACAGCCAGAACGGCGGCCTGCCCGGTCGGTTCCCCGGCATGCCCACGGGCGCGATGCCCGAAGGCGGCATGCCCGGCGGAGGCATGCCGGGCGGAGCCGGTGGCATCGGGGGCCTCCTCAACGGCCCGAACGTCAGTTCCGAGGTCGAGGCCGCCCTCGAGAAGAACGCCTCAGACTACACCTGGGCCGCCGCCGCCATCGGTTCCCAGAACGCCGCCGGCTACCAACTCGCCACGGAGAAGCCCGTCATGGCCATCGGCGGCTTCAACGGCAGCGACCCGTCCCCGACCCTCGCGCAGTTCAAGAAGTACGTCGCCGAAGGAAAGATCCACTACTTCCTCTCGGGCGGTGGCTTCGGCGGTGGTCCGGGCGGCGGCGACGGCACCAGTTCCCGGATCAGCGGCTGGGTCGAGGCCACCTACAAGAAGGTCACCGTGGACGGCACCACCCTCTACGACCTCACCGAGAAGAAATAGCCATACACCGTAAGAGAAACCCTTGTACGGTGTATGGGAAACGTCCCGTACACCGTACAAGGAGTTGTGCTCATGACGGCGACCTCCGCGGGACACCCCGCGGCCACCCGTACCCGCCACCCCCAGCGGTGGCTGATCCTCGCGGTCATCTGTCTCGCGCAGCTCACCGTGCTGCTCGACAACACCGTCCTCAGCGTCGCGATCCCCTCCCTCACCCGGGAGCTGAACGCCTCCACCGCCGACATCCAGTGGATGATCAACGCGTACTCGCTCGTGCAGTCGGGCCTGCTGCTCACCGCGGGCAATGCCGCCGACCGGTACGGGCGGAAGAAACTGCTGGTCGCCGGCCTCGCCCTGTTCGGCATCGGCTCCCTCGTCGCCGCCTTCTCGCAGTCCGGTGGACAGCTCGTCGCCGCCCGCGCCGGTATGGGCGTCGGCGGCGCGCTGCTGATGACCACGACCCTGGCCGTGGTCGTCCAGATCTTCGACGACACCGAGCGCGTCAAGGCGATCGGCATCTGGTCGACCGTCAGCTCCCTCGGCTTCGCCGCCGGCCCCCTGATCGGCGGGGTCATGCTCGACCACTTCTGGTGGGGCGCCATCTTCCTGATCAACCTGCCGGTCGCGGTGATCGGCCTGGTCGCGGTCGTCGCCCTCGTACCGGAGTCGAGGACCGGGCAGGGGAACCGGCCGGACCTGCTCGGCGCGCTGCTCTCCACGATCGGCATGACGGCCGTCGTGTACGCGATCATCGCCGGGCCCGAACAGGGCTGGTCGTCGGGCCGGGTGCTGCTCTCCGCCGCCGTGGGACTGGCCGTCCTCGGCGCCTTCGCGGCCTGGGAGCTGCGCGTCCCGTACCCGATGCTGGACCTGCACTTCTTCCGTGACCAGCGGTTCGTCGGCGCGGTCGCGGGCGTCGTGCTCGTCGCCTTCGGCATGGCCGGTTCCCTCTTCCTGCTGACGCAGCACCTCCAGTTCGTGCTCGGGTACGGGCCGTTGGACGCGGGCCTGCGTACGGCTCCGCTGGCGGTCACCGTCATCCTCCTCAACCTGAGCGGGGTGGCGGCACGGCTGGTCTCGAGGACCGGCACGCCCGGGACGATCGCCCTCGGCATGACCCTGATCGCCGCGGGACTCGCGGTGATCGCCGTACTCGGGGCGCACGGGTACGGCGGCATGCTGCTCGGCCTGGTCGTGATGGGCGCCGGGGTGGCGCTGTCGATGCCCGCGATGGCCAACGCGATCATGAGCGCGATCCCGCCGGAGAAGGCGGGCGTCGGCGCGGGGATCAACGGCACGCTGGCCGAGTTCGGCAACGGGCTCGGGGTGGCCGTCCTGGGCGCCGTGCTCGGTTCGCGCTTCGCCGCGCTGGTGCCGGCCGCCGTGGGCGCCGCGTCGCTGCCCGCGGCGCTGGCGGCGGCGGACGGGGAGGCGGAACGGCTGCGGATCGCCGACGCGTTCGCCGACAGCCTGGAGACGAGCCAACTGGCCGGGGCCGTGGCCGTACTGGCGGGCGGCCTGCTCGCGGCGCTGCTGCTGCGCAGGGCGGAGCGGGCGGAACGAACGTAGCGGACAAGACGAGCGGGGCAGGCGTAGCAGGCGGAGCGGCCGGATCCGCTCCGTGCGTGAGGCATAGCATCGGAAGCGGTCCGGCTCGCGTCGCCCGCCGCCCCGCGTTCGTGGTCCGTCGCCCGGCGTCCGGCGCCGGCTGTCCGCCGCGTGGGGGAGCGTTCGTAACGCAGGGGCTACGGTGTGCGGCCGGCCGCGAGGAACCGAGGAGGCTCACCATGGTGTCGCAAGCCGACAGCGCCAATGCCGACAGCGCCAATGCCGGCAGCTCCGAAGCCGACGGCGCGAGGCGTCCGGTCCGTACGAGCGTCTGGCTGGAGGGCAAGCCGGCGGCACGCGGCCGCAGAGGCGCCGCCGACGAGGGCCGGGCGTCCGTGCAGCCGCAGGCGCACACGACGACCGGGCTCGACCGGGAGCGCATCACCGCCACGACGGTACGGATGCTGGACGCGGACGGCCCGGAGAAGTTCTCCATGCGCCGGCTGGCCGCCGAACTGAGCGTCACCGCGATGTCCCTCTACTGGTACGTGGACACCAAGGACGACCTGCTGGAACTCGCCCTGGACGAGGTCTTCGGCGAGGTCCGGGCACCCGACCTGACGGACGACGAGGCCGACTGGCGCGACCAGCTGCGCGAACTGGCCACCAACTACCGGGCGGTGCTGGTCCGCCACCCGTGGGTCTCCCCGCTCATCGGTAAATACCTGAACATCGGACCGCACTCGATGGCCTTCTCCGCCGCCGTCCAGGCGGTCATGAACAGGACGGGGCTCGCGCCGGGCAACCGGATGAGCGGGCTCGCGGCGGTCTTCCAGTTCGTGTACGGCTTCGGCACGATCGAGGGCCACTTCGTGCAGCGCTGCGCCGACGCGGGCCTGAGCCAGGACGAGTACTTCCGGCTGGCCATGGGAACCGTCCGTGAGCAGCCGGAGTACCACGGGACCTTCGAGAACGCCGACAAGCTGATGGCGGCGCGCGGCGGGGACACGGTGGAGGAGATGCGTGACCGCGACTTCACCTTCGCGCTGGAGCTCATCATCACGGGCATCGAGACCATGCGCGACCGGGACTCCTCCCGCGACTGACGGCCGGCGTGCCCACGCCTCGCGCCGCGCGACCTCTCGCGACCTCTTACGGGTCCGGGCCGCCGGACCTCAGTCCTGGGGCGCCAGGTGGGCCGGGAAGCCGCCGGTGGCGAGGGGGCCCCACCGGGTGGGCGTGACGCGGATGATCGACTTGCCCTGACGCACCATCGCCTGCCGGTACTCGTCCCAGTCCGGGTGCTCGCCGGCGATGTTGCGGTAGTACTCGACCAGCGGTTCGACCGACTCGGGAGAGTCGATCACCTCGGCCGTGCCGTCGATCTGCACCCACGGCCCGTTCCAGTCGTCGGACAGGACGATCACGCTCACCCGCTCGTCCCGCTTCGCGTTCCGGGTCTTGGCGCGCTCGGGGTACGTGGAGATGACGATCCGGCCCGAGTCGTCGACCCCGCAGGAGAGCGGGGAGCCCTGGGGGCGGCCGTCGGAGCGGGTGGTCAGCAGGATCGCCCGGTGCCGGGGACGTACGAACTCCAGCAGCCCGTCGAGGTCGACAACCGTGTTCGTCGCGATGTTCGGTGCCATGGCCGCAGCCTAACGCCAGGGCCTGACATCGCGGCCCAGGCCCACGGCCTGGCCCCACGGCCTGGCCCCACGGCCTGGCCCCACGGCCTGGCCTCACGCCCCACGGCCTGGCCCCACGCCCCACGGCCGGAACCAGAGCCGGAGCTCAGACCTCCGGCAGGCTCTCGCCCCGCACCGCCTGGATGTCCAGCTCCACCCGCAGCGTCGTCCCGATCGCCGCGATCCCCGCCCGGACGACCTGGTTGTAGTTGATGGCGAAGTCCTCGCGGTGCAGCTCCGCCGTCGCGTGGAAGGCGGCGCGCACGCCGCCCCACGGGTCGGGGCCCGTGCCGAGGTAGTTCAGGTCCAGGTCCACGTCGCGGACGACGCCGTGCAGCGACAGCCGCCCGTGCACCGTCCAGCGGTCCGGGCCCGCCGGGGTCAGTCCCGTACCGCTGTACGTGATCTCCGGATACCGCTCGACGTCCAGGAAGTCCGGCGACCGCAGGTGCTTGTCGCGCAGTCCGTTGCCGGTGTCGATGGACGCCGCGCTGATGACCGCCTCGACCGACGCCCGCTCGTGGCCGCTGCCCGTGTCGAGGATGTCGATACGGCCACCGAACTCGGTGAACCGCCCGCGCACGCTGGAAATGCCCAGGTGCTGTGCCACCGCGCCCACCGACGAGTGCGCGGGGTCGATGCTCCACGCGCCCGCCGCCGGCAGTTCGGCGCCGCCCTGCCGGGTCAGCACCACGGTGCCCAGGTCCGCGCGACCGGTCCTGGTGACCAGCGCGGTGGAGGCGGCGGGGGCGTAGCCGACGGCCGTGACGACCACGGTGTACGGGCCCGGCGCGAGCGCCGAGCCGTCGCGCACCGCGCCCTCCTCGTCGGCCGTGGCGCGCAGCACCTGGGCGCCGCTCATATCGGTCATGGTCACGATCGCGTGCTGGATCGCCCAGCCGTCGCGTGTCCGTACGTGTCCCTGAAGTCCCATCCCGGTCATCTCCCTGCTCTCCCCAGATCGCATTGATAGCACCGATCCGCCGAAGCATCGATGCTCCTGTCACATTCACCACGCTGATCACGCTCGGCCCACCGGCCACATCCACCGCTAACGGGCCATAGGGCACGGCCGGACCGGCCGTCAACGGCGAGCCCCAACCGCGAGCCCCGTCAATCAGCGAGCCCGCCAAACGGCGAGCCCCGGCCGGCGGGGCGGCAGGCTGTCCCCTGCCCGCCGTCCCCGCCACCGGGGCTCTTCCGTACTGGGCCGGCACGCCGTCTCCGCTACAGAACGCCGTTGCCGCCCAGCGGCCTTATCCGTGACGGTCGCCGCGGCCGCGAGCACCGCGGGCCGCGGCACCGCGCCCCGGACGCCGCCTACTCGCCCGGGTGGGCGAGCTCGATGTCGTGGCCGTCGACCCCGCTGCCCGTGACCGACACCGAGCCCGCCACCGGCGGGTACCCGGTCGCGATGACCGTGTACTCGCCCGCGTCCAGGTCGGCGAAGCCGTACGCCCCGTCGTCCCCGGTCGTCGCGGTGGCGACCACGTTCCCGGCCGCGTCGATCAGCGTGACCCGCGCGTCTGCGGCGGGCCGGCGCCCGGCGCCCGCCCTGATGGTGCCGTGGATCTGCGCACCGGAGCGGAGGGCCGCCTCGACGCGCGTGACGCCCTGGCCGCCGATGTCCACCGGCAGGGCCAGCGGACGGTAGCCCGCGGCGTTGACCGCGACGGTCACCGAACCGGGTATCAGCTCGCCGAACGCGAACTCGCCCTGTGCCGAAGCGGTCCCGGTGGCCAGCACATCGCCGCGCACATCGGTGACGATCACCATCGCGCCCTCGATCGGCTGCCCGCTGTCGGCGGACCGGACCGTACCGGCGAGTCCGCTCGTACCGGCGAGCAGGATGTCGAACGAGAGCGGCTCGTCCCCGACGACCACCGTGGACGCCTGCGGCTGGAAGCCGTCGGCCGAGGCGATCAGGACGTAACTGCCGGCGCCCGGCGCGTCCAGGACGTAACCGCCGTCGTGCTGCGCGACCGCGCGGGCCAGCTGGCGGCCGGCCAGGGAGATCAGGGTGACGGCCGCGCGCGGCACGGCCTCGCCCTCGGAGCCGCGCACCAGGCCGTGCACGGCGGAGGTGCCCGGCGCCGGCGGCGTCGACCGGGTCATCTGCTGCGGGGCCTGTTGCGTCGTCTGTTGCGTTGTGGCGTCGTTCACACGCAGGTGTTCCGGCGCGAGGGTCGCCTCGGCGCCGATTCCGGCGGCCCCGGCTGTCGCGGCGACAGCGGCCGGTACGGACGCCACCGCCTCCGCGCCGCCGGACCCCGCCGGGGACTCCTGTGCCGTGGACGTCTGCGCCAGGGCAACCTGTGCCGACGACTCCCGCGCCAGGGCAACCTGTGCGGGGGCCGCCTGTGCCGGCGCCGCGGCCTCGGACTCGCCGCCCGCCCGCGTCTTGAGCGCGACCTCCTTGATGAACAGCGTCAGCAGGAAGGCCAGGAAAGCCGCCGGGGCCGAGAAGAGGAAGACGTCGGCGACACCGTGTCCGTACGCCACCTCCATGACGTGGCGCATCGGGGCCGGCAACGCGTCCAGGTCGGGGATGCCCCCGCCGCCGGTGCCACCGTGGCCCAGGGCCGCGCCCTGCGGACCGAGCTCGGCCAGGCCGTCCTTCACGTAGTGGGTGACCCGGTTGCCGAGCACCGCGCCCAGCGCCGAGACGCCGACCGCGCCGCCCAGGGAGCGGAAGAAGGTGACGACGGAGCTGGCCGCGCCGAGGTCCTGCGGGGAGACCTGGTTCTGCGTGCACAGGACCAGGTTCTGCATCATCATGCCGATGCCGAGGCCCATCAGCGCCATGTAAACGGCCAGGTGCCAGTACGGGGTGTCGTAGCGGATAGTGCCGAGCAGGCCGAGGCCCGCCGTCACCAGCACACCACCGCTGACGAGCCAGGCCTTCCAGCGGCCCGTCTTGGTGATGATCTGGCCGGAGACGGTGGACGAGACGAACAGGCCACCGATCATCGGGATCGTCATCACGCCGGACATCGTCGGCGACTTGTCGCGCGCCAGCTGGAAGTACTGGCTGAAGAAGACGGTGCCCGCGAACATCGCGACACCGACGAAGAGCGAGGCCAGCGAGGCCAGCGTGATCGTACGGTTGCGGAACAGCCGCAGCGGGATGATCGGCTCGCTCGCCTTGGTCTCGACGAAGACGAAGATCGCGCCCAGCAGGATCGACCCGCCGACCATGGCGTAGGTCTGCCACGAGACCCAGTCGTACTTGTCACCGGCGAAGGTGACCCAGAGCAGCAGCAGCGAGACCGCCGCGCTGATGAAGAAGGCGCCCGTCCAGTCGACCTTCACGTCGCGCTTGACGACCGGCAGCTTGAGGGTCTTCTGGAGCACGACCAGCGCGATGACGGCGAACGGCACGCCGACGTAGAAGCACCAGCGCCAGCCCAGCCACGACGTGTCGGTGATGACACCGCCGAGCAGCGGGCCGCCGACGGTGGCGACGGCGAAGGTCGCGCCGAGGTAGCCGCTGTACCGCCCGCGCTCGCGCGGGGAGATCATCGCGGCCATCACGATCTGGGCGAGGGCGGAGAGCCCGCCGACGCCGATGCCCTGGAACACGCGGCAGGCGATCAGCATCCCGGCGCTCTGCGAGAGGCCGGCCACCACGGAGCCCGCGACATAGATGACCAGGGATATCTGGACCAGGAGCTTCTTGCTGAAGAGGTCGGAGAGCTTGCCCCACAGCGGAGTGGTCGCCGTCATCGCCAGCAGCGACGCCGTCACCACCCAGGTGTAGGCGCTCTGGCCGCCGCCGAGGTCGGAAATGATCTCCGGGAGGGCGTTGGAGACGATCGTCGAGGAGAGGATCGCGACGAACATGCCCAGGAGCAGTCCGGAGAGCGCTTCCATGATCTGTCGGTGTGTCATCGGCGCGCCGGGCGCGGCAGGGGCGTGGCCGCCGCCTCCGTGCTTGGCGTGGCCGCCCCGCACACCGGCTGGTGTGGTCGTAGCCATGTAGTTCCTTGTCTTACGTCGATTTATCGCGTTGGTGTACGGGTGTACGAGACGTCTGCGTGCCCGCGGCCCCCGTGCGGCGGCCGCGGACCCTGCGGTTCCTGCTCTTCATTGCCGCGACTGGTTCTCGTAGTGCCGGTCGCGGCAGTCGCCGAAGTCGGTGCGGAGCCGGCCCAGCAGGCTGTTGAGCTGTCCGACCTCCTCGTCCGTCCAGTCCGCGAGCCTGGTGGCGAACATGTCGGTCGTCCGCCGGGCCAGCTCGCCGAGCAGGTCCCGCCCCGCCGGGGTGATCCGGAGGATGCGCGAGCGCTTGTCGGAGGGGTCGGGCAGCCGCTCGATCCAGCCGCGGTCCGCCGTGTGCGCGACATGTCTGCTGGTCACCGACATGTCCACGGCGAGCAGCTCGGCGAGCCGGCTCATCCGCATCTCGCCGTGCTGTTCCACCAGGCTCAGCACGGCGGCCGAGCCCCCCGGGCACTCGGCGGGCAGGATGCGGGCCAGCCCTCGCTTGACGACACCGACGGCGCTGAGCTGCCGGGAGAGTTCCGCGTACTGGCTCTGTGCGGCCATGGCCCCTCCGGTCCAGAGAATCTTGTTGCTTAGGGCAACCACAAAACCATAGAAGCTGTTGGTTGCCACAGGCAAACTAAATCGGGCTCTCCGGAGTAAAGGAACCCAAAAGCCTTCGCATGGGTGGGGTCAATACCCGGCGCGGGGCGTGCGCGGCGTATTGCGCGGGGTCCGGGCGAGGCCGTATGAGGCTCTGCGCGCACGGGGGGTGCCGTGAGGAGTGAGCCGTGAGCGCCGGACCGCCATGGGCCGACGTTGGGCGAGGGCGCCGCATTCGCTAGGGTCCTGGCGTATGGCACACAACTCCCATGCCCCACAGGGCCCCGAGGGTACTCCGGACCCCGCGGGCAGCACTCAGATGTTCCGTGCGTTCGTCGACGACGGCGAGCCGCAGCGCGCCCAGCCCGCGCAGCAGAGCGGCGGCCCCAAGGTCGGCTTGATCGTCGGTGTGGTCGCGGTCATCGCGATCCTGGCCGTGGTGGGCTGGCTGGCCCTCGGCTGACCGGCGCCGGACCCCGCCCCCGGGTCGTCGGGCCCTGGCCGCCGGGCCCCGTACGCCGGAACCCGCTCGCCACGCGGAACGGGTCGTCACGCGGGACTTGCCTACGCGAAACCCCGCCCGAGCTGCCGCCCACGTGAGGGCGGCGGGCGGGGTCCGTGGTCCGCTCAGTCCGAGATCAGCCCTTCCCGCAGCTGCGCGAGCGTGCGGGTCAGCAGCCGGGAGACATGCATCTGCGAGATGCCGACCTCCTCGCCGATCTGCGACTGCGTCATGTTCGCGAAGAAGCGCAGCATGATGATCTGCCGTTCACGGGGCGGCAGTTTGGCGAGGAGCGGCTTCAACGACTCGCGGTACTCGACGCCCTCCAGCGCCATGTCCTCGTACCCCAGCCGGTCCGCGAGCGAGCCCTCACCGCCGTCGTCCTCGGGCGAGGGCGAGTCCAGCGAGGAGGCCGTGTACGCGTTGCCGACCGCGAGGCCGTCGACCACGTCCTCCTCCGACACGCCGAGCACGGCGGCGAGTTCGGGAACGGTAGGCGAACGGTCCAGCTTCTGCGCCAGGTCGTCACTGGCCTTGGTGAGCGCGAGGCGCAGCTCCTGGAGCCGGCGCGGCACCCGCACCGACCACGAGGTGTCGCGGAAGAACCGCTTGATCTCACCCACGACCGTCGGCATCGCGAACGTCGGGAACTCGACGCCCCGTTCGCAGTCGAACCGGTCGATCGCCTTGATCAGACCGATCGTGCCGACCTGGACGATGTCCTCCATCGGCTCGTTGCGGCTGCGGAAGCGGGCGGCTGCGTAGCGCACCAGCGGCAGGTTCAGCTCGATGAGCGTGTCGCGTACGTACGTGCGCTCCGGGCTGTCCTGGTCGAGCACGGCGAGCCGCAGGAACAGGGAGCGGGACAGCGTGCGCGTGTCGATGGCTTCCGGCTGGGGCTCGCGTGGCTGCACAACATGGGCGAGAGAGTCGAGAGCGTCGAGAGCATGGGGCTCTGGAGAGCTCTTCGCGAGCGTGAGCACCTTCGAGCTGCCCTGTTCTTCGGACATGCCACCCCCTTGAGGTCGCGGACGGTCGCGTCGGCCGCTCCCGTCGGAGGAACGCAGCCTCCACCTGAATACCGGCTGTGGGCCTGCGGCAAACACGGTTCCAGCAGAATGTCACATGTCGGCAACACGCTGTAGTGACTTGTCGACAAGTAAGAGCGGGAAGCGCCCGATTATGGGGTGTTATCTGCCTTTTGGTGGAGGGGAGGAAAGGAGGGTGGATATACCCGAGAGGGTTATGCCTCGATTCGGTTTGCGGATCGCAATCGCGCAAAGCTTCGGGCGAGCAGTCGTGACACGTGCATCTGGGAGACGCCCAGCTCCTGGCTGATTTGCGACTGCGTCAGATTGTTGTAGTAACGGAGCATCAGGATCCGCTGCTCCCTCTCCGGCAGCTGTACGAGCAGATGGCGGACCAGGTCGCGGTGCTCGACCCCGGCCAGCGCCGGGTCCTCGTAGCCCAGCCGGTCCAGCAGGCCGGGCAGACCGTCGCCCTCCTGGGCGGCCTCCAGGGAGGTCGCGTGGTACGACCGCCCCGCCTCGATGCAGGCCAGCACCTCCTCCTCGGAGATCTTCAGCCGCTCGGCGATCTCCGCCGTCGTCGGGGAGCGGCCGTGCGCGGTGGTCAGGTCCTCCGTCGCGCCCGTGACCTGGACCCACAGTTCGTGCAGCCGGCGCGGTACGTGGACGGTCCGTACGTTGTCCCGGAAGTACCGCTTGATCTCGCCGACGACGGTCGGCATCGCGAAGGTGGGGAACTGCACCCCCCGGTCCGGGTCGAACCGGTCGATGGCGTTGATCAGGCCGATCGTGCCGACCTGGATGACGTCCTCCATCGGCTCGTTGCGGCTGCGGAAGCGGGCGGCGGCGTAGCGCACCAGCGGCAGGTTCGCCTCGATGAGCGCCCCGCGTACCCGGGTGTGCTCGTCGCTGCCCGGTTCGAGGTGCTTGAGCCGGCCGAAGAGTACCTGGGTCAGGGCCCTGGTGTCGGCGCCCCGGGCCTGTCCGGTGGGGGCCGTGGCGGCAGGAGCCGTGGCGGCGGGGGCGGGGGGGTCCGCGGGAGGGTCTGGGGGGGCGGTCGCGGGTGAGCTCCCCGAGGGGCTCGTAGAGGGGTCGGGCGCCGAGGAGGGGGCGGTCTCGGTCCGGGGCGACAGGTGGGGCGTAGTACTGGCCGGCACGGTCACGCCACCCCTTTGTGGTCGACTAGGTCAACTCGTCCGTCTCATCGGTCAAAAGCGGTCATAGCATCACAAGACATGTCCAGTGTGTGCAAGCACCTGCTAAATCCGTGTTGGCGGCGCTGTGGTGGCAATTTTCGGGATTAAACCCGAAAGCCCCACACGGAAGGGTGTGGGGCTTGGAGAGGGGGCGGTGCGGGGCGCGGTCAGAACTCGTAGTCGGCGATCACCCAGGTGGCGAATTCACGCCACTGTCCGACGCCCGCCTGGTGGGCGGGGTGGTCCAGATAGCGCTGGAGCGCGGCGCGGTCGGCGACCGCGCTGTTGATGGCGAAGTCGTAGGCGATCGGCCGGTCGCTGACGTTCCAGCCGCACTCCCAGAACTCCACCTCCGGGACCTGCGCGCCGAGCTCCTCGAACGCCTGCGCGCCGGCGACCACGCGCGGCTCGTCGCGCGAGACGCCCTCATTGAGCTTGAAAAGGACCAGGTGACGGATCAAGGGGGCTCCTCGGGCCTTGCCTTGCCGGGGCGGGGCGGCCGGGCCTAGTTGACCAGCGCGGTCATGAACTCGCCGACACCCTGCGCGGCGCTCGAAATGCCCTCGAACCCTACCCCGACGAGGTCGGCTGCCCGGTCCGGGGATGTGATGATCGTGTACAGGACGAACACGACGACCGCGTAGAGCACGATCTTCCTCGCTTGCGCCATCCGCCCGCTTCCTCCCCCTGGCACCCGTGTGCGGTCGCGAGAGTCTAACCATATGAACGTGCGGGACCGGAGGGCCGTCCACGCATACCCTTCGGCCCTCTTCCCCGGGGACGGTCCGGGCCGCCCCTTCTCATCTCCCGGAGCAGCCCTCTTCCCGTTTTGAGGACGAAGGTCCTGCCGCCCGAGGTCCTTCGCCGGGTGGCGTACGCCGCGGGGGAGCGCACGCTGGAAGGGAGCCGGCGGATCCGGCAGGGATCCGCCGGCGAGGAACCGGCCTCCACTGCGGGGCCCGCGCCCGGTTTCTTCCCCTGGTCGCGGCGTGGGCCACAGGCCCGGTTCTCATCAGGGGGAGCGGCCCGTCTTCCCCCCGACGCCGCTCCCCCTGACCCATTCCCAGCGCGGGAACGGCATTCCGCGACGTCGCGGCACCCGCCGTCCGGCGGGTCTTGCCCGCCGGACGGCGCTGCCCGCGGTCTTCGGCCGGGAGGCAGCATGGCCGCATCGGCCACGACGGTGTGGCCGCGAGCCGGGGAGAGCCGATGAACGCTGTTCCGTCCGCCGACGTGTCCGGAGCATCCGGGACAACCCGGGTAGGGGAGCCCGTCGATGTAAAGGACCGTCCCGTCGGGCCGCCGCCACCGTTCGATTCCGAACTGGCGGCCGGGCTGGAGGTGATCGTCAAGCAGCTGCCGACCGCGTTCCGGCTGGAGGACCTTCCCGCGCTGCGAGAGGGCGGCGGGGCGTCGCGTCCCTCGGACGAGGACCTGCGGCAGGACGGTGCCTTCGACATCGAGGAGCGTACGGTGCCGGGGCCGGCCGGTGAAGCGGACATATCCCTGCTCATCTGCAGGCCCGCCGGGGTCTCCGCCGACACGCCGCTGCCCGCCCTCTACAACATCCACGGGGGCGGAATGATCCTCGGGGACAACAGGACCGGCCTGGAGACCATGCTCGACCGGGCGCGGGAACTGCGCCTGGTCGTGGTGTCGGTGGAGTACCGCCTGGCCCCCGAGCACCCGCATCCGGCGCCGGTCGAGGACGCGTACGCCGGGCTGCTCTGGACCGCCGGGCACGCCGCGGAGCTGGGGATCGACCCCGACCGGATCGTGGTGGCCGGCGGCAGCGCAGGGGGCGGTCTCGCCGCGGCCGTCGCGCTGCTGGCACGTGACCGGGGCGGACCTGCCCTGGCCGGGCAGATGCTGCTGTGTCCGATGCTCGACGACCGCAACGACACCCCGTCCAGCCGGCAGATGGCCGGTCTCGGCGTGTGGGACCGTGCGGCGAACCACATGGGGTGGACGGCTCTGCTGGGCGAGCGGCGTGGTGGCCCCGATGTGTCCCCGTACGCCGCTCCGGCCCGGGCCACGGACCTGTCCGGGCTGCCCCCCGCGTTCATCGACGTCGGCTCCGCGGAGACGTTCCGGGACGAGGACGTCGCGTACGCCGTGCGGCTGTGGCAGGCGGGTGGCCAGGCCGAGTTGCATGTGTGGCCGGGCGGGTTCCACGGATTCGAGGGTCTGGTCCCGCAGGCGGCGGTCTCCCAGGACGCCCGCAACGCACAGGGGCTCTGGCTGCGGAGGCTGCTCGGGGTCTGACGGGGCCGGACGGCGAGCCGGGTCGGCCGGGGGCGCTTGGCATCCCCGGACCGAAGACGCAGGATGAGCGGTGTGAAGGAGCTCGCGGGCAAGCTGGCGGCGCTCGACCCGGACGCCGGCGCGGCGCTCCGGGTGATCGCGTACTTCGACCGCCTGGTCGAGGGACGCGCGAGCCTGGAATCACTGGTGCGGGGCGCCGCGGTGCTGTCCGGCTGCCCGGCCCGGCTGGTGGACGAGGAGCGCGGCGTACACGTCCGTGTCACCGCGGACGGCGTACGCACCGACCGCCGGGAGGGCGCCGGGCCGGTCGACCCCGTGTGGATGGCCGCCCCGCTGGTGCCGGGCGGCGCCCCGGCGCTGTGGCTGGAGCGGCCGGGACCGCCCGACGGGGTGCACGCGATGGTGCTGGAGCGGGCTTCGGCCGCCGCCCGCGAGGTCCTCGACCGGACGCGGGGCCGGGTTCCGGCGGAAGACCGGAGCGCCGATCCGGCCTCGGTCGAGGTGCTGCTGGACCGTTCCGCCCCGGAACCGGCCCGTCGGCGAGCCGCCCGTCTGCTGGGCCTGCGGGCCACGGCGACGGCCCGCGTCGTGGCCCCGGCCGGAGCCGCGCTCCTGGTCGAGGCGGTGCCCGTCCCGGGCGGGCGTGCCGCCGCGGCCGAGGGCCTGCGCGCGGGTATCGGCCCGGCGGTGCCCGTGCTCGACCTGCCGGAATCGGCGGTCGCGGCCAGGACCGCCCTCCGGTTCACCGCGGAGGGCACGGACCGGGACCCGGGCCCCCGGACGGTGTACGCGGACGAGCTGGGCGGCCTCGCCCCGCTGGCGGGAACGGTCGGCCCGGAAACGGAACCGATTCCGGACGTACGGGCACTGCAGCGTGCCGTCGCGTCCGCTCCGTGGGCCGCCCGTACGCTCCACTCCTTCGCGTTCGCCATGAGCCTGCGCACGGCGGCGGCCGAACTGACCCTGCACCACTCCACGCTGCAGGGGAGGCTGGCGCAGGCGGAACGCCGGCTCGGCTGGTCCGTGCACGACCCGCAGGGGCGGCTGCGTCTCCAGCTCGCCCTCACCTTGTGGCGACTGCACCGCACCCATGGGCTCTGACCAGCGCCTCGGCGAGTCGCAGCGCGAGCCGGGGCGCACGGAGTCAGGCAGCCTCGTGCGTCGGCAGCATGCCGTCGAGGCTTCCCGCGGGCAGGACCTTGGTCGAGTTGTGTTCGCGGACGATCCGCCAGCCGTCCGGCGTCCGGCGCCAGACCAGCGAGGTGGTGGTACGGATGTCCGTGGCGCCGTCAGGCATGGTGATCCGTGCCACGAACGACAGGGTGGACGCGGCCAGAGTGTGGTCGGCGATGACATGCGGGCCCTCGTCGACCGCATGATGCGCGGAAATCATCCCGCGAAAGGCGGGTTCCCAGATCGAGCCGTACCCGGCGGCCGTCGTCGCCACACGCTGCTCGGGGTCGAAGTCGTCATAGAGGCGGACGTCTGGAGAGCTGAAGTCGTAGAACGCACCGAAGGTACGCCGGAAGTCGAACGGCGCGTCCCCCTCATCGCGCTCCCAACCGAACACCCACCGGCTGTGCAGGTCCGCGACCAATTGTTCATCGTTCATGACTCGACGCTAAGGCCGAAGGCGAGGTTCAGGCAGGGTCCGTCGCACCCACCCATGCGCGGGACGGCCGCACCATCCGGTAAGGCCCGCGGCTTCGCGGATTCCGCGCCCGAAAAGATCAGGTACGTCGAGCGGGATTCTCAGCGGCTTGAGCCGGAAAGACACGTGCTCTCACGGATCTTCGCGCCCATCTCCGGGTCGTCGTCGACGGTGTCGTACGAGTCGTACTTCTCGACCAGCGGCATACCGAGCCGGTCGGTCTGCGTGTGCGCCGGATGCGTCAGGTCCTCCCAGTAGCTGTCGAGGTCCTCGATGACGAACACGGCGCCGCAGTCGTCATCGCTTCCGAAGTCGCGGCCGAGTCACTCAGTGACACGGGTGGCAAGGCGGGCAGGTCGGCGGCCACGGTGCCGAGCAGTGCGAGGGCTTGCTGGGAAACACTGCCCGGCTCGGCCTGGTACACGACGAGCTGCTGGTCCGTCGCACTGGCGATGGTGAACGAGTCGTAGGCCAGGGTGAGCTCGCCGACCTGGTGGTGGTTGAAGGACTTGACCTCATGAGCCTTGCCCCGTACATCGTGCCGGGCCCACAGGGTGCGGAACTCCGCGCTCTTCAGGGACAGTTCACCGACCAGTTCGGTGAGCCGGGGATCGTTCACCAGGTCGCCGCTGCCCGCGCGCAGGGCCCCGAGCCCTGACCTGGCGACCCGCTCCCAGTCGGGGTAGAAGTCCCGGGCGGCCGGGTTCAGGAAGGTGAACCGGACCAGGTTGGTCTCGCCCTGTTCCAGCATTCCGGCGAAGAGGGCGCGCCCGAGGCGGTTGCCGGCCAGCACATCCAGCCGTCGGTCGAGGATCAACGCGGGTGTGTGCAGCCAGCCGTCCATCAAGCGCAGCAGACTCGGCGCGACGGCCACACCGCCACCTCGCGGCACGGGGCCGTGAGCCGTTCGTGCCAGCTGGTGCAGGTACGCCGTTTCCTCGGGATTCAATGTGAGGGCGCGGGCCAGGGCGTGCACCACCTGTGCGGAAGGGTGCTTCTCTCTTCCCTGTTCCAGCCGGGCGTAGTAGTCGGTGCTGACTCCGGACGACTGGGCGACCTCTTCCCGGCGCAGGCCCGGCGTCCTGCGCCGGCCCGACCAGACCAGCCCGTTCTGGCCCGGGCTGATCATCTCTCGCCGGGCCCGGAGAAACTCGCCCAGCGGGTTGTCACTGTCCATGCCGCTACGGTAGCCGCGCTCGCGATCGGTCACCTGGGTGTGGCGCACCCTGGACAGGACCGCCCTGGTTGGCCTCCGGCCCACCGCGCATGCTCGGCCTCATGACAGACAACCTTTCGAACGACTTCTCCCTGCCCGCCGCGGGTGTGCCCGCGGGTCTGCTCGCCGGGCGGATCGCGGTGATCACCGGGGCCAGTGCCGGGATCGGCGCCGCGACCGCACGCCGTTTCGCCGCGGCCGGGGCGGCGGTCGCTCTGCTCGGCCGGCGATCCGGGCTGCTGGACGACCTCGCCGCGACCCTGCGGGAGGAGTGCTCCGCCGACGTCCTGCCCCTCGCGGTCGATGTCACCGACCCTGCCGCGCTGGCCGCCGCCGCGTCGACGATCCGCGCCGGTCTGGGCCGGCCCGACCTGGTCGTCGCCAACGCGGGGGTGATGCTCGGTGCGCCGTTCGACGAGGCGGACGCGGCCGAGTGGGACCAGATGATCGACGTGAACCTTCGAGGTCTGCTGGCGACCGGCCGGGTGTTCATGGCCGACCTGCTCGCCGCGGCCGAAGCCGGACGTGTCGCGGATCTGGTGAACCTCGGCTCGACCGCGGCAGAGGTGATCTTCCCCGACTATCCGGTCTATGGCGCGACCAAGGCGGCGGTCACTCAGCTGACCCGAAATCTGCGCGCCTCGCTCGGCCCTCGCGGCGTACGGGTGCGGTCCGTCGACCCGGCCTTCGCCGTCACCGAGCTCGGCGCCGGCATGGCCCACGAGGCCACTCGGGTCGGACTGGACGAGATGCGGTCTGCCATCACGACCATCACCGCCGAAGACGTGGCCGACGCGATCACCTACTCGGTGGCGGTGCCGGCCCGGGTCAACATCGCCGAGCTGACGGTCGTTCCCACCGCACTCGGCTGAGCACGAAGGGCGGGCGCCCACCGCGATAGCAGTAGGAGAAGAAGACCGCGACGCTGCTCGACCAGATGGGCGCCCCCACCGGTCTGGCGCACACGTACCTCCCGATCGTGGTCTTCGTCCTGGCCAACGGTCTCCTCGGACTGCAGGGCGCGATCGGGTCAGCCATCGCCCGCCGAGGGTTTCGGCAGTCACGGCGTCGCTCACCAGGCCGCACCTTCGCGCGCTGCGGCCACCTGCGGAGAGCACTACGGATCGACACCCGGTTGTGGTTCGTTCCGACGGATCGCGGGTGATTTCCGCTCTGGGGCTCGGCCATGGGCTGTGTCGTCAACGACCCCGGCGAGGCACGCGGAGCTGACCCCGGCGGCCCGGCAGAAGGAGGCTGTGCCACAAAGCGTGGGGTACAAGCGGATACCAAAAAACCGCCCCCGAACCTTTTACAGGTCAGGGGCGGTTTCCTCTGGCGGTAGCGGAGGGATTTGAACCCTCGGTGACTTGCGCCACACTCGCTTTCGAGGCGAGCTCCTTCGGCCGCTCGGACACGCTACCGGGAGAGATCCTAGCCCAAGGTGGGCCGTGGTTCGAAATCGGTATCCGGGGCCGCCCGCGCGGGCGCCTCAGCGGTCGCGGAAGAACGCCGTCAGCAGCCCCGCGCACTCCTCGGCCAGTACGCCGTGGATCACCTCGGGCCGGTGGTTGAGCCGGCGGTCCCGTACGACGTCCCAGAGTGAGCCGGCCGCGCCCGCCTTCTCGTCGAGCGCGCCGAAGACGAGGCGGTCCACCCGGGACTGGACGATCGCCCCCGCGCACATCGTGCACGGTTCTAGCGTCACCACGAGCGTGCAGCCGGTCAGCCGCCAGGCACCGAGGCGGCCGGCCGCCCGGCGGAGCGCGAGGACCTCCGCGTGGGCCGTCGGGTCGCCGGTCGCCTCGCGTTCGTTGTGGCCTGTGGCGATCAGCTGCCCGGCCGGGTCGAGCACGACCGCCCCGACCGGTACGTCACCGGACCCGGCCGCACGCGCCGCCTCGTCCAGGGCACGGCGCATGGACGCCCGCCAGGGTTCCCGTACCGGATCGGGCGCCGGGGTGTGCGGGGGGAGCACTAGCGGACGGTCTCCAGTACGTCGGCGGCCCCCAGTGCTTCCGCGATCTCGGCCATCGCGTCGGACTCCAGCGCCAGCAGTTCGGCCCCGGACAGCCCGAGGTCCGCCAGGATCTCCCGGTCGCCGATGGCGCCCGTGGGCGCGGTCTCCCCCTCCGCCGCGAGGCCGTCGCCGGTGTCCGCGTACTCGTCGTCGGCCCCGCCCGGCTCGCCGTCCTCCGTACCGTCGAGGTCCAGCGTGTCCAGGTCGTCGGCCGGGTCGTTGTCCTTGTCGATCAGTTCGTCGATGAGGATCTCCCCGTACGAGGAGCGGGCGGCCGCGGCCGCGTCGGAGACGTAGATACGAGGGTCGTCCTCGCCTTCCACACGGACGATGCCGAACCAGGCGTCCTCCTGCTCGATGAAGACGAGGACCGTGTCCTCGTCCACCGAGGCCTCGCGGGCCAGGTCGGCCAGATCGGCCAGGGTCTCCACATCGTCGAGCTCTGTATCGCTCGCTTCCCACCCGTCTTCGGTGCGCGCGAGCAGTGCGGCGAAGTACACCGTGACTCTCCCACTGGTCAGAGGTGTGACGATCCGGCGGTGCGCTGTCCCGCCCCGCCCACTCGGAATCGTGGCAGAAACGAGCGCTTCGCGAGAGGTCTTCAGGCGTTGCGTCGGGGAGCCACCTTAATTTGGCTCCCTGTTCGGACCTGGCGCCGGACGGCCTCACTGCGGCCCCGGGATCGGGCGAGGGCCGTGAGCTGACCGTACACGCGCCTCGCACATCGTCCACACATGGCCCGCGCGTCCCGGCGTGGCTCGCGCGTGTGGCCGACAGCCGGAACGGGCGGCGAGGGTGTTGAGGGTGGCGGCCTTTTGGCGCGGGGTGGCCGGTGGTACCTGGCGGCGACACAGGGGCGGCCTGGTGGTGGCCCGGTGGTGGCCCGGCCGGTGCCGGGGCCGGATCACCAGCGGAAGGTGCGCATCCGCATCTGCTGGCGCAGGCGCGCGGTGCGGGCCTTGCGCGGCTTCACGCGCTCGCGCAGCGCCTTCGCCTCGTGCAGCTCCCGCAGGAACTGCGCACGCCTGCGGCGCCGCTCGGTCTCGGTCTCGGTCTTGGTCTCTGCGTCGGCCACGGCCTCCTTGGTCCCCGTCTCCGTCCGCGTCTCCGGCTCGGTCCGGCTGCCGGCGTCGGCAGGTGCCGGGATCTCCGCGGGCACCGGGGTTTCCGTCGCGCTCCCGCTCGACGCCCTGTCCCCGGTGTCGTGCCCGACCCGCCCCGCGGCCTCGGCCCCGCTCTCCCCGGCCCCTGCCCCGTCGAGGGCGGTGCGCCCGCCCTCGACGCGTCGCTCGTTGTCCGGCATCGGCATCTCCCCACCCCCGGCCGCGTCCGTAGGCTTTCTCACCTTCCCTCCCGGCGGGCGGTTGATGCGGATTTCGGGCCTTGGTCGCAGCGCGTACGGTCTTGGCCCCCGGTTACTGTGGTCGGCATGCGGATTCACGTCGTCGACCACCCGCTGGTGGCGCACAAACTCACCACGCTGCGCGATCGGCGCACCGACTCCCCCACCTTCCGGCGGCTCGCCGACGAGCTGGTGACCCTGCTCGCGTACGAGGCCACCCGGGACGTCAGGACCGAACAGGTCGACATCGACACCCCGGTGACGGCCACGACCGGCGTGAAGCTCTCGCACCCCCGGCCCCTGGTGGTCCCGATCCTGCGGGCCGGGCTCGGCATGCTGGACGGCATGGTCCGGCTGCTGCCGACGGCCGAGGTGGGCTTCCTCGGCATGATCCGCAACGAGGAGACGCTCCAGGCGTCCACGTACGCGAGCCGTATGCCCGAGGACCTCTCGGGCCGTCAGGTGTACGTCCTCGACCCCATGCTGGCGACTGGCGGAACGCTCGTCGCGGCCATACAGGAGCTGATCAAGCGCGGCGCGGACGATGTGACGGCCGTGGTCCTGCTGGCGGCGCCGGAGGGCGTCGAGGTGATGGAGCGGGAGCTGGCGGGGACGCCGGTGACGGTCGTGACGGCGGCGGTGGACGAGCGGCTGAACGAGAACGGGTACATCGTGCCCGGGCTGGGCGACGCGGGGGACCGGATGTACGGGACCGCGGGGTTCTGACGGGACCGCGGAGTACTGACGGGGCTGCCGGGCGGGCGGGGCGCCGCTGGGCGGTCGTTTCCCAGGGACCCGGCCCGTCCTCGCGGCAGGTCGCCGGGGTCACTCGCGCGGTGGAGGTCCGGGGGACACCCCGTGCGGGCCGTGGTCGGGTGGAGACGTGCTGCTGCCCGAGAGCGTTCGCCGTCTCGCCGCCTGGTGCGGCGTCGTACTGCTCGTCGCCGGGGTCGGGGCCGTGGCGATCTGGTTGTGCGTGACCTTCAAGACCGCCGTCACCCCCGTCCTGCTCGCTCTCCTCGGCACCGCCCTGCTCCGGCCGTTCCACCGCCGGCTCGTGGCCGTCAAGGTGAACCGCTCGGTCGCCGCCGCGCTCACCTGCGTCGCCGTCGTGGCCGTCGTCGGGGGCGCGGGATACATCGTCGTCAGCGCGCTGTTCGACACCGGAGACCAGATCGTCGCGTCCCTGCGGCAGATCGCCACGAGCGTGACCTCGCACTTCGGCGCCACCGGGACCTCGCTCGACGATCTGCTGAAGAACGCCAAGAGCCTGCTCGGCAAGTTCGGTGCCACCGCCGCCTCCGGCGTGCTCACCGGCATCAGCGTCGTCGGCGAGCTGATCGCCACCGCCGTTCTCGCGCTCCTGCTCATGTTCTTCTTCCTGCGCGACTCCGACCGCACGCTGCGCGCCCTCAAGTCGCTCGCCCCGCACCACACGGCCGCCACCGTCGAGGCCATGGCCCGCCGCGCCTTCGAGGCCGTCGAGGGGTTCATGCGCGGCACCACCGTCATCGCGCTCATCGACGCCGTCCTCATCACCGTGGGGCTGCTCGTCCTGCGCGTGCCGGGAGCCGTCGGGCTGGGCGCGCTGGTGTTCGTCGGCGCGTACATCCCCTACCTCGGCGCGTTCCTCTCGGGCGCCGTCGCCGTGCTGGTCGCGCTCGCCGACCGGGGCTGGGTGATCGGGCTCTGGACGCTCGGGGTGGTGCTCGCCGTGCAGGTGCTGGAGGGGCACGTGCTCCAGCCGGCCGTCCAGAGCCGTACGGTCCAGATGCACCCCGCCGTGGTGATGCTCGCGATCACGGCGGGCGCGACCGTCGCCGGGATCCTCGGGATGCTGCTCGCCGTACCGCTGACGGCCGCCGCGTTCGGTGTCCTCTCGGAGCTGCGACGGCGGTACGGGGACGGCGGTGGCGACGACGGGCACGAACGTCATGACGGGCCGGGCGGTCCCGGCGCCGACCCCGGCCACCCCGGTACGGGGTCCGGTGGGCCGGGCTGTCCCGGTACGGGCACCGGGGGTATTGGTCACTCCGGTACAGGCTCCGGTGGTCCCGGCCACCCCGGTACGGGGACCGACGCCGGCTTTGGCCACCCCGGTACGGGGTCCGGTGGTCCCGGCTATCCCGGTCCCGGCGTCGGCCCGGGCGGCTCCGGCGGCGCTCCGGGCCGGGCCGGCCGGGATTCCGGGGCCCCCGCCCCCTCCTCGCCCTTCTCCCTCTCCTCGCCCTCCTCGCGCTCGTGGAGTTCGAACCAGATCGACTTGCCCTCCCCGCGCGGATCCACCCCCCACGCGTCCGCCAGCATCCCCAGCAGCACCAGTCCCCGCCCGCCGGACGCCAGCTCGCCCGGGGTGCGCACGTGCGGCAGTTCGTCGCTGGTGTCGGCGACCTCGACCCGTAGCCGCCGCTCCCCCCGCGCGCCTCTCACCTCCGCGTACAGCAGCGCGTCCCCGTCGGTGTGCACCAGGACGTTCGTCGCCATCTCGGAGACCATCAGCTCGGCCGCGTCGAGCTGCTCCGCGTTCTCCCAGTCGTGCAGCAGCATGCACAGCTGCCGGCGGGCGTCCGCGATCCGCTCCGGCTCGGCCTGGGCGACGGTCAGCGCGATACGGCGCGGCGGTGCGGGAGCCCGCCCGGCCCCCGTATCAGCCGTGCCCGTGCCCGTACCCGCGCCGAGGGCCGTGCCGTCGAACGCCGCCCCCGCGCCCGTACGGCCCTCCGGCAGGTCCCTGCCGAGCAGCAGCAGGGCGACGTCGTCCTCGCGGCGGTCCGGCAGCGGCCCGGTCGTGTAGTGCGAGGCCGGGCCGTGCACCGCCTGGACCAGGTCGTCGGCGAGCTTCTCCAGCGCGGCCTCGCCGGTCCCGCCGGCCGCCTCCAGGACCGGCCGCAGCCGGGCCCAGCCGGTCGCCAGGTCGTGCCCGCCCGTCTCGATCAGGCCGTCCGTGCACAGCATGAGCGTCTCGCCCGGGTCCAGCACGAGCCGGGTCGTCGGGTAGTCGGAGTCCTCCTCGATGCCGAGCGGCAGTCCGCCCGCGGTCTCCCGTACGACCGCCATCCCGTCCGCCGTACGGATCACCGGGTCGGGATGACCGGCGCGGGCGATCTCGATGACCCCGGTCTCCGGGTCCACCTCCAGGTAGAGGCAGGTCGCGAAGCGCGGGCCGGAGACGATGTACTCCTCGTCGGTCAGGTCGGTCACGCCGCCGGCCCCGCTCCCGGCCCCGGCCCCGCCTCCGCCGACGGCTCCCGTACGAGCGGTGCCCGCGCCGGCGTCCCGGCCGCCCGGAACCGCCTGCGCCGGGTACTCCTGGAGCCCGACCAGGAAACGCGAGGCGCGTGCGAGGACGGCGTCCGGCCGGTGGCCCTCCGAGGCGTACGCCCGCAGCGCGGTCCGCAACTGCCCCATCAGGCCCGCCGCCCGTACGTCATGCCCCTGTACGTCCCCGATGACCAGCGCGAACCGGCCCGGGCGACCCTCCGCCCCGGACCGGCCGCCCGCCCCGGACCGGCCGCCCGGCAGCGGGATCATGTCGTACCAGTCGCCGCCGACCTGGAGGCCGCCGCCGGTCGGCACGTACCGCGCCACCACCGTCATCCCCGGCACCTGGAGACCGAGCGTGGGCATCATCGAGCGCTGGAGGCCCAGGGACAGCTCGCGCTCGGACTCGACGGTCCCGGCGCGGTCCAGGGCCTGCGCCAGCATCCGTGCCACCGTCGTCAGGACGGACCGCTCGTCGGGGGAGAAGGCGACCCGGTGCTTGAAGGCGGCCATCCAGGTGCCGAGCGTGCGGCCCGCCACGACGAGCGGGAGGAAGGCCCAGGAGCGGCGTTCGAAGCGCTGGACGTAATGCCAGGTGGAGGGATAGCGGGCGCGGTACGACTCCGGCGTGGGCAGATAGACGGCCCGCCCGGTCCGTACCACCTCGGCCGCCGGATAGTCGGAGTCGAGCGTCATCTCCTGGAACGGCACCACGTCGTCGGCCGTGTGCCCGTGGTGCCCGATGATGGTGAGCCGTCCGGCGGACGCGGTGTTCGCTGCCGGGCCCGGGGCTCTCGTGGCGCCCGGGCCGTCCGGGGCACCCGGGCCGCTCGGGCCGCCCGAGCCTTCGGACGCACCTGCCGTGCCTCTCGCACCTGCCGCGTCTGCCTCACCCGTCGCCCCTGCCGCGCCCGTCGCATCCACCGTGCCTGCCGCGCCCGTCGTACCCGGCGGCCCTGGGAGGGCCGTGACGCTGAAGACCGCCAGCCCGTCCGGCGAGAAGCCCGGCATCGACAGCGACGCGGCGACCCGCAGCACCTCCTCCGTGGACCGCGCCTCGGCCAGTGCCCGCCCCGCGTCCAGCAGGAACGCCTCGCGCGAGCGGCGCCAGTCGCCGGTGACCGGCCCGCCCCCCACCGTCCTCCCCGGCTGGGGCTCGGCGACCTCCTGGACCGTGCCGTACATGACGAAGTCGCGCCGCCCGTCCTCGTGGGAGGTGACGACCGGCTTGGCCCGGGACCGTACCGTCCGCAGCACCCGGCCGTTCCCGTCCATGATCCGCAGCCGGGCCTCGGCGAGGGTCTCCTCGGCGATGGCGAGGTGCACGATGCCGTCGACCTCGTTCCAGTCGACGGGGTGGAAGCGGGCGCGGGCCTCGCTCTCGGACAGGACGGCGGGCTCCGCGGGCAGCCCGAGCAGGCGGGCCGCCTCCGCGTCGAGGGTGACCGTCCTGGACACGGTGTCCCACCGCCACAGTCCCGTTGCGATGGCGGCCAGGAGATCCTCGGTGCGCATTGCCCCACTTTATGAAGATGTGTGCATGCATTGCCACCGAGGGTGCCCCGTCACCCGGGCGGTAGCCTTGTATCTTCCGGCCCCTCCCGACTTGCTAAGACTGGATGAACGACGATGCATCGGTACAGGTCCCACACCTGCGGCGAGCTCCGCGCCTCTGACGTCGGCACCGACGTCCGACTGAGCGGCTGGCTGCACAATCGCCGAGACCTGGGCGGCATCCTCTTCATCGATCTGCGGGACCACTACGGTCTGGTCCAGCTGGTCGCCCGCCCCGGCACCCCCGCGAACGAGGAGCTGTCCAAGCTCACCAAGGAGACCGTCGTCCGCGTCGACGGCACGGTCTCCGCGCGCGGTGCGGAGAACGTCAACCCGGAGCTGCCCACCGGCGAGATCGAGATCGAGGTCTCGGAGGTCGAGATCCTCGGCTCGGCGGGCCCGCTGCCGTTCACGATCAACACCGAGGACGGCGTCAACGAGGAGCGCCGCCTGGAGTACCGCTTCCTCGACCTGCGCCGCGAGCGCATGCACCGCAACATCATGCTGCGCACGGCCGTCATCTCCGCCATCCGGCACAAGATGACCGCGCTCGGCTTCAACGAGATGGCGACCCCGATCCTCACCGCGACCTCTCCCGAGGGCGCTCGTGACTTCGTGGTGCCCTCGCGGCTGAACCCCGGCAAGTTCTACGCGCTGCCGCAGGCCCCGCAGCAGTTCAAGCAGCTGCTGATGATCTCGGGCTTCGACCGCTACTTCCAGATCGCCCCGTGCTTCCGCGACGAGGACGCCCGCGCCGACCGCTCGCCCGGCGAGTTCTACCAGCTCGACGTCGAGATGAGCTTCGTCGAGCAGGAGGACGTCTTCCGGCCGATCGAGAAGCTGATGACGGAGCTGTTCGAGGAGTTCGGCGGCGGCCGCCATGTCACCTCGCCGTTCCCGCGGATCCCGTACCGGGAGTCCATGCTCAAGTACGGCAACGACAAGCCGGACCTGCGCGCCCGGCTGGAGCTGGTGGACATCTCGGACGTCTTCGAGGGCTCCGAGTTCAAGGCGTTCGCGGGCAAGCACGTGCGCGCGCTGCCGGTGCCGGACACGGCGGGCCAGTCGCGCAAGTTCTTCGACGGGCTCGGTGAGTACGCCGTCGAGCAGGGCGCGAAGGGGCTGGCCTGGGTGCGGGTCGGCGAGGACGGCGCGCTGAGCGGCCCGATCGCCAAGTTCCTCACCGAGGAGAACGTCAAGGTCCTCACCGAGCGGCTGTCCCTGGTCCCCGGCCACGCGGTCTTCTTCGGCGCGGGCGAGTTCGACGAGGTCTCGAAGATCATGAGCGCGGTGCGGGTCGAGGCCGCGAAGCGCGCCGGGCACTTCGAGGAGGGCGTCTTCCGGTTCTGCTGGATCGTCGACTTCCCGATGTACGAGAAGGACGAGGACACCGGGAAGATCGACTTCTCGCACAACCCGTTCTCGATGCCGCAGGGCGGCCTGGAGGCCCTTCAGACCCAGGACCCGCTGGACGTCCTGGCGTGGCAGTACGACATCGTCTGCAACGGGATCGAGCTGTCGTCGGGCGCGATCCGTAACCACAAGCCGGAGCTGATGCTCAAGGCGTTCGAGATCGCGGGCTACGACCGGGAGACCGTGGAGCACGAGTTCGCGGGCATGCTCCGCGCCTTCCGGCTCGGCGCCCCGCCGCACGGCGGCATCGCGCCGGGCGTGGACCGTATCGTCATGCTGCTGGCGGACGAGCCGAACATCCGGGAGACGATCGCCTTCCCGCTGAACGGCAACGCGCAGGACCTGATGATGGGCGCGCCCACGGAGCTGGCGGAGAGCCGGCTGCGGGAGCTGAACATCGCGCTGCGCAAGCCGGTGGCGAAGCCGGGGGACTGACGAGGCATCAGCCGCGCGGTGCGCGCGGGACGAGCCGCGCGGTGCGTGCCGGCTAGTGCCGCGACCGGCAAGGTTTGCCCGTCAAGGAGCGGCGTCCGGTGCGTGTGATCGCAAGGCGGTCAGAAGTCCATGTAGCGGAGCTACCTGGGCTTTTGGCCAACGCGGCGAGCGCGCGTGCCGGGCGTCGCGACGGGGCAAACGTTGCCGGGAGGGGCACTAGGGAGCGAGTGTGAGGGGCCGGGGGCCGTACGGAGTGCGGCCCCCGGCCCCTTGCGCCGAGACGTCCGCCTCATCGAGGTGTCTCACGGCACGTTGAACGGTGCCCGAATCGGCAAGACGGTCGTTCAGGTGATGGTGACGACGCGCCGGGGGCCGTCGGGGATGTCCGTACGATGACCGGCGGCGCAGGCTTCGGTACGGGGCGGAACCTGTTCCGGATGTCATGGACAGGCGATGCGACGACGAGATACGAAAGAGGCCGCACATGCCCGACCGCTCCCCTCGTCCCGTACACCCGCCCCGGCCGGTCGGGGGCCTGTTGCTGACCGCGGGGCTGCTGGCCGTCGGACTGCTCGTCACCGGCTGTGCGGGTACGGCCGGTTCCGCCGACGCCCCGGGCCGGTCCGACGCCTCCGACCAGGTGGACAACGCGGGGCACGCCGTGAGCGGGGGCCCCAGTCCGCTCGTGATGGCACCGCGCGCACTCGAACCCGAGGAGATCCCCGGCCTCGGCGCGGCGACCCGCGCCGCGATCCCGTCGAAGAGTTCCCAGGCCGTGGTGGTGACCGGCGCCGACCGGGACTCCGACCGGTCCGCCGTCCGGGTCTACGAGCGTGACCCTGTCACCGGCTGGCAGCCCGCCTCCGACGAGTGGCCCGCCCACAACGCCGTGCGCGGCTGGACCGACGACCACCGGGTGGGCGACCTGCGCAGCCCCATCGGGGTGTTCGGGCTCACGGACGCGGGTGGCAAGCTCGCAGATCCCGGTACGAAGCTCCCGTACGACCGGGGGCCCGCCTTCACGGCGACCGGCACCGGGGCGCAGGGGGAGCCGCTGGCGGGGTCCTTCGACTATGTCGTCGCCATCAACTACAACCGGAAGCCCGGTACCACCCCGCTCGACTGGACCCGGCCGCTCGGCGCGGAGAAGGGCGGGGGCATCTGGCTCCATGTGGACCACGGAGGCGCGACCCAGGGCTGTGTCTCGCTGCCGCGCGAGCGGATGAGGGAACTGCTGCGGCTGCTCGACCCGGCGAAGCGGCCGGTGGTGGTGATGGGGGACTGGAACGCGCTCGGCCGGTGAGCGGGCGAGCGCGCCGCGATGGTCGGACCACGTGACGGTCGGACCATCTGATGGTCGCCGATCCGGTGATCGGACTGATGGGACTGATGGGACGGTCCGTTGAGCGTTTGGCCTGTTGGTCCGCCGATCGGTTGGTCAGTCGATCGGCTGGTCCGCCCGGCCTGCTGGCGGTTGGTCCGCTGAACCGTTGAACAGCTTGTTCCCTGGTCCGGAAAACCTGTTCTCCGACGAAGTGCACATAGGGCGATGTGCTGATCAGGGCATCCGAGGATCAGTTCGCACCGCCCTGGCCGGCGCTTCCCATCGGGCCGACCTTCACCGGGGAGCCGGAGCCGTCGGTGACGGGCAGCGAGGCGGCGCCCGGCCACTCGAGCTGGAAGGACTTGGTCTCGTCCGGCGGGGTCACGACGAGGGCGGTGATGCGGACGCCGGAGCCGCCGGTGTCGTTGAGCGGGTAGGTGACGCCGAAGAACGTCGACTCGCCGGGCTTGAGGATGGACGAGTCCGCTGTCTCCTGGCCGGTGCGCTCGGCGGAGATCGTTCCCGTGTTGGTCTTCAGGTCGACGCCGGCGTAGGCGGACAGCGTGCAGTCCTGCTCGCCGCCGTTCCTCAGTTCCACCGCGACGGTGCCCTCGCCGTCGCCGTCGATGGTGCTGTCCGTCGCCGTGATGTCCAGTTCGTCGGTGAGGCACATGCCGATCTCGCCGTTCTTGCCGGAGTCGGACCCGGCCCCCGCGACCGCGCCCTGATCGCCGGCGTTCTCCCCGGTGGAGTCCTTCGCGGCGTCCTGGTCCGAACCGCCCGAGCCGGAACTGCCGTCCGAGGAAGACCCGGCGGACGCGGACGACGGGGCGCTCTGCGTCGTGCCGTCGTCGGTCTGGCAGGCGGTGAGCGAGAGACCCGCGACAACGGCCAGGGCGGCGAAGGTGAGCTTGTGAACGCGCATCGTTTCTTCCTCAGTATCAATGGGGGCTGCGGGCTGCTCGGTACGAGTCGGTACGAGCGAGCGTTTCTGAACACCAGGACCCGCCCGGCCCGGTGAGCCGTTCCGCGCAACCGCCCCCTAATACGCCCCTGTTACACGCACAGCCAGGCAAAACGCGCGCCACCACCGCCCTCCGGCGCCGGCACAAGGGGACCGGACACGGTGCGCCACACCGCCCAGGAGTACGTCGCCGGCGGGCCGGGACGGTGGTCCCCGCCACCGTTCCGGACCTGCTCGCGGTCACCGCCCGCCGGGACAGACCCGTAACCCGGCGGATCTTGACCGGTGGCATGCCCTCCTCAACCTCAACCCTCCCCGGCTGCCACGGCGTCCGCGATCCGCACGGCAGAGGGGCCCGGGGCCGGTCGCGCAGACCGGTCCCGGGCCCCTCTCGCCATGCCCTCTGCCCGAAGTGCCCGCCCTACGCGGCCGGCTCCTCGCCCTCGCCGCCGAAGCGCTCGCGGTACGCGGCCAGTTCCTCGTCCGTGATCTTCGCGAACAGCACCGGGGGCACCGTGAACGCCGTACCCGCCGGGACCGACGCCAGCGCCTTCGCCTCCTCCGCCGACACCCAGGCCGCCGTGTCGTCGGCCAGCGCGAACGCCGAGCGCATCGCCCTCGCGGACGCCGGGATGAACGGCTCGGAGACCACCGCGTAGAGATGGATCAGGTTCATCGCCGTACGGAGGGTCAGCGCGGCGCCCTCCTCGTCGGTCTTGATCTCCAGCCAGGGGGCCTTCTCCTCCAGGTAGGAGTTGCCCGCCGACCACAGCGCGCGCAGCGCCGCCGCCGCCTTGCGGAACTGGAGCGCCTCCATGTGGCCCTCGTACTCCGCGAGCAGCCGCGCGATCTCCTCGCCCAGCCGCGCCTCCGCCGGTCCGGCCGCACTGCCCGCCGGTACGGCGTCGCCGAAGCGCTTGCGCGAGAAGGACAGCACGCGGTTGACGAAGTTGCCGAGGGTGTCGGCGAGGTCCTTGTTGACCGTCGCCGTGAAGTGCTCCCAGGAGAAGGAGGTGTCGTCGGACTCCGGCGCGTTCGCCATCAGGAAGTAGCGCCAGTAGTCGGCCGGCAGCAGCTCCAGCGCGGCGTCCGTGAAGATGCCCCGCTTCTGGGACGTGGAGAACTTCCCGCCGTAGTAGTTCAGCCAGTTGAACGCCTTGACGTAGTCGACCTTCTTCCACGGCTCGCGGGTACCGAGCTGGGTGGCGGGGAACATCACCGTGTGGAACGGGACATTGTCCTTGGCCATGAACTCGGTGTAGCGGACCGTGTCGTCGGCGTCGTACCACCACGACTTCCAGTCACGGTTCTCCGTGCCGGTGTCCGGCGCGGCGTCCGCCCACTCCTTCGTCGCGCCGATGTACTCGACCGGCGCGTCGAACCAGACGTAGAAGACCTTGCCCTCGGCCGCCAGGTCCGGCCAGGTGTCCGCCGGGACCGGCACGCCCCAGTCCAGGTCACGGGTGATCGCCCGGTCGTGCAGCCCCTCGGTCAGCCACTTGCGGGCGATGGAGGAGGCGAGCTGCGGCCACTCCTCGCTCGTCGCGTCGATCCAGCGCTCGACCTCGCCCGCCAGCTTCGACTGGAGGAGGAAGAGGTGCTTGGTCTCGCGGACCTCCAGATCGCTGCTGCCGCTGATCGCGGAGCGCGGCTCGATCAGGTCCGTGGGGTCCAGCACGCGCGTGCAGTTCTCGCACTGGTCGCCGCGGGCCTTGTCGTAACCGCAGTGCGGGCACGTGCCGACGATGTAGCGGTCCGGCAGGAAGCGGTCGTCGGCGATCGAGAAGACCTGGCGGATCGCCCGCTCCTCGATGAAACCGTTCTCCTTGAGCCGGCGCGCGAAGTGCTGGGTGATGTCGCGGTTCTCGGCGGAGGAGCTGCGCCCGAAGTAGTCGAACGCGAGCTCGAATCCGTCGTAGATGGCCTTCTGCGCGTCGTGCTGCTCGGCGCAGAACGCGTCCACCGGCACGCCCGCCTCCTTGGCGGCGAGCTCGGCAGGGGTGCCGTGCTCGTCGGTGGCACAGATGTACAGGACCTCGTGGCCGCGCTGGCGCAGATACCGCGCGTACACGTCCGCCGGGAGCATGGACCCCACCATGTTGCCCAGGTGCTTGATCCCGTTGATGTACGGAAGGGCGCTGGTGATGAGGTGTCGAGCCATTGCAGGCTGCTCCCAATTCGCTACACGGGGTGACCGATCGGTCTACGGAATGTCAATATCGTATCCGAGCCTCTTGCGGCGAGTCGCCCACGTTTACGGGGGGAGAGCTTTGCGAAACCCCCATTGCGGTAGACAGGCCGATCCCAGGCCCATCCTGGGAGGGAAAGGGCATCATGTACGAGGCGGACGGGGCCGGGGCGGAACGAGTCGGGGCGGGCAACGGGACAGGGGACGGGAGCATGCGGGTACTGGTCGCCGAGGACGAGGAGGTCCTGGCGGAGTTGGTGGCCACCGGGCTGCGGCGCGCGGGGTTCGCTGTCGACACCGTGTACAGCGGGGACGCGGCGCTCGCCTACCTGGGCCTGCACGACTACGACGTCGTCGTGCTCGATCGCGACCTCCCGCGCGTGCACGGCGACGACGTCGCGCGCAAGCTCGTCGCCGACGCCTCCCGCACCCGCATCCTCATGCTCACCGCGTCCGTGTCCATGGAGGACCGCGTCGAAGGGCTCGATCTGGGCGCCGACGACTACCTGGGCAAGCCGTTCGACTTCCCCGAGCTGGTGTCGCGGGTGCGCGCCCTGCGGCGGCGCAGCGCCCGGCCCGTACCGCCGCAGCTGGAGCGGCACGGGGTACGGCTGGACTCCGTACGGCGGACGGCGACGCGGGACGGCCGTGAGCTGGACCTGTCGCCCAAGGAGTTCTCCGTGCTCCAGATCCTGCTGGAGGCGGACGGGGCGCCGGTCTCGGCCGAGGAACTGCTGGAGCGCGCCTGGGACGCGCACGCGGATCCCTTCACGGGCGCGGTACGGGTCTGCCTGAGCAAGCTGCGGTCCAAGCTGGGGGACCCGCCGCTGATCCGTACCGTGCAGGGGGTGGGATACACGCTGTGAGCAGCGGCAGCGGTACGAAGACCTCATCCGGGCGCCGGCCCCGCCCCCGGATACGGGCCCTCCGGCTGCGCGGAGCCGTCTCCCTCGGCGCCCGTTCCACCACCATCCGCACCCGGGTCGCGCTGATCTACGGCTGGGTCTTCCTGGTTCTCGGCGGCTGTCTGCTCACGATCGTCAACCTGCTCTCCATCGCCAGTACGCAGACCGAGGCCGACGAGATCGCCGGCCGGGTGACGCCGGTGCAGGTGGCTCCCACGCCGCCGTACACGTCCGTACCCGGCCTGATCAGCGAACAGCAGATCGCGCCGGTCACCGCCTACCAGCTCACCGACACCGTCACGGACGTCGCCTCCGACGAGATGCTGTTCTGGTCCGTCGCCGCGCTCGTGGTGATGGCGGCGTGCGCGGTGGGGGTCGGCTGGTGGACGGCCGGCCGCGTGCTGCGCCCGGTGCACGCCATGACCGCGCAGGCCCGGCGGCTCTCGGAGCGCAACCTCCACGAGCGGATCGGGGCGAACGGCCCGGACGACGAGCTGAAGGAACTCGGCGACACGCTGGACGCGCTGCTGGCGCGGCTCCAGAAGGCGTTCGACAGCCAGCGCCGGTTCATCGCGAACGCCTCGCACGAGCTGCGCACCCCCTTGGCGACCCAGCGCACCGCGATCCAGGTCGGACTCGACGAGGGCTGTACGGCGGAGGAGCTGGCCCGTACGAAGAAGACCCTCCTCGACAACAACCGGCGCAGCGAGCAGCTGATCGAGGGGCTGCTGGTCCTGGCGCGCAGCGAGCGCGAGGTGCAGGACAAGGAGCTGATCGACCTCGGCGAGGCGGTCGCGGAGGAGGCCGCCCGGCACCGGCTGGACCGGTCGGTGGTGGTGACGGACGCGGAGCGCGTACGGGGTAACCGGCTGCTGCTCGGCCAGATGGTGGGCAACCTGCTGGTCAACGCGGTGACGTACAACGTGCCCGGCGGCAGCGTGGACATCCGGGTCAGGGGCGCGGAGCTGGTGGTCCGCAACACCGGTCCGGTGGTGGCGGAGGAGGACGTGCCCGCGCTGTTCGAACCGTTCCGGCGGGGCGAGGGCCGGGACCGCATGGGCCGGGGTGCCGGCCTCGGGCTCTCCATCGTCCGCTCGATCGCCAAGGCGCACGGGGGGACGGTCGAGGCGGAGCCGGGGGGCGAGGGCGGCGGGCTGGTGGTGACCGTACGGCTGCCGGTCGCGGAAGCGGATCCGGCTACGGGGGACGTCGTTGACGTTCACGACGCGGGTGCGGGTGGGCGGGATCCCGCTGAGCGGAGGTAGCCGGGCAGTTGCCGGGCAGCGGTTGCGGGGCCGCGCTTCGTTGACGTGACGCGCGTGGCGTGACGCGTCTGACGTGACGAACGGGGCGGGGCGCGTGTGGCGTGACGCGCCTGACGTGACGAACGGGGCCCGCGTGACACGGCGGCGGGCGGACGCCTGGTCGGCATCCGCCCGCCGCTTCGATCGGTTGTGGGTCAACGGCCGGCGCGTTGCGACCGGCGGCCGACGCCAGGACTCACTCGGCGCTCGCGGGCGCCGTCCCGTCCGGCTGCCAGGCGGCGAGCAGATCGCGGTAGAACTCGGCGTCGCCGAGCGCACGCGGGGCGGGGCCCGCGTGGCTGAAGCCGACGTGCGGGGCGTTCGGGTCGGCGCCGAGCCTGCGTACGAAGTTGAAGTCCTTCGCGTCCGGGTCGCCGAACGCCACGAACTGCCAGAACAGCGGCGCCCCGGCGGCGCGGGCGAGGGCCTGTTCCGTGACCCGTACGGCGCTCGGGGCCCCGTCCGTCTGGAAGATCACCAGCGCGGGTCCCGGGCGGCCGGCCTTCTCGTGGAGGGCGACCACCTCGTCGACGGCGAGGTGGTAGTTCGTACGGCCCATGCGGCCGAGGGAGTCGTGCAGCTCGTTGATCTTCCCTTCGTACTCGGTGAGCTCGAGTTCGCCGGTCCCGTCGATCTCGGTGGAGAAGAAGACGAGGTGGACGGTGGCCCCGGCGTCCAGGTGCGCGGCGAGCGCGAGCGCCCGCTCGCCGAGGTGCTGGACGCTGCCGTCCTTGTAGAACGGCCGCATGGACGCGGACCGGTCGAGCACCAGGTACACCGTGGCCCGCGCGCCGCCGAGCCCTCGCTTGCGCAGCGCGGCCCCGGCGGCCTTGTAGTGCTCGGCGAGTTCGGGGGCGCGGGTCTTGAGCCGGGCGAGGGAGAAGGCGGGTTTACCGGCGCTGCCGGTGGATTCCGTGGGCTCCGTGGTGGCGGCGGTGGTCGTGGGCTCGGGTTCGGGAGCGGCTTCCGGTTCCGGGGCGGCTGCCACGGTGGCGGTTTCGGCCCGGGTTTCGGCCGTGGTGTCGGCCTTCGGCCCGGGTACGTCGGCCGACGCGGGCTCCGCCGTGCTCCGGGCCACCTGCCTGGTCTCGGCCTCGGGAACGGGCCCGGGCACGTGGCGCGGCTTCTGCTCCGGCCGCTCTTCCGACTGCTCTTCCGGCTTCGGTCCCGGCTTCTGCTCGGGCTCCGGCTTCTGCTCCGGCTCCGGCGCGGCCGTGCTCTCCGCCCGCTGTTCCGGCACGGTCGCCGCCGTGCCGCTCGCGGCAGCCGGTTCGGCGGGCTCCGTCGGTTCGGCGGGCCCGGCGGTCGCTCCCGTCACCGCTTCCGGGCCGGCCGGCGCTTCGGGCTCGGTCCGGGGCTCGACGCCGGTCTCCGTTCCGGCTCCGGCTTTTGCGTCTTCCGTTGCGTTCAACGCATCGGCGCCGGGTTCCCGGCCCCCGTCCGCCGTTCCCTCCGCCGGTACCACCGGATCCGCCTCCGCCTGCGGATCGTTGCGCGGGGACGACGTGAGTTCGTCCTCAACCGGCCTCTCCACGGACGACGTCGACCGCGACCGGGCCGATGCCTGCGTCGGAACCGTCGCCTTGGCGGCCGGGGGCCGCGGTTCGTCGGCGGTACGGTCCTCGGGGGTGGCCTGCGACGGGACCGTACGGCCGGCTTCCCCGGACGGCCGGGCCCGGTCGAACGCCGCCGCGACCAGATCCGCCGCCCCGGCCGGCTCCGGTGACCTCCGGGCCGGCGGCGGCACCGACGCCCTTGTCGACTCCGGCTTGCCCTCGGTCTTCTCCGATGTCCCGGACGCTTCGGATGCCGTAGATCCGGTAGATGCCGCAGATCCCGTGGAAGTGGTGGCCGACGTGGCCGCGTCCGCTTCGGAAGGACCGGTCGTCCCGGCCGTCGTCCCGGCCGTCGACTCGGTCTTACCGGTCTTCGTCTCGTTCTTCGTCTCGTTCTTCGTCTCTGTCTTTCCGGTCTTCCCGGCGGTCGCCGCCGGTTCCGGGGCCGGGGCCGGGGCCTTGCCCTCGCCCCCGTCCTGGGCCGGTACGGACGCCGCGGCCGATGCCCCGCCCGGCGTTCCGGCCGAAGCCCCGGCCGACGACGCCCCCGACTCTCTGTGCTCCTCCGCACGGTCGCGTCCGAACACCTTGCGCAGCAAGCTCCGAATGCCCATGGGCGAGCCTTTCAGATGAGGTGGGTGCGGTGCCCCGCCGCCGGGAAGCGCATCCCTGGCCACGGCGGATACGTAAGGTTAGCGGCCGTCCGGAAGTGTTCCAGGCAGGGGAGCCCCACGCGAACGCAATCCGGCACTGCCCGTGCACGATCTGTCAAGCCCCCGCGCCCACCTGCGCCCGACGGTCTCCCGGCCGCCCGGCATTCATCGGCCGTTCACCTTCGCGCCGCCGCCCTGCTGGCCTCCGCGCCTAGCGTCGCCGCCGACGAGACATCCCGACAGCCTGTCGGCGCGGTTGCGCGCCGAGTTGTCGCATCACCGGAGGCGTACGTGCGCAACCTGCTGCCGCTGCTCAACACCCACCCGGGCGGTCGTTCCGCCCTCACCTGTCGTTACCGCTGTGGTGACGCCTGCTTCCACGAGGTCCCGAACAAGAGCGACAACGAGTACGTCGGCGATGTCATCGCCGGTGCGCTCTCCCGCCGTTCGATGATGCGCGCCGCCGCCGTCGTGACGGTCGCCACCGCCGCGGGCGGCGCGGTCGCCCTCGGCCCCGGCGGCACCCCGGCCGAGGCGGCCCCCGCCGCCGGCGCGGGCTTCGGCAAGGGCCCCGGGGCCGGCCCCAAGGCCGACGGCGCCCGCGGCCTCCGCTTCACGCCCGTCGCCCCCAACACGGCCGACACCGTGACGATCCCCGCCGGTTACGCCCAGAACGTGGTCATCCGCTGGGGCGACCCCATCCTGCGCGGCGCCCCCGCCTTCGACCCGGACAAGCAGTCCGCCAAGGCGCAGGCGGGCCAGTTCGGTTACAACAACGACTTCCTGAGCCTGCTGCCCCTCAAGGGCGAGCGCGGCCGCCAGGTGCTCGTGGCCAACCACGAGTACACGGACGAGGTCCTCATGTTCAAGGGGTACGACCCCGAGAAGCCGACCCGCGAGCAGGTGGAGATCGCCTGGGCCGCCCACGGCCTCTCCGTCGTCGTGGTCGAGGAGGACCGCGGGAGCGGCAAGCTCACCGCCGTCACCCGCCACCAGCTCAACCGGCGCCTCACCGTCACCAGCGAGTTCCGGCTCACCGGTCCGGCCGCCGGCGGCCCGCTGCTGCGCACCTCCGCCGACCGTACGGGCACCAAGGTCTACGGCACGCTCAACAACTGCGCCGGCGGCACCACCCCGTGGGGCACCACGCTGCACGGCGAGGAGAACTTCAACCAGTACTTCGCGAACGGTTCCAGCGCCACGGACCTCCGCTACGGCATCGGTACGGGCGCCAGCGAGCGCAAGTGGGAACGGTTCGACAAGCGCTTCGACCTGAAGCAGGAGCCCAACGAGGCGCACCGGTTCGGCTGGGTCGTCGAACTCGACCCGTACGACCCGGACTCCACGCCCCGCAAGCGCACCGCCCTCGGCCGCTTCAAGCACGAGGCCGCGCAGCCGCGCCTGACCGCCGACGGCCGGCCCGTCGTCTACATGGGCGACGACGAGCGCTTCGACTACCTGTACAAGTTCGTCTCGTCCAAGCGCATGAAGAAGGGCAACGACCGCGCCGCCCGCGAGCACAACCTGACGCTGCTGGACGAGGGCACGCTGTACGTCGCCAAGCTCACCGGCGACAGCCCGGCCGGCGAGATCGACGGCACCGGAAAGCTCCCGAGCGACGGCGAGTTCGACGGCTCCGGCGTGTGGATCCCGCTCGCCACGGGCGATGTCTCGCACGTTCCCGGGATGACCGCGGAGGAGGTGTACGTCTTCACGCGGCTGGCGGGCGACAAGGTCGGCGCCACCAAGATGGACCGTCCCGAGGACGTCGAGCCGTCGCCGCGCACGGGCCGGGTGTACGTGGCGCTGACGAACAACACCGACCGCGGCAAGTCCGGCAAGGCGGGTGCCGACGAGGCCAACCCCCGTAACGCCAACAAGCACGGCCACATCCTGGAGCTGGCCGAGAACCGGGACAACCCGGCGAGCGAGCGCTTCGCGTGGCGGCTCTTCCTCGTCGCGGGCGACCCGAAGGACGCGGGCACGTACTTCGCCGGCTTCCCGAAGGACAAGGTCAGCCCGATCTCCTGCCCGGACAACGTCGCCTTCGACCCGCACGGCAACCTGTGGATCTCGACGGACGGCAACGCGCTGGGCAACCACGACGGTCTGTTCGGCGTCGCGACGCAGGGCGAGCGGCGCGGTGAGCTGAAGCAGTTCCTGACCATGCCGAACGGCGCGGAGACCTGTGGCCCGGTGATCCAGGACCGCCGGGTGCTGGTGGCCGTGCAGCACCCGGGCGAGATCGACGGCGCGTCGGTCGAGAAGCCGGCCAGCACCTGGCCCGACGGACCGGGCCGGATCGTCCGTCCGTCGGTGGTCTCCGTCTGGCGCAAGGACGGCGGCGACATCGGCGTCTGACCCCCCGGTTACCGCCCCGTCGATTGCTGACCGCTGACCGCCGCTCGTCCACGTCTCCGTCTCACGGCCCCGCTGTCGCCTGCGGCCGGGCCGGGCCGGGCCGGGCGACGGGCGCCGCGTCGGTCGCGGTGACTCGGGGTGGCGCCGTCTCGGACCGGCGCCACCCCGCTCCGTCATCTGAGGCGCGTAGAGCGCGTCATCCCTCGGCCTCCGCCATCACCCCGCACGGTGGTTTATTCAGGCGGGGCTCGGGGGCGGGCCCGTCTACCCTCGGGGTATGGCTTCTGAGGTATCGGACGCGGGGACGACCGTACGGGTCGACAGCTGGATCTGGTCCGTACGGCTCACCAAGACACGTTCCCAGGCGGCCGCCGCATGCCGTGCGGGCCACGTCCGCGTCAACGGCGACCGCGTCAAGCCCGCGCACGCGCTCAAGCAGGGCGACGAGGTGCGCCTGCGGCACGCGGGCCGGGACCGGGTCGTGGTGGTCTCGCGCCTGCTGCGCAAGCGGGTCGGCCCACCGGTCGCGGTGCAGGCGTACGTGGACAACAGCCCGCCGCCACCGCCGCGCGAGCTGACCGCGCCGGTCATCGTCCGTGACCGGGGCGCGGGGCGCCCGACGAAGCGGGACCGCAGGGAACTCGACCGGCTGCAGGCACTGATGCAGTCCCAGGCACGGCAACGGGCGGCGGCGCCGGACGAGTCGGGGACGAACGGCGGCCGGGAGAGCTGACGGGCCGACGGCTCGACGGCCCGGAGGAGGGAGACGGCCGGGGCGATCGGGGCGGCCGGGATGAGTGGGGCGGTCGAGGCGTTCCGTACGTACGCCGCCGGGGCGTCTGTCCAGAACTGGCCAACAATCAACCATAGCTGCACACAGTCATCCCTGTTGCACGGAAAGTAAAACGGGTGTCCGCAGGGAAGGTCATTTCCATGACCTTCGACGGTGAACAGCGCGACCGGTATGACCAGCTCGTCCAGTTCCGGTTGCCCAGCCATCCCCGCAGTGTGGGGCGGGCCCGGGACGTCCTTCGCACGAACATCGATCTGCCCGGCGATCCGGGGGAGACCGCCGCACTCCTCCTCTCCGAGCTCGTCACCAACGCGCTGCGACACGGCAGTCCCCCGGGGCGCGACATCGCCGTCACCCTGCACCGTGTCGACGGTCTGATCCGGCTGGAGGTCGAGGACGCCGGGGACTTCCTGCCCCGGCCGCGTACGCCGGGCCTGGAGGACGAGTGCGGCCGGGGGCTCGCGCTGATCGAGGCGCTCGCGGACGACTGGGGGGTGGCGCCCCGGCGGGGGCCGGGCAAGCGCGTCTGGGTGACGCTCAAGGTGTCGGGGGGCAGATGAGACGAGGTGGGTCGGGGGCTGGGTGTGTGGCGACGCGTTACGGGCGCGGCAGCCGTGGCGCCGCGCCCGTAACGCGTGGAAGAGGAAAGGGATGAGGGGTGAGGGGCCTTGAGGGGCCGGGATGGATCAGGTTCTGCCTCCGTATCCGGTCTCGGTGCGTCCCTCCGTACCTCGTCCTCCCATGTGGTCGTACGCCAGCGCCCAGATGATGAACGCCGACAGCGCGATGTTCACGATCGCCCACAACGGCTGGTGGGGCAGGTACATGAACTGGGACACGAGGACCAGTGACGTGAGGGCTATACCCACGTACCGGGCCGCCGGGACCCGCATCAGGAGTGCGATGCCCGTGAGGGCGACGAGGATGCCCAGGGCGATGTGCAGCCAGCCCCACGCGTCCAGGTTGAAGGTGTAGGCGTAGTTCGTCGCCCGGCCCAGGAATGCATCCCCGCGGACGGCGGTGGCGCCTTGGAGTATGTCCGTAGCCCCTATGACCACCATGAGGACACCGGCGAAGAAGCTGCCGCCGATAGCCCAGGCGGCCTTTCGCTCCGTGTGAGCCCCGGTGCCGTATCCGGTGCCGGCGCCCGTACTCATGCCCATTCCGGTGCCGGCGCCGGCTCCTGTGCCGGTGCCCGTACCCGTGCCCATGCCGGTGGTGGGGGGTCGCTGTGCTGTGTTGTGGCTCATAACCCCATGGTGCGTCGATTGGGGCAAAAGGGATATTTGGCAGGGTGGGATCGGTATAAATATTTAGTAAAGACGCGTGGGATCGGCGGGCTGGGCGGGCCGGGTCGTCCCGGTCGTTCCAGCGGCACCGTCGGTGTCCGGCGCACTCGGGGCGTCCGGAGGCTCCGGCGTACGCCTGGCCTGCGCGCCCCCCGGCCTTCTCGGCCTTCTCAGCCGTCCCACCAGCCAGGCGGTCAGAGCGAGCAGCAGCCCGCCGGCCAGCACGGACCAGGCCGTCGTGCGCAACGAAGCGGTCAGCGCGTCGTAGATGGCGCGGGCGGCGTCCCGGTCACCGTTGTCCGGCAGGTCCTGGAGCAGCGTCCCGCGCGCGACCGCGACGACGACGGCCAGAACCATGGCCCCTCCCGCGTACCCGAGCCCGACCCCGATCAGCGCCCGGCGCCGCCGCACGGCGACCAGCACGATCACGCCCGACAGCGCTACGGTCGCCAGGGCCGGCCAGACGCCCGCCGCCCGGAGCGCCTGCGCCACATCCCGCCAGACGCCGAGCCCTTCGGCCTCGACGGCGGTGATCTGGGTGTGCCGGACGGGGATGCGGTCGGCGTAGGGCACGTGGTCGTGCACCAGCTGCCCCTTCACCCGCTCGGTGATCTGGGCGAGGTCGATGGTCACGACGTTGCCGCCGCCGCTGGTGAGGACGTGGACGGCGGCGTGATGGGCGGCGCGGGCCGCCGTCCGCCAGGCGTTGGCGAAGGCTTCCGTGGTGGCGAAGGACAGCACGGCCTCGTGCAGCAGGCTTCGCACGCCGTCCTGGAGGGGGCCCATGTCGAGCTGCGCCATCACGCCGTCGGTGATCCGGTCGGCGACGGCCTCGTGTACGGCGGGGTCGGAGGCGAGCGGCGCCATCGCGGAGACGAAGCGGTCGGAGTTCCCGATCTCGAGATCGGCCCAGGCGGCGACGGCGCCGACAGGGACGAGGACGGTCAGGAGGACGGTGAGGACGGTGGCGAGGCAGGCCCGCACCGATCGCAGCTCCCGTCTCTCCCGTCCTGTCCGCACACCTCCAGAGAACGGGGCGCGGACGGCGGGCGCGAGCGGTGGACGGCCGACCCGGTGACGAACGCGGGGCGGGGCCCGGTTTGACGGGTGGCGGGCCCAGGTGTGCGCTGGAAGCAATCGGAGACACAAGAGACCGAGAAGCAAGAGACCGAGACACAAAGAGGAGGAGCCGGCCGTCATGACCACACACGCAGCGCCCCCAGGAAGCCACAGGCCCTCCGGCGTTCACCTCCGACGCCCCCGGCCCCCGGCCCTCGACGCCGGCACCCTCGCCACCCTGCGCACCGCGGGCATCTCCCTGCTCCTGGGCATCGGCTACGGCGCGTACGCGCAGTTCATCGCCCGGAGCGGCGGCTCCGCCTCCTACGGTCAGCTCGCCCTGGCACTGATCTCCGGCGCCGTGCTGGCCGTCCTGGTCTTCACCCTGGTCCGCACCGGACACGCTCTGCCCCGTGAACTGCGCGCGGGGGCCTGGGGCGTCCTCGTCGGCTGCGCCATGGGCTTCCTCTACAGCCTCACCGGGCACAGCGTGCTGCTGTCCTCCGGGATCGGCCTGGCACTCGGCGCGGCCACGGTCCTCGGAACGTTCTACGCCTTCTACACGAGAGAGCCCTGACCCCGGCCGGGTTCCGGCCGGAACCCGCGGGGCATCAGGCCGGACCCCGAGGGGATCAGGCCGTGTCGCCGCCCCCGGCCGCCTCGCCGCGCACCACGACCACCGGGCACGTCGCGTGCTGGGTGACGTGCAGGCTCACCGATCCCAGCAGCGCCGCCTTGAAACCGCTGTATCCGCGGTCGCCCACCACCAGCAGGGACGCGGACACGTCCGCCACGCTCTCCAGCAGGGCCTGGGCCGCCGGGGCGGCGACCACCCGGCGCTCGACGCCCGCCGCGACCCGTGGCGGCAGATTCTTCTCCAGCGCCTCGTCCAGGATCTGGCGGGCCATGGCCTCCGGGTCGAAGTCGGCCGGCATGGCCGGCATCATCCCCGCCCAGCCGGTCGCCGGATACTCCCAGCCGATCACGGCCGTCAGCCGGTCGCCCGTCAGCTCCGCCTGCCGTACGGCCCAGAACAGGGCCTTCAGCGAAGGCTCGGAGCCGTCGACGCCGATCACGATCGTGCCGCTCATGGGGTTTCTCCTGTTCACTGCCGAGTGTCGTGGGGTCGTCCCGCGGTTTGCCGTCGTTTCCGCCCGCTCTCCTCTGCTACTCGCTCCCGCCTCCGGACAAACCTGCTCAATCCGCCGTTCGCCGAGCGAGAAGCTGCTCAAAGGGCACGACCGTGTCCGGGTCGTACTCGTCCCGTGCCCCAGTGCTCGTCTCATGCGCACCCGGCCCATCGCCTCGGCCGCCGCCCCGCCCCCGCAGCAGCCGTGCGAACTCCTCGCCCGCCCGGGCGATCCTGGCCGGCAGCCCGCCCGCGTACGCGTCGGCGCCCCCGCCCCAGTCGTCCGTCGCCGCGAAGACCGCGGTCGGCAGGGTCGGCGCGCGCAGGTACGAGAAGAGCGGGCGCATCGCGTGCTCCACCGCGAGGGAGTGGCGCGGGGTACCGCCGGTCGCGGCGAGCAGGACGGGCGTACCGGTGAGCGCGTCCGGATCGACCAGGTCGAAGAACGACTTGAACAGCCCGCTGTACGACGCGGCGAACACCGGCGTGACCGCGATGAGCCCGTCCGCCCCGGTCACGGTGTCCAGCGCCGCCCGTAGCGCGGGCGAGGGGAAGCCGGTGACGAGGTGGTGGGCGATGTCCACCGCCAGGCCGCGCAGCTCGACCACGGTGACCTCGGCCTTCCGGTCTTCGGCGGCCAGCTCGCGCGTCGTGGCCTCGGCCAGCCGGTCCGCCAGCAGCCGGGTCGAGGACGGCTCTCCCAGCCCTGCGGAGACGGCGACGACGCGTACCGGGGCCGCGGCTCCTTCCGCTCCCGCGGTGCCTGGGGCCACCACGGCCTCCGTACGGCCCGGACCTCCTGCCGTTCCCCGGACCCCCGGCGTTTCCGGCGTCCGCTCCGCCATGGTCAGGCCTCCTTCGCGGCGGACGGTACGGATCCGCCGGACAGTACGGCCGCGTCAGCAGTGCCGGCCGAGCCGGCCGCGCCGGCCTTGCCGCCCGCCGCAGCCGGGTGCACCGGCCCGTCCGGCACCCCCGCCGGGCGCAGCGCGGCGAACTCCTTGCGCAGGACGGGGACGACTTCCTCGCCCAGCAGGTCCAGCTGCTCCAGCACGGTCTTCAGCGGCAGCCCCGCGTGGTCCACCAGGAACAGCTGCCGCTGGTAGTCGCCGAAGGACTCCCGGAAGGTCAGCGTCTTGTCGATGACCTCCTGCGGGCTGCCCACGGTCAGCGGGGTCTGCTCGGTGAACTCCTCCAGGGAGGGCCCGTGCCCGTACACCGGCGCGTTGTCGAAGTACGGCCGGAACTCCCGCACCGCGTCCTGCGAGTTCCGCCGCATGAACACCTGGCCGCCGAGGCCGACGATCGCCTGCTCGGGGGTGCCGTGTCCGTAGTGCGCGTACCGCGCGCGGTAGAGGCGGATCAGCTTCTGGAAGTGCTCCTTGGGCCAGAAGATGTTGTTCGCGAAGAAGCCGTCCCCGTAGTAGGCGGCCTGCTCGGCGATCTCGGGCGAGCGGATGGAACCGTGCCAGACGAACGGAGGCACGCCGTCCAGCGGCCGGGGCGTGGACGTGAAGCCCTGCAGCGGCGTACGGAAGTTCCCCTCCCAGTCGACGACGTCCTCGCGCCACAGCTTGTGCAGCAGCGCGTAGTTCTCGACGGCGAGCGGGATGCCCTGGCGGATGTCCTGGCCGAACCACGGATAGACCGGTCCCGTGTTGCCGCGCCCCATCATCAGGTCGACGCGCCCGCCGGCCAGGTGCTGGAGCATCGCGAAGTCCTCGGCGATCTTCACCGGGTCGTTCGTGGTGATCAGGGTGGTGGAGGTGGACAGGATCAGCCGCTCCGTGGTGGCGGCGATGTAACCGAGCATGGTGGTCGGCGAGGAGGGCACGAACGGCGGGTTGTGGTGCTCCCCGGTGGCGAAGACGTCGAGTCCGACCTCCTCGGCCTTCCGCGCGATGGCGACCATCGACGTGATCCGCTCGTGCTCGGTCGGCGTACGCCCGGTGGTCGGGTCGGCCGTGACATCACCGACGGTGAAAATCCCGAACTGCATCGCGGCCACTCGCCTCTCTTGTAGTTGAATCTTAAACTGAGTCGTACTCTATAACGGCGAAGGCCTGATCGGTATTCCGGGAGGCGCTACGCCGGCGGCGGGCCTCCAGCGGCCGGGGTTCCAGCGGCGGCGCCCCGGTGACGGGACCCCGGTGACGGGGCTCCGATGGCCGGGGCTCCGATGGCGGTCCTCCGATCCACGGTGACCGGGCAGGGGGTGGGCGGCCTCCGGTGACCGCGTGTGTCCGACCGAAAGCCGTGCGAACGCGCCCGTCGTGCGGACCGGGCGGGCGCGGCTGTGACACCCGCCATATTCACCACACTCGCACATTGCGACGAAGGGGTTGCGGGTGGGTCGGGAAGCTTCACGCTGAAGTCACATGGAGTTGAGTCGGAAATGCTCCGTGGCGGTCCCGCCGAGGGGCGGCGTAATAGTTACGGCCCGTCAAGTCCCGCCGTATCGACGCCCATTCGTGGCCGCATTCGGGCTCGTACGGAGGCGGCAGACCCGTACGTTATGTGAACGTGTCCGGGCCGGGCGGACGGTGACGGGCAATAGATTTCCGTGTCGCCGGGTCCGCGGGCCGCGCAAACAGTGTTCACATGCCCGAAGTTGAAGGCCGGATCACTGGTCTACGATCGCAAGGAAAAGCCCGTTCCGGGGCTGATCACCGGTCGGCGGACCTGCCGGCCGGCGGGCTGTCCGCCGACGGCCGAGGGGCGAGGCCGACGGGTTCCCGGTCGGCCGCCGGCTCCCGGCCGGTCGCCCCGCGCGCCACGCGGACCGACGGCTCCCCCCGGCGAACGAACCACCCGTCACGCGAAGAAGGCAGTCATCGTGGGCCTTGCATTCCTCAAGCGCCGTCCGAGGTCGAACAGCAGCGGCAGAGGATCGGCGCTCCTGTCCCGGATCCCCCTGACCGCGGGAGTGCTCGCCCTCGAAGTCGGCGAGCCCAACGGCCACCCTCTGGACGGCGCGGACGTCCAGGTGACGGCGAACCACACCGGCCATGTCGTGATGGCCGGCCGCACCGACCCCTTCGGCACCTTCACCGCCGGGCTCCCCACCGGCCGCTACTCCGTCCTGGTCGCCTCTGAGGGTCTGCTTCCCGCGCAAGTGACGGTGGACATCTACGCGGGCAAGCAGGTGCTGTCCCCGATCACCCTGGAGCGCTCCCGCCCCCTCGACCCCCCGCAGCCGGGCATCTGGCTCTTCGACCCGCCGCACACCGCGATACGTTTCATCGCGCGGCACGTCGGCATGGCCAATGTGCACGGCCGCTTCACCCGGTTCGACGGCGGCGTACAGGTCGCGGAACGCCCGGAGGACTCGTACGCCGAGTGCACCATCGACGCGTCCAGCATCACCACCGGCAACAAGACTCGGGACAACCATCTGCGTTCGGCGGACTTCCTCGACGTGGAGAATTACCCGGAAATCCATTTCGCCAGCCAGCGCTTCCAGCGGCACCCCGGAAACAAATGGACCGTGCACGGCTCGCTCTCGCTGCACGGCATAAGCCGGACGGTGAAACTGGAAACGGACTACCTGGGCTCCGTCAACGGCGGTTACGGTGAGGAACTCCGCTGCGCCGCCAAGGCGCGGACGGAACTCCACCGCGAGGAGTACACCCTGAACTGGCGCAACATGCTGGCGCGGGGAATCGCGATCGTGGGCCCGACGATCCAGCTGGAACTGGACATCCAGGTGATGTTCCGCTGCGACGAGACGCCGACGCCGCCGGACTAGTGCCCCTCCCGGCAACGTTTGCCCCGTCGCGACGCCCGGCACGCGCGCTCGCCGCGTTGGCCACAAGTCCAGGTAGCTCCGCTACATGGACTTCTGGCCGCCTTGCGATCACACGCACCGGACGCCGCTCCTTGACGGGCAAACCCTGCCGGTCGCGGCACTAGGACTGGCAGCTCAAAACTCGACCAGCATTTCCCGTTGTCCGGCGAGGTCGGCGGGGGCGTTCGGCCCGCGCCGTCGTCCCCGGCCGGTCGGCTCTCGAACCGGAGTGGTCTCCGGTCTTCGAGCGGGCCGTTGACGTCCCTGCCGGCCTACAGCGGTATGCAGCTCATGAACGCCGCTGGTGCGCGGATGCCGTTCCGCCAATTCGTAGATGATGCTAGCGAAGACCCCGGAAGGAAACGCGACCACGATGCGCCACTGGGTTCTCCAGGAACACGTGTGGGTCAAGGTCCTGGACGAGTCCGGATTCGCCGGGATCACCGTGGACATGTTGCCGTCCACGGTCGCGGGGCCGCGCACCGCGGATACATTGCTGGTGACCGCGGTACGGCGGCCCTGAGCGTTCTGTGCCGCCTCTTGGGTGCCGGAGAGGTCGGCACCTACCGTGGGTGAGTGGTCCTTCGTCTCGCTGCCCAGCGCGGGACGCGTGGTGGCGTGAGTGGTGAATGAGTAGGAGCACTCAGGCACGCGCGTTCGACTTGTTTCACCCTGGAAGGGACACAGCGACTCCAGGGGAGAACATCATGAAATCGGAACGACTGACCGGTCTCGCGCGGCTGACCTTCGGCAACCGCGCCTCGCAGGTCTATCTGGGCCTGGTCGTGGCCGTGGCCGTATGGGTCGGCATCGACACGCTCTTCGTCGCGCACGAGGACGCCTCGCTCGCGGGGGTGTGGCTCGGTTTCCTCGCCGCTCCGACGATCTTCGCGTTCTTCCTCGGCGGCGATCTGCTCGGTGAGGCGGTCGCGGAGTCCTCGCCCTTCTTCTTCTCCACGCTCGTGCTCTCGGTGCTGATCCAGGCGGCGGCCATCGGGGCCTTCGTACGCCTGCTCCGCCACCGGCCGCGCACCGCGCACCCGCGTCAGGCGTGACCGTCGGGACTTTTCCTCCTGTCCTTCCGCGTACGAGCGGTACGGAAGAGCCGGGTCCGTCACGTTGGCTGACGGGCCCGGCTCTTCCGGTCGCGGCAGGTGGTCGGACGCGGTCGGACGCGGCCAGACGCAGTCAGAGGCGTTCAGACGCGGTCGGCCGCGATCAGGACGTACTGGAAGGAGCCGTCCTTGTAGGAATTGATGAACGCGTCCTCGATGCCTGTGACGAGTGAGGACGTGGCCCGCAGCTCCCAGTACGGCAGGGTGGCGGGGGTGAGGTCGATGACGGCCTGGGGTACGAGGCGGTTGTCGGCCATGGCGCGCAGGTACTCCCGGCGGGAGTGGATGTTGCATTCGAAGTGCGCGTTGATCTGGGAGACCCACTTCGAGGGCTGCCCGTAGCGCGGGTTCCAGCAGCCGGTGATGGTCACGTAACGGCCGCCGACCGCGAGGACGCGGGAGTGCTCGGCGAAGAGGTCCTGCAGGTCGACGTACATGCTCGACTCGTTGTTCCACGAGGCCGCGGCCTGCCCGGTCTCGAAGGGCATGCCCAGCATGTTGCAGACGCGGGCGCGGACGTGGTCCTCGATGCCGAGATCGCGGGCACGCCGGTTGGCGAAGTCGGCCTGCTTGGCCGACAGCGTGACGCCCTCGACCCGGCACCCGAAGCGCTGGTGGGCCATGACCATCGAGCCGCCGCGCCCGCAGCCGGCGTCCACGAGCGTGTCGTCGCGCCCGATGGGGCCGAGGTGGTCCAGCAGGAGTTCGGCCTGCGCCGACTCCAGGCGGTGGAGCTCGGCGATCAGCTTCTTCTCGTACGTGCTGTCCTGGGCGTCGCCCAGAGCGGCGTGGTCCACCTCGCCGATGCCGTAGTGGTGGTGGTAGAGGCCGTCGACATCGCCGAGGCGCAGGTTCACGGGCCTGGCCTCGCCGTCCCAGTAGCGGGCGATGTCCCCCTGGTAGGGAGTCGCCGGGGCGGGGATGAACACGGAGGCGTCGGCCGAGGCGTCGGCGGTGGTGCCGGTGCCGGTGGCGGTTCCGGCGGAGGCGCCGGTGGCGAGTTCTTCGGTGCTGGTCACGGGCAGATCCATTCTTCTTACCAGAAGTCGGGCAGGCTGTAGCGATAGGTGTTGGTCTGGTGCCAGTAGTGGTTGCCGTCGACCCACGCGGCCACGCCCCGCAGGAAACGCTGCACGCTCGGGACGGGGCAGGCGGCGGCCAGGGACGCGGCTTCGGCCTCGAAGGTGTGCATGAGGTCGTTGTGGACCTCGACCGCCTTCAGGTAGGCCTCGCGTACGGAGACACTCTCGCGTTCGGCGAGCACCACGGGGAGGTTCAGGTGCCGTCCGGGGGCGGCGAGTTCCTTGGTGTACGAGTACAGGTCGTTCACGATGGTGGTGGCGTTCCCGGCGAGCGCGATGACCCGCTGCATGGCGGGCTGGGCGTGCAGGTCCGCGGGCAGTTCGTAGCCGCCGACGGCGTCGGTGATGGTGGGGCAGGGGCGGAAGTTGTTGAACTGGCGCATCGCCAGGTACTCCCACACCTCGGGTACGTGGTCCGTCTCGGCCCAGGCCGCTTCGGCGAGGTACCCCATGTGCAGCCGGGCCATGTCGTGCCGGAACCGGTCGGCCTGGGAGGGGCTGGCCATGTGGACGAAGTGCTCCATGGCGGAGCGGTACGCGCGTCGGGGCGCGTCCGAGTGGAGCGACTCGGCCCACCGCGGCGCGTACTCCTCCGTCGTGTGCAGCGGGTCGAGGGCGGTGTGCGCCAGCAGCAGGCGTCCGCCGAGGCCGATGGGCGAGCCTCCGTGGTCCTCGCAGTAGCAGTCGTCCACCGCGTTCTCGGCGACCATCAGACGCGTGGCGAGCATCAGGTGGTCGACGGTGGGGGCGTCCGGGTGGCAGGCGACCATGTAGCGGCCCACGGAGAAGCCGTCGAACTGGTCCTCCCAGTCCTCGGGGTACAGATCGACCTCGTCCAGGGCCCAGGCCTTGATCCTGCGGCTGACCTCCGCCACCCGCACGGGGTCGGGCTCCGGCACCGGGTGGTAGTACAGGCCCGGGATCGGAATGCCTTCAGCCGGAGCTGCCGGAGCTGCCGAGGCAGCCGGATCCGTTGGGGCTACGGGAGTCGACAGGGCTACCGGGGCTGCCAGGGGTACGGGAGCCGCCGGGGGGCCCGGGGCCGCCGACGGCTTCGGCGACTCCAGCGACTCCAGCGGCTTCGGCGACTCCAACGTCTCCGGCCCCGACGGCTCCCCGCGCCGGGCCAGGTGCAGGCTCGCCGTGCCCAGGCCGCTGGGACCACGCAGGATCCGTTCCAGGGCGGCGCTCCGTTCCGGGGCGGCGCTCGGTGTCCCTACCTCGTCGGCCGGGGTGTCGGCGGCGTGGGTGTCGAGGGCCCCGCTGCCGACGGTGAGTGGTGCGGACGGCGAAGGTACGACGGGCCGGCCGCCGGTGGCGGCCTCGATGTCGCGGGCGCGCGCGGCCGCGTCGGCGAGGGCGTCCGCCCCGAAGCGGGCGGCGGCCGCGGGCAGGCTCGACTGTGGAGGGGAAAGCTCAGGGGCGGGCATCCATGACTCCGTGGTGGGTGGGGGCTGTCCCCGGTGCCCCGGTGCCCCGGTGCCCCGGCGCGCTCGGCAGGACCGGCCCGGCCGGGCGGGCGCGGCTGCCGGACACGACCTGGTGCCGGGAGGGGCACTGGTGCCGGGAGGGGCACTGGTGCGGGGCGCCGGCGGCTGAGGGGAACTAGTCGCGCCTGCGGGCGATCTGCACGTTCTCCAGGACACCGAGCGCGTCCGGCACGAGGATCGCGGCGGAGTAGTAGGTGGTGACGAGGTAGGAGATGATCGACCTCTCGTCGATGCCCATGAAGCGCACCGACAGCCCCGGTTCGTACTCCTCCGGCAGCCCCGTCTGGCGCAGACCGACGACGCCCTGGTTCTCCTCGCCGGTGCGCATGACGAGGATCGAGCTGGTGTTCTCCTTACTGATGGGGATCTTGTTGCAGGGCAGGATCGGGACCCCGCGCCACGCCGGGACCTGCTGCCCGCCGAGGTCGACGTGGTTCGGGTAGAGCCCGCGGGAGTTGAACTCGCGCCCGATCGCCGCGATCGCCCTGGGATGGGCGAGGAAGAACTTGGAGCCGCGGCGACGGCTGAGCAGTTCGTCCAGGTCGTCGGGGGTCGGCGGGCCGGAGTGGGTCTGGATGCGCTGCTTGAAGTCGGCGTTGTGCAGCAGGCCGAACTCCCGGTTGTTGATCAGCTCGTGCTCCTGGCGCTCGCGCAGCGCCTCGATGGTGAGCCTGAGCTGCTCCTCGGTCTGGTTCATCGGCCCGTTGTAGAGGTCGGCGACCCTGGTGTGGACCCGCAGGACGGTCTGCGCGACGGAGAGTTCGTACTCGCGCGGCTTCAGTTCGTAGTCGACGAACGCGCCGGGCAGCGCGGGCTCCCCGGTGTGTCCGGCCGACATCGCGATCTCGGCCTCGCCGTGACGGTTCTGCCGCTGGTGGGGGAGCGAGCTGAACTGCTGGATGTGGGCCTGGAGGCTCGGCGCCGAGGACAGTACGGCGGCGAAGTCGGCGCGGGAGAGGGTGAGCAGGGTGCCGGCGGTCTCGGCGGTCGCGGTGGACTCCCACCGGGCGTCCTCGTCCAGCAGGACGTCCTCGCCGAAGTGGTCGCCGTCGGCGAGTACGGCCACGGCGACCTCGTCGCCGTACTTGCCGACGGTGGTCCGGCTGACGCGGCCATGGGCGATCAGGTGCAGTTGCTCGGCGGACGTACCGCGCTCGACCAGCGTTTCACCGGCCCGGAAGTCGCGCTGGACGCACCGGTCGGCGATCGCGGTCAGCACCTCCACGTCCTCGAAGCCGCGCAGCAGGGCCAGTTCGCCGAGTTCACGCGGGATCACCCGGACGTCGGCACCGTCCTGGATGAACTCGACGCGCCCGTCACCGACGGTGTAGCTCAGCCGACGGTTCACCCGGTAGGCGCCGCCCTTGGTCTCCACCCAGGGGAGCGTCCGCAGCAGCCAGCGGGAGGTGATCTCCTGCATCTGCGGGGCGGACTTCGTCGTGGTGGCGAGGTTGCGGGCAGCCGCCGTACTCAGGCTGGACTGCCGAGGCGACTCCGGCTGGGCTTCCGGGCTGGTGTCAACAGTCATCGGGCGAGCTCTCCTTCGTAAGGGCGGCGGACGGCATGCGTACGCGTCACCGAGAAAACTGAGAAAGAGGAAAAAGAGGGATGAACATCCGGGAATCCGTCCAGATTCCTGGGAACACTAGCGACCGGCCCGCCCGATCGGCCCAGAGAAGCCGTTGACATTAACTCGATATGATGATCTTGCTCGCTCGGAAGTTTGCCCGGGTGGCAAGCGGTGTTCGGGCGCAGTCGCCGTGCGCTCGGAGCGAGGAGCCGCCCTCCGGCCTGCCGGTCGCGTCGTACGGACCCGCCGGTCGCCTCGTACGGGCGCGGCGGACCGCGTCGTACGGGGAGCGGCCGGCGGTGTACGCGGCCTCCGTCCGGCGTCCGGCCGCCCTCGCGCTGCCCCTGTATCGCATGTATCGCAACCAAGCGCACGCGAGATTCCTCGCGCACCCTGTTGCCCGTCGGCGCCACGCTGTGACACTGTTATGCATCTCTGCATCACGCTGTTATGCGGAGTGTGTCCGACAGTGACATCGATCAGCACGGGGGAACGAATGAAGCGACAGATCGTACAGGCGGCGGTTGGCACCGCCATCGCGACCGCCCTGGGCGTGGGGCTCGCCGTGAGCCCGGCGCAGGCCGCGCCGGTGCTCGGGAAGACCAAGTTCTGCAGCCTGGGCTTCGCGAAGGCCGGCACCACCTGCTTCTACTCCGACGGGGACAAGCTGGCCGTCCACGACAACTGGAAGGACGGCTACCGGTCGGTGTCGAAGTGGCACGTCTACGACCGCAAGAACAACAACAAGATCGTCCGTAAGGGGCAGTGCGTCAACAAGAGCGGCGCCAACACGACGAAGTGGTGCAACTACAACCTCCCCGACGGGCGGTACGGGGGCACCAGCCGTTACATCATCATCTTCAACACCTTCGGTACCACGGCGAGCGGGAAAGTGATCTACAACGACAGCAACGCCGTGGTCGGTTACACCTCAGGGAAGTGATCCCCCGGCCTCCGGTCCACCGGCCCCCGGTCCATTTCTCTGACCGGCGGCCGGTGTTGATTGAACCGGAACCGCAGACAGGCCGTACAGATGGTGGCGGCCCCGACTTCCCGAGCCTGGTCCGCGTGTCACCACCGGGCTTCGCACGGAAGGATCTGCGGGTTGTCGCGCTCCACGGACTCTCGTCAGCTGCCTGAGAAGGACGAGAACGACCAGAACGATGAGAACGACGAGAAAGCCGAGAGCAAGGACGGGGAAGGGGACGGGGTGCTGCCTGTCCCGCGCGCCGAGCGGGACGGGCAGCCCGTCGCCGCGCCGGACGTGCACCTCGTCGCCGAGCGGGACGGGCAGCCCGTCGCCGCGCCGGACGTGCATCCCGTCCCCCCACGGACCACCACCCGCTCCCGGGTGGCCACCGGCCTCGCCGCCCTCCTCGTCTTCGTCGCCCTCGTCCTGCCCAACCAGATCTCCGCCCTCACCCCCGGCTTCTTCGTCCAGATACCGGAGGAGGGCATCCTCGGTGCCGCGCTCCTGCTCCTCCTGCCGCCGAGGCCCAGAAAGGCGGTCGCGGTCGCGGCGGGGACGGGGCTCGGTCTGCTGACCCTCCTGAAGCTCACCGACATGGGCTTCTACCAGGTGCTCGACCGGCCGTTCGACCCGGTCCTGGACTGGATCCTGTTCGACGACGCGGAGTCGTTCCTGCGGGACACGCTCGGCGCGGCCGGCGCGACCGGCGTGGCGATCGGGGTCGTGGCCCTCGCGGCCGGCCTGCTCGCCCTCATCGCGCTGTCGGTCGTACGGCTGAGCGACCTCATGGCCCGGCACAGCCCCGTGACCGCCCCGGGCACCTTCGTCGTCGGTACGGTCTGGGTCGCCTGCGCCGCGCTCGGGCTGCAGATCGCGGGCGTACCGGTCGCCTCGAAGCGGACCACCGAGTGGGTGCAGTACCGCGCGGACCAGGTGAGCGCGGGGATCAAGGACGAGAAGGCCTTCGCCAAGGAGGCCGCGAAGGACGACTTCGAGAACACCCCGCCCGATGAGCTGCTGACCGCGCTGCGCGGCAAGGACGTCATCTTCGCCTTCGTCGAGAGCTACGGCCGCAGCGCCGTCGAGGACCCGGGGATCGCGCCACGGATCGACAAGGTGCTGGACGACGGGAACGAGAAGCTGAGCGCGGCCGGGTTCTCCTCCCGCAGCGCCTTCCTCACCTCACCCGTCTCGGGCGCCGGCAGCTGGATGGCCCACACCACCTTCATGTCCGGTCTGTGGGTCGACAACCAGCAGCGCTACCGCAGCGTGACGTCGAACCACCGCCTGACGCTCACCAGCGCCTTCAAGCGCGCGGGCGACTGGCGGACGGTCGGCATCGTGCCGGGCGTCACCCGGGCCTGGCCGGAGGGCAAGTTCTTCGGCCTCGACAACATCTACGACTCCCGCGACCTCGGCTACAAGGGCCCGAAGTTCAGCTGGGCGCCCGTCCCCGACCAGTTCAACCTGATGGCCTTCGAGCGCCTCGAACACGGCAAGAAGGACCGCCCGCCCCTGATGACGGAGATGATCCTCGTCTCCACGCACAACCCCTGGGCGCCGCTGCCCGAGACGGTCGGCTGGGACGAGCTCGGCGACGGCTCGGTCTACCACGACATCCGCAAGGCGGCCAAGGACCCGAAAGAGGTCTGGACGGACCCCGAGAAGGTGCGCACCGAGTACCGCCGTTCCATCGAGTACACGATGAGCAACCTCATCGACTACGTACAGCGGTACGGCGACGAGGACACCGTGCTCGTCGTCCTGGGCGACCACCAGCCCAACAAGACGGTCACCGGCGAGAACGCCGGCCGCGACGTACCGGTCTCGATCATCGCCCACGACCCGGCCGTGCTGGAGCGGATCTCCGGCTGGAACTGGCAGGACGGCCTGAACCCGGCCCCGGACGCCCCGGTCTGGCGCATGGACCGCTTCCGCGACCGTTTCATGACGGCGTACGGCTCGAAGCCCTACCCGGCGTCCCCGCGCGCCGCGACGCAGGCGGCCCGCTGACGGTCGGGGGCCGCGGTTGCCGGGTGCCGGTCGCGGGCCGCCGGTTACGCCCTGGCCGCTGCGGCGTGCCTGACGAAGTGGGCCCAGGCGTGGGGCGAGAGGGTGAGGGCGGGCCCGTCGGGGGTCTTGCTGTCCCGGATGGGCACGAGGCCCGAGGTGACGATGTAGGCGGGAGCCCATTCGAGGCAACTGCTGTTGCCTTTGCTGTGGAACGACTTGACCCAGTCGTCGGGGGCGAGGTCGAGGGACGTGCTCATCAGGGGAGCGCCTCCGTTCGGAGTGACGTACGGCTAGGCCTGGTCGGCGGCGTGGGCGACGAAGTCTGCCCAGGCCTGCGGGGCGAGCGCGAGCGCGGGCCCGTCCGGGTTCTTGCTGTCCCGTACGGGTACGACGCCGGAGGCGGCGACATGGGCCGGAGCCCATTCGACGCAGTTGTTGCCCCCGGTGCCGCTGTACGACGACCTCACCCACTTGGTGAGCGCGAGGCCGTGGCTCGGACTCATGAGTAGAGCTCCTCCATTTTACGGCGGATCAGGCTCGCCGTATCCATCGGCGACAGAGCGCACGCCCTGAGCAGATCGTAGGTCCGGTGCCGGTCGTCGACGACGGTCTTCTCCTCGAACAGCGTCCCACTCACGCTGTTCTCTTCCCAGACGGCCTGTGTGCGGTCTTCGAAGGTCATCAACTTCGATGAGCCCCCTGCGAGAGCATGTCCCCCGTGTGAGAACGGGAGAACTTGAACGATGCTTGTGGACGTGAGCGCTTCCTCCACCAAGCGGGACAGTTGCTCACGCATGGTTTCCGCCGTGCCGAACGGGCGGAGCAACACCGCCTCGTCAAGGATCAGCGAGAAGTGAGGCGCCGGATCCGCGTGCAGGAGCGCCTGACGGCTGATGCGGGCCGTGACGAGTTCCTCGATACCCTCCGATGTGGCCTTCGGATAGTGGAACCGGAAGAGCGCGCGTGCGTACGCCTTGGTCTGGAGCAGCCCAGGCATCAACTGGCCTGTGTACTCCTGGATGACGCGTGCCTGGGCTTCGAGTTTCATCAGGCGCCGGAACTGGTCCGGATGGACTTCGTGCTTCGCCAGCCCGTACAGCTTCCCGAACAGCCCGTCCGACCCGAACGCCGCGTCCAGCCGTGCCGGCAGGTCCGGCGGGATCATCGCCTCCGCCGTCTCGTACCGGGCCAGTGAACTCTTCCCGTACCGCAGGACGTCCGCCAGGCTTTCCAGGCTCATGCCCGCCCGTTCCCGGAAGCGACGCATTTCCGCGCCGAACAAATCGCGTGCCGAGCGGTCGGGTGTCAGTTCACGCGGTCGAGGGGGCATCGCTCCAACTCCTTTTCCCTGGGAAGGGATTGGGACATAAACGACTTCTGATCCTACGCGGAAACGCCCATCCTTGTATGCGGAACGTGACAACTCGATGACAGAAGGTGTGACCTCCGTATGCGCGAGCAATCCCCCGGAACCGCGGTCGCCACGGCCGAGCTCGAGGCGACCGTCCATGCCGGCGGCTTCTGGCGTCTCGTGCCCGAGTCCGTTCCCCGGGTCTACGACCCCGTGACGTATGAGCTGCTGGAGCGCGTGCTCCGCGGACTGAAGCGACTGGAGCGAGAGACGGAATGACACCGAGCAAGGCGCGGCGACTGCTGTCCGTATTGATGGCGAGGTTCGGCCGGGACGGAATTCTCGCCGTACCCAAACCGCCGCCGGTATCGCCGGTATCGCCGGAACGTCACTGGCCGCCGTGCGACTGCGGGCATTCCCTGTGCCCGTCCGGCCAGAAGGAGGTCGAGCCGCCCTCTCGTGTCCAAACGCTCAGTGAACGCGTCGCCGAACGCAACAAATGGAGTCGGCGCGGAGGGCTGTGAAGAACTCTCCGGGGCGTATACGGGGTGCCGGCATGGTGTTGGTGGAACTCAGCCCGTCCGGGTGCGCGCCAGTCGGTTTTTGTCAGGAGGAGCGGTCTCGGCTGCCGGATTCGGATTCCAGGCGCTTCAACCAGGCGTCGAGGTGAGGACAGGCGGTGCGCAAGGCGCCCAGGCCGAGAAGCTCGATCGCGTCCGGGCCGTCCACGACCTTGCGGTAGGCGGGGTGTGCCCTCAGGATCCGCTTCGACGGCGCCGTGTCGGGGCCGTCGTTGACCAGTTCGGGGCCGCCCGCGGCAGTGACATGAGACCGCAGTACGTCGGCCAGCCTGGGCGACTCGATCAGCTCGGCAAGTTCGTTCGCGGCGGCGAGTACCCAGGCCTCCGTCTCGTGGAGGACGAGGAAGGGCACGAATCGCTCGTCGTCGATGACCCGTGCCATTGCCTCCTCGATATGGCCGACGCGAGCGTACGCGTCACCGGCCGGGGCGCCGGAGAGCCCGGGCGTGTCGGAGGGTAACCCGTACAGATCGAGCATCGTGGTCACCGTGTCGACAGCCGGGTTCCGCAACAGTGCCCGGATGTCGTGCTCGATCTTGGGCCACCTGCTCACCCCGCCTTTGTCGTGCGGCCGACCCGCGGCCCGCCGGGTCTTGAGCGCGACCGGGGTGACCCAGATGTCCCGCACGAGCAGTTCCGGCTGGAGGACCTGCTGCACCAGGCGCTCCTCCGTCGCGCCCTCCACCAGTACGTGAACCTGACGCATTTCCCCCGCCTCACCGCTCCCGCTCGGGCCGGGGTCGACCACCCAGCAGGTTCTTCAGCCACAGGTCACCGAGCGAGTAACTGTCGAGCCAGGCTGCCAGTGCCTCGGGATCGGGCCGGTGCAGTTTCGTCGAGCCGTCCACGCGCTCCGCGACGACGAGTTCGTCGAGCCCGAACTGGTCGACCAGCGTGACGGACTGGGTGGCGGCGAGAATCTGGCTGTGGCCGGCGGCCGACCTGAACAGCTCCGCCAGGACGGTGATTGCGAAGGGGTGCAGTCCGAGCTCAGGTTCGTCGAGCACGAGCAGCGCGGGCGGTCGCGGCTGGAGCAGGAGGACAACAAGGCAGATGAAACGCAGCGTGCCGTCGGACAGTGCGTCGGGTGGGAACACCGTGTCGGACCCGAACTGCTTCCACCGGAGCAGCACGCGTGTCGCTGCGTCCTCGGTGAGGACGAACTCACGGAAGAAGGGCGCGACGGAACGGACCGTACGCACGATCTGCTTGTACGCCGCAGGATGCTCCTCGCCCATGCGTCGCAGGAACGCGGCGAGATTGCGTGCGTCCGGGTGCAGGACCTCCGTGTCGGAGGCGTAGCCCGGTTGCTTCACCGGGGCACCGGGGGTCGTGTCATGGAAGTGGTAGACGCGGCAGCCCCGCAGTATGTCCAGTGTGTGACGGGCCACGCCGCCGGCTCTGAACGGTCCCTCTTCCGCGGCCTCGGCGAGTTTCGACTCGCTGTGGCCCCGGCCGATCTCCTGCTTCAGCGGCTGCTCAGAACGCGTCTTGTCGTGGAACTCCACCACCTCACGGCCGAAGACCAGTTCTCCCCGATGTGAGGGAACCAACGTTGCCTCGTAGGCGTTCACAAGATCGCTTTCGTCGGCCTCCACACGCAGCCCGATTCCCGCGGACCCCTTGGCCACGTCGTGAAGCATGGCTACGGCCCCGCCACGCAGCCCGACCTCCATGCCCAGCTCACCGTCTGCGATGCGTCCGAGCAGCTCGACAGCCTCGATGAAGTTGGTTTTGCCCGCACCGTTGGGGCCGACGAGCACGGTGACCGGGCTCAGGGCCAGCTCGACCTGTTCGATCGACTTGTAGCCGCTGACGGTGATGCGTCGAACCCTGCGTGACATGGTCATCAATGTATCGAGCTATCGAGCTGTCGAGCTCAGGCACGGGCGCGCGGCGCCGACGCCTGGTGCGGCGGGCGGTCCGCCGGGTCGTGGTGCACCGCGACTCGGTGGACCCGATCCGGTGGGCCCCGACCCGGTCCGGCGCGACGTGAACTGATGCAAGAAACGTGGGGAAGAACCCTTCCCCACCAGACCCCCGGTTCACTCACGCGCGTCCCTCACTCGCGCGGGTGAATCCGCCAACATCTGGTCGTAGGGGGAGGTTTGGTGCGGTTACGCTCGGCGACACGACCTCACAAAAAGTTCGGCCCCCGATGGGACTGCAATCCCGATCGAGGGCCTGACCACACAGGAAGACCACACCTTCCCAATGGCTCTTCAGCAGCTTAACGCGCACCCGTGTACCGCGTCGGACGTTCCGGCCGACGTTCCCCCGTCCGGGGTCACCCACATCCGGTTCCGGCATACGGAACGGTTCACCGTCGTCGGCAACCACCTCGCCCAGCACCGGGAACTGTCCCTGGTGGCACGGGGTTTGGCGCTGTACATCCAGTCGCTGCCCGACGGCTCGAAGATCGGCATCAAGGCCCTCGCCGCCAGGTTCCCCGAAGGTGAGATCGCCATCGCCGCCGCCCTGCGCGAACTGGAGAAGTGCGGCTATCTGGTGCGCAGGCGGGAGCGCGGGGCGGGTGGGCGGTGGGTGACCAGGACGTTCGCGTACGACAATCCGGCGGCTGCCGACTCCGGCCGTACGGAAGCCCCGGCTGCCCAGGCCGCACCGCCCGCCCCTCACGCCCCGCCCGTGTCGCTCATCCCGCTCGCTCTGCCCGTGTCGCCCGCCCCGCCGGCCCCGCCGGCGCCGCCCGTCCTGGCCGCGCCGCCCATGCTGCCCGTGTCGCCCGTCCTGGCCGGACCGCCCACGCCGCCCACGCCGCCCACGCCGCCCGCACCGCCCGTGTCGCCCGTGTCGCCGGCCCCGCCGGCGCCGCCCGTCCCCGCCGCACCCGAAGCGTCCCTGCCGACGCCCGAGCAGCCCGACCTCGGCCGCCATCGCGCCGCCGCCGATCTCCTCGCCGGTCTTCGGCGTCAGGACGCGCGTTTACTGCTCTCCGCGCGCGACGTGGCCCGCCTCGCCCCGGCCGTCTCCGCCTGGCTGGAGCGGGGCGTCGAGCCCGTAGCCGTACAGCGCACCCTGACCGCGATGCTGCCGCAGGAGCCGATCCGGTATCCCGCCGCGTTCCTCGGGCACCGCCTGACCACGCTGCTGCCGCCACCGCTGCCCGCCGTACCGACGGCGCCGCGCGTCGACCCGCTCGTCAACTGTGATCGCTGCGACCGCGCCTACCGGGCGCCCGAGCCCGGTCTCTGCGGGCCATGCGCCCGCGAGGCGACCCCCGGGCTCGAGGGCGATTGAACCTCCGGGTCCTTCAGGGAACCGCGCGTGGGCGGCCCGGGTGCGTGTTCCGGGTCTGTCGGAACCTTGATCACCGCCTGCACGTCCTAACGGGCGAATGCCGGGCCGGTGGCGACCGGTGCGGAGCGGTGAGGGGGACGTGGTGGAGCAGCGGTCGTTCTGGGCGCGGGGGCGGGTGCTCGCGGCGTTCGCCCTGCTGACGGCCGGGCTGCTGGTGTTCCACCGGTTCGTGTCCAACGCCGTACTCGGCCTGGGCAGTCTGCTGGAGGCGTTCCTGCCCTGGCTCGGCCTCGCCGTTCCCGTACTGCTCGGCCTGGCGCTGCTGCGCCGCTCGGCCCTCGCGCTGGTGGCCCTGCTGCTGCCGGTGGCGGCCTGGGCGTATGCCTTCGGCGGGCTGCTGCTGCCCGCCGAACGGTCCGACGCGGACGATCTCGTCGTCGTCCAGCACAACGTCAGCGACGAGAACCCCGACCCGGAGGGCACGGCCCGCGCCCTGATCGAGGCGGATCCCGATCTCATCGCGCTGGAGGAACTGGTGCCGCCGGCGCTGTCCGTCTACGAGAAGACGCTCGCCGCGGACTACCCGCACCACGCGGTGGAGGGGACCGTCGGGCTCTGGTCGAAGTACCCGCTGTCCGACGCGCGGATGCTGGACATCGCGCCCGGCGGCATCGGTGAGGGCTGGAAGCGCGGGCTGAGGGCCGAGGTGCGCGCGCCCCAGGGCGAGTTCGCGGCGTACGTGGCCCATCTGCCCTCCATCCGCGTCCGGGCGAGCGGCCTCGCCGCGGCCTGGCGGAACGAGAGCGCCGGTCTGCTGGGCAAGGCCGTCGCCGACGAGGAGCTGGACAGGATCGTGCTGATGGGGGACCTCAACAGCACGGTCGACGACCGGGGGCTGGCGCCGGTGACCTCGCGGATGAACGTGGCGGAACGGGGCTTCGCCCTCAGCTTCCCCGAGACGTTCCCGGTGGCGCGGATCGACCAGGTGATGGCCCGAGGGGCGAGGGTCACCGACATCCGCACCCTGCCCGCCACGCCCAGCGACCACCTGCCGGTCGCCGCGCGCCTCAAGCTGAACTGACTATCCCGTGTCGGACTCCGTCGGGCCGTGCGGGATGCCGTTTCCCCTCCCGCGGCCCACGCCGTGGCCGGCGTCGTGGCTCACGTCGTGCGGGCGGCCCCGGGCGCGGGCGCGCAGGCGGTGCCAGTAGTGGCCGCGGCGCGGGTCGGTGTCGGCGTCCGTGGGGTGGGCCCTGGTGTCGTCGTCCGCTGGGGCGGGGCGCTGCCGGGGGTTCCAGGCGGTCCGGCCGTAGCCCTGCGCCGCGACGCCGCCCCGCCGGTGGCCGTTGATGAGTTGGATCACGGTCGCACCGATCACGATCAGTCCGAGGATCGCGACCACGCTGAGCAGGTTGTTCATCGAGCACTCGCCTCCGGGAGGCGTCGGGCGGGTGCGGGAAGCGCACCCAGGGGTGCCGGGAATGAGTTGGCACGCACCCTTTCGTGTCAGCGTACTCCCGGGGATGTTCGGGTGCTCGCGCTGCTCATGCGATCTTTAAGTTAGGCTTACCTAAGCGCCCGATCGTGTTCGTGCAGGAGGAGGCACCGTGCGGAGAGTGGACAACGCTACGGCGATCCATCGGGGCGAACGGAGTCGGGTGGTCCGGCGCCGGTGCGGCCGGAGCCGGAGCGTTCGGCGCCGGTGCGTTCGGGGGGCAGGCTGTTCGCGGCGGAGCGTTCGGGGGCGGATCGTCCGGGGCCGCTCCCTTGCCTATAACCGTCCCGTCGGTCACCACCTGCTCACCAGTCGCAGTGCCCTCGGCAACGTCGCCATATCCGCTGCCCACGCCAAAAGCGAGTTCGAACCTTTGGGGCCGACGACGTCCCGGTGTCCTCGGTGAGCGCGCGGCGGGCGGACACCCGCTGAGGAAAGCGCGGACGGACCGCCGGGCGAACGCCGGGGAGCATCGCCCGCCCTCCCTCGGAGGCGCATTCGCGGCGCCTTTCGCGGGCGCGCCAACTCAACGGTGGCGCAAGCTGTTTCGTATGCGCCCCCCTACGCACCGTCCCCGCCCTGACGCCAAGTCATGTCCACCGCTGCCTCCGACCTCGCTGCCTCCGCTGCCTCCGACCTCGCTGCCTCCGCTGCCTCGGACCCCGCCGGCTCCGACTCCGCTGACCTGACGATTCCCACTCCGCCGCCTCCTTTTCCTCTTCTTTTCTCCCTTCGTCCGCACGACCGGTTTCCCCCTCACCTCTCCCCCACCCCTCTCCTCCGGAGCTGTGCCATGACCGTTTCCGTCTCCGCCGACGCCATCCTGGCGCGGCAGCGCGCCAGGGAGTCCTCGGCGCGTACGTACGCCCGTTCGTTCCCGATCGTCCCGGCCCGCGCGTACGGCATGACCGTCGAGGGGGCCGACGGGCGTCGCTACCTCGACTGCCTCTCCGGCGCGGGAACGCTCGCGCTCGGCCACAACCACCCCGTCGTACAGGAGGCCGTACGGCGCACCCTCGACAGTGGCGCGCCCCTGCACGCCCTCGACCTCGCGACCCCGGAGAAGGACGACTTCACCGACGCGCTGTTCGCGACGCTTCCGAAGGCGTTCGCGGACCGCGCCCGCGTCCACTTCTGCGGACCCGCCGGTACGGACGCGGTGGAGGCGGCGCTGAAGCTCATGCAGACGGCGACCGGGCGGCGCGGACTGCTGGCGTTCACCGGGGCGTACCACGGGATGACGGCGGGCGCGCTCGGCGTCACCGGCGCCGTGGCGGTCAAGGAGCCGGTCGCGGGGGGCGGGGCCGAGGTGACGCGGTTGCCGTACCCGTACGCCTACCGCTGTCCGTTCGGCGTCGGCGGCGCGCGCGGTGCCGAACTGTCCGTCACGTACACCCAGCGGCTGCTGGACGATCCGGCGGGCGGTGTCGTACGGCCCGCGGCGATGATCGTGGAGGCCGTGCAGGGCGAGGGCGGCGCGGTGCCGGCACCGGACGACTGGCTGCGCGCGATGCGCCGGATCACCCGTGAGCGCGAGATTCCGCTGATCGTGGACGAGGTGCAGACGGGGGTCGGCCGCACGGGGGCGTTCTGGGCGGTCGAGCACAGCGGGATCGTCCCGGACGCGATGGTCATGTCGAAGGCGATCGGCGGCAGCCTGCCGCTCGCGGTGATCGTGTACGACAAGGATTACGACGGCTGGCCGCCGGGCGCGCACACGGGCACGTTCCGGGGCAACACCCTGGCGATGGCGGCGGGCGCGGCGACGCTGCGGTACGTGGCCCGGGAGGGCCTGACCGAGCGGGCGGCGGCCGTCGGCGCGCGGATGCTGGCGCGGCTGGCCGGCCTGCGGACCGAACTGCCGGTGCCCGTGGTGGGGGACGTCCGGGGGAGAGGGCTGATGATCGGCGTGGAAATGGTCGATCCGGCCGGCCCGGTGGACTCCTGCGGCGCGCGCCCGGCCGCGCCGGAGCTGGCGCGGCGGGTGCGCGACGCGTGCCTGGCGCGGGGGCTGATCGTGGAACTGGGCGGGCGGTACGGGGCGACCGTGCGGCTGCTGCCGCCACTGGTGATCACGGACGAGGAGGCGGAGGCGGTGCTGGAACGGCTGGGCGAGGCGATCGCGGAGGTCGGCAAGGAGGCCGGCAAGGAGGCCGGCGCGGAGGTGGGCGCGGGCGTTTCAGCGGCCGGTGCGGTCGCCGCCGCGCCGGTCCCGGCTCAGACGGCGGCCGGTGTCGCGCCGGGTCCTGAAGGGGGACGGCACTGATGCCCACGGAGATGGAAGCGGAGGCGGAAGCGCTGGCTGCGGCGCTGGACGAGGTGTTGCGAGGGATGGCCGGGAAGGACGTGCGCGCGGGTGCTGGCGCGGGCACGGGTGCTGGCGCGGACGCGGGCGTGGACGGTCGCGCGGGAGCAAGAGCGGGGGCAGGAGTGGCCACGGATCAGCTGACCGATCCGTCCGCGGACTCGGGGGCGACCGCCGGGGCCGGCCTTGAGCCGGGGCCGGGGGCGGGGACGGACGCCGGCCCGGTCTCGCTCTCCGGCGGCCCGTCCGGGCCCGAGGCGCTGGAACCGCTGATCGCCACGGTGCTGGAGGCGCTGGCCGGGGGAGCCAAGCGCCGCGACGGCCCGATCGCGCCCGGCCGGCCGGAGGACATCGCGGCGGCGGTGGCCGAGGCGTTCGACAGCGACAGCAAGGAAGACGGCGACAGCGGCAGCGACGGCGAGGGCGAGACCGGCGGCGAGACCGGGGGCGAGGGCACCGGCGCCATGGGCGTCCCCACGGGGCACCCGAGGCGTGGAGCCAGGGCCCTCGCCCGGACCGACGCCCGAGGCGCCGCCGCGCTGCGCCGGCTCACCGAACTCCTCGCCCACGGCAGCGCCGACCCCGCCGACCCGTCCTGCGCCGCCCATCTGCACTGCCCGCCCCTCGCCATCGCCGTGGCCGCCGACCTGGCCGTTTCCGCCCTCAACCCCTCCCAGGACTCCTGGGACCAGGCACCCGCCGCGACCGCGCTGGAGACGTTGCTGCTCAAGGAGTTGGCGCGGCTGGTGGGGTACGACGCGGAGCGCGCGGCCGGAGTGCTGACGTCGGGCGGTACGGAGTCCAACCTGATGGGCCTCATGCTCGCCCGGGACCGCGTGCTGGGCACGGCCACCGGCGAGCAGATCGAGATGACCGGGGTACCGGGGACCTGGGCCCGGGTGCCGGGACAGCGGTCCGCGGGGATGGATGAGACGACCCCGGCCCGTCCGCGCCACTCCGGCCACTCCGGCCGACCCGGCCAACCCGGTCGCCTCGGCCGATCGGAGCGTACGGGCGTTACAGGTGTTACAGGCCGTACGGGCGCTACGGGCGCTACGGGCGTTCCGGGTGCTACGGGTGCTACGGGTGCTACGGGCGTTCCGGGTGTTACGGGCACTACGGGCGTTCCGGGTGTTACGGGCCGTGCGGTCCGTACCGTCCGCCCGGGCCGGCCCCGTATCCTCGCGTCCGCCGCCGCCCACTTCTCCGTACAGCGCGCCGCCGCGCTGCTCGGTCTCGGTGAGGACGCGGTGCTGCCCGTACCGGTCGACCACGAACTGCGCATGATTCCCGAGGCGTTGGCGTCGCTGCTCGACGGCTGTGCCGCACGGGGCGAGCTGCCCGTAGCCGTCGTCGCCACCGCCGGCACCACGGACACCGGCTCGATCGACCCGCTGCGCGCCTGCGCGGAACTCGCCGCCGAACACGGCGCCTGGCTGCACGTGGACGCGGCGTACGGCGGCGGCGCGCTGCTCTCCGACCGGCTCGCCCCGCTGCTGGACGGGCTCGAACTCGCCGACTCCGTCTCCCTCGACTGGCACAAGCTCGGCTGGCAGCCGGCCGCGGCGGGGATCTTCCTGGTGCGGCGCGCGGAGACGTACGCCTCGCTCGCGCGGCGCGCGGTCTACCTCAACCCGGCCGACGACGAGGAGGCCGGTTACCCGAGCCTGCTGGGCCTCTCCCTGCGGACGACGCGCCGCGCCGACGCGTTCAAGATCGCGGTGACGCTGCGGGCGCTGGGCCGGGAGGGTCTGGGCCGGCTGGTCGACGCCTGCCGGGCCCTGGCGGTGGCGGGGGCCCGTACCGTACGGGAACACCCACGGCTGGAGCTGCACTCCGAACCGGTGCTGACGGCCTTCCTGTTCCGGTACCTGCCGTCGGACGCGTCGCGCGGCGACGAGATCAACGCCGCGCTGCGCCGCCGCCTCCTGCGCGAGGGCCGGGCGGTCGTCGGCCGTACGGAACTCCCGGGGGAGGGCCCGGGCCGCGTACGCCTGAAGCTCACCCTGCTCAACCCGCACACCACCCCCGCCGAGGTGGACCGCCTGCTGCACGCGGTGGTGGCGGCGGGGCGGGCGGAGGAGGAGGGCGGCGGGTAGCCCGGCCGGCCTCTTCACCCTCGTGCGTACGTGAGTACCTGTGTAGCCGCGTACCCGCTACCCGCTACCTGCGTACCTGCTACCTGCGTACCGAAACCCCACACCTTCACGGAGGCCCACAGGTGACGACGACCGACAACGCACAGACGGGTGAGGAACCCCGGAAACAGAACGGACAGAGCGGACAGGGCGGCGAACCGGGCCCCTACGACCTCGTCGGCATCGGGATCGGCCCGTTCAACCTCTCCCTCGCCGCACTCGCCGACGGTCTCGCGGACGGCCCCGCCGGCCGGGCGCAGGGCCCCCGTACCCTCTTCCTCGACGCCAAGCCCGCCTTCTCCTGGCACCCCGGCCTGCTGCTCGAAGGCACGGTTCTCCAAGTCCCCTTCCTTGCCGACCTCGTCACGATGGCCGACCCCACCAGCCGCTGGTCGTACCTCAATTACCTGCGTGAACACGACCGGATGTTCCCGTTCTTCTTCTCGGAGCGGTTTCACATACCGAGGCGCGAGTACGACCACTACTGCCGATGGGTCGCCGAGGGGCTGCCCTCCTGCCGGTTCGACGCGCGGGTGACGGAGCTGGCGTGGGACGAGGGCGCCGGGGCGTTCGCCGTCACGTACCGCTCGGCGGACGACCAGGGAGCACGCGCCGTGGAGTCGAGGGTGCTCGCGCTCCAGGTCGTACTGGGAGTGGGCACGCTGCCGGTGGTGCCGGAGGCGCTGCGGCCGTTGCTCGCGAGTGACGAGGAGGAACGAGGAGAGGGCACCGGCTCCGGTGGCCACGTCCGTGTCCTGCACAGCGCCGACTACCGCGCCCGTCGCGCGCGCCTGGCGGCGCTGGACGACGTCACGGTCGTCGGCGCCGGTCAGTCCGGTGCGGAGGTGGCGCTCGACCTGCTGCGGCACCAGGACGGCACGGGCGCGGGCGGCCCGTACGTACGCTGGCTGGCGCGTACCCCGGCCTTCGCGCCCATGGAGTACTCGAAGATCGGCCTGGAGCACTTCACCCCCGACTACATCCGTTATTTCCGCGCCCTGCCCGAGCAGCGCCGCGAGCGGCTCGTACGGGAGCAGTGGCAGCTCTACAAGGGCGTCAGCGAGCAGACGCTGGCCGAGATCCACGACGAGCTGTACGAACGGACCGTCGGCGGTGCGCCGCCGCGCGCCGCGCTGCACCCGGGCGTGGCGATCGAGGGCGCGGAGCGCACGGGCGACGGGGTCCTGCTGACGTGCCGGCACGTGGAGCAGGACACGTGTTTCGAGGTGCGCACGTCCGCGGTGGTGGCGGCCACGGGGTACGCGGCGGCGCGCCCGGCCTTCCTGGAGCCGCTGGCGAAGCTGGTGGACTGGGACGACAGGGGCCGCTACCGGGTCGACGGTTCGTACCGGGTGGCGCTCGACGCGCGGGTGTCCGGCACGCTGTACGTCCAGAACGCCGAACTGCACACGCACGGCGTCGGCGCGCCCGACCTGACGCTGGGCGCGTGGCGGGCGGCGACGATCCTGAACGCGGCGGCGGGGCGGACGGTGCTGCGGGTGCCGGAGCGGGTGGCGTGGACGACGTTCGGGGCGCCGGAAAGGCCGTAGGCCGGAGCCGTAGGGAAGGCGGGACCGGCAGCGGGCCCGGTCCGTATCCGGGCCCGGCCCAGGTCCGGTCGGACCTACTGCTCGGCGGCGGACGTGTAGCTCTTCTCGATGGCGTCCAGCACCTGGCCCGCGCCGGTGTACCCGATGCCGAGCATCCACAGGTTGTCGTCCACCTTGAAGGCCATGCCGTTCTTCACCGCGTCCAGCCTCTTCCACAGGGGGCCGCCGACGATGTCGGTCTCCTGAGCCTTCTTGGCGTCGCCGTAGGTGGAGTAGTAGAGGACGTCCGCGTTGGCCTCGTCGATCTGTTCGGGGCTGACGTCGAGGGAGAAGGCTTCCGCGTCCTGGTTGTCCGGGCGGCCGACACCCAGGTCCTTGAAGAGGGAGCCGACGAAGGTCTTGTTCATGTAGATCCGGGTGTCCGCGCCTTCCACGAACCGTACGAAGCCGAACGTGGTCCGCTTCGCCTTGTCCGCCCCGCCGAGCGCTTCCGTGACGCGCTTGACGTGCGCGTCGTAGTCGGCGACGACCTTCTTGGCCTCGTTCTTCCTGCCGAGGGCGTCGGCGTGGAGTGCGAAGTTCTCGCGCCAGGTCGCCCCGGTGCTCTCGGAGAAGACGGTGGGGGCGATGGCCGAGAGGGACTTGTAGTTCTTCTCGTCGCGGACCTTGCTGCTCAGGATCAGGTCGGGCTCGAGCGCGGCGATCGCCTCCAGGTTCGGCTCGGCGATGACGCCGACGGGCTTGACGCCCTTGAGCTCGTCCTGGGGGAGGTACGTGGAGAAGGGCGCCTTGTCGGCGACGGTGGTGGCGCCGACCGGGGTGACTCCGAGGGTGACGGCGGAGTCGAGCGCGTCGGTGTCCAGGACGACGACGCGCTCGGGCGCGTCCGTCACCTTCACGTCGCCCATGACGGTCTTGACCGTGTGCGTCGCGGCACCGCCGCCGGAGGAGGCGTCCTTGCCGCCGCTCCCGCCGCTCCCCCCGCCCGCGTCGCTGTCGCCGGTGCAGGAGGTCAGGGAGAGGGCGAACGCGGTGGCGGCGGCGGTCACGGCGATACGACGGACGAAGGTCTGTGACACGGCGGAAGCCTCCCGGCGACGGCGACAGCCCGGACTTCCCGGACGTAAATAAGGCAAACCTAACCTTGTGGCCGACGCGGCAACAAGTCACGGTCCGGTCACGGGTGGTGGTGCGGTGGTGGGGCCGGCCGGCTCAGGTCAGTACGTCGGCCAGGCGGCGCCACTGCGCACGGGGCAGGGATGCCGGGCCGCTGAGGGTGGTGTCCGGGGTGACGATCTGAAGGGCCACGTGGTCCGCGCCGGCCGCGTGGAAGGCGTCGACGCGGCTGCGGATCTGTTCGTCGGTGCCCCAGGCGTAGACCGCGTCGATGAGCCGGTCGCTGCCGCCGCCTGCGAAGTCGTCCTCGGTGAAGCCCAGCCGCTGGAAGCTGTTGGTGTAGTTCGGCAGGGCCAGGTACCCCGCGAGGTAACCGCGTGCGGTGGCCCGGGCCGTGTCCGGGTCGGCATCCAGGACGACCTTCAGCTCCGGCGCGAGGAGGGGGCCGGAGCCCAGGATCTCCCTGGCCTGTGCGGTGTGCTCGGGGGTGACGAGGTACGGGTGGGCGCCGCCGGTCCGGTCGCGGGCGAGTCCGAGCATCTTCGGGCCGAGGGCGGCGAGCACCACGCGCTCCGCCGGGACGCCGGCCGCGTCCAGGCCGTCCAGGTAGGTGACCATGGAGGAGTAGGGGCGCCGGTACTGCGAGGCGATCTTGGCATGGCTCGCGCCGATGCCGAGCACGAACCGTCCGGGGTGTGCGGAGTCCAGCGCCTGGAACTGGCCGGCGACGTCGGTGGGCTCGTGCTGCCAGATGCTGAGGATGCCGGTGGCGACGGTGAGCGTCGAGGTGGCCTCGATCAGGGGTACCGCGTGCTCGACCGCGCTGTTGCCGCCCAGCCAGACGGCTCCGAAGCCGAGTTCTTCCAGTTCCGCTGCGGCCTCGGGGATCTCGGCACGGAGTGCGGGCTCCTCGGAGCGCAGTTCCGCGCTCCAGATTCCGTAGCGGCCCGGCTTGTCCTGTGCTGCTGCCATGGTGTCTCTCCTGGTGCGCTGGGGTCCGTCTTCGCCTCCGATCTTGTCGTGTGATCACGCCGACGTCACGACAACACGAACACGGGGCCGGATCGCTCTGGCGCACCCGGTGCTCGGTCTCAGGCGGTGGCGGCTTCCTCCACGGTTGACCGCACGTGAAGGATGGTGTCGACCCCGGTGATGTCGAGCAGACGCCGCAGCCTCGGCCCGGGTGCGGCCACGCGCAGAGCGGTTCTTTGGCGCACGAGGACGAGAAGGTTCACAAGCGAAGAGTCCGCGAAGGTGACGCGGGAGGTGTCCAGGACCACCTTCGCGTGGGTCGCGGCCGCGGTGGTCAACGCGTGGGCCAGCGGCGGGATCGAGTGCATGTCGTACTCACCGTCGGCCACGACGACCCAGGCGTCCCGCCACGGGTACTGAGCCACCGGTTCCCACGTCGCGCCGTGCCCGTCGGCGAGGTCGGGCGTACGCGCGCTGCTCCCAGCGGTGTCGCTCGTAGAGCCCACTGCGACCGCTTTCTCCCATGGCATGCCAGAGCCTCCTGCCCGCCCACTAAAACGTGTCGGCCAATGCGTGAAAACTATGTCATGTAACTGGGTTCTGGCAAACCTTTCGTTTACCATGCGATGCATGACCGGAGAGTCCGCAAACCGCACCGGATGGACGTTCATCACCAACCACGCGCGCGTCCTTGCAGCCATCGCCGACGACCCGAGCGTGCGCATCCGCGACATCGCCGCTCACTGCCGGCTCACCGAGCGCGCCGTTCAGCGGATCATCTCGGATCTTGAGCAAGACGGTTATCTCTCCCACACCCGCGACGGACGCACGAACACCTACCGCATCAATGCGGAGAAGGTGCTGCGCCATCCGGCGGAAGCCCGCCTGACCGTCGCTTCACTGCTCTCACTCCTCGCGCAGGACGAGTCCGACCGCGACAGGGAGCCTTCCTTCCAGTAGTTGCTGCCGGCGGGGCACGGCTCCCGGCCGACGCGACAGGCGACCAGGCGAGGCCGGTCGGGCCGCCCGGATGGAGCCGGCCCGCCAGCGCGGCGAACGCGCTCGTCACACCGCTGGGCGTGTCCGCGGGGACCCACCAGACCGGGTTGTAGTGCTCACGGTGGCGGTGGGCGAAGTGCAGCGCGAGGGTGCTCTTGCCCGTCCCGCCGAGGCCGTGCACGACGGTCGGGGGTGTCGGCGGGCCGCCGCCCATCGCCGAGCGAAGCCGCGCCATGTCCGCATGGCGGCCGACGAACACGGGGCTGTGCGGCGCGGGCAGATTGTCCAGGCCGTCAGCGGCTCGCACCTCACCGGGTCCCCGGACGGCGGTGGCCGGCAGGTTGATGGTGCGGCTGTCGATCACGGTGCCGTCGCCGGTGCTGATGACACCTTGATCGGTGCCGACAGCCACGGCCCGCGCTCCGGCCGCCGCGACGCCGGGGCGGTCCGTCACCGCCCGGCCGTCCGTCACCGCGCGGCCGTCCGTCACCGCGCGGCCGTCCGTCACCGCGCGGCTGCCTGTCACCGCCCGCCGCCCGTCCGTCATTGTTCGTCCGCGTTCCCCGCTCGCGCGTCACCGCTGGACGGTGGCGCCGCTGCCCGTGCTGATGACCCCGGAGTTGTTCCGTACGGCGACGGCGCCGTCACCGGAGGCGGTGACGGCGCCGCCCGAGACGGGGAGCAGCCGCGCGAGGTCGGCGGTGAGCGCGGGATCGTCGAGCAGGGCCCGCTTGATGTGAGCGCGCAGCAACGCCTGGAAGTCCGCGTCGTCCGGCGCGTCGGCGAGGTTGCGGATCGCCGTCCCGATGTCGTCGCGGCTCTCCTCGCGGCGCCACAGCCGCTGCACGATGCGCCGTCCCAGCGAGACCGTCGCGTCGGCGGCCGAGTCCGTGGTCCGCGTCACCACGGCGCTTCCGTACGCCGCGACGGCCGCCGTCACGTACGGCCCCACCTCATACGTCGGCGCCCTCGTGCGTCGGGGCGCCCCGCGCCCTGAGCATGGCACGGAACGCCCGCCTCCAACCACCCTCCGGTGCCTCCTCGGCCCCGGTCCCGCCCCGCCCCGTCCCCGGCCTTGGTTGACGCCAGAAGGGTTATATGCGTGAGGTAGCGTATGTGTATGGGCCTCAAGCGGACCACGGTCTACGTGGAAGAGCAGGACCTCGCGGTCATCAAGGAAGCGGCCGCACGTCGGGGGGTGCCCGAAGCGGAGATAATCCGACGGGGGATCCACCTGGCGGCGATGGGTGAGCGCCGGTGGGAAGAACCATTGGACATGCCCACCTTCGACAGTGGTGATCCGACCCTGGCCAACCGTGTGCGGGAGATCCTTTACGACGACTCCCGCGCATCTGAGGAGTCCCACGAGGCTGACGGGGACCACAAGACTCACGGAGGCCACGGACAGCGCGGCGGCCATGGGGGCCACGCCGCGTGATCCTGATCGCCGATACGGGTGCGATGCTCGGGGCACTCGACCGGGCGCACCCGCAGCAGAAGCAGATTCAGCATGCCCTGGCCGAAGCAGGACTGGTCGTCATCCCTCCGACGGTGCTCACAGAGCTCGATCACATGGTCCGCAGAGCGGTCAAGGACCGGAGCGGTGGGAGGCGTCCGCACGAAGTACGGCAGTTGGGGGCGGAGGAGTCCCGGAGGACGCTCCAATGGATCCTGTCGCAGGTCGCACTGACCCGCATGGTGATCCCCGTCATCGACGAGAACATCCTCCGTACGGCCACCGTGGTGATGAACCGTTATGCGGGCCTCGCTGTCGATCTCACCGATGCCACCTGCGTCGCACTTGCCGAGGAGTACCGCACCGACTGCGTCTTCACCATCGACGAGCGGGACTTCCGTGCGATGCGTCCCCTCACCGGCCACGCCTCCTTCCGCCTGCTGCCGATGGACCTTTGATCAGCCGGTCCGCTGTGACCGGCGCGCTGCCACGGCATAGCCTCACTCCATGCCACCTGCCAAGAAGCGCCCGCGCGGTTACGACCCCGTCAGGACCCGGGCCGCCGTGCTCGCGCAGTTCGGGAACGTACGGGAGGCCGTGGGCGGGTTGTCGGAGCGGCAGCTGGCGCTGCCGGCCGGGCTCGGGGGCTGGAGCGTGCGGGAGCTGGTGGCGCACATCGCCATGGGCGTGGACTCCGTCAGCCGGTACATCGAGCAGCCCGCACCGTCCGGGGCGGGGAGCGGGCCCGCCGGTCCCGTCGTCGCGCTCACCGAGTGGCCCTTCGCCACCGCCCGGCACGCCGGCGCCATCTCCGAGGACGTGGCGGCCCTCGCCGCCTCGGCGGAGCCCGCCGAGCTGTTCGAGCGGGTCGCCGAGCGCGGCGCCGCGCTGTGGCCCGGGGCGTCCGGGGAGCGGGTGCTCGCGGTACGCGTCGGGGCCATGCGGCTCGCGGACTACGTGGTCACCCGCGCCGTCGAGCTCGTCGTCCACACCGACGACCTGAACCGGGCGGCCGGGCTGGGCATCCCGTACGACCGGCAGGCGCTCGCCGCCTGTACGCGGGTGCTCGCCGACGCCCTCGCGGTGAAGGCGCCCGGCGCGTCGACCGAGGTCCGGGTGGCGCCGTACGCCGTCGTGCAGTGTGTGGCCGGTCCCCGGCACACGCGTGGCACCCCGCCCAACGTGGTGGAGACCGACCCGCTGACCTGGGCCCGGCTGGCCACGGGCCGCACCACCTGGACCGAGGAGATCGACGCCGCGCGGGTCACCGCGAGCGGGGAGCGCGCCGACCTGGGCGGGCTGCTCCCCCTGATGCGGTGACGCCTTGATGCGGTGAGGCGCTGATGGGGTGACGGCTTGAGGCGGCGACTCCCTGACGCCCTGACGCCGCGCCAACACGCCCCCGCGAGGCCGCCGCACCCGCGATACCGCGACGTCGGGACACAGGACGGAACCGCGACCCCACCCCTCCCGTCCCATCGGCATGCGGAAACAGCAGATCATTCCTGTCACTGCCGTCACTACCGTCGCGCTGCTCTCCCTGGCCGCCTGCGGCACGGAGTCCGGGGCAGGGTCCGGATCCGGGTCGTCCGCCTCGAAGCAGGGCAAGGGGAGCGGTTCGGTACGTACCGACCTCCCGCTCACCGGCGTCCGCTGGGGCGTCGACAGCGTCACCGTCGACGGCAAGAAGGCCGTCCCGCCCGCCGGCGCGAGCGTGGAGATCGACGACCGGGGCCAGGCCAGCGCGCGTACGGGCTGCAACTCCATCGGTGCGCAGGTCACCGTCGACGGTGACACCGTCACCGTGGGCGACAAGCGCACCACGGAGATCGGCTGCGAGAAGGAACTCCAGGACTTCGAGAAGGCGCTGAACGGCGCGTTCTCCGGGAAGCTCACCGCGAAGGTCCAGGGCGAGGCGCAGGACAGGCGGCTCACCCTCACCACCTCCGACGGCACCGCCACCATCGCACTCAGCTCCCAGCCAGACTCCTCCCTCATCGGCACCAAGTGGAGCGTCAGCGCGCTGACCGACGGCGACGTCGCCGCCTCCCTGCCCCGGGGCACCGACGGCAAGGCGTACTTCACGTTCAGTGAGCAAGCCGGCAAGGAGGCCGGGATGGGCACAAACAAGTCCGAGGGCGCAAAGGACAAGGCCGGGGGCCCGAAGGGCAAGACCGAAGGCACCCTGAAGGGCAACCTCGGCTGCAACCGCTTCAGCGCCCCCGCCACCGTCTCCGGATCCACGATCAGCGTCGGGCGGATCGTCTCCACCCGGATGTCCTGCGCGGAGCCCGAGATGAAGCTCGAACAGCAGGTGAGGAAGGTACTGGAGGGACAGATCACATATGAGCTGCGCCACCGTTCCCTGACGCTCGAGACGGAGGGCGGACAGGGCCTCGACGCCGTCGCCGCCTCCCCGGAACCGTCCGGGAGGGCCGTCCCGCCACGGGCCTGACGCGCGTCCGGCGTACCGGCTGGCATGCGCCTGATCAGGCGGCTCCGCCACCCCCGCCGGAGCGCCCCGCCCGCGCCGGGCCCGTATCCCCAATTCGGACCAGTGGTCGATCTCGCCTACACTCGGTGGCGTGCCTCGTGGTGATGGACGACTCAACCACGACCTGCTCCCCGGCGAGAAGGGCCCCCAGGACGCATGCGGCGTCTTCGGAGTCTGGGCTCCGGGCGAAGAGGTCGCCAAGCTTACCTATTTCGGTCTGTATGCCTTGCAGCACCGTGGACAGGAGTCCGCGGGCATCGCAGTGAGCAACGGGTCCCAGATACTGGTCTTCAAGGACATGGGCCTGGTCTCCCAGGTCTTCGACGAAACGTCGCTCGGCTCGCTCCAGGGCCACCTCGCGGTGGGCCATGCCCGCTACTCCACCACCGGAGCCTCGGTGTGGGAGAACGCGCAGCCGACGTTCCGGGCGACGGCCCACGGCTCCATAGCGCTGGGCCACAACGGCAACCTGGTCAACACCGCCCGGCTCGCCGAGATGGTCGCCGACCTCCCCAAGGAGAACGGCCGGGCCACGCAGGTGGCCGCCACCAACGACACCGACCTGGTCACGGCGCTGCTGGCCGGGCAGACGGACGACGACGGCAAGCCCCTCACGGTCGAGGACGCCGCCGCCCGTGTCCTGCCCGAGGTCAAGGGCGCCTTCTCGCTCGTCTTCATGGACGAGGGAACGCTGTACGCGGCCCGCGACCCGCAGGGCATCCGCCCGCTGGTCCTGGGCCGGCTGGAGCGCGGCTGGGTGGTCGCCTCCGAGAGCGCCGCGCTGGACATCTGCGGTGCGGCCTTCGTCCGGGAGATCGAGCCGGGCGAGCTGATCGCGATCGACGAGAACGGTCTGCGCACCCAGCGATTCGCGGAAGCGAAGCCCAAGGGCTGCGTCTTCGAGTACGTGTACCTGGCCCGGCCGGACACCGACATCGCCGGCCGGAACGTCTACCTGTCCCGGGTCGAGATGGGCCGGAGACTGGCCGAGGAAGCCCCTGCCGAGGCCGACCTGGTCATCGCGACGCCCGAGTCCGGCACCCCCGCCGCGATCGGCTACGCCGAGGCCAGCGGTATCCCCTACGGCTCCGGGCTCGTCAAGAACGCCTACGTCGGCCGGACCTTCATCCAGCCGTCCCAGACCATCCGCCAGCTGGGCATCCGCCTGAAGCTGAACCCCCTCAAAGAGGTCATCCGCGGCAAGCGCCTGGTCGTGGTGGACGACTCCATCGTCCGCGGCAACACCCAGCGCGCCCTGGTCAAGATGCTCCGTGAGGCCGGCGCCGCCGAGGTGCACATCCGGATCTCGTCGCCGCCCGTGAAGTGGCCCTGCTTCTTCGGCATCGACTTCGCCACCCGCGCGGAGCTGATCGCCAACGGCATGACGGTCGAGGAGATCGGCGTCTCGATGGGCGCGGACTCCCTCGCCTACATCTCGATCGACGGGATGATCGAGGCCACGACCATCGCCAAGCCGAACCTCTGCCGGGCCTGCTTCGACGGCGAGTACCCGATGGACCTGCCCGACCCCGAGCTGCTCGGCAAGCGGCTGCTGGAGACGGAGCTGGCGGCGGGCACGGCGAACACGGCGGCGACCGACGCGCTGCGGCGCCCGTAGGACCGGCGCCCGCTCGCGTCCGCCTCAGTACGCTCATGTCCCGCCGATGCCCTCGCGTCCGCCCGCGCCGCCCGCCCGTGGCAGGCGCTCCCGTCCGCCCGTATGTCCGCGACAGCGCCACGCCGGGCGCCCGCAACAGCCCGTACGCCCCCGACACGCCGTACGCCCGTACCGCCCCGTCCGACGGTGACGGCGCACCTCACGTACCGTCCGACGACCGAACGCCGACAGGAAAGTAGCCAGCCATGTCCGAAACGACCACTGGTGCCAGCTATGCCGCCGCGGGCGTCGACATCGAAGCCGGAGACCGCGCGGTAGAGCTGATGAAGGAGTGGGTGAGGAAGACCCGCCGCCCCGAGGTCCTCGGTGGCCTCGGCGGCTTCGCCGGCCTCTTCGACGCGTCCGCCCTCAAGCGCTACGAGCGCCCGCTGCTCGCCTCCGCCACCGACGGTGTCGGTACGAAGGTCGACCTCGCCCGGAGGATGGGCGTGTACGACACGATCGGCCGCGACCTCGTCGGCATGGTGGTCGACGACCTGGTCGTCTGCGGGGCCGAGCCGCTGTTCATGACCGACTACATCTGTGTCGGCAAGGTCCACCCGGAGCGGGTCGCCGCCATCGTCAAGGGCATCGCCGAGGGCTGTGTCCTGGCCGGCTGCGCGCTGGTCGGCGGCGAGACCGCCGAGCACCCGGGGCTGCTCGGCGAGGACGACTTCGACGTCGCGGGCGCCGGTACGGGCGTGGTCGAGGCGGACCGGCTGCTGGGCCCGGAACGTATCCGTACGGGTGACGTGGTGGTCGCCATGGCGTCGTCCGGTCTTCACTCCAACGGGTACTCGCTCGTCCGGCACGTGGTCTTCGACCGGGCCGGCTGGGCGCTGGACCGGGAGGTGCCGGAGTTCGGCCGGACCCTCGGCGAGGAACTGCTGGAGCCCACCAAGATCTACTCGCTGGACTGTCTGGCGCTGACCCGGACCACCGAGGTGCACGCCTTCAGCCACATCACGGGCGGCGGACTCGCGGCCAACCTGGCCCGGGTCATCCCGGAGGAACTGCACGCCACGGTGGACCGCTCGACCTGGACGCCCGGCGCGGTCTTCGACGTCGTCGGTACGGCAGGCCGGGTGGAGCGCCTGGAGCTGGAGAAGACGCTGAACATGGGCGTCGGGATGATGGCCGTCGTCCCGGCCGAGTCGGCCGACGCCGCGCTCACCACGCTGGCGGACCGGGGGGTGGACGCCTGGGTCGCGGGAGAGATCACCGAGCGGGGCGACCACACGGAGGGCGCCGCGCTGACCGGCGACTACGCCGCCTGAGGCGGAGGCGGACACCGGTGCCGGGAAGGACCGACGGGACCGACGGGGCCGGCGGGATCGTCGGCCCCGCCGGGATCGTCGGCCCCGTCCGACCCCGCGGTCACGGACCGTGCCGGCTCACTGGCGTACGGGCAGCACAGAACCCGGTCCGGGGCGGTGGCCCCGGACCGGGTCCGCGAGGTACTGCTGCGAGGAAGACGGACGATCTGGACGTCAAGCGCCGCGGCGCTGCGTCGAGGGCCCGGCCTCGTCGTCCTCGTCCTCGTCGGTGTTGTACCGATCCGCGTACTGTGCGTACGGGTTGTCGTCCTCGTCGTCGTCCTCGAACGGCTCGCCGTTCGGCGGCTGGCTCGAGGTCGACGCGCCCAGCTCGTTGGCCAGACGCGACAGGTCAGTCCCGCCGCTGTTGTACTTCAGCTGGCGGGCGACCTTCGTCTGCTTGGCCTTGGCCCGGCCGCGCCCCATGGCTCGACCCCCTCGGTGACGGGGCTCGACGGCCCCAGAGTCTTGACACGCGTTCATGAATCAGAACGAGCTCCCCGCGGAGAGACCCGTCCGTAGGGCTTCAACGGTACCTGCTTCTGCGGCCATACGGTACGCCGCCCGCATGACGCGCCCTGGCGCAGGCCCGGCGAGGCGCCCCGTCCTCGCTGGTCAGCTGCGATTTTAACCTCTTCTGGGCGGGGCGACCCGCCGACCGGCGTGAGTCTCGTCTCCTGTACCGAGACGGGCTGCCCCTCGCGGGGCGTTCCATGTCATGGACGCGTCAATCACCACCCGCCCGCGTCGCCTCCAGTGTTGAGTTTCCGTCGTTCTTACGGCGATTTTCAGACACCATGGCGACGGGTACCGGCCGCCCCCGGCAAGGCCGACGCGCTTCCGCGGCGGCCGGCGCGCGGTCCGTGACGGCCGGTTCCGGGCGGCCCCGCGACGGTCAGCGCGAGCCGGCCTCCAGGGCCTGGGCCATCCGGTGCTCGGCGAGCCGGTCCGCCGCCGCGGCCGGCGGAATGCCGTCTGCCTTCGCACGTGCGAATATCCCCAGCGTCGTGTCGAAGATCTTCGCCGCCTTCGCCCGGCACCGCTCGAAGTCGAAACCGCGCAGTTCGTCGGCGACCTGGATCACACCGCCCGCGTTCACCACGTAGTCGGGCGCGTACAGGATGCCCCGGTCCGAGAGGTCCTTCTCGACGCCCGGGTGGGCGAGCTGGTTGTTGGCCGCGCCGCACACCACCGCGGCGGTCAGGACGGGCACCGACTCGTCGTTCAGCGCGCCGCCGAGCGCGCACGGCGAGTAGATGTCCAGGCCCTCCGTGCGGATCAGGGCGTCGTTGTCGGCCACGGCCGCCACCTGCGGATGGCGGTCGGTGATCGCCCGTACCGCCTGCTCCCGTACGTCCGTCACGACGACGTGGGCGCCGTCCTGGAGCAGGTGCTCCACCAGGTGGTGCCCGACCTTGCCGACGCCGGCGATGCCGACCGTGCGGTCCCGCAGCGACGGGTCGCCCCACCGGTGCTGGGCGCTCGCGCGCATGCCCTGGAAGACCCCGTAGGCGGTCAGGACCGAGGAGTCGCCCGCGCCCCCGTTCTCGGGGGACCGGCCCGTCGTCCAGCGGCATTCACGCGCGACCACGTCCATGTCCGCGACATAGGTGCCCACATCGCACGCCGTGACGTAACGGCCCCCCAGAGAGGCAACGAATCGGCCATAAGCGAGCAGAAGTCGCTCGGTCTTGATCTGTTCCGGATCGCCGATGATCACGGCCTTGCCGCCGCCGTGGTCCAGTCCCGCGAGGGCGTTCTTGTACGACATGCCGCGGGAGAGGTTCAGCGCGTCGGCGACGGCGTCCTCCTCGCTCGCGTACGGGTAGAAGCGCGTGCCGCCGAGGGCGGGGCCCAGGGCCGTCGAGTGAATGGCGATGACGGCCTTGAGGCCACTGGCACGGTCCTGGCAGAGCACGACTTGCTCATGGCCGCCCTGCTCGGAGCGGAACAGGGTGTGCAGCACATCGACAGGCACGCCGGTCACATCGGTCACGGTGGTGACTCCCAAGTACGAATCGGCGATGGGGAACGACCCTCCTGTGGGTGGGGAGGACCGCCGGGCGGGCGCGGCGGACACGCGCCGCGGGCCGGGCAAGCAAGAGCGTAAGTCCTCCGGGGGTGTGGATCAGCCGCAGTGCTGCGGATCACCCCCTTGCGGAGTACAGGCATGGGACGATGCGCCGCATGCCGGCGGTGTCTGCGATTCTCGTCCCTTACTCGTCCTACCTGCGGATCTACGAGCCGTTGGCGGCGTTCCCCGAGCCCGAGAGGGCGCACTGGGCGCGTTACGCCAAGCGGGACCGTACGCCGACCGCACAGGACGAACTACGGCGTTCCCTGGCCGATTTGGTGCCCACCCCACCGGTCCCCGTGCCGGTCCACGAGAGCGGCGACGCGTTCGTCACCGAGGTGGACGGCGTGGTGTGCGTGTGCCCGTGGCGGACCCGGCTGCGCGGCTGGCTGGCGCTGGAGGAGTTGAGGGAACAGCTCCCGGCGCCGCTGCTGGACGCCGTGCTGCCCCCGGTCGTGCGCGGCCAGGCGGCGGCCGACTACGAGCGCTGGCGGGAGGGCAATCCGGACGCCCGGCCCTGGATCAGGACGGCGGTCTGGCAGGTGCCGGCGCGCTGGTTCGCGCTGTTCTCGGACGACGAGCGGCTGTACGAGGCGGGCGGTACCGGAGCCGGGAGCGACGGCGGCGGGGCCGCCCCGGTGCTGCGCTACCGGACGCCGATGGTGCAGGCCAGGCGGCGTCTCGCCCGCGCGCTGAAGACGCTGCGGGACACGATGGACGACGGGCCGCTGATCGAGGGGCTGGTGGACGTGGGGCGGTGGCTGGAGGAGTTCCACCCGCGCTCGCTGGTCGAACTGGACTACGGCGGGCTGGTGCACGCCCTGCCCGAGTCCGCACTCGCCGAGGACCGCTCGGCGGCCGACGTGGCCGCCGCGATCGCCGCGCTGCGGGACGGCGACGGCGAGGGCGCGGGGGAGGCGTACGGGCGGCTCATGGAGCGCTGGCGGGCCGTGCGGGAGCGGCAGTTCGCCAACTGAGCGGTCGATCGTCCGCCGACTGGCTGGTTCGTCCACCGTCCCCCGGGAAAGCCCTTACCCTTTGTGATCCGTGACTCACGAGGCTCACGGGTTTCGCGAGAACCATGAGGCTCCATGAAATTCATGTAACCCATGCGACTCGTGGGGTTTCTGTGAGCTCATGAGTCACTGAGGTGTGCGTGACTGGTGTTACGTGGCTTACGTGGCTCACGCGGTTCGTCGCCCCGGGGGGAGGGGCGGAGGTCCTGATCCGGGCTTTTGCCTCAAGCGTGATGGACCGCACTAACAGGGCTCTTGCGCCCATCGCCCACCCTCGTGTCAAAATAGGACAAGGAGTCCGGGGAGGGTTCCTTCCGTCCAACCATGGGCGGAATGCTCGGCATTGCCACTCTATATGGGGGGTCCGGTGACTCCTGATCACTGTGTGACTGATCGTATCTGTGACGTGACTGTCCGCTATGGCATGGTCCATCGGCTTCCGCCGCTGATGAACACCTCAGAGGGCAATTCCATCGGTTTGGCCGACGTGGCTGGACGGATGGTGTAGTTGTAGTGCCGAGGACAAGCCGTTCGTCCTATAACCGACTCGGCCCGCGTCTGCCATTTCGGGCAACGTGGGTCAAGGTGCAGAATTTAGAGGAAAGAACCGAGATCGTTCGGTTCTCCCGAGGAGGCCGCTCATGACCGCTCGCACCCCTGAAGCTGAGGCGCTGCTGACTCCGGCTGAGGTTGCCACGATGTTCCGCGTGGACCCGAAGACGGTCACGCGCTGGGCAAAGGCCGGCAAGCTCACGTCCATCCGTACCCTCGGTGGGCATCGTCGGTACCGCGAGGCAGAGGTCCGCGCACTGCTCGCGGGTATCCCGCAGCAGCGCAGCGAGGCCTGAAAACCCCCATCCGAGCCCTTTTCGGGCTCATGACCAGGGTGCAGCCGGGCCCCCCAATCTCGGTCGTTCCCGCCCCATAGCTCCACACGACGGGCGCCTGCCCCAACAGGCCCCATGCCCAGGCAACATGGGTACGTCGTCGACCGCGCTGGACTCCGCCGGGTCCAGCGCGGTCTTTTTTCATGTCCCGGGGAGGCGGGAGTCGAGGCCCTGTTGACGGTGCGGGGAGGGCTGGGGAGGGCTTGGGGAGGAGTGGGGAGGGGGCCGGGGGGTGGATCGGGAGCCTTGGTGGGATGGTGGGCAGAGGGCTGAAAAGAGGGTGCAATTGCACATATTAAATTGGTGGTTTGTATGGACCCGGTAAATGCCCTCTTTTTCGGAACGGATTCGGTGATGCCCGTCACATGGCAAGTCTCTTGCCAAGAGGGGGCGCTTCCACTAATGGATCTTGAGGATTCCTAGGCCGATGGAGCGGAGTCCGGGAGACCGGTCGTGAAGATCTGGTCGCCGGGGACGGTCGTGGGAACGGGGACGCGGGGGGCGGTCGCGAGGGCCGGCCCGCGGTCCGGACGGCGCGCTACCGGCTGTCGGTCAACCGGCCCGCGAAGAAGCCCCCTTCGAGGAAACCGTCGTCGATGCCGTCCTCGGCCGACCTGCGCTCTCCGGCGAGCCGTTGGAGGCGGTGGCAGATGGCGCAGGCGCCGGTGCGGTGCGGATGCCCGGAGGCCGCCGCCAGGCCGGACGCGGCCACCAGATGGGCGCGCAGCAACGCGCCGGTCTCGTGCTTCGTCGTCGATGCGGTCACGCCACCACCCCCGGTGTGGGTCCCCGGGATGCGATGAGCGGGACCCTGATGCTTGAGTACCCCCCGGCCGTTGGCGTCGTCAAGACAGGAATGGCAAGGCCCACCCGATTTGGGGGCGCCATTACTGCCGCGTTACCGCGCCGTCGACGGCACTTGCCGTATGCAATGGGGTCCGATTCATACAGCCGTCTACGCGCCAAGGAGACGCGCGAGGGAGGGCGAACGGCTCGCGACGGCGTCCCGGCGGCGCGCGAGGCAGCACTTTCCGGCCTCTTCGGGCGGCGGGTGCCGGGCCTGTTTCCGCATGGCGGTGCCGTCGGCGTTCGTTGTGTCCAGGTGTTCGGGCATGCGAAAGGGCCCGCGTCTTAGGGAAGACGTGGGCCCTTTCGTTACTGCGGTCCTGACGGGATTTGAACCCGCGGCCTCCACCTTGACAGGGTGGCGAGCACTCCAAACTGCTCCACAGGACCAGACGGCCGCCACACCAGCGGATTCACCGGACCGTTCCGTCCGATCGCCCGCTGTTCCGTGGCTGCGAGGAAGACTGTACAGCAGCTCAGAGGGTGCGGTCGAACTGAGGACGCGCGGCTCACTCCGGCCGGGCCGGAGGCCGCTCGCGCCACGCCGCGACCGCGTTCCGGCACGGCCCCCCGCCACCGCCGCGGCCTCGCTACGGCACGGCCGCGTCGATCGCCTTCATGATCCGCTTGTCCGAGACGGGGTACGCCGTGCCCAGGGCGTGCGCGAAGTAGCTCACCCGCAGCTCCTCGATCATCCAGCGGATGTCCAGGACCTGCTGCGGGACCGGCCGCCCCTGGGGCAGCTGCTCCAGCAGCCAGGCGTACTCGTCCCGCATCTCGTGGACCTTCTCCATGCGCGTGGTGTCGCGCTGGACACTCGTCGGCATCTGTTGCAGCCGGCGGTCGACGGCCACGAGATAGCGCATCAGGTCCGGCAGCCGGCGCAGCCCCGCGCGGGTGACGAAGCCAGCCGGTACGAGGCCCGTCAGCTGCTCCCTGACGTCCTGGACGTTCTTGACCAGGGCCGGGCTGCTCGTGGCCTTCAGACGGCGCTCACAGGCCTGCCAGGCGGCCAGGACCTGCCGTACCTGGTCCACCGCCCGCACCGTCGCGTCCACCAGGTCCGCGCGCACCTTGTCGTACAGCGCCCGGAACGACGCCTCGTCCCAGGCCGGGCCCCCGTGGTCCGCGATCAGTTTGTCGGCGGCGGCCGTCGCGCAGTCGTCGAACAGCGCCTGGACCGAGCCGTGCGGATTGCTCGACAGCGCCAGCTTCTGCTGGTTGGTGAGCCTGTCCGAGGCGAACTTCGCCGGATTGACCGGGATGTTCAGCAGGATCAGCCGCCGGGTGCCCGCCCACATCGCCTGCCGCTGCTCGGCCTCGGTGTCGAAGAGCCGTACGGCCACGCTCGCGCCCTCGTCGACCAGCGCCGGGTACGCCTTGACGGGCTGGCCCGCCCGCCGTGTCTCGAAGACCCGCTCCAGCGTGCCGATCGTCCAGTCGGTCAGCCCCGTCCGCTCGACGGCCGCGCCGCCCGTCCGCTCCGCGGTGGCCGCGGCGGCCTTGGAGAGCGCCTGCCGGGCCTTGGGGCGCAGTTTCAGCCGCAGGGCCTCCAGGTCCTTGTCCTCGGCGATCCCGCGCCGCCGTTCGTCCACGATCCGGAAGGTGACCTTGAGGTGGTCGGGCACCCGGGACAGGTCGAAGTCGTCGGCCGTGACCGGGACGCCGACCATCCGCTTCAGCTCGCGGGCCAGCGTGGCGGGCAGCGGCTCCGCCAAGGGGTCGGGGAGGGAGGCGACACGCTCCAGGAACGCCTTCGCGTAGTTCGGCGCGGGCACGTAGTGGCGGCGGATCGGCTTGGGCAGCGAGCGGATCAGCTCCATGACCACCTCCTCGCGCAGGCCCGGGATCTGCCAGTCGAACCCCTCGTCGGAGACCTGGTTGAGCACCTGGAGCGGGATGTGGACGGTCACGCCGTCCGCGTCCGTACCCGGCTCGAACTGGTACGTCACCCGGAACTTCAGCCGGCCCTGGCGCCAGGAGTCCGGATAGTCGTCCTTCGTGACCGCCCCGGCCTTGTCGTTGATGAGCATCGACCGCTCGAAGTCGAGCAGTTCGGGCTCCTCCCGGCGCTTCTTCTTCCACCAGGAGTCGAAGTGCGCGCCGGAGACCACCTCGTCCGGCACCCGCCGGTCGTAGAAGTCGTACAGGGTCTCGTCGTCCACGAGGATGTCGCGGCGCCTGGCCCGGTGCTCCAGCTCCTCGACCTCGCCGAGGAGTTTGCGGTTGTCATGGAAGAACTGGTGGTGCGTACGCCAGTCGCCCTCCACGAGCGCGTGCCGGATGAACAGCTCGCGCGAGATCTCCGGGTCGATCCGGCCGTAGTTGACCTTGCGCTGCGCGACGATCGGCACCCCGTAGAGGGTCACCTTCTCGTACGCCATCACGGCCGCCATGTCCTTCTCCCAGTGCGGCTCGCTGTACGTACGCTTCAGCAGGTGGCCGGCCAGCGGCTCGATCCACTCGGGCTCGACCTTCGCGTTGACCCGCGCCCACAGCCGGGAGGTCTCCACCAGCTCGGCGGACATCACGAAGCGCGGCGGCTTCTTGAACAGCGCGGAACCGGGGAAGACGGCGAACTTCGCGCCGCGCGCGCCCAGGTACTCGTTCTTCGCGCCGTCCTTCACGTCCTTCATGCCGATGTGCGACAGCAAACCGGCGAGCAACGACACGTGGACGGCCTGGTCCGCCGCGTCGTCCTCGTTGAGATGGATGCCCATCTGCTTGGCGACCGTACGGAGCTGGGAGTAGATGTCCTGCCACTCCCGGATCCGCAGGAAGTTCAGGTACTCCGCCTTGCACATCCGGCGGAAGGCCGACGAGGACAGCGCCTTCTGCTGCTCCCGCACGTACCGCCAGAGGTTGAGGAAGGCCAGGAAGTCCGATGTCTCGTCCTTGAAGCGGGCATGGCTCTGGTCGGCCTGGGCCTGCTTCTCGGCCGGGCGCTCGCGCGGGTCCTGGATGGAGAGCGCGGCGGCGATCACCATCACCTCGCGCACACAGCCGTTGCGGTCGGCCTCGATGACCATGCGGGCGAGCCGCGGGTCCACGGGCAGCTGGGAGAGCTTGCGGCCGAGTGGCGTCAGCCTCTTCGAGGAGTCCTTCCGGGAACCCCGGCGGGAGTCTTCCCGGGGGCCCTTCCGGGACTCCCGCACGGGCTGCTCGGCGTCCTGCCGTACGGCCTGCTCCGCCTCCTGCTCCTGCCGTGCCGCCTGTCCCGATTCCTGCCGTGCCGCCTGGGCGACGTCGAACGCGCCCAGTTCCTGGAGCAGTTGCACACCGTCCCGGATGTTGCGGTGGTCCGGCGGGTCGATGAAGGGGAACTTCTCGATGTCCCCGAGGCCGGCGGCGGTCATCTGGAGGATGACGGACGCCAGGTTCGTCCGGAGGATCTCGGCGTCCGTGAACTCCGGGCGCGACTCGAAGTCCTCCTCCGAGTACAGCCGGATACAGATGCCGTCGGACGTACGGCCGCACCGGCCCTTGCGCTGGTTGGCGCTGGCCTGCGAGATCCGTTCGATCGGCAGGCGCTGGACCTTCGTGCGGTGGCTGTAGCGCGAGATACGGGCGGTGCCCGGGTCGATCACGTACTTGATGCCGGGCACGGTCAGCGAGGTCTCGGCGACGTTCGTGGCCAGCACGATCCTGCGGCCGCTGTGGCGCTGGAAGACGCGGTGCTGCTCGGCGTGCGAGAGGCGCGCGTACAGGGGCAGGACCTCGGTGTTCCTGAGCCTGCGCTTCTCCAGGGCGTCGGCGGTGTCACGGATCTCGCGCTCGCCGGAGAGGAAGACGAGGATGTCGCCGGGCCCCTCGGCCTGGAGCTCGTCCACGGCCTCGGAGATGGCGGTGATCTGGTCGCGGTCGCCCTCGTCGCCGTCCTCCTCCAGGAGGGGGCGGTAGCGGACCTCCACGGGGTAGGTGCGGCCGGACACCTCGATGACGGGGGCGGCGGCCCCGGCGGGGCCCGCCGGGCCGGGGCCGGCGACAAGGCCGCCGGCCGTGGGGGCCGCCGGGCCGGGGCCGGTACCGGTCGCCTCGACGGTGCCGGTCGCGGTCGCGGTGCCGGGGTCCTTCGCGGTGCCGGTGCCCTTCGCGTCGCCGGGGCCCGGCACGTCGCCCGGGCCGTTCGGGCCGCGCGAGCCCACGGTGGCGAAACCGCCGAAGTGGCGGGCGAAGCGCTCCGGATCGATGGTCGCGGAGGTGATGACGACCTTGAGGTCCGGCCGTCTGGGCAGCAGCTGGGCGAGGTAGCCGAGCAGGAAGTCGATGTTCAGGCTGCGCTCGTGGGCCTCGTCGATGATGATCGTGTCGTACGCGCGCAGTTCGCGGTCCGTCTGGATCTCGGCGAGCAGGATGCCGTCGGTCATCAGCTTGATGAACGTCGTGTCCTGGTTCACCTGGTCCGTGAACCGGACCTTCCAGCCGACGGCCTCACCGAGCGGGGTGTCCAACTCCTCCGCGACGCGCTCCGCGACCGTACGGGCGGCGATCCTGCGGGGCTGGGTGTGCCCGATCATGCCCCGGACGCCCCGGCCCAGCTCCAGACAGATCTTGGGGATCTGCGTGGTCTTGCCGGAGCCGGTCTCGCCCGCCACGATCACGACCTGGTGGTCGCGTATCGCCTTGAGGATCGCGTCCTTCTTCTGGCTGACCGGAAGCGCCTCGGGGTACGAGATCCTGGGCACCCGGGCCCCGCGCAGCCGCGTCCGCTCGGCGGCCTTCTCGGCCTCGCCGGCGATCTCGTCCAGCACGGCCTGCCGCGCCTCGGGTTTACGAATGCGCCGGGCGCCTTCCAGTCGGCGGCCCAGCCGGTGTGCGTCACGGAGCGAGGCGTCGGCGAGCAGGGTCTGGAGGTCGGCGAAGGAAGTAGACATACCGAAACCAGGATCTCATTGGGCGCGCGCGGCTTGCGAACGCATTTCGCGCGGCGGTACGGGATGCCCCGGACAGGCGTCGGCGGCCGGTACGGAACGGCCGTGATACCCCGGGCTCGCGCGCAGGCCCAAGGGGGCGCGGGGGGCGCGTTCCGGCGGACTTCGGTGGCGGTGGTGACCGGACGGGCCCCAGCGCGGGCAACCCCGCACCCGCGGCTGACGACCGACCACACCAGCGGGCCGGGTCCGCTACGTTGGCTTCGGGACCAGGAGCACGAAGCAGAGGAGGCGGCATGTCGGCGGGCGCAGCCGAGGGATCTCAATTCAACCTGCCCGAGACCCTGAGCTGGGAGGAATTCCAGCAGCTTCCGGACGACATCGCCGAGGGGATCGAGCTTTGGCAGGGCAGGGTCGTGTGGAACAGGCGCGGCCCACTGGAGCACCAGCGATTCGCCGTGCGCATGCGCAACGCGCTCGAGGCTGACGCCCGCCGCGCCAAGCGGGAGGAGACCAGCGGCAAGGAGCAGCGCTGCTGGCAGGTCGAAGTGGAGACCAACGTCTTCTTCACACCCGACAGGTCCAGCTTCCTCACCCCCGACTTCCTGGTCCGCCGCTGCCTGCCCCGCGGCGCCGACACCTTCGCCGCCGACACCATCCTTGTGGGTGAGGTGCTCTCCGGTTCGGATACCCCCAAGCGCAGGCAGTGGAAGATGGACCGGTACGCGGAGGCCGCCATCCCCTGGTACTGGGAGATCGAGCTCGACTCCGGCAGGACCTGGGACATCACCTCGGTGCGGGCGTACGAGCTGGTCACCATCGACCGGACCGGGCTTGCCGTCAAACCGCTGCGCCCTTCGGTGTACGTACCCGTGGGTGAGTGGGAGCCGGACGGCCTCGGTATCGAGTTCCCCGAGCCCTTCGCCCTGAGCATCGCTTGGGAGGATCTGGCGTTCTAGTGCCGCGACCGGCAACGTTTGCCCCGTCGCGACGCCCGGCACGCGCGCTCGCCGCGTTGGCCAGAAGTCCAGGTAGCTCCGCTACATGGGCTTCTGGCCGCCTTGCGATCACACGCACCGTCCGAGTATCTCGGCGAGGGGCGCTCCGCCCGCGGGAGACACCAGAAAGCTCCGGACGTCATACTGTCCGGAGCTTTCCTTGACGCTAGTGGCTGGGGCCGGGATCGAACCGGCGACCTATCGCTTTTCAGGCGATCGCTCGTACCAACTGAGCTACCCAGCCACGCAACCTCGCGGTTGCAAGCGGTCCTGACGGGATTTGAACCCGCGGCCTCCACCTTGACAGGGTGGCGAGCACTCCAAACTGCTCCACAGGACCAAACAATGTGCGAGCACCAGTCTCGCACACGGTGTTGCGTGCCCCCAACGGGATTCGAACCCGTGCTACCGCCTTGAAAGGGCGGCGTCCTGGGCCACTAGACGATGAGGGCTAAGGGCCCGCCTGGGCGCTTTGCAGCGCGTCGGGGACGTGAGAAGCATATGGGATGGCGGGAGCGATCGCCAAAACGCTTTACGGGGGCCCTTCCCGGTCCGTCGGCCGGGGCACCCCGTGAGTGCCTACGGGGAGGGAGCCGGAGGCGAGGGCGCCCGCGGCGAGGGGCCCCCGGCGCCGGACGGTGAGGGCCGGGAGTCCGGTGGCACGGGCCGGGTGCCCTGTGGCGCGGCACCGGGCCGGTCGTCGGAAGACCCGGCCGCGGGCGGGGCCGATGTACGGGGGGACGGGGACGGTTCCGCGCCCGGCGCCCCCGCCTCCTGCGGCAGGTGCCTGCTGACCTCGGCCGTCGTCAGGCCGAGACCGCCCAGGGTGATCTCGTCCCACGCCTGGAGCCGCTTGGTCTCGCGGTCCAGGTAGAGCACGGAGGTACGGACCTTCTCGGGCTCGTCGTTCTGCACGGCGCGCAGCCCGCCGCCGCCCGTCGAGCCCTCGATCTTCAGCCGGGTCCCCAGCGGCAGGACCTCCGTCTCGCGGTGGTGGACGTGGCCCGAGAGCACGAGCGGGACCACGCCGTCGGTCTCCCGCGCCGCCACCGGGTTGTGGGCGACGGCGATGTCCACGGGGGTGCCGGCCCGTTCCTGGTCGCGCAGGGCGGAGGCGAGCCGGATGCCCGCCAGGCGCTCCGCCGGGTCGCCCTCGGCCTCCACCGAGCGGTCGGGGGTGTACTGGGGGTCCCCCGTGCCCGCCACGCGCACCCCGGCCACGGTCACGGCCCGGCCGTCGTCCAGCACCCGGACGTTCTTCATGCGCTTCAGGTACTCCTGGGTGCTCTGCGAGTCGTGATTGCCGCGCACCCAGACATAGGGGACGCCGAGGTCGGCGACCGGGTCCAGGAAGGCGTTCTCGGCGGCGGCGCCGTGGTCCATGCTGTCGCCCGAGTCGATGATGACGTCGATCTTGTACTGCTCCACCAGCGAGCCGATGATGTGCCAGGCCGCCGGGTTGAGGTGGATGTCCGAGACGTGCAGCACTCGCAGGGTGGCCGGGTCCGGCTGGTACGTGGGCAGCGCGGAGGTCGCGTCGTACAGCTTGGTCACATTGGTCACCAGCCGCGCCAGCTCCTTCTGGTAGACGTCGAAGTCGCTGACGATCGAGCGCGCGTTGCCGACGACCTGCGGGGCGGACGAGAGGAGCCCCGAGAACTTGGGCTCCAGGACGGACTTCGGGTTCCAGGTGGCGTACGCGCCGACGCCGGACGCGGCGAGGAGCGCCAGCGCGAGACCGCCGGCGGCCAGCGCGCGGCCGGGGCGGCGGTAGACGACGAGGCCGAGGGCGGTGGCGCCGGAGACGACGGCGACGCAGGAGCGGACGGCCAGGTCCGTGGTGCCGTCCAGGACGTCGTGCGAGACCTCGTCCTGGAGGCCGGAGAGCCGCTCGGGGTGTTCGACCAGGGCGGTGGAGCGCACCGGGTCGAGCTGGTCGACGTCCACGTCGAGACGGATGGGCCCGGTGTGGGTGTTCAGCTCCAGCGCGCCCAGCGGCGAGACATTGATCTTCGTACCCCCGGCCAGGGAGGGGCGCAGGGTCATGCTCGTGTCCATCGGCCCGACGGGGGTCCGTACGCTCCCGACGATCAGCAGCCCGAGCCAGGCGCCGAGCAGGACGACCGCGGTCAGGGCGAAGGCGCGGGCGTACGGGTTCGGGGGGTCGGCGGAGAGAAGGGAGCCGGGCGGGGGCGCGTAGGTAGGGGGACGGGTACGACTGTGCGTACGGGACCGGGACCGTGGTCGTGACCGGTCCGGCCACAGGGACCGGACGCGGGTCCGGACCCCGGCCCGGAACCGAACCCCGGTCCGGAACCGGGTCCCGGTCGGATTCGGCCGGAACCGCCGGGGGAGCCGGGACCGGAGACGGCCTGTGATGCGGCCGAAGGCGGAACGGAGGGACGAGCGGCGGCGTACATCACGGGCCATTGGGCGCGTATTCCCTGCGGGAGGGGCGGACATGCGCGCATTGGGCCGGGTGGCCGCGCACGCCGCCGCACCCGTGCGACACGCGCGGTGCACAGGGCCCCTTACGTCGCCGTACGCCGTCCTGCGGCGCGCCCGGCGCGCCCGGCCCGTTCGGCTTCCGGGGGCCGGCGGCCGGTGGCCGGGTGGCGAACGGTTCCCACGCGGCGCCCGGCCGTCAGCCCCAGCCCAGTTCGTGCAGCCGCTCGTCGCTGATGCCGAAGTGGTGGGCGATCTCGTGCACGACGGTCACCGACACCTCCCGCACCACCTCGTCCTCCGTCGCGCAGTGGCGCAGGGTCGGGCCCATGTAGATCGAGATGCGGTCGGGCAGGACGCCCGCGTACCACTCGCCCCGGTCCGTGAGCGGTGTGCCCTCGTACAGCCCCAGCAGTTCGGGGTCGGAGGGGTCGGGTTCGTCCTCCACGAAGACCGCGACGTTGTCCATCACCCGGGTCAGCTCCGGGGGGATCCGGTCGAGGGCGTGGCTCACCAGCTCTTCGAACATCTCGCGTGTCATCTCCAGCACATGGTCATTGTCCAGTGCCCGCCTGTGGTTCCGCGCGGGTCCGCCGGCCGGCCGTCCCGTTCGCCGCCGCCGAGGAGCCGGTGCGGGCCGCGCTTCTCGTACGAGCTACGGGTCCGGGCGTGTCCCTGGTGGCGGAAAGGAAGTTGAGCAGTGCGATCGACCTCCGCCGTCGGCGGGGAGATTCCGTCTCGCGCCCCCCGGAGGCCCTCGTGCGCCAGTTGTCCGCCCCAGGCCGTCTCGCCGTCTGGATCGCCGCGTCGCTGGCGGTCGCCGCGACCGGGGGCTGTGTGAACGTCGGTGACGACGGTGACGACGGAGGGAAGCCCGTGCCGTCGCGGTCGGCGGACCGCGTCGAGGACGGGACGGAGCCCGACGGCGGTACGGACGAGGTCGGGGGAGCGCCGCACTCCTGGCACGGCCGCGCGGGCGACGGAAGCGGGGCCCATGAGCACGGGGACGCCAAGGGGGGCGCGGACGGCGGGGACGGCGACGGTGACGGCAGCCGCGGCGGCGGGGCCGAGCGGGCGCGCGGCGCCTCCGCGGAGCCCGGTGCGCGGACCGAGCCCTCGCGGCCGTCGTCGGCCGGTGGCGGGAAGGCGCAGGGGGGCGACGGGCCGAGCGCGCCGGGCCGGGACGGCGAGCCCGCTCCGGAACCCCCGCGCACCACGCCGAGCGCCCCCGTGCCCCCGGCGCAGAGCCCGGACCCGGGCCCGGGGCCCGTACCGGAACCGGAGTCGCCGAAGCCGGCGGACCCGTCCACGACCCCGTCGGCCGCGGTGCGTTCGGCCGGGCTGGCGGCGGCCGGCGGGGCGGGGCCGGAGACGGGGAGGGGGATGCGGGACGAGCGGGAGGCGTCACCTCAACTGGGCCCGAGGTAGCCCCTGAACGAGGCCCCGGCGGTCGCGCGTCGCGTGCCGGTACGGCGGTGCGGCGGGTGCGGTTCGGTGGCGCGGGGCGTCGGCGGCCGAGCGTACGGTGGGCGGGCCGTACGGGCGATCCGGAGGCGGTTTGCCTTACCGGGGGGTGGGTGCGTATGGTAGTAGATCGTTTGATCATTGCCCGGCGCCGAAACAGAAGAGCGCCGTGTGGCGCGTACTCTCCCTCTGCCGTGGCAGACCGCATTGAGGCGGTCGAAGTGCGAAATCACGGGGTTTGGGCGCGTGCCGAGACTCCGGAAGGTTTCGCATTTCGCATGTCCATTTCCAGCGCTGACCGCGTCGTCGTGTCCGAGGACGACTTCATCGACAACGAGCGTGACGACCAGCCCGCGCCCACGGCCGCCGAGGACGCCGTGGCAACCGACGGGGCCGGGGCCCCGGAGGTCACCTTCGCCGACCTGGGCCTGCCGGACGGCATCGTCCGCAAGCTCGCCCAGAACGGCGTCACCACCCCCTTCCCCATCCAGGCCGCGACCATCCCGGACGCCCTGAACGGCAAGGACATCCTGGGCCGTGGCCGTACCGGCTCCGGCAAGACGCTCTCCTTCGGCCTGCCGCTGCTGGCCACGCTGGCCGGCGGCCACACGGAGAAGAAGAAGCCTCGCGGCGTCATCCTCACGCCGACCCGTGAGCTGGCGATGCAGGTGGCGGACGCGCTCCAGCCGTACGGCGACGTGCTCGGCCTGAAGATGAAGGTCGTGTGCGGCGGTACGTCCATGGGCAACCAGATCTACGCCCTGGAGCGCGGCGTCGACATCCTCGTCGCCACCCCCGGCCGGCTGCGCGACATCATCAACCGGGGCGCGTGCTCGCTGGACCGGGTCCAGATCGCGATCCTCGACGAGGCCGACCAGATGTCGGACCTGGGCTTCCTGCCCGAGGTCACCGAGCTGCTCGACCTGGTGCCGGCCGGCGGCCAGCGCATGCTCTTCTCCGCGACCATGGAGAACGAGATCGGCACGCTGGTCAAGCGCTACCTGACCGACCCGGTCAGCCACGAGGTGGACAGCGCCCAGGGCAACGTCACGACCATGACGCACCACGTGCTCGTGGTGAAGCCGAAGGACAAGGCCCCGGTCACCGCGGCGATCGCCGCCCGCAAGGGCCGCACGATCATCTTCGTACGGACGCAGCTGGGCGCCGACCGGATCGCCGAGCAGCTGCGCGAGGCGGGGGTCAAGGCGGACGCGCTGCACGGCGGCATGACGCAGGGCGCGCGGACGCGGACGCTGGCCGACTTCAAGGACGGTTACGTCAACGCGCTGGTGGCCACCGACGTCGCCGCCCGGGGCATCCACGTCGACGGGATCGACCTCGTACTGAACGTGGACCCGGCCGGGGACCACAAGGACTACCTGCACCGCTCGGGCCGTACGGCGCGGGCCGGCAAGTCCGGCGTCGTCGTCTCGCTGGCGCTGCCGCACCAGCGCCGGCAGATCTTCCGGCTGATGGAGGACGCGGGCGTCGACGCCTCGCGGCACATGGTCGGCGGGGCCGGGGCGTTCGACCCGGAGGTCGCGGAGATCACCGGAGCCCGGTCGCTCACCGAGGTCCAGGCGGACTCCGCGAACAACGCGGCCAAGCAGGCCGAGCGGGAGGTCTCCGACCTGACCCGGCAGCTGGAGCGCGTCCAGCGGCGCGCCGTGGAACTGCGCGAGGAGGCCGACCGGCTGGTGGCCCGCGCCGCGCGGGAGCGGGGCGAGGACCCGGAGGCGGCGGTGGCGGAGGTCACGGCCGAGGCCGAGCGGGCGCTGGAGGAGGCCGTGGCGGCAGCGGCGGCGGCCGCCGTACCGGCGCAGCGGGAGGAGCGCCGGGGCGGCCGCGACGAGCGGGGCAACTTCGGCCGCCGTGACGACCGCGGCGAGCGCAGCGGCCGGGGCGGCGCGCGGGGCTACACGCCGCGTGACGACCGCGCCGGTGACCGCGGTGAGCGGAACGACCGGGGTGACCGGGGCGACCGTGGCGGCTTCCGCCGGGACCGGCGCGACGACCGCCGGGACGACCGGGGCGGTTTCCAGCGCCGGGACGACCGGGGTGACCGTGGCGGCTTCCGCCGTGACGACCGGCGCGACGACCGCAGGGACGACCGTGGCGGCCGCTCCTTCGAGCGTCGCGACCACCGGGGCAGCGACCACCGGGGCAGCGACCGCCCCTTCAACCGCGACCGGCGTGACGACCGCCCCTCGGGCGGCTACCGCTCCGGCGGCCACGACCGCCCCGCGACCCGCCGCGACGACCACCGGAGCGACTTCCGGGGCGGCTCGACGGGCACCGGCACCGGATCCTTCGGCCGCCGCGACGACAAGCCGCGCTGGAAGCGCAACGGCTGACGCATGAGTCCGAACGGCCCGACCCCGGCCGTGACCTGACGCACCACCAGGGCCCGTGCCCCACCTCCGGGTGAGGCACGGGCCCCGCGCCACCCCCGCGACGCTCCCCCGAGCACATGCCCCATCCCGCGCGACATCCCCACAGGGGGGATACCCGATCGGCTCACCGCCCCGGGCGGGCTATGCTCGTGTGTGTTGTGCCGAGGGCCGTTAGCTCAATTGGCAGAGCAGCGGACTTTTAATCCGTTGGTTGTGGGTTCGAGTCCCACACGGCCTACACCTCAGCCCCAGGTCAGACACCGTCTGGCCCGGGGCTGAAGTCATTTCAGGGCGTCGCAAGATCGTTAGCTGGCCCCCTGCTGGCCCGATGGCAGACGTCAGCTGCCGCACTTGTGGCAGGGGGTGCTCCCTACCCGGGCGATCTTCCTGCCCTTCTCGTCGGTCTCCCAGATGTCGGACCGGGATCCGTCACAGCCAGGGGTAGGGCACGGTACGACCTCCGACACTTGAGCCATTCCTGCTGTCTCCTGTTCTGGATGATCCGCAGCTCCTGCACGCCTTGCGATTGACGGTGGTCACGCGGCCGCGGGCCCCGAACTCGTAGCGGTCTTCGACCATTCCGGCACAGGCAGCGGTGGAGCAGCGGGCGGTCACGCGCGTTCTGGAGAATGCGTCGCCGCTGGGTGATTGGTCGCAGAAGAGGCACGGGAAGAGAGTCTTTCCGTCCTCGTTTTCCACGTAGGCGATGGCCTCGGCGACCTTGCAGTGAGGGCAGATGAGTGCCACGTCGTCCTCTCATCTCGTCTCGGTTGACCGCCGAGTGTTACGCCCCGGTGTGCGGCATGTGTGCCGTTCGGCCCTCCTTTCACTCGGTTGGGTGGATCGGTGGATCTCGCCTCCTTACGGGGCCGGCGCCCCGGCCGGTGCCCACGGGGGAGAGCGACCGGCCGGGGCGGTAGGCGGGCCCGGCGTCAGGCCGGTGCGGCGCCGGCGGTGGGCGCCTGATGGCACGGGCAGGCGCAGCGGATCCGCAGCACCACCGCGCCGCCCGCGGTGACGTCGGCCGGGCCGTCGCAGTGCTCGTGTTCACCGATCCGGCACTCGGGCTGTTCGGGCTGAGTGCGGGTGCCGCTCACTGATGCTCGCCGTCGTAGCGCGGCCAGGACGTCTGGGTGGGCCAGTGGTAGTGATCCACCGGCCCGTCTCCGGGCAGGCCGCTCTTTCCGTGCCCCTCGCGCTCGGTGCAGCGCAGGACATCGCCCGGCCGGGCAATCCAGCACAGCCCCGGGATGGGCGTGCGTGCGGGCTCCGTCGCGGTCACCGGGTTCCGCCCTGGCGTTCGTGGCCGACGTGGAGCAGTTGCGCGACGGCGGTCGGGGAGCACAGGGTGCGCGCATGCTTCGGCGGGGCGGCCCAGTGGATGCCGGACGGTCCGGTCCGGTCGAGGCGGGGCACGGTCAGGTAGGTGCTGTGGCCGAGCGCGGAGGCGTGCGGGGAGTCCCAGGTTTCGGCGGCCCCGGCGGGGACCAGGGCGAGGTACCAGCCGGGCGGTGACCAGATCACGGGGCCGCCCAGCGGGGCCAGGGCGGCGGCCACGGCCGACTGCTCGGGGGCGCCGGCCGCCGCGTGCACGAGACGCTGGGGCATCTTCACCGCGTCGAAGAGGATGCCTACGCCGAGGACGGCGGGGCGGCCGTCGCGCCAGTCTCTGAACGCGGACTCGGGATCCTTGATGGATTTGGCCAGCCACCGTTCGACGGGGGTGATGGTGGGCTGGTGGAAAGCGGTCATGGTCGGCTCCTGGGCTGCATGGACTGCGGCGCCGGCCGTGCCTGGCGGGGGTTGGCCGACGCCGCCTCATGCAGATCACGCTACGAAGTGGCGCGATCACAGCCCAGTGGCAGAACGCCCTACTCGGCCCGTCAATTCTCGCTCAGCTAGTGCCGGGAGGGGCACTAGTAGTGCTTGGTCATGTTGGTGCGGGGTGTGGCATGTCGCGGTGACAGGTGGGGCAGGCGCCGGTCCAGATCGCGAGGAGTAATTGCAGCTCGCGAACGACTTGGTAGAGGCTCAGGCCGACGCCGTCTCTTTTGGGGATCGGCTCAGTCGCTGCAGGGTGCAGAAGGCGTGGGCGACCGAGACGAGGGTGACGTGGTGGTGCCAGCCTGGCCATGTCCGGCCTTCGAAGTGGGCCAGGCCCAGGGTCTGCTTCATCTCGCGGTAGTCGTTCTCGATGCGCCAGCGGAGCTTCGCGGTGCGCACGAGGACGGGCAGCGGAGTGGTCTCGGGCAGGTTGGAGAGCCAGAACTGCACGGGCTCGTCCTGGTCGGCGGGCCATTCGGCCAGCAGCCAGCGGACCGGGAGCCCGGTGCCAACCGTGGCCTTGCGGATCTCCCGTCCGGCAGGCCGGACCCGCAGGGCCACGAAGCGCGAGTACATGCGCTTGCGCCCGCTGCGGCCACTGCCCGGCCTCGATCCCTCCCGCCACTGCACCGGCCGCGCGGCGCGTTTCCCGGCCGCGATGACCAGGCTCTTCACGGTCTGTGCTCGCTCGGGGTAGGCCGGGACCGGCCGTCGGCCCAGGCCGGAGTAGGCCGGGGTGCACGGCTGTGCATCCCCGGGGTGCGCCGTGGTCGTGGTCGAGATGCCCACCACATAGTCGAGACCGCGTTCTTCCAGGCCGAGCCGGAAGGCGGCGGTGTCCCCGTAGCCGCCGTCGGTGATGACCTGGGGTACTTCGATGCCCCAGGACCGCGTCTCGTCGATCATGTCGAGGGCCAGCTGCCACTTCTCGACATGGCCCACCTCGGCGGGGATGGCGCACCTGGCACGGCGGGCCACTTTGGCCGGATCTGCCTTCGGCGAGGCGGGGTCCCAGCTCCCGGGCAGGAACAGACGCCAGTTCACCGCCGCCGAGGCACCGTGGGAAGCCAGGTGCAGAGAGACGCCGGCCTGGCAGTTGGTGACTTTGCCCGCTGTGCCGGTGTACTGCCGGGTCACGCACGCGGACGCGTCCCCGTCCTTGAGGAACCCGGTGTCATCGATGATCAGCGCGGTGGGCTTGATGACCGGCTCCATGCGCCAGGCCAGCCGGGCCCGCACATGCGCTGCATCCCACGGACTGGAAGTGACGAAGTGGGCCAGGGCCTGACGGTTCCCGTCCTCGCCCAGGCGGGCGGCCATCGGCTCCACCGACTTACGCCCGCCGTCCAGCAGCAGACCCCGCAGATAGACCACACCCCACCGTCGCTGATCCACCCGCGCGAACGGCTCGAACATCTCCGCCGCGAAGTCCTCCAGATCACACCGGACCGCAGCCAACTCCCCACCCAGCACACCCGGTCAACGACAGGACCAATCAAAAAGACACGCCATCCCAGACCGCACATGACCAAGCACTACTAGGACGTGTTGTCCTACCCCTTCAGAGAGAGGGGTCGACTCCCAGGCGAGCGGCGAGCCCTCGCAACGGGGTGTTGCGCCGTCGCTCCGCCTCCAGCATCTCCCGGACTGTGGATGCGGCCAGCGTCTGGAACTTGATCCACTCCGGTTGGTCGGCCTCCACCTCCAGCAGCGTCTCAAGGGCGCCGTCAACGTCACCGGTCTGGTACTTGGCCTGAGCGACGTCAACCCGGTAGGACGCGGCGTGCACGGGCCTCGTGATTTCGCTGACGTCCACGCTGTCGGCGATTTCCAAAGCGTCAGCTGGTTCTGGCTCTCGTCCCGCGAGAGCGATGTTGACCTGCTGTGTGCGGACGTCGATCACCGAGAACGCGCTGCCGTATGCACGTACCGATCCTGAACGGGTCGCGGCGGCCTCTGCCGTGTTCAGGAAGGAGACTGCTTCGTCTCGGTTGTTCTGCCGGGCTGCCGGAGTAGCGGCGGCCACCAAGAGGTTGCCGTACACGGCGTACTGCGCGGGAGTCGCCTTGCGGAATTCAGGCTCCAGTGCGTCAGCTTTCCGCACGGCTACGTCCTGTGCCTGCTCCCAGCGACCCTGTCGAAGCAGGACCCAGGAGAGGGTGGAGATGCCCATGCCTTCCATGAGCGGGTCGGAGGCGCGTTGTGCGGCGGCGAGTTGCTTCTCCACTGCGGCGAACGCCCAGTCCGGGTGCCCGGCTTGCGTGGCCAGTGACGCGGCCAGTTGGTACGCGAGGGCGAGCTGCCTCCATACACGTTCCGTGTCGACTTCCCGGGCGACCGCCCGGCCATCGCGAAGCAGCAACGGCAGCGTGCTGGCCAGTTCCGAGTAGCCGCCGGCCCAGTACTGGCTCGTGGCGGCCTTCACGTCAGCAGTCCATGCGTCTGCGTCGGGTGGGTCTTCAAGGTCGTTTCCCGAGAGGACTCCGGGCAGGGCGGCGATGTCCTGGATGGCGTCCCGCAGGGCGAGTAGACCGCCGTCCTCGGAGAGTTCTTGGGTCACGGTGGGCTGTCCTAGTAGGCGCTCAAGTTGCACGTCGAGGGCGCGAGCGAGCGCACGTAAGGTGTTGATGCGGGCTGATTGTCGAACGTTCTGTTCGAGCTTGCGGATCGTGTCGACATGGACGCCGGCCCGCTCAGCCAGCTCTTCCTGTGTGACGTCACGGAACTCTCGCAGGGATCGAATGCGATCCCCGATGGTGGTGTTCATATGGACCCCCCCCGCCAGAAGGTTGTCTGCCCACGGTACTGCGTGAGGCCCTCGGACACGCGAAAGCGCCCCTGTCCCGGCATCAGCCGGGACAGGGGCGCGGTCGTTCAGTCGATCGAGTACGGAACCAGTTCCAGCGGTATCTCCTCCGGCGGCTTCTGCCGGACGGCGAGCCGCCGGTTGGCGCGGCGGATGATCCGCATCGCCATCCGCAGCAGTCGCTCCAGCGCGCTGACTTCGGCCTTCTTCGTCTCCACCAGCGTCGTCAGATGGTCCACCTTCTGCTCCAGGACCTCGAACCGACGCCGGATTTCCGGGCTGACGCGCAGCTCGTCGCCGTCGTCTTCCTCGAGGGCCCCGGCCGCCGATCGCCGCGTGGAAGCTCGGCCAGTACGGTGTCGACCCGGCCGGCACCACCACGCTCACCGCGGGCGACAGCGGCCGCAACTACATGGGCAAGACATGGGCCAAGGGCGCCAGCATGGCGTTCCCCACGATCCACGGCCACCGCGACGGCTACAACACCCAGTGCCCCGGTGACGCCTTCTACCAGCAGCTCGCCACCCTCCGCTCCTGGGCGGCGGGACCCGTCACCGGCCTGACCCGACGGCCTGGAGGATGACGGCCCACGACCAGGCGGGGAACACCGCGAACGCCTCCGTCACCCAGACGCCGGTGATCGTCCAGGAGACCTCGGCCACCCGGGCCGGCAGCTGGACGGCCAAGTCCTCCAGCAGCTACCTCGGCGGCAAGTCCTCTTCCAGCTCCGCCAAGAACGCGAGCCTGAGCTGGACCTTCACCGGCAAGTCGGTGGCCTGGATCGTCTCCCGCGCCTCGTCCTCCGGCCAGGCACACGTCTACGTGGACGGCACCAAGGCGGCGACGGTCGACCCCAGGTCCGCCACCACCAAGTACCGCGACGCGATCTGGACCAAGACCTGGTCCACCAACGCCAAACACACCATCAAGATCGTCGTCGTCGGAACCTCCGGCCGCCCGACCGTCACCACCGACGGGACCGTCTACCTCACATAGCGGGAGCGAACCTCGGAAACGACGGCGGGACCCGTCACCTGACGCGCGGTGTGCCGCCTGATGGCACCGGGTCCTCGCCGTCAGGCTCGGCGGGCGCAGGACGTGAGGCGGTCGGCGAGCGCGATGGCGAGGCCGCGCAGTTCGTCGGGGCGCTCGACGACGAACGGCAGGCCGCGACCTCTGAGGCACTGCGCCGGGGAAGGCGGGCCTGGACGGCTGTCCGTCGGTCCCCGCGCCATCGGTGCCGCCACTCGTGTGCGCGGCCACGGCCGGCTCTCGCACAGCCGACCGGGCATCGGCCGCAAGAACCTGGACGCTCTCGTGCGGCTTGGAGCCGGCACTCACCCGACGCGACCGGCCTGCCGCGTCCCGCCCCACCGGCGTGTGCCTCCCGGGCCGGACGTGGGAACCGAACGTGAGGTCGAAATGCCGCCAGACTCCTCGCCCCGGACGTACGAGCATCGGCATGTCCGCGAACACGACAGAGGGATGGGCGAACATGACCGCGGTGCTTGAGGGCAAGGTGGCATTCGTGACCGGTGGCAGCCGGGGCATCGGCGAGGCGGTCGCGCTGAGGCTGGCCGAGGACGGCGCCGATGTCGCGCTGACCTGTCAGCACGGTGTCGAGCGCGCGGCGTCCGTGGTGGACCGGATCAAGGCTCTCGGCCGCCGCGCCTGGGCCGTCAGCGCCGACTGCGCGGATCCGGTGGCGGTGCGTGACGCGGTGGATCAGGCCGCAGCCGAGTTCGGCCGGCTCGACATTCTCGTCAACAACGCGGGGGTCGGTGTGCTCGGCCCCGTCGAGGAGTTGTCCCCGGCGGACGTCGACCGCGTGCTGAACGTCAACGTGCGGGCGCCGTTCATCGCGTCCCAGGCCGCGCTCCGGCACATGACCGAGGGAGGGCGGATCATCAACATCGGCAGTTGCATGGCCGAGCGCGTCGCGTTTTCCGGGGGGTCCCTGTACGCGACGAGCAAGACCGCCCTGACCGGCCTGACGAAGTCGCTCGCGCGTGAGCTGGGGCCGAGGGGCATCACGGCCAACCTGATCCACCCCGGGCCCATCGAGACCGACATGAACCCCTCCGACGGCCCGGGCGCCGAGACGCAGCGGGGTTTCACCGCGCTCGGCCGCTACGGGCAGCCGTCGGACGTCGCCGCGACCGTGGCCCACCTCGCCGGTGCGGGCGGCCGGTACATCACGGGCGCCGCCATCGCCGTGGACGGTGGCTTCGCCGCCTGAGGCCGCCCGGCACCTCGGGATCCCGGCCGCGCCGGCGGGCGGGGGCGGTGCGGCCGGCGGGGCGTGTCACAGGCGGGGACAGGGGAGCGTGCGGTTTCCCGCGTGGGGGGTGCGGGCGGCCGGGCCCGTCCTGGCGGATCCGCAGCCGCGGCACGCTCTGCGGGTCACGGCGAGCACGCGGCCGGCCGGGCCGTACCGGTAGCGGTCCTCGACCATCCCGCCGCACCCGGCGGTGGAACACCGCGCGGTCACCCGGGCGGTCGAGAGCACCGGGCCGGGGCTCGGCGGGCGGTCGCAGAAGAGGCACGGGAAGAGGGTCTGGCCGTCCTCGTTCTCCACGTAGGCGATCGCGTCGGCGGCCTTGCAGTGGGGGCAGATGAGCGCCATGGCGTCCAACCTCGTCTTGTGGGGACGGACGAGTTCTATGCCATGGAGTGACGGGTGTGGGCCGGTCCGGGCTGTTCTCACCCGGTCGGGTGGATCCGCACGGCCGGGCGGGGCCGGGGCGGGCGGATGGCGCCGCACGGGGCGGTGTGCGCCCGGGGCGGTGTGTCCGCACGGCCGGGCGGGGCCGCTCGGCCGGTGGGCCGTCGGCAGGACGTCGGCCGCCGGGCCGCCAGGGCCGTCGGGCCCGGCGGTCAGGCCAGGCGGTTCTGCATGTCCGGATCCTCGGCGGCGGTGGGCAGGGGGCGGTGGCCCTCGGAGTGGTGGTTGACCCAGCCGCAGACCCCGCAGCTGTAACGGCCGTCGAGGCCGGCGATCTGCGTACCGCACTTGCGGCACTCCGCGTACGTGATCTGCGGGCCGTCCTCCGGCTCGGGAGCCGTGACCGGCTCCACCTCGGGAGGCCATGTGCCGATGTGCTCGCTCATGTACCGGAGGTTACCCAGCATCGTCGCGGGCACCGCGCCGGAGTGTGACCACCGAACCGCAGGGGTGGGGGTGTGACAGCCGGACAGGTCCTGGGCCGTCGGGCGCTGCGGACCGTCCGGAACCGCGGACCGTCGGGGACCGCGGACCGTCCGGAACTGCGGACCGGTCCGGAACGTCGCACCCTGGGGCCTATGGGTGATGCTCCGATCGTCGTTCACCGGCCGTCCAGAACGGGCGGCAGGCGGGTCACGGTACGGGGGCGGATCATGGGGCTCGCCCATTCGGACGATCATCTGATCGAGTTTCTGCGCCAGGCGGGGCTGCCGGACGCGTGGGAGCTGCTGGACGATCCCCGCTGGGTGGAGTGGCAGGGCGGGGCGCCGCACGAGTACGGCGCGGGCGCATGAGTGTTCGAGCGGCGTTCCCGGAGGCGGTTCAGCCGCCGGCGTCCGGCTCGCCCGGTGTGTTCCCGGTGCCGCCGCCCGCGATCGCCGTCAGTTGCGCCAGGCCGTCGATCCGCCAGTCCGCCGCCGCCACGACCTCGGGGGCGTCCGCCCACAGGTGGCCCCACGGCCCGCGCCGCAGATGCGCCGTGCGCAGGCCCGCCGCCCGCGCCGGGAAGAGGTCGTACGCGGGGTGGTCACCGACGTACACCGTCCGCTCGGGCGCCGTGCCGGCCACCTCGATGACGCGTGCGAAGAACTGGGGCGAGGGCTTGGCCACACCCCATTCGGCCGAGGTCGCCACGAGGTCGGCGGGCAGGCCGAGACCACGCAGCAGTTCACCGGCCCGGTGGGTCTGGTTGCCCGCCAGGACCACCCGGACGCCGAGCGCGCGGACGTCGGCCAGGGCGGACCGTACGTCCGGGTAGAGGTCGCTCTCGTCCAGGTGCTCGCCGTGCCCGGCCGCCTCCCGGGCCCGGTACGCCTCGTCCAGGTCCAGGCCCGGCCGGAGGAGCCGCAGCGCGTCGCCGGCGTCGTGGTTCCGTACGGTGGCGGCGCCGACGAGCGCGGAAACGGTGTGCCGGGGGACCCCCAGCCAGTCGGCCCACGAAGCCCACTGGCGGTCGTCGCGGACGAGTGTCTCGCCGATGTCGCACACGATGGTTTCCATGGTCGTCAAGGGATCAACCATCGGCCCCACTCCCGGTGTTGGATCACGGGACACGCTCTGCCCATTGTCAGTGGCGGGCCGTAGCCTAGTACCCATGTCCGCATCCTCACCCACTTCCTCAGACGACCGTGTGACCGACCGCGCCGCCAACGCCGCCGCCGACGGTGGTGCCGCTGCCGCTGCGGCTGCGGCTGCCGCCACGGCCGCCGTTCGCTCCGCCGCTGTGGTCAACGCGGAGATCCGGGCCCTGTGGGGCCGGGCCGGCGGTGCGCTCTCGCCTGCCGAGCAGGAGCACTATCAGCGCCTGCTGGTCGAGTGGGCCGCCGCCGTCCGGGCCGATGTGGTCGAGGCGGCCTGACACCGGCCCGCGGCGGCTTTCGTCAGCCCGCGGCGGGATGTGGTCATGACCTTGCTCAGGATGGCGTAGAGTTGTGTTCACCGACGCGGGGTGGAGCAGCTCGGTAGCTCGCTGGGCTCATAACCCAGAGGTCGCAGGTTCAAATCCTGTCCCCGCTACTTGTAGGGCGAAGGCCCGGATCCTCAGAGGATCCGGGCCTTCGCTGTTGTCCCGGCGCACACCGCCCCGTATGGGTGCGCCGCCCGCCGCGGCCCCGACCGGCCGGCCGCTCCATCAGTCGTTTTCCGACCGCCCCGTTGTCCACGTATTGGATGCTTCGCCCACTCGGCGGACGGCGGGTCGCGGCTCGGGCGAACAGCGGCCAGCCTGGATAGGCAGGGCGCGGTACCGTCCGCAGCCGCAGGCGGACCGGCAGGAGACCTTTCGTGGGGATGCTGACGAAGCTGCGAGAACGCGCCGGCCGTGTCGGCGGTGCGAACGCCGGGGGCGGGCGGGGCTCCGACGCGTGCCCGGACGAGGGCCGCGCCGGGCGCGGGCCGCGCGGGCAGGCAGGGCGGACCGGGTCAGGAGCCGGCCCGGGGGCGGGCTCCGGCTCGAACGCGGGCTCCGGATCGGGCGCCCACTCGGGCTCGGGCTCGGGCTCGGGCGACGACCGCGGCGGCCTCGGCGGACACCACCTCGGTGGTCTGGGCGGTGGCTTCGGCGGCGGACGTGGCGACAACCCCGGCAGCGGACGCGGCGGTCATGCCCGGAGGCCCCGCCGGGGCGCCGCCGCCGGGCGCAGGCTCGTGCGCTACCTGCCCGCCCTCGTCATCGTCGCCGGGACGCTCTACGACTACTTCACCCCCGCACGCATCTCCGCGTCCCCCCTCTTCGCCGCGGCCCCGCTGATCGCCGCCCCGTTCTACTCCCTGCGAGGCACGCTGCTGGTGGCCGTGGCGGCGCTGGCCGCCGAGTCGGGACTGCACCTCTACGCCGGTGCCGGGGACCAGGCCCAGAGGATCAGCGGCCTGCTGACCGTCCTGGTCGTCGCCGGCCTCGCGCTGTACATCAACGGTGTCGTGCGCCGCAGCGGTCAGCGCCTCGCCTCCGCCCGCATCATCGCCGAGACCGCGCAGCGCGCCGTGCTGCCCCGGCCCGCCGAGCGGATCGGCGGGCTGCGGGTCGCCGCGCGGTACGAGGCGGCACAGGAGGGCGCGTTCATCGGCGGTGACCTGTTCGCCGTTCAGGAGACGCCGTACGGGGTGCGGCTGGTGGTCGGTGACGTACGGGGGAAGGGGCTGGTGGCGGTCGAGGCCGTGGCCGTCGTCATCGGAGCCTTCCGGGAGGCCGCCGAGCAGGAGACGTCGCTGGAGGGGGTCGCGCGCCGGCTGGAGCACTCGCTGACCCGCGAGATGCTGCGGCGGGAGGGGCTGGACGCCGCCGAGGGCTTCACGACGGCCGTCCTCGCCGAGATCCCGCCCGACGGGGCCGTCGTCCGGCTGGTGAACCGAGGACATCCGGAGCCGCTGCTCGTGAACGGCGACGGCGCGGTACGGACCCTGGCTCCCCGCGACACCGCGCTGCCGCTCGGGATGAGCGAGCTGGGCGGGTGGCCGGACCGGGTCGAGCAGGCCGCGTACCCGCCCGGCGCGACGCTGCTCTTCTACACGGACGGCCTCTCCGAGGCGCGGAACGCCCAGGGGGTGTTCTACGTCCCCAGCGAGCGGCTGGACGGGCGGGTCTTCCAGGGGCCCGACGAAATGCTCCAGGCGCTGATCGACGACGTACGGGTGCACACGGGCGGCGGCAGCCAGGACGACATGGCGCTGCTGGCGGTCACCAGACCCCCCGAGGGGGCCACGGAGCGCCGCCGGACCATACCGATCGTGCTGTGACGGCCCGCGGGGACCGGACGGGCGGGGGCGCCGTGACGATCAGGTCGGTGCGCCGGACACCGACGGGCATCGCGAGGCGCCGTCGGACCGCGCGGGGCCGCCCGGCTGCCGCCACCGGGCACAGCCGGGCACTGCCGGGCACCGCCGACCGCCGGCAGTCGCCATCGGGCACCCATGGGCACCGTACGTAATCGAAAGATCTCCCTCCGCATAACAGTTGACATACCGTCAGGTTTGTTGTCGTCCCCAAAGAGCGGTCAACTCGCCCTGTTGTGCCCGCGTATGCGCTGGTGCGTCCGTTGCGAAGTTGTTAACGATCACTGGGAACAGCTTGGAATAAGGCCCCGACGTCTATTAACGTTCGATAACGCAGCGCGGTCGTCCCAGTCGTCGCCAGAGACGACGCCGTGCGCGGCGCCGAATCCCGCAAGGAACCGGGGAACCACCACATGGGGTGAATCGGACGTCTTTTGCCGCCCTGGCGGCCGAAGCGTCCGTAGGAGACCTTCCTGCTCCGAACCCGTCAGCTAACCCGGTAGGCGAGAAGGAAGGAAAGGAGCACGCCCCAGTGGCGTCCAACAAGCCTGCCCCCGCGGCCACCATCGAAACCCACTCCTTCGCGGCGACGGACGCGACGGAGTCGGAGGCGACGTGGGGGGAGTGGAATCCCACCGCGGAATCCATTCGCCCCGTCCGCGGCAGGCACCGCGTCACCAGCAAGCGCAACGGGCTGGCCCGCAGCTCCACCGTCCTCGGCGTCGGCGTCATCGCCGCCGTCGGCGCGGGTGGCATCGCCACCGCGCAGGACAAGCCCGCGGTCTCCATATCCCTTCCCGACGCCATCGCGGACAACCTTCCGGACGCCTCCTCCCTGCCGGGCATGGGCTCGCTGGCGACGGACGACTCCGAGACCGAACTCCTCGCGAGCGCGCCGCTCACCACCGCCGGGCTCACCGCGGAGGACGCGGAGCAGGGCACCGCCGACGCCGGCGAGGCGCTGCGCGCCCGTATCCTCCAGCAGGCCGAGCAGCAGCAGTCCGCGGCCGAGGCGGCGCGGCTGGCGGCCGCGGAGACGGCGGCGGCCAAGAAGGCCGCCTCGGACGCCGCCAAGCAGCAGTCGCAGGCCGAGAAGGAAGCCGCCGAGGCGAAGAAGAAGGCCGAGGAGGAGGCCAGGGCGAAGGCGGAGGCCGAGCGCCTGGCCAAGCTGGCCGCCAGCTTCTCGCTGCCGACCTCCTCGTACACACTGACCTCCACCTACGGTGAGTCCGGCTCCCTGTGGTCCTCCGGCTACCACACCGGCCTGGACTTCGCCGCCCCGACCGGTACGCCGGTCAAGGCGGTCCACGGCGGCACGATCAAGTCGGCCGGCTGGTCCGGCTCGTACGGCTACCGGACGGTCCTGGAGCTCGACGACGGCACGGAGATCTGGTACGCCCACCAGTCCTCGATGACCGTCAGCGCCGGCCAGAAGGTCACCGCGGGCGAGGTCATCGGCCGGGTCGGCGCGACCGGGAACGTCACCGGCGCGCACCTGCACCTCGAAGTGCACACGGCGGGCGGCTCGGGCATCGACCCGATGGCCTGGCTCCAGAGCAAGGGCGTCACTCCTTGATCCCGCGAATCCCCGGATCCTCGTAATCCCCGGATCCCCGGATCCCCGGATCCCCGTGATCCTCGGATCCTCCTGATCCACAGCGACGTCCCCGCCCCGGAGGGCCGGCCGCACACCGCGGACCGGCCCTCCGGCGCGTGGCCGTCTGCTGTCGGTCGCCGGTCGCCGGTCGCCGGTCGCCGGTCCTCGGCCCTCGGTGCCGTCCGTCGGCAGTCGGCAGTCGGCCATCCAGTCGTCACCGGCCCCCACCGCTAATGGCGGTAGGGGTTGTAGTCCTCGTAGTCGACGTACTGGGGCGGTACGGCCATCCGGCCCGTGGCCCGTGCCGCATACGTGAGCGCGGGCCCGGCCGTGTCCCTGCGCTGCCACAGGTGGTGGAGCAGCTCCTGCTCGCGCGCCACGAAGTCCGGCTCCGCCGAGCCCCGGTGGGCCCGGTGGCGCAGGAAGGCCAGTGAGGTCGCGAACGCCTCGTACTCCCCGACCGAGCGTGCCGCCGCCGCGCCGTACGTCCGCCCCGCGAAGTCACGTGCCATCGTGCGCGCCCGCATCGAGGAGAGCGCGTGCGCCGCGGCGGGGGCGAGCCAGCCGGCGGCGGCGTACGCGGGCAACTCGGCCGCTATCGTGCGCAGCTCGCGCTGCCGGGTCCATATCGACAACCAGGTCAGCAGCGCGAACACCGGTGCCATGAAGGCCCCGTAGACGATGTAGAAGCCGAACGGTCCGAAGAGGCCCGTCGAGCCGTTCCACAGGGCGTGCATGCCCATGGCCAGCGCCAGGCCCAGCAGCGGCAGGACGACCCGGCGGACCCTGCGGCGCCCGGCGGCCGCTGCCGCCAGCCCGAATCCGATGCCGGTGAGCACGGTGAACAGCGGGTGTGCGAACGGGGACATGACGACCCGCACGAAGAAGGTCGCGACCGTGACGGAGGCGAGACCCGAGCGGCCCATGTTCTCGTCCTCGCCGAAGGCGTTGCCGAGATACAGCACGTTCTCGGTGAAGGCGAAGCCGGTGGCGGTGAAGCCCGCGATCACGACGCCGTCCACGAGCCCGGTGAAGTCGCGCCTGCGGAAGAGGAAGACGAGCAGGACCCCGGCCGCCTTGGCGCTCTCCTCCACGACCGGCGCTATCACCGTGGCGCCGAGTGATTCGGCGCTCGCCGGGTCGGCGGTGGCGGTGGCGATCCACTCCGTCGCGAAGGAGTTCGCGATGATCGAGATCAGGGCCGCCGCGCAGGCGCCCCAGGAGAAGGAGAACCACAGGTTCGCCCAGGGGCCCGGCTCGACCCGGTCCAGCCAGCGGAAGGCCGCCAGGAGGAGCGGCACCGGCAGGACCGCCAGACCGAGGCCCACGACGAAGCCGCGCGTGCCGGTCTCGTCGCGCACGAGCGCCAGGATCAGCAGCCCGCAGAGGGCCAGCAACGTGAACACGGCGGCGGCCCGGAACGCTCCGTGCCGCCAGAACGCGCGGCGCGGCCGATAGCGCCCGCGGCCCGCGGCCGGCACCGCGGCCCACAGGTCACCGTCCCGGAGCTGCCGCTCGTACACGGGCATCTCCGGGCGGCCGTGCGGACCGGTGGGGCCGGGGGGTTGAGGATGTGGTTCTGACACCTGACGACCCTAACGACGACGACCGACATCGTGACGACCGACATCGTGACGACCGACATCGTGACGACCGACATCGTGACGACCGACATCGTGAGACGGACCAGCGCCATTGCCTTCGGTCACACCTGGGGCCGTGCGCCCAGGGGCACCGCCAGAGGCGCACGGCCGGGCTCACGCGTCCGCCGCCAACGGGTCCCGGTCACTCCGCGAGTGGCCCCTCGGTCCGGCGGAACAGCAGGTCGTGCACGACATGTCCCTTCTCCAGGCCCTGTCCCTCGAACCGGGTCAGCGGACGGTACGCGGGGCGTGGCGCGTAGCCGCCACCGGGCGCGGTGTTCTCGAAGGCCGGGTGTGCCGTGAGCTCCGCGAGCATCTGCTCGGCGTACGGCTCCCAGTCGGTGGCGCAGTGCAGGACGGCGCCGGGCTTGAGCGCTCCCGCCGCCAGCGTGAGGAACTCCCGCTGGATCAGCCGCCGCTTGTGGTGCCGCTTCTTGGGCCACGGGTCGGGGAAGTAGATCCGCAGTCCGTCGAGGGACGCGGACGGAACCATCTCGCGGAGCAAGATGATCGCGTCCCCGTTCGCCACGCGTACGTTGGTGAGTCCGGCGCGCTCTGCGAGACCCAGCAGGTTGCCCTGGCCCGGCGTGTGCACGTCGACGGCGAGGATGCCGGTGTTGGGGTCGTCGGCGGCCATCCGCGCGGTGGCCTCGCCCATCCCGAAGCCGATCTCGAGAACGACCGGCAGCCCCCCGAACATCTCGTCCAGGTCCAGGACCCGCTGCCCGTCGATGTCCAGGCCCCACACCGGCCACAGCCGCCGCAGCGCATCGCCCTGGCCCGCGGTGACCCGGCTGCGACGCGGCTGGAAACTGCGGATGCGCCGCTCGAAGTGCGACCCGGCGGGATCGGCGGCGGGCCCGGACCCGTCCGGGAACATCCGGCTCATCATCCGGTCGCCGGCGCTGGGCGCCGCACCGGTCGGTCGGCCGGTCTCGGTCGGCTGGGCCGTCTCGGCCATGTCAGTCATCTCGGTCTTCTCGTGCTCGGCCACAGTGCTTCCGATTCTACGGAGACCGGGCCGCCCCCTGTTTTCCCCTGTTTCTCCAGCTTTCTTCTGCTTTCTCCCGTTCCCCTTCCGGTCGTCGCCCTCCTCAGCCCGCGGTCAGCAGCTCCAGTGTCCGGCGGGCCACCTCGCGCCCGATGGGCAGGGACGCGGTGGCCGCGGGCGACGGGGCGTTCAGGACGTGGATCGTGCGCGGGCGCCGGGCGATCAGGAAATCGTCGGCCAGGGTGCCGTCCCGCAGCACGGCCTGGGCGCGTACGCCGGCCTCCGTCGGCCGCAGGTCCGCGTCCTCGACCGCGGGCAGCAGCCGCCGCACCGCCGTGGCGAAGGCGTGCTTCGAGAGGGAGCGGTGCAGCTCGCCCGCCCCGTATCGCCAGTGCCTCCGGGCTATCCGCCAGGCGCCCGGCCAGCCGAGCGTCCCGGCCAGCTCGGCCGGGCGTACGTCGGACCAGGCGTACCCCTCCCGGGCCAGCGCCGGAACCGCGTTCGGCCCCACGTGGACCTGTCCGTCGACGCCCCGGGTCAGATGCACCCCCAGGAACGGGAAGGCCGGGTCCGGCACCGGATAGACCAGCCCCCGGACGAGACCGGGCCGGGCCAGTTCGAAGTACTCACCGCGGAACGGCACGATCCGCATCTCCGGCTCGTCGCCCGCCAGCCGCGCCACCCGGTCGCAGTGCAGCCCCGCGCAGTTCACCAGCGCCCGGGCCCGGACCACCTGGCCCGTCGCCGTCCGGACCGCGATGCCCCAGGGGCGGCGGTCGACGGCCGCGACCTCCGCGCCGTACCGCACGGACGCGCCCGACGCCTCCGCCGACTCCGCGAGCCGGCGCGCGACCGCCGTGAAGTCGCACACACCGGTCGTGCCGACGTGGATGGCCGCGAGGCCGCGCACCTGCGGCTCGTAATCGGTGATCTGCGCGGGGCCCAGCTCGCGCACCGGGATCCCGTTCTCCCGGCCGCGCTGGACCAGGGCGTGCAGCCGGGGCAGCTCGTCCCGCCGCGTGGCGACGATCAGCTTGCCCGTGATCTCGTGCGCGATGCCGTACTCGGCGCAGAACTTGACCATCTCGGCACCGCCGCGCACCGCGTACCGCGCCTTGAGCGAGCCGGGCCGGTAATACACCCCGCTGTGGATCACTCCGCTGTTGCGGCCCGTCTGGTGCCGCGCGGGCCCGTGCTCCTTCTCCAGCACCACGATCCGGGTCCCGGGGGCGGCACGAGTGATGGCGTACGCCGTCGACAGACCGATGATCCCGGCACCGATCACCAGCACGTCGCAGTCGAACCCGGCGCGTCCGCCCATCGCCGTCACCTCCCACCCCGATAGTGCACTGGCCCGCTGACAACGCGCTTAAACCCGAGAGCGCGCCGGTTCGACAGGAAAACGGGGGAGCCGGACCGCCGGGGGCCGTCCGGCGGCCGGGCGGTGACCGTGTGGCGACCGGGCGGTGGCCGATCGAGCGCGACCCGACGCGGTCGGAGCCGTCGAGCCGCAGCCGTGGCATCACAGCCGTCGAGCCGCAGCCGTGGCGCCGCAGCCGTGGCGCCGCTCCGTCGTGCCTCAGCCGTCGGCCGGGCGGCCCCGGGCAAGGCCGGGGCGACCGGGCGGCCCCGGGCACGGCCGGGGCGACCGGGCGGCCCCGGGCACGGCCGGGCACGACCCGGTGCCGACGGTCGCGCACGCCCGGCACCGCCGGATGGGCCGGTGCGTCCCGCCCGTTACGCCGGTGCCACCAGCAGCGGGCGCGCCCGCTCGCGCAGTTCGACCACGCGCGGCTCGTCCCCGTACGGCTCCAGGCGGTGCAGCAGGTCCCGTACGTACTCGGTCGTCCGCGCCGACGAGATCCGCCCGGCGACCTCCACCGCGCGCGTGCCCGCCGCGCAGGCCGCGTCGAGATTGCCCGACTCCAGCTCGGCCACCGCGCTGACGACCAGGCGCAGGCCGTGCGAGCGCACGAACTCCTCCGTCGGTCGGGACAGCGCCTGCTCCGTGAACTGCCGCACCTGGCGCGGTGCCTTCAGGTCGCGGTAGCACTCGGCCGCGTCCGCCGCGAAGCGGTCGTACGAGTAGAAGCCCAGCCACGCCGGGTCCGCGTCGCCGTCCCGCGAGCGCTCCAGCCAGCCCTCGGCCGCCTTCAGGGCCGCCCCGGCCGCCACCGCGTCACCCGCCTTCGCGTGCGCGCGCGCCTCCACCAGCCGGAAGAAGCTCATCGTGCGCGCCGTGGCCAGGCCCCGGTTGCGCTCCAGCGCCGCCTGTGCCAGGTCCACGCCCTCGTCCGCGAAGCCGCGGTAGATCGCCTGGAGCGCCATCGAAGCGAGCACGTAGCCGCCCAGCGGTACGTCGGCGGCGGCCCGGGCCAGGCGCAGGGCCTGGATGTAGTAGCGCTGTGCGGCCTCCTGCTGGCCGGTGTCGAAGGCCATCCAGCCCGCCAGCCGGGTCAGTTCGGCCGTCGCCCCGAACAGGCCCCGGCCCACCTCGTCGCTGTACGCCCCGAGGAGCAGCGGCGCGGCGTCCACCCGCAGGCACTCCGGCACCATGGACGAACGCCAGTCCCCGCCGCCGTACTTGGAGTCCCAGCGGCGGGCGTCGGACGCGGCCTCCCGCAGCTTGGCGACATCGCTGTGGCCCACGCGCAGCGCGGATATCTCCCCCTGCGCGCCTCCCGCGCCCGGACCGGCGCCGTCCGCGCCCGGTCCGCCCCCGCTGCCCCCGGCGCCTCCGCCGTGCGCTCCCTGCGCCGCCTCCGCGACGGCCGTGTCCCGGGCCACCGAGGAGTCGGCGGGGGTTATCAGCCAGCGAGAGGCGGGAGTGGCGTAAGCGCTCACTGCGAAAGATCCGGCCAGCGACTGCCAGATGCCCCCGCTGCCCGCGCGCCGGCCCGCGAGGTCCAGCCGGTACAGCTCCGTCGCCGCGTGCACCGCCGCCCCGACGTCACGCGGGAAGGCCAGCCCGACCTCGGGGGCCGGATCCGCGTCGGCGAGGCCGATCTCATGAAGCGGGACGGGGCGTCCCAGTTTCGCCCCGATCGCGGACGCGATCAGATGCGGCGCCGCCCCCTGCGGCACCATCCCCTTGGACACCCAGCGGGCCACCGACGTCTTGTCGTAACGAAGGGTCAGACCGCGCTGGGCGCCGAGGTCGTTGACCCTTCGGGCGAGGCCGGCGTTGCTGATTCCCGCGAGGGCGAGAACAGTGCCGAGTTTTTCGTTCGGCCCGCGTTGCTCCCTGGACATGCGCCACCCCTCGACACAGACGGCCGCCGCGTCCGCGGCATAGGCGCGCGGCATTCGTAAACCCAGCGTAGTTCGACACATCCCGACCGTTAAGGGGCGGACTTCCGTATGGCGGGATTGTTGTCCGTGCCTCCGGGGGGCGTCGCGGGGCCGCGGGGCCCTTACCGGGGCCCCGTGCTCCGCCTGTGTGGCCGTGCGCCCGGCCGTGCGCTCTTCACCTGGATCAAGAGGGGGCGCTTCCATGAGACCTGCGTGGGTCGGCCCACTGCGTACTGGAACCAGTGGGCTGGGGGATACCGCCGCCCCAATCCCCGCGGGCGGCGGATCGGTCCGGGAGGCGTGCCGCGCCTTCCGGACCGAGCGCGCGCCGGCGTCGAAGCGCCGTGCGCGGCACGGAGATTGGCCGAATCATGCCCATCGGGCGAGGGTCATGTCTTCGCCATGTGGCGAATGCCAGGGGCGCATTCCTCTCGTCACCCGCGCTTCCGTAGCCCCTCCTGTGCGCTGTTGTCATGGCAGCATGTTCCCGAACGGCTCCGGTACGGGCTCGGGTCCGGCCCGGCAGCCGAGGCTGACATGACGGACGGGGCGGACGCGACGGCACGGACGACACGTCGGGACCGTTGTACGTGGCGGACACGGCGGGATCGTCGTACGCGGCGGTTCGGTCGAAGCGACGGACGTGGCGGGACCGGTCGACGCGGTGGACGCGCCGGCGCCGGTGACGTGACGCACGGCCTCGTCCACAGGCTGTGGACGCGCGAACGTGGAGGCGGCGATGCGCTGGTTGGTGGGGTGGAGCAGTATCGCCGCGCGCTTCGGGACGGCCGGATCGGTCGGCCCGGTGGACGACATCGGCGACGGCGGCGGCACGGTGCACCCGGTCGGTTCCCAGCTCCTGTGGGGCGACCCGGACCCGCTGTGGGCCGTCGGCGACTGGCGGCCCGACGAGGTACGGGTCGTGACGGTCGACCAGTTCACCCGGCTCGCCGTGCTCGGCTCGTGCGGGGCCGGTGACGAGGAGCTGCGGGTCGGCCTGTTCGCGGCCCGCGGCGGGGCGCTGCGCCATCTGACCGCCTGGCCGGGCAGCTACACGGCGGTCGCCCAGATCGGCCGTCGGGTCACCGTCGTCGGTGACCTGGCCGGCGCCCGGCCCGTCTTCTACACGCCCTGGGCGAACGGCACGGCGTACGCGACGGCCGCCCTGCCCCTGGCCGACCTGATAGAGGCCCAGCTCGACATCGGGCACCTGGCGGCGCTGCTGGCCTGCCCCGAGACCCCCGAGGCGCTGCGCGACTCCACCCCGTACGAGGGCGTGAAGCGCATCCCGCCGGGCCACGCGCTGGTCCTGCGCGAGGGCTCGCGCGAGATCACCGGCTACGAACCGGTCGCCTCGCTCGCCGTCGCGGGCCCCCAGCGGGACCCGGACCTGGCGGTCGAGGGCGTACGGGACGCGCTCGTCGACGCCGTACGGGCCAGGCTCCTGGCGCCCCGGCACGCGCCCGAGACGACCCTGCCGCCCGACCCCGGGCCCGTCCCCGGCATGGGCCCGGCGGACCGGCGCGCGGCGCGCGGGGCGCCGGTGCCGGGCATCGGCGCGGACCTGTCCGGCGGCAGCGCGTCCGCCACCCTCGCGCTGCTGGCCGCCGGGCTGCCCGGCGCGCCCGGCACCGTCCTCGGGCACGGCACGGGCGCCGGGGAACGGCTGCTCGCCGTCACCTTCAACGACCTGTCCTCCGCCGGACACGACGAGGCCGAACTGGAACGGGCCCGCGTCATGGCCGCCAACCCCCGGCTGCACCACGTCGTCGTCCCGGCGGGCGACGAGGCGCTCCCGTACGCCGAACTGGAGGGACCGCTCACCGACGAGCCGGGGCCGTCCCTGGTCACCGCCGAACGGCACCGCCGCCGGCTCGCTGCGGGCAGCGCCGACCACTTCACCGGCGGGGGTGCGCGCGAAGTGCTCGACGCGCACCCCGCGCGCCTGGCCGATCTGCTGCTCGACCGGCGCAGACGCCACCTGCTGCAGCCGGTCACCGCGCTCGCCCGGGCCGAAAGACCCTCGCCGGCCTCGGTGTTCATCCCGCTGACCGTCTACCGGGCCGCCCGGCGCCTGGCGCGTACGCCGTACCGCACCGGCCTCGAAGAGGCCGCCGCCCGGCTGCCCGAGGCCAACAGGGCTCCGCTGTCCGCCGCCGCGAACGGCCCGCTGGGCGCTTCGCTGGCCGCCATGACCTGGTCGAGACCCGGGCCCGCCGCGCGCTGGCTGACGGGTGAGGCGCTCGCCGAAGTATCGGTTCGGCTGACGGGCGCGGCGACCCGGCCGACCTCCGTCCAGCGCCCCGGCGAGGCGCGCGCCCGCGCCGCGCTGGCCCGCCACGCCGCCGACCACCGGGTCTTCGAACAGGCCGCGGAGATCCGCAGCCAGCGCCTGCACGCCCCCTTCCTGGACAACCAGGTCGTACGGGCCTGCCGTGAGCTCCCCGAGGCGCTGCGGGTCCAGCCGGGCGCCCGCGCGGAGATCCTGCGCACCGTGCTCGCCGGAGCCGGTATCCACGACCTGCCGCCGGGCTGGGGCGCCACGTCCCGCCCGAGCGAGGCCGCGGCGGCCCACACGGGCCTGCGGGCGGCCGTCGGCGCGCTGATCACCCTCTTCGACGCGCCGCTGCTGGCGGACGCGGGCCTGGTGGAGGCCCGTGTCGTACGCAAGGCGCTGCGCGCGGCGGCGGAGGGCGAACCGGTCCCGCTGGACGGGATCGCGGACCTGGTCTCCACGGAGTTGTGGCTGCGGCGGCTGCTGGCGCGGCGCGGCACCTGCTGGACGGGGACGGCGGCGCCGAGGCAGCGCGCGGTGGCGGGCGGAGTGGTGCCGAGGCCGTCGCTGCACGGGTGAACGCGGCCGCGGGCGTCGGGAGCGCGGGACGGGCGACCGCCACGGCCGCCCGCCGTCCCCCGTACACGGAGAAGCTCGCGGAACCGGTGCCTGGTGCCGCGTCAGCCCGGGCTCGCTCCACTCGCCGCCCCGGCACGGCCGGCCGCGGCGTTGCCGAACCGACGAGCAGGCCACTACGGGGCCGGTCCGGCGCCTTGCGCCGGACCGCACCAGGACGCGTCGCTACCGGGCGGACCTGGGCTGACGCGGCACGGGCGTCGGGCCGTCCACTGTGATCGAGGCCGTGTACGCGGCACGGGGGCGGTCGAGGTCGACGGTGACGGACGACCCGGCCCGCATGGTCGCGCCGTGACCGATGCGGACGCCGCCGACCGACAGGCCGACCCGCTGCCGGAGCCGGCCGCCGCCGTCCGGCCGCGCCTCCGGTTCGGTGCCGTCGCCGAGGACCGCGTACGCCAGCAGGCTCAGTCGGTACTCGGCCGACGTGGGCGGCGGTGGCTCCGGGCTCGGCGGGGAGCCGGGCGCGGGGGTGGGCGGCACCATCGGCCCGGGGGCCGGGGACGCCGGTGGCCGCGCCGGCGGCGCACCGGCGGGCGGTGACGCCTTCGGAGGTGGAGCCGACGCGGCCACCGGGGCCGGGGGCGGCGCCGGCTTCGGGGCCGTGGACGGCGCGGGTTTCGTGGAAGGAGGGGTCGGAGGCGCCTCACTCGGCCCGGGCCGGGGCGCGGCAGGTTCGGCCGGCTCGGGCGGCCCGGGCACGGGGGAGCGCGGGACGACGGGCTGCGCGACCGGCGGCCTCGCCTTCGGCGGCGCGGCTTGCTCGGCGTCCCTGACCAGCGCGTAGACGAGCCCGGCGGTCGCCGCGACCGCCACCAACCCGGCGATCCCCGCCTTCAGCGGGGCACCGATCCCCTCCGACACGGCGGCGCCACCCTGCCCTCCGCCGGAAGCGCCCCCACCGGCCCCACCCGCTCCCGTGGCCCCGCCCGCTCCCGTGGCCCCGCCCGCCCCCGTGGCCCCGGCCGCACCGCCCGCGCCCGAAGCCCCTGCCACCGCACCGGTGGCTCCCGTCGCCGCGGCGGCGGCACCCGCTCCCGCCGCTCCCGCGACACCGCCCGCCACGGCTCCCGCGGCCTTGAGCGAGAAACCGGCGGCGAACCAGCCGATCACCGCGACCGGCAGCAGCGCCGGGATGGCGCTGTTGACCTGGGCCAGCTCCCCCGCCGCGAGGCGGCACTTCGCGCACTCCGCCAGATGCTTGCGCAGCCCGCGCTCGGCGCGTGTCCGCAGGCCGCCCCGGGCATACGCCCCGAGCCGGTCGGCGTACCGGGCGCAGTCGCCCCCCGAGGTGAGGGCGGCACTCACATGCGCCTGCAGATATGCCTGCTTGAGCCCCTCGCGCGCCCGGCCGGCCAGGACGGCCGTGGCGTTGGCGGACAGCCCGAACAGCGGCGCGACCTCGCTCGGCGACTCCTTCTCGACCGTCGTGTGCCAGAGCACCGCCTGCCAGCGCTCGGGCAGGCTCCGGAACGCCCGCACCGCCATCGAGCGTTCGGCCTCGCGCATCGCGAGCACCTCGGCACCCAGGTCCGTCGTCTCCGCCTCGGAGACCTCACAGGCGCGGCCGGACTGCGCGGCGAACACCGCGAAGTCCTCGACCAACTGCTCCCGTCGGGCGGACCTCGTCCAGCTCGCGGCCACCCGCCGTACGGTCGTCAGCAGGTACGCCCGCACCGCCTGCTCGGGCCCCGCACCGCCCCGTACGGCCTGTAACGTGCGGGCGAAGACCTCTGCCGTCAGGTCGTCGGCGGTATGCGCGTCCCGGCAGCAGGTACGGGCGTACCGGCGCACGGCGTTCGAGTGCCGACGGAACAGTTCCGCGTACGCGCTGTCGTCGCCGTCGCGCATCCGCTGCAGCAACTCGCCGTCCGACGGCGGAAGTCCGACGGCCCGTGAGGTGTCCGTCGCCCATGAGTCACCTTCCGCCCGGGAGCCGACACCGGCCCCGACACCGGCACCGGCCCCGGCGTCGCCCCCGCCCGCGCCCGGGGTCCCGCTTCCTCGTCCCCGTCCGCCCTGGCTCGGCACCTGCCGGTCCGGCGCCCTCCGTGCGTCCCCGCCGCCACCGAGCGATTCGTCCCGTCCGTCACCGCTCATCGCGGAAGCCCCCGTAACGCACCCACGCACACTTCACGCGCGCTTTGACCCCAACATCGGGTCAGCGTGCCACAGTGCGTCGCGCGGCCCAGCCCTTCGAGCCCGCAACCACTCGTCCGGGGACGTTTCCGGAGAAGGAGCTTTGACCTTCACCCTTCCGGGGAATGGTCAACGCCCCTCATCTGACATTCAGTTCGACGACGCCCCCTTGCCGGGGGGCGTCCGCACCGCTCACGCGGGTCGGCCGATCCGACGAGCACGGCTCACGCGGGTCGGGGCCGCAGTCCCTCCAGCAGGATGTCGAGCAGCCGCGCCGAGGCCGCCGCCTGCTGCGCCGCGTCCGGCAGCGAGGGCGCGGCCGTGGCTATCACCAGCAGGATGTCCGCCACGGTCACATCACCCCGCAGCTCACCCGCCTGCCGCGCCCGGTCCACCAACTGGCCCACGACGTCCAGCAGTTCCACCGCGCCCGGGTCATCGGCCGGCGTGTCCGGGCCTGGTCGGCCGACCACGCGCAGATCAGGCTGACCGGCCTGCCGCTGCTGCGGCACCCGCGCCTCCTCGGGCACGTCGCGCAGCCCGCCCGCCGAGGGACCGCCGGTCTCCGCCGTGTCCTCGCCGTCCACACCCACCCGCAGCACCTGCGGAGGAAGCAGCCGGCCCGCGCCCGACGCCACCGACGTACGCAGGAACCTGGAGAGCGCCGGCCACGGCTCGTCCTCCTGTCCCAGGGCCGTCCGCGCCTGGTCCGTGAGCCGGGACGTCTCCTCCTCTGCTATGCGCCGGACCAGCACGTCCTTGCTCGGGAAGCGCCGGTAGACCGTGCCGACCCCGACCCGGGCCCGCCGCGCCACGTCCTCCATCGGCGCCCCGTACCCGAGTTCGCCGAACACCTCACGGGCGGCCCGCAGAACATGCTCCAGATTGCGCTGCGCGTCCACGCGCAGCGGTGCCGACCGGCCGACGGCGGCCCCGGCCCCGCCGACTCCGGTCCCCCCGCCGCCCGTCCGCCCGGCGCCGGACGTGCTCACCGCGCCGACAACGGCCTGGCCCTGTAAATCCTGAATGCGTGTCATTGTTCCCCCGGTACATGATGTCTCCCCCCGGAGACTCCCCGCCCTGAGTCCTGGCAGCACGCTGCCGGACCGGTCGGAGGCTGGACACTCCGACGACATACGAACATAGTTGAGCCCGGGGCAATTCAGAAGAGGGTAGTTCCGCACATAGTGCCCCCCGATCGGACCAGGACCGGCAAGACGCCTTTCCACCCCCGGCGACCGCTCCCGCCCGCCCCGCTGACCTGCGCCCCTGCCGAAAGCCCCGGGCCCTTCCCCGCCCGCCGCCCGCCGCGGCCTCCGGTCACACAATCTGTCGTGCCTGTGGACAAACACCGGGGCCCGTTGCCTCATGGGATGGTGAAGGCTGAGATCTCCGAGGGGACGACCCCCGCACCAGCGCCCGGAGCACGCGTTCTCGTCGTCGGCGGCGGCTACGTCGGGATGTACACCGCCCTGCACCTCCAGCGGAAGCTCAAAGCCAAGGGGAGGAAGAGCAGGAGCGGGGACAAGGGGGGCAGAGAACACGGTCGGCCGGGGCAGCACGGCGCACATGATGAAGCGGAGATCGTCGTCGTCTCGCCCGACCCCTATATGACGTACCAGCCGTTCCTCCCCGAGGCGGCCGCCGGGAACATCTCGCCCCGCCACGTCGTGGTCCCCCTCCGTCGCGTGCTCCCCGGGTGCACCGTCCTCATCGGCGAGGCCACCGCCATCGACCACGCACGCCGCACCGCCACCCTCAGGACCCTCGGCACCGAGGCGGAGGGCGCGGGCACCGTCGAACTTCGCTACGACGAGCTGGTGCTGGCCCCGGGCTCCGTCTCCCGTACGCTGCCGGTCCCCGGCCTGGCCGACCACGGCATCGGCTTCAAGAGCGTCGAAGAGGCCATCGGCCTGCGCAACCACGTCATCGAGCAGATGGACATCGCCTCCTCCACCCGTGACCCCGCGGTCCGGGACGCCGCCCTGACCTTCGTCTTCGTGGGCGGCGGCTACGCGGGTGTCGAGGCGCTGGCCGAGCTGGAGGACATGGCCCGCTACGCCACGCGGTACTACCACAACGTCAAGCCCGAGGACATGAAGTGGATCCTCGTCGAGGCCACCGGACGGATTCTGCCCGAGGTCGGCGAGGAGATGGGCCGGTACACCGTGCGCGAGCTGCGCGCCCGCAACATCGACGTACGGCTCGACACACGCCTCGACTCCTGCGAGGACCGGGTGGCGGTCCTGAGCGACGGCGCCCGCTTCCCGACCCGTACGGTCGTGTGGACCGCGGGCGTCAAACCGCACCCCGTCCTCGCCGCCACCGATCTGCCCCGCGACGCGCGCGGCCGGCTGCGCTGTACGGCACGGCTCGGCGTCGAAGGCGTCGAGCACGCCTGGGCGGCCGGTGACGCCGCGGCCGTACCCGACCTGACCTCGGACGAGCCCGGCAAGGAGTGCGCCCCCAACGCGCAGCACGCCGTACGGCAGGCAAAGGTTCTGGCCGAAAACATCCTGGCTTCCCTGCGCGGCGAACCCCTCCAGGACTACCGTCACGCCTATGCGGGTTCGGTCGCGTCGCTCGGCCTCCACAAGGGTGTCGCGCATGTCTACGGCCGTAAGCTCAAGGGCTATCCGGCCTGGCTGATGCATCGCGTCTACCACCTCAGCCGCGTTCCCACCTTCAACAGGAAGGCCCGAGTCCTCGCCGAATGGACTCTTTCCGGACTCTTCAAACGGGAGATCGTTTCCCTCGGCTCGCTGGAACACCCGCGCGCCGAGTTCAAGCTCGCCGCGGGCGGCGAACGTCCCAAGGACAGGAACGACACGGACGACACGTGAGGCACGGGCCCGGTCGGCACGTACGACCGGACCCGGCTCCGGCCTCGTGGGTACGACCGACCTCCCGCCCGCGGGCCGGGCCTCACCGGACGTGTGACCATAGGTGGGCTCCTACCTGCACAGAGTGATCCGCCGGCCCCTCCGAACGACCAGCAGAAGCCCCGCGGTACGCGGAACCGCAGTACCGCCTACGCCGCCCACGCAGCGACACGACACCATGAGGCTGAGAATCCGTGAACTTCACGCGTTGGAGCGCCCGGCTCCCCGGTACACAGCGCCGCGCCGCGGCGCGGACGGGCCGCGGCGCCGTGCCGGCGGCCCGTGGTGAGTACGAGCGGCAGCCCGGGGCCGGGCCCGATCCGGACCCGGAGCCGGACGTCCCGGCGCTGGAATCCCTCGCCGTACGCGAACTGTTCGACGGCCTGCCTGCCCTTGTCGCACTCGTGTACGGTCCGGATCACCGCATCGCGTATGTGAACGACGCCTACGCGGCGGCCTTCGGACCGCGAGCCACCGGCGGCACAGCGGCGCGGTGCTGCCCCGAGCTGGCCGAACTCGGCCTGTTCCCGCTCCTGGACCAGGTGCTGCGCAGCGGCAGGCCCCGTACGGTCAAGTCCCGCAAGGTCAAGGTCCTCTCCCCGGCGCAGCCCCACGAGCCGGGCGGCCACCGGGAATCGGCCGACGCGTCCCCCGACGGCAAGCCGGCTAAACCGGCCAAACCGGCCACGTCGAGCAAGCCGTCCACGTCGTCCCCGGACGGCGTTCCGGAGCCGGATCCGGCCCCCGGGCCGGCCGCCGCCCGCAAGCAGGACGACGACCACAAGCACCATCGCGATCGCAAGCAGGAGCGTGACCGCAGGGCCGGACACCACCCGCGGCCGCCCGCCCCGCGCGGCGAACGCTCGTACACCATCACCTGCACCCCCGTCGACTGCCAGGGCACCGGCGGTGTGCTCGTCTTCGCCGCCGACGTCACGGACCACGCCGAGGCCGCCGAACGGCTGCGCACCAGCGAACGACGGCACCGCCAGACCGCCGTCACCCTCCAGCGCTCCCTCCTCCCGCAGGAGCTGGAGCAGCCCGACGACCTGCGCGTGGCCGCCACGTACCAGCCGGGCGGCGCGGACGCGGCCGTCGGCGGCGACTGGTACGACGTGATCACGCTCGGCGCCGGACGTACCGCCCTGGTCATCGGCGACGTCATGGGCCGCGGCGTCCGCGCCGCGGCCGTCATGGGCCAGCTGCGCACCGCCGTCCGTGCCTACGCCCGGCTCGACCTGCCGCCGCACGAGGTCCTCCAACTGCTGGACGGACTCGCCGCCGAGATCGACCCCAACCAGATCGCCACCTGCGTCTACGCCGTCCACGACCCCAACGAGGGCCGGCTCGTCTACGCGTCCGCCGGCCATCTGCCGATCCTCGTACGGAGCGAGGACGGAACGGTCCGGCGCGCCGAGGAGCCGACGGGACCGCCGCTCGGCACCGGGGGCTGGCTGCACACCTCGGGCTCGATCCCCCTCCCGCCCGGTTCCACCGCCGTCCTGTACACGGACGGTCTGGTCGAACGCCGGGGCGAGGACATCGACGAAGGCGTCGCCTCCCTGGAACGCGCGCTCTCCGGTGCGCAGGGCACGCCCCAGGTCGTCTGCGACCGGCTGCTCCGTTCCCTCGGCATCGCCGCCGACCACGACGACGACGTCGCGGTGCTCGTGCTCCAGCACCCGGCCCGTACCGGAGCCGACGCGGAGCTCTTCCACAACGCGGCGCTCGACCTGCTCGGCGGCGTCGAAGCCGCCCCGCGCGCCCGCGCCTTCGCCACGGGCGTGCTGGCCTCCTGGCGCTTTCCGGTGGAACTGCGCGACCTGGGGGTGCTCGCCACGAGCGAACTGGTCGCCAACTCCCTCCAGCACGGCACCCCGCCCATGCTCCTCAGACTCCGCCGTACCGACCGTCGGCTGATCATCGAGGTGACCGACGGCGACGACCACCTGCCGCGCCGCCGCCGCGCGGAACCGGCGGACGAGGCGGGCCGGGGCATCTCGATCGTCGCGGCGATCGCCTCGTCCTGGGGCTCGCGCCGGACGCCGGGCGGCGGCAAGGCGGTGTGGTGCGAATTCGCCCTGCCGGAGTGAGGGGGCCGGCCGGGCGGTTCCTCAGGGAGAGACGGCTTTCGTCGTGTCCGGGTCCGGATCCGGCAGGTGCCGCGCCACGACCCGCGAACCCGCCGCGAGGAACGGCTGGTCCTGTACGGGCGTGAGCCGCCGCCCGAGCCGCAGCGCCAGCACGGTGACGCCCAGCGAGAACACCACGAACGTCACGACGTACGGCCCGTGCAGGGCCGCGCCCATCGGCCCGCCGACCGCCGGCCCGACCGCCAGGGCAAGCTGTTTGACCAGCGCGAAGACCGAGTTGTACCGCCCGATCATCGACGGCGGCGCCAGATCGGCCACCAGCGGCGCCACGGTCGGGGACAGCATCGCCTCGCCCAGCCCGAACAGGGCGTACGTCGAGACGAACGCGACCGTCGCCAGGTCCTGGCCACCGAGGCCCAGCCCGGGCCCGAGCCCGGCGTACCCCGCCAGCAGCCAGGCGGCGGTCCAGACCAGACCGACCAGCGCGATCACCCGGCTGCGCCGGCGCCGCTCGACCAGCCGCAGGATGGCGAACTGCGCGATCACGATCACCGCCGTGTTGGCGGCCAGCGCGATGCCCAGCGTCGCGGGGTCGATGCCGGCGGCCTCGGTCCCGTACGCGGCCAGCCCGGACTCGAACTGCCCGTAGCAGGCGAAGAACATCACGAACCCGAGCCCGCACAGCTGCACCATCGCGCGATGACGGAGCAGCGCCCGCAGCCCGCCGCCCCCGTCCCCGCCGCCATCGGCCGCGCCGCCCCCGTCTCCGGCGCCCGGCAGGGAAACTGCGGCGGTAAGACGGGCCGGCCTCGGCAGCCGCACGGTCAGCGCCACGGCGGCGAGGACGAGGAACATCACGGCCTCGACGGAGAAGAGGAGAGTGAAGCTCCCTGGCCGGCTCTCGTCGACGATCTGTCCGCCGATCAGCCCGCCCACGCCGAGCCCGAGGTTGGACAGGAAGAACTGCGTGGCGAACGCGCGGGTGCGGGAATCCGCTCCGGAGCACCACACGATCATCGTGGCGAGCGCCGGCTGCATGACCGCGGTCCCCGCCCCCAGCAGGGCGGCGGCCGGCAGGACGGCCGGTACGTTCTCCGCCACGCCCATCGCGAGGGCTCCCACGGCCGCCGCCACCGCGCCGCCCACGAGTACGGGCAACGGGCCGCGCCGGTCGATGACGCGCCCGGTGAAAGGCAGCACCACCAGCGCCGCCAGCGCGAACACCGCGAGCACGGCACCCGCCGTGCCCGCTCCCAGGCCCCGGACCTGGGCCACATACACATAGAGATACGGAACCGTGAACCCCAGCCCGAACGCGCTCAGCGCGTTCCCCGCCTGGATCCGGCGCATGGCCGCGCGCGTCGCCGTACCCGTCGTCCTGGTCACACTCACCTGCCTCGACAGCTTGAAGATGAAGACTTCGAAGATAAAATTCGAGGCTCAACAATACACATTGAAGGACTTCAATGCCACGTGAGGCGTGGCATACTGCCCCGATGTCCGACACCCCCGCGAAACCCGCCGCGCCGGGTCTCCAGGAGCCGAGCCTCGACGAGCAGATCGCCGCGTACCAGCGCGAGTTCCGAGACCTCGACCCCCAGGTCGAGCAGATCGTCTCGGCCCTCGGCCGACTGAACCGCCGGATGAACGTCGCTTACGGCCGCCAGGTCTCCGACCTCGGCATCAGCAACACGGAGTGGGAAGTGCTCAAGACCCTCGTGGTCTCCGGAGCCCCCTACCGCCTGGGCCCGGGCGAGCTCGCCAAACGTCTCGGTCTCACCCCGGCCGCCATGACCCACCGCATCGACCGCATGGCGGGCGAGGGCCTGGTGACGCGCGACCGGGACGAGACCAATCGGGTGCGCGTCATCGTCGAGCTGACGGACGAGGGCCGTACGAAGTGGCTGGAGGCGATGCGGATGGCGTCGGCCTTCGAGGAGGATCTGCTCCAGGACCTCTCGGGTGAGGAACGGGGCGTGCTCGGCGAGATGCTGATCCGGCTCCTGCGCCGGGTGGAACACGCCCAGCCGGACGCCGGCGGCCGGCTGACGGACCTGGACTGACGGCCCGGGGCCGGGGTCGCCGTGCGGACACGGCGACCCTCGTTTGACAGGCCCTGAGCCGATCCGTAAGGTGCTTCGAGTTGTCATGGAGCTGGAACGGTTCTGCGACAGCCACTCCCGCCGCTCGGACGCGGCACCCAACACTCAGTACGACTCCCGGCCGGGGTCAATTTCGGCATGCCGAAATTGATTTCGAATGACTCGATTATGAGTCGTCTACGGAATCCGCTAGGGTTTGGGACGTCGGAACGGCGCAACAGCCGGGAAGACACAACCCGCTGACTGGGAATCAGGCCCGCAGGGATCTGATAGAGTCGGAACCGCCGGAAAGGGAAACGCGAAAGCGGAGAACTGGAAAGCGAAACCCCGCTCCGACGGGGAATCGGACACGAAAGAGTCTGATAGAGTCGGAGACACGAAACACCGAAGGGAAGCGCCCGGAGGAAAGCCCGAGAGGGTGAGTACGAAGGAAGCGTCCGTTCCTTGAGAACTCAACAGCGTGCCAAAAGTCAACGCCAGATATGTTGATACCCCGACCTTCCCCCAGCTTTGGGGTTGGGTTGAGGTTCCTTTGAAACACAACACAGCGAGGATGCTGTGGACCGTCCGGTCTTATTCCGGCCGACGGTTCCGCTCTCGTGTGTGTGAACCGGATGACCGGTGAAGCATTCACGGAGAGTTTGATCCTGGCTCAGGACGAACGCTGGCGGCGTGCTTAACACATGCAAGTCGAACGATGAAGCCTTTCGGGGTGGATTAGTGGCGAACGGGTGAGTAACACGTGGGCAATCTGCCCTGCACTCTGGGACAAGCCCTGGAAACGGGGTCTAATACCGGATATCACTTTTCCTCGCATGGGGGAGGGTTGAAAGCTCCGGCGGTGCAGGATGAGCCCGCGGCCTATCAGCTTGTTGGTGGGGTGATGGCCTACCAAGGCGACGACGGGTAGCCGGCCTGAGAGGGCGACCGGCCACACTGGGACTGAGACACGGCCCAGACTCCTACGGGAGGCAGCAGTGGGGAATATTGCACAATGGGCGGAAGCCTGATGCAGCGACGCCGCGTGAGGGATGACGGCCTTCGGGTTGTAAACCTCTTTCAGCAGGGAAGAAGCGTGAGTGACGGTACCTGCAGAAGAAGCGCCGGCTAACTACGTGCCAGCAGCCGCGGTAATACGTAGGGCGCAAGCGTTGTCCGGAATTATTGGGCGTAAAGAGCTCGTAGGCGGCTTGTCGCGTCGGTTGTGAAAGCCCGGGGCTTAACCCCGGGTCTGCAGTCGATACGGGCAGGCTAGAGTTCGGTAGGGGAGATCGGAATTCCTGGTGTAGCGGTGAAATGCGCAGATATCAGGAGGAACACCGGTGGCGAAGGCGGATCTCTGGGCCGATACTGACGCTGAGGAGCGAAAGCGTGGGGAGCGAACAGGATTAGATACCCTGGTAGTCCACGCCGTAAACGTTGGGAACTAGGTGTGGGCGACATTCCACGTCGTCCGTGCCGCAGCTAACGCATTAAGTTCCCCGCCTGGGGAGTACGGCCGCAAGGCTAAAACTCAAAGGAATTGACGGGGGCCCGCACAAGCGGCGGAGCATGTGGCTTAATTCGACGCAACGCGAAGAACCTTACCAAGGCTTGACATACGCCGGAAAACCCTGGAGACAGGGTCCCCCTTGTGGTCGGTGTACAGGTGGTGCATGGCTGTCGTCAGCTCGTGTCGTGAGATGTTGGGTTAAGTCCCGCAACGAGCGCAACCCTTGTCCCGTGTTGCCAGCAGGCCCTTGTGGTGCTGGGGACTCACGGGAGACCGCCGGGGTCAACTCGGAGGAAGGTGGGGACGACGTCAAGTCATCATGCCCCTTATGTCTTGGGCTGCACACGTGCTACAATGGCCGGTACAATGAGCTGCGATGCCGTGAGGTGGAGCGAATCTCAAAAAGCCGGTCTCAGTTCGGATTGGGGTCTGCAACTCGACCCCATGAAGTCGGAGTCGCTAGTAATCGCAGATCAGCATTGCTGCGGTGAATACGTTCCCGGGCCTTGTACACACCGCCCGTCACGTCACGAAAGTCGGTAACACCCGAAGCCGGTGGCCCAACCTCCTTGTGGGGAGGGAGCTGTCGAAGGTGGGACTGGCGATTGGGACGAAGTCGTAACAAGGTAGCCGTACCGGAAGGTGCGGCTGGATCACCTCCTTTCTAAGGAGCATCTCGGTTCCTCTTCGGGGGAATCCAGGGCCACTACGTCGGCGAGTGTTCGACGGTGGTTTGCTCATGGGTGGAACGTTGACTATTCGGCATGGTCGGTTGGGATGTTCACTAGTACTGCTTCGGCGTGGAACGTGGGGATCGTGGCTGGTTGTGTCGGGCGCGCTGTTGGGTGTCTGAGGGTGCGGCCGTTGTGGTTGTCCTTCAGTTTGCCGGTCCCGGTGAAGCATCGCTTGTGGGTGGTGTGTGACGGGTGGCTGGTCGTTGTTTGAGAACTGCACAGTGGACGCGAGCATCTGTGGCCAAGTTTTTAAGGGCGCACGGTGGATGCCTTGGCACCAGGAACCGATGAAGGACGTGGGAGGCCGCGATAGGCCCCGGGGAGCTGTCAACCGAGCTGTGATCCGGGGGTGTCCGAATGGGGAAACCCGGCAGTCGTCATGGGCTGTCACCCGCTGCTGAACTCATAGGCAGTGTGGAGGGAACGAGGGGAAGTGAAACATCTCAGTACCCTCAGGAAGAGAAAACAACCGTGATTCCGGGAGTAGTGGCGAGCGAAACTGGATGAGGCTAAACCGTATACGTGTGAGACCCGGCAGGGGTTGCGTATGTGGGGTTGTGGGAGCGTGCTTGATCGGTCTGCCGGCCGGTCGGTGAGTCAGAAACCGTATGGGTAGGCGAAGGGCATGCGAAAGGCCCGGCGTAGAGGGTAAGACCCCCGTAGCTGAAATCTGTACGGCTTGCTTGTGCGTTTCCCAAGTAGCATAGGGCCCGAGAAATCCTGTGTGAATCTGGCGGGACCACCCGCTAAGCCTAAATATTCCCTGGTGACCGATAGCGGATAGTACCGTGAGGGAATGGTGAAAAGTACCGCGGGAGCGGAGTGAAATAGTACCTGAAACCGTGTGCCTACAAGCCGTGGGAGCGTCGCTGTGTGTGCTTGCACATGCAGTCGTGACTGCGTGCCTTTTGAAGAATGAGCCTGCGAGTTTGCGGTGTGTTGCGAGGTTAACCCGTGTGGGGGAGCCGTAGCGAAAGCGAGTCCGAATAGGGCGATTTTAGTAGCGCGCTCAAGACCCGAAGCGGAGTGATCTAGCCATGGGCAGGTTGAAGCGGAGGTAAGACTTCGTGGAGGACCGAACCCACCAGGGTTGAAAACCTGGGGGATGACCTGTGGTTAGGGGTGAAAGGCCAATCAAACTCCGTGATAGCTGGTTCTCCCCGAAATGCATTTAGGTGCAGCGTCGTGTGTTTCTTGCCGGAGGTAGAGCACTGGATAGGCGATGGGCCCTACCGGGTTACTGACCTTAGCCAAACTCCGAATGCCGGTAAGTGAGAGCGCGGCAGTGAGACTGTGGGGGATAAGCTCCATGGTCGAGAGGGAAACAGCCCAGAGCATCGACTAAGGCCCCTAAGCGTACGCTAAGTGGGAAAGGATGTGGAGTCGCAGAGACAACCAGGAGGTTGGCTTAGAAGCAGCCATCCTTGAAAGAGTGCGTAATAGCTCACTGGTCAAGTGATTCCGCGCCGACAATGTAGCGGGGCTCAAGCGTACCGCCGAAGTCGTGTCATTGCAGTACATACTCCTAACGGGGACTGTGATGGGTAGGGGAGCGTCGTGTGCCGGGTGAAGCCATGCTGGAAGGTAGTGGTGGATGGTTCACGAGTGAGAATGCAGGCATGAGTAGCGATTCACACGTGGGAAACGTGTGCGCCGATTGACTAAGGGTTCCTGGGTCAAGCTGATCTGCCCAGGGTAAGTCGGGACCTAAGGCGAGGCCGACAGGCGTAGTCGATGGATAACCGGTTGATATTCCGGTACCCGCTTTGAAGCGCCCAGTATCGAATCCATTAATGCTAAGGCCGTGAAGCCGCCCTGATCTCTTCGGAGTTGAGGGGAGTGGTGGAGCCGTCGAACCAAGGTGGTAGTAGGTAAGTGATGGGGTGACGCAGGAAGGTAGTCCAGCCCGGGCGGTGGTTGTCCCGGGGTAAGGGTGTAGGACGCACGGTAGGTAAATCCGTCGTGCATGTGTCTGAGACCTGATGCCGAGCCGATTGTGGTGAAGTGGATGATCCTATGCTGTCGAGAAAAGCCTCTAGCGAGTTTCATGGCGGCCCGTACCCGAAACCGACTCAGGTGGTCTGGTAGAGAATACCGAGGCGTTCGGGTGAACTATGGTTAAGGAACTCGGCAAAATGCCCCCGTAACTTCGGGAGAAGGGGGGCCATTCTGGGTGATCATCTTTACGGTGTGAGCTTGGGGTGGCCGCAGAGACCAGCGAGAAGCGACTGTTTACTAAAAACACAGGTCCGTGCGAAGCCGTAAGGCGATGTATACGGACTGACGCCTGCCCGGTGCTGGAACGTTAAGGGGACCGGTTAGCTGACTTTCGGGTTGGCGAAGCTGAGAACTTAAGCGCCAGTAAACGGCGGTGGTAACTATAACCATCCTAAGGTAGCGAAATTCCTTGTCGGGTAAGTTCCGACCTGCACGAATGGCGTAACGACTTCTCGGCTGTCTCAACCATAGGCCCGGTGAAATTGCAGTACGAGTAAAGATGCTCGTTTCGCGCAGCAGGACGGAAAGACCCCGGGACCTTTACTACAGTTTGATATTGGTGTTCGGTTCGGCTTGTGTAGGATAGGTGGGAGACTGTGAAGCCCGTACGCCAGTATGGGTGGAGTCGTTGTTGAAATACCACTCTGGTCGTGCTGGATGTCTAACCTGGGTCCGTGATCCGGATCAGGGACAGTGTCTGATGGGTAGTTTAACTGGGGCGGTTGCCTCCTAAAGGGTAACGGAGGCGCCCAAAGGTTCCCTCAGCCTGGTTGGTAATCAGGTGTTGAGTGTAAGTGCACAAGGGAGCTTGACTGTGAGACTGACGGGTCGAGCAGGGACGAAAGTCGGGACTAGTGATCCGGCGGTGGCTTGTGGAAGCGCCGTCGCTCAACGGATAAAAGGTACCCCGGGGATAACAGGCTGATCTTCCCCAAGAGTCCATATCGACGGGATGGTTTGGCACCTCGATGTCGGCTCGTCGCATCCTGGGGCTGGAGTCGGTCCCAAGGGTTGGGCTGTTCGCCCATTAAAGCGGTACGCGAGCTGGGTTTAGAACGTCGTGAGACAGTTCGGTCCCTATCCGCTGTGCGCGTAGGAGTCTTGAGAAGGGCTGTCCCTAGTACGAGAGGACCGGGACGGACGAACCTCTGGTGTGCCAGTTGTTCTGCCAAGGGCATGGCTGGTTGGCTACGTTCGGGAGGGATAACCGCTGAAAGCATCTAAGCGGGAAGCCTGCTTCGAGATGAGGACTCCCACCTCCTTGAGGGGGTAAGGCTCCCAGTAGACGACTGGGTTGATAGGCCGGATATGGAAGCCAGGTGACTGGTGGAGTTGACCGGTACTAATAGGCCGAGGGCTTGTCCTCAGTTGCTCGCGTCCACTGTGTTAGTTCTGAAGTAACGAACGGCCGTGTTGTTTTCCGGTGGTTGTTATCTTCATAGTGTTTCGGTGGTTATTGCGTGAGGGAAACGCCCGGTTACATTCCGAACCCGGAAGCTAAGCCTTTCAGCGCCGATGGTACTGCAGGGGGGACCCTGTGGGAGAGTAGGACGCCGCCGAACAATTGTTGTGGGTATGCCCCGTGTTGAAGAAACCAGGTTTCTTCGGTGCGGGGCATACCTGCGTTCACGGGACGGTACGGCGCGGCCCGCTACGTAGAGACCGGGCTGCGGAGCGAGTCCGGCCGAGGTGGCCGCTCCGGGACTGGCGGTCGGCCCAGGAGCCTCGCGCAGGACGTCGAGGAGGCGACGCAACTCCGCGAGTGCTTGCCGCCTCGTGGTGCGATGGCCTCCAGCGCTCGGGCCGCGCGCTCGGGGGACGTGGCCGCCGCGTACGCGCCGCCGTCCGCGAGGCCCGTGGTGACGGACAGCGGAGGTTGAAGATGCGTTCGGCGGTTGCGTGGCTGACGCATGTCCGTTGGGCGTCTGTGAGGGGCGCGTTGCTGAGGAACGCCATCGCGTCGTCGGTGTCTTCGTAAGGCGCGTCGATGGCGTACATGACGCGGTCCGCGCCGACGGCGGTGAGGGCGCGCTCGTACCAGGTCGGCGAGCCAGTCGTCAGGGCTGCCCGGACCGGTCCCGGTCGCTCGACGATGCGCATGAGTCCGATCTCGGTGCGCTCGCCGGGAACGACGTCGAGGCGGTGGGCGGTGTCCAGGAACGCATCGGTGGCGATGTGCTCCTCGACAGCGATGATCCGCTGCATTGTCCGGTCGCCCTGTTCCTGCCGGTCAGGTGCGGCGTCCGCCGTCGACCGACAGCGTGGTTCCGGTGATGTAGGAGGATTCGTCCGAGCACAGCCAGACGGCGGCGTCGGCGATCTCGTCCGGGGTGGCGAGACGGCCGAGCGGGGTGAGTGCCTTGTGCTGGGCGATCATCCCGGTGCCCTCGGTGGCCCGGTCCAGGTGCGCGGTGCGGGTCATTCCGGGGGCGACCGCGTTGACCCGGATGCCGTCGGCGGCGTAGTCGACGGCGGCAGCCTTCGTCAGTCCGACGACGCCGTGCTTGCCGGCCACATACGCGGGAGACAGCGGGATGGCGTGCAGGCCGCCGCCGGAGGCGATGTTGACGATCGCCCCGCCCCCTGCCCGGCGCAGTGCGGGAATCTCGTGCTTGAGACAGAAGAACGTGCCGGTCAGGTTGATCCGCAGCACGCGTTCCCACTCCTGTGCCGGCATCCCGGTCAGCTGCCGGCCGCTCGACGGGACACCGGCGTTGTTGACCGCCAGGTCCAGCCGCCCGAACTCGGCGACGGTCCGGCCGATCGTCGACCGGACGGAGTCCTCGTCGGCGATGTCGACCCGGATGGCGATCGCACGCCCGCCTATCCCGGTGATCTCCTCGGCGGTCTCGTGCGCCGCGGCCTCGTCCAGGTCGAGGACCGCCACCGCCGCGCCGCGGCGGGCGAGACCGGACGCGATGGCACGTCCGATCCCGCTGCCGGCCCCGGTGACCAGGCCGACCTTGCCGGTGAAGTCGCTCACGCCAGCGTCTCGTGATTCGCCCACGCCGCCTTGAACGGGTAGCGGGTGCGCCAGGTGTCGAAGACCTCGCCGACCTCCGGCGCGGCGAACAGGGTCCCCAGCGCCTCCACGTCGGCGGCGCCGAGCTGGACGACGGCGGTGGCGATGAACGCCGGGATCTGCTCCTCGCCTGGGACCGGGATGTGGCGCTGTGCGGCGAACGTCTGGAGCACGCCGGTACCCCTCGTGGCCTTTTCGAGGTCCGCGAAGTACTGGTTCAGGTCGGCGTCGGGAATCGGTTCGGTGAACTGAACGAACATGGTGTGGTGGATCATGTCTCCATATGACCACCGGGTGCCCGGCCGAGTCCAAGACCTCTTCCGCAGGTATTCGATAACCTGAAGGAATGGATCTGTTGGAGGTCAGGGAGCTGCGGTACTTCGTCACCGTCGCCGAGGAACTGCACTTCGGCCGTGCCGCCGACAGGCTCGCCGTCGCGCAGCCCGCCCTGTCGAAAACCATTAAGCGCGTCGAGTCCCGGCTGCGCGTCACTCTCTTCGACCGCACCAGCCGCAGCGTCGTGCTGACACCCGCGGGCGCGGCCCTGCTGGAGCACGGACGGCATGCGCTGAACGCGATGACGGTCGCCGTGCAGAAGGCTCAGCGCGCCGCCGACGACGCACCGCTCAGGTTCGTGATCAAACCCGGAGGGGACGCGAACCTGCTCTCCGGAATCCTCGCCGCCTACGCGGAGCAGCCCGGCGCACGACGGGTCGACATCCTCTTCAGCGGCGCCACTGACCGCACCGATCATCTGCGCGACGGGCGCGCCGACGCGGGCCTGCTCTACGCCCCGTTCGATGACCTTGGCGGGCTGGCCACCGAGACCCTCCATGTCGAGGACCGGGTGGCCGTCCTCCCCGGAGAACACCGGCTCGCCGGGCGCGACAGTGTCGCCTTGAGCGACCTCAGTGACGAGGTCTTCCCGCGGTGGCCGGGCGTCCCCGGCGGCGGGAGCGGTCCCGAGATTGCCGATGCCAGTGAACTCACCGCTCTGGTCCGGATCGGCCGCGTCGTCGCCGTCCTGCCCCGCTCGCTCATCACGCCCGTGCCCTCGGGCATCGTATGCATCCCTGTCCCCGACGCGGGACCGAGCCGGATCCTCATCGCCCGCCGGGACGACGACCACCGCGACCACGTCACCGCACTCATCACCGCCGCCGCATCACTGCGACAGAAATGGGTCGAGCCGACCGTCAGATGACCGTGCGGCCATGCGGCGGCCGCGGTCGGGCTGGGCGCGGTCAGGCTGTGTAGCCTGACCGCCCTGTCCCAGGCATGGCCCCCGCGTACCAACTGGGCGGCCCGGCCGAACCCTTCCGCTGGAGCAGCTTCCGCGCGCAGCTGAGTGCGTACGGGGCGTAGTACCGGGGAAGTGCGGCGGGCGCGGAGGGGATCAGGGGTGCCGCACGCGTGCTCGGTGGTTCAGCGGGGCGCCGCGGACGTCGGCGGGAGGGGCGGCGGCTCCGGCAGGTCGTGCTGGGGCCAGCGGTCCTTGGCCTGTTGGCGGGAGCGGAGCAGTGCCAGCGTCGGCAGGCCGCGATCCTGACCGGTGGCCAGTAGCTCCGGAAGGCGGGGGAGCGGGGCGACGGCGGCGGCATCGTCCAGGACGAGCGTCATTGGTGGGTCGAGCCGACCGTCAGATGACCGTGCGGCCATGCGGCGGCCGTGCTCGACCACGTACGAGGCGAGTGCGGTGAGCAGCGGCATCGCACCCGGGCGGGAGCGCGGATCCTCGATCGGCTCGCCCACCACATAAAGCGTGCCCCCTTCGCGCGCGAAAGAATCCAACGCGAGCGAATCGGTTCGGTTTGTCGTACAGGCCTCCCGGACGTGGACCGAGGACAGCGCGGACAGCGCACGGGCCGTCAGCTGTTGTGCCTGGTCGCGCCGTTCGGGATAGGCCGTGAGCGCGGACTCCAGCAGGCCCGCCAGCCCCGACGCCGCCTTGGGGTGGGTGCGCAGGATCCGTACGGCGTCCCGCGCCCCAGAGCCCTGCGCCCAGCGGTGCACCTGTTTGAACGGTCGGCCGTCCACGGCCGCCGCGTGCAGCCAGCAGCGCAGGAGGGTCTCCGCGGTGTCGGCGACGGCCGCGTCGAGAAGGGCGTGCGGGCGTACGGGGGCGAGCAGCGCGACCGCGCGCTCGCCCGCCGCGCCGGGGTCCTCGCAGCCGGTGACGGGGGACCAGTGGAGCCGGGCCGGCGTGTCACACCGGTGGCCGGGGTCGTGGAGGAGTACGGGGCCGAGCTTGGCCCGCGCGTCCTTCGTCTCCGCCCAGAGGGTGGGGTCGGAGGTGACGACGAGGGCGGGGCCGGCGGCGTCCAGCACGGCCTGGAGGGCGGTGGGACGGCGGGCGGCGGCATCGCCGTAGCGCACACCGGGGAGGGTCGGGAAGGAGGCGGCGTTCCCGAAGGGCTCGGAGGATACGTGAGATGCGTGCGCAATGGGGGGCGCGAGGAGGGCTGGATGTCCGGCGGATGTGGGGGTGACAGGAGCGGCGAGGGGTTCGGGACTTGCGGAGGGTGCGGCGGACGCGCCGGTCACGGAGGAGGCGGTCGTGGCGCTTGTGACGGTCGTGGGTGGGTCGGTGGCGGTACGCGGCCCCGCCGTCCCCGGCGGCTCCGGTCCCGTCGGCCCCTGCCCCGCCGTCCCCGTCGGCTTCGCGACGGGAGTCGCCTCCCATGCCGTCCCGCGCGGTGGCTCCGCCGCCTTCACCGGTCCTCCCGGCGTCATCGCCGCCGCGGCCGCCTGTTCCCGGCGACGTGCCCGTACGACGCGGTAACGGGCCGTCACGCCCAGCACGAACACCGTCAGCACGGTCAGCACCATCAGCTGGCTTATCAACAGGCCCCAGAAGAGCCCGTATCCGGACAGCTCTCCCGGCGGGGTCTCGGGCCAGGCCGCCGGCAGGTCGTGCGGGGCTGACGCGAGTTCGCGCATGGCCATCGGCGTACGGGTGAAGCTCACGTTCTCCGGCCAGCCGCCGTGCGTGAGCAGGCCCGCCAGACCGGTGGCCGTCCAGACCAGCAGCGTCAGGCCGAGCAGGAAGCCCAGCAGGCCCACCAGCAGCCCGTCCGGCACCCCGCCGCCTTGCCGCCCGTCCCGGCCGTCGGCGGCGGAGCCGGCACCGGGCCCGGTGCCGTCGTGGTGGCGCGCCATCTCACGCCACCGTCGACTCGGTGGACTCGTTCAGCCTCCGTTGCCGCTCCAGCAGGGCCGTCCGCTGCTCCGCCTCCCAGTCCGCGGTCCGTAGCTCCTCGGGCAGGCCGTCACCGCCCAGGCCCCTGGCGTCCCGCGGTCGGTGCGCACCCGGTGTCCCCGGTGTTCCCGGCATCCCCGGGGCCCCGGGGGCGGCCGGCGGGCCCGAACTCTCCGTCATGGCCCGGTCGGTGAAGACCAGCGGCCGTTCCGCCTCGGTCACCAGGTGCTTGACGACCTGGACGTTGCCGTTGACGTCCCAGACCGCGATACCGGGGGTGAGCGTCGGAATGATCTCCACAGCCCAGCGTGGCAGGCCCAGCACGAGCCCCGTCGCTCTGGCCTCGTCCGCCTTCTGGGCGTAGATCGTGCGTGTGGAGGCCATCTTGAGGATGGCGGCCGCCTCCTTGGCCGCCGCGCCGTCGACCACGTCGGACAGGTGGTGCACGACGGCGACGAAGGACAGACCGAGGCGCCGGCCGAACTTCAGCAGCCGCTGGAAGAGCTGTGCCACGAAGGGCGAGTTGATGATGTGCCAGGCTTCCTCGACCAGGAAGATGCGCTTCTTGCGGTCGGGGCGGATCCAGGTGTGCTCGAGCCAGACGCCGACGATCGCCATCAGGATCGGCATCGCGATCGAGTTGCGGTCGATGTGCGAGAGGTCGAAGACGATCAGCGGGGCGTCCAGGTCGATCCCGACGGTGGTCGGCCCGTCGAACATGCCCCGCAGGTCACCGTCCACCAGCCGGTCCAGCACCAGCGCCACGTCCAGGCCCCAGGCCCGTACGTCGTCCAGACCCACGTTCATCGCCTCGGCCGACTCCGGCTCCGGGTGGCGCAGTTGCTCGACGATGTCCATCAGCACGGGCTGGCGCTCGACGATGGTCGCGTTGACGTAGGCGTGCGCGACCTTGAGGGCGAAGCCGGAGCGCTCGTCCAGGCCGTGGCCCATGGCGACTTCGATGATCGTACGGAGCAGGGCGAGCTGCCCGGTCGTGGTGATCGCCGGATCGAGGGGGTTGAGGCGGATACCGCCGTCGAGCGCCGCCACCGGGTCGAGCCGGATGGGGGTTATGCCCAGCTGCTCGGCGATCAGGTTCCACTCGCCGTGGCCGTCCTCGCCCTGTGCGTCGAGGACGACGACCTGGCGGTCGCGGAACCGGAGCTGGCGCAGGACGTAGGTTTTCTCCAGCGCCGACTTGCCGTTGCCCGACTCGCCGAGGACCAGCCAGTGGGGGGCGGGGAGCTGCTGCCCGTACAGCTGGAACGGGTCGTAGATGTAGCCCTTGCCGCTGTAGACCTCGCGGCCGATGATCACACCGGAGTCGCCGAGGCCGGGGGCCGCGGTGGGCAGGTAGACGGCCTGGGCCTGGCCGGTCGATGTGCGGACGGGCAGCCGGGTGGTCTCCACCTTCCCGAAGAGGAAGCTGGTGAAGGCGTCCGTGAGGACGGACAGCGGGTCTCGCACGGCAGGCCCCTTTCGGCTGGTCGGTCAGGCGGGCGGTCGGTCGGGCACTCGGGCGGGCGATAGGTCGGGCGGGTCGTTCGGTCGGGCGGGCCGGCCATGGGGCGGGCGGTCGGGCAGTGGCCGGTGGCCTCCGCGACGGATACGGGTGCGGGTGCGGATACGGCTGCGGGGACGGTCGACGCGTACGGCTATGGCACGGCAACCGCTACCGGCGGATACCGGTCGCGAACGGCAATGTGTTCACGAAAGCCCGGTGGTGCTCACGATCGCACCACTCCAGCTTCAGGTACGACTTGCCGGCCGAGGCCCTGATCGTCCGTTTGTCCCTGGCCAGTGCCTCCGGTGACCTGGACGACACCGTGATGTACCCGACGAGGTTGACGCCCGCCGCACCGCTGGCGAGGTCCTCGCCGCGCTGGTCCAGCCGGCCGTGGGCGGCGATGTCGCGGGGGTCGACGGTGCGGTTCATCTTGGCGGCGCGGCTGGCTTCCGCGTCGTCGTTCGTCTTCTCCGTGAGCATCCGCTCGATGGCGATCTCGGTGGGTTCGAGATCCATGGCGACCGAGACCGTACGGATCACGTCCGGGGTGTGGACGAGCAGCGGCGCGAGGAAGTTCACGCCGACCGGGGTCAACGGCCATTCCTTGATCCACGCGGTGGAGTGGCACCAGGGCTCGCGGGTGGCCGACTCGCGCGTCTTGGCCTGGAGGTACGTCGGTTCCACCGCGTCCAGCTCGGCCGGCCAGGCGTTGCGTTTCGTCATGGCCTGGATGTGGTCGATGGGGTGGTCGGGGTCGTACATCGAGTGTACGAGGGAGGCCAGCCGGGCCTGGCCGAGCGGCTGCCGTACCCGGATGTCCGCCTCGGCGAGCCGGGCGCAGATGTCGGTGAGCTCACGGGCCATCACGACGGCGAGCCCCGCGTCCCGGTCGAGCTTGCGCGGGCCGCCGGCCGCGCGCGCGGCGCGGGCCATGGCCTGGCCCTCGGCGGCCAGCTCGCGGGTGTAGTGCATGCAGGCGACCAGGTACGCGCGGTGCTGCTCGCTGGAGGTGGAGACCATCGACTGGAGCTGGTCGTAGGAGTCCTGGAGCCAGGCGGGAGCGGTGGAGTCGCCGCGCTGGGCCACGTCCTTGGCGTGCGCGTCGGGGTCGGCGGGCAGCGTACGGGCGAGCATCTGGATGCGGGTGACGAAGCCGTCGCCGTTGGCGACGTGCTTGAGGAGCGTGCCGAACCGGTCGACCAGGGCCTCCTGGTCCTCGCTGTCGCGCAGCCCGACGCCGGGGCCCTCGATCTCGATGGCGGCGGTGACGGTACGGCGGTCGGCGTGCAGCAGGACGGCGATCTCGTCCGGACCGAACGGCGCGGACAGCCAGTTGATCCGCCCGATGCCCGGCGGCGGGCCGACCTCGACCTCGCGGCCGTCGAGCGTCGTACCGGCCTCCATGGCGCCGGAGCGGTAGGCGGTGCCGGCGCGCAGGGTGCGCTTGAAGCTGCGGTTGATCTCGAACCACTTGTAGAACGTGCGGTGCTTGTACGGCACGTACACCGCGGCCAGCGCGAGCGCCGGGAATCCGGTGAGCGTCACGATCCGCAGCGACAGCACGGGCACCAGCAGGCCGCACATCATGCCGAGGAACGCGCCCGCGATGATCAGGGCGATCTCGCCGGTCTCACGGTTCTTGCCGACGATCGCGTTCGGCCGGGCGCGGCCGATGAGATACGTACGGCGGGGAGCGAGCGGATGGGACTGGGTCGTCAACGCCCTCCACCTCCTGTGCTGTTGTTGCCGGTGCTCGACGCGGACCCGCGGGAGCCGTGCGGGGTGCCGCCGGTGGGACTGCTACGGGGCGGGGGCGCGGACGGCAGGGGGCTGCCGCCGCCGGCCGGGCCGGAGGCGCCGCGCGAGCTGTGCGCGGCGACGCCCCCGGAAACCGCGTTGGCGGGCCGGGCGCCGCCTCCGCTGCCCGCCTGCTGCTGGCCGCCGCGGCCGCTGTGGGCCTTGATGCCCTGGGAGACCAGCGCGGCGGGGGAGCTGATGACGGCGGCGGCCTTCGCCCCGTCGGTGGCCTGCTTGCGGTTGCTGCGGGAGGCGGCGATCTCGTCGCCGAAACCGGGGACGAAGCGGTAGATCATCGCCGAGGCGAAGATCGCCAGCAGGATGATGGCGAGTCCGGAGACCACGGCGGAGAACGCGTCGGGTCCGTCGTCGGCGGAGAGCGCGCCCGCGAGGCCGAGGACGATCACGATGACGGGCTTGACGAGAATGACCGCGATCATGATGCCGGCCCAGCGGCGGACGTGGCCCCACATGTTCTTGTCGACGAGCCCGGCGTAGACGACCGTGCCGAGCAGTGCGCCGACGTAGAGCAGCGCGGCCCGGATCACCAGCTCCAGCCAGAGGATCCCGGCGGCGAGGATCGACACGAGCGCGACGACGATCAGCATGATCGGCCCGCCGCCGATGTCCTCCCCCTTCTTGAGGGCCTCTGCGAAGCCGCCGAAGAAGACGTCGGTCTGGCCGCCGGTGGCCGTCGAGATGACCTCCGTGACGGAGTCGGTCGCGGAGACGACGGTGTAGAGGACGAGCGGCGTGAACGCGGAGGCGAGGACGGTCAGCCAGAGGAACCCGATGGCCTCGGACAGCGCGGTGGTCAGCGGCACGCCGCGGATGGCGCGCTTGGCGACGGCGAGGAGCCAGAGGACGAGGGTGAGGATGGTGGAGGCGGCGAAGACGACGGCGTACTGGCGCAGGAAGGCGTCGTTGGTGAAGTCGACGTTGGCGGTCGACTCCACGGCGTCGCTGAGCTTCCCGACGATCCACGCGGCGGCGTCGGCGCAGCCGCGGGCGAGGGAGGAGAGGGGGTCGAGGGCGTTGGCGGGGTCGTCGACTCCACTGGTGCGCGAGGTGCCGGAGGATCCTCCGTCGCTCTCGCAGTAGTCCTTGGCCCTGCCAGGGATGAGCTCGCACACGTTGTCGCTGGGGCTGGGCGACGGGTCGGGGGCCATCGGAGCGGCGGCGGCGCGCGCGGACAGGGCGAGGACCATCGCGAACGCTCCGGTCAGGGACAGGGATACGGAGCGGGCGGCGGCGCGGAGGCGGTGAGTGGCCGCCACCCCTGACGTTCGGCGGGGCGCGTCGTGGTGACGGCCGGCGTGCGGGGGGCGGCCGGTGGACAGCCGTCGGCTACCGGGCATAGGTGAAGCCTCCAAATCCCTCAACGGCCTTGGCGATCTCGTCGGCTGTGGAGGCTCGGTCGCCGCCGCTGACCGGCGTGGGGCCTTGGGACTGGGTCGACGAGGCGATCCTCCAGTCACCGTCGATCCACTTGAGCTTCTCCGTGATGGTGAACCAGCTCTCCGTCACCGGCTTGGTCGAGCCCTCCCCGGCGAGCCCCATGAGACCGGTCGACCAGACCTCGACCGTGGCCGCGTCCCCGCTGATGTCCGTGACCTTGGTCCCGATCGGCACGGTCCGGGAGATGAAGGTGAGACCCGTGGGCGCGGTGCCGTCCTCGTTGAGCCCGACGCTCTGGAAGAAGGACGGCGAATAGGCATCTTCCATCCTGCTCAGCAGACTGTCGGCCGTGGCGGGGTCGTGTGTGGCGCGGATGATCTCCTGCCGGGTGCCGGCGTCGAACATGCCGTCGGAGCCGAGCGCCACCGCGTAGTTCGTCGCCGCGCTCGCCGCGCCCTGTTCGTCCCGGGCGAAGCCCGACGGTATCGAACCGTTCTTGCCCGTCACCGGCTTGACGCCCGTCGCCGCCGTGGAGTCGGAGCCCGGGCGGGACGACGCCTCCTTGGGGTCGTCCGACGCGCCGCCTCCGCCGCCTCGGTTCGCGAACGCGATGGCCGCGATGAGGAGGACCACCACGCCGACCACGGTGATCAGGGACCGCGAGGAGCGGGCCGGGCGGCGGGGGGTGCCGTGGCCGTCGCCGGTTCTGTCCGGCAGGCGGGTACGCGTCTGGCCCGAGCCGCCGAAGCTCTCCTCCGTGCGGCCCGGGTCGCCCCCGTAGCCGTGCTCGTCGCCGAAGCTCATGCCGCGTACGCTCCCTCAGCCGAATGCGGATCCGCCACCGGTCCCGCGTGGTCCGCGTAGTACGACGGTAGCCGTGCTGGTTGCCGCGCGGACGCGGTGTGGTGACTCGACATCAGGGAGACGCAACCTCAGCCGTTGGGCGCGACGGGCGGGTGGTGTTGGAGGTGGTCCGGCGCGGACGGCCGGTGCCGGGCAGGAACAGTTCGGTGCGGATGGGTGGCCGGTGCGGACGGGACGCGGTGCGGTGCGAACGGTGCGGTGCGTACGTACGGTCCGTACGGCTCCCGTGGCGGGACGCGCGCGTACCGCGAACCGCTCGCTCAGACCGCCATCCCGTACACGATCGTGAAGAGCGTGCCCAGCGAGCCGATGATGAAGACCCCGGTCAGCCCCGCGACGATCAGTCCCTTGCCCTGTTCCGCGCTGAAGGTGTCCCGGAGCGCCGTCGCGCCGATGCGCTGTTTCGCCGCGCCCCAGATCGCGATCCCGAGGCAGAGGAGGATGGCGACGGCCATCACCACCTCGATCATCACCCGAGCCTCGTTCCCCAGTGTCCCGAAGGGCCCCCAGTTTGGGGCGATGCCACCGATAATGGTAGTGATGTCGCCTTTTTCGGCTGCCAGGTACATGTAACTCACCGCCCCTGTATGGGTCGTTCACGCCCATGCCCCCATGGCACGGGTCCCGCTCTATCTTCGCTGATGGAACCGCCCGCGTATGCCGCTTGGCTGCTCTCTTTACCCGATCCCCGCACATATGACCGGCGTCACCGCCCTGACCAGGGTCGGAGTCTCCTGCTTCCGTCCTCCGCTCCTTCGCTCCCAGCCTCGGATCAGTTCGTACCCTTCCCGCCTCGGGGCTTACACGTGCGCGCGAGCGTATGTCCGAAGGTGTGCGCGGTCTCTGGCATGCCCTTCCCGGCCACCTTCAAGTCCCCCTGCTGAACAGCGCCTTGTCCGCCTACACTGACGCAGGACGGAGCGCGTCCCCCGGACCCGGAGGGTGTTTGACGGTGCGTAAGGCATGGGTTGTCGCTTCCGCCGTCTGTGGGGCCTGTGTCGGGTTCGTCGCGTTGCTGGTGGTCGGTACGTATTCCGCCGCGGCCGGACTGGCCGGCGGGGGCGGGGGCCGGGCGGTGGGGCTGGCCAAGGGGGCCGTGCCCGCCGCGTACCAGCCGCTCGTGCAGCGGTGGGGCAACCTCTGCCCCGCCATCAACCCCGCCCTGCTCGCCGCGCAGCTGTACCAGGAGAGCGGCTGGAACCCCAGCGCGCAGTCCCCCGCCAACGCCAAGGGCATCGGGCAGTTCATCCCCGGGACCTGGGAGGCGCACGGGATAGACGGGGACAAGGACGGGGACCGGGACATCTGGGACCCCGCCGACGCGATCCCCTCCGCCGCGACGTACGACTGCGAACTCGCCGGTTACGTCAAGGACGTGCCCGGTGACCAGACCAGCAACATGCTCGCCGCGTACAACGCCGGCGCGTACGCCGTCATCAAGTACGGGGGCGTGCCGCCGTACCGCGAGACACAGAACTACGTGAAGATCATCCGGACGCTGGAGAAGAGCTTCGCCGCGCCCGTCGCCGGGGTCGAGCCGTCCAGGCAGGCGGCCGGCGCCATCACCTACGCGCAGGAGAAGCTCGGGACGCCGTACCTGTGGGGCGGGAACGGCACGGCCGCCCAGGGCGGGCGGTTCGACTGCTCCGGGCTGACACAGGCGGCGTACCGCAGGGTGGGCATAGAGCTGCCCCGGGTGGCCAACGACCAGTACAACGCGGGGGAGCATCCCTCCCGGGACGAACTGCTCCCCGGTGATCTCGTCTTCTTCTCGGACGATCTGACCAACTCACGGGCCATCCGGCACGTGGGCATATACGTCGGCGGCGGATACATGATCAACGCGCCGTACACGGGAGCCGTGATCCGGTTCGACAAGATCGACACCCCGGACTACTTCGGGGCGACCCGGGTCACCGAGGACGGCGCGAAATCGCTGCCGACCGACCTGCCCGGCAGCCGGCCCGGGGCCTGAGGGACCCCTAGTCCAGGGGGGCTTTGCCCCGGCGACCGGTCGGGGCAGGGCCGTCGGAAACGCGCGGCGCCCGGCCGGTGGCCGGAACCCTTCCTCGGAACGGGGCTCTGAGCTGCGACGATGTGTCACTCTTCGATAACGTCATGGTGATCGTTCGGTAGAAAGTGGAACGCTCATGGGGCACAGGCCGTTGCCTGAGCGACAGCTGCGGTGGAGAGCCAGCAGCATGTTCCGTACCGACCACGGGGGTTGGTGGAAGCCGCGCGCGGGCACGCGCCGCGGCGGGTGACAAGGCAAGGGGCCGCAGCAGATGGCTGGACTCTCAGCTGGACTCTCACTGGAGGGGTCGAACCCCGATGTCGGCCTGCTCTACGACATCAACGGCCTGGCCAAGGACGCTCCGGCGTGGTCGGACCGGGTCATGGAGTTCGTCGGCGAGTACGGGATCATGCTCGCGATGGTGCTCGTCGCGCTCTGGTGCTGGTGGAGCGTGCGCCGGCGCGGGTCGGCGGAGGACTCGGTCACGGCCGTCGCCGGGCTGGTCTGGGCACCCCTGGCCGCCGGCGTCGCGCTGCTGATCAACATCCCCATCCGGGGGTTCGTCGGGCGCCCCAGACCCTTCGTCGACCACAAGGGCCTGGAGGTCCTGGTGGACGGGAAGACGGACTTCTCGTTCGTCAGCGACCACGCCACGATGGCGATGGCCATCGGCGTCGGCGTCTTCGTGGCACACCGGAAGTTCGGCCTCGTCGCGATCGGCCTGGCGCTCCTCGAAGGCTTCTGCCGGATCTACATGGGGGTCCATTACCCGACGGACGTGATCGGCGGGTTCGCGCTCGGTACGGCCGTCGCGCTGCTGCTCACGCCGCTCGCGACCGCCCTGCTCACGCCGCTGATGTGGGCGGTCGCGCGCTCCGAGCGCCTCGGTTGGTTCGTACGGTCACGGGCCGCGCGCGAGGCGGACCGGGACCGTACGAACGACACGGGGCGGCTCGACCCGGTCGCCGAGGGCGGGGCTCGTTCGCTCGACGTGTCCGAGGCGCGTCCCGACGACAACAATCTCGCTGCCTGAGCTGCCTGAGCTGCCTGAGCTGCCTGAGCTGCCTGAGCTGCCTGAGCTGCCTGAGCTGCCTGAGTCGCACGGGTCGCATGGGTCGCTGAACCGCCGAGGGCGCCTGAACCGCCCGGCCGAGTGGGTCCGACCGGCGTCCCTACGGCCCCTCCCGCACCGCGGACACCACCACGTTCGAGTCCCAGTGACCGTGCGCGTCGATCAGCCCGCCGCAGGTGATCAGCCGGAGCTGCGGGTCCGGCACCGGGCCGTAGACCCGCGCCGTCGGGAAGTCGCCCGTCCGGTACGTGTCCACGGCCGTCACCCGGAAGGGCAGCCGCCGCCCGTCCCCGCGCTCCGCCTCGACCAGGTCGCCCGGACGCAGCCGGCCCAGCTTGGCGAAGACCGCGTTGCGGATGTTGTCGCGACCGTTGCGAACAGGAACCGTGCCGGGGTTGGCCGGGGCGTCCCGGTGGCCGACCAGGACGGCGGGGCCGGGCTCGCCGGGGCGCGGGCCCAGGGCGTACCAGCCGACCTTCATCGCGTCGCGGAAGCCCGGCGCGTCCAGCGAGCCGTTCTCGTCCAGCCCGAGCGGGAGGACGTCGGCGGTGAGGCGGAGCACCGGGATCCGCAGGCGTACCGGCGCGGACCCCGCGTCCGCCACCCGTACGGGCCGGGGCTCGGCCGCGGGCGCGGACGCGGAGGACGGCCGCGCGGGGGGCGGCGCGTACCACTGGGGGAACAGGTGCAGCAGTACGGCGGCCACGCCGCACAGCCCCGCGATCGTGAAGAGAAGCGCGATCGCCGCGTCGGCGGCGCCCGTGGCGCCCGCGCCTTCCCCTGCCGCCCTGTTTCTTCCGGTCAGTGGTGGTCCAACGGGGCACGGCGACGGTAGCGGCGCGCCACGAGGACCGTGCCGGCGGAGGCCGCCGCGGTGGCGCCGACGGCCAGGGTGAGTTCCGCCGTGCCGGTCCGCTCCCGGGCCTCGTCCGGTGGGCCGGCGGCCACGTGCCGTGTGCCGTGAACCGCGCCGCCCCGTGCCGCGCCCGAGGGCGTCGCTCGCAACTGGCCCGCGGCGGAGGCCACGGAGGACCGGGGTGCGGTGGACCGGGGCGCGGCGGGCGCTGAGGACGGGGGCGCTGAGGTCGGGGGTGCGGCGGCGGGGGACGTGCCCGTCGGGGGCGGGCTCGGTTTCGGCCGCGACGTCGACGAGATCGTCCCCGACACGGACGGGCTCGGCGGGGCCGTGGCGCCCCGTGGCGCCGCGGGCGGGGCCGCCGGTGGGCCGGCCAGCGGGCCGGGTGGGCCGGCCGGCGGTGGGTCCGATCCCGGTGCGGCGTCGGCGATCACGGCGAAAAGAGTGGTGGCGGTGACGACGGCGAGTGTGCCGAGCGTGGCTATGCGGGAGGTGTGCGGGTGCGCGAGCCGGTGCGTGAAGCGGTGCATGAGGACACCCCTGAGGGTCTGAGGGTCTGAGGTCCGAGGGTCGGGAACCGAGGCTGTCGGCGGCCGATGGCTGGTCGCTGTCGGCTATGTACAGGCCATCGCCCGTCGGTCCGTACGGCCACCTCGGTGGGCCGTACGGCCTACAGCGACCACTCCGCCCCAGCCCCCGGCCGGCCGCTCCGCGCACCCGCCGCTCCTGACCGCCGCCCCGTCCCGCCCTGTCGCGGGGCCTCCGCGACCGCGTCCGTCAGAGCGCCTGCGGGAAGTCGAACAGCCGGTCCGGGTCGTACGTCCTCTTCAGCCGCGTCAGCCGGTCCGCCGCCGTCCCGTAGTACGCCGAGCGCCAGTCGGACAGTTTCGGGTCGGTGTAGTTCTGGTACGCCCGGCCGGACGCGTGCCGACGCATCGAGGTATGAGCGCTTTTGAGCCAATCCTGGTGTGCCGTGCCGGAGGTGCCCGGCTGCCAGGAGGCGATGTACTGGGCCAGCAGCCGCGCGCGCCGGTGCACGAAGGCCGTCGCCGCCGGGTCCGTGCGGTTGATCGCGCCGCCCAGCGCCGTGAGGATGACCGAACCGCCACCGCCCCGGTAGGCCGGGAGCCGGGTGAACTCCTCGGTGGCGGAGATCAGGGCGCGTACGGCCGCGGGCGTCAGGGACCGGTCGTAGAAGTCCGAGGTTCCCGCGTACGTCTCGCGGCGCAGGGCTCCCCGAGGGCCCCGGCCGGGCGTCGTGCCGGGCAGCCGGCACTGCTCGTCGCTCAGCTCGGAGCAGCCACCGAACAGCCGCATCGCCTCCTCGTACCCGCGGCGGCGGACCGAGACCGAGCGCGCGGACCCCGGACCGCCGGGGCCGTCGGCGAGCCGGTCGAGGGCGTTCTTCAGCTCCGTCTCACCGCCGAGCGAGAAGGCGGAGAGGGAGACGGTGGGGGCCACGCCGCCGGGCCCGGCGGACAGGTGGAGCGAGGACCAGATCTCGTCCGGCTGCCCGGGCCCCCACGCCTGCCACGCCCGGACCAGGGTCTCGGCCTTGGACCAGGGCCAGGAGGCGAACGCGGTGACGGCCTCGGGCGCCGGGTGGGTACGGAAGCGCAGCTCGGTGACGATGCCGAAGTTGCCGTTCCCGGCGCCGCGCAGCGCCCAGAAGAGGTCCGTGTGTCGTTCGGAGTCGGCGGTCAGCCGTTTGCCGTCGGCGGTCACGAGGGTGGCGGACAGCAGGTTGTCGCAGGTCAGCCCGTACGCCCGGGATACGACCCCATGGCCGCCGCCGAGGGTGAGCCCGGCGATGCCGACGGTGGGGCAGGAACCGGCGGGGATCGTACGGCCCCGGCGCGCGAGCGTCCGGTAGACGTCGCCGAGCCGGGTGCCCGCGCCGATGACGGCGTCCGGCCCGGCCCGGTCGATCGCGTCGAGGCGTGAGACGTCGATGACGAGCCGGCCGTTGCCGCTGGACCAGCCCGCGTAGGAGTGGCCGCCGCCGCGGATGGCGACGGGGACGCCGCCGGAGCGGGCGAAGGCGAGGCATTCCCTGATGTCGTCCTCTCCGGAGACATAGGCGATCGCGGCGGGCCTCAGGTCGTCGAACCGGGTGTTGTAGAGCTGACGCGCGGTCGCGTACGCGGCGTCGTCGGGGCGTACGAGCTCACCGTCCAGACCCTTGCCCAGGGCGTTCCAGGCGGCGGCGCCGACGGGCCGGGCGGAACCGGAGGCGGCGGCCGTACCGCCTGTCCCGGCCGAGCGGGAGGCGCCGGTCCTGTCCGGCGTGCTCTTCCCGTCGACGCCATCGGTGCCGTGCGTACCGGAGCCGCCGGAGCCGCCGGAGCCGCCGGAGCAGGCGGTCGCCGTCGTGGCCGTGAGGGCTCCGGCCGCGGCCGTGAGCAGCGTGCGCCGTTCCATGCGGCGACCTCCTGAGGAGCGATGCCGGGGAAGGGCCTTCCCCGGGGAACGCGCGGTCGACGTCCTGGGAAACGGGACGAGACGCGCGGGCCGTCGGGTTCCGTCAGGCGGGCGGTGTTTCGTGTCACCGGTGGACGCGGGGCGGCGGTCGTCGGGGCCGCGGGAGCAGCGGGAACAGCGGGCCCGGTGGTGCGCGAGTGGTGTCAGGGCGACAGGGCGCAGGGCGACGGGGCGACAGGACGACGGGGCGACAGGCATCGCGGTAACGCGCGGGGTGTCACGGCGCCCGGGCTGTCAGCGTGCGCGGGCCGTCAGGGCGTTGCCGCGTCCGACTCGGCAGCGGCCGCCGCGTGCGCCCGCGCGTCCGTACGTGCCCGGTCACGCGCCCGGCGCGCGGGGCCCGACCAGCCGCACGAACAGCGGGCCAGGCAGAACGAGCCGCGTTCGACGGTGGAGGCGGTGTGGCCGAGGGGGCCGAGGGGTCCGGCGGGACCGGGGGAGTCGGTGGAGTTGACGGTGCCGGCGGGGCCGGGGGTGCCGGCGCGGCGCTCGGGGATGTCGGTGCGGCGCTCGCGGGTGTCTGTATCGCACACGCCTCCACCGTACCGGCGGGGCGGCGGCCGTTGACCCCGACGGTCGGCCGGAATCCGTCCCGGCGTGACGGGGGACGCGGGCGGTCGTTATGGGAAACGGGCGGACTCGGACAAGCGGCGGCCAACTGCAGGGGGTTTGGCAGGCGATGGTGGTGCGGGAGCACAGACGCAGAGGCGCGGCGTTCGCCGCCGTGGCCGTGGCGGGGGTCGTGGCCACCGGCACCGGCTGCTCCACGAGCACGGGCGCCTCGGCCGACGACCGGCCGGGCCGGGACCCCGCGGCCGTGCGCGGCGCGGCGGATGTGCTGATCGCGGCCGGGAGTTCCAGGGCCCGCACGTCCATGGAGATGGCGGCCGGCGGGACGCGCGTGACGATCCGGGGCGAGGGCGGCTACGACTTCGCCATGCGGATGGGGCGGCTCCGGGTCGTCCTGCCCAAGGACCCGGCGGGCACCAGCGAGCACCGGCCCATCACCGAACTGCTCTCGCCCACCGCCCTGTACATGAAGAACCGGGGCGCCGGGGTGCCCGCCGACAAGTGGGTACGGGTCGACTCGACCGACCTGCGGGACGGGAACCTGGTCACGGGCGGGGCGACGGATCCGCTGACCGCCGCCGAACTGCTGCGCGGCGCCCGGGACATCACCTTCGTCGGCGAGCAGGACCTGGCCGGCACGCGCGTCCGGCACTACCGGGGCGTCACGGACATCGGCCGGGCCGCGAAGTCGGCGGCGCCGTACGCGCGCGAGGCGCTGGCCGCCGCGGCGGACGGGTTCGGCGAGGACGCGGTGCCGTTCGACGCCTATCTGGACGAGGCAGGGCGGCTGCGCAAGGTCAGGCACCGGTTCAACTACGTCAACCAGGGGCGGACGTTCGAGGTCGCCTCGACCACGCTGCTGTACGCGTTCGGGGTGGGCGTCGCCGTCGCGCTGCCGCCGGAGGAGGACATCTTCGCCGGCGAGATCAAGATGTGACCTTCGGCGGGCGGCGGCCGGGGCGGGAGCGCACACCATCGGCCACCGCCGTGCGCGGGGCCCGGAACAGACGCCCGTACCTGCGCCGATGCCGGTGGCTGACGCGGGTAGACGCATCGCCGGACAGGGATCGGCAAGAACGGATCAAGCCGTAACCCCGGAGGGCCAAGACGGAAATGGTCCGGACGTGCCATGCGCGCGCGTAGCACGCTCCCTACGCTGGAGACGAGACCGGCAGGGAGAGGTGACAGCACGTGGGTGCGTTGCGTACGCCGACCGTCCAGGACCACGTGGCCCTCGCCGAGATCGAGCTGTGCGGGGAGTTGATGATCGCGGCCTCCGCCGCGGACGGGGAACGGCTGAGTCCGGACCGTATCGACGAGGTACTGAACGTGACGGCCGAGCGCCCCGGAGCGGAGCTTCCCGGCCGGGCCGGGGTGGCCGGGCCGCCTCGGGTGGCGGCTGTCTCGTCCTGTCCCTCCCGTCCCGCCCGGCTCGTTCGACGGACAGGGGCCCACGGGGAGTGAGCGCGCCGGCACGGGGGCCACGGTGCTGTGACCATGCCCCCGGCCGGCGCTTTCGCCAGTCGTGCCGGCGGTCGCGCCGGCGGTCGCTTTCGCGACGTTCCGGTGGTCAGCGGGCCCTCAGGTGCGGAGCAGGCGCGCGATCGCCTTGGTCGCCTCGTCCACCTTCGCGTCGATCTCGTCGCCCCCCTTGACGGCCGCGTCCGCCACGCAGTGACGCAGGTGCTCCTCCAGGAGCTGGAGGGCGAAGGACTGCAGGGCCTTGGTGGAAGCCGAGACCTGGGTGAGTATGTCGATGCAGTAGACGTCCTCGTCGACCAGTCGCTGGAGTCCGCGGATCTGGCCCTCGATCCGGCGCAGCCGCTTGAGGTGCTCGCCCTTTTGTTTGTGGTAGCCGTGCACCCCGTGGTCGTGGTCCGCGGCGCCGGCGGCGTCGCCGGCGTCGCCGGCCGATCCCGCGGAACCGGTCGGTACGGTCGCTCCCGCCGTCGGCACGGAAGGCGCGTCCTCCGCCATCGCGCCGGCCGCTTCAGTGGTCGTCATCGCGTCCTCCCGGTGGTGCCGCGTTCCTGGTGAGCCCGAAAGGGCGGTCATACCGGTGTTTATACCCCACCTGGGTATAGGGTACCGGTTTGTGCGGTCTGGTACAGGGCCCTGTGTCGAGCCCGTGGCCGATGGGCGACACTGGGATGCCGGTTAGCTGTGGCCGGATGATGCGCCTAGCATCACCCTGACCGAATCCCATGTAACCCGAGGACCCCACGTGCGTTTTCGTCTGACCCCCAGGGAGACGAGCTTCTACGACATGTTCTCCGCGTCCGCGGACAACATCGTCACGGGCTCGAAGCTCCTGATGGAACTCCTCGGTGCGGATTCCTCCGCGCGGGCCGAGATCGCGGAGCGGATGCGGGCAGCGGAGCACGCGGGAGATGACGCCACTCACGCAATCTTCCATCAGCTCAACTCCTCCTTCATCACGCCGTTCGACCGCGAGGACATCTACAACCTCGCCTCCTCGCTCGACGACATCATGGACTTCATGGAGGAGGCCGTCGACCTCGTCGTCCTCTACAACATCGAGGAGCTGCCGAAGGGCGTCGAGCAGCAGATCGAGGTCCTGGCCAGGGCGGCCGAGCTGACCGCCGAGGCCATGCCGCACCTGCGGACGATGAGCAACCTCACCGAGTACTGGATCGAGGTCAACCGGCTGGAGAACCAGGCCGACCAGATCCACCGCAAGCTGCTGGCGCACCTCTTCAACGGCAAGTACGACGCGATGGACGTGCTCAAGCTGAAGCAGATCGTCGATGTGCTGGAGGAGGCCGCGGACGCGTTCGAGCACGTCGCGAACACGGTGGAGACCATCGCGGTCAAGGAGTCCTGACGTCAGTGGACACCTTCGCACTGGTCGTGACCATCGGGGTCGCGCTCGGCTTCACGTACACCAACGGCTTCCACGACTCCGCCAACGCCATCGCGACCTCGGTGTCCACCCGGGCACTGACCCCGCGCGCCGCCCTCGCCATGGCGGCGGTGATGAACATGGCGGGCGCGTTCCTCGGCCAGGGGGTCGCCAAGACCGTCAGTGAGGGGCTGATCGCCACGCCGCACGGTGAGAAGGGGATGGCCATCCTCTTCGCCGCGCTGGTCGGCGCGGTCGTCTGGAACCTGATCACCTGGTACTTCGGGCTGCCCTCCTCTTCCTCCCACGCGCTGTTCGGCGGCATGGTGGGCGCCGCGCTGGCCGGCGGGACCGAGGTGATCTGGACCGGGGTGCTGGAGAAGATCGTCATTCCGATGTTCGTCTCGCCGGTCATCGGCCTGGTCGCCGGTTACCTGGTGATGGTCGCGATCATGTGGCTGTTCCGCAGGACCAACCCGCACAAGGCCAAGCGCGGATTCCGGATAGCCCAGACCGTGTCGGCGGCCGGGATGGCGCTCGGACACGGTTTGCAGGACGCGCAGAAGACGATGGGCATCGTGGTGATGGCGCTGGTCATCGCGGATGTGGAGCAGTCCGGCGACGAGATCCCGGTCTGGGTGAAGATCGTCTGCGCGCTGATGCTGTCCCTCGGTACGTACGCGGGTGGCTGGCGCATCATGCGCACACTCGGCCGGAAGATCATCGAGCTGGACCCGCCGCAGGGGTTCGCGGCGGAGACGACCGGCGCCTCGATCATGTTCGGCTCGGCGTTCCTGTTCCACGCGCCGATCTCCACGACGCACGTCATCACCTCGGCGATCATGGGCGTCGGGGCGACGAAGCGGGTCAACGCGGTGCGCTGGGGGGTCGCGAAGAACATCATTCTGGGCTGGTTCATCACGATGCCGGCGGCGGCACTGGTGGCGGCCCTCAGCTTCTGGGTGGTCCGGCTGGCGTTCGGCTGACAGGCCGCGTCGCGCGCTGTCGCCGTCCTGTCGCGCGCTGCCACGCGTTGTCGCCGTGGTGTCGCCGTGTGCCCGTTCGCTCCGGCCCGTGCGCGCGTACGTCGCCACACAAGTGGGCCCGCCCCCCTGGGAGAGGGGGCGGGCCCTTCGTCGTGCGGTGGCACCGCCATGCAGCACCGCAGGACGCGTCGTCGCCGTCCCGTCAGCCGAAGCGGCCGGAGATGTAGTCCTCCGTCGCCTGTACGGACGGGTTGGCGAAGATCCGCTCGGTCTCGTCGATCTCGATGAGCTTGCCGGGCTGGCCGACGGCGGCCAGGTTGAAGAACGCCGTACGGTCCGACACCCGCGCCGCCTGCTGCATGTTGTGCGTCACGATGACGATGGTGAAGCGTTCCTTCAGCTCACCGATCAGGTCCTCGATGGCGAGGGTCGAGATCGGGTCCAGGGCCGAGCACGGCTCGTCCATCAGCAGGACGTCCGGCTCGACCGCGATCGCGCGGGCGATGCACAGGCGCTGCTGCTGACCGCCGGAGAGGCCGGACCCGGGCTTGTTCAGCCGGTCCTTGACCTCGTTCCACAGGTTCGCGCCCTTGAGGGACTTCTCGACGATCTCGTTCAGCCGGCTCTTGCCGTACTTGCCGTTCAGCCGCAGCCCGGCCGCGACGTTGTCGTAGATCGACATCGTCGGGAACGGGTTGGGGCGCTGGAAGACCATGCCGACCGTACGGCGTACGGCGACGGGGTCGACGTTCGAGCCGTACAGGTTCTCGTCGTCCAGCAGCACCTTGCCCTCGACGCGGCCACCGGGGGTGACCTCGTGCATACGGTTCAGGGTGCGCAGGAAGGTCGACTTGCCGCAACCGGACGGGCCGATGAAGGCCGTCACGGAACGGGGCTCGACGGTCATCGAGATGTCGTCGATGGCCCGGTGGGAGCCGTAGAACGCGGAGAGTCCGCTGACGTCGATGCGCTTGGCCATGTCAATCACTGCTTCTTTCGTGGCCCCGGTCGGCGGAGCCGGATGTCGTGGCCTCAGCGGCCGGTCTTCGGGGCCTTCCAGCGGGCGATTCCGCGCGCCACCAGGTTGAGGATCATGACGAAGGCGATGAGCACCAGTGCCGCGGCCCAGGCGCGGTCGATCGACGCGACCTCGCCGGCCTTGTACTGCTCGTAAATGTAGAAGGGCAGCGACGACTGCGCCCCTTCGAAGGGGTTGGAGTTGATCAGCTGGCTGCCGAAGACGAGCAGGATGATCGGCGCGGTCTCACCGGCGATACGGGCGATCGCGAGCATCACACCCGTGGTGATGCCGCCGATCGCGGTCGGCAGGACCACCTTGAGGATCATCCGCCACTTCGGTACGCCGAGGGCGAGCGCGGCCTCGCGCAGCTCGTTCGGGACGAGCTTGAGCATCTCCTCGGTGGAGCGGACCACGACCGGCATCATCAGGATCGCGAGGGCGAGCGAGCCCATCAGACCGGACGGCTCGATCTTGCCCATCAGCATGATCGCCAGGATGAACAGACCCGCGACGATGGACGGGATGCCCGTCATGACGTCCACGAAGAAGGTGACGGCCTTGGCCAGCGCGCCCTTGCCGTACTCGACGAGGTAGACGGCGGTCAGCAGGCCGATCGGCGTGGCGATCACGGTGGCGATGCCGACCTGCTCCAGCGTGCCGATCAGCGCGTGGTAGACACCGCCGCCGGCCTGGGAGCTGGGGACGCCGGCCATGGAGTGGCTGAGGAAGTACGGGTCGAGGACCTTCATCCCGCGGCTGACGGTGACCCAGAGCAGCGAGAACAGCGGGATCACGGCGAGGATGAAGCAGACCCAGACGACGCTGGTGGCGAGGCGGTCCTTGGCCTGCCGGCCGTTCTCCACCGCCGAGGTCACCGCGTACGAGATGACCAGGAACGCGACCACCGCGATCAGGCCCCACTGCACCCGGCTCTGGAGCCCGGCGCCGGCGCCGACGGCCACGCCGATCACGATGCCGGCGGCGGCGAAGCCGGCCGGTGCCCAGCGGGGCAGGCCGCGCTGGCTGAGGCTCTGCCGGCGCTCGGGGCCGGAGCCGGGGACGCCGCCCGGGGCCGGGCCGGGACCGCTGCCGGAACTCTTGTCCGGCGCGGTGGCGGTCGGCCTGTTCCGTATGGCCGCGCTGCCGGCCGGAACGGCCGCCGGGCCGTTGCCCGCCGCGCCGCTGTGTGCGTTACTCATGCGTTGGCCCCCGAGTACTCCTTGCGGCGGGCGATGATGAGGCGGGCCGCGCCGTTGACCAGCAGGGTGAGAAGGAAGAGCACCAGGCCGGACGCGATCAGCGCGTCCCGTCCGAACTGGTCGGCCTCGTCGAACTTCGCCGCGATGTTCTGGGCGAACGTTCCGCCGCCCGGGTCCAGCAGGTGGAGCGACATCAGGAAGTTCGGGGAGAGGACCGTGGCGACGGCCATCGTCTCGCCGAGCGCGCGGCCGAGGCCCAGCATCGAGGCGGAGATGACGCCCGAGCGGCCGAAGGGGAGGACCGACATGCGGATGACCTCCCAGCGGGTGGCGCCGAGCGCGAGCGCCGCCTCCTCGTTCATCCGCGGCACCTGGAGGAAGACCTCGCGGCTGACGCTGGTGATGATCGGCAGGATCATGATCGCCAGCAGGATGCCCACGGTGAACATGTTGCGGGCGACGCCGGGCTGGGTCTGGTCGAAGATGTACGTCCAGGAGAAGTACTGGTCGAGCCAGAGGTTCAGACCGCCGAGGTACGGCACGAGGAAGAGGGCGCCCCAGATGCCGTAGATGATCGACGGCACGGCGGCCAGCAGGTCCACGACGTACGCGAGCGGCGCGGCCAGCCGGCGCGGCGCGTAGTGCGAGATGAACAGCGCGATGCCGACGGCCACCGGAACCGCGATCACCAGCGCGATGACGGAGCTGACGACCGTGCCGAAGAGCAGGACCGCGATGCCGAAGACCGGCGGGTCGCCGGCCGGGTTCCAGTCGAAGGTCGTGAGGAAGTTGCCCTCGTCCTGGGAGATGGCGAGCGTGGCGCGGTAGGTGAGGAAGGCCGCGATCGTGGCCATGATGACGAGCAGCAGAATGCCCGAGCCCTTGGAGAGGCCCGAGAAGATCGTGTCGCCCAGGCGGCCGGTCGAGCCGCCCGGTGCGGACTTGGCCGGTGGGGCCGGCGGAGTGTCTATCGGTGTGGTGGAAGCCATGGTCTTTCCGGTCTGTGTGGGGGAGAGGGGGCTCCCCTGGCGGCGGTGCACCGGATGGGTTGGACGGCCGCCGGCCCGGAGGTCTGTCCGGGCCGGCGGCGTCACGAGAGGGCCCTGGTCAGGAGAGGCCCTTCACGGTCTCGCGGACCTTGGCGTTGATCTCGGCGGGGATCGGCGCGTAACCGGCCTCCGAGAGCAGCTTCTGGCCGTCCTCGCTGGAGGTGTAGTTCAGGAAGGACTTGACCGCGGGCAGGGTCTCGGCCTTGTTGCCCTTGTCGCAGACGATCTCGTACGTCACGAGGACGATCGGGTAGGCGCCGTCGGCCTTGGTGGCGTAGTCGAGGTCGAGCGCCAGGTCCTTGCCGGTGCCCTTGATCTTGGCGGCGGCGATGGCCTTGGACGCGTTGGCCGAGGACGCCTCGACCGGGGCGCTGGCACCGGTGTCGATCTTGACCGTGGGGATCTTCTGGGAGGTGGCGTACGAGAGCTCGAAGTAACCGATCGAGCCGTCCACCTGCTTCACCTGCGTCGCCACGCCGGAGGAGCCGGAGGCCGCCTGGCCGCCCGGGGCGGGCCACTTCTTCTCGGCCTCGTACTTCCAGTCCGAGGCGGCGGCGGCACCCAGGTACTTGCCGAGGTTCTGGGTGGTGCCGGAGTCCTCGGAGCGGTGGAACGCCTGGATCTGCTTGTTCGGGAGCGTGGCGTCCGGGTTGAGCTTCTTGATCGCCTCGTCGTTCCAGTTCTTGATCTTGTTGTCGAAGATCTTGGCCAGCGTGGGGGCGTCCAGGACCAGGTTGTCCACGCCCTGCAGGTGGTAGCCGATCGCGATCGGGCCGCCGACCATGGGCAGGTTTATGCCCTGGCCGCCCTTGCAGGTCTGCTTCGACTCGGCGACCTCTTCGGGCTTGAGCGCCGAGTCGGAGCCCGCGAAGCCGACGGTGCCCTGGTTGAAGGCGACGATGCCCTCGCCGGACGACGAGGACTTGTAGTTGACCTCGACGCCGGTGCAGGTGGCCATGTAGTTCTTGACCCACAGGTCCATCGCGTTCTTCTGCGCGCTGGAGCCCGACGCCCGCAGCTGGCCCTTGGCGTCCGCGCAGACCTCCTTGGAAGCCGCCGAGGCCTTGGTGCCCGAGTCGCCGGGTGCCGTGTTGTCGTCGGATCCGCACGCCGTGAGAACCAGGGCGCCGGAGACGGCGAGGGCACCGAGCGCGGTGGCGCGCAGCCCGTTCTTGCGCTGAAGCTTCACTTCGGGTGTTCCTTCCAGAAGCCGCCGGTCTCTGCCTGTTGTACGGCGGCGTGCGTCGAGGTGGCTGGTGGCGGTGCTCGGTCCGTCACCTTGTGAGGCCGAAATTAGGCAGATCAGGTGAAGCCGCCGACGGGCGGGAGTGAACGGGAGGTGAACCTCGACGGACACCTGGGTGTGGGGCCTTCCGGGACGGGGCTTCCGGGAGGCCCGGCCGGCCCCGGGCCCGAGTGACCGGGCCGGGGGCCGGGGGCCGGGGGCCGGGCCGGACGGCCGAAGGGCCGCTACGCCGGGAGCGGCGTCCGCAGCAGCTCGTCGACCAGGAGCTTGTCCCTCTCTTGCGTCAGGCGTTGCGTTGCCGCGCTCGGGGGGAGCCAGAGAAGCCCGTCCACCTCGCGGTTCGGCTCGAAGGTGCCGCCGGTCGCCTCGGCCGCCCAGTAGCGGACCTCCTTGGGGCGGGCCTCCACCTCGTAACGCAGAGTGGGCAGTTCCGGGCCCAGGACGCATGTCATGCCGGTCTCCTCCCGCACCTCGCGGACCGCCGCGTCCCGGGCGTGCTCGCCGCGCTTGAGCTTGCCTTTCGGGTGGGACCAGTCGTCGTACTTGGGGCGGTGGACCAGCGCCAGTTCGATGCCGGAACCGGACGGGGCGCGGCGCCACAGGACGCAGCCCGCCGCCAGGACCGGCGCCCCGGGGGCCGCCGTCATGGCTTTTTCACCGCCGCCGCCTCCTGCCACACCCGCTGGAACGCGTACCGCGCCGCCTCCACCTCGTGGCGCTGGTCCGCGTGCAGGACGCCCAGCGCATAGGCCGTCGCCGGGGCGATCCGGGGGGTGCGGGCGGCGTTCGCCGCGGCCGCCGCCGCCTCCGCCGCGTCGCGGTGCCGGTCCAGGGCCTGGCCCGCCACCGTCAGCACCGGGTCGGCCGTGCCCGCCGGGCACCAGATCTCCTGGGCGTAGCGGTGCAGCCGCAGCAGCTGCCGTACGTGGTGCCAGGGCGCGTCCTGCGTCTCGCCGTCCGCCGTCGTGGCCAGGCCGCTCACCAGGGCCTCCGCGTTGTACGGGTGCGCCGCGCGGGTCAGCGGGAGCGCGCTCACGGCGTCCAGCAGCCGGCGTTCGGCGTACGCGGCGGGCCCGGGCAGCAGCTCGGCGGCGGGCGCGCTCGCGATCGGGGCCAGCGGCACCTCGGAGGCGAGGACCGCCACCGAGTCCGCCACCGCGTGGAAGCGCGACGAGCCGAGCGCCTGGAGAGCGGCGGAGTGGGCGCGTGTCCTGGCCAGGGTGAGCCGGCGCTCCAGCAGCGCGCCGGCCCGGGAGGCCCCGACGGTCAGGGTGCCGGACGGGCCGGATGGCGGGCCGGATGGACCTGAAGGGCCGGACGGGCGGGACGGGGTCGAGGTGCTGGAGGTGTCCGAAGGGCCGGGCGCGGCGGCCGGCGCGGAGAATCCGCCCCGCGCGGACGGCCCGGCCGCGGTCTGTCGTTCCGTACGGCCGCCCCGTTCAGCCCGTTCGCCCCGTTCCCGTCCCGTACGGCCGCCGCCCGCGGGCACCGGCACGGCCGCCGGTGCGGGTACGGCCGCCGGTGCGGGTACGGGCGCCGGTACGGGCGCGGGCACCGACAGCCGCGCCAGCGCCCCCATCAGCCGGTGCAGCCGGTTCGCGCACGCCTGTTCCTGGGCGAGCGTGCCGGTGAGCCAGCCCAGTTCCGTGACGAGCTGGTCGGCCCAGCCGGGGTCCAGCAGTGGCCGGAACGTGTGCAGCGCCCCGCCGATCCTGCGCGCCGAGCCGCGCAGCGAGCGCGCCGCCGACTCGGCCGCCGCGGCGTCCGCGCCGCTCTCGTCGTACAGCCGCACCCCGCGCAGGAAGTCACCGGCCCTGGCGTGCAGATAGCCGGCGAGGACCTCCCCCGCGGTGAGCCGGTCGCCCGCGGTCACCCGCTGGTCCTCCGGCGCCGGCGCGGGGCCGCCGCCAGGGACGCCGGAGGTAAGCCCGCCACCGGACGGCGCTCTCCCGGCACCGCCCGGGGCGCGGGGATCGGAGCCGGGCCCACCGGCCCCCTGTCGCCCGGCGGTCCCACGACGGCCGGTGTCCGGGCGCCCGGAGCCGGGGCGACGGTCGGTGTCCACTTCATGGTGCTGCACGCCTGCGCCTCCGGGCGTCTATGAGCATTTCCTGTACGTGCCGCAGCGGCGTTCCGTCCGCGTCCGTCGCGTGCCGGGTCCAGTTGCCGTCCGGGCCGAGGTGCCAGGAGGACGTGGAGTCGGACATCCCCGTGTCGAGCAGCCGGATCAGGGACGCGCGGTGCGCCGGGTCCACCACCCTGACCAGCGCTTCGATACGGCGGTCGAGGTTGCGGTGCATCATGTCCGCGCTGCCGATCCAGACCTCCGGCTCCCCGCCGTTGCCGAACGCGAAGATCCGCGAGTGCTCCAGGAACCGGCCGAGCACGGACCGTACCCGGATGTTCTCCGAGAGCCCCGGCACCCCCGGCCGCAGGGCGCAGATGCCCCGCACCCAGACGTCCACCGGCACGCCGGCCCGTGAGGCCCGGTAGCAGGCGTCGACGACCGCCTCGTCGACCATCGAGTTGACCTTGATGCGGACGGAGGCGGGGCGGCCCGCGCGGTGGTGCGCGATCTCCTTGTTGATCCGGGTGATCAGCCCGTCGCGCAGCGACTTCGGGGCGACGAGCAGCCGGCGGTAGGTCTCCCGGCGCGAGTAGCCGGACAGCCGGTTGAACAGGTCGGAGAGGTCCGCGCCGACCTGCGGGTCCGCGGTGAGCAGGCCGATGTCCTCGTACAGCCGGGCCGTCTTCGGGTGGTAGTTGCCCGTGCCGACGTGGCTGTAGCGGCGCAGCGTGTCGCCCTCCTGACGGACCACCAGCGACAGCTTGCAGTGCGTCTTCAGCCCCACCAGGCCGTACACCACGTGGCAGCCGGACTCCTCCAGCTTGCGCGCCCATTTGATGTTGGCCTGCTCGTCGAAGCGGGCCTTGATCTCGACGAGGACGAGGACCTGTTTGCCCGAGTCGGCGGCGTCGATCAGCGCGTCGACGATCGGGGAGTCACCGGAGGTGCGGTACAGCGTCTGCTTGATCGCCAGCACGTCCGGATCGGCCGCGGCCTGCTCCAGGAACGCCTGGACGGAGGTCGAGAAGGAGTCGTACGGGTGGTGCAGCAGGACGTCCCGCTCGCGCAGCGCCCCGAATATGTCCGGCGCGGACGCCGACTCCACCTCGGCGAGGTCGCGGTGCGTGCCCGCGACGAACTTGGGGTACTTCAGCTCCGGCCGGTCCAGCGACGCGGTCCCGAAGAGCGCGGTCAGGTCCAGCGGGCCGGGCAGCGGATAGACCTCCGCGTCGGACACCTTCAGCTCGCGGACCAGCAGGTCGAGGACGTACGGGTCGATGGACTCCTCCACCTCCAGCCGTACGGGCGGGCCGAAGCGGCGCCGCATGAGTTCCTTCTCCAGCGCCTTGAGGAGGTTCTCGGCGTCGTCCTCCTCCACCTCCAGGTCCTCGTTCCGCGTGACCCGGAACATGTGGTGCGCGAGGACCTCCATCCCGGGGAACAGCTCCTCCAGGTGCGCGGCTATGACGTCCTCCAGCGGCACGTACCGCTGCGGCGACGCCTCCAGGAAGCGGGACAGCAGCGGCGGCACCTTCACCCGGGCGAAGTGGCGGTGGCCGGTCACCGGGTTGCGCACGACGACGGCCAGGTTGAGGGAGAGGCCGGAGATGTACGGGAACGGGTGCGCCGGGTCCACCGCCAGCGGGGTGAGGACGGGGAAGATCTGCTGCCGGAACAGCGTGAACAGGCGTGCCTGCTCCTTCTCGGTCAGCTCGGGCCAGCGGATGATGTGGATGCCCTCGTCGGCCAGGGCCGGGGCGACGTCCTGCTGGTAGCAGGCCGCGTGCCGGGCCATGAGTTCGCGCGACCGGGTCCAGATCAGGTCCAGCACCTCGCGCGGCTGGAGGCCGGAGGCGGAGCGGGTGGCGACGCCCGTCGCTATCCGTCGCTTGAGGCCGGCGACCCGGACCATGAAGAACTCGTCCAGGTTGGACGCGAAGATGGCGAGGAAGTTGGCCCGCTCCAGGAGCGGGGTCGCGGGATCCTCGGCGAGCTCCAGGACCCGCTCGTTGAACGCGAGCCAGCTGCGCTCGCGGTCCAGGAACCGACCCAGCGGCAGCTCGCCGTCGCCCCCGGGGCCGGCGCCGTCCACCTCGTACGCGTCGAGGTCGGAGTCGAGATCGGGGGCCAGGCCGGAACCGGTGGCACCGGTGGCGACCGTGTGGGGGCGGTGCGCGGCTATGAAGCCCACGGACGGCTGCTGAGGGGGCTGGGGCTGCTGGACCGGTACCTCGGCGGGCTGCTGGCTCATATCCCCATTGTTCCGCGCGGACGGGACGACGGGCGCGTCGGAAAGGGCGGGGGTGAGGCGGAAGGGGCCGGTGCTCTTGCCGTTCGGGGTGGGGGGCACAGCGGGCTGCATTCAGAGAGAGTTACAAGGGTGTCTGAATGCCCGGTAACGGCGACATGACGTGAAGGAAAGCGGGACGGGGCTCCCCGGGGGCGGGCGGCCCTGATCCCCCGGGGGCGGGACATGGCTCCCCGCGGTCGGGACGGTGATCCCCGCGGGCGGGGCCCGGCCTCCGGGGATCCCCGTCCCGCAGGGCGCGGTGCGTACACGGACACGACGTACGAGGTCAGCGTGGCGTACGTGGGGCAGCGGCGTTCGAGAACAGCGTGACGCATGCGGGTCGGCGCGGCGCACGCGGGTCGGTGCGGCGCGTGCGAGCGCTCCCCGGCCGCGGTCACCCCAGGCGGCGGACGATCCGGAACGCGGCGAACGCGGCGACCGCCGCCAGGGCCAGGACGACGCCCGTCTCCACGAGCTGGAGGGGCCAGAAGTGGGCGGCGGGGTGGTAGTCGACGAAGTGGGTGAGCCCACCGCCGGAATCCGCGCACGGGGACGGATCGAAGGGCAGGCACTCGTTGTAGGACGCCCTGCGGCCGGACGGCGTCACCGCCCCCTGCTGGACGACCCAGGCGTTCTCCTCGAAGTACTGCCGCTTGCCCTCGACCGTCACCATCGGCCACAGATGGCTCCGCAGGTACTGGGAGAAGACCGCCAGGACCGGGCCGACGGCGAGCGCGGTGACGGACATCGCCACGACCGTACGGCGCACGAGCAGTCCGACGAGCGCCCCGACCGCGATGCCGAGCAGGGCGTACGCCACGGTCAGCGGGCCGCGTCCGGTGAACGCGAGCGGTTCGTACCAGGGGAAGGCCCCGAAGTCGTCGCCGGTCGCCGACCGGGCCCAGCGCAGGACGCCGACGGCCACCGACAGCAGGGCGACCGTCCACACCGCCGGTACGGCGAGCTTCGCCGCGAGCCAGCGGGCGGGGGAGGCTGACTGGGTCCAGGCGAGCTTGTACGTGCCGGACTCCAGCTCCCGGGCGATCACCGGGCCCGCCACGAAGGCGCCGACGAGCACGGGCAGCACCAGCAGGACGACGCCCGCGTAGTTGACGTACCGGCCGAAGTCGTACCGGGTGTCCAGGAAGTCCCGGACCTGCTGGTGGCATTCCCGGGTGGTGTGCTCGACGGAGCAGCCCGACGCGGCGAAGTCATGGGTCACGCCGGAGGCGTGGAGCCGGGAGGCGAGCAGGATCCCGGCCATCAGCACCAGGATTCCGAGGCCCGCCCACAGCGTCCGGCGGTGCAGCCGGACGGTCACCAGGACCGGGCCGCGCAGGGCCGGACCGCCCGGGGCCGGCGGGCGCGGGGCCGACGTGCCGGAGGCCGGGTCGCCCGGGGCCGGCGGGCGCAGGGTCGAAGTGCTCACGCGGACACCGCCTTCCGGAGCGCGGCCGGCTCTGCCTCGGCGCTCGGCGTGAGCAGCGGCGGCGCGTCGGGGGAGCGCAGATGCGACAGCAACAGTTCCTCCAGGGACGGGGCATGGGTCTGCCAGGTGTCGTCCAGCGGGCCGTCCGGCCGGACCAGCGCGGTGAGCTGCCGGCCCGTCGTACGGGACTCGACCACCGTGTGCGGTCCCAGGTCGCCCGCCGGCCCCGTCACCACGGTGTGCGCGGTGAGGATGTCGTCCACCTCGCCGCCGAGCCGTACCCGGCCGCCGTCCATCAGCAGCAGGTAGTCGCAGGCGTTCTCCAACTCGGCGAGGATGTGCGAGGAGATCAGGACGGTGGTGCCGTGCTCCGCCGCGCCGCCCAGCAGGATGCCCATCAGCTGATGGCGGGCGAGCGGGTCGAGGTCGGCCATCGGCTCGTCCAGCAGGAGCAGTTCGGGCCGCTTGCCGAGGGCGAGGGCGAGGGCCACGCGGGTGCGCTGGCCGCCGGAGAGCGTACGGATCCGGGCGCCGCGGTCGAGCGCGCCGCCCTCGACGATCCGCTCGGCCGTCGCCGCGTCCCAGCGCCCGGGGTTCAGCGTGTGCCCCATGCGCAGTGTCTCGTCGACCGTCAACTGCGGGTAGAGCGGCTTTTCCTGGGCCACGTACGCGATGCGCTCGCGGGCGGCCGACGGGACGGCGCCGAGGGTACGGACCGAGCCCTCGGTGGGGAGCAGCAGCCCGGCCGCCTGGGCGAGCAGCGTGGACTTGCCCGCGCCGTTGGGGCCGACGAGGGCGCAGACGCGGCCCGTCGGTATCCGGAAGGAGCAGTCGCGCAGGGCCCAGCGCCCCTTCCGCCGGGTTCCGTACCGTTGAGCGAGGCCGGTCGCCTCGATCGCCGTGCTTGTCATGCGCCATCCCCTTCGGATGTCTCGTCTTCGAGCGCCTTGTCTTCGAATGTCTCGTCGATCACGGCTGTGAAGAGCGCGGTCACGTCGTCCTTCTCCATGCCTTCCGTCCGCGCGCGGGCCACCCAGGCGGCCAGTTCCGCCCGCAGGGCGCTGTCCGCCGAGCCGTGGCCGAGGGTTCCCCGTACGAACGTGCCGAGCCCGCGCCGGCCCTCGGCCAGGCCCTCGCGCTCCAGCTCGCGGTACGCCTTGAGCACGGTGTTGGGGTTGACGGCCGTTGCCTCGACCACCTCGCGGGCGGTGGGCAGCTTGTCCCCGGGTTCCAGCAGGCCGAGGCGCAGGGCTTGTTTGGTCTGCTGGACGATCTGGAGATAGGTGGCGACGCCGCTGCGCCGGTCGATGCGGTACTCGATCACCGCAAACACCCTTTCACTAAGTAAGTAGTGAAAGCATGGTCGAGGGAAGGGGCGGCGTCAATGACGCCGCCCCTTATGCCCTGGAACAGGCGGGTCAGGACTCCGTGCGGTACATCAGGTCGACCTCGTGCGTGGTGAACCCCAGCCGCTCGTACACCGATACCGCCGCCGTGTTGTCCGCGTCCACGTACAGCATCGCCGTCGGCAGCCCCTCCGCCGCCAGGTGCCGCAGGCCGATCGCGGTGAGCGCCTTGCCGAGGCCGCCGCCCTGGGCGTCGGGCCGGATGCCGAGGACGTACACCTCGCCGAGCTGCTCCGCCGCGTGCACCTTGGTCCAGTGGAAGCCGATCAGCTCGCCGCCACGCTCCGCCAGGAAGAACCCCTTGGGGTCGAACCACGGCTCGGCGGTCCGGTCGTCCAGGTCCCGCTGGGTCAGGGCGCCCTGTTCGGGGTGGTGGGCGAAGGCGGCGGCGTTGACCGCGAGCCAGGCGTCGTCGTCCTGGCCGGGGACGAACGTACGGACGGTGACGCCGGCCGGCAGTTCCGGGTCCGGGACGGTCAGCGGGACCAACGGCATCCGCAGCTGGCGCAGTTCACGGAAGAGCGTCAGCCCGAGCACCTGGGCCAGATGGCGCGCGGCCGACTTCCCGCCGTGCGCCCAGGCCCGCAGCCGCTTGCCGGAGGCGGCCATCAGCGCGGCCCCGAGCGCCCGGCCGTGGCCACGGCCCCGGCAGGCGGGGTGGACGACCAGTTCGACGGCCGGGGCCTCGACCGGGTCGGTGTCCTCCAGCTGCCCGTACCCGACGAGTCCGCCCTCGACGGTGACCAGGAAGTGCCGTACCCCCGGGCGGCGCCCGCCGCGCAGCTGGAGCCGGCCCTGCTCGGAGACGGCCTGGACGCCGTCCGACTCGGCGGCTGCCGCCAGCAGGCCGGTGACCTCCTCGGCCTGCTCGGGCGTGAGCGCGTCGAGGGTCTGGATCTGCCGGCCGGGCTCGTGGGCGCTTGCGTCAGTCATGCGTCGAGGGTACGGCGGACGTACGACGGAGCGCGGTACGGACCGGGCGTGGAGGGCCCTGTCGGGGCAGCGCGCACGCCTCCCGGCCGGTCCGGCGTCGGCCCGGCCGCCCCCAACGGCAATCAGCTCGTAACCCGGCACCCCCTGTTGTGCTACGCGCGTCGACCATAGGCTTCGGCTCGCCACCGTCACCTTGCCGGCGACCCGGCGACCCGGCGGCCGGCGGCCATCAGCCGAACGGCGAACACGTCGACGGGGCGTCCAACTCAGCAAGGGGACCAAGAGGACCGATGACAGCACCGCAGAAGAACCGCGTGGCCCGGCGAGTGCTCGCCACCGCCGCGGGCCTGGCCACCGTCGGCGCGCTCGTCGCGGCGATGCCGGCCGCCGCCAACGAGGACCGGAGCCCGAGCCCGAGCCCGGCTCAGGGGCAGGGGCAGGGGCAGGGGCAGGGCAGGACCGTCGACGTACAGCTGCTGTCCTTCAACGACCTGCACGGCAACCTGGAGCCGCCCGCGGGCTCGGCCGGCAGCGTCACGGAGAAGCAGGCAGACGGCACGACGAAGACGATCCCGGCCGGCGGGGTGGAGTACCTGGCGACCTCGCTGCGCGACGCGCGCAAGGGGCACCCGTACTCGATCACCGCGGCCGGCGGCGACATGGTCGGAGCCAGCCCGCTGCTGTCCGGCCTCTTCCACGACGAGCCGACCATCGAGGCGCTCAACAAGATCGACCTCGACGTGACGACGGTCGGCAACCACGAGTTCGACGAGGGCGCGGTCGAGCTGGCCCGGCTCCAGAACGGCGGCTGCCACCCCACCGAGGGCTGCTACGAGAAGGGGAAGAAGTTCAAGGGCGCGGACTTCCCCTACCTCGCCGCGAACGTCACGTCCGAGAAGACCGGCAAGCCGGTCCTCAAGCCGTACACGGTCTGGAAGAAGAACGGCGTCAAGGTCGGCTTCATCGGGGTGACCCTGGAGGGCACGCCGAACATCGTGACGGCCGAAGGCGTCAAGGGACTGAAGTTCCACGACGAGATCGAAACCGTCAACAAGTACGCCGAGGAATTGGACAAACAAGGCGTCAAGTCGATCGTCACGCTGATCCACGAGGGCGGGGCGCCGGCCTCGTCCTCGTACAACTACGACTGCGACAGCCCGGGCGCCGGGGACGGCATCTCCGGTCCGATCGTCGAGATCGCGAAGGGCATCACGTCCAAGGTCGACGCGCTGGTCACGGGCCACACCCACCAGGCGTACGCGTGTACGATCCCGGACCCGGCGGGCAAGCCGCGGCTGGTCACGTCGGCGTCGTCGTTCGGCAAGCTGTACACGGACACCACGCTCACCTACGACCGCCGTACGAACGACATCGTGCGGACGAGCGTGAAGAGCATGAAGACGGCGAACCACATCGTCAGCCGTGAGCAGCCCAAGGCCAAGGACATGACGGACCTGATCGGCCGCTGGAACAAGCTGGCCGCGCCGATCGCGAACGCCCCGCAGGGCTACATCTCCGCCGACATCAACGGCCGCGGCGCGACCACCCCGGAGACCCCGCTCGGCGACCTGATCGCGGACGCCCAGCTCAAGGGCATGGCCCCGGCGGACAAGGGCGGCGCCCAGATCGCGTTCATGAACCCGGGCGGCATCCGGTCCGACCTCGTCCACAAGGCGTCGGGCAGCGAGGGCGACGGGGTGGTGACGTACGGCGAGGCCTTCACGGTGCAGCCGTTCACCAACATGATGAACGCGGTCGACCTGACCGGCGCCCAGCTGATCACGGCGCTCCAGCAGCAGGTCAGCGGCTCCAACGAGGCATCCCCGAAGATCCTCCAGGTCTCCGAGGGCTTCACGTACACCCTGGACATGACCAAGACGGGCGCGGCCCGGCTGGTCACGGACTCGGTGAAGCTGAACGGCGACGCGATCGACCCGGCCAAGACCTACCGGGTCGCGATGAACGAGTTCCTGGCGGGCGGCGGCGACGGCTTCCCGGTCTTCGCCGAGGGCAAGAACAAGCTGGTCGGCGCGTCGGACCTGGACATGCTCAACGCCTACCTGGCGGCGAACTCCAGCGCACAGTCCCCCCTGGCCCCGCCGTCTGCGGACCGGATCACGTTCCTGAGGTAAACGACGTCAGCACACCACCGACGCGGAACGCCCCGGCCACCAGGACCGGGGCGTTCCGTCGTCCGCTCGTCGTCCGTTCGCCCAACGTCGTTCGGGCGTCCTGGCCGGCGACGGTGTTCACTTCCCCTGAGCTTGCTTATAGGCGTCGATGACCGCTGCGGGGATGCGGCCGCGGTCGGGGACGTCGAAGCCCTGCTCACGTGCCCAGGCGCGAGGTGCCGGCTCCGGTCGAGCAGTTCCCCCACCTCCGCGTCGCCGCGCCGCGCGCCTGCCGGCGGGTGCCAGCGCTGGACGGCCTGCCCGGCCCAGGTACGCGGCTTCGCATCCGGGTCTTCCAGCAGACCGACCGCAGCCCGAAGCGCCGCGATGCCGCCGTGCGCGTCGAGAAGCCGGAACGCGCCGACGCGAACGTGCCGCGGCCGCTCGGTACTGGTGCGCTCCTGTAGCCAGTCGGTGGGTAGTTCCTTTGCCGAGGGCCACAGGGCGACGGCCGCCGCGCGGACGACACCGGCGGCAGGGTCGTCGAGGAGCGGCCGCAGCTGTTCCGCGTCCACGCAGTCCAGCGTCCGCAGCCCCGCCACCGCCCGCGCCCCGGCCACCGGGTGCGCGAGGAGCGGGCACAGCAGCCCGGCGTCCGCGCGGTTCCCGCATTCGGCCAGCCCGATGACCGCGCCGGGCAGCAACTCGAGGTCATCCGGTGCTGTGCACCGCTTTCGGTACCAGGCTGCCGGGTCGCCTCCGTGCTGCCGTACGACGTACCGGGCACAAGCCCGCACGAGCCCGGACCGGTCGCTGAGAAACGACTCCGCCTCAGGCAGCCGTACCAGGCGATCGTAGGGTCTGGGGCTCGCGCAGGGCGCGCGAAATATGGCACAAGCTCCGCGGTCCGGCTGATCACGGCTTTCAGCACACCAACGCGGAACGCCCCGGCCAACAGGGCCGGGGCGTTCCGTTGTCCGCTCGTCGTCCGTTCGTCCCACCGCCGTTCGGGCGTCCTGGCCGGCGAACCTTGCCGTGTGACGTAGGCGCACTGGGAAGACGAAAGGTCCGCGTTCCGTCACTCGTCACAGATCGCTCTGAAGATTCCGGTCGTCACCCAGGTCGCGACGATCGTCCCCCACGACGGGAATCAGCGCCCACCCGACTCCGGATGTGTTCACCTTCGAGGCCGTGACCAGCCACACGCACACGCTCGCCAGCGGGGCCAGCAGCGTCACCAGTAGTGCGCACTCCACCACCTCCAGCGGCTCACCGAAGTCTCTGAGCGCGAAGAGGCACAACGCGCCGCTGCCCACCGCGGCGAGGAATCCGGCCAGGAGGCCCGCCCACCACGCCGGGAACGAAGGCTCCCACAGCGCCACCGTTGTCCAGATCGCCCATACCGAGAAGCCCGTAATCGGGACGACCATCAACAGAGGTGCGAAGACCAGATCTTGCCAGGTCAGTGGACGAAGCACGTCACCAGCATAAGCGTCGGCATGTCCCGTCCACGTTTGAAGCAGTCACGAAATTTCGAACGGCGGGGAGCGGTACCGGTGGTGGCGTGGTTCCATGGCGACCATGACGCGTAGCAGAACGCCATCCACTGCCGCTGTCACCGTCGTTGTCGCTGTCGTGTTCGCCGCTCTCACGTCGTGTTCCTCGAATTCTTCGAGTGAGTCCCCCGCTGAGGGCCGGCCCAGCGGGTCCGGCTCCGGGCCACCGGCGTCCGCCCCCGCGAAGACGGGCACGCCGTCGCCCTCGCCGACCGGGCCGTGCGCTGACGGCAGGTGCGAGATCGAGGTCGCCGTGGGGGACGTCGTGACAGTGCCGGAAACGTATGGCCTCGGGCCGATCGAGGTGACGGCGATCAGCGGCGGCGAGGTCGAGATGGTCGCGCGGCTGACGGGATCGGGCTTCGGCGTTTCGGGCTGTTCCGGTGGCGGAGGTGTGTCGTCGGAGGGCGGTGGCGGCGTCCGGCTCAGCTGCGGAGAGGGGCCCGCCGCGACCGTCAACGACGCCATGAGCCTGGAGGTCGTCGAAATCCTCGACACCGCCGCCGTCCTCCGTATCGAACCCGCCGGGTGATTTACGGCTCGGCGCCCGGGGCAGGGCTTTCCATGGTTCGGTACGAGGGCGCCGGTCACGCGGTAACGGTGCCGATGAAGGATGGGATCCTTTGTATGCGCAGCTCAGGGCGACCCTGGCTCAGGGTCCTGGCCATGGCTCTGTTCATCGTCGGTGGGCCCATGTTCTTCATCAACGGCGAGGCCGTACTGAACGGCGAAGCCGTCGAGTGCGACGGCAGCCTGATGAGACCCGGTCAGTGGTGCGCGCGCGTAGGCGATGAATCTCGCAGCTACGACGAGGAGAAGAAGGCCGAAGCCCGTGGAGAACTCGTCGGCTACGCCGGGGCGGGCCTCGTCACCCTCGGCATCGTCGTCTTCATCGGCAATGGGATCGCCACGCGCCGAGGAAACCGATAACGCCGCGGACGGGCTCGCCGGCCGGTGTGAGCGACCGAGTGGCCGAAGCGGGCAATGGCGGTGAACCGGTCGCGCGTAGGCGAGTCCCGGCCGGCCGGGCGATCCCGCTCGACGCCGTACGCGACTCGGCCGACGCCGAGCGGGACCGCGCGCGGCTGCGGTCTCTTGCGTGATTCGACGCGCTCGCGCGCACGATCCACGCCTATGCGAGACCCGCAGGCGCCTGGCCGCCCTGTTCCACTGAGCCGGAGGCGCGACCGGGACGCGGCCGTCCGCTTCCGCTGTTTCAGCGCCGGGCGGCGTCGGCGCCGAGGGTCCGTCCCAGGCGGTGGGCGCGGGAGGTCGGGACGGTGATATGGACGGGGTCTTTGGTGCAGTAGCAGGTGTACGTGTAGCCCTCCTCCGCGTCAATCGGCACCCATGCCTCCTCGGCCCTCGAACGGGGAACCGAGGCGTGGAGCAGCGCCAAGGCCAGTGCGATGAGGCTGACGGTGATCGACACCGCACCCCAGAGGCTCGGGTCGGCCGCGGAATCGTTCACCGTTCCGCCCCGGCCCCCGTGCTGCAGGAGGCGGGGCCGGCCAGCGTGAACCACACGGCTTTCGCGTGCGGAGCGAACGCCCCGTAGAGCGTCCAGCCCAGCCGGCGGCGATGCTGTCGACCAGTAACAAGCCCCGGCCGCCGGTGAGTTCCGCGCTGCGGGCGCTCGGCAGCGGCAGGGGGCACGGCTTGTCGTCCCGTACGTACACGGTGACGTGCCGCGGCCCGACGACACGTCCAGCCGGATCAGGCGGGAACGGGTGTGGCGGTGGGCATTGGTGACGATCTCGGTGACGCAGAGCCGTGCGTCGTAGGCCAGGTCCGGGTGGCGGGACGTGCAGCAGCGAGCCGACGAAGTCCCGGGCGACGCGGGGCGCGCAGGCGGAGTTCGGCAGGACGAGGCGGTACGGGTCGGTTCCGCGCTGGTCAGGGGGCGGAGAGTTCGGTGGGGTGGGAGTAGTCGGAGAGGGCATGGTGTCTCCCAACGCGGTTCACGGCGTGCGCATCCGGCCGCACCTGATCTCGCCGAAGCGTGGTCCTGTGCAGAGGCAGCCATAGGCTTGCCGTACGACATGTGATACGGAAGTGGAGCGCATTCAGCGCAGACTTGGCGTCGAGTTACGCAAGATGCGGGAGCGAGCAGGGTTGAAGCTGGCCGATGCCGCGGCCTTGCTCGGGACCGAACGGACCACCGTCAGCAATACCGAGTCGGGGCGATTCGGCGTGAGCGCCGACAGGGTGCGTGCTTGGGCCGAGAGCTACGCGTGCCCCGACGAGCCGTACGTCGAAGCGCTGGCCGAAATGGCTGCGGAGCGAGTGAACGGGTGGTGGGAGGACTACAGGGGTGAACTCTCCAACGGTGCCCTTGACTTGGCTGAATTGGAGCACCACGCCGTCGCCATCCGCGCTGTGCAAACCATGCATATGCCGGGCCTGCTGCAGAACGAGGACTATGTGCGGGCTGTCTTCGCAGAGGCGGTGCCACCCATGAGTCCCACTCGGCGAAGACGACAGATCTCGCACCGGCTCAAGCGACGTGATGTGCTCGACCGGGCGAACCCTCCGCAATGCACCTTCCTGATCCACGAGGCGGCGCTGCGCATGCGGTTCGGTGGTACGGCCGTCGCGCGAAGTCAAATGGCTTTCCTGCTCAAGGAGTCGGAACGCGACAACGTCACCGTGCGGGTGATCCCGTTTGCGGCAGGCGGTTTTCCGAACGCCAGCACTTCGACACACTACGTGTACGGCCCGGTTCGGCAGCTTGACACCGTGCAGACCGATACGCCGACCGGCTCTGGGTTCGTCGACGCCGAAACGCGTCTCACGAACTGGCGGGCCATGCTGGACCGCACGGAGGAGCGATCGTTGGACCCGGGCAGTTCCAGGGACTTTATCCACGAAGTCGCACGGCAAGTGTGAGGTGTGTGAGGCATGGGAATCCAGTGGCGGAAGTCTTCCAAGTCATCGGACGACGAGGACTCGAACTGCCTAGAACTTGCCGCGTTTGAAGGCGATATTCTGATACGCGAGAGCGATCTGCCTGACGTGGTCATCCGGACCAGCCGGGCCAAGCTGCGCGCGTTTCTCGGTGGTGCCAAGGACGGCGAGTTTGACGATCTGGTCTGACGCGGACTGGACCGGGCGGGCCGAGTGGTGAGGCGCCGCGCTCGTACGGACGGCTCCCGCCACACCCGGCGGGAGCCGTCCGTACGAGGCGAGGGCTGTTCGGGGGCCGCTCGGGTGGGTGGGTCAGCCGGCCTGGGACGGGGGCTGCTTCATGTCGTCGACGATCGCGCGGGTGACGATGGCGCTGACGAAGGTGACGGTGCCGGGCTTGATCAGGCCGTCGTCGCCGGACGCCCCCTTGACCTGGACGATGCGTTCGCCGAGGAAGGCGTGGGTCTTCTTGTCGAAGATCCACTCTTCGCGCGTGCCGCCGGCCGAGTCCACCCGGGCCACCGCGACCCCGTGCCGGCCCGTCGCGTCCACCGCGTCGTCCACCATGATCACGCCGGGGATCTTCGCCGCCGCCTTGAACAGGGCCGCGTAGAGCTCCGCCGGCGGGTAGCTCTCGCCCAGCAGGTCACCGATGGTGGAGAACGCCTGCTGGTCGGGGCTGTTGCCCTGGCCCTTCGTCTCCTTGTAGATCAGCTTCAGCAGTTCGTCGGGGTCCGTGGTCAGGCCGGCCAGGAAGTCGTACGTCGGGTGGTTGATGCCGGGCTTCAGCGCGTTGCCCTGCTCGTCCGGCCCGCTCAGCGTCTCCCCGTCCGGACGCTCGGACGTGGGGTCGATCAGCCAGCCCTCGGTGCCGTCGGCGGACATCCACGTCTGGCGCAGGTACGGCTTCTCGCTCACCAGGGTGGACTTGTCGTCGACGGTCTTCACGTACGTGTCGGCCGTCTTGGACGCGATGTAGATGTACTGGCCGGGCTTGACGTCGGGGTGGCCGCCCTCCGCCGCCGCCAGTGAGATCTGGTCGAGCAGCTGGGGGACGCCCTTGGTGGTCCCGGAGCCGATGTCGGTGGTCAGGGCCGGGCCGGTGGCGACATTGCCGGCTCCGGAGGTTCCGCTTCCGGAGCCTCCGTCGTATACGGCGGCTCCGACGACAACCGCTCCGGCGAGGGCGAGCGCCATCGCGGGCAGGGCGATCGCCGGGCGCGGCAGCCGGAAGCGGCGCGTCGTCGTGGTCTCTCCTACCTCCGTCGCCGGGGTGGCGGAAGCCGTCACGTTGTGCTGTTCCTGCTGGATGTGGGCCATCAGACGCTCCTTGTGGAACTGGTGACGGCCCGTCGGCAGATCATGCGCCGTCTGAGGGAGGAGGTGTGCGCTTTCCTCCCACTCGGCCGGGCTCTGCCGGGACGAGTTCGCGTTCATCGGTTTCCCTCCTGGGCGGGCCGGACCGCGTGGATGCGGTCACCTCTTGTCTGTCGGGCGCGGGGGGCGGGTTCCGTTTTTCCGCGCGGGATGTTTCCGCGCGGGATTTTTCCGGGGTCGCGTACGTTGTCGGGAGGTGGCCCCGTCGGCTGCGCCAGTTCCGCCTCGGTCAGCTTCCGCAGTTTCACCCGGGCCCGGGACAGGCGGGAGCGGACCGTGCCGACGGGGATTCCCAACGCCGTCGCGGCGGCCGTGTACTCCAGGCCCTCCCACAGACAGAGCGTCAGCACCTCGCGCTCGGTTCTGCGCAGCGTGGCGAGCGCGGTGAGCGCCGCTGCGAGGCGCCGGCGGTCGTCGATCCGGCCGGACACCTCCTCGGCGTGGTCGGGCAGCGCGCGCTCCGCAGCCGCGGCGGCGGTGGCCGCCGCTCGGTACCGCCGGTTGCTCCGGACGTGGTTGCGTGCGGTGTTGGTGGCGATACCCAGCAGCCAGGGGCGCAGCGAGCCCCCCTCGGCGGAGACCTTGTCGCGCAGTCGCCATGCCTCCATGAAGGTCGTGGCCATCACGTCCTCGGCCGTGGACCAGTCAGCGGTGAGGCGGAAGGCGTGGTTGTAGACCGCGCGGGCATAGCTGTCGAACAGCTCCGCGAAGGCGCTCGGCTCCCCAGCCCGTATCCGGGTTCGCATATCAGTGCTCACCTCAATGAGCTGTCCGGGTGAGCCTGTCGGGTTCCGCCTGTTCATTGTGACGCGGGACACACGCTCTGGGGGCTCTGGGGGCTCTGAGGGATCAGGGTGCGGTGTTCCTGCCTGGGGCTGTGTCTGTGCCCGTGTCGTTGGCGGTGGGTTTCGTCCGTCGGCGGTCCGGGTGGCCCGGGTGGAACAGTGCGCAGACGAAGGCGATGGCCAGCGTGATCGCCATGCCGTAGAAGACCGCCCTGTTGGCCTCGGCGAAGTCGAGCCGGAACACGCCGATCGCGTCGCGCGTGATCCGGTCGACGGGGCCGGTGCCGGTCGGCACGAGGTGGCCGCCGTTGCCGGTGAACCGTTCCGAGATGTCGTGCCCCACCGAGTGGGCCAGCGGGCTCGGCACGCCCGCTGATCCGAGCGTGCCCGCCATCCGGTCCGTGGTGACGTGCGTGAGGATCGTGCCGAAGACGGCGAGGCCCAGGGCGGCCGAGAAGGTACGGACGGTCTGCGTGAGGGCGGTGACCTCTTCGTACGAGGCGCCGGCGACCCGGCCGTTGGCTCGGCGCGCGGTCCCGTCGTCGGCCCGGCCGGCGGCCCTGTCGGCCGCGTCCGTCGACGCGGGAACGAGCAGGAAGCCGATGCCCGCGCCGGAGAGGGCGACGTAGGGCCACTGGCCCTGCATGGAGTGGTCCGTCAGCTTGCTCGCCCACAGCGCGAATCCGAGCGTGCCCAGGGCCGTGCCGAGCAGGATGGCCGGCTTGGCGCCCCGGACGTCCAGGAACCGGCTGCCCCACTGGTACGTGATGACGAAGCCGACGAAGAAGTACAGGAGGTAGAGCCCGGCCTGCTGGGGCGAGGAGGCGAGCGAGACCTGGGCGTAGACCGAACCGAAGAAGAACACGGGGACGAACGCCGGCATCGCGAAGAACAGCACCGCGGCGTCGACGGCGAACGCCCGGTCCTTGAAGAGCCGCAGGGGGACGAGCGGATGGTCGCCGGGGCCCCGTACGCTCAGCCTGCTCAGCGCACGCAGCTTGCCGAGATCGCGCAGACCGTACAGCTCGTAGCGACAGAACAGCGCCAGCACCAGCAGGCCCAGACCGACGCAGAGCCATGTCAGGGCCGAACTCCACCCCCAGTTCGCCGCCTGCTGGAAGCCCAGCACCGTCAGCGCCGTCCCGACGGCCACCAGCACCGCGCCCGGCACGTCAATGGGTTCGCGGCGCGCGACGTGGGGGACGCGGGCCTTCGCCATCAGTACGAGGGCGACGGCCGCCACCGGCACATTGATCCAGAAGATCGCCCGCCAGGTCCAGGCGGTGAGCCAGCCGCCCAGCAGCGGGCCGAGCACCGTGAGCACGGCGGACCACCCGAAGAACAGGGCCAGCGCCCGGCCGCGCCGTTCCGCCGGGAACGTCTCCGTCACCACCGCCAGCGCCGCCGGGAACAGCAGCGCCGCCCCTGCGCCCTGGGTGGCGCGGAACGCGATCAGCCAGCCCTGGGCGACGTCGCCGCCGGCCGGGACCACGGCGCACAGGATCGAGGAGACGACGAAGACCAGCGTTCCGGCGATCAGCATCAGCCGGTGTCCGAAGACGTGTGCCAGCCGCCCGCCGAGGGCGAAGAACGCGGCCAGCGTGAGGAGGTAGGCGTTGACCACCCACTGCATGCCGGAGGCGGTGAGGCCCAGCTCATGGACGATGGTGGGCGCCGCGATGGCCACGATGGTCTGGTCGATGAACGTCATCGAGGCGGCGACGACCATCGCCGTCAGGGTCAGGGCACCGGCCCTCCGCCCGACCCCGGCCTCGTCCGCGCGTATGCGGCTTTTGTCGTCCATGCCGGAATCTTCTCCCGGGGGTGAACATCCCGCATGTGCGGCGCGGGAAACGCGTGGGCCGGGCGTACGAAGCCGGGCGTACGAAGCCGTGCGTACGAAGTCGGTCCTGCCTCAGTCCCGCGTCAGGTGCTCGAACGCGTCCAGGTTCCGCGTCGACTCACCCCGCGACACCCGCCACGCGTACTCCTTGCGGATCGCGCTCGCGAACCCCAGCTCCAGCAGCGTGTTGAACGACCCGTCCGCCGCCTCCAGGACCGACCCCAGCAGCCGGTCGATCTCGTCCTCGGTGACGGCCCCCAGCGGGAGCTTGCCGGTGAGGTAGACGTCGCCGAGGTGGTCGACCGCGTAGCCGACCCCGTACAACTTGAGGTTGCGCTCCAGCAGCCAGCGGTGGACGCCCTCGGCGTTCTCGTCCGGGCGGCGGATCACGAAGGCGTTGACGGAGAGCGCGTGCCGGCCGACGCGCAGGGAGCAGGTCGTGGCCAGCTTGCGGGTGCCGGGGAGGGTGACGACGTACGAACCGGGCTCGGGGCTCTCCCACTCCAGCCCGGCGGAGGCCAGCGCCCGCTCGATGGTTTCTCCGGCGTCGGGCACGGGCGTGGGGCGAGCGTCAGCCATGGTGCGAGCGTACGCGACGGCGGTAGGCCTGGACGGCCGCCGTGTACACGTCCGCCGTGGCCGCCGCCGCCGTGTCCCAGCCGAACGACCGCGCGTGCCGCGCCGCCGCCTCGCCCATCCGGTCCACCAGGTCCGGGTGGTCGAGGAACTCGCGCAGCGCCCGCGCGTACGCCTCCGGCTCGTGGCCCTGGACCAGCATGCCGGTCACCTCGTCCCGTACCGCCACCGGCAGCCCGCCCACCGAGGCCGCCACCACCGGCGTGCCCGCCGCCTGGGCCTCTATCGCGACCAGGCCGAAGGACTCGCTGTACGAGGGCATGACCAGCACGGACGCCGCCCGGAACCAGTCCGCCAGCCGTGCCTGCTCCACCGGCGGCCGGAACTGGACCACATCGCCCAGGCCGAGCCGTGCCGCCAGTTTCTGGAGCCCTTCCGGCTTGGCCAGGCCCGTACCGCTCGGGCCGCCGACCACCGGCACGACCAGCCTCGTCCGCAGCGACGGGTCCTGGTCGAGGAGTACGGCCACGGCGCGCAGGAGCACGTCAGGAGCCTTCAGCGGCTGGATACGGCCCGCGAAGAGCGGGATGAACGCGTCCTGCGGCAGCCCCAGCCGGGCGCGCGCGGCGGCGCGGCCGTCCGCCGGGGAGAAGCAGTCGAGGTTGACGCCCGGGTGCACCACGGCGGCCTTCGAGGGCTCCGCGTCGTAGAAGCGGACGAGGTCCTCGGCCTCCTCCGCCGTGTTGGCGATCAGCCGGTCGGCGGCGCGCACGACCTGGCTCTCGCCGATCACGCGGGCCGCCGGCTCCGGGGTGTCGCCCTCGGCCATCGAGGCGTTCTTGACCTTGGCCATCGTGTGCATGGCGTGGACGAGGGGGACGCCCCAGCGCTCGGCGGCGAGCCAGCCGACGTGTCCCGACAGCCAGTAGTGGGAGTGCACCAGGTCGTAGTGGCCCGGCCGGTTGCCCGCCCACGCCTGCATCACGCCGTGCGTGAAGGCGCAGAGCTGCGCGGGCAGCTCCTCCTTGGCGAGGCCCTCGTACGGTCCGGCGTCCACATGCCGCACGAGGACACCGGGAGCCAGTTCCACGGCGGGGGCCAGCCCGCCGGTCGTGGCGCGGGTGAAGATCTCGACCTCGACGTCGATGGCGGCGAGCCGCTTCGCCAGTTCGACGATGTAGACGTTCATGCCGCCCGCGTCTCCCGTGCCCGGCTGGTGCAGCGGGGAGGTGTGGACGCTGAGCATGGCGACCCGGCGGGGCTTGCGGGGCTGGCCGGGGAGGCGGCGGAGGCGGGACGTCCGGGGCGCGCGCGGGGGGCCCGCCAGCGTGCCGGTGATACGGGACACGTACTGGCTCACGTCTACGGTCCTCTCGCTCACGACAACTGAGCACGACGAAAACGCGCGGTGAAGCGCACGACAAAGAGAGGGTGTGGGACGCCCTCCGGCACCGTTCAACAGCGGAGGGTCCGTCCGCATTTCCGCTTTGCCAAAACGTTGCAGTTCACGGCTCAACCAGCTCAACCGTGATGGGTGGTGCCGGGGCTCGTTACGCTCACCCTTATGGCGTATCGGCCCCCTTCATCCCACGCTGCCCATGCCGCCCACGCTGCCCACGCCGCGGGAACGGCCCGTCCCGTGGGCACGGTCACGCGCGGCACGACCCACCAGAACCGGCTGCGCCGCATGGACCGCTGGATCACCGCCGTACACGGTCCCGCGCTGCGTCGCGCGGCCGATCCGGTCGTGGTGGACCTCGGGTACGGCGCCGCTCCCTGGACCGCCGTCGAACTGCTGCGCCGGCTGCGTACGGCCGAGCCGCGCACCGAGGTCGTCGGCGTCGAGATAGACCCGGCCCGGGTCGCCGCGGCGCTGCCGTACGAACGGGACGGGCTGTGCTTCCGGCACGGCGGGTTCGAGATCCCGCTGGCCGACGGGAGGCGGCCGGTACTGATCCGGGCGGCCAATGTCCTGCGGCAGTACGAGGAGGGCGAGGTCGCCGCCGTCTGGGCGCGGCTGTGCGCCCGGCTCGCGCCGGGCGGGCTGCTGGTGGAGGGGACGTGCGACGAGATCGGGCGGCGGCATGTCTGGGTCGCGCTCGGGCCGGAGGGGCCTCGTACGGTCACGTTCGCGGCTCGCCTCGGTTCCCTCGAGCGTCCCTCCGACCTGGCGGAACGGCTGCCGAAAGCGCTGATCCACCGCAATGTGCCCGGTGAGCCGGTGCACGCGTTCCTGCGCGACTTCGACCGGGCATGGGCGGCGGCGGCCCCGTACGCCTCGCTGGGCGCGCGGCAGCGGTGGATCCGGGCGGTACGGGACGTGGCGGCCGACTGGCCGCTGGCGGACGATCCGCGCCGGCGGCGGCAGGGTGAGGTGACGGTGAACTGGGCGGCGCTCGCGCCGGTTCGGTGAGCCGGAACGGGTGAGGCGCGGAACGCGTGAGGCGCGGAGCCTGTGAGGTTCTGAGGGCCTCTGTCGTTCTGGTGCCGGACATGGCACGATCACATCGGTAATACGAAGTTATGACGTTGCATCAGAAGTGGTCGTCTCGCGTTCTGGTGTGTTCTGACGCCTTCCGGGCTGGGCGTCTTGGGGGTATGTCCGTGAACCGACGTCGCTGTGCGGCCGCGACGGTCACTCTGGTGTGCGCGCTGGCGGTACTGGCCGCGCCGGACCTGAGGATCCATGCGTACGCGACGCCCCGGACCGCCCCGGCGGCACCAGCCGCACTGGGGGCCCCGGCGGCTCCGCCCGTACCGTCCTCCTCGGCTGTACCGTCCCCGTCGGCCGTGGCCCCGCCGCCGGTCGAGTTGCCACCGGGAGCGTCGGGCGGCGCCGGCCGGCCGAGCGACACGGGGGCGGCCTCCGACGCCGCCCCCGACCCCCTCGAAGACGTACGGCGGGAGATCGACGACCTCTACCGCCAGGCCGCCTCCGCCACCGACGCCTACAACCTCGCCGAGGAACAGACCGCCAAGCAGTCGGCCGAGGTCGTCAGGCTCGCCGAGAAGATCGTCCGGAACCAGCTGCGCCTGGAGGACCTCAAGCAGCGCGCCGGGGCCGCCGCCCGTGCGCAGTACCGGAGCGGCGGACTGCCGCCCGAGGCCCGGCTGATGCTCACCGGCGACCCGCAGGGCTTCCTGGACGGCGCGGGCAGGGTCAGGCAGGGCATGAAGGCGACCAACGACCTTCTCGCGGAGCTGACCCGGACCCAGGACGACTTGAAGACGTACACGGCCGACGCCGGTACGCAGTGGGGGAAGCTCGAAGCCGGCCGGCTGAAGAAGGAGAAGGCGAAGAAGGAGATCGAGCGGCGGATCGCCGCCGCCGAGAAGCTCGAGGCGGGCCTGGAGAAGGAGGAGCGCGCCCGGCTGGCCCGGTTGGAGAGCGACGCGGCGGCCAAGGCGCAGGCGGCCTGGCTCGGCTCCGGCGCGCTCGAAGAGATCAACCGGGCGTCGAGCGCGCAGGGCAGGAAGGCGATCGAGTTCGCGACCCGGCAGATCGGCAAGCCGTACGTGTGGGGAGCGGAGGGGCCGGACTCGTACGACTGCTCCGGGCTGACCTCTCAGGCGTGGGCGGCGGCCGGGCGGACCATCCCCCGTACCTCGCAGGAGCAGTGGCGGCTGTTGCCGCGGATCGACATCAAGGACATGCGGCCCGGCGACCTGATCATCTACCACGACGACGCGAGCCATGTGGGCATGTACATAGGCGACGGCGCGATCGTGCACGCGCCCCGGCCGGGGCGGAACGTGACCCTGGCGGGGGCGGGCTCGATGCGGATCCTCGGGGTCGTCCGGCCGGACAGGTGACGGACCCGGGGTGGGCGCGGGCGTAGACGCGGCGCGGGCGGCGTGGGGCCGGGGGCCGGCCGTGCCGAGCGCGCGCCGACCGGCGCGACCCGCCCCGCCCTTCCGCGCCCGCGCCGCCTTCCGTTTCCGTCAGCCGCTCTTCCCGTCGGTCTCCGACTGGAAAAGCTCCTCGGCCTCGGAGACTGAGAAGGCCCGGTCCAGCCAACGAGCCAGAGTGTCCAGATCGGCGCAGCCCATGACGCGCTCCCGGACACTTTCGGGTACGGAGAAACGCGGCGCTGACCAGGCCGGACCCGCCCCGCCGGGATCCGCAGGACATGCCCGGGAGGGGCGGGCAGGTGCAGCATGGGAAAGGAAAAGGACACCTCTTTCTCTGTGGGAGCAGTGAGTCCGATGGCGATATTCATGGACGTCCATCACGGAATGAAGGGCCTCACCCCCGAGCAGTTCCGCCAGGCGCACGACGCGGATCTCGCGATCGAGGGCGAAGAAGGCGTCCACTTCGAGCACGCGTGGGCCGATCCCGAGTCCGGTGATGTCTTCTGCCTCTCGGAGGCGCCTTCGGCGGACGCCGTACGACGCGTCCACGAGCGCGCCGGGCACGCGGCGGACGAGGTCCACCCGGTGGCGTACAGCGCCTGAGGCGCGGGCCGTCCGTTCCTGCACCTGCCGCCTTCCTACCGCTGGAGTTCCCGGACGTCGGCGACCACGCAGCTGACGTTGTCCGGGCCGCCGACGCGGTTGGCGCGGTCGACGAGTTCGCGTACCGCCTGCTCGGGGTCGCTGACCGTCGTGACCACCTGGCGTACCTCCGTCGTCTGTACGACCGTGGACAGTCCGTCGGAGCAGAGCAGGTAGCGGTCTCCCGGCCGGACGTCGTGCAGGCGCATGTCCGGGGCGGCTTCGCCCTCTCCGCCCAGGGCGCGGACGAGCAGCGACCGCTGGGGGTGGACGGTGGCCTCCTCCGCGCTGATGCGCCCCTCGTCGACCATCGACTGCACGACGGTGTGGTCGTGGGTGATCTGGAAGAACTCTCCGTCGCGCGCGAGGTAGCAGCGGGAGTCACCGATGTGGACGAGGGCCAGCTGCGAGCCGGTCCAGAGCAGCGCGGTGAGCGTGGTGCCGACCTCGTCCGGTGAGGATTCGGTTTCGGCCGCGACCACGTGCACGGCTCGCCCCGCCTGTTCGACGGCGTCCTCGAGGATGTTGAGGAGCTCGCCCGCAGGGATCTCGAGGGTTTCGAGGTGCTTGAGGGCGTCGACGGCGGCCGCGCTCGCGGGGGCTCCGCCGCCGCCGAAGCCGTCGGCGACGGCTAGTGCCCCTCCCGGCAACGTTTGCCCCGTCGCGACGCCCGGCACGCGCGCTCGCCGCGTTGGCCAAAAGCCCAGGTAGCTCCGCTACATGGACTTCTGACCGCCTTGCGATCACACGCACCGGACGCCGCTCCTTGACGGGCAAACCTTGCCGGTCGCGGCACTAGCAGGCGGGAGCCGGCGTAGGCGGTGTCCTGGTTGCTCTCGCGGACCAGGCCGGCGTCGGACAGCGCGGCGTAACGGATTTCCAGGGGTTTGGCGGTCGCTGACATGGCGGAGTCCTTCCGGGCCAGGCGGTCGATGAGGAAGGCGGCCAGGTCCCGCCGCGCGCCGGTGTCGGCCTCGACCTGCGCCCAGAACGCCCGTACCTCCTGGGCCGCCGCGGCCGTATCCAGCGTGCGGACACGCTGGATACGGGCCAGCGGCATACCCAGCCGCCGGAGCCAGGCGACCAGCCTGGCCTGTTCCAGCTGTTCCGGGGCGTAGAGGCGGTAGCTGGTCACCGGGTCGACACGGGCGGGCGGCAGCAGGCCGAGTTCGTCGTAGAGGCGCAGTGCCTTCGGCGACAGCCGGGACGCCTTCGCGAACGCCCCGATGGTCAGCAGCCCCATGCCCGCCTCCCCGTCCTTCTTCCTCATGCCGAGCGCGTCGCCCGGCACCACCGATGCTGTGGCCTCCCCTGAGGTGAAGGTCAACCGAGGATTTCGGACCGAGGATTCAGGCGTCTCCGTCGATGGAGACGCCGCCGTCCGCGAAGGCGCCCCGGTCCGTGAAGGCCAGCTCCGCGAAGCGTTCGCCCATCAGGCGGTGGGTGGCGGCGTCCGGGTGGAGTTCGTCGGGCAGCGGCAGCTCGGCGTAGTCGGCCTCGCCGTAGAGGGCGAGGCCGTCGAGGTAGTGGAGGTTCGCGTCCTCGGCGGCCCGCTGCTCCACGATCCGGGCCAGCTCGTCCCGTACGACGCCCAGGGTCAGTTTCCCGCTCGCGCGTTCCGCCGGGTCGCCCGTCGCCCGGAACCGGAGCCGGCCGTCGCCCAGGCCGGAGAAGTCCGGAGCGCTCGGACCCGGCGTGTCCTCGTGGATCGGGCACAGGATGGGCGAGACGACCAGCAGGGGCGTGGTGGGGTGACCTTCGCGGATGGTGTCGAGGAAGCCGTGGACGGCGGGGGTGAAGGCACGCAGGCGCATGAGGTCGGCATTGACCAGGTTGAGGCCGATCTTGACGCTGATCAGATCGGCGGGAGTGTCCCGCAGGGTACGGGCGGTGAACGGGTCGAGCAGGGCGCTGCCGCTGAGGCCCAGGTTGATCAGTTCCACACCGCCGAGGCGGGCGGCGAGTGCGGGCCAGGTGGAGGTGGGGCCGGCCGCGTCGGAGCCGTGGCTGACCGAACTGCCGTGGTGCAGCCACACCCTGCGGCCCGGGTCCCGCGCGGGCTCGACGGGGGCGTTGGTGCGCAGGGCGATGAGTTCGGTGGTCTCGTTGTGCGGCAGCCAGATCTCGATGTCCTTGAGGCCGTTGCCGTTGTCGTCGCCCTTGTCGTTGCCGTCGGGCAGGTCGGTGAAGCGGAGAGTGCCGGCCGGGCCTGGCCGGTGCTCGGCGGTTCCGGTGGTCATGTCGATGGTCAGGGTGTTGCCGCCCGCGACGCTCGCCCGTGCGGCAGGGCGGCCGTCGACGAGCAGTTCGTACACGCCGTCCGGGCGGGGCGGGGCGCCCACGTAGACCCGCTTGGTGCGCCGTGTGTCCAGTTCGACGGCGGTGGCCCGGGTGCGGAAGACCAGCCGTACGCCGGAGGGCTGGGACTCGGCCATGGCCAGTTGCCCGTCTGTGTACTGGGCGCGGGCCCGGGCGGGCAGCCGGTGCGGCAGGACGCCGTGCTCGGTGTGCTCGACGTCGAGGGCTCCGCGCAGGAGGGCAGCGGTGAGGGGAGTGGTGATCCAGTTGCTTTCGGTGTGCATTGCCTCAACCTGTCGTTCCATGTGGCCCGGGTGTGACCGGCTTAGCCGAGTCCGCCGAGTCCGCCGAGTCCGCCGAGTGCGCCGGTTCCGCCGAGTCCGCCGGCCAGTTCCGCAGCAGGGCGTCGAGGGCGTCCATGATCCGCGACCAGGTTTCCCGCGAGTCGGGCGCGCTGTGGCTGAAGCCTCCCCCCAGCTCGAGGGTGACGTAGCCGTGGAAGACGCTGCCCAGCAGCCGGACCGCGTGCGTCGCGTCAGGTTCCGTCAGGTCGTAGCCGCGCAGGATCGCCCGGGTCATCCGCGAGTGTCTGCCGCCGGCGCTGGCGGCGGCCGCCTCCGGGGTGAGCCTCATCTGGGCCGCGGCGTAACGGCCGGGGTGCTCGCGGGCGTAGTCGCGGTAGACGTTCGCCAGGGCGGTCAGGGCGTCCTTGCCGGCCCGCCCGGCCAGGGCCGCGTCGCCCCGGTCGGCGAGTTCCTCCAGGGCGAGGAGGGCGATCCGGGTCTTGAGGTCCTGCGAGTTCTTCACGTGCGAGTACAGACTCGCGACCTTGACGTCGAACCGCCTGGCGAGTTCCGAGACGGTCACCCGGTCGAAGCCGACCTCGTCGGCCAGCTCCGCACCCGCCTGGGTCAGACGTCCCGTGGTCAGCCCTACGCGCACCATGTCCTCGCTCTCGTTGCCGACAACGATTATGCGTTTGCCTAATAAGTTTAGGCAAATTAGCCTCTCGTATATGAAGCCGCTGACTGAGCGCGAGATCCGTACCGCGTTCGTGAACTGCACCAAGGGCGCGGCGAAGCGCCTCTCCGTCCCCCGGGACCTGGCCGAGCGGCCCTGGGGCGACCTGGATTTCCTCGGTTGGCGCGACCCTCAGGCCCCTGACCGGGCCTATCTCGTCATCGAACTGGAGGGCGGGCCGAAGGGGCTCGCGCTGCGGTGCCCCAGTCCTTCCTCCTGGCAGGCGCGGCGCAGCATGTGCACGATGTGCCTCACCACCCATGGCGGCGGCGTCTCCCTGATGGTCGCGCCGAAGGCGGGCAAGGCCGGGCAGCAGGGCAACTCGGTGGGCGCCTACATATGCGGCGACCTCGCCTGCTCGCTGTACGTGCGGGGCAAACGGGACGCGGGCGCCGGCTCACGGCTGCACGAGACGATCACTCTGGAGGAGAAGATCCAGCGGACCGTGGCGAACGTGGCCGCGTTCGTGGCCAAGGTGACCGCGTGACGCTGATCGCCCGCCGGGTCCGCCCGCCGGACCGTACGGCGGGCGGACCCGGCCGGGAATCACGGAACGTCGTCAATCGACCGGTGCCACCCGGATCAGGTTGCCGTCCGGGTCCGCGACGACGAACGTGCGGCCGAAGACCTCGTCGTGTGGTTCCCGCACGGTCGTGACACCCTGCCTTGCCCAGTCCTGGTACTGGCGGTCGATCCGTTCAGGACCGCCGGCCAGCGTGACGCACAGTTCGCTGGTGCGCGGCGGAGTCAGGTCGTGCGAGGCCCGGCTCCACAGGGCGAGTTGAACGCCTCCGGCGAGTTCGAACGCGACGAAGCCGGGTGTTTCGAAGCTCGGCCGCATGTCGAACAGCTCCGAGTAGAAGCGCGCGGACGCGGGTGCGTCGGAGACGTGGACGATGAACATGTTCGGGACTGCCATGAGCGGTCTCCTTCAGTCGGTCTTCGCGAGTCGGTCTTTCCGGGGGCCTGGTCGGCTGACCCGGATGGCCCGCTTCTGAGGAGCCTGGCTGTCATACATGACGGATCCCGTCGTGTTTGCTGAGATTCTGATGCCGTGACGCCAGATCGGTTCTTCGCCCTCTTGCTGGCACTCCGCACACGGGAGGCAATCACCACCGGTGACCTCGCCGGCCAGGTCGGGGTCTCGGTGCGTACTGTGCTCAGAGACCTGCGCTGGCTGCAGGAGGCGGGCTTTCCGGTCCTCGTCGAACGGGGCCGCTGGGGCGGGGTGAGGCTGCTGCCCGGCGGCGCGCTCGACACGTCGCGGCTCACCCCGGCCGAGCGGGACCACCTCGCGCTCGACGGGCTCGACGACGACCAGCGGCGTCAGCTGGGGGCCGGCGCCGACAGCCGCCGAGCCCGCGAGAAGGTCGCGGTGCGTCGACAGCCGGCGCCGTCCCCGCTGCCGCTCAGTGCCGTCGTCACGACCGACAACAGACCGTGGTTCGGGCCGGACACCCGGGGCACCGATCCGAGTGCCATCGTCGGTGACGTGCGCCGGGGAGTGCGGCTGCGCATCCGCTACCGACGATCCGAGGACGTCGAACCGACCTGGCGCGTGGTCGACCCCTACGGACTGCTGGCCAAAGCGGGCCGGTGGTACCTGGTCGCCGACTGCGCGAGCGTCCCTCGGCTGTACTCGCTCGAACGGCTTGCCGACTGGCAGCCGACGCGAGTCCCCCGACGACTGCGGCCCGGGACCACCCTCACCGAGGTGGCGGCGCAACTGACGTCGAGCTGGGAGACGATCGAGACCCTCCAGGTGCACGCGGTGCTCGAAGCCCGCCTGCTCGACCGGGCCCGGCGCATCCTCGGCTCCCGCCTGACCGTCCGGGGCCCGCGATCCGAAGGGGGAGGCGAGGTCCCCGTCGTCGGGCGAGACGCGGTGTCCGTCACGGTGGCGTGCCGAGAGCTCGAGGACGTACGCCAGCTCCTGCAATTCGCGGACGGCCTCACCGTGACCGGTCCCCCCGAAGCCCGCGACCGGATGCGCGAACTCGCGACGCGGACCCTCCACCGGTACGCGTAGGGCGGGCGAGCCCGCCGTGTAACACCGGGGAGGGGCCTCACGCGGCCCGTCACAGCCGCCTCCAGGGTTGTTCACCTTGTCCTTCGTCGCGCGTTCCTTCGTCGCGCGTTCGCCGGCCCGTCAACCGGCTTCCGGTGCGGCGCTCGAGAAGTCGTACGCGGCCCAGTCTGCGAGCGGGCGATAGCCGAGGCGTTGGTAGAGGGCGTTGCTGGTGGGGTTGGACCGGTCGGCGAACAGCACGACCTCCCTCGCGCCCGCGGCCAGCGCGGCCCGGCTCACCTCCGCCGACACGGCGCCCGCGTAGCCGCGACCGCGCAGGTGGGCCGGGGTGTAGACGATGTCGACCTGGACCTGGCCGCCGATCACCGGGTTCATGCCCGCGATGGAGACGGGGGTGCCGTCCGGTGTCTCCCAGAGCGTGTAGCGCTTGTCGGCGTACCGCGTGCCGGCCCACGAGCCGGCGTCGATGGTGACGTCTTCCCCGACGGCCTTGGCGAACTCGCCGCACCAGTACATGGCTTGCTCGAGGTCCTGCTCGCCCAGGACGCGGCTCCGGCCCGTCGGCAGCGGGTCCGGTGGGGTGAGCGTGCCGAGGCGGTACAGCCGGACCTGCGTGTCGCGGAGCTTCGGCGTCGCGCCGGTGTGGCGCTGCCAGGCCTCGGCGAAAGCGGTGGCGGTGTCGTGGTCCGCGCTGACGGAGGGAAGGGGGTGCCCGAGGGCGGACAGGCGGGCGGCGAGGGCGTCGGCCTGTCCGGGGGTGAGCGGGGTGGGGCTCAGGCCGCGGGGCGGGAGGCGGTAGAAGGCGGCGTCAACCTCGCCCGCTCGCTCCAGCACGCCGAAGACGGGGGCCTTGAAGCCGAACGCGGCCGCCCCGCGCGTTCGCAGTCTCTCGGCCCACGTCAGCGGCATGACGTGCAGGCCGGGACGCGAGCGCAGGAAGTCTCCGGCCCGGTCGAGGAAGTCGTCGACGTCTTCGGTGAGGTGCCAGTCGTCCGGTCGCATGCCTCATGGTCCCCCATGCCACGGGTGTACCACCGTGGTTTTCCGCCAGGGCGAGGCCGCGGGGCCGTAGGCCGCGAGGCCGTGGGACCGCCTCACATTGTCCGCGTCTCCGCGCCATGAAGGGGCGATCACCCTGCCCGCAAAGCCCGCAAAGCCCGCGCGACGGGATACCGGGCCACTCAGGACGGCGGGCCATAGCGGGCGGCGATCGCGGCGGCGCGGTCGCGCAGGGAGGTGCGCAGCCACTGCGGCGCCAGGACCTCCGCGCGGGTGGCGTACTGCCACAGGGCCCATTCGGCGTGTCGTGAATCCTGGAAGATCACGTTCAGCCGCAGCCGGCCGTCCGCGTCGGTTTCCTCGGCGCAGACGGCCAGGGCGGTGCCGACCAGGTGCTCTCGCTGCGCCGGGTCCACCCGTACCAGCACGGCGACTTTGTCGCCGCCGGTCCGGAAGCGCGCGTTGCGTTCCTGCCAGGCCCGGTCCAGGTCGACGGTGTCCGGTCGCCGCGCGGGTTCGTCGAGTTCCTCGGCGGCCAGTACCCGGGACAACCGGTAGGTGCGGTCCTCGCCGGCTCTCTTGGCCAGCAGGTAGCCCTGTTCGCGTACGGTGACCAGGCCGATCGGGTCCACCGTGCGCCACTTCGGGGCCTGGTCCACCGCCGCGTAGTGGATGCGCACCTTGTGTCCGGCGAACACCGCGCGCCGGACCTCGGCCACGATGGCGTCGGGCACCTCCTCGGCGGCCACGGGGCGCGAGAGGAGGTCGGTCTCCGGGTCGATGAGTAATCGCTGCGCCGCGCCGGCCGCGGTGTCCCGAAGCTCCTCGGGCAACGCGTCGACCACCTTGAGCATGGCCGAGGCGAGCGCCGAACCGAGCCCGAACAGCTGTGCGCCGCGCCGCGATCCGGCCACGAGCAGGGCGAGCGCCTCGTCGGGATTCAGCCCGGTGAGCGGCATCTGGAAATCGTGCAGAAGTGCGAAACCGCCATGCCGGCCGCGCTCGGCATAGACCGGGACGCCGGCCGCGGACAGCGCCTCTATGTCGCGCAGCACGGTCCGGGTGGACACCTCCAGCTCACGAGCCAGTGTCTCCGCGGTCATCCGACCGCGCTGACGCAGCAGGAGCACCAAGGAAACCAACCGGTCGGCGCGCATGCGAAAACTCTACGAAATACATGACTGATGATGTCACGTTTTCCTGGAAGGCTCCTTTCTGCGACGTCAACGCCCTGCGGGTGCCGAGTCGCTGAACGTACGTATTGTCGGTGAACCGAATGGAGCGAGTCGGTAATGGAACGTAATGCCGTCAACCCGGTGACGTGGTCGGCCGAGATGGGCTTCAACCAGGGTGAGGTCGTCTCCGGGCACTCGCGGACCCTGTACATCTCGGGGCAGACCGCGATGAGCAAGGAAGGCAAGCCCGAGCACGACGGTGACATGGCGGCGCAGCTGGCGCTGAGCATCGACAACATCGAGGCGGTGCTCGCCGAGGCCGGCATGTCCCTCTCGAACCTCGTCCGGCTCAACGTCTACACGACCGACGTCGACCTGCTCTTCCAGCACTACGGTGTGCTGGCGGGCCGGCTGGGCGCGGCTGGGGTCGCGCCGACCACCACCATGCTCGGTGTGACGCGCCTGGCGATCCCCGGCCAGATGGTCGAGCTCGAGGGCACCGCCGTCGCGTGAGGTGACCACGTTTCCACCGCTGCTGCCCGTGCCCGTTCCGCTGAACCGGCACGGGCGACGGGCACGTGGTGCCACGCGCGCTCCCAGCGCTATCCCTCCTCGCCGCGGACGGCACGGCGGAGCCGGACGAGGCGCTCGTGCAGGACGCGCTCCTCGCCGTGGAGCGTGGGGCGGTAGTAGTCCGTCCCCACCAGGTCGTCCGGCGGGTACTGCTGCTCCAGGACTCCCTCGGGGGTCCTGTGGGGGTACCGGTAGCCGATTCCGTTGCCCTGCTCCCTGGCGCCCGCGTAGCGGCTGTACCGCAGGTGAGCGGGGATCTCGCCGACGGCGCCCGCCCGGACGTCGGCCATGGCCTCGTCGACAGCGACGATCACCGTGTTCGACTTCGGGGCCACGGCCAGGTGCACAGTGGCCTGTGCCAGGGCGAGGCGGGCCTCGGGCATGCCGATGAGCTGGACCGTCTGCGCCGCCGCGACGGCGGCCTGCAGCGCCGTGGGGTCGGCCAGCCCGACATCCTCACTGGCGTGCACCACCAGCCGCCGCGCGATGAACCGCGGGTCCTCCCCGGCCACGAGCATGCGGGCCAGGTAGTGCAGCGCGGCGTCGGGGTCCGAGCCGCGGATCGACTTGATGAACGCGCTGACGACGTCGTGGTGCTGGTCGCCCTGCCGGTCGTAGCGGACGGCCGTCTCGGCGACGGCCCGTTCCACCGCGGATACGCCGACCACCGTGCCGCCGGTGCCGGCCACCCCGTCGGCGCTCGCTTCCAGAGCGGTCAGCGCGCTCCGGGCGTCGCCGGCCGCGAGGCGTACGAGGGCGTCCTCGGCCTCGGAGGACAGGGTGACCGCGCCGCCGAGGCCCCGCTCGTCCTTCACCGCACGGCGCAGCAGCTCGCGGACCTCGTCCTCGGCCAGGGACCGGAGTCGCAGCACCAGCAGGCGTGAGAGCAACGGGGACACCACCGAGAAGGACGGGTTCTCGGTGGTGGCCGCGACGAGCAGCACGAGCCCGTCCTCCACGGCGCCGAGGAGCGCGTCCTGCTGGGTCTTGGAGAAACGGTGCACCTCGTCGATGAACAGCACGGTCCGCCGGTTCTGCCGGTCGCGGCGACGGCGCGCGTCGTTCATCACGTCGCGCAGTTCCCTGACCCCGCTGGACAGCGCCGAGAGGGCGACGAAGTGGCGGGAGGCGACATCGGCGAGCAGCCGCGCGAGAGTCGTCTTCCCGGTGCCGGGCGGACCGTGGAGCAGCACCGACGCCGCCTCCCCGCCCTCCGCCAACCGTCGCAGCGGCGCGCCGGGACGCAGCAGATGCGCCTGGCCGACGACCTCGGCGAGCGTGCGCGGCCGCATCCGAACCGCCAGCGGCGCGCCGGCCCGTGCCGGCTCGGCGGGCGGCGTGTCGTCCGATGCCGGTAACAGTCCGTTGTCCGCTGTCGGTAACGCGAACAGGCCCTCGTCCTCGGCGGCCATCACTCCACCCGTCCTTCGGGACGGTCGGGGGACGGTGCTCTGCTGGTCACGCGCGGCGGCCCTTCCTCGGTGGACACGTCACTCATGCGTTCTCGGCGGCTACGCGTACAGCGTTCCCCGGGCGACGACCACGGCGGACCCCGCCACCTGGACCGAGTCGATCCGTTCCGGCGTGCCCGTCGCGCGAGCACGCATCGTCGAAGGACGACCCATCTCCACCCCCTGGCGGATCTCGATCCACTCCCCGAACGGGATCAGCCCGTGCCGGGCCAAGTGTACCGGGAGCGAGCCGGCGGCCGAGCCTGTGGCCGCGTCCTCCACCACGCCGTAGGCGGGCGAGAACATGCGCAGCCGCCACCGGTTCCCCGAGCCCGCGAAGCAGTTGGCGGCCATGTCGGGCAGCCTCGCGAGAATCCTCTGGTCCGGCTCCAGGGCGGAGAGCGCCGCCACACTGTCCAGGCCGACGAACACGTGCCGCGGGCCGTTGTCGTAGACCTCGACCGGCAGGGTGCTGCCGGTGGCCGCCAGGTCGAGACCGGCGAGCAGTTCGTCCGCGCGGTCGTAGGTTTCCCACGTCGGGAGGGGCTGCCACATGCCGGCCGCGACGGTCCGGCCGTCGTCGTCACGCTCGAGTTCGAACGCCACGGTGCCCTTGGCGGTCTCCATCCGGAGTTCCTTCGCCTCGTGCGACTCGCCGAGCACCACGGCCGTGCCCAGGGTGGGATGTCCGGCGAACGGCAACTCGTTCACCGGAGTGAAGATGCGGACCCGCACGTCGCCGTCGTCCTGCGCGGGGAGGACGAAGACGGTCTCGGACAAGTGCATCTCCCGCGCGATCCGCTGCATGCGCTCGGTGGAGAGGCCGGAGGCGTCCAGGAAGACCGCGGTCGGGTTTCCTTCCAGCGGGGCGTCGGTGAAGACGTCGGTCACCACATATGCGTACGTACCCATGGGTTCCGTTTCTCGTAAGGGGGCGCCGGGAGTCGTCCGCCGGACGCCGTGGCGAGGTCAGTGGGTGTCGAACAGGGCCTGGTACTGGGCGACTGCCTTCTCGGTGGCCGCACGCTCGTCGAGGGTCGGGTGGAAGGGATCGGCGGCCGGCGGCAGGGCACCGAATTTCAGCAGTGCGGCCATGAGGAGCATGCGCGCCTTGGTGGCCGTGAGGTTGTTGCCCGAGACGAACGTCGGGTCGGTGCGGTACGCCATGCCCCCGGTGTTGCCGCGGCCGGTGCGGACCACCGGCATGCCGGCGAAGACGGCGACACCCAGCGCCGCGTTCCTCGCCGGGTCGGCCATCCCGAACGGTGACATGCCTTCGCACACGAAACCGGACAGGGGCGCGTTGCCGAGGTTGGCGTCGATCCGGGCGAGGATCTCGACCTCCTCCTCGGCGACGGGCGGGTTGTCGGTGCCGGTTCCCGTGGCCGCGTACCGGCTGTACTTGGTGAGGGAGACGTGCGGCATGGCGGTGGGTACGAGCCCCGCGGCGTCCTTCGTCTCGACGTCGACCGAGGACACGCCCGAGTCCAGGCTCCCGGCGACGCCGGCCACCCGCTCGGGGAGGACGGTGAGGCGCAGTTCCGAGCGGTGGGAGTGGAGACGGACGGGGAGGTAGGTGAGCTGCGGGGGGCCGTAGCCGCCGAGGTCGGCGACCACTCCTCCGTGGCCGCCGGTGACCTCGTACCCGCCCGGCCGGGCGTCGACCTTGGTCACGTCCCGGGCCGAGTAGACGAGTTCGTCGACGATCACGCAGGCACCGACGCGGTCCTCGCCCCGTTCGTCCAGGGCGACGCCCGACGCGATGAACTTCACGCCGTCCACCACGTTGCGGTCGCCGTCCGCGCTCAGTGACTGGTGGCGGCGCTGCGCCGCGTGTCCGACGAGCGGCACCTTCGTGTCGATCACCAGGCCGAGCCAGTACAGGGTCTCGTCGACGGTCGGGCTCCCCTCGAGCCACTGGACGCCGGCGAACTCCCCCGTGGCGAGGACGGCCTGGACCTGGTTGGTCGCCCGGGCGAGGTGCGCCAGGCCGGGCTCGCTCTGGAGGTGGTACGGGTAGTAGACGAAGAAGTCCTGCCCGAGGCGCTCGGACTCCGGGCCCAGGGTGTATCCACCGGACGGAGCCGCGCGGAAGAACTCGAACTCGGCGATGGACCCCAGCTCGACGGGGGTGCCGTGGTCGGCGAGGCCGAACCGCTCGATCTCCTCGTAGAGGCGGCGGGCGTCGGGATAGAACGTCTGCCGGGCGGCTCCCGGTGGTGCGTACGGTGCCGTCGAGGTCTCCTCCCAGGCGGACCCGTCCGCCTGCCTCCCCATGTAGGGAAGGGGGTAGAGACCGTCGGCGGGGTCGAGTTCGACGACGTACACCGGGGTGGCTCCGTCGGGCGGCCGCTCGGCGTGGAACGTGCCGTCCTCGTCGAGCCAGCCGTCCGGCGGGGCGTACAGTCCTGCCGCGTCCCTTTCGAGCGGGTGTGCGCTGAACGCCTCGACGTACAACGTCGCGGGCGCGGCGAGTCGTTGGGGACGCAGGATGTCGAACCGGGAGGGGCGGAGCGGCAGACCGTGGCGTGCGCGGGCCTTGTTCGACGTGACCAGGTCCGGTGTGTTCAGGATCGTCGCCGTCGGTCCGGCGAACACCGCGATCCGCGGCAGCGGCGTGCCGGGACGAAGCGTGTCGTCCGTCACAGCGGCCTCAGGTGTTCGACGGTGACGGGGTGCTGTTCGGCCAGCCGCCGGGCGACCAGCGACCGGTGGCACGCCTCGGGGTCACGCTCGACGCAGAACAGCGTCGAGACGCCGCCGCTCGGCAGCGCCGCCACGACCGGATCGAGGTCGGCCGGGTCGAGGATCTCGGCGGTGTAGCGACGGGTGTACTCGGCGGCGAGCTCGCGGCGGGAGCGCTTGCCGACCCCTTGGCGGTCGTCCTCGGCGTACTGGAGGTGACGCAGTTCGGTGGTCGGGGCGAGTTCGCGGTGGTGCCGGTAGGCGATCCCGGCCTCGGCGAGGGCCGCCTGCAGCCGGCGTGAGTTCGCCCAGGCGTAGTCCGGTCCGCGGACCCCGCGGCGCTGACGTACGTCGAGCAGCAGGCGCACGTCCGCCTGACGCAGTCGTTCCAGGAAGGAATCGCCGTCGAAGCCGTAGACGCCGATCGTTGCCAACTTGAGCACCGCGGACCTCCTGTTCGCGCTGTTGTTGGTGCCCCGTCCGGTTGTGCCCCACCCGACGGGCGTGTCCCGCTTGTTGAGCGGTGACTCCGCCCGGGGCGCGTTCTCCGCGCACCCCGTGCCGTTACGGGGTGCGCGGTGCGACGATCAGGGCGGTCGTCTCCATGGGCAGTTCCGCGGTCCCGGCGATCTCCAGGCCGGCGCGGTTCAGCAGCCGCGTGATCCGGCCGACGCTGCGGTGCTCGCCGCCCGTCGTCACCAGGAGGTGCAGGTCCCACAGGGCGGGCAGCACGGTGGAGTTATCGTCCTCGACGAACCTGTCGAGGATCAACAGCCGTGAGGAGGAGTCCGCCATGGCCCGGCGGCAGTGCTCGAAGACGCCGACGACGGCTTCGTCGTCGTGCCCGGCCAGCACCCGGCAGAGGATGTAGACGTCCCCGCCCGCCGGGACGCCCTGGAACATGTCGCCCGCGACCAGCTCGGCACGGTCCGGGCCGACGGTGGCGGACAGGTGTTCACGCGCCTTGGGCATCATGTGCTCGCGGTCGAAGAGCGTGCCCCTGGCGTCCGGCGTGGCGCCGAGGATCGTGGCGAGCAGATGCCCGCCGCCGCCACCGACGTCCACGACCTTCTTGCCGGAGAAGTCGAAGACCTCGGGCACCTGGTGGAAGAACATGCTCGCGGCGTTCATGGTGAGCTGGAACCGGCGGGCGGTGGCCGCGTCCTGTCCCAGGTACTCGTAGAACGGCCGGCCGTAAGCGGCTTCGAACCCCGAGCTCTCCGTGCTGATGGCGTGGTGGGCGTGACCCCACGCGGAGTAGAACTCCTCGCCGTACAGCAGGCACATGTCGCTCAGGGACTGGGGGCCTTCGAGGACCGCGGCGCTCACCCGGGTACAGCGGTAGCCGGTGGACTCGCTGCCCTCGAACACGCCCATGGCCACCAGCAGGCGCATCAGACGGTGGATGCCCTGCTCGTTCGCCCCGGTCGCCCTGGCCAGTTCGGCGGCGGTGGCACGGCCGGCCTCGATGTGGTCGGGCAGTCCCAGTTTGACCGCGGTGTAGAGCGCCTGCGCCTTCCATCCTCCGGTGATGATGTCGACCACGTCCCGAGTGGCCTGTACGTCGACTGTCATTGAACCCTCACCATCCCGGCTTCCCGGCCGAGGCCGGTCCGCCCGCTTCGCCGCGGTCCGCCACGGCACTCCACAACGCTTTGTGACACGACGTGCCCCCGGTTCCGGGCCCCGTCCGACGCGATGCCCCCCTGGGCGATCAGGACTGCTGCCGGGTGATGTCGAACATCCAGGTGATCCCGAACTTGTCCACGAGCGTGCCGGCCTCGTCGCCCCAGATCTGCTTCTCGAGGGGCAGCGTCACGGTGCCGCCGACGGACAGCCGCTCGAAGTACGCGCGGAGGCCGGCGTCGTCCCCGCCGAGGTAGAGCGCGACGTTGGTGCCCGGGTTGAAGGGGACCCGCTCGGGGACGTCCCACGCCATCACCGTGAAACCGGCCGCGGTGCTGAGCGTGGCGTGCATGATCCTGTCGTGGTCGGGCGACTCCGACGAGCCGAAGTCGCCGAACGTGCCCAGCTCCAGCGTGCCGCCGAGGACGTCGTGGTAGAACTCCATCGCCTGCCGGGCATCCCCGTCGAAGGAGATGTACGGATTGAGCCGAGATCCCACCTGGTGCTCCTTGCTGAGAGTACGAACGGGCGAACGTGCGAACCGGGCGACGGGCGCGGACGGACCGGCCGGGCCCGTCGCCCGGTCCCTGGTGCCGGTCGCGGCACTAGGTGGGGATGCCGCCGCGATTGATCTTCGGCACCTCGATGCCCAGCGCGCGCAACTGCTGGAAGGGGTTCATGAACTCGCGTTGCTGCTTGATCCGGCCGTCTTCGAGCAGGAACGAGTGGATGAAGTGGTTCCTGTAGTGGCCGGGCGGGTAGTCCGGGTAGAGGATCCGCCCCTCTCCGTCACACTCGACCCAGAATCTGTTGGGGTCCTGCGTCTCGAAGATCTCGACGTTCTTCCACTCCCAGTCGGGGAACATGCGCAGCGACCACTCGCCGTGCGCCTTGAGTTTCTCGTGTCCCTGGGAGCTGACCGGTTCGCCGGTGTCGCTGGTCCACAGGCCGGCGCTGCCGTCCTCGGTGAAGAGCAGGTAGCGCGTCAGCCGGTTCTCGCCCTTGCGCCGCATGTAGTCCGCGACGACGGCGCGGTGCCGGGCGCGCAGGCCCAGGTCGGCCTCGAGCCCCTCGGGCCGGGCGTCTTCCGTTCCCATCTCGTGTTCCTCGATCCATGGTCCGTGCGTGGACATTGACGTGGTGTGCGCGGCCGGCCGCCGGTCGCCGGCCGGAATCGGCCGGAGGCCGCGTCAGAGCCGGAGCTCGGGCCGGTAGACGTCCAGCCAGGTGCTCAGGTCGAGCACACGCTCCATGCCGTTGCGGACGTCGATCGGCATGGTGGCCGAGTCACGCCGCGTGATGTCCTCCAGCCAGCTCCGGTCGACCAGATCGAAGACCGGGTCGTCGGTCGTGAGCAGCTCCTTGGACTGCTGCAGCAGCGCGCTGGTGTAGTGCGGGTCCAGCGTGGCGGGGTAGGGGGCCTTCACCCGGTTCAGCACCGACCGCGGCAGCAGGTCCGCGGTCGCGGCGCGGAGCAGGCTCTTCTCCCGGCCGTCGAAGGTCTTGAGCGACCACGGGGTGTTGTAGACGTACTCGACGAGGCGGTGGTCGCAGAAGGGGACCCGGACCTCCAGCCCGACGGCCATGCTGATCCGGTCCTTGCGCTCCAGGAGCATTCGGACGAAGCGCGTCAGGTGCAGGTGGCACATCACCCGCATCCGCATCTCGTGGTCGCTCTCGCCCTCTCCCCGCTCGACCTCGCCGACCGCGTCGGAGTAGCGGTCCCGGATGTACGTGGGCAGGTCGAGGGCGGCGGTGATGTCGGCGTTGAACCGATCGGACACCTGGGCCCGCGCGCCGCTGACGAAGACGGCCATCCAGGGGAAGGTCCGCGCCGCCTGGACCTCCGGCTGGTGGAACCACCTGTACCCGCCGAAGACCTCGTCGGCGGACTCACCGGACAGGGCGACCGTGGACTGCTCCCGGATGGCCTGGAACAGCAGGTAGAGCGAGTTGTCCATGTCACCGAGGCTGAGCGGACTGTCGCGCGCGGTGATGACGGCCCGGCGCACCGCCGGGTCGGCGATCGAGGCGTGGTCGAGCACGATGGACTCGTGCTGGGAGCCGACGTGCGCGGCCACCTCCAGCGCGTACGGGGCGTCCGTCGTGCCCCGCAGTTCGTCGGCGACGAAGTCGTCCTCCCGTCCGACGAAGTCCACCGCGAAGCTGCGCACCCGTTCGCCGGGCTCGCCGTGTTCCCCGGGCCGGCCCAGCTTGGCGGCGGCCAGCGCGGTGATCACGCTGGAGTCCAGGCCGCCGGAGAGCAGGGTGCAGCGCGGGACGTCGGAGACCGTCTGGCGGCTGACGATGTCCTCGAGCAGTTCGCGCACGGTGGCGACGGTGGTCTCCCGGTCGTCGGTGTGCGGACGGGTGGGCAGCGTCCAGTAGCGGTGCTCGCGCAGGCCGGAGCGGTCGACGGTGACCAGGCCGCCCGGGACCACCTCGTTCATCCCGCACCACACGGCGCTGCCCGGCGTCTGGGTGAAGCTGACCAGTTCCCGCAGTCCGGCGAGGTCGACGGCGCGGTCCGCCAGCGGGTTGGCGAGGATCGCCTTCGGCTCGGAGCCGAATATCACCCCGTCGTCGGTGCTGGAGTAGTAGAGAGGCTTGACGCCCATCCGGTCGCGGATCATCACGAGCTTCTCGGCCCTGGAATCCCAGACGGCGAAGGCGAACATGCCGTTGAGCCGTTCGGCGACCGCTTCGCCCCACTCCAGGTAGCCGTGGAGCACGACCTCGGTGTCGCTGCGGGTCCGGAACCGATGGCCCCGACGAATCAACTCGGCCCTGAGTTCCGTGTAGTTGTAGACCTCACCGGTATAGGTGATCGTCACCGGGCCGTCGTCGGTGGGCACCACCATGGGCTGGGTGCCGCCTTCGAGGTCGATGACCGCCAGCCGTCGATGGCCGATGGCCGCATGCCGGTCGAGCCAGGCGCCGCCGGCGTCCGGTCCCCGGCAGGCCATGGTCTCCGTCATCGCGTCCAGCCGCGCGCGTTGCTGAGTCAGATCCCGGTCGAACGAGACCCAGCCCGTCATTCCACACATCGACTTGCCTTTCTTCCTGTCGAGTTCACGGTCCGGAGCGCGGTCAGGGTTGGAGCCGGCCCGTACGCCAGCCGGAACCGTCGCGCTCGTAACGCAGCCTCTGGTGCAACCGGTCCTCCGGGTCGGCCTGCCAGAACTCCACCGACGCCGGCTCCAGCAGGTAGCCCAGCCAACGGTCGGGGCGGGGCAGCGCCGAGCCGCCCCGGCCCAGTTCCCTGGCCTTCTCCCGCAGCGCGTCCTCGTCCAGCAGCGGCGCGCTCTGGTGCGCCGCCACCGACATCGGGTGCGTGCCGACGGGCCGGGCCGCCCACAGGGCCTCGGACTCCTCGTCGGGCAGCGGACGGGCCGGGCCGCTCACGCTCACCTGGCGGCCGGCCTCGCGCCAGTAGAAGACCCCGGCCGCCCAGCCGGTGCCGGCCAGGTCCCGGCCCTTGCGGCTGTCGGCGTGGCTGGCGAACACCAGACCCGTCGTGCGGACCTTGAGCACCTGGACGATCCGGTTGGAGGCGTGGCCGCGGGCGTCGACGGTGGCCAGCGCCAGCGCGCCCGGCTCGCGGACGGCGTCCGCGACCGCGCTGTCGAACCAGGCCCGGAGCAGCTCCATCGGTTCGGCGGGCGGGGCGGTGAACCCTTCGGCGGTCCGGGGCCGGGCCGACGCGCTCACGACGACTTCCCCACCGGTTCGAAGGCCAGTCCGCGTTCGACCAGCCGGCCGGAGTGGGCCCCTTCGACGACGGCCTCGACGTCGGACATCATCCGGACGGCCGGCGGGTGTCCGATGAGCTCGGTGGCCCGGTTCGGCGGCATCGGTGCCGTCAGGTCGGCGTCGGAATCCCACAGCATGACGGCGCCCCAGCGGTTGGTCTCCCGGTCGGAGATCCAGAACTTCAACCGCATTCCGCGGATCTCCGTCCACGGATCCACGCCCTCGTCGCGCAGGTACACGCGCAAGGAGTCGATGGTCTGGCCGGACCCGGTGAGGTCCCACCAGGAAATGGTGGCTTTCATGCGTTCAGTACCTCCGCGGTCTCCATCAGCGGTACGAGCAGCTCGGCCAGGACGCGCTCGCTGTCCTGGGTGAGCACGGACTCGAGGTGGAACTGCACCGAGCCGAAGCGCGGGCCGCGCAGGGCGTGCACCTCGCCCGTGCCGGCGTCGCGGCAGACCTCCACCTCGCCCACACCGGGGCACTCCAGCCGGCCGGTTCGCGCGCGGGCCGAGTAGGAGTTGTAGAACCCCACGCGTTCGCGCGAGCCGAACAGGTCGATCTCGCGCTGGGTGCCCTGGTTCGGGACGTCCCGGCGCCGCAGTTCGAGCCCGAGGTGCCGGCAGAGCAACTGATGGCTCAGGCAGACGGCGAGGAAGGGGATGCGCCGGGACAGCAACTCCTCGATGACCGAGGTGAGCCGGGCCATCCTGGGGTGGCCGGTCTCCCGCGGGTCGCCGGGGCCCGGGCCCATGACGACGAGGTCGTGTTCGTCGAGGCGGTGGGACGCGTCGAAGCCGCTGAGTTCCACGGTCAGGCCGATGGCGCGCAGCTGGTGGGCCAGCATCGCGCTGAAGGTGTCCTCGGCGTCGACGACCAGCACCCGGCGGCCGTCCAGTACCGGATGGGGCCGCGCGCGCTTCCCGGCCTCGCTGAGCCAGAAGTTCGCGAGCGTCTCGTTGCGCGTGCCCAGCGCCCCCTGGATCAGCGGGTGCGCGTCGAGCCGCCCGTCGGCACCCAGCGCCGCGAGCACACCCGCGGCCTTGGTGCGGGTCTCGGCGACCTCGGCGTCGGGGTCGGAGTGCCGGACCAGGGTCGCGCCCACGCCGACCTCGACGTGACCGGTGTCGTCGGCGTCCTGGGTCCGGATGTCGGCGGTACGGATGAGGATGGCCGAGTCCAGGGTGCGCGTGCCGTCGGCCGCACGGCCGATCAGGGCCGCGACGCCCCCGTAGTACCCGCGGCCGCGGGGCTCGTGGCGGGCGATCACCCGGCAGGCGTTCTCGAGCGGGCTGCCGGTCACGGTGGGGGCGAACATCGTCTCCCGCAGGATGTCCCGGGGATCGAGGTCGCTGTGCCCCTCGATGGTGTACTCGGTGTGCGCGAGCCAGGCCATCTCCCGCAGGAACGGCCCCGTCACGCGGCCGCCGCCCCGGCAGACCCGGGCCATCATCTTGAGTTCCTCGTCGAGGACCATGTACAGCTCGTCGGTCTCCTTGCCGTCGGAGAGGAACTCGATGACCTCCGACAGGACCGGCCCCGTGGCCGGGTAGCGGTAGGTGCCGCTGATCGGGGTCATCGCCGCGACGCCGTCGCGCAGGCTGACGTGGCGCTCCGGTGTGGCACCGACGAAGGTCCGCGTGCCGGTGTGCACGAGGAAGGTCCAGTAGGCGCCGCTCTCCCGGGTGAGCAGCCGGCGGAACAGGCTCAGTGCGCTGCGCGTCGAGTATCCGGTGATGCCGGCGACGAACGAGCGCTTGATGACGAAGTTCGAGCCCTCTCCGGTGCCTATCTCGTTCTCGAGCACGGCGCGGACCGTGTCCGCGTAGGCCGCGTCGTCGGTGTCGAAGCGCCCGCCGGTCAGGGCGATCGGCTCGTCCGGCAAGGCACTCAGCGCTTCGGCCGTGCTGATCCGCCCCTGTTCGGTCACCGACATCGCGAGCAGGGGCGAGCCGTCCTCGGCGGCTGCGAAGCCGCGCTCGGTGATCTGCCGGTGGGGCACCAGGACCAGCGTCTCGTGCCTGGCCTCTCCGGGCCGCCCGGTCCGGTCGGCCACCGGGATGTCGGCGAGCCGGGCCGGGGTGCTGACCTGGCCCAGCAGGATCTCCACACTGCCCGGGCCCACGGTCTCGGGGCGGTGCAGCAGGGCGAAGGCACCCGGATCGGGGCCGAGCACGCGCGCGAGCAACCGCGTCGAGTTCATCGGAAGACCTCCTCGGTGGTGGTGACCACCGAGCAGCGAGCGGCCGCGTAGTCGAGGGCCAGCCGGTGGTGGTCGGCGGAGAAGTCGCCGAGGGCGTCGGCGACCAGGAACGTCTGGATGTCGTTGGTGAACGCCTCCAGGGCTGTCGCCAGCACACCGACGTGTGCGTACACCCCGCAGACGATCAGCTGGTCGCGGCCCTGGGCACGCAGCCGCGCCAGCAGGTCCGAGCGGAAGAACGCGCTGTAGCGCCACTTGGTGAGCACCAGGTCCGCCGGCCGGGGTGCGAGCTCCGTGACGATCCGACGGTCGGCGGGGTCCACCCTCATGCCCGGACCCCAGAAGTCCTTGAGCAGGCCGCGGTCCTCGTCCGTCATGCCCCCGGGTTGCGCGGTGTAGAACACCGGGACATCGAGTTCGGCGCACCGCTCCCGCAGGTCCGCGCAGTGGCGCACGAGCGGGTCGCGCACCGCCGGGGGGAAGGGCGCGAGGAAGTACCGCTGCATGTCGTGGACGAGCAGGGCCGCGCGGCTCGGGGCGGGTGTCCACTGGGCCGTGCTGGTGGGCAGTTCAGCCGCTGTCGGCAGTGAGTACGCTGGGATCGGGGCTAAGCCCGCCACGGTTCTTCCTTCGCTCGGTTCGTCATCGTCTGCGTCCGCCAGGCCGACACCACGGACACCGCCTGGCGCGGATTGAGCCGCGGGTCGCACAGCGTCGTGTACTTGTCACCGATCCGGTCGATGTCGTCGGCGGTGTCGGCGCATTCGGTCACCGGGTCGGGAGTGGTCTCCAGGTGGATTCCGCCCGGTGTTCCGCCGGCCGCGCGTACGGCGGTCTGGAAGGCCGTGACCTCGCGGACGATCGTCTCCACGACTCGGGTCTTGCGTCCGTCGGCGGTGGTCACGGTGTTCCCGTGCATGGGGTCGACCAGCCAGACCACCGGGTGCCCGGCGGAGCGTACGGCCCGGACCAACGGCGGCAGCAGATCCGACGCCGCATCGGCGCCCATCCGGGCGATCAGGGTGAGGCGTCCCGGTTCCTTCCCGGGGTCGAGCCGCGCGCACACCCCGAGCAGCTCGGTGACCGTCATCCGCGGTCCGACCTTGCACGCCACGGGGTTCACCACCTGGGCCAGCAGCGCGACGTGGGCTCCCTCGAGCTGGCGGGTCCGCTCGCCGATCCAGGGCCAGTGTGTCGAAGTGAGGGCGAGCCGGCCCTCCCGGTCCGGTCGCAGCATCGGGATCTCGTAGTCGAGCAGCAGAGCCTCGTGGCTGGTCCAGACGGCCGGGGCCAGGCGCGCCCGCGGCGTCGGACAGAGGTTGGCCATGAGCCGGCTCGCCGCACGGTAGCCGGCCAGCAGGCGTCGGGGGTCGGGTCGCCGTGCTTCCGGGTCCGGCTCCGGACCGTTCACCATGTGACCTCGGTAGACCGGGATCTCGACGCCGCCGGCCAACTCGGTGTGCGCCGAACGGGGTTTGGCGTACTGGCCCGCGATCCGGCCGACCCGCACCACCCGCTGATGGGTGGTCGCGTGCATGACGCCGGCGAGTACGTCGAGGAGGTTCGCCTTCCGTTCCGCGTCCGCCGCGGTGCATTCCGCGGGATCCTCCGCGCAGTCGCCCGCCTGCACCACCTGCGCGTGCCCGGCGGCGACTTCGGCGAGCAACCCCCGGAGCCCGGTCAGCGACTCGGCCTCCACGAGCGGAGGAAGGGCCGCCAGCACATCCCGGACATGCTCGACCTGAGCCGGGTCCTCCCACTCGGGCTGCTGTCGCGCGACCGGGGCCCGCGCGATTTCCAACGAGGTGACGTTCAAGCGTTCTCCAAACATCGGGCGCGTCGGCAGCCTGCTGTCCGCGCATGGACCGCTCGCCCGCTGCCAATAGCCCATGGCGAAATCCAACAGGGCGCCGGGCGGCGCCCCGGAATACGTGATTGTGGGCGCGGCGGATTTATGGCCGACGCACGGACAAGTCGGCGGAGCGCAATGAATACGAAGACTGCCCGGACAGTCGGATCAGTGATGGGACGGCTTTCCGCGGCGGGCCGATGTTCCGCCGCCGTGGGGCGGGTACGGATTGTCCTGGACGTACAGCCACCTGCCGTCCGAATGCTGACGCACGGTGTCGCAGAAATTCCCGGTGAAGCGCTCCCGGGTGCCGTCCGGCCTGTTCTGCTCCAGGGTGTAGTCACCCATGATGGCCGCCATGCGGTCACCGCTTCCGTGCGCCCCGCCCGCCTCCACGGTCTGGCGAGGATTGACGGTGAGCACCGGATCCGCCTTGAACCAATCGATGTAGAACGCTCGGATTTCCGCGTGGCCCCTGACGAGCGTCCCGTCGTAGTTGACGAGCGCCGCGTCCGGCTCGTGGAGAGCGAGGATGCCGTCCACGTCCTTGGCTTTGATCCGCTCGCCCAGGAGTTGCAGCAACTCGGCCGGTGTGTGCGGAGGGTTCTTTGTCCGGCCGGCATCCGCCGGCCTCGCGGCAGCAGGTGACTCACTCGTAGCCGCCGACGCGTTCGCCGTATCGGTCTGGATGAAAGTAGGGCCTGCGATGCTCGCGGCCGTGAACACAATGGCCGATGCCGCGATCGACAGCGTGAGCTTGATTCTGCTCATGGCATCCCCCCGAAAATGGAGATGGCAGCAGGCTGATAGAACGCCACTATGGCGTCGGCCGTACCGAATGGCCCCCGTTTGCCACCCCGCCCCGTTGATGACGTCATGCAACATTCTGAACCGATCCCTGTCAACCCTTCCGAAAATGTAGAGGATGTCGTTCCGTTATTCCATCTGTCCCAGGTGTTGAAGTGGAACGCCGGCCGCATCGCGGAGACCTGCGGATATCGCAGTTTCCGGAGCGCCGTCCGGCAGGGCCCGGATGGCGGGGCCGGGGTGGTCGGAAAGCAGGAGCTTCGAAATCCGGAGGCCGGAATTCTGAATTCGCCGGATTGCGGCGGCGCCACCGCTATGGCGTGAGCACGTCAATTCGCGACCTTGGTCGCGTGCCCGGCCGTGCGGCGAGGCCGCCGTCGCCTCGATGGCTGCTCCAGAAACTATTGCAAGCAGTCGCTTGCAATAGTTAGCAAGCTGGCGCACCATGGGGCCATGGCATCACTCAACGTCGGCAACCTCGGCGAGTACCTGCGCGAGCAGCGGCGCACCGCGCAGTTGTCGTTGCGGCAGCTCGCCGATGCGGCCGGGGTGTCCAATCCGTATCTCAGCCAGATCGAGCGCGGCCTGCGCAAGCCGAGCGCGGACATCCTCCAGCAGCTGGCCAAGGCGCTGCGGATCTCCGCCGAGACGCTGTACGTGCAGGCCGGGATCCTGGATGAGCGGGAGCGGGAGGAGCTGGAGACGCGGGCCGTCATCCTCGCCGACCCCTCCATCAACGAGCGGCAGAAGCAGGTGCTGCTCCAGATCTACGACTCCTTCCGCAAGGAGAACGCGTCGGCCGCGGACGGCACCGCCGACGGTGCCGCGCCGGCCCCCGGCGGGGGCGTGCGAGCGGAAGGCCGTACGGAGGACGCCGCGGCCGCGGAACCCCCGGCCGGTGCCACGGAACCCGTCGCCGGTGCGGACGGCGACGGGGGCCGGGCGGCCGGCGGGCGGGCCGGCGACGGTGCCGCCATCCCACCCTCACTCTGATCCAGGAGGACCCACAGTCATGGCCATCACCGATGACCTGCGCAAGAATCTCACCGACCCGAAGCCGCTCTACTTCGCGGCCGGCGCCGCCGACCTCGTCGTCGAGCAGGCCAAGAAGGTGCCCGAGCTGATCGAGCAGCTGCGGGTCGAGGCGCCGTCGCGCATCGAGGCCGTACGGAACTCGGACCCCAAGGCCGTCCAGGACCGGGTCGCCGGTCAGGCCAAGGAGGCTCAGGCGACCGTGCAGGCCAAGTTCAACGAGGTGATCGGGGCACTGGACACCGATCTGAAGAAGCTGGGCGAGACCGCCCAGCACGTCGCGCTGCGTGGTGTGGGCGTGGCCGCCGAGTACGCGGTCAAGGCCCGGGAGACGTACGAGAAGGTCGCCGAGCGCGGCGAGCAGACCGTACGGTCCTGGCGCGGTGAGGCCGCCGACGAGATCACCGAGATCGCCGTCGCCGTCGAGCCCGAGACCTCCGCGAAGCCGGAGCCCGTGAAGACCGAGCCAGTGAAGACCGAGCCCGTGAAGACCGAGCCCGTGAAGACCGAGCCCGCGACGGGCGCCGCCAAGCCGGCGACCGCCAAGAAGCCCGCCGCGCGCAAGAGCACGGCGAAGAAGAGCACCCCGCCGTCCTCCGCCAAGTAACGGTGGCGCGGGCGCCCCGGCCGGTCCGGGGAACCGGGCGCGCGGGGGCGCGCGATTCACGCGGCGATCAGGGTGGCGATCACGCGTGATCCACGAGACAGGGATCACGCGCCGGTGGTCACGCGCGGGGAATACGCGGGTAGGAACAGCTCGGGCCGGGCACCACAGCGGTGTCCGGCCCGTTCTTCGGTTACCTTTGCGGTCGGTCCGCTAGGCGTTTCATCCATTTTTAGGCGGTGCTCAGTATGTTGCTCTCGGCGTTCGGAACGTTCCTGTGGCTGCTCAACCTGGCCATGCTCGTCCTCGCCGTCGTCGCGCTGTTCCTCTCGGCGATCGCCCGTGACGACGCGTACCGGGCCGCGGACAAGCAGACCAAGACGTTCTGGCTGATCATCCTGGGGGTCACGGTCGCGGTGAACCTCCTGGTGCCGATGCTCTTCCTCCAGATCGCCGGGTTGGTCGCGACGATCGTCTTCTTCGTCGACGTGCGGCCCGCGATCCAGCAGGTGTCCGGCGGCGGCAGGGGGCGCCGGGGCGGTTCCAGCAGCGACGGCCCTTACGGACCGTACAACGGCGGACGCTGACTGTACGGGCGGGCGCCGGCCCGGACCCGGCGCGCGTGGCGGCCCCGCCCCCGGCACGCGCGCCGACGCCCCTCGGGCCCCGTGGCCCGTACCGCTCAGACCCCGCTGTCCCGCCCCAGCAACAGCACCGCCACGTCGTCGTTCAGCTCGCCGCCGTTCAGCTCCTGCGCCTGCGTGACCGCCGCCTCCAGCAGGTCGTCGCCGCTCAGGCCCTCCGCCAGCCGACCATTGATCATGTCGAGCATGCCCTCCTGGCCGAGCCGTTCGGAGGCGCCGGGGCCGGTCCGGCCCTCGATCAGGCCGTCCGTGTACATCATCAGACCCCACGCGCCGCCCAGCTCGACGTGGCGGCGCGGCCACCGGGCGCGCGACAGCAGCCCCAGCGCCGGGCCGCCCTCCTCGTTCGGGATCAGCTGTTTGGCCCGGCCCCGGTGGGTGACCAGCGGTGACGGGTGGCCGGCCAGGCAGATCCCGGCCCGCCGGCCGTCCGGTGCGATGTCGACCGTGCAGAGCGTCGCGAAGATCTCCTCGCTCTCCCGCTCGTGCTCCAGCACCTGCTGGAGCGTGGAGAGCAGCTGATCACCGCAGAGTCCCGCCAGCGTCAGCGCGCGCCAGGCGATCCGCAGTTCCACGCCCAGCGCGGCCTCGTCGGGGCCATGGCCGGAGACGTCGCCGATCATGGCGTGAACCGTGCCGTCGGGCGTACGGACCGTGTCGTAGAAGTCACCCCCGAGCAGCGCCCGCGAGCGGCCCGGCCGGTAGCGGGCCGCGAACCGCAGGTCCGAGCCCTGGAGCAGGGGCGTGGGCAGCAGCCCGCGCTCCAGCCGGGCGTTCTCCTGGGCGCGCAGCCGGGACTCGGTGAGCTGCCGCTGTGCCACGTCCGCGCGCTTGCGCTCGACGGCGTACTGGATCGCCCTGCTCAGCAGCCGCACGTCCAGTTCGTCGCGGAACAGGTAGTCCTGTGCCCCGACCCGTACGGCCGCCGCCGCCCGCTCCGCGTCGCCCTCGGCCGCCAGGGCGAGGACGGCATGGCGCGGCGCGAGCCGCAGGACGTGCTTGAGAGGGGCGAGCTCGTCGCCGTCGTCCGCGCCCGGCAGGCCCAGGTCCACGAGGACGCAGTGGATGTCGTCCGTGAGCAGCCGCTCGGCCTCGGTGAGGTTGCGCGCGGTACGGATGCGGACACGCGTGCCCGCCGTCTCGGGCAGCTCCGAGGCGGTGAACGTGGCCGACGGGTCCTCGTCGATCACGAGGACGATCAGGTCGCCGCCCTTCGCGGGCGTCGCGGTGGCCGACGGCGCGGCCGGTCCGGCGGCACGGGGAGGCGCGGCCGAACCGGTCGGTCCGGTGGATACGGCTGCTCCGGTCGCTCCGGTCGCATTGGCAGGGCCGGTCGTTCCGGCAGGGCCGGTCGGCCTGGTCGGCTCCGGGGAGCCGGTGCAGTCTGTGGGGCTTGTGCGCTGCCGCGGTACGGGTACAGGCACGTGCATCGGTCTGGGTTTCCTTCCCTCCCCCCGAGGGCGCGGTGGAGCGACGATCGACGCACCACCAGACGGGGACCATAGCGTCAGCGGCGGTTCAAGTGGAATGCCATGGCGATGACGAGCCATCGTCATATGCCGCATCAGCCCCCGCATATGGCGTTTTTCGGGCACCGTCGGCCATGACAAACATCACGTACGAGGGAACTTCGTGCTGCGCCGGTCGTGGGCTGCGTCACACCTCGGTGTGTGACGCGTGCTCTGCGGTGAACAGCGCCACCGTTCTCCCTCAACACGCGACGGCTGCTGCCTCATCCGTTACTCGGGTCACTCCCGGCACGGTGCGTCCGCCCGCCTGCGGATCAGCGCGTCCACCCCGTCCAGCACGCACTCCAGGCCGAAGATGAAGTCCTGGGCCGGGCTGTCGGGTTGGAACATGATGTCCGAGTCCAGTACCCGGGCGACCGACGGGTAGCGGGCCGGGTCCGCGAGGCGGCGGAGCGTGGTGGTGTAGTTGGTCATGACCTGGTGCGCCGACGCGCCGCTCGCCGTGATCGCGGTCTCCAGGTCGGCCGACAGCATCGCCTCGTGCCGTACGAAACTGTTGACCAGCAGGATCACCGACAGTCTGGTGCCGTCGTCCAGGCCGGTACCGTCCAGGGCTGTTATGCCCTGTTCCCACCACGCGACCGTGTTGGGCGTCGCGGGCGGGCCCGTGACGGGGATGTGGACCGACCACAGGTGGCGGTGGTACGCCTCCCGTTGCGCCCATGCCCACCGGCTCAGGGCCTCGCGCCACCCCGTGCCCGGCGCCGGCGGGTCCGGGGGTGCGCCGATGGCGGCCTCCTGCATCAGGAGGTACAGCTCGTCCTTGGCGCCGACGTACCGGTAGAGCGACATGGTCGAGGCGCCCAGCTCCTTGGCGACCCGTCCCATCGAGACCGCGCCCAGGCCCTCCGCCGCGGCGACGGCGACCGCCGCTTCGACGATCTTCTCCAGGCTGAGGCCCGGCTTCGGGCCCTTTCCCGGGCGTTCGCGCAGTCCCCAGGCGGCCTCGATGCCCGCGGGCAGCCCCGCGTCACCGTTCTTGCCCGTCATCGCGTCATCGCCCCGCTCCTCTCGACGCCTGTGTTCCGAACCGTGCTCCACAGCCGCGCTTGCCCGGTCTCACCTGTCTTGCTTGACGCTCATCCTATTAATGCGTAAGCCTTACGCTGTAGCGCGTATGGGATACGCAGTAGTCGTGGGCCGTGCTGTCGCGCTGCGTACGGCGGCACTGGCACGGCATAAGGAGGGGGCATGAGTCCGCACACGGTCGCCGACGGCCTGGCCATCGAGGCCACCGGCCTCGAAAAGGCTTACGGAAAACCAGACAGAAGGCTTCTCGGCAAAGCCGGGAAGGGGAGGGGCGGAGGCAACGGGGAGGTGGAGGCCGGGGAGCGGGCGACCGTCCGGGCGGCCGGTCAGACGGCCGGGCAGGAAGCTGGGCAGGGCGCTGGTCGGGCGGCCGGTCGGGGCGCTGGGCAGGCGGCCGGACAGACGTCCCGGCGCACGACCGTCCTGTGCGGGATCGACCTGCGCGTGTCCCGCGGGACCGTCTTCGCCCTCCTCGGCCCCAACGGCGCGGGCAAGACCACGGCCGTACGCATCCTCGCCACGCTCACCACCGCCGACCGCGGCACCGCCCGCGTCGCCGGCCACGACGTCGTCACCGAACGGCGCCGGGTGCGCCGGGCCATCAGCCTGACCGGGCAGTTCGCGGCGGTCGACGAGAAACAGACCGGCGAGGAGAACCTCCGGATGATGGCCCGCCTCAGCGGCCTCTCGCGCGCGGACGCCAAGCGCCGGGCCGCCGAACTCCTCGACACCTTCCAGCTCACCGCCGCCTCCCGCCGCCTGGCCGGCACGTACTCCGGCGGCATGCGCCGCCGCCTCGACCTCGCCGCCGGGCTGGTCGGCGAGCCGGAGGTCGTCTTCCTGGACGAACCGACGACCGGGCTCGATCCGCGCAGCCGGCAGGAGCTGTGGCAGGTCGTACGGGGGCTCTCCGCGCGGGGCGTCACCGTCTTCCTCACCACCCAGTACCTGGAGGAGGCCGATCAGCTGGCGGACCGGATCGCCGTGCTCGACCGCGGCAGGCTGGTCGCCGAGGGCACCGCCGACGAGCTGAAGACCCGGGTCGCGGGCCACCGCCTCGATCTCGTACTGGCCGACGAGGCCGCCTACCGCCGCCTCGCACCCCGGGCCGTCCACCACAGCGCCGAGACCCTGACCGTCGGGCTCCCGACCGACGGCACAGCCGCCGAGGTACGGGCCCTGCTGGACGAGGTCGACCCGCACCGCACGGACGTGACCCGCTTCACCCTCCACAGCGCCACGCTCGACGACGTCTTCCTCGCACTCACGGGAGGGGCCGGTACGGGAGTGGGCGGTACGGGACAGGCCGCCACGAGCACGAGTGGGAGCGCCGACAGCACCGACACCACCGCCGCCCCCGCCACCACCGCCGACGACGGCAAGGAGGCCGCCCGTGTCTGAGCTTCTCGCCCACTCCACCGCCCTCGCCGGCCGCGGCCTCCGGCTCAGCCGGCGCAACGTCGACGCCGTCATCACCGCGATGCTGCTGCCGGTGATCCTGATGCTGCTCTTCGTCTACTTCTTCGGCGGAGCCATCGACACCGGCACCCGCTACGTGACGTACGTCGTCCCCGGCGTCCTCATCCTCTGCGCCGGTTTCGGCTCCTCCACCACCGCCGTCAGCGTCAGCGACGACATGAAGGGCGGCATCATCGACCGGTTCCGGTCGCTCGACATCGGCGGTGCGCCGGTCCTCGCCGGGCACGTCGCCGCGAGCGTCGTCCGTAACCTCATCTCCACCACGCTCGTGCTCGGCGTCGCCTTCCTGATCGGCTTCCGCCCCGACACGAGCCCCGGGGCCGCCCTCGCGGCGGCGGGTGTTCTGATCGCCTTCATCACGGCCGTGTCCTGGCTCTCGGCCGTGGCCGGTCTGCTGGCCAGGACACCGGAGGCGGCCGGGGGATTCACCTTCTTCGTGATGTTCCTGCCGTACCCGAGCAGCGCGTTCGTCCCGATCGACACCATGCCGAGCTGGCTGCACGGCTTCGCCGAGCACCAGCCGGTCACGCCCGTGATCGAGTCCCTGCGCGGACTGCTCCTCGGCCAGTCCGTGGGCTCGGCGCCGTGGATCGCCCTCGGCTGGTGCGCCGGGCTGCTGGTGGTGTCACTGGCGCTGTCGGGGGTGCTGTTCCGGCGGCGTACGGCCTGACGTGTCCGTGCCGTACGGCTTCGGCCCGCCGCCCGCCTGCCCGCCCGTCAGAAAATGTCCGGGCACCACGGGCGGCGGGCCGTGCGGAACAACGTGTCCGCGAACGCCGCCGCGCCCGGCCGCTCCTCCGCCAGCGCCCCCAGGGCCGCCAGCCGTACCGCCGACGCGTCGCCCAGGTGCAGCGAAGCCAACTCCCGTACGTCCAGCGTGATGTCGGCGCTTTCGGTGGTCGGCGCGCACGTCGCCGCACACGCGCCGGCACCGGCCGCGTCCGCCGCCGCGGTCTCCAGGCGGAACCGGCCGCCCGCGAGCCCCGCCGCGTCGTGGACCTCCAGCACCAGTGTGCCCGGCACCGCGTACGTGCGCGCCTCCAGTGCCCGTACCGTGTCCAGGATCCGCACCCACAGGAAATCCGCGCTGGTCACCACCCGCGCCGCCCGCGGATCCGGCAGGAATTCCGGCAGCAGGTCGTCCGGCGCCCGGTAGCCCGTCCTGACGGTCGTGATCCAGTCGACCGACCAGACGAACTCCCACAGCGCGCGCTCCGCCGTCGGGTTCAGCGCGATCAGGTTGGCCACCGTCAGGGTGTTCAGCGGCTGCTTGCGGTCGCCCCAGTGTGAATCGGCGGTGTACCGGACGAGGCCCTCCACCTCGCCGGACCCGGCGCGGTACACCGCGAAGTACGGCTCCGTCCGGGGAAAGGGACTCGGCTCCTCGCCCGTCTCCAGCCGCCACCACCGCTCGGGGCGGGAGATCGCTCCGGGCTGGTTCCGCCGGAAGCGGTCGTGCAGGTCGGGCCCGAGCTTGCGTACGTCCGCCGCGTCGACCAGCTCGATCGAGCCGCCGCCCGCCGGTCCCGACCAGCGCGGGTCCCGGCCCGAACGGGGCACGTCGATCTCCCACTCGGTGATCGCGGCGGCGGGCCCGAAGCCGTACCGGCCGTAGATCGGGTACTCGGCCGCGATCAGCGTGGCGACGACGTCGCCGCGCTCCCTGGCCGCGGCCAGGTCGGTGGCCATCATCCGGCTCAGCAGGCCGCGCCTGCGGTGGGTGGCGGTCACGGAGACGTTCGAGATCGCGTCGGCCGCGAGCACCGCACCGCCGGGCACCGTCAGCTCCTGGGCGAAGGAGCGGAAGGTCCCGACGCAGCGCCCGCCGTCGAACGCGCCTTGGGTACGGGCGAGATCGGCGTCGGCGAGCCGGCTCGCCACGACTTCGTCCGAACTCGTGGGCGGGCGCAGGAATCCGGTGTCGAGAGCCCGCGCCCAGTCGGTGAACTCGGACGCGGTGACATGACGGATCTCAAGGCTCATGGGGCTCACGCTAGGCGTGCCCTGCGGGAATGTCGCGTGCTTTTAGCCGCTTCCGGAGCGCCGCCCGGTCCTCCCGAGCGCCGTCCGGCCTTCCCGGTGCGCCGCCGGTCTTCCGACCCGATGTGTGTCCGGCGCGGCGTGAGCGCGTGTACGCCCTCACAGCAGCAGGTCCTCCACCTGCGCCTCGCCCTCACGGTACCGGCGGGCGATCTCGGCCGTGCAGTTGTCGGTCGTGCGCTGCAACTGCTGGCGACGTTTGGACAGTTGCTGTTCGTTGCGGATCAGTCTGCCCATCGCCGCGTTCAGTTCCTCGTCCGTACGCGCGTCCAGGTCCGACAGCTCCACCTCCGCGAGCGTCTCGGCCGCCAGCACCCGGTACTCCTCCCGGCGCGGGGTGGACAGCGTCACGTGGCGCGCCGAGCTGCGGTGCCGCGAAGGGGTGTCGGTCAGGATCTCGGAGAGCCGGTCGACCACCGGGGTCTCGGGCGCGGTACGGCGGGCCAGTTCGGCGCGCAGGATGTCGATGCGGCCCTGGAGCAGCCGGCGCAGGTAGCTCAGGTCGGCCTCGTCGCGCTGGGAGTCCCGGCGCAGCGCGCGCAGTTCCGGCAGGTGCAGCACGGTGACGTCGTACGGCCGGGGCGCGGGCAGCGAGTCGGGGCCGTCGGCCCGCTGGACGGGGGGCCGCGGCCCGCCGCTGCCGCCGTCGGTCTCGGCGCCGCCCCCCGCCGGGCCACTGCCGGTACCGCGGGTCGTGGGACTCCCCCCGGCCGGACGGGGCGTCGTCGGTACGGAACCGGGCGGCTGCCCGGCGCCAGGTGTGCTCATCGCGCGTACTTCCCCTCACTCAGCTGGGAACCCCATCCCTCGGTCCGCTGGGAACCCCACCCTCGACCGGTGCGCGCACGCACCGCCTCCGTGCATCGTGCCACTCATGCCGCCGCATATGCTGCCGGTCTGCACCCGTTCGGACCCGGATAGGTTGGTCTGTATGCGTGCAGTGGTGCAGAGAGTCGACGGCGCGAGCGTCGCCGTCGTGACCGGGTCCGGGACCGAGACGGTGGGGGAGTTCACGGGGGAGGGCCTGTGTGTGCTGGTGGGGGTCACCCACGAGGACACCAAGGAGCAGGCGGCCCGGCTGGCCAGGAAGCTCTGGTCGATACGGATGCTGGAGGGCGAGAAGTCCTGTTCGGAGGTGAACGCCCCGCTCCTGGTCGTCTCCCAGTTCACTCTCTACGGGGACGCCCGCAAGGGCCGCCGCCCCACCTGGAACGCGGCGGCCCCGGGTCCGGTGGCCGAACCGCTGGTGGACGAGGTGGTGGCGTGCCTGCGCGCGCTGGGGGCGCGGGTGGAAACGGGCCGGTTCGGCGCGGACATGCGCCTCACGCTCACCAATCACGGCCCGTTCACCGTTCAACTGGAGATGTGACCGCCCCGCCTTCTCAAGGCTCGACCGCCTTAAGGCTCGACCACGACCTCCTGTGACGCCGCCGTCTCCTCCACGAGGAGCGGCGCGTCCACCGGCACGTTGCGCTTGACCAGTGCCAGCGCGATCGGTCCCAGCTCGTGGTGGCGGGCCGAGGTGGTCACGAAGCCCAGCTGGCGCCCCTCGGCACCGTCCGCCGCGAGCCGCACCGGCGCGCCGTGCCCGGGCAGGTGCACCTCGCTGCCGTCCAGGTGCAGGAAGACCAGCCGGCGCGGCGGTTTCCCCAGGTTGTGGACGCGGGCCACGGTCTCCTGGCCCCGGTAGCAGCCCTTCTGCAGGTGCACGGCGGTGCCGATCAGGCCCAGCTCGTGCGGAATGGTCCGGTGGTCCGTCTCGAAGCGGACCCGGGGCCGGTGGCCCTCCACGCGCAGGGCCTCGTACGCCAGGATCCCGGCGAGCGGGCCGTGCCCGGCGGCGTACGGCTCCAGCTCGGCCCGGGGCAGGAACAGGTCCCGGCCGTGCGCGGTCTCCCGTACGACCACGCCCTCGGGCACCTCGGCGATGGAGCCGGCCGGCAGGTGGACCACCGCGATGTCGTCCGTGCGGTCCGCGATCTCGACCCGGTAGAAGAACTTCATCGACTCCAGGTACGCGATCAGCGCCTCGCGCGTGCCCGGCTCTACGTGCGCCCAGACCGTCTCGCCGTCGTCCACGAGGTAGAGCGCGTGCTCGATGTGGCCGTGCGCGGAGAGGATCAGTGCCTCCGTGGCCTGTCCCACGGGCAGCTCGCTGACGTGCTGGGTGAGCAGCAGATGCAGCCAGCTGAGCCGGTCCTCGCCGGTGACGGTGACGACACCGCGGTGCGAGAGGTCGACCAGCCCCGTGCCGTCGGCGAGGGCGCGCTGTTCCCGGAAGAGGTCGCCGTAGTGCGCCGCGACGCCTTCGTCCACGCCCTCGGCCGGAACGGCTCCGGGCAGGGAGAGCAGAGGGCTGATGGTGGAGTGTCGCTGCTGTGGCTGCATGGTGATCAGCCTACGACTGCTGGGGATTCGCTGTCCGGTGCGCGTCCGCCGCACCGGGCGTGCCCGACGTGTCCGACCCGCCCGGCACGGCTGACCCGCCCGGCACGGCCGACTCGCCCGGCACGGCCGACTCGCCCGACGATCTCAACGTGCACGAACCGCAGCGACCGAAGATCGCGAAGTGCTTCATGTCCGTGTCGAAGCCGAAGTCCGCGCGCAGCTTGGCGGTGAAGTCCGCGGCGACCTCGACGTCCGCCTCGATGACCTCCGTACAGTCCCGGCAGACCAGGTGGAGGTGGTGGTGGCGGTCGGCCAGGTGGTACGTGGGCGCGCCGTGCCCCAGGTGGGCGTGCGAGACGAGGCCCAGTTCCTCCAGGAGCTCCAGCGTCCGGTAGACGGTGGAGATGTTCACCCCGGAGGCCGTTCTGCGCACCTCGCCGAGGATGTCGTCGGGTGTCGCGTGCTCCAGCGTGTCGACGGCTTCGAGGACAAGCTGGCGCTGGGGTGTCAGCCGGTAACCGCGTTGCCGCAGATCGCTCTTCCAGTCGGTGCTCACCACGCCCCCAGTGTAGGCAGGCGCGGCCGGGACGACGGACCGTGTCGGCCGCCTCACTCCCGAGGCTCGCGGCTGTCACCCGCCCCGGCCGTCATTCGACGGAGAGGGCCGTCACCGGACGGACGGGTTCGTCACCGGACGGCCCGGACCGTCACTTGAAGAACGCGATGCCGTCGTCCGGGAGGTCACCGAGGTCCTTGGCCCAGGCCGCGACCTCGTCCGGGGTGACGACCTTCTTCAGGTGCGCCGACATGTACGGGCGCAGCTCGACCTCCGGGGTGGCCTTCTCGCCCACCCACATCAGGTCGCCCTTGACGTACCCGTAGAGCCGCTTGCCACCGCTGTACGGCCCCGAGGCGGCCGTGCGGGCCACGGCGTCCGTCGCCAGGTCGATCTGCGGCTTCTGGTCGGCCAGCTCGCCGTACCAGACCTCCACGACGCCCTGGTCGCGCACCATGACGACCTCGACCTTGCGGTCCTTGTCGATCCGCCAGTAGCCCGCCTCGGACTCGATCGGCCTGACCTTCTTGCCCTCCGCGTCGAGCGCCCAGGTGTGCGAGACGTATTCGACGAAGTCCCGGCCGTCATGGCTGAAGGTGACTTCCTGGCCGAAATTGGCCTTCTCCTCACCGGGGAAGTCGAAGACGCCGACGCCTTCCCAGTTGCCGAGGAGGAAGGCGAGGGGGACGAGGTCCGGGTGCAGGTCGGACGGAATCTCGATCATGAGCAGCTCAAGCGATCTGTCTGTAGGCGTGCGGCGAGTGGTGAGTGGTGGGGGAGCCCGGCGCTAGGGCGTGTTTCGAAAGTCCCGCCTGGCTCGCGACGCCTGGCACGCACGCTCGCTGCGTTGTCGGAGTCGTCCAAGTACGTCCGGTCCATCGACGACGCCGATCCTCCGCCTTGCGATCGCACGCACCAGACGCCGCGAGCCCCGCCCTACGGGCGGACGGCGCTACTTTCGAAACACGCCCTAGCGCTGGCCCTGGTACAGCTTCTTCACGGTCAGGCCGGCGAAGGCGAGCACGCCGACGCAGACGAGGACCAGCAGGGCGGAGAAGAAAGCCTCAAGCACGGGGTGCTCCTCGGTTGAGCGGGTCGATCGGTACGGGCCGGGTACGGCAGGGCCGGCCTCCAGCCTAATGGGTGGTGTTCGGGCGCCCGTCGCGAGCCCTGACGAGGTGCGGTGGCACACGGCCGGTACCGGGCCGGGGACGGGCGTGGACCGCTGCGGACCGGCGCGGATTAGAGTTCGGCGTATGGACTCCTCCGCGAAGAAACTCGTGATCAAGGTGACCGCCGGGGCCGACGCCCCGGAACGCTGCTCCCAGGCGTTCACGGTCGCGGCGGTCGCCGCCGCCAGCGGGGTGGAGGTCTCGCTGTGGCTGACGGGCGAGTCCGCGTGGTTCGCGCTGCCGGGCCGGGCCGCGGAGTTCGAGCTGCCGCACGCGGCGCCGCTGCCGGACCTGATCGAGTCGATCCGGGCGACCGGCCGTATCACGCTGTGCACCCAGTGCGCGGCCAGGCGGGACATCGCGGAAGCGGACGTCCTGGAAGGGGTACGGATCGCCGGGGCGCAGGTGTTCGTGAGCGAGGTCATGGCGGACGGCGTCCAAGCCCTCGTCTACTGACGCGGGCCCGCCGCCCCGCCTGAGCCGGTCTCCGCGTCCGCCGACGTGTTCCCGGTCTCCGGACCACGGCACGCCGCAGTTGACGACGGCCCGCCGGCACTGGCACAGCCCCTCCCGCGACGGCACCCGCGTCTTCACGCTCCGTGCCCGTCCTCGTCGGCCTCGGCCCGGCCGACGGCTCGCGCCCGCCGGCGGACAGGGCCTAACGCCGGTTCTTGTCCTTGCCGTCCAGCTCGTCCCACCACTCGTCGGACTGCGGGTCCCCCGACGGGTCGTCCCACCAGCGGTCGTCCTTGTCGCGCGTGTTGCCGACCATGGCCGCGATCGGCGGGATCACCATGGCGACGACACAGAGGACGACGGCTGCTGGTACCGACCACATCCGTACGAAGGTCCATGCGGAGATGAAGAGGACCAGACATCCGCTCATCAGCAGGAAGTACCGGCGACGGCGTCGCGCGTACATGCTTCCAGCGTAGTACCGCCGGGCCGCGCGGGCGGGAGCGTGAACGGGCGTCGACGGGCGCGGACGGAAGGCACGCGCGAAAGGGCCGCACCCCGATCCCAGTGGCGTCCAACCCGGGGGCGCGGCCCTCTCGTACTGCCTGCGCGGCGTGCGCGGCGTGGCTCAGACCGCGATCGCGACCTCCGAGAGCCCGCCGGTCCGCGCGACGACGGTACGGTCCGCCGTGCCGCCGGGCACGAGAGCGCGCACCGTCCACGTGCCCTCGGCCGCGTAGAAGCGGAACTGTCCGGTCGCCGAGGTCGGGACCTCCGCCGTGAACTCGCCGGTCGAGTCCAGCAGGCGCACGTAGCCGGTGACGGGCTGTCCGTCACGGGTCACGGAACCCTGGATGGTGGTCTCACCGGGCTTGATCGTCGAAGCGTCGGGGCCGCCGGCCTGTGCTCCACACATACTCTTCAGTCCTTCAGGTCGGTCGGGGCTTGCTTATTCGGTGGCGCTTACTTGTTGGCGCCGAGCTCGATCGGCACGCCGACGAGCGAGCCGTACTCGGTCCACGAACCGTCGTAGTTCTTGACGTTCTCGATGCCGAGCAGCTCGTGCAGGACGAACCAGGTCAGCGCCGAGCGCTCACCGATCCGGCAGTAGGCGACGGTGTCCTTGGCCAGGTCGATCCGCTCGGCCTCGTACAGGGCCTTGAGCTCGTCGTCCGACTTGAACGTGCCGTCGTCGTTGGCGTTCTTGGACCACGGGATGTTGCGGGCGGTGGGGATGTGGCCCGGACGCTGCGACTGCTCCTGCGGCAGGTGCGCGGGAGCGAGCAGCTTGCCGCTGAACTCGTCGGGGGACCGCACGTCGACCAGGTTCTTCGTGCCGATCGCGGCGACGGCGTCGTCGCGGAAGGCGCGGATCGAGGTGTCCTGCGGCTTGGCCTTGTACGCGGTGGCGGGGCGCTCCGGGACGGCCTCGACCAGGTCGCGGGAGTCCAGCTCCCACTTCTTGCGGCCGCCGTCGAGGAGCTTGACCGACTCGTGGCCGTACAGCTTGAAGTACCAGTAGGCGTAGGACGCGAACCAGTTGTTGTTGCCGCCGTAGAGGACGACCGTGTCGTCGTTGGCGATGCCCTTGGCCGACAGGAGCTTCTCGAAGCCCTCCTGGTCGACGAAGTCACGCCGGACGGGGTCCTGGAGGTCCTGCTTCCAGTCGATCTTCACGGCGTTCTTGATGTGGTTCTTGTCGTACGCGGAGGTGTCCTCGTCGACCTCGACGACGACCACCTTGGGGTCGTCGATGTGGGCCTCGACCCAGTCGGCGTCTACCAGGACGTCGCTGCGGCTCATGCTGTTCTCCTCCGGGGCAGTGTGCGGCGGGATGCTGCGGGCGGGTGGGGGCGGGCGGTGGCCTCCGGGCACGGGGTGTGGCCCTGTGCGCGGCCCCGCGTACGGGGCGGACGCGGCCCGCCGTGCGGCCCCGAGCCGTGCGGCGTGTGCCGTGGTACGTGCTCGAATTCGAAGGGCCGCGGAATCGGAATGAGGGCCGACGGGGAACGCGGGACGCGTACGGTCCCGCTCAGACGGTGCGACAGAGCATGGCGGCCACGCGGCACAGGTCTACTGCCCGCCGCTTGGTGAGGTCCGCCTGTCCCCGCTGCCGGAGACCGCTGATGAAGCACTGCATGGGTCCGATCGTAGGGACGTCCTGGTCGCCGTGTCACCGGTGCCTCGCATGATGAGACGCCATCGTCCGTTATGCGAGACATGGTCGTCGCCGTACGGGCGGGGCGGGGCGGCGCGCGCCCGGGCGGGCCCGCGTCGGCCGCTGCGCATCTACGGAGCGGACACCGGCGTCTCACGATCCGGCTGCCCGCCGCCGGGGACGCCCCGAACCGCGCCGCGTCCGGGCGGGGGCGGTACGTGCGGCCGGGGACGGTGCGGCCGTGGGCGGTGCGGCCGGGCGGTTCGTCCGCGTCGGCCACCGGGTCCCCGTCGGCGTACGGTTCGTCCGAACCGGGGGCGGTCAGCCCGCCAGGGAGACGTCCGTTCCCGCGCCCGAGAAGCGCAGGCCGTCCTCCGTCGCCGTGACCTGGTCCAGCTTGATGGTGGACGGCAGACCGTCGATCTTGAGGTCGTAGTCGACGGCGTCGCGGATCTGGTCCTCCAGGCCGGGGATCGGCACCGTGGGGAGGTCGGCGGAGCGCAGCCGGACGGTGTCGCCGTTCACCAGCGACACCGTGCTGTACGCGCTCGCCGTTTTGTCTCCGAGCAGCGCCTTGACGGCGTCCGGGACCGAGACGCCCGCGCCTTCCAGGACGTCGGTCAGTCGGCCGGTCAGCTTGACCTGGCCCTTGGCGGCCCGTTCGGCGCCCGCGTAGCCGATGGTGGAGCCCTTCGGCGCGGACTTCGCGAGGTCCGCGTAGGAGATGTGGGCGGAGCCGGTGGCCCGCGCGGCCGTCGCGGCGGAGAAGCTGCTGTTGAACTTGACGTCCTTGAGTTCGGCCTTGACCTCCGTCACCTGGACCGCGTGGCCGTCCGCCGACGCGCTGACGCCGTCGAGGCTGATGTCCACCTCGTCCAGCGAGGTCGCCAGTACCTGGGTGAGGAACGGGAAGCCCTTGATGGAGACCTCGGGGGTCGAGCTCAGGCCCTGACTCGACTTGACGCGGTCGGCGATCTCGCCCTCGACGAAGTTCACCGCCGCGCGGTCGGCGGCGGTGAACAGGCCGCCCAGGATCACGACGAGTATCAGCAGTATTCGCAGTGCGCGCATGGACCGGTGTCTCCCGTGGTGGTTCCTGGTCTTGGGCCGTCGGGCCGTCGGGCTGTTGGGCCGTTTCGTTCCTGGCTGTTCGTTTTCCGCGGATGTCCGAAGTGGATCGACCGTGAGCGTACGCCGACTGGAACCGCTTGTACCGGAAAGACCGACGTTCGCCGGGGACGTACGGTTCCCGGCGAACGTGTGGGCGTCCGCCGGGCTCGTCGGACCGGGCCCGTCAGATCAGCGCCCGCCCCAGCAGGTAGACGGCGGGCGCGGCGGCCGTGAGCGGCAGGGCGACCCCGGCGGTCATGTGGACGAAGCGGGACGGGTAGTCGTAACTCGCCGCCCGCAGCCCGGTCAGCGCACACACCCCGGCGCCGAGCCCGAGCAGCGCGCCCCCGGCGCCCAGGGCGGTCTGTCCGCCGACCGCGATCCCCGCCCCGGCCGCGGCCAGCAGCGCGGCCACGAGGGAGACGACGCCCGGCAGCGGCAGCGCACGGGCCACCGTCGCGGCGGTGACGGCGATCGCGCCGACGCCCACCGCCGCCGGCGAGGCGGCGAGGTGGCCCGCCGCGAGGATCGTGAGCGCGGCCGACGAGACGGTGGCCATCAGGCCCTCCATCCGCTCGTCGGCGCCCGCGCGGCTGCGCAGCTGCAGGACGACGGTGAGCAGCACCCAGACACCGAGCGTGCCGGTGAGCGCGGCGACCGCGTTGCCCTCGCCCGCCGCCAGCAGGGCGACATCGGCGGTGATCCCGCCGAGGAAGGCGAGCGCGATGCCCTGCCGGGCCGGCCACATGCCGTTCAGCCGGAACCAGCCGGCCGCCGTGACCGCCTGGAGCAGGACGACCGGGACGAGCAGCGCGTACTGACCGAGGGCCGCGCCGCCGGCCATCAGCAGGCCGAGCACGGCGGTCAGCCCGGCCGGCTGGATGCCCGGCGGGATGATCGGGGAACGGCCCTCGGCCCGGGCGCGCTGGGCGTCGGTGAGACGGGGGCTGCCCAGGGTGGTGGGGGTCCCGTAACCGGAGGTGCCGAGGGGCGCGCCGGGCTCCGGAGCGGAGGCGCCGGCGGCCCCGGTGGTACGGGCGGGCCCGGCAGGGGCGGCGCCCGGTGTCTCCGGCGGCAGTGGGCGGGCGTACGGGTTCTGCGTCGGCAGGTACGCGGTGTCCGCGGCGGCGGACGCGGAGACGGGCGCCGAGGCGGAAGACGCGTAAGACGCCGAAGCGCTGGAGGCGGACGGGGCGGCCTGCTGTGGGTGCGCGGGTGCCTGGTGCGGGTACGCGGGCGCCTGCGGCTGCGACTGGAGTTGCTGTTGCTGTTGCTGGGCGGGCGCGTTCGCCTGCCATCCCACGTGCGGCTGGTACCGCGTGTCCCAGGTCTGGCCTTCCCAGGTCTGCGCGGAGCCCTGGTCCTGACCGCCGGCCGCCTGCCCCGGCTCGGCCCAGCCCTGGGGAGCACCGAACTGCCCCTGCGGCTGCCCCTGTCCCTGGCCCTGCCGGCCCTGGCCCTGCGCGTCGTGCCGCTGCCCGTACGGATCGGGGTCGCCGTACCGGTCGTACGGGTACTGCTGGTCGTCGCTCATGTCTGTGGGGTCACCCTCCTGCGAACGGCGGGAGCACCTCGACCGTGCCGCCCTCGGCAAGCCGTACGGTCTCATGCCCGCGGGTCCCCACGGGGTCACCGTCGACGAGAAAGGAACATCTCAGCAGTACGCGGACCAGCTCGCCCGGGTGCCTGCGCCGCGCGTCGGCGAGAGCGTCGGCCAGGGTCTCCGCCGCGTACGGCTCCTCCGCCACACCCGCGGCGGCCTTGGCCGCGGCCCAGTAGCGGATCGTGCCCGCCGCCATGGCGCAACTCCTTTCGTCGGCCTCCATCATGGCCGACGCCCGCGGCGGCACGGCGCCGGGCCCGTGGCCGACGGCCCCCGGGGCTCCTGCCCGGAGCGCCCCGGCCAGGAGGTTCGGCGGCCGTCCGGGCCAGGAGACCTCGGCGTCTCATTCGCCCCGGGCCCCGGCCCCCGGGGCCCACCGGTCAGCGCCACGGCGGTCCCGCCGGGCCGGGCGCGGGCGGCGCCACCAGCCAGGCCGCCAGCCGCGTGAGCAGGTCCTCGTCCGCCGCGTTCTCCGCGTGGCCCATCCCGCGCTCCAGCCACAGCTCCGCCGGCGGGCCGCTCCCGCCGTTCCGCGCCGCCGCCGCTGCCGCCGCGAGCATGCGCGGATGGTCCAGCGGGAAGTACGGGTCCCGGTCGCCGTGCACGATCAGCAGGGGCGTCGGGGCGATCAGCGGTACCGACTCGACGGGGGAGAGCGGCACCGGGTCCCAGTCCCGGTGGTGGATGCGCGTGCGCAGCCCGTACCGGCCGACCAGCCGTCCCACGGGCCGGGTCGCCACCCAGTGCAGGCGCCGCATCGGAGCCGTACCCCGGTAGTACCAACGGGCCGGGGCGCTGACGGCGGCCACCGCGTCGGTACGTGCGTCGCGGGCGTCGCCCGCATCGCGGGCATCGGTACTGGCATCGGCACGACCGGGGGGCCGCGCGTCGGTCCGGGCCGCGGGCCGTGCATCGGTGCGCCCCCCGTGCACCGCCGCGTGCCGCAGGACCACCGAGCCGCCCATCGAGAAGCCGACGGTCACCACGCGCGCGTGCCCGAGTGCGCGGGCCCATTCGACGGCGGACGCCAGATCGAGCACCTCGCGGTCACCGAGTGTGGAGCGGCCACCCGAACGGCCGTGTCCGCGGAACGAGAAGGTGATCACCGCCGCGTGCCGCCGGAAAACACCGGCCGCACGCCGTACGGCCGGCTTGTCGGCCGAACCGGTGAAACCGTGGGCGAGCACGATCGCGGTCCCGCCGGCCCGCTCGTCGGGCACCGGTGCGGCGGCCGGTGCGGCGGCCGGTGCGGAGACCTGTACGACGGCCGGTCCGGCAGCCGGGAAGTCCCGCCGGAAACCCGCCGTACACGGCTCGTACACCGCCTCGATGCCCACACCGTCGGCCGTTCTGAGCCATGCGCGCCGGGCGACCGACGGCCCGCGCGGGCCCGGCGGGAGCGATCGTTCGCGGGATCGACCCTCTGTCTCGGCGCACATCTGGGTTATTCTGCTGTGAAGAGGATCCGGGCGACGCAGCCACCGGGTCCTTTTGTGTTTCCGGTCTGTTGTTACAGACAGATGACGTGACACAGAAAGCAGTGCCGCATACGTCCTCGCAGGGACCGAGGAGGAACCGACGTAATGGGCAAGCGAACCGTGTACGACCACATCAGCAACATCTCCGCCACGGCGATCGAGGCAGGTGGGCGGCGATGAGTTCTCTGCTGCTCCTGACGAACGCCCTCCAGCCCTCGACGGAGGTGCTGCCGGCCCTCGGGCTGCTGCTCCACAATGTCCGGGTGGCTCCGGCCGAAGGGCCCGCTCTCGTCGACACCCCCGGTGCCGATGTCATCCTGATCGACGGCCGGCGTGACCTGCCCCAGGTGCGGTCGCTGTGCCAGCTGCTGCGCTCCACCGGCCCCGGCTGTCCGCTGGTCCTCGTCGTGACGGAGGGCGGCCTCGCCGCCGTCACCGCCGACTGGGGCATCGACGACGTGCTGCTCGACACGGCCGGTCCGGCCGAGGTCGAGGCGCGGCTGCGGCTGGCGATGGGCCGCCAGCAGATCTCGACCGACGACTCCCCGATGGAGATCCGCAACGGTGACCTGTCGGTGGACGAGGCGACGTACAGCGCGAAGCTGAAGGGGCGGGTCCTGGACCTGACCTTCAAGGAGTTCGAGCTGCTCAAATACCTCGCCCAGCACCCGGGCCGGGTCTTCACCCGCGCCCAGCTCCTCCAGGAGGTCTGGGGGTACGACTACTTCGGCGGTACGCGGACGGTGGACGTCCACGTACGGCGGCTGCGCGCCAAGCTGGGCCCCGAGCACGAGTCGCTGATCGGGACCGTACGGAACGTGGGATACCGCTTCGTCGCCCCGGAGAAGGTCGAGCGCGAGGCGAGCGAGGTGAAGGCGCAGGCCGCCGCGGCCGGAAAGGCCGGAACGGCGGGCACGGCCGGTACGGCGCCGGGGGCCACGGGCGGGGCGACGAACGCTCCGCACCTGGCCGAGACGGGACCGGGTGGACCGAAGAGCAGGTGACGGCGTGACGGCGGCGGGCGCGGCGGGCTGACCGAAAGGCCCCTGAAACCCCCTATGAGGTGCGTGGACCGGCTTTCCCCGGGGTTGCCCCGGGGCGTCCGGTGGCGTCTTGTGGCGTCCGGGGGGGCTCCCCGGGCCCGCGGGGCCGGTCCCGGCCGCGCCGCCGGTCCCGCCGCGCACGAGAACCTTCGGAACGGCCTGCCGGGACGCAGGTCACCCCGCGTAGACTGCCGCGCGTGGCCAAGGTGACGCGGGACGATGTGGCACGACTGGCGGGTACGTCGACCGCGGTCGTCAGCTATGTCATCAACAACGGACCCAGGCCGGTCGCCCCGGCCACGCGCGAGCGGGTGGTCGCCGCGATCAAGGAACTGGGCTACCGGCCCGACCGGGTCGCCCAGGCGATGGCCTCACGGCGGACCGACCTCATAGGGATGGTCGTGCCGGACGCCCGGCAGCCGTTCTTCGCGGAGATGGCCCACGCGGTCGAACAGGCCGCGGCCGAGCGCGGCAAGATGGTCCTCGTCGGCAACTCCGACTACCGGGACGAGCGCGAGGTCCACTACCTGAGGGCGTTCCTCGGGATGCGGGTCTCCGGACTGATCCTGGTCAGCCAGGGACCGAGCGAGCGCGCGGCGGCCGAGATCGAGGCGTGGGACGCCCGGGTGGTGCTGCTGCACGAGCGGCCCGAGGCGATCGACGACGTGGCGGTGGTCACGGACGACATCGGCGGTGCCCAGCTCGCCACCCGCCATCTGCTGGAGCACGGCCATCCGTACGTGGCCTGCCTCGGCGGCGTCGAGTCCACCCCGTCCGTGGGCGACCCGGTGACCGACCACGTCGAGGGCTGGCGGCGGGCGATGCTGGAGTCCGGGCGCTCGGTGGAGGGGCGGCTGTTCCAGGCCCCGTACAACCGCTACGACGCCTACCGGGTCGCGCTGGACCTGCTGGCGGGCCCCGACCGGCCCCCGGCGATCTTCTGCTCCACGGACGACCAGGCGATCGGGGTGCTGCGGGCGGCCCGCGAGCTGCGGCTGGACGTCCCCGGCGAACTGGCGGTGGCGGGCTTCGACGACGTCAAGGAGGCGGGCCTCACCGATCCGACGCTGACGACGGTCTCCTCCGACCGGCCGGCGATGGCGCGGGCGGCGGTGGACCTGGTGCTGGACGAGGGGCTCCGGGTGGCGGGATCGCGGCGGGAACGGGTGAAGCAGTTCCCGTCGGCGCTGATCGTGCGGCGTTCGTGCGGGTGCGAGTAGCCCGGCGGGCCACGTCCTCGTCCCGTCGCGCCACGTCTTTATATCGGGCATACGAGCTTCTGTCGGGCTTCTCAGGACCTCCTCAGCCTGTTCTCATCTACGGCGCCGACAGTCATACACATGACCGACCACGACCGCCGCCACGGCGCTGAAGGCAGCGATGAGCAGCACCCCGGCCAGGGGTTCCGGAGTCAGGGCCCGGCGTACCCGCCGCCGCCCCCGTACGGTCCGTCCTTCCACCAGGACCAGACACAGGGGGAGCCGTGGGGCCCGGCTCACGACCAGGCCCACGACCAGTTCCACGACCAGTTCCACGGGCAGGCATACGCTCGGGCCGCGGCGCAGGCGCAGGCACCGGCGCCCGCGCCCCGGGCCAAGCGGCCCGTCGCACTGCTCGCGGCCGTGGCGATAGTCGCAGCGATGATCGGTGGCGGCACGGCGGCGTTCGTCGGCCGGTACACGGACGGCGGCGCGAGCGGCGGCACCGCGACGGTCAGCGGGACGACCGTCGCGCAGAGCAGCAAGGGCACCGTCGCCGGGGTCGCCCAGGCGGTCTCCCCGGCCATCGTCGAGATCGGCGCGACGTCCGACAGCGGTCAGGCCACCGGTTCCGGCGTGATCATCACCTCGGACGGTGAGATCGTCACCAACAACCACGTCGTCGCGGGCGCCTCCGCCGTCAAGGTCCGGCTGAGCGACGGCAGGACGTACACCGCGCGGACCGTCGGCACGGACCCCGACAAGGACCTCGCGCTCATCAGGCTCGACGGGGCGAGCGGTCTCAAGGCGGCCTCGCTCGGCGACTCCGACCAGGTCAAGGTCGGTGACGAGGTGGTGGCGATCGGTTCGCCCGAGGGCCTGACCGGCACGGTCACCAGCGGCATCATCTCCGCGCTCGACCGCGACGTCACCGTGGCCAAGGACCAGGGCCAGGGGCAGCAGCGACAGCAGCAGGGCGGGGGCGGCTGGCCGTTCGAGTTCGGCGGGCAGGAGTTCAACGGCGACACCGGCTCCTCGAAGACCACGTACAAGGCGCTGCAGACCGACGCCTCGCTCAACCCGGGCAACTCCGGGGGTGCCCTGATCAATATGAGCGGCCAGATCATCGGCATCAACTCCGCGATGTACGCGCCCAGTTCCTCGGCCGCGGGCGGCGAATCCGGCGCGGGCAGCGTCGGTCTGGGCTTCGCGATCCCGGTCAACACCGTCAAGGCGGACCTCGACAACCTGCGCGGCGGCGGCAGCGGCGGCTGACGGGCACGTACGGGAGGCAGGCGCGGAAGGCACGAACGGGGGGCACGTACGGAAAGCAGGAGCGAACACCATGACCGGTACCGAGAACAGCGGCGGCACCCACCCCGTGGGCCCCGCCGACCTGGCGCTGCCGCTCGCCCTCGTCCATGATCTCGTCCAGGCCGCCGCACACGGGCCGGGCGCGGCCGGGAGGCGCGGCGGACGCCGTCGCTCCCGGCGCGTGCGACGCTGAGAGCAACCGCGCGTTCCTCGGCCCCGACCGACGAGAACCCGAGAGCCGACGAGAACCGACGAGAACCGACGAGAACGGACGAGGTGGACAGCGAGATGAGTCCCGCCGAAGGCGATCCCCAGCGGATTCTGATCGTCGACGACGAGCCCGCCGTGCGCGAGGCCCTGCGGCGGAGCCTCGCCTTCGACGGGTACGGGACCGCCGTCGCCGTCGACGGGATCGACGCGCTCACCAAGGCCGAGACCTACGCCCCGGACCTGATCGTCCTGGACATCCAGATGCCGAGGATGGACGGGCTGACCGCCGCCCGCCGGCTGCGGGCCTCCGGGTCCAAGGTGCCCATCCTGATGCTGACCGCCCGCGACACCGTCGGCGACCGGGTCACGGGCCTGGACGCGGGCGCGGACGACTACCTGGTCAAACCCTTCGAGCTGGACGAACTGTTCGCGCGGATCCGCGCGCTGCTGCGGCGCAGTTCGTACGCCTCGCCCGTCGCGGGCGACGGGCAGGCGGACGACGTGCTCGCCTTCGCCGACCTGCGGATGGACCTCACGACGCGCGAGGTCATGCGCGGCAACCGGCGGGTGGAGCTGACCCGTACGGAGTTCACGCTGCTGGAGATGTTCCTCGCGCATCCGCGTCAGGTGCTGACCAGGGAGCAGATCCTGAAAGCCGTCTGGGGTTTCGACTTCGAACCGAGCTCCAACTCCCTCGACGTGTACGTGATGTACCTGCGCCGGAAGACCGAGAGCGGCGGGGAGCCGCGACTCGTCCACACGGTCCGGGGTGTGGGCTACGCCCTGCGCGCGGACGGTACGGCGGGCACGGCGGGCACGGCGGGTCCGGCGGGCGCGGGCACGGGCGGTCCGGCGTGACCGGTCCCGTCAACCGGTTCCGGGCCCTGCCCCTGCGCTCCCGGCTCGCGCTGCTGGTCGCCGCCGCGGTGGCGATCGCGGTCGCGACGGCGGCCGTCGCCTGCTGGCTGCTGACCCGTACCCAGCTGGAGAGCGAGCTGGACAACTCCCTCCAGAACACGAGCGCGCCCCAGGGCACCGTGGAGCAGGCGATCGACAACTGCCGGCGGGGCGTGAACCCCGCCGATTCCGCCGTGCCCGGCTTCGCCTACATCCAGGTGGTGGACGCGACCGGCAGCCGCTGCGTGGCGACGAGTTCGGAGCCGGTGAAGGTCCAGCCGCAGGACGTCGCGGTCGCTCGGGGCTCCGCGCACGAGAGCCTGCACGACAGCGTGACGGACAACGGCGCCAAGGTCCGGGTGCACACCGAGCCCGTGCCCCTCCAGCCGGGGCTCGCCGTCTCCGTGGCCCGCCCGCTCGGCGAGATCGACACCTCGCTGAACCGGCTCGCCCTGCTGCTCGCCGCCGTCGCCGGCCTCGGGGTCATCGGGGCGGGCGCGGCGGGGCTGTGGATCGCGCGGGCCGGGCTGCGGCCGGTGGACGGCCTGACCCGGGCGGTCGAGCACGTCGCCCAGACCGAGGACCTCACCGTCCGCATCCCCGTGGAGGGCGAGGACGAGATCGCCCGGCTGTCCCGTTCCTTCAACTCGATGACCGCCGCGCTCGCGTCCTCCCGGGACCGGCAGGCCCAGCTGATCGCGGACGCGGGGCACGAGCTGCGGACGCCGCTGACCTCGCTCCGCACGAACATAGAGCTGCTGGCCCGCAGCGAGGAGACCGGCCGGGCGATCCCGGCCGACGACCGCAAGGCGCTCATGGCGTCCGTCACGGCGCAGATGACCGAGCTGGCGGCCCTGATCGGGGACCTCCAGGAGCTGTCCCGCCCGGACGCGGCGGGCCCGGGACCGCTCCAGGTCGTCGCGCTGCACGACATCGTGGGCACCGCGCTGGACCGCGCGCGGCTGCGCGGCCCGGACCTGACGTTCGGTGCCGAGCTGAGCCCCTGGTACGTACGGGCCGAGCCGGCGGCCCTGGAGCGGGCGCTGGTCAACGTCCTCGACAACGCGGTGAAGTTCAGCCCGTCCGGGGGCACCGTCGAGGTGCGCCTGAGCCCGTACGGCGAGCTGACCGTACGCGATCACGGCCCGGGTATCCCGCCCGACGAACTGCCGCACGTCTTCGAACGCTTCTGGCGCTCCCCGACGGCGCGTGCGCTGCCCGGCTCGGGGCTCGGCCTGTCGATCGTGGCGCGTACGGTCCAGTGGTCCGGCGGCGAGATCGCCCTGCGCCCGGCGGAGGGCGGCGGCACGGTCGCGGTGATCCGCATCCCGGGCGCGCCGACACCGCCACCGGGGACGCCGGAGGCGCCGTAGCCGTAACGGCCGGGGCTCAGCCGTTCCCGACGTTCTCGCCGTTCCCGCCGTTCCCGCCGATCTCCAGGGCGGAGCCCACCAGCTCCGCCCTGATGCCCTGCCGCTCCACCCGGATGTCGCGCAGCCGCACGTCGCCCGGGGTCTTCGGCAACTCGAAGGAGAGCGACAGCCGGTCGGACAGCTCCGGGGGCCGGAGGTTCAGCACCGCGTCGACCAGGGCGGGATCGACCCCCGCCTTCTTCATGAGCTGCGGGTTGGCCGCGACCACGTCCACCAGGTTGACGTTCATCAACTGCCGGACGAACCCGGGCCTCCCGGTGAACCGGGCCAGTTCGTCCTCGCTGCGCAGGGCCCGTCGCACCTGTTCCTCCGGCACGCCGAGTGCCCTCACCACGGAGGGCACCTGGAGCATCGCCCGCGCCTGGTCCTTCGACCTCGCGATCGCCGAGGCCGTCTCGGGGGCGAGCCGCAGTCCCGAGTGGGCGCGGTCCTTCCCCGGGCGGTACGTGGCCACGCCGGGGATGTCGAGCCGCATGCCGTCCACGGTGGTGGCCACCGACCGGCCGCCCTCGTTCGCGATGTGCGCCCGCGCGCGCAGGCGAAGGTCGTGGCCCGCGACGGGCAGCGAGCCCGTGATGTGCACGGTGTCCGGACCGGCGTCGGTGAACTTCACCTGGGAGGCGCCGAGTTCGCGGCCCAGGTCGTCGAACGAGAGCAGCACGTCCCCGTCCAGCCGGCCGACGACGGCGCCCTGGAGGGAGTCGGGCAGACTGCCCTCGACGCGGATGTCACGGGCGGTGGCGCGCACCTCGTCCAGCGAGACGCGGCCGGCGGGGACGTCGGGGACGGTGACGTCGACCCGGTCCAGCCGCTTGGCGGCGACCTGGGTGAGGAAGGGGAACCCCTGGATGTCCACGTCCGGCCGGGTGGCGAGGCCGAGCGACTGCTGGAGCTTGTCGGCGGCCTTCCGCTGCGCGTACATCTCGGCGGCCCGGTCGGCGAGCAGCAGGAACGCGGCGCCGACGACGAGCGTCAGCGTCAGCTTCACCGCCAGGGACAGCGAGCCGAAGCGGCTGCGGCCCCGGTGGTCGGGCGGTGACCAGGCGTCCGCCGGGTCGTCGTCGTCCCGGTCGGACGCGATGCCCGGGCCGGTCCCGGCGGGGTCGTGCGCGCGGGCGGGCGTGGCGGCGGGGTCCAGCGGGTCGCGGTCCCGGGAGGCTTCCGCGACGTCGTGGTCGTACTCGGGTGGGGCGAGTCGGGCGAGTTCGTCATAGGGGTTCGGTGCTTGCCGGGGTATGCGTGTGGGGGGTCGCATCAGTTCATCCCACCACGCGTGCCCGGTGCGCACGCAAGCTTCACCGGCGGGATAACAGTGGTTTTGTGTGAATTCGCGCACTGTTCAGGTGTGGTTTCCCACTCCGGGGGCGGCGGAAGGCGCGGCGCGGGGGGCCACCGCCGCCCCGGAGCGGGCGAGTGTCAGCCGTTGTGCTGTCAGCCGTTGTGCCGGATCAGCGACTCGACCAGCCCGGCCCGGGTGGCGGGGAAGTCCAGCGGTACGATCCCCAGCCCGCGCCAGCCGCTCGCCTCGGAGCTGTCGAGCAGGCCGTGCACCTGGGGGTTGAGCCGGTCGGAGTTCCAGCGGGGCGGCAGCAGCGCGGCCGTGCTCACGTAGTTCACGTACAGCTTGCCCGGCTCCCGCACCGCCTTGCGGAACTGGGCCTGGATCTTGGGCCACTTGGCGCCGGGCTCGGCCTGGTAGTCGTCCTGGATGTCGAACAGTCCGGCGTCCCCGTACCGTACGCCGGGCAGTCCGCCGTTGTCGGCGAGCAGGACGACCCGCCCGCGCGCCTGGCCGAGGGTGGGCAGGCCCCCGTCCAGCCGGAAGAGCGAGCGCCAGCCCTTGCCGTCGAGGTAGGTGTCGAAGATCGCCCGGAAGTCGGCGTCACTGACCTCCGAGTACTCCTGCTTGACCCGCATCAGCACGGTCTCGGAGGGGTGGGCCTGGAGGAACGACCGGCAGGCGCCGAGGACGTCGTCGAAGTTCAGGTGCTGGTAGAAGGCGGCGTGGTGGATGGTGAACGCGCCCTCGAACGCCCGGCAGCGTATGTCGAGGAACCGGATGCCGCTGTTCAGCTGGTCGGCTATCCGGGTGTTCTGGCAGGCGACCCAGAGCCCGCCTTCCTGGGCGCCGGAGTTGTGGGTGCCGGGGATGGTCAGCGTCCGCAGGGCGGTGGAGTCGGCGAAGGCGCCCATCCAGTCCTGCGTGCCCAGCGCGCGGGCGGGCGAGGCGACGGCCGGTGCGGCACCGCCGGCGAGGGCGGCGGTGGCGGAGACGGCGAGGGCGCCGGTGAGGAACGCGCGGCGGGAGGGGCGCGTGCGCGGCGGGCGAGGGGGTGTCATATGAGGTGCCTCCGTGGGCTGGTGGGGACAGCGGCCTTGGGAGTATGACCTGAACACGTCACGGAGGGAATGGTCTGTACCGCCGACCCCGCTGACTCCGCTGCGGCGTCGGCTCAGGCGTCGGCTCAGGCGCGGAGGTAGGCCAGCACGGCGAGCACGCGGCGGTGTCCGTGGCCGTCGATGTGGAGTTCCAGCTTCTGGAGGATGCTGCTGACGTGCTTGTTGACCGCCGCCTCGGTGACGAACAGCTCGCGCGCGATGGCCGCGTTGGCCCTGCCCTCGGCCATCAGGGCGAGCACCTCGCGCTCGCGCGGCGTGAGCCGCCGGAGAGGGTCGCGACGGCGGTTGAGGAGCTGCCGGACCACCTCCGGGTCCACGACCGTCGCGCCCGCCGCGACCCGGGCGACCGCGTCGGCGAACTCGCCGACGGCGCTGACGCGGTCCTTGAGCAGATAGCCGACCCCGGTGTCGCGCGCGTTCGGCCGATCATCGGTCGCCCGGACCCGGACGGCGCACCACGATCGTAGCGACGGCACATGGCGGTGAGGTCGCGCGCCGCCGGCACGGACAACGGGCGGGCGCACACGGGACGGACGGGCGGATCCGGTGGACGAGCACATCAAGGGCGCGGCGGGCGCCGCGGGCACGGCGGGCCCCGGGGCACCGGGCGAAGGCAGTGGGCCCGGCGACGGTCCGCCCGGCCCGGACCGCCGGCACTTCCTCGGCTCGGCCATCGGCATCGGCGTGGGAGCCGCCGTCGGAACCGCCATGGGAGCCGCCGTGGCCGGCTGTTCCGCCGAACGGCGCTCCCCCGGCGCGGCATCCCGTACCGCGGACGCCGATCCCACGGCCACCGACCCCACCGCCGCCGACGCCGAGCGCGACCGGTCCGGCAGCCCCGACTGGCGTATCCGCTCGGTGGGCCCGCAGGAGGCGGTGCAGGGCTTCACGGACAAGGTGAGCGTGCTGCCGGGGGAGGAGTTCGGGCTGTACGTCTCGACCACCGCGCCCGGCTTCCGCGTCAGCGCGTACCGGATCGGCTGGTACGACGGGCACCGGGCCCGGCTGGTCTGGCGCTCGGAGCGCGTGCGCGGCCGGGTCCAGCGCGGCCCGCGCATGGTCGTCGCCACCCGCACGGCGCGGGCCGACTGGGACCGCACGCTCGGCGTCCGTACCGACGGCTGGCCCGAAGGCGCCTATCTGCTCCGGCTGGACGCCGAGAACGGGCATCAGCGCTACATCCCCCTGATCGTCCGTTCCGCGAGCGCCAAGGGCCGGACGCTGCTCGTCCACGCGCCCGCGACCTGGCAGGCGTACAACAAGTGGGGCGGCTACAGCCTCTACGAGGACGAGAACGGCGGCTACGGCTACCGCTCCCTGGCGGTGACCTTCGACCGGCCCTACGACGGCAACGGGGCCGAGAAGTTCCTGGTCTACGAACGCGCCCTGGTGGTCCTCGCCGAACGGCTGGGCATCCCGCTCGCGTACACCACGGGCATGGACGTCCACCGTGCCCCCGCCGTGCTGCGCGGCGCGGTGACGGCGGTCTCGCTGGGCCACGACGAGTACTGGACGCCGGAGCAGCGCCGCCACTTCACCGAGGCCCGGGACGCGGGCACCAACCTGGCCTTCCTCGGGGCGAACACCTGCTTCCGCCGGATCAGGCTGGAGGACGGCGGGCGCTCCCGCACGTCCGCCGCGCCGCGCACGGTGGTCTGCTACAAGACCTCCTACCGGGACGACCCGTACCTGAAGGCCCACCCCGAGATGGCCACCACCGACTTCCGCCAGGGCCCGGGCGCGGACCCCGAGTCCGCCCTGACCGGCGTGCTGTACGAGGGGTACCCGACGGACGCGCCCTATGTCGTCCACGCCGCCGGCCACTGGCTGTTCGAGGGGACGCGGGTGAAGCGGGGCGACGCCTTCGACCACCTGGTCGGGGTGGAGTACGACCGGGTCACGCCGGGGACGTCCGCGCCCGAGCCGATCGAGATCGTCGCCCACTCGCCGCTGGTCTGCGACGGGCGGCGCAGTCACGCCGACTCCGCGTACTACACCGTGCCCGGCGGGGCGGGCGTGTTCGCCTCCGGCACGATGCGCTGGGTGGAGGGCCTGATGGCGGGGACCCGGGAGAACGGCCGCAACCACGGCCTGGACGCCCGGACCGGCGCCTTCGTCACCCGTACGACGGAGAACCTGCTCCGCGCCTTCGCCGCCGGTCCGGCGGCGCGGACGAGGCCGGCGCCGAGGGACAACGTGCGGGAGGTGTACGGAAAGGCCAGGCCGGCCTGACCGTTGCGCACCCCGCGGGCGGGGCACTCTGTGGGCCGGGGGCGCGGAACGGTCGGGTCGGCGGGGCCGACAGTGGTCCGACAGAAGGTCGGCAGGGCAGCCGGCAGGGCGGTCAGCACGCGGTCACCGGGTGCTCAGCAGGCGGGCGGCACCGTTTCGGCGCGGGCCGCGCCGGTCGCACGGGTCGCACCGGTCGCGGCGGTCGCGGCTTCCCCGGGCAGGGCGCGCTCCCCGCCCCGCGCACCGTCCGGCGCGGCCCCCCGCGCGGCCTTCCGCTCGTCGGGCAGGCCGCGCATCAGCAGCCAGTAGCCGAAGCCCGCCGCCGTGCCCAGGACCGCGCAGGCCGCCCACAGCCACGCGGCGCCGAACCGGTCGATGACGAAGCCCGACATCAGCGGCGCCACCAGGCTCGCGACCGCCCAGGAAGTGGTGTACACGCCCTGGTAGCGGCCCCGGCCCTGGGCGGGGGAGAGGCGTACGACCAGACTCGTCTGCGTCGGCGCGTTGACGATCTCCGCCAGGGTCCAGACGACGATCGTCAGCGCGTACACGGCGAGCGACCCGGCGAACGCGGTCAGCCCGAAGCCGTACCCCGCCAGCACCGAAGAGACGATCAGCAGCCGGCGCGGGTCGCGGTGCTGGATGAAGCGGGTGACCGGGATCTGCATGACCACGATCAGGAGTCCGTTGACGGCGATGGCGGCGCCGAACTCCGCGCTGGTGAACCCGTCCGCGCCCATCGCCACCGGCAGGCCGACGTACGCCTGCTGGAAGATCAGCGCGACGACGAAGGACAGGCCGACGACACCCATGAAGCGGCCGTCGCGCAGGACGGTCCCGAGTCCGGCCTCGGGGCCGGCACCCTTCCCGGTCCCCGTTCCGCCGGGGACCTCGCCGGCGGTCTCGCGCTCCGGCCGCGACTCCGGCAGCTTCAGGTAGACCAGCACCGCGCACGCCAGCGTGAGCGCCGCCTCGCCGAGGAAGCCCGCCAGATAGCTGTACTGCGCGATGAACCCCGCGCCGGCCGACGAGATCGCGAAGCCGAGGTTGATCGCCCAGTAGTTGATCGAGAACGCCCGCACCCGGTCCTCGGGCCTGACGATGTCGGCCATCATCGCCTGCACGGCGGGGCGGGACGCGCTCGAGGCCATCCCCACCAGGAACGCCACCCCCGCGATCGCCAGCGGATCCCGCATGAAGCCGAGCAGCGCCACCGAGGCGGCCGTGGCCGACTGCGCGATCAGCAGCGTGGGCCGGCGGCCCAGCCGGTCGGTCATCACGCCGGCCCCGAGCGAGGAGATGACCCCGCCCAGCCCGTGCAGCGAGGCCACCAGACCCGCGTACGCGGCGGAGTAGCCCCGGTCGAGGGTGAGGTAGAGGGCCATGAACGTGGCGACGAAGGCGCCCAGCCGGTTGACCAGGGTGCTGGTCCACAGCCACCAGAACGCCCGGGGCAGCCCCGAGACGCTCTCCCGCACCGCCCGTCCCATTGCGCCCGCTGACACGCTGATGGACATAGGAATCCCCCCGGGACGGCTGTGAGCTGCGGTGACGGCCGACCGGACGGCGTTCCGGAGCAGCCACCGGAAACGTACGTACGGCCGGTTTCGCGGCGCCACCGAATTGACGGCGATCGTCAAACGTCGGCGGCCGACGCCCTCCCGAACCCACCGGAACGGCCACCGCACCCGGCCAGGACCGGGCCAGGTGCGGGTCGATTAGGCTCGGGCCCATGGCCGACGCACCGTACAAGCTGATCCTCCTCCGCCACGGCGAGAGCGAGTGGAACGCGAAGAACCTGTTCACCGGCTGGGTGGACGTGAACCTCACGGACAAGGGCGAGAAGGAGGCGATCCGCGGCGGTGAGCTGCTCAAGGACGCCGGCCTGCTGCCCGACGTGCTGCACACCTCCGTACAGAAGCGCGCGATCCGCACCGCGCAGCTCGCCCTGGAGTCCGCCGACCGCCACTGGATCCCGGTCCACCGCTCCTGGCGCCTGAACGAGCGCCACTACGGCGCCCTCCAGGGCAAGGACAAGGCCCAGACGCTCGCCGAGTTCGGCGAGGAGCAGTTCATGCTGTGGCGCCGCTCGTACGACACCCCGCCGCCCGAGCTGGCCGACGGCACGGAGTTCTCGCAGAGCGACGACCCGCGCTACGCCACGATCCCGAGCGAGCTGCGCCCGCGCACCGAGTGCCTCAAGGACGTCGTAGAGCGGATGCTCCCGTACTGGTACGACGCCGTCGTACCGGACCTGCTCACCGGCCGCACGGTCCTGATCGCCGCCCACGGCAACAGCCTGCGCGCCCTGGTCAAGCACCTCGACGGCATTTCCGACGCCGACATCGCGGGCCTGAACATCCCCACCGGCATCCCGCTCCTGTACGAACTGGACGCGGACTTCCGCCCCGCCAACCCGGGCGGCACCTACCTCGACCCGGACGCGGCGGCAGCCGCGATCGAGGCGGTCAAGAACCAGGGCAAGAAGAAGTAAGCCCGCACGAATAGGCCCCCTACCTGCGGTTTCTCCGCGAGTAGGGGGCTTGTCGTTGCCCCTGGGCCGTCAGGTGCGACGACGCAGGGGGACTGAGGGGCTCGTCTCAGGCAATGGTGTATTCCGCGTCCCCGAAATCGGCGACCACACGCAGCCGCCCGCAGAGCGCTTCCACGTAAGCCCGGAGCGTCGCGACCTCCGCACGGTCCAGTGCACCGTGCTCGATCGTGGAGACACGAGGCGCTGAGACTCCCATCGACGCAGCCACCTGGCGCTGGGGCAGCGCCTGCTCGCGCCGGACCTCTGCGAGCTTGTGTGCGCGCACCTCCGCGGTCAGCCTGTCCATGGCTGCTCGCTTCTCCTCCGCCGATCGCACCGGCAGGCCGGCGGCCGCACGACGCTCACGAGCCTTACGCCTGGTCTCCTCCCAGCTGACCGTGCTCATTCGTACTCCCTGGTTTCAAGGTCGGACAGGTGCGCTTGACAGCGCTCCTCGGCGATCGGGATGTTCACGTCGTACCACTGCCGCCCGTTGCCTGCCTTGTCGCCGGCCACCAGCAAGACCGCCCGGCGCACCGGATCGAGAGCGAAGAGGATCCGGATCTCGCCGCCCCCGGACGATCCTGGTCCGGCCTCAGCTGTGCAGGCCCAGCTCGCCCGCGCGTACGCCGGCCTGGAACCGGGAGTCCGCGCCGAGCGTGTGGAGCAGTTCCGCCACCCGGCGACGGTAGGTCCGCAGGGACATGCCGAGTTCCCGGGCGGCCGTCTCATCGGTGGCACCGGATCCCAGCGCGCGCAGCACCGTCCGGCTCTCGGCGTCGAGCAGGGGTGGCTCGTCACTCAGGAAGACGCCGAGGTCGGTGGCGTGCTCCCAGACGGCTTCGAACAGCGCGTAGACCCCGCCCACCACGGCGGGTGCCGTGGTCACGGTGTACTCGCGTCCGCCGGGAGCGTCCACGCCGGCGAGGATCGCGAACCTGCGGTCGATGACGATCGTCTCGTGCGGGAGAGCGGTGGCGGCGATCCGTACCCGTGCGCCCCTGCCGACGAGCTCGTACATGTGCTCGCGGGTGCGCTCGTCGGCCGGCGCGGCCGGACCGTACAGCTTGCGGACCCGCCGGGCGCCGCTGTTCCGCATCCGGGCCTGGGCGGCGTGCCGGGCGCCGAGGTGGTCCCAGGTGTGGAGATCGCGGGCGGCACAGACGAACTCCTCGCGGACCGAGGAGAAGAGATGCTCGGTACGGGCGACGAGTTCCAGGTCGCCGCGGATGGTCACGCTCTCTGTCATACGTCCATTGTGTCCACTGGCAGCAAGCTGCCACGGGCTCGCGGCCGGACGGCCCGCCGCCGAAGCTCAAGTCCATGAGCGATGACTTCCGCGACTTCCCCCTCGGCGGCGACCTCCCGATCAACCGCGTCGGCTTCGGGGCCATGCGTCTGCCCACCCGCGAATTCCATGGCGCGGCCCGCGATCCGGAGACCGGTCGTGCCGTCCTGCGCCGCGCCGTCGAACTCGGCGTCGACCACATCGACACCGCCGCCTTCTACACCAGCGGCGACGGAACCGTCCGGGCCAACGCCCTGATCCGCGAGGCCCTCCACCCCTACCCGGCCGATCTGGTCATCGCCACCAAGGTCGGCCCGGCCCGCACCCCTGACGGCGGTCTGGCGGCGACCACCGACCCGGCGGACCTGCGGCCCATGGTCGAGGAGAACCTCGAAACCCTCGGCGTGGACCGCCTCGATCTCGTCTACCTGCGCATCGGTGGCGCGGGGGAACCGCCGCGCGGCGAGTCCGTCGCCGCCCGCTTCGAGGTGCTTGCCGCACTCCGGGAGGAGGGCCTGATCCGTCATCTGGGACTGAGCAACGTCGACGCCGACCACCTCGCCGAGGCCCGTAGCATCGCGCCCGTCGTGGCCGTCCAGAACCACTTCCACGCAGCCAAGCGCGACGACGCCCGGCTTCTGGCCGTCTGCGTGGAGGCAGGCATTGCCTACGTGCCGTTCTTCCCTCTGGGCGGCGGATTGAGCGACCTCACCGGTGAGCGCATGGCCGAGGTCGCGAACCGGCACGGAGCCACGGTCCCGCAGATCGCCCTGGCCTGGCTGCTCGCCTCATCCCCCAACATCCTGGCCATCCCCGGCACCGGTTCCCTCGCCCACTTGGAGGAGAACATCGCCGCCGGGTCGATCGCCCTGACGTCCGAGGATCTGTCCGTACTCGCCTGATGGGAGCTACGAAGTCCCGAACCCGGCGTGCCCCGCACAGGACGAGGACGTCCTGGGCGGGGCACGGTGGGTGACGGCGCGGCGCGCGGCACCGGTACGAGCGGGTCAGCCGCAGCTGCCGCCGCACTGGCAGGAGCCGCCGGACTGGCAGCCGCAGCCGCAGCCCGAGCCGCAGCCGCAGGCGGCGAGGACGGTCTGGTGAGGTACGCCGGCGGGCGCTTGCCGGACCGGGGCGGTCAGGGGGGAATCGGCCATGGGATCCTCCTCGAAGGCGGGCATCTGTGTCGCCTCGGCCCATTGCATGCCTCAAGGGGCGGTTCCGGCAACGGCGCATCCGCGGCGCAAGCGCGCAAGCCGCGCCGTACGCCCGCGTACGCCCTGCCTTTCGGCTTTCCCCGCTCGCCGCAGTGCCCCGGAGGGCAGTGCCCCCGGGGTGCAGTGCCCCCGGAGTGCCGAACGCGGCCTGCGCGCCGCGGGTCGGTTCAGTTGGAGGGAACGGCGTCCGCCGGGGCGGTGTGCCAGTTGGTGACGATCGGCTTGTCGACGGTGATGGTGCCGACCGGCAGGGAAACCGGGTCGGGGTCATCGTTGCCGACGGCGACGATGATGCTGTCCAGCTCCTTGCCACCGTCTTCGCTGGTGGTCTTCGGGTTCACCCCCGCGTAGGCGGTGGTGCTCCCGCTCAGCTTGACCTGCTCGCCGACGGACTGCTCCGCGGGGCCCGCCTCGGTGCCGTCGGATCCGAACGCGACGGTCGGAAGCTCGGCGGGCAGGTAACAGGTGATCCCCGACTTCGCCTTCGCCATGATCAGGATGTATCCGCCGGCCTGGGACTCTGACCTGGTGCTCCAGGAGATGTCGTTGGCGCCGCAGATCTGCTCCACCTGCTCCCGCTTGCCGTCGCCGGTGTCGACGCCGGAGCCGGCCCCGGCATCGGCCTCGGTGCCCTTGCCCGTCGCGTCGGTGCCCTTGTCCGTGCCCTGACCGCTGTCCGAGGCCGACGAGCCGGACGAGGCGGCGGCACCGCCGGCCTGCGCGGCGGACGGAGAACTCTGCGAGGCGCCGGTGTCCGTGGCCGCGTCCGAGTCCTGGCACGCCGTCATCAGCATGGCGCCACCCACGAGGGCTGCGGAGACGAGGAAGGCCTTGCGACGGTTGCCGGACATTGAGATCCCCTTGATGATCAGTGGTTGAGGCCGAAACGGTTCGGCTTCTCGGTGCTCGCTTGACAACTATGGGGCCGGTGTGGCCCCTGGGGGTCCGGAGTCTTCGTTCCAGGACAGCGCTGTCGCAGACCGGTGACATGATCACGAAAGCCCGAGGCATGCCGCCGACGACAGCGGTCAGCGGCAGGCCTCGGGCTTGTCCGGTCCGACGCCGCCTCGTCCGGCCGTCCCGGCCGGTTGGTCAGGCGCCCTCGACCGGGGTCTCCGCCGGCTGGATCTCGTCCGCGTGCTCGCCCGTCACCAGGTACACGACCCGCTTGGCCACCGACACCGCGTGGTCCGCGAAGCGCTCGTAGTAGCGGCCCAGCAGCGTCACGTCCACCGCTGTCTCGATGCCGTGCTTCCAGCGGTCGTCCATCAGGTGCTGGAACAGCGTGCGGTGCAGCAGGTCCATCTCGTCGTCGTCCTGCTCCAGCTGGAGCGCCAGCTCGACGTCCTTGGTGATGATCACCTCGGCGGACTTCGCCATCAGGCGCTGCGCGAGCTGCCCCATCTCCAGCAGTGTCGCGTGCAGGTCGTGCGGTACGGGCGACTCCGGGAAGCGCAGCCGGGCCAGCTTGGCGACGTGCTGCGCCAGGTCGCCGGAACGTTCCAGGTCCGCGCTCATCCGCAGCGAGGTGACCACGATCCGCAGGTCCGTCGCGACCGGCTGCTGCCGGGCCAGCAGGGCGATGGCCCTGGCCTCCAGGTCGTGCTGGAGGTCGTCGACCTTCTGGTCGCCGGCGATCACGCTCTCGGCCAGGTTCAGGTCGGCGTCGAGCATGGCGGTGGTCGCCCGCCCGATGGCGGAACCGACCAGCCGGGCCATCTCGACCAGGTCCTCGCCTATCGAGTCCAGTTCCTCGTGGTACGCGTCCCGCATGGGGTGTCCCTCTCTTGTACGTCAAGTACGTCATGTACGTCGTGCTGCCTGCTGCTCGGTACCGTCCCGCTCGTGACCGGCGGGGCGGCCCGTCCGGTCCGTCCGGTCCGCGCGGGCCGTCCGTCCGCGCGGGCCGTGGCCGCCCGGGATCCGGCCCCTACGCTGCCATGTTCGCCACGTTCGGGCGGCTACGAGTCCGTCTCCTCCCTCCCAAGTGAACCGTCACTTTCCCCTCGGTGAACTCTGGGCGACGAGTGTCGGAGGAGACACCCGAGCGTCTGGGAGAGTGTCGGTGGGCGCGCATAACCTGGCTGTATGGACGTGAACGCGGCTGTCGCCGCATTGGCAGCGATCGCCGGGGTGTGTACCGGCGTGATCGCCATGCTGGCGTTCCGCTGGAGCGAGCGCGACCAGGCGAGACCGACCCGTACGTCCCTGCACACGGATGCCGTACTGCCCCCGGGTGTCGACACCGTCCTCTCCGTGCTGCGCTCCTCCGCGGTCGTGCTCGACGAGAGCGACTCCGTGGTCAAGGCCAGCTCGGCGGCGTACGCGCTCGGGCTGGTCAGGGGCGGCAAGCTCGCCGTCGAGCCGATGCTGCTCATGGCCCGCGACACCCGGCGGGACGGGGAGATACGGCAGGTGGAGCTGGACCTCCCCCGGCGGGGCACGGGCCGGGGCGAGGCCCTCGCGGTCTCCGCGCGGGTCGCTCCCCTCGGCTCCCGGCTGGTCCTGCTGCTGGTCGAGGACCTCACCGAGGCCCGGCGGATCGAAGCGGTACGGCGCGACTTCGTGGCGAACGTCAGCCATGAGCTCAAGACCCCCACCGGTGCGCTCTCCCTGCTCTCCGAGGCCGTCATGGACGCCTCCGACGACCCCGAGGCGGTCACCCGCTTCGCGGGCCGGATGCAGGTCGAGGCGACCCGGCTGACCAATCTGGTCCAGGAGCTGATCGACCTCTCCCGGGTGCAGAACGACGACCCGCTGGAGGACGCCGAGCCGGTGCGGGTGGACGAGCTGGTCGACGAGGCCATCGACCGGTCCCGGCACGCCGCGTCCACGAAACAGATCACCATGGCCGCGGGCGGCACCGTCGACCTGCGCGTCTGGGGCAACCGCGGCCAGCTGGCCGCCGCCCTCGGCAATCTCGTGGAGAACGCCGTCAACTACTCCCCGGCCCGTACGCGCGTCGGGATCGCCGCGCGGCGCGTCCCCGCCACCGGCGGGGACCTGATCGAGATAGCCGTCACCGACCAGGGCATCGGCATCTCGGAGAAGGACCGGGAGCGGATCTTCGAGCGGTTCTACCGCGTCGACCCGGCCCGCTCCAGGGCCACCGGCGGTACGGGGCTCGGCCTCGCCATCGTCAAACACGTGGCCGCCTCGCACGGCGGGGAAGTCACGGTATGGAGCTCCGAGGGCCAGGGCTCCACCTTCACGCTGCGGCTGCCCGAGGCGGCTGCCGAGCGGAACCGCGGCCGTGCGGCTACGGCCACGGCTACGGCCACCACCGCGGCAGCCGCGGCAGCCACCGTCACAGACACCCCCGGCCCGGACGACGACGACCGGCCGTCCTACCCCGACACCGACACCCAGACCAGCGATGAGCTGGATCCCCCGACCGTGCTTCCAGCCCCGGAGGTCCTTCCGTGACCCGAGTGCTCGTCGTCGAGGATGAGGAATCCTTCAGCGACGTCCTGTCCTACATGCTCCGCAAGGAGGGCTTCGAGGTCGCGATCGCGACCACCGGGCCCGAGGGGCTCGACGAGTTCGAACGCAACGGCGCCGACCTCGTCCTGCTCGACCTGATGCTGCCCGGCCTGCCGGGCACCGAGGTCTGCCGCCAGCTGCGCGGCAGGTCCAATGTCCCGGTGATCATGGTCACCGCCAAGGACAGTGAGATCGACAAGGTCGTCGGCCTGGAAATAGGAGCCGACGACTACGTGACCAAGCCGTTCTCCTCGCGGGAGCTGGTCGCCCGGATCCGCGCCGTCCTGCGCCGCCGCGGTGAGCCGGAGGAGGTCACCCCGGCTGCCCTGGAGGCCGGCCCGGTCCGGATGGACGTGGACCGCCATGTCGTCACGGTCTCCGGCGGCAAGGTCGACCTGCCGCTCAAGGAGTTCGACCTGCTGGAGATGTTGCTGCGCAACGCGGGCCGGGTGCTGACCCGGATGCAGCTGATCGACCGGGTCTGGGGCGCGGACTACGTGGGCGACACGAAGACCCTCGACGTCCACGTCAAGCGGTTGCGGGCCAAGATCGAACCGGATCCGGGGGCGCCGCGCTACCTGGTGACGGTGCGGGGCCTGGGCTACAAGTTCGAGCCGTAGGCCGACCGCGGCCGGAACCAAGGCCGCGACCAAGGCCAGGACCGGGACCGGGCGGGGACACGGGATCTCCCGGGCCGCCTGCCGGAGGCCGTTCCGCCTCGCCCGCGCCGTACGCATCGCCCGCGTACCGACGCGGACACGTATCCGTACATCTCCCATACGCATAGCGCAGCCGTAGAGACCGCTGTGGCGCCTCACCCTGCCCGGGCGCGGCGCCACAGCGGTCTACGCGTGTTACGGGGCTCAGTGGCCTTCGCCGCCCGCGCCCTGCGCGCCGCCGCCCGCGGCGTTGTCCTGCGGGGTCGGGTCCGCGTCCGGGGACGAGCCCGCGCCCGGCGTGTCCCCGTTACCGGCCTGCTCCTCGTTGCCCGCGCCGGTCCGGCCGGGCGCCGGCGAGCCGGCGGGGGAGTTGGACGGGGTCGGCAGCGAGCTCGGGCCGACCCCCTTGAAGTAGCTCGTCGCGGGGATGACGAAGGCCCGCAGGTCGATGTCGCCGGTCTCGCTGAACGTGAACACGACCTTCTGCGCGTCCCCGTCCCTCGCGGCCTCGCGGCCCTTCTCGACCACGGCGGAGGCGTTCCCCTCGCCGCCGAGCTGGACCGAGCCGCCGGCCGGCACGGTGATCGGGCCGGAGCCCTTGGCGGGGCTGAGCTTCACCGTGGCGCCGGTGCCCGGCAGCGAGATGGAGTCCAGCGTCTGGGCCTTGCGGCCGCTGTTGAAGAACGTGCCGGTGACGACCGCCGGGCCCGCCGCGCTCGGCTCGGGCTGGGTGACCACCGTCGCGTTCTGGATGCTGATGTCCCCGACGGACGTGGCGGCGTGGTCCGGCTTGACGCCGAGCGTCTGCGCGTTGTTGCCGGCGCCGCACGCGGTGAGCGAGGCGAGTGAGAACACGAGGGCAGGGGCGGCGAGGGCGCCGCGTCGAAGGCTGCGGCTCACGGCGGCGGCAACTCCTAGGACGTACGGACGTTCGGGCGTTTGCGGCGCAACCGTTCAGAACGGGCCCGGCCAGGTCCTGTCCGGGCCGAGGTCGCGCCGACAGCTGACGGTGGAACAAAAAGCGCTATCAGCGGGCATCAGGTTACCGAGCCGCCTCGGACGCCTCGCACCCGACCCGCCTCGATACGCGGCACCCTCGCTCCGGGCCCCGGACTCACCTCGGTCCAGGACGTGCCGGGCCCTCGCTCCGGGCCCCGGCCGGGCCGCCGTTCCCGCAGCCCGCGCGGCACCCGCACGGGCCCCGAACGGCACCCGCACGGGCCTCGCGCGGGATCGAGCGGGCGCCCCGCCGGGACCCGCGCCCACGAGGCCGCCCGGACCGGCACCCCGCTCGCCGGTGCCCCCGCTCCCGGCCCGCTCGGTACTCTCGCCGCCACCCCGCTCGCATGGCCGCCGGTATCGCGTCGCGTGGACGTTTCGCGGTCCGTTCACATAAACCACGTGATCAATTCCGCCGCCGACAAACTTTCCTTCCGAATACCGTGCCGCCTCCCGCGGTGATCAAATTCGGAATCCCGCACGACTTCCGCCGCACTTCCGTCCCGCATCCGTCTCACTTCCGTCCGTATGCGTGATCGACATGCGAACGGAGTAGAGGGAGTGCGGCGCACCGAATCGGGCAAATCGGGACGTTCACCCTTTCTGGGGGGTCTCGCGCGGCGGGTGACGGGCGCGTTTCGGGGCGCCCGCGCAGCGGCTCCGACCTGCGAATACCCCCCTCCGGAAGCCGTCCGCAGCACGTTCCAGTCGCTGTTGTCAAGCCCTGAGATGCGGCCTGACCTGCGAAAACGCCATTCAGAAGTGCCCATTCTCGTGTTACCCTGGATAGCCACGGAAGGGGTACCTGTCACATGACGTTCAAGGTTGGCGACACCGTGGTCTATCCCCATCACGGGGCCGCGCTGATCGAGGCCATCGAAACTCGCCAGATCAAAGGCGTGGACAAGACCTACTTGGTGCTCAAGGTCGCCCAGGGCGACTTGACGGTGCGTGTACCGGCGGACAATGCGGAGTTCGTCGGCGTGCGCGATGTGGTCGGTCAGGACGGGCTGGACCGGGTCTTCGAGGTGCTGCGAGCGCCGTACGCCGAGGAGCCGACGAACTGGTCCCGTCGCTACAAGGCAAATCTGGAGAAGCTCGCCTCGGGCGATGTCATCAAGGTCGCCGAAGTGGTACGTGACCTGTGGCGTCGTGAGCGCGAGCGCGGACTCTCCGCCGGTGAGAAGCGCATGCTCGCCAAAGCGCGGCAGATTCTCGTCAGCGAGCTCGCCCTCGCGGAGAACACGAACGAAGACAAGGCCGAGGCTCTGCTCGACGAGGTCCTCGCGTCCTGACGTGTACGCGTACGCGGTGCCGTCCTGCGGTCCGTCCTGCTCCTGAAGCGTGGAAGACCTGAAGCGTGGAAACGACGCAGCACGAACGAGGCGGAACAACAGCGCAGCAGCCGTGACGCGGAACACGGAACACCCGAACCCTTCGTCGCCGAAAACGGCCCGACGAAACACGAAACAGTCGGGACGGCCCGACCGGTCACCCGGTCGGAGCGCGGACCGGACCAGTAACCGGACAACGCAGCACATGCCGTGGTGCCCGCTGACCAGCTCCCGCCCTCGCGCCACCGTCGGCTCCCAGCTCAGGCTTCGAGTTCAGGCGCCCGGCGGCCATCCGAGGGAAAGGCTGAGTCGCCGGGCGCTGCGGCATGCCCGGAAGGAGCCTGCCCGCGCCTGGGTGCGGCCGCGTCCCGGCCACACCCGCCCGACGTCTTGTTCGTCGACTTCGTCGGCACCGAAAACCGAGGCGAGGTCGAGGCCGAAGCGGTCGAACGGCCGCGTACACCTTCGCGTACCCCGCCCAGTCCCGTCCCAGTCCCCGTGTCGCCATGCGTACGTGCCGTTTCGGCCATGCGTGTCGTGCTACATGACAGCCGCATATACCTTCGTCCCCGGCACCAGCTGTGCTGGACCGGGGAGCCGGGGCGGCCCGTCTCGACCGTGTCACGGAAGGGTCCGGTCAAGGCGTCACGCCCGGCACGCTGTGGCCATACCCATGTCGGCCGAGGAAACAAACCTGCCGGAGAACAACCGATGACAGACCCAGCCAGCCATCGTCGCACCGCCGCGGTGATCCCCGCGGCGGGCCGGGGGGTACGGCTCGGCCCGGGCGCCCCCAAGGCGCTCCGCGCGCTGGGCGGCACGCCGATGCTGATCCACGCCGTACGGGCGATGGCCGCCTCCCGCGCCGTCTCGCTCGTCGTCGTGGTCGCACCGCCCGACGGAGCACCCCAGGTCAAGATCCTCCTGGACGAGCACGCGCTGCCCGAGCGCACCGACTACCTCGTCGTACCCGGTGGTGAGACCCGCCAGGAGTCCGTACGGCTCGGTGTCGACGCGCTGCCCGAGGACATCACCGACGTGCTCGTCCATGACGCGGCCCGCCCTCTGGTGCCGGTGGAGACGGTGGACGCGGTGATCGAGGCCGTACGGGACGGAGCACCGGCCGTGGTGCCCGCGCTGCCGGTCGCGGACACCGTCAAGCAGGTGGAACCGCGCGGGAAGGGCGAACCCGAGCCGGTCGTCGCGACCCCGGAGCGGGCCCTGCTGCGCGCCGTCCAGACCCCGCAGGGCTTCGACCGGGAGACGCTCGAACGCGCGCACCGGACCGTGACGGCCGTCGGCGAGGGCGCCACGGACTGCGCGGGCATGGTCGAGCGCCTCGGCGCGCCCGTCGTGGTGGTGCCCGGCCACGAGGAGGCGTTCAAGGTGACCCGGCCGCTGGATCTGGTGCTGGCGGAGGCGGTTCTCGCGCGGAGGAGGGCCAACGATGGCTTCTGACACGTCCACGTCCACCGGGCCGGGGTCCACCGGCCCCGGGTCCGGGCCGACCGGGTCGGGCGGCGTACCCGCCGGGTCCGGGAGCGCGTCCCGGCAGACCTCATCGCCCCCGCCGCCCCTGCTGCCGCAGGTCGGGATCGGCACCGACATCCACGCCTTCGAGGAGGGCCGCGAGCTGTGGTGCGCCGGCCTGCTCTGGGAGGGCGAGGGGCCCGGCCTGGCCGGGCACTCCGACGCGGACGTCGTCGCCCACGCGGCCTGCAACGCGCTGTTCTCCGCCGCCGGGCTCGGTGACCTCGGCGCACACTTCGGCACCGGACGCCCCGAGTGGTCCGGCGCCTCGGGGACCACCCTCCTCACGGAGGCGGCCCGGATCGTGCGCGACGCGGGCTTCACCATCGGCAACGTGGCCGTCCAGGTCGTCGGCAAGCGGCCGAAGATCGGCAAGCGCCGGGACGAGGCGCAGAGGGTCCTGAGCGGTGCCGTGGGCGCCCCGGTCTCGGTCTCGGCGGCCACCTCCGACGGGCTCGGTTTCACCGGGCGCGGCGACGGGCTCGCGGCGATCGCGACGGCGCTGGTGGTCCGTACGGACAGTGCGGCGTCAACTTGACCCGGCGCTGAAGGGCCGGGCTTGGAGGTAGTGCCCAGCTGGCTGCTGGGGTGGACTCCTCCGTCCAGACACCCCGTTATGGGGTGGCAGGGACGCGTGACTCACGCCCCGCGTTCCACACGCTCTCGCCACGGGTGGCGATGTTGTGGGAAGCGTTCCGGTCGGCGTGGGCAACGCCCCCGCACCCCCGGCAGATGAAAAGAGAGCGCGTCGGCGGAGCAGACGAACGGCACGCCCCTGACCCGGCCGTCCACGCTCCAGATGGACACGGTCCGCTGGTCGTAGTGTCTCCGCCCGGGGCCTGCGGCAGGAGTTCCCCGACCACATCCGCACGTACCTGTGGGGTGAGCACTTCTGGTCGCCGTCCTACCTCGCCGCCTCGTGCGAGGGTGCCCCGCTCGCCGTCATCAAGGAATACATCGAGAACCAGAAACGCCCCGACTGAGGCCAACAGCGCAGGTCCGTGCGCCAGCGCGGGTCAGCGCAGCACCAAGAAGCGCTTCCTCCCGGGCGTGAGCCCCCCGGGTTCCGCGCCAGATCGCGCTGAAAACGCCGGGTGCCGGGCATGCGTTGGGGGAACGCTGAGAGATCATCGACCGTGCCACTCGAGACAGTCCCAGGAAGTTTTCAACAGAAAGGCACAGGCACCCATGACCGCCGCACTCTCCGACCAGCTCAAGGAAGTCCTCGACGGGCCCGTCTTCGTCGACATCGCCACCATCCAGCCCGACGGCAGCCCCCAGGTGTCGCCGGTGTGGGTCAAGCGGGACGGTGACGACCTGCTGATCTCGACCACCGTGGGCCGGCGCAAGGAGCAGAACCTGCGCCGGGACCCGAGGGTGTCGGTGGTCGTCCAGCCGGCCGACTCGCCGTACACGTACGCCGAGATCCGCGGCTCCGCGACCCTCACCACCGACGGCGGCCAGGAGCTGATCGACGAACTGTCCCTGAAGTACACGGGCAAGCCGTACGCCGAGTTCAACCCGGCCTCGGGCGAGGACGCGGCGCGCGTGGTCGTACGGATCACCCCGCGCAAGGTCGTCGGCCGGATCTGAGCCGGCCGGCCCCGTCCGGGCCGGCCCGCAGGCCGAGCCGACCGGTCCGAGTTCCGGGCCGTACCGATTCGGACCCGGCCGTTCCGAGCCGGGCCGGGCCGCCGTCGTGCGCCGGTCCGCCGGAATCCCGTCGTCCCCTGGCCAGGCGGGGCGCATATGCCGGGTGAATGGACCAAGTCGGCGCAAACGGCACACTCCCGTGCCCCGTGCCCCCAAGGGGCACGGGGCACGGCCCGAAGCGCACTACCCTTGTGGCGTGACTATTCGGCTGTACGACACCGGCGCCCGGCAGATCCGTGACTTCACCCCGCTCACGCCGGGCTGTGTCTCGATCTACCTGTGTGGCGCCACCGTGCAGGCCGCCCCGCACATCGGACACATCCGGTCGGGACTCAACTTCGACATCATGCGCCGCTGGTTCGAGTACCGCGGCTACGACGTGACGTTCGTACGCAACGTCACGGACATCGACGACAAGATCATCAGCAAGTCCGCCGACCAGGGGCGCCCCTGGTGGGCCATCGGGTACGAGAACGAGCGCGCGTTCAACGCCGGTTACGACGTCCTCGGCTGCCTGCCGCCCACGTACGAACCGCGTGCCACCGGCCACATCACCGAGATGATCGAGATGATGCGCGGCCTGATCGAGCGGGGACACGCGTACGAGGCCGACGGCAACGTCTACTTCGACGTCCGCTCCTTCCCCGGCTACCTGGAGCTGTCCAACCAGGACCTGGACGAGATGCGCCAGCCGTCGGGGGAGGGCGAGACCGGCAAGCGTGACCCGCGGGACTTCGCGATGTGGAAGGCCGCCAAGCCGGGCGAGCCGTCCTGGGAGACCCCGTGGGGTCGCGGCCGGCCCGGCTGGCACCTGGAGTGCTCGGCCATGGCGCACAAGTACCTGGGCCCGGCCTTCGACATCCACGGCGGCGGCCTGGACCTGATCTTCCCGCACCACGAGAACGAGATCGCGCAGGCCAGGGGGTTCGGGGACGAGTTCGCCCGGTACTGGGTGCACAACGCCTGGGTCACCATGAGCGGCGAGAAGATGTCCAAGTCGCTCGGCAACTCGGTGCTCGTGAGCGAGATGGTCAAGCACTGGCGGCCCATCGTGCTCCGCTACTACCTGGGCACACCGCACTACCGTTCGATGATCGAGTACAGCGAGGAGGCCCTGCGGGAGGCCGAGTCCGCGTTCGCCCGGATCGAGGGCTTCGTGCAGCGCGTCACGGAGAAGGCGGGGGAGGCCGTCGCGCCCGCCGACGAGGTGCCGCCCGCCTTCGCCGAGGCCATGGACGACGACCTGGGCGTGCCGCAGGCCCTCGCGGTCGTCCACACCACGGTCCGGCAGGGAAACTCGGCGCTGGCGGCGGACGACAAGGAAGCGGCCGTGGCCCGGCTCGCGGAGGTACGGGCCATGCTCGGCGTCCTCGGCCTGGACCCGCTCGACGAGCACTGGGCGGGCGAGGCCGACCGGGGCGACGACCTGCACGGTGTGGTGGACACGCTCGTACGGCTGGTGCTCGACCAGCGCGAGGCCGCCCGGGCCCGCAGGGACTGGGGCACGGCGGACGCCATCCGGGACCAGCTCCAGCAGTCGGGACTGGTCATCGAGGACAGCCCGGCGGGGCCGCGCTGGACGCTCGGCCCGCGCTGACGCGGTGAGCCGGCTCCGGCGCGGCTGACGCGGTGCCCCGGCGCGGGTGCGTCGCCCGCCGGGACCCCGCCGTCGGCGCCACCCGCGCGGGGACCGTTCCGTACGCTGTAGGGGGCGCGTACGGCGTACGGGGCCCGTACGGCGGGCACACGGGCCGTACGGCCCGCACGGATTTCCGGAGCGCCCCGCACGAGCAACGCCGGACGAGAACCGTCGGACCGAGCAACGCGGCACGAGCAACCCGTCAGCAGCGACGCATCAGAAGCAGCGCATCAGAAGCAACGAAACAGGTAGGTCATGGCCGGGAACAGCCAGCGCAACAACCGCAGCGTGTCCAAAAAGAAGGGCCCGCAGATCGGTAGCGGTGGCAAGCGGCGCCGCGGACTGGAGGGCAAGGGCCCCACGCCGCCCGCGTCCGCCCGCAAGGGCCACATCAAGAACCGCATCGCCAACGCCAAGGCCAAGCAGGCCCAGCGGCGTCCGGTCGCCCGGCGGGGCGGCAAGGGCAGCAGCGAGATGGTCGTGGGCCGCAACCCGGTCTTCGAGGCGCTGCGTGACGGCGTACCGGCGACGACCCTGTACGTCCAGCAGTTCATCGACAACGACGAGCGCGTCCGCGAGGCGCTCCAGCTCGCGGCCGAGCGCGGCGGCATCCACCTGATGGAGGCGCCCAGGCCCGAGCTGGACCGGATGACGGGCGGCCTGAACCACCAGGGGCTCGTCCTCCAGGTCCCGCCGTACGAGTACGCGCACCCGGACGACCTGGTGACGGCCGCGCTCGACGACGGGGAGGACCCGCTGATCGTGGCGCTGGACGGGGTCACCGACCCGCGCAACCTCGGTGCCGTCGTCCGCTCCGTCGCCGCCTTCGGCGGCCACGGCGTCGTCGTACCGGAGCGGCGCGCCGCCGGGATGACGGCCGGCGCCTGGAAGACGTCGGCGGGTACGGCGGCCCGTACGCCGGTCGCGCGGGCCACCAACCTGACCCGCGCCCTGGAGGCGTACCAGAAGGCCGGGCTCACGGTCGTCGGCCTGGCGGCGGACGGCGAGGCCGAGGTCGGTGACCTGGCGGCGCTCGAGGGGCCCGTCGTGATCGTGGTCGGCAGCGAGGGCCGGGGGCTGTCGCGGCTGGTGGGCGAGACGTGCGACATCCGGGTGCGCATCCCGATGCCGGGCGGCGCGGAGTCGCTGAACGCCGGGGTGGCGGCCGGCGTCGTGCTGTACGAGGCGGCGCGCCTGCGGCGCTGACGTGGCGGGGCCGTCCGGTACAGGGGCGGTGGCGGAAGCGACGGCCGGGGCAGGCGGCGACGACAGCCGGGGCGGGCGGGGCGGCGGCTGTTCCGGCGCCTCAAACGATCTTGACGGGTCTCGGACAGATCCCGGCCGTCAAGGCAGTGTCCTAAACACAAGTCACTCGGTTAGATGAGTGTGGACACCAGAACGCCCCGGCCCGGGTTCGACGATCAGCCCCCGCTGAGCATGCTCAAAGTGGACTGCGACCCCGCGCAGGTCATCGTGAACCACGCCAGCTTCCGGGTGAAGCTCGCATCGCCCCAGCGCCCCGGCCCCGCTCGCCCCGCCCGTGGCGCGCGCGGGGCGGACACGGCGCGCGTCCCCGCCCTGCGCGGCACCGGGGGTGGTGCCAGGCGCCGCGCCCCGGTCGTCTGGAGCGGGAAGTCCGAGCCGGGCGACCCCGCTGCGTCCGGGCTGCTCCAGGCCGTACGGAACTCCTCGGCGGGCTCCCGGGCCGGTTCGCAGCCGCAGGCCGCGGGCGCTCCGCCCCGTGGCGGGTCCGGCGCCGCCCTGACGCACGAGGCCGGCGCGACGCAGGTCATCCCCCGGATCGGCTTCGACGACGCCGAGAGCACGGTCCCCACCCCCATCGTCGGCAGCCCGCGCTCCGGCGGCTCCGTCCCGCCCCCCGCCCGTCCCGCCGTGCCGGGCGCGCGGACCGCCCCGCTGCTGCCGCCGATGCGGCAGGCCGTCGGCGCGTACGACACGACGTACACGCAGGGCACCGAGGTGGCGGGGCGCCCGCCGTACGGCCACGGGGCCGGCGGCACCGGCGCCGGGGACGACGCGTACCCCGACCGCGACTTCGACCGCGACGACGAGTTCGACCGCGACGCGGACCGGTACCCGGAGACCGACGGCGACGCCGAGGGCGACGACCGGCCCCGCACGCAGCGGCACGGCGCGGACTCCGTCCGGCACGCGTACTACCCCGGCCGTCGCATGAACCTCGGCGTGGTGCTGCTCCCGCTCCGCGTCTTCCTCGGCTTCATCTCCGTCTACGCGGGCATGGGCAAGCTCTGCGACCCCGTCTACTTCGACGGCGGCGAGCGCGGCTCCATGGTCAAGTGGCTCCAGTCGCTGCACCCGTGGGCACTGGCGGAGCCGCTGCGGGACTTCGCGCTCTCGCACCCCGTCGGCGCGGGCCTGAGCGTCGCGTTCCTCCAGATCGTGGCCGGTGTGCTGACCATCCTCGGGCTCTGGCAGCGGGTCGCCGCCGCGTTCGGCGCGCTGCTGTCGGCGGCGCTGCTCCTCACCGTCAGCTGGCGGACCGTACCGGCGTACGACGCGCCCGACATCATCTACCTCGCCGCCTGGTCCCCGCTGGTCATCGCGGGCGCGCCGGTGTACTCGGTGGACGGCCGCCTCGCCGGTGAGGCGTGGCGCACGCTCGGACCGCGCTCCGAGATCTGGGAGCTGCGCCGGCGCGTCCTGCGGCGCGGTTCGATCGTCGCGACGGTGGTGATCGGCCTGACGCTGCTGGTCGGCTCGGTGCTGGGCGGCGCCGTACGGTCCTCGGACCTGGTGACGGTGCCGGGCCCGGACGGGAACCCGGTCAACCAGCTGCCCGGCATGCCGCTGCCCAAGAAGCCGGGGCGCGGCGGCGGCAGCGCCTCCGGGTCCCCGGACAGCACCCGTGGCGCGGACGCCGAACGGTCGGAGCCGTCGGCGACCCGGTCGGGGAGCCCCACGGCCCCGCAGTCGACGCCCGGCGGCTCGGCGGTCCCGGAGACGGGCGGCGCGGCCAGTACGGGGCAGACGCAGCAGCAGCGGCAGCCGAGCCAGACCCAGGGCACGGTCCAGCAGCCCCCGCAGACGGCCGAGCAGGCCCCGCCGGAGCCCAGTGGCCAGGGGCCGTCCTCGACGGGCGGCTCGGGCGACGGGGGCCTCGGGGGCGGCGACGGCGACAGCGGTACGGGCTCGTCCTCGGGCGGTGGCGGCGGCGAGGCCAGGAACCCGATCGGGGGCCTGCTGGGCTGACGGCCGAGCGGAGTACGCGGGGCGGGTCCCCGGCCGGTTCGCGGCCGGGGACCCGCTTCTCCGCGTGCGCGGGGCTCCGGCTCCCCGCGTACGGCAATGGCTCCTCCGCGTGCGCGAGGGCCTCTCGGGGGCGGGTCGGGTGCCGACTGGGTCAGGTGCGCTGGCCGGGTCGGGTGCCGGCTGGGTCAGGTGCTGGTCGAGGCCAGTTCCTTGGCGGCTTCGGTGAGGTCCTTGGCGGTGTCGATGGCACGCCAGTAGGCGCCGTGCGGCAACGGGAAACCGGCGAGGCGGCGTTCGCGCGCCAGCCGCGGGAAGGTGGTCCGCTCGTGGTCGCCCCGGTCCGGGAGCAGCGAGACGAAGGCGGAGGAGAAGACGTACACGCCGGCATTGATCAGATAGGGCGAGGGAGGCGACTCGATGAAGTCGAGAACGTGCCCGAACTCGTCCGTCTCCACCGCTCCCCAGGGGATCCGTGGCCGGGCGAGGGCGAGCGTGGCGGTCGCGTCGCGCTCATGGTGGAACGCGGCCATCTCCCGCAGCGAGAACCGTGTCCAGATGTCGCCATTGGTGGCGTACCAGGGGCGCTCGGGCTCGGGCAGTCGGGCGGCGGCGTACTTGAGACCACCGCCGCGCCCCAGTGGTTCGGGCTCCACGACGGTGGTGACGCGCAGGGGGAGGTCGGCCGAGTCCAGCCAGTCCTGCAGGACTTCGGCGAGGTGGCCGCACGAGACGACGGCGTCGGTCACGCCCTCGGCGGCGAGCCAGGCGAGCTGGTGACCGATGATCGGGGTCCCCGTGCCGGGGATCTCGACCATCGGCTTGGGGCGGTCGTCGGTGTACGGGCGCAGCCGCGACCCCTGGCCGCCCGCCAGGACCACGGCCTGCGTCGGATACGAGTGCATGCGGTGAACGATAGGCGGGGCGGGTGGCCAGCGGCGCGGCCAGGTTCGTGACGGCTGCGGGGTGACGGCTGCGGGGTGCCGGCTGCGGGGTGCCGGGTGCGGGGTGCCGGGTGCCCGCGGCTCAGCTGCCCGCGGCCTGCTGGGAGACGCCGTACGCGAACGCGGTGTCGCACACGGGCCGGGAGAACGACTGCGCCCGGGTGGGCCCGTACGCGGTCACGGCGGCACGGCCCAGGGCGCGGGCGATCGCGACGCAGTGCTGGGCGAGCGACGGGCGTTCCTCGACCTCGCGTTGGAGGTGGGTCAGCGCGATCCCCGGGTCCTTCCGCTGCAGTTCCACGAGGAGCTGGTCGCGCAGGACGTCCTGGGGCGCGCGGGCCTTGGACTTGGCCCTGACCGAGGCGGTGTCCGACGAGGCGGTCAGGATCTGCGACTCGGCATTGCTGGTCGCCCACGGGACGCGGGCGACCGCGAGGGTCCCGGAGAGCACCAGGACGACGGGCAGGACGGCAGCGAGAGTTCGGCCGATACGGCGGGCTGAGTGGGTCACGCAGGCGAGCGTAGCGCTCGGTGATGATATGGCGACATTTTGTCACCGGAATGAGCGATGGTTCGAGAGGTTTTTTCGAATTGGGTGTTGACGCGCCGGGGTTGAACGGCCGGCAACGGGCACGGCCCCGCGCTTGCGGCGTGCAGCGCGGGGCCGTGTCACGGGCGGTCGGGGCGGGCGCGGGTCAGTCGGTCAGCCGCTCGCCGGTGGAGGTGGAGAAGACGTGCGTCTCGCCGGCGCGCGGGACGACGTGCAGCTTGGCGCCCTTCTCGGGTACGGAGCGGCCGTTGACGCGGACGACCAGGTCCTTCGTCTCGCTGCCGACCTCGGCGGTGCCGTAGACGTAACCGTCGGCACCCAGTTCCTCGACGACGTTGACGGTCACGGCCAGGCCGGCCGGGGCGTCCTTGGAGAGTGCGCCGTTCGTCCCGCCCTCCTCGACGATGTCGAAGTGCTCGGGGCGGACGCCGACCGTGACGGTCTTGTCGCCCTTCCCGGAGGCGGCGCTCAGCGCCTCGCGCGAGACGGGCACGACGCTGTTGCCGAACTTCACGCCGCCGTCGGTGATCGGGACCTCGACCAGGTTCATGGCGGGAGAGCCGATGAAGCCGGCGACGAAGAGGTTGGCCGGCCGGTCGTACATGTTGCGCGGCGAGTCGACCTGCTGGAGCAGCCCGTCCTTGAGGACGGCCACCCGGTCGCCCATGGTCATGGCCTCGACCTGGTCGTGGGTCACGTACACCGTGGTGATGCCGAGCCGGCGCTGGAGGGAGGCGATCTGCGTACGGGTGGAGACGCGGAGCTTGGCGTCGAGGTTCGACAGCGGCTCGTCCATGAGGAAGACCTGCGGCTCACGCACGATGGCCCGCCCCATCGCCACCCGCTGCCGCTGACCACCGGAGAGCGCCTTCGGCTTGCGGTCCAGGTACTCGGTGAGGTCGAGGATCTTCGCGGCCTCCTCGACCTTCTTGCGGATGTCCGCCTTGTTGACCCCGGCGATCTTGAGCGCGAAGCCCATGTTGTCGGCCACGGTCATGTGCGGGTACAGCGCGTAGTTCTGGAACACCATGGCGATGTCCCGGTCCTTGGGCGGCAGGTGCGTGACGTCGCGGTCGCCGATGCGGATGGCGCCGCCGTTGACGTCCTCCAGGCCGGCGAGCATGCGCAGGGACGTCGACTTGCCGCAGCCGGAAGGACCGACGAGGACGAGGAACTCGCCGTCCGCGATCTCGATGTCGAGCTGGTCCACGGCGGGCTTGTCACCGCCGGGATAGACGCGGGTGGCCTTGTCGAACGAAACGGTAGCCATGGTGATATGTCCCCTCACCGGCAGGAACGTGCCGGACGATCCGAGTAAAGGAAGGATCCGCCACGGGAGCGCGGCGGACGGGTCTAGTCCACCTGGGTGAACTTGAGGTGACCCTAGCTGTCCGGATGTGATCTGTCAGTACTCGTGCACGGAAGAAATCCCGGGCCGTCCGGTGATCGGGGCCGGTTACACTGCTGGGGGTACGCCTCCTTAGCTCAGCCGGCCAGAGCAACGCACTTGTAATGCGTAGGTCGTCGGTTCGAATCCGACAGGGGGCTCCACTCCCTGAACAGGGAAAACAGTTCGAACAGAGGGCCCCCGTGAAGATCACGGGGGCCCTCTGCGTGAGCGCATGGGAACGCTCTGGGAACGTGGCGTCAGGCGGCGTCCTGGTCGGGAGCGTCCGGGGCGCCGTCATACATCGCTGCCCGAACCGCACGCCCGGCGTCGAGTTCTCCGAGTGACTCGGACGGCAACTGAAGGCAGAGCGGTCCGTCGCCCGGCTCTTCGGCTACCGCCCACTCGCGGTCCGGTGCGAACGCGAGTCCAGGCGGCCGCCGATCAACGTGCCGACAGCTTCTACAGGTCAACGCGCAGTTCGCTGAGGCTGCGGCTCCGAGGGAGGCGACCCACCGCACATCGTCGGGTTGACCGACCGGCGGCAATTCGGGGAATCGACGTGTCAGGGAGGGCGGGGCGATGCTGTGGAGGGGCCGGGCGGGGGGCGGCTGCCGGGCCGCCTGGTGGCCCGCGGTCAACGTCGGCGGTCCCGAGGAACTAAACAACTAAGCTGTGTAGTATAAATGTTCGCACCTCCGTGCGGTCGTTCACCTTTCCAGCGTGACGCCGGAGGCGCCGTTGTCGGAGGTGCCGTCGCCGCGCCGAGCGGGCGGGGCCGGGCGGCCGAGGAAGAAGGAGACCGCCTCAGTGGCGTCCCACCGTCGTCCCAAGCAGGCCGGCCAGGCGTACGCGTCCGTGCTCACCGCCACCGCGGCGGCGGCCGTCGCCCTCTCGACGCAGTCGGCCTCGGCCGATCCGCTGCCGGACCCCGACAAGAAGGGCGTCCAGGCGCAGGTCGACCGCCTCTACGAGGAGGCCACGCAGGCCACCGAGAAGTACAACGGGGCGAAGGAGAAGGCCGGGCAGCTCCAGGAGCAGGTGGACGCCCTCCAGGACAGCGCCGCCCGCAAGCAGGGCGGGCTCAACGAACTGCGGAACCGGCTCGGCTCCATAGCCGCCGCGCAGTACCGGACCGGCGGCCTCGACCCCTCGCTGCAGCTGCTGCTCACATCCGATCCGGACAGCTACCTCGAACGCGCCTCGGCCCTTGACCAGTTGAGTGCCCGCCAGGTCGCCTCGCTCGAAGAGTACCGGTCGCAGCAGCGCGACCTGGAGCAGCGGCGGAGCCAGGCCGCGGACAAACTCAAGGATCTCAAGGAGACCCGCGAGGAACTCGCCGACCGGAAGACGGAGATCCAGGGCAAGCTCGCCGAGGCCCAGCGGCTCCTCAACACCATGACCGCGAAGGAACGGGCGGAACGGGCCGCGGAGGAGGAGCGCGCCAACCGGTCCAGCGAGCGGGTCGAGCTGGGCAACCAGGCGAGTGCCTCGCAGCGGGCCGCCCAGGCTTTCGAGGCGGCCAAGAGTCGGGTCGGTATGCCGTACGTGTGGGGGGCGACGGGCCCGAACTCCTTCGACTGCAGCGGACTCACCTCCTGGGCGTTCAACCAGGCCGGGGTGTCCATCCCCCGTACGTCGCAGGCCCAGGCCGAGGTCGGCACCCGGATCAACTCCCTGGGCGAGATGAGGCCCGGGGACCTCATCATCATGCGTACCGACCTCAGTCACGTCGGCTTCTACGCCGGGAACGGGCAGATCCTCCACGCGCCGAAGCCCGGCGCGCAGGTGCGGTACGAGTCGATCGCGCGGAGCGGCATGCCGTTCATGTGGGGCGTACGGATCGGCTGAACGCCGCACGGTGGCGCGGTGGCGTGGGGACGCGGGTGGCGCGGCGCGGAACCGTCAGCCGAGGCCCGGTGCGCAGGCGACCAGCAGCGGCAGCAGCGGAACCGCCGCGGACCCGACGGCGACCGATCCCCACAGCGCGGGGTGCGCGGCCTCGCGCGGACCCAGTACGCGCCGCAGGCGGATCAGGACCGTGTGGCCGCCCGCCGCGAACGCGCCCTTCGGGGTGCGGGCCGCGGCCATCTCGTACATCGCGGTGGCCAGCGCCTCGTGGGAGTGGCCGCGCAGTACGCGGTCGTCCGCGACCATCTCCAGCAGGAGCGCCGTCTGCTCCCGGGTGTGCCGGGCCAGCGGAAGCCGCCGGAACACCGAGTGGAACGCCTCCGCGGCGGCCAGCGGCAGGTGGTGACGGCCCGCGATGTGCGCCTGCTCGTGCGCCAGTACGGCGGCGAGCTGCGCGGGCGTCAGCCGGCGTACCGCCGCGTCGCTGACCACGATCCGGGGCCGGCGGCCGGGCAGGCAGTACGCGGCGGGCGTGCCGTACGGCAGGACGGTGGCGCGGAGCACGTCCGAGTGGCGGCCCACGAGGTCCACGGCCTCCCGGTGCCTCGTCCGGGTCCGCCGGGCCAGCAGGAGATGGCGGGCGAAACCGGCGGCCAGCGCGACGACCAAGGCGGTCGGCAGCGCGACGGCGAGTTGGTGTGCCGTGTCGGGATCGGCCCGCACCGCGCCCACGTTCAGCCCGCAGGAGTGCAGCAGCCCCACCAGGCTCGCGTGCATGTGCTCGGTCGGCGCGGCGAGGCAGTACGCGAGGAGGGCGACCCCGGTCGAGAACGAGAGCGCCAGGATGTGCCACACCGCCGCCGCCAGGGCGGGAGCCCGGTGCGGCCACCGGCTGCGCAGCAACACGTAGGGCGCGGCGAGGCCCACCGCCGCCAGGTACCCGAGGAGAGCGAGAGCCGCGGTCATGTCCCGGTCTCCCGGTTCTCGGTCTGCCGGTCCGGTGCCTGACGGCCCTCGGCCGGGCGGCCTTCGGCTTTCCGGCGCCCGTCGTCGCGGTCCACGCTCTTCCGGTCCACGCTCCGCAGGGCCTCCCGCAGGGCCGTGACCTCGTCGTCGGTCATGTTCTCGACGAAGTGGACCAGCGCCGCGGGGCGGTCCTTGCTGGCGCCCAGGCCGTCCTCCATGAGCGCGGCGGCGTACGCCTCGCGGCTGCGCACCGGCGTGTACAGCCAGGCGCGGCCCTGCTTGGCGCGCAGCAGCCAGCCCTTGGTGTGCAGGATGTTGGTGACGGTCATCACCGTGGTGTACGCCACCGGCCGTACCGTGTTGATGTCGTCGACGACCTCCCGCACCGTCGCAGGGCGGCCCCAGGTCCACAGGCGTTCCATGATCTCCGCCTCGAGATCGCCCAGCCGCCGCATGGCCCTGTCTCCCCTTCGCCGTCCGGTCGCGCAGGGCCATGGTAGAGGCGGCGTCCGACGCGGAGCACCCTCGGCAGCACGGACAGGACCACGACGCACTGCGCTGCCACCCCGAGCCAGAAGAGGCCGGGACGGCCGGTGCGCTCGGCCAGTTGGTAGCCCTCGCCCCCGACGACGCCGCTGGTGAAGGCGCCGAGGCCGGCCGCGAGGCGCTGGCGGCCGAAGACCACGGCGGGGGCGCGCGGGGAGCGGGCGAGGGCTTCGAGGTCGTTCTTGAGGAAGAGGACGATCTCGCCGCAGCAGACGAGCAGGGCGCCGGCCAGGACCGCCGCGTGGTGGCCGACGGCGATCGTGGCCAGGCCGACGGCCATCGCGGCGAAGCCGATCCGCAGGGCGCGGGGGTAGCCCAGGCGGGCGATCCGGTCCGACAGGAGGGGCTGGGCCACCACGAGGAGGAGGGCGTAGAGGGCGAGGACGAGACCGTAGTACGTCGTCGAGGTCCTGGGCACGGCGTAGAGGGCGAGGTAGTGCTGGAAGAACATGAACAGGTAGACGCTCAGCACGGTCATGACGAACGGCGTCGCGGCCGGGCCGGTGAGTGCCGTCCTCCACCGCCGGGCGGGGGGTGTTGTGATGTTTCCGCCCTCTGTGGTGTTCTCGTGCTCCGATGTGGTGTTCTCGTGTTCCGGCCGGTCGGCCGGGTGCGTCGCACGGCGCTCCGCCGGCAGCAGGGCATGTCCCGCGGTGACGGCCGCGAACAGGGCGGCGACCGTGGCGAGGAGACCGGCCGAAGCGCTCAGGACGAAGGGCGCCGCGGCGAGGGGGCCGAGCGCGATGCCGGCGTTGAGCGCGGAGCCGCTCGCAGACAGCAGCAGCGGGCGCCGCGCCTCGGGGGCCCCGTGCACCAAGTACGCCTTGTTCGCCGGGAGATAGAGCGCCGCACCGCAGGACACGAGGAAGAGCGCGGCGACGGCGGCGTACGCGTTCCGGAGCCCGGGCAGGAACGCCGCGAAACCCGCCGTGCGGATCACCAGGGCCAGCAGCATGGTGCGCCGCAGCCCGATGCGCTCGGCGAGGGCACCTCCCACCGTCCCGCCGGAGAACTGCACCAGGGAGGCGACGGCGAGCACCACGCCGACGGTGCCGAGCCGCATGCCCAGCCGCTCGTGGAGCAGCACCGACATGAAGGGCAGTACGGCGAAGCTCCCCAGGGTGATGAGGAACGAGCCGGCCAGCAGGAAGCGCTGCGGTCCGGTGAACCGGTCGCGGGCACGCCAACGGTCACGCCAAGGGCCGCGGGCACGCCGACGGTCGCGGGTGGACCGGGCGGGCGCGGTCATTCCCCGCCGTCGGCGGCGACGAGTGGTCGTACGCTTCCCGCCGCGCTCAGGGCGCGGTGCAGCGCCAGCTCCGCCGTCTCCGCCCCGGCCAGCACGATCCCGGTGCAGCCGCGCTGGTCCGTCAGGTGCTCCACGCGGTCCCCGGGAGCGGCGGTGGGGTACCACTCGGGCGCGCCGGGGAAGGCCGCGAGCGTGTCGAGGCCGGTCCAGCCGGTGAGGGTGCCGGGCCGGTCGGGGTAGATCAGCACGAAACCGGTGGCGGGACCCGTGGGACGGGCGGGATCCGCGAAGCCTGCGGGAGCCGCGGGCTCTTCGGGACCTGCGGGGTCGGTGCGGCCCGGGGCCGGACCGGCGGGGTCCGGGGCGTCGAGCAGGGCGGGGCGCCGGCCGAGCGCGGTGTCGACCATGGCGTCGTACACGTTGGTGCCCAGCGCGCGGCACAGCGCCTCGCCGACGAGCGCCCCGCCGATGCGTCGGTTGATCTCCACCAGCTCCGGGCCCTCGGCGGTCAGGATGAATTCCACGTGCGCGAATCCGCTGTCGTGTCCCGCCGTTTTGAGGACCCGTCCCACCCAGTCCCGGAGGAGGGCGGTGTCCGGGGCGGGGAACGCGACCGGGAAGGCCGCGGCCTCCTCACGGACCCGGGGCTCGGGCGACAGCTGCCGGCTGAGGACGCCCAGGAGTCGGGTGCTCCCCTCCCAGCTGAGCGTTTCCGCGCTGTACACGGGCCCGGCGAGGAACGGTTCCGCGAACAGCCGTCCCTTGAGGGGCTGTCGGGCGGCCTCGGCGAGCGCGTCGTGGAGCTGGTGTTCGTCCCGTACGAGCCAGACGTTACGGGAGGAGGTGCCCGCCGTGTCCTTGAGCACGGCGGGCAGCCCCGTCTCCCGCAGGACGGCGGACGCGGCGCCGGGATCCGCCGTGAGCGCGACGGCCCGGCCGCGGCTGAGTCCGTGCTCGTGGAGGAGGTTGCGTACGCGGTACTTGTCGCGCAGCAGGCGTACGGCCGCCGGATCGGGACCCGGCAGACCCAGCCCCGCCGCGAGGTCGGCGCCCGGGACGCTCCAGGTGTCCGTCGAGTTGATCAGCCCGCGCAGGCCGGGCAGCGCCGACAGGGCGGCGGCGCACGCGGCCGGGTCGTCGGTGTCGACGTCGACGATGTCGACGGCGTCGGCCGGGAGCCCGGCCAGTTCGTGCCGGTAGACGGCGCGGTCCCGGGTGAGCAGGCACAGCCGGTGCCCGGCGTTCCGGGCCGCCTCCGCCAGCCTTCCCAGTCCGAAGGTGAGTGCTTCCAGGGCGGCGATGGTCACGGGGTTCGGTCCTCCTCGGTCGGCGTGTGATCGGTCGGCGGATGATCGGCCGGCGGGCGCACGTCGTGGCCCCGTCTCCTCCAGTCCATGACGGACCACGGCATGGCGAGGTCGGCGAGCCCGGTGATCCGCAGGGGTTCCAGCGCGCGGGCGTCGAGTGCCTCGCGGTGGCGGGCGAAGACCCGTTCGGTGTAGCGGTGCCCGGTGTCCGCGCCGATGACCAGGTGGGTTCGTTCCGGGTGGTGCCGGGCCTCCCAGGCCGCGGTGAGGAACGCGGCGCCGGTCGACAGCCCGGCGAACACCGCGTGCTCGCGCAACAGGGCGACGGCTCCCGCCATGGCGTGCCGGAAGTCGACCCAGTGCAGGGTGTCGTACAGGCGGTGGCGGACGTTGTCGAACGGGATCGAGCTGCCGATCCCCGCGATGATCGCCTCCGGGTCGTCGAACCCCTCGCTGCCGAACGTGACGCTGCCGAAGGGCTGCACCCCGGTCAGGGCGACGGGCCTGCCCCGGCCGCGCAGGGGCTGGACCAGGCCGCCGGTGGACGCCCCGGTGCCCACGGCGCCGACCACGGTCAGCGGCACGCCGGGCAGCGCGGCGTCGACCAGGTCGGCGAACTCCCGGTACCCGGCGTAGTGGACGGCGTCGTGGTACTGCCGCATCCAGTGCGTGCCGGGCCGTTCCGCGATCAGCCGGCGTACCCGGCGCACCCGCCGCTCCTGGTCGAGCCGCAGGTTCCGCGACGGTGGCATCTGGTCCACGGTGGCGCCCAGTATTTCCAGCTGGGCGCGCATCGTGGCGTCCACGGTGGTGGAGGCGACGATGTGGCAGCGCAGGCCGTAGCGGTGGCACGCCATCGCCAGGGCGAGGGCGTAGATGCCACTGGAACTGTCCACGAGCGTCTGGCCGGGGCTGACGGTCCCGCGCGCGAGCAGCGTACGGACCGCGCCGAGCGCGGCGTACACCTTCATCGTCTCGAACCGGGCGAGCACGATGTTGTCGGTCAGCCGCAGCAGGTCGGGGGCCTTCATGGCGTCGGTGACGTGCTCGTGGACGAGGGCGGTGGCGGGGGAGCCGGTGTCGGGGGCGGTCCCGGTGCCGGGGGTGGTCCCGGTGCGTACGGGCGTGGCCGGAGGTCTCACCGCTCCTCCTCGCCGGGAGCGACGGTTGCGGCGGTCGTGGCGGTCGTGGCGGTTGCGCCGGTCGCGCCGGTTGCGGTGGTTCCTGCCGTTGTGGCGGATTCGCGGACACCGGACACGATGAGGCGCCGTGCGCGCTGGTCGTACGGGGAGCCGTCGAAGTCGCCGTAGCACTCCACCTTCGTGAAGCCCACCTCCTCGAACAGCGAGCGCAGCTCCGCGCCGCTGTAGAGGAACGAGGTGATCGACGCCTCGCGCGCCGTCCCGCCGCGGACCAGCGTCCAGTCCGTACGCAACCGGGACCAGTCGTCCAGGACGGTGTCGCGCTGCACGACGTAGCCGCCGTCGTCCAGTTCGACCAGCTGGGGGCGGCCGATCCAGCCCGCCAGCACCTCCTTGCCCATCACATCGATCACCAGCCGCCCGCCCGGCACCAGCGAGTCGTGTGCGTTGCGCAGCACCTGGAGGTTGTCGCCCGGGTCGTCGAAGTAGCCGAACGAGGTGAAGACGTTCAGCACCACGTCGTACGACTCCGGCTCGACGTGCGTCAGCATGTCGGCCCGTACGAGGCGGACCTCGACGCCCGCGTCCGCGCACGCGGCCCCGGCCCGTTCCAGCATGACCTCGCTGAGGTCGACCCCGGTCACGGCGTAGCCGCGCCGCGCGAGCGGCACCAGATACACACCGGGCCCGCAGCACAGGTCCAGCACCCGGGAGCCGGGGGCGAAGTCCAGCAGGGGCGACCGGGCGACGAGCGCGGCCGTCTCCGCGCGCCTGCGCCCGGAGAACATCGTCTCGGAGAAGTCCGACCAGAATCCGTCGTCCTCGTACCAGTGCATACCGCCACAGCCTCGATTCGCGTAGGTGAAAGCGTTTCCGGTGCAGGTCTTGTCCGGCCGGTCGTCGGCGGGTCCGCCGCGGGCGGGTCCGTCGCCTTTCACTACGGGGCGGGGCCGGCGTCCGCCCGCCATATCCCCGTCAGGTCGCGTCGCGCGCGGGCGACCCGGGAGCGGACCGTACCGACGGGGCAGCCGACGGCGTGGGCGGCCTCCGCGTAGGTGAGACCCAGCAGTTGGGTCAGGACGAAGGCCTGTCGCCGTGGCGGGTCCAGCGTGTCCAGTGCGTCGAGGACCGCGATGCCCTCCTCGAAGCCCGGCAGGTGGCGGGCCTGGGACCGTTCGGCCGCCGCCTGCCAGTCGGTGGCGTCGGCGAGCCTGGGGCGGGCGGCGGCGCCGCGGTGACGGTCGACGACGACGCGCCGCGCGATCGACAGCAGCCAGGTGCGGGCACAGGACCGGCCCGCGAACCCCGCCAGGCCGGGCAGGGCCCGCAGATAGGTCTCCTGGGCCAGGTCGTCGGCCGCCGGGGCGTCGACGCTCGGGCGGCCCGGAGCGCTCAGCGAGCTCAGGTAGGTGACGAACCGCTTCACGTCGCCGTAAGTGGCCCGTACGAAACGTTCGGCGGCCTCGCGGTCGCCGCCCCCCGCCGCCAGCGCCCACGCGGTGACCTGGGCGTCGTGCCGGTCGCCGCGGGACCCGCGCGGGTCCCGCGCCGGGGCGGGGGGCCTCGGTCTCGGGGGGTACGGAGGGTGACGCCTCGCGGCGGCGGGAGAAGGCACGGGGGCAGGGCACATCGAACAAGGTCCTTCGCGTCCTCGCGGAGCCGCGCCGGACGTGCCGCGGTCGCCACGCCAGGGCGTGGCGGGCCGCGGTGCTGTCCGTAGGGCTCCGGCGGGTGTGTGGGCAGGCACCGGCAGGCAGGCGTGCGTCATGAGGTGCCCGGCGGGCGGCCTGACGTGGTGCCCGACGGGCACCTGGGCGGCCGATGAGGGGCTGCGCGGCCAGGTGGGCGGGGTCGCGCGGCCGGGTTCACGGCCGTCCGGCGGAGTTCATGGGTGGACGGCCACGAGGGCGCCGCCGAACGGTGTTTACGCGGAGGGGAGGAGAGGCGGGCCCCGGCGGGCGGCGGCGCACAGCACCACGAGGTGGCGCGGGCGGCGGGACGGGCGGCGCGGTGCGCGAACGCGCGGCCTCGGCGGGACGGTCCGGGCGAGGGACAGCGGGCGCCAGGCGAGCAGGAGCGGCGCCGCGACGAACACGGCCAGGCACCGGCCGAGTTGGTGGACGGCGGCTTCGCCGCGCCACAGCCACCAGCCGCACAGCGCGCCGGCGACCATGTGGGCCGCCGCCATACCGGGGGGCAGCGCGTGGCCGTCGAAGGCCGAGGCGAAGGCCGTGACGAGGGCCATGAGATCGACGGGACCGTCACCCGTTCCCGCCTGGGCGTGCGCCATCGTCATCGGGGCGTGGGACCCTCCGGAGGCGCCGCCCATGGCCTGTTGGGCGTCGGCCGACGGGAACGCGTGGGCCCAGGTGAAGAGGGCGTGCAGCAGGATCTGCCCGGCCGCGCAGACGCCGGCGACGGCCCGTGCCCCGCGGTCCCGCCCGGTCAGCCACCAGCCGGCCCAGCCCGCCGCCAGCGAGGCGAGCGCCAGGACGGACGGGGACAGCGGCGCCGGGGACCGGAGCGCGTGGCCGAGACCGGACAGGGAGACGCACACGACCGCGAAGACCGCGGTGCGTGTGAGGCGGAGTGCGGTTCCGGCTCCCATGGGGGTCAGCGTGCCAGTCCGGACAGGGCTTCGGAAAAGGGTTCGCAGTCCGGATACGTCAGGTCTTCGGCGCGTATAGAGCGACACTCGGAGGCGTGTGATTCATGTCACAGCCGGGCCGGGGGAACTTTCCGCGCGCTGGATCCGACTGCTGGGTGACGTCCCTACCCGTACTCCCGTACTCCCGCACACGCGTAGCCGCGTACACCCGTACCTCGCGACACCCGTACCTCGCGTACATCCGCACCCGCGTACATCCGCACCCGCGTACATCCGCACCCGCGTACATCCGCACCCGCGTACATCCACACCCGCCGACCGGCGCCATCGAGAAGGCCGCTCCCATGAAACCGCCCCCAGCGTCCGCCGCATCCGAGCCCGGCGACATCCCGGTGTCCAGCGAGTCCTCCGTTGAACCCCCGGTGCCCGGCGGGGCTCCCGAAGCGGTCGGCGCGACCGCCACCGGCACGGAACGCCGCCCCGCGCGGACCACGCTCAGGTCGGACCTGAAGGCGTCGTTACCGGACGGGCTGGTCGCGCTGGTGGTCACAGCGGCCGTGTTCGCGCTCCTCCTGGCCCGCATTCGGGCGAAGACGTCGTCGACCGTGTCCGTCATGCCGTTCATGGCCGACGTCGAGGGCTTCTGGATGTACTTCCTCAGCCAGGCGTTCGGCTGGGCGGCCCTGCTGTGGGCCTGGGTGACGGTCGTTCTCGGCCTCCTGCTCTCCGGGCCCCGGCCGGGCCGGCTGCCCCTGTCGGGGCCGCGCCTGGAACGGCTCCACCGCACCACCAGCCTCAACACGATCGCCCTCATCGCCGCCCACGCCCTGCTGTTCGCCGCGGAACTCGTCCGCCACGACACCGCGCGCTGGCACGCGCGGCTGTACACCGCCTTCGTCGAGGCGTTCGTACCCGGCGGCTACGACTCGGGCACCGGCCAGATCGCGATCCCGGTCGGCCAGGCGGCCCTCTACCTGGCCGTTCCGCTCGGCCTGCTCTTCTACGTCAGGCACCGCATCGGGCCGAAGACGTGGCGGGTGCTGCACCGCTTCGTCATCGTCGTCTACGTCCTGAGCGTGTGGCACACCCTGCTGTACGGAACGAACGTCTGGTACGACGGCTGGTTCCGCACCACGATCTGGCTGCTGCAACTCCCCATCGCCGCACTGCTGCTGGCCCGGCTGCTGCGCCCCGCGCGCCGCTCCGAGCGGCTGTCCCGGCCGACGCCCGCGACCCCGGGCGGCAGGGGGTGGCCGACCTGGAGCCTGCGCCTGGCGGGACGCCTGGCCGTGGCGGCCATCGCCGTCGCGATCCTCGCCGTCGTCCTCACGGGCCGGGACGGCGGCCGCTCGATCCCGCCGGCCGACACGTCGTCCACCCACAACCACGACTGACGGAGCGCGGGGGCCGCCCCGTACCGGCCGGCCCCCGCACCACCGCGCGCCCGCTCGTCAGTGGCGCAGGGCCGCGGCCTCCGGGGGCAGGTCCTCCGGGAGCAGCAGGCGCAGGTCGTCCAGGCCCGGCGCGGACATCGCGCCGATCCGGCCCGCCTGGCGGGTCATCATGCCCTCCAGGATCTGGCGGGCCGTGCGCGCGTTGCCGAAGGCGTGGTCGCGCGGCAGGGCGTCCAGGTAGCCGCGCAGCGCGGTCATCGCCTCCGGGGAGCAGTCGTAGCCGTAGCCGGTGGCCTGCTTGGACAGGATCTCCAGCAGGTCGTCCGTGGAGTAGTTCTCGAACTCCACCGTCCGCGAGAACCGCGAGGCCAGACCCGGGTTGGAGTCGAGGAAGCGGCGCATCTCGTGCGTGTAGCCGGCGGCGATGACGACGACCTCGTCGCGGTGGTCCTCCATCAGCTTCAGCAGCGTGTCGACGGCCTCCCGGCCGAAGTCCGAGGTCGCGCCCTCCGGGGTGAGCGTGTACGCCTCGTCGACGAACAGCACACCGCCCATGGCGCGCTCGAACGCCTCCTTGGTGAGCTGCGCCGTGTGACCCACGTAGCGGCCCACCAGATCGGCGCGGGCGACCTCGACCAGCTGGCCCTTGGGCAGGACGCCGAGGGAGCGCAGCAGGTCCGCGTAGAGGCGCGCGATCGTGGTCTTACCCGTACCGGGCGGCCCGGAGAAGATGAGGTGGTTGCTGATCCTCGGGGTGGGCAGCCCGGCGGCCTTGCGCTGTTTGGCCGCGGTGAGCAGGTTGACCAGGGCGGTCACCTCGTTCTTGACCGCGGTGAGGCCGATCATGGAGTGCAGCTCGGCCAGCAGTTCCTCGGAGCCGGGGCCGTCGTCCGCGGGCGTGCCCGCGTCCGCCCCCACGTCCTCGGGCAGCAGGAGGGTGAGATCGCTCTCCGCCGGGTTCGTCATGGAGGCGAGCCGGGACGCCTGCCGGTCCACCATCTCCTCGAACACCCGGCGTGCCGCACGGCCGTTGCCGAACGTGGCGTCGCGCGGCATGCGCTCGTAGTGCCGGGCGAGGGCGTCCAGCGTCCGCGGGTCGAGCTCGTAGCGGTGCCCCGCGCACATGTTCTCGGTGATCGTCACCAGCTCGTCGACCGAGTAGTTGGCGAACTCGATGGTGCGGGTGAAGCGGGAGGCCAGGCCCGGGTTGGAGGAGAGGAAGGTGTCCATCTCGCCGGTGTAGCCGGCGGCGATGACGGCCACGTCGTCGCGGTGGTCCTCCATCAGCTTCAGCAGCGTGTCGACGGCCTCCCGGCCGAAGTCGGCGCCGGAGCCCTTGCTGTCCGAGAGCAGCGTGTACGCCTCGTCGATGAACAGCACGCCGCCGAGCGCCTCGTTGAACGCCTCGGTCGTCTTGATGGCCGTACCACCGATGACCTGCGCGACCAGGTCGGCCCGGGAGACCTCCACCAGGTGCCCGGAGCGCAGGACGCCCAGATTGGCCAGGATGCCTCCGTACAGCCGGGCCACCGTGGTCTTACCGGTGCCGGGCGGGCCGGAGAAGACCAGGTGGCGGCTCATCTGGGGGACGGGCATGCCCAGTTGGGCGCGGCGCTGGTTGAGCTGGTTGAGGTTGACGAGGGTCCGCACCTGGCTCTTGACCTCGGCGAGGCCGACCAGCGCCTCCAGCTCCTCCAGCGGGCCCTCGGGTTGCTTGGACGAGTCACCGGCCTTGCCGTTCGCGGCGTCCAGCGGCAGGGTGTCGCCCCACGCGTCCTCGGCCACGTTGCCGGCGCTGTTCAGGTCCTCCACCGTGAGCCGTTCGTTCACCCTCGTCTGCTTGAGGCCCGCGCCGCGGTTGTCGCGGACGGTGCAGCCGGTGACGGTGACGGGCTCGGCGCTGTCGATCCGGATGCCGTCGCCGACGCTGCCGATGACCTGGGAGGAGGTGAGAGTGGCGCGGGAGCCGTTGGCGAGCAGGATCCCGTGGGCGCCGCAGTCGGTGATGTGGGCGCGCAGGACGGAGAGTTCGCCGCCGTTGTCCACCGTGATGCCGCCGGCCGTGGCGGACTCGATCCGGCAGTCCCGCAGGGTGCCGCGTCCCTCCGAGCCGACGGAGACGGTGGCGTCGGTCGCCGCCCGCATGACCGTGTCGCGGATGTCGGGGTTGCCGCCCGAGGCGATCCGTACCGCGGCGCCGCCCGCCCGGTCGATCTCGCAGTGCTCCAGCCGGCCGCGCCCGTCCTCGATCACCTCGACGCCGTGGCCGCCCGGCGAGGTGATCCGGGCGCGGCGCAGCAGCGGGTTGGCGCCGGTGCGTATCCGGATGCCGGTGCCGGCCGCGTCCGTGACCAGCAGGTCGTCGAACTCCGCGGACGACTCCTCCTCCAGCAGCACGGCGCCGTTCGCGTCCGCGCAGTCGCGCACCGCGCAGCCGGTCAGGGTGGGCGCGCTGGAGTTGATCACCCGGATCGCGGGCGCGGCGGCGGTGTCGAACTCGCAGTCCTGGAAGGTGCCCCGGGAGCGTTCGGTGACGGCGAGGCCGCTGCCCTTGGTGCGTGAGGTACGGCAGTTCAGGAACTCGGGGTCGGCGCTCGCGGCCAGCATGATGCCGGGGCCCGAGGTGTCGGTGACGGTGACGTGTTCCAGGACCGGGCGCGCGGTGCTGGTGATGTAGACACCGACGGAGGTGTCGTGCACCGAGGTGCGCACGACCCGGGTGCCGCTGGTTCCCTCCAGGGCGATGGACGGCTTGTCCGTACCGGAGATGTCGCAGTCCTCCACCAGGCCCTGCGCCTCGTCGGAGGTCAGCACGCCGTTGGCGCGGGCGTCGCGGATCCGGCAGTCCTTCACGGTCGAGCGGGCCTCCGCGCCGATGACGACGCCGGAGGTGCCGAGGTTCTCGATGAGGCAGCCGGCGATGACGCTGCCCGTGGGCGCGGAGTCCACGACGCCGGCGCCCTTCGGGTTGCTGACCCGGCAGTCGCGCATGGCCACCGAGCCCGACTCGCGGGCCAGGACGGCCGTCCAGCCGGAGCCGATGACCGTACAGCCGTCCATCGCGACCTGGCCGCGCGGCGCGTCGACCACCGGCAGGTCCTCGCTCCCGCCGCGCAGGGTCAGGTCGGTGAGCATGACGGCGTCGGCGACGAGGACGACGGCGGTGCCCCGCCGCGGGCAGATCTCGACGCTGCCCGGCTCGCCGTCGGCGACGATGGTGACCCGGGTCCTGACCGTGAGGTTCTCCGGGTAGCGGCCGGGGTGTACCCGGATCACCGCACCCGTGCGTGCCTTGTCCAGGGCATCACCGATCGTCCGGAAGCTGTCCGGTTGTTCCGACCCGACCCTGAGCAACTGCCGTGACACGCTCGATCCTCCTCGTTGTGGTGCCGCCGCCGCGTGCCTCTCCCACCCAGGGGGCCGGCAGGGGACTGGTTCGCGTCCGGGTACGTACGGCTGTGCGCACGCGGTGAAGGCTACGGGACCGGTGCGGCGATGTTCCAGGAGGGACGGACGAGTTCGGACGAGTTCGGATGAGATCTGACGAGATCGGACGTGTGCGGATCACTGCACGACGAGTCCACGACGAGTCCACGACGAGTCGGCAGGGGCCGACGGGCGGCGGGCCGCCGGGGCGGTGCGCCCGGACGGTGCGCCCGGACGGTGTGCCGTACGCCACCGTACGCCAGGCCGGTGGTCGCCCGCGCGCCTCTCGTAGGTCGCGTTCGTCGGCCGCGGTCACGTCCCGCTCGACGTGCCGTCAGGCGCGGCGCCTATCATGCGCGCCATGCCCCGTGCCCGAGTTCGCTCCCGCCGCCGCCCCTGGGCCTCGGCTGTGGCCGCCACCCTGCTGATGACCGTGATCCCCACCGCGCTGGGCGCCGTCGGGGCCCTGCCCGTCGCGCCCGCCGCGGCCGACTCCGTGGGGCTGCCCGTCGTGACCTCCGTCCTGGCGGAGGACGACAACTGCGTCTCGGTCTCCAGCGAGAAGGCCAAGGCCGAGCCCTGGACGCTGAGGGCCCTGGGCGCGACCCGCTCCCGGCCGCTCTCCCAGGGCGCCGGGACCACGGTCGCCGTCGTGGACACGGGCGTGGCCACGGAGGCGCCCGCGCTGTCGGGGCGGGTGACCGCGCTCGGGGCGGCCGGCGAGGACTGCGTCGGGCACGGCACCTTCGCGGCCGGCCTGATCGCGGCGAGGCCCGGCGACGACGGGGGCCCGGCGGGACTGGCGCCGCAGGCCCGGATCCTGGCCGTACGGGGCACGGACGAGCGGGGCGGGACCACGGCCGGCCAGGTCGCCGACGCGATACGCCAGGCGGCGGACGAGGGCGTCTCCGTCATCTACGTCGCCGTCGCCCTGGACAGCGGCAAGTCGCAGCTGACGGACGCGGTCGAGTACGCGAGCGACAAGGACGCGCTGGTGGTGGCCCCCGTGGCGCCGGACGCGCTGCCGAGGAACACGGAGCCGGCGCCCTGGTACTGGCCGGCGGCGGCGCCGGGCGTGCTGGCGGTGATGGACTACGGCCCGGACGGCGGGCGGCCGACCAACGCGCCGCTGGTGAGCGGCGCGGACCTGGCGGCGCCCGGTGACGCGGTGGTGAGCATCGGTCCCAAGGGCTCGGGCCACTTCATCGGCTCGGGCTCCTCGTTCGCCGCCGCGCACGTCGCGGGGGCGGCGGCGCAGGTACGGGCCCGCTACCCGGAGTTGAAGGCCGCCGAGGTCTCGCGCCGGCTGACGGAGGCGGCGTACCCGGCGTCGCCGCCCCGGCTCGACCCGTACGCCGCGCTGACGGCCGTACTGACCGACGCCAAGGGCGCGACACCCCAGCCGGAGAGGGCGGTGGTCCCGCCCCCGCCCGCGACGGAGCCGCGCACGCGCGCTCTCGTGGTGGCGGCCGTGGGCGGCGGGCTGGTGCTGCTGGTGGCCGCGGGCGCGGTGGTGATCCCGCGCGGCCGGGCCAGGAACTGGCGCCCGGCGGGCAGCTGACGGGTCCTGGCCGGGGGCGGCGGCTTTGTCGGGGTGGCGAGCCCCGGAGCCGGGCCCTCGGGGCGGTTCCCGGGCCGGGGCGGGGGGCCCTGCGGCTCCGGGCGCGTCCGGTGTGGACATGTGCTCTCAACGCAACACCGGACGCAAGAGAACCGAGCCGCAGCGCCCGCCGTCGCGGGGCGGCTTCGTGCCAGCGTGTACCGGGCGGCGACGGCGGACGGCGCGTTCGCCGGGATCGGCCCGCGCGAAGCGGGGCACCACGTCCTGCTACTGGGTGACGGCGTGCGCGGGATCGTCCAGCCAGACCCGCTGCCCCCGCCGCGTGACCGTGAGCCCGAACCGGCCGGGGCCCGGCCGGTCCTCCTTCACCCACCAGCGGTACGCCTCCTCCGCCTCGTCCCACAGCCGGCGCGGGCCGGACTGGTACACCGCGCTCTCCGGCGAGCCGTCGCGGAAGACCACCACGGCCCACGACGCGTCGGACAGACCGTAGAACCACACCGGCCGCACACCGTCGCGCTTCTCCGCGACGCTGTGCCGGCAGTCACGCACCCGTAGCCCCATGGCGAACGTCACGGCCTCGAACGAGGCTTGGGGGAAAGCCGTCTCCGGCAGTGTGGTGGACGACCTGTCGCCACTGCCCGTCACGTCCTCGGGGACCTGTGCGGCGTGTCCCCGCCACGCCAGTCGTTGCGTACGCACCTTCATGAACTCCACGAGCCGCGTGAACCGGCCGGACGCCTCCGTCCCGTCCTCCGAGACCGTCAGCCGCGCCACCGCGTCGCCGTGGCCGTAGTGCGTGCCCCAGGGGGCGACGATCACGCCGCCGGGGCGGGTCTGCTCCACCCAGGCGTACGGGATGGCGCGCAGGCCCGCCGTGGCCATGATCCGGTCGTACGGGGCGCCTGCCGGGTGTCCGAGCAGTCCGTCCCCCGTGACGACCTCGACCGCCGCGCCGAAAGCACGCAGGCGGTCGCGTGCCGCCGTGGCCACGGCGGGGTCGACCTCCACGGTGGTGACGGCCGGGGCGCCGAGCCGGTGGGCCAGGAGCGCGGCGTTCCAGCCGGTCCCCGTGCCGATCTCCAGCACCGTGTGACCGGGCCGGGGACCGAGGTCGCGCAGCATGGAGAAGACGATGCCCGGCATGCTCGCGGAACTGGTGGGCACCCTGCCGGGCGCCGTGCCGGTGTGCCGTCCGTCGTCCCATTGGGTGGTGACGGGAACGTTCGCGACCGCGCTCTCCTCCCAGGCCGCCGGGTCGGTGGCCCGGCTGACGGCCGCGCTGCGTCCCGTGCGCATGTCGTACGGCCAGATCACGTCGGGCAGGAACGCGGAGCGGGGCACGGCGTCGAACGCGTCCGACCACTCCGGGGCCATGGCGCCGGAGTGGAGGAGGAAGTGGCGTGACTCGGCGTGGGAGGGCGGGTGCCGAGGCGCCGGTGAGGGGCGGCCTGTCACTGTTCCTTCCTGTGCGCACCGTCGCCGGGCGGGGGTCCGCTGTCGGGTTTGGGTTCTTCCGGCGGTCCCGGCCACGGTTGGCCGGGCAGCATGTCGTCCCTCTCGGCTTCGCCGCCGGTGGAGTTCGCGTGTGAGCTCACGGTGAACGTCTCCTCTCGGACCGTAGTCGATTGTCCCCGCGCACCCGCTGTGACGGGAAGGCTGCGCATGGTGATCGCGGGGTGGTGCGGGAGCGTTACGGGAGCGGGCCGGGGCGTGCGGCCGCGGCGGCGGCGTAGCGGCGGGCCAGGTGGGCGAAGGCGTCCCTGAGTTCGGGCGGGCCGACGACCTCGATGCCGGCGTCGAACCTGCCGACGGCGGCGGCCAGGCCGGTCCATGACCAGGAGCCCAGCACGAGCCGGCAGCGGTCCGGGCCGAGTTCCTCGACGACTCCGTCGTGGACGTGGCGGGAGACGGCGGCGGCGGGCAGGTCGAGGATCACCTCGCCGCGGCACGGCCAGCCGCCGGAGCCGGAGCCGTCGGAGCCCCGGAACCGGCCGGCCACGAAAGCGGCCACGTCCCCTCCCGGCACCTCGCGCGGGGTGAAGCGGGGCCCGGTGGGGGTGCGAGGAGTGATCCGGTCGGCGCGGAAGATGCGCCAGTCGTCGCGGTCGAGGTCCCAGGCGACCAGGTACCAGCGCCCGCCCCAGGTGACGAGGTGGTGCGGCTGCGCCCGGCGCGGTGGAGCCAGGGCGGGGTCGTCGCTGGCCGTCGTGGGGGAGTCCGCCGTCGGCGGGGACACGGGTACGTAGTCGAAGCGCAGCACCTCGCGCGCGTGGACGGCGGCGCTGAGCGCCATGAGCACGGCGCTGTCGACCTGGGGGTCCGGCCGGGCCGTGGGCCGCTCGACGGCGGTGAACCGGAGGGTCTCGATCCGGCGGCGCAGCCGGGCGGGCATCACCTGCCGGACGGTGGTCAGCGCGCGCGCCGCGGCCTCCTCGATGCCCACACCGGTGGTGGTGGCGATCTGGAGCGCGATGGCCAGCGCGACGGCCTGCTCGTCGTCGAACAGCAGCGGCGGCAGTTCGCTGCCCGCGTCGAGCCGGTACCCGCCGTCGGGCCCCTTGAAGGCCACGATGGGGTAGCCCAGCTCGCGCAGGCGGTCGACATCACGGCGCACGGTGCGCGGGCTGATGCCCAGCCGCTCGGCCAGGAGCGTCCCCGGCCAGTCCCGGCGCGCCTGGAGCAGGGAGAGCAGTGACAGGAGTCGTGCTGATGTCTTCGGCATGCCGTCCATCGTGCCTCCGGGTAGAGGTCACATCCTGACCTCTTCTGCTGCGACGGTGTTCCCGTGGCAACCGACACGAACGACCAGAAGGGCCGATCACTGTGACCGCTACGACCTCACCCCGCCCCGCCCTCGACGCCGAGCGCACCGACCTGATCGCCGCGCTCGCGACCGCGCGCTCCGCCCTGACCAACAGCGTCCGCGGGCTCACCGACGAGCAGCTCGGCGAGCGTCCGACGGTCAGCGCGCTGTGCCTGGGCGGGCTGGTCAAGCACGTCGCGTCCGTCGAGGAAGGGTGGCTGCGCGTCGCCGTCGAGGGCCCCTCGGCGCTGAACTTCGACCTGCCCGAGGGCGTCACCTGGGCCGACATCCAGGCCGGCACCGCACGCGAGATCCCGCGGTGGATGATCGACCACCAGAAGGACTTCCAGATGCTGCCCGGCGACACCCTGGCCGGGATTCTCGAGCGGTACGAGGAGGTCGCCGCCCGGACCGAGGAGGTCATCGCCTCCCTCCCCGACCTGTCGGTGACGCACGCGCTGCCGGAGGCGCCCTGGCAGGAGGCGGGGGAGGTATGGAGCGTGCGCCGGGTGCTGCTGCACGTCATCGCCGAGACCACCCAGCACGCGGGGCACGCTGACATCCTGCGCGAGACGCTCGACGGGCAGACGTCGACCTGACCCGGACCGGCCGGGGACGGGCCACCGTTCGGCCCGGGTCACCGTTCGGCCCGGGCCACCGTCCGGGCCGGCCCCGGCCCCGTACGTACTCGTATGCCAACGAAGGGAACGCGCCACCGTGAACATGCCCAATCCGGGATGGTTCGGCATCGGCATCCGGGTCGGCCCCCGCCGCCGGCGCGTCATGGTGCCCGGCCGGGTCGGCGGCGCCGGCCGGGACGGCCGCCTCCGCACCGTCCACCGGGGACAGGACGCGGCATGACCCGGACGACCGTTCTCTCCACCCGGGCGCTCGGCCGCGCCGCGCTCGCCCGCCAGTCGCTGCTGGACCGCTCCGACGTCCCCGTCCTCGACGCCGTCGCCCACCTCGGCGGTCTCCAGGCGCAGGAGCCGCAGGAACCGTTCGTCGGGCTCTGGTCGCGGCTGCGCGCGTTCGACCCGGCGGCGCTCTCGGACCTGCTGACCGGGCGGCACGTCGTACGGACCCACCTCATGCGCCGTACGGTCCACCTGGTCACCGCCGACGACGCCCTGGCCTGGCGGGCCCGCCACAACGCGATGCTGCGCCAGCGCGTACTCGGCACCTACCGCCGCGAACTCGACGGGGTGGACCTGGACGAACTCGCGGCGGCGGGCCGGGCGGTCATGGCCGACGGCGAGCCGCGCTCGATGGGCGAGCTGGCGCGGGCGGTCGCCGGGCGCTGGCCGGAGCCGGGGCCGCGGGCGCTGGGGGAGATGCTGATCGCGGCCCTCCTGCCGACGGCGCAGATGCCGCCGCGCGGGCTGTGGCGCACCCGGGCGGGAGTGCGCAACGTCCTGCTGTCGTCCTGGCTGGGCCGCGAGATCGACCCGCTGCCCCCGGACGGTTCCGGTCCGGACGGTTCCGGTCCGGCGGGTTCCGATCCGGTGGGGCAGGCGCTGGTACGGCGCTACCTGGCCGCGTTCGGCCCCGCCGCGTCGGCCGACCTGCGCGCCTGGTGCGGCCTCGCCGGGCTGCCGGCCGCGGTCGCCGCGATGCGCGAGGAGCTGGTGACCTTCCGGGACGAGCGGGGCCGGGAGCTGCTGGACCTCCCGGGCGCGCCGCGCCCGGACCCGGACACGCCCGCCCCGGTGCGGTTCCTGCCGGCGTTCGACAACGCGGTCCTCGGCTACCACGACCGCGGCCGGATCATCGACGACACCCACCGCGGGCTGTCGGTCACCGGCGCCCGCCTGGTCCTGGTCGACGGCCGGACCGCCGCGACCTGGACCGTCGAGGACGGCACCGTGAGGGTCGCCCCGCTGCGCGGCTTCTCCCGGTCCGAGCGCGCCGCCGTCGCGGAGGAGGGGCGGGCGCTGGCGTCGTTCCTGTCCGAGGACGACAGCGACCGCGTCGAGGTCGACGCGGCGTCCTGACGCGTGTGTCCCCTGTCGCGGTACGCGACAGGGGACACACGAGAGGGGGGAGCCGGCGACCTCTAAGACTCCTCGACCTCCTCCAGCATCGCCGTCTGCATCTGGATCTGCTTGCGGCGCGTCACCCGCGTACCCCGGCCCGGCGGCAGGTTGCGGCCCTTGATGCTGCCCATGATGAAGCCCTCCGACGGCGGGCACGACAGCAGCAGCGTCGGCGTGTTGACCTCCTGCATACGCCGCAGCATCGGCTCGCCCAGGCCCCGGCCCGCGCCGGCGGCGGAGCGGGAGACGATCATGTGCAGGCCGACCTCGTAACCGAGGGCGAGGTGGTTCAGCAGCGGGTCGAAGGGGGCGTTCATCGCGCTGGTGCCCAGCATGTCGTAGTCGTCCACGAGGATGAACAGCCGCGGGCCGTCCCACCAGTCGCACGTGCGCATCCGGGCCGGTGTGATCTCCGGGCCCGGTACGCGGGCCGCGACCGCCCGGGCGGCGCCCGCGATCAGGTCCTTGAGCGCGTCCATCGACACCGCGTGACCGAGGCGGTACTCGTCCGGGATCGCCTCCACCAGCGTACGGCGGTAGTCCACGACCATGATCCGCGCCTCGGCCGGGGAGTAGCGGTCCATGATGGCCTTGGCCGCCAGCCGCAGCATGTTGGTCTTGCCGCTCTCCGTGTCGCCGACCACGATCATGTGCGGGGTCTCGGAGAAGTCGTGCCACACCGTGGAGAGACGCTCCTCCTCCAGGCCGATGGGCATCTTGAAATCGCCCTTGGGGGCCGGGAGGTCGGACGCCTTGAGCTTGGTGGGCAGCATCCGGACCGGCGGGGCCGGCGGGCCCTGCCAGCTCTCCCGGACCGCCGCCACCAGACCCGCCACGCCCTCGGACAGGTCGTCCGCCGACTCCACCCCGTCGATCCGCGGGAGCGCGGTGAGGTAGTGCAGCTTGGCCTCGCGCGTCAGGCCGCGGCCCGGCAGCCGGGGCACGGTCGCGGCGCGCCGCATGTCGATCTCGGAGTCCATGGGGTCACCCATCCGCAGTTCCAGGTGGGTCGCGGCCTGGTCCCGGATGGACGAGGTCAGCTCCACCCAGCGGGCGGTGGTGACGATCAGGTGGATGCCGTAGTTGAGGCCGCGGGCGGCGATCGAGCCGAAGGTCTGGATGTACCGGTCGAAGTCCTGGCGCACCGTCGACCAGCCGTCGATCACCAGGAACACGTCCCCGTGCCGGTGCTCGGGGAACTCCCCGGCGGCCAGGCGGCGGCGGAAGCTCGCCATGGAGTCGATGCCGTTGTCCAGGAAGAACCGCTCGCGCTGCGCCAGCAGCGTGGTGACCTCGGAGATCGTACGGCCGACCCGCTCGGTGTCCAGGCGCGCCGCGACCCCGCTGACGTGCGGCAGGTCGGCCAGCCCGGCGAGCGTGCCACCGCCGAAGTCGAGGCAGTAGAACTGCACCTCGCGGGGCGTGTGCGTGAGCGCCAGCGCGGTCATGATCGTGCGCACCATCGTGCTCTTGCCGCTCTGCGGACCGCCCGCGATGGCGACGTGCCCGCCCGCGCCGGAGAGGTCGAGGGTCAGCAGGTCACGGAGCTGGTCGAAGGGGCGGTCGATGATGCCGATGGGGATGGTGAGCCGGCCCCGGTTCGACGAGCCGACGCTCGTCAGCCCGAGTTCGGGGTCGGGGGTGAGCGGCGGCAGCACCTGGTCGAGGGTGGCGGGGAGGTCCAGCGGCGGCAGCCACACCTGGTGGGCCGGCGGCCCGGCGGTCAGCAGCCGCTCCACGGCCACGGACAGCAGGGTGTCGCCGGTCTCCTCCTGCTCGGCGGTGGGCTCGGGCTCCGGGGTGTCCGGCAGCTGGCGCGGCACGACGTAACTGTTGGTCCACGGGACGGTCTGGCTGGCCACCCGCGCCTGGTTGGCGCTGCCCCGGCGCTGCTGGTACGGGCCGGAGACGTACGCGGCGCGGAAGCGGGTCAGCGCCTCCACACCCGACTTCAGGAAGCCGCTGCCGGGCTGTGGCGGCAGCTGGTACGCGTCCGGCACGCCGAGCACGCCGCGGCTCTCCATCGCGGAGAACGTGCGCAGACCGATCCGGTACGACAGGTGGCTCTCCAGCTGGTGCATCCGGCCTTCGTCCAGGCGCTGCGAGGCGAGCAGCAGATGCACTCCGAGGGACCGGCCGAGACGGCCGATCATCACGAACAGCTCCATGAACTCCCGGTGCGCGGCGAGGAGTTCGCTGAACTCGTCGACGACGACGAAGAGGCTGGGCAGCGGTTCCAGCGGTACGCCGGAGGCGCGGGCCTTCTCGTAGTCCAGCGCCGAGGTGTAGTTGCCCGCCGACCGCAGCAACTCCTGACGGCGCATCATCTCACCGTGCAGGGCGTCCTGCATACGGGAGACGAGCGCGGCCTCACCGGCCAGGTTGGTGATGACGGCGGAGGTGTGCGGGAGTTCGTCCAGACCCAGGAAGGTGGCACCACCCTTGAAGTCCACGAGGACGAAGTTGAGCGTCTCCGAGGAGTTCGTCAGGGCGAGCGCGAGGACGAGGGTGCGCAGCAGCTCGCTCTTGCCGGAGCCGGTGGCGCCGATCAGCATGCCGTGCGGTCCGGTACCGCCCTGGGCGGACTCCTTGATGTCCAGCTCGACCGGCTCGCCGTCCGCGCCGACCGCGATCGGCACCTTCAGCCGGGAGGAGCCGGTGTGCTGCTGCCACAGCGTCTCCGGGTCGTGGCGGTACAGGTCGGGAATGCCCAGCAGCGCGGTCAGTTCCATGTTCGCGGAGAGCGGTTCGGACGAGTCCGACGCCGTGCCCAGGCCCATGCGGTACGGGGCGAGCCGCCGCGCGAGCGACACGGCGCCCGTCGGCCCGAAGCTGTCGGGCCTGCCGAGCCGGGTGGTCCGCTCCTTGCGCTCGCGGTCGGTGCGCACCAGCCCGAGGTCCTCCTCGGAGACCTCGAAGCGCAGCGTGATCCGGCCGGGCCGCCAGGAGAGCGCGCCGCTCAGGTCCAGTACGACGGTGTTGCGGAAGCCGGGACCGTCCAGGCGGTGGCCGGCCGGGACGGTGCCCCCGTCCACCACGATCACGGTGAACGGCTCCTCGCGCCCGGGCAGGGCGTCCGGGTCGAACTGCGGCCGCTCCATGAACTCGGCGCCGAGCAGGTCCTCCAGCTCGCCCAGCGCGGAGACGGTCATGCGGGTCGGGCCCGCACCGTCCGTGTCGTGCGGGTGGAGGCTGTGCGGGAGCCACTTGGCCCACTCCCAGTCCGCGCGCCGCTCGTCGGAGACGCAGAACACGATCCACACGTCGTCCGGCGAGTGGAAGGTGGCCAGCTGGGCGATCAGGGCCCGGGCCACGGACCGTATCCGCTCCTCGTCGCCCCGGAACAGCACCCGGGCCCAGGCCCGCAGGTAGATCGCGATGGGCTGGTCCGGCACCGTCGAGTAGGCGCGGATGAAGCTGCGCAGGGCGTGCGCGCTGAGCGGCTCCAGGTCCTCGACGGGGTTGGTGGAGTTCGGGGTGAGCTTCAGACCGAGCTTCTGCTCGCCGACCGCGATCCGGACCTCGCCGAAGTCCTCGTCCTTCGGCCGGCGTTCCCACAGCCGGGTGGTGCCTGCCATCGACCACAGGGCGGTGGGCTCGGGGTGACGCCAGGCCAGGGCCAGCTGCTGGTCCACGACGGCGCCGCGCACCTTGCGCCGGATCTGGGTGAGGTAGCGCAGGTAGTCCCGCCGCTCGCCCTTCAGCTTCTGCTTGCGCTCGGCGGCCTTGCGCATGAACTGGCCGACGAACATGGCGGCGGCGCCGAGCACCATCAGGCCCAGGGCGAGGTAGATGAACCCGCCGGTGCCCCGGGTCATACCCGGCCGCATGAACATGAACATCATGGAGACCGACATCAGCGCCATGGGAAGGTACGTCCACACGGCGGAGGTGTCGGGCACCGTCTCGGGGAGGATCGGCGGTTCCTGGAGATTCAGCTCCCCGTCGGGCATCTCCGGGCCCCGGCGTCGGGCCGGGCGGCGGAACAGGACCACACTCAAGGAACCGTCTCCTTACGGGGCAAGGGGGAGAGCGGGCGGAACGACGTCGACGTCGTCGCCGGGGCGCCGCGCGTCGTCGTCGGTGCCGGGTCAGGACACCGGACAAAACCTCGCTGTCGCACGCACCATACGCCGCGCGTCGGTCCACGACGACCGCCCGCCCGGGAACCGACGGGGCGCGACCGTTCCCGCCGTGTCGCCCTGTCACAGTCCTGCAACAGCACGGCACCGCCTTGTCACGGTCCCGCTACGTCACCACGCCACCACGTTCACACGTCCGCCAGGTGGCGGGGTCGCCGGCGCGCCACGGTGCGCGCCACGTCATCATCCGTACCACGGCGACTTCTCTGCCACGACGCCGAGTCGGCTTCCGCGCCGCCCCACCCCGTGCGCCGACGGTCACATCACATTCTGTGCCACGGGCCACATCGTCCGCAGTAGGTTGCTGATACTACGATCGTCGCGCCGACCGCCAACGACCGGCCCTGTCCCGAGGCTTAGGAACGCGAACAGCGAGATGTGATGTTCGGCGGTGCGTCAGCCCGCGTTCCCCTGCCCGTTCTCAGCAGTAACCCGGAGAAGCGTGAGCCATCCCGATGACTGACACTCAGGTGGCCGAGCTGTGCCGTCTGACGGTACGAGCCCCTGCCAAGAGCATCGATCTCGCCGTCCCCGCCGACGTCCCCGTGGCGGACCTGCTGCCGGCGGTGCTCGGCTACGCCGGCGACAACCTCGAAGAAGCCGGTATCGACCACGGCGGCTGGGTGCTCCAGCGGCTCGGCGGCGAACCGCTGGACGAGGAACGCACCCTCGACTCGTACGGCCTGCGCGACGGCGACACCCTCTACCTCAGACCGCGCGCCGAAGCCCTGCCCGAGGTGCACCTCGACGACCTCGTCGACGGCATCTCCACCACGATGCGGGACCACCCCTACGGCTGGACCCCGAAGGTCAGCCGGTGGGTGCTGCTCGGCGTCGCGGTCGCGGTCCTCGTCGGCGGCATGGTGGTGATCGCGTGGCCCGGCGGCTCCGCGCTGCCCCGGGCCGTGTTCGCCACCGCGACCGGCCTGCTGCTGCTCGCGGGCGCGGGCGCGGCGAGCCGGGCGGTCGGGGACGCCGGCGCCGGCGCCGCGCTGGGCTTCATGGTGGGGCCGTACCTGGCGCTCGCCGGCTGGCTGCTGCCGGGCGGCGAGCTCAGCGGGCCGCACGCGTACGAGACCCTGGGCGCGCGGTTGCTGGCCGCCAGCGCCGCGGCGGCGGGCGGTGCGGTGCTCGCGCTCGCCATCGTGGCCGCGTTCGCCGCGCTCTTCCTGGGCGTCGCCGTCATCTCGGTGTTCGGTGCGCTCGCCGCCGTCCTGCTCATCACGACGGACCTGGCGCCCGTGCACGCAGCCGGGATCATCGCCGTCCTGGCGGTGGTCCTGGGCGCCTTCGTCCCCTCGCTGGCGTTCCGGATGTCCGGGATGCGGATGCCGCCCCTGCCGACCAACGCCCAGCAGTTGCAGGAGGGCATCGAGCCGCACGCCACCTCCGTGGTCTCGGCCCGCGCCATCCTCGCCGACGGCTGGATGACCTCGCTGTACGGGGCGGTGGGCGTCGTCGCCGCCGGGTGCATCGTGGCACTGGGCCGGGAACGCGAACTCGCCGAGATCATCACGACCGTGGCGCTGTCCCTGCTGCTCATCCTGCACGCGCGGGGACTGGGCAACATCTGGCAGCGCATGTCGCTGGTCGTCCCGGGCGTGGCGGGGCTGCTCCTGCTGGTGCTGGTAGCCGCCCCGGCCGCCTCGCCGGGCTACCGGCTGGTGACGGCCGCGGGCCTGCTCGCGGCCACGGCGGCGGTCGCGATCGCCGCCTGGACCGTCCCCGGGCGCCGGCTCGTGCCGTACTGGGGCCGCGCCGGGGAGCTGCTGCACTCGGCACTGGCGATCAGCATGCTGCCGCTCGCGCTCTGGGTGCTCGGCGTGTACAGCGCCCTGCGGTCCATCAACGGCTGACCGGAAGGGAGACACGCTGCCATGCAGTCCAAACGCGATCAGGTCCAGGCGCACATGTTCGTCATGGGCCGGCTGACCTCGGGCATGCTGCGCGCGGACCCGGACGCCCCGGAGAGCCCCCAGGGCCGGACCAACCGGGGCGTGGTGATCGGCATCGTGATCGCCGTCCTGCTGTCGGCCGGTTCCTTCGTCCTCGGTCTGCTCAAGCCCGGCACCAAGGACTCCTGGCGGACGGCCGGGACCCTCGTCGTGAACAAGGACACCGGATCCCGCTACCTCTACCTGGACGGGCGGCTGCGTCCGGTGCGCAACTACGCCTCGGCGCGGCTGCTCGCGGGCGCCGACATGAAGGCGACGTCGGTCGGCTCCGGCTCCCTGAGCGGTACGCCGCACGGGGCGCCCATCGGCATCAGCGGCGCGCCGGACGCGCTGCCCGGGAGCGGGGACCTGGACACCGGTCCCTGGCAGGTCTGTTCGGGCAGCGGGACGGGCTCGACCGGCACCATCGTCGCGGTGGGCGCGCCGGCCGACGCCTCCGGGCTGCCCACCGACCAGGGGATGCTGGTGACGGGCCCGGACAAGGCCGGATACCTGGTGTGGCGGGGCAGCAAGCTCCGGCTCGACAAGGACAGCCGCGCCCGCGAGGCCCTCGGCTACGGCTCCACCCCGCTCCTCCCCGTCTCGGCGCCCTTCCTGAACGCCCTGCCGTCGGGGCCCGACCTGCGCTCGCCCGACGTGCCGGGCAAGGGGCAGGACGGGCCGTCGTTGGGCGGCCGGGCGTCCCGGATCGGCGAGGTGTTCCGGGTCACCGTGCCGGGCTCCGCCGAGCGCTACTACCTGCTGCGCAAGGAGGGCCTGGCCCCGCTGACGGCGACCGGTGCCGCGCTGGTGCTCGGCGACCCGGAGACCCGCGAGAAGGTGTACGAGGGCGGCGCGGCGAAGGTGACCGCCCTGGGCGCGGACGTGCTGAGCAGCCACCTGGCCCCGGGCGCGGGCGAGACGGCCGAGGACCCGGACCTGCCCTCGGCGCCGCCGGAGGCGGTGGCCCTCGGCGAGGACCACACCGTCTGCGTACGGGTCGAGGCGGGCGAGCGCGGCCCGCGGATCAGCGTGGCCCAGACCGGGCTGGGCTCCTTGGGCCCGGCCGCCCAGGCGCCGCCCGAGGGGCTCACCCCGGCCTGTATGCCGGTCGGCACGATCGCCGTACGGCCGGGCGGCGGGTCCCTGGTGCGCGCGCTCGGGGCGAGCGGGAGCAAGGTCGGCACCACCGTCTACCTGGTGACGGACACCGGGATGAAGTACCGGGTGGGGACGGCCGAGGCGCTCGCGGCGCTCGGCTACTCGGAGGGCCAGGCGCGCGGACTGCCGGCACCGCTGCTGGCGATGCTGCCGACGGGCCCGGACCTGACGAAGGAGGCCGCCGCCCTGGGCCGGAACTCGAACACGACCCCGCGCTGTGGCGGACGTGACGAGGACTCGGCGCCGCGATCGGAAAAGAAGACGGAAGAGAAGACGTCGCAGGGTGACGGCGAGGGAACGCAGAGCGTTGTGGCGGGGGGCGATCAATCCGCACGGTGACGCCGGAAGAACACATCGTGGCGGGAGGCGACGTGAACAACGCGTGACACCAAGAAAGGTGACCGTGTCATCGCAACGGGACGTGACGACCGAGCGTCCTAGAGTGCGGAAAGTACAAGGGTGTGGCTGACGGTCAGGTTAAATCTCCGCCACGAAACGCCTGAAACACGGGGTCGGAGCCGAAAAGGTGACTCAGGCCATTGAATCGTCAACTCCCCTTTATCTAGGCTCCGTTTGTCCATACCATCCGGGCGTCGGCCCTACGGCCGCGTCCGGCAACGCACCGCGCCGCCCGGACCCGAGGGCCGGCGGCGCGACACACCAGGAGGCACAGGCATATGGCAGGTGCAGGCGCAAGGCAGCAGTCACTGGCATCGGCGACACAGAACGGTGTCACAGCTCTGGACTCGGCCTTCAACGGCGTCCAGAACTGCCGTCAGGACGTGGAGAACATGAAGCACAACCTGTCCTCCGGGTACGCGGGTAGCGACGGTGGCGCGTTCCAGAACCTGCTCGACCGGTGGGACCAGCAGGCGGAGATCATCTCCAAGAACCTCCGCGACATGATCACGACGCTGGAGGAGACCATGCGCGCCCAGGGCATCCAGCAGGCCCAGTCGAACGAGGCCATCCAGCAGCAGTCCAACCGCGCCGACGAGATCTTCAACTCGCTGGCGGGCTCCACCGCCGGTCGCTGACGACCGGCCCGGGCCCGGGAGCCCTGATCGGCATCCGGGTGCGGAACGAACGAACCTTTTCCCCGAACCCGCCGCGAGACGAGGACGACCATGACCCCCCCTCTGGACTTCACCGACGGTCAGATCTACGTCGACTACTCCCACATGCAGAACGCCGCCGACGACATGGTCCAGCAGACCAAGGCGATCGACAGCATCCTCACCAACCTGGAAGCGGAGCTCCAGGAGCTCCAGAAGTCCTGGGAAGGTGAGGACAAGGAGGTGTACGCCGAGAAGCAGGCGGCCTGGAACAACGCCGTCGAGGAGATGAAGCGGATCCTCGCCCAGAACTCGGCCCTGCTGACCGATGTCTCCGACAGCTACCAGTACAGCGAGAAGTCGCTGACGTCGCTGTGGCAGACCGTGCGCGTCGGTAGCTGACCGCGCGGGCGACACACCCGTTGTTTTCCCCGGGCGGCCGTCCGCGTGTGCCTCACGCGTACGGCCGCCCGCTGTCGTGAGGGCGGCGCGTCGCCGCCCGTGTTCCGTCCCGCGTTCCGCGCCGTGCGGTCGGCGGGCCGCCCCGAAGCCGGCGGAAACCCATGGAAGCAGGAGAAGTAGGCAATGGCTGAAAACGGCCCCACGCTCAATCTCAACAAGGCCTGGCTGCAGGACTTTCTCACCAACGACGTCGGCGAGTTCCTCACCAAGGTCAAGAAGATGAGGGAGGACGATGGGGAGATACCGGCGATCCCCAATCTTCAGGGCGGGGAGGACGGGGCGAACAAGGCAATAGGCTTCAGGGACGGGCAGAAGACGCCGCTCGCGATCGGGACGATGGCGCTCGACAAGGAGGGCCGGACCAACGGCGGTTACCTGATCAAGTCACTGAACGCGCTGGTGGACCAGGTCGACGAGATCCTCAAGCTCCAGGTCGAGCTCTTCGAGGAGATCGAGGACAACCTCGAGGACACCATCGAGGAGATCTTCACGACTCAGGAGGACAACCTGGGGAAGATCGACGGGAAGAAGATAGTCAACTTCTTCGAGGGCGTGGACGACGTGCTCTCCGAGAGTGGCGGCGGCTCGAACAACAAGGATGAAGACGAGGACGAGGACTGAGTAGGTGCGGCCGTCGGCCCACCCGCGCGGCCGCTGTTCCTTCGCGGCCGCGTAACGCCGTACCGCCTGGCCCCGCCCGTTCTCCCCCCCCATCCGCCCTGACCGAAAAGGCATCCTGGCATGGCGCTCGACGATACCAAGATCACCGACAAACTCACCAGCAACGACAAGTGGGCCGAGGCGGTCGGCTTCTTCACGGGGTACAAGGCGCCGCCCAGGGCCGAAATCTTCGACACGCTGGTCGGTAACGAGGGTATTCCGCTGATGAAGGTGGAGATCTCCGATATGGGCTATGTCGACTATGTCGACACCGAGGACCTGAACTGGCTGTACGAGAACGCCGGTTCCGAGATCAACAACACCGACTTCGTCATCCCCTTCTACTACTCGAAGAGCGGTGCCGAGGGCTCCGATGTGACGATGCACAAGGCGCGCATCACGCTGCTCGGCAACAAGGGTGACGGCAGGCTCCCGACCCAGGGGTACTTCGAGGGCGGAAAGTTCTCCAGCAGCATCGACAATCACCTGGGGATGGACGGCAAGCCCACCTGGGACACCGCGCCGCTCACCCAGTACGCCTTCGGTACCGGGCTGGCCCTGGAGAAGCTGCGCAACGACGAGGCGCTGGGGACCTACGGCTTCAGCTGGAGCGGCAAGGACGTGGCGGACGCCGATTCCGTCACCCTCGCCAACTTCGACACGGTGGCCGGCGCCTTCGACCGGGTCGCCAAGTTCTTCGCCACTCAGCAGGGGGTGGTGGAGGAGTGGCAGAGCAGGCTGGGCAAGGAGAAGGACAAGGCGTGGCGGGGCACGGCGGCGGGCGTTTTCTGGGATCTCATCAACAAGATCAACAAGCAGTACACGGACTATGCGGAGGACATGAGTTCGGGTAGGTCCGGCTATTCGAAGCAGGGGGAAGAGATACGGGAGGCGAAAAAGGCCTTCAGGGAGGCGGTGATCGATCTCCACCAAGTGTGGATGAAGTGGGAGTGGGAGTACGGAAACCCGCTGATTGTGCTGCACAAGCTGCTGTCGGCGGTGATGAAGTATGTGTGGGACAACAATCTTACGAAGATCACCTATGAGATCGAGGCCGTTGGGGAGTCCTTCTACACGAACTACATCGCGGAGGATCATTTCAAAAACCAGGCCGCCATCGATGCGATTTCGGGCGACGGCAAGAAGGACCTGCACGCCGACGCCCAGGAGTTCGGCGACCTGAAGGATCTGGGTACCTGGCTGAACATCGGCAACAAGGCCGTCGAGATGTGGCGGCAGACCGTCGTCGACAATCTCGACGCGGCCGCGATCACGGCCATGGAAAAGGTGAAGAACAGCTGGAGCAACAGCAACTTCGACCTGGGATCCGTGAAATCCCGGGGCACCAGCGGCACCCTCGCGTCGGATTACAAGGAGGACAAGTCCGAAGTCGCGGAGGAGGAGGCGAAGAAGAAGGAGGACGACGCCAAGAAGGCCGCCGAGGAGGCCGCGAAGAAGCAGGAGGAGTTCATCCAGTGGCAGAAGGACCAGGCCGCCAAGGCGGAGGCCGAGCGGCAGAAGGAGAAGGAGGAGCAGGAGCGTAAGGAGAAGGAGGCCAAGGCCGAGCAGGAACGGAAGGAGAAGGAGGCCGAGGCCAAGCAGGCGGAGAAGGAGAAGGAGGCCGAGGCCAAGGAGGCGGCGGCCAAGGCCGAGGCGGAGCAGAAGGAGAAGGAGGCCGAGGCCAAGCAGGCGGAGAAGGAGAAGGAGGCCGAGGCCAAGCAGGCCGAACAGGAGGCCAAGCAGGAGGCCAAGGAGGCCGAGGCCAAGAAGGAGCAGGAGGCCAAGGAGGCGGAGGCCAAGGCCGAGCAGGAGGCCAAGGAGAAGGAGGCGGAGGCCAAGCAGGCCGAGCAGGAGGCCAAGCAGGAGCAGAAGCAGGCCGAGCAGGAGCAGAAGCAGGAGGAGATCCGCAAGGAGCAGGAGGCCAAGCAGGCCGAGCAGGAGAAGAAGCAGGCCGAGGCCCAGGCCCGTGCCGAGAACATGCAGATTACGCAGATGAACCAGGCCAAGGCCCAGCAGGACCAGGCCAAGAAGGAACAGGAGGCCAAGGAGGCCGAGGCCAAGGCCGAGCAGGAGGCCAAGGAGAAGGAGGCCGAGGCCAAGCAGGCTGAACAGGAGGCCAAGCAGGAACAGAAGCAGGCCGAGCAGGAGGCCAAGCAGGAGCAGAAGGAGGCGGAGGCCAAGGCCGAGCAGGAGGCCAAGGAGAAGGAGGCCGAGGCCAAGCAGGCCGAGCAGGAGGCCAAGCAGGACCGCATCCGTACCGAGTCGGAAGACCGCCAGGAGCAGCTGCAGGCCGAGCAGGAGAAGAAGCAGGCGGAGCAGGAGGCGAAGGCCGAGCAGAAGCAGGCGGAGCAGGAGGCCAAGCAGGCGGAGAAGGAGAAGGAGGCCGAGGCCAAGCAGGCCGAGCAGGAGGCGAAGGCCGAGCAGAAGCAGGCGGAGCAGGAGGCCAAGCAGGCGGAGAAGGAGAAGGAGGCCGAGGCCAAGCAGGCCGAGCAGGAGGCGAAGGCCGAACAGCAGCGGGCGGAGCAGGAGCAGAAGCAGGAGGAGATCCGCAAGGAGCAGGAGGCCAAGGAGGCGCAGTACCGGTCGGAGCAGGAGCAGCGGCAGAACGAGGCCGAGGCCAAGCAGGAGGAACTCCGGCAGGAGCAGGAGAAGAAGCAGGCCGAGGCGGAGGCCAAGTTCGACAGCACCCGTCGCGACCTCTTCGGCAACGGCAACGGCGACCTGCCCGACCTGCCCGATCTGCAGTCCAACCGCATCTCCGGGCCCGTCAACGACAGCATCCTGGACGTTCCCGGCGGCGGCGAGTCGCGCATCGACTCCAACGGCCGGGTGATCACCGACCTGCCCGACGGCTCCACCATCACGATCGACCCGGAGACCCACTCCTCGACCCTGACCCGCCCCGACGGCTCGACCATCTCCGGCCCGCTCAACACCGGTGACCTGCTGTCCAACCCCGATGGCAGCACCACGCACCTGGACGACGGCGGAAATGTCGTCATGGAGTACCCGGACGGCACCACCCAGAAGATCAACCCGGACACCGGCACCACCACGATCACGCGACCGGACGGCTCGTCCGTCTCCGGCTACCTCGACGACAACAACCCGTCCTCCTTCGGCTCCGGCCACCTCAACAACGGCTCGCTCCCCACGCCTCCGTCGTACGACTTCCCCTCCTACGACTTCCCCTCCTACGAGGAGGAGCTGTTCGACGAGAACCCCTACGAGTCGCCCCTGGCCGGCAGCGGGACGTCCGCCGAGTCGAACACCCCGAGTCACAACCGTCCGTTCCTGAACAGCGGACCGTTCCCGGGTCTCCCCGGCGAGGGGGGCGCCGGTATGGGCGGCGCGGGCGCGGGCATGGCCGGCGCGGGCGCCGGCATGGGCGGTCCGGGTGCCGGAATGGGCGGCCCGGGCGCACCCATGGGCGGCATGGGCGGCGGTATGGGCGGTGGCATGGGTGGCGGCATGGGCGGTATGGGTGGCGCGGGCGGAGGCCAGTCGGACTCCGGCGAGCGCGTCCGTAACGTCATCGACGGCAACGTGGTCAACAACCGCCGCCCGCGGCCCGGCGCCGGCGCTCCCGCCAGGAACGGCCGGTACGCGGAGGACGAGGTGCGCGTGGCGGCCGGCGGTCCCACCGCGGGCGGTACGCCGTTCCTCCCGCCGATGGCCGGTGGCGGCGGTGGCGGCGCGCCCGGCCAGCAGACCCAGACGCAGAGTGGCGACCGCGCCCGCGAATCGTGGGTGCCGGAGGACGACGACGTATGGGGTACGGACGAGGGCGGCGCGCCCGCGGTGATCGGACGATGACCGGCACGGCGGCGGCCGACGGGCCGCCGCAACTGCCGGTACACATGGAAAAGTTCGCATGACGCACGCGTGTACGGCAGAATCCCGTACGAGCAGGTGGAGAGGTGACCGTTGAGCGAGTCGATGGAGAAGAAGCTGTCCCAGGCCATGGCCGAGCTGGAGGCCGTGCAGGAGGCCGTGGCGCGCGCCGAGGACGAACTCAGCCAGGCATCGGCCACGATCCGCTCACGGGACCGCGCGGTGGAGGTCACCGTGGGCGCGCAGGGCGAGCTGACGGGGCTGAAGTTCCCGGACAACAAGTACCGGAACATGACGGGTCCTCAACTCGCGGCGTCCGTCATGGAGGCCGTGCAGGTGGGGCGCGAGCAGATGGCCCGTAGAGTGATGGACGTCTTCGCGCCGTTGACGCAGGCGAGCGGCGGCCCGACGGGCATCCGAGGCGTGGACATCGACTGGGACCGGGCCTTCGGCTCGGCACTCGACGGCCCGGACGGCGGGGGCAGGCGCTCGAGGTCCCGTCTGCACGACGAGATCCACGAGGACTGACGTTTTCGAAGACCGGCGTTTCGAGGACTGACGTTTCACAGAGGAATCAAGGGAGGTAATTCATGGGCAAGTTCATCGCGGATCCCGGCCGTGTGCGGCGGGGTGGTGAGATGATGGCGGATCTGCCCGACAGGGTGAACAAGATCCGTGACAACTTCGTCTCCGACAGTCAGACCTACCGGCCCTGGGCGGGGTTCAACGACGACTTCGCCGTCGAGGTCCGGCCGAAGTACGACGAGAACAACAACGCGTGCATCGAATTTCTCGACTCGGCGGGTCTCGTGTTCTCGTCGCTCCGGCATGCGGTCTTGAGCAACGCGCGGGAGATCGAGGGCGTGCAGTCCTACGCCAATGAGGAGATCGCGAAGCAGCAGTCGCGCCTCGAGGGACCGGGCGGGGATTCCACCGGGGGCGGTAGGCACTAAGTGGAGGAGATCGACTTTCCGCCGGACGTCCGGACGATGCTCTGGATCCTGCTGGGCGAAATGCCTTTGCAGGCCAGGGAGAATCTGGCGTGGGAAAGTCGTAATCTCTACCTTGCCCTTCAGAGGGGTCTGATCGACCTGCGCTCTGCCGCGCGGGAGACGATTCAGATGGTGGAGGAGGCGTTGCCGCCGGAGGTGGCGCAGCCGTACATCGAGAGTGTGCGGATGCTCACCGATATGCCCAACGGCGGCGACCCCGTTCAGCAGTTGTTGCTCAAGCTGGACGAAATGGCCAATGGTCAGGTCGAGTACTCCCAGAATATCCAGGGGTCGAAGTGGGAGATCATCTCCGAGATCATCTTGCTGATCGCCGAGCTGGCCATTCTCGCGGCGCTGATGGCGTTCACCGGTGGTGCGTCGGTGTCGCAGATGTTCCTGGCGAGGGCCCGGAGCAAGCTGGCGATCCTGATGATCGTCGACCGGCTGGTGCGGATGTCGCACATCGCGCCGACCCTCGGGGAGGCGATCCAGGAGGCCATGCAGACGCTGGCGGTCCGGCTGGCGCAGATGGGTCTGAACACCGGTGGCCGCAGGCCCGGCGGGGTGGACTGGTTCGACGTCGGGGTCGCGGCGGCGTTCGGTGCGCTCACCGCCGGCTTCATGGAGTTCCTCGAGAAGATCCTGAAGCCGATCAAGAACTTCTTCAAGGACATCCTCGGGGATGTGTTCGACAAGTTCAAGATCAACCGGGACAGTCTGCTGTTCAAGGGGCTGGTGAACGGTCCGCCGGTGGTCGTCACGGCCTTCGTGGTCGGGGGTACCGCGGAGAGCGCGGCCGAGGTCATCATCAACGGGGCCTTCTACGACAAGTGGGAGTTCAAGTGGGAGACCTTCGTCGGGTCCGGTACCAGCACCGTGTTCGACCTGGGTGCGGGGCTGGCCATCGGCGCCGGGGCCATCCAGATCTACAACAACTACTTCAACGACAAGAACAAGTTCACCGACTACAACAAGCTTCCCGGTCCCAACGACCCGCTGGGCACCGGGGACTCGAAGCCGCCGGTGTCCGAGAAGCCGTACGTGAGCCCGGGCGGTGCGGACGCCAAGGGCACGACGGTGAAGAGCGACCTGTTCACGCCCGGTCCGGCCCCCCTTCCGAACACGACCGTCTCGTCCGATCTCCCGGACGGGATCGGCAGCGGCCTCAACACGCCCCCGCCGCCCCCGTACTCGCCTCCGCCGCCGCCGTACTCGTCCCCGGACACACTGAACCCGGACACACTGAACACACTGCCCACCGGGGGCTCCGACCCGCTGTCCGGGCCCACCGACTTCAGCCCGCGGACGCCGGGCGGCACGAACAACCTCAACAGCACGAATAACCTCAACAGCACGAACGACTTCAACAGCACGAACAACCTCAACAGCACGAGTGGGTCGCAGGTCCCGTATCTGCCGCCGCCCACGTCGTCGCCGAACTCGCCGTCGCTCTCGCCCTCCAACTCCCCGGCCTCGTCCCTTCCGGACACCAACCCGCTGACGTCCGGACCGACGTCCGCGCGCAACGCCGGGCCCTCGTCCAGTTCGAACGCCGACTTCACCCCCGACTTCACACCGGACCTCACACCGGACCTCACACCGGACCTCACACCGGACCTCACGCCGGATGAGTCGCCGGACCTCACGCCGGATCCGACACGTGGTGTGACCTCGGACCCGTTGAGGTCGCCGAGCGACCTCCCGCAAGGGATCCAGGCGCCGAAGAGTTCCACCACCCCGGACCTGAGCAGCACGAACGGGCTCAGCGACATGGGCCTGGAGACCGACCTCGACGACGACGCGTCGATCGGTCAGGACGGGACACGCGAGGTCCGGAACGATTCCACCGATCAGGAGGACCTGCCAGGGCGCGGCACGTCCGGCCGGAACGCGAACGCACAGCCCGGCCTGGAGGACAACCCGCACCAGCAGGTGCAGGGCGCCCCGCCGGTGTCCGAGGCCGAATCCGGCTCCGTCGCGCCGCCGGCACCCATCAGCACCTCGACCGGCCCGAACGCCGCGGCGCCCGCACCCGGGACACAGGGCACACAGCCCGGTGCGCCGCAGGGGACGTCCGGTACGGGGAACCAGTCGCAGCAGTCCTCGCGGACCGACCTGAACGACCCGGGCGACCTGATCGACCTGACCGATCCGACCGACCTGCCGGACCAGCGGACGGACCAGGACGAGGACAGTCAGCAAGAGCTGACCGACGGTACGGAGCGGTCGCTCACCCCGCCGCCCCCGGGCGTCACGGACGACACCGTCACGGACCTCGGGACGAACACGAACACGGACACGACCGGGCCCGACGGCGCCCCGGCCCCGCCGCCGGGACTGCGCACGTCCTCCGACGCCCCGCGACTGGACGAGTCCGCCGCGCCGCCCGCGCCACCGCAGCCGGCCGGCACGGACCTGGCCGGTGGACCGCGCACGGGCACCGTCGGCGGCGACGCACCGACCGGTGACGCCACGACCGGTGACGCCACGTCCGACAGCACCAGCACCGATACCAACACAGACACGGACACCGACAGCGACAGCGAAACCGTCGCGGACGCGTCCACAGCGCGGACGCCGGAACTCGCCGCGCCGGTCGCCGATCCGGTCCGGCCCGAGCAGTGGCGGGCCGGGCGCCACGACGCGCCCGCCGTCCCGGTGCGGACCGAACGGATCGACCCGGCCCCGGACCTCGCCCCGGGCCGGAACTCCGACCAGAACCCCGGTCCCGGACCGCTCGACAGCCGGGAGACCCTCGTACGGATGTGGGTCCAGCGGATCCAGGCCGACGACGGCCGCTGGATGAGCAACGTGTCCCTCCACCTCCCGGTTCGCGCCGGGGAAGGCTTCGCCCAGGACGAACTCGCCGGGCTCCAGAACCGGATGCAAACGCTCCTGAACTCTCGCCTGAACAACGGTCTGCTGCTGCCGAGATCGGGTGACCAGCTTCATATCGACCTCACGCTCACGTCGGCACCCGGTCACTCCGAGGCCATCGAGCTGAGCCGGACACCCCGGCCGGACGACTCCGACCAGCTGAACTGGCGACTCCACACCGTCGACCCCGCCGCCTCCCCGGACGAAACGGCGGAGCGGCAGGCGCGGGACGACGCGGCCGTGCTCCACAAACTGCTGAACTACGCGGGCGTGCCGGACCGGGGCCGGGCGGCCGAGGCGGTGTTCCGCCGGCTGGTGCGACAGAGCGACAGCCAAGACCTCATGGCCGACCCCGGCCGGCAGCCCGATCCGGCGCCCGCCGTGCCGCTGAGCTATCTGGGGACCATCGAGGACGTCATCCAGAGCGTCACCGGTACCGGTGCGTCCGTCATCGACCACCCGCTCTCCGCGCGCGGCACCCGGCCCCTCAGCGGCATGGACGACCCCGCCGGCGCACCGCGGATGCCGGCACCCGAGCAGTCGGACCCCGCCGGCCCGATCCCGCCTCCCGCCCCTGTCCGGACCACCTCGGCCATGGGCACCGCCGCCGTGACGGGCACGGACCAGGAGCAGTCGGACACCGACCCGCCGCCGGCTCTCGACGAGACCCCGCCGCCTCCCGCCAACGCACTCGAACCCGGCATGGGCCAGGGCACGGGCCAGGGACCGGGCGCGTCCTCGGGCGCGGGCAAGGGCAAGGGCAGGAGCACGGATTTCGGCCCGGACTCCATCGGCGATGCGATCCCGGCCGACATCACCGACGTCACCGACACCTTCGCGGTCGACCTCGCCATCGACGAAGCACGCCAGGAGCACGACAACGCCCTCACCGCCTTCAACCAGGCCGTCAGGACCGCGGGCGTCCTCAACCAGCGCGTGGAGAGCGGCCGGGGAGGCACCGACGACGCGGCCAGACTGTACGACGCGTGGCAGGACGTCGAACACGCCCAGCGGCGGTTCGACGCCGCCGTGGACAGGCTGCGTGACCTCGGCGCGGACACCGCCGTCGACGCCGCGGTGGCGGCGATCGTTCCGCGTGTCAGCCGTACGGACGCCGAACGGCAGCTCACCGCCGCCCTGGTCACCGCGGACGACCTGCCCGACGACCCGCCGCGACTGGCACTCGACGAAACCGTCACCAAGGACCAACTGACCGCCGCCGGCGTCACACTGAACGACGGCCCCGCCGGGCTCCAGGTCGCCCTCAACGGATTCGTTTCCGTCCGGGACAGCGGGCTCGACGCCGTCAGCCACGTCCGGCTGCTGATGAACCGGCCCGGGCCCTGGACCGACACGCTCGACGGCATCGCGGCACGCGCCGCCCGCCGTACCTGGCGGGACGCCTACGGAGACTTCGCGCTCGCGACGTTCCAGGCGTCCGGGGTCCCGGCCGGCACGGACCCGGCCGAAGCCTGGCGGCGGGCGACGTCGCTGGTGCTGCCGCTGGAGCTGCACCCCGTGCTCGCCGACTCACGCCATGCGCGCGGCGACTTCCGCGACGCCGTGCGACAGGTGGCCGAACACCTCGCCGTACATGGCGCGGAGGCCGTTTCGGGTGTGGAACTGGCGGGTCGGGTACGGCGTGAGCTGGGCCTGCCCCCGCGTCTGCTCGGTGGCGCGCCCGGGTCTTCCCCGGTGGTGGTGGGGTTTGATGCGGGTTCGTCTTCGGTGGGCCGGGACGAGCGTCGTGAGTTGAAGGCGTTGGCGAGTGAGGTCGCGTCGGCGGGGCTGCTGAATCTGCGGGCGGGGTTGTCGGCGCCTGAGGTGGTGTTGACGGGGTTCGGCCGGGGTGGGCGTTCGGCTCGGGATCGTGTGGACGCGGTTTCGGGGTTGTTCTCGGATTATCTGACGCGGGCGTTGGAGGATCTGGGCGCGGGTGATTTCGCGGATTCCTTCGGGATCACTGTGCGGGTGGGGAGTGGTGGTTCGGGCCGGGTGACGGCCGAGGTGGTGTCGCCGCAGTATTCGGGTGCCGTGGCCGAGTTGGAGCGGTTGCGGCTGCTGGAGAATCCCGGTGGTGTTTTCGACGTCGACGGGCTGGCGCGGCGGATTCTGCACCTGGGTGACGGTGCGGTGGTGGACGCGAATTCACGTACCGCGTTGTTCGCGTTGGTGGAGAACGCCATGGTCGCCGGCTGGTCGTCGAGTGTCATGTCACTCGGTTCGTATCATGTGGCGGCCAATGGCGCGTTGAACCATGAGCGTCATATTGTGTTGGGAGATGGTTCGTACCAGGGGTTGAATCTCACTGGGCAGCCGGTGGGTGTGGTGGATACGTCGCAGGTGTGGCAGCGACGTAATGGCCAGTTCCAGGGTCCGCTCGAGCCGATGTGGGACAACAGCCGTGGTGCGTATGTGGTGGTGGCCAATGGTGGCCACGATCACGTTCTGATTCCTTGGGGTCAGGGCGAGTTGCGGGTTCCGTGGCAGGAATTCGTGGAGTTGGTGGCGCGTGACCCCGGAGTGACGGGGCTCCCGGCCGGGACGCCGGTCGTGCTCGTGCTGAACCACGGTGGTGACCAGGGCCTGGCCATGCCTCGGACGCTGGCGTTCCGGGCAGGGCGGGACGGGATCTGGGCGCACAGCGGTCTGGTGAGCCTGGTCCATGACGCGGCGTCCGGGTTGAGCAGGATCGTCATTGAGAATCAGCGGGCGCAGGGGATTCCTCTGGGCGGTTGGTTCGGCAGCGACGCGAATGACCTCGGCCCGAGTGGGGTTCCGGACGAGGGCTTTGTGACCGCTCTGGACGGGACCGTGCTCCCGGACAGTTCGATCAAAACGCGGACCATTGCCGAGGACGGCCGGTCGTTCGGTCGTGTGACCATGTCCGACCCTGACCTTGTTCTGAATGAGCCGATGCTTGAGGCTCTGAGCGAGATCTCCGAGTTCTCGCAGTTCGACCCGGTGACGGAGCGGGCGCTTGGCGAGGCGGAGCCGCTTCTCGAGGCGGGGCGGCCGGTTTATCACTTCTCGCAGCACGGAATGCCGATGCGCGGGGTGATGGAGGTGACGGATGGCCGTCCGCCGGTTCAGGTGGGCGGTGTCGAGACGGGTCGGTTCATCACCCGCCGGCCGAGTATGAAGAAGCTCGGTCCCAAGGCTGTTATTGATCTGGGGTCGTGCTGGGCCGACGCGCTCGCGGAGGATCTGCCGTATCTGACGGACGCGGGAACGCCGCCGTACGTGTTCGATGTTCTGGGCACGACCTCTTACGCACAGGGTGTGGCGAACGGCAGTGATGCCGATGTGCTCGCGGTGGACCGCGTCCATGTGCTGGTGCGTAGTGCGAATCCGAAGACGGGTGTGCTGACCGGGCCCTCGGGCGAGCGGGGTGTCCGGCGTCTGCTGCCCCCGGATCCGGCTGTGGCCGAGCTGACCCGCATGGCGCGGTGGGCGGGGCTGCATTCCGACTCGGGCCCGGCCTCCGAGCAGGTTCTGGATACGGCGTTGCGGTTGGTGCGGGCCCTGCGTCGGTCGTTCGGTGCGGAGGTCGAGGCCGACAAGGCGAATCCGCAGGGCGAGTATCGGGCGTTGCTGCGGGGTATTGGCGCGCTGGAGAACATGCGGCGGGCGGATCGGCACCTGCGGGTGGCGGGCCCGTTCACCCTGCACCACCTTCACCTGGCCGTGCATGCGCGTCATCAGCGGACCAGTAATGACGCGCCGCCCCCGGACGATATCCGCCGGGTGCTGTTCGATGCGGCGCGGAAGGCGGATGAGGCCCAGGGCGGCCAGTTGACGCTGCACGCGTATACGCAGCTGCCGTCGTTCGACTGGGCGCTCAAGCGGCTGGCCGGGCAGGACCTTTCCGCGCTGGCCGCCGACGTGCTGCGGCTGCCGGCCGGGCAGGCGGTGACGCAGGCGGATGTGAGCCGGCTGGTGTGGGGCACGGTCAAGGGCGCGGAAGCGCTGCGGGCCGTGTCGGACCCGGTGGCGCTGGCGAAGAAGGTCCTGCACCTGCCCGCCTCGGTGGACCTGTCGGCGGACCAGGCCGGTGAGCGGCTGCTGTGGCTGATGGCCGGTGCCGCGGTGTCCGGGTTCGACCCGTCGGACCCGGCGGACCTCGCCGCGTGGGACCTGGTGCGTCATGGCTTCCTGGACGACAGCACGCGTCTCACGACCCGTGGCGTGCCGATGGGCCGCAACTGGACCGGCCGGCAGGTCATGGGCGACATCGCCACCCAGGGCTATGTCGTCTCGCCGGACGGGTCGGTGGAGAACGGGACGCAGTACGCCCCCGGTTGGCCGGCGGCTCCGTCCAGTTCGGCGGCCAACGCGTACGTGGTCTACGCGGACAGCACGAACGGTCATCTGTCGATGCCGTGGCCGGACGGTTCCAGCCGGTGGGTGCCGGGCAGCGAGATCGCCGCGCTGCTGCGTCACGACCGCGTCAACCAGCAGATCGCCCTGGCCGCGCCGCTCCTCATGGTCGGCACCCACAACAACCCCGGCGGCCTCGCCCAGCATGTCGCGGGCCGTTCGGGCACGGCGCGCACGACCGTGCTGTCCGAGCTTCCGAGCGCCCCGGTCTTCGACCCGTCGCGCAACGGGAGCGTGATCGTGCTGGCGGGGGATCCGGCACGGCAGGACGTCGCCCACTGGCAGAGCCGGCAGCCGGCCCTCCTGCCCGGCACCTCCGGCGAGCAGGGCACCCTCCACACCTTCCCCGGCCAGGCACCTACCACCACGCCCACCACCACCCCGCCTTCCACTCAGCCGACGGTCGGCGATTCCGCCGACGGGTCGCGCGCCACCGACACGGTCCAGTCCGCGCAGATGGTCCAGTCCGAGCCGACGGTGGTTCCGCCCCAGGGGTCCACGCCCGGCGAACTGTCGGAGTATGCGCGTACCCACGGCAGCCAGTACGACGGGCATGTCGGACTCGTCATCCACGAGCCGACCCCGGACTCCGTCCTGGAGGGCCTGTACGCGCAGGTCATCGGCGCTCTCGGGGCCGACCCGGACACCTCGGAGGGCCGGGAGCTGCGGACTCAGCTCAGCGATGTGCTGAGCGCCGAGGAAGTCGAGCTGAACCGGCCGTACCTGCGCAGTGAGCAGGGCCACCGGATCACCGTCCGGCACGGTGGCCGCGACCGGTCGGTGGACGTACGGCTCGCCTACGCCGGTGTCGGGCCGTCCGCGAAGTACGGCCGGAACGGCGATCAGCGCCCCCCGACGCTGCCCGACATGCAGGTGGAGCTCCGGGCCGCGGGCGGACCGACGTCCCTGAGCGGGGAGAGCTCGGGGACCGTCCGCACCGGATCGGTGCCCTGGAGCGCGATCTTCCCGCACCTCGCGCCCGGAGCGCTGCGCTGGGGGGACAGCACGGTCAACCTGTCCGCGACGCACAACCAGCTCGCCCAGTCCATCACCGTCGCCGAGACCTTCCTGGTCACGAGCAAGCAGCAGGCCGAGGAACCCGCCCATCCCCTGGATGTCGACGGGCGCTGGCAGGTCCGGGTGGACACCCCCCGCGAGGATCCGGTCGGCAACTGGCAGCCGGAGCAGTCGCATGGCGCGCTCACGATCTGGTTCCACGAGCACCTCGCCTTCGACGGCGCCGACTCCGCCGACCTGCCGGAGCACGGAGGCGTGGACGACCTGCCGCTGTGGGGTGGCGACAGCGTCGGCGAACCGCGACGGCTGCTGACCGAACTCCTCCGGGACGACAACTTCGTCTCTCTGAAACACCTCAACGAGGACTCGGCGAGCGCGCTGGAGAACTACCTGTCCCAGCGGATGCTGCAGGGCACTCCGCACCTCCAGCGGGACGGCGGGGTGTTCTCGCCGACGCTGCTGGACGAGGACGGCAACGCGGTCGGCATGCTCGAACTCACCGCGGTGATCGAACCGGGCCGGCCGATGCGGAAGAGCGCCGACGGCAAGTCCACGCTGGAGACATGGTTCGCGCACTCCTCCAGCGTGGACCGGTCGGCGAAGCTGACCAGCGGCCTGGGGGTCGAGGGCTCGGGCGGGCCGTCGTTCACCACCGACCACGCCGAGGGACACCCGGCTGCCGGGTCGTCGTTCGGCGGCAACATCATGGGCAAGGCCGGCGTCAACTGGCAGGTCAACGAGGGGCTGAGCAGCGTCAGCAGCGCCACGCTGATGCACGGCGTGCGTACCAAGACCAGTCATCTGCTCACCCCCGCCCGGGTCACCTACACCGTGACGCTGCACCGGGCCGGCGGCGGTCAGGTCAGCCGGGAGTTCGGGCCGTGGGATGACGCGCTGCGACTGCGGATCGCCCAGCGGTCGACGATGCGGGGACACCGGCCCACCCCGGAAGAGGTGAGGGAGCTTCCCGAGCACCTGGAGAACCTGGAGAGCATCGGATACACCGAGACGCCCCTCAAGATCGAGGGAGCGGACGCCATGTTCGACCGCGCGGAGGCATGGCTGCGGAAGGAAGGGTTCCTGCCGCCGCTCGCGCCCCGGCGGCGGTCGTTGCCGTTCCGGCTGGACGAGCCGCTGGTCCTGGCCCAGCTCGAGAACCTGCGGCTGCTGCGGCAGATGCGTTCGACGTTCGGCCAGGCGACGTCGTCGCCGGACGGGGTGGACGGCGGCCAGCCGGAGTGGTTCAAGCGGCCGAACGCCGTCTCGGGGACCCGCCGGGTGCAGTTGCGGTTCTCCGTCACGCGGGACACCGGGCGGCCCTCGGTCCACGCGCGCAGGCTGCCCGACGTCCTCCAGATCGGCTCCAGCTCGTACGAGTCCAGTGGCGGGCGGCAGCGGGGCACGGCGCTGAGCGGTGCCGCGGGCGGTGGCGGCGGCTTCAACATCCCCCTCGCGGACGGTTCCTGGGGACTGAACGCGGCCCCGGACTACCTGGGCACCGGGCAGCTCACGGACACCGGGAACACCGGTGACTCGGTCGGCTTCGACCAGCTCGTCGTGACGACCCAGAACGGCAGCGAGCTGTTCGAGGTGCCCGCCAGGCTCGCCCTGGACCTGTACGAGGGCCCCGGCGACGAGCCGCACGTCCGTTTCGCCGACGGTGTGGAAACGGACGGCGACGACGGCACGGACACGGCGGGTGCCACGGACGGGACGCAGCTGGTGGCCCCGGGCGCCACACCGCACACCGTGCCGGGCAACGTCACGCTGCTGGTGCCGCACTACCGGACCCACCGGCCCGTCAGGAGCCTCGTACCCGCCGAGCCCCGGCCGGGACACGTGATCCGGGAACCGGTCACCGACGGCGGGCCGGCGGACGACCGGCGGCGCCTGAACATGGTCGACGACCAGGGCCGCCCGCTGCCGGGTCTGACCCGGCTGCCGGTGGGCGCGACCGTGGACACCGTCCGCGCCACCGCCGCGCTGATGGAGGCCCTGCGGCAGATCGTCGCGGGCACCTACCCGGGACACCCGGGGCAGGGGCCGGTGGGCCGGGCGGTGCGGCGTGCCTCCGTGACGCTGACCGATCTGGCCACGGAGGCCTCCAAGCGGGGATCCGCCGTGAAGGAGTCGCTGCCGGACGGCCTGACCGGTGCGGTCAACCGGGTCGGATCGGCGGTCAACTGGGCCGCGACGCCCGTGACCTGGGCGGCCAGGACCTCCGCGGACGGAGTGGTGGCGACCTACAAGTGGACGTCGGTCGCCGTGGCGGGCGCGTCGCTGAACGACCAGGGCACTGTCGCGTCCGAGGCCCGGCACGACGCGATCCGTCCGGCCCAGCTCGTCTCCCGGGCACCGCAGATCCTGGGCGGCGTGTACGTGGTGGAGGGCCTGACGCTGCCCGGTATGGCGGCGGACCAGGTCATGAAGCTGAAGATCAGCGGCTACCTGACCAACCCTCGCAATCTGGGCTCCGAGTCGCTCTACTCCGAGCAGAGCGTCACCGCCGGCGACACCGCGGGCCGCCAGCGCGGTGTCGGGGTCACCCATCAGGGCAACTTCCAGCTCACGGCGTTGCAGTCGGCCCCGACGCCGCCCGACCTCCTGGTCCACCAGGCCAACCCGGGCGGCCGGTACTCCCAGTCCCGCCGCACCGACGAGATCAGCACCGTGAACTCCGGTACGAAGGTCGCGCGTACTTCGGAGGAGATGGGCGACAAGCGGTGGATCGGCAACGATCTGACGCTGCTGATGACCGTCGAGTGGGGTGTGCGCAACGTGGCCGGGAACACCGTCGGCCTCGGCAGCTTCGCACCGGTGACGGTCGCGATCGACCTGCCCCGCGGGTTGACGTACGTGGCTCCCGCTCAGGCCATGGCCAGCCTGGCGGCCTGGTACCAGGGACTGTCCGGAATCCCGAGCCTGACGCAGCATCAGCTCACTGTTCCGCTTCCCGGCCAGTTCGTCCGGAGCCGCCAGCTCGGCAAGGCGAGCGTGCTGTCGGTCACCCAGCTCGACGACACGACGCACCGCAGGGAGCGCCGGGACCGGATGGGCCGGGAGCTGACCACGCTGGTGGAGAACGAGGCGCCGGGCGTCATGCAGCCCGGACACGCCTCCCACCTGCCCGGTGTGGACGCCGAGATCGCCCGCGTCACCGAGCCCGCGGCGCTGCGCGCCCTGCCCGGCCGCGGTCCCGGCGGCCAGGTGCGCTTCTACTTCCTCCACGTCGCGTACGGCGGGGCGCGACTGGTCGAGGTGAGTCTGAACGCCGAGCCGATGATGCAGACGCCCGCCCTGCGCGGCGTACGCGGCCGCCCGGCCGACGAGGGCGGCTCCCTGGAACAGATGGACACGCACATCCCCCAGGGGAAGGCGACATCCTCCGGCGTCACCACGACCCGTCAGGGGACGGTCAACCTCGTCTCCCGCTATCCGCGCCCCGGTGACGCCGGCCGTACGGACCGCGAGGGGCCGTCCATCACGGTGGCCAGTACCCGCGCCCGCACCGCCCGGTCCGACCGGACGGACGAGGACCGCTTCTGGATGCGTGCGGGGAGTGCCGCCGACTTCGAACTCGACTACCGCTTCACCGGGACGGTCCGCTCCCAGCTCGTCTGGGAGTGGCCGGCCAACATCCCCGGCGGGATCTTCCAGGGCGGGCTGCTGAACCTGTCCGGCCTCGAAGGGGACGTCGCGCAGCGGGTGCGCACCTGGATCGGGCGCCTGCTGCGGGGCCGGCCGGTCAGCCGGGTCTCCGTCCCGGCCGCGACGGCACTGCGGTTCATCGGCTCCGAGGCCGTCGAGCCGCGGCAGCACGTAGGGCCCCGGCCCCCCGCCCTGCTCACGCGTGACCCGCTGCTGCTGTCACCGCGCGAGGCCCAGGCCGAGGGCGCACTGCCGTTCCCGGGCGGCGCGCGTCTGGCGCCGACCGGGGCGACGACGGTGTACGACTACAACGCCGCCCCGCAGCTCATGCAGGCGCTGGAGGCCGTCGATCCGCGCATGGCCGCGTCCTGGGGACTGCCCGCGAACGCCTCGCCGGAAGCCATGGCCGTCCGGCTCGGCGAGCTGATCCAGGCCGGGGAGATCAGCCTCGACCCGTCCCGTGCGGCGGCGGGCCTGACCTCCAGGATGCCCGGAAGCTGGCCGCTCCAGGCTCCCGACACCGCGCCGACCCTGGAGATCTCGCTGCACAACCCGCGGCCGGTCACGGTCGCGGACCCGGGCGGCGTCGCCGTGGACCGGGTCCGCAGGCAGGTCCGCACCTCCACGACGACATCGTCGGCCGCGAGCTCCTTCGCCCTGAACCAGCAGGGCACCTACAGCCTGACGGACGGCAACTTCCAGGTGCTGGGCGTCACCTTCCCCCTGGCGGCGCAGCAGCCCCACGCCCTCTCCACCGGCGGCAACGTGTCCGCCTCCACGTTCACCCACCTGCGGATCGGCAGCGCCGCCGATCCCGCGGAACGGCGCGGCACGCGCAGCTACGAGACCCTCGTCGACACCGTCATCACGGTGAACGGCCCCGAGGGCACCCGGTACGTCACCGGCAGTTCCACCACCCGGCTGTGGGAACGCGACGTGCTCGGCTTCGGTGTCACCCCGCCGCGCCCGGGCCCCCGTATCTACGACCTGCCCGCGATGCTCGCCGACCAGGACGCGGACGACCTGCGGGACTGGGCGCGGCATCCGGTCACCGACCTGCCGGGGGTGCTGGCGGACGGCATCGACCAGCAGGACGCGTCGGCGGAACTGTGGCTCGCGCTCGGACCCGACCCGGACGGCACCCGCCTGGCCCGTGCCCTGTTCGTCGCCTCCCGGACGGCCGCGCTGGCCGGGAAGCCGGTCGAGCTGGTCGTACGCACCGACCACGGCCTGCGCAACTGGCCGTTCGACGCCGACGGCTCCCTCGCCGACACGACCGAGGCCACCCACGATGCCTGGGCGGACATACGGAACGCCGTCGGCACCTACGTCCAGGCGGTGGGGGACGAGGCGGCGGCACGTCACCGGGAAGAGGTGCTGGTACGGCGGCAGGCCGGTGCGCGGCAGGCCCTGGAGTCCGCGGACAGTGCCGTGGAGACCGCCACCACCGCGCATGACGAGGCCGACCGGGCCCACACCGTCGCCGTCCGGACCGCCGGGACCGTCCTGACGGAGCTCGCCGGGGTACGGGGCGGGATCGCCGAGGCGGAGGCGGAGATCGCGCGGCTGGAGGGGGCCGCCCGTGACGCGCGCGTACAGCACGACGCCGCTTCGGAGGAGGAGCGGCGGCTGCGGGAGCAGTGGCAGCGGGCGCTGGCCGAGGTGGAACGTCTCGAGCAGCTCGTCGGCGCCTCCCCGGAGACCGACCCGGCCGCCGCCGAACGGCGGAGCGCCCTGGACGCGGCCGAGGAACGTGCCGACGCCATCCGGGACGAGGGATTGGTCGCGACCCGGCACCGTCAGCGGTACCACGAGGCGATGACCACCGCCCGCGAGAGCGCCGACGAACTCCGGACCGGCCTCGTGGCGACCCGCGAGCGGGAGAACACCCTTGACCGTGAGCTGACACGCGCCGAGGAGGCCGTGGCCCGGGCGGAGCGCACGGTGCGGCAGGCGGACGATGACCTGCGGCGCGAGACCAGGGTCCACGACACGATCCAGGCCGAGGTCCGCGGGATCGAGCGGGACCTGACCGTGGTCCGGCAGGAACTGGGCGAGCAGGCGCGTCGGCACAGCCAGGCGTGGGCAGGACTGCCGGGCCTCGCGAGGGCGCTGGAGACCGGCCGCCGTATGGAGGGCATCGGTGAGGGGCCGTCCCTGCGCGGCTCCATGTCCTCGGCACCCGCCCGTCCGACCCGTTCCGGCCGGTTCGGCGGACAGCCCTTGTCGGAGCCGGCGCAGGCGGAGCGGTCGACGGCGTCCGGCCGGGACGACAGGGACGTGGCTCTCCGGCTCTCGCCGCCCGACGGCACGCCCGATTCCCCTTCCACTGCGACGACCTCCGGGGTGTTCGCCGGTGCGTCGGATCCGATGTTGTCGCCGCGGACTGTGATCGCGGGTCCGTCGGGGGGTGCGCAGGGGCGGAACTGGACGCGTGAGCCGGTGAAGCGGGTGTTGCCGGATCGGGTGCGTGTGACGGCGACGCGGCCGAACACTCCGGCGAAGACGGTGTCGGAGGAGGACGCGTCGTGGCCGGATGAGACGTATGTCGTCACGGCGGAGGGTGATCCCGGCGGGTTGCGGCTTCCGGATGACCGGGTGCTGGACACGGAGACGCTGGCCGAGGTGCTGGCGGCCGATCCGGAGTTGGCGAAGTTGCCGAAGCGTGTGCCGGTGCTGCTGGCCGTTCCGTTCGCGCAGCGGACGCTGGATCTGCAGACGTTGGCGAATCTGTTGGGCCGGCCGGTGGTGGGTCCCAGTGGTGAGGGTCGTCTGGTCGGTGACGGGTCGGGGAACGCGTATGTTCCGGCGCTGTTCGACCGTGCGGCGGACAAGGCGGTCGGTCTCTGGGTGCCGTATGAGCCTCTGGGCACGACGCTGCCGTTCGTGGACCGGGAGTGGACGTCGCTGGACGGGGTCGTGTTCCGGGACAGTGACGTGGATCTGCGGCCTCTGGTCTCCGAGGACCACGAGCGGTTCGGCCAGATCACCGGGCGGGACGGTGAGAGTCTGCGGAGGTCGGAGCAGCAGTTCAAGTCGTATCTCGACATGCGGCGGATCCTGCACACGGTTCCGACGGGTACCGGCGACCAGGACGCCGAGTTCGAGCGGATCACCCCTGAGCCGGCGATCTACATTTTTGCCGCGCATGCGCAGCCGGGGTGGATCTCGTTCGCTCTCCGCGACGGCCGGAAGGTGCGGTTGGGTAAGCAGGACGCGGCTCGTTTCATCGCGGGGCTGCGTGAGGTGCGGCAGTTGCCTCCGGGGCACCGGCTGGGCTTGGAGGTCTGCTTCAGCGCGTCGGACGGGAGTCCGCGTCGGAACCATCCTTCGACTGCGCCGCCGCCTCATATCGACGACCCGTGGGGCGATGTTCCGTTTGGTCAGTACACCGCGAACGAGAGCAGGCGGGACACTGACGCGGCCACGGGGCGGACGGGTCTGACGAACAGCAGCCGGGTGCTGTATGCCTCGGCGAGCGGGGTGCGGGGGCGTGTTGTCAGGTTCCGGCCTGAGCCGCTCGATCATGAGCTGGACCAGCTGGCGCGTGACGCGGGTCTGCATGAGGAGCAGGGTCCGGCGTCGGCGGAGACGCGGGCGACGATGCTGCGTCTGGTGCGCGGTTTGCGGGATCTCTTCGGTAATGATGTCGAGCGGGACCGGGGTGTGCCGGGGGGCCGGTATGAGCGGTTGGTCCAGGGCATCGGCGCGCTGGAGATGTTGCGTGACAACGATTCGGCGCTGAGCGGTGTCACGCCGCTGCGGCGGGACATGGTGGCCTTCTACGCGCAGCAGCACAGTGGGAGGACCCCGGACACGGCCGCGTACGAGTCGCTTCTCGACTTCGCCCGGGAGCGCCTGGCCGCGGATCCCGACGCGGAGCTCAGCACGGAGCTGCCGTCCCCGGCTCTGACCACGTCTCTCGCCGAACTCACCAAGTACGGCGAGGCCGCACTGCGTTCCGTGCAGGGGCTGGCCCCCGGGGTGACGCCGAGCCCGCAGCAGGTGGCGTCCACCACCTGGGCGATGGTGCGGTCCGCGCAGATGCTGTTCCACGAGATACCGCCGGCGCAGCGGGAAGCACACGGCCGCCGTGTGCTGCACCTGGACGACGCGGCCCCGTGGGACGTGGCGAAGCAGAAGAGGATCTGGGGCCTGGCCGCCAAGGCGATCGCGGAGGGTCTGGACGTCACCAACCGCGACCTGCTGGCCGCCTACCACCTGAAGGGATTCGCGTTCGTCAAGGACAAACTGCTGATGCAGGGGCAGGTGGCACAGGGCGCCAACTGGAGCGACACGCCCGCGCCCGAAGGCGTCAACTGGCGCAGCGTCGAGCAGAAGGTCAACGAGCCGGACGGGACCACCACCACTCAGCAGGTCGTGCCGGAATGGGCGAAACCAGGGCAGCCCGACCCCATCCTGAAACTGATCCATGTGGACCAGGACGGGACCATCGCGCTGCACCTGCCCGGCGGGCCGCCGATCGAAGTGTCGGAGGACGAGTTCCTGGAACTGCTGAGTCTGGACCCGCCGCTGCGCACAAGGCCCCTGGACACTCCCGTCGTGTTCCTGACCTCCGGACCCGGGGTCCTGAGCCCGGAGCTGGTGCAGCGGTTCTCCCAGGGCACCGGCCGTCCCGCCTACGGCTACAGCGGGCCGCTCGAACTGACCGCCGCCGATCCGTCGGACCCGCTCACCATCGTGGCCCTTCCGGACCCGGTCACCCAGGCCCCGGGCCGCTGGACCAAGGCCACCCGGATACCACCGAACACGACCGCCCCCGGCTCTTCTTCGACGGCGCCCGCCGGCCCGCCCGCGCCTGCTCCGGCACCCGCGCCTGCTCCGGCACCCGCGCCCGCGCCTGCTCCCGTACCCCCAACCCCCTCCGCGACGTTCGCCGGTGCGTCCGATCCGGTGCTGTCGGCGCGGACTCTGATCGCGGGTCCGTCGGGGCCTGCGCAGGGGCGGAACTGGACGGGTAAGCCGGTGAAGCGGGTGGTGCCGGGTCGGGTGCGTGTGATCGAGACGCGACCCAACACGCTGGCGAAGATCGCGTCGGAGGAGGACGCGTCGTGGCCGGAGGAGACGTATGTCGTCACGGCGGACGGTGACCCCGGCGGGTTGCGCCTGCCCGACGACCGGGTGCTGGACACGGAGACGCTGGCCAAGGTGCTGGCCGCCGATCCGGAGCTGGCGAAGTTGCCGAAGAACGTGCCGGTGCTGCTGGCCGTTCCGTTCGCGCAGCGGACCCTGGCTCTGCAGCTGCTGTCGAACCTGCTGGGCCGGCCGGTGGTGGGCCCCAGCGGTGAGGGGCGTCTGGTCGGTGACGGGTCGGGGAACGCGCATGTCCCGGTGCTGGTCGACCGTGACGCGAAGAAGGCGTTCGGTTTCTGGGTGCCTTACGAGCCTCAGGCCACGACGCTGCCGTCCGAGGACCGGGAGTGGACGTCGATCGACGGGACCAAGTTCCGGGACAGCGACGTGGACATGCGGCCCCTGGTCTCCGAGGACCACGGGCGGTTCGGCCAGATCTCGGTGGAGGACGACGGGGAACGGCGAGGCTTCGAGGGGCGTTTCTCGCGGTACTTCAGCATGCGGCGGCTGCTGCACATGGTTCCGTCGGGATCCGGCGACCAGCAGGACGGCAGCGAGGAGATCACCCCGGATCCGGCGGTCTACGTCTTCGCCGCACACGGGAAGCCGGGCCGGCTGACGCTCACCCTCCGCGACGGCCGGAAGGTATGGCTGAGCAAGCAGGACGCCGCGCGCTACATCGCCGGGCTGCCCGAGGTGCGGCAGCTGCCCCCGGGGCACCGGCTCGGTCTGGAGGTCTGCTTCGGCGCGTCGGACGGCGACCCGCGGAAGGACCATCCCGCGGCCATGCCGCCACCCCACATCGACGACCCGTGGGGCGACGTTCCGCTCGGTCAGTACACCGCCAACGAGAGCAGGCGGGACCTTGACGCGGCCACCACCCAGACCGGCCTGTCGTACGTCAATCGTGTGCTGTTCGCCTCGGGCGACGGGAAGAGGGGACGTATTGTCAGGTTCCGTCCCGAGCCGCTCGCGCATGAGCTGGACGGGCTGGCGCGTGACGCGGGTCTGCACACGGGGTCGGGTGCGGTGTCGGCGGAGACGCGGGCGACCATGCTGCGTCTGGTGCGGGGGTTGCGGGACCTCTTCGGTAATGAGGTCGAGAGTGACCGGGGTGTGCCGGGGGGCCGGTACGAGCGGTTGGTCCAGGGCATCGGCGCGTTGGAGACGTTGCGTGCGAACGATTCGGCGCTGAGCGGGCTCACTCCGCTGCGGCGGGACATGGTGGCCTTCTACGCGCAGCAGCACAGTGGGAGGCCGGCGGACACGGCCGCGTACGAGTCGCTCCTCGACTTCGCCCGGGAGCGCCTGGCCGCGGATCCCGACGCGGAGCTGACGGAGGCGGTGGCGGCGCCTGCTGTGAAGGTGGCTCTCAATGAGCTCGGCGCGTCGGGCGAGGCCGTATTGCGTACGGTGCAGGGGCTGGCCCCCGGGGAGACGCCGAGCCCGCGGCAGGTGGCGTCCACCCTCTGGGCGGTGGTCCGGTCCGCGAAGATGCTGTTCAACGAGCTGCCGCTGGCGGAGCGGGAAGCGCACGGCCGTGGTGTGCTGCACCTGGACGACACGGATCCGTGGGACCTGTCGAAGCAGAAGACCCTCTGGGCCCTGACCGCCAAGGCCCTCGCCGAGGGTCTGGACATCACCGACCGCAATCTGCTGGCTGCCTACCACCTGAAGGTGACCGGCGCGTTCGACCCGGCCGCTCTGCTGTGGCAGGGACAGAACGTCCAGGGTGTCTACTGGAGCGACACGCCCGCGCCCGAGGGCATCAACTGGCGCAGCGTGAACCAGGTGACGCGGGCGCCGGACGGAACCACCACCACCCGGCGGATCGTGCCGGAATGGGTGGGACCGGAGCTGCCCGAGCCCCTCCTGAACCTGGTCGAGGTGGACGAGGACGGCGATATCGTCCTGCACCTGCCCGGCCGTGACCCTCTTCCGGTGTCGGAGGACGAGTTCCTGGCGCTGCTGGACCTGGACCCGGCGCTGCGCACCACGCCCCTGGGCACTCCCGTCCTGTTCCTGACCTCCGGTCCCGGTGTCCTGAGTCCGGAGCTGGTGGAGCGGTTCTCCCAGCGCACCGGCCGCCCTGCCTTCAGCTACAGCGGGCCCCTCGACCTGACCGCCGCCGATCCGTCGGCCCCGCTCACCATCGTCGCCCTCCCGGAGCCGGACACCAACGCCCCCGGCAACTGGACCAAGGCCACCCGGCAGAGCACCTCCGGCACCTCCGCCATCGAGACAGGAATGGACGAGCTGGCCATTCTCGGCTCGACCGAGTCCGTGTCCTCGGGACCCGCCCGCCGGGCCGACAGGGACGAGCCGCTCACGTTCGCGCCGCCCGCCGACCCGTCTGATTCCTCCGCCACGGCCCCCGTTCCCCCTGCCTCCGGGGTGTTCGCCGGTGCGTCGGATCCGATGTTGTCGCCGCGGACTGTGATCGCGGGTCCGTCGGGGGGTGCGCAGGGGCGGAACTGGACGCGTGAGCCGGTGAAGCGGGTGTTGCCGGATCGGGTGCGTGTGACGGCGACGCGGCCGAACACTCCGGCGAAGACGGTGTCGGAGGAGGACGCGTCGTGGCCGGATGAGACGTATGTCGTCACGGCGGAGGGTGATCCCGGCGGGTTGCGGCTTCCCGACGATCGGGTGCTGGACACGGAGACGCTGGCCGAGGTGCTGGCGGCCGATCCGGAGCTGGCGAAGTTGCCGAAGCGTGTGCCGGTGTTGCTGGCTGTGCCGTTCGCGCAGCGGACGTTGGATCTGCAGACGTTGGCGAATCTGTTGGGCCGGCCGGTGGTGGGTCCCAGTGGTGAGGGTCGTCTGGTCGGTGACGGGTCGGGGAGCGCGTATGTTCCGGCGCTGTTCGACCGTGCGGCGGACAAGGCGGTCGGTCTCTGGGTGCCGTATGAGCCTCTGGGCACGACGCTGCCGTTCGTGGACCGGGAGTGGACGTCGCTGGACGGGGTCGTGTTCCGGGACAGTGATGTGGATCTGCGGCCTCTGGTCTCCGAGGACCACGAGCGGTTCGGCCAGATCACCGGGCGGGACGGTGAGAGTCTGCGGAGGTCGGAGCAGCAGTTCAAGTCGTATCTCGACATGCGGCGGATCCTGCACACGGTTCCGACGGGTACCGGCGACCAGGACGCCGAGTTCGAGCGGATCACCCCTGAGCCGGCGATCTACATTTTTGCCGCGCATGCGCAGCCGGGGTGGATCTCGTTCGCTCTCCGCGACGGCCGGAAGGTGCGGTTGGGTAAGCAGGACGCGGCTCGTTTCATCGCGGGGCTGCGTGAGGTGCGGCAGTTGCCTCCGGGGCACCGGCTGGGCTTGGAGGTCTGCTTCAGCGCGTCGGACGGGAGTCCGCGTCGGAACCATCCTTCGACTGCGCCGCCGCCTCATATCGACGACCCGTGGGGCGATGTTCCGTTTGGTCAGTACACCGCGAACGAGAGCAGGCGGGACACTGACGCGGCCACGGGGCGGACGGGTCTGACGAACAGCAGCCGGGTGCTGTATGCCTCGGCGAGCGGGGTGCGGGGGCGTGTTGTCAGGTTCCGGCCTGAGCCGCTCGATCATGAGCTGGACCAGCTGGCGCGTGACGCGGGTCTGCATGAGGAGCAGGGTCCGGCGTCGGCGGAGACGCGGGCGACGATGCTGCGTCTGGTGCGCGGTTTGCGGGATCTCTTCGGTAATGATGTCGAGCGGGACCGGGGTGTGCCGGGGGGCCGGTATGAGCGGTTGGTCCAGGGCATCGGCGCGCTGGAGATGTTGCGTGACAACGATTCGGCGCTGAGCGGTGTCACGCCGCTGCGGCGGGACATGGTGGCCTTCTACGCGCAGCAGCACAGTGGGAGGACCCCGGACACGGCCGCGTACGAGTCGCTTCTCGACTTCGCCCGGGAGCGCCTGGCCGCGGATCCCGACGCGGAGCTCAGCACGGAGCTGCCGTCCCCGGCTCTGACCACGTCTCTCGCCGAACTCACCAAGTACGGCGAGGCCGCACTGCGTTCCGTGCAGGGGCTGGCCCCCGGGGTGACGCCGAGCCCGCAGCAGGTGGCGTCCACCACCTGGGCGATGGTGCGGTCCGCGCAGATGCTGTTCCACGAGATACCGCCGGCGCAGCGGGAAGCACACGGCCGCCGTGTGCTGCACCTGGACGACGCGGCCCCGTGGGACGTGGCGAAGCAGAAGAGGATCTGGGGCCTGGCCGCCAAGGCGATCGCGGAGGGTCTGGACGTCACCAACCGCGACCTGCTGGCCGCCTACCACCTGAAGGGATTCGCGTTCGTCAAGGACAAACTGCTGATGCAGGGGCAGGTGGCACAGGGCGCCAACTGGAGCGACACGCCCGCGCCCGAAGGCGTCAACTGGCGCAGCGTCGAGCAGAAGGTCAACGAGCCGGACGGGACCACCACTACCCGGCAGGTCGTGCCGGAGTGGGCGAAACCGGGGCAGCCCGACCCCATCCTGAAGGTGGTCCACGTGGACGAGGACGGGGATGTGGTCCTGCATCTGCCCGGCGGGCCGCCGATCGATGTGTCCGACAACGAGTTCCTGGAACTGCTGAGCCTGGACCCGCCGCTGCGCACAAGGCCCCTGGATACTCCTGTCCTGTTCCTGACCACCGGTCCCGGTGTTCTGAGGCCGGAGCTGGTGCAGCGGTTCTCCCAGGGCACCGGCCGTCCCGCCTACGGCTACAGCGGGCCCCTCGAACTGACCGCCGCCGATCCGTCGGACCCGCTCACCATCGTCGCTCTTCCGGACCCGGTCACCCAGGCCCCCGGCCGCTGGACCAAGGCCACCCGGATACCGCCGAACACGACCGCCCCCGGCCCCTCGTCCACGGCGCCCGCGCCGACACCCGCTCCCGCGCCTGCTCCCGCGCCTGCTCCCGCGCCTGCTCCCGTACCCCCAACCCCCTCCGCGACGTTCGCCGGTGCGTCCGATCCGGTGCTGTCGCCGCAGACTGTGATCGCGGGTCCGTCGGGTGCGCGGCAGGGGCGGAACTGGACGGGTAGGCCGGTGAAGCAGGTGCTGCCGGGTCGGGTGCGTGTGATCGAGACGCGACCCAACACGCTGGCGAAGATCGCGTCGGAGGAGGACGCGTCGTGGCCGGAGGAGACGTATGTCGTCGCGGCGGACGGCGATCCCGGCGGGTTGCGCCTGCCCGACGACCGGGTGCTGGACACGGAGACGCTGGCCAAGGTGCTGCTCGCCGACCCCGAGTTGGCGAAGCTGCCGAAGCATGTGCCGGTGCTGCTGGCCGTTCCGTTCGCGCAGCGGACGCTGGATCTGCAGTTGCTGTCGAACCTGCTGGGCCGGCCGGTGGTGGGTCCCAGTGGTGAGGGTCGTCTGGTCGGTGACGGGTCGGGGAACGCGCATCTTCCGGTGCTGGTCGACCGTGACGAGAAGAAGGCGATCGGCCTCTGGGTACCGTACGAGCCGCTGGCCACGACGCTGCCGTACGTGGACCGGGAGTGGACGTCGCTGGACGGGACCACGTTCCGGGACAGCGACGTGGACCTGCGGCCCCTGGTCTCCGAGGACCACGAGCGGTTCGGCCAGATCTCGATCGAGGACGGCGCAGGCGATCACCTGCGGGAGTTCGAGCAGCGGTTCAGGAAGTTCCGCAACATGCTGCGACTCGTGCACAAGGTTCCGGCTGGTTCCGGCCTTCAGGACGGTGAGATCGAGAAGCTGACCGCTGATCCGGCGGTCTACAGCTTCGCCGCCCACGGGAAGCCGGGCCGGATGACGCTCGCCCTCCGCGACGGCCGGAAGGTGTGGCTGAGCAAGCAGGACGCCGCGCGTTTCATCGCCGGGCTGCGCGAGGTGCGGCAGTTGCCTCCGGGGCACAAGCTGGGCCTGGAGATCTGCTACAGCGCGTCGGACGGCGACCCGCTTCAGGACCAGCCCCAGGCCGCGCCGCCACCCCACATCGACGACCCGTGGGGCGATGTCTCGTTCGGTCAGTACGCCGCCAACGAGAGCAGGCTGGAGACCACTTCGGCCACCGTCCAGACCGGCATGACGCCCAAGGACCGTGTGCTGTTCGACCCGGCCACCGGGGAGAGCGGGCGTCGAGTCACGCACCTGCCCGAGCCGCTCGCGCATGAGCTGGACGGGCTGGCGCGTGACGCGGGTCTGCACACGGGGTCGGGTGCGGTGTCGGCGGAGACGCGGGCGACGATGCTGCGATTGGTGCGGGGGTTGCGGGACCTCTTCGGTAATGAGGTCGAGAGTGACCGGGGTGTGCCGGGGGGCCGGTACGAGCGGTTGGTCCAGGGCATCGGCGCGTTGGAGACGTTGCGTGCGAACGATTCGGCGCTGAGCGGTGTCACGCCGCTGCGGCGGGACATGGTGGCCTTCTACGCGCAGCAGCACAGTGGGAGGCCGGCGGACACGGCCGCGTACGAGTCGCTCCTCGACTTCGCCCGGGAGCGCCTGGCCGCGGATCCCGACGCGGAGCTGACGGAGGCGGTGGCGGCGCCTGCTGTGAAGGTGGCTCTCAATGAGCTCGGCGCGTCGGGCGAGGCCGTATTGCGTACGGTGCAGGGGCTGGCCCCCGGGGAGACGCCGAGCCCGCGGCAGGTGGCGTCCACCCTCTGGGCGGTGGTCCGGTCCGCGAAGATGCTGTTCAACGAGCTGCCGCTGGCGGAGCGGGAAGCGCACGGCCGTGGTGTGCTGCACCTGGACGACACGGATCCGTGGGACCTGTCGAAGCAGAAGACCCTCTGGGCCCTGACCGCCAAGGCCCTCGCCGAGGGTCTGGACATCACCGACCGCAATCTGCTGGCTGCCTACCACCTGAAGGTGACCGGCGCGTTCGACCCGGCCGCTCTGCTGTGGCAGGGACAGAACGTCCAGGGTGTCTACTGGAGCGACACGCCCGCGCCCGAGGGCATCAACTGGCGCAGCGTGAACCAGGTGACGCGGGCGCCGGACGGAACCACCACCACCCGGCAGATCGTGCCGGAATGGGTGGGACCGGAGCTGCCCGAGCCCCTCCTGAACCTGGTCGAGGTGGACGAGGACGGCGACATCGTCCTGCACCTGCCCGGCCGTAACCCTCTTCCGGTGTCGGAGGACGAGTTCCTGGCGCTGCTGGACCTGGACCCGGCGCTGCGCACCACGCCCCTGGGCACTCCCGTCCTGTTCCTGACCTCCGGTCCCGGTGTCCTGAGTCCGGAGCTGGTGGAGCGGTTCTCCCAGCGCACCGGCCGCCCCGCCTACAGCTACAGCGGGCCCCTCGACCTGACCGCCGCCGATCCGTCGGCCCCGCTCACCATCGTCGCTCTCCCGGAGCCGGACACCAACGCCCCCGGCAACTGGACCAAGGCCACCCGGCAGAGCACCTCCGGCACCTCCGCCATCGAGACAGGAATGGACGAGCTGGTCCTCGCAGACTCGGCTGGTCCCGCTTCGTCGGTGCAGTTGCCGGATGTCGGGGCGTTGCACATCGGTGAGGTGGGCGGGACTTCGTCGGGTTCTTCGTGGTCGGCGGAGACGGTGATGACGAATCCGTCGGGTGCGCCGCGTGGGCGGAATCTGACGGGTGAGAAGGTGCGTCACCTGCGGCTGGGGCGGGTGCGTGTTTTCGAGGAGCTGTCGGGATCTCCGTTGAGGGAGGTGTCGGGGGCGGACGCGGATGCGCCGTGGGGTGATGCGGCGTATGCGGTGTGGGGTGAGAACCATCCGGGTGGTGTGCGTTTCCCGGATGGGCGGGTGCTGAACGCCGAGGAGTTCGCGGCGGAGCTGGCGGGCGATCCTGAGTTGGCGAAGCTGCCGAAGGATATGCCGGTTGTGCTGGTGGTGCCGTATCTGGCGAACGAGCGGAATCTGGAGTTCTTGCGGGCGGTTGCCAACCTGCTGGACCGGCCGGTGTGGGCGGCCAGTGGTGACGGGCGTCTGGTGCGCAACAAGAAGCGCGAGCATGTTCCGGCGCTGATCGATCACGGTCCCGATCACCCGCTGGGTGCGTGGGTGCCGTTCCACCCGACGAAGCTGTCCGCGCCGCGTCGGGACCGTGAGTGGACGGCGTTGGACGGGACGACGTTCCGGGACAGTGATGTGGCGTCCCGGCCGTTGGTTTCGGACCGTCATGAGCGGTTCGGGCAGATGTCGCATGCGGATGGTGTGCGGGACCGTGAGCAGAAGATGCGGTCGTATCTGCATGCGAAGAAGCTGGTGCATCTGATGCCGTCGGGTGGCCGGACGGCGCTGGTCAGTGAGGAGGTGAGGACTCCGGATCCGGCGGTGTACACGTATGTCGCTCATGGTCTGCCGGGTGGTCTGCAGCTGGCGCTGAAGGATGGCCGGACGGTGTGGCTGGGTGCGGCGGACGGTGGGCGGTATATCGGCGGGTTGCCGGAGGTTGCGGAGCTGCCGGAGGGTTACCGGCTGGGGCTGGAGGTGTGCTTCAGTGATGCGGCGGGGAATCCGTTGGTGCCGCAGTTGGACAACCGTCCGGCGCCGGCGGTGCATGACCCGTTGGATGAGGTGTCGCTGACTCAGCATGCGGCGAACGAGAGCCGTCTGGAGACCGACGGGTCGTTGATGAGCAGTGGCTTCGACGTCGACACCCGGATCCTGATCGATACGCCGGGTGGTGTGGCGGGGCGTCGTAGGCGGGCGGTTCCGGAGCCTTTGCCGTATGAGCTGGACGGGCTGGCCCGGGAGGCGGGTCTGCACCGTGATCCGGGTGTGGTGTCGCCGGAGACGCGGGCGACGATGCTGCGGTTGGTGCGGGCGTTGCGGATCGTGTTCGGTCCGGAGGTTGAGAAGGATCGTGGCCTGTATGGGCAGTTGCTCAGGGGCATTGGCGCGATGGAGACGATGCGTGCCAATGATCTGGCGTTGGGCCGGTTCACACCGTTCCGGATGGAGCTGTGGACCTTCATGGCGCAGAGTGTGGGCGGCAGGAAGGTCCCGACTCGGGAGGATTACCGGCAGGTTCTGGACATCTCCGCTCAGGTGTTGGCGCTGAAGCCGGGGGCCCGGCTGGGTGAGGACATGCCGGTGCTGTTCATTCAGCATGCGTTGAAGCAGGTGACGCAGATGGGTGCGGGCCTGGTGCGGAGTGTGCTGAGGCAGCCGGGTGCGGATTCGCCGGTGACCAAGAAGGCGGTGACGTGGGCGTTCTGGGCGGTGGCCGGTGCGGCACGGCAGATGGGCGGCATGGATGCCGTGTTCACGGAGAAGCTGGGGCGTCGGGTGCTCCATATGTTCCCGGACGAGCAGTGGACGCCGGCGAGGAAGCAGGAGCTGTGGATTCTGACGGCCCAGGCGATCGCGGCCGGGCTGGACCCGGCGGACTACTTCACCCTGTCCGCATTCCACCTCGCGTCCAAGGGCGCGTTCGGCCCGGCGCACCTTCTGCAGGAGGCGGGGAACGCCCGGGGTTACAACTGGAGCGGTACGCCGGCTCCGGAGGGTGTGGACCTGCGGGCAGTGGGCACGCAGGACCAGGCGGGCGACGGAGCGTCCCGTAAGCACTTCAGTGCGCCGTGGGCGGCCGAGGGGGAGCCCGGTGAGGCGATGGTGGTGTGGACGGACACCGACGCCGATGGTTTCCCGGTCCTGCACCTGCCGGGGATGCGGCCGTTCCGGGTGGCGGACAAGGAGTTGCTGGCGCTGCTGGATCTGGCGCCGTTGCTGCGTGTGATGCCGCTGGGTGTTCCGCTGGTGTTCGTGCAGTCCGGTCCGGGTGGCGACAAGGGCCGTTCGATGGTGTTGTCGGAGGCGTTCTCCAATCGGACGGCCCGTAACGGCTGGGCCTACACAGGGCCGCTGACGATGGCCCCCGCCACGTCGGGCGCTACATCGGCGCCATTGCGTCTGATCGGCCTGCCCGAGGCGGGCACCGGGCAGCCGGGCGCGTGGCGTAAGGCGTGGTTGCAGGGCCTGAACTCCAGCGTCCTGTTCACGGCCCCCTACGGCGACGCGGTCTTCTCCTCGCCCACCCCCGTAATACCGCGAAGCTTGGCCGCGCCGGAGGATTCCGGGTCGTTGGTGCTGAGCCGGGATGAGCTGACGCGTCGGGTGCACCGGGTGGCGGGCCGGGGGCCGGCGCGGGGGATGTCGGTCGAGCGGTGCCTGGTGCTGCTGCGGGGCTTGCGGGACGAGCTGTACCCGAATGGCGTGCGCCCGTCTGCCACGGTGGACGATTCGGTGATCGACCAGCGGTCTGCCGCGTCATCGCTGGTGATGGGGCCGGGCTGGCGTGGGGTGCGGTCGTGGGGCGCGGTGTCGGACGCGGTCGCGGCGGCGGGTCCTGGCGCGTCCGCGTTGGTTCTGGCGCGGCGTCAGGGTGAGTTGACGGGTCACGCCTGGGCCGCGTACAACCTGGGCGGGACCGACGGTGTGGTGTGGGTCGATGTCTCGGCCGGTGCCGAAGGCCGGGTGTCCGAGGTCCCGCCGGAGGTGGCGGCGTCCGACGCACAGGCCGTGGTGATCGACCCCGCCGGGCAGGCGATCGACCCCGACCGACCGGACGACGCGGACGGCGCATTGCCCGCGTTCGCGCAGTCCTCCTCCACGACACACGCGGTACTCGACGCGCCGATGCGGAGTCCGTACGGTGCCCTCGGCCTGGAGGTCGAGAAGCGCCAGAAGTTCGTCATCACCGGGATGAGCGATCTTCCCGCGAAGCAGGTGCTGGCCAAGGCCCCCGGGTTCGAGATCGTCACCGACCACACGGGTTTCTGGCGGACAGCCGACGGCCGACTGCACGAGACCTATCCCAAGCCGGCGAAGGGAGAGCCGGAGCCCGTCCAGCAGTCGTATCTCATCGGTGAGATCGTCGTCGGGCCGATGGCGGTGCTTCCGGGAGAGCGGAGGCAGTCCCAGGAGGAGACGCTGGCGCGGCTGGAGAGGGTGTCGCGGGCGCTGGACGCCAGGGACGAGCCCGACGCCGCGCCGGAGATCGCACTCGCCGCTCTTCTCCCCGCCGGTGACGGCTGGAAGACCACCGACCTGGGTGACAAGATCAAGGTCGGTCGGACTCCCATCAGAACGAACCGCGCCTATGTGCAGCCCACCCCCGGGATGGCCGCCCTCGGCCTGAGCGCGCTCATGGACATGGCGGCGGACCGGCTGCCGGAGGGCCCCTTCGGAGTAATGGACTCGTCGGGCCGGGAATTCGGGATGAAGACCGTCGCGGAGTTCGTGCGCGGCTTCACGGGCCGGGGCGACGTGCCCGACATGGTCGTTCCTTTCCTCTCCGCCGTCCCGGACATCGACGACATGTATGGCTACCTGCGGTTCGGTTACGCCCATACCGTCGCCAGGCCCACGGGCACCATCCTCAACCAGGCCCCGGTCCCGTTCATGGCCAAGAACGCCCTGGCGGTGGCGTCCCGGCCCGCGCTGGACCGTGTCCTGCGGGCTCTGCGGCCCCGCACCCGGGACTTCCTCAACACGCACCACGACGGCATCAGCGGAAACCTCGCCGGCGTGCTCGCGAGGCTGCTGGAGAAGTACCGGCAGGCCATTACTCCGGACAAGCCGTTCTTCCCGGGGTTCTTCGACGCGACCATCGGTGATGTGCCTTCTCCTCGTGAGCACCTGACCTCCGTGCTGACGGGGCGGACGTCCGAGGGCAAGGCCGTCACGCAGAAGCAGATGGTCGACATGGACGACGACCGGTTCCCGGCCCTGGACACCGATGACGGCCGGCTGGAGATTCCGCTGGTCCTCGCGGAACTGCGGCACTTCGCCTACGACAGTTTGTTGTTGACGCCCGAGGAGATCCGGCGGGCCGTGGCCGAGCTGTCGCGGCTCAGCCGGGAGGCGTACCAGCGTGCGCTGGCGCATCGGGCCCCGCTGCCCGAGGACGTCCTTCGCGAATCCCTCGCGCGGATCCTGGACAACCCCGTCGTCCAGGGCCTTGAGCCCTTCGTCTCAATGGCTTTGATGCAGGGTCTGCCGAAGGCCGGCGGCGGGGTACGGCGGCTGATGTCCATGGGCGACAGCCAGAGGGTTGCCCATGCGCTGGGTGCCTATGCCCTGGGAACCCCGCTGCCCGACTCCGCGCGCCAGGCGCTTCGGGCGGCTGTCGAGGAGGCGGCCGGTCTTCACGACACCGTTCCCCCGACGCACCAGCCGCGGCTACGGGCCATGGTCGAGGCGGCCCGGGGTGCCCTCGAGGTGCTGGCCGATCCCGAGCGGACGCCGCCGGTGATGCCGATGGTGTCGGAGCTGGTGGCGGTGGACGGGTCCCGGGTTCTGCTGGACCGGGTGCTGACGGTCGGGCATCGGGGCGCGGACGGGAAGCCGGTGGGTGTGTCGTCGCGTCCCGCGGAGGATTGGCAGGACGCGCGGCGGCATGCCTACGGATTGTTGCCGGATGTGGCCGGGTTCACGCATGTGCGGCGGGGGCCGGTGCCGTTGGAGAGTCCGGTGCAGTCGTTGCCGTTCGGCAAGGCGCATCTGGTCGGTCTTCGTGGTGATGCGAGTGCCGCCGCGCTGGCTCTGTCGGACGGCACTGATGCGGTGTTCGACTACGCCCGGATCGTGGATTTCCTGTTCGCGGTGGACGGTCATCTGACGGCGGCGTCTCCGGAGACGGCCGCGGTGGTGACGGGTGCTGATCTGGCGGGTCCGCCGATCGGTGATCCGTTGGAGAATCCGTTGGCGGGGGAGGTGCTGGCTGACGGTCTGGACCGGTGGGTGTGGACGACGGGCAGTGGGCTGGAGCCGGTGCTGGTTCCTGGTGACGGTGATGTGCCGGCGCGGTGGCAGTTGGCGGAGGGGGACTGGTGGGCCGGTTTCCGTCCCAAGCCGTCGACCGCCGAGTTGGGCCGGCTGGCCGAGCGGGTGACGGGTGACCGGGGCCGTGGTCCGGATGTGCTGCGGTGGGTGCGGGCGGTCCGGCTGGTCTACGGTCCGATGCTGGAGAACGACACGGCGGCGTTCGAGGCGTTGTTGCAGGGTTTCTGGGCGTTGGAGCAGACCCGGATGGCCAACGGCATCCAGTCCCCGCTGACCTGGAGCGACCTGCGGTTCGCGATCGGTTCGTACTTCGCCGCCAACGGCCAGCCGGAGCCTCCCCTGCCGGTGGCCCTGCAGTTCCTGCTGGTTTCCGCGGCGGGCTCGGTGGGCGTGGACCTGGAACTGTCCCGGTTCTCGCTCCTCCCGAGCCATCAGAGCGTGCGGGCCTGGGACGGGCCTGCCACCGGGGATGCGTTCGGCAGCGGGACGGCGCGGGACGCGGAGATGTCCCTGTTCGCGCCGCCGGGGACGGCCGCGCCCGCGCCGGCGCCTGTGGTGAACCTGCCCGAGCCTCCGGCGGTGTCGGGGAGTTTCACGGGCCCGAACGATCCGATGTTGTCGTCGCGGACGGTGATGGTGGGTCCGTCGGGGCGTGCGCAGGGGCGTAACTGGACGGGCAAGCCGGTGGATCGGGTGTTGCCGGGCAAGGTACGGGTGATTGAGACCCGGCCCGGTAGGACGCCGTTGATTGTGTCGGAGGTGGATGCGCCGTGGCCGGATGGCGCGTATGTCGTCTGGGCCGAGGGTGAGAACGGGCGGGTGCGTCTGCCGGACGGCCGGGTGCTGGGCGCGGAGGGGATCGCCGACGCGTTGGCGGCCGACTTCGAGTTGGCGAAGCTGCCGAGGGACGTGCCGGTGGTGCTGGTGCTGTCGGACGCGGGGGACCAGCAGCAGGCCATCTTGCGGGCGGTGGAGGAGCGGACGGGCCGGAAGGCGTGGGGTCCCAGTGGCCGGGCCCGTCTGGTGGCCGACTCGGACGCGGGCGGGCACCGTCCCGTGATCGTCGACCCTGATGCGAATCTGCCGTTCGGTGGCTGGGTGCCGTTCGAGACGCCGGCGAGGAGGGTGGCGTTCGAGGACCGTGTGTGGACGGCGCTGGACGGGACGACGTTCCGTGACAGTGACGTGTACAGCCGGCCGCTGGTGGATGAGGGCCATGAGCGGTTCGGCCGGATATCTGTGCAGGCCCGGGACAATCTGCGGGGGCGTGAGCGTCAGTTGAAGGCGTTCCGCACGATGCGGCGCCTTGTGCACAAGATCGCGGCCGGCAGTGGTCACCAGGCGGTGGGTTCCGAGGAGGTCACTCCGGATCCGGCGGTCTATGTTTTCGCGGCTCATGGGAAGCCGGGGCGGCTGCAGCTCGCGCTGCGTGACGGCCGGACGGTGTGGCTGGGCAAGCGGGATGCCGCGCGGTACATCGCGGGGCTGCCCGAGGTGCGTGAGCTGCCGCCGGGACACCGGCGCCATCTGGAGGTGTGCTGGGGTGCGTCGGACGGTGACCCGTATCAGCAGCATGCTTCGCACAACCCGTCGCCGCATGTCGATGATCCGCTGGACGATGTTCCGCTCGGTCAGTACTTCTCCAACGAGAGCCGGGAGGAGACGTCGTCGGTCACCAGGCCGACGGGTGTGGACAATCACGGCCGTGTGGTGATCGACGCGCCGGGTGAGGCGGGGCGTGTGGTCAACCACCGTCCTGAGCCGCTGGACCATGAGCTGGACCAGTTGGCGCGGGATGCGGGGCTGCATCAGGGCCCGGGTGCGGTGTCGGCGGAGACGCGGAAGACGATGCTGCGGCTGGTGCGGGCGCTGCGGTCGGTGTTCGGCAACGAGATCGAGGATCACCGTGGGCCGGGTGGCCGGTATGAGCGGGTGTTCAACGGCATCGTGGCGCTGGAGCGGATGCGGGCGAACGACACGTCGATCAGCGGGTTCACACCGCTCCGGCTGGACATGCTGGCGTTCTTCGTCCAGGAACACACGGGTCGGGCCCCCGACCTGGCCGGGTATGTGGCGCTGCTCGACTTCGCGGCGGCCCGGATCACGGCCGATCCGAATGCGAAGCTGACGGAAGCGGTGCCGGCACCGGCTGTCCAGATCACCCTCAACCAGCTTGCGGACAACGGTGAGCGGATAACGCGTTACGTGCAGTCGCTGTCTGCCACGGCGGCGTTCACCCCCCGGCACATGGCGTCCACGCTCTGGGCCATGACCCGTACCGCCCAGACCTTCCGGTCGATGACGCCCGCGGAGCGGGAGGCGATGGGCCGCCAGGTGCTGCACCTTGGCGCGGCTGCCGCGTGGGACCGGTCGCAGCAGGAAGCCTTGTGGGTGCTGATGGCCAAGGCGACCGCGGAGGGCATGGATGCCTCCGACCGTGATCTGCTGGCGGCATATCACCTGAAGGAGAGCGGCGCTTTCGGTCCGGCGGCCCTCCTGCGGCACGGGCCGAACGTCCAGGGCGTGAACTGGTCCGGCATCGCCGCGCCCGCCGGGATCAACTGGACCCAGGTGATGAACGGGTCCGACGGGACTCCGGCGCAGCCGGACTGGGTCGGGCCGCGCAAGGCGATGCCGCTGCTGAACGTGGTCCATGTGGACCGGGCCGGGAACATCGTGCTGCACCTGCCCGGCCGCGCCCCGCTCCCCGTCTCCGAGAACGAGTTCCTGGCCCTGCTCACACTGGATCCCGCGTACCGCGCGACGCCCATCGGTAATCCGGTGCTGTTCCTGACCACCGGCGACGGGGCACTGAGCCCGGAGCTGGTGCAGCGGTTCTCCCAGAACACCGGCCGGCCGGCCTTCGCCTACAGCGCCCCGATGACGCTGACCAGCGCCGCCCCCTCCGTCTCCCTCGGTATCGTCGCTCTCCCGGACCCGGACACCAACGCCCCGGGCCGGTGGACCGCCGCCACCCGGCAGTCCACCGTCCCCGGAGCCTCCGACACCGACGACGGCCTGATCGTCTTCGCCCCCACACCCGCCTCGTCGGCGCAGTTGCCGGATGTCGGGGGGTTGCGGATCGGTGAGGCGGTGGGGTCTTCGACCGGCTCTTCGTCGGGTTCTTCGTGGTCGGCGGAGACGTTGATGACGAATCCGTCGGGTGCGCCGCGTGGGCGGAATCTGACGGGTGAGAAGGTGCGTCATCTGCGGTTGGGGCGGGTGCGTGTTTTCGAGGAGCTGTCGGGATCTCCGTTGAGGGAGGTGTCGGGGGCGGACGCGGATGCGCCGTGGGGTGATGCGGCGTATGCGGTGTGGGGTGAGAACCATCCGGGTGGTGTGCGTTTCCCGGATGGGCGGGTGCTGAACGCCGGGCAGTTGGCGGCGGAGCTGGCGGGCGATCCTGAGTTGGCGAAGCTGCCGAAGGGCATGCCGGTTGTGCTGGTGGTGCCGTATCTGGCGAACGAGCGGAATCTGGAGTTCTTGCGGGCGGTTGCCAACCTGCTGGACCGGCCGGTGTGGGCGGCCAGTGGTGACGGGCGTCTGGTGCGCAACAAGAAGCGCGAGCATGTTCCGGCGCTGATCGATCACGGTCCCGATCACCCGCTGGGTGCGTGGGTGCCGTTCCACCCGACGAAGCTGTCCGCGCCGCGTCGGGACCGTGAGTGGACGGCGTTGGACGGGACGACGTTCCGGGACAGTGATGTGGCGTCCCGGCCGTTGGTTTCGGACCGTCATGAGCGGTTCGGGCAGATGTCGCATGTGGATGGTGTGCGGGACCGTGAGCAGAAGATGCGGTCGTATCTGCATGCGAAGAAGCTGGTGCATCTGATGCCGTCGGGTGGCCGGACGGCGCTGGTGAGTGAGGAGGTGAGGGCTCCGGATCCGGCGGTGTACACGTATGTCGCTCATGGTCTGCCGGGTGGTCTGCAGCTGGCTTTGAGGGATGGCCGGACGGTGTGGCTGTCCGCGGCGGACGGTGGTCGGTATATCGGTGGGTTGCCGGAGGTGGCGGAGCTGCCGGAGGGGTATCGGCTGGGGCTGGAGGTGTGCTTCAGTGATGCGGCGGGGAATCCGTTGGTGCCGCAGTTGGACAACCGTCCGGCGCCGGCGGTGCATGATCCGTTGGATGAGGTGTCGCTGGCTCAGCATGCGGCGAACGAGAGCCGTCTGGAGACCGACGGGTCGTTGATGAGCAGTGGCTTCGATGTCGACACGCACATTCTGATCGACACACCGGGGGGTGTGGCGGGGCGGCGTAGGCGGGCGGTTCCGGAGCCGTTGCCGCATGAGCTGGATGCGATGGCGCGGACGGCGGGGCTGCACACGAGTGAGAGTGCGGTGTCGCCGGAGACGCGGGCGACCATGCTGCGGCTGGTGCGGGCGTTGCGGATCGTGTTCGGTCCGGAGGCCGAGAAGGAGCCAGGCCTGTATGAGCAGTTGCTCAAGGGCATTGGTGCCATGGAGACGATGCGTGCCAATGATCCGGCGCTGGGCCGGTTCACACCGTTCCGGATGGAGCTGTGGACCTTCATGGCGCAGCGTGTGGGCGGCAGGAAGATCCCGAGTCCGGAGGATTACCGGCAGGTTCTGGACATCTCCGCTCAGGTGTTGGCGCTGAAGCCGGGGGCCCGGCTGGGTGAGGACATGCCGGATCTGTTCATCCAGCATGCGTTGAAGCAGGTGACGCAGATGGGTGCGGGCCTGGTGCGCAGTGTGCTGAGGCAGCCGGGTGCGGACACGCCGGTGACCAAGAAGGCGGTGACGTGGGCGTTCTGGGCGGTGGCCGGTGCCGCACGGCAGATGGGCGGCATGGATGCGGCGTTCACGGAGAAGCTGGGGCGCCGGGTGCTCCATATGTTCCCGGACGAGCAGTGGACGCCGGCGAGGAAGCAGGAGCTGTGGGTCCTGACGGCTCAGGCGATCGCGGCCGGTCTGGACCCGTCGGACTACTTCACGCTGGCCGCTTTCCACCTCGCGTCCAAGGGCGCGTTCGGCCCGGCGCACCTTCTGCAGGAGGCGGGGAACGCCCGGGGCTACAACTGGAGTGGCACACCGGCTCCGGATGGTGTGGACCTGCGGGCGGTGGGCACGCAGGACCAGGCGGGCGATACGGCGTCGCGTAAGCACTTCAGTGCGCCGTGGGCGGCCGAGGGTGAGCCCGGTGAGGCGATGGTGGTGTGGACGGACACCGACGCGGATGGTTTCCCGGTCCTGCACCTGCCGGGGATGCGGCCGTTCCGGGTGGCGGACCGGGAGTTGCTGGCGCTGCTGGATCTGGCGCCGTTGCTGCGGGTGATGCCGTTGGGTGTTCCGCTGGTGTTCGTGGCGTCCGGTCCGGGCGGCGACAAGGGCCGTTCGATGGTGTTGTCGGAGGCGTTCTCCAATCGGACGGCCCGTAATGGCTGGGCCTACAGCGGACCGCTGACGATGGCCCCCGCCACCACGCCTTCGCCGGGGGCTTCGTCCGGGCCGTTGCGTCTGGTCGGCCTGCCCGAGGCGGGCACCGGGCAGCCGGGCGCGTGGCGCAAGGCGTGGCTGCAGGGCCTGAACTCCAGCGTCCTGTTCACGGCCCCCTACGGCGACGCGGTCTTCTCCTCGCCCACCCCCGTAATACCGCGAACCCTCACCGCGCCGGAGGATTCCGGGCCGTTGGTGCTGAGCCGGGATGAGCTGACGCGTCGGGTGCACCTGGTGGCGGGCCGGGGGCCGGTGCGGGGGTTGTCGGTCGAGCGGTGTCTGGTGCTGCTGCGGGGGCTGCGGGACGAGCTGTACCCGAATGGCGTGCGCCCGTCTGCCACGGTGGACGATTCGGTGATCGACCAGAGCTCTGCCGCCTCGTCGCTGGTGATGGGGCCGGGCTGGCGTGGGGTGCGGTCGTGGGGCGCGGTGGCGGGCGCGGTCGCGGCGGCGGGTCCGGGCGCGGCGGCGCTCATCCTGGCCCAGCGGCAGGGCGAGACGCCCGGTCACGCCTGGGCGGCGTACAACCTCGGCGGGACCGACGGTGTGGTGTGGGTCGACGTCTCAGCCGGTGCCGAAGGCCGGGTATCCGAGGTCCCGCCGGAGGTGGCGGCGTCCGACGCACAGGCCGTGGTGATCGACCCCGCCGGGCAGGCGATCGACCCCGCCGGACCGGACGACGCGCGCGGCGCATTGCCCGCGTTCGCGCAGTCCACCTCCACCACGCACGCGGTGCTCGACGCGCCGATGCGGAGTCCGTACGGTGCCCTCGGCCTGGAGGTCGAGAAGCGCCAGATGTTCGTCATCGAGGGGATGCAACGCGTTCCCTCGAAGCAGGTGCTGGCCAAGGCTCCCGGTTTCAAGATCGTGACTGATCACGCCGGACTCTGGCGGACCGCCGACGGACGGCTGCACCAGACGTACCCCAAGCCGAAAGAGGGAGAGCCGAAGCCGGTCCACACCTCGTATCTCATCGGTGAGATCGTCGTCGAGCCGATGACGGTGCTCCCGGGTGAACGGAGGCAGGACCCGGAGCAGACGCTGGCGCGGCTGGAGAGGGTGACGCGGGCGCTGGACACCAGGAACCAGCCAGGTGCCGCGCCGGAGATCGCACTCGCCGCTCTTCTCCCCGCCGGTGACGGCTGGAAGACCACCGACCTGGGTGACAAGGTCAAGGTCGGCCCGACTCCCATCAGAACGAACCGTGCCTATGTGCAGCCCACTCCTGGGCTCCCCGCCCTCGGTCTGAGCGCGCTCATGGACGTGGCGGCGGACCGGCTGCCGGAAAGCCCCCTCGGGGCATTGGACTTGTCGGGCCGGGAATTCGGGATGAAGATCGTCGCGGAGTTCGTGCGTGGCTTCATCCGCCGGGCCGACGTGCCCGAGGTGGCCGTTCCTTTCCTCTCGGCCATCCCGGACATCGACGACATGTGGGGCTACCTGCGGTACAGCTACGCCCACACGGTGGCCAGGCCGGCCGGCACGATCCTCAACCAGGCCCCGTCTCCGTTCATGGCCAAGAACGCCCTGGCGGTGGCGTCCCGGCCCGCGCTGGACCGTGTCCTGCGGGCTCTGCGGCCCCGCACCCGGGACTTTTTCAACGAGCATCACGACGGCATCAGCGGAAACCTCGCCACCGTGCTCGGGAAACTGCTGGAGCTGTACCGGAAGGGCATCACGCCGGACAAGCCGTTCTTCCCGGGCTTCTTCGACGCGACCATCGGCGATGTGCCCTCTCCCCGTGAGCATGTGACCTCCGTGCTGACGGGGCGGACGTCCGAGGGCAAGGTCGTCACGCAGAAGCAGATGGTCGACATGGACGACGACCGGTTCCCGGCCCTGGACACCGATGACGGCCGGCTGGAGATTCCGCTGGTCCTCGCGGAGCTGCGGCACTTCGCATACGACGATGTGTTGTTGACGCCCGAGGAGATCCGGCGGGCCGTGGCCGAACTGTCGCGGCTGAGCCGGGAGGCGTACCAGCGGGCGCAGAGGTTCCCGGCTCCGCTGCCCGAGGACGTCCTCCGTGAATCCATCGCGCGGATCCTGGACAACAAGGTGGTCCACGGCTTCGCGGCCTTTGTGCAAATGGCCCTGCTGGCGGGTCTGCCGCAGGCCGCCGGCGGCGTGCCCCGGCGGCTGATGTCCGTGGGCGAAAGCCAGCGGGTCGCCGGTGCGCTGGGCGCCTATGCTCTGGGAACCCCGCTGCCCGACTCCGTGCACCAGGCGCTTCGGACGGCCGTCGAGGAGGCGGCCGGCCTTCTCGGCACCGTTCCTCCGACGCACCAGCCGCTGCTCCGGGCCATGGTCGGGGCGGCGCGGGGGGCCCTCGGCATCCTGGCCGATCCCGCGCAGACGCCGCCGATGGTGAAGTGGGACGCGGAGCTTGTCGCGGTGGACGGGTCGCGGGTTCTGCTGGACCGGGTGCTGACGGTCGGGCACCGGGGCGCGGACGGGAAGCCTGTGGGCGTGTCGTCGCGTCCGGTTCAGGACTGGCAGGACGCGTGGCGGCATGCGTATGGCTTGTTGCCGGAGGCGCGGGAGTTCACCTATGTGCGGCGGGGGCCGGTGCCGTTGGAGAGCCCGGTGCAGCCGTTGCCGTTCGACAAGGCGCATCTGGTCGGGCTGCGTGGTGACGCGAATGCCGCCGCGTTGGCGTTGTCGGACGGTACGGACGCGGTGTTCGACTATGCGCGGGTCGTGGACTTCTTGTTCGCGGTGGACGGTCATCTGACGGCGGCGTCTCCGGAGACGGCGGCGGTGGTTGCCGGTGCTGATCTGGCGGGTCCGCCGGCGGCTGATCCGTTGGAGACGCCGTTGGCGGGTCAGACGTTGTCGAACGGTCTGGACCGGTGGGTGTGGGGGACCGGTAGCGGTATCGAGCCGGTGCTGGTTCCTGGTGACGGGGAGGTGGGGCCGCGGTGGCAGTTGGCGGAGGGTGACTGGTGGGTCGGTTTCCGTCCTGAGCCGTCGACCGCGATGCTGGGCCGGCTGGCGGAGCGGGTGACGGGTGACCGGGGCCGTGGTCCGGATGTGCTGCGGTGGGTGCGGGCGATCCGGCTGGTCTACGGTCCCATGCTGGAGAACGACACGGCGGCGTTCGAGGCGCTGCTGCAAGGTTTCTGGGCGCTGGAGCAGACCCGGATGGCCAATGGTGTCCGGTCGCCTTTGACTTGGAGCGACCTGCGGTTCGCGATGGGCTCGTACTTCGCCGCCAACGGCCAGCCGGAGCCTCCGCTGCCGGTGGCTCTTCAGTTCCTGCTGGTCTCGGCGGCGGGTTCGGTGGGTGTGGACCTGGAGCTGTCCCGGTTCTCGATCGTCCCGAGCCATCACAGTGAGCGTGCCTGGAACAGCGCTGCCGCCGGGGATGCGTTCGGTGGCGGGATGGCGCGGGACGCGGAGATGTCCCTGTTCGCGCCGCCGGGGACGGCCGCGCCCGCGCCGGCGCCTGTGGTGAACCTGCCCGAGCCTCCGGCGGTGTCGGGGAGGTTCATGGGTGCGAATGATCCGTTGTTGTCGTCGCGGACGGTGATGGTGGGTCCGTCGGGGCGTGTGCAGGGTCGTAACTGGACGGGTAAGTCCGTGAGTCGGGTGTTGCCGGGCAAGGTACGGGTGATTGAGACCCGGCCCGGGCAGTCGCCGGTGATCGTGTCGGAGGGCGATGCGCCGTGGCCGGATGGCGCGTATGTCGTCTGGGCCGAGGGTGAGAACGGGCGGGTGCGTCTGCCGGACGGGCGGGTGCTGGGCGCGGAGGGGATCGCTGACGCGTTGGCGGCGGATCCCGAGTTGGCGAAGCTGCCGAGGGATGTGCCGGTGGTGCTGGTGCTGTCGGACGCGGGGGACCAGCAGCAGGCCATCTTGCGGGCGGTGGAGGAGCGGACGGGCCGGAAGGCGTGGGGTCCCAGTGGCCGGGCCCGTCTGGTGGCCGACTCGGACGCGGGCGGGCACCGTCCCGTGATCGTCGACCCTGATGCGAATCTGCCGTTCGGTGGCTGGGTGCCGTTCGAGACGCCGGCGAGGAGGGTGGCGTTCGAGGACCGTGTGTGGACGGCGCTGGACGGGACGACGTTCCGTGACAGTGACGTGTACAGCCGGCCGCTGGTGGATGAGGGCCATGAGCGGTTCGGCCGGATATCTGTGCAGGCCCGGGACAATCTGCGGGGGCGTGAGCGTCAGTTGAAGGCGTTCCGCACGATGCGGCGCCTTGTGCACAAGATCGCGGCCGGCAGTGGTCACCAGGCGGTGGGTTCCGAGGAGGTCACTCCGGATCCGGCGGTCTATGTTTTCGCGGCTCATGGGAAGCCGGGGCGGCTGCAGCTCGCGCTGCGTGACGGCCGGACGGTGTGGCTGGGCAAGCGGGATGCCGCGCGGTACATCGCGGGGCTGCCCGAGGTGCGTGAGCTGCCGCCGGGGCACCGGCCGCATCTGGAGGTGTGCTGGGGTGCGTCGGACGGCGACCCGTATCAGCAGCTCCTTTCGCACAACCCGTCGCCGCATATTGATGATCCGCTGGATGATGTTCCGCTCGGTCAGCATTTCTCGAACGAGATGCGGAGTGAGGCGACGTCGGTCACCAGGCCGACGGGTGTGGACAATCACGGCCGTGTGGTGATCGACGCGCCTGGCGAGGCGGGGCGTGTGGTCAACCACCGTCCTGAGCCGCTGGACCACGAGCTGGACCAGTTGGCGCGGGATGCGGGGTTGCATCAGGGTCCGGGTGCGGTGTCGGCGGAGACGCGGGCGACGATGCTGCGGCTGGTGCGGGCGCTGCGGTCGGTGTTCGGCAACGAGATCGAGGATCACCGTGGGCCGGGTGGCCGGTATGAGCGGGTGTTCAACGGCATCGTGGCGCTGGAGCGGATGCGGGCGAACGATACGGCGATCAGCGGGTTCACACCGCTCCGGCTGGACATGCTGGCGTTCTTCGTCCAGGAACACACGGGTCGGGCCCCCGACCTGGCCGGGTATGTGGCGCTGCTCGACTTCGCGGCGGCCCGGATCGCGGCCGATCCGAATGCGAAGCTGACGGAAGCGGTGCCGGCACCGGCTGTCCAGATCACCCTCAATCAACTGGCGGACAACGGTGAGCGGATAACCCGTTACGTGCAGTCGCTGCCCGCCCCCGCGCCGTTCACCCCCCGGCACATGGCGTCCACGCTCTGGGCCATGACCCGTACCGCCCAGACCTTCCGGTCGATGACGCCCGCGGAGCGGGAGGCGATGGGCCGCCAGGTGCTGCACCTTGGCGCGGCTGCCGCGTGGGACCGGTCGCAGCAGGAAGCCTTGTGGGTGCTGATGGCCAAGGCGACCGCGGAGGGCATGGATGCCTCCGACCGTGATCTGCTGGCGGCATATCACCTGAAGGAGAGCGGAGCCTTCGGTCCGGCGGCCCTCCTGCGGCACGGGCCGAACGTCCAGGGCGTGAACTGGTCCGGCATCGCCGCACCGGCCGGGATCAACTGGACCAACGTGCGGCAGATGACGCTCGGGCCCAACGGGACCGCGACGCAGCCGGTTCAGCCGGACTGGGTCGGCCCGGGCAAGCCGATGCCGATGCTGAACGTGGTGGAGGTCGACCGGGCCGGGAACATCGTGCTGCACCTGCCCGGCCGCGCCCCGCTCCCCGTCTCCGAGAACGAGTTCCTGGCCCTGCTCACACTGGATCCCGCGTACCGCGCGACGCCCATCGGTAATCCGGTGCTGTTCCTGACCACCGGCGACGGGGCACTGAGCCCGCAGGTGATCCAGCGGTTCTCCCAGAACACCGGACGCCCGGGCTTCGCCTACGGCGCACCCATGACGCTGACCAGTCCCAGCCCCTCGATCCCCCTCGGCATCCTCGCCCGCCTCGACCCGGCCACCCAGGCCCCGGCCCGCTGGACCGCGGCCACTCGGCAGTCCACCGTCCCCGGAACCTCCGACACCGATGACGGCCTGATCGTCTTCGACGCGGGGAATGCCTTCGGCGGCGGGACCGTGCGGGACGCGGAGATGTCCCTCTTCGCGCCGCCGGGGTCCGCCGCGCCGCCGGCGTCCGCCGCGTCGGCATGGGCGCTGGCCGCGTCGGCCTGGGGGCCGGCCGCGTCGGCGTCGGGGCCGGCGGCGTCGATCTGGGGGCCTCCCGCGCCGAAGCCCGCGGTGAACCTCCCCGCGCCTCCGGCGGTGTCCGGGCGTTTCACGGGACCGAACGATCCGCTGCTGTCGCCGCAGACGGTGATGGCGGGTTTCTTCGTGCGTTCGCAGGGCCGTAACTGGACGGGCAAGCCGGTGGATCGGGTGCTGCTCGGGAGGGCGCGGGTCGTCGAGATCCGGCCCGGTGCCGCGCCGAAGGACGTCTCGAACGATCCGGCGCCGTGGCCGGACGATGCGTATGTCGTGGCGGCCGAGGGTGAGAACGGGCGGGTGCGGCTGCCGGACGGCCGGGTGCTGGGCGCCGAGGGGGTCGCCGACGTGCTGGCGGCGGATCCGGAGCTGGCGAAGCTGCCGAAGGACGTCCCTGTCGTGCTGGCCATTCCGTTCGCGGGGCAGCAGTACCAGGAGATGCTGGAGGTCGTGGCCGACCGGCTGGGCCGGACGGTGTGGGGCCCGAGCGGCGAGGGGCGGGTGTTTCAGGGTTCTGGGACCACGTATGTTCTGGCGTTGATCGACCGTGACCCGGACGCCCCGGTCGGGGCGTGGATGTCGACTCCTCCGTCGGCCACGACCACGTCGTACACGGATCGTGAGTGGACGGCGCTGGACGGGACGAAGTTCCGCGACAGCGATGTGTACAGCCGGCCGTTGGTGGATGAGAACAGTGAGCGGTTCGGCCGGTTGGCTGTCCCGCTGCGGGACGGGTTGCGTCGGCGGGAGCAGCGTTTCCGGATCTTCCGTCAGATGCGTCGGCTGGTGTTCTGGACGCCCGCCGGCACCGGTTATCAGGATGCCGGATCGGAAGAGATCACTCCGGATCCTGCGGTGTATGTCTATGCCGCCCATGGCAAGCCCGGCCGGATGCAGCTTCCGCTCCGTGACGGCCGGACGGTGTGGCTGGACAAGCGGGACGCTGCCGCGTACATCGCCGGGTTGCGTGAGGTGCGGGACCTGCCGCCGGGGCACCGGGTGCATCTGGAGGTCTGCTGGAGTGATTCGGACGGCGATCCCCGGCAGGAGCAGCCTTCGGCCAGTCCGGCGCCGCATGTCGACGATCCGCTGGACGACGTTCCGCTCGACCAGCTGGTGTCGAACCTGAGCCGGCTGGAGACGGACGGGGCCACCAGGCAGACGGGTATGGACAGCAGCCGGCGCGCGGTTGTGGGTGCGGCGAACGGTGTGTTCGGGCGCCGGGTCCGGCGCCGTCCCGAGCCGCTGGATCACGAGCTGGACCGGCTGGCGCGGGACGCGGGGGTGCACCGTGGTCCGGGTGCGGTGTCGCCGGAGACGCGGAAGACGACGCTGCGGCTCGTGCGTGCACTCCGGTCGGCGTTCGGCAACGAGATCGAGGACGACCGTGGTGTGCCGGGTGGCCGGTACGAGCGGGTGCTGAGGGGGATCGGCGCGCTGGAGCGGATGCGGGCGAACGATCCGGCGATCAGCCAGTTCACTCCGTTCCGCCTGGACATGTTCAACTTCTTCGTCCAGGAGCACACCGGTCGGGCCCCGGACCTCGCCGGGTATATGGCGCTGCTCGACTTCGCGGCGGCCCGGGTCGCGGCCGACCCGGGTGCCCGGCTCACCGATGCGGTGCCGGCGCCGGCTCTGCAGGTCACCCTCAAGCAGCTGGCGGACAAGGGCGTGCACGTAATCGGTTACGTGCAGTCGCTGTCGTCTTCCGCCGCGTTCTCGGCGCGGCATGTGGCGTCGACCCTTTGGGCCATGTCCCGTGTCGCCCAGACCTTCGGGTCGATGACGACCGCGGAGCAGGAGGCGGTGGGCCGCAAGGTCCTGCATGTGAACGCTGCCGCGGTGTGGGACCAGTCGCAGGAGGTGGGCCTGTGGGTGTTGGCGTCCAAGGCGATCGCGGAGGGCCTGGACATCTCCGACCGTGATCTGCTGGCGGCGTATCACCTGAAGGAGAGTGGTGCTTTCGGTCCGGCGGCTCTGCTGCGCAAGGGGCCGGACGTCCAGGGCGTCAACTGGAGCGGGACTCCGGCATCTGCCGGGATCGACGGGGGCAACGTGCGTCAGATGACGTATGGCCCCCACGGGACGTCCATGCAGCTGGTTCAGCCGGACTGGGTGGGTTCGGGCAAGCCGCCGCCGGTGCTGAGCGTCGTGGAGGTCGACCAGGCCGGGAACATCGTGCTGCATCTGCCCGGCTATGCTCCCCTCCGGGTCTCGGAAGACGAGTTCCTGGCACTGATGGACCTGAATCCGGCCTTGCGCTCGGCCGGGTTGGGTACTCCGGTGCTGTTCCTGACCACCGGTCCCGGGGCGCTGAGCCCGCAGCTGGTGGAGCGGTACTCCCAGCGCACCGGACGCCCGGCCTTCGGCTACGGCGCCCCGATGATGCTCACCAGCGCCGACCCCTCCATTCCGCTCAGGATCCTCGCCCTCCCCGACCCGGCCACCATGACCCCGGGCCCGTGGACCGCCGCCACCCGGCAGCTCACCACCCCCCAGACCACCACCACTGACAACAATCTGATCGTCTTTGGCTCGACAGCCCCCACCGCGCTCGCACGGCCGGAGGGTTCCACGCGGTCGGTGCTGAGCCGTGATGAGCTGACGCGCCGGGTACACCTGGTGGCGGGCCGGGGGCCGGCGCGGGGGTTGTCGGTCGAGCGGTGCCTGGTACTGCTGCGGGGGTTGCGGGACGAGCTGTACGGGGGCGGCGTACGTCCGGCGGTGGCGCTGGACGATTGGGCGGTCGGCGATACCTCGGCGGCGTCGTCGCTGGTGATGGGTCCCGGTTGGCGCGGGGTGCGGTCGTGGCAGTCGGTCGCGGACGCGGTCACGGCGGCGGGTCCGGGCGCGGCGGCGTTCATCCTGGCGCAGCGTCAGGGCGAGGCGCCGGGACACGCCTGGGCGGCGTACAACCTCGGCGGGACCGACGGTGTGGTGTGGGTCGACGTCTCGGCCGGTGCCGAAGGCCGGGTATCCGAGGTTCCGCCGGAGGTGGCGGCGTCCGACGCACAGGCCGTGGTGATCGACTCCGCCGGGCAGGCGATCGACCCCGACGGGCGGGACGTCGTGGACGGCGCGTTGCCCGCGTTCGCGCAGTCGTCCTCCACGACACACGCGGTACTCGACGCACCGACCGGGGACGATTACGACGGCGTCGGCCTCGAGGCCGAGGAGCGCCGCGACCTCTTCCTCAGTGTTCCGGGCAATGTCAAACAAACGCTGGTACTGGGCCACGGCCCCGGGCTCAAGCTCGTCACGGACTCCTATTCCTTCTGGGAGACAGAAGACGGGCTGCTCCACGTCTGGCGACCGCAGGTGGCAGCGGGTGAGCGTCAGCCCGTCCGGAGGAAGTACGTCATCGGGGAGTTCGTCGTCGACCCGATGGCCGCGATCCCCGGCGAGCGGAAGCAGTCCCGCCGGGAAGTGATGGCTCAGCTCCGGCGGGCTCGGGCCGCGGCGAGGCTCGCGGACGAGCGGCGGCAGGCGATCCCGCTCCCCGAGCTGCTGGGGCCGCTCGGCTGGACGTTCACCGAGGTGGGCAAGGGCGCGAAGGTCAATCCGGCCCCCGAGGGCTTCGACTGGTCCGCCTACGTCCAGCTCACCGCGGGGTACGCCACCGACCGTCTCAGGGAGCTCCAGGACCTCGCTTTCGAGCGGTTCACCCGGCCGGACCTCGGGCAGCTGATGGCCGGGGGACGGTCCTTCGGGCAGACGGTCACCACGGTGTTCGTGAACCGTGCCCTCGGCCAGGGCTCTGTGGAGAACCACCTCGTGCAGTTCCTGGCGGCCATCCCGGACGTCGACGAGGTGTGGGGCTACGGGTGGCTCGGATACCAGAACGTCGCGGCCGCTCCGGCCAGCACCATCTTCGACAACTCCCTGCCCGAGGGCGCGGATCCGAGCCTCATCAAGAACTTCCTGCTCGTTGCCTCGCGGAACGCGCTGGACCGCGTTCTGCGGGCGCTGCGGCCGCGCACCCGGGAGTTCCTCAACGAGCGCCATGACGAGCTGACAGGGCGGCTCCTCCCGCATCTCTCCAATGTGATGGAGCTCTACCGGCGGTTGGTGAGGCCGGAGGGGCCCTTCGACGCCGGGTTCTTCGACGCCGTCGGCAACGACGTGCCGACACCGCGGGAGCACTGGACGGCCGTGCTCACCGGCCGCACCTCCGAGGGCGCCGTCATCAGCCAGCGCTACGCGGTCGGCATGGACGACGACGACTATCCGACCCTGGACACCGACGAGGGCCGGCTGGCGGTCGCGCTGGTCCTGATGGAGCTGCGGCACTTCGGGTACACGGGCCGGCACATGACGCCCGACGAGATCGAGCGCGCCGTCGAAGAGATCTCCAAGTTCAGCCGGAGCGCCTACGAACGCTCGGTGACGCTTCGCGCCCCGCTGCCCGAGGACGTCCTGCGCGAATCCATCCTGCGGATCGTGAACAACCCGGTGGTGCGTGCCGTCGCGGCCTTCCTCGCGGTGACCGTCGGTGAGGGCGTACCGCAGGTCGACGGTTCCACCAAGAAGCTGATGGCCGAATGGGACAGCAGGAATATCGCGCTCACGCTGGGCGAATACGCCCTGGGGAGCCGGCTGCCCGCCGACGACCCCGCCGTTCCGCGTCTGCGGGCGGCCATCGCGGAGGCGTTCGACCTGCTGCCCCAGGTTCCCCCAGGAGCGCAGGCGAGGGTCCGGGCCGTTTTCGAGGCGGCGCGGAATGCCCTCGGCATCCTGGCCGATCCCGCGCAGACGCCGCCGATCATGCCGTGGGCGGCGGAGATCGTGGCGCTGGACGGGTCGCGGGTTCTGCTGGACCGGGTGCAGGTGGCCAAGCACCGGGATGCGGACGGGAAGCCGGTGGGGGTGTCGTCGCGTCCGGTTCAGGACTGGCAGGACGCGTGGCGGCAGAGCTATGGCTTGTTGCCCGAGGTGTCCGGGTTCACGCATGTGCGGCGGGGGCCGGTGCCGTTGGAGAGCCCGGTGCAGGCGCTGCCGTTCGACGAGGCGCATCTGGTCGGTCTTCGTGGTGATGCGAGTGCCGCCGCGCTGGCTCTGTCGGACGGCACTGATGCGGTGTTCGACTACGCCCGGATCGTGGATTTCCTGTTCGCGGTGGACGGTCATCTGACGGCGGCGTCTCCGGAGACGGCCGCGGTGGTGACGGGTGCTGATCTGGCGGGTCCGCCGATCGGTGATCCGTTGGAGAATCCGTTGGCGGGGGAGGTGCTGGCTGACGGTCTGGACCGGTGGGTGTGGACGACGGGCAGTGGGCTGGAGCCGGTGCTGGTTCCTGGTGACGGTGATGTGCCGGCGCGGTGGCAGTTGGCGGAGGGGGACTGGTGGGCCGGTTTCCGTCCCAAGCCGTCGACCGCCGAGTTGGGCCGGCTGGCCGAGCGGGTGACGGGTGACCGGGGCCGTGGTCCGGATGTGCTGCGGTGGGTGCGGGCGGTCCGGCTGGTCTACGGTCCGATGCTGGAGAACGACACGGCGGCGTTCGAGGCGTTGTTGCAGGGTTTCTGGGCGTTGGAGCAGACCCGGATGGCCAATGGTGTCCGGTCCTCGCTGACCTGGAGCGACCTGCGGTTCGCGATCGGTTCGTACTTCGCCGCCAACGGCCAGCCGGAGCCTCCGCTGCCGGTGGCCCTGCAGTTCCTGCTGGTTTCTGCGGCGGGTTCGGTGGGTGTGGACCTGGAGCTGTCCCGGTTCTCGCTCCTCCCGAGCCATCAGAGCGTGCGGGCCTGGGACGGGCCTGCCACCGGGGATGCGTTCGGCAGCGGGACCGCGCTGGACGAGGAGATGACCGACTTCGCGCCGCCGCCGGGGACGTCCGCGCCCACGTCCGCGCCCGCGTCTGCGGCGAACCCCTCCGCGCCTCCGGCTGTGACGGGGAGGTTCCTGGGGCCGAATGATCCGATGCTGTCGCCGAACGGTCTGATCACGGGGCCGTCGGGGCGTTCGCAGGGCCGTAATTGGACGGGCAGGCCCGTGGTGGGCCGGGTCCTGCCCGGGAGGGTGCGGGTCATGGAGACCCGGCCGGGTGCCGCGCCGACGGAGGTGTCGAACGAGCCCGCGCCGTGGCCGGACACGGCGTATGTCGTGGCGGCCGAGGGCGAGAACGGGCGGGTGCGGCTGCCGGACGGCCGGGTGCTGGACGGTGAGGCGGTCGCCGACGCGCTGGCGGCCGACCCGGAGCTGGCGAAGCTGCCGAAGGACGTCCCCGTCGTGCTGGCCGTTCCGTTCGCGGGGGAGCAGTACCAGGCGATGCTGCGGGCGGTGGCCGACCGGCTGGGCCGGACGGTGTGGGGTCCGAGCGGTGAGGGGCGGCTGGTTCCCGACGGGTCCGGTGGGCATGTTCTGGTGTTGATGGACCGTGATCCGGACGCGGCGGTCGGTGCGTGGGTGCCGGTGCCTCCGTCGTCGGCGGCGACCGGGCCGTATGTGGACCGTGCGTGGACGGCGCTGGACGGGACGACGTTCCGTGACAGCGATGTGCTCACCCGTCCGCTGGTGGACGACGACCATGAGTGGCTCGGCCGGCTGGCTGTCGCGCAGGAGGACGGGCTGCGCCGGCGGGAGCGGCGTTTCCGGAAGTACCGTCAGATGAGCCGGCTCCTGCACAGGCTGCCGGCCGGTGACGAGCGCTATACGGCGAGTACCGAGGAGATCACTCCGGATCCGGCGGTGTACGTCTTCGCCGCCCATGGAGAGCCGGGCAGGATGCACCTTCCCCTCCGCGACGGCCGGACGGTGACGCTGGGCAAGGAGGACGCCGCGCGCTACATCGCGGGGCTGCCCGAGGTGCGGGAGCTGCCGCCGGGGTACCGGTTGAATCTGGAGGTCTGCTGGAGCGATTCGGACGGCGATCCGCGGCAGGTGCAGCCTGTGTACGCTCCGGCGCCGCATGTCGACGATCCGCTGGGCGATGTTCCGCTCGATCAGCTCGTGTTCAACTACAGTCGGCGGGAAGGGGAAGGCAGTACCCGGCACACCGGTCTGAACGACACCGAGCGTGTGGTCGTGGGCGCGGCGAACGGCGTGTTCGGGCGCCGGGTCCGGCGCCGTCCCGAGCCGCTGGATCACGAGCTGGACCAGCTGGCGCGGGACGCGGGGGTGCACCGTGGTCCGGGTGCGGTGTCCCCGGAGACGCGGGAGACCATGCTGCGGCTCGTGCGCGGGTTGCGGTCGGCGTTCGGTCTTCAGATCGAGGACGACCGCGGTGTGCCGGGGGGCCGGTACGAGCGGGTGCTGAAGGGCATCGGCGCGCTGGAGCGGATGCGGGCGAACGACACGTCGATCAGCCAGTTCACCCCGTTCCGCCTGGACATGTTCGACTTCTTCGTGCAGGAGTACACCGGTCGGGCCCCGGACCTGGCCGGGTATCTGTCCCTGCTCGACTTCGCGGCGGCTGAGGTGAAGGCCGATCCGGGTGCGAAGCTGACGGAGGGGTTGCCGACACCGGCTGTCAGGCTCACCGTCGCCCAGCTGGCCAGGACGGGTGAGCAGATGACCCGTTACACGCAGTCGCTGCCCGCCCCGGCGACGTTCACCCCCCGGCACGTGGCGTCCACCCTCTGGGCCACGGCCCGTGCCGCGCAGCTCTTCGGCTCACTGCAGCCCGCGGACCGGGAAGCGATGGGCCGCCAGGTCCTTCACCTCGACGCCACGGTCCGCTGGGACCGGTCGCAGCAACAAGCCTTGTGGGCGCTGACGGCCAAGGCGATCGCGGAGGGCCTGGACGTCACCGACCGGGATCTGCTGGCCGCGTATCACCTGAAGGAGAGCGGCGCTTTCGAACAGGCGGCGATGCTGACGCAGGGGTCGAACATCCAGGGCGTCAACTGGTCCGGGACGGCCGCACCGGCCGGGGTCGACTGGGCCAAGGTGCGGCAGATGGCGGTCGGGCCCAACGGGATGGCCATGCGTCCGGTCCAGCCGGACTGGATGGGCCCGGGCAAGCCGATGCCGTTGCTGAACGTGGTGGAGGTGGACAAGGCCGGGAACATCGTGCTGCACCTGCCCGGCCGTCCCCCCGTCCGCGTCTCCGAGGGCGAGTACCTGGCGTTGCTGGACATGTCTCCCGGGCTGCGCACGTCCCCCCTGGGCATACCGGTGCTGTTCCTGACCACCGGTGACGGGTCGCTGAGCCCGGAGCTGGTGCAGCGGTTCTCCCAGAACACCGGACGCCCGGGCTTCGGCTACGGCGCGCCGATGATGCTGACCGGCGCCGACCCCTCGGCCCCCCTCGGCATCCTCGCCCGCGTCGACCCGGCCACCAACACCCCGGGCCCGTGGATCACCGCCACCCGGCAGCTCACCACCGCCCGGACCACCGCCTCCGGGACCACCACCTTCGGGGCCACCACCCAGGACGACTCGATCGTCTTCGGCCCCACGGCTCCCACCACGCAGGCGACGGACCCGTTCGCGAACCCGAACGCCCTGGTGCGGGACGCCTCCGGCACGGTGCGCGGACGCGACCTGACGGGGGCCGTGACCGCCCTGGTGCGGATCGACCGGGTGCGGGTGGTCCTGGGCGGGCTGGGCGAGCCGGAGGTGGAGGAGCCGGACGAGTCCGCGCCGTGGGGCGGCGAGGCGTACGTGATCGGGGACCGGGCCTTCGACGGGCAGCAGCTGAGCGCCGAGGCGTTCGCGAAGAAGCTGGCCCACGACCCGGAGCTGGCGAAGCTGCCGCCGCACGTGCCGGTGGTGCTGGCGATTCCGTATGCGGGGTCGCAGAACATGGAGCTGATGCGCGCGGTCGCCATCCGGCTGGGCCGGCGGGTGTGGGCGCCCAGCGGTGACGGGCGGCTGCGGCACGACAACGACCTGGGCGCCCATGTGCCGACGATGGTGGTCCGGGACACCGAGGGCTGGCACGGCGACTGGGTGCCGTTCGACGCGCCCGCGGTGCCCGCGCCGTTCGAGGACCGCGAGTGGACCGCGCTCGACGGCAGGCGGTTCCGCGACAGCGATGTGGACACCCGGCCCCTGGTCTTCGACCGCCGCGAGCGGTTCGGCCGCATCTCGATGGACGACGACATGGCGACGCGGGAGGAGCGGCTGCGGACCTTCTTCCACAAGAAGCGGCTCATCCACTACGTGGCCACCGGCGAGGGCGACAAGCACGTCAGCTCCGAGACGCTCACCCCGGACCGCGCGGTCTACGCGTACTACGCCCATGGGACTCCGGGCGCGATGGCACTCGTCCTGCGCGACGGCAAAACGGTGTGGCTGTCCGCGGCCGACGGCGGGCGGTACATCGGCGGGCTGCGCGAGGTCAGGGAGCTGCCCCCCGGCCACCGGATCGGGCTGGAGGCGTGCTACGGCCTGTCGGCCGGTGACCCCGACCGCGATCAGTGGGAGGGCCGGCCGGTACCCCGCGTGGAGGACCCCCTGGACGACGAGGGGCTGTCGCTCGCGCAGCACACGGCCAACGCCGGCCGACTGGACGTCGACGCGAAGTCCACGATCGCCGGGGTGGACGACGACTTCTTCGTCGTGGAGGACACTCCGGGAGGTGTGGTCGGTCGCGTGGACCGCGCCCGTCCCGAGCCGCTGGATCACGAGCTGGACCAGCTGGCGCGGGACGCGGAGCTGCACCGCGTCCCGGGTGCCGTGCCGCCGGAGGTCCGCGCGGCCACGCTGCGGCTGGTGCGTGCGCTGCGGGAGGCGTTCGGCGTCGCCGTCGAGGACGACCGAGGTGTGCCGGGGGGCCGGTACGAGCGGGTGCTGAAGGGCATCGGCGCGCTGGAGACCCTGCGCGTCAACGACCCGGTCCTGCGGGCGGCCACGCCGTTCCGGATGGAGATGTGGACGTTCCTCGCGCGGCGGATCGGCGGGGACACCCCGGACCAGTCCGCCTACCTGGGGGTCCTGGACGCGGCCCGGGGCCAGGTGACCTCGCGGCCGGACGCCCGGCTCGGCGAGATGGTCCAGGACACCGCCCTGGGGTACGCCCTCGACGAGTTCTCGGGCGCCAACGGACTGACTCTCGTACAGGGCACGCTGGGCCTGCCCGATGTCACGCAGGCGGGCCCGAAGGACATCACACGGGCTTTCTGGGCCACGGTGGCCGCGGCCGACCTGGTCCTGTTCCGGATGTCGGACGCGGACCAGGAGAGCCTGGGCCGCGGCGTTCTCCACCTGGCGGCCACGGACCCGTGGGGCGATGACCAGATCATGGAGCTGACGCTCCTGGCGGCACGGGCCCACGTGAGCGGCCTGGACGTCACCGACCGGCACGCGCTGGCCGCCCACCACCTCAAGGAACTGGGCGCCTTCAAGGAGATCCTCACCGACGGTACGGAGGCGACCGGCTACAACTGGAGCGGCCGCCCGGCCCCGAACGGTGTGGACGTGGACCACTGGTACGCGCGGGTGCGGAAGGGCAACGGCACCCACACCTTCACCAACCCGGCGCGGTGGAAGCCCAAGAAGCAGCCCAGGAAGACCAGGGTGATCTGGACCGGGACCGACCAGGGCACCGTGGTGATCCACCTGCCCGGGCACCCTCCGATGCCCATCCCCGACGAGGAGCTCTGGGCCCTTCTGGACCTCGCCCCGCTGGTGACCGAGGTGAGCGTCGGTATTCCCGTCGTCTTCCCGATGTCCGAGTTCGCGGCCGACGGAGGGAAGCGGCCGCAGGCGTTCTCCGACCGCACCGGCCGGAACGCCTATGCCTACAGCGGACCGCTCGACGTGCTTGAGGACGACCCGTTCGACCCGTTGCGCATCACCGCCCTCCGCGAGAAGAAGCTGGGGCAGTGGAAGAAGACCGTCTGGCAGGCCCGGCCGGTTCTGCCGTCCTCCTCCGGGACGGTCACCACGGCCACGGCGGCCGGTCCAGGGGCCCTCGCCGGGAAGACCTCGCCCTGGCCGACACCGCTGACCCGGCACGACTCGGGCGTCGGGATGTTCCACTTCGCGCCCGGAACCCTTCCCGAGGCCGGCCCGGACGACAGCGGCCGCGACGGCACCGGTTCCGTCGAGCGGGACGAGCGCTCCGCCATCGCCTATCCGGCCCCCGTCCAGATCAACGCCACTCCCGTGTCCCCGGCAGGTCAGACGAACACCCCGCAGGCGGACACCGCGGACGCCACCGCGGACAGCGCGGAGACCACAGGCACGGCGGAGATCACGGGCACCGGGACCGCCTCCGACGACACTCCCGGCTGGGCGGTGCCGTCCTGGCGGCCCGCCGGATCGCCTGGCGCGGTGCGGTTCGCGAGCATGTACCGCGACCGTGAATGGCGGCGTCGCAGTGCGGACCTGGAGCTCGCGTTCGCCGAGCACACGGGCCGGACCGACGGGCTCACCGAAACCGTTCGCGACGCGGTGTCCCGTATGTACGACGAACTCGCCGCGCGCCACGGCGAGGACGCGGCCCGGCGCGCCTTCTTCGCCCCGGACGCGGTTCCGGCGGACCCGGCCGCGGAGCTGGAGCGGCTGCGTACGCTGCCCCCGGGACCGCTCGCCGTCGACGAGCTGATGACCGCGCTCACGTACGCCTCGTACGCGGGTCCGGGGCTGCCGCGCGAGGCGGCCGAGGCCCTGGCCCGTCCGGCCGGCCGCCGTGGGCGGTACACGCCGGGCAGCGCGTACCGCGACGTGCACGACAGCCGGGGACTGCGCCGGGTGGGCGGCGAGCACGGCCCCGCGTTCCGGCTGTTGCGCACCTACGCGGCGCTCGGCGCGTCGCCCGCCGAACTGCTCACGCTGCGCGACGCGCTCATCGCCTGGGCGATCCCGGCCGACCTGCAGTCGCTCCACGAGATCCTGCGCGCCTCCCACCGACTCGGCCTGGGAACCGACGCGGAACGCGACCTCGCGCTGCGCGACGGCGCCGGACTCCACACCTGGGTGGCGGACTCGGTCAGGACGTCCGGCACGCCCCGGACAGCCCCGGGCGACCCCTCCGCCGGGCGGTTCGTCCCGCCGCACCGGGCGCTGTACGCCGAGCGGATGACGTTCGGCCGGGACATCACCCGCAGCAAGCTCGATCTGCCCGATGGCCTCGTGACCCTGGTCGACGCCGCGCTCGCCGGAACCCTGCCGGCCGACACGGACCGCAGCCGGGCGCTCCACGCGTGGCTGGACCGCTACGGCGACGCGGGCAGGCAGGCCCTGGAGCGGCTGGACCCGGCCCACCTGACGGCCGTACACCTCTACAGCGGTCCCGACTACCGGCTGATGAAGGCGTTCCTCAACGGGGAGCGGTTCGGGGCGGGGCTCGGGCGTCGCCTGGTGCGCCTCAACGCCTGGGCGATGGTCCGGCGGATGGCCGAGGTCGGCGCCGCGGATCTCGTACCGATGACGCTCCGTAAGCAGCCCGGCTTCGCCGCGTTGTTCGACGCGATGTGGGACGTGGACGACCTCCAGGAATCGACCCCCGAGGTGGCCGGCCTGCGGCGCCGCCTGGACGCGATGGCCGACGCGGTCTACGAGGAGCTGGCGCTGCACGTCGACATGACGATCGAGGCGCTGGAGATCCTGCCCCCGGTGAACGAGGACGTCTGGTGGGGCGACCGCGGGATGCCCGGTGCGCTGGGCGAGCCGCCGGCGGACGGCCCGGTGTACGGCCGGGACCGGATCACGACGCCGTTCTTCCGGAGCACGGCGCTGGTGCGGGAAGAAGCCCTCGGCTTCATGCACCGGAGCAAGGGCGCTCCCAGCGACGCGCACCGCGGGCTGGTGCACGTGGCGCGCTCGACGGCGCGCGAGGTCAACCCGTTCGCGGCCCTGCCGCTGGAGACGGAGGCCCTGTATCCGCCGGGCGCCTCCTTCGACATCTCCACCCGGACGATCGTTCCGGCCGACGCCCGGACGACGCCGTACGAGTCCATCGACGTCCGGGAGGCGACGCCGCGTCATGAGGCGTCCGGCGCCGCCCGTCGGGCCCCCGGACTCGTCTCCCCGGACGGCCTGTTCGGCATCGGTCCGGCGACCGCCGGCGCCGAGGGCGGGGAGCGGCCCGAGCCGGTGCTGCGGCCGATCCACGGGAAGGACGGCGAGCTCATCGGCGTGGCGTCGTTCGACGACGCGGACTGGGCGGCGCGACAGGAGGGGTACGGCCGGCTGGACCGTGCGACGGGCTTCGTGTCGTGGGAGCGGGACGGCGCGGGCCGGCCGGTCGCGACGGAGCAGGCGCTGCCGGGCGGCGGCACGGCCGACGGCACGTTCTTCTTCGCGTCGCACGGTGGCGCCGAAGGGCTCGCGCTGGTCACCGAGGACGGTGGCGTGCGGCGGGACGACGGCTCGTACGCCGGGCGGCTGCTGCGGTCGGTGCGAGGGCGCGGCTTCCGCAGTGTCACGGTGCTCGCGTGCGGTCCCGGCGATGTGGCGGGCAGCGAGGCGGAGGCCCGGGCGCGGGCCAGGCGGATGGCGAACGGCGCGGGGCTGCCGGTCCATCTGCCGGTGGGGCGCTCGGCGGTGTCCGAGGTGTCGCCGCACCTGCTGGAGTATGCCGACGGGCGGGCCACCGGCTGGGTGACGGAGTATCCGGACAACTGGTCGGGCCCCCGGGTACCGGCCCGGGCTTCGCGCGCGGGAACCGGGCGGCGCACCGCGTTCGGCTATCCGTCCGCCGAGCAGTTCAACGTCAGGGGGACTGTGCGGGACGCCACCCCGGAGCAGCTCGAGGCCATCGACGCGGCCGAGGGAGCGCCCTGGTCGGTGTCCTCCTGGCGGCCGGCCGGGGCCCCGGACACGCCGCGCTTCACCGGCCTCTACCGGTCGCGTGTGTGGCGGCAGACCGCCGTCGACTGGGAGGACAACCTCGCCGAGGCGCTGAGCTACGCACCCGAACCCACCGAGGCCGTCGGACTGGTGGTGCGCGGGGTGTACGAGCAGCTCGCCGGGCGCAACGGGGAAGAGCGGGCGGTGCGCGCGTTCTTCGACCCGGACGCGATGCCGGAGGACCCGGCCGCCGCGTTGGCGGAGCTGCTCGACGCGCCCCCCGAGCCGGAGGCGCTGGACGGGCTGATGCGGGCCCTCCTCCGCGCCGCGTACGCCGGCCCGGGACTGCCCCGCCAGATCGAGGAGGCCCTCTCCGGCGACGAGCGGGTCGACGCGGACAGCGCCTACCGCGCCGTCTTCGACAGCCGGGGCTTCCGCCGGGTGGGCGGTGAGCGCGGCCCCGCGCTGCGCCTGCTGCGGATGGCCGCCGCGCTCGGCCTGCCGGCCACCTCGCTGCCGCAGTTCCGGGCCGCTCTGGTCACCTGGCTGGTTCCGTACGATCTGCAGTCGCTGCACGAGATCCTGCGCGCCTCCCACCTGATCGGGATGGGCGCCGCGGACGAGCGCGCCGCCGTCACCCGGGACGGTGCCTCGATGCACGCCTGGGCGGTGCGCCACTTCATCGAGAGCGGGCTGATCAGCCCCGAAACCGACCGGGACACGCTCGACGCCCTGCTCCCCCCGCACCAGGACCTCTACCAGCGGCGCATGACGTTCCCGTTCGAGCTCACCGGGACGATGGACGTGCCGGACGCCCTCGTCACGATGGCCGACGCGGTGCTGAGCGGCGAACTGCCGCCGGCCTCGTCCCGCAGGCTCCAGGTCATGGCCGAGTGGATGGAGAAGTACGGCGACCGGGGCGCCGACGCGCTCAGCCGGCTCACCCCGGCCCACATCACGGCCCTGTACCTCTACAGCTCGTACGACTACCGGCTGATGAAGGCGGTGCTCAACGGCGAACGGCTGGGCCAGGGCCTCAGCCGCCACCTGGTGCGCTTCCACGCCTGGCGTTACATCCTCGAGTCGGCGCGCGAGGAGGAGCTGGACATGCCGCCGCTCACCCTGGTCAGCCAGCCCGAGTTCATGGATCTGTACGAGGAACTGTCCGAACTGCCCGATCTCGACACTCCGAGCCCGGAGCTGGCCCGGCTGCGGCGCCGCGTGGACATGATGGCCGACCGGCTGCACGGCGAGCTGAAGCTGCACATCGACATGGCCATCGAGGCGCTGGAGATCCTGCCGCCCGTCGGGCGGACCGCCTGGTGGGGCGAGCGGGGGGCGCCCGGGCCCCTGGACGCGCCGGCCGAGAACGGGCCCATGTACGGCGCCGGGACGATCGACGTACCGTTCTTCCGCAGCACGTCGCTGAAGGTCGAGGAGGCGACCGAATTCGCCCTGGGAGACAAGGCCGTTCCCGCGCGTACGCACCGCAAGCTGATCGAGGTCAGGAACTCGACGGCGCGTGACGGCACGCCCTTCCTCAAGCACCTGTCGGAAGGCGAGGCGCTGTATCCGCCGGGCATGAGGTTCGACGTCGTCAGCCGGCGGCTCGTCGAAACCCACCGGCGGCCTCCGATGCTGAGCGAGGTGGCCGAAGAGGCGACCCCGCTGCCCGACGGCCTCCCCACGGCGTCCCAGGCCGACCCGCTGCCTTACGCCCCGGCCGCGTTCGAGGACTCGGTGGACGACCTGTTCGACCTCGGCCCCTCCGACTCCGACCTGTCCGATGCCGGTGCCTCGGACAGCGACGCGTACTCCGACGCCGACTCCGACGCACCCTCGGACGCCGATTCCCGCCTCGGTGACGACGACCGCATCGACGCACCGGCCCCCGCGTATCCGAGGTCCGACTACTGGAACACCCCGTGGGCGGGCCACGAGACCGCGCCTTCCGCGGAAGCGATCGCCGTCCAGGAGATCAGTGGGGACGGCCGGACGGTCGGCAAGGCGTCCTTCACCCGGCGCGACTGGGCGCTGCGCGAGCCCTTCTACGGCCACCTGCCCAAGGCCACGCACTACACCGAGTGGAGCCGCGGCCCCGCCGGGGAACGCGTGGCCGTGCGGCGTCCGCTGCCCGCCACGGGTGACTCCGGCACGTTCTTCTGGACGTCCCACGGCGCGGAGGGCGGCTACGCCGTCGCCGGTCAGAACGACATGCCCGTCGGCGCCGACAGTGAGATGGTGGGGCGCGTCCTCGGCCAGGACCTGGCCGCGGCGGGCTTCACCAGCATCACGGTCCTCGCGTGCGACACCGAGACCCGCCCCGCCACCGGTCCCCGCGCCGCCACCGAGGCCGGCACCGCGCCCCAGGGACAGGGCGACAGCCTGCGGCGCGCCGTCGAACGGGCCCAGGGAATCGCCGACTTCACCGGCCTGGACGTGTATCTCAACACCGGCCGGACGGCGGTCACGCCCGGTGAGGACGAGGAGGGCGATCCGACGGCCGAGATCCACCTCCTGGAGTCCGCCGACGGGGGCCCCACGGGCTGGCTGCGCGTTCCCCCGAGGTTCCGGGCCGGCGCGGACCGGAGCCTGGCCGAGCCCGCGCCCGCCCCCTCCCTCGTGGCGGCGGGACCGCCCGCGCGTACCGGCCCGCCCTGGTCGGTGCCCGGATGGCGGGTCGTCGGCTCGCCCGACGCCGTACGCTTCGCCCCGCTGTACCAGGAACGGGAGTGGCGACAGCTCAGCTTCCAGTTCGAGCAGACCCTGGCGCGGAAGCTGGCCGCCGACCCCGAGGCCGTCCAGGGCCTCATGAGGGCCGTCGCCCGGCTCCACCACGTACTGGCGCAGCGGCACGGCGCGTCCGCCGCGGACGGTGCCTTCTTCCAGGGGCCGGAGGCCGAGCGGTGGCTCGGACAGCCGGACGCGGTGCGCCGGTTCCTGGAATCCGGGCCGTCCGTGCTCGACCTGATGCAGGCGTTCGCCCGCGCGGCGTACGGCGGCCAGGGCCCCGTCACCCTGCGGCACACCCTGCCCGGCTGGCTCCGCTCGCCGCGCGCGCCCAGGCCGCCGGGTCCCCGGCAGGGGGCGTACCGGACCGCGCACGACATGCGTGGGTTCCGCTACGTCGGCGGGACGGTGGGCCCGGCGCTGTGGCTGTTGCAGGCGTACGGGGCGATCGGGGCGAGCGGGCCCGAGCTGATGGCCTTCCGCAAGGCGCTGCTGTCCTGGTCGATCCTGACGGACACCCATTCCCTGCACGAGGTGCTGCGCGTCTCGCACCTGGCGGGCCTGGGCACCGGGGCGGAGCGCGCCGCGGTCGCCCGCGACGGTGCGCGGCTGCACCAGTGGGCCGGGCGCGCCTTCGGCATCGGCCCGTCCCTGCCGCACCACCACGCCTACGACAGCACGACGCGCTTCGTCTCCAAGTACGACGTCGCCGTTCCCCAGGACATCGGCGCGGCGCTGAGGGCGGCACTGACCGGAGCCTCGCTGGACGACGAGGACCAGCAGGAACGGGTCGAGGCGGCCACCGCGTGGCTTCAGCGGTTCGGGGACCGGGGCCTGGCGGCCCTGCGCGCCCTGACGCCGGGCCATCTGACCGCGCTGTTCCTCTACACCGGCGATGATCACGCGCTCTTCAAGACCTATGTCACCGGTGGCCGCTTCGGCGAGGCCGTCGGCCGCTGGATGATCAGGCAGCAGGTGTGGCGGTACGCGCGGGAGGACGCCACGAACGACGACACGCTCCTGCCGGAGCTGTTGATCTCCGACCACGACCTCCTCGACGCGATCGAGGCGTTGCGGAACCTGGGCCCGGAGGCGACCGGCCCGGCCGTCGCCGAGGTGCGCCGCCGGGTGTACCGGGTCGCCGACGGGGTGTACGACGACCTGGCCGCGCACGTCGACATGGCGGCCGAGGCACTGGAGATCCTGCCGCCGCTGAACGGACAGGTGTGGTGGGGCGGCTGGCTGCCGGGACGTCTGGACGAGTTCCCGGGGAACTCGCCGCTCCTCACCGCGGACACGCTGTACATGCCGCGGTTCCGCAGCACCACCGAGGAGTCGGCGACGGCGATCGGCTACACGCGGGGCGACGCCAAGCAGATCGGCGACGCTCAGGACCGGCACCCGATGCGGGGGTACGTGGAGAACTCCACCGCCCGCGTGGTGACGCCGTTCTCGGCGTGGCTCGAAGAGGACGAGGTGCTCTACGCGCCGGGCATGGCCCTGAACGTCGTCGTCCGCGAGATCGAGACCGAGCCCAGTACCGGGCGGCCGTTCGCCGACTACGAGTTCCGGGAGGCGCCCGCCTACCCGCACCCGGCCTACCACAACGCCGAGGGCGAGCCGCAGCCGCGGATCGTGGAACTCACCGACGCCGACGCCGACGCGAACGACGACGCGAACGACGACGCGGACACGGATCCGACACCGGCGAACGACGAGAACACCGTCGTGGCCCCGGAGGTTCCCGCGCCCGTCGACGGCTACCGGCGCACCGGCCCGCACGCCGCCGAGCTCGACGGCACCGTCTTCGCCCTCCACGAGTCGCCGGGTGAGGGCGACCGGAGCGCCGACACCCTGCTGTTCGCCCTCCGGTACGTGGCGGCCGACGCCCTGGAGGAGGCGGGCATCGAGACGGCCGACGACTTCCGCGGCTGGCTGGACGGTTCCCTCACCGACGACGACGTGTCCGACGTGCCGGTGGAGCCGCTCGACGGGAGCCGGAACATTCCGCTGCGGCTCCTGGACAGGATCGGGGTACGGCTCGGGACCGCCCAGCGCGCGGAGGCGATGCTTCTCGGCGACCGGTTCCCGGCCTCGCGGGTCTCCCTGAGCCCGGCCCAGCATCTCCGGGTGCTGATCGCCGACTCCTCCTACGGGGCCGAGGGCGCGGACCTGCCGATGGGACCGCTCGTGGCGGCGGTGGTCCGCGGGCTCGGCGTGACGGTGGCCGTGGCCGACCCGGACGGCGAGGTGACGTTCCACGGTGACCGCCCGGAGAGCACACCGCCCGCCCTCCTGGTCCGGGACGGGGACCGCCACCTCGCCGGACTTCCGGACGGACCGGGCGACACCACCGCCGAGAGCGAGGCACGGCTGCGCCGGGTGGCGGACGCCCTGTCCTCCGCGCCGGTGTCCGTCCTGCGCACGGCGACGGCCCGGCAGGCGCCGGAGTGGGTCCGGGCCCGCATCCGCTACATGGAGGAGGCGGTGCGCTTCGAGGAGCGGCTGGGCCGGTACCTCGGCGGTCACGAAGAGGCCAACGCCCAGCTCGGCGTGATGGTGCGCGAGCTGTGGGAGCGGGCCGTGCGGGCGGGCCGCTGGTCGGAACTGGGCTCCGACGACCGCACCGTCGACGGCGCCGTGGGCACCGACCGGGACCGGCTCCTGGCGGTGGTGGAGTCGGGCAACCTGCGGGAACGCATGGCCATGCTGTGGATCGGCGCCCAGTCACCGGACCGGCGGGGCGGCCTGATCTCCGACCTGCTCGGCAGCCCCGACCCCATGCCCGAGGTGATCGCCGCCGAGTACGTGGCGTCGAGGCCGCCGTCGCAGGAGATGACGGCCTACGAGGAGCTGACCGGACGGCCGGACAGGACGCCCGGGGAGCAGGCGCGGATGGCCGAGGCCGAACACACGCTGCGGACACCGGTGCGCCCCGAGGACCTGTCGCCGCCGCTGAGCGAGGCCGAGCGGGCCCTGATGCCGGACGACGGCGTCCCGTGGATCCCGGGAACGAACCGCTTCGACATCGCCATGGACACCCGTCCGCAGTCCGAGGCCGAGATGAACGGCGGCCTGGTCCTGGCCGGCACCTCGGGCTCGTCCCACCGGCTGATGTCGCAGGCCGCGAAGATGCGCGACGCATGGGGCCTGGACGTCGACCTGGGCCTGGTGCGCCTCGCGCTGCTGGCCGAGATGCTGCAGGCGAGGCACCACTCCCTGGACGAGATCATGCGGGGCGCCCAGATGGTCTTCGACCGGCTGAGGCAGAGCGGTGAGGCGGTGCCGGCCGACCTCGACTACGTCAACAACTGGGGCCGTTACTGGAGTATCGCCCCGTTGACCGAGGCGGAGCTGCGGGAGCACGTGGCCGTCGACGGCAAGTTCCCCGACGAGCACGCGTCGGAGACGGCGGGCCGGCCGGCCGGCGGGGAGCGGGACGAACCGGCCGACCCGGCCGATCCGGCGGTGGCCGAGTGGTCGGCGGACCACCGGGACGTCCTGGAGGATGTCCTGGACGTGCTGACGGCCCTGGGCCCGCTGGATCCGCCGGGTCCCGACGGTCCGCCCGGCTCGGACGACGGTGTCCTGACCGCCGACCGGCTGGAGCGCCTGGTCGACGCCTGGTTCCGTGCGCGGGGCCTGGACCCGTCCGGTTCCCTGGCCGACAAACTCCGCCACATACTGAACGACCGTGCGTAACACCGCAGCGAGGAGATCATGAACGACAACACCGCCGCCGGGGCGCCCACCGCCGGGGCCGGGGCCGCCGACGACACCGCGCCGCCGGTTCCCGACGACATCAAGGAAGCCGCCCGGCTCGCTCCCGACCACTGGCTGGGCATGGTCGACCCCGCGTGGTCGGGGGAGGGCGAACCGCCCGACTGGGCGGTGGTGGGCCAGTGGAGGTCCGGCCTGGACGGCGATATCGAGGAGTGGCGCCCCAACGAGGAGTACCGCCCCTCGCCCCAGGCGCTCGGCTGGTCCGCGCCGACCGATCCGGTGGACGAGGCGGTCCAGCTCGCCGCCACCGGTTACGGCCCGGGTGAGGCGGTGCCGCGGACGCTGGCCGTGGCGGAGGTCGCCGTCCTGCTCGGCCCCGGCGGCGTCCCGTTGTCGGCCACCTCGCCCGACGGGGCCTGGGTGGTGCCCGTCTTCACGTCCCCCACGTACCTGCACGCGGCCGGGCGCTTCGGCTACGAACTGATGCCGGTTCCCGACGTGGTGGACCGGATACCGGCAGGCCATGTGCTCTACCTCAACCCCTCCGGACCGGTCGGCATGACCGTGGAGACCGACGCCCTGCGCCGGGCGGTCGAAGCGGCGGTCCAGGAAGCCGCGGAGACGCCGGACGGGGAGGAAACCGAAAGCCGGTCGGCCCCCGCGCCCTCCTCGACGGCCGGTGGCGCGGACGTACCGAAGCGCCCGGCCGGCGAGACCCCCGCCGGCGCCCGTGCCGGGGGAGGGGCCGGCCAGGAGCCGACCCCCGGCCTCGGCGACTGACCGCGGCGTACCGCACACTGCGTACCGCTGACCGCTGACCGCACACCGATGGAGTTGCCTCCCATGACGAGCCCTTCCGGTACTCCGGAGCAGGAGCCTGAGAACACCGCCGAGGCGGACACCGCGGACGAGCCCGTCGGCGCGGGCCCGGGCGGCCCGCCCCCGGCCGTCCCGGGCGGTCCCGTCCAGGGCGGTCCGTCCGCCGTGCTGAAGGGCCAACCGGGGTTCCGGGAGCCGCCCGAGGACTACATCAAGGCCGCCAAGGCGGCCCCCAACCACTGGCTGTCCGTGATCGACCGGCACTGGAACGGTGACGAGGGCGAGCCCACTCCCTCCTGGGCGAGCCTCGGGCGCTGGCGCAGCGACGAGAACGGGGAGATCGTCGAGTGGGAGGTGAACACCGACTACCGTCCCTCACCCGACGCGCACGGCTGGGCCCCGCCGGTCAGTCCCGTGGACGCCGCCGTGCAGCTGGTCGCCACCGGATACGCCTCGGAGGATCTGTTCGCCCTGATGCTCGCCGACGCCGAGGTGGCCGTGTGTCTCGACGAGAACGGCGGCCTGGCGGTGACGGACGCGGAGGACGGTACCGAGGCCGTGCCCGTCTTCTCGCCGTCACCGGAGCTGGAGGACGACAAACTGCCTCCGCACGAGGTGATGTTCGTACCCGATCTCCTGGACCGGTTGCCGGAAGGGAAGGAGGTGCTGTTCCTCAGCTCCTCCGCCCCGGTGGGACAGCTCGTCACGGCGAGCTCGCTGCGGGAGGCCAAGTCCGACCTTGAGCGGTACGAGGCGGAGGAGGCCGCCGACGTGTGGTCGACCCCTCCCGCACCGGCCGGCGGCTCGCCCGAGGGCATCGCGGATCTGCCGGACCTCGGGTCGGTCGAGGGATGGCCCGACTTCCCCACGGACGCGCAGTGGCCGACGGACGAGAGCGCGGAGGACGGGCCGGGCAGCGGCGACGGGCCGGCCGGGAAGCCGGAGCGGCCCGGGCCCGGAGCGGCGGAAGAGAACTGATACGCGGGTGGCCCCGGCGGAGACCGCCGGGGCCACCGGCGAACCGGAGCGGGGACGGCGAGCGCGGCCGTCGAACTCGAAACTGTGATCCTACGGTTGACCTTTGAACGGTATCCTCGGGCGGTACTCCAAGGTGGTCTCCGGCCCGTAACCGACGGCGTTCCCACGCGCGGTCGGCGATTCCGCTTTCTGCCCGCGCGGTGGAACGCGGAGGCGACGGGCGGCGTCTTCCTCGAAGCACGGCACCTCTCGTGGCGTACGAACGGGGCGTCAGGAGCGCGCTGCCGGACGCGGCCGGGAACAGAGTCGTCCTCGGACCGGACCACGATCCTGTCGTGTCACACGACGTTCACGTTCCACGCCCCGGCACGTCATGGAAGGGAACCCCGACTTAGAGGTCTGCGCCACCAGACTGTTAACTGATGAGGGTGAGTTCGAAAGGATGGACCGTGTCTTCTGTTTCTGGAGTGCCCGCCGGTGAGTGAGTACGACGACAGGGCCGTCCCGGAGAAACCTGTTCTGCCCGCACCAGAGCCCGAGCCCGAACCAGAGTCCTTCCCCGCTGCCGAAGACGCCGGGGTGATACCGGTGTTCGGGCAGATCGCCACTGAGTCCGCCGCCGTCGAGTCCGCCGCCACCGTCGGGCCGACGGCCGTGGCCGACGAGGACCGGACCGACGAGGACCGGACCGACGGAGCGGACGGCCCGGCCGCGTCCCTGCCCGAACCGCCCCCGGAAGTGGTCGAGGCCGCCCGCGGCCTGCCCGACCGGTGGCTGAGCGTTCCCGATCCCGCGTGGTCGGGCGAGGGCGAGCCGCCCGACTGGGCGATCCCCGGCCGGTGGCGTACGGACTCCTCGGGCACTGTCGTGGCGTGGGAGGACAACGAGGAGTACCGCCCCTCCCCGGACGCGCTCGGCTGGCCCAGGGCCACCGACCCGGTCGAGTCCGCGATCCAGCGCGCCGTGACCGGCTACGGACCCGCCGGGGAGGTCCTCCGTACGCTGGCCGCCGCGAAGGTCGCGGTGCTCGTCGGCCCCGACGGCGAGCCGGTGGCCGTGCGGTCGGCGCAGGGCGAGCCGGTGATCCCCGTCTTCACCAGCCCCGCGTACTACCGCGTCGTCGGGACGTTCGCCGCCCGGCTGGTGCCGGTGCCCGACGTGGTCGAGGGGCTGCCCGAGGGGCACTCCCTCTACGTCAACCCGACCGGACCGGCAGGGATGATCATGGAGACCGAGGCGCTGGCCGAGGAGATCGCGGCCCAGGAGCGCGGCGAGGCCCGCCCGGTGAGCGTGGACGGGACGGGAGAGCCGAGGACTCCGCGCATCCACGCGGTACGGGTGGCGGATCCGGCGGTCCGGGCGATGGACGACGAGGCGGACGACAAGGCGGCCGCGGACATCGCCACGGCTGACGCGGAGGACGGTGCGGGCCGGGCCGACGCGTCCGGCGTGCCCGACGCGTCGGACGTGCCCGACGCACCCGCCGCCACCGAGGCGGGCGAGGCTCCGGTCGGCGGGAGGCCGGAGGAGTGACACCCTGGGGTGGTCCTTTCGCGCGGCGCCGCGGCGACCGTTCCGCGGCTGTCGCGAAGCGCCTGCGGGACGACGGTGTGCCCTCGGCCGGTGGAGTACCGGCCGAGGAGGAGATGTTGGACGCGCCGGAAGGGCTCCTGGTCGAGGACCACGACGGCCTGCTGTTGCTCCGGACCCCCTCGGACGACACGCTCACCCCCGCCGACGTCGCCGACCTGGCGCGCAGCATGCGCAACGACGACGGGACCGTGACCGTCATCGCGGGCGCCGAGGGGATGGAGGCCGCCGCCTTCTGGCCGAGGCTGAGCGAACTGCTGGACTCCCTGAGCGAGTCGGGCACCGAGACGGTACGGCTGGTCATGGCCGGTGCCGGGCACGACATCAAGGACCGGCCCGCCACGGCGCGCCGGATCGCCGACGCCTGGGGGTTCGAGGTGAAGGCCCCGGACGGGCCGCCCCTCGTCGTACCGGGCGGCTCGCTCTTCGTCCCGCCCGCACCGGAGGCCGGCGGGAAGCCGTCGGCGGGCGGCTGGTGGCGGTTCGCTCCGGGCGTGAACCCGGAACCCCTGGGCCCGCGCAGCCCGGAGCCGTCCTGGCAGCCCGCGCTGCGCGGCGTGCCGTCGGGTACGGCCGGCGGGAGCGTGGTGGAACAGATCCCGGCCGGGCTGCTGGTACGCCCCGCCGAGGCCACTCCGGCCCAGCCCGGCGACCTCTACCACGCCGTGCCGGTCGACCCCCGGCGCCCGGCCGTGGTCATTGGCGTGCCCTACGGCGAGGACGTGTCGGCCGAGGAGGTCGCCGAGGTGCTCGAGGCCCTGCCGGAGGAGGTCAGGTCCGGCGTACGGCTCGCGCCCGGCGGGCGGCGTGACGTGCTGCCGCTGGCGCAGTCGGTGTCCGACCGGCTGGCCGCCGACGTGGAGGTGATGACCGGTCTGCCGCTCGTCGCGGCGGGCGGTCCGCTGGGGGCGTACACCGTGCGGTCGGTGCTGGCCGCACCGGACGGCACGCCGAAGTGGATGCCGTTCGTGGACGCCGTCGTGTGCCGGCCGCCGGACGGGGAAGGCCGTGCCCGGCCGCCCCGGCTGCTGCGCTGGACCCCGCCGCTGCCGGGCCCCGCGCGCCCGGAGGAGGGCGTGGTCGGCCTGACCGACCGCTGGCAGGTCACGGTCACCAGGGCGGGCCTGTGGCTCGGTCCTCGGAACGGCCCGAGGCTGTCCCCCACGGCACGTCAGGTCGACGCGGCCGGCCCGGTGATCGAGCTGGGCATGCCGGGCGAACTCATGGACGCGTCCCTGTGGCCGGTCCTGTCGAACCTGCTGGGAGCCCTGACACCGGCCCTGCGTGAGCGCGCGACGCTGCATGTGCACGGCGTGTCCCAGGACGGCGGGCGCGAACTGCGCCGACTGGCCGCCCAGTACCGCCTGCGCACCCTCCGCTACGCCGCTCCCGCCCCGGCACCGGCCCGCCCGAGGCCGACGGCTCAGACCCTGGCCCCGGCCCAGCCCCAGGTCCAGGTTCGGCCCGGCCAGGCCGCGACGGCCGCCACGGGCGGGGCGCCGCCCGCGCCCGCACCCGGGCCTGCGCACGCACCGGTGTCCACACCGGTGCCGCCGTCACCGTCGGCGGTGCCGGTGCCGACCGGGGGAACCCGGCCGGCGACGGCGCCCGTACGGGGGACCGGACAGCCGGAGCGGGCCGCCGCGGCGGAGGCCGGTTCGGCCGGGGCCGTGGCACCGGCGGGGCGCCCGGGGACGGGTACGGGCCCCGAACAGCCGGGACAGCCGGGACAGCCGGGCCTGCCGTCGCGACCGGGACAGCCGGATCAGCCAGGTCAGGCAGGTCAGGCACGCCGGCCGGGACCGTCGGGGAAGCCGGACCTGCCGTTGCGGCCGCTGCAGCCGGGCCGGACCGCCGGATCCGGGCCCGCCCGGCTGGCGGAAGGCGCCGGCCGGGCCGCCCGGGCCGAACGTGCCCGGCAGCTCAGGGAGGCCATGGCCGCGGCGGCGAGCGCGAACAGAACGACAGATGGACGCGCCGAACGTGCCCGGCAGTTGAGGGAGGCCATGGCCGCGGGCGCGACGGCGGGGACGGACGCGAGTGTGTCGGCGGGCGCCGGGGCGCCCGTACGGACCCCCGGCGCGGGCACGGGCACGGCCGGAGTCCCCGGAGGCGCTGGGGCACTTGGGGCGCCCGGAACGCCACGTACGCCAAGTACGCCAAGTACGCCTGGCAAGCCGGGGACGCCCCCGGACCTCGGCGCACAGCCCGAGTTGGACGACTGGTCCGACGACCGCGTACCGATCGGTTCGCTGGGACGCCCCAGGAGGCCGGGCGCGGCCGGGGGACCGGCGTCCGGCACCGCGGCCGGCCCCACCGTTCCGGCACCGGCGGAACAGCGGGAACCCGCCGAGCGCCACGGGGCGCCGGAGCGTGCCGAGGAGAAGGACGCCCGGACGCCGACTCCGGACGCCGAGCGGAGCGCGGCCCCCGTGCGGGCCGCGCGGCCGGGTGCGGGCGAAGACGCCGGGACCGAGCCCGGGGCCGGCACCGAGCCGGACCCGGCCGGGCCCGACGCCCCGGCAGGGACCGCCGACCCCCGCCGAGCGGACGGCCCGCGGCGGCCGGACGAACCGAGCCGGCCTGGGGCGGCGGGGTCCGGCCGTGCTGGGGATTCCGAGCGGGACAGTGATCCTTGTGCGGTCGGCGGTCCTGTGCCGGCGGATGGCCCCGTGGCGGCGGACGGTCCCGTGCGGGCCGACGGCGCGGAGACGGCCGACGGCGTCGGCACGGGCCACGGTCCGGTGCGGGTCGGCGGTCCGGAGCGCGTTGATGGTCCTGCCCGGGCCGATGTCCCCACGACGGACGACGGCTCCGATGCGGCCGGTGGCCCCGCGCAAGCCGATGACGCGGTGCGAACCGGTGCTTCCGCGCGCACGGGGGGCACCGAGGCGACCGACGAGCCGGGGCCGAACGGAGAGCCGTTCCGCGCCCCGGACCCCGGGGCGCACGAGAGGGCCGTAGAGGACGATCGGCCCGCTCCGTCCGGTCCGGCCGAGACACAAGGAAACGGGCGCGACGGTCAGGACGGGCGCGACGGACGAGACGGGCGCGATGCCCAGGCCGACCTCCCCGGGGCGTCCGGCCCTCGCGCCGCCGGTCCTCGTACCGCCGGCCCTGACGCCTCCGGCCCCGCCGAGGAGGAGAACCCGGCGTCGGCGGACGGCCCGGAGCCGCCCGCGACGCGAGGCCCTGCCGAAGAGCCCGCGAGCGATCCCCGGTCGAGCTGGACCGAGGCCCCGGGCCGGCCCGACGACGTACCCCCGCCGAAATCGGTGCGCGCGGAATCCGGCACGCCGGCCGATCCGGCGCCCGCCACGCCCCCCACGTCTCCGGGGGCCATGGCATCCCGCGACATGACGGCCGGGAGGCCGGCCGACGGCCCGGACGGTTCTTCCCCGGCCGGACCGACGCCCGCGCCGGACGAGCCGGGCCGCGGTCGCGGAACCGCACGCCCCGACGTGTCGGACGCGTCGGACGTGTCGACGGAACCGGGCGGTGCGAGGACGGTACGGGACGAAGCAGGTGAAGAGGGCGAGTCGGCGCAGATCCCCGACGCCTCGGAGACCCCCGGCACCCCGGGGACCCCTGACGCACCTGACGTACCTGATGCCCCGGGCACACCCGAGGTCCCGGACGCCGGCACCGACGCCCACACCGAGGCCGACGACGCCGATGTCGCCCAGGACCCCCTGCCCCCCGTCCCGTTGGACCCCGGACACCGCAGCAGCGAAGTGGAACGCACCGCCTTCCGCGCGCTCGCGGAGGGTATGTGGGACCGGCACGGCGCCGCCGTCGCCCGCTCCCTCGCCCGGATGCCCGCGCTGCGCGGCAAGGAACAGGAGGCGGCCCGCGCCGATCTGATCGCGTTGCGCATGTACCTGCACATCTCCGAGGGCCCGTTGAGCCATGGCGCGGTGACCCGCGCCCTGCGCGACTACGAGCCCGACATGCTGCCGTACGGCGCCTGCGTGGCCTCGGCGCTGAACCGGCTGCCGTCCTACCGGGGCGCTGTGCTGCGCGGCACGGGCAGTGACCCCACCGCCGACGGCTCCGGCGTCCCCGCCCTCCCCCGTCGCGGGACACTGCTGCGCGACGCGGCCCTGCTGAGCACCACGCCGCTCGATCCCACCCGTACGTCCATGATGCCGGGCGGGAGCTATGTCATCTGGTCGGCGACCGGCCGTCGCGTACGGCAGTTGTCCGACCACAGCCGTGGGCCCGAGGAGGTGGTGTTCGCCCCGGGGACCCTCTTCCGGGTGCTGGACGTCCGCCGCGACGGTCCGTCCGTACAGATTTTCCTGCGTGAACTGACCGGTCCCGCCGCGGCGGCCACGCCCGATCCCGAAACGGATCGGGCCGTACTCGCCCGGTTGGACGATGTCGTGCGCGGGCGCTCGGCGGCACCGGAGGGCACCGGCCACTGGCCGGAGCGCTGCGTCGGCGCCGTGGGCGCCGGGCCGTGACGCGACACCGAACCCAGACATGAGTAAGGAAGTTGCATGGCACGTGAGCATGATCCTTCCAACCGCATACCGCCGCGGTCCGGCACGTCCGCCGACGCAGGCGCCTCCGGGAAGTCCGGGAAGCCCGGAAGCTCGCCGGTGTCGGTCCGCAGGGCGGTGACGATGCGGGGAGCGGCCGGGGACCCGGGCGGTGCTCTGGCCCCCGGCGGCGCTCTGACGCCGGGCGGCGGACAGCGCGGCCGTACGAACGCGTCGCCCACCGCGGCCACCACGGACGCGCATGCCCGTACGGAGCGCAACGGACCGACGAGCGACGGGCCGAAGGGCGACGGGCCGGGGAACAAGGGGCCTGAGCGCGACGACCCGAAGAACAAGAGCCCGAAAGGCGACGACCCGGAGAACAAGGGTCCGGAGAACAAGGACGCCCGGAAGAAGTCCACGGAGCGTACGGACGCCGACGGGGCCACCGGCACCGCGAGAGGCATCGGCGCCCCGAAGTCGTCGGCCGCCGCCCCGGCCGGGGCCAAGGCGGCTGACAGGGCGGCGACCCAGGCGGCGGTCAAGGCGGCGGCCAAGGGCAATGCCGAATCGGCCGCGTCCGCGCCCGACTCCTCGGCGTCCTCCGCGTCCTCCGCGTCTGCTTCCTCCGCGTCCTCCTCGGCTCCGACCACCGTGCTGGCGACCGTCAGCACCGCCGGCGGCGCGGCGCCGGACGCCGCCGTGGCGGCGGCAGCGGCGGGCAGCGGTGGCGCGGGCACGGGTTCGCGCGCGGGCGACGAGCCGCCCGGGAGCCGCCCCAAGAAGCCGATGCTGGCGGCGGCGGCGATCGTCGGCGCGATACTGATCGCGGTCCCGTTCCTCGTGGCCGGGCAGGACGAGCGCGAGCCCGAACGGACCCGCACGCAGAACGCGGCCGGCACGGTCTTGGACGCCGAGCGCTCCGCCGTTCCGGACACCTACACGAGCGAGTCACCGGCTCCCTCCCCCAAGCCGAGCAAGGAGAAGGAGGAGAAGAAGGAGAAGCCGCCCGCGCCGGTGGTCCACAAGCAGCCGCCCGCGCCGTCGCCGAGCGCGTCCGAGAAGCCCGAAGCGGACAAGCCCAAGGACCAGCCCAAGCCCAAGGTCAAGGAGCTGACCGCGGCCGAGAAGCTGCGCCAGTGGGCCAACGGCCGCTCCGGCGTGCAGAACACCGTGATCAAGAACGCGGTGACCGGCCAGTGCATCGACATCGGGTACTACGACAAGGGCAAGATCAACGAGCCGGTCAACCAGTACCCGTGCAACGACACGACCGGCGACAACCAGCTGTGGAACCTGGACATCGTGGACAAGGACGGTGGCCCCCAGAACGCCCCCCTCTTCCTGATCCGCAACAGCAAGGACGGGCTGTGCCTGGACCTGGGCTACTACAAGGCGAGGTCGGCGGGCACGAAGGTCAGCGAGTTCCACTGCAACGCGACCGGTGACAACCAGCTCTGGTGGCTCGACCCCCGCGGGGACGGGACCAACTGGATCCGTAACGCCGTCAGCAACGACCTGTGCCTGCGCCCGACCGGCGGAGCCACGGCGGGCAACGACGCCCGGCTCGAAATCGCCGCGTGCGGTTTCGGCGACCGCTGGATCGTCTGAGGACGGACCCGCTCAGGCGGACCCGACGTCCCCGTTTCCGAGGTGTACTCAGCTACACCACGGAAACGGGGATGTTCTCTCTCCCGGCCCTCCCGGCCGCTCTCGTAGCGTTCTGCACGGCACGGCGGGGACAGCAGCGCGCCGTGCCATCCACCTCAACTGCGAGAGGGCACAAGCATGTTCTGGCGGCGTGGCGGTCACCCCCGTACGGAAGCCGAAGAGGCAGCGACGGCGACGGCCGGACGGGCGGGAGCCGGGCCCGCGTCCGGGACCGGTTACCCGGCCGGCGCACTCGTGCTCGAAGGGGTCCACCGGGAGTACGAGCGCGGGGTCCCCGCACTGCACCCCCTCGACCTCACCGTCCCGTCCGGGCGGTTCCTCGCCGTCATGGGCCCCTCGGGGTGCGGCAAGTCCACGCTGTTGCAGTGCGCGGCGGGACTCGACCGGCCGACGGGCGGGACCGTGCGCATCGGCGGTACGGACCTGTCCTCGCTCTCGGAGACCCGGCTGACCCGGCTGCGGCGCGAGCGCCTCGGGTTCGTGTTCCAGGCCCACAATCTCGTCCCGTCGCTGAGCGTCCTGGAGAACGTCGCGCTGCCGCTCATGCTGGGCCGCGCCCGGTCGATGTTCGCGGGCCCGCGACGCCTGGCACGCACGCTCGCCGCGTTGTCGGAGTCACCCGAGTACGTCCATTACACGGGCGATCCTCCGCCTTGCGATCGCACGCACCAGACGCCGCGGGCTGATCCGCGAACATCGACCGGGCGCGGCCCAAGCGGCACAACCGCGGGCGACGAACTCCGCGCCCGGGACGCCCTCGCCGCCGTGGGCCTCGCCGAGCGGGCCGACGCGTCACCGGCGGAGCTGTCCGGCGGCCAGAGCCAGCGCGTGGCGATCGCCCGCGCGCTCGTCACCCGTCCGGACATCGTCTTCGCCGACGAACCGACGGGAGCCCTCGACCCCGCCACCGCCCAGGAGGTGCTCGCGCTGCTGCGCCGGGCCGTCGACCGGGACGGTCACACGGTCGTCATGGTCACGCACGACCCGGTGGCCGCGGCCCGCGCGGACGAGATCCTCTTTCTGGGACAGGGGCGGGTCGTGGACTGTTTGGAGGGAGCGGACCCCGACCAGGTGCGCCGGTTCATGGGCGCACTGGGCCGTGACGCGGAGCGACGGCGGGCCGGACCGGTGAAGGCACCGGCGGACACGCGGACGCCGGTCCTCTCGACGGCGCACGAGGGAGCGGCGCGATGAGCGAGGACGCCGTCGACAACTCGGGCGCGGGCGCCGACACGGGCATACGCGCGGGCGCGGACATACGCACGGGCGCGGGCGCACGGGGAGCGGTGGGCGCCGTCTCCGGCTCCCGACCCGCCGACGGGCCCGGCGGTATCGGCCCCGGCGGTACAGGCCCCGGCACCATCGGCCCCGGTACCGTCGGCCCCGGTACCGTCGGCCCCGGTGTGAAGGTGACGCGGCTGCTGGCCGCCCGCTCGGCCCGTACGCACCGCAAGGCCTGGGCCGCCGTGTTCGCCGCGCTGGCACTCACCTCCCTCCTGCTCGGCTCGTTCGGGCTCGCCCTCGGTTCCGCCGCGCTCGGGCACGCGCGCGTCGAGCGGTACGCCGCTGCCGACCTCGTCGTCGCCGGGAACCAGAACACCGCGCACACCGCGAAGGAGCTGGGCGGAACCACGACCGTACGGGCCGGGCTCACCGAGCGGGTACGGATCCCGGACGCGGCCCTCGACGTCGTACGGAACGTCCCCGGGGTCGGGGCGGCCGTCGCCGACCGGGTCTTCCAGGTGGGCGTCGGCGGGGCGGCCGCGGTCGGACGGCCGTGGCCCGCCGCCCGGCTCGCGCCGTACGCGCTCCGGGACGGACGCGCGCCGCGCGGGGCGGACGAGGTCGTCGTGGAGCGCGGAGTCGCCCGGGTCGGCGAGCGCGTCGTCCTGCGGGTGGCGGGCGCGGACACGCCGTACACCGTCGTGGGCGTCACGGACGGGCCGGGCACGGCGACCGGCACGCCGGCGGGTACGGAGCCAGGTGCGGCGGCGGGCCCGTCTGACAGGGACGGTGCCACGGCCGGAGCGGCGGCCGGCACGGCGGCGAGCCCGGTGATCCACTTCTCCCAGGAGACCGCGCGCAGGCTGTCCGGGCACCGGGACTCGCTGGACGCCGTCGGCGTCGTCGCCGAGCCGGGCGTGTCCACCGACGCGCTGGCCGAGGACGTACGGCAGGCCCTGGCGAAGGCCGGCCTCCAGGACACCGGCCGGCGTGCCGACGGCGACCCGTCCGGCCTGCGGGTCCTGACCGGGGACGAGCGGGGCGCGGCCGAGTACCTGGGCGTCGCTCCCGCCCGTTCGACCCTGCTGGCCCTGTTCGCGTCCGTGGCCGGCACGGTCGTCCTCGTCTCGCTGCTCGTGGTCGCCTCGACCACCGTCCAGGCGCTGCGGCAACGCTCGTACGAGCTGGGGCTGTTGCGCGCGGTGGGCGCGACACCGGGGCAGGTGCGCGGCGCGGTGGGCCGGGAGGTGGGCCGGATCGCGACCGTCGCCGCGGGGTGCGGCGCGCTGGTGGCGGTGCCCGGGTACCTCGGTCTGCGTGCCCTGCCGGTCGTCCAGGACGCCCTGCCCGCCGGACTCGTCCTGCCCGCGCCGGCCTGGCTGTGGGCCGCCCCGCTGGTCACGGCGGGGATCACGGTGCTGATGGCGTGGCTCGCCGCGCTGATCGCCTGCGCCGGAACGGTGAAGGCGCGGCCCGCCGAGGCGCTGCGCGAGACGGGACCCGGCCAGGGGCGGCGGATCAGTGGACTGGTGCTGCTGGGACTGGGCGTGATGGCGGCGGGTACGGCCACGACCCAGGGCGGTCAGGCGGCGGGCGCCGCGGCCGGTGGGGCGGCCATCATGATGGTGATCGGGTGCGCGCTGCTCGGACCGTGGATCGCCGCGGGCGCGATGCGGGTGCTCGGGGTGCCGCTGCGGCGGCTCGGCGGCACCGGCGGACGGCTGGCCGCCGCCGGCTCCGCGGCCTCGGCGGTCCGTCTCGGGGCGGCCATCACGCCGATCGTGCTGGTCACGGCGTTCGTCTGCGTGCAGCTCGCGAGCGGTGCGACCGTCGCCCGCCAGGCGGACGAGCAGGCACGGGCGGCGCTGCGCGCCGGCCTGACGGTCGGTGCGGAGGGCGGGCTGCCGGGCGGCGCGCTGGACCGGATCCGGCGGACCGCGGGCGTGAGCGCGGCGACGGACGTCGTACGGAGCTCGGTGGTACTGGCGGGGAAGACCCTCGGCGCGCCCGAGCTGGAACCGCTGCCGGTGCTGGGCGTGACGGCGGAGGGCCTGGAGCGGACGCTGGATCCGGAGGTGACGGAGGGGAGCGTGGCGGACCTCGCCCCCGGCACGGTCGCGGTCGGCGCGGACCGGGCCCGGTCGCTCGGCGTACGGCCGGGGACGTCCGGCGACACCGTCACACTGCGGTTCGGGGACGGGCAGGAGGCGCGGCTGCGGGTGGTGGCGACGTACGAACGCTCCCTGGCCTTCGGCGATTTCCTCCTCTCCCGCGACGAACTGCTGCGGCACATGTCCGTCCCCGGCCCGGCCCGGGTCCTGGTCGCGCTCGCCCCGGACGCCGACCCCGCGCGGACGGGCGGGGAACTGGCGGCGGCGCTGCCGGGCGCCCGGGTGGACCTGTCGCCCGGACCCGTGCGGGTGACGACGGACGACGCGGAACTGGTCTCGCTGGTCACGGTGGCGGTAGTGGGCGCGATCGCCGGCCTCACGATGATCGCCGTCCTGAGCACCCTGTCGCTCATCGCGGTGGGCCGCCGCCCGGAGCTGCGCCTCCTCCGCCTGGCGGGCGCCGGCCGCCGCCCCCTGCGGTCCATGCTCACCCTGGAAGCGGCGGCCGTGGCGCTGACGGGCCTGGTGGTGGGAGGGACGGTGGCGTCGGTCCCGCTGCTCGCGTTCGCCCTGGCCCTGGCGGGCTCGCTGCCGTACCTGCCGCCGGTGGTGGGCGGCCTGGTCGTGGCGGTGGTGGCGGTGACGGCCGTGGCGGGCACGCTGCTCCCGCTCCGCCCGACGCTGAGGGGCACGTACCCCCTGGAGTGCCGCTGAGCCCCGGAGCGCCGCTGCTCCCGCCACCCGCTCACGCCGACGGCCCGTGCCCGGCGGGAGCGGGCGGTGGCGGGCCGGGTACGCGGCCGAGGTGTCCCGTGGTGTCAGGACCACGCTTCGAGGAGGTCGCCGGGCGCCAGGCCGAGGACACCTTCGGCGGTGCACCCGCCGCGGGCGACGGCCAGGAGCGGGGTGTTCTCATCCGCTCCGGGGAGCCGGGAGCGGTGACCGACGAGCCGGGCGAGGTCGCGGTGGTCGAACGGCTTGTTCTCCAGCCACTTGACGGAGCCGACGAACGTGACCTTCTTGGCGATGGGGGAGCGGTCGGCGCCGACGAGGTCGATCTCCGGGTCGTTGGTACGGGTCCAGTAGCCGCCGACGGCGTTGGTGCCCGCGGGGAGGCCGTTGTCGGCGAGACGCCAGAGGGCTTCGCGGACGACGGGTTCGACGGCCCGGCCACGCCAGGACGTCCAACTGGAACGGATGGCGTCGAGGACGCGGTCGCCCCGGCCTCGTTCGACGGACGGGATGCCGGGGCCGACGAAGGACAGCCAGAAGCGCAGGTACGGATCGTCGACGCGGTAGCGGGTCTCGCGGCTGGGCCGGGTGGACAGGGGCAGTTCGGCGGCGACCATGCGACGGCCGGTGAGGAACTCCAGGGAACGTTTGACGGAGCCGGGGTTTATGCCGCCCGCGGCCCGGCCGATGAGGGTGAACGTGCGCTCGCCGTGGCCGATGGCGCCGAGGACGGTCCGGGCCTGCGCCTCGGTGGGGAATTCGGCGGCGAGGGCGCGCTCGCCGCTGACGAGCAGAGCGGACGTCGGCGTGGACAGGGCCTGCCGCAGATAGTCCCAGAGGCCCCCGCCGTGCGGCCATTCCTCCAGGATCAGCGGGAGCCCGCCGGAGACGAGATAGGCGTCGAAGGCCTCGGCCGGGGGCAGGTCGAGCATCGTGGCGACGTCGTGCGGGCTCAGCGGGGGGACGACCATTTCGGTGCCGCGCTGGTAGAAGGGGCGCCCGTAGGTGTTGAGCTGTTCCATCATGGCGATGTCGGAGCCGACGAGGACGAGCAGGACGGGCAGCCTGGACAGGGTGCGGTCGAAGACCTTCTGCAGAGTGCCCTCGAAGCTGGGGTCCGCACGTACGAGGTAGGGCATCTCGTCGAGGACGACGACACTGGGCGCGTCGGTGGGCAGCACCGTGGCGAGCAGGCTCAGGGCCGTGTCCCAGGAGTGGGGGACGGGCAGATCCGAGAAGCGGTCGGCGCCGGGCAGGCCGGAGGCGGCGACCTCGGCGCGGAAGCCCGACAGGTCCTCCGCACGGGAGCCGCCGACAGCCGTGAAGAACACATGCGGCAGCCCGGCCCGCTCCAGGAACTCCTCCACCAGCCGGGACTTGCCCACGCGACGCCGCCCGCGGATCAGCACCGCCCGCCCGGGCCGCCCGCCACGTCCACCGGTCTTCACGGTGCGCAGCAGGTCGTCCAGCCGGTCCAGCTCGGTCCGGCGTCCGATGAATCCGTCCATGCCGCCACCATCCCTGTTGCTTTCGTGTAAGAAAGTTTCTTCAATGAAACTTTCTTTCATGAAAGCATCGTATCCGCGATGGCCGAGCGGGCGCGGGGGAGACGCGTCGCGCGGGGGGCCGGACCGGGTCCCGGGAGGGCGGCGGCGCTCGCCATGTACGCCCGGCGCACGGGTCGGGCGTACCGTTCTGGGTGTCACCGTCAGAACTGGAGCCACCGTGCCATCTTTCACTGACGACCACATCGGCGGAGTCGGCGCCCGTATCGCCGACTTGCGACAGATCCGCGGCTACTCCCTACGGCAGCTCGGGCAGCGTGCTCATATCTCGCACGGCATGCTCTCGATGATCGAGAAGGGCGACCGGAACGCGTCGGAGTCCGTGGTCGCTGCGATCGCCCGCGCGTTGGGCGTGGGGGTCTCCGTGCTCCGCGGCCAGCCGTATCGGGAACAGCTCCAACAAGACCGGATCGACCAGATGCTGGAGCCCATGGGCAGCGCGCTCGACAACTGGGACGTGCCACCGGACGACACGGCTCCGGCACCTCGGTCGCCGGCCGAGCTGCGTCAGGCCGCCATGGCAACCAGGAAGATGCGAGAACGGGCCGAACTCGGCCGCTTGGCCGCGACGTTGCCCGGCCTGCTCGAGGAACTGGCGCACGCCGTCCACGTCCATGACCGTCCGGGCCGGGACCGCGAGCAACTCAACTGGTGCCAGGCCGAGGCAGCGCGCGGAGTGTGGCGCGTGGCGTACCGGATCGGGGAGATGCACCTCGCACGGCTGGCGCTGTCCCGCATGGCCTCGGCCGCCGCGCAGTCCGGAGACCCGCGTCAGGTGGCCGTCGAGCGGTGGATGCGCGCGCAGACCTCGTTCGAGGGCGGCAGGCCCGGCCTGGACATAGGGCTCCGCCTCCTGCGTCAGGCGCTGCGGGATCTGGACGACGACGGAGATCTTCACACCAGGGCGGTGCGCGGTTCCCTGTACCTGAAGGGCTCGATCCTGGCGTCCCGGAAGAGCGACGCCGACGCGGCGAACGGATGGCTGAACGAGGCGCGGGAGCTGGCCGGGCGTACGGGCGAGACCACGTCCTACGAGCTGACGTTCGGCCCCACCAACGTGGCGCAGCACGCGGTGGCCGCCGCAGCCGACCGCGACGAGCACGGCGAGGCGCTGGAGTTGGCTCGGGAGGTTCACCTCCCCGAGGGGTACCCGCCCAGCCGCGCAGGCCACTACTTCATCGACCTGGCCCGCGCGCAGGTGTGGACGGCCCAGCACGACGCCGCGTTCGCCTCGCTGCTGAAGGCCAAAGAGCTGGCGCCACAGCAGACCCGTCACCATCCGCAGGTGCACGAGACGGCTGCCGCCCTGCGCCGCGCGCGGGCCAAAGTGCCGGACCCGTTGCGAGAGTTCTCCCTTTGGTGCGGCGTGTAGCGCTTAGGTGACTGTGTGTCAATTGCCTGGGTGTTCACACTTTGTGGACACCAGGGTCTTGTCGAGTGACCACCATGTGACGTGAGATAAAGCCCGTCACGTGGAGCCGACCATGAGCGCTGCACCCGCACCCGTCACCGCCGAGGCCGTCCGGGCCGCCATCGACCGCGCCGAACAACTCGGCCGTGCCGACGGGACGATAGAGCAGCTGCACGCGGTCGCCGGTGAGCTGCGCGGTCACATCCGGGTCCTGCTGCCGGTGGCCCAGGCGGAGGCGGACGGCCTGTGGAAGGGCGGCGTCGAGTGGTACACGCTCGCCTCGCGGCTCGGAGGTGTCAGGCGCGCGGTCGACACCGACCAGGAACCGAGCGGCCTGCTGGCCGCACACGTGCGGGTCCAACTGCTCAGCAGGGACTGCCGCTGGCTTCTTGACGAATTCGGCACGGCGCTCGTGGCCGGGGACACGGGCCGGGAGGCGGACCGGGGCGCGGGCCGAGGTGCGGACGGGAGCGGGCAACGGGGCGCGGACAGGGGCGCGGGCCGGTGATCTCCCTGCGGCTCGCCGTCCCGGGGCCGGCCCTCTTCCACCTCGGTCCCTGCTTCTTGTGCCGCCGCTCCGGGGCGGAGACCGTCCGTATCGGCACGATGGCCAGCCCCGGCGGCCCAGGGCACCGGGCGTACGAGACGCCGCTGTGCGCGTGCCGCGACTGCCTCGGGTACCTGCTGGCCATGCATCACGCCGCCCACGCGGATCCCGCCCGCCGCTGCCTGGCGCCCGGCCACCCCTGCTGATTCTTGTCGTTCCGATCCTCTGGAGCCGCCATGTCCTGCGCCCGCTGCGGCCGGCCGATCCTGCCCGGCCAGACGTACACGACCCACTCGGTCGAGACCGGCACCGGCGCCGCCCCGCCCGTTCACCTGCACAAGACCCCGTGCGGCCAGGAGCGGGGTACCGCCCCCGACCGCACATCCCGGCCGCGCCGCTGACGCGGCCGGGGCGGATCAGGGAGTGAGGTCCAGTACGCGCACGGGTTCGCCCGTCCAGCGCTTCGGGGCGGTGGTCGCGATGACCGCTCCGTCGGGACGGTCCGGGGTGGGCTGCGCCGCGTACTGGCTGTGGGCCGCCGCCCAGGTCTCCTGTCGTGCCAGGGCCAGGGCGGCGGACAGGTCCAGATCCAGGACGGTGATACCCGGCAGAGCCGCCAGGTGCTCGGCCGTTCCCGGCCGGGCGCGGTCGGCTTCCACCAGCGCGCACGCCGGGGCGTACAGGAACCAGCCGGATTCGGCGTGCGCCCGGTGGATGAGGCGTGAGGCGAGAACGTTGCCCTGTCCGGCCGCGGCCATCGCCGTATCGTCCAGGACGATGTGCATGCTGTCGCTCACCGGCCGGCTGCCTGTCCCAGACGCCGGTCCAGCTCGCGGTCCAGCTCCTGTCGTTCGGCTGCGGTCGGGGCATACCCGGTCCACGCCTCCAGTGCCGCCCGCGCCGCCTCGGCACGCTCCGCCCGCTCGGCCGGAGTGAGCAGATTCTCGGCGAGTCGGGCGAGATAGGCGCGCAGGGACAGGCCCTCGGCGGCCGCTATGGCGGCGAGCCGGTCCTTGGCCTCTTCGGGGATACGGACATTGGCATCAGCCATCATCGTGCTCCTTCCCGCGCTCACAGGGTACGTACCCGTACCCGTACCCGTACAATCGGCGGCCGGCGGCCGGCGGTCAGTAGTCGCCGCGTGGGCTCAGTCCTTCTTCAGGTAGGCCAGCACCGCCAGCACCCGGCGGTGTCCGCTGTCGCTCGGCGGCAGGCCCAGCTTCGCGAAGACGTTGCCGATGTGTTTGCTGACCGCGCGGTCCGAGACCACCAGGGTCTTCGCGATCGTCGCGTTGTCCCGGCCCTCCGCCATCAAGTGCAGTACCTCGCGCTCGCGCGGGGTCAGCGACTCCAGCGGGTCGTCACGGCGGCGGGTCAGGAGTTCCGTCACCACCTCCGGGTCCAGCGCCGTGCCGCCCGAGGCGACCCGGTCCAGCGCGTCCAGGAACTCGTCGACCCGCCCCACCCGGTCCTTCAGCAGGTAGCCGACGCCGCTCGCGCCGCCGCCCAGCAGCTCCGCCGCGTACGCCTCCTCCACGTACTGCGACAGCACGAGCACCGGCAGGGCCGGGATCTCGCGCCGGGCCGCGAGCGCCGCGCGCAGGCCCTCGTCGCGGAAGCCCGGTGGCATGCGCACGTCGAGCACCGCCACGTCCGGGCGGTGCTCGAGGAGGGTCGGCAGCACCTCGGGGCCGGTGGCCGCGACCGCCACGACCTCGTGCCCGGCGGAGGAGAGCAGCAGGACCATGCCCTCCCTCAGCAGGGCGTTGTCCTCGGCGATCACCACACGCACGGCAGCTCCACTTCGATCACGGTCGGGCCCCCGACGGGGCTGCTCATGTCCACGGTTCCGTCGAGCGCCGCGACCCGGCGCCGCATCCCCAGCAGCCCGGAGCCGCCGCGGCCCGAGTCGTCGGCGCCGCCGCGGCCCTCGTCGCGCACGGTGAGCCGCAGCCGGTCCGCCGCACGCTCCAGCCGCACCGAGGCGCGGTCCGCCCCGCTGTGCTTGGCGGCGTTGGTCAGAGCCTCGGCGACGACGAAGTACGCGGCGGCCTCGACCGCCGCGGGTGCGCGTGGAGCGCCCACGGGGACGGCGGCGGAGCCCGCGCCGCCGGCGGGGCCGGGGTCGCCGGGGGAGCCCGTGCCGTCGGCGGGGCCCGTGCCGTCGGCGGGGCCCGTGCCCTCGGCGGGGCCCGTGCCCTCGGCGGGGCCCGTGCCCTCGGCCGGCGCGGGCTCCCCGTCCAGCCCCACCACGTCCACCCGTACGTCGAGCCCGCTGCCCGCCGCCAGCGCCCGCACCGCGCCCACGAGACCCCGGTCGGTGAGGATCGGCGGGTGGATGCCGCGCACGACGTGCCGCAGCTCGGTCAGCGCCTCCTCGGCCTGGTCCTGCGCGTCGTCCAGGAGCTTGCGGGTCATGTCGGGGTCGTTCTCGTACGCCCGCTTCGCCAGCCCCACCCGCATCGACAGCGCGACCAGGCGCGCCTGCGCGCCGTCGTGCAGGTCGCGTTCGATACGCCGCAGCTCCGCGCCGTGCGCGGCGACCGCGCCCGCCCGGGTCACGGTCAACTCCTCGACACGCTCTGCCAGCTCGGCGGTACGCCGCGCCTCCGGCGACGGCATCAGCAGCGCCCGCGACCAGGCCGCGTCGAGATCGGCGAGGCGCTCGATCAGCGGCAGGACCACCGCCCGGCGGTGCAACGCCCCGCACCACACACCGTCGACGACCAGGCCGGCGAACCAGACGGGCAGCGCGAGGAACGGCAGCAGCATGCCGTAGACGCAGTGCAGGGCGTACCACCGCAGGTCCTGCCGCGTTCCCGGGTCCTTGACCGCCGTACGCACCCGCTCCGACAGCGTGCCGGTGAGCTGCGCGTACGCCTCGGGCAGCGGCTCGCCCGTCCAGGCGGCCACCTTGCGGCGCTTGTACCCGGTGAGCCGGTGGAGCAGCAGCGCGGTCTCGGGCACCATTCCGGCACCGATGACGAGCAGCGCCGTGCCGGCCGTGAACACCAGGAGGGCGAGGAAGAAGTACGAGACCACCGCCAGCCCGAAGGCCGTCAGGAGCTGCGCCGATGCCCGGGCCGCCCGGCCCACCGTCCTCTCCATCTCGTCCAAGTCGTCGGTCATGCGGTCAGATTAGGCGACCGGGGGACGGGGACACGGGCGGGCGTTCTCCCCGATCGGGGGTGGAGCGGGCTACACCTCCGGTTCGGGAGAGCGCTCCATGGAAACGGGAGTTCACGGAGCGGCATGCTGGTCACAGACGTTCGGCGGCGAGGCCTACGAGCCCCGAGGCCGTCCGAACCCCTTACGCCGCTTACGGAAGGAACCCACTCATGAAGTCTCTGCTCTGGCTGGTGCTCGCGACCGCCCTCGTCGCCAACGTCGCGACGAGCGTCTTCATGACCGGCGTCCCGCAGCTCGTGGCCAACCTGGTCTCCGGCCTCGTCACCATCGGCGCGGGGGTGGGCCTGTACCTGACGCGCGGCACGCGGGCGGCTTCCTGAACCGTACGTGTCCGCTCGAAAGCCCGTACACCTCTGCCCGTGCTTGCGCCGCGTTCTGGCACGCTGGACGGCATGATCCGCACCGCGACAGCCGCCGACGTCCCCGTGATCCACGCGATGATCCGCGAGCTGGCCACCTACGAGAAGGTCCCGGACGAGGCGCGGGCCACGGAGGAGCAGCTGCGCGAGGCCCTGTTCGGCGAGCGCCCCGCCGCGTTCGCGCACGTCGCCGTCTCGGACGCGCCGGACGCCTCGGACGCGCCGGACGCCTCGGACGCCTCGGACGCCTCGGACGGCCGGGACGACCCCACCGGTGCGCCCGGCGAGGTGGTGGGCTTCGCGCTGTGGTTCCTGAACTTCTCGACCTGGCGCGGGGTGCACGGCATCTACCTGGAGGACCTGTACGTACGCCCCGAGAAGCGGGGCGGCGGCCACGGGAAGGCGCTGCTCGCGGAGCTGGCGCGGATCTGTGTCGAGCGTGGCTACGAGCGGCTGGAGTGGTCGGTCCTGAACTGGAACGAGCCCTCGATCGGCTTCTACCGGTCCCTGGGCGCGCTGCCGCAGGACGAGTGGACGGTCTACCGCCTGACGGACTCCGCGCTGACCAGGCTCGGAGCCGGCCGATAGGGCGACAGGGCCCTGAGGGGGCCGAGGAGTCCGGGCGACTCGCGGGGCGGTTCGCCCCTGGGCCCGATCCCGTACCGGCCCCCCCCCCGTACCGGCCCGGACCCCCGTACCGGCCCGGCCCCCCCGTACCGGCCCGGACCCCCGTACCGGCGCGGATCCCGTACCAGCCCCGGACCCCCGTACCGGAGCCGTACGGGATCCGCGCCCATCCCGGCGCCGGTCACGGCTCCAGGACGACTTTGCCGACCGTGCCGCGCGTCTCCAGCGCGCGGTGTGCCTCGGCCGCACGGGCGAGCGGGAAGCGTTGCACGGCCGGGCGCAGCCGCCCCGCCGCCGCCTCGGCGAGGGACCGTTCCTCCAGTACGCGCACGTCACCGCCCGCCTTCTGGATCATCACCGGGCCGAGGACGGACGTGGAGGTGATGCCGCGCTCCGCCAGCTCCTCCTCGGTGAACGTCAGCGGCGACCCGTCGTGCGGTCCCTCGCCCGACCAGCCGAAGACGAGGTGCTTGCCGCCCTTGGCCAGGAGGCCGACGGCGGCGAGTCCGGTGGCGCCGCCGACGGAGTCGAAGAGGACGGTGGCCCGCCGGTCCCCGAGAAAGGCCGTGACGCGTGCGGCCCAGTCGGGTGCCGTGTAGTCGACGGCGAGATCGGCGCCGTTCGCGGCGGTCCTGGCGACCTTGGCGGGGCCGCCGGCGAGGCCGATGACAGTGGCGCCGGCGTTCTTCGCGTACTGGACGAGGAGGGTGCCGATGCCGCCCGCCGCGGCCGGCACCAGCGCGATGTCGTCGGGGCCGAGCTCGGCGAACTGGAGGATGCCCATGGTCGTACGACCCGTGCCGATCATGGCGACGGCCGCCGCCTCGTCCAGCCCCGGCGGGATCTCGTGCAGGCGGGCCGTGTCGGTCACGGCGAGTTCCGCGTAACCGCCCGGGACCATGCCGAGGTGGGCGACGACCCGCTTGCCGAGCCAGCCGGCGTCCACGCCCGCGCCGAGTGAGGTGACCGTTCCCGCCACCTCGCGGCCGGGGATCGTGGGCAGTTCGACGGGCGCGGGGTACGGGCCGGTCATGCCCTCGCGCAGGGCGGTGTCGAGGAGGTGGCACCCGGCGGCGGCGACGGTGATCAGGACCTGACCGGGGCCGGGCCCGGGGTCCTCGACGGTCTCGTAGGTCAGGTTCTCGGCGGGTCCGAAGGCGTGGAGTCGGATGGCGTGCACGGGCGGGTCTCCCTGGTGTCGTCCTGGTCGTTTTCCGGCATGGTTCGGGTGGTGTCCCGGTGGTGTCCGGTCTGACGGGAGCCAGCCAATGACCTCATGTGCGCTTGAGGTCAAGGGGGGCAAGGGGGCAAGTGGGCGAGGAGGTCAAGGGGGTCAATGGGGCCGAGGAGGTCGGGGGAGGGAGGCAGGGCGGGGCGGTCGGGTGAGGCGGGCGGGTCGAGCGGTCGAGCGTAAGGAGGAAGGGGGTCGGCGGCCTGGCCGGTCACGCGGCCGACGGCCCTTCCCGCGGCGTGGGCCTCGGTGCGGCCGGCCGGCGTCCCGTCCTCCCCGGTGCCCGGCGGAGCGCCAGCATGGCCGCCTCGATTCCGCTGTTGAACGCCACCTCCACCAGCACCCCCGGCGCCGCGACCTGGTCCCCCGCGAGGAACACCCCGCCGCCGCGGTCGATCCTGGGCCGGTCGCGCCAGGTGGTGCCGGGCAGGTCGACCGCGCCGGTGCGGTCCGTCGCGACGGCCTCGCGCCGCCGGACCACCCGCTCGCGCCAGCCGGGAAAGCCGAGGTCGAGCAGGTGTTCGGCCCGGGCGACGCCGTCCCCCTTGCTGTCGCCCGGGCCGACGGGGAACTGTCCCTGGAGCAGTTGCTCGCCGGCCGGCGCGAGGGACGGGTCCGTGGCGGTGAACCGTTCCAGCCAGCCCGGGGCCTCCAGGTCGGAGACGATGTACGGATCGCGGCCGGCGGTACGCAGCGCCAGGTCGAGCAGTACGGTCCGGCCGCCGGTCCAGCGCGGTGTCCCGTCGCCGAGGAGGCGGCGGGCGGCCGCCAGGGACGTCGCGACGATCACCGGTGTGTTCTCGGGCAGGGCGTCGACCCGGCTCCCCGTCTCCAGCCGTACGCCCAGGTTCCGGGCGTGCGCGGCCATCCGGCCGATCAGCTGCCCCCAGCCGCCGCGCGGGAAGTGCGCCTCGGGAGGCAGGGCCGTCAGCCGCCGCAATCGTTCCTGGACGAACGCGGCGGAGAGCGCGCCGGGGTCGTGGTGGAAGAGGGCGACGGCGGAGAAGTGCGCGGCGGCACGCGCGGCGGCGGGGCCGGCCACCGCCGTGGCCCAGGTCGCGAAATCGGTGTCCACGGGGGCACGGACGGGGTCGCGCAGGCCGAGCCCGACCATCCCGAGGGGCGGGATCCTGCGCAGCGCTCCGTCGCGGTGGAAGAACACGCGCGAGCCGGCGGCCATCGGAACCCTCGCCATCGGGCCCAGCAGACCGCGGTGGCGCAGCCAGGCCCAGTGCGGGCCGCGGTGGTAGAGGGCGTGCGGGCCCTCGTTGGTCAGGTAGGGCCCGTCGGCCGTGCGGGCCCGGCCGCCGAGGGTGTGGTGGGCCTCGTGGAGGGTGACCGCGGCGCTGGCCTCGGCCGCGGTGATCGCGGCGGTGAGCCCGGCGAAGCCACCTCCGACGACGGTGATGTGATCCATGGTCTTCATGTCCCCACCCGTGCCTTCATCGACGTCGTGTCCGTGCGTGCTGCGTGCTGCGTGCTGCGTGCCTGCTGCGAGCGTGTGCGTGTGCGTGTGCGTGGGCCTGCCTGTGCCGTGTTCGTGCCCGCGTCTCCTGACGTGACGAATGCAGGACAACTGGATGTGACATCGGGGCGTTGTCAGTGGTGTACGTCACCATGGGGGGCATGGCAGGCAGGACGATGAGGGACGGCGGAACGGGGTCCGGCGCGGCGGCGGGCGCGGCGGGCGCGGGACGGGCGAGGAGGAGGCCGGCGGCCGCCGCGGTGGCGAAGCGGGCGGAGGTGCGGCTGCCGCCGCTGAGTCCGTACGGCGGCGGGCTCGACCCGGACGGGGACTATGACGGGCTGGAGTTCACGAACCTCGATCTGAGAGGTGAGGAGGGCCCCGGCGCGCGGTTCATCGACTGCGCCCTGCGTGGGTGCGGTCTGGACGAGACGGTGCTGCGGCGGGCGCGCTTCGTCGACTGCGTCCTGAGCGGTGTGCGGGGCGTGGGGACGGACCTGTCGGAGGCGTCGCTGCGGGATGTGGAGATGGTGGACGCGCGTCTCGGCGGGACGCAGCTGCACGGCGCGGCGTTGGAGAGAGTGCTGGTCAAGGGCGGGAAGATCGATTACCTGAACCTGCGGAAATCGCGGCTGAAGGATGTGGTGTTCGAGGGCTGCGTCCTGTCGGAGGCGGATTTCGGTGGTGCGGAGCTCGTACGGGTGGAGTTCCGGGACTGCGTGCTCAGGAGGGCGGATCTGAGCGGGGTGCGGATGAAGGACGTCGACCTGCGGACGGTGGCCGAGCTGGACATCGCCCGTGGCCTGGACCGGCTCGCGGGCGCGGTGATCAGCTCGGCGCAACTGCTGCAACTGGCCCCGGCGTTCGCGGCGCAGATAGGAGTGAGGGTGGAGGACGCGTTGGACTGAGCCGCATGGCCGGGTGTGAACGGTGGCGCCACCCCGCGCGGGGCCGGTGCGGCCCAGGGGGCCCTTGGCGGCGCCCGGGCCTTGGTCCGGCCCGCCGCCCGGAGCGTCGGCCGCGGACGGACTGTCCCCGGGTCCCCGGTCCGGGCCCGGTCCGGGACCGTGGACGGGGCGACCGCAGGCTCCGGGGGCCCGGGGGCTCGGTGCCCGCGGCCTCGGACCGGCCTCGCGCCGCGACGGGGCGAGGGGCGAGGGGCGTCGGGCCGTCGGTCAGGCGCGGGGGAAGCGGGCTTGCAGGTCCCAGACCACCGGGTTGTCGGCCAGGTCCTCGTGCAGGTCGGTCAGATCGGCCGTCAGGTCGTGCAGGAAGTCCCGCGCCTCACGCCGCAGCAGCCGGTGGCTGAAGGTCAGCGGTGGCTCGTCGCGCGGCATCCAGTCGGCCGTGACGTCCACCCAGCCGAACCGCCGCTGGAAGAGCATGCGGTCCGAGGACTCCGTGAAGTCCAGCTCGGCGTACTGCGGACGGGACGCGCGGCTGCCGCGCGGATCGCGGTCCAGTTGCTCGACGATGTCGCACAGTGCCCACGCGAAGTCGAGTACCGGCACCCATCCCCAGGCTGTGGACACCTCGCGGTCCGTGTGCGTGTCCGCCAGATAGATGTCACCGCAGAAGAGGTCGTGGCGCAGCGTTCGGACGTCCACGCGGCGGTAGTCGGTCTGCGGGGGATCCGGGAAACGGGTGGACAAGGAGTAGCCGATGTCGAGCACTGCCCGATGGTGTCACAGGTGTCACAGCCGGTCGCCCGCCCGGTTCCGCCGCCCGCCCCCGACACGGACACGGGGACGAGCACGCGGTGGTCCTGCCGCGTCTCACCGGAGTCGGGCGGGTCAGGCGGAGCTCGTTCGCTCCTCGGCGAGCGGCTGCCCGGGGGAGGGGGCCAGTTGGCGGGTGAGCCAGGTGGTGACGAGGGCGAGGACGCCGGGGTCCACCGGGCCGGCCTGCGCGGCCCCCTGGGCGCCCTGGGCAACCGGGCTCTCGCCCGGGTCAGGACAACCCGTACGGAGTGGCCCGTATCGCCGGACTCCCGGTCAACGCCCGCTGGATGCGCGAGAACCTCGTCCACGACACCCGTGACGACCTCGTCGTCATCCACGCGCTGGACGAGATCCACCGGCTGGTGCCGGGCAGCACCGAGGTCCATCGCCTCCCCGACCTCACCCACGTGCCCGTCCTGGCCGTCACCGGGGCCAAGGACATCCAGGTCGACCCCGCCGGGGCGTACGGGCGCGGGCAGGCCCCGGGCGATCGAGCGGGCCTGCCGGCGGAGGGCTTCCTCGCCCGTGCGTGCGTAGCCGGCCAGCAGCACCGCCGCCCGCACCTCGTGGCGCGCGGCCAGCGGGTGGGGGTGGGGCCCAAGACCCGACAGGCCCTGCCGAAGCCGAGCCCGGAGCTGGGGCCGGAACCGAAGCCGGGGTCCGGCCGGGCCGGGGCCCCACCCGTCACGTCAGTCGCCTGCCGCCCGTTGTGCGCGGCGGCGACGGACCGGTGTCACAACCGGTCGACTGACCTGTGCGGTCACCGTCAGAGGTTCACACCGAAGTCCGTGGCGATGCCGACCAGGCCCGAGGCGTAACCCTGGCCGACCGCGCGGAACTTCCAGTCCGCTCCGTTGCGGTACAGCTCGCCGAAGACCATCGCGGTCTCCGTGGCGGCGTCCTCGCTCAGGTCGTAACGCGCGATCTCCGTGCCACCGGCCTGGTTGACGATGCGGATGTAGGCGTTGCGCACCTGGCCGAAGTTCTGGCTGCGGCTCTCGGCGTCGTAGATGGAGACCGGGAAGACGATCTTGTCGACATCGGCGGGCAGGCCCGCCAGGTTGACGTTGATGGCCTCGTCGTCGCCGTCGCCCTCGCCGGTGCGGTTGTCACCGGTGTGGACGATCGTCTGGTCCGGCGTGGACTTGTTGTTGAAGAAGACGAAGTGGCCGTCGGAGACGACCTTCCCCGCCGAGTTCACCGCGATCGCGGAGGCGTCGAGGTCGAAGTCGGTGCCGGTGGTGGTGCGGACGTCCCAGCCGAGGCCGACCGTGACGGCGGTCAGGCCCGGTGCCTCCTTGGTGAGCGATACGTTGCCGCCCTTGGACAGGCTTACAGCCATGGGGATGTCCCTTTCGTCGTGTGTCCGGGCTCCGGGTGGTCCGGAGCAGCCGTCACCCCACATAACGCGGTCGGCCGTCGGCGGGTTCCAGCTCCTTTACTTTCTTTGCCCTGAGAGAAACTCGCCCGCCTGATGGGGCCGCGCCCAAAAGGATGTGACGCGGACGGTCCCGACGCGCGACCATGAGGACATGTCCGGGCCCGCTCATGTCATCAGAGGTTCGGTCTCCCTGCCGGAGGCCGAGCTCATGTGGCGTTTCTCGCGGTCCTCGGGCCCCGGCGGCCAGCATGTCAACACCAGTGACTCGCAGGTGGAGTTGCGCTTCGACCTCGCCAAGTCCCAGGCGCTGCCCCCGGTCTGGAAGCAGCGGGCGCTGGAGCGTCTCGCGAACCGACTGGTGGACGGCGTGATCACCGTACGGGCATCGGAACACCGGTCCCAGTGGCGCAACCGCGAGACGGCGGCGGTACGGCTGGCCTCCCTCCTGGCGGAGGCCACGGCCCCGCCGCCGCGGCCGCGGCGCAAGACGAAGATCCCGCGGGGTATCAACGAGCGCAGGCTGCGCGAGAAGAAGCAGCGCGCCGAGACCAAACGCGGCCGCTCGGGCCGGGACTGGGCGTAACGCGCCCGGCCGCGCGCCGTCCCGGCGAAGCCGACCCGGCCGGGGCCCGTGGCCGACGACGCACGGCCCCGGGCCAGGGCCTGTCGGCGTCGGTCCGGAACCGCCCTCGGCCAAGGCCCGGCCCCGTCAGCCCGGCCGCCGGCCCTTCGGTGTCGCCCCGGAGCCCTAACCGCGGTCCAGTTGCCGGTAGCGGCCCTTGTAATACGTCAGCGGGCCGCCTTCCGCCGCCGGCAGCCATGCCGTCAGGACGCGGCCGATGACCAGGGTGTGGTCGCCCGCGACGACGCGCTGCTCCGTGCGGCACTCGAGGGCCGCCAGCGAACCCTCGACCAGCGGCGCTCCCGTCACTTCCCCCCGTCGGCAGGGCAGGTCCTGGAAGAGCAACCGGTCGCTGAGGCGGCCCTTCATCGCGAACCGCCCCGCGATGTGCCGCTGGTTCTCGGCGAGCAGTGAGGCCGCCCACAGCGGCTGCTCGAGGAGCAGGTCGTCCATGCGGGAGCCGTTGCGCACGCTGACCAGGACCAGGGGCGGGTCCAGGGAGACCGACATGAAGGCGGTCGCGGTCATGCCCGCGTCCTCGCCGCGCGGGCCGTCCGGGCTCAGGGGCGGTTCGTACGCCGTCACGAGCACCACCCCTGCGGCCAGCCTGGCCAGGGCGGCGCGGAACTCGTCGTCGCTCACCCCTTCAGCATGGGGGACGGCGTCGGCGCGGGGCGTGGCGCCCGCCGCGACGACGGGTGCGAGGAGGGGACCGGGGCCGCTTTCGCCGCCGGGTCCCGTCTCCAGGGCCCCGGCCGCCACGGCTTCGGACTTCATGGTGTCGGTGTTCGCGATGTCGGGCCTCGTGGTGTGGGGCGCCGCGGATGACGCGGAGCGGTTCGCGGCGTCTGGGGTCGTCTGGGGCACCTGTCGACGCTAACCGCGGTTCTCCCGCCACCGCATCGGGCCACAGGACCAGCCGGGTCCTAGGACCACCGCACCCGGCCCTTCCGGGAGCACCTAGTGCCCCTCCCGGCAACGTTCGCCCCGTCGCGGCGTCCGGCATGCGCGCTCGCCGCGTTGGCCACAAGCCCAGGTAGCTCCGCTACATGGACTTCTGGCCGCCTTGCGATCACACGCACCGGACGCCGCTCCTTGACGGGCAAACCTTGCCGGTCGCGGCACTAGGATGCACCCGCCGCGGACTCTGAAGCGGGTTTCCCGGTACGCGCTTCCTGGCTACACGCCTGGTATTTGCGTTTGAAAGCTGTCGGAATCGATCGGAGGCTGTCAAAGGCGCTCGATGGAACCGCTCCCATCAGGCGTTCCCGTGCTCACATCCCACTCTCGTACGATTGTGTGACTTGAGTCACAGGGTGGGGTAATTGTTGACCCTGTGTACCGAGCGCACAGCTCGCTGTGATTCAGTGGCGGGGAGTGCGACACGAGAGTCGATGAGAATCCTGGAGTTGCTGTCGAGGTCCCGGGGAGAGCGAGCGATGGAGACCGAGTCGGAGCCGTACGTCCGCCTTGCGACCTTGCGGCAGTTGCATGACGCCGTCGCCGAACTCTTCACCGCCCGTAGCCTGGCGGACACGCTCCAGACCGTCGCGGACGGCGTCACCAGAGGGCTCGGCTACGAACTCGCCTGCGTCAACATCGTCCAGGCCGACGGCGATCTGGTCGTCGCCGCCTTCGCCGGCAGTCCCGCCGCCGAGGCGTTGATCACCGGCCGGGTGGGCTCGCGCGAGTCCTGGGAGCGGCGGCTGAGCATGGGCCAGAGCTGGGGCGATCTGCGTTTCATACCCCATACCGAGGGCTGGGTGCTGCTGGAGGACGACGTCCCGCAGTGGTACACGGAGGGGCCCGAACCGCGCTTCGAGGACGAGTGGCACCCCCAGGACCGGCTCTACGCGCCGATGTACGCACCGGCACGCCGGGACGGCCGTCCGGCCCGTTCGGAGGGGCGGGAGGGCCGGCCGGACGGCCGCCGGGAGGGCCGGGAGGTCCGCTGGGACTGTCCCGAGGGCGCCGAGCGCTCCGCGGACGGCGGTGGTCGCTCCCCGGGCGGCGGCGGGCGCGAACTGCTCGGCGTGATCTCCGTCGACCGGCCGCGCGGCGGCCGGCGTCCCGGACCCTGGGGGCAGGAGGCGCTTCAGATGTATGCCTCCCAAGCGGCCATTGCGATCAGTAACGCTCGGCTTCGAGCAAACATGCAACGCGCCCTGGTCCGTCTCGAGCGCGAACAGCAGGCGCTGCGGGCCAGTGAGGAATCCTTCCGGCAGGCTTTCGAATACGCGCCGAGCGGCATGGCCGTCGCCGACATGGGCGGCGACCAGCACGGCCGGCTGCTGCGCACCAATGACGCGCTCTGCCGCCTGCTGGGCCGTCCCGCCGCCACGCTGCGCCGCTACTCGTTCTCCGAGCTGGTCCATCCCGAGGACATCAGGACACTGCTCCGCACCTCCGCCGAGGGCGGCCGGGCCGAGCTGCGGCTGGAGCGCCGGGACGGTTCGTACGTCTGGGTCTCGCTGCGCAACTCCGTCGTCGCCGACACCGCCGACGGACCCCGTTTCCTGCTCACCCATGTCGAAGACATAGAGGAGCGCAAGAGCCGCGAGATCCAGCTGGCCCACCGCGCCTCGCACGACTCGCTCACCGGCCTGCCCAACAGCGCCGAGCTGCGCGCTCGGCTCAGCGCCAGGCTCTGCTCCCGCCCGGACGCCGTACGGGAGGCCCGGGGGGCGCGGGGCACGCGGGACGCCGCGGTGCAGGCCGTGGACGCCGCGTACGGCGGTTACGAGGGATACGAGAACCACGAGGGGTACGAGGGACGCGCGGACTATGAGGGACGCGGGGGCTACGACGGCCGCGACGGTTACGAGGGCTACGAAGACTTCGGTCCGTTCTCCGGCGACCCCTTCGACCACCACGAGCACCTGGTCGCCCCGAACGACGACCCCGAGGCCGACGACGGCACGAAGGGCCTCGCTGTCCTTTTCTGCGACCTGGACGGCTTCAAATCGATCAATGACCGTTTCGGGCACAACACAGGCGATGAGGTTCTGATCGAGGTCGCTCGCAGGCTGACCGCCGGTGTTCGGGACGGCGATACCGTCGCGCGCCTCGGAGGTGACGAATTCGTCGTCCTCGCCGACGGTCTCGGTGCGGCGGACGCCGCCGATCTCGCCGTGCGCCTGCGGAACGCGATCATCCCGCCGATCCGGGTGGACGGCCGGGCGGTCCGCGTCGGGGCGAGCTTCGGCATCGGCTGGGCGAGTTGCGGGATGTCGGTGGAGGAGGTCCTGCAATCGGCTGACCAGCGGATGTACGTGGAGAAACGCTCGCGGAAACAGGTGCACCGGCGAGCCGGGTAGTCGCCTCCTCCGGGTAGCCTCACCCCTGGGGGTGGCCACGAGGCTGCCGGGTCGTCCGCGTCGTGTGTGCGCGGTGGGGCATCGGGAATCCAGGAAGACGCACGCCGGCATTCGGGACAGGGCTGGGACACAGCCGCGATCGGTTGTTCATCCGAGGGCCGCAGAATGGCTGCCACCCGTCAAGGCCCGTCCATGCGCTTACCCGTTCGAGGTAGGCTCGGCCGGTCGGCGACGCTGGCGATATGGTAAGGAGTGACCAGGGATGACGGCCGGGAACAACGGCGCGAGCACGCCCGAGGACGACGACCCGTTCGGCTATCTGTACGAGGACGGCCAAGCGGGCGCGGGCGCGGGCCAGCGACGCCAAGGCGGTTACGGCTACCCCGGTCCCACGTCACCAGGTGTGCCGAGGACCTCGTACAACCAGGTCAGGGCGGTCGGCGAGCGCCAGTACGGGCAGCAGCAGTACCAGGCTCCGCCGCAGCAGGCGCCGTACGGCCAGCAGCAGGCGTACGGCCAGGCGCCCTACGGGCAGCAGCCGAACCCGCACTACGCGGCGCCCGAGACGCAGCCCGGCGGGGTCCCCGGCGGTGGCATGCCCGCCGCCTCCCACGGCCATGGCGGTGGCCGTGGCGGCTCCCGGGGCGGTCCCAACACCAAGGTGCTGCTGATCTCCGCGATCGCGGTGGTGGCGGTGGTCGTGGTGGGCATCACCGCGGCACTGCTGTCGAACAGCGACGACCAGAAGGACGAGGCGACGGGCGGAGGTTCCGTCCCGTCCGCCTCGGCCGGGACGACCGGGGAGCCCAGCTCCGAGCCGTCCGACGACGGCGGCAAGGACGAGAAGCCCGCGAACGAACTCCCGAAGCAGGACGCGGCGACCCTGAAGCTGAACCCGCCGGCCGCCCTCGGCACGGACATCAAGGGTGCGAAGGGCACCGGCGGCGCCTATGTCGCCTTCAACGGGGTCGGCGGAGCCGCCAGTTGGCAGGTGGACGTGGACAAGGCGGGCGCGTACACGATGTTCATCACGTACAGCGTGCCGGGCAAGGACGCGGAGACGTCGCTGACGCTCAACGACCAGGAGCCTCGCAAGATAAACATGTCGAACTTCGCGAAGGCGTCGGAGGGCGACTGGGAGAAGGGCTGGACGCGCACCTACGTCTACGTCAACCTCCAGGAGGGCAAGAACGACCTCAAGATCTCCTGCGAGGACGGCAACCGGTGCGAGGCGCTCCTCGACCAGGTGTCGTTGAAGGAGGGCGAGGTCAAGGGCTGAGGGCCGTGCCCCCACGCCACCTCGCCCCGTCCGCCGCTCGACCCCGCCGGACACCTCCGGCCCCACCGGCGCCTCGTGCCGCCCCGCCCGTCGCCCCGTGTCGCCTCGCCGACCGGGGCGCGGTCGTTCCCGCTCGGCGCCGAAGGGCCGGCACCGGAGGGCCGGCACCGGAGGGACGGAGGGACGGAGGGGCGGCCCGGCGACGCGGAGGCCGCCGCCGGAGGTCAGGCAGGCAGGTGTTCCGTCACGGCGACGCGCGCGAGCAGGTCCTCGTACGCGCCGGCGTCGAACTCACCCGCCGTCGGGGCCAGTACCGTCGCGGCCGACAGGGCCACCGCCCGGGTCAGCCGGTCGGGCCAGGGGAGCCCTTCGACCAGCGCGGAGAGCAGGCCGGCCACGGCCGAGTCGCCGGCACCCGTCGGGTTGCCCCGGGCCGGGGCGGGCGGGGACGCCTGCCAGGTGCCCTCCGGGGTGGCCGCGAGGACCCCGTCCGGGCCGAGCGAGGCGACGACCGCGTGCGCGCCCCGGCGACGCGCGTCGCGGGCGGCGCGCAGGGGCTCCCGGGCCCCGGTGAGCTGGGCGAGCTCGTCGGCGTTGGGCTTGACCAGGTCGGGGCGGGCGCCGATGCCCCGGCGCAGCGGCTCGCCGCTGGTGTCGAGGAGGACGGTGACGCCCGCGGCGCGGGCCCGGCGGATCAGTTCCCCGTACGCGCCGACGTGGATCCCGGGCGGCAGGCTGCCGCACAGCGCCACCGCCTCGGCATCGCCGAGCAGACGGTCGTAGGAGGCGAGGAACGCGGCCCATTCGGCGGCCGAGATCGTCGGTCCGGGCTCGTTGAGCTGGGTGGTGTCGCCGGACGCCGCGTCGACGACGGCGATCGTACGGCGGGTGGACCCGGCGATCGGCACGAGCGCGTCGACCGGCGGCTTGAAGACCGCACCAGGGCCGGTGCCCGTTCCGTCTCCCGTACCCGTGCCCCCGCCGCTGCCCGTGCCCACGCCCCCGCCGGCGCCCCTGCCCGGCCCCGTGCCGGGTGCCGTGCCGCCGGTTCCCGTGCCGCCGTCGAGCAGTTCCCGTACGACATCGCCCGTCCGGCCGCCCGCGAAGCCGGTGACCACGGTCTCGTGTCCCAGCGCCGCCAGCACCCGCGCGACGTTCAGACCCTTGCCGCCGGGACGCTCGCTGACCTCGGTCACGTGGTGCGAGCCGTGCGGCACCAGCGTGGGCGTCCGGTAGGTGATGTCCAGGGCGGCGTTGAGCGTGACTGTCAAGATCATTACGTCACACCCCTGTGTGAAGCGTGGAGCGGCCCTCGTTCGGCCGGCTGTCGACGTAAAGATCATGTCAAAGGCGGGGCGGTTGGCCCAGACGTGGGGCCGACCGCCTTTGTCCTGCCCTGAGCGGGGCGTTCGTTCGCGCCGGTACGTCCTGCTTGTCCCCCGTCTTCGGGTCGGCCGAGCGGACCGAGCGGACCGAGCGGACCGGGCCGATCACCCGGTCGCCCCGATCGGACCGATCACCCAGTCGCCCTTGTGGAGCACGCCCTTGAGCGAGAAGTCCGCGTCCAGCACCACCGCGTCCGCGTCCTTGCCCGGCTCCAGCGAGCCGACCCGGTCGTACAGGCCCAGCAGTTTCGCGGGGTTCGCCGAGATCGCCCGGACGATGTCCTCGACCGGCAGCCGGTCCACCGTCGCGGCCCGCCGGAACGCGACGTCCTGGGTCAGCGTGGACCCGGCGATCGTGCCGTCCCCGGCCAGTCTGGCCACCCCGCCCCGGACCTCCACGGCGAGCGGCCCGAGCTGGTAGCGCCCGTCGCCGAAGCCGGCCGCGTCCATGGCGTCCGTGACGAACGCGACGCGGGCCGCGCCCGCGCGGTGGAAGGCCAGCTCCAGGGCCGCCGGGTGCAGATGCGTACCGTCGTTGATCAGCTCGACCGTGACCCGCTCGTCCTCCAGCAGGGCGGCGACCGGCCCCGGCGCCCGGTGTCCGAGCGGCGGCATCGCGTTGAACAGGTGCGTTGCGACGGTCGCGCCCGCGTCGACCGCCTCGACGGTCTGCTCGTACGTCGCGTCCGTATGTCCGACGGCGGCGATCACGCCGTGCTCCGCCAGGAGCCGTACGGACTCGATGCCGCCGGGCAGTTCGGGGGCGAGCGTGACCATCCGGGCCGTACCGCGCGCCGCGTCGAGCAGCTTGCGCACCTCGGCGGGGTCGGGGTGGCGCAGCAGGGCCTCGCTGTGCGCGCCCTTGCGGCAGGGGGAGATGAACGGTCCCTCGAAGTGGATGCCGGCCAGCTCGCCCTGCTCGACCAGTTCGGAGAGGAGGCCGGCGCGTTGCGCGAGGAAGCCGGTGTCGCCGGTGACCGTGGAGGCGACGAGCGTGGTGGTGCCGTGGGCGCGGTGCGTACGGATGCCGGTGAGGACCTCGTCCACCGGCCCCGAGGCGAACGAGCCGCCGCCCCCGCCGTGGTTGTGCAGGTCCACGAAGCCGGGGACGAGCCAGTGCCCGGTGAGGTCCAGCGTGGTGGCGTCGTCCGGGGCGGCGCCCACGATCCTGCCGCCCTCGACGATCACCCGCCCGCCGTCGACGATGCCGGTGGGCAGCACCACCCGGGCCCCGGCGAGAACGGTGCATGCGGCGCGAGCGGCCATCAGGGGTTTACCTCCGTGGGTGCCGGGGCGAGTCGGGCCGCCGGGGTGGAAGACGCCGGGGTGGACGCCGGGGTGGAAGGTGCCGGGGTGGCAGGGGGCGAGGCGGTCGACCGGGACGACGGGGCGGAGCTGGACATGTCGGCGCCGGCGGCGAACAGGTCCCAGGCCAGCAGCCCCGCGCCCAGACAGCCGGCCGTGTCCCCCAGGGCCGCCGGGACGATCCGGGGGACCCGCTGGAACGTGACCCGCCGCTCGATCGCCGCCCGCAGGGGCGTGAACAACGTTTCCCCGGCCTCGGCCAGTCCGCCACCGATGATCAGCGTGCGCGGGTCCAGCAGGGTGAGCGCGGTGACCAGACCCGCCGCGAGCGCGTCGACCGCGTCGTCCCAGACCCGTGCGGCCCTGGGGTCACCGGAGTCCACGGCCTCGGCGCAGTCCGCCGCGTCCGCTCCGGGATCGCCGCTCGCCGCAGCCCAGGCGCGGGTGACGGCCCCGGCGGAGGCCAGGGTCTCCAGGCAGCCGCGCTGGCCGCAGCGGCACTCGGGGCCGTCGGGCCGTACCACGACGTGCCCGATCTCCCCCGCGGAACCATGGGCTCCGGCCTCTATCGCACCACCGACGCCGATGGCCCCGGCGATGCCGGTGCCCAGCGCGACGAACAGGAACCGGTCGGTGCCCCGGCCCGCGCCGAGCCGCCCCTCGGCGAGGCCGCCGGCGCGCACGTCGTGGCCGAGCGCGGCCGGTACGCCGCCGAGCCGCGCGCGCAGCAGGTCGCGCAGGGGGACGTCGCGCCAGCCGAGGTTGGCGGCGTAGAGCGCGATGCCGCGCTCGGCGTCGACCAGGCCGGGAACCGCCACGCCGACAGCGGCGGCCCCTTCACCGTCCTCCCCGCCGAAGTGCTCCACGCCGTACGCGTGCAGCTCGGCGGCGAAACCGAGGACGGTCTCCAGGACGGCCTCGGGCCCGCGCTCCCGGCGGGTCGCCCGCCGCGCCCGACGCAGCAGCGCGCCGTCCGCGCCGACCAGGGCGGCTTTGATGCCGGTGCCGCCCACATCCAGGGCAATGACATGTCTCACGGTGACAGTCTGGCGCGTAGATCGTAAGAGGTCTAGTCCACTACCGCGACGAGCGGGCCGAAGGGGCGCGGCCGCGCGTCGGCGGGGCCGGGTTTCATGGGTCCGGGGGTTTCGATGCCCGGACGCGTCCCAGGCGCCCCTGTGTGTCGGGTTTTCCGTGACGTCCGAGGTGGGCACGTATGGCGGCGGGTGGGTCGACAGGGCTCGGAGTGCCCCCGGAGGCGAACCGGGCCCTCAAAGAAAGGGGGAGGCTGTTGCGAAAGCGAAATGATCGTCGCCTGGACCCCTCCCTTCCTGGCGGGGGAAAATCGCATGTCCTTGGGAAAAAAGGATCAAGAACGGGGGATTGGGGCGTGCGACAGCGCTGCGTGGGCGTGACGGCGGCAATTGCCGCTCTGGGCATGACAATTGCACTTTCCGGTTGCGGTAGCACAGGGACCCCTCGGAGCGTCACGCTCCGGCTCGTCGCCGCGGAGTACGGCACGAACTCGGACACCACGACACAGAAGTTCTGGTCGGCGCTGGCCCTGGCCTTCGAGTCCGAGCACCCCGACATCAAGGTCGACGTGCGGGTCCGGCCCTGGAAGACCATCGACAGCGACATCGCGGAGATGGTGGAGGAGGGCAAGGCGCCGGACCTGGCCCAGGGCAGTTCGTACGCCGACTACGCGAAAGGGGACAAGCTCTACACCGCGGACGAGGTCATGTCCGTACCGACGCAGGCGAACTTCCTCTCCCAGCTCTCGGAGGCCGGCCGGGTCAACCGGATCCAGTACGGCCTGCCCTTCGCGGCCTCCACCCGGCTGCTCTTCTACAACAAGAAGCTCTACCGGGACGCCGGTCTGAGCGCCCCGAAGACCTGGGACGACATCGAACGGGACGCGCGGGCGCTGGCCGAGCGCGGGGTGACGACGCCGCTGGCGCTGCCGCTGGGGACGGAGGAGGCGCAGAGCGAGACGCTGATGTGGCTGCTGAGCGGCGGGGGCGGCTACACGGAGACGGCGGACGGCTCGTACAACATCGACTCGCCCCAGAACGTCAGGACCTTCACCTGGCTGAAGGGGCTCGTCGGCGAGGGCCTGACGGGCCCGGTGCCGCCGTCGAAGCTGGACCGGGCGACGGCGTTCAGCGCGTTCAGCAACGGCCAGGTGGGCATGCTCAACGGCCATCCGGCGCTGCTGGAGGCGGCGCGGAAGCGGGGTATCGAGGTGGGCGCGGTGCCGCTGCCGGGCGTGCGCGGCAAGGCCAAGTCGTCCATGGGGTCGGCGGACTGGATGATGGCGTTCCGGCAGAACGGCCACGGGAAGCAGATCCGCGCCTTCCTGGACTACGTGTACGAGGACAAGAACGTGCTGGACTTCGTCGGGCGGTACGACCAGCTGCCGGTCACCTACAGCGCGAACGAGGCGATGGCGGGGAACCGGAAGTACGCGGACCTGGAGAAGTTCCGGTCGGGGCTGGACAGCTCGGAGCTGTTCCCGTACGGCAAGACGTCGTGGTCGAGCGTGAACGAGAGCATCAAGAAGAACATCGGCCGTGCGGTGGAGCCGGGCGGGAGGCCGGCGGACGTGCTGGGGCGGATAGCGAGGGACGCGTCGGCCGCCGAGGTGGCGGAGTAGCGTGACGGGGACACGAGCGGCGGGAGCGGCGGGAGCAGGGGAAGGGACGTCGGTGCCGGTGGGACCCGAAGAGGAATCCGGGGGCACGGGCGGCGCGGGGCTGTCCGAGCGGGATCTCGCGGTGCTCGCGGTCGAGCGGCGCGGATGGCCGGGGCCCGGGGCGAAGGAGCGCGCCATCCGGGAACAGCTCGGTATGTCCCCGACCCGGTACTACCAGCTGTTGAACGCGCTGCTGGACGATCCGCGCGCCTTGGAGCACGACGCGGTGACGGTGAACAGGCTGCGCAGGGTCCGCGCCGCCCGCCGCGCCCGCCGCTGAGCCCCGTCCCAGTGACCCGTACGCCATGTCACGTACCCCTGTCCCGCGAGGGCGTCTCACCAGTGGCGGCGCGAGGGCCGGCACCCGGCCGGCGCGAGGCCGGCACGCCGCGGGCCCAAGAGGATCCACCAGGGCAGTCAGTGCCCCACGCAACCGGTTCCACCGATAAAGTCGAACCTATGGGCAGCCATTCGAACCCCCTGCCGCGGCCGACGACCATCGCCGGCGCCGACGGCCTGGCCGCGCTGCTTGCCCGGCCGGGCAAGGCGGTCGTCGCGCTCGACTTCGACGGCACCCTCGCCGAGATCGTCCCCGACCCCGAGCAGGCCCGCGCCCACCCGCGCGCCACGGCCGCCCTCGCCGCTCTCGCGCCGCGCCTTCTGTCGGTAGCGGTGATCACGGGCCGGCCGGCCGAGGTGGCGGTCCGCTACGGCGGCTTCGCCGACGTCCCGGGCCTGGAACGACTCGTCGTCCTGGGCCACTACGGGGCCGAGCGCTGGGACGCGGTCACCGGCACCGTCCGGGCGCCCGCGACACACGAGGGGGTCGCGGCGGTCCGGGCCGAACTCCCCGGCTTCCTCGACGGCGTCGGCGCCTGGCACGGCACCTGGATCGAGGAGAAGGGCCGGGCGGTCGCCGTCCACACCCGCCGCGCCTCCGACCCCCAGGCCGCCTTCGACGCCCTGCGCGGCCCCCTGGCCGAACTCGCCGCCCGCCACGGCCTCATCGTCGAACCCGGCCGCATGGTCCTGGAACTGCGCCCGCCCGGGATCGACAAGGGGGTGGCGCTGACGGAGTACGCCCGCGAGGTGGGCGCGGAGACGGTGCTGTACGGGGGCGACGACCTGGGAGACCTCCCGGCGTACGCGGCGGTGGAGAAGCTGCGCCTGGAGGGCCACACCGGACTGCTGGTGTGCAGCGGCACGGACGTGCCCGAACTGGCGGCCCGCGCGGACCTGGTACTGCCGGGACCGGGAGCGCTCGCGGACTTCCTGGAGCACATCGGCCGACGTCTGGGCTGACTGGCGCGCCGTACAGTCCGGCTGTGGTGGACGTGCGGGTGGGGGAATTACGCAAGAGCCGCGAGCGGTTGCGGCAGCGCGGTGACGAGGCGGACAAGGCGGGGGACCCGGCCACTGCCGGTCTGATGCTCTTCGTACAGCGCCGAGTGCGGGCTGAAGGCGGAGATCCTGGACCGTGTGCTCAGGGCGCGGGACACCTCGATGCTGCCCGCGCCGGCCGCCCGTCTCCCGCTCCGCCCGCGGCGGCCCGGGCCCGTCCCGGCGGCTACTCCCCGCGCGGCGCCCGCAGCTGTTCCAGCTGGTCCAGGAACCATTTCTGGGGCGGCAGTGCCGTCGCCGCGCCCGACAGGCGCTTCGTGCGTTCCGCGCGCTCGTCGGGGCCCATGGTCAGCGCCTCGTGCAGGGCCGACGCCGTCGCCGTGATGTCGTACGGGTTCACCACCAGCGCGTCCTCGCCCAGCTCCTCGTACGCGCCCGCCTCCCGCGACAGCACCAGCGCGCAGCCGTGGTCCGAGACCACCGGGATCTCCTTGGCGACCAGGTTCATGCCGTCCCGGATCGGGTTGACCAGCGCGACGTCCGCCAGGCGGTAGGCGGCCAGCGAGCGGGCGAAGTCGTCCTTGACGTGGAGGATGACCGGGCGCCAGGTGTCCGTGCCGAAGTCGGAGTTGATCTGCTGGGCCACCCGGCTCACCTCCGCCGTGTAGTCGCGGTAGACGGCCAGGTCCTGCCGGGACGGGTAGGCGAAGGCGATGTGGACGACGCGTTCGTGCCACTCCGGGCGGTCGGTCAGCAGGCGGCGGTAGGCGTGCAGGCCGCGGACGATGTTCTTGGACAGCTCCGTGCGGTCCACGCGGACGATCGTCTTCCGGGGCGCGGTGTCCGCGTCGCCGCCGCCGATCTCCTTGCGCAGCGCCACCAGCCGCTCGTCCACGTCCGGGCGGTGCGCCCGCTCGCGCAGGAAGTCGGCGTCCGCGCCCAGTCCGTGCACTCCGATGCGCGTGTCGCCCGTGCCGCCCAGCAGCGACTCGCAACACGCGCGGAACGCCTCCGCCCAGCGGTGGGTCAGGAACGCCGCGCGGTCCGCGCCCAGGATGCCCCGCAGCAGCTGGCGCGCGACGTCGTCGGGGAGCATCCGGAAGTAGTCCACGGGCGCCCACGGCGTGTGCGAGAAGTGGCCGATCCGCAGATCGGGGCGCAGCGCGCGGAGCATGCCGGGAACCAGCGCCAGGTGGTAGTCCTGCACCAGGACCGCCGCGCCCTCGCCGGCCTCGTCGGCCAGGGCCTCGGCGAACGCGCGGTTGTACGTCTCGTACGCCGCCCATTGCGCCCGGAACTCCGGGCCGAACGACGGCTCCAGCGGCGTCTGGTACAGCAGGTGGTGGACGAACCACAGGGTGGAGTTGGCCACCCCGTTGTAGGCCCCGGCGAACACCTCGGGCGCGATGTCCAGCATGCGCACCCGCCGGCCGCCCGTCTCCGCCGGGTCGATCCGGCCGTCCGTGCGCCGCACGGCCTCCCGGTCGCCGTCGCCGAGCGCCGCGCACACCCACACCGCGTCCGTACCGGGCCCGATGGCCGACAGCCCGGACACCAGGCCGCCGCCCCCGCGCTTCGCGGTCAGCGTGCCGTCGTCACCGAACGTGTACGAGACGGGGCCGCGGTTGGAGGCGACGAGGACTTGGGCGGCGTGCTCGGAGACCATGTCGCGAAACCTAGCCCGTCGAGGAAACGCTCAAACGTACGGATGTGGTCCGGCACGGGTGAACCCGGGACCGTTCCGCCCGCCGGCCACGCCACCGGTCACGCGTCGGCGGGCTGAGCCGGCGGATCGGTGAGCCGTCCGGGCCGCCGCCCCCGGACCCGCCGCGCCGGTACCGCCGCCCGCGGCGTCGTCGCGCCCCGGTCCTGCCGGCCGTGACACCCCGGTCCCGCCGCTTTCGGTCACGCCGCCCGGCGCGCCGCGTACTCCGCGATCTCCCGCATCGGCGGCCTCTCCTCCGTGTCCACCGGGTGCGTACGCGGTACGAACCCGTCCCCGCCGCGCTCGAACTGCGTCAGCTCCGGCCGGACCAGGTGCCCGCGCGAGAGCCGTACCTGGGCCGTCCGGTAGATCGCCGCCGCCATCCGCCCGAGCGCCCGTTCGTCCTGGTGGCGGTGGAACCGCACCCCCACGTCCACCTGCGCCAGCGCGTCCAGCCCCACCGTGTGCAGGGCGTCGACGAGCAGGCCCAGCTCCACGCCGTACCCGACAGGGAAGGGCAGCCGCTCCAGCAGCGAGCGCCGCGCCGCGTACTCCCCGCCCAGCGGCTGGACGAAACCGGCCAGGCGTGGCCAGTGCAGGTTGAGCAGCGGGCGGGCCACCAGCTCGGTCACCCGGCCGCCCTGACCGCCGCCCCCGGCCCCCGCCGAGCCCGAGCCCGCCGCCATGCTCGTGTCCGCGCCCGCCGCCGTGCCCGTGCCCGCGTCCGCCGCCACACCCGTGCCCGCCGCGCCCAGCGGCCGGTCGTACATCGCCTTCACGAACTGCACCTCGGGGTCCGTCAGCAGCGGTCCCACGATCCCCGAGACGAAGTCGGCCGAGAACCGCCGCAGATCGGCGTCCACGAAGCACACGACATCACCGCTCGTCACCAGCAGTGACCGCCACAGCACCTCGCCCTTGCCGGGCAGGGCCGGCAGCCTGGGCAGGATCGCGTCCCGGTGCACCACCCGTGCCCCGGCCGCCGCCGCGGCCTCGGACGTACGGTCCGTGGAACCGGAATCGACCACCACCAGCTCGTCGACCAGCGGCGCCCTCTCCATCAGCTCGTGCCGTACGACGGAGACGATCCCGCCGACCGTCTCCTCCTCGTTCAGGGCGGGCAGCACGACGCTCACCGTCGTGCCCCGGGCGGCCTTCGCCGCCAGCAGCCGGTCGAGCGGACGCTCGGCCACGGACCAGGAACGCCTGGTCAGCCAGTGCTCCACCTCTTCCAGCACGGTCGGTACTCCCTGCGCGTCTGCCATGAAACGTGATCCATCTCGCGGTGCGGACGGCTATCTCAACCGTCCACCCCTTCGGTTACAGTCTTGAACACGTGAACAAACGCACCGGACCCAGGGTCCGGTGCCATAGCGCTCATCCAGAGGGACTGAGGGAACGGCCCGTCGAAGTCCCGGCAACCCTCCCGCCGACCATTCGAGGTCACGGTGGGGAAGGTGCCAATTCCGGCTCGTGGCGAAGTACGTCGCGAGGAAGATGAGGAGAAAGGGCCTCGCCTCCATGGCTGTGCAGACCGCCCCCACCGGCGACACCAACAGCGCCGCCGGCGCCCCCGCCACCACCGTTTCCACACCGGCGTCCGTCGATCTCGGGCCCGCCGCCGCGCTCTCGTGCCGCGAATGCGGCCAGCGGTTCCCCCTCGGTCCCATTTTCGCCTGCGCCGAGTGTTTCGGGCCGCTCGAAGTGGCGTACGACCTCCCCGGCGGCGACCCGGAAGAACTGAAGAAGCGCATCGCCGAGGGCCCGGACAACATCTGGCGCTACGCCCCGCTGCTGCCCGTCCCCGCCGACGTGGCCACGAAGCCGAGCATCAACCCCGGCTTCACCAAGCTCGTCAAGGCCGACAACCTCGCCCGTGAGCTGGGCGTCACCGGTTCCCTGCACATCAAGGACGACTCCGGCAACCCGACGCACTCCTTCAAGGACCGGGTCGTCGCCATCGCCGTCGAGGCTGCCCGCGCCTTCGGCTTCACCACGCTCTCCTGCTCCTCCACCGGGAACCTCGCCGGGGCCGTCGGCGCCGCCGCGGCCCGCGCGGGGTTCCGCTCCTGCGTCTTCATCCCGCACGACCTGGAGCAGGGCAAGGTGGTCATGGCCGCCGTCTACGGCGGTGAGCTGGTCGGCATCGAGGGCAACTACGACGATGTGAACCGGTTCTGCTCCGAGCTCATCGGCGACCCGCTGGGCGAGGGATGGGGCTTCGTCAACGTCAACCTCCGGCCGTACTACGGCGAGGGTTCCAAGACGCTGGCGTACGAGATCTGCGAGCAGCTCGGCTGGCGGCTGCCCGACCAGATCGTCGTCCCGATCGCCTCCGGCTCACAGCTCACGAAGATCGACAAGGGTCTCCAGGAGCTGATCAAGCTGGGTCTGGTCGAGGACAAGCCCTACAAGATCTTCGGTGCCCAGGCGAAGGGCTGCTCGCCGGTGTCCACCGCGTTCAAGGCCGGGCACGACGTCGTACGGCCGCAGAAGCCGGACACCATCGCCAAGTCCCTGGCCATCGGCAACCCGGCCGACGGTCCGTACGTGCTGGACATCGCCCGGCGTACCGGCGGCGCCGTCGAGGACGTGGACGACGAGCAGATCGTGGCCGCGATCAAGCTGCTGGCGCGGACCGAGGGCATCTTCGCGGAGACCGCGGGCGGCGTGACCGTCGGCGTGACCAAGAAGCTGATCGAGGCCGGTGTCCTCGACCCGGCGCTGACGACCGTGGTCCTCAACACGGGCGACGGGCTGAAGACGCTGGACGCCGTGGCGGAGACGACGGGGCCGACGGCGACGATCCGGCCGGACCTCGACGCGTTCCGCGCCGCCGGTCTGGCCGGCTGACCGCGACGGCCGTCGTCCGTCCACGGCCGTCGTCCGTCCACGGCCGTCGTCCGTCGGCGGCCGTGCTCGCCCGGGGCTGTTCGGCGGCCCTGCCCGTCCCGGCGGTCCGGCGGCGAGCCCGCCCCCCGGGTCGCTCGCGTCCGGCTCGCCTCCCGCCACCGCGTCCGGCTCGCCTCCCGCCGCCGCCCCTCCTCCTCACGAAAGGCTTCCCATGAGCGTCAACGTCCGTATCCCCACCATCCTCCGCACGTACACCGGCGGCCAGGCCGAGGTCTCCGCGCAGGGCGCGACCCTCGCCGATGTCATCCAGTCCCTGGAGAAGGACCACCCCGGCATCGCCGCGCGCGTCCTCGACGACCAGGGCAAGCTGCGCCGGTTCGTGAACGTGTACGTGAACGACGACGACGTCCGCTTCGAGCAGGGGCTCCAGACGGCCACGCCGGACGGCGCCGGCGTCTCGATCATCCCCGCGGTCGCCGGCGGCTGACGCCCCGTCTCCCGCCCGCGCGGGTTGCCGCACGTGCTCGGAGAATGCCCCTCTCCGCAAGAGAAGCGGAGGGGGGCATTCCCGATGGTTGAGCACGGTAGAGTGTGGGAACACCCCTCCGCCGGCCGGGTCGAACCCCCCTCGGACGCGATCGAGAACGCGACAACCTGAGGGGAAAACACGGGTGAACTTTGCGCGGGATGCGCGCTTTGCCCGGCCCGACTTGCCCCGGAACGCAGTGGATTCAGCACTATGCGTGTTCGGCCATCCCCAGATTTCTCGTCCGATTGACCTGTTGCAGAGGGCAGTTGGGCAGATACATTCAGCCGCGGTCGACGCGTTCCGGCGCGAAGTGTGGCCCCGTGCGAGGGCCGGTACTAGGGGAGTTGGGCATGGCTCAGGGCACCGTCAAGTGGTTCAACGCGGAGAAGGGATACGGCTTCATCGCGGTCGACGGTGGTGCGGATGTTTTCGTCCACTACAGCGCGATCCAGATGGATGGCTACCGCACCCTTGAAGAAGGTCAGCGAGTGGAGTTCGAGATCTCGCAGGGCCAGAAGGGTCCGCAGGCGGACATGGTCAAACTCGCCGTCTGATCCCGGCGCGATCGGCCACCGACGCACTCACTCCGAGGGGCCCGTATCCCAGAACTGGGATACGGGCCCCTCGCGTGCGTACGTGTGTGCGCGCGGAAGCGCGCACGTACGAGGCGGGGTGGGACGGGACGGGGTGGGGCGGCCCCCGCGCCCGGCGGGAACCGCCCTCGACACCCGCCCGGAGGGACGGGATCCGGGGGCGGGCGGTCGCCTTCGTGCTTGCACTCTCGGGGGTCGAGTGCTAATCATTGGTTAGCACTCTGCGAGTGAGAGTGACAACTTCAAAGGACCGGGCCGGTGAGGCCCGAGGGCCGGTGGGGCAATGAACCACCAGCTCTCCGGCCGTCCGTCGCGGGCGCCAGCGCGGTCCGGAGCAATCCTTCCCCAAGCTCTCAACTGCGTTCGAGCAGGGGAGACCCCATCCGTCCGGGAGGACCACTTCACATGGCCAAGATCATCGCGTTCGACGAGGAGGCACGGCGCGGTCTCGAGCGCGGGATGAACCAGCTCGCCGACGCCGTCAAGGTCACCCTTGGCCCCAAGGGCCGCAACGTCGTCCTTGAGAAGAAGTGGGGCGCCCCCACGATCACCAACGATGGTGTGTCCATCGCCAAGGAGATCGAGCTCGAAGACCCGTACGAGAAGATCGGCGCCGAGCTGGTCAAGGAAGTCGCCAAGAAGACGGACGACGTCGCCGGTGACGGTACGACCACCGCGACGGTCCTCGCCCAGGCGCTCGTCCGTGAGGGCCTGCGCAACGTGGCCGCCGGCGCCAACCCGATGGCCCTCAAGCGCGGCATCGAGAAGGCCGTCGAGGCCGTCTCCGGCGCCCTGCTCGAGCAGGCCAAGGACGTGGAGACCAAGGAGCAGATCGCTTCGACCGCCTCCATCTCCGCCGCCGACACCCAGATCGGCGAGCTGATCGCCGAGGCCATGGACAAGGTCGGCAAGGAAGGCGTCATCACGGTCGAGGAGTCCCAGACCTTCGGTCTGGAGCTGGAGCTCACCGAGGGCATGCGCTTCGACAAGGGCTACATCTCGGCGTACTTCGCCACCGACATGGAGCGTATGGAGGCGTCCCTGGACGACCCGTACATCCTGATCGTCAACTCCAAGGTCGGCAACGTGAAGGACCTCCTTCCGCTGCTGGAGAAGGTCATGCAGTCGGGCAAGCCGCTGCTGATCATCGCGGAGGACGTCGAGGGCGAGGCGCTGTCGACGCTGGTCGTCAACAAGATCCGCGGCACCTTCAAGTCCGTCGCCGTCAAGGCCCCGGGCTTCGGCGACCGCCGCAAGGCCATGCTGAACGACATCGCCATCCTCACCGGCGGCACGGTCATCTCCGAGGAGGTCGGCCTCAAGCTCGAGAACGCCGGCCTGGACCTGCTGGGCCGCGCCCGCAAGGTCGTCATCACCAAGGACGAGACCACCATCGTCGACGGTGCCGGTGACAGCGAGCAGGTCGCGGGCCGCGTCAACCAGATCCGCGCCGAGATCGAGAACAGCGACTCGGACTACGACCGCGAGAAGCTCCAGGAGCGCCTCGCGAAGCTGGCCGGCGGCGTGGCCGTCATCAAGGCCGGTGCCGCGACCGAGGTCGAGCTCAAGGAGCGCAAGCACCGCATCGAGGACGCGGTGCGCAACGCCAAGGCCGCCGTCGAGGAGGGCATCGTCGCCGGTGGTGGCGTGGCCCTGCTGCAGGCCGCCTCGGTCTTCGAGAAGCTGGAGCTGGAGGGCGACGAGGCCACCGGTGCCGCCGCCGTCAAGCTGGCCCTGGAGGCCCCGCTCAAGCAGATCGCCGTCAACGGTGGTCTCGAGGGCGGCGTCGTCGTGGAGAAGGTCCGCAACCTGACGGTCGGTCACGGCCTGAACGCCGCGACCGGCGAGTACGTCGACATGATCGCCGAGGGCATCATCGACCCCGCCAAGGTGACCCGTTCCGCGCTGCAGAACGCGGCCTCCATCGCCGCGCTGTTCCTCACCACCGAGGCCGTCATCGCCGACAAGCCGGAGAAGGCCGCCGCGGCCGCTCCGGGCGGCATGCCGGGCGGTGACATGGACTTCTGATCCGGAACCCGGCGGCAGGGGCGCGGCCCCGGCCGCCGGTCGGATCGACCGTCCTGAACCGAGGGCGGCACCCCTTCTCCCAGGGGTGCCGCCCTCGGCGTTCGTCGGGCGTCGGCCATGTGCCCGTCGGGTGTCCGCCAGGGCCCTGGCCGTGCGGCCCCGGGCCGTCGTGTCAGTCCGTGACGGTGGCCGTCCAGGTCAGGGGCCGGGCCTTCGGGTCGTCGCCGCTCAGCGTGAACGTCGCCGGGCGGTCGGTCCTGGCGAGGAGATGGACGGAGCACTGCGTGACCGTGGCCCCCGGCTTCACCATCTCGTCCGGCGTGGCGTCCGGGCACTCACCGACCCCCGGCCCGCCGATGTCGATCAGGACCAGCGGCCGCGACGGCTGCCCGGAGGCGCTGCGCAGCTCCAGGTCGTCCTGGAGGCCCGGGTACAGGTCGTACTCGCCGGTGTTGCGGTACTCGACGGTGACGTAGTAGGGAACGAGCTTCTTCTCGTCCTCGTCCAGGTCGAACCGGCTCAGGTCGGCGATGTCCCCGGCCCGCACGCTCTTGGGTGTGATCTTCACGGTGACCGGACGGTCGTCACTGTTCCGCCAGACGGAGTCGGCCGACGCCCCCGCGGCGAGCACCCCGCCCGCCGTGCCGCCCTTGCCGTCGCCCGCCTTCCAGACCAGGGGCGCGGCATCGTCGTCCGTGTACGAGACGGCCGTCGGCTCCTGGCCCTTCGGCAGCATGAAGACCTGGCAGGCCTCGGCCGTACGGCCCGCCGCCAGCGTGGCGGGGACGCCCTTGGCGCAACTCTCCGGCAACCCCGAACCGGTCGCCGGCGGGTTGGCCATCAGCATGAGCCGCTCACCGGGCCGGCCGTCCGCGCCGACCACCGCGAAGCCGCTCTCCGGATCGGGCCGGTCCAGCGCGCCCCGGCCGGTGTTGGTGACGGAGAAGGTCAGGTAGTAGGGGACCATCCCCTTCATGTCGTCGTCCAGCCGGACGTGGGCCAGGTCGGCGGCAGAACCGCGGGCGAGGCTCTTGGGCGCCAGCTCGATGGGCCGGGCCTTGTCGTCGCCGTCGGTCCAGGTGGCCGCCTGGGGGGAGGACGCGACGGCCACCGGCGTGGCGGGCGCGCCGGATCGCTTCCCCGCCTGCTCGCCGTCTCCGTCGCCGGAACTCGCGGACGTACCACCACCGCATCCGGTGGCGAGGACGGCGAGCGCGCCCACGCCGGCGGCGGCGAGTGCCCGGCTCGTACGCCTCGTACGCCTGGCAGCCGCCGTACGCGTCCTGCCGGTCCTGTGATTCTCGCCGTTCTGGCCGTTCTGCCTGTTCTCGCTCATGCGTCGTACGCGCATGTCGTGCCCCCGTTGAATCCGAATCAGTGGCCGTGACCGGCCCGGCCGTTCACCGGGCCGGCCCGACACACTAACCGGCGCTGATCACCGGGTCCCGGTCAGGGGACGTCGGTCAGGGAACGTCGGTCAGGGGACGTCGGTCAGGGGACGTCGATCAGGTCGTACGGAGCCGCCACCGCCTTGCGGGCGCCCGGCTTGCCACTGAGGGTGACCTTCCGCAGCGCCACGTTGTTGTCCACGCTCGTCTCGTGCAGCCGCTTCTCGGGGTTGGCGATGACCTGGATGTAGTACGTGCCGTTGGGCAGGTCGGTCACGTCGAACGACTGGCCGGGCAGGTACTGGGTGTAGGTGTCGCCGGAGCCCACGTCGAGCACCTCACGGACGGAGATCGAGCTCTTCACACCGCAGGCGGTGGACAGATCGGTGTTCTCCGGGTGCCAGTTGGCGTTCTTCACCGTGTAGTCGATCGCGTCCGTGTTGGCGAGGCAGAACGCCTCCTTGCCGCTGCGGACGATCTCCTTCTGGTCGGCGCTCAGCAGGCGGTAGCTGGCGAAGTCGGTGAAGTGCCAGTGCTCGTGGCCCGCGCGCGGGTCCCACTCCATCGTGCCGGAGGGGGAGTAGCCGACCTGCTTGCCGTCGGCGTCGTAGAAGTACTGGTAGGCGTCCATCAGGTCCTTGCCGGGACTGCGGAAGCCGTCCACGACGAGGGGCGCCGGGCCCGCGTTCCAGACGTTGGCGCTGAAGACCATGTAGTCCTTGCCCGGGGTGTCACCCTCCTCGCCGTCGGAGATCGCGATGTCGTACGCCGGGAGGGAGCGGAGGTCTGGCTTGGGAACGTCCGGCACGCGCGCCGGGCCGGTCGGGCGCTTGGGAGCGGCCTTGAGCGCGGGGGCGATGCGCGAGCCGTCCGTGTGGCCGGGGCCGTCGCCCAGGTGCAGTGACCTGGCGCTCCTGCCGTCGGCCAGCAGCGCGTTCGGCAGCGCGGGCGGGGCGGGGGCGTCGGCACCGCGGTCCGGGAGGTAGTGGTGGCCCGTGCCGTGGCCGCCGGTGCCGGTGCCGCCCTCGGCGCCCTTGGCGCCGGTCATGCCCGAGTGGTCCGTCATACCGGCGTGGTCCGCCATGGACGCGTGGTCGGCGGGCGCGGCGGCACCGGAGGAGCCGGTGCCCCGGAGACCCACGGCGCCCGCGCCTCCTTCGCCGCCCTCGCCGTCTTCGCCGATCTCGCGGACGGTGAGCTTGACGGTCTTCTGCTCGTCCTTCATCCCGAACAGGTCCCGGTAGTTCTTCTTCACCGAGACCGTTGCCGTGTACTCACCGGGCGCCAGGTCCACCGGCTTCGAGTAGTAGCCCAGGTTGGTGTTGCTCGCCCAGCCGTTCTCGACGCCCCACACCGATCCGAGCGTGAACGGGTTCGTCGGGCAGCTCTCGGGATACTTCGAGGTCGCCGGGGCGTCGGGGTGGATGCGGCCGGACGCGTTGTTCGGACAGAACGTCTCCGACACCTGCGTCACCGGCGCGCCGGACGCGTCGGCGATGGTCACCTGGAGGAAGTCCGTCAGCCCGGAGAAGTCCTTGACGGTGCCCTCGGGGAGGGCCCTGGTCGTCGTCTTCTTGCCGTTGCGGATGATCTGCTTGGCGACGACCGGCTCCTTGTACGAGGCCCGCTTCACCTCGAACTCCAGCGGCGCCCCCTCCACGGCGACATAAGTCCCGAGGTCCAGGTAGACGCCCTCTTCGCCCCTCCACCGGTCCAGCGTCACGGAGTCGGTGGCGGTGAGCAGGCTGAGCGTGGGCGTACCCGCCTTCGCCGCCGCGGCGGCGGGCGAGGAGACGGGAGCGGCGCCCGCCACGCCCGCGACGACGGCGAGCGCGGCGGTGGCGGCGAGTGCCGACCGGCGTATCCGGGGGGAGCCGCCGAGGTGCTGTCTGTTCATCAGGTCCTCGTCTGCGAGGGCCGGCGGGCCGGGTGAGGCGTGCCGGGGCGTGTGCCTTCTCCGGTCCGGACCGGCGGATCTATGAGTCACCTGTGAGAGCGGGGGACCGGAGACCGGGTTGTCTGTGGGGACGGAGGGACCTGATGGTTGTCCGGAAGTGCGCTGCGGTGCGGGCCTTCCGGCCAATCTGGTGGGGGTTGTGTTACGCGCGGGACGCGAGCTGTGGTAGAGACCGCGTGCGGGTGTCCCATATCGAACTGGCGATCGGTATTGACGGGCAGTGCGTTCCTCACTCGATCGTGGGACGCTGAGGGAAGCGGCTCTCTGCCGCGCATTCGTCGATCTACGCTCGCTCACCTCAGACCGCAGGAGAAGGGACCGTGATGACCGCCGCGATGGTCGAGAATCACCAGTCGCTCGAGCACCGCTCGTGGGACTACCTCCTTGAGACATGGCGTGGTCTGGACGTGCCCGAAGGATGGCGCGCCGAGATCGACGAGGGGCAGATTGTTTTGGTACCGCCGCCGCATGCGCACCACAACGCCATCGCTGCCAAGGTGCACCGTGGACTCTTGAAGTGTCTCCCGGACGACCTTGAGATCTACCAGACTCTCGGTATCCACATCGCGCCGCTGGACAGACTCTATGTACCGGACGTGGTGGTGGTGCCGAGCCGGCTGGTCGACGAGGCCGACCCGGACGGCAACGACCCGGTGGACGCCTCGGAGGCCCTGCTCGTCGCCGAGATCACGTCGAAGAGCAACGCGCGGGACGACCGGACCAAGAAATACCGTGCCTACGCTCGCGCCTTCGTTCCGGTCTACCTGCTGATCGACAGGTTCGACACGCGGGGTCCCACGGTGACGGTGTTCACCGAGCCCGGTGACGGCACGTACAAGCACTCCGAGTCGGTGCCGTTCGGAAAGCCGTTCACCCTTCCTGAGCCGTTCGGTACGACGATTCCCACCGAAGACTTTCCGGCCTGATCCCGGCACGGGAGGGCCTATGCCGGGGGACGGTCCGCGGCGGAGCGGAGGGCTTCGCGGAGATGGCCCTTCGAGTCGGTGAGGAGGGCGGCGGCGGTGGGGGCGTCCACTCCGCCGAGGATGGTGAGGATGGCGTTCTTCACCTCGCCCTCGGTGTCGGCGAGCGCGGCTTCGATCTCGGCCTCCGACGCCCCCGTGGCCAGGGCGACGATCCGCCGGGACCGGGCGCGCAGCTTGTGGTTGGAGGCCCGGACGTCGACCATCAGATTCCCGTAGGTCTTGCCGAGCCGGATCATCGTGATGGTCGAGATCATGTTGAGGACGAGCTTCTGCGCCGTCCCGGCCTTGAGGCGGGTGGAGCCCGTGATCAGCTCGGGGCCGACGACCACCTCGATGCCGTGGTCGGCCGCCGCCGCGAGCGCGCTGTCCGCGTTGCAGGACAGGCCGATCGTGAGCGCGCCGACCGCGCGGGCGTGCTCGACCGCGCCGACCGCGTAAGGGGTGCGGCCGGAGGCCGAGACGCCCACGACCGTGTCGTCCGCCGTCAGCTTGATCGCGTCCAGGTCCGCCGCCGCCAGCTCCTCGGAGTCCTCGGCGCCCTCGACCGAGGTCACGAGGGCGCCGTGGCCGCCCGCGATCAGGCCGACGACCTCGCTCGGGTCGGTGTTGAAGGTCGGCGGGCACTCACTGGCGTCCAGCACGCCCAGCCGCCCGGCCGTGCCGGCGCCCGCGTAGACCAGTCGGCCGCCCCGGGCGGCCCGCTCCGCCGTCGCGTCGATGGCGGCGGCGATCCGCGGCAGTTGGGCGGCCACGGCGGCGGGCACGGTGGCGTCCTCGCCGTTCATGATCCGGGCGATGTCCAGGGTGGGCAGCCGGTCGATCTCGGCGAGGTCGGCGCGGAACGCCTCGGTGGTGAGGGAGTCCAGTTCCGCGCGCAGTTCGCCGTACGAGGCGTGCTGGGCGGGTCGGCCGTGCGGGTGCTGGGAGGTCATGAGGGGGTCGCTCTCTCTGCCAGGGGGTGAGCGGGTGCGGGTGCGGGTGCGCGTCGCGCGGTGCGGGGCGGGTGTTGTGGTTGCGGGTGCGTGGGGGCTGGTGCGTACGAGGGCCGGCCGGGGGTGACTGGGCTCGACGGTGCGGTGCTCGGTGTCACGGGCATCGCGGGCGGGCTCAGCGCCGGGCACTCGGACGGTTCTTCCGCACCGGGCGGTTGTCGTGCGCCGGGCGGTTGCTTCGTTCCGGTGGGTTGCTTCGTTCCGGGCGGTCCTTACGGCCCGGGCGTCGTCGGATCAGCGGGTGTTGCGTGGACTGTGGCGGTGCGCGAGCGCCTCGTACGACGCGGAGAGCGCGGGCGCGGCCGTCTCGTACGTACGCTGCGCCACGCCTATGAACAGGCAGTCCACGACGAGGAGCTGACTCGTGCGGCTGGACATCGCGGCCGGGCGCAGCTCGCTCTCGCGGGCGGTCGACGTGGTCAGCACATGGTCCGCGTACTGCGACACGGGTGCGTCCGGCCGGCCCGTGATCGCGACCGTCGTCGCGCCCCGGTCGAAGGCGACCCTGAGCGGCTCGATCGCGTCGCCGGTCGAGCCCGAGTGCGTGATCGCTATCGCCACGTCGCCCGGGCGCAGCTGCACGGCATTGGTGACGGCGAGGTGCGGGTCGGTGTGGGCGTGCGCGATGAGGCCGATGCGCAGGAGCTTCTGGGCGAGGTCCAGGCCGACGAGGGAGGACGCTCCGACACCGTAGATGTCGATCCGGCGGGCGGCCGTAGCCGCGCTGACCACGGCTCCGAGCTGGACGGTGTCGAGCCCGGCCGCGGTGTCGGCGAGCGTCTGCTGTTCGTCGTACGCCAGCTTCGCCACGACGTCGGCTATGGGGTCGTCGACCGCTATGTCCGCCGTGACGGCCGGAGCGCGTCCGGACTCCTGCTGGGCGGCCAGCCCGGCGAGGGCGAGGCGCAGGTCGCGGTAGCCGGGATAGCCCAGGAGCCGGGCCGTGCGGACGACGGTGGCCTCGCTCGTGCCCGTCAGCTCGGCGAGGCCGGTGACCGTGAGCGCCGCGCAGCCGGCGGGGTCACCGGCCACGGCCTCGGCGACGAGCTGCATGGAGCGGGTCATCGTCGGTGCGAGCGTGCGCACCTTGGCGGCGAGGGCGGCGGGGGCCGGGGGAGCGTCCCCGCCGTTGAAAATTTCCTTCACGGATTGAGTCATGCGTGAAAGTTATTTCCGGGATTCGGTACCGGTCAACCCCTGTGGACAATTGATGTATGCACTCCGACAACCCCGAAGATTCCGGCCCCGGCCCCGGCCCGGACTCGTCCGGCGCGCCGGGCCCGTCGCGTCCCGTGGCCCCGCTGGAACAGGCGCTGCACGCCGCCCGCGCCCTTGTCCTGGCCGACCTGGAGGCGGGGGACGTCGCCCGCCCGGACATCGTGTCCCTGGTGGAGGAGTCGGTGGCGCACCGGCGTTGGTGGGTGGAGCAGTGGCCCGAGGGCGTGGCCTATGTGTCCGGGCTGGTCGCGCAGGACGTCCAGGACGCGCTGCTGGAGCGGTACGGGCGCTGGCCGGTCTGCCCGGTCTGCGCCGAAGGTGATCCGCACGCCCTGGACGTCGAGCCGGAGCTGGGGCCCGACCCGCGCTGGGTCTGCGGCAAGGCCGGGGTCGTGGTCGCGGCGGTGGGGGCGCTGGGGGTGGCCGCTGGACCGGGCGAACCGGGCGAACCGGGCGGGTCGTGACGCTCTACATCGACCCGCCGACCTGGCCCGGTCACGGCCTGATGTGGTCGCACCTGGTCAGCGATGTCTCGTTCGGTGAGCTGCACGCCTTCGCCGCGTCGATCGGCTGCCCGCCGCGCGCGTTCGAACGGGACCACTACGACGTGCCGTCGCACCGTTACGCGGACGCGGTACGGGCGGGTGCGGTGCGGGTCGGCTCGAAGGAACTGGTCCGACGGCTGACGGAGGCGGGGCTACGACGCCCGAAGGGACGGCCCGCGGCTTGAGGAGGCCCGACGGGACACGGCGTCCCGGCGGCTCGACGGTTGACGGTTGACGGCTGACGGTTGACGGCTGACGGTTGACGGCTGACGGTTTGACGGCCCGGCGGGACGGTGCCACGTGTGCGGTCCCACCAGGCCGAGCCGTCGGGCCGGACTCTCAGGCGCGGTCGGCCTGTGCGGCGGACGCCGAGCATGTGCCGAGCGAGTGTGAGGACGGGGACGCGTTGAGCGTTCCCGCCGTACCGGTAACCGCCGAGCCCGCCACCACCCGGCTGCGCGCGGCCGTACGGTGCAGACGCAGCGACAGCGCCGCCAGGACGATGGCCACCGCCGTCATCGCCGCGCCCGCCCAGGCCGTCGAGGCGAAGCCGAAGTCCGCGTCGATGACCACGCCGCCCAGCCAGGGGCCGCTGGTGTTGCCGAGGTTGAAGGAGGCGGTGGCCGTGGCGCCGGCGAGGGTCGGGGCCGCGGCGGCGATGTTGAACATGCGGGCGTTGAGGGCCGGTGCCGTGTAGAACGCCGAGACGCCCAGGAGGAAGGCCACGGCCACCACGACGACCGGGCTGCCGGCGGCCAGCGCCAGCACGCCCAGCAGGACGGTCGACGCGCTGACACCGCTGATCAGAACGCCGAACAGGTGCGCGTCGGCGTACCGGCCGCCGATCGCCGTACCGACCAGCGCGCCGATCCCGAAGAGCGCGAGCACCGTGGGCACCCAGCCGCCGTCCAGCCCGGCCACGTCCGTCAGGAGCGGGGCGAGGTAGGAGAAGGCGCAGAAGACCCCGCCCGCGGCCAGCGCGGTCACGGCGATGGCGAGCCAGACCTGGCGGTCGCGGTAGATGGTCAGCTCCCGGGCGAGCCGGGGCTTCTCGGCGGGCGGCGGGATGCGCGGGATGAGGGTGACCACGCCGGCCAGGGCGATCGCGGAGGCCGCCCCGACGGCCCAGAAGGCCGAGCGCCAGCCGAGGTGCTCGCCGAGGAACGCGCCGGCCGGGACGCCCAGCACGTTCGCGATGGAGAGGCCGCCGATCATCACGGCCATGGCACGGGCCCGGGCGTCCCGCGGGACCATCGCGATGGCGACGGACGCGCCGACGGCCCAGAACCCGGCGCAGGCGAAGGCGCTGATCACCCGGGACGCGAAGAGGATTCCGTACGAGGGGGCGAGCGCCCCCATCACCTGGCCGAGGCCGAAGACCGTGATCAGGGCGATGAGGGTGGTACGGCGGGGAAGGCGCAGTGTGGCGACGGCGAGCAGCGGTGCGCCGATCACCATGCCGATCGCGAAGGCGGATATGAGGAGGCCGGCGGTGGGGATGGACACGCCCATGTCCTCGGCGAGGGGCGGCAGCAGGCCGGAGAGCATGAATTCGCTGGTGCCGAGGGCGAAGACGGAGAGGCCGAGGATGTGGACGGCGATCGGCATGCGCGCCCGGGCGGGGCCGTTGGCGGCGCCCGTGGTGTTCACGGCGCCCGCAGCGTTCGCGGGGCGCTCGCTGCCGTCGGCGCGGGGGCTTTCGGGGCTTTGCCGTACGGCTTCGTCGGCCTTGGTCGCGGCGGTGGGTTCGACCGTCGAGGCGTCGGCGTCGGCGTCGACGGCGTCGTCGGCGTCGGCGTCGACGGTGGGGGACGGGGAAGGGGACGTGCGGTCGGCGGAGTCGGGCATGTCAGGTGCCAACGTCCTGGTCGGAGGGACAATTCCTGAGGACGGCGGGTGGCTCGGTCAGTGAGACGACGGGCGCGGGCGGCCCGGCCGGAGGCCGCCCGTGGGAGGCCGCCGGACGGGGGCCGCCCGTCGAACGGCCGCTCGCGTTCTCGTCGGGCAGGCGTCAGCCCTCCGGATCTCCCGGACCCGCCGGACGCGTGAGTTCCCGGAGCTCCGCCGCCAGGTTCGCTCGGGCGGGCGCCTCCCACTTCTCGGCGCCGTACGGGGTACGGAAGAGTCGTGGCAGCGCGAGAAGCTGCTCCAGCACGGCGGCCCGTCCCGCCCGGAAGGCGTCGTCCGGGACGAAGCCGTACTCCTCGCGCACCGCCGCCGCGTACGCCGCGTACGCGTCGGGTCCCGAGGCGAGGACCGCGAGGTCCGCGTCGCACAGGACGGCGCCGTTGCGGTCGCCGGGCTCGGCGGCGTGGCTGACGGTGAGCCGGACGAGCCGGGCGACCTCGCGCGTACCGTCCTCGCCCAGTCCGGCCTCGGCGAGCGCGCGTTCGGCCAGCTGGGCGGACCGCTCCTCGTTCTCGGAGCGGTCCGGGCGGTAGACGGCGTCGTGGAACCAGGCGGCGAGGCGGACCAGACCGGGGTCGTCGGCGTGGCCGGCGAGGGTGTCGACGTGGTCGAGGACGGCGGTGAGGTGGTCGGTGGTGTGGTAGCGCCGCTGGGGTTCGGCCCACCGGGCGAGGAGCCGGTCGGCGTAGGCCCCGGCGTCCGGCCGGTCGCCGGACACCGTACGGAGGGCGTCGAGCGTGCCGACGAACCGGGCGCGGAGATCGCCCCGGGTGGAGCCGGGGGCGGCGGACGTGGTGCGGGTGGGGCCGGAGGGGGCGGGCATGGGGACGACGATAGGTGACCGGCGTCGCGGTGCGCTCCGGGCTCACGCGCTCCTGGGCCGTTCCTGGGCCGTTCCCGGGCCGTTCCCGGGCCGTTTCCGGGCCGTTCCCGGGCCGGGCCGATGAGCCCCGCGACGCCGGGCGGGAGCGTCTCACGTGCCCGGCCCGGCGCGCGGGACTCGCGGTCCTCACGACGCCCACGAACCTCAGGACGCCCTGAAGCTCCGCAGCCGCAGCGAGTTGCTCACGACGAACACCGACGAGAACGCCATCGCCGCGCCCGCGATCATCGGGTTGAGCAGCCCGGCCGCCGCGAGGGGCAGCGCGGCCACGTTGTACCCGAAGGCCCAGAACAGATTGCCCTTGATCGTGCCGAGGGTGCGACGGGCGAGCCGGATGGCGTCCGCGGCGACGCGCAGGTCTCCCCGTACGAGGGTGAGATCGCCCGCCTCGATGGCCGCGTCCGTGCCCGTGCCCATGGCCAGGCCCAGGTCGGCCTGGGCGAGGGCGGCGGCGTCGTTGACCCCGTCGCCGACCATGGCGACGGAGCGTCCCTCCGCCTGGAGCTTCTTGATCACCTCGACCTTGTCCTCCGGCATGACCTCCGCGATCACCTGCTCGCGGTCGATGCCGACCTCGGCGGCGACCGTCTCGGCGACCGCCCTGTTGTCGCCCGTCAGCAGGAACGGGGTCAGACCGAGCGCCCGCAGCCGGCCCACGGCCTCCGCGCTGGTCTCCTTCACCGCGTCGGCGACCTCCAGGACCGCCCGTGCCTCGCCGTCCCAGGCGACCGCGATGGCGGTACGGCCCGCGGCCTCGGCCGCCGCCCGGGCCCGCTCCAGGTCCTCGGGCAGCCGGATCTCCCACTGGGCGAGGAGCGCGGGCCGGCCCACGAGGACGGCATGGCCCTCGACCACGCCCTGGACGCCGAGGCCGGGGACGTTGGCGAAATCCTCGGGGGCGGGGAGCGCACCGACACGCTCCGCCGCGCCGTCCGCGACGGCACGGGCGATGGGGTGCTCGGAGGCGTTCTCCAGGGCTCCGGCCAGCCGCAGGACGTCCCGCTCGTCCACACCGCCATCGGTGTCGCTCCGTGCCGTGTGCGTCGCGAGGAGCGTCATGCGGCCGGTGGTGACGGTGCCGGTCTTGTCGAGCACGATCGTGTCGGCCCGACGGGTGGACTCCAGTACCTCCGGCCCCTTGATGAGGATGCCGAGCTGCGCGCCACGTCCCGTACCGACCATGAGAGCGGTGGGCGTGGCCAGGCCGAGGGCGCACGGGCAGGCGATGATCAGCACCGCCACCGCGGCGGTGAACGCGGCGGTCAGGCCCGCCCCGCCGATCAGCCAGCCGGCCAGCGTGCCGAGGGCGAGGACGATCACGACGGGTACGAAGACGCCGGAGATCCGGTCGGCCAGCCGCTGTACCGCCGCCTTGCCGTTCTGGGCGTCCTCCACCATGCGCGCCATCCGGGCGAGCTGGGTGTCGGAACCGATACGGGTGGCCTCCACGACGAGCCGGCCGCCGGCGTTCAGGGTCGCCCCGGTGACGGCGTCGCCGGCCGAGACCTCCACCGGGACCGACTCGCCCGTGAGCATGGAGGCGTCCACGGCGGAGGAACCCTCGACGACGGTGCCGTCGGTGGCGATCTTCTCGCCGGGGCGTACGAGGAAGCGGTCGCCCACACGCAGCCGCGACGTGGGCACGGTCTCCTCGCGCCCGTCGCGCAGGACCGTGACCTCCTTCGCGCCCAGCTCCATCAGCGCCCGGAGGGCCGCGCCCGCCTTGCGCTTGGAGCGGGCCTCGTTGTAGCGGCCGACCAGGATGAAGGCGATGGCGCCCGCGGCGGCTTCGAGGTAGATGTTCCCGGCGCCGTCGGTACGGGCGACGGTCAGCTCGAAGGGGTGCGTCATGCCGTGCGTGCCCGCCGTACCGAAGAACAGCGCCCACAGCGACCAGAGGAACGCCGCCGAGGTGCCGAGGGAGATCAGCGTGTCCATCGTGGCGGCGCCGTGGCGCAGATTGGTCCAGGCGGCCCGGTGGAAGGGCCAGCCCGCGTACGTGACGACGGGGGCGGCGAGGGTCAGCGAGAGCCACTGCCAGTTGTCGAACTGGAGGGCGGGGACCATGGCCATCGCGATGACCGGGACGGAGAGCACGACCGCGGTGACGAGGCGCTGGCGGAGGGCGATGTCCTCGGGCGAGAGCGCCGGTGATTCACCCGGTCCGGAGGCGTCCTCGCGTACGGCCGGCTCGACCGACTCGACCGGCGCCGGCGCCGACGACGCGGACGCGGGGGGCGGTGCCGGCTCGGACCGGCGCTCCTGCGCGGTGTAGCCCGTCGCCTCGACCTTGGCGATCAGATCCGCCACGGTTACGGCCTCGGCGTGGTAGCTGACCTTGGCCTTCTCGGTGGCGTAGTTGACGGTGGCCTCGACCCCGTCCATGCGGTTGAGCTTCTTCTCGATACGGGCGGCGCACGAGGCGCAGGTCATGCCGCCGATGGCGAACTCGACCTCGGCGGTCCGGCCGGCGCTTGTGCCGTCCGCCGCGCCGACGGGCGTGCCGGACGCCGCGCCGGACATCGTGCCGGTGCTCCGGGTAGGGCTCATGGCTGACGACTCCTTGTCATCGACTCACGTTCCACTGTACCCCCTAGGGGTATTAGATGGGTCCTGTATACCCCCTAGGGGTATGAGTCGCAAGGGTGGCGCCCCGGTTCGCCGGGCGGTGGAGGTGTACCGGGGAGCGCGGGAGGGGTAAGGGTTGCTCGTAAAGTAGAGGTCTAGTCCAATTGGTCACACGCGTAGTGAGGTCGCATTGAGCCGGCACGCAGTCCTTGAGGTGATCGCTCTCGACGCGGAGGACGCCGTCGCCGCGGCGCGCGGCGGGGCCGACCGTCTGGAACTGGTCACCGACATGGCCGCGGACGGGCTGACCCCGTCCCGCGAGACGTTCGCACGGGTCCGGGCCGCCGTGGACGTTCCGCTGCGGGTGATGTTGCGGCTGTCGGACGGGTTCACGGTGAACGGCGCGGGTGCGGCGCGCCGTCCGGCGGGCGGCGGTGACGCGGTCGGGGTGGACGCGCTGGTGGCGGCGGCGCGGGCGCTGCGGGCCGAGGGGGCGGAGGAATTCGTGCTCGGCTTCCTGGACGCGGACGGTCTGGCGGACCTGGTGACGGTCGAACGGCTGCTCGCGGAGCTGGCGGGCTGCCGGTGGACGTTCCACCGGGCGATCGACCACGCGGCGGACCGGGCCGCGCTGCGCGGACAACTGGCGGACCTGCCGGGCCTGGACACCTACCTCTCGGCGGGCTCCCCGGCCGGCGTGGCCGAGGGCATCCCGACGCTCCGGGCGGAGGCGGCCGCGGCGGCGCGCGGCGAGCCGGGCTACGGACCGCGCCTGCTGGTCGGTGGCGGCCTCCGCCTGTCCCACGTACCGACGCTCCTGGCCGCCGGCCTCTCCGCCTTCCACATCGGCGGCGCGGCGCGGCGCGGCGGATGGGCCGGGCGGGTGTCCGTGGACGCGGTACGGGAGTGGCGCGCGGCGGTCGACGCCGAGCAGCCGGCCGAGGCCGCCCGGTGAGCCGTGACCCGTGTCCCGCCGAGGGCCGATGAGCGCTTGGCCGACGAGCGCTCAGACGGCGGGCCGCGTCTCCCGGCGTGCCCCGTCTTCCGGCGTGCGCGGCCGGCCGCGCCGGAACGCTGGTCCTCGGCGGTCACCCGGTCATAGGGCCCAACGCCCCGGGGCCGGTCCGCCGAGGGCCCCGGCTGTTGCGTCAACTGTTACGTCAACGCCTCCGGCAGCGGCGCCGCGTGCAGCACCGTCAGGCCCGACACCGCCCGCGTCAGGGCCACGTACAGGCGGCGCAGGCCCGTGCGTTCGTCCGGTTCGCCCGCGACCACGGCCGCCGGCTCGTCCAGGACCACGTAGTCGTACTCCAGGCCCTTCGCCAGCGACGCCGGCACCAGCGTCAGCCGCGCGTCCGCCGTCGTCTCCTCGCCCGGGGAGAGATACGGCATGCCCGCCGCCGTCAGCGCCTCGGCCAGCGCCGGGACCCGCGCGTCCGCCGCGATCAGCCCGGTCGACCCCTCCCGCGTGAGCGCCGCCACGCACGCCTCGACCACCGCCACCGTCAGCGCCGGCTCGCCGCCCTCGACCAGTCGTACCGACAGCGAGCCCGGGGACTCACGTACCGACTCCACCTCCGTCAGTCCCGGCGAGATCACCGGCAGCAGCCTCGACGCGTACGCGATGACCTCGCGCGGCACGCGGAAACCCGCCGTCAGCTCCTCCACCGCCGCCTCCGGCTTGCCCAGGTGGCGCAGCGCCTCCGCCCAACTGGCCGTCGCCCATGGCGTCGTCCCCTGCGCCAGGTCGCCCAGGACCGTCGCCGAACCCGTCGAACAGCGCCGGCCCACCGCCCGGTACTGCATCGGCGACAGGTCCTGCGCCTCGTCCAGCACCACGTGCCCCAACGAGTGCGTACGGGCCACCAGGTCCGCCGCCTCGTCGATCAGCACCGCGTCCGCCGCCGACCACTTCGCCGACCGCACGCTCCGCGGGGGCTTCACCCACAGGATCGTCCGCTGCTCCTCCGCCGTCAGTACGCCCTCGGCGTGCGCCGCCAGGAACTCCGCGTCGGACAGCAGCCGCAGCACCAGCTTCGCCGGATCCACCGGCGGCCAGATCGCCTTGACCGCCGCCTTCACCGCCGGGTGGCGCGCCACCGCGTCCTGCACCCGGTCGTCGGGCGCCTCGCCCGCCTCCTCCATCCGTACGAGCACGGCGTGCGCGATCCGCTGCGGCAGGGCCTCGCGCGCCGCGCCGTAGCGCATGCCCCGAGCGAGCAACTGCTCGACCATCTCGGCCAGTTCGTAGGCCGGTACCCGCCACCGCCGTGACCCGCGCACGACCACGACCGGCTCGGTCGGCGGCGTGACGTGCGACCGTACGGCCCGCGCGAGCACCTCGGCCATCCGCGCGTCCCCCTTGACGACCGCCGCCGGTGCCGGGTCCGTGCCCCGTACCTCCACCGACGCGACCAGGTCGGCCACCGTCGACTGCCTCACCTCCAACTCGCCCAGCGCGGGCAGGACCTGCTCGATGTAGTGCAGGAACGAGGCGTTCGGCCCGACGACGAGCGTGCCGGTACGGGCCAGCCGCTCGCGGTGCGCGTACAGCAGGTACGCCACCCTGTGCAGCCCGACCGCCGTCTTCCCGGTCCCGGGCCCGCCCTGGACGCACACCGTGCCGCCCAGGCCGCCCCGTACGATCTCGTCCTGCTCCGGCTGGATGGTGGCGACGATGTCCCGCATGGGGCCCACGCGCGGCCGTTCGATCTCCGCCTGGAGCAGCTTGCTCGTCCGCGCCGCCTCCCCGGGTTCGGAGAGGCGTTCGTCCTCGTACGCCGTGAGGTCACCGGCCGTGTAACCGAAGCGGCGGCGCAGGCCGACGTCCATCGGGTCCTTCTTCGACGCCCGGTAGAACGGCTGCGAGACCGGGGCGCGCCAGTCGATGACCATCGGATCACCGTCGGTGTCGTGGACGTGCCGCCGCCCGATGTACACGGTTGTGTCGGCCGTGGCAGCCGTGTCGGCCGCTCCGCTCGGCGTCGGACTCCCCGCTCCCGGGGCTCCGGACTTCTCCGCGCCTATGGCGTGCAGGTAATCGAGGCGGCCGAAGAAGAGCGGGGTGTGGGCGAGATCGGCCAGCGCCTTGACGCGCGCCTCGATCTGCGATTCGAGGACGGCCGCGTTGACCCAGTTCGCCGTCACGTCGCTGATGTCGAGAGCCTGCACGTCCTCGCGCATGGCGCGCAGCGCCGCGCGTGAGGCGGCGAGGTGGGCGCGTTCGAGGGCGAGGGGGACGGCGGGGTCGGCGGTGCCGGTGAGGCCGGTGGCGCCGGACGGGCCGGCGGTATCGGGGCGGCCGGCGGCATCACCGGCGGTATCAGAGGAACCATCGGTATAGGGGGCATCGGCGGGACCCACGGGGACGGCGGGCTCCGGCGCTTCGGGGGACCGCTGCTCGGGCGGCCATGTCCCGGGGGTACGGGGTGTGGTCGCGGAATCTGGGGCGTGCGCGGGCACGGTTTTCGCCTCCGGGCTGTACGCGGGCCGACGGGTCCGCGAGCCCGCCGGACGGGCGGTGCGACGGGAGCCGGTCGGCGTGGCTCGGCGTGTATCACGCCAGGACGGTCGGCCGTCCGGTTTCCGTCCGGACGACGGCACTCCTTGACCACGCGGACGCGCGGCGGAGGCGGGCAAGGTGGGTGATTGTAGCCATCGGGTGACAAGGCGGCGAATCCTTTTCCTCCTCCGGAACCACCCCTCCCTCGCAGGACCACTCCTCCCCGTAGGGGACCCGGTGGCTCTTGAGTCGTACGCCGCCTCTCAGCCGGTTCACACCACAGGGCGATGTGTCGGCAAGGTCCGGAAAGCATGCTGGAGACATGACTTCAGCGACCTTCACCTCGGCCCACGCCTCGTCCGACGCGTCCCTGTCCGGCGCCGACGGCAGGGGTTCGACCAGCCCCTCCGCGCGCCGCTCCGGCGGCCCGCTGCGCGCGGTCAGGGTCTTCCTGACCACCGCGTTCAGCGTCGCCGTCCTCGGGGAGTACGGCGAGGAGGCCGGTATCCGGCGCCGCTGAGACCGGCCCCCGGCCGAACGATCCACTAGGGTCACGGCCGTGACCGCGACCTGTCGGACCGTGTCCTTACGCTCACTCACCGCAGTGGGCGTCCTCGTCCTCTCCCTCACCGTGTTCGCCGCCCTGTGCGTCGTCCTGCGCATCCCGATGGCCGACACGCTCGTCTACCGGGCCGAGGGCGCGGCCGTCGTCGACGGCACCGCTCTCTACGGGTTCACGGTCACCGAATGGCATCTGCCCGCCACCTATCCGCCCTTCGCCGCCATCCTCTTCGTACCGACCACCTGGGTTCCCGTGGGAGCTCTCAAGGTGGTCTTCGTCGCCGGGAACGCCGCGCTGCTGGCGCTGCTCGTACGGCTCTCCTGGCGGTTCGCCGGGCTGCCCGCCGGGCCCGTGCCCCCGCTCGTCGCCGTGGCCCTCGGGCTCTGGCTGGAGCCCGTCTTCCAGACCGTGGTGTTCGGGCAGGTCAACCTCGCCCTCATCTGCCTGGTCCTGTGGGACCTCTCGCGGCCGGAACACGCGATCGGCAAGGGCTTCGCCCTCGGGGTCGCGGCGGGCATCAAGCTGACCCCGGCCGTCTTCCTCCTCTACCTGCTGCTGACCGGCCGCGTACGGTCCGGGCTCGTCGGACTCGCCTCGCTCACCGGCACGGTGCTGCTGGGAGCGCTCGTGCTCCCCGAGGCGAGCGTCGAGTTCTGGACCCGGCGCGTCTTCGAGACCAACCGGATCGGCGAGTCGTGGATCGTCGACAACCAGTCCCTCCGGGGGATGCTGTCCCGCGCCCTGCACACCACGGACCCGGGCCCGCTGTGGACGGTGACCGCCGCCCTCGTCGGGGCCGGCGGGCTGCTGCTCGCCCGCCGGGCCGTCGTACGGGCGGGCCTGGAGACCTGGGGCGTTCTGGTCACCGCGCTGACCGCGCTGCTCGTGTCGCCGATCAGCTGGTCCCACCACTGGGTGTGGTGCGTACCGCTGCTGGCCGTGCTGATCGCGGAGGGGTGGTGGCGCACGGCCGCGGCGGTGGGCGTGGTGTGGGCGGCGCGCACTTTCTGGGTCGTACCGCACACCGGCGACCTGGACCTGCGGTTCGCGTGGTGGCAGCAGCCGCTGGTGTCCCCGTACGCGCTGTTCGGCATGGGGCTGCTGGGCTTCGCGCTGTGGCGCGTCGGCCCGGGGGCCACCGCGGCGGGGCGCCGGCCGGTGGCCCCGCTCCCGGCCCCGCGCGGCGCCCCCGCCCCCGGCCGGACGACGGGGCGGGGCGGAACGCGGGGGTGAGCGGCGCGAGGGTGGCTCCCCGCCGGCCGCCCCGTCACCCCTCCAGCTCGTCGTCCAGGCGGCCCGCGCCGCCCGGGCCGTCGGTGCCGCCCGGGCCGTTCGCGCCATCCGGACCGGCGGTGCCCTGCGTGCCTCCCGCCAGCAGCTCGTGCGCGTCGAGGATCCGGTACGCGTACCCCTGCTCCGCCAGGAACCGCTGCCGGTGCGCCGCGAACTCCTGGTCGATCGTGTCCCGGGCCACGACCGAGTAGAACCGCGCCTCGTGCCCGTCCGCCTTGGGCCGCAGGACCCGGCCCAGGCGCTGGGCCTCCTCCTGGCGGGAGCCGAACGTACCCGAGACCTGGATCGCCACCGTCGCCTCCGGCAGGTCGATCGAGAAGTTCGCCACCTTCGACACGACGAGCACGGAGATCTCGCCCCGCCGGAACGCGTCGAAGAGCTTCTCGCGCTGCGCGTTGCTCGTCTCGCCCTTGATGACGGGGGCGTCGAGGTGTTCGCCGAGCTCGTCCAGCTGGTCGATGTACTGGCCGATGACCAGCGTCTGCTGCCCCTGGTGCTTGCGCACCAGCGTCTCCGTGACCTTCCGCTTGGTCTCCGTCGTCGCGCAGAAGCGGTACTTCTCCTCCGCCTCGGCCGTCGCGTACGCCAGGCGCTCCCCGTCCGTGAGGTTGACCCGTACCTCGACACAGTCCGCGGGGGCGATGTACCCCTGCGCCTCGATCTCCTTCCACGGCGCGTCGAAGCGCTTCGGGCCGATGAGCGAGAAGACGTCCGACTCGCGGCCGTCCTCCCGGACGAGCGTCGCGGTCAGACCGAGCCGGCGCCGGGCCTGGAGGTCGGCGGTGAACTTGAAGACGGGCGCGGGCAGCAGATGCACCTCGTCGTAGACGATCAGGCCCCAGTCGCGGGAGTCGAACAGCTCCAGGTGCGGGTAGACGCCCTTACGGCGGGTGGTCAGCACCTGGTACGTGGCGATGGTGACCGGGCGGATCTCTTTCCTCGTACCGCTGTACTCGCCGATCTCGTCCTCGGTGAGCGACGTGCGCCGCACCAGTTCGTGCTTCCACTGCCGGGCGGAGACCGTGTTGGTCACCAGGATCAGCGTCGTCGCCTTGGCCTCCGCCATCGCGCCCGCGCCCACCAGCGTCTTCCCCGCGCCACAGGGCAGTACGACCACGCCGGAACCGCCGTGCCAGAAGTTCTCCACGGCCTGCTTCTGGTACGGACGCAGCCCCCAGCCCGACTCGTCCAGGTCGATCGCGTGCGCCTCGCCGTCCACGTAACCCGCGTGGTCCTCGGCGGGCCAGCCCAGCTTGAGCAGCGTCTGCTTGATCTGCCCGCGCTCGGAGGGGTGCACGGCGACGGTGTCCGGGTCGATCCGCGCCCCGACCAGCGGCTGGACCTTCTTCGAGCGGAGGATCTCCTCCAGCACCGGGCGGTCGGTGGAGGTCAGCACCAGGCCGTGGGTGGGGTGTTTGAGGAGGGTGAGCCGCCCGTAGCGGGCCATCGTCTCCGCGACATCGACCAGCAGGGCGTGCGGCACCGGATAGCGGGAGTACTCCACCAGCGCGTCGACGACCTGCTCGGCGTCGTGCCCCGCGGCCCGGGCGTTCCACAGGCCGAGGGGAGTGAGCCGGTACGTGTGGATGTGCTCGGGCGCGCGCTCCAGCTCGGCGAACGGGGCGATGGCGCGTCGGCAGGCGTCCGCCTGCTCGTGGTCGACTTCGAGCAGCAACGTCTTGTCGCTCTGGACGATTAGGCAGGACACACATACCTCCGGAGATAAGGTCGTCTCTGACAGAAACAACGCCTGTCACAGCACGGGCTATGCCCCGTGCCCGACGCCGGAAGGGCGTCCCGGCCAGCGCGCCGGGGATGCGCGCCGCTATCTATGTTCGCCTATCGCGCGAAACCGACGAGACGACTTCGCCGGAACGCCAGCGCGCGGTCTGTGAGGCGTTGTGCGAGGCACGCGGCTGGGACGTCGTGGCCGCCGAGGAGGACATCGATGTCTCGGGCTTCTCGCGCGGGCTCGACCGGCCGGGACTGCAACGCATCCTGACCAGGCTCGCCGAGCTGGAGTCCGACACCATCGGCATGCGGGTGTCCAGCGCGCACGAGCACCTGCGCCGCGAGGGCCGCTACACCGCGGCGGTCGGGTCCCGTACGGGTACCTGGTCGTCCCCAACCCCAACGGGGCGGGCAAGGTCCTCGCGGTCAACGAGGGCGAGGCCAAGACGATCAAGCGGATCGTGGAGCGGGTCCTCACCAAGGACTCGCTCATGCAGATCATCAACGACCTCGACAAGGAGGGCGTCCCGTCGCCCGGCCACACCTCACGCCAGACCACGGGCAAGCGCAGCGACTCCAAGCAGTGGTACACGACGACGCTGCGGAGCATGCTGGGCAACCCCCAGTTGCTCGGCCAGGTCATCGGACACCTGGCAGGCGCTCCAGGACGAGTTGGAGCGCCGGGCCAACCCCGGTGAGAAGCGCCGGGAGGGTACGTCGCTGCTGCGCGGCATCATGCACTGCGGAGTCTGCGGCGAGCGCATGTACACCTTCAGCGGGCGCAACGGTCAGCTTCGGTATCGGTGCATCGGCCCGCTGAAGTACCGCCAGCGGGCGGCGAAGGGGGAGGAGAAGCCGGGCGTGAAGTGCTACGGGCCGACAGTGGCGGGGGTGACCACCGAGGAGCACGTCACCGAGCAGTTCCTCGCGAAGTACGGGCACCTTTCCGTGATGCGGATGGTCCAGGAGGTGGGCGAGGACTTCCGCCCGCAGATCAGGCAGGCCGAGGAAGCGTTGGCCGACCTGCAAAAGGATCGCTACGACCGGGGCCTGTTCAGAGGCGACGACGGAGCGATCCGGTACGCGGAGCAGTACGCCAAGCTGGAAGAGCGACTGGCGCCCCTGAAGGAGAGGCAGCGAACGGCGAAGCCGGGCGGTGTGAAGGCCGAGCCGACCGGTGAGACGCACGCCGAGCAGTGGAAGCGCTCGGACGTGGCCGGCCCGACGAATCCACGGAACTGCGATTCGTCCCGACGGAGGAGCTGGCGAGCTGCCCATGCAGCACACCCAGCGGCTACGGCTTCAGCACTTTCTAGTGCCGCGACCGGCAGGGTTTGCCCGTCAAGGAGCGGCGTCCGGTGCGTGTGATCGCAAGGCGGCCGGAAGTCCATGTAGCGGAGCTACCTGGGCTTGTGGCCAACGCGGCGAGCGCGCGTGCCGGGCGTCGCGACGGGGCAAACGTTGCCGGGAGGGGCACTAGAACACCGTGAGCAGCCGTACCTCGGCTGATGCGTACGCCCCGATGTCAGTAGCGCTGACGGAAACGGCGGCGCTCGCCGACCCTGGGCTTGCCCGCCGACGATCACACCAGGAGAGGGCGGAAGTCGCACCTTGCCGAGTGAGCCCCCGCGACCGCGGCCTGTCCGTCATGCCGTCGTTGGAATACCGAGTTCGGTGAGCAGACCGCGCACGCGCTGCTCGATCTCGTCCCGGATGGGCCGAACGGCGTCGACACCCTGCCCGGCGGGATCGTCCAGCTGCCAGTCCAGGTACCGCTTGCCGGGAAAGACCGGGCAGGCGTCCCCGCAGCCCATCGTGATCACCACGTCCGAGGACTGCACCGCCTCGGTGGTGAGGACCTTGGGTGTTGCAGCGGAGATGTCGATGCCGGCCTCAGCCATGGCGTTGACCACGGCGGGGTTGACCGCGTCGGCGGGGGCGGAGCCGGCCGAGCGGACCTCCACCTGGTCACCGCCCAGGTGGTTCAGGAAGGCGGCGCCCATCTGGGAGCGGCCTGCGTTGTGGACGCAGACGAACAGGATCGAGGGGCGCGGGGCGGAAGTGGTCATGGCAGGCGTCATTCCAGGAGGGCGAAGCGGGTCAGGAGGAGGCGAGTTCGGGTTCGCCGTGCGGGACGACGACTTCGTCCCCGGCGGAGGCGGGACGGCCGTACACCGCGATGACGACGCCCAGCCCGAGCACGGCTCCGGCCAGTTGGGCGGCGATGAAAGGGCTGACGGAGGCAGGGGCGATGCCGGCGAACGTGTCGGTGAAGGCCCGGCCGATGGTCACCGCTGGGTTCGCGAACGAGGTGGAGGAGGTGAACCAGTAGGCCGCGCCGATGTAGGAGGCCACGGCCGCCGGAGCGAGGGACGCGCGGCCGATGCGGTTGAGACCGAAGATCAGCAGGATCAGCCCCGCCGTGGCGACCATCTCACCGAGCCACAGGTGAGAGGCGGACCGGTCGTGCGTAGACCACTTGACCAGCGGTTGGGCGAACATCGCGTCGGCGAGTACCGCCCCGCCGATTGCTCCGGCAATCTGTACGAACACGTATGCGGACACGTCCCGCAGGGTGAGGCCGTCGGCCTTGTGGCGACCGGTGAACCACGCGGCGAGGGTGACGGCGGGGTTGAAGTGCGCTCCGGAGACGGGCCCGAGCAGGGCGATCAGCACGCCCAGGCCGAAGACGGTGGCGAGGGAGTTGGCGAGCAGTTGCACGCCCACGTCATGGGACAGTTCCGTGGCCTGGATGCCGGAGCCGACCACCACGGCTACCAGCAGCCCAGTTCCGACGCCTTCAGCGGCAAGCCGTCGGCCCAGGGGCGCGGTCACGCGGTAGCTCCGGCGGTCTGCGGCGCGGTCAGGAATGTGGCGAGCCTGTCCACAACGCCGGGCACCACCCAGTAGTACACCCAAGTCCCGCGCCGCTCGCAGTCGATGAGCCCGGCCTGCCGGAGCAGCTTGAGATGGTGGGAGATCGTCGGCTGAGACAGCTCGAAGGCCGGGGTCAGCTCACACACGCACACCTCACCGCCCTGTCCGCGCGAGGCGATCATCGACATCAGCCGCAGCCGGACCGGGTCGCCCAGAGCCTTGAACACCCTCGCCAGGTCGGCCGCCTGGTCCTCATGCAGCGGCGAGGACAGTCCCGCGCAGCAGTCGGCCTCCTGCCCGATCGCCTCAAGCTCTTGTTTCGACATGCCTCTATGTTGACGTTTTTCGATTCAAGGCGCAAGGTTGCATCAATGAACGTCAATACAGGCCGGTCCGGGGCACCGTCATGTCCCGTCACCTGGGAGTGAGCCATGAGTGAACAGTCCACTGACCTGCGCGAAACCGTCCGCCGGCGCTACGCGGCAGCGGCCGTGAAGGTGGCCGAGGGGGGCGCCCCGTGTTGCGGGCCGCAGCCGGTCGAGGTCGACGAGAACTTCGGGGCGACCCTGTACGCCGCCGCCGAGCGCGATGCGCTTCCCGTCGAGGCCGTTGCCGCATCACTCGGCTGCGGCAACCCGACCGCCGTCGCCGAACTACGTGAGGGCGAACGAGTCCTCGACCTGGGCTCCGGCGGCGGCATCGATGTCCTGCTCTCCGCCCGCCGCGTCGGCCTCACCGGCAAGGCGTACGGGGTGGACATGACTGACGAGATGGTGGCCCTGGCTCTGGCCAACGCCAAGCAGGCCGGCGCGACGAACGTCGAGTTCCTGAAGGGCACCATCGAGGCGATCCCGCTGCCCGCGAACACCATCGACGTGGTGATCTCGAACTGTGTGATCAACCTGTCCGTCGACAAGCCCGCCGTGTTCGCCGAGACCTTCCGCGTCCTCAAGCCCGGCGGCCGGATCGGCGTCTCCGACGTCGTCGCCGACGACACTCTCACGCCCGGACAGCGAGCCGAGCGCGGCGACTACGTTGGCTGCATCGCTGGCGCACTGTCCTTCTCTGAATACTGCCAGGGGCTGGAGGCCGCAGGCTTCACGGACGTCGAGATCACTCCCACCCACCCGGTTGCCGACGGCATGCACTCCGCCATCGTCCGCGCGGTCAAGCCTGCCAGTACGGCCGAGGCGATCGACTCTTCCGCAACTGCGGCCTGCTGCGGCGTAAGTGCCTGTTGCACCCCCGACGAGCAGGCCGCCGATCCGTCGACAACGGTCGCCTGGGCCAAGGCCGCGAGCGGCTGTGGCTGGGCGGGGTGCGGCGGCCGGGCGGCGTGCCGACCGGCGCCCGTGCGGATGCCGGGGGCGGGGCACCCGGAGCGCGTCGCGTACACGGGCGGGGGCGGGGCCCCGGAGGGTGCCGCGTATACGGGCGGGGGCGGGGCACCAGGCTCGTATGACGGCTGAGACGAAAAGGCCCGGGGCCGCGGCGCGGCGCGGGAGTCCGGTACGTACCTCTCCGGGCTCTCGTATCTCACTCACCTCTCGTATCTCACGCACTGCTCGTGCCTCGGGCGTCGCATGGAGCGGGGCCGGCAGAACGGCGCTGCGCATTCTCATCACGGTGGTCGCCTTCGCCGGACTGGTGGCCTTCGCGGCGGTGCTGGCCGAGTTGACGCTGACCCCGTCGCCCGCCTCCTCGGAGCTGGCGGGCTCCAATCTCCGGCCGGGGCATTCGCTGCGGCAGTACGCGGAGGACTACACCTTCCTCGCCGCGTGCAAGCAGATCGGCGGCAACCTGCTGATGGGAGCGCCGTTCGGACTGATCCTGCCGGTGCTGGTGCCTCGTCGGCTGCGGATGGTGCGGGTGGTGCTGCTGACGTTGCTGGTGATGGTGCTGGTCGAGATGGCGCAGGGAGCGCTGGTCGAGGGGCGTGCCTTCGACGTGGACGACGTGATCCTCAACACGAGCGGGGCGCTGCTGGCGTACCTGCTGCTGGGGCGGCGGATCGGGCGGCGGTTCCACGCGCTGGGGGAGCGGGGCGCGCGTTCGAGGGCCGAGCCGAAGGGGGCGACCGAGCCGAAGAAGCCGAAGGCGCCGAAGCGGGTGACTCGGGTGAAGCGCGCGAAGTAGGCGAAACGGGTCGCGCGGGCGCGGCGGCGGCGCCGCGTGAGTTCCGGGCGGCGCCGCGGCGGCTCGGCTCCCGGTCGGCGTGGCACCGGACGGCGCCGCCTTCGCCCCGGACAGCGCCTACGCCGGGTCGTCCGCCAGTTCCGCGACTCCTGTGATCCGGTGCAGCGGATACGTACGGATCTCGTCCGCCGTGTGGTCGTACGCCGTCACGAAGCCGCCCTCCACCCGTACCGGCGCGATGACGCGCTGGCTCGCCGCCCCGTCGGCGTTCACGTAGCCGATCCACACCGCCGAGCCGGTCAGCGCCGCGGCCTGGACCGTCGCGAGGGTCTCGGCGGAGGTGGTGCGGGGCAGGCGGCCGCCGTTCGCGCCCGAGCCGGTGTCCGTGCCCGTTCCCGTGACGTCGCCCGGGCCCGGCTCGGGCAGGCGCACGCCGCCCCCTGCCCGTCCCTGCCCCCGCCCCGTCGCCGGGGAAGCGGTGGCCGGCGCGGGGACGGCCTCGCCCGCCGTCGGTTTGCGGATCACCGTCGCCGCCCTGTCCCCCGCCCGGATCGCCCTGACCGCCGCCCCCAGCAGCGTCGCGTCCGGCACCGGCGGTCCGTCGGGGACCGGCGCGGGCGCGTTCCGCGGCGGCGTGCGGTAGGCATGCGCCCGCGTGATCATCACATCGCCCTCGGCCGACTCGGCGGCCGGCGCGAACCCCATCGTCCGCAGCCCGTCCAGCAACGCCGCCGGCTCGGCCTGCGCGGCCAGGACGGTCGGGGCGAGGCGGCGCAGCCGCAGGCCCTGCGAGCGCTTGTCGGCCAGGATCTCGTCGAGTACGGCCTCGTCGTCGCACCGTACGTACGCCGACGCGGCACCGACCCGCAGGTGCCCGTGCTTGCGGGCCACGTCGTCGATGAGGTAGGCGAGCGGCTGCGGGACGGGCGTACGGCTGTGCGCCTCGAGGAAATCGTGCAGGTCGGAGGCCGACTGCCCGGCATCGAGCGCGCGCCGTACGGAGGCCGGGGTGAACCGGTAGACCGTCGCGCCGCCCTTCGACTCGACCTCGGCCGCGACCGAGAGCAGTTCGGCGAGCGGCCGGAGCAGCGGGCCGGGGGCGACGGCCGTGAGGTCGGCCTGGAGCAGGACATGGTCGAGGGGGTCGGGGAGGTACGGCGCGAGGGCGCGGGCGGCGCGCCGTGCGGCGGCGGACAGTTCCACGGCCGACGTCCCGGCTTCGGCGGACGCGGCGGCCGCGGCGGCGGTGGCCGCGGGGACGGTGGAGTCGCCGGTGGCCGCGGGGACGGTGGAGGCGGCGGTCGCGGAGTCGGTGGTGTCGGTGGCGTTGGTGGCGCCGGTGGTCTCGGAGGTACCCGGTGGGGTCTCGGCGTTCCCGGCCCCCGCCGCGCCCGCCCCCAGCAGCGCGCGGGTGTGCGTCGCGGGCGCGCCCCGCCCCGTGAGGCCCAGCATCTCGGCCTCGTTCAGCGTCCAGGACGCGATCCGTGCCCGGAGGTCGTCCGACCGCCCGGAGGCCGACGCGCCGCGCAGCGGGCGCTCCCAGCGCAGCCGCGCCAGCAGCGACTCGGGGTCGGGTGCGGTGCCCTCCGGGAGCGTGACGAGCAGGTCGAGGACCCGCCGCCGTACCTCGGGCGCCTGACTCCGGTCCAGGCCGGGACCGAGCGCCGAGAGCGTACGGCCCTTGGAGTCCTGGCTGCCGACGAGGCCGGACGTGCGGGTGGCCGTCAGCCAGGCGGTGGCCAGGCACGCCCACCGCTCGGCGGCGGGGAGTTCGAGCCAGGCGTCGTAGGCGGGGGTCGGCGCGTACCGTTCGTCCGCCTCGCCGTCCGAGGCCACCAGGCCGGCTGCGAAGGCGAGTTCGACCCAGAACGCGGCCACGGGCTCGGTGACCTCCAGGGCGGTGGCGGTGCGCTTGAGGTCGCGTACGGACAGGCCGCCGGCGCGCAGGACACCCGGGCCGCCCTCGTTCCAGTCCTTGGCCAGCTCCTCGATGGTGGCGAGGGCGGTGTACGCCTGACCGGCCGCCGCGCTGTCCACAGCCTGTGGAGAATACGGCCGTACGTCGGAGCCCGCGCCGCCCGCGCCCCGGGGGCGTACGGCGGACGCCACGGGCTCCGGCGTCCGGTGGGCACGCCCGGCGCGCAGATGCAGCGCGGCCTCGCGGGGCAGGACGACGGTACGGGCGGTCGCCGGCAGCAGCAGCCCCCGGTCGCGCAGCCACCGCACCGGCGGCGCCGGGTTGGCCGTGACCTCCCCGTACGGCGGCCCCCACACCAGCCGGTCGAGCACCGCCAGCGCCTCCGTGGGCGCGGTGTCGAGCAGGGCCGCCATGCGCGTACGGTCCGTGAACAGCTCGGTCAGCGCGGCGACGGCGGAGACCGGGTCATGGGTGGACGGCAGCCCAGCGGCGGCCAGGATCTCCTGGAGGCGGCCGGGTGACATGCCCGAGGTGGCCTCGGCGACGGTCGGGCCGAGGCCGGTCGGCGAGGGGTGGGTGGCGGACGGGGCGAGCAGCTCGCGCGCGGTACGGACCAGCCGGAGCCGGTCGTCACCGCCCCAGAGGAGCGCCCGCTCGCGGAGGGTCCGTACGGCGGCCGGCAGCGCGGCCTCGACCTGCTCGTTGCCGTCGTCGCCGGTCAGGAGCGCGCGCAGCGTCCCGTACGGCGCGGGCTCGGGTGCCACGGCCAGCGCCTCCGCCGTCTGGAGCGTGAACCTGTCGAGCCGCTCCAGGGCCCGTACGACGGACGCGCGGGTCGCGGCGCGGGTGGCGAGCTGTGAGAGGTCGCCCGGTACGGGGTTCAGCAGATCGGGCCGGGCGCGCAGCAGGGCGGCGAGCGATTCGTCGCCCTGGGCGCGCAGGGCCTCCGCGAGCGTGCGCGGTGGCGTACCGCCGGTTGCTTCTGGCACGTGCGCCTCCTGCTGGGATGGGCGGGTCCGCATCCGTTCCACGTTAGCTCGTGAGTGCCGCCGCGCCGGTGCTCCTCGGCTTCGGGGTGCGCGGCGCGGCCGAACCGTACCGTCGGTACGGGTGGATGTGGGCGCCGGACGTGAGTGGCGGTGAGCGGTGGACGTGCCGGCGTGGACGCGCGGGGCCGACGTACGAGGTCGATGTGCGGGACCGTCGTACCGGACGGACGGACGTACGGGGTCGTCGTACGGGGTGGACGTGCGCGGACGACTCAGACAGCATCGCGTGCGGGTACCGGTTGCGGAGAGCGTGAGCGCGCGGAGGACTGCGGAGGACTGCGTGGGGATCGAGAGCGACCAGCTCGTCTACGACTACCTGAGCCGGGTCGGGGACGTGGCGCAACAGCGTCAGCTGCCGGCGGCGGAGCGGATGCGCCTGGTGTCGTCGTTGCGGAACGAGATCGACCGGCAGCGGGGCACGTCGGGCGGTGACAGTCCGGCGGCGGTGCGGCGGATCCTGGGACGGCTGGGGGAGCCGGAGGAGGTGGTGGGCGCGGCGTCCTCGGATCCGGGACGGGCCGAGTCCGAGCGTTCCCAGCGGTCCGAACCGGCGACGGTACCGACGCAGAGGACGCAGCGAACGCAGCGGGCCCAGCTGACGCAGTGGACGAAGAAGCTGAAGGGGCCGGAGCGGCCGGGGCGCCCCGCGCGGCCCGGGACGCCCGAGCCGCCGGGGCCGTCGGGGCCGTCGGCCGCTCCGGCGGGAGGCGCGGGCGCGGGCGTCGGCACGGGATCAGCCACCACGCCGCCCCACCTGGCGGGGATGGACGAACTGGGCCCGTCCGCCGGCGGCCAGCCCGACTGGTGGCGCATCGAACCGGGGCCGATGGGTGCGGTGCTCTCCCCGGACGCGGGGGCGCGCGGGGGATTCGTGGGCGGGGTCGAGATCCCGGAGATACTGAAACCACCGCCGGAGAAGCCGAAGGACGCCGAGGACGAGTCGGCGAAGGCCGAGGCGGCGGCGGAGGCGGCCCCGTCGGCCGGGACGGCCGAGGCGACCAAGGGGGCCTCCGGCCGGCGCTTCGGCCTGGGCGCTCTCCTCGGCGGCCTGCGCCGCAAGGACGCCGGTGGCAGGCCGAGGACCAGGTTCAACGCCCTGCTCCTGCTGGCGGCGGCGCTCCTGTGCGTGGGCGCGGTCCAGGGCTCCTTGCTGGCGCTGGCCTTCGGCTGGGCCCTCGCCTATGCCTCCCGCACCCTCTCCCAGGCCGAAGCCAAGTGGGCCGTCTTCGGCCTTCCGGGCGTTTCGGCGGTCGGCGGCCTGGTCTGGTTCTGGGGCCGGCTGGAAGGCCGTTGGGGAGACGCGATCCCGAACGGCGGGATGGCCGACGCCTGGTCGGACCTCTGGCCGGTCGTGGTCCGCACGGCGGCGGTGACGTCGGCGCTGTACCTGGTCTGGCGCGCGAGGGAAAGGAATGGCACGACGGGGTAGCCGGGGCCTGTCTCTCCCGCGCCTCCGTCTCTCCCGCGCCTCCGTCTCTTCCGCGCCCCTGTCTCTTTCGCGCCCCTGTCTCTTTCGCGCCCCTGTCTCTCTCGCGTCCCGGCTGCCGAGGAACGCGCTCTGTGACGCGAGAGATTCCTTCGGCCGCGCGGGCGGCGGGGCCGAAGTCACCCCGTCGGCCCGTGGCCCCACCGCGGCACCGTGGCCCGCAGGCTAGTGCCGCGACGGGGCAAACGTTGCCGGGAGGGGCACTAGTTCGGCTTGAACGAGCGGATCTGGTAGTTGCCCTGGAGGTTGCCGCCCGAGCCGTTCGGCGTGGAGCCCACGCGGTTCTTATAGTTGGTCTGCTTGTAGTACTGCACCCGGTGTCCCGTCTTGTTCCACACCGAGCGGACGTTCTGGCCCCGTTGGATGAACGAGCAGTTGTCGGCGGTGTTCGCCAGCTTCTCCTGGGACCACTGGCATCGGGTGCCGCCCCCGTTCCAGTCGCTGTAGATGCAGAAGTACTTGTCCGCGCAGTTGCCGTAGGCGGGGGCGGCGGGCGTGGCGGGCGCGGGCGACGTGGTCAGGCCGGCGAGCAGGACCGCTGCTCCGGCGGTGGCGACGAGGGTACCGATCTTGCGCATGGACGTTCCCCTTGGTCCTAGGTGCTCGATCCTTCCGTCGTCAGCATCACCCCGCACGGCCATGGCCCGGCAGGGCGCGAAACAGGGGCGCCCGAAGCACTCCATATAGGCTTATGTGCGTATCGGGTCTTCCGTGTCTTCCGTGTCTTCGGAGTTCTCGTCCTCGGCCGCCCGCCGGGGACCGTACGGCGCCCCCGGCACCACCAGCGGCGACCCCGTCACCGGATCCGGGACCACGATCGACTCCAGGCCGAAGACCTCCCGTACCAGCTCCGCCGTCACCACGTCCGCCGGAGGCCCTTCCGCCACCACACGGCCCGCCTTCATCGCCACCAGGTGATCCGCGTAGCGCGCCGCCTGGTTCAGGTCGTGCAGGACGATCACGACCGTACGGCCCTGCTCGTGGTTGAGCCGGCGGACCAGGTCCAGGACCTCCACCTGGTGCGCGATGTCCAGGAAGGTCGTCGGCTCGTCCAGGAGCAGCAGGTCCGTCTCCTGTGCCAGCGCCATCGCGATCCACACGCGCTGGCGCTGACCGCCCGACAGCTCGTCCACCGACCGGTCGGCGAGAGCGGTGACGTCGGTGCGGGCCATGGCGTCCCTGACGGCGCGCTCGTCCTCCTCCGACCACTGCTGCCACCACCGCTGGTGCGGCTGCCGGCCCCGCGAGACCAGGTCCGCGACCGTGATCGCCTCGGGGGCCACCGGCGACTGCGGCAGCAGGCCGATCGACCGAGCGATCCGCTTCGTCGGGATCTTCGCCAGCTCCGTACCGTCCAGCAGCACGGACCCGCTCCTGGGCCGCAGCAGCCGGCCCAGCGCGCGCAGCGTCGTCGACTTCCCGCACGCGTTCGGGCCGACTATCACCGTCACCCGCCCGTCCGGGACCGCCAGGTCCAGGTCGGACACGACCGTACGGTCCTCGTACGCCAGGGTCAGCCCCTGGGCCCTGAGCCTGCTCATCCCTTGCCTCCCACGCCCACACCCGCGCCCGTCGCCGCCACCGGCCCCGGGCCGGCGCCCGCGCCCGTGCCGACGCCGTCGCTCCTGCCCCTGCCCCTGCCCTTGGCCGAGCCCGTGCCCGCGTCGCCGGGGCGCCCGGTACGGCCGCGCACGATCAGCCAGATCAGATACGGCGCCCCCACCGCCGCCGTCAGCACTCCCACCGGCAGCTCCGTCGGTGCGAGCAGCTTGCGTGCCAACAGGTCCCCCAGCACCACGATCACCGCACCCAGCAGCGCCGAGCACAGCAGCGGGATCTGTGCCGTACGGGTCACGCGCCGCGCGATCTGCGGCGCCAGCAGTGCCACGAAGTCCACCGGGCCCGCCGCCCCGGTCGCCACCGACGCCAGGATCACACCGGCCAGCACCAGACCGAGCCGTACCCGCCCGAGGCGTACGCCCAGCGCGGTCGCCGTGTCGTCGTCCATCGAGACCGTGCGCTGCGCGTACCCCGCCCACAGCACCAAGGGCAGCAGAACAAGCAGGACGAGTCCCAGCGGGCCCGCCTCGTCCCAGCCACGGCCGTTGAGGGAACCGGTCATCCAGACCTGCGCCTGCTGCGCGACCAGGTAGTCGCCCTTGGTCAGGAACAGGGTGATGACGGAACGCAGCGCGATCGCGAAGCCGATGCCGATCAGCACGAAGCGCGTCGCGTGCAGGCCGCCGCGCCAGGCGAACGCGTACACCAGGGCCGCCGCCAGGAGGCCGCCCGCCACGGACACGTACGGCAGGACCGCGTAGGAGGTGACCCCGAACGTCATCGCCCCCACCGTCAGCGCGCCCGCGCCCTGGCTGATGCCGATGACGTCCGGGCTGGCCAGCGGGTTACGGGCGACGGTCTGGATCAGCGCGCCCGCCACACCGAAGGCGAGGCCGACCAGCAGCCCCACCACCATGCGCGGCAACCGGAGCGTGCCGACGACCAGTTCGTCCGGCGACGGCCGGCCGGTCAGCACCTTGAGCACCTCGGCCGGTGCCACGAAGCTCTCGCCCACGCTCAGGTACGCGACGCACACCACCGCCAGCAGCAGCGCGAACGCGCCCGCCACCACGGCGGCCCGACGGTGCAGCAGGAAGGTGGCCCGGCCGAGCCGTAGCCGCCCGTAACCGGCGGGGCGCAGGCGAGCACCGGCGCCGTCGCGCGTCGAGCCGTCCTGCGTCATGCGGTCCCGTACCGCGTCGTCGAGCGTCGCGTCGTCCCGTACCGCACCATGGCGTATCGCACCATCGCGTATCGCACCATCGCGTATCGCGCCGTCCCCCGTCACGCCGTCCCCCGTCACGCCGGTACCGCCTTCCTGCGTACGAGCGTCACCAGGAACGGCACCCCGATCAGCGCCGTCATCACCCCGGCCGGCACCTCGCCCGGCGGGAACACGATCCGGCCCACCACGTCCGACACGAGCAGCATGACCGGCCCGATCAGCGCCGCCATCGGCAGCAGCCAGCGGTGGTCGCTGCCGACGAGCGCCCGTGCCAGGTGCGGAACGGCCAGGCCTACGAAGGCGATCGGGCCGGCCGCCGCGACGCCCACCCCCGTCAGCACGGTCGCCCCGAGGCCGCCCAGGATCCGTACGGCCGCGACGTTCTGGCCCAGCCCCCTCGCCATGTCCTCGCCGAGCGCCAGCGCGTCCAGACCCCGTGCCACGGACACCACCAGCACCGTTCCCACCAGCAGGAACGGCCAGACCTGACCGGCCACTTCGGCGTTCCGGCCCGCGAGCGACCCGACCTGCCAGAACCGGTACTCGTCCATCGTCGCCGCGTCCGTCGTCAGCACGGCCGTCGTCACCGAGACCAGCAGCGCGTTGATCGCGGCGCCGCCCAGCGCGAGCGTGACGGGCGTGGCGCCGCCGCGTCCGCGCGAGGCGATCGCGTACACCGCCACCGACGCGATCCCCGCGCCCGCGAACGCGTACCAGACATAGCCCGTGAGCGTGTGCACCCCGGCGAACGCGATGGCCAGCACGACGCCCACCGACGCGCCCTGGCTGATGCCCAGGATGCCGGGGTCCGCGATGGGGTTGCGGGTGATGCCCTGCAGCGCCGTGCCCGCGAGGGCCAGCGCCGCGCCGACCATCAGCCCGATCAGCGTGCGCGGCAGGCGCAGTTCCCGGATGACCTCGGCGTCGTCGCCGCGCGCGCCGTGCAGCAGGGCGTCCAGAACGGCGGAGGGGGCGACGGCGCGCGCTCCGACGGCGAGACTCAGCAGGACCGCGAGCAGGACGGCCACGACGCCACCGGTCGTCCAGGCGACACGGCGCGCGACCAGGGCGCCGCGCGGTCCCTTCGTCGCGTTCGGGTTCGGGGCGGCCCGGTCGGAGGCCATGGGGGCGGACGTCGGGGCGTGGGCTGGCATCGGGACCAATCTCGTACGGCCGGCGAAAGGCCCGGTAACGCTCGGCCAGGCACGGTGGGGCTCGGGTCAGGCTTCAGGTCGGGCTCAGGTCGGAGACGGTGAGACATGGTGGGACACGGGTCAGGCACGGTAAGGCTTGGCTAAGTCTACGCACCGGTCGAATCCGGCCAGCGGCCTGGATGCGATGTCGTCCGGGCACAATGGCCACCATGTCTTCTCCGCCCCCCTCAAGCCCGGTCTACCCGGCGCCCCGGACATCCCAGGTGCCCCCGGAACCGCAGGTGCCCCTGGCGCCCCGGGCATCCCACGTGGCGAGCGGGTCCCGCCCCGCCCCCACGGTCGGCTTCGACCTCGACATGACCCTGATCGACTCACGGCCCGGCATCCACGCCGCCTACCGGGCACTCTCCGCCGAGACCGGGACGCACATCGACGCCGACCTCGCGGTGACCCGGCTCGGACCGCCGCTGGAGGTGGAGTTGGCGCACTGGTTCCCCGAGGAGCGCATCGCCGCCATGAGCGACCGCTACCGGGAGATCTATCCCACATTCGCCATCGCGCCGACCCTCGCCCTGCCGGGCGCACGGGAGGCGATAGCCGCCGTCCAGGCGCTCGGCGGCCGGGCGGTCGTCGTCACCGCCAAGCACGAGCCGAACGCCAAGCTCCACCTCAGCCACCTCGGCATCGAGCCGGACGCGGTCGTCGGATGGCTGTGGGCGGAGGCGAAGGGCGGCGCGCTGCGCGAGCACGGGGCGACGGTGTACGTGGGGGACCACACCGGCGACGTGCGCGGGGCGCGGACGGCCGGGGCGCTCTCGGTCGCGGTGCCGACGGGCCCGTGCGACGCGGCGGAACTGCGGGCGGCCGGAGCCGATGTGGTCCTGCCGGACCTGACGGCGTTCCCGGCCTGGCTCGACGGCTACGTCGCGGCCTGACCAGCGGCCCGGCTCGTGCCCTGTCCCGCGGCCCGTCCCGCCGCCTGACTCGCCTTCGCCCGCCTGCGCTGCGCCCCGACGGACCGCAGCACGCCCGCGCCCGCGACCAGGAAGCCCACCCCCATCAGCATGGAGACGAGGTACGCGACGGTCGGGAACGGCCGCGAGCCGAGGAACAGCGGCGCGACGGTGACCAGAGTGGCCACGGCACCGACGATGAACACGATCGCGCCGATCCGCACCAGCCCGTCACCCGGGCCCGGGTCGTCCTTCGTCGCGTCCGCCGTGGCGCTGGGATCAGGAGTATCAGTCACGCCACCAGGGTAGTTCCCTGCCGACAGCAGCGGACAGGAACCGGACGGCGACGTCTTGTCACCACGCCTTGGACCATTAGCCTTGGTGGTGGCGGGTCGGTCGACCCGCTGTAGTGCTATCCAGAGCCGTTTTTGTGCGCGCCAGCGCACCGACGAGTACGAGGGCGAGGACAGACGTGCCTACCGGCAAAGTCAAGTGGTTCAACGGTGAGAAGGGCTTCGGCTTCCTCTCCCGTGACGACGGCGGCGACGTCTTCGTGCACTCGTCGGTCCTCCCTGCCGGAGTCGACGCCCTCAAGCCAGGCCAGCGCGTGGAGTTCGGTGTCGTCGCGGGACAACGCGGTGACCAGGCGCTGTCGGTGACGCTCCTCGACCCGGCCCCGTCGGTCGCGGCGGCCCAGCGCCGCAAGCCCGACGAACTGGCCTCGATCGTCCAGGACCTGACGACGCTGCTGGAGAACGTCACGCCGATGCTGGAGCGCGGGCGCTATCCCGACAAGGCCCAGGGAGCGAAGATCGCCGGCCTGCTCAGGGCGGTGGCGGACCAGCTCGACGTGTAGGCCTGTTGTCCGGCCGGCCGCCGGCCGCAGGCCCGTGTTCGTTCCGTGTGTACGACTCCTACGTACGAGTCGTACACACGGCAGACACGGGAACGCCGACCCGGCGCGGCGCGACCCGACCGACCCGGCACGGCTCGGGCCCGGCTCAGACGAAACGCAACGCGTCCTGGCCGAGGGGCGGTACGAGCCCCTCGGCCGCCGCGCGCGTGAGCAGCCCCCGGACCGCCGCGTAACCGTCCTCGCCCAGGTCCGCGGTGAACTCGTTGACGTACAGCCCGATGTGCTGGTCGGCGACCGACGGGTCCATCTCCTGGGAGTGCTCCAGGACGTACGGCCGCGAGGCCTCCGGATCGTCCCAGGCCAGCCGGACCGACGTACGGATCGACTCGGCGAGCCGCCGGAGCGTCGCGTCGCCCAGCGAGCGCTTCGCGATGATCGCTCCCAGCGGGATCGGCAGGCCCGTCGTGGACTCCCAGTGCTCACCGAGGTCGGCGAGGCGGTGCAGGCCGTAGTTCTGGTACGTGAAGCGGGCCTCGTGGATGACCAGTCCGGCGTCCACCTTCCCGTCCCGTACCGCCGGCATGATCTCGTGGAAGGGCATGACGACGACCTCGCCCACCCCGCCCGGCACGACCTCCGCCGCCCACAGCCGGAACAGCAGATAGGCCGTGGAGCGCTCGCTCGGCACGGCGACGGTCCTGCCGGTGAGGGACGCGCCCGGCTCCTTCGTCAGGACGAGCGGGCCGCAGCCCCGGCCCAGCGCGCCGCCGCAGGGCAGCAGGGCGTACTCGTCGAGGACCCAGGGCAGCACGGCGTACGACACCTTCAGGATGTCCAACTCGCCGCGTTCCGCCATGCCGTTGGTGATGTCGATGTCCGCGAAGGTGACCTCGACGCCGGGGGCGCCGGGCACCCGGCCGTGCGTCCAGGCGTCGAAGACGAAGGTGTCGTTCGGGCAAGGAGAGTGCGCGATGCGCAGCGGTCCCGGTGAGGTCGGCGAGGTCGGCGAGGTCATGAAGGCTCCTCGAATACGGGGGTGAGCAGCGTGAACGCGTACCGCAGCGCGTCCAGCGCCCGGCCGATCTGCCAGGACGCGCGGTCCCGGGGGCCGATGGCGTTGGAGACCGCCCGGATCTCGGCGCACGGTACCAAATGGGCGGCGGCGGCCTCGGCCACGCCGAAGCCCTCCATCGCCTCGGCGGCGGCGCGCGGATGGCGCGCGCTCAGTTCGGTCGCGCGGGCTGCCGTGCCGGTCACCGTGGACACGGTGAGGACCGGCGCGTGGACCGCGTGCAGGTGCGGGTCGGCGAGCAGGAGCTTCGCCATCCGGGCCGTCAGCTCCGGGTGCGGACGGTGCACGCCCCGGCCGAAGCCCAGCTCCGCCACGGGCAGGAAACCGTCCGGGGTGTCGGCGCCCAGGTCCGCCGCGACGATCTCGTCCGACAGGACGACCGTCCCGAGCGCGGTGTGCTGTGTGAAGCCGCCGCCGATCCCGGTGGAGAGCACCAGGTGGTACGGCGGGTCGTACGGCGACGTCGCGAGCGCCGTGGCCGTGGCGGCCGCCGCCGCCGCCGGACCGGCCCCGCCGATCAGGACGTCCACGACCGGTATCTGCACGGACGACGGCCGGGGCGTGTACTGGGCGTGCGTGGTCACCTCGTAGCCGCCGGTCAGCTCCCGGACGCCGGCGAGCGAGTAGCGGCCGAGGCCCGCGACGACGGCGTTCGCCTCCGCCGCCACCGCCGTCACGACGAGCACGCGCATGGCGTGACCTCCAGGGTGCCCGAGGGCCGGGCGATCGCCGTCGGCGCCGGTACCGACACCGGGTTCGGAATCGGAATCGGTGCCTGACGGGTCGGCTCTGGTACCGGACGGGTCGGCTCCGGTGCCGGCGGTGGGGTCGGCTCCGGTCGCGTCAGGAGCTCCGTCCGGAGTTCCGTCAGGAGTCCTTCTTGAACTCGAAGTGCCAGATGCCCGTGAGCTTCTTGCCGCTGGTCTCCACGATGCTGACCTGGGTGGTGTTCGAGGTCTGGCCGGTCTGGCTGGTGAAGAAGGCGCTGGCGGGGATGGTGCGGTACGTCTTCTTGTACGGCTCCTGCTCGGCCTGCTGGCCGTTGATGAAGAGCGTCCAGCCGTTCTCCGCGAGCTCGGGGTCCACGCCGAAGCGGACCTTGTCGTCGATCGCGACGGTGATGGTCTTCTCCGCCTTCTTGTTCAGGCAGGGCTGGATCTCGTTCTCCTTGATCGCCTTGCCGTCGTTGTAGCAGGTGGCCTCGGTGTTGACCGAGTCGCTGTTGACCGTCACGGTCGCGAGCGGCGTCGGCTTTTCACAGGCGGTGAGGACGAGGAGTCCGGCGGACAGCGCGCCGAGAGCGGCACCGGCCCGGCGGCCCTTGGCGGAGAAGAACGCAGCGGTCATGAGCCGAAGGCTATCGGTCGTCCGTGCGCACGGAACGAGGGGGTACGGCGAGCCGTCGGTGGACGGGGGCCCGGCGGGGCCGCGCGAACCGGGCCGGCGCCTTCAGGCCACGCGGGCGTGCGGTGTGCCGCGGCGGGCCGCGCCGAGCAGTCCCCGTACCGACAGCAGGGCCGCGGTCGCGATGATGCCCGCGGCGACGGACATGCCCAGCACGGCGTTCAGCGGCAGCGCGATACCGATCGCGCCGCCCACCACCCAGGACATCTGGAGCAGCGTCTCGGAGCGGGCGAAGGCGGAGGTCCGCACCTCCTCGGGCACGTCCCGTTGGATCATCGCGTCCAGCGACAGCTTCGACAGCGCCTGCGACAGCCCCGCCACGGCGCACAGGACGGCCAGCATCACGCTCCCGAAGAACAGCGCCGCGAGGACCGCCGTACCGAGCGCGATACCGAGCATCGTGGCGATGATCAGCTCGGGGCCGCGCGCCTTGAGCCAGGCGCCGACGGCCGTACCGAGCGCGTTGCCGGCACCGGCCGCGACACCGACGATCCCGATGGAGACGACCGCGTTCTGACCGGCGAGCGGGTGCTCGCGGAGGAAGAACGCCAGGAAGAAGATCAGGAATCCGGAGAGGGCGCGGTGCGAGGTGTTCGCCTGGAGGCCGTGCAGCACGGACGGGCCGACGGTGCGCAGGCCGGGGCGCCGCTCGCCGCCGCGCCGCTCGCCACCGCGCCGCTCGCCGGTGCGCTCCTTGTCCCGCGCACGGCCGAAGCGTTTGCCCTGCCCCTCTCGTTCGTTCCGTTCCCGCTCCGGCTCTTTGCCCCACTCCCCGGGCGGGACGAGCCGTGCCTTGCGCTCGCCCTTCGCCGAGTCGACGACGTGGGGCATGGAGAACGCCAGGAACGCGCCGGCGACGAAGATCACACATGCCCCGTACAGCGGCCAGGGCGGCCCGAGCTGGTGCAGCAACGCGCCGACCGGGGCCGCCGCGCCGGTGGCGAGCAGCCCGGAGAGCGTGACGCGGGAGTTCGCCCGTACGAGCGAGAAGCGCGGCGGCAGCAGCCGCGGGACGACCGCGCTGCGGACCACGCCGTACGCCTTCGACGCGACCAGCACGCCGAGCGCGGCCGGGTAGAGCTCCAGTTCGCCGGTCGCCACCGCGCCCGACATCACGAGCGCGAGGAGGGCCCGGATCAGCATCGTCCCGGCCATGGCCGCACGGCGGCCGTGTGGGAGGCGGTCGAGGAGCGGGCCGACGACGGGGGCGAGAAGGGTGAACGGGGCCATCGTGACGGCGAGGTAGAGCGCCACCCGGCCGCGCGCCTCGTCCGTCGGCACGGAGAAGAAGACCGTGGAGGCGAGCGCGACCGTGATCATGACATCGCCCGCGCCGTTCACGGCGTGCAGCTCGATCAGCTTGCCGAGCCCGGTCTCACCCGCCCCGTGCGCGTGGGTGGCTCTGCGGATGCCTCTGCCGGCGGCCGCGAACGGAAAACGCAGGGCACGGCCGACGGCCCGCCCCGTCCTGCGGAGCGGGCCGCCCGAGCCGGACGACCTTACGGCTGCCACCTCGTCATAGTGCCCCAGTGACGGGTGGTGCGAACCGATCCCGGCCGTGACGCGGCCGTCGGGAATCGCGGGAGCCGGCGCCGAGCGGGGTTCCAGTCCGGGTCCGGTCCGGGTCCGGTCCGGGTCCGGTCCGGGTTTCGGCAGGGGCGGGGCCCGGTTCCGGCGGGGCGGGGCCAGGTTCCAGTGCGGGCGTGGTCCCGGTTCCGACAGGGTCACGGGCTTGTTGCGGTGGCGGCCGAAGTGCGGGAAAGACGGTACGCAGGTGGGCGGGGGACGAGAGACGGGGTAGCGTGCGTAGCGCGCCACCGGCGGTTGTACTCGGCCGCGCGCCTCTTCGTCATCCCGCAGAATGGATAACGGCAGGTGTGCCCGAGGCGTGATCGGGCGTGGACGTCGATGCGGCCCCTAGGTCCGCTCCGCCCACCGCTCGTGCATCGCGCATCGGCCGGCGCACCCGTGAGACGCGTAGAGAGAAGCGAGACCTGTGAGTGCTGCGACGACGCGAAGCCGTACCCCTGACCGCCTGTGCGCCGAGGCGGTAGACCTCGCCAGGTCGGCCGCCGAGGAGGCGGCCGCGCCAGGGGTCGTCGGGGAACACGTCTCGGTGATGGCGGAGGGCGACCGGGTCGTCACCCACTTGTTCGAGTGCAAGGAACCGGGCTACCGGGGCTGGCGCTGGGCGGTGACGGTCGCGCGCGCGTCCCGCGCGAAGATCGTCACCCTCGACGAGACGGTCCTGTTGCCGGGCCCGGACTCGCTGCGCGCGCCCGAGTGGGTGCCGTGGAGCGAGCGCCTGCGGCCGGGCGACATGGGGCCGGGGGACCTGCTCCCGACGGAGGCGGACGACCTCAGGCTGGAGCCGGGCTACACGGGCGCGGACGAGCCGCCGCCGAACGCGGCGCTGCCGGTGCTGGCGGAGACCGTTCCGGAGGCGGTACTGGAGCGGGAGCCGGAGCCGACGGCCGGAGCGGTGGCGGCCGGGGCGATCGAGGAGACGACCGGCGGCGCGGCCGGGGAGCCCCCCGCCGCCGCGCGCGGGGCGATCGCCTCCGTGGCCGAGGAACTCGGCATGCGGCGGGCGCGTGTGCTGTCGCGGTACGGCCTGCACGTGGCGGCGGACCGCTGGGACGAGTCGTTCGGCCCGAAGACCCCCATGGCACAGGCGGCCCCGGCGCCCTGCGTCTCCTGCGGCTTCCTGCTCCCGCTGGCGGGCTCGCTCAAGCAGGCGTTCGGCGTCTGCGCGAACGAGTTCTCCCCGGCGGACGGCCGGGTGGTCTCGCTCTCGTACGGCTGCGGCGGCCACTCGGAGGCCGCGGTCATGCCGAAGCCCCCGCGCCCCGCGCCGCCGGTGCTGGACTCGATGGCGGCGGACGAGTTCCCGCTGCGGCCGGCGGCGGACAGTGGATCGGTGTCGCCGGAGGCGGACGAGGAGTCGGAGGAACTGGGCCACTCGTAGTTTTTTGGGGCTCGGTTCGCCTCCGGGGCGCTTGCTGTATCCATCAGCGGCCTCCGGCCGCGGGCACTGTCGACGGTCGACCGTGCTCGGCTCCTCGTTCCTCGGAGCCTGCGCGCGCTCTCCGTTTCGACAGCGGCGCGCCCCTTCGGCTCACTCGCCGGCGGACGTGCCTGACCGGGACGTCACAGGCACCCCGGGCGGACGTGGCCACCCCGGACGTCACGGGTGGGTGGCGGGAGCCGGTCGTCCGGGGCCTGCGGCTCTACGGTGTCCGTGTCTTTCGGCAGGCGGGGCAGTCCTCCGGCCCGTCCGAGACCACCGGGTCGTGGCCCCCCGCCCCGGGCTGACCTCCACGGACTTGGTTCGCCGCCGCCCACTGGCGTGCTCGCTTCCACATCGACCGGGCCCCGGCCCACAGCGGCCTCGGCCAGGACCGCCCGGCCCTGGCCCGCGATCACGAGCCTCTTCTTCGCCGCGTCGTGGCAGGGCTTGCCGCGAAGGCGCTGCCATGCCTCTTGCCCGGATTCAAGCGCCTTCCGCAACGCACGACGCAAAAGGCCGACCGAGCGACCGAGCTCGCCGACCATGCTTCCCGTTCTTCGCGGAGGATTCCACGGACGTGCGCGGCTGGGACGCCACGGGCGCCCTGGGAGGGCCCGTACGAACTACGCGTCTCCGGCCGACGTGGCAAGGGGCTCCCGCGCTCCGGAGTACGGTGAAGTACCGGCCTCCTGGCGGAGGATGACGCGGAGGTCTGACCATGAGCGCGGCATTTGAATCGGGCATGGGTGACCGCGTCGCGGAGCTGAGACTGCGACGGGGCATGACGCGGGAGCGGTTGGCCGAGCGCGCCGGGCTCTCCGTCGACGTGGTGCGCAAGTTGGAACAGGGGCGGCGTAAGACGGCCCGGTTGTCCAGCATCAACGCCTTGGCCGCCGCACTGGACACCGAACCCAGTCATCTCGTCGGGCAGCCCAGTACCTTCGAGGCGGACGATGCGGCGAACGAGGGCTTGCCGTCCGTGCTCGCGCTGCGGCAAGCCGTGTCTCCGGTGACCGACCTGCTCGACGGCGAAACCGATCCCGAGGAACCCCCGAGCATCGAGGACCTGCGCGTCGCCCTCCAGTCGACCGAGACCGTCCGCCGTGAAGGCCGCATCGGCGAGATCGGAGTGTTGCTTCCTCCGTTGATCAGGGACGCGCGTGCGGCGGTCCACGTGTACACGGGCGCGGAAGGCGCGGCTGCCAACTCCGTGCTCGCGGTGGCCTACCAAGTGGCGGCAACGACACTGACCGCGCTGGGCAAGGAGGACGCGGCGTTCACGGCGATGGAGCGTTCACTCGCCGCGATCCGGCGGTGTGACGATCCGGACCTGGAGACGCTGGCCGCCTCGACCCTCGCGTGGGTGCTCACCAAGCAAGGGCGGTTGGCGGACGCCGAGCACGTGGCTCTTGCTCGGGCGGAACGGATCGAGCCGGGGTTCCGCTCGGAGCCCAAGGCGCTCGCGCTGTGGGGCGTGCTGCTGCTGCGGGCTGCGACGGCCGCTGTGCGGCAGGAGAAGCACGACACCGTGACGGAGCTGCTGAGACTGGCGAAGGGTGCTGCCGAAAGCATGGGGGAGGACCGTCTCGTCTACGCCACGCCGTTCGGCCCCACCAACGCGGGCGTCGCCCGGGTCAACTTCCTGGTGGAGATGGAGAAGAGCGACGAGGCCGTCCGCGCCGCACGCACCATCCCCGGACTGGGTTCGCTGCCGCCCACCTGGCGTGCCCGCTTCCACGTCGACCGGGCCCTGGCCTACAACGACCTCGGCAAGGACCGCCCGGCCGTGAACGCACTGCTGCTCGCGGAGGCGGACGCGCCCGAGTGGATGCGGTACCACTCCACGTCGCGTCGGCTGGTCGAGGAGCTACGAGGACGCGCGCCTCGTCGTGACACGGCGGTTCTGGGACTGGCCGACCGACTCGGTCTGATCGGGTAGGACGCGCCGTCCCAAGTGATCCGTGAACCGGGACCGAGTGGCACTGGCTCGGAGAGTTCGCGACTTCATAACGTGACGGTCATGTCGCAATCCGTATTCGTTGCCGCTAGGCGTCGCCATGGGCCCTGCCCGGACTCACGCGTATTCGGCACCCCACGACCCAGAAGGCGTCCGCCAGGCCCTCGGAGCGCCGCTCTGGCTACGAGGGGAGGCACACGGTGACCATGCTCCCGAAGCAGTACGAAAACCCTGGATGCCGGCCTCCGGAGGGGCCTCCGCCTCAGCTCATGCTGGTGAGCGCCCCGGAGTCCGTCCGGGCCGCTCGCGCCTACGCGCGTGAGTTCGTCGCGTACCGCTGGCCGGACCTGGGCACGGACCAGGCGGACACCGTCGAACTTGTCGTGTCGGAGCTGGTCACCAACGCCGTTCGGTACGGGACCGAGCCCGGTGACTCCGTACTCGTCGGGCTGAGCGGCACGGCCGCCCGCGTCCGTGTCGAGGTGCGGGCCCCCGTGCGGCGGCGGCCGTCGCTCAAACGCGTCTCGCGAGAACGGGAGCGGGGGCGTGGGCTGTTCATCGTCGACGCGCTGGCGGAGCGCTGGGGTGTGGTCGACCGGCCGTTCGGCAAGACCGTGTGGGCCGAGGTGGCGCGGTGACGGAGTGGCCTGCCGCACGTGTACGCGTCGTGGCACTCGGGCCGGGGCGCCATCGGGACGTCGTGCGGCGGGTCATCGACGTCGGCGGGGCGTTCGTGGGTGTCGCCGGTGTACGGATCCACCGGTCGTCATCGGCCCGCGCTGCCGGTCCTCGTCAGCGCGCTGTTCGCGCTTCCCTCGTTCGTGTCGACGCCCGTCGGCGGCCGACCGGTGGCCGGTTGCACGGTGTGCGACGGGAATACCGCTGTCCGGCGCGGCAGCCGGTTCCGCAGGTCTCCGCACCCCCCTCCGGGGCCGGGCCGCTGACCAGCCTGTCGGGGCGCCGTCGACCTGCCTGTGCGACCTGTCCGTACGACGGGCCCGTACGACCAACCCGTCGCACGGGTGACGGCCCCCGGCTCAGGTCACGAGGAGAGGTTCCGGTGGGCTCGGGCGTGCAGGGCGATGCCGGCCGACACGGAGACGTTGAGCGACTCGGCCATGGGGTTCATGGGGATCGACACCAGTTCGGTCGAGATGCCGGAGAACTCGTCCGAGGCGCCGGTCTTCTCGCTGCCGAACATGAGGACGAGCCGTTCGTCGATGCCGACGAGGTCGCCGATGGTGAGCGACCCGTCGATGTCGAAGGACACGAGCCGCATGTCGCCGCTCCCGAAGTGGCTGACCGCCTCGGCCCGCGACGCGAGGACGATCGGGAGGGAGAACACGTAGCCCCGGCTCGCCCTGACCAGGCGGCGGTCCGCGATGCTGACGAGATCGCTGTCCACGAGCACGATGCCCGCCGCCCCCAGAGCGAACGAGGTCCGCACGATGGCACCGATGTTGCCGACGATCTTCACGCCGTCGAGGAGAATGACGTCACCGGACCTGGCCGCCAGGTCCGCGAAACGGGACGGCTTCGGGACGCGGGCGATACCGAAGGCCTTGGGCTTCTTCTCCGTCCTGAAGATCTGGTTCGCGACGGAGGAGGCGATCAGACGGACCGGGAAACCGCGTTCCGCGCAGGCGGCGAGCAGTTCGCCCGGCAGGGGAGCCGTCTCCAGTCCGTAGACCTCGATGAACTCCACTCCTGCGCTGATGCTGTGCAGAAGAGGCTCGGCGTCCTCGATCAGTGCCGTCCGGACGACGGACCTCGAATGCTTCGTGACATCGATGATTCGCTGTACGGCGGGATCGGAGCGCTCGGTGATGACGTCAGGGCTGGCCACGCCGGAGATGCTACGCCCACCCCGTCCCCCACCGGACGGCGCGTCGCGGTACCTTCGGGCCGCACGTGCGGAGCGCGTACGAGCGGGGTGCGTACGAGCGGGGTGCGTACGAGCGGGGCACGTGCAAGAGCGGAGCGCGTACGCGACAGAGCGGGTACGCGCGGAGCAGGTTCCCGACAGGGCCGGTCACCACCGGGCGGACAGAGCGGAGTCACAGCGTGAGCGTCAGGACGACCGAAGGGGCCGACCCGTTCGGGACGGCTCGGCTGCGGCGAGGGGTGCTGGATGCGTGGGGGGCCGCGCCCGCGCGGTTCCGGGAGGACGCCAACGCCGAGGAGGACCTCGCGCTCGGCGGGTACCGGGACCGGCTCGTGGTCGAGCTCGCCCAGAACGCCGCCGACGCCGCCGCCCGCGCCAAGGTGCCCGGGCGGCTCCGGCTGACGCTCGGGCCCGGCGCGCCCGGCAGCCCCGCCGTGCTCGTGGCCGCCAACACCGGCGCGCCCCTCGACGCCGCCGGGGTCGAGTCCCTCAGCACGCTCCGCGCGTCGGCCAAGCGCGAGGGGGACGAGAGCGCCGTCGGCCGGTTCGGCGTCGGGTTCGCCGCCGTACTCGCCGTCAGTGACGAGCCCGCGGTCGTCGGCCGGCACGGCGGCGTCCGCTGGTCCCTCACCGAGGCCCGCGAAATGACCCGGCGGGCCGCCGGGGCCAGCCCCGGGCTCGACGACGAACTGCGCCGCCGCGACGGGCACGTACCCCTGCTGCGGCTGCCGCTGCCCGCCGAGGGCTCCGCGCCCGAGGGGTACGACACCGTCGTCATCCTGCCGCTGCGCGACGGCACGGCGACGGACCTGGTCGAGCGGCTGCTCGCGGGCATCGACGACGCCCTGCTGCTCACCCTCCCCGGCCTGGAAGAGGTCGTGGTCGAGACCGCGGACACGGTCCGCACCCTGCGCCGCACCGAGGACGGCCCGTACGTCCGTATCGAGGACAGCGCGGCGGACGCGCCCCGCCGCTGGCGGGTCGCCCGTCGCCACGGCACCACCGACCCCGCGCTCCTGAAGGACCGCCCCGTCGAGGAACGCCTCCGCCCCCACTGGGCCGTCACCTGGGCCGTCCCCGTGGACGCCGACGGCGCGCCCGCGCGCCCGCGCACCGCGCCCGTCGTCCACGCGCCCACCCCCACCGACGAGCCCCTCGGCGTGCCCGCCCTGCTGATCGCGTCGCTGCCGCTGGACACCACCCGGCGCCATCCCGCGCCCGGGCCGCTGACCGACTTCCTCCTCGGGCAGGCGGCCGAGGCGTACGCCGGACTCCTCGGCGGCTGGGAGCCCGTCTCCACCGCCACCATCGACCTGGTGCCGGGACCGCTCGGCAAGGGTGAGCTGGACGGCCGGCTGCGGGCGGCGGTGCTGGAGCGGCTGCCCCGGGTGGCGTTCCTCGCGCCCGCCGTGCCCACCGAGGAACTGACCGCGCTGCGCCCCTTCGAGGCCGAGGTGGTGGAGGGCGCGGGCGCCGACACCGTACGCGTCCTCGCGGAGGTGCTGCCCACGCTGCTGCCCGCCGGCTTCGAGCGCCGGGCCGAGCTGCGCACGCTCGGCGTCGGCCGGCTGCCGCTCGGCGAGGCGATCGAGCGGATCGCGGGCATCGAACGCCCGCCCGCCTGGTGGCGGCGGCTGTACGAGTCCCTCGCCGGCGTCGACCCCGACCGGCTGTCCGGGCTGCCGGTGCCGCTGGCCAGTGGCCGTACGACCATCGGACCGCGCCAGGTCCTGCTGCCCCTGCCGGACTCCGAGTCGTCCGCCGACCTCGCCCGGCTCGGCCTCAAGGTCGCCCACCCCGAGGCCGCGCACCCGCTGCTGGAGAAGCTGGGCGCCCTGCCCGCCACGCCCCGCGCCGTGCTGACCACTCCGCAGGTGCGGGCCGCGGTCGCCGCCTCGCTCGACGCGGACGAGAGGTGGGACGAGGGCGGCTACGGCGAGGACGCCTCCGCGCTCGACCCGGAGGAACTGGCCGAGACCGTTCTCGCGCTCGTACGGGACGCGGGCCTGGAGCCGGGCGACGAGCCGTGGCTGGGCGCGCTCGCGCTGACCGACGAGGACGGCGAGCGGGCCCCGGCCGGTGAACTCCTGCTGCCGGGCAGCGCGTTCGCCTCCGTCGTGCGCGAGGGTGAACTGGCGTACTGCGACGCCGAGCTGGCCGACCGCTGGGGCGAACAGCCGCTGGCCGCGTGCGGCGTCCTGGCGGACTTCACGCTCGTACGCGCCACCGATGTCGTCCTGGACCCCGACGAACTGGAGCCGCGCGACGGCGATTACGCCGAACCCGACGACGTCGGGCTGCTCGACGCGGTCGACGTCTGGTGCGAGGACGTGCTGGACCGGGTGGACGAGAGCCCCGTGCCGCCGGTCGCCACCGAGATCGTGGCCGTACGGGACCTGGACCTCGTGGACGACGACGCCTGGCCCCGCGCGCTGGCGCTGCTCGCGCGCCCGCCGCTGCGGGATGCGCTGACCCAGCCCGTGCGGATCCTGCTCCCCGACGGCACGACGCGGACCGTACGCCCGTACACCGCCTGGTGGCTGCGCGACCATCCGGTGCTCGACGGCCGGCGCCCGGCCGGACTGCGCGCCGAGGGCGGCGACCCGCTGCTGGCCGGGCTGTACGACTCCGTGGACGCGACCGGCTTCGACGACGCGCAGGTGCTGCGGGCGCTGGGCGTACGGACCTCGGTCGCGGCGCTGCTGGACGAGCCGGGCGGTGCGGCGGAGCTGCTGGGCCGGCTCGCCGACCCGGACCGGGCCGTGACCGAACGGCAGTTGCACGGGCTGTACACGGCGCTCGCCGATCTCGACCCCGAACAGGTCACCCTGCCCGACGAACTGCGCGCGGTGGTCGACGGCGAGGTACGGGTGGTGGACGCAGGCGAGGCGCTGATCGCGGACGCCCCGGACCTGCTGCCGCTGGCGGGCGGGCTGCCGCTGCTGCCCGTGTCGCCCTCGCGGGTGGCCGAGTTGGCGGAACTGCTCCAGGTGCGGCGGCTGAGCGAGGCGGTCCCCGCGGAGGTCACCTCGGACGGCGAGGAGCACACGGTCCCGGCCGCGGTCCACGCCCTGCTGGGCCCCGGCACGCCCGCCACGTACGTCGAGCACGAGGAACTGCTGGCGGGCGGTGTCGAGCTGGACTGGCGCCGCACCCCGGACGGCGTGCTGCACGCGGCGACGCTGGAGGGCGTGGCGGCGGGCCTGGCGTGGGCGGCGGGGCAGTGGCCCCGGCGCTTCGAGGTGGCGGCGCTGCTGGAGGACCCGTCGCGGACGGAGGAACTGGCGCGCAACCGCTGGTTCGACTGACGCGTGGTTCGACTGCTGTGTGGTTCCACTGCTGTGTGGTTCGACGGGTGGCCGGCCGCGGGTGGTTACCGGGTGACGGCGTCGCGCGGTGCCGTCCGGCCGCGGCCCCGTTCGGGTGATGTGCGGACGTGGCGTCGCTTCTGACGTCGCATCCGACGATCTTCGCAACATCTTCAGAAATGTGTACAACCATGCACGCGCCCCCCGGGTCTGGTCTGTCGAGTCAGCTGACTCGCAGACCAGACGGGTCCCGCCGCGCCCGCACACGCGGCTGCCGCACCGCGGGACCCCTTCTCCACTTGGGGAACACATGCGTATTCGCGCCACTGTCGCCGCTGTCTCCGGCGCCCTGGCCCTGTCCGCTCTCGTCGTGCCGGCCGCGCAGGCGGCCGACTCCCAGCGGGACCGCCCGGCCGACGCGCCGCGGTTCGGCTTCTCGGCCCAGGACCGGCCCGCCGCCCCGAAGGCGCGGGCGGAGGGGATCGCCGCTGCCAGGGCGAACACGGCCCCGACGATCAGCAAGGCCGTGGTGAACGGCGGCAAGCCCATCGTCATGGGCACCAAGGCCACCAAGAAGGTGACGATCTCGATCACCGCGTCCGACGACTCGGGCATCGCGGACGCCGCCACGATCCTGTGGATCGGCTCCAGCCTCGAGAACCCGGACGACAACACGTTCTGGTTCGACCAGAACGAGGACACCGCCACGTGCAAGGCGGCCAGTGCCACCACCTCCACCTGCACGCTGACCGTCACGGTCGACCCGGCCTGGCTGCTCAACAGCGACGCCACGTACTGGAAGGTCGGCGCCCTGGCCATCGCCAAGGACGGGGACTTCGTCCAGAAGGACGCGTACACCAAGATCCGCATGCAGCGGCTGTCCAAGCTGGACGTCAACGCCTCGCCGGAGCCGGTGAAGAAGAACGGCACCCTCACGGTCACCGGCAAGCTCTCCCGCGCCAACTGGGAGACGGGCACGTACAAGGGCTACGCGGGGCAGTCGGTGAAGCTCCAGTTCCGCAAGAAGAACAGCAACACGTACACCACCGTCAAGACGGTCAAGGGCTCCAGCACCGGCACCCTCAAGACGACCGTCAAGGCGTCGGTGGACGGCTACTGGCGCTGGAGCTTCGCCGGTACGGCCTCCACCCCGGCGGTCAACGCCACGGGTGACTTCGTCGACGTGAAGTGACCCGCCCGTCATGATTTTCGCGGTCCTGCGAGAGGGCCGCCGGCCTCCGGGCCCGGCATGACCTTCGCCCCCTGTCGAACGGATGACCTGGGGTGGTGTCACCGGGCCCGGAAGGTTCCCGGAGGCCGACAAGGCCGCACCCGCTGCGGCATCAGGCAGCGTGTGCCGCTCCGCCCGGAACCCGGAGCTCCGGCTCCGCCCGCAGCGCGGCGACGTCCGCCCCGCTCTCGGTCAGCACGCGCTCGATCTCCGCCGCGGTCTCCGCGTTCGTCCCGGTCTTGTCCAGCAGCGCGGCCAGCAGGTGGGTCGTGCCGACCGTGGGCGCGTTCTGAGCGGAGGCGGTGAACTGTGTGACGTGCAGGAGCCGGCGTTCGAAGTCGGCGGGGCCGCGGACCTCCGGGGGCTCCTCCGCCGCGACTCCGGTGGTGGGAAGCAGCACGCGGGCGACGGCATCCTGCCGTACACCGTGCCGGTGCAGGAGTTCCGCCCCCTGGTTCGCTCCCGTCAGCTTTTCGGGCAGCTCACGCCCCGCGACGGTCAACGACCGGTCCAGCGCCAGGATCCCCAGCAGCACATCGACGGGCTCCGTCTCCGGCGCCCCGCGCCGCACGGCCCCTCCGGGTTCTTCCGTCCGGGCGGGCAGCTTCATGTCGACGACGAGGCTGATCTCGATGACCTGGCCGGGGAAGGTCGGTTCGGTGACGCCGACGACCGTGCCGGCCGGGCGGTGGTCGCCGAAGTGGGCCAGGTTGCCCGTCGCCGTCGCCGCGGCGTTCCGCGGCAGGTTCACTCCGTACAGGGTCTGCGAGACGACCTGGTTCCGGGCGGCGCCGTAGTGGTCCAGGACCTGGTCCGTATTGGCGTGGGTCCGCTCCAGCCGGCCAACGGTGCTCGCCCTTCTGTGTCGCTCTCGTGCTCTCTTGTGGTTACTCGGAAACTGTAGGAGAGTGATGGTTGACCTGGAAGAACGCACTTTTCGGTGGCTGAGGAACCTTATGGTGACCAAACAACTGCTCAAGGGCCTGCCCGAGGACGCGGACCTGAGGCGCGCGGACTCCCTGGCGCGGGAGATCTTCTCGGACGTCGCCAACAAGTGGGCGTTCCTGATCATCGAGGCGCTCGGGGAGCGCACCCTGCGCTTCAGCGAGCTGCGGAACGAGGTCGAGGGCATCAGCCACAAGATGCTCACCCAGAACCTGCGCATGCTGGAGCACAACGGCCTGGTCGACCGGACGGTGCACCCCACCGTGCCGCCGCGGGTCGAGTACACCCTCACCGAGCCGGGCCGGGGCCTGCGCGCCACGGTCGACGCCATGTGCGGCTGGACCCACCAGTACCTCGGTCACATCGAGGAAGCACGCCGCCGCTCCGGCACCTGACGGCCGCTCCGGCACCTGACGGCCGCGCCGTCGGTCCGCCTCTCCGGCTGCCCGTCGGTCCGCCTCTCCGGCGGCTCGTCCGCCTGACCGCCTACGCCGGCGCCCTCCGCCCCACCCACCGCCAGACGTACTCCAGCCCCGCCGAGGCCACCACCGCGATCGCCACCGCCGCCCAGGGCATCGTCGTCCCGACCAGCTTGAGCGCGAAGAAGTGCTGGAGCGCCGGCACACCCAGCACCACCAGGAACGCCACGCCCATCGCGGCCACCAGCCCGACCCGCCACCAGGTGTACGGCCGGGCCACGATCGCCAGGACCCACATCGAGACCAGGAACAGGGTGAGCGTCGCCACGCTGGTCTCCGCGTCGAGCGCGTCAGGACCGCTGTAGTGGGAGCGCGCCAGCAGATAGGTGACGAAGGTCGCGGTGCCCGCGATGATCCCCGCGGGCACCGCGTAACGCATCACCCGGCGCACGAAATGCGGCTGCGCGCGTTCCTTGTTCGGGGCCAGCGCCAGGAAGAACGCGGGGATGCCGATCGTCAGCGTCGACAGCAGCGTCAGGTGCCGGGGCAGGAACGGGTACTCCACCTGGAAGCACGCCACCAGGATCGCCAGCAGGACCGAGTAGACGGTCTTCGTCAGGAACAGCGTCGCCACGCGCGTGATGTTGCCGATCACCCGGCGGCCCTCCGCCACCACCGAGGGCAGCGTCGCGAAGCTGTTGTTCAGCAGCACGATCTGCGCCACCGCCCGGGTCGCCTCCGAACCCGAGCCCATCGCCACCCCGATGTCCGCGTCCTTGAGCGCCAGGACGTCATTGACCCCGTCCCCGGTCATGGCGACCGTGTGCCCGCGTGACTGCAGTATGCCGACCATGTCGCGCTTCTGCCGCGGCGTGACCCGGCCGAAGACCGTGCCCGCCTCGATGGCCTCGCCCAGCTCCTCCCGCCCGGCGGGCAGGCGCCGGGCGTCGACCGTGCGCTCGGCGCCGGGGAGGCCGAGCTTGGCGGAGACAGCGCCCACCGAGACCGGGTTGTCGCCGGAGATGACCTTGGCGGCGACCTGTTGCCGGTCGAAGTACGCGAGGGTGTCGGAGGCGTCGGGGCGCAGCCGCTGCTCCAGGACGACCAGGGCCGTCGGCCGCGCACCCGCCGCCACCCCGGGCGCGGCCAGGTCCCTTGCCGCCACCCCGGCCGCCGCCGGGTCCCCGGCGGCGGCCGCGAGCAGCAGGACGCGCAGGCCCTGGGCGTTCAGCTCGTCCAGTTCCCGCAGGACCGGGTCGCCGTCCGGCAGCAGTACGTCCGGCGCGCCCAGCAGCCAGCGCGTGGGCGGCGCGCCCTCGGCCTCCTCGAAGGCCGCGCCGCTGTACTTCCGCGCGGAGGAGAAGGGCAGCGTGGCCGCCACCGGCCAGCGCGCGCGGTCGTCTCCGTACGCGTCGAGGACGGCCTGGAGGCTGGCGTTGGGACGCGGGTCCGACGCTCCGATCGCGCCGAGGACCCCGCGTACGTACGTCTCGTCCGCGCCGCCCAGCGGGCGCAGCTCCCGGACGTCCATGCCGGCCTCGGTGAGCGTGCCCGTCTTGTCGAGACAGACGACGTCGACGCGCGCGAGCCCTTCGATGGCGGGCAGCTCCTGCACGAGGCACTGCTTGCCGCCGAGCCGGATGACGCCGATGGCGAACGCCACGGACGTCAGCAGCACCAGCCCCTCGGGGACCATCGGGACGATGCCGCCGATGGTCCTGGCGATCGAGCTCTTGACGTCGGTCTGCTTGACGACGAGCTGGCTGACGATGAGCCCGAGCGCCGTCGGGACCATCATCCAGGTCACGTACTTGAGGATCGTGCTGATGCCGCCCCGCAGCTCGGAGCCCACCAGCGTGAAGCGCGACGCCTCCTCGGCGAGCTGCGCGGCGTACGCGTCGCGCCCGACCTTCGTGGCCCGGAACGAGCCGCTGCCCACGACCACGAAACTGCCCGACATCACCGGATCGCCCGGCCGCTTGACCACCGGGTCCGCCTCGCCGGTCAGCAGCGACTCGTCCACCTCGATGCCGTCGGCCTCCACCAGCTCGCCGTCGACCACCACCTTGTCGCCGGGGCCCAGCTCGATGAGGTCCCCCAGGACGATGCCGGAGGTGGGGACCGCGGTGGCGGCACCGTCCCGCCGCACGACCGGTCTCGCCTCGCCGATCACCGCGAGGGAGTCGAGCGTCTTCTTGGCGCGCAGCTCCTGGACGATGCCGATTCCGGTGTTCGCGATGATGACGAAGCCGAAGAGGGTGTCCTGGAAGGGCGCGACGAAGAACGTGATCACCCAGAGCACACCGATGATCGCGTTGAAGCGGGTGAAGACGTTGGCGCGGGCGATCTCACGGGCCGACCGGCTGCTGCGTACGGGAACGTCGTTGACCTCCCCGCGCGCGACCCGCTCGGCCACCTCTGCGGCGGTCAGCCCGGCGGTCAGCCCGGCGGGCCGGCCGGCGGGCGGCGGGAGTTCGACCGGGTGTACGGGGTCGAGCTCGGCGCCGGCGTCGATGAGGGGGCCGCGACGGGCCGGTCCGGACGGCCCGGGCGGGGGGACGGGGCCGGCGGGATCGGTGGCGTCGCCGGGGCCGGTGGCGCCGCCGGGTCCGCCGTGCGAGCCACGGCCGTGCGGCCCAGAACCGTACGGCTCCGGACCGTCACCGTCGGTCTTCGCCCGCTGCGTCATGGTTTCGACGGTACGGCCGGGGCCGGGGGTTCACCCGCCGAGCGGCCCGAAGATCAGACCTGGGTACGAGCGGATACGGGAAGGATCGTCCTGTGGCACTACGCGGTCGGGGCCGGCGGCGGCTCTATGCGGTCCCGGACGGCGGCGGCGCTGCGCGGGTCGGGGACGGCGGTTCAGCTCTTCGCCGGGTCGTCGTTGTTGGCGCCGTTGACGGACTCCTCGGCGTGGCGGCCCGCCTCCGCCTTCTCCGCCGCGGCCGTCGACGCACGCTTGATCGCCGCGTCCCGGCCCCGTACGTACCAGACGCCGATGAGCCCGAGCCCGCCACCGGCCAGGCAGGTCCAGATCCACCAGGCGTGACCGTGCTCGCTGTACCAGCCGTAGAACGGCAGCTGTACCAGGAAGAGGACGAACCAGATGATCGTGCCGCCCGTGACGGTGCCGACGACCGGACCTTCCAGAGGCTCGGGCGCCTCGTGCCGCGGGGGTGACATCAGTGAACCGGTCATGGCAGCAGTCTATGTGGGGGGCGATACGCGCCGGAGGACGGTGGGCGGGCCGGTCGCCGCATGGGTCTACGCGCGGAGATAGCGATCTTTGTCCTATGTGTTCATACTGAAACGGTTTCTTGCTGACCGGTTTTGTTCGTCTGAATATCCAATGGACATCGGATGGACCGGATGGACCCGGGACGGACTCGGATGGGCATCGAAGTCTGATCGAGTCTTGCAGTCGCCCGGCAGGTGACAGCACAGTCGTGACAGCGCGGTCATGACGGCGCGGTCATGACAGCCGGGTCACGACCGCGCGCGGTCACGCGTCGCGCAGTGCATCACAAGACGACACCCGCCCCCCGCCGGCATCCCCATGTCCCCGCATCACGACTGAGGTCCCGCATGCCACCCTCGGCCACCGCTCCGGTCGGTCCCGACGCCCCGCAGCCGACTCCCGGGCAGCCGTACGGCGCCCTGGACCGCTTCTTCAAGATCTCGGAGCGAGGCTCCACGTTCGCCCGTGAGGTGCGCGGCGGATTCGCCACCTTCTTTGCGATGGCGTACATCATCGTGCTGAACCCGATCATCCTCGGAAGCGCGAAGGACATGTACGGTCACCAGCTCGACAACGGTCAACTGGTCACCGCGACCGTGCTCACCGCCGCCTTCTCCACGCTGCTGATGGGTGTCATCGGCAATGTGCCGATCGCCCTGGCCGCCGGGCTCGGGGTGAACACGATCGTGGCCCTCCAGCTGGCTCCCCGGATGAGCTGGCCGGACGCCATGGGCATGGTCTTCCTGGCCGGGATCGTGGTGATGCTGCTGGTGGCGACCGGGCTGCGCGAGCGCGTGATGAGTGCCGTGCCGGGCGGGCTGCGCAAGGGCATCGCGATCGGTATCGGCCTCTTCATCATGCTGATCGGCCTCGTCGACTCCGGGTTCGTCTCCCGGATCCCCGATGTCGCGCAGACCACCGTGCCGCTCCAGCTCGGTCTGGGCGGTCATCTGAACGGCTGGCCGATCCTCGTGTTCGTCCTCGGCTCGTTGCTCACCCTCGCGCTGATCGTCCGCAAGGTGCCGGGCGCGATCCTGATCTCGATCGTCGCGATGACGATCGTGGCGATGGTCATCGACGCGGTCGCGAAGGTGCCGAGCTGGGGCCTGACCACACCGAAGTGGCCGGGCAACCCGGTCTCCGCCCCCGACTTCGGGCTGTTCCTCCACCTGAGCCCCTTCGGCGGGTTCGAGAAGGTCGGGGTCCTGACGGGGGTGCTCTTCGTCTTCACCGTGCTGCTGTCGTGCTTCTTCGACGCGATGGGCACGATCCTCGGCGTCGGCGACGAGGCCAAGCTGATGGACGAGCGGGGTAATTTGCCGGGGATCAACAGGGTCCTGTTCGTCGACGGCATAGCGGTCGCGGCGGGCGGCGCGGGGTCGGCCTCGGCCAACACCTGCTTCGTGGAGTCCACGGCCGGCGTCGGCGAGGGCGCCAGAACGGGCCTGGCGTCCGTGGTGACGGGCGCGCTGTTCTCGCTGGCGCTGTTCCTCACGCCGCTGGCGACGATGGTCCCGTCCCAGGCGGCCACCCCGGCGCTGCTCGCGGTCGGCTTCCTGATCCTGGCCGGTTCCGTACGGGAGATCGACTGGAGCGACTTCACCATCGCGGTCCCGGCGTTCCTGGCGATGGTCATGATGCCGTTCACGTACTCGATCACCAACGGCATCGGCATCGGCTTCATCAGCTTCAGCGTGCTGCGGCTGGCAGCCGGGCGCGGGCGCGAGGTTCCGCCCGCGATGTACGCGGTGTCCGCGGTCTTCGTCTTCTACTACGCGATGCCGGCCCTCGGCCTGACGTAGCGGCGCGGCGGGTCCGACGCGGCGGGTCCGACCGGCGTGGCGGGCCCGACCGACGCGGGGGAGCCGAGGCCGGGCGCGTGGGCGCCGGCCTCGGCTCCTTTTCTCTTTCCCATGGCCCCGAGGGGAGTCTCCTCACTCCTACGGGTGATTCGCGTGACGGGATTTCCGGTACGTCGCGGGGGAGCGCGAGCGGCGGGAGAAGGCGGGGGAAGCCGCTCCGGGAGCGGGCCGTCGGCCGCCGGGGAAGCGGGCCGCCCGCGACTGGTATTTAGGTTGGGTAATGAGTTATGCTAACGAACATGCCTGACCTGTCCCACGGTGAAGACGACGAGAACGACTCCGCCGTGAACGCACTCCGCTCCGCCGTCATGCGGCTGGGCCGGCGACTGAAGCACCAGCGCGTAGACGAGTCGCTGAGCCCCACCGAGATGTCGGTCCTGGGCACCCTGGCCCGCTGCGGCTCGGCCACTCCCGGCGAGCTGGCCCGCAGGGAGCACGTACAGCCGCCGTCGATGACCCGCATCGTGGCGCTGCTGGAGGCGAAGGGGCTCGTCAGGCTGGAGCCGCATCCCGACGACCGTCGGCAGAAGGTGGTCAGCCAGACCGAACGAGCCGAGGCGATGCTCGAGGAGAGCCGCCGCAAGCGCAACGCCTGGCTGGCGTCCCTTGCCGAGGGCCTGGACGATGACGAGTGGGCGAAGCTGCGCGCAGCCGCCCCCGTTCTGGAGAAGCTCGCCCACCTGTAGTCCGCGCGCTTAAAGGAGGCGAACCCACTTTGAGTACGGGATCCGGAGCAGACTCCGCCCCCGCACCGACATCCACCCACGACAGCACGACCGCGGAGAGCGACCCCGGGACAGCCGCCACAGCGGCGATACCCGAGGGCCCGGCCCCGACCCCCACTCCGGCGTCCCGCACGGCCGAAGAGACCGGCGTCACCAGTGGCGGCGGCACCGCGGTAACTCCCCGCAGGACCAAGCCCGAGACCAGGTCCGAGACCAGGTCCAAGAGCCCCAAGAGCCCCAAGAGCCCCAAGCGCCCCAAGAGCCCCAAGCGCCCGTCCACGACCGGTGGCGGGACCTTCTCGTCGCTGAGGATCCGTAACTACCGCCTGTTCGCGACGGGAGCCGTCGTCTCGAACATCGGCACCTGGATGTCCCGTGTCACCCAGGACTGGCTGGTCCTCAGCCTCACCGGCTCGGCGGCCGCCGTCGGTATCACGACGGCTCTCCAGTTCCTGCCGATGCTGCTCTTCGGCCTGTACGGCGGCGTCATAGCCGACCGCTACCCCAAGCGCCGCATCCTCCTGATCACCCAGGCCGCGCTCGGCCTGTGCGGCCTGGCCCTCGCCGTCCTGACCCTCTCCGGCAGCGTCCAGGTCTGGCACGTGTACCTGATCGCCTTCCTGCTGGGCATGGTGACGGTCGTCGACAACCCGGCCCGGCAGTCCTTCGTCTCCGAGATGGTCGGCCCCGACCAGCTGCGCAACGCGGTCAGCCTCAACTCGGCGAACTTCCAGTCCGCCCGGCTCATCGGCCCCGCCGTGGCCGGTGTGCTCATCACCTCGGTGGGCAGCGGCTGGGCGTTCATGCTGAACGGCCTGTCCTTCCTGGCCCCACTCGTCGGGCTGCTCCTGATGCGCACCCACGAGCTGCACGAGTCCGTGCGAATACGGCGGGGGAAGGGGCAGCTGCGGGAGGGTCTGCGTTATGTGCGCGGCAGGCCCGAGCTGATCTGGCCGATCGTTCTCATCGGCTTCATCGGCACCTTCGGCTTCAACTTCCCGATCTGGCTGACGGCCTTCGCCAACGAGGTCTTCCACGGCGATGCCGGAATGTACGCCTTCTTCAACATCCTCATGGCGGCCGGATCCCTCACCGGCGCCCTGCTGGCCGCGCGGCGCCGCTCCAGCCGGGTGCGCCTGCTCATCCTGGCGGCGATGGGCTTCGGACTCCTGGAGATCGCGGCGGCGTTCTCGCCGTCCCTCTGGCTGTTCTCGCTGCTGCTCCTGCCCATCGGAGTGCTCGCGCTGACCACCAACATCAGCGCGAACACCAGCGTGCAGATGGCCTCGGACCCGGAGATGCGGGGCCGGGTGATGAGCCTGTTCATGATGGTCTTCGTCGGCGGCACCCCCCTCGGCGGCCCGCTCCTCGGCTGGGTCAGCGACACCTACGGCGCCCGCGTCGCCTTTGCCACGGGCGGCGTGGTCTCCCTGGTCGCGGCGGCGGGGATCGGCCTGATCCTGACCCGGGTGGTGGGCGTCCGCGTACGGTTCGACCTGCGCGGAGGCCGCCCGCACATGCGTTTCGTACCGCGCGAGCAACTCGCGACGGCGGCGTGACGGCCATGAGCCGACCACGGGCGGCGACGTGACGTGACGGTGGCCCCGACCGGCGTGGGACGGTCGGGGCCACCGGAGCGTGACGCGCGGGGCAGCCGTCGTCAGTCGCGGGGAAACTCGCCGGTCCTGAGGGTCAGGCCGACAGAGGTGCCGGTGAGGTCGATGTCCGTGCCGAACGCCACGGTCAGTTCCGTGCTGTACTCGTCGCCCTTGGGCTCGGTATAGACATGGCACCGGCCGGTGTAGGGGTCGGCGATGACGTACACCGGGACACCGGCCGCGGCGTAGGTGGCCTTCTTCGGGCCGTAGTCGTTGGCGGCCGTGTCCTTCGAAATCACTTCGGCGACGAACTCCACATCGGTGAAGTGCCACCGGCCTCGGGAGTCTTGTGAGGCGTTGTCCGCAAGCTTGACGACATCGGGACAGAAGCCGTTCAGATGCCCCGGGAAGTCGAACCGAACGTCGGACTTCACTTTCACATCCATGCCGAAACGGTCTTCAACCGCTCGCACGATGCGGCGGATGATTTCCCAGTGGGTGTCCCGTTGTGGCGACATGTAGACAGCTCCCCCGACGATCTCGACCTTGTAACCCTCGGGGACGGGCATGTTCTCCAGCGATTCGAACATTTCGTCCAGAATCGGCTCATTGGTCTCGTCGGCCATGGCGATCCTGTCGGTCTCTAAGACGGCGGTCATCCTGGCGCTCCTCCCCGCCACCGCGGGGATGCGGTACAACGATACGCACGGCGTCCGGGTTACGCGGCGTGCACGCGACAGGACCGCCACCGGCTGTCCGGGGCGGATGTCCGAGGCGGCTGCGAGACTCGGAGGCATGAGACTCTTCGCCGCCGTCCTGCCGCCCGCCGCGGCCGTCGCGGAGCTGGACATGGCCGTCGCGCGGCTGAAGGGGCTGCCCGGGGCCGGAGAGCTGCGGTGGACCGGGCGGGAGGGGTGGCACTTCACGCTCGCCTTCATGGGCGAGGTCGAGGAGCGGCTGCTGCCCGAGCTGTCGGAGCGGCTGGGTCGGGCGGCGTCGCGTACGGAGCCGTTCTCCCTGCGTCTGCACGGCGGCGGGCACTTCGGCGACCGCGCCCTGTGGGCCGGTGCCGCCGGCGGGACCGACCGGCTCGGGCGGCTCGCGGACCGTGCCGACGCCGCCGCGCGCCGGACAGGGGTGCCGATGGGCGAGCACCGCCACTACCGTCCGCACCTCACCCTCGCCCGGGTCCGCCGGGCCCCCGCCACCGACCTGCGCCCGTACCTGGAGGCGCTGAGCGGGTTCGAGGGCTCGCCGTGGCAGGTGGCCGAGCTGGACCTCGTACGCAGCAACCTGCCCGTCAGCGGGGTGCGCGGGGACCGGCCGCGTTACGAGACGCTGCTGCGCTGTCCGCTCGGCCGGGCGGGTACGGAAGGTCACGCGGATCCCCGTACGGAGGCCCGGGCCGGATCCCGTGCGGACGGCCCGGGCCGGGGGCCGGACGGGGAACCCGGGCTCCGGGGCCGCCGCCCGGGACCGTTAGTCTCGAAGCGTGGATCCCAAAACCCGTAACCGGATCATGGCCGGTGTGCTCGTGCTGATGTTCGTGATCGTCGCCGTGGCGTCCGCGGTCGGCGGTTAGCGGTCGATCAGAGGCCGATGACGGTCGCCGGTCGGCCGCCGGTGGGTCGGCGATCGGCCGTTCACCGACCGCGGACCGGTGGCGGTGGCCGTTGACCGCTCGGCGACCCATCGAACCGGCCGCCCCGGCGCGTACGACCGCTACCAGGCGAAGGCCTCCGGCGCCGGGCCCGGGCCCGGGAAGATCTCGTCCAGCTCGGACAGGACCTCCGCCGACAGTTCCAGATCGACGGCGCGCAGGGCGGAGTCCAGCTGGTCCGCCGTACGCGGGCCGACGATCGGGCCCGTCACACCGGGCCGGGTCAGCAGCCAGGCCAGCGCAGCCTCGCCCGGGTCGACGCCGTGCTTGTCGAGCAGGTCCTCGTACGACTGGATCTGGGCCCGGAGGGACGGATTGGCCAGCGCGTCACCGGCCCGGCCGCCGCTCGTGCGCGGCGAGCCGGCGCCCTCGCGCTCCTTGCGGATCGCGCCGCCCAGCAGCCCGCCACCGAGCGGCGACCAGGGGATCACCCCGAGGCCGTACTCCTGCGCGGCCGGGATGACCTCCATCTCGGCGCGGCGCTCCACCAGGTTGTACAGGCACTGCTCGCTGACCAGGCCGTACGAGCCGAGGCGGCGTGCCGTCTCGTTGGTCTGGGCGATCTTCCAGCCGGGGAAGTTGGAGGAGCCCGCGTAGAGGATCTTGCCCTGCTGGATCAGGGTGTCGACGGCCTGCCAGATCTCCTCGACGGGGGTGGCGCGGTCGATGTGGTGGAACTGGTACAGGTCGATGTGGTCGGTCTGGAGCCGCTTGAGGCTGGCTTCGACCGCGCGGCGGATGTTGAGGGCCGAGAGCCTGTCGTGGTTCGGCCACGCCGTCTCGGTCGCCGCCATGTTGCCGTAGACCTTGGTGGCGAGGACGACCTTGTCACGGCGGTCGCCGCCCTGGGCGAACCAGGTGCCGAGGATCTCTTCCGTACGGCCCTTGTTCTCGCCCCACCCGTACACATTCGCGGTGTCGAAGACATTGATGCCCGCGTCGAGCGCGGCGTCCATGATGGTGTGACTGTCGGCCTCGTTGGTGAGCGGGCCGAAGTTCATCGTCCCGAGGACGAGTCGGCTGACCTTGAGTCCGGTGCGTCCGAGCTGCGTGTACTTCATGGTCCCTTAGCCAACGCGTTGGAGTGCGCTCGAAGCAAGCACGTGTGCGTCGTGGTGCTCAGCAAACCGGTCCTCCGATCGGCCGGTCCGCGAACGCGTCGAGCGCCGCGCGCACTTCGCGCCGTTCGGTGTCGCTGCCCTTGTGCCCCGCGTCCTCGATCACCACGAGGCGCGCCTCCGGCCAGGCGCGCGCCAGTTCCCAGGCGGTGCCGAGCGGGCCGCCCAGGTCGAACCTGCCGTGGATCAGGACGCCCGGTATCCCCGCCAGCCGCCCCGCGTCGCGCAGCAGCGCGCCCTCCTCCAGCCAGGCGCCGTGCGAGAAGTAGTGCGCGCAGATCCGCACCAGGGCCAGCCGGTCGGCCGGCAGCCGCTCGCTGAACGGGGTGGGCGAGCCGTCGGGCTCCTGGGACAGGACGGCGTCCTCCCAGGCGCACCAGTCCGCGGTGGCCCGTTCGCGTACCGCCGGGTCCGGGCTCTCCGTCAGGCGGGCGTACGCGGCCGGCAGGCCGCCGCCCGGCGCGCCGGGGGCGCTCGTGTCGTACGGGCTGCTCGCCACGGCGCCGCGGGCCGGCTCGGGGACGCCGGCGCGGAACCGTTCCCACTGCTCGGGGAAGAGGCGGCCCGCGCCGAGGTAGAGCCAGTCGATCTCCGAGCGCCGGGTGGTGGTGACACTCGAGATCACGATCTCCGAGACGCGCTCCGGGTGGGTCTCGGCGTACGCGAGGATCAGCGTCGAACCCCAGGAGCCGCCGAACAGCAGCCAGCGGTCGATCCCGAGGTGCGTGCGCAGCCGCTCCATGTCGCCGATGAGCCGGTCGGTGGTGTTGTGGCGCAGGTCGGTGGCCGGGTCGCTCGCGTGCGGGGTGCTGCGTCCGCAGTTGCGCTGGTCGAAGAGGACGACGCGGTAGCGCTCCGGGTCGAAGAAGCGGCGGGAGCGCGGGCCGCGGCCGGAACCGGGGCCGCCGTGGACGACGAGCGCGGGCTTGCCGTGCGGATTGCCGCAGACCTCCCAGTGGATGTGGTTGCCGTCACCGACGTCGAGCAGGCCCTGCTCGTACGGCTCGACGGGCGGGTACAGGACGGGCGGCGGGGGCGTCGACGGTGTCGGGTGCTCTGGCATACCGCTGACCCTACAGATGTAACAGCGCTGTTACATTGTATTTATGCACTCGCTGCCACCGGCGTCCGAGCCGGTTCCCGGGCCGGTTCCCGAGCAGGAGTCCGGGCCGGGCGCCGGACCGGGGCCCGAACTGCTCGGTACCCGGCTGCGTCATCTCCTCGACCGTCTCGAATCCGATGTCACGGCCGTGTACGGCGACTTGGGGCTCGACGGCTTCCGGCCGCGTTACACCCCGCTCGTCCGGGAACTGGCCGGGGCGGGGCGGCCCTGTTCGATCCAGGAGTTGGCACGGGCGACGGGCGTGACCCACTCGGCGGCCAGCCAGACCGTCGCCCGGATGGCCAAGGACGGGCTGGTGGTGCTCGAGGCCGGCGAGGACGCGCGCCATCGGATGGTCCGGCTCACGGAGAAGGCGGAAGGTCTGCTCCCGGCGCTGGACGCCGAATGGACGGCGACGGCCGCCGCGATGGCGGCCTTCGAGACGGAGCTGCCGTACTCGTTGAGCCGGCTGGTGGCCGAGGCGCTGGTGGCCCTGGACCGCCGGCCGATGCGGCAGCGGATCGCCGACCAGGGGGTGGCGGCCCTCGGCGGCTCCGTCGTGGTTCCTGGTGCGCGGCCGGTGACGGTCGCCGGGACGTCGTACGAGGGCGGTGAGCCGCCCTGCCTGCTGGCCTTGGTGTGCCCGGCGTGCGACGCGGTGGCCGACGAGCCGTCGCCCACGGTCTGTGTACGCTGCGGAGGGCGGTTTCCGGAGAGGTGAGCACGAGTACGGCCTGGAGGGCGGGCCTGACGACGGCGCGGCGGTGAGCGGTCCCGGCGGATGGCAGGCTGGGCGCATGCGTTCGCTTCCGTATCACCTCTCGGCCGGGCTCCTCGCCGTGACGCTGACCGCCTCGGTGCCGGTCCTCGCCACCACCGCCGTGGCCGACGACGGCAAGCCCGACCAGAGCTTCACGATCAAGGACTCGCGGATAACGGAGTCCAGCGGGCTGGCGGCCAGCCGTGAACATCCCGGCGTGTACTGGACACACAACGACAGCGACGACGGACCGTACATCTACGCCGTGGACTCCAGGACCGGGGAGACGGTCGCGACCGTCACGATGAGCGGCGTCGGCGAACCGCGTGACGTGGAGGCCATCTCCCTCGGGCCCGACGGGAATCTGTACGTCGGGGACATCGGCGACAACCTGAACGGCAGCTGGGACCACGTCTGGATCTACCGCTTTCCCGAGCCGGACCGGCTGGGCGATCTGACCGTGCGCGCCACGCAGTTCACGGTGCGGTACGCGGACGGGGCGCGCGACGCCGAGGCGATGATGGTCGATCCGAAGACCGGGCGGGTCTACATCGCGTCGAAGAACGAGGACGGCGGTGGACTGTACGAGGGGCCGGAGCGGCTGACGGCGTCCGGGGCGAACGTCTTCCGGCGCGTCGGCGAGGTGCCGTGGGTGACGGACGGCGCGTTCTCGCCGGACGGCACGGAGCTGGTGCTGCGCTCGTACTTCAGCGCCCGGGCGTACGACTGGAAGAACGGCCGGCTGGGCGCGGACCGCCGGGTGAAGGCGCCGATCCAGGGGCAGGCGGAGTCAATCACGTACACGGCGGACGGCAGTGCGCTGATGTTCGGCTCGGAAGGCGCCAACAGCGGGGTGGTGCGCGTGGATCTGGACAAGGGGAAGGGCGGGGGCGAAGGCACCGGCGGGGGTTCCTCGTCCGGGGCGTCGTCGGACGGTGACGGGGCGTCGGGCGACGGGGCCGGGCAGGGAAGCGCCACGGTCGGCGCGCTCGTCCTGGCCGGGGTGGCGGTCCTCTACTTCGGCGGCAAGCGGCTGCGGCGCAAGAGCTGACGGGCGCCTACGGGCGGCGCGCCTCGCCGGGACGGGGCCCGGTCCTCGGCGGGTGGCCGGGCCCGCTCCTCGGCAGGCCGGGGCCGGTCCTGGTCCGACCGAGGTCGGACCAGGACCGGTGCCGCGGGAGAGGCCGACGGGCGGCGGCCGACGGTCAGAGGCGCTCGATGACGTAGTCGACGCAGGCCGTCAGCGCTTCGACGTCCGACGGGTCGACGGCGGGGAACATCGCGACCCGGAGCTGGTTGCGGCCCAGCTTGCGGTACGGCTCGGTGTCGACGATTCCGTTGGCGCGCAGCGCCTTCGCGACGGCGGCCGCGTCGATCTCGTCCGCGAAGTCGATCGTTCCGATGACCTGCGAGCGCTTCGACGGGTCCACCACGAAGGGAGACGCGTACTTGGAAGCCTCTGCCCAGCCGTACAGCGCCTTGGAGGAGGTGGCGGTCCGCCGCACCGACCAGTCCAGGCCGCCCTGCGAGTTGATCCACTTCAGCTGCTCGTTGAGCAGGAAGAGCGTGGCCAGGGCGGGGGTGTTGTAGGTCTGGTTCTTGCGCGAGTTGTCGATCGCCGTCGGCAGCGAGAAGAACTCGGGCACGTGCCGACCGGAGCCGTGGACGCGCGCCGCGCGCTCCAGGGCGGCCGGCGAGAAGATCCCGATCCACAGGCCGCCGTCGGAGGCGAAGGACTTCTGCGGGGCGAAGTAGTAGACGTCCGTCTCGGCGATGTCGACCGGGAGGCCGCCCGCGCCGGAGGTGGCGTCGACCAGGACGAGCGCGCCCTCGTCGGCTCCCTCGACCCGCTTGATCGGCGCCGCGACACCGGTGGAGGTCTCGTTGTGGGTGAAGGCGTAGACGTCGACACCCGCCTCGGCGGCCGGGTCGGGGTGCGAGCCCGGGTCGGCGGAGATGACGGTCGGCTCGGCGAGCCACGGGGCGAGCTTCGCGGCCTTGGCGAACTTGGAGGAGAACTCACCGAAGGAGAGGTGCTGCGACTTGTTCTCGATCAGGCCGTGGGTCGCCACGTCCCAGAAGGCCGTGGAGCCGCCGTTGCCCAGGATCACCTCGTATCCCTCGGGCAGCGCGAAGAGGCTCCGTGCCCCCTCGCGCACCTCGCCGACCAGGTTCTTCACCGGAGCCTGGCGGTGCGAGGTGCCCAGGAGCGAGGTGCCGGTCGCGGCCAGCGCCTTCACCGCCTCGGTCCGCACCTTGGAGGGGCCTGCGCCGAAACGGCCGTCGGCGGGCTTGATGTCAGCGGGAATCTCGATATCGGCCACGGGCCGGAGCCTAGTGCCTCGCGGCTGTCGGCCGGTAGCTCGTCCGGTCGGTGAGACATCAGGTGAGAACGAGGGGCGAATGCCGCGCATCGGGCATTCGTGTGTCGTGTCCCTGTGCGCCGCGTACCTGTGCGGCCGGCGCCCCTGTGCCGGGCGGGACACACTCCTGCTACGCATGGGGGTGAAAGCTGCTACAGATTTTCTAGTCATTCATAGTCATTCCTAGTCGTGTGTCTTACGTATCTTGGTCTCGTGAAGCTTTCGGAGTGGGCCCGTCAGCAGGGCGTGAGCTACCAGACCGCCTGGCGGTGGGTGAAGGACGGGAAGATGCCCGTCTCCGTTCGCCAGGCGCCGTCCGGGACGTGGTTGGTCGACGAGGTCGCCGTCCAGTCGTCCGGGCGTGTGGTGGCGTACTGCCGTGTGTCGTCCGTTGACCAGAAAGCCGGTCTTGAGCGGCAGGCCGCCCGGGTCGTGTCTGGCGCGAACGGGCTGGGCCTGGCCGTCGCTGAGGTCGTCACCGAGGTGGGATCCGGGTTGAACGGGCGGCGCCGCAAGCTGCACCGGCTGCTGTCCGACCCGCAGTCGGCGGTGATCGTGGTCGAGCACCGCGACCGGTTGGCCCGGTTCGGCGTCGAGCACCTGGAAGCCGCGCTGTCGGCATCCGGGCGGCGCCTGGTCGTCCTCGACCCCACCGAGACGGCCGATGACCTGGTACGCGACATCACCGAGGTGCTCACCTCCATGTGCGCCCGCCTGTACGGGCGGCGGGCGGCGGAGAACCGGGCCGCCCGCGCGGTGGCCGTGGCGACCGGCGAGGCCGCCGAGTGAAGAAGTTCCAGCCGCGGCCCGGGTTCGTGGTGCAGGCGTATCGCTTCGCACTGGACCCGAACGCCACCCAGCAGCATGCTCTGCGCTCGCACTGCGGCGCGGCGCGTGCCGCCTACAACTGGGCCGTCGGCTGGGTGACCGCCTCCTGGTGGCAGCGCCGCGCGGAGGAGTCCTACGGCATCGGCGAGGCCGGGCTGACGCAGTGGCGGCCGTGGTCGCTGCCCGCGCTGCGGAAGGCATTCAACGAGGCCAAGCAAACCGATCCGGGGTTCGCCGCCTGGTGGGAGGAGAACTCCAAGGAGGCGTACTCCACAGGCCTGGCGAACGCGTCGGCCGCGTTCGACAACTACGCGAAGTCCAAGAACGGCAAGCGGCGCGGCAAGCGGATGGGTGCGCCGCGGTTCAAGTCGAAGCGCAAGGCGCGCCTTGCCTGCCGGTTCACCACCGGCGTGATCCGCGTGGACGCTGACGGCCGTCACGTCACCCTGCCCCGGCTGGGCACGATCCGCACCCACGAGCCCACGGTGAAGCTCCTCGCCCGCGTTCAGGCCGGGACGGCCCGGATCCTGTCCGCGACCGTGCGGCACGAGCACGGACGCTGGTTCGTCTCGTTCCAGGCCGAGGCCAGGCAAGACCTCGAACGCGTGGCGCGGGCGGACGTGGCGGTCGGCATCGACCTGGGGGTGAAGACCCTCGCGGTCATGGCCGACAGCACCGGCGAGATCCGCACCATCGCGAATCCCGGGCACTACGACCGTGCACGCAAGCAGCTGCGCCGCGCCTCCCGCGTCGTCTCCCGACGCCAGGGCCCCGACCGGCGGACCGGGCAGAAGCCGTCGAAGCGGTGGGAGAAGGCCAACGCCGCCCGCAACAAGGTGCATCACCGGGTGGCCAACCTCCGCGCGGACGCTCTGCACAAGCTCACCACCGCCGTGGCGGCCGAGTACGGCACGGTCGTGGTCGAAGACCTCAACGTCGCCGGGATGCTCCGCAACCGGCGTCTCGCGCGAAGGATCGCCGACGCCGGCTTCGGGGAGATCCGCCGCCAGCTCACCTACAAGACCCGCCAGCGCCACGCCACCCGCACCATCGCGGCGGACCGCTGGTACCCCTCCTCGAAGACCTGTTCCGGGTGCGGCGCGGTGAAAGCCAAACTGCCGCTGCACGTGAGGACCTACCAGTGCGACGCCTGCGGCCTGGTCATCGACCGGGACGACAACGCCGCACTCAACCTCGCTGCGCTCGCGGCAGCCGCAACAACTGGTACCGGAGTGGCCGGAGACCAGGACACCCAAGCGGTGTCGAAGCCTCGTGGAGCCGACCAGAAGACCCGCACCACCCGCCCCCGCCGCAAGGCGGAGGCGGGGCGGGCAGGTGGTGCAACCCTGCCGCACCAGCGGCAGACGGAAGCGAGAGACCGTACTCAAGCCGAAGCCCTCACGCTCTGGTGACGAGACGGACCTTCCGGGCGGAAACGTCCGGATTACTGAGACCTGACTACGGTCTCAGCAACGGGCAGGTCATCGCGAGTCTCCGTAGACCGGGGCGGGGGCGAAGGTCACGGGCAGCGATGTCAGTCCCCGCATGAAGGGCGACGGACGCCAGGTGAGGGCCGACTCCGGGACCGCGAGGTCGAGGTCGGGCAGCCGGTCCAGCAGTACTTCGATGGCGGTGCGGGCGATGACCTCGGCCGTCTCCTGGGCCGGGAAGGGGCAGCGGTGTTCGCCGTGGCCGAAGGAGAAGAAGGCGTTGTTGCCACCGGTGAGGGTGGAGCCGTCGGTACGGACCTGGGGGTCGAAGTTCGCCCCGGCGAAGCCGAGGACCAGCATGTCGCCGGCCTTGATGAGGCGGTCGCCGATCGAGGTGTCCCGGGTGGCCCAGCGTCCGGCGATGTTCTGGGACGGGGTGTCCTCCCAGAGCGCCTCGTTCATGGCCTCCGCGACGCTGTGCCGGCCACCCGCCAGGGACACCGCGAAGCGCTCGTCCGTGAGCATCAGCCGCAGCGAGTTGCCGATCCAGTCGGCGGTCGGCTGGTGGCCCGCGGTGACCAGCACCATCAGGTCCTCGGCGATCTCCTCGTCCGTGAAGCCGTGCGTGTTCTCCAGCAGCAGCGAGGCGACGTCGTCACCGGGGGCGGCCCTCTTCCCGGCGAGCAGCTCCCACATCGAGGTGGCGAGGTGCCGCTGGCCGGCCAGCGCCCGCGCGCCGCCGTCCATCATGTCGTTGAGCGCGGTGACCAGGCCCGGCCCCAGCTCGTCCGCGAAGCCGAAGACCTTCGCGAGGACACGGACCGGCAGGAGCGCCGCGTACCGGTGGACGATGTCGGCACGACCCTCGGTGCAGAAGCGGTCGACGAGCTCGTCCGCGTACAGCTCGGCGTACCGGCGCAGGGCGAACGGGTCGACCTCCTCCAGCGCGTCGCTGAGCATCGCGGACCGCACACGGTGCCGCTCGCCGACCGTGTACAGGATGGAGGGCTGCTTCCGGCCGATCGACGGCCGCAGGGGCCAGTCGGCGGGGATGCGGTCCCACTGGTTCCACAGGTCGGAGTCCCGGCTGAAGAGGACCGGGTCGGCCAGCAGCTGGTGCAGCTCGCGGTAGCCGATGACCAGCCAGGCCGGAACGCCGCCTTCGAGGACGATGGGGACTACGGGGCCGTGGTCGCGCCGCATCTCGCGGTACGCCCGTGTCGGGTCCGTCTGGAAGACGGGGTCGCCCAGGCGGACCACGGCGGGGCCCTGGTGGGCCGGGCAGCCGGGCGGCGGGCCCGCCGCCCCCGTCGCGCTCGCCGCTCCTGTTGTGTCGACCGCGTCCGCTGTGTCGACCGCGTCCGCTGTGCCGACCGGGTCTCCGGGCCCGGTGACGGGCCCGTCGAGGGCGTCCGTCGGCCCCGCGGCGGCGGGATCCGGTTCCGGGCCGGGGGCGGGGGACGTGCTCACGAGCCGGCCTCCACCGCGGTCTCCGGAGCGGCGGCCCCGGTCGCCTCCGCCAGCCTGCGCGCGGACAGGCCGTGGAGGTACTCGACCAGTGTGATCAGTACGTATTTGCTGGACGACCGGTCCCGGGCGTCGCACTCCACCAGCGGCACGTCGGGCGAGATGTCCAGCGCCTCGCGTATCTGCTCCTCGGTGTGGACCGGCCCGCCGAAGTCGTTGCAGGCCACGATGAAGGGTGTGCCGTGGTGTTCCAGGCGGTCGATGGCGTACCAGGAGTCGGCCAGGCGTCTGGTGTCGACCAGCACGACGGCACCGAGGGTGCCGGAGAAGAGCCGGTCCCAGAGGAACCAGAAGCGTTCCTGCCCGGGCGCGCCGAAGAGATAGAGCACCGACCGCGCGTCGAGTGAGATCCGGCCGAAGTCGAACGCGACCGTGGTCGAGGTCTTCCGGCGGAGCCCGTCGAGATCCGCGAGCTCGTCGATGCCCTCGCCCGCGCGGGTCATCGTCTCCTCGGTGTTCAGGGGACGGATTTCGCTGACGGACCGGACCATGGTGGTCTTGCCGACGCCGAAGCCGCCGACGATGACGATCTTCAAGCCGTTGTCGGCGGTACTGGCCAGTGACGGCCGGGCTGTGGACGGGACGGCGGCCCGCTCAGAGGTTGCGGAGTCCAACGAGCACCTGCTCCAGGATGTCGGGATCGGGCAGGCGGTCGGCCGCCCGCTCGGTACGGGGATGACGTGCGCTGATCCGGCCGGTGTCCAGCAGATCGGCAAGCATGATCCTTACGATGCTGCCGGGCAGACCGAGTTCGGCGGCGATCTCCACGACGGCCGTCGGGCTCCGGCACATCCGCAGGATCGCCGCGTGCTCCGACTGCATGCCCGGGGACGGATCGCTCTCCGCGACCACCAGCGTCACCAGGTCGAAGGTGTCCGTGTCGGACCGGCTGCGCCCCTGGGTGAGGGTGTACAGGCGGTCAGGGGAGTCGTCCCGGCCCGGCCGGCTCATAGCCGTACGCCGCCTTTTCCGCCGCGTCCGCTTCGCCCGCCCGGCCCGCTCCGCCCGTCGAGTCCGTCGCTCCCGGCGTGCCCGGCCGAGTCCCGACGCGGCGGTGCGACCAGGTGTTCGCCGAGCTGTTCGACCAGCTCGCTCATGTTGTGGCCGACCAGGCCGACGTCGGAGTCCTCGTCGGCGACGAGGGCCAGATGGGCGCCGTCACCGGCCTCCACGATCAGCAGCAGGCCACCGTAGAACTCGGTCATCGCGGACCGCACGCCGCCTTCACCGTTGCCGAACTCGACGGACGCGCCGTGCGCCAGGCTCTGGATGCCGGCCGCGATGGCGGCGAGCTGGTCGGCCTGGTCGACGGAGAGTTCGGGCGTGCGGCAGAGCTTCAGGCCGTCCCGGGAGAGGACCAGCGCGTGGCGCGCGCCGGGCGTGCGCTGGAGCAGACTCTCCAGCAGCCAGTTGAGCTTGTCGTCGACCGTGGCGGTGGTCGTGGTCGTGGTGCCGGTGCCGGTCATCGGGGTTCGCCTTCCGGGTGCGTGGGGTTGGCCGATTGGTCCGAGGTGCCTCGTACGGCCCTGCGGAAGCTGCTGAACCGCGCTCCCTGGGTGGCGGGGCTCACCGCGGGCGCCGGGGCGCGGTCGCCGTTTCCGCCGGCGCCCCCGGCCGAACCCCGGGGACGGGTGGCGGAGCCGTTCTCGCGGCGCAGCGCCGCGGCGAGAGTACGGCCCCTGCGGCGCTTGGGGAGGCCGCTCTCACCCAACTCGACCGATTCCGTGTCGCTGTCGGTACTGCCGGATCCACCAGAGCCACCAGGGGTGGCGGTGCCGCTGTCGGCTCGTGTGCCGCCGTCGGCTCCGGGACCGGTGTCCGTGGGCGTACCGGCATCGCTGCCCGTACGGGCGTCGGCGTCGGCGTCGGTGTGCGCTCGGGCCCCGGGGGCCGATTCCGTACGTGTGCCGGGGGCCGTGTCCGTACCGGTCGCCGTACCCGTCGTCCCCGTCCCCGTGCCCGTACCGAAGGCCGCGCCCAGGCCGCCGTCGAGGTCCGCGCTCGCCCGGGCGCGCTCGGGCACACGGGACGAGCCGCCGATGAGCCGGGAGCCGCGCCCGCCGCCGCGCCCGACGACGGGTCCGTACGGCCGCGCCGGCGTGGCGGCGCGCGAGACGGCCGACGCCGTGCCCGGTACGGAACCGGCGCCGGCGGCCCGCCCGACGGCGGACTCGGCCGGAGACGTGGGCAGGACGAGCGCCTTGCCCGGCGCGGCGCCGCGCAGCTGCGTGATCAGCTCCTGCGGGATCAGCATCAGCGCGCCCGTACCGCCCCGCGCGGACGGCCGGAATGAGACGGTCAGCCCGTGCTTGCGGGCCAGCCGGCCCACCACCGCGAGACCCAGCCGGGTGCCGGACAGCCCGCTGAGGTCCGTGCGGTCCGTCGTGACGGCCCGCTCCGCGCGGCGCAGCTGCACGTCGCTCATCACCAGGCCGCTGTCCTCGACGGTGATGACGATGCCCGCCGGGACCTCCTCCACGTACACATGCACCTCGGCGGTCGGCGGCGAGAAGTTGGCCGCGTTGTCGAGGAGTTCGGCGAGCGCGTGCATGACACCCTCGGCCGCGTGGCCGGCCACCGCGACCTCACTGGTGGAGTGGAGCCGCACGCGCTGGTAGCCGCCGATCCGGCCCATGGCGCCGCGCAGGATGGACTCCATGACGATGGGCTTCCCCCAGCGGCGGCCGGAGCGCGCGCCGGTCAGCACGGCGATGGAGTCGGCGAGGCGGCCCGCCTGGGCGGTCCGGTGGTCGAGGTGCAGCAGATCCTCGAGGACGTCCTCGGACGTGTGCCGGTGCTCCATCTCGCGCAGGTCGGCGAGCATGCTCGTGGCGAGCGCCTGCATCCGGCCGGCGGCGTTGGCGCAGGCCGCGACGGCGGTGGCCCGGCCGGCCTCGCTGCGCGCGGCCTCGTCGGCGGCACGGCGGGACTCCGCGACCGTACGGCGCAGGTTCTCGTCACCGCGCCGCACGTCGGCGGCGAGCTGATCGGCCCGGCGCGCGAGCGCGGCGTTGTGCTCACGCAGCCGTCTCGCCGTCTCGTGGGCGTGGGCGGCGGCCGTGACCGCGGCGGTCAGGGCCACGGCCGCGGCGCCGGCGCCCCAGGCCAGCGGTGTCCGGACCGAAGAGGGGGCGGCGGACACCGCCCACAGGCACAGGAGGCCGCCGGCGACGGCCGAGATCAGCAGAGCCGGCGCGGTTGACCGGAGTGAGGGGCGCAAGTCGGCTACCTCGTAAACGGGACGGAAACAGATATGGGGAACATATCGGCGGGAATCGACGGCGGGACGGGGCGCTGTTGAATAATGCTCAAACGGTCGCCACTATAAGAGAATTGGCGATCAGTTTGGGAGGCTTGCTGACGCATTTCTTCTGTGCTTCAGGCGCGTTGAACCGGGCGAATGTGCATCTATCGGTGCGGTGCAGGCGCGAAACAGGGGCATCCTGGACTCATGGCTGAGCAGCGAGATCAGCGAGACGGACGCGAGGCAACGCCAAAACCGGCCACGGACGCGGAGTCCCCGGGCAGGGCCGCCGGGCCCGCGAGCGCGGGCGCCGAGTCCGCCGGCCGGGACGCCGCCCCCTCTCAGGACACGCGTGCCACACCTCCCGCCACCCGTGCCACTCCCCAGGACACCCGTGCCGCACCTCCCGGCACGGCCGGCGGCCCTCCGCCCGCCACCGCCCGTACGACCACCGACCTCGCGCGCGAGCTGGCCGCGGCCGTGCGCGGCGACGTCGACTTCACGGCCGCGGCCCGCGCGCTGACCACGATGGACGCCTCCAACTACCGGCGGGTCCCGGTCGGCGTCGTCGCCCCGCGCGACGCCGAGGACGTCGCCGCCACCCTCCGCGTCTGCCGCGAGCGCGGGGTCCCCGTCGTGCCGCGCGGCGCCGGGACCTCCATCGCCGGGCAGGCCACCGGCCTCGGCGTCGTCCTCGACTTCACCCGCCACATGCGCGCCCTCGTCTCCGTCGACCCCGAGGCGCGCACGGCCGTCGTCCAGCCCGGCCTGATCCTGGACGACCTGCGCGCCGCCGTCCGCCCGCACGGGCTCACCTTCGGCCCCGACCCCTCCACCCACAGCCGGTGCACCCTCGGCGGAATGATCGGCAACAACTCGTGCGGCTCCCACTCGGTCGCCTGGGGCACCACCGCCGACAACGTCCACGGTCTCGCCGTCACCACCTACGGCGGCGACGCGCGCCGCCTCGGCCAGGACTGGGCCGGCGCCCCCGCCGGGGCGCGCGAACTGATCGTCGGCAACCTGGCCCCGCTGCGCACCGCGTTCCCGCCCGGCCTGCCGCGCCGGATCTCCGGCTACGCCCTGGACGCGCTGCTCCCCGAGGCCGGCGCCGACGTCGCCCGCGCCTTCTGCGGCAGCGAGGGCACGCTCGGCGTGCTGACCGAGGCGACCGTACGGCTCGTCGACTCCCCGCCCGCCCGCGCCCTCGCCGTCCTCGGCTACCCCGACGAGAGCGCCGCCGCCGAGGCCGCCGCCGGGCTCCTGCCGTACGGCCCGCTCACCGTCGAGGGCATGGCCGAGGACCTCGTACGGGCCGGGCGCGACCTGCCGCGCGGCGGCGCCTGGCTGTTCGTGGAGACCGGCGGCGCACACCCCGACGAGGCCCGCGCCGCCGCCGGCACGATCCTGCGCGCGGCCGACGCGCTCGACGCGCGGGTGGTGGACGACCCGGCCGGGCAGCGGGCGCTGTGGCGGGTCCGGGAGGACGCCTCCGGCACCGCGACCCGGATGCCGGACGGCTCGGAGGCATGGCCGGGCTGGGAGGACTGCGCGGTGCCGCCCGCCCGGCTCGGCGCGTACCTGCGCGACTTCCGCGGCCTGCTGCGCGCCCACGGGCTGCGCGGCACGCCCTACGGGCATTTCGGCGACGGCTGCGTCCACGTCCGTATCGACTTCGACCTGCTCGGCGAGGACGGCGTACGGCGCTTCCGGCGCTTCTCGGAGGAGATCGCGGACCTCGTCGTCGCGCACGGCGGCTCCCTCTCCGGGGAGCACGGCGACGGAATGGCGCGCGCCGAACTGCTGCCGAGGATGTACGGGGACGAACTGGTCGGCCTCTTCGGCCGGTTCAAGGACCTGTGGGACCCGCGCGGCGGCATGAACCCCGGCGTCCTCGCCCGCCCCGCCCCCCTGGACACGGACCTGCGCTTCGCCGTGCTGCCGCGCGAACGCGTCGACGTCGCCTTCGGCTACCCGCACGACGGCCCGGACGGCGGCGACTTCACGGCCGCCGTACGCCGCTGCGTGGGCGTCGCCAAGTGCCGGGTCGCCGGGCCGAGTACGGGCGAGGGCGTCATGTGCCCCTCCTTCCGCGCCACGGGCGAGGAACGGCACTCCACGCGCGGGCGCGCGCGGCTGCTGCACGAGATGCTCGCGGGCGAGGTCGTCACGGACGGCTGGCGCTCGGAAGAAGTCCGGGACGCCCTCGACCTGTGCCTGTCCTGCAAGGGCTGCCGAAGCGACTGCCCGGTGGGCGTCGACATGGCCACGTACAAGGCCGAGTTCCTGCACCACCACTACGCGGGCCGCCGCCGTCCCGCCGCGCACCACTCGATGGGGCGCCTGCCCGAGTGGCTGCGCCTGGCCGCGCCGTTCGCCCGTCCGCTGAACGCGGCGGCCCGCCTCGGCCCGGCGGCGGCCGTGGCCAAACGGCTCGGCGGCATCGCCCCGGAACGCGACATCCCGGAGCTGGCGCCCGAGACGTTCACGCGCTGGCTGCGGCGGCGGTCGAAGGCCCAGGGCACGCGGATCCATCCGGGGAGCCGGGTGGCGGTCCTGTGGCCGGACACCTTCACCGAGCACCTCTCCCCGTCCGTCGGCAAGGCGGCGGTGCGCGTACTGGAAGCCGCCGGCCTGGGCGTCCTGACCCCGCCGGGCAGGCGACGGGTCTGCTGCGGGCTGACGTACGTCTCGACCGGCCAGCTCGACCGGGCCCGTACGGTCATGCGCCGCACCCTGCGGCAGCTGGCCCCGCTCATGGACGACGAGCCCCGCCGCGACCCCCCTGTGGTGGTCCTGGAACCGAGCTGCGCCGCCACGCTGCGCACCGACCTTCCCGAACTGCTCCCCGACGACCCCCGCGGGGCCCGCCTCGCCGCATCCGTACGCACCTTCGCCGAGGTCCTCCAGGAGCGCGCTCCCGACTGGCGGCCCCCGCGCGTCGACCGCCCGGTGGCCGGCCAGACCCACTGCCACCAGCACGCGGTCCTCGGCGACGCGCCGGACCGCCGCCTGCGCGAACAGGCGGGTCTGACGGGCGAACTGAGCGGCGGATGCTGCGGCCTCGCCGGCAACTTCGGCTTCGAGCAGGGCCATTGGGACGTCTCCGTGGCCTGCGCGGAGGATCAGCTCCTGCCGTCCGTACGGGCGGCACGGGCAGCGACCCCGGACGCGGAACTCCTGGCGGACGGCTTCTCGTGCCGTACGCAACTGGCCCAGCTCGGCGGCCACCGGGCGCGGCACCTGGCGGAGGTGCTGGCGGAGGCGCTCGGGGAGGACGCGGGAGCGGGGGAGGAGGGGCTGGGAACTGCTGCCGAATAAGAGGTCGCGCGAACGACGCGCCGTTCGTCGCACCCGGCCCGTCCGGCGTGGCGATCCGCGACCGGCGCGAGAACCGGGGCCCGGTCGTGCGCCGGGGCTGTCGTGGAGTCAGCCCAGCACTCCGGTGAGAGCGCGGGCGAGCACGGTGGCGAACCGGTCGTGGGAGGTGCGTTCGGGCTGGGTGGCGGCGACCATCGCGGCAATGCGGGGGTGGGTGCCGGCGGCGGCCACGTGACGCAGGTAGGAGGACTGGCGCTGGGCACCGGGGTCCGATGCGGCCAGTTCATTCTGGACGAACAGCGCGGTCAGCGCGTTCAGCACGGCGAACGCCTCGAGTTTGTGGGCGGGCTCGGCCGGGTGGTCGGCGAGTACGTCGAGTAGGTGCTCGAGCAGGTCGATACCGTGCGGGCCGAGGCCAGGACGCGTGACGACCAGGATCGGCAGCCAGGGGTGGCGTCGCATGATCCGTCGGGCCTGGTGGGCGATCTCCAGGAGGTCCGCCTGCCAGTCGCCGCTCGGGGCGGACAGCCGGTATTCGCGGGCGGTGCTGTCGGTCATCAGGTCGAGCAGGTCGTCGCGGGTGGCCACGTAGCGGTAGAGCGAGGCGGCGCCGGTGCCCAGGGTCGCGGCGAGGCGGCGCATGGAGACGGCGTCCAAGCCCTCCCGGTCGGCCAGTTCCACCGCGGCGGCGGTGATTTCGCGGCGGCTGCGTTCGGCAGGGCGTCCGACCGGTGCCTGTTCCGGCCGCAGCCAGATCACCGGTTCTCGCTGTCCTGCCACTGTCACCTCCCGCGTTGCCGCCACTCTACCGTTCCGAGTACGCTGTTCGCGAACGATGTTCGCGATTGGAGGGGGCCGCAATGCCGCGCTTCGCCCACAACAACGAGATCCAGATCGCCTTCGAAGACCTCGGCGGGGCGGGCGGCGACCCGCTGCTGCTGGTGATGGGACTGGGATCCTCACGATTCTGGTGGCCGGACGGACTGGTGGACGAACTGGTCCGGCGCGGCTTCCACGTCGTGGCCTACGACCACCGCGACGCCGGCCAGTCCACACACCTGCCCGACCGGCATGAGGGCTCGCCGATCGCGGCCCTGCTGCGCCACGCGCCCCCGGCCTACAGCGCCGAGGACCTGACCGACGACGCCGTGGCCGTCCTCGACGCGCTCGGCTGGGAGCGCGCCCACCTTTTCGGCTACTCCATGGGCGGGCTCGTGGCGCAGCGCATCGCGATCCGCCATCCGCGACGCGTGCTCACCCTCGCCACGTCCTCGGCCGTGCCCAGCGACGTGAAGGGACTGCGTGTCCTGCGCCACCTGCGCCTGGCGTCCCTGGCCCGTTTCGCCAGGTTGCGTCACCCCGAGACCCCGCAGGGCAACCTGGCCCTGGCCCTGGCCGTCGCCCGCATCCTGGCCGCACCCGGCCGGCGCGTCGACGAGTGCGACGTGCGTGAGATCGTGGACAAAGAGGCCGCGCACCAGGTCGCCGGCTTCCGCGACCAGAGGGCGCAGAGCCGGCAGATCGGTGCGAAGTGGCACGGCGGCCCGCTCGCCAGGATCACGGCACCGACCCTGGTGCTGCACGGATCGCGAGATCCGCTGCTGCGCGTGTCCGCCGCGCGGGACATCGCCGCCGCTGTCCCCGGCGCCCGCCTGCGTGTGCTGCCGGACGTCGGACACTTCCTCGTCGGCGACATCTGGGCCACGTACGCCGACGAACTGCGTGCGCTTGCTGACCGCGTCGACGCTCGTCGCGATCTACGGCTGGATCAGGAACGGTAGGGCGGCTACGCGTTGCCGACGAGCGGCCATTGGAAACCGCGCAGCAACACATCGTTCGGGTGGATCCACAGCACGCTGTTGCCCTCCAGCTGGATGTCGAAGCGCACCTCCAGCTCCGCCCAGATACTGATCCCCGGGGACGGCGAGCTGATGACGAGGGAGGGCATCGGCTGGAATCCCGGTAGCGTGACCGCGCGCGTACCGCTTCCGCCCAGCCCGCTGGTCTCGAGGAATATGAGATTCTGCGCGTCGACGCGCTGGCCGAGTATGCGGCGGTTGTCGACCCCGGGCGGGGCGAACACGAACTGGAAAAGCGTCTGCCTCCTGATCATCCAGCACTTCGACCACCGGTCGCCGGAGAAGAGGTCAGGAGGGCCCACGGAGCCCAGGAGTCCGCCGAATATTTCCACGTGGGGGTCGGACCGCCAGCGTCCCGTGGTGGTCGGGGGAATCCTGTTGCTCTGGAGCTCGTACCGGATTCGCGCCCCGAAGTTACGGAAGCTCAGTGAGCCGCTGTTGTACGTCGCCCTGCCCGTGAAATGCAGGCCGTCGGCCAAGAACTTTCCGTTGAAGGGAGTAGTCTCGGACGCTTCGGCCCTCGCAAACCAGAAGCTCGGATCAGCGGCCCTGGGAGCGGGCGGTTCCAGGTCGAGCGGGCTCAGGTGCCGGTCCATGCCGACGTGCGTCTCGGCCACTTCTTCCAGCTTCCGCAACTGACGCGCCCTGTCCTCGACTTCCTTTGCCCGGTAATCGTCCAGGTCGATTCCGAGGGAGCGGGCGACGGACCGCTGCGTCTCCGCGATGTGCGCTCGTGCTTCTTCGTCGGGTCGCGCGTACTTCGCCAGATCCCGCTGCTGGTGCATCTCCTCCAGCTCTTCCCGCTGGGCGAGATCCAGTTCTTTGATTACCTCTTCAGGCATCGAGTGCTTCGGGTTGACGTAGGTGGCGCCATTCATGGCGACCTCCATCGGAAGGACTTATGTGATCTCCCCCCGCTGACCCCCGTGAAATCCCCCGAGCCGCCCAGGGCAACCGCTGTGCGGGCCCTGCCCTTTGCGTGCGGATTTCGCCACGCGAGGTGGCTTCATCACCAGCCTACGCGGTTCACCGGAACCTGCATCTCTGAAGCCCGTTGACGTAAGTAAGAGAGGTTCACCGCTCGATCGAGGGGGCACGAGAGGCCGACGGGTCCGTGGCGATGGCCACAGCGACGGTGGCGCGGATCAGGCGGAGCTGGCCGATCTCGGCGACGTTCTTCATCAGCTCGGCGTTCGCCCAGGCGAGCATGTCCGCCACGGTGAACTCCGGATCGTCCGGTACGGGGTACGAGGCCGGCGCGTCCAGGCCGGTGTCGGTGAGCCCGTCGAGCGCGTCCAGCCAGTCCGCCCGCAGCCCGCGCAGCCACGCGACGGCCGACTCACCGTCGCCCGGCCAGGTGACGTCGGTCCGCTCCCGGGGCGTACGCCCCCGCACATGGTCCGTCGCCACGCCCCACCACCAGCCGATGTGCCAGCTCAGCCAGCCGATCGTGGGAACGGGGACCGGATCGGGCTCGGTCTCCGACCAGTCCGGCACCCAGGTCCCGTCGGGAGCGGGCCGTACGGTCCAGGACGGGGTGGCCGGCTCCCAGAGGAAGTCGGCGGGCTCCAGCCGTCGCAGGTGGTAGTCGAAGAGCGACCAGGTCAGATCGAACTGTTTACGGAGCAGGGCGCGTCGAGAGGCGTTCACCGGCCGACCGTGGCACATGGGCGGATGGCCTGACGAACCGTTTTCCGTACGAACCGTTTTCCGCGGCCCGGCACCACGGAACACGGGGTGGGGACAGGGCGGGCCCCGCCAGGAGACCCCCTGGTCGGCCCACGGGGACCGTGTTACGTCGTTCGGCCGACAGCGGTCGCTGGTGGTCGGCAGCCGCGATGTCATGACAGTGCCACCCCCGCGCTCGAAGCGGTGTGCGGCGGGCTTCACAGGGAAACGCGCCTTCACCGGCCCCGGATCGCGACACGCAGCGGCCCTCGCCGCAGGCGAGACAGGAGAAGACAATATGCTGCGAAAAAGACGGAATTGAACGGAGTGGGCGATGGCGCGTCCCTGGCTGAACGTGCTGGTACGGGTGGCGCCCGTTCCGCTCGGGTTGCTGCTCAGCGGTGCTCTGGTCTGGGGTGCCACCAACGCCGACTGGAGCGGGACCAGCAGCAACAGCGGCAACACGTGGGTCGCCGGCTCGATGGGACTGGCCAACGACAGCAAGGTGCCCATGTTCCACATCGACGACATGCGACCCGGCGACGCGGGCTCCAACTGCACCACGGTCACGTCGAACGCCGACTTCCCCACCGCGCTCAAGCTGTACAGCAACTCACCGAACTGGCCCAGCAACTTCCAGTCGTTCATCAACCTCGAAATCGAGGTGGGCAGCGGCGGCACCTTCGGGAACTGTAAGGGCTTCACTCCGCACAGGACCGCGTTCGACGGCACCCTGGACCAGTTCATCGCCCTGCACACCGACTTCCGCACCGGCGTGGGCCCCTGGATCCTGCCCGGCAGGCCACCCAACTCGCTGAGCTTCCGCTTCTCGTGGAGGTTCAGCCCGAGCGCACCCAACAGCTCGCAAGGAGCGGCCACCAACGAGGCGTCCTTCACCTGGGAAGCGCGGGAACACACGAGTGACTCCCTCAAGTGACCTGGCCGCCGGCGCGCTCCGGCAGCCCATGGCCGAGGGTGTCCCGCATCCGGTCCGCGTGGTCACCTCGGTCGTCTCGCGTACCGTGCTCGGCACGATGGCCGGGCTGCTGGTGTGGACGCACGTGCCCGTGGTGGCGCTGGGCTGGACAGCGGGCGTGGTGCAGTCCGGCTCCATGCGTCCCGCCCTCACGCCGGGCGACGTCGTCCTCTACCAGCCACCATCGCGCGACCGCCCACCGGCCGTGGGCCACATCGTGCTGGTCCGGGACCCCAACCGGCCCGGCCGTCTGCTCACCCACCGGGTCCACCAGGTACGTCCCGACAACGCCCTGATCACCAAAGGTGACGCCAACCCCGCACCGGACTCGACCCCGGTTCGGCCCACGGCACTCCAAGGCGTAGCACGGTTCCGCGTGCCCTGGATCGGGCTGCCGGTCCAGCTCTGGCGCGCCGAGCGGCCTGTCCCCGCGCTGATCGCGCTGCTCGGACTCGCGATTCCGCTCGCGCTTGCCGCTCTGCCACTGCACAGCCGCGGCCGAGCAGCCCCGGCGGCTTCCTGAACGACGCGTGTGCCGCACGCCACCCTCGACGGGGGCATGCGGCAACGGGACGAGCGACCGGGCTCAGAAACGGTCCGGGGCACGCTCCGGGAGCGGGGACCCGGGGATCACGTCCCGCTTCCGGTCCTTCCGCGCCTCCGCGTTCGAGTCGGCCGTCGCCTCGCAGGTCACGTCCTTCGCCGGGAGCTTGCCGGTGAGCAGGTAGTCGTTGACCGTGCCGTCCGCGCACGCGTTGCCGCTCGGGTAGACGCCGTGGCCCTCGCCGCCGAGGACGGTGACCATCTTCGAGCCCTTCAGGTCGGCGTGCAGGGCCTGACCACTGGGAAGCGGGGTCTGCGAGTCCCACTCGTTCTGGACGACCAGGGAGCGGACCTTGTTGTTCACCTCGGTGGCCGGCTCCACGGACTTGTCCCAGAACGCGCAGGGCTTGATGCTGGACGCGAAGTCACCGAAGAGCGGGTAGCGGCCCTTGTCCTCGATGGCGTCCTGCCGGTAGGTCTCCGGATCGCGCGACCACGCGGCCGAGTTGTCGCCGCACACCACGGCCCAGAAGCTCGCCGTCCCGTTGTCGGACGGGATCTCGGCGGCATCGGCGGCGGCGCCTGCCGTCCCGGTCCCCTCGGATCCGGCGAACGCCGCGAGCCTCTTCGCGGAGGCGGGCTCCCCGGCCGCGGCCCTCTTCAGCTCCACGAACGCCTCGGTGGCGTACTCCGGGGTGAAGACCGCCCCGCGCATGCCGCTCCGGATGTCGTCCCCGGTGGTCGGCTGCCCCTCGAACTCGATGGGCTTCTCGTCGGCCTGTGCGACCAGGTCCCAGAACGTCCGGTCGACCTCCTTCGGGGTGTCACCGAGGCCGTACTTCTCCGAGCGCTCGGCGGCCCACTCGGTCCACCGGTCGAACGCGGGCTCGGCGCCCTCCGCCCACCACTGGATCATCCCTCGCCAGGCGCGCGCCGGATCGACCGCGCTGTCCAGCACGAACCGGTCGGCCCGGCCCGGGAAGAGCTGGGTGTAGACGGCGCCCAGGTAGGTGCCGTACGAGTAACCCACGTACGAGATCTTCTTCTCACCGAGGACCGCCCGGATCAGATCCAGGTCGCGCGCGGTGTTGCGCGTGGTGATGTGCGGGAGCGTGTCGCCCGCCTTCTCCTCACACTTGTTCGCGACCTCGCGTGCCCAGGCGACGTCCTTGTCGTACGTCTCCTCCTTGTACGGGCGCAGCCAGTTCTCCTCCTCCGGCTCCATGCCGCAGGAGACCGGGGTGCTCCGTCCCACACCGCGTGGGTCGAAGCCGATGAGGTCGTACTTCTGCTGTACGGACTCGGGGAGACTGTCCCGCATCACCAGCGGCATGTAGAGCCCCGGGCCCCCCGGACCGCCGGGGTTGGAGAACAGGACGCCCCGTCGCTTGTCGGGCGCGGTGCTCTTGAGCCGGGATATGGCCAGGTCGATCCGCTTGCCGCCGGGAACCCGGTAGTCCAGCGGGACCTTGATCGTGGCGCACTCGAACCCCGCCGGAATGTCGGCGTCGGTTGCGCACCGCTTCCACTGGGGCTTCTGCTTCACATACCGGTCCAGCGCGCTCTTGGCGGCGGACGAGGAGGTGGCCGTCGGTGCGGCGGCCGGAGCGGCGGCGGCCGTCGAGGTGGCGAGCACGGGAGCCAGCGTTGCCGTGACACTCACGGCCAACAGGGGCGCGAGACGTCGTCTGCGCACGATATCGATCCTTCCGGTCACATGTTCGGACAGGAAAGATCTCTCAGGAACCGGCCACGCGCGCGGATCCCTCGCCGGGCTGCACCTCCCCTCCACCCTGGGAGTGACACAACCACGGTGGGTGATACCCGAGTTGTAGGGGACGGCCGGACCTCGGCGACCGGTAGTGCGGGGTTCCCGGCGCGCGTCCGCCTCAGTGACGGGACGGGCGCGAGACGGTCACCAGCACGGGCTCGGCCCCGCCCCAGGCACGCAACGCGACGTACGCCTCGGCCCGCCGCACGGCCAGGCTGAAGACATCCTCGTCGAGGTCGAACTCCGCGCTCGCGCGATCGAGCCACGGATGGGGCGAGAAGACACCACGCAGCCCCCCGAGCAGGGTCGGTTCGTCGGAGCGTGCTGACGTCATGCGGACGTGCCGGAGGGGACGCGTCCCGCTTCGCCTTCCGCGTGCTCCGGGGCCGTCTCGTCCGGGAGGTGGGCGCTGAGCGGGAGCAGGAGGGTGCCGTTGGAGCCGTACGCGGCCATCAGCGTGGCCAGCCGCTGCCGGGCGGTGCTGCGTGTGCCGGGTGTGTCGCGTGCGTCCGCGCTTGAGTCCGTCTCGTTCGCCATGGCCCTGGTGCCCTTCGTGTCAGACGTGACAGGGACAGGGTTGTCCCCTGCCTGCGGCCGGCGTCGGAACGGCGACAGGGGACATCCTGTGGGACCCCTCCCCGTACAAGACAGTGGGACGGGGAGAGTTGTGGCCGCTCAGAGCGTGGATACGTCGGGGAATCCAGCCTTGAATGGCGACGTACCGCGACGATAGCGTCACGGTAAGAGGCTCGGCAAGTATGCACCGGTGCATACTGATGAACGAAAGAGCCCTCCGCCGGGTCGGCGGAGGGCTCTTGTCGGGCTCGTGTCGTACGTGGGGGCGTGGCGTGGCGTCAGTGCGCGAAGTGGTCGAACTCGCCCGCCTTGACGCCCGCGATGAACGCGGCGAACTTGGTCCGGGTCGTGGTGGTGACCACGTCGGGGTCGTCGCCCTCGCGTATGAGGATGCCGCCGTTGTGGTCGGCTATCTCGACGCACTGCGGCCCTTCGCCGGAGAAGGACGACTTCTGCCAAACGATCTCGGTGCTCATGCCTGTGTCCTTCACAGCTCTCGTGCGATGTGGTGGATGAAGCTGCGTGACTCGTCAGGCTCCATGGAAGCCTGCTCGGCGAAGTCGAGCAGCGTTCGGTTCTTTTCCAGCTCGGCGGCGGCGTCGAGGAAGAGGCCGCTCAAGGGTGTGTCGACGTAGACCGTGTCGAGTTGCGGAACTACACCGGCCGCGTACAGCACCGTGCGGGTGAGGTCGATGAAGTCCTCGTTGGTGAACGGGATGATGCGAAGCATGACCTCCGGCCGCCGCGACAACTCCATGAGGTGTTCGAGCTGTCGGCGCGCGATCCGGCGGCCACCGATGCGCATGCGCAGGGCCGCCTCATGTACGACGGCCACGATCTCGGGCGGCTCGTCGCGGTCGAAGATGCTCTTACGCCTCATGCGGTGTTCGACCCGGGCCTGCACTTCCGCCGGGGGAAGCTTCGGGAGCACGCTGTCGAACAACGCCCGTGCGTGGTCTTCTGTCTGCATGACGCCTGGGAACGTTACCGGCTGGAGGTAGCGCAGGTAGCGGGCGTGGTGTTCCAGTTCCGCGATGTCCAGGAAGCCCGGGCCGAGGATGCCGCGATACTCGTCCCACCAGTGCTGGCCGCGGTGTTCGCGCGCGATCGCGCACAAGGCGTCGATCAGCGCGGCGTCGTCGCACTCGTACAGGACCGCCAGCTTGCGGATCCGCTCTTCACTGACGCCCAGGCGCCCCGACTCGATGTGGCTGATCTTTGCCGAGTCGGTCGAGAGAAGGCCGGCCGCCTCGCGGGCAGGTTTGCCCGCCCGGACGCGCAGTTTGCGCAACTCCGCGCCGAGCCGCGCCTGTCGCGCGGTCGGATTGCTTCTCGCCGGCATGGTGACCTCCCCTGTCTCGGGCTCAGTGTCGCGTGCGAGGACGGTGCCGGTCCACCTGCGTCACTCGTTCGTGGGGCAATTTTGCTGCGGGGCAATTTTTCTAGCCTTTCGACTGCCCGCGGGAGCCTTTTGTGTCGCTCGTTGCGGAGAACGGCACTGGCCGGGCGAAAGAAGGGTGCTGCACATTTCACGGGCGCGAGCCCGGCTCGTAGCGTCGGTGGGGGAGTGAGTCGCCGGGTAGCACGTACCTCAGTCCAGTACATTGGACTGTCGGTGCATGGTGATGTACTTCGACGGGAGTGCTCGTCGGTGATCCGAGGGATCTGAGGGAACGGAGAGTGTCGGTGGAAGAGCAGCCGGGCGCCGCGACCGCCGCGGCGGCGGCGTCTGTTTCGGTGCCGGAGGCGGCCGGGGCGACGGCGCCGGGGGATACGGGTGGTGCGGCGAGTGCCGAAGCGGCGAGCGCACGGGGCGTGAACGCCGAAGGGGTGGGGGCCGAAGGGGCGGGCGCCAAGGCGGCCGGTCGCGGAGGCCGGTTCGGGCCGGTCGCGTTGGTCGTCGCGGGCGGGCTCTCCGTGCAGTTCGGCGCGGCCGTCGCCGTCCTGCTGATGCCGATGACCGGACCGATCGGAGTCGTCACGCTGCGCCTCACGCTCGCCGCGGTCGTCATGCTGGCGGTGTGCCGCCCGGCGCTGCGCGGGCACTCGCGCGCCGACTGGGGGACGGTGGTCGCCTTCGGCGCCGCCATGGCCGGTATGAACGGTCTCTTCTACCAGGCCGCCGACCGTATCCCGCTGGGCGCGGCCGTCACGCTGGAGGTGCTGGGACCGCTGGCGCTCTCGGTGATCGTCTCGCGCCGGGTGGTCAACCTGCTGTGGGCGGGGCTGGCGCTCGGGGGCATGGTGCTGTTGAGCGGGGGCGGCTTCGACCGGCTGGATCCGGTGGGCGCGGCGTTCGCGCTGTCGGCCGGGGCCATGTGGGCGACGTACATCCTCTTCAGCGCGCGTACGGGACGGCGCTTCCCGCAGGCCGACGGTCTGGCGCTGGCGATGGCCGTCGCCGCGCTGCTCATGCTTCCGCTGGGCGTCGTGGAATCGGGGTCGAAGCTCGTGGTGCCCTCGACGCTGGCGCTGGGCCTGGTCGTCGCGCTGCTGTCCTCCGTACTCCCGTACACGCTCGAACTGCTCGCGCTGCGGCGGCTGCCGGCCCCGACCTTCGCCGTGCTGATGAGCCTGGAACCGGCGATCGCGGCGACGGCGGGCTTCCTCGTGCTGCACCAGGCGCTGTCGGCGACGGACGCGCTGGCGATCGCGCTGGTGATCGTGGCGAGCATGGGGGCGGTGCGTACGCAGGTGGGCGGGAGTGCGGGTGTGAAGCGAGTACGGGCACGGGGTGAGCGGGGGCGCGGCGGGCCGAGTGCGGGCGTGGGCACGGGCGCGGGTTCGCGTGACGCCCGTACGTCGTCCGAGGCGGGCGGCAGCCGGACGGGCCGTTCCGCCTCGAACTGACCCGGTGCTGACCGGCACCGGTGCCCCGGTGCCCCGGACACCCGGGGCCCGTGTTCTCGCCGGTGTCCCGGTGCCCCGGCGAGAACGCGCCCCGCGTGGGCGCCCCGCACTCCTTGGGCGCGCCCGCCCGGGGCGGCTGCCGTGTCCGGGCCGGGCCGGCCCGGACACGGCCCGGACACCGCGTCTCAGCCCGCCGCCGTGTCGAACCCCTTGATCTCCCGGGGGTCCCGTGCCCCCGGTCCCACATAACGCGCCGACGGACGCACAAGACGTCCCGTCCGCTTCTGCTCCAGGATGTGCGCCGACCAGCCCGCCGTGCGGGCGCAGGTGAACATGGACGTGAACATGTGCGCGGGGACCTCCGCGAAGTCCAGCACGATCGCCGCCCAGAACTCGACGTTCGTCGCCAGCACCCGGTCCGGCCGACGCGCGTGCAGTTCCTCGAGCGCGGCCTTCTCCAGTGCCTCCGCCACCTCGAAGCGCGGCGCCGCCAGCTCGCGGGCCGTACGCCGCAGGACCCGTGCCCGAGGGTCCTCGGCCCGGTAGACACGATGGCCGAAACCCATCAGGCGTTCGCCCCTGTCCAGGGCCTGCTTCACATACGCCGTCGCGTCGCCCGTGCGCTCGATCTCCTCGATCATGCCGAGGACGCGCGAGGGCGCGCCGCCGTGCAGGGGGCCCGACATCGCGCCGACCGCGCCCGACAGCGCGGCCGCCACGTCCGCGCCGGTGGACGCGATGACCCGGGCCGTGAACGTCGACGCGTTCATGCCGTGCTCGGCGGCCGAGGTCCAGTACGCGTCGACGGCCTTCACGTGCCGGGGGTCGGGCTCGCCGCGCCAGCGGATCATGAAGCGCTCGACCACCGACTCGGCCTTGTCGATCTCCCGCTGCGGGACCATCGGCAGGCCCTGGCCGCGGGCCGACTGGGCGACGTACGAGAGCGCCATCACGGCGGCCCGCGCCAGGTCGTCGCGGGCCGTGCGCTCGTCGATGTCCAGGAGCGGTTTCAGGCCCCACGCGGGCGCCAGCATCGCCAGCGCGGCCTGCACGTCGACCCGGACGTCACCGGAGTGGACCGGCAGGGGGAAGGGCTCGGCCGGCGGCAGGCCGGGGTTGAACGCCCCGTCGACCAGCAGTCCCCACACCTGGCCGAAGGAGACCTGGCCGACCAGGTCCTCGATGTCGATGCCACGGTAGCGGAGCGCACCGCCTTCCCTGTCCGGTTCGGCGATCTCCGTCTCGAACGCGACGACTCCTTCGAGACCGGGTACGAAGGCGGGGGCGAAGTCGGACATCAGGCGGCTCCTCGTGATGCGGGCGACGGGCTTTATGCGGGCAGGGTGCCGTGGGCCCCCGGATTTTGGCCAGCCCGTACGGCGTGGTGAAGCGTGACAACGAGCACAGTTCCGGACACCTGCGACCCGTGACCGCCTGTGCCGGGACGTTCCCCGCGTGTCCGGACCTTCCCCGGCGCGGGCCCGGACGTATCCCCGCGCGGGCCCGGACGTACCCCCAGGAGGCCAGGAAGCTCCCACGGTGTGCCCAGGGTTTGGCCGCACCGCTCACTGGGGACGCGGGGCCCTACGGCAGGATGACCCCGTGCCTCATGACGTGCCTCACGAGAACCCGGATCCCGCTGCCATGCGCGAGCAGTACCGCACCACGCCGCTTCTGGAGACCGACCTCGCGCCCGCCCCCATGGACCAGTTCGGCCGGTGGTTCACGGACCTCGCGGCGGCGGCGCACGACCTGCACGAACCGAACGCGATGGTGCTGTCCACGGCCACCCCCGACGGCCGGCCCTCCTCGCGCACGGTCCTGCTGAAGCGGTACGACGACCGGGGCTTCGTCTTCTTCACGAACTACACCTCGCGCAAGGGCCGGGAGATCGATACGAACCCCCACGTCTCGCTGCTCTTCCCCTGGCACCCGCTCGCGCGCCAGGTCGTGGTCACGGGCACGGCGGCCCGTATCGGCCGCGACGAGACGGCCGCGTACTTCCGCACCCGCCCCCACGGCTCGCAGCTCGGCGCCTGGGCCAGCGATCAGTCCGCGCCGATCGCCTCCCGGGACGCCCTGCTGCGCCGTTACGAGGAGCTGCTGGACCGCTACCCGGAGGGCGAGCAGGTCCCCGCCCCGCCGCACTGGGGAGGCTTCCGGGTGACGCCCGAGACGGTGGAGTTCTGGCAGGGGCACGAGAACAGGCTGCACGACCGGCTGCGGTACGTCCGGAAGGGCAGCGGGTGGCGCGTGGAGCGGCTCTGCCCCTGAGACGCCCCGCGACCCCCGGTTCCCGGCCTCGAACCATCGGGACCCGGTCACCGAGGCCCGGAAAAAAGCGGAACCCCGCGGGCTCGGGTCCTCCGAGGAGGAGCCGGCCGGACGTACCGGCGAGCCCGCGGGGCGGTGACTGCTTGGGATTTCGGCCGGCGGCGCCGGCTCCGCACAGAGTGCGACGAACGGGCCGCTAGCCCGCAGCCACCTCACGCGTCCGGATTGCATACATCTGCCGAACCACCTCCCTTCTCGTGTGCACCACACACTAGGAACCGGTTCGCGGGGTCTCAAGGGATTTTCGGAGAAAATGACGTGCTGGTGCGGGCCGCTCGCCCGTGCCTGACAATCGAACGTGCAGGGTAGAGAGGGTGAGAGAGGTTTGAGAAGAGCGTAGAAAACTGTTCGCGGCGGCATTTTCGGGAACGGGGTGTGTGCTGAGTCACGTTCGAGTTGAATGAACGGACGTACGTCCGCACCACGCGGAGCCGCCCTTCAGGGGGTGCCAGGATGAGTGCTTCTCGCAGTGAGACCACCGATGCGGCAGGACCGGACGGCCCGGAGCCCGACCACGGGGCGGGGGCCGGACGGGAGGATGGTGTCGTGAGCGGTGGCGGCCCTGCCCCGGGCGCCGGTGGCGACCCGGAGCGGGACAAGGACGAGGCCGGGGCGGATCTGCTCGCGTCCCTGCTCGACGGGATGGACGCGGCGCTGTTCGCGCTCGACGCGGGTGGGGTGATCACGCACTGGAACCGCGAGGCGGAGCGCATATTGGGCTGGACCGCCGAGGAGGCGGTCGGACGGCACGGTTTCGCGGGGTGGGCCGTCAGGACCGCCGACGCGGACGCGGTGCAGGCCCGGCTGATGTCCGTCATGGGCACGCGCGGGCGCCAGGTGGACGAGTTCGCGCTGCTCCGCAAGGACGGCGGGCGGGTGCTGCTGCGCACCCAGACCGCCGCGGTGCGCGGGGCGGACGGCAAGCCCGCCGGGGTGTACTCGGCCTTCAGCGAGGTGCACGCCCAGATCGACCTGGAGCGGACCATCGCGCTCAGCGAGGCGCTGTTCGAGGAGGCGTCCTGGGGCGTCGTCCTGGTCGACGTGGATCTGCGGCCGACGGTGGTCAACGGCTACGCGGCGCGGGCCCTGGGCGCCGGGCGTACGTCCGTGCTGGGCCGGCCGCTCGGTGAGCTGATCAGCCACGGCGTGGAGGAGCTGGAGGCGGCGCTCCACCATGTACTCGCGGAGGGTGCGCCGAGGTCGCCCGCCGAGCTGTGGGTCACGCTCCGTACGAACGGCGGGGAGCAGCGCCGGTGCTGGCGCAGCGGCTTCCTGCGGCTGGCCTCCCCGCTGGCGGAGGAGCCCGTGCCGCTGGGGGTGGGATGGATGTTCCACGACGTGACGGACCTGCGGCGGTCGGTGCAGGACGCGGACCGGCTGCGGTTCCGTACCAGCCAGCTGCACCGCGCGGGCCGGGCGGCAGCCGAGTGCGAGGACCCCATGGAGGCGGCGACGGTCCAGCTGGACTTCGCGCTGGCGGGCTTCGCCGACCACGCTCTGATCGACCTGGTGGCCGGGGACGGGTCCGGTGATCCCGTACGGCTGGTCCGGGCGGCCGCTTCGCCCTCCGCCGGCGGCTCCGGGCCGGGCGCGCGGGTGGAGTCGGGGGACATACCGGTGCGGTACGGGCCCGGGCACCCGGCCCTCCAGGCGCTGGACCGTAACGGCGCGGTGCGCGCGAGCGCCCCGGCGGGCCCGTCGGGGCCCCCGCTGTCCGGCGGTGCCGCGGAGGAGAACACGGGACGCGGCCGATCGGGTCCGGCCGGGGCCGGACCGGCGAACGGGGGCGGCGGGCCCGGCGCGGGCGCGGCCCCCGGTGCCCTCCCGCCGTCCGCGTGGGCGGCGGCCCGCCAGTGGCCGCCGGACGCGGTGCACGCCCTGTGCACGGTGCTGCGCAGCCGGGGCCGGTCGCTGGGCGTGGTGACGTTCCTGCGGGGGACGAGCCGGCCGCCCTTCGAGCGTCAGGACGCGGTGTACGCGGAGGATGTGACGGGCCGTATGGCGGGTTCGCTGGACCTCTTCCGGACCTTGTCCGACTGAGAGCGCGCCGGCGGACGAGCGGTCGTACGGCCCACCGACACGTGCGGCCGTGCCGGCCGTACGGCCCACCGACGCGTACGGGCCGTGCCGGTCGTACGGGCCGCACAACCCGTATGACCGCCACGGCCCGTACGTCAGGCCGTGAGGCCGGCCGTCAGGAGGCTCCCGCCTTCGGCCTCGTCCCGGGCACCGACTCCTCGAGACGCGCCACGCCCGCGGTGGCCGGGGCGGTGGGCTCCGGGCCGCGCATGCGGACCGGTTCCGTCTCCGCGTCGTTGTGCCGCAGGGCCCAGTTCTCCAGGGAGATCCGGCACGCGTGGTCGAGGTGGCGGACCTCCGACAGGTCCAGCTCGATCGGCCGGTCCTTCGGCAGCTCCTCCAACTGCTCCATGATCCGGGGCAGTCGCAGGAACGTCACGTTGCCGCTGACGGACACCACCAGCCGGCCGCCCGTGAGTTCCCGCACGTCGACGTTGAGGTGGGAGATCTCCCACGCCGTCTTGACCACGGCGAGCAGCAGACCGAGGATCACGCCCTCGAAGAGGTTCGTGACCAGGATCGCGGTCGCCGTGATGGCGAGGATGACCGCCTCGCCCCGGTGCTCGCGCCACAGCGGGGCCAGGTCCTTGACCGGGATCAGCTTGCATCCCGCGTGGACCAGGACACCGGCGAGCGCCGCCAGCGGGATGATGCCGATCGCGGCCGGGAGCAGCGCGGCGAACAGCAGCAGCCATACGCCGTGCAGGACCCGGGAGAGCGAGGTCTTCGCCCCCGCCTGGACATTGGCGGAGCTGCGCACGATGACCGCGGTCATCGGCAGCGCGCCGAGCGCGCCGCAGACCGTGTTGCCCACGCCCTGCGCCATGAGCTCCTTGTTGTAGTCGGTGCGCGGGCCGTCGTGCATACGGTCCACGGCCGCGGCGCTGAACAGGCTCTCCGCCGAGGCGATCAGGGTGAACGCCAGGATCGTGCCGACCGCGGCCATGCCGCCCAGCGCGCCGAAGTCTTCGAGGCCCGGCGGGCTGATGGACTCCAGCAGACCCTTGACCTCGACCTTGGCGACCGACAGGTCGAACGCCACGGTCACACCGGTGGCCAGTGCCACCGCGGCCAGCGGACCGGGGACGACCCGGAACTTGGCGGGCAGCTTGGGCCACAGGACCAGGACGGCGACGGTCCCGGCCCCGATGAGGAACGCGGTCAGCGCCGTACCGCTGGTGACGATGTCGGCGGCCAGCCCCGGCAGTCCGGCCAGCTTGTCGAGGCCGCTGGAAGGCTGCGGGAGGTCGGCCATGGCGTACACCTGGCCCAGGACGAGGACGAGGCCGATACCGGCCAGCATGCCCTGGACGACGGAGACCGAGATGGCCCGGAACCAACGGCCCAGGCCGACCGCACCGAGCGCCAGCTGCATGAGTCCGGACACGAGGACGATGGCGCCGAGGGCACCGAGTCCGAACTCCTGGACGGCGCTGTACACCAGCACCGTCAGACCGGCCGCCGGGCCGCTGACCTGGAGGGAGCTGCCGGGCAGACAGCCCACGACGATACCGCCGACGATGCCGGTGACCAGGCCCAGTTCGGCCGGGACGCCGGAGGCCACTGCCACGCCTACGCACAGAGGCAGCGCCACGAGAAAGACGACGAGTGAGGCGAGTATGTCGCGCCTCAGGACGGTTTTGTCCTTCAATAGCGAGAACATGAGGGTTGGTGTTCCTAGCTGTGTGGTCCGCTCGGGGCGGACGGACGACAGGAAGTGCGCGCGTGGGAGGAGGTCGTCCTCACAGCGCTCTGAACTCCCCGCCCAGCTCTGGACGGTGCGTGCTGATCGCGCCCGTGTCGACTTCGTAGTACCAGGCGTGCAGGGACAGCGATCCGGCCGCCAGACGTTCCCGGACGGCGGGGTAGCCGCGCAGCGTGTCGAGCTGCGCCGCCGCGTGGTGCTGTACGCAGTGGGCGAGGTCCGTGGACTCCGGGAGGCCGGTGACGCAGTAGTCCAGCCAGTCGCGGACCGCGGGGACGCCCGAGAGGTCCTCGCCGCGGACGAGGGCGCCGACGGCGCCGCAGTGGGAGTGTCCGCAGACGACGATGTCACGGACGCCGAGCACGCGCAGCGCGTACTCGATGGTGGCGGTCTCGCCGCTGGGCCGGCTCTCGTCGTACCGGGGGACGATGTTGCCCGCCGTGCGGAGCTCGAAGAGCTCTCCCGGCCGGGCGCCGGTGATGAGGGACGGGATGACTCGGGAGTCCGAGCAGGTGATGAACAGGACTTCGGGGGACTGTCCTGCCGCCAGTTCGCGGAATTCCTCGGAACGCTCCGCCACCTGGACGGAGAACGAACGGGCGTTGTCGATCAGGGACTTCATGATGGCCTGCCTCCTGCACCCTCGGTTCCTGCCGGGGCGCGGTGTGGTCGGGTCAGTGGGGGAGTACTGCTGTGGGAAAGGTGCTGCTGACGCGTGCGACGAGGCGACGCGCGGTACGGGCTGACGTACGAGGACGAAGCGGGAGGGGGCGCCGGCCGGCGCCCCGGGTCCGGGGCGTACGGCGGCTCCGGGGGTGACCGGAGCGGGCCGTCCGGGGCGTCACACCTCGCCGGGTCTCGGCGATCGGTGTCGGGCCGCGGGCTCGGGCGGTTCACGGTCCGGTCGGAGTCTCACGGCGCGTCCCTTCCGTGCTGTCGTGCTCGTGCTGTCGCTCGCGTGCTGTGTCGAACCGTCGTGCGTCGTCGTGTTGCTGATGGCGGCCTCTCCGCACACGTCGCCGCCTTGCCTCATCGCGAAGGGGTGTTGTGGGCGGAGTGCGCCGCAGACTCCGATGATGCCTCACCGGAGCCTCTCCTACTTTGCCTCAACATTACCTTCTCGTGAAAGATCATAATCTCGCCAAGCATCCCTTTGATGACGCAAAGTCGCGGGTCGTGAGGGTGCGCGCGCGAGGGTTGTGCGGGGAGCAGTCGCGGCAGCCCATGGCCAATGCTTTACCTTCAAGGGTGAAGGCCGTTGCTCCGGATGCCTCGGTTGCTTTGGTTAAGGCGGCCGTCCTGGTTGTGTGTTCGAATTCGAGGGCGGCGGTGGCAGAGGCGGTACGCCGATGGCGTTACGTCAGTGGCCGTAGAAGATTCGGTCGCTGTTCTCGCTCATCACCCGGGCGTTCCAGAGCGTCCCGCCGTCGACGTTGCCCGAACGCAGGAGCGGGGGCTCGATGCCGCGCCCGGCGAGTTCGCCCGCGGCGGCGGCCATCATCGCCTGCATCAGGGCGCTGGTGACCACCGTGGAGGCGGGAGCGAACGGCGCGTCGATGCCGTCGGCCGTCAGTTCCGCGTCGCCGACGGCTATCCCGTTGTCCAGGACGATGTCGCAGTGGTCCTTGAGGAACGTCCCGGTGCGGTTGCGGGGGGTCGTCCGCGTCGCGTACGCCACGGACGTGACCCCGATGACCTTCAGGCCCTTCTCCCGCGCGTGCGACGCCATCTCGACGGGCAGTGCGTTGCGCCCGGAGAGGGAGACGACCACGAGGACGTCGCCCGCGGCGGCGGGACTCGTGTCGAGCACCGTGCTCGCCAGTCCCTCGACCCGCTCCAGCGCGGAGCCCAGGGTGGCCGGGCGCACGTCCACGCCCACCATGCCGGGGACGGCGAGCAGGTTCATCACGGCGAAGCCGCCGGCGCGGTACACCACGTCCTGCGCGGCGAGCGAGGAGTGTCCGGCGCCGAAGGCGAAGAGGCGGCCCCCGGCGGCCACGGTGTCGGCGATGGCCGAGCCGGCCTTCGCCACGGCCTCGGACTGGCCGTCCCGCGCGCGGCGCAGCAGGCCGATCGCGGCGTCGAAGAACTGCTCGGCCGGCTTGCTCTCGTTCAGCGGCTTGCTCTCGCTCATCGGGATCCTTCGGGAAGAGACGGGGCGCGCGGGAGTGCGCGGGGCGGACGGGAGCGCGCCCGGGCGACGCGCGGGGTGGTGTCCGGGCCCGCCCGGTCACCGACGGGTGCCGGCGAGTACCGCGGGTGACCGGCTCGGGACCGTCCCGTGTCGTGTCCCGCGTCCGCCGGTGTCCGCTCGTGCCCGCTCGCGCCCCCCGTTGCCGGGCTGTGCCGCGGATCACGTTGAGGTCTGGACCATTGCCCTGTCAATGCCATGCCAATGACCCGCCGGTGCCGCGCGGCCGGGGTGGCGGCAGGACGGGAACCGACTGCGGCACGGCACGGTTGTCGGTGCTATGCGTCAGAATTGAGTCAGGGCCAGCGCACGATTTATCGAGGGGCACGTATGTCCGGACTGATCGACACGACGGAGATGTACCTCCGCACCATCCTTGAGCTGGAAGAGGAAGGTGTGGTCCCGATGCGCGCCCGGATCGCGGAGCGGCTCGACCAGAGCGGCCCGACGGTCAGCCAGACCGTCGCCCGCATGGAGCGGGACGGCCTGGTGCAGGTCGCGGGCGACCGTCATCTGGAGCTGACGGAGGAAGGGCGCCGGCTCGCGACGCGCGTGATGCGCAAGCACCGGCTCGCCGAGTGCCTCCTGGTCGATGTGATCGGCCTGGAGTGGGAGCAGGTGCACGCCGAGGCGTGCCGCTGGGAGCACGTGATGAGCGAGGCGGTGGAGCGGCGGGTGCTGGAGTTGCTGCGCCATCCGACGGAGTCGCCGTACGGCAATCCGATCCCGGGCCTCGCCGAGCTGGGCGAGAAGGGCGAGGTCGACCCGTTCCTCGACGCGGGCATGGTGAGCCTGGCGGAGCTGGACCCGGGCAGTGAGGGCAAGACGGTGGTGGTGCGGCGGATCGGTGAGCCGATCCAGACCGACGCCCAGCTGATGTACACGCTGCGGCGCGCGGGCGTGCAGCCGGGCTCCGTGGTGAGTGTGACCGAGTCCGCCGGCGGCGTCCTGGTCGGAAGCAGCGGTGAGGCTGCTGAGCTGGCGTCCGAGGTGGCGTCGCACGTCTTCGTGGCCAAGCGCTGACAACCGGCCTCCGGCCCCGGAGGCAGGCGCTGACACCGGTCTCCGGGGCCGTTACGGCCGTCTGTCCCCGGGCCGTGTCATCGCCGTCGCCGGGCCGGCCCTTAGCCGTGTTGTTGCCTCCTGGCCGTGTCACGCGTGTCGGGCGCACGGTGGCCGAGGCGGAATCCGGTCCGAAGGGCAGCGGACGGGGCGGATCACATGGGAGGCTGTGGCAGGGGCATATGACCTGAAGGGGTGTCGGCTGGGCCCCTGAAACCGTGGCCGGGGAGGGAGCGGGGTATGCGCCGGGGGGTGAGCGCACGCCGACCGGTCCGTGGCCCGGGCCGTGTCTCGGGAGTCCCGCCCTTCGGGCGGACGGCGCCGCTTCCGGAACACGGCCTCGACACGGGCGCCCACGGCTGCCGCGTGAAGGAGTGTGCTCCCGGCTGCCGAGCCTGCGGGCCCTGCCGCCTCTCCCGCTCACGGCTGCCGCGCGCCTGCGGCTCCGGTGCCTCGAGGCACCGGAGCCCGCCCTCCCCCGCGCTGACCCGGAGCCCCGAGCTCTCAAGGCCATCCCCTTCGGGCCGTCATCCCCGAGCGGCCCGCCTCCCGCAGAAGATCTCCCCCGGGCGACGTCCGGCAATCCTTGACCGTGGTCACTCGAACGAGCGGTGTTGCCGCTCGTCTCCCCATGTTCGAATGTGAGTTCGATAGTCTGGCGGAGTTGGACGCCCCTGGGCCACAGCTGTATCCGACTCGACCACTCAGAAAGGGGTGCCGGGACAGATGGTGCAGCGCATCGATGTCACCGGAGCGGATGGCATACGCCTTGCCGCCTGGGAGTATGCCGACCCGCCCAAGCGGCGCGGGGACGCGGGACGGGACGAGGAGCCCGCCCGGACCTCCGGCGTCCTGCTCCTCCACGGGCTCATGGGCCGCGCCTCGCACTGGGCGTCCACGGCACGCTGGCTCGCCGCCCGGCACCGCGCGGTCGCGCTCGACCAGCGGGGGCACGGCAGGAGCGAGAAACCCCCGGAGGGCCCCTACACGCGCGAGGCGTACATGGCGGACGCCGAGGCCGCGATAGAGCAGCTCGGGCTGGCGCCCGTGACGTTGATCGGCCACGCCATGGGCGCGCTCACGGCCTGGCAGCTCGCCGCGAGACGGCCCGACCTGGTGCGCGCCCTGGTGATCTGCGACATGCGCGCCTCCGCGCTGGGCGCGGCGTCCCAGCGCGAGTGGGAGGACTGGTACCGCTCCTGGCCGGTGCCCTTCGCGACGCTCGCGGACGTCAGGAAGTGGTTCGGGGAGGACGACCCCTGGGTCGAGCGGCCCAGCCCGTCGCGCGGCGAGTTCTTCGCCGAGGTGATGACCGAGGGCGCGGACGGCTGGCGTCCGGTCTTCTCCCGGCGCCAGATGCTCATCACCAGGGAGACCTGGGTCTACGAGGCCCACTGGGAAGAGCTGGCGCATGTGGAGTGCCCCACGCTGGTGGTGCGTGGCCTGGACGGCGAACTGGGGCGCGCGGAGGCCACGGAGATGGTCAGGGTGCTGCCGCGCGGCCAGTACGCGGAGGTCACGGACGCGGGGCACCTGGTGCACTACGACCAGCCGGAGGCGTGGCGCGCGGTGATCGAACCGTTCCTGGACGGCGTGCCGGCCTCGTGAGGCGCGTTGGCCTGTGGGGCGCGGGGACCAGGGCCGGTCGTGGTGAGGGCGCGTCCAAGTCCCGGCCCCGCCCCTCCTCACCACGATCGGCCCCCTCCGGTACGGCCCCTCCGGTACGGTCTCAGCCCTTGCTGACCGCCGTCAGGATCTCCGGGAGACGCGCCGCCGCCTGCGGGGCCGCCAGGCGGAGGCCGACGGCCGCGACCAGGACCCCGTACGCCGTACCCAGCGGCAGCAGGATCCAGGTCGGGCCGTCAGCGCTCGCGACATGGAGCCAGATCGTCAGCGCGATCACCGGCGCGCACAGCAGGGCCGCGCCCAGCATGCCGCCGAAGATGGAGATCCAGGCGAGCCCGGCCTGGCCCGGAGCCACGTTCTTGTAGCCGCTGTCCTGCGGTATCGAATACGGGAAGCGGACCGAGGCCACCGCCCCCGTCGCCAGCATCGCGCCCAGCAGCGCGAAGGAGAGGCCGAGCGCTTCCGGCAGCGCGCGCCAGTTGTCCAGCAGGGCGGCGGTGGCGACCGTGACCAGCGCCGAGTACGGCAGCGTGATCAGCGACAGGGCCAGTGCCCGCGCCCGCAGTTCCAGGTAGGCGTCCCGCGGTGAGGAGATGGTCATCGCCACCATCCAGAAGGCGGAGGTGTCCTGACCGAACTGGTTGTACATCTGGATGCCCAGCATCCCCGCCGCGAAGCACGCGAAGTAGATCGTGCCCCTGCCCTGGAGGGCGTTGAACAGCGGCACGATCAACCCGATGGCCAGCGCGGTGATCCAGGCAGCCTTCGTCTTCGGATCGCGCCAGACGTAGCGCAGCGCGCGCCGCATCACCGTGCCCGTACGTCCCTCGGGCAACAGCCGTTCCAGGGCGGGAGTGCTTTCCTTACGGGCCGGTTCGCCGGCCGCGAGCGTCGAGCTGTCCGGCGCCGTCATCAGCCTCACCAGTGACCGCCGCCAGTAACGCAGCAGTACGGCCAAGGCGGCCACGGACAGCAGCAGTTGCCCGGCGGCACGCCCGTAGGCGCCCTCGCTCGCCGAGGCCACGGCGCCCGTCGCCGCGGCGGGCGGCAGCCACCGTACGACCGCCGCCACCGGGTCCAGGGCGGCGAGCCCGCCGGCCTCGCCGAGGCGCTGTGCGCCGAAGTTGACGACCTGGACGCCCACGGCGATCACCAGGCCGCTCAGCACCGCCAGATCGCGGCCCTTGCGCGAGGTCAGCAGCCGGATGTTGGCCGTCGCCACCACCCGCGCCAGCGTCACGCAGAGCAGCAGCGCCAGCGGTACGGCCACCACCGCGACGGCCGTGCCCGCCGCGCCGCGCGCCGTCGCCGCCGCCGAACCCACCAGCAGGCAGAGCGCGAACAGCGGACCGATCCCCACCAGCGACGCCGCCAGCAGCGCCCCCGTCAACGGGTGCGGGCGCAGCGGCAGCATCACCAGCCGGGTGGGGTCCAGCGTCTCGTCGCCGCCGGGGAAGAACAGCGGCATCACCGCCCAGCCGAGGGCGAGTACGGCCGTCAGCAGCACGGTCAGCGTGCCGACGTGCGCGGTCCCGCGCAGCAGCACCAGCCCGAGCAGCTGCGCGGCGGCGACGAGCAGGGCGAGGACGCCGGAGGCGATGTAGGCGGCGGTGCGGCCCGTGGACTGCCGCAGCCCGTTGCGCAGGAGGGAGAGCTTGAGCGGCACGAGAACGGAGGCGGCGGAAGCCATGGAGGCGCGGGGGGCGGTACGGGCGACGGTGCCGGTACCGACCGGGGAAGTGCCGGTACCGACCGGGGAAGTGCCGGTACCGACCGGGGAAGTGCCGGTTCGGTCCGGGGAGGTGCCGGTTCGGTCGGGGGAGGTGCCGGTACGGACGGAGGAGGCCGCACCGGCGAGGGGCGCCCCCGCGCCCGCCCCGGGTCCGGGGCCTCCCGTGGGCTGCCCCGAAGCGTCTGCCGCCCCCGGGACCCGGGCCGGTTCGTCGTCCCCGGACCGGTGTGCGGCGCGCGTCATCGCGCACCTCCCAGCCAGTCCAGCGACCCGCTTCTGTCCAGTCCCCGCGCGCCGACCAGTTCCAGGAACGCGTCCTGGAGCGACGGTGCGTCGGACCGTACCTCCGCGAGCGTGCCCTGCGCGCGGATGCGGCCCGCCACCATGACCGCGACCCAGTCGCACAGCGACTCCACCAGTTCCATCACGTGGCTGGAGAAGACGACCGTCGCGCCCGAGCCCGTGTAGCGCTCCAGCACACTCCGGATGGTCTGCGCCGAGACCGGATCGACGCCTTCGAACGGCTCGTCCAGGAAGAGTACTTCGGGGTTGTGCAGCAGCGCCGCCGCCAGCCCGATCTTCTTGCGCATACCGGTCGAGTAGTCGATGACGAGCTTGTGCTGGGCGCCCGCCAGGTCCAGTACGTCGAGGAGTTGGGTGGCCCGCTTGTCGACCTCGGCACCCGGCAGGCCCCGCAACCGTCCCGTATAGCCGAGGAGTTCGCGCCCCGAGAGCCGGTCGAAGAGACGCAGCCCCTCCGGCAGGACGCCGATGCGTGCCTTCACCTCGACGGGGTCGCGCCACACGTCGTGGCCCGCGACCGTCACGCGTCCCCCGTCGGGCCTGAGCAGCCCGGTCACCATGGACAGCGTCGTGGTCTTCCCCGCGCCGTTCGGGCCGACCAGGCCGATGAAGCGGCCCGCCGGCAGCGCGAGGTCGATGCCCGCGACGGCGATCTGTTCGCCGAAGCGCTTCCACAGCCCCTCCACGCGCACGGCGGGCGGCGCCGTCGGCGCACCACCCGCCCCGTCGTCGTCCCGTGCCCCGTCGTCCCGCATACGTGCCGGGGCGCCGGTTCCTTCCGGTGCCCGGTCCGGTGTGTGGTCCCGTGCCTGCTCCGGCATGAGCGCTGCCTTTCGGTGTCCTGTGAGAGTCCCGCGTGCCCGCCGTCCCGCGTGCCCGCCGGCCCGCGCTCGCCGTTCCCCCGGCCACCGCCGCGCCGGATGTCCGCGCTCGTCGCGAGCCCGCTCACGAACACGGTGGGCGGGCCACGGGCCGCCGTCGGTCCACCCTACGTACGACGGGGCGGGCGGGCCCGCTCCCGTGTCCGTTCCGCCGCGGCCTCCCGGCCGCACGCGTACGCCAGCGCGCCGATCAGGTCCTCCGTGTCCGGCAGCCAGCGGTTCGCCGTCGTCGGCCTGCGCGCCCACTGCACCGCCCCGCGGCCACCGATCCGGGTCGGCGGGGCCGCGACGTAGTCCCCCTCGCCCCGGGCGCGCAGGTCGAGCGAGTGCGGCGGCCAGCCCAGCCCCCGTACCAGGTCGTCCAGTTTCGGCCCGGCGCCCGGCAGCACGAAGAACAGCATCCTCCGGTGCGGTGTGCAGGTCACCGGGCCGGGCGTCACCTTCAGCCGGTCCATCCTGGCCAGTGCCAGACAGCCCGCGGACTCCGAGACCTCCAGCGCGTCGAACGCGCGCCCCGTCGGAAGCAGGACCGATGCCGTGGGCCGCGACGCCCAGAGCCTGCGCGCCCCCACCGCGCTCCCCGTCGCCTGTGCCGCCCAGTCCGCCCCCGCCGCGTGCGCCCCCGGCGCGGGGCAGTCGGCGCTGCCGCAGGAGCACCGCTCCGCACCGCCCAGGACCTCCAGCCAGGTGCCGGGGAACACGTCCCAGTGCCGCTCCCGCGCGTACCGCACCGCGCTGTCCAGCAGCTGGTCACCGCGTTGTTGGGGGATCCGCCCGGTCCGGTCCGCGGGCGGTCGGGCGATCCGTGCCTCACCCGTGACTCCGATGCTCTCTTCCACGGCATTCACAACTCCCCGTACCACCCCGGGTTACGGGCGCACGGCGACGCGCCGTGGCGCATCGACCCTGCATACGGGGCGCATGGAGGCATGGGCGGGGGCGCGCGGGAAGGGGTGTGGCGGAAGGGGGGTAGCCACCCCCGGGGGTCCGACAACATATGGGCAGCACGTGGGCAGCGCGCGGCCGAGGCAGGCCGCGGCTTCCGACTGATCGGTCCAGCCTCTTAGTTCAATCATCGAATATTTCCGTCATCGCCGAACATGTGCATGCAATATGCGCATTCTCCGCGTATTCGCCGGGCAGTGATCACTGAGTCGATCACCGCGGTCACAGGGGGTTCCAATTGGCAGCCAGGCCACTCGTCGCGCGTCAGCCGAACGAACGGCTCCAGGCGCTCATCCAGGAAGCCGGTTGCTCCAACGCCGGGCTCGCCCGACGGGTCAACATGGTGGGGGCGGAGCGCGGGCTGGACCTGCGCTACGACAAGACCTCGGTCGCGCGCTGGCTGCGCGGCCAGCAGCCGCGCGGCCGGGCGCCGGGCATCATCGCCGAGGCGTTGGGCAGGAAGTTGGGACGTACGGTCACGATCGACGAGATCGGCATGGCCAACGGCAAGAACCTGGCCTCGGGCGTGGGGCTGCAGTTCTCGCCGACCGTCCTGGGCGCGATCGAGCAGGTCTGTGAGCTGTGGCGCAGCGACGTGGGGCGCCGCGACTTCCTGTCCGGGTCGGCGGTGGCGTCCTCGGCGCTCGTCGAGCCCAGCAGGGACTGGCTGATCACCGGCGCGGACACGGCTGTGGCGCGCAACACGGGCGCCCGGGTGGGGGATTCGGACGTCGACGCCGTACGGGCCATGACGAGCGCGCTCATCGAGCTGGACCACCGGTTCGGCAGCGGCCACGTCCGCCCGGTCGTGGTGCACTACCTGAACAGCGTGGTCTCGGCGCTGCTGTCCGGCTCGTACCGCGAATCGGTCGGACGCCGGCTGTTCGGGGCGGTCTCCCGGCTGACCGAGCTGGCCGGCTACATGGCCGTCGACACGGGCCAGCCCGGCCTCGCCCAGCGCTACTACATCCAGGCGCTGCGGCTGGCCCAGGCGGCGGGCGACCGGGGGTACGGCGGGTATGTTCTGGCCGCGTCGATGAGCCATCTGGCCGCCCAGCTCGGCAACCCCCGGGAGATCGCGCAGCTCGCCCGGGCGGCCCAGGAGGGCGCGCGCGGACACGTGCCGCCGCGCGCGCAGGCCATGTTCCTCGCCGCCGAGGCGCGGGGACACGCGCTGATGGGCGATGCCCGTACCTGCGAGACGGCCATCGGCCGCGCGGTCACCGCGCTGGATCGCGCGGGAGAGGCGGCGGGGGAGGGGGCCGCCGGGGGCGCGGGAGGATCCGTCGGGGGTTCCGGCGGAGGGCCCGGCGCGGGGTCCGGGACGGGGGCCGGGACGGGGGCCGGGACGGACGATCCCGACTGGATCGCCCATTTCGGTCACGCCTACCTCGCGGACGAGCTGGCGCACTGCTACCGCGACCTGGGCCGCCCGGACGAGGCGGCCAAGCACGCCCAGGACTCGCTGGACGGCCATCCGGAGTCCCGGGCGCGGCGGCGGGCGATCGGGCTGGTCCTGCTGGCCACGGCGCAGGTGCAGCAGCGCGAGGTGGAGCAGGCGTGCCACACGGGCACCCGGGCGGTCGAACTGCTCGGGACATTGCGCTCCAGCCGGGGGGCGGAGTATCTGGAGGACCTCCAGCAGCGGCTGGAGCCGTACGGGAGCGAGCCGGCGGTACGGGAGTTCGGGGCGCGGCTGGAGATCCAGGCGGCGTGAAGGGCGGGGCGCCGGGGGCACCCGGCGCGCCGGGTGCCGAGCTGTCCGGGGCGCCGGATCCGGGGCGCCGGATCCGGCGGCCGGTCCGGGCCGTGGGCTTCGGGGGATGACCGGTGGGTGTGCGGGGGACGTGAGGAGACGGTGACGGCCGTGTGCGAATGAACGGTCAAGTTCCGGATGTCCCGGGCGATTTCATGCCAGGTGACGAGGTTCACCGGGACCGATTCGTTACCGGATCGACGTGCGTGGCAGAGCGCTCGATTCACCCGGTAGCGTGAGCCGACGATTCGGTTAGTCCACACGTTCCACACGTAGGAGTCCCGGTGACGCACAGCGGACAGAGGGATGAGCCGCAGCAACCGGCCGCTCGGATCACGTACGAAGGCATCGTGCTGCCGAGCGACGGCAGCGGGCCCTGGATCCCCGGCTCGACCGCGGACCAGGACCCGCCCGCGCGCTCGTCCGCGCCCGCGCCCGCTTCCGCGCCCCCGGCCGCGCCGATGCCCGATTCCGCGCCGCTGCCCGGACCGGTGGGCGGTGAGCAGTGGGGGCAGCCCTGGGACGCGCAGGACGGTCAGGGCGGGCAGGGCGGTTACGGCCAGACGGTGCCGCAGCCGTACGGCGGGCAGCAGCAGATACCGCCGCAGCCGCCCCAGCAACCGCAGCCGCAGGCGTACGGGGAACCTCAGCCGTACGGGCAGCCCCAGGCGTATGGGGAGCCCCAGCCGTACGGGGAGCCCCAGCCGTACGGGCAGCCCCAGGCGTACGGGCAGCCCCAGAGGCAGGGGCAGCCGTACGGATCTCCGCAGGGGGACCTGCCTCACGGTGGCGGTTCGTACGGTGCCCCGCTGCCTCCGCCGGCGCAGGGCCTGCCGCTGCCCGCGGAGACCCCGCCCGTGCCGGGCGTGGAGGACGCCACGCAGTACCTGCCGCCCGTGGCCGCCACCTCGGACTCGGACGCCACGCAGTTCATCGCACCGGTGCCGCAGGCGCCCGGCCCCGTCGGGCCCGGCGTGCTGCCGCCGGAGAGCGGTGCGGAGGCCACGCAGATAATGCGGCCGCCGCAGGTCCCCGAGGCGCCGGCGCCGATGCCGCCGCATCAGGGCGCTGATTCGGAAGCCACGCAGTTCCTCCCGCCGGTCGCCGCGCCCGAGCGGCCCGCCGCCGCACCGTACGACGTACGTCCAGGGGCGCCGGAGGACCGGCAGCCGCCCCCGGAGTTCGACAATCTCTTCCGAGCGGAGGGCGGCGGGGCGCAGGGGGCGGACATGACGCAGCCGCTGCCGCCGTACGGCGCGGGTGGTCCCGCCGCGCCGGGACCGGGCGCGGCCAGGGGCGCCTCCCCCTCCCGGGCGCAGCCTCAGCCGCGCGCCCAGCCCTCGCACGCCCAGCCTCCGCACGCGCAGCGGCACGCCCAGCCGCCGGGACCGGTCCCGACGCCCTCGCCGGCGCCGGAGAGACGGGCATCCCGCGGGCGTGGCGACGCCCGCCGCGGCTCCTCCAAGGTGCCGGTGGTCGCGGCCGTCGTCATCGGCTGCGCGGTGCTCGGCCTGGGCGCGGGCGCGCTGATGAACGGCGGGGACGGGAAGTCGGCGCAGAACGAGAAACAGACGCTGACGGCCGAGAGCTCACCCACCGCCCCCGCGACCACCGAACCCCCCGCCGACCCGGCGCAGCCGCAGGCCGAGGCGCTCGACAAGCTGCTCGCGGACAGCAACAACAGCCGGTCGACGGTGATCAACGCTGTCGAGTCCATCAAGTCCTGCGAGAACCTGGACAAGGCGGCGACCGACCTGCACGGGGCGGCGGAGCAGCGCCGTGACCTGGTGGCCCGTCTGAAGGACCTCAGTGTCGACAAGCTCCCCGACCACGCCGAACTGACGTCGTCGCTCAACGAGGCGTGGGAGGCGTCGGCTTCGGCGGACGACCACTACGCGCAGTGGGCCAAGCAGGCCAAGAGCAAGAAGGTCTGCAAGGGCGGGCACGCGAAGGCGACGAAGGAAGCGGCGAAGGGGAACAAGGCGAGCGGGGAGGCGACGGCGGCGAAGCAGAAGGCGTCGCAGCTGTGGAACGCGGTGGCGACGAAGTACGGGCTGACGCCGCGTAAGCCGACGCAGCTGTAGCGGTGGGGCGGGGCGGGGGCGGTGACAGGGCGAGGCGGGTCGCCGGCCTCACCCCAGCGTTCCGCTCACGTTCACAAAGCCCCGGCGCTGCGCCACCAGCCGTCCCTCGCGTACCACCTGGAACGTCACGTCCGCGTTCACGATCCGCGGGAAGCCCGGCACGCCCAGCATGTCCTCGTAGCGCCACCGCAGGCGCGGGGTGAGCCCGCCCGTGTCGACGCTCACGCCGTGGTCCAGCGCGTCCACGAGCTTGCCGGCCGTGATCTCGTCGCCGTCGATCGACTCGATGACCGCCCTCAGCGCCGTGTACGCGATCCAGGTGGTCTGCACCCCCGGGTCCGCCGGATCGATGGCGTCGTCGCCGAACGCGTACGTGTCGATCACCTTCCGCATCGGCTGCCACGCCGGGTCGCTCGCCACCGGGTACCAGCCCGTGAGGTACGCGCCCTCGAACGGGCCGTCCTTGCCGCCCGTGCGGTTGATCAGGCTCTGGCCCACGCTGCCGAGGACCGACGAGATGCGGATGTCCCGGGCGTCCTCGGGCAGCCGGCGGTAGGAGTCGAAGAACGTTTCCGTGCGTTCGCCGAGCACGGCCGTGACGCAGCCGCCGTCGCCCGCGCGCTCGCGCGCCCGCTCGGCGACGCGGGTGTAGTCCGTCGCGTCCTCCGCCGCCCGGAGGTCCGCGGCCGGGGCCCGGCGGCCCTTCGCCAGGCCGGAGTCGATCAGGTCCGGCAGGTCGTCGCCGCTGATGGTGTCGGGCCGTACGAGCGCGGTCCCGTCGCAGTCACGCGAGAGCTGGCGGCCGTTGCCGGCCATGAGCGCGGCCTGGCCGCCGTTGACGGGGTAGGAGAGGAAGCTGTTGAACTCCTCGTCGGTGATGCCGTATCCCCCCAGGAAGGGGACCGACGCCGCCTCCAGGGGCGCCATGAACTCGCGGCCGTGCTGGCTGTAGGACCCGACGACGGCGACCGCGTTCTCCTTGGCGGCCCGCCGCGCGCAGTCCGCCGCCGCCCCTCCGTCGTTGCGCTCGTTGCAGGTCAGGACGCGCAGTTCGTGGCCGTTGATGCCGCCGGACGCGTTGACCCAGCGCGCGTACGCCTTGGCCATGGCCGGCATGCCCGGCATGTTCGTGGCGTTGGTGCCGATCGGGGCCCAGGTCATGACGGTGACGGGATCCCCGCCGCCACCTGCCACGCCCGGGAGGATTCCGCAGCCCGTGACGAGCGTCGCTCCCGCCACTGCCGAACAGAGGACCCGTATCGCACGCCCCGCGACGGGACGGAGAAGGGAGAAGCGTCGCCAACCGGTCATAGTCATGCACGCTTCCGTCCGCCGGGTAACTGTGCGGCGAGACGATGTCGACGGTTGGTGACGTCGAGGTGAATTACGGGGGTCCGCCGGATCCCTCCCGGACGGTCCGTAGAGTTTTCGATCGTGCAGCAAGGTACCGAGAACTCTTCCCGCCGTGGCCGCCGCTCCTCCACCATGGGCGGCATGCCGCTGACAGACATGCCGTGGTGGCGCTGGCGCAGCAACGTGCGCTCGGCGCTGCACATGCTTTCCGATCCCGTCTTCCACCAGGACTACTGGCTGGCCGGCCTGGAGGGGTACGGCGACGTGACCGACGCCGTCTACCGGCTCGTCGAGGACACCTGGCTGGACAACTGGTCGGCCGAGAAGTACGTCGGCACGATATTCCGCGACGCGACGGAGGCCGCGCTGGTCGACACCGCCGTGCTGCGCGTGCTGCGGATCATGCACCAGGCCGGCGCGGACGCGCCCGTCTCCGCGTACCTGGAGCACCCGGGCTGGCCGGAGGCGGTGCAGGCGGCCCGGGAGGCGCACGTGCGGCTGGCGCTGAGCGACGGCGACGACCCGGACGTGCTGCCCGTGTCACTGGACGTGCTGCGGATCATGACCAGGACCGCCTGACCAGGACCGCCTGACCAGGACCGCCTGACCGGGGCGCGTGACCGGAACGCCGGACCAGGCGGACCAGGTGGACGGGGCGCGGGCGGGGCGCGGACGGGTTCGCCGGATGTGGGATCCTTTGAGGTCATGAGCACCGCCCCGCAGCCGGCCCCGTCGCCCGCTTCCGCCGCCGCCTCCGGTCAGTACGTCCTGACCCTGTCCTGCCCGGACAAGCAGGGCATCGTGCACGCCGTGTCGAGTTACCTCTTCATGACCGGTTGCAACATCGAGGACAGCCAGCAGTTCGGCGACCACGACACGGGCCTGTTCTTCATGCGGGTGCACTTCTCCGCGGACGCGCCGGCCACCGTGGAGAAGCTGCGCGCCAGCTTCACCGCCGTCGGCGACTCCTTCCAGATGGACTGGGCGATCCACCGCGCGGACGAGCGGATGCGGGTCCTGCTGATGGTCAGCAAGTTCGGTCACTGCCTGAACGACCTGCTGTTCCGGGCGAGCACCGGCGCGCTGCCGGTGGAGATCGCCGCCGTCGTCTCCAACCACACGGACTTCGCCGAACTCGTCGCCTCCTACGACATCCCCTTCCACCACATCCCGGTGACCAAGGACACCAAGGCGGCGGCCGAGGCGGAGCTGCTGGAACTGGTGCGCGCCGAGCGCGTGGAGCTGGTGGTCCTGGCCCGCTACATGCAGGTGATCTCCGACGATCTGTGCAAGGAGCTCAACGGCCGGATCATCAACATCCACCACTCGTTCCTGCCGAGCTTCAAGGGCGCGAAGCCGTACCACCAGGCGCACGCGCGGGGCGTCAAGCTGATCGGCGCGACCGCGCACTACGTGACGGCCGACCTGGACGAGGGCCCGATCATCGAGCAGGAGGTCGAGCGCGTCGGCCACCAGGTCACCCCGGAACAACTCGTCGCCGTCGGACGGGACGTGGAGTGCCAGGCGCTGGCGCGCGCCGTCAAGTGGCACGCGGAGCACCGGATCCTGCTCAACGGTCACCGCACGGTCGTCTTCGGCTGACCCGGCTCGACCGGCCGGAGGCGTCTTCGGCCGACTGGTCGGCAGGCGCGTACGGCAGACGTGCCGCACCCGGCGTTCGGTCCGCACCCGGTGTTCGGGCCGGACCCGGCGTTCGGGCCGGACCCGCACGCCCGCCCGGCGGCTGTCCGGTCACCTGTCGACCGCCGTCACAGCCGGCTCATCGCCGCCGCCGCGTACAGCACGTCCCGGATCGCCTCCCGGTCGCCGTCCTGCCCCGCCGCCGCTTCCTCCGGCGGGATGTGACCGGCCACCAACTGGCAGAACTCGACCCCGTCCAGCGCGACCTCGGCCACGGACCGTTCGCGGCAGCCCATGGCGGCCGGTGAGTCCAGGGCGACGAACCACTCGCCGCCGCCGGGGCCCTCGACGTCCAGCCGTAGGCTCCGGCCCGGTGAGCCGGCGGCGACCAGGTCGCGGGCCGGGCCGGCCAGGCCGCCTCGGCGGCGGGCGGCGAGCGCGGACGGGAGCAGCCGGACCGCCAGGTCGATCATGCGGTGCAGATGGGCGCCGCAGGGCGGGGCGTACGGGTAGTGCACGGCCTCCGCGATGTCCGAGCCGTGGATCCAGCACTCGAAGGCGCGGTCGAGCAGCGCGTCGCGCAGGGGCAGGGCGAAGTGGTCCCCGTACGACACCGACAGGTCCGCGACGCCCCGGCCCGCGAAGGACACCGTGCGGATGAGGGTGTGGCTCTGGTCGCGCCACGGTCCGTGCACGGCGCGGGTGGGCGGTTCCGTCGTGGCACCCCAGTAGATCTCCGTCCGCTCGGTGGGGTCGGCCGGGGCGTCGGCGCCCAGCGGGTCGTCCAGCCCGAGCGCGCCGACGACCAGGCCGTCGACGGTCATCAGATGGCCGATGACCCCGGCGACGGTCGTCCTGCGGCGGGCCGACCGCTCCTCCTGGAACCACTTCAGCCGCACGGGCGCGTGCCACTCCGCGTCGCCGAAGTCCCGCAACAGCGCGTCCAGCCGCGCGGCCTCGGCGTCGTACGGAGCGGCCCAGTCAGGGACGGGCACGCGCGCCGGCCGGCGGCCGAGGCAGCTCTCCAGCACCCGGGCGCGCAGCATCGGGTCGAGGTCCAGCGTCCGTTCGCTGTGCAGCAGCCCCACGGCGTCGCGCAGCCGGAGCGCCTCGTCCGCGCAGGCGCCGCACTCGGTGAGATGCGCCTCGACCAGGGCGGTCTCCTCGGCCGAACAGGCGGAGAGGGCCCAGGCACCCAGGAGCGACGCGAGCACTTTGTGCGTCAGAGGCGGTGTCGGTTGTGGTGCTGGTGTGGGCGGGGATACGGGCGTGGACGTCGCTTCCGCCTCGGCCGGGCGCGGGGAGTCCGGGGAACCGTCCGGTACGCGGCCTTCACGCGGGCCGCCGTCCAACGGGCCCGTCACAGCGGGTGTCCGTTCCCCGGCGGCCGGGCACCGTCCACTGCCCGGGTGTTGGCCGTGGACAGGAGCTGCAGGCCGAGCCGCAGGCGGCGGCGCGCCTCGTCCTCCGTGACGCCGAGGTCCTCGGCGGCCTGCCGGTAGTTCCTGCGCTGGACGTACGCCAACTCCAGCGCGTTCCAGAGCGGCGCGGGCATCGACCGCATGATGTAGTCGGCGCGGGCCGCCGCCGCGGCTTGCAGGATCTTCCCCTCCAGCTCCTCCTCCGTGCCCTCGCCCGTCGCCTCGTACGCCTTCGCCTCCGCCTGCCGCAGGTGCCGCACCGCGGTCCGCCGTGTGAGTTTGGCCACCCAGGCGCGCAGGGAGCCCTGTTTCGGGTCGTAGGTGTCCGGGTGCTCCCAGACGTGGCCGAAGACCTCGCGCGTGACCCGGTCCGCGGCCTCGTCGTCGTCCAGGACGCGCTGGGCGAGGCCGTGCACCAAGGACGCGAAGCGGTCGTACAGCTCACCGAGCGCCGCCGCCTCGCCCCGTGCCAGCCGCTGCTGCATCCTGCGGTCCCAGCGGGGAGGTGTGTCCTTCGCCATACGACCCCCAGCCCTGCCCTGCCCTGTCGAAGCCCGCCGTCACTTCGAATGTAGTGGGAGGCGCAGATCGCGCACGCCCCTTTACGGCAAAGTGCGCCCCTCCCGCGGCCGGGTGCGGTACGGGGCCCTCTGCCGTCGCGCGTGTCGCTCATTTAGTTTCGTGGGAGGGCAGTGGGGCAGGGGCGGATGAGGAAGGACGTCTTCCGGATCAGCCGCTTCCACAGCCTCTTCCGGATCACCCCGAGGAAAGGCCAGGCGCGTGACGCTCAAGGTGGACGAGTCCGAGCAGGGCTCGTGGACCGTGCTGCACATCACAGGCGAACTGGACCTGGTGACCACGCCCGAGGTACGGCAGCGGGTCCACGACGCCGTCGCCGCGGGCCGGCGTGAACTGGTGCTGGACCTCTCCCGGGTGTTCTTCTGCGACTCGAGCGGGGTCGGTGTACTGATCGCGTCCCGTCGGCTGCTGCACTCCTGCCGAGGCCGGCTCCGCCTGATCCTGCCCGCCAGCGGCTCCGAGGACGGCTCGCACGTCAACCGTGTCCTCGCGGCTCTCGGTGTCCGCCGTCTGTTCGAGGTGTATCCCGATGTCTCCACGGCCGTCGACGACCGGGCCCAGCCGCTCTCCGCGTAACGGAACACGGACCGGGGCCCCGTCGTCGTACGCTCCCGCCATGGACAGCGCAGAATACGAGGGCAAGATCGCCTCCCGCTTCGCCGCCTTCGACCAGGACGGCAGTGGCTACATCGACCGTGAGGACTTCAGCGGGGCGGCGGCGGCACTGCTCGCCGAGTTCGGCACGACGGCCCGCTCCGACAAGGGGCAGGCGCTCTACAGCGGGGCCGAGGCGTTCTGGCAGGGCATGGCCGGGATCGCGGACGTGGACGGGGACCAGCGGGTCAGCAGGCAGGAGTTCGTCACCGGCGCGGTCAAGCGGCTGCGCGACAACCCGCGGCGGTTCGCCGAGATCGCCCGTCCGTTCCTGCACGCGCTGATCGCGATCGTCGACGAGGACGGCGCGGGCGTCACCCCGAAGGCCGCCGAACGCGCGCTGCGGGTCCTCGGCGTGGCACCGGAGTCCGCCGCGGCGGCCGCCTCGTGGCTGGACGGTGACGGTGACGGCCGGATCCACGAGGAGGAGATCCTGGCGGGCTTCGCCGCGTATTACGTGACGCCCGAGCCCTGACCGGCCCCTGCCGGCTCTGACCGGCACCTTGGGGCCCTGGTCGGCCCCTGCCGGCCCTGGCGGGCACCGGCCACTTCCGCTTCCGGTATCCGTTTCGGGCTCCAGGTTCGGCTCCCGCTCCCGCTCCGGCTCTGGTTCGGTCTTCGCCGACGGGGCGTTGTCGCGCGAGGACGACCACGCCGAAGGCCCCGGCCTCGACGTCCTGTTGTGTCACTCTCCGTGGTGTCGAGGCCGGTGCCCGGCCGATACCGGGTTGTGTCCTTACGCGGGCCGTCACACCCCGGAGTCGTGCCCCGCCTCCGGTACGCTCCGTCGGGTGCGGATGGCTCGGATGCGCGACGGTCGCGGTGTTGCCGGTACGGCGGCGCCGGTGGTCCGGATGCGCGCCGTTCGCGCCGTACTGGGGCGCTCGACGCGTTCCTGTTCGACTCCCCGCAGCGTGCGTCGCACAGTATGCGCTACGCGTACTCCTTCGCGCTGGAATATGCCCGAAGCGCTTGTTGCGGTGACTGTACGTCAACCATGCTCTCTCGCAAGGGAGTCACGTTGCGTGACGCCTTGTCGAGGACCCTGTCGAGGCGCAAGGCGATGTGTCCGCCGGTTCGGATGGTGTGAGCGGTGCAGGTGCTTCAGGTTCAGCTGGAGGTCGGACCGGACCCCGCGGAGGTGGGACGGGCCCGTAGATGGGCCCGGTCCCGGCTGGCCGGTTCGGGGATTTCGGGGATGGAGAGTGACGAGCCGCTGGCCGAGACGCTGATCCTGCTGATTTCGGAGCTGGTCACCAACGCCGTGGTGCACACCGGCTGTCCGGCCGTCCTGCGGGTGCTCTTCGGCCCCGGCGCGGCCGAGGCGGGCACGGTACGGGTCGAGGTCGCCGACGCCAGCGCCAGCCCGCCGGAGCCGCGCCACGCGCGGAGCGAGGAAACGGGCGGCCGGGGCCTGGAGCTGGTGGACGGACTCGCGGACCGCTGGGGCTGGCAGCCGGAAGGGGTCGGAAAACGCATCTGGTGCGAGGTCGACACGAGCGCGCCGGGGGGCGCGGCGGAAGCATGTGGGCCGGCCGGCCATGAGCCGTCGTGCGCGGTGCCGCGTACCGCGTGACGCGGCCCGGGACGAGTGCGTGTTGACGGGTTCACTCGGTCTGATCAATCTGGGATGAGCGATGCGCCGCGAGGGGACGTCGAGGGCGGAGCGGCGGGCGGCGTGCGGCAGTGCGCGTGCGGACCACGGTCTTCGCCGTCCTCGGCGAGAGCGTGTCGCGGCCGGCGCCGGCGCCCGCCCCCGGATCCTGGATCCCGGGGGCCGGGTGGTGGCCCGGCGCCCACCGGTTCACCCGGTTCGCCGGCTCACCGTCGCATGCTCGTACGGCCGACGTCCGCGAGGTCCGCGTCCCCGCGGCCGGGGAACGAACCGTCCGCGCCCGCGGGGTCCGTGCGCGTGCCGTTCGTGCCCGTACGGTCCGAGGGCGAGCCCGTGCGGAAGGTCCTGCGGTAGACCGTCGGCGGGACGCCCAGCACCGACTGGAGGTGCTGGCGCAACGACTGCGCCGTGCCGAACCCCGCGTCCCGTGCCACCTGGTCCATCGACAGATCGGTCGACTCCAGCAGCTGCCGCGCCCGTTCGACCCGTTGACGTACCAGCCACTGCCCCGGGCTGAGCCCCGCCTCCTCCCGGAAGCGGCGCGTGAACGTCCGCACCGACATCGACTCACGCACCACCCTGGACGGTACTGCCCCGCCCTCTGTCGAACACTCCGGTTCCGGCCCCCTTGACCAGCGCTGTCCGGCAGAGTGGAGGTCGTGCAACCCGGCGCAACGTGCTCGACAGGGAGGGACACCATGGCCTTACGGTTCGTCGGTAAAGATCCCGAGTCCGGAGATCACGGCTCACCCGCTGTGTGGGTGGACCAGGAGTCGAAGGATCTTGTGATTCAAGGGTGGACGGCAGACGAGCAGACCACAGGGGAGAGCTCGCGGGATGTGCCGATCCCCGGGCACGAGTCGGTGATCAGGGTTCCGAAGCGGATGATCCCGCTTTTCAGGGAGGCGCTCCGTGTCGCAGAGTCTGACTGACTTCTCTGACCTCATCAGGTCGGTGCGGGAGTCAGCCGTGCACCTTGAGATGCGCGACGCGTACGGCGTCGAGAACGAAGTCGAAGGCTTCGCCGCATGGAAGCGAGGGCGGCGGCTCGACCCGGAGGACCGGGGTTCGTGGTGGCGCCCTTGGCTCGACCTCGTCCAAGAGGTCACGGCCAAGGGTGTGGTCATCCGACGTGCCCGCATCGTCTCGGAGCCGGTCAGCGATTACATCGCCTTCGAGCACTCGGGAACCTTCACGAACGTGGCGGCCGGAGAGCAGATCCGTTGGCTGCCCCGTCGCAGCGCCTCGGACCTTGCCCTGCCGGGCAACGACTTCTGGTTGTTCGACGGCCGCCTTGTCCAGTTCAACGTCTTCGACGGCGTCGGCCGGTGGGTCCACACTGACCAGACGGAAGAGCCTGCCGTAGTTGATCTGTGCGCGTCGGCGTTCGAAGCGGTGTGGGAGCGAGCCGTCCCACACGCGAAGTACGCCGTCTGATTCCTGACCGGTCAGCTTATGCCTTCCTCTCCGCTTTCCAGCGCCCAAGCGGCACGAGGCGCTGTGGCTGCCCGCTTGCAGGGCCTCATGCGAGACGCCGGCCTGACAGGGCATGAGCTGGCCGCTCGGTGTGGCTGGCACAAGTCGAAGTCATCCCGGATCGCACGGGGCAAGACGCCACCGTCGGACGCTGACATCCGTGCCTGGTGCGCTGCCTGCGGGGCCGACGATCACGCGGCCGATCTGATCGCTGCGTCCCGGAACGCAGAGACGATGTACGTCGAGTGGCGGCAGATCCACCGCGACGGGATGCGGCGCGTCCATGAGCAGACCGTCCCGCTGTACCAGCGGACCCGCTCCTTTCGCGTCTACGCCTCGAACGTCATGCCGGGGATGCTCCAGACACCCGGCTACGCTACTGGACTTCTACGGTCCATCACGGCCTTCCAGGGGACACCGGACGACGTGGCCGACGCCGTGCAGGCTCGAACCCAACGGTCCCGCGTGATCCGGGAGGGGAACCATCGGTTCGCCCTGGTGCTCGAAGAGACGGTTCTCTACTACCGGGTGAGCGACGATGCCGCGATGGCGGGCCAGCTTGAGCATGTGCTCTCGGTGATGGGGCAGCCGAACGTATCGCTCGGCATCATCCCGGCAAGGGCCCGCCGTACCGTCTGGCCGCTCGAAGCCTTCTACGCCTTCGACGATCGACAGGTGGCGGTGGAGACCCTCACCGCAGAGATCAACCTGACCACGCCCGGCGAGATCCGTACGTACCTCCGAGCCTTCTCCGACCTGTCCCGGTCCGCCGTGCGCGGAGCCGAAGCTCGCGCCCTGATCATGAAGGCTCTCGCCTCCCTCGGGTGAATCCGTGCAACCGCGTGCAACCGCGTGGCCCCCTCACAACCCGGCTCCCTACGGTCTGTTCATCGACCTCGGAGGCGACAGGGAGGGCGCGACGGTGACGAGGACAGAACCCACGCGGTGGCAGGAAGTACCGGTAGAGCTGCCCATCCGGGAGGAGCGCCCTGCGCCTCGTCCGGTACCCGGCTGCCCCGAGTGCACGCGGCTCGGCCAGCTCCGGAAGGCAGCGCGGATGGAGCGCGACAGCACCACGGTTGCTGACTGCAACATTCTGCTTCGGATGCACGGGACCGGCCACTGATGGACATGCGGACGTGGAGGGAAACCAGGTCTCAGGCAACGGACGCGACGGCGTCCGTACGCGCGGCACTGGCTGCACTCGGGGTTCCCGAGTCCGCGTGGAGCGGCGTCCGCCCCATAGTGACCCACAGCGGACAGTCATACGCCCAACTGGGGATGATCCGGGCTGATGCGATTGAGCAGATCTCAGAGGCGCTGCGGGCGCCCTCCGCTCCCTGAGCCCCACTCCAAGACTTCCGTCCACTACGGACGGAGGACGGCCCTCTCTGGGCCGTCGGCAGATCAGGAAGGACGCAACGATGACCGACCTGTACGGGCTCCCTATCGGGGGAGCCGAGTTCTCGAAGGCGTGCGGCGGCAATACCCACCCGGACGGCGAAGCGTGCGTGACCCTCGCGAAGATCGGGCCGGACGCGTGGGCCATGGGCGACAGCAAGCGTCCGGATGCCGAGCCGCTGCGCTTCACCACGGCCGAGCTGGACGCGGCGGGGATCGACCCCGCCCGCTTCGACCTCTCCGCCTGATCCACGGCACCACCTGAACTGACGGCCCTGCCCTCACGCCGAGGGACGGGGCCGTCGTCATCTTTCGGAACGGAGCAGCGGTGCACCACCATGGTTACGCATGGGCCGGGGAGAAAAAGACGTTCGACCGGGAGAGCGTCCGCAGACCGCCCGGACAAGCCCCGACCGCGAGCAGCGAGAAGGAGGTACTCGACCGGTACCGAGAAGCCGTGGCCGTGTTCCCGACGACCGACGTGCCCCCGATCCAGACGGCGCACTGGCTGATGAAACCGCCCTCGATGATCCGAGGGACATGGGAGGAGCCCACGGAGGCCGGCGAGTGGCTGGGCCTCCAACTCGCGGAGTTCGCGCCCCGCTTCGCCTCTGAGCAGGATCGGGAAGTGACCAGACTGGTTCTTCTGGTGAAGGGCGCGGTCGAGCGGCTGACGTGGGGCGGAGACGTGTCCCTCGGCCACTACCTGAGGGGAACTGTCTTCCACTCCCTCGCCCTTGTGACGTGCTCGCCGAACCGCGCTACTCCCGATCTGCTCTGTCCCGCCCGGTAGGCCCGCGCGTGACAGCGGCCCCTACGTGATGCCGGGGGCCTGTGTGCGCCTGTCCAGGAACGAATCTGCCGACGGGGGTACGGTCAACGGGTGAGCGGAGTCTGCCGGGAGACTGTCGAGCAACAGGCATACGTCACGCGCTTCCTGCTCGACTACACCGCGGTTCCCCTGGCCGGGGCCGCCTTCCTGCGCGGCGTCCTCCCGACGCCGGACGCGGTCCGGGTCGTGACCGGCGCCGCCGACGCGGTGGCCCCGCGAGAGCTGACCGTCTTCGAGATCCCGCTGTCGGACGAGGACGACGAGCCGGTCACCGCTCCGCTGGTGCTGGGCTGGACACGCACCCTGGTATCCGGCGCTCACCCCCGCACCGACGCGTTCGTCATGGGCATGCCCCTGGCCGCAGTGGACACCGCTGTCCTCGAAGCGGCCGGACCGACCCGTGACGACCAGGTGTTGCGCGTGCTGCGCACGCTGGCCTGGCCATTCGTCGAGACTCCGCCGAGCCCCGCCCTCTGCGGATTCCTCTTCACCGGACAGGCCAGCATGCGGCTCTACCTCGCCACCGAGAGGGCCGACGGCCTGATCGCGGCCGACGTGCGGCTCACCGGCGGGCTGACCGCGCTGCTGGCTGCCCTGCCCTCACTCATCGGCGAGGAGGAACGGTGGGTGACGGACATGTCCGATCGCCACTGCGTCCACGTGGCGGACCTCACCACCTGGTAGGGCCGGCCACGGCGCTTCCGACGCCGGTCCGGGCCCGCCACGGCGGGGCCGGGACGGAGCGAGGTCCGCCATGGAACGGGACCACATGACAGATGTCATGCGAACCCGTGACAGGCCGCACTGCCACCCGCCCCGTGTCGGCGGGAGGGTGGCCGGTGATGCGTGAAGAATTCCCCGCGCGGCGGCCGGCCCGACGGCCCTCGGGGTGCGGTGGTGGTTCCGCCGGGGCCCGCGCCATTGGGTACAACGGACTCGTGACGAGTGAGCTTTGGATCACGAACGTGAACTACTGGGTGGAACGACTCGGCGGTCCGGACGGGCCCGGCCGGTACCGCCGGTACGCACTCGGCACCCTGGTGTGCTTCGCCCTCGTCGAAGCCGGACTGTGGGCGCTCTGGCTGGCGCAGACGGATATCGACGCGCCCGCGCTGACATCCGTCGCCGTACTGTGCGTGGCTCATGTCGCGGCCCAGGTGCCGCTCATGCGCGCCGGCCTGCGCCACTACCTCGGCCTCGGCCCCCGGCCCGACCGGCTCGTCGCGCTGTACACGACCGTGACGGTGGCCATGGCGGTCCTGGGATGGGTGCTGCTGGGTACCGGCCGCATCGACGGCCCGACCCTGGCGCCCTACCTGGTCTGGCTGTTGATGTTCTACGCCGGCCCTCCCGGGCTGGCACTGCCGCGCCGCGCGGCAGCGACGCTGGTCGTGGTGGTCTCGCTCTGCGTCACGGGAGGCACCATGGTGGCGGGGCTCTCCGGGACGACACTGGCGCTCGTGATCGGCTCCGCCGTGTTCATGGCACCGTTCATGGCCATGGCGGTCCGGGCCACCGGCTGGGGCGTCCGGCTGATCGAGGAACTGGCCGCGGCACGGCAGACGCAGGCACGCCTCGCCGTGGCGGAGGAGCGGCTGCGCTTCGGCCGTGACCTGCACGACGTACTGGGCCGCAACCTCGCGGTCGTGGCGCTCAAGAGCGAGCTCGCGGTCCAACTGGCGCGGCGGGGACGGCCGGAGGCGGTGGACCAGATGATCGAGGTGCAGCGCATCGCGCAGGACTCGCAGCGCGAGATCCGGTCGGTGGTACGCGGCTACCGCACCGCCGACCTGCACACCGAACTCGTCGGGGCGCGATCCGTGCTGGAGGCGGCCGGCATCGCCTGCCGCATCGAGGACGGCCCGGCGGCCCGGCTCCCCGCCGACATCCAGGCCGCGCTCGGGTGGGTGGTGCGCGAGGCGACGACGAACGTGCTCCGCCACGCGCAGAGCGCCTCGCGCTGCGACGTCCGGCTGCGTACCGCCGGCCCGGGGGCGGTGCTGCTGGCGGTGGAGAACGACGGCGCGCCCGAGGCCCAAGGGGGTGCGGGCACCGGCCTGTCCGGGCTGAAGGAGCGCCTGTCCGAGCTGGGCGGCACACTGGCCACGGAACGGCGTCCCGGTGGAGTCTTCCACCTGACCGCGCGCGTCCCGTGGGAGGAGAGCGCGTGACCGGGGCCCGCCGGCGGACGGCGTGACCGGGACCCGTCGGCGGGAGGGCGTGACCGGGGCCCGTCGGCGGACGGCGGTCAGGCCGCCGGCGACTTCGCTATGCGCCTGCCTATGCGCCGCGCGTCGATCGCCATTTCGCGGAGCATGCCGCTGATCGGGTTCGTGAAGCCCGTGAAGTACAGGCCCGGCGCCCCCTTGGGGCTGCGGGCGCCGTGGACCACGGGCCGGCCGCGCGCGTCCAGGACGCCGAGGTCGCCCACCAGGCCCTCCAGCGCGCGTACGTACCCCGTCGCCGCGATGACGACGTCCGGGGAGACGCGGCTGCCGTCCGTGAGGACGACCTTGTCGTGCTCGAAGGACTCGACCGCCGCCACCGGTTCGACCAGCCCCTTGCGCACGGCGTCGAGCAGCCCCACGTCCTGCACCGGGATCGCGCCCTGGCGGGCCCGGGTGTACAGGCCCGTCCGCGGGCGCGGCAGGCCCTGGGCGGCGAGGTTCGGGAGGGAGATCCGGCACAGGACCGCCGCCGCCGGGTCGACCAGCCAGGCCGGCAGGCGGCGGATCAGGATGGCCGTCGACTGCGCCGGCCAGCCCGCCGTCGTGCGGCGCACGATGTGCGGCACGGTCCTGATGGCCAGGCGCACCCGTGCCGCGCCCCCCTCGACCAGGTCGACGGCGATCTCCGCGCCCGTGTTGCCGACGCCGACGACGAGCACGTCCTTGCCCGCGTACGGCCCGGCGTCGCGGTAGCCGCTCGCGTGCAGCAGTTCGCCGCCGTACGACGCGCGGCCGGGCCAGTCGGGCAGCCGCGGGGTGTGGTTGAAGCCGGTGGCCACGACCACCGCGCGGCACCGCAACCGCCGTCCGCCGGTGGCGTGCAGCAGCCAGCCGGGGCCGTCCGGAGCGCGTTCCACGCGGGTCACCTCCACACCCGTGACGACGTCAAGACCGTGGTGCAGCGCGTACTTCTCCAGGTAGCGCACCACGTCGGCGCGGGCCACCCAACGGCCGAAGGAGCGCGGCATCCTCAGCCCGGGCAGCGCGGACCCGCGGCGGGTGGTGTGCAGTCGCAGACGCGCGTAGTGGCGCCGCCAGGACGCCCCGACGGCGTCCGACTTCTCCAGGACGACGGTGCGTACGCCTCGTCGTCGCAGGACGGCGGCCACGGCGAGCCCGCCGGGGCCGGCCCCTATGACGTAGACGGGAAGGTCGTGCGCGGGAGAGGGATCGGCGGCCATGAGAGCCGAGCGTAATCGGCGCTTCACTTGTTGGGGCCCGGTCAAGAAGGAAAAAGGTTGCGAAAGGATCACGCCCTACGGCCACAGCAACTCCTTTGCCCAGCCGTCCCCTTCACGGCGGTAGCGCAGCCGGACGTGCTGCCTGCGCGCGTCGCCCTGGAAGAACTCGACCTCGTACGGCACGAGGACGTACGCCGTCCAGGACGCCGCCTCGGCCGTCGGCTCCCGCTCCGCCCGTTCCCAGGCCGCACGGCTCGCGCGGGCCAGTTCCTCCCGGGAGGCGAGCACCTCGCTCTGGCGGCCCACCAGGGCGGAGGCGAGCGCACCCGTGGAACGGGCGTGCAGATCGGCGCTGCTCTCGCGCGGGCCGCGGGGCACGGCCTCGCCCCTGATCCGTACGGCACGGCCCTGCGCCGCCCAGTAGAAGCCCAGCGCGGCCCGGGGTCGGGCGGCGAGGTGGCGGCCCTTGCGGCTGGTCGCGTGCGAGGCGAAGTGCCAGCCGTGTTCGTCCGCGTCGTGCAGCATCAGGATCCGTACGTCCGGCCCGCCCTCTTCGTCGGCGGTGGCCAGCGTCATCGTGTGCGGTTCGGGCTGGCCCGCCGCCACGGCTTCGGCGAACCACCGGTGGAACAGCGGCAGTGGGGCGGCGGGCGCCGCCGCCGCGTCGAAGGCGGGCAGTTCCGTGTCCCACACCGGCTGGGCGCGCAGGAGCGTGCGGAAGGTCTCCTGCTCGGGCTCGTTCTCGGTCCGGGGCCCGCTGCGGGGCTCGTGCTCGTTCATGGGGCCCATCCTGCGGTGCTCCGTACGGCCGTCGTCCTCGACGACGCGCGGGCCGGAGCGCGGGGGCCGAAACGGGAACGCCGGCGGTGAGTCAGCTCGCTGACCCACCGCCGGCATGACAGGACGGAGGAGAGGGCGCGCCCGTACCGCGCCCGCCGGCCGTTTCGCCGACTTGGTTCGTGGCTACTTGGCGGGCTTCCTGCCGGTGATGCCCAGGTGGACCAACAGGGCCAGATTCGGCTTCAGTTCGGCCTGTTTCACGCCCCAGCCCTGGAAGCCCTTCTGGTGCGAGGCGACCGAGGAGAGCATGACCACCAGCGCGCCGGCGATGGCCGCGGGGTTGACGTCCTTGTCGACCCTGCCCCGTGACTGGAGTTCCTTGACCGACTCCGTGAGCGAGTGCGTGACGGAGTTGAGGACCTTCATGCGGATCTTGTTGAACCGCTTGTCGCCCTCCGCCGCGCCGAGGTCGATCACGCGGAGAATCGCGTCGTGTTTACGCCAGAAGTCGAGGAACCCGTCGACCAGGTCCTCCGACGTCTGCCAGCCGGCCTTGCCCGCCCAGGAGCGGCCGGCGACCAGCCCGGTGAGTCCGGAACCCTCCTTGGCGGTCTCCTCGGCGATTTCGAGGACCGCGCCCTCGACATCCGGAAAGTACTGGTAGAAGGTCGCGGGTGAGGTGCCCGCCCGCCGGGCCACATCGATGACTTTGACGTCCCGGTACGGCGAGGAGCTGAGCATCTCGCCGAGACAGTCGAGCAGCTTCTGCCGCGTCGCCTGTCCGCGTCGACCAGCCACGCGGCCGTCGACGGTGCGCACTTGTCCTGTCATGACGTCAGCTTACCGAGGGGGGATTGGAGCGCGATTCGGCCGAGTGCAAATGGGGAATCGGCCATGATTCGGTCACGATCCGGCGCTCCGGGCGGCAGTCGGGCGCCCGTCGGCGGTAACCGGGCGGTCGGGGGGCGGCAAACGGGCGGCGGCCGGACGGCAGTGGTCCTGACGAGGGCCGTCGAGGGAATAGTGTTATCAACATCCTGTGGATAACTTCGGTGGATAACCCGGGGTGGCTGTGGCTTCACGCTGCGCGCGGCCCCGTCGGCCCCGTCGGCCCCCTCGGCTCCGGCGACCCCGGCGGACTCGGCGAGGCCGCCGGGCTGGGCGGCCGGGGCCCGCGCCCCGATGCGGCCCGGCTCCCCGCCCCGTAGTTTGGCTGTGAGGGGCGCCACGCGCGGCTACGAGGGGGCACCGCACAGGAAGGATCCGGCCATGGGTGCGTTCGCGGAAGGCACGCCGTGCTGGGTGGACGTGTCGCTCCCCGACCTCGAGGCGGGCAAGCGCTTCTACGGGGAACTCTTCGGCTGGACGTTCGGCCCGCCAGGGAGCGCGGAGCACGGGCGGTACACCGACGCGCTCAGCGGGGGCCTGCGCGTCGCCGGACTGATCGCCAAGCGGGACGGCCGGATGCCCACCGCCTGGGGGGTCCATTTCGCGACGCCCGACGTCGTCCGGACCGGCAGGAGGATCAGGGAGGCGGGCGGCCGGCTCATCACGGATCCGGTCGCCGTCGGGACCGCCGGGATCATGGCCCTGGCGGCGGACCCGGCGGGCGCGGTCTTCGGGCTCTGGCAGGCCCGCGACTTCGAGGGCTTCGAGAAGAAGGGCCTGCCGGGCTCGTTCCGCTGGACCGAGGTATACACGCGCGACAAGGATCGCGTCGATCCCTTCTACGAGTCCGTCTTCGGCTTCCGAGCGACGGATCTCCCGGGCCCCTCCGGCCCCTCCGGCTCCTCCGGCTCCGCCGGCTCCGGCGTCCCGCCCGGTCCTCCCGGTGCCTCCGTCGATTTCCGTACCTGGTCACCGGCCGGTACGGAACCGGGCCCCGACACCGCGATCGGCGGCCGGAGCGTGATCACGGACGCCTTCCCGGCGGAGATGCCGCCGCACTTCCTCAGCTACTTCGCCGTGGCGGACTGCGACGGGACCGTGGCGACGGCGGTACGCCTCGGCGGCCGGGTCACCGCGCCGCCCTTCGGTATCGAGCACGGAAGGACGGCGGTCCTCGTGGACAACCAGGGAGCGTCTTTCGCGGTCCTCACTGATACGGAACCGATTCCGAAGCCCCACGCGTGACATCCGGGCGGGGGCGTCGGAACACGCGGCGTCGGGCGTCCCGGAGGGCGGCCGGGGGCGGAACGTGTCCGAATCGGCATGAGACACCCCGATCCGCCCCCGGGTTCGCAACCGCCGCCTCCGGCAGGAAGAATCAGGGGGCATGGGGCCGTACCTTGTGGCCCGGCACGGGGAGGTGGCAAGGCAAGTGGAGCAGCTGACGCAGCACGATCCGAGGCGCATCGGCCCTTTCGAGGTGCTGGGGCGGCTCGGCGCCGGCGGCATGGGGCTGGTCTACCTCGCGCGCTCGGCGTCCGGGCGCCGCGTGGCGATCAAGACCGTACGCACCGAGCTCGCCGAGGACCAGCTGTTCCGGGTCCGCTTCACGCGTGAGGTGGAGGCGGCCCGGGCCGTCAGCGGCTTCTACACCGCCGCCGTCGTGGACGCCGACCCCCGGGCCGCCGTGCCCTGGCTGGCCACCGCGTACGTCCCCGCCCCCTCGCTCGAGGAAATAGTGAACGAGTGCGGTCCGATGCCGGCCCAGGCGGTGCGCTGGCTGGCGGCGGGCATCGCCGAGGCCCTCCAGTCGATCCACGGCGCGAACCTGGTCCACCGGGACATGAAGCCGTCGAACGTCCTGGTGGTCGAGGACGGGCCGCGCGTCATCGACTTCGGCATCGCCTCCGGCGTCTCCAACACCCGGCTGACCATGACCAACGTCGCGGTGGGCACGCCCGCGTACATGTCGCCCGAGCAGGCGCGGGACTCGCGCAGCGTGACGGGCGCGAGCGATGTCTTCTCCCTCGGTTCCACCCTCGTCTTCGCGGCCACCGGCCATGCCCCCTACCACGGCGCGAACCCGGTCGAGACGGTCTTCATGCTGCTGCGCGAGGGCCCGGACCTGGAGGGGCTGCCCGACGAGTTGAGACCCCTCATCGAATCCTGCATGCAGATGGACGCGTCACTGCGCCCGACGCCCGCCGATCTCCAGGCGCAGCTCGCGCCGCACCTCTTCGCGGCGGGCGGTGACGACGACAGCGGTACGGCGTCGGCCTGGCTGCCGGGCCGGGCCACGGCGATGATCGAGCAGCGGCGCGCGGGCGGCCGTGGCGCTCCCGGGCGGGCCGGGAGTCCGGCCGGCCGGGGCGAGCGCGTACGTCAGGAGGAGCCCGTGGGACCGCGCGGCGGGGCGCCCGCCGTGCCGCCGCCGCCCGCGCACCGGCCGCCCGTGCCCGCCCCGGCGCCGGCGCTCGCGCCGGCCGGGGAGCGCCCTCGGCCGTGGCCCCGTCGCCGTCCCCGGCCGGGCCGTCCGCCGATGCCGACGCGTCGCCCGGCGGGCCGGTCCGGCTCGCGGGCTCGGCCGTCGCGATCGGGCCGGGACCGCGCGCGGCCGACACCAGGGGCATGTTCCCCGGCGACGCGGGCCCGGCCACCGGCTGGATCCGCCCCCCGGCCGGGCTGGCCGGCGCGGACGCGGCCCTCGCGGTGCCGCCCCCGGGCGCCCCGTCCGCCGTGGCCCCGTCCCCGGTCGCGCCGCCCGTACCACCGCCCAACCGGCCGCCCGACGCGGCCGGCGCGCCCGCCCGCTGGCGGCCGTGGCGGTTCCGGATGTCCAACGACGTCTGGGGGACCCCGGTCGTGGACGGCGACCTGCTCTACGTCACCTCCTTCGAGGTGCACGCGCTGGACGTGGCCAGCGGGCGCCGCCAGTTCAAGACGCGGGACGTGGCCTGGGCGATGGCGGTGTCCGACGGCCGTATCCACGCCTCCGACGGGCCGACGCTCTACGCGCTCGACGGCACGGACGGCACGGAGCGCTGGCGGCTCCAGACCGACGCCTGGGTGTACTCGCTCAAGGTCGACCGGGGCACGGTCGTCACCGGTACGCGCGGCGGCGGGGTCCAGGCGTGGGAGGCGTCGAACGGCGAGCGGCTGTGGCACCTGTCCGGCGCCCAGACCGACTTCGAGACCCCCGAGGCCGGACCCGCGATCTTCGACGGCACGGTGTACGTCTGGCAGGACGCCCGGCTGCGGGCGCTGGACGCGCGCTCGGGCGCCGAGCTCTGGTCGTACCCCATCGGGGACGCCGCCGCCTGCGGGGGCGTACCGGTACGGATGAGACCGGCCCCCGACGGCCACCTCTACGTCTCGGCCGGGGCCCGCGTGCTGTCCGTCGACATCGCGAGCGGGCACGTGCGCTGGCACTTCGAGGCGCCCGCCGTCTTCCTCTCCCCGCCGGCCTTCGCGCCCGGCCCGGCCGTCGCGGGCGGCGGGATCTACCTGGCCGACTACCTCGGTACGGTCTACGCGCTGGACGCCACGACGGGCAAGGACCGCTGGCGCATCGCGACCGAGTCCCGGCAGTCCATCGAGCCGGTGCTGGTCGCCGACGGCAACGTGCACGTGGGCAGCGGCAGCGCGCTCTACACGCTGGACGCGGTCACCGGCACCCCCAAGTGGCGCTTCGCGGCGGGCGGCGAGGTCGTCGGCTCCCCGGTGGCCGCCGACGGCCGGCTGCACTTCGGCTCGGCCGACCACGTCCTCTACACGCTGGACGCGAGCGGCGGCCAGCTGCGCTGGAAGCTGGCGACGGGCGGCGAGATCACCGGATCGCCGGTGGCCAGGCGCGGGGTGGTGTACGCGTGCAGCAAGGACCGGTGCGTGTACGCGCTGGACGCGGAGAAGGGGACGGCGACGGGGCGGGCGGCTCGGTAGCCGGGCCGGAGCCGGGCCCCTGCCGCCGCGCTCCGCTGCCCTGGCGCGCCGTCGTACGCGTGTGCGGCGGCGCTGTTAGGGTGTCGCCGCTGGTTGACAGGTACAGATCCAGCCAGGGCTGGAGACACGGGGGAGGGCTCGGCCTTCATGATGCGTCGACGTCTGAAATTCGCGGCCGTACTGGTCGCGGTGGTGCTCGCGCTGACGGGGTTCTCGTCGGCGGCGCACGGCAAGAGCAAGGGCAGGGGCTCAGGAAGCAGCGGCAGCGGCGGCGGCAGCGGCGGGGGAGGCTGCTCCAGCTCCAAGAAGAGCAACGGTTCGTACTCGGGCTCGCACCGGGACCACGACGACGATGACGACGACCACGGCTCGTCGGGCGGCTCGTACACCGGCGAGCCCACGCCCGCCGCGACCTCCGAGGTCCAGGCGTGGATCGTCAGCTGCGTCAGCAAGGCGAAGGGCAAGCGCAAGGCGGTCACGTACGCGACGGTGACGGTCGAGGCCCCGGCGAGCGCGGGCCTGACGGACACGTACGACGTGGACGTGGAGTTCCGGGACGCGTCGGGCTCGCTCGTCGACACGGGCGACACGGAAGTGGCCCTGGCGGGCGGCGAGTCGAAGACGCTCAAGGTGCGGATGGACAGCCCGCGCCAGGTGTCCCGGGTACGGAAGTGCGAGGCGAGCGCGGAAGTCGAGGTCTGAGGCGGCGGCCGGGTCCGCGGCCGGCTACGGGTCCGGGCACGGCAAAGGGGTCGAGCGCGTCGCGCTCGACCCCTTCTTCTCGCATCCCCCGCGAGTCCGCACGACCGCGGCGGCTCCCCCTCCGCGCCGCCGCGGTCGCTTCCCCCTGAGGAAAAGTCAGGGCCTGGCCGGTGCCGGCATCTGGTTGTCCAGCGTGGTGATGGTCTCGTCGTCGTCCGCCGGCAGGATCGGCATCTGGTTGTCGAGCGTGGTGATGGTCTCGTCGTCGTCCGCGGGGAGGATCGGCATCTGGTTGTCCAGAGTGGTCACCGCGTCGTCCGCCGGCGGCGGCGTCGGCATCTGGTTGTCCCGCGTGGTCTCGTCCGCCGGCGGGGCCGGCATCTGGTTGTCCATGGTGATCAGGATCTCGTCCGCGGGCGGCGCGGGCATCTGATTATCCTGCGTCCTGATCGCTTCCTTGTTCTCGCTCATGTCTTCTCTCCCCCGTTGCTCGTGCGGTCGGGCTTGGGCATCCCCTGCCAGGCGGCTCCCCCGGAAGGCCGCCCGACAGGGAACAGGAGGCTCACCATGGCTCCGTGTCCTCCGACGACTCGTCTGACCCCCGTCGCGACGAATCGATGCCCTGAGCATGCCGGGTTGGCATAAACAATTGATGAACGCCCCGACGCGGTGCGGGCTCTCAGGCCGCGCTGACGGGGCTGAGCAGGCGCCGCACGCCGTCCGCCTCGGGGGAACCGCACTGCTCGAACAGCGTCAGCGCCTCCTGCCAGCAGACCCGAGCGCGGTCCGTCTGGCCGAGGCTCGACAGTGCCCTGCCCAGTACGGTCAGCACGGCGGCCCGGATGGGGTCACCGCCGATGCAGCCGTACGCGAGGGCCTGTTCGGCGTGCTGGGCCGCCCGGGCCGGCCGGCCCGCGGCCAGGTGCGCCTCGGCCATCCGGAACATGGACGCGCCTTCCCACAGACGCTGCCGGTTCTTGCCGAAGGTGGACAGCGCCTCGTCGAGCTGGCTCAGGGCCGCGTCGTAACGGCCGGCGCGGGTCAGCGCCAGCCCCAGGGCGTAGCGGGCGTTCGCGAGGCGCAGCGGGACCCCGATGCGCTCGTATATGCCGATGCAGTGCTCCGCCAGCTCGATCGCCTTCTCGGTCTGGTTGACGAGGAGTTGATGACGGGAGAGGTTGACCAGGGCGCTCGCTTCCCGCATCAGGTTCCCGTCGGTACGGGACGCCTCGACCGCCTGGAGGAGGAACGACTCACCTTCCTGGAACCGCCCCTGGATCAGTGCGATCATCCCGCGGTCGTTGTCGGCCCAGGGAATGGTCGTGCGGTCGTCTGCCGCTCGCGCGAGGAGGGTGGCCTGCCGGGCTTCCTCGTCCGCCTCGTCGTAACGTCCCGCGACCAGGTGGACGTTGGTGAGCATGGCCCTGGCGCGTCCCTCGGCGCGCTGGTCGCCCGCCCTGTGCGCGGCCTCGCGGGCGGTCAGCGCCACGCCCTCGTACTGCTTGGCGTCGGCGCCCGACTCGGCCAGGTCCTTGGCGGCCCACAGCAGGTCGGCGGCGCGCCGGGGCCGGCCCCCGAGGGCCGCCTGCCGTGCGCAGGCCAGCAGGCAGTCCGCCTCCGTGTAGAGCCAGTCCAGGGCCGTCTGCCGGTCGTTGAACGACAGGCCCTCGTGCGCCGTCGGCTCCAGGTCGTCGACCACGCGGTCCCCCGGCCGCTCCAGCGCGAACACCCGCGCCGCCGTCGACAGGTAGAAGTCCAGCAGCCGCGACAGCGCCGCCGCCCGTACCGACGACGCGTCCTCGTCGCGTTCCGCGCATACACGCGCGTAGAGCCGCACCAGGTCGTGGAAGCGGTACCGGCCCGGGGCGGCCGACTCCAGCAGGGACGTGTCGACCAGCGACTCCAGCAGTTCCTCCGTCACGCGCGGCGGCAGGTCGAGCATGGCCGCCGCCGCCGCGAGCGAGAGGTCCGGGCCGTCCGCGAGGCCCAGCAGGCGGAACGCGCGGGCCTGCGCGGGCTCCAGTGCGCCGTAGCCGAGTTCGAACGTCGACTTGACCGCCAGGTCGCCCGCCTGGAGTTCGTCCAGCCGGCGTCGCTCGTCCGCGAGTTTCTCCGCCAGGACCGAGACCGTCCACATGCGGCGGGCGCCGAGGCGGGAGGCGGCGATACGGATCGCCAGCGGCAGGAACCCGCACGCCGAGACCACGTCCAGCGCCGCCTTGCGCTCCGCCGCCACCCGTTCCTCGCCGACGATGCGGGTGAACAGCAGGAGCGCTTCCTCCGGCGACATCACGTCCAGGTCGACCAGGTGCGCGCCCGCCAGGTCCACCATCCTGACCCGGCTCGTCACCAGCGCCGCGCAGCCCTCGGTGCCCGGCAGCAGCGGCCGGACCTGGGCGGCGTCGCGGGCGTTGTCCAGGAGGACCAGGACGCGACGGCCGTCCAGCGCCGAGCGGTAGAGCGCCGAGCGGTCGTCCAGCGAGTCCGGGATCGCGCTGTCGGGCGTGCCGAGCGCGCGCAGGAACGATCCGAGGACGGTCTCCGGTTCGGCGGCCCGCCCGCCGGCGCCCTGGAGGTCCACGTACAGCTGTCCGTCCGGGAAGTGCGGTCGCGCCTCGTGCGCCACGTGGACCGCGAGCGTCGTCTTGCCGACCCCGCCGATGCCCGCGAGCGCGGACACCGCCATCACGGTCCCGCCGGCGCCCGCGAGCTGGGCGCCCAGGTCCCGGACGCAGGAGACGCGGCCGGTGAAGTCGGGCACGGTCGCCGGGAGCTGGGCGGGCCGGGGGACGGCCGCGGGCTGGTCGGCGTCCTCCGCGGGGCCGGCGAGTTCGGCGTCCGCCCGCAGGATGCGCTGCTGGAGCCGGGCCAGCTCGGGGCGCGGGTCGACGCCCAGTTCCTCGGTGAGCAGCCGGCGCGTGTCGGCGTACACGGCCAGCGCCTCCGCTTGCCGGCCGCTGCGGTACAGGGCCAGCATCAGCAGCTCGCGCAGCCGTTCGCGCAGGGGGTGGTCGGCGGTGAGCGCGGTCAGCTCGGAGATCGTCTCCATGTGGCTGCCCAGCTCCAGGTCCATCTCCAGCCGGGTCTCGATGAGCTGGAGGCGCCACTCCTCCAGACGCGTGCGCTGCGTCTCGGCGTACGGTCCGGGCACGTTGGCCAGCGACTCACCGTCCCACATGCCCAGCGCCTGATGGATCAGCGCGCGTGCCTGGGTGCGCTGATCCGCGGCGCGGGCCTTGTCGGCGTCGGTGGCCAGTTCCTGCGCGACCAGCAGATCCAGCGCTTCCGGACCGACGCGCAGGGCGTATCCACCGGACTCGCTGACCAGCCCGCCGGAGTCGGCCTCCGCCCCCGGCGCCCCGGCGCCGCTCTCCGGCCCGAGCACCTTGCGCAGCCGGGAGGCGTACGTCCGTACGGTGGCCAGCGCCTGCGAGGGCGGTTCGGCGCCCCAGAGCGCGTCGATGAGCTCGGCGGACGTCGCGGTACGCCCCTCGCGCAGTAACAGGGCGGCCAGCACGGCTCGTTGCTGCGGCGAACCGGGCGGCAACGCCTTGCCGCCACGCCACGCGCGTACCGGGCCGAGCACGCTGAAGCGGAGCTCACCGGTTTCACCCGGCCCGGCCGGAGCCCTCTGCTCCGGTACGCGCGGCCCGCCGTCTGGGTCCATAGCTCCCCCTGCCTCCGCTGCTGCCGGATTCGCCGTGGACAGTCTGCCTTGTCGGAGGTTGGCGCGTCAGCAGTGAGTGAGGGTCTGCACAAGGCTTCGACACGATGGAGAAGGCCCCGGGCCGCGACCGGCGGGACACGTCTGTCGATCCCGCCGGTCGCGGCACCGGGCTTGGGAGCGCCCGGCCGGCGCGGCGCGGGCCGGCCCAGGACGGCCCGGGGCGTGTCAGGTGGAGTCAGGCCGGGGCGGGTCAGGCCAGGTCATGTCGGGTGAGGCCAGGTCACGTCGGGTCAGGTCAGGTCAGGTACGGGGATACTCGACGTCCGGGAAGTCGATCTGTGCCTGCTTGAACTGCTGCTCGTACTCGGCCGGCCAGCCGAAGGCGGTGGTGGCCCGGGCCTTGAGGTTCACCCCGGCGGCTCCGCTCCAGAAGTGCACGAACTCGCCATAGTTCATGTCCCGGGCGTACGACCCGTTGTACTGCTGGTGGTTCTCCGACAGCACCTCGAAGTACTTCGCCAGCACGGCGCCCTTACCGTGGTCGCGCCAGATCGGATAGAACCAGTCCTTGAACCACGCCGTATTGGCGCGCGGGAAGTTGTCCCGGTTCGCCATCATCTTGTCCTGCCAGCGCTGGGCGTCGGCCGTCATGCCCGCGCCGAGGTAGGCGTCGTACTGGTAGATCTCGCACCACTTGCTGTCGCCCCAGAGGGGGAACGACGGCGAGCCTTCGACGCCGTTGGCGGAGAACTCGACCACGTGCCCGATCGCATGCGCGGTCATGTCCCGGGCCTGGCTGTCGTTCTCCTGCCAATCGCCGAGACCGAGGTCGATCACATTCCGGTTGTCGTGGTCCGCGTCGAAGACGGTGGCGGGGTGGCCGCCGCCGTACTTCCCCTTGTGGAAGATGGCGGCGAGCCGGGGGTTGCCGAAGCTCCCGTAGTTCTGCTTGGTGTACCGCCACAGTTTCCCGACGTAGTCGTTCAGCCAGGTCTGCGAGGTGTCCATGTCCTTGTCGAAGTACATGGCCACGTCGTTGTCGTCGTGCACGCGGTTGACCGACTGGTTGTGTTCCAGCCAGTGCTCCTGCCAGACGGCCGGCAGACCGGCGTCACCGGTCGTCGCGCTCGCGGTGTTCGTGTACGCGGAGCTTCCGGTGGCGTTCTCGGCCCGCACCCGGTAGTGATAGGCGGTCCTGCCGGTGAGACCGAGGTCGTGGAAGCGGGTGGTGCCGGCCGGGAGGACGCGTGACCAGCCCCAGGTGGCGCCGTCGGCGGATCGCTCCACCCGGTAGGCCGTCTCCCAGCGCGAGTTGTCGGTCCAGGTCAGCTCGGTCTGGTCACCGGAGACCGCCCGAACGGACAGACCGGTCGGCGCCTCGGGCGCCGGAGCGCTGCCGGGGGTGCCGGTGCCGAGAATCTGCCATTCGGAGAGCTGCGTGCTCGAGGCCCCGTCGTTGGCCGTGATGTTCAGCCGGAAGTACCGGTAGGGGGTGCTGTTCGTGAATGTGTACACCTTCTTCTGGAAGCGCGCGGAGAAGGTCTGGTCCGTCCGGGTGTCCAGCGTCTTCCAGGTGGTGCCGTCCGACGACCCCTGGAAGGACCAGGCGCGCGGATCGCGGTCGGTGGCGTCGTTGGCGGAGGTGAGGGTGTAGCCGATGACCGTCGACCGGGCCGCCGCCGTGTACTGGAGCCAGGTGGTCGGGTTGTGGGTGAGGTACTTGGTGAAGAGGGTGTTGTCCACCGCCTTCTCGCGGCCCTCGCCGCCGGTGACGTTGTACTGATCGGCGACCGTGCCCGCGAGGTCGGTGATGTCCATCGGCTCGTCGGACACCGCGGTGAGCGCCTTGGCGGTGTTGGAGTGGGCCGACAGGGCACTGCCCTTGCCGACCGCCCGTACTCGGTAGACGTACGTGGCCCCGGGGGTGAGGCCGGTGTCCGTGAAGGCGGTCGCGTCGGCAGCGGCGGTGGCCACCTCGCGGAACGTGGTGCCGTCGGCGGAACGCTCGATCCGGAATCCGGTCTCCGGGTAGCCGGTGTCGATGCTGGAGTTGTCGCTCCAGGACAGGTCGACCTCGCTCCCGCCGACCGCCGACGCGCTGAGGCCACTCGGCGCCTGCGGCACCCCGTCGCCCCCGGCCCACAGCTCCCATTCGGCGAACTGGAGCTGCCCGGCACCGTTGTTCTCGGTGACGTTCAGCCGGTAGTGGCTGTACGGGGGGTCCAGCCACCGTGAGCCCAAAAGCCGCCATCGGATGATCTTGGTGTTCTGATCTCCTGCTGTCCCTATACCACCGCCGAACTACTCGTGTTCGGGATTCCGGGATTCCGATCTTCTCAGGTCTGTGGGCTCGGGATGATCACGCGGGCGCGGCGTGAGGCGCCTTGGAGACCGGGCATCGAGTGGGGTAGGCATGACCTCGATCGAGAGGACCGCGTATCCGCGGTTCAAGCGGCTGATCACCGCGCGCGAGCTGCACGTGTTCTTCACTCCCAGCGAGGAGGAGCGGGTCTGGGCCGAGGAGGTCACGGACACCGACGAGCACCAGCTCGCCCTGCTGCTGGCGCTGAAGTCCTACCAGCGGATGGGTTGCTTCCCTAAGGCGCACGACGTGCCGGACCAGGTGGTGGAGTTCGTGCGCCGGGCGGCGGAACTGCCGGAGAACACGTTGCCGGTGTACGCGTCGGGCCGGACGGCCGAGCGGTACCGGTCGTGGGTGCGTGAGCGGTGCCAGGTGCGCTACGACGGCCCGGCGGCCCGCGCTCTGGCCGAGGAGACGATGCGGATCGAGGCGGCGTCCAAGAACAATCCGGCGGACCTGATCAACATCGCGCTGGAGAAGCTGGTCGAGGCCGGGCTGGAGATCCCGAGGTTCTCCACGCTGGACGCGATGGCGTCCACCTGATGCCCAGGATCCGCAACTGGAAGGACTGCCTGTTCTTCCGCCCGTCGCGCAGCGCCTCCTACGAGCACATCGACGCACTGTTCGGCGAGGCGGGCCGCAACGTGATCGACTGGGACCTGATCGAGACCCACTTCAAGGACCTGATGCGGGTCGCGGTCTCGGTCCGCGAGGGCACGATCTCCTCGACACTGCTGCTCAAGCGGCTGCGCTCCGGCTCCCACAAGAACGCCACCTACACCGCCTTCCGCGAGGTCGGGCGGGTGATCCGCACCGTCCAGCTGCTGCGGTATCTCTCGGACGCGCCGCTGCGCGGCCGGGTGACGGCCGCGACCAACAAGGTGGAGGCGTTCAACGGCTTCAGCGACTGGGTGCGGTTCGGGCAGCGCGGCACGGTCGCGCACAACGACCCGGTCGAGCAGGAGAAGGACGTGAAATTCACCTCGCTGCTCGCCAACCTGGTGATCTTCCACAACACCCTGGACATCGCCGACGTGGTGCGCCAGCTCCAAGCCGAGGGCTGGGAGATCGACCCGCTGGACCTGGCCGAGATCTCGCCGTACCTGACCGAGCACATCAACCGGTTCGGCGTGTACTCCACCCACGAGCTCGGGGTTCCCCCGGAGGACTACGACACCCGTCTCGACGTCGACTTCACCGCGCTGGAGGACGAGCGGGTCCCAGCCGCTTGAACCACTCACTCCTGACGGCGAAGCTCGAACAGGCGTCAGCGACACCGCCGGCCGCCTATCGCTCGCGTGAGCGCCAGCTCAGCCTCGCCCTGAGGGACGGGGGTGATACGCACAAAAGGGGCCGTTCGTAGGCGTTGAGCTACCAGCCCGTCAGTCACTAGTGCCCCTCCCGGCAACGTTTGCCCCGTCGCGACGCCCGGCACGCGCGCTCGCCGCGTTGGCCACAAGCCCAGGTAGCTCCGCTACATGGACTTCTGGCCGCCTTGCGATCACACGCACCGGACGCCGCTCCTTGACGGGCAAACCTTGCCGGTCGCGGCACTAGCGTGGGTGGCTTTGTCGGTTACCAGTGACTCCAGCGGAAGGTCAGTTCTGGGGGGTCATGGCGTCGCGGACTTTGGCGGTGTCCACGAATTGTTCGAAGCGGACGATGCGGCCGCCGCGGACGATGAAGTGGTGGGCGACGCGGACGTCGATGGTCTTGCCGGTGGCCTTGTTGGTGGCGGTGTAGCAGGGGCCTTGGGCCTGTCTGACTGCTGGCTACGGTTCCAGGAATGCGAGCGCCCGCGGAACGAATCTGTCGTGGTGCTGGAAGATCCCGCCGTGTCCGGCGTCGGGGTAGAGGGGCTCGAGTTCACCCCGGGGCAGCCGGGCCGCCAGGTCGATGGTGTTGACGCTCGGGACCATCCGGTCGCTCTCGCCGTTGGCCACCAGGACCGGCTGCTGGATGCGCGACAGGTCCTGCGGTGCCGTGCGGCCCCAGCGTTTGATGGCCTTCAGCTGGGCGAGGAACGACGGCACCGAGATCGTCTTGTCGCGGTCGTCCGTGCGCTCCTTCAGCCGCGCCAGGAATTCGCGCGCGGCCCGTTGTCCGCCCTCGGTCTGGGTGAAGAAGAGGTAGTGCTTCGGGTCCTTGCGCCGCAGCGTCGCCTTCAGCATGTCCTGGACGGTGAGGGACGTGACCTTGTCGATGCCGGGTCCGCCGGCGGGGCCCGTGCCCGCGAGGATGAGTTTGCGTACGAGGTCGGGTTCCTCTGCTGCGATGACCTGGGCGATGAAGCCGCCCATCGACAGGCCGAGCAGGTCGACCTGGTCGAACCCGAGGGCCCGGATGAACAGCACGGTGTCGCGGGCCATCGCCTCGATGGTGTCGGGTGTGGAGCCGCCGGACGCGCCGACGCCCCGGTTGTCGTAGGTGATCACGCGGCGTCGGGCGGCCAGTCCGTCGACGACCCGTGGATCCCAGTTGTCCAGGACCGCGGACAGGTGGTTGAGGAGGATCAGCGGTACGCCGTCGTCCGGGCCGAGCTGCCGGTAGGCGAAGCTGACGCCCTGCACGGACACGGAGCGGGTCGGCGCGTTCTTGTACGACGACGGGGTGGGTGTGGGGGAGCCGGACGATGCGCTCATGGCCGGGTCCTGGTGTGTGGTGGGGGACGGGGGTGTGGGGGTTGGGCTTCTCGTGGTGACGGGCTGCCTCGGCGTCCTGCTGGGCTGTGCCCGCGCTCACGTCAGGGAGACGACGACTTTCCCGGCCTTCGCGCGGCCCTTCTCGACGTACTCCATGGCCTGGAGGGTTTCGTCGAACGGGAAGACGCGGTCGACGACGGGACGGATCTTTCCGGCGTCGATGAGGGGGGTGAGTTCGCGCAGTTGGTCGCCGCTGGCCTTCATGAACAGGAACGAGTACGTCACGCCCAGGCGCTTGGCCTGGCGGCGGGTTTTAGCACTGAGGGCGGTCATGGCCAGGCGGAGGACCGGGTTCAGGCCGAGTTCACGGGCGAAGGCCGGGTCGGGCGGGCCCGCGACGCTGATGGCCGTGCCGCCGGGCTTGAGTACGCGCAGGGATTTGGCGAGGTTCTCGCCGCCGAGGCTGTCGAGGACGACGTCGTAGCCGTCGAGGACCTCTTCGAAGTCCTGGGTGCGGTAGTCGACGACGATGTCCGCGCCGAGGTCCTTGGCCAGGTCGACCTTGGCGGTGCTCACGGTGGTGGCCACATGCGCGCCCAGCGCCTTGGCCAGCTGGACGGCGATGGAGCCGAGGCCGCCTGCGCCCGCGTGGATGAGGACCTTCTGGCCCGGCTGTACGTGGGCCCGCTCGACCAGTGCCTGCCATGCGGTCAGCGCGACCAGGGGAAGGGAGGCGGCCTCGGCCATGGTGAGCATGGCCGGTTTGGGTGCCAGGTCGTCCTGGTGGACGGCGATGAGTTCGGCGAAGGTGCCGATGCGGTCCTTGTCGGGCCGGGCGTAGACCTCGTCGCCCACCGCGAAGCGGGTGACGGCCGGGCCGACCCGGACGACCGTCCCTGCGAGGTCGTTGCCCAGGACGAGCGGGAGACGGTAGGGCATGAACGCCTTGAAGTCGCCGTTGCGGATCCGGAGGTCCAGCGGGTTGACGCCTGCCGCGTGGATCTTGACCAGGACGTCGTCGGCACCCACCTGGGGGGCGGGTAGCTCGGCGGCGCGCATCCCGGCTTGGCCGCCGTACTTCTCGACCATGAAAGCCCTCATCGTCGTCTCCGTTCCGTGTCCCGTCCGTGAAAGGTCGGAGTCTCCGCTCGCCCCGGGCTTCTCCCAGTACGAGATAGTTTGTGTTGTTCTTCTGGCTGCGGCGCGGGCGCACCGCGCCCTCAGCCGCGTTCACCCATCAGGCCACCGGCACGACCGGGGCGATGACGCGGTCGGCGGCGCCTCCCTGGAGGCGGTCCAGGGAGGCGGTGATCCCCTCGTGGGGTGCGCCGAGCGGCACCGCGCTGACCTCGGTCAGGCGGGTGTAGTGCTCGTCGGTCAGCTGGACGTCGAGGGCGCCGAGGTAGCTGTCGAGCTGGGAGAGGCTGCGCGGGCCGATGATCGGGACGAGCGTGGCCACGGAACGGGCGGCGCGCTCGCGCACCCAGGCCACCGCTACCCGGGCGGGTGCCACGCCGGTCTCCTCGGCGACGGCCAGGACGGTGTCGACGACGGCGGTCTTCTGGCCGGTGCTCTCGGTGTGGATGACCGCGCCCAGGTCGCTCAGGCGCCCCTCGGTGGAGCGGCGGTACTTGCCGGTGAGCAGTCCGCCGCCGAGCGGGGACCACAGGGCTGCGCCGAGCCCGAGGCTCTCGGCCATGGGCAGGAGCTCACGGTCGGCGGTGCGTTCGACGAGGCTGTACTCGTGCTGGATGCCCACGATCGGGGCCTGGTTCCTTAGATCGGCGAGGGTTACCGCGCGCGAGACGCGCCAGGCGGGGAAGTTGGACAGCGCGGCGTGGTGGATCTTGCCGGCGCTCACCAGGTCGTCGAGTCCGCGCAGGAGTTCTTCCATGGGGGTGAGCTCGTCGGGGAAGTGCACCCACAGCAGGTCGATGTAGTCGGTGCCCAGGCGCTTCAGGCTGGCTTCCACCGAGGCGACCATGTTCTTGCGGCTGTTGCCGGTCCTGGATATGTCCGGCTGCGGGGCGGCGCCGAGGGTGAACTTCGTGGCCAGGACGAAGTGGTCGCGGTCGGCGGAGATCAGCTTTCCGGTCAGTTCCTCCGACTCGCCGAACTGGTAGCCGTCCGCGCTGTCGAGGAAGGTGCCGCCCGCCTCGGCGAACCGGTCGAAGATCCGGCGGGCCTCGTCGGGCTCGGCGCCTGCGCCCCAGCCAGTGCCGAAGTTCGCGGTGCCGAGCGCGTACTCGGACACGCGCAGTCCGGTCCGGTGTCCGAAGGTCGTGTAACGCATGGGATGTCCTTGTCCGAGAGGTGTGGAGGTGGTCGCGCCGGGGTGGAGGGGCGAGCGTCAGCCCGCGTTCGGCTGGGGTGCCGCGGACAGGCTCTGCTTGACGTACCGGCTGGCCTCGTCGGCGAGGATCTCGGGCAGGCCGGTCTCGATGCCGTTAAGGGCCTGGGCCGCGACGTCGGCGGCGGCGACCTTCTGATCGGCGGGCACGCCGGCGGCCATGTCGGTGTCCATGTAGCCGACGTGCAGCGCCGAGACGGTGATCCCGCGCGGTGCCAGCTCCTCACGGGTCGCGTCGCTCAGCGCCCAAGCGGCGGCCTTGGACGCGGCGTAGGAGCCGAGGCCGGCCGGGTGGAACCAGGACAGGACGGACAGGACGTTGAGCACGGCACCGCCGCCGTTGCCCTCGATCACGGGGGCGAAGGCGCGGGTCGCGGCGAGCGGGCCGAAGAAGTTGGTCTCCATCTCGCGACGTACCTCAGCCAGGTCGCCTCCGATCAGCGTCGCGCCGGTGGAGATGCCCGCGTTGTTGATCAGCAGGGTCGCGTCGGACGCCACGCGGGCGGCCTCCTGTATCGACGCCTCGTCCGTGACGTCCAGCCGCAGCGGGACGACACCCGGCACGTCGACCGTCTCGGGGCGCCGGGCCGCGCCGTACACCTTCGCGCCACGCTCCACGAGCTGGGCCGCAAGATGCCGCCCGAGCCCCCGGTTGGCGCCGGTGACGACCGCGACCGTGTCCTTCAGTTCCATGCTCACTCCTGGTCCTGGCGGGCGCCGTCGGCCACCCGCAGCAGATTAGATTATGTATCTAATCTAAACATGGGTCTACGATAGATGTCAGTCGACATCTAAACGGGAGGTGGCCATGGGCCGCGTATCGCAGGCGCAGGCGGAGGAAAATCGCAGGCGGGTGGTGGACACCGCATCCCGGCTGTTCCGGGAGCAGGGCACGCAGGTCAGCGTCGCCGACCTGATGAAGGCGGCCGGTCTGACCCACGGCGCCTTCTACAAGCAGTTCGCCTCCAAGGAGGCGCTCGTCGACGAGGCCACCGCCCACGCCTTCGGCGAGCTCGCCCAGCGCTACAGCGCCGGGCTGGAGCGGCATGACGGGCAGCGCGAGGCTGCCCAGCAGGCGCTGGTCGACGCCTACCTCTCCGTCGAGCACCGTGACGACCCGGCGGACGGCTGCCCGGTCGCAGCCCTCGCCACCGACATCGCGCGCGAGGGCGGGGGGCGAGAGGCCCGTCGCGTCTACGCCGAGGGAGTGGCCGACTTCGCCGATTTCCTCGCCACCGACGACCAGGACGGCATCGTCCGCCTCTGCACCCTGTTCGGAGCGCTGGTCCTGTCCCGGGCCACCAACGGCTCACCGCTCTCCGAAGAGATCCTCGACGCCGCGCACGCAGCCTTGACGCAAGCAGGCTGATCAAGGGCGTGGTGCGGGGGCGCGTCGACCGCGCTCGTGGGCGGCGAGGCGTCCGCGGCCAGCCGGAGGCGGCGGGAGAAGGCCGCCGACGCCTGGCGCACCGGCTTCACCTCGCACCGGACATCGGTCAGTTCCGGGCGGCATGTTCGTGAAGTGGAAGTTGCGCAGCCGATGTCAACGTGTCAGCAGGACTGCTATCTGCTCCCGGATGTCGCGCAGGATCTCGTCGACGCTCGCGGCGACGTTCACACTTGCTGCCATCGCGAGGAACATCACGGCGGACGCCACGCGCGCCGTTGTCGCCGCGTCCGCCTCGCTGACCCGGGCGTCCCGGCATAGCACGGCGGCCACGGCCTGCTCGGTCCGTCCGGTGATGGCGAGGGCCTCGCGGTGGTGGGGCTCGGCGGGGTCGCCGAAGACCATCTCGCGCAGGTAGACGCGCCCATTGTCGACCTGGGTCCGGTTGCATTCGACGACCGGCCGGACGATCGCCATCACGGCGTCCAGGGCGTCCGGGGTGTTCTCGGCGTCCGCCCTGCCTCGTTCGAGGGCTTCGGCGTAGAGGGAGTTCTGGACGAGCAGGAGGAGCTCGCCCTTGGTCTTGGCGTAGAGGAAGAGTGTGCCGGTGCCGATGTCGGCCTTGTCGGCGATCTGCTGGGTGGTGACCTCGTCGATGCCGTGTTCGGCGAACAACTCGTGGGCTGCGGCGGTGATGCGGTCGAGCTTGAGCTGCTTGTTGCGCTCGCGCCGACCTGCCGGCTGGGAAGCGCGTGGCATGCGGGGCACCTTTCGGGGAATTTATTCTGACTGTACTCAGTTATGAGTACAGTCGTTACTGATGAGAATCAGAGGCGGTTTCCATCGTCCCACGACGACGCCCCGCCCGGTCCCCCTTGATCCACAGCGGACTCCGGCGACCGATCCACGCTCGACATCGACATCAAGGACCACGCACCCCATGACCACGTCTTCTTCCCTCTGGCAGCCCTTCAAGCTCGGCCGTGTCGAGCTCCCGCACCGCCTCGCCATGGCGCCGCTGACCCGCAGCCGGGCGAACGCCGACGGCACGCCCGGCCCACTGGCAGCCGCCTACTACGGTCAGCGCGCATCCCTCGGGCTGATCATCACGGAGGGCACGCAGCCCTCGGCCGACGGACAGGGCTACCCGAACACGCCGGGCATCCACACTCCCGAGCAGATCGCGGGCTGGCGCGAGGTCGCCGACGCCGTGCACGCGGGCGGCGGGACACTGTTCATCCAGCTGATGCACGTCGGGCGCATGTCCCACCCGGACAACACCCCGCATCACCGCCAGCCGGTCGCCCCCTCCGCGCTCTCCGCCGACCAGGACATATTCACCGCGACCGGCCCGAAGAAGACCCCGGTCCCGCGTGAGCTGAGCATTCAGGACATCCAGGCCACCATCGCGGACTTCCGGCATGCCGCCGCCTCCGCAATAGCCGCCGGCGCGGACGGGGTGGAGATCCACGGAGCGAACGGCTACCTGCTGCACCAGTTCCTCTCCCCGAACGCCAACCATCGCACCGACACCTACGGCGGCTCGGTCGAGAACCGCTCCCGCGTCGTCGTCGAGGTCGCCCGGGCGGTGGCCGAGGAGATCGGCGCGGACCGGGTCGGCATCCGTCTGTCCCCCTCGATGCCGCTGGGCGGGATCGACGAGGGCGACACCGATGCCGTCCGCGCCCAGTACCGCCACCTGGTGGGCGAGCTGGCCCCGCTGAACCTCGCCTACCTGCACGTCCATCACGTCGGTGACGACGAACTGCTGCGCTCTTTCCGCCAGGTGTGGCCGACCGCCCTGCTCGTGGTCCGCTACGGCCGCACCCGCGAGCAGATAGCCGACGACATCGACGCGGGCCTGGCCGACATCGCCCCGCTGGGCCGCTTCGCGCTGGCCAACCCCGACATCGTCGAGCGTCTGCGCACCGGTGCCCCGCTCAACGAGATCGACCCGGCCACCCTGTACGGCGGCGGCGAGGCCGGATACACCGACTACCCGACCCTGGCCCACGCCTGACACCGGCGTGCACGAGCCGCCCGTCCACCGGACCGGGGCGGGTGGGCGGCTCGTCGGCCCGCCGTGCGACAGCCCGCCGCCGGCAAGGCGATGACCAGGGCGGAAACGAGAAGGAGAACCTCCGTGAGCAGCACTCACTTCGATGTCGTCGTCCTCGGCGCCGGGCCCGGCGGCTACGTCGCCGCGATCCGCGCTGCCCAGCTGGGCAAGAGTGTCGCTGTCATCGAGAAGCAGTACTGGGGAGGCGTCTGCCTGAACGTCGGCTGCATCCCCTCCAAGGCCCTGTTGCGCAACGCCGAACTCGCCCACACCTTCCACCACCAGGCCAAGCAGTTCGGCATCTCGGGCGACGTGAGCTTCGACTACGGCGCCGCCTACGACCGCAGCCGCCAGGTCGCCGACGGCCGGGTCAAAGGCGTGCACTTCCTCATGAAGAAGAACGCCATCACCGAGATCGACGGCCACGGCACCTTCACCGACCCCCGTACCCTGGAGGTGTCCCTCACCGCCAGCGGCACGCAGAGCGTCACTTTCGACGACGCCATCATCGCCACCGGCTCCACCGTGAAGCTGCTGCCCGGCGTCGAGCTCAGCGAGAACGTCGTCACCTACGAGACGCAGATCCTCTCGCGCGAGCTGCCCGCCTCCATCGTCATCGTCGGCGCCGGAGCGATCGGCATGGAGTTCGCCTACGTACTGCGCAACTACGGCGTCGAGGTCACGATCCTCGAATTCCTCGACCGCGCGCTGCCCAACGAGGACGCCGAGGTGTCCAAGGAGATCACCCGCCAGTACAAGAAGCTCGGCGTCACCCTCCTGACCTCCACCAAGGTCGAGACCGTCAAGGACGAGGGAACCTCCGTTACGGTCACCTACACCGCGGCCGACGGCAAGCGGTCGGAGATTCGTACCGACAAGGTCCTCATGTCCGTCGGCTTCGCGCCCCGCACCGCCGGATACGGCCTGGAGAACACCGGCGTCACCCTCACCGAACGCGGCGCCATCGCCATCGACGAGCACATGCGGACGTCAACGCCGCACCTGTACGCGATCGGCGACGTCACCGCCAAGCTCCAGCTCGCCCACGTCGCCGAGGCGCAGGGCGTCGTCGCCGCCGAGGCCCTCGCCGGGGCCGAGACGATGCCGCTGGGCGACTACCGGATGATGCCGCGCGCGACCTTCAGCCAGCCGCAGGTCGCCTCGTTCGGGCTCACCGAGCAGCAGGCCCGCGGCGAAGGGCACGAGGTGCTCGTCGCCAAGTTCCCTTTCACCGCCAACGGCAAGGCCCACGGTCTGGGTGAACCGGGCGGCTTCGTGAAGCTCGTAGCCGACGCCGCGCACGGCGAGCTCCTCGGTGGACACCTGGTCGGCGCGGACGTCGCGGAACTTCTCCCCGAGCTCACCCTCGCGCAGAAGTGGGACCTGACGGCCACCGAACTGGCCCGCAACGTCCACACCCATCCCACTCTCGGCGAAGCACTCCAGGAAGCGTTCCACGGCCTCACCGGCCACATGATCAACCTCTGACCCCGGGCGGCCGGCCGATCAGCCGGCCTCCACCCAATCCAAGCAAGGAGCACCACCATGGCAATCAGCCAGCAGCAGCACGAGTTCGCGGAGTTCCAGGCCCGCACGAGCGCGAAGTCGGGCGTACCCGGCCTCGACCTGGCCGTGGTCCGCGACATCATCGACTCCTACCAGCGCGCCTCGACCGAACCCGAGGGCGTCAGCTACGCCGAGGTCGACGCGGGCGGCGTCCCCGCCCTGTGGGCCATCCCCGCGGGCGCCGACCCCGACAAGGCGCTGCTCCACTTCCACTTCGGCGGATCCGTCACCGCCTCCATGTACTCCGACCGCAAGGCCGCCGGCCACATCGCCAAGGCCGCCGGCGTGCGCTCACTGATCGTGGACTTCCGCCTGGCCCCCGAGCACCCCTACCCTGCCCAGCTCGACGACGCCGAGACCGCCTACCGCTGGCTGCTCTCCCAGGGCTACGAGCCGAAGAACATCGGCAGCACCGGCCACTCCATCGGCGGCACCCTCGCAGTGATGCTCCCGCTGCGCCTGCTCGCGAAGGGTGAGGCGACCCCGGGCGCGATCGTCAGCGTCTCGCCGTGGACCGACCTCACCATGCAGCTCCCGGCGGTGGACGCGAACGAGAGCAACGACCGGATGCTCAGCAGGGCCACGCTCGAACTCTTCCGGTCAGCCTGGCTCCAGGACCCCGCCGTGGACTTCGCCGACCCGCAGATCAGCCTCGTGAACGCCGACCTGACCGGCCTGCCGCCCACCACCGTCCACTTCGGCGAGTACGAGACCCTCGCCGACGACGGCGCCGCGCTCGGCCGCCGCCTCGCCGACTTCAAGATCACCTCCGAGGTCCACCCGCTGCCCGAGGGCCAGCACTCCTTCATCCTCAGCGCCGGACGCGTACCCGAGACCGACCAGGCCATCCAGCAGATGGGCCAGTGGCTGCGCCGCCACCTCGGTGCCTGAACACAAGGGCGGCGACAAGGCCCGCGGGCGGGGCCCCTCGCCGCCCCGGACAGCCGTGATGCCGGTGACCCATTCGCAGGTCACCGGCATCACGGCCGTCTCAGCGCACCCACCCGCGGTGTTACTCGGACACCGGGAACAGCAGGCAGCTGCTGGTGGCGTGGGCCAGCGGGCGGCCGCTCGCGTCGACCAGTTGGGCCCAGGCAAGGGGCGGTCCGGCGGCCGGTGCTGAAGAACTCTTCCCCGAGCTCACCCTCGCGCAGGAGTGGGACCTGGCCGCCACCGGGCTGGCCCGCAACGTCCACACCCACCCCACGCACGCTCAGCGAAGCGCCCCAGGAAGCCTTCCGTGGCCTCACCGGCCACATGATCAACTTCTGTGAGCCGGTTCGAGGACGACCCTCACCAGCAGAAAGCGGTCAGTCGGCCCAGGGGGCAAGCCCGGTGTCGAGAACGCTGCGCAACGCGTTGCGCAGGTCGGCCGCGGCGTCGGAGCCGAATGCCGCCTCGAACCGGTCTTGTGCCGCTTGCCAGAGCGGCACCGCCTCCTCGAGTTTGGTCAGTCCCGCCGCGGTGATCCCCACCGTTCGTGAACGCCGGTCCCTCTCGGCGGTGCGCACCGTCACCAGCCCCTCACGCTCCAACGGCTTGAGGTTGGTCGCAAGCGTCGTACGGTCCATCGCGTTCGACTCCGCGAGGGCCGTGATCGGCATCTGGCCGTCGACAGCGAGCCGGTGCAGGATCGTGAACTGCGTGGCCCGCAGCCCGGCGGCAGCGAGGGTCTTGTCGTAGTAAGCCGACAGGTATCGCGCTGCCTGGCGGGTGGCGGTGCTGTTGCACCGGCCCTCCATCGAGGCCAGTGCTGCTGCGAAACTCCCTGTTGGGCGGGGCTCGTCGCATGCCGCACTGCGGCCGGAGCCGGGTGATAGTCGGGAAGTCATTTCGCAAGAATAAGGCGCAGATGCGCGTTTGCCGGAACTGAGCCGGCTGGCAGCTCCCAGTACGGCCGCGTGGTGCCGCAGGCGGTGCGCCTAGAGATTGACCGGCAGTTTCACCGGCTCGGTGTCGGCGTCCTTCGGGCGCAGATCCAGCGCGGGAAAACGCTGTGGTTCGAGGCCGGCGATCACGTCCCGGCCGCGGGCGCTGTCGGCATAGAGGCGGGCCCACACGATCTGCCCGTCCCTGTACTTGAAGTGGAAGAGGTGCTCATTGCGCATCCGGATCCCCTTCTTGGAGAGGCCGTCCGTCTTGACCGGGACGATGATGCTCTCGTCGGTGACGATGATCTCGTTGGCCTCGTAGGAGAACGACTCCCACTCCTTGCCGACCTCACGCCAGAAGGCCACGTACTGGTCAGGGCCGACGTACTTGCCGCCGTACGGCAGCGAGTCGGTCATCTCGAATTCGAAGTCCGGCGACAGCATCGCCACCAGTGGCCGCATGTCGTTCTTCTCGTAGCCCGTGTAGGCGAGTTCCACGGCCCGCACGATGTCATCCCTGCTCATTGGGATCTTCTTTCTTCTTGTCTCTTCTTGAACGAGATCAGTGCGGACCATGTCAGGGCGATCCCATCCGGTCAGCCGTCTGGGCATCCAGGCAGGTACAGGCCCAGGGGGCGTTCCCGCCGCGTCACCAGCGCGGGCCGTCGGCCAGCTGGAGTTCGCCCCGACCGAACGAGAAGTTCTCGTTCGGCACGGGCACGAGGGCGATGAAGACGTCATCGGGTGAGATGTCGAGCGCCGCCGAGGCGAGGGTGTTGATGGCGGAGGTCACCTTGCGCTTGTCCTCCAGGAGCCGGTGTGCTCCGAATAGGACCGTGATGATCACCGCGTCGGCAGTCCGGTCCATGTCCATGAATGTCGGGTCGATGAAGAGTTCGTCCTCATCGTGCTCACTGATCATGACGAAGCGGTCCCCTTCAGGAATGCCCAGCCCTTGGACGAGTGACTGGTTGAGCGCGTCCGCGAGTGCCCGCTTCTTCTCGCGCGAAAAGCGGTGCGCTGGGACGTGGGCATTGAAGACAGGCATGAAGCCTCCTTGATCCTGGACTCTCCGGCCGGTTCAGGGGTAGAACCCCGCCAGCGATAGGAGCATATGCTCCTATCGCTGGCGGGGGCAATGCCGGAGCAGAGCACGGGAGGCGGCGGCGTGGGCCTGGCGCCAGGCAGCCGGCGTCGGAGAATGTCGCGCCTTGTCCGTGACGCCCCGCCGGCGATCCCGAGTCGAGCGCGACCGCCGCCGGTTACGCGGGCCCCGGGAAGATCATGCAGCTGCTGGTGGCGTGGGCGAGCAGGCGGTCCGCCGCGTCGACCAACTGGGCCTGGGCGAGGGCCGTTCGGCGACCGCCGCTGATCACCGTGCCGACGGCGCGCACCCGGCCCGTGTCCACGGTGACCGGCCGCAGGAACTTCACCGTCAGATCGAGCGAGGTGTACGCCATCCCCTGCGGGAGCGTGGACTGGACGGCGCAGCCCGCCGCGGAGTCGAGCAGCGTGGCGAAGACGCCGCCGTGCATGCTGCCGATCGGGGCAGTGGGCCGGAAGTCGATCTGGCCTTCACCCGGGACAGGTGAAGGCCATGACCAGACACCGCGTGACTGTCAGAAACGAACCTTTCCCGGAGCAAGATCGAGAACGGTCGGCGGAAGCGGTCCGGATCACGGATTCACTGTCACAACTCGCTCTCACTCAAAAGTGGAACGAGGCACGTTCTAGGAATTGTTTGTGACAGCATTTGGGGTCATGACGGACCCTCAAACCGCACTCGCGTCCGAAGCGGACGACGTTGAGCGTCACCCCTGCCCGCGCTGTCACGCATCGTCAGGCTCACCCTGCCGCTCGCGTTCCGGCGCGGTCGCGGGGACTTATCACACCGGCCGCTTCACGAAGGTGCCCCGGCTCGCGAAACTCCTGCGGGTGCCGACCCCGGCCGACCGGGGTCCGGGGCAGCCATGGCGCCCCGGCACGCCGGCGCCCGCGCCCATCGACCCGGACACCCCGAGCGCGGACATCCGCATCGGCTACGCCCGCTGCTCGACCCTCACCCAGGAACTTCAGACCCAGCTGGACGCGCTCGCCGCCAAGAGCATCCCCCGGGACAAGATCTTCGCCGAGAAGATCAGCACCCGCGTCCGGGTCCGCCCGAAGTTCGAGGCCGCGCTCGCCGCAGCGAGGGAGATCAAGGCGCACGCCCCGCACTGCCGGGTGATCTTCACGGTGTACGAGATGAAGCGCCTCGGGCGGGACGCCGCCGAACTGACCGCGCTCGCCGACCACCTCGCCGCCCACGGCCTGGTCCTGGAGATGCTCGCCGGACCGCTCGCCGGGATCTACGACCCCAGCGGGCACGGCCGCCTCCTATTCGCGTTCTTCGCCGCGATGGCCGAGACCGAACGGGAGAACATCCGGGAGTCGACCCTGGAAGGACTCGACACCGCGGCCCGTAAGGGCAAGCACGGCGGCCGGCCCCCGGTCATCACCGAAGACATGCTCCACACCGTCCTGCGGCGCCGCGCGGGCGGCGAGAGCGTCGAGCAGATCCAGCCCGACCTGATCATCCCCACCGGCAAGCGAAAGGGACAGAACCCGAGCCTGTCCAGCATCTATCGGGCCTTGGCCGAGTACGAGAAGCGGCAGGCGTACCCGGAGGCCGTCGACGCGGCACACGCCGACTTCGCCGCCCTCCAGATCGTCGGGAGCATTCCGGGCCAGATGGCGGGGAGCATGAGCGCATGATCTACGGCATCACCGCACGAAAGGCGCTCGGGTGCTGGGCGCACGGCCCGGCCAGAAAGGCCCCTTCGGCCGCTGGCCCGCGCCCGACGAGGACGACAAACACGGAGACCGCCATCAAGGAGTTAGCCAGCGCGGACGGGAACGCTCACGCCTGATAGAACAGCCGAGCCCTTCTCGCTGAAGGCCTACCTCGTCAGGGCTTCAAGATCATCCGATGGCGGCTTTTGGGCTCACCTTGGCTGGATCCCTACGGGGTTCCGTTGCTGTTGGCGACGGCGAAACCGCGGGTCCTGCCGCGTCCGTCGAAGGCCTGGCCCGTCCGGGTGTCCAGGGTCGTCCAGGTGGTGCCGTCCGACGATCCCTGGAAAGTCCAGCTCTTGGGATCGCGGTCGGTGGCGTCGTCGGCCGAGGTGAGGGTGTAGCGGTCGACCACGGCGGGGTCGGCGGAGCGGTACTGGACCCACCCGGTGGTGCGCGGCGTGAAGTACTTGGTTGTGACATCGTTGTCTATGAGCTTGGAATAGCTCTCGTCCGCGCTGCCGCCCTCGTACTGGGCGGTGATCGTCCCGCCGTTGTCGGTGAGGTCGGCGCCCGGGGCGGCGTTCGCCGCGGGCGCCGCGCCGAGCAGACCGGCCGTGACGGCGACCGTGACGGCGGCCGAGAGGGCGGCTGAGAGGGACAGGGCGGCCCGGGGCCGGGTGGTCCGGCGCCGGGCGGGGGATGCCTGCCGGGCGGGTCTGTGCCGGGTGGTCGGAAGAGAATGCACGCGGGGGTCCTTCCAGGAAGCGAACATGTTCGACCCACGTCGAACGACCGTCGACATGGTGGCCCGACCACGATCGAATCGCAACGGAGACCCGGCGAGAACTCCTTTTTCCCGTCGCGCAGTTGGCGGTGCGCCCCGCCCGCACGCCGGGCCCCGTGAGGGGCCCCTTGCAGCCCCTTGCTTCCTCAGCCCCGTTCTCCCAGGAACACCGGATTGGTGAAGGCCGCGAGCGCGCCCGGCAGGCCGGGGGTCTTCGGCGCGTGGCGTACTTCCGCCCGGACGTACGTGGCGTACGCGGGCGTCGTGCGCCACTCGACCGCCCCCGAGCCGGACTCCGGGAGCGCGGCCGTGTGCAGGGTGCCCTGGTCGGTGACGAAGTGGACGGAGCAGCCGGGGGCCCCGGTCACCTCCAGGCGTACCGTCACCGGGCTGTCGTCGGCGGTGCGCAGGCGGTCGCCGATCCCCGCGTGCCGGCCCCGCCCGTCCGCCGCGCCGAAGGAGAGCGACACCTTCGACGACTCCGCGACATAGCTGTGGCCCGCCCGGATGCCCGCCAGGATCGCCTCGCGGCTGAGGTCGTCGGCGAGGACCACCGTCTGCGGGGTGCCGACGGGGTCGGGGTCGCGGTGGGCGTCGCTGCTGCCCATCGCCGGCGTCCAGGACCCGCCCGAACGAGCCGCGGCCACCAGGGTGCTGTCCCAGTCCGCGAGGGAGACCTCGTCGTCCGGCGTGTACGCGCCGTTCCACACCTCCACCGCGTCCGCCTCGCCGAAGCCGAACTTCCAGTTGCAGCCGATGCAGGTGGCGTGCGGGTGCGCGGGGACCACCAGGCCGCCCGCGCGGCGCACCTCGCGCGCGTAGTGGCCGAAGCGGTTGTCACGGGCCCGGTAACGCCAGTCGACGAACGTACCGCCGTCCATGCCCAGCGCGACCACGTGCCCGTTCCGGGTGGTGATCTCCTCACCCGTCAGGATGAGCAGGTCGTCGCCCCACAGGCCCGCCCACGCGCCGTGCGCGGAGTGCGTGTTGTGCTCGCTGGTGTTGATGAAGTCGAGCCCGGCGGCGCGGGCGAGCGCGGCGATCTCGGCGGGGGTGCGCCGACCGTCGGAGTGGACGGAGTGCAGGTGGCAGTCGCCCCGGTACCAGGCCCGGCCGCGGCCCTTGGCGCGCTCGGGCGGGTGGACGGGCGCCGGCGTCTCGCCCGGCGTGCCGAACGTGAGCGTGATCGTCACCTCGTACGCGAGGCCCTGCGGCGCCACGGTGTACGGCCCGAGCGCGACGGACCAGGTACCGGGGCGCACCGGGCCCGGGATGTAGCCGGGGGTCGCGGCGTCGGCGCGCACGAAGAACTCGGTGCGGGCGCCGCCGGACCAGCCCCGGAAGCCCCGCCCGCCCAGCCGCGTCCCGCGCTCGTCGAAGAGGCCGATGTCGAGCGCGTTGCCCTGCGTCCCGGCGGGGACGGCGGGCCGCTCGTAGGTGTACGCGACGTGGATCTCGCGGACCCCGCGGGGCACTTCCACAGGCAGGTACACGAAGTCGGGCGACCCGGGCGGCAGCGTGCCCCGCACGGTCCTGCTCTCGGTCCGCTCGGCCCCGGTACCGCCCCCGGTGCCGTCGTCGCTCCCGCCACCCCCGGTGGCCGCGCTCGCGAAGCTCACGGTACTCAACGTAACGGCGCCGGCGACTCCCGTCACCAGCAGCGCGCGTCTGCCGAGCCCGTCCGTCGAAGAGGCGCTGTCGTGGTCCTTGCACATACCGGCGGCTCCCAGGATGCCGAGGGGACACGGACGGTCCCACGAGTCGGGTTCTCGAACTCTGTTGACTTCCGCTCCCCGGGCTAATGCCCGGGGATTCCTGCCACGGTCGGCTGACCGTCTCGGTGGGTTCCTGCTTCACCGCGGTAGGCCGGTAGGAGTACCGGTCTTACCTGCGCTCGACAGGCTGACACCGCCAGTCCGGCGGCCTTGGCGACGTTGACCGCCGCGTTGATGTCCCGGTCGAGGACGGCCCCGCACGCCCCGCATTCCCACACGCGGATGTGCAGGGGTTTGGGGCCGTCCTTGACGCCGCACTGCGAGCAGACCTGGGAGGTCGGCTCGAAGCGTCCGATGCGGAGGAAGCCGCGGCCGGACTTCGCGGCCTTGTATTCCAGCATCGTCACGAACGCGGACCATCCCGCGTCGTGGACGGACTTGGCCAGGCGCGTACGGGCGAGCCCTTTCACCGCCAGGTCCTCAACGGCAATCGCTTGGTTGTCGCGAATGATCCTCGTTGAGAGCTGGTGGTGGAACTCGCGCCGTGCGTCGGCCACCCGCGCGTGGGCGCGGGCGACCTTGACGCGGGCCTTGTCCCTGTTCTTCGATCCCCTGGCCTTGCGGGACAGGCGGCGCTGTTCCCTCTTGAGTTTCTTCTCGGCCCGGCGCAGGAAGCGCGGGGCGTCGATCTTCGTGCCGTCGGAGAGGACCGCGAAGTGCCCCAGGCCCAGGTCGATGCCGACGGCGGACGCCACGTCGGGCAGCGTCCCGGGGGCGGTCTCCACGACGAAGGACGCGAAGTATCTCCCGGCAGCGTCTTTGATCACGGTGACCGTGGACGGCACGGAGGGGAGGCGGCGGGACCATGTGACCCGCACGTCGCCGATCTTCGGCAGGGACAGGTCCCCGCCGGGTGTGATCTTCCATCGGGCGTTCGCGGTGAACCGTACGGCCTGCCGGTTGTCCTTGCGGGATTTGAACCGGGGCGCTCCCAGGCGCGGGCGCTTGCCCTTGAGGCCGTCGAAGAAGTTCCGGTATGCGGCATCCAGGTCCCGGAGGGACTGCTGGAGGACGACGGCGGACACCTCGCCGAGCCATGCGCGCTCTTCGGTGCGCTTGGCCTGGGTGATCAGCAGTGTGGACAGGTCCCCGGTCTTCGGGAACGCCTCGCCCGCGGCGCGGGCGGTCTCACGGGCGCGAAGCGCGTCGTTGTAGACCACCCGAGCGCACCCGAACGCCCTGGCCAACGCGGAGCGCTGAGGACCGTTCGGATACAGGCGGAAGCTGTACCTCAACTGCATACCGATCACGCTACTACCGTTGGTTTATGGCTGAGTATCAGAATATTCGTACTGGCCGGCACTGTGCCTTCGTTCTTCACGCACACTTGGTTTTCGTGACGAAGTACCGGCACAACGTCTTCGAGGACGCTCACCTGACGCGCATGGAAGAGATCATGCGGGCCGTCTGCGCCGACTTCGAATGCGAGCTGGTCGAGTTCAACGGCGCGAACAGCCACGTCCACCTGCTCGTGAACTTCCCGCCGAAAGTCGCCCTGTCCAAGCTGGTCAACAGCCTCAAGGGCGTCAGTTCCCGCAGGCTCCGCCAGGAGTATCCGGAACTGGTCCGACACTACTGGCGGGCACAGCGGCTGTGGTCCGGCTCGTACTTCGCCGGGTCGGCCGACGGGCCTCCACTGTCGATCGTGAAACAGTACATCGAGCAGCAGAACCAGCCCGACTGAGCCGAGGCCGACAGTGCCGACCCGAGCACACAGCGCGAGTCAGAACACTCCTCAGAATCGCTTCACCACCAGGCCAAAGGCCGGTGCACCGCGATGAGACCCGGTAGCGGCCGGTGAACCGGACGGCAAGGGAAGGCGGGAGGGGAGTGGCGGAATCGGGGCGGAGGCGTGACGCCGGTCGAACACCTCCGGTGGGAGTGCCTTCGCGCGTTCGGGATCAGCTCAGGGGAAGTTCGGCAAGCATCACCGCGTACACCGGGGAGTCCGGGAAGGGCCGGTCCTCGCCGATCTTCCGGAAGCCCCAGGACTCGTATAGGGCCTGCACCCGGGGGTGCTCGACGTCGACGAGCAGGACGGCCATGTCGTCGTCCCGGCCGTCCAGGAGCGCGCGGGAGAGCAGCTTCGCCACGCCTTTCTTGCGCCACTTGGTGCTGACCGCCAGTTCCGAGTAGGAGAACGTCCGGGTCTTCTCCGGCGCCGGGTCGAGGTGCCCGCGCCACCACTCCCGCAGGGGAGTCGCGGGCGCTCCGTAGGCGAAGCCCACCGGCTCGGCATCGTCGTACGCGATCACGCAGGAGAAGCCAGGGTGGCCGCCCCAGTGGTCCACGAACCAGGGGAAGCGCTTCGTGAACTCGTCGTCCCCGTCAACGTCCTGGGCCTCGGCGTGCACATCGATGAGGACCTGGCGGATCCGTGGCAGGTCCGCACGGGCGAAGTGGCGGACGTCCAACTCGGCGGCGCTCACGGTCGGTCTCCGTTCGGATCCGATTGTCAGAGGGGCGTGGCAGAGTGCGGAGTCATGGACACCGACAGCGGCCGGTCCCGGAATATCCCCCCGCATGGATTCCCGGGCCCGTGTCCCACGGAAACCCGACGGGAGAACAGATGAGGGACTCCACGGCCGATCCATGGGCATGGGTCAGAAACAAAAACGCCGTGATGTGGTGTGTGACCTTCACCCAGGGCATCACGCCGGAGGACGTGCTCGCCCGCTACGGGGCCGACCCCCGGGACGCTCAGTTGCTCACCCGGCAGCAGGCCGGCCCTCTCTACGACTTCGAGGCGGACGGTCCGACGGGATCGGTGCTGCGGGCCGGGATGCTGGGCGACTGGTCCTTCTGCTTCGAGGACATCGGCATCATGGGGGCGATGGACGGCCCCCTGGCCGCACTGTCCCGGGGCACGGAGACCTTCAGCGTCCTGCGCGGCGGGGACGGCATGAACATCTTTGCTCACTGGCGTGACGGTCGGCGCACCGAGTGGTTCGAGCCGGGCTTTCGCTCCACCAGGCCACGTCCTCCGCATCCCTGGTGGGACGCGGTGCAGGAGCGGTACGACGCGAGGAGCGAGGAGTACCCCGGCCTCACACCCGTGATGGAGGCGATAGGCCGTCATATCGGAGACGTGCTGGAGACCGGCACGCTCGGCGGCCCGTTGCTCACCCTGCTGCTCGAGGACGGCAGCCGGACCCCCGACCCCCCTCAACCGCCACCCCCCGCGCGCAACCCGAGCGCGGAAGCCCGCCGGTCGCTGGGTCGGCCGCTGGGGGCTTTGATCACGCCGGTCGACCGCGACACGGAGCGCGCTCTCGCAGAGCGTGCCCGCGCCACGGTGCGCGTCGCCAATGTCGTCACTGTCCATCAGACATACAAGACCGACACGACCGAGGATTGAGGCAGCCGACGCCCCCTTCAGGACGTGACGGGGCGTGTGTCGCCGGCGAGTTCGGAGAAGTGGTCGAACTCGCCTGCCAGGATCCCCTGGACGAATGCTTCCCATTTCGCCTGGGTGCTGGTAACGACGGGGCCGGGGGCGCTGGTCTCGCGGAGACGCACAAGGTCCCCGGGCCCCGTCGCGACCTCGATCCAAGGGCCGGGTCCGGTCCCGTTGTCAGCGGCGGCACGGATCCCGTTCAGCGGGGCGGGCACGTCCGCCGGCGCGCAGCCATGGTGCGTGGACGCCTCCTTGACCGAGCGGAGGAACGCCGCCCAAGTGGCGGGGTCGGCCGAAAGTATGGCTCCGCTGGGATCGGCGCTTTCGGTGAGTATGACGGTGCGGTCGTCGGGTGCCGTGACGCTCAGGCATGCCTCGCCCTGCGCGCAGTACGACGACGTCTGCCAGCTTGGTTCGGTCACAGTGCTTCCTTTCGCAGACTGTCGGCGATGCGGTGGATGAAGTCTCGGGACTCCGTCTCCGCCAAGGCCACGGCATCGAGCCGTTCGAAGAGCAGGCGGTACTGGGTCAGCTGGGCTTCGGCAGCGAGACGCGATGTTCCACTTCCGGTGGGCTGAACGAAGGCACGGCCTGGCGGTAGATTTCGCGTGCGTGTTCCGCTGTCTGCAGCAGACCCGGGGAACCACGTCGGCTCCGGATCGGCGTGTGTGACGGCAGCCCTGAGATCCCGTCTCCGTTCGGTGACGCCTTTTCCCGGTCACACGACTCGGGGGAGGAACTGGCTGAGAGTGGAAGAGGGCTACAACTCGTTCAGATGTATGCCGATGCCTGGGGTGCGTACCATCTCGGCGGCGCGCGGTGGGGGCAGGGCGGGAAGCTGCTGTGGGTGGAGTGCGTACACAAGATGCCGGAGGCCTCGGGGGAAGGGTGAAGGCGTGCACGCGTGTCGCGCGGCGGTCCCATGGGGCTGCCGAAGGATCACCGCGCGACACTTGCGTCGTCCGTTGCGTTCAACGCGTTCGTGGCGGGCAGGATCGCGGCGGTACGCGGGGCCGGCCGCCAGGAGTCGGGCGTCGGGCGTCGGTAGTGCGGCGGCCGTCCGTCGGCAGTCGACGGCGCGGGGCGGCGGACCGGTGGCCGTCTTCCCGTCCACCGGGTGCGTGCTCATATGCTCGATTCATGACGAATCAGCAGGCTGGACAGCAGACCGGTCGACCGACTGCCAACGCCATGCGCCGCGCCCTCAAGCGTGCCAGGGACGGGGTCGCGCTCGACGTCGACGAGGCGGCCGTGCTGCTCCAGGCGCGCGGGGAGGACCTCACCGACCTCGCCGCGTCCGCCGCGCGCGTACGGGACGCCGGGCTGGCGGCCGCCGGGCGGGCCGGGGTCATCACGTACTCCCGCAAGGTGTTCATCCCGCTGACGCGGCTGTGCCGGGACAGGTGCCACTACTGCACCTTCGTCACCGTGCCCGGCAAGCTGCGCCGCGCCGGGCACGGCATGTTCCTCTCGCCGGACGAGGTGCTGGACATCGCGCGCGAGGGCGCGGAACTGGGCTGCAAGGAAGCGCTGTTCACGCTCGGCGACCGGCCCGAGGACCGGTGGCCCGAGGCGCGGGAGTGGCTGGCGGCCGAGGGGTACGACGACACCCTCGCCTACGTCCGCGCCATGGCGATCCGGGTGCTGGAGGAGACCGGGCTGCTGCCCCACCTCAACCCCGGGGTGCTGAGCTGGACCGACTTCCAGCGGCTCAAGCCGGTCGCGCCGAGCATGGGCATGATGCTGGAGACCACCGCGACCCGGCTGTGGTCCGAGCCCGGCGGCCCGCACCACGGCTCGCCGGACAAGGAACCCGCCGTACGGCTGCGGGTCCTTCAGGACGCGGGCCGGTCCAACGTCCCGTTCACCACCGGCGTACTGATCGGGATCGGGGAGACGTACGAGGAGCGCGCCGAGGCCCTCTTCGAGATCCGGCGCGTGCAGCGGGCGTACCACGGCGTGCAGGAAGTCATCGTCCAGAACTTCCGCGCCAAGCCGGACACCGCGATGCGCGGCATGCCCGACGCCGAACTGGAGGAGCTGGCCGCGGCGGTCGCCGTCACCCGGCATGTCCTCGGCCCGTCCGCGCGTATCCAGGCGCCGCCCAATCTCGTGGACGCGGAGTACGCGCTGCTGATCGGCGCAGGCATCGACGACTGGGGCGGGGTCTCGCCGCTCACCCCCGACCACGTCAACCCCGAGCGCCCCTGGCCGCATCTCGACGAACTGGCCGCCAGGACCGCCGAGTCCGGCTTCGAGCTGCGCGAACGCCTCACCATCTACCCCGAGTTCATCCAGCGCGGCGAGCCCTGGCTGGACCCCCGCCTGCTCCCGCACGTCACCGCGCTGGCCGACCCGGACACCGGCCTCGCCCGCCCGGACACCCGCCCGGCCGGGCTGCCCTGGCAGGAGCCCGACGAGGGCTTCACGGCCACCGGCCGCACGGATCTGCACCGTACGATCGACACCGAGGGCCGTACGGACGACCGGCGCGACGACTTCGACGTCGTGTACGGCGACTGGGAGGCGCTGCGGGAGGCGGCCGCGCCGGGCATGGTCCCCGAGCGCATCGACACGGACGTACGGACCGCCCTCTCCCGGGCCGCCGACGACCCCACCGCGCTCACCGACGCCGAAGCGCTCGCCCTGCTGCACGCGGACGGCCCGGCGCTGGACGCGCTCACCCGGATCGCCGACGACGTGCGGCGCGACACGGTCGGCGACGACGTCACGTACATCGTCACCCGCAACATCAACTTCACCAACGTCTGCTACACGGGCTGCCGCTTCTGCGCCTTCGCCCAGCGCCGTACGGACGCCGACGCGTACACCCTCTCCCTGGAGCAGGTCGCCGACCGCGCCCAGCAGGCGTGGGACGTGGGCGCCACGGAGGTCTGCATGCAGGGCGGCATCCACCCCGACCTGCCCGGCACCGCGTACTTCGACATCGCGCGCGCCGTGAAGGAACGCGTTCCGGGCATGCACGTCCACGCCTTCTCCCCGATGGAGGTCGTCAACGGCGCGTCCCGCACCGGCCTGTCGATCCGGGAGTGGCTGACCGCCGCCAAGGAGGCCGGACTCGACTCGATCCCCGGTACGGCGGCCGAGATCCTCGACGACGAGGTGCGCTGGATCCTCACCAAGGGCAAGCTGCCCACGGCGACCTGGATCGAGGTCGTCAGGACCGCCCACGAGCTGGGCATCCGCTCCAGCTCCACGATGATGTACGGCCATGTCGACCAGCCCCGCCACTGGCTGGGCCACCTCCGTACGCTGGCGGGGATCCAGCGGGAGACGGGCGGTTTCACCGAGTTCGTCACCCTCCCCTTCATCCACACCAACGCCCCCGTCTACCTCGCCGGCATCGCCCGCCCGGGCCCGACCGACCGCGACAACCGCGCGGTGACCGCGATGGCCCGTCTGCTGCTCCACCCGTACATCCCGAACATCCAGACCAGCTGGGTGAAGCTGGGCACGGAAGGGGCGGCGGAGATGCTCCGCTCGGGTGCGAACGACCTGGGCGGCACGCTGATGGAGGAGACCATCTCCCGGATGGCCGGGTCCGGCTACGGCTCGTACCGCTCGGTCAAGGACCTGATCGCCATCGCGGACGCGGCGGGCCGCCCGGCGCGGCCGAGGACGACGCTGTACGGGGAGGTCCCGGCGGAGCGGGTACGGACGGCGGCGGCCTCGGACGGACACCTGCCGGAGCTGCTGCCACTGCTGACGGACTGACCGGGGACGGACTGAACGGAGCCGGACTGACCGGAGCCGCTGCCGCCGCCGGCCGGGTGAACGCAGCGGTACCGGACCGTTGTCGGACCCGGATGCCAGACTTGGCCCGCACGACGGAAACGGGCTCCTCCGCGGGGGAGGGGGCCCGGCCGTCGGGAGGGGAGGGCCGGGGATGGCGGGGCAGGTGCGGCGGCCGTCGATGGCCGAGCTGATCGGGCGGCGGCGCAGGACGCGGTTCGTCGGGCGCCAGGACGAGCTGGGCTCGTTCCGGGCCAATTTCGACCTGGCGCCGGACGACGAGCGGCACCGCTTCCTGTTCTACGTCCACGGCAACGCCGGCGTGGGCAAGACGTCCCTCGTACGGGAGATGCGGCAGGCGGCGGGGGAGCGCGGCGCGCTGACGGCGTACGTGGACGAGACCGTGAGCAGTGTGCCCGAGGCGCTGGCGGTGGTGGCGGAGCAGTTCGGGCGTCAGGGGCGCCCGTTGAAGCAGCTCGACCGGCTGCTCGCGACGTACCGGCAGCGGCGGCACGAGGCGGAGTCGGCGGCCGTGCCCGTGCACCCGGCGGCGTCGGCGGCCCCGGCGGAGGGGGACGCCGGGGCCGGCCTGCCGTCCGCCCGGTCGGGCGGCGGATCCGCCGCGTCGCTCCCGCCACCGTCCGCCGGGAGCACGGCCATGGCCACGGCCGGCGTGATCGGGCTCGGGATGGTGCCGGTCGTCGGGCCGTTCGCCGGGGCGCTGGACCCCGTACAGCTGGCGCGCGGGACCGACCGGCTGCGGGCCGCGCTCAGCGCCCGGTTCCGCGACCAGGAGGACGTGCAACTGGTCCTGGCGCCGGACCGGATACTGACACCCGTGCTGGTCACCGAGTTGGCCGAGGCGGTGCGCGAGACCCCCTGGATCGCGCTGTTCTTCGACACGTACGAGCGCACCGCGCCGTTCCTGCACGCCTGGCTGAGCGATCTGATGACGACGGAGCGGTACGGGGCGCTGCCGGCCCAGGTCGTCGTCACCCTCTCCGGACAGCGGCCGTTCGACGGCGAGGGCTGGAGCGGCATCGAGGACTTCATGGCGGACATGCCGCTCGGGCCGTTCACGGAACGGGAGGCGCGGCAGCTGCTGGCGGCGAAGGACGTCACCGACGAGTCCGTGGTGGAGGAGGTCCTGCGGCTCTCCGGCGGGCTGCCCGTCCTCGTCTCCACGCTCGCCGAGAACCAGCCCGTGGACCGCGCCGACGTGGGCGACCCCAGCGCGACCGCCGTGGAGCGCTTCCTCAAATGGGAGCGGGACCCCGTCCGGCGCGCCACGGCGCTCGCCTGCGCGCTGCCGCGCCGCCTGGACGAGGACGTGTTCCGGGCGGTGGCCCCGCGGGAGGCGGCGGGGCTGTACGACTGGCTGCGGGCCCTGCCGTTCGCCACCCGCAAGGACGCCGGGGTCCGCTACCACGACGTGGTCCGGGCCCCGATGCTGCGCCTCCAGCGCACCCGCTCGCCGCGCGGCTGGAGCGAGCGGCACGGCGCGCTCGCCGAGTGCTTCGCCCGCTGGCGGGCGGAGACCGAGGCCGAGGCCGGGTTGCGTGCCGACGAAATGTGGGAGTCCGCCGCCTGGCGCGCGCTGCGCTTCGAGGAGACGTACCACGCGCTGTGCGCGAGTCCGCGCGCCGCGCTCGCGGGCGCCCTGCGGGACGTGGTCGAGGCATGCGGGCAGGGCCCGGCGGCGGGCCGCCGGGCCGCGCGGGTGGTGGCCGAGGCCGGCGAGGACACCGACGACCGCCTGCTGCGCGAGTGGGGGCAGCGTCTGGGGGCCGTGCTGAGCGATGACGAGGGCGGCGTGGTCGAGGGGTTGGGGCTGCTGCTGGACCGGGCGGGGCTGGACACCGAGGGCCGGGCGGCGGCGCACGAGGCGCGGGGCCGTGAGCTGCGCGGCGCCGGGGAGTTCGAGCGTGCGCTCGCCGAGTACGACCGGTCGCTGGCGCTGGCTCCCGGGCGGTACGGGGCCCACCTCGGGCGGGGCATCACCCGTCAGATGATCGGCGGTGACGTCTCGGCGGCACTGGACGACCTGCGCCGCGCCGACGAGCTGGCCCCCGACACCCCCTGGGTCCTGCGCGAGTACGGGGACGCCCTGCGGCGCGCCGGCCGGTCGGAGGAAGCCGCCGCCGTCCTGGACCGCGCGGTCGCGCTCGATCCGACGGAGGCGCGTTTCCTGGCGAGCAGGGCCTTCGTCCGGCAGGCGCTGGGGCGGACCGGGGAAGCCCTCGCCGACTTCGGCCGGGCCCTGGAGCTGGACGGGGAGTATCTGTGGGCGCTGGTCCGCAGATCCCGGCTGCTCCGGAGCCTGGGCGAATACGAGCGGTGCTTCGCCGACCTGGACCGCGCCGCGGGCGTCGAGTCGGACAACGCGTGGGTCGCCTCCGAGCGCGGTGACGCCTACCGGCTGACCGGACGGTACGAGGACGCGGAGCGGGAGCTGACCCGGGCCCTGGAACTCTCGCCCGGCTATACGTCGGTCCTCGCGAGCCGGGGAGCCGTACGGCACGAGCTGGGCCGGCGCGAGGAGGCGCTCGCCGACCTGGACGAGGCTCTCGCCGACGCTCCCGACTACGTCTGGGCGCTGGTGCACCGGGCATGGGTCCGCGAGGAACTGGGCGACAGTCCCGGGGCGTCCGCCGATCTCGACCGGGCCGTCGGCCTCCGGCCCGCCGACGTATGGGTCAGGAGCGAGCGGGCCCGGCACAGACGGCTCGCGGGCCGCTCCGAGGAATCGCTGGAGGACCTGACCGCGGTACTGGCCGAGGCGCCGGAACACGTCTGGGCCCTGGTCGAGCGGGCACGCTCCTACCGCGAGTTGGGCCGCTTCCCGGAGGCGCTGGCCGACGTGGACCGGGCGCTGGACCTCGACCCCCGGGACAGTGAGGCGCACGCGGTCCGGGCCGAAACGGTACGGGCCATGGGATCCGGCGCGCCGGCGACCACGGAGCCGTCGGAACCGCCGGATCTCATACCGTCCCCGCCGTCAGAAGCGGGCGGCTGAGGAACGCCAGGGACGCTCCGGGGACTCCCGGACACGCTACGACCGCACCCTCAACTGGCTGTTCCCGTTCGATTACAGTCCTCCGAAAGCCGCGACGTCCGCGAGGCCACCTGCCAGGCTCGGAGGCCACCTGCCAAGGCTCAGGGGGAGGGAGGAGCGCGTGAGCACACCGTCCAGGGCCGTCTGGGGCCGTACCGAGCAGCAGGACTTCCGCAGCCGGGTGCGGGGCTGTCTGCTCGGTGGTGCCATCGGAGACGCGCTCGGCGTCGGTGTCGGGGCGCTCACGCTCGCGGAGATCCGGTCCGCGCACGGTGCCGACGGCGTCGTGGACTACGTACCGGCGTACGGCCGCAGGGGCGCCGTCAGCGCGTCCACCCAGCTGACCCTGTTCACCGTGGACGGGCTGATCCGCGCACAGGTGCGCCGGGACACCGGTGCCTGGCATCCGCCCACCGACGTCTACCGCGCACATCGGCGCTGGGCCGCGACCCAGCGCGACTGGGGGCCGGACCTGCGGCGCAAGGACAACGGCTGGCTGGCGCAGGAGGAATGGCTGTACGCGCGCCGTGACCCGGTGATCTCCGTCCTCACCGGACTCGGCGATCCGCCCATGGGCACGCTCGACACCCCCAAGAACCCCATCGCGCGCGACTCGGGCGCGCTGGTGCGCTCCGCGCCGTTCGGGCTGCTCGTCGGCTGGGAGCCGCAGTTGGTCTTCCAGCTCGCCATCGAGTGCGCGGTCCAGACGCACGGCGCGCCGGGCGCGTACCTCGCGCCGGGGGCCTTCGCGGTGATCCTGCACGCCGTGGCCCGGGGCGAGAGCATCGAGACGGGGGTCGGGCGCGCCGCCGCCCTGCTCGGGCCCCGCCCCGGGCACGAGCCCGTGACCGACTGCCTCGAACTGGCGCTCGGCACCGTACGGCTCGGGGCCCCGGCACCCGAGCGCCTGGCCGCGCTGGGCGAGGGACGTACCGCGGAGTCCGCGCTCGCCGTCGCCGTTCACTGCGCGCTGGTCGCCGAGGACGTACGCCACGGGCTGCGCCTCGCCGTCAACCACGACGGCCCTTCCGCCGTCACCGCCACGCTGTGCGGTGCGCTGCTGGGCGCGATGCACGGCGAGACGGCGCTGCCGCCCGCCTGGCTGGCCGAGGTGGAGGGCCGTCCCACCCTGCTGGAGATCGCCGACGACTTCGCGATGGAGATGACCCAGGGCCCGGCCCTGCACAGCCGTGTGGTGAGCACGTCGGGCTGGCTGGCGCGGTACCCGCGGGACTGAGGAGGGTTACGCGTCGAGGCCACCGTACGGACGTGGGGCGGTGCGTGCGCGGCACCGCCCCGCATCCCCGCGCGGCGCACCGCATGCATACGGTGTCCGGGCGTCCGCGTGTCCGGGCGTACGGGGCCAGGGGGCCGGGCACCCGGACGTCCGGGTGCCCGGCCCTTCCCCGTCAGGAGCTCAGCGGTGAGTCCGTCGGACCCGTCGAGCCGGAGTGCGCCGCGCCCGCGGCCCGTGGCCCGTTCGCCCCGGCCCCGGTGCCGGCCCCGTCCCCGTCGTCGCCCTCGTCGTTGACGCGCGCCAGCACCGCGTCCCGCCCGGGGGTGTCCTCCGGCTTCAGGAACCCGATCACGATGTACAGCACCAGCGAGACGGCGAGCGGCACCGAGACCTGGTACTCGAGCGGGACCCCGCCCGACACGTTCCAGTTGATCGGGTAGTTGACCAGCCAGAAGGCGAGCAGCCCCATCGCCCAGCTCACCAGCGCCGCCGTCGGTCCCGACTTACGGAACGGTCGCAGCAGGCCGAGCATGAACGGGATCGCGATCGGCCCCATCAGCCCTGCCACCCACTTGATGACGACGGTGATGATGTCCTTGAACGTGGGCGAGTTGACCTGGGTGGCGATGGCCATCGACAGCGCCAGGAACGAGATCGTGGACAGCCGGGCCGCCAGCAGCCCCGTCCGCTCCGACCAGCTGCGCGCCGCCTTGCTGAGCGTGGGGGCGATGTCCCGCGTGAAGACGGCGGCGATGGCGTTGGCGTCGGAGGAGCACATGGCCATCGTGTGGGAGAAGAAGCCGACGATGACCAGGCCCAGCAGGCCGTGCGGCAGCAGCTGTTCGGTCATCAGGGCGTATGAGTCGGAGGCATCCGGCTTCTGGGCCTCGACGAGCAGCGGAGCGCACCACATCGGGAAGAACAGGACCAGCGGCCAGACGAGCCAGAGGATCGCCGACAGCCGGGCCGAACGGGTGGCTTCCCGGGCGCTCGCGGTGGCCATGTAGCGCTGCGCCTGGTTCCACATGCCGCCGTTGTACTCGAAGGTCTTGATGAAGAGGAAGGCGAGCAGGAACGTGACGGTGTACGGCCCGGCGGTCGGCGACGCGTGCCCCTCGGGCAGCTTGTCCCAGACCGTCCACAGCGCGCTGAAGCCGCCGAGCTTGCTCATGACGGCGACGAGCATCGCGAGGCCGGCGAAGAGCTGGATGATGAACTGCCCCAGTTCGGTCAGGGCGTCGGCCCACAGCCCGCCGACCGTGCAGTAGATACCGGTGATGACGCCGGTGATCAGGATGCCCTGATTGAGGGAGATGCCGGTGAAGACGGAGAGCAGGGTGGCGATGGCCGCCCACTTCGCCCCGACATCGACGATCTTCAGCAGCAGCCCGGACCAGGCGAGCGCCTGCTGGGTCTTCAGGTCGTAGCGGTTCTTGAGGTATTCGAGCGGCGACGCGACGTGTAACCGGGAACGCAGCCGGTTGAGCCGGGGCGCGAAGAGCTGCGCTCCGATGCCGATACCGATGGCGATGGGAAGTGACCACGTCACGAACGAGGTGACGCCGTAGAGGTACGCGATGCCCGCGTACCCGGTGAACATCACGGCGCTGTAGCCGGACATGTGGTGCGAGATCCCGGACAGCCACCAGGGCATTTTGCCGCCGGCGGTGAAGAAGTCGCTGACGTTGTCCACACGCTTGTGCGACCAGAGGCCGATCGCGATCATCACACCGAAGTAACCGACGAGCACGATCCAGTCGAGGCTGTTCATGTGCCCCCTCCAGGGGTCCGCCTTATGAACTAGAAGCACTTCGTCGGTACGGGCGTCCGGGCAGCGGTGCCCCGTGCGGGAGCAGCGGTTCCCCGTGCGGGAGCGGGGACAACGGGATTGAACAGCGTGGTGGAGGGCGGGTCAAGGGTCCCTCGGGGCATCGTTCAGCCGTCACAGGTATGAACGCAGGTCAGAGAAGCGAACGATTTTGCCGTCTCTTGACTGGTCGAAACGTTGTCGCGTGCGTGACACGCGCAACACGATGAGCGAGCACTTTGTCGGAACTCCGTCAGGCGCAGGGGATGCGGGTCCCGCGCGCGGAGACGCGAAGGGGGGTGAGGCGCGAGCGAAAGCGCGGGTCGCGGAGGCGCGGGTCACGCGCGGCGGGCGGATGTGCGCACACGGCCGAGCCCCCTCGGCCGGGACAGCGGGCCGGAGAGGGCTCTACGCGTGGTGCGGGTGCAGGGCGGTGGTGGTCGACCTCGGCCGAACTCAGCCGAGGTCGAAAGCGCCCTTGTTCATTTCCTGCACAAAGGCGTTCCAGGAAGAGGGGACGAAGGCGAGTGCGGGTCCGGCGGGAGCCTTCGAATCCCTGACGGCAATGCACTGGACGACAGGAGACCTGACCTCCACGCATGCCCCGTTTCCGCCGGAGTACGAGGACTTGGTCCACGTGTCCGTAGCGCCCTGAAGAATTGCCATGTTCGCTCCGGTTCAGCAAGTGATGTGAATGCGTGCCAACGTCTCGCTGGCTTGATCGACGCTACTCGTCTCACTCATTGGGCGGGATCGGCGTTCACTCTTCCGGATGGCATTTGCGTTAAAGGTCTTACGAGATTAGTGAGTTTGGGTGTACTGTGCCCTCGCTTCCGTGAGGTTAATGGAAATACCTGCCATTTCCGGGCAATGCGGAAGGTGGGCGGCGGGGCGGTGGCGGCGGTGACGGCGGCTCGGGAACCGGCCAAGCGGGGCCGGTGTTCGTGGCTGGCTCCGGTGGTCTTCCACGGCGGCCTTCCACGGCGTCGGCGGTGCCGGGTCGTCCCGTCGGCAGCGTCGGCGGCCGCCACGGCTCAGCGGGCGTATTCCTTGGCGATCTTCGAAATGAACTGCCGGCTCTGGTCGGCGTTCAGTGCCTGTGCGCGCAGGTGCTCGTACATCACGCTGTACCGCTGGACGTCATTCGACTTCTCCAGATAGAGGTCGCTCGTCACACCCTCGATGTAGACGACGCTGGAGTCGGACGCGTCGGGGAATTCGAGAATCGCGTAGTGGCCCGTGATGCCGGGGTGCGCGCCCATCTCGAAGGGAAGCACCTGCACGGTCACGTGCGGCAGCTCGGACTGCTCCATGAGGTGTTCCAGCTGTTCCCGCATCAGGGTCCGGTTGCCGACGGCCCGGCGCAGCGCCGCCTCGTCGACCACGGCCCACAGGCGCAGCGGGTCCTCGGTCGAGGTGATGCGGTCCTGGCGGCGCATCCGTACCCCGACGCGTTTCTCGACGTCGAGCACGGGTGACTCGGGCAGCGCGCCATTGATCAGCGCCTCCGCGTACGGCTTGGTCTGGAGCAGTCCGGGAATGACCTGCGGCTCGTACACCCTGAGCGAGGCGGCGTCCGTTTCCAGGCCGATGTAGACGCTGTACGGGATGTCACCGAAAGCGTGCCACCAACCCTGCTGGCGCGAATCCTTGGCCATTTGCATCAGCGAGTCCACGATGCGCTGGTCCTCGACCTCGTAGACTCCGCAGAGGTCGCGGACGTCCCGCTGACTGATGGAACGGCGGCCGTTCTCCAGGCGGCTGATCTTCGACTGGGACACCAGAAGGCGCTCCGCCACTTCTTCGGCGGTCATGCCTTTGAGTTCGCGGAGCCGGCGCAACTCCTGGCCCAATCGGCGTCGCCTGACAGTGGGATTGACGTTGGACGCCACGGGAACTGCACCTCCGGCTGCATAGCTGTACGTATCTACTGCTCAGCAGATTGCCACCAAAGGCCCTGGCCTCGCTGGGAAATGGCGACAGAAGCGAATACAACGGTGCGCGGAGACGGCCGCGCGCCGGGCCGCGCGCTGGGGCGCCGGGGCCGGATGCGGCCGGTCGGGTCCGGCCCCGGCGGCCGGGATCGGGGTCGGTATCGGCCCACGGTTCGGTACAGGTCCGTAACAACTTCGCGGTGCCCGTACGCCCCTTGGCGCGGCTTCTCGGGGCCGGCCTCGGGGGCTCCGAGGGCCCCGGTGGACGGACAAGCGGCGCGCGGGGCGGCCTGGCTGTCGGCCAGGCCGCCCCGCGCGCGTTGTGCGGCTCCCGAACCGGCTCTGGGGACGTCGGTGCGGCGGATCGGTGTGTTGCTGTATCGCGGTTCTGCGGGGTGTTGCGGGGTGTTGCGTCGCGCGTGCGGTGGGTCGCGGTGGGGATCGTCCGTCGTCCGCCGTGCGTGCCCGCCGCGTCGCGCTGACACGTGGCGCGGGCGCGGACACTGGTGCGGTGTGCTGCGGTTGTGATGCTGCCGCGGTGCCGGCTGTGCTGTTGTGTTTGTGCGGCGTCGCGCTGGGTGACGTCCGCCGTACGGCGTCGTGCTGTGCTGTACGCCGGCCTCGCTGGTCCTGCTGGTCCTGCTGGTCCTGCTGGTCCCGCAGTGCTGCGCCCGTCAGTGCGCCGGGACGCGGGCCATGCTGCCGTGCCGCGGCTGCGACGGCACCCCCGATGAGGGCACCGCCGGCGCCGACGGCGTCGCCCTGCCTCCGCCCGCGGGAGCGCCGGACGCGCCCTGGGCGGTGTTACGACGAGGCTGTCCGCCCACACCGTTCTGGACGTCCATCACGGCGTGTGCCACGAGACCGCCCATGGGGTCGTGCCGGATCAGGTCCCGGAGCCGGGAGCGCGAGGAGCGCCCCTCGTTGCCGGGGTAGAGGTGCTTGCCGAGTCCGACCGCGTGGGCCAGCGCGGCGAGCGCCGCGGTCCGCGGGTCCGGCGGCACACCGGTGCGGATCGCACTGTCCAGCCGGGTCCTTATCTCCCGGCTGATCGCCGTCTCCGTCGCCTGGTAGCGCGTTGTCGGCAGCACTCCGCACATCTGGCCCTCGACGGCGTGCACCATGCCGCATCGTTCCAGATGTGAGAGGTAGGTCTGGCGCAGCCCCAGCCGGGGCCCGCCGATCCAGTGGACGGCCCGAACCGGGCTGCCGCGCCTGCGCAGCAACTCCAGTGCGGAGTCCAGAGTCGGATCTCCGGTCGGCCGTGGCATCACCACGGCGATACGATCCCCATCAGGGGCTATCCGTCCTGCCAGAGCCAGCTCCACTAGCTGTGCTCCGGCCAGGCCGAGGTCGAGCGACTGCGGCTGCGCTGTGGTACCCGTGGCCGGGTCCAGAGCGAGCAGCAGAAGCTCCTCCGGAATTGTTCTGCGGCTCCTGCCCATCCATGCCTCCCCGCGTGGATGAATGACAGGGTGACCCCTCTCACAATGGTCTGTCGAGAGTGCCTGGGTGCTTTGTGCGGGAACCGTTATGTATGTCGTTCTCGTCTAGCACGTGGGCCGAGGTGTCGGAGCGGGACACTGGTAGACGGTTCGGGCAGTCGGACCGTGCGGTACGTCGGTACGGCGGTACGGCGGATGAGACACGAAGGAGACACGGTGGCGGGCGAGTCCCCCGGCAAGTCGGAACAGCGGAAGTCGTCGGGGGAGACGACTGAAGGTGAACGGGATCCGCGGCTCGCGTTCAGCGGGCCGTCGACCGTGGCGGCGGAACGGGATTCCGCCGCGTCGGACTCCCGTTCCGCCGTGTCGACAAGGGTCGCGACTGCAAATCAAGGGGAATCTGAAGACGAGGACTCCACCGTCTCCGAGAGGGCCGAGGAATCGGACAGCAGCCGTATAGCGGCGCGTTCGGAGGTTCCGGAGAGCCGCGCCGGGGAGACGTCCGGAGGAAAGTCCGGGGACGGAAAGCCCGGGGACGGACCGGCGGACGAGGCCGGGGCCGGGGGCGCGGAGAAATCCGAGGACGGACCCGAGGAGAAGTCAGGAGAGAAGTCCCGGGAGACGTCCGGAGGAAAAGCCGGGGAGAAGCCTGGGAAGGCGTCGCGGGAGAAGTCCGGGGACGCGTCCGGGGAGACGTCCGCCGAACAGCTCGGTGAGACCGGCGAGTCGGGCGAGCCCGCCGAGTCGGGAGAGTCCGTCGAGTCCGCCGAGTCCGCCCGGTCCGGTCAGTCCGACAAGGCGGAGAGCCCGGTGCCCGACGCGGCGACTGAGGCCACGGAGGCCGACGCCGGGGAAAGCGCGGCGGCGGACGAGAACGACGCCGCGCCCGGCGGGACGGCCGGCGAAGGCGGTGCCGGAAAGGCCGCCGGAGCCGGCACCACCGGTACGGACACCGGCTCCCGTGGCGACGCGGGCGGCAAGGCCGACGAGGCCGCTGACGCGGCTGCCGGGACTGCCGGGACTACCGGGGTCGACAAGGCTGACGGCGGGGACGTCGGGTCGCCGGTCGATCAGCCGACCGCTGTCTTCACGTCCCGGCCCAAGCCGAAGGCTGACGGCGGCGGGGACGGGGACGGCAAGGCCGATGGCGGGGACGTCGGGTCGCCGGTCGATCAGCCGACCGCTGTCTTCACGTCCCGGCCCAAGCCGAAGGTCGATCAGCCGACCACGGCGCTCAAGCTCCCCCCGTCGTCCCGGGACGAGAAGAAGCGCGAGCCGAACGGAAAGGCCGAGCCGGGCGGAAAGGCCGAGCCTGACGAGAAGAGCGAGTCCCCGGCCGAGCGCACGAGTACGTTCGTACCGCTGCGCCGGGACGACGATGTGCGCTCCGTGGACGCCAAGGCGGCCGCGAAGGCGCAGCCCGCCGCCCCCGTGCCCACGTCCTCGGAGCCGCCCAAGCCTGCCGGGGGCGCCGAGCCCCCCGCCGCGGTGACCTCCGCCATCCCCGAGGCCGAGCGGACCCGGCAGCAGCCGATGCCGCCCAAGCCCCCGCTCGACCTGCTCGCCGAGCTGACGAACAAGCCCGCCCCGCCGGAGACCCCGGTCCGCGTCGCGGTCCGCCGTGTCAAGATCTGGACCCCGCTGGTTCTGCTCGTCCTGATCATCTTCTCGATCGTCCAGGCGGTGCGCCCGCTGCCCGACCCGGCGCTCGGCCTGACCGCCGACTCCGAGTACACCTTCGACGGCGGCACGCCCTCGCTTCCGTGGCCCGACGAGGGGCAGGGCGCGATGTCCGTGTCCGGCCTGGGGAAGGTGGACGCGTTCGGTGAGGGGAAGCCGGTCCCGATCGCCAGTGTGACCAAGACGATGACGGCGTACATCATCATGCGCGACCACCCGATGAAGCCCGGCCAGGACGGCGCGCGGATCACGGTCGACGCCCTGGCCGAGAAGGAGGGCGGTTACGACCAGACGGACCAGGAATCGACGCTGAACACGATCAAGGAGGGCGACAAGCTCAGCCAGAAGGACGCCCTCAGCGCGCTCATGATCCCGTCCGCGAACAACGTGGCGCGGCTGCTCGCGCGTTGGGACGCCGGCTCGCAGGAGGCGTTCGTCAAGAAGATGAACGCCACGGCCAAGCAGCTCGGCATGACCAACACCACGTACACCGACCCCTCGGGGCTGGACGCGACGACCGTCTCCACCGCCGCCGACCAGGTCAAGCTGGGGCTGGAAGTGGTGAAGTACCCGGCGCTGCTGGACATCACGAAGCTGCCGAGCTGGACCGATCCGTCGGGCAAGTCCCACCGCAACTGGAACACCCTGGTCCCGTACGACGGAGCGCTCGGGATCAAGACCGGCACGACCACCAAGGCGGGCGGCAACCTGCTCTTCGCCGCGAAGAAGGATGTCGGCGGGACCGACCAGTACCTCGTCGGAGCCATCCTCGGCCAGCACACCGGCGGCTCGATCATCGACATCGCGAACGAGCGGAGCAAGACCGTGATGCTCGCGACGCAGGAGCTGCTGGAGTCGCGGACGGTGGTGAAGAAGGGGGACGTCGTCGGTCATGTCGACGACGGTCTGGGCGGCCTGACCCCGGTCGTCGCCACGAAGGACCTGAAGGCGGCCGGCTGGGCGAGCCTCAAGGTCTCCGTGGAGCTGACCGACGGCGGAAAGACGATTCCGCACACGGCGGAAGCGGGCACGGTCGTCGGAAAGCTGACGGTCGGCTCCGGCCCCGGTCAGGTCTCCGCTCCGGTGGCCCTCCAGAGCGACCTGGCCGAGCCCGGGTTCGGCGCGAAGCTGACCCGCATCAGCTGATCCGGCCGCGCGGCCGGATCCCGCCGTACCGCCCGAGACGCGTCGGCCGGTCCGCGCGGTCGGGGCGCGTGACCCGCGTACGGGACCGGTCCGCGTGACTCGCGTACGCGGCCGGGGCGGGCATCCATACGGAGCCCGCCCCGGCCGCGTCGCGTGCTAGCGTCCCAAAACGACCCATCTGGTGAGCCGTCCCGGGCTCACGGCCGGCCGGTCGGGCAACTGCGAGGCGCGGGGACGGCGTCCCCACCCATGACCTGGCCGTGCCGAAGGCGGACGGTCGGCGCATCGGGCGGCCGGAGGACAGCGGGCCGCCGGGCAGTGACCGGACGGTGAGACGAAAGACGGGGAGTGCCGCAGTGACCACCGCTGAGCCGACGCGCGCCACGGGCGGTAACGACTCCGCCGGGGGAACGACCGACGCCTCCGATGCCCGCGGTGCCTCGGGCGCACCTGATGCCTGCGGTGCCGCCGGTGCGTCTGTGACCGCCGATGCCTCCGAAGCCGCCACCGGGCCGCGAATAGAACCGCCGCCACCCGGTGCTGCCGCCGGAGCGGGCCCGGCCCGGAGGGAAGCGTCCGGAGCGGACCCGACCGGCACGGGCTCCCCGGCCGCCGGCCCGGCCCCCCGCCCGGCCTCCCGCACGGCAACGGACGCGGCCCCGAGGGCCACCGCCCGCCTCCGCGCCTGGCCGGCCGCCCGTCCCGTCCTGTTCACCACCGTCGTGGCCGCCGCCATCCACCTCGTCTGGTTCCTCGTCTTCGCCAACAGCGGCGGCGACATCGCCGCCCAGGACGCCTGGGCCGAGTTCGTCGGCCGGCACCCCGACTCCGCGTACAACCTCGCCTGGTACGGCGGGATGCACCCCGTCTCGTACAGCGTCGTCTCGCCGTACCTGATGTCCCTCCTCGGCGTCCGTACGACGATGATGCTCGCCGGGACCGCGTCCGCCGCCCTGATGGCGCTGGTCCTCGTCCGCGTGCGGGCCGTCCGTAACCCCGTGGCGTGCTCCCTCGCCGGGGTCTACGCGTTCTTCTGCAACGCCATGTCGGGGCGGGTGACGTTCGGCCTCGGCATGATGTTCGCGCTCGGGGCCGTCGCGGCGGTGTTCTGCTGGCCGTACCGCTGGCGCACGAAACGCTGGGCCAAGGCCGTCGTCGCCGCCGTGTTCGCCGGGACCGCGACGGCCGCCAGCCCGGTCGCCGGGCTCTTCCTCGGGGTCGTCGCGGCGGCGCTCTTCCTCAACAAGCGGCGGCCCGGGGCGTACGCGCTCGGCCTCGCCCCCGCCGCCGTCGTCGCGCTCTCCGCCTGGCTCTTCCCCTTCTCCGGCACCCAGCCGATGTCGATCGGCTCGACGTCCCTGCCCTTCCTCACCGCGGTGCTGGTGTTCCTGCTCGTCCCCGTGCGGTGGCGCACGGTCCGCACGGCCACCGCGGTCTACGGTGTCGGCACGCTGCTGACCTGGGCGATCGACTCGCAGATCGGATCCAACGTCTCCCGGCTCGCCATGGTCGTGGGCGGCGTGGTCCTGCTGTCGGCCCTGCCGTACACCGCGCCGCGCTCACGCCGCTGGTACGCCCTCGTGCTCGCCTTCGCCGGCGTCTCCTTCTGGATCGGTTTCAAGGGGGTGGACGACATCGTGCGCACGGCTCCCACGGCGTCCTGGGCTCGGGAGCTGGCACCCCTGGTCCACCAGTTGCAGCGCGCGGGCGCGGAGAAGGGCCGGGTCGAGGTGGTCCCGGCCAGCAGCCACCGTGAGTCGTCCGCGCTCGCCCCGTACGTCAATCTCGCCCGTGGCTGGAACCGCCAGGCGGACATGGAACGCAACCCGCTGTTCTACGACGACACCCTGACGTCCGACAGCTACCGCGACTGGCTGGACCGCTGGGCGGTGCACTACGTCGTTCTCCCCGCCGGCCGGCCCGACCAGGGCGCCGGTCAGGAGACGGAACTCGTCGAGCGGGGCCAGCCGTACCTGAAGCCCGTCTGGCGCGACGCCAACTGGCGCCTCTTCGCCGTCCAGGACCCCACGCCGCTCGCCGACCCGCCCGCGACGGTGGACCGGGCGGGCGCGGGCGAGCTGACGATCCACGTGAAGTCGGCGGGCCGGGTGCTGATCCGGATCCCGTACTCCCCGTGGCTGGGCCTGGTCGACGCGGAGGGCAAGAGCGTGCCGCCGCCGCGGCAGACGGCGGAGTCGCGGGCCGACGAGAACGGGCCCAGGGTCTTCACCAATCCCAACGGCTGTCTGATGAAGGCCGAGCCGACGGCGGAGGGCGACGAGTGGACGGAGCTGCTGGCGCCGCGGGCCGGGGTGTACCGGCTGGCCGCGCCGTACCAGCTGCCGCGCGGGACGGGCTGCCCGGAGGAACTGCGCTGAGGGCGTGAGCGGCTGCCGTCCTGAGCAGTTCCACGAGGTCGCGTTCCACGAGGCCGCATCCTCCGTCACCGGCCGGTCGCGGCCCGGTGAGCCCGACCGCGGGCCTTGACCTTGGGTCAAGGTCAATCAATGTTCAACCAATCATTCGCTTCACCTGCCGGGCGACCACGCCGTAGACCATAGTGAGGCGATATGACGCGCGGTCAGACACAGACGCAGACGCAAACCCGGATACGCACTCCTACGGAGCCGGGCGACGAGCCGGGCGACGGGACCGACCACGAGCCGGGCCGCCGGACGAACCACGGGACGGACCACGAGCCGGGCGACGGGACGGACTCGGACAGGGACGGCGGGACGCGCGAGGAGGGGGCCGGTGGCTGGTCCGGCGTCGGGTCCGGCGGCGGGTGGAACGAGGGCGGTGAAGCCCGGTCGGGTGGTGTTTTCCCCCCTTCCCACTCACGCGGGCGCGTGCTGGCCACGGCGATCGCCACGGTGGTGGCCCTCGGACTGGTGAGCGCGGCTGTCGTGCTCGTCGCCGGTGCCGGGTCGGGCGACGGCACGGACAGCGGCGCGGCCCGCACACCGCCGACCCGTGTCGCGCCGCCGCAACTGCCGGGTCTGGACGGGCCGGGCGACGCGACGGACGACGCCACACCGCCACCGTCGTCCGACCCGTCGGGCCAGTCGTCCGATCCCTCGGGCCAGTCGTCCGAACCGTCCTCGGGCGGGGAGCCGGACTCGGAGTCCGGCGGGGTCCCTTCGATATGGGCGGGTCCCGGTTGCACCGCCCCCTCCGGCCGCTACCGGGAGGAGGGCAGGTTCGAGAACGGCGAGGCCGCCTGGTACACGGTGCGCGAAGGTGGCCACAAGGGCGATTCCTGCGACGGCCGGTTCTCCGCGGTCCCGATGTCCGGCAGCGAGGACCGGGACGGCGACTCCAGTGCCACCTGGTCGTTCAAGCTCGGCAAGGCGTACAAGACGTACGAGAAGTGCGCCCTCGCCGTCCACGTACCGGACACGGGCCGCGACCGCGACGTGGCCGGCCGGCCCACCGTCTACAAGGTGCTGGCGGACCCGTCGGACGACCACTCCACGTACGCCGCCTTCGCCGTACGGCAGACCGTGCACCGGGGCAGCCTGGTGAAGGTGGGCAGCTACGCGGTCAAGGGCGACACCTTCACGGTGCGGATGCTGGACCGCGGCCAGGACTGGGGCCGCGAGGAACTGGTCGGAGCCCACCACGCGGCGGCGCAGATGAGGCTCGACTGCCGGTGACGCCCGCCGAACGCGGTGGACGCCGGGAGTGCTCCCCGCGCTGTCGGACGGGCGGACCGTCACGGCGGTGAACGGGACGGCGGGCGCGGTGGCGCTCGGAGAGCAAGGTGTTCCGCACCTCGCTTCGCTCCGCGTCGCTGACCGCGCCGGGGCGTCGGCGTCACCGCGGGGCGGCCGCCCGGTCGGGCCGCCGCCCCGCCGCCCTGTCGGGTGCCGGTGGGAAGCGGGCGGTCGGTCAGTCCTGGCGGACGATGTCCTTGCCCGGGCCCCCGGAGAGGGTGTCGCGTCCCGCGCCGCCGTACAGCTCGTCGTCCCCGCTGTTCCCGTAGATCGTGTCGTCGCCGCTGTCCCCGTACAGGACGTCGTCGCCCTTCCCGCCGTAGACGTAGTCGTTCCCGGCACCGCCGCGGATCGTGTCGTCACCGTCGCCGCCGGACAGGCTCTGCCGGCCCGCGCCGCCGCGTATCTCGTCGTCTCCCGCACCGCCGTCGACGGCGGTCTCCTCCCCCTCGGCGTAGATGGTGTCGTCGCCGTTGTCACCATGGGCGATGATGCCCTCACCGGCGCGGATCGTGTCGTTGCCGTCACCGCCGCCGGCGAACGTGACCAGGCCGCCCGTGAGCGTGTCGTCGCCCGCGCCGCCGCGCACGGTGTTGCCGTTGACGTCGCCGGTGTCGGTGTACGTGTCCTTGCCGGCACCGAGGTCGACGGAGGCGAAGTAGTACGCCTGGTCGGTGGTGTTGTCGTAGGCCACCGAGTCGTCGCCGTCGCCGAGGGCCAGCTTCAGGGTGGCGTACGGGTCCTGGCTGTCCAGGGTGGCGACCGTGCAGGAGACCTTGGTCAGGTCCGTGCTGCTCGGGTGGGTGCAGCCGTCGCCCGCGCTGATCGGGACGGAGTCGTCGATCACATAGCTGACCTGATCGGGGCCACCGGTCTTCGACGCGGTGACGGACACGGCGTTGGCCTGTCCGGAGGCGGCCGTGTAGAGGATCGCGTGGTCGGTCTCGCTGAACGCGGCGGTGGCCGGCGGCGCCGCGGCGGCGGCCGTGCCGGCCAGGAAGAGCGGAGCGGTCAGTCCCGTACCGAGAGCCAGCGTCAGCGCCGACGCGGTACGCGCGACCCGGCGGCCCATGAGGGGATAAGGCATGGCAAACCTCCGTGAGGCGAATATGGTTCTTACACCTCCGTGTGACGTGTGGGATTTTCGGTCGGTTGTCTGTCCGCTCGCGCGGGAAACGTTCGCGCCGCGGCGTGCCGGTCGGTCGAAGTACCCTCAGATCAGGGGCGTTTGACCGGCCGTTCGCGAGTATGCGACGGGCCGTCAGGTGCGGTTCAACATAAATTCATGGTCTCGGGACGCTCGTCGGCGCAGGCCGGGCCGCAACCGGGAGCCGTCGGCGGCCTGCCCTCGGCGAGTCCCTCCGCCAGGGGCGGCGAACCCACCGCGACAGGTCCTGAACGCGGAGGTCAATGCGTGTAGCGGCGTACGGCCTCGGGGTGGATGACGAGACGGACCTGGTCCGCGGCCAGGATCCCGGCGAGGTCGTCGGCGCGGGCCGGGTCGCCGAGGTCCCAGTAGCGGGCGGCCAGGCGGGCGCACAGGTCGTGTGCTCCGTCGGGTTCCACCGTCGTGCGGCCGGCGACCGACAGCCAGCGCTCGCGTTCGCCCACCGGGGCGGCGACGACGATCGAGGCGCGGGGGTCACGGCGCAGGTGCCGCACTTTGAGCGTGTCCGGGCCCGTGAACAACTGGATCGTGCCCTCGGCGGTGGCCTCGAACCACACCGGCCGGGGCTGTGGCGGGAGCGGCCCCCCGGCCATGGACAGGAACCCGTACAGGGGGCGTCGGAGGAACTCGAGGTCCTCGGTGGTCAGCGAACTGGCGTCGGTGCTCATCACAGCCCTTCCGGTACACGACGGGACATGGTTTCGGGTGATCGGCGTCCCGAGGGTTCCGGGCGATCGGCGTCCCGAGGGCCGTAGCCGCCCGGCGGTTGTCCCGGCCGGGCGGTTCCGGCTCGGAGGTCATCCCCGCCAGGCTCCCGCCGCCGCGGCCCGCACGACGTAGTCCTCGAAGGTCCGGGGCGCCCGTCCCAGTACGGTGGCGAGGTCGTCCGTCGTCGCGGCGATCAGCCCGCGTTCCATCAGCACGAACATCTCGGCGACGTGGTGGGCGTCGTCCTCGCTCAAGCCCTGCTCGACCAGCGCCGCGGCGTACTCGCCGGGGGAGATCCGCCGGTAGGTGATGGGCCGCCCGGACGCCCGGGCGATCAGCTCGACGGCCTCCCCGAAGGTGAGCGCGCGTGGTCCGGTCAGCTCGTAGATCCGTCCGGCGTGCCGGCCGGCGGTCTCCGTCAACACCGCGGCCGCGGCGTCGGCGACGTCGTCCACGTCGATGAACGGTTCGGGCACCGCGTCGGCCGGGAGCGCCAGTTCGCCGGCGACCAGCGGGGCGTGGAAGACGTCCTCGTCGAAGTTCTGAGCGAAGTTGGACGCCCGCAGGACGGTCCACTCCAGCGCCGAGCCGCGCACGGCGTCCTCGGCCGAACGCATGTCCAGGCCGAACGTGGAGTCGCCCCAGGTGTCGGCACCGCGCCCGGAGAGCAGGACCAGCCGCCGCACTCCGGCGGCCTCGGCCCGGGCCACGAACTCGTGCACCGGGCCCGGCACGCCCGGGGCCACCACGTAGGCGACGGCGACACCCCGCAGGGCCTCGTCCCAGCCGCCGGGGTCGGTCCAGTCGAACCGGGTCCGGCTGGACCGGGAGGCAGCCCGTACGGGAGTGCCGCGCAGTCGTAACCGGGCGACGACCCGCCGACCGGTCTTGCCTGTCGCGCCGAGGACGAGAGTGTTGTCATTGCTCATGACGCCGATTGAACAGGGCCGACTCGGACAAACCCATGGGCGAGAAGCCGGATCGCCTGCGTATTCGTCCAACCCGCTGGGGTGGACATGTTCAGCGACCTGATCCGTGGGGTGCGGGCCCACGGCTCGTTGTTCGGCAGCTCGGCCCTGTCCCCGCCCTGGGCGCTGCACTTCGTGGACGGCGCGCCGCTGACCCTGTGCACCGCCCTCACAGGGGCGGGCTGGGGCGTGCCGGAGCACGGTCCGCCCGAGCCGCTTCGCACGCGCGAGACGGTCGTCGTACGCGGCCCCGCCACGTTCACCTTCGTCGACGAGGTCGGCACCCGGGCCGAACCGGTCGCGTGCGGCGAGTACTGTGCGACGCCCGAGCAGGGCGGGACCCGGCACCGGCGCGGCTGGCACGACAGCGGCCGCGGCGACCGCGCCGAAGACGCCGGGGAGGCCCGCGCCGGACCTGCTGGTCGAGCGGGAGGGCGCGACCATCGCGGACATCGCCCGCGCGGTGGGTTACGCCGACCCGTTCGGGTTCAGCGCGGCCTTCAAACGGGTCCGAGGTGCCAACCCGAGCGAGTTCCGGCGTACCGCGACCACCAGCCCTGCCGCGACCACCCCTGCCTGACCGGTGGCGTCGCGTACCTGACCGGTCGTCGAGACGCGATAACCCATGGCGAGCGCGGCCCTCCGCGGACGAACATGGCCCGCATGAGTGACCGATCGGCACGATGGAGCCGGGCAACCGTCTACCCCGACATGTGGGCCGACCCGGACGACGATCCCCGCGACAACGAAGGCCCCGGCCCGGACGGTGAGCTCGCGACGCTGCGGGACTACCTGACGAACTACCGCATGACCCTTCGGATGAAGTGCGAGGGCCTGGACCCGGAACAGCTGGCCCGCCGGTCGGTCCCGCCGTCGACGATGTCGCTGCTCGGCCTGGTCCGGCACCTCGCCGAGGTGGAACGGGACTGGCGGAACTGGATCGGCGACGGTGATCCGCTGCCGAAGCTGTACGGCGAGCGCGACGCGGACTTCGACGGAGCGGTCGCCGAGCAGGCCGAGGTCGACGCCGCGTACGCCGATCTGGCGCGCGAGCAGGAAGCGACCGACGCGGCGCTGGCCGAGCATCCGGATCTGGGTGAGCGGCTGGGAAAGGACGGGATCGCCGTGCGGGAACTGCTGGTGCACAGGATCGAGGAGTACGCCCGTCACTGCGGGCACGCCGACCTGCTGCGCGAGTGCGTCGACGGAAGAGTGGGTCAGTGACGGGGGCCGGGTAACCTGCCCCCATGTCCGAGCCGCCTCCCTTCAGTCCCACCGTCACGCTGCTGACGGTGGGCCGGGTCTGGGAGGCCGCGTTCGCCGAGGGGCTGAAGCCGCTCGGGCTGACCACCCGCAAGTACGGGCTGCTGGGGCACGTCCGCGGAACCCCGGGCATCTCGTTCAGCGAACTCGCCCGGCGCTCGCGCATCACCGTGCAGAGCGCGCACACGGCGGTGGCGGCGTTCGTCGAGGCCGGGCTCGTCGACGACGGGACCGCGCACGCCGGGGCCGCGTCGAGCCTGCGGGTCACGGCCGAGGGCGAGTCGCTGCTGGTCCGGGCCGCCGAGGTGGTGGCCCGTCTCGACGCGGAGTTCGCCGTACGGCACCCCGAGTTGACCGAGGCGCTGCGAGCTCATATGGCGCGGGCGGTGGCGGGAAACGACTGACCTTCAGATAAACTGAAGGTTATGGAGTCCCTGTTGCCGGTCCGTCCATGTCGTGGCAGGCGTCCTCTTCGCCGGGCACCCCGCCGTGACCACCAGTCCGTTTCCCCGGTACGCGCCATGGCCGTCGCCCCGTCGGGTGCGGAACGGGTGGCGAGCGGCCTTCCGGCGGGGATCGGCGTACGACGGGAGGCGTGGCGCGCATGAGCTTTCGGCACTACCTGCGCCGGCCACCGGCGGTCACCGCGGCCGAAGCGGTCCGCCTCGTCGCGGACGGCGCGCTCGTCGTGGACGTCCGCCGCGAGTTCGAGTGGAACCGGGCGCACATCCCGGGCGCCGTGCACATGCCGCTCGAGGAGCTGCCCGAACGCTGCCTGGAACTCCCCGACGACCGTCTGCTCATCACCTTCTGCACCGGGGGTATCCGCTCCGCCGGTGCGGCGAACCTGCTGGTGGAGAACGGTTTCGAAGCGGTCAACATGAGCCGCGGTCTCGTCGACTGGCGCGCCTCCGGCGGACCGCTCACCACCCGGTGAACGGTCGCCGCCCCGCGAAGGCGGAGGGAAACTCGCCCGTGGCGGGAATCCGCGACTTCCGCCGCGGTGCGAGCGCGTCATGCCCCAGCCGCGGCCGGGTGGTCGCGACAGATGGGTACTGGTGGAGAACCTTCCGCTCGTGTGAACAGAAATCTGTTGTGGCTGATGTAGACATCCATCCGCGTCGGAGTTAATGTGTTTGCCGTAGCCAGGAAGCCAGTGAGGCGTGGCAGACATGAACTGCCCGCATGCGACAGAGGTTGTGGCACGGCGGTGGAGTGGTGGGGCCGGAGTCGGTTTCGGGGCCCCCTCGCTGACCGCCGGGTCCGGTGGCCCGAGGGCTGCCCGCAGTACGCAAGATCCGCAGTATCAAGAGGTTCATCAGAAGGAAGAGAGAAGGAGGCGGACACCATCAGGATCGCCCGGGCGAGAACGGTCCGCCCGGGTACCGCAGGCCCCGGAACGGAAGGTGGTCCCACGGTCACGCATCCGCGATCCACGCACTCTCCGCCCCCTGTCGGGGGCCGGTGCGGAAACAGGAGGTCGGCAGCGCAGTAAGCCGACCGATGGTGTTACAAATCCGTTGGGGCCTTGGTGCCGTATGGCACCAAGGCCCCTCGACGCGTTCCCCGATCAGAGGTGCAGATGACCGCAGACACACCGCTCGACCGAATCGACGATGACGACTACCCCGCTTACACCATGGGGCGAGCAGCCGAGATGCTCGGTACCACGCCCGCCTTCCTGCGGGCCCTCGGAGAGGCCCGGCTGATCACGCCCCTGCGCTCCGAGGGCGGCCACCGTCGCTACTCCCGCTACCAGCTGCGTATCGCCGCCCGCGCCCGTGAGATGGTCGACCAGGGCACCTCGATCGAGGCGGCTTGCCGCATCATCATCCTGGAAGACCAACTCGAAGAGGCCCGGCGTATCAACGACGAGCTGCGACGCGGTGATGTCGGGGCCGGCCACGAGGCGGATGCCTGAGCTGTTGACCCGAACCCACAGCGGTCCCTGGCGCCGGGCCGGCTCGCGCCTGTGCCGCCGGTCAGCTGGGCATGGGGGCGTCCGGCAGGGCGGAAGCCCGCTGGAGCGGGTCGGCGATCCTCGCGGCCGTGGCCTCCGGGGCCGTGCGGCAGGTGAAGCCGAGCTGGGCCATGGCCCTGAGGACCTCGCCACTGCTGAAATCGCGGCGGTCCTGGTGGGTGATGACCTGGCCGACCTGCTTGGCGGGGTAGTGGCGGCGCCCGATGATCACGGATTCGCCGGTGACCGGCTCGGGCTTGACGCCCTTCATCGCATCCAGCACGCCACTCTTGGTGAGCTCGAACGGAAAACGGGCGATGACGCAACGCATGGTGCCTCACAAGGGAAAAGGGAGAAGAAGGAGAGGGGACCGACCGACCGCATGAGGCGGCTCAGCGGGAGAGGGTGAGGACGCCCAGGGCATTGCCGTGTTCGTCGACCACGGGCAGGGCCCCGAGCCGCCGGTGTCGCATCGCGCGCTCGGCCTCCCTCACCGTGGTCAGTGGCGAGGCGAACAGCCCGCCGTCGTCGGCGATGTCGCGCAGGCGGACCCGGTCCGTGTATCCGGAACCATCCCGCACGGCGGTGAGCCGGGCCTGGGTGATCAGGGCGGTGCACTGGCCGTCCTCGTCACAGACGACGAGGCGACCGGTGCGGGCGGCGGCCATGACGGACAGCGCCACCTCGACGGTCATGTCGTCCCAGACCTGAGGTCCGGCCGTGTCCATGGCATCGGCGACCGTCCTGTGCCCGGCGCTGGTGCTCGTCGGGCGGGGATATGTCTGGACCGGCGTCAAGAGGTGCCTCCTGCGGAGATGGGTCAGCTTCCTGATCAGGACAGTTCTCATGCCGCGACCGGCCGGGTCCGCCCGTCGTGACGGGACGAACGCTGTCCGGTGGCGCCTCTAGGCGGCTGTGTCGGAGACGGACCGCCGTGCGGGCGTGCGCCTGGTCGCCGAAGCAGGGCGGCGCCGGCCGCGTGAGGTGGCGCCGCGCTTGGGGCGTTCGACCACCGGCGCGGTGATGACGACCGGGATGCCGGAGGGGGGCTGGGCGCCGGTGATGCGGTGCAGCGCCTCCGCGCCGGAGCGGACCTGGGTGGTTTGCGGGACGATGCCGGCCGTCGCCATGAGGCGGGTCATGGCGCGGCGCTGGTCCGGGGTGACCAGGGTGACGACGCTGCCGGACTCGCCGGCGCGGGCCGTGCGGCCACCGCGGTGGAGGTAGTCCTTGTGGTCGGTCGGAGGGTCGACGTTGACGACGAGGTCGAGGCTGTCGACGTGGATGCCGCGTGCGGCCACGTTGGTCGCCACCAGCACGCTGACGTGCCCGTTCTTGAACTGCGTCAGCGTACGGGTGCGCTGCGGCTGCGACTTGCCCCCATGCAGGGCGGCAGCCCGTACTCCGCTGTTCAGAAGGTGCTTGGTGAGGCGGTCGACGGCGTGCTTGGTGTCCAGGAACATGATCACGCGGCCGTCACGTGCGGCGATCTCGGTGGTGGCCGCGTGTTTGTCCGCGCCGTGGACGTGGAGCACGTGGTGCTCCATCGTCGTGACCGCGCCGGCCGACGGATCGACGGAGTGCACGACGGGGTCGCTCAGGTAGCGGCGCACGAGCAGATCGACGTTGCGGTCGAGAGTGGCGGAGAACAGCATGCGCTGACCCTGGGGGCGGACCTGGTCGAGCAGGGCGGTGACCTGCGGCATGAAGCCCATGTCGGCCATCTGGTCCGCTTCGTCGAGGACGGTGACGGAGACCTGGTCCAGTCGGCAGTCACCGCGTTCGATGAGGTCCTTGAGGCGTCCGGGGGTGGCCACGACGACCTCGACGCCGCCGCGCAGCGCGCCGGCCTGCCTGCCGATCGACATGCCTCCCACGACTGTGGCCAGGCGCAGCTTCACCGAGCGGGCGTACGGCGTGAGCGCGTCGGTGACCTGCTGTGCCAGCTCACGCGTCGGTACGAGGATCAGCCCCAGCGGCTGCCGGGCCTCGGCCCGCTGTCCAGCCGTACGGGCCAGCAGGGCCAGCCCGAAAGCGAGGGTCTTGCCGGAACCGGTGCGGCCCCGGCCGAGGACGTCGCGGCCGGCGAGGGAGTTCGGCAACGTCGCGGCCTGGATCGGGAACGGTACGGTCACGCCCTGCGAGCCGAGCGCGGCCAGCAGATCCGTGGGCATGTCGAGATCGGCGAAGCTTGCCGCGGCGGGCAGCGCCGGGGTGATCGTCTTCGGGAGGGCGAACTCACCCTGGACCCCGGCGGGGCGGCGGCCGCGACTGTTGGAACGGCTCGGCCCGCCGGAGCGACTCGGGGGCGATGAGCCGAACCTGTTGCCGTTCTTCGCGGGGGCGGCGCTGCCGTTCCGAGTACGGGCGAAGCGGTCGTTCGTGCGTGTGCGGTTCATGCGGAACCTTCCTCGATGTGGCACATATCAAGGAATTCCCCGCAGCAGGGAGCGGCATGGAGAATCGCAAGAACAGGCCATATGGAACGCGAAATTGAATCGTGCGCCGCGATGCAGTCGAGAGGAGATGCGGGGGCATCCTCGAAAGAGAATCCGGGTGCGTGAGCCGGCGGATTTATCGCAGCCGTCCCGCAAGCGAAATCACTGCGGGGGTGCGTGCGGCTGGGGCCCGCACCCCGAAGGATGCGGGCCCCAGCCGCGAAGTGCGCCCGGCGTCAGGCGGGGACGATGTTCTCGGCCGTCGGGCCCTTCTGTCCCTGCGCGACGTCGAAGCTGACCTTCTGTCCTTCGAGCAGCTCGCGGAAGCCCTGAGCGGCGATGTTCGAGTAGTGGGCGAACACGTCGGCGCCGCCGCCGTCCTGCTCGATGAAGCCGAATCCCTTTTCCGCGTTGAACCACTTCACGGTGCCAGTAGCCATGTCTTGTCTCCTTCGGGGCAGTGAGTCGGCATCCGTACCGCACGGACGCCGTGTCGCCGCGTAGTTCACCCCGTCCGGAAAAAGACCGGTGCCAAAAAGCGCTTCCAGTGGCACAGAAGCCGACTGAGAGGCTTGGAATTCGGGAACCACAACTGCAACTGGGATCGACAGTAGCACGCTATGGCGGCCTGCGTGTGTCGAGTAATTCCGCTCTGTTCGCTGCTGTAAGGAAACTGCCCGCACGTTCCGTCAAACTCTCACTCCGCGGGTGCAGATATGATGTCGTCCAGACCCTGCTCCGTAAATCTCTTCGACGTTTCTCGGCCGGCTGCGGAACACGACACGGGAAGAACTCCTGTGCCAGGGCACGCCGATGACCTGTCCGCCGCATCGCGTTCTGCTCCGGCAGGGCGACGAGAGTCGGCATGTCCTGTTGATCACGTGCGGTTTCGTGAGGGTCGCCGCCGGCACCGGATCGAATTCCAGGCCTACGACTCGCTGACCCGGCCGGCCAGGGTCCTGGCCGAGCTGCGCAAGGCCTGTGCCCGGCCAAGGGGCTCGCCGCCACGGTGACGAGGTTCCCGGGCGAGATCGATGCGCGGTGCGAGCCGGACGCGCGACAGAAGAACGTCCTGGCGTCGTTCCCGATCACTGAGGTCGGGGCGACGGCCGGCCCGTCCGCTTCCGGGACCACGGGCACGACCGACGCCGCTTCCGGCACGTCGGAAACCGGTGAGTCACCGTCAATCCGTTGCCCGGCCGGCCCCGCGAGGTGCGCCGTCGGGGAGAATGGGGGCGGTTCAGAACGGCGAGGTGGGAGACGGGTATGGCGGGCGACGGCGGTCCGGTGACACTGCGCGGGATCGCGGAACGGCTCGGGCTGCACGTCTCGACGGTCTCCCGCGTCCTCAACGGTTCGACCGGGGAGCAGGGCCGCGCGGCCTCGGGCGAGACGGCGCGACGGATCCGCGAGCTGGCCGACGAACTCGGCTACCGCCCCAACCCGCACGCCACCAGCCTGCGCACCCGCCGCAGCAACCTGGTCGGTGTGCTCTTCCCCCGGCTGTCGGAGATCGTGGTGGCCACCATCTACGAGGGCGTGGAGGAGGAGGCGACCCGGCGGGGGCTCTCCACCTTCGTCACCAACACCCACGACGACCCCGCCACCCAGCGCGAGCGGATCGCGATGGTCCTGGGCCGCCGGGTGGACGGCCTCATCATCGGCGACGCACACCTGGACGGGGCCGCGGTGGCCGACCCGGCTCTGGACGGCACGCCCTTCGTGCTCGTCAACCGTCGTACCGACACCGGCCACCAGACGGTCACCTGCGACGACCGCCTGGGCGGCCGGCTCGTGGCCGAGCACTTCCTGGCCCTGGGGCACCGCCAGGTGGCCGTCATCGCCGGTGAACCCTTCGCCAGCACCGGCGCCGACCGCACCACCGGCTTCACCGACCGCTACCGCGAGGCCGGCCTGCCCGTGCCCGCCCACCGGGTGCGGCACTGCCGCTTCGACACGGCCGGCGGGCACCGGGCCGCCGTCGAACTGCTGGGCGGGTCCGACCGGCCGACCGCGATCTTCGCCGTCAACGACCTCGCGGCGATCGGCGCCATGGGCGCCGCCCGTGACCTGGGTCTGCGGCTGGGGGAGGACCTCGCGCTGGCCGGGTTCAACGACACCCCCCTCGCCGCGGAACTGCCCGTCCCGCTCACCAGCGTCCACTCGCCGATGGCCGAGCAGGGCAGACGCGCCGTCCGGCTGCTGCTCCGCCGTATCGCGGGCGAGCCCGTCGCCTCGGAGGTGCTCACGCCCGATCTCGTGGTCCGGGCGTCCACCGGCACGCCGGTCGGGCCGAGCCTGCGATGAGTGGGAAGGGGTAACTCCGCCTGGCCAGCCGTCAGTTCAGGCCCGCGGAACCTCACGGACAAGTGTCGCCCAAACGATTGGCCCAAACGTTTGGGTGGAGCATACTGGCCACTCTGTACGTGGCCGGGGGCGACAGTGGGGGTGGCTTGATGAGGTGGCCTGGCAGACGACGCGAGACGACGACGGTTCCCCGTGAGCAGTTCGTCGCGGCGCTGCGGGAGGGGAGAGGGGCGGCCGAGGTGATGGGCCGTCAGGGCAACGCGGGGGTGGCCGCCGAACGCTACGCGGAACTGGTCGCGCGAGCGGAGAACGTTCTGGGACCGCGCGACACCGACACCTTGGCGTTGCGGCATCAACTGGCCCACTGGACGGGTGAGTCCGGCCGGGCCGAAGCCGCGGTCCAGCTGTTCGTCCGCCTGTTGACCGACCGGGAGCTGATCCAGGGGCCACGCCACCCGGACACCGAACTGGCCCGGCACCAACTCGCCCACTGGCACGGCCGGTCGGGCCGCCCCGAGGAGGCCGTACGCCGCTACGAGGCGATGCGCCGGTCGGCCGAGCGGGAGAACCGTACGGAGAAGGCGCTCACCCTGCTGTGCGAGGTGGGTTACTGGCAGCAGAAGAGCGGTGACAACGCGGCCGCCCTGCGCGCGTTCTCCCAGATGCTGCAGACCGCCCAGCAGGAACTCGGCCCGGGCCACCAGCTCGTCCACATCGCCCGTCAGCGTTACGCCGAGGTCGCCGGCGTGCTGCCGTTCGGCAATGAGGGCGGCCACGAAGGGCTGCGGGACCTCCTCGCGACGGCCGCCGCGGTCGAAGCCGCCGGAGACTTCGCGCGCGCCGGCCGGATGTACGGGGAGATAGCCGTACGGTCCGAGGAGCTCCATGGCGCGGGCAGCTCCCAGGTCCTCTCCGCGCGCGTCGCGCAGGCGAAGGCGGCCGTGGCGGCGGAGGACCACGCGACGGCTGTCGACTGTTTCGGCAGGGTGCTCGCGTGCATGGAGCTTCAGGGCCGGCTGCCGGGCTCGCCGGCGTACGACGCCCTGTCCCGGCAGCGCGACGAGCTCGCCCGGATGGCCACGCGTACGGTGCTGCGCGTCGCGGAACGGACCGCGACGCTGTTGGGGGAGACGGCGCAGGCCGCGCCGGACACGGCGTGCGCGGTGCTGGCGCGGGAGCCCGGCGCGTCCCACGCGACCTGCCTCGCGGTCGTGAACGACGGCGTGGACGGCGGTGCGGACGACGGCGCGGACGACCCGGCATGGCGCGCGTGGACGACGGAGCAGTGGGCGGCTGTACTGCGGGACGTGACGCGGCAGGGGTACGAGGCGACGGCCCTCTGCTTCGCCCGCGGCGACCTGCGGCCGACCCCCGAAGAGGCATCCGTGTGCGAGCGCTTGGGGATGCCCGGCGTCTACGTGTCCCGCCTGAGTGACGAGAACGTACAGATCCAGGCGTACGTCTTCGCGGAGGGCGAACCGGAGACGGCGCGGATCGTCGTGATGAAGGACGAGCGGGACGAGCGGGACGAGCACGGCCTGCAGGCCGCGACGGGTGAACGGGACGCGCGCAAGGAGACGCCCGCGGGGGCCACGGGTGACGGCCGGATCGCGGTGCACCCTCGGGCCGTAGCCATCGGGACCTGGCGGGAGATGGAGCGAGCGCGGCCCGCGGCCGTGCCGGACGGGGCGGACCGGCCACCCGCCTTCGGCACGTACGAGGTGCTGGAGAGCGTCGGCGAGGGCGGCTTCGGCCGGGTCTACCTGTGCCAGGATCCCGACGGGCTGATGGTCGCGGTCAAGACGCTGCACGCGCACCTCGCCGCGGCTCCCCCGATCAAGCGGGGCTTCGCCCACGAGGTACGGGCGGCCCAGCGGGTCGACGGGCGGTTCACCGTGCCGGTGATCGCGGCGGACACCGACGGGCCGATCCCGTGGATGGCGGTGCCGTACGTGGCCGCCCCCTCGTTGCGGGAACTCGCCGAGCGCTGCGGACGGCTGGACGTCGACCTGGTGCGCACGCTGGGGGCGGGCATCGCCCTCGCCCTGAGCGCCATCCACGCCGAGGGCATCGTGCACCTCGACCTCAAACCGGCCAACGTGCTGCTGACCGAGGACGGCCCACGCGTCATCGACTTCGGCATCGCCCAGATCGAAAGGCTCACCGAGCCACGGCGCGGCTTCGTCGGCACCTACGCGTACGCCTCTCCCGAGCAACTGCGTGAGCAGCGCACGTTCACGCCTGCCAGCGATGTGTTCTCCCTGGGCACCGTCCTGGCCCGCCTTGCTCTGGGGCGCAGCCCCTGGGGCCAGGACACGCCGTCCGTGGTCGCGGGCATCCGGGCCGGCACACCCGACCTCGCCGGACTGCCGCGGGACTTCGCGGAGGTGGTCCGGTGGTGCCTGCGCCCCGACCCGGACCGACGGCCGACGGCCGGTGAGGTGGCCGAGGCACTGGTTCCCGGATCCGGTGAGGGCAGGATCGATCCGCCGCCGCTGCCGGAGCAGGCGCGGGCTCTCGTCGAGGAGCACGCCACCGTGCCCGCGACCCGCCACTACGAGACGCTCGCCCACACCCGGGTTCACGCCGCCGATGACACCACATGGGCCGTGCCGCAGGCTTCCGACGCCGTCGACACCGTCGAGGCCTCCGCCACCGCGGTCACCACGCCCTCGCGCCGGTCCGGCACGCATGCCGGCGCCGCCGCCCCCACGGAGACGCTCGACGAAGCGGCCGACGAGCTGGCGGCCCGGGTCCATCGCTGGGAACGCGAACAGGAGGGCATGCCCATGGGGCAGGCGCGTCGAGGATGCGGCACCTTCCTCGACGAGGCCCAAGCCCGGCTGGGCGCGCGCCACCCCCTGACCCTGCGTCTACGGGTGTCACACGCCATGCTCGGCTGCGACCGGCCCGGCGGAGTCTCCCACGCCGAGCAGGTCGTGAACGACGCCACTGTCCACCTTGGTGAGGAACACCCCACCGTGCGGGACGCCCGTACGCTGCTGGCGGTGCTGAAGTCGGCAGGCACGGGGTGAGCCCGGGCGCGGACCGGGAAACGCCATGAAGAGGGTGCGGCGGCGTTTGGTCAGACCTTCTCGACTCGCACCGAGTGTCCCGCGAGGAGTTGAGCCATGTGGTCGGTGTCGGACGTGAAGACGGTCGCCTCAGCTGCCTGCACGGCTTCCCGCCCTGCCACAGCCGCCGGAATGGCGTCGATGGCGTACTTGTGACCATGCGGACCGGCTGCCTTCAGCATCTCGCGCGCCATGGCGATCACCTGGTCGTCCGTGTGCACGACGCGGATCCGGGACAGCGTCCGGTTCCACAGCGCCTGCTTCGACGTCTCGCGAGGGTCCCACGCCTCCAAGGTCGTGAGCGCCGACGTGACGATCGGGATGTCGAGCCGCGGAGCCGTTTTGATCAGTGCGGCCATCTCCCGATCGCCCTGAAGCGCCTTGGCGAGGGCGTCGGAGTCGAATACGAAGACGCGCTGTCGCGGCCGGTGCAGTTTCGCTCGGACGCTGCGGCTCACGCTCCCCCGTCCGAATGCGAGCGCTGCTCGTCGTGCCAGCCGTCAATCGCGACGATGCGGTCCAGCGCTGCCTGCTGCTCGTCGTCCGTCACGGCGCCGTGTTCTTCTTCGAGGTGTTTCAGCCAGCTCGCGCAGTCGGTCCATGGCGTCCTGATGAGCAGCGGCGGCCGCGATGTAACTGGACACCCCGCGCGCATCGACGCGCTCCTTGGACGACACGGCCTTGGGCTTAGGCGGGCCGCAGGGCGGGCAGCTGCGGCGGAGCAACGTCCGGGACGACTGGGTCAAGGCCCGGGACGCCCCTCGCGGCGTTCTTCGCGGCCGGGGTCGCTCATGCTGAACGGCGAGTCTGTGAGCACGATGCCGAACGACTTCAGCGGGATCCGCCCTGGGGCGTCGCGCCAGGGTGCTGTGCGCCTGAGGCCGAGAGCCTGGGGAGGAGTCACGACACAGGCCGGCCAGTCGGCGAGCCGTCGTGAGCCCCTGCGGGGCGCAGTGAGGTCCTCGTGGTGCGCAGACACTGAAGGGGGCGTACGCCAGCGGACGGATCTGGTCCTTCATGTACATCTGCTACATTAATGACATGAGTGATCCGGTGGTTGAATCCATGGCCGAGGTTCGCAGTCACCTCGCCGACGTCATCGATCGCGCTCGCCGGGAGGAAACCCCGACGATCATCACCCGGCGCGGCAAGCATGAAGCTGTCGTGATCGATATCCAGGAGTACCAGCGCCTGCGACAGATCGCTGAAGAAGCTGAAGAGGCGTGGCTCAACCGGCTGGCCGACGAAGCCGAGTCCGAGGGCACGGAAGGGTCGGTCTCGCTCGAAGAGATGGCTGCCTTGCTCCGTGCCAATGAGGGCTGACCCATGGGGCACATCACGCGCTTCACGCCGCACGCCCAGCGGGACATGCTCAAGATCCCGCGCCCGGACGCCCTGCGTGTCCTGTATCGGCTCACTGAACTTCAGAAGGCGATGGATGCCGGCGATACGACTGCGTTCGACATCAAAGCCCTTCAAGGGCACAACGCTCGTTGGCGACTCAGGGTCGGTGACTACCGCATCGTCTATACCGCCGAGAACGGCCAACTCATCGTGTGGGTCCCGGCCGTCGGCAACCGCCGCGACGTCTACCGCCAGGTTCCGTAGGACTCGGCCACGCAGTCGGTGTCGGCGGCCCTCTGTGGGACACGGGAGCGTGCGTCCTTCGTTTCGTCTGTGCAGGCGACTGCGGAACCCGCGAGATACCCACTCGTGAGAGGTTGCCCTGGATGAGTTTCACGTTGCCGTGGGTGCGTACGGCGGGCGGGGACGTGGCGTCCAGCGCGTCGAGAACGCGGATCGCGCAGGCCTCGTCGGCCAGCTCGGCCGCGCGGTGGTGGTGTGCGACACGGTCATGGCCGCCGACGCCTACGTCCTCAACTACCACCTCCCCGCACAGCGAAGGGGCCTCGGACCATCCCGGAGCGGGCTCCGAGCGGAGGTCGTGGCACGCGTGTGGCGCGGCGCCCGGAACGACTGAGGGCCAGCCTGGGAGGAAACCCCTCCTGGGCCGACCCTTCTTGCTGTGCCCCCGGCAGGATTCGAACCTGCGACACCCGCTTTAGGAGAGCGGTGCTCTATCCCCTGAGCTACGGAGGCGGGGATCTGTAGGGGCGTGCTTCCTGATTCAACCGGTGACGGATGAACCCGCTCAGCGTGGACCCAACAGCGCTGTGGTGGTACGGCCGGTTGGGGCTGTGCCACCGCCGACAGTGTAGCGGGTGGTGGACTGGCGATCATCGGGCCTGGGCCGGGTTCTGCGCGGCCGGGTCAGCAGGGAGATCGCGGCGCGGGCCGTCGGGGCTCGGTGTCGCTGGGCCCGGGGCGGCCGATGCTCTGTCCCGTCCCGGGAGTCGTCTGGGAGCGGTGTTCCTGGTCCGGCCGGCGGCGTCAGGTCTGTGGCGGCACAGGCTTTCGGCTTGCTGCTTCCGGTGTCCCGCGGTCCGGGACGGTACCGGTGCGCGAGCCTCGCTTTCGGCGGACGGGCCGAGTCGGCGTCGCCTAGTGTCATGTCCGTTTTCCGCCAGCTTCGTGCCGGGAGGCGCCGCATGCTGGAAGGGTGACGAGCGACGACAGGACGAGCGACGACGACAGCAGGTACGAGGCGGTGTGCAGCCGGGACGCACGCTTCGACGGCGAGTTCTTCTTCGCGGTCGCCACGACCGGGATCTACTGCCGCCCCAGTTGCCCGGCCACCACTCCCAAGCGGCGGAACGTGCGTTTCTTCCCCACCGCTGCCGCCGCCCAGGGCGCCGGGTTCCGGGCGTGCCGTCGCTGTCGGCCGGACGCGGTGCCCGGGTCCGCCGGGTGGAACGTGCGGGCGGACGTGGTCGGCCGGGCGATGCGGCTGATCGGTGACGGTGTCGTCGACCGGGAGGGCGTGGCCGGACTTGCCGACCGGCTGGGCTACAGCGCACGGCAGGTGCAGCGGCAGCTGAACGCCGAGGTCGGCGCCGGGCCGATCGCGCTGGCGAGGGCGCAGCGGGCGCACACCGCGCGGATACTGCTGCAGACCACCTCCATGCAGGCCGCGGAGATCGCGTTCGCGGCCGGGTTCGCGAGCGTGCGGCAGTTCAACGACACCGTCCGCGCGATCTACGCGGTCACCCCGAGCGCGCTGCGCGCTGCCAAACCGGGCCACGCCTCCCGGCACGGGGCCGGGGCCTCCCGGCACGGATCGGCGGGCTCGGGCCGGCTTGCCGCGCGGGGCTCGGCCGGGGCGGAGTCCGGCGCCGTGGATAAGGCGCCCGGTAAAGCGGGCCGGGTGCCCGGAGGAGCAGGCCCGGCCGGCCCGGTGTTCGGGCCCATGGACGCGGCGCCCGGTAAAGCGGGCAGGGCGCCCGGAAAAGCACGCCCGGAGCCCGGGGCGGCCCCGGCCGGAGTGCCGTTGCGGCTGGCCCACCGTGGTCCCTACGCCGTTCGCGAGGTCTTCGACCACCTCGCCGCCCGCGCCGTCACCGGTGTCGAGGAGGTCACCGGCGCACCGGGCGGGCGTACCTACCGGCGCACCCTGCGGCTCCCGCACGGAAGCGGTGTCGCCGAGGTCGCCGAGCGGCTCGGCGCGGGCTGGCTGGAGTGCCGACTCCACCTGACGGACCTGCGCGACCTGACGACCGCCACCCACCGGATACGGCGCCTGTTCGACCTGGACGCCGACCCCTACGCCGTCGCCGAACGCCTCGGCGCCGACCGGGCCCTGGCGCCGTTGGTCGCCCTGCGGCCCGGGCTCCGTGCGCCGGGCGCCGCGGACCCCCACGAACTCGCCGTCCGCGCGGTGCTGGGCCAGCAGGTCTCCGTCGCCGCCGGGCGGAAACTCGGCGGCGCGCTGGTGGCCGCCTACGGCCGGCCCCTGCCCGCGGCCGACGGCGGCCTCACCCACCTCTTCCCCACGCCAGACGACCTGGCCGACGCGTCCCTGGCCGAGCTCGGCATGCCCGACTCCCGCAGAGGCACCCTGCGCGGAGTCGCCGGCGCGCTGGCCGCCGGTACGGTCCTCCTCGACGCGGGCGCCGACCGGGACGAGGCCGAGAAGGCCCTGCTGGCACTGCCCGGCATCGGCCCCTGGACAGCCGGCTACGTCCGGATGCGCGCGCTGGGCGACCCGGACGTCCTGCTGACGGGCGACGTCGCGGCCCGCGCCGGAATGCGCCTGGCGGGCGCCGAGCCGGTCGACGCCGAAGCCTGGCGGCCATGGCGTACGTACGCCATGCACCATTTCTGGAACGCCGCGGCAGACCGGCGCCGCGCCCCCGCAGTGTGATGTCCGAAATCCGCCAGCACTCGTGGCCGCCGCGCTCCAGGATCGCAAGGAGAACGACATGACAGGAAGAGCAGGAATGGCAGGAAGAGCAGGAAGAAGGCACGTCCTATGACCCTCTGCGCGACGACCCCCAGCCCCCTGGGCGACCTGCTGCTGGTGGGCGAGGAATCGGCCACCGCGCGCGGCGGCACCGCGCTCGTCTCGCTGTCCGTACCCGATCAGAAACGCGGTGCCGTCGTCCAGGACGACTGGATCGAGAAGCCGGAGGCCTTCAGCGAGATCGCCGCCCAGCTCCGCGCGTACTTCGAGGGCGGACTCACCCGCTTCGACATCGAGTACGTCACCGGTGGCAGCGACTTCCAGCGGCGCGTGTGGACGGCGCTGGAGGCCATCCCGTACGGGACCACCCTCAGTTACGGCGAGATCGCCGCGCGGATCGGCGCCCCGAGGGCCGCGGTCCGCGCGGTGGGCACCGCGATCGGCGCCAACCCGCTGCTGGTCGTCCGGCCCTGCCACCGAGTGATCGGCGCGAGCGGCGCGCTCACCGGCTACGCGGGCGGTCTCGCGCGCAAGCGGCAGCTGCTGGACCTGGAGAGCGCCCACCGGACCACCAGGCCATCGGAAACGCCCGAAACGCCGTAGCGCTGTAGCGCCGTGGCTTCGCCAGGAGTGACATCACCAGGGATCAGAGGACCCTCGATCATGACCGACACCGACACCGACGCCGACACCCTCACGGACACCGACGCCAACACCATGACCGTCCCGACCGGTCCTGGCGCCGACCGCGTCGTCGGCCGCCCCGCCGGCCACCTTGCCGAGCGCGTCGGCCGACAGGACTGGGACGCCCTCGCCGGCGAACTCGACGCGTACGGCCACGGCCTGACCGGCCCGCTTCTCACCCCCGACGAGTGCCAGGACATCTCCGCGCTGTACGAGAAGACCGAGCACTTCCGTACGACGGTCGACATGGCCCGGCACCGTTTCGGCTCCGGTCAGTACCGTTACTTCACCCACGACCTCCCCGCCGCCGTACGGGAGTTGCGCGAAGCGTTCTACCCGAGGCTGCTGCCCATCGCCCGGGAGTGGGCGGCCAGGCTCGGACACCCCGCTCCGTGGCCGGACGCGCTGGGCGAGTGGATCGAGATGTGCCACGAGGCCGGCCAGGCCAGGTCCGCCCAGATCCTGTTGCGGTACGGAGCGGGCGACTGGAACGCCCTGCACCGTGACGTGTTCGGCGAGATGCTCTTCCCGCTCCAGGTCGTCGTCGGCCTCGACGTGCCGGGAGCCGACTTCACCGGCGGCGAGTTCCTCATGACCGAACAGCGTCCGCGGGCGCAGTCGAGGGGATCGGCCACCACCCTGCCGCAGGGACACGGGCTGGTCTTCACCACCCGCGACCGGCCCGTGGCGAGCAGGCGCGGCTGGTCGACCGGACCGATGCGACACGGCGTGAGCACCGTGCGCTCCGGGCGGCGGCACACACTGGGCCTCGTCTTCCACGACGCGGCATGACTCCTCCCGCGACTCTTCTCGTGCCGGCTGCCGTCGCAGACGAGGCCACCGCGACTGCGGCCGGCCACCGGCCCCGCGCGGTGTATCCGTGCGAGACGTACGCTCGTCGGATGCGGAACGACCGGTGTCGAGTGCGGAACGACCTGCCCGCCGGGGCGGCCCGATGAGCGCGCTGATCCCACGGCCGGCCATGGAGATCGCCCCGGGCGCGGTGCACGTACCCGGCTGGCTCGGCCTCGACCAGCAGCGCGAGCTCGTGGCGGCGTGCCGTGAGTGGGCCACCGGCCCGGTCCCCATCCGGCACACGGCACTGCCGCGCGGCGGCGTCATGTCGGTACGGACGGTTTGCATCGGCTGGCACTGGCGGCCCTACCGGTACACGCGCACCGCCGACGACGTGAACGGACGGCGGGTCGCCGAGTTCCCCGACTGGATGGTCCGGCTGGGCCGCCGCGCCGTCCTGCGGGCGTACGGCGACGAGGCGGCCGCGGCCGCCTACACACCCGACACCGCACTGATCAACTTCTACGACGGCCGGGCCAGGCTCGGTATGCACCAGGACAAGGACGAGAAGTCCTCCGACCCGGTGGTCTCCCTGTCCATCGGCGACACATGCGTCTTCCGTGTCGGCAACACCGAGACCCGGACCAAGCCCTACACCGACATCGAACTCGCCTCGGGTGATCTGTTCGTCTTCGGAGGCCCGTCCCGGTACGTCTACCACGGCGTGCCCAAGGTCCACGAAGGCAGCGCCGACCCCGCCACGGGGCTCAGGACCGGGCGGCTGAACATCACCATGCGGGTCACCGGCCTCCAAGGTCGCTACACCGAGTAGGCAGAGTAGGAGCCACACCGATCAGGACGGCGACGGAAGGGGCTGCTCCGTCCAGATGGTCTTGCCGTGCTGCGTGTGCCGGGTGCCCCAGCGCTCGGTGAGCTGGGCCACCAGGAGCAGTCCGCGGCCCCCCTCGTCGAAGACCCGGGCCCGGCGCAGGTGCGGGGCCGTGTTGCTGGCGTCGGAGACCTCGCAGATCAGGGCGGTGTCGTGGATGAGGCGGAGCTGGATGGGCGGGACGCCGTAGCGGATGGCGTTGGTGATCAGTTCGCTGACCACGAGTTCCGTGACGAACGAGACCTCCTCCAGCCCCCAGACCGACAGCTGCGCCGCGGTCATCTTCCGTGCCTGGGCCACCACTTCCGCGTCCGCGGGCAGGCCCCAGGTGGCGACCTGGGATGCGTTCAGGCCGCGGGTCCGGGCCAGCAGCAGCGCGACATCGTCCGAGGGCGGGCCGGAGAGCAGCGCGTTCACCACCTTGTCGCAGGTCAGCTCCAGCGAGGGCGGGGCGGCGGCCAGTACGCGGGACAGCCGGGACAGGCCCATGTCCAGGTCGCGGGCCTCGGTCTGGATGAGGCCGTTGGTGAACAGGGCGATCAGAGTGCCGTCGGCCAGTTCCAGCTCGGCGGATTCGAAGGGCAGCCCGCCGAGGCCCAGCGGCGGCCCGGCCGGTACGTCGGGGAAGTGGACGGTGCCGTCCGGCCGCACGAGGGCGGGGGCCGGATGTCCGGCGCGGGCCATGGTGCAGCGGCGGGAGACCGGGTCGTACACGGCGTAGAGGCAGGTGGCGCCGGTCCCGCCCGCGCCGACCGGCTCGGTCTCGGCGGCGCCTTCGGCACTTCGGGTACCCCGGCTGCCACGCATGCTCCTCATGCCCCCCATGCGCCCCACGCCCCCCGCGTCTCTCATGGCCGTGCCCCGTACACCGTCCTCGTCCGCGGCGGGGCCCTCCTCCCGTTCGAGGCGCAGGACGAGATCGTCGAGGTGGGTGAGCAGTTCGTCGGGCGGCATGTCCACGTCGGCGAGGGTGCGAACCGCCGTACGCAGCCGCCCCATGGTCGCCGACGCCTGGATGCCGTGGCCCACCACGTCCCCCACCACCAGCGCCACTCTCGCGCCCGAGAGCGGGATGACGTCGAACCAGTCGCCGCCCACCCCCGCGCCCGATCCCGCGGGCAGATAGCGGGAAGCCACCTCCACCGCCGCCTGCCGGGGTGTCCGCCGGGGCAGCATGCTGCGCTGGAGAGCCAGCGCGGTCTCGTGCTCGCGGGCGTAGCGGCGGGCGTTGTCGACGCACAGGGCCGCCCTGGCGGCGAGTTCCTCGGCGAGGAGCAGGTCGTCCGCGTCGAACGGGTCCGGGCTGCGGTGCCGTACGAACTGGGCCAGCCCCAGCAGCACGCCCCGCGCCAGCAGTGGTACGAGGAGGAACGAGTGGATGCCGTGCGCCGCGACCTTCCCCGAGCGGGCCGGATCGCGCGCCAGCCAGGCCCGCATGTCCGGGCTGTCGACCGGATACAGCGCCGACTTCCCGGTGGCCAGTGTCCGGGCCATGGGGGAGTCCTCGGGGTAGTGCTCGGCCTCACCCGTCGGGATCGCGGCCTCCGGGCAGCCGGGCAGTACCGAGTGATGCGCGGTCCGGCACAGGACCACCGGCTCGGCGGTCCCCACCGGTCCCAGGGGCTCTACCGGTCCCAGCGGCTCGACCGGAGCCGGGGGCTCGACGGGTTCCGCAGGTCCCACCGGTCCATGGGGCCCCACCGGCCACGGAGACTCCGTCGATGCCGGGGGCTCCGTCGGCTCCGGGAATTCATCCGGTCCCGGGTGCTCGAGGTGCTCCGGGTGCTCCATCGGCTTCGGGGGCTGCGGCGGCGCGTGCCGAGGCCGTCCCGGTGGCCCCGGCCGTCCTGGTGGCCCCGGACGGCCCGGTGGTGCCGGCGGTGTCGTTCCTCGGACGTTGTTCGGACCGTACGAGACGACAGGTTCCAGTAGGTCCACCGCGACGAAGTCGGCGAACTGCTCGGTCGCCACCTCCGCCAGCTCCTGGGCCGTCCGCGCCACGTCCAAGGTGGTGCCGATACGGACACCGGCCGCGTTCACGACGGTCAGCCGCTGCCGGGCCCGGTACCGCGCCGTGGTGTCGAGCGCGGCCAGAGCCACGCCCCGTACCGTCCCCGCGGGATCCTTCAGCGGGTAGACGATGGACGACCAGGCATGCGCCCGGCCTTCGCCCGGGGCCTCGGTGAACATCTCCGCGGTCACCTGTTCCCCGGTACGGAGCACCTGGCTCATCATCTCCTGGAGCTGCTCGGCGGCGGGGCCCGGGTAGATCTCCGTCGGGCGAAGGCCGTCGAGGCGGCCCACCTGGGAGTTCATGACGCGCCGCCCCTCGGCGCTGCCGCCCGTCAGGCGGCCCTCGTCGTCGTAGATGCCGATGAGGATGGGCATCTGGTCCAGCGCCCACTCCCGGAGCGCCGCGGCCGGGGCGCCGCGCTCGCGCTCCTGGTCTTCGCCCTGAGCCCGGTCCCGGCCTTCGTCCCGAGCCCGGCCCTGGTTCCGCGTACGATCCCGGCCCCGGTCCTGTTCCCGGCCCCGGCCCCGGTCCCGGTCCTTATTCTGGTCCTGGTCTTCCGAGGGTGGTTCCGTACCGTTCGGGGGCGCTGGTCGCTCGTCGCTCATCACTCGTCCCGGCAAGTAGGGGCCCCGGCCTCGCCCGCTCCCGGGCCGGTCCTCTCACCGTTACCACCACCTGGGGCGCCCCGCGATTCGGCGGCGGCCAGGTGGTACGCCCGTCCGGACGCGAGCCGTCAGGACCGCTTCACCTGGATGGCGAAAGTCCCGTCCGCCTCCTCCGAGACGACCGTGATCTCGACGCCGTTGTCGTCGTCCACGAACGTCTCGCCCGGCCGGTACGGCGCGTCCGACAGCTCCGCGTGCACGTTCGGGCGTCGCGTGCAGCCCCCGCTGTCGCGTTTGGCGTCCGACACAGTGACCGGTCCGCGCCCGGTGTCGACGTCGGAGTCCACGCGGTAGATCAGAACGCCCGGTTCGCACACGGCCTCGTCGTTGCCCGCACGCGTCCGTACCTCCACCGCGTAACCCGACTCCTCCGCCACCGGTACGAAGGCCAGCTTCGGGCCGCCCGCGACCGCCAGCGGCCCCAGGACGTGCTCGCTGACGCCCGGCTCCGCGGCGCAGGCGACCTGCTCGTCGTCGAGCCAGCCGAGCTTCCACTTGTGCCAGCCCAGCAGGTCGTTGTTCGCACCCCAGTCCTCGGACATGATGTCCCAGTGCCCCACGGCGCCGCCGCCGTCCGACGTGTAGAGGTCGGGGAGGCCGAAGACATGGCCGTTCTCGTGCGGCAGCACCCGGTAGCCGGTCCGGCCGTACGATCCCGAGCCGTCGTCCTGGCGGCCGTAGACGAAGGACGTGTTCGCGAGCGGCACGCCGTCGGCCTGTGGGGCGTCCGCGTTGCCGGAGAAGGTGACGGACAGGACGGTGTCCAGCGCCGAGGGGCCGGCGTTCGGCGTGACCAGGACGTTGACCAGGTCGTACGCGCTGAAGTCCACCTTTGGGTCCGCCATGGCGACGATGTCCTCCACCAGCCGCCGGTAACCGGGCTCGTACGGTGCTCCGCGCTCTATCCCGTACTGCTTGAAGGGCAGCGGCATCCGCAGCCAGTCCTTCAGCGGGGCCTCGGGACGGTAGTCGAGCCGGCCGTACGAACTGGTCCGGAACCACTCCGACGTCTGCGGGAAGAACTCCGCGAGCCGGTCGAGCGCCTTGCCCCGGCCCTTGGCGTCCGGGAAGTCGATCATGAGGTTGAGGGCCCGGACCCGGCCGGTGGAGCGGACGTAACCCGGTGGTGTGGGCAGCCCCTCCGACATCTGGACGACCGCGGTGGAGGAGATACGGCACGGGTCGAGCGGGGCGTCGTGGGTGCCCGCCACGGGGCCGGCGGAGGCGCGGGTGGGGGCGGAGAGCGAGGAACTGCCCGTGGTGAGGGCGGCGAGGGTGAGCGCCGCGAGGCCGGCGAGCGCGCCGATACGGCGGGGGCCGCGGCAGTTGCCGGAACGGGCGGGGGCGCTGTGGTCGGCATGGCCACCGTGCTGGTCGTGCTGGTTGTGCTGGTTGTGCTCGGCGTGCTTGCCGAGCCTGTCGCGCCCGGCGTTTTCATCGAGTCTGTCAGATCTGTCGGGGCTGTCGGTGCGGATGGCGCGGGTGGCGCCGGGCCGTGTGGGGCCGGCCCGGCCGGAGCCCTGGCCACCGCTTCCGGCTATCTCGCCGGTGCTCTGTATCCGACGCCTGTGCCGCATCCTGTGCTGCATGTGGTCGCCTTCGGGTCCACCGGCAGTCGGCCGTCCGGACTGCCCTCTGTCCGATCAACCTCCCTCGCGCGGCGCGTCGGCGCTCGCTGGGTGCGCCGATCGTGGGTTCTTTCGTCGGCCAGGCATATGTGTCCCGGGTCACAGCGCCCGCTGAAATAACCGGGGATCGCTTCCCCGTTTATCTGTGCGTCCGGACGAAACGGGGAACGAATCCCCGATTCGTCAGACCGGACGACGATCGACACGAAGTGAAAGGCCGGACCGACGTGACCATCACCGCCGCAACCGAAGCGCGCCGACCCCACCGCCCTCGCGCGGACGCGCTGCGCAACCGGGAACGGATCGTGACGGCCGCCCGGGAGATCTTCGTGGAGTACGGCCCCGACGCCCCGCTGGACGAGATCGCCCGGCGCGCCGGCATCGGTAACGCCACGCTCTACCGGCACTTCACCGACCGGAATGCCCTGGTGCACGCCGTCGTGGTGTACGTCATGGGCCGTGTCGGGGACATGGCGGAGCGGAGTGTCACCGAGGAGGGCGATCCGTTCGCCGCGCTGCGCCGTTTCGCGCATGCGGCGATCGACGAACGCATCGGCGCGCTCTGTCCCATGCTCTCCAGCGCGTTCGACCGGACCGACCCCACCCTGGAGGCAGGCCGCACCCGCCTCGAGGTCGCGGTGGAGGGGCTGATGGAGCGGGCGCGGCGGGCCGGACGGCTCCGTACGGACGTCGCCGTGGGGGACCTGATGGTCGCGCTGTCGCAGCTCACCCGTCCGCTGCCCGGCACCTGCTGTCTGGACATGGACAGGTTCGCCCACCGGCACCTCCAGCTCTACCTGGACGGCTTGGAGGCGCCCGCCCGGTCCGAACTGCCCGGCTCCGCCGCGACCCTGGAGGACTTGCGCGGCGCGGTCGGCTGATTCGCGCCGACCCCCGCCGACCTCGCCGACTGAGCGTCCCGATCCTCGCCCGTTCCTGCCCGATCCCCGCCCGTTCCTGCCCGACCCTCGCCCGGCTCTCGGCTGGCCCCGTCGGCCCGTCATCTCCTCTGTTCTCGCCGCCACCGCCTGCCCATCTCCTGCCTACCTTCCATCGCCTGGTCATCGACTGCTCCCGGCGACTCCATGACTTCGTAAGACAGGCAGCGTCGCCTGCTCGTACGTCCGTACGTCCGTTTTTCATACATACGCATCGCTAGGTGGACACCTCCATGTCTCAATCACCCGGAATCCGATCTTCCGAATCGGGCTCCGCATCCGTCGACGGCCCCGCCCGCCCTGTCGGCTCCGGTGGCCTCTCAGGCCGTACCGGCCTCCCTGATCCCAGTCGCTGGAGGGCCCTGGTCTTCATCGCGCTCGCGCAGTTGATGGTCGTCCTCGACGCGACGATCGTGAACATCGCGCTCCCCTCCGCGCAGCAGGACCTGGGCATATCGGAGGCCAACAAGCAGTGGGTCATCACGGCCTACGCCCTGGCCTTCGGCGGTCTGCTGCTCTTCGGGGGCCGCGTCGCCGACCTGTGGGGACGCAAGCGCGCCTTCGTGGTCGGTCTGCTCGGCTTCGCCGCCGCCTCGGCCATCGGCGGTGCCGCCGGCAACGAGGCGATGCTGCTGGGCGCCCGCGCGTTCCAGGGCGTCTTCGGCGCGCTGCTCGCGCCCGCCGCGCTGTCACTGCTCGCGGTGATGTTCACCGATGCGAAGGAGCGGGCGAAGGCGTTCGGGATCTATGGCGCGATCGCCGGTGGCGGCGGCGCCGTCGGCCTGATCCTGGGCGGTTTCCTGACCGAATACCTGGACTGGCGCTGGACCTTCTTCGTCAACATCCCGTTTGCGATCGTGGCCGCGCTCGGCGCGTACTTCGTGATCCGCGAGCCCTCCGGCGACCGTAATCGTTCCCCGCTGGACATCCCCGGCGTCGTGCTGTCCACGCTCGGACTGGTGTCGCTGGTGTACGGCTTCACGCGCGCCGAGTCCGACGGCTGGACCGATGCCGTCACGATCCTTCTCTTCGTCGCGTCCGTGGTCCTGCTGGCCGTGTTCGCGGTCGTCGAGTCGCGGGTCGAACACCCGCTGCTGCCCCTGCGCGTGGTCGCCAACCGCAACCGTGGTGGCGTCTACCTCTCGCTCGGCCTCGCTGTGATCGGGATGTTCGGGCTCTTCCTCTTCCTGACGTACTACCTCCAGATCGTGCGCGGGTACTCGCCGGTCAAGACCGGTTTCGCCTTCCTGCCGATGATCGTCGGCATGATCACGGGCTCGACGCAGATCGGCGCACGGCTGATGACGCGCGTTCCGGCGCGGCTGCTGATGGGGCCGGGCTTCCTGCTCGCCGCCGTCGGCATGCTGCTGCTGACACAGCTGGACATCGACACCTCGTACCTGGGGCTCATCCTGCCCGCGCAGCTGATGCTCGGCCTCGGGATGGGTACGGCGTTCATGCCGGCCATGTCCCTCGCCACGCATGGCATCGAACCGCGTGACGCGGGTGTCGCCTCGGCGATGGTCAACACGTCGCAGCAGGTGGGCGGCGCGATCGGCACAGCGCTGCTGAACACCATCGCGGCCTCCGCGACGACGGCGTACATCACGGCGCACGCGGCGGCCGCCGGTGACGCGAAGCTGCTGGAGCTGCGGGCCATGGTCGACGGCTTCACCAGCGCCATCTGGTGGGCGGTCGGCATCCTGGCCGTCGCCGCGGCGATCGCGCTGACCTTCGTCAACGCCGGCCGCCCGGGAGCCGCGTCCGCGAAGCCGGGCGCCGGTGACGTCCAGGGTGCCGGGGCCGCCGAGGACGAGGCGCGGCTGCCGGTCGTGATGCACTGACCGTACGGCTCATGCCTCGTGCCGCGGGCCTGGCCTGAGCGACGTACGGCCCGGAGCGCTCCCCCTTTCGGGGACCACTCCGGGCCGTACGCGATGCTCGTTGCCTTCGGCCGGACCGCCGGACCGCCGGACCGCCGGACCGCCGGACCGCCGGCACCGGACCATCGGCACCGGCACCGGACCATCGGACCACCGGCACCGGACCACCGCACCGACTCAGCGGCGCCACGGCAGGTCCGCGCCCGTGCCCTCCGGCTGGAGCCCCTCCGCCATCACCCGCGTGATCTCCCCGAGCTGCTTCACCTGATCCGGGGTGAGCCGGTCGAAGATGGCCTGCCGTACGGCGGCCACGTGGCCGGGCGCGGAACGCTCCAGCACCTCGTACCCGAGGTCCGTCAGGAACGCGTTCTGTCCCCGCTTGTCGGAGTCGCACTCCTCACGTCGTACCCAGCCGTGCTGCTCCAGCCGGGCGATCGCGTGCGAGAGGCGGGAACGCGTGATCTTGGCGTCTTTCGCCAGCTGTGTCATCCGCATCCGGCGCCGAGGGGCCTGTGAGAGGAGCACGAGCAGCCCGTAGTAGATGTGCGGCATCCCGGCATCGCGCTGGAGCTGCCGGTCGAGATGGTCCTCCAACAACCTGGTGGCGTGCAGATACGACCGCCACACGCACTGTTCCTCGTCGCCGAGCCAGCGCGGCTCCCCGCCCGTTCCGGCGTCGCTGCCGGTGGATGCCGTGTTCATGTATCCACTGTACCCATTCTTGAAAGTTAAACTATGTGCGCGTATTCTTGTGTTTCGTGAACGCTTGAGCTTTCAAGCAATGGGCTCGGGCGGTGCGGGTCGTGGATCCGCCCGCCCGCCCCGCACCAGGTCCACGAACCGGGAGCAGTCATGACCGCCGTCGCAGAACGCATGCCCGCCCTCTACCTCTCCCATGGCGCCCCGCCGCTGGCCGACGATCCGGTCTGGCCCGGTGAGCTGGCGGCTTGGTCCGCGGCACTGCCGTGCCCCAAGGCGATCCTGATGGTCTCCGCGCACTGGGAGGAAGCGCCGCTCGCGCTGGGGGCCACGGAGCCGGTGCCGCTCACCTATGACTTCTGGGGCTTTCCCGGGCACTACTACCAGGTGCGGTACGACGCCCCTGGCGCGCCGGAACTGGCCGCTTCCGTAAGGAAGTTGTTGCGTGCCCCGGGAACGCCCGTCCAGGACATCCCGGACCGGGGTCTGGACCACGGCGCGTATGTGCCGCTGGTCGAGATGTTCCCCGAGGCGGACGTCCCCGTGCTCCAGATCTCCATGCCCACGCTGGACCCGCGTGAACTTCTGGAGATCGGCCGCAAGCTGGCTCCGCTGCGCGACGAGGGAGTGCTGATCATCGGCAGTGGCTTCTTCACGCACAACCTGGCCGCACTGCGCCACCAGGGCGGGGGAGTGCCCGCTTGGTCGTCGGAGTTCGACGACTGGGGCGCGCGGGCGCTGCTCGCCCAGGATGTCGACGCCCTGCTCGACTTCGAGAGCAAGGCCCCCTCCGGCCGGCTGGCGCACCCGCGCACCGAGCACTTCGCCCCGCTGTTCGTGACGCTGGGGGCGTCGGAGGGTGACCTGGGTGAGGGGCGCAGCGTGATCGACGGCTTCTGGATGGGAATGGCGAAGCGGTCGGTGCAGTTCGGCTGAGTCTCCAAAGCCGATCGGCCGAGTTTCCCGGGTTGATGGGCTGGGACTCCCACGTCGTCGGCCGCGTCTTCGGGCCGAGGCCGCAGGGGCGTACCCGTCACTCGAGGGCACGGCAACCAAATGGTGGTGGAGGTCGTCTACTGGGGCAGGCCTGCAAGGGTGGTGAAGATGTCCTCGAGCGCGCCGGGGAGCACCTCCATTGCCGCCCTGACCTGCGCATCCGTGTGCTCATGTGGTTTCGGCCCGCCCGGTGGGCGGCACAGGATACTGCATGATCAGAAAATCGATGTACGGCATGGGAATTCTGTCCGGATTCCAGTCGTTGTTTCCAACGGATGCAGGGCACCCGGGAGGGTGTCGCGACCTACTCAGTTCAGCAAGGGAGCTCGCATGGCAACCCGTGCCGTCGCCCGTCGTACCGCCCCCGGCGCCTCGGACGCCTCCGGCGGGACGAAAGCGGCAAACAGCGTTCGCGCCGTAGGCGGGGAGATCGCCGACCGCGACCTGGTCGGCATGTACCTCGACGAGATCGCGCGTACGCCTCTGCTCGACGCCGCCAAGGAGGTCGAGCTGTCCCAGACCATCGAGGCCGGTGTGTACGCACGGCGGATCCTCGACGGGGAGGTGGAGAGCGAGGCGGCGGAGGACGCTTCACGTGAAGAGCTCGAAGCGCTGGCCAGGGCGGCCGAGCGCGCCAAGGACGTCTTCATCCGCTCGAACCTCCGCCTGGTGGTGGCCGTGGCGCGCCGCTACCCGCGCAGTGGTCTGCCCCTCCTGGACCTGATCCAGGAAGGCAACGCGGGCCTGGTGCGCGCGGTGGAGAAGTTCGACTACGCCAAGGGATTCAAGTTCTCCACCTATGCCACGTGGTGGATCCGCCAGGCCATCACGCGCTCCATAGCGGACCAGTCCCGGACGATCCGGCTGCCCGTCCACCTCGTGGAGGAGCTCGGCAGGATCCGGCGTGTGCAGCGCGAGTTCAACCGTGAGCACGGCCGGGACCCGGAGCCCGCCGAGGTGGCCGCCGAGCTCGGGTCGAACCCGGAGCGGGTGAACGACGTCCTGGACTGGGCCCGCGACCCGGTCAGCCTGAACATGTCGGTGGACGACGACGGCGACACCCAGTTCGGTGATCTTCTGGAGGACACCTCCGCCGTCTCACCCGAGCAGTCCGTCCTCACCCTGCTGCGCAGCGAGGAGCTGGAAGACCTGATCGGCAAGCTCGACCAGCGCACGGCCTCGATCATCCGGATGCGGTACGGCATCGAGGACGGCCGTGAGCGGACGCTCACCGAGGTCGGCAAGGAGCACGGCCTGACGCGGGAGCGCATCAGGCAGATCGAGAAGCACGCGCTGTTGGAGCTGAAGAAGATGGCCCGCGATACGGGTTTTGACGCGGCGGCGTGAGGGAGCCGCGAAGCCGGAAAGGCGGCGCCCCCACGCCGCCGTCCGGCGTGAGTCGGTGAGCCTCGGTGCTGAGCCCCCGCACTGAGCCTCCGCACTGAGTCCCGGCGCTCTTGGGGGGACCTCGACAGATCCGTCGAGTCCCCAAGAGTGCCGGGGCATTTCGTGGCCGCCGGCTGTCGCCGGCTGCCGTCGGCCGCTGGTCGCCGACCGCTTGCTGATGCCCGGGTCAGGATGCCCCGGTTTCGATTCCGGTTCCGGTTCCGGTGCCACGGACCCAATTCCGATGCCCGGTCGTGTCCGTCTTGCTGCCCGGATCTGTTTACTTTCCAGAAAGCTGGGCGTAATGTGTCGCCGAAACCACAGGTTCGGGCACGGAACGGACACAAAGCCACATGTACGCACCGGAGCGCCAGCAGGAGATCCTGCGGCTCGCCCGCGAGAGCGGCCGGGTCGATGTTCTCTCGTTGGCAGAGGAGTTCCAGGTCACCGCCGAGACCGTACGGCGTGACCTCAAGGCCCTGGACCGGGCCGGGCTCGTACGGCGGGTGCACGGCGGCGCCATTCCGGCCGGGCGGCTCGACTTCGAGCCCGATCTCGCCGAGCGCGAGTCGACGGCCGCCGACGAGAAGGACCGCATCGCTCGCGCGGCGCTCGCGGAGCTGCCCGCGGACGGGAGCGTGATCCTCGACGCGGGCTCGACCGTCGCGCGGCTGGCGGCCGAGCTGCCGCTGGAGTGCGAGCTGACCGTCGTGACGCACGCGCTGCCCGTCGCCGCCCGCCTCGCGGACCATCCCGGCATCGATCTCCACCTGGTCGGCGGCCGGGTACGGCACCGTACGCGCGCGGCCGTCGACGCCTGGGCCCTGCGGGCATACGGGGAGATCCGCGCGGACGTCGCCTTCCTGGGCACCAACGGCTTCTCGCCGGACGCCGGGCTCACCACCCCGGATCTGGCCGAGGCCGCCGTCAAACAGGCCGTCGCCGCGGCAGCCCGGCGGGTCGTCCTGCTCGCGGACTCGGCCAAGCACGGGCAGGAGCACTTCGCACGCTTCGGCTCGCTGGCCGCCGTGGACCTGCTCATCACCGACAGCGGGCTCAGCCCTTCGGACGTCGCGGCGGTCCAGGCCGCGGGCACCGAAGTGCTGTGTGTTTAGGAGTCTCCCCATGCTGCTCACCGTCACTCCGAACCCCAGTCTGGACCGCACCTACGAGATCCCCGCGATCGAGCGAGGGGAGGTGCTCCGGGCCACCGCCGAGCGCATGGACCCCGGAGGCAAGGGCGTCAACGTCTCCCGGGCCGTCGCCGCGGCCGGTCACCGTACCGTCGCCGTACTCCCGCTGGGCGGCGCTCCCGGCGCGCTCGTCGCCGACCTGCTCGCGGGGCAGGGCATCGAGGTCGCGCGAGTACCGGTCGCCGGAGCGACCCGTTCCAACATCGCCCTCGCCGAGCCCGACGGAACCCTGACGAAGATCAACGCGCCGGGGCCCGAGCTGACCGCCGCCGAGTCGGAGTCGCTGCTGTCCACGATCCGCTCCCACGCCGGCTCCGCCGCCTGGATCGCCTGCTGTGGCAGCCTGCCGCGCGGTCTCGGCGCGGACTGGTACGCGGAGCTGGTCGCCCGCGTGCACCGCGCCGGGACCCGGATCGCCCTCGACACCTCGGGGCCTTCCCTGCTGGCCGCTCTCCGCGAGCGGCCCGATGTCGTCAAGCCGAACGCCGAGGAACTCGGCCAGGCGGTCGGCCGCCCCCTGGCGACCGTGGGAGACGCCGTCAAGGCGGCGGAGGAGCTGCGCGGGCAGGGCGCCCTAGCCGTCCTCGCCAGCCTGGGTGCGGACGGGCAACTGCTGGTCTCGGCGGCGGGGACGTACTTCGGCTTCGCCCGGGTCGCCGCCGTACGCAGTAACGTCGGTGCGGGCGACGCGTCGCTGGCCGGCTTCCTGGCGGCGGGCGGGGACGGGGCCGCCGCCCTGGCCGCCGCCGTCGCCCACGGCGCGGCCGCCGTGCAGCTCCCGGGCAGTGTGATGCCGTCCCCGGCGGATCTGGAGCCCTCGGCGGTGACGGTGACCACGGACGTGCCGCTGGACCGTCCACTCACGGAGCCCGTGCCATGAGCCCGAGCCGCGAGCGCCGCTCCACAAGCCCCACGACCACCACCGTCCCCACAGCCACAGCCACAGCCACAGCCACAGCCATGGCCCCACTGAGCCCTCTGAGCCACATGAACCCCATGAGCTGCACGAGTCCCCCGAGCTTTACAAGACCCCTGAGCGCTACGAGTCCTCTCACCTCCCCGAACCTGACCCGCGCGATATGCGAGCAAAGGAGCCCGCGATGAGCGAAATGATCACCGCGGACCTGGTCGACCTCGACCTGGCCGCCGAGACGAAGGAAGCCGCGGCCCGCTCGCTGGCGGAACGGATGGTGGCGCTCGGCCGCGTCACCGACCTGGACGGCTTCCTCGCCGACGTGGCCGCCCGCGAGGCGCAGATGCCGACCGGCCTGGACGGCGGCATCGGGATCCCGCACTGCCGCAGCGCGCATGTCAGCGAGCCGACGCTGGCCTTCGGCCGCTCGTCGCGGGGCATCGATTTCGGTGCCCCGGACGGACCGGCGGACCTGATCTTCCTGATCGCGGCCCCGGCCGGCGCGGACGACGCCCATCTGACGATCCTGTCGTCCTTGGCCCGCCGGCTGATGAACGAGGACTTCACGACGGCCCTGCGCTCGGCGTCGGACCCGACGGCGGCAGCCGCGCTGATACGGGGCGAGGAGGCCACGGCCCCGGGTATGGATACGGCCCCGGCTGCCGACGCCCCGCAGAGCCCCGCCCCCGCCCCGGCCGCGGCGGCTCCGGCGCCGGCCGAGGAGCGCCCGGCCGGGGACGCGCCGGTTTCCCGGGCGGAGCCGTCACCCGCGACGGCGGCCGCTTCCGAGGCCCCCTCGGCCGAGACGGCCTCATCCGCCGCGTCCGCCGCCGAGAACGGCCGGAACAGAGTCTTCCGTATCGTTGCCGTCACCTCGTGCCCCACCGGCATCGCGCACACCTACATGGCCGCCGAGGCCCTGGAGCAGGCAGGCCAGAACGCCGGCGTCGAGCTGACCGTCGAACCGCAGGGCTCCGCCGGCTTCAAGCGGCTCGACCCCGCCGTCATCGCCGCCGCCGACGGCGTGATCTTCGCGCACGACGTACCGGTGCGGGAGAAGGAACGCTTCGCGGGCAAGCCCACCGTCGACGTCGGCGTCAAGGCGGGCATCAACCGGCCCGCGGAGCTGATCGACGAGGTCCGCGGCAAGGCCGAACGCGGTGAGATCACCACCGCCGCCCACGCCGCGCCCCTGGACGACACGGGAGAACCCGGCGAGGGCTACGGCACCAAGCTCCGCAAGTGGCTGATGTCCGGTGTCTCGTACATGGTCCCCTTCGTGGCGGCCGGTGGGCTGCTCATCGCCCTCGGCTTCGCCATCGGCGGCTACACCGTCGACAAGGCTCCTTCCGTCGCCGAGCACTTCGTCTGGACCGACCACACCAGCTGGGCAGCACTGCTGTTCCAGATCGGCGGACTGGCGTTCAGCTTCCTCGTTCCCGTCCTCGCCGGTTACATCGCCTACGGCATGGCCGATCGCCCCGGTCTCGTACCCGGTTTCGTCGGGGGCTCCATCGCCCTCACGATCAACGCGGGCTTCCTCGGCGGTCTGGCCGCCGGCCTGATCGCCGGTGCCACGGTGATGGCCATCCAACGGGTGAACGTGCCCGCCGCCCTGCGCGGGATCATGCCCGTCGTGGTGATCCCGCTGGTCTCCTCGGCCGTCGTCGGCTTCCTGATGTTCCTGGTGGTCGGCAAGCCGATCGCGGAACTCCAGAAGGCCCTCACCGACTGGCTGTCCGGCCTCTCCGGGGCCAATGCGATCATCCTCGGTGTCATCCTCGGGCTGATGATGTGCTTCGACCTCGGCGGCCCGCTGAACAAGGTCGCCTACGCCTTCGCGGTCGGCGGTCTCGCCAATCCCAACGACGGCAGCCTCAAGGTCATGGCCGCCGTGATGGCCGCCGGCATGGTCCCGCCGCTCGCCATGGCCCTGGCCACGACCGTACGGGGCAAGCTGTTCACCCGCACCGAGCGGGAGAACGGCAAGGCCGCCTGGGTGCTCGGCGCCTCGTTCATCACCGAGGGCGCCATCCCCTTCGCCGCCGCCGATCCGTTGCGGGTGATCCCTTCGGCGATGGCGGGCGGCGCGGTCACCGGCGCGCTGTCAATGCTGTTCGAGTGCACACTCCGGGCGCCGCACGGAGGTGTCTTCGTGATCCCGCTGATCGGCAACCCGTTCCTCTACCTGATCGCGATCGTGGCCGGCACCTGTGTCAGCGCCGGGCTCGTCATCGTGCTCAAGGGGGCCCGGAAGACGGGCCGCCCGGAGCAGTCCGGGACGGCGGACCGCCCCGGGGACGACAGCGCCGGGAACGAGGCCAAGGTGCCGGTGGCCGCCTGAACCCACGCCTCACTCCCCGGCTGTACGCCCGCCCACCCCTGACCGGCCGTACGTGCCACCCGCACACCGCCCCACCGTCGTACCCGGCGGACGTCACCGCACCCGCGCGCGGAGCTCCATGGCTTCGCGCGCGGCGCGTTCCGTCAGATACACCTCGCACATGTGGCGGCCGTCCGGCGTCGCCGTGTGCTCCACTTCCCAGAGACTGGTCTCACTACCGTCGATCAACAGGAACGCGTGCTCGTAGAGGGTGAAGCCCGCGTCCTTGCCCTCGATCTCGTACTGGCGGCCGAAGACCTGCGTGATGTGGTGTGCGAACGCCGTGCGCAGCAGCGTCGCGGTGTCCTCGCCCGGCCGGTCGGCGTTCTCCGCCCTGCGCAGTACCCGCCGGGCGTGGTCCGCGGAGTTGTCCGGCGAGTACATCCGGCTCCGTGGAGTCGGTGGCAGTGCCCGCAGCCCTCTCAGCAGCGCGAGATGGGCGTCGATCTCCGCCGTGCGCTCGGACTCCAGCTCCGACAGCAACTCGGCCGCGACGTCGTCCATGGGCGGTTCCTCCCCGGAGGCCGACGCCTCCGGGTCGGCGAAGGAGAGCCGAGGCGCCTCCGGACTGCCGGGACGGCAGAGCCGGGCGGCGGCGAGCCGCACCTCGGATTCGTCACCGTACAGCTCATGCAGCCGCGCGCCGTCCCGACCGGTGTTGTGCACCAGCTCCCACAGGGTCAGCGTGCCGCCGTCGTCGAGGAGATAGGTGTGCCGGTACGTCTCGCGGTGCAGCCCCGCACTGTGGTGCGCGGAACACAGCGAACTGGCGTGCGCCAGCGCACGGTCGAGCCGCTCGACCAGTGCGTCGGGCAGATCGAAGGAGTTGAGTGCCCGACCCAGGAGTCGCGAGAGGTGCGTCTCGGTTGTCTCGTAGGGATCGTTCAAGATGGGTTCTCCAGGCCGTTGCCACATGTCACTTGGTGATTGCATAACGTAGCGCCTAGGGCTGACATCGCGTCCCACGTTTGGGAAAACGAAGGGGGCGTATGGGAAGTTCCTGCACGCCCCCCTTCAACTAAGTGACTACGCCCCTCAGTCGACCCTGTACAGCTCACGGTACGAGGGGAATTCCCCGCCAGGCCCCTGAATACTCTCCGCAGCCTCCACCGCTCGCACGATTGCGCTGGTCACCACCGAAGCACCGGCCCCCAGGACCTCGTTCAACGCGAGAGGATCGCCCTCCGTGAGCGGCCGCCGACCCGTAGCCAGCGCGAAGACCGTGTCTCCGTCGTTGAGCAGATGCACGGGCTGGACAGCGCGTGCGATACCGTCGTGCGCCGTCCCCGCGAGCTTCTGCGCCTGTGCGCGGGACAGTTCGGCGTCGGTGGCGACGACGGCGAGGGTGGTGTTGAGCGGTGCCGGTCCGTTCCGCTCCCGCAACTCGGCCAACCGCCGCCGTGCCGCGTCATGTACTTCGGGCGGCGGGTACGGCGGACGCCCAGTGACGTACCGTCCGTACAACACACCTGTCAGCGGATCCACCGCGGATCCCGCCGCGTTGGCGACGACCAGGGCGGCCACGGTCGCCCCGGAGTCCAGGACCACACTCGCCGTGCCGACCCCGCCCTTGAGCTGTCCGACGAGCGCTCCCGTACCGGCGCCCACCCCGCCTTCCTCGACCGGCGCTCCGTATTCCGTCGCGGCAGCGGCCTCCACCGCGGCGCGTCCGGTCGCGGCGTCCGGCCGGATGCTCCAGTCGCCACCACGCCCGAGGTCGAATATCCCTGCCGCGGGAACCACCGGCACCACCTGCGCCGGATCGGCTCCGACCCGTATGCCACGGCCCCGCTCCTCCAGCCAGGCCATGACACCGGACGCCGCGTCGAGTCCGTAAGCGCTGCCGCCCGTGAGAACCACGGCCTCGATGCGCTGGACGATGTTGCGGGGATCCAGGGCATCGGTCTCCCGAGTGGCCGGACCACCGCCTCGCACGTCCACGGCCGCCACCACTCCGCCCTCCGGAGCGAGCACCACGGTGGCCCCGGTGAGAGCGTGGTCGCCGGCGACCCGCGCGTGCCCCACTCGCAGTCCCATCACATCGGTCAGCGCGTCATTCATCGGCAGCCGTAACCCCCATCGGTCGCACCCGGACGCTCCCAGCCAACACCCCCGCCACCGGCCCCGTCCACCGGCCCACGCCTGTCTTTCCCGGCGCGTCGGACCCCGGTCCGCCCCACTGCCCGACGCGTCCCCCTCGCCCGGCCCACAAACGGACGCCCGGTTCCGGCCCACCCGCCGGGCACCCCCGTACCCTGGAGATATGAGCACCCTCCCCGACCCCGAGTCGCACAGCGAGGAGCGCCCTCGTCCACCCGCGGCGCTGATCTTCGACGATCCGCTGGACCAGCGTTCCTCCGACGACACGGACCGAGGCTGGGGCGAGCGGCCCGCAGGCAGCGGTGACGGCGCCGCCGACCTCGCCCGCTTCCTGGACGAGAAGCCGCCCCACCACATCTGAGCCCCTTCCAGGGCGGTGACGGCGGGCAACGAAGCACCGCGCCGCCGGGAGACCGGCACAGCGACCGATCCCTCCAGGCGCTCCCGGACCGTCCCCGGCCCGGCGGCGGGCACGTTCTGTGCTATCGGGTGCCGGAACCGGGGCTCTGGTCCGGGACCGTGCCGGTACCGGAGTTCCGGCCGGCTCCCTGACCCTGCTGAGCGAGCAGGGCGTCCCTGATCTCCTTCAGCACCTCCAGCTCGCTGACCTCGATGACCTCCTGGACCTCTTCCTTCGCCGCCTGATGCCTGGCCCGCCGGGCGAGGTACTTGGCCATGGGCAGCACCATAAGGAAGTACACGACCGCTGCGGTGATCAAAAAGGTCAGGACCGCGCTCAGTACCGATCCCCACATGATGAGGATGCCCTTGGAGGCCTCTCCCGCAGCGTTGACCTCGCACGGCGACTGCAGGCACGAGCTGTACTGGTTCAGGTCCTGTGTGCCGAACGCGCCGACGACCGGGTTGATGAAGCCCTTCACGACCGAGTTCACCACGTTGGTGAAAGCGGCACCGATCACGACGGCGACCGCCAGGTCGATCACGTTGCCGCGCATCAGGAAGGCTTTGAAGCCCGCCAGCACGCTCTCCTTCTCCTCGCTCACGGGTGAGCCTCTCCTCGCATGGGACGTACGGATGACGAATCGCTCCGCAACCTACGACAGCGCGTGCCCGTGCTGTCCAATCCGCACACGAGGTGAGACGGCCCCGCAGGACGCGGCTCAGCAGCACGCCGACGCGACGCAGAGGTTCGGCCGCACGGTTCAGCACACCGTCACCGCGAGCCGGGACGTCGCACTCGCCCCCGCCAGCTGAGCGGCTGTCGTACGCGGCACACTCAGCACCACCAGCGCCCCACCGTCCATCCCGTCCTCGGCCGCCCGGGGAATCTCGGACACTCGGGCGCCACGGGCCACGACCCGTGCCTCGGACTCCCGATCCGGTGAACCGAGCGAGCCGGGCGAGAGCGGAGGCGCCGCGATCACATCGACACGGTCTCCCCGCCGTAGCAGCCGGACCGTCGCCGCGTCGGCGATACGGACCGGAGCCGACACCAGATCCACCTCCCCGCGCGCCGGATCACGGCCGGGCCGGGCCGTCGCCGCCGCGTCCGGCGACGCCCCCGCTCCCGTGTCGGCGGAGGAACCCGCCCCGGCCGCTCCCACCGCGCCGCCGGCACCCGCCGCGGCCAAGGCGGCGGCCGTCACGGCCAGCCCGGCAGCGGTGGCCCGCCGCTGCCTCAGCACAGCCCGGCGCAGCCGCAGCCGCGAGCCCCGCGAGCGCAGGGGATCGAACGCCGGCACACCGCGCGGCTCGGGCACGGGCGAGCCCGTGGTGGGCGCCGGGACCCGCGTGCGTGGCCGACGAGAAGGAGAAGGGACGTGGGGGAACGAGTGGGACATGGCTACCACCGCCTGCCGTGAGGAACTTTCGCGATCGCTCCTCACGATCCACCACCGGCCGCGATCTCGCCGGGGCCTGTGGATGAGCGGGCGATTGTGGACAACTCCGCCACCCGCCCGAGTGGTTCAGCCTCGATCCGGGACTTTTCCTCGATCGCCGGGCATGACCGTCGCGGCGGCCGGGCAGCTCAGGATCGGGCAGCTCGTCACGGAACGTGAGAGCCATGGAGCGGGCGGCGACGAGCGGCGAGCCGTCCGCGGGCGGTCCGTCACGAACCGCCCGCGCGTGCGGGCCGGGAGCCGGCCGAGCGACAGGATCGCGGTGCGGCGGGGGAAGGCCCCGCCGACCACTTGGTGGTTACGGCAGCTCCAGCCCGGTGTCCAACCCGTCCAGCGCGTGCGAGCAGAGACAGTCACGCGCGTCGTTCGTCTGAAGCCCGCCCACCGCGTCGAACAGGACGGTGCGCAGCCGATCCACATTGGAGGAGAAGACCTTGAGGACTTCGTCATGAGAAACGCCCTCGCCCGTCTCCGCGCCCGCGTCCAGATCGGTCACGAGCGTCAGGGACGTGTAGCAAAGACCCAGCTCGCGGGCCAGCGCGGCTTCGGGGTGCCCGGTCATCCCGACCACCGACCATCCCATCGCCGCATGCCACCGGGATTCCGCCCGCGTCGAGAACCGGGGCCCCTCGACGACGACCAGCGTCCCACCGTCCACGGGCTCCCAGCCCCGCCCGCGGGCCGCGGTGAGTGCCGCCTCGCGCCCCTTCGGGCAGTAGGGGTCGGCGAGCGAGATGTGTATGACATTCGACGCGCTGCCGTCGGGCAGTGGCACTCCGTCGTAATACGTCTGCGCGCGTGCCTTCGTGCGGTCCACCAACTGATCGGGCACGAGCAGGGTGCCGGGTCCGTACTCCGGCCGCAGGCCACCCACCGCGCAGGGGCCCAGAACCTGCCGAACCCCCACGGAGCGCAGCGCCCACAGGTTGGCCCGGTAGTTGATGCGGTGCGGCGCGACACCGTGCGAGCGTCCGTGCCGGGGCAGGAACGCCACCTGGCGGCCCGCGAGTTCACCGAGGAAGAGCGCGTCACTGGGAGGCCCGTACGGGGTCTCCACATGGAGCTCTGTCACATCCTCCAGAAAGGAGTAGAAGCCCGAGCCGCCGATCACACCGATCTCCGCGTTAGCCATCCGGCCACAGTAGCCGCACGGCAACGGGCCCCGTCCGAGGACCCTGAATCACGCCGAGGACCCCGGCCGCGGCACGGGGTCCCGGAGGATGAGCGTCAGGCCCTGCTCAGGCGGCCGAGGAACTGCTGGAGCCCGTCGACGAGCCGGAAGAGCTGGAGCTCGCGGCGGATCCGGAGTCCGACGAGGAGGCCGTGGCCGCCGCCGTCGTCTTGGACTCGGACGACGGCTTCGCCCCCGAACCGTTGCCGGTCGAGGCCGGTGCGCTGCCCGAGGACGAGCCACGGCTGTCGTTGCGGTAGAAACCGGAGCCCTTGAAGACAATGCCGACTGCCGAGAAGACCTTCTTCAGCCGTCCCTGACATTGGGGGCACACGGTCAGGGCGTCATCGGTGAACTTCTGCACCGCCTCGAGGCCCTCGCCGCACTCGGTGCACTGGTACTGATAGGTCGGCACTTGCTCCTCCTGGCACTCTCACTCGATGAGTGCTAACGACGCTCCATAGTGACGTATTCCGCGCGATCAGTCCACTGTCACCGGCGCGCGGTGACCCAGCCCACGCGCGGAGACCTGGCCCGCGGACTTCGGGAGCAGTCGGGAACGCAGTGCGAACAGCGTGATCAGAGCGAGGATCGTGCCCACGAGCGGCACGGTGAATCCGGCACTGGCGCCATAGGCGTCCGCCAGCCCTCCGGCAGCCGTGACCGCCGCGGCCTGCCCGAGTGCGACCGAACCGGTCAGCCAGGTGAAGGCCTCGGTACGGGACGTAACGGGGGCCAACGACTCGACAAGGGTGTAGCCCGAGATCAGAGCCGGCGCGATGCAGAGCCCGACCAGAAGTCCCAGTGCGGCGACCAGCGGCACCGAGTGCAACGCCCACAGAACGGAGGAAGTCAGTGCCAGACCCGTGTATCCGGCCAGCAGCCTGCGGCGCGGCCCGGTCTTCCAGGCCACCGCCCCGCACACGATCCCGGCGAGCATGTTGCCGCCCGCGAATATGCCGTACAACACCCCGTTGACGCCGGGGGAGCCGATCTCCGCGGCGAACGCGGTGAGGGACACCTGCATTCCGCCGAAGACCGAACCGATCCCGAGGAAGGCCACGGCCAGTACGCGCACGCCCGGCACCGCCAGGGCGGATGCGCGACGACCGGCCGGGGCGTCGGTCCCAGCGCCGGCAGCGCCCGTGGTGGGGCGCCCGGGGGCGGGCTGGGTGGCCCGCTGGGCGGCGAAGAGCAGGCCGCCGACCAGCGTGAGCGCGGCCTCGGCGACCAGCCCGGCCGCCGGGTGCACACCGGTGCACAGGGCGGTCACGAGCACGGGTCCGATGACGAAGGTGAACTCGTCGGTCACGGACTCGAAGGCGGCCGCCGTGGGCAGCAGCGCGCGGGCCGAAGCGTCTCGGTCCCGGGCGCCGGGCCCCGGGCCGGTCCTGGCCCGGGGGCCCGGGCCAGGACCGCGCTCGGCCGACGGAGCCCGTCCGGAGCCGGTCAGCAGGGCGACCCAGCGCGACCGGACCATGGGGCCGATCTGAGGGGTGGAGACGCCGGTGGGTACCGCCGCGGCGAACAGTGCCCACAGGGGCGCCTCCGCCAGAGCCAGGATGATCAGCGTCGCCACGGAGAACGCGTGCAGCAGGACGCCCGGGACCAGGACGGCGCGTTGTCCGAAACGGTCCGCGAGCTTGCCGCCCTGCGGCGCGAACAGGGCCATCGAGACGCCGGTGACAGCGGCGACGGCCCCCGCGCTGCCGTAGGAGCCGGTGGTGTGCTGGACCAGCAGGACGATGCCGATCGTCAGCATCGCGAACGGCTGACGGGCGGCGAAGCCGGGCAGCAGGAAAGTCCAGGCCCGGGGTGTCCGCAGCAGTCGCCCGTAGCCGGGCCTGGGCGCCGCGGTGTCGTCGGTCTCCGGGGAACCGCCGGCGTTCCGGGTGGTGGTGTCGACCGTGTTGTCGGACACGGCCCTTGCCTTTCCGCCGCCTGGTAGCGCGCCCCGAGAGTCACGGGGACGGCCGAGAGCTGTCCTCTTGCGCGGAACTGCGGTAGATACCAGGGCCCACTACGGGAAGCGCCACGGCCGCCATACGGTCGCGCCAGCACTGCGTCAGGCGGAGTCGGTCGATCAGTTGCGCCTTCATCGTACAGACCCGCCTCGCCCACCACCTGGGAACGGCCAGGTGGTGACCGCGTGCACCTTCGATTGCGAATGGATCTCAGGAGAGGAGCGCTGTGCCGGAGACAAAGGCAACCTGTGCGGACAAGCCCCACCGCATCGGGATGACCTATGCGGGGATGACCCATGCGGAGACAGCTCGTCCCGGGACGGCTGGTGCCGGGAAGGGCCGTGTGCCGGGGAGAGCGGGAGGCGATTCAGCCGGACCGCCCGCCCGCCTTCGCGCCGGGGTCCCGGTCGTTGTCGGTGTCCATGACTGGGCCGTCCGCCAGGCCCCTGTCACCTCCGGGTCTGCTCCGGCCCGCGGGGTTCCGGCCGCTCCCATGGCCCTTGGCCGGGCGAGGGTTCTTCGCGGCAGAGGGGCCGCTCTCTCCGGTGCCCAGCCAGCCGGCCAGCTTGCCGCCCTGTCCGACGGCCCGCAGGCGGCGTTCCACCGCGTCCCGTACCGGATCGGTCGCCACCACCAACAGCTCGTCGCCCCGCCGCAGCATCGTCGCCGGCTGTGGCACGAAGCTCTTCCCGTCGCGTACGACGAGCGTCACGGCCGCACCCGCGGGCAGCCGCAGCTCCGCGATCTCCACGCCGTGCATCTTCGACTCCTCGGGGATCGCCACGGAGAGGAGGTGGCCGCGCAGCCGCTCCAGCGGTGCCGACTCGATGCCGAGATCGGCGGCCTCGGCCCGGTCACCGAGCTGGAGCGCCTTCGCCAGCCAGGGCAGCGTCGGCCCCTGCACCAGTGTGTAGACGACGACCAGGATGAAGACGATGTTGAAGATCCGGAGGCTGCCCTGTACGTGCGTCACCATCGGGATGGTGGCCAGGATGATGGGCACCGCGCCGCGCAGCCCCGCCCAGGACATCAGGGCCTGCTCCTGCCACGGGATACGGAACGGCAGCAGGCTGATCAGCACGGACAAGGGCCGTGCCACCACGGTCAGCACCAGTCCCACGATCAGCGCGGGGAGTACGTCGTCGCCCAGTTCGTGCGGCGTCACCAGCAGTCCGAGCAGGACGAACATGCCGATCTGCGCGATCCAGCCCAGCCCCTCGGCGAAGCCGCGGTTCGCGGGCGCGTGCGGCAGTTTGGAGTTGCCGAGGACCATCGAGGCCAGGTAGACCGCGAGGAAGCCGCTGCCGTGCGCCGTGGCGCCGATCGCGTACGCGCACACGGCGATGGCCATCACGGCGATCGGGTACAGCCCGGAAGCGGGCAGGGCCACATGCCGCAGCCCGTAGGCGCCCGCCCATCCGACCGCCAGCCCGACGCAGGCGCCGATGGCCAGTTCGAGCATGATCGTGCCGATCAGTACGTACCAGTGGTCCACGGGGCCCGCCGCGGAGAGGGCGACCACCATGATCACCACAGGAGCGTCGTTGAAGCCCGACTCGGCCTCCAGCGCACCGGTCACCCTCGACGGGAGCGGCACCCGGCGCAGCACGGAGAAGACGGCCGCGGCGTCCGTGGAGGAGACGACCGCGCCGATGATCAACGCCTGGCGCCATTCCAGGCCGACCAGATAGTGCGCGGCGGTCGCCGTCACCCCCACGCTGACGCCGACGCCGACGGTCGACAGCGCGGCGGCCGCGGGCAGTGCGGGCTTGACCTCCTTCCATTTCGTACCGAGACCGCCCTCGGCGAGAATGACCACCAGGGCGGCATAGCCGATCACCTGGGTCAGGGCGGCACTGTCGAACTTGACGTGGAAGAGGCCGTCCTGGCCTATGACGACGCCGATTCCCAGATAGAGCAGCAGACTGGGGAGCCCGCTCCGGGAGGAGATCCGTACGGCCGCGACCGCGATCAGCAGCACGAGTGAGCTGATGAGCAGGAGTTGATTGAGCTCGTGGACAGTCAGCGGCCGGTCCTTCCCCTCGCGTGTGCCGACATCTGGCAAGCGCCGGATCGTTCCTCCGACAATCGGCACGTCGTTTCGCCGTTACTTCGTTACCTTACCTAATCTTTAACGTTTTCTTGATGTCTTCGATCGCCAGTGCGAGGAAGGATGTAACGCTTTGTCTGGATAGAGAATTAAATCCCCTGCGTAGTCCTCGAATTCACCTGTGGCCGCCCGGGCTCACCCAGGACAATGGCGGCGAAATGACTGCCGGAAGCCTGTGGCGACCGCCCGATCGGCGGCGAACCCCGCTGCGAGCACCCGGGTGAATCCCCGTATGACCCGTCGTGTGACCGTTCGGTCAGTCGCACTAGATGACACCGCGTCGGGAGCGGGGAAGCGCTGCGCCTATGGTTGCTCCAGCATTTCCAGGACCACCCTGCCCCTCGAAGGACAGCGATGCCCGCCAATACAGCCCCCCCTTCCGGCAAAAAGAAGGGGCGACGCGCCCGTCTGATCGTGATCGTCCTGGTGCTGGCGCTCGTCGCGGGTGTCGGCTATGGCACGTACTGGAGTGTGAGCACGGTCCGTGCCTCATTCCCCCAGACCACGGGCTCGGTCGAGCTCAAGGGCCTCTCGGGGCCGGTGGACATCAGACGTGACAGCTACGGCGTCCCGCAGATCTACGCGAACAGTGACGAGGACCTCTTCCGCGCCCAGGGCTTCGTCCAGGCTCAGGACCGCTTCTACGAGATGGACGTCCGGCGTCACATGACCGCCGGTCGGCTCTCCGAGATGTTCGGCGCGGGCCAGGTCAAGACCGACACCTTCCTGCGCACGCTGGACTGGCGAGGCGTGGCGCAGAAGGAATACGACACCCAGCTGTCGGCGGAGACCAAGAAGAACCTCCAGGCGTACGCGGACGGCGTCAACGCCTACCTCGAGGGACGGAACAGCGCGGACATCTCGGTGGAGTACGCCGCGCTGAACCTCACCAACGGCTACAAGCCCGCGAAGTGGAGCCCCGTCGACTCGGTGGCCTGGCTCAAGGCGATGGCGTGGGACCTGCGCGGCAACATGCAGGACGAGATAGACCGCTCCCTGCTGACCAGTCGGCTCAGCGAGAAGCAGATCGACTCCCTTTACCCGTCGTACCCGTACGACCGCAACAAGCCGATCGTCTCGGAGGGCGGGATAGACCCCGTCACCGGCAAGTACGACCCCGGGGCCGAGCCGGGTGACGTGACGGGCGGCAACAGCACGGGCGGCACGGGCAGCGGTACGGGCACCGGGCCCGGCACAGGCACCGGGCTCGGCAGCGGCACGGGCGCGGGCGTCGGTACGGGGAGCAACGCCTCCGACGGCGTGTCCGGTGCCACACAAACCTTCAACACCCAGCTCGGTGCCCTCTCCAGCACCCTCGACGAGATCCCCGCGCTCCTGGGGCCGAGCGGCAGCGGCATCGGCTCCAACTCCTGGGTCGTCTCCGGCGACTACACGACCACCGGCAAACCGCTGCTGGCCAACGATCCGCACCTCGCGCCGCAGCTGCCCTCGCTCTGGTACCAGATGGGTCTGCACTGCCGCAGCGTCTCGGAGCAGTGCCAGTACGACGTGGCCGGCTACACCTTCTCCGGGACGCCCGGCGTGATCATCGGTCACAACAAGGACATCGCCTGGGGCTTCACCAACCTCGGCGCCGACGTCACCGACCTGTACCTGGAGAAGGTCGACGGCGACTCGTACCTGTACGGGGACGAGAAGAAGCGCTTCAAGACCCGCGAGGAGACCATCAAGGTCGCGGGCGGCGCCAGCAGGAAGATCACCGTGCGCTCCACCGACCACGGTCCCGTGGTCTCCGACCGCAACGCGGAGCTGGCCAAGGTCGGCGAGAAGGCCCCCGTGGGGGACGTGGCCCCCGACCGCGGCGACGGTTACGCCGTCTCCCTGCAGTGGACGGCGCTCCAGCCGGGCAAGTCCATGGAGGCGATCTTCGATCTCAACAAGGCCAAGGACTTCGAGCAGTTCCGCCAGGCGGCCCGGAACTTCGAGGTCCCCTCGCAGAACCTGATCTACGCCGACACCAAGGGCCACATCGGCTACCAGGCACCCGGCAGGATCCCGGTCCGTTCCGAAGGCTTCGACGGCAGGACACCGGCCCCCGGCTGGGACCCGAAGTACAAGTGGAACGGTTACATCCCCTTTGACGAGCTGCCGTACGAGTACGACCCGGAGCGCGGCTACATCGTCACGGCCAACCAGGCGGTGGTCGACTCCGAGAAGTACCCGTACCCGCTCACCGAGGACTGGGGCTACGGCGCCCGCAGCCAGCGCATCAACGACCTCATCGAGTCGAAGATCAAGGACGGCGGAAAGATCTCGACCGACGACATGCAGACCATGCAGATGGACAACAGCAGCGAGATCGCCAAGCTGCTGATGCCCTACCTGCTCAAGATCGATGTCTCGGACCCCTCGGTCCGCGAGGCGCAGAAGCTCCTCGAAGGCTGGGACTACACCCAGGAACCGGACTCGGGGGCGGCCGCCTACTTCAACGCCGTCTGGCGCAACGTGCTCAAGCTCGCCTTCGGTGAGAAGCTCCCCAAGGAAGTGCGGGTCAAGGGCGAGTGCGTCAATGTCCCGCCGCCGACGGGAGCGGGCCCGGTGGACGATCCCGGCAAGCTGGTGCGCGAGTGCGGCCAGCGCGTGCCGTCCCAGGCGCAGCCGGACGGCGGGGACCGCTGGTACGAGGTCGTACGCGGCATCGTCAAGGACCAGGACAACGAATGGTGGAGTTCCCCGGCCAAGCGCAACGAGCCCGAGACCAAGACCCGTGACGAGCTGTTCGCGCGCGCCATGGAGGACGCCCGCTGGGAGCTGACCGCCAAGCTCGGCAAGGACGTCTCCACCTGGAGCTGGGGCCGGCTGCACCAGATGACCCTGAAGAGCCCGACCCTCGGCACCAGCGGCCCCGAGATCCTCCGGCGGATACTCAACCGCGGCCCGTGGAACCTGGGCGGCGGCGAGGCCGCGGTCAACGCGACGGGCTGGAACGCGGCGGGCGGATACCACGTCGTCTGGGTCCCGTCCATGCGGATGGTCGTCAACGTCGGGGACTGGGACAAGTCCCGCTGGATCAATCTGACCGGCGCGTCGGGACACGTGTTCAGCGCGCACTACACCGATCAGACGGACAAGTGGGCCAAGGGCGAGCTGTTGGACTGGTCGTACTCCGTGACGGCGGTGGAGCGCCGTACGACCGACAAGCTGACCCTGAAGCCCCAGGCGGGTAGGTGACCCCCGCCAGAGGCGAGCAGGGCGCCCCAGGGCGCCCGCCCCGGACCGCGTCGCCCCTCGGGCCGGCGCGGTCCGCCCGTCGTGGGCCGTCGCGGAGGCGGCGTCAGACGGGGCGGAAACGCCTGATGCCCGCCGGGGTGATCACCGCGTGTACGGGACGGTCGTGCGGCTCGTCCGGGACGCGCGGGACCACCTCGTTCCCGTACAGCAGGACGGCCAGCGCGGGCTCGGTGCCGGCCGTCGTCAGCCGGCCGAGGACCCGGTCGTACGAGCCGCCGCCGCGCCCCAGCCGCATCCCGCGCAGGTCCACGGCGAGCCCCGGCAGCAGCACGGCCTCCGCCTCCAGGACGGCGTCCGGGCCGAGTCGGGGGCCGTCCGGCTCCAACAGGCCGCGGCCCGCGCGGACCAGGCGTCCGGCCCCTTCGTATGACGCCCAGTCGAGGTCGTTGTCCGCCATCAGGACGGGCAGCAGGACCCGAGTGTCCCGTGCGAGCAGGACATCGAGCAGGACGCGCGTGCCGGGCTCGCGGCCCACCGAGACATACGCGGCGACGGTGCGGGCGCGCGCCAGTTCCGGCAGTTCCAGCGCGCGGCGCGCCAGAACCTCCGCGGTCTTCCGTACGTCTTCGTCCGAGAGCAGGCCGCGCGCCGCGAGAAGTTCACGGCGCAGCTCGGCCTTTCCGGTCATGTCTTGGCCCATCAGGTCATCACAAACCCCTCTTTAGCGGTCGTATGAGGAGAAAGTTAACCGGATCATCATCTTCCGCCCATACGCACCGGTTAGGCTCCTTCACATGACTCACTCGCCCTTCAGGATCAGCAAGGCTGTCATCCCCGCCGCCGGCCTCGGCACCCGGTTCCTGCCCGCCACCAAGGCCACTCCCAAAGAGATGTTGCCGGTCGTGGACAAGCCCGCGATCCAGTACGTGGTCGAGGAGGCGGTGGCCGCGGGGCTCTCCGACGTCCTCATGGTCACAGGCCGCAACAAGCGCCCTCTCGAGGACCACTTCGACCGGAACTACGAGCTGGAAGAGGCCCTCACGCGCAAGGGGGACACCGAGCGCCTCGCGAAGGTCCAGGAGTCCAGCGACCTCGCCACCATGCACTACGTGCGCCAGGGCGACCCCAGGGGCCTCGGCCACGCCGTGCTGTGCGCCGCTCCGCACGTGGGTGACCAGCCCTTCGCCGTCCTGCTCGGCGACGACCTGATCGACCCGCGGGATCCGCTGCTGTCCCGCATGGTCGAGGTCCAGGAGCGCGAGGGGGGCAGCGTCGTCGCGCTGATGGAGGTCGATCCGGCGCAGATCCACCTCTACGGCTGTGCCGCCGTGGAGCCCACCCGCGACGCCGACGTGGTCAAGGTGCGCGACCTGGTCGAGAAGCCGGATTCCGCCGACGCCCCCAGCAGTTACGCGATCATCGGACGGTATGTCCTCGACCCGGCTGTCTTCGGGATACTGCGTGAGACCGCTCCCGGGCGCGGTGGTGAGATCCAGCTCACCGACGCCCTCCAGCAGCTCTCCGCGAACGAGGACATCGGCGGCCCGGTCCACGGCGTCGTCTTCAAGGGGCGCCGCTATGACACCGGTGACCGGGGCGACTACCTGCGTGCCATTGTCAGACTGGCATGCGAACGTGAAGACCTGGGCCCGGACTTCCGGACCTGGCTGCGCTCGTACGTCAGCGAGGAGATGTAGCACTTGAACGACAGGGCGGAATCGGCACCGGGACCGGACCCGGAGCAGGCCGGACGCGGGCCGACGGGCTACGGCTCGGGGAGCTTCGGTCCGACGGGGGCCGGCCCGGTGCACTCGGGCCCGGCGGGCCCGGCGGGAACCGGTCCGACGGAACCGGAGCCGTCGGCGGGACCGGAGTCGGACGGGTCGGGAGCGACCGGCGCACAGCCCGCCGCGGGAGCGGTGCCGGACAGTGATTCCGGGGCGGGAGCCGGCACGGCGGCCGCCACGGCACAGGGTGCGGGCCCGGTCGGGCCCGGGCGGCTCTGGTCCGTGGACGAGCACCTCGCCGACATCCTCGCCTCCGTCCACCCGCTCGAACCCATCGAGCTGCAACTGCCCGACGCCCAGGGCTGCGTGCTCGTCGAGGACGTCACCGTGCCGGTCGCCCTCCCGCCGTTCGACAACAGCTCCATGGACGGCTACGCGGTCCGTACGGCCGACGTCTCCGGAGCCACGGCGGAGTTCCCGGCCGTGCTGACCGTCATCGGGGACGTCGCGGCCGGCAGCGGTGCCCTGCCCGAGGTAGGTCCGGGTGAGGCCGCCCGCATCATGACCGGCGCCCCGCTGCCTCCCGGGGCCGAGGCCGTCGTCCCGGTGGAGTGGACCGACGGCGGCTCGGGCGGCGGCGCGGCCACCATGATGCACCCGGCCGCGGCCGCCGGCCGGGACGGTGCGAGCGGCGAGGTCCGGGTCTTCCGCTCGGCCGAGGCCCGCGCCCACGTCCGCCCCCGCGGCAGCGACGTACAGGCCGGTGACCTCGCCCTGAAGGCGGGTACGGTCCTGGGGCCGCCCCAGATCGGCCTGCTGGCCGCCATCGGGCGCGGCAGGGTCCGGGTCCGCCCCCGCCCGCGCGTGGTCGTGCTCTCCACCGGCAGCGAACTGGTCCAGCCGGACGAGCAACTGAACGACGGACAGATCTACGACTCGAACAGCTTCGCGCTCACGGCCGCGGCCCGTGAGGCGGGCGCCATCGCCTACCGCGTGGGAGCCGTCACCGACGACGCCGAGACGCTGCGCGCCACCATCGAGGACCAGCTGATCCGCGCCGACATGGTCGTCACCACGGGCGGTGTCAGCGTCGGAGCGTACGACGTCGTCAAGGAAGCCCTTTCGTCCGTCGGCGACGAGGACGAGCCGGGCAGCGGCATCGACTTCCGTACGCTCGCGATGCAGCCGGGAAAGCCGCAGGGCTTCGGTTCGATCGGGCCGGAGCACACCCCGTTGCTGGCGCTGCCCGGCAATCCGGTCTCTTCGTACGTCTCCTTCGAGTTGTTCGTCCGGCCGGCCATCCGGGCCCTGATGGGCCGTACGGACCTGCACCGGCCGATCGTCCGCGCCAGGATCGAGGCGGAGCGGCCGCTCTCCTCGCCGGCCGGCCGCCGTCAGTTCCTGCGGGCCACCTACGACGAGGAGACGGGCACCGTCGCCCCGGTGGGCGGCGCCGGCTCCCACCTGGTCGCCGCCCTCGCGCAGGCCGACGCGCTGATCATCGTCCCCGAAAACACCGTCTCGGTCGAGCCCGGCGCGGAGGTGGACGTGATCCTGATCGGCTGATCACTGTTCGGTGGCGGTACGGTGGCTCCCCAACAGGCCCCGTAGGGCCCGGACCGGGAGTACCGCGGCAATGACTGTGTTTTCCCGGGGGGACAGCACCCCCGGCCCCTCTGAGCAGGACAGCCGACAGGATCGGCAGGACAGCCGGCAGGCCGGCCTCACGCATCTCGACGAGTCGGGTGCGGCCCGGATGGTCGACGTCTCCGCCAAGGAGGTCACGGCCCGCACCGCCCGCGCCAGTGGGCGGGTGCTGGTCTCCTCACGGGTGGTGGAACTGCTCCGGGGCGGGGGAGTGCCCAAGGGCGACGCCCTCGCCACGGCCCGGATCGCCGGCATCATGGGCGCCAAGCGGACCCCGGAACTGATCCCGCTGTGCCATCCGCTCGCGCTCTCCGGCGTGACCGTCGACCTCACGGTCGCGGACGACGCGGTGGAGATCACCGCGACGGTACGGACCACGGACCGTACGGGGGTCGAGATGGAGGCCATGACCGCCGTCTCGGTGGCCGCGCTGACCGTCGTGGACATGATCAAGGCGGTCGACAAGGGTGCCGTGATCGCGGACGTACGGGTGGAGGAGAAGGCGGGCGGCAAGTCGGGCCACTGGACCCGGCCCGGGGCCGCCGGGCCTCCCGGCACAGCCCACTCTCCCGGTGCCGCCCCCGCGGACGGGGGCGCGGCATGAGCACCCCGGCAAGACATGGGCAGGAGGGCGCCTCCTCGGACAGCGGCGCCCCCGGCGCCCCCGAGCACGGAGCTTCGACGGCCCACGGCCCCGCTTCCCACGGCCCCGATTCCCACGGCCCCGCTCCTCGTGGCGTCGCGGCGGCCGGGGCCGACCCGTCCCCGTACCGCGCACTGGTGGTCACCGCCTCGAACCGCGCCGCCGCCGGCGTGTATCCCGACAAAGGCGGTCCGATTCTCGCCGACGGGCTGACGGCGCTCGGCTTCCAGGTCGACGGCCCACGCGTGGTCCCCGACGGAGATCCGGTCGCGCGCGCCCTTCACGAAGGCGTGGCCGCCGCGTACGACGTGATCGTGACCACCGGCGGTACGGGCCTCTCACCGACGGACCGCACCCCGGAGGCCACCCGGCCCCTGTTCGACCGGGAGGTTCCGGGCATCGCCGAGGCGATCCGCGCCGAAGGCGGGCCGACGGTCCCCACCGCCGCGCTCTCCCGGGGCCTCGCCGGCATCGCGGACCGGACCCTGATCGTGAACCTGCCGGGTTCCACCGGCGGGGTACGGGACGGTCTCGCCGTACTGGGCCGGCTGCTGGTCCACGCGGTGGACCAGATCCACGGAGGCGACCACCCCCGCCCCGCGGAGCCCTCGGAGGCGCCGGCCGAGAGCCAGGACCCGCCCGGTGGATCCCGTCCACCTCGTACGGCGCTCCCGTCCGCCCCCGACGCCTCCCTTTCCGCCGCTCCGTCTCCCCGTACCTCCGAATGAACCCGGCCTGGCCCGTGACCCTGACGGACGGCGATGTCGTCCTCCGTCCCATAAGGCTGCGCGACCAGCGGGCGTGGCGTGAGGTGAACCGCCGCAACCGCGACTGGCTGCGCCCCTGGGAGGCGACCATTCCGCCGCCGCCCCCCGGTGGCCCGGCCGCCCAGCGCCCCACTTACCGCCAGATGGTCCGCCACTTGCGCGCCGAGGCCAACGCGGGCCGGATGCTGCCCTTCGTCGTCGAATACCAGGGACGGCTGGTCGGCCAGCTGACCGTCGCGGGGATCACCTGGGGGTCGATGTGCTCGGGGCACGTCGGCTACTGGGTGGATCGCGGGGTGGCGGGCCGCGGTGTGATGCCCACCGCGGTCGCGATGGCCGTCGACCACTGCTTCCGGATGGTCGGGCTGCACCGGGTCGAGGTCTGCATCCGCCCGGAGAACGCCCCCAGTCTGCGGGTGGTGGAGAAACTGGGCTTCCGTGAGGAGGGGCTGCGTCCGCGCTATCTGCATATCGACGGAGCGTGGCGGGATCATCGCGTTTTCGTGCTCACGGCCGAGGAGGTACCGGACGGGCTCCTCAACCGCTGGCGCCGGGCACGACCAGGAACAACCAGGAAATAAAATATGTGTTCGATAATGGCCACAGTATGAGCATCATCTGATCTGAACAATCACAAAAAAGGTCCGTGATATCAGCCAGATCGTGCGACACACCGGTCCAATTGGCGGATGCCCTCGTGCAAACCCCTCTACGGTGTGAACTGTGAGCAGCAGCGGCCTCATCTACGCAGTCATCGTCGGGGCCTGGGCCGCCTACTTGGTGCCGATGTGGCTCCGCAGGCAGGACGAACTCAACGAGGCGCGTCCGACGGAACGCTTCAGCACCGCCATCCGGCTGCTGTCCGGACGGGCGGGCATGGAGCGTCGTTACGCCAAGGAGCTTCAGGAACGCACCGCCGGAGAGGCGGGGCCCGACGGGGTGCCGGACGGTCACACGGAGTCCATGAGCTCCGTCGACGTCCGGGCCTTCGCCGCGCCTCCGGCCCTCACGGAAGCCCGGATGGAGATCCGCGCGGACGTTCCGGCCCCGCCCAGGCCCCTGGCATCCCGCCCCGCCCCGGCGCAGCACGTACCGGCGTCCCAGCGGCACGCGCCCTCGGCGGAGCGCCCCGCGCCGCAGTCCGCGAGACCCGCGGCCGAACGCGCCCGGCGCGCGCAGCGCTCCCAGGTCCTGGCCCGCCGCAGACGTACCACCGTGATGCTCTTCGTCGCGTTCACGCTCGGCGCGGTCGTCGCGGCCGTCGGCGGACTCGCCTTCCTCTGGGCACCGGCGGTCCCGGCCGTTCTCCTCAGTACGTACATCGTTCATCTGCGCCGCCAGGAGCGCCGCCGGTTCGCCTTCACCATGGACCGGCGGCGCGCCGAGGCGGCCGCCCGACGGCTGCGTGAGAGCCGTCCCCGTCGGTCGCACCCGCCCACCGCCGGGACGGCCGCCGAAACCGATGAGGAGCCCGATCCCCACCCCGGTCCGGAACCCGCCCCCGCGCTCTCCCCGCAGGAAGCGGGCCGCCGCGCGCTGGTCGAACAGACCGACCACGCGGAGTGGGTGGACCAGCAGCGCGAGCGCGGCCCCGTCCAAGGCGACAGCTGGGAGCCGGTCCCCGTCCCGCTGCCCACCTACGTCACCGCCCCGGTCGCCCCACGCGCGAGCAGCGGTGTGGAGGTCGGCGACCCGGAGACCTGGAGCGCGGCCCGCTCCTCGCCGGCGGAACCGGTCGCGGACACCCCGTCACCTCCCCCGGCCCCCGCCCCGCGCCGCCCGCGCGACCGAGGCAGGACGCCGCTCTTCGACCAGTACGACGAAGACGACCGCCCCCGCGCCGCCAACGAGTGACCCTGTCCCCTCCCGGCTCGGCCTCGCGAGGCCCCGGCCCCGGCCGAGCCCGGCCGGTGACCAGCCCGCCAACCGATTTCCGAGCACGGCTTCCGGGGTGCTAGAGTTTCACTCGTTGCAAGGGCCTGTGGCGCAGACTGGTAGCGCACCTCGTTCGCATCGAGGGGGTCAGGGGTTCAAATCCCCTCAGGTCCACCTCTTGCACACGGCATCCCGTCCGATCCTTGAGATCGGGCGGGATTTTCGTGTGTCGTCCTCATGAGCGACGGCTGGTGCCGCGACGGGACAGCCCTTAGGCGCGGCTTCGGCCGACGTATACGTTCCGGGCGTGGTAGAGGGTGTCGCTCGTCGGGCCCGAGGAGCCCGACGAGCCTTCCATCTGGAGATTGATGATGAGCCAGAGGGGCTTGCCCACGAAGCCGGTGCCTCGGTGGACCGCTTTCCAGGTGTCGTCGAGGTAGTAGTGGATGTCCACGTCCGTGCTGTTCACCTTGGTGATCCAGGCGCGGTAGGCGTGCCAGGAGCCGGGGGACGGGACGCCGACGATCGTGGACGAGACGTCCGAGGACGTCCGGAAGGTGTTGAACCAGTTGTTGCCGTTCCCCTTGAACTCCAGGATGTCGCTCTCCGGTGGCCAGCTGTTGACTCCGGTGAGCCAGAACGCGGGCCAGGTGCCGCCCGCGCTCGGTGCCTGGAACTCGCCCTTGACCTCGTAGTTGGGGAACTGGTCGGTCACCACGATCTGGTGCTTGGCGTGCACCGCGCCGGAGTGGTAGCGAATGGGGAGGTGCGGGGTCGAGCCGCTCGTGCCCTCGTCCCACGTGATCCGGGTCGCCTTGAGGGTCAGTACCCCCGAGTTCAGATAGATGTGGTTGTGGTCGGTGGCGCTTCCGTACATGCGGGCGCTGCCGTTGTGATCGCTTCCCCATGGATAACGGTAGTTCCAGTGGGCCTCCAGGGCGCTGTAGCTGCCGAAGGAGCCGTTGATCACGTCCTCCCAGGCCGCCTCCCGGGCCGGGGCGCCAGGGGCGGCGTACGCTCCGTGCGGCCAGGCGCTCAGGGCGGCGGCCCCCGTGAGCGCCATGGCCCCGCCGAGGAATCTCCTGCGGCCGTACGACTCGTCCCGTGCCGGTAAGCCGTGCATGGTGCCTCCCGAGAATCGGACAGAAACCATCAGGACTCACCACATTCCCAAGGGGATCATGGAGCGTCAACCGCCGTGGGCTGTCGTGGGCTGTCGTGGGCCGTCGCGGGGCGCCGCGCGCCGTCGCGTGGCTCTTGTGGCCGGCGTGGGTCAGCCGGGGACCGGGACACCCGCGCAGGGCATCGAGCGGACCCGGTTGTCGAAGTTCGACGGGACCAGCACCGGGTCGCCGGCCGACCGCAACTGAGGCACCCGCGTGAGCAGTTCCCCGAAGAGCGCCTTCATCTCCAGCTTGGCCAGGTGGGTGCCCAGGCAGTAGTGCGGGCCTCCGCCGCCGTATCCGACATGCGGGTTGGGGCTACGGGTGATGTCGAAGGCGTCCGGGTCGGGGAAGACCGACTCGTCGCGGTTGGCCGAGGCGTAGAAGAGGACGACCTTGTCGCCGCGCCGGAAGTCGTGTCCGTTCATCCGGTGGTCCCGGGTCACCGTCCGGCGGAACTGGATGATCGGTGTCGAGTACCGCACGATCTCCTCGACCGCGCCGTCCGCGTACCGTTCGAAGTCGCTCAGCAGCAGCTCGCGTTGCTCGGGGTGCCGGCTGAGCAGATCGAGGCCGTGGGCGATCGCGTTCCGCGTGGTCTCCACCCCGGCGACCATCAGCAGCGAGAAGAACGCGCCCAGCTGACGCCCGGTCAGCGCCTGACCATCGATGTCGGCCCGTACGAGCGCGGAGATGAGGTCGTCGGTGGGCGCCCTGCGCCGCTCGCGGCCGAGGTTCGCGATCATCCCCTGCATCCGGGCCAGGGCCAGCAGGCCCTTGCCCGGCATCCGCAGCCGGGTGCGGGCGTCGCGGGCCACGCCGATGTCGCCGGAGGCGCTGTTCACCTGGTCCAGGATCCCCGGGCGCTCGCGCTCCGGGATGCCCATCAGATTGCAGATGACCTCGAACGGCATACGGGAGGCCACCGCGGTGACGAAGTCGTCCGGCCGGCTCGCGAGGAGGTCGTCCACGATGCGGGTGGCCACCGCGTGGATGTCCTCCTCCGTACGGTTCAGGATCCGCGGGGTGAAGGCACGGGAGACGATACGGCGCAGCTGCGTGTGGCGCGGGGCGTCGAGATTGACCATGGAGTCGCCGAACAAGGCCCTGACCCAGCGCGCCGGTTCGGGGGTCGTCGCACCGGGCGCGCTCGCGAAGACCTGTGCGTTACGGCTCGCCTCCACCACGTCCGCGTGTGTGACGAGAGCGTGGAATCCCCGCTCGGAACGCCACCGGCTCCCCGGACGCTCCACGAAATACTGCGGCTCGTCGAACTGCCGGAGCCGGGCGAACGCCTCCGCCCGGGCCACGTGCGGGAGTTGCCAGAAGGACGGGTCCGTGAGGTTGGGTCTCTCCCGGTGCTCCTTCCGGGCCGGAACCGGCCGAACAGGGGCCGCCGTGGAGTGGGCGGAGGAGGGAAACGGGCGTGGGGAGCGCGGGGAAACCGTCATGTCGAATCCTCTCGGTGGGCGCGGACCGGTATTTCCATATGCCTGTACGACATACATGCGTTCGGGAATGCTTCCCATCGCACGTGCTCACGGAGCTTGCCACGGAAAGGCGTTTCATATCGGGGACTGGCCAGGAGTGGAGAGAAACGACTGGCCGGAAGTAGTCATGGTATTCCCCCACTCGGGTGACACCGGCTCACAGATATTCTTCATGGGCCACTACTGTCACCGGACATGAGCTCTTCCCACACCGCGACGGACAACGCCCAGTACGCCCCTCGAATGGGCACCCTTTCCGTGCTTCCCTGGACCCGTGACCCGGACGCTGAGGAACGCGGGGCGCCTTTCCTGCTCGCCTATTCACTCGGGGACGGCAGGGACGGCCCGGAAGCCGGCGAGCAGGCGATGCGTGCGGTCCTCACGGAGATCGGACTGACGCCCGGCGGCGACCTGGTGGACATCGCGCACATGCCCAACGTGGCGATCAAACTGCTGGTGCAGGCGGGCCGGGCGGTCCTGACGATGCCGTACCTGAACGCGCAGTGTCCCGTACCGCCGGAGTGGGAGCAGGACGCGCACCGGAGCGGCCAGGTGCACTTCATCGTCGCCACCCGGCCCTGGGCCGACGGAGTGCCGGGACAGCCGGTCACGGAGGAGCGCCTGCGCTCCTTCGCCGGCGACGTCGAGGTCCTGTCCACCGCCGCGCACTGCCTGCTGCCGGTCCGCACCCTGACCGCCTGAGCGGGGAACCGGGAACGGCGGAGTGGACGGACACCGGATGCCGTCACTGGACGAGACCGAGACCGAGACCGAGATTGCGGTCGCTGTGGAGACCGTGCCCGAAGTCGCGCCCGGAACGGGGCCCGTGACCGGGCCCGTGACCGCGACGGGAACCCCCGACCCGGTCGGTGGGAGCCGGGCGTTGGCGCTGTTGTTGGTGGTCACGGGGGCGGCGGGGTTGCTGGCCGCGTGGGTGATCACGATCGACAAGTTCAAGCTGCTGGTGGATCCGGGGTTCACGCCGGGGTGCAGTCTGAATCCGGTGGTGTCGTGCGGCAGTGTCATGGAGAGTGATCAGGCGTCGGTGTTCGGTTTTCCGAATCCGATGCTGGGGCTGGTGGCGTACGGCGTGGTGGTCTGTGTGGGGATGGGGCTGCTGGCGGGGGCGCGGTACCGGCGGTGGTTCTGGCTGGGGCTGAACGCGGGCACGCTGTTCGGGGTGGGGTTCTGTACGTGGCTGCAGTACCAGTCGTTGTACGAGATCAACGCGTTGTGTCTGTGGTGTTCGCTGGCGTGGGTCGCGACGATCCTGATGTTCTGGTACGTGACCTCGCACAATGTGCGTAGTGGTGTGATCGCGGCGCCGGGTGCGGTGCGGGGGTTCCTGGACGAGTTCACGTGGGTGCTGCCGGCGGTGCACATCGGGGTGATCGGGATGCTGGTCCTCACGCGCTGGTGGGACTTCTGGACGAGCTGACCCGAGGGCCGGGGAGGCTGAGAGAGGGTGCGGGCGAGCCCGTCAACGTACGACAACGACAGGGCGGCTGTACGGAGTTCAGTCCGTGCGGCCGCCCTGTCGGCCGAGCGCGGGTATGCGCGGCCGGGAAACGCGGGGGATCGGTCAGCCGCCGAGCGGCAGCCCGCCGAGCAGATTGCCCTTGGCGTTGCCCTTGTTGGCGTCCTTGTTGTTCTGCCCCACCTTGCTCGTGCTGCCCTTGGCCTGGCTGCCCTTCGGCTGGGTGCCCTTGCCCTTGCCCTTGGCGGCTCCCTTGCCGGCCGTCTTGCCGCTCGCCTTGCCGGTGGTCTGCTTGGCGGAGGTCTTCTTGTTCAGGCCGTCCGTGACGCCCTTCACCGCGTTCAGGACAGAGCCCTCGTTCTCGGTGTCCAGCGCGTTCGTGTGCAACGGCTGGATGTCGCGCAGGCCCTCGCTGGCGATGGTTTCCAGGCCGCCGTTCAGGCTCATGCCTTCGGCGAAAGCCGGGGACGCGGCACCCAGAGCCATTACGGATCCGGCGACGACCGCGGCAACCTTCATGGGCTTCATTTGTTGAATCCTTCTTTCAGCGATGTCCACGCGCGAAAGCCGCGAGACAACTCTCGTTCCGCACAGTCCTCTTGGACGTCTTCGGTGTGAAGCCGTGTCAGCGGCCTCGCGATGTCTAACGAAGTCCGGTCGCGGCGGAAACGGGGGAATCGCCGGATCCCCGGAGAAGGGCGGGGGCGGCCCTTGCTGCGGTGCCCGGACCGGACCTCAGCGCGCGCCGGTCGTCCCGACCGTACCGACCGTCGACGCCGGCGGGTTCGGTACGGGGATGCCGGCCTTCTGAAGGACCTTGATGATGAACTTCAGAAGCTCGGTCCACGGATCGTCCGCCTCGGCGGTGACGTCGTGCGCGGCGCCGGTCAGGGCCCTGTCGTCGGCCGCGGCGCCCTGGCCGGCGTCCTGACCGGCACTCTTCCCGGCGGCTCTGAGTACCCGGTCCGCCGTTCTCTTGAGCGTCGCCACCTCGTCGGAGCTGAGGGTGAGCGGGGTGATCTTGCCGTCCTTGCCGATCCGGCCGCTTGCGGAGGAGCCGGCGGAAGTGGACGTGACCGTCCCCGACGCGTCAGCGTCCGCAACGGCCTTCGCGTGCTTGGAGTCCTTCGAGTTCTCCAGCGCTTCCACGGCCGCCTCGAGTTCCTTGGCGTGCTTGTCGATCTTGATGGCCGAGAGTGTGCCCCCGGGTGCCTTGAACACCTCGTTGAGCAGATTGGCGAAGGGCGTCAGAACAGTCGCGGCGTCATCGAGCGAACCGATCTCGTGAATGGACACCGACGTGTTGGAGACGGTGGTGCCGGACGCTGAGGTGCTGGGCTTCGGGGACGGAAGGGGGGAGCGGGAGGAGGCGGCGGCCGCCGTGGTGGCACCGAACACGAGGGCGGCGGAGAGAGTGGCGGACATCGCGGCGGTCGTGGCGGTGACCGCGGGACGGTGGGATCGGGACGGGCGGCGACGCATGCGGAATCCTTCCGGGACGGGGCGGGGAGAGTGTTCTCACCGTGGGTTCCGCGCATACCATACGCAACCGATATGTCACCGTGCGTACTGGGCGTCGAGTGCTGTGTCCGTGTCCATACCTCACTTGACCTGCGGTGACGTGTCCGTGTGCGATTCCGCCGCTGAAAGAGTGGCGACCGTGTCCCGTACGGAGCAACGCGGCACGAAGGCGGCACGGAAGAACGAAGAGCCGCCCTGCCCCGAGGGAGAGAGCGGCTCCGCTGTGACGCTGTCGGCTCCCATGTCCATCACGGCCGGGCGGCCATGGCCACGGCTCGACGATTACGGCGCGTCAGCCACGACTGGTACGGCGAGCCGCCGTCAGCCGTTGACGCAGACGTTGCCGAAGGCCGGGTTCAGCAGGCCGACGATGTCGATGGTGTTGCCGCAGAGGTTGATCGGGACGTGGAGCGGCACCTGGATGACGTTGCCGGAGATGACACCCGGGGAACCGATCGCCGCGGCGTTGGCGCCGGAGTCGGCGAAGGCGGAGCCGGAGGCACCGGCGACGGTGGCGACGGCCGCCGTGGAGAGAACGACGGCCTTGGCGATACGCGACATGGAGAAAGACTCCTCAGTCATAGCTGGAACGGCATAAGCATCGGGCGTGTGTGCCTGACTAAACAATCAACGCCGGAATGGCTTATGGGTTGCGCACCCGAATGAGTGACACAGTGCCTTCGGACCTGCGGAGAGTCACGAATGGGTGCCGCCCGTCCGTTTCGGTGCGGGCCTTCCCCAATCCGCAGCGTGCCGCCACGAACCCCACGGGGTCGAGGTCGGGGCCGGTCTGCCCTGGTCGTGAAGTGCAGTCATTTTTTACGTTCAGCGTGTTTCTGCGCGTCTGACGTGATTTTCAGTCCGCGCTCTGTAAAGGTCCCATCTTGTTTCGGGCGACCAAGGGCTGAGGGGCGAAATGTCGCGTCCCCATGTCGAGAGATTGCTCTCCTTGTATCCACGAGTGGAAAGAGTTGAACGTGCGGTCTCCACGCCACTGTCCCACGGGCCTGTTCACCGCACTCCACCTCGTCCAACCGGTCGACGGCGGTGTGGCGAGGGTGGTCCTGGACCTGGTCGCGGCGCAGGTGGCGGAGGGGTTCCGTGCCGTTGTGGCCTGCCCCGTCGAGGGGCCGCTCGCCGGGGCGGCGGCCGAGAGGGGAGCGGAGGTGCACGCCTGGCGGGCGACGCGCGATCCGAACCTCCGGTTGTTCCACGAGATCCGGGATGTCGCACGGTTGGTCGAGCGGGTGCGCCCCGACATCGTCCACGCACACAGCGCCAAGGCCGGGTTCGCCGGCCGGCTGGCCGTCCGCGGCCGGGTGCCGACCGTCTTCCAGCCGCACGCCTGGTCGTTCGAGGCGGTGGGAGGGACGACCGAACGGCTGGTCACACGCTGGGAGCGGCTGGCCGTACGGTGGACCGACCGCGTCATCTGTGTCAGCGAGGCGGAGCGAAGCACCGGCGAGCGCGCCGGGGTGCACGCCCCCTGGACCGTGATCCACAACGGGGTCGACGTCCGTCGCTTCGCGGCCCCGGAGTCCGCTCGGGGAAGAGCGGAATCCGCCGATGGCGCGCGCACCGATGTCGTCAACACCGACGCCGACGTTGACGCCGTGCGAACCGGCGCCCCGCACGCTCATGTCGTCGGGGCCGGCCCCGTACGGACGGATCCCGACGCCCCCGACAAGCCCTTCAGTACCGGTGGCTCCGACGGCTCTGACGACCCCGGCGGCTCCGGCGGCTCTCACCAAGCCGCCGGTATCGCGGCCGCTCGCGCTTCCCTGCCGCTCTTGTCCGCGCTCGCCCCGGACACGCCCGTCGTCGTCTGCGTCGGCCGGCTGTGCAGGCAGAAGGGGCAGGACGTCCTGTTGAAGGCCTGGCCCCGGGTCGTACGGCAACTGCCCCGGGCCCGGCTCGTCCTGGTCGGCGACGGGCCCGACGCCCGGGCGCTGAGCGCCGCCGCGCCGCCCTCGGTGCTGTTCGCCTGGGCCGTACGGGACCCCGCGCCCTGGTACCGCGCGGCCGATCTGGTCGTCCTGCCGTCCCGCTGGGAGGGCATGGCGCTGGCGCCCCTGGAAGCCATGGCGAGCGGACGCCCCGTCGTGCTCAGCGATGTGGACGGCGCGCGAGAGAGCCTGCCGGCCGGCCACGAGCCGTTCTGTCTCGCCCCGCCCGAGGACCCCACGGCGCTGGCGACCGCCATCGGGACGCTGCTCCGGGACGGAGACCTGCGCGTGGCCCTCGGCCGCCAGGGCCACCAGCACGTACTCAGCACGTACGACGTACGCCGGACCACGCGGGCCGTCTCCGACGTGTACCGCCAGGTCACCGCAGTGACCCGCCCCGACCGCAGGGAGCCGACCCCCCGATGAGCACGGAAAGAGCCAGCGTTCCTCCACCGTCCGGGCCCGCCCCGACGACGGACCAGCCGAAGGGGCAGCCGGTGGCGGCTCCCCCGGGCAAGGCGATCGGGCCGCCGGCGGGTGAGCCCGTCGCCCAGGCCATGGCCCAGGCCGCCTCCCACGCGGCCGGACATACAGTCGCCCCGTCCCCGTCCCCGTCCCCGTCCACTTCCTCCTCGTCCTCGCCCTCGTCCCAGGCGCAGGCCGTCGTGCATTCCATGGCTCAGGCGGTCGGTCAGTCCGTTCCCCAGACGGCCGGTCAGCCTGGCGGCCCGTCCCCGAGTCCGTCGCCGAGCCCGTCATCGAGTTCACCCCCCGCGCGATCCACCGTCGCCCCGCCGCGCGGCACCACCGACAACCTTCCGCTGCCGCCCCGCCGCAGGACGGGCGCTTCGCCGCGCTTCGCGCTGCCGCTCGTCGCGGCGGACGTGTTCGCGGCCCTGCTGTCCTCCGTGGTCCTCCTCGACGAGGGACAGCGGGACACCGTCCTGGGAGCCCAGCTCGTGGTCGGCGTGACCACGCTGAACGCGTTCGCGGGCCTGTACCGCCCCCATGTCACCCTGTCGGGGCTCGACCAGCTCCCGGCGCTAGGCGCCCGTATCGTCGTGTCGTGGTGCGCGGCGGCGGCCGTGCTCGCCGCGCTCTTCCCCGCCCACGCACTCGGTTTCACCGCTCTGCTGAGCGGCGTCGCCGTGCAGATCGCCGTCGCGGTCTGCTGCCGCTCGCTGATTCACACGCGTCGGCGTGCGCGGGCGCGCGACCGGCTGCGTTCCGCCCTCGTCGTGGGGACGGGCGACTCGGCGCGCCGGCTGACCGCCCTTCTCGTCCAGCACCCCGAGTACGGGCTGCGGCCCGTCGGTATCGCCTCGCTCGCCACCAGGAGGCCCGGGGAACGGGGCGCCGAGGCCGCCGACGGCCACGGTGGCGCGGAGGGCGACGCGGGTGCGGGCGCAACGTCCGCCACCGCGGCCGACAGGTCCGGAGTGGCCGGCGAAGCCGGTGGCGCCGCCGCGCGGGGCGGGGAAAGCGCTCCGGGCGGGGCGGGCGGTTCCGCGCCCGCGGACGCTCCCGACCTTCCCGTTCTCACCTCGGTCCCGGAGGTCCAGCGCGCCATCATCCAGAACGGCGTCCAGGAAGCGCTCTTCATCGGGCCGTCGGCCGGTTCCGAGGCGGTGGCGACGGCCGGGGCCGTGACCTCCGAGGGTGCCGGGCCCGCACCGGGCACCGGCGCGGGCCCGGGTCCGGGTGCCGCCGCCGGTCTCGTGGCCGAGTACCTTCCCGGGCCGGCGGCACCGGTCCTCGAAACCGTCGCGGAGCATGACCGCTCCGCGCTCGTCGCGCTGTTCCACCACTACGGTTGCGCCACCTCCTTCGTCGGCGTCGGCCCCTGGGAGACGGTGGCCGACCACGACACCATGGCGCGCCATCTGTGGGGGTTCTCCTGGCGCCGGCTGGAACCGCCGGTCGCGCGCCGGGGCGGGCGGGTCGCCAAACGGCTGCTGGACGTGGCGATCACCGGCCCGATCCTGGTCGCCGCCGCACCGGTGCTGCTGTTCTGCGCCCTCGCGGTCCGGCTGGCCGACGGCCCCGGCGTCCTCTTCCGCCAGGAGCGCGTGGGCCAGGACGGGCGGCCGTTCACGCTGCTGAAGTTCCGTACGCTCAGACCCTCCGACGAGCAGGAGTCCGCCACCCGCTGGAACATCGCGGGCGACCACCGGATGAGCGCCGTGGGCAACATCCTGCGCCGTACGTCGCTGGACGAGCTGCCCCAGTTGTGGAACGTCCTGCGCGGCGACATGAGCCTGGTCGGGCCCCGGCCCGAACGCCCCTTCTTCGTCGCCAACTTCAGCCGTACGCTCCCGGGTTACGCGGCCCGCCACCGGATGCCCGTCGGCATCACCGGCCTCGCGCAGGTGCACGGGCTGCGCGGGGACACCTCGATCGAGGAGCGGTCGCGCTTCGACAACCACTACATCGACCACTGGTCCCTGTGGCAGGACGTCTGCATCCTCGTGCGGACCGCCGCGTCCCTCGTCCGACCGGCGGGCAGCTGATGGCCGCCGACAGCGCCGGAGCCCTGCTCGGCGAGGACCGCCCGGGCCTGGCATTCCGCGGCGTCGCGCGACGCGTCAGGACGCGGGCCGTCAGGGCGTGGGCAGGGAACCCGTGGGCCGCGGCCCTGTTCCACCGGTCGGCGCCGCTGCTGCCCGTCGTCGTGGTCATCGGGCTGCTCGTCGTACCGTCGACATCGGCCGGGAGCGGCTCGGCGGGCGGCGGAACGCCCGCGGACATCGCCTCCGCGCTACTGGTGGTGCACTGCCTGGTACGGGTGTTGCGGGAACGGGCCCGGCCGCTGACCCGTACCGCCGCGCTGGTGCTGGGCCTGCCGGTGCTCGGGGTGACGGTCGCGGCGGTCGCCTCGCACGATCCGGCGGCCGGTCTGCCGGGGCTGGCGCGCTACCTGCAGATCTTCGTCCTGGTGCCGGGCGCGGTGCTGCTGACCGTCCGCGACCGCACGGACTTCCGGCTGGTCGCGGGAGCGGTGGCGGTGCTGGCGCTGGTGCAGGGCGCGGTCGGCGTCGTGCAGTACCTGACTCGTACGGGCGCCTCGTACATGGGCGAGGAGATCCGCGCGGTCGGCACGTTCGGGCCGTCCGACGTGATGGGGATGGCCACGGTCGTCTCGTACGGGCTGGTCATCGCGGTCGGACTCGCGCTCGGCGGCGGCCAGGCGGGGCAGGCGGATCAGGCGGGTCAGGCGGGCCGGACAGGACGGGCCGGGCGGGCACCGCGTGCGTGGCGGGTCGCCGCCCTCGTGTGTGCCGGTCTGCTCACCGTGCCGCTCACACTGTCCTTCAGCCGGGGTGCCTGGATCGCCACCGCCGTGGCGGTCGCCCTCCAGTTCCTCCTCTCCGGGCCGCGTCGCGCCGCCAAGGCCGCGCTGGTCGCGGGGGCGCTGGGAGTCGTGCTCGTCGGCGGTCTCGGCGTCGGGTCCAAGCTCGTCGGTGAACGCCTCAGCAGCATCGCCCAGGTCACCGACGCGCCGGACCGGTCCGTCAGCGACCGGTACGTCATGTGGGCCGCGGCCGTCGACATCTGGAAGGAGCGGCCGGTCACGGGCGTCGGGCTGAAGGGCTTCCCCGAATACCGCGACAGCCACGCCTCGCTGGCACTCTCCGCCGCCAGTGACACGGACGGGGCCGGAGCTCAGTTCCGGCGTCAGCCGTTGCTGTCCCCGCACAACATGTATCTGCTGGTGCTCAGCGAGCAGGGGCTGGTGGGCCTCATGGCGCTGGCCGGCGGCTGGGCGGCGCTCCTCGTGTGCGCGCTGCGTCGGCTGTACGAGGCACGGCGGCCCCGCGGGCCCCAAGGTGCCCACACCTCTCGCGGTTTCCGTGGGTCAGGTGGTGCCGACTGCGGTCTGGTCGCGGTCGGTCTGCTGGTGTGGCAGCTGATGAGCTTCGGTTACGGGGACATCGGTGGCCCGTCCACCGTGCTGACCGCGGTGGCGCTGGGCCTGGTGGCGTGGTGGGCGCTGACGCCCCGCCGGTCGAACCGGGAGGTCGTCCACGCGTGAGCGAGACGACGCAGTCGCTTCCCGCGGCACCTCCGGCCCCGGTTTCCGGGGCGGCCCGGGTTTCCGGGGCGGCCCCGGAAACCGGGCCGGCCGCGATGTCCGTGGCACCCGAGCCGGACCCGGCGTCCGGGCCGGCCGTGGTGCCCACGGCGCCCGGGCCGGACGCTGCTCCCGTCGTGCCACCGCCCGCCACGCGAGGGAGCGGTGCCCACGACGCCGGCAGGGCCGCTCGTGCCGTTGGTGTTGCCCGTGACGGTGCGGGCGGCGAAAGCGACGGTTCCCCGCGCGCCGCGCGCGCCTCCTTCCTGTCCGGGCGGCTCCTGGCACGGGCGGCCGTCCTCGCCGCCCTGGCGACCGCCGTGGCGTCACTGCTGGGCCTGGTCCGGGACCAGACCATCGCGCGGCTGTACGGAGCGGGCCACGAGACCGACGCGTTCCTGGTCGCCTGGACCGTGCCGGAGGTGGCCTCCACCCTGCTCATCGAGGACGGGATGGCGCTCGTCCTCGTACCGGCGTTCAGCATGGCGCTGGCCCGCCGGGCCGCCAGGCGGGGTCCGGACCACGATCCGGTACGCGCGCTCCTGCGGTCGACGCTGCCCCGGCTGCTGCTGGCCCTGAGCGCGGTCGCGGCCCTGCTGGTGGCCGCCGCGCCCTGGGTGGTGGCCGTCCTGGCCCCCGGGCTGCCCGAAACGGAACTCGCCGTCGACTGCACCCGGCTGACCGCGACCTGCGTGCTCAGCTTCGGTGCCGCGGGCTACCTCAGCGCGGCACTGCGCGCGCACGGCCGTTTTGTCGTGCCGGCGTCGATCTACATCGCGTACAACCTCGGCATCATCGCCACGATGCTGCTGGCGGGCGGCAGCCGGGGAGTGGGGGCGGCCGCCGCCGGGGTCGCCGTCGGCGGCGTGCTGATGGTGCTGTTCCAGGTTCCGGTGCTGTGGCGCGGGCTGCGGGAGGCCGGCCCGGGGCGGAAACCGGTACCGGCACGGGGGTCCGCGTCCCGCCCGGCACCGGGGTCCGTGTCGCGTCCGGCACCGGAGGCCGTATGGCCTTCTGCACCGGTGCCCGTGTCCGGCCCGTCGCCGGATCTCGGACTCGCGCCGGTGCCGACGCCGCTCGCGAACCCCGTCGCGGACCCGGCCGGAACGGCTGCCGCGGCGGACACCGTCGCCGTGCCGGCCACCGTACCGGTCCGTGGCGAGCAGCCGCCGCGGACCGCCGACAGCGGTGCCACCCCCGTCGTGTTCGCCCTGATCGCGCCCGTCGTCGCCTTCGCGCTCTGCAGGCAGTCGCAGGTCCTCGTCGAACGGTTCCTCGCCGCTCCCCTCCCCGCCGGGGCCATCTCGCACCTGAACTACGCCCAGAAGGTGGCGCAGATGCCCATGGTCCTCTCCCTCATGATCTGCACCGTCACCTTCCCCGTCGTCTCCCGCGCCATGGCCGCCGGGGAGACCGGCCGGGCGCGGCGACGCGTCGAGCGCGACCTCGCACTGGCCGCGATCATCGTGCTCATCGGCGCCGCCGCGGTCATCGCCTGCGCGCCCCAGTTCATCGACGTGCTCTTCCAACGCGGCGCCTTCGACCACTCGGACACCGCGGCCACCGCCGCCGTGATGCGCGTGTACGCGGTCGGACTGCTCGGGCACACACTCGTCGGGGCGCTCGTGCGCTGCTACTTCTCCGCCGCGCGCCCCCTCTGGTTCCCCGCCCTCGCCATGCTCGGCGGGCTCGCGCTCACCGCCGGCACGGGCGCCCTGCTCCTCCAGGCATGGGGCGTGCTCGGCATCGCCGCCGCCAACGCCCTCGGCATCACCTCCACCGCCGCCGTGATGCTGTACGGCCTGCGCCGCCGCAGCGTTCCCATCAGGACCCGGCACACGGCCGGGGTCCTGATCCGGCTCGCCGTGGCGGCGGCCGCCGCCGTGGCCGCCGGCTGGTTCTGTGCCTCCCTCGTTCCCGCGCCCGTCCTGGGAGCGGCGGCGGGCTGCACGGCCGTCGTCGCCGCCTTCCTCGGCACCGCGCGGGCCTTGCGGGTGCCCGAGACGGACACCGTGCTGCGCCCGCTCCTCCGTCCCCTGCTCCGTCTTCTCACACGAAAGTGCGCCCATGCCCGCTGACACGGTGCCCGTCCCCCTGTCCGCTCCTCTGCGGGCTGTCATGTACCACTCGGTCGCGAACCGTACGGAGGACCCCTACCAGGTGACCGTCTCGCCCGGGCGGCTCGAGCGGCAGCTGGGCTGGCTGAGCCGTCGTGGCCTGACCGGCGTCACCATGGACCGGCTGCTGCGCGCCCGCGCGCGGGGGCGTGGCGCGGGTCTGGTCGGTCTCACCTTCGACGACGGTTACGCGGACTTCCTGGAGCGGGCCGTACCGCTGCTGCGCCGGTTCGGGTTCACCGCCACCGTCTTCGTGCTCCCCGGCCGCCTCGGCGGTACGAACGAATGGGACAGCCTCGGTCCGCGCAAGCCCCTCCTCACCGAGGACGGGATCCGCGCCGTCGCCGCGGCGGGCATGGAGATCGGCTCCCACGGCCTGCGCCACACGGACCTGACCAAGGCCGACGACGCCCTCCTCACCTCCGAGACCGCGCGCAGCCGCGCACTCCTGCGGGAACTGACCGGCGCCGAGGTGGCGGGCTTCTGCTACCCGTACGGAACGGTCGACGCCCGGGTCGTCGAGGCGGTGCGCGCGGCGGGCTACTCGTACGGCTGCGCCATCAACCCCGGCCCCCTCACCGGTGTGTTCGCCCTGCCGCGCATCCATGTCGGGGAGAAGGACACCGCTCTGCGGCTGCGCATGAAGTGGGCCCTGCACCGGTGGCGGCGCGAACCGGCCGCGCTCGACGCCTATCCGGTGGGGGCCGGCCTGCCTCCTGGCCCGTCCGCCGCGTCACCGGTCGCCTCGCCGGCCGCGTCGCCCACCGTCGGCCGGGAGGCATCCGTACCGGTATCGGACGCGCGGAGGTCCGGGCCGTGAGGGTGCTGCACATCATCACCGGTCTCGGCATCGGCGGGGCCGAGCAGCAGCTACGGCTCCTGCTGCGGCACCTGCCGACCGACAGCGACGTCATCACCCTGACCAACCCGGGCGCCGTCGCCGAAGGCATCACGGCGGACGGGGTACGGGTCAGGGACCTCGCCATGGCGGGGAACCGGGACCTCGGCGCCCTGCCCCGGCTGGCCAGGCTCGTCCGGCAGGGCCGGTACGACCTGGTGCACACCCACCTCTACCGCGCGTGCCTGTACGGGCGGTTCGCGGCGCGGCTGGCGGGCGTACGGCCCATCGTGGCCACCGAGCACTCCCTGGGCGCCAGCCAGATCGAGGGCCGGCCGCTGTCCGCCGGCGCCCGGGCCCTCTACCTGGCCGGGGAGCGCCTGGGCACGGCCACGGTCGCCGTCTCGGACACCGTCGCCCGCCGGCTGGAGCGCTGGGGAGTACCGCGCGACCGCATCCATGTCGTGCCCAACGGCATCGAGGTCGGACGTTTCGCCTTCGACGCGGTGGCCCGGCGCGCGACGCGCGACCGCCTCGGCCTGCCCCTCGACGCCTTCGTGGTCGGCGGGGTCGGACGGCTCACCCGTGGCAAACGGTTCGACACGCTCGTACGGGCGGTCGCCCAACTGCCCTCCGCCCGGCTGCTGCTGGTCGGGGACGGGCCCGAGCGGGCCGGGCTCGGGCGACTGGCCGACGAGCTGGGAGCGGCCGGCCGGATCCTGCTGCACGGGGCGTGCGAGGACCCGCCGCGCGTTCCGCCTCCCGTTCCACCGGCCGACGGCGCGCCGTGTCCGGCGGGCGGCGGGCCCGACCTGCCGTCCCTCCTGGCCGCCATGGACGTCTTCGTCTCCACGTCCCCCGACGAGTCGTTCGGTCTGGCCGTCGTGGAAGCGCTGGCGGCCGGGCTCCCGGTGCTCCACGTCACCTGTCCCGCCCTGCACGACCTGCCCCCCGAGGCGGCGCCGGGGGCGCGCCGCATCAGTGGCTCGGTCGCCGGACTGGCCGCGGATCTGCGTCCGTTCCAGGACGCGTGCCATGCGCGGGCCCACGAATCGTGGCAGGAGGCCGGGCGGCACAGGCTGTCCGTGCCGCCGGCCGCGCTCCACTACGACATCTCCCACAGTGCCGAACAGCTGATGACCGTCTACGAGAACGCCGTGCGCGGCCCGGTCGCCGCCATCCGAGAGGTGAGTTGTCCATGAGCAAGTCGAGTCAGCCGAGTCCGTCGAGCCGGCCGAGTCAGCCGAATTCGGCGAACCAGTCCGGCAAGACGGGTCAGCCCGGCAAGGCGAGTCAGGCGGACAAGGCCGGTCAGCCGGTCGAGGCGGGCCCGCCGGAGGCCAAGGTGGGCCAGCCCTCCAAGGCGAGCCAGCCCTCCAAGGCGAGCCAGCCTTCCAAGGCGAGCCAGCCTTCCAAGGCGAGCCAGTCGGCCAAGACGGGGCAGCCGCCCAAGACCGGGCAGGCCGTGAAGACCGGGCAGGCCGCCAAGGCGGGGCGGACACAACAGAAGGAGAGCGGGAAGCCGAGCCCCTCCCGTTCGGCCGCCCCCTCCAGTACGCCGGGCACACGTTCCGACGACGCCTCGAACGGTACGACGCTGAAGCTGAGGAAGATCGTCCGCCCGGCCCGGCCCGTCCCGGACGGGGGCGCCGACCGGCCCGCTGCCCCGCGGTCCCGCTCGTGGTCGCTGCGGCCCAAGGGGCTGCCCGTGCGGTGGGTCGTGCCGGTGGCGGTCCTCGGCGGGGCGCTGGCCGGCGGCCTCTACGGCACGCTGCGGACGCCCGAGTACACCGCCACCAGCTATGTCCTGGTGGTACCGACCGACAGGTCCGACCCGACCGCCGCGCTCGGGTTCGCGACGGCGTACGGACGGGTCGCCTCCCAGGTCGCCGTGCTCGCCGACGCGCAGATCTGGGCCGGCGTCCCGGCGGAGGAGCTCAGGTCCGCGGTACGCACGGCCACGTCACCGGACGCCCCGATGATCTCCGTGACGGCGACCTCGACGAAGCCGTCGGCCGCCGTCGCCATGGCGGACGGTGTCGCGCGTGCGCTTGTTTCCAACGGCTTCCACATGCAGGGCAGTACGAACGTGCGGGTGGTCCAGCTCTCGCGCGCCGTCACCCCGAAGAGCCCGGCCTCCGTCTCCGCGCCGCTGGCGGCCCTGGTCGGCGGCTGCGCCGGCGGGCTGGTCGGCGGGCTCGGGCTGCTGGTGCTGCCGAGGCGGCGGACCGACGAGGACGCCGTCGTGACGGCCGCCGCGCCCGCACCCGCCCCGGCCCCCACGGCCGTTCCGAAGGACACGCGGACCCCGCAGGCACCGGTGACCCCGGACACTCGGGAAACCTCCGCGACCTCCGTGACCTCCGCGACCTCCGTGACCTCCGCGACCTCCGTGACCTCCGCGACCCCGGAAACCCAGGCGCTCTCGGCGTCGCCCGCGGTCCCCGCCTCCCCGGCGGCGTCCGTTCCGGCACCGGCGACCGCTTCCCACCCCCAGCCGGAGCCGGTGTCATGACCGCCGGTCAGCGCGTGAGTCCCACCGGCGCCGTCGCTCCGGTCCGGTCGCCCGCCCCTGCGCCCGCTTCCGTACCGGCACCGGCACCGGCGTGCCCGGCCGGTGCGGTGCCGAAGCCGGTGTTCACCACGGAGCTGTGCCGCGACACCGACCGCTTCGCCGAACTCGCCCCCGCCTGGGACGCGCTCCACCGCCGCTCCCGCAACGCCACTCCCTTCCAGTGCCACGCGTGGCTGTACTCGTGGTGGCTGTCGTACGGCAAACGGGGCCGGCTCCGGGTCGTCCTCGTACACCGGGACGGGGAACTGGTCGCCGCCGCACCGCTGATGCTGGTCCGGGGCGCGCTCCCGGTCCTCGTACCGATCGGCACCGGCATCACCGACTACTGCGATGTCCTGCTGGACGAAGGCCCCGACGGCCCGGCGGGCCCGGACGGAGCGGCGGTGGCCGAGGCTCTGGCGCGCGCCCTCGCGAACGCGGCCCGGACGGCGGTGATCGACCTGCGGGAGGTACGGCCGGGAGCCGCCGCCGAACGCGTCCTCGCGTGCTGGCGGGGCCCGCGCCGGGAGCTGCCCGACTCCCTCTGCCTCGAACTGCCCGCCCTCACCATGGACGAACTGCTCGGCAGACTCGCCACCGCCCGCTCCCAGCGAGCCCGCGCCAAGATGCGCAAGCTGGACGCGCTCGGCATCCAGGAACGGCCGGTGCCCGAGGCGGAGGTCCCCGACGCGGTCGGCCGGCTGCTGGGGCTGCACCGGCTTCAGTGGCAGGGGCGCGGTGTCACACAGGAACACCTCAGCGCCCGGTTCTCCGACCACCTGACCCGCGCGGTGACATCGATGGTGGCCTCCGGCACCGCGCGCGTCACCGAGTTCCGGCTGGAGGGGAAGGTGGTCGCCGTGGACCTCACCCTGATGTCGGGCCGGATGGAGGGCGGCTACCTCTACGGGGTCGACCCCACGCTGCGTGCCCGGAAGGTGGACGCGGCGACGATGCTGCTGCGCAGCGCGGTCCGGCACATCGGTGAGAGCGGCCGGAGCACACTGAGCCTGCTGCGCGGCGACGAGCCGTACAAGCACCACTGGCGGCCCGAGACCGTGCGCAACCAGCGACTGCTGATGGCCCGGCCGGCCCTGGCGCCGGTCCTGTGGCTGGTCGCCGCCCGCGCGGCGGGCCGGAGCCGGGCCGCCGCGCTCGTCAAACGACTACGGGCAGGGGACGGGCGGCACGGCGGCGATCAGCGGTCGAGCGCCACGAGGCCCGACCGGCAGGCGAGCGCCAAGAGCACCGGCAAGCAGGCCGGTGCCAGGAGTACCGGCAAACGGGCAAGAGCCGAGGGCGGCCGCGCGGCGTGCGAGGACAAGGGCAGGGGCAGAGGCAGAGACAACGTCAGAGGCTGACGCCGGTATCCGACGCCGTGCGCCGAACCGCCGGGGAGGCGGGAGCGGCCCTCCGCCGCCGCTCCCCGGCCACTGCGCTGCTCGGACCGGGAAGCGGTGGTGGTTCGGTCAGAAGTCCCGGTCCCTCCGGTCCTCCCGGTCCAGCCCCTGCCACGTGAAGGGGACGCAAAGGGACCCGCCGAGCCACCGCTCGATCCAGGAACCGAGGTTCATCGGTTCGCAGTCCTCCGCCGGCTCTTCCGGCACCCACGGCTCCTCGGGCACCCAGGGGTCCTCCGGCGCCCAGGGGTCGGCCGGATCGGGTGGCGGCCCAGGATCCGGCGGGACAGGTCCCGGCTCCCCCGGCGTCGGCCTCCCGGGCTCGGTGGGCGGCGGTTTCGCCGGTGCGGGCGGCTTCCCGGCCTGACCGTACAGCGTGGAACGGAAGACCTTCGACGACTCCGGATTCTTGGCGCACTGCCATACGCCGTGCGGACAGTAATCGGTGACGGTGTTGTACAGCGGTTTGTACGTGTCGAACCAGTGCAGCATGCGGCGCACATATTCGGGATTGTCCCCGTGGCGGAACAGGCCCCACTCCGGATACGAGATGACCTTTCCGTGCTCGGCCGCGAACTCGACGTGCTTGCGCAGCCCGTAGGGTTCATTCACCTGCTCGTCGAAGGTCTTGGCCGGCGGCTGGTCGTAGGAATCCATGCCGATGATGTCCACGACGTCGTCACCGGGGTAACAGGAGGTCCAGGGAACGTCGTCCCGGCCGCGGTTCGGGGCGAAATCGAAACGGAATTTCTGCCCGGGCGCGGAACGCATGGCGGTGACGATGTGCCGCCAGTATTTCCTCCACGACGCCGGATCGGGACCGCAGCGGTGCCTGTACGTCACTCCGTTCATCTCCCAGCCCAGCACGATCACCGTGTCGGGCACCCCCAGCCGCACCAGCCGTCGCGCCAGGGTCGCGAAATGCTTGTCGTAGCTCCCTCGCGCACCTTTGCGCAGCTCACTGCGGACGGTCTTGTCCCGGGCCCGCTTCTCGTGGTGTTCCAGCATGGGCACGTTGAGCACCAACATCCGGTCCTTCTTGGCCTTGCGCCACGCGGCCCAGTCCGCCAGGAAGGAGGGCTTCCCCTCGATGTTCTCCCACACGTCGCCGGGGAGATAGGTGTGCCCGACGCGCAATTCCGTACCGCCCAGCCATTTCTGCATCTTGGCGATGCGGCGCACGCCGGTCGGACCGTAGTCGAGATACGCGCCCAGCGCGGGCGCCGCCGCGGGTGGCGGGTTCGTCCGGCCGTCGTCGTCCGGTTCGGCCGCGCGGCTCGGCACGGGCGATGTCACTCCGGAAACGAGAAAAGCGGCCATGAGCAGCCCGGGCCAGGTCGTCCGGCGCCGCCGCTGTCGATGGGGCATGTCCGCTCCTCGTCGTTCGCACTCGCACGGGCTGGTCTCCCGGCCCTGTGATCACCTCGCTCCTCATAAGTATTTCTAGTAAGCCGAACGGGAATCCGGCCTCGGTCTTTCCGTAGACCGTCCGTGCATTTCATCCCCCGCATGGGCCATCGGCGGCCGAGCGGCGGAGGCGGAAGAGAATGGCCGACGGGCCGGATGACGACGCGGGCAGTCCGGCAGGCGGTCCCGCTGTGCTGAGCCGCCGGGCGTGTCCCGCCGGGAGAATCCGGCGTGATTCTCCCGGACGGGCCGGGCGTGCCCGAGCGTCAGCGGCGCGTCGCCGCCGTGCTCCGCCGGTAGAGGATCGCGCCGCCGAGCAGCAGACCGGCGCTCAGCGCCGCACCCGTGAAGAGGTGGGAGTCGGCACCGGTGGACGCCAGTCGCGGGCCGGCCGGGGCGTCGGCGGCGGGTGCCGAGCCGGGGTGTGCCGGACCGTGCGGGGCGGGGGCCGGCGGCACGGCTCGGTCGGCGGGCGACGAGGGAACGCCGGGGCCCACGGGGCTGACCGGCTCATCGGGGCGCTGCGGACCCGGGGGCTGCGCCGGTACGTGCGGCGTTCGCGGAGTGGCCTGAGCCGCCTTGGTCCCGCAGAAGTTGCCGAACACCGGGTTGAGGACGCCGACCACGTCCACCGAGTTCCCGCAGAGGTTCACCGGGACGTCGATCGGCACTGCCACGTTGTTGCCCGAGCCCACGCCCGGCGAGCCCTGCGCCAGCCCCGTGGCGGTGGAACCGCCGCCGTCCGGCTTCGGCGCGTGGTCGCGGTGAATGATGTGGCCGGGCGGTGTGTGCTCGTCGTCGGCCTGCGGTGCCGGGCGGGTCGAGTTCGCGGGGGGCGCGCCGTGGGACGGCGGGGCCGGGTGCGACTGCCGCGCCGGGGGAACGGAGGGCGAGGAGGGACGTCCGTGCACGGAGGACGCCTGCTCGGACGAGTGCGCGGACGTGCCCGACGTATTGGCGCAGGCGTTGCCGAACGCGGGGTTGAGCACTCCGACCGGGTCCACGGTGTTCCCGCAGACGTTGATCGGGATCTCCACGGGTACTTGGACGTTGTTGCCCGACAGCACTCCCGGTGATCCGACGGCGGCTCCGTCGGCCTCCACCGCGGTCGCGTAACCGCTGCTCAGGGACAGCACGCTCGACGCGGCCGCGGCGGTCAGCAGTCCCTTGCTGATGAGATCTCGCATCTGGTTTCTCCTCCTGCCGGCCGTACGGCGAGCAGTTGTGTGACGGGGGATCATTCGATCCAACGGGAACCGGTCCCGAAGCGCGTACCGCGTGCGCTTGCGGGACCGGCCGGGGCACCCAGAGGGGTGCCCGCACAACATCAGTGCGACGTCAGGGCGTCGTCACTCCATGTGCTGCGGGCCGTGGTGGCCCATCTTCTGCTGGCCGTGGTGGCCCTTCTTCTGGCCGTGGTGGCCCTTCTTCTCCTCCTCTTCGACGTCGGCGTTGATGCAGACGTTGCCGCTGGAGGGGTTGAGCAGCGCGATGATGTCGATCGTGTTGCCGCAGAGGTTGATCGGGATGTGGATGGGAACCGCGATGTTGTTCCCGGACAGGACGCCCGGGGAGTTGGCGACGACCGCCTCGGACTCGGCGTCGGCCATCGCGGGAGACGCGGCGCCGAGGGCGAGGACCAGCCCCGCGGTGGCCGCAGCGATCTTCGTGCACTTCATTGTTCTGAGCCCTTTCCGCAGCGGCCAGTTCGTCCGCACGGCTTTCGTGCGTACGCGAGCGTCACCCTCTCGGGCCTCGGCTTCCATGCCCGCTGCGGGAACTCCAACGACGGAAGGGAGGCGAGGAAACTGGCCTGTTTTGAAGACTTTTCGCTGTCACTCGGTTGCTGCGGCAAGGGGGTTCTTCTCACACCGTCGCGGTGTGTCGGGCATTCCGTCGACCCGGTTCCGTGCTGTTCGTGCGATGAGGCGACGGTATGACTAGGGCCTGAGCGCACTACGGGCCGACAGGGGCGCCATTGCCCCCGTCGGCCCGCCATCGATCCGTGGGACCGGGGTGTCAGTGTGTCCGGGTGTGCCCGGACGGCCGTGCGCCTGGTCGGCGGTCAGTGGTTGCCGACGCCGTTGCCGGAGAGGACCGGGATGTCGTCCAGGAGGTGCGACAGCGGCTCGTCACCCTTGGCCTGGGTCGAGTTCTCCGTGCACTGCTGGTTCTGCGGGTTGGACAGGACCTGGACGTCCTGGACCGCGACGTTGGCGATGATGCCCACGATCGAGCCGGCGTTCACCTTCGCCGGGAGGCCGACGCACAGCTTGTTCAGCGAGCCCTGGATCAGCTCCGCCTGCGGGCTCATGTGGCCCTTGGTGACCTGGTTGCCGAACGACGACTCGGCGCCGTTGCCGCTGAACGAGTTCGTCCCACCGTCGTCGGCGATGGCGAACGCCGACGGTGCCGCCGCGGCGGACATGCCGATGGCGGAGGCGGCGAGGGCCGCGCCGGCCATAACCTTCTTGATCACGGTTGTTCCTCTTCTTCTCAGCGAATGCATGTGGAGCGACCTGAACAACCGAGGGCCGCCGGTTTGGTTCCGCTGCTTCACCCGATCGGTTAGTGGCGCCTCCGGCATTGCCTCCGGGCGGCCGGAGGCATTGGAGTCGCCGGACCATCCGATAAATCGCCAATCGGGCGGTATTCCCTTTCTTCGCCCTCGTAACCCTCGGTAATAGACCGTTGGAGTGAGTTGATGCGTGCGGACGGAACCTGAACGGCCGTCACGAGTTGCTCAGGGGGCCCCGGCGACAGTGGGGCATCCTTCAGAAGGGGACTCATCGTGATCAAGAAGGTCATGGCCGGCACGGCCATCGCCGCCTCCGTGGTGGGCGTGTCCGCCGCCACGGCGCCCTCCGCGCTCGCCATCAGCAATGACGGCGGCGTCACGTCGGCCAGTGGCAACTTTGCCACGCAGCAGTTCGGCAACATGGCGACGTACGGGCACATGAGCCCGCAGATCGCGCTCATCCAAGGGTCGTTCAACAAGCCCTGCATCGCCCTTCCGGCCAAGGCGAACGTCGGCTCGGTCCTCGGTCTCCTGAACATCGGGGTCCAGGACCTCAACATCCTGTCCTCGCCGCAGAACCAGCAGTGTGTCGAGAACTCGACGCAGGCCAAGGGCGACGAGGCGCTGTCGCACATCCTCAACGACATTCCGCTGCTCTCCGGGAACGGTGCGGGCAACCGCTGACGGGAGACGGGTTTCGCATCCCGAGTCCCGGCAGAAAAGCGGAGGCCGGAACGCCGTTGCATTGGTCGCGGCGATCCGGCCTTTTTATCTGACAAGTGCGTTAAGCCATTCGAGGGAACTGCCGAAACTAATCCACCCATCGGCGGGTTAAGCAAGGCGGACTCCACCGGTGGAGTCGGACTTTCCGGAAAGGTATTTAAATGAAGAAGCTGTGGGCAACCGCTGCTGTAGCGGCCTCGATCGTCGGAGCCACGGCTGCCGCCGCGTCGCCGGCGTTCGCCATCGCCGATGACGGTGGGACGAACTCGTTCAGCGGCAACGGTGCCAAGCAGGCGTTCGGCAACCAGGCGACCAAGGGCAACATGAGCCCGCAGCTGGGCCTGGTCCAGGGCACGCTGAACAAGCCCTGCATCGGTCTGCCGCTGAAGGCGAACGTCGGCTCGCTCATCGGCCTCGTGAACGTCGCGGTCCAGGACGTCAACGTCCTGTCCAACCCGCAGAACCAGCAGTGCACGGAGAACTCGACCCAGGCCAAGGGTGACGAGCCGCTGTCGCACATCCTGGACGACATCCCGGTCCTCTCCGGCAACGGCGTCGGCAACCGCTGACCTGCCGCCCGAAGGCCCGGACCGGAAGCATCGCGCGCCCGGTCCGGGCCTTCGGCCTGTTCCGGGGCGGCTCGGCGGGGGCCGGTAGGGTGCCGGGATGCTCACCGTGACGACCGTGAACGTGAACGGCCTCCGTGCCGCCGCCAAGAAGGGGTACCTGGAGTGGCTGGAGCGGACCTCCGCCGATGTGGTCTGCCTCCAGGAGGTACGGGCCGAGCCGCACCAGCTCCCCGAGGCCGTACGAGAGCCGGCGGGCTGGCACGTGCTCCACGCGCCCGCCGCCGCCAAGGGCCGGGCCGGGGTCTCCCTGCTGTCCCGGCGGGAGCCGGAGCGCACGCGGGTGGGATTCGGCAGCGCGGAGTTCGACGGCAGCGGGCGCTATGCCGAGATCGACCTGCCGGGCGTGACCGTGGCCAGCCTCTACCTGCCGTCGGGCGAGGTCGGTACGGAGCGGCAGGAGGAGAAGGCGCGCTTCATGGCGGAGTTCCTGCCGTACCTGTCACGGCTGCGGGAGCGCGCGGCGGCCGACGGGCGCGAGGTGGTGGTGTGCGGTGACTGGAACATCGCCCACCAGGAGGCGGACCTCAAGAACTGGCGGGGCAACCGCAATTCCTCCGGCTTCCTCCCCGAGGAGCGCGCCTGGCTGACCCGGGTCTTCGACGAGGCGGGCTACGTGGACGTGGTCCGGGCCCAGTACCCGGAGCAGGAGGGGCCGTACTCCTGGTGGTCGTACCGGGGGCGGGCCTTCGACAACGACACCGGGTGGCGCATCGACCTCGTCGTCGGCTCACCTCGGCTGGCCGGGGCCGCGGTCAAGGCGTACGTGGAGCGCGCTGCCAGTCACGCGGAGCGGTGGAGCGACCACGCGCCCGTGACGGCGGTCTTCGACCTGGGGACCGCGCCTGCGTAAGGGGCCCGGGCGGCGCCGCCCGGGCGCGGGCCGTTTCCGTGTGTCCGCCGGGAAACGACGCGTGCCATGTCGTTCGCCGGCGCGGCCGCGGACGGGGGCGCCGCTCCGTCCCTGCCCCGCCGGCGGGCCGTCCCGCCGGTATGTCAGGTTTTCCGGGCGGGTTTCGGATCGCGGGGCGAGCGGAGGCGGCGGTCCAGGGCCAGGGAGAGTTCCGCCGTCACCACACTCCGGGCCAGCGGGCGGAGTTCGGCCGGGGGCGCGGTGGCGGCGTGGTCCTGGGCCAGGGTCGCGAACAGCTCGGCCAGGGCCTCGGTGTGGGCGCGGACCCGGCGGCCGGTCTCGAGGACCGCGGCCAGCGGGACCCCCGCCCGTACCAGCGCGGCCGAGACCTCCAGGAGGTGGCGGCTGATGTGGACCAGCGCCTCGCCGTCCGTGGCGAGGTAACCGAGATCGAGGGCCGCCGCCAGGTTCTCCGGTGTGACCTCGCCCGCGAAGTGGTCGGCCAGCTCCTCCGGGGTCAGCCGCACCGGGGTCTCCTCGGTGGGCTCGCCCAGGCCCAGCACCTCGCCCACGTCCCGGCCGCTCTCGAAGGCCGTGGCGAGGTCGGCGATGCCGTTGAGGGTGTGGCCGCGCTCCAGCAGGGCCGCGATCGTGCGGAGCCGGGCCAGGTGCCGGTCGTCGTACCAGGCGACCCGGCCCTCCCGGCGCGGGGGCCGCAGCAGGCCGCGTTCCCGGTAGAAGCGCACGGTGCGCACCGTGATGCCCGCCTCCCGGGCCAGCTCCTCCATGCGGTACTCCATGGTCGCCAGCCTAAGGAGTCCTCGCCCCATCCCTCTCGTACCGCCGGTAACTTCCTGTCGCCCAGGCCCTACCCATGAGTAGAGAGCTGCCCTACGCTCCCCACCACGCCAGTGATTACTGGCGTGGTTCGGGGCGCTGTCGGTGACGTGGTCAGGAGGCGGAGCGGAATGGACCGGAACGAACATGTACGCGTCGCGGTGATCGGATCCGGATTCGGCGGGCTGGGCGCCGCCGTCCGGCTGCGTCGGGAGGGCGTCACCGACTTCGTCGTCCTGGAGCGCGCCGGTTCCGTCGGCGGCGCCTGGCGGGACAACAGCTATCCCGGGTGCGCCTGCGACATCCCCTCGCACCTGTACTCGTTCTCGTTCGCGCCGAACCCCGACTGGCCGCGCGCCTTCTCGGGGCAGCGCCACATCCGGGCGTATCTGGAGAAGGTCGCGGACACCTTCGGGCTCCGGCCCCATCTGCGCCTGAACCACGAGGTCCTGATGGCGCGCTGGGACCGGGCGGCGCTGCGCTGGGAGATCGAGACCTCGCGGGGCACCTGCACCGCCGAGGTCGTCGTGTCCGCGACCGGGCCGCTGTCCGACCCCCGCGTCCCCGACGTACCCGGCCTCGACACCTTCCCGGGAAAGGTCTTCCACTCGGCCCGCTGGGACCACGAGTACGACCTGCGCGGCAAGCGCGTCGCCGTGGTCGGCACCGGTGCCTCCGCGATCCAGATCGTCCCGGCGATCCAGCCCGAGACGGGCCGCCTCACGCTCTTCCAGCGGACGCCGCCCTGGGTGCTGCCGCGCCGGGACCGGGCGATCTCACGGTCCGAGCGCCGACTGCACCGGGCGGTGCCGATCACCGGCTCCGTGCGGCGGCAACTCCTCTGGGCAGTACGGGAATTGCAGGTCAACTTCTTCACCCGGCGGCACGGCGGGCTGGGGCTGGTGGAGTCCCTCGCCAAGGCCCATCTCGCCCGGGCCGTCAAGGACCCGGGGCTCCGGGCCAGGCTGACGCCCTCGTACCGCATCGGCTGCAAGCGCGTCCTGCTCTCCGACACGTACTACCCGGCGCTCGCCCGGCCTGATGTCGACGTGGTCGCCTCCGGGCTGGCCCAGGTGCGCGGCTCCACCCTGGTCGCGGCGGACGGTACGGAGGCCGAGGTGGACGCGATCGTCTTCGCCACCGGCTTCCACGTCACCGACATGCCCATCGCCGAGCGGGTGGTGGGCGCCGACGGCCGTACGCTCGCGGAGGCGTGGCGGGACGGGTTGGAGTCGCTGCGCGGTTCGACCGCGGCCGGGTTCCCCAACTGGATGACGATCATCGGACCCAACACCGGGCTCGGGAACTCCTCGATGATCCTGGTGATCGAGTCCCAGCTGAACTACCTGGCCGACTACCTGCGGAAGCTGGACGACCTCGGCGGCCGGGGGAGCGACGGGGGCGCGGACCGGGCCGGCCGGGTGGCGCTGAGCGCGCGCCCCTCGGCCGTGCGCGCCTGGAACCACCGGGTGCAGGAACGCATGAAACGCACCGTATGGAGTACGGGCGGCTGCACGAGCTGGTATCTCGATGGGAAAGGGCGTAACACCACCATCTGGCCCGGTACGACGGCCGAGTTCCGGCGGGCCACCCGGGAGGTCGATCTCGCGGAGTACGACGTCATCCGCCCCTTCCGCGACGGGCCGGACGACGCGACGACGAGCGTGAACGAGAGGGAGATTGTCCGATGAGCGGGCTGCCCCAGGGGCGTGAACTGACCGCCGTCTCCGCCGACGGTTCACGCATCCATGTCGAGGTCTTCGAACCCCCGGACGCCGGTTCCGGTGGCGGTTCCCTCGCCGGTGATGCCGGTGCCGGTGCCGGTGGCGGGCCGCCGGACGACGGTGGGCGCGGACGGCGGCCCGCCGTCGTGCTGGTGCACGGCTGGACCTGCTCCCTGCGCTTCTGGGCACCACAGATACGGGGTCTCGCCGCCGACCACCGGGTGATCGTCTACGACCAGCGCGGGCACGGCCGTTCACCGCTGCCCGGTCCGGGCGGCTACTCCACCGAGGCCCTGGCCGACGATCTGGAGGCCGTACTCACCGCCACTCTGGCGCCGGACGAGAAGGCGGTGCTCGTCGGGCACTCCATGGGCGGGATGACGCTGATGGCCGCCGCGCCCCGGCCCGTCCTCCGGCGGCACGCGGCGGCCGTCGCGCTGTGCAGCACGGCCAGTTCCCGGCTGACCGCCGAGAGCCTGGTGCTCCCGCTCCGCCCCGGCCGGCCGCGTACCCGGCTCACCCGGCTGATCCTCGGCGCGCGCTTCCCGCTCGGGCCGGTCACGCCGGTGTCGAAGTGGCTGCTGCGGTACGGCACGATGGGCCCCCGCTGCGCCCCCGAGGCGGTCACCGAGTGCGCCAGGCTCGTGCAGGCCTGCGCCCGGCCCAGCAGGATCGGCTGGGCACATGTCCTCGACGCGCTCGATCTCGACGATTCGGTCCGGGAGTTGAGGGCACCCACCGCCGTACTCGTCGGCACGGCCGACCGGCTGACCCCGCCGGTGCACGCGCGGGCGCTGGCGGCGGCCCTGCCGGACTGCGTCGGTCTCACCGAACTCCCCGGGGCGGGACACATGACACCGGTGGAGGTGCCCAGGGCCGTCACGGCGGCGATACGCGACCTGAGCACCCGTCACCTCGGCGCGACGGAGGGAGCGGCATGAGCGGCGGTACCGGTGTTGTCCCGCCCTGGCCGCGGACGTGGACCCGGACTCGGCGCCGCTCCGGAGTGCTGGACGGGCGGGTCGCGGTGGTCACCGGCGCCGCGCGCGGTGTCGGTGAGCTGCTGGCGCGCAAGCTCTCCGCGCGGGGTGTGAAGGTGGCGCTCGTCGGGCTGGAGCCGGAGGAGCTGAAGCGGGTCGCCGCCCGGCTGCACGCCGACTGCGACCTGTGGCACGCGGACGTCACGGACGACGAGGCGATGGCCCGCGTCGCGCGGGAGGTCAAGGAGCGCTTCGGGCGGATCGACATCGTCGTGGCCAACGCGGGCGTGGCCACCGGCGGACCGTTCGTGGACTCCGCCCCGGACGCGTGGCGGCGGGTCGTCGAGGTGAACCTGATCGGCAGCGCGGTGACCGCCCGGACGTTCCTGCCGATGCTGCGGGAGAGCCGGGGCTACCTCCTCCAGATCGCCTCGCTGGCCGCGCTGGCCCCGGCGCCGATGATGACCGCGTACTGCGCGTCCAAGTCGGGCGTAGAGGCGTTCGCGCACAGCCTGCGCACCGAGGTCGCCCACGACGGTGTCGGGGTCGGGATCGGCTACCTGTCCTGGACGGACACGGACATGGTGCGGGGTGCGGACCGCGACGAGGTGATGCGCGAGCTGCGCGAACGGCTGCCGTGGCCGGCGAACCGCACCTACCCGCTCGGCCCGGCCGTGGACCGGCTCGTCGAGGGGATCGAACGGCGCTCCCCGCATGTGTACGGGCAGGGGTGGCTGCGCTCGTTGCAGGCCGTACGCGGAAGTCTGCCGGGGCTCATCGCCCTGGCCGGACGGCGCGAGATGCGGCAGTTCGGGCCCCGGCTGGCGGGTCTGCGCCGGGGGCTGGTGGGCGCGGGCGGGGAGGCGGACGAGCAGGAGCGTGCGGGAGGGGCGGGAAGGACGCGAGGGACGGGAGGACGGTGACCCGGCGGTGAAGGTGTGAGAACCCGCAGTGGGCCAGTGGGCCAGTGGGCCAGTGGGCCGTGGTGGGGCAGTGGGGCGCCAGGGGCGGTGCGGTCGTGGGCTGGCCGGAACTGGTCGAAATGCGCGTGATGTCCGGGCGTGTCAGTCTGGTCGAGGCCCCACCCGGGCGGTCCCGGCCTCGGCCACGACGACCCCCTCGTGCCCCGTCACGCCGTTCCTCGGACACGTCGGTGGGGCCTCGACGAGTGTCACACCACTACGCCGCGGCCGGGCTCGGTCCGTTTCGGTCCGAGCCCGGCCGCGGCGCCGCCCACACCTGTCAGGAGTGACTTTCCATGGGCATTTCCGACCAGTTCAAGGACAAGGCGCAGCAGCTCGGTGACCGTGCGAAGGACGAGATGAAGGACAAGGAACGCCAGTCCGGCCAGTCCCAGCGGTCCGGGCAGCGCGGCCAGTCGGCGAAGCCGGGCCGGCCGGGCCAGGGCGCACAGGGCGCACAGGGCGCACAGGGCAAGGACCGGGCGCGCGGCGGGCGCGAGCAGGGACAGCGCGCGGGGCAGGACGCACGCGGAGACATGCGCAAGGACATGCACGAGGACATGGGCATGGACGAGGACATCGACCTCGACCACTGAGCTGCCCCGCTCCGTCGAGCACAGGCAGTCGAGCACGGGCGGTCGAGCCCGGGCAGGTGAGTGGCGCACCCGGCGTCTTCCGGGCGCGCCACTCGCGTACGCCGTCCGTCCTTGGCGGCCTGCCTCGCCCTCAGTCGGTCTTGCGGGGCGGCAGTCCCGGGCGGCGCAGGTCCGGGACGGCTCCGTAGCCCGGCGGGGCCGCCGCCGGCTCGGCCGCCAGCAGGTCCAGCGCCGCCCACACCGCGTCGTCGAGCTGTGCGTGCCGGCCCTCCGCCCAGTCCAGCGGTGTGCGCAGGGCCTCGATGTCCGGCTCCACGCCGTGGTTCTCCACGGACCAGCCGTACGCGTCGAACCAGGCCGCGTTCATCGGGACCGTGATGACCGTGCCGTCGACCAGGCGGTGCCGGCCCGTGATGCCGACGACCCCGCCCCAGGTGCGCTGGCCGACCACCGGGCCCAGCTTCAGCAGCCGGAAGGCCGCGGTGATCATGTCGCCGTCGGAGGAGGTCGCCTCGTCGGCGAGCGCGACGATCGGGCCCCGCGGCGCGTTGGAGGCGTAGCTGACGGGCTGGGCGTCGCGGGTCAGGTCCCAGCCGATGATGCGCCGGGTGAGCTTCTCCACGACCAGTTCGCTGATGTGGCCGCCCGCGTTGCCCCGTACGTCCACGATCAGCGCGGGGCGCGAGACCTCCAGCCGCAGGTCACGGTTGAACTGGGCCCAGCCGGAGCCGCCCATGTCGGGGATGTGCAGATAGCCGCACCGGCCGCCGCTGATCTCCCGGACGACCTCCCGGCGTTTGGCGACCCAGTCCTGGTAGCGCAGCGGCCGTTCGTCGATGAGGGGGACTACGGCGACCCGGCGGGCGCCGCCCTTGCGGCCGGCGGGGCGGAAGGTCAGCTCGACGGTGGTGCCCCCGGCGGCGGCGAGCAGTGGGAAGGGGCCGGCGACCGGGTCGACGGGCCGGCCGTCCACATGGGTGAGGACGGCACCCTCGCGGATGCCCGTACCGGCCAGCGGCGAGCGGGCCTTGGAGTCGGAGGACTCCCCGGGCAGGATGCGCTTGACGAGCCACTCGCCGTCCCGGCAGACCAGGTTGGCGCCGAGCAGGCCGATGGGCCGCTGGTAGTGCGGCGGGCCCTCGTCCCGGCGCGCGGGCGTGACGTACGCGTGGGACGTGCCCAGTTCGCCGAGGACCTCGCGGAGCAGGTCGGCGAACTCGTCGGGGGAGGCGACGCGCTCGACCAGCGGCCGGTACTGGGCGAGGATCGCGTCCCAGTCGATGCCGCACATCTCCGGCTCCCAGAAGTAGGCGCGGATGAGCCGGCCGGCTTCCTCGTACGCCTGCCGCCACTCGGCCTCGGGATCGACGTCGTGCAGGATCCGGCGCAGGTCGAGATGGACGGTGGAGTCGCCGTCACCGGGCTCGGTCGCGGGTACGGCGCGCAGTTCGCCGTCGTCCACGACCACCAGCCGGGAGCCGTCACCGCTCGCCGCGAACCAGTCGAGATGCCCGACCAGTTCGCTCTTGCGCGCCTTCACGATGTCGAAGTGTTCGAGGGTGGGGCGGCCGGACATGTCGGCGGGGTTGGCGAACGTCTCCCCGAGCGCGCCCGAAATGGGCCAGCGCAGCCAGACCAGGCCGCCACCGCTGACCGGGTGCAGGGCCGAGTGCTTGGACGCGGTGACGGGGAACGGGGTGACCCGCTCGGGCAGGCCCTCGACCTCGACCGTGACCGTACCGTCGCCGGAGTTCCCGACGTCCGGGTCGAGCCCGCCGGCCGCGGGCCTGCCGTCCGGCAGCAGGGCGAAGGGGGACGGGGTGGCGGAGGAGAGGGGCACGAGGTACGGACGGCAGCCCAGGGGGAAGGAGAGGTCGCCGGTGTGCACGTCGTACACCGGGTCGAAGCCGCGCCAGGAGAGGAAGGCGAGATAGCGGCCGTCGCTGGTGAAGACCGGGTTCTCGTCCTCGAAGCGGCCGTTGGTGACGTCGACGACCGTACGGGCGAAGCTGCCCGCGATCTTGGCGAGCTTGATCTGGCGGAGGGAGCGGCCGACGCCGGGGTGGGACCAGGCGAGCCATTCGCCGTCGGGGGAGAAGGCGAGGTCGGCGACGGGGCCGTTGATGGAGCGGATGAGTTCGGTGATGGCGGGTGAGTCGGGTGGCTCGGGCGTGCCGGAAGTGCCGGAAGTGTCGGAGGTGTCGGAGGGCTGAGCGGTGTCCGGCGGTTGGGGCGTGTCGGACGCGGCGGACGGCTGGGGTGTGTCCGACGGCCCGGATGCCGGTGTCCGGGATGACGCGGGCGGCCGGGAGGATTCGTTGGGCTCGGCGGTCTCGGCCGTCTCGGTCGCCTCTGCTGCCTTTGTCCCCTCCGCTGCCTCGGGACTCTCTGTCGCCCCGAGGGCCTCGGTGACCTCGGGGGCCTCGGCGGTTTCGGGGCCTTCGGCGGTTTCGGTGTCGGCCGGTGGCGCCTCGGCCGTCGTTCCCGTTTCCGCACCCGCCTCCGCCTCGGCCTCTTCCGCTTCTTCAGCCTCTTCTGTTTCCTCTTCCTCGTCGAGGTCCGCCACGTCTATCAGCAGCAGCCTGCCGTCGTGCGTGGCGATAGCGATCCGTTCGCCGTCCGGGTCCGCCACCATCTCCTCGACACGCCCCAGCCGGCCGGACGCCAGCCGCCGGGGCTGCCGGTCGCCGCTCGCCCGGGGCAGGTACGCGATCTCGATCGCGTCCTCGCCGTCCGCGTCGGTGATGTACGCGACCTCTCCGCCGCTGCCCAGCATCACGGGGAAGCGGACCCGTACGCCCGGCGTGTCCGCGATCGTGCGGGCGGGGCCGTCGCGGTGCGTGAGCCAGTACAGGCTGCCGCGCACGTTGACCGCGCTGGCCCGCCCCGTCATGTCCACGGATATCCCGTCGACGTGCCCGGCCGCGGGGATCTGGTAGCCGCGCCGGCCCGTGCGCTGCCCGCCGAGCCGTATGTCCAGCCTGCGCGGCTCCGAGTCCGGGGTCAGCGCGTCGACCAGCCATATCTCGCCCGCGCACTGGTAGACGACCCGGCGCCCGTCGGAGGAGGCGTGGCGGGCGTAGAAGGCGTCGTGGTCGGTGTGGCGGCGCAGGTCCGTGCCGTCGGGGAGGCAGGAGTAGAGGTTGCCCACACCCTCGTGGTCGGAGAGGAAGGCGATGCGCCCCGAGACGAACATCGGGGAGTCCAGGTGGCCGCCGATGTCCGCGAGCAGCCGCTGCCCGTGCAGCCAGAGCCGGCCGGTCGCACCGCCCCGGTAGCGCTTCCAGGACGCGGGCTCGTGCGGGGGCTTGCCGGTGAGCAGGAGCGTGCGGTGCTCGCCCTCGACGTCCGCGACGGCGATGTCCGACACCGGCCCCCAGGGCAGCGCGCTGCCGGGGGAGCCGTCGGTGGGCAGGGCATAGGCCCAGGCGAAGTACGAGAAGGGCCGGCCGTGCGAGGAGACCGCGAGGATCTGGGACCGGCCGTCCTCGTCCGGCGGCGTCCAGCCGCAGACGCGGGTGTCGGTGGCCCCCCAGTAGGTCAGCCGGCGCACGGCGCCGCCGTGGACGGGGGCGAGGTGGATCTCCGGGTCGAGGCTGCGCCAGTTCGTATAGGCGATGTGGCGCCCGTCCGGCGAGAAGCGGGGATGCCCGATCCTGGTCCGGTCGACGGTGATCCGCCAGGCCCGTTCGGGCCGCCCGCCGGGCGCGGTGAGGGGGGCGATCCAGAGGTCGTCCTCGGCGGCGAAGCACAGCAGGTCGTCGTGCAGGTGCGGGAAGCGTAGGTACGCGACGTCGTCACTCACCCCGCCCATGCTCCCCTTTCGGCGCGCGGTTCGCCTCCGGGACGGTGTTTTCCGTGCCTGCGCCCAGGGCTGTGGTACACGGCACAAGCGAAACTGGTTCGTTTCGCCGGCGCCGGGATTATCGTTGTACGGGAACAGTACGAAACAGTTTCGTTCCGGTGTTCGGCGGTCCCGCGGGGCCGCGCCGTCACACAGGAGGTCCGTCATGGCACGCAGCAGGCTCACCCCCGAGCGCGAGGCCGAGCTCTACGGCGCCGTGCTCGACCTGCTGCGGGAAGTCGGGTACGACGCGTTGACCATGGACGCTGTCGCCACCCGTACGCGCTCCAGCAAGGCCACCCTCTACCGGCAGTGGGGCGGCAAGCCGAAGCTGGTCGCCCGGGCCCTGCGCTCCAACAAGCCCGGCGGCGACCTCGATGTCGACACCGGAAGCCTGCGCGGCGACTTCCTCGCGTTCACGGAGATCATCGACGACTGCCAGATCGAGAAGGACACCGCTCTGCTGCGGAGTCTCGTCCATGTCGCCAACGAGAACCCGGAACTGCTCCAGGCGCTGCGCGAACTGCTCATCGAACCCGAGCTCAACCACCTGCGCGCGATCATGCTGCGTGCCGTCGAGCGGGGCGAACTGCCCCGGGACCACCCGGCCATCGAGTACGTCCCGCACATGCTCATCGGCGCGTTCGTCGCGCGGCCGCTGATCGAGGACAGACCCGTCAGCCGGAGCTTCTTCCTCGCCTACGTCAACGCCGTGGTGCTCCCCACCCTCGGCGTCTGATCCGGCTTCCGCACGGGGGCGGCGCCCGCACCCCGTGACGGCGCCCCCGACCCCGTGACGGCGCCCCCGACCCCGTGACGGCGCCCCGGACCCCGTATCCGCAACCCGAACCCGAACCCCGCACCGGCCCTCGCGCCCCCACGCGTGTTCGCCGTGCGCACCGCACCACCTGACGCGTTCCGCTCTCGCCGTCGGGTCGGCTCCCCATGTCCCGTTTCCGTACCGACCACACCGGGAGTACGTCCTCGTGGCCACGTTTCTCTACAAGCTCGGACGGCTCGCCTTCCGGCGCCGCCGCTTCGTCGCACTGATATGGGTGGCGCTGCTCGCGCTCGCCGGGGTGGGCGCGGCGACCGCGTCCACCGCCACCTCCAGTTCGTTCTCCATCCCCGGCACGGAGGCCCAGCGCGCCTTCGATCTGCTGGAGGAACGTTTCCCGGGTGCCAGTGCCGACGGCGCCACCGCCCGGGTCGTCTTCAAGGCGCCCGAGGGCGAGAAGATGACCGACGCCGCCCACAAGGCCGAGGTGCGCGAGATCGTGGACGAGCTGTCGTCCGGGTCGCCGCAGGTGGCCTCGGTGACGGACCCGTACCAGGCGCAGGCCGTCTCCAGGGACGGCTCGACCGCGTACATCCAGGTCTCGTACAAGGTCAGCTCGATGGAGCTGACCGACGAGACCCGGACGGCCCTGGAGGACACGGGCGGGGACGCCCGTGACAGGGGGATGACCGTCGAGATCGGCGGTGACGCGCTCCAGGTGATGCCGGAGACCGGCACCACCGAGGTCATCGGGGTCGTCGTCGCCGCGATCGTGCTCGTCATCACCTTCGGGTCGCTGGTCGCGGCCGGGCTGCCGCTGATCACCGCGCTGATCGGGGTCGGCGTCGGAGTCTCCACGATCACCGCGCTCGGCACGGTCCTCGACCTCGGTTCCACCACCTCGATCCTCGCCATGATGATCGGACTGGCGGTCGGCATCGACTACGCGCTCTTCATCGTCTCGCGCTACCGGGCCGAACTGGCCGAGGGCCGGGAGCGCGAGGAGGCGGCCGGCCGGGCCGTGGGCACGGCCGGGTCCGCCGTGGTGTTCGCCGGGCTCACGGTCGTGATCGCGCTTGTCGGCCTCTCCGTCGTCAACATCCCCATGCTGACCAAGATGGGCCTCGCGGCGGCCGGCACGGTCGTGATCGCCGTCCTCATCGCGCTCACCCTCATCCCGGCGGGTCTTGGCTTCGTCGGCAAGCGGATCCACGGCCGCAAGGCCCGTAAGGCCGATGAGGCCGATGAGGCCGGCAGGACCGCGGGAGCCGAGAACGCCGCCCGCACGGCAGCCGTGGAGAGCGGCGGCGAGGCCGGTGCGGGCCGCGCCCGGGCCGGGGCGAAGCCCAACATGGGCACCCGCTGGGCCCGTTTCGTGCTGCGCCGTCCCGTCGCCGTCCTGGTTACGGCCGTGGTCGCGCTCGGCGCCGTCGCCGTGCCCACCGCCTCCCTGGAGATGGGGCTGCCGGACGACGGTTCGCAGCCGACGAGCACCACCCAGCGCAAGGCGTACGACCTGCTCTCCGACGGCTTCGGCCCCGGCTTCAACGGGCCGCTGATGGTCGTCGTCGACGGCAAGGCCGAGCACAACGCCAAGGCGGCGGCCGCCCGGCTGACGGACTCCGTCGAGAAGATGGACGGTGTCGTCGCCGTCACCCCCGCCACCCTCGACAAGTCCGGCGACACGGCGACCGTCACCGTCATACCGAAGGAGCGGCCCTCCTCGGTCGCGACGGAGGACCTCGTCCACTCCATCCGGGACACGGGCGGCGAGATCGCGGCGGACGACGGCGCGACGGTGCTCGTCACCGGCGCCACCGCGATGAACATCGACTTCTCCGAGAAGATGAACGACGCGCTGATCCCGTACCTGGCGCTCGTCGTCGGCCTCGCGTTCCTGCTGCTGATCCTGGTGTTCCGGTCCGTGCTGGTGCCGCTGAAGGCCGCGCTCGGCTTCCTGCTCTCCGTCGTCGCCGCCCTCGGCGCGGTCGTCGCGGTGTTCCAGTGGGGCTGGCTGGGCGGGCTGTTCGGGGTCGAGCAGACCGGCCCGGTGATGTCGATGATGCCGATCTTCATGGTGGGTGTCGTCTTCGGCCTGGCCATGGACTACGAGGTCTTCCTGGTCACGCGGATGCGTGAGGCGTACGTCCACGGCGAGCGGCCCGGCGAGGCGATCGTCACCGGCTTCCGGCACGGCGCTCGGGTGGTCACGGCCGCCGCGGTCATCATGATGGCCGTCTTCGCGGGCTTCATCGGCTCCAGCGAATCGATGATCAAGATGATCGGCTTCGGGCTGGCGATCGCGGTCTTCTTCGACGCCTTCGTGGTCCGGATGGCCATCGTGCCCGCCGTGCTCGCGCTGCTCGGACACAAGGCGTGGTGGCTGCCGCGTTGGCTGGACCGGGCGCTGCCGAACATGGACGTCGAGGGCGAGGCCCTGCGCAAGCACCTCGGTGACGCGTCCGAGGGGGCCGGGAACGACGGCGGCTCGGACGGCGGCCCGGGCGGGGAGCGTGAGCTGATCCGGGCGTAGGGGCGGAGGTCTTACGACCGGCCGGCCGGTTTCCGGATTACCGGTTCCCGGCCGGCCGCTCTCCGGATGTGCCGGTCAGCCGACGCCGGAGGCCGCCGCTCGAGTGGAGTGGCCGGCCTTCGGCGTCGCTGCCTCGTCGGCGTCCACGTCGGCGTGGGTGTCGATTCCGGCTCCCGATACTTCTGTGGCTCCGGCTCCGGCTCCGGCCTCGCTCTCGGCTCTGGCCGGAGCCATCGCGTAGCAGCTCCGCAGGAACCGCCGCAGCGGCGCCGAGTCGAACTGGACCACCGCCACCCCGTCCGGCGAGTGGAACTCGACGACGGTCTGCGCCCGGCCGCACGGCCACACCTGGACGTCGCCGTCGCCGCACGGCAGCCGCAGGCCGGCCTCGAGGAGATCGCGGGCGAAGGCCCAGACCACCTCGTCCTGGTCGAGCGAGACTTCCGGAGGGAACACGATCCGCAGGGCCAGCGGGTCCTCGCCGTCGTAGCGCAGGAGCACGGAGACGGTTCGGGGCCAAGGGGCGTCTGTGATGAGACGGACTTTCGCGGGCTGCTCGACGGTAGGAGACATCGGCACGCTCCTTGGCATCCTCGTCCTCGGTGACCTCAACGGTCACATGCCCCTCAAGGGTGCAATTTATGTCGATTTATCCATAACCTGTTCGGTTGCGCATGCGCTGGTCCCGGTCGGCTCGGCCGTCCAGGCCCTCCCGGTCGTTCCGGTCCCGGCGGTCAGCGTGGGCATGGGTGTGGACGTGAATCGTGCGCGTTCGGCACGCTCTTGCGCATCATTCGCAAGAAGCTCATCATCGAACGGCCCTGTCGGTACGCCCTGCACCTCGTCCCAGCCCAGGAAGCGGAGCCTTCGTATGCATGTCCCCGACGGATTCATCGACGTGCCCGTGTCGGCCGCCACCGGTGTCGTCGCCGCGGGCGCCGTCGCGGTCGCCCTGCGCGGCGCGCGCCGGGAGCTGGACGAGCGCACCGCGCCGCTCGCCGGGCTGGTCGCCGCCTTCGTCTTCGCCGCGCAGATGCTGAACTTCCCGGTCGCGGCCGGGACCAGCGGCCATCTGCTGGGCGGGGCGCTGGCGGCGGTGCTCGTCGGCCCGTACACCGGGGTCCTGTGCGTCTCCGTCGTCCTGTTGATGCAGGGCATCCTCTTCGCGGACGGCGGGCTGACCGCGCTCGGCGTGAACATCACCGACATGGCCGTGGTGACGACCGTCGTCTCGTACGCGCTCTTCCGGGGCCTGGTACGGGTCCTGCCGCGCACCCGCCGCTCGGTGACGGTCTCGTCGTTCGTGGCCGCCCTGGTCTCCGTACCGGCGTCGGCCCTCGCCTTCACGCTGATCTACGCGGTCGGCGGCACCACGGACCTCCCGATCGGCAAGGTGCTGACCGCCATGGTGGGGGTCCACGTGCTGATCGGTGTCGGGGAGGCCGCGATCACCGCGCTGACGGTGGGTGCCGTGATCGCCGTACGGCCCGACCTGGTGTACGGGGCGCGGGGGCTGACGGCGCCGCTGAAGCTCCGGGTCGGCGGTCCCCGCGGTGAACTGGTCGACGTGGCGTCGGCCCCGACGGCAGCCTCCTCGGCGGCCGCCACGGTGACGGCAGACCCGGCGGCCGCCACGGTGACGGGGTCCGGGCCCCTCGCGGCGTCCGGGGGACCGGCGGGTGCCCGCTCCAACCGGACGGTCTGGGTGACCGGCCTGGTCACCGCCCTCGTCCTGGCCGGCTTCGTCTCCTTCTACGCCTCGGCCAGCCCCGACGGCCTGGAGAAGGTCGCCGCCGACCAGGGCATCGACAAGAAGGCGGAGCCGCACCACGCCGCCGACTCACCGCTCGCCGACTACGGGGTACGGGACGTCGCCGACGCCAGGCTGTCCGGCGGGCTCGCGGGCGCGATCGGGGTGGGGGCCACGGTCGTGGTCGGCAGCGGGGTGTTCTGGGCGGTGCGCCGGCGTCGTACGTCCGCCGCCGGTGCCGTTGGCCGGGCCGCCTCCGCCACCGGGACCGGTGGGCCCGGCGGCTCCGCTGGCTCCGGTAACTTCGGTGGGTCTGGTGGGTCTGGTGGATCCGGCGGTTCCGGCGACTCCGCCGATTCCGGGGCCGGGCGCGCCGATGCCACCGGCCGTGCCGTGCCCGGCGAGCGGGGCTGAGGTGGGCGCGGGTCACGCCCACCGGCTCCACCGGCCCGGGAACTCGTCCGTCCACACCCTGCCCCCGCACTGCAAGCTCGCCGCCGTCCTGTGCTTCGTCGTCGTGGTGGTCTCCACCCCACGCACGGCGGTCTGGGCGTTCGCGCTCTACGCGGCGCTGCTGGCGGCCGTCGCGGCGGTGGCCCGCACACCGTTCTCCTTCCTGCTGCGGCGGATGCTGATCGAGGTGCCGTTCGTGGCCTTCGCGTTCCTGATGCCGTTCGTGGTCCCGGGGCCCGAGGTGCGGTTCCTGGGGGTGCCGCTGAGCGTGCCGGGGCTCTGGGACGCCTGGAACGTCCTGGCCAAGGGCTCCCTCGGCGTCGCCGCGTCCGTCCTCCTCGCCGCCACGACCGAACTGCGCTCGCTCCTGCTCGGTCTCCAGCGGCTCAGGCTGCCGCCGCTGCTGGTGCAGATCGCCTCCTTCATGATCCGGTACGGCGATGTCATCACCGACGAGATGCGCCGGATGTCCGTCGCGCGGCGCTCGCGCGGCTTCGAGGCCCGGGGCGTACGGCACTGGGGCGTGCTGGCCAAGACCGCCGGCGCGCTGTTCATCCGGTCGTACGAGCGCGGGGAGCGCGTGCACCTGGCGATGGTGAGCCGGGGCTACGCGGGCGCGATGCCGGTCATCGAGGAGGCGACCGCGAGCCGGGCGCAGTGGGCGTACGCGGGCGCGCTCCCGCTGACGGCGCTCGCGGTCTGTCTGCTTGGCTGGCTCCTATGACTGCCGCCACCGCCGCCCGTTCGTCCGCCGAACCCCCGCCGCCGCCCGCGTCCCTGGAGGTCAGTGGGCTCGCGTACGCCTATCCCGACGGCCATCAGGCGCTGTACGGCGTCGACCTCACCGTGGAGCGCGGCGAGCGGGTGGCGCTGCTCGGCCCCAACGGGGCCGGCAAGACCACGCTCGTCCTGCATCTGAACGGGATCCTCGAGCCCGGCGCCGGATCGGTCGCGATCGCCGGACTGCCGGTGGCGAAACGTCACCTCGCCGAGATCAGGCGCCGCGTCGGCATCGTCTTCCAGGACCCGGACGACCAGCTCTTCATGCCGACCGTACGGGAGGACGTGGCCTTCGGTCCGGCGGCTGCCGGGATCCGCGGCCCGGAACTGGCGGCCCGGGTCGGCGCGGCGCTCGACCAGGTCGGCATGGCGGAGTACGCGGACCGGCCGCCCCACCACCTGTCGTTCGGACAGCGGCGCCGGGTCGCGGTGGCGACCGTCCTCGTGATGGAGCCCGAGATCCTCGTACTGGACGAGCCGTCGTCCAACCTGGACCCGGCCTCCCGGCGCGAACTGGCCGATCTCCTGCTCTCGCTGGACATCACCGTGCTCATGGTCACGCACGACCTGCCCTACGCGCTCGAACTCTGCCCGCGCGCGGTCGTCCTCAGCGAGGGCGTCATCGCCGCGGACGGGCCCACGCCGGAACTGCTGTCCGACGGGGAACTGATGGCGGCACACCGGTTGGAGCTGCCGTTCGGTTTTGACCCGCGTTCTGTGTCGCCGCGCCGCACTGCACCATAGAAGGAGTGCGCGCACGACAGGCGGTACGCGGCGCCCGGCACGACGGGCGCGGGGAACCGCGCGGGAACGGCGCCGGAACGACGCGGGATCGACGTGAGAATGACGGGCGGGATGACGGACGTGGACGTCCAGGGCACGGTGGCGGCGGGCTTCGAGCCGGTCAGGGACGCATTCGTACGGAACTTCGAACGGCTCGGTGAACGCGGCGCGGCGGTCGCCGTGTACCGGGACGGGCGGAAGGTCGTCGACCTGTGGGCGGGCACACGCGACGTGTTCGGGCCGGGGCCGGTGGACGCGTCGGGCACGGAGGCGCCGGGGGCGGGTGGTGCGGGCACGGGCGCGGAGGCACGGGGCTCGCTCGCGGGTTCGGGTTCGGGTTCGGGCTTGGGCTTGGGCTTGGGCTCGGGCGAGCCAGGTGCGGACGCGGCGCCCTGGGCGGTCGACACGGCCCAGGTCGTACGGTCCGCCACCAAGGGCGTGGCCGCGGCCGTACCGCTCCTGCTGCACCAGCGCGGGCAGATAGACCTCGACGCTCCGGTGGGCACGTACTGGCAGGAGTTCAAGGCCGCGGGCAAGGAACGGGTCCTCGTCCGCCATCTCCTCTCGCACCGCGCGGGCCTGCCCGTGCTGGACCGGTCGCTGACCCCCGCCGAGGCCGTCGACGGCGAGACGGGCGCCCGGGCGCTCGCGGCCCAGCTGCCCGCCTGGGAGCCGGGCACCGACCACGGCTACCACGCCCACACCTACAGCTGGCTGATCGCGGAACTGGTCCGGCGGGTGACCGGCCGGGGGATCGGCCGCTGGATCGCCGAGGAGATCGCCCGCCCGCTGGGCCTGGACTTCTGGGTCGGGCTGCCGGCCGAGGAAGCCCACCGGGTGGGCCGGATCGGGCGGATCGAGGACGTCACGCCGGGCGCGCCGGCCGGGGGCGAGCTGAAGCTCCGCCCGAAGCGGTCGGTGTCCCAGGCGTACCAGGACCCGGAGTCGCTGACACGGCGGGCGTTCGACGTGATCCAGCCACGGCCCGACGAGAACGACCCGGCCTACCGCGCCGCCGAACTCCCGGGCTCCGGCGGCATATCGACGGCCCGCGCGCTGGCGCGCTGCTACGCGGCGATGATCGGTCCGGTGGACGGCCACCGGCTGTTCGCCCCGGCGACGCTGACGCTGGCCCGTACGGAGGAGTCGGCGGGTCCGGACCGCGTCCTCGTCGTCTCCACCCGCTTCGGCCTCGGCTTCATGCTGCACGGCCCGGCGGCCCCGCTGCTGGGGCCGGGGTCGTTCGGGCACCCGGGGCGCGGCGGTTCCCTGGGCTTCGCGGACCCGGAGTCGGGGATCGCGTTCGGTTACGTGACGAACGGGATGCGCAGGGGAGTTACGGCGGACCCGCGGGCGCAGGCGCTGGTACGGGCGGTACGGGGCGTGGTGTCGGCCACCTGAGTCCCCGCCCGCCCATCCGAGTCGGCTCCTCCGCGTGAGCCGCCGGGGCCGCGGCGCCGCGGCGGCCGTGCCGGGGTCGGGTATCCACGCCCTGGACGGTGGCTGCCCGGAGCGCCACAGCCCGCTCGCCCCCGAAGAGAGTGAACGGGCGAGCGGGCGAGCAGACGTACGGGCGAGCGGGCGAGCGGGCGTACGATCAACCGGCCCTACGGCCCACCTGGGTTACGGGCAACCGGCCATGGTGGAGAACCGCACGTATGAGCGGGTGCTCGTCACTCCGCGCCCAGTACCGCCGCCACCAACGGACCGGCCGCGTCGCCGCCGTGGCCGCCGGACTGGACCACCGCCGCCGCGGCGAGGTCGTCCTCGTACCCGGTGAACCAGCTGTTGGACGTCTCCTGGCCGTCCACCTCCGCCGAGCCCGTCTTCGCGCCCTTGTCGCCGCCGAGTCCGGACATCGCCTTGGCGCCGGTGCCGCTCGTGGCGGTCAGCCGCATCATGGAACGCAGTTGGTCCGTCACGCCCGGCGCGAGCGAGCGCGAGGCGGTCGCCACCTCGCGGTCGTCCAGCGAAGGCGACACGATGACCGGCTGCTTGAACGAGCCGGTCTTGGCGGTGGCGGTGACCGAGGCCAGGTTGAGGACGTTCATCTGTACCGTGCCCTGGCCGATGTACTGCGCCGCGGCCTCGCTGCCGGTACCGGCCGGGACGCTGCCGTCGAAGGAGGGGACCCCGGTCTGCCAGTTCAGGCCGATGCCGAAGACCTCCTTCGCCTCCTTCGCCAGCGCGCCGTCGTCCCCCGTGTCGTCGATCAGCTTGATGAAGGCGGTGTTGCAGGAGCGCGCGAAGCTCTGCGAGAAGGTGCCGCCCTTGATGTCGAAGCCGTCCAGGTTCTGGAACGTGGCGCCCTGGTACATCGCCTGCTTCGGGCACTCGGCCGGCCTGTCGGCCGCGACCAGGTCCTTCTCCAGCAGCAGCGCCGCCGTCATCACCTTCATCGTGGAGCCGGGCGCCTGCCGGCCCAGCATCGCCGCGTTCCAGCCGTCCTTGCGGTTGTTGGCGACCGCCAGTATCTCGCCCGTGCTGGGCTTGACGGCCACGGCCGACGCCTCGCTGTACTTCTTCACCGCCTTCTCGGCTGCCGCCTGCACGCCCGCGTCCAGCGTCGTCTCCAGCGTGCCGGGCTTCCCCTCGGCGAGCGTCAGCAGCGTCTGGTCGGCCACCGCCCCGGCCTTCGCGTCCGCCGAGGCGTCGCCGGCGCCGTCGTCGCTCCCGCTGCCGTTCTCGCCCCCGCTGTCGCCCTTCAGCACCAGCTCGATCCCCGCCGAGCCGCCCGCCTTGTCGCCGTACCGTTTCCGCAGCTCGCTCAGGAGCGGGGCGAGCGAGGGGTACTGCTCCGCCGTCAGCTCCGCGCCCGAGCGGTCCACGGCCTTGATCGGCGGGTTCGACGCCTCGCCCGTGACCAGGCGGGAGTTGTCCGTCAGCTTCGGATGGACCACGGACGGCGACCAGGCGACCAGCGGTCGGCCGGTGCTCTCCCCGCGCACGACCTTCAGCTCCGACTCGTAACTCCAGGGCTTGCTCTGCCCCTTGAAGGACACCGTGGCCTTGACGGTGAACGGCACCGTGGTCCCCGTCGCCGGCCCCGGAGTGATCACCGCGTCCTGGACGTGGGCCTCCTCGCGGAAGCCGCTGATGACCGGCCCGGCGGCGACGGCGTCGTTGGTCAGCTGCGCGACCTCGGCCGCGTCCGTGCCGTCCGCCCACGCGGTCAGGAAGCCCTTGGCGGCCTCGTCTATCTCGGCCGCGCTCAGCGGCCCGGTCCTGACCTCGCTCTTCGTCGTGGCCGTGATGCCCGATTCGCCGCCGAGGAAGGTGTACGCGCCGTACCCCACCCCGCCCGCGACCACCGCGAACACCCCGCCGATCACGGCGACCTTCGCTCCACTGCGCATCTGTGCGGCCCCCTCCCGGGAACCCCTTTGGCAGGAGCCCCCCTCCTCGAATCTCTGAACACGTTCAAGGGAATCAGTCGACGGGCCGCACTCTACGGGACGACCACGGGCGCGGGTGAAGAGCGTTACAGGACCGGGACGGGCGCCACGGGCCAGGGGCGCGGTCCGGTCGCCGCACCCACGTTCGCGACACCCACGTTCGCCACCCGCATTCGCCGCACCCGCATTTCCTACACCCAGGTGTCGAACCACATCCGGGAGCGCCAGGAGTCGATCGGGATCGGGGTGCCCGTGTACAGCGGCCAGAAGTAGATGAAGTTCCACGCGATCAGCAGCACCAGCACACCCGCGCCGACCGCGCCCGCCGTCCTGCGTCTCTCGTCCGAGCCCGCCGGGCCGACCATGGCGCCGATCATCATGGCCACCGCCAGGCAGAGGAACGGCACGAACACGACCGCGTAGAAGAGGAAGATCGTCCGCTCCTGGTACATGAACCACGGCAGCCAGCCCGCCGCCACCCCGCACGCGATCGCGCCCGCGCGCCAGTCGCGCCGGAAGAACCACCGCCACAGGACGTACAGGAGCGCGAACGCCGCCGCCCACCACAGCAACGGGGTGCCGATCGCCAGGACCTCGCGGGCGCACCCGCCGGGCGTCGAGGCCGGGCACCCGTCCTTGCCCGCCGGCGGGTCCTCGTAGAAGTACGAGACCGGGCGGCCCAGGACGATCCAGCTCCACGGGTTCGACTGGTAGGTGTGACCGGAGGTCAGGTTGATGTGGAAGTCGTAGACCTCGTTCTCGTAGTGCCACAGGCTGCGCAGCCAGTCCGGCAGCCAGGTGAAGTAGCCGCCCTTGCCCTGGGTCTCCGCCCAGTCGCGGAAGTAGCCCTTGCCGGTGACGATCCAGCCGGTCCACGACGCGGCGTACGTGACCACCGCAACCGGCACCGTCGAGACGAACGCCGGCAGGAGGTCGCGCTTGAGCACCGCCAGGTACGGCCGGACCGCGCCCGCCGTCCGGCGCGCGCCGACGTCCCAGAGAACGGTCATCAGCCCGAACGCGGCCAGGATGTAGAGACCGTTCCACTTCGTGGCGAGCGCCAGCCCCAGCATCAGGCCGGCCGCGAGCCGCCAGGGCCGCCACCCCAGGCGCAGCGTCCCGGCCACCGAGTCGTCCGGGCGCAGCACGCCCTCCTCGTCCTCCGGGAGCGCCGCCGCCAGCCGCTGCCGGGCGCGGTCCCGGTCGATCAGCAGACAGCCGAACGCGGCCAGCACGAAGAACATCAGCACCAGGTCGAGCAGCGCGGTCCTGCTCATCACGAAGTGCAGCCCGTCCACGGCGAGCAGCGCGCCCGCCAGGCAGCCCAGGAAGGTCGAGCGGAACAGCCTGCGTCCGATCCGGCACAGCATCAGCACCGACAGCGTGCCGAGCGCCGCGACCATGAAGCGCCAGCCGAACGGTGTGAAGCCGAAGATCTGCTCGCCGATACCGATGACCCATTTACCCATCGGCGGATGCACGACATAGCCGGGGTCCGTCGGCACGGGTACCGAGGAGGGGTCCTTCAGGATCGCCTTGTCGACGTCTTTGGGCCAGCTGCCCTCGTACCCCTGGTTGACGAGCGCCCACGCGTCCTTCGCGTAGTACGTCTCGTCGAATATCACCGCCTTGGGGTTGCCCAGGTTCCAGAACCGCAGCAGCCCCGCGACGAGCGCCACGAGCAGCGGGCCGCCCCACGCCGACCAGCGGACCAGCCGCGCCGCCAGGGCGGGCGGTACGGCGAGCACCGCCCACAGCCTGTCGGAGGGGCGGGTGTACGGCGGTACCAGCCGCTCGCGGAGCCCGATGACGGGCCGGGGCACATGGCCGAACCGGCGCAGCCGCTGGGGCCAGGAGGGTGGTGTGTCGCCGGCGTCGTGCCCCTGGAGGGCTTCTGGCGCAGTACTGGTCACCGCGCCATCGTAGGGAACGAGGCTGTGCGGCGGGCGCCTCGCGCCGGATGAGGGCGACGGCCCACGGGCACCCGCGCCCCGCGCGCCACGCCGTGCGGCCGCGCCCTGCGAGGATGGCGGATGTGACTGGCACTGGCACCCACACGGGCACTGACGCGGAAACCGATACGGGCACGGACGCGAGCGCTGACGTCAGCGCTGAGGCGGGCGCTGAGACGAGCGGCGGCACGGACACCGGCACGGACACCGGCACGGGGGTCGAAACGGACGCCGACGCGGGCGCCGGAACGGACGCCGACGTGGACGCCGATATGGGCGCCGACGTGGGCGCCGACGTGGGCACCCATATGGGCGCCGATATGGGCGTCGAGGTGGGAACCCTCGTCCTCGCCGGGACCCCCATCGGCGACGTCGCGGACGCGCCGCCCCGGCTCGTCACCGAACTGGCGAACGCCGACGTGATCGCCGCCGAGGACACCCGGCGGCTGCGCCGGCTGACCCAGGCGCTCCAGGCGCACACCCGTGGCCGGATCGTGTCGTACTTCGAGGGCAACGAGTCCGCCAGGACGCCCGAGCTGGTCGAGGCACTGGTGGGCGGGGCGCGGGTGCTGCTCGTGACGGACGCGGGCATGCCGTCCGTCTCCGACCCCGGCTACCGGCTGGTGGCGGCGGCCGTCGAGCGCGGTATCCGGGTCACCGCCGTCCCCGGCCCCTCCGCCGTTCTGACCGCGCTCGCGCTCTCCGGTCTGCCCGTGGACCGCTTCTGCTTCGAGGGTTTCCTGCCGCGCAAGCCGGGCGAGCGGCTCGCCCGGCTGCGGGAGGCGGCGGGCGAGCGGCGCACGCTCGTCTACTTCGAGTCCCCCCGCCGGCTCGACGCCACGCTGGCCGCGATGGCCGAGGTCTTCGGCGCGGACCGGCGCGCCGCCGTCTGCCGCGAGCTGACCAAGACGTACGAGGAGGTCAAGCGCGGCGGCCTCGGCGAGCTGGCGGACTGGGCGGCCGACGGCGTGCGCGGCGAGATCACCGTCGTCGTGTCCGGCGCGCCCGAGGCCGGCCCCGGGGAGCTGGATCCGGCGGAACTGGTGCGCCGGGTCCGCGACCGGGAGGAGGCGGGGGAGCGGCGCAAGGAGGCCATCGCCGCGGTCGCCGCCGAGGCGGGCGTGCCCAAGCGCGAGGTGTTCGACGCTGTGGTCGCGTCAAAGAACGCCGCACGCGCGGCCTCCGCGAACGGCAAAGGACTATCGTGAAATGCAAAGGCCAGACCGGGTACCGGTCTGGCAGAGCATGAGAAACACCAAAACCACTCCATTTATCGACAGGGGCTGATGCGCTCCCGCCGGCAGAGGCGTCCACTTGGTGGGTGGAGAGGAGCTGGCATGAGTGACACCGCGGGCACGGGCGTGGCCCACGAGGCGTATGCCTTTTGCTGCATGCGTTGCGGGCACGGCTGGGAGTCGGCCTATGACATAGAGCACTTCGTCGACGGCTCGGGCCAGAATTTCGTTGTGTACAAGTCGGGTGGCGTGCGGGTGCCCTCACCGCTGTCGAGCCCGACGTGCGGCAACTGCGGGGGGCACGTCGTGCGCATCATGCGCTCCGGGCGCGTCTCGTCCGTGCGGGCGCTGATGGGCATCACCGACCACCCCGCCGGGCTCGCGGGCGGACCGGTGCCCGCGCAGGGGGCCGAGGGCGGGGCCGCCGGAGCGGTGGACGAGATACCCGTCAGCCCGACCGGGCCCTTCGGCGGCGTGTGGAGCGTCCGGAGCGGCACGACAGGCAAGAACGGCACGACAGGCAAGAACGGCACGACAGGCAAGAACGGCACGACAGGCAAGAACGGCTCGAAGGGCAGGAACGGGCGCAACGGTACGACCGTGGCGGGCGGCGCGGGCGGTACGGCGCCCGGCGCCGCGGGCCGGAACGGGACCGACGCCGGGCGGGGCGCCCAGGACGACTCACGCCAGGACGCCCAGCGGGGCGGGGGCGGCCGGGGGCATCACCAGTGGCACCTGTCCGACCTGCTGCATCCCTTCCAGCACCGCCGCTGAGTCACCGCCGCCGAGCCGTGGCGGCCGAACTGCCGCGGGTGAGCCGCCGCGGCCGGTCTGTCGCCGGGGCACGGTCGAGGGCCGGTCGCCCTGGTGGGCGGGTCGCCGGGCGGCCGTCACCACCACGCGTCGGGCCATGGGCGCGGTCCTCGTAGGATCGCGCCCATGAGCGCGCAGAACCGGTCCAGGCAGGACCAGGCCCCACCCCCGCCGCCCGAGCCCCTCCGGGTGCCGGTCGCGGACTCGCACACCCACCTGGACATGCAGGACGGCACCGTCGAGGAGGGGCTGGCCAGGGCTGCCGCGGTGGGGGTCACGACCGTGATCCAGGTCGGCTGCGACATCAAGGGGTCCCGGTGGGCCGCGGAGACGGCCGCCCGTCACGAGAACGTGCACGCGGCGGTCGCCCTGCACCCCAACGAGGCTCCCCGGATCGTGCACGGCGACCCCGACGGCTGGTCCCGGCAGGGCGCGCGACCGGGCGGCGGCGACCCCGCGCTGGACGACGCCCTGACCGAGATCGACCGGCTGGCCGCCCTGCCGGAGGTGCGGGCCGTCGGGGAGACGGGGCTCGATCACTTCAGGACCGGCCCGGAGGGCATGGCGTCGCAGGAACGGTCCTTCCGCGCCCATATCGAGATCGCCAAGCGGCACGGCAAGACCCTCGTCATCCACGACCGCGAGGCCCATGCCGACGTGCTGCGCATCCTCGCCGACGAGGGCGCCCCGGAACGTACGGTCTTCCATTGCTATTCCGGCGACGCGGAAATGGCCCAGGTGTGTGCCTCCGCCGGCTACTACATGTCCTTCGCGGGCAATGTGACGTTCAAGAACGCTCAATCGTTGCGGGACGCGCTCACCGTAGCGCCGCTGGATCTCGTACTGGTCGAGACGGACGCTCCTTTTCTCACCCCCGCCCCGTTCCGCGGCCGCCCGAATGCGCCGTATCTCATTCCCGTCACACTCCGCGCCATGGCGAATGTGCGGGGTATCGGGGAGGACGCGATGGCCGAGGCGATTTCCCGGAACACGGCGCGGGCGTTCGGCTATTAGGAACATCGCGGTCCGGGGGCGCGTGGCAGCGCCCAGGGCGGTTGGCGGCGCGTGGCGGCGTGTGGTGGCGTGCGGACGGGTGGGGGAGGCGCATTGCGCCGGCTCTCGCGACTGTGGGTAGTTGACCGACTTGGGAGAGTGACGGTGACTCCGCTAGTCTCCGGGCCCGGCCGCCGTGCGGGTGGGCCGTCGTCGGACCTTGTGGAGCGTCGTGAGCAATGCGCAGGGCAGTCACCGTGCCGCACGCGGCGGGCGCCGCGCCGCCAGGGCCGTGCCCGTCGCCGCGCGGACGCCGTCGCAGTCGCCGCCCCGGCCGTCCTGGCCGCCGTTGTCGTCGCGGTACGAGCCCGCTGCCGGCCTGACGACGATGGCTCTGCCGAGAGTCGATCCGTACGGGGTGCCCGATCCGTACGGGCCGCCCGGGTCGTACGGGCCGCCCGGGTCGTCCTGGCCGCCCGATCCGTACGGGACGTCCGAGTCGTACGGCGGGGGTGAGGCGTACGTCGCCCGCAACCCGTACGTCTCGCACGCGCCGCGAGAGGTGTACGGGCCGTACGGTACGCCCGAGCCGTACAGGGCGGCGTACGGGCCCTCCACGGCGGCGACCGAGCCCCGCCCGGCCGACGCGTACCGCCCGTACAACCCGTACAACCCGTGCGAGCAGCCGTACGGCCCCGTCGAGGCCCGCACCTCCTACGCCGCCCACGAGTCCGCCGTCCCGGTCCTCCCGGCTCCCGCCCCCGCCGGTGGCCGCGCGCAGGCCCGGCGGGAGAGACGAGCCCGCCAGGGCAAGCACTCCCAGCAGCAGCCGGACCGAGGCCCGGAACAGCCGGCACAGCCCTCACCGCCGGACGAGCGCGAAGAGGCTGTTCGCGCGCGGGGATCCCGGCGCCTGCCCCGTGGCGCGGCTCGCGACGCCTTGCGGAGCGCGGCGCGCGAGGCGGCGGCCGGCGGGGGCGGTGCGGGGGTTGTCGGCCGGGCCGCCCGCCGGGCCTCCCGGCGCCGGAAGAACGCCGCCGTCCCGTCCGACGCCCTGCGCCGGGTCCTCCCGCAGGCCCTCGTCGTCGCCTTCCTGGCCGGCGGCACCTCCGCGTTCGTCGTCCATGACAAGGCCGTACGGCTCGACATCGACGGCGTACCCCGCACCCTGCACACCTTCGCCGACGACGTGACCGAGCTGCTGGCCGACGAAGGCGTGACCGTGGGGGCGCACGACCACATCGCGCCCGAGCCCGGGGCGGAGCTGGCCAACGGGGAGGAGGTCGTCGTCCGCTACGGCCGTCCCCTCGCCCTCACCCTCGACGGCCATCGCCGCAGGGTGTGGACGACCGCCCGCACGGTCGAGGGCGCACTGGGCCGGCTCGGGGTGCGCGCGCGGGGCGCGTACCTCTCGCTCCCGCGCGCCTCGGCCATCCCGCGCGCCGGGCTCGCCCTGGACGTACGGACGGAGCGGACCGTGACCTTCCTGGCCGACGGCCGTGAGCGCACCATCCGTACCAACGCGGCGACCGTCGGCGAGGCGCTCGCCCGGGCGGGCATCGTCCTGCACGGCGACGACACCGCCTCCGTCCCCCTCGGCAGCTTCCCGAGGGACGGCCAGACCGTCACCGTCCTGCGCATCACCGCCCATGAGCAGGTACGCGAGGAGCCCGTCCCGTACAAGACCGTCCGTACTGAGGACCCGGCCCTGTTCCGGGGGACCGAGGTCGTCGATGAGCAGGGCAGGCAGGGCGTCCGCCGGATCACCTACGCGGTGCGGACGGTCAACGGCGTCCGGCAGAAGCCGCGCCCGATCCGCGCGGAGACGCTGCGGCGGCCGGTCACCCAGCGGATCAGGGTCGGTACGAAGGCCATGCCCACGTCCGTGGCCGGCGCGGACGGGCTGAACTGGCGTGGACTCGCCGCCTGCGAGTCCGGCGGTCGGCCCGGCGCGGTGGACGCGTCGGGGAACTACGGCGGTCTCTACCAGTTCGACGTGGGTACCTGGCAGGCCCTCGGCGGCAGCGGACGCCCTCAGAACGCCTCGGCCGAGGAACAGACATTCCGCGCGAAGAAGCTGTACGTGCAGCGGGGGGCGAGCCCGTGGCCCCACTGCGGCCGTAGGCTGACCGGGTGAGCACCACTGAGTCCGCGTCCGATTCCGCGTCCGATCCCGAGTCCACGCCCGAGTCCGAGTCCGGGTCCGTGCGCGTGTCGGCTTCCGCGCCCGATGCCGCGCCGGAGCCCCGGCCCCGCCCCGAGGTGTCCGAGGCGTCCGACGCCCTGCTGGGCCCCTCGGACGTGCGGGAGCTGGCGGCGGCCCTGGGCGTCCGGCCCACGAAACAGCGTGGGCAGAACTTCGTCATCGACGCCAACACCGTCCGCCGGATCGTCCGTACCGCCGACGTACGCCCGGACGACGTCGTGGTGGAGGTCGGCCCCGGGCTCGGCTCGCTGACGCTGGCGCTGCTGGAGGCGGCGGACCGGGTGACGGCCGTGGAGATCGACGACGTCCTGGCGGGCGCGCTGCCCGCCACGGTCCGGGCGCGGGTGCCCGCGCGCGCCGGCCGCTTCGCGCTGGTGCACTCCGACGCGCTGCACGTACGGGACCTGCCGGGCCCGGCGCCGACGGCGCTGGTCGCCAACCTCCCCTACAACGTCGCCGTACCGGTGCTGCTGCACATGCTGGAGCGCTTCCCGACCATCGAGCGGACGCTCGTGATGGTCCAGGCCGAGGTCGCCGACCGGCTGGCCGCGCCGCCGGGCGGCAAGGTGTACGGGGTGCCGTCGGTGAAGGCGGCCTGGTACGCGGAGGTCAGGCGCGCGGGCGCCATCGGCCGTACGGTCTTCTGGCCCGCGCCCAACGTGGACTCCGGTCTCGTCTCGCTGGTGCGCCGGTCCGAACCGGTACGGACGACGGCTTCCCGGGAAGAGGTCTTCGCGGTCGTCGACGCGGCCTTCGCACAGCGCCGCAAGACGCTGCGCGCGGCCCTCGCCGGGTGGGCGGGCTCGGCCCCGGCGGCGGAGGCGGCGCTGGTGGCGGCGGGGATCTCGCCGCAGGCGCGCGGGGAGTCATTGACGGTCGAGGAGTTCGCGCGGATCGCGGAGTCGAAGGGGGCGGGCGCGTGAGCGCGGTCGAACGGACGGAAACGCAGGCGGCACGGGCACGGGGCGCGTCGTCGACGCAGGCGGCACGGAAGCGGGGAGCACGGGCGCAGGCCCCGGGGGCGCAGGGTGCGGGTGCGCAGGGTGCGCAGGGTGCGGGGGCGCGAGGGGCCGGGGTCCGGGTGCGCGTGCCGGCCAAGGTCAACGTCCAGCTGGCGGTGGGGGCCGCGCGCCCCGACGGCTTCCACGACCTGGCGAACGTCTTTCTGGCGGTGGGCCTGTACGACGAGATCACCGTGACACCCGCCGACGAACTGCGGATCACCTGCAGCGGCCCGGACGCGCACCAGGTGCCCCTGGACGAGTCGAACCTGGCGGCGCGCGCGGCGATCGCGCTCGGCGCACGGCACGGCATCGAGCCGCGCGTGCACATCCACATCGACAAGGACATCCCCGTCGCGGGCGGCATGGCCGGTGGCAGCGCGGACGGTGCGGGCGCCCTGCTGGCCTGCGACGCGCTGTGGTCGCTGGGCTCCTCGCGCGAGGAACTGCTCGCGCTCTGCGCGGAGTTGGGCAGCGATGTGCCGTTCAGCCTGCTCGGCGGGGCGGCGCTCGGAACCGGCCGGGGCGAGCGGCTCACGCCCCTCGACGTCGGCGGGGCGTTCCACTGGGTCTTCGCGGTCGCGGACGGCGGTCTGTCGACGCCCGCCGTCTACGGGGAGTTCGACCGGCTCACGGAGGGCACGGGCGTCCCCGCCCCGGCCGCCGACCCGGCGCTGGTGGAGGCGCTTCGTACGGGAGACGCCGTCGCGCTGGCGGCCACCCTGGCCAACGACCTCCAGACCGCCGCCCTTTCCCTGCGCCCGTCCCTGGCCGCCACCCTCTCGGCGGGCACGGCGGCCGGCGCCCTGGGCGCCCTGGTCTCGGGCTCGGGTCCGACGACGGCGTTCCTGGCGAAGGACGAGGACGCCGCGACGCGGGTGGCGGAGGCCCTGCTCGCCTCGGGCACCTGCCGTACGGCCCGGGCGGCCCCGGCGCCGGCGCCGGGCGCGACGGTCGTCGGCGCGGAGGACGGCTGAGAGGTGCGGCAGGTGGAGGGTCGGCGAGGGTGGCGAGAGTTGGCGGGAGTTGGCGAGAGTTCGCCACTCTGTGTTGAGCGATCGCAGCTCTTGGTAGCGTGAACGTGAAGTGAGGGCTGGTGCTTCGTGCCGGCCCTCCACCCACGATCCTCACTGACCAGGGAGTTGACGATGGGAGAGCACGGAAAGCCGTCGGCCCCCACCCCGCCGGCCCCACAGCCCTCGCCGAGCACATCGGACAGCAAGCACCCCGATGTGTCGAAACCCGGCAGCGGTAAGCACAGGAAGTGACCACGGATCTCGCCCGGGGCCTGGATGACCTGCGCGCACGCGTCGTCGCCGAGTTCGATGCCGCGGACGGTTTCGCGGAACCCTGGATGCGCGACCTGTTCGTGAGGGTGCCCCGCCACGCGTTCGTCCCCGAACGGGTGTGGGAGTGGTCCGTCGAAGCGGGCTCGTACCAGCCACTGGACCGCGCGGACGACCCGGACGGCTGGGCCCGGCGCGTCCACGACATGACCCGGCCCGTGGTGACCCAGGTCGACGACGGGCGCCCCGGCCCGGCCGGGGGAGTGCTCTCCACGAGTTCGATCAGCGCGCCCGACGCCGTCTTCGCGATGCTCGCCGCCCTCGACGTGCGGCCGGGGCAGCGGGTCCTGGAGATCGGTACGGGCACCGGGTACAACGCGGCCCTGCTGTGCGAGAGGACAGGGGAGGGCACGGGCGAGGCGCCCGGCAAGGGCGAGGGCAAGGGCACGGGCACAGGCAAGAGCACGGGCGAGGCGCCCGGCATGGGCACTGGCGAGCGGAACGTCACGACCGTGGAGATCGATGCCGAGGTTGCCCGGGCCGCAGCCGAAGCCCTGCGCACTGCCGGATACCACCCCACCCTCGTGATCGGTGACGGCGAGGACGGCCATCGCCGCAAGGCGCCCTATGACCGGATCATCTCGACGGCCGCCCTGTCCCGGGTCCCCGGTGCGTGGATCACCCAGACCCGGCCGGGTGGTCTGATCGTCGCACCCTGGCGCACCACCCTCCAGCCCCGAGGCCTGGCGGTTCTCCGGGTCGCCACCGAAGGGGACCGGGCCGAGGGGCACTTCGGTCACCCCATGGCCTTCATGGACCTGCGCGGCCAGCGCCGCGCCGGCCGCTCACCGCTGCACACGCTCTACACGCCCGAGGCGTGGGAGACAGCGCGGCGCGGCACGACAGATCTCGAACCGGACTGGCTCGCCGACGACTTCCACGCCCGGTTCGCCGTCGGCCTGATGCTCCCCGGGATGTACGCGGAGCAGCAGGACACCGATGCGGGACCGGCGTGGTGGCTCTCCACCGCCACCTCCTGGGCACATCTGGCAGGGAGGTCCGTCAGGCAGTGGGGTCCGCGCGATCTCGTCGCCGACCTCGAAGAGGCGCACCGGCGTTGGAGCAGGGCCGGTGAGCCGGAGCTGTACGACTACGGGCTCACGGTGACGGCGGACGGAGGCCAGTATCCGTGGCTCCACGACCCGGAACAGCCGGTCTGGCGACCGGATGCGGATAGCCCGCCGTGAAGGGGAACTCCGCGCCGGTCCTCGCGTGCAACCGCGTACGGAACCCGCTCGGGCGACCGCTGCCGACCGGGTCGAGCGCCCGCTCGGGGGTGACCGGCCGGACAAGGGCCGGCGCCGCGACAGGGGCAGAGGCTGCCGGGAGGGGCACTAGCATCGGCCGATGCCCGGACAGCGATCAGCAGCACATCAGGTACTCCGGCGGTCGCGCCTGCTGGTGGCGATCGCGGTCAGCGTGTGCGCACTGCTGGGAACGGTACGGCTGGTGGCACCGGCCACCGGCGGGCCGGACGACGAACCGCCCGGCGTACAGCGACAGTTGGCTTTCCAGCGCGCGGCGCTGGACGACGGCGCGGGCGAAGAGGCGCAACAGCTCTTCCCGGAGGGGTACTTCTTCTCGTACGTGCTGTACGGCCTGAGCCGGGCCGAGTCCGGGATGCGCCGGCCCGCCGGCGAGCGGTCGACGGCGCTGCGCGAGGCGCGGTGGGCGCTGGAGCGGCTGAAATCCCCGTCGGGCCGCGCCCCGTTCAGCCCGGACCTCACCCCCTCGCACGGAGTCTTCTACCGGGGCTGGAGCAACTGGCTGCGCGGCGGGGTGCTGAGCCTCCAGTCGGCCGGGGAGCGCGACCCCGTCGAGGTACGCAGGTTCGCCGCCGACTCCGCCGCGCTCGCGGCGGCGTTCGACGCCTCGGACTCCCCGTACCTGGCGGCGTACCCAGGGCAGGCGTGGCCCGTCGACTCGACCGTGGCGATCGCCTCGCTGCGGCTGCACGACACGCTGCTGCCGGCCCGCTTCGACGGCACCGTCACCCGGTGGCTCCGGGCGGCGCGCGAACGGACCGACCCGGGGACCGGCCTGCTGCCGCACCGGGCCGATCCGGACACCGGCGATCCGCTGGAGTCGGCCAGGGGCAGCTCGCAGAGCCTCATCCAGCGCTTCCTCGTCGACGTCGACCCGGAGTTCGCGGATGAGCAGTACCGGCGTTTCCGCGACCGGTTCGTCGACTCTCCGTTGGCCCTCGGACCGGCGGTACGGGAGTACCCGAAAGGCACGGACGGCCCGGCCGACGTCGACTCCGGTCCGCTGCCCCTGGGCGTGAGCGCGTCGGCGACCGTGGTCACCATCGGGGCGGCCCAGGTCCATGGCGACGACCGGCTCGCGTCGGCGCTGGCGGCCTACTGCGAGTTGCTGGGACTGCCGCTCGACACCCCGTGGACCAAGCGGTACGCCTTCGGGCTGGTCCCGATCGGTGACGCGTTCCTGGCCTGGTCGAAGACCGCCCGACCCTGGGTAGCGGACCCACCACTCCCGCCGCCCGCGCCGCCCGCGTCCGTCTCGGAGTGGTGGCGGCTGCCGCTGTTGTCCCTGCTGGCGGTCCTCGGCGTCGCACCCTGGCTGCCGGCCCTGGTGCGCCGCTGTCGGCACCGTTACAGCCGGTCCGGTGCCGGCGCCGTACCCGGCCACGTGGCGGCGGACGTGCCTGCCGCAGACGGCGCTGCGCCGGGTCAGGACCGGCTCGGCGATGCCACGCGATCGGACCGGCGCTGACCGCACGATCGGCGCGAAGCGGCCGGGTCGCCGTCCTGGCCGAGGCCCCCGGCGCCGGGGGCCTCTTTTGCGTGCGCTGTTGCGTATACGGCGCCCTCAGACGCTGAAGGCGCGATTCTTGGTGAGCCAACTGTTCACGATGACCATCCGTGTCGACCAGTGGGTGCGTGATGACGGGTTCTCAGATGATGGCTGCGTAGGTGGCCTGGCTTCATCGATCTCCGCCTGCTGCCCCATGCGTACCTTGACCAGCTGATCAGCCAACTGGGGGTCAGGTCTTCGCGCGGCGCCGCCCGTCCGGCGGCTCACGGGCGCCGGGTAATGCGTCCCCCGTACCGCTTACCGCAACGGCGCACCCCACAGTCGGGACATCGCCGGAGATGTGGGGCGCGCTTCTCGTCTTGGCCCGCCTTCGCCGTGCTCGGCGGGCCGGGGGACCAGGGCGGTGACTGTCCTGGGTCGGGCGGGCGGGCTTGGTGCCGGAGTCAGAACTGTTGCTGCTTGGCGCCGGGTGGGAGGAGGCAGGGGGTGTTGACGATCAGAACGATGAGGTTGTCCGTCACGTCCCCTGCGGAGACGAACTGTTGGTCCTTTGGGTGCGTCGCATCCACCAGGTTTGCAGGGTCCTTGCTTGGATCGGATCGATATCCTTGGATTTTGAATCCCTTATCCGTGAGCGTGTCTTTGATTGCCCGGATAGCGTCGGCGTGTCGATCTTTGGGGAGCTTGGCGCGCACACTGTAATGCAGGGTGTATCGTCCGTCTTCGGATACCTCGTTGTTTTTTCCGACGCAATTGGTGAAGTTGGCTGGGGGCAGTTCTGGGTCGGCCTCAGGTTCGATCTCCGCCTTGGCTGTCCGTGCCATGGACTCGACCCAGTGCCTGGCCCACGTTTCGGCTTTCTCCTTGCTCATTCTGGGCAGCGGATCGTTGATGCTGTCGTCGGACATGCAGCCTCCCATGAGTAGGGTCAGGGTCAGGGCTGTGGCGCCCCGAACTATCGCTGAGGGAGAAGTTCGCGCCGCAGTCATCAGCCCTGCCCTCCGTCTATCGGTAGCTTGCCGGCGATGATGCGTCCTTGGTTCACCAAACTTTGGCTGCCTTCATTCCAGTAGCCGTTGTGCCCGCTTGTGTCTACGTACATTCTTTGCGCACCGAATTCTGGCTGTTTCGGGTCGGCGCCCAGTGAGAGGTCGGAGGCCCAGTTGGAGACGCGATCGTCCGGCGCCGCACCTACCCACAAGTTTTTCGAGTCGATATTGAGCTGATCTGCTCGCTCGACTGTCAGGCCTGGACTACCCAGGACAACCACGTCATCGGCATCCAGCCCCTTGCTCCCGGCGTCGGCGGCGCCTGCAGTTGTGGAGCCGTAACTGTGGGCGAGGACGGTCAGATGTGTGCGCTCGCCTTCATGGGCTGCGCGAAGACCGTGTGTGAAGCTGCGTAGATCTTCAGCTCCGCTTGTGGCACGTCCGTCGGTGGCGATACCGAGATTGATCTCGGCCTCTCGCAGCCTCCGCACATTGAGCTCCGGAGCGTTGTAGTCCAGCCACGAGATAATCGAGACATCGTTCTGCTTGCCTGCAGTCCAGTCGCTCGCTGCCTTCTGCAGCTTGTCGGCCCGCTCGATCTGGCCGCCGAAGTTGTCCAACTGGTTCGCCGTACCCGGTACCTGGACCGCTGTGTGCTTGGCCGTGTCCGGGTTGCCGATCGCGACGATTGCTCGGCCGTCCCCTTCCGTGCTTATGCCGAGCAGATACAGCTGCTTGTAGGAGGGCCCGGTTTCCGATCTCTCCAAGCGGTCTTTGAGAGCGCTGAGTGATCGGTAGCTGCTGCGGTCGTGGAATCCGAGACCGCTCTCTCGCATCGCGTAGTCGTTGAGTTGGATGTCGAGTGTCGTCCGGTTGGCCTGGTCCCGGACTGTCGCAGGAAGCCCGTCCAGCGCGCCGATCTGATCAGGAAACGCGGCGAGGTAGAAATTCTGCCTGTCATCGTCCAGGCGCGCCCACCACTCGGCAGCCTCCTTTGGGTTTTTCCCGTCCGGGATGTCCTTCTTGTTGATCCCGGCGAATTCGGCGACCCGCCCCGCGTCCTCCTGGGCGCTCGTGCCGCCGTGTCGCTTGTCGAGGTCGAACGGGTCGATCTGGTGGAGTAGTTCGGCCGCTTCGTAACTCGCCGTATCGGCGTCGGAGAGGGCGTCGTCGATGCGGGCGCGGAAGCCGCCCAGGCCCGCGTTGGCCTGCTGTTGCAGGTCTTCGTAGTCCCCATCGTTGTGGTACTTGGCATCCACGGCCTGCTTCGGCTCCACCCAGCCGTCGTCTCGGACCTTGTGCCCCGCTTCTTCAGCGTCGGCCACGGCGTTGCGCAGCTTGCGCTTCGCCGCCTGCATCTTGGTTTGCAAGGCGGCCAAGGTGGTGGCGATCAGCTGGACGTTCAGCCGTGCCGTGCCGAGCTTGCTCTCGGTCGCTTCCATCGCCTCGAAGCCGTACGTGGCGCTGACTCCGGACCAGCCCGCCTTCCGGAGCGGTCCCGTCACTCGCTTACCGCTGTCGGTCTGGGTTGTGCCCAGAGCTTCGGCGAGCTTCTTCCAAGAAGAAATCGCAGCATCGAGATCGGAGAAGTCCTGGTTGAACAGGCGTGTGAAGTTCTTCGGCATTCTTCGGTCTCACCAGCCTCTGAAACAGCTGATGACGTCCTGTTCCATGATGTCGCGACCGTCAGCGAGCATGCGCATACCCACCGCGTGCAGCGACAGGTCGTCGCGGAGAGCGCCGAGTGCGCTGCCCCAGCCGTCGCTCGTCTCCGCCATCCGAGGGCCTGCCGTCCAGTCGCGGAATGTCACGGACGCGTCCGTCAGATCGGCGAGTGCCTTCCGCAGGAACGGCTGCAGATCCGTTACCAGGCTGTCCGCCGCCCCCGCCGACGCCCTGAGCTCGCCTGCGGAGATGTTGAGGTCCCAGCCCATTCGGCCCCCATGTCGGTCCGTAGCGTCTTGAATACTCTGCGCCAATCCTACTGGTCAGTCGGTTTCGCCGGGCGAGGGACCACGAGGTGGGCGGGGCCAGGGGGTGAAGCGGCCGACGTTTCGCCCAAGACCAACGCTCCGCTCACGGCGACTACGCTGGGACGCTGACCGATCCCCCCGTACAGGAGCGTTGATGGCCGTCAATCTGGTCAATGTCGAGACAGTCACCAAGGTGTACGGCACCCGTGCGCTGCTCGACGGTGTTTCCCTCGGCGTCTCCGAGGGCGACCGGATCGGTGTCGTGGGCCGTAACGGGGACGGCAAGACGACCCTCATCCGTCTCCTCGCCAAGCTGGAGGAGGCCGACACCGGGCGCGTCACGCACAGTGGCGGGCTGCGGCTCGGGGTGCTGACCCAGCATGACTCGCTCGATCCCGGGGCCACCGTCCGGCACGAGGTCATCGGGGATCTCGCCGACCACGAGTGGGCCGGCAGCGCGCGGATCCGGGACGTGCTCACCGGGCTGTTCGGCGGGCTCGACCTGCCCGGGTTCCCCCAGGGGCTCGACACCGTCATCGGCCCGCTCTCCGGCGGTGAGCGGCGCCGGATCGCGCTCGCCAAGCTCCTCATCGGCGAGCCCGACCTGATCGTGCTGGACGAGCCCACCAACCACCTCGACGTCGAGGGCATCGCCTGGCTGGCGGGGCACCTGCGGGCCCGCAGGTCCGCCCTCGTCTGCGTGACGCACGACCGGTGGTTCCTCGACCAGGTCTGTACGCGCATGTGGGACGTCCAGCGCGGCGTGGTGCACGAGTACGAGGGCGGCTACTCCGACTACGTCTTCGCCCGCGCCGAGCGCGAGCGCATCGCCGCGACGGAGGAGGCCAAGCGGCAGAACCTGGTGCGCAAGGAGCTGGCCTGGCTGCGCCGGGGCGCGCCCGCCCGTACGTCCAAGCCGCGGTTCCGGGTGGAGGCGGCCAACGACCTGATCGCCGACGTCCCGCCGCCCCGTGACACCTCCGAGCTGATGAGGTTCGCGAACGCGCGGCTCGGCAAGACCGTCTTCGACCTGGAGGACGTGACCGTCCAGGCCGGGCCGAAGGTACTGCTCCGTCACCTCACCTGGCAGCTCGGCCCCGGCGACCGGATCGGCCTGGTCGGGGTGAACGGCGCGGGCAAGACCTCGCTGCTGAGCGCGCTCGCCGAGGCCGCCCGTACCCAGGGCGACGCGCAACCGGCGGCCGGCCGGGTCGTCGTCGGCAAGACGGTCCGGCTCGCGTACCTCTCCCAGGAGGTGGCCGAGCTCGACCCGGCGCTGCGGGTCCTCGAAGCGGTTCAGCGGGTACGGGACCGGGTCGACCTGGGCAAGGGCCGGGAGATGACCGCGGGCCAGCTGTGCGAGCAGTTCGGTTTCACGAAGGAGAAGCAGTGGACGCCCGTCGGGGACCTCTCCGGCGGTGAGCGGCGCCGGCTCCAGCTGCTGCGGCTGCTGATGGACGAGCCGAACGTCCTCTTCCTGGACGAGCCGACCAACGACCTCGACATCGAGACGCTCACCCAGCTCGAGGACCTGCTCGACGGCTGGCCGGGCTCGTTGGTCGTGATCTCCCACGACCGGTTCTTCATCGAGCGCACCACCGACAAGGTGATGGCCCTGCTCGGGGACATGACCCTGCGGATGCTGCCGCGCGGGATCGAGGAGTACCTGGAACGGCGCGCGAAGCAGGCCGAGGCATCGGCCGCTTCCGCTTCGTCGGTCGCCTCGCCCGCGGGCTCCTCGTCGTCCGCCCGGGCCGGGCAGGCCGGCCGGTCGTCCGGCGCGCGTTCCGTCGCGGGGGGCGGATCCGGCTCAGGGGCCGGCTCGGGAGCCGGGACCGGCGTGTCCTCCGCCAAGGACAGCCGCGCCGCGAAGAAGGAGCTCCAGAAGATCGAGCGGCAGCTGGACAAGCTCTCCGACCGGGAGGCGGCCCTTCACCAGGAGATCGCCGACAACCCCACGGATTTCGAGAAGGTGGCGAAACTGGACGGTGAGCTCCGTGAACTCGCGGGCACCCGGGAAGAGTTGGAAACGCGGTGGCTGGAGCTCGCGGAGAGCGCCTGAGCCGACCTGTAGAGACCGCGTGCAGAGGCCATAACGACCGCATCACGGGCCGGTCCTCCCTTGGGTACAGGGGCGGGACCGGCCCTCCTGTAGTGGGGTCCGAGTGATACAAAGAATGCCCCGCTCGACTGATGTGACGATGCGGAAACCACCGCCCGAATCGCTCCATTCCGGAGGTCAACCACCGGAATCGCGGGGGAGGCCGACCGGGCGGCGGTCCGTATGAAAAAGGGGGAAGCGCTGATGACCCAGCCGCCCGACCAGCAACCGCCGCAGGGAGGCTTCGGCGCTCCGCAGGATCCGCCGCCGCAGGCCCCGACCGGCCCGCCGCAGGCCCCGCAGGGACCGCCGCCCCAGAGCCCGCCGCCCCCGCAGGGGGCGCCACAGATGCCGCCCCAGGCTCCACCGGGGCCGCCCGGTGCCGCACAACCCGGTTCGGCCCAGCCGGGGTACGGATATCCGCAACAGCCGCCCGCACAGCCCGGGTACGGCTACCCCCAGGCCCCGCAGCCGGGACCGTACGGCCAGCAGCCGCCCCAGAGCCCGCCGGGCCAGCAGCCGGGCCCCTACGCCCAGCCCGGACCGTACGGCCAGCAGCCCGGTCCCTACGGTCAGCAGGCAGGGCCGTACGCCCAGCAGCCCGGACCGTACGGCCAGCAGGCCGGACCGTACGGCGGCGGCTACCCGCCCCAGCAGTACCCCGGCGCCCCGACACCCCCGCCCGGCGGCGGCAGCGGCAGTGGCGGCGGCAAGGACTTCTTCAAGGGCAAGCCCGGCATCATCGTCGCCTCGGCCGCCGCCGCGCTGCTCGTCATAGGCGGCGGAACGTGGTTCGCCCTCAGCGGCGACGACGAGGGCGGCTCCAAGCCCGTAGCGGGCGAGAGCGGGGACGCCAAGCGCAAGGGTTCGTCCGGCATCGACAAGGGTGACGGGACCGGCGGCGGCCGCGCGGCGGAGGACGATCTCAACGCCGGGCGCAAGGACGGCGAGTCCAAGATCTCCTGGCTCCAGACCAACGACGTGGACCTGCCGCGCAACGGCGCGGACGTGTACGGCCCGTGGATCGTCGGGGACACCGTCGTGAAGGCCATGTTCAAGAGCATCGCGGGCTACTCGGCCGCCGACGGCAAGAAGAAGTGGACGCTGACGCTGCCCGCCGAGGTGTGCGCGGCCCCCCAGACGCCCACGGCCGACGGCAAGCTCGTGATCGCGTACAAGAGCGGGACCAGCGACAAGGCCAAGTGCAACCAGTTGCAGATGGTGGACGCCACGAACGGCAAGGGCGGCTGGAAGAAGGAGGTCGCCGAGCGCGGCAACTTCGACATGCTGGGCGACATCACGCTGGCCATCAGCGGGGACACGGTCACCGCCGCCCGCACCGGCAACTCCGACGCCTACCGGGTGAGCGACGGCACGGAACTGTTCGGCAAACTGCCGGGCGAGTGCCAGCCCTACGCGTTCGCCGGCGGCGCCAAGCTCATAGCCGCCGAGAGCTGTCCCACGGCCGACTACGACACCGAGCAGAACCAGATACAGGAGCTCGACCCCGCCACCGGCAAGGCCAAGTGGACGTACAAGCTCAAGGAGAACTGGACCGTCGACAAGGCCTACTCGGTCAACCCGCTCGTCGTCTCCGTCAAGAACGACGACGAGAAGAGCTGGAGCATCCTCGCGCTCAACGCGGACGGCTCGGCGCGCTCGCAGATCGACGGCGGCGACGACAAGTTCGCGCCGCGCTGCGTGGGTTCCTTCGTCGTGTTCGGCGAGAACCTGGAAGGCTGCACCGGCGTCGCGGCCGACGCGAACACCTTCTACATGTCGACCGAGCCCGACGAGAGCGGAAGTTCGGCGACCAACGAGGTCGTCGCCTTCAACCTCGACACCGGCAAGGCGAAGTGGCGCTCCAAGGCGCCCGAGGGCCGCGAGATGGAGCCGATGGGCATGGAGGACGGCAAGGTCCTCGTCTACATGAGCGCCTCGTACAACGAGGGCGGCTCGGTCGCGACGATCGCCCCGACCGGTGGCGCGCCCAAGGTGATCCAGCGGCACCCGGCCGCCACGTCCGAGATCGAGTCGTCGTTCTACTCGCCGAAGATGCTGTACGCGGACGGCCGGTTCTACCTGGCCAGCGGCCGGGTCAGCGCGAGCAGCGACGAGGAGGAGAAGCAGACGAAGACGATGATGGCCTTCGAGGACTGATCAGGTCCCGGGCGCGTCCTCGCCTTCTCTTCCTCTCTTCCGGTTCCTTCCCTTCTCCCGCTCGCCCTGTGCGCGGCTTCCAGACGCGCGCTTCCCTTTCCGTGACTTCTTCTCCGAGGTACGACGTACGCCATGACGCAGCCGCCCCAGCCGCCCCAGCCTCCACAGCAGCCACCGAGTGAACCGCACAAGTCCCCGCAGGGAGGGTTCGGCGCTCCGCAGGACCCGCCGCCGGGCGGGTACGGCACCCCGCCGCCTCCGGCGGGACAGCCCCCGGCCGGGCCACCCCCGGCCGGGCCACCCCCGGCCGGGCCGCCTCCGCAGCCTCCGGCGCAGCCGCCGTCCGCACCGCAGGGCCAGCCGGGCCAGCCGGGCCAGCCGGGCCGGCCGGTCGAGCCGGGATACGGCTATCCGCAGCAGCAACCGGGTCAGCCGACCCAGCCCGGCCAGCCGGGGTACGGATATCCGCAGCAGCAGCCGGGCTACGGGTACCCGGGTCAGACCGGCCAGCCCGGTCAGCCGGGCCAGCAGCCGCCGGGCCCGTACGGTCAGCCTGGTCCCTACGCCCAGCCCGGCCCGTACGCCCAGCCCGGTCCTCCGTACGGTCAGCCCGGTCCGTACGGCCGGCAGGGCCCGTACACGCAGCCGCTCCAACAGGGCGGTGGCCCCGGCGGCGGGGGCGGCAAGAAGCTGACCGCCCAGATGCAGATCATCATCGCCGCGGCCGTCGCCGTCGTGCTGATCATCGGCGGCGGCATATGGTTCGCCTCGTCCGACGGCGGCGACGACCCGAAGAACGAGGCGAAGGGCGGCTCGTCGGGCTCCTCCGAGGGCGGTGGCAAGGCCCCGGACGGGCCCGGCAAGGAGAAGGCCCCGGACAACCCCGCGGCCAAGGTCGGCTTCCAACTGCCCGTGCCCAAGGTCACCGACGTGACCGCGGTGGACGGCTCCTGGCTGACCGACACGGCGTACGTGAAGACCGGCGTCAACCAGGTCGTCGGCTACGACATCAAGACGGGCGGCCAGCTCTGGACGATCCCGCTGCCCGGCCAGGTCTGCGCCGCGACGAAGCACGTCACCGACGACAACAAGACGGCGATCGCCTTCGAGGCGGCCAAGGTCACCAAGGGCAAGAGCTACCAGCCGTGCACCGAGGTCGGCGTGATCGACCTCGCGGCCGGGAAGCTGGCCTGGAGCACGTCCGTCAAGGCGTCCAACGCGGGTGACGACAAGGTCAAGTACGACGAGATCACCCTGAGCGGGAAGACCGTCGCGGCCGGTGGCACGGACGGCGGCGCCGCCTTCGACATCGCCGACGGAACGGTCCGCTGGAAGCCCGAGGTCACCGCCGACGGCTGCTACGACCAGGGGTACGCCGGCGGTCCGGCCCTGGTCGCGGTCCGCAAGTGCGGTACGTACGACGACCCGCAGCTCACCGTCCAGTACATGAACCCGGAAACCGGCGCCCCGATCTCCTCGTTCAAGATGCCCGCGGGTGTCGAGTGGACGGCTGTCGTCTCGACCAAGCCGCTGGTGGTGGCCGCCAACGTCGGTGACGTCGCGGACGACGGCAGCAGCATCTCGGACTATTTCTCGATCGACGAGAAGACCGGCAGGCTACGGGCCAAGATCCCGGCCGACGCCGACAAGTACGGCGGCCGGTGCGGATCCACCGAGGTCGAGCAGTGCCAGCAACTCGCCGTCGGCAACGGCCGGCTCTACGTTCCGACCGAGGAGCACGAGGGCAGCAGCGCGACGGGCGACACGAACGAGATCGTCTCCTTCGACCTGGCCACCGGCAAGTCCACCTCGGACCGGGCGGACGCGGGCGACCGCTACTCGATGGTTCCGCTGCGGATGGACGGCGGCAACATCATCGCGTACAAGGTGCCCCCGTACGACAAGGGCGGCCAGATCGTCTCGATCGACGGCAGCACGTTCAAGCAGACGGTGTTGTTGGAGAATCCGGCGGACGAGGCGGTCCGGGACGCGGAGACCAGCTTCTCGCTGGAGTACTCCGAGATCCTTTACGGGAAGGGCCGGATGTTCATCTCCGACAAGATGCTGAGCAAGCCGAGAGAGACCTCGCTGGACGACAAGTCGTACCTCGCGGTCGCGTTCACGACTGCCGGAGACTGACGCGGCGCGGCCCGTGTGCCGCGCCCGTGTGCCGCGCCCACGTGCCGCACTCGTGTGCCGCGCGATCAGGGCCCCGGCCCGTGCCGTTCCGCCGGACATCGTCCGCCGGCCCGGCACGGGCCGGGGCCCTTCCGCGTCTCCGGCCGCTGCCCTTCCATATCTCTTCCTCGTGCCCAACGCGGGCTGAACGACGGGGAATTCGGCAATCCGGGGGGCTTCTGGCCGTTAGGGGGCGCGCGACGTCGAACAAGCGTGTAGCTTGCCGGGTCAGGAGGCCGGGGGGCGCGGGGTCCAGCACGGAACGGGGCCGGCGGGGAGGGGGATTGTTCGATGGGCGTGCGGCTCATGGTGGTCGACGACCACAGGCTGCTGGCGGAGGCGCTCGCCTCGGCGCTCAAACTGCGCGGGCACCGGGTGCTCGCGGCGGCGGCGCCCACGGCGGGCGCCGCGGAGCTGGTGGTGAGCAGGGCGCCCGAGGTGTGCCTGATGGGCACGGCGGCGCCGGCGGAGCCGGGCGTCTTCGACCCGGTCGTACGGATCAAGCGGGAGCGCCCGCAGGTGGCGGTGGTGGTGCTCGGGCCGGTGCCGAGCCCGCGCGGGATCGCCGCGGCCTTCGCGGCCGGCGCCTCCGGTTACGTACGCCACGACGAGCGCATCGAGGGCGTCGAGCGCGCCATGGTGAAGGCGCGGGCGGGGGAGGCCGCGGTGGCGCCGCAGCTGCTCCAGGGCGCCTTCACCGAACTGCTCAACCCGGCGGCCCAGCCGGACGACGAGGGCCAGCGCCTGCTGCGGCTGCTCACTCCGCGCGAGGTCGAGGTGCTGGTACGGGTCGCGGAGGGCGAGGACACGCGGTTGATCGCGGCCGGTATGGGCATCGCGCCCAGTACGGCGCGGACGCATGTGCAACGGGTGCTGATGAAGCTGGGGGTGGGGTCGCGGCTGGAGGCGGCGGCCCTGGCCGCACGGACGGGGCTGTTGGAGCGCGCGGTGCTGATCAGGCGGCGCGGCGCCGGGGGCGCGGAGGCGGGGAACGGCGCGGGGCCTGGCGCGGGACCGCGTGAGGGGCGCGCGAGCTCTTAGCCCGCGTACGCCGATCCGCGCCACGATTCCAGGTCGCCCGGCCGGCCGCCACGACCCCGAGACGCCCGGACAACCGGCACGCCCCCGCAGGCACGGGCAACCGGCACGCCCCCGCAGGCACGGGCACGCCCTCCAGGCGACCGCCGCCACGCCTCCGGGGCAACCCGCGGCAGCTCGGGTCTCCCTGCCCCCGACCGCCCCACTGCGCCACTGCCTCATCCGTCACCTCGGCGTTGACCAGACTGTTGGGTTATGATTTCTTGTGTTCGGTTCTGTTGGGTGAGCGGGTAAGCGGTTCGGAGGCATCGACCGATGAAGAAGACGGTGACGAGGCTCGCCGACGGTCGCGAGCTGGTCTATTACGACTCCCGCGACGACGCCGTGCGCGGCGCCGTCGACCAGCGGCCCCTCGGGCCCACCTCGTCCACCTCCGAGGTGCGCCACGACGTCCTGCTCGGTGACTCGGTCGCCATCGCCTCGCACCGCCAGGGCCGTACGTACCACCCGCCCGCCGACGAGTGCCCGCTCTGCCCCTCCCGGGACGGCCGGCTCAGCGAGATCCCGGCGGACGACTACGACGTCGTCGTCTTCGAGAATCGTTTCCCCTCCCTCGCCGGGGACACCGGCCGCTGCGAGGTGGTCTGCTTCACCTCCGACCATGACACCTCCTTCAAGGACCTCACCGAGGAGCAGGCCGGGACGGTCCTGGAGGTGTGGACCGACCGCACCGCGGAACTGGCCGAACTGCCGCAGGTCGAGCACGTCTTCCCGTTCGAGAACCGCGGCGCCGAGATCGGCGTGACGCTCGGCCATCCGCACGGGCAGATCTACGCGTACCCCTTCGCCACCCCGCGCGCGAACCTGATGCTGCGCTCCCTGCGCGAGCACCGCGAGAAGACCGGCCGCAACCTCTTCGACGACATCGTCGAGCGCGAGCGCGCCGAGGGCACGCGGGTGGTGCTGGAGGGCGCGCACTGGATCGCCTTCGTGCCGTACGCCGCGCACTGGCCCTACGAAGTCCACCTCTACCCCAAGCGCCGGGTCCCCGACCTGCGCGGGCTGGACGACGAGGCGCGCACAGAGTTTCCACAGATCTATCTGGAACTGTTGAGGCGCTTCGACCGGATCTTCGGTGAAGGTGAACCGCCCACGCCGTACGTCGCCGCCTGGCACCAGGCGCCCTTCCGGGCGGCCGGACGCGCGGACTTCGCGCTCCACCTCGAGCTTTTCACCATCCGCCGCACTTCCGGCAAGCTGAAATTCCTCGCGGGTTCCGAATCCGGCATGAGTGTGTTCATCAACGACGTGCCGCCGGAGGCCGCGGCCGAGCGACTGCGAGAGGTAGCGAGCGAGTGAGCAAGAAGTACCTGGTCACGGGCGGTGCGGGATACGTCGGCAGCGTGGTCGCCGCGCATCTTCTGGAGGCCGGCCACGAGGTGACCGTCCTCGACGACCTCTCCACCGGCTTCCGCGAGGGCGTGCCCGCGGGCGCCGAGTTCATCGAGGGCCGGGTCCAGGACGCGGCCAAGTGGGTGGACTCGTCGTACGACGCGGTGCTGCACTTCGCCGCCTCCTCGCAGGTCGGCGAGTCCGTCGCCAGGCCCGAGAAGTACTGGGACAACAACGTCGGCGGTTCCATGGCGCTGCTCGCCGCCATGCGCGACGCCGGCGTGCGCACGCTGGTCTTCTCCTCCACCGCCGCGACCTACGGCGAGCCCGTCTCCACCCCGATCACGGAGACCGACCCGACCGCGCCCACCAATCCGTACGGCGCGACGAAGCTCGCCGTGGACCACATGATCGGCGGCGAGTGCGCGGCGCACGGCCTCGCCGCCGTCTCGCTGCGGTACTTCAACGTGGCGGGCGCGTACCGCACGCGCTCCGGAGCCACCGCCGGTGAGCGTCATGACCCCGAGTCGCACCTGATCCCGCTCGTCCTCCAGGTCGCCCTCGGCAAGCGCGAGTCGATCTCCGTCTACGGCGAGGACTACCCGACGCCCGACGGCACCTGCGTGCGCGACTACATCCACGTCGCGGACCTGGCCGAGGCCCATCTGCGCGCGCTGGACGCGGCGGTGGCCGGCGAGCACCTGATCTGCAACCTCGGCAACGGCAACGGCTTCTCGGTCCGGGAGGTCATCGAGACCGTGCGCGAGGTCACCGGGCACCCCGTGCCGGAGGTCGTCGCGGAGCGCCGGGCCGGTGACCCCGCCGTCCTGGTGGCGTCCGCCGGGACGGCCCACCGCCGCCTGGGCTGGACCCCGAGCCGCGCCGACCTGGCGGGCATCGTCGCGGACGCGTGGGCGTTCGCGCGCGGCGGGGAGGAGAACGAAGCGTGAGGAGAGACACGGGTGAGTGAGGCACGGCAGGGCGCGGCGGTCACGGGTACGGAGGCCGAAGGTACGGCGTCAGCGGACTCGGCTGTCTCGGGTACGGCTGTCTCCGGTGCTGAGGTGGCCGGCGCGGAGGTCGCGGACCCCGGGCCGGAGAGCGGGGACGCGATCGCCGCCCGGCGCGTCGCCGAGGAGTTCCGGGAGCTGTACGGCGCCGATCCGGACGGCGTCTGGGCGGCGCCCGGCCGGGTCAACCTGATCGGCGAGTACACCGACTTCAACGACGGTTTCGTGCTGCCGCTCGCGCTGCCGCACACCGCGCTCGCCGCCGTCGCCCGCCGCGCCGACGGGGTCCTTCGCCTGCACTCCGCCGATGTCTCCCAGGGCGTGGTCGAACTCGGCCCGGACGGGCTCGTGCCGGGCTCCGGCACCGGCTGGGCCGCGTACCCGGCGGGCGTCGTGCACGTCTTGCGCGGCGCGGGGCACGAGATACCCGGCGCGGACATCCACCTGTCCTCGACCGTCCCCACGGGCGCGGGACTGTCGTCCTCGGCGGCCCTGGAGGTCGTCACGGCGCTGGCCCTGAACGACCTGTACGGACTCGGTCTGCCGGCCGCCGAGCTGGCGGTCCTCGCGCAGCGCGCCGAGAACGAGTTCGTCGGCGTCCCCTGCGGCATCATGGACCAGATGGCCTCGGCGTGCGCCACCGCCGGGTACGCGCTGTACCTGGACACCCGGGACCTGGGCAGGCGTCAGGTCCCCTTCGACCTGGCCGCCCACGGTCTGCGGCTCCTGGTGGTCGACACCCGGGTCAAGCACGCGCTGGGCGACGGCGCGTACGCCGAGCGGCGCGCGGGGTGCGAGGCGGGCGCGCGGGCGCTCGGGGTGCGCGCGCTGCGCGACGTGCCGTACGGGGAACTGCCCGCGGCGCTCGACCGGCTCGCCGAGGCGGGCGAGAGCGACGACGTCCGCGCGTTCGTACGGCACGTCGTGAGCGACGACCACCGCGTGGAACAGGTCATCGCGCTCCTGGACGCCGGCGACGTGCGCGCCGTCGGCCCGGTCCTGACCGAGGGGCACGCGTCCCTCCGCGACGACCTGCGTGTCTCCTGCCCCGAACTGGACCTGGTGGTCTCCGCGGCCACGGCGGCCGGTGCCCTGGGGGCACGGATGACGGGCGGCGGCTTCGGCGGGTCGGCGATCGTCCTGGTCGAGGAGGCGGAAGCGGCGGCGGTGACGAAATCGGTGGAGGAGGCGTTCGCCGCGGCGGGGTACACGGCACCGAGGGTGTTCCCGGCGACCGCGTCGAGGGGCGCGCACCGGGTGCTCTGAGAGCGATTCGAAATGGCCGTTCTCAACCATTCACAACACTCTCCATGTCATTTATTGTCGACTTCTGTCTTTATTCGAACTTCAGACGCACGATAAACGGCCAGGCCATTCGAGTTCCGCGAATTACCTTCGGCTCCGCCCCCACGCCCGTACGCTGATGCACAGCACCGGTGGGGGCCGGTGCTGTTTCAGGGGTGGAGACAAGTCGGGTACGACGCCCGGGGCGGGGTGTTGGTCGGCAGGACGGCGGCGGCCGTACTGGTGACGGAGCACCCAACCGTTTCCCGGGCGCCGTGCCCCGCGCAGTCCGCTCCCCGCCGTCAGGGGGTTTGCGTTGGTACGTATCCGGGTTCTCGTGGTGGACGACCACCGCATCTTCGCCGAGTCACTGGCCGCCGCGCTCGCGGCCGAGCCCGACGTGGACGTCGCGGCGGCCGGCAGCGGCCCCGCCGCGCTGCGCTGTCTGGACCGGGCAGCGGCGGAGGGGCGCAGATTCGACGTGATGCTGGTCGACGCGGATCTCGGCGCGACGGCGGGGCCCGCGGGCGCGCCGTCGGCGCCGGGGCCGGCCGCGGGCCTGAACGGCGCGACGGTCATCGGCGCGACGCAGGCCGCACCGGGAGGACCGTTCGCCGGGCACGGCCCGGGTCCGCTCGGCGGCCCGGGCGCGGGCCCCGGTGGGAGCCGCGGCGCGGGGTACGGCCCCGGACCGGTCGTCGGCCACCGGGCGGCGTACGGTGCGGGTCCGGCGGCGGCGTCGTACGGCGCCGGACACGCCACGGGGCAGGCGGGCGGGCAGCTCCCGGCCGCGGCCGGTGGTCCGGTCGTCGGGGGACCGGTCGGCGGCGGACCGGTCGGCGGCGGACCGGTCAGGATGCCCGTCGCGCGGGCCGTCCCGGACGGCGGTGAACAGGCCCTGGTCGACGGCATCGCGCTCGTCGCCGGCGTCCGCTCCGCGCAGCCCAACGTCCGGTCGGTCGTCCTCGCCGAGAAGGACGACCCGCGCCGGGCCGCCCTGGCCCTCCAGGCGGGAGCCTCCGGCTGGGTCGCCAAGGACTGTTCGCTCCAGCGGCTGCTCACCGTCGTGCGGGGCGTGCTGCGCGACGAGACCCACCTGCCGCCCGCCCTGCTCACCGGCGTCCTGCGGGAACTGACGGCCGCCCGCAAGCACCGCACCGACAGCGAGCGGCTGGTCGAGTCGCTCACCCCGCGCGAGCGCGAGGTCCTGCGCTGCATGGTGGCGGGGCTGGGGCGCAAGGCCGTCGCCGAGCGCCTGTTCCTCTCGCCCCACACGGTCCGTACGCACATGCAGAACGTGCTCGGCAAGCTGGGGGTGCACTCGACCCTGGCCGCCGTCGCACTGGCCCGCCGGGCCGGCGTGGGCCCCGCCGAGGCGCCGGAGCAGCCCCTGAGGTCGGTCCCGTGATCGTCGGCGGGCTCCCGGCGCCGGGCATCCGGGCGGGCATCCGGTCGTACTGACGGTCCCGCCGGCCCTCAGCCGGGAATATTGTCGAACGGGGCGGTCAACTGCCGTAGCAGCGAGGCCAGTTCGCCGCGCTGCTGGCGGGAGAGCTCGGCGAGGATCGCGCGCTCCTGCTCCAGCAGCCCGGCGAGCGCCTGGTCCGCGCGGTCCCGCCCCTCGGCGGTCAGCCGGACCAGTACACCGCGCCGGTCGCTCGGGTCGGGTTCCCGCTCGACCAGGCCCTTCTTGGTGAGCCGGTCGATGCGGTTCGTCATCGTGCCCGAGGTGACCAGGGTCTGGGTCAGCAACTGGCCGGGGGAGAGCTGATACGGGTCGCCCGCGCGCCGCAGCGCGGTCAGGACGTCGAACTCCCACGGCTCCAGGCCGTGCTCGGAGAACGCGATCCGCCGCGCGCGGTCGAGGTGGCGGGCCAGCCTGCTGACCCGGCTGAGCACTTCGAGCGGCTCCACGTCGAGGTCCGGGCGCTCCCGGCGCCAAGCCGCGACCAGACGGTCGACCTCGTCCTCCATGACGATCAGTGTAGAGGGTCTGTCGACATGAAGTCTCTTGACGTCAAGAGATGTGGGCGGCATGGTGGTCGACGCCGGGCGCCCGCCCGGCCGCGCCGTACCCGCGACAGGGGCAAGACCATGCGTTCCGCGCCGCGTTCCACACCGTCGTCAGGCCCGAACCCAGGCCCGAACCCAGGCCCGTCCGCGGGTCCGTCGGACCACCCGGACACCACTCCGGCCGCCGGATCCGGCCGGGACACCGGGGCGGCGGGCGCCGCGGCGCCCGCCGCGCCCACCTGGGACCCGCACCAGTACCTGCGCCACTCCGGGCACCGGACACGCCCCTTCCTGGACCTCCTCTCCCGCGTCCCCGAGCCCCCGCGCGGCGCCGACGGGACGGTCAGGATCGCCGACATCGGCTGCGGCCCCGGCAACGTCACCGCGCTCCTCACGGACCGCTGGCCGGCCGCCCGCGTCACCGGCTTCGACAACTCCCCGGAGATGCTCGCCAAGGCGAGGAAGGACTACGAGGGCCCCACGGCCGGCGGCGGCACCATGGACTTCCGGGCCGCCGACGCGACGGCCTGGACCCCCGACGAGCCGTACGGCCTGATCGTCTCGAACGCCGCGCTCCAGTGGGTCCCCGGGCACGCCGACTCCTTCCCCCGCTGGATCGAGGCCCTGGCGCCCGGCGGCACGTTCGCCTTCCAGGTCCCCGGCAACTTCGCCGCCCCCAGCCACGCCCTCCTCGCCGACCTGTGCGCCGCCCCGCGCTGGCGCGACCGCCTGGCCACCGCCGTCCGCAACCGGGCGGCCGTCCTGGAGCCCGCGGACTACCTCGCCCGCCTGCTGGACCTCGGCTGCGCGGTGGAGGTCTGGGAGACCACCTACCTCCAACTGCTCACCGGCGAGGACGCGGTCCTCGACTGGACCAAGGGCACGGCCCTGCGCCCGGTCCTCACCGCGCTCGCGGACGACGAGCAGGCGGCGGCGGACTTCACCGAGGAATACCGGGCCCTCCTCCGCACCGCCTACCCCCCGACCCCGCACGGCACGGTCTTCCCCTTCCGCCGCGTCTTCGCGGTGGCCCGCACGGCGGCCTGACAGCCGCGACGCGACAGTCACCCATTCTGGTGATCGTCGGTCGATCCACCCTCGGTGACGCGACGGATCCGTAGCGTCACGGTGTCGCTTGTGCCGTAGTGGTGCCTGCGCCCAAACTGATGGAGGAGGTGCTTCACGATGACCGCTCTCGCACATGAGGTGATGCCGGTGACGGACAACACGCCCACGCCGGTCCCCGAACTGGACGAGATCCTGTGGCAGACGTGGAAGACCATGGAACTCCCCGAGGGCTACCGGGCCGAGATCATCGAGGGAACCATCGAAGTGTCGCCAACCGGTCGTCGTCGTCATACCGTTCTCATCAACCGTCTCCGCAGGGCGCTGGAGGCCCACCTTGAGGGCGGTGACCACGCGGTGTGGCATGACGGCAACGTCATCCACCGCCGGAAGGTCTGGATCCCCGACCTGTTCGTCGCCCCAAGGGACCTGGACGAGATCCCCGACGAGGAAAACCTCGGCGTCGACGCGGCCGGCGTCGCCATGGTCATCGAGGTCGTCTCGCCCGGGCAGCGCAACACCGAGCGTGACCGGGCCCGCAAACGCCGGGAGTACGCCCGCGCGGGTATTCCGCTGTACGTCCTCATCGACGACTTCGACGAGGACGGCACGGTCGTCGTGCTGGCGGGCCCCGACACCCGGAAGGGTATCTACGCCGACGAACACCGCGTCTCCTATGGCACGGACGCCGTGATCCCGGAGGGCCCCGCCAAGGGTTTCGCCATCGACGAGGCGATCACCCGGGCCTGACAGGGCCGCGGACTGCCCGGCGTCAGATCTTCCGGTGCCCTATCAGCCGCGGCTTCGGCTCCAGGTTCTCCAGCCCGTGCCACGCCAGGTTCACCAGGTGCGCCGCCACCTCCGACTTCTTCGGGCGGCGCGCGTCCACCCACCACTGGCCTGTCAGCGCCACCATGCCCACCAGGGCCTGCGCGTACAGCGGCGCCAGCTTGGGGTCGAAGCCGCGGGCCTTGAACTCCATGCCCAGGATGTCCTCGACCTGCGTGGCGATATCGCTGATGAGCGACGCGAACGTGCCCGTCGACTGGGCCACCGGCGAGTCCCGGACCAGGATGCGGAAGCCGTCCGTGTACCTCTCGATGTAGTCGAGGAGCGCGAACGCCGCCTGTTCCAGCAGCTCACGGGGGTGGCCCGCGGTCAGCGCGCTGGTGACCATGTCCAGCAGCTGGCGCATCTCGCGGTCCACCACCACCGCGTACAGCCCCTCCTTGCCGCCGAAGTGCTCGTACACCACCGGCTTGGAGACCCCCGCCTTCGACGCGATCTCCTCGACCGACGTCGCCTCGAAACCCTTCTCCGCGAAGACCGTGCGGCCGATGTCCAGCAGTTGCTCGCGGCGTTCCGCGCCGGTCATACGGACCCGGCGGGCGCGCCTGCCGCCCGGGGTCCGGGTCTTCTCGGGGCCGCTCTTGCCGCTCGTACCGCCTTCTATCGCCACGGTGCCCATCATGCCGGGTGCGACGACGTGGCCTTGCGCCGGGAGTCGAGACGTGCCTCGCTCGGCCAGCGGACGTCCGTCGCCCAGCCCAGCAGCTCGAACCAGCGGATCAGCCGCGCGCTGGAGTCCAGCTGGCCCCTGAGCACGCCGTGCCGGGCGCTCGTCGGGTCCGCGTGGTGCAGGTTGTGCCACGACTCGCCGCAGGAGAGCACCGCCAGCCACCACACATTGCCCGACCGGTCCCGGGACTTGAACGGCCGCTTGCCCACCGCGTGACAGATCGAGTTGATCGACCACGTCACGTGGTGCAGCAACGCCACCCGAACCAGTGACCCCCAGAAGAACGCCGTGAAGGCGCCCCACCACGACATCGTCACCAGCCCGCCCACCAGGGGCGGCACGGCGAGCGACACGGCCGTCCACAGCGCGAACTGGCGCGAGACGGCGCGCAGGGCCGGGTCCCTGACCAGATCCGGCGCGTACTTGTGCTGGGGCGTCTGCTCCTCGTCGAAGAGCCAGCCGATGTGCGCCCACCACAGCCCCTTCATCAGGGCCGGCAGTGTCTCCCCGAACCGCCACGGCGAGTGCGGGTCGCCCTCCGCGTCCGAGAACCTGTGGTGCTTGCGGTGATCCGCCACCCACCGCACCAGCGGGCCCTCGACAGCCAGCGACCCGGCCACCGCGAGCGCGATCCGCAGGGGCCGCTTCGCCTTGAACGAGCCGTGCGTGAAATGGCGGTGGTAGCCGATCGTCACGCCATGACAGCCGATGAAGTACATCCCCGCCATCAGCCCCAGGTCGAGCCAGCTCACACCCCCCCAGCGCCAGGCCAGCGGGACGGCCGCCAGCAGCGCCAGGAAGGGCACGGCGATGAACAGCATCAGCGCGATCTGCTCCACCGACCCCTTGCTGTCGGCCCCCATCGTCGCCGAAAGTGTCGATCCGGACTCGTTGGGTGACGGGGTGGAGGAGTCGTCGAGTACGTCGGGAGGTGTCGTCATGAGATCCCCTGGGGACGGTGAAGAGGGTGGTGATGAAGGTGATGAAGGGGAGCGGTGTGGGCGGTGGACGAACGAGTGGGGCGAGGCGTGGGCAGGACCGGAGAGGTGACGCCCAAGCGGGGCGGATGCCAGGATGTCGGGATACGGGTGCGTAACCTACGGCATCGTAAGTATGGCAGCGTGCGGCGTCGCGGCAACCAGCCTGTGGATAACGTCCGGCGAAGGGCGCCTATCCTTGGTGCGTCGGACAGCGCGGTCCGCCCAGACCGCCGGACGGTCTGAACTCTCCAGAAACCTCCAGACGTGCTCAAACACTGCAAGGAGCCGCACCTGTGAGCAGTGCCGACCAGACCCCATCCGCCAGCCCGGAGCTGCGCTCCGACATCCGCCGTCTAGGTGACCTGCTGGGCGAGACGCTCGTCCGCCAGGAGGGACCCGAACTGCTGGACCTCGTCGAGCGGGTACGCGCCCTCACGCGCGAGGACGGCGAAGCCGCCGCCGACCTGCTCGGCCACACCGATCTGGAGACCGCGGCCAAGCTGGTCCGCGCCTTCTCCACCTACTTCCACCTGGCCAACGTCACCGAACAGGTGCACCGAGGCCGCGAGATGCGCGAGCGGCGCGCCGCCGAGGGCGGCCTCCTGGCCCGTACCGCCGACCGGCTCAAGGACGCCGACCCCGAGCACCTGCGCGAGACCGTCAAGAACCTCAACGTGCGCCCCGTCTTCACCGCGCACCCCACCGAAGCCGCCCGCCGCTCCGTCCTCAACAAGCTCCGCCGGATCGCCGAACTCCTCGAAGCACCCGTCATCCCCTCCGACCGGCGCCGCCACGACCTGCGGCTCGCCGAGTGCATCGACCTGATCTGGCAGACCGACGAACTGCGCGTCGTCCGCCCCGAACCGGCCGACGAGGCCCGCAACGCCATCTACTACCTGGACGAACTCCACGTGGGCGCGGTCGGCGACGTCCTGGAGGACCTCGTCGGCGAACTGGCCCGCGTCGGCGTCGAGCTGCCCCCCGGCACCCGCCCCCTCACCTTCGGCACCTGGATCGGCGGCGACCGCGACGGCAACCCCAACGTGACCCCCCAGGTCACCGGCGACGTGCTCATACTCCAGCACGAACACGGCATCACCGACGCCCTCGAACTCGTCGACCACCTGCGCGGACAGCTCTCCAACTCCATCCGCTACACCGGCGCCACCGACGAACTGCTCGCCTCCCTCCGCGGCGACCTCGACCAGCTGCCCGAGATCAGCCCCCGCTACAAGCGCCTCAACGCCGAGGAGCCCTACCGCCTCAAGGCCACCTGCATCCGCCAGAAGCTCGTCAACACCCGCGAACGCCTCGCCAAGGGCACCCCGCACCAGAGCGGCCGCGACTACCTCGGCACCGCGGAACTCCTCGACGACCTCACCCTCATCCAGACCTCCCTGCGCGAACACCGGGGCGGCCTCTTCGCCGACGGCCGCATGGACCGTACGATCCGCACCCTCGCCGCGTTCGGCCTCCAGCTCGCCACCATGGACGTGCGGGAACACGCCGACGCCCACCACCACGCCCTCGGCCAGCTCTTCGACCGGCTCGGCGAGGAGTCCTGGCGCTACACCGACATGCCGCGCGAGTACCGGCAGAAGCTCCTCGCCAAGGAACTCCGCTCACGCCGCCCGCTCGCCCCCACCCCCGCGCCCCTCGACGCGGCGGGCGAGAAGACCCTCGGCGTCTTCCACACCATCCGCCAGGCATTCGAACGCTTCGGCCCCGAAGTCATCGAGTCCTACATCATCTCCATGTGCCAGGGCGCCGACGACGTCTTCGCCGCCGCCGTCCTCGCCCGCGAAGCCGGCCTGATCGACCTGCACGGCGGCTGGGCCAAGATCGGCATCGTTCCGCTCCTGGAGACCACGGACGAACTGCGCGCCGCCGACGTCATCCTCGACGAGATGCTCGCCGACCCGTCCTACCGCCGGCTCGTCTCCCTGCGCGGCGACGTCCAGGAGGTCATGCTCGGCTACTCGGACTCCTCCAAGTTCGGCGGCATCACCACCTCCCAGTGGGAGATCCACCGCGCCCAGCGGCGGCTGCGCGACGTCGCCCACCGCCACGGCGTACGGCTGCGCCTCTTCCACGGCCGGGGCGGCACCGTCGGCCGCGGCGGCGGCCCCTCGCACGACGCGATCCTCGCCCAGCCCTGGGGCACGCTGGAGGGCGAGATCAAGGTGACCGAGCAGGGCGAGGTCATCTCCGACAAGTACCTGATCCCCTCCCTCGCCCGGGAGAACCTGGAACTCACCGTCGCCGCCACCCTCCAGGCATCCGCCCTGCACACCGCGCCACGCCAGTCCGACGAGGCGCTCGCCCGCTGGGACGCGGCCATGGACACGGTCTCCGACGCCGCCCACTCCGCGTACCGCCGGCTGGTGGAGGACCCGGACCTGCCCGCGTACTTCTTCGCCGCCACCCCCGTCGACCAGCTCGCCGACCTGCACCTCGGGTCCCGCCCCTCCCGCCGCCCCGACTCCGGCGCCGGACTCGACGGGCTGCGGGCCATCCCGTGGGTCTTCGGCTGGACGCAGTCCCGGCAGATCGTGCCCGGCTGGTTCGGCGTCGGCTCCGGCCTCAAGGCACTGCGCGAGGCCGGCCCCGCCGCCGTCCTCGACGAGATGCACGAGCACTGGCACTTCTTCCGGAACTTCATCTCCAACGTCGAGATGACGCTGGCCAAGACCGACCTGCGGATCGCCCGCCATTACGTGGAAACACTGGTCCCCGAGGAGCTGCGGCACGTCTTCCACACCATCGAGGCCGAGCACGAACTGACCGTGCGGGAAGTCCTGCGGATCACCGGCGGCCAGAAGCTGCTCGACTCCAACCCCGTCCTCCAGCAGACGTTCGCCATCCGGGACGCCTACCTGGACCCGATCTCCTACCTCCAGGTCTCGCTGCTGGCCCGGCAGCGCGCGGCGGCGGGGCGGGCCGAGGCCCCGGACCCGCTGCTGGCACGGGCGCTGCTGCTCACGGTCAACGGCGTGGCGGCCGGCCTGCGCAACACCGGCTGACCAGGGTCCCCCGCGCGGGCCGGGCCGATGCCGGGCCCGCGCGGGGACGGCCGACGTCCGGCCCCACCGGATCCGCGACACCACAGCCCCGGCGTCCGGGGGCCGCACCGGGGAACGGGGGCGTTCACACCTTTCGTCCGGGGGCGCACGGCCTCCTACAGCGCGAGGAACGCCGCCAGCAGCAGCGCCCCGCCCGCCACCGCCGCGCCCCACCCCGTACGCGTCAGACGCAGACCCCCGCCGATCACCACCGAGGCCAGCAGCAGCGCCCCGCCGAGCGGCACCCACGCGTACAGCAGCCCCGCCGTGCCGGTACGGACCAGCTCGTCCGTGTCCGGCTTGCGCACCACCGCGAACCGCTCGCCCTTCTTCACGGCGACCGACTCCTCGATCCGCATCCCGTCGCGGGGGCCGCCGGGCCCCTCCGGGGCGTACGGACCGGTGCAGACACCCTCCGCGCAGGACGCGACCGTGAGCGTGCCGTGCTCACGGCCCTTGGACAGCACCACATGCTGGGCGTCACTCCACGACGACCAGACACCCGCGACCAGCAGCGCGAGGGCCACGCACCCCATCAGGACTCGGCGGCCGAACGACAGCACCCGACGGGAGGACCCCCGTCCCCGCTTCATCCGCTTCATAGCCGGGGATCCTTGGCCATGGGGATGCGCTCGGTCAACTCATGGCCGGCACATGTGCGGACATGTAAGACGTTGTACGGACGGCCGCCGTATACGGCCGCCCTCCGCACAACGCCCACGACCACCGGTACGCGCCGATGGCCGCACCGCGGCCCTCACCCGCTCAGGAGTTGTACGCGCTCTGCGCGCGCTCCAGCCCCTCCGTCACCAGGGCCTCCACCGCGTCCGCCGCCCGGTCGACGAAGTACGCCAGCTCCTTGCGCTCCACCGACGAGAAATCCTTCAGCACGAAGTCCGCGACCTGCATCCGGCCCGGCGGCCGGCCGATACCGAACCGCACCCGGTGGTAGCCCGGCCCCATCGCCTTCGTCATCGACTTCAGACCGTTGTGACCGTTGTCGCCGCCGCCCAGCTTCAGCCGCAGCGTGCCGTAGTCGATGTCCAGCTCGTCGTGGACCGCGACGATCCGCTCCACCGGCACCTTGTAGAAGTCCCGCAACGCCACGACCGGACCACCGGACAAGTTCATGTACGAGGACGGCTTGGCCAGCACGACCCGACGGCCCGCCGGCCCCGGCGGCCCGATCCGGCCCTCGATCACCTGCGCCTGCGCCTTCTGCGCCCGCTTGAAGGAGCCGCCGACACGCTCCGCGAGCAGGTCGGCCACCATGAAACCCACATTGTGGCGGTTGTCCGCGTAACCGGGGCCCGGGTTCCCCAGCCCCACGACCAGCCACGGGGCATTGGCATCCGTCGTCATCCGCGCCGCTTCTCCTCGCGTGATCGCGTACCGGCCTGCCGGCCGGCCGTCCTACTGGCGTACTCGTACCGGCGCGGACGCGGCTCGAGGAGCGCGTCCGCACCGATGGGCGACGCCCGTACCGCGACGGCGGCGAGCACCGCGGGGACACGAGCGATGTACAGCAACGGGGTGACGGACCGGCACCGGCCCGCCACCCCGTGGGGCACAGCGCGAGGATCAGGCCTCGGCGCCCTCGCCCGCACCCTCCGCGGCCGGCTCCTCCGCCTGCGCGGCCAGGACCTGGAGGACGACCGCGTCCTCGTCCGTGACCAGCGTGGTGCCGGACGGCAGCGGGACGTCCTTCGCGAGAACCGAGTCACCCGCGTCCAGGCCCGCGATGGAGACCGTCACCGACTCGGGGATGTGCGTGGCCTCGGTCTCCACGGTCACGGTGTTGAGCACGTGCTCCAGCAGGTTCGCACCCGGCGCCAGGTCACCCTCGGTCTGCACGGCCACCTCGACCGTGACCTTCTCGCCGCGCTTCACCGCGAGCAGGTCGATGTGCTCCACGAAGCCCTTCAGCGGGTCACGCTGCACGGCCTTCGGGATGACCAGCTCGTTGCGGCCCTCGATGTCCAGGGAGATCAGGACGTTCGACGTCTTGAGCGCCATCATCAGGTCGTAGCCCGGCAGCGTCACGTGCACGGTGTCGGCGCCGTGGCCGTACACCACCGCGGGCACCTTGCTGGCGCGACGGGCACGGCGCGCGGCGCCCTTGCCGAACTCGGTACGGATCTCGGCGCTGATCTTGACTTCAGCCATGGCTGCACTCCTCGTAGAAGGTGACGGTGGACAACGGTCACCCGGCCACGACCGGCCTGCTACGAAGAGCGCGTCGATAACGGACCGCCGCACACACGGGTGCGGCCTCCCTCGCCGAGCAACTCCACGAGTCTACCCGGCGGGGGAGGCCGCCCAGAAATCGATCATTCCCACCCGGCGCCGGGGCGGAAAAGCCAGGCCCGGAGGCCGGAGCCGGGGCTGTGCCCGGGGCTACGCCCGGCCCCGGCCCGCGGCTACGCCTCCTCGTCGAAGAGGCTGGTCACCGAGCCGTCCTCGAACACCTCACGCACCGCACGCGCGATCGTCGGCGCGATCGACAGCACCGTGATCTTGTCCAGGTCCAGCGTGACCGGATCGGGCAGCGTGTTCGTGAACACGAACTCACTGACCTGCGAGTTCTTCAGACGATCGGCGGCGGGCCCGGACAGCACCCCGTGCGTCGCCGTCACTATGACGTCCTCGGCCCCGTGCGCGAACAGCGCCTCCGCCGCCGCGCAGATCGTGCCACCGGTGTCGATCATGTCGTCCACCAGCACACAGACCCGGCCGTTCACGTTGCCCACGACCTCATGGACGGTGACCTGGTTCGCCACGTCCTTGTCCCGCCGCTTGTGCACGATCGCCAGCGGCGCGCCCAGCCGGTCGCACCAGCGGTCCGCGACCCGGACCCGGCCCGCGTCCGGGGAGACGACCGTCAGCTTGGAGCGGTCCACCTTCGCCGCCACGTAGTCCGCCAGGACCGGCAGCGCGAACAGGTGGTCCACCGGGCCGTCGAAGAAGCCCTGGATCTGGTCCGTGTGCAGATCCACCGTCAGGATCCGGTCGGCGCCCGCCGTCTTCATCAGATCGGCCACCAGCCTGGCCGAAATCGGCTCCCGCCCCCGGTGCTTCTTGTCCTGCCGCGCATATCCGTAGAACGGAACGATCACCGTGATACTCCGAGCGGAAGCCCGCTTCAGAGCATCGATCATGATCAACTGCTCCATGATCCACTTATTGATCGGAGCGGTGTGGCTCTGGATCAGGAAACAGTCCGCACCGCGGGCCGACTCCTGATAGCGCACATAGATCTCACCGTTGGCGAAGTCGAAAGCCTTGGTCGGAACTATGCCGACACCCAGCTGATGCGCGACCTCCTCGGCCAGCTCGGGGTGGGCGCGGCCGGAGAAGAGCATCAACTTCTTCTCGCCGGTCGTCTTGATCCCGGTCACAGCACTGTCTCCTCGGACGTGTTGATGGCCGCTGCACCCGCGCGTCCCTGCGAGCCAGCCGAATCGTGCAGATATCACGGTACGCCGAGAATGGCGCGCCCGTTTTCGGTCAGTCTTCCGCGGCGACGCTGCCGGGCGCTGAACCAGACGCGGACCGGGCGGCCTCGGCGGCCTGCGCGGCGGCGCTGCCGGGACGCTTCCGGGCCACCCAACCCTCGATATTCCGCTGCTGCCCCCGGGCGACGGCCAACGAACCCGGCGGGACGTCCTTCGTGATGACCGAGCCGGCCGCCGTGTACGCACCGTCCCCCACCGTGACAGGAGCCACAAACATATTGTCCGACCCCGTCTTGCAGTGTGAACCGATCGTCGTGTGATGCTTCGACTCACCGTCGTAGTTCACGAAAACACTCGCCGCGCCGATGTTCGTGTACTCACCGATCGTCGCGTCACCGACGTACGACAGATGAGGCACCTTCGTCCCCTCACCGATCGACGCGTTCTTCATCTCGACGTACGTACCCGCCTTCGCCCGCACGCCCAGCCGCGTACCCGGCCGCAGATAGGCGTACGGGCCGACCGACGCACCCTCGCCCACCACCGCGCCGTCCGCCACCGTGTTGTCCACCCGGGCGCCCGCACCCACCGACGTGTCCCGCAACCGCGAATTCGGCCCCACCTCGGCACCCTCGGCGAGATGAGTCGACCCCAGCAACTGCGTCCCCGGGTGCACCGTCACGTCCTGCTCGAACGTCACCGACACGTCCACCCGCACCGACGCCGGATCCACCACCGTCACACCGGCCAGCATCGCCCGCTCCAGCAACCGCCCGTTCAGCAGCCGCGACGCCTCCGCCAACTGCACCCGGTTGTTGATCCCCACGATCTCCCGGTGATCACCCGCCACACAGGCCCCCACCCGGTGCCCGGCCTCCCGCAGAATGCCCAGCACATCCGTCAGGTACTCCTCACCCTGACTGTTGTCCGTACGGACCTTCCCCAGCGCATCCGCCAGCAGCCGCCCGTCGAACGCGAACACCCCCGAATTGATCTCCCGGATCGCCCGCTGCGCCTCCGACGCGTCCTTGTGCTCCACGATCGCCGTCACCGCACCGGACACCTCGTCCCGCACGATCCGCCCGTACCCCGTCGAATCCGGCACCTCGGCCGTCAGCACGGTCACGGCGTTCCCGTCGGCCGCGTGCGCCCCGGCCAGCGCCCTCAGCGTCCCGCCCGACAGCAGCGGGGTGTCACCGCACACGACGACCACGGTCCCGTCGGGCGTGCTGCCCAACTCCTGCAACGCGATCCGCACCGCGTGCCCGGTGCCCCGCTGCTCCGCCTGGTACACCGTGCGCACACCCTCGTACGAGGCGGTCACATGCCCCTCGACCTGCTCGCGCGCATGCCCGACGACCACGACGAGCCGCTCCGGATCGAGCTCCCCGGCGGCGGTCACGACATGGCCGACGAGCGAACGCCCGCAGACCTCGTGCAGGACCTTGGGGGTCTTCGACTTCATGCGGGTTCCTTCACCCGCTGCGAGGACGACTACGGCTGCCGGGCGGTTGGCGCTCACGGGAATGCCCTTCGGCTTCGGGTGGTGGACAACCGCAGGATACCGGGGGGTTTCGGGGCGGAAACGTGTACGGGTCCCGACCGGTGAAGTCGGGACCCGTGATGACAAGCTCCCCCGCCAGGACTCGAACCTGGACAGATGCCACCAAAAGACACAGTGCTGCCAATTACACCACGGGGGATTAAAGCCGACGAAACGGACATTTGGTTAAGCTGTCCGCTCCGCCCCCAACACTATGCCGTACCAAGCGCCCTCTACGCGACGGTAGAGTTCGGCGCTCTTGGTGACGTAAATGATCAAGCAGCCCCTGTACGCGTCGGCGGTGTTCTTTCTCAGGGTCTTCGCGTTGTGCCTCTTGAGTGTCGCCTTGTAGAAGACCTGGGGGTCGACGCCTGCCAGGTCCGCCCAGAACTTCTCGGCCTCGGTGACGTCGGCCGATTCGTGAATGCTGACGCGGAAGTGCAGGCGCTCGCGCGGGATCTCGAGCAGGTCGAGCCAGCGGAGATACAACGTGATCACGTTGGGGTCGCTGTTGATGAACTGGAGTGATTCACGTCGCGAGTACGGCTTGTCCTTGGCCCCCTCCGCCCAGTAGAGCGTGACTCCGGCGAGGAACAGCTCCCGGTCGGAGAGTCGGCCGACCGCCTCGCGCGCCAATCGTTTCGTTTCCTGTCGCTCCTGATCCCGCGACATGCGTAAACGGGCGAGTCCGGCATTCATGCGGGCGCGTCGCTCCTCCTCCGTGTACCGGGGCTCAGGCTTCGGCAGGTCCCGCACCCACAGTGAGATCGAACTCTTCGAGCACCCCAGTTCCAGCTGGATCTGGTCGTACGTGAGCCCCTTCAGGCGCAACTCCCGTGCTCGTTCGCGTAAGTCGTCCTTGGCGCGCGGGCGTTTCGTCCATTCCGGAGGCGGCTCGCCCTCCAGGAGGCGGTTGAGGAGGTCGTTGTTGTCGACGTGCAGGCGGTCGCGGATCTGGCGTCGGCTCAGGCCCGCCCGGCGCAGGGCCACCGCCTGTTCCCGGAGGTGCTCGAAGTCCGCGTACTTGCTGTGGATGGATCGCATGGGGCGATCCTCATCCGAAATACGATCGAACGAGCCGAATGGGTGCGCTATTCACCAGTTCGAGCGATTGACACGTGTTCCGGGCGTGTCATGGCGTTTTCTGTGCTGTGGCTGTCTCCTTTTGTGGCGTGGCGCTCGCCCGAAAACGAGTCGCGGGCGCCTTTAGGCTGGGAGACATGACCACAACGGGGGCACACCAGGACGGTGCGGGCGCGACCACCCGCGGCGTGTGGTGGTGGGAACGGCGGCGCGGTGCCGCGCTGGATGTGGGGCTGGCGCTCGTGTCGGCCCTGGAGTGCGCGCTGGAAGGGGCCGCGTTCGCGGGTTCGACCGGCTTGCTCGTGCCGGTGGGGGTCCTCTTCGGGCTGTTCGCCGGCGGGCTGCTGGTGGTGCGGCGGCGGTGGCCGTTCGCCGTGGTGCTCGTCTCGATCGCCGTCACGCCGGCCGAGATGGGGTACCTGCTGGGGCTGGTCGGGCTGTACACGCTGGCCGCTTCGGAGATCCCGCGCCGGATCATCGGCTCGCTGGTGGGGATGGCGTTCCTCGGCACGCTGATCGTCACGTATGTACGGGCGCAGCAGAACGTGATCAACACGGGGATCGATTCGGGCCGCTGGTACGTGCCCACGGTGGCGATCCTGATGTCGGTGGGACTGACCGCGCCGCCGCTGTTCCTGGGGTTGTACGTCGGGGCGCGGCGGCGGCTGATGGAGAGCCTGCGGGAGCGGGCGGACAGTCTGGAGCAGGAGCTGTCGCTGCTGGCCGACCGGGCGGAGCAGCGGGCCGAGTGGGCGCGTACGGAGGAGCGGACGCGGATCGCGCGGGAGATGCACGACGTGGTCGCGCACCGGGTGAGTCTGATGGTGGTGCACGCGGCGGCGTTGCAGGCGGTGGCGTTGAAGGATCCGCCCAAGGCGGTGCGGAACGCGGAGCTGGTGGGGGAGCTGGGCCGGCAGGCGCTGACGGAGTTGCGCGAGATGCTCGGGGTGCTGCGGTCCGGTGAGCCGGCGGCGGGGCGCGAGGCGGCGGGCGCGGGGGGTGCCGCGAGTGCGGTCGGTGTGGCGGACGTGGCGGGTGCGGCGGGTGGTGTGGCCGCCGGCGCGTCCGCGGGCGGCTCGGGGGCGGGGGTGGCCGGCTCGGCGGTGCCGCTCGCGGCCGTGGGTGCCGCCGCCTCGGCTGCCGCGGCCGCGGCAGCCGAGGCGGGCGGTCCGGGGCTGGGGGACATCGAGGTGCTGGTGGGGGAGTCACGGGACACCGGCATGGTGGTGGAACTGTCGGTGATGGGGGAGTCGCGTCCGTACCCGCCGGAGGTGGAGCAGACGGCGTACCGGGTGGTGCAGGAGGCGTTGACGAACGTTCTCAAGCACGCGTCGGGGGCGAAGGTCATGGTGCGTCTCGCGCATCGTGACGACGAGGTCGCGATGCAGGTGGAGAACGGTCCGTCGGACGACGGTGCGCGGGACGCGGGTCTGCGTCTGCCGAGTGGGGGCAACGGACTGGTGGGCATGCGGGAACGGGTGGTGGCGCTGGGCGGGGTCTTCGTCTCGGGGGAGACGGAGTCGGGGGGCTTCAGGGTCTCGGCGGTCCTGCCGGACCGGGGCGCGGCGTAGCGTTCGGTCCGGCCGGTCGGGTTCGGTCGGTCCCGGTCGGTCCCGGTCGGTCCGGTCGGGTTCGGTTCGAGCGGTTTCGGCTGGGGCGGTTTCAGCCGGTCGGGGTCCGGCCGGGCGCTCGGTGCCGCAGCCCGGCGCTGGGCGTCAGGCGTGTGTCAGCCGTTCCGGTTCCATGCCCGTCAGTAGGGTGCCCAGTGCCTGGTCGAAGGTCGCTCCGAGGTACCAGTCGCCGGTGTGGTCGATGCTGTAGACGCGTCCTTCGGTGTCGATGGCGAGGACCGCCTGGCCGTCGCCTTCCTCGCCGAGCGGGCTGAGCTCCGTGTCCAGGGACCGGCCGAGGTCGGCGAGCGTACGGGCGAGGTGGAGGCCGGCGGTCGGGTCGATCCGTACGGTGGCCGGGGCGATCTGGCGGCCCGGGCCCTTGGCGGTGACGCGCAGGCCGCCGAATTCGGCCCATGCCTCGACGGCGGCGGGGAGGACGGTCAGCCGGTGTCCGGCGGGGGTGGTGTGTGCGCGGAGCGTGTCGGCCCACTCCTCCGCCTGGTGTATGACCCAGCGCCCCGGCTGCCAGCCCGCCTCGCGGAGTGCGGCGTCGACGGGGACGGGGAAACGGGTGGTGTTGAGGTCGGGCATCGCTCAGCCGTTCTGGGTGGGGTCGACGGAGCGTACGCCGAAATGGGCGAGCAGCGCGGTGCAGGAGCGGCAGGGCGGGGCATAGCTGCCGTGCAGCGGATCGCCGTCCTCGCGGATGCGGCGGGCGGTCAGTTTCGCCTGTTTGAGGGCACGGCGTGCCTCGCCGTGCGTCATGGGTTTTCGTCTGGCCCGTTTGGAGCGGACGGCGTCGGCGGCGGTGAGGTGGCGGGAGAGCAGGATCGCTTCGGGGCAGCGGCCGGTGAACCGTTCGCGCTGGCCGCTGGTGAGGGTGTCGAGGAAATCCTGTACGAGGGGGTGGAGGGCGGGCGGCCGGTCGCCTTTGCCCGCGGTGGAGGTGAGGGTCTCGCCGCGCACGGAGAGTGCCGCCGCGACGGCGGGCAGGATGCCGTCGCGGCGGTGCAGGAGGGTCGGCGCACGGTGGGTGTCGGGGGCGCTCCAGCTCAGGCGTGGGTCGCCGGTGGTGTCCGTCGGTGCTGCGTGCAAGGTGCTTGCTCCCCTCCCCGTACCGGCTGTGCTCAGCCGCTGGTCGGCGTCGTCGCGTCAGAAATGTGCCAGGTGTACACGCCCCCGTGCTCCCGTGTTGGGGGTGACAGCCTGCCAAATGTGACGGGCTGTGGGGAAGCTGGGGCGGTGATGTGCGGGTGGTGTCGGCGCTGGGTCACTCGTACGTGACCGTTGGTCACGGCAGGGCGACGTCTGTGCTGACGCGGAGGCGCGCGTGGCCGGGGCCGCCGGGGCACACGGGGCCGCCGGTGCGGCCCGGGCCGCACCGGCCGGGCCGGTCGCCCCGCGGGCGGGGGAGCGTGTGGTGGCGCGAGTCGTGGCGGGGAACGTGTGACGGCGTGGGTCGTGGCGGGGGAGCGTACGAGGGCACGAGCCGTGGTGGGGAGCGTGCGGCGGCTGCCGGGGAGGAGCCTCCGATCCCCTCTTGCCCCACCGCATAGGCTGTGCTGAACCAGGGCTGTGGAACCAGCCGGAAGCAGCAGGGGGCAAACGCCATGACGACAGGTCGGCTCGGGCAGCAAGCCGCGCCACCGAACGCGGCCTATGCCGGGCAGGTCGTGAACTTCCCGGACCCGGTCCGGGCCGCCCGCCACCCCAGAGGTGTGCGCGTGGACGACAACGGCTACCCGGACTTCTCGCCGTACGCGCGTGCCGCCGTGGAGATCGCCGACCCCCCGGAGGGCTTCGGCGTGGACGAGCTGCGGCTCACGGATTACGTGTCGGCCAACGCCGCGCTGCACGCGACCGGCCATGAGCTGTGGGACACGATTCCCGCGGTGGCCACTCCGCATGGCTGGACCTGGCACCACGTGCCGGTCTCCCGTCGGCTGATGCTGGTGCCGGCGGAGGTGAAGGCGTTGCTGCGGCACCATGGCGGTCTGGCCACGGCGCAGGTGGACCACGGCAAGCGGGGTACGCGTCCGCTCCAGGAGACCCGGCCCGTGCACGTGCGGCTGCCGAAGGGATCGGTGGCGGTCACGGAGCAGCAGGTGCTGGGTGTGGAGGAGGACCTGGGTTACCGGCTGCCGGGGGCGTACCGTTCCTTCTTGAAGGCGGCGGGCGGCTGCGCGCCGGTGGGCGCGGCGCTGGATCCCGAGCTGGGGCTGTTGGTGGACCAGCCGTTCTTCACCGTGCGGGACGAGGCCGCGGTCAATGACCTGGTGTACGTCAACAAGTGTCTGCGCGACCACCTGACCAAGGACTTTCTGGGTGTCGCGTTCGTCCAGGGCGGCATCCTGGCGGTCAAGGTCAAGGGTGAGCGGGTCGGTTCGGTCTGGTTCTGCGCGTACGACGACGCCGGGGACCGGGACGGCTGGAGCGTGCGGGAGCGCGTGGAGCGGTTGCTGCTGCCGTGCGGTGACGACTTCGACGCGTTCCTGCTGCGGCTGGCGGGCAGTCCGCCGGAGCTGGAGACCGTGGCGAACCTGATGGTGGACGGCGGCTTCGCGCGCGTCGTCCCGGTGGAGGGGTGAGCGCGATGGTGACCTTCGCGCAGGCGCAGGAGCGCGCGGAAGAGTGGGTGAACGGCGATCTGCCCGGCTACCAGCAGCGTGAGGTGCGGGTGCGGGAGTTCGAGCTGGGCTTCGTGGTGTGGGCGGAGGACCGCGAGGGCGGTCCGACGTCGTCGGACGGAGGCCGGCAGCGGCTGGTGATCGCCCGGGACAGCGGTGAGGCCACGCTGTGGCCGGGGCTGCCGGTGGGTGAGGTGATCCGGCGGTACGAGGAGGAGTACGGGACGCCGGCGGTGCCGGCGCAGCCTGCCGCGCCGGAGACGCCGCAGCGCGTCGACCTGAACCAGACGTCGTTCCTGCTGACGCCGCCGGAGTGGTTGCAGGACGCGGCGGACAAGATGGGTATTCCGGATCGGAGGACATCGGCCGACGCGTCGGCGGGATCCTCGGCGGGATCGCCTTCGGATTCGGAAGGCTCGTCGGCCGGTTCGCCGGCGGGGGCCTCCCTGGGGAGTTCGTCTCCGGGTGGCGCGCCTTCCGGTGGTCACGGCTCGGGTACGGGTGCGAGCGCGGGCGGGGCCGGCGGTGCGGCCGGCGGAGCGGCCGGCGGAGCGTCGCGGGGTGGTTCGGCCTCGACGTCCGGTGCTGCCCCCGCCTGGCCGGAACCGGCCGGTGGCGGTGACAGCAGCGGTGGCGACAGCATGGGCAGCGGCGTCGGCGGCGGCAGCGGCGTCGCCGGGGGTGCCGCTGATCCGGCCGGGGCGACGCCATGGGCCGGGACCGATACGAACGCGTCGTCCGGCTCGGCGCAGGACGGCTCCGTACCCCTGCCGATGACGGTGTTCGCGCCGCCGATCTCCGGCACGGACGACGACACGCCGCCGCCCGCGGTCAGCGCCGACGCGCCGACCGCGCTGATGTCCGGCGGCAGTCAGTTGCCGCGGACGACGGTCTCGCCCGCGCTGGACGAGCAGGGCGCGGGGTCGGGGACCGGCGCGGGGACGGGTTCCGGAGCGGGTGCCGGCTCCGCTTCCGGTGCCGGCTCCGCTTCTTCTTCAGGCGTCGGTACGGGCCCGGCCGCGGCGATAGCCGATGCCGAGACGGACAAGTCGCCCGTATCGCCGCACGGCTCATCCGGTTCGCAGGGCTCGCCCGGTTCGCACGGTGCCGGACTCGCGCCTCCGCCGCCTCCCGGTCCCCCGGGCCCTCCGGCGTCGAGCCCGGGGGCTCCGGGGGCTTCGGGGGCTCCGGCGGGTGGCTACCTGCCCACGCAACTGGCGCCCCAGCTCGACCAGGACGGGCCGCGCCCGCCCGGGCCGCCCGGTCCTCCGCAGCCTTCAACTCCGCCCGGTCCGCCCGGGCCGCCGCAGCCGAGTGCCGGTACGCCTCCGGGGGGAGTGCACCACGCGGCGACGATGCTCGCCGACCCGAGCATGGGGGGCCGGCCGTCGCGGCCTCCGCAGCCCCCGGGCCCGCCCGGCGCGCCTCGGCCTCCCGGTCCTCCTGGCCCGCCCGGTGCGCCGCAGCCTCCCGGTCCGCCCGGTCCTCCTGGTGGTATGCCTCCGGGCGGGGTGCACCAGGCCGCGACCATGCTGGCCGGGCCCGGCCAGGTCGGTCCGCAGCCGCCGACGGCTCAGCCTCCGGGGCCGCCCGGTCCGCCCAATCCGCCGGGTCCGCCCGGCCCTCCGGGTCCGCCCGGTCCGCCTCCGGGTATGCCGCCGGGCGCCCCCGGACCCGTACCGCCGGGGCCTCCTCCGCCCGCTCAGCCGCACGCGCCGCAGCAGCCGCCGCCCCAGGCGTACGGCTATCCGGGGCCGCAGTCCGGTCTGCCGACCGTCGGCCCCGGCTACCAGGCCGTGCTGCGCTACCGCGCGCCCGACGGCTCGGAGGCGCAGCTCATCCGGCGCTCCGCGCCCGGGACCCCGCACCCCGAGTGGCAGATCCTGCATGAGCTGCGCGCCATGAACGTGCCGCCGCAGCAGGTGCTCGAACTGCACACCGAGCTGGAGTCGTGCGAGCTGCCCGGTGGTTACTGCGCGCGGATGATCCGGGAGACGTGGCCGCAGGTGCGGATCACGAGTGTCGCCCCTTACGGTCAGGACCACGCCAGCAGGCAGCAGGGCATGCGTCATCTGCTCACCCACCAGGGCGAGTTGCACCAGGTGGCGGACGGCCCCGCCCGGCCCGCGCCGGTGCGGGCGCCGTTGCCGCAGATGGCGCCGGCGCCGCCGGTGCCTCCCGAGGGGATGGCGCAGGAGCTGGTGGCGGCGTTCGGGCCGCAGGCCCTGTGCCGGTTCGACCAGCGGGCGGTGTCCCGGCAGGGCGTGCCGGAGGTCGTGGCGCGCACGCTCGTGTGGGCGGGGCTGCCGGCGGACTTCGGGCCGTTCTTCTGGGCGCAGCCCGCGCAGCCGGTGGTGCCGACGCTGGCCGAACTGGCGGCGCAGCGGCAGGTGCAGCCGGCGGCCGACGCCGGTTCGTACTTGGTGCTGGGCAGCGACTTCGGCCGTGCGCTGTGTGTTCAGTACGGTACGGCGCACATCATGGCCGTCCCGGTGGAGGCGGGCCCTGGCGGGCAGTCGGTGCCGCCGCAGTTCGTCAACACCGGACTGCCGGAGTTCACGCGGTCGCTGGCGTTGCTGGGGCGCATGTGGCGGCTGAGGTTTGGGCTCAATCCCGAGCAGGCGGGCCGCTGGACGGTGGACTTCCAGGCGCAGCTCGCGGCGCTGGATCCGGCGGCGCTGTCGTCGCCGGAGAGTTGGTGGTCGGTGCTGTTGGAGCAGATGTGGGACGGACTGCTCTGACGGCCCGTCGGCTCTGGCTGCCTGACTGTTCATGTCCGCCCTGGTGCGGCCAGTTCATATGACTGGATGATCTGAGGCGCCCTTCGTGATCCGCGGAGGGCGCCTCTTTTCATGACCGGCTCGGGTGACGGCTTTTGTCGCATCTTTGATCGTAACGGCATGCCGGAGTGTCGCATTGTGATCGCTTTGCTCTGATTCGACAGGATTAAGGCATATGTCATCTGTCGTTCGTGTCGGAGAGAGGCGTCAAAGATGGGTACTGCACCGCTGTCGGTTCATGGCTTCGTCTCCGTAAAGGGCCGGGGCTACCGCCCCGAACAGGTCGATCTGCGTGTGTCCGTGCTCTGCCGCCAGCGCGACGAGTTGTGGGAGCGCGCGGCGCGACTCACCGTGCTCGCCCGGGACATGGAGGGAGAGGCCGAGGTGCTCCGGGCGCGGGTGGCGGCGCTCGTACCGCAGACCTACGAGAGCCTGGGACCCGGCGCCCAGCGCGTATTGGCCGCGGCGGTGGAGGAGGAGGCGGCACTGCGGGCGAGGACCCGCGAGGAGTGCCGGGCGCTGCTTGCCGCGGGCGAGGCGGCCGGGCGGCGGGTCACCGAGGCGGCAGGCGAACAGGCCGATGCCGTACGGGCGGAGGCCGAGGCGTGCGCCGGGCGGGTGCTGGCCGCCGCGCGGGAGTCGGCCGAGGCGGAGCGGGCGGAGGCCGTGCGCGGTATCGAGGAACAGCGCGGCGAGGTGCTCGCTTCGGTCGAGGAGGTGCGGCTACGTACGCAGGCGGTGATCGACGAACTGGAGCGTGACCGGGCCGAACGGCTGGCCGCCCAGGACCGCGAGTTCGCCGACCGCAAGCAGGGGGTGCAGGCCGCGAACGCCGAACGGGAGACGTACGCGGAGAGCGCGCTCGTGGACGCCCAGCGGCTCTTCTCCGAGGCGCGTGAGCAGGCGCGGCGCGTACAGGAGGAGTCCCAGGAGCGGGCGGCCGAACTGCTGGCGCAGGCGCGGGCCCGGGCGGAGGGCATCGCCCGGGAGACCGAACGGCTGCTGGCGGAGCACGCGCGGACGCGGGACGAGGTGCGGGCGCACATGGCGCGGGTGCAGCAGAGCCTGTCGGCTCTGACGGGCGGACGGGCACCGGCGGAGAACTGATTCGCCGCGGTCGGCCGACCGGACTCTGTGGCGCGGGGGCCGGCAGGCTGGTGCCTGTCGCGGCACTAGGCCGTGCCCGGTCGCTCAGGGCTGCTCGGGGCGTCCGTGCTGTCCACGACGTTCTCGCTGTCGACGGTGCTGCACGACGCCCGTGTCACCCGTGTCACCCGTGGAGCCCGTGCCACCTGTTTCACCTGTGGAGTCCATGGCCGCTGTGGTGTCCGTGGACCCCATGGCCTCCGTGGTGCCAGTTTCCTCTGTGTCGTCCGGGATGACCGGGAAGCGGCGTGGGGCTACGAAGACGAGCACCAGGACGGCCACGGCCGCCGCGCACGCCGCGCCGACGTAGACGTGGTCCACCGCCGTGTCCACCGCGCGGCGCAGGTAGTCCGCCGCGTCGGCGGTGAGGGCGGCCGGATTCTCCAGGGCGTGGGAGACCGAGTCCAGATCGTCCGGCAGGTCCGGATCGGGTGCGTGGGCGAGGCGGGCTGCGAGCACGCCGTTGGCGACGGCGCCGAAGAGCGCGGCGCCCACGCTCTGGCCCACCTGGCGGTAGAAGAGTATGGACGCGGTGGCCGTACCGCGTTCCGACCAGCCGACGCTCGCCTGGACGCCGATGATCAGGGGCAGTTGGAACAGCCCGAGCGCGGCGCCGAGCAGCAGCATGATCAGCGCGGGGTGCCAGGGGCTGCCGGGATAGGGGAGCAGGGGGAAGGCGAGCAGGACGAGCAGGGCGAGGGACATGCCGGTGATGGCGGTCCTGCGGAAACCGATGCGGTTGTAGACGCGGTTGGCGAACGCGGCGCTGACCGGCCAGCTCAGGGTCATGGCGGAGAGGACGAACCCGGCCGCTATGGGGCCGAGGCCGAGCACGGACTGGGCGTACGTCGGCAGGAAGACGGTGGGCGCGATCATCAGCAGGCCGAGGGCCCCGAGCGCGAGGTTGACGGCGGCGATCGTGCGGCGCCGCCAGACCCAGCCCGGAATGATCGGCTCCGCCGCACGGCGCTCGATGACGACGGTGACAACGGCGAGGACGGCGCTCGCGCCGAGGAGGGCGAGGGAGGGCGCGGAGAGCCAGGGCCAGGCGACGCCGCCCTGGACCAGCGCGGCCAGGAGGAGGGCGCCGGTGGCGAAGACGGCGAGCGCGCCGGCCCAGTCGACACGGGGTCGGGGCGCGGGTTCCGGTACCTGGGGCGGGGCTTCGTGCGCCCGAGCCGTCGCTGTCGTACGTCCGGGCTCGTACAGGTACCGGACCACCAGCCACAGCGCCAGCGCGCCCACCGGCAGGTTGATCAGGAAGATCCACCGCCAGTCCGCGTACCCGGCGAGCAGCCCGCCGAGCGCCGGCCCCGCCACCGACGAGGTCGCCCAGACCGTGGACAACTTGGCCTGGATTTTGGGGCGTTGGGCGAGGGGATAGAGGTCGGCCGCGATGACCTGCACCGTGCCTTGCAACGCACCGCCGCCGAGGCCCTGGAGGACGCGGAAGGCGATCAGGGAGGCCATGTTCCAGGCGGTCGCGCAGAGGAGCGAGCCGATGAGGAAGATCACGATGCCGGCGATCAGGACGGGTTTGCGGCCGAAGGTGTCGGAGAGCTTCCCGTACACCGGCAGTGTGACGGTCACGGCCAGCAGATAGCCGGAGAACAACCAGGAGAAGACGGCGAACCCGCCGAGGTCGCCGACGATCTGCGGGACGGCCGTGGACACGATGGTGCCGTCGAGCGCGGCGAGCGCCGTGCCGAGCATCAGACCGGCGACGACGGGCCCGCGCTTCTGCCCGCGCGGCCGGCCTGCCTGCGCGTCCGGGCGGCCCGCATGAGCCGCGTAGGCGTTGCGTCCACGGCCACCTGCCGGCCCGACGCCGGGAGACCTGGGAGACCCAGGGGCCCCGGGAGCCCCGGGGGAGCCGGCCGGGGCCTCGGGTATCGCTTCCGTTTCCGTCTGTCCGGTGTCCTCGGGACTGCCGTCGGCGCTGCTCACGGGATCCCTTCCCTATGCATCTACCGTCGGTGACACCTTCTCACCCACGTCTGCGCGACGGGAGACCGCGAACAACGCCCGTCCGGCCCGGCGGGCACCCATGCGCGCAATGCCCCGCCCACCCGTGGCGGGCCGGGCGAGTGCCCGTCACGTCACGGACGCGGGCAGCTCGTTCGGGACCTCAGGTGTGTTCTCGCAGCCCAACGTCTCTGTCATCAGTCGGGCGGACTGAAGGAGGTACGTGAGGTGGGCGCGGGCGTTGGGTTCGCCTGTGAGTGTGTCGACCAACTCGCCCGTGAACGGAACCTTGTCCTCCTGCCCAGAAGCTGCCCCGGGTGCTTTGCACCGCACGTAGATGCGATAGCGAACAGGCTCGTAAGTGGTCGCCTTGTAGGTCATGGCGACGTCCGGGGCTATGGAAATATTCCTTCTTTCGCCTTCTGTCGGGTCTTTGTCGAATGGGAACTCGAAGATGGTGGACGGTCCGTACCTCAGGGAGAGCTCCCGCGAGGCGTCGGTGACGTCGGTCCTCGCCTTGCATACCACGGCTGATGGAAAGGAAAGGGGGGCATCGTCCTGAGGGGCCCAGCTCTTTGCCTTCTCCTGGAACAGAGACCGAGCCTTCTCCGGGCTGTCATCGCTCTTCATGTGTGCTTTCCCTGGGCCACCTGTTCGGTCTTCGATCCACTTCAGGCCGGCGTCGCCCACCGCCTCTTTACATGCGGAGTGATCAGGGCTCGGGGTGCTGCTGCTGTCATGAGGGGCTTTATTCGTGCATGCGCTTGCACCCAACAGGAAAGACAGGAGAGCGGTGAGGGTCAGGACTCTTCTCACAGTCACCATCCCCTGGAGTTTTCCGTGTCGGTACGCCGCGTTCCTGCCACGTACTCGTGCTCTGCTGCACTGGACAGGTCCCATATGTCGTCGGTGGACATGCCGTGTGCTTGTGCGTAGTTGAGCAGTGGAGTCATCGCGTTGTTCTGTCCAGTCTGTCTGGCAAGCTCAATTCCTTGCACTGACTCGTCGATGTTGTCGAACTCGCGCTCCTTGAGCCAGTCCAGAGTCTGGTTGCCGACATAGGTCTCAGCGGCGCCGCCGACCGTGTCGAAGGCAAGAGGTACGGCGATGGCCGCAGCTGCGCCAGTGGGTACGATCGCTGCGGCGCCAATGCCCACAGTGGTGCCGATCACGGCTCCGGCGGCAAAGTTGCGCCACTCTCCCTGCTTCGCGAGTTCCCTGTTCCGTTCCTCCTTCTCGTCGCCGAACTCCTTGCCGATCCCCTCAAATCGCGCTTCATCCAGCATCCCGTGCATTTTGACGCTGTGCAGGCCTACACGTTTCGCATCCTCCAAGTCGTCCCCCTGCGTTGTCATGACGCTGGCGCCGTAGACCTGTTGCGCCGTGGAAACGGTGTTGTACGCGTTTTCCTCGGAAGCCTTCCTTCTCAGGAAGCGCGTCGTATCCATCGACCCGAAGTCGCGAAGACGGTTCTCCTCGGCACCAAAGCGTTCTGCTCTGCCCGAAGCATCTCCGCCGGCCCCGAAATTCGCCGCGGAGTAGTTGAGGCTGTCGATGTGGCCGGCGGCCATGTTGGCCAGGCTGTCGCGGATTCCGTCCTGGGCGTCGATGGTGTCGGCCGTCTTGTAGTGGGCGACCACCTTTTCCATCAGTGCGGTCCGGTCGTCGCGGGCTGTTCGTTGGGCCTCGGTGTCAAGCGGCGGGATGCCCGGGGTCTCCGTGTCGTACGGGTAGCCCAGTGTCGCGGATTCCAGGGCGTGTCCGAGGTGCGCGTAGCCGGCTGTCTTGCCGTCCGCGTCGACCGGCCAGTCGCGGGCTTCCTTGTTGTCCTTGTCGACCAGGTAGTCCCAGTTGCCCAGCGTGTCGAGGCCGTCGTTCGCGCCTTTGCCGCTGGAGCCGTTGAAGAACTCCAGTGATGCCCCGGGGTTGTGGCCAAGGGCCTCCAGGAAGCCGGTGACCGGGTCGAATGCCGGTTTCGGGGAGCCTGATGGGTAGCTGGAGTCAATGAGGTATGAGGGTTCGTTCCAGAGCTGGGGGGCGCCGGGCCTCGCGTGGCCGCGTTCGAAGTCGATGAGGCTCGTGCCGTAGGAGTTGAGGAAGCCGGTGTCCCACTTCCCCTTCGTCATGAGGTTGCTCGTGAGCTGGTAGCCGTAGAAGGACTGTGTCGTGTTCGGGTTGGTGAACCGGTCGTCGCCTGCCGCGATGATGCCGTTCTTCCATTCCCTCATGGCGGGGGAATCCAGGTGGGACGCGGTGGCGAGGGTGAGGCCCAGGTTGTCCCTGGTCCGGGCGAGCAGTTTCTCCCTGTCGTCGGTCGGCGGTCCACCGATGCCCGGGGCGATGTGGTCGCGCCAGAACTGGAGGGTGCCCTCCGGGCCCATCTTCGTGGCGAAGCGCTCGGCGAAGGCCGGGTTGTCGCGCTGGCGCGCGGCCAGTTCGTTGAAGCGCCGCAACTCGGCGTCGGGCAGCGGGTGGTCGGCCGAGGCCAGACGCACCGCGAGGTCGGCGTCCTCGATGCCCTGCTTGCGGTCGGCGTCCTGGAGACTGGTGAAACCGGTCTCGTCGAAGTCGTATGCGCTCCGGGCATGCGTACGCAGGGCGCGCGCGGCGATGCGGTCGGTCTCGGCGGCGGCCTCCAGGATCGTGGCGATTTCCGCCGCCGCCGTGTCGATGTCTTCCTGGGACGGCGGCTCGGTCCCGGCCGTCAGCGTCGAGTCGCCGTCCCTGACGCCCAGCGGAACAGCGGAGACCACGGTGCCCTTCGCGTTGACATGAACGTTCTTCCTGGCCCATTTGTCGACCGCGGCCGTCAGGTCGTCCTTGTGCTTCTTCAGCGCGCTGTGTGCGTCGTCGAGGATCGTGTGGACACTGCGGGCCTCGGTGAGCATGTCGCCGAACTGCCGGGCCGTCGTGGTGGTGAACGCCTTGGTGACGGTGGCGTTGTCTCCCTTCCAGTCCGCCGCGTTCGCCTTGCGCTCCAGATCGGCCGCACTGACGCCGCCGTCGCCTCCTTCGGCGAGCGTCACGAGTTTGCGGACCATCTCCTGCCACTCCGTGACCGCCGTATCGAGTTTGCCGAGACGCAGATCCCGCAACTCCTGATAGGAGACCAATGCGAAGTCCTCCGCTACCTGATCTGGTCGTAGATACGCGACACCGTCATCGTGTTGCCGTCCGCGTCCCTCATGTCCGTCACGATCTTCTGCTCCTGTTTCGCGTGGCTGGAGCGTGAATAATCGAGATGGTTGGAAATGTGGGCGCACGCCTCTTTGAGGGTGGCCAGCTTGGTGTTCCAGGCGTTGTGCAGTTCGAGCAGCCCGGCCCCCATGTCCAGACCGTCGTTGAACAACTCGGTCGACGCGTCGAACGTCGCCACGCGCGCGTGGTCGCCGTCGTTCGCCATCTGTTCGCGCAGCGTGCGCGCCATGTCGCCGAGCTTGCCCAACTCGTCGTCATGGACGATGAGGTCGCGCTGCCCGCCGCCGCTGCCGCTGTTGCCACCGCTCCGGTTCGAGGCCAGTTGGTTCAGCCGCGTCCCCGCCGGACCGCCCCCGCCTCCGCCGGCCTTCGCCTGTTCCCACTCGTCCCACACCACCGGCCTCGCCCTTCCGGAATTCTCTCCTCAATTTTTGTCAACCGTAGGGGAGTTGGGGGAGGGAAAAGCAAGCGGGTGGTTACGGCGCGTGTCGAAAAGGATGCGGCGTGTAAGGGAATTCGTGCCGGTTTCGGAGGGATCGCCGGGCTGTTCGGTGGGCCCGTGTGTACCTGGGGGCGGCGCGGTAGGGTGAGTGTTCCGGCCTCGGTGGATGTCCTCCAACATCCATCGAGGCCGTATTGCGTCGCCGTTCTGTTTCCGGTCGTCGGTGCGTGTACGAGGTCGGGGCGATGGCCTTGGAGTGCGGAGGCGGTGGCCGTCGCTTCGGGTGTTTCGTGCCCGGTGGCCGACAGCTCTCGGGTCCGTTGCCTCGCGTATCGCAACACCGGACGCAAAAGACGGTGGCCACCCAACGAGGCGTGACCGTTTGGTCCGGATCCGGGAGTCGTCGTGGGGCTGGGCGCGCGCGGCTGGGGGTGCTCCTGGGGGGGCGCCGAGTTTGCCGACCCGGCAAGAAGGCTTTTCGATCCGGGGGAGGTCGCCGCAGGCTTCGCGTACACACACCAAAGGAGGCCGATCATGACGGACACCTCGACCACCGCCACCGACGCCCTCGCCGCGAAAGCCACCACCGACACCGTCGCGCAGCAGTACTGGGAGGGTTTCTACGGGGAACGGGACAGCGTCTGGAGCGGCAGGCCCAACGAGTTGCTGGTACGCGAAGTCGAAGCCCTCACCCCCGGAACCGCGCTGGACCTCGGGTGCGCCGAGGGCGGCGACGCCATCTGGCTGGCCCGGCGGGGCTGGCGGGTCACCGGCGCCGACGCGTCCGCGACCGCACTGCGCCGCGCCGCCGCCCGCGCGGACGAGGAGGGCCTCGGCGAGCGGATCGACTTCCAGCGGCACGACCTGTCACAGGGCTTCCCCGCGGGCAGCTTCGACCTGGTGTCCGCCCAGTACCTGCACTCGCCGGTCGAACAGGACGGAGAGCGGACCGCGATCCTCCGGCAGGCGGCGCGGGCCGTGGCACCGGGCGGGGTGCTGCTGATCGTCGGCCACGCGGGCTGGCCGTCGTGGGAGGCCGAGCCGCCCTTCGACTACCACTTCCCCACCACGGCCGAGGTGCTCGACTCCCTCGGCCTCGAACCGGGGCGGTGGCATGTAGAGGTGGAGGAACTCGTCACTCGCGACGTGACCGACCCCGAAGGCCGGCCGGCCACCCGGCGGGACAACGTCCTGAAGGTCCGTCGGGGGCGCTGAGCCCGTGGTGCCGGACGCCGGACGGGCGGGGCGGGCGGACGAGGACGATCAGGGGGACGGGGTACGGTCCCGCGCCGCTCGCTCAGGCGGTGTCCGGCACGGACGCGGGCGTAGCGGCGAAGTGGTCGAACTCGCCTGCTTTGACGCCGAGGATGAAGGCGCGGAGTTTTTCGGGGGTGGTGGTGACGATGGTGGCGGGGTCGTCGCTTTCGTGGATCTTGATGGTGCCGTCGTCGGCGGCGGCGATGTGAACGCAGCCATTGGCTTCAGCGCTGAACGAAGACTTCTGCCACTTGAGGGCGGACACTGGCATTCCCTTCTCAGATTGCTGCCGCGATGCGACGGATCAAGTCGCGGGACTCCGTTGGCTTGAGGCTACAGCGCTCCATGCGGTCCAGAACGGTCCGGTACTTCACCAACTGCGGTTGAGCGTCGAGAAACGCTGCGCCATGGTCCGTGTCGAGTTGGACAGTGTCCAGGGCCCGGACCGCGCCGGCCATGTAGAAGACGTTCTGGCCCGAGCTGGGGAAGGTGCCCGCGCCGAACGGGACCACCAGAACAGTGATGTGTTCGAGCTCGCTCATGGAGACGAGATGCTCCAACTGCGCCCGGGCTACGTCCGGTCCGCCGAAGCCCATACGCAGGGCTGCCTCATGGATGATCGCCGTCAACGGCGCCGGGCCCTGCCCGTGCAGCACCGCTTGCCGCTTGATGCGGTACGAGACTCGGTGTTCCACCTCATAGGGCGCGAGCGCGGGAACGGCGTCACCGATCACGGCTTGGGCGTGAGCCCTCGTCTGCAGCAGCCCAGGCAGGTGGATCACTGACGCGGTACGCATCGCGATTGCGTGGTGTTCGAGTTCGGCGAGATCCAGGGCGTCTCGCGGGAGGATGTCCCGGTACTCGTCCCACCAGCCGCGCGTGCGGCCTCCCGTCATCTCGCTGAGAGCGTCGATGAGCGGCTGATCCGCGCAGTCGTACATGCGCGCCAGGGCCCGTACTCGATCGGCGCTCACCGGATAGCCGCCGGATTCGATGTTGCTGATCCGCGACTGGGTCGTGCCGTGCAGGCGGCCCGCCTCCGTCGCGGACATCTGCGCGAGTTCGCGCAAGCGGCGCAGCTCCGCGCCCAGGCGGCGCTGGCGGATCGTGGGTGGGAGCTTGCTCGGAGGCATCGTTGTCGTTCTTTCCTGATTCGTACGCACGGCCGGGTTGGAATCTATACGGGTGACATGGGGTGTTACTAACCGTTGTGGAGGTGGACTGGATACTACCCACCTGGCTACCGTGTGAAGCACGCCACATCCACTGGCCCGCGCCCCACGGCGCCCTTCCACCGCCATGCCCGGCCCCCGCCGGCGTGCGCGTGTGCTTCTTCCGACAGGGGATTTCGATGACCGTATCGCCGCAGAACCCTGCCCAGGAGCTGTTCGACCGCGACCCGTTCGACGCGTTCGACCCGCTCGATCAGGAGGCGTACGAGCGCGAGGTGCGCGAGCTCGTGCGTGACACCGCGCCCCGGCTGTTCGCCGTCGTCGTGGAGTACCGCGCCGGTACGGCGGACGCGGACGCCGTCGTCGCCGCGTGGGGGCTCGCGTACCAGGACGGGAAAGCCGAGGTCAGCGGCGCCGAGGTCGGCGACGGCGGGTGCGGGCGGCGGTGGAGTCTCGCCTCGGCGGAGGGTGCTCTGCGGCACTTCGGGCGGGCCGAGGGCTGTTCGGCGCGGCTCGTCTGGCTCATGGCGGCCGACGTGGACCGCCGTACCCCCGCGCGGGCCGCCTGATCAGCAGCCGCGTCGGGCGGCGCTGTGCCCCGGGCGCGGCCCGGGGCACAGGAGGGACGCACAGAACGGAGAATCCCCCGGTCAGTGCGGGGTCGGGGACGGCTCCAGGACGAAGAGGGGGATCTCGCGGTCCGTCTTCTCCTGGTACTCCGCGTACGGCGGGAACGCCTCGACCGCGCGCGCCCACCACACGGCCTTCTCCTCGCCCGTCGCCTCGTGGGCGATCATGTCCTGGCGCACGGGGCCGTCCTGGAGCTCCACCCGGGGGTCGGCCACGATGTTGTGGTACCAGACCGGATTCTTCGGGGCGCCGCCCAGCGAGGCGACCACCGCGTACCTGCCCTCGTGCTCCACCCGCATCAGCGGGCTCTTGCGGATCTTGCCGCTCTTCGCGCCCAGGGTCGTCAGGACGATGACGGGCAGGCCGTTCAATGTCGTCCCCTCCGTGCCGCCGGAGCTCTCGTACAGCTCGACCTGTTCCCGGGCCATCGTCATCGAGCTCGGCTCGTACTCACCCTCAAGAGGCATGCCGTTCCATCCCATCGTCGGAATCCCGCGCCGTACCGGTCATCGCTGGTCCTCCCCCGTGTGCTTCTCAAGGATCGGTACGGGGCGATCATTCCCGCGTACGGCGTTCCCGCGTACGGCACGGAGGCGGCCGTCCCGTCCCCGCTCCCGACCGCGTTGTCACTGGGGCGTCGTAGTCTGGAAGACCCCCGGCCCGTGTGACGTGTCGGGCCCTTCGCGTTGTCCGTCGCTCGACTCGTCGGCGCTCGCGTTGTCAGTCACTGCCAAGCCCCAGGATCCGGACGGAAAACCCTTCATGAGCCTGCACGGTCTGCTGGACGCCGTAAGTCGTGACCCGGCGCTCGCCGAAGCGGTGAAGGCCGCCCGCGACGGGCGCCGGCCGTATGTCGATCTGGTCGGGCCGCCCGCCGCCCGGCCCTTCGCGGTGGCCGCGCTGGCGCGTGAGGCCGGGCGGCCGGTGCTGGCCGTGACCGCGACCGGGCGGGAGGCGGAGGACCTGGCGGCGGCGCTGCGGTCGCTGCTGGACCCGGACGGCGTGGTGGAGTTCCCGTCCTGGGAGACGCTGCCGCACGAGCGGCTCTCGCCCCGTTCCGACACCGTGGGGCGGCGCCTGGCCGTGCTGCGGCGGCTCGCGCACCCGGTGGCGGACGATCCGGCGGCCGGGCCGGTCTCCGTCGTGGTCGCGCCCGTACGCTCCGTGCTCCAGCCGCAGGTCAAGGGGCTCGGCGACCTGGTCCCCGTCGAGCTGCGCACGGGCGCCACCGCCGATCTGAACGAGGTGACCGAGGCCCTGGCGGCAGCCGCGTACGCGCGGGTCGAGCTGGTCGAGAAGCGTGGCGAGTTCGCCGTGCGCGGCGGCATCCTCGATGTCTTCCCGCCCACCGAGGAGCACCCCCTGCGGGTGGAGTTCTGGGGCGACGACATCGAGGAGATCCGCTATTTCAAGGTCGCGGACCAGCGCTCGCTGGAGGTCGCCGAGCACGGCCTGTGGGCGCCGCCCTGCCGGGAGCTGCTGCTGACGGACGAGGTACGCGAGCGGGCCGCCGCGCTCGCCGAGGCGCACCCGGAGCTGGGCGAGCTGCTGGGCAAGATCGCCGAGGGCATCGCGGTCGAGGGCATGGAGTCCCTGGCGCCGGTCCTGGTGGACGACATGGAGCTGCTGCTGGACGTCCTGCCGGCCGGGTCCATGGCGCTGGTCTGCGACCCGGAGCGGGTCAGGACGCGGGCGGCTGACCTGGTGGCGACCAGCCAGGAGTTCCTCCAGGCGTCGTGGGCGGCCACAGCCGGCGGCGGCGAGGCGCCCATCGACGTCGGCGCGGCCTCCCTCTGGGGCATCGCCGACGTCCGGGAGCGGGCGCGCGAGCTGGGCATGATGTGGTGGTCGGTCTCCCCGTTCGCCGTGGACGAGGAGCTGGGGGACGAGGCCATCACGCTGGGGATGCACGCCCCGGAGTCGTACCGGGGCGACACCGCGCGCGCCCTCGCCGACACCAAGGGCTGGCTGGCGGACGGCTGGCGCACGGTGTACGTCACGGAGGGCCACGGCACGGCGTCCCGTACGGTCGAGGTGCTCGGCGGCGAGGGCATCCCCGCCCGGCTCGACACCCCCGGCGCCCGTACGGCGGGCGGCCTGGCGGAGCTCACCTCGTCCGTGGTCCAGGTGGCGTGCGGCTCCCTCGACCACGGCTTCGTGGCCCCGGAGCTCAAGCTGGCGGTGCTGACCGAGACCGACCTGTCCGGCCAGAAGGCGGCGGGCCGGGACGGCGCGCGGATGCCGGCCAAGCGCCGCAAGACCATCGACCCGCTCACGCTGGAGGCGGGCGACTACATCGTGCACGAGCAGCACGGCGTGGGCCGCTACGTGGAGATGGTGCAGCGCACGGTCCAGGGCGCGACCCGCGAGTATCTGCTGGTCGAGTACGCGCCCGCCAAGCGCGGCCAGCCGGGCGACCGGCTCTACATCCCCACCGACCAGCTCGAACAGGTCACCAAGTACGTCGGTGGCGAGGCCCCCACCCTGCACCGCCTCGGCGGCGCCGACTGGACGAAGACCAAGCAGCGCGCCAAGAAGGCGGTCAAGGAGATCGCCGCCGACCTGATCAAGCTCTACTCGGCGCGGATGGCGGCGCCCGGCCACGCCTTCGGCCCGGACACGCCCTGGCAGCGGGAGCTGGAGGACGCGTTCCCGTACGTGGAGACGCCCGACCAGCTCTCCACCATCGCCGAGGTCAAGGAGGACATGGAGAAGACGGTCCCGATGGACCGGCTGATCTGTGGTGACGTCGGGTACGGCAAGACGGAGATCGCCGTGCGGGCGGCGTTCAAGGCGGTCCAGGACGGCAAGCAGGTCGCGGTCCTGGTGCCCACGACGCTCCTGGTGCAACAGCACTTCGGGACGTTCACCGAGCGGTACGGGCAGTTCCCCGTCTCCGTGAAGGCGCTCTCCCGCTTCCAGAGCGAGACGGAGGCGAAGGCCACCCTCCAGGGGCTCACGGAGGGCGCGGTCGACATCGTCATCGGCACGCACCGGCTGTTCTCCTCCGAGACGCGGTTCAAGGACCTCGGCCTGGTCATCGTGGACGAGGAGCAGCGCTTCGGCGTGGAGCACAAGGAGCAGCTGAAGAAGCTCCGGGCCAACGTCGACGTCCTGACCATGTCGGCGACCCCCATCCCCCGGACGCTGGAGATGGCCGTCACCGGCATCCGCGAGATGTCGACCATCACCACCCCGCCGGAGGAGCGCCACCCGGTGCTGACCTTCGTCGGGCCGTACGAGCAGAAGCAGATCGGCGCGGCCATCCGGCGCGAGCTGCTGCGCGAGGGCCAGGTCTTCTACATCCACAACCGGGTGGAGTCGATCGACCGCGCCGCCGCCCGGCTGCGCGAGATCGTCCCCGAGGCGCGGATCGCGACGGCGCACGGCCAGATGTCGGAGGGCGCGCTGGAGCAGGTGGTCGTGGACTTCTGGGAGAAGAAGTTCGACGTGCTGGTCTCCACGACGATCGTGGAGTCCGGCATCGACATCTCCAACGCCAACACGCTGATCGTGGAGCGCGGCGACAACTTCGGCCTCTCGCAGCTGCACCAGCTGCGCGGCCGGGTCGGCCGGGGCCGGGAGCGTGGCTACGCGTACTTCCTGTACCCGCCGGAGAAGCCGCTCACCGAGACCGCGCACGAACGCCTCGCGACGATCGCCCAGCACACGGAGATGGGCGCGGGCATGTACGTGGCGATGAAGGACCTGGAGATCCGGGGCGCGGGCAACCTGCTCGGCGGGGAGCAGTCGGGCCATATCGCGGGCGTCGGCTTCGACCTGTACGTACGGATGGTGGGCGAGGCGGTCGCCGACTACCGGGCGTCCCTGGAGGGCGGCGTGGAGGAGGAGCCGCCGCTGGAGGTCAAGATCGAGCTGCCGGTCGACGCGCACGTCCCGCACGACTACGCGCCGGGCGAGCGGCTGCGCCTCCAGGCGTACCGCGCCATCGCGTCGGCGACCACGGAGGAGGACATCGCGGCGGTCCGCGAGGAGCTGACCGACCGTTACGGCAAGCTGCCGGAGCCGGTGGAGAACCTGCTGCTGGTGGCGGGGCTGCGGATGCTCGCGCGGGCGTGCGGGGTGGGGGAGATCGTGCTCCAGGGGTCGAACGTCCGCTTCGCGCCGGTGGAGCTGCGGGAGTCGCAGGAGCTGCGGCTGAAGCGGCTGTACCCCCGTACGGTGATCAAGGCACCGGCGCGGCAGATCCTGGTGCCGCGCCCGACGGCCGGGAAGATCGGCGGGAAGCCGGTGGTGGGGCGCGAACTGCTGGCGTGGACGGGGGAGTTCCTGACGACGATCCTCGGGTCGTAGCCGGGGGCGGCGGTTCCGCGGCGGGGCGCGGCAGGGCGTGGTGGGAGGTGTGCGCGGGGTGCGGCGGCCGACGGCCGTCAGAGGTTTCGCAGGTGTGGGCAGCGGAATGCGCGGTTCCCGGCGCCGATGGGTCCTATGTCGGGTGACCAACTCCTCGCAACGGAGATCCAGTTGTCCGCGTCTTCAACTCTGCGGTAGACCTTGGTCCTGCCGGAATGACTTCTCGCCATAAGGGGAAAACTGAATGGTCGTGCAGCGCAATCCGGAAGGCGGGAAGGGGCCCGATCCTGCTTCCGACTCGCCCCGTGTGCGAGTGGCGGTCACCCTGTCGGGCGCCGCGGAGGCCCCTGCTGACGCTCTGAAGCCCGGACGGTCCGCGGCGGCCGGGCCGCCCGCGACCGCGGGGCGCGAGGGCCCGGCGCGTGCCGGAGCGGAGAAAGCGGGGAAAACCGCCAGGGAGGAGAGGGAGGGGACCACCGCCCCTGAAGGCGGCGAAGGCGCGGAGGGCGCCTCGAACGCGAAGGGTGCCGACGGGGCGGCGGCCGGAAAGGCCCGGAAGGGCGGCAAGGACGACAAGGGCGCGCAGGCGTCCCGCGACGCCGGGTCCGAGGCCGGGTCCGGAGCGAGGGCCGGGACCGGGGCAGGGTCTGTTCCCGGGGCCGAGGCCGACACCGAGGCCGGGACCCGGAAGGGCGGGGCGAAGGCCGCGGCGGCGGAAGGCGACGCGACCACGGAGACCGGCGCGGCGGCGCTCCGGGGTACGAGGACGAGGTCCGCGGGAGCGGCGGCACCGGCCGGCAACGCGGATGGCGCGGGCGGTCCGAGCGGTGCGGCGGACACGGGCGGCCACGGCGGCTCGGTGGCCGCCACGGCCGCGGACGCCGGCTCGCCGCCCGACCGCCCCGACAAGGACGTGACCCCGTCCGGCCGGCCGCAGAAGCCGATGCTGGCCGCGGCGGCCATCGTGGGGGCCGTGCTCATAGCCGTACCGTTCCTGCTCATAGGCGGCGACAAGGACGACGACAAGCGGCCGGTGGCGTCCCAGAGCGTGATGGAGAAGGACGCCGACACCGTGCTGGACGCCGACGCGCCGGGCGGGCCGGTGGAGTACACCCCCGAACCGCCGCCCAAGCCGAGCGTCAAGCCCTCCCGTACGCGGGAGGCTCCGCCCGTGCCGGCCGCGCCGCCCCCGCCGAAGCCGTCGGACAAGCCCTCCCCGTCCGCCGAGCCCAAGAAGCCGGCGGAGGAGAAGAAGCCCGAGAAGCCCGCCGAACCGGCCGAGCCCAAGTGGACCCGGACCGTCGTCTCGGCGCCGAGTGTGCTCACCGTCGGCCAGTCCTGGAGCACGAACCGGATCACGATGACGCAGCAGGAGGACGGCAACCTCGTCGTCTACAACAAGGAGAAGAAGGCGCTCTGGGCCTCCATGCTCTTCGGGCAGAACCACTACACCAAGTTCCAGCCGGACGGCAATCTCGTCGTCTACAACGGTGAGGACCGGGCCGTATGGGCCAGCCGCACCGACGGCCACGGGGGCGCGAAGCTGGTCCTGCGGGAGGACGGCAAGGTGGCGATCATGGAGGGTGACAAGGCGCTGTGGACCACCTGACGCGGCGTCGGCGGAACGTGACCGCATGCCGTAACCCCCGTCGGCCCGCCGCGCGTTGAGGTGCATGTTTTCGGCCGGGGCCGGGGACGTACTCGTTCCCGGCCCCGACCGTTCGTCGTAGAGTTGCGCATGTGCGCAAACTTGAAACACACATATCGCGAACCGCCCTCCGGGGCGGGGCACTTGTTCTGTCCGCCGCGGTCCTGACCGGCTGCGGCGGCGGGTCCGGCACCGACGCCAAGCCGTCCGCGTCGGCCTCCGCCTCCTCCACCGCATCCGCGTCGGCGTCGGCGGGCAACGGCCAGGGCGTCAGCCCGCTCGCCAACCCCGACGGTACGAAGCCGGGCCTCGCGCCCCTCACCTCGGAAGCGGACCGGCAGGCCGGCCGTGAGCTCATCGAAAAGGTGCGCACCGCGGGCCGAGGGCCCAAGACCGGTTATGACCGGGACGAGTTCGGCCACGCCTGGCTGGACACGGCGGACGGCGTGCCCCTCGCCCGTAACGGCTGCGACACCCGGAACGACCTGCTGGCCAGGGACGGGCGGCAACTGCGGTTCCGGTCCGGCTCCGACTGCGTGGTCGTGTCGATGAACCTGCACGACCCGTACACCGGAAAGGACATCGCCTGGCGCAAGGAGCAGGCGACGGAGGTGCAGATCGACCATGTGATGCCGCTGTCGTACGACTGGCAGATGGGCGCCGCGCACTGGAACGAGGCCAAGCGGAAGCAGATCGCCAACGATCCCCTCAACCTCCTCCCCGTCGACGGGCCGGCCAACAACGCCAAGCGGGACTCGGGTCCCGCGTCCTGGCTGCCGCCCGACAAGAAGATCCGCTGCTCCTACGCGGTGCGGTTCGCGCAGGTGGCGCTGAAGTACGAGCTGCCGGTGACGGCTCCGGACAAGACGACCATGCTGGAGCAGTGCGGCGGCTGACCGCTCGTCCGGGCCCGATGGCGGGTGGCGCGGGCCCGTCCTGACGGACGTGGCCCGCGGCTGTTCCGGCCGGTGAGCGCGCTGCTCACGCTCGGACCGACGGCCGTGCTCATGGCCGTCCTGTGACGGGGGCGAGCACGGCCGAAGACTCGGAAGACGTGCGGGGAGCGGCCGTCGGAACGCGCGGCGGGAGCGACGTGATCAAGACGATGTCCGTCGGGGGACAACTGTTCGGTGCAACCCGGTCCCGTTGTCGGTGGCGGTGTATAACCTCGGATTCGCACGCCACCTCTGTGTCCGTCCATTCCAGGAGCAGCCATGCACGGCACCGGCCCCGGCTCCGGCTACCCGCTGCCGGTGCTCCGGCCCTGCGGCCCGTCTCCCCATAGGCCGGAAGAGGCCGAGGAACCGGAAGCGTCCGGGGAGCCGGAAGCGTCCGGGGAGCCGGAAGCGCGGTCCAGCCGGTGAACGGCCGTGTCGTCGCCAAGCGTTACGAGCTGTCGGCCGACATCGGCCGCGGCGGCATGGGACAGGTCTGGACGGCGTACGACCAGCGGCTGGACCGGCGCGTGGCCGTGAAGCTGCTGCGCCCCGACCACATGGCCGGTGCCACGGCGGCCGACGAGATGCGCCGCCGCTTCGTCCGCGAGTGCCGGGTCACCGCCCAGGTCGACCACCCCGGCCTGGTCACGGTCCACGACGCGGGCCGCGACGGCGAGGACCTCTACCTGGTCATGCAGTACGTGGACGGCGCCGACCTCGCCGACCACCTCGCCGCGCACGACCCGTACCCCTGGCCGTGGGCGGCGGCCGTCGCCGCGCAGCTGTGTGCCGTCCTCGCCGCGGTGCACGCCGTGCCCATCGTCCACCGCGACCTCAAGCCGCGGAACGTGATGGTCGGACCCGACGGCACGGTCACCGTGCTGGACCTCGGCATCGCCGCCGTCATCGACACCGACACCACCCGCCTCACCCACACCGGCTCGCCGGTCGGCAGCCCGGCCTACATGGCGCCCGAACAGGCCATGGGCGGCGTCGTCGGGCCGTACACCGACCTCTACGCGCTCGGGGTGCTCCTGCACGAACTGCTCAGCGGGAACGTGCCGTTCGCGGGCACCACCCCCCTCGGGGTGCTGCACCGCCATCTGCACGAGCCGCCGCTGCCCATCCGCCGGTACCGGCCGGAGGTCCCCGCCGCGCTGGAGGAACTGGTCCTGCGGCTGCTCGCCAAGGACCCGCAGGACCGTCCGGCCGGGGCACGCGAGGTGTACGAGGCCCTCGTCCCGCTGCTGCCCGCGCGCGGCGGCCCCGTGACCGGCCCGCTGGACCCGACGCGCCCCTTCGTCCGCCCGCACGCGCCCTGGCCGGACCGGGCCGGCGCCGCGCCGCAGCCCTTCCCCGTACCGCCGCCCTTCCCCGTACCGCCCCGGGTGCCGCTCCCGGCGGCCCGTACGGATGTCACGGCGGCCCTCGACGAGGTCAAGCGGCTGCTCGCCGAGGGCAGCATCACCCGGGCCGTGGACATACTCGGCGGCGTCCTGCCCGCCGCCGCGGCCGAGCACGGCGAGCACTCCCCGGTCGTCCGCACGCTGCGGGAGAGTTACGCGGCGACGCTGCTGGACGACGGGCAGTACCGAAGGGCGCTGCCGGAGCTGCGCCGGCTCGCGGAGGACCGGGCGGCCGGGGCCGGTCCGGGCGACGCGCTGACGCTCACGTACCGCTACGACGCGGCGCTGTGCCTGGAGCAGCTGGGCGAGGCGGCGGCGGCCCTAGCCGAGTACCGCGCGCTGCTGCCGTACCACGAGAGCGACCAGTACGGCGAGACGGGCGCGTACGGCGAGTCGGGCGCGTACGCGGAGAGCGGCACGTATGGGGAGGCCGGCGGCGCGTACGGGGAAGGCAGCGCTTACGGGGAGAGCGGGACGCATCGCAAGGGCGGCACGCACCGCAAGGGCGGCCCGGCGACCGGCGGTGACCCCGGCCGGGCCTTCGAGATCCGGCAGCGCATCGCGCACCTGCTGCTGTCGATGGGCGACCACACCGAGGCTCAGCAGCAGCTGGGGGACCTGCTGTGGGACACGGAGCGGGTCTACGGTCCTTACCACCCGCTCCCGACCGAGATCCGCCGGGCCCTGGACAGGCAGCGGCAGTTCCGGGGCCTGTGACGGGCCGCGCCGGCACGGGCCGGCCTGTGTCGGCCCGCGCCGGCCCGGGCCGCCGGAACCACCTCCGCCGGGTCGGTGGGATCGGTCGGTGGGGTCAGTCGGTTCCGGCCCGCAGGAAGGCCGAGGTGGCGACCTTCCCCAGCATCTCCAGCCGGGACGTGCCGCGTGCCAGGTACGCGTCCGTGGACTGCTGGACCCCGGGCCAGTGAGCGTCACCGTAGTCGTCGAGGACGACGATGCCCCCGGGAGCCACGATCTCCTCGGCCCATTCCAGATCGGCCAGGACACCCTCCGCCGAGTGGTCGCCGTCCACGACGATCACCCCGTAACGCCGGTCGGACACCGCGGCCCGCACCTCCGGATCGCCGGAGAACCCCTGCTCGACCCGGGCCTCGGCGCCCGTACGGCCGCCGAGGGCGAGGTTCGCGCGGACGACGTCCATCCGCACGGGCGTGCTCGTCGGCTCCCTGCCCTGCGTCGCACCGGGCTGGAGCTGGCTGCCCACCAGCGGGTCGACGATCGTCAGCCGGGCCTCGACACCGGCGCGGTGCAGCATGCGCGCCAGCGTGGCGGAGAAGAGGCCGTAGAGCGTGCCGATTTCCAGCACGTCCTCGTTCGGCGGGCGGAGCAGGGGCACGGTCGCCAGCTTGCCGCACACGTTCGACGTCGAGCCGGCCAGCCGTCCGACGGCCAGCGCCTCCAGCGCGATCACGTTGCGGAAGGCGATGGTGACGTTCCGGCGGGCCTGGACCTCGTCCTCCCCCGTCACCCGCGCGATCTCGCGCACCAGCGTGTCGATCTGGGCGGCGGAGGGCACGCGGTGGCCGCTGCGCCCCGTCCGGTCGAAGAGCAGACCGAACGCGTAGCTCTGCTTCCGCAGCTCGGCCACCTCCTGTCGGAGCGCTTCGAGGTCGGTGCGCAGCGGGGAGGTCGAGCGGCTGATCCGTCGGTCCGTCAGGGCCGCCGCGGGTCGCAGCAGGCGTCTCGTCAGTCGGTTGTGGATGAGTGGCGACGTGAGAGAGGACATGCGTGGACGCTAGGGGGAACCCGGCCGAGGCGGGCCACCGGAGCGTGCTCTTCAGATGAACGGTGGGTGCGGCGTGGGTGACCGTTCCGGGGCCGCCGCCCGCGGGGGACGGCTGTGCCAGACTCACACTCCTGACGGTATGAGCCGGGGGAGCCAGGGAGTTCGTACGCCTATGACGGTCCGGGGCCAGCTGGCGAGGTTCGCCGTGGTCGGTGTGGTCAACACCGGTACGTATTACGCCTGCTATCTGTCGTTGCTGTACCGGCTGCCGTACGTGGTCTCGCACGTCGTCGCGTTCGCGCTGAGCATGACCGGTTCGTTCTTCCTGAACAGCAGGTTCACCTACCGGACCCGTCCGACCTGGCGCAAGTTCCTGCTGTTCCCGCTCACCAACGCCGCGAACTTCGTGGTGTCGACCACCGGGGTGTACCTGCTGGTGCACGTGGCGCGGTACGACAGCCGCTACGCGCCGCTGCTCGCGACGGCGGCGGCCGTTCCCATCACCTTCCTGGTCTCGCGCGCGATCCTGCTGCGCCCGGACCGCCGCGGGGCCGGGACCACCGGCGGGCGGGACGGGACCGCGGGCGGGACGGGGCCGCGGGAGGGGCGGGGACGCGAGCGGGAGGGGGCGGGGCCACCGATTCCCCGGTGAATCGTTGGTCGTGGGTGTGGCCTCGGCCACGTCGACTGCCTACCATCGATCACCGCAAGGTCTTGTGCACCGCCGCACAATCACGCCGGGAGGCCCCTTTGCACCGCAGCCGTCGCACCGCGCTCCTCCTCTCCACCGCGCTCCTCGGCGCGGCGCCCCTGCTCACCGCCTGCGGCAACGACTCCCACCCCGGAGCCGCGGCCGTCGTCGGCGGGCAGCGGATCGAGGTGTCCCAGCTCCAGGCGCAGGTACGGGACGTCCGTGCGGCGCAGGACAGATCGCCGCAGGCGGCGCAGCTGATCAAGAACACGGGGCAGCTCGGCCAGGCGAAGCTGAACAGCATGATCTTCGACCGGGTGCTCGAACGCGCCGCAGCCGACACCGGTGTCACGGTCAGCCGCAAGGAGGTGCAGACCGCACGGCAGCAGGCGGCGGCGCAGTCGGGCGGGGACGAGCGGTTCGCCGAGATGCTGTTGCAGCAGGGCGCGCTCTCCGCCGGACAGATCGACGGCGCGATCCGCCGTGAGGTGCTGCTGAACAAGCTGTCGCAGACGCTCGGCGCCGACACCACGACGCCCCAGGGCCAGCAGAAGGTGCTCGGGGAGCTGACGCGTACGTCGAAGGAACTCGGCATCGACGTCAATCCGCGCTACGGGAACTGGGACTACCGGCAGGTGCGGCTGGGCGAGGCGAAGACGCCCTGGATCACGCAGGTGACGCGGCAGGCGCCGGAACAGGAACCGGCGGGCGCGTAGCGCCCGGCCGGCGGGGGAGACCAGGCGCCGGGGCCGGCCGCGACGGTGCGTACGGCCTCTGGCCCGGCGGCGGCCCGGTCCGTGGTCGGCGGTAGGTTCGAGGTGTGACTGATGAGGTTTCCGCCGCGCCCGGCCGTATCGTCCTGCTGACCGCCAGCCACCGGGTGGCGCCCGGGCTGCTGTCCTGGCCCGCCTGGCAGACGCTGCGCGCGGCCGACCGGGTGCTGTGCGCCGATCCGGACCACCCCCAGCTGCCGTACCTGCGCGAGGCCGGCATCACCGTGGAGCACGAGGTGCCCGCCGCGCGCGAGCTGGTCGACGAGTGCGCCGGCGGCCGTACGGTCGTGATCCTTCCCTCCGGCGCGGGCGACGGGAGCGACGAGCGCGACGAGACGGGCGGCGGTCTCACCGACGGCCTCGCCCGGCTCGCCGGGTCCGGCCGGGTCCGGATGCCGGACCTGGAGCTGCTGCCCGGCTCGTACGACCTGCCGGGGGCCCGGCTCCTCGACCTCGTGCAGGTCATGGACCGGATCCGCCGCGAGTGCCCGTGGACGTCGGGCAGAACACACAAGGAGCTGGCCAAGTACGCCATCGAGGAGGCGTACGAACTGGTCGAGGCGATCGAGGCCGGCGACGGCGACGAACTGCGGGAGGAACTGGGGGACGTGCTCCTCCAGGTGGTCTTCCACGCCCGGATCGCCCAGGACGGCCTGGAAGAGGGGATCGAGCCGTTCTCGATCGACGACGTCGCGGCCACGATCGTGGAGAAGCTGATCCACCGGCATCCCCATGTCTTCGGCACCGAGACCGCCGAGACACCGGAGGACGTCAAGGCGCACTGGCTCCGGACGAAGGCGATCGAGAAGCAGCGCACCTCGGTCACGGACGGCGTTCCGCTGACCCAGCCCGGCCTGGCGCTCGCCGCGAAGCTCGGGGCGCGTACCCGTACCGCCGGCCTCGACGTCCCGCTGCCGGGCGGCGAGGGCATCGGTTACGAACTGCTCGCCCTGGCGGTACGGGCGGAGGCGGCCGGGGTGGACCCGGAGACGGCGCTGCGCGCGGCGGCCCGTGCGTACCGGGACGCGATCCGGGCGGCGGAGGGCCACGCGGAGTAGTCCCCCGTGCCCGAGCCCGCCGGCCGTGCCCGAGCCCGCCGGCCGTGCCCGAGCCTGATCGCCGTGCCCGAGCCCGATGGCCGAGCCCGAGCCCGATGGCCGAGCCCGGCGAAAGCACCCCTTAGTGTCGAGGTATGTCGTCGACCGCCGCCCCCACCCTTTTCACCTGGGAGTTCGCCACCGATCCGTACCCCGCGTACGCCTGGTTGCGCGAACACGCCCCCGTACACCGGGCCACCCTGCCCAGCGGGGTCGACGCGTGGCTCGTGACGCGGTACGAGGACGCCAAGCAGGCCCTCGCCGACCCCCGGCTGTCCAAGAACCCCGTTCACCACGCCGAGCCGGCGCACGCGCGGGGGAAGACGGGGATCCCGGGGGAGCGGAACGCGGATCTCATGACGCATCTGCTCAACATCGACCCTCCCGACCACACCCGGCTGCGCCGGCTCGTGTCCAAGGCGTTCACCCCGCGCCGGGTCGCGCTGTTCGCGCCCCGCGTCCAGGAGTTGACCGACCAGCTCATCGAGGACTTCGCCGGCAAGGGCGAGGCGGATCTGATCCACGACTTCGCCTTCCCCCTCCCCATCTACGCGATCTGCGACCTCCTCGGGGTGCCGCGCGAGGACCAGGACGACTTCCGGGACTGGGCCGGGATGATGATCCGCCACGGCGGCGGCCCGCGCGGAGGGGTGGCCCGCTCGGTCAAGAAGATGCGCGGGTACCTGGCCGAGCTCATCCACCGCAAGAGGGAGAACCCCGGCGAGGACCTGATCTCCGGACTGATCCGGGCCAGTGACCACGGCGAGCACCTCACCGAGAACGAGGCCGCGGCGATGGCCTTCATCCTTCTGTTCGCGGGTTTCGAGACGACCATCAACCTGATCGGCAACGGGATGTACGCCCTGCTCCGCAACCCGGACCAGAAGGCGCTGCTCCAGCAGGCGCTCGAGCGTGGCGACTCCCGGCTGCTCGAGACGGCGGTCGAGGAACTGCTCCGGTACGACGGGCCCGTGGAACTGGCGACCTGGCGCTACGCCACCCGGCCCCTGCGCATCGGAGGGCAGGACATCGGCCAGGGCGAGCCCGTCCTCGTCGTCCTCGCCGCCGCCGACCGCGACCCGGACCGGTTCGCCGATCCCGACAGGCTCGACCTCGGACGGCGGGACAACCAGCACCTCGGTTACGGACACGGAATTCACTACTGCCTCGGTGCGCCCCTTGCGCGCCTGGAGGCACAAACGGCACTCGCGACCCTGCTGACTCGACTGCCCGATATGCGTCTTGCCCAGGATCCGGTCGATTTGCGGTGGCGGGGAGGGCTCATCATGCGCGGCTTGCGGACGCTCCCCGTGTGCTTCACGCCGTCGCCCGGCCTGTGATGTTCGCCATGGCCGCCTGCCCGTATCCGACCGTTTTTCCCTCCGCTTCTCACTGACGCTCCGTCAAAAACGTGACTTTCGCGTGATCTGCGCTGCATCCGCTTGTGACAGACGTTCGAGTCCCGCTACTTTCACGGAGACTCCGGCCGCAACATGCCCGAGTTGTAATATCAGTCACACGGAAGGCAATCGCATGCGCTCCGGGAACGGCCGACACAGGCGACCTCGTCAAGCACCCGCTCTGTTCGTCACGGCGGGGGTGACCGGCTCGGCGATCGCCATTCCGCTGCTCGGCGCGTCCGGCGCGAGCGCGGCCGAGACGTCCACGTGGGACCGGGTCGCGGAGTGCGAGAGCGGCGGCACGTGGAGCGCCAACCTCGGGAACGGCTTCTACGGCGGACTCCAGATGTCCCAGAAGACCTGGGACGAGTTCGGCGGCGGTGCCTACGCGGAGCGGCCCGACCTCGCCAGCCGCTCCCAGCAGATCGCGGTCGCCGAGAAGGTCCTCGCCAAGCAGGGTCCCGCGGCCTGGCTGAGCTGTGCGGTGGTCTCCGGTCTGACGGGCGGCGGGGCGCTGACGCCCGGTGACGGTGACGGCTCCGGCTCCTCCGACGCGGGCGCGGGCGGCGGTGCGACGGAGGGCTCGCCCTCCCCGAGCGGCTCGACCGGCTCCTCCGACGGGCGGTCGGGCGACGAGCCGACGCCTTCCCACTCACCCGACGCGCCGACGCCCGGAGCCACCGGTTCCGCCGACACCGAGGGCTCGGACCCGGGTTCGGCGTCCGGCTCCGGGAGCGAGGCGGGCGCGTCCAAGGGCAAGCACCGCGGCAACGCGGCCGACGAGAGCCCGGCCGAGAGCGGCGCGGACAAGGAGCGCGAGGCGACCGACCGGGCCTCTCGGGACACCGGTTACGGGCGTGACCTCGGCGCCGGGTCGGAGGACGCCTCCACGGGCCCGGACATCATCAGCGGCGCCGGGCTCGTCGGCCCGTACGCCCCCGACTACAGCGGCGACTTCACGGTGCGCCCGGGCGCGCAGAAGGTCGTCGGCGGCTGGCTGTGACGCCGGCCCTCGGCTGACGCCGGGGGAGGGCCGGAACGGGCTGTACGAGGCGGGCCTGTATGTGGTCGGCCCGTACGAGGCGGGCTCGGTGGGGCCTGTGGGCCGCGCGACGTCGTGTGATGCGTCGCGTGCCCCACAGGTCCCTTGTCGCGTTCCGGGGTGCGCCCCGGCGCACGCCGCCCACCCTCCGGGCCACCCCGTGCACGGGGGCCCACCCCGTGCCTGGTTGTGCCGGCCGAGCTCGGCCGCACCCCTCCGCGCTCGACGGGCTTCGTCGGGCTCCGCCACGCTCGACAGGGCCACTTCGGGCTCCTCCGTACGCGTCAAGGCACCTCCGCACTCCTCCGTGCCCCTGTCCGCGCCGCCCCGCGCCGTCGCCGTACCGCGTCCCGGCTCGCCTCGCCGCCACCGGTCGCCGCCGGCCTCGTCGCGGGCCGGCGGGCGGCCTCGGCAGAGGCCCCGAGTGGCTGCTCAGAGCCGTGATCTGACAGGCCGACAGGATGAGTTCGAGATCGTTTGTCCACTTTCGCGAAAGTGAGACAAGCATCTCTTTGCCGCACCAGTTCCTCCATGGCCCGCCTGTTGGTCTCGTTCGTCTCTCACCTGCGGAAATGCGGCGTTCCTGAAGGGCAGTTAGGGCGTTTTCTCCCTGATGTACTTCTTTGAACAAGCGGCGGGCCTGTGTTTACGGTCTGAACCGCTCGCACCGCGGGCCTCGTCGACCGAAACGCCGAATCCTGCCGTCGGTCGGGGGGAGAGTCGTCGCGTCAAGCGCCGAAGGCAGGAGCGGGGGACCCAAGGTTTCGTGCCGGGCCCGGCCGTCGAGAGACGGCCGAGGGCCGGCTTGGGGTGAAGCCGCGTTGCGAGAGCACGCGGCCGGGCCACTCACAGCCCGAACCCGACAGCTGACCTCGCAGGCGTCGGTGAGGAGATGACCCATGCTGTTTTCCGGCAAGGCCAAGCACCGCCGTCCGTCCAAGGCCGTTCGCTACGCCACGCTCGCCGGGATCACCGGCGCCGCCGTCGCGGCCCCGCTGATCGGTGCGACCTCCGCCTCCGCCGCCAGCACCTCCGAGTGGGACCAGGTCGCCCAGTGCGAGTCCGGCGGCAACTGGTCCATCAACACCGGCAACGGCTACTACGGCGGCCTCCAGTTCTCGTCGTCCACCTGGGCGGCGTACGGCGGTACCTCCTACGCCTCGACCGCCGACAAGGCCTCCAAGTCCCAGCAGATCGCCGTCGCGGAGAAGGTCCTCGCGGGTCAGGGCAAGGGCGCCTGGCCGAACTGCGGCGTGAACCTGTCCGGCGCGTCGAGCAGCTCCGGCTCTGCGTCGGGCAGCGGCTCCAGCGCCTCGAGCTCCGGTTCGAGCTCCGGCGAGCAGCAGTCGCAGCAGTCGCGGCAGACCCAGCCGCGTCAGTACCAGCAGCAGGCTCAGCCCGAGAAGCAGGAGCGTACGTACAGCCAGTCCGCCTCGCGCGGCGAGAGCCGTCCGGCCACGATCAAGAAGGGGGACGGCGAGTACAAGGTCAAGTCCGGTGACACCCTCTCCAAGATCGCTGACGCCAAGAAGGTCAAGGGCGGCTGGAAGAAGGTCTTCGACCTGAACAAGGACGTCATCAGCGATGCCGATGTCATCTACCCGGGCCAGCGGCTCCACCTGAGCTGACCCGAGCCGTTCCCGGCGGCCGGGCCGGCCTCGCGTCGCCGGCCCGGCCCGCCGGGCCCACCGGGTCGCACGGCCTGAAGCGGCGGCCATCCGGCGGGCCGGCTCCGTACCTCCGCTCCCCGTACTCCCCGGCCAGCCCCCGAGCCCGCTCCCCGCAGTCCTCACCCCGTCCCCCCGGTGCTCCCCGGTCCGGCGCGTTTCCCCCGTACGCGCCGGGCCGGGGTTTCACGTCTCCCGGGCCGGAACCCGCATTCCTCGGTCTCTTTCGTCCCAGCGGGCGGGCGCGGGGCGGGGTGGTCACGCCCGGCCGGTTAGGCTCGTGTCGCAAGGCCAAGAGACCCTGCACCTCTAGCGTCACACCAGAAGGAGATGCTCGTGCCGTCCATCGACGTCGTCGTAGCCCGGGAAATCCTTGACTCCCGAGGGAACCCCACGGTCGAGGTCGAGGTCGGCCTCGACGACGGCAGCACCGGCCGTGCTGCCGTCCCCTCCGGTGCGTCCACCGGTGCGTTCGAGGCCCTGGAGCTCCGCGACGGAGACCAGAACCGCTACCAGGGCAAGGGCGTCGAGAAGGCCGTCCTCGCCGTCATCGAGCAGATCGGCCCGGAGCTCGTCGGGTACGACGCCACCGAGCAGCGCCTGATCGACCAGGCGATGTTCGACCTGGACGCCACCCCGGACAAGTCGTCGCTCGGCGCCAACGCCATCCTCGGCGTCTCCCTCGCCGTCGCGCACGCCGCCTCCGAGGCGTCCGACCTTCCCCTCTTCCGCTACCTGGGCGGTCCGAACGCGCACCTGCTGCCGGTGCCGATGATGAACATCCTGAACGGCGGCTCGCACGCCGACTCCAATGTCGACATTCAGGAGTTCATGATCGCCCCGATCGGCGCGGAGTCCTTCTCCGAGGCCCTGCGCTGGGGCGCCGAGGTCTACCACACGCTCAAGAAGGTCCTGAAGCAGAAGGGCCTCGCCACCGGCCTCGGCGACGAGGGCGGCTTCGCGCCGAACCTGGACTCCAACCGCGCCGCGCTGGACCTCATCCTCGAAGCGGTCAAGGAGGCCGGCTACGTGCCGGGCCGCGACATCGCGCTCGCGCTCGACGTGGCCGCGTCCGAGTTCTACAAGGACGGCTCCTACGAGTTCGAGGGCAAGTCGCGTACGGCGGCCGAGATGACCGCGTACTACGAGGAGCTGGTCGACGCCTACCCGCTGGTCTCCATCGAGGACCCGCTCTTCGAGGACGACTGGGAGGGCTGGAAGACCATCACCGACAAGCTGGGCGCGAAGGTGCAGCTCGTCGGCGACGACCTGTTCGTCACCAACCCCGAGCGCCTCGCGCGCGGCATCGAGGACGGCGCCGCGAACGCGCTGCTCGTCAAGGTGAACCAGATCGGTTCGCTGACCGAGACCCTGGACGCCGTCGAGCTGGCCCAGCGCAACGGTTTCAAGTGCATGATGTCCCACCGTTCCGGCGAGACCGAGGACGTCACCATCGCCGACCTGGCCGTCGCCACGAACTGCGGCCAGATCAAGACCGGCGCCCCGGCCCGCTCCGAGCGCGTCGCCAAGTACAACCAGCTGCTGCGCATCGAGGAGATCCTCGACGACGCGGCGGTGTACGCGGGCCGGAGCGCGTTCCCGCGTTTCCGCACCGCGCAGTAAGTCCCGCGGCAAGTCCCCGAGGCAAGTCCCCGCACCGCGGTGACCCCTGCGGCGAGTCGCCGCGGCAAGCCCCGCGGTGAGCGCCGCCCGCCCGTCGTCCGTACGTCTCCGGCCGTGGTCCCGTACCGTGTGCCGGGGACGCACGGCGGCGTGAGGTGAAGCCGACGGCACACGGGCCGGAGGCTTGAGGCAAGGGGAGGCGAGCCATGGCAGGGAACCGCGACCGGTTCTCCACCGCGACCAGGCTGCGGCTGCTCGGTGAGCAGACCGCGGCCCGGGTCTACCGCTCGCAGACCCGCAGACAGGACCGCCGCTCCCGGCTCACCGGCCGGGCGGCCTTCCTCGCGCTGATCGTCTGCACCCTGGTCGTGGCGCTGGCGTACCCGATGCGGCAGTACGTGTCGCAGCGCAACGAGATCGCGGAGCAGGAACGGCTGGCCCGCGAGGCGAAGGAACGCGTCGAACAGCTGCGGGACGAGAAGGAACGCCTCCAGGACGACGCGTACATCGAGCGGCTGGCCCGTGAGCACCTGCACTACGTGAAGCCGGGCGAGACCGGCTACACCCTGACCGACCAGGGGACACGGGAGCGGGAGCACGACGAGGAGGAGGGGGCGGACCGCCCCTGGTACTCGAACGTCATGGACGGCGTGGACACGGCGGACCGCCGGGACGACTGACCACTCCATCTCGTCGCATCGCATCGCATCGCATCACATCATCGGAATCGGCTTAGGCAGGCATGGAACACCCCCCTCCGCAGACCGGACGCACCGAGCCCACCGCGGCGGACGTCAAGGCATTCGAGCAGCAGCTCGGCCGGCCCCCGCGCGGACTGCGGGCCATCGCGCACCGCTGCCCCTGCGGCCGGCCGGACGTCGTCGAGACCGCCCCGCGGCTGCCCGACGGCACGCCCTTCCCGACGACGTACTACCTGACCTGCCCGCGTGCGGCCTCGGCCATCGGCACGCTGGAGGCGAACGGCGTCATGAAGGAGATGACCGAGCGCCTGGCGACCGACCCCGAGCTGGCCGCCGCGTACCGCCGGGCGCACGAGGACTACATCGCGCGCCGGGACGCCATCGAGGTGCTGGAGGGCTTCCCGAGCGCGGGCGGTATGCCGGACCGGGTGAAGTGCCTGCACGTGCTGGTCGGCCACTCGCTGGCGGCGGGCCCGGGAGTGAACCCGCTGGGGGACGAGGCGCTGGCGATGCTGCCGGAGTGGTGGCGCAAGGGCCCGTGCGTCACACCGTGCGCGGACTCGGCCCCGGGCGCGGATGTCGCCTCCGACACCGACACCGACGAGAACGGGGAGACGGCGTGACCAGGGTCGCCGCCATCGACTGCGGTACGAACTCGATCCGGCTGCTGGTGGCCGACGCCCAGCCCGGGACCGGCGAGCTGGTCGATCTCGACCGGCGGATGAAGATCGTCCGGCTGGGCCAGGGCGTGGACCGCACCGGCCGGCTCGCGCCCGAGGCGCTGGAGCGCACGTTCGCGGCCTGCCGCGAGTACGCCGAGGTCATCGAGGAACACGGCGCGCGGCACGTCCGCTTCGTGGCGACCTCCGCCTCGCGCGACGCGGACAACCGCGACGAGTTCGTACGGGGTGTCGTGGACATCCTGGGCGTCGAGCCCGAAGTGATCACCGGCGACCAGGAGGCCGAGTTCTCCTTCACCGGCGCCACCAAGGAACTGGGCGGCCGGGACAGCTATCTGGTCGTGGACATCGGCGGCGGCTCGACCGAGTTCGTCGTCGGTGACGACCGGGTCCGGGCCGCGCGCTCGGTGGACATCGGCTGCGTGCGCCTCACCGAACGCCACCTGGCCCACGACGGCGAGGCCGGCGACCCGCCGACGGCCGACCGGATCGCCGGTATACGCGCGGACGTCGAAGCCGCCCTTGACCTGGTCGAGCGCACCGTCCCCCTCCGCGAACCCCGCACCCTGGTCGGCCTCGCGGGCTCGGTGACGACGGTGGCCGGCATCGCCCTGGACCTGCCGGCCTACGACTCCGCCGCGATCCACCACGCCCGAATCACGTACGAGCAGGTCAAGCGGATCACCGATCGCCTCCTGACCAGCACCCACGCCGAACGCGCCGCGATCCCGGTCCTCCACCCGGGCCGGGTCGACGTCATCGGCGCGGGAGCCCTGATCCTCCTGGCGATCATGGAACGGACGGGCGCGCGGGAGGTCGTGGTCAGCGAACACGACATCCTGGACGGGATCGCCTATTACGCGGCCGAGCCGCCGTCGTAGGCCACCCCGACGGGATCGCCCGGTCTTCGCCCCGACCGCCTACAGGTTGCGGTAGACGTCCCGCCGGTCGCCCACCTTGACGACGAGGACGACGAGTTCACCATCGTTGATCTGGTAGGCGACCCGGTAGCTTCCGACCCGGAGCCGGTAGAGCCCCGACGGGCCGGTGAGCTTCTTGACGTCGGCGTCCTCGCGGTACGGGTCGTCGCCGAGCGCGGTCAGTGCGGTCAGGATGCGCATGGCGTCGGGCCGGCTGATGGCCCGGAGCTGCCGCTGTGCTGCCGTGGTGAACCGGAAGGCGTACTTCACGCCGCCTCGCCGTCGTGGTCGGTGAACAGATCCGCCAGCAGTTCCGCCATCGTCACGGTGGGACCGCCCTCGGCCAGGACCGCTTCCGCTTCGCGCGCCAGCATCACGTCGGACGCTTCCTCCAGCGCCTCGAAGTCCGCGATCGGAACCACCGCCGCCACCGGAGCGCCGTTGCGCGTGATGACGGTCGGAACGCCTTCCTCGGCCCGGTTGATGTGGTCTGCGAGGTGCGCGCGGGCTTCCCGTACGGTCACGGTGTTCTCAGTCATGAGATTAGTGTACGCATTCGCGTGTACACGTGGTCCGGGTCCGGGAGTCGCGTTCGCGAGCGATCCTCGACGGGATCGCCTGGGCGGCGGCGCCCGACGACGCGTGAGCCGCGGGGGTCAGCGGCCGCCCGGGCGCGTGTCAGGCGGGGCCGGTCCGTCAGCCTTCGGCTCCAGCCGGTCGGCGGCGGCGCGAGCCGGTGCGTGACGGCTCTCTGTCGAGCCCCCTGTGGCTTTCCCCGCAACCGCCCGCGCAGCAGCCGCATGTTCGCCGGGCTCTCGCACGCCTTCGCACGGATACGGAACAGGGCGTCAGTGCGGAACTGCTCGCGCCCTACTTCCGCCTGATGGCCCGTCGCCTGACCGACGGGCGCCCCGACGAGGGCACCACGGGCGTCGTTGACCTGCTCATTCGATGAGCCCGGTCATCCGCTGAGCGGGCCAAGGGTCAGGTGTGGCGCGCTTGTGGAGCCCCTCCGCCAAGAACTTCGTGAAGTTCTTCACAAGGAATTCGTCGCTCGGGCTCGCCGTGGCGGCCCACGGGGGCCGTTCGGCCCTAGCGGTACGGCGTCGCGCGCTGGTGTCCTGGGGTGCGAGGCGGTGTGCCGGTGTATGGGGCGAGTGGCCCGTTCGCCCCGTACCGGAGGACGGAGGTCCAGCTCAAGCGGGGTGGACAAGCGATGATCAACGCTCGGGAAGTCCGTCCGGTTCCCCGGGTGCCCATGAGCTCGGTCACGTGGGCCGGGCAGTGTAGCACGGGGGGACCATAACCTTGTGAAGGGGCTCACGAGCACCCCCTCCGAGGGGGGTGGATACTCGATGGCATGAGCACCACGGAGCGTCCCAGGATCCTCGTTGTAGGCGGTGGGTACGTAGGCCTGTACGCAGCTCGTCGCATTCTGAAGAAGATGCGCTACGGGGAGGCGACCGTCACGGTCGTCGACCCCCGCTCGTACATGACGTACCAGCCCTTTCTCCCCGAAGCCGCCGCCGGCAGCATTTCGCCTCGGCACGTCGTCGTCCCGCTGCGACGCGTGCTGCCCAAGGCTGAGGTGCTCACCGGCCGGGTCACCACCATCGACCAGGACCGCAAGGTCGCCACGGTCGCGCCGCTCGTCGGCGACGCCTACGAGCTGCCCTTCGACTACCTCGTCGTCGCGCTCGGCGCGGTGTCCCGTACCTTCCCGATCCCCGGACTCGCCGAGCAGGGCATCGGTATGAAGGGGATCGAGGAGGCCATCGGGCTGCGCAACCACGTTCTGGAGCAGCTCGACAAGGCCGACTCGACGGCCGACGAGGAGGTCCGCCGCAAGGCGCTGACCTTCGTCTTCGTCGGTGGCGGCTTCGCCGGTGCGGAGACCGTCGGTGAGGTCGAGGACATGGCCCGCGACGCGGCCAAGTACTACACGAACGTCAAGCGCGAGGACATGCGCTTCATCCTCGTGGACGTCGCGGACAAGATCCTGCCCGAGGTCGGCCCGAAGCTGGGCACGTGGGGCAAGGAGCACCTGGAGAGCCGCGGGGTCGAGGTCTACCTGAAGACCGGCATGGACTCCTGCGTCGACGGTCACGTCGTGCTCAACAACGGCCTCGAGGTCGACTCCGACACCATCGTGTGGACGGCCGGCGTCAAGCCGAACCCGGCGCTCGCCCGCTACGGTCTGCCCCTCGGCCCGCGCGGTCACGTGGACACCAGCGAGAAGCTCCAGGTGCAGGGCACGGACTACATCTGGGCCGCGGGCGACAACGCCCAGGTGCCGGACATGGTCTCCCGCCGCGCCGGTGTCGAGAACGCCTGGTGCCCGCCCAACGCCCAGCACGCGCTGCGCCAGGCGAAGGTCCTCGGCGACAACGTGATCTCCGGTATGCGGGGCTTCCCGCAGAAGGAGTACAGCCACGCCAACAAGGGCGCGGTCGCCGGACTCGGCCTGCACAAGGGCGTCGCGCTGATCGCCATGGGCAAGATGAAGATCAAGCTCAAGGGGCGGCTGGCCTGGTACATGCACCGTGGCTACCACGGTCTGGCCATGCCGACCTGGAACCGCAAGATCCGGGTCATCGCCGACTGGACGCTGGCCGTCTTCCTTAAGCGCGAGGTCGTCTCGCTGGGCGCCATGGAGACGCCGCGCGAGGAGTTCTACGAGGCCGCCAAGCCGGCCCCGGCGCCCGCCGCCGCTGCCGCCTCCCCCGCGACGGCGGGTGAGAAGGCAAAGGCCTCCTGACCCTCCGTAACGCCCGGGGCGTGAGCTCCCGGCCGGGAGGGCACGCCGTACCGGAGCCGCGCGGCGGCAGGACGACGGCACGACAACGGCACAACTTCATACGTCATACCGAAGAGCCGTCCGCCATCCGTGGTGCGGGCGGCTCTTTCGCGTGCCCGCACGCCGCACGTGTGCGCCCAGCCCGCGCACTCCCTTGCGCGCGGGCGTCGGTTTTCGTACGCATTTGCCCATGCCTGTACGGCTGATCTTTCGCGCCGGCCTCCGTGCGGCACCGTAAAGTCCATGGTGAATGCAGGTATTTTACTGTCCCATTGCGTGCATTGGGGACTGCTCCGAACACACCCGGTGTTTACGTGGTGTCGAGCATGTCGGTAACCACCCTTTACGGAGGTGTACGCCATGGCCAACGCCGCGCTGCGGCTGACCACTCTTGCCGAGGAACTGCTGGGGGCCCCGCTCCCGGTCCGGCTCCGCGCCTGGGACGGCAGCGAGTCGGGCCCGCCAGAGGCGCCGACCCTGATCATCCGCAACCGCCGTGCTCTGCGTCGCCTCCTGTGGAAGCCGGGCGAGCTGGGGCTGGCGCGGGGGTGGGTGGCCGGGGAGATCGATGTGGAGGGGGACCTCTACGCGGCCCTCGACCGGCTCGCCGGCTTCATCTGGGAGCGCGGTGACGACGACCCCGAGGACCGGGTCCACCCCCTGCTCGATCCCCGGATGCGGTCCGTCGGCCGGAAGCTGGTCGAGATCGCGGGACCGTGGCCGCCGCCCCCGCCGCCGCCCGAGGAGACCCGCCGCCGGCGCGGCACGTCGCACACCAAGCGGCGTGACAGGCAGGCGATCAGTCATCACTACGACGTCGGCAACGACTTCTACGAACTTGTCCTCGGACCGTCCATGGTCTACTCGTGCGCCTATTGGGACGACACCCCCGGCTTCACACTGGAGGACGCGCAGAGGGACAAGCTCGACCTCGTCTGCCGCAAGCTCGCCCTTCGCGAGGGCGACCGGCTGCTCGACGTCGGGTGCGGGTGGGGGTCCATGGCGATCCACGCCGCCCGGGAGTACGGGGCCCGGGTCGTCGGTGTCACGCTCTCCCGCGAACAGGCCGCCTTCGCGCGCAAGCGCATCGCGGAGGAGGGCCTGACCGACCGTATCGAGATCCGCGTACAGGACTACCGGGACGTCAGGGACGGGCCGTTCGACGCGATCTCCTCCATCGGCATGGCCGAGCACGTCGGCTCGGTGCGCTACCGCGAGTACGCCGACGACCTGTACGCCCTGCTCAAGGAGGGCGGACGGCTGCTCAACCACCAGATCGCCCGGCGCCCGGAGAAAAACGAGGACCAGTACCACATCGACGAGTTCATCGACGCGTACGTCTTCCCCGACGGCGAACTGGCGCCGGTCGGGCGGACCGTCTCCATCCTGGAGGAGGCCGGGTTCGAGGTCCGCGACGTCGAGTCGATCCGCGAGCACTACGCCCTGACGCTGCGCCGCTGGGTGGCGAACCTGGAGTCGCGCTGGGCAGAGGCGGTCCGCGCCACCTCGCCCGGCCGCGCGCGCGTATGGCGGCTGTACATGGCCGCCTCGGCCGTCTCATTCGAACGGAACAGGATCGGCGTCAACCAGGTCCTGGCGGTGAAGACCCCGGAGAGCGGGGCGTCGGGGCTGCCGGCCCGCTCCCGTACCTGGAAGGGCTGAGGGGTTTCGCGGGGGAGCCGATCGCGAAAGAGTGACACCGAAGAGTGACACGGGGGAACGAGCCGTCGGGCGGCGTGTCCGGCGGCTCCTTCGTCTGTTGTCAGGGAAAGGCATCGCGACCGAATCGCCCCGCGCACCGGGGCAATTCGGAATATGGGGGGAATCATGTACCGTCGTCGCCACCGTCAGCACCACGGACGTCCCAACGGTCATCAGCAGGAACAGCACCACCAGCACGAACAGCACCACCAGCGGCAGGACCACCATGAGCCGCAGGACCAGCACCGGCAGAACGCACGTCAGCAGAACCGGCGTCAGCGTCGGCGCGGGCGCGGAGCCTGGGCGACGGCCCTCGGTATCGGTCTGCTGGCCGTCGGCGTTCCCGGCCCCGCGGCGGCCACGGAAGCCACGGAAACCACTGATGTCATGCGGGCCGCGGCGGTCACTCCTGGCGCGATCTTCAACGACCCGGCCGGCACCGCGACCGCGCAGAACCGGATCCGCGATCACGTCATCTCGCTCATCCAGGGCGCGCCCGCGGGCAGTTCGATCACCCTCTCGCTGTACACCTTCACCGACAACGACGTCCGGACGGCTCTCGTCGCCGCCAACGACCGCGGGGTGGGCGTACGGGCCATTCTCGACCACAAGTCGCGCGAGAGCCGGACGCCCGGCGGCGAGTACGAGAACCTGGCGGCGAAGCTGGGCACCGACCGCACCAAGAAGTCGTGGGTGATGACCTGTCCGCAGACGCGGTCGTGCATCGGCAACCGCACGATCGGCCAGGCGGCCATCAACCACAACAAGTTCTTCCTCTTCTCCAGCACGGGAGGGGCCGACGACGTCGTCGTGCAGACGTCGGCCAACATGACGGGCGTCCAGCGCACGGACCTGTTCAACAACGCCGTGACGCTGGTGGACTCGGGTCTGTACGCCAACTACCTCGCCTACTTCGCCGACCAGGAGAAGTACGGCACCTCGGGGGACGGGCTCGCGTCGTACTACAAGACGCCGAGCAGCCCGACCGACGCCGCGTACAAGACGTACTTCTTCCCCCGCCAGGAGTCCTCGGGCAAGGCGTACAACACGGACCCCGCGACCGACACCGTCAAGCTGATCCTCGACAACGTCACCTGCTCGTCCTCGCAACCGACCGAGGTACGGATGGCCGCGAACCTGTTCTACCGCGACCACATCGCCACCAAGCTCGTCGCCATGGCCGACGCGGGCTGCAAGGTCTACCTGGCGGCCGACGGCAATCCGAACGGCGGCCGGGAGGGCGTGCCGTCGATGGGCAGGACCGTCGAGTCCATCGTCTCGGGCAAGCTGACCCAGCGCGTGGCGTGCTGGGAGAACCCGCCCGCCGGCCGGACGGCCAACATCGGGCTGCACTCCAAGTACCTGCTGGTGAAGGGCGTGTACGCGGGTGTGGCCAACGAGAAGATCGTCTTCACCGGCAGCCACAACTACTCGTGGCAGGCGCTGCGGTCCAACGACGAGACGCTGCTGAAGATCAATGACGACGCGGTCCACGACCAGTTCAAGGCGGACCACGACCACCTGATGGACTACTGCGCCGGCAGCTGACGGGCCGTACGAGGTGCCGGACCTCGTACGGGCCGCGCCTCACACGCGTGCGGGCCGGGCCCCCGGTCGGGGGTCCGGCCCGCATACGTCTTCCGGTTGTACGACGGCTTCGTCGCGACGTCGCGAGGTCATGCCGTCACGAGGTCACGCCGTCATCTCGACGGCCGGCTACTCCGTCTTGATCGCCGTCAGCATGTTCAGCTTGGCGGCGCTGCGGGCCGGCCACAGGGCGGCGAGCACGCCGACCAGTCCGGCCAGCACCAGGAAGAGCGCGATCCGGTCCCAGGGGAGGACCAGCGCGTAGCCCGGGATGGACGACTTGATGGTCTCGCCGATCGCCCAGGCCAGGAAGGTGCCCAGGGCCACACCGACCACCGCGCCGAAGACCGAGATCACCACGGCCTCCAGCCGGATGGTCCGCTTCACCTTGGTGCGGTCCAGGCCGATCGCCCGCAGCATGCCGATCTCCTGCTGCCGTTCGAAGACGGACATCGCCAGGGTGTTGACGACTCCGAGGACCGCGATGATCAGGGCCATCGCGAGCAGGCCGTACATGATGTAGAGCGCGGTGTTGATGAATCCGCTGTACGCGTTCCTGATGGCGTCGTGGTCCATGATGGTGACGGCGGGGTTCTTGCCCAGGGCGTCCACCAGGGCCTGCTCGTTGGCGTCGCTCGCGCCGCCGTCGGTCTTGACCAGCATGTCACGGATGTACGCGTCGGGCTCGTGCGGCCGGGCCAGCTCCGTGGACATCGTGACGGGGGAGAGCAGTTCGTTGTCCTCGTAGATCGCCCCGACCTTCAGATCGGCCTTCTTCCCGTCGTCGAAGGTGACCGGAAGGGTGTCCCCGACCTTCCACTTCTTGGACTCGGCCGTCTTCTCGGCGACGGCTATCCCGCCCTCCGCGAGGGTCTTCGTCGAACCGGAGACCGTCTTGATGTTCAGGACCTGGTCGACGTCGTTCGGGGTGACCGCGGAACCCGCGACCCAATCGTCCTTGACCGTCAGCGAGACGGACAGCTGCGGCGAGACGGCGGTCACGACGGATGCCTTCTCCAGCGCCCGCAGTGACTCCGGGCTGAAGGACTCGGCCCCCGCCATCGTCAGCATGTAGTCGGCCTTGATATTGGCCGTGGTCGCCTTGTCGACCGCCTGGCCGATCGTGACACCGAGGACCGAGAGGCCGGTGACGAGCGTGAGCCCGATGGCCAGCGCGGAGGCGGTGGCCCCGGTACGTCGCGGATTGCGGACCGCGTTCAGCCCCGCCAGCTTGCCGGACACCCCGAAGACGCCGATCAGCAGCGGCCGTACGAGCGCGATCACCGGCCGGGAGAGCAGCGGGATCAGGATGATGACGCCGACCATCGCCAGGAAGGCGCCCGCGCCGATCACGATGCGCCCGTCGGAGCCGGTCGCGGCACCGGCGACGATGGCCCCGGCGCCGAGCAGGGTCAGGATCCCGCCGATGGAGTTCCGCACGACCAGCGACTTGGTGGTCGCGACGGCGTGCACGCTGCTCATCGCCGCCACCGGCGGGATCTTCGCGGCGCGCCGGGCGGGCAGCCAGGCGGCGAACACGGTGATCAGCACACCGACGGCGAAGGCGGCGCCGACCGCGGTGGGCGAGACGACCAGCGGGCCCGCGGGGATCTTCGCGCCGGTCAGGCCCATGGCGGAGCGGAGGGCGACCGCGAGCCCGATCCCGCCGGCGAAGCCGGCCACGGAGGCGAACACGCCGACCACCGCGGCCTCGATCAGCACCGAACGCTTGACCTGGCGGCGGGAGGCGCCGACGGCGCGCATCAGTGCCAGTTCCTTGGTGCGCTGGGCGACCAGCATGGTGAAGGTGTTGGAGATGAGGAAGACGCCGACGAACAGGGCGATGGCGGCGAACGCCAGCAGCATCTGGTTGAGGCTGGAGAGCTGTGTCTCGATCGCCTTCGCCTGCTTGGCGGCGAGCTCCTGACCGGTCTCGGCCTCGGCGTTCGCAGGCAGGATCTTCTCGGTCTCGCGGAGGATCTTCTCCTGGGAGGCGCCGGCGTCGGCGCTGAGCGTGGCGGTGCCGAAGAGGCCCGGCCCCCGGTACAGCTTCTGGGCGGTCGCGGTGTCGAAGAGGGTCAGGGTGCCGCCCGCGTTCACCTCGCCGTCCTCGGTGGTGAAGATGCCGGCGAGGGTGTACTCACGTGCTGTTCCGTCGGCGGCGACGCGCACGCGGTCACCGACCTCGTACCCGCCCTTCGCCGCCGTCGCCTTGTCGAGCGCGATCTGGCCGGCTCGGGTGGGACCGGTCCCGTCGGTGAAGGTGTAGTCGCGGTCCTTGCCGTCCTCGCCGGGCTGGAAGTTGCCACCTTTGGTGGCCCACTCGGTGCCGATCAGCTTGCCGTTGGCGTCGGCGACCCCGGCGAAGCCGGTGACGCGCGGGGTGACCGAGGCGACCCCGTCGAGGGCGCCGAGTTTGTCGAGGGTCTTGTCGTCCAGGCCGGAGGGGAGCTTGCGCTCCTCCGGGTCGTCGCTGTGGCTCGTGTCGAAGACGTCGATGCTGACGGCCACGTCGTCGTAGTTCTTGGCCGACTGCTTGTGGAAGGCGTTGCCGAGGGTGTCGGTGAAGACCAGGGTGCCGGAGACGAAGGCCACGCCGAGCAGGACGGCGAGGACGGTCATCAGCAGCCTGGCCTTGTGCGCGAGCACATTGCGCAGGGCGGTACGGAACATGGTGGAAGTCCTGGTGGAAGGCGCCCGGAGCGGTGGCCGGGCGGAAGAGAGGGAGGGCGGGCGGCCGGCCTCGGGCCGTCGGTTCGCGCGGCGCGGGTCCGGGGCGTACGCCGACGGCCCCGGATCAGCTGGTGCGGCCCTTGGCGTCGAACGCCTTCATGCGGTCCAGCACGCCGTCGGCGGTCGGGTTGAGCATCTCGTCGACGATCCGGCCGTCGGCGAGGAAGATCACACGGTCCGCGTAGGAGGCGGCCGCCGGGTCGTGCGTCACCATGACGACCGTCTGACCAAGCTCCCGAACAGAGTTGCGAAGGAAGCCCAGCACCTCCGCGCCGGAGCGCGAGTCGAGGTTTCCTGTCGGCTCGTCACCGAAGATGATTTCCGGCTGCGAGGCCAGCGCGCGGGCGACGGCGACGCGCTGCTGCTGACCGCCGGAGAGCTGGGTGGGTCGGTGGCCGAGGCGGCCGGAGAGGCCGATCAGGTCGATGATCCGGTTGAGCCACTGCTGGTCGGGTTTGCGGCCCGCGATGTCCATGGGGAGCGTGATGTTCTCCAGGGCCGTCAGCGTGGGCAGCAGGTTGAACGCCTGGAAGATGAAGCCGATCTTGTCCCGGCGCAGCTGCGTCAGCTGCTTGTCCTTCAGGGTGGAGAGCTCGGTGTCACCGATGCGCGCGGAGCCGCTGCTGAAGCTGTCCAGCCCGGCGACGCAGTGCATCAGCGTGGACTTGCCGGAGCCGGAGGGGCCCATGATCGCGGTGAACTCGCCCTGGCGGAAGTCCACGCTGACCCGGTCGAGGGCGACCACCTGGGTCTCGCCCTGCCCGTAGACCTTGGAGAGGTCGGTGGCGCGGGCGGCCACGGCGGTTGCTTGGTACGCGAGCGGGGTGGTGGTCACGGGGACAACTCCTGTCGGACGTGGTTGGGAACTCCTCCATCCTCACGGCCGTTACCACCGTGGGGCGTCCGTCCCGTTGTCGGTTCCCGGGGCCCTCTTCGGGCTGACGGACCCGACCCGTTGTCCTCCTGCGGTATGACACCGTCCCCGAGACCGCTCCCCCCTCGGTATGCCCGGACGGAGGTACCGTCGCGGTCGGTGCCCCGGCCTCGCGGCCCGGCGCCCGGCCCGGCGGCGGCTCTTCCGGCGCCGCGCGCCCGGCGATGCGCACCCCGCGATGCGAGTTCTGCGATGCGAGTCCTGCGCGCCCGGGGCCGCCGGTGTCCCGCCGTCGCCCCCGCCCCCTACGGGGGACCTCGGTTCCGGAGAGCCGGCCGAGCCCGCCAGGGCCCCAGTCCGACCGGCCGTCGCCGCGCGCGACGCTTGCATGCTCGTGTCACCTGAGTAATCGGACGACGACTTTTCGTCATTCCTGCGGACCTCGGTACGGATGCCCATCCGCGCCCGGCATGTGCCGATGGCCCGCTCCCTGTGCTGACGCACCCTCAGACGTCAATAAAATAAGACAACATCGGGTTGTTGCTCGGCTGTTCGAGTGGTGTGTCCCGATAGGCTCGTGTGCCAACGCGGCGTCGCGTGCCCTGCCCGGATGGTGGAATGCAGACACGGCGAGCTTAAACCTCGCTGCCCCTCGGGGCGTACCGGTTCAAGTCCGGTTCCGGGCACCACTCTCGACGCATAGCTGACGGGCCAACAGACGGACGTCGTGAGCCCCTCCTGACCGCAAGTTCCTCGCGCCCCGTGTCCGGATCGGGCAGGTGCTCTCTACGCGAAGCCGGGCACCAGGGAGGCGAGCCGGAGGCGCCGTGGCCGGCGAGGGCGGGGGCGCATGTGGGCACGAGAATGTGACATATGCCACGCCGTGAAACGTCGCAGTCCCGGAAAGATCCTCCCTCAGCACTAGAGCGTAGTCTTTGCTTGCCTATTACTCTTGACGCAAGGCCGCGCAGGGCGGCCATGGAGGAGTGAGATGAGGAGCAGTAACCCGGTCTTCTCGCGACGGGGCTTCAGCCGCGACAACGGCCACGCGGGCTTCAACGCGGCGCCGCAGGCCGGGGGCCCCGCTGTAGCGACCAATCCGTACGCGACCAACCCCTACGCCACCGACCCGTACGCCCAGCAGCAGGGTACGCAGTTCGGTGCCGGCCCGCAGGCGCCCGCCCGGTCGGGGGCCATGACGATCGACGACGTCGTGACCCGTACGGGCATGACGCTCGGCACGGTCGTGCTGACGGCAGTCCTCTCATGGGTGCTGCTGCCGGTCGACCCGGCCAACGTCGGCAAGTCGTACGGCATCGCCATCGGTGCCGCGCTGGTCGCGCTGGTCCTCTCGCTGGTCCAGTCCTTCAAGCGCAAGCCGTCCCCGGCGCTGATCCTGGCGTACGCCGCCTTCGAGGGTGTCTTCCTCGGTGTGATCAGCAGCGCTGTCAGCACGTACATCGCCCCGGGTGTGGTCATCCAGGCGGTGCTGGGCACGATGGCGGTGTTCGCCGGTGTGCTCATCGCGTACAAGATGCGGTGGATCCGTGTCACGCGGCGCTTCTACGGCTTCGTGATGGCCGCGGCCATGGGCTTCGTGCTCCTGATGGTCGTCAACCTGCTCTTCAGCGTCTTCGGCGGCGGTGACGGCCTCGGCTTCCGCAGCGGTGGCCTCGGCATCCTCTTCGGTGTCATCGGCATCATCCTCGGCGCGTGCTTCCTGGCGCTGGACTTCAAGCAGGTCGAGGACGGCATCGCGTTCGGCGCGCCGCGCGAGGAGTCCTGGCTGGCGGCCTTCGGGCTCACGCTGACGCTGGTGTGGATCTACCTGGAGATGCTGCGGGTGCTGTCGATCCTGCAAGGCAACGACTGACGCGACAGACGCGACACCGCACGCGCGTAGCGGTATGACGCGGTGAGCGGTGAGCGGTAAACGCGGAAGGGGTCCGCGGGCAGTGAGCCCGCGGACCCCTTCCGCATTGTCGGGTTGTCGGATCCGATGTGCCGTGGGTTGGATTTTTTTGGGGCTCAGTGCAGGCGGCGGGCCGCCCGGCGCAGGTCGTACTCGTGGACGATCGCCTTGGCGTGTCCGTACGCGAGGTCGTACTCGCTCCTGAGCCAGCTGACCTTCTCCTCGAAGCGGAAGAGGGACGGGCCTTCTTCGACGGTGCGAAGCCAGTCGGACACTTCACGACCGGTGCACTGGGGGATGCGGGAGAGCAGGTTGCGATGGGTCTCTTCGGAGAAGACAAGGGACATCGGCGCCTCCGGACGCTTGCGCGTGCTAATCCTTCAAGCCACCGTGCCGCAGTGCGGAGCCGTTGGCAACAGTCGGGGGGCGGGCGGATAGGGTCGGGCGGTGCTCGATACGACGCCTCTGACGGCCGCAGTGGACCGATTCGCCGACCGCCTGCGGGCCGCCCCGCAGAGCCGCCTCCAGCGAGGTGCGGCGGCCGAGGCGCTGGAGCTGGCGCGTGAGCTGTCCGTACGGGCCCAGCGCCTGGACGCCCCGGACGAGGAACCGCGCCTCATGCCGGACGCGGGAGTGTTCGCGATCGCGGACCAGTTGACGGTCGCGGCGGCCGACCTGGCGGAGGCGCTGCGGACGGCTCCGTCCTCGGGGGAACTGGACGAGGCCGTGGCGTTGGTGGAGCGAGCCGCGGCGACGGCGGATCTCTGACGGGCGCGTGAGGCTTCCGGGCTCAGAGCGAGGCGATGACGCGGTCCGCGAGGATGTAGACGTGCTCGGCGGCCCCCGCCTTGTTGTCACCGCTGCGGGCGCCACCGCGGTCGTCGCCGCCGTACGAGAACGTCAGGGTGTACGCGCCCGAGACGCCCGACCCGCCCAGCAGGAACGGCGCCTCCCCCGCGCGCAGCGCCCCGGCGAGCCGCTCGGCGGTCTCCCGGTGGCCGGGCGTCATGCACAGCGTCGTGCCGTCGGCGAAGACGTAGACGTCGAGCGTGCCCAGCGGCCCCGGGCGGACGTCGGAGAGCTCCGTGCGGGTCCCGGCGAGCTCCTCCAGCCGGGCCACGGTCCGCTCGTGGTCGGTGACGACCGGCGTCCGTACCGGTACGAAGTCCGGGTGTGACGGATGCCGACGGCGGGCGGCGGCCAGTTCGGGCGAGTCCTCGGCGTCCGGGTGGTTCGTGAGGCCGTCGTGATCCAGCCGCTCCGGGGAATCGAGAGAGTCCAGATACCGCAGGGATTCCTTTGAGCCCAGGGAGTCGAGGGCATCAAGGGAATCAAGAGACTCGAGGGCTTCCAGAGATTCCAGAGACTCCACGGATTCCAGAGACTCCAGGGAGTCGCGGGAGTCGAGGGAACGGAAGGAATCCAGAGAATCGAGCGAATCCAGGGGCTCCAGCGGCTCCAGTCCGACGAAGTCGGCCTGGCGCGGTACGTAGAACGCCCCGTCCCCGGTGTCGAAACCGGTCGGCCCGCCCAGCGCCGACGGGGCGTCGGCCGCGTCCCGGGCCTCCTGCGCGGCCCAGAACGCGCGCGCCTCGGCCAGCTCCCGCTCGCGCTCCTCGGCGAGGGCCTCGGCCACGGCGGTGCGTATGTCGTCGGTGTGGGTGGCGGCGGTGCCGCTTCTGGCGTGCGGCACGGAAGCGGTGGCGCCGACGGGGTAGGCCACGGCCAGTTCGTCACGCAGTGCGCTTACCTGCTTGCGGAGCGCGTGGGCGGCGTGCAGGGCGGCGACACCCACGGCCGTGGCGGTGACCGTGGTCAGCAGCAGGGCAAGAGGCATGGCGCTCACTGACTACTCCCGATTCCAATCGATACCCCCGACTTCCTACCTCAGCTTGTCGCGGGCTCGGTCCGATCGGCAGTGCATTACGTCATGAAATGGGTGGGTCTTTAGGCCCGGGGAAAACCGCTCACAAAGCTCTGACCTCGATAAACGAATCTCCCCCGGAGATAGGTCACATCCTGGGGGAGATTCAGTCACAACTGGGGATCGAGGGAGCGTGCTGTCGCTTTTCCGTGTCGTGTGAAACACGCTCCGTCATGGAGAGGCGTAATTCCCTCGGTCCCAACTCGGTCGATGGCGGCTCGGCCGTGGTCGACTCGGCCGGGCCAACTCGGTCGTGGTCGACTCGGCCGGGTGTGTTCGACTCGGTCGCGTGGCCGGGGCTCGATCCGGTCGCACCGGATCAGCTCAGTCGCTCGATCACCATCGCCATGCCCTGGCCGCCGCCCACGCACATCGTCTCCAGACCGAACTGCTTGTCGTGGAACTGAAGGCTGTTGATCAGTGTTCCCGTGATCCGGGCACCCGTCATGCCGAAGGGGTGGCCGACGGCGATCGCGCCGCCGTTGACGTTCAGCTTCTCCAGCGGGACGCCGAGATCCCGGTAGGAGGGGATGACCTGGGCGGCGAACGCCTCGTTGATCTCGACCAGGTCGATGTCGTCGATCGTCAGCCCGGCCCGCGCGAGCGCCTGCTTGCTGGCCTCGACCGGGCCGTACCCCATGATCTCCGGGGGCAGTGCGGTCACCCCCGTGGAGACGATCCGGGCCAGCGGGGTCAGGCCCAGCTCGCGCGCCTTGGCGTCGGACATGATCACCAGCGCGGCCGCACCGTCGTTGAGCGGGCAGCAGTTGCCCGCCGTGACCAGGCCGTCGGGACGGAAGACGGGCTTCAGGCTCTGGACGCCTTCCATCGTGACGCCCGGGCGCGGGCCGTCGTCCTTCGTGACGACCGTGCCGTCCGCCAATGTGACGGGCGTGATCTCGCGCTGCCAGAAACCGTTCTTGAGGGCCTCCTCGGCGAGGTTCTGCGACCGTACGCCGAACTCGTCCATCTCCTGGCGTGTGACGCCCTTGAAGCGGGCCAGGTTCTCGGCGGTCTGGCCCATCGCGATGTAGGCGTCGGGCACGAGGCCGTCTTCGCGGGGGTCGTGCCAGCCGCCGCCCTCGCTCGCCGCGACGGCGGCCGTACGGGCCTCGGCGTCCGCGAAGAGCGGGTTGTGGGTGCCGGGCATACCGTCCGAGCTTCCGTTCACGGACCGGGAGACCGTCTCCACGCCCGCGGAGATGAACACGTCACCCTCGCCGGCCTTGATGGCGTGCAGTGCCATCCGGGAGGTCTGGAGCGACGAGGAACAGTACCGGGTGAGGGTGCACCCGGGGAGGTGGTCCATTCCCAGCTGTACGGCGACGATCCGGCCCAGGTTGTGCCCCTGCTCCCCGCCGGGCAGGCCGCAGCCGAGCATCAGGTCGTCGATGTCGCGCGGGTCGAGTTCGGGGATCTTCGCCAGCGCGGCCTGGACGACCGTGGCGGTCAGGTCGTCGGGCCGCAGCTCCTTGAGCGAGCCCTTGAAGGCCCGCCCGATGGGCGAACGGGCGGCAGAGACGATCACGGCTTCGGGCATTACGGCTCCAAAGGGCGGGGACAGACGGTGCGGGCAGTACCGAACAGGAAGTTACCCATACGTAGCGTGGAGGTCACCTGGGTGGCCATGTGACGCGGGATTCACTTTTTTGAGGGCTCGGTTCGCCTCCGGGGCGGGGGTGCCGGGTGGCGGCTGGGAAACCCCCGATGTCGGGCGGGGCGTTCCGGTGACCGCCGCGCGGCCTCTGTTTTGGGGCTCGGTTCGCCTCCGGGGGCGCTTCAAGCCCCCTGTCGACGGTCGACCGTGCTCGGTTTGCTCGTACCTCACAAACCTCCGCGCGCTCTCCCTTTCGACAGCGGCCGCGCCCCCTTCGGCTCACTCGCCGGCGGACGTGCCCGGCCCGGACGTATCGGGCACCCCGGCCTGCGGCCGCTCGCCGGTGGACGTGCCTGGCCGGGGCGTGTCGGGCGCCCCGGCCCCCGGCTCATTCGCCGGCCGGGGCAGGGCGGGAGAGGTCGTCGGTGCCGGTGCCTCCCGCGCGTACCTCGTCCGGGTGGATCTCCTCCGGCGTCGCTTCCTCCGCGGCCGTCGGCAGGTGGCGCCGGCGCCGGTGCTTGAGCAGGGCCCAGGGGGCGCGGACGCCCGTGACCTCCGTGCCCGCCTCGGACGCCGCGGCCGAGGCCGCCTGGGCCACCGGCAGCACGTCCTCGTCGCGGGAGACGTCCAGCCGGTCCGTCTCGGGCCACAGGTTGAGCACCGCGCACAGCGTCGGCAGGACCGCCATCGCGGCCGTCGCGTACCCCTCGGCCGACGGGTGGTAGTTGTCCGGGCCGAACAGCTCCCGCGGGTTCGCGGCGAACTCCGGGCCCAGCAGGTCGCCCAGCGAGACCGTACGGGCGCCCTGCTCGACCGCGACGATCGTCTGGGCCGCCGCCAGCTGTCGGCTCACCCGGCGGGCCAGCCAGCGCAAGGGCTGGTAGACCGGCTCGATCGTGCCGAGATCCGGGCAGGTGCCGACCACCACCTCCGCCCCAGCCGTACGCAGCCGCCGCACCGCCGCCGCGAGACAGCGCACGGACCGGGTGGCGGTCATCCGGTGCGTGACGTCGTTCGCGCCGATCATGATCACGCAGACGTCCGGCGGCCGGGCGGGGTCGGTCAGCACCAGCGTCACCTGGCGGTCCAGGTCGTCGGACTTGGCGCCGGGCAATGCCACGTTCCGCAGTTCCACCGGGCGCTCCGCGACCGCCGCGAGCCCGGAGGCGAGCAGCGCGCCGGGCGTCTGTCCCACTCGCCGTACGCCCTGCCCCGCCGCCGTCGAATCGCCGAGCATGCCCAGCCGGATCGGCTCGGAGCGCCCGTAGGCCAGCCCGTACCAGCCGTCACCGCTCGGCGGCAGGGGAGCGATCCCGTTGCCGACCGTCCGCTTCGCCAGCTGGACCTCCGCCAGCAGGAGCCCGACGCCCGCCGCTCCCAGCAGGCCGATGCTCCCGCCGCCGTAGGCCGCGCCTGCGGCGATCCGCCGTGCCACCCTCGCCCTTGACACAGTCCGAGCACCTCCTCCGCCTCATCTGCCCTGTCTGTCCCGTCCGCGTCACGGCCCCGGCCGTCGGCCGGGGCCGTACGCACGGCCACCGAGCGCGTACACCAGCTAAGTGCCCCGAACCGGGCATCGCCCAATCTCGGCCCCGGGCGCATACGCTGGCCGGACCATCACGGAGACCCCGGAGACAACGGTGCAATTCCACGACTCGATGATCAGTCTGGTTGGCAATACCCCGCTGCTGAAGCTGAACAGCGTGACAGCGGGCATTCAGGCGACAGTCCTGGCGAAGGTCGAATACTTCAACCCCGGCGGTTCGGTCAAGGACCGGATCGCGCTGCGCATGATCGAGGCGGCCGAGCAGAGCGGGGAGCTCGAGCCGGGCGGCACGATCGTGGAGCCGACGAGCGGCAACACGGGTGTCGGCCTGGCGATCGTGGCCCAGCAGAAGGGCTACAAGTGCGTCTTCGTCTGCCCGGACAAGGTCTCCACGGACAAGATCAATGTGCTGCGGGCGTACGGCGCCGAGGTTGTCGTCTGCCCGACGGCGGTCGATCCGGAGCACCCGGACTCGTACTACAACGTCTCTGACCGGCTGGTGCGCGAGACCCCCGGCGCCTGGAAGCCCGACCAGTACAGCAACCCGAACAACCCGCGCTCGCACTACGAGACGACCGGCCCCGAACTGTGGGAGCAGACGGCCGGGAAGATCACCCATTTCGTGGCGGGCATCGGCACGGGCGGCACGATCTCGGGCACCGGCCGGTACCTGAAGGAGGTCAGCGACGGGCGGGTGCGGATCGTCGGCGCGGACCCCGAGGGCTCGGTGTACTCGGGCGGTTCGGGACGGCCGTACCTGGTGGAGGGCGTCGGCGAGGACTTCTGGCCGACGGCCTACGACCGTACGGTGACGGACGAGATCGTCGCCGTGTCCGACAAGGACTCCTTCCGGATGACCCGCCGGCTGGCCAAGGAGGAGGGCCTGCTGGTCGGCGGCTCGTGCGGGATGGCGGTCGTGGCGGCGCTGGAGGTCGCGCGGGGACTGGGGCCGGAGGACGTGGTGGTCGTCCTGCTGCCGGACAGCGGCCGCGGCTATCTGAGCAAGATCTTCAACGACGAGTGGATGAACGACTACGGCTTCCTGGAGCAGGGGGGCGACGCGCCGCGCGTGGGCGATGTGCTCCGCCACAAGGAGGGCGGCATCCCCGGGCTCGTGCACATGCACCCCGAGGAGACGGTCGGCGAGGCGATCGAGGTGCTGCGGGAGTACGGCGTCTCCCAGATGCCGATCGTCAAACCCGGCGCGGGGCACCCGGACGTGATGGCGGCGGAGGTCATCGGCTCGGTCGTGGAGCGGGAACTGCTGGACGCCCTGTTCACCCAGCGGGCCTCGCTCGGCGATTCGCTGGAGAAGCACATGTCCTCGCCGCTGCCCCAGGTCGGCTCGGGCGAGCCGGTGGCGGACCTGATGGCGGCGCTGAGCGGATCGAGCGGGGCGGACGCGGCGATCGTGCTGGTGGAGGGGAAGCCGACGGGCGTCGTCAGCAGGCAGGATCTGCTGGCGTTCCTCTCGAAGGACCTGTCCGGGGGCGCGCGGCAGTAGCGTCGACGGGGGCCCGGTCCCGTTCCGGGGCCCTTCCGGCCGCTGCCTGTCCGCCGCCTGTCCCACATCGGTCCCGCTCCGGCCACCGCCGGTCCTGCTCCGGCCACCGCCGGTCCCGCTCCGGCCCCCGGTCCGCTCGGGGTCGCTCGGGTTCGTGAAAGTGGTACGAGCGCGACACGTCCGCGCAGCACCCGCTTAACACAGGTCGGGCACATTGGTGGGTGTCGGCGTCACGGACCTCCGGAGCGGCTCCCGGACCTCCACGGACGCCTGGACACGGCGAACCGGCCCTGACCCGGAACCGTGTCCCTCGCGGGGACCGCCGTCGTCCCGCCCCCCGGCAACGGGGGTGCGGCGGTCCCCGCGACTGCCTCCTCTGCGTCTTCTGTTCTCCGTCTTCTGTCTCTCCCCCCTCGGCCGCTCACCGCCAACCGAACCTCATGCCTCGCTGTCCGCCTCGCGGTCGGACGGCCGACGGCTCTCGCGCGGCGGCCACCCCTGGCGCGGCAAGCGGTCCCGGAAGGCGTGGACGGCGTTGATTCCGACGATGCCGGCCCAGCAGACGACCAGCCCGGGCAACTGGGCCTGTGTGACGGCGATCGCGGTCAGCGGAACGGCCAGGGCGAGTGAGACGACGCCGAAGCCGTACTGCTCCCAGAACCTCGCCGAGGCGCCCGGCGCCCGCGCCTCCCGGGCAGCGGCCATCCGCCGCTCGGCTGCCTGCCGCCGGACCTCGCGGTCGGCCGTACCGTCCATGCGTTGCTCGACCTTCTCCAGAAACGACGCGATGAGCGCGGGCTCGTAGTCCGGCCCCAGCTCCTGGCGTGCCTGAAGGGTGGCGTGGAGCTCCTTCGTGAGCTCGGGGTCGCGGGCGTCCATACCGTAACGGTAGGGAGGGCGCGCGTGAAGGTCACTGGGGTCAGCCCCAGTCCTCGGGCAGTCGGCGACCGTACCGGCCAGGGCCCGAAGTTCGGACCGTGCGGTCGTGGGTTCGAAACCGTCGGCGGCACCCAAATAATAATTCGACTGTTAAAGTTGGCGCATGGCTGATTCGACTGACTCCTTCGCGCCCGGTGAAGGCCCCACCCGGCCCATGTCCGTCTCCCTCCACGAGGGCACCATCGCTGCTCTCAAGGAGCGCACCGGAAGGCGTGGCATGTCCGCGTACGTCGAGGCGCTGATTCAGCGGCAACTGGAGCGGGACCGGCTGCGTGAGTTGATCGAGGACGCGGAGGCCGAGCACGGGCCGGTCGATCAGGCGGCGGTCGCCGCCAAGCGGGCGATTCTGCGCGGTGCTTCGGTCGGCTCGGCGGACGCCGCGTGAGCGGAACGCTCGTCCTGGACTGCGAGGGATTGTCCGCGCTGGTGCGGCTTACGCCCGAGCTCTCCGAGTGGCTGGCAGCCGCCGAGGCGGAGGACATCCGTGTCGTCGTCAGTTCCGTGACGCTGGTGGAGGCACGCGACCCCCGGGTGAACCAGGCGCGGTTCGACTACGCCGTTTCGCGCGTCAACGCCATCCCGCCCACCGAGCTCATCGCCCGCCACGCGAGTAAATTACTCGCCGGCGCGGGCCTGCACGGTCACAAGTACGCGCTCGACGCACTCGTTGCCGCCACCGCTCTGGACGCGCCTGCTCCGGTCACCGTCCTGACCTCGGACCCCGAGGACCTGGGCGCGCTGTGCGGCACAGGCGTGCGTGTGGTCAAGATCTGAGCCCTCCCGAGCCCTTTTGGCCGTGGCCAGGTCGCTACGCGGCCGTGCTGGGAAGGATCGGGCGCGAGGTGCCGTTTCGTGGGCACGTCCAGCATGCCGTGCCGTCCAGGGCACGCGCCACGGCCGGATGGCCGTGGCCGGGGGCCGGGCAGGGCGGGGCCGGGACGCCACTTCTTCGCCCTGGCGTCAGACGCCCAGGCGAGCGATCCCGTCCCGGGCCTCCCGCCGACGTTCACCCTGAACGTCATGTGGTCCTGGAACTGGACGTGGTCGTTGTGCTTCACGGGCTTCAGCGTCCCATGGAAGTGATAGTCCTTCCCCACCGCATGGCCGGCGTTCTTCGGCTTCCTCTTGCCGTTGGTTGGTCGTCGAAGCACCGGTGGAGGTGCCTGACGTGAACGTGTTGTCCTCGGCTCCTCGCGGTGCCGTACCCGCGGCCGGAGCGGCGACGGTACGTTGCGTCGCCTCGGCCGGCACGACAGTGCCGATTCCCGGCACCGCTGCCGCCAGAGCCACCGCCATGGCACCGGCTGACACCCGCGCGCTTTCCAGGTGTGCGTTCACGTGGTTGGCCTCTCTCGGTCGCGAAGCGATGGCCCCGAATGGAGCGCCTTTACCAAGAGTGATGGATTGGTCACGTGTCGGGTCAGGGGTTGGCGCATAGACGCCGACTATTTCTTCGCCAGGCCGTGCTTCGCCGCCCAGTCCGTCGCCACGTCCTCCGGGTCCTTCTTGTCCTTGTCGACCAGCCGGTTCAGCTCCGTCAGCGCCTCTGTCGTCAGGACGTTGCCCAGACGGGCCAGGGCCTTGCGGACGCGTGAGTCGGCCTTGCGGTCGGCTATCAGGGGGACCACGTGCTGGCCCGGGATCAGGTTCTTCGGGTCGCCGAGGACGACCCAGCCCTCGGCGGCGATGTCCGTGTCCGTCGTGAAGAGGTTCGCCACGTCCACGTCGCCCTTCCGCAGCGCGCCCTTGACCAGGGGGCCCGAGGAGTCCAGCGACTTGAACTCCTTGAACTCCACGCCGTACACCTCCTTGAGCCCCACGACCCCCACCACCCTCTTCTTCACCTCGGGCGCGGCGCCGATGACCAGCTTGCCGTTCTGCTTCTTCAGGTCGGCCAGCGTCCGCAGGCCGTACTTCTCCGCCGTCTTCCTGGTGACCGCGAACGCGTCGGAGTCCTCCGCCTTGCCGTACGGGAGGATCTGGAGGCCCGCGGGGAGTACGGCGGCGAGGGCGTTCTGCATGTCGCCCTCCTCCGTCTCGGTCGCCTTCGGGTCGAGGTAGTGCAGCAGGGCGCCCTGGTACTCGGGGAGCAGGTCGATGTCGCCGCCCTTGAGTGCCGGGATGAGGATCTCCCGCGTACCGAGGTTGGGGCGGACCGTCGTCTTCACGCCGGCGGCTTCGAGTACCGCCGCGTAGAGGTGGCCGAGGATCTGGTTCTCGGTGAAGTTGGCGGTTCCGATCGTGACCCCGTCCGCGCTGGAGCCGCCGCCCGCGCCGCCGGTGCCGCTCCCCTCCAGGGAGGTGATGCCGCTGCTGCACGCGGCCAGGACCGGGACGGCCGCCCCCGCGAACAGGCCGACCAGGATCTTTCTGCGGTTCGGCGACGGGGCGGATGAGGGGGTCGGGGCGGATGAGGGGGGCGGGGTGGACGGGTTGGGGGTGGGATTGGGGGCGTTGTCGGCTGCTGCCATGTGCGCGTGGCTCCTTGAGGCTGTCGGACCGGACGGTGGCGGTTCGTTCGGACGTGTGCGGCGTCAGGCCGCGCGGTGGCGGAAGAGGAAGCGCTGGAGTCCCGACAGCGCGAGGTCCAGGGCGACGGCCACCACCGCGACCAGCACCGCCCCGCCCATCACCTGGACGAGATCGCGCTGGGCCAGGCCGTCGAATACGTACCGGCCGAGTCCGCCGAAACTGACGTACGCGGCGATCGTCGCCGTCGCCACCACCTGGATCAGGGCGAGCCGCAGCCCGGTCATGATCAGCGGGAGCGCCAGCGGCAGTTCGACCTGGAGCAGGACCTGGTGGCCGCGCATGCCCTGGCCCCGCGCCGCGTCCTTCACCTCCGGGTCGATCGCGGTCATCCCCGCGTACGTGTTGGTCACGATGGACGGCACGGCGAGCGCCACCAGTGCCACGTACACCGGCGTCATCGACAGGCCGCTGGCCAGGAAGACCAGCACGACCAGGCCGACCGTGGGCAGCGCCCGGCCGAACGAGGCCAGGTTGATGGCCACGAACGCGCCCCGGCCGGTGTGCCCGATGAGCAGCCCGAGCGGCAGCGCGATGGCGGCGGCGATCAGCGTGGCCAGCAGCGAGTACTGGAGGTGCTCGGCGAGACGGTGGCCGATCCCGTCCGAGCCGGACCAGTTCTCGCCCGCGACCAGCCATCCGCCGAGGTTCCTGAAGAGTTCGTACATCCCGGATCAGGCCCTTTCGGTCACGGGGCGGCGACCGTCGTGCCCCGGCTCTGCGGCCTTCTCCGGCCGGTCGGTGGGGTCCGGCCGCCCGGCGCGCGCCTGGCTCCCGGTCCGGCGCGGTCGTCTCGTCCACGGCGTCAGCACGTACTGCGCCGCCACCAGCAGCGCGTCCGCGACCAGCGCCAGCAGCAGCGTCAGGACGACGCCGACGATCACCGGCGTGGGGAAGTTGCGCTGGAAACCGTCCGTGAAGAGCTGGCCGAGCCCGCCGTCGCCGATGTACGTGGCGACGCTGACCAGCGAGATCGACATGACCGTCGCGATCCGTACCCCTGCCATGATCACGGGCAGCGCGAGCGGCAGCTCGACCGTCAGGAGCGTACGCAGCGGGCGCGTGCCCATGGCCACGGCGGCCTCGCGGGTCCTGGCGGGCACGGAGTCGAGTCCCTCGACGGTGTTCCGCAGCAGGACGACGAGCGTGTAGATCGTCAGGCCGATGACGGTCGTCGTCCTCGTCAGCCCCGACACGGGCAGCAGCAGGACGAAGACCGCGATGGACGGGATCGTGAACAGGACGTTGGACAGCCCGAGGAGGAAGCCGCGCAGCGGGCGGACCCGGTGGGCGACGACGGCGAGGGGGAGGGAGATCAGCAGGCCCAGCAGTACGGCGGTGGACGCGGCCTGGAGGTGGGAGAGGGTGAGGGCGGCCAGGTCGCCGGCGTGGTCGGAGATCCACGTCCATTCGATGGTCATACGGACCCGTCCTTGGCCGTCACCGTGCCCGCGCCTGTGCCTTCGCCCGCGTCGGCGCCTCTGCCTTCGTCCGCGCCTGCGTCCGTGTCTGCGCCTGCCTTCGTGTCCGCGCCTGCGCCCGAGCCCGCGTCCGCGCCGGTCCGGCTGCTCGCGGGCGCCCGGTCCGGGCGGGCCGCCTCCTGGTGCCTGCGGCCGGCGTACTCGTGGATCGTCTCGCGCGAGGTGACCCCCGTCAGTACCCCCTCCGCGTCCACCCGCGCCACCAGTCCCGTCGGCGACGCGATCGACTCGTTGACGGCGGCGAGCAGGGTGTCCGTGTCGCGCAGCGGCCGTACGGGCAGCAGCGTTCCGTCCGGGGCCGGCCAGCCGAGCGGTTCGCCCCGGGCGGATATGACCAGGTGGTGACCGGTGCCGGAGGCGGAACCGGTGCCGGAGGCGGGGCCGGGGACTGGCTCGCCCTCCCGGACGGTCGTCGCCCGCTGCTGAGGCACCTCGGACAGCGTCGTCAGCGACAGCAGCTTCAGCTCGCGCTCCGCGCCCAGGAAGTCCGCGACGAAGGGGTCCGCCGGGCGGGCCAGCAGTTCCGCCGGGGCGGCGTACTGGACCAGGTGGCCGCCCGTACGGAAGACCGCGATGCGGTCACCGAGCCGTACCGCCTCGTCGATGTCGTGTGTGACGAACGCGATGGTCTTGTTCAGCTCCTTCTGGAGGCGCAGCAGCTCGTCCTGGAGCTGTGTCCTGACGACGGGGTCGACCGCGCCGAAGGGCTCGTCCATCAGCAGCACCGGCGGGTCGGCCGCCAGCGCCCGCGCCACACCGACGCGCTGCTGCTGGCCGCCCGAGAGCTGGTGCGGGTAGCGCTTGCCGGCGTCCGCCGTCAGGCCCACCGTCTCCAGCAGCTCCGCAGCCCGCGCCCGGGCCTTCCCGCGCCCCCAGCCGAGCAGCAGCGGGACGGTCGCGATGTTGTCGAGGACCGTGCGGTGCGGAAACAGGCCCGCCTGCTGGATGACGTACCCGATGCCGCGCCGCAGCTCGGCGGCGTCCTGCTCGAGGATGTCCTTCCCGCCGAGGCGGATGGTGCCCGAGGTCGGGTCGACCATCCGGTTGATCATGCGGAGGGTGGTGGTCTTGCCGCACCCGGAGGAGCCGACCAGCACGGTGATGCCGCCCTCCGGCACCTCCAGGGTGAGGTCGTGGACCGCCGTCGTGCCGTTGGGGAAGCGTTTGTGCACCGCGTCGAATGTGATCATCAGTCGTCCCTTGCCCGGCTGCATATAGTCATGCAGAGTTCTTGGTAGCTGAATAGATTGTCAATGCCCTGGGGTTAATCGCTCGTTACGGATGGCCGCAGGACGAGACAAAGCGTCCGATAAGGAGGCGTTCGCGCATGATGTCGTCCCACAGTGCGGACCCCGCTCCGGCCGGTACGGGACCCGTTGTTCCCGCTGGTACGGGCCCCGGGAAGCCGACGCGGCCCGCACGTAACCGTACGCACCCCGCCGTCGTCGTCCTCGACGGACATGGCCTCCCCGTCGGCGATGTCGTACGCCTCGCCGACGGCGCAGCCCGCCCCGTCCCCGGCACCGACGCCATGAAGCGGGTCGAGCGCGGCTGGCACGTGGCGCGCGAGCTGGCCGCCTCCGGCCGGGTGTACGGGCGCTCGACCGGCGTCGGCGCCAACCGCTCCGAGGCCGTCCCCACCGAGGCCGCCGCCGACCACGGCCTGCGCCTGCTGCGCAGCCATGCCGGTGCGGTCGGCGAGCGGCTGCCGGCCCGCGAGGTGCGCGCCATGCTCGCCGTACGGGCCAACCAGCTGCTCGCCGGGGGAGCGGGGCTGCGGCCCACCGTCGTCACCGCCCTCTGCGCGGCGCTGGAGTCCGGCGCGTACCCGCTCGTCCACGAATTCGGCTCGGTCGGCACGGGGGACATCGCGGCACTGTCGCAGATGGGCCTCGCCCTGGCCGGGGAGCACCCGTGGCTGGGCGGGCCCGGGCCACTCGCCCAGCCCCTCGACAACAATGACGCCCTCGCCCTGATCAGCAGCAACGCGCTCACCCTCGGCCAGGCGGCGCTCGCCCTGCACGAGCTGCGCCGGCTCGTCGCCGCCACCGAACTCGTCGCCGCGCTCTCGCTGCTCGCCGTGGACGGTTCGTACGAGGCGTACGCGGAGCCCGTGCACGCCGCCCGCCGGCACCCCGGCTCTTACGCCGTCGCCGCCCGGATGCGGGCCGTCCTCGGCGCGCCGGAGCGGCCCGGACCGCCGCTCGGCCGGATCCAGGACCCGTACGGTTTCCGCTGCGTCCCGCAAATACACGGGCCGGCGCGCGACGCCGCCGACGCCCTGGAGGACGCGCTCGCCGTCGAGATCAACGCCGCCGCCGAGAATCCGCTGATCTGGCCGGGCACGGAGGAGGACCCGATCCCGGCCGCGTACCACCACGGCGGCTTCTACCTGGCGCAGATCGCGCTGGCGCTGGACCACTTCCGGCTCTCGCTCGTCCAGACCGCCCGGCTGTCCACCTCCCGGCTCTCCGCCCTGAACGAACCCGCGTTCACCCGGCTGAGGCCGTTCCTCGCCGACACGGAGCCCGCCAGCTCCGGGGTGATGATCCTGGAATACGCGGCCGGCGCGGCGCTCGGCGACCTGCGCGCGTACGCGGCCCCGGCCTCCCTCGGGCACGCCGTCCTGTCCCGGGGCGTGGAGGAACAGGCCAGCTTCGCCTCCCTCGCCGCGCGCCAGACGCTCCGGGTGGCCGGTGCCTACCGGTTGGTCGTCGGCTGCGAACTGGTCGCCGCCGTACGGGCGTTGCGCCAGCGAGGATTGCGTCCGGATCCCGGGCTGCCGGTCACGCGGGCCCTGGACCTGGCCGAGACCGTACTCGAAGAGAGTGTCGCCGACCGGCCGTTGACCGATGATGTGACGGCTGCGGCGGCTCTGCTCGATCAATTCGCAGATCTGGCCGACCTCGCCGACCTGACGATTCCGCAAGGGGGACCGACCGTATGAGTGACAGCCCTGCCGCCCGGCTCCAACAGCTCTTCGAGGGCCACCGGCTGACCCCCACCCAGCGGCGCATCGCGCACAGCATGGTGCGGGCGGCCGGGGACGCGCCCTTCCTGTCGAGCGTCGAGCTGGCCGATCTGGCGGGGGTGAGCCAGCCGTCCGTGACCCGCTTCGCGGTCGCGCTCGGCTTCGACGGCTATCCGGGACTGCGCCGGCACCTGCGGGAGGTCGCGCCCGCCGAGCCGACGACGGGTGGTGAGCCCACGTACAACGAGTACCAGCAGGCCGTCCAGGGCGAGATCGAGAACCTGCGGCGGCTCGCCGACCTCCTCGCCGACCCCGCCCCGGTCGAACGCGCGGGCGCGCTGCTCGCCGCCTCGCGCCCGCTGCCCGTCCTGGGGCTGCGCGCGGCCTCCTCGCAGGCGCGCGGCTTCGCCTACTTCGCGGCCAAGGTGCACCCGGACGTACGGCTGCTGGACGAGGGCGGCTCGATGCTGTGCGACCGGATCGACACGGCCAGGGGCGCGGGCGCGAGCGCGCTGCTGTGCTTCGCGCTGCCCCGCCACCCGAGGGAGGTGGTGGAGGCGCTGGCGTACGCGCGGTCGGCCGGGCTGACGGTGGTGACGGTGGCGGACTCGGCGTTCGCGCCGGTGGCCGCCCACAGCGACCTGCTGATCCCGGCGGCGGTCGGCACGGGGCTCGCCTTCGACACGGCGTGCGCGCCGATGCTGCTGGGGCGGGTGCTGCTGGAGTCGATGTGCGACGGACTGCCGGACGCGCAGGCCCGGCTGGAGGAGTTCGACGCGCGGGCGGGGGAGCGGGGGCTGTTCGTGGAGTAGACGGGGATCCCGGCCGGGGGCACGGTCAGGGGACCCCGGGCCGGGAATCATTGCCGAGGGTCCCGGCCCGGGAATCACCACCGGGTCTCCGGCCAGCGGCGGCGCAGGGACGGGTCGAGCGGCGCGGGGCTGCTGTCAGCCTCGCCAGACCGCGAGAGTCAGGGCGGCACCGAGCGTCAGCACCGCGACCACGTAGCCGACCTGCTGGGCAGCAGGACTCATGCCGTGGCCGCCAGACGCTCTGCGATGCGCGCGCTCAGCAGCGGCGGCCCGACGGAGTCGACCGTGATCCGGCGCGCCTGACCCGTCTGCGTCAACGTGCGCAGAAGAACCCCGGAGCGCACCCGGAAGAGGTACCGGAAGCCGTACCGCGTACGCCGGCCGCACGCCTGCGCGGTGCGCGACACGTCGATCAGGACCGGCCCCTCGGCGCCGGGAACCGGCAGCAGGTCGTGCACGCCGGTGGACTCCGCCAGAACGCGCACGGCGGTCCGGCGGAGGGTGGCATCCGCCGTCTCGGGCGCCCCCTCCGCGAAGCCCCAGCCCCCGGCGTGCCGCAGGGTCAAGGCGTGCCCCCGCTCGTTCACGAGCACGGCGCCGGCCCGGACGACGGGGCAGCGGCTCTTGTGTGGACAGTTGCGTTCCCGCGCATGGTCGACCATCGAGTTGAACAGCGGCGTCAGTGCGTCGGTTTCGCCGGGGTGCTGATGCAGGTAGCCGTTCAGCTCCTCAGGCGCGTGGCCGCCTCGGGAATGCGGTTCCCGGGACGGCCTCCCGTGGCTACCGCCCGGCGGACGCGGCCGATCGCCTGCGTACCAGGTGGCCGGCGAGGAGCGCCAGGTCCACGGCCAGGGCGACGGCCGCCAGGACGGTCAGCCAGACCGGCCCGCCGGTGGCGAGGTTGTCGGCCAGGTAGCTGACCAGAATCAGGGAGAGGACCACCTGCTGGACGTCGCCGCGCTGCCACCACCGCGCGCGGGGAGCGGCCTCCTGCTCGGCGAGGTCCAGCGCGTACAGCTCTACGGGGCCGAACTCCTCCTCGGGCGCGCGTCCCGAGGTGGCGAGGTGCTGGGCGGCCTCCTCGGTGAGTTCGGCGGCGCGGGCGCCGGGCACTTCGTGCCGTTCCTCCAGCAGCCGGGTCAGATCACGCAGCCAGTCCTCGGGCGCGATGTCTTTCCGGGCGTCCGTCCGAGACTTCATCTTGTGTCTCCTTCATGGTTGGGGGCCGGGGTGCGGCGCGTGGTCCACCAGAGCGGCAGGAGGCCCAGTACGCACAGGGCCGGGGCCGGAAGGCGGCCCAGGGTGGTCGTGGGCAGGGTGGTGAGGGCCGCTGCCGCGAGCAGCGCCGCCACCAGGGCGGCGGCTCCCCAGCCGGCCGCGCTACGGCACCGGGAACGCGGAAGGGGCACCGCGAGGCAGGCACTCGGCAGGGCGACGGCGGCGAGGAGCGACGTGCCGACCAGCCCGGCAAGGGACAGCGTCAGCATGGTCCCGTCCGCGATCCACAGGTAGGCGCCGGCCACCAGGACGGCCAGCCCCGTCGATGCGACGGCGGCCGAGACATGGTCCGCCTGGGTCAGGCCGTCCCGGCGCCGGCCGGCGCGTTCCTCGGGCGGTATGCGGTCGCGGACGACGGCGGTCGCGTACTCCTCCGGTGTGCCGAAGGCGTCCTCGGGTGTCTCCCCGCTGTCCGCGCAGTGCTGGGCGACCTCGTCGAGGACGGTGTCGGCGGTGGCCCTGTCCACCGACCGCACCGCCAGTTCCAGCCGTACCCGGGCGTTCCACCGGGTCAACTCGTCCGTCATCCCCGCTCCTTCACGGCCCGGTCGAGCAGTCCGTCCATCGCGCCGGAGAACCGCTGCCAGCTCTCGGCCTCCTCGTGCAGCCGGGCGCGCCCGGCGTCGGTGAGCCGGTAGACCTTGCGTCCGGGGCCGCCCTCCCCGGGCTCCCAGCGGGCCTCCACCAGCCCCTCGGTCTCCATCCGGCCGAGCACCGGATACAGCGCCCCGCCGCGAATGGTGCCGAACCCATGGGCGGCCAACCGCTGGACCAGCGCGTACCCGTGCTGATCCGCCTCGGCCAGCGCGGCGGCGAGCGCGAGTGGCAGCACTCCGCGCAGCCAGCCCGCCGAGGGCTCCGCCGTGGGCATCCGTAACCAACCCCGCTCTCTACTCTTCGATCTCGACTAGTTCGTTTTCAGAGTAGCGGGGTTCTCGTGCTCGCGTCGAGTCGGAGGTCGAGTCGGCGGCCGGCCCCGGATCGGGGCGCGCTCTCAGGAAACGTTCAGGGAGCGGCGCTAATCTGCGCGCCGAACTCATGGGCATCCGGGTATGAGGAGGCGGGTCGTGGGGCGCGGAGGGCAGTCGCTGGCACGGGTTGCGGTGATCGTGCGGGCCGGGGCGGTGCCGCTGTGGTGGCTCGGCGTCCTGGCCACCGGAATCGGGCTCCTGCTGCCCGGCCTGACGGGCCGCCGGATCGGCCTGTACGCGGGTGCCGCGCTCTTCGTCGTCGTCGCGGCGGTCGTCGCGATGGTGCGCCGGGGCCGGTACCGCGCCTGGGCGGACCGTGCGTCCCGGGCGGCGAAGTACGACTACCTCCAGGACCGTGCCGTCACCTCGCGCAACTGGCGGCGTGCCCACCGCTGGTGGCTGCTGGCCGGGTTCCTCGTGGCGGTCGGGAGTTCGTTCGCGCTGCCCGGCGCCGGCGGGCCCGCGCTGGCGGGCGCGGGCGCCGGGCTGTGGCTCAAGGCGGCCTGGCTGGGCCGCCGGGAGCGGCGCGACGAGGCGCTGCTGTGGGTACGGACGGACTGGGCCGGGACCGGGCGGCCGACGGGCAAGCTGGTGAAGGGGTACCGGACCACGGGCCTCGCGGCCGGCGACGCGGCCCCCGGCGGGGCGCGTCGCCGCCGCTGAACCGGTACGGCCGCTGAACCGGTACGGCCGCTGAACCGGTACGGCCGCTGAACCGGTACGGCCGTAACTCCGTATCCGTAAGACCCGTAGCGGTGCCGCCCGGCGCGCTCGCGGAGTTCCCGGCGCTCGGTCGGCGCTTCCGGCGCTCAGACCTCCAGGCGGCTCTCGATCTTGGCCAGTTGGTGGCGTGCCATCGCCAGGTTCGCCCGGCCCTTGTCCAGCGCCAGGTACAGGAACAGGCCGGTATTGCCCCGTCCCTTGAGCAGCCGGATCAGGTGGTACTGCGTTCCGAGAGTGATCAGGATGTCCTCGATCTCGTCCTTGATGCCGAGCATCTCCAGGGTGCGGACCTTGGCCCGCACCACGTCGGTGTTGCCCGCCGCCGCGACCGTGAGATCGAGGTCCTTGCCGCCGCCGACCGTACCGAGGGCCATGCCGCTGGAGTAGTCCACGAGCGCGGCGCCCAGCGCTCCTTCTATGGAGGTGGTGGCTTCCTTGAGAGCGGCTTCGGTGTTGGCCATGGATGTCGCACTTCCTTTCCGTCCGAGGGCGCTCCGGGGAATTCCGGGCGCCTGGGTACCGCGAGTGGCTGGGGCGGGGCCCGCGCCCCGGCCCGGGATCGGGTCGCGTGGGGGCCCAGGGGGCCGGTCCGGGGCGGGGGTTGGGACAAGGTCCGGGACAGGGACAGGGGCAGGGGCAGGGGTTCTCAGGCGTTCTCCAGTCGTTCGAGCGCGCCGTCCACCAGCTCGCCGATCCGGGTGCTGGACCTGCGCGCCTCCAGATGGAGGCGGCCCACGTTGATCCGGGGCTCGGCCAGTACCGTCAGGACCGCGGAGGAGCCCGCCGCGTACGTCGCGACGTAGCCGTCCTCGCCGCGGACCAGCAGCTCGCGGAAGCCGCCCTGGCCCGTGGCGTCCGTCAGGCGCAGCGAGACGCCCAGCGCGGCGGCCGTGAGCGCGGCCACCCCCTCGGCTTCCACGTTCGTCGCGTCCGACGCCAGCACCAGGCCGTCGGCGCTGGCCGCGAGCGCCCCGGTGAGCTGGGGGAGCCGGGCCCGCAGGCGCCTGAGTTCACCGAGTACGTCGGCTTCCGCCGTCATCAGCTGTCTCCTCTCGGCGCGCTGCCGCAGAGCGCGCCCCATGACGGTGCGGCGAGGGCCCGGTACTCCGCGGGGAGTCAGAGTCACAGGCTTTCCTCCAGGGCGTCGCGGAGCCGGCGTAACAGGGCGGTGTCCGGGTCGGCGGCCACTGTCGCGACCCAGGAGGGAACCGTCGCGGGCGCGGCGGCCGGTTCGTCGGGGGTTTCCAGCAGTCCGGCCGCGGCCAGCCGCCGGATGTCGAGAAGGGTGTGGAACGCGGGGCGGCCCAGCGCACGGGCGAGGGCCACCGGGGTCCGCGTGCCGTCCGCCAGCGACAGCAGGGCGTGCTGTCCGCGGGTGACCACCTGGCCGGGGGAGGGCGCGCGGGGTGTCACCGGTGCGGTGTCGACGGCCGGGTACGGCCAGACGGAGTCGAGGAGTTCGAGCCGTCGCGCGATCTCGCGCGCGACGGCCGCCGCGGGCACGGGCCGTACGGGGCCGATCCAGTGCTGGGCGCCGTGCCGGAACCGGGTGGGGCCGCCGCCGGGCGTGAGGGCGAAGTACGCGGCGTCGAACAGCGCGCCCACGTGGCATATCTCCAACTCGCCCTCGTGCAGCCGGCCGCTCTCCACGAGGAACCGGCCGACCGTGCGGCGCGCACCGGCCCGGTCGACGGCTTCCTCCCAGTCGGCGTGCGACAGTCGGCCGCCCGTGGTGAGCAGGATGTCGATGCCGGGGGCCGCGGGGCTCTCGGCGTGCACCACCCGGCCGTCGGCCAGGTAGAGCGTGCCGTGGTCGCGGAGCAGGGCGCCGGTGGCGTGTTCGTCCGCCAGCCGTACGAGCATCGGGACGACCTCCGAGGGCCCTGATGGCTCCGGGGGGCCCGAGCGGCCGGGGGGACCCGGTATCGGAAACGGCGGGAGCGGAGGAGGCGGTGGCGGCGGTGGCGGAGGAGGTGGTGGCGGTGGGGCCGCCTGGGGTGTCGCCGGGGCCGGACCGGGGTCGCGGGCCGGTGCCGCCGACGGGTGCGGCGCCGCATGGGGCGCGGGGTGGGACGTCGGGGGCGGCGTCGGCGCGGGGGGCGGGGACGGCCGGCGGACGGGCAGCCGGCGCGGGGGAGGCGGAGGGGAAGAGGTCATTCGAGCACCAGCCGTTCAGCAAGCTGTCTGAGCCGTAATCGCGCCAGTGCCAGGTTGCCGCGGTCACGGTCGAGCCAGAGGTGCAGAAACACGCTGCTGTCGAACGTCGTGTCGACAAAGCTCACTATGTGATATCCGGTGCGGGTAGTGACGATCAGGTCCTCGACCGGCGGGCCCTTGTCGGGATCGCCGGAGTCTGTGGGGCCGCCGCCGTCGGCAGGGCCGGTGGCGCCGTGGACGGAGTGCCCGTCCCGGCCGCCCCGTGCGGCGGGACGCCCCGGCACGGGGGCCGGGGCGAAGGCGGTGAACTCCGCCGCCGCTCTCGCCAGTTCGGCCGTCTCCGCCGCGGTCGCCTCGTAGTCGCCGTTGGGCGACTCGCCCGCCGTGCCGAGCGCGAGGCCGCTCGTCCAGTCGACGATCGCCGCGCCGCGCGCTCCGGGCAGGCTCATGGCCTCGTGCAGACACGCGTCGATTCCGGGCACGCGGACTCCCCTCCAGCCGGGCATGCGGGCACACCTGTCCTGCGGACGCACGTACCGTGCGGGCGCACTTGTGTGCGGCAGTAGTCGTGAGGTTACGCAACGTCCGAATCTCAGGCGGAAGTTCTGGCAATTTCCAGCCGAACATGACGATCGAGGAACGGGAGGTACGGGCAGGTACGGGAAAATGGCCGGAAATGGCCACAGTTGTGTGTCCGGCGCGGGAACTTTTCGTGCGGTGGCGGCTTCTGGGGAGGCGCCGTTCACCCCGGAGCACCGGGTTCGGCGGCCCGGGGCCCGGTTCGCGCCCCGGTCCTGCCCCCGTCCGTACCCCGTCCGTGCGCCGCCCCGCGGGCCGGCTCAGCCGTCCAGGAGTGCGTCGGTGTGGTCCCCGCCGGACTCGGTGACGACCTCTTCGACGCTCTGGGCGGCCCGTACGGTCGCGAAGCGCACGTCGCCGCCGGTCGTCACGGTGAAGCCCAGGACGGCCGGCCGGGCCAGGCTGTTGTAGGCGTAGTGATTCGTGAAGTAGTACGCGCCGGTGTCAAGGGCCGCGACGAGATCGCCCTGGGAGAGCAGCGGCAACGGCCGGTTCTCGGCGAGCAGGTCGCCCGCGAAGCACGCCGGGCCCGCGATGTCCTGCGCGACCGCCGGGCCCGTCCTGGGGCGGCCCTCGGCGTCGTACGCGGCGATGCGCAGCGGCCAGGAGACCGGGTCGTAGACGGTGCGGGTGGCCACCTGGGCGCCCGCGTGGGTGACCGCGATGGGGCGGCCCCCGGCGGACTTCGCATACTCCACCCGGGTGAGGACCGTGCCGTGTTTCGCGAGCAGAGAACGTCCGAATTCCGTCACCAGTCCATAGCGCCCGTCCAGCAGACCGGGAACGGTGTCCTTCAGCAGCCGGGCGTACGCGCCATGGCCCGGGATCTCCTCGTCGGAGGCGAAGTTGACGGGGACACCGCCGCCGATGTCGAGGGTGTCGATCTGCCGGCGCCCGGCCGCCGCGTTGATCTCCTCGGCCAGCTCGAAGACGGCCCGTACGCCCTGGGTCATGAGGTCCAGGGGGACGCCCTGCGAGCCGGAGTGCGTGTGCAGCCGGGTCAGCCAGGGGCGGTCCAGGTACGCCTGGACGACCCAGGCGCGGGCGCCCTCGTCGCGCAGCGCGACACCGAACTTGGAGGTGGCGGTCGCGGTGGACAGCGCGCCGATGGACCCGGCGCCGACCTGGGCGTTGACCCGCAGTCCGCAGGGCGCTCCCGGCGCCCCCGGCCCGGCGGCGGCGACGAGGGCGTCCAGCCGGGCCAGCTCCTCGGGGTTGTCGGCATTGAGGGCGATGCCGAGCGCGAGGGCCTCGCGCAGCTCCGTGATGGTCTTGGCGGGGGAGTCGAGGACGGTGCGGTCGGCCGGTACGCCCGCGGCGCGCGCGAGTGCCAGTTCGCCGGGGCTCGCGACCTCGGCGCCGATGCCCTCGACGGCCAGTAGGCGCAGCACCGGCACGAGCGGCGCGGCCTTCACGGCGAAGGCGTGCAGCACCGGGGTACCGGGGGCGGTGACGGCGTCGAAGGCGGTGCGGAGCGCGGCGGCGGAGGCCCGGATCCCGGCCACGTCGAGCAGCGCGACGACGGGTGACGCGTCGCTGATCAGGCCCTGCGCCACGGCGGCGCGCACGGCCCGGTCGCGGCGGGCCGCGCGCCCCGCGGCCCCGCCGTCGGCGCCCTCGCCGGCCGGGGCGAGGCCCGTGCCGCCGGGGGCGCCGGGCGCGTCGCCCGGAAGGCTGGGCGCGTCGGCCGGGGTGCCGCGTGTGTCGGCCGGGGTGCTGGACGCGTCGGCCCGGGTGCCGCCCTGGGGCGCGTCCCGGCTGCCCGTCCGGCTGCCGTCCTGGGCGTTCCGTATGCCGCCGTCCCCGCTTCGCGGGGGGCGCGCCGGGGAGTGCTCACCAGAGGCCATGCATGCCAGCCAATCATCCCAAGGCCCGCCACGCAGCTGTTGACTATAAGTATTCATCGATCCAAGATGTGAATAGATCGGTCAACAGGTCCACTCGGAGGAGGCATCGCCATGTCAGGACCCCGCCCCGTACGGGCGCCGCGCGGTACGGAACTGAGCACCCTGGGATGGCAGCAGGAAGCCGCGCTCCGCATGCTCCAGAACAACCTGGACCCCGAGGTCGCGGAGCACCCCGACAAGCTCGTCGTCTACGGCGGCACGGGCAAGGCCGCCCGCGACTGGCGCTCGTTCGACGCCATGGTCCGTACGCTGCGGACGCTGAAGCAGGACGAGACGATGCTCGTCCAGTCCGGCCGGCCGGTGGGCGTCATGCAGACGCACGAATGGGCGCCGCGCGTCCTGCTCGCCAACTCCAACCTGGTCGGCGACTGGGCGAACTGGGAGGAGTTCCGGCGCCTGGAGGCCCTTGGCCTGACCATGTACGGGCAGATGACCGCCGGCTCCTGGATCTACATCGGCACGCAGGGCATCCTCCAGGGCACCTACGAGACCTTCGCCGCCGTCGCCGCCAAACGCTTCGGGGGCAGCCTCGCCGGCACGATCACGCTCACCGCGGGCCTCGGCGGCATGGGCGGCGCCCAGCCGCTCGCCGTGACCATGAACGACGGCGTGGCGATCTGTATCGACTGCGACCCGCGCGCGATCGAGCGCCGTATCGAGCACCGCTACCTCGACGTGAAGGCCGACAGCCTGGAGCACGCGCTCCAACTGGCGACCGAGGCCCGTGACGCCCGCCGCCCGCTCTCCGTCGGCCTGCTCGGCAACGCGGCGGAACTGCTGCCCCGCATGCTCGCCGAGGGCGCGCCCATCGACATCGTCACGGACCAGACCTCCGCGCACGACCCGCTCTCCTACCTCCCGCTCGGCGTCGACTTCGCCGACATGGCCTCGTACGCGGCCGAGAAGCCCGCCGACTTCACCCAGCGCGCCCGGGAGTCGATGGCGCGGCATGTGGAGGCGATGGTCGGCTTCCTGGACGCCGGTGCCGAGGTCTTCGACTACGGCAACTCCATCCGCGGCGAGGCGCGGCTGGCCGGATACGACCGGGCCTTCGCCTTCCCCGGCTTCGTGCCCGCCTATATCCGGCCGCTGTTCTGCGAGGGGAAGGGGCCGTTCCGCTGGGCGGCCCTGTCCGGCGAGGCGTCCGACATCCACAAGACCGACCGGGCGATGCTCGATCTCTTCCCGGAGAACGAGTCCCTGCGCCGCTGGATCACCCTGGCCGGGGAACGCGTCCACTTCCAGGGCCTGCCCGCCCGGATCTGCTGGCTCGGCTACGGCGAGCGCGACAAGGCCGGCGAGCGCTTCAACGACATGGTCGCCTCCGGAGAACTCGCCGCCCCGCTGGCCATCGGCCGCGACCACCTGGACTGCGGCTCGGTCGCCTCCCCGTACCGGGAGACCGAGGCGATGCTCGACGGCTCCGACGCCATCGCCGACTGGCCGCTGCTCAACGCCATGGTCAACGTCGCATCAGGCGCCTCCTGGGTCTCCCTGCACCACGGCGGCGGCGTCGGCATGGGCCGCTCCATCCACGCCGGACAGGTCTCGGTCGCGGACGGCACGAAACTCGCGGGCGAGAAGATCCGCCGCGTCCTGACCAACGACCCCGGCATGGGCGTCATCCGCCATGTCGACGCGGGCTACGACAGCGCGGAGTCGGTCGCCGCCGAGCGCGGGGTCCGCGTCCCGATGCACGAGGGCGGGGCCGCGGACGCGGGCGGCGGCGTGGGTGGCGCCGAGAGCGCGGGCGGGTCCCCGGACCGGGAAGCCGCCACGGCCGAAGGCGGCGCCGCGTGACCCGGCCCGCCACGCCCGGCCCCACAGGTACGGGCGCTCCCGGGAACCCGGGTCCCGGGAACCCGGGCCCCGGCCCCGCCGGTACGGGCGCGGTGCCCGGGGCCGCCGCTCGGGCCGACGGGCCGGACGCGGCCGACCAGGCCGACGGCGTCGCCCGGGGCAGCGCGGCCGACCGGACCGACACGGTCACCCACCGGCCTCCCTCCTTCCACGAGATGTGGCGCGATCTCGCGCCCCTGGGCCGGGACGCCGGCAGTCACGGCTACCGCCGCTATGCCTGGACCGCCGCTGATACCGACTGCCGTGCATGGTTCCGGGCGCAGGCCGAGGCCCGCGGGCTGGTCCACGAGGTGGACCGCAACGGCAACCAGTGGGCCTGGCTCGGTGACCCGCTCGCCGGTGACGCCGTCGTGACGGGGTCCCACCTGGACTCCGTCCCCGACGGCGGGGCCTTCGACGGGCCGCTCGGTGTCGTCTCCTCCTTCGCCGCGCTCGATGAACTGCGCCGCCGGGGCGCGCGGTTCACCAGGCCCCTTGCCCTCACCAACTTCGGTGACGAGGAAGGCGCCCGGTTCGGACTCGCCTGCGTCGGATCCCGGCTCACCGCCGGACAGCTCACCCCCGAGCAGGCCCATGAACTGCGTGACGGCGCCGGTGTCCCGCTGCCGAAGGCCATGGAGGCCGCCGGTCAGGACCCGTCCGCGCTCGGACCCGACCGCGAACGCCTCGCCAGGATCGGTGCGTTCGTGGAGCTGCACATCGAGCAGGGCCGGGCCCTGGACCTGTCCGGCGACCCCGTCGGCATCGCCTCCGCGATCTGGCCGCACGGCCGCTGGCGGTTCGACTTCCGAGGCGAGGCCAACCACGCGGGCACCACCCGCCTGGCCGACCGCCGCGACCCCATGCTCACCTACGCCGAGACCGTCCTCGCCGCCCGCCGTGAGGCGGAACTGGCCGGAGCCCTCGCCACCTTCGGCAAGATCTCCGTCGAACCCAACGGCGTCAACGCCATCCCCTCCCTCGTCCGCGGCTGGCTGGATTCACGCGCTTCCGACCCGGCCGCGCTTGACACCGTGGTCGCCGGCATCGAGGCCGCGGCCCGTGAGCACGCGGACCGCGCCGGGATCGAGCTGAGCGTCGTACGGGAGTCCTTCACCCCGGTGGTCGAGTTCGAGCACGCCCTGCGGGACGAGCTCGGCTCGATCCTCCGCCGGAGCTCCGGCGGACGGCCCGTCCCCGTCCTCGGCACCGGCGCCGGGCACGACGCGGGCATTTTGTCCGGCTCCATCCCGACGGCCATGCTGTTCGTACGGAACCCGACCGGCGTCTCGCACTCGCCGGCCGAGTCCGCGGCGGAGGACGACTGTGTGGCCGGGGTCCTGGCCCTGGCCGACGTACTGGAAGGACTCGCGTGCTCATGACGACGCATCCGGCGGCCGTGACCCCGCGGGGCACGGCGGCGCCGTCCTCCCCGCCGCCGGCGTACGCAACACCGCGGGCCTCCCCGGCGGCACCTGCCTTCCCACGGGAAACCCCAGCGGAGCAACCAGTGGACCCCCCGGCGGCGTCCGCACCGGGATCCTCTTCCCGCGCGGCGTCCCACGCCGCGACCGCGTCGGCCGCCTCCGGGTCGAGGACCCGGGCCGCCGGGCGGCCCCGGACCCCGAAGACCGTGGCGTCCGACAGGACGCAGGTCACCGACGCCCCGCCCGCCCCGCACCCGGGGCCGGACACCCAGGTCCCGCCCGACCCGGACACGCACGAGACCACCTACTGGCTCGAACACGCCTGGCTCGAGAGCCATGTCGAGCACGGCGTGACCATCGGGGTCACCGGCGGCCGGATCGCCGCCGTCAGCACCCGGGCCGACACCCCGCCGCCCGGTGCCACGGTGCTGCGCGGACTCACCCTCCCCGGGCTCGCCAACGCCCACTCGCACGCCTTCCACCGCGCCCTGCGCTCCACCGTCCAGGTCGGCTCCGGCACCTTCTGGACCTGGCGCGAGGTCATGTACGGCATCGCCGCCAAGCTCACGCCCGAGAACTACCACGCACTCGCCCGCGCCGTGTACGCCGAGATGGCGCTGGCCGGCATCACCTCCGTCGGTGAATTCCACTACCTCCACCACGCGCCGGACGGCACGCCCTACGACAACCCGAACGCGATGGGCGAGGCCCTTCTCGCGGCCGCCGCCGAGGCCGGAATCCGGATCACGCTCCTCGACACCGCCTATCTCGCCTCCGGCATCAGCGACCGGCGCGGTGGCAAGCCACCCGAGCGCCACCAGCTCCGCTTCTCCGACGGCACCGCCGACGCCTGGGCCGAGCGCGCGTCGGCCCTCGAGGACAGCGACCACGCCCTGATCGGCGCGGCGATCCACTCCGTACGGGCCGTGCCCGCAGAGCAGCTCGCGACCGTCGCGGAATGGGCCGAGGCGCGGGACGCCCCACTGCATGTCCACCTCTCCGAGCAGACCGCAGAGAACGACGCCTGCCTCGCCGTCCACGGCCGCACCCCCACCAGGCTCCTCGCCGATCACGGCGTCCTGGGCAGCCGCACCACCGGCGTCCACAACACGCACCTCACCGACGAGGACATCGCCCTGCTGGGCTCCTCCCGCACCGGCACCTGCATGTGTCCCACCACCGAACGCGATCTCGCCGACGGCATCGGCCCGGCCGCCCGGCTCCAGGAGGCCGGCTCGCCCCTGTCCCTCGGCAGCGACAGCCATGCCGTCATCGACCTCCTCGAAGAGGCCCGCGCGATGGAACTCGACGAACGGCTGCGCACCCGCCGACGCGGCCACTGGACGGCCAATGCCCTCCTGCGCGCCGCCACCGCCGACGGTCACGCGGCGCTCGGCCGGCCGGACGCGGGCCGGATCGAGCGCGGCGCGCTCGCCGACCTCGTCACGATCGCCCTGGACTCGGTCAGGACCGCCGGCACCCTGCCCCGGCTCGGAGCGGAGACCGCCGTATTCGCCGCCTCCGCGGCGGATGTACGCCACACGGTCGTGGGCGGCCGGCATCTCGTACGGGACGGGGTCCACACCCTGATCCCGGACGTGCCCACCGCCCTGGCCGCGTCGGTCGCCGCCCTGCGGGGCTGAGGGGTCCTTGCCCTACGGGCGTCCGATCAGGTCGCGCGACCCGGACGGGCATGGGGCGAGGACCCCCGAACCCGCCGGGCCCGGACAGGGACGGCCACCGTCCCGCACCCGGCTCCGGGCCGGCCCCTCCCCGATCCCCGAGCGCGCGTCCGCCGAGCCCCCCGTTCCCGGCGGACGCGCCCACCCCCCTCCCGCGCGCGCCACCGAAGGAGAACACCCCCGCGATGACGACCACCGCCCCGGCGGCGAGCACCGCCAGCGCAGGCACGACCGCCATCACCAACATCGCCGCACTGGTCACCAACGACCCCTCCCTCGGTGACGGGACCCCCCTCGGCCTGATCCAGGACGCGGCCGTCGTCATCGACGGCGACCGCGTCGCCTGGGTCGGTGAGTCAAGCAAAGCACCCGCCACTGACAACGCCGTCGACGCCGGCGGCCGGGCCGTGATCCCCGGCTTCGTCGACTCCCACTCCCACCTCGTCTTCGCGGGCGACCGCACCCAGGAGTTCAACGCCCGGATGTCCGGCCGCGCCTACTCCGCCGGCGGCATCCGCACCACCGTCGCCGCCACCCGCGCCGCCACCGACGCCCAGCTCGACGGCAACGTCGCCCGCTACCTCGCCGAGGCGCTGCGCCAGGGCACGACCACCATGGAGACCAAGTCGGGCTACGGCCTGACCGTCGAGGACGAGGCCCGGGCCCTGCGCATCGCCCGCGAGCACACCGACGAGGTCACCTACCTCGGCGCGCACATCGTCCCGCCCGACCACGCCGACGACCCCGCCGCGTACGTCGACCTCGTCACCGGGCCCATGCTCGACGCCTGCGCCCCGTACGCGCGTTGGATCGACGTCTTCTGCGAGGAGGGCGCCTTCGACGGGGACCAGGCGCGTGCGATCCTCACCGCGGGCCGGGCGAAGGGCCTGATCCCCCGCGTCCACGCCAACCAGCTCTCGTACGGTCCCGGCGTGCGCCTCGCCGTGGAACTCGGTGCCGCCTCCGCCGATCACTGCACGCATCTGACCGACGCCGACGTCGACGCGCTCGCCCACGGCCCGACCGTGGCCACGCTGCTGCCGGGGGCGGAGTTCTCCACCCGCGCCGACTGGCCCGACGCCCGCCGCCTGCTCGACGCGGGAGCGACCGTGGCGCTCTCCACGGACTGCAATCCGGGCTCGTCCTTCACCTCGTCCATGCCGTTCTGCGTCGCCCTCGCCGTACGGGACATGGGCCTCACCCCGGACGAGGCGGTCTGGTCGGCCACGGCGGGCGGCGCGGCCGCCCTGCGCCGCTCCGACGTCGGCCGGATCGCCTCCGGCGCCCGCGCCGACCTGGCCCTGCTCGACGCGCCGAGCCATGTGCACCTCGCGTACCGCCCGGGCGTGCCGCTGGTCTCCGCGGTCTGGCGGGGCGGCCGACGCGTCCACTGACCAGCGCGTCGGTCGACGGGGCGCGTGTCGGCCGGCGGGCCGACCGGTGAACGCGCCGGTCGGCCGACCCGCGGGTCCCACGGCTCCCGGCCGGCCGCCCTCAGCCCTTCAGCGCCGCAACCTCGTCGATCTTCGGCCGCAGCTTGCGCACCGCCCAGGTCTTCACGTACGGCTTCAACCGCCGCCGCATCGTCTCGAAGTGCTCGTCCCCCCGCGCCGACGACACGTGCTCGTAGTCGTCCAGGAACTGCCACCAGCTGACGCACGCCGCTTCCAGGTGCCCGAGTTCGAGCTGGCGCTGGGCCAGCACGGCGAGGAAGTGCACCCTGCCCTGCCGCTCGTTCTTCGCCTGCGTCTTCAGCGACTGCTGGAGCGCCGTTATCGACCCCGGCAGGTCCTTGAACTCGTACAGGACGTGCGACATGTGGAACAGGTACGCGGTGTGGTCGTAACCGCCCACCGACTCGCGCCGGTTGTCCGCCTTCGTCAGCGCGGTCTCCGTCTCGCGCAACCGGGCGAACGCCTGGCGCTTGTCGCCGACCATCGCCGCCGAGTGCGCCTGCTGCCCGGACAGGAACGCCCGCAGCCGCGGTCCCGCCTTCGGCGACGCCTCGGCGGCCGAGTCGGCCAGTTCCAGGGCGCGTTTGCCGTAGCCGAGGTTGGACGCCTGGAGCGACATGCCGCGCAGCGTACGGCAGTACGTGACATGGTCCTCCGCCGCGCCCGCCAGCTCCAGCGCCCGCAGGTAGTACTGCTGGCCGAGGCCGTGCGCGCGCTCGTACATCGCCATCCACCCCGTCAGGTAGACCAGGTCGGAGGCCGCCGACAGCATGTCCTTGCGTACGGCCTCGGGCGCCTCCGCCTTCAGCCACGGCATCACCGTGTTCACGAGGAACGCGGCGGCCATGGGCCGCGCGTGTCCGCCGCCGAGTTCATCGAGGATGTCCGCTATTCGGTCCGTCATCGTGCGTACGGCCTGTACTTGCGGGGCCCCGATCCGGACCGTCGGCTTCCCCGCCGGTGGCGCGTTCCGGTCGGCGGCCTGCGCCAGATCCGGGAACAGCGGCACCACGATGGCGGCGGAGAACAGCCCTGCGGCGATCACATTGCGGCGCGACGGGTCCATATCGGCCCTTCCCATGTCGACCAACTCTTCCAAGGTGTTGACACCAGAAGAGCCGGGCGGGGCGGACGGGCCAAGAGCGCCAGGAGTTCCAGGAGTGCCGTCGGCGCCCGAAGTGAGAGAAGTGAGAATGGATGTGTATGTGGAGGACACAACCGGCAGGCCGGCTTCCGCATGGGTCACCGGACGCCCCAGCTTGCGCGAGAACGCCTCGACGATCAGTGGTCTGACCTGCTCCTTCGGCATGGTCCCCGCCACCCAGTGAGAGACCGCGGACTGGTCGTAGCGGAGTTCGAGGCCCGCTTCCGCGCCGATGCGATTGACGATCTGTGCGAACTGGGATCGTGACCATTTCGCCTGATCGAGCAGGTTCGCCAACCCGGTATTGGGCGTGCGTGAGTGACGTGAGTTACTCGCCATGTTTTTAACTCCCCCAAGCGTTCATGGCTTTCATTCTCAGACCTGCCCCCACGGTACCCACGGTGGGTAATGACGCGGTTTTCTCTTCGTAGACGACGAACGGCCGGTCAGGCCGGACACGAAGATCGGGGGCCAAGGTGACCACAGTGACAGACCATAGAGCCGCAGGCACAGGGAAAAGCGCGCGTACGAAGGCATTGGCATATGACGAAATCGCCTTCGATGTCATCGCTCTGGACGCCGATCGCGCGCTGGCCCCGCACCGGATGATGCCGCCGCCGCAGGAGATCGCCGATCTCACCGCGCGGCTGGTCACCCATGGCGCTCGGCTGGTCTCGGTCGTCCAGCGCATCCCGGCGGCGGAGCACAGCGTGCGGGCGTCGGGCGCGCTGAAGGACTGGTACGACCTGTCCGGCGGCGGGCCCGGCGAGGGGGCGATGGCGCACTGGGTCCACATGCGCGCGCTGGCCCGGATGTGCCGCACGTTCATGGTTTTTCTCCACGAACGGGAAGGGCGCCGCCGGCCATGACGCCAGAAGGCAGGCAACAGGCGTGGTTCGTCGTCGCGGTCTGCGCGCTGGGGCTCACACTCGCCCTGGTCGTGGGGCTGCGGCTGTAGATCCGCGCCGGCCGGACGCGCCGAGCACTGACGGCGCACGGTGGCGGAGCGGGTTGTGCGCGGAGCGGTGGTGCGCACCTCGGTGGTGGTGCGTACCTCTGTGGTGCGCGCCTTTGTGGTGCCTGAAGCCGAGCGGGTGGGGGAGTTCCCACTCGGGGACGGTCCGATCCTAGAAGCGGCCGGTGGCTTCGGACAGTGGTGGTTCCGGCCCCTTTGGCGGGGCCGCGGTGAGGTCCGTACCGCCCCATCCGTTGAATTCGTCACCGGATGGGCAACTGGCACTGTCCCGGCGTGATTCGGGCCGGTATCGTCCTGTCGGGCGTGAGCACATGGGGACGCGGTACGGGGGTTCGCGGATCCATGAGGCTCATGGGGGGATGTGACCGGGGGGTCGAGAATTGAACGTTCCGCCGCGTGCCCGGTCCGACGGCGCGCAGGACGACGCACAGAGCGCTGTACGGAACGGCGCACAGAACGGTGTCCGGGACGGTGTCCGGCACGGCGAACGCGGTGCCGCGCACAACATCCGGGTGATCGCGCCAGGAGAGCTGTCCGAGGCGGACGCCGAGGTTTGGCGCGCTTTACGGGCCCGGTCCGGCGCGCCGGCCAACCCGTTCATGGAACCGGAGTTCACGCGCGCCGTGGGCCGGGTCCGGCCGTCCGCCCGCGTCGCCGTCCTCCGCGCGGATGATGGCGCCGACGGCGCGCACGGCAGCGGACCGGCCGGCTTCTTCCCGTACGAGAAGGGCCCGTTGGGCCACGGCCGGGCGATCGGCTTCGGCGTGTCCGACACTCAGGGCGCGGTGCTCCGCCCCGGGCTGGAACTGCCGACGGCCGCGCTGTTGCGGGCCTGTTCCCTCGCGGCCTGGGACTTCGACAACCTCGAGGCCGGGCAGGAACTGTTCGTCCCCGACGCCGCCGAAGAGTTCGAGTCGCCGGTCATCGAGCTCGGGGAGGGGTACGAGGCGTACGAAACGGGCCTGCGGGAACGCTCGCCGAAGTTCTACCGCACGACGACCGCGAAGGAACGCAAGCTCGGCCGCCGCGAGGGCGAGGTCAGGTTCGTCCTCGACGAACGGGACCCGGCCGCGCTGCGCACGCTCATGGCGTGGAAGTCGGCGCAGTACCGCAGGACGGGCCGCCGCGACCGGTTCGCCAAGGAGTGGATCAGCGACCTGGTGCGGCAGCTCGCCCACACCCGCGCGCCGGGCTGCTCCGGACTGCTCTCCGTGCTCTACGTGGCGGGGCGGCCCGTCGCCGCGCACTTCGGGCTGCGCTCGCGCACGGTCCTCTCGTGCTGGTTCCCGGCGTACGACCCCGAGTTCGCGAAGTTCTCGCCGGGGCTGATCCTGCATCTGCGGATGGCCGAGGCGGCGGCGCGGGAGGGCATCACGATGCTCGACCTGGGGCGCGGCTCCGCCGAGTACAAGGACGCGCTCAAGACGGGCTCGCTGCGGGTGTACGAGGGCTCGTCGGTACGGCCGGGGGCGCGCGCGGCGCTCTCCTGGCTGGCCCGTGAGCCCGCACGCCGGGCGCACGGCTTCGTACGGGACCGGCCCAAGCTGGCCGGGTACGCCCAGCGGGCGCTCAAACAGGTGGGCCGGCTGCGCGACAGGTGAGGGCGCGTGAGGGGCGCGAGGAGCGGAAGGGCGCGAAGGGCGCGAGGCCGGGGAAACGGGAGCGGACAGCCATGACGTACACACAGAGGGCGGCGAGCGCCGGGACCGCGCGCCTGCCCGAGTTGCCGCCGGTCGCCGTGGCCGATCTCGATCTCGACGGCCCCGGTGGGTCGGTGCTCGCGCTCCGGCCCGCACCAGGCGGCCCGCCCCTGGAGGCCGGGGACGTCTACGCGCTGGTGCGCTTCCGGGGCCGGCCGGTCGCCACCGTACGCGCACGGGTGCCGGCCGGGGGAGATCCGGCGCGCGTCCTCGTCGCGGCTTTCCGGGCGCAGTGGAACGACCAGGACGACCAGGACGGTAGCGGCCACCGGGACGGCAGAGACGACCGGGGCGGAGGAGGCCACCGGGGCGGGGGAGGCGGCCAAGGCGGTGGAGAAAGCAGGGGCGGTGGAGGAAGCAGGGGCGGCACGGAAGCGGCGGCCCCGACTCCGCCCCGTACCACCGTCGTCGTCGCCACCCGTGACGGCGCCGGGCGGCTCGCCGGGGCCCTCGACTCGCTCCTCGCCCAGGACCACCCGGACTACCGGGTCCTCGTCGTCGAGAACGTGCCGCGCACCACCGCCGTCCGCGAGCTCGTCGAGTCCCGCTACGCCGGCCGGGTCGACCTCGTCCAGGAACTCCGTCCCGGGCTGGCCGTCGCCCACAACCGCGGGCTCGCCTCCGCCGACGGCACGGTCGTGGCCTTCACCGACGACGACGTCGTCGCCGACCCGCACTGGCTGACGGCCCTCACCACGCCGTTCGCAACGGACCCCGGTCTCGGGTGTGTCACCGGCCTGATCCTGCCCGCCCGGTTGCGCACGCCGGCGCAGATCCTGCTGGAGAGCCACGGCGGCTTCGCCAAGGGATTCAGGCCCAGGCTCTACGACCCGGCCGGGCCGCCCGCCGGCGAACCGCTCTTCCCGTTCACGGCGGGCAGCTTCGGATCCGGCGCCAACATGGCCTTCCGGGCCGATGCCCTGCGGGCCGTCGGCGGGTTCGACCCGGCGACCGGCACGGGCACCCCGGCCAAGGGCGGCGACGACCTCTACGCCTTCGTACGGATCCTGTCCGCCGGCCACCGGCTGCGCTACACGCCGGAGGCGCTGATCTGGCACCACCACCGCGAGACCGCACGTGACCTGCGCAACCAGGCGTACGGCTACGGCGCCGGGCTGACCGCCTACCTCACCGCTGTCCTGGTCCGGCGGCCCGCGCTGCTGCCCGCCCTGCTGGCGAGACTCCCACGCGGACTCGCGCACGCCCGCGCGATCACGGCGCCGCGGGCGCACGCGAGCCGCACCGGTCCCAGTGGCGCCGACGCCGACAGCGGGAACAGCGATGGCAAGGGGCCAGACGGTACAGGGGGCGAGGGCACGGGGGCCGACGGCACGTGGGTGGCCGGTGCGCCGGGCGCGCACGGCGCTCAGAGCTACCCGTGGCCGCGCTCCCTCTCCCGGCTCGAGCGCCGGGGCATGCTGTACGGCCCGTTCGGTTACGCGCACGCGCGCGTGCGGGCATGGGCGCGCGAGAGCGGGAGACGGACATGAGAGCCCCTGATGCCTCCGCACGCGCCCTCCGCGCTCCCGGCGCGATACCGGTCCTCCTCTACCACGCGGTGATGGACGACCCGCCTTCCTGGATCGCCGAATTCACGGTCACGCCGAGGGACTTCGCCGCTCACCTGGACGCGATCGTGGCCGGTGGCCGCACCCCGATCACCGTCAGCACGCTCGCCTGCCACCTCCCGGCCGCCGTGCCGGGACACCGCACACACCGGCCGACGACGTTCCCTTCGGCACCGGAGACGTCTCCGTCTCTGTCTGCGTATCCGCCGACGCCGACGCCGACGCCGCCACCCGCACCGGCACCGCCGGCCGCGCCCCTGCCGCCCCGGCCCGTCGTCCTCACCTTCGACGACGGCTTCGCCGACCTCCCGGGTCCGACCGCCGAGGCGCTCGCCGCCCGCGCGCTGCCCGCCACCGCCTATCTGACCACCGGCGCCATCACGCCCGGCCGCACCAGCCTGCTGCCGCCCGCCCCGATGATGCGGCTCGCCCAGGCACCCGCCCTGGAGTCGTACGGCGTGGAGGTGGGCGCCCACACGGTCACGCACCCCCCGTTGGACACCCTCCGCCCGGCCGCTCTCCTTGGTGAACTCCGCGCGTCCAAACAGGCGCTGGAGGACACCCTGGGGCACGAAGTGGCACATCTGGCCTATCCGCACGGCTACAACAGCCGCGCCGTGCGCCGGGCCGCCGCGTCCGCCGGTTACTCCTCCGCCGTCGCCGTACGCCACGCGCTCAGCTCGGTACAGGACGAGCCGTACCGCATCGCCCGGCTCATCGTGCGCCGGCGCCACACCGTGGCCGACGTCGAGGCGTGGATGGCGGGCGCCCCCGCCCGGGGCGAGCGGGCCCGGGTCGCGCCCTTCCCGGACTCGCCGGCCACGCTGGGCTGGCGGCTCTACCGGAGCGCGCGCGCCCGCGTGCGCGGCCCGGAGTTCGCGGGATAGCGACGGCACCACCGGACAGGGTCCGATACCGGTCGCCTCTTCACAGGGCCCGATTCCGGCCACCACCCCGTACGGCCAACTCCCCTGCGCACCAAAGATGTACGAGAGCACCACAAACGCGAAGAGAGTTCCTATACTTTCCTATACCGCGCTTCAGGGGGACAGCGGCGTGACGGCCGCGACCACATCGGTGGGGGGAGTCGTGCCGTGCAGCAACGTGTGCCCTCGCCGGGCACGACGAGGAGCGGTGAGCCGTCCACCGCGCGCCCGCCCGACATCGATCCGGCGCGCGAGACGGCCGCCGGGTCGGGAGCGCCGCATCACCGGCCCGGGCACGGCCACGGACTCGGCCCCGGGGATCTCGTCGTCGCCCTCCTACGGCCCCAACTGCTCTTCTCCTGGCTGCCGCTCGCCGTGGCAGCGGCCCTGTGGACGTGGTCCTTACCCAGGATCGGGTTCCGTCACATGGGGGCCTTCGGCCTCCTCGACCGCTTCCCGATCGCCTTCTACGCCTCGTCGGCCGTGCTCTCGGCCGGCTTCCTCGTCAGCCTGCGCCGGGCCGGGACGGCTCCCTGGTGGCCGCTGACGTACTGCGTCACCATGCTGGTCGCGCTCAAGGCGCCCCCCGCGCTCCTCTACGACTCCGTCCGCTACGCGTGGGCGTCCAAGCACGAGGAGGTCATCGCCCGGCTGCTGGCCGAGGGCACCGTCGAACCCCGGCTGCGCCTGTCCGGCGGCATGTCCGCCTACGACCAGTGGCCCGGGTTCTTCTCGCTCAACGCGGCGCTGATCAGGGCCTTCGGTATCGAGGGCGCCGCCCCGTACATCAACTGGGCCCCCATCGTCCTCGGCGTCCTGACGCTGCCGGTGCTGGTGCTGATCTACCGCACCTTCACCGACGACTGGCGGCTGGTGTGGACCGCCGTCTGGATCTTCCAGCTGGCGAACTGGGTGGGGCAGGACTACCTCGCCCCGCAGGGCTTCTCCTATCTGCTCTTCCTGGCCGTCCTCGCCGTCGTGCTCCGCCACTTCGTGCGGCCCGGCTCCGCCGGAAGGCTGCGCGACCGCACCCGTCTCGACCCGGCGTCGGCCGCCGTACCGCCGCCCACGACCCGGCGCCAGCGGGCCGTCGCCCTCGCGATCACCGCCCCGCTCATCGCGGCCGTCAACGCCTCGCACCAGCTCACCCCCGTCATGCTCTGCATGACGCTGCTGGCGCTCTGCCTCACCCGTCGCCACCGCAACATCGGACTGCTCGTCGTCACCGGCGTCATCATGATCGTCTGGGATCTGACGATGGGGCGCGTCCTCTTCCTGGACACGCTGGCCACACTGCGCGACTCGGTGGGCGACCTGATGCGCAACTCCCGCGCCGGATACGCCGGTCAGCCGACCGGGCCGGGGCCCGAACTGGTCGGTACCGCCAACATCGCGATGGTGCTCGTGCTCGGCGGACTCGCGGTCACGGCCGTCCTGCTGCGCCGCGGGCTCGCGCGGGGCGCGCTGCCGCTGCTGCTGGCGGCCGCCGCGCCCGTACCGCTGTTCGCGGTGAACGACTACGGCGGCGAGATGCTGTTCCGGGTCTATCTCTTCGGGCTCCCCGGAACGGCGTTCTTCGCCGCGGCGGCCCTGGTCCCGGCCGCCGCCGGGACGGCCACGGCTCGGCGCGTGGCCAGGGCGACCGCCCGGGTGGCGCTGCCGCTCGCCCTGGTCGCGCTGCTGGCCGGCTTCCTGCCGTCGTACTACGGCAAGGAGAGCATGCAGTACGCGCCGCGCGGAGAGATCGAGCTGGTCAGGAGGGCGTACGACCGGGCGCCCGACGGCGCGCTGATCCTGGCGGCCACCGGTTCCTTCCCGGCCGCCTACTACCGCTACGACCACTACGAGCGCTGGTTCTTCACCGAGCAGGAGGTGCCGGAGAACCTGAGGATGCTCAAGGACCCCGCCGGCTATCTGAACGCGGGCATCGCGGCGGGCCGGCCGGCCTACGTGATCCTCACGCCGACCCAGGAAGAGGCCACGACCGGGGAGGGGTTCCTGCCGGTGGGCGGCTTCGCGCGGCTGACCACCGCGTTGAAGCGCTCGCCGTACTTCCGGACGGTGGAGGAGAGCCGGTACGGGCTCGTGCTCCAGCACGTGGAGAGCGCGCGGGTCACGGACACGGGCACGCCCGCGGACAGGAACGCGGTCACGGGCGCAGGCCCGGACACGGGCACGCCCGCGCGATGACGTACGCGACGTGCCGGCACCGCGAGACGCCTTGCCGGACGCGCCGACCGCACCACCACACGCACGAGACGCACGCGGAGGTCTGACGCCACCATGCCCGCCACCGAAACCGGCGCCCGCCCCCGGCGCTCGCCCCGCTCGTCCCGCCTGCTCCGGCCGAGCCGTCCCTGGCTCAGAGCCGTACTCGCGCTCTCCGGGTGGGCGGGCCTCGCGGCGACCGCGCTGCCCGGCGGCTCGCCCGCGCGCTGGATCCCCGTCCTGGTCTTCGTCGCCGTCGGCCCCGGCTGCGCGCTGCTGCTGCCGCAACCGCCGGCCGACCGGCTGCGGCCCGCCGCGCGGATGGAGGCTGTGGCACTGGCCGCGCCGCTGAGCCTGTCCCTCGCGACGCTCGACGCGACGGCCCTCCATCTGGTGGCGGGGTTCTCGGTGCCGCTCTTTCTGGGGTCGCTCGCGGCGTTCTGTACGGTCGCGGCGCTGCTGCCGGGGCTTCCCCTGCCCGCCGCCACGCGCGGCGCCGTCGAACGCGAGCGCCCCCGCGACGGACGGTCCGGAAGCCGGAACAGCGCCGTGAGCGACCGATGACGCGGCGGGGGGACAGGGGGGAGTGGCCGGCCCGGGGGCAGTCGTCGGCCCGGGGGGAGCAGCCTGCGTGGCGGGAGCGGGCGGCGCGGCGTCTGTCGGGTCTCCGGGCGCGGCGCGTTCCGCGGGCCCGCCGCGGCACGTACCTGGCCCTTGTCCTGGCCGCCGTGGGCGCGCTGCTCGCCGGGATCGGCGTCTGGCTGATCCGGGAGGAGGGGGCGGAGAACAAGGAGCCCGGCGCCGCGGGCACCGGGCTGCCCGGGAACGCCGCGTCCGGCTCGTACCCGGACGGCGAGTGCGCCCCCAGCGCGTCGCTGGAGCCCCGCTGCGGGGCCTGGTGGGGAGCGTATGTCCCGTACGCCCGGAGCGGTTCCCTCAAGGACGCGGTGCACGACTTCGAGGCCAGGATCGGGCGCGAGCTCGACCTCGTCTACAACTACCACGACATGTCCAACACCCCGCGCGACGGCGTCCTGCTCACCCCCGACGAACAGGAACTCGGCCGGGACCGGCTGCTGATGCTGGCCTGGGAGTCCACCGTATGGACCGAGCCGCACCACGAGAACTGGACGGAGACACAGCTCGGCTGGGCGAACGTGGCCGCCGGAAAGTTCGACGAGGAGATCATCGATCCGCAGGCTCGACGCCTCAAGGCGTACGGCAAGCGCGTGTTCCTCTCCTTCGACCAGGAGACCGACTTCCGTACCCCGGACGCGGGGACGCCGGAGGAGTTCGTCGCCGCGTACCGCCATGTCCGCGACCGCTTCGAGCGACTCGGCGTGGACAACGTGGTGTGGGTCTGGACGGTCTCCGGCTACCTGGGCAACGCCGGGCTGATGAAGGCGCTGTACCCGGGTGACGCGTACGTGGACTGGATCGGCATGGACCAGTACAACTACTACCTCTGCCACGACTCCGCCCGGTGGCTGGACTTCGACCGCAGTCAGCGCCCCTCGTACGAGTGGCTGCGCGCGAACATCACCGACGAGAAGCCCGTCATGCTCGCGGAGTTCAGCACGGCGCCGGACCCGGAACGGCCGGACCGGCAGCGCGACTGGTACCGGCGGATCCCGGAGGTCGCGCCGACGCTGCCGAGGGTGCGGGCGTACGTGCACTGGAACCGTCCCGTGCCGGGTGAGCACTGCGACCTGACCGTCAACGAGGGGCCGGCGCTGGAGGGTTACCGGGAGGCGGGCCGGGCCCCGTACTTCAACCAGCCCGTTCCGACCCGCTGACCCCGTCGTCGGCCGGCGGGGCGGCGAGGCGGCTGGGTGGCGGGGCGGCGGACGAGGCTGTCAGCGGGGCGGAACCACGGTCGCGGTGCCGGTGCCGGTGTCGGCGCCGGGCGCGGTGATGCCGTACGACCGTCCCCGCCCCGGCCACCAGCAGCAGCCCGGCCGCCACCCCCAGCCCCAACGGCAGGGCTGCCGCCGCGAACTCGTGCTGTGCCGCCCAGCCGGCCACGACGAGCACCCACAGCGCGCTCGACGCGACCCGGCCGTCCGTACGCGAAACTCGCAGCGCGACGGCGGCCGACACCAGGCAGAGCAGTTGCAGCACCACCGGCAGCAGGCGCACCAGGTGGTCCTGCGCCGTCAGGCCGTGGTGCGCCGTCAGGCCCCCGTGCCCGGCCGCGCCCGGCAGCCGGCCGAGGAGATCCATGGCCGCGCCGTGCCAGGGGCCCGACGCGCGGTCGGGCGGGACACCGAGCAGCGGCGGCGCGGTGTGCAGCGCCGCGAAAGTGATCAGCGGGACAATGGTCAGCAGCACGGGTCCTGGCCGGACGAGCGAGACGACCGCGCACTGCAGGACGATCAGCAGGATGCCCGCCACCAGCGTGAGCGGTGGCAGGAACGCCAGCAGCTCGGTGCCCGTCAGCTGATCGCGGCCGATGTCCACGGCCCGGACCAGCGGGGTCCAGAACAGCCCGGTGGCCAGCCCGAGCAGCAGCCACACCACGCTGATCGCCCGGCTCTCGTCCGGCGGCCCCTCGTGTGCGGGCCGGGCCGCCGGTGCGGGCAGGGGCGCGGGCAGGCCGAAGGACAGCGTCGGGGTGTCGCGGGCGCCGTCCAAGGAGGCGGCGCGCGCGGCCCAGGCGGTGCCGTACTCCTGGTCGTGGCCCGTGCCGTCCGCGGTGCCGCGCGCGGCTTCGTCCCTGGCTCCGTACCCGTACCCCGCTTCGTACCCCGCTCCGTTCCCGACTCCGTCCTCGGCCCGTCCGCGGGCGGCTCCCGTACGGCCCCTGTGCGCGGCCTTCCGCGCCCACTCGGTGCCGTACTCCTCGTCCGTCCACGCCGTTCGCGCCGCCCGGGGCGCCGGCGGTCGCCGTACGTGGCGGGCGGGCCCGCCGTCGCGCAGGGCCGAGCGCAGCCCCGGCGCCGCCACCAGCGCGATCAGAGTCATGGACAGCAGCATCGCCAGCCCGGCGCCGGAAATCCCGGCCGGACCGAGCAGGACCAGCGCGCCGCCGAGCACGAGCACGCACATGGCGCCCTGGAGCGCGGCGAGCATGCCCGTACGGCCCTGGACGCGCAGCACCCCGATGTACAGCTCGACCACGACCCGGGGCAGGGCGGCGGCGGCCAGCAGGCGCAGCACCGTCGTGCCGTGGCGTGCGTAGTCGGCGCCGAACGGCGCGAGCACCTGCGGCGCGAAGATCACCAGCACCAGGACCACCGGCACCAGCAGGACCGCCATCCGGCGCAGCGCCCCGCGCACCCCCTCGGCGAGCTTGCCCGGGCTGTGCGAGGCGTGCGCGGTCAGGGAGGAGGCCATGTTGATGGCCATGAACTCCATCGTGCCGCCGACGGTGTACGCCGTGTAGAAGAAGGCGTTGTGCGCGGCGTCGAAGCGGACGGCGACCAGTACTGGCAGCAGGTTGATCATCGCCAGGCTGAACAGCGCGCCGACCGAGTCCCCGGCGAGGAACCGCCCGATCTCGCGCAGCCGGGGCGGCTCACGGTCGTGGTCGGCGGCGGCCTGCCGGGGGATGAGCCGGCGGAAGACGAGCCAGCCGAGCGGCAGCACGGACAGGGCGATGGCCGCGGCCCAGGAGACGAACACGCCGAGGACGGGCAGCGCCGTGGCGAACACGACGAGCAGCAGCAGCTTTCCGAGGGAGAACACGGCGTTGCCGACCGGTACCCAGAAGGCTTTCCGCAGGCCGGTCAGGACCCCGTCCTGGAGCGTGAGCAGCGCCCAGGCCACGCAGGAGGCGGTGAAGAGGACACCGGCCGTGACCCCGCCGAGCGGCGCGTAGGACGGCCCCCACAGGTCCAGGGTGAACAGGAAGACGGCACACGCGAGGCACACCACCAGCGAACTGACCGCGTACGCGCGCCACACCAGCGGACCGGTGGCGCGGCCGGCCCTGGGCACGTAGCGGACCACCGCGCCGATCATGGTGGTGGCGGTGAGGGAGGCGAGGAGCCGCATGGCCGCGATGGCGGCCGAGCCCTGGCCGACCGCCTCCTCGGTGTAGTAGCGGGCGGCGACCAGCCAGAATCCCAGGCCGAGGGCGGCGGAGACGCCGGTGGAGACCATCAGGGCGTAGGCGTTGCGGAACATGGGGTCCCCGCCGCCGGACCGTTTCCGCACGGTCTCCAGCCCTCGTCGGGGCGCGGGCACGGCGGCGCCCGTGCCGGTGTCGGCGCCGGGTGCCGCCGCGGGGTGACCGGGGCCGTGTAACCGGGTGATGTCAGCCACCGGTGCCGCCGGTGCCGCCGGTGCCGCCGGTGCCGCCGGTGTCGCGGGTGCCACGGGTGTTGCTCGAAGCACCTCTCGTGCCGCTCGTGCTGTCGCTCGTCTCCGGTGGGGTCGTCGGCCGGATGCCGGCGGCGCGGAGGATGCCGATCACCTGATCCGCCTGGTGAGGGTCGACCGGCAGCGCGTGGCGCGCGAACCAGGCGGCGCCCTCGGGGGCGGGCGACGGATCGGTGAACGCCTCGCCCGCGTAGGCGTCGAGCGGCGGATCGTAGAGATAGCCGGTGGTGATCCGGTGCCGGGCGAGGGCGGCGACGGCCGCGTCACGGTCCTCGACCAGGAGGGGAACGCGGAAGAGGGGCTGTCCCTCCCCCTCCCCTGGGCCCGCCCCCGCAGCGGCCCCCGCAGCGGCCCACGGACTGGCGAGCAGCCGCCGCGTCCCGCTCCGGTGGACTGCGAGCCGTTCGTCGAGTCCGGCCAGGAGCCGCGCCGTTCGTCGCAGGCGCATCCGGCTCGGCCGGAGCCGGTAGTCGTGCATGTCGACCCGCACCCAGGAGTGGAACCCGTCAAGGCCCGGCGCCGTTCCCAGGGCCCGTGCCAGCTCGCCGGGCCGCAGCGGCATCCGGATCCCCTGCCGCTCCTCCCGCCCCAGCAGCCGCAGCGTCGCGTGAGCGGCGCGGGCGAGCCGCAGCCCGCGCACCCCCGCCTCCGCGTACGGCCGCAGGGCGTACGCGAGGTCGGCCGTGAGCCGCGACGGGACGAGCAGCGCGTCCCGCTCCGCCTCCAACTCCGCCCGCGAACCCGGATCCGCGACCGCGAGGAAACCGCCGGTCTTCGCGCCCACGTGCTTCGACAGGCTGAACACCGAGGCGGCACCGAACGTCCCGACCGGGCGGCCCCCGACCCGGCTGCCGATGGCGTGCGCGGCGTCCTCGATCAGCGGGACGCCCGACGCCTCGCAGCGGGCGCGCAGCTCGGGCGCGGGATCGGGATTGCCGTACAGATTGGTCGTGAGCACGCACGACAGCGAGCGCCACACGGACTCCGGCACGCCGGCCGGGTCGACGGTCCCGTCCCACGGACGCAGGGGTGCCTGTACCGGACGCAGCCCGGCGGCCAGGACGACGAAGAAGATCACGTCGTCGTTGACCGGGGACATCAGCACCCGCCCGCCCGGTGGACACCAGTGCCGCAGCGCCACGTACAGCCCGAGGCGGCAGGACGGCACGTACAGGCACTCCCTGCCGAGCCGGCGGCGCATGGACATCTCCAACGCCGCGTACGCCGAACCCTCCGCCGGGCAGCCCTCCCCAAGAGCCATACCGCTTCCCCCTGCTTCCCCTGCCCCGGCTCAATGTGTCCCATATGGGACGAGCCGTCAACAACGCCTCGGAGGACCGGGGCGAGGCCGTCGTCGGGGCACGCCGACGTCGTCGACGGGTCCCGAGGGTCCCGACCCCGCCGCGCGGCCGACGGCCCGCACCGCTACTCTCAGCCGGATGATCGTCCGCCGTCCGTTGCCGCCCCCGCCTCCCGAGGACCCCCACGCCTGGCCCGACCGGGAATCGATGCTGGCGGACCGGGCCGCGGTCCTCACCGAGCTGACCAGGCGCCGGCTGGCGGCCGGCCGGCTGGTGCTGCTCTGGCTGACCGGACTGGCCGCCGCCGTCGGCTGGGCGGCGGCGGGGCTGGCGGTGCGCAGCCTCGAAGTCGGCGGCCTGAACCTGCCGACCGCGCTGGCGGCGCTGGTGCTGGCGGCGGTGCTGCTGGCGGTGGCGGGCGTCGGGCTGGACTTCTGGCTGCGTCAGGGGCGTGTCGTAAGGGAACGCCTGGAGGCATGGGCCGACCTCGCCCGGGACCCCGCGACGGACGTCCGCGCGCGGGCGCGGCGGCGGTACGTGACCTGGCTGGTGGTCTCGCTCGCGCTGTGCGCGGTCGGGGCCTGGATGCTGTTCCATCTCGTGGCGCCGGGAGCGGACGCGGGCGTCGGAGCCGCCGCCGGCACCGTGCCGGGAGCCGGTTCCGTGTCCGGAACCGGTAGCGCCCTCGTTCCCGACCGGGAACCGGGCGCACCGGCGGAAGCGGACTTTGGGGGCCTCGGCGGGACGGTCTACGTGCTGGGGTGGTCGGTCACCTGCCTGATCACCGGCCTGCTGGGCGTCGCCCGGTCCGTGGGGCACCAGCACTGGTCGGAACGGCTGCTGAGCGCGGTGCCCGAGCGCTGGGGCGGTGGCGCGCACCGCTGACGAGGGTACGGGTCCGTTGACGCGGGTACGGGTCCGTCGCTTCGGTACCGGCCCTTCGCTTCGGTACGGGACCTCGGCTTCGGTAGGCCGTTCCCCATGGGCGGCTCTCCTCACCGCCCCCTGTCACGGCGCTCGGCCTCCGGTTCCATGAGCCGTACGGCGACGGTGGCCGGCCAGCCACTGGGGGTGTACGGGGCCGGCGGGGCCACCTCCATGCCCAGCTCGGTGACGGCCACGGCGTGGTCGGTCTCGCCGAGGGGCAGGGCCAGCAGTTCGTGCAGTTCCCCCGCCAGCGCGGCGACGAGGTCGGGGTGGGTGCCGGCCAGGTAGTCACGAAGGGCGGCGTCGTGGTCCGCGAACTCGGCCGGCATGGCCTGGGAGAACCAGCACCCGAGGAACTGCCCCAGCTCCGGGAAGCGCGCGTGCCACTCCCAGTGCGTCCGAGGTGTCGCGGGCGGCGGGGCCTGCCCGGTCGTGACGCTCTGTTCGACGCGCTCGGCGAGGGCCAGGAGCCAGGGCCGGATCTCGTCGTCGGGCAGCCCGACATCGGGTACGGGGATGTCCGCGAGGTCGCCGCCGGACGCGGCGCACTCCCGTAGCTGCCGCCCGGCCACCGCGAGGGCCCAGGGCCGGGTACGCCAGGTGTGCCGCAGGTACGCGGTCAGGGCCTCCTCGTCCTGGGCGAGCCGGCCCAGGTGGGCGCCGACGACCTGGTCCAGTTCGCCGTACGCGCGGTCGTGTTCGAGTGGTCCGAGGGGCATGGACGGCTCCGGAACCGGTCAGAGGCGGACGGGAAAGGACGCGTGGACGGCGAAGCCGCGCGGTTGCGCGGAGTCACGGCGGAGGACGACCCGCGCCGCCCGGACCGCGCGCGCCTCTCCCGCGATCCGCACGTGACCGACGGGCGCGTCCCGGGACGGCCAGGCGGCCTCAACGGCCAGTCGCCCCCGGTCGGTCCGGGCGAGCCAGCGGCGGATGGCCTGCTCATGGCCGGCCAGCACCTGACGGGTCGCCCACTCGGCCGTCTCCGGGTCGGTATAGGCGGCGGATCGTTCTCGCACAGTCGGTTGCCTCGCTCTCGACGGTTCCGCATTCCCCCGGATCGACGCCGCCCAATCCCGCTGGTCGCTATTCGGCGCGGTTGCACACCGTCGGCCGTACCGCGGCCGGGTGGCCGATCAGCATGGCCGGCGCGCCCGCGACACGGGTGAGGAAGACGGTCGCGGCGTTCGGGCCCTTGAGCTTCATGCGGCGGCGCAGTTCCTCCGGTTCCACCGCCGAGCCGCGCTTCTTGACCGTCAGTACGCCGACTTCGCGTTCACGCAGCAGCGCCTTCAGTTTCTTGAGGCCGAAGGGGAGTTCGTCGGTGATCTCGTAGGCGGTGGCGTACGGGGTGGCGCGCGCCTCGTCGGCGGTGATGTACGCGATCGTCTCGTCGAGGAGCCCGCCGTTCAGTTCCTCCGCCACCTCCGCCACCAGATGCGCGCGGATCACGGCTCCGTCGGGCTCGTACAGGAATCGGCCCGGCCCGCGCACCGGCGGGTCCGGCAGACCCCGGGAGGTGAGCGTGGCGCCCGAGGGGAGGAGCGTGGCGCGCCGGGTGCCGCCGACGACGGCACCGGGTACCTCCGGCGCCCCGGCGGGCGCGAAGGTGTCCGGCCGGCCCCCCGCGTGCGCCTGCGCCGCCTGGCCACTCGGGTCCGCCTGCGCCGCCCGTGCCGCCCGGCCGTCGTGCCAGAGCACCGCCTCCTTGACATCTCCGCCGTCGGAGATCCACTCGGCCTCGAAGTCGTCGGGGACCAGCTCGTGCGGGATTCCCGGGGCGATCTTGATGGCACCCAGACCTGTCCGGCGTACCGCGTCGACCGCCCAGGACAGCGGTGGAGAGTACGCCTCCGGGTCGAAGATCCGGCCCCGTCCGCCGCGCCGCGCGGGGTCGACGAAGAGGGCATGGGGCGCCGTCCCGCCCGGTTCCGGGAGTTCCGTCTCGCGGACGTCCTGGCAGCGGACCGTCGGTGACGGCGCGTCGGGGGCCAGCGTGCGCACATTGGTCAGCGCGATCTCGCAGGTCAGCGGGTCGAGATCGACACCCGTCACGGCGAACCCGGCGCGGGCCAGCTCGATCGCGTCCCCGCCGATGCCGCAGCAGAGGTCCAGGACTGCGGCCCCCGCCTCCGGGGCGATGCCGCGCAGCCGCGCTGCCCGGTGGGCGGCGACGGCGGTCCGGGTCGACTGTTCGACGCCGTGCGGCGTGAAGTACATGCGGTCGGCGTCCCGGGCGCCGAACTTGGCCGCCCCGCGCTGCCGCAGCCGCGCCTGGGCCAGTGCCGCCGACACCAGCTCGGCCGGGTGGTCCCGGCGCAGCCGGGTGGCGACGGCGAGTTCCCGGGCCGGGTCGTAGTCGCGCAGTTCGGCCAGGAGGGCCTGGCCCTTGGGGGAGAGCAGGGGCGCGAGGTGCGGGAGGTGAGGGGCGGGAGCGCGGTCGTTCACCCGCCCCATTGTGAGCCAGTTGTGAGCCGGGCGGGGGACGGTGCGCCGCGGACAGCGGTGTCGTACGGCTGACGAAGGACCGGCGCTGACAAGATGCGGCGCCATGCGACTAGTACGACAAAAAGAAAAAATGACATCGAAGGTGATGGTTCGCAGGGCCCAGCGGGCCGTCTTCCCAGCCTCCACCTCCACCTCCGCGTCCGCCTCCACCTCCGCCCCGGCCGCTCCCGTGGTCCCCGTCGTCCCCGTCGTCCCCGTCGTCCCTGCCGTGCTCGCGGCGCTGCTCGTCGCCGCGCTCGGCTCCGGATGTTCCGCCGGTTCCGGCGAACCGGGCGGCCACGCCTCCGCCAAGCCCGCCCACGGTCAGGAGGCGGCCCACAAGCCGGGCTCCGCCGCCGCGCGCGCCGCGTACGCCGAGAAAGTGCGCCGTACGCAGGCCGCGCGCGCCGTGGCGGCCAAGAAGTGGGGGCTCGCCAAGACCCCGCTCGCCGCTCCGCCTCCGCCGGCCGTCAAGCCGAAGATCACCACGCGGAAGGGGTTCGAGGTCGAGGGCGGTGAGAACCTCCCGCCCGTCTTCACCACCGTGCCGGTGAAGGGCAAGAAGGTCGTCTTCCTGACCATCGACGACGGTTCGGAGAAGGACCCCGAGCTGCTGCGGATGATGAGCGAGCTGAAGATCCCGTACACCGCCTTCCTGAGCGACTACGTCATCAACGACGACTACGGGTACTTCAAGCAGATGCGGGACCGCGGGGTGACCCTCAACAACCACACCCTCAACCACCCGTACATGCCCGGCCTCTCGTACGACGAGCAGAAGTACGAGATCTGCGGTCAGCAGAAGGTGCTGCAGAAGCAGTACGGGAAGAGGCCCGTCCTCTTCCGTCCGCCGTTCGGCAACTACAACGTGGACACCCTGCGCGCCGCGAAGGCGTGCGGCATCAAGGCGGCGCCGATCTGGGCGGCCGAGGCGTTCCCCGACCACATGGAGTGGCGCGAGTGGGACCGCGACATGCACCCGGGCGACATCATCCTCACGCACTTCCGCGGGTCCGACGAGTGGAACGGATCCATGACCGACATGGTCCGGCACGTGATGAAGGTGATCACGGACAAGGGGTACGCCGTGGGCCGGCTGGAGGACTACGTATGAGCCCCGCGCACCGGCTGCTGGCCGGGGTGCTGGCAGCCGGTGCGCTCCTGACCGCCGGCTGCGCGCAGTCGGTGGACCCGATCGAACGGCTCGGGCGCAAGGCGGCGCAGCGGATGAGCCCGCACGCCCCGCTCCCCGCGCCGGCTCCGGCGCCCGCGCCGTCCGGCCGCGCGCCGGCGCTCCCCGGCCCGCCGGCCGAGCGGTCCGCGGTCCGGCTGCCGGTCGTTCACCGGCCCGGGGCGGGCCGCCCGGCGACCGCGCCGGGCGCCGCTCGTCGGCCCGCCTGCGACCGGGCCGACGAGCGGTCACCCGTACGGCCGCCCGTCCGGCGGCGGCCATCACGGCGGGAGGGGGACCGTCCGGGCGCCCGTGGGCGGATGCCGCACGTGCCGCCCTCGTCGTCCCCGCGGGCCCGGCACTGCCCCCGCCCGTACGACCGCCCGTCCGCCGGGCGGTATGACGGCGACAGGCCGGGTGCGCCGTACGCGACCTGTCAGGGCGCGACGCGTTCCGGCGGGACGTATTCCGGCGCCGGCGCGACGTATCGAGGGCGACGGGCCGGGCGCGACACGCCCGGGGAGGGGCCGCACACGCCGCCACACCGGCGCACATTGGCACTCCGCTTGACCGAGTGCTAATCGCGGTCATAGTCTCAGGCTTGGCACTCCCCGGTGGAGAGTGCCAAAACGAGCGACGGGCAGGTCCGGCACCCGCGACGACGGATCGACCTGGTCGCCACCCTCAGACAATTGACCCCGTGAGATCTCCGAAGGGGGAGGTCGGATCGTGACGACCGCCAGCACCAAGGTTGCCATCAAGCCGCTTGAGGACCGCATCGTGGTCCAGCCGCTCGACGCCGAGCAGACCACGGCCTCTGGCCTGGTTATCCCGGACACCGCCAAGGAGAAGCCCCAGGAGGGCGTCGTCCTGGCCGTCGGTCCGGGCCGCTTCGAGAACGGCGAGCGTCTCCCGCTCGACGTCTCCGTCGGCGATGTCGTTCTGTACAGCAAGTACGGCGGCACCGAGGTGAAGTACAGCGGCGAGGAGTACCTCGTCCTCTCGGCTCGCGACGTGCTCGCGATCATCGAGAAGTAGGCCGGACGGCTGGGGGACGCCCCCAGCAGCTCCGGATCCAATTTTTGCTTGTGAACTGCGCCCCTGGCCCCCCTGCGACAGCCGGGCGGACGGGGGCGCAGCTCATAGGAGCGGTAGCGGTCGCCAGGGGTGGCCGAGATTCGCAACGAGAGGACTGAGAAAGCTCCCATGGCGAAGATCCTGAAGTTCGACGAGGACGCCCGTCGCGCCCTTGAGCGCGGCGTCAACAAGCTTGCCGACACGGTGAAGGTGACGATCGGCCCGAAGGGCCGCAACGTCGTCATCGACAAGAAGTTCGGCGCCCCCACCATCACCAACGACGGCGTCACGATCGCCCGTGAGGTGGAGATCGACGACCCGTACGAGAACCTGGGCGCCCAGCTGGTGAAGGAGGTGGCGACCAAGACCAACGACATCGCCGGCGACGGCACCACCACCGCCACCGTGCTGGCCCAGGCGCTGGTCCGCGAGGGCCTGCGCAACGTCGCCGCGGGTGCCTCCCCGGCCGCGCTGAAGAAGGGCATCGACGCCGCGGTCAAGGCCGTGTCCGACGACCTTCTCGCGACCGCGCGCCCGATCGACGACAAGTCCGACATCGCCGCCGTGGCCGCGCTCTCCGCGCAGGACCAGCAGGTCGGCGAGCTCATCGCCGAGGCGATGGACAAGGTCGGCAAGGACGGTGTCATCACCGTCGAGGAGTCCAACACCTTCGGTCTGGAGCTGGACTTCACCGAGGGCATGGCCTTCGACAAGGGCTACCTGTCCCCGTACATGGTGACCGACCAGGAGCGTATGGAGGCCGTCCTCGACGACCCGTACATCCTGATCCACCAGGGCAAGATCACCTCCATCCAGGACCTGCTGCCGCTGCTGGAGAAGGTCATCCAGGCGGGTGGCTCCAAGCCGCTGCTGATCATCGCCGAGGACGTCGAGGGCGAGGCGCTCTCCACCCTCGTCGTCAACAAGATCCGCGGTACCTTCAACGCGGTCGCGGTGAAGGCCCCCGGCTTCGGTGACCGTCGCAAGGCCATGCTCGGCGACATCGCCACCCTCACGGGCGCGACCGTCATCGCCGAGGAGGTCGGCCTCAAGCTCGACCAGGCCGGTCTGGACGTGCTGGGCTCCGCCCGCCGCGTGACCATCACCAAGGACGACACGACCATCGTCGACGGCGGCGGCAACGCGGCCGACGTCACCGGCCGCGTCAACCAGATCAAGGCCGAAATCGAGACCACGGACTCCGACTGGGACCGCGAGAAGCTCCAGGAGCGCCTCGCGAAGCTGGCCGGCGGCGTGTGCGTGATCCGCGTCGGCGCCGCCACCGAGGTGGAGCTCAAGGAGAAGAAGCACCGTCTGGAGGACGCCATCTCCGCGACCCGCGCCGCGGTCGAGGAGGGCATCGTCTCCGGTGGTGGCTCCGCCCTGGTGCACGCCGCCAAGGTGCTCGAGGGCAACCTGGGCAAGGAGGGCGACGAGGCCACCGGCGTCGCGGTCGTCCGCCGCGCGGTCGTCGAGCCGCTGCGCTGGATCGCCGAGAACGCGGGCCTGGAGGGCTACGTCATCACCGCGAAGGTGGCGGAGCAGGACAAGGGCAGCGGTTTCAACGCCGCGACCGGCGAGTACGTCGACCTGGTGAAGGCCGGCGTCATCGACCCGGTCAAGGTCACGCGCTCCGCGCTGGAGAACGCCGCGTCCATCGCGTCGCTGCTGCTCACGACCGAGACCCTGGTCGTCGAGAAGCCGGCGGAGGAGGAGCCCGAGGCGGCTCACGGCGGTCACGGGCACAGCCACTGACGCGCCCCGCGCGGCGTCCCGCGCGCTGACGGCCGCCCCGGCCGACGCGCACGGCGACATCACCACCGCACCGACCGAGGCCCGGTGCCCCCTCGCGGGGGTGCCGGGCCCCGGCGCGTCCCGGCACGATTTCCGCGTGTCGCCCGATCGGTCCACCGGGCCCCGTCGGCCCCACAGGCGCCCCCGGGTCTGCCGGCACCTCCGGTCCGATAGGCCTACTGAGACCTGCTGGGGCCGAACTTCCGGCCCGTCTTCGTCGTGACACCGCCCAGCAGCCCGCGCGGGGCCAGCTTCACCGCTCCCATCAGCGCCTTGTAACGCGGGTCCGGGACGGAGACGTTCCGCCCGCGCGCCAGGTCCGCCAGTGCCGCCGTCACCACCTTGTCCGCGTCCAGCCACATCCAGCCAGGGATGTTGTCCGTGCCCATACCGGCCCGCTCGTGGAACTCGGTCCGTACGAAACCGGGACACAGCGCCATCAGCCGCACGCCCGATCCGGCCAGGTCCCGCGCCACGCCCTGGGTGAACTGCACGACCCACGCCTTGGACGCGCCGTACGTGCCGCGCGGCACGAACGCGGCCACCGACGCCACGTTGACGACACCGCCCCGGCCGCGCGCCCGCATGCCCGGCACCACCGCCGACGTCAGCCGCAGCACCGCCTCGCAGTGCACCTTCAGCATGGTCAGCTCGTCGGCGACCGGGACGTCGAGGAACGCGCCCTTGTTGGCGAACCCCGCGTTGTTGACCAGCAGATCGACCGGCTGCTTACGGTCCGACAGGCGCTTCTCCACCGAGGAGATACCGCTGTCCGTGGCGAGGTCGGCCGTCAGCACCTTCGCCTCGATCCCATGGCGGTCGTGCAGTTCCGTGGCCTGTTCCCGCAGACGCTCCGTGTCGCGTGCCACCAGCACCAGGTTGTGTCCGTCGGCCGCCAGCCGCCGCGCGAAGGCGGCGCCGATCCCCGCCGTCGAGCCCGTAATCAAAGCAGTCGTCATACGCGCACGTTAATGCCTGTGTCCGTGGACTCGCCGTCGGTGCGCGACAGGCGGACACCGGTGCCCGGCCCGTACCGCCCCACGCCACCGCCGGACGAGCCGCCGGACGAGCCGCGGAGCCCCTCCGCCACTGTCTCAAAGTCGATCACCCCTATTCGGTGATACCCCAAAGCATTCCTTATAATCGAGAAATGATCGAGCCCCGCCATCTCCGCGTCCTGCGCGCCGTCTCCGCCACCGGTTCCTTCTCGGCCGCGGCCCGCGAGCTGGGCTGCACGCAACCGGCCGTCAGCCAGCAGATGAAGGCCCTCGAATCCGCCGCGGGCACCCCGCTGATCGTCCGCGCCGGTCGCGAGATGCGGCTGACGCAGGCGGGCGAGGTGCTCGTGCGGCACGCGACGGGCATCCTCGCCGGGCTCACCGCCGCCGAGGAGGAGATCGCCGCCATCGCCGGGCTCCGGGCCGGCCGGGTCCGGCTCGTGTCGTTCCCCAGCGGCAGCTCCACGCTGGTCCCCAGCGCCCTGGCCGCCCTGCGCGCGGCCCATCCGGGCACCCGCGTCTCGCTCGTCGAGGCGGAGCCGCCGAGTTCGGCCGAGATGCTGCGCGCGGGCGACTGCGACGTGGCGCTGGCGTTCCGGTACGGCGGCCCCGGTGAGGAGTGGGGCGACCTGGTGGAGCGACCCCTCCTGACGGACCGGCTCGTCGGTGTCGTCCCCGAGGATCACCGGCTGGCGCGGGCGGAGTCGGTGTCGATCGCAGAACTGGCCGAGGAGGCGTGGATCGCGGGCTGCCCGCGCTGTCGCACCCAGCTCGTGGAAGCGTGCGGGGCGGCGGGATTCAGTCCCCGGATCGACTTCGCGACGGACGACTATCCGGCGGTGATCGGCCTGGTCGCGGCGGGGCTCGGGGTGGCGGTGCTGCCGGAGTTGGCGCTGGCTTCGGCGCGGGTCGACGGCGTCCGTACGCTGAGGGTGGCACCGGCGGTCCGCCGGGAGATCGTGGCGCTGACCCTGCCCGACCTGGCTCAGGTCCCGGCCGTCGCGGCCACGTTGGACGAACTGGAGCGCGCCGCCGAGCGCTGAGCGTGTCGCGACGCCTGACGGGCGGTCGGGGACCGGGCGAAGAGGCGGGGGCCGGAATGGCACGGGACGGAAAGGCGTAGGCGCTGAGGTGTGGGCTACCTGTGCAGGAACGTTTCTTCTGGGTCTGTCGCCAGCCGACGCGTCATCCGTGCGGGCGAGGGCGGCCTTCCGTGTCGGCCGCGCCGTTGCCGTGTCCCCGTGCGGTCGTCGACGCCGACGTGGTGATCAGCCGCGCGCGGGCCCGCCCCATCAGTTCTTCGCGTTCGTCCTCCGTCAGCCCGCCCCACACGCCGTACGGCTCCCGCACCGCCAGCGCGTGTGCCGCGCACTCCGCACGGACCGGGCAGCGCATGCACACCTCTTTCGCCGAGTTCTCGCGCGCGCTTCGCGCAGCGCCCCGTTCCCCTTCCGGGTGGAAGAAGAGCGAGCTGTCGACGCCACGACAAGCCGCCAGGAGCTGCCAGTCCCACAGATCTGCGTTCGGTCCGGGAAGGCGGGAGAAATCTGCCATTGCTCATGTCCCCTTGAAACCGTGCTGAGGGCGGATACGGGCCGCGCGGACGCCGGGTCGAGCCCGGCGTGCTACTCGCACCGGTGCTCACGACGGTACATCTACTATCCAAGTAGATGTAAATATGACTCATTGCGAATCTAGCTATAGACGCTGATAAAAGGAAGAAAAACCGCTAAATGGGGCATACCTCTGCGTGCGGACCTGGCGCCCCGGGCTGCTCTCCTGTGTGCGCGACCCCTCACGGGGAGTGCCGAATTGAGGTGCGTGGGCCGTAACTCTTTCGAGTGACCGTCGTTGAATGTGCGAGGCGGTTGAGAGAAACGGCAATCGGGCAAATGTCCGGGAGCGTCAATCGCACAGGTGACGACATGTAACCAGCCTGGAGGCTCAAGGTGACGCGCATCAGCTGCGGAGGACGGTCATGACATCCGTCCTCGTCTGCGACGACTCCCCGCTTGCCCGAGAGGCGCTCCGCCGCGCGGTCGCGACCGTGCCCGGCGTCGAGCGCGTGACGACCGCGGCCAACGGGGAGGAAGTCCTCCGCCGATGGGGCGCCGATCGTTCCGACCTGATTCTGATGGACGTACGGATGCCGGGTCTCGGCGGTGTCGAGACCGTCCGCCGGCTGCTCTCGGCCGACCCCGGCGCCCGCATCATCATGCTCACGGTCGCCGAGGACCTGGACGGAGTCGCGCTCGCGGTCGCGGCCGGAGCCCGTGGCTACCTGCACAAGGACGCCTCGCGCGCCGAGTTGCGCGCCACGGTCACCCAGGCGCTCGCCGACCCGACCTGGCGGCTCGCGCCGCGTCGGCTCCGCTCGGCGGAGATGGGTGCCGCGCCCACCCTCACCGCCCGGGAGATCCAGGTGCTCGAGGGGATGAGCCACGGCCGTTCGAACGCGGAGATCGGCCGTGAGCTGTTCCTCTCCGAGGACACGGTCAAGACGCACGCACGGCGCCTGTTCAAGAAGCTCGGCGCCTCGGACCGCGCCCACGCGGTGGCCCTCGGGTTCCGCTGGGGCCTGGTCCGCTGAGGTTCGTCGGGATCCCTGGGCCGCAGCGGGCTCCGCGGCGTGCCGCCCGTCGCAGGGTCCTGCCCGGCAGGCCGCCACGGCCGGTCACCGCGGCCGGGCCCGCGCCCGTACGAGGGCCAGGGCCCGTACCCGGACTCGTGTCCGGGCTCGCGGTCGTACCCGGCCCGAGCCCGCCTCCGGGCTTGTGCCGGTCGCCGGGCGGTCGGCGGCCGTCCGGTCCGGTTCCGGGCCCTGCCCCGCTGGTCGGGGCGCTGTCCGGGGGCGCGCGGACGCCCCGGAACGACCCGGAGCGCAGGGGGACGTATGCCCGTACGCACCCGTTTCCCGCGCGATGCCGCATCCTTGAAGGTGTGGAGTTCCTCGGGGACGAGTCGGACGAGCGCGAGGGGAGAGCGCAGGGGATGAGTTCTGCGGCACCCGCTCATAACGCTTCGGTGCACAACTACGGACGTGGAGCCGCTGATTCTGAGCGGCCAAGGCACCATGGACCGATGCGCGATGACGAGACCACGGTGATCGGTGCGCTCGTTCACCGTGCCGTCGACGGCGACGAACGGGCCACGCACGACCTCCTGGCCCGTGTCCACCCGCTCGCGCTGCGCTACTGCCGTACGCGGCTGAGCAGGCTGCCCGGTGACGCTCGCCACTTCGTGGAGGATCTCGCGCAGGAGGTATGCGTCGCGGTGCTGATGGCGCTGCCGCGCTACCGCGACACCGGCAGACCCTTCGAGGCGTTCGTCTTCGCCATCGCCGGACACAAGGTCGCAGACCTCCAGCGGTCCGCCATGCGCCATCCGGGATCCACCGCCGTGCCGTCCGACGAGATGCCCGAGCGGCCGGACGACTCGCTGGGCCCCGAGGAGCGCGCGCTGCTCAGCAGCGACGCCGAGTGGGCCAAGAAGCTGCTGGCCAACCTGCCCGAGAACCAGCGTGAGCTGCTGGTGCTGCGCGTCGCCGTCGGGCTGACGGCGGAGGAGACCGGCCAGCTGCTGGGCATGTCCCCGGGCGCGGTCCGGGTCGCCCAGCACCGCGCCCTCAGCAGGCTGCGGGCGCTGGCCGGGCAGTAGCCCAGGGGCGGGGGGACCACCGGGCCGGGGGACCGCGGGACGGGCATCCGAGGGCTCGGGTGGTACGGACCGGGTGGCACGGGCAGGCCCGTCCGGGGCCTGCGGCCGGATCGCGGCCGTTCGGGCGCGGTGGTGGCGCGGAAGTGCGTCGCGGCGGCGGTCCGGGAGCGAGCGGACCGCACCCTCCGGGGCGCCCGTTGAACAGCATATGGTCGTACCGCGTACGTCCATACATACGTCCATACAGACGACCGCGCGCCCGGCCGCGCTCACCCGGCCGGTCACCGTGATCGTGGAATGAGGGGCCCGCGAAGGCCGTTAGCATGGACATCCGCACCGATCAAGGCCATTTGGGGAAGGTGTCATGACTGCAAACGTCGACGGAGTGCCCGAGAAATTCGCGACGCTCGGGCTGACATACGACGACGTGCTGCTGCTGCCGGGCGCGTCCGACATGACGCCCGACGCCATCGACACCTCGTCCAGCATCTCCAAGAACGTCCGGGTGAACATCCCGCTGCTCTCCGCGGCGATGGACAAGGTCACCGAGGCCCGGATGGCCATCGCGATGGCACGCCAGGGCGGCGCCGGGGTGCTGCACCGCAACCTGTCCATCGCCGACCAGGCCAACCAGGTCGACCTGGTGAAGCGCTCCGAGTCCGGCATGGTCACCGACCCGATCACGGTGCACCCGGACGCCACGCTCGCCGAGGCGGACCAGCTGTGTGCCAAGTTCCGGATCAGCGGTGTCCCGGTCACCGACGGCGGCGGCAAGCTGCTCGGCATCGTCACCAACCGTGACATGGCCTTCGAGGCGGACCGGACCCGCCAGGTGCGCGAGGTCATGACCCCGATGCCCCTCGTCACCGGCAAGGTCGGCATCTCCGGCGTGGACGCCATGGAGCTGCTGCGCCGGCACAAGATCGAGAAGCTGCCGCTGGTCGACGACGCGGGGGTGCTCCGCGGTCTGATCACGGTCAAGGACTTCGTCAAGGCGGAGAAGTACCCGAACGCGGCCAAGGACAAGGAAGGCCGGCTGCTGGTCGGCGCGGCGGTCGGCGTCGCGGGCGACGCGTACGAACGCGCGCAGGCGCTGATCGAGGCGGGCGTCGACTTCATCGTCGTGGACACCGCCCACGGCCACTCCCGGCTGGTCGGGGACATGGTCGCCAAGATCAAGTCCAACTCGGCGGTCGATGTCGTCGGCGGCAACATCGCCACCCGCGACGGCGCCCAGGCACTGATCGACTCCGGTGTCGACGGCATCAAGGTCGGTGTCGGTCCCGGTTCCATCTGTACGACGCGCGTGGTCGCCGGTATCGGCGTCCCCCAGGTGACGGCGATCTACGAGGCGTCGCTCGCCGCCAAGGAGGCCGGTGTCCCGGTCATCGGCGACGGTGGCCTGCAGTACAGCGGTGACATCGCGAAGGCCCTGGTCGCGGGGGCGGACACGGTGATGCTCGGCTCGCTGCTCGCGGGGTGCGAGGAGTCGCCGGGCGAGCTGCTGTTCATCAACGGCAAGCAGTTCAAGTCGTACCGCGGCATGGGCTCGCTGGGCGCGATGCAGACGCGTGGCGACCAGCGGTCGTTCTCCAAGGACCGGTACTTCCAGGAGGGCGTGGCCTCCGACGAGAAGCTGGTGCCCGAGGGCATCGAGGGCCAGGTGCCCTACCGGGGCCCGCTCTCCGCGGTCGTGCACCAGCTGACCGGCGGACTGCGCCAGTCGATGTTCTACGTCGGCGGGCGGACGGTGCCGGAGCTCCAGGAGCGCGGCCGGTTCGTGCGGATCACCTCGGCGGGGCTCAAGGAGAGCCACCCGCACGACATCCAGATGACGGTCGAGGCGCCGAACTACAGCCGGGGCTGAACGGCGGGCCGGCGGCGAATCGCCCGAACGGACCGTACAAACGCGACGTACGAACGGATCGAACATGTCCCCGAGGGGCGGCTCCGGTGGTTTCCGGAGCCGCCCCTCGGCGCGTACGGGGCGTGTCCGGGGGCCCGCGTCGCATGACGACGGGGCCGTACCGGCCGGGCACCGCGCCCGGTACGGCTGTCGGAGGCGTCGGGGATACTGGGACCGCAGACGTAGAGGGAAAGGCCACACATCGTGACTGAGATCGAGATCGGGCGCGGCAAGCGCGGCCGCAGGGCGTACGCCTTCGACGACATCGCCGTCGTCCCCAGCCGGCGCACCCGGGACCCGAAGGAGGTCTCGATCGCCTGGCAGATCGACGCCTACCGGTTCGAGCTGCCCTTCCTGGCCGCTCCGATGGACTCCGTCGTCTCCCCGCGGACCGCCATCCGTATCGGTGAACTCGGCGGCCTGGGGGTGCTCAACCTGGAAGGCCTGTGGACCCGGTACGAGGACCCGCAGCCGCTGCTCGACGAGATCGCCGGCCTGGACGGCGTGACGGCCAACCGCCGCCTCCAGGAGATCTACGCCGAGCCGATCAAGGAAGAGCTGATCGGGCAGCGTATCAAGGAGGTGCGGGACTCGGGCGTGGTGACGGCGGCCGCGCTCTCGCCCCAGCGCACCGCGCAGTTCTCCAAGGCCGTGGTGGACGCCGGCGTCGACATCTTCGTCATCCGCGGCACGACGGTCTCCGCGGAGCACGTCTCCTCGGCCGCCGAGCCGCTGAACCTGAAGCAGTTCATCTACGAGCTGGACGTGCCGGTCATCGTCGGCGGCTGCGCCACGTACACCGCGGCGCTGCACCTGATGCGGACGGGCGCGGCGGGCGTGCTGGTCGGCTTCGGCGGCGGCGCGGCGCACACCACGCGCAACGTGCTGGGCATCCAGGTCCCGATGGCGACCGCCGTCGCGGACGTCGCGGCGGCCCGCCGGGACTACATGGACGAGTCCGGCGGACGGTACGTGCACGTCATCGCGGACGGCGGCGTCGGCTGGTCGGGCGACCTGCCCAAGGCGATCGCCTGCGGTGCGGACTCGGTCATGATCGGTTCCCCGCTGGCCCGGGCGTCGGACGCGCCGGGGAAGGGCCACCACTGGGGCATGGAGGCGGTCCACGAGGACGTGCCGCGCGGCAAGCTGGTGGACCTGGGGATCGTCGGGACGACGGAGGAGGTCCTGACGGGCCCGTCGCACATCCCCGACGGCTCGATGAACTTCTTCGGAGCGCTGCGCCGGGCCATGGCGACGACGGGATACAGCGAGCTCAAGGAGTTCCAGCGCGTCGAGGTGACCGTGGCGGACTCGCAGCACCGTCGCTGACGGCGGGCGGCCGAGAGCGGGCGGCGCACGGCGGGGCGGCGGCTGGGCAGCGGCCGCGGGCCGGCGGGTGTCGCCGAGCCCGGCGGGCGGGGCGTGCCGAGACGGCTCAGAGGCGGTAGGCCGCGCCCGCGGGAGTCGCCCCCCTGGTGTCGAGGAGTAGTTGCGCCTTGACCGCCAGCCCTTGGAGGTCGTACGTGCGGTGGTGCTGGAGCAGCAGGGTCAGATCGGCGTCGGCGGCGGCCTCGTACAGGGAGTCCGCGCGCGGCACGGGCCGGTCGCGTACGCGCCAGTCGTGGATGTAGGGGTCGTGGTAGCTGACGGCCGCGCCCAGGTCGGACAGCCGGCAGGCGATCTCGGTGGCCGGTGAGTCCTGCCGGTCGGCGAGGTCGGGCTTGTAGGTGACGCCGAGGAGCAGCACCCGGGCGCCGCGTGCCGACTTGCCGTGTTCGTTGAGGAGGGTGGCGCAGCGCTGGATGACGTACCGCGGCATCCGGCTGTTGATCTCCCGCGCGAGCCCGACCATGCGCAGGGGGTGGCCGGGTGTGCGCCCGGCGCCCGGCAGGTAGCCGGGGTCCAGTGCCACGCCGTGGCCGCCGACCCCGGGGCCCGGCCGGAACGCCTGGAAGCCGAACGGCTTGGTCTCGGCGCACCGGATGACGTCCCACAGGTCGACGCCGAGGTCGTGGCAGAGCACGGCCATTTCGTTGACCAGGGCGATGTTGACGTGCCGGAAGTTGGTCTCCAGGAGCTTGACGGTCTCCGCCTCGCGCGGGCCTCGGGCCCGGACGACCTTGTCGGTGAGACGGCCGTAGAAAGCGGCGGCGGCCTCGGTGCAGGCCGGCGTGAGGCCGCCGATCACCTTGGGGGTGTTGGCCAGGCCGTGGGTGCGGTTCCCGGGGTCGAGCCTGCCGGGGGAGTAGGCGAGGTGGAAGTCGCGGCCGGCGCGCAGGCCCGAGCCGTCTTCCAGGAGGCCGCGCAGGAAGCCTTCCGTGGTGCCGGGCGCGACCGGTGACTCCAGCAGCACGGTGGTGTGCGGACGCAGCCGGGCGGCCAGTGCGGCCGCCGCGTCGCCGATCGCGGTGAGGTCCGGGGTGCCGTCGGCGCCGAGCGGGGCGGGCGCGCAGATCACGGCGGTACGGACCCGGCCCAGCGCATCGGGGGTGGTGGTGGGCCGGAAGCCGCCCGAGAGCATCCGGCGGATGTCGGCGGCGGTGAGCGGGCCGTCGAGGGGGGCGTGGCCGGCGGTCAGATCCGTGACCGGCCGGGGGTCGGTGTCGTAGCCGATGGTGTCGATACCGGCGGCCACGGCGGCCTGGGCGAGGGGCAGGCCGAGATGACCGAGGCCGATGACGGCGAGATCTGCGGGCACGGCGGTGGCCGTCCTTCCCTTGGCCGGAGTGGACAGAAGGCGCGAGTCCGATGGACACATGGGCGGGCGCACCGTCAGACTAGGCGTAAATATGACCGTTATGCGGCATTGCTCGCCGTGGCCGGGTTATTTGTTGGGGTTATTCATTGGACGGCCAGGTGCGGGCATGGTCGTGCGTCACCTGCGTCACCTGCGTCACCTGCGTCACCTGTGGTCCCCGTACACCCGTGCGATCCGTGAACCGGAACCGGAGTTATCCACAGGCGGTGGCTGAAGTCGCGTGGTGCGGACAGAATCGAAGCTGTGAGCCCGACCACATGGGGGACGACGGGAGGCAGCGGTGAGGACAGCGACACTGGGGCCCGTGGAGCGCGGCCAGGCGCTCGAGGCGATGGCCGAGCGTGAACTGGACGTGCTGGTCGTGGGCGCGGGCGTGGTGGGTGCCGGGACCGCTCTCGACGCCGTGACCCGAGGACTGACGACCGGACTGGTCGAGGCGCGGGACTGGGCGTCCGGCACGTCGAGCCGGTCGAGCAAGCTGATCCACGGCGGCCTGCGCTATCTGGAGATGCTCGACTTCTCCCTCGTACGGGAAGCTCTCAAGGAGAGGGGGCTGCTCCTGGAGAAGCTGGCCCCTCACCTGGTGAAGCCGGTGCCTTTCCTGTATCCGCTGCGGCACCGGGGCTGGGAGCGGCTCTACGCGGGCACGGGCGTCGCGCTGTACGACACGATGTCCGTCTCGTCCGGGCACGGCAGGGGCCTGCCGGTCCACCGCCACCTCTCGCGGCGGCACGCGCTGCGGGTGGCTCCCTGCCTGAAGAAGGACGCGCTGGTCGGCGCGTTGCAGTACTACGACGCGCAGATGGACGACGCGCGCTTCGTCACCACCCTGGTCCGTACGGCCGCGACGTACGGCGCGCACGTGGCCTCCCGCGCGCGGGTGACCGGGTTCCTGCGGGAGGGCGAGCGGGTGGTCGGGGCGCGGGTCCAGGACGTCGAGGCCGGCGGGGAGTACGAGATCCGGGCCAGGCAGATCGTCAACGCGACCGGGGTGTGGACGGACGACACCCAGTCGCTGATCGCCGAGCGCGGACAGTTCCACGTCCGCGCGTCCAAGGGTATCCACCTGGTCGTGCCCAAGGACCGGATCCACTCCACGACGGGCCTGATCCTGCGGACCGAGAAGTCGGTGCTGTTCGTCATCCCCTGGGGCCGCCACTGGATCGTGGGCACCACCGACACGGACTGGGACCTGGACAAGGCCCACCCCGCGGCCTCCAGCGCGGACATCGACTACCTGCTGGAACATGTGAACGCGGTGCTGTCGGTCCCGCTGACCCGGGACGACGTCCAGGGCGTGTACGCGGGGCTGCGCCCCCTGCTGGCCGGGGAGTCGGACGCGACCAGCAAGCTCTCCCGCGAGCACACGGTCGCGCACCCCGTGCCCGGCATGGTGGTCGTCGCCGGCGGCAAGTACACGACGTACCGGGTGATGGCCAAGGACGCCGTGGACGAGGCGGTGCACGGCCTCGACCGGCGGGTGGCGGACTGCGTCACGGAGGAGGTGCCGCTGCTCGGCGCCGAGGGCTTCGCCGCGCTCTGGAACGGGCGGGCCGGCCTGGCCGCGCGCACCGGACTGCATGTGGCACGCGTGGAACACCTGCTGAACCGCTACGGGACGGTGGTGGGGGAGCTGCTGGACCTGATCACCGCCGACCCGGGCCTGGGCGAGCCGCTGGCCGCCGCCGACGACTATCTGCGGGCCGAGATCGTCTACGCGGCCTCCCACGAGGGCGCGCGCCATCTCGACGACGTGCTCACGCGCCGGACCCGGATCTCCATAGAGACCTTCGACCGGGGCGCGCGCAGCGCGCGGGAGTGCGCGGAGCTGATGGCGCCGGTGCTCGGGTGGGGCGCGGACCAGGTGGACCGCGAGGTCGAGCACTATGAGAAACGGGTCGAGGCGGAACGGGAGTCGCAGCGGCAGCCGGACGACCGGACCGCGGACGCGGCGCGACTCGGCGCGCCTGACATCGTGCCGATCTGAGCGTCCGCCGGGCCGTGCGGCCCTCCCGGCCCGCCGGCCCGTGACGCGAGCAGCCATAACGGACAGGCCAAATCGGGGGTGAACGGCTCTACAAGACACGTTGTCACTCTTCCGGCCTATGGGGAGAACGCCGATTCGTGGCGCGATCGCATCCATTTCGAACAGAGTTCTGGTCGGCAAGGTGGCCGGACGAGGGCGGAGGAGGGGCCCGGTGAGGTCTTTTTCACCGTCCTTCCCCCGTCGGACGCGGGCCCCGCGAACGGTGACGGTCCCGGAGTGAGGGACAATGAAGGCTCTGCCAGGGGGCGTTACGCACCGCGCGGGTGGGCGGCGGTCGCGCCAGGATCGGGTATCGCAGAGGGGACGCATGTCGGAGTCGAAGCAGTTGCGGGACACGGCGAAGGAGCCCCGTAAGGACGCGGACAGGAGCGCCGACACCAGTCCCGAGGGGCGGCTGCTCGCGGGGCGGTACCGGCTCGGCGCGGTCCTCGGGCGCGGCGGCATGGGCACCGTCTGGCGAGCCCTCGACGAGACGCTCGGCCGTACGGTCGCGGTGAAGGAGCTGCGGTTCCCCTCCAGCATCGACGAGGACGAGAAGCGACGGCTCATCACGCGCACGCTGCGCGAGGCCAAGGCGATCGCCCGGATCCGCAACAACGGCGCCGTCACCGTCTTCGACGTCGTGGACGAGGACGACCGGCCCTGGATCGTCATGGAGCTGGTCGAGGGCAAGTCGCTGGCCGAAGCGATCCGGGAGGACGGCCTCCTGTCACCGAGACGGGCGGCCGAGGTGGGCCTCGCCGTCCTGGACGTCCTGCGTTCGGCGCACCGCGAGGGCATTCTGCACCGTGACGTGAAGCCGTCGAACGTGCTCATCGCCGAGGACGGGCGGGTCGTCCTCACGGACTTCGGGATCGCCCAGGTCGAGGGCGACCCGTCGGTCACCTCCACCGGAATGCTCGTCGGCGCCCCCTCCTACATCTCGCCCGAGCGTGCCCGGGGGCACAAGCCGGGGCCCGCCGCCGACCTCTGGTCGCTCGGCGGCCTGCTGTACGCGTCGGTGGAGGGCTGTCCCCCGTACGACAAGGGTTCGGCCATAGCGACCCTCACTGCCGTGATGACCGAGCCGCTGGACCCGCCCAAGAACGCGGGCCCGCTGACGGAGGTCATCTACGGGCTCCTCGCCAAGGACCCGGCCCAGCGGCTGGACGACGCGGGTGCGCGGGTGCTGCTCGAAGGGGTCCTCAACGCGCCGGAGGAGCCGGCGCGGGAGCCGGAACCCGAGCCGGAGGCCACCCGGGTCGTTCCGCTGCCGCCGCTGCCCGCCGCCGATCCGGCCAGGCCGGCGGCGCGGCCCGTGGCGGCCGCGGCCGTCGGGGGTGCCGACCGGCTGCGCGGCGCGCTGCGCTCCGCGAAGAACGCGGCGGCGGGGTCCGGCGCGGTGGGCGCGCGGCGGACGGAGCCCGTGGCTCCGCCGCGGCCGGTGCCGCCGCGCGCGTCGCTCACCGACGTCGTGCCCCGGCGCACACTGGTGATCATCGCGGTCGTCGCCGCGCTGGCGTTGATCTCCACGGTCCTGCTCGTCGCGTTCAGCGGCGACTCCTCCGAGGACGCGAACGGATCGAAGGCGGGCCGGGACGGCTCGGCCGTATCGGCGGGAACCTCCACCGGCAACGAGGAAAGGGAGAACGGCGGACGCGACGCGGACTCGCCCAAGAGCGCGGACGAGGGTGGCACGAGCGGACGGTCGGGGCCGGACTCGGGCAAGGACTCCGGCTCCGACGAGAAGGCGTCGGAGAGTTCGGACGCCTCGGACGGTGCGGGCGACGACGGCGGGGACCGGGGCGGCGAGAAGGACGACGGGAAACCGCCGGCGGACTACGCCACCGTCACGGATGATCAATTCCGCTTCTCGATGTCCATGCCGAAGGGTTTTCACCGAACCGGTATAGCCGGACGGAACTCCGGCGGCATTTTCAG